>NZ_CP194070.1:1375000-6175000 GCF_050871195.1 Streptomyces araujoniae
CCTGTTCAGCGAGGGCAGCGACTCGTACCGGGCGTTCAAGGTCAGTCTGCACGACTTCCACCAGACGGACTGGGCGGCGTACCTCAACCAGTGGCTCGCTCAGGTCGGCGGTCAGCGCAACTGGCTCTAGGGCACGGGCTGAGGGGGCCTTCGCCTGTGGTGTCCTCAGGGGCGGGTCGGGGTCGGGTATGGAAAAACGTCCATGATCTGTTGAGGTCGGGGAAGGACCTGGCCAAGAGCCGTCGATGCTGTCGATCAGGAAAGGTGCTGACGTGACCGAGCCGAAGAGGGCCCCGCTCCCGCACGACTTCCATCCGGAGGTGCCCGCGTTCACCGTGACGAGCGACGATCTCGCCCCGGGTGCGGTGCTGGGCGACGCCCAGGTGCTCGCGTCCGGGAACACGTCGCCGCAGCTGCGGTGGGAGGGGTTCCCTGCGGAGACCAGGAGCTTCGCCGTGACGTGCTTCGACCCGGACGCCCCGACGGGGAGCGGGTTCTGGCACTGGGTGGTCTTCGACATCCCGGCGTCGGTGACCGAGCTGCCGGCGGGCGCGGGCAGCGGTGTGTTCGAGGGGCTGCCCGCCGGGGCCGTCCAGGCCCGTAACGACTACGGGTCCAAGGACTTCGGCGGGGCCGCGCCGCCCGCCGGGGAGAACCACCGCTATGTGTTCACCGTGTACGCGGTGGACACCGAGAAGCTCGGTATCGACGGTGACTCCTCGCCCGCGGTGGTCGGATTCAACCTCCGGTTCCACACGCTGGGGCGTGCTCAGCTGATCGGTGAGTACGAGGCTCCCGTCACCGATTAGTTCGCCTGTTGTTTGCCCTGCTCCGGTCTTGGAGAGACCAGAGCAGGGCATTTTTTATTGCGTTGTCCATCGCGGCCTGCCCAGCCAGAGTTGATCCGGGCCTGCCAGGGGGCGGGCGGCACACGGGAGGTGGGCAGGATGCGTGACACGCTGGTTCTCAATGCGAGCTTCGAGCCGCTGTCGACAGTGACGCTCAACCGTGCGGTGGTCCTGATCCTCACGGACAAGGCCGTCGTCGAGCAGTCGCATCCCGAGCTGCGTATGCGTGGTGCCGCCGTGGACATTCCGGCGCCCCGGGTGATCAGGCTCTGCCGTTACGTACGGGTGCCGTTCCGAAGACAGGCTCCGTGGTCCCGGAGGGGTGTGCTCGTACGGGACCAGCACCGGTGCGCGTACTGCGGGAGGCGGGCCTCCACGGTGGACCATGTGGTGCCGCGGGCCCAGGGCGGTCAGGACACCTGGCTGAACACGGTGGCCTCCTGTGCCGAGGACAACCACCGCAAGGCCGCCCGGACTCCGGAGCAGGCGGGGATGCCGCTGCTGAAGCAGCCGTTCGTGCCCTCCCCCGCCGAGGCGATGCTGCTGGCGATGGGGGCCGGTGACCGGGCGGGGCTGCCCGAGTGGCTGGACCGGGCGGGGGCGGCTGCCGCCTAGGCAGAGTGGTCGCGTCGGTCGCGTACGTACGGCTGTCGACGGACAGGTGGGCCCGTCCCGTTGCCGGGCGGGCCCACGTGTGTCAGCGGAGCAGCAGTTGGACGATGGCCGCCGTGCCGACGGCGACGATCAGACCGCGGAGCAGGGTGGGGCTGAGGCGGCGGCCGACCTTGGCGCCGATCTGGCCGCCGATGGCGGAGCCGACCGCGATCAGCAGGACCGCCGTCCAGTCGAAGTCCGCGACGAAGAGGAAGAACAGCGCGGCGATGGTGTTGACCACGGCGGCCAGGACGTTCTTGACGGCGTTGAGGCGCTGGAGGGTGTCGTCGACCAGCATGCCCATGAGGGAGAGGTAGATGATCCCCTGGGCGGCGGTGAAGTAGCCCCCGTAGACGCTGGCGAGGGTGAGGCCGGTGAAGAGGAGCGGGCCGCCGTCGGGGCGGGCCGGGGTGCCGGTGCGCTCGCGGCGGTTCTGGACGGCTCTGCTGATGCGCGGCTGCAGGACCACCAGGACGAGGGCGAGCGCGACCAGGACGGGGACGATCGTCTCGAACGCCGTGGAGGGCAGGGCGAGGAGGAGGGTGGCGCCGGTGAGGCCGCCGATGGCGGCTCCGACGGACAGCTTCAGGATGCGGCGGCGCTGGCCCGCCAGCTCCTTGCGGTAGCCGATGGCTCCGCTGATGGAGCCGGGGATGAGGCCGAGCGCGTTGGAGACGGTGGCGGTCACCGGCGGCAGGCCGGTGGCGAGGAGGACGGGGAAGGTGATCAGGGTGCCTGAACCCACGATGGTGTTGATCGTGCCCGCGCCGACGCCCGCCGCGAAGACGGCGAGTATTTCCCAGATGGACAAGGCCATCTCCTTCGATGGTCAGTGACGCCTCCCCGCCATGAAGGTCGAGGGGCCTCACTGATCATGCACGAAGGGGGTGGTGCGTCAGTGGACCGGGGGCTCCTCGCGCCGTTCGACGGCCGCGCCACGGGGGTTGACCACGCCGGGGGCTCCTCCGTTGCCGCCGTTGCCCCCGTTTCCGCCGCTGCCGCTGGTGTCGAAGCCGGGGACGCCTCCGCCGAGGTTGCCGAAGGCTCCGCTGAGGCCCTTGAGGGCGTCGCCGATCTCGCTGGGGACGATCCAGAGCTTGTTGGCGTCGCCCTCGGCGATCTTCGGGAGCATCTGGAGGTACTGGTACGACAGGAGCTTCTGGTCCGGGTCTCCGGCGTGGATGGCCTCGAAGACCGTCCGTACGGCCTGGGCCTCGCCCTCGGCCTTGAGGGCGGCCGCCTTGGCCTCACCCTCGGCGCGCAGGATCGCGGACTGCTTCTCGCCCTCGGCGGTGAGGATCTGGGACTGCCGGATGCCTTCGGCGGTGAGGATCGCGGCGCGCTTGTCACGGTCGGCGCGCATCTGCTTCTCCATCGAGTCCTGGATGGAGGTGGGCGGTTCGATCGCCTTCAGCTCGACGCGGTTGACGCGGATGCCCCATTTGCCGGTGGCCTCGTCGAGGACGCCGCGCAGCGCCGCGTTGATCTCCTCGCGGGAGGTGAGGGTGCGCTCCAGGTCCATGCCGCCGATGATGTTGCGGAGGGTGGTGACGGTGAGCTGCTCGATCGCCTGGATGTAGGAGGCGACTTCGTAGGTCGCGGCACGGGCGTCGGTCACCTGGTAGTAGATGACGGTGTCGATGTTGACGACCAGGTTGTCCTGGGTGATCACCGGCTGCGGCGGGAAGGGCACGACCTGTTCACGGAGGTCGATCCGGTTGCGGATCGAGTCGATGAACGGGACGACGATGTTCAGGCCCGCGTTCAGAGTGCGCGTGTAGCGGCCGAAGCGCTCCACGATGGCGGCGCTGGCCTGCGGGATGACCTGGATCGTCTTGATCAGGGCGATGAAGACGAGCACCACCAGAATGATCAGGACGATGATGATCGGTTGCATCGTGTCTCTCGTGCCCTTCGGTTGCCGACGGATCTCATGGTGATCGACTCACATGGTGATCGACATGATCGACTTCGAGTCTCGCAGAACTGCGGCCGTGTCGTGCGCCGTTCGCTCACATGACGACGGCCGTCGCTCCGTCGATGTCCACGACATCGACCTGCTTGCCGGGCTCGAAGACCTGGTCCTCGTCGAGCGAGCGGGCCGACCAGACCTCCCCGGCGAGCTTGACGCGGCCGCCGGCGGCGCTGACCCGTTCCAGGACGACCGCCTGACGGCCCTTCAGGGCGTCGATACCGCTGGCGTGTCCGGTCTGCCCGGCCCGGTGTCTGGCCGCGATCGGGCGGACGACGGCGATGAGCGCCACCGACACCACGACGAAGACCAGCACCTGGGCGACGATGCCGCCGCCGAGCGCCGCGGTGACGGAGGCGGCCAGCGCCCCGACCGCGAACATTCCCAACTCGGGCATCGCGGTCAGGACGAGGGGGATGCCCAGCCCCGCCGCGACGATCAGCCACCACACCCACGCGTCGATGTCCACATGGTCATCGTAGGACTGTCGGTGCGTCACCGACAGGGCGCAGGGGTGGTCAACTGTGGACAACTGCGGTACGTGCCCGCCGAATTGCGCCATGACGGGGGCACGGGCGACGGGCGGGAGGGCCGGGGCGGGTGTGCCCCGGAGGTCAGGAGAGCGGCAGGCCGTGGGCGGTGTAGCGGTCGCCGGTGTGCTCGACGACCAGCGGCAGGCCGAAGCAGAGCGAGAGGTTACGGGAGGTCAGCTCGGTCTCCATGGGCCCGGCGGCGAGGACCTTGCCCTGGCGGATCATGAGGACGTGGGTGAAGCCGGGCGGGATCTCCTCGACATGGTGGGTGACCATGATCATGGAGGGGGCGTACGGGTCGCGGGCGAGCCGGCCGAGGCGGCGGACCAGGTCCTCGCGGCCGCCGAGGTCGAGTCCGGCGGCGGGCTCGTCGAGAAGCAGGAGTTCGGGGTCGGTCATCATCGCGCGGGCGATCAGCGTGCGCTTGCGCTCTCCTTCGGAGAGCGTCCCGAACCTGCGGTCCAGGTACTCGGTCATGCCGAGGCGGTCCAGGAAGGCGCGGGCGCGCTCCTCGTCGACGGCCTCGTAGTTCTCGTTCCAGGTGGCGGTCATGCCGTACGCGGCGGTGAGCACCGTCTGCAGGACGGTCTGGCGCTTGGGCAGCTTGTCGGCCATCGCCACGCCCGCCATGCCGATGCGGGGGCGCAGTTCGAAGACGTCGGTGCCGACGCCGCCCAGCTTCTCGCCGAGGACGGTGGCCGTTCCCCTGCTCGGGAAGAGGTAGCTGGACGCGAGGTTGAGAAGCGTCGTCTTGCCGGCGCCGTTGGGGCCGAGGATGACCCAGCGCTCCCCCTCCTTGACCGACCAGGAGACGTCGTCCACCAGAGCGCGTCCGTCGCGGACCACGGATACGTCCACCAGCTCCAGTACATCGCTCATGAGCGCGTTGTCTCCCCATGCAGTCTCGTCGAGATCGTCGCGTGCCTGTGGGCACGGTCCCAGGAGAAAACCTACGCCACCGCGCGAGCGGTCCGGCCGTGAGGTCCGTAACCCGGGTCTTTCCGGGCCCGGCATGGCCGACGGGACACCCCCCTAGGCTGTCTCCATGCTTGTGGAACCACGTTCAGGATTGTTGGCCGCCTGGGGGAACGCGCTGCTGGCGGGGCTCGTCTCGCCGGACGACGCCGTTGTCGCGATTGTCGGTGAGGACGCGGTGCACCGCGTCGAGGGGGTGCCGGGTGAGGCGGGGCCGGTCGGGCTGACGCTGGCGCTGGGCCGGCTGCGGGCGCTGGGGGCGACCGGATTCCGGGTGGCGCTGCCGGTGCCGGGGCATCCGCTGGGGTTGTCGGGGCCGCCGGACTTCAACGCGCGGGCGCTGGAGGCGGAGGAGGCGGTGGTCGCGTACGGGGTGCCGTACGGGCTGGTGCCGGAGGTGTCCGAGGCGGGGCCGGAGGGGGATCTGCACGTCGAGGTGGTGTGGCGGGTGCTGCCGGTGCGAGAGGCGCCACCGGCGGACGTGCCGTCGCTGAGCGAGGCGGAGCGGGAGCTGGCGGAGGCGCTGCGGGATGCGACGGCGCTGCTGTCCCGGCTCGATGTGGCCGGTTCCGGTCCGGTGGCGGAGGCTGCGGTGGACGCGTACCGGGCGCGGGCGGAGGGGGGCCGGGGGCGCGAGGTGCTGGCGCCCGGGTATCCGCCGCGGGCGGTGCGGGTGCTGGAGTTGGCGCAGCGGGTGGGGCTGCTGGTCTCGGTGGCGTACGAGAACGGGCACGGGGGTGCGGTGAGCGCGTCGGAGATGGCAGCGCGGGGGGCCGCGTTGCGGCCGGTGGAGCGGGTGGCTCGGCGGGCGGTGGTGGCCGCGTACAACGCGTATGTGGAGGGCGGGGAGGTTCGGCGGTAGGCCCGCGGGCCTCTGTCCTCGGGCGCCGGACGGGCTGGTTCCCGGGTGCGCCTGGGCGGGGGCTTGTTCTCGGCGAGCCCACCGGGGTGGGGGTTCCGTCCTCAAGCGCCGGACGGGCTGGGCAGGGCCCCTGGGCGGGAAGCACGTTTCGCGCCCCGGCCCGGCTCAAGGGTTCCGTCCTCAAACGCCGGACGGGCTTGAGTGGTGCCCGGGTGGGCTTGAGTGGTGGGGGTGGCTGGACGGGCTTGTGTGGCCCGCCCAGCCACGGGTGTCAGTGGTTCAGGCCGAGGTTGCCGAAGGCCGGGTTGAGCAGGCCGATCACGTTGACCGTGTTGCCCACCGCGTTCACCGGGACGTGGACCGGGACCTGGGCCAGGTTGCCGCTGGCGACGCCCGGGGAGCCGACGGCCACGCCGTGGGCGTCGGCGCCGCTGTGGCCGGTGGCGGAGGCCGCGCCCGCGCCGGCGGCGATGAGCCCGCCGGCGATCATGGTGACGGCGGCGGCCTTCTTCAGGTTCTTCACTTCAGGTTCCTCCTAGAGAGGCTGCGGCAAGCCGCCGCAGCGTGCCCTGGAGAACTCCGTACGGCACGGAAGGATGCGCCGTTCGGGTGACATCCACCCGACAGTATGAATCTCAGCCCGGTCGGTGTGGGTCCCGGCCGGTGTCGGCACGGGTCCCCGGCACGGTCGGCGTGGGTCTCAGCCCGCCGCCCCGTTCCGTACCGCCCACAGCGCGGCCTGGGTGCGGTCCGCCAGGTCGAGCTTCATCAGGATGTTCGACACGTGTGTCTTGACCGTCTTCTCGGAGAGGACGAGGGCGCGGGCGATCTCGCGGTTGGAGCGGCCGTCCGCGATCAGGCCGAGGACTTCGCGCTCGCGCTCGGTGAGGGTGCTCCCCCGCCCCGTACCGCCGCCCGCGTCGTCCTGGGCGAGGAGCGCGCCCGCGACCTCCGGCTGGAGCAGGACGTGTCCGGCGTGGACCGAGCGGATGGCGCCGGCCAGGGCGTCCGGGTCGACGTCCTTGTACACGTAACCGGAGGCTCCGGCGCGCAGGGCCGGGACCACCGTGCGCTGTTCGGTGAAGCTGGTGACGATGAGGATCTTCGCCGGGTTCTCCAGCTCGCGGAGCCTGCGCAGGGCCTCTATCCCGTCGGTGCCGGGCATCTTGATGTCCATGAGGACGACGTCGGGCCGCAGCTCCTCGGTGCGGGCCACGCCCTCCGCGCCGTCGGACGCCTCGCCGACGACCTCGATGTCGTCCTGGATCTCCAGGAACGTCCGCAGTCCACGGCGGACGACCTGGTGGTCGTCGACCAGCAGCACCCTGATGGTCTTGTCAGCCACCGGGGACCTCCATCTCGATCGTGGCGCCCTTTCCGGGCTCCGAAGCAACGGTGAGCCGGCCGCCGACGCTCTTGGCCCGGTGGCGCATGGAGACCAGCCCCAGATGGCGGCCCGCCCGGCGGACAGCAGTGGGGTCGAAGCCGGTGCCGTCGTCGGTGATGCGCAGGACGGTCCAGGTCGAGCGCCGGGTCAGGGTGACGTCCACGTGCTCCGCGCCCGAGTGGCGCAGGGCGTTGTGCAGGGCCTCCTGGGCGACCCGGAGGAGCGCCTCCTCCTGGGCGGCGGGCAGGGCGCGTACGCCGCTGGTCCCGAAGGTGACCCGGGCCGTGTGGGCCCGGTCCAGGACCTGGATCTGGGTGCGGAGAGTGGCGATCAGGCCGTCCTCGTCGAGGGCGGCCGGGCGCAGCTCCACCACCGCCGCCCGCAGTTCGTCGACCGCTTCGGCGGCGAGGGTGGCGACCTGTTGCAGCTCCCCCTTGGCACGGGTCGGGTCGCGGTCGACGAGGGCGGCGGCGGCCTGGGCGGTGAGCCGGAGCGAGAACAGCTTCTGGCTGACCGCGTCGTGCAGCTCGTGGGCGAGGCGGGAGCGTTCCTCGGCGATGGTCAGCTCGCGGCTGCGCTCGTAGAGGCGGGCGTTGGTGAGGGCGATCGCGGCGTGCTGGGCCAGGATCGAGAGCAGCTCCTCGTCCTCGGCGGTGAAGCCGCAGCCTCCGGCGGGCTTGGGGCACATCTTGTTGGCGAGGAAGAGCGCGCCGATGATCTCGTCGCCGTCCGTGATGGGCAGGCCGAGGAAGTCCGACATGTCGGGGTGCGCTTCGGGCCAGCCGCCGAAGCGGGGGTCCGTACGGACGTCCGCGAGCCGTTCCGGCTTCGCCTGGTGGAGCATCGCGGCGAGGATGCCGTGCTGGCGGGGCAGCGGTCCGATGGCCTTCCACTGTTCGTCGCTCACCCCGTCGACCACGAACTGGGCGAAGCCGCCGTGGTCGTCCGGGACGCCGAGCGCCGCGTACTGGGCGTCGAGGAGTTCGCGGGCGGAGGCGACGATCGTCTTGAGGACGTCCCCCACTTCCAGATGCCGGCTCATGGCGAGGAGCGCGGCGCTCACCGCGGCGAGGCCCGACGCAGGGCGATGACTCATGGGATCACCGTACCGGCGGGGGTCCGGGGCCGTATCGGGCCGAGGGCGGCGGCCCGTGGCCGGTGGTCCTAGGCCGGTCCCGGCCGGTACCCGGTCGGAGGTCGTAGGACCACTCGGCAGAGGGAGAGCCCGGTGGAGGGCGTAGGACCGGTCGGCAGGAGGAGGGCCCGGTGACGGTCGTAGGACCGGTCGGCGGGAGGAGGGGCGGTCGGCGGGAGGAGGGCCGGTCGGCGGGAGGAGGGCCGGTGGAGGGCGTAGGGCCGGTGGAGGGCGTAGGGCGGGCGGAGGGCATGGGGCGGTCGGAAGTCGCAGGGCCGGAGGAGTGCCGGGGCTCGGGACTCCGTGAGGACTAGGGCCTGTCGTCGAACTGCCGTCGTCGCCCGGAGGGCGGCCGTGCGGCGTCCGGTGCGTGCGATCGCAAGGCGCCGGGATGGTCTTGTAGCGGAGCTACCAGGGCATCTCGGCAACGCCGCGAGCGTGCGTGCCGGGCGTCGCACGGCAGGCGACAGTTCGACGACAGGACCTAGGGCGAAGGGCCGTCGGCGGGTGCGGCTCCCGGGCGAGGCGGGGCGGGGTCGCGTCTTCCTACGTTGGAGGCGCCGGGGGTCGCCCGGCGGACGCCGATGTGCGGGTAGCCGCACGGACCAAGGGGACGGTCACCATGCCGGTTGCGTTGATCACGGGTGGTTCGAAGGGGCTGGGGCGCGCCCTGGCCGAGGTGCTGGCCGGCCAGGGCTGGGACCTGGTGCTGGATGCGCGGACGGCCGGGGTGCTGGAGGCGGCGGCGGAGGAGGTACGGGAGCGGTACGGGGCCCGGGTGGTGGCCGTGCCCGGGGATGTCACGGACGCCGCGCACCGGGCGGAGCTGGTGTCGGCCGCCGGGGAGCTGGGCGGCCTCGATCTGCTGGTGAGCAACGCGAGTGTGCTGGGGGCCGAGCCGCTGGTCCGGCTGGAGGCGCACCCGCTGGAGGGGCTGCGGCAGGCGCTGGAGACCAATGTGGTGGCCGCGCTCGGTCTCGTACAGGAGGCGTTGCCTCTGTTGCGGGCCTCGGCCGCCGGGGCGGTCGTGGTCGTCAGCTCGGACGCGGCGGCGGAGGCGTACGGGACGTGGGGCGGGTACGGGGCGTCCAAGGCGGCCCTGGACCAGCTGGCGGCGGTACTGGGCGTGGAGGAGCCGGGGCTGCGGGTGTGGGCCGTCGACCCGGGGGACATGGACACGGATCTGTACGAGGCCGCGGTGCCGCGGGACGACGGGGAGCGGCGGCCGTCGCCCGCGCGTGTGGCGCCCGCGTTCATGCGGCTGGTGCGGGAGCGGCCGGCCAGTGGGCGGTTCTCCGCTCCGGCGCTGCTAGAGGGGGCCCCGGGGGCTGCCGGGGGTGCCCGGTGAGCGCGGTGGACGCGGTGCGGCGGGACAGGAGCTCGGGTGCTCCGGCGGATGCGGGGTGCGGAGAGGGGCCCGGGGCTCTCTCGCTGGAGGCCCTGCGGGTGCCGCCGGAGCTGTCGGCCAGGGTGCCGGCCGAGCAGCGGGGGTCGGGGCGCGACGACGTACGGCTGCTGGTGACGCGGGGGACGGAGGTCTCGCACCACGCGTTCCGGGAGCTGCCCGGGCAGATGCGGGCCGGCGACGTGCTGGTGGTGAACACGTCGGCGACGTTGCCGGCCGCGGTGAACGGGCGGGTGGGCGGCGAGCGGGTCGTCGTGCACTTCTCGACGCGGGGTGAGGACGGGCGGTGGGCGGTGGAGCTGCGGGCGCCGGGTGGGTCGGGGGCCACCGGGCCCCGGCCCGGCGGTCCCGCCGGTGCGGTGGTGCGGCTGCCGGGCGGACGGGAACTGGTGCTGGAGGAGCCGATGGGGGGCGTGTTGTCGGCGGGGAACGCCTCGTCGACAACACGGTCTCGGCGCGCTCCGGGGCAGACTCCGGCGCTCGCTCCAGGGGGCACCGAGGCCGGGGCCGCGGAGGCGGGAGCTGGAGAGGCTGCGGGAGCCGTGGAGGCGGGGCCCTCGGAGGCCGGGGCCGTAGGAAGGGGAACGGTGGAGGCCGGGGCCACCGAGGTCGGGGCCGTAGAAGGGGGAACCGTAGAGGCCGGGGCCGGGGCAAGGGGAGCCGTGGACAGGGGGCCCGTCGGGGCAGGGCCCGCCTCAGGTGCGCGGCTCTGGTGGGCGCGGGTGCCGGAGGGGGTGCCGGGGCTGTTGCGGCGGTACGGGCGGCCGATCCGGTACGGGTACACGGAGCGGGACCAGCCCCTCTCCGCGTACCAGACGGTCTTCGCCGTGGCGGCGCCCGACGGGAGCGGTTCGGCGGAGATGCCGAGTGCGGCCCGTCCCTTCACGGCCGCCCTGGTTGCGGAGCTGGTGAGCCGCGGGGTGCAGTTCGCCCCGCTGTCGCTGGACACGGGGGTGGCGTCGGCCGAGGCGCACGAGCCGCCGTACCCGGAGCGGTTCTCCGTGCCGCCCACCACGGCGTGGCTGGTGAACGCGGCGCGGGCGGCCGGCGGCCGGGTGATCGCGGTGGGGACGACGGCGGTGCGGGCGCTGGAGTCGGCGGTGGACGCGGCCGGAGTGGTGCGGCCGGTGTCGGGGTGGACGGACCTGGTCGTGACACCGCGCCGGGGCGTGCGGGTGGTGGACGGGCTGCTGACCGGGCTGCACGAGCCGGAGGCCTCGCATCTGCTGATGCTGGAGGCGGTGGCCGGGCGCGAGGCGCTGCGCCGGGGGTACGAGGCGGCGCTGGAACGGCGCTACCTCTGGCATGAGTTCGGGGACGTCCACCTCCTCCTACCGGATGAGGAACGTAACGCTCCGGATTGCTCTAGCAACGTGAGGTGAGTCGGGCGTGTCGCCGATGTGAGCCCGGGCATAGGGCCCACGTCACTTACGAACGTACCTAGTGGGCGGGTAAGGGCGTTTTGGGTGGGCATGACCAGGGTTTATTTCGGACTAACGGGACCCTCTTCCACTACCCGGCTTCGTACGTCACACCTTTGCCACACGATTTTGCTGCCGCTAAGAATTGCTCTCGTCCCCGACGGAGGTGCGCATCACCGCCTCCGGTCTCGTCCTCCGTGGAGGACACCTGAGCATTCGAAGAGGTAGCCCTACATGTCTGCGACTCGCATTCCCAGCCGTCTCCGTCGTCTGAACAAGGTCCAGAAGATCTCCGTGGCCGGTGTGTCGGCCCTGGCCGTCGCCTCCCTGACCTTCTCGCTCGTCCCGTCGAACGCCGAAGCCGAGATTGCCCCGCAGGCAGCCACCGCTGCCGCCCCCGTCGCCGTCATCGGCGGCTCCGCACAGGCCAAGACCGTGCAGGACAGCCTGATCAAGCAGCACTCCACGGCCGAGCAGATCGTGAAGGCCGCCGACGCCGCCAAGGCCAAGGCCGCCGCCGAGGCCAAGGCGAAGGCCGCCAAGGCCAAGGCCGCGGCGGACTCGAAGGCCAAGGCCGAGAAGGCCGCCAAGGCCAAGGCCGACGCCAAGAAGCGCGGCGACCAGGCCGCCAACCGCTCCACCGCGCGCAAGCCCGTCTACGCCAACAACCTGGACGGCTGGATCCGCGAGGCCATGGCGATCATGAAGAAGGAAGGCATCCCGGGCTCCTACGACGGGATCCACCGCAACATCATCCGGGAGTCCAGCGGCAACCGCTGGGCGATCAACAACTGGGACATCAACGCCCGCAACGGCATCCCCTCCAAGGGTCTCCTCCAGGTGATCCAGCCGACCTTCGACCGGTACCACGTCAAGGGCACCAAGAAGGACCTGTACGACCCGGTCGCCAACATCGTCGCCGCCTGCAACTACGCGGCCGACCGCTACGGCTCGATGGACAACGTCAACAGCGCGTACTGAGTCCCGGTCCAGCCGTACCGAGGCCGAGCCCGGCCGTACACACGCCGAGGCCGGCACCCCGCGGGGTGCCGGCCTCGGCGTCGTCCGTCTCCCGGTGGACCTTACTTGCGCATGACCTCGGGCTCGTGGCGGCGCAGCAGGCGCGCGACCGCGACGGCGCAGAGCCCGCCGATCACCAGCAGGACGAAGATGTTGATCCCCCACTGGGTCGCCGTAGCCTCCCAGAGCGGGTCCAGGTCGGTCGGGTTCTTCGGGTCCCACGGCGGCATCAGGTTGGCCAGGTCCAGCGTGGTGCCGGCCGCGGCCACGCCCCAGCGGGACGGCATCAGCCAGGTGAGCTGCTCCAGGCCGGGCGTCCCGTACACCTGGAAGAGCACGCCGGTGAAGACCAGCTGGACGATCGCGAACATGACCAGCAGCGGCATGGTCATCTCGGAGGTCTTGACCATCGCCGAGATCATCAGGCCGAACATCATCGAGGTGAACCCGAGGGCCACGATCGAGATGCAGATCTCGACGGCCGGAGGCATGAACAGCCCCTCCTCCGGCAGCTCACGGACGGCGAAGCAGATGCCGCAGAGGATGACGCTCTGGAAGGCCGTGATCACACCGAGCACGATGACCTTGGAGGTCAGATAGGCCGAGCGGGAGAGGCCGGTGGCCCGTTCCCGTTCGTAGATCACGCGTTCCTTGATCAGTTCGCGTACGGAGCTGGCCGAGCCCGCCAGGCAGATGCCGACCGCGAGGATCAGCAGGATCATCCCGGCCTTGCCGTTGAACTGGGTCGGCGGGGTGGGCGGGGCCAGCCCGAAGTCCGCCGGGATGACCGCGGCCAGCACGCCGATCACCGCGGGCAGCGCCACCATCAGGCCGAGGAAGGCCTTGTCGGAGGCGATGACGGAGGTGTAGCGGCGCACCAGGGTCCAGAGCTGGGTCCCCCAGCTCTGCGGCTTCGGGGGCCGCATCTGCTGGGGCGGCGGCATGTGCACGGACTGCGCGGCGACGCTGTCGATGTCGGCGGCGTACATCTGGTAGTGCTGCGAACCGCGCCAGCGGCCCGCCCAGTCGTAGTCGCGGTAGTTCTCGAAGGCGGAGAAGACGTCGGCCCAGGAGCTGTAGCCGAAGAAGTTCAGCGCCTCCTCCGGCGGACCGAAGTACGCGACGGCGCCGCCGGGCGCCATCACCAGCAGCTTGTCGCAGATGGCCAGCTCGGCCACGGAGTGCGTGACGACGAGCACGGTACGGCCGTCGTCGGCCAGGCTGCGCAGCAGCTGCATGACGTCGCGGTCCATGCCCGGGTCGAGGCCCGAGGTCGGCTCGTCCAGGAAGATCAGCGACGGCTTGGTCAGCAGCTCCAGGGCGACCGAGACGCGCTTGCGCTGGCCGCCGGAGAGCGAGGTGATCTTCTTGTCCTTGTGGATGTCGAGCTTGAGCTCGGCGAGGACCTCGGTGATCCGGGCCTGGCGCTCGGCCTCGGTGGTGTCCGCCGGGAAGCGAAGTCTGGCCGCGTACTTGAGCGCCTTGGCGACGGTCAGCTCCTTGTGCAGGATGTCGTCCTGCGGGACCAGACCGATGCGCTGGCGCAGCTCGGCGAACTGCTTGTACAGGTTCCGGTTGTCGTAGAGGACGTCGCCCTCGTCGGCGGGCCGGTAGCCGGTGAGCGCCTTGAGCAGGGTGGACTTTCCGGAGCCGGAGGGGCCGATCACCGCGACCAGCGACTTCTCCGGGACGCCGAAGGAGACGTCCTTGAGGATCTGCTTGCCGCCGTCGACCGTCACCGTGAGGTGGCGGGCGGAGAAGGAGACCTGGCCGGTGTCGACGAACTCTTCCAGCCGGTCCCCGACCAGGCGGAACGTCGAGTGGCCGACGCCGACGATGTCGTTCGGGCCGATGAGCGCCGAGCCGGACTTCTGGAGCGGCAGACCGTTGACGTACGTGCCGTTGTGCGAGCCGAGGTCCCGGATCTCGAACCGGCCGTCGGGGGTCGCGTGGAACTCGGCGTGGTTGCGGGAGACCTGGAGGTCGGAGACGACCAGCTCGTTCTCCAGCGCACGGCCGATGCGCATGACCCGGCCCAGCGCCAGCTGGTGGAACGTGGTCGGGCTGCGGTCGCCGTAGACGGGCGGGGTCCCTGCCCCGCCGCCGTGGGCCGGGGCGGCCGGCTGGGCCGGGCCCTGCTGGTGCGGAACCTGCTGGTACGGGGCCTGCTGGTACGGGGCCTGCTGCTGGTGCGCCGGAGGCTGCTGCTGCCACGCCTGCTGGGGCGGAGCCTGGTGCTGCTGGGCCTGGTGCTGGGCGGGTGCCTGCTGTCCGGGCCAGGCGGCGCCCGGCTGAGCGTGCTGCTGCTGTGCCGGAGCCTGGTGGGCGGCGGCCGGCTGACCGCCGTGGGCACCGGCGGGAGCGGTGAGATTCAGCCGCGGACCGTCGGTGGCGTTGCCCAGGCGCACGGCGGAGCCGGGTCCGATCTCCACCCGCTGGACCCGCTGCCCCTGCACGTACGTGCCGTTGGTGGAGCCGTGGTCCTCGATGGACCAACTCCGGCCGTCCCAGCTGATCGTGGCGTGCCGCCACGAGACCCTGGCGTCGTCGATCGTCAGGTCCCCCTGCGGATCACGCCCCAGGGTGTACGGCCTGGACGGATCGAGCGTCCAGGTGCTGCCATTCAATTCCAGTACGAGTTCCGGCACTCCGCGCCCCACTAGTTGTCCCCCGTGTTACCCCCGTCGCAGGGAGTCTAGGGATGCTGAACATCGTGGGGAACTATTCCAGGAGCAGTCCCTTATCCGAAAGTCGGGCCGGTGAAGAGGGGCCCTGAAAAGGAGAAGGCGACACGAAGATCCCCTTACCGCCCGGTGAAGGGCAAGTGGCGTGATCTCGCCGCAAAGGGGACGGCGGGCCGGGGGTCGGCGGAGGCCGCGCCCCACGGTCCGCACCTTTCCGTCCGGCACTCGGGACGGACGGCCGGTGGCGGCCCCGGGACCGATACGGTGGGAGCACCATGAGCGCATCTCAGCCACCTCAGCCCCCCTCCTCCCCCGAGCCTTCCGTGACCTCCGTGGACGGCACGCCCACCCTCCTCGTCAAGATCTTCGGCAAGGACCGTCCCGGCATCACCGCCGGGCTCTTCGACACCCTCGCCGCCTACTCCGTCGACGTCGTGGACATCGAGCAGGTCGTCACCCGGGGCCGCATCGTGCTGTGCGCCCTGGTGACCTCGCCCACCGCGGGCGGGACGACCGAGGGCGATCTGCGGGCGACCGTGCACAGCTGGGCCGACTCCCTGAAGCTCCAGGCCGAGATCATCTCGGGCACCGGTGACAACCGGCCCCGGGGCAGCGGCCGTTCCCATGTGACCGTGCTGGGCCACCCGCTCACCGCGGAGTCGACCGCCGCCATAGCGGCCACGATCACCTCGACCGGCGGGAACATCGACCGTATCTTCCGGCTGGCGAAGTACCCGGTCACCGCCGTCGAGTTCGCGGTGTCGGGGACCGGGACCGCGGAGCTGCGGACCGCGCTGGCGACCGAGGCCGCGGAGATCGGCGTGGACGTCGCGGTGGTCTCGGCCGGGCTGAGCCGGCGGGCCCAGCGGCTGGTCGTCATGGACGTGGACTCCACGCTCATCCAGGACGAGGTGATCGAGCTGTTCGCGGCCCACGCGGGCTGTGAGGACAAGGTCGCCGAGGTCACCGAGCAGGCGATGCGCGGCGAGCTGGACTTCGAGCAGTCGCTGCACGCCCGGGTGGCGCTGCTGGCGGGGCTGGACGCCTCGGTGGTGGAGAAGGTCCGCGCCGAGGTGCGGCTCACGCCCGGTGCCCGCACCCTGATCCGTACGCTGAAGCGCCTCGGGTACCAGGTGGGGGTCGTCTCGGGGGGTTTCACCCAGGTCACGGACGACCTGAAGGAACGTCTCGGCCTGGACTTCGCCTCCGCCAACACCCTGGAGGTGGTGGACGGCAGGTTCACCGGTCGGGTCGTCGGCGATGTGGTGGACCGGGCGGGCAAGGCCCGGCTGCTGCGGAGCTTCGCCGAGCAGGCGGGGGTGCCGCTGGCGCAGACGGTGGCCATCGGGGACGGGGCGAACGACCTCGACATGCTGAACACGGCGGGGCTCGGGGTCGCCTTCAACGCCAAGCCCGTGGTCCGCGAGGCGGCGCACACCGCCGTGAACGTGCCGTTCCTGGACACCGTGCTCTATCTGCTCGGCATCACCCGTGAAGAGGTGGAGGCGGCGGACAGCCTCGTCGACTGACGGCGGCGGGGGCCGACCGGCTCCCGGAGACGTACGTACGGAGCGGGTGTCCCGGAGACGTACGAGAGGAGGGCCCCGGCACGGGAGAGGTGCCGGGGCCCTGTGCGTTCGGATGTTCAGCGGTGCCGTGGCGGACCGGTCGCCGGTGCCCCGCGACTCGGCCGTCGAGGCGGCTCAGTCGTTCGGCGTCCAGTACTCGACGAGGCGGCCCGCCCCGTGCTCCACGCTCTTCCAGGAGCCGGGGAACTCGACCACCGCGTAGGAGGCCGTCGGGAAGCCGTCCCTGGTCATCCGGGCCAATGTCTCGCCCTCGGCCGAGCCGGAGAGGGCGTCGGCGGCCCCGTGCATGCCCGGGTTGTGGCCGATGACCAGGAGGTTGCGGACATCGTCCGGGGTCTCGTTGAACAGGGCGATCAGATCGCCGAGGGAGGCCTCGTACAGCCTCTCCTCGTAGACGGTCCGGGGGCGCTGGGCGAATTCGTGGACCGCCAGCTTCCAGGTCTCCCGGGTCCTGACGGCGCTGGAGCACAGGGCCAGATCGAAGTCGATGCCGGAGTCGGCGAGCCTGCGGCCGGCCACGGGCGCGTCCTTGCGACCGCGCTCGGCCAGCGGGCGCTCATGGTCGGAGGACTGCGACCATTCCGCCTTGGCATGCCTGAGAAGGACGATCCTGCGAGGTGTCTCGACGCTCATACACCTCAGCTTCGCATGAAACGTGGCCTGTGGCGCAGGGTGTTGACAGCCTCATCCGAAGGTGGACGCGCTGGTCCGGGGCGGGTCGGCGGCAGGGCGCGGCTCAGTGGGAGAGCAGCCGGAGGGTGCGCTCGATCAGCTGTCCGAGCGCGGGGTCGGCGGTGGCGGCCTGCGCCTGCCCCGGGCTCATGATCATGATCAGCAGGGCGCCGAACGCGACGACCGGGAGCGCCACGGCCCACCAGGGCAGCCGTATCTCGGCACGGTCGGCGGCCGGGCGGCGGGAGGCGGCGGGATGACGGGGAGCGGCCGGGCGGCGGGAGGCGATTGGGGGGCGGAGGGCGACCGAGGGGCGGGAGACGGCCGGGCGGCGGGAGGCGGTCGGTCCTGATGACCTGGGATGCGCAGGGACCGTCATGTCCGCCTCCGTGGGGTGTTCGGTTCGTTACCGAAGAACCTACGGAACGGGCGACGGCGGTCCCATCCGGTGATCCACCCACTTCACCCTGACCCTGGCCCCCTAGGGGATGGTGGGGCCAGCCCCACCATGGGCGGGACCGGCCGCCGTCAGGGGGAGGCGATCGAGGCGATCACACCGATGACCACCGTGACGAGAAGCATCCCTCCGAAGACGAGGAGGAGCTTCTTCTGACCGTTCTTGGGGTGCGGATCGAGCACTGGCATGGGGCCAGTCTCGCATCTCAGCACTCGTCCTCGATCGTCCGGTCCCGCCCGGCCAGCACCCCGGCCACCATCTGCGGGATCATCAGCCCCGCCATCAGGGCGATCGGCAGCCCCCAGCCGCCGCTGTGCTGGTAGAGCACGCCGACGAGCAGCGGGCCGGGGATCGAGAGCAGGTAGCCGGTGGACTGGGCGAAGGCGGAGAGCCGGACCACGCCCGCCCCGGTCCGCGACCGCATCCCGATCATGGTGAGCGCGAGCGGGAAGGCGCAGTTGGCCACGCCGAGCAGCAGCGCCCAGGCCCAGGCACCGGCGGCCGGGGCCAGGTAGAGGCCCGTGTAGCCGATCAGGCCGCAGAGGCCGAGGACGACCACGATCGGGCCCTGCTGCCGGAGCCGGCCGGCGACCCGGGGGATGACGAAGGCGAGCGGCACGCCCATCGCCATGGTGACCGCGAGCAGGACGCCCGCCGTACCGGCCGGGACCCCCGCGTCGCGGAAGATCTGCGGCATCCAGCCCATGGTGATGTACGCGGCGGTCGCCTGGAGCCCGAAGAAGCAGGCCAGTCCCCACGCGGTCCGGCTCCGGGTGATCCGGAGGGCCGGGGCCTCGGCGGGGCGCGCGTCGGCCGACCCGGAAGCCGAGGGGGAACCGGAGGCCGTACCGGAAGCGGAGGCAGGGACGGAGGCAGGACCGGAGCCCTGGGCCGAGCCGGAGGCCGATCCGGAGCTGGAGGCCGTACCGAGAGCGGAAGCCGACCCTGAAGCCCCACCGGACGCGGAGGCCGTACCGGAAGCGGAGGCCGACCCGGAGCCCCGCCGGGGCCGCGGGGCCTCCCGCTGCCCCGGCGCCGGGGTCCGGTCCCGTACGAGGACGATCCACGGCAGCACCGCGAGGGCGGCGAGCACGGCCCAGACGGCCAGTCCGGACTGCCAGTTGCCGCCGAGCGCGCCGGTGAGCGGGACGGTGACGGCGGCGGCGAGGGCCGTGCCGAGGGCCAGGGCCATGGAGTAGAGGCCGGTCATGGTGCCCACGCGGTCGGGGAACCAGCGCTTGACGATCACCGGCATCAGGATGTTGCTGACGGCGATGCCCATCAGGGCCAGCGCGCTGGCGGCCAGGAACCCGGCGGTGGAGCCGATGTACGGGCGGATCACCAGGCCCGCCGCGATGGCGGCCATGCCCGCGCAGACGACGGTGCCCGCGCCGAAGCGCCGGGCCAGCCGGGGCGCCATGACGCCGAAGACCGCGAAGCAGAGCGGCGGCACGGAGGTCAGCACGCCCGCCACGCTGCCGCTCATGTGCAGCCCCTCGCGGACCTCTTCGAGGAGGGCGCCGAGGCTGGTGATGGCGGGGCGGAGGTTGAGGGCGGCGAGGACGAGTCCGACGGCGATCAGGCGCAGCAGCCAGGGGGCCGGGCCGCCGCCGTCGACGGGCCCGGGAAGCCGCGGGGCGGGAAGCCGGGCGGCCGAGGATCCGGCGGAGCTGCGGTTCGGGGTCTGGGGCTGCGGTGGGGCCTGGGTCGGGGCCGGGGTCTCGTCGTACGGCATGAGGCCCATCATAGAATCATGGGATGATTGGTTGTCCAATCCTCGGAGGTCCGGGTTCCTGAGAGAATCCGGCCGGACCTCCGTCACATCTCACAGCCCGCCACGAGCAAGGAGCACCATGGCGCTGACGTCTCCCCGGCGTTCGGCACTCGCCGACCAGGTGATCGCGCAACTGCGGAACCAGATCACCTCGGGCGAGTGGCCGGTCGGCTCGCGGATCCCGACCGAGCCGGAGCTGGTCGAGCAGCTCGGCGTGGCCCGCAACACCGTGCGCGAGGCGGTACGGGCCCTGGCGCACAACGGGCTGCTGGACATCCGGCAGGGCTCGGGCACCTATGTGGTCGCCACCAGCGAGCTGGCCGGGGTGATGCACCGCCGCTTCGCCGCCGCCGACCCCCGCCACATCGCGGAGCTGCGCTCGACGCTGGAGTCCTCGGCCGCGCGGCTGGCCGCCGTACGGCGCACCGAGCGCGACCTGCGGCAGCTCGACACGCTGATGGCGCGCCGGGAGGAGGCGTGGGCGTCGGGGGACGCGGAGGCGTTCGTGGCGGCCGACGCGACGCTGCACCTGGCGGTGGTCGCCGCCTCGCACAACGACGTGCTGACCGAGCTGTACGCGGACCTCGGGGATCTGCTGCGCGACTATCTGCGCGGCGACGTGGGGCCGGAGCTGCGCCCCGAGAACCACATGGACCACGCGCGGCTGGTCGAGGCGATCCGGGCGGGGGACGCGGAGACGGCGGCGGCCGAGGCGGCGAGCCATGCGCTGAACTGCCTGGCGGACCGGGTGTGACCCGGGTGTGACCCCCGGCGTGCCCCCGGCGGGGCCGGGGGCACGCCGGGGCCGGGAGCGGAGGCCGCGCCGGGATGGGAGGCCGCGCCGGGAGCCAGGAGCCCAGGCCCCGCCGGGAGTCGGGGGCAGCACCCAGGAGCCAAGGCCGCCCCGGAGCCGGGGGGAACCCCGGAGCCGGGGGCAGCGCCAGGAGCCGAGGCCGCGCCGGAGCCGGGGGCAGCATCAGGAGCCAAGGCCGCGCCGGGAACCAGGGACAGCGCCAGGAGCCGGGGCAGCGCCTCAGACCGGGGCCGGGCGGTGGCTGACCCAGGCGGTCGCGATCTCCTTCCAGCAGCGGTCCTCCAGCCGTACGGTCCGCCCCGGCTCCACCGCCACCTCCGCGCCGTCCGCGTCCACGTCCCACCAGCGGGCGCACTCGGTGTGGAGCTGGACCAGGTCGGTGGAGGGGTACGGGTTGTGGCAGTAGGCGACGACCCGGGAGCCTTCGATCGTCGTACGGCACTCGGAGCCGGCCGGTTCGGGCTCGGCGGGCGCCGCCGCCGTTCCGGAGTCGGCACCGCTGGCCGCGCGGACCCCCAGAGGTACGGCGAGGGCGGCGACGGCCACCGACGCGGCGAGCAGGAGACGGGTGCGGCGACGCTCGGGGCGCACAGCGATCTCCCTCCCGCAGCCTGACCAGAAGTCCGGTTCCTCCACATTCTGCGGTGGATCGGCCGACTTTTCGACCGGAGCGGAACCGGGGCGCCGACCGGAGCGGAACCGGGGCGCCGAAGGGAGCGGGCCCGGGGCACCGGCCGGAGCGGCGGCAGGGGGCAGGGACGGCGACGGCCCCCGGCCGCGTACCGCCTCGGAGAACGACGAGGAGGTGCGCGGCAGGGGGCCGGTGAGCAGGGGTGGCGGCCGGTCAGGCGCCCATCATGTGCACGCCGCTGTCGACGTGGATGATCTCGCCCGTCGTCCGCGGGAAGAAGTCGGAGAGCAGCGCCACGACACCGCGGCCGGCCGGCTCCGGGTCGGACATGTCCCAGGCGAGCGGGGCGCGGGTGTTCCAGACGTCGGCCAGCTCGGCGAAGCCCGGGATGGACTTGGCCGCCATGGAGCCGATCGGTCCGGCGGAGATCAGGTTGCAGCGCAGCCCGTCCTTGCCCAGGTCACGGGCGAGGTAGCGGGAGGTGGCCTCCAGGGCGGCCTTGGCCGGGCCCATCCAGTCGTACTGCGGCCAGGCGTACTGGGCGTCGAAGGTGAGGCCGACGATCGAGCCGCCCTCGCTCATCAGCGGCTTGCAGGCCATGGCCAGCGACTTCAGCGAGAACGCCGAGACGTGCATCGCGGTGGCGACGGACTCGAACGGGGTGTTGAGGAAGTTGCCGCCGAGCGCGTCCTGCGGGGCGAAGCCGATGGAGTGGACGACGCCGTCGAGCGAGCCCAGCTCCTCGCGGACGAGGCCCTCCAGCCGGTCCAGGTGCTCCTGGTTGGTCACGTCCAGCTCGATGACCTTGGCGGGCTTCGGCAGCTTCTTGGCGATGCGCTCGGTCAGGGTCGGGCGCGGGAAGGCGGTGAGGATGACCTCGGCGCCCTGCTCCTGGGCCACCTTCGCGGTGTGGAACGCGATGGACGACTCCATCAGCACCCCGGTGATGAGGATGCGCTTGCCGTCGAGAATTCCGCTCATGGTGATCAGTGACCCATGCCCAATCCGCCGTCAACGGGGATGACGGCTCCAGTGATGTACGACGCGTCGTCGGAGGCGAGGAAGCGCACCGCGGCGGCGATCTCCTCGGGCTGCGCGTAGCGGCCCAGCGGCACCTGGGACACGATGCCCTTGCGCTGCTCCTCGGTGAGCACCTGGGTCATGTCGGTGTCGACAAAGCCGGGGGCGACGACGTTGAAGGTGATGTTCCGGGAGCCCAGCTCACGGGCGAGGGAGCGGGCGAACCCGACCAGTCCGGCCTTGGAGGCGGCGTAGTTCGCCTGGCCCGCCGAGCCGAGGAGGCCGACGACGGAGGAGATCAGGACGACGCGGCCCTTCTTGGCGCGCAGCATGCCGCGGTTGGCGCGCTTGACGACCCGGAAGGTGCCGGTGAGGTTGGTGTCGACGACGGAGGTGAAGTCCTCCTCCGACATCCGCATCAGCAACTGGTCCTTGGTGATGCCGGCGTTGGCGACCAGCACCTCCACGGGACCGTGCTTGTCCTCGATCTCCTTGTAGGCCTGCTCCACCTGCTCGGCGTCGGTGATGTCGCAGCGGACCGCGAGAACGCCGGCTTCGGTGAGGGCCTGGGGCGGCTCGCCGGAGCGGTAGGTGATCGCTACCTGGTCGCCGTTGTCGGCGAAGGCGCGGGCGATGGCGAGGCCGATGCCCCGGTTTCCTCCGGTGACGAGAACCGAGCGGCTCAACGGATCACCCTTTCCTTGGCGGTGTGGTGCGCAGTCCATGACGGGCTGGTACGTCGAAAACCTATCGGTACCGTGCTCCGATCGGGGAATCGGGCCCTGACAGTGGCTTGTCCGGGGTGCTGTGGGGTTCCTACAGTCCGCACGGTTGCATGTCGGGCACACATGCCCGCGATATCCCCGGCTGTCCACACCGTGCGCGTGGTTCACTGCCGTCGTGTATCGAGAAGGGAATTCCCTGTGCCCCACGAGGTAGATCAGTCATTCCTGGCCCTGCCGTTGCGCGCCCTGGCCGACGCGGCGCTCGCGCGGGCGCGGGCCCTCGGCGCCACGCACGCCGACTTCCGGCTGGAGCGGGTGCGCAGCGCCTCCCTGCGGCTGCGGGACGCGCGCCCGGCCGGGGCTTCGGACAGTACGGACCTCGGGTACGCGGTGCGGGTCGTGCACGGTGGCGCCTGGGGGTTCGCCTCGGGCGTGGACCTGACGATGGACGCGGCGGCGAAGGTGGCCTCGCAGGCCGTGGCGATGGCCAAGCTGTCGGCGAAGGTGATCGCGGCCGCCGGTTCCGACGAGCGGGTCGAGCTGGCGGACGAGCCGGTGCACGGCGAGCGGACCTGGGTCTCGGCGTACGACGTCGACCCGTTCTCCGTACCGGACGAGGAGAAGGCGGCGCTGCTCGCGGAGTGGAGCGGGCGGCTGCTGGGCGGGGAGGGGGTGGCGCACGTGGACGCCTCCCTGATGACCGTGCACGAGAACAAGTTCTACGCGGACACGGCGGGGACGGTCACCACGCAGCAGCGGGTGCGCATCCAGCCGCAGTTGACGGCGGTGGCGGTGGACTCCGCGACCGGTGAGTTCGACTCGATGCGGACGATCGCGCCGCCGGCCGGGCGCGGCTGGGAGTATCTGACCGGCACCGGCTGGGACTGGGACGCGGAGCTGGAGCAGATCCCGGGGCTGCTGGCGGAGAAGATGCGGGCGCCGGGCGTCGAGGCGGGGACGTACGACCTGGTGGTCGACCCGTCGAACCTGTGGCTGACCATCCACGAGTCGATCGGTCACGCCACCGAGCTGGACCGGGCGCTCGGTTACGAGGCGGCGTACGCGGGCACGTCGTTCGCCACCTTCGACCAGCTCGGCAAGCTGGCGTACGGCTCCCCCGTCATGAACGTGACCGGTGACCGCACCGCCGAACACGGCCTCGCGACCATCGGGTACGACGACGAGGGCGTCGAGGCGCAGTCCTGGGACCTGGTCAAGAACGGCACCCTGGTCGGCTACCAGCTGGACCGCCGCATCGCGAAGCTCACGGGTCTGGGCCGCTCCAACGGGTGCGCGTTCGCGGACTCGCCGGGCCACGTCCCCGTACAGCGCATGGCGAACGTGTCGCTCCGGCCGGACCCGGGCGGGCTGTCGACGGAGGACCTGATCGGCGGGGTCGAGCGCGGGATCTACGTGGTCGGTGACCGGTCCTGGTCGATCGACATGCAGCGCTACAACTTCCAGTTCACCGGGCAGCGGTTCTTCCGCATCGAGAACGGCCGCCTCGCCGGGCAGCTGCGCGATGTGGCGTACCAGGCGACGACGACGGACTTCTGGGGCTCGATGGAGAAGGTCGGCGGCCCGCAGACGTACGTCCTCGGCGGCGCGTTCAACTGCGGCAAGGCCCAGCCGGGCCAGGTCGCGGCGGTCTCGCACGGCTGCCCCTCCGCCCTCTTCCGAGGCGTGAACATCCTCAACACGACGCAGGAGGCCGGACGATGAGCCGGGTCAGCAAGCCGTACGAGATCGTCGAGCGGGCTCTGGAGCTGTCCACCACGGACGGTCTGGTGGTCGTCGCCGACGAGCACTCCTCCGCCAATCTGCGCTGGGCGGGCAACGCGCTCACCACCAACGGGGTGACCCGGGGGCGGACCCTCACCGTCATCGCGACCGTGGACGGGGCGAAGGGCACGGCCTCCGGTGTCGTCTCCCGGTCCGCCGTGACGGCCGACGACCTGGAGCCGCTGGTGCGGGCCGCCGAGGCCGCCGCCCGGGGCGCGGGTCCGGCGGAGGACGCGCAGCCGCTGGTGAGCGGGGTGCCGTCGTCCCCGGACTTCACGGACGCGCCCGCCGAGACCGGCTCGGAGGTCTTCGCGGACTTCGCCCCGGCCCTCGGTGACGCCTTCGCCCGGGCCCGCTCGGGGGACCGCGAGCTGTACGGGTTCGCCAACCACGAGCTGACCTCCACCTATCTGGGGACGTCGACGGGGCTGCGGCTCCGCCACGACCAGCCGACCGGGACACTGGAGCTGAACGCCAAGTCGCCGGACCGGACCCGTTCCGCGTGGGCGGGGCGGTCGACCCGGGACTTCAAGGACGTCGACCCGGCGGCGATGGACGCGGAGCTGGCGCGGCGGCTGGGCTGGGCCGAGCGGCGGATCGACCTGCCCGCCGGACGGTACGAGACGCTGCTGCCGCCGACCGCCGTGGCGGACCTGCTGATCTACCAGCTCTGGTCGTCCACGGCACGGGACGCGGTGGAGGGCCGTACGGTCTTCTCCCGGCCGGGCGGCGGTACGCGGCTGGGCGAGACCTTGGCGCCGCTGCCGCTGACCCTGCGCAGCGACCCGCACGCGCCGGGTCTGGAGTCGGCGCCGTTCGTGATCGCCCACTCCTCCGGTGACAGTGCCTCGGTCTTCGACAACGGGCTGCCGCTGGCCCCGACGGACTGGCTCCGGGAGGGGAGGCTGGAGCGGCTGACGACGACCCGGCACTCCGCGGCCCTCACCGGGCTGCCGGTGGCCCCGGCGATCGACAACCTGGTGCTGGACGGGGGCGGTGAGCGGTCGCTGGAGGAGATGGTGGCCGCGACGACCGGGCGGGCGCTGCTGCTGACCTGCCTCTGGTACATCAGGGAGGTGGACCCGGCGACGCTGCTGCTGACCGGGCTGACCCGGGACGGCGTCTATCTGGTGGAGGACGGCGAGGTGGTCGGTGAGGTGAACAACTTCCGGTTCAACGAGTCGCCGGTGGACCTGCTCTCCCGGGCCTCGGAGGCGGGGCGTACGGAGAAGACGCTGCCGCGCGAGTGGGGCGACTGGTTCACCCGGGCCGCGATGCCGGCGCTGCGCATCCCGGACTTCAACATGAGCTCGGTCAGCCAGGGGGTGTGACCCGCCTAGACTGACTCTTAAACCCCTACACCTATTGAGGAGCACCGGAACCGTGACGGACATCGTCGACGAGCTGAAGTGGCGCGGGCTGTTCGCCCAGTCCACTGACGAGGACGCATTGCGCAAGGCTCTCGCGGACGGTCCCGTCACGTTCTATTGCGGCTTCGACCCGACGGCGGCGAGCCTGCACGTGGGCCACCTCGTGCAGGTCCTCACCGTGCGCCGGCTCCAGCAGGCGGGGCACCGCCCGCTCGCCCTGGTCGGCGGGGCCACCGGTCAGATCGGTGACCCGCGCCCGACCGCCGAGCGCACGCTGAACGACCCGGAGACCATCGCGGCCTGGGTGCAGCGGCTGCGGGAGCAGATCGAGCCCTTCCTCACCTTCGAGGGGCCGAACGCGGCGACCATGGTCAACAACCTGGACTGGACCGCGGGGATGTCCGCGATCGAGTTCCTGCGGGACATCGGCAAGCACTTCCGGGTCAACAAGATGCTCACCAAGGACTCGGTCGCCCGCCGGCTGGAGTCGCAGGAGGGCATCAGCTACACGGAGTTCAGCTACCAGCTGCTCCAGGGGATGGACTTCCTGGAGCTGTACCGCCGCTACGGCTGCGTCCTCCAGCAGGGCGGCAGCGACCAGTGGGGCAACCTCACCGCGGGTATCGACCTGATCCACCGGCTGGAGCCGGGTGCCACCGTGCACGCGCTGGCGACGCCGCTGATGGTGAAGGCGGACGGGACCAAGTTCGGCAAGTCCGAGAGCGGTGCCGTCTGGCTGGACCCGGAGATGACCACGCCGTACGCGTTCTACCAGTTCTGGCTGAACGTGGACGACCGGGACATCTCGCGCTACATGCGCATCCTCAGCTTCAGGAGCCGCGCGGAGCTGGAGGAGCTGGAGCAGCTGACCGAGGAGCGGCCGCAGGCCCGTTCGGCGCAGCGCGCGCTGGCCGAGGAGCTGACCACGCTGGTGCACGGCGGCGAGCAGTGCGCGGCGGTCATCGCGGCGTCGAAGGCGCTGTTCGGGCAGGGCGATCTGGCCGAGCTGGACGAGGCGACGCTGAGCGCCGCCCTCTCCGAGGTGCCGCACGCCCGGGTCCCCGAGCTGGGCCCGCTGGTGGACCTGCTGGTCGAGGTCGGCCTCGCGCCGAGCAAGTCGGGAGCCCGCCGCACGGTCAAGGAGGGCGGGGCCTACGTGAACAACGTGAAGGTCGTCGACGGCGAGGTCGCTCCGGACGCCGGGGAGCTGCTGCACGGGCGCTGGCTGGTGCTGCGCCGGGGCAAGAAGAACCTGGCGGCGGTGGAGGTCGTCCCGGCCGGCTGATCCACGCCGCCGCATCACGTACGAGCACGACAGCGCCACGTACGGCCTGGCGCCACGTACGGCACGAAAGCGCCGCGGCCGGACACGCGAGGAAGAGCGTGTCCGGCCGCGGCGCTGTGGTTTCCGGCCCCGGGGTCAGGTTCTGCTTCTGTTGCCCCGGATGGACTGCCAGGCCATGTCCCCCACCCCGACGACGGCCACGGCGCCGATCAGCTGGAGCAGATGGCGGATCCAGTCGATGCCCTTGGTGTCCGCGACGCCGATCCAGCCGGCCACGGCATTACCGAGGATGGAGCCGAGAATACCGAACACGATCGTCAGCCAGAGCGGGATGTCCTGTTTGCCCGGCAGGATCGCCCGCGCGATCACACCGAGCACCAGGCCCACGATGATTGCCCACAACCAGCCCATTTCGCCTCCTCGTACAGCGCGGAGTGCGCGTCCGCCCCAGTCTCGGGGCCGCCCGGCGGGGCCGCACTCCGGGCAGGGCCGTACGGGTGGGGCGTACAGGTGGGGCGGTTGCCGTACGCCACCGGGGCGCCCCGGTCTTCGGTCCGGCGCGGGCCCGGCGTACGGTGGATGCGGCCCGGTCCGGGACCGTCCGGCACAGAGATCTGGTGGTGGAACACATGCTGCGGAAGAGCGACGAGGTGGAGGTCTTCCGGATCACGGGGGCCCGTCAGGGGCTGGCCGACGACGTGCGGGGCAGGCAGCGGCGGTATGTGATCTCGATGTCCGTGCGTACGGTCTCGGTGGTGCTGGCCGCGGTGCTGTGGAACGTGGAGCGGCATGTGGCGATCGTGGCGCTGGCGCTGGGGGTGCTGCTGCCGTACATCGCGGTGGTCATCGCCAACGCGGGCCGGGAAAATGCCCCTTCGTTGCCGTCGACGTATCTTTCGGCGCCGGTCCGGCCCGCCGTGGAGGCGGCTCCGGCGGCCGGTTCCGCCGAGTCGGCGGGGCCTCACGAGCGCCCGGGATGGGTGCCTCCGGCGCACGAGCGCAGGTGACCGTACGTACCCCGGGAAGCGCGGGAAATGGTCAGATCAATCATGACGTTCCGGTGCACCGCACCCCGGTCCCCGTGACATACTTCGAATGCGCTCCGCATCCCCCGTCGGAGCGATGGACCGACGCCGGGCAGCTCCCCCCGTGGCTGCCCGGCGTCGCCGTTTCTCCGGCCGGGGATGCGTCGTCCGCCGTGCGCGGCAGCGGACTTCACCGTGGACGGCACCCCGCCGCGGCGGGCCCGCCGGCTGACTCCGGGCCGTCGCCCGGCCTGACTTAGGCTGGTCCCGTGATCTTCCCCGAGACCTCCGCCGAGAGCGCCGCCGGTGCCCCGATCTGTTCCGCCAAGGGCTGCCGGGCCGACGCGGTCTGGGTGCTCGCCTGGAACAACCCCAAGCTGCACACGCCGGACCGGCGCAAGACGTGGCTGGCCTGCGAGGAGCACCGGGAGCACCTGTCGCAGTTCCTGGGCGTACGGGGGTTCCTCAAGGAGGTCGTGGCGCTGGCGGACTGGGAGTCGGGGAGCTCCTAGGGCCTGTCGTCGAACTGCCGTCGTCGCCCGGCAGACGGCAGGGTGACGACGGCCCTGGAGGTGCGTCAGCCTCCGATGGCCGACATCGGCCGGTCCGGCTGGAGGAAGGACGGGTCGTCCAGTCCGGAGCCCGCCTTCTTGCCCCACATGGCGACCTTCCAGAGCCGGGCGATCTCCGCGTCCGGCGCGTCCGAGCGGAGGGCGGAGCGCAGGTCCGTCTCCTCGCGGGCGAAGAGGCAGGTGCGGATCTGGCCGTCGGCGGTGAGCCGGGTGCGGTCGCAGGCCCGGCAGAACGGGCGGGTGACCGAGGCGATCACGCCCACGCGGTGCGGGCCGCCGTCGACGGTCCAGCGCTCGGCGGGGGCGGAGCCGCGGGCCTCGTCGTCCTCCGGGGCGAGGGTGAAGCGGGTGCGCAGCGAGGCGAGGATGTCGCCCGCGGTGATCATGCCGTCGCGCTTCCAGCCGTGCTGGGCGTCCAGGGGCATCTGCTCGATGAAGCGCAGCTCGTAGTCGTTGGCCACGGCCCAGGCGAGCAGTTCGGGGGCCTCGTCGTCGTTGAGTCCCGGCATCAGGACGGAGTTGACCTTCACCGGGGTGAGGCCGGCCTCGCGGGCGGCTTCGAGGCCTTCCAGCACGTCCTTGTGGCGGTCGCGGCGGGTGAGGGTCTTGAAGACGTCGGGGCGCAGGGTGTCCAGCGAGACGTTGACCCGGTCGAGGCCCGCGGCCCGGAGGGCGGCGGCGGTCCGCTTGAGGCCGATGCCGTTGGTCGTGAGGGACATGCGGGGGCGCGGGGTCAGCGCGGCGCACTGCTCGACGATGGAGACGAGGCCGGGGCGGAGCAGGGGCTCGCCGCCGGTGAAGCGGACCTCGGTGATGCCGAGGGAGGTGACCGCGATGCGGATCAGGCGCACGATCTCGTCGTCGGAGAGCAGCTCGCTCTTGCCGAGCCACTGCAGCCCTTCTTCCGGCATGCAGTAGGTGCACCGCAGATTGCACTTGTCGGTCAGTGACACGCGCAGATCGGTGGCGACCCTGTCATAGGTGTCGATGAGCACGGTGGGTCCCTCCCCCGGTGGTGTCCGCGATGGTGCGGTCATGTGTCTCTCCGGCTGACATGCGGCTGTCCGGCGGGAAGGTGTCGCCCGGTCGGCCTGCGCCGTCCCCGGCCGCCGTCCTCTCCGCCGTCTCTTCCGAGCCTACGTGAGACCGGTGACATCGCGGGGGCCCGTTTGCCACGAGGTGCGGCCGGGCCGCGTCGTAGGACTCTACGACGCGGCCCGGGCCTCACGCCGGCCGATGAGCCGAACGGCTCGGTGGGCGGGTGCTCTCAGTGCGCTCCGGTGCCGGTCAGGGACTTGACCTCCAGCTCGGCGTACTTGTCGGCGTCGGCCTTCTCCTTGGAGATCACCGAGCCGACCCAGCCGAGCAGGAAGCCCAGCGGGATCGAGATCAGGCCGGGGTTCTCCAGGGGGAACCAGGCGAAGTCGACGCCCGGGAACATCGACGTCGGCTTGGAGGAGACGACCGGCGAGAAGAGCACCAGCAGGACGGAGGAGGCGAGACCGCCGTAGATGGACCAGAGGGCCCCCTGCGTGGTGAACCGCTTCCAGAAGAGGCTGTAGAGGATCGTCGGCAGGTTGGCGGAGGCGGCGACCGCGAAGGCCAGGGCGACCAGTCCGGCGACGTTGAGGTCGCGGGCGAGTGCGCCGAGGGCGATGGAGACGACGCCGATGGCGACGGTGGCCCAGCGGGCGGCGCGGACCTCCTCCTTCTCGGTGGCCTTCCCCTTGCGGATGACGTTGGCGTAGATGTCGTGCGCGAAGGACGAGGAGGAGGCGAGGGTGAGTCCGGCGACGACGGCGAGGATGGTCGCGAAGGCGACGGCGGAGATCACCGCGAGGAGGATCGCGCCGCCGGTGGAGCCGGAGCCGCCGCCGATCTCCAGGGCCGCGAGTGGCGCGGCCGTGTTGCCCGCCTTGTTCGAGGCGATGATGTCGTCGGGGTTGAGGATCGCGGCGGCGCCGAAGCCGAGCACGATCGTCATCAGGTAGAAGGCGCCGATGATGCCGATCGCCCAGTTCACGGACTTACGGGCGGCCTTGGCGGTGGGCACGGTGTAGAAGCGGATCAGGATGTGCGGCAGACCCGCGGTGCCGAGGACCAGGGCGATGCCGAGCGAGATGAAGTCCAGCTTCGAGACGCCGGTGGCGCCGTACTTCAGACCGGGCTCCAGGAAGGCCGCGCCCTTGCCGCTGTTGCTGGCGGCGGTGCCGAGCAGGTCGGAGATGTTGAAGTTGAACTTCAGCAGGATCAGGAAGGTGATGAGCAGGGTGCCCGCGATGAGCAGGACGGCCTTGACCATCTGCACCCAGGTGGTGCCCTTCATGCCGCCGATGGTGACGTAAAGGATCATCAGCACGCCGACCAGGGCGACGATGACGATCTTGCCGAAGTCGCTGGTGATGCCGAGCAGCAGCGAGACGAGGACGCCCGCACCGGCCATCTGGGCCAGCAGGTAGAAGATCGAGACGACGATGGTGGAGGTGCCCGCGGCCGTACGGACGGGGCGCTGGCGCATCCGGTAGGCGAGGACGTCGCCCATGGTGTAACGGCCGGAGTTGCGCAGCGGTTCGGCGACCAGGAGCAGGGCGACGAGCCAGGCGACGAGGAAGCCGATGGAGTAGAGGAAGCCGTCGTAGCCGAAGAGGGCGATGGCGCCCGCGATGCCGAGGAAGGACGCGGCGGACATGTAGTCGCCGGAGACCGCGAGTCCGTTCTGGAATCCGGTGAACTGGCGGCCGCCCGCGTAGAAGTCGGCGGCGCTCTTGGTCTGGCGGCCGGCCCACACGGTGATGAAGAGGGTGGCCACGACGAAGGCGGCGAACAGCGTGATGATCAGCGGCCGGTGCTCACCCGCGCTGTCGGCGGCGAGCTGGACGGTCGGGTAGAGGGTGTGGGCGGCGCTCATGCGTCGGCCTCCATACGGGACTTGATCGCTTCGGCCTTCGGGTCGAGCTTGGTGGCGGCGTGCCGGGAGTAGAGCCAGGCGATGAGGAAGGTGGTGGCGAACTGGGCGAGGCCGAGGACGAGCGCCAGGTTGATGTTGCCGAGGATCTTGGTGCCCATGAAGTCGGCCGCGTAGCTGCAGAGCAGGACGTAGAGCAGGTACCAGGCGACGAAGCCGACGGTGAGCGGGAAGGCGAAGGAACGGAACGAGCGGCGCAGGTCGGCGAACTCGGCACTCGCCTGCACCGCTTTGTACGCCTCGGTGGTGGGCTGGGCAGGGCTCGTGCCGACCGGGCCCTCGGGCGGCGGTGCATCGGTAGCCACGGAATCTCCTCGCGACGCTGGTGCGGTGATCTGGGGAACGGTGGGTGTCATGGGAGGCCTCGTTACCGGGGGACGGTGATGTGCCTCCTGGACAACGGCACGGAGAGCGCGACGAAGCGGTTCACCGGATCTTTCGCCTTCTCGGCCGCATGGTGCCGGCCGGGCGGGCTCGGCCGCGGTGGACCGGACGCTCGATCCCGGTGGGCGGGGAGCACGGCCCCCAGGGGCCCGGAGGCTCGATTCCGGTGACGGGAAGGCCACCCGTACGCATTCGGCCGCACAGGTGCACTCTTCGAACTCACTTGCCCCAAATCGTTGATACGCCGGGAAGATCAACGGTAGCTTCACTCGTCATGTACGCGACCGAACACGCCAGGTGTCCGGTCGTCCGGCACGGATGATGTGGAGAACCCATGGCTCATCTGGCATCGAGACGGGCGCGCGCACTGGCGCTGCCCGTCGGACTCGCTCTCGTCGCCTCGCTCGGCGTCCTGCCGGCGGCGACGGCCACGGCGGCGCCCACCGGCGCCCCGGCCACCGCGACCCCGCGGACCGACGGCCCGAAGCTCAGCTACGTCGTCAACACCGGGACCGGCCGCGCGGCCGTCCGGCAGGTGGAGAAGGCCGTCGAGCAGGCCGGTGGCACGGTCGTCATCTCGTACGAGCAGATCGGCGTGATCGTCGCCCACTCGCAGAACCCGGCCTTCGGCGAAACGATCCGGCGCGTACGGGGGGTGGCGTCGGCGGGCGCGACCCGGACCAACCCGATCGTGCCCCAGGCCACCAAGGACGTCGGTGCCATAGCGCAGCCGCTGACCGAGGCCCAGGCCGCCGCCGCGGCAGCCGCTGCGACGGCGGACGAGGACCCGCTGGAGCCGCTCCAGTGGTCGCTGCCCGCGATCAAGGCGGACAAGGCGCACCAGAAGTCGCTGGGCTCGAAGCGGGTCACGGTCGCCGTCATCGACACGGGCGTCGACGACACCCACCCGGACCTGGCGCCCAACTTCGACCGTGCCGCCTCCGTCAACTGTGTGACGGGCGCTCCGGACACCACCGCCGGCTCCTGGCGACCGGCGGCGGGCGAGAGCGACCACGGCACTCATGTGGCGGGCACCATCGCCGCGGCGAAGAACGGCTTCGGCGTGACCGGTGTGGCGCCGGGTGTGAAGGTCTCCGGCATCAAGGTCTCCACCCCCGAGGGCCTCTTCTACACCGAGGCCGTGGTCTGCGGCTTCCTGTGGGCGGCCGAGCGGGGCGTCGACGTGACGAACAACAGCTACTACACCGACCCGTGGCTGTTCGCCTGCAAGAACGACGCCGACCAGGGCGCCCTGGTCGAGTCCCTCACCCGGGCCGTCAAGTACGCCGAGCGCAAGGGCACGGTCAACGTCGCCGCCGCGGGCAACGCCCGCCACGACCTGGCCGCCCGCACGATCGAGGACCGGACCAGCCCGAACGACACCGAGCCGGTCACCCGGACGATCGACCCGCGCGTCTGCCCCGACATCCCGACCATGCTGCCGGGCGTCGTGACGGTCGCCGCGACGGGTGCCAAGGGCCTCAAGTCCTCGTACTCGAACTACGGCAAGGGCGTCATCGACGTCGCGGCGCCGGGCGGTGACTCGACGGTCTACCAGACCCCCGAGCCGCCGGCCGTCAACGGGCTGATCCTCTCCACGCTGCCGGGCGGCAGGTTCGGCTACAAGGCCGGTACGTCGATGGCGTCCCCGCACGTCGCGGGCGTGGTGGCCCTCATCAAGTCCCGCCACCCCTACGCCTCGCCGGCCGCGGTGAAGGTGCTGCTGGGCCTCCAGGCGGACGCGAAGGCGTGCGGCGAGCCGTACGACTACAACGGTGACGGGGTCATCGACGCGGTCTGCGAGGGCGGCAAGAGCTACAACGGCTTCTACGGGGCCGGTGTGGTGGACGCGCTGGACGCGGTGCGCTGGTAGACGCCTGACGCGCCGGGCACGGTCATGGGCAGGGGCCCGGGGGATCTCCCCCGGGCCCCTGCTCGTACGTTCACGCCCCCTGCGGGCGGACGGCCCGGGCCGCCCCCAGCGCCCCGAGGGCCAGCAGGAGTTGCGCGGCGATGTAGGTGAGCATCACCCAGAAGTCGGGGGCGGGCAGCCGGGGCCACTCCGCGATACCGGTGGCGATGAGGGCGTCGGAGAGCAGGAAGAGCGCCCCGCCGGCCGCCGCGTACCGGCCGAGGACCCCGGCCCGCCACGCCATCGCGGTGAGCAGCAGGCTGTAGCCGGCCACCGGAACACGCAGCTCCGCCGGGAGGTCGGACCAGATCAGGACGAGGAAGACGGCGAGGACGAGGACGTACGCGACCCCGGTGGCCAGGGCCGCCGGGGCCCGGTCGCGGCCGAAGAGCGTCAGGTAGCAGAGATGGCCGACGGCGAAGGAGCCCATCCCGAGGAGGAACGCCAGGTCGTTGTCGGCGAGCAGGAACACGTCCCCGCCCCACCCGAACAGCAGGGCCGCGACCAGCAGCCGGGGCCCGCCCCGGACCGCCGCGTACCCGGCGAGCAGCGGCATCAGCAGCGGCTTGGCGACCAGGTGGACGGTGTCGAGCCCGGCGAGGAGCCCGGCCAGGTCGACGGCGGCGGCGAGGAGGAAGGCGATGAGCAGGGGCCGCGCGAACCGCCCGGCCCGTGGTGCGGTGGCGCGTCCCGGGCGGGTGGGACGGGAGGCCGTGGCGCTCATCGGGTGGGCTCCGGGGCGGCGGCCTGAGCGGGTACGGGGGCGGGTGCGGGAGCTTCGCCGCGTACGGCGGCGGGTGCGGGAGCTTCGCCGCCCACCGGCGCGGGTTCGGGGGCCTGTCCGCCTACGGGGGCAGGTGCTTCGACCGCTGCGGCGGCTCCGCCGGACACCGGCTCCGCCCACGTCTTCGCCGCGGGCTGCCAGCCCGGCCCCCGGAAGACCCGCCCGGCGCGCTCGCTCCAGCTGTCGGCGGCCCGGACGTCCCGGGCGATGGCCGCGTACTCGTGGGTGGCCACGCGCAGCGGGTTGTGGGTGGAGATGTTCTTGGTGAGCCCGTAGACGGGCCGCTCGGTCTCGGCCGCGAAGGAGCCGAACATCCGGTCCCAGATGATCAGGATCCCGCCGTAGTTGCGGTCCAGGTAGCTGCCCTGCGAGGCGTGGTGGACGCGGTGGTGCGACGGCGTGTTGAGGACGTACTCGAAGGGGCGCGGGAGCTTGCCGACGCGCTCGGTGTGGACCCAGAACTGGTAGACGAGGTTGGCCGACTGGCAGAAGGCGAGGGCCGCCGGGTGGACACCGCAGGCGATCATCGGCAGGTAGAAGGGCCAGACGGTCGCGGAGGTCCAGGGCTGGCGGAGCGCGGTGGTGAGGTTGAACTTCCGGCTGGAGTGGTGGACCACGTGGCAGGCCCACAGGATCCGGATGACGTGGTGGCCCCGGTGGGACCAGTAGTAGAAGAAGTCCTGGGCGAGGAGCATCAGCAGGACCGTCCACCACACGACCGGCACGCGCAGCGGTGTCAGCTCGTAGACCGCCATGTAGACGGCGAGGACGGGGATCTTCCACAGCAGGTCGAACCCGAGGCTGCCGAGCCCCATGGTGACGCTGGTGGCGGCGTCCTTGGTGTCGTATCCGGCGGCGTCCTCGTCCGGATGGAAGCGGTAGCTGACCATCTCGATCACGGTGAGCAGCACGAAGGCCGGTATTGACCACAGCACGACATCGGGCAGGTTCGGCTCCATGCGAGCACCGTAGGGCCGCCCGTCGGTGAGGGCTAGAGGTTGTTACCCACAAGTATGCGAGACCCGCTGTCAGCAGTCTTTGGCACCTTCCGCCAATGGACGGGGCCGCAGGATCTCCGGAGCGCGCGTGGTCGAGCGGGAGGAACGCGCGCGTCCGGTACGGACGTTGCGTTGATCGGCCGGCGACGGCGGTGCCCGGCGCGGCGGCGACGACCCCGGGACCGGACGCGGGCACGGCCCCGGACCCGGCCCGTCCGCCCCCCTGGCCCTCCCGGTGGACGAGCCGCCGGGCACCACCGAATAGGGCACTGTCAGTCGCGGCCCGTATTCTCTGTGACCATGCTCGACGACCGTCAGACAGCCGCGCCGTGGCCGACCGCCTACCCGCAGGGGTACGCGGTCGTCGACGTGGAGACCACCGGCCTCGCCCGGGACGACCGGATCATCTCCGCCGCCGTCTACCGGCTCGACGCCCTGGGCAATGTCGAGGACCACTGGTACACGCTGGTGAACCCCGAGCGGGATCCCGGTCCCGTCTGGATCCACGGGCTGACGAGCGATGTGCTGGAGGGCGCGCCGCTCTTCCCCGAAGTGGCCGGGGAGTTGTCGGCGCGGCTCGCGGACCGGGTGCTCGTGGCGCACAACGCGGCGTTCGACTGGTCGATGATCGCCCGGGAGTACGCCCGGGCCTCGGTCGTCGCCCCGGTCGAGCAGCGGCTCTGCACGATCGCGCTGGCCAAGGAGCTGCGGCTGCCGCTGCCCAACCACAAACTGGCCTCGCTCGCCGCCCACTTCGGCGTCGTACAGCAGCACGCGCACCACGCCCTGGACGACGCCCGGGTGCTGGCCGAGGCGTTCCGGCCGAGTCTGCACGCGGCGGCGCGGGACGGGGTGCGGCTGCCGTTGCTGGAGTGCCGGCCGCTGACCGAGTGGTCCGACTCCCCCGTCACCCCGCGCGTCGGATACCGCCCGGCCCGGCAGCCGAACAGCTGGCGGCCCTCGCGGAAGCGGCCGGCCTGCCCGTATCCGAATCCGGGGCGGTACGAGAAGGAGAGGCCGCTCAAGCAGGGGATGCGGGTGGCGTTCTCCGGGGACACCTCGGTCGACCGGGAGCTGCTGGAGGACCGGGCCGTGGAGGCGGGGCTGCATGTGGCGACCAGCGTGTCGCGGCTGACCAGCCTGCTGGTCACCAACGACCCGGACTCGGCCACCTCCAAGACGCAGAAGGCGAAGGCGTTCGGGACGCCGGTCGTGGACGAGAGCGCCTTCACCCATCTGCTGCGCGATGTGGCCCCCGCCGACGGGACCGCGCTGCCCCGGCAGGCCACCCCGCCGCCGTCGGAGGCCACCCCGTCATCGGAGTGAACCGGGCGCGACTCGCCCCGCGCCCGCTCGCCCGTCGCCGCCGGGCGTCCCACCCTGTGGCGCATGGCACGTTGTGAGGTTTGCGGAAACGACTACGGCATGTCCTTCGAGGTGCACGCACAAGGTGCGGTGCACGTCTTCGACTGCTTCGCCTGCGCCATCCACCGCATGGCGCCGATCTGCGAGCACTGCCGGGTCCAGGTGATCGGGCAGGGCGTCGAGGCCGACGGGCAGTGGTACTGCGGCGCCCACTGCGCCCGCGCCGAGGGGAAGGCGGGCATCGTGGACAAAGTGTGACGCAACCACTCACCGTCGGGCAGTCCCGACCACACCCCCTGAGTGCCGCACGCCATGACCCCGGTTGTACGGTCATGGGGTGTACCGCTTCCTGTTGACCCGGCAGTGGGTTCTCCTCACCCTTCTCGGGCTCGTCCTGATGCCGACGATGGTCGAGCTGGGGTTCTGGCAGTTCCACCGCCACGAGCGGCGGGTCGCGCAGAACGAGCTGATCTCCCGGAACCTGGAGGCCGCCCCGGCCCCGGTCACCGATCTCACCTCCCCCGGGCACACCGTCCCGCGTGACGACTACTGGCGGGCGGTGACCGCGACGGGCACGTTCGACACCGAGCACGAGGTGGTCGTCCGCCGCCGGACGTCGGCGGACGACCAGATCGGTGTGCACGTGCTGACCCCGCTGGACCTCAAGGGCGGCGGCACCGTCCTCGTCAACCGGGGCTGGGTCCCCGCCGCGCCCGACCAGACGGCGTTTCCGGAGGTGCCGCCCGCCCCCCGGGGTGAAGTGACCGTCACCGGGCGGCTCAAGGCGGACGAGACGACCGGCAGCAGCGGGATCAAGGACCTGGCGGGGCTGCCGGACCGGCAGGTCATGCTGATCAACAGCGAGCAGCAGGCTCAGCTGCTCTCCCGGGAGGTCCTCGGCGGATACATCGAGCAGACCTCCCCCGAGCCCTCGGGCGGGCTGCCCGAGCAGATCCCGGACCCCGACGACAGCTCGATCGGCGCCCATATGGCGTACGCGGTCCAGTGGTGGCTGTTCGTCGCCGCCGTCCCGGTCGGCTGGATCATCCTCGTACGGCGGGAGAAGCGGGACCGCGAGGAGGCCGCCGCCAAGGGCGAGCCGGCCGCCGAGGACACCGAGCAGCCCGCCCCCGCGAGCGCCTGAGCCCGTCCGCCGCCCGGTTCCCGGCAGCTCCTGAGAGGTCCGGCACACCGGTTGCCTGGTTGACGAAGGGCCGGTTCGGGAAAACGCCAGAGCGTGACCCCACGTATCGAGGACTACGCTCTGATCGGCGATCTCCAGGCCGCCGCGCTCGTCGGCAGGAACGGTTCGATCGACTGGCTCTGCCTGCCCCGCTTCGACTCCGGCGCCTGTTTCGCGGCCCTGCTCGGCACCGAGGAGAACGGCCACTGGCGCATCGCCCCGCAGGGCGCCGGACCCTCCGACACCTGCACCCGGCGCGGCTACGCGGGTGATTCGCTGGTCCTGGAGACGTACTGGGAGACCCGGACCGGCACGGTCAAGGTCGTCGACTTCATGCCGCAGCGCGACAAGTCGCCCGATGTGATGCGGATCGTGGAGGGCGTCAGCGGCAGCGTCGACATGAGCTCCGTGCTGCGGCTGCGCTTCGACTTCGGCTCCGTCGTGCCCTGGGTGCGCAAGTCGCACGGCCACCGGGTCGCGGTCGCGGGGCCCGACTCCGTGTGGCTGCGCAGCGAGCCGCCGGTCAAGACGTGGGGCCAGCAGTTCAGCACCTGCTCCTCGTTCACCGTCGCGGAGGGCGAGAGCGTGGCGTTCGTGCTGACCTGGCACCCCTCGCACTCGCCGCGTCCGAAGCTGATCGACCCGCACAAGGCGCTCAAGCACACGCTGCACGACTGGGCGAAGTGGACCGAGCGGTGCACCTACGAGGGGCCCTACCGCGAGGCCGTGCTCCGTTCGCTGATCACGCTCAAGGCGCTGACGTACGCGCCGACCGGCGGCATCGTGGCGGCCGCGACCACCTCGCTGCCGGAGGAGATCGGTGGCGTACGGAACTGGGACTACCGCTTCTGCTGGCTGCGGGACGCCACGCTCACCCTCGGGGCGATGGTCTCGGCCGGGTATCTGGAGGAGGCGGAGGCCTGGCGGGACTGGCTGCTGCGGGCCGTCGCCGGGGACCCCGCCGACCTCCAGATCATGTACGGGCTCGCGGGTGAGCGCCGGCTGCCGGAGTCGGAGCTGCCCTGGCTCGCCGGATACGAGAACTCGCGCCCGGTGCGGATCGGGAACGCGGCCGTACGCCAGCGCCAGCTGGACGTCTACGGCGAGGTCATCGACGCGCTCCGGCTCGCCAGGGTCGCCGGGCTGGACGACCAGCGGCACGCCTGGAACCTCCAGCTCAGTCTGCTGGGCTTCCTGGAGTCGTCGTGGCGCGAGCCGGACGAGGGGCTGTGGGAGATCCGGGGCGCGCGCCGCCACTTCGTCCACTCCAAGGTGATGGCCTGGGTCGCCGCCGACCGGGCGGTCCGCTCGCTGGAGGAGAACCCGGAGCTGGCCGGGGACGCGGACCGCTGGCGGGCGATGCGGGACGCCGTCCACGCCGAGGTGTGCGAGAAGGGGTACGACCCCGACCGGAACACCTTCACCCAGTCCTACGGGTCACGGGAGCTGGACGCCTCGACGCTGCTGATCGTGCGGACCGGGTTCCTGCCGCCGGACGACCCCCGGGTCATCGGCACGGTCGACGCGGTCCGCGCCGAGCTGGGCAGCGACGGACTGGTCCGCCGCTACAGCACCGAGGGCGCCTCCGTCGACGGGCTGCCCGGCGACGAGGGGGCGTTCCTGGCCTGCTCGTTCTGGCTGGTGGACGCGTTGCAGCGGATCGGCAGGCCGGAGGAGGCACGGGAGCTGTTCGAGCATCTGCTGGAGCTGCGCAACGACGTGGGGCTGCTGGCCGAGGAGTACGACGTGACGGCCGGACGCCAGCTGGGCAACTTCCCGCAGGCGTTCAGCCATATCGGACTGGTCAACTCCGCGGTCGACCTGGCCGGGGAGGACCCGGCAGGATAGGGCCATGTGTGGGATCCCGCTCCCCGTGTCGGATTCCGCGCGGGGGTGTCGTAGCCATGTCGGATACGGCATGTGAGCGGGATTCACGCCTCTTTCCCCAGCAGTTCCCCTCTTCGTGTACCGGACCGTCCTGGTCGTCATCAACGTGTGCAACCTGGGCATGCCCACGGCGTTTGGTGGCAGATCAAGCCGCGCTTGAGAACGCAGGGTTGGGGGTCCGGTGAGCACGACACATCTGGCTGCGTCGGCACAAGTGAGTGTCCGGGAAGCCGACGAGTCCGTGGTGGAGGATTTGGAGTGGGCGTCCGTGCCACTCGATCTGCTGCGGAAGGCACAGCCGTGGCGAACATTCCGTTGGTACAAGGGCCAGCAGCACTATTCAGGCACGTACTGGGCAGCGACGGTACGCGACCACGTGATCTACGAGTCACGGTTGGAACTGGCACGGCTGCTGTTCGCAGACTTCGCTCCGAGCGTCAGGCATATCGTCGCCCAGCCTTTCTTGCTCAAGGCAGAGGTCGAGGGCAAGCTGCGGCGGCACATTCCGGACTATCTGCTGTTGACTGACGGCGGGCCGGTGGTTGTGGATGTCAAGCCGCGGCATCGGCTGGAGCGACCGAAAGTCGCGTTCTCGTTCGCGTGGACTCGTGCGGCGGTCGCCTCGCGCGGGTGGCGTTACGAGGTCTGGAGCGAGCCGGACCCTAATGAGCTGGAGAATGTCCGTTTCCTCGCCGGCTACCGCCGGGACTGGTTGTTCGATCCGGGCCTCCTGGACGGCTTGCGGGCCTGTGAGCTGGAGGGACGGTCGCTGCATGAGGCTTTTCGCCTGCTGCCCGAGTGTCCCCGGCCGCTGGTGAAGTCGGCGGTGCTGCACCTGTTGTGGTCGGGGCATGTGGCGACGGAGCTGGACCGGCCGCTCAGCGCGGGGCATGTGTTGAGGAGGGCCGCATGAGCGGGGCGGGAACCCGGCTTGGTGTCGGCACGCGCTTCAGGCTCGACGGCGAGACGGTCGAGGTCGTTGAGTTCGCGAGCCTGGCCACGGGCATGGAGGTCATCCTCAAGGACGCCCGTGACCGGCTGGTGCGGATGTCGGTAAGGGAACTGCTGACTTCGGAACGGGCTGAGGTGATCCCGAGTGATCGGGGTCCGGCCGCCGACGACGGGGACCTGGCCGCCTCGGTGCTGGCTCGGCTGACCAAGGAGGAACGCAAGGACGTTCTTGAGCGGGCCGATCACGTCCGGGAGATGTTGACGGGCTACCGCTCGGGATCCGAGGAGTTGGCGAGGCCGGGCGAGCCACGGCCTCAGTACGCTCCCGGCCTGCCGTTGGGAAAGCGATACGCGGCCAAGGCGTCCGAGCTGGGCCTGACCGTTCGGTCGGTAGAGCGTTGGGCACAGTCATTCCTGCAGAGCGGTGAGGTGGGACTCGTCCCGAAGAAGGCCCAGGCGGAGGGCGGGCTGGCCCATGCCGATCCGCGCTGGGTGGAGGTGGCCCAAGAAATTCTGGGCGAGTACAAGGAGGAGTCCCGGCCCTCCGTCAAGCTCGTGTTGGAACGGGTGCAGGCCCGGCTGAAGGAGCGCTTCGGGCAGGACACCGTGCCGCTGCCGAAGCGAACGGCAGGATATCGGTGGATGCACGAGCTTGAGCGGCGTCATCCGACGTTCCGCCTGAGCACGAAGCGCAACCGTGACATCGCGGATCGTCCCGCCGGCGTCTACGGAAAGCTGCGACCGACACGGCCGGGCGAGTACGTGCTGATGGACACCACACGACTGGATGTATTCGCCTTCGACCCGGTCACGCTGAAGTGGGTGCAGGCGGAGCTGACCATCGCGATGGACTGGTACACCCGCTGCATCACCGGCATCCGCGTCACGCCGGTATCGACGAAGGCCGTCGACGCGGCGGCCGTCCTCTTCCAGACCTACCGGCCCCGGCCCGTCCCCGAGACCTGGCCGAAGGAAGCTGCCTGGCCCGATCACGGGATCCCCCGCGGTGTCCTGGTGGATGCCGAAGCGGTCCATGGCCCCGTCACGGGGGCCGTTGGGCCAGCTCTGGCACCGGAGACAATCATCGTCGACCACGGCAAGATCTATCTCTCCGCCCATCTGACCAGCGTCTGCCGCCGACTGGGCATGTCGATCCAGCCAGCCCGGCTACGGACGGGCCGGGACAAGGGACCGATCGAAAGATTCTTCAGGACCCTGCGGGAAGACCTGCTGCAGGTACTGCCCGGCTACAAGGGCCCCGACATCCACACGCGAGGGCTCAACCCCGAAAATGACGCCTTCTTCTTCCTGCACGAGCTCGAGGCGATCATCCGTGAGTGGGTGGCCTGCGTCTATCACCGCAGGCCACACAGCGGTCTCCTCGACCCCCACTTCCCGGCCGTGGACCTGTCGCCGACGGCGATGTTCGAGCACGGGCTCGCGCGGGCCGGCTACATCGAAGTGCCGCGTGATGCGGATCTGGCCTACGAATTCCTGGAGGTCACGATGCGGACCGTCCAGCACTACGGCGTCGAGATCAAGGGACGCCGCTACGACGGTCCGGGGCTCGACGGCCTGCGGGACATGGCCGGATCGAACATCGAACTGGCCAAGCGACGGCTCGAGTTCTTCGCCGACCCCGATGACGTCACCCGCATCTACTTCCGCGACGCGGAACGCACGTGGCACACGCTGCGGTGGGAACACGCGCTGAGCCTCCGGATGCCGCTGAGCGAAGAGGCTCTGCAGTTCGCCCGGCGTCTGGCCGCGAAGCAGTACACCTACCCCAACGACCGGCTCGCCGTCGCCCTGCTCCTGGAACGGTGGAATCTCGGGCTTGGCAACTCCTTGGTCGAGCGGCGCATGGCTTTGCGGCTTTCTCGCGAACAGGCCGCCCTGGCCCTGCCTGCGGATGAAGCCTCCGAGGTCAGCGCCCTGCCATCGGTCGCCCGCGTGCTGTCCCTTCCTGAACAGCCCTCGGCGCCATCCGTCGAGTCCGGTGATGTCGAGCAGGGGGATGCCGACGCGGACGGTCTGGAGGAGTTGGACGAAGAACTCGACTTCTACGCCACGGCTTTGAAGGACGTCGATGATGAGTAAGGCGGCCCGCGCTCAAGCTGAGGAAGCCGATCTGCGCTCCCGGCTGGATCACCTCACACTGTCCCGCAAGGAAGGCTTCGGCCGCCTGGCCGAAGCCCCACGCAGGAAGCGTCCCGAGCATCTGTCCCGCCGACAGTTGAAGAAGCTGGGCGAGAAGGCGCTTGCCGAGTACAACCGCTGCCGCCGCAAGTGGCACGCGAACCTCGGCCCGCTGGGGACCGCACAGATGAAAGCCCTGCACGAAGATCTCTGGGACATCTTCGACAGCAACGACCAGGACAGCGACAAGGTCAAAGGCGGTATCGCCCTCGACGCCTTCCCGGGACTCGGGAAAACAACGGCAGTGCTCGCCTTCGCCAAGAAGGTCCATCGACAGATCATCGAGGAGGAAGGGAAGTACACCGAGGAGGGGCACGAGCGGTGGCCGGTCTGCCGCGTTGGGCTGACCAGCAACACTGGGATGCGCGACTTCAATCGGGCAATTCTCGAGTACTACGGGCACCCCGGACGTTTTCGCGGAACCGCCTCCGAGTTCGGCTATCGCGCCCTTGATTCAGTACTCTCGGCGGAAACAAAGCTCTTGATCGTGGACGACCTGCACTTCCTGAAGTGGCAGAACAAGAACGGGATCGAAGTCAGCAACCACTTCAAATACATCGCCAACGAGTTCCCTGTCACCTTGCTCATGATCGGCGTCGGCCTGGAAAAGCGAGGATTGTTCAGTGAAGGATCAAGTTACGAGGACGCGATTCTCGCGCAGACGGGACGCCGCACCACTCGGCTCGACATGGATCCGTTCACAATCTCCTGCGCAAAGCAACGCACCCACTGGCGCGATGCCCTTCTCGCGATCGAGGAACGCGTCGTCCTCGCGGACAAATTCCCCGGCATGATCGCTGACGAACTGTCCGACTACCTCTTCGCCCGCAGCACCGGACACATCGGCTCGCTCATGACACTGATCAACCGCGGCTGCCAGAGAGCAGTACGCGCTGGCGCCGAACGCCTGGATCAGAAGCTGCTGGACCAGGTGAAGAACGACGCCGCGTCCGAGCAGGCCCGCCAAGAGCTCCAACACGCCTTCGACACCGGCCGGCTCGTCAGCCGTCCTGGGAAAGAGGCGTCGTGACAGAACCCCGCACCCTGGCGATCCGCGTCCTCCCGCGGCCCGGCGAAAGCCTGGACAGCTGGCTCGAGGCCCTCGCCCGCCGCAACTGGGTCCCCTTGCAGTCACTGACCGAGGCCCTGGGAATTGGCCCTCGCAACAACCCTGCCCGGCTGGTCAACCGCACTCCCCCGGAGGACCTGAGGCTCATCGAAACCCAGCTCAGGCTCTCTGAAGGGGCTCTCGACAATTCCATCACCGAGCCCGGAATGTTCCTCAAGCGTCTCCCCTATTTCCGGTATTGCCCCAGGTGTCTGCAGGAGGACCAAGGCAGGTGGCTGACGCGATGGTGGTTGCCGTGGACATTCGCCTGCACCAGGCATCAGACGCTGATGCACGACATTTGCCCGGGATGCCGAAGCGCCTCGCGCAGCCGGTTCCTCGGCGCGGTGCACCTGCATTCGCCTGGGCAGTGCATGCTCACGACCACGCCTCGACGAACGTGCAAGCAGGACCTCGCGGCTGCCCCGCTCCTCCCCCTCGGCACGCACCATCCCCTGCTCGCAGCACAACGGATCCTGGACACGATCCCCATTCGCGACACTGCTGGCGCCACCGAAATCTTCTCCGTTGTCGACGAGCACCTCGCTGCCCTGCTGGATGCCATGACCGAGAAAGATCTCGAAGAAATAGAGAACGTCTCACCAGGGAACTGGGAGAAGGCACTCACAGCCATCACCGCACACAACACCACGTTTCATGGGTGGCGGGTCAAAGCTCGCACAGAGAAGCTCATCACCTACGAGTTCATGGACCAGGAATACAACAAGGCCGGAAAGACGATCGCCGAGATTGCCGAAAGGTGCCAGTTACCGAAGGTCCTCGTCGCCAGGCAAGCAAAAAGCGTCGGAATCAAGACCCGCACAGGCGGAAAATTCCCTATCGAGGTTGACTACGACTGGCTCCGAAGCGAGTATTGCGAGAGATTCCAAGGAATCGCCCACATCGCCCAAACGCTCAAATGTGATCAAAAAACCGTCCGAGCATTCCTGCGGAAAGCCGGAGTAGATCTCAGACCCGCCTGCCTTTCCGGCCAGTCCGACGCAACTATGAACCTTGGCGGGTCTGTCTCTCGTGACATCAAAAAAGCCGTCGAGAACACTCAATACGGGTGGCTCCGACTTCGCCGATTCCAAGTCCATATAAAGTTCCCGACTCTCTCAGCTGCTGCCCACCACCTACACCTCATGCCCAGCGCCCTCGCCGCACAGTTCAACCGTCTGGAAGACGACATCGGCGGTGCACTGTTCGTCAGGTCGGTCCGTCACGCCCCCCAGCGACCGACAGAGCGCGGCGCGGCCCTCCTGGCAGACCTCGAACGCAGCGAGGTCCAGGAACTCATACAGCGCGCGCTCGGCTCAACCCTCGACCCACTTCCACCTGCGCAAACGCTCAAAGAGTCCCGGAGAACAGTCGACGGCGAGCGCAGTGCTCTGACAGAACTTCCCGCGCAGCATGTCCACATCCCACCCTCAATGCTTCCGGTCGTCCGCTACGTCCTCAGTCGCCGGGCGCATGAGGCATACGCGTCGAAGATCCACAACGACACCGGCATCCCGTTCACGACCATCTACAAACAGCTCAGGCTCCTCCAGCGAGCCGGCTGGGTGACAAGCCGCCCTGAAACACCGGCCGAACGCTCAGCACGAAGACAAGGTGGCCGAGGCCGCACCTACTACACACCGACACAAGCAGCGTGCGCGTCCCACGTCATCGCTCACATCGCCAACGAGACTCCGGGGAAAATGACATCCACCCGGGACGACTCCACCGACATGAACCCGGGATTCAGCTATGAAACCAATGATCAAGTTCGTTGATCACGACTCGAAGGATGGGAACCTACACCATGGATCTTGGACTGAAGGACCGCGTGTACATCGTCACCGGCGCGACCCGGGGCCTGGGCAACGCCACGGCACGGGAGCTGGCCGCCGACGGCGCGAAGGTGATCATCACCGGCCGGGACGCGAAGAGCGTCGAGGAGGCAGCCGCCGAACTGGGCCCGGACGCCGTCGGGATCGCCGCCGACAACGCCGACCCGAGCGCCGCCCAGCGGCTGGTGGACACGGCGCGGGAACGTTTCGGGCGGCTCGACGGCATTCTCATCAGCGTCGGCGGGCCCGCGCCCGGCTTCGTCGCGGACAACACCGACGACCAGTGGCAGACGGCCTTCGAGACGGTGTTCCTCGGGGCGGTCCGGCTGGCCCGCACGGCGGCCGCCGCGCTCGGCGAGGGCGGGGTGATCGGCTTCGTGCTCTCCGGTTCGGTGCACGAGCCGATCGCCGGACTGACCATCTCCAACGGGCTGCGCCCCGGTCTCGCCGGTTTCGCCAAGTCGCTCTCCGACGAGCTGGGGCCGCGCGGCATCCGGGTCGTGGGCGTGCTGCCCGCCCGGATCGACACCGACCGGGTCCGCGAACTGGACGCGCTCTCGGGCGACGCCGATGCCGCTCGTACGGCCAACGAGTCCCGCATCCCGCTGCGCCGGTACGGGACGCCGGAGGAGTTCGGGAAGACCGCGGCCTTCCTGCTCTCCCCCGCCGCCTCGTATCTGACGGGGATCATGGTGCCGGTGGACGGCGGGGCCCGGCACGGATTCTGAGCTCAGCGCGGGGCGTACGGGGCCGGGTCCGCCCCGCACGCCTCCGGCCCGACCCCCTCGCACGCCTCCGGCCCGTCCCCGTACCTACGGGGACGGGCCGGTAGGCCAACAGACCGTCAGGACACCCGCTCCGCACGGTGCTTGACGGCCTTCAGCCGGACCTCGGCCGGGAGTTCTTCCAGGCCCGCCGACTCACGGGCGTGGACCAGCGCGCCGTCGGCCACCGCGTTCAGGGCCCGGGCGGGGGCGGCGTGCGGCTCCATCAGGAGGCGGACGCGGGCCCGGGGCGCGGTCCGGCGGCCGGTCAGGGCCGCCTGGGCGCGGGCCACCCCGTCCACCTCGCCCGCCTCCTCGGCGAGGACGCCCTCCAGCGCCCGGCCGCGGATCCGGGCCCCCTCGCCGTCACCGCTGTCGACCAGCACCTCGGCGAGGCGGCCGCGCCGGAACTGGGCGAGGAACCACCACAGGGCGAGGACGACCAGCACGGCGAGGACCGCGATCACGGTCGGCCACCACCAGCCCTCGTCGCGCCGGCGCCCCCGGTCGGCGGCGCTGAGCAGTACGTCGGTCTTGCCGTCCCAGGGCCACCAGGACGGTACGGCGGCGCCGAGGCCCGCCGCGAGGACCGCGCCGCCCACGACGATCAGGACGAGTCCGGCGAGGGCCAGCAGGATCCGGTTGACGGTGGGGCGCATGCCGCTCATCCCTTCCTCTCCGGCCGGTCGACCCGGACGGAGAGGCCGGGCGGCTTCGCCAGGCCCAGCTCCCCGACGGCCCTGGCCAGCACGGTCTCCAGGTCGGTGCGTACGTCGTCGATCCCCCGGAAGTGCGAGAGCGCCCGCACCTTCGCCTTGCGCCGCCCCATCCGGACCCGGACGGACTGCACTCCGGGCACCTCCACGGCCCGGTCCCGCAGAACCAGCGCGGCGGCGGTCCGGTCGAGTCCGGCCCGTACCTCGGTACGGTCGCGGCGCATCGGCAGCAGGTCGCGCAGCCCGGGGGTGAGGGCGAGCAGGAGCAGCCAGAGGCCGACGGCCGCGGCGACGCCCGCGCCGACGAGCACGGCGGCATCGTCGAGCTGCCGTTCCGCCAGGCCGTCCGCCAGGGAGCGCCGCCACTGCATGGCCGGATGACCGGCCCGTACGGCGGCGATGTCGTAGAGCAGCAGCCCCGTCGCGCCCAGGAGCACCAGGGCCAGCAGGGCGGCCGGGACCCGGCGGGCGGACCAGAAGCGGCCTGCCCGGCCGCCGCCGCCCTGATCGAGGGTGGGGACCGGCTCGTGGGACGGGGGCGCGCCGGGGTCGGGCGGGCCCGGGGTGCCCCCGGCCCGGTCCACCGTGGGCATACGCAGGGTGGAACCGGTGGAGCCCATGGGGTCGTCGGGGACCGTGGGGTCGGTGGGGTCGGTCGTCATCGGAGCCTCCCCTGTCCGCCGCCGGCTCCCGCCGTGTGCAGCCGTTCGACCTGGACGGCAACTTCCGGCACGTCCATCCCGGCCAGCGACTTGACCCGCTGGGCGACCCGGCTCCGTACGGCACCGCACTGGCGGCCGATGTCGCAGGGGTAGCGCAGTTCCAGGCTGACCCGGACCCGGGCGGCGTCACGGTGGACGGTGACGGTGGCGCGCGGGGAGGCGCCGTCCTCGGGGGGATCGTCGACGGCTTCCTTCGCCGCCTGCGCGGCGATCTTGGCGACGACCCGGTCGGCGATCCGGGTCTCGCCCCGCTCGGCGGCGGCGACCTGCCCGGTCACCGCCGTCACCGTCGCCGGTCGCCGCGCTCGCGACTCCGGAAGAAGTCGCCGGGTTCCAGGTCACCGTCGAGGAAGCGGCCGGCGATGAAGCCGATCGCCCCCAGGGCGGCCACCAGGACGAACGCTCCGAACCCGCCGAAATACCCGGCGAACCCGAGCGCCATGCCGGCCAGCAGACCGGCCGCAGCCATGCTCATCGTCTCTCCTCAACTGCCGTACGGAACCCGGGGATCACTGGACGCGCTGCTGGCCCTCGTCGTCATCGTCGTCGTCCTCGTCGGGCAGCTTGACGTCGCTGACCGCGATGTTGACCTCGACGACTTCGAGTCCGGTCATGCGCTCGACCGCCGAGACGACGTTCTCGCGCACGTCACGGGCGACGTTGGAGATGGCCACGCCGTAGTCGACGACGATCTCCAGGTCCAGGGCCGCCTGGGACTCGCCGACTTCGGCCTTCACGCCGCGGGTGACGGACTTGCCGCCGCCGGGGACCCGGTCGCGGACCGCGCCGAAGGTCCGGGACAGGCCGCTGCCCATCGCATGGACGCCGACCACATCGCGTGCGGCCATTCCGGCGATCTTCTCGACCACGCCGTCCGCGATGGTGGTACGGCCCCGGGTGCCGGGATCACCGCCACCGCGCTTGTTCAGGGAGGACTTGCCCCGGCCGTCGCCGGAACCGCTGTCGGGGCCGTTGCGCTGGGAGTTCTCGCTCATCGCCGCTCTTCCCTTCGGGACAGGGTTGGGACTTCCTTGCCCACGTTAAGTGCGCTTGCCCGGTCCCGCGCCGTGGATACGGCAGGGTGGGGGGATGACGACGGAGCTGAGCCCGCGGAGGGCCGACGGATGGACAGCTGCGGTACGGCAACGGCTGGGCCTCGGCCGGCTGCTCCCCCTGGGTGGTGCCGCGGACGGCGTCTGGATCGCGGAGACGGCGGCTGCCTCGGTGCTGCGCGCGGAGGCGGTTGTCCCGGGCGCGGTGCTCGGGACGCTGAGGATCGGGCTGTCCCGGGAAGCCGCCGATAGGAAGGACATGACCACGTCCGAGCCCACGCCCCCGCCCGCCTCTCCCTCCTCGTCCGGGGCCGCGCCGGGGCCCGTGCCGCCGCCGGGGGCGCTGCCGCCCGGGCCGCTGAGGATCGAGGCGGAGTTCCGGGCGGCGGCGGACCGCCCGCTGCCGGGGACGGCGGCCACCCTGCGCGCGGCGCTCGTCGCGGCGGCCGCCGCCCGGCTCGGCCTGGAGGTCGGGGAGGTGGACCTGAGGGTGACGGCACTGCTGGAGGACGGGGCGGCGGCCGGGGACGGGACATACAGCGACGGCGGGACGTCCGGCGACGGCGAGGCATCTCCTGACGGCGGACCATCCGGTGACGGTCGGGCATCCTCTGACCACGGGCAGTCGGATGGCGGCAGGCCGTCCGATGGCGGTCGGGCATCCGATGACGGCGATGCCCCCGATCAGGTGATGGCCGCCTCCGCCGCGTCCCCCGCTGCCGCGCGGGCCGGGGGTCCGGCGGCGGAGGCGGCCACCGGGGTGCCCGGGGTCGTCTCGCTGACCCGGACCCTGGGCAGCCCGGTGCACACCGCCACCGACCACATCCGGGTCGAGGTGGCGACGGCAGCGGACCACCGGGCCCTCGACGTGGCCCGGTCGGTGCGTACGGCGGTGGCGGCGGCCACGACGGGCGGGCTGCCGGTGTCGGTGCTGGTCACGGACGTGGTGGCGTCACCGGCCGGGAGCTAGGGGGTGTCTTGCCGGTCAGGCCGGATCAGGGAGCGGGGTCCGGTGCCGTGCATCGCAAGGCGGAGGAGGGAGTCGACGCGGAGCGTCGGCGAGTGACGACAACGCCGCGAGGTGCGGTGCCGGGCCCCGCGAGCCCGGCGTGATCGGCAAGACACCCCCTAGGGGCCTGTCCGCACCAGACGGGTGCCGTTCGGGGGCACGCCTCCCGGCCGGTCGGATCGGTCAGAGCGGTCGGCTCCATCGGCCCAGCCGGTCCGGTCGGCTCGGCCCGTGCGACCGGCCCGGCCGGATCAGTCGGTGATGCCCGCCAGGTCCCGCAGCCTGCGGCCCTGGGCGGCGCGCTCGGCGGTGCGCTGCTCCTCGTACGTACGGGAGACGGCACCGCTCAAGAGCGCCTTGGTCTCCACGACGGCGTCGCGCGGGGCGGCGAGCAGTGCGGCGGCCAGGTCGCGGGCGGCGCCGTCGAGCTGGTCGGCGGGGACGACGAGGTTGGCGAGGCCGGTGCGCTCGGCCTCCTCGGCGTGCACGAACCGCCCGGTGGCACAGATCTCGAGCGCGCGGGCGTACCCCACGAGGTTCACCAGGGGGTGGGTGCCCGTGAGGTCGGGGACCAGGCCGAGGCTGGTCTCGCGCATGGCGAACTGGACGTCCTCGGCGACGATCCGCAGATCGCAGGCGAGAGCGAGCTGGAAGCCTGCGCCGATGGCGTGGCCCTGGACGGTCGCGATCGACACGAGGTCATTGCGGCGCCACCAGGTGAACGCCTCCTGGTACTCGGCGATGGTCGCGTCGAGTTCGGCCTCCGGGCCGCGCGCCATGTCGAGGAAGGACGGCTCACCGTCGAACCCCTCGGGGGTGAACGCCTGCCGGTCGAGTCCCGCGGAGAAGGACTTGCCCTCGCCACGGAGCACCACGACACGGACATCGCCGGGCAGCACCCGCCCGGCCTCGGTCAACGCCCGCCAGAGAGCGGGAGACTGGGCGTTGCGCTTGGCCGGGTTGGTGAGCGTCACCGTGGCGACCGCGTCTTCGACGGTGAGCCGTACGCCGTCCTTGTCGAGCACAGGGTCGAGCGAGGTCATGGGGCACCTCCGGATCGGGTGCAGTCAGCACTCGGGAATGAAGTGACTGAACAGTAACCACCCGGACGACCTTGCGGTCAGCCGGGTGGCCACCCCGAATTCCGATGAGCCCGCAGAGGACCGGGGCACTCAGGCCGAAGCGGCCTTCTTGCCTCGTGTGGCACCGCCACGACCTCGCAGCGTCACTCCGGACTCACTGAGCATCCGGTGGACGAACCCGTAGGAGCGGCCGGTTTCCTCGGCCAGCGCCCTGATGCTCGCACCGGAGTCGTACTTCTTCTTCAGGTCTGCCGCGAGCTTGTCACGCGCGGCGCCGGTCACCCGGCTGCCCTTCTTCAGAGTCTCGGCCACCCGTGCCTCCTCTATGGGAAGTGCGCTCTGGACTCTCATGATCACCCCTCCCGCGCTTCCTGGCCACCCATTCGGCAAGGTCGATACGACCGGATTCCGGACCGGAGAGCGCTCCGACACGATCGGAATCCCGTATTCCGCCGGGTTGCCGGGGCATGCGGAACCTACCGGCGGGAGAACCGGCAGGTCAGAGCCGTACGGGGAGGGGCGGTCCGGAAAGGGGCGCGCGGCGAGTGGGGGCCGGGCGCACCACCGGGGTACGAGACGCCCTCACGCAGATGGTGGATCACGCGTAGGCCGAATGATCTATCCGGAGGCGATCCGGGCCCCTCCCGAGGGGTTCGGCGCGGGGCTCGGCGGAGGGCACGCTCCGGGCCCCGGCGGGGGCGCGGCGGCTCAGGCCAGGGCGACCAGGTCGCGGTAGTCGGCGCCCCAGAGGTCCTCGACACCGTCCGGGAGGAGGATGATGCGCTCCGGCTGGAGCGCCTCGACCGCGCCCTCGTCGTGGGTGACGAGGACGACGGCACCCTTGTACGTACGGAGTGCGCCGAGGATCTCCTCGCGGCTGGCGGGGTCCAGGTTGTTGGTGGGCTCGTCGAGCAGGAGCACGTTGGCGGAGGAGACGACCAGGGTCGCCAGCGCGAGCCGGGTCTTCTCGCCGCCGGAGAGCACCCCGGCCGGCTTGTCGACGTCGTCACCGGAGAAGAGGAACGAGCCGAGCGTCTTGCGGACCTCGACGAGATCGAGGTCGGGGGCGGCGGAGCGCATGTTCTCCAGGACCGTGCGCTCGGGGTCCAGGGTCTCGTGCTCCTGGGCGTAGTAGCCGAGCTTGAGGCCGTGGCCCTGGATGATCTCGCCGGTGTCGGGCTTCTCGGCTCCGCCGAGGAGGCGCAGCAGCGTGGTCTTGCCGGCGCCGTTGAGGCCGAGGATGACGACGCGGGAGCCCTTGTCGATCGCGAGGTCGACGTCGGTGAAGATCTCCAGCGATCCGTAGGACTTCGACAGGCCCTCCGCCATCAGCGGGGTCTTGCCGCAGGGGGCGGGCTCGGGGAAGCGGAGCTTGGCGACCTTGTCGGAGACCCGGACGGCCTCCAGCCCGGCCAGCAGCCGGTCGGCTCGCTTGGCCATGTTCTGGGCGGCGACGGTCTTGGTGGCCTTGGCGCGCATCTTGTCGGCCTGCGAGTTGAGGGCGGCGGCCTTCTTCTCGGCGTTCTGGCGCTCGCGCTTGCGGCGCTTCTCGTCCGCCTCGCGCTGCTGCTGGTAGAGCTTCCAGCCCATGTTGTAGATGTCGATCTGGGAGCGGTTGGCGTCGAGGTAGAAGACCTTGTTGACGACCGTCTCGACCAGCTCGACGTCGTGGGAGATCACGACGAAGCCGCCGCGGTAGGACTTCAGGTAGTCGCGCAGCCAGACGATGGAGTCGGCGTCCAGGTGGTTGGTCGGCTCGTCCAGGAGCAGGGTGTCGGCGTCCGAGAAGAGGATCCGGGCCAGCTCGACACGGCGGCGCTGACCGCCGGAGAGGGTGTGGAGCGGCTGGCCGAGCACCCGGTCGGGCAGGTTGAGCGCGGCGGCGATGGTGGCGGCCTCGGCCTCGGCGGCGTATCCGCCCTTGGTGAGGAACTCCGTCTCCAGGCGCTCGTACTTCTTCATCGCCTTCTCGCGGGTGGCGCCCTTGCCGTTCGCCATCCGGTCCTCGTTCTCGTGCATCTTGCGCAGGATCTCGTCGAGACCACGGGCGGAGAGGATGCGGTCGCGGGCGAGGACGTCGAGGTCGCCGGTGCGGGGGTCCTGCGGGAGGTAGCCCACCTCGCCGGAGCGGGTGATGGTGCCGCCCGCGGGGGTGCCCTCGCCCGCGAGGCACTTGGTGAGGGTGGTCTTGCCCGCTCCGTTGCGGCCCACCAGGCCGATGCGGTCGCCCTTGGCGATGCGGAAGGAGGCGGACTCGATGAGGATGCGGGCGCCGGCGCGCAGCTCGATGCCGGTGGCGGTGATCACGGAAAAACTCCAGGGCAGGATGGACGGCGGAGGGACGAGGGCGGAGGTCTCTCGACGCCGCTAATGCGCAAGGAGAATGGCCATGGGCTCCATTCTACTGGCGGTGTGCAACTGCTTTTCCGCGTGCCCGCCGGGGGTATCCGTCCGATACTCGGCGCAGGGTGCCGCCCCGGTCCCCTCCCCCGACCGATGGAGGTGCGCCCGTGCAGTTCGACGACGACGCCGATCTGGACACGTCGGAGGTCCAGGATGTGCGCGGGAGCCGCATCCCGGGCGGTCGGGCCACCGTGGGCGGCGGCATCGTGGGGCTCATCGCCCTGGTCGTGGGGCTGCTGTTCGGTGTCGGCCCGGATCAGCTCGGCCTCTCGTCCGGCGACACCGAGCCGGAGGCGGTCTCCTCGTCGGCGGCGCAGGTGCAGCAGAGCTGCCGGACGGGCCAGGACGCCAACAACCGGGACGACTGCCGGACCGTGGCGGTGGTCAACAGCGTGCAGGACTTCTGGCGCCAGGAGTTCGAGCGCCGGCGGGGCAGTTACGCGGCGGCGCCGACGGTCCTGTTCAGCGAGCGGGTGAACACCGCGTGCGGGTCGGCGACCTCGGCGGTGGGCCCCTTCTACTGCCCCGGTGACCGGAAGGTCTATCTGGACCTCGGCTTCTTCGACGAGCTGCGGACGAAGTTCGGCTCCAGCGGCGGGCCGTTCGCCCAGGCGTACGTGGTGGCGCACGAGTACGGCCACCACGTGCAGAACCAACTGGGCACGCTGAGCCGGTCGCAGGACGGGCGGCAGGGCGCGGACAGCAACGCGGTGAAGGTGGAGCTCCAGGCCGACTGCTACGCCGGGGTCTGGGCGCACCACGCGACGACGACGCCGGACGGGTCGACGGGCCGGCCGCTGATCACCGAGCTGACCCGGGCGGACATCCGGGACGGGCTGGACGCGGCGGCCGCGGTCGGGGACGACCGGATCCAGGAGCGGTTCCAGGGCCGGGTGACCCCGGAGTCCTGGACGCACGGCTCCTCCGCGCAGCGGCAGCAGTGGTTCTCCACGGGGTTCCGCAGCGGTGACATGGCCCAGTGCGACACCTTCTCCTGACCCCCTCCCCGGGCCGGGCGGAAGGCCGTCGGCGGCGGACGGAAGGCCGTTGTCAGTGCCGGGTGGAAGACTGAGACGCAGATCACACAGGTGGTCGGTCCCGGAAGAGGTGAGGACGATGGCGGGCGCGGCGCGAGGTGTCCCGACGATCTACCCGACGGTGCTGTACCAGGACGCGAAGGCGGCGATCAGGACGCTGACGGAGGGCTTCGGCTTCACCGAGGAGGCGGTCTACGAGGGCGAGGACGGCAGCGTGCTCCACGCCGAGCTGTCCTGCGGCAACGGCAGGGTGATGCTCGGCTCCAAGGGCGGTTCGGGGGTGTTCGCCCGGGCGATGGCGGGCGCCGGACCAACGGGGGTGTACGTGGTGGTCGACGAGGTGGACGCGCACTGCGCGCGGGCCCGGGAGTTCGGTGTGGAGATCCTCATGGAGCCCACGGACCAGGACTACGGCTCGCGGGACTACATGGCCCGGGACGCCGAGGGCAACGTCTGGAGCTTCGGGACGTACACACCGGGGTCCGCCGGCTGAGCGGCGGGCCCCGGCGGAGGCGTGCGACCGTGCGGGGCGCGGGCTCGGGCCGTACGGGGTCGGGCGTGCGGCTGCGCCCGAGGGGGCGTTCGCGCACCGCGCGCAAGGGCTCGGGTCAGGCTCCGCCCGTGTGGACCTGGAAGGCGGCTCTGCGGACGGCCTTGGCCAGGGCCGGGTCGGGGTGGGCGGCGGCGAGGGCGACCAGGACCTGGACCGTGCGCGGGTGGCCGACGGCCCTGACCTCGTCGAGCAGGGCCGGGACGGTGCCCTGGACGGCGGAGTCGAGGTGGCGCACCAGCAGCCCGGTCTCGCCGTGGTCCGCGACGGCGGCGGCGGTGTCGACCCAGAGCCAGGTGGCCTCCTCCCGGCTGAGGATCTCCTGCGCGTCGTCCGGGTCGACGCCTTCGTACTCGGCGAGCCAGAGCAGGGCGTAGGGGCGCAGCGAGGGATGGTCCACCACCGCGCGGACCTCGGGTTCTGCGGGGGCGCCGACGACGCGCAGCGCTTCGAAGGCCAGGCCGCGCAGGAGCGCGTCCTGGCCCCGGGCGACGGCGAGCAGTTCCGCGACGGCGCTGCCGACCGTCCGGGCGGCGAGCCAGGCGCGGTACTCGTCGCGGGCCGGTCCGGGGGTGAGCCGGGCGCAGCCGAGGAGCATGTCGGCGGCGGACTGCTCGATGTTCCCGGCCGGGCTCTGGGCGGCGACGCAGATCTGTTCCAGCTTGACCCAGACAGCCCAGTTGCCGAGCGGGGTGAGGGTGGCGTGGCCGTTGCCGAGGGTCAGCGCGCCGACGGCGGCGAGGCCCTCCAGGGCCCAGTCCAGCAGCAGGGCGTCCAGGTCGGCGTTCCGGTCGGTGGTCCGGTTCCCCGAAGGTGCCGGAGCGGGCGCGGGGGCGGGTGCCGGTGCGGCCGGGCGGCCGTCGGCCGGAGCGCTCTCAAGGGCCGCGCGGCCGGTCCCGTACGGCACTTCGCAGCGCTCTTCCTGGAGTTCGGCGATGCGCTGGGCGAGGAGGTCCAGAAGGGCGGGTACGGGAACGGGGCCCGCGGAGAGCTGGAGGAGGGAGAGCACCTGGGGCACGGCCTCGACGGCTTCCGCGACCGCGCCGGTCTCGATGCCCTCGGGCGCCGCGTGGACCAGCGACCAGGCGTCGAAGAGCGCCACCCAGCCGCGGAGCACGGCCGAGTCGTCCCGGTCCCAGGCCCGCAGCCGCCAGCCGGGGCGGGCGGTGTCGCCGTGCAGCTCGATGAGGCCGGCCAGCCGGGCCCGGTCCCAGCCCGCGCGGACCTGGGCCGGGGAGAGTTCCAGGGCGGTGGCGGCCCGTTCGAGCGCCTGGGCGGCGAGCGGGGCGGAGCTGCCGGGAGCCGGGGCGCCGGCCGCCCAGTGGGCGATCCGCACGGCATCGGCGAGGACCGCCCTGGCCTGGCGGGCCAGTTCCGTGCGGGGAGGGGTGCCCTCGGGGGGCCGGGGGGCCGGCCTGGTGCGCCGGGTGGACACGGCCCTGCGGGCGGTGGCGAGGGGTCGCGGGCGGACAAGTCGCAGCCTGGAGTCGCGCGGGGTACGGGACGTCACGGGAGCAGTCTTGCCCCTGACGGCCCGAAAGCCCAAACGGAAGGCGTTTCCCCGTTACCGGCACCGTTTCGCGGGGCCCGGTGACCAAAGGGACCGATCCCCGCATCACCTCACATCAGGGGCGTGAGGAAGCGCCGGAGGGTCTCCTCGTACCGCCCGGGATCGGCGTTCCACATCGACGCGTGCGGAGCCTGCCGTACGGCGTGCAGGCTGACGAGGTCCGGGCGGCGCGCGGCCAGCTCCCGGGAGGGGCCCCAGGGGGCGATGGTGTCGTCGGGGCCGTGCAGGATCAGCGTCGGGGCGGGCAGCGCGTCGGGCAGGGCCGGGTCCAGGAGCGGGTCCGAGGCCATCCCCGTCCGGCCCTGGGCGGCGCGGACGGCAAGCGGCAGGAGGGCGGCGGGGACACCGCGGGCGACGGCGAGAGCGCGCAGGGTGGTCTGCCAGTCCAGGACCGGGGAGTCCAGGACGAGGCCGCCGATCCGTTCGCGGAGCGGGGAGCCGACCGCCGCGTGCAGGGCCATGGAGGCGCCGGTGGACCAGCCGTACAGGATCACGCGCCGGGCGCCGTAGCGGACGGCGAAGCGCAGGGCCGCGTCCAGGTCGCGCCACTCGGAGGCGCCGAGGTGGCCGAGGCCGTCGGCGGGGCGGGGGGCTCCGGGGTCGCCCCGGTAGGCGAGGTCCAGCACGGGGAGCTGACGGTCGGCGAGGAAGCCCATCAGGTTCATGGGGTGGTCGCGGGTGGTGCCGAGTCCGTGGGCGGTGATGACCCAGGTGTCGCGCTCGCCGGGCACCCACCAGGCGGGCAGGCCGCCCAGTTCGCCGGGGATCTCGACCTCCCGGTACTCCAGGCCGAGGGCGGTGCCCGGGTCGCCCCGGTACAGCTCGGGGGTGAGGCGGACCTTGTCGCCCGGCTCCAGGGTGCCGGTGCCGATCCGCTCCAGTCGGCGGACGACGGTGTCGGCGGTGGTCTCGGCCCCCTCGACGACGGGGCCGACCACCGCGTGGCCGCCGGGCCCCTCGATCCCGTACGTGCCGGGGCGGAGCGCGGTGAGGGAGCGGGTCAGGGTGATCCGGCCGGGCGCCGTGGCGTGGACGGTGAGCCTGCGGTCGGCGGGGAGGGGCCGTCCGGGGGCCGCCTTGAGGGCGGCGTCGCTGGCGTACCGGCCGGCCGCGACCGCTGCCGCGCCGGCGCCGAGGATCGTGGTGACGGCCGTTGCCGTCGCAGTTGCCGGGCGCACCGCTTCAGTGTCGTGGGGCGGGCGGCGTGGTGCCAGTGGGCGGGGTCCGTCCGGTGCCGCGCCCACTCCCCCGGCCGACCGGGGGCCGCCGGACGGCCGAGGGGCGCGGGGCCGGAAGCGGGGAGGACCGGGGCGGGGAGGCCGGGGGGCCGGGAGGGCCGGGGTGTGAAGGGCCGGGGCGGGGAGCGACGGGGTGCGGGGCGTCAGTCCTGCTGTCCGTATCCCTTCAGCGCTTCCGTCACCTCGTCGAGCTGGGCGCGGCTGAGCAGGGACGGGCTCAGGCCCGGTACGGCGTTCGCGGTGAGCCAGAGGCGGCAGAGCCACTCCAGCTGGGCGGTGCGCTCGTAGGCCTGGTCGAGAGTGGTTCCGTAGGTGACGGTGCCGTGGTTGGCGAGCAGGCAGCCGGTGCGGCCGCGGAGGGCGGTGAGCATGGCGTCGGCCAGCTCCGGGGTGCCGTAGCGGGCGTAGGCGGCGGTACGGACGGGGCCGCCGAGGACGGCGGCCGCGTAGTGCACGAGCGGCACCTCGGTGACGAGCGTGGAGACGGCGGTGGCGTGCACGGCGTGGGTGTGGACCACGGCGGCCGCGTCGGTCTCCCGGTAGACCGTGAGGTGGAGGGGGAGTTCGCTGGTCGGCCGGAGCCTCCCGAGGACCTGGCGGCCGTCGAGGCCGACGCCGACCGCGTCGCGCGGTCCGAGCCGGTCGTAGGGCACCCCGCTGGGGGTCACCAGGACCAGGTCCCCGACCCGGGCGGAGACATTGCCCGAGGTGCCGACGACCAGCCCGTCGGCGGCGCTGCGGCGGGCGGTCTCGACCACCTTCCGCCAGGCCCGGGCGACGGATTCCGGCTGCTGCTCGCTCATGGGGCGAGCGTAGGGGTGACGGCCCGGAAGCGGAACGTGATCCCCCACGTGACGGGGATCTCTTCCGGGCCCGGGACCGTCCGTCAAAGTCTTCGCCAACGAGGGGTAAAGGGCAGCCCAGGCGGTGCCCCAGGGACCCTGCACAGCCCCTCGCGCACACAAACGGAACCGGCGCACTCCGCTTGGGGACACCACAGCGCCCCGCCCAGTTCATCTTCCGTTCACTCAGGTTGCCTACGGTCCACGAGCCACTGACGTCGAACGATTGCCTGGGTAAATGGAACACATCACGCTGCTGCTTGCGATTGTGGTCGTAACAGCTCTCGTGTTCGATTTCACGAACGGTTTCCACGACACCGCCAACGCGATGGCGACCACCATCTCGACCGGCGCGATGAAGCCCAAGACAGCGGTGGCCATGTCCGCCGTTCTCAACCTGATCGGCGCGTTCCTGTCGGTGGAGGTCGCCAAGACGATCTCCGGCGGGATCGTCAACGAAGACGGCATCAGAACAGAGGTCATCTTCGCGGCGCTCGTCGGCGCCATCCTGTGGAATCTCTTCACCTGGCTGCTGGGCCTTCCGTCCAGCTCCTCCCACGCCCTGTTCGGCGGTCTGATCGGCGCCGCCGTGATGTCGGCCGGCTGGTCCTCGATCAACGGCGGCACCGTCGTCACCAAGGTGCTGCTGCCCGCGATCGCCGCCCCGCTGGTCGCCGGGATCGCCGCGATGCTGGCCACCCGGCTCACGTACCGGATCAACCGGAACGTCACCGACCCGAACCAGCAGAAGTCCACCGCCAAGGGCTACCGGGCCGGGCAGATCGCCTCCGCCGGTCTCGTCTCGCTCGCCCACGGCACCAACGACGCCCAGAAGACGATGGGCATCATCACGCTGGCGCTGGTCACCAGCGGTGTCCTGGCCCCCGGCTCCAACCCGCCCATGTGGGTCATCGTCTCGGCCGGTGTCGCCATCGCGCTCGGCACCTACCTCGGTGGCTGGCGCATCATCCGCACCATGGGCAAGGGCCTCACCGACCTCCAGCCGCCGCAGGGCTTCGCCGCCCAGACCAGCGCGGCCACGGTCATCCTGGCCTCCTCGCACCTCGGCTTCTCGCTCTCCACCACGCAGTCCTGCTCCGGCGCCGTCATGGGCGCGGGCCTCGGCCGCAAGGGCGGGGTGGTCCGCTGGTCCACCGCCACCCGGATGTTCGTCGCCTGGGGTCTGACGCTCCCGGCCGCCGCCCTGGTCGGCGCCGGTGCCGAGTTCCTCACCAAGCAGGGCCCCTGGGGCATCGCCGTCACGGCGGTCATCCTGGTCGGCGGCTCCTTCGCCATCTGGCTGGCCTCGCGCCGCGAGCCGGTCGACCACACCAACGTCAACGACACCGACGACACGACGGCGGACGAGCCGCAGGGCGTCGTCACCACCGCCATGGCCGCGGTCGCCCCGCCGCCCACCGCCGGTGCGGTCTCCGAGCTCTCGACCACCATCCCGGCCCCGGCCGGGGCGCCCGACGACACGCCCCGCCCCGCGGCCACGGTGTAAGGACAGATCCGCATGAAAATCGACTGGGCAGCTCTCGCCTCCGTCTTCGGTGTCAGTCTCGTCGTCACCGTCGCACTGGTCGGCGTCTTCACCCTGGGCATCGTCGCCCTCTCCAAGCTGTCGGCCCCGGCCGACAGCGACACCCCCGCCGCCTCCGGCGGTACGGCAGCGCTGGCGCGCACCGGCGCGTACGCCGCCTTCGCGGCGTGCGTGGCGGCGGTCGCGTACGGCATCTATCTGATCGTCGCCTGACCCGCGCCGACGCACTCCATCGGGCCGGACACACCACCGTGTGTCCGGCCCGATGCGCGTCCGCGTGTGCGTCTGCGCACACCGGGCCTCCGCAGGTCAACAGCAAGTTGACGGCCGTTCTCGCAGCGTGGTGGACTGCCTGGGCCATTACGGCGACAGGAGAGGAAGCCGGTGCGAATCCGGCGCGGTCCCGCCACTGTCACCGGGGAGCACTCCCCCACACCGGAGTCACGGCCCGCCGCGCGCGGGCTGGAAGGCCGGGGGACGTGCGGATCCGGGAGCCAGGAGACTCTCGTCGCCGGACACGTCGAACCAGGGCGCGGACCCTGAGTTAAGGACCTGACGCCATGCCTGGCCGCCGAGCGCCGCAGCCGCCGTTGCCGCTGTTCCCGTACGTGCCGTCGTTCCCGCACGTGCCGCTGTTCCCGTACGCCGGAACCTCCCGCCCCGCGACGGCCTGACCCCGTGCGTGCCGATCGCGCTCCTCTGCGCGCCGATCGCCTTCCCGTACGCGCCGGCCGCGCTCCTCTGCGTGCCGGGCGCGTCTTCGCGTACGGCGCCACCGCCGGGCTCGTCGCCGACGCCCTGCTCGGTGACCCCCGCCGGGGGCACCCCGTCGCCGGTTTCGGGCGGGTGGCCGCGCGCGTGGAGTCGCTGCTGTGGCGGGACGACCGGGGCCGGGGCGCGCTGCACACCCTCGTCTGCGCCGGAGGCGCCGTGGGGGCCGCCGCGCTGACCGCCCGTGCCGTACGGGGGCGCCCCGCGCTCGCCGTCGCGCTGACCGCCGCCACCACCTGGTCGGTCGTCGGCGGTACGTCGCTGGGCCGGGAGGCCCGCGCCATCGGGGGCGCGCTGGCCGCCGGGGACCTGGAGGTGGCCCGGGAGCGGCTGCCGCATCTGTGCGGGCGCGACCCGCAGGCCCTGGACGGCCCGGGGATCGCCCGCGCGGTCGTGGAGTCGGTCGCGGAGAACACCTCGGACGCCGTCGTGGGCGCGCTGGTGTGGGGCGCGATCGGCGGGGTCCCCGGGCTCGTCGGCTTCCGGGCCGCGAACACGCTGGACGCGATGGTCGGCCACAAGTCGCCCCGCTACCGCCGCTACGGCTGGGCCTCGGCCCGCCTGGACGACGTGGTGGGCTGGCCCGGCGCCCGGCTGACCGCCGCGCTGGCCGTGGTGGCCGGCGGGCGGCCCGCGGAGGCCGTACGCGCCTGGCAGGCGGACGCGCACCGCCATCCGAGCCCGAACGCGGGCCCGGTGGAGGCGGCGTTCGCGGGGGCGCTCGGCGTACGGCTGGGCGGCACGCTCGCGTACGCCGGGCGCGTGGAGCACCGGCCGGTGCTGAACGGGGCGTCCGGGCGGGAGGTCCGGGGCAGCGACATCGAGCGGGCCGTCGGGCTCTCGCGGCGGGTGGGCGCGCTGGCCCTGGGGGTCTGTGTAGCGGGCCGGCTGGTGGCCGGGCACCTGGTCGCGAACCGGTCGGCCGCAGGGCGTTCGGGGGCAGGACCTTCGACCGCAGGGCTTTCGGTCGGGGCACGGAAGCGGGGGCGGGGATGACCGGCGTGGGCGCGAGCGGTACGGCATCGAGCGGTGCGGTACGGGAACGGGGGCGGGCATGAGCGGCGGCGGGCTGCTGGTCGCGGGGACGACCTCCGACGCGGGCAAGAGCGTCGTCACGGCGGGCATCTGCCGCTGGCTGGTGCGCCGGGGCGTGAAGGTCGCGCCGTTCAAGGCGCAGAACATGTCCCTCAACTCCTTCGTCACCCGCGAGGGCGCCGAGATCGGGCGCGCCCAGGCCATGCAGGCCCAGGCCGCCCGGGTGGAGCCGACGGCGCTGATGAACCCGGTGCTCCTGAAGCCGGGCAGCGACCGTTCCAGCCAGGTCGTCCTGATGGGCAGGCCGGTCGGCGAGATGAGCGCCCGGGGGTATCACGGGGGCCGTCAGGAGGCCCTGCTCGGGACGGTCACGGACTGCCTGGAGCAGCTGCGGTCCACGTACGACGCGGTGATCTGCGAGGGCGCCGGGTCACCGGCCGAGATCAACCTCCGGCGCACCGACATCGTGAACATGGGCATCGCGCGGGCCGCCCGCTTCCCCGTGCTGGTCGTCGGGGACATCGACCGGGGCGGGGTCTTCGCCTCGTTCTTCGGGACGACGGCCCTGCTGAGCGCGGAGGACCAGTCGCTGGTCGCGGGCTATCTGGTGAACAAGTTCCGGGGCGACGTCTCGCTGCTGGAGCCGGGGCTGGACATGCTGTACGGGCTGACCGGGCGGCGTACGTACGGGGTGCTGCCGTACGCCCACGGGCTCGGCATCGACGAGGAGGACGGGCTGCGGGTCTCCCTGCGGGGTGCGGTGCGCGAGTCGGTCGTGGCGCCGCCGCACGGGGAGGACGTGCTGCGGGTCGCGGTCTGCGCGGTGCCGCTGATGTCCAACTTCACGGACGTGGACGCGCTGGCCGCCGAACCGGGCGTCGTCGTGCGGTTCGTGGACCGGGCCGAGGAGCTGGCCGACGCGGACCTGGTCGTCGTGCCCGGCACGCGCGGCACGGTGAAGGCGCTGGCCTGGCTGCGTGAGCGCGGGCTCGCGGAGGCGCTGGTGCGGCGGGCGGCCGAGGGGCGTCCGGTGCTGGGGATCTGCGGCGGGTTCCAGGTGCTCGGTGAGCGCATCGAGGACGAGGTGGAGTCGCGGGCCGGGGTCGTGGACGGGCTGGGACTCCTTCCCGTACGCGTCCGCTTCGACCGGGCCAAGACGCTGGCGCGGCCGGTGGGTTCGGCGCTCGGTGAGGTGGTGGAGGGGTACGAGATCCACCACGGGGTGGCCGATGTACGGGGCGGGGAACCGTTCCTGGACGGCTGCCGGGTCGGGGCGGTGTGGGGCACGCACTGGCACGGGTCGCTGGAGAGCGATGCGTTCCGGCGGCGGTTCCTGGAGGAGGTGGCCCGGGCCGCCGGGCGGCGGTTCGTACCGGCGCCGGACACCTGTTTCGGGGTGCTGCGGGAGGAGCAGTTGGACCGGCTCGGGGATCTGGTGGAGGAGCACGCGGACACGGACGCGTTGTGGCGGCTGATCGAGGGGGGCGCGCCGCGCGGGTTGCCGTTCGTGCCGCCGGGGGCCCCTTCGGGGCCGGGGGACGTGGGTGCGGGTGCGGGTGCGGGTGCGGGTGCGCCGGAGAGCCGGGGCACTGCCCCGGACCCCGCTCCTCAATCGCCGGAGGGGCTTGAAAATCCCGGGTCCGCCCCGGCAAAGGGCCAGGGGGTTGAAAATCCCGGGTCTGCCGGGTTAAAGGGCCAGGGGCTTGAGAATCGCGGGTCCGCCGCGTCAAGGGGCCAGGGGGTTGAAAATCCCAGGTCCACGGCGTCAAGGGACCAGGAGCTTGAGAATCCCGGGTCCGCCGCGTCAAGGGACCAGGGGGTTGAGAATGCCGGGTCCGCCGCGTCAAAGGGCCCGGAGCTTGAGAATGCCGGGTCCGCCGGGCTCGGGCAGGAAGCTGAACAGCATGTCGACGAGGAGGCCTTGTGAGTACGCCCTATCCGTTCACCGCGATCGTCGGGCAGGACGACCTGCGGCTCGGGCTGTTGCTGAACGCCGTCAGTCCGGCCGTCGGCGGCGTGCTCGTGCGGGGTGAGAAGGGGACCGCCAAGTCCACCGCCGTGCGGGCGCTGGCCGCGCTGATGCCCGAGGTCGCCGTCGTACCGGGGTGCCGGTTCTCCTGCGACCCGGTCTCGCCCGACCCGGCGTGTCCCGACGGGCCGCACGCGGAGGCGGCCGGAGTGGCACGGGCCGCGCGGACCGTGGAGCTGCCCGTGGGCGCGTCCGAGGACCGGCTCGTGGGGGCGCTGGACATCGAGCGGGCGCTCTCGGAGGGCGTGAAGGCGTTCGAGCCGGGGCTGCTGGCCGACGCGCACCGGGGGATCCTGTACGTCGACGAGGTCAACCTCCTCCACGACCACCTGGTGGACCTGCTGCTGGACGCGGCGGCCATGGGTGCCTCGTACGTCGAGCGCGAGGGCGTCTCCGTACGGCATGCGGCACGGTTCCTGCTGGTCGGCACGATGAACCCGGAAGAGGGCGAGCTGCGGCCGCAGTTGCTGGACCGGTTCGGGCTGACCGTGGAGGTCTCCGCCTCCCGGGACACCGACGAGCGGGTGGAGGTCGTACGGCGCCGGCTCGCGTACGACGACGATCCCGAGGGGTTCGCCGCGCGCTGGGCCGAGGAGGAGGGCGCCCTGCGCGAGCGGATCGCGGGCGCGCGGGCCCTGCTGCCCCGGGTCGTGCTCGGTGACGGCGTGCTGCGGCAGATCGCGGCCACCTGCGCCGCGTTCGAGGTGGACGGGATGCGGGCCGACATCGTGATGGCCCGGACCGCGACCGCGCTCGCCGCCTGGGCCGGGCGCGAGGAGGTCACCGCCGACGACGTACGGCAGGCCGCCCTGCTGGCCCTCCCCCACCGGCGGCGCCGCAACCCGTTCGACGCACCGGGCCTCGACGAGGACAAGCTCGACCGGACGCTGGACGAGGCCGGTCCGCAGGAGAACCACGACGACGACGATCCCGACCCCGGTCCCGATGGCGGCGGTGACGGCGGCGGAGGCGGTGGCGTTCCGCCGCAGGCCGACGGGGAGGACCGGACTCCGCCCCAGGGCTCCGAGGGCGATGCGCCGTCCCCGGCCCCCGAGGGCGCGCCCGGTGCGCCCGGACGGCCCGCCGGCAGCGAGCAGCAGCCGGTGGCCGCCGCCGAGCCGTTCCGTACGAAGATGCTCAGCGTGCCGGGGCTCGGTGAGGGCGCTGCGGGGCGGCGCTCCCGGGCCCGTACCGAGCACGGGCGTACGACCGGCGCGCGGCGGCCCGAGGGAGCGCTGACCAAGCTGCACCTGGCCGCCACCGTGCAGGCCGCCGCCCCGCACCAGCGTGCGCGCGGGCGCAGCGGGCGCGGGCTCGTGGTGCGCCGGGACGACCTGCGGCAGGCGACCCGGGAGGGGCGGGAGGGCAACCTCGTGCTGTTCGTCGTGGACGCCTCCGGGTCGATGGCGGCCCGGCAGCGGATGAGCGCGGTCAAGGGGGCCGTGCTCTCGCTGCTGCTGGATGCCTACCAGCGGCGGGACAAGGTCGGTCTGGTCACCTTCCGGGGCAAGGAGGCGGAGGTGGCGCTGCCGCCGACCTCGTCCGTGGACGCGGCCGCCGCCCGGCTGGAGTCGCTGCCGACGGGCGGGCGCACTCCGCTGGCCGCCGGGCTGCTCAAGGCCCATGACGTGCTGCGGGTGGAGCGGTTGCGCGATCCGTCGCGCCGGCCGCTGCTCGTCGTGGTCACGGACGGCCGGGCGACCGGGGGGCCGGAGCCCGTGGCGCTCGCGGGGCGGGCGGCGCGGCTGCACCGCTCGGAGGGGACGGCCTCGGTCGTCGTGGACTGCGAGTCGGGGTACGTACGCCTCGGTCTCGCCGGGGAGCTGGCCCGGGAGCTGGGAGGCACCGCCGTCACGCTGGACGAGCTGCGGGCCGACTCGATCGCCGGGCTCGTCAAGGACGTCACCGCCGCCGGGAGGGCCGCCTAATGCCGCAGGGACAGCCGATATCGGTGCCGGACGACGGGCTCACCACCCGTCAGCGCCGCAACCGCCCGCTCCTGTTCGTCCACACGGGCATCGGGAAGGGCAAGTCGACCGCCGCCTTCGGGCTCGCGCTGCGCGCCTGGAACCAGGGGTGGCCGATCGGGGTGTTCCAGTTCGTGAAGTCGGCGAAGTGGAAGGTCGGCGAGGAGAACGCGCTGAAGGTGCTGGGCGCGAGCGGCGAGGGCGGCACCGTCGACTGGCACAAGATGGGCGAGGGCTGGTCCTGGGTCCAGCGCGACGGCCAGCTCGACAACGAGGAGAAGGCCCGCGAGGGCTGGGAGCAGGTCAAGCGCGACCTCGCCGCCGAGACGTACAAGCTGTACGTGCTCGACGAGTTCGCCTATCCGCTGCACTGGGGCTGGATCGACACCGACGAGGTCGTCGAGGTGATGCGGAACCGGCCCGGCACCCAGCACGTGGTGATCACCGGCCGCAACGCGCCGGACGCGCTCATCGAGGCCGCCGACCTGGTGACCGACATGTCGAAGGTCAAGCACCCGATGGACGCGGGGCAGAAGGGCCAGAGGGGCATCGAGTGGTGAGTACGCCCCGTCTGGTCATCGCCGCACCTGCTTCGAACAGCGGCAAGACCACCGTCGCCACCGGCCTGATGGCCGCCTTCACCGCGCGCGGGCTGGCCGTCTCGCCGCACAAGGTGGGCCCGGACTACATCGATCCGGGCTACCACGCGCTGGCGACGGACCGCCCGGGCCGGAATCTCGACGCGTACATGTGCGGGCCGGAGCTGGTCGCCCCGCTCTTCGCGCACGGGTCGGCGGGGTGCGACCTCGCCGTGGTCGAGGGCGTGATGGGGCTGTACGACGGTGCCTCGGGGCAGGGCGAGCTGGCGTCGACCGCGCAGGTGGCGAAGTTGCTCAAGGCGCCGGTGGTGCTGGTGGTGGACGCCTCCTCGCAGTCGCGGTCGGTGGCGGCCCTGGTGCACGGGTTCGCCTCCTGGGACCCTCAGGTGCGGATCGGCGGGGTGATCCTGAACAAGGTGGCCTCCGACCGGCACGAGGCGCTGCTGCGGGACGCGCTGGACGAGTCCGGGCTGCCCGTGCTCGGCGTGATCCGGCGGGCCCCGCAGGTCGCGACGCCCTCGCGCCATCTGGGGCTGGTCCCGGTGGCCGAGCGGCAGGGCGACGCGGTGGAGGCCGTACGGGCCATGGGTGAGCGGGTCCTCGCCGGGTGCGACCTGGACGCGCTGCTGGCACTGGCGCGGACGGCGCCCGCGCTGCCGGATGAGGCGTGGGAGCCCGCGTACGCCCCTGCGGAAGGCCCTCGGCCCGTCGTCGCCGTGGCGGGCGGGGCCGCGTTCACCTTCGCTTACGCGGAACACGCCGAGCTGCTGACGGCGGCCGGTGCGGAGGTCGTGGTCTTCGACCCGCTGCGGGACGAGAAGCTGCCGGCGGGGACGGCGGGGCTCGTGATCGGCGGCGGGTTCCCGGAGGTGTACGCCCCCGAGCTGTCGGCCAACGAGCCGCTGCGGCGGGCGGTGACCGGGCTGGCGCTGAGCGGTGCCCCGGTGGCGGCCGAGTGCGCGGGGCTGCTCTATCTGGCGCGGGAGCTGGACGGGAAGCCGATGTGCGGGGTGCTGGACGCGGAGGCCCGGATGTCGGAGCGGCTCACGCTCGGGTACCGGCAGGCGGTGGCGGTCTCGGACAGCCCGCTCGCGGCGGCCGGGACCCGGATGCGGGGGCACGAGTTCCACCGGACGGTGCTGGAGCCGGGCGCGGGTCCGGTGCCCGCCTGGGGGATGCACCAGCCGGAGCGGCGGGTGGAGGGGTACGTCCAGCGGGGCGTGCACGCCAGCTATCTGCACACCCACTGGGCGGCCTCGCCGGAGGTGGCCCGGCGGTTCGTGGAGCACTGCCGGGCGCGGTGAGGCGCACCAGGGCGCGCGGAGGCGTGCGCGCGGCTCACTCCGCGATGCCGACCACCAGCCAGATGAAGCCCACGCCCCCGACGGTGCAGAGAAGGGTGGAGCGGGCGGGATGGGTGTGGTGTGCCTCGGGAAGAATCTCGGCGGCGGCCAGATAGAGCAGGGCTCCGCCGAAGAATCCGAGATAGCCGCCGAGCAGTTCCTCCGGAAGGGTGAACAGCAGCGTCGTCGCGGCCCCCACGACCGGGGCCGCGGCGGCCGCGAAGAGCATCAGGAGCGCCTTGCGGCGGGCGTTCCCGTAAAGACTGGTGAGGGTGTACGTGTTGAATCCGTCGGCGAAGTCATGACTGATCACGGCCAGCGCCACGGCCACGCCCATGGAGCCGCTGATCTGGAAGGCGGCGCCGAGCGCGATGCCGTCCATCAGGCTGTGGCCGACCATCGCGGCGGCCGCCGCCAGCCCCACCTGCGGCACCCGCTCTCCGTCCGCCCCGTGTGCCACCTGGCGGGCGGCGAGCAGCCGCTCGACCAGATGGGCCACCAGGAAGCCGCCGACGAACAGCAGCAGCGCCGCGGGCACCCCGAACACCGGTGTGCCCGCCGCCTCCAGGGCCTCCGGCAGGAGGTCCAGGCCGACCACGCCGAGCATCAGCCCGCCCGCGAGGCCGAGCACCAGGTGGCGGCGGTCGGTGACGCGTTGCGCGACCCAGCCGCCGACCAGGGTCATCAGGAACGCGCCGAGCGCGACGAACACCGCCATGGGGTCTTGCTAGCCGATCGACCCCGTCGCCCGCATCTCGGTGGGTCCTTACCCGTGGCCCTCTCCCCGGCGGCCCCGCCCGCCACGGGGACCGGGCCCGTGACCGTATACGGAACAGATCCACCCCCCACCGCTCGACGTGCTTGATGTGAAAGGCCGGCCCCGCCATGACGACCCCCACCCCTGAGCCCGGTGTGCGGAACCTGGTCGTCGGGGTCGGTGCCCGGCGCGGTGTGCCGGCCGACGAGGTGTACGGCCTGATCGAGGCGGTGCTGCGCGGGGCCGGGCTGCGGATGGCCGATGTGGTGGAGGTGGCGACCGTCGACGCGAAGGCGGACGAGCCCGGGATCGTGGGGGCCGCCGCCCGGCTGGGGGTCGCGGTGCGGTCGCATCCGGCGGCGGCGCTGGCCGGGGTGCGGGTGCCGAACCCGTCGGACGCGGCCGCCGGTTCGGTGGGCACACCGTCGGTCGCGGAGGCGGCGGCGCTGATCGAGGCGGACGAGCTGGTGGTGGAGAAGTCCGCCGGAAAGGGACGTGCGACCTGTGCGGTGGCCCGCCGCTTTCCGGCCGTCCTCCCGTCATTCCCCGTTTCCGGCGAGAAAACTTCCACCCCACTCGTGACGGAAGGCCCCGGCCCGTTCACCATGGCAGCCATGAATCCCCCCACGCATCCCCCCACGCGGGACATCGAGAGCGCCGGGCCCGACCTGCGGCACCACGGCGACGCGGAGGTGCGCGGCGAGAATCTGACCGATCTCGCCGTGAACGTCCGGGCCCACACCCCACCGGAGTGGCTGCGCCAGCGGATAGCCGCGTCCCTGGTCTCGCTGGCCGCCTATCCCGACGGCACCGCGGCCCGGGAGGCGGTCGCCGAGCGGCACGGACTGCCGGTGGAGCGCGTGCTGTTGACGGCGGGCGCCGCCGAGGCGTTCGTCCTGATCGCGCGGGCGCTCCCGGCCCGCTGCCCGGTGGTGGTGCATCCGCAGTTCACCGAGCCGGAGGCGGCGCTGCGGGCGGCCGGTCACGGGGTGGGGCGGGTGCTGCTACGGGCGGAGGACGGCTTCCGGCTGGATCCGGCGGCGGTGCCGGAGGAGGCGGACCTCGTGGTGGTCGGCAACCCGACCAACCCGACGTCCGTGCTGCACCCGGCGGCCCTGCTGGAGCGGCTGGCCAGACCGGGGCGGACGCTGGTGGTCGACGAGGCGTTCATGGACGTGGTGCCGGGCGAGCGCGAGGCGCTCTGCGGGCGTACGGACATCCCGGGGCTGGTCGTGCTGCGCAGCCTGACCAAGACCTGGGGGCTGGCGGGGCTGCGGATCGGCTATGTGCTGGCCGAGCCGGAGACCGTGGCGCTGCTGGCGGAGGCGCAGCCGCTCTGGCCGGTGTCGTCCCCGGCGCTGGCGGCGGCCCAGGCGTGCATGGAGCCGCGGGCGCTGGTGGAGGCGGCCGAGGCGGCGGACCGGATCACGGTGGACCGGGCCCATCTGCTGGCCGGGCTCGCGGAGTTCAGCGAGGTGCGGGTGGTGGAGGAGGCGCGGGGGCCGTTCGTGCTGGTCCGGCTGGAGCGGGCGGCGGAGATCCGGGAGCGGCTGCGGCTGCTGGGCTTCGCGGCCCGTCGCGGTGACACGTTCCCGGGGCTCGGGCCGCAGTGGCTGCGGCTCGCCGTGCGGGACCGGACGACGACGAACCGCTTCCTCCAGGCCCTGGACCAGGCGGTGCAGGCGCTGCCCGCGCGGACGGGGCGCTGAGGGGCCCGTAGGGCGTCACGGCCCCCTCGGGGCGGCGTTCCGTCGTACGGGCGCCGCCCCGAGGTCCCCCGTAAGGCGGGGATCAGCCCTGGCTGCCGCTGCGCCGGCGCGCGATCACCGTGGCGCCCGCGCCGGCCGCGAGCAGCAGGGCCGCGCCGCCCGCGAGGTACGGGGTGGAGGAGTTGCCGCCGGTCTCGGCGAGGTTGGGCGTGGTGTCGGAGCCGGTCTGCGGCTTCGTCCCGGCACCGCCGTCGCCCTGGTCGCCGCCGGTCGAGCCGGTGGAGCCGCCCGTGGAACCGCCGTCCGAACCACCGGTGGAACCGCCCGTGTCACCGCCCGTGGAGCCTCCGGTGGAGCCGTTCGTGGCCCCGCCGTCGGTGGTGCCCGGCTTCTCGGGCTTCTTCGGGGTCTCGCAGGTGGCCCCGGCGAGGGTGACCTCGCCGTTCACCTCGGCCACGTTGAGGTCGAGCGGGTTGACCGCCACCTTGAGCTGAAGCGCCGTCGCGGCGGCCGTACGGGAGGTGGTCTCCGTCTTCGACAGGTCGAGGCTCACCTCACCGACGCCCGGCACCGCCACCCGGGTCGGCCCGCCCGCGGAGAGCGTCACCTTCTTGCCGAGCACCGCGACATGGCCGAGCACGTTGGACTCGGCGACGGGCGCCTTGCCGACCTCGCAGAACGCCTTGGAGGTGACCTTCTCGACCTCGATGAGCGAGAGCAGCGGCAGACCGGGCACGTGGACGCGGGCCTTGGCCAGGTTGGTGTAGCCCTCGGCCTTCTTCTCGTCCACGGTCGCCTCGGCCGTGGCCACGTCGGCGCGCAGCACGCTGACCGGCTTCCCGCCCTCGACACCGTCCAGGTTCACCGTCAGCGCGGTCTTCTCGGCGCTGGCCGGGGCCTGCACCTCGTTGAGCGTGACCTTGAGGGGCACCTGGACGGACTTGTTGAGGAGCGAGACGTCGAGCCCGGTACGGAGCACGACCGCGCTCGCCTTGCCCTCGCCGCCGGTGGCGGGCGTCGCCGGGGCTGCCTGCGCGGGGACGGCGGCAAACAGGGCGACGGGAGCGGCGGCGGCCGCCAGGGCAGCGAGACGGAAGGTGTTGCTGTTCAAGATGGTGGAACCCCCACAAGAGACATGGAGCCACCGGCGCAGTCCAATGGGGGACATCGCCTGTGCCGGTGGCATCGACTCCGTGAATCTTTACGCACTGTGGGTGAACTGGCGGACACCTGAAGTGAGTTCACCCCAAAGGGGGGTTTTCGCGCGCATATTCGAATCTTTCGGCACGCGCGTTCCCCCGCGCCTCGTTCCGTCACCCGTTTCCCACGGGTGAACCGAACGGCGTGCGACCGTACCGGGGGCCGCGTAAAGGCGTTCAACGAGCCGGGGGCCGGTTACGTCACCCCCGGTCAACCCGTCACCACCCGGCGCCCCGGCCCCGGCTCACCCCACCACCCGACCGTTGAGCACCACATGGCGCGGGGCCGCCAGCACCCGGACGTCGGCGCGCGGGTCCTCCTCGTACACGACCAGATCCGCCGGAGCGCCCTCCTCCAGGCCCGGCCGCCCCAGCCACCGCCTCGCCCCCCACGTGGTGGCGGAGAGGGCCTCCAGGGACGGGATGCCCGCCTTCACCAGCTCGGCCACCTCGCCCGCGACCAGGCCGTGCGCCAGCGAGCCGCCCGCGTCGGTGCCGACGTAGACCGGGATGCCGGCGTCGTACGCGGCGCGCACGGTGTCGTACCGGCGCTCGTACAGCTGCCGCATATGGGCCGACCAGCGGGGGAACTTGTCCTCGCCGCCCGCCGCGAGGTCGGGGAACGTGGCGATGTTGACCAGGGTCGGGACGATGGCGACCCCGCGTTCGGCGAAGAGCGGGACGGTCTCCTCGGTGAGGCCGGTGGCGTGCTCGACGCAGTCGATGCCCGCCTCGACCAGATCGCGCAGCGACTCCTCCGCGAAACAGTGCGCGGTGACGCGGGCGCCCAGCCGGTGCGCCTCCGCGATGGCCGCCTCCACCTCGCCGCGCGGCCAGCAGGCGGTGAGGTCCCCGGCGGACCGGTCGATCCAGTCCCCCACCAGCTTGACCCAGCCGTCCCCGCGCCGGGCCTCCCGCGCCACGTATGCGACGAGGTCGCCGGGCTCGATCTCGTGGGCGTAGTTACGGATGTAGCGGCGGGTCCTGGCGATGTGGCGGCCCGCCCGGATGATCTTCGGCAGGTCCTCGCGGTCGTCGATCCAGCGGGTGTCGGAGGGCGACCCTGCGTCCCGGATGAGCAGGGTCCCGGCCTCCCGGTCGGTGAGTGCCTGCTTCTCGGCGGTCGCCCCGTCGACCGGGCCGTGCCGGTCCAGGCCGACATGGCAGTGCGCGTCGACGAGGCCGGGCAGCGCCCAGCCCGTGACGGTCTCCGCGCGGTCCGCGCCCGGCGGCCGGTCGAAGGTGATCCGCCCGTCGACGGCCCACAGTCCGTCCCGCACCTCGTCCGGGCCGACGAGGACCCGCCCCTTCACGCGCAGCACCGGCTGCCGCTCCTGATCGCGCACCTGATCACTCATAGCGGCACTGTACGAGGCCATCGGTAGGCTGCGAGGGGGGCGTCGGGACCGAGCCGGACACCCCTGGGCGCGGCACTCCCCCGAGGGGGCGCCGACCGCTCCGCAGCACCGCCGCCCGACCACGGCCCCGATCCGAAGAGAGCCCCACCGTGACGCACCCCTTCCTCGACCTCCCGCCGCTGACCGCCGACCGCTTCGCGGCCATCGAGCGGCGGGTGGCCGCGCTCCTCGCCACCCGGCAGGACGTCGTCATCACCCAGGGCGAGGCGCTGCTGCCGCTGGAGGGCTGCATCCGCAGCGGCGCCCGGCCCGGCTCGACCGCGCTGAACGTGGTCACGGGGCCGTACGGGCAGACCTTCGGCAACTGGCTGCGGGACTGCGGCGCCCAGGTCGTCGACCTCACCGTGCCCTTCCACACGGCGGTCACCGCCGGCCAGGTCGCCGAGGCGCTCGCCGGGCACCCGGAGATCGACTTCGTCTCGCTGGTGCACGCGGAGGCGGCCACCGGCAACACCAACCCGGTCGCGGAGATCGGTGAGGCGGTCCGGGCGCACGGGGCGCTGTTCATGCTGGACGCGGTCGCCTCGGTGGGCGCCGAGCCGCTGCTGCCGGACGCCTGGGGCGTGGACCTGTGCGTGATCGGCGCGCAGAAGGCGATGGGCGGTCCGGCCGGGGTCTCGGCGGTGTCGGTGAGCGAGCGGGCCTGGGAGCGGTTCGCCGCCAACCCGGCCGCCCCGCGCCGCTCCTACCTCTCGCTCCTGGACTGGAAGGAGCGCTGGATCGACGCCGGCCGCAAGGCGCTCCCGCACGCCCCGGCGCAGTTGGAGATGCTGGGCCTGGAGGCGTGCCTGGAGCGGATCGAGGAGGAGGGACCGGACCACGTGATGGCCCGTCACGCCGCAGCCGCGGCGGCGACCCGGGCGGGCGCGGTGGCCCTCGGCGGCGGGCTGGAGCCGTACGTCCACGAGGCGCGGGACGCCGCTCCTGTGGCCACCACGCTGCGCGCCCCGGCGGGGACCGACGCCGCCGCACTGGTCGCGCGGGCGCTCACGACGGAACCCTCGCTGCCGCTCGTCGCGGGCGGCGGGGCGCTGTCGAAGAAGATGATCCGGGTCAATCACTACGGGGCGGACGCGACGCGGAGCGCGGTGCTGTCCTCGCTCGCGGCCCTGGGGGCGGCGCTCGGCGACACAGGCCGGCAGGTCGACTTCGATGCTGCCCGCCGCGCGGTCTCGGAAACCTCTCCGGACCTCTGAGCCTCTGATATTCAAAATGCGGGGAGCTGCTTTATCGAAATCAGCTCCCCGCATTCTTCTGCCCGCTTTCCCGTCCCCTAAACGCAGAAGTTTTCCCGGGGCCCGAACTTCATGATTCGGACACGTTCCGAAGGAGTTACCACCTTGTGACCGACTCCACTAGCTCGGCGTTATGCCCGAAAAATTCAGGACAAAAAGCACTGAATCGCCCCCTGATCACCCCGGGTCTCACGCACGCCTGATAACACAGACGAGCGCTCCACCCAACCCCTTGCCTCGATGCAATTTCGAAATTTGCTGGGTAAATTCAATTCACATGACCGCCGCACCAGCAGATTTTGCCCGTGCCCGAAGCGAATTCCTGAGTATCGACACGCCACGAGTGGAGGACGGAGCCGCGATCTGGCGCATCGCCCGCGACTCCGAGGTCCTGGACCTGAACTCCTCGTACAGCTACCTGCTGTGGTGCCGTGACTTCGCCGCGACGTCCGTCGTCGCCCGTGGCGAGGACGGCGAGCCGATCGCCTTCGTCACCGGCTACATCCGGCCCGACCGCCCCGAGACCCTGGTGGTCTGGCAGGTGGCCGTCGACGGAGCGCACCGCGGCAAGGGGCTGGCCGCCACGCTGTTGGACGCGCTGACCGCCCGGGTCGCCGCCGACCAGGGGCTCTCCTGGGTCGAGACGACGATCACCCCCGACAACACCGCGTCCGACCGGCTGTTCACGTCCTACGCCCAGCGGCACGACGTGGCGCTGGAGCGGGAGGTGCTCTTCGACGGCGGGCTGTTCCCCGAGGGGACGCACCTGCCCGAGGTCCTCTACCGGATAGGACCGCTCACCGGCTGAGGTGCCCGGGGCGCCACCGAGCCCCGAGGCAACGGGGCGCCGCCGCGGCGGCCCCGGGCGTCCGAGGCGCCCGGCCCCACCGGCCGGGCCACCGCCCGGCCGCCGGAGACGACCCGCCCGGCCCGCCCGGAATGCCCGGGCCCGGACGGTCCCGTACGACCGCACGGCCCGTACACCCCCGCACGACCGGCGTACCGCACCCGTACGCCCGGTCCCCCACGACTTTTCGCGCCGGCCGACCACCCGGCGCGGTCCCGGCCGCCCCGCGGGGCCGGGAGCACCGACCACACCGCCCGTCACACCCCCTCACGCAGGAGATCCGCTGTGACCATCACCCCGCCCGCACTGAGCGTCTTCGAGACCCTGGAGTCGGAGGTCCGTAGCTACTGCCGCGGCTGGCCCGCCGTGTTCGACCGCGCGCAGGGCGCCCGGCTGACCGACGAGGACGGCCACTCCTACCTGGACTTCTTCGCCGGGGCCGGCTCGCTCAACTACGGCCACAACAACCCCGTGCTGAAACGAGCGCTGATCGACTACATCGAGCGCGACGGCATCACCCACGGCCTGGACATGGCGACCACGGCCAAGCGCGCCTTCCTGGAGACGTTCCAGAACGTGATCCTGCGCCCGCGCGACCTGCCGTACAAGGTGATGTTCCCCGGCCCGACGGGCACCAACGCCGTCGAGTCGGCGCTGAAGCTGGCCCGCAAGGTCAAGGGCCGCGAGTCCGTGGTGTCGTTCACCAACGCCTTCCACGGCATGTCGCTGGGCTCGCTCGCCGTCACCGGCAACGCGTTCAAGCGGGCGGGCGCCGGCATCCCGCTGGTGCACGGCACGCCGATGCCGTTCGACAACTACTTCGACGGCAAGGTCCCCGACTTCCTCTGGTTCGAGCGGCTGCTGGAGGACCAGGGCTCCGGGCTCAACAAGCCCGCCGCCGTGATCGTGGAGACCGTGCAGGGCGAGGGCGGCATCAACGTGGCCCGCGCCGAGTGGCTGCGCGCCCTCCAGGAGCTGTGCGAGCGCCAGGACATGCTGCTGATCGTCGACGACATCCAGATGGGCTGCGGCCGGACGGGCGGCTTCTTCTCCTTCGAGGAGGCCGGGATCGTCCCGGACATCGTCACGCTGTCGAAGTCCATCAGCGGCTACGGCCTGCCGATGTCGCTCTGCCTGTTCAAGCCGGAGCTGGACATCTGGGAGCCGGGCGAGCACAACGGCACCTTCCGCGGCAACAACCCGGCCTTCGTCACGGCCGCCGCCGCGCTGGACGCCTACTGGGCCGACGGCCGGGTGGAGCAGCAGACCAAGGAGCGCGGCCTCCAGGTCGAGCAGGCGCTGCTGGCGATCTGCGCCGAGGAGCCGACCGCGCAGTTCCGCGGCCGGGGCCTGGTCTGGGGCATGGAGTTCGAGGACCCGGCGCGCGCCTCGGCGGTCTGCGCCCGCGCCTTCGAGCTGGGGCTCCTGCTGGAGACCTCGGGCCCGCAGAGCGAGGTCGTCAAGCTGCTGCCGCCGCTGACCATCACCACCGAGGAACTGGACGAGGGCCTGCGCACGCTGGCCCGCTGCGTCCGCGAGACGGCCTGACCCGGCGCGGCCGGGGCAGGCGGCAGGAAGAAGAGGCGCCCCGGGCCTCACGGCCCGGGGCGGAGCACGAGAGAAAGGCACCGCTCACCGTGATCGTCCGATCGTTCAAGGACATCGAGAACACCGACCGGCATGTGAAGGCCGCGTCCGGCACCTGGGAGAGCAAGCGCATCGTGCTCGCCAAGGAGAAGGTCGGCTTCTCCCTCCACGAGACCGTGCTCTACGCGGGCACGGAGACCTCGATGTGGTACGCGAACCACATCGAGGCCGTCCTGTGCACCGAGGGCGAGGCCGAGCTGACCAACGACGAGACCGGCGAGACCCACTGGATCTCCCCCGGCACGATGTACCTGCTGGACGGCCATGAGCGGCACACCCTGCGGCCCAAGACCGACTTCCGCTGCGTGTGCGTCTTCAACCCTCCCGTCACCGGACGGGAGGACCACGACGAGAACGGTGTCTACCCACTGCTGACCGAGGAGGCCTGAACCGTATGACCACCGAAGTACGCGCCGATCTGTACCCCTCGCGCGGCGCCGCCGAGATGACCACTCCCCGCCAGGACCCGGTCATCTGGTCGGCGCCGGGCGCGCCGGGCCCGGTCGCCGCCAAGGATCTCCAGAGCTACGAGCACGACGGCTTCCTCACCGTCGACCAGCTCATCACCCCGGACGAGGTCGCCGTCTACCGCGCGGAGCTGGACCGGCTGGTCGCCGACCCGCTGATCCGTGCCGACGAGCGCTCCATCGTCGAGAAGCAGTCGCAGAACGTCCGGTCCGTCTTCGAGGTGCACAGGATCAGCGAGGTTTTCGCCGGGCTGGTCCGCGACGAGCGGGTGGTGGGCCGGGCCCGCCAGATCCTCGGCTCGGACGTGTACGTGCACCAGTCCCGGATCAACGTGAAGCCGGGGTTCGGCGCCTCGGGCTTCTACTGGCACTCGGACTTCGAGACCTGGCACGCCGAGGACGGGCTGCCGAACATGCGGGCCGTGTCGGTGTCGATCGCGCTGACGGAGAACTTCGACACCAACGGCGGGCTGATGATCATGCCCGGTTCGCACAAGACCTTCCTGGGCTGTGCGGGCGAGACGCCGAAGGACAACTACAAGAAGTCGCTCCAGATGCAGGACGCGGGCACCCCGTCCGACGAGGCGCTGACGAAGATGGCCGACCGCCACGGCATCAGGCTCTTCACGGGCCAGGCCGGTTCGGCGACCTGGTTCGACTGCAACGCGATGCACGGCTCGGGCGACAACATCACCCCGTACGCCCGCTCCAACGTCTTCATCGTCTTCAACAGCGTGGAGAACACGGCGCAGGAGCCGTTCGCGGCACCGATCCGCCGCCCGGAGTTCATCGGGGCGCGGGACTTCACCCCGGTGAAGTAGCGGGACGTGCCACGCGCGAGGGGCCCGGGACAGCACACCGTCCCGGGCCCCCGCCGTGTACCCCGGGCCGGCTCCTCGCGCGTGACCCGTTCCCGGCCCTCGCGCATAACCCGGTGGACCGGGCCCCGGGGCAGCGGAGAGGGTGGCGGCCATGACTTCTCACGTACGGCACATCACGATCGACTGCGCCGACCCCTACGCGCTCGGCACCTTCTGGTCCCGGGTGCTCGGCGCGCCGCTGGCCCCGGACGACTTCCCCGGCGACCCGGAAGCGCTGCTGGAGACCCCCGGCGCGGCGGTCCTCTTCGTCCGGAACGACGACCCGAAGGCCGTCAAGAACCGGGTCCACCTGGACGTCCAGCCGCAGGACCGCACCCGGGACGAGGAGGTGGAGCGGCTGCTCGCGCTGGGCGCCACGCTCGTGGGCGACCGCCGCAGACCGGACGGGCGGGGGTGGGCGACCCTCACGGATCCGGAGGGCAACGAGTTCTGTGTGGAGTGCTCCGCCGCCGAGCGGGCCGCGCTGACCGGGGCCCGGCTGCCGGTGACCGCCGACGACGTGACCACCGCCGTGCGGCTCGCGGTGGACGCGCTGGCCGGGGCCCCGGCGGAGGGGTGGGACGCGCCCGCGGGGACGCTGGAGTGGACCTGCTGGGAGACGGTGGAGCACCTGAGCGACGATCTCTTCGCGTACGCCGTCCAGTTGGGCCCGCGTACGCCCCCGCTCGACGGTGAGGTGCCCTACCGGTGGGCGCCCGAGCGGCAGGGCGGGCCGTACAACGCGGTCTTCGCGGACCGGGCGGCCGGGCCCGCCGGGCTGCTGGCCACCCTGGAGGCGAGCGGTGCGCTGCTGGCCTCGATGGCGCGGACGACGCCGCCGGAGGTGCGCTCGTACCACGGGTTCGGCGTCTCCGACCCGGAGGGGTTCGCCGCGATGGGGGTGGTGGAGACCCTGGTGCACACCCATGACGTCGCGGCGGGGCTGGGGCTGGACTGGGCGCCGCCGGCCGCGCTCTGCGACCGGGTGCTGGCCCGGCTCTTCCCCGACGCCCCGGCGGGCGGCGACCGGTGGACCGTGCTGCTCTGGGCCACCGGCCGCGCCGGACTGCCGGACCACCCGCGCCGCACCGCGTGGCGGTGGGACGGGCGGCCCCCGGCGGATCAGACGGCGTCGAGCGCCGGGTAGTCGGTGTAGCCCTTGGCGTCGCCGCCGAAGAAGGTCGACGGGTCGGGGGTGTTGAAGGGGCCCCCTGCCTTGAGACGGGCGGGGAGGTCCGGGTTGGCGAGGAAGAGAACGCCGTACGAGATGAGGTCGGCGATGCCGTCGTCGATCACGGTGTGGTCCTCCGGCCCGGTCGGCCCGTCGGAGTGCACGTTGATGAGGACGGAGCCGGTGAACACCTTGCGCAGCTGGAGGGTCAGCTCGCGGATCGGCGCGTCCTCCAGGATGTGCAGATAGGCGAGGCCGAGCGGCTCGATCTCCTGGGCCAGCGCGGTGTAGACGGCGTCCGGGGCGGGCTCGTCGATGTCGTTGTACGGGTTGGACGGCGAGATCCGCAGGGCGGTACGGGCTCCGCCGATCTCGGCCGCGACCGCCTTGACGACCTCCACCGCGAACCGGACGCGGGCGCTCTCCGAGCCGCCCCACTCGTCGGTGCGCAGGTTGGTGTTGGGCGCGAGGAACTGGTGGATCAGGTAGCCGTTGGCGCCGTGCAGCTCCACGCCGTCGAACCCGGCCTCGACGGCGTTGCGGGCGGCGGCGGCGAAGTCGGCGATGGTCTGCCGGATCTCGGCGTCGGTCAGCTCGTGCGGCTCGACGAAGTCCTTGGGGCCCTCGGCGGTGTAGACCTGGCCCGCGGCCCGGACCGGGGAGGGGGCGACCGGGACGAGTCCGTCGGGGAGCAGGACCGGGTGGCCGATGCGGCCCGCGTGCATGATCTGGGCGAAGATCCGGCCGCCCTCGGCGTGCACGGCGTCGGTGACCGTGCGCCAGGAGGCGACCTGCTCGGCGCTGTGCAGCCCGGGGGTGAAGGGGTAGCCCTGGCCGACCGCGGAGGGCTGGATGCCCTCGGTGACGATCAGCCCGGCGGAGGCGCGCTGGGTGTAGTAGGCGACGGTCAGCTCGGTGGCCGTACCGCCCTCGCCCGCCCGGCTGCGGGTCATCGGGGCCATCACGATGCGGTTGGCCAGGCGGGTGCCGGCCAGGTCGATCGGGTCGAAAGCGGTGGTCATGCGAACTCCCGGGGAAAGATGGGTAATTGACCGATAAACAAAGTATGTGGTCGGCCAAGTATTGGCGCTGCCGTCACTGTAGCTCATTAATTGGCCGACCAAGGTAAAGTGTGGGCAAGCCTCGGACGCCACCGGACCCCGGAAGCCGCCGTCAGTCCCCGGACCCGCCGGGACCGGACCCGTCACCCGTCACCCGTCACCCGTCACCCGTCCGGGACCGAACACCCGTCAGGAACCACCGGAAGCGCCGCCGGAGCAGGATCGAAGGAGCCCCGCCATGAACACCGCTCACGCAGGCGCCGCGGAAGCCGCCTGTACCGACGCGCTGCCCGGAGCAGCGCTCAGCGGGCCCGTCAGCCACGCCGTCTCCCGCGTCGCCCGGCTGCACCGGATCGCGGCGGGGAAGCTGCTGAAGGGGCTGGGGCTCTACCCGGGGCAGGAGCTGCTGATGATGCACCTGTGGGACGCGGGGCCGGTACGCCAGTCCGAGCTGATCAGGACGCTGGACCTGGACCCCTCCACGGTGACCAAGATGCTCCAGCGCCTGGAGCAGACCGGTCATGTGCGCCGCCGCCCCGACCCGGACGACCGGCGGGCCGCGCTGGTCGAGGCGACGGAGGCGAGCTGCGCGCTGCACCGGGCGGTACGGGACGCGTGGGGCAGCCTGGAGGAGCACACGCTCGCCGGGCTGGACGACGGCGAGCGCACGGAGCTGACGCGGCTGCTGGCGAAGGTGGAGGCGAACCTCTGCCGGGAGACGGAGGGCTGCCCGGAAGGGAGCTGACCCTCCCGCTGGCGGCGCCCGGGTCGGGAAAGCCCCCGGGCACCGCCAGGACGCCGCCGAGGTGACCCACGTCACACGAGGAGGAAAACCCCGGGGCGGATCCCCACGTCTAGCAGGTGTGAGAACAGGCAGAAGAGCACTCGACCGGCTGGACGAGGAACAGCTCGTCCGGAGAGTGAGCAGGGGCGATCTCGCCGCGTTCGAGGAGTTGTACCGGCGCACCTCCCCCTGGCTCGCCACCCGCCTGCGCCGGCGCTGCGCCGACGAGCAGATCGTCGCCGAGGTCATGCAGGAGACCTACCTCGCCGTCTGGCGCGCGGCGGCGGGCTTCGTCGGCACCGCGACGGGCGGCACGGCCGTCGGCTGGCTGTGGACGATCGCGGCGCGGCGTCTGGTCGACGCCTTCCGCCGCCGCGCCCACCACGCCGCACCGCCCTCCGCGGCCGCTCCGGCACCGACCGCGCCGGCCGCCGAGGAGGAGGCGCTGAACGCGAGCGTCGGCGGTGACATCGGTGACGCGCTGAGCGCGCTCGCGCCGGAACTGCGCGAGGTGCTGCGGGCCCTGGTGCTCGACGGGCTGACGGTCCGCGAGACCGCGGTCCTGCTGGGGCTGCCCGAGGGCACAGTCAAGACCCGCGCACGGCGGGCCCGGATCGCCATGCGGAGGGCGCTGGCATGACCGCAGGACACGCATCACCCCACATCATCACCGCCTACGCGCGGGGCGACACGGCGCTGCCCGCCGACGTCCTGTGGGCGGTGGAATCCCATCTGGAAGCGTGCGCCGACTGCCGCGGGCTGCTGTCGGAGGCGGTGGCCGGGCAGGTGCCCGCCGTCGCGGCGCTCACCCGGAGCGTGTGGACCGGGCTCGCCACCGAGCTGGCGGCCCCGGGAGCCGGGGCGGGACGGCACGGCCGGATCCGGCCGGCGCGCTGGATGACACCGGCCGCGCTGCCGTGGCTGGCCACGGTGGTGGGCCTGACGGGGCTCGCGCTCCTGATGGACCTGGCCGGACACCGCGCCGGGGCGGTCTCCCCGGTCGTCCTGATCGCGCCCCTGCTGCCGGTGCTCGGTGTCGCCGTGTCCTGGTCGCGGGTGACGGACCCCGCCCACGAGCTGACGGTCTCGACCCCCATGGCCGGGCTGCCCCTGGTGCTGCGGCGGACCGCCGCGGTGCTCGCGGCGGTGATCCCGGCCCTGTGGGCGTCCGGCTGGGCCACCGGGGCGGGGGCGGCCCAGTGGCTGCTGCCCTGTCTGGGGTTCACGATGCTGGCCCTCGCCCTGGGCACCGTGATGGCGCTGCACCGCGCCGCCGTACTGCTCTCGGCCCTCTGGGCAGCGGTGACGGTGCTCCCGGCGCTCACCGCCCAGCACACCGGATTCCTCCTCACGGGCCCCGGGCTGCCCGTGTGGGCCGGGGTGCTCGTCCTCTCCACCGGTGTGGTGATCGGCCGGAGGAACACCTACGCCCTGCTGGGAGCCCACCGATGACCGACCGGAAGGAACAGCGCATGACCGCGTCCGCGACACGGGCGGCCGACCTCGCCCCCAACACGTACGCCTGGGAGATCCAGGCCTCCGGGCTGAAGGTGCGGGTCGGCCGGAGGAGGATGGCCGTCGACGGCCTGGACCTGTCCCTCGGCATCGGTGTGCACGGGCTGCTCGGCCCCAACGGGGCGGGGAAGACGACGCTCATCCGCACCCTCGCGACCGTCCTGCGTCCCACCGAGGGCACGCTGACCCTCCTCGGCAGGCCGGCCGACGGCGGTGGCGGACAGCGCGCCCTGCGTCGCAGGCTGGGGTATCTCCCGCAGGATTTCGGCTACTACAAGCGGTTCACCGTCCGGGAGTTCGTGTCGTACATGGCCTGGCTCAAGGAGGTGCCGAAGGCCGACACCCCCGCCGCCGTACAGCGCGCCGTGGAACGCGTCGGGCTCGCCGAGCGGGCCGACGACCGGATGAAGACCCTCTCCGGGGGCATGGTGCGGCGCGTCGGCATCGCCCAGGCCATCGTCAACGACCCCGCGGTCCTGCTGCTGGACGAGCCGACGGCGGGTCTGGACCCGGCCCAGCGGCTCCGGTTCCGGGATCTGCTGCAGGAACTGGGCACGGACACCTGCGTGCTGGTCTCCACCCACCTCGTCGAGGACGTCGCGGCCGCCTGCACCGACGTGGTGCTCTTCGCCGAGGGCCGCCTCGTCTTCCAGGGGACACCCGGCGAACTCGCCGCGGCGGGCGGCCCGGAGCACGTGGGCGACAGCCCCCTGGAACGTGGGTACTCGGCCCTGCTGCGCACCACGGGCCGGGACGGGGGCACCTGGTGAACGCCGCTCCCCTGCGCACCGAGCTGAAGAGGTCGGTCGCCCCCGTGGCCGCCCTCGCCGTCCTGGCGGGCGGCGTCGCCTACCTGTACCTGCTGGACGGTCCCTGGACGCAGCGCTCCACGGCGTGGACCGCCCAGTGGACGGCGCTCGCCCTGTGGACCCGCTCGCTGCTGGTCGTCCTGTGGCCCGTCGCCGTCGGGCTCGGGGCGCTGCAAGGACTGCGCGACCACCGCTCGAAGACCGTGGAGCTGCTGGCGAGCACCCCCCGGCCGCTGCTCCACCGCACCGCGGTACTCGCGGGCGCGCTGGCCCTCGCGGTCGTCACCGCCTTCGCCCTGATCGTCCTGTCCGGGGCCGTGCAGGTCATGGGCAACGCCACCTACGTCCATCCGCGCTGGTTGCCGATCGTCCTCGTCGGCGCGCTGTCCCTGGCCGCCGGAGCCGTGCTCGGTCTGGGAGTGGGCAGGGCCCTGCCGTCCCCGTTCACCCCGCCCGCCCTCGCCATGGCCGCCTTCGCGTTCGTCGTGCTCCTGGGCGACCTGCTCGGGCAGCGGCGGCTCGTCACCGACCAGGGGATCCCGTACACCGAGCCCAACCGGCTCTCGCTGCTGTCACCGGCGGTGGGCGAGGTACGGGACGTGCTGACCACCCTGGCGCCCTCCGTCCACCTGGGGCAGAGCGCCTGGCTGCTGGGCATGGCCGCCACCGGGCTCGCGCTCCTGATGGCCTCGACGCCTCGCGGACGGCTGCTGGCCGGTGTTCCCCTGCTGGCGGGGCTGGTCCTTGCACTGTCCGTGCTGCCCACGGACCTCCGCCGGATGTACGTCGCCGACGGATCCGCCGCGCGCCTGGTGTGCGAGGGCCCGGTCTGCGTCACCCAGGTCCAGCGGCGGCAGCTCGCCGGGCTGGCCGGACCGGCGGGCACGGCGCTGTCGCTGCTCGACCGGAAGCTGGGCCCGGACGCGCCCCGTGCCGTCCAGGAGGACACCGCCTCCCCGACGGTCGGCACACCGCCGCCCCGGCGGCGGGCGACGGTGCTCTTCCGCTTCGACGACCCCCTCTTCGCCGGGGCGCGCGGGGAACGGCTGACCCGTGCGGTGATCGCCCAGAGTCTGGTGCCCGACTGCTCCCTCCTGCCCCCTTCCTGGGGCGGATCCGTCGCGATCGACGACGTCATCGCCCAGTCCGTCGCCACCCGTTGGGTGACCGGTCACCCGCAGCCGCTGCCCGGGGCGCTGCCGCCCGACGCGGCGGAGCGGGCGGAGTCGGCGTGGCGGGCCCTCGCGGCGCTCCCGCCCGGGGAGCAGCGCGCCCGCGTCCGGGCGATGCGTGAGGTCACGCACTCCTGCCAGGGCGAACCGCTGGCCGCGCTGGAAGGCGGTACCGCCCGATGACCCCGCTGGTCCTGTACGCGCGCTCACGCCACGTACCCGCCTGTGCCCTCGCCGTCCTGGCCGGCGCCGCGCTGCTGTGGGCGTTCACCCACGACGCGGGCGGACGGGCCGCCGATCCGCGGACCGGGGCGTTCGTCCTGGCCCTGGGCGCGATGGTCGTCTCCGTCGGGTTCGGCGGCCGGGACCACGCCCTGGACCGCACCGCCGCGATCCGGTGGTGGCCGAGGCGCGCGGCCCATGTGCTGGTCGCCGCGGGGGCGGTCGCGGCGGCCGTGACGGCGGTCCAGGCGCTCGGGGACTCCGGTGTCCCCCTCGCCCTCACGGCCCGCAACGCCCTCGGGCTCACCGGCCTGGCCGCCGTGGGCGCCGTCCTCGCGGGCGCGCCGTACGCCTGGACGCTGCCGTTCGGCTGGCTCGTCCTCGCCTTCGTCGCCCCGCCCTCCATGACGGTGACCGCCTGGATGCTCATGCCTCCCGGTACACCGTCGAGCACCTGGACGGCCCTCGTCCTCGGCACCGCCGGTACGGTCTCCTACGCCCTGGCCGGGCCGAGGCGGTAGCCCGGGGGGCCCGCCCCGGCCCGCCCCGGCCCGTGCGCCCGGGGCGTGCGGGCCCTTCGGCCCCGGTGCCCGCCGCCCCGGGCGCACGGCGCCCATCGGTCCCGGGCCCCCGCTCCGCGACCCGCCCCGGCGGCCCCCGGCCTTGCGGACCGGACCCCGCCCGGGGCGGGTCGCGGAGCGGGGCCGAGCCTCCTCAGGCGGGCAGGCCGGGCTCCCTGCGGCCCAGGACCTCCAGCGCCCGGTCCACATCCGCCTCGGTGTTGTAGAGGTGGCAGGAGATGCGCAGGTTGCCGGCGGGCGCCGAGACAGCGATCCCGGCCTCGGCCAGCTCCGGCTGCCGGCCCTCCAGCCCCGGCACGGAGACGATCGCGGACTCCCCCGCCACCACCTCGTACCCCCGCTCCACCAGTCCCGCGCGCAGCCGGGCGGCCAGCGAGGTGGCGTGGGCGTACAGCGCGTCGGTGCCGATCTCCCCGAGCAGCGCGAGGGAGTGTTCGGCCCCGTGGTACGAGAGGAAGGCGGGCGGCTCGTCGAACCCCCGCGCCCCGGGGGCCAGATGGTCCAGCGGACCGTAGTTGCGGGTCCAGGGCGCGCCTGCCGCGACCCAGCCCGCGAAGAGCTTCGGCAGGGTCTCCTGCGCCTCCTCGGTGACGGTGAGGAACGACGTACCGCGGGGGCAGAGCAGGAACTTGAAGCCGCCGGCGACGGTGTAGTCGTACGCCCCCGCGTCCAGCGGGAACCAGCCCGCCGACTGGGTGGCGTCCAGCAGGGTCCGGGCCCCGTGGGCGGCGGCGGCCGCGCGGACGGCGGCGAGATCGGCGACCCGGCCGTCGGCCGACTGGACCGAGGAGAAGGCGACGAGCGCGGTCGTGGGGCGTACGGCGTCGGCCAGCTCCGCGAGGGGGGCGTACCGCATCCGCAGATCGCCCCGGAGTGCGAACGGGCTCACGACAGAGGTGAACTCCCCTTCGGGCACGAGGACTTCGGCCCCGGCCGGGAGCGAGGCGGCGATCAGCCCGACGTGGACGGTGACCGAGCTGCCGGTGGCGACCCGGTCCGGCCGGACCCCGGCCAGCCGGGCGAAGCCGACCCGGGCCGCCTCCACCGCGTCGAAGCTGCCCGCGCCGGTCCGGCGGCCGACGGCGTTCTCGTCGGCGAGGGCCTTGACGGCGGCGATGGTCCGGCGGGGCAGCAGCCCCCAGCTGGAGGTGTTGAGGTAGGTGACCTCGGGCGCGAACTCGGCGGCGGCGGCCCGGCTGAGCGGAGAGATCGTCATACGCTCAGCCTGGAGCCGCCACACCTCATAGTCAATGACTGAATTTTACGTTGCGAACCCAAGGATTCCTTATGGTTGAGGGGTTCAGCCGCGCGGGACTTCGCAGGCGCCGTCCGTGTCGCAGGCCTCCGCGTCGCCGCCGACGGTGGTGAGGGCGGTGGCCGGGCGGTCCTTCCAGGCCTGCTCCAGCGCCTGGACGAAGACCTCGGTGGGCTGGCCGCCGGAGATGCCGTACCGGCGGTCGAGCACGAAGAACGGCACCGCGTTGGCGCCCAGTTCGGCCGCCTCGCGCTCGTCCGCCCGGACCTCGTCCGCGTACGCCTCGGGGTCGGCGAGCACCGCCCGCGCCTCCTCGCCGTCGAGCCCGGCCTCCACGGCGAGGGCAAGCAGGACGTCGTCGTCGAAGACGGACCGCTCCTCGGCGAAGTTGGCCCGGTAGGCGAGGGTCAGCAGCTCGTCCTGGCGGCCGCGGGCCTTGGCCAGGTGCAGCAGCCGGTGGATGTCGAAGGTGGAGCCGTGGTCCCGGCCCTCGGTCCGGTACCCGAGCCCCTCGGCCCGCGCGTTGGCCGCGACGTTGGCCTCCATCCCGGCGGCCTCCTCGCGGGTCCGCCCGTACTTGGCGGCCAGCATGTCGATGACCTGCTCCCGCTCGCCCTTGGCCCGCCCGGGGTCCAGCTCGAACGACCGGTGCACGACCTCGACCCGGTCCCGGTGGGCGAACTCGGCGAGCCCCTTCTCGAAACGGGCCTTGCCGATGTAGCACCAGGGACAGGCGATGTCCGACCAGATCTCGACGCGCATGACTCTTCTTCTCTCCAGGGGCCGCGGACGGGCGCGGCGGACGGTGTGCGGGCGGGGCGGGCGCGGTGGGCGAAGAGGCTCTCCGCCGTACCGGCCTCTCGGTCGAACACCGGACATGACCTGGTCATTCCCGGGAACCGTCCGGCCGGGCTCAGGCCCGGCGGCCGTCCACCCGCCGGGGCAGTCCCAGGGGGTTGTCCTCGCGCAGCTCCGGCGGGAGGAGCGCGTCGGGCGTGTTCTGGTACGTCACCGGGCGCAGCCAGCGCTCGATCGCCGTCGCACCGACCGAGGTGGTGGGCGAGGTGGTGGCCGGGTACGGGCCGCCGTGGTGCTGGGCGGGGGCGACGGCGACGCCGGTCGGCCAGCCGTTGACCAGGACGCGCCCGGCGAGCGGGGTGAGGGCGGCCAGCAGCCCGGCCGCCCCGGGGTCCTCGCCCTCCGTCGCGGTCTGGAGCGTGGCGGTGAGGTTGCCCGGGAGCCGGGCGAGCACGGCGGCGGCCTCGTCCCGGGTGGCGTACCGGGCGATCACGGTGACCGGGCCGAAGCACTCCTCCAGGAGCGCGTCGTGCGGGCCCTCGGCCGTCAGACGGCCGGCGGGCACCGTGAGGAAACCGGCCGAGACGGTGTGCTCACCGGCCGCGCCGGGGGTGACGGGCGCCTCGACGCCGGGGAGCCCGGCCCTCTCCCGTACGCCCGCGAGGAACGCGTCCCGCATCCGGTGGTCCAGCATCACGCCGGAGCCGGTGGAACTGACCGTCTCGGTGAGGGCCTTGACCAGGTGGTCGCCCGCACCGCCCACCGGGGCGAGGACGAACCCCGGCTTCGTGCAGAACTGGCCGGTGCCCAGGGTCATGGAGGCGCCGAGCCCCGCGCCGATCTCCGCCGCCCGCTCGGCGGCGGCCGCCTCGGTGACCACGACCGGGTTGAGCGAGCCGAGTTCGCCGTGGAAGGGGATCGGGACGGGGCGGGCGGCAGCCGCGTCGAACAGGGCCCGGCCGCCGCGCACGGAGCCGGTGAACCCCGCCGCGCTCACCAGCGGGTGGCGGATCAGCCCGACGCCCGCGTCGAACCCGTGGACCAGGGTCACCACGTCCTCGGGCAGCCCGGTGCGGGCGGCGGCGCGGCGGAGGACCGAGGCGCAGAGTTCGGAGGTGGCGGGGTGGCCGGGGTGGGCCTTGATCACGACCGGGCAGCCCGCGGCCAGCGCGCTGGCAGTGTCGCCGCCGGGGACGGAGAAGGCGAGCGGGAAGTTGCTCGCCGCGTAGACGGCGACGACCCCGAGCGGGATCTTCCAGCGGCGCAGGTCGGGCCAGGGCGGGGTGCGGGAGCCGTCCTCGTGGTCGATGCGGATGTCGAGGTGGCCGCCCTCCTCCACCACCTCCGCGAAGGACCGCAGCTGGGCGGCCGTGCGCGCGAGTTCCCCGGTGAGGCGGGCCGGGCCGAGGGCGGTCTCCGCGTCGGCGGCCTCGATGATGTGCGCGCCGGACTCCTCCAGCAGCTCCGCCGCCGTACGCAGGAACGCGGCGCGTGCCGTGCGGTCGGCCAGGGCGTCCCGTACGGAGTGGGCCGCCCGGACCGCCCGGTCGACCTCCTCGGCGGTGGCCTCCACCGCGACCTGTTCACGCGGGTTCCCGCTGCGGGGGTCGACGCTCCAGACTGGTGCTGTGCTCACCGTGGTTCCCCTCGGGTCCTGGAACACCGGCCGGAAACGTTCGTTATTCTGAACGGAGTTCCTGATCGTGAATGTCCTCGGACTCTATTTCCGGGCCTTCCGTGTTGGCAATGGCCGCAGAAGCCGAAGAAGGAGCGTGGGGCGATGTCGGTCGCCGAGTCCGGTGGGGCACCGGTCAAGTCCGCGGTACGCACGGTGGAGCTGCTGGAGTACTTCGCGGGGCGCCCCGGGATGCACTCGCTCGCCACCGTGCAGGAGGCCGTGGGCTACCCCAAGTCCAGCCTCTACATGCTGCTGCGCACCCTGGTCGAGCTGGGCTGGGTGGAGACGGACGCCACGGGCACGCGGTACGGGATCGGGGTCCGCGCCCTGCTGGTGGGCACCTCCTACATCGACGGCGACGAGGTGGTGGCCGCTGCCCGCCCCACCCTGGACCGGCTGGCCGACGACACCACGGAGACCATCCACCTGGCCCGGCTCGACGGCACGAGCGTGGTCTACCTCGCCACCCGCCAGTCCCAGCACTATCTGCGCCCCTTCACCCGGGTCGGCCGCCGGCTCCCCGCCCACTCCACCGCGCTCGGCAAGGCCCTGCTGGCCACCCACACCGACGAGCAGGTCCGCAAGCTGCTCCCCGAGACGCTGCCCGCGCTGACCGAGCACACCGTCACCGACCGCGAGCGGCTCATCGAGGAACTGCGCCTGGTCCGTGAGCAGGGGTACGCGGTGGACCGCGAGGAGAACACCCTCGGCCTGCGCTGCTTCGGCGTGGCGATCCCGTACCGGACCCCGGCCCGCGACGCGGTCAGCTGCTCGGTGCCGGTCGCCCGGCTCACCCCCGCCCATGAGCAGACGGTCAAGGACGCCCTGCTCGACGCCCGCGACCGGCTGACGCTGGCGACGCGCAGGCTCTGACCCCGCAGCCGGGGTCCGCGCCGCGTGAGAAACCGGTGAGAAGCGGCACAAGCGGGAACGCGCGGAACGCCCCCGCTCGTCCTCCAGCGGGATGAACAAAACCATCAGGCGCGCTTCGGTCTGCTGCCTGCTCGCGGTGCTCGCCCTGCTGGTGCGGGCGACGTGGGTGCAGGGCTACCAGGCCAAGGCGCTCGCAGACGACGAGCACAACCGGCGGAACACCATCGCGCAGTACGCGCAGCCGCTCGGGGACATCATCGTGGCCGGTTCGCCGGTCACCGGATCGAAGGGGACCAGTGGCGGCGACCTCCGGTACAAGAGGACCTACACCCAGGGCGAGCTGTACGCGGCCGTCACCGGCTACAGCTCGCAGGCGTACGGGGCGACCCAGCTGGAGGGCATCTACAGCCATGTCCTGGACGGCACGGACGACCGCCTGAAGAACCCGGCCGACCTGATCACCGGCAAGCAGGCCGCCCCGGGCAACGTCCTGACCACCATCGACCCGGACGTCCAGAAGGCGGCGTACGAGGCGCTCGGCGATGACAAGGGCGCGGCGGTGGCCATCGACCCGAAGACCGGCCGCATCCTGGGCATGGTCTCCACCCCCTCGTACGATCCCTCCACGATCAGCGGTACGGACGACGGCGACACCTGGAAGAAGCTGCTGGCCGACGAGGACAAGCCGCTGGTCAACCGGGCGCTGCGGCAGCCGCTGGCGCCGGGCTCCACGTTCAAGCTGGTGGTCGCGGCGGCGGCGCTGGAGAACGGGCTGTACGGCTCGGTCGACGAGGCCACCGACAGCCCCGACCCGTACACCCTCCCCGGCACCCGGACGGTCCTGCGCAACGAGAACGCCTCCGCCCCCTGCGAGAACGCCACCCTGCGCACCGCCCTCCAGTACTCCTGCAACAACGTCTTCGCCAAGACGGCGGCCGACCTCGGCCAGGACAAGGTCAAGGCGATGGCGGACGCGTTCGGGTTCGACACCGAGAAGCTCGACGTCCCGGTGCGGGCGGCGAAGAGCGTCTACCCGACCGGCATGGACCAGGCGCAGACCGCGCTGACCGGCATCGGCCAGTTCGAGGTCACCGCGACCCCGCTCCAGATGGCGATGGTCACCGCGGCCCTCGCCAACGGCGGTGAGCTGGCCGCCCCGCACATGGTCTCGTCGGTGACGGACGGCGACGGCTCGACGCTGGAGGAGACCGGCGACGGGGAGACCGAGCGGGTGGTGAAGGAGTCCACCGCCGAGCAGCTGCGCAGCGCGATGGTGACCGTCGTCGAGGAGGGCACCGGCACCAACGCGAGGATCGCCGGGGCCGAGGTCGGCGGGAAGACCGGGACCGCGCAGAACGGCGTGGACAACAGCAACACCCCGTACGCCTGGTTCACCTCGTACGCGAAGGACGACAGCAGCGGCAAGGAGGTCGCCGTCGCGGTGATCGTCGAGGACTCCGGCTCGGCGCGCTCCGAGGTCAGCGGCAACGGGCTGGCGGCGCCGATCGCCCAGAAGATGATGAAGGCGGCGCTGGAGCGGTGAGCGGGACGGGCGGGATCCCGGGCGGGGCACCCCGGAACCCCGGCGGCACACCGCTGAACCCGAGCGGCGCGCCCCTGGACCGGAGCGGGACACTCCGGAACCCGAAGGACACACCCCGCCGCTCGACTTAGGTTACCCTTGCCTTACTTGGCGCCCCGGACGGTCCCGGGGCGCCAACGTACGGACGTGCGCGGGAGGTACGGGGATGGGTCCGGCGGAGCACGGTACGGGGCCCGGCACCGACGCCCCCGTCCACAGCCAGGGCGAGGCGGGCCTGGCCCGCACCCGCGACGGGCGCGAGCTGTACTACCAGCGGCTGCCGGGTCCGGCCGGGGCGGAGACCGTGCCCACCGTGGTCTTCGAGGGCGGACTCGCCGCCGGGCGCTCGTACTGGGCGGGGGTCCAGGCAGCCTTGGCCGATGTCGTGCCGACGGTGGTGTACGACCGCAGCGGTCTCGGCCGCAGCCCCGCCGCCCCGCCCGGGGTCTCCCGCCGGCTGCACGCGCTGGCCGACGACCTGGGCGATCTGCTGGACCACCTGGACGGTCCCGACGGCGACTGTCGGGGCTCGTACCTCCTGGTCGGGCACAGCTGGGGCGGGCCGCTGGTGCGGCTGACCGCGGCCGCCCGGCCCGCGCGGGTGGCCGGGCTGGTGCTCGTGGACCCCTCGGACGAGGCGTGCGAGCTGCTGTTCCGGCCCGCGACGCGGCGGGCCGAGCGGGTCGGCCAGCTGGCCACGGTCTGGCTGGCCCGGCTCGGACTGCTGGGCCGCGCCTACCGCTCGCTCACCGCCGCCCTGCCGCCCGACGCCGCCGCCGACATGAACGCCGAGGGGTTCACGGTCGCCATGACCCGCACCCGGGGCCGCGAACTGGAGGACGCGGCGGGCGACCTGCGGGCGCTCCTGGAGAACCCGCCGGGGCTGGCGGGGCTGCCGGTGACGGTGGTGTCGGCGGGGCGGGTCTCCCCCGGCATGCCGAAGGCCGTACGGGAACGGGCCACGGTCTCGCACGCGTACCGGGCCCGCCGGTCGCCGCACGGACGGCATGTGGTGCTGCCGGAGGCGGACCACATGGTGGTGACCACCTCGGCGGCGGAACTGGCGGAGGAGATAAGGCGGTTGGCCCTCCGCGGCCGGTGACTCCGCCCCGCACCCCTGCCGCCTGGCGCGCCGCGTACCGCACCCCGTACTCCTGCCGCTCGCAGCCTGCCCCCGCCTCCCGCCTCTCCTCCAGATGCGGGTAGCCGGAGAGCACGAACTCGTCGATGCCCAGGGCGTGGTACTCCCGGATCCGCTCCGCGACCTCCGCGTGGCTGCCGACCAGGGCCGTGCCCGTGCCGCCCTGGCGCAGCCCCGCCCCGTATCCCTGCCGCCTGGCGCGGCCCTGCCGCGCACCGCCTACCGCACACCGTGTTCCCGCCACTCGCCTCCTGCCCCGCCTGCCGTTTCCCGCTCCTGCCGCTCGCCGCCTGACCCGCCTCCCGTCTGCCGTCTGCCGTCTGCCGTCTGCCGCCCCCGCCTTCGGCCCTCCGCCACTCGACTTCCGCTCCCGCCGCTCGCCGCCTGACCCCGCCTCTCACCTCCCGTCTCCCGCGCCTGCCTTCGGCCCTCAGCCACTCGACTTCCGCCGAGGTCCCGCTTCCTGCCGAAGTTTCACCTCCCCCGGAGCCCTGCCTACCGCGCCGCGCCCGCGAACGGGATCTCCGTGGCGGGCGCCGGGCCGACCGGGCCCGCCGGGTGCGCCCAGAGGCCCGCCTCCGCCAGCCGGGGCAGCACGCCCTCCCCGAACCAGTACGCCTCCTCCAGATGCGGGTAGCCGGAGAGCACGAACTCGTCGATGCCCAGGGCGTGGTACTCCCGGATCCGCTCCGCGACCTCCGCGTGGCTGCCGACCAGGGCCGTGCCCGCGCCGCCCCGGACGAGGCCGATACCGGCCCACAGGTTGGGATGGATCTCCAGCCCGTCCCGGCCGCCGCCGTGCAGCTCCAGCATCCGTCGCTGGCCCTCCGACTCGCTGCGCCGCAGCCCCTCCTGGACCGAGCGCACGGTCTCCGGGTCGAACCCCGCGAGCAGCCGGTCCGCCTCCGCCCAGGCCGCCCCGGAGGTGTCCCGGGTGATCACGTGCAGCCGGATGCCGAACCGCAGGGTACGGCCCTGCCCGGCGGCGAGCTTCCGTATCCAGGCGATCTTCTCCGCGACCTGGGCCGGGGGCTCGCCCCAGGTGAGGTAGACGTCCGCGTGGCGGGCGGCGACCTCACCGGCGGCCGGCGAGGAGCCGCCGAAGTAGACCTCCGGCACGGGGTCGGGAAGCCGGGTGAGCCGGGCCTGCTCGACGCGCAGGTGGTCGCCGTCCAGGTCGACGGTCCTGCCGTCCCACAACTGCCGGACGATCTCCAGGAATTCACCGGTGCGGGCGTAGCGGGCGTCCTTGTCCAGGAAGTCGCCGTACGCGCGCTGCTCCTGGCTCTCGCCGCCGGTGACGACGTTGAGCAGCAGCCGGCCGCCGGTCTGGCGCTGGTAGGTGGCGGCCATCTGGGCGGCCAGGGTCGGGGAGACGAATCCGGGGCGGAAGGCGACCAGGAACTTCAGCCGCTCGGTGTGCTGGCTGACCATCGCGGTGGTGAGCCAGGCGTCCTCGCACCAGGCGCCGGTGGGGGTGAGCACCCCGGTGAAGCCGACGTCCTCGGCGGCGCGGGCGATCTGGGCGAGGTAGCGGACGGTCGGCGGGCGGTCGCCGCCCGCCGCCGTGACCGGGGTTCCGTGGCCGCCGCCGACGACATGGCGGCTGTCGCCGTTGGTGGGCAGGAACCAGTGGAAGGTCAGGGACATCGTTTCTCCGAACAGGGGATGGGAGGTCAGAGCAGGCCGTGGCGGGGCGGGCGGGTGCCGTTGAGGACGTACCGCCCGAGGTGCTGGATCTTCCAGCGCGCGGGGTCGTGGAGGGTGTGGGTGCGGGCGTCGCGCCAGTGCCGGTGGAGGTTGAGGCCGTCGAGGGCGGCCCGGGTGCCGGAGACCTCGAAGAGCGCGTCCGCGATCTCCAGGGCCGCGCTCCCGGCGTACGCCTTCGCCGCCGCGACCGCGACGGACGCCTCGGCCGCGCTGTCGTCGTCGAGGTCCGCGCGTGCCGCGTCGACGGCCCGCGCGGCGGTGGCGAGCAGGGCGTCGGCGGCCCGGCGGCGGAGGTCGAGTTCACCGAAGCGCTGGATGAGGAGGGGGTCCTCGGCGGCGGTGTCGTACCCGCTCTCGAACCACGGCCGACTCCGCGTCCGTACGAACTCCGCCGCCTCCGCCAGCGCGCCCGCCGCGATCCCGGCGTCGATGGCGGTGTGCAGCAACTGGGCGAGTGCGCCATGGAGTTGGGGGCCGGTGAAGGTGAGGTGGTGCGGAACGACGTGGGCCGCCGGGACGGCGACGTCCGCCAGTTCGACCGTGCCGCTCGCCGTCGTCCGCTGGCCCATGCCGTCCCAGTCGTCGGTGACGGTGAGGCCGGGGGCGTCGGCGGGGACGTACGCGACATGGAGCAGGTCGTCGCCGGCGCGGGCGAGGACGGGGATCCAGTCCGCGAAGAGGGCGCCGGTGGAGTAGTGCTTCACGCCGGTCAGGAGGTACGAGCCGCCCTCGCCGCGCACGAGCCGGGTACGGATGTCCTGGAGGTGCTTGGTCCCGGCCTCGGACTGGGCGTTGCCGAAGCGTCGGCCGGCCAGCACCTCCGCGAAGAAGAAGGCCTGCTGCTCCGGACTGCCCTGCTGCCGCAGGACGTTGACGTACGCGAAGTGGCTCTGCGGGATCTGGGCGAGGCTGGCGTCGGCGGAGGCGAGCAGCCGGAAGACCTCCGCGAGGGTGGCGGCGGAGACATCGGCGCCACCGTGTGCGGCCGGGACGGTGACGGCGAGGAGGCCGGTGGCGGTGAGGCGGTCCAGCTCGGCGCGGGGCAGTTCGCGGCGGGCGTCCCGGCCGGAGGCGCCCGGGCGGAACTCCTCCGCGAGCGCGGCGGCAGTGCGCAGCGCCTCGGTGTCGTCGCGGATCACCCGCGCGGTGAGGGGCGGTCGTCGTCGGGCCGGCGCGGTCACGGGCCTGCCTCCAGAAAAAGTGCGGACGGGTCCACGGACCTGCCTCCAGAAGGGGTTCGTACGGGTCGGGGTCAGCGGGCGGCCGGGACGGGCGCGGGCGCGGTGGTGGGCGCGGTCCGGTCCAGGGCGGCGGCGAACTGGGCCACCACCTGGTCGAGCGGGGCGGCGGAGGCCGGGTCCAGGACCACTCCCCCGTCGTCGCCCGTCGTGATGTGCCGGTCCAGGACGAACCAGCCCGGGACGATGTGAGCGGCGCCCATCGACGAGAGCACCGGTCGCAACGCGTAGTCGAGCGCCAGGACGTGGGCGGTGGTGCCGCCGGTGGCGAGCGGGAGGACGGTCTTCCCGGTGAGCGCGTACTGCGGCAGCAGGTCCAGGAGCGTCTTGAGGAGCCCCGAGTAGGCGGCCTTGTAGACGGGCGTGCCGATGACGACACCGTCGGCGCGGGCGAACAGCCCGGTGGCGCGGACGATCTCGGGGTGGGCGAAGTCGGCGCCGAGGAGGGCGTCGGCGGGGAGCGTACGGACGTCGAGCGGGATCACCTCGTGGCCCTGGGCGATCAGGTCGGCGTCGAGGTGGCGCAGCAGCCGGGCGGTGCGGGAGGTGGCGGATGGGCTGCCGGAGATCGACAGGACGGTGGCCATGGGGACCTCGTTTCTGGGGTGGCCCGGGGCCGGTGCGGCACCGCTGGTGGCGGTGGTGGCGTACGCACCGGCCCCGGGTCGGCGGGTCAGGAGTACCAGGTGGGTTCGGGGAGTTCGCCGGTCAGGACGTGGCGGCCGACCTCGCGGCGCTTGTAGGCGACCGGGTCGTGCAGGGTGTGGGTGCGGATGTTGCGCCAGAAGCGGTCGAGCCCCTCCGCGGAGGCGGTGGCGCGGGCCCCGGTCACCTCGAAGATGCGGCTGGTGACCTCCAGGGCCACCTCGGTGGCGCGGGCCTTGGCGGCGGCGACCCGCACCTCGAACTCGCCACGCGTCTGCTCCGTCACCTCGTCCGGGGCGTCGTGCAGCCTCTGCCCCTCGGCGGCGACGGCGTCGGCCAGGGCCTCCACGGCCCAGAGCTTGGCGGTGAGGTCGCCGTACGTGTCGATGACGTACGGCTCGTCGATGGCCTTGTCGTACCCGCCGTGCAGCCAGGAGCGGGTCTTGGTGCGGGTGTAGGTGGCTGCGGTCTCCAGCGCCCCGGCGGCGATGCCCAGATAGAAGCTGATGAACACCAGCTGGATCGTGGGCACGTTGAGGGTGTTGTAGACGCGGGGCCGGAACTCCTTGTCGACATAGCCGGCGGCGGAGGCCCACGGGGTACGGACGCCGTCGAGGGTGACGCCGCCGCTCTCGGTGAGGCGCTGGCCGATGTTGTCCCAGTCGTCGTGGAAGGTGAGCCCCGGGCTGTCGGAGGGCACGATGGCGAAGATGTGCCGGTCGGTGCCTTCCAGGACGCCTTCGAGGACGGTGACGTCGGAGACCCTGCTGCCGGTGGAGAAGGTCTTGGCGCCGGTGAAGACGAGGTCGTCGCCGTCCTCGGTGACCACCACGTCGCTGTCGCGCGGGTTGACGGCGCCGCCGAAGAACCAGGTGTGGCGGACCGCTTCGGCCTCGACGTGCTCCCACTGCTCGCGGGTGCCGACGAGGCGGGCGGCCCAGTTCCAGAGGTAGTGGTAGCCGAGGAGCTGCCCGATGGAGCCGTCGGCCTTGGCGACCTCGCGGATCACCCGGTAGGCGGTCGTCCAGTCCTGTCCCCCGCCGCCGTGCCCGGCCGGGCCGAGCAGGGTGACGAGTCCGGAGTCCTTGAGCAGCCGGACCTCGGTGTACGGGGTGGCGCCCGCCTTGTCGCGGGCCGCGGCGTCGGTGGCGAGGATCGCGGCGACCTCGGCCGCCCGCTCGATCCAGGCCTCGGGGCTGTCGGGGGCCGGGAGGGTCTTCCACTGGGTGGGCGCTGCGGTGCTCATGACGAACCTTTCGGGGAGAGATCCAGGGAGGGGTGGGCTCGGTGGTCCTCCGGCTCGCGTTCCTCCGGCTCCTGGGCCTCCAGCTCCCGGACGAGGGGGAGGACGTTCTTGCCGAAGTACGCGACCTCCTCGTGGTAGTGGAGGAAGCCGAGGAGCAGCAGGTCGACGCCGAGGCGCTTGTAGGCGACGATGCGCTCCGCGATCTGTTCCGGGGTGCCGATCAGCCCCGTACGGAAGCCGTCGTTGTACTGGACGAGGTCCTCGAAGGAGGAGTCCTGCCACATGCCCTTGCCGTCGGCGGTGGACCGTCCGGCCTGTTTGACGGCCGAGCCGAAGCCGTGGACGGCGTCCGTGTCGGCCTTGGCGACGATCTCGCGCAGGGTGTCGCGGGCCTCCGCCTCGGTGTCGCGGGCGATGAGGAATCCGTTGAGGCCGAAGCGGGGCGGGGTGCGTCCGGCGCTCCCGGCGGAGGCCCGGACGTCCCTGATCTGTTCGGTGACGCCGTCGAAGTCCTTGCCGTTGGAGAAGTACCAGTCGGAGACGCGTCCGGCCATCTGCCGGGCGGCCGTGGAGTTGCCGCCCTGGAAGATCTCCGGGTGCGGGCGGTCCGGTGAGGCGAGCGGTTTGGGCTTCAGGGTGAAGTCCCGGACGCGGTAGAAGTCACCGGCGAGTTCGGCGTGGTCCTCGGTCCAGACGGCGCGCAGGGCACGGATGAACTCCTCGGAGCGGCGGTAGCGTTCGTCGTGCTCCAGCCAGGGTTCGCCGAGCGCGGTGAACTCGTCCTTGAACCAGCCGCTGACCACGTTGACGGCGAACCGCCCGTTGCTGAGGTGGTCGGCGGTGGCGCCCAGTTTGGCGAGGACGCCGGGGTGCCAGAGGCCGGGGTGGACGGCGGCGATGACCTTCAGCCGCTCGGTGGCGAGCAGCAGGGCGAGGCTGAAGGAGGTGGACTCGTGCTGGTACTCGGCGCCGTAGCTGGCCATGTAGCGGACCTGGCTGAGGGCGTAGTCGAAGCCGTTGTTCTCCGCGAGGACGGCGAGTTCGCGGTTGTAGTCGTACCCCCAGTCGGTGCGCTGCTCGATGGTGCTGGTGACGAGACCGCCGCTGACGTTGGGCACCCAGTACGCGAAGCGGACCGGGTCGGCGGAGGGCGGAGTGGGCATGCGGTTCTCCCGTGGACAGGACAGGACGGCGGGGCGCGCGCCGGGTGGCCGGGCGCGGCGGACCGGCCCCGGTGATCGAGAAACCCGATCAGGGGCGACGGATGCGGGAAGAGAGAGCGAGGGCGTACGCGGGCGTGCGTGGGGTGCACAGCCGTACGCGGGTGTACGCGGCCGTACGTGGGCGCACCCGGACACACGCGGTCGTACGCGGGAGCACTAAGGAGGGTTCGGGCCCTCCGGCCTCGCGTCAGCGGGAACAACAGAAGGCGCTGGAAACGCGGCCGAGGTCGATGTGGCGGCGACGGGTCAAGCGGCGCACATCCCTCTCCTTTCGCGTTCCGCGGCGGGCGCCCGGTGGATCACAGGGCGCCTTCGGGTTCCAGAGTAGGGCGCGGGAACGCTCCGGGTCGAGAAGGCATCGTCGAGGGAGCGATAGGGTTTTCCTTTCACCGCTTCCGGCCTGGTCCCGCCGGAGGTCCGGCCGGGAGGGAAGGGCGAGCGTGCGGATCGAGCAGCTGGAGTACATCGAGGCCGTCACCCGGCTGGGGTCGCTGCGCCGGGCGGCGGAGGAACTGCACCTGTCCCAGCCCGCGTTGAGCGAGACGGTACGGAACCTGGAGCGCGAGCTGGGGGTGGCCGTGCTGGACCGGAAGCGGTCGGGGGCGACGATCAGCGACGCGGGGCGGGAGCTGCTGCCGCACATCATCGGGGTGCTGGACGCGGTGGACCGGCTGCGCCGGGCCGCCGACGAGCAGCACCGCACCAGCCGCACGGTCCGGCTCGGCACGGTGTTCGCGGCGACGGTGCCCCTGCTCGTACCGGCGGTGCGGGAGTTCCACGCGCTGCACCCGGCCACCGAGGTCGAGGTGATCGCCGCCCAGCAGTCGGTGATCCACCGCTCGCTGCTGGAGGGCGGGGTGGACCTCGGCCTGGTCAACTACCTGGAGGGCGACGACCTGGCCCCGGACCTGCGGACCACCGAGCTGCTCCGGGGCCGCCCGGTGGTCTGCCTGCGCCCCGACAGCCCGCTGGCGGCGCTGGAGTCGGTCGGGGTGGACGATCTGCTGAGCGAGCCGCTGATCGTGATGCGCTCCGGCTATCTGATGCACCGCTTCACGCACCGGCTGCTGAAGGGCCGGACGCCCTCGTTCTCGTACTCCGCCGACGGCGCGGAGATGGGCAAGCTGATGGTGGCGGAGGGGCTGGGCGTCACCGTGCTGCCGGACTACAGCGTGATCGGGGACCCCCTGGAGCGTACCGGCGCGATCACCGCGCGCCCGCTGAAGGACGACACCACTACGGTCCTCCTGGTGGTGCAGCGCGGCCGCTCGGGCTCGGTGACCCGGGCCGCCCGCGACCTGCACCGGATCTTCGTGGAGCGCGCGGAGGCGCACCGGACGGGTGGCTCGTAACGTTCGCGGCGGCGCCCGGGGGACGAGGACGAGGGGGAAAGGTAAGGGAACGGCAAAGCCGGGTCGTTCGTTACCCCGTGCATGACCGCAATGACCCCCGGCTCGAACATTCCTCTCTCCGCCGCCCGTGTGGCGGTGGACGTCGCCGCTCCGGTGCGGCTCGACGTCTCGGGCCTGCTGCTCACCGCCGACGGCAAGGTGCGCTCCGACGACGACTTCATCTTCTACAACCAGCCCTCGGGCCCGGGTGTGACCTATCGCGCCGGCGGCGGCTCCGCGCCCGACGCGATCGTGGTGGACACCACCGCGGTCCCGGCGGGCATCGAGAAGATCGTCGTCACCGCGAGTCCGGACGCCGCAGGACAGACCTTCCAGGGCATCGAGCCCACCGCCACCGTGCGCAACGCCGACGACGGCACCCCGCTGGCCACGTTCACCCCGCCCCGGCTGAGCGACGAGACGGCGCTCGTGGTCATCGAGATCTATCTGCGCAACGGGGCCTGGAAGGCCCGCGCGGTGGGCCAGGGCTATGCGAACGGGCTGGCGGGCATCGCCACGGACTTCGGCGTCTCGGTCGAGGAGGAGCCGGCCGCCGCGCCGGTCCCGGCCGCCGCCGCGCCGCCGGCTCCGGTGGCCGCGCCGGTCGACCCGCGGATCGCCCCGCCGGCCCCCGCCGCTCCCCCGGCCCCGCCCGCCGCGCCGCCCGCGGCCGCCGGGAAGATCAACCTCGACAAGGGCCGGGTCAGCCTCCAGAAGAACCAGACCGTCTCCCTGGTCAAGGGCGGCGCCCCGCTCCTCTCCCGGGTCCGGATGGGCCTCGGCTGGGAGCCGGCGTTCCGGGGCAAGGACATCGACCTGGACGCCTCCGTCATCGCCTACGGCCCCAACCGCAACCACCTGGACAGCTGCTACTTCGGCAAGCTGACCATCCTGAACGGGGCGATCAAGCACTCCGGCGACAACCTCACGGGCGAGGGCGCGGGCGACGACGAGACGATCGTCGTGGACCTCGGCCGGATCCCGGCCGAGGCGACGGGCCTGGTCTTCACGGTCAACTCGTTCACCGGCCAGAAGTTCAACGAGGTTGCCAAGGCCTACTGCCGCCTGATCGACGACGCCTCGGGCGAGGAGCTGGTCCGCTTCGACCTCACCGGCGCCGAGCCGCAGACCGGCGTCATGATGGCCAAGCTGATCAAGCAGTTCAGCGGTGAGTGGGAGATGACGGCCATGGGCGAGTTCGTGAAGTCACGGACCGTACGCGGCATGGTGAAGCCCGCCGCCCAGGCGCTCTAGGGGTGTCTTGTCGATCAGGCCGGATCAGGGTGGGGCACCAGACCCCGCGAGCCCGGCGTGATCGGCAGGACACCCCTCAGCACCGACGCGTCCGGGGCACCTGAACCAGTGGTTCAGATGCCCCGGACCGGAAGAAGGCGGGTGCTCAGAGCTTGGTGAGCTTGGAGTAGGGGCTCAGGATCCTTCCCTGGCGCCCCGAGAAGTCGATGAGGACCGCGTCGTTGTCGCCCTCGACAGCGAGAATCCTGCCGAGTCCGAACTGGTCGTGCGACACCCTGTCGCCCACATCGAAGCATTCGACCGGTGGGGCCTCCTGGGCCGGGCGGTTGAAGGGACTGGACGGCAGGTGACGGCGGGAGCCGGCTGATTGTTTCATCAGGTCGAGTATGCGCCTTGTGAAGGCCCGACGCCATGCCCGTTTGCCGCCCGCCCCCCAGACGTACCGCATTCGTGACCCGCGCCCACCGCCGCCGGTCAGCGCTTTCCCCGCCCCTGAGCGGCGGATCCACGCGTTCGGGGGCGCCCGAAAGCACCCCCGAACGTGTGGAGTTTTCCACAGCGGAGATCGGCCCGGAAGCCGACATCCGCTGTGCAGGAGCAGCGCTCGGCGGAAGACCGGCGGTCGCCCTCAGCCGCCTGCCCGCGACCGCGCCTTGAACGCGGCCTTCCGGGCGTCCTTGGCGGCCTTCTTGTCGCTGTGCAGGCGGCCCATGGCCTCCAGCACCTCGGCGGTGGCCGGGTGGTCGACGCGCCAGATCTCGTCGAAGAAGCCGGTGTGCTGGGCGGAGAGGCCCTCGACCAGACCCTGGAGTTCGTCGAGTTCGCCGTCGGCGTCGAGCTGGGCGGCGATGGTGTCGATGGCCAGCCAGAAGACCATCGCCTCCGAGGGGGCCGGGACGTCGGTGGCGCCGTGCTCGGCCAGCCAGACCCGGGCCAGGCCGCCCAGCTCCGGGTCGCCGAGGACCGCGCGTACGGCGGGTTCGGCCTCCTCACCGGCGAGGGCGAGCGCCTGCTGGCAGTGGAGGCGGCGCAGCGGCGCGCCCTCGTCCGTGCCACGTGCGGCGGCCAGCAGCTCGGCCGCAGCCGGGACCGCTCCTCCGGCGCCGCGCCCGGCCAGCCAGAGCTGGATCTCGGCGCGGGCGGCGGTCTCCGGGTAGTGGGCGACGCCGTCGAGGAGGGCGTCGGCGCCCTTGTCCGCGAGGTCGCCGACGGCGGGAGCGGCCACCCCGGCCTCCAGCATCCGGGCCCGGATGCCGTACAGGCCGAGAGGGGTGAGCCGGACCATCCCGTACCGGGTGACGTCCTCCTCGTCGGCGCCGGCGGCGGTGTCCGCCGGGTCGCCCGCCTCGGCCATGAGCGCCTCGTCCACCGGCTGGTACTCGACGATCCCGATGGGTTCGAGCAGCCGGAACTGGTCGTCGAGGCGCATCATCGCCTCCGACACCTGCTCCAGGATGTCGTCGGTGGGCTCGCCCATGTCGTCGGGAACGATCATCGACGCGGCGAGGGCGGGCAGCGGCACGGGCGCGTCGCCGGCGCCGTTGTCCGCGAGGGTGAGGAGGTAGAGGTTGCCGAGGACCCCGTCGAGGAACTCCGTCTCCTCCTCCGGGTCCCAGTCCAGGGCGTCGAAGTCGATCGACCCGTCCTCGCCGACGAGGTCCGCGAAGTCGTCCAGGAGGGGCGCGGTGGCGTCGGCGTGCACGGCGTCGAGACCGTCCAGCCAGATGGCGAGGATCTCCTGCGGGGAGCCGGTGGTGAGCAGCGCCAGGTTCTCGCCCGCGGTGACGGTGCCCTCGGCCCCGTCGTCCTCGCCTTCACCATCGGGGTCGGTGACGTCGAGGAGGCCGGTGTCGACGGCGAGCCGCCAGGCCTCGCTGGCGTACGCGGCGCCGTCCTCGTCGGCCGGGAGGCCGAGGTGCTCGGCGGCGGCGGGCAGTTGGGCCTCGACGAGTTCGCCGCCCGCGCCGACCCGGGTCTCGGGACCGGCCCAGCGGGCGAGCCGGACGGCCCGGACGAACAGCGGCGCGGCGAGCGCGTCCCGCGCCAGTTCGGCCTCGGAGTTCAGCCGTACCGGCGGCAGGACGGGGCGCTCTGCGGACATCGGGGGTTCTCCTCGGTGCGTGCTCGGGGGCGTACGGAGCGCGTACGCGTTCAGCCGTCCCAGCCTATGCGCATTTCGCCGTGCCCCACCCCGGCTCCCGCTCCGCCCGCATGCCGAGCGCGGGCGTGTACCGGTGCGTGCCCCCGCCGGTCGTCCCGCTGTCGAGCGCCTCTCGAAGACGGCGTCGGTGCAGGGGCGTTGCCGCTCCGGTGCGGGCCCGTCGGACGCCACGTCCACGGTCACGACGCATGCCGGACGCCACCTCCACGGTCACGACGCATGCCGGACTCCACGTCCACGGTCACGACGCACCCGGACCGGGCGGTCACTCGGGCAGTTCGGCCCGCCAGGCCGTCATGTTCAGCTCGTCCATGTACCGGACGTCGTGGCCCTCCAGCGGGTGGACCCGTGCCCCGGCGTCGGGGGCGGCGGCCAGTTCCAGGGCGTCGGCCATGATGAGTTCGCCGCCCTCCTGGGTGGAGACCCAGGCGAGGACCGACCGCGCGGTGCCGCCGGGCTTCAGGGTGAGCGCCTCGGGCCCGTGGTCCCGGCCGAACTTCGAGCCCGCCGGGTTGACCTTCACCGGGAGGCGCTCGCCGTCCTCGCCGAGCGCCTGGACGGAGGGGTAGCCGTCGACCCGGTAGGGCGTGGAGCCGCAGTTGGTCAGAGTGAGGACGACCGCGCGGCTCATCAGCAGGGCCTGCACCTCCCCCACGGTCACCACGGCCCCGGAGGCGGGGCACTCCTCGGTGGGGGTGGGGGACGGGCCCGGTTCCTCCGCGGCCGGCACATCGGCGGCGGGCGGCCGGGACGGAGCAGCGGCGGAGAGAGCCGGTGCGGGCGTCGGGGTGGGCTCGGGCTCCCCCTCACCGGCCGGAACCAGAAATCCCGCACAGCCGGTCAGCACCAGGGCCGCCACCGCCGCGAGCAGCACCCCCGCGGCAGGCACCGGCCTCCGCGTCCCCTCGCCCGTACCGCTCACCGTTGCCCGCCCGCCCCTCACCACAGCCCCCGCCTCACCGCAGCCCCCGCCGCACCAGCCGTACGCCGTCCAGATGTTCGATCATGTCAGCAGAAGGCCGCCGCATCACACTGTTCAGCATCTCTTTCCGGTCCGAGCAAGCAGATCTAAGTGGACCTTCACGGTCGCCGGAGCCGACACTTCGGGCATGACTCCCACCGCGCCCCGCCCCCGCCCCTTCGGCCGCACCCTCTGCGCCATGATCACGCCGTTCACCGCCACCGGGGCGCTGGACCTCGACGCCGCCCGCGCCCACGCCGCGCACCTGGTGGCCGAGGGGTGCGACGGGCTGGTGCTCAGCGGGACCACCGGCGAGTCGCCCACCACCTCGGCCCCGGAGAAGGCGGAGCTGCTGCGGGCCGTGCGGGCGGAGGTCGGCGCCGGGGTGCCGCTGCTCTCCGGCGTCGGCAGCGCGGACACCGCGCACGCGGTACGGCTGGCGCGCGAGGCCGAAGAGGCGGGCGCGGACGGTCTGCTGGTGGTGCCCCCGTACTACAGCCGCCCGCCGCAGGAAGCGGTGGAGGCGTACTTCCTGCGGGTCGCGGAGGCCGCCGGCGTACCGCTGATGCTGTACGACATCCCCGGCCGCACCGGCGTCCGGATCGAGCCGGAGACCCTGCTGCGGCTGGCGGACCATCCACGGATCGTGGCGGTCAAGGACTGCGCGTACGACCTGCTCGGGTCGACGAAGGTGCTGGCGCGGACCTCGCTGGCGTACTACTCGGGGTGCGAGGAGCTGAACCTCCCGCTGTACGCGGTCGGCGGCGCGGGCTATGTCAGCACCGTCGCCAACGTGGCCCCGCGCCACCTGCGGGCGCCGCTGGACGCGTTCGACGCGGGGCGCACCGCCGAGGCGGCCCGGCTCAACGGGCGCACGGTCCGGCTGGTCGAGCTGATGATGGCGGCCGGCCTGCCCGGCACCGTCACCGTGAAGGCCCTGCTGGACGCGGGCCCGGTCCGGGAACCGCTGCAGCCCGCCGGCCGCGATGCGGTCGACGGGCTGCGTGCGGCGTACGAGGAACTCCTCGCGGGCTGAAGGTCAGTTGTGGGCGTGCAGGACCTCGTTCAGGCCGCCCCACACCGCGTTGTTCGGGCGGGCCTCCACCGTGCCGGTGACCGAGTTGCGGCGGAAGAGGATGTTGGAGGCGCCGGAGAGCTCACGGGCCTTGACGACCTGGCCGTCCGGCAGCGTGACGCGGGTGCCGGCGGTGACGTACAGCCCGGCCTCCACGACGCACTCGTCGCCCAGCGCGATGCCGACGCCCGCCTCGGCGCCGACCAGGCAGCGCTCGCCGATGACGATGCGGACGTTGCCGCCGCCCGAGAGGGTTCCCATGGTGGAGGCGCCGCCGCCGATGTCGGAGCCGTCGCCCACGACGACGCCCGCGGAGATGCGGCCCTCGACCATGGAGGTGCCGAGCGTGCCGGCGTTGAAGTTGACGAAGCCCTCGTGCATGACGGTGGTCCCGGCGGCGAGGTGCGCGCCGAGCCGGACCCGGTCGGCGTCCGCGATGCGTACGCCCTTGGGGGCCACGTAGTCCGTCATGCGCGGGAACTTGTCGACCGAGGTCACCTGGAGGTGCAGCCCCTCGGCGCGGGCGTTGAGGCGGACCCGCTCCAGCTCGTCGACGGCGACCGGGCCGAGCGAGGTCCAGGCGACGTTGGCGAGCAGGCCGAAGAGCCCGTCGAGGTTCTGGCCGTGCGGCTGGACGAGCCGGTGCGAGAGCAGGTGCAGACGCAGGTACGCGTCGTGCGCGTCGAGCGGCTTGTCCTCCAGCGAGGAGATGACCGTGGAGACGGCGACGACCTCGACCCCGCGCCGGGCGTCCACGCCGATGGCCTTGGCGGCACCCTCACCGAGGCGGTTGACGGCCTCGTCCGGGGTGAGCCGCGTCGTACCGGCCGGGCCGGGCTCGGGCGTGAGCTCGGGGGCGGGGAACCAGGTGTCGAGGACGGTGCCGTCACCGGCGACGGTGGCGAGGCCGGCGGCGACGGCGCCGGTGGTACGGGAAGTGGCCTGGGAAGTCGTGTCGGTCATGGACAGAAACCTAACCGGCCGGGGCCCGCTCGGGCGAACCGGTCTCAGCTTCCGGCACGTTCGCCGCGGCCCCGTACCGCCTCACCCCGCACGGCCGCCCGCCGGTGCCCGTCGGGGCGGGCGGCGGACGGCCCTGCGGACGGTACGGGCCCCGGGCCGACCGGCGCCCCGCGCCGACCCCGCCGCCCCGCGCCGGTCCCGGCGCCCCCACTCAGGCGCACCCGTCCACGACCCGGGTCAGCATCTCGCGGGTGTACTCCGCGTCGAAGGCGGAACCGGTCAGCAGCACCTGGAGGCAGACGCCGTCCATCAGCGCGACCAGCGCCCGCGCGGTGGCCGGGTCGGTGCGCGTCGACAGCAGTTCGACCGCCGACGTGGTCCACTCGGCGGCGACCGGGCGCAGGGCAGGGCGGCGCAGGGCGGCGAGGTACAGCTCGTACTCCAGCTCGATCGCGCCCCGCTCCCCGGCGAACCACTCCCCCAGCACCCGGGTCAGCTCATCGGCGAGCCGGGCGCCGGAGGAGGCGCCCCCGCCCCCACCCCCGTCCGCGTCCCCGGCGCAGACCTCGCTGTCGCGCAGCGCCTGGGCGAAGTTCTCGTTGGACCGGCGCAGGGCGGCCGTCAGCAGCTCGTCGAGCGAACCGAAGTGGTACGTGGTCGAGCCGAGCGGCACGTCCGCCTCGGCGGCCACGGACCGGTGGCTGAGCCCGGCTATCCCGTCGGCCACGATCACCCGCAGCGCCGCGTCGATGATCCGCGTACGCCGGTCGGGATCGTAGCGGCGGGCCATCAGTGCGCTCCCCCCAGATTGAGCACGACGACCCCGACGACGATCAGACCGACCCCCACGATCTTGACCAGGCTGCTGGACTCCCCCATGAACAGGATGCCGATGAGCGCCACGGCCGCCGTGCCGACACCGGCCCAGATCGCGTAGGCGGTGCCCACGGAGAGGGTCTTGAGGGTCTGGGCGAGCAGGGTGAAGGCGATGAGATAGCCCACCGCGGTGCCGATCGAGGGCCAGAGCCGGGTGAAGCCTTCGCTGTACTTCATGGCCGTCGTCCCGGCCACCTCCGCCGCGATCGCCGCGGCCAGCAGTCCGTATGCGTATCCCATGTGTACAAGAGTACGCATCGTTGCGTACGGCTGTACATATCATCGGCCCACGTCGGGGGCGTTACGGTGTCCCGACCGACGGAACGGCCCCGCACCCAGCACGGGCCGACGAGACCACGGGGAGACGCAGTGGCGCAGGACGCAGGGTGGGGCGGTGGCCCGCAGGGGGCCGCGCCCCACGGTGGGGGACCCTTCCACGGGGGTGCGCAGGGACCGGGCGGACCGGGCCAGGGCGGACCGGGCGGCTCGGGTCCGGGCGGGTACGGTCCGGGCCCCGGCTGGTACGGCGGCTGGGCACCGCCCAAGCCGGGGGTGATACCCCTGGCGCCGCTGAGGGTCTCGGACATGCTCAGCGGCGCCTTCACCACGATCGGCCGCTACTGGAAGCCGCTGGTCGGCATCGCCCTGGCGCTCTTCGGCGCGGCGGCGGTGGTGATGGGCATCGGGGTGGCCATCGCCTTCTCCACCGTCGCGGCCGACTGGGACGGCCTCACCGGCCTCGGCGAACCGGACACCGCCCAACTGGTCCCGCTGGGCATCGCGTTCGGCGTCCTGATGGTCCTGGGCGTCCTCGCCTACCTGCTGGCGTCGGCCGTCGTCCAGGCGGCGGTCCCGGTGGTCCTCCAGGAGGCCGTCCTCGGCCGCCCGATCGGCTTCGGCGCCGTCTGGCGCCGCGCCTGGTCCCGGGTCTGGGCGATGATCGGGACGGTGTTCCTGGTGGGGCTGATCATCTTCGTCCCCTTCGCGCTCGCGATGGCGACGATGGTGGCGGCCGTGATCTACCTGGTCACGCTGGGCGACTCGGACTCCGTGCTTCCGCTGCTGTTCGCCGCCCTTCTCGGCTGGCTCGCCCTCACCCCGCTCGCCGTCTGGCTGATGGTGAGGTTCTCGCTGGCCCCCACGATCGTGGTCTTCGAGGGACAGGGGCCGGTCGCGGCCCTGCGCCGCTCGGCCCAGCTGGTCCGCGGCGACTGGTGGCGGGTCTTCGGCGTCGGCCTGCTCGCCTACGCCCTCGCTTCCATGGTCGGCTACATGGTCCAGCTGCCGTTCCAGGCGATGGGGATGCTCCCCGGCACGTTCGAGGACCCGAACACGATGGGGGAACCGAGCGGCGGCGAGATCATCGCCCTGTTCGCCGGTTTCATGGTGCTGTCCATGGTCAGCGGCCTGGTGAGCCAGCTCTTCTCGTCAGTCTTCCCGCCGCTGGTGACCGGCCTGCTGTACGTGGACCTCCGCATGCGCAAGGAGAACCTGGCCCAGGTCCTGACGGAGGCGGCGGCCCAGCCCCTGCCCGAGCAGTACGGCCCGCCGCCGGCCGCCCCCGCGTCGGGGCCGGGCCCCGGCCCCGCGTAGGGCTCCGGACTCAGTCCGTGAGCGTCCGCTTCGGGCGCAGTACGCAGAACTCGTTGCCCTCGGGGTCCGCCAGCACCACCCAGGTGGATTCCGGCCCCTGCCCGACGTCCAGCCGCCGTGCGCCGAGCGCGATGATCCGCTCGACCTCGGCGGCCTGGTCGTCGGGGGTCAGATCGATGTGCAGCCGGTTCTTGACGGTCTTCTCCTCCGGCACGGGGAGGAAGCACATGCCCGGCAGCGCGGTCTCGTGGGCGCCGATGACGACCTCGTGCTCGTCCTCGTAGAGGATCTTCCAGTCCAGCACCGCGCTCCAGAACCGGGCCATGAGCGGCAGGTCGTGGGCGTCGACGGCGAGGTGGTACAGGGATACGGCCATGCCCGCCAGTATGGCTGGCGGGCATGGCCGTATCCGTGATGCTCAGGGTGCGTCAGACGTTGAACCCCAGCGCGCGCAGCTGCTCGCGGCCGTCGTCCGTGATCTTGTCCGGGCCCCACGGCGGCATCCAGACCCAGTTGATCCGGAGCTCGTTGACGATGCCGTCCGTGGCGGACTTCGCCTGGTCCTCGATGACGTCGGTCAGCGGGCAGGCCGCGGACGTGAGGGTCATGTCGAGGGTGGCGATGTTGGCGTCGTCGACGTGGATGCCGTAGATCAGGCCCAGGTTGACGACGTCGATGCCCAGCTCGGGGTCGACGACGTCGTACAGCGCCTCGCGGACCTCCTCCTCGGAGGCCGGCTTCATGGTCGCGGTCTCGTTCTCGCTCATGCGGTCTTCCCTTCGGACAGCGCCTTGGCCGTCGCGTCCTTCCACGCCATCCAGCTCAGCAGCGCGCACTTGACCCGGGCGGGGTACTTGGAGACGCCGGCGAACGCGACCGCGTCCTCCAGCACCTCCTCCATCGCGTCGTCCGGCTCCAGCTGGCCCTTGGACTGCATCAGCTCCAGGAAGGTGTCCTGGATCTTCCGCGCCTGGGTCAGCTCCTTGCCGACCAGCAGCTCGTTCAGTACGGAGGCACTGGCCTGGCTGATCGAGCAGCCCTGGCCCTCGTAGCTGACGTCGGTGATGGTCTCACCGTCGTACTTGACCCGGAGAGTGATCTCGTCACCGCACGTCGGGTTGACGTGGTGCACCTCTGCGTCGCCGTCCCGCAGGCCGCGCCCGTGGGGGTGCTTGTAGTGGTCCAGGATCACTTCCTGGTACATGGAATCAAGCTTCACCAGTCCGCCCTCAGCCGAAGAAGTTCCGGACGTGCTCCAGCCCGTCCACCAGTGCGTCGACCTCGGCGGGCGTGGAGTACAGATAGAACGACGCTCGCGTCGTCGCGGGAATTCCGTACCGCAGGCAGACCGGGCGGGCGCAGTGGTGGCCGACCCGGACGCAGATGCCCAGCTCGTCGAGGACCTGGCCCACGTCGTGCGGGTGGATGTCGCCGAGCGTGAAGGAGATCGCCGCGCCGCGGTCCTCGGCCGTCGCCGGGCCGATGATCCGCAGGTCCGGAACCTCCAGGAGACGCTTCACCGCGTACTCGGTGATGGCCTTCTCGTGGTTGTGGATGTTCTCCATGCCGATCGAGGAGAGGTAGTCCACGGCCGCGCCGAGGCCGACGGCCTGGGCGATCGGGGGCGTACCGGCCTCGAACTTGTGCGGCGCCGGGGCGTAGGTGGACGAGTGCATCGAGACGGTCTCGATCATCTCGCCGCCGCCGAGGAACGGCGGCAGGTCCTCCAGGAGCTCCTGCCGTCCCCAGAGCACGCCGATGCCGGTCGGGCCGACCATCTTGTGACCGGTGAAGGCCACGAAGTCGGCCTGGAGCGCCTGTACGTCCAGCACCATGTGCGGGGCGGCCTGCGACGCGTCGATGCAGACCAGCGCGCCGACCTGCTGGGCGCGGCGGACGATCGTCTCGACCGGGTTGACGGTGCCCAGGATGTTGGAGACCAGCGTGAAGGAGACGATCTTCGTCTTCTCGGTGATGATCTCGTCGATGTTCGACAGGTCGAGCCGGCCGTCGTCGGTGATGCCGAACCACTTCAGCTTCGCGCCCGTGCGCTGCGCGAGCAGCTGCCAGGGCACGATGTTGGAGTGGTGCTCCATCTCCGTGGTGACGATCTCGGTCTCGCGGTCCACCCGGTAGGGCTCGTCCGCCCAGCCCAGCATGTTGGCGACGAGGTTGAGCGACTCCGAGGCGTTCTTGGTGAAGATCACCTCGTCGCGGCTGGGTGCGTTGATGAAGGCCGCGACCTTGTCACGGGCGCCTTCGTACAGCGCGGTGGCCTCCTCGGCGACCGTGTAGACGCCTCGGTGCACGTTCGCGTTGTGGCGCTCGTAGTACGTGTTGAGCGCGTCGAGGACCTGGCGCGGCTTCTGCGAGGTCGCCGCGGAGTCCAGGTAAACGATCTTCTTGCCGTCGTGGACCGTGCGGTCCAGGAGCGGGAAGTCCTTGCGGATCGCCTCGGTGTCGAGGAGGCCGGTGAGCCCCTGTCGGGCGTCAGTCACGCGGAAGCGCCACCCTTCGTGTATGCCTCGTAGCCCTCGTTCTCCAGCTGGTCGGCCAGCTCGGCGCCGCCGGAGGCCGCGATCCGGCCGTTGGCGAAGACGTGCACGAAGTCGGGCTGGATGTACTTCAGGATCCGGGTGTAGTGCGTGATCAGCAGCGTGCCGACCTCGCCGGTCGCGCGGACCCGGTTGACACCCTCGGAGACGGTCTTGAGCGCGTCGACGTCCAGGCCGGAGTCGGTCTCGTCCAGGACGGCGATCTTCGGCTTGAGCAGCTCCAGCTGAAGGATCTCGTGGCGCTTCTTCTCACCGCCGGAGAAGCCCTCGTTGACGTTGCGCTCGGCGAAGGACGGGTCCATCTGGAGCCCGGCCATCGTCTCCTTGACCTCCTTGACCCACGTACGCAGCTTGGGGGCCTCGCCGCGGACGGCGGTGGCGGAGGTGCGCAGGAAGTTGGAGACCGAGACACCGGGGATCTCGACCGGGTACTGCATGGCGAGGAAGAGGCCGGCGCGGGCGCGCTCGTCGACGGACATCTCCAGGACGTCCTCGCCGTCCAGGGTGACCGAACCGCCGGTGATCGTGTACTTGGGGTGACCCGCCAGCGAGTACGCGAGGGTGGACTTGCCGGACCCGTTGGGGCCCATGATGGCGTGGGTCTCGCCCTGCTTCACGGTCAGGTCGACGCCCTTGAGGATCTCCTTCGTGGCGTTGTCGGCCTCGACGGAGACGTGCAGGTCGCGGATTTCAAGCGTTGCCATGGGTGACTCAGGACTCCTGGGTGACGGAGACGAGCACATCGTCCCCTTCGATCTTTACGGGGTATACGGGGACGGGGCGCGTCGCGGGAAGGCCGGACGGCTTGCCGGTGCGGAGGTCGAACGCCGATCCGTGCAGCCAGCACTCGATCGCGCAGTCCTCCACCTCGCCCTCGGAGAGGGAGACGTTCGCGTGCGAGCAGATGTCGTTGATCGCGAACACCTCGCCCTCGGTGCGGACGACGGAGACCGGTGTGCCGTCGAGTTCCACCCGCTTGGGGGTGTCCTCCTCCAGCTCACTCAGCGCACAGGCTTTGACGAAGGCCATCAGACGGACGCCTTCAGCTCGGCCTCGATCTTCTCGATCAGCCGCTCCTCGACGTCCGGCAGGCCGATCTGCTGGACCAGCTCGGCGAAGAAGCCGCGCACGACCAGGCGGCGGGCCTCCTCGGCCGGGATACCGCGGGACTGGAGGTAGAAGAGCTGCTCGTCGTCGAAGCGGCCGGTCGCCGAGGCGTGGCCGGCCCCGGCGATCTCGCCGGTCTCGATCTCCAGGTTGGGTACGGAGTCGACCCGGGCGCCGTCGGTGAGGACGAGGTTCCGGTTCATCTCGTAGGTGTCGGTGCCCTCGGCCGCGGCCTGGATGAGGACGTCCCCGATCCAGACGGCGTGGGCGCCGTCGCCCTGGAGCGCGCCCTTGTACACCGCGTTGGACTTGCAGTGCGGGGTGTTGTGGTCGACCAGGAGGCGGTGCTCCTGGTGCTGGCCCTTGTCGGTGAAGTACAGGCCGAAGAGCTCCGCCTCGCCGCCGGTGGCCGCGTAGGCGACCCGCGGGTGCAGGCGCACGACGTCGCCGCCGAAGGTGACGACGATCGACTTGAAGGAGGCGTCCCGGCCGACCAGCGCGTTGTGCTGGCCGACGTGGACGGCCGTGTCGTCCCAGTCCTGGACGGAGACGACGGTCAGCTTGGCGCCGTCGCCCAGCACGTAGTCGACGTTGGCGGCGAGCACCGCGTCACCGGTGTGGTCGATGACGACGACGGCCTCGGCGAAGGCGCCCAGCTCGATGACCTGGTGGCCGTAGGCGGTGCCGCCCTCGCCGTGCACGGCGATCCGGATCGGCTCGGTGAGCACGGCCTCCTTGGCGACGGTGACGACCGAGGCCTGCTCGAAGGAGCTGTAGGCCTGGGCGGCGACCCGGTCCACCGGCGTGCCGGCCTTGCCGAGCCGGGCGTCGTCACGGCCGACGGTCTCGACGGTGACGCCCTCGGGCGCCTCGATCGCGACCTTGACGCCGCTGCCCGTGGCGACGGCGGTGCCGTCGTGCAGCCCGCGCAGCCGCTCCAGCGGGGTGAAGCGCCACTCCTCCTCGCGACCGTGCGGGACGGGGAAGTCCGCGACGTCGAAGGACGGGGGTGCGCTCATGCGCGTGGCGACGGTCGACTCGGCGGCCACCGCGATGGAGCCGGCGGTGGTGGAGCCCACCGGAGTGTTCTGAGCCTCAGCCATGGCTGTCGTAGTGCTCGCTTTCTCAGTCAAGAAGGGGGGTGGTTCGGTGGGGCGGGGACGGCCGCGAACGGCCGTCCCGGTGGTCCTCGGGTGCGGACCTAGCCGACCGAACCCTCCATCTGCAGCTCGATCAGCCGGTTGAGCTCCAGGGCGTACTCCATGGGCAGCTCCTTGGCGATCGGCTCGACGAAGCCGCGCACGATCATCGCCATGGCCTCGAACTCGGTGAGTCCGCGGCTCATCAGGTAGAAGAGCTGGTCCTCGGAGACCTTGGAGACGGTCGCCTCGTGGCCCATCGACACGTCGTCCTCGCGGACGTCGACGTAGGGGTAGGTGTCCGAGCGGGAGATCGTGTCGACGAGCAGAGCGTCGCAGAGGACGTTGGACTTCGCGCCCGGCGCGCCCTCGCCGATCTCGATCAGCCCGCGGTAGGACGTACGGCCACCGCCTCGCGCCACCGACTTGGAGACGATGTTCGAGGAGGTGTTCGGCGCCATGTGGACCATCTTGGCGCCGGCGTCCTGGTGCTGGCCCTCGCCCGCGAAGGCGATGGACAGCGTCTCGCCCTTGGCGTGCTCGCCCATCAGGTAGACGGCCGGGTACTTCATGGTCACCTTGGAGCCGATGTTGCCGTCGACCCACTCCATGGTCGCGCCCTCGTAGGCCACGGCCCGCTTGGTGACCAGGTTGTAGACGTTGTTCGACCAGTTCTGGATGGTCGTGTAGCGGCAGCGGCCGCCCTTCTTCACGATGATCTCGACCACGGCGCTGTGCAGCGAGTCCGAGGAGTAGATCGGGGCGGTGCAGCCCTCGACGTAGTGGACGTAGGCGTCCTCGTCGACGATGATCAGCGTCCGCTCGAACTGGCCCATGTTCTCCGTGTTGATACGGAAGTAGGCCTGGAGCGGGATGTCCACGTGGACGCCCTTGGGCACGTAGATGAACGAGCCGCCGGACCACACGGCCGTGTTCAGCGAGGCGAACTTGTTGTCGCCGACCGGGATGACGGTGCCGAAGTACTCCTTGAAGAGCTCCGGGTGCTCCTTCAGCGCGGTGTCGGTGTCCAGGAAGATGACGCCCTGCTCCTCCAGGTCCTCGCGGATCTGGTGGTAGACGACCTCGGACTCGTACTGCGCGGCGACACCGGCGACGAGGCGCTGCTTCTCCGCCTCGGGGATGCCGAGCTTGTCGTACGTGTTCTTGATGTCCTCGGGCAGGTCCTCCCAGGAGGCCGCCTGCTTCTCCGTGGAGCGCACGAAGTACTTGATGTTGTCGAAGTCGATGCCCGACAGGTCCGAGCCCCAGCTGGGCATGGGCTTCTTGTCGAAGAGCCTCAGACCCTTGAGCCGCAGCTTCAGCATCCACTCGGGCTCGTTCTTCTTCTCCGAGATGTCGCGGACGACAGCCTCGGAGAGGCCGCGCTTCGCCGCCGCGCCTGCCGCGTCGGAGTCGGCCCAGCCGAATTCGTACGTACCCAGACCCTCGAGCTCAGGGTGGGCAGTCTCCGTGGGGAGCGTCATGCGGGGTTCCTCCCGGCCGTGCTTGCAGATGCTGAATGGGTGGTCTGTGGGGGTGCTGCGTGGCCGCTGCGCGGCACGTATGTCGTGCACACGCCGTCGCCGTGGGCGAGGGTGGCCAGACGCTGCACATGGGTCCCGAGGAGGCTGGAGAAGAATTCCGTCTCCGCCTCGCACAGCTGTGGGAACTGCTCGGCGACATGCGCCACCGGGCAGTGGTGCTGGCAGAGCTGCTCTCCCTGCTGGGGGCCCGGCGCGCTTCGCGCCGTAGCAGCGTACCCGTCGGCGCTCAGGGCCCTGGCGAGGGCCTCCGTGCGCCGCTCGGGCTCGGCGGCCTCGACCGCGGCGCGGTACGCCTCGCCCATCGCGGCCATCCGGGCGCGGGCGAAGGCGATGATGGCCTCGTCCCCGCCGGATGCGGCGATGAAGCGCAGGGCGTCGGCGGCCAGCTTGTCGTAGGACTGGTCGAAGGCGTCCCGGCCGCAGTCCGTGAGGGCGAACACCTTGGCGGGCCTGCCCCGGGTCCGCGCCCCGTAGACCCGCTGTTCACGGGCTTCGACGACGTCGTCGGAGACGAGGGCGTCCAGGTGGCGGCGGACGGCGGCCTGGGTGAGGCCGAGGCGCCCCGCGAGATCCGCGACGGTCGAGGGCCCGTGGTCCAGGATGGAGCGCGCGACCCGGTTGCGCGTCGAACGCTCACCGGTCGCGAGTTCCTCCTGAGGAGCCCCTCCGTCGTATTTCACAACACCATTGTTGCGTAATTCCTTCGGCACTGACAACCACGGTCCGGAACGATCTACGGTGTGGTTCGTCACTTAGGGTTACCTAATCTGGCCCCGGGGAAGGGCCTCCTCCATGCCCTGCCTAGACTTCCCTGCCATGGAGAACGAGCCCGTCGTACAGGTCACCGGCCTGGTGAAGCGGTACGGCACGAAGACCGCGGTGGACGGCCTCGATCTGGTGGTCCGGGCCGGCGCGGTGACCGCCGTACTCGGCCCGAACGGCGCCGGGAAGACCACCACCGTCGAGACCTGCGAGGGCTACCGCCGCCCGGACGCCGGCACCGTACGGGTCCTCGGGCTCGACCCGGTCGCCGACGCAGGGCGGCTGCGCCCGAGGATCGGGGTCATGCTCCAGTCCGGCGGCGTCTACTCCGGCGCCCGCGCCGACGAGATGCTCCGGCACATGGCCATGCTCCACGCCCACCCGCTGGACGTGGACGCCCTGATCGAGCGGCTCGGCCTCGGCTCCTGCGGCCGCACCGCCTACCGGCGGCTCTCCGGCGGCCAGCAGCAGCGCCTCGCCCTGGCCCTCGCGGTGGTCGGCCGGCCCGAGCTGGTCTTCCTGGACGAGCCGACCGCCGGGCTCGACCCGCAGGCCCGCCGCTCCACCTGGGACCTGGTCCGCGAGCTGCGCGCCGACGGGGTCTCCGTGGTGCTGACCACCCACTTCATGGACGAGGCCGAGGCGCTCGCCGACGACGTGGCGATCATCGACGCGGGCCGGGTCATCGCCCAGGGCTCCCCCGAGCAGCTCTGCCGCGGCGGCGCCGAGAACACCCTGCGCTTCACCGGACGCCCCGGGCTCGACCTGGGCTCGCTGGTCAAGGCGCTGCCCGACGGCTCCCAGGCCGCCGAGCCGCTCCCGGGCACGTACCGCGTCTCCGGGGCGGTCGACCCGCAACTGCTGGCCACCGTCACCTCCTGGTGCGCCCAGCACGGTGTGATGCCCGAGGGCATCGCGGTGGAGCGGCACACCCTGGAAGACGTCTTCCTCGAACTGACCGGCAAGGAGCTGCGCGCATGAGCGCCGGTACGTACACCCCGCGCCCCGGCGCCGCCCCGCTCCCCCGGATGATCGCCGCGCAGACCGCGCTGGAGACCCGGATGCTGCTGCGCAACGGTGAGCAGCTGCTGCTGACGGTGATCATCCCGACGCTGCTGCTGGTGCTGTTCAGCGCGGTCGACATCGTGGACACCGGCTCGGGCGCGTCGGTCGACTTCCTGGCCCCGGGCATCCTGGCGCTCGCCGTGATGTCCACCGCCTTCACCGGCCAGGCCATCGCCACCGGCTTCGAACGCCGTTACGGGGTCCTCAAGCGGCTCGGGGCCTCCCCGCTGCCGCGCTGGGCGCTGATGACGGCGAAGACCCTCTCGGTGCTGGTCACCGAGGTGCTCCAGATCGTGCTGCTGACGGCGATCGCCTTCGCGCTGGGCTGGTCGCCGCAGGGCAACCCCTTCGCCGTGCTGCTGCTCCTGGTCCTCGGGACGGCCGCGTTCTCGGGGCTGGGGCTGCTGATGGCCGGGACGCTGAAGGCCGAGGCGACGCTCGCCGCCGCCAACCTGGTCTTCCTGCTGCTGCTGGTCGGCGGCGGGGTCATCGTGCCGCTGGACAGGTTCCCGGACGCGGTGCAGTCGGTGCTGGGGCTGCTGCCCATCTCGGCGCTCTCGGAGGGGCTGCGGGACGTCCTCCAGCACGGCGCGGGGATGCCGTGGGCCGAGGCCGGGATCCTGGCCGGGTGGGCAGTGCTGGGGCTGGGCGCGGCGGCGAGGTTCTTCCGCTGGGAGTAGCGCCCGGCTGACCGCCGTACGGGATCTTCCCGGGCAAGGGGCACGAACCCACCCCTCGTGAAAACGTGCACAAGCCACCTCCTACGATGGTCCGCGTGGAAACCCCCATCTCTGCCATCGCCAAGCGCTGGACGCCGTCCACCAGGATCGTCAAGCGTGCCGCGCTCTCCGCCGTCATGATGAGCGTCCTGATCATCATCACCGGCGGGGCCGTCCGGCTGACCGGTTCGGGCCTCGGCTGCGACACCTGGCCCAAGTGCACCGACGACAGCCTGTTCGCCACCCCCGAGCAGGGGCTGCACGGCGCGATCGAGTTCGGCAACCGGATGCTGACCTATGTGCTGTCGGCCGCGGTCGGCTGGACGATCATCGCCGTCAGTTCGATGAAGCCGCGCCGCCGCAAGCTGACCCGGCTGGCCTGGTCGCAGTTCTGGATCGTGCTGGGCAACGCCGTCCTCGGCGGCATCACCGTCTGGGCGGGGCTCAACCCGTGGACGGTGGCCGGGCACTTCCTGCTCGCCAACGTGCTGCTCGCGGTCACCGTGATCACCTGGGTCCGGATCGGCGAGGGGGACGGCCCGGCCCGGCCCCGCGCTCCCCTGCCGGTGCGCCGGCTCGCCTGGGCGATCGTGGCGACCACCGTGGTCCTGATCGTGCTGGGCACCTCGGTGACCGGCTCCGGCAAGCACGCGGGCGACAGCAGCGACGTGCCGCGCATGCCGTGGGACTGGTCGGTCGCCGCCCATGTGCACGCCGTCTCCGCCTGGGTGGTCTGCGTGCTCGCCATCGCCATGTGGCTGGCCCTGCGCGTGGTCGACGCCCCCGCCGACACCCGGGCCCGCGCCCGCGACCTGCTGGTGGTGCTGCTCGCCCAGGGCGCGATCGGGTACGTGCAGTACTTCACCGACGTCCCCGAGATCCTGGTCGGCATCCACATGTTCGGCTCGGCCGTCCTGTGGATCGCCGTGATCCGCCTGGTGCTGAGCATGCGCGAGCGCGGAGACGACGTACCGGCTCCGCTGCCGGGCCCGTCCGCCTCCGCCGAGCAGCGGGAGTCGGCGCAGGCCCTCTGAGCGGTGGTACGGCGAAAGGGGCGGCGGGCACATGCCCGCCGCCCCTTTGGCGTGCGGCTCAGCTGTCGTTGGACGGGCCGCCGACCTGGATCCCGGCCATCCGCGACCACTCGTACGGGCCGGTGCGGACCTTGAGGGCGAAGTCGCCGTCGAACTCCTCGTGGACCGTGATCCCGGACTTCTCCACCGCGCTCTCGGCCACGGCGTACGTCGGGGCCACCAGATCGCCCCAGGCGCCGTCCTGGCCGACCAGGACGATGCGGGCGCCCGCCTCGCCGATGTAGGCGAGCTGCCCCTCGGCGCCGCCGTGCTCCTTGGCGAAGGCCCCGATCTCGCGGGCCAGCTTCGCCGCCCTGCGCTCCGCGCGGGCCGCCTTCCGGGCGTCGCTCCGGGAGGTCTGCCCGGTCTCTGCTGCGTCTGCTGCCGTCTCTGCCATGAACAGGATGCTACCGACGAGTAGTTCGAACGGCGACGGGCGGGTCCCGTGGCTTCTGCCACGTGACCCGCCCGTAGAGGCCGGTGCCTAGCGGAGGAAGGGGTCCACCGCGACGGCCAGGAAGAGCAGCGAGACGTAGGTGATCGACCAGTGGAACAGCCGCATCTCCTTGAGCTTGGCGCCGGTCACCCCGGCCCTGGCACGGTTCTGCAGCCCGTGGGCCTCCCAGAGCCAGAAGCCGCCCGCGAGCAGCGCCACCGAGAGGTAGAACCAGCCGGTGTAGCCCAGCGGGGTGAGGAGGAGCGAGACGCCGACCATCACCCAGCTGTAGAGGACGATCTGGCGGGCGACCACCTGGTTGGAGGCGATGACCGGGAGCATCGGGACGCCGACCCGGGCGTAGTCGTCCTTGACCTTCATGGAGAGCGGCCAGTAGTGCGGCGGCGTCCAGAAGAAGATGACGGCGAAGAGGATGACGGCGGCCCAGGAGAGGGAGTTCGTCACGGACGACCAGCCGATGAGCACCGGCAGGCAGCCGGCGATGCCGCCCCAGATGATGTTCTGGGAGGTGCGGCGCTTCAGGAGCATCGTGTAGACGACGACGTAGAAGAGCAGCGCCCCGAGGGCGAGTCCGGCGGACAGCCAGTTGACGAGCAGTCCGAACCAGAGGGTCGAGACGACCGCGAGGGAGATGCCGAAGACGAGGCACTCGCGCGGGCTGACCATCCCGGTGACCAGCGGACGCTGCGACGTGCGGTCCATCAGCGCGTCGATGTCGCGGTCGATGTACATGTTGAGCGCGTTGGCGCCGCCCGCCGAGAGGTATCCCCCGAAGGTGGTGGCGAACACCAGCCACAGGTCGGGTACGCCCTGGGCGGCGAGGAACATCACCGGAATCGTGGTGATGAGCAACAGCTCGATGATCCGTGGCTTCGTAAGCGCCACGAATGCCTTGACACGGGCCCCGTACGGGCGATGGCCCCCTGGGCTGGGAGTCAAGGCGACCCCGGCGGGTCGGGACTCGACGGCCGTCACGCACACCCCTGACAGAGAAATCCCAGCAAGCTCCGGGCCGAAGGGCCCTTGTGAAGACTTGCGCGAACCCGACCACTGTAGACGTTGGGCCCACACCGTCCTTCGCGGGGGTGGGGTCGTGTTGGGGGTGACTGCGGGATGTACGGAGACGGTCCGCCGGGAGGCGAAGTGCCCGGGTCGCCCTCACCCTGGAAAGAGCCGGAAGGTGTGGGCCCCGGCGAGGGTAGGCTCGGCAGCGCCCGGTGCGGTATCAGCCACCGGCCTACGAACAGTGGAGAGGAGCCCTGACGCAGGGTGAGCATCAAGCCGACCACCTCAGACCTCCAGTGGACCGAATTGGACCAGCGGGCGGTGGACACCGCCCGCGTCCTCGCCGCGGACGCCGTACAGAAAGTCGGAAACGGCCACCCGGGCACGGCGATGAGCCTGGCCCCCGCCGCGTACACCCTGTTCCAGAAAGTCATGCGGCACGACCCGGCGGACGCCGAGTGGACCGGCCGCGACCGGTTCGTCCTGTCGGCGGGCCACTCCAGCCTGACCCTCTACATCCAGCTCTACCTCGCCGGTTACGGCCTGGAGCTGGACGACCTGAAGGCGTTCCGCACGTGGGGCTCCAAGACCCCGGGCCACCCGGAGTACGGCCACACGGCCGGCGTCGAGACGACGACGGGCCCGCTGGGCCAGGGTGTCGCCAACGCGGTGGGCATGGCCATGGCCGCCCGCTACGAGCGCGGCCTCTTCGACCCCGAGGCGGCCCCCGGCACCTCCCCGTTCGACCACACCGTCTGGGTCGTCGCCGGTGACGGCTGCCTCCAGGAGGGCATCGCCGCCGAGGCCTCCTCGCTGGCCGGGCACCAGAAGCTGGGCAACCTGGTCCTGCTCTGGGACGACAACCACATCTCCATCGAGGGCGACACCGAGACCGCGGTCTCCGAGGACACCCTCAAGCGCTACGAGGCGTACGGCTGGCACGTCCAGCGCGTCGAGCAGCAGGCCAACGGCGACCTGGACCCGGCGGGTCTGTACGCGGCGCTCCAGGCGGCCAAGGCCGAGACCGAGCGCCCCTCGTTCATCGCGGCCCGCTCGATCATCGCCTGGCCCGCCCCGAACGCCCAGAACACCGAGGCGGCCCACGGCTCGGCCCTCGGTGGCGAGGAGATCGCGGCGACCAAGCGGGTCCTGGGCTTCGACCCGGAGCAGACCTTCGAGGTCTCCGACGAGGTCATCGGCCACACCCGTGAGGCCCTGGACCGCGGCCGTGAGGCCCGTGCCGAGTGGGACAAGGCGTTCGCCGCGTGGCGCACCGCCAACCCCGGGCGCGCCGCCGACTTCGACCGGATCGCGGCGGGCGAGCTGCCCGCGGGCTGGGAGGAGAAGCTCCCGGTCTTCGAGCCCGGCAAGTCCCTGGCCACCCGCGCCGCCTCCGGCAAGGTCCTCCAGGCGCTGGGCGAGATCGTGCCCGAGCTGTGGGGCGGCTCGGCCGACCTCGCGGGCTCGAACAACACCACGATCGACAAGACGTCGTCGTTCCTCCCGGTGGGCAACCCGCTGCCGGAGGCCGACCCGTACGGCCGCACGATCCACTTCGGGATCCGCGAGCACGCCATGGCCGCCGCGATGAACGGCATCGCGCTGCACGGCAACACCCGCATCTACGGCGGGACCTTCCTGGTCTTCTCCGACTACATGCGCAACGCGGTGCGCCTCTCCGCGCTGATGCACCTGCCGGTGACGTACGTGTGGACGCACGACTCGATCGGTCTCGGCGAGGACGGCCCGACCCACCAGCCGGTGGAGCACCTGGCGTCGCTCCGCGCCATCCCGGGTCTGAACGTCGTCCGCCCGGCCGACGCCAACGAGACGTCCATCGCCTGGCGCGAGATCCTGCGCCGCTACACCAAGGAGTTCGGGGTGGGCGCCCCGCACGGTCTGGCGCTGACCCGCCAGGGCGTGCCGACGTACGAGGCGAACGAGGACGCGGCCAAGGGCGGTTACGTCCTTTTCGAGGCCGAGACGCCTTCCGGGCAGAACGCGGCGCCGCAGGTGCTGCTCATCGCGACCGGCTCCGAGGTCCACGTCGCCGTCGAGGCGCGCGAGCAGCTCCAGGCGGCCGGGGTGCCGACCCGGGTGGTCTCGATGCCGTCCGTCGAGTGGTTCGAGGAGCAGGACCGGGGTTACAAGGAGAGCGTGCTCCCGCCGTCGGTCAAGGCGCGGGTCGCCGTGGAGGCGGGCATCGGCCTGACCTGGCACCGGTACGTCGGGGACGCCGGCCGGATCGTCTCGCTGGAGCACTTCGGTGCCTCGGCCGACGCCAAGGTCCTCTTCCGCGAGTTCGGCTTCACCGCCGAGAACGTGGCCGCCGTCGCGCGGGAATCCCTCGAAGCCGCAGCGCGCTGACGCCCTTAGACACCACCAGTAGGAGATGCAACCCATGACAGACGCACTCAAGCGCCTCTCCGACGAGGGCGTGGCGATCTGGCTCGACGACCTGTCGCGCAAGCGGATCACCTCGGGCAACCTGGCCGAGCTGATCGACCAGAGCCATGTCGTCGGCGTCACCACCAACCCGTCGATCTTCCAGAAGGCGATCTCCTCGGGCGACGGCTACGAGCAGCAGCTCACCGACCTCGCCGCCCGCAAGGTCACCGTCGAGGAGGCCCTGCGCATGATCACGACGGCGGACGTCCGCGACGCCGCCGACATCCTGCGCCCGGTCTTCGACGCGACCGACGGCCAGGACGGCCGGGTCTCCATCGAGGTCGACCCGCGCCTGGCGCACAACACCACGGCCACCATCGCCGAGGCCAAGCAGCTGGCGTGGCTGGTCGACCGGCCGAACACGCTCATCAAGATCCCGGCCACCAAGGCGGGCCTCCCGGCGATCACCGAGACGATCGGCCGGGGCATCAGCGTCAACGTGACGCTGATCTTCTCGCTGGAGCGCTACCGCGCGGTCATGGACGCCTACCTGGCGGGCCTGGAGAAGGCGAAGGCCGCGGGCCTGGACCTCTCCAAGATCCACTCGGTGGCGTCCTTCTTCGTGTCCCGCGTGGACACCGAGATCGACAAGCGCCTGGACGCCATCGGCTCCGACGAGGCGAAGGCCGCCAAGGGCAAGTCCGCCCTGGCCAACGCGCGGCTGGCCTACGAGGCGTACGAGGAGGTCTTCGCGGGCGAGCGCTGGGAGGCGCTGGACAAGGCGCAGGCCAACAAGCAGCGTCCGCTCTGGGCCTCCACCGGTGTCAAGGACCCGTCCCTCAAGGACACCCTGTACGTCGACGACCTGGTGGCACCGAACACGGTGAACACCATGCCGGAGGCGACCCTGGAGGCCGTGGCCGACCACGGCGAGATCACCGGCAACACCGTCGCCGGCGGTTACGACCGGGCCCGCGCCGACCTCGACGCGGTCAAGAAGCTCGGCATCTCGTACGACGACGTCGTGCAGCTGCTGGAGGACGAGGGCGTCGAGAAGTTCGAGGCGTCCTGGAACGATCTGCTCAAGTCGACCGAGGCGGAGCTTTCGCGCCTCGCCCCCTCGGAGGGCTGACCACTTTGTCTGCTGTTCCCGGAGCCAACCCGCTCCGTGACGCACAGGACCGACGGCTCCCGCGTATCGCGGGGCCGTCGGGCCTGGTCATCTTCGGCGTCACGGGCGATTTGTCCCGTAAAAAGCTGATGCCTGCCGTCTACGACCTGGCCAACCGCGGCCTGCTGCCACCGGGCTTCTCGCTCATCGGCTTCGCCCGCCGCGACTGGGAGGACGAGGACTTCGCGCAGGTCGTCCACGATGCCGTCAAGGAGCACGCCCGTACGCCGTTCCGCGAGGAGGTCTGGCAGCAGCTCATCCAGGGGATGCGCTTCGTCCAGGGCAACTTCGACGACGACGAGGCGTTCGAGACGCTGAAGTCCACCATCCAGGAGCTCGACAAGGCACAGGGGACGGGCGGCAACTTCGCCTTCTACCTCTCCGTGCCGCCGAAGTTCTTCCCCAAGGTCGTCCAGCAGCTCAAGAAGCACGGCCTGGCCGACCAGAAGGAGGGCTCCTGGCGGCGGGCCGTCATCGAGAAGCCGTTCGGCCACGACCTGGCCAGCGCGCAGGAGCTCAACCAGATCGTCCACGACGTCTTCCCGCCCAACGAGGTCTTCCGGATCGACCACTACCTGGGCAAGGAGACGGTCCAGAACATCCTGGCGCTGCGGTTCGCCAACACGATGTTCGAGCCGATCTGGAACAGGTCCTACGTCGACCACGTACAGATCACGATGGCCGAGGACATCGGCATCGGCGGCCGGGCCGGCTACTACGACGGCATCGGCGCCGCCCGTGACGTCATCCAGAACCACCTGCTCCAGCTGCTGGCGCTCACCGCGATGGAGGAGCCCGGCTCCTTCCACCCCAAGGCCCTGGTCGCCGAGAAGCTCAAGGTGCTCACCGCCGTCGAGCTGCCCGAGGACCTCGGTCTGCACACCGTGCGCGCCCAGTACGAGCACGCCTGGCAGGGCGGCCAGGAGGTCCTCGGCTACTGCGAGGAGGAGGGCATCGACCCCAAGTCGACGACCGACACCTACGCGGCGATCAAGCTGACGATCAACAACCGCCGCTGGGCGGGCGTGCCGTTCTACCTCCGGACCGGGAAGCGGCTCGGCCGCCGGGTCACGGAGATCGCGGTCGTCTTCAAGCGCGCTCCCTACCTCCCCTTCGAGTCCGGCGCCACGGAGGAGCTGGGCGGCAACGCCCTGGTCATCCGGGTCCAGCCCGACGAGGGCGTGACCGTGCGCTTCGGCTCCAAGGTGCCCGGCACCTCGATGGAGGTCCGGGACGTCACGATGGACTTCGCGTACGGGGAGTCCTTCACCGAGTCCAGCCCGGAGGCGTACGAGCGGCTCCTGCTGGACGTGCTGCTCGGGGACGCCAACCTCTTCCCGCGCCACCAGGAGGTCGAGCTCTCCTGGACCATCCTCGACCCGATCGAGGAGTACTGGGCCAAGCACGGCAAGCCCGCCAAGTACGCGGCCGGCACCTGGGGTCCGGCGGAGGCCGACGAGATGCTCGCACGGGACGGACGGAGCTGGAGGCGGCCATGAAGATCGATCTCACGGAGACCACATCCAGCCAGATCAACCAGGCGCTGGTCTCGGCCCGCCGGGCGATCGGCACCCCCGCCATCGGCATGGTGCTCACGCTGGTCATCGTCACGGACGAGGAGAACGCGTACGACGCGCTCAAGTCGGCCGGTGACGCGTCCCGCGAGCACCCCTCGCGGATCATCGCGGTGATCAAGCGGGTCAGCCGCTCGCCGCGCGCCCGGCGCGACGCCCGCCTCGACGCCGAGGTCCGGGTCGGGTCGGACGCCGGGACCGGGGAGACCGTCGTCCTGCGGCTCCACGGTGAACTCGCCAACCACGCCCAGTCGGTGGTGCTCCCGCTGCTGCTCCCCGACGCCCCGGTCGTGGTGTGGTGGCCCGAGGACGCCCCCGCCGACCCGGCGAAGGACCCGCTGGGCGCGCTCGCCCAGCGCCGGATCACCGACACCTACTCCGCCGAGGCCCCGCTCGACGAGCTGGCCGTGCGGGCGGCGGCGTACAGCCCCGGCGACACCGATCTGGCCTGGACCCGGATCACCCCGTGGCGCTCCATGCTGGCCGCCGCCCTGGACCAGCAGCCGGCGACGGTGATCGGCGCGACCGTCGAGGGCGAGAGCGACAACCCGAGCTGCGAACTGCTCGCGATGTGGCTCGCCGACCGGCTCGGCGTCCCGGTGGAGCGCACGCTCTCCCAGGGCCCGGGGCTGACCGCCGTACGGCTGGAGACGAAGAACGGCGTCATCGTGCTCGACCGGGCCGACGGCTCGCTGGCCACGCTCTCCATGCAGGGCCAGCCGGACCGCGCGGTGGCGCTCAAGCGGCGCGAGACCGCCGAGCTGCTGGCGGAGGAGCTGCGCCGGCTGGACCCGGACAACACCTACGAGTCCGCGGTCAAGTTCGGGGTGGAGAAGCTCCACGCGGGCGGCGAGGTGAAGGCCGCAGAGGCGGAGAAGCCCGCCGAGGGCGGGCAGAAGGCCCCCGCCGCGAAGAAGGCCCCGGCGAAGAAGGCGGCCGCCAAGTGACGCCTCCCCAGCTGGTCGTGCACCGCGACAAGGAGCTGATGGCGCAGGCCGCGGCGGCCCGGCTGATCACGAGGATCGTGGACGCCCAGGCCGCCCGGGGCCACGCCTCGGTGGTGCTGACCGGCGGGCGCAACGGCAACGGCCTGCTGGCCGCGCTCGCCGCCGCCCCCGCCCGGGACGCGGTCGACTGGTCGCGCCTGGACCTGTGGTGGGGCGACGAGCGGTTCCTGCCCGAGGGCGACCCCGAGCGGAACGTCACCCAGGCCCGGGAGGCGCTGCTCGACGCGGTGGGGCTGGACCCGGCGCGGGTGCACGCCATGCCGGCCTCGGACGGCCCGTACGGCGAGGACGTGGACGAGGCGGCGGCGGCGTACGCGGCCGAACTCGCCGCCGCCGCGGGGCCGGAGGACCACGGTCCGGTGCCCTCCTTCGACGTGCTGATGCTGGGCGTCGGCCCGGACACGCATGTGGCCTCGCTCTTCCCGGAACTGCCCGCGGTACGGGAGACCGAGCGCACCGTCGTCGGTGTGCACGGGGCCCCCAAGCCGCCGCCGGTGCGCATCTCGCTCACGCTCCCCGCGATCCGCGCGGCGCGTGAGGTGTGGCTGCTGGCGGCGGGCGAGGACAAGGCGGAGGCGGCGGCCATCGCGCTGTCGGGCGCCGGGGAGATCCAGGCCCCGGCGGCGGGCGCGTACGGGCGCAGCCGCACGCTCTGGCTGCTGGACGCGGCGGCGGCCTCGCGGCTGCCGCGCGCGCTGTATCCGCCGGCGTCCGCCTGAGCGTACGCACGACCGGGCCCGGCCCGCCTTCCCCGGCGGGCCGGGCCCGGTGCGTCGGCCCTCCCGGTCAGAGGATGACCTGGTCGGTCCCCTGCTCCAGCTTCGTGATCGCGGCCCGGCAGGCGCCCACGAACCGGTCGAAGACCGCGGTCGTGGAGCCGGCCCGGCCCGCGCGGGTGTTGTTCGTGAACATCGCAGCGCGCAGCTCCGTGGTGAGCTCCAGCTGACCGCCCTTGGACAGCATGGTGCGGTTCACCGGGTTGTCGGGGTTGACGCCGGCCAGGTCGGGCGTCTCGTTCCCGTCCCGCCAGGCGATGCCCACCGCGTCGAACTCCGCCTTGAGCAGGGACTTGAACCGGGTGTTGAGGCCGCCGACCACCACGGCCTGCGGGACGGTGCCCGCCTGCGCCGCCGTACAGCCGTGCAGGCTCAGGACGTTGAGGCTGCCGAACGCCATGGAGAGCGCGACATGGTCGTCGCAGTTCTTGGCCGTGACGTGCAGGTCGCGGTTGCCCGAGGTGCGCAGCCCCTCGAACATCCAGTAGTCGTGCGTCCCGTGGCCGTCCTGGAGCGGGGCGAGCGTGGCGGGGTGGTATCCGGCTATGGCGAGGCAGAGTTCGGAGGTGCCGGTCTCGATGCCTCCGCCGTGCAGGGCCATGACGGTGGTCCGGTTGTACGGGTACTTCTGCGGGGTCGAGTCGTCGACGTACTCGTGTCTCTTGTAGCGGCGGGCGAACTCCACGCCCTCCTTGCCCGCGAGCTTCTTGTAGAGGTCGGTGTTGGAGGTGTAGATGTCCAGGTCGCCGGTGGCGTGGGCGGGGGTCGCGGTGAGCGAGCCGAGCAGCGGGCCGCTGACGGCGGCGGTGGCGAGGGCGGTGAGTACCGTACGACGGTGGGTGAAGGTCATGATCGATATCGTCGCCTACGCGGGGTCACGCACACAACGCCGGGTTGGTGCCCTCTGTCACGGAGTGCCCGGCACAGGCCCTCTGTCACCGACCGTCCGCTCTGTGCCGGAGCCGGTCTCTCCCACCGCCGCGCCGGCGCGCTCCAGGAACGGCTCCAGCAGCCCGGGGACGGCCTCGGCGGCGAAGGCGAGGCCCTCGGTCGCATCGGTGTCGTACGCCGTGTACGCGCCCCCTCCGGCGGCCGTGGTGGCGGTGATGCTCAGCAGCCCGGCCCGCCGCTGGAAGTACGACTGCTTGACGGTCCAGCCGATCACCCCGGCCCGCTCCAGGGCGGCCGTCGAGCGGCGGAGCGTGCCGGAGCGGGTCACCAGGTAGCGGCCGGAGAGCGCGTGGCCGAGCCCCCGGTACGCGTCCAGCGCCAGCGCCACCGCGAGCGGCAGGGACACCGCCGCGAGGCCGAGGGCGGTCCAGAGCAGTACGGGGGTGAGCAGCGCGCCGAGGAGGGTGAGGAGCAGAACCGGTGCGAGGGCGGCGGCGAGCGACCAGCGCAGCCTGCGGCCCCGGGCGGCGCGCGGGTGGCAGGTCAGCGCGGCCCCGGTCGGGGTGGCCGTCTCCCGGAGCACGTCGGCGGCGACGGAGTCGGCCAGCGGGCGCGGCACCACCGGGAGGACGGTGTTGTGGTCGGCGTTCTTCGCCTCGTGGTCCTGGGCGAGGCCGGTGGTGATGGCGTCCAGCCGGGCGGCGCCGAACAGCCGTACGCCGAGGGGTTCGACGAGGTCGACGCCGCGCAGCCGGGCCTCCTCGACGGAGATGGACCGGGAGGTGAGGAGCCCGCGGCGGACCCGCAGGGTGCCGCCGGGCTCGCGCTCCAGGCGGTAGTTCCACCACATCTCGATCCAGAGGCCGAGCGCCCCGATCATCCCGGCGGCCAGGGCGGCGGTGACCAGTATGACGATCACCCAGAGGAGCGGGGTCTCCTGGAACCGGTCCCCGGCCCAGGCGATGACCTCGCCCTGGGCGCCGAGCCAGTCGCTGATCTGCAGGACCGCGCCGAACGCCGCACCGCCGAGCATGGGGGCGACGAAGGAGACCGGGGCGTAGCGGATCCAGCGCGGGTCGAGGGCGGCCAGTTCACCGTCGCGGTGGACGCCGGGCGGGGTGGGGGCGGCGCGTTCGAGGAGGAGGCGGCGGAGCCGTTCGCCCTCGGCGCGGGTGACCGGGTCCAGCTCCAGGGTGGATTCGCCGCCCTGTTCGCCGGTGCCGATCCTGACGGTGACCAGGCCGAGGAGGCGCAGCAGCAGATTGGCGGTGAGGTCGACCGTACGGATGCGGCCGCGGGCCAGGGAGCGGCGTTTGACGAGGAGGAGGCCGGTGTGGAGGTCGACGCGCTCCTCGCCGATCCGGTAGCGGGTGCGGTGCCAGCGGACCCGGTCGGCGCCCGCCGCGGCCCCGATGACCAGCACGGCCGCGGCGAGCACCCAGAGGACCGCGCCGGGGAGCCCGAGCCAGTTGGCGAGCCCGAGGGTGGCCGGGAGGGCGGCGCCCGCCACGACGCCCGCGACGACGACGGCGGTGACCCAGACCGTACGGGGGTCGAGGCGGCGCCAGTCGTCGTACGGGGCCCGCGGGGTGCTCATGTGGCGTCGCCGGGGGTGTCACGGGTGATGCGGGTGAGCCGTTCGGCCAGTTCGGCGGCGACCTCGTGGTCCAGGCCCTCGATCCGGACCGCGCCCTTGGCGGAGGCGGTGGTGACGGTGACGGTGGCGAGCCGGTAGAGCTGTTCCAGCGGGCCGCGCACGGTGTCCACGGTCTGGATGCGGGACATCGGCGCGATCCGCCACTCCTGCCGGAAGAACCCGGTGCGTACGTAGACCGCGTCCTCGGTGACCTCCCAGTGGTGGATGCGGAACCACCAGCGCGGGAGGAGGACGGCGGCCGTGCCGCCCGCCGCGGCGAACACCGCGGCGAGCAGCAGCAGCCAGAACCGGGCGGGCCCGATCAGCGCGCCGAGCACGGCGAGCGGGACGACGGGGACGGCGGTCGTCAGCAGCGACTGGACCCGCCACCAGCCCACCACCCGCTCGTTCAGCGTGTTGCGCGGCGGCCGCAGCCGTATGTCCGCCGTCCCCTCCCCCGCCTGCATGGGCTCAGCGCCCCCGCAGCGTGCGGTAGGCGGTGACCAGGGCGGCGGTGGAGCTGTCGAGTTCCGCGGTGGAGGCCTCTCCGGTCAGCACGGGCTCGATCTTCTTGGCGAGGACCTTGCCGAGTTCGACGCCCCACTGGTCGAAGGAGTCGATGTCCCAGATGGCGCCCTGGACGAAGACCTTGTGCTCGTAGAGCGCGATGAGCTGGCCGAGGACCGAGGGGGTCAGCTTGTCGGCGAGGATCGTCGTCGTGGGGTGGTTGCCCCGGAACGTCTTGTGCGGGACCAGCTCCTCGGGCACGCCCTCCGCGCGGACCTCGTCGGGCGTCTTGCCGAAGGCGAGCGCCTGGGTCTGGGCGAAGAAGTTGGCCATCAGCAGGTCGTGCTGGGCGATCAGGCCGGGCAGCAGGTCGTGGACCGGGGCGGCGAAGCCGATGAAGTCCGCCGGGATCATCTTGGTGCCCTGGTGGATCAGCTGGTAGTAGGCGTGCTGCCCGTTGGTGCCGGGGGTGCCCCAGACGACCGGGCCGGTCTGCCAGTCGACGCGGTCGCCCCGGCGGTCCACGGACTTGCCGTTGGACTCCATGTCCAGCTGCTGGAGGTACGCGGTGAACTTGGACAGGTAGTGGCTGTAGGGCAGCACCGCGTGCGACTGGGCGTCGAAGAAGTTGCCGTACCAGACGCCGAGCAGGCCCAGCAGGAGCGGGGCGTTCTCCTCGGCGGGGGCGGTGCGGAAGTGCTCGTCGACGAGGTGGAAGCCGTCGAGCATCTCGCGGAACCGGTCCGGGCCGATGGCGATCATCAGCGAGAGGCCGATCGCGGAGTCGTAGGAGTAGCGGCCGCCGACCCAGTCCCAGAACTCGAACATGTTGGCCGTGTCGATGCCGAACTCCTCGACCTTCTCCGCGTTGGTCGACAGCGCCACGAAGTGCCGGGCGACGGCGTCCTGGCCGGCGCGCAGCTCGGTGAGGAGCCAGTCGCGGGCGGAGGTGGCGTTGGTGATCGTCTCGATGGTGGTGAAGGTCTTCGAGGCGATGACGAAGAGCGTCTCGGCCGGGTCCAGGTCGCGGACCGCCTCGTGGAGGTCGGCGCCGTCGACGTTGGAGACGAACCGGACGGTGAGCGAGCGGTCCGTGAAGGAGCGCAGCACCTCGTACGCCATGGCGGGGCCGAGGTCGGAGCCGCCGATGCCGACGTTGACGATGTTCTTGATGGGCTTGCCGGTGTGGCCGGTCCACTCCCCCGCCCGGACCTTCTCGGCGAAGGCCGCCATCCTGTCGAGGACGGCGTGGACGGCGGGCACCACGTTCTCGCCGTCGACCTCGATGACCGCGTCGCGCGGGGCGCGGAGCGCGGTGTGCAGGACCGCCCGGTCCTCGGTGGTGTTGATCTTCTCGCCGCGGAACATGGCGTCCCGCAGCTCCGCGACCCCGGTGGCGGCGGCGAGTTCGCGCAGCAGGCGCAGCGTCTCGTCGGTGACCAGGTGCTTGGAGTAGTCGAGGTGGAGGTCACCGACCCGGAGGGTGTAGGCGGTGCCACGGTCCGGCGCCTGCGCGAAGAGCTCGCGCAGTCCGGTGGCGCCGAACTCCTCGCGGTGCTTGGCGAGAGCCGTCCACTCGGGGGTCTGGTTGAGCTTGGTTCGGCTTGCTGCGTTCATCCCGGATATCCGCCCACTTCTTCTTGTACGTCAGCATCCCCGCTGCCCCTCCAACCTAATTGATCGAGGAGGCGTGCAGGCGCGGACGCGGGGCGTGCGGCGGAAAAGCGGCCCGGCCGGACACCCGTGGGGTGTCCGGCCGGTGAACGACGGGGGTGGTGCGTGGGTCAGATCTCGCCGCGGAGCTTGGCCAGCGCCTCGGCGAGGATCGCCTCGCCGTCCTCGTCGCTGCGCCGCTCCCGTACGTACGCGAGGTGCGTCTTGTACGGCTCGGTGCGGGGCGGGTCCGGGGGGCTGTCCTTGTCCTGGCCGGCCGGGAAGCCGCAGCGCGGGCAGTCCCAGGTGTCCGGCACCTGCGCGTCATGGGCGAAGCTGGGCTGTGTCTCGTGCCCGTTCGAGCACCAGAAGGAGATGCGCAGGCGCGGCGCGGACTCGCCCCGCTCGGCCTCACCCATCGGCCCCGCTCCGACCCGGCTTCCCCGGATCGCGTTGCCACTTGCCACGGTCGTAACTCCCTGCCTGATGGTGCTCGACGAAGCCTCAGTCTACGTAAGGCCCAACGCACGTCCAGTGAAAGGAGTTACACCGTCACCGGGATTCGCGGGCGGGGTCAGTCCCCGAGCTTGACCAGCAGACCGAGGACGACGACACAGGCGAACCAGATCAGGCCGACCACGACGGTGATGCGGTCGAGGTTGCGCTCGGCCACCGAGGAGCCGCCGACGGAGGACTGCATTCCGCCACCGAACATGTCGGAGAGGCCGCCGCCCTTGCCCTTGTGCATGAGCACCAGCAGCATCAGCAGCAGGCTGAAGACGATCAGAGCGATCTGGAACGCCATAACCACGGCTGGTCCCTACTTTCCGGAATTCTCGACTACTGCCTGTACGTACTGCGGGGGCCGGAGGGGTGGACTGCCCTCTCGGCCCCCGCAAGGGTACGACGGATCCGCGCTACCGCATACTCACTGGTCGCGGAAGCGGACGATCTTGACGAACTCGTCGGCGTCGAGCGCGGCGCCGCCGATCAGGGCGCCGTCGACGTCGGGCTGGGCCATGATGGCCGCCACGTTGCCGGACTTCACCGAGCCGCCGTACTGGATACGGACGGCGTCGGCCAGCTCCTGCGAGTACAGCTCGGCCAGCCGGCCGCGGATCGCCCCGCAGACCTCCTGGGCGTCCTCGGGGGTGGCGACCTCGCCGGTGCCGATGGCCCAGACGGGCTCGTAGGCGATGACGATGGACTCGGCCTGCTCGGCCGGGAGGTCCTTCAGGGCGCCGTCGAGCTGCGCGAGGGTGTACGGGACCTGGTCGCCGGCCTTGCGGACGTCCAGGCCCTCGCCGACGCAGAGGATCGGGGTCAGGCCGTGCTTGTAGGCGGCCTTCACCTTGGCGTTGCAGATCTCGTCGCTCTCGCCGTGGTACTGGCGGCGCTCGCTGTGCCCGACGGCCACGTACGTACAGCGCAGCTTGGCGAGCATCGGGCCGGAGATCTCGCCGGTGTACGCGCCGGAGTCGTGCGCGGAGATGTCCTGGGCGCCGTACTTGATCTTCAGCTTGTCGCCGTCGACCAGGGTCTGCACGGAGCGCAGGTCGGTGAAGGGCGGCAGGACGGCGACCTCGACGGCGTCGTAGTCCTTGTCGGTGAGGGCGAACGAGAGCTTCTGGACGTGGGCGATGGCCTCGAGGTGGTTGAGGTTCATCTTCCAGTTGCCCGCCATCAGCGGGGTGCGGGTGGTCATCGGGGTTAGCCCTCCAGTGCGGCGAGGCCGGGAAGCGTCTTGCCCTCGAGGTATTCGAGGCTGGCACCGCCACCGGTCGAAATGTGTCCGAAAGCGTTCTCGTCGAAGCCCAGGATGCGGACGGCGGCGGCGGAGTCGCCACCGCCGACGACGGTGAACGCCGGGGAGTCGATGAGCGCCTGGGCGACCGCGCGGGTGCCCTCGGCGTAGTCGGGGTGCTCGAAGACGCCCATGGGGCCGTTCCAGAAGACGGTGGCCGTGTCGGCGAGCTTCGAGGCGTAGAGCTTGCGGGACTCGGGGCCGATGTCCAGGCCCATCTGTCCGGCGGGGATGGCGTCGGCGGCCACCGTGGCGGGGTTCGCCGGGGCCTTGGTCTTCATGTCCGGGAACTCTCCGGCGACCAGCACGTCGACGGGGAGGACGAACTCCACGCCGCGCTCCTTCGCCCGCTCGATGTACTCCTTGACGACCGGAATCTGGTCCTCCTGGAGCAGCGACGCGCCGACCTCGTGGCCCTGGGCGGCGAGGAAGGTGAAGACCATGCCGCCGCCGATCAGGATGCGGTCGGCCTTCTCCAGCAGGTGGTCGATGACGCCGAGCTTGTCGGAGACCTTGGCCCCGCCGAGGACGACGGCGTAGGGCCGCTTGACGTCGGTGGTGAGCTTCTCCAGGACGCCGACCTCGGTGGCGATCAGGTAGCCCGCGTAGTGCGGCAGGCGGGCCGGGAGGTCGTAGACGGAGGCGTGCTTGCGGTGTACGGCCCCGAAGCCGTCGCCCACGTACACATCGGCCAGCTCGGCCAGCCGGTCGGCGAAGGCGGCGCGCTCGGCGTCGTCCTTGGAGGTCTCACCGGCGTTGAAGCGGAGGTTCTCGACGACGGCGACCTGGCCGTCGGTGAGGCCCGCGACGGCGGCGCGGGCGGAGTCGCCCACGGTGTCGGTGGCGAAGGCGACGTCGGCGCCGAGGAGTTCACCCAGGCGCGCGGCGGCGGGCGCCAGCGAGAACGCCGGGTCCGGGGCGCCCTTGGGACGGCCCAGGTGCGAGGCGACGACGACGCGCGCGCCGGCCTCGGCGAGCTTGGCGACGGTCGGCAGGACGGCGCGGATCCGGCCGTCGTCGGTGATGGTGGTGCCGTCCAGCGGCACGTTGAGGTCGGCGCGGACGAATACCCGCCTGCCGGCGACCCCTTCGGTGAGAAGTTCGTCGATCGTCTTCATCTGGTCTTCCGTTACTCCTTGCAAGGACGGATGAACATGCTAAGAGGCCCGACCGGCGTGTCGTTGCGCCGGTCGAGCCCCTCGCTCACATCGTGGTGCCGCTCGTGGTGCTGCCGACCCCGGGGATCAGAGCTGGTTGCCGACGAAGACCGTGAGGTCGACGAGGCGGTTGGAGTAACCCCACTCGTTGTCGTACCAGCCGAGGATCTTCACCGTGTTCCCCTCCTGGACCATGGTCAGGGAGGAGTCGAAGGTGCAGGACGACGGGTCGCCGACGATGTCCGAGGAGACGATCGGGTCCTCGGTGTACGTCAGGAAGCCCTTGAGGGCGCCGTCGTCGGAGGCCTTCTTGAACGCGGCGTTGACCTCGTCCTTGGTGACCTCGCGGTCCAGGGTGACGACGAGGTCGGTGGCGGAACCGGTCGGGACCGGGACGCGCATGGCGATGCCGTCGAGCTTGCCCTTGAGCTGCGGGAGGACCAGGGCGGTGGCCTTGGCGGCACCCGTCGTGGTCGGAATGATGTTCTCGGCGGCGGCGCGGGCGCGACGCAGGTCCGAGTGCGGGAAGTCCAGGATGCGCTGGTCGTTGGTGTACGCGTGGACCGTCGTCATCAGACCCTTGACGATGCCGAAGTTCTCGTCGAGGACCTTGGCCATCGGCGCCACGCAGTTGGTGGTGCAGGAGGCGTTGGAGATGACGTGGTGGCTGGCCGCGTCGTACTTGTCCTGGTTGACGCCCATGACGATGGTGATGTCCTCGTCCTTGGCCGGAGCCGAGATGAGGACCTTCTTGGCGCCACCGGCGATGTGCTTCTCGGCGTCGGCCTTCTTGGTGAAGATGCCGGTCGACTCGATGACGATGTCGACGCCCAGCTCACCCCAGGGGATGTCGGCCGGGTTGCGCTCGGAGAGCACCTTGATCGTGTGACCATCGACGGTGATGGTGTCGGCGGTGTGGCTGACCTCTGCCTTGAGACGACCCAGGATGGTGTCGTACTTCAGCAGGTGGGCCGTGGTCGCAGTGTCACCCAGGTCGTTGACAGCCACGATCTCGATGTCCGCACCCTGCTCGAGCAGCGCGCGGAAGTAGTTGCGACCGATGCGGCCGAAGCCGTTGATGCCTACGCGGATCGTCACGAACCGATCTCCTCGTATAGGTACGCCGGTTTCTGAAGCCGACGAGGTGTATAGGGATGTCCCCGACCGCTATCGACCCTACCTCTCCGAGGCCCCTGGGGTGACATCGAGAGGGCCCGTACACGCCACGGGAAAACGACGGGAGGCCCGTACTCCCCAGTAGGGTGCACGGGCCTCCGGACGCGCCGGGACCAACGTCCCGGCGCGGCCCGGGACGTTGGTCCCGGGCCGGCGGCGGCTCAGCCGACCAGACCGTCCGCCATCTCCTCGCTGAGCGTCGCCTCGGTGCCGGGGATGCCGAGATCCTGGGCGCGCTTGTCGGCCATGGCGAGCAGGCGGCGGATCCGCCCGGCCACGGCGTCCTTGGTGAGCGGCGGGTCGGCCAGTGCGCCCAGCTCCTCCAGCGACGCCTGCTTGTGCTCCATGCGGAGCCGGCCGGCCGCCGCGAGGTGCTCGGGGACCTCCTCGCCGAGGATCTCCAGCGCGCGCCCGACCCGGGCACCGGCGGCGACGGCCGCGCGGGCCGAGCGGCGCAGGTTGGCGTCGTCGAAGTTGGCCAGCCGGTTGGCCGTGGCGCGGACCTCGCGCCGCATCCGGCGCTCCTCCCAGGCCAGCACCGACTCATGGGCGCCCAGCCGGGTGAGCAGGGCGCCGATGGCGTCGCCGTCGCGGACGACGACCCGGTCCACCCCGCGCACCTCACGGGCCTTGGCGGCGATGGAGAGCCTGCGCGCCGCGCCGACCAGGGCGAGGGCGGCCTCCGGTCCGGGGCAGGTGACCTCCAGCGAGGAGGAGCGGCCGGGCTCGGTGAGCGAGCCGTGTGCCAGGAACGCCCCGCGCCAGGCGGCCTCGGCGTCGCAGGTGGCCCCCGAGACCACCTGCGGCGGCAGCCCGCGGATGGGGCGGCCGCGGCCGTCCACCAGGCCGGTCTGGCGGGCCAGCTGGTCGCCGCCCGCCACCACCCGTACGACGTAGCGCGAGCCGCGCCGCAGCCCGCCGGGGGCCATCACGATCAGCTCCGAGCTGTGCCCGAAGATTTCGAGGATGTCGCGCTTGAGCCGGCGCGCCGCCATCGCGGTGTCCAGCTCGGCCTCGATCACAATGCGGCCGCTCACCAGGTGCAGCCCGCCCGCGAACCGAAGAATCGCCGAGACCTCTGCTTTCCTGCAGCAGGTCCGGGTGACGGGAAGCCGAGAGATTTCGTCCTTCACCGCTGGCGTCATCGCCATGGGCCGATCCTTCCATGCATCCGAAAAATACGGTCGTACGCGGCGGCCAACAGCTCCTGATCATGGACCGGAACGCCGTCGGGCGATGCCACCGGCGCCAGCTCGACCGCGGCCCCGAGCCGCTGGGCGGCGTCGTCGAGCGATGCACGGTCGGGCACGGCTGCCTCGTCGGCCAGCACCACGTCCAAGGCGAGTTTAGGGGCGTGTCGTCCCAAAACCTCCAAATGACGCTGCGGTGAGAACCCCTCGGTTTCACCGGGCTGTGGTGCGAGATTCAACGACAGGACCTTGCGGGCCTTGGTGGTGACCAGTGCGTCGAGCAGTTCCGGCACCAGGAGGTGCGGGATCACCGAGGAGAACCAGGAGCCGGGGCCGAGGACCACCCAGTCGGCGTCCAGGACGGCGGCGACCGCTTCCGGGACGGCCGGCGGGTCGGGCGGGACGACGTGCACCGACTGCACCTCGCCCGGGGTGAGCGCCACGGTCGCCTGGCCGCGCACGGTGACGATCGCGTCGGGCAGCTCGGGGTCGTGGCCCTTGACCAGCGCCTGGAGCTCCAGCGGCACGGCGGACATGGGCAGCACCCGGCCGTGCGCGCCGAGCAGCCTGCCGACCAGGTCGAGCGCCTGGACGTGGTCGCCGAGCTGTTCCCAGAGGGCCACGATCAGCAGGTTGCCGACCGCGTGGCCGTGCAGGTCGCCCTGGGACTCGAAGCGGTGCTGGACCACCCGGGACCAGGTGCGGCCCCAGTCGTCGTCGCCGCAGAGCGCGGCGAGCGCCTTGCGCAGGTCGCCGGGGGGCAGCACGCCCAGCTCCTCGCGCAGCCGGCCGCTGGAGCCGCCGTCGTCCGCGACGGTGACCACGGCCGTGAGGTCGCCGGTGATCCGGCGCAGCGCCGCCAGGGACGCCGAGAGGCCCATGCCGCCGCCGAGCGCGACGACCTTGGGCTGCCCGCCGCGTCTGCGGCCGGAGAGCGCCGCGCCGGCGCGGCTCAGCCGGCGCATCCGCAGATTGCGACCGGTCACTCGCGCCCCATGTCCCGGTGGACGAGGACGGTCTCGATTCCTTCGGCGGCCAGGCGGGCCGAGAGCTTCTCCGACATGGCGACGGAGCGGTGCTTGCCGCCCGTGCAGCCCACGGCGATGGTCACGTACCGCTTGCCCTCGCGGCGGTAACCGGCGGCGATCAGCTGGAGCAGCTCCGTGTACTGGTTGAGGAACTCCTTGGCGCCCGGCTGGTCGAAGACGTAGCCGGAGACCTCCTCGTTGAGGCCGGTGAAGGGGCGCAGCTCGGGGACCCAGTGCGGGTTGGGCAGGAAGCGGCAGTCGACGACGAGGTCGGCGTCGACGGGCAGGCCGTACTTGTAGCCGAAGGACATCACCGTGGCGCGCAGCTCCGGCTCGGACTCGCCCGCGAACTGGGCGTCCATCTTGGCCCGCAGCTCGTGCACGTTGAGGCTGGAGGTGTCGATGACCAGGTCGGCGTCGCCGCGCAGCTCGCGCAGCAGGTCGCGCTCGGCGGCGATGCCGTCGACGATGCGGCCGTCGCCCTGGAGGGGGTGCGGGCGGCGGACCGACTCGAAGCGGCGGACCAGGGCGTCGTCGGAGGACTCCAGGAAGACGATCCTCCGCGTGACGTGCTTGGCCTCCAGGTCGGCGAGGGATTCGCGCAGGTTGTCGAAGAAGCGGCGGCCGCGCACGTCGACGACGACGGCGATCCGCGCCACGTTCCCCTGGGAGCGGGCGCCCAGCTCCACCATGGTGGGGATCAGCGCGGGCGGCAGGTTGTCGACGACGAACCAGCCGAGGTCCTCCAGACACTTGGCGGCGGTGCTGCGGCCGGCGCCGGACATGCCGGAGATGATCACCAGCTCGGGGATGGCCGGCACCGCTGCCTCGCCCGTCTCGGTCGTGGTGTTCGTACTCACGTCTGCTCCGTCTGCTCGGTCTGTTCGTTCGTGCTGCTGATGCTGCTGGTGGCCGGGGTCGCCGGGGCGCGTGGTGGCGTCCTGGCGGGCGGCCCGGCCGGTGGGTCCGGTCATGACGTGCCCCCGTCGTCCTCTTCTTCCATGATCTCTCCTGTGGCCGTGTTCACGGCAGGGGCCGCGGGAGCGGCGGCGGCGAGGGCGGCCGCCACCGATTCGGCCGTCCGGCGCCCTATCCCGGGGACCTGGCAGATCTCCTCGATTGTCGCCCGCCGGAGCTTCTTCACCGAGCCGAAATGCTTGATCAGCGCCTGTTTGCGGGTCTCGCCGAGCCCGGCCACATCGTCGAGGGGGCTGGAGCGGATGCGCTTGGCCCGCTTGGAGCGCTGGTAGGTGATGGCGAAGCGGTGGGCCTCGTCGCGGACGCGCTGGAGGAGGTAGAGGCCCTCGCTGGAGCGCGGCAGGACGACGGGGTCGTCGTCATCGGGCAGCCAGACCTCTTCGAGGCGCTTGGCCAGGCCGCAGACGGCGATGTCGTCGATGCCCAGCTCGTCCAGGGCGCGCCGGGCGGCGGCGACCTGCGGCTGTCCGCCGTCGACCACGACGAGCTGCGGCGGATAGGCGAACCGCTTGGGCCGGCCGTCGTCCTCGCGACCGTCGCTCTCGCGGGGGTCGGTGTCGTCGGTCGGCGGCGGGGCGCCCTGCGTCGGGGCCTGGGCACCCTGCGGGGTGTCCGGGAGCGAGGGGGCCCGGGTGGGGGCCGGGGCCTGGACGCCCTCCTGGCCGGGGCCGGGCGGCGGGGGGAGCTGTCCGGGGTGCGGGGCCTCCCCGGAGACCGGCGGGGTCTGCTCCCACTCGCCCGTCCGCTCCTTCTCCTGGAGATAGCGCTTGAAGCGGCGGCCGATCACCTCGTGCATCGAGCGGACGTCGTCCTGGCCCTCGAAGCCCTTGATCTGGAAGCGGCGGTACTCGCTCTTGCGGGCGAGGCCGTCCTCGAAGACCACCATGGAGGCCACCACGTCGTCGCCCTGGAGATGGGAGATGTCGTAGCACTCGATGCGCAGCGGGGCGGCGTCCAGACCGAGCGCCTCCGCGATCTCCTCCAGCGCCCGGGAGCGGGTGGTCAGGTCGGAGGCGCGCTTGGTCTTGTGCAGGCCGAGCGCCTGCTGGGCGTTGCGCTGGACCGTCGCCATCAGGTCCTTCTTGTCGCCGCGCTGCGGGATGCGCAGGCTGACCTGGGCGCCCCGGCGCTCGGCGAGCCACTGGGAGACCGCCGCGGTGTCCTCGGGCAGGGCGGGGACCAGCACCTCCTTGGGGACGGCGTCCCCGCGCTCCTCCCCGTACAGCTGCTGGAGGGCGTGCTCGACGAGGCCGGCGGTGTCGACCGCCTCGACCTTGTCGGTGACCCAGCCGCGCTGGCCGCGGACCCGGCCGCCGCGCACGTGGAAGATCTGGAGGGCGGCCTCCAGCTCGTCCTCCGCGACGGCGATCAGATCGGCGTCGGTGGCGTCCGCGAGGACGACGGCGCTCTTCTCCATGGCCCGCTTGAGGGCCCCGGCGTCGTCCCGGAGGCGGGCGGCGCGCTCGTACTCCATCTCCTCGGCCGCCTGCATCATGTCCTTCTCCAGGCGGCGGATGTAGGTGCCCGTGCGCCCGGCCATGAAGTCGCAGAAGTCCTCGGCCAGCTCCCGGTGTTCCTCGGGGGTGACCCGGCCGACGCAGGGGGCCGAGCACTTGTCGATGTACCCCAGCAGGCAGGGGCGGCCGGTGCGGGCGGCGTTCTTGAAGACCCCGGCGGAGCAGGTGCGGACGGGGAAGACCCGGAGCATCAGGTCGACCGTCTCGCGGATCGCCCAGGCGTGCCCGTACGGACCGAAGTAGCGCACGCCCTTCTTCTTGGCGCCGCGCATCACCTGGACGCGGGGGAACTCCTCGTTCAGCGTGACGGCGAGATAGGGATAGCTCTTGTCGTCCCGGTACTTGACGTTGAACCGGGGGTCGAACTCCTTGATCCAGGTGTACTCCAGCTGGAGCGCCTCGACCTCGGTGGAGACGACCGTCCACTCGACGGAGGCGGCGGTCGTCACCATGGTGCGCGTACGCGGGTGGAGATGGGCCAGGTCCTGGAAGTAGTTGGCGACGCGCTGGCGGAGGTTCTTGGCCTTCCCGACGTAGATCACCCGGCGGTGCTCGTCGCGGAACTTGTAGACCCCCGGGGAGTCGGGGATCTGCCCCGGGCTGGGGCGGTAGCTGGAGGGGTCTGCCATGCCTCCCACCCTACTTGCGGGGTGTGACAGTGCGTCGTCCTCCGGGTGACCGGTGCGCTCCGGGGTGCCGGGGGGCCGTGGCGGCCCCGGAGCGCTTCGCTCAGGCGTCCGGCGCGGGGCTGCGCCGGGTGCGGATCCGGTGGCGTACGGCGGTGGCGCCGCCGAGGGCCAGGGCGAGCAGGGCCCCGGCCCCGGCCATCGTGGAGACGGTGGTCAGGGCGGTGTCCGGAGTGCCGGTGCCCGCCGCGTCGGCGAGCGCGGGGCCGGGAGCCGCGGCCCGGTCGCCGAGGGCGGCTTGCGGCTCCTGGACGCCGGGGCCGGGGGCCGGGGCCCGTCCGGTGTCCGCGCCCGCCGCCTCGGGGCCGTAGCCCCCCGCCTTGCCGGACTTGGCGTAGCCGGAGCCGGGCAGCTTGTCGCCGTAGGCCTCCTTCACCCGGGCCCGGTAGGCGTCGAGCGTGATCCCACCGGCCCCCACGGCCGTCCTCGCGTCCTGGTCCAGCGGCAGGACCCGGGAGGCGTCGTGGACGTACCAGGCGTCGATCTGCGGTTCGCGGAAGACCGTGCCGCCGGGGAGCGCGCGGGCCCCCTGGGCGGTGTAGCGGGCCTCGTCGTCACCGGTGGCGATGTTCACCACCTGCCACGTCCCGCTCCCGCCGGCCCCGGGGACGGTCCACAGGGAGGCCTTCTGCCCGTCGGAGGAGACGGCGGTGGCGGCGAGGTAGTCCAGGGTGCTCGGCGCGGCGCCCGGCTTCCCGGCGACGAACGCGGCCGAGAGGGTCCTTACGGGAACGGCCCCCGCCTCGATGCGCGGTGCGGCGGCCGTACGGGCCACCGCCCCCTCGCGGGCGAAGAACCGGGACAGGGTGTCCAGGGTGGCCGGTGCGGAGGCCGCCTCGTGGGCCGCTTCGAGCGTGGCGGCGGTCAGCTTCGGCGGGGCGGGGGGTCCGTCGGCGGAGGCCACGGGTGCGGCGGCGAGCAGGGCGGTGGCGGCGAGTGCGGTGGCGACGGCGAGGCGCCGGGTGGTCGCGGTCATGTCCTCACGCCCCGATCCGGTAGAGCGAGTGGGTCCAGGAGAACTGGTTGTTGTTCACGTACCAGGAGTGGGAGGCCCAGTTGTAGCGGTCGCTGGAGGGCCACGGGTCGCCCCAGTAGACCCAGCTGTTGGCGTCGTCGTACCCGTAGACGACGTGCATGTGCCCGCCGCCGGACGACCACTGGATGCGGGTCTCGATGGGCCGCCGGGCGTTGATCTCGCTCTGCACGGTCGCGTAGCGCAGCCAGCCGGTGACGTAGCTGCCGGGCCGGACGCCGGTCCAGGAGAGTCCGGTCTGGACGTTGCCGAGGGTGGCCTGCGAGTTGGGGCACTCGGTGTTCTGGTTCCGGTTGAAGGCGGCGTTGCAGAACTGGTTCTGGGAGTAGCTGCGGCCGAACCAGGCGGCGATGGTGTTGCCGCCGGCCGCCCAGCACCAGTTGCTCTTCTGCTGGGCCTGCATGGTGATGTCGAGGCGCTGGGCGGCGGCGACGGAGGCCCCGCCGTCCCGGGCGGCGGGCTCTGCGGCCGTGGCGGTGGCCGCGGGGACGGCGAGGAGGGCGGCGGCCAGGAGGGCGGTGAACGAGAGCCTTCGGGGCCGGATTCTCGGGTTGCGCATGGCGTTCCTCCCAATGCGGGGGGCGGGGATCGGAGGAGCGCGTCCGGACGCTGATGAGAAGGATCGATCGTTGTCCGGAACAGGTCAACACGCTTCAATACGGAGTGACATCACGGTGTGAACGGCGCGACGCCCGTGTGAACGGCGCAGCCCTGTCACCTGCTCCCCCGCATCGCCCGGGGGCGGTGTCCCCTCTCCCCCACGTGAACGTTCACCGGAGGCGCCCTGTGCGGCAGACCGAGAGAGAACTGGCCCGCATCCTGCACACCGGCCCCTTCCATCTGGCCCTGCGCACCGCCCTCTCGGTGCGCGGGCTCCCCCTCCACCGGGTGCAGCACCATCTGGCCCACCGGGGCGTCAAGCTCGGGGTGACCAGCCTGAGTTACTGGCAGCAGGGCGTACGCCGGCCCCGCCGCCCGGAGTCCCTGCGGGCCGTGCGCGCGCTGGAGGAGGTGCTGGCGCTGCCGGACGACTCGCTGCTGCGGCTGCTGCGGGACGGTGGGCCGGGCGCGGAGGCGGAGCGTCCGGCGGCCCGCCCGTACCGCTCGCTGCTGGAGTCCTCCGGCGCGGTGGAACGGCTGCTGGCGGCGATGGAGTCACCGGTGGACGGCGGGCTGCACACGGTGGACCACCAGGAGCGGGTGCGGATCGGGGCCCGGCGGGAGCTGGCGGGCCGCACCTCGCTCCATCTCGTACGCGCCCACCGGGACGGCGTCGACCGCTATCTGGCCGTCCACCGCGGGGATCCGGGGTGCGACCCGTCGCGGATCGCGGTGCGGGCCGGGGAGAACTGCCGGACCGGGCGGGTGCGCTGGGACGCGGGGGCGGGGGTGCTGGTGGCGGAGCTGCTCTTCGACACCCGGCTGCGGTCGGGCGAGACGTACCTCTTCGGCTACGGCTTCGAGGACGGTACGGGAGGGCCCAGCGACGAGTACGTACGGGGCTTCACCTTCGGCGGTGGGCAGTACGTGCTCCAGGTCGGCTTCGACGAGGCCGCGCTGCCGGTGCGGTGCCGCCGGTTCGAGCAGTCCTCGGCGGGGGCGGCCCGCGCGGCCCGCCGGGACCTCACGCTGACGGGTCTCCACCGCACCGTGCACGTGGTCGAGGAGGACGTACGGCGGGGGCTCGTCGGCATCGACTGGGACTGGGACTGACGGCCGCCGGGCGGGGCCCCGTCCGCGGGGTCGCCCCGCCGCGTGCGGCGAGGCCGGGCCGCCGGACCGTGAGCCGTACGGAGGCGGCCTCGGATGTGCGGGCCGGGCGTGAGGTGTCAGAGCCCAGCGGGAGGCCCGGACGTGCGGGCCGGGCGGGGGCTCAGCCGTCGGCCGGGGCTGCCGGGCCGTGAGGTGTCAGGCGTCCGGGCCCGCGACGAGCTGTCCGCCCTCGGCCGTGACCGGGACGGCGGGCAGCGGCACGGTGGCCGGGCCCTGGAGGACCTCGCCGGTGGTCGCGTCGAACCGGCTGCCGTGGCAGGCGCAGTGGCCCTCGGTGCCCTCGATCTTGGTCAGGACGCAGCCGCCGTGGGTGCACTGGGCGCTGAACGCCTTGTACTCGCCCTTGGCCGGGCAGCTGACGACGAGCCGCTGTTCGCGGTAGAGCTTGGCACCGCCGACGGGCACCTCGGAGGCCGCACCGAGCGCGACGGGGGCGGTGGGCGTGGGCTCCTTGGCGTGACCGAGCTTGGACTCGGTCGAGCAGGCGGCGGCCCCCAGCCCGGCGGCACCGGCGAGCGCGGCGCCCTTCAGCACGGTACGACGGGCGGCGGGCAGGCCGGGCATGCGGACTCCACGGATCGTTGTTCGGGGTGGGGCGGGAGGGTGCGGGTGGTGCGGGTGTCTCCGGCCGGGCAGGGAGGCGACGGACGAGAGCCGTGGCCGCCCGTTCCCCGCCGGTGACGGAACCGACGATACCGGCGGGGAACGGACGGCCTGCGGCCGGGCCCGGTCACCGCCGGACCGCCGCTCGAAGACGACGGTGGCCCCTTCCTGGGCGGGAGGGGCCACCGTCACCGGCTCACGCCTTGCGGGGGCGCGTCGCCTTCTTCGCGGTGGCCTTGGTCGCCGCGGCCTTCTTGGTGGCGGTGGCGGCGGTGGCGGCCTTCTTCGGCGCCGCCGTCTTCTTCGCCGCGGTGGTCTTCCGGGCGGCGGTCCTACGGGCCGCGCCACGCCCCGACGGCACCGCGGCCTCGCTGATCCGGTCCGCGTCCAGGATCCCCTGGAGGAACTTCCCGGTGTGGCTGGCGGGGACCGAGGCGACCTGCTCCGGCGTGCCCTCGGCCACGACCATGCCGCCGCCGTTCCCGCCTTCGGGGCCCATGTCGATGACCCAGTCGGCGGTCTTGATGACGTCCAGGTTGTGCTCGATGACGATCACCGAGTTGCCCTTGTCGACCAGGCCGGAGAGGACGGTGATCAGCTTGCTGATGTCCTCGAAGTGGAGACCGGTGGTCGGCTCGTCCAGGACGTAGACCGTGCGGCCGGTGGAGCGCTTCTGCAGCTCGCTCGCCAGCTTGACGCGCTGCGCCTCACCGCCGGAGAGCGTCGGCGCGGACTGGCCGAGCCGGACGTACCCCAGACCCACGTCGTTGAGCGTGCGGAGGTGGCGGGCGATGGCCGGGACGGCCTCGAAGAACTCCAGACCCTCCTCGATCGGCATGTCCAGCACCTCGGCGATGGACTTGCCCTTGTAGTGCACCTCCAGGGTCTCCCGGTTGTAGCGCGCACCGTGGCAGACCTCGCACGGGACGTACACGTCGGGCAGGAAGTTCATCTCGATCTTGATCGTGCCGTCGCCGGAGCAGTTCTCGCAGCGGCCGCCCTTGACGTTGAAGGAGAAGCGGCCCGGCAGATAGCCGCGCACCTTCGCCTCCATCGTCTCCGCGAAGAGCTTGCGGACGTGGTCGAAGACCCCGGTGTACGTCGCCGGGTTGGACCGGGGGGTCCGGCCGATCGGGGACTGGTCGACGTGGACCACCTTGTCGACCAGGTCGTCGCCGTCGACCCGGGTGTGGCGCCCGGGAACCGACTTGGCGCCGTTCAGCTCGCGGGCCAGGTGGGTGTAGAGGATGTCGTTGACCAGGGTCGACTTCCCGGAGCCGGAGACTCCGGTGACGGCGGTGAGCACGCCGAGCGGGAAGGAGACGTCGATGTCGTGCAGGTTGTTCTCGCGGGCGCCGTAGACCGTGAGGCTGCGCTCGGGGTCGACCGGGCGGCGGACGTCCGGGGTCGGGATGGACCGCTTGCCGGACAGATACTGGCCGGTGACCGACTCCTTGTTGGAGAGCAGCTCCTTGAGCGATCCGGAGTGGACGACCTTGCCGCCGTGCTCACCGGCGCCGGGGCCGATGTCGACGACCCAGTCGGCCACCTTGATGGTGTCCTCGTCGTGCTCGACGACGATGAGCGTGTTGCCCATGTCGCGGAGGCGGACCAGGGTCTCGATCAGCCGGTGGTTGTCGCGCTGGTGGAGGCCGATGGACGGCTCGTCCAGGACGTACAGCACGCCGACCAGGCCGGAGCCGATCTGGGTGGCGAGCCGGATGCGCTGGGCCTCGCCGCCGGAGAGGGTGCCGGCCGCGCGGTTGAGCGAGAGGTAGTCCAGGCCGACGTCGACCAGGAACTTCAGCCGCTCGTTGACCTCCTTGAGCACCCGCTCGGCGATCTTCTTGTCGCGGGCGTTCAGCTTGAGGCGGCCGAGGAACTCGGCGCACTCGCTGATCGACATCGCGGAGACCTCGGCGATGGACTTCTCCATGACCGTCACCGCGAGGACGATCGGCTTGAGCCGGGAGCCCTCACAGGTGGGGCAGGGCACCTCGCGCATGTAGCCCTCGAAGCGCTCGCGGCTGGAGTCGCTTTCGGCCTCGGTGTGGCGCCGCTTGACGAACTGGACCGCGCCCTCGAAGGCGGGCGTGGTGTAGGCGCGCTCGCGCCCGTACCGGTTGCGGTAGCGGACCTCGGTCTGGATCTTGTGGCCGTACAGCAGGGCCTTCTTGGCGCGCTGCGGCAGTCCGGCCCAGGGGATGTCCGTGCGGAAGCCGAGGGCCTTGGCGAGGGCGCCGATCAGCCGGCCGAAGTACTCCTTGGTGTGGCCGTGGGACCAGGGGTGGATCGCCCCTTCGTCCAGCGACTTCTCCTCGTCCGGGACGATCAGCTCCGGGTCGACCTCCATCCGCGTACCGATGCCCGTGCAGTCGGGGCAGGCGCCGAAGGGCGAGTTGAAGGAGAAGGAGCGCGGCTCCAGCTCCTCGAAGGAGAGGTCGTCGTAGGCGCAGTAGAGGTGCTCCGAATACATCCGCTCGCGCTCGGGGTCGTCCTCGGGGAGGTCGACGAAGTCGAGGACGACCATGCCGCCGGAGAGGCCGAGCGCGGTCTCCACCGAGTCGGTGAGGCGGCGCTTGGCGCTGTCCTTGACGGTGAGGCGGTCGACGACCACCTCGATGGTGTGCTTCTCCTGCTTCTTGAGCGTGGGCGGCTCGGAGAGCTGGATGGTGGTGCCGTCGACCCGGGCGCGGCTGTACCCCTTGGTCTGGAGGTCGGCGAAGAGGTCGACGAACTCGCCCTTGCGCTCGCGGACGAGCGGCGAGAGGACCTGGAAGCGGCTGCCCTCGGGCAGGCCGAGGACCTTGTCCACGATGGCCTGCGGCGACTGGCGGGCGATGGGGCGGCCGCACTCGGGGCAGTGCGGCTTGCCGATCCGGGCGAAGAGCAGGCGGAGGTAGTCGTAGACCTCCGTGATGGTGCCGACCGTCGAGCGCGGGTTGCGCGAGGTCGACTTCTGGTCGATGGAGACGGCCGGGGAGAGACCCTCGATGAAATCGACGTCCGGCTTGTCCATCTGGCCGAGGAACTGCCGGGCGTACGAGGAGAGGGACTCCACGTAGCGCCGCTGGCCCTCGGCGAAGATCGTGTCGAACGCGAGGGACGACTTGCCCGACCCGGAGAGCCCGGTGAAGACGATGAGGGAGTCACGGGGGAGATCGAGCGAGACGTTCTTCAGGTTGTGCTCGCGCGCGCCACGGACGATGAGACGGTCGGCCACGCCGGTCCGCACCTTTCTGGAGAGAGACGGGGGAACTGAGCCCCCGGTCCAGGGTATGGGGGGCGCCACAGCGGTGGGGAAGCTTTGTCTCCTCCGAGCGTATAGCACGCACATTCGATTTACGGTCGCCCTGAGGCACCTTCACCCGAACGAGTGGCGGAGCTAGGCTCGGCCGCATGATGGATCATGCGCATGACCTGGGAGCTGTACGCGAGGCGACCGATCGGCTGCTCGGTGAAGTGGGTCAATGGGACGAGGCCGCCCTCGCCGAGCCGTCGCGGCTGCCCGGATGGAGCCGGGGCCATGTTCTGGCCCACCTGTCACGTAACGCCGACGCGCTCGGAAATGTTCTCCGGGGGCTGCCGATGTACGCGAGCAGCGAAATGCGGGACGCCGACATCGCCTCCGGAGCCACCCGCTCCCCGGCCGAGCAGCTGGCCGACCTCCGGGCGAGCGCGGACGGCTTCCAGGCGGTGGCCGCCGAACCGGCCGACTGGTCCCGTACGGTCACTCTGCGCAACGGTGTGACGGATTCCGCGTCCCGGGTCCCCTTCCGCCGGCTGATCGAGGTGGAGATCCACCACGTCGACCTGGACGCCGGATACGAGCTGGAGGACCTGTCGGCGGACTTCACCGGGCGGGAGATCGTCTTCCTCACCGACCGCTTCAGCGGGCACCCGGACGTCCCCGCCACCACGGTGACCGCCGAGGACGGCCGGACCTGGACCACGGGCGGCGGTGCGGAGGGCCCGGCCGTGTCGGTACGGGGCACGGCGGCCGATCTCCTGGGCTGGCTGGCCGGCCGGCGTGACGGCTCCGCCCTGGCCGTCGGCGGAGGCCCGCTGCCGGCGCTGCCTCCGCTGTAGCGGCTGTCCGGACTCCGTCCCCGCCGTACGTCACACGGATTAGGGTGAGCCGTATGACGTACAGCGGAGCGGTGAAGGTCGGCGGACCGGCGAGCGTGCACGAACTGACGGATCTGATGATCTCCAAGGTCGCCGTCGGCGCGATGAACAACAACGCCTATCTGCTGCGCTGCCGGGCCACCGGCGAGCAGCTCCTGATCGACGCGGCGGCCGAGCCCGCCACCCTGCTGGCGCTGATCGGTGACGACTCCATCGCCTCCGTCGTCACCACCCACCGGCACGGCGACCACTGGCAGGCGCTGGCCGAGGTGGTGGCGGCCACCGGGGCCCGGACGTACGCCGGCCGGTACGACGCCGAGGGCATCCCCGTCGCCACGGACGTGCCCGTGGAGGACGGGGAAACGATCACGGTGGGCCGGGTCGAGCTGACCGCCCGCCACCTGGTCGGCCACACGCCCGGCTCCATCGCGCTGGTCTACGACGACCCGCACGGGGCCCCGCACCTGTTCACCGGGGACTGCCTCTTCCCCGGCGGGGTCGGCAACACGCACGAGGACCCCGAGGCGTTCGCGAGCCTGCTGCACGACGTCGAGACCAAGCTGTTCGAGCGCCTGCCGGACGAGACCTGGGTCTACCCGGGCCACGGCGACGACACGACCCTCGGCGACGAGCGTCCGCACCTGCCGGAGTGGCGGGCGCGCGGCTGGTAGCCGACGGAATCCCCGTACTGCGGTCCGCGTCGGACCCGACGCCACCGTTGTCCGTGCGTTCCTCGCGGATCTCCGACGACAGGCCTCCGACGGCGCGCACGCACAGCGGCCGGGGCGGACGGCCTGCGCCGTTCCAGCCCCGGCCGCTGCCGGTGAGGTCCCTGTGCCGCCGCGGGCGGCCCGGGGTCAGCTGCTGACGCTCTCCGGCTGCTCGTCGGTCGCGTCGGCGCTCTTCGCCTTGGCCGCCGCCTCGGCCTCGGCCGCCTCCTGCTTCTTGTTGGCGATCAGGCTGGTGATCGTGGTGACCACCAGGACGCCGCAGATGACGGTGAGGGAGAACGGGATGGAGATCTCGGGCACGTGCACCCCGGACTCGTGCAGGGCGTGCAGCACCAGCTTGACGCCGATGAAGCCGAGGATCACCGACAGGCCGTAGCTGAGGTGGACCAGCTTCTTCAGCAGACCGCCGATGAGGAAGTACAGCTGGCGCAGGCCCATCAGCGCGAACGCGTTGGCCGTGAAGACGATGTACGGGTCCTGGGTCAGGCCGAAGATCGCCGGGATCGAGTCCAGCGCGAACAGGACGTCGGTGGTGCCGATGGCGAGCATGACCACCATCAGCGGGGTCATGACGCGCTTGCCGTGCTTCTGGATGAAGAGCTTCGTGCCGTGGTACTGGTCGGCGACCCCGAAGCGCTTCTCGATCGACCTGAGGAGACGATTCTCCTCGAACTCCTCTTCCTCCTCGCCGGCCCGCGCCTCCTGGATGAGCTTCCAGGCGGTGTAGATCAGGAACGCGCCGAAGATGTAGAACACCCACGAGAAGTTCGCGATCACGGCGGCACCGGCCGCGATGAAGACCGCCCGGAGCACCAGGGCGATCAGCACACCGATGAGCAGCACCCGCTGCTGGAGGTGCGAGGGCACCGAGAACTTCGCCATGATCAGGACGAAGACGAAGAGGTTGTCGACGCTCAGCGACTTCTCGGTGATGAATCCGGCGAAGAACTCGCCGGAGGCCTGGCCGTTGCCGAACACCAGCAGGCCGAGGCCGAAGAACACGGCCAGCGCGATCCAGACGATCGTCCAGATCCCGGCTTCCTTGGTCGACACGTCATGGGGCTTGCGCCCGATGAAGAAGTCGACGGCGATCAGGGCGGAGAGACCGATGATGGTCACAGCCCAAAGAGTCCATGAAACGTCCACTGCGCCTCCGGCAGTTCGCTACGGCTACTGATCAGCGTCGTCGCTGCCGGAGGTCTCTTCCACCCTGGCGGCATGGGCTGCGCGCCGGGCCGACGCCCCGGGACCGGTCACGGTCCGTACTGACGGGACGTCGCGTAAGGAGTACTCCCCTCCGTGGACCGAACAGTACAGGCATCGCCAAGCAAAGGTAAAGAAAATAGTAAAGAGTTAGTAAAATATGCAGGTCAGGATGGTGTGGGGAGATCAGCGGCCGGCGGCTCTGCGGGCCGTCGTGACCGCCGCGAGGACCTGTTCCAGGACGCGGCTGCCCGGAGGCACCACCGGCGGTTCATAGGTCCACGCGTGACCGACCCAGGGATCCGCGAGGTGGTTGTCCGCGACCGGGGTGATCCGCAGCAGCGAACGCCACAGCGGGTCCAGCACCGGTCCGTACGCATTCGCATCTTCGCGGTCCGCCACCATCAGCAGATGGACACCGACCGCCGGGCCCTCGTCGGCGAGGTAGCGGAGCTGGGTGACGGCCCGGTCGTCGAAGCCGTGCGGGAAGTCGTTGACGACCAGGAGCTGCTCGCCGGTGTCCAGGTCGGGCGGGAGCGAGTCGGCCGCACCGGCCCGGACCGCCATCTGCACCAGGTCCACCCGGCGGGTCAGGTGGGCCAGGACGGAGGCCACCCCCTGCGCCCCGGCGGCCGGGGGCCCGGCGAGGACGCCCGCGTCGACCAGCGGCGCGAGCGGGCCCGCCGCCGCGCCCGCCGGGTCGATGACATGCACCGAGAACTCACCGGGCGGATAGACCGAGAGCAGCCGGGCCGCGTGCAGGACCGCGGTCTCCATCGCCTGGCGGCGGAGCCGGTCGCCGTCCATGAGCGCGGCGGCCTCGGAACCCGTACGCCCGCTGTCCACCCACATCCCCCGCTCCAGCGGCAGCCGGACCAGCAGCGGGATGCGCAGGTCGGCGCGCTCGGGCAGATGGAGGTCGCCCAGGCGCAGGGCCATCGGCAGCTCCATCGGGATGCGGTGGGCGTGCCAGACGGGGTTGTCCCACCCGGCGTACGCGGCCGGGAGCGCGGGCTCGACGACGGAGGCCTCGGCGGCCAGCTGGCCGAGGTCCCGGTCCAGGGCCTCCCGGGCCCGGGCCGTCAGCTCGTCGCGCTTGGCACGGGCCTCCTCACGGGCCCGGTCGCCCGCGCCGCCGATCCGGTTGCGCGGGTCGGCGAGGGCTCGGTCCAGCTCCTGGCCCATCCGGGACTCGGCGAAGTCCACGGCGCTGCGGTAGGCGGCGACGGCGCGGGACAGGTCCTCGAACATGCCCCAGATCTGGTTGTAGAGCCGCTCGTCCATGGACCAGCCGGTGGCGTCCCCGGCCACCGGCTGCGGCGCCTGCCCGGGCTGCGCGGGCGCCGGGGTGGGCGGCGGCACCGGCGGGGCGGGCGGCGGACCGGGGCGGCGGGGGTGCGCGTAGCTGATGGGGCCGGCGGGGGCGTGGGGGGCCGTGGTGCCCGCGGTGGCAGGGGCGGGGACGCCTGGGGCGGGCGTGCCTGAGCCGGGTGGTGCGGTGGGGGTGCCCGGGGTGGGAGCGCCCGCGGTGGGTGTGGCGGGATCCGTCACAGGTTCCGCGCCGGGGACGGGGGCCGCGCCGTGGCCGGGGGCCGTACCGGGGCCGGGGCTCGTACCGGGGCCGGGGCCGGACGGCGTCGTGGGGGCGGATGAGGCCGGGGGCGGCGCGTGCGGGCCCGACGTCTGCCGTACCCGGTCGGCCTCGGCGGTGCGTGGCGGTGGCGGGGCGACCGAGCGGGCCAGGGAGTGGACGACCGCCTCCTGGATGGCGGCGGCCACCTCGGACGCGCCGGACAGGCCCTGGTCGGTGAGCATCCCGGCCAGCCCCGTCGCGTACCCCTGACCGACGGCGCGGACCTTCCAGGCGCCCTGACGGCGGTACAGCTCCAGGACGTTGACGGCGGTCTCGGCGTCCAGGCCGGTCAGTGTGAAGGTGGCGATCTCGGTGCCGTCGAGTCCGGTGACGGCGGCGAAGGGCGCGGCGGTGGCGCCGAACCTGGCCGGCCCTCCGGTGCCCACCGGGAGGGCGAGCAGCACGGTGACCCGGTGCACCGCCTCGGGCAGGGCCTCCAGGTCGACGGCGAGGCGGTGGCCGGCCGCGGCCTGCCGGGAGACCTCCAGGCCGGGGAGCCGGTGCGCGCCGGGGTGGGCGACCCACTCGGCGCCGCGTACCGTGCCGCTCTCGTCGGCGAGGGTGGCGCCGGCCACGACGGGTGAGCCCGCCGAGATCCGGATCTCCAGACGGGTCCGGGACAAGGTGTGGTTCTGCCCCCGGACCAGCTCGGCCGTCATTGCGCTGTCCCCCTCGACGATGTGTGGTGCGCCGGGCACCGAGCGGTGCAGCTCCCGGAGGCGGGTGCCTCCGGGAGCTGCGCGTTCCGGCGCCGGTCTGTTCGGTCCGCTGCGCCTACAGGTGCGGAAGGATGGACGGCATCAGGTCCTGGAACGTGCGGCCGTTGGCCGGGTTCCCGAGCGCGGTCATCTGCCATCCGCCGCCCGCGCGGTGGACCTTGGCCATGATCTGGGCGGTGTACTGGCCGCCGCCGTCCAGGGTGTACCGGGCCAGCTCCTGGCCGTTGGTCTCGTCGACGATGCGGCAGAAGGCGTTCTGGACCTCCTGGAACGTCTGTCCGGTGAAGGAGTTCACCGTGAAGACGATCTGGTCGATGTGGACCGGGACGCGCTGGAGGTCGACGAGGATCGCCTCGTCGTCGCCGCCGGAGCCGGCGCCGCCGACCAGGTTGTCGCCGGTGTGCTTGACCGAGCCGTCGTCGCTGACCAGGTGGCGGAAGAAGACGACATCGACCGGCTGCTTGTCGGCGAAGAGCACCGCCGAGGCGTCCAGGTCGATCTCCCGGGTGCGCGAGCCGAACAGACCGCGGCGCGGAGCCGCCTGCCAGCCGAGCCCCATCCGTACCGCGGTCAGGGTCCCCCCGTCGCTCTTCTGCAGGCTGATGGCCTGACCCTTGGTCATATTGACCGTCACGCGCTGTCCCCTCTCCGCATTGCCCCGCAACCGTCCGTGTGCGGTTTCCCCGCACCCTACGCAGTCCCCCCGGCGCGGCAGCAGGTTCGGTCCGTTTTTGTGTCGGTCTTGCAACACACCGGGCGGTCCACGGGCGCGCGGCGGTCGCCTCGCCCCCGGGAGGGCCGTCCGGTGGCCCGGGAGGGCCGTCCGGTGGCGTGCCCGGAGGGCCGGGCCTCAGGCGAGGCCCGCCTCCTTCATCTGGCGCAGCTCCTTCTTCAGTTCGCCCACCTCGTCGCGGAGCCGGGCAGCCACCTCGAACTGGAGGTCGGCGGCGGCGGCCCGCATCCGGTCGGTCATCTCCTCGATGATCCCGGCCAGTTCGGCCGCGGGACGGTCGCCGACCACCGCGCCGGCGGAGGCACCCTTGCCCTTGCCCTTGGCGCCCGCCTTGCCGCCGCCCTTGGCCGTCTGGGTGGAGAGCGCCGGGACCGGGGTCTTCGGCTCCTTGCCCTGGCGGTAACCGGTACCGAGGAGCTGCTCGGTGTCGATCTCCTCGCGGGCGATGGTCGCGACGATGTCGTTGATCTTCTTGCGCAGCGGCTGCGGGTCGATGCCGCGCTCGGTGTTGTAGGCGATCTGCTTCTCGCGGCGGCGGTTGGTCTCGTCGATGGCCTGCGCCATCGCCGGGGTGACCTTGTCCGCGTACATATGGACCTGGCCGGAGACGTTGCGCGCGGCGCGGCCGATGGTCTGGATGAGCGAGGTGCCGGAGCGCAGGAAGCCCTGTTTGTCGGCGTCGAGGATGGCCACGAGGGAGACCTCGGGGAGGTCGAGCCCCTCGCGGAGGAGGTTGATGCCGACCAGGACGTCGTACTCGCCGGAGCGCAGCTCGCGCAGCAGCTCGATGCGGCGCAGCGTGTCGACGTCGCTGTGGAGATAGCGGACCTGGATGCCGAGCTCCAGGAAGTAGTCGGTCAGGTCCTCGGCCATCTTCTTGGTGAGGGTGGTGACCAGGACCCGCTCGTCGCGCTCGGTGCGGGTGCGGATCTCGTGCACCAGGTCGTCGATCTGCCCCTCGGTGGGCTTGACGACGATCTCGGGGTCGACCAGGCCGGTGGGGCGGATGATCTGCTCGACGAACCCGTCGCCCCGCGACAGCTCGTACTTCCCCGGGGTGGCGGAGAGATAGACGGTCTGGTCGATCCGCTTCAGGAACTCCTCCCACTTCAGGGGGCGGTTGTCCATGGCGGACGGCAGCCGGAAGCCGTGGTCGACGAGGGTCCGCTTGCGGGAGGCGTCGCCCTCGTACATCGCGCCGATCTGCGGCACGGTGACGTGCGACTCGTCGAGGACGAGCAGGAAGTCCTCGGGGAAGTAGTCGAGGAGGGTGTTGGGGGCGGTGCCGGGGGCCCGCTCGTCGAAGTGCATCGAGTAGTTCTCGACGCCGGAGCAGCTGCCGATCTGGCGGAGCATCTCGATGTCGTACGTCGTCCGCATCCGGAGGCGCTGGGCCTCCAGCATCTTGCCCTGCTTCTCCAGCTCGGCCAGCCGCTCCTCCAGCTCCTGCTCGATGCCCCGGACGGCCCGCTCCAGCCTCTCGGGACCCGCGACGTAGTGGCTGGCGGGGAAGACGTGGACCACGGGGTCCTCGCTGATGACCTCGCCGGTGAGCGGGTGGAGGGTGGAGAGGGCCTCGATCTCGTCCCCGAACATCTCGATGCGGACGGCCAGCTCCTCGTAGACCGGAAAGATCTCGATGGTGTCGCCCCGGACCCGGAAGGTGCCGCGGGTGAAGGCGAGGTCGTTGCGCGCGTACTGCATCTCGACGAAGCGGCGCAGCAGCTGGTCGCGGTCGATCTCCTCGCCGACCTTGAGCTGGACCATCCGGTCCACGTACTCCTGGGGCGTGCCGAGGCCGTAGATGCAGGAGACGGAGGCGACCACGACGACATCGCGCCGGGTGAGCAGCGAGTTCGTGGCGGAGTGGCGCAGCCGCTCGACCTCCTCGTTGATGGAGGAGTCCTTCTCGATGTAGGTGTCCGACTGCGGGACGTACGCCTCGGGCTGGTAGTAGTCGTAGTACGAGACGAAGTACTCCACCGCGTTGTTCGGCAGGAGCTCGCGGAACTCGTTGGCCAGCTGGGCGGCGAGCGTCTTGTTCGGCGCCATGACCAGGGTGGGGCGCTGCAGCTTCTCGATCATCCAGGCGGTGGTCGCCGACTTGCCGGTGCCGGTCGCGCCGAGCAGGACCACATCCTTCTCACCTGCGCGGATACGCCGGTCCAGCTCGGCGATGGCCGCCGGCTGGTCGCCGCTGGGCTGGTAGGGACTGACGACCTCGAAGGGCGCCACCGAACGTTCGATCTTGGAAACGGGCCGCATGCAACCACCGTACGGCCCCCCACTGACAACGGCCTCGGATCCGCGCCACGCAGGCCCTCCGCCAGCGCCACGCGGGCCGTCCGGTGCCCCTTCGCGGGCGGCGGAGGCGGTCAGTCCGCCGGCGGGTCGGCGGAGACGACTGCGGGCGCACCGGGCTGCAGCTGTACACCCAGCGCGGCCATGCCGGTGTAGTGCATCCCGGTCACGGCGAGGGCCATCATGGCGCCCGCGCCCAGGCCGGAGAGGAGGGTGCGGGTGGAGAGCGCGGCCCGGAGGGCGGCGGTGGCGGCGGTGGCGGCGATCAGGACCGAGAGGACGACGAGGGGCGTCTCGTACGTGAAGTGCCCCTGGAAGCGGATTCCCGCCATTCCCAGATAGTGCGTGGAGGCGATACCGAGGCCGGTGAGGGCGCCGCCCGTGATCAGCGCCATGCGGGTGGCGCCCCGGTAGCCGACGACGAAGAGGCCGACGCCGGCCATCACGACGACCACGACCAGGCCGATGAGCACATGGGGCCGGTCGCGGGAGAGGGGCGCCTCCACGACGGTGAAGCCCGTGATGGCCACGTGGTGCATGATCCAGATGCCGAAGCCCACGGAGAGTGCGCCGAACAGCAGCCTGACGGTGCCGGAGGGGCGCCCCTTGCCTGCCGCCGGGGGATGCCCCGCACGTGCCGTACGGGGTGGCCTGATGGCGCAGCGGAGGCCCACGGCGGCCCCCAGACAGGCCACGAGGAAGGCCAGGGCCAGGATCACCGGTCCATGGGTGAATCCGTCGACCGTTCCCCGCACGCTGGCACACCCTTCCTGAAGGCCCGATTTCGAGAGGGTCCCCAGGGGACGGACTCGGCAGACAGATATTAGGACAAGCATTCTATAGTTGCGATACCTCTGACGTTCACGCTGCGGTCACCACCGCCGTACCCTGCGTTGGCAGGCCACCGCCACGCTTGTTGTGGCCCCCACCCGGTACGAGGAGTCGACGTGTCCGTCCGCACCACAACCGCCCTGGCCGCAGCTGCCGTCGTGCTCGGCACGGCCGCCGCGACCGTGTTCGGCGCCGGCGCCCTGCTGCCCGGCGCCCAGCCGCGGACGGCGGATGCCCGGACCCCGGAGCGGCCGGCGAGCCCCGTCGTCCTGGCCCACCGGGGCGCCTCCGGCTACGCGCCGGAGAATACGCTCGCCGCCGTCGACGCGGCGAAGGCGCTCGGCATCGACTGGGTGGAGAACGATGTCCAGCGCACCAAGGACGGCGTGCTGGTGGTGGTGCACGACACCGACCTGAAGCGCACGACGGACGTCGAGGAGGTCTTCCCCGACCGCGCGCCGTGGGCGGTCAAGGACTTCACCGCCGCCGAGATCGCTCAGCTGGACGCGGGCAGCTGGTTCGAGGAGCGGTTCGCGGAGACCCGGGTGCCGACGCTCACCCAGTTCCTGCACCGCCTGGACCGCAACCGGCAGAAGCTGCTCCTGGAGATCAAGAGCCCGGCCAGCTACCCCGGCATCGAGCGGGACATCCTGCGCGTGCTGCGCAAGGAGGGGTGGCTGGGCCCCTCGCACGTACGGAACCGGCTGGTCATACAGAGCTTCGGCGCCGACAGCATCAAGGAGGTGCACGCCTTGCGCCCCGATGTCACCACCGGCTTCCTGGGCACGCCCGAGGTGACCGACCTCCCCTCCTACGCGGCGTTCACCGACCAGATCAACCCCTCGTACACGACGATCGGCGCCGACTACGTGGCGGCCGTGCAGCGGCTCAAGGGCCCCCACGGCAAGCGGCTGCGGGTGAACACCTGGACGGTCGACAGCGCGGCGGACGCGGCGAAGGTCCACGCCTACGGCGTGGACGGCATCATCTCCAACTACCCCGACGTGGTACGCGACGCCACCCGCTGACCTCATCCGCCGACCGCCTCGCGGGGCGGCGGGGAGCCGGACGTCGCCGGTGGGCGGGGACGTCGTCGGCAGGCGGGCGTCGTCAGTGGGCGGGCGTCGTCTGTGGGCGACCGTTTCCAGTGGGCGGGCGTTGTCAGTGGGCGGTCGTACCGTGGACGGCATGAACAGCTACGGGCCCGGTGCGGAGCCGACCGTCGAATGGTGCGTCGTGGCGAGCGCCGTGGGACCGCTGCTGCTCGCCGCGACCCCCGCCGGTCTGGTCACGGTGGCCTTCCACGCCCGGCCTGACGTCCGGGACGCGGCGCTCTCCCGTCTGCGGACGCGGCTGGGCACGGAGCCGGTGGAAGCGCCCGGCTCGGCCCGGCTGACCGGGCCGATACGCAGCCTCGCGGCGTACTTCGCGGGAGAGCTGCGGGACTTCGGCCTGGCGCTGGACTGGTCGCTGACGGCAGGTTTCCCCCGCGAGGTGCTCCGCGAGCTGGCGTCCGGGGTGCCCTACGGGACGGTCGTCGGGTACGGGGAGCTGGCCGCCCGGGTCGGCCGACCGGAGGGGGCGCAGGCGGTGGGAGCCGCCATGGGGTCCAACCCGCTGCCCGTGGTGGTGCCCTGCCACCGGGTGGTGGAGAGCGGCGGTGGCCTCGGGGGGTTCGGCGGCGGGCTGGAGACGAAGCGGCACCTGCTGGCATTGGAAGGGGTGCTCCCGCAGCCGCTGTTCTAGCAGTCGCTTCCAGCCGTCGGTGTTCCAAGCCTCTGGTCCAGAGGGGTTCCAAGCCTCTGGATCCGGAGGAGCGCCGGTCCGGGACCTGTTCCTGGGAGCGTCGGCACTCGGCCTGTTCCAGGGGGTGCCGACTGTGAGTGTCTTCCGGAGGTGGCGATCCGGACGCTTCATCGGCCGGTTCACCCGTACGGGTGCAACACGCCGTTCGCGTAGTGGCACACTGCGCCGGTGACACCACTCCCCCGCTCCGTCGCCCCGCCCGTCACGGCGGCCGGGCTGCCCGCGCTCCAGCGCCGTACCTCTGCCGTGCTCGTCGTCAGTCAGATTCTCGGCGGCCTCGGTGTGGCCATCGGCATCGCCCTGGCTCCGATGCTGGCCACCGAGGTGACCGGCACCGAGGCCCTGTCCGGTCTGGCCCCGACCGCTTCCGTCGCCGGTACGGCGCTGCTGTCACTGCCGCTGGCCGCCCTGATGACCTCGCGCGGCCGGCGCCCCGGTCTGGTGCTCGCCTATCTGATCGGCGCGTTCGGCGGCGCCCTGGTGGTCCTCGGCACGGTGGTCCGCAGTTTCCCGCTGTTGCTGCTCGGGATGGCGGCGTTCGGCGCCGGGTCCTCCGCCAACCTCCAGGCCCGGTTCGCGGCGGCCGACCTCGTCGGGCCGGAGCGGCGGGGCCGGGCGATCTCCACCGTCGTCTGGGCCACCACGATCGGCTCGGTGGTCGGCCCCAACATCGCGGCCCCGGCGGGCCGGGTGTTCCGCGGCAGCCCGGTGCCCGAGACCGCGGGCCCCTACCTCTGGTCCGCGGTCGCCTTCCTGCTCGCCGGAGTGGTCGTGGCCGTGCTCCTGCGCCCCGACCCGCTGCTCACGGCGCGCGCCCTGGCCCCGCAGGGCCCTCAGGGGCGGCAGAAGCGGTCCCTGCGCGCCGGGGTCGCGGCGGTCCGCGCGTCGCCGATGGCCAAACTGGCCCTGGGGACCGTCACCGTGTCGCACACCGCGATGGTGTCGATCATGGTCATGACCCCGGTTCACCTGGGCGGGCACGGCGCCGGTCTCCAGCTGATCGGGCTGGTCATCAGCGGCCATATCGCGGGCATGTACGCGTTCTCGCCCGTGATGGGATGGCTGGCCGACCGGTTCGGCCGGCTCTCCGTGATCGGCCTGGCGGTCGGCCTGCTGAGCGGCGCCGCCCTGCTCGCGGGGACGGCGGGGCCCCGGCACGGCCAGACCGCCCTGGGGCTCTTCCTCCTCGGCCTCGGCTGGTCGGCGGGGATGATCGCCGGCTCGGCGCTGCTCACCGACTCCGTACCGCAGGAGGCACGGGCGGCCGTGCAGGGCCTGTCGGACCTGACCATGAACGCGGCCGCGGGCATCGGCGGGGCGACGGCCGGGGTGATCGTCGCCCAGTGGGGGTACGGCCCGCTGAACGCGATCGGCGCCGCCCTGCTCCTGCCGGTGGCCGCGCTCGCCCTGCGCCGGAGCCTGAAGGGGGCGGAGCGGCCGGGGGTGACCAAGGTGTGAGGGGGCCGAAGGAGCGAGGGCGCCCGCGCCCCTCGGGAGCCCTCGCACCGCGAACCTCGCAGGGATGGAGGCCTCGCAGGCATGGAAGCCCTCACACACATGGGAGACCTTGGAGGCCTTGGAGGCCTGAAGGCGTTGGAGGCGTTGAATGCCTCTGAGGTCCCGGAGGCCTCAGAGGCTGATGTGGTACGCCTTGCGAAGCGTCTCGTGGACCGTCCAGGTCGTCCGGTCGCCCTCGCGCAGCACGCAGGCGTCCCCCGGCCCGATCTCCAGGGTCGCGCCGCCCTCGACCGCCACGGTCGCCCGGCCGCTGACGACCACGAACAGCTCGTTCGCCTCGGTGTCGGTGACCACGCCCGGGGTGATCTGCCAGATCCCGCGCACCTGCTTGCCGTCGGCGGACTCCCACAGCACCTTGCCCGTCACCACGGGCTCGCCCGAAACGATCTGGGCCGGATCGAGGGGCTCCGGTTCGAGGTCGGCGTCCGGGATGTGTACGGCGAAGGAGGCGGGGGCCTGGTCGTTTGTCGTCATGGCCGGTCACCTTAGCGACCACTTCCGGCCGACCCGCCACCAGGACGGGCCGGAACCCGTCCCCCCGTGGTTTGCGGCCCTCCCACCCGCGACAGGGATGGGGACATGCCACAGAACATCGACACCTCCTACGAGCCGGTCCTGACCGCCGAGGTACGCGCGGCGCTGGCCGACGGCCTCCCCGTCGTGGCCCTGGAGTCGACGATCATCGCGCACGGGCTGCCGCGCCCCCGCAACCTCCGGGTGGCGCTCGAACTCGAAGGGATCGTCCGGTCCGCCGGAGCGGTCCCGGCCACCGTCGCCGTGCTGGACGGCCGGGCCCATGCGGGTCTGGAGAAGGACCAGTTGGAGCGGGTCGCCACCGATCCGGCGGTCCGGAAGCTGGGCCACCGCGATCTGGCCCCCGCGCTCGCGCTCGGGGCGAGCGGAGCGACCACGGTCTCCGCGACCGCGTTCCTGGCGGCGCGGGCGGGGCTGCGCTTCTTCGCCACCGGCGGCCTCGGGGGCGTACACCGGGAGTGGGCCGAGAACCAGGACGAGTCCGCCGATCTGCGGCTGCTGGCCCGGACCGGTATCACGGTGGTCTGCGCGGGGGTGAAGTCGATCCTCGACGTCCCCGCCACGCTCCAGCGGCTGGAGACCCTGGGGGTGGGCATCGTCGGCTACGGCACCGCGCACTTCCCCGGCTTCTATCTGAGCAGCTCGGGCCACCCGGTCGACTGGACCGTGCGCAGCCCCGCGGAGGTGGTGGAGATGGTGCGGGCCAAGGAGGCGCTGGGCGGCCCGGAGACGGCGCTGATCGTCGCCAATCCCGTACCGGAAGCCGACCAGTTGGACCCCGTCCTGCACGACCGGGTGCTGGCGGAGGCGCTCGACGCGTGCCGGGAGCGCGGGATCACCGGGCAGGGCGTGACCCCGTTCCTGCTGGACCAGCTGATGCGGCGGACCGAGGGCGCGTCGCTGGAGGCGAACCTGGCGGCGGTGCGCGGGAACGTACGGCTGGCGGCGGAGATCGCCGCGGCAGCGGCCGCACGGTGAACCTCCCCGATGGAGACCGTCGCACGGTGAACCTCCCCGATGGAGACCGCCGTACCGTGAAACCCTCCGATGGAGACCGCCGTACGGTGAACCTCCCCGGGAACGAAGGCCGTGCGGGGGACCTCCCCCTGGCAGGCGGCGGCGTCCCCGTCCCGGGGCGCGGGCTCCTCGTGGTCGGGGAGGTGGTCACGGATGTCGTGGCGCTGCACGGGTCCCCGCTCGTCCACGGCACGGACACCGCCGCCCGGATCCGCAGCCTGCCCGGTGGCGCGGGGGCCAACGTCGCCTGCTGGGCGGTGCGTTCGGGGTGCCGGGAGGTGGCGTTGCTGGCCCGGGCCGGGGCGGAGTCCGCCGACTGGCACCGGGAGTCGCTGGAGCGGGCCGGGGTGCGGGCGCTGCTGGCGGTGGACGACGAGGTGGCGACCGCGACGGTCATCGCGCTGGTGGACTCCGCCGCCGAGCGGACGTTCCTCACCGACAGCGGGGCCGTCCTGCGGCTCGCCGTCGAGGACTTCGCGCCCTCGATGCTCGACGGTGCGGGATGGCTGCACCTCTCCGGCTACCTCCTGTTCGCCGCCACCAGCCGCGCCGCCGCGTTGCTCGCCCTGCGGACGGCCTTGGAGCGCGGGATTCCGGTGAGCGTGGACCCGGCGTCGGCGGGGTTCCTGGCGGAGCTGGGCCCGAAGCGGTTTCTGGAGTACGCCGAGGGGGCCGAGCTGCTGCTGCCGAACGCGGACGAGGCCCGGCTGCTGACCGGACTGCCCGAACCGGCCGAGGCGGCGGCAGAGTTGAGCCGTACGTTCCCCCGGGTCGTCGTCACCCTGGGCGGCGGGGGCGCGGTCGTGGCGGCCGGGGGCCGGGTGACGGGGCGGGTCGGCGCCCGGCCGGTCCCCGTCCCGGTCGACTCCACGGGCGCGGGCGACGCGTTCACCGGCGGGTTCCTCGCGGCGGTGCTGGCCGGGGCGGACGACCGGGCCGCCGCGGCGGAGGGCTGCCGGGCCGGGGCCGAGGCGGTCGGCACGGTGGGCGGCCGGCCACCCCCGTAGCCCCCACGGCCGGCGGCCTGCCACCCCCCAATCGCCACGACGCCAGCCTCCCACGCAGCCGGAACAGCGGGGGCAGAGGGAGCAGCCGGGCCAGAGGGAGCAACGGGAGCAGCGGGAACGGCCGGACGGAAGGGGGCGCCCGGGACCGCCCCGGCCTCCCGCGTCACCGGTAGGCCCCCGCCTCGGTCGGTCGCCCCAAGCCTCTAGGGCTCGTCCACTCCCGACCACGCCGGATGCCCAGGGTCGTCGGCGCGCACCACCACATCCGCGCGTTCGGCGGGCGACACCTCCTCCTCGTACCGGGCGAAAGCGGGCAGCGTCCACCGCTCCGCCTCCGGCGTGCGCCGTCGCAACGCGCCCTCCGAGAGCCGCACATGGACGCTCAGCGCGAACGGGAACCAGTGGCCGAGCAGCAGCGGCCCGTGCACGATCACCATCCCGCCCTCGGGCACCTCCCGGTACGGGGTGCGCGTGGCGCGGTCCGTCACCGGGTCCCACAGGTCGGGCAGCACCCGCCCGGAGCCGCCCGCCTCCAGCGGCCCGAACACCTCGCGCCAGAGCGCGCCCGTGTCGAACCAGCTGTCCGCGTACGCGTCCGGGTCCTCCTTCCCGTACTCGAACCGCAGGCTCGCCGGGCGCAGGAAGCCCTCGGCGGGGACCACGAGCACCGGCCGGCCCCGCAGCCGCAGCTCACCGGCGACGCGTTCGGCCAGGTCAGCGGTGCGGGCGGCCGGGGCACCGTCGACGCCGAGGGCGAGCCGGGGTGATCCGTCGGCGGCGGTCAGGCCGTCCGCGTGCCGTGCCAGCTCACCGGCCAGCCGTTCCCAGGTGATCGCTTCGAGTCGCACGCCCCCATCATCCACGCCGGGGGCCACGGACCGGAGGACACGGATCCGGAGAACACAGAGCGGAGAACCAGGATCGGAGAACCAGGATCGGAGGCCCCAACCCGGAGGAACCGACCGGGAGCCAGAGCCCGGAGCCAGAACCCGGGCGCCAGAACCCGGAAGGCGGAGCCCGGAGGCCACGGGCCGGAGGGACACGGCCCGAGGACCCCCGGCCCGGAGGACCGGACCGGAAGCCACGCCCCGGAGGGCCCGGCCCCGCACGCCTCACCCGCCCCGCAGCTCGGTGGCGAGCGGCCCCTCCCCCGTCACCTCGATCCGTCCGTCCTTGACCGCCTCCGCGAGGGCGACCTCGCCGCGCCCCAGCTCCAGGCAGAGTTCCGCGTCGAGAGTGATGCGGGCGTCGGGCCGGGGCGCCGGGCCGAACCCGTACGGCTCGCCCCCCGGTCCGGCCGCCGCGCCCCCTCCCGTACGGACGTGGAACTCGCCCTCGTCCACACGCACTTCGAGGACACCCTCCTGGGTGAGCCCGGTCAGGGCGCGCAGCAGGGGCAGGGCGAACCAGTGGGCGCGTACGGCGTCGGTGGGGCGGCGCTCGGCGAGGGCCGGGGCGCCCCACTCGGCGAGGGCGGTGAGGACGGGGAGCAGGCCGTGACCGCGCTCGGTCAGTTCGTAGACCGAGGCGGCGGCGGGCGGCGGGAGCCTGCGGCGTACGGCGAGGCCGCCCTGCTCCATGTCCTTGAGGCGGGAGGCCAGGACATCGGTGGAGACGCCGGGCAGGTCGGCGTGGAGGTCGGTGTAGCGGCGGGGTCCGGCGAGCAGTTCGCGGACGATCAGCAGCGTCCACCGGTCGCCCACGGAGTCGAGGGCACGGGCGGAGGCGCAGAACTGGTCATAGCTCCGGCGTCTGACGGGACGTTGGGCGGCGGGCTGCTGACGTGGCATACGACGCAGTCTAGACATGTTGTTGGACTTTCCAAGCTCCAGCTTGGTAAAACCAAGTATCGCAGTTCGGCTCGGGGAGGCACCGCATGGAGTTCCGGCAGTCCAGCAAGCTCAACGAGGTCTGTTACGAGATCCGGGGCCCGGTCATCGAGCACGCCAACGCCCTGGAGGAGGCGGGCCACAGCGTGCTCCGGCTCAACACGGGCAATCCGGCGCTCTTCGGCTTCGAGGCACCGGAGGAGATCGTCCAGGACATGATCCGGATGCTGCCGCAGGCCCACGGCTACACCGATTCGCGCGGCATCCTCTCCGCGCGGCGGGCGGTGGCCCAGCGCTACCAGTCCATGGGGCTGACCGAGGTCGGCGTGGACGACGTCTTCCTGGGCAACGGGGTCTCCGAGCTGATCTCGATGGCCGTACAGGCGCTGCTGGAGGACGGCGACGAGGTGCTGATCCCGGCCCCGGACTTCCCGCTCTGGACGGCGGTGACCACACTCGCGGGCGGAAAGGCCGTGCACTACGTCTGCGACGAGGGCGCCGACTGGAACCCCGACCTCGCCGACATGGCGTCGAAGATCACCGACCGCACCAAGGCCGTCGTGATCATCAACCCGAACAACCCGACGGGCGCGGTCTATCCGCGCGAGATCCTCGAAGGCATTCTGGATCTGGCCCGCCGGCACAACCTGATGGTCTTCGCGGACGAGATCTACGACCAGATCCTGTACGACGGCGCCGAGCACCACAGCGCGGCCGTCCTCGCCCCGGACCTGGTCTGCCTCACCTTCAGCGGGCTCTCGAAGACGTACCGGGTGGCGGGGTTCCGCTCCGGCTGGATGGTGGTCTCCGGCCCGCGGCAGCACGCCCGCAACTATCTGGAGGGCCTGACCATGCTGGCCTCCATGCGGCTCTGCCCCAACGCGCCCGCGCAATACGCCATCCAGGCCGCGCTCGGCGGACGGCAGTCCATCCGCGAGCTGGTGGCGCCGGGCGGCAGGCTGCACGAGCAGCGGAACCGGGCGTGGGAGCGGCTGAACGAGATCCCGGGTGTCTCGTGCGTGAAGCCGAAGGGCGCGCTGTACGCGTTCCCGCGCATCGATCCGAAGGTGCACCCCATCGTCGACGACGAGAAGTTCGTGCTGGACCTGCTGCTGCGCGAGAAAATCCAGGTGGTGCAGGGCACGGGCTTCAGCTGGCCGCGCCCGGACCACTTCCGCATCCTGACCCTGCCGTACGCCGACGACCTCGACGCGGCGATCAGCCGCATCGGCCGGTTCCTGAACGGATATCGCCAGTGACCTGTGCGGCCTGCTCCGGCCCTGTCCCTCTGTCCCTGTCCCTGCCTCTGTCCCCGTCCCCGGAACGGGAGCGGGCCCGGAGGCGTAGCCGGCCTCCGGGCCCTGAGTGTGCCGCCCATCGGGCACGCCGGCACGTTTAAGGGTCCGGGTCAGTCATGATGTCGTCGCGTCCTGCCTTTGGACCACCGCAGATCGGAGCTCTGCGGGCCGGACTTGAACCGGCATCTCGACGCGCGCGGGCCCGGGCCCGTTCGATCCGGCGATCGGCGGCGAATGCTGAGTCTGGAGCAAGAGTCTGAGATTGACGGCGGTCTGCCTCTGCCTGCTTGGGCTACTCCGGCCCGTACCGGAGGGAGGATTCGAACCTCCACTGGAACCGCGCCTTCACGACAAGCTTCAGTTTCAGCTTGCGCTCCTCGCGCACCCCGGTCACCGTCATCGGCGGCCGGGGAATCCATGGTCGGTCACCCGAAGAGGTAACCGAATACCGCATCACCCACCCGCTGGTCGGTGACCTCCGCGCCGTTGGCCTCCTCGCGGGCGAACTTGACGGCCTGCTGGAGCTTCTCGACCCGGTCCAGCAGTTCGTTGACGCGCCGCGCGGGCAGCGCACCGGAGAACTTGACGGTCGTCCAGTAACCGATCGGGATGTCCTCGTAGTACACCTCGACCTGGGCCGGGTGCTTCTCGGTGGCCTCCGCCTTGACGTGGTTGCGGGGCACCTTCTTCGTACGGACCGTGCGGACCGGCTCGGTCTTCCAGGCGTCGGTGGACGGGTCCTGCACCCAGGCCTCGGCCGCGTCCAGCACCGGGAGCTTGCGGATGAAGGTGTTCAGGTCGGTGAGCTGCTTCTCCAGGAAGAGCAGATACGACACCGGCACCTCGGCCACCAGCACCCGGCCGTCGACCTTCACATCGGCCCGGGCCGAGCAGTTGGCCCAGTCCTTGGTGGCGGTCACGTCGAAGAGCCGGGTGAGCGTGGCGGCGGTCTCCCGCAGCACGTCCTCGGTCCTGACCTGGACCAGGGTCGACTCGGGCGGAAGCTGCTCGCCCTCCTCGTCCTTGGGCTGGTAGGTCCGGGAGATGCCGGCCAGCAGCGCGGCCTTCTGCAGGCCGTGATGTGCTGCCGTCAGGTCCTGGTGCGCCTTGGACTTGACGCCCTTCTCCACTGCGATGATCTGATTGAGTTTCGCCACGTCGAGGACGCTAACAGGACCAACTGGGCGGTGGCCAAAGGTTTTACCGCCCGCGCCCGCTCCACCGGCCCTGCCCACTCCACCGCCCTTACCCGCTCGCGTTCTGCGCCCGGCGCGCGATTCAACGGGCTCGCGTTTCGACAGACGTACGGTCCACCGGCCGTACGGTCCAACGGGCGTACGGTCCAACGGACGTGCGGGTCCAGTAGACGTACGGGTTCAACGGACGTACGACGGGGTGTCCTCCGGGTCCGGGACCGCGTCGCCGGCCAGCAGTGCGTCGAGGGCGGTGACCGGGTCGTGCTGCGGGGCGGCTCGGGGCCACCAGTCGTCGGCGCCGGGGTCGGACTCGTAGCCGTACCAGCGCATGTCGGGGCCGAAGCGGAGCTGGAGCGAGCCGTCGGGGTGGGTGAGGTGGTTGCGCCGGGGCGTGAAGCGCGGGAACCCGGCGGCGGCCAGCAGCGGTCTGGCCCGGTCGAAGGGGCCCGCCGGCGGGTCCCAGGGCTCCTCCAAAACCGCGAGCCCCTCGGCTCCGCCCTGCCGCCAGGCGGCCACCGCGCGGGCCAGGTCGGTGGTGTTGCGGCCGGTGGCGTGGGCCAGCTCCCGGTAGAGCGCGCGGGTGGTGGCGGTGAGCCCGGCGGTCGGGCGGGAGGCGGCGATCCGGACGGCGTCCTGCCAGGGGGTGAGCCCGGCCAGCGGGTCGCGGCCGGTCGTGAGGAGCGCGTGGGCGCGGGCCGCCGCGTCGGTGGCGAGGTGGTCCAGGCCCAGCGGGTCGCGCGCGCCCGGCAGGTCCGGGTAGGACGGCGCCCGGTCGGGGTGCGGTGGTACGGGAAGGGGTGGCGGGAGCGGCGGCAGGAACCGGTCCGCCCAGGCCTCCGCCGCCGGCAGCGACGGGGGGACGGGCGGGGCGGCGGGGCGTTCGCGGGCGGAGTGCTCGGCGTTGCGGCGGCCCAGCTCGTCCAGCAGCTCCCGCTCGCCCCGGCCCCGCATCAGCAGCAGGACGAACGGGTCGCTGTCGAGCAGCCGTGCGGTCTGGTAGCAGAGGGCGGCGACATGCTTGCAGGGCCGGCCGTGGTCGGGGCACGTACAGCTCGGGTCCAGGTCGTCCCCGCCGGGCAGCAGCCGGACGTCGGCGTCCCGGGCGGTGTCGGTCAGGGAGTGCGGCATCTCCTTGGCCAGCAGCGCGGAGAGGTGGCCGGGGTGGGCGGCGACCGCGCCGAGCAGGGTGTCCCAGCCGGTGTCGGTGAAGGCGCGCAGGCGCAGTTCCGCGCGGTAGGGGCGGGGGCGGCTGCCGTGCACATAGGCGACGACCCGGCCGGGGGTGACGGTGATCGCGGCGACCTTGCCCTCGTCGGCGTAGGCCCGGCCGCGGGCGAGCCGGGCCCCGTCCATCGACAGCGACTCCAGGGCGGCCACCCAGGCGCGGCCCCACCAGCTGTCCGCGAAGGGCTCGCCCTCCCGCGCGGTCCGGGCGGGCACCGCCTCGAAGGTACGCCGCAGATCGTCGGGGCCCGGCCGGGCGCGCGGCGCCGAACGGGGTGCGGACCGAGACGTCGGGCGGGGTTCCGCCCCGGATGCCGCTGCCGGGCGCGGCCGGGAACCGGGGGTCGGGCGCGGACTCATACGGGCCTCCCCGGCGGGACGAGGGGCGGGCTCATGCGGGCCTCCGCAGCGAGACGAGGTCGGCCAGATCCCGGTCGCTCAGCTCGGTGAGGGCGGTCTCGCCGGTGCCGAGGACCGCGTCCGCCAGGGCCCGCTTGGACTCCAGCAGCTCACCGATCCTGTCCTCCACCGTGCCCTCCGCGACGAGGCGGTGGACCTGCACGGGCTGGGTCTGGCCGATGCGGTACGCCCGGTCGGTGGCCTGCTCCTCCACGGCCGGGTTCCACCAGCGGTCGTAGTGGACGACATGGGCGGCGCGGGTGAGGTTGAGCCCGGTGCCTGCGGCCTTGAGGGAGAGCAGGAAGACGGGGATCTCGCCGGACTGGAAGCGGTCCACCATCCGCTCCCGCTCGGCCACCGGTGTTCCGCCGTGCAGGAGTTGGGAGGGGACCGCCCGGGCGGCGAGGTGGGCGGAGAGGAGCCGGGCCATGGTCACGTACTGGGTGAAGATCAGGACCGAGCCGTCCTCGGCCAGGATCGTGTCGAGGAGTTCGTCGAGCAGGGCGAGCTTGCCGGAGCGGCCGGTGAGCCGGGTGGGCTCCTCCTTCAGATACTGCGCCGGGTGGTTGCAGATCTGCTTGAGCGCGGTCAGCAGTTTCATGACGAGACCGCGGCGGGCGATGCCCTCGGCCCCCTCGATCTGCGCCATGGTCTCGCGCACCGCCGCCTCGTAGAGCGTGGCCTGCTCCCGGGTGAGGGAGACGGGGTGGTCGGTCTCCGTCTTGGGCGGCAGCTCGGGGGCGATACCGGGGTCGGACTTCCTGCGGCGGAGCAGGAAGGGGCGGACCAGCCGGGCGAGCCGCTCGACCGCCTCGTCGTTGCCGAGGCCCGCGGCGGTGCCCGTGCTCTCCACGATCCGGGCGTGCCGGGCCCGGAACGCCTTCAGCGGGCCGAGCAGTCCGGGGGTCGTCCAGTCGAGCAGGGCCCACAGCTCGGAGAGGTTGTTCTCCACGGGGGTGCCGGTCAGGGCGACCCTGGCGGGGGCGGGGATGGTGCGCAGGGCCTTGGCGGTGGAGGAGTGCGGGTTCTTGACGTGCTGGGCCTCGTCGGCGACGACGAGCCCCCAGGTGTGCGCGGCGAGCTGCCCGGCGCTGGAGCGCATCGTGCCGTACGTGGTGAGGACGAAGCCGCCGTCCTGCCCGCCCAGCTCCCGGTCGGTGCCGTGGAAGCGGCGGACGGGGACGCCGGGGGCGAAGCGGTTGATCTCCCGGTGCCAGTTGCCGAGGAGGGAGGCGGGGCAGACGACGAGCGTGGGGGCCTGCCGGGCCCGGTGCAGATGGAGGGCGATGAGGGTGATCGTCTTGCCGAGGCCCATGTCGTCCGCCAGACAGCCGCCCAGCCCGAGCGAGGTCATCCGGTCCAGCCAGGCCAGGCCGCGCAGCTGGTAGTCGCGCAGGGTCGCGTCGAGCCCGGGCGGCGGGGCGATCGTGGTGTCCTCGTCGAGGAGACGCGCACGGAGGGCGGCGAGGGCTCCGGCGGGCACGGCCTCGACCCGTTCGCCGTCCACCTCCGCGCTCCCGGTGAGGGCGACGGCCAGCGCGTCCACCGGGTCCAGCAGCCCCAGCTCCCGCTTGCGCGCCTTCCGTACGAGGCCGGGGTCGACGACCACCCACTGGTCGCGCAGCCGCACCACCGGACGGTGGGCCTCGGCCAGGGCGTCCATCTCGGCCTCGGTCAGCCGCTCGTCGCCCAGGGAGAGCTGCCAGTCGAAGGCGAAGAGCTGCTCGGCGTCGAAGAACGAGGTGCCGTCGGTGGCCGACCCGGGCGCGGGCCGTACGACGGCGGCCGCGGTGAGCGAACGGGCCAGCTCGCGCGGCCAGTGCACCTGGACCCCGGCGGCCGCCAGCCGGGCTCCCGCGTCGCTCAGCAGCTCGTACAGCTCGTCCTCGGTGATCGCGAGGACATCGGGGACGGGCTGGTCCAGCAGCCGTTCCAGCGGGGGCCAGACCCGGGCGGCCCGGCGCAGCGCCAGCACCGCGTCAACCTGGGAGCGCGGCCCGAACGGCTCGCCCGCGAGCCCGTTCCACAGGGCGGCGGCGTCGACCACGTACGTCGGGTCGGCGAGGCTGTGCACCTGCACGACGGCCGCGGCGGCATGGCGGTGCGCCGGGTCACGGGGGTGCACGGGATCGCGGGGGCGCCCCGGCCCGTGCGGGCGCGCCGGGTCGTCGGGGGGTGAGGCGTGCTCCGGTGCGTCCTCCCCGGCGGCCGTGACGGCGTACGTGTCGGCGGTGTCGAACAGCTCGTAGGCGGAGAGGTCGAGCCGGAGCGAGACCCGTACCCCCGCGTCCACCCCCGAGGCCACCTCGACGGCCCAGGCGGCGGCGTGGGGCAGGTGCTGCGGCTCACGGGCGGCGAAGGGCGCGCCCATCGCGAAGGCGGCGGCCGGGGTGCGCGGGAGGGTGTCGGCCACCGCGTCCAGGAAGGAGCCGATCAGCGCCTCCGGGTCGGGGAGCCGGGGCGGGTCCAGCCCCGGGAGCGGCACGGCGTGCCCCTCTGGCGGCAGCGCGGCGGCGGTGGCCCGCAGGTGCGCGACGTCCTCGGCATCGCGGGGGCCCGCCCGCCAGGCGTCGTGGGCGTCCGCCGTGAGACCGGGCAGGAGCCGGCCGCGCGCGACCAGGTGGAGGGCGTGCAGGGCGGCCGCCCCCCAGCAGCGGGTGGCGGGGTGGGCGGACGCCTGGTGCCGGGCCCGGACGAGCACGGGCAGCGCGTCGGCCACGGAGAGCAGCGCGGCGGGCACCTCGGCGCTCCGGACACCGGGGTGTCCGGCGGCGGGCGTCCCGTCCCCCGGGCCGGTCTCCCGCCGGACCACGGTGACCTCGGCCGGACGGTACGGCACGGTGTCGGCCGGGGCCCGGTCGTCGGAGTGGGCCGTGGACGCGTACACGAAGGACGACGGGCCCCCGGGGATGTCGGCGTGCGGGTCCCAGAAGGCGAACAGGCCCTCCCTCGGGACGGAGCCGGGCAGGAAGACCGCAGCGCAGCGCAGCAGACGGCCGACGTCCGCCTCCTCCGGCGCGTCACCGCCCGGAGCGCGCACACCCTGAGCAGCCATTCCGGTCACCCCCTCCCGCCTGATCCACCGGTCCACTCCGGTCCACCGGGTCCGCCCGGTCCACCGGATCGATACCGGTCCGGTCCAGCACCGTTCTCTGCTGACTCTGCGAGTCTAGGCGCGGGGTCTGACAGTGCCGTCCACGGCCGTATCACCGCAGGTCGGAGCGGGGTCCGGTGCGAGCGAACCCCACTCGGCGCCGGACACGCTCAGTAACGGACGGTCGGCCTCCGCGCACCGGCGGGGGTGCCCCTCCGCCGTCCGGACGCCGACGGGGACCGTTCCCCGTTCCGCCCGGCGCCTCGCCCGGTCGGCCGCACACCGGATGCCCGGAGGGCGCGGAGCGGGCAGGGTGGCCAGCGCCAGCACGTCTCAGCGGCGCACCGATGAGAGCCGAAGGCGTACCGAACGAACCGGACGAGCACCGGTGAGAGCCGGACGAGCACCGGACGAGCAGACGAGGACCCGCCCATGTCCGTGACCGCGCCCGATCCCCGCCGCCGACGCCGTCTCGGCGCCGTCGCCGCAGCCTCGCTCCTCGCCCTCACCGTCTCGGGCTGCTCGGGCCTCGGCCGTACCGCCGTCGGCCCGGTGACGTATCACACCGACCGCGACGCGGTGGTGCAGGTGAACAGCCCCTCGGTACGCGGCTGCCACCGGCTCGCCCCCAGCGGGGCCCGGGAGATCGAGAACGGCACGCTGGTCGACATCATCCTCTACCCCACGCGCGACTGCACGGGTAAGGGGACGGCCTACGTGGCCACCCGGTTCAGCGATGTGGCGGCCGAGAGCGGCCCGCCGTGGCGCAGCTACACCTTCGTGCACTGAGCGGATCGCTCGCTGAAGCAGCAGACCGGCGGAGGAGGCGGGCCGACGGAAGAGACGGGTCAGCCGAGCGGTCAGGCCGACAGCCGGGGGCGGGTCAGCGGAGGAGACGGGCCGGCCGAGCGGCCGGGGGCCGGGGTGCCGTCGTCGGTGAGGGTGCGGTCCACCTTGGGCGGGCCGCCGCCAGGTGTCCGGCGAGCTGCCCGTAGGACGGTTCGCGTGGCCGGAACGTCCGGGTCCGCAGCGCGCCACCGCGGTCGTGCCCCGCGCGCACCGACCGCACCCCTCCCCCACCGGATCGGCGGGGGGCGATCCGGAGCCGGCTCGACGGCGCGGCCGTCCGGGGTGGTGGCTCCCGGGGCCGTCCCCGCGGATCCCACACGCACCGGTGTTCCGCCAGCGCAGGAGCAACGGACGCCCGGGCGGCCCTGGTTCCCGCCCGGGGCGTGCGGGGTCCATGCTGGAGGGTGAGGTGATCGCCATGCGTACCGGCAGTGAGCCCGCGACCGCCCGCAGTCCGCTGCGGCTGCGGCTCTGGCTGAGTCTCTGGGGGACGTTCTGGGCGCTCTTCGGCCTGCTGGCGTTCTCGCTGACCGGGCGGCCGGGCTGGGCGGTGGCGTGCGCGGTGCTCCTGGCCCTCACGCTGCTGGACCTCTGGGTGGTCACGTACCGCATGCGTCAGGGGGCGCGCTACCAGCCGGGGCGGGACGTGCCCCCGTACGAGCCCGACCGGGACGGCCGCCCCCGGTGGCGCGGGCCGGACCCCGGGGACGGGACGAGACCTCCGTGAGGCCCCTGGCCGGGGCGCCAGGACGTGCCCGGGACTGCGCTCAGTCCTCGGCCTCGAACCGGGCCGCCTTCAGGTACTCCGGCTTCGGATCGAGCGCCGCCGCGAGCCGGAAGTGCCGGGTCGCCGCGTCCGGTCGCCCCGCGCGCTCGAAGGTACGGGCCAGGGCGTAGTGCGCGAAGGCGTTGTCCGGCTCGCGCTCCAGCACCAGCTCGAACTCCAGCTCGGCCGGGCGCAGTTGCGCGGCGGCGAAGAAGGCGCGGGCCCGGAGCAGCCGGGCGGCGGTGTTCTCCGGGTGGGCGGCGATCACGGAGTCGAGGAGTTTGACCGCGCCCCGGGGGTCCCGGGCGTCGAGCAGTCGCTCGGCCGCCCGGAAGTCGATGACATGAGTTTCCGGGTTGCTCTCGGGCACGGTCGCATCCTTCCCTTCGCTGCCGCGTTTTCAACGTCCGGCCGGTGGTCGGTATTCCGGACCGGGTTCAGGGGTGGCGGCCGGGTTCGGCCGACGCCGGTGCCCGGGGGCGGCCGACGCCGGTGCCCGGGGGCGGCCGACGAAGCCCGGATCGGACCGGTGACGCCCGGGGCCAGCCGGTCAACCCCGGTCCGGGCATAGCCGGTGGCGGCGCCCTGGTTCGGCCGGCGAAGCCCGGATCCGGCCGTTGGCGCCCGGGCCGGCCCGTGAACCCCGGACCGGGTTCAGCCGGTGACGCCTGTCGTGGTCCGCGGTGCCTGAAGTAGGCAGGTGATGTCCGACCGGTCGCAGGGCCCGAGGTCAGCCAGCGGCATCCGACCGGTTCGCAGGACCCACTGTCAGCCAGCGGTACCCGACCGGTCCGCAGGACCCACGGTCAGCCGACGGTCCGACCGGTCCGTAGGGCCCACGGTCAGCCGGTGGTGGCGGCCGCCCGGCGCAGCAGTTCCTCCCAGACCCCGCGGACCTGCGGCTCCAGGGCCTCCAGCGGCCCGTCGTTGTCCACGGTGAGATCGGCGACGGCGAGGCGTTCCTCGCGGGTCGCCTGGGCGGCCATCCGGGCGCGGGCGTCCGACTCGGTCATTCCGCGCAGGTTCACCAGCCGGTCGAGCTGGGTTCCGGCGGACGCGTCGACGACGACGACCAGGTCGTAGAGGGGCGCGAGGCCGTTCTCGGCCAGCAGCGGTACGTCATGGATGACGACGGCCTCCGCGCCCGCCTCCCGCTCCAGCTCGGCCGCGCGGGCGCCGACGAGGGGGTGGACGATCGCGTTGAGGGCGGCGCGGCGGTCCGGGTCGGCGAAGACGATCGCGCCGAGCGCCGCACGGTCCAGGGTCCCGTCGGGGGCCAGGACGTCCGGCCCGAACTCCTCGGCAACGGCCGCGAGTCCGGGGGTTCCGGGCTCGACGACCTCGCGCGCGATCCGGTCGGAGTCGATCAGCGCGGCCCCGTACGAGACGAGCAGCCGCGACACTTCGCTCTTGCCGGCGCCGATCCCGCCGGTCAGGCCCACTTTCAGCATGGGCCGCAGCCTACGGGCCCGGCCGGGGCGCTCAGCCGTCGCCCTCCCGCTCCGCGAGGAAGCGCTCGAACTCGCGGCCGATCTCGTCGGCGGAGGGCAGGTCCACCGGTTCGGCGACCAGGTTGCCGCGCGTCTCGGAGCCGGCGACCGCGTCGTACTGGTGCTCCAGGCCCTCGACGAGGGAGACCAGCTCCTCGTCGCCCTGGCGGATCTGCCGGTCGATCTCGGTCTGGGTGCGGTGGGCCTCGGTGCGCAGGGAGTGCGCGAGGGCGGGCAGGACCAGGCCGGTCGCGGCGGTGATCGCCTCCAGCGCGGTCAGGGCCGCGTCCGGGTAGGCGGAGCGGGCCACGTAGTGCGGGACGTGGGTGGCGACCCCGAGGACGTCGTGGCCGGCCTCCATCAGGCGGTACTCGATGAGGGACTCCGCCGAGCCGGGGACCTGGGCCTCGTCGAAGGGGCTGCGGTGGCCCGGCATCAGGTCGGTGCGGTTGCCGTGGGGGGTGATGCCCACGGGGCGGGTGTGCGGGACGCCCATGGGGATGCCGTGGAAGTTGACCGTGAGGCGGACGCCGAGCCGCTCGACGATCTGCTCGACGGCGGCGGCGAACCGCTCCCACTCCACGTCCGGCTCCGGGCCAGACAGCAGGAGGAAGGGCGCTCCGGTGGCGTCCTGGACGACCCTGACCTCCAGGGTCGGGGCCTCGAAGGCGGTCCAGCGGTCGCGCCGGAAGGTCAGCAGGGGGCGCCGGGCGCGGTAGTCGACGAGCCGGTCGTGGTCGAAGCGGGCCACGACCTGGTGGGGCAGCGTTTCGAGCAGGCCCTCGACGATCTGCTCGCCGGTCTCGCCCGCGTCGATGTATCCGTCGAAGTGGTAGAGCATGACCAGGCCGGCCGACTCCTGGGCCAGCGCCATGTCGACGACGGCCAGGCCCTTCGGCTCCCATTCGTACAAACTCTGCGGATCAGGCACGGTTACCGCTCCTCCTCGTGTTCCCTGGGAAGAACGCGGCCGCCCCCACGAGCATTCCCCGCGACCGCACTTTCCGGCAACGGGGCTTCGAGGCACGCCAGTTGAGACGGGCCTGAGACGCGCCCGAGGCGGGCCGGCCAGGGCGCACCCATTATTGGTCCAGACCTTGACGCGCACCGCCGCCGTCCCTACCGTCACTGGGCAACACGTTCAGGGATGCGCCCCCCATTCATGTACGGGAACATTCCGGACCCTCCGATTCCGACGGGAAGGCTCCCCCATGCGCCCCCGCACCCCTCTCACCGTCCTGCTGACCGCCGCCCTCGCCTCCGGCGGGCTGGTCCTGACCGGCGCCGGGCCCGCGCACGCGGCGGTGATCGACGTGTCCACCGCCGCCCAGCTGAAGTCGGCGCTCACCACCGTCTCCCCCGGCGACACGATCCGGCTCGCCGACGGCACGTACACCGGGAACTTCAAGGCCACCCGCCCCGGCACCTCCGGCGCCCGCATCATCCTCACCGGCTCCAGCAGGGCCGTCCTGACGGCCGGCGGCGGCTACGGGCTGCACCTCAACGGCGCCTCGTACTGGACGGTCCACGGGGTGACCGTCAAGGGCGGCCAGAAGGGCATCATGGCCGACGCCGCGAACGGCGTCGTCATCGACTCGGTCACCGTCCACGACCTCGACATGGAGGGCGTCCACTTCCGCAAGTCCTCGCGCGACGGCGTACTGAAGAACTCCCGCATCTACGACACCGGGCAGAACGGGCGCGGGATGGGCGAGGGCGTGTACGTCGGGACGGCGAACGACCTGACCGACCGGAGCGACAACGCGCAGATCCTCGACAACACCATCGGGCCGGACGTCCGCGGCGAGAACGTCGACATCAAGGAAGGCACCACCGGCGCCCGGATCGTCGGCAACACCTTCGACGGCAACGGGCTCACCGGCGCCAACTACGACGACTCCTGGGTCGATGTGAAGGGCAACGACGTCCTGGTGGAGGGCAATCGGGGCACCCGCACCACCAACAACGGCTACGAGACCCACACCCAGCGGCCCGGCTGGGGCTGCGGCACCGTCTTCCGCAACAACACCTCGGACCTGACCGGCGCCACCGGGGACCGCCGGCTCGCCATCAACGTCACCAACAACAGCGCCACCTGCCGCACCACGGTCCACGCGAGCAACACCGTCACCGGCGGCAGGGGCCTGACCAACATCACCGTCACGCCCTGACCGGCTCCCGCATACGCGAGTGAGGCCCGTCCCCCGAAGGGGACGGGCCTCACTTACCGCTCTACAGCTTTACCGCAGCCGATGAGCCGTCGGGATCCGGAGCGTCAGCTCTGGCCGCCCGCCAGCTTCTCGCGCAGCGCGGCCAGGGCCTCGTCCGACGCCAGGGCGCCGGAGTTGTCCGCCGACTCCGAGGAGTACGAACCGCCACCGGAGCCGCCCGAGGCGGCCGGAGCGGCGCCGGCCGGGGCGGCAGCGCCCTCGGCAGCGGCGGCCTCGTCGGCCTCGCGGCTCTTGATGACCTGGGCCTGGTGCTGCTCGAAGCGCTGCTGCGCCTCGGCGTACTGGGTCTCCCAGACCTCGCGCTGCGCCTCGAAGCCCTCGAGCCAGTCGTTGGTCTCGGGGTCGAAGCCCTCGGGGTAGATGTAGTTGCCCTGGTCGTCGTAGGACGCGGCCATGCCGTACAGGGTCGGGTCGAACTCGACCGAGGCCGGGTCGCCACCGAAGGACTCGTTGGCCTGCTTCAGCGAGAGGCTGATACGACGGCGCTCGAGGTCGATGTCGATGACCTTGACGAAGATCTCGTCGTTGACCTGGACGACCTGCTCCGGGATCTCCACGTGGCGCTCGGCCAGCTCGGAGATGTGGACCAGACCCTCGATGCCCTCGTCGACGCGGACGAACGCACCGAACGGAACGAGCTTGGTGACCTTACCCGGGACGACCTGACCGATCTGGTGCGTACGGGCGAACTGCTGCCACGGGTCTTCCTGCGTCGCCTTGAGCGACAGGGAGACGCGCTCGCGGTCCATGTCGACGTCGAGGACCTCGACGGTGACTTCCTGACCGACCTCGACGACCTCGGAGGGGTGGTCGATGTGCTTCCAGGAGAGCTCGGAGACGTGCACGAGACCGTCGACGCCACCCAGGTCCACGAAGGCACCGAAGTTGACGATCGAGGAGACGACGCCGGAGCGGACCTGACCCTTCTGGAGGGTGGTGAGGAACGTCTGGCGAACCTCGGACTGGGTCTGCTCGAGCCAGGCACGGCGGGACAGGACCACGTTGTTGCGGTTCTTGTCCAGCTCGATGATCTTCGCCTCGAGCTCCTTGCCCACGTAGGGCTGGAGGTCGCGGACACGACGCATCTCGACGAGCGACGCCGGGAGGAAGCCGCGGAGGCCGATGTCGAGGATGAGACCACCCTTGACGACCTCGATGACGGTACCGGTGACGATGCCGTCCTCTTCCTTGATCTTCTCGATGGTGCCCCAGGCACGCTCGTACTGAGCGCGCTTCTTCGAGAGGATCAGGCGGCCTTCCTTGTCCTCCTTCTGGAGAACCAGGGCCTCGATCTCGTCGCCGACCTTGACGACCTCGTTCGGGTCGACGTCGTGCTTGATCGAGAGCTCGCGGCTCGGGATGACACCTTCGGTCTTGTAACCGATGTCGAGGAGAACCTCGTCCCGGTCAACCTTGACGATGACACCGTCAACGATGTCGCCGTCGTTGAAGTACTTGATCGTCTCGTCGATCGCCGCGAGGAACGCGTCCGCGTCGCCGATGTCGTTGACCGCAACCTGCGGAGTGGTGGCGGTGGTCTCGGTGCTGCTCGTCATGTGGGAAAGGGCTCCGGTACGGACAGAGAGTCGTAGGTACTGCTACGCCGAAAGCCCGTATCGCCTCTGCAGAAGCCGGACAGCCTGGAAAGCACGCAATCCGTTTCCGGAGAGACGCTCTCGACAACCGAGGGGACATGCAACAGACGCGAGCGCGGCCTGCTAGGTCTGAGGCGCGCAGGCTCGCAGCGCAACTTGTAGCATACGGGGGCAGCCGGACAGGGTCAATGCGCGCAGGCGCGAACCGAGGGGCACCACGGCCCCGTACCGGCCCTGTACCGGAGCAACTCCTGTTCTCCGAGGCGTGTTCGGGCCGATCGACCCGTACACAATACGGCAGTGCGGCAAGACGTCGCGCACACGCGTCCCTCTCGCGGTACCGCCTCTGGTCCGTACCGCGTGCGGCGAGTGAAGGCAAACTACAACGACGGGCACGATGAGCCAAGAGATCCACGGCACCCACTCCGGCGAACCCGCGGAGCCCGAAGCGACCCGGCGCGCGGCCGGCGAGGCCGAGAGCAGCCGCGCCAGCCGCGGCTGGTGGGACCGGAACGCCGACGAGTACCAGAGCGACCACGGCGGCTTCCTGGGGGACGACCGCTTCGTCTGGGGCCCCGAGGGGCTCGACGAGGCCGAGGCCGGCCTGCTGGGGCCCGCCGCCTCCCTCCAGGGCCTGGACGTCCTGGAGATCGGCGCCGGGGCGGCCCAGTGCTCGCGCTGGCTGGCCGCCCGGGGCGCCCGCCCGGTGGCGCTCGACCTCTCCCACCGCCAGCTCCAGCACGCCCTGCGCATCGGCGAGGGGATCCCGCTGGTGGAGGCGGACGCGGGCCGGCTGCCGTTCCGGGACGCCTCCTTCGACCTGGCCTGTTCCGCGTACGGGGCGGTGCCCTTCGTCGCCGATCCCGTACGCGTCTTCCGCGAGGTCCACCGGGTGCTGCGGCCGGGCGGGCGGTGGGTCTTCTCCGTGACGCACCCGATCCGCTGGGCGTTCCCGGACGAGCCGGGGCCCGAGGGCCTCTCCGTCGCCGCCTCCTACTTCGACCGGGTCCCCTACGTCGAGCAGGACGAGGAGGGCAACGCGGTCTACGTGGAGCACCACCGCACGCTCGGCGACCGGGTGCGGGACGTGGTCGCGGGCGGTTTCCGGCTGCTCGACCTGGTCGAACCGGAATGGCCCGTGTGGAACGACCAGGAGTGGGGCGGCTGGTCCCCGCTCCGGGGCAACCTGATCCCGGGAACGGCGATCTTCGTGTGCGAGCGGGGCTGACAGCTCTCCCCGACGCCGGCGCTCACCTCTTCCCGAGGCCGGCACCGGTGTCCGCCCGAGGTCGGGGCTGACGTCTTCGCCGGGGCGGACCGCGTACGACACTGGGACCGTGATCCGCACCGAAGCCCTGGACCGCCTCCCCGTCCGCACCGCCGTCCCCGCGCTCCGGCGCGCGCTGGAGGACCGTGGCGTCGCCGTCCTCTGCGCCCCGCCCGGCACCGGCAAGACCACCCTCGTACCGCTCGTCCTGGCCGGGCTGACCGGGGACGGGCCGGTGCGCCGGGTCGTGGTGGCCGAGCCGCGCCGGATCGCCGCGCGGGCGGCGGCGCGGCGGATGGCCTGGCTGCTGGGCGAGCGGCCGGGCGGCCGGGTCGGCTTCACCGTGCGCGGGGAGCGGGCGGTGGGGCGGGACACGGTGGTGGAGGTCGTGACCACCGGGGTGCTGCTCCAGCGGCTCCAGCGCGACCAGGAGCTGGCCGGGGTCGATGTGGTGGTCATCGACGAGTGCCATGAGCGCCACCTGGACGCGGACACGGTGGCCGCCTTCCTCCTGGACGTACGGGAGGCGATCCGGCCCGATCTGCGGCTGGTGGCCGCGTCCGCGACGACGGACGCGGAGGGGTGGGCGCGGCTGCTGGGCGACGCTCCGGTGGTCGAGGCCGAGGGGGTCGCGTACCCGGTGGAGGTCGTCTGGGCGCCGCCCGCGCGGCCCGTGAAGCCGCCGCACGGGATGCGGGTGGACCCTGCCCTGCTGACGCATGTGGCGGCGACCGTGCGGCGGGCGCTGGCCGAGCGGGAGGGGGACGTGCTCTGCTTCCTGCCGGGTGTCGGGGAGATCGCGCGGGTGGCCGGGCAGCTGGCCGGGGTGGACGCGGAGGTGCTCCAGGTGCACGGGCGCGCCCCGGCCGCCGTGCAGGACGCGGTGCTGGCCGGGTCGTCCGGCGTACGGCGGGTGGTGCTGGCGACCTCGGTGGCGGAGTCGTCGCTGACCGTGCCGGGCGTACGGGTCGTCGTCGACTCGGGCCTGGCCCGGGAGCCCCGTACCGACCATGCCCGGGGGCTGAGCGCGCTCACCACCGTACGGGCCTCGCAGGCGGCCGGCCGGCAGCGTGCGGGCCGGGCGGGGCGGGAGGCGGCCGGGGCGGTGTACCGGTGCTGGGAGCAGGCCGAGGACGGGCGGCTCGCGCGCTTCCCGGCCCCGGAGATCAAGGTGGCCGACCTCGCCGCCTTCGCGCTCCAGGCGGCGTGCTGGGGCGACCCGGAGGCCTCCTCGCTGGCCCTGCTGGACCCGCCGCCCGCGGGGGCGATGGCCGCCGCCCGGGAGGTGCTGGGCGCGGTCGGCGCGGTGGACGCGGCGGGCCGGGTCACCGACCGGGGCGTACGGATGTCCCGCCTCGGGCTGCACCCCCGGCTGGCGCGAGCGCTCCTGGACGGGGCCGCGGAGGTCGGGGCGCGGCGGGCGGCGGAGGTGGTGGCGCTGCTGAGCGAGGAGCCGCCGAGAGAGTACGGGGACGATCTGGCTGCGGCGCTGCGCATGGCCCGCCGGGGCCAGGACGGGTACGCAGGCCGCTGGAAGCAGGAGGTGCGGCGGCTGTCCGCCCAGGTGGACGGCGCGGGCTCCGGCCGGGCGGGCGGCGCGGGCTCCGGGGCCGACTGCGGGAAATCGCCGAGCACGGGTTCCGGGGCCGGTTCGGGCACCGGGGCCGCGCCCGCCACGGGCTCCGGAAAGTTGCCGGGCTCCGAGGCCGCGCCAGTCACGGGCACGGGCACGGGCTCCAGGTCCAGTTCCGGTGCAGGTTCGGGCTCCGGGTCCGGGTCCGGGTCCAGCTCCGGGGCCGGTTCGGGCTCCGGCTCCGGTACGGGCCCCGGCTCCTGGGGCGGCCCCGGCGCGGGGCGCTCCGATGACGCCGTGGCCGGGCTCGTCGCCGCGCTGGCCTTTCCCGAGCGGGTGGCGCGGGCCCGGGGTGAGGGGGCGTTCCTCATGGTGTCGGGGACGGGCGCGGAGCTGGGGGACTCCTCGCGGCTGCGCAGCGCGCCCTGGCTGGCCGTCGCCGTCGCGGACCGGCCCGCCCACGCGGCCTCGGCGCGCGTACGGCTGGCGGCGGTGATCGACGAGGACACCGCGCTCCTGGCCGCCGGGCGGCTGCGGGTGCGCGGCGAGGAGGTCCGGTGGGCCGACGGTGATGTGGTGGCCCGGTCGGTGGACCGGGTCGGGGCGGTGGAGCTGGCGGTCCGCCCGCTGCGGCAGCCGGGTCCGGAGCTGGTGCGCGGGGCCCTGGTGGAGGGGCTGGAGCGGGAGGGGCTCGGGCTGCTGCGGTGGAGCCGGGACAGTGAGCAGCTGCGGCTGCGGTTGGCGTTCCTGCACCGGGTGGTGGGGGCGCCGTGGCCGGACGTGTCGGACGGGGCGCTCCTCGCGGACCCGGGTGCCTGGCTGGAGCCGGAGCTGTCCCGGGCCCGCCGCCGGGCGGACCTGGGGCGGATCGACGCGGGGCAGGCGCTGCGCCGGCTGCTGCCGTGGGCGACGGGCGAGGCCGTACGGCTGGACGAGCTGGCGCCGGAGCGGATCGAGGTGCCGAGCGGCTCCCGTATCCGTGTCGAGTACGGCGGCGAGCAGCCCGTACTGGCCGTGAAACTCCAGGAGTTGTTCGGGCTGGCCGAGACGCCCCGGGTGGCCGGGGTGCCGGTCCTGGTGCACCTGCTCTCCCCCGCCGGGCGGCCCGCGGCCGTGACGGCGGACCTGGCGTCGTTCTGGCAGGACGGCTACAGGGCCGTACGCGCGGAGCTGCGCGGCCGCTACCCGAAGCATCCGTGGCCGGAGGACCCCGCGACCGTACCGGCGACGCGCTACACCTCGGCCCGGCTCAGGCGCTCGTAGGGCCTTGCCGACGTGGGCCGGCGGGCTGCCGCGAGCGCGCCTCCAGCCAGAGCGCGAGTGCGAGCAGTCCGATGCCCAGGCCCAGGAAGCCCCAGGGCAGGTAGGAGGTGAGGAGCAGGACCAGGACGCGCTGGGACTTCACCAGCTCGACGGTGTCGGCGATGTAGTCCTCGCGCATCTTCACATGGCCGTCGAACGCGGTGACGGTGTCCTCGGACATGCCCATCTTCCGGGCGTCGCGCAGTTCCTCGGTGTGGATCTCCTCGCCGTTGACCGGCGCCCCGGTGACGGGTTCGACCCAGAACATCCGCTTCGTGGTGTACCAGCGGGTGATGCCGGTCTGCGCGATCTGCTCGGCGGTGATGCCCTCGATGGGCATCTTCTTCGGCATCGGGACCCTGGTCCAGGGAATGGTCTGCTCGAAGTAGTAGACCTCCAGACCGCGGAAGGTGCGGGTGCCCTGGTAGCGGATGGGGGCGGTGGTGCGGGTCTGGGCGTCGAAGTACTCGTAGTCCCGTCTCTCCGTGAGGAAGGGCCATTTGAACTCGATGCCGGTGCGGCGGACGGGGTCGCCGTCGACCATCTCGCCGGTGGCGTTGACGGGGGCCTGGGTGTGGGCGTCGAAGATGTAGCGCTCGGGGATGGCGGAGACCGTCTTCCCGTCGGGGCCCTCGATGTAGGAGAGCGCGTCCCAGACGACGACGTCCCGCCCGGCGCTCCGTTCGATCCGCTCGGACTCCTCCACGTTGCCCTTGAGGGTCTGGACGATGGTGACCTTCTCGACCTCCTTGGCCCGGAGGGTCGTGTAGTCGAGGAGGGTCGCGGGCTTCGCCTCCAGGACGACCACCTGGTACTGGTTCGGCGGCACCTTGGCCAGCCGGGGGAAGGCGTACCAGCGCAGCAGCGGGGACAGGGCGGTGAAGAAGACGGCGAAGGCCAGGAGTACGAGACCGGCTCGGCGGCGCATAGTGGTGACCTCTCCCTCTGCGGTGCTACCTCTGGGGGCCCGGGACCGTGGTGAGCAGGGGCTCGGGCGAGGTCTCCCCGGGCGGGGAGCCGACGGCGGAGAGGGTGAGCACGAGCGCGAAGGCGGCGGCCAGCCCGATGACGGCGGCGACGAGAGCACGCATGCCCGACCTCCTGGGGCGGTGTTCCGATGACGGCGACGGCCCGATGACCCGTGACTGACGGCCCGTCAGGGTGGGGCACCGTAGCAACCCGGGCGCGAGATGAGAACAGCCGGGAGCCCCCGGGCTCTGCGGGGGCGGGCGGGAGCACGGACAGCCCCCGCGCCGGGTGGGCGCGGGGGCTGTCGCGAGGCGGTGGAGCGGTCGGGCGGGTGGAGCCGGTGGGTCAGGCCTCGGGGGTCTCCGTCTCCTCCGGGGCCTGGACGGTCAGCTCGACGACGAGCGTGGCGCCGCCCTCGGTGGTGAGGCGCAGCTTGTACGTGCCCGGGTTCTCGTCGGCGAAGAGGTCCGGGAGCCGGAGCAGGCCGTCCGCGTCGGTGGTGAGGTCCAGGGTGCGCAGCGGGTTGCCGTCCGCGTCCTTGAAGTACGGGCCCTTGTCGTTGTCGACGAGCCCCAGGCTGTCCTTGACCAGGGTGGCGGTGACGGCGACTCCGCCCGCGTCGGCGCCCTTGTGGGTGGCCTTGACCGTGACGGCGTCCGCGAACTTCTCGCCGGGCGCGGCGACCAGGGCCTCCTCGCCGACGCGGACGATCTTGTCGGCCTGGCGGGCGGTGACGCTCGCCGCGTAGGTCAGGGTGCGGGGCCGGGTGGTGCCCGCGGTGGCGGTGACGGTGAACTCGCCGGTCTTCTCGCCCGCCTTGAGCGCGGGCGCGGTGGCGGTGCCGTCGGCCTTGCTGATGACGGTGACCGTCTTCTTCCCGCCCTCGAAGAGGGTGCCGGTGGTGCCGGTGACGGTGAAGGTGACGGGCACCTGGGCCATCGCCGCGCCGAGGGCGTTGCGGGCGCGGACGGAGACCCGCTCCTCGAACGTGCCGCCCGCGGTGGCGGTGAGGGGGCCGGTGCCGGCGTTCTCCAGGGAGCCGAAGGTCTCCGACGGGGAGGGGGTCGGCGTCGGCGTCGGGGTGGGGGTCGGCGTGGGGGTGGGCGTCGGCGTCGGGGTGGGGGTCGGCGTGGGGGTGGGCGTCGGCGTCGGGGTGGGGCTGGTGGAGCCGTCGCCGGGCTTGGAGGGGCTCGGGCTCGGCTTGGTGGTGCCGGGCTTCGAGGGGGACGGCGTCGGGCTCGGCGTACCGGCCGGGGTGGGGATGGGGTTCGGCGTCGGGGTGCTGGGCGCGGTGGGGAGGGTGCCGCTGCCGTCGGGCACCTCGTGCGTGCCGCGCTGGTAGTACGCGAACCAGGAGCGGACCGTGCGCAGGTACTCCGTCGACCGGTTGTAGCTGAGCACCGCCCGGTCCAGGTCGGCGGCGACGGCCAGGTTCCGGCCGCCCGCGCAGAGGTAGCGGCCGGCGGCGAGCGCCGCGTCGTAGATGTTGTTGGGGTCCTTGCGGCCGTCACCGTTCGCGTCCTGGCCCCAGGTGGCCCAGGTGGACGGGATGAACTGCATCGGGCCGACCGCGCGGTCGTGGACCGCGTCGCCGTCGTACGCCCCGCCGTCGGTGTCCTTGATGAGCGCGAAGCCCTGGCCGTTGAGGGCCGGGCCGAGGATCGGGGAGGGGGTGGTGCCGTCGGCGTCCACCCGGCCGCCGCGGGCGTGGCCGGACTCGACCTTGCCGATCGCGGCGAGGAGTTGCCAGGGGAGCCGGCAGGCGGCGTCGGTGGAGGCCACGGTCCGCTCGGCCTGCTGGTAGGCGGCCAGGACGGTCGCCGGGATGCCCGCCTCGGCGCTGCCGGTGGCGATCGGGAGGTTGCTGGACGAACCGGGCCGGTCGGGCGTGACGAGCGGGGGAAGGTCGGTGTAGTACGGGGAGTTGCCGGTGGCCGCACCGTCCTCGGGGCCGCCCGACTCACCGCCGGCGGTCTGCTGGTCGCCGACGGGCCCTTCGGCCATCGGGGCCGCGGGCGCCTGGGAAGCCGCGAGCGCCGCCACGGCGGCCGCCGCCACCGCGGTGGTCGTGGCCCCCTTGCGCAGTCGTCGGCGAATGTGCGCTGCCATACGTTCCGGTTCCTCCCCCTCGACGGCCGCTCCCGCGCTCCCCAGCGCGGGACCCCAGCGACCCTACGGCACCTTGTGGCACCGAGGCATCGCACCCTGACCGCTTCTTACTGTTTTTTCACGTCCCTTCCTACACGTTGTCCAAGAGGGCAACGGAGGGTGCCCCCACGGGCGGTCCGGACCGCTCGCGCATACTTGCCGCCATGCCGTTCACCCTCAGCCATGCCGCCGCCGTGCTCCCTGCGGTCCGCCGGAACGGGACCGGCCGCCTGGGCCTGTTCCCCTCGGCCCTGGTCGCCGGTTCGTTCGCGCCCGACGTCACCTACTTCGCGGACACGCTGCTGCCCGGCGCGATGGAGTTCGGTGATGTCACCCACACCCTGCTCGGGGTGGTCACGGTGAACGTGCTGATCGCCGCCGTGCTGGTGGCGGTCTGGGCGGCGCTGCGCGAGCCGCTGGTGGCGCTGGTTCCGGTGCGCGTACGGGGCCGCGTCCACGCCTTCGTACGGGGGCGGCGGTGGACCCGGGAGACGTTCGGGCCGTCGGCCTGGCTGTGGTTCGCGGGGTCCGCCGCGCTCGGGGCGGCCACGCATGTGGTGTGGGACGCGTTCACCCATCACAGCCGGTGGGGGACGGAGTTGCTGCCGTTCCTGAACCGGGGCGTGGGCGGCTTCCCGCTCTACCAGTTCGCGCAGTACGGCAGTTCGGCGCTGGCGCTGGTGGTGCTCGGCTGGTTCGTGGCCACCGGGCTGCGGCGCGCGGTGGCCGCCCCGGTGCCCGAGGCGCTCCCGGTGCTCGGGCGGGGCGAGCGGCGGGGCGCGCTCGCGCTGCTGGCCGGCTGTGTGGTGGTGGGGACCGTCCACCGCTGCGTGCGGTGGTACGCCCACTTCGGGCGGGTGGAGAGCCCGCTCGACATCATCCCGACCGCCTGCTTCGGGGCGGGCGCGGGACTCGCGGTCGGTCTGCTGCTGTACGGGGTGTGGATGCGGCTGGCCCACGGAGGGCGGCGGCGGCCGCCGGAGACCCGGGAGCCGGAACCCGTACCGGGCGGCCCCCGCACGGAGGCGTCCGCCGCCGACCGGACGTAACCCCGAAGGAGCGTCACAGCACGGCGGCGGGCCCGGGACCGCTCTGCGGTCCCGGGCCCGTCGGTCATGCCGTGGCACGTCGGCCGTAGCGGTGGCTCAGTGGGCCGCCGACTCCCAGTCCTTGCCGACGCCGACCGAGACGTCCAGCGGGGCGCGCAGCTCCACCGCGTTCGCCATCTCGTGGCGCAGGATCTCCTCCACCCGCTTCCGCTCGCCCTTCGCGATCTCCAGCACGATTTCGTCGTGCACCTGGAGCAGCATCCGCGAGGTCAGCTCCGCCTCCCGCAGCGCCTTGTCCACCCGGAGCATGGCCACCTTCACGATGTCGGCGGCGGTGCCCTGGATCGGGGCGTTGAGCGCCATCCGCTCGGCGGCCTCGCGGCGCTGGCGGTTGTCGCTGTTCAGGTCGGGGAGATAGCGGCGGCGGCCGAGGATCGTCTCCGTGTACCCGGTGGCGCGGGCCTCCTCGACGACCCGGTGGAGGTAGTCCCGTACGCCGCCGAACCGCTCGAAGTAGGTGTCCATCAGCACCCGGGCCTCGGCGGGGTCGATGTTCAGCTGCTGGGAGAGGCCGAACGCGGAGAGGCCGTAGGCCAGACCGTACGACATGGCCTTGATCTTGCGGCGCATCTCCGGGTCGACCGCGCTCTTGTCCACGCCGAAGACCTGGGAGGCGACCGTGGTGTGCAGGTCCTCGCCGGAGGTGAACGCCTCGATGAGCCCGGCGTCCTCGGAGAGGTGCGCCATGACCCGCAGCTCGATCTGGCTGTAGTCCGCCGTCATCAGCGTCTCGAAGCCCTCGCCGACGACGAAGCCCCGGCGGATCGCCCGGCCCTCGTCGGTGCGGACGGGGATGTTCTGCAGGTTGGGCTCGGTGGAGGAGAGCCGGCCGGTCGCCGCGACCGTCTGGTTGAACGTGGTGTGGATACGGCCGTCGGCGGCGATCGTCTTGATCAGACCCTCGACGGTGACCCGCAGCTTGGCCTGCTCGCGGTGGCGCAGCATCAGCACCGGCAGCTCGTGCTCGGTCTGCCCGGCCAGCCAGGCCAGCGCGTCCGCGTCCGTCGTATAGCCGGTCTTGGTCTTCTTCGTCTTCGGCAGCCCCAGCTCACCGAAGAGGATCTCCTGGAGCTGCTTGGGCGAACCGAGGTTGAACTCCCGGCCCACCGCCGCGTGCGCCTCCTTCACCGCCTGCTGCACGGTCCCGGCGAACTGCTGCTCCATGGACTCCAGATGGGCCCGGTCGGCGGCGATCCCGTGGCGCTCCAGGCGAGCCAGGAGGACCGAGGTCGGCAGCTCCATGTCGTGGAGCAGCTCGGCGGCGCCGACCTCCTTCAGCCGGGTGGTGAACGCGTCGCCCAGGTCGAGCACGGCGCGGGCCTGCGCCATCAGGGCGTCCTGCTCGGCCCGGTCGTCCGCGCCGAAGGCCAGCTGACCGTCGGAGGCGGCGGCCGGGGCCAGCTCACGGCCCAGATACTCCACGGCCAGGGCATCCAGGGCGAAGGAGCGGCGGCCCGGCTTCACCAGATACGCGGCGAGCGCCGTGTCCATGGTGACGCCTTCGAGCTGCCAGCCGTGCTCGGGGAAGACCCGCATCACGTTCTTGGCGTTGTGCAGGACCTTGGGGCGTGCCGGGTCCGCGACCCAGGCGGCGAACGCCTTCTCGTCGGCCTCGTCGAGCTGGGTCGGGTCCAGCCAGGCGGCGGCCCCGTCGGCGGCGGCGAGGGCGATCTCGGTGACCGTGCCGGCGCCCAGCGACCAGGTGTCGACGGTCATCAGCCCGAGCGGCTGCGCACCGTGCTCCGCCAGCCAGCCGGTGACCTCGCCGGAGCCGAGGACCGTGCCGTCCAGCTCGATCCCGGCCGCCGGGGCGGGCGGCTCGGCCTCCGCCGCACCGGGGTCGACGGCGAGGAGGCGCTCGCGCAGGCTCGGGTTGCGGATCTCCAGTATGTCCAGGATGCCGGTGACCGCCGTGCGGTCGTACGGGGCACGCTCCAGCTCCGCCGGGGTCTTCGGCAGCTCCACGTCCCGGACCATCTCGGTGAGGACCCGGTTCATCTTGACGGCGTCCAGGTGGTCGCGGAGATTCTGCCCGGCCTTGCCCTTGACCTCGTCCGCCCGCTCCATCAGCTCGCCGAACGAACCGAACTGGTTGATCCACTTCGCGGCCGTCTTCTCGCCGACGCCGGGGATGCTCGGAAGGTTGTCCGACGGGTCGCCGCGCAGGGCGGCGAAGTCCGGGTACTGCCGCGGGGTGAGCCCGTACTTCTCGACGATCTTCTCCGGGGTGAACCGGGTCAGCTCGGAGACCCCCTTGGTGGGGTAGAGCACGGTCACGTTCTCCGTGACCAGCTGGAAGGAGTCCCGGTCGCCGGTGACGATCAGCACCTCGAACCCGGCCGCCTCGGCCTGGGTCGCCAGCGTCGCGATGACGTCGTCGGCCTCGAAGCCGTCCACCGCGAACCGGTCCGCGCGCATCGCGTCCAGCAGCTCGCCGATCAGCTCGACCTGCCCCTTGAACTCGTCGGGGGTCTTGGAGCGGTTCGCCTTGTACTCCGGGAACTCCTCGGCACGCCAGGTCTTGCGGGACACGTCGAACGCCACCGCGAAGTGCGTGGGCGCCTCATCACGCAGCGTGTTCGCCAGCATCGACATGAAGCCGTACACGGCGTTCGTCGGCTGGCCCACCGCCGTCGTGAAATTCTCCGCGGGCAGGGCGAAGAACGCCCGGTACGCCAGGGAGTGCCCGTCCATGAGGAGCAGGCGCGGTCGGTTGTCTGCCGTCTTCTTCGATGCCGTCTCAGCCACGCCCCCGATCCTGCCACGCCCCACTGACAATCCGGACCGGGCAACCCCCGTACGGCCCTCACACACCCGGTGTACGGCCCTCGCCCGGCCGTGCCCGGCCCCCGCCCACCCCGTGACCCGGTGCCCGGACGGGTGCGATGTCCGTGGTGCGTGACAGGATCGATACCGAGGCAGAACGCACGCGGACGTCGCGCTCGAAGAGGAGCAGCATCATGGCCAGCAAGCCGCCCACCGGTGACCCGGTCCAGGACGCCCCGCAGGTCGGGGCGGCACCGCACGCCGCCGCCGGGCTGCCCGCCGTCGCCCACTCCCTGCGCATCGCGAGCCGGCAGATGGGCCTGCGCCGCACCGCGCAGACACTCCTCAAGGTCAACCAGAAGGACGGTTTCGACTGCCCCGGCTGCGCCTGGCCCGAGGGCGACAAGCGGCACACCGCGGAGTTCTGCGAGAACGGGGCGAAGGCCGTCGCCGAGGAGGCGACACTGCGCCGCGTCACCCCCGACTTCTTCGCCGCCCACCCCGTCACCGACCTCGCCGGGCGCAGCGGCTACTGGCTGGGCCAGCAGGGCAGGATCACCCAGCCGGTGTACCTCCCCGAAGGCGCCGACCGGTACGAGGCGATCACCTGGGAGCGCGCCTTCGAGATCATCGCGGAGGAGCTGACCGCACTCGGCTCCCCCGACGAGGCCCTCTTCTACACCTCGGGCCGCACCAGCAACGAGGCCGCCTTCCTCCTCCAGCTCTTCGCCCGCGAATTCGGCACCAACAACCTGCCCGACTGCTCCAACATGTGCCACGAGTCCTCCGGCTCGGCACTCGGCGAGACCATCGGCATCGGCAAGGGCAGCGTCTCCCTGGAGGACATCCACCGGGCCGACCTGATCATCGTCGCCGGACAGAACCCCGGCACCAACCACCCCCGGATGCTCTCCGCCCTGGAGAAGGCCAAGGACGCCGGAGCCCGGATCATCTCGGTCAACCCGCTCCCCGAAGCCGGCATGGAGCGGTTCAAGAACCCCCAGACCCCGCACGGCATGCTCAGGGGCACCCCGCTCAACGACCTCTTCCTCCAGATCCGCATCGGCGGCGACCAGGCCCTCTTCCGCCTCCTCAACAAGCTGATCCTGGCCGCCGAGGGCGCCGTCGACACCGCCTTCGTCACCGAACACACCCACGGTTACGAGGAGTTCGCCAAGGCCGCCGAGGACGCCGACTGGGACCAGACCCTGCGGGCCACCGGCCTCACCCGCGCCGAGATCCAGCAGGCCCTCGCCATGGTCCTCGCCTCGGAGCGCACCATCGTCTGCTGGGCCATGGGCCTCACCCAGCACAAGCACTCCGTGCCCACCATCCGCGAAATCGTCAACTTCCTGCTGCTGCGCGGCAACATCGGCCGCCCCGGCGCAGGCGTCTGCCCCGTGCGCGGCCACTCCAACGTCCAGGGCGACCGCACCATGGGCATCTTCGAACGGCCCGCACCCGCCTTCCTGGACGCCCTCGACAAGGAGTTCGGCATCACCTCGCCCCGCCACCACGGGTACGACGTGGTCCGCTCCATCCAGGCCCTGCGCGACGGCGAGGCGAAGGTCTTCTTCGCCATGGGCGGCAACTTCGTCGCCGCCACCCCCGACACCGCCGTCACCGAGGCCGCCATGCGCCGCGCCCGCCTCACCGTCCACGTGTCGACCAAGCTCAACCGCTCCCACGCCGTCACCGGCACCCGCGCCCTGATCCTGCCCACGCTCGGCCGCACCGACAAGGACGTCCAGGCGGGCGGCAAGCAGTTCGTCACCGTCGAGGACTCCATGGGCATGGTCCACGCCTCCCGGGGCAACCTCACCCCCGCGAGCCCCCACCTCCTCTCCGAACCGGCCATCGTCGCCCGCCTCGCCCGTGCGGTCCTCGGCACCGGCTCCCGCACGGAATGGGAGGAGTTCGAGCGCGACTACGCCACCATCCGCGACCGCATCTCCCGCGTCGTCCCCGGCTTCGAGGACTTCAACACCCGCATCGCCCGCCCCGGCGGCTTCACCCTCCCCCACGCCCCCCGCGACGAACGCCGCTTCCCCACCGCCACCGGCCGCGCCAACTTCACCGCCGCCCCCGTCGAGTTCCCCGAACTCCCCGAAGGCCGCCTCCTGTTGCAGACCCTGCGCTCCCACGACCAGTACAACACCACCATCTACGGCCTCGACGACCGCTACCGCGGCATCAAAGGCGGCCGCCGCATCGTCATGGTCAACCCCGACGACGCCGCCGCCCTCGGCCTCACCGACGGCGCCTACACCGACCTCGTCAGCGAATGGAAGGACGGCGTCGAGCGCCGCGCCGAGGGCTTCCGCATCGTCCACTACCCCACCGCCCGCGGCTGCGCCGCCGCCTACTACCCGGAGACCAACGTGCTGGTCCCCCTCGGCTCCACCGCCGACACCAGCAACACCCCGGCCAGCAAGTCCGTCGTCATCCGCTTCGAGGAGCCCCAGACCCCCGGGAGCACCCCCGGCGACGACTGAAAACCGCCACCCACTAAGCGTCCGCTCAGCCGTCTGGTAAGAACAGTGCACACACCAATGAACCAGCGCAGACGATCGGAGCCGGACCCATGGGCGAGCACACCGCACCCCTCTTCCCGCAGGAAGTCATCGACGAGTACGCGGCACTCGGCGTCGACCTGCCCGCCCTCTTCTCCGCCGGCCACCTCGGCGAACGCATGGGCGTGACCATCGTCGAGGCCGCCGCCGACCGCGTCGTCGGCACCATGCCCGTCGAAGGCAACACCCAGCCCTACGGCCTCCTGCACGGCGGCGCCTCCGCCGTCCTCGCCGAGACCCTCGGCTCCATCGGCTCCATGCTCCACGGCGGCGCCACCAAGATCGCCGTCGGCGTCGACCTCAACTGCACCCACCACCGGGGCGCCCGCAGCGGCCTCGTCACCGGCGTCGCCACCCCCGTCCACCGCGGCCGCTCCACCGCCACGTACGAGATCGTCATCACCGACGAACAGGACAAGCGGGTCTGCACCGCCCGCCTCACCTGCCTCCTCCGCGACACCCCCCGCCCCGACGCCGGCTGACCCCCGACCCCCCGCGGCCGCACGCCGCGTCACTCCCGTAACGCCTCGGCACACCCCCCGAACCACCCCCCGCACCACCACACTGCCCGGCCGGAATCGCCCCCCGCATTCCGGCCGGGCAGCGCCATATCCCCACCAAACACAACCGCGTTGATCAACACCCTCGGTCAACACCCTTGACGGTGACGGCCGTTCCATGAGCCACTCAGCAGCCACATTGGCCTCGGCAAACGCGAACACACTCTCGCCGCCGTAACACTGCGTAACAACCACGAAATACGAAAACCAGCCGCCCACCCCGACCCGAGGCCCCCGGGGCACCCCGGCACGCCCGACGCCACCCCCACCCCGCGTCAGCACCATGATCACCCCAAGCCCCTTAGCAGAGCTGCACGTTCTCAACATGTGGTCAATGCGCACTACATGCCAAAGCCACACATCCACCCCCACGAACCTCAAGCCTTGCTCAACGGCATAACAAGAGCGTCACATCCGCCGCCGACCCGTGCCGCACCCCCTCAGCTGCGCTTAGAGTCACCGCCAGTCACCGCGCCGCCGGGCGCCTCTGCTGCACGGCCCTGTACCAACCCAGTACGGCCCGGCGACCGACACGGCACCTCAAGCAGAGGAGGCCGCGCCAGGGAAAGGACTTTTCGTGCGACACCGTTCTTTGCTCATACTCACCGCCGTGCTCACCACCGGAGCACTCACCCTCACCGCCTGCGGTTCGCGCGACGACAGCAACAACAGCGGCAGCGGCGACAGCGGCACCACCACCGTGGTCATCGGCCTCGACGCCCCGCTCACCGGCGACCTCTCCGCCCTCGGCCTCGGCATCAAGAACTCCGCCGACCTCGCCGTCAAGCAGGCCAACGAGAAGAAGTACGTCGAAGGCGTCACCTTCAAGATCCAGGCCCTCGACGACCAGGCCCAGCCCTCCTCCGGCCAGCAGAACGCCAGCAAGCTCGTCGCCAACAAGGACGTCCTCGGCGTCGTCGGCCCCCTGAACTCCTCCGTCGGCGAATCCATGCAGAAGGTCCTCGCCGACGCCAAGCTCGTCCAGGTCTCCCCCGCCAACACCTCGCCCTCCCTCACCCAGGGCCAGAAGTGGAACGAGGGAACCAAGGAGCGCCCCTTCGCCTCCTACTTCCGCACCGCCACCACCGACGCGGTCCAGGGCCCCTTCGCGGCGCAGTACCTCTTCAACGACGCCAAGAAGAAGAAGGTCTTCGTCATCGACGACAAGAAGACCTACGGCGCCGGCCTCGCCGGCACCTTCAAGGCCGAATTCGAGAAGCTCGGCGGCACCATCGCCGGCACCGAGCACATCGACCCCGAGACCAAGGACTTCTCCTCGGTCGCCACCAAGGTCAAGAGCTCCGGCGCCGACGTCGTCTACTACGGCGGCGAATACCCCGCGGCCGGCCCCCTCAGCAAGCAGATCAAGAAGGCCGGAGCCAAGATCCCCGTCGTCGGCGGCGACGGCATCTACAGCGGCGAGTACATCAAGCTCTCCGGCGCCGAAGGCGTCGGCGACCTCGCCACCTCCGTCGGTGCCCCCATCGACACCCTGCCGTCCGCCAAGGAGTTCGTCGCGAACTACGAGAAGGCCGGCTACAAGGAGCCCTTCGAGGCCTACGGCGGCTACTCCTACGACGCCGCCTGGTCCATCATCGAGGCCGTCAAGGCCGTCGCCGACGCCAACGACGGCAAGCTCCCCGACGACGCCCGCGCCCAGGTCGCCGAAGCCGTCGGCAAGGTCGACTTCGACGGCGTGACCGGCAAGGTCTCCTTCGACGAGTTCGGCGACACCACCAACAAGCAGCTCACCGTCTACGAGTACAAGGACGGCGACTGGGTCGCGGTCAAGTCCGGCGAACTCACCAGCTGACACCACAAGCCTGACCGACCTACCACCGGCCGCGCGGGGCGCCGCACACCAGGCGCCCCGCGCGGCTCGATATCCGGCGAAAGACACGGAGGACCCGCGGTGAACGAACTGCCGCAACAGCTGGTCAACGGCCTGCTACTCGGATCGATGTACGGGCTCGTCGCCATTGGCTACACGATGGTCTACGGCATTGTCCAGCTCATCAACTTCGCCCACGGCGAGATCTTCATGACCGGCGGCTTCGGGGCCCTCACGGTCTGGCTCATACTCCCCAGCGGCACCAGCGTGCTGCTCGCACTCCCCCTCATGCTCATCGGCGCGATCGTCGTCGCCACCACCATCGCCATCGGAGCGGAACGATTCGCCTACCGGCCGCTCCGCGGCGGCCCACGCCTGGCACCCCTCATCACCGCCATCGGCCTCTCCCTCGCCCTCCAGCAGGCGGTCTGGGCCTGGTACCCCGGCGCCAAGTCCGCCCGCACCTTCCCCGAGATCCCCGGCGGCCCCTTCGAACTCGGACCCGTCACCATCCAGACCGGTGACGTCTTCCTCCTCATCGCCGCCCCCATCTCCATGGCCATCCTCGGCTACTTCGTCATGAAGACCCGCACCGGCCGCGGCATGCAGGCAACCGCCCAGGACCCCGACACCGCCAAGCTCATGGGCATCAACACCGACCGCATCATCGTGGTCGCCTTCGCCCTCGGCGCCACCTTCGCCGCCATCGGCGCCGTCGCCTACGGCCTCAAGTACGGCGAAGTCCAGTTCCGCATGGGCTTCCTCCTCGGCCTCAAGGCCTTCACCGCAGCCGTCCTCGGCGGCATCGGCAACATCTACGGCGCCATGATCGGCGGCCTCACCCTCGGCGTCGCCGAAACCATGGCCGCCGCCTACGTCTCCGAAATCCCCGGCCTCGAACAGCTCGGCGGCCAGTCCTGGGCCAACGCCTGGGCCTTCGTACTCCTCATCCTCGTGCTCCTCTTCCGGCCCCAAGGCATCATGGGCGAGCGCGTCACGGACAGGGCGTGAGCACCATGACCACCACCCAGACCACCACCAAGGTCACCGCACCCGCACCGGCCGAACCCGCCACCAGCGGCACCCTCGCCCTCCCCCCGCACATCGCACGGGCGACCGCCACCGCAGGCGGCGCGATCACCGTCATATCCGCCTTCCTCGCCTGGACCTGGACCTCCGCCTTCCCCGGCGACCTCACCGTCTACGGCTACCCCGGCGGCCTCCAATGGCTCGTCCTCGTCAGCGGCGCCCTCCTCACCCTCTTCGGCCTCTCCTCCTACGGGATCAAGGGCCTCACCTGGCTCACCCCCCAGGGCGCCGACCCCGCCATCCGGCTCGCCGCCTACGCCGCCCTCGCCACCGCCTGGTTCTCCATGGGAGCCATCGCCACCACCCTCGGCGGCGTCGTCAACCTCGAACCCGGCGCCTACGTCGCCCTCATCGGCACCCTCATCGGCTGGATCGGCGCCCGCTCCCTCCCCTACGAGCGGCCCGAAACCACCCCCGCCGACCCCGAGGACACCGGCTTCGGCCAGTTCAAGCACAACCTCGGCAACCGCTGGGAGACCTACAAGGGCGCCTTCACCACCGGCACCGCCGCACCCGCGAAGACCCTCCCCTCGTACGTCGAAATCCTCATCGTCGCCGCCGTCCTCGCCCTCGGCCTCGTCGTCTTCACCTACGGCATCACCACCGAGTACGACGAACTCTTCATCGGCTTCCTCATCACCGCAGGCTTCGGCTTCGCGGCGATCCAGAAAGCCGGCCTCATCCAGCGCGTCTCCGCCCTCACGGCACGCCACCGCAACGTGACCCTCGTCGGCGCCTTCGCCGCCGCCGCGGCCTTCCCGTTCACCCAGTCCGACGACCAGTACGCGACCATCGGCGTCAACATCCTGATCTTCGCCACCGTCGCCCTCGGCCTCAACATCGTCGTCGGCCTCGCCGGACTCCTCGACCTCGGCTACGTCGCCTTCCTCGGCGTCGGCGCCTACGCCGCGGCCCTCGTCTCCGGCTCCCCCACCTCCCCCTTCGGGATCCACCTGCCCTTCTGGCAGGCCATCCTCGTCGGCGCCGCCGCATCCATGATCTTCGGCGTCCTCATCGGCGCCCCCACCCTGCGACTGCGCGGCGACTACCTCGCCATCGTGACCCTCGGCTTCGGAGAGATCTTCCGCATCGCCGTCCTCAACCTCGACGGCACCTCCGGCCCCGACGTCACCAACGGCTCCAACGGCATCTCCTCGATCCCGAACCTCAACCTGTTCGGCTTCGACTTCGGCGCCACCCACACCATCGCCGGATTCACCATCGGCCGCTTCGCGAACTACTTCTTCCTGATGCTGCTGGTCACCCTCATCGTCGTCGTGGTCTTCCGCCGCAGCGCCGAATCCCGCATCGGCCGCGCCTGGGTCGCCATCCGCGAGGACGAGACCGCCGCCGAAGCCATGGGCATCAACGGCTTCCGCACCAAGCTCATCGCCTTCGCCCTCGGCGCCACCCTCGCCGGCCTCGCCGGAGCCGTCCAGGCACACGTCACCTACACCGTGACCCCCGAGCAGTACCAGTTCGCCCACGCCGTCCCGCCCAACTCGGCCTTCCTCCTCGCAGCGGTCGTCCTCGGCGGCATGGGCACCATCAGCGGACCCCTCGTCGGCGGCGCACTCCTCTTCCTCATCCCGGCCAAGCTCCAGTTCATGAGCGACTACCAGCTCTTCGCCTTCGGGCTCGCCCTGGTCCTCCTCATGCGCTTCCGCCCCGAGGGCCTCATCGCCAACCGCCGCCAGCAACTCGAATTCCACGAGAAGGACGAAGCGCCCGCCACTCTCACCAAGGCAGGGGCCTGACGATGACCACCGACACCACCACCGCCGAGACGACAGCCGTCACCACCGGCGAAACCGTCCTCGACGCCCGCGGCGTCACCATGCGATTCGGCGGCCTCACCGCCGTCCGCTCCGTCGACCTCACCGTCAACAGCGGAGAGATCGTCGGCCTCATCGGACCCAACGGCGCCGGAAAAACCACCTTCTTCAACTGCCTCACCGGCCTCTACGTCCCCACCGAGGGCGAAGTCCGCTACAAGGGCACCGTCCTGCCGCCCAAATCCTTCAAGGTCACCGCCGCAGGCATCGCCCGCACCTTCCAGAACATCCGACTCTTCTCCAACATGACCGTCCTGGAGAACGTCCTCGTCGGACGCCACACCCGCACCCGGGAAGGCCTCTGGTCCGCCCTCCTCCGCGGCCCCGGCTTCCACCGCGCCGAAGCCGAATCCAAGGCCCGCGCCATGGAACTGCTGGAGTTCATCGGCCTCGACCACAAGGCCGAACACCTCTCCCGCAACCTCCCCTACGGCGAACAGCGCAAGCTCGAAATCGCCCGCGCCCTCGCCAGCGAACCCGGCCTCCTCCTGCTCGACGAACCCACCGCCGGCATGAACCCCCAGGAGACCCGCGCCGCCGAAGAACTCATCTTCGCCATCCGCGACAAGGGCATCGCCATCCTCGTCATCGAGCACGACATGCGGTTCATCTTCAACCTCTGCGACCGCGTCGCCTGCCTCGTCCAGGGCGAAAAACTCGTCGAAGGCACCGCCGCCGAAGTCCAGGGCGACGAACGCGTCGTCGCCGCCTACCTCGGCGAACCCTTCGAAGGCGACCCCGGCGCCGCCGAAGTCGCCGAAGTCGAAGCCGCGGAAGCACACGCCGCCGAAGCGGAAGCAACGGCCACGGCCACCGACGCCACCGCCGACGCCACCCCCGCCTCCCCGGCCACCCCCGGCGAGAGCACCAGCAAGGAGAACGACCGATGACCGCACTACTCGAAGTCGAGGACCTGCGCGTCGCCTACGGCAAGATCGAGGCCGTCAAGGGAATCTCGTTCAAGGTCGAGGAAGGCGAAGTCGTCACCCTCATCGGCACCAACGGCGCCGGCAAGACGACCACACTGCGCACCCTCTCCGGACTGATCAAGCCCCTCACCGGCCAGATCAAGTTCAACGGCAAGTCCCTCCGCAAGATCCCGGCCCACCAGGTCGTCTCGCTCGGACTCGCCCACTCCCCCGAAGGCCGCCACATCTTCCCCCGCATGTCCATCGAGGACAACCTGCGACTCGGCGCCTTCCTCCGCAAGGACAGCGACGGCATCGCCAAGGACATCCAGCGCGCCTACGACCTCTTCCCCATCCTCGGGGAACGCCGGAAGCAAGCAGCCGGAACCCTCTCCGGCGGCGAACAGCAGATGCTCGCCATGGGCCGCGCCCTCATGTCCCAGCCCAAACTGCTCATGCTCGACGAGCCCTCCATGGGCCTCTCCCCGATCATGATGCAGAAGATCATGGCCACCATCACCGAACTCCGCGACCAGGGCACCACCATCCTGCTCGTCGAGCAGAACGCCCAGGCGGCACTCTCGCTCGCCAACCACGCCCACGTGATGGAAGTCGGCAGCATCGTCCTCTCCGGCACCGGCCAGGACCTGCTCCACGACGACTCGGTCCGCAAGGCGTACCTGGGCGAGGACTGAGGTCCTTCCCGTACGCGAGAGGCCCGCACCCGGTTCTTCCGCCCGGGTGCGGGCCTCTCCCTTTACGCGTACGTCAGCGGTACGGGACTACTCGGCCGCCTTCTTCTTCTCCTCGGCGTCCGCGATCAGCGCCTCCGCCAGCTGCTGCATCGACATCCGGCGGTCCATCGACGTCTTCTGGATCCACCGGAACGCGGCCGGCTCCGACAGCCCGTAATCCGTCTGCAGAATGCTCTTCGCCCGGTCCACCAGCTTCCGCGTCTCCAGCCGCTGCGACAGATCCGCGATCTCGCTCTCCAGCGCCTTCAGCTCCGCGAACCGGGAGACCGCCATCTCGATGGCCGGCACCACGTCGCTCTTGCTGAACGGCTTCACCAGGTACGCCATCGCCCCGGCGTCCCGGGCCCGCTCGACCAGGTCGCGCTGCGAGAAGGCGGTGAGCATGAGGACCGGCGCGATGGACTCCTCCGCGATCTTCTCGGCGGCGGAGATCCCGTCGAGGACCGGCATCTTCACGTCCAGGATCACGAGGTCCGGCTTGTGCTCCCGGGCCAGCTCGACGGCCTGCTGCCCGTCGCCCGCCTCACCGACGACGGAGTAGCCCTCCTCCTCCAGCATCTCCTTGAGATCGAGGCGGATGAGGGCCTCGTCCTCGGCGATGACGACGCGGGTCGTCAGCGGCGGGACGTGCGACTTGTCGTCGTCGACGGCGTCTACGGGCTGGGGCGACTCGGGGGTGGTCACGGGGCTCCTCGGTAAGGACAGGGATGCAGCTCCCAAGAGCCTACCTAGTTACGGTATGTTTGAGGCACGGAGGATCCCCGTTATCCTTCGTTTCGAAGGGGCCCCGGTAGCCCAGCGGTAGAGGCCATGGATTCAAAACCCATACAGCGTCGGTTCGAATCCGACTCGGGGCACTTCTCCTTCGATTCCAAGGTCGCGTGACTTATTGGTGATCTTCACCCTTGCCGGTGAACGCGCCTTCGATTCGGGCACACGCCTTCGAAGGTCGCAGGAGACTACGCTGCATGGAGCAGCACAATCCGTCGATACGCGACGAAGCACTCGCCCTCCTTCGGGGCGGGACCACCAATCGAGCAGTGGCGGAACACCTCAATGTGCCGCGCGGAACAGTCGGCTGGTGGCTGCACGAGGACCGCAAACGACGCGGCATGCCGTACGAACAGCCCACCGACTGCCCCGTGTGCACGGGCCGGGAGTTCGATCGCCCCGCCTACGCCTACTTACTGGGGCTGTACCTCGGTGACGGGCACATCACGTCGAAGCCGAAGCAGCACCATCTGTCGATCTTCTGCGACGCCATCTGGCCGGGTGTGATCGACGAGGCCGAATCAGCCATACGGAAGGTGATGCCCATGCCGCGCACCGGTCGGCGCCGGAGAAACAACTGCGTCGAGGTGAAGTCGTACAGCAAGCACTGGACCTGCGCCTTCCCTCAGCACGGGCCGGGCAAGAAGCACGATCGGCCGATCGCCCTCGAAGGATGGCAGCAGCAGATCGTCAGCGCCCAGCCCTGGCACTTCGTCAGGGGCCTCATCCACTCCGACGGCTGCCGGAACATGAACTGGACGACCAGGGTCGTCCAGGGCGAACGCAAGCGGTACGAGTACCCCCGGTACTACTTCACCAACGTCTCCGACGACATCCGGCGGCTCTACACCGACACCCTCGACGCGCTCGGCGTCACCTGGACGCACTGCACGCGGGCGGGCAAGCCCTACAACATCTCCGTAGCCCGACGGGCATCCGTCGCCCTCATGGATGCGCACGTCGGGCCGAAATACTGAGCTGGGCCGCCCTACTTCGGGCTGTCGTCCTCGCCGATGTGGTGGACGCGGACCAGGTTGGTGGAGCCGGCCACGCCGGGCGGGGAGCCGGCGGTGATGACCACGATGTCGCCCTTCGCGCAGCGGCCGATGCGGAGGAGTTCCTCGTCGACCTGGGCCACCATCGCGTCCGTGGAGTCGACCTTCGGACCGAGGAAGGTCTCGACGCCCCAGGTGAGGTTGAGCTGGGCGCGGGTCGCTTCGTCGGGGGTGAAGGCGAGGAGCGGGATGGGTGAGCGGTAGCGGGAGAGGCGCTTGACGGTGTCGCCGCTCTGGGTAAAGGCGACGAGGAACTTGGCGCCGAGGAAGTCGCCCATCTCGGCGGCGGCGCGGGCTACGGCTCCGCCCTGGGTGCGGGGCTTGTTGCGTTCGGTGAGGGGCGGGAGGCCCTTGGCGAGGATGTCCTGTTCGGCCGCTTCGACGATGCGGGACATGGTGCGGACGGTCTCGATGGGGTGTTTGCCGACGCTGGTCTCGCCGGAGAGCATGACGGCGTCGGTGCCGTCGATGACGGCGTTGGCGACGTCGGAGGCTTCGGCGCGGGTGGGGCGGGAGTTGTCGATCATCGAGTCGAGCATCTGGGTGGCGACGATGACCGGTTTGGCGTTGCGCTTGGCGAGTTTGATGGCGCGCTTCTGGACGATGGGGACCTGTTCGAGGGGCATTTCGACGCCGAGGTCGCCGCGGGCGACCATGATGCCGTCGAAGGCGGCGACGATGTCGTCGATGTTCTCGACGGCCTGGGGTTTCTCGACTTTGGCGATGACGGGGAGGCGGCGGTTCTCCTCGTCCATGATGCGGTGGACGTCGTCGATGTCGCGTCCGGTGCGGACGAAGGAGAGGGCGATGAGGTCGGCGCCGGTGCGCAGGGCCCAGCGGAGGTCGTCGATGTCCTTTTCGGAGAGGGCGGGGACGGAGACGGCGACGCCGGGGAGGTTGAGGCCTTTGTTGTCGGAGACCATGCCTCCTTCGATGACGGTGGTGTGGACGCGGGGGCCGTCGACGTCGGTGACTTCGAGGGTGACGCGGCCGTCGTCGACGAGGATGCGTTCGCCGGTGGTGACGTCGGCGGCGAGGCCGTCGTAGGTGGTGCCGCAGATGTCGCCGTCGCCTTCGTTGTCGAGGGGTTCGACGGTGATGGTGAAGGTGTCGCCGCGTTCAAGGAGTACGGGGCCTTCGCGGAAGCGGCCGAGGCGGATCTTCGGGCCCTGAAGGTCGGCGAGGATGCCGACGCTGCGGCCGGCTTCCTCGGCGGCTTTGCGGACGTGGTGGTAGCGCTGTTCGTGTTCGGCGTAGGAGCCGTGGCTGAGGTTGAAGCGGGCGATGTCCATTCCCGCTTCGACCAGGGCTTTGATCTGGTCGTATGTGTCGGTTGCGGGTCCCAGGGTGCAGACGATTTTTGCTCGGCGCATGGTTCGAGCCTAATCCTTACCTACGGGTAGGTATGTGGCTGCTCATGACACCTCAACAACCTTTGGGTGAAGGGTTATTGACAAGTGTTGAATTGTGCAGCGGCCCGCTCCGATGAGCGTTTATCCGAGGGTGGGCGGGATGAGGGTGAAGGATGCTTCGACCTGGGCGTCGACGGTCTGGCGTACGGGTTCGAGGTCGATCGGGGCGGCTTCGGCTCCGCCCGCGGCAGCGGCGTAGGGCATCGATTCGGCGAAGGCGGCGCGGCCGAGGGGGGTGTGGTGGGTGCCGGTGTCGCTGAGTTCGAGGAGGGCGCCGAGGCGGGTGTCGAGGGCTTCGGCGTATTCGCGGGCGCGTTGGAGGGCTTCGCGGACGGCTTGGCGGCGGGCTGCGGCGTGGTGGGGGGAGGTGGGGCGGAGGGTCCACCAGGGGCCGTCGACGCGGGTGAGGTCGTGGTCGGCGAGGCGGGTGACGATTTCGCCGAGGGTGGTGAAGTCGTTGATGGTGGCGGTGAGTTGGATGTGGCCGTGGTAGGCGCGGATGCGTTCGGCGCGGCCGTGGCGGGTGAGTTCGGGGTTGATGGTGAGGGTGCCGGTTTCGAGTTTTTCGATGGTGTCGCCGTAGCTCTTGATGAGGTCGAGGGTGGTGGTGTTGCGGTGGGTGAGGTCGTCGAGGGTGGTGCGGCGGTCGGTGCCGCGGGCGGTGAGGGTGATGGTGATGTGGGCGATTTCGGGGTCGACTTCGAGGTGGGCTTCGCCGCGGACGGTGACGTGGGGGGTGTCGGGGGTGCCGTAGGGGTGGTGGGTGGTGGGCGCGGGTGTGGGGGTTTCGGTCATGCGTTCACTGTGGCATGGGGGTGGGGTGGGTGGGGGCGGTTGTGGAGGAGGTGTGTCGGGTGGCCATCGGATCCTCATCTGCTGGGGGTGTCGCGTGTAACCGGGGCGGGTCAGAATCTACGCGCGTTGCCCTACTGAGCGAGGAGTGAGTGAGCATGGCGTTGGACCGGTGGGACCGTAGGACGTTTCTGGGCCGTTCGGCCGCTGTGGGTGCGGGTGCCGCCGGTGTGGCGATGGTGGGTGGTGAGGCTCTGGCGCAGGGCCGGGACCGTGGTCGTGGGCGGCCGGGGAGGGCGAAGCGGTACTCGTTCACGGTGATGGGGACGACGGATCTGCACGGGAACGTCCTCAACTGGGACTACTTCACGGACAAGGAGTACGACGACGCGGCCCACAACGACGTCGGTCTGGCGAAGATCTCGACGCTGGTGGATCAGGTGCGCCGGGAGAAGGGGCGCCGGAACACGCTGCTGATCGACGCCGGTGACACGATCCAGGGCACGCAGTTGTCGTACTACTACGCGAAGGTCGATCCGATCACGGCGCGGCGTGGTCCGGTGCATCCGATGGCGAAGGCGATGAACGCGATCGGCTATGACGCGGCGGCGCTGGGGAATCATGAGTTCAATTACGGGATTCCGGTGCTGCGGAAGTTCGAGGAGCAGTGTGATTTTCCGCTGCTGGGGGCGAATGCGCTGGATGCGAAGTCGTTGCGGCCGGCGTTCGCCCCGTATGTGATCAAGCGGTTGCGGACGCCGTACGGTCGTGATGTGCGGGTGGCGGTTCTGGGGTTGACGAATCCGGGGATCGCGATCTGGGACAAGGTGAACGTGGGCGGGAAGATGGTGTTCCCGGGGCTGGAGGAGCAGGCGGCGAAGTGGGTGCCGAGGCTGCGGTCGATGGGTGCGGATGTGGTGATCGTGTCGGCGCATTCGGGTTCGTCGGGGACGTCGTCGTACGGGGATCAGTTGCCGTACGTCGAGAATGCGGCGGGTCTGGTGGCGGAGCAGGTGCCGGGGATCGATGCGATTCTGGTGGGTCATGCGCATGTGGAGATCGCCGAGCATTTCGTCACGAACAGGGTGACGGGGAAGCGGGTCGTTCTCTCGGAGCCGGCGAAGTGGGGGCAGCGGCTGACGTTGTTCGATTTCGATCTGGTGTGGGAGAAGGGGCGTTGGACGGTTGAGAAGGCCGGTTCGCAGGTGCTGAATTCGAATACGGTGGCGGAGGACCGGAAGGTGGTCTCGCTGTTGCGGAGCGAGCACCGGAAGGTGGTGGCGTACGTCAACCAGGTGATCGGTACGTCGGTGGTGGCGATGTCGACGGCGGACGCGCCGTGGAAGGACGAGCCGATCATCGATCTGATCAACCAGGTGCAGGCGGAGACGGTGGCGGCGGCGCTGGCGGGTGGGGAGTACGCGGAGCTGCCGGTGCTGTCGCAGGCGTCGTGCTTCTCGCGTACGGCGGGGATTCCGGCCGGTGATGTGACGATCAGGGATGCGGCGGGGCTGTATCCGTTCGAGAACACGCTGGAGGCGCGGCTGCTCACGGGGGCGCAGTTGAAGGAGTATCTGGAGTATTCGGCGCGGTATTACGTGCGGACGCCTGCGGGTGGTCCGGTGGATACGGCGAAGCTGACGAATGCGGACGGTATTCCGGATTACAACTACGACGCGGTGTCGGGGGTGACGTACGACATTGATATCGCCCGGCCTGTGGGGTCGCGGATCGTGGGGCTTTCGTTCGGGGGGAAGCCGGTGGATGCGGCTGCCCGGTTCGTTTTCGCGGTGAACAATTACCGGGCGAGCGGTGGGGGGAATTTCCCGCATGTTCCGGGGGCGAAGCAGGTGTGGGCGAATTCGGACGAGATCCGGAACACGATCATCGCGTGGGTGCAGGCGAAGGGGTCGGTGGATCCGGCGGCGTTCGCTTCGGTGGGGTGGCGGCTGACGCGTGAGGGGGTACCGGTGTTCCCGTAACGCCTGTTGTGTGGTGGTTGGTTGGGCCCGGGGTCTCCGTCGGTGGGGGTCCCGGGCCGTTTTTCTGTGGGGTGGGGTCAGACGGACTGGCTGAGGGGGATCAGTTCGGGGGCTTGGGCGGGGATCTTCGGGGGCTGGGGGGTGAGGCCGAAGGTGGTGAAGGCGGTGCGTTCGGGGAGGGGGTAGGGGGTGGTGCCGGTGAGGTTGTTGAGGATGGTGGCGCTGCGCCAGGCGGCGAGGCCGAGGTCGGGGGCGCCGACTCCGTGGGTGTGGCGTTCGGCGTTCTGGACGTAGACGTGTCCGGTGACGGCGCGGTCGAGGACGAGGCGGTACTGGTCGTCGATGCGGGGGCGGTGGGAGGCGTCGCGGCTGAGGTAGGGGTCGAGGCCGCCGAGGATGGCGTCGAGGGGGCGTTCGCGGTAGCCGGTGGCGAGGATGACGGCGTCGGTGGTGAGGCGGGTGCGGGTGCCTTGCTGGGTGTGTTCGAGGTGGAGTTCGACGCGGGTGTTGGCGAGGCGTCCGGCGGTGCGGACGTGGACGCCGGGGGTGAGGGTGGCGTGGGGCCAGCCGCCGTGGAGGGTGCGGCGGTAGAGCTCGTCGTGGATGGCGGCGATGGTGTCGGCGTCGATGCCTTTGTGGAGCTGCCATTGGCGGGGGACGAGTTCGTCGCGGGCGGTTTCGGGGAGGGCGTGGAAGTAGCGGCTGTAGTCGGGGGTGAAGTGTTCGAGGCCGAGCTTGGAGTACTCCATCGGGGCGAAGGCCTGGGTGCGGGCGAGCCAGTGGATGTTCTCGGCGCCTTCGGGGCGGGCGCGCAGGAGGTCGAGGAAGATCTCGGCGCCGGACTGTCCTGATCCGATGACGGTGATGTGGTCGGCGGCGAGGAGTTGTTCGCGGTGGCGGAGGTAGTCGGCGGAGTGGAGTACGGGGACGGATTCGGCTGCGGCGAGGGGGCGGAGGGGTTCGGGGACGAAGGGTTCGGTGCCGATGCCGAGGGCGATGTGGCGGGTGTGGGCGCGGCCGAGGGCTTCGGCTTCGCCGTCGGGGTCGAGTTGGGTGAAGTCGACTTCGAAGAGGGCGCGTTCGGCGTTCCAGCGGACGGCGTCGACCTGGTGGCCGAAGTGGAGTCCGGGGAGTTGTTCGCTGACCCAGCGGCAGTAGGCGTCGTATTCGGCTCGTTGGATGTGGAAGCGCTCGGCGAAGTAGAAGGGGAAGAGGCGGTGGCGGGTGCGGAGGTAGTTGAGGAAGCTCCAGGGGCTGGTGGGGTCGGCGAGGGTGACGAGGTCGGCGAGGAAGGGGACTTGGAGGCTGGCGCCGTCGAGGAGGAGGCCGGGGTGCCAGTGGAAGGCGGGGCGTTGTTCGTAGAAGGTCGCGGCGAGGGGGCGGGGGTCGTCGGGGGTGGCGGGGATGTTGTGGGCGAGGGCGGCGAGGGAGAGGTTGAAGGGGCCGATGCCGATGCCGACGAGGTCGTGGGGGTGGTCGGGTTCGGGGGTGGTGCGGCCGGTGGCGGTCCGGTCGGTGGTGGGGGTGGGCGGGTTGTCGGCGGGTGCGGGGTGGTCGGTGGCGGGGGCGGGCCGGTCGTCGGGGGCGGGCCGGTCGGTCATCGGGGGGTGTCGCCTTCTGTGAGGGGGGTGGGTGTTGGGCGGGTGCGGGGGTCTGCGGCTGCGGCCGGTGCGCCGGTGGGGCATGGCGGACGGGCGCGGGGGCGTGCGGGGTTCTGTGCTTACGGGTGGGGTGGTGCGGTGGGGGTTTGGAGGTCGGCGGTGGTGGCGGTGACGAGGTCGATGAGGGCTTGGAGGTCCTGGGGGGTGGTGTGGGGGTTGAGGAGGGTGGCCTTGAGCCAGAGGCGGCCTCGGGCGTGGGCGCGGCCGAGGACGGCGTGGCCGCGGTTGAGGAGGGTGCGGCGGAGGGTGGCGACGGTGTGGTCGTCGGCGTCGGTGGGGCGGAAGAGGACGGTGGTGATGGTGGGGCGGTCGTAGAGGTCGAGGGTGGGGGTTTCGGTGATGAGGTCGGCGAGGTGGTGGGCGGTGGTGACGGTGGTGTCGATGAGGGCGGCGAGTCCGGTGCGGCCGAGGGCCTGGAGGGTGACGGCGATCTTGAGGGCGTCGGGGCGGCGGGTGGTGCGGAGGGAGCGGCCGAGGAGGTCGGGGAGGCCGGCTTCGGTGTCGTCGTCGGCGTTGAGGTAGGGGGCGTGGTGGTGGAGGGGGGTGAGGTGGAGGCGGTCGGGGACGGCGAAGAGGCCGGCGGAGGCGGGTTGCCAGCCGAGTTTGTGCAGGTCGAGGGTGACGCTCTGGGCGCGGTCGAGGCCGTGGAGGAGGGTGCGGTGGGTGGGGCTGAGGAGGAGGGGTCCGCCGTAGGCGGCGTCGATGTGGAGTTCGGCGCCGTGGGTGGTGCAGAGGTCGGCGATGGTGTCGAGGGGGTCGATCCGGCCGGTGTCGGTGGTGCCGGCGGTGGCGACGACGAGGAGCGGCGGTTCGAGCCGGGTGAGGGTGGCGTCGAGGGCGGCGGGGTCCATCGTGCCGTCGGGGGCGGGGACGGTGACGGGCCGGGGGAGGCCGAGGAGCCAGGCGGCGCGGGCGATGCTGTGGTGGGCGGTGGTGGCGCAGACGGTCTGGACGGGGCCGTGGCGTTCGCGGGCGAGGAGGAGGGCGAGTTGGTTGGCCTCGGTGCCGCCGGTGGTGATGACGGCGTCGGGTGAGGGGGTGTGGGGGTAGATCTCGGCGGCGAGTGCGGTGGTGAGGTCGGCTTCGAGGGCGGTGGCGGCGGGGGCCTGGTCCCAGGAGTCCATGGAGGGGTTGAGGGCGCTGGCGGCGAGGTCGGCGGCGGCCGCGAGGGCGAGGGGCGGGGTGTGGAGGTGGGCGGCGCAGTGGGGGTGGGCGGGGTCGGCGGCGCCTTCGGTGAGGGTGGTGACGAGGGCGCGGAGGGCGTGGTGGGGGCCGGTGCCGTGGTCGGGGATGAGGGGGTGGGTGGCGGTGCGGGTGCGGGGGGTGACGGTGTCGGGTCCGCCGGCGGGGAGGGGGCCGTCCCGGAGGGCCGCGCCGTCGTGGAGTGCGGTGAGCACGGTGTCGATGAGGGGGCGCAGTGCGGCGGGCCCTGCGGTGCCTCCGGCGAGGGGCGGGGTGGGCATGGGTGGGGTGGTCCTTCGGGAGGGTGATGGTGGACATGCCAGCTTGTCCCGGGTTCCGGGTGGCGCGGCCGAAGAGGTCAACGATCTGAACTCGAAAGGGGTACTGGCGGCCGGTGTGGGCCGTCTGCCGGGGGTTTTGGTGGTATAGCCGTGCGATCGCGGGACGGGTGTGCGGGCGCCCGCGCGGGGCCTCCGAGGGAGGGCGTGACGCACCCTCGGGCGTCTCCCGGGGCCCTCGGGCCTTCAGGGGCCTCCCGGAGGGTTCCGGCACCCCCCCGGCACCCCCGGCGCCCCCGGGACCTTCCCGGACTCTCCCGGGACCTTCCGGGACTCCCCCGGGACCTTTCACCCCGGAAGGACTTAACAGATCAACGAATTGCGAAATTCTGCAATTCACTACATGCTGTGGGGGCCGTTCCGCCGCCCCCTGACGGCCCGGCCCCCGCCCGGCTCCCCCGCCGGCGGTGGTGACGCACTGCCGAGGAGAGGCCCGGAGTGATGGCGGTCCCCCTGTACCAGGCGAAGGCCGAGTTCTTCCGGATGCTCGGGCATCCGGTCCGTATCCGCGTTCTCGAACTGCTCCAGGACGGTCCGCTGCCGGTACGGGATCTGCTGGCGGCGATCGAGGTGGAGCCGTCGTCGTTGTCGCAGCAGTTGGCGGTGTTGCGGCGGTCGGGGATCGTGACCGCGACCCGGGAGGGTTCGACGGTGGTGTACGAGCTGGCCGGCGGTGATGTCGCGGAGCTGATGCGGGCGGCCCGGCGGATCCTGACGGAGATGCTGGTGGGCCGGGACGGGCTGCTGGCCGAGCTGCGGGAGGCCGAGGTGTCCTCGCGGTGACGGCGTCCGTGAACGCGCCGTCGTCGGGCCTGCGCCGGGTGAGGGCGCTGCTGCCCGTACGGGCGGACTTCGCGGCCATGACCCGTAACCCCCGGCGTGATCTGCTGGCCGGGCTCACCGTGGCGATCGTCGCGCTGCCGCTCGCGCTGGGCTTCGGGGTCTCCTCGGGGCTCGGTGCCGAGGCGGGGCTCGCTACGGCGGTGGTGGCGGGGGCGCTGGCGGCGGTGTTCGGCGGGTCGAACCTCCAGGTGTCGGGGCCGACCGGGGCGATGACGGTGGTCCTGGTGCCGATCGTCGCCGAGCACGGTCCGGGCGGGGTGCTGACCGTGGGGCTGATGGCGGGGGCGCTGCTGATCGGGCTGGCGCTGCTGCGGGCGGGGCGGTCCATGCGGTACGTGCCCGCGCCCGTGGTGGAGGGGTTCACGTTCGGGATCGCGGGGGTCATCGCTCTGCAGCAGGTCCCCAACGCGCTGGGCGTGGCCGCGCCCGAGGGCGACAAGGTGCTGGTGGTGGCGTGGCGGGCGGTCCAGGAGTTCGCCGCGCACCCGGACGTGACGGCGCTCTCGATCACCTTGGGGGTGGCCGGGCTGATGCTGCTGGGGGCTCGGCGGTTCCCGGCCGTGCCGTTCTCGGTGGTCGCGGTGGTGCTGGCGACGGTGGCGGTGCAGGTGTTCGGCCTGGGCGCCGAGCCGATCGGGGCGCTGCCGGCCGGGCTGCCCGCTCCGTCGCTGGGGTTCGTGGAGGTGTCGGCACTGGGTTCGCTGGTGGCCCCGGCGGTCGCGGTGGCGGCCCTGGCGGCGCTGGAGTCGCTGCTGTCGGCGACGGTGGCGGACGGGATGACGGTGGACCAGAAGCACGATCCGGACCGGGAGTTGTTCGGGCAGGGGGTGGCGAATCTGGCGGCCCCGCTGTTCGGCGGGGTGCCCGCCACGGCGGCCATCGCCCGTACGGCGGTCAATGTCCGTACCGGTGCCTCGTCCCGGTTGGCGGCGCTGACGCACGCGGCGGTGCTGGCGGTGATCGTGTTCGCGGCGGCCCCGTTGGTCTCCCGGATCCCGCTGGCCGCGCTGGCCGGGGTGCTGCTGGCGACGGCGGTGCGGATGGTCGAGGTGGGGGCGTTGCGGGCGATGGCCCGGGCGACGCGTTCGGACGCGGTGGTGCTGGTGCTGACGGCCGTGGCGACGCTGGTGCTGGATCTGGTGCTGGCGGTGGTGATCGGGCTGGTGGTGGCCGGGGCGCTGGCGTTGCGGGCGGTGGCGGGCGAGGCCCGGATGGACCGGGTGGATCTGCGGGAGGGCGAGGGTGCGGGGGCGGAGCCGCCGGGTGCGCACAGCGAGGAGGAGCACGCGCTGCTGGCCGAGCACATCGTCGCGTACCGGATCGACGGCCCGTTGTTCTTCGCCGGGGCGCACCGCTTCCTGCTGACGCTCTCGGAGGTCGCGGATGTGCGGGTGGTGATCCTGCGGATGTCGCGGGTGACGACGGTGGACGCCTCGGGGGCGCTGATGCTGAAGGACGCGGTGCACCAGCTGAACCGGCGGGGCATCACGGTGCTCGCCTCGGGCATCCGCCCCGGGCAGCGGCGGGCGCTGGAGTCGGTGGGGGCGCTGGAGCTGCTGCGGCGGGAGGGCCGGGAGTACGCGACCACCCCGGAGGCGATCGCGGGGGCGCGCGAGCGGTTGCGGGAGGCGGGCGTGCTGGTGCCGGGGCAGGGGCCGGCGGGTGCCGGTGCGGGGGCGGGCGCCCGGGGTTCCGGGGCGGACGCGTCAGCGGTGCGTACGGGTTCGGGTGCGGGTTCCGGTGGGGGTCGCGGCGTTGAGGGGAGCGGGCGGTGATCAAGCCCCATGACTCGTTGCCGTACCGCCATGTGCTGACGCTGCCCACGATGGGCTCGGCGGTGCGGGTGGCGCGGGAGACGACGGAACAGGTGCTCGCGGAGTGGGGGGTGGGCCCGCAGGAGCCGTGCGCGGGGCCCGCGCTGCTGATCCTGAGCGAGCTGGTGGCCAACAGCGTGCGGCACGCGGCCGTGCTCTCGCCGCAGGTGACGGTGTTCTTCGCGGGCGGCCCGGACGCGTTCGCCTTCGGTGTCCACGACCGCCACCCCTACCGTCCCGCGCTCTACACCTCGGCCGTGGCCGGTTCCGGGCGGGGCCTGGCGACGGTGGTGGAGCTGACCCTGGGACTGGGTGGCAGCGCGGTGGTGCGGGGCGACGCGGACGAGGGCGGCAAGAGCATATGGATCACGCTGCCGCTCCGGCGGACGGCCGGGGCCCCGGGCCGGTGAGCCGTCGGCGGTGCGCGGCGGCAGGTCACCGGCCGTCGACCGCCGGTTGCTGGTCGCCGGTTGCCGGTTGCCGGTTGCCGGTGGGATCAGGATTCCCGTCGCAAGAGCTGCGCGGGTGTGGGAAAGGCAGGAACGCACCATGAGCGACATCGTCGTGAAGGACAGCAACGGGAACGTGCTGGCGGACGGTGACTCCGTGACCACGGTCAAGGACCTGAAGGTGAAGGGCACGTCGGAGACGCTCAAGCGCGGCACGCTCGTGAAGAACATCCGGCTCACCGGGCGTGCCGGTGAGGTCGAGTGCAACACGAAGAAGGTGAAGGGGCTCGTGCTGAGGACCGAGTTCCTCAAGAAGGCCTGAACCCGTCCGGTCCGGTTCATCCTGCCGGGCCCCGGTTCATCCTCGCGCCGCGGAGGCGCGAGGATGAACCCATGGAGATGAGAGTTCGCACAGCGCGCCACCGTGGCCTTCCGGCGTACGGGACGGGGTTCCGTCGGTGAGCACGCCGCTGTACCGGCTGAAGGCCGAGTTCTTCAAAACGCTGGGGCATCCGGTGCGGATCCGGGTGCTGGAGCTGCTCAGTGAACGTGAGCACGCGGTCTCGGAGATGCTGGCCGAGGTGGGGGTCGAGGCCGCCCATCTCTCGCAGCAGTTGGCGGTGTTGCGCCGTGCCGGTCTGGTGACCGCGCGGCGGGAGGGCTCCGCCGTGTACTACACGCTGTCCAATCCGGAGGTGGCGGAGCTGCTCCGGGTCGCCCGGACGATCCTGACCGAGGTGCTGACGGGCCAGGCCGAGCTGCTGGCGGACCTGCGGGCGACCGGTCCGGCGGCCGGGGAGGAGCCGGCGGACACGTGACGGCTGCCGTCGCGCACCCGCCGCGCTCGCCCCTCCCCCCTCCCCCTCGCCCCTCCTCCTCGGCACCGGAGCCGGCTGCCGGTGCCGAGGCCGAGGCCGAGGCCGAGGCCCGGGTGGCTCAGTGCTCCGTCGTCCGTACGGCCAGGGCGCGGCGGAGGTCGTCCAGCTGGTCGACGAGCTTGCGGCGCAGGGCCGGGATGAGGGCCGGGTCCTTCAGGGCCCGGGTGCCGGTGGCGAGGCTCTCGGTGTCGACGGCGTACGCCGGGAAGGCGTACCGTCCGGCGGCCTCCGCGATGGCCGGGCCCCGGCGGGCGGCGAGCGCGGTGGCGTCGGGGTAGAAGCGGTCCACGTACGGGGCGAGTACCTCGCCCTGGCCGGGCTGCCAGAACCCCTGGGCGGTGGCGGTGAACAGGTAGTTGGACAGGGTGTCGTCGCTGAACATGGCCTGCCAGGCGGCTGCCTTGGCGTCCGGTGTGGGCAGGGCGGCCCGGCAGCGGGCGGCGCCCTCGCGGCCGGTGGCGCTGGGGTCGGCGGCCAGCTCGGCGGCGATGGCGGTCTCGTCGGTGGCGCCGAGGGCGGCGAGCCGGGTGAGGATGCGCCAGCGCAGCTCGGGGTCGAGTTCGGGTCCGCCGTGGACGGTGCCGTCGGCCAGCCAGCTCTGGAGGGTGTCGGGCTGGGTGGCGGCGTCGATGAAGTGGCGTACGGCGATGAGGCGCAGCCCGGGGTGGGAGCCGTCCTCGGTGCGGCGGATCAGGTCGCGGCAGAGGCTGGTGAGGGTGGCGAGCGCGGCGGGTCGGGCCTCGGGGGTGACGTAGCGGGCGGCGATCTGGCCGTCGGCGAAGGAGAGGACGCCCTGGACGAGGGCGAGGTCGCTCTCGTAGGGGAGGTGGGTGCGGGCCGCGGTGAGATAGAGCGCCGGGTCCAGCTCGCCGTCGCGGACCGTGTCGCGGGCGGCGTTCCAGATGACGGCCCTGGTCAGGGGGTCGGGGATGGCGGAGAGGTGGCCGAGGGCGGTCTCCCAGGAGGCGGCGTCCAGGCGGATCTTGGCGTAGGTGAGGTCGCCGTCGTTGAGGACGACGAGGGCAGGGCGGCGGCCGGGCCGGACGGTGGGGGCCGTGCCGTCGGGCTCGGCGCCCGGCACGTCGATCTCGAAGCGGTCGCGGGGGGCGAGGTGGCCGGGGCCCGCCTGGGTGTTGAGGGCGTGGTCGAAGGTGGCGACGGCGATGCGGTGGGGGCGGCTGCCGTCGCGCTCGACGGTGAGGGCCCAGGACTGGCCTCCCCCGGCGGGCGCGGTGGGTTCGGTGACCCGGGCGGTGAGGGTGTCGACGCCGGTGGTGCGCAGCCACTGCCCGGCCCAGGCGTGGACGTCCCGGTCGGTGGCGGAGGCCAGGTTGTCGATGAAGTCGGCGAGGGTGGCGTTGCCGAACTTGTGCCGGGCGAAGTGGGTGTTGATCCCGGCGAGGAAGTCCTTCTCACCGAGCCAGGCGACGAGCTGGCGGAGTGCGGAGGCGCCCTTCGCGTAGCTGATGCCGTCGAAGTTGAGGAGGGCGGAGGCGGTGTCGGGGACGGCGTCGGGGTCGGGGGCGACGGGGTGGGTGGAGGGGCGCTGGTCGGCGTCGTAGCCCCAGCCCTTGCGGGCGACGCCGAAGTCGACCCAGGTGTCGGGGAAGGGGGTCTCCCCCGCCCGGACGGAGCGGAGGGCGTGGGGAAGGGCGATCTCCGTGAGGGTCTGGTAGCCCATGTACTCCGCGAAGGACTCGTTCAGCCAGATGTCGTCCCACCAGCTGAGGGTCACGAGGTCCCCGAACCACATGTGGGCCATCTCGTGGGCGACGACCATGGCGCGGGTCTGGCGCTCGGTGTCGGTGACGGCGGAGCGGTAGATGAACTCGTCGCGGAAGGTGACCAGTCCGGGGTTCTCCATGGCGCCCGCGTTGAACTCGGGCACGAAGGCCTGGTCGTAGGAGTCGAACGGGTAGGGCTCGTCGAACTTCTCGTGGTAACGGTCGTAACACGCGCGGGTGATGGCGAGGATCTCGTCCGCGTCGGCGTCCAGATAGGGGGCGAGGGAGCGGCGGCAGTGCAGGCCGAAGGGGAGCCCGGCGTGCCGCGTGGTGACCGAGTGCCAGGGGCCCGCGGCGACGGCGACGAGGTAGGTGGAGATGAGGGGGGTGGGCGCGATGGTCCAGCGCCCGTCGTCCTGGCGTGCGGCGATGCCGTTGCCGAGGACGGTCCAGCCTTCGGGGGCGGTGACGTCGATGGCGAAGACGGACTTCAGGTCGGGCTGGTCGAAGGCGGCGAAGACGCGCTGGACGTCCTCCATGAACAGCTGGGTGTAGAGGTACGTCTCGCCGTCGGCGGGGTCGGTGAAGCGGTGCATGCCCTCGCCGGTGCGCGAGTAGCTCATCGCGGCGTCGACGTGCAGTTCGTGGGTGCCGGGGGCGAGGCCGGTGAGGGGGAAGCGGTTCCCGTCGAGGAGGGCGGGGTCCAGGGGCTGTCCGTCCAGGGTGACCGAGCGCAGGGTGGCGGGCTTGATCTCGACGAAGGTGTCACCGGCCGTGCGGGCGGTGAACCGGATCTCGGCACGGGAGTCGAAGGTCTCCTCGCCGGTGGTGAGGTCGAGGGCGATCGTGTACCGCTCCACGTCGATGATCTGGGCTCGGGTCTGCGCTTCGTCGCGCGTCAGTACGGACATGGGCCCATGCTGCCGTACCGGATGCGGCGGGGGCAGGGGGGTTCTCCCTGGGCGTACGCGAAGGGGGGCCTGCCCCAGGAAGGGGTGGGGTGAGCCGGTGTACGCGGGGGGCTGTGCACCCCCGGGGGCGGTGCGGAGGCGGGGTACCCCCTGGGGGCCGGCGCGAGGCGGAGGTATCCGCGGAGGCCGGGGCGGAGGGAAGGTATCCGCGGGGGCCGGGGCCGCTTACCATCTCCTCGGCGCGGCACCCCTTCTCGTACCCAGGACGTCCTCATGACGCTCACGCCTGCGCCCGATGCCGCCGCCCGCCTCCCCGGCCCGGCCTCTTCCCCTTCCGTCTCCCCTTCTCCTTCCGTCTCTCCCTCTTCCTCTTCTTCACCTTCCGGCTCCCCGGCTCCTACCGTCTCGCCTTCCCCTCCCGCCTCCTGCTCCCTGGCGCTCCGGGTCCGCTGCGAGTTCGGGCTGACCGCCGTGCTGCTCCTGGGTGTCGTGACCGGGGCGCGGTGGCTCTTCGCGCCGGACGGGTACGGGGGCGGCGGGGCGGCGTTCACCGTGCTGGGGGCGGGTGTGGGGGTGCTCCTCGCCGTGCTGATGCTCTCCGGGCCCGGCCGCCGCTCGGGCGCGCACCTGAATCCGGCGGTCACCCTGGCCCTGTGGCGGCTCGGGGCGGTCCCGGGGCGGGACGTGCTGCCGTACTGCCTGGCGCAGCTGGGCGGTTCGGTGACGGGGACATGGCTCGCGGCGGTGGTGTGGGGGCCCGTGGTGGCCCGGCCGCCGGTCGGGTACGCGGCGGTGCGGCCGGGGCCCGGGTGGGGCGAGGGGGCGGTGGTGGCGGCCGAGGCCGGGGTGCTGGCCGCGTCGGCCCTGATGCTCGCGGGGCTCCTGGCGTATCCGGTGGGCCGGAGGCTCCTCCCGTACGCCGTCGGGCTGGTCACCGCGCTCGTCATCGCGCTGCTGGGCCCGCTGACCGGCGGATCGGCCAACCCGGCCCGGCAGTTCGGCCCGGCGCTCCTGGCGCGGGAGGCCGGAGGGGCCGGGCCGCTGTGGATGTATGTGGCCGGGCCGGTGCTGGGGGCGGTGGCCGGGGCGGTGGTGGGGCGGACGCTGGTGCGCACGGCTGGGCGCCAGGCCCGGTGACCGGACCGTCGGTTCCCTGACGCCGGGAAACCGGAGGCCACGCAACCCGGGGCCGGGGACCCGGAGGCCGCTCACCCGGGGCCGGGGACCCGGAGGCCTAGGAACCGGGGGCCAGGTCCCAAGGCCTAGGAACCGGAGGCCGGCGCCCCGGAGGCCGGGCCCAAGGCCTAGGAACCGGAGGCCGGCGACCCGGAGGCCTGGGATCCGGAAGCCGTAGCGCCTCCCGTCTCCTCCGCGATGCGCTCATGGTGGCGGATGACCTCCGCGATGATGAAGGTCAGCAGCTTCTCGGCGAACGCCGGGTCCAGGTTGGCGCTCTGCGCGAGCTGCCGCAGCCGGGTGATCTGGCGGGTCTCGCGGGCCGGGTCGGCGGGCGGCAGCTGGTGGTCGGCCTTGAGGCGGCCGACCTGCTGGGTGGCCTTGAAGCGCTCGGCGAGCATATGGACGACGGCGGCGTCGATGTTGTCGATGGACTCGCGCAGCCGGTTCAGCTCCGCCTGGACGGCCGGGTCGATCGGCTGGGACGCGGACGCGTCGTTCTCGCTCGTACTCATGGTCATCGAGCTTAGACGTCCGCGCTCACGGCCCGATCATCGGCGGGTCGTCCGGGTCGGGCACCCGGTCGCTCCAGCCGCCGGGGACGCTGCGCCCCTGCTGTTCGCGGAAGCGGACGGGGGCGGTGCCGACGCGGCGGGCGAAGAGGCGGGAGAAGTAGGCCGGGTCGTCGTAGCCGACGCGGCGGGCGACGGCGGCCACCGGGAGGTCGGTGGCGGCGAGGAGTTCCTTGGCCCGGCCGAGGCGGATGGTGAGCAGGTAGTCCTTGGGGCTGCACCCGGCGCCGCGCCGTACGGCGGTGCGGAGTTCGGCCGGGGTCATGCCGTGCCTGGCGGCGTGCTCGGCGACGGTGAGCGGCTGGTACGCGTCACGGGCGAGGGCCTGGAGGACCGGGTCGCCGTCGGGGCCGAGGTCGGCGCGGGCGCGGCGCAGGGAGACCAGGAGTTCGTGGACGGCGGCCGCGGTCTCGACCTCCAGCAGGGGGTTGCCGCGGCGGGCGGCGCGGACGATACGGCCGACGGCGGCGCGGGGGGCGGCGGTGTCGGAGAGGGGGACGAGGGGGCGGTCGGGTTCGATGCAGCCCAGCTCGGTGTAGGTGGCGGTGGCGGGGCCGGTGAAGTCGACGAAGCTCTCGTCCCAGCCGGTGTGGGGGTCGGCGCCGTAGTGGTGGGGGGTGCCGGGGGTGAGCCAGATGAGGGTGGGGCCGGTGACGGGGGTGCGGCGTCCGTCGGGGGTGCCGAACCAGCCGGTACCGGAGTTGACGATCACGGCGACGTGGTGGTCCAGGGTGCGGGGGCCGACCGTGGGCAGCGCGCCGTGCTGGAGGCCGACGCCGAGGCAGACGAGGCCCAGGCGGTGGTGGAGCGGGCTGGGGGTGAAGAAGCGCATCCAGGTGTGGTAGCTCGGCATGGTGCTGCTCCTCCCCGGGGCCCTGCGTCCGTGGTGCCGGTCGCGTCCGTTGCGTCCAATCAGCAGCGATCTTTGTCCATGGACCGGGCGTACGCCAGGGGTGAAAGTGGTCGGACCAATTCCGCCCGGGGGCCGCCGGGCGGGGGCCGAGCACAGGAGCGTACGTACACGATGTCCGAGTTCACCGTGGGGGACGACCACTTCCTGCTCGACGGGAGGCCCGTACGGCTGCTGTCGGGTGCCCTGCACTACTTCCGGGTGCACGAGGAGCAGTGGGGCCACCGGCTGGCGATGCTGGCGGCGATGGGGCTGAACTGCGTCGAGACGTACGTCCCGTGGAATCTGCACGAGGAGCGCGAGGGCGCCTATCGGGACGTGGGGGCGCTCGGCCGGTTCCTGGACGCGGTCCGGGAGGCCGGGCTGTGGGCGATCGTGCGCCCGGGTCCGTACATCTGTGCGGAGTGGGAGAACGGCGGGCTGCCGGTCTGGGTGACGGGCCGGTTCGGGCGGCGGGTGCGGACGCGGGACGCGGGGTACCGGGCGGCGGTCGAGCGGTGGTTCCGGGAGCTGCTGCCGCAGGTCGTGGAGCGGGAGATCGGCCGGGGCGGTCCGGTGATCCTGGTCCAGGCGGAGAACGAGTACGGGAGTTACGGCTCGGACGCCGTGTATCTGGAGTGGCTGGCGGGGCTGTTGCGGGAGTGCGGGGTGTCGGTTCCGCTGTTCACGTCGGACGGGCCGGAGGACCACATGCTGACGGGCGGGTCCGTGCCCGGCCTGCCGGCCACGGCGAACTTCGGCTCCGGCGCCCGGGAGGCGTTCGACGTCCTGCGCCGCCATCAGCCGCGGGGGCCGCTGATGTGCATGGAGTTCTGGTGCGGCTGGTTCGACCACTGGGGTGCGGAGCCGGTCGTACGGGATCCGGGGGAGGCGGCCGAGGCGCTGCGGGAGGTGCTGGAGTGCGGGGCGTCGGTGAACATCTACATGGCGCACGGCGGGACGAACTTCGCGGGGTGGGCCGGGGCGAACCGGGGTGGCCCGGTGCAGGACGGGGAGTTCCAGCCGACGGTGACGTCGTACGACTACGACGCGCCGGTCGACGAGTACGGGAGGGCCACGGAGAAGTTCCACCTGTTCCGGAAGGTGCTGGAGGCCTACGCGGAAAGTCCGTTGCCCCCGCTGCCGCCGGAGCCGAAGGGCCTGGCCGGGCCGCCGGTGCGGGTGGGGCTGAACGGGTGGGCCGGGCTCGACGACGTCCTGGAGGCGCTGGGCGATCCGGAGGGACCGTCGGGACCAGAGGACCTGGAGGGCATGGAGGGCATGAAGGACCTGGAGAGGCCGGGCGGAACTGAAGGGCCGGACGGGGCTCAGGAGTCGGGCGGAGCTGAGGGGTCGTCGGGTTCGGCGTGGGCGGAGTCGGGGGTGGCGCCGACGTTCGAGGAGCTGGGGGTGGGCCGGGGGCTGGTGCGCTACCGGGTGGCGGTGCCGGGGCCGCGCATCCCGTACCCGCTGACCGCTGCCGGGCTGCGGGACCGGGCCGTGGTGTACGTGGACGGGGTCCGGGCGGGGGTGCTGAGCGAGGAGAGCCCCACGCTCCCGGAGCCGGTGGCGGGTCCGGCGGAGGTGGAGCTGTGGGTGGAGTCGCTGGGCCGGGTCAACTACGGGCCGCGCCTGGGTGAGCCGAAGGGGATCACGGGCGGGGTGCTGCACGAGCGGCAGTATCTGCACGGCGTACGGGGCCGGGGCCTGCGACTGGAGGCGTTCGAGGAGGCGGGCACGGTGGCGGGGATGCCGTTCGGGCCGGTTCCGGAGGGGACCGGGTCGACCGGGCTGTTCCGGGGGACGTTCACCGTAGGGGCGGGCCCGGTGGACCACGCGGGGCTGCGGCTGCCCGGCTGGACGCGCGGCTTCGTCTGGGTGAACGGCTTCTGCCTGGGCCGGTACTGGTCGGTGGGCCCGCAGGAGACGCTGTACGTACCGGGGCCGGTGCTGCGCGAGGGCCCCAACGAGCTGTGGGTGCTGGAGCTGGAGGGCGCGGGCGAGGCGTGGGTGGAGCTGGGGCCGGGAGCGCCCGTACGGAGCGGCACGCCCCAGCCCGGCCAGGAAAGGCGCGTACCGAGCGCCACTCCCCAGCCTGGCCAGGAAGGACCCGTACGGAGCGCCGCTTCCTGACGCGGACCGGGAGTGCCCGTGGAGTGCTCGGGCGCTCCCGGGGTGGTTCAGCCGTGATGGTCACTCACCCGGTTCCGGCGCGGGGGCCGGTGCCGGGGTCAGAGCGTGGCGGCTGCCGAGGCGATGGCGGAGGCGAAGGTCGAGACCTCGGCGTAGACACCGGGGTAGCCGGGCCGGGCGCAGCCGTAACCCCAGCTGACGATGCCGACCTGGACCCACTCGTTGGCGTTGTCCTTGCGGAACATCGGGCCGCCGGAGTCACCCTGGCAGGTGTCGATGCCGCCCGTGTCGGGGTAGCCGGCGCAGATCTCCTCGTTGGCGATCAGCTCGTTGCCGTAGGCGGCGCGGCAGGCGGCGTCCGAGACGAACGGGACGTTGGCCTTGAGCAGGTAGCGCTGCTGGCTGCCGCCCTCGCGGTTGGCGCCCCAGCCGGCGACGGTGAAGGTGCCCTGGTTGTAAGCGGTGGTGGTGGCGATCTTGAGGGTGGGCTGGTTGATGGGCTGGGCGAGCTTGATCAGCGCCCAGTCCTTGCCGCTGCCGTTGTAGCCGGGGGCGCGCAGGACCTTGGTCGAGCGGACCTTGACGGCGTTGGGCGACTGGAGGTCGACGACGCCTCCGGTGGCGGTGATGGAGGTGTTGTTGCCCGATCCGTTCACGCAGTGGGCGGCGGTGAGGACGATGTCCTTGGCGTAGAGGGCGCCACCGCAGCCCATGGAGAGCCGGACCATGAAGGGGAACTCGCCCTGGGCGGCGCGGGTTCCGCCGACGACGGGGTTGGGGGCGGCCGAGGCGGTGACGGGCTGGAGGCCGACGACGGCGATCGCGACGGTGGCGACGACGACGGAACATCTCTTCAGCGCACGCAGAAGCTGCTTCACGGTTGCCTGCTTTCGTGGGGGGTCGCTGTGGGAACCAGGACGGGACACACCGAGGTTCGTCATGCACCCGTCAAGGCGATCCGATTATCGGGAGCGGGTGACCGCCGCCACAAGGCGCACTTTTCGGCCAGGTTCGCGGGCGGTCACTTCCCCCGGCGGACAGCCGCCTCCCCCCGCGCGCGTTGTCCCCCGCCTACAGTGGAGGTCCGTCGCGGGCGGGGGTTCCGCGCAGGGTGCGGATGGGGGTACGGGCGTGGGCAACGGCAGTCCGGGCACACCGGTCGTCCACGGCTTCCCGCATCTGGACACGGTCCGGTCCGCGATCACCGCGCTCTACCGACGGCTCTCCCCCGACGGCGTCCACGCCTACGGCACCAGCCTGCTCCCCGCCGACGCCGCCTTCGCGGACACGGATGATCTCCATCTCGGCGCCCAGCGGGTGGCCCGGGCCCTGGTCCAGCACCTGCGCCTGCCCGACGCCCGCATGGTCGTCGGCTTCCGCACGATGGAACACGCGGCGAGCGTGGAACTGACGGCGGGCCCCGAGTACTTCATCGAGCTGAACGACCGGTTCCGCACCCACCGCAGGGACATCGGCGCGGCGCTCGCGCACGAGATCACCCATGTCCTGCTGCACCGGCTCGGCCTGGAGTTCGCCGGCACCCGCGCCAACGAGATCCTGACCGACACCGTGACCACGTATCTCGGCGCGGGGTGGCTGCTGCTGGACGCCTTCCGGGAGGACGCCGTCTCCCGGCAGAAGCTGGGCTACCTCACTCCGGAGGAGTTCGGGTACGTCCTGGCCGAGCGGGCGCTGGCCTTCGGCGAGGACCCCTCGCCCTGGTTCACCAGCCCGCAGGCGTACACCGCCTACACCAAGGGCCGGGCGCAGGCGCTGCACGACCGGCGCCGGCCCCCGCTGACGGCGGCCGGCCGGTCGGGACGGCGGCGGTACGCGAAGGACCGGCGGTACGCCCAGGACCACCCCGGCACGGCCGCGGACCCGACCGTTCCGTACGCCTTCGAGACCGGCGGCACGGAGCTGCGGGTCTCCTTCCCCTGCCCCACCTGCCACCAGCGCATCCGGCTCCCGGTCCGGGGCCGGGTCACGGCCCGGTGCGGGCTGTGCCGGACCCGGCTGGAGTGCGACACGTAGACATGGTTTCGGCCACCGTAGGGTCGAAGCATGACGAACGAGCCGATCAGGGACGAACCAAGCCTGTTCGACGCGCTGTACGAGGACGACGACGCTGTCGTACGGGCTCTGCGCGCCGGCGCGCGGGCCGAGTCGAGCGACGAGGAGGGGACGACGGCGCTCTATCTGGCGGCGGTCCACGACCGGCCGGGGGCGGTACGGCTGCTGCTGGCGGCCGGGGCCGACCCCGACCGGGCGAGCGGCGGCGAGGAGAGCGACCTGCCGCTCTGCGGGGCGGCGTGCGGCGGCCACACCGAGGTGGTGCGGGCGCTGCTGGCGGCCGGGGCGTCGCCGGATCTGCGCGAGGAGTTCGGGTTCACGGCGCTGCGCTGGGCGGTGGGGCTGGGCCGCGCCGCCACGGTGGAGGCGCTGCTCGCCGGGGGCGCGGACCCGCTGCTGCCCGGTCCGCAAGGGGAGCCGATGCTGGTCCTGGGCGCGCAGCGCGGTTCGCCGCGGACGGTGCGGGCGCTGCTGGCGTACGGGGCGGGGGCGCCGGGCCAGGAGGCGGTGGTGGGCACGGCCCTGGCCGAGGCGCGGCGGCTGGCCGGGGTGGATGTGGAGCGGGAGTTGCTGCGGCGGCTGGAGGAGGCGTACGGCCCCGGGCTCGACGCGATGGTCCACCGCGACCCGGTCGACGGCGAGGAGACGGTCACCGTGGAGCTGCTGCGGGACGGGGTGCCGGCGGCGGGGGCCGACCTGCACACGGGGCACGCGGAGATCGCGGCGCTGCTGGCGGGCGCCGCGGAGGCTCCGGTGGCCGCGGGAGCCACGGGAGCCACGGGAGCCACGGGAGCCACGGGAGCCACGGGAGCCACGGGAGCCACGGGCGTTGTAGACGCTCCGGCCGCCCCGGGCACCCCAGGCACCCCAGGCACCCCAGAGGCTATGCCGGGTGGTGGTTCTCCCACTCCTCGCGGGTGAGGACGTACTCCACCTCTCCGTGCTCCGAGCCCTCGATGGCGTCCGGCCACTCCTCGGTGTAGGCGCGGAGGAAGGTGAGACCGGCCTTCTCCATGACCCGCCGGGAGGCCGCGTTGACGGCCATGGTGTTGGCGGTCACGCGCTCGGCCCCGAGGTCGGTGAACCCCTTGCGGATCAGGGCTCTGGCGCCCTCGGTGGCGTAACCGTGTCCCCAGGAGGCCCGGTTGAGGCGGTAGCCCAGCTCGACGACGGCGGGGTCGTGGTCGGCCAGGGGCCGCAGCTCGAACCAGCCGAGGAAGGTGCCGGTGGCCTTCTCCTCCGCCGCCCAGAACCCCCGGGTCCCGGTGCACGGGTGGTCGTGGAGGAGCCGGGGCAGGGTGCGCTCCCGGATGTCGTCGGCGCTGACGGGGCGGCCGCCGTTGATGTACCGCATGACCTCGGGGTCGTTGTCGAGGGCCAGCAGACCGGGCGCGTCGGCGGCCGTGAAGGGGCGCAGGCGGAGGCGGCCGGTCTCCAGGAGGACGGCGGAGGTGGATGCGGCGGTGCCGGCGGGATCGTGGGGCTTGAGTTCCGTCCAGCGGAACTCGTTCAGGGGGCCGGGGCCGGGGTCGTGCGGCGTCATGGTGCGCTCCTCGGGTGTCCTGTGCTGGATACCGGGCGCTCGCACGCGCGCGCAAACGGATATCCCCGCCCGGGAGGGCAGGGCGGAGGGCGCCGGGAGGGCGGCGGGCGTACGGAACCGCCCACGACGTCCGTACGCACGCCCTACGACGCCCTCCGTACGCACACCTCCCTGGGACGCCCCCGTACGCACCCCCCTACGACGCCCCGTACACCCCCTGCGGCGCCCGGGCCTCCGCCAGCAGGCGGCGTATGGTCTCGCCCGCCTCGGCCGGGGATCTGCGGGCGCCCCGGTCGTCGGTGGGGCCGGGGCGCCAGCCCTCCATGACGGTGATGCGGCCCGCCTCGGCCTCGAAGACGCGGCCGCTCACGCCGTCGCTGGCGGCGGAGCCGAGCCAGACGACGAGCGGTGAGACGTTCTCGGGGGCCATCGCGTCGAACTCCCCCTCCCCCGGAGCCGCCATCGTCGCGGCGAAGGTCTGCTCGGTCATCCGGGTCCGGGCGGCCGGGGCGAGGGCGTTGACGTGGACCCCGTACCGGGCCAGCTCGGCGGCGGCGACCAGGGTGAGGGCGACGATTCCGGCCTTGGCCGCCGCGTAGTTGCCCTGGCCGACGCTGCCGAGGAGTCCGGCGCCGGAGCTGGTGTTGATCACCCGGGCGACTGGGGTGCGGCCCGCCTTGGCCTCGGACCGCCAGTGGGCCGCCGCGTGCTTCAGCGGCAGGAAGTGGCCCTTGAGATGGACGCGCATCACCGCGTCCCAGTCGTCCTCGTCCAGGTTGACCAGCATCCGGTCGCGCAGGAAGCCCGCGTTGTTGACCAGGGTGTCGAGCCGGCCGAAGGCGTCCAGGGCGGTGGTGACGAGGGAGGCGGCGCCCTCGGTGGTGGCGATGTCCCCGTCGTGGACGACCGCTTCGCCGCCCGCCGCCTCGATCTCCTCGACGACCCGGCGGGCGGGTCCGGCGGAGGTGCCGTCGCCGCCGGGGCCGACGCCGAGGTCGTTGACGACGACCCGGGCTCCTTCGGCTGCGAAGGCGCGTGCGTGGGCCCGGCCGAGGCCGCGCCCGGCGCCGGTGACGGCGACGACGCGGCCCGCGCAGAGCCGTCCGGTGGTGGGTGGGGTCATCTCGTCTCCCGTACAGATGGGATCGGTCCGATGGGGTCGGTCCGATGGGGTCGGTCCGATGGGGTCGGTCCGATGGGGTCGGTCGGATGGGCTCGGTCGGATGGGCTCGGCTGGCGACCCGAGGTGGGATTGGCGGCCGGGGGCGTGACTGCTACCGTCCACCTAACAAATGTTTGGTGGAAAGGTAGCTGATCCTCCGATGACTGTCTCCACCGCACATCCGGCCACCGGCGCCGAGGGCGTCCGCATCGTCACCGTCGACCATCCGCCCGTCAACGCCCTCCCCGTACAGGGCTGGTACGACCTGGCCGAAGCCGTGCGGGCGGCGGGCCGCGACCCGGAGGTGCGCTGTGTCGTCCTGGCGGCGGCCGGGCGCGGCTTCAACGCCGGTGTCGACATCAAGGAGTTGCAGCGGGACCCGGGGAACACGGCCCTGATCGGCGTCAACCGTGCCTGCGCGGCGGCGTTCGAGGCGGTGTACGCGTGCGAGGTCCCGGTGGTCGCGGCGGTACGGGGGTTCTGCCTCGGGGGCGGGGTCGGGCTCGCCGGGAACGCCGACGCGATCGTGGCGGGCGAGGACGCGGTCTTCGGCCTGCCGGAGCTGGACCGGGGCGCGTTGGGAGCGGCGACCCATCTGGCCCGGCTGGTGCCGCAGCATCTGATGCGGACGCTGTACTACACCGCGCGCACGGTGACCGCGGCCGAACTCCTCGCCCACGGGTCGGTCTGGCGGGTGGTCCCGGTGGATGAACTGCTCGACGCGGCGGTGGAGTTGGCGGCGGAGATCGCCCGCAAGGACGGGGAGCTGCTGCGGCTGGCCAAGGCCGCCCTCAACGGCATCGACCCCGTCGACGTACGGCGCAGCTACCGCTTCGAGCAGGGGTTCACCTTCGAGGCGAGTCTGAGCGGGACGGCCGACCGGGTCCGTGCCGGCTTCGGCAAGGAGGCCTGAGAGATGACCGGTCGACCCGCGGTCCGCGACAAGACCATGACCCCCGACGAGGTCGCCGCCCGGCTGGAGAGCGGCATGACGGTCGGCATCGGCGGCTGGGGGTCGCGCCGTAAACCGATGGCCCTGGTACGGGCGTTGCTCCGCACCCCCGTCACCGGTCTGACCGTGGTCTCCTACGGCGGCCCGGATGTCGGGCTGTTGGCCGCCGAGGGCCGGATCGCCCGGCTGGTCACGGCGTTCGTGACACTCGACTCGATCCCGCTGGAGCCGCACTACCGGGCGGCCCGGCAGCGCGGGGCGTTCGCGCTGACGGAGATCGACGAGGCGATGTTCCTGTGGGGGCTGCACGCGGCGGCCAACCGGCTGCCGTTCCTGCCGGTGCGGGCGGGGCTCGGCTCCGACGTGATGCGGGTCAACCCCACGTTGCGCACGGTGACTTCACCGTACGAGGACGGCGAGGAGTTCGTCGCGATGCCGGCCCTGCGGATGGACGCGGCCCTGGTCCACCTGGACCGGGCGGACCGGCGGGGCAACGGGCAGTATCTGGGCCCCGACCCGTACTTCGACGACCTGTTCTGCGAGGCGGCGGACACGGCGTACGTCTCCTGCGAACGCCTGGTGGAGACGGCGGAGTTGACGAAGGGCGGCGCCGCACCGCAGACGCTCCTGGTGCAGCGGCACTCCGTCACCGGGGTCGTGGAGGCCCCCGGCGGGGCGCACTTCACCTCCGCCGTCCCCGACCGCCCGCGCGACGAGGCGTTCCAGAGGATGTACGCGGCAGCGGCGGCGGATCCGGCGGCCTGGGCCGGGTTCCGGGCGCGCTTCCTGCCGCCGGACGGCGACGAGCCGAGCTACCGGCGCGCGGTCGACGCCTGGCACGAGGAGCAGAAGTGAACGCGGCCGAAGGCCCTGCCGAGGGGATCCTCACCGGGAGCGCCACCGCCGCGGCCGCCACACGTGCCGAGTACTGCGTGATCGCGTGCGCGGAGGCCTGGCGCGGGAACGGCGAGGTGCTGGCGAGCCCGATGGGCGCGGTCCCGTCCGTGGGGGCGCGGCTGGCCCGGCTGACGTTCTCCCCCGAACTGCTGCTCACGGACGGCGAGGCGCTGCTCGTCGGACCGGACGGCGAGGTGGAGGGATGGCTCCCCTACCGCAGACATCTGGCACTGGTCACCGGCGGGCGGCGGCACGTGATGATGGGCGCGAGCCAGCTCGACCGGTTCGGCAACCAGAACATCTCCTGCATCGGGGAGTGGGAGCAGCCCGCCCGCCAACTGCTGGGCGTCCGGGGCGCACCCGTCAACACCCTGAACAACCCGGTGAGTTACTGGGTCCCCCGGCACTCGCCCCGGGTCTTCGTGGAGCGGGTGGACATGGTGTGCGGGGTCGGTCACGACAACGCGCGGGCGGCGGGCCCGTCCGCGACCCGCTTCCACCGCATCCCCCGAGTCGTCAGCGATCTCGGGGTGTTCGACTTCGGCACCCCGGACCGCTCGATGCGGCTGGTCTCGGTCCACCCCGGCGTCACGGTGGACCGGGTCCGCGAGGCGACGGGCTTCGCCCTCACCGTCCCGGCCGACGTTCCGTGCACGCGGACCCCGACCCCCGCCGAACTGCGCCTGATCCGCGAGGTCATCGATCCGTCGGGGACCCGTGACCGCGAGGTGCGGGCCTGATGCGCACGGCACTGACCGGCCTCGTCGGCGTCCGCCACCCCATCGTGCAGACGGGCATGGGCTGGGTCTCCGGTCCCCGGCTGGTCACCGCGACGGCCCGGGCGGGGGCGCTCGGGATCCTGGCCTCCGCGACGATGACGCCGGACCGACTGCGGGGCGCCGTAAGGGAGGTGAGGTCGCGCACCGACGCTCCGTTCGGCGTGAACCTCCGCGCGGACGCCGGGGACGCGCGGGAGCGGGTGCGGATCATCGTGGAGGAGGGCGTCCGGGTGGCGTCGTTCGCGCTCGCCCCGTCGAGGGAGCTGATCGCGGAGCTGAAGGACGCGGGGGTGGTGGTGATCCCGTCGGTGGGGGCCCGGCGCCACGCGGAGAAGGTGGCGGCGTGGGGCGCGGACGCGGTGATCGTGCAGGGCGGCGAGGGCGGCGGCCACACGGGGGACGTGGCGACGACGGTGCTGCTGCCGCAGGTGGTCGACGCGGTGGACATCCCGGTGGTGGCGGCGGGCGGGTTCCACGACGGGCGGGGGCTGGTGGCGGCGCTGGCGTACGGGGCGGCGGGCGTCGCGATGGGCACCCGGTTCCTGCTGACCTCGGACTCGACGGTGCCGGACGCGGTGAAGGCCCGCTACCTGGCGGCCACCGCCCGGGACATCACCCTGACGACGGCGGTGGACGGGCTCCCGCACCGGATGCTCCGTACGGAGATGGTGGCGGCGCTGGAGGGGGCGGGGCGGGTGCGGTCCCTGTACCAGGCGGTGCGCCGGGCGTCCCGCTTCCGCCGGATCTCGGGGCTGAGCCGGCCGCGCATGGTGCGGGACGGGCTGGCGCTGCGGCACGGCAGGTCGCTCACCTGGAGCCAGGTGCTGCTGGCGGCGAACACGCCGATGCTGCTGAGGGCGGCGATGGTGGACGGCCGTACGGATGCCGGCGTCATGGCGTCGGGCCAGGTGGCGGCCCTGATCGAGGATCTGCCGAGCGTGGCGGAGCTGGTGGGGCGGATCATGTCGGAGGCGGAGGAGGTGTGCGGGGTGGTGGGCCGGTACCCCGCACCCGGCCCGGACGGGCCACCACCCGGCCCGCCCGGCGTACCACCCGGCCCGCCCGGCGTTTGAGGACACCGCCGGCAGGCGGCCACCGAGGCGGGGCGCTGCCCCGGACCCATGTCCCTCAAGCGCCGGACGGGCTTGAATTCGCTGCCTCTACGCCGCCCGGCGGCCCCGCGCCGGGGCACCGGAACGCGCCGCACCGGAACGACCGGCACCGCCCCCGGCCCCGGTGCCACCCGCACCGGCACCCCGCCGCCCCCGGCCCCGGCTCCCGGAGCGCGGCGCCCCGCCGGAGCCCGAGCCGGCCGAACCGCCCGAGCGGGTCCGCTGCTTCGGGGTCTTCGGCGGCGTCGGCTGCGGCACCTCGATGACGACCGCGACGCCCGACGGCTCCCGCGCCCCCGTGATCCGGGACAGTTCGGCGTCGCTGGAGGTGACCCGTGTGGTGCGCGGGGCGATGCCCGCGTCCTGCATCAGCCGGGTCATCTCCCGCTTCTCGTCGGGCAGGACCAGCGTGACGACGCTGCCGGACTCCCCGGCACGGGCCGTACGGCCGCCCCGGTGGAGGTAGTCCTTGTGGTCGGTGGGCGGGTCCACGTTGACGACCAGGTCCAGGTCGTCGACGTGGATGCCCCGGGCCGCCACGTTCGTCGCGACGAGCGCGGTGACCTGGCCGTTCTTGAACTGGTCCAGGGTCCGGTTGCGCTGCGGCTGGGAGCGCCCGCCGTGCAGGGCGGCGGCCCGTACCCCGCTGGCCAGCAGCCGCTTGGCGAACCGGTCGGCGGCGCGCTTGGTGTCGACGAACATGATCACGCGGCCGTCCCGGGCGGCGATCTTCGTGGCGACGGCCTTCTTGTCCGTCTCGTCCAGGACGTGGAGCACGTGGTGCTCCATCGTGGTGACCGCACCGGCGGAGGGGTCGACGGAGTGGACGACCGGGTCGGTGAGGAACATCTTGACCAGCCGGTCGATGTTCTTGTCCAGGGTCGCGGAGAACAGCATCCGCTGCCCGTCCGGCTCGACCTGCTTGAGCAGGGCGACGACCTGCGGCATGAAGCCCATGTCGGCCATCTGGTCGGCCTCGTCGAGGACGGTGATGGCGACCTCGTCCAGCCGGCAGTCACCGCGCTCGATGAGGTCCTTGAGCCGGCCCGGGGTGGCGACGAGGACTTCGGCGCCGCGCCGCAGGGTGGCGGACTGCTTGGTGATCGACATGCCGCCGACGACGGTGGCGAGCCGCAGGTTCACGGCGGTCGCGTACGGGGTCAGCGCGTCGGTGACCTGCTGGGCCAGCTCGCGGGTGGGGACGAGGACCATGGCGAGCGGGGCGCGCGGCTCGCTGCGGCGGCCGGCGGTACGGGCCAGCAGGGCCAGGCCGAAGGCGAGGGTCTTGCCCGAGCCGGTGCGGCCCCGGCCGAGGATGTCCCGCCCGGCCAGCGAGTTGGGCAGGGTCGCGCCCTGGATCGGGAACGGCTCGGTGACGCCCTGCGCGGCGAGGGTCTTCAGCAGCGCGGCCGGCATGTCCAGGTCGGCGAAGGCGTCGACGGAGGGCAGCGCCGGGGTCACCGTCTCCGGCAGGGTGAACTCGGCGGGCGGTGCGGCGGCGGGCTTGCGGCGGGCCGGGGCCTTGGCGCGGTTAGCGCCGCCCCGTGCGGAGCCCTGGCCGCCCTGGCCGCCCTGTCCACGGGCCGGACGGGAGCGCGGGGCCCGGTCCTGACGTTCCCCGCGAGGGGTGCCCTGGCCTTCGGTACGGGAGGCGCGGCCCTGGCCTTCGGCGCGCGGAGCGCGGCCCTGGCGTCCGGTGCGAGGGGTGCGGTCCTGGCGTTCGGCGCGGGGCGCACGGTCCTGTCGTTCTGAGCGGGTCATACGGAATTGCCCTCCTGGGGGATTCCTGGGCAACTGCTGAATGGTTTCACTGCTCTGTGCCGGTCCGGCCGTCCTTGGTGCGCCCCCAGGATGTGCGCATAAGACGGCTTGTCCGCTCGGACAGCACAAACCGGGGCCCGCACCTTCACGGTGCGGGCCCCGGTCGCGAGGTACGCGTCGCGGCGATCAGGCCGGGACGATGTTCTCCGCCTGCGGGCCCTTCTGGCCCTGCGTGACGTCGAAGGAGACCTTCTGGCCCTCCTGCAGCTCACGGAAGCCGGAGGCGTTGATGTTGGAGTAGTGGGCGAAGACGTCGGCGCCGCCGCCGTCCTGCTCGATGAAGCCGAAGCCCTTTTCCGAGTTGAACCACTTCACGGTTCCAGTAGCCATGTCATTCTCCTAACAGAGAGGTGCAGTGCCGGAAATCCACACTTCGTGGATTCCAAGTCGCCGCATTGAGCCCCATCCGGAGAAAGCCGGAAACAATAAAGCGCCTGACGAAGCATTCCCGTCAGGCGCACATAATGTTCATGGGTACCAAAACTGCAACGGGAAGACTCTAGCACGTCCGCCCGGGAACGCACGTGAGGCACGACACGTGCCCGGACACCCGCGTCCGGCGGCTCGGCCGGTCCGGGCGGTTCACAGACGTTCGACGATGGTGACGTTGGCCTGGCCGCCGCCCTCGCACATGGTCTGGAGCCCGTAGCGGCCCCCGGTGCGCTCCAGCTCGTGCAGGAGCGTGGTCATCAGCTTGGCGCCGGTCGCGCCCAGGGGGTGGCCGAGCGCGATGGCCCCGCCGTTGACGTTGATGCGCTCCGGGTCGGCGCCGGTCTCCTTGAGCCAGGCGAGGACGACCGGCGCGAAGGCCTCGTTGATCTCGACGAGGTCGATGGCGTCGATGGTGAGGCCGGTCCTCTCCAGAGCGTACGCGGTGGCGGGGATCGGGGCGGAGAGCATGCGGATCGGGTCCTCGCCGCGTGCGGAGAGGTGGTGGACGCGGGCGCGCGGGGTGAGGCCGTGGTCCGCGACGGCCCGCTCGGAGGCGATGAGCAGGGCGGCGGCCCCGTCGGAGACCTGGGAGGAGCAGGCGGCGGTGATCGTGCCGCCGGGCAGGACGGGGCCGAGCGCGGCCATCTTCTCCAGGGTGGTGTCGCGGCGCGGCCCCTCGTCCACGGCGACCTCCCCGTACGCGACGGTCTCGCGGGCGAAGCGGCCCTCGTCGATGGCGCGGACGGCCCGGCGGTGGGAGGTGAGGGCGAACTCCTCCATGTCCCGGCGGCTGATGTCCCACTTCTCCGCGATGAGCTGGGCCCCGTGGAACTGGTTGACGGGCGCGTCCCCGTACCGGGCGCGCCACCCCTCGCTGCCCGCGAACGGGCCCTCGGTGAGGCCGAGGGGTTCGGCGGCCCGGCGGGAGGCGAAGGCGATGGGGATCTGGGTCATGCTCTGGACCCCGCCCGCCACCACCAGGTCCTGGGTGCCGGAGAGGACGCCCTGGGCCGCGAAGTGCAGGGCCTGCTGGGAGGAGCCGCACTGCCGGTCGACGGTGACGCCGGGGACCTCCTCGGGGAGCCCGGCCGCCAGCCATGCCGTACGGGCGATGTCCCCGGCCTGCGGTCCGACGGTGTCCAGGCAGCCGAGGACGACGTCCTCCACGGCGGCCGGGTCGACGCCCGCGCGGGCGATCAGCTCCGTGAGCACATACGCGCCGAGGTCGGCGGGGTGGACGGCCCCGAGGCCGCCCTTCCGCCGTCCGACGGGTGTCCGTACCGCTTCGACGATGTAGGCCTCGGCCATGGCTGCTGCTCCTCGGTCGTCAGGAGGTGGCTACGAGAGGTGGCTAGGTGCGCAGGGCGATCCCGTCCAGCACCATCGACAGGTACTGGCGGGCGATCTCCTCGGGGCTGTGGTGTCCGCCGGGCCGGTACCAGGAGGCCGCGACCCAGACGGTGTCGCGGACGAAGCGGTAGGTCAGGCGGATGTCCAGGTCGTCGCGGAAGGCGCCGTCGGCGACGCCGCGTTCCAGGGTGGAGAGCCAGGCCTTCTCGAACCTGACCTGCGAGTCGGCGAGGTAGGCGAAGCGGGGCTGGGTGGCGAGGTGCCGGGACTCCTTCTGGTAGATCGCGACGGCGGGGCGGTGCCGGTCGATCTCGCGGAAGGACTCGGTGACCAGTGCCTCGATGGTCTCGCGGGGGCCGAGCCCGGCGGCCAGGACGGCGTCGTACCCCCGCCAGAGTTCGTCGAGGAAGGCGGAGAGGATCTCGTCGACCATCGATTCCTTGGAATCGAAGTGGTAGTACAGGCTGCCGGCGAGCATTCCCGCCTCGTCCGCGATGCGGCGGACGGTGGTGGCGTTGTATCCCTGGGCGGCGAAGACCTCGGCGGCGGTGGCGAGGAGTTCGCGGCGCCGCTCGGGGGTGGGGGTCACCTGGGGCTTCTTCTTGGTAGGCACTCCGCCATTGTCCGCCCGCGGCCCGTGTCCCCACGCAGCCGCACCGCCCGGTGGTCACGCACGCTGGCTGCTGACGGCGACGACCTCGCCGGTCATGTAGGAGGAGTAGCCGCTCGCCAGGAAGACGATCACGTTGGCGATCTCCCAGGGCTCGGCGTACCGGCCGAAGGCCTCCTTCTCGGTGAGTTCGGCGAGCAGTTCGGCCGAGGTGACCTTGGCCAGGTGGGGGTGGATGGCGAGGCTGGGGGCGACGGCGTTGACGCGTACGCCGTGGTCGGCGGCCTCCAGTGCGGCGCAGCGGGTGAGGGCCATGACGCCGGCCTTGGCGGCGGCGTAGTGGGCCTGGCCGCGCTGGGCGCGCCAGCCGACGACGGAGGCGTTGTTGACGATCACGCCTCCGGTGCCGGTGGCCCGGAAGGAGCGCAGGGCGGCGCGGGTGCAGCGGAAGGTGCCGTTCAGGGTGGTGTCGAGGACCCTGGTCCACTGTTCGTCGGTCATCTCGGTGAGTTCGGCGGTGCCGCCGAGGCCCGCGTTGTTGACGACGATGTCCAGGCCGCCGTGGCTGCGCTCGGCGTGGGCGAAGAGGGCGCCCACCTGCTCCTCGTCGGTGACGTCGCAGGTCAGGGCGGTGACGCGGTGGGTGCCGAACTCCGCGGCGAGGGCGCGGGCGCTCTCTTCGAGCCGGCGGGCGTGGGCGTCGCTGATCACGACGCGCGCCCCCTCCTCCAGGAAGCGGCGGGCGGTGGCGCCGCCGATGCCGGATCCGGCGGCGGCGGTGACGACGGCGGTGCGGTCGGCCAGCAGTCCGTGGCCCGGCGGACAGTTCGGTGCGTTCATCGGCCCTCCCCCGGCTTCTCGACGGTCCCGGGGCCGTACGTTAACCTACCAAACACTTGTTAGGGAACAGTCGGTGGCGAGGTGGCCGGAAGGCGGGCGCGTCATGGAACTGGCGCAGACGGCACGGACCGAGGCGCTGCGGGCCGGGGCGCGGGCGTGGCTGCGCGCCCATGTGCCCGCCCGGCCGCTCCCCTCCCTGGAGACGGCGGAGGGGTTCGCCGCGCACCGGGCGTGGGAGGCGGAGCTGTACGGGGGCGGCTGGTCGGTCCCCTCCTGGCCCGAGGAGTACGGGGGGCGGGGCGCGGATCTCTTCGGGTGGCTGGCGTTCGAGGAGGAGTACTGGGCGGCGGGCGCCCCCGGCCGGGTCTCCCAGAACGGGATCAGCCTCCTGGCCCCGACCCTCTTCGACCACGGCACCGCCGAGCAGCGGGCCCGGGTGCTGCCGCCGATGGCGAGCGGCGAGGTGATCTGGGCGCAGGCCTGGTCGGAGCCGGAGGCCGGTTCGGATCTGGCGGCGCTGCGGTCGCGGGCGGTGCGCGCGGAGGGCGGCTGGCTGCTGTCCGGGCAGAAGACGTGGTCCTCGCGGGCTGCCTTCGCGGACCGGGCGTTCGGGATCTTCCGTACGGACCCGGGGGCCGCGAAGCCGCACCAGGGGCTCACGTATCTGATGTTCGGGCTGCGGGATCCCGGGGTCACGGTCCGGCCGGTCGGGCGGCTGGACGGGAAACCCGCGTTCGCCGAGATCTTCCTGGACGAGGTCTTCGTACCGGACGCGGACGTCATCGGGAAACCGGGCCAGGGCTGGCGGATCGCCATGTCGGCCACCGGCAACGAGCGCGGGCTCACCCTCCGCTCCCCCGGCCGCTTCCTGGCCGCCGCCGACCGGCTGGTGGAGCTGTGGCGGACGGTGGGCGACCCGGCGGACACGGCGCTGCGGGACCGGGTGGCGGACGCGGTGATCGGGGCGCGGGCGTACCGGCTGTTCACGGCCGCCTCGGCGTCCCGGTTCGCGGCGGGGGCGGCGCTGGGGGCGGAGTCGAGCCTGAACAAGGTGTTCTGGTCGGAGTACGACATCGCGCTGCACGAGACCGCGCTCGATCTGCTCGGCCCGGAGGCCGGGGCGGCGGACGGGCCGTGGGCGGAGGGGTACGTCTTCGCGCTGGCGGGTCCGGTCTACGCGGGCACCAACGAGATCCAGCGCGACATCATCGCCGAGCGGCTGCTCGGTCTGCCGAAGGGACGGCGCTGATGCGGTTTCTCCTCACGGACGAGCAGCGGGAGTTCGCCCGCTCGCTGGACGCGCGGCTGACGGCGGCGGACGTGCCGTCGGCGTTACGGGCGTGGGCCGCCGGGGACCACGCTCCGGGGCTGGCCCTGTGGCGGGGGGCGGCGGAGGCGGGCGTGTTCGCGCTGGCGGTCCCGGAGGCGTACGGGGGTGTGGGCCCGCTCCCGGTGGAGGCGGCCGCGGCCTGTGTGGAGCTGGGCCGCCACGGGGTGCCGGGGCCGGTGGCGGAGAGCCTGGCGGCGGGGGTGCTGCTGGGGTCGGTGGGCGGGGCTGCGGCGAAGGAGTGGCTGCCGGGGATCGCGTCCGGTACGGAGGTGGTGTCGCTGGTCGTGGCGGGCTACGGGCCGTACGCGCTGGACGCGGACGCGGCGGGGGCGGTGCTCGTGGTGGCGGGGGACGAGCTGCGGGTGGTGCGGGCTCCCGGAGAGCCCGTGCCCTCCCCGGACCCCGCCCGGCGGCTCTTCCGGCCGGCGGAGGGCGGCGAGGCGGTGGCCTCCGGCGCCCGGGTGCGCGAGGCGGCGGGGACGGCGGCGGCCTGGGCCGCCTTCGCGACAGCCGCCCAGGCGCTGGGCTGCGGGGAGGCGCTGCTGCGGGCGACGGTGGCGTACGTGGGGCAGCGCACCCAGTTCGGTGTGCCCGTCGGCTCGTTCCAGGCCGTCAAGCACCGCCTCGCCGACACCCTGCTCGGCCTGGAGTTCGCCAGGCCGCTGCTGTACGGGGCGGCGGTGGAGCTGGCCGAGGGCGCGCCCGGGGCCGGGGCGGCGGTCGCGGCGGCGAAGGTGGCGGCGGGCGAGGCCGCGTACGCGGCGGCCCGCACCGCCCTGCAACTGCACGGCGCGGTGGGGTACACCGAGGAGCTGGACCTCGCGTGGTGGCTGCGCCGGGCCCGGCCGCTGCGGGACGCGTGGGGCACCCCGTCGGCGTGCCGGGCGCGGGTGCTGGCGGGGTGAGGCGGAGCCGGCCCGTACGCCGGGTCCGGGCACCGGTGAGCGAGCCCCCGGGAACGGCCCCTCACCCGCCCGGTCCCCGGAGCAGCGTCACTTCCGCCGTGCCGTACGCAGCGGCTGTCCCGGGCGCCACGACTCGACGACCAGGAAGTCGCCGTCCAGCCCGACGCGGACCACCTCCGTCAGCTCCGCCCGGAAGAGCTGGAACGGCTGGGGCGGGTCGGCGTCGTCGATGAAGCGGGCGATCACCTCAGGGTCGGTGATCTCCACCGCCCGGCCGCTGACGCGGACGTCGCCGTCGTTCATCTCCGCGTCGGGCCCCGGGTTGGCGTGGAACGCGAAGCGCGGGTCCCTCCGCAGGTCCAGGGCCTTGCGGGAGTCCGGCATCATGCCGAGCAGCAGTTCGTCGAAGCGGAAGTCGGCCTCCAGGCCGGTGACGCGGGGCGAACCGTCCGCGCGCAGGGTGGCGAGGACGTGGTGCTTGTAGAGCTGGAAGCGCCGGCGCACGGTGTCGGCGAAGACGGGTTCGGCGGCGGCGAAGGCGCCCCATGAGGCGGTGGCGGAAGAAGACGTCATGGGCGCCATGCAACACCCGATACCCGACACCTTCTGTCCGCTATCCCGGTCCGTCTCCGGCCTCTCACACGTCCGAGAACGTGATCACCACCGCCTGGCCCATCGTCCGCAGCACCCCGGGAGACGCGTCCCGCGCCAGCACCGCGTCGTAGCGGTCGAGCCGGAGGCCCGTACCGTCGGGCCGGGCGTCCGCGCCTGCGGCCCGGGTGTCCGTACCGTCCAGCACGGCCCCGTCGTCCAGGGAGAGCGCGAGGACCGCGCCGCCCGGGGGCGCCATCAGGCGTACGGTGCCGCAGACGACGGCGGTCTCCGCCCGCGTACGCCCCCTGCGGTACATGACGTTCAGGTTGACGACGGGCCCGCCGAGCAGGAAGCCGTCGGTGGGCCGGTCGCCGGGGAAGTCGTGCGGCCACAGCGGTTCGTCGACGATGTGGTGCTCCCCGCCGACGACGAGGTCCATGCCCGGGCCCTCGACGACGGTGAGGGTGCGGTCGACACCGGGGAAGACGGAGAACGGGCCGTCGGCGGTGACGTCCGCCAGGCTCACCCGCCAGTCGAAGCCGTCGGCCCCCGCGGGCGCGGCCGCCACCTCGCGGGTCAGCCCGCCACCGTTCTTCCAGGGGACGGGCGTCCGGTCGGCGGCCCGCAGGACACGGACGCTCATCGGACGATCCCCTGCGCCTCGGCGGCGGCCAGCCAGGACGGGAACTCCCCCAGCAGCCGGTCGTACAGCTCGGTGTCCGGGACCTTCCGGGGGTCGGGCCCGGCGTGGAAGTACCCGGCGTTGTCGACCGGCCGCTTGGCGGGGACGGGCAGTTCGTCCAGCTTGCGCAGGAAGTCGAACTGGCTGCTGCGGGTGTTGCCGAAGCCGATGAACTGCCAGAACAGCGGCAGCTGGGCGGCCTTGCAGAGATAGCGCTCGGCGGCGAGCTTGCTGGTGGGCCCGCCGTCCGTCTGGAAGACGACCAGGGCCGGGTCGGTGGAGCCGCTGTCGAGGTAGTCGTCGATGACGGCGTCCATGGCCACGTGGTAGTTGGTCCGGCCCATGTGCCCGAGGTTGGCGACGATCTTGTCGATCATCCCGTGGTGGCGGTCCAGTCCGATCTCCGCGTGCCCGTCCACGTCGGTGGAGAAGAAGACCACGGGCACCCGTCCGTCGTCGTCGAGGTGGGCCGACAGGCCCAGCACCCGGTCGGCCAGCGCCTGCACGGTGCCGTCCTTGTAGTAGTCCCGCATCGAGCCGGAGTAGTCGAGCACCAGGTAGACCGCCGCGCGCCGGCCGTCGAGCCCGTGCTTCTCCAGCGAGGCCCCGGCGCTCTTGTACAGGCTGACGAGCCCCGGAGCCGACCGGCGTACCTTCTCCAGGCTGATGGCCGGGCCGGTGCCCACGGCCGTGTGCGAACCGTGCATGACGGCCCCCCGTTTCTCCCCACTGAGGCTGCGGACTGCGGACCTTGAGCGTAGGTCACCGCACGGCCCCCGGCCCCGGGGCCGTCCCCACCCGTTCGCTATCTTGATCGCCGCCGCCCACACCGGCCCCGCTACGCACCCCGTTTCGCACCCCCGTTTCGCACCCTCCGAGTGAAGGAGCCGGCCATGGAGGCCGCCGCCACCACGTGTTACCGCCATCCGTCGTACGAGACGTATGTGCGCTGCACCCGCTGCGAGCGCACCATCTGCCCGGAGTGCATGCACGGGGCCTCGGTCGGCCACCACTGCCCGGAGTGCGTGAAGGAGGGGCGGCGGTCGGTGCGGCGGGCCCGGACCGTGTTCGGCGGCGCGGTGTCGGGGGCGGTGGCCCCGGTGGTGACGTACGTCCTGATGGCGCTCAACGTACTGGCGTACGCCGTCGAGGTGGTCCGGCCCGAGACCGTGGACCGGTTCGCGGTGCTGGGGGCCGCGCTGACCGGGCCGGACGGGGCGCAGTACTACTACCGGGGCGAGGAGTACGCCGGGTACCGGCTGACGGGGATCGCGGACGGCGAGTGGTACCGGCTGGTGACGGGCACCTTTCTCCATCTGCCGCCGGACACCTCGTTCGGGGTGATGCACCTGCTGTTCAACATGTTCGCGCTGTGGAACATCGGGCGGGCGGTGGAGGGGCGGCTCGGCCGGGCCCGCTACCTGGGGCTGTACCTGCTGTCGGCGGTGGGCGGTTCGGTGGCGGTGTATCTGCTGGCGCCGGACACCTCCACCGTCGGCGCCTCGGGTGCGGTGTTCGGTCTCGCCGCCTCGTACTGGGTGATCAGCCGGCGGCTCGGCCATGACATGGCGGCGGTCAACCGGTTCATGGCCGGGTTCCTGCTCTGGATGGTGCTCTCGGCGCTCTTCACCTCGTGGCAGGGGCACCTGGGCGGGCTGCTGACCGGGGCGCTGGTGGCGTACGGGCTCGCCTACGCACCGGCGAAGCTGCGGACCGGGCCGCTCCAGCTGGCGGGCGGGGCGGTGCTGCTGGGGCTGTTCGCGGTGGCGGTGGCGGTGAGGACCTCGGCGCTGACGGGCTGAGGGCACGGCCGGCGGGCCGGGGGTGAGCCGCCCCCGGACGCGCCACGGCGCCCACTGAGTCCGGTCGGGGACAGGCGGGCGCCGCGTTCAGTTCCGTACGCCGTTGTACGGGACGTATCGAGGGGGTTCCCCCGGGCCGCGCGGGCCGGGGGAACCCGGGTGGTGCTCAGACCAGCAGGGCGCGGTCCGTCGGGCGGACCGGGGCCGGCAGTGCGCTGGTCCCGGTCAGGAAGCGGTCGACTCCGCGGGCGGCGGAGCGGCCCTCGGCGATCGCCCAGACGATCAGCGACTGGCCGCGTCCCGCGTCACCGGCGACGAAGACGCCGTCGACGTTGGTCGCGTAGCTCTCGTCGCGGGCGACGTTGCCACGCTGGTCGAGCTCCAGGCCGAACTGCTGGACCAGACCGTTGGACTGGTCGGTTCCGGTGAAGCCCATGGCGAGGGTGACGAGCTGCGCGGGCAGGCGCCGCTCGGTGCCGGGCTTCTGCTCCAGCTTACCGTCCTTGAACTCCACCTCCACCAGGTGGAGGGCCTGGACGTTTCCGTCCTCGTCGCCCTCGAAGTGGGTGGTGGAGACGGAGTAGACCCGCTCGCCGCCCTCCTCGTGCGCGGAGGTGACCTTGTAGAGCATCGGGAAGGTCGGCCAGGGCTGGCCCGCGTTCCGCTCCTCGCCCGGCTTCGGCATGATCTCCAGCTGGGTGACGGAGGCCGCGCCCTGGCGGTGGGCGGTGCCCACGCAGTCGGCACCGGTGTCGCCGCCGCCGATGACGACGACGTGCTTGCCCTCGGCGGTGATCGGGGGAACGGTGAGGTCGCCCTCCTGCACCTTGTTGGCGAGCGGCAGGTACTCCATCGCGTAGTGCACGCCGTTCAGCTCGCGGCCGGGGACCGGCAGGTCGCGGGAGACGGTGGCACCGGCCGCGATGACGACCGCGTCGTAGCGGCGGCGGAGCTTGGCGGCGTCGATGTCCTGGCCGATCTCCACCCCCGTACGGAACTTGGTGCCCTCCAGGCGCATCTGCTCGATGCGGCGGTTGATGTGCGACTTCTCCATCTTGAACTCGGGGATGCCGTAGCGGAGGAGGCCCCCGATGCGGTCCGCGCGCTCGTAGACGACGACGGTGTGGCCGGCCCGGGTCAGCTGCTGGGCGGCGGCGAGTCCCGCCGGGCCGGAGCCGATGACCGCGACGGTCTTGCCGGAGAGGCGCTCGGGCGGCTGCGGGGTGACGTCGCCGCTGTCCCACGCCTTGTCGATGATGGAGACCTCGACGTTCTTGATGGTGACGGCCGGCTGGTTGATGCCGAGGACGCACGCCGACTCGCACGGGGCCGGGCAGAGCCGCCCGGTGAACTCCGGGAAGTTGTTCGTGGCGTGCAGCCGCTCGGAGGCGGCGGTCCAGTCCTCGCGGTAGGCGTAGTCGTTCCACTCGGGGATGAGGTTTCCGAGCGGGCAGCCGTTGTGGCAGAACGGGATGCCGCAGTCCATGCAGCGGCCGGCCTGCTTGCTGATGATCGGGAGCAGCGAGCCCGGAACGTAGACCTCGTTCCAGTCCTTGACGCGCTCGGCCACGGGGCGGGTCTGGGCGACCTCGCGTCCGGTGGTCAGGAAGCCCTTGGGGTCAGCCATTGGTCGCCGCCTCCATCATCTTCTCGGTGGTCTCCTGCTCGGAGAGACCGGCGAGCTCAGCGGCGTCCTTGGCGGCGAGCACTGCCTTGTACGTGGACGGGATGATCTTGCTGAAGCGGGTCACCGCGGTGTCCCACCCGGCGAGGAGCTTCTCCGCGACGGTGGAGCCGGTCTCCTCGTGGTGGCGGCGCACGACGTCGTGCAGCCACTGCCGGTCGGTGTCGTCCAGCTCCTCGACGGCACCGAGGTTGCCGACGTTGACGTGGTCGCGGTCGAGGTCGATGACGTACGCGATGCCGCCCGACATACCGGCGGCGAAGTTGCGGCCGGTCTCCCCGAGGACGACCGCGTGGCCGCCGGTCATGTACTCGCAGCCGTGGTCGCCCACGCCCTCGGAGACGACGAGGGCGCCGGAGTTGCGGACGCAGAAGCGCTCGCCGGTGCGGCCGCGCAGGAACAGCTCGCCGCCGGTCGCGCCGTAGCCGATGGTGTTGCCGGCGATGGTGGAGTACTCGGCGAGGTGGTCGGCGCCGCGGTCCGGGCGGACGACGACGCGGCCGCCGGAGAGGCCCTTGCCGACGTAGTCGTTGGCGTCGCCCTCCAGGCGCAGGGTGACCCCGCGCGGGAGGAAGGCGCCGAAGGACTGGCCGGCCGAGCCGGTGAAGGTGATGTCGATGGTGTTCTCGGGCAGGCCCGCACCGCCGAACTTCTTGGTCACCTCGTGGCCGAGCATGGTGCCGACCGTGCGGTTGATGTTGCGGATGGCGACCTGGGCCCGGACCGGCTGGGCGGCCTCGGGGCTGTCGGCGCCGAGCGCGTCGGCGGCCAGCTTGATCAGCTGGTTGTCGAGCGCCTTGGTCAGGCCGTGGTCCTGCTCGACGATCCGGTGGCGGACCGCGCCCTCGGGCAGCGCGGGCACGTGGAAGAGCGGGGCGAGGTCGAGGCCCTGTGCCTTCCAGTGGGTGATCGCCCGGTCCTTGTCGAGGATCTCGGCGTGGCCGACGGCCTCCTCGATGGAACGGAAGCCCAGCTCGGCGAGGATCTCGCGGACCTCTTCGGCGATGAACTCGAAGAAGTTGACGACGTACTCGGCCTTGCCGGAGAACCGGTCGCGGAGCACCGGGTTCTGGGTGGCGATGCCGACCGGGCAGGTGTCCAGGTGGCAGACGCGCATCATGACGCAGCCGGAGACGACGAGCGGCGCGGTCGCGAAACCGAACTCCTCGGCGCCGAGCAGCGCGGCGATGACGACGTCACGGCCGGTCTTGAGCTGGCCGTCGGTCTGCACGACGATGCGGTCGCGCAGCCCGTTGAGGAGCAGCGTCTGCTGGGTCTCGGCGAGCCCCAGCTCCCAGGGGCCGCCCGCGTGCTTGAGGGAGGTGAGCGGGGAGGCGCCCGTTCCGCCGTCGTGGCCGGAGATGAGGACGACGTCCGCGTGCGCCTTGGAGACACCGGCGGCGACCGTGCCGACGCCGACCTCGGAGACCAGCTTCACGTGGATGCGGGCCTGCGGGTTGGCGTTCTTCAGGTCGTGGATGAGCTGCGCGAGGTCTTCGATGGAGTAGATGTCGTGGTGCGGCGGCGGCGAGATGAGGCCGACGCCGGGCGTCGAGTGACGCGTCTTGGCGACCCACGGGTAGACCTTGTGGCCGGGCAGCTGGCCGCCCTCGCCGGGCTTGGCGCCCTGGGCCATCTTGATCTGGATGTCGTCCGCGTTGACCAGGTACTCGCTGGTCACACCGAAGCGGCCGGAGGCGACCTGCTTGATGGAGGAGCGGCGCGCCGGGTCGTAGAGGCGCTCGGGGTCCTCGCCGCCCTCACCGGTGTTGGACTTGCCGCCGAGCTGGTTCATCGCGATGGCGAGCGTCTCGTGCGCCTCGCGGGAGATGGAGCCGTACGACATGGCGCCGGTGGAGAACCGCTTGACGATCTCGGAGGCGGGCTCGACCTCGTCGATGGAGATCGGGGCCCGGCCGGAGGTGAAGCCGAAGAGGCCGCGGAGCGTCATGAGCCGCTCGGACTGCTCGTTCACCCGGTCCGTGTACTGCTTGAAGATGTCGTAGCGGCGGTTGCGGGTGGAGTGCTGGAGGCGGAAGACCGTCTCCGGGTCGAAGAGGTGCGGCTCGCCCTCGCGGCGCCACTGGTACTCGCCGCCGATCTCCAGCGCGCGGTGCGAGGCCGCGATGCCGGAGGCGGGGTACGCCTTGGTGTGCCGGGCGGCGACCTCCTTGGCGACGACCTCCAGGCCGGCGCCGCCGATCTTGGTGGCGGTGCCGTTGAAGTACGTGGCGACGAACTCCTCGTCGAGGCCGACGGCCTCGAAGACCTGGGCGCCGCGGTAGGAGGCGACGGTGGAGATGCCCATCTTGGACATGACCTTGAGGACGCCCTTGCCGAGGGCGTAGATCAGGTTCCGGATGGCCTGCTCGGCCTCGATGTCCTCGATGAACGTGCCGGCCCGGACCAGGTCCTCGACGGACTCCATGGCGAGGTACGGGTTGACCGCGGCGGCGCCGTAGCCGATGAGCAGGGCGACGTGGTGGACCTCTCGGACGTCCCCGGCCTCGACCAGCAGCCCGACCTGGGTGCGCTGCTTGGTGCGGATGAGGTGGTGGTGGACGGCGGAGGTGAGCAGCAGCGAGGGGATCGGGGCGTGCTCGGCGTCGGAGTGCCGGTCGGAGAGGACGATGAGGCGGGCGCCGTCCTCGATGGCGGCGTCGACCTCGGCGCAGATGGCCTCGATACGGGCGGCGAGGGCGTCGCCGCCGCCGCTGACCCGGTAGAGCCCGGCGAGGGTGGCGGCCTTCATGCCCGGCATGTCGCCGTCGGCGTTGATGTGTATCAGCTTGGCCAGCTCGTCGTTGTCGATCACCGGGAACGGCAGCGTGACGCTGCGGCAGGTGGCCGCGTTCGGCTCCAGGATGTTGCCCTGGGGGCCGAGCGAGGAGCGCAGCGAGGTGACCAGTTCCTCGCGGATGGCGTCCAGCGGCGGGTTGGTGACCTGGGCGAAGAGCTGGGTGAAGTAGTCGAAGAGGAGCCGGGGGCGCTCGGAGAGCGCGGCGATGGGCGAGTCGGTGCCCATGGAGCCGAGCGGCTCGCCGGCGGTGCGGGCCATCGGGGCGAGGATGACGCGCAGCTCCTCCTCGGTGTAGCCGAAGGTCTGCTGGCGGCGGGTGACCGAGGCGTGGGTGTGCACGATGTGCTCGCGCTCGGGCAGGTCGCTCAGCTCGATCTCGCCGGTCTCCAGCCACTCCTGGTAGGGCTGCTCGGCGGCGAGGGACGCCTTGATCTCGTCGTCCTCGATGATGCGGTGCTCGGCGGTGTCGACGAGGAACATCTTGCCGGGCTGGAGGCGGCCCTTGCGGACGACCTTGGAGGGGTCGATGTCGAGGACGCCGACCTCGGAGGAGAGCACGACGAGGCCGTCGTCGGTGACCCAGTAGCGGCCGGGGCGCAGACCGTTGCGGTCGAGGACCGCGCCGACCTGGACGCCGTCGGTGAAGGTGACGCAGGCCGGGCCGTCCCAGGGCTCCATCATCGTGGAGTGGTACTGGTAGAAGGCGCGCCGGGCCGGGTCCATGGAGTCGTGGTTCTCCCACGCCTCGGGGACCATCATCAGCACCGAGTGCGGCAGCGAGCGGCCGCCGAGGTGGAGCAGCTCCAGGACCTCGTCGAAGGAGGCGGAGTCGGAGGCGTCGGGGGTGCAGACGGGGAAGATCCGGTCGAGCTGTGCCTGCCCGAAGAGGGAGGAGGCGAGCTGGGACTCGCGGGCCTTCATCCAGTTGCGGTTGCCCTTGACCGTGTTGATCTCGCCGTTGTGCGCGACGAAGCGGTACGGGTGGGCCAGCGGCCAGCTCGGGAAGGTGTTGGTGGAGAAGCGGGAGTGGACCAGCGCGACCGCGGAGCCGAAGCGGCGGTCGGAGAGGTCGGGGAAGAACGGCTCCAGCTGCCCGGTGGTGAGCATGCCCTTGTAGACGATGGTGCGGGCGGAGAGCGAGGGGAAGTACACCCCGGCCTCACGCTCGGCGCGCTTGCGCAGGACGAACGCCTTGCGGTCCAGGACGATGCCGGTGGACTCGCCGTCGGCGACGAAGACCTGGCGGAACTCGGGCATGGTGGCGCGGGCGCCGTTGCCGAGAAGTGCGGGGGTGACCGGGACGTCGCGCCAGCCGAGGACGGTGAGGCCCTCCTGGGTGGCGATCTCCTCGATCGTGCGGACGGCCTCGGTGGAGCCGTCGGCGGGGAGGAAGGCGATACCGACGGCGTACGAACCCGCCTCGGGCAGCTCGAAAGGGGTCTCGGCGCGCAGGAAGGCGTCGGGGACCTGGCAGAGGATGCCGGCGCCGTCGCCGGAGTCGGGCTCGGAGCCGGTGGCGCCGCGGTGTTCGAGGTTGCGCAGCACGGTCAGCGCCTGCTCGACCAGCTCATGGGTGGCCACACCGGTCAGAGTGGCCACGAACCCGACGCCACAGGCGTCGTGCTCGTTACGGGGGTCGTACATCCCCTGCTGGGCGGGGCGACCGTCCATGGGCGACCAGGCGTCGATACGCATCGGCTCTCCCGTCGTCGTCGTGGCATTTGCGGTGCCGAGGGACGACGTTGGCCCTCTGCGAAATTTCGTGCAGGTTACATGATGGGGCGCTTCTCAAGAAGCGGAAGGCCTGTTCCAACATGCGGACACCGGGATGACCGGAGGTGACTGGGTGACCAGGAGCGACCGGCCCGCCCGGGGTGGGTCGCTGTCGGAAGGAGCGGCGCCCGGGGAGTCGCAGAGAGCAGGCGTCGTTGCCTGCGGTGCCTACGGCTCATGCCCGGCGGCAAAGCAAACGAAACCACCGGGTAACGGCTACTTATGTGTAGCGCTGCATAGGGTCTCATTTTACGGCCGCCGGGCCCGCCCCGCCCAGTGGGCGGGGCCAAGACGTACGTCACAGGGGTTACCGCGCGATTGAGCCGTTCGGGCGGTGGTGTTACGCCGGTCCATCCCGGCCCCTCGCCTCCGGGCGCCCCCCAGCGCGTCACCCGACCGCCACCCCGAAGAGGGTGCCGAGTCCGTACGTCAGTGCCGCGGCCGCGCCACCGAGGGCGAGCTGCCGCAGCCCGCTGAACCACCAGGTGCGGGCCGTCACCCGGGCCACGACCGCGCCGCAGCCGAAGAGGCCGAGCAGGGCGAGGAGCACCGAGGGCCACAGGGCGCTCGCCCCGAGGAGGTAGGGCAGGACGGGCAGCAGGGCGCCGACGGCGAAGGCGCCGAAGGAGGAGACGGCGGCCACCAGCGGGGAGGGCAGGTCGTTGGGGTCGATGCCCAGCTCCTCGCGGGCGTGGATCTCCAGCGCCTGCTCCGGGTCGCGCGAGAGCTGCCGGGCCACCTCGCCGGCCAGCGGGGCGTCCACGCCCCGGGCCTCGTAGAGCGCGGCCAGCTCGGCCATCTCGTCCTTGGGGTGCTTGCGCAGCTCCCGGCGCTCGACGGCCAGCTCCGCCTCGACCAGATCGCGCTGCGAGGCCACGGAGGTGTACTCACCGGCCGCCATGGAGAAGGCCCCGGCCGCCAGACCGGCCAGGCCGGTGATGACGATGGTCTGCTGGGAGGCCGCACCGCCCGCGACACCGGTCATCAGGGCGAGGTTGGAGACCAGACCATCCATGGCACCGAAGACGGCGGGGCGCAGCCAGCCGCCGTTCACATCCCGGTGGGTGTGGTTGTCCCGGTGCGCCTCGTGCAGGACGGCGTCGGTCTCGATGATGGCCACTGCCCGTTTCTCCCTATGCGATACAACTTTCGACAAAGTCCAAAGTACGCCTGCCGTGCGGTCTTCGCCAGGAAGGCAAGGCTGCCCTGTCACCCCTCTGACCTGCGAAGAAAGGCCAGCCTCCCCTTCCCTCCGCCCATCCCCTCCGCTCATCCGAACGGTCCCTTTCGGCTGCTGTCCGGCCGTCGACGGCCCTCCGCGTGGGAGGGATGCGGGAAAGCACGCATCAGGGATGCGGAGACGGCGGACAGGGCCCGGCTCGGGGGGCCCGGACCCCGCCGGAGGGACGGAGGGCGACGCGATGGACATGGCCGTCGGCAAGGACCGGGCCAGGGGTGCGCTGCTGGGCCTGGCGGTCGGGGACGCGCTCGGCGCCGCGGCGGAGAACCTGCGCCCCTCGGAGATCCGCCACCGCTGGGGGCGGATCGAAGGGTTCGTGAGCGAGGACCCGGCGGGCACCGACGACACGGAGTACGCGATCTTCTCCGGGTTGCTGCTGGCCCGGCACGGCTCCGCGCTCACCGTCTCCCACGTGGAGCGGGCCTGGCACCACTGGATCGCGGACCTGGACGAGGGCCCGTTCCGGGGTGCCGGGTTCAGTGAGCGCGGCACCCTGGAGAACCTGCGCCGGGGCCTCGCCGCGCCGATCTCCGCCCAGCACCGGCACGCCTGGAGCGACGGGCTGGCGATGCGGGCCGCGCCCTTCGGGGTGTTCGCGGCCGGGCGGCCCGCCGAGGCGGCCCGGCTGGTCGCGGTGGACGGGCGGGTGAGCCACGAGGGCGAGGGGATCTACGGGGGCCAGGCGGTGGCGGCCGGGGTGGCGGCGGCGATGGTGGGCGCGGGCCTCGCCTCGGTGATCGCGGCCGCGCTCTCGGTGGTCCCGATGGACTCCTGGACCGCCCGCTCGCTGCGCCGGGCGGTGGCGGCGGCCCAGCGCCCGTATCCGGACCGGCTGGCGATGGAGCGGGCGGTGCGGTCGGCGGTGGTGATCGGCGGCTATCCGTGGACGGACCTGGCGCCGGAGGCGGTGGGCCTGGCGTTCGGGGCGTTCACGGCGGCCCGGGGCGACTTCCGTACGGCGGTGCTGACGGCCGTGAACATGGGGCGCGACGCGGACACGACGGCGGCGGTGGCGGGGGCGCTGGCCGGGGCGCTGCACGGGGTGGACGCGATCCCGCCGGAGTGGGCGGTGGCGATCGGCCCGGTGCGCGGGAGCTGCCTGCCCTCGATGCGGGGGTACCACGTGCTGGACATCGCGGACCTGCTGACACCGGAGGGCCCGGAGGGGACGGCGACGGGGGCCGTCCAGGGGCGGGGTGGCGGTCGTGAGCCTTCGGCCGTACGGGAGATGGCCTCGGTGGCCGCGTCCTTCCGGCCCGTACGGGAGGAGGGGCGATGACGACCGCACACGCGACGGCCGGAGGCGGGGCGGGCACGGGAGCCGCGACCCCCGCAGGCCCACACCACACAGCCCCCGGAGGCAGGACCGGCACAGCAGCCGCACCACACGACACAGCCCCCGCAGGCAGGACAGGCACGAAAGCCGCGACCCCCGCCAGCCCACACCACACGACCGCCGGAGGCAGGACCGGCACAGCAGCCGCACCACACGACACAGCCCCCGCAGGCGGGGCGGGCACGGGAGCCGCGACCCCCGCCGGCCCGCACGACACGGCCGCCGGAGGCGGGACCGGCACGGACGCGACCCGCGCGACGGCCGGAGGCGGGGAGGCCGGCTCCTCCCGGCGTGCCCAGATCGAGGGGCTGCTGCTCGGGCTCGCGGCCGGGGACGCCGCCGGGTGGCCCGCCGCGCGGCACCGGGCGGCGCGGATGCCCGAGTGGACCCGGCGGCTCACCCGGGAGCTGGACACCTTCGCCGAGCAGAACGCCACCACCACCCTCCCCGTGCCCATCGCCCTCAACCAGCCGCCCGAGCCCCTGCGGCTCGGCCCGTCCGACGACGCCGAGTGGGCCGCGTTCGCCGGGCGTACGGTGCTGGCGGCGGCGGCCGACGAGGCGTACGGGCTCTCCCCCGGCCGCCGGACGCGGGACGCGGTTGACCGGGCCTGGAACGCGCTGGCCGCCACGGTCGCCGCCGCGAGCGCCCGGGCCCCCGAGGTGGAGGCGGCGGTGCTCCCGCTGCGGGCCCGGATCTCGGTACGGGCCGGGCTCGGCAACCTGGCCGCCGGGCTGCGGCCGCCCGCCACCGGCCACGACAACCCGCACTACTTCGACGACGCCGCCTGCGTCCGGGCCGCCGTGCTCGCCGTGGTCCACCCGGGCGACCCGGAGGAGGCGGCGGCGCTCGCCGAGTTCGACGCCCGCTACACCCAGGACGGCGACGGGGTGCACGGGGCGCGGGCCATGGCCGCCGCCGTCGCCGTGGCGCTGGCCGGGGCGGACGTCGACACGGTGGTGAACGCGGCCCTGGCGCAGCTCCCCGACGCCACCGAGATCGCCCGCAACGCCACCCACGCGGTCCGCCTCGCCCGGGAGTTCGCGGACGAGCCGGCCGGGGCGTTCGCCCTGGTCCCGGTCCTGGAGCACCAGATCGTGGACCACGTCTACAGCTACGGGATCGCGGCCGCCGAGACCGTACCCGTCGCCCTCGCGCTCACCACCGCAGCCCGGGGCGAGATCACCCAGGCCCTCCCGGCCGCCGCCTGCCTCTCCCGGGTCGCGGACTCCGCGCCCGCCCTGGCCGGGGCGCTGACCGGGGCGATCGGCTCGATCACCGCCGTACCGGCCGGGTGGCGCGAGGCGTGCCGGACGCTCGCGGGGTGTGCGCTGCCCCGGCTGGCGGGCCTGGACCTGCTGGAACTCGCCGGGCTGCTGGCAGCCGCGGAACCGGCCGCCCCGGGTGGACAATTCCGGCATGACGCCCACAACGGCCACGGAACCCGCCGCCTCGACCCCGCAGACCTCCCCCGCCACGCCCGGACTCGATGACCGCGTCACCCGCGCCCTGGTCGGCGCCGCCGTCGGCGACGCCCTCGGCGGCCCGGTCGAGGGCTGGACCCCCGAGCAGATCGCCGAGCGCCACGGCGGCCGGGTGACCGGGATCGTCGGCCCCTGGCACGGCGAGGACTGGCGCACCGCTCGCCCCATCGCCCCGTACCACAAGGGCGACGGGCACGTCACCGACGACACCCTCATGACCCACGCCCTGATCCGGGTCTACGACCGGGTCCGCGACCATCTCGACGCGTACGCCGTCGCGGACCACCTCGTCCCGGACCTCCTCTCGCCCCGCTGGATCCCCGAGCTGGAGGCCGAGGCGCTGCCGCTCCAGCGGATCTTCCTGGCCGAGAAGTGGCTCGTGGCCCGGCTGCACTACGGGCACGTCGACCCGCGCGAGGCCGGTGCGGGCAACATCGTCAACTGCGGGGCCGCGATGTACATGGCCCCGGTCGGCCTGGTCAACGCGGGCCACCCGGCGGCCGCGTACGCCGAGGCGCTGGAGATCGCCGCGCCCCACCAGTCCTCGTACGGGCGGGAGGCCGCCGGGGTCTTCGCGGCCGCCGTCGCTGCCGCCTGCCGGCCGGGCGCCACCCCGGACGCGGTGGTCGACGCGGCCCTCGCGCTCGCGAAGGACGGCACCCGGTCCGCGATCGAGGCCGTCTGCGAGGCCGCCGCGCACCACGACGACGCCGAGTCCGCGCTCGCCCCGCTGCGGGCGGCGGTGGAGCCCTTCGACACCGTCGGCCCCGACTACCGCTCCCCCTCCCTCGGCGCCCGCCGCCCCTCCCGGCTGCACGCCATCGAGGAACTGCCCATCGCCCTGGGGATGTTGCTGGTCGGGGGCGGCGACTACCGGCGTACGGTGCTCGGTTCGGTCAACTACGGCCGCGACAGCGACTCCATCGCCACGATGAGCGGCGCCATCGCGGGCGCGCTCGGCGGCGAGGTCCCGGCGGACTGGGCGGAGACCGTGGCGGCGGCCAGCAGGCTGGACCTGGAGGCCCCGGCCCGGACCCTGGCACAGGTGGCCCGGGAGGTCTTCGCCCAGGACCTGGAGCGCCGCCGGGCCCACGAGGAGGCGTTCACCGCCCTGGCCGGTGCGTGGTGAGCACCGACGCGCCCCCGGCCCGGCCCGACGGCCCGCACGCCTCCCGGCCCCCGGCCCGGGACGGCGATCCGTACGCCGGCCGGCCCGTCCGCCTCACCTGGGTGCAGCCCGAGGACCTGGTCGGGCACGAGCTGCGGCAGGCCGCGCTGGACGGGCGGGACGCCCGGGAGATCGAGGCGCGGTGGTACGCGGCCGGGGGCGCCCCCGCACCGGCCCGTGCGGGCGCCTCCGAGCCACCGGCACCGCCGCACCTGCGGGCACTCGCGGGCGAGCTGCTGGACGAACTCGCCGCGCTGGACTCGCCGTCGGCGGCGGACGAGCCGACCGACCTGGCGGACATCGTGGCCGCCTGCCCGCAGTGGCCGGGGCCGCCGGGGGCCGCTCCCCCGATCACCCACGCCCGCCTGCACACCGCCTGGCTCGGCCGGGCGGCGGGATGTCTGCTCGGCAAGCCGGTCGAGAAGCTGCCCCTCGACGGTGTCCGCGCCCTCGCCCGGGCCACCGGAAACTGGCCCCTGGCCACCTGGTTCACCGAACACGGCGTGCCCGCCGCCCTGTTGGCCGCGTACCCCTGGAACCGCCGCTCGGCCCCCACCTCGCTCGCCGAGAACATCGACGGCATGCCGGAGGACGACGACCTCAACCACCCGCTCCTCACCCTGCTGCTGCTCCAGCGGCACGGACGCGCCTTCACCACCGCCGACCTGGCCCGGCTCTGGCTGGACGAACTCCCGGCCGGCCGCACCTTCACCGCCGAGCGGATCGCGTACGGCCACCTCCTCGCGGGCGTCGAGCCCCCGGAGACCGCCCGCCGCCGCAACCCGTTCCGGGAGTGGATCGGCGCCCAGATCCGGGCCGACGCACACGGCTGGACCCACCCCGGCGACCCGGCCGGGGCCGCCGCCCAGGCCCACCGGGACGCCGTCCTCACCCACACCGGCAACGGGGTGTACGGCGCGATGTTCACCGCGGCGGCCCTGGCCGTCGCAGCGGGCGGCGGGAGCGATGTGCACGGTTGCCTGGCCGCCGGACTGCGGGTGGTGCCGCCGAGGTCGCGGTACGCCCGCGCGATCCGGTCCGGCATCGAAAGCGCCCGTACGGAAAGGGAGTTCGACGCGGTCGTGGACCGGCTGCACGCCGCGTACGACGCCACCCACCACTGGGTGCACGTGCTGCCCAACGCCGCCCTGCTCGCCGCCGCCCTCACCCACGCCGACGGCGACTTCACCCGGTCCGTCGGCAACGCGGTCTCCGGCGGCTGGGACACCGACTCCAACGGGGCCACCGCGGGCTCCCTCGCCGGACTCCTCGCGGGCACCCCGGACGCCCTGCCCCACCACTGGACCGCGCCGCTGAAGAACCGCCTCGCCACCTCCGTACCCGGCTTCCACCAAACCGGGTTCGACACCCTCGCCGCACTGACCCTCCAGGAGGCTCTGCGCCCATGACCCGCATCGCCGTGCTCGGCAGCACCAACATGGACCTCGTCGCCTACACCGCCCGCGCCCCGGGGCTCGGGGAGACCGTCACCGGGCGGGAGTTCCGGACGGTCCCCGGCGGCAAGGGCGCCAACCAGGCCGTCGCCGCCGCCCGCGCGGGCGGGGAGGTGGCGATGATCGGCGCGGTCGGCGACGACCCGTACGGCACCCTGCTCCGCGACGGCCTCGAACACGCGGGGGTCGACACGGACCTGCTGCACACCGCCGAGGGCCCCAGCGGCACCGCGCACATCGTCGTGGACGACAGCGGGGCCAACGCGATCGTGGTGGTCCCGGGCGCCAACGGCCTCGTCACCGCGCTCGGCCCCGGCGAGATCGCGGCCATCGCCTCCGCCGAACTGCTGCTGATGCAGCTCGAACTCCCGCTCTCCGCCGTGGTGGAGGGCGCCCGCGCCGCCCGCTCGCAGGGCGTGCGGACCATCCTCACCCCCTCCCCCGTACAACCGCTGCCCGAGGAACTCCTCGACCACATCGACCTGTTGGTCCCCAACGAGCACGAGGCCGCCGAACTCTCCGGACAGGCCGAACCGCACGCGGCGGCGCAGATCCTGCTGCGCCAGGTGCCCGAGGTGATCATCACGCTCGGTGCGAAGGGGTCCCTGTACGCGGCCCGGGGCGGCGAGCCGGTGCTGTTCGCCGCCCCCGAGGTGAGCGCCGTCGACACGACCGGGGCCGGGGACACGTTCGTCGGGGCGCTGGCGGTGGCGCTCGGGGAGGGGCGGCCGGTGGCGAAGGCGCTGGCGTTCGCCTCCTCGGCCGCCGCGCTCTGCGTGCAGAAGCCGGGCGCGTCCACCTCCATGCCGTACCGCAGCGAGATCGAGGCCGATGCCGTATGAGTACGACAGCAGCGGGACCCCTGACCGGGCTCAAGGTCATCGACCTCGCCACCCTCTTCGCCGGACCGCTCGCCGCCACCATGCTCGGGGACTTCGGCGCCGATGTGATCAAGGTCGAACACCCCCGGAGACCGGACCCGTCGCGCGGGCACGGGCCCGCCAAGGACGGCGTCGGCCTGTGGTGGAAGCTGCTGGGCCGCAACAAGCGCACCCTGACGCTCGACCTCTCCGCCCCCGGCGGCCGGGACGTGCTGCTCCAACTCGCCGCCGGGACCGACGTCATCGTCGAGAACTTCCGGCCGGGGACCCTGGAGCGCTGGGGCCTCGGCCCCGAGGAACTGCACGCGGTCAACCCGCGGCTGGTGCTGGCCCGGGTCACCGGCTTCGGCCAGTTCGGGCCGTACGCGCACCGGCCCGGGTTCGGCACGCTGGCCGAGGCGATGAGCGGGTTCGCGGCGATCACCGGGGAGCCGGACGGGCCGCCGACGCTGCCGCCGTTCGGGCTGGCGGACTCCATCGCGGCGCTGGCGACGGCGTACGCGGTGATGGCCGCGCTCGCCGGGCGGGAGAAGACGGGCGAGGGGCAGGTGGTGGACCTGGCGATCATCGAGCCGATCCTGACCGTGCTGGGCCCGCAGCCGCTCTGGTACGACCAGCTCGGCTATGTCCAGCCGCGCACCGGCAACCGCTCCCGCAACAACGCCCCGCGCAACACCTACCGCACCGCCGACGGCCACTGGGTCGCGGTCTCCACCTCCGCCCAGTCGGTGGCCGAGCGGGTGATGCGGCTGGTCGGCCGCCCGGAGCTGACCGAGGAGCCGTGGTTCGCCTCGGGCACGACCCGGGCCGAGCACTCCGAGGAGCTGGACGGGGCCGTCGGCCACTGGATCTCCCGCCACAGCCGGGAGGAGGTGCTCAACGGCTTCGAGAAGGCGGAGGCGGCCGTGGCGCCGATCCACGACGTACGGGAGGTGATGGAGGACCCTCAGTACCGGGCGCTGGGCACTCTCGCGGAGGTCGACGACCCGGAGCTGGGCCCGCTGCGGATGCAGAACGTCCTCTTCCGGCTCTCGCGGACCCCCGGCGGAATCCGGTGGGCGGGCCGCCCGCACGGCGCGGACACCGACGAGATCCTGGCCGGGCTCGGCCTCTCGGAGACCCGCATCGCCGCGCTGCGCGACCAGGGGGCGCTGTGACCGCCCCGCAGGCCCGGGAGGCGGCTCCGACCGCTCCCCCGCTGACCTGGCTGTACGTCCCCGGGGACCGGCCGGAGACGGTGGCCAAGGCCCTCGGGTGCGGGGCGGACGTGGTGATCGTCGACCTGGAGGACGCCGTCGCCCCCGATCGAAAGGCGTACGCGCGCGCCGCCACCGCCGAACTCCTCGCGGACCCGGCGACCGCCTCCCCCGACGCCGTACCGGTCCATGTCCGGGTGCACGGCGAGGAGGACGTCCGGGCGCTGGCCGGGCTGCCGGGGCTCTCCGGTCTCCGGCTGCCCAAGATCACGCACGCGGTCTCCGTGCACCATGTGGCGGCGGTGGCCCCCGGCGTACCGCTCTATCCGCTGCTGGAGTCGGCGCTCGCCGTGGAGCACGCGTACTCGATCGCCACGGCCCACCACGACGTACGGGGCATCGCGCTGGGCGAGGCGGACCTCCGTGCCGATCTCGGCGTACGGGAGGACTCCGGGCTCGACTTCGCACGGAGCCGGCTGGTGGTGGCGGCCCGCGCGGCCGCGCTGCCGCCGCCCGCGCAGTCGGTCTTCCCCGACGTGCGGGACCTGGACGGGCTCTGGACGTCCTGCGTACGGGGGCGGGGGCTCGGGCTGCTGGGGCGGGCGGCGATCCATCCGCGCCAGCTGGAGGTGATCGGGCGGGCGTTCCGGCCGACGGCCCGGGAGGTCGAGGAGGCGGAGGAGATCATCGCGGCGTCGACGGTGGACGCGGGGGCGCTGGCGCTGCCGGACGGGCGGTTCGTGGACGCGGCGGTGGTGGCGTCGGCCCGCCGCACACTGGCGATCGCCGGGCGGGCCTGAGATTTCTCGGGCCCGCCCGGCGATCGGGGGCGGTGCGGGGTGCGCCGGGCGGCGGCGCGGGAGGTCAGCTCTTGTCGGCGGCCTCGGGGGCGGAGTCCTTCTTCTTCAGCGGATCGCTGTCGTCGGCGCCGGCCTCCGGCGTGTCCTTCGCCGACGGGTCGCCGTCCGTGGCGTCGGCCTCGGGCGCGTCCGCGGCGTCGGCGTCGGACTTCTTCTCGTCGGCCTTCCCGGCCGCCGCGTCGTCCTTCTCCTGCTCGACGATCTCCTCGCGGCCCGGGCGGAGCCTGGCGGAGATCACGATGTAGGCGACGGCGAGGGCGAAGACGATGATCGCGGTCCACACGTTCAGGCGCAGGCCCAGGACGTGGTGGGCCTCGTCGACCCGCATGTACTCGATCCAGGCGCGACCGGCGCAGTAGGCCGCGACGTACAGCGCGAACGCCCGTCCGTGGCCGAGCTTGAAGCGGCGGTCGGCCCAGATGACGAGGAGCGCGACGCCGATGCACCACAGCGACTCGTAGAGGAACGTCGGGTGGTACGTCCCGGCGACCCGGTTCGGGCCCTCGCTGATCTCCAGTGCCCAGGGCAGGTCGGTCGGCCGGCCGTACAGCTCCTGGTTGAACCAGTTGCCCCAGCGGCCGATGGCCTGGGCGACGGCGATGCCGGGGGCCAGCGCGTCGGCCCAGGCGGGGAGCGGGATGCCCCGGCGGCGGCAGCCGATCCAGGCGCCGACCGCGCCGAGCGCGATGGCACCCCAGATGCCGAGGCCGCCTTCCCAGATCTTGAAGGCGTCGACCCAGTTCTGGCCTTCGCTGAAGTAGAGCTGGTAGTCGGTGATCACGTGGTAGAGCCGGCCGCCGACGAGGCCGAAGGGCACCGCCCAGACGGCGATGTCGGCGACGGTGCCGGCTTTGCCGCCACGGGCGACCCAGCGCTTGTTGCCGATCCAGACGGCGACGAAGACACCGATGATGATGCAGAACGCGTAGCCGCGCAGCGGGATCGGGCCGAGCTCGATCACGCCGGTCGACGGGCTGGGAATGGAGGCAAGGTTCATGACGGGGTCGACGCTACCTTGCCGGGCGGTGGGTACGGCAAGCCACCCGGCAACGTCTGGGTAACGAGGACGCCCGTCGGGGCACCTCGCACCGGGGGTCCGGGCGGGCCCCCGGCGCGAGGTGCCCCGACGGCCCTCCCCTCCCCGGCGGCCCCCGGCGGCCCCGTCGGATCCCGCCGGGGGCCGGGCCCCGCGGCAGGCCCCGCGGCGTGCTCAGGAGGCGGGGGCGGCGGACGGGGTGGCGGTGCCGGGCTTCTTGCCCTTGTTGGCCTCCAGGACCCACTTCTTCAGGTTCTCCACGGAGATCTGCTCGTCGCCCTTCTTCGGGAAGATCGACTCGCCGTTGAGGAGCGCGGTCGGGGTGCCCTGGAAGCCGCCCTCGCGGAACGCGGTGTCGGACTTCTGGACCCAGCTGTCGTGGGTGCCCTCCTCCACACAGCTGCGGAACTCCGGCGTGTCGAGCCCCTTCACCTCACCGGCCAGCTCGATCAGCCGGCTGTTCTTGGCGAAGGCGTCGTCGGGCTCGGGGGGCTGGTTGCGGAAGAGGACGTCGTGGTACGGGGCGAACTTGCCGACGTCCTGGGCGCAGGCGGCGGCGTTGGCGGCGCGCAGCGAGCCCTTGCCGCCCAGGTTGCCGTCGATGATCGTGGCCAGGTGGTAGTCCACCTTGAGCTGGCCCGCCTCGACCAGCTCCGTGATGGTGTCCCGGAAGGCGTTCTCGAACTGGGCGCAGACCGGGCAGCGGAAGTCCTCCCAGATCGTGAGCGTGGACGGGGCGTCGGAGGCGCCGACCGGGAGCGTCAGGGAGGCCTCGCCGGTGGCTCCCGACGGGGTGATGGCGGGGCCGGACGCGGTGTCGTCGCCGTCCTTGCCGACATTGGCCGCGATGAGGCCGACCACGGCGGCCAGCGCCAGGACGCCGACCACGGCGGAGGAGACGATCAGCGTACGGCGGCGCTTCTCGCGGCCCTTGTCCCGCTCGCGCTGCTGGGCCAGGCGCTCACGCGCACTTCGGTTTCCCTCAGGAATCTTGTCGCTCACACCCGCAGCAACGAACCGGGGAGGCGCCTGCGCGCCTCCCCGGCCCGATTCCACCCGTTCAGGTGACGGTGGCGGTCAGGGCTTTCGAACGCCCTGGCCCGTCACCGCTTACGGACGCCCTGGCCCGTCACCGCCTGCGGACGCCCTGGCCCGTCACCGCCTGCGGACGCCCTGGGCCAGCTCGCCCGCAAGCGAGCGGACGGCGTCGAGACCGGCGGTCTCGTCGGGGGCGTCCAGCATGGCCTTGACGAAGGCGGAGCCGACGATCACGCCGTCGGCGAAGCCGGCGACCTCGGCGGCCTGCTCGGCGTTGGAGACCCCGAGGCCGACGCAGACCGGAAGGTCGGTGGTGGCGCGGGTGCGTCCCACCAGCTCCTGGGCCTGGGCGCCGATGGAGGCGCGGGTTCCGGTGACGCCCATCAGGGAGGCGGCGTAGACGAAGCCGCTGCCGGCCGCCGTGATGGTCGCGAGGCGGGCGTCCTGGCTGCTGGGGGCGACGACGAAGACGGTGGCGAGACCGTGCTTCTCGGCGTGCTCGCGCCACAGCGCGGACTCCTGGACCGGCAGGTCGGGCAGGATGCACCCGGCGCCGCCCGCCTCGGCCAGCTCGGCGGTGAAGCGCTCGACGCCGTACCGGTCGATGGGGTTCCAGTACGTCATGACCAGGATCGGGACGCCCGTGGCCTCGTACGCCTCGCGGACCGTCCGCATCACGTCCGCGATCCGGACCCCGCCGCGCAGGGCGATGTCGTCGGCGGTCTGGATGACCGGTCCGTCGAGGACCGGGTCGCTGTGCGGGAGGCCGATCTCGACGACGTCGGCGCCGCCCGCGATGACGGCCTTGACCGCCTCGATGCCGCCGTCGACGGTCGGGAATCCGGCCGGGAGGTAGGCGATCAGCGCGGCCCGGCCCTCCGCCTTCGCGGCGGCGAGGGTGGTGCTCAACAGCTCGATGTTGCCGCTCACTTGGCGTCCCCCTCGATCTCGGCGCGGTCGCTGTCCGCGTCCGCCTCGACGGCGGCGTCGGTGTCGTACAGCCCGAAGTAGCGGGCGGCGGTGTCCATGTCCTTGTCGCCCCGGCCGGACAGGTTGACCAGGATCAGCCCGTCCTTGCCCAGCTCCTTGCCGAGGTCCAGGGCTCCGGCGAGCGCGTGGGCGCTCTCGATGGCCGGGATGATCCCCTCGGTGCGGGACAGCAGGCGCAGGGCCTGCATGGCGGCGTCGTCGGTGACCGCGCGGTACTCGCCGCGCCCGATGTCCTTGAGGTAGGAGTGCTCCGGGCCGATGCCCGGGTAGTCGAGACCGGCGGAGATGGAGTACGGCTCGGTGATCTGGCCCTCGTCGTCCTGGAGGACGTAGGAGCGCGAACCGTGCAGGATGCCCGGCTCCCCGGCGGTCAGGGTGGCCGCGTGCTCGCCGGTCTCCACGCCGTGCCCGGCGGGCTCGCAGCCGACCAGGCGGACGCCGGCGTCCGGGATGAAGGCGTGGAAGAGGCCGATGGCGTTCGAGCCGCCGCCGACACAGGCGACCGCCGCGTCGGGGAGGCGGCCGGTGCGCTCCAGGAGCTGGCGGCGGGCCTCGACGCCGATGACGCGGTGGAAGTCGCGGACCATCGCGGGGAAGGGGTGCGGGCCCGCGACCGTGCCGAAGAGGTAGTGCGTGCGGTCCACGTTGGCGACCCAGTCGCGGAACGCCTCGTTGATGGCGTCCTTCAGGGTCCGCGAGCCGGACTTCACGGCGATGACCTCGGCGCCGAGCATCCGCATCCGTGCCACGTTGAGCGCCTGGCGCTCGGTGTCGATCTCGCCCATGTAGATGGTGCAGTCGAGGCCGAAGAGGGCGCAGGCGGTGGCGGTGGCGACGCCGTGCTGACCGGCCCCCGTCTCCGCGATCACCCGGGTCTTGCCCATGCGCTTGGTGAGCAGCGCCTGGCCCAGCACGTTGTTGATCTTGTGCGAGCCGGTGTGGTTCAGGTCCTCGCGCTTGAGGAAGACCCGGGCGCCGCCCGCGTGCTCCGCGAAGCGCGGGACCTCGGTGAGCGCGCTGGGGCGGCCGGTGTAATTGACCATCAGCTCGTTGAGCTGGGCGGCGAACTCCGGGTCGGACTTGGCCTTGTCGTACTCGACGGCGACCTCGTCCACGGCGGCGACGAGCGCCTCCGGGATGAACTTGCCGCCGTAGGCACCGAAGTAGCCCTCGGCGCTGGGGGTCAGACCCTCGGGGTCCGGAATGAAGAACTCGGACGTCATGCGACGTGCTCCTTGGCATGGCAACGGATGGGTTCACCGTATGCGCGGAGCAGCGAGCGCCGCCCGGACCGGGGTGCGGCCGGGGCGGTGCGGTCATCCGTACGGGGGTGGAGACCAAGCGGTACGTCGGCCGGGGCTCGCTACTGCGCGGACCCCGGGCGCCATCGCATCCCGTTGACCTGGCCGGGCTCGTCGCCGATGACGTACCGCACACGCCGTCCGTGCACGCGCCGGGCGGGGGCGCGGCAGCCTCGCGGCCTGCACCCGCGCGCCAGGGGGGCGTGCGGGTCCCGTGCCGGGGCCCCGGCCGGGGCGAGGCCCGGTCGGGTGCGGGGCACGGGACGGTCGGTCATGGTCGTCGGTCTCCCGGTCAGCCGCGGCCGTGGCGGAGGGCCGGGTGGGCGCCCGCGGCGACCAGGTCGGCGACGGCGGCGCGCGGGTCGCGGCCGGTGACCAGGGACTCGCCGACCAGGACGGCGTCGGCGCCCGCGTTGGCGTACGCGATCAGGTCGTGCGGGCCCCGGACGCCGGACTCGGCGACCTTGACGATGTGGTCGGGGATCTCGGGCCCGACGCGCTCGAAGGTGGAGCGGTCGACCTTGAGGTCCTTCAGGTTGCGCGCGTTGACCCCGATGATCTTCGCCCCGGCGTCCACGGCGCGCTCCACCTCGTCCTCGTCGTGCACCTCGACGAGCGGGGTGAGCCCGATGGACTCGGCGCGCTCGATGAGGGAGACCAGGGCCTCCTGGTCCAGGGCGGCGACGATCAGCAGGGCGAGGTCGGCGCCGTACGCCCGCGCCTCCCACAGCTGGTACGAGGTGACGATGAAGTCCTTGCGCAGGACCGGGATGTCGACCTTGGCGCGGACGGCCTCCAGGTCCGCGAGCGAACCGCCGAAGCGGCGCTCCTCGGTGAGCACCGAGATGACGGACGCGCCGCCCGCCTCGTAGTCCGCGGCGAGCCCGGCGGGGTCCGCGATGGCGGCCAGGGCCCCCTTGGACGGGGACGAGCGCTTGACCTCGCAGATGACGGTGACGCCCTCGCCGCGCAGGGCGGCGACTCCGTCCTTGGCCTGGGGAGCACGGGCGGCGCGCTCCTTCAGCTCGTCGAGGCTGACGCGCGCCTGCCGCTCCGCGAGGTCGGCGCGAACGCCGTCGATGATCTCGTCGAGCACACTCACGCGAGCGGCCCCCTTCCGGGACGGTTGACGGTGAACAGGATCAGCCATACCGATGGTATCCGCAGGAGGCCCCGGGGCCCGCATCCGGCCACGCCGCGTCCCACTACCTGGGCATTCAGGGCGCCAGGGCCGAGCCGAACGGCAGATTCCGGACGACGCTGAAGACCAGGAGGAGGGTGCCGATCCCCCACCACCAGGCGGGGGCCAACCGGATCCGCAGCGGCTGTCCGCGCCAGGCCCGGACCAGCCAGAGCACCCAGACCACGGCGAAGAGGAAGTAGCCGGCGGTGGCGACCGCGTTGGCCGAAAAGGCGGCCCCGAGGTCGCCGTGGGCGAACGCGTGGGCGCTGCGGAGGCCGCCGCAGCCGGGGCAGAACGCGCCGGTCAGCTGGAGCAGCGGGCAGACGGGGTAGTGGCCGGGCTCGTTGGGGTCGACGGTCCCGACGTACGCGAAGGCTCCGGCGACGGCGGCGAGGATGCCGAGGGGGGTGGCGAGGCCCTTCCACCCCTTCCGGGGCCCTTCCGGGCCCGCGTGGCTTCCCCTCCGGCCCGTCCGGGGCCCGTCTGCCCCCACGTGGCCTTCTTCCGGGACCGTGCGACTCCCCTCCGGAGCCATGGCGCTTCCCCTCCAGCCCGTCCGGCGTTTGAGGACGGAACCGGGGCCGTGGGGGCCGGGGACCGGCGAGGAGCCTTCGCCCGTGGGGCCTGTGCGCTGCGGGCTCTCCCCCGCGAGGCTTCCGTCCTCGAACGCCGGACGGGCTGGAGGGTCGTCCCGGGTCCCGTCCTCGAACGCCGGACGGGCTGGATGGTCGCCCCCGGTCCCGTCCTGCGGCCGCAAGCCGGCTGGGTGGGGGCGGGCCGTGTCCGGGGTCGGGCAGACGGTCAGGGGCATGTTCCAGGGGCCGACGCCCTGGGGTGCGGCGTCCGGCGCCGGGTCCGGGGGGCGGGGGGCGGAAGGCGGGGGCGAGGCGTTCACCCGGTGATTGTCGCCGCTCATACGGAAAGGCGCAGCCCCACCGGGACTGCGCCTTGCTGCGTGTCGGCCGCGTGGACGGGCCGGCGGGGTGTCAGTGGGAGACCTGGGCCTCTCCGGCGCGGGCACGGGCCTCCGCCAGCTCGGCGGACTCCTTCGGCATGCCGAGACCGGCGAGCTTCATGGCGTAACCGACGACGCCACCGGCGAAGATGACGGCGACACCGGCCCAGAAGCCGAGCGGGTTGGCCGCGACCATGAAGACGCCTGCGACGCAGAAGCCGATGAAGGAGATGATGACACCGGTCCAGGCGGCCGGGGTGTGTCCGTGGCTGCTGCCCGCCATGAGTTGCTCCTTGTTGGTGTTGCGCTGTGGGTTCGCGGTGTGTCGCTGTAGCTGCCGCTCGGAGGACGGCTCGCCTCCATTGTCCCGTACGGGGAACAGGAGGTGAGCGGCGGGTCACCCCTCGGGGGTGTCCGAGCCGTGTCTAGCCGGTCGGGTCCTCGCCCCGGTCCAGCGCCTTCCACAGTTCCTCGGGCCGGTCCGGGTCCGGGGCGGTGCGGGGGGCCTTGCGGGGGCGCGGGGTGCCGTCGCGTTCGTAGCGGCCTGACATGGTGGGCCAGCGGCTGCCGTAGCGCAGGGCGAGGAGCCCGGCGAGCAGGATCAGCAGGCCTCCGGCGGCGGTGACGTACGGCCAGGCGGTGTGGGTGAGGGCGTTGATGGTGGCGGCCGTGTCACCCGTGGTGCGGGCGGCCTGCTCGTCCAGGGCGGTGCTGTCGGACGCGCCTGCCCAGGCGCTGACCGCGGCACCGAGTCCGCTGAGGGCGAGGAGGACGGCCACCGTGCGGCGGCCGACGCCCCGGACGGCGAAGACCGCGACGAGGGCGGCCAGGCCGACGATGGCCAGGGCGGCCGGGGCGCCGGTGACGTCCTGGCCGTCGGCGGTCAGCGGCAGGGCCCCGCCGCCGGTGGCCGCCAGGCCCTCGGCCCAGGTCTGGCCGGAGGCCAGCAGGACGACGGTCGCGCCCACCGCGCCCAGGAGCAGCCCGGCCGCGAGCGACCGGCGGCTGCCGCTTCCGCCGCCCGGGGAGTCGGAGGCGACACCGGGAGCCGGGGCGGCCGCGGCGCCGGAGTCCGGTGCCGGGTCCGCGCCGGGACCGGCCGTCGTTGTGGGTTCCGCCTCCGGCCCGGGAGCGGCCGTCGTTTCGGGCGCGGCTCCGGGTTCCGCCTCCGGCGCGGCCCCGGAGGGCGCTCCGGACGCGGGGTCGGCGGTGACGGCACGGGGCTGGGGTACGGGGGCGGCACTCACGTCATCCACTATCCCTCACGGCCTCACCGGTCGTGGAGCCGGTTGGCGGTATGGACGGCGCGCAGCACGGCGGCGGCCTTGTTGCGGCACTCGGTGTCCTCAGCGACCGGGTCGGAGTCGGCGACGACCCCCGCCCCGGCCTGCACGTACGCGGTGCCGTCGCGGAGGAGGGCGGTGCGGATGGCGATGGCGGTGTCGGAGTCCCCGGCGAAGTCGAGGTAGCCGACGCACCCTCCGTACAGTCCCCGGCGGCTGGGCTCCAGCTCCTCGATGATCTGCATGGCGCGGGGCTTGGGGGCGCCGGAGAGGGTGCCCGCGGGGAAGCAGGCGGTGAGGACGTCGAAGGCGGTGCGGTCCTCGGTGACGCGGCCGGTGACGGTGGAGACGATGTGCATCACGTGGGAGTAGCGCTCGATCGACATGAAGTCGACGACCTCCACGCTGCCCGGCTCGCAGACCCGGCCCAGGTCGTTGCGGCCGAGGTCGACGAGCATCAGGTGCTCGGCGCGCTCCTTGGGGTCGGCGAGCAGCTCCTCCGCGAGCGCCTGGTCCTCCTGCGGGGTGGCGCCCCGGTGCCGGGTCCCGGCGATCGGGTGGACCATCGCCCGGCCGCCCTCGACCTTGACCAGGGCCTCGGGGCTGGAGCCGACGACGTCGAACCCGTCGAAGCGGAAGAGGTACATGTACGGGGAGGGGTTGGTGGCCCGCAGCACCCGGTAGACGTCCAGGGCGCTCGCCGTGCACGGGGTCTCGAAGCGCTGCGAGGGCACGACCTGGAAGGCCTCGCCCGCGCGGATGCGCTCCTTGATGTCCTCCACCGCCTCCTGGTAGGAGGCGCCGCCCCAGAGCGCGGTGTACGGGGGCAGCTCGGAGGGGGGCAGGAGGGCGGGGGCGTTCTCGACCGGGCGGCGCAGGTCCTGCTCCATCGCGTCGAGCCGGGCGACGGCGTCCGCGTACGCCTCGTCGACGCCGGTGGAGAGGTCGTTGTGGTTGATCGCGTTGGCGATCAGCTGGACGGTGCCGTTCTGGTGGTCGAGCACGGCGAGGTCCGAGGTGAGGAGCATGGTCAGCTCCGGCAGCTTCAGGTCGTCGCCGCCGTGCTCGCCGATCTTCTCCAGGCGGCGTACGACGTCGTAGCCGAGGTAGCCGACCATGCCGCCGGTGAACGGGGGCAGCCCGGCGTCCTCGACCAGGTCGCGCGGGGTGTGCAGGGTCTCGACGGTGGCGCGCAGGGCGTCCAGCGGGTCGCCGTCGACGGGGACGCCGACGGGCGGGGTGCCGAGCCAGTGGGCCGCGCCGTCGCGGGCGGTGAGGGTGGCGGCGCTGCGTACGCCGATGAAGGAGTAGCGCGACCAGGTGCGGCCGTTCTCCGCGGACTCCAGCAGGAAGGTGCCGGGGCGCTCGGCCGCGAGCTTGCGGTAGAGGCCGACCGGGGTGTCGCCGTCCGCGAGGAGGCGGCGGCTGACGGGGACGACGCGCCGGTCGACGGCCAGCTTGCGGAAGGTGTCGAGATCCATGGCCGGACCTTAGCTGTCGAGGAGGGTGAGGACGTCGGCGTCGAAGCAGGTGCGGTCGCCGGTGTGGCAGGCGGCGCCGGTCTGGTCGACCTTGACCAGCACGGTGTCGGCGTCGCAGTCCAGGGCGACGGACTTCACCCGCTGGATGTGGCCGGAGGTGTCGCCCTTGACCCAGTACTCCTGGCGGCTGCGCGACCAGTAGGTGCAGCGGCCCGTGGTGAGGGTGCGGTGCAGCGCCTCGTCGTCCATCCAGCCGAGCATCAGCACCTCGCCGGTGTCGTACTGCTGGGCGACGGCCGGGACCAGACCGTCGGCGCCGCGCTTGAGGCGCGCGGCGATGGCGGGGTCGAGGCGGCTGGTGGGGGGCGTGGGGCCGGGCGTGCTGGTCATGGGCCCATTGTGCCGTGGTGGCGGGGGCTCTCCGGGCGGACGTCCACTGGGCGGACCCCGGGCGACGGTCGTACGCTGGCGGGCATGTCGACCCATGCGAAGCGTGAACGTCTCCTGCTGGCCGATCTGTTGGAGGCGGCCGGTCCCGAGGCACCGACCCTGTGCGAGGGCTGGAGGACCCGCGATCTCGCCGCCCATGTGGTGGTCCGGGAGCGCCGGGCGGACGCGGCGGGCGGGCTGGTGATCGGCGCGCTGAAGAGCCGGCTGGAGCGGGTGCAGGCGGAGTTCGCGGCGAAGCCGTACGAGGAGCTGATCCAGCTGGTCCGGACGGGGCCGCCCCGGTTCTCCCCGATGTCCCTCAAGCAGGTCGACGAGGCGGCGAACACGGTGGAGTTCTTCATCCACGCGGAGGACGTGCGCCGGGCCCAGCCGGACTGGTCGCGGCGCGAGCTGGACCCGGTCTTCGCGGACGTGCTGTGGTCGCGCACCGAGAAGACCGCCCGGCTGCTGGGCCGCCGCTCCCCGGTGGGGCTGGTGCTGCGCCGCCCGGACGGCCGCACGGCGGTGGCCCACAAGGGCGCCCCGGTGGTGACGGTGACCGGGGAGCCCTCGGAGCTGCTGCTGTTCGCCTTCGGGCGGCAGGACGCGGCGGATGTGCAGGTGGAGGGCGAGAAGGAGGCGGTGGACCGGCTGCACCGCTCGGAGCTGGGGATGTAGCGGGAGGTGGCGGAGCCGGGGAGGTGACCGTCCGGGGGGCTTCTACGGGCCCAGGAGCCGCCGGGCCGCCAGCGCGAGGGAGACCTCGACGGCGTCCCGGGGGCGGGTGAGGCAGCGGCCCGTGAGCTGTTCGAAGCGGCGGAGCCGGTTGAGGACGGTGTTGCGGTGGCAGTAGAGCCGCGCGGCCGCCCGCTGGGCGGAGCCGTCCGCGTCGAGCCAGGCCGTCAGGGTCTCCAGGATGACGTCCCGGTCCGCGGGGTCGAGGCGGTCCAGTGGCCCGAGCACCCGGGTGGTGAGGGCGGAGCCGAGGGCCGGCGAGGAGACGACGAGGGCGTCCGGGAGGTGCTCGTCGAGCACGACCGTGCCCCCGGAGGCCGGACAGGCCCGCAGCGCGGTCTCCGCCAGCCGCCGGGCGTCCCCGAGCGCGGCCAGCCCGTCGACGGCGGAGCCGATGCCGGCCCGGGTCCCGGCGGGGGCGTCGAGGGCCGCGGCGATGGCGTGCAGCTCGCCGGGGTCGCCCGGTCCGCCGGTGAGCCGGAGGATGGCGAACTCGGCGTCGGATCCGGTGTGCCAGAGGGGGGCGGTGGCGGGCGTGCCGGGCAGCGGGGACGTACCCGGGCGGGCGTCCGGTCCCGCGTACGGGAGAGGGGCCGCGCCCGGTGCTCCAAGGGGTCCGGTCGGCTGCTCCGGCTCCGGTCCCGGGGCGGCGCCCGGCGGGGCGGTCGGCAGGTTCAGCGGCGGCCGGACGGGCCCCTGCCGTGGTCCCGGGTGGGACTGCCGTACGGGGCCGGGGTCGCCGCGCCGTACGGAGGCCACCGCGAGCACCGCGTACCGCCCCTGTTCCGGCAGGCCGAGCATGGCCGCCGCGTCACCGAGGTCCGCGATCCGGGCGGTCCCGTCGAGCAGCGCCGCGATCACCAGCCGCTGCCGGTTCTCCCGCTGCCAGGTCAGCCGGCGCTCGGCCTGCCGGTAGGCGTCCGCGACGATGCCGCAGTGCTCGTCGACGAAGTTCCACACATCGGCGGCGACATGGACGAGCAGCCGTACGTCGTCGGGGTCGCGGCGGGCCGTCTCGTCGACCAGGTCCTGCCAGACCATCGCCCCGCCCATCCGGAAGGCGTGCAGGACGGCGTCGAGCGGGACGCCCTGTCCGGCGCGGATCTCGCCGATCCAGCGGGAGGTGCGGTGGGCGGCGTCGCGGAACTCCCTGGGCTGGAGCAGCGAGCCGACGTTGTGGCGCAGGGAGTGGTGGACCTCCTGCCAGACCTCGGACCGGTCCGCGTCGATGGCCGCCCGGTAGCCGGGCTCCTGCTCGTACAGGGCCTCCACGAGCCGGTCGGTGAGGGCCGGCAGCGAGGCGACGAGGACCCGGGCGGCCCGGTGCAGCACCTCGACGGCCTCGCGGTCGGCCAGGGAACGGAAGCGCTGGGGCAACGGCGCCGCGGGGTGCGTGCCGTGCAGCACCGCGAACCGCGGACGGACGAGCTGGGGCATGGCGGCCTCCACCGGAGATCGGCCGGCCGCGCGAGCGGCCGGCTCGGAGCACCCGGCCCGGCGGGGGGGCGGGCGCGGCCGGGCGATCCTGACGCCCGCAGAATGGCATACCGCCCGGTCGGTACCTAGGGGTCTGCGCGGAACTTGTCATCACGGTCTGGCAACCACCCGTCCACCCGCCCGTCACGGCCCCTGCGCCCTCCGCCCGCCCGTCACGGCCGCTGCGGGGTCCGCGGGGACCGGAGCGTCCGGGGGCCGAGCAGCCGGGCCAGTTCGGTGCGGGAGCGGATGGAGAGCGCGGCGAAGACGTTGCGGAGGTGGTGGTCGACCGTGCGCGGGCTGAGCGAGAGCCGGAGCGCGATCTCGCGGTTGGTGGCCCCTTCGGCGACGCAGCGGGCGATGCGCTGCTGTTGCGGGGTGAGCGCGGCGAGCACCCCGCCGCCCGTCTCCCCTGCCGCCCCGGCGACCGGCTCCCCCGCCGCCCGTAACTCCCCGCCCGCCCGCTCGGCCCAGGCGCGGGCCGAACAGCGCTGGAAGGCGACGAGCGCGTCGCGCAGCGGGGTGCGGGCCTCCCGGGTGCGGCGACGGCGGCGCAGCCACTGCCCGTACAGGAGCAGGGTGCGGGCCCGTTCGAAGTCGCCGCCCGCCCGGTCGTGGTGGGCGAGGGCTTCCGCGTACCGGGCGTCGGCCGCGTCGGCGGGGGCCAGCAGGGCGCGGCAGCGGGCGAGCTGGGCGGCGGCCTGGGGATCGGCGGTGCGCCCGGCCCAGGCGGCGAACTCGTCGATGACGGACGACAGTTGACTGCCGCTCCCACCGAGGGCGACGGCCTCGACGTAACAGGGCACGGCGAGCATCCGGACGGCGAAGTGCCCCTGCCGGGGCCCGGGGCGCACCAGCGGCCCGAGCCGGGCGGCGGCCTCCTCGGGCCGTCCGGCGGCCAGGTCGGCGCGGGCGCGTGCCCAGGTGGCGAGGGTCGCGGGCTGGGTGAGCCCGTGCGGTACGGCACCGGCCAGCGCGGCGTCGCAGTGGGCGGCACAGGCCTCGGCGGGCCCTTCGACGGAGGCGGCGAGGGCCAGGACGGCGTGGAGCCGGACGGAGCTGTTGGGCTGCCCGGTCCGCCGTGCGGCGTGCAGCCCCTCCAGGGCATGGGCGCGGGCCGCCGCGTGGAGCCCGGCCCGCAGCTCGGCGTAGGCGAGGTATTCCAGAGCCTGCGGCAGCAGCGCCTCGGGCCCCCCGGTCCGTACGGCCCCGAGCGCCCGCGCCCCGACACGGCAGGCGGCGGCCACCTCCCCGAGGACGAGCGCGGCGGCTCCGGCCCGCAGGAGCCCGGCGGGGTCGGCGGTCCGGCCCGGGCCGAGGGGCCTGCGGAGGGGATACCCCTCGGCGGCCCGGTGCGGATCGAGGGGCCGGCGGTGGAGCGGGCGCCCCTCGGCGGTCCCGTCCGGGGCGAGGCAGCGCCGGAGCAGGGCGTGGCCCTCGGCGGTCCGCCCGGCGAGCACGGCGCACATGCCCGCCCGGTAGGAGGCGAAGGCGTCGCCGTACGGGGCGGGGTCCACGCGTCCCATGGCCTCCAGGTACCCGTCCGCGTCCCCCCGCGCCCAGGCGGCTTCGGCCGCCCCGAGCAGCGCGTGGAGGGCCCGGCCGGGATCGTGCGGCGCGAGCAGCGCGGCGGCGGCCAGGAGGGCTTCGTAGGCGTCGACGGCGGGGCCCGAGCGCAGGGCGAGCAGCCCGTGGACGTAGGGGGCGAGCCCCGGCCCACCCGTCGGCGGCGGCGCGAGGCCGTGGCCCGGCCCCGTTCCCGCCGGGGCGGCCGTGCGGGCCAGCAGGGCACGGGCCCGGTCCGGGTCGCCCGCGTGGGCCGCCTGCTCGGCGGCTGCGGCGAACCGGGCCGAGCGCAGCGGCGGATCGGGGGTGAGGGCGGCGGCGCGGGCGAGGGCGGAGGAGCGTTCGGCGTGGGAGTACGGGGTGGTGGCCGCCGCCTCCAGCCGGGCGGCGAGCGCGTGGTCCGGGCCCGGCGCGGCACAGGCCCGCTGCGCGAGGGCGGCGAGCGCTCCGGCCCGCCCGCCCGCCTCCCCCAGCAGCGCGGCGAGCAGTTCGTGGGCGGCGCGGCGGCGGGCCGGAGGCGTGTGGTGCAGGACCGCGCGGGCGGCCAGGGGCGGGCTGAAGTGGACCCGGCTCCCCGCCCGTCGCAGCAGCCCCTCGGTCGCGGCGGAACCGGGCAGGGCGTCGTCCAGGAAGGCGCGGGGCAGCCCGGCCCGGGTGCCGGCGCGCAGCAGGAGCAACGCGTCCGCCCCCGCGCCGACGGGCTCGTGCTCCTGGGCCGCGGCCGCCAGCAGGAGCAGGGCCCGGGCGGGCGCCTGGAGTGCGTCCAGCCGGTACGCGTACGCCTCCAGCACGCCTTCGGCCCCGGGCAGCGGGCAGGGCAGCGGGGTGCGGCCGGTGAGCTGGCCGGGGGTGAGGCGTCCGAGGAGCCCGGCGAGAAGGCGGGGATTCCCCGCCGCCTCCCGCAGCAGTTCGGCACGGACGACCGGGTCGAGCGGGCCCGTGGCGACTCCGGCTCCGATCCCGACTCCCGCCCCGGCCCCGGCTCCCGCCCCGATCCCGACTCCGACCCCGGCTCCCGCTCCGGCTCCGCTCCCGGCCCCAACTCCGGCTCCCGCTCCGGCCAGCCGGTCCAGAAGCGCGGCCGACGCGTCCTCGTCCAGCGGGCCGAGACGGCGGGTGGGCAGCCCGGCGAAGGCGGAGCCCTCGTCGGCCGCGATGAGGACGGCGAGCCCACTGCCCGGACCGAGGCGGCGGGCCGCGGCGGCGAGGGCGGTACGGGAGGCCGGGTCCCAGAGGTGCGCGTCGTCGGCGCAGACCAGGAGCGGTCGGCCGGTGCTCCCGTCCCTGAGCCGGGCGAGCAGTTCCTCGGGGGTGAGGGGGCCGGCGGTGTGGGGCTCGGGCGCCGGGACCGGCAGGGTGCGGTCGGCAGCTGCGGTGTGGAGGGCGCGCGCGGCCTGGTCGGCCGGGGCAGTGGGGTCGACCGGCCCGGCGAGGTGGGCCGAGGCGGCACCGTCGGGCCAGGCGGTGGCTCTGGTGGTGGCAGTGGCGGCAGCACCGGGCCCGGCGGCCGACGCCGTCGCGTACAGCACCGGCCCCCGCGAGCGATGCGCGGCCACCGCCTCGCGCAGCAGCGCCGTACGGCCGAGGCCCGGCGGTGCCGCCAGCACGAGCGCACCGCCGTCACCCTGCCACAGCCGGGCCAACAGCCCCTGGATGATGGCAAGTTCACCGCCGCGGCCGTACAGCCGGTGCGGACTGCGCACGGTCGTCGATGAGGTCACGTCGGCACCGTACGGTCGCCCGGACGACCGTGGAAGGCACGCGTCCGGTCACCCCGTCCGAGCGGTGCGGACTCCCAGCCGGACGGCTCCGGCGCTGTGCGCGGGCACAGCGCCGGAGCCCGGGTCCGGGCGGGGGCCTCGGCCGGAGCCGCCGGAAGGGGCCGTTCTACGACGTGTGCGGGCAGGTGCCCCGGTACTCCGCGATGGTGAGGCTCGGCCGGGGGATCGGGCAGAGGAACTGCTCGTAGCGGGTGTCACTGTCGATGAAGCGCTTCAGCCACGAAAGGCTGTACTTCGCGATCGTGGTGTTGGACGAGTTCGGCGTGAAGTGCGAGGCGCCGCGCAGCTCCAGGTACGCCTTGTCCAGCGAGCCGGGCAGCGACTCGTAGAACGGCTTCGAGTGGGTGGCGACCGGCGCGACCGTGTCCCCGTCCGCGCCCACCACCAGGGTGGGCGTGCGCAGTTCGGGCCAGGTCTTGTCGGTGTTCCAGCCGGTCAGCGGGATCGCCGCCTTCAGGGACGTACGGCTCTTGGCGGCTTCGAGGGAGCCACCGCCGCCCATCGAGTGGCCCATCACGCCCAGCCGGGTCGCGTCGACCCGGGTCCGTACCGAACTGCGCTGGGTCAGGTAGTCCAGCGCGGACAGGAGCTGACGGCCCCGGCTGTCCGGCTGGTCGAGCGTGGTGTTGGTGTCGATGGTGAAGACCACGAACCCTTGGGACGCCAGGCGCGGGCCGAGCCAGGCAATGGAGGACTGGTAGGCGGTGAAGCCGGGCGAGATGACGACCGCGCCGAAGGTGCCGTCGGCGGTGGAGGTCGGGTAGTAGATGGTGCCGCCGCCGAAGCCGCTCACGAGGAGCGAGGAGACGGAGGTCTGGGAGGTGGCGTACGGGCCGCGGGTCGCCTCGATGGAGGCGTTGGTGGGGGCCGGGCCGCGCTCGTAGGGGTTGGCGGCGGCAGTGGTCGCCTGGGCGCCGGGGGCCAGGGCGGTCAGCAGGAGACCGGTGGCGGCCGCGGCGGCGGTCAGCAGGCCCGTCAGCGTACGGGGGCGGCTCGGGCTCGGGGCCGGCCTGCGTGCGGGGAGGAGGCGCTGGGGCACGGGGGGATCCTCTCGGTGGGGGCGGGAACCACACCACGCGAGGCCCGGGGCCCGTCGTCCGGGGGCCGCCGGGCGCATCGCGTGGCTGCCGTCGGGGTTCGTCGGCGGTCGCCACTCTCACCGTGCGGCCCGTGAACGCGCATCGGCGGTATCACCGGTCTTGACGGACCGGTGATACCGCCGAAAGGTTCCGGCGGACCGCGACGACACGGCCGAGAGGCCTCGCCGGACCACGACCACGCCTGCCGGGAAGGTCCCGCCGGGAAGCCTCAGCGGACCACGACCACACCCGCCGGGAAAGTCCCGCCGGACCACGACCACACCCGCCGGGAAAGTCCCGCCGGACCACGACCACACCCGCCGGGAAGCCTCAGCGGACCGGGTGTCCCGCCTCCCGCAGCGCGTCTTTGACCTCGGAGATCCGCAGGTCACCGAAGTGGAACACCGACGCGGCGAGCACCGCGTCCGCGCCCGCCTCGATGGCCGGGGCGAAGTCGGCGAGGCGGCCCGCGCCGCCGGAGGCGATGACGGGGACGGTGACGTGCTTGCGTACCGCCTCGATCATCTCGGTGTCGTACCCGTCCTTCGTGCCGTCCGCGTCCATCGAGTTGAGCAGGATCTCGCCCGCGCCCAGCTCGGCGGCCCGGTGGGCCCACTCGACGGCGTCGATGCCGGTGCCCTTGCGTCCGCCGTGGGTGGTGACCTCGAAGGTGCCCTCCGGGGTGCGGCGGGCGTCGACCGAGAGCACCAGGACCTGGCGGCCGAAGCGTTCCGCGATCTCGCGGATGAGGTCGGGGCGGGCGATGGCGGCGGTGTTGACGCCGACCTTGTCCGCCCCCGCGCGCAGCAGCTTGTCCACGTCGTCGGGGGTGCGGACGCCGCCGCCGACCGTGAGCGGGATGAAGACCTGCTCGGCGGTGCGGCGGACCACGTCGTACGTCGTCTCGCGGTCGCCGCTGGAGGCGGTGATGTCGAGGAAGGTCAGCTCGTCGGCGCCCTCGGCGTCGTACAGCTTCGCCATCTCGACGGGGTCGCCCGCGTCGCGCAGGTTCTGGAAGTTGACGCCCTTGACGACCCGGCCGTTGTCGACGTCCAGGCAGGGGATGACCCGTACGGCCAGGGTCACTTCGCACCTCCTCGGTAGGCCTCGACCTCGACCTCGACGACCAGGCTCGGGTCGACGAACCCGGACACGATGAGCATCGTGGCGACCGGGCGTACGGCGTCGAACAGCTCCTTGTGGGCGCGGCCGACCTCGTCCACGTCCCGGGCGTGGGTGATGTACATCCGCGTACGGACGACGTCCTCGCGGCCCAGGCCCACCTGTTCCAGCGCGGCGAAGGCGACGTCGAAGGAGGTGATGGCCTGCTCGTACGGGGAGCCGGCGGCGATCTGGCCGTTCACCACGGAGGTGCAGCCGGCCACCAGGACGAGGCCGCCCGGGAGTTCGACCGCGCGGGAGTAGCCGAACTTCTCCTCCCAGGGCGCGCCGGTGGAGATCCGGCGCACGGCGGACGAGGCGTCCGTCATACGGCGACCGCCTTCAGCGCCTCTTCCAGCGTGAACGCCTTCGCGTACAGCGCCTTGCCGACGATCGCGCCCTCGACGCCTTCGGGGACGAGGAGGGAGATCGCCCGCAGGTCGTCCAGGGACGAGACGCCGCCGGAGGCGACGACCGGGCGGTCGGTGACCGCGCAGACGTCGCGCAGGAGGCCCAGGTTGGGGCCTTCCAGGGTGCCGTCCTTGGCGATGTCCGTGACGACGTACCGGGCGCAGCCCTCGGCGTCGAGGCGGGCGAGGGTCTCGTAGAGGTCGCCTCCGTCGCGGGTCCAGCCGCGGCCGCGCAGGGTGGTGCCCCGGACGTCCAGGCCGACGGCGATCCTGTCGCCGTGCTCGGCGATGATCTTGGCGACCCACTCCGGGGACTCCAGGGCGGCGGTGCCGAGGTTGACGCGGCGGCAGCCGGTGGCGAGGGCGGCCTCCAGGGAGGCGTCGTCGCGGATGCCGCCGGACAGCTCGACCTTGATGTCCATGGCGCCGGTGACCTCGGAGATCACGTCCCGGTTGTCCCCGGTGCCGAAGGCGGCGTCCAGGTCGACGAGGTGCAGCCACTCGGCCCCGGCCGACTGCCAGGCGAGGGCGGCGTCCAGCGGGGAGCCGTAGGAGGTCTCGGAGCCGGACTCGCCGTGGACGAGGCGGACGGCCTGGCCGTCGCGGACGTCGACGGCGGGGAGCAGTTCAAGCTTCGGCATTACAGCGTCTCGATCCAGTTGGTCAGCAGCTGGGCGCCGGCATCGCCGGACTTCTCGGGGTGGAACTGGGTGGCCCAGAGCGCGCCGTTCTCCACGGCGGCCACGAACCGTTCGCCGTGCGTGGCCCAAGTGACCTTGGGGGCACGGATCTTGGCGTTGGTGATCTCCAGGGACCAGTCGTGCGCCGCGTAGGAGTGCACGAAGTAGAAGCGGGCCTCGGGGTCCAGGCCCGCGAAGAGCCGGGAGTCCCCGGGGGCCTCCACCGTGTTCCACCCCATGTGCGGGACGACGTCGGCCTTCAGAGGGCCGACCGTACCGGGCCATTCGTCCAGGCCCTCGGTCTCCACGCCGTGCTCGATGCCCTTCTCGAAGAGGATCTGCATCCCGACGCAGATCCCCATCACGGGGCGGCCGCCGGAGAGCCTGCGGCCGATGATCCAGTCGCCGCGGGCCCGCTTCAGCCCGTCCATGCAGGCGGAGAAGGCGCCGACGCCGGGGACGAGCAGCCCGTCGGCGGCCATCGCGCGGTCGAAGTCGCGGGTGATCTCGACGTCGGCGCCGACGTGGGCGAGGGCGCGCTCGGCGGAGCGGACGTTGCCGAAGCCGTAGTCGAAGACGACGACCTTCTTGGTGTCAGTCATGGTCTGTCCCTCAGTCCCACAGGCCCTGGATCCGCAGGATGCCCGCCACCAGGCACATCACGGAGCCGATGGACAGCAGCACGATGACGCCCTTGGGCATCCCCTGCTTCGAGAAGGAGTAGACGCCACCGGCCAGGAAGAGGCCGACGACGATCAGGAGGGTGCTGAGGCCGGTCACAGGGCGCCCTTCGTGGAGGGCAGGATGCCGGCGGCGCGCGGGTCGCGCTCGGAGGCGTACCGCAGGGCGCGGGCGAGCGCCTTGAACTGGCACTCCACGATGTGGTGGGCGTTGCGCCCGTACGGGACGTGGATGTGCAGGGCCACCTGGGCCTGGGCGACGAAGGACTCGAAGATGTGCCGGGTCATCGTCGTGTCGTAGGTCCCGATCATCGGGGCCATGTTCTCGGGCTCGGTGTGGACCAGGTAGGGGCGGCCGGAGAGGTCGACGGTGACCTGGGCGAGCGACTCGTCCAGCGGGACGGTGCAGTTGCCGAAGCGGTAGATGCCGACCTTGTCGCCGAGGGCCTGCTTGAAGGCGGCGCCGAGCGCGAGGGCGGTGTCCTCGATGGTGTGGTGGGTGTCGATGTGCAGGTCGCCCTCGGTCTTGACGGTGAGGTCGAAGAGGCCGTGGCGGCCGAGCTGGTCGAGCATGTGGTCGTAGAAGCCGACCCCGGTGGCGACATCGACCTTTCCGCTGCCGTCGAGGTTGATCTCGACGAGCACGGACGTTTCCTTGGTGGTGCGTTCCACGCGGCCTACGCGGGGGCTCATGCGTCGTGCTCCTTCTTGAGTTCGCGTACCGCATCGAGGAACGCGTCGTTCTCGGCCGGGGTTCCTGCGGTGACCCGCAGCCATCCCGGTACGCCGTTGTCCCGGACCAGGACGCCCCGGTCGAGGATCCGCTGCCAGACGGCGTGGCTGTCGTCGAAGCGGCCGAACTGGACGAAGTTGGCGTCCGACTCGGTGACCTCGTAGCCGATGGCCCGCAGCTCGGCCACCAGCCGGTCGCGCTCGCTCTTGAGCTGCGCGACGTACCCCAGCAGCGTATCGGTGTGCTCCAGGGCGGCGAGCGCGGTGGCCTGGGTGACGGAGGAGAGGTGGTACGGCAGCCGCACCAGCTGGACCGCGTCGACCACGGCCGGGTCGGCGGCGAGGTAGCCCAGGCGCAGCCCGGCCGCGCCGAACGCCTTGGACATGGTCCGCGAGACGATCAGGTTGCGGCGGCCCTCGATCAGCGGGAGCAGCGAGGGGCGGTGGCTGAACTCTCCGTACGCCTCGTCGACGACGACGATCGACGGACCGGCGGCCTGTGCGGCGTCGTGGAGGGCGAGGACGGTCTCGGCGTCGACGGCGGTGCCGGTGGGGTTGTTGGGCGAGGTGATGAAGACGACCTCGGGGCGGCGCTCGGCGATGGCGGTGCGGGCGGCCGCCACGTCGATGGTGAAGTCCTCGCCGCGCGGGCCGGAGATCCAGCCGGTGCCGGTGCCCCGGGAGATCAGGGCGTGCATCGAGTACGAGGGTTCGAAGCCGATCGCGGTGCGGCCGGGCCCGCCGAAGGTCTGGAGCAGCTGCTGGAGGACCTCGTTGGAGCCGTTGGCGGCCCAGACGTTGGCCGCCGTCACCCGGTGCCCGGCGGTGCGGGTGAGGTAGCGGGCCAGCTCGGTGCGGAGCTCCACCGCGTCCCGGTCGGGGTAGCGGTTGAGGTCGCGGGCGGCCTCGCGGACCCGCTCCGCGATCCGGTCGACCAGGGCCTCGGGGAGCGGATACGGATTCTCGTTGGTGTTGAGGCGTACGGGGACGTCGAGCTGGGGGGCTCCGTACGGGGACTTGCCCCGCAGCTCGTCCCGGATGGGGAGTTCGTCCCAGGGGTTGCGGGGGGTGGTGCCGGCGTTCGTCACTGCTGGGGGACCTTCCATCCGAACCGTGCCTTCAGCGCCGCGCCGTGGGCGGGGAGGTCCTCCGCCTCGGCGAGGGTCACGACGTGGTGGGTGACCTCGGCGAGCGCGTCGCGGCTGTAGTCGACGATGTGGATGCCGCGCAGGAAGGACTGCACGGACAGGCCCGAGGAGTGGCAGGCGCAGCCGCCGGTGGGCAGGACGTGGTTGGAGCCGGCGCAGTAGTCGCCCAGGGAGACGGGGGCCCAGGGGCCGACGAAGATCGCTCCGGCGTTGCGGACCCGGTCGGCGACGGCGGCGGCGTCGGCGGTCTGGATCTCCAGGTGCTCGGCACCGTACGCGTCGACGACCTTGAGGCCGTCCTCCACCGAGGAGACCAGGACGATCGCGGACTGGCGGCCGGCGAGCGCGGGCTCGATGCGGTCGGTGACGTGCTTGGTGGCGGCGACCTGGGGGACCAGCTCGGCCTCGGTGGCGGCGGCCAGCTCCGCGGAGTCGGTGACCAGGACGGCGGCGGCCATCGGGTCGTGCTCGGCCTGGCTGATCAGGTCGGCGGCGACGTGCACCGGGTCGGCGGTGGCGTCGGCGAGGATGGCGATCTCGGTGGGCCCGGCCTCGGCGTCGATGCCGATGCGGCCCTTGAGGAGGCGCTTGGCGGCGGCGACGTAGATGTTGCCGGGGCCGGTGACCAGGTTGACCGGGGCGCAGTCCTCGGTGCCGTACGCGAACATCGCGACGGCCTGGGCGCCCCCGGCCGCGTACACCTCGTCCACGCCGAGCAGGGCGCAGGCGGCGAGGATCGTGGGGTGCGGGAGGCCGTCGAAGTCCTTCTGCGGCGGGGAGGCCACGGCGACGCCCTCGACGCCCGCCTCCTGGGCCGGGACGACGTTCATCACGACGGAGGAGGGGTAGACCGAGCGGCCGCCGGGGACGTAGAGCCCGACGCGCTCGACGGGGACCCACTTCTCGGTGACGGTGCCGCCGGGGACGACCTGGGTGGTGTGCGTGGTGCGGCGCTGCTCGCGGTGGACGAGGCGGGCGCGGCGGATCGACTCCTCCAGGGCCGCGCGGACGGCCGGGTCCAGCTCCTCCAGGGCCTTCGTCAGCGCCTCGGCGGGCACCCGGACCGACGAGATCCGGACACCGTCGAGCTTCTCCCCCCACTCGATCACTGCCGCGGAGCCACGATGGCGTACGTCCTCGCAGATGGGCCGCACCGTCTCCAGGGCGGCTTCCACGTCGAACTCGGCACGGGGCAGCAGGTCGCGCAGGGCAGCACCCTCGGGGAGGGCGTCGCCGCGCAGATCGATTCGAGAGATCACCCCGCAATTCTCGCAGACCGCTCCGGACGCCCGGTCGCCCGTATCACTGGCTGATACATGGGTCGCCCGTATCTCCGGCTGATACGTGTCTCGGCCAACTCCGGCCGCACCTGTTGTCACTGCTGACCAAGAGCTTTCACGCCGTTACGCAACGGGCAGAACAGCACTACAGCATGTGTGCACGGAGGGAGCGGCCGTGACCGAGCCGCACGAAGGCGACATCCCGGACGGCCTCAGCGCAGCGGAGCTGGGCATGTGGCAGTCCTTCCGCAACGGGACCACCTACGACTTACGCACCTACGACCCCACCCGCAACGATCCGTTCACCCGGCACGTCTGGGGGCCCGAGCGGAGTGTCGGCGCCCGGACGGTGGCGCGGCTGCTGCTGAGCGGGCCGCCGCCGCGGCCGGGCCGGGTGGCGGCGCTCAAGCTCCGGGGGGTGCGGATCACCGGGAAGCTGGACCTGGCGGGCGGGCGGGTCTCGCCGTACGTGGAGCTGACGGGGTGCCGGTTCGAGCAGGAGGTGGTGCTGCCGGAGTGCCACTTCACGACGTTGCGGATGGTGGGGTGCCTGCTGCCCCGGCTGGAGGCGGCCCGGCTGCACACGGAGGGCGACCTGCATCTGCCGCGCTGCCGGATCGACCGGGGAATCCGGCTCACCGACGCCCAGATCGGCACCGACCTGCTGATCAACCAGTTGAGCGTGGGGCCCGACCGGCGCGGCAGGGCGTTCGTCGGGGACGGCATGTCGGTGGCCCAGGACCTCCAGGCCGAGATGATCGAGACGCACGGGGAGCTGAGCCTGCGCGGGGCGAAGGTGGGCGGTTCGCTGAGCCTGCGCGGCAGCCATCTGCGGGCGGCGGAGGAGCGGCGCGCGCTGAACGCCCCGCAGCTGACGGTGGAGCGCACGCTCTACATGACCGAGGCGTGGGTGAGCGTCGAGACGGGGAACCAGGGCACGACTCCCCCGTACGGCGTGGTCTACGCCCCGACACCGGCGCGCGGGACCCGGTCGCAGATCTTCGAGTGCAAGGGCGGGGTGCGGCTGGACGACGGGCGGTTCGGGGACGCGGTGGACCTGCACAAGGCCCGGTTCGCGATGACCCGGCAGGAGGAGCTGTCGCTGCGCCGGATCGTCACGCCGGAGCTGCGGTTCAACGCGGAGCGCCCGGAGGAGGGGCGGGTCGTGCTGAACGGGGCGAAGGTGGTGACCCTGATCGACCTGTCCACCAGCTGGCCGGGCCCCGGCGGTCTGGCGATGGGCGGTTTCGTCTACGAGAACCTCGTCCCGTACGGCCACTTCCCGCTCTCGCGGCGACTGGAGTGGGTGTCGGCGGCGACCCCGGAGTACGTCCCCGAGCCGTACGAGCGCCTCGCGACGGTGCTGCGCGGCAGCGGCGAGGACGCGGACGCGCGGGAGGTGCTGCTGGCCAAGCAGCGCCGCCGCCGGGAGACGCTGCCGCCGGCCGCGAAGGCGTGGGGGTTCCTCCAGGACTGGGCGGTGGCGTACGGGTACCGGCCTGGGCGGGCGCTGGTGTGGATGGCGGTGCTGTGGGCGGCGGGGACGGCGGCGTTCTCGCGGTGCGAACCGGCGCCGATCAAGGACGACGAGTCGCCGCTGTGGAATCCGGCGCTCTACGCGCTGGACCTTCTGATCCCGGTGATCAATCTCGGCCAGGACGGCTACTGGCGGATGGAGGGCGGCTGGCAGTGGGCGGCGGCCGGTCTGGTGCTGGTGGGGTGGATATTGGCCACGACGGTGGCCGCGGGGGCCTCGCGGCTGCTGCGCCGGGGGTGACGGGAGAGGCCGGACGGACGGCTCGGGGCGCCCGGGACCGGGGCGCCGGAGGGGTTCGGGAGCGGCCTCGCCCAGGGCCCGGCGGTGACCTCCAGGTCACATTCAAGCCACCCCCGCACCTTTCCTTTGCTCTTTCTTGACCCGCTCCGGTACAACCCATCCACTCGGCACAGAAGCTTCACAGCGCCCCCCTGGCGCGGCCCTCACCAGCGCTTTTCAATGGTCTGCACCATGGCCTTCCTTCGCGCTCTCATCAGCACCGCGCGCATGCTCCGGCACAGCCCTCCGCTGTCGGCCGGACTGCCCGCGGACGACGCCGTGCTGCTCGACGCCCCCGACGAGCGGCTCTCCCCGGCGCTGGTGGCGGCCGCCCTCGGCGACCACGGACCGGCCGCCGCACTCCTCTCCGCCACGCGGGACGCCGCCGACTGGGAGAACCGCGACCGCTATCTCGGGCGGCTCACCACCTTCGCCCGCCACCGGGACGGCTGGCTCACCGACTGGCTGGCCGCCGCCCCGCGCGACCCCGACGCCCTGCTGGTCAAGGCGGAGCTGGCGGTCCGCCGGGCCTGGGAGTCGCCCGCCCGCGCCGAGCGGCTGCACGAGGTGGGCCCGCTGATCACGGCCGCCGCCGAGGCGGACCCGCGCGACCCGGTGCCCTGGCGGCTCGCCCTGGACCACGCCCGGGGCAGCCACGCCACGCACACCGCCTTCGAGTCGCTGTGGGAGCAGGCGGTACGGCGCTCCGCGCACCACTACGGCTGCCATGTGGCGGCGCTCCGCTACCTCTCCGCCGCCTGGTACGGCTCGCACCGCGAGTGCTTCGACTTCGCCGAGCGGGCCGCGGAGGACGCCCTGCCCGACTCCCTGGTGCAGGCCCTGCCGGTGCGGGCCGCCTTCGCCCTGCTCCTGGACACCCAGGCACTCGGCCGCACCACCTCCGTACTGGAGGACCGGATCGACGCGGCGGCGGACACCGCCATCCGGCTGTCGGCCGCCTACCGGCCCGGCGACCCGTGGCCCGCCGAGGTCCGCAACCTCCTCACCTACGTGCTCCTCGCCCGGGGCCGCTGGGCCGAGGCGCTGGACCAGTTCACGCTGATCGGGCAGCACGCGACGTCGTTCCCGTGGTCCTCGGTCTCCGACGACGCCCTGGGCCGGTTCCTCGACGCGCGGGACGGCGCACGGCTCCAGGTGGCCTCCGCGACCCCCTTGCGCGACCGGGCCGGCCGCGGACGGCCGCGCGGCCATTACGCTTGAGCGTTGTGACCACCGCCCGTCTTCCCCTTTTCCCGCTCAACGTGGTGCTGTTCCCCGGCCTCGTCCTGCCGCTCAACGTCTTCGAGGAGCGGTATCGCGCCATGATGCGGGAGCTGCTGAAGAGCGACGAGGACGAACCTCGCCGCTTCGTCGTGGTCGCGATCCGCGACGGCCGCGAGACCGCCGTGACGGGCACCGGCATGCCGGACCCCGTCGCCTCCCCGCCCCCCGCCGAGCGCGCCCCCGCCGAGGGCTTCGGCCCCGACCCGATCCAGACCTTCCACCGGGTGGGCTGCGTGGCCGACGCGGCGACCATCCGGGAGCGCGCGGACGGCAGCTTCGAGATCCTGGCCACCGGCACCACCCGGGTACGGCTCCTCTCGGTCGACACGAGCGGCCCGTATCTGACCGCCGAGGTCGAGGAGGTCACCGAGGAGCCGCCCGCCGAGGACGAGGCGGACGAGGCCGGTGCGCTCGCGGAGGGCGTCCTGCGGGCGTTCCGCGCGTACCAGAAGCGGCTGGCCGGGGCGAGCGAACGCTCGCTCTCCACCGGCTCCGACCTGCCCGACGACCCCTCCGTCGTCTCCTACCTGGTCGCGGCGGCCACCGTCCTGGACACCCCCACCAAGCAGCGCCTCCTCCAGGCCCCGGACACCGCGACCCGGCTCCGCGAGGAGCTGACGCTGCTGCGCCGGGAGACCGCGGTCATCCGCCACCTCCCGTCGCTGCCCGCACCGGATCTGACCCGCGCCCCGACCCACCCCAACTGAACAAGGACCCCTCCCGGTGGCGAAGAAGCCGAAGAAACAGTCGGGCGGCACCCCCGCCACGGTCGCCCTGACCGCGGCGGGCACCGCCTTCACGGTCCACGCCTACGACCACGACCCGTCCTCCCCCTCCTACGGCGAGGAGGCCGCCGAGGCCCTGGGCGTCTCCCCCGACCGGGTCTTCAAGACCCTGGTCGCCGACGTCGACGGCGAACTGACGGTCGCGGTCGTCCCCGTGGCCGGCTCCCTGGACCTCAAGGCCCTGGCCGCAGCGGTCGGCGGCAAACGCGCCACGATGGCGGACCCGGCGGCGGCGGAACGCACCACGGGCTACGTCCGCGGCGGCATCTCCCCCCTGGGCCAGCGCAAACGCCTCCGCACGGTCCTGGACGCCTCCGCCCGCGCCCACGCCACGATCTGCGTCTCGGCGGGGCGCCGGGGGCTGGAGGTGGAGCTGTCGGCGGAGGACCTGGCGGGACTGACGGGGGCGGTGTTCGCGGAGATCGGGCGGACGGCATAGCCCAGGGCCACCCGGGGGCGCCGCCCCCGATCCCCCGTTCCTCAATCGCCGGAGGGGCTGGATTTTCCAGCCCGCCCGGCGATTGAGGGCGCCTTTCAGCCCCTCCGGCGCTTGAGGAGCGGGGTCCGGGGCAGCGCCCCGAAAATCCAGCCGACGTTTGAGGGCAGAACGGGGCCCGGGGCGGCACCCCGAAAATCCAGCCCGCCCGGCGTTTGAGGGCAGAGCGGGGCCCGGGGCAGCGCCCCGGTTCCGGGAAGGGGCGGGTAGGGGAAACAGCCCGCCGCAGGCGCCCCACCCGCACCGCTACGACGCCCCCGAGCCCCCCGGCGTCCCCGGCGCAGGCCCGGAACCGGGTCCGGGGCCAGGACCGGGCTCGGTCCACGGCCCGGCAGCCGGCTTCGGGGCCCCGGGGTCCTCCCCCGGCCCCCCGTAGTACGACGACCACCCCGGCCCCGCCCACTCCGGCTCCGGCTCCCGCGGCCCGAACGCCGCCGTCAGCAGCAGATGCAGGCCCAGCGCCACGAACGGCCACACCAGCACCGCCACCACCACCGCGTGCAGCTCCAGCGGAGCGTCGAACACGACCCCCTCGCCGGCCTCCCGGGCCCGGGCCACCACGTCGGAGGACGGACCCAGCCAGACCCCCACCCGCCAGGCCAGCAGCGACCCGAGCACCCCGCCCAGAGCGAGACCCACCACCACGAGGACGCCCCCGCGCCGCAGCCGCCAGAAGACGGCCGCCGCCGAGAGCGCGCCGAACCCGGCCGCCAGCAGCACGAACGTTCCGTCGGCCCCGATCGCCTCCTCGCCCTCGCTGTTCTCCAGGAAGACGGCGCTGCCGTCGGAGACCAGCGGGACCCGGGGCGCGATCCAGAGCCACAGCAGCCCGAGCGCGATCCCGGCGAGCGCCACCAGCGCGACGACCACGGCGGCCTGACGCAGCTCCGTCGCCGTGTCCGGGTCGTCGGGCGAACCGGACGCGGGCACGGTCGCGAGATGGGAGCCCGAGGGCGGGGCCTGCCACGGATCGTGGGGGTTCGGCTGGTGAGGCGGCGTCAGAGGTGCGGTCACCGTGCCATCGTGCCAGGCCACCCTGTGCGGCGCCTCACCGGATGCCGCGGGCGGGTGCACGGCGGGCCACCGACGTACAGCGCGCCCTAGGGGGTGTCTTGCCGGTCACGCCGGGCTCGCGGGGTCCGGCACCGCACCCTGGTCCGGCCTGACCGGCAGAACACCCCCTCGGAGCACCCTCACACGCACCCGCGCCCGCCGCCCTACCGGACGGCCGCCCGCCGGTACGCCCAGGTGGCCACCGCCAGCGACAGCACCCCCACCGCCGCGCAGATCGCGAGGAAGAAGCCGATCAGCCCCCAGTCCGGAGCCGCGTCGAAGGAGCGGGCCAGCGCCTCGACGCCGTACGTGGAGGGCAGCAGGTCGCGCGCCCAGCCCACCGGCCCCGGCAGCCGGTCGGCCGGCAGCACTCCGAGGAGCAGGGCGGCGGACATCCCCAGCTGCCCCAGCAGGGTCGCCAGCTCGGGGCGCGGGGCCAGCAGCCCGAGGGCCGCGCCCAGACCGGCCAGCGCGGCGCCGGAGAGCGGGATGACGGCGACCAGGACCCAGAGATGGGTCATCGGCAGCTGGAAGAGCACACTGCCGGTGATCGCCGTGAAGACCGTGCCGGGCACGGTGAACGAGGCGTACGCGGCGGCCGCCCCCAGCACCACCGCGGCCGGCGGCACCGGCAGCGTGGCGTAGTGGTCGAGCCCGCCGCCCGCGCGGAGCTGGCCGAAGTACTGGGCGAGCAGGTTGAGCGCGACGAACGCCACCACCAGCACGCTGGAGCCGGCGACCACCGCACGCGCCTCGGCCCCGCCGTCCACGACCCCGCGCATCAGGACCATGATCCCGACGGACTGGAAGGTCGCCACGAAGAGCAGCGGGATCCGGGCGACCCGCGCCCGGGAGAGCTGGGCCCGGTAGACGGCGGCCAGCGAGGGCAGCAGCCGGGCCCGGGGGGCGAGCGGGGCGGGCACGGTCCGCGGGGCGGAGCCGGGGCCGGAGGGGCGGGGCTGCGGGCGGACGCGCGACGGTGCGGTCCGGGCCGGAATGATGCTGGTCACCTGAGGCCGCTCCCCTTACACCCGTCCAGTACATGCGCCGCGCCCACCACGTCCCGTACGTACACGTCCTGGACGTCCCGCGCGTACGGCCCGTCCGGTACGTCGTCCCGCACATCGCGTACGTACGGCGCCCGCGCGGCGTTCAGCGCCCGCGCCCCGCGTCCATGGATCCTCACGCCTTCACCAGCCCCTTGGTCGCATTGGCCGCGTCTCCCCCGAGCGCCAGGTACACATCTTCCAGGCTGGGTGTGGCCAGGGTGAAATCGTCGAGCGCGGCGAAGGCCGCGCCGCCCGTCACCGCGGCGACCGCGGCCCGGGCCTCGTCGGGGCCGAGCCGCAGCACCCAGCGCCGCCCGGACTCCTGGGCGAGCGGGCGCAGCGCGGCGACCTCCGGGACCTCCAGCGGGGCCCGCTCGCGCCACATCAGCTCGACGCGGACCTCGCCCGCCACCTTCTCCTTGAGCCCGGAGGGGGTGTCGCAGGCGATGACCCGGCCGCGCTCCAGGACGGCGACCCGGTCGAGGACGGTCTCGGCCTCGATGACGTTATGGGTGACCAGCAGGACGGTGGCGCCGCGCTCGGCCCGGCGGCGGTCGACGGCGGCCCAGACGGCCCGCCGGGCCACCGGGTCCATCCCGGTCGTGGGCTCGTCCAGGACCAGCACCGGCCGGTCCCCGACGAGCGTGGCGGCGAAGCAGGCGAGCCGGCGCTGACCGCCGGAGAGCTTCTTCAGCGGCCGCCCGGCCAGCTCGGTGAGGCCGAGTTCGTCCAGGACGGCGTCGCGTTCGGCACGCGCCTCGCGGACCTGGAGCCCGCGCAGCCGTCCGGTGGTCTCGGCGGCCAGGGAGACCGTCAGCTCGTCCAGGGCGGTGGACTCCTGCCCCAGATAGCCGATCAGCCGGGAAGCCCGCTCGGGGTGGCGTACGAGGTCGTGGCCGAGGACCTCGACGGAGCCGGAGTCGGGGCGCATCAGCCCGGTGAGCTGGCGGACCAGGGTGGACTTGCCGGCGCCGTTGGGGCCGAGCAGCCCGAAGATCTCGCCGCGCTCGACGTCGAGGCTGATCCCGTCGGTGGCCCGCACCTCGGGGGTGGCGGGGGTGCCACGGCGGCCCCGGGCGGCGGGATAGGTCTTGACGAGGTCACGCACCGCGCACACGGTGCCGGTGTCGCTCTGCGCCTGTGCTGTGCCCGTACTCACGAGGTACGAGGGTACGGGGTCACATGCCCCGGTACGCGTCCGGGGCCCCACGCGTCGCGCGGCCCGCGCACCCGCACGCTCGCGGCCCCCGCGCCCACCTGCCCCGGGCCTCCGGACGCGCCCGCCCGCGACCTGCGTACGGGCCTGCCCCCGGCTTCCGTGCGCGCCCGCCACCGGTCCCGCACACGGGCGTCCGGGTGCGGGGCGCCGCCCGGCTACTCCCCCGCCGGAACGTGCTCCGCCGCCGCGCGCACGTCGATCTCGCGCCAGAACCCCGCCCGGATCGCGTAGCGGTCGTGCTCGTCGATCTGGTCGTCCTTGTGGGCGAGGAGCCCGAAGCGGGCCGCGTACCGCAGGAGTTCGCCGTCGATGCGGTGCGGGATGCGCGGGTACATGGTGGACAGCTTCTGGAGGTGGACGGTCTCCGGGAGACGCTCCATCCAGCGGCGGGCGAAGACCTGGCCCACCTCGAAGGGGTCGCCGCCGACGGTGGTGATGTCCTCCTCCCGGTCCGCCCAGCGCTGCTCGGCGCTGGTCAGCTGGGCGAGGGTGGGCAGGGACGCGGTCTCGGCGGGCTCGCCGAGGGGGCCGCCGCGCTCGACCCACCCCTTGTCGGAGGACCACCGCAGGGTGGCGTTGGCGGGCTGGGCCGGCCGGTCGGGGTGGGCGTTGTGGGCGCGGAGCGCGGCCAGGTCCTTGGGGGTGGGGACGGCCTTGTGGCCGGGGGCGGGCGGGGCCGGGGCCGGGCCGGGCTCGGCGGGCTCGGCCGGTCCGGTGCGGGCGGCGGCGGCCTGGGCGGCCTCCGAGGCCCGCTCGGCGGAGGCGGCGAGGGCGGCCTCGGGCAGCGGCGCGGAGAGGATGGCGGCGATCTCGGGGCGGGGGGCGGGCGGCGGGGCGCAGCTGGGGCCGGTGTCCTTGGCGCGGACGGCCTTGGTGATCCAGGCCCGGTCGAGGACCCGCCGCTCGTCGGCCTCGGCCACCAGGTCCTCGGACTGGTTGTAGTCGCCGTCGGCGGCCTGGACGGCCCAGAGGTGGACGGCGACGCCGTGCTCCTTGGCGGACATGAGGCCGGGCAGCAGATCGCCGTCCCCGGTCACCAGGACCACGTCGGAGCAGGCCCGGTTCCTGGCCAGCTCGGTCAGCTCGGCGTGCATGGCGGCGTCCACGCCCTTCTGCGCCCAGCGTCCGTCGCTGCGGGTCAGGGCTCCCAGCCGTACGGTCACCCGGGGCATCACCCGGAGCCTGCGGTGCTCCGGCTGGGGCACCCGGTCGGGGGCGCCGTCGAACCAGTAGATCCGCAGCAGCGGCTGCTGGGTGTCGGCCTCGGCGCGCTCGCGCAGCCCGAGGATCAGGGCCGCGTGGTCGACGGTGATGCGGGACCGCGCGGGCTCCCCGGCCAGCAGACTCGCGGCTGCGCCCAGCAAGTAGCCGGCGTCCACCAGGACGACGCAACGGTCCACGCGTTCCACCCTCTTCCAGGGGTTCGGGAACGGTTCAGCGGCACCCGCCCCTCGATGACCGGGTCCGCTTACCCAGGGTTTCCTTCGAGTCTGCCCGACCGCGCAGGGGTTGACGGCCGGAACTGGATCATCGGCGTGGCGAATCGGGAAAGAGCTGGAAAAGGCCTCGTGGCGGGCGGCGGGAAGGGGCCCGCCGCGGATACCGCTACGCACGGTAATGATCCAACATGCACGGTTTGTGTGGCCATGTGAGTCTGACAACGGTCCTGGCCCCCCAGGATTCCCCACAGGAGGCATTCACCATGGCCAAGAACAAGAACCGCAAGCAGGGCAGCCAGCACGATCGCGCGTCCGCCTCGGAGCGTGGTGCCGAGCAGGCGAAGTCGACGGCGTACGAGTCGCAGACCCAGCCGCAGACGCAGGCCCAGGGCAGCCCGTCCGACGTGGCGCGCAAGCACCAGCGGCGCTTCGGTCACAACTGAAGTGCGCATATGACGCGCATGGACGACGCGCGCCACTGATGCGTCGGCCGCTCGCGGTCGTGATGCGAGAGGGGCGTCCCGCCGGTGCGGGACGCCCCTCTCGTCGTCGGGTGGCGGAGCTGGCTCAGCCGGCCAGGCAGGACGGGCCGAGCAGCACCTTCAGGTCGCCGAAGAGGGCCGGGTCGGGCTTGACCCGGTGGCGGTCGAGCCGGAGCACGGTGGTCTTGCGGGGGCCCTGGAGCCTGATGCGCACCTCGGTGTCGCCCCGGTGGTGGCTGAGCACCTCGCCGAGCCGGGTGACCATGGGCGGGGTGATCTTCACCGTGGGGATGGTGAGGACCACGGGTGCGTTGGTCCCGGCGTTGGAGATGTCGGGGACCTGCATCTCCATGGCGACCAGCCGGGGCACGTCCTCGCGCTTGTCGAGCCGTCCCTTGACGAAGACGACGGTGTCCTCGACGAGCTGGGTGGAGACCAGCTGGTAGGTGGCGGGGAAGAACATGCACTCGATGGAGCCCGCCAGGTCCTCCACGGTGGCGATGGCCCAGGCGTTGCCCTGCTTGGTCATCTTGCGCTGGAGGCCGGAGATGATGCCGCCGACGGTGACGACGGAGCCGTCGGAGTAGTCGCCGCCGGTGAGCTGGGAGATCGAGGCGTCGGCCTTGTCGGAGAGGACGTGCTCCAGACCGAAGAGCGGGTGGTCGGAGACGTACAGGCCGAGCATCTCCCGCTCCTGGGCGAGCAGGTAGGCCTTCTCCCACTCGATGTCGGAGAACTCCACGTCCAGGCCGAAGCCCGGCTCGCCGCTCTCCTCCTCGCCGCCGCCGAAGAGGTCGAACTGCCCCTCGGCCTCCTTGCGCTTGACCTGCACCACGTTGTCGATCATCTGCTCGTGGTGGGCGACCAGCCCCTTGCGGGTGTGGCCCATCTCGTCGAAGGCGCCGGCCTTGATCAGCGATTCGACGGTCCGCTTGTTGCAGACGATCGCCTCGACCTTGTCCAGGAAGTCGGGGAAGGAGCTGTACTTGCCCTTGGCCTTGCGGCAGCGGATGACCGAGTCCACGACGTTCTGGCCGACGTTGCGGACGGCGGTCAGGCCGAAGAGGATCACGTCGTCGCCCTGGGCGGCGAAGTTGGACAGCGACTCGTTGACGTTCGGCGGGAGCACCTTGATGCGCATGCGGCGGCACTCGTTGAGGTAGACCGCGGACTTGTCCTTGTCGTCCTTGACCGAGGTCAGCAGGGCGGCCATGTACTCGGCGGGGTAGTTCGCCTTGAGGTAGGCGGTCCAGTAGGTGACCAGGCCGTACGCCGAGGAGTGCGCCTTGTTGAACGCGTACCCGGCGAACGGCACCAGGACGTCCCAGAGCGCCTTGATCGCCTCGTCGGAGAAGCCCTTCTCGCGGGCGCCCTTCTCGAAGAGGACGAAGTTCTTCGCCAGCTCCTCGGGCTTCTTCTTGCCCATCACGCGGCGGAGGATGTCGGCCTCGCCGAGCGAGTACCCGGCGACGATCTGGGCGGCCTTCTGGACCTGCTCCTGGTAGACGATCAGGCCGTAGGTGAGGCCGAGGACCTCCTTGAGGGGCTCCTCCAGCTCCGGGTGGATCGGGGTGATCTCCTGGCGGCCGTTCTTGCGCTCCGCGTAGTTCGTGTGCGAGTTCATGCCCATCGGGCCCGGCCGGTAGAGGGCCGAGACGGCGGAGATGTCCTCGAAGTTGTCGGGCTGCATCTGGCGGAGCAGGGAGCGCATCGGCCCGCCGTCGAACTGGAAGACGCCCAGCGTGTCACCGCGGCAGAGCAGTTCGTACGTCTTGGGGTCGTCGAGCGGGAGGGAGAGCATCTCCAGGTCGATGCCCTTGTTGGACTTCACCATCTTGATGGCGTCGTCCATGATCGTCAGGTTGCGCAGACCGAGGAAGTCCATCTTCAGCAGGCCGAGCGACTCGCACTGCGGGTAGTCCCACTGCGTGATGGTGACGCCGTCGGTGTGCCGGACCCAGACCGGGGCGTGGTCGACGATCGGTTCGCTGGACATGATGACGCCAGCGGCGTGCACGCCCATCTGCCGGACCAGGCCCTCGACGCCCCTGGCGGTGTCGATGACCTTCTTGACGTCCGGCTCGTTCTCGTACATCCCCCGGATCTCGCCCGCCTCGCTGTAGCGCGGGTGCTTGGGGTTGGTGATGCCGTCGAGGTCGATGCCCTTGCCGAGGACGTCGGCGGGCATCGCCTTGGTGAGGCGGTCGCCCATGGCGTACGGGTAGCCCAGCACGCGGGCCGAGTCCTTGATGGCGTTCTTCGCCTTGATCTTGCCGTAGGTGCCGATCATGGCGACCTTGTCGGCGCCGTACTTCTCGGTCACGTACCGGATCACCTCGACGCGCCGGCGCTCGTCGAAGTCGATGTCGACATCGGGCATGGAGACGCGCTCGGGGTTGAGGAACCGCTCGAAGATCAGCCCGTGCTCGATCGGGTCGAGGTCGGTGATGCCCATCGCGTACGCCACGATCGAGCCGGCCGCCGAGCCACGGCCGGGGCCCACCGCGATGCCGTTGTTCTTGGCCCACATGATGAAGTCGGCGACGACCAGGAAGTACCCCGGGAACCCCATCTGGATGATGATGTCCATCTCGTACTCGACCTGCTTCTGCCGGTCGTCGGGGACGCCGTTCGGGAAACGGCGGGCCATGCCGGTCCGGACCTCCTCCTGGAACCAGGTGATCTCCGTGAAGCCGTCCGGGATCTCGAACTTCGGCATGAGGTTCTTCGCCTCGAACATGCCGGTGGTGTCGATCTGCTGGGCGACCAGGAGGGTGTTGGCGCACCCCTGCTGCCAGGCGTCGGAGGAGTCGACGGCGTACATCTCGTCCGTCGTCTTCAGGTAGTAGCCGGTGCCGTCGAAGCGGAAGCGGTCCGGGTCGGAGAGGTTCTTGCCGGTCTGGATGCAGAGCAGGGCGTCGTGGGCAGTGGCCTCGTGGGCGTACGTGTAGTGGGAGTCGTTGGTGACCAGCGGCGGGATGCCGAGCTTCTTGCCGATCTCCAGCAGCCCGTCGCGGACCCGGCGCTCGATCTCGATGCCGTGGTCCATCAGCTCCAGGAAGTACCGGCCCTCGCCGAAGATGTCCTTGTAGTCGGAGGCCGCCTGGACCGCCTCGTCGAACTGGCCGAGCCGCAGCCGGGTCTGGACCTCGCCCGAGGGGCAGCCGGTGGAGGCGATGAGCCCCTCGGACCACTGGGAGATGGTCTCCTTGTCCATGCGGGGCCACTTCTGGAGCCAGCCCTCGGCGTACGCGTCCGAGGAGAGCCGGAAGAGGTTGTGCAGCCCGGTCTTGTTCGCCGCCCAGATCGTCTTGTGGGTGTAACCACCGGAACCGGACACGTCGTCGCGCTTCTGGTGCGGCTGTCCCCACTGCACCTTGCGCTTGTGCTTGCGCGACTCGGGGGCGACGTACGCCTCGATGCCGATGATCGGTGTGACGTCCGCCTTCTTGGCCGAGTGGAAGAAGTCGTAGGCCCCGTGCAGGTTGCCGTGGTCGGTCATCGCGATGTGCGTCATGCCCATCTCGTTGGCCGCCTCGAACATGTCCTTGAGCCGCGCCGCACCGTCCAGCAGCGAGTACTGGGTGTGCACGTGCAGGTGCGTGAAGGGCGGCTTGGTCACGGCGTCGGGCCTCCGGGAAGTCGGGCGATGACGGACGGGGGGACAGCGTGGAAGTCTACGACGTGACGGACTCGGACGACGGGCACTCCTCACGCGCGACGGCGGGCACTCCCGGCTCTCCCCGAGCGTTGGAGAGGGCAGGACGGGTGTCCCTTTTGTCATGCCCTCAGTCAGGCGGACCGGGTTCCCGGGCAGCCACGCCAACAACAGCAGGAGGCAGCAAGCGATGTCGGAAACGCAGACCGGCGCAGCGCAGCGCGGGGAGCAGATTCTCGCCGTTCTCGACACCGCCTTCGGGGAGCTGCTGGCCGCCGATCCGGCCGCCTTCCGGGTCAAGTTCCGCAGGATGGCGGGCTCGGCCTTCGCCTTCTACCGGGGCTCGGCCTGCCTCTTCTACACCGACCTGGAGCGCGAGCAGCGCGGCGGCCCGTATCTGGACGAGCGCACGGGCCGGGTCTGGATCCACGGCGATCTCCACGCGGAGAACTTCGGCACCTACATGGACGCCAACGGCCGCCTCGTCTTCAACGTCAACGATTTCGACGAGGCGTACGTGGGCCCCTTCACCTGGGACCTGAAGCGGTTCGCCGCCTCCCTGGCGCTGATCGGGTACGCCAAGGCGCTGAGCGACGAGCAGATCACCGACCTGGTCCGGGTCTTCGCCGCGGCCTACCGGGAGCGGATCCACGCGCTGGCGACGGGCGCGAAGAACGACGAGGTGCCGCCCTTCACCCTGGACACGGCCCAGGGCCCGCTGCTGGACGCGCTGCGGGCCGCCCGCTCGCTGACCCGGTTCTCGCTGCTGGACTCGATGACGGTGATCCGGGACTTCGAACGCCGGTTCGCGGACGGCGGCGGCGCGATCGACCTGGACGCCGCGACGCGCTACAAGGTGCTGGCCGCCTTCGACGGCTATCTGGAGACGCTGCCGGAGGCGAGCCTGGCCCGCCCCGACTCCTACCGGGTCAAGGACGTGGTGGGCCGGCGGGGCATCGGCATCGGATCGGCCGGGCTGCCCTCGTACAACATCCTCCTGGAGGGCAACAGCGACGCCCTGGAGAACGACGTGGTGATCTACCTCAAGCAGGCGCAGACCCCGGCGGTCTCCCGGCACGTCACGGACGCCGCCGTGCGGGACTACTTCCAGCACGAGGGGCACCGCACGGTGATCTCGCAGCGCGCGCTCCAGGCCCACGCGGACCCGTGGCTGGGCTGGACCGAGCTGGACGGCGCGGGCCAGCTGGTCGCGGAGGTCTCGCCGTACGCGGTCGATCTGGACTGGTCCGAGATCGACGAGGTGGAGGAGATCGCGGCGGTCGTGGCGGACCTGGGCCGGGCCACGGCCACGATGCACGCGGCGGCGGACGACGAGAGCGGCCACTCGCTGGTGCCGTTCTCCACCGAGCGGGCGATCGACGCGGCCATCGCGGCGGACGAGGAGGGGTTCGGGGAGCTGCTGGTCGATTTCGCCCACAGCTACGGGGCGCGGGCCCGCGCGGACCACCAGATCTTCGTGGACCTCTTCCGCAACGGCCGGATCCCGGGGCTGTGACGTCCGGGGGCCGTCGCGTCCCGGTGGTGTGATCATCCCCGGGATGTGACTCTCAGCGCCTTTTAAGACCCGCTTACCTCACCACATGACACACTTTCCGGCGATGGAGATTTCAGGGACGCAGTTCAGGGTGGCGCGCGCGGCGCTTTTCGCCGCGCTCGTCGTCACCCTGTCCACGGCGTCCCATGTGCTGCTCTCCGGGGTCCCGCTGCCGCTGGTCGCGGTCGGGCTGCTCGGGGTCGCCGTCTTCGCCCTGGCGTACGCGCTGGCCGGACGGGAGCGCGGCTTCGGGGCCATCGCGGGGCTGCTCGTCCCGCTGGAGCTGGCGGCCGACACGTTCTTCACCGCCGGCCAGCACCTCTGCTACGGGGCGGCCGGCGGGCCCATCGCGGGCCCGCTGCGCTCGGTGGGCTTCGACGTGCTCTGCGGGGGCGGCGAGGTCGGGGCGACCGGGGCCGGGCTCGCGGGCGTCGGCGCGGTGGGCACCCCGCTCGCCGGGGTGACCGGTGCGGGCGACCGGGCCGCCGCCCTGCTGGCGCAGCCCGGACCCGCCGTGCCGTGGCTGCTGCTCGCCGCCCATGTGGCCGTCGGGCTGCTCGCCGCCGCCTGGCTGCGGCGCGGCGAGGCGGCGCTGGCGGGGCTGCTGCGCACGGCGGCCCTGGTGGCGTTCCGCCCGCTGCTCACCGCGGTCGCCGTGGTGCGCGGGGCGGTCACGACCACCCTCGGGCTCCCCCGGGCGACCGGGCGCGCGCACGCGCTCTCCCCGGCCCGCTTCCTCGTGCACTCCGTGGGGCGGAGGGGCCCGCCGCCCACCGCGTACGCCGCCGCCTGAGGGCGGGACGGCCGACGCCGGGCAGCACCCTTCCACTCCCCACGCACCGCATGGAGACATCATCATGAGCAAGCGCAACACCCAGGCGAACAAGGCAGCGGCCCGTGAGCGGCTGCGCGCCGAGCGCGAGGCCCAGGCCAAGAAGGACAAGACGCGCAAGCAGCTCGTCGTGGCCGTCTCGGTGGTCGCGGCCATCGCCGTCGTCGGCGGCATCAGCTACGGCGTGATGCAGCTGAACAAGCCGTCCGCCTGGGAGGCCGCCGCCGACGCGAAGAACGTCAGCGCGCCGAAGAACACCTCCGGCGAGAACGGCACCGAGGTGGTGATCGGCAAGTCCGACGCCAAGAAGACCCTGGAGCTGTACGAGGACTCCCGCTGCCCGGTCTGCGCCACGTTCGAGCAGGGCGTCGGCGAGACGATCTCGAAGGACGTCGAGGCGGGCAAGTACAAGGTCAAGTACGTCGGCGCGACCTTCATCGACAACACCGACAACGGTGAGGGCTCCAAAAACGCCCTGAGCGCGCTCGGCGCCGCGCTGGACGTGAGCCCCGAGGCGTTCATGGAGTACAAGGCCGCGCTGTACTCGGCGAAGTTCCACCCGGAGGAGCGCGAGGACAAGTTCGCCAAGGACAGCTACCTGATCGAGGTCGCGGACTCGGTGGACGCGCTGAAGGGCAACAAGGCCTTCCAGAAGGACGTCGAGGACGGCACGTACGACGCCTGGGCGATGAAGATGTCCGGGGCGTTCGACAAGAGCGGGGTGCAGGGCACGCCGACGCTGAAGATGGACGGCAAGAAGGTCACCAGCGAGGGCAGCGACAACGCCCCGATGACGGCGACCGACTTCACGGCGGCGGTGGACAAGGCCCTGAAGGGCTGACGCCTCCCCCAGGCGGCCGGGCGGCCCCGGCAGCCGGCCGGGTCGCCGGCAGTCGGGCGGCCCCGGCGGACCCGACCCGGCCCCGACCGGCGGGCCGACTCCCGGCGACGGCTTCCCGACGGGCGGGCGAACTTCCTCTGTTCGCCCGCCCGTTCGCCGTACGCGCCCGTAGCCGGACCCGGCGCTCCGCCCGGTCCGCCGAGGAGTTCTAGAGGGTGGCCAGGAAGCCGAGTGCGACCTTCCAGGTCTGCTCGGCGGCGGCCTGGTCGTAGTCGTGGAGGTCGGGGTCGGTGAAGAGGTGGCCGGCCCCGGGGTAGCGGTAGATCTCCACGTCCGCGCCGGTGCGCTGCATCTGGAGGTACCAGCTGTTGAGCCAGTCGTGGGACTCGAAGGGGTCCGGGTCCGCCACGTGCAGCTGGACCGGCAGCTCCTCCACCGTCGCGTTCTCCGCGATGTCCGAGGTGCCGTGGAAGAGCAGGAGCCCGCGCGCCTTCGCGTCCCCGAGGGCCAGGGTCTGCGCGGTGGCCGCGCCGAGGGAGAACCCGGCGTAGACGAGCCCCTGGTCGGAGTAGGGCGCGGCGGCCAGCACGGCCCGCCTGAGCAGCTCCTCCTTGCCGACCTCCTCCTTGAAGGCCATGCCCTCCTCCACCGTGTCGAAGGTGTGCCCCTCGAACAGATCGGGCACGCGCACCTCGTGGCCGGCGTCCCTGAGACGGGCGGCCGCGGCGTGCACGGCGGGCGTGAGCCCGTAGGTCGAGTGGAAGAGCATGATGTTCATGAGGCCCATGGTGCCAGTTGTGCCCCAAGGCTTGGAGGATCGAAGCGATGGAGAACGTGCTGCGCCCGCTGATCGTCGTCGGCGGTGCCGTGGTGATCACGCTGCTGGTCGGCTGGGCGGTCGACCGGCTGCTGCGCCGGGCCGACAGCCGCCACCACGAGACCCCGCTCTGGGGGCTGCTGCGGCGCTGCCGGCCACCGTTGCAGGTGGTGCTCATCACGGCGCTGCTGCGCGGCAGCTACCGCCAGTCCGGCATCGCCTGGGTGTGGGAGCACCGGGTCGGGATCGGCCAGGCGCTCTCGCTGGTGCTGATCGGTGCCACGGCGTGGCTGGTGGTCCGGGTGGCCGCGACGGTCGTCGAGTCCAGCTACGCGCGGTACGCCACGGCCACCCGCGATCCGGCCCGGGTGCGCCGGGTCCGTACGCAGGTGACGCTGATCCAGCGGGTGGTGATAGCGGTGGTGACGGTCGTCGCCATCGCCGCGATGCTGCTGACGCTCCCGCCGATGCGTGCGGTCGGCACGTCGATGCTGGCCTCGGCCGGTGTGGTCGGCATCGTCGCCGGTGTGGCCGCGCAGTCGACGCTCGGCAACCTCTTCGCGGGGCTCCAGATCGCCTTCGGGGACATGGTCCGCATCGGCGACACCGTGGTGGTGGACGGTGAGTGGGGCACGGTCGAGGAGATCACCCTGACGTTCCTGGCGGTACGGACGTGGGACGAGCGGCGGATCACGATGCCGGTCTCGTACTTCACGAGCAAGCCGTTCGAGAACTGGTCGCGCGGCGGGGTCCAGATGACCGGCACGGTCTTCTTCCACCTGGACCACGCGGCTCCGGTGGCCGCGATGCGCAAGAAGCTGCGGGACATCCTCGGTGACATCGCCGCGTGGGACGGCCGCGACTGGTCGCTCGCGGTCACCGACACCACCCCGACGACGATCCAGGTGCGGGCGGTGGTGACGGCGAAGGACGCGAACGACATCTGGACCGTGCGGTGCGCGGTGCGCGAGCAGCTGGTGGGCTGGCTGCGGGACAACCACCCGTACGCGCTGCCGCGGGTGGCCACCTCCCCGGGCGTGCTGCCGCCGGGCGAGCAGTGGGCGGAGCTGACGGGCGCGGGCCCCCGGCCCTCCCGCAACGGCACCGGCCCCGACCGCGACGTGGAGGATTCCAGGGCACCGCGGACGGGGCGCGGCTGAGGGACCCGTGCGCCCGGGGGCGCGAGCGGCGCGGCTACGGCGGAAGGCCGGCCCCTTGCCGTACGCCCCCGGGTTCAGCGCAGCGAGCGGAAGTCCAGCTGGCGCAGCACCCGGTCGACGATCTCCGGGTCGGAGCCGGGTTCGTTGCGGGCGGCGAGCACCTCGTGGCGGGCGGCCGACATCATCTCGCGCTGGATCCGGCTGACCGCCTTGAACCGCTCGGCGCGCTTCGCGTACGCCTCGCGCCGCTCCTCGTCGACGATCTCCGGGTTGATCCGGGCGCCGATGTCGTACGCGGCCTTCTGGAGCCGCTCCACGACCTCGTCCGGGAACTCCTCGACCTCCTGGATCTCCTTGAGCCGGTGCTTGGCGGCCTTGGCGGCGCGCAGGGCGAGATCCCGCTCCAGGGCCTCCTCGGCGGCGGCGTCGGCGCGCACCCGGAGCTTGCGGACCAGCCAGGGCAGGGTGAGCCCCTGGAAGACGAGGGTGGCCATGATCACGCAGAAGGCGATGAAGATGATCTCGTCGCGGCCGGGGAAGGGCTGTCCGTCGTCGGTCTCCAGCGGGATGGCGAGCGCCAGCGCGACGGAGGCCACCCCGCGCATCCCGGCCCACCACATGACGACGGTCTCCCGCCAGCCGGTCGGGATCTCCTCGCTGACGTCCCGCCGGGTGTGCAGCTGCTTGGCGAGCCAGGTGGCGGGGAGCAGCCAGGCCAGCCGGACGCCGACGACGACCGCGACGATCACGAGCCCCCAGCCGAGCATCTGCCACTCCCGCCCGCCGGAGGTGCCGAAGACGTTGTGCAGCTCCAGGCCGATCAGCCCGAAGGCCACACCGGTGACCAGGGTGTCGACGATCTCCCAGAAGGTACGTCCGGTGAGCCGGCCCAGCACGTCGTCGGCGTCGGCGGTGTGCTCGGCGAGGTAGAGCGCGACGGTGAGGACGGCGAGCACGCCGGAGCCCATCAGCTCCTCCGCCAGGACGTAGGCGACGAACGGCACGAGGAGGCTCAGGCCGACCTGGAGGGTGGCGTCGCCGAGCATCCCCATGAGCTTGATGGTGAGCCAGCCGAGCGCGAGGCCGACGGCGATGGCGACCACGGCGGAGAGGATCAGCTGCCCGAACGCCTCGGGCACCGAGAAGGTGCCGCTCACCGCCGCCGCGATGGCCACGTGGTACAGCACGATGGCCGTGACGTCGTTGAAGAGCCCTTCGCCCTCCAGGATCGACACCAGTCGGCGGGGCAGTCCGACCGAGCCCGCGACGGCGGTGGCGGCGACCGGGTCGGGCGGGGCGACCAGCGCGCCCAGGGCGACGGCGGCGGCGATGGGCAGGCCGGGGACGATCGAGTTGGCGACGGCGGCGACAGCGGCCGTGGTGACGAAGACCAGGGCTACGGCGAGCAGGAAGATCGGCCGTTTGTTGGCGGCGAACTGGCGCCAGGAGGTGCGCTGCACCGAGGCGTAGAGCAGCGGCGGCAGCAGGGCCGGGAGGATGATCTCGGGCGGGATGTCGACGTTCGGCACGAAGGGCGCGAAGGCCATCGCGACCCCGACGAGCGTCATGAGGACCGGTGCGGGCAGCCCCAGCCGGGCGCCGAGCGGCACCGTGACCAGGGCTCCGAGCAGCAGCAGGAGCAGCAGGGTCATCTGTTCCACGGGAGGTGCCTTCCGGAGCGTACGGTTCCGGGCCGCTCACCGTGTCCTCCAGGACACCCCCGGGGTGAACGGCCGTCAGGAAGCCCGGCCGGATCACCGGCCGGGCGGGCCTCCACCCTGCCACGCGGCACGCACCAGGCGGCCGAGACCCCCCGTGGGCGGGGTCAGGCTGCGCCGATCTCCCGGCGCATCGCCCGGTGCGGGATGCCCGCGTCCGGGAACTCGGGGCCGTACGCGACGTAGCCGAGGCGTTCGTAGAAGCCGAGGGCGTGGGTCTGGGCGTGCAGGTCGACGGCGGTCAGGCCGAGCCGGGCCGCCTCCTCCTCGATGGCCCGTACAAGGGCGGCGCCGACCCCGAGGCCGCGCGCCTGCCGGGTGACCGCGAGCCGGCCGAGGGAGCCGGCGGTGAGGTCGCCGCCGGTCTTGGCCGCCGCGACCTCGCCGTGCAGCAGCCGCCCCGTGCCGAGCGCGGTACCGTCCGGGGCGACAGCAAGCACGTGCACGGCGGTCGCGTCGTAGGCGTCGTACTCGATCTCCTCGGGCACGTCCTGCTCACCGACGAAGACGTCCTTGCGGACCTGGAAGCAGGCGGCGAGGTCGCTCTCCTCGACGGCCCTGCGGGTGGTGTACGAGGTGGAGGCGGCGGCGGTCACTGGCTCTCCGCGGAAATGGTGTCGAGGGCGTGCCGGAGGTCGGCCGGGTAGTCGCTGGAGAACTCCACCCAGGAGCCGTCGGCCGGGTGCTCGAAGCCCAGGCGGACCGCGTGGAGCCACTGCCGGGTGAGCCCGAGCCGCTTGGCCAGGGTCGGGTCGGCGCCGTACGTCAGGTCGCCGACGCAGGGGTGGCGGTGGGCGGACATGTGGACCCGGATCTGGTGCGTGCGGCCGGTCTCCAGCTTGATGTCCAGGAGGCTGGCGGCGCGGTAGGCCTCGATCAGGTCGTAGTGGGTCACCGACGGCTTGCCCTCGGCGGTGACGGCCCACTTGTAGTCGTGGTTGGGATGGCGCCCGATGGGGGCGTCGATGGTGCCGCTCATCGGGTCCGGGTGGCCCTGGACGAGCGCGTGGTACTTCTTCTCGACGACCCGGTCGCGGAACTGGGCCTTCAGCAGGGTGTAGGCGCGCTCGGACTTGGCGACGACCATCAGGCCGGAGGTGCCGACGTCGAGGCGGTGCACGATGCCCTGGCGCTCGGCGGCGCCGGAGGTCGAGATCCGGTACCCGGCTGCGGCGAGACCGCCGATGACGGTGGTGCCGGTCCAGCCGGGGCTGGGGTGGGCCGCGACGCCGACCGGCTTCACGATGACCACGATGTCGTCGTCGTCGTGGACGATCTCCATGCCCTCGACGGGCTCGGCGACGATCTGCACCGGGGCGGGCGCGCCCGGCATCTCGACCTCCAGCCAGGCGCCGCCGTGCACGCGCTCGGACTTGCCGGCCACCGAACCGTCCACCTGGACCTTCCCGGCGGCGGCCAGCTCGGCGGCCTTGGTGCGGGAGAAACCGAACATACGGGCGATGGCGGCGTCGACACGCTCGCCCTCCAGGCCGTCCGGTACGGGCAGGGTGCGGATCTCGGGGTGCGTACTCACCAGTCGAGTATGCCTTGCGCGCCGCGCTGCCCGCGCAGCCCGGTCAGTCCTTGTGGACGGTCCCGTCGGGGTCCAGCCCCTTGAAGGAGAGGATCACGATGAGGATGCCGCCGCAGACGATGGCGGAGTCCGCGAGGTTGAAGACGGCGAAGTGCTTGGGGGCGATGAAGTCGACCACCGCCCCTTCGAACACGCCGGGCGCCCGGAAGATCCGGTCGGTGAGGTTGCCGAGCGCCCCGCCCAGGAGCAGTCCCAGGGCGATGGCCCAGGGCAGGCTGTAGAGCTTGCGGGCCAGCCGGATGACCACCACGATCACCCCGGCCGCGATGATCGTGAAGATCACCGTGAACGCCTCGCCGAACCCGAACGCGGCCCCAGGGTTGCGCAGCGCCCGGAACTGCAGCCAGTCACCGATGATGTCGATCGGCGGCTGGTGCTCCAGCTTGGCGACCACGATCAGCTTGGAGACCAGGTCCAGCAGATAGGCGACGATCGCGACGGCGACGAGCGCCAGGATCTTGCGCTTGCCCACACCCGCGTTCGCGGCGGCGTCGGCGGCCGTGGAGCCGCCGCCGTCCGCGCGCTCGGTCTCGGGATCTTCCGGCGTACCGATGATGCGCTCCGCCTCTGCCACGTGAGTCCCTCAACCTAGGTGCCTGACTGAGGAGAGGGTACGACACACCTGTACGGGTCAGCCGCGCCGCTCCTGCTTCTGCTTGTCCTCGACACAGAGGGTGGCGCGGGGAAACGCCTGCATCCGCGCCTTGCCGATCGGTTTGCCGCAGACCTCGCAGAGCCCGTACGTCCCCGCCTCCAGCCGCGCGAGGGCCCGCTCGGTCTGCTCCAGCATCTCCTGGGCGTTGGCGGCGAGCGCCAGCTCGTGCTCACGGGTGATGTTCTTGGTGCCGGTGTCGGCCTCGTCGTCACCGGCACCGTCGCCGGAGTCCCGCATCAGCCCGGCGAGCGCGGCGCCCGAGGTCTCCAGCTCGTCGCGGAGCCGGGTGATCTCGCCGGTCAGCAGCGTCCGGGCCTCGGTGACCTCCTCGGGCGTCCAGGGGTCCTCCCCGGGCCGTACCGCCAGCTCGCCGGGGGCGGCGGCCTCGACGACCCCCCGGGCCGGCGGCACGGCGGCCGCCTCGTCCGGACCGGCCGCGGGACTCGCGCTCTTCTTGGCTACCACCGTGTGGGCTCCCGTCTCCTCGGCGGCCGCAGCCGCCCCCGTGGCCGTCGGTCCGGCCGTCTTCGCAGCCTTCTTGGCCGCGCTCTTCTTCGCGGGGCTCTTCCTGGCAGCGGTCTTCTTCGCCGCCTTCTTCGCCGGCGCCTTCCCGGTGGCGGTCTTCTTCGCCGCCGCCTTCTTCGCCGTCTTCCCGGCGGCCTTCTTCGCCGCCGTCCTCGTCGTGGGCGCGTCCGTCCCGGTCACACCCGTCCCGGACGGGGTCCCGGCCGGTGGCTTCCCGTCGGCCTTCTGCCCGGCCGCGGTCTCTTCCGCCGTCTTCTTCGCCACCATGGCCGCGGCCCCTTCACATATTGTGATCTTGCTCGCGAATCGTGCTGGGACGATAAATCGGCCCCAGCCCCGCGGCAACGGGGCACGCCGCCCATTCCGCCCCTCCCCCTGCCCGGTCGTGGCGCGCCTGCAACCGTTGTTCCCAGCTCCCCGCCCGGTAATCCGCCTCGGGGGCACCCCGGAACGCCCCCGTACCGACGCGGAGAACTCCGTCCGCCCCCGACTGGCCATTCGGGTCACGCCCGGGGCCGGGGTAAACCGGTCGGCCGTCGGCCGTACGGGCCCGTACACTGGGCGCAGCGAGAGGCGTGGATGGGACGAGTAGCGTCGTACGCAGCCAGCAGCGACCCGGGGACGGTGGGAGCCCGGGGGCGAGCGCGTCGTGAAGATCACCCCGGAGCCGCCGGAAGAAAGCCTCGGTCCCTGGGCACGCCCCGGGCCCCCGGCCACTAGACCCGGCGTCGCGACCCCAATGAGGGGGCCACGGGCACACGCCCGCGGCCAAGGAGGGTGGTACCGCGGGAGCCCCGTCGCTCTCGTCCCTCCGACGGAAGTGGAAGACGTCCGCCGGAGGAAGCCCGCACATGACATCGCCGCAGTACCGCCAGGTACCCGCCCAGGTCGACCTGCCCGCGCTGGAGCACGCCGTGCTCGACTTCTGGCGCGAGAACAAGGTCTTCGCCAAGAGCCTCGACCAGTCCGAGGGCCGCCCGGAGTGGGTCTTCTACGAGGGCCCGCCCACCGCCAACGGCATGCCCGGCGCGCACCACATCGAGGCCCGCGTCTTCAAGGACGTCTTCCCCCGCTTCCGCACCATGCAGGGCTACCACGTGGGCCGGAAGGCCGGCTGGGACTGCCACGGCCTGCCGGTCGAGCTGGCCGTCGAGAAGGAGCTGGGCTTCAACGGCAAGAAGGACATCGAGGCGTTCGGCATCGCCGAGTTCAACGCCAAGTGCCGTGAGTCGGTGACCCGGCACACCGACGCCTTCGCCGAGCTCACGACCCGTATGGGGTACTGGGTCGACCTGGACGACGCGTACCGCACGATGGACCCGGAGTACGTGGACTCCGTGTGGTGGTCGCTGAAGGAGATCTTCAACAAGGACCTGCTGGTCCAGGACCACCGGGTCGCCCCCTGGTGCCCGCGCTGCGGCACCGGCCTCTCCGACCACGAGCTGGCGCAGGGGTACGAGACGGTCGTCGACCCCTCCGTCTTCGTCCGCTTCCCCCTCACCTCCGGCCCGCTGGCCGGCGAGGCGGCTCTCCTGGTCTGGACGACCACCCCCTGGACCCTGGTCTCCAACACGGCGGTCGCCGCGCACCCCGAGGTCCGCTACGTCGTCGCGACGGACGGCGAGGAGAAGCTCGTCGTCGCCGAACCGCTGGTGGAGAAGGCGCTCGGCGAGGGCTGGGAGGTGACCGGCCAGTCGTTCACCGGCGCCGAGATGGAGCGCTGGACCTACGAACGCCCCTTCACCCTGGTCGACTTCCCGGCCGAGGCGCACTACGTCGTCAACGCCGAGTACGTCACCACCGAGGACGGTACGGGTCTGGTCCACCAGTCCCCCGCGTTCGGCGCCGACGACCTCGTGGTCTGCCGCTCCTACGGCCTCCCGGTGGTCAACCCGGTCCGCCCCGACGGCACGTTCGAGGAGGACCTGCCCCTGGTCGGCGGCGTCTTCTTCAAGAAGGCCGACGAGGCGCTCACCGCGGACCTGGACGCGCGCGGCAAGCTCTTCCGCCACGTCCCGTACGAGCACAGCTACCCGCACTGCTGGCGCTGCCACACGGCGCTGCTCTACTACGCGCAGCCGTCGTGGTACATCCGCACGACGGCCATCAAGGACCGCCTGCTCCAGGAGAACGAGAAGACCAACTGGTTCCCGGACTCGGTCAAGAACGGCCGCTTCGGCGACTGGCTGACCAACAACGTCGACTGGGCGCTCTCCCGCAACCGCTACTGGGGCACGCCGCTGCCGATCTGGCGCTGCGAGGACGGCCACCTGACGTGCGTGGGATCACGGGCGGAGCTGACGGAGCTCACCGGCACCGACCAGTCGCCCCTCGACCCCCACCGCCCCTTCATCGACGAGATCACATTCACCTGCACGCACGAGAACTGCCAGCTGGAGGCGTACCGCGTCCCGGAGGTCATCGACGCCTGGTACGACTCGGGTTCGATGCCGTTCGCGCAGTGGGGCTACCCCTACAAGAACAAGGAAGTCTTCGAGAACCGCTACCCGGCGCAGTTCATCTCGGAGGCCATCGACCAGACCCGCGGCTGGTTCTACACGCTGATGGCGGTCGGCACGCTGGTCTTCGACAAGTCGTCCTACGAGAACGTGGTCTGCCTCGGCCACATCCTCGCCGAGGACGGCCGCAAGATGTCCAAGCACCTGGGCAACATCCTCCAGCCGATCCCGCTGATGGACCAGCACGGGGCGGACGCCGTCCGCTGGTTCATGGCGGCCGGCGGCTCCCCCTGGGCGGCCCGCCGGGTGGGCCACGGCACGATCCAGGAGGTGGTCCGCAAGACGCTCCTGACGTACTGGAACACCGTCGCGTTCCAGGCCCTGTACGCCCGCACGTGCGGCTGGGCCCCCTCCGAGGCCGACCCGGCCCCGGCGGACCGCACGGTGCTGGACCGCTGGCTGCTGAGCGAACTCAACACGCTGGTCGAGCAGATGACGGTCGCGATGGAGGGGTACGACACCCAGCGCGCCGGCAAGCTGCTCTCGGCGTTCGTGGACGACCTCTCCAACTGGTACGTACGCCGCTCGCGCCGCCGCTTCTGGCAGGGCGACAAGGCGGCCCTGCGCACGCTGCACGAGGTGGTCGAGACGGTGACGCGCCTGATGGCGCCGCTGGTCCCGTTCATCACGGAGCGGGTCTGGCAGGACCTGATCACGCCGGTGACGCCGGACGCCCCGGAGTCGGTGCACCTGTCGTCGTGGCCCAAGGCGGAGGCTTCGGCGATCGACCCCGCCCTCTCCTCCCGGATGGCGCTGGTGCGCCGCCTGGTGGAGCTGGGCCGGGCGACGCGGGCGGAGTCGGGCGTGAAGACGCGCCAGCCCCTGTCGCGGGCGCTGGTGGCGGCGAACGGCTTCGAGTCCCTCTCTCCCGAGCTGCGCGCGCAGATCACGGAGGAGCTGAACGTCACCTCGCTGGCCACGCTCTCGGAGGTCGGCGGCTCGCTGGTCGACACGACGGCGAAGGCCAACTTCCGGGCGCTGGGCAAGCGGTTCGGCAAGGGCGTCCAGGCGGTGGCCAAGGCGGTCGCGAACGCGGACGCGGCGGCGCTCTCCCTCGCCCTGCGCGAGGGTACGGCGACGGTGGAGGTGGAGGGCGAGCAGATCACGCTCTCCCCCGACGAGGTGATCATCACGGAGACCCCGCGCGAGGGCTGGTCGGTCGCGTCGGACTCGGGCGCGACGGTGGCCCTGGACCTGGAGATCACTCCCGAGCTGCGGCGCGCGGGCCTGGCCCGTGACGCGATCCGCCTGATCCAGGAGGCCCGCAAGAACAGCGGCCTGGACGTGGCGGACCGCATCGCCGTCCGCTGGACGACGACGTCCGAGGCCACCCAGGAGGCCCTCACGGAGCACGCCCCCCTGATCTCGGACGAGGTCCTGGCGGTGGAGTACGCGGAGGGTGTGGCGGACGACACGTACGGCGCCCCCTTCGAGGACGAGGGCCTGTCCCTGACCTTCCGCCTCCGCAAGCGGTAGGTCCGTACGACGGAGGGCCCGGCCGGAACGTATCCGGCCGGGCCCTCCGTCGTATCCCCTCAGGGGCTCCGCCCCGAACCCCCGCGCCTCAAACGCCGGCGGGGCTGGGAAAGACGGCCTCAAGCGCCGGACGGGCTGGCTTGGCCCTCCCGCACCCATGAGGCCGAGGTCAGGCCTGTTCAGCCCCACCGGCGCTTGAGGCGCGGGGGCCGGGGCAAAGCCCGCCTCCTTCAGCCCCGCCGGCGTTTGAGGCGCGGGGTCCGGGGCGGAGCCCTTAAATCCAGCCTGCCCGGCGCTTGAGGGCAAAGGGGGCCCGGGGCAGCACCCCGGTTTCGGGAAGGGGCGGGCAGGGGAACAGCCCGCCGCAGGCGCACCCCGCCCACGCCCACCCCACCGGCCCCCGGCCAACGGCCCCCGCCCACGGCAAAGGGCCGGGCCCCGGGGAAAACCCCGGGGCCCGGCCCTGACTGCCGACGCTACGCGCACGCGCTCAGCGAGCGCGCCCCGCTCAGTTGTCGTCCTCGTCGATCAGGAACCCGCGCATCGGCGACGGCGCCTGCTGCATCGGCTGCGGCGCCTGCGGCCGCACCGGCGCCATCGGCTGCGTCATCGCGGGCGACATCTGCTGCTGCCCACCGTAGGAGGGCGCACCGCCCATGGACGGGCCGCCCATCTGCTGGCCGCCGTGGCCACCGTGGTTGGAGCTGCCCATGGAGTGACCCATCGCACCCGCACCGGCCGGAGCCAGCGAGGGCGACGGCGGCAGCGAAGCGGCGGCCGGCGTCCGCGGCGGGGCGAGCGAGTCGTCCGCCTGGGTCTCCAGCTGACGCAGCTGGCTCTCCAGGTACGACTTCAGCCGCGTGCGGTACTCGCGCTCGAAGCCGCGCAGGTCCTCGACCTTGCGCTCCAGCGTCGCGCGGGCCGACTCCAGGGAGCCCATCGCCACGCGGTGCTTCTCCTGCGCGTCCCGCTCCAGGGCGTCGGCCTTGGCGCGCGCGTCGCGCTCCAGACCCTCGGCCCGGCTCCGCGCCTCGCCGACGATCTTGTTGGCCTCGGAACGGGCCTCCGCGATCGCCTGGTCGGCGGTCTGCTGGGCGAGCGAGAGGACACGGGCGGCGCTGTCGCCACCGGGACCCTGACCCTGCTGCTGCATCTGCGGCTGCTGCATCTGCTGCATCTGCTGCTGGGGGTGCTGACCCATGGGGCCGCCCATCGGGCCACCCATGGGGCCGCCCTGCATCGGGCCGGGGCCGTGCGGACCCTGCGGGCCGCCGTGACCCTGGGGGCCGTGACCGCTGGGACCGGCGGGCAGCTGCGGCGCGCCGCCGGGCAGCTGGGGCGGACCCATCTGCGGGGGCTGCTGCTGCTGTGGCGGTCCGGATATGGCGGCGGGCACGGGAGCGCCGGGCCGGTCCTGCTGCTCCGGGGGCTTGCGCATGCCCTGCTGCTGTTGCTGCTGCTGGTTCTGCGCGGCGGCGCGCGTCGCGGCGGCCAGCTTGGCGCGCAGGTCCTCGTTCTCGCGGAGCAGACGGGTCAGCTCGGCTTCGACCTCGTCGAGAAAGGCATCGACCTCGTCCTCGTCATAGCCTTCTCGGAGGCGGACGGTCGTGAACTGCTTGTTCCGCACGTCCTCGGGGGTCAACGGCATCTCTTCTTCACCTCTACGTAGTCGTCGGCAGTCGGCAAGACCGTATCGCTCACAACCGGATCACAACGCTGATCAGGATGTAGACGATGATCATCAGAACGAAGAAGGACAGGTCGAGTGCCACGCCCCCGAGACGCAGCGGCGGGATGAACCGCCGCAGAAGCTTGAGCGGTGGATCGGTGACAGTGTAGGTGGCCTCCAGAACGACCACCATCGCCTTGCCGGGTTGCCATGAACGTGCGAACTGGAAGACGTAGTCCATGACGAGCCGGAAGATCAGCACGATGAGGAAACACATCAGCGCGATATAGACCACATCCAGTGCGACGCCCATGTCCCGCGCTTCCCTCTCCCCTGGCTCTCGTAGCTCCGGCCTCGTGGCCGGTTCCGGCCTTGCGGCCGGGTTGTTCCCGGTGTCGTGTTCTCAGCTCTGGTTGAAGAATCCGCCCTCTGCGATGCGGGCCTTGTCCTCCGCCGTGACATCGACGTTAGCAGGCGACAACAGGAACACCTTCTGCGTCACGCGTTCAATGCTGCCATGGAGCCCGAAGACGAGTCCTGCGGCAAAGTCGACAAGTCGCTTCGCGTCCGTATCGTCCATCTCCGTGAGGTTCATGATCACCGGAGTGCCCTCGCGGAAGTGTTCCCCGATGGTACGGGCCTCGTTGTAGGTCCGGGGGTGCAGTGTGGTGATGCGGTAGGGCTCCCGCTCGGACACGACCTTGGGCATGATCACCGGTGCGTTCTTCTCCATGTTCGGACGTTCAGGTGTGATGGACGCCACGGGGGCGATTCGGGCGGGTCGCCCGCTTTCCGCGGGGAGCTGAACCGGCTCGCGCGGGGCGGGAGGCTGCACCACCCGTACCGGTTCGTCCCTTTCGCGCTCCCGCTCGCGCTCGCGTTCCACCTGGTGCGGGGGCTGGTGCCGACGCCGCTCGGGCTCCGGCTCGGGCTCGAAGTCGTCATCGGGGTCGAAGCCCCGGCCGTCGTACCCATCGTCCTCCACGAGGCCGAGGTAGACCGCCATCTTGCGCATCGCGCCGGCCATTCTCTGAGTCCCTCCGCTCTGTGGTGGATCGGCATTCGTCACCAAGTGCCAGCGATCCACGATGGCCTACCCGTTGTGCTGGGGAATGACCATATTTTCTGCTGTGGTCCGACCTGCTTCGCGACGTTACCCGAGCGCGGGTCGGACTCCGAGTACCGCCGTACCGACGCGTACATGTGTCGCTCCGGCCGCCACCGCGTCCTCCAGATCCCCGCTCATCCCCGCGGAGACCATGTTCGCAGCCGGATGAGCGGCGCGCAGGCGGGTGGAGAATTCCATCAGCCGGTCGAACGCGGCCCGTTGCCTGCCGGCAAACGGTCCGGCCAGCGGGGCCACGGTCATCAGACCGTCCAGCCGCAGTCCGTCGGCCGCGTCGACCGCGGCCGCCAACTCCTCGATCCCGTCCGGCCCGACCCCGCCCCGCTCACCGCGCTCCCCGCTCTCCGCGTCCAGGGCGACCTGGATCAGACAGCCGAGTTCGCGCCCGGCCCGGACAGCGGCAGACGAGAGGGCGGTGACCAGCTTGATCCGGTCCACCGACTGCACGACATCGGCATAACCCGTCACAGAACGAACCTTGTTCGTCTGGAGTTGTCCGACAAAGTGCCATGTCAGGGAAAGATCCGCACAAGCGGCGGCTTTCGGTGCCGCGTCCTGGTCACGGTTCTCGGCGACATGACGCACACCCAGTCCGTGCAGGATCCGCACGTCGCTCGCGGGGTAGGTCTTGGTGACCACGATCAGGGTCACCTCCTCGCGCTTGCGGCCGGCCGCGGCACAGGCGGAGGTGATCCTTTCCTCCACCTGTGCGAGATTCGCCGCGAGTTGAGCCTTACGGTCCGTCATGCCCTATCAGTCCAACCAGACATATCCGGCGAGCCGCCCGGTGGTGCGGTCGCGGCGGTACGAGAAGTGATCGCCCGATTCACGGGTGCAGACCGGTGAACGGTGCAGGTCACTCACCCCGAGGGCGGCGAGCTGGGCGTGGACTCCGCCGGTGACGTCCACCGCGGGGGTCCCCCAGCTGGTCTCGGCCCAGGTGCCGGGGACCGCTTCCGCGACCTCGGCCCGCATCTCCGCCGGCACTTCGTAGCACCGTCCGCAGACGGCCGGTCCGGTGCGGGCGGTGATCCGGGAGGGGCGTGCGCCCAGCGCGGTCATGGCCTCGACCACCGCCGGAACGACTCCGGCGACCAGCCCCGGCCGCCCGGCGTGCGCCGCCCCGACGACTCCGGCGACCGGCTCGACCAGGAGGACGGGGGTGCAGTCGGCGGTGAGGACGGCGAGTGCCAGTCCGCGCCGCGTGGTCACCAGTGCGTCCACGGCCGGGATCTCCGCGTCCGCGCCCCAGGGTCCGTCGACCACCGCCACGTCCCGGCCGTGCACCTGGTTCATCCAGACGACCGAGGCCGGGTCGAGGCCGAGGCCGCGGGCCGCGCGCTCGCGGTTCGCGCCGACGGCGGCGGGGTCGTCACCGACCGCGCCGCCGAGGTTGAGTTCACCGTACGGAGCGGCGCTCACCCCGCCCCACCGGTCGGTGAAGGCGAAATGAGCGCTGCCCGTGGCGGAGTCCGCCGGATGCCGGGTTATCACTTCAAGAAGTCCGGTACGTCCAGCTCTTCGGCCTGGGTGTCCTGGTAGGGACGGGCCGGCGGGACGTGCGGCGGGGAGACCGGCGAGAGCGGGCTCTCGTTCGCGGCCGACGCGGGAGCGGGCTCGGCCGGGGCCGGGGTCTCCTCGCGCGGCGGCACCGAACCGAGTCCGCCCGTCGGGCGCGCGGGTTCGGGGGCGGGCCTGGCCGGGGCGGCCGGCTCCTCCCTCTTGTTCGTGCTGGCGCCGAGGGAGCCGTCGCGCCGGGCCGGCGGCTGTCCGCCGTCGAACCCTGCCGCGATCACGGTGACCCGGACCTCGTCACCGAGGGCGTCGTCGATGACGGCACCGAAGATGATGTTGGCCTCGGGGTGGGCCGCCTCGCTCACCAGCTGGGCGGCCTCGTTGATCTCGAAGAGACCGAGGTCGCTGCCGCCGGAGATGGAGAGCAGGACGCCCCGGGCGCCGTCGATGGACGCCTCCAGCAGCGGCGAGGAGATCGCCATCTCCGCCGCCGCGACCGCGCGGTCGTCGCCGCGCGCCGAGCCGATGCCCATGAGCGCCGATCCGGCCTCGGACATGACCGACTTGACGTCGGCGAAGTCCAGGTTGATCAGGCCCGGGGTGGTGATCAGATCCGTGATGCCCTGGACACCCGAGAGCAGGACCTGGTCGGCCGACTTGAAGGCGTCGAGCACGCTGACCTGGCGGTCCGAGATGGACAGCAGCCGGTCGTTGGGGATGACGATGAGGGTGTCGACCTCTTCGCGGAGTTCGGCGATGCCGTCCTCCGCCTGGTTGGCGCGTCGCCGGCCCTCGAAGGTGAACGGGCGGGTGACCACACCGATCGTCAGGGCGCCCAGCGAGCGCGCGATGTTGGCGACGACGGGTGCGCCGCCGGTGCCGGTGCCGCCGCCTTCGCCGGCGGTGACGAAGACCATGTCGGCCCCCTTGAGGACCTCCTCGATCTCCTCACGGTGGTCCTCTGCCGCCTTACGACCGACGGCCGGGTTCGCCCCGGCGCCGAGGCCCCGGGTGAGTTCGCGGCCGACGTCGAGCTTGACGTCGGCGTCGCTCATCAACAGGGCCTGTGCGTCCGTGTTGATCGCGATGAACTCGACGCCCTTGAGGCCGACCTCGATCATTCGGTTGATGGCATTGACACCACCGCCGCCGACACCGATGACCTTGATGACTGCGAGGTAGTTCTGCGGTGCTGCCACGTCGAAGGCCTCTCGCCTCGAGTTACGTGTCGTCGCTCGGCGGGTGATCCGCGGCGACGACTGATGTCGATGGGGACGGTCCGAACGCCGACCCAAACCCTAACGTTCAAGTTTAGGGTTACCAGTGTGTCTGCTTCCTGGACTCTTCCGAACAGGACACTAAGTCGACAAGTGGCGCCCGTTCAACGAACACGCCGAACCTCCCGTTTTTCTTTTCACCCTATGTGATCACCCGTAGCGCTGACCAACCAGGGTGCTGGCCAGCACAAATGCACGTCAACTCGCTGATACCGCCGGGGCGGTGGGGGCACTCACGTCGAAGTGTCCCGCTTTGGGGGCGGCCTTCATGAGAGCGGTGAGCACCCGGGCCTTCACCGGCCCGTCCTCACTGCTGCCCCAGGTCACCACCCGGTCCCGGGTGAGCCGCAAGGAGATCGCGTCGTACGAGGTGACCCGTACGGCCTCGGTGTCCTTGGCGGCGCCCTCGGGCAGTTCACCCACCACCTGGACGGCTTCCGCCAGCAGGCGGTCGCCGCCGAACCGGCGCAGACTCGCCGACTCGGCGGGGGCCAGCTCCAGTACGGGTACACCCTTCGGCGCGCGGTCCACCGTGGCGAATCGGGCGCCCGTGGCGTCCACTTCGACGAACTTCGCACCCTTTTCGAGCAGCAGGACCGGCCTGCGTTCGGTCACCTTAAGACGGATGCCGTGCGGCCAGGACCGTACGACATCCACTCTGTCGATACGAGGCAACTTCTGGCCCAACCGGGCTTCCATGGCATCGGTGTCCACGGAGATCAGCGGCGCCCCGACCGGCACGGCGGCGACCGCTTCCACCTCCTCGCGGGTCAGCACGCGCAGACCGGAGGTGGAGACGCTCTCGACGCGGAGCCAGGAGGAGCCGTAGAGCGCCCAGACGGCGAACGCGGTGAGCAGGGCCGCCGCGAGGCCGATCAGGAGGGCCAGCGTGCGACGGCCGATCCGGCGCCCCTCGGGGCCCGGGTGCGGCGGGCGGGCGGGGGCGTCCGCGCGCCCCGTTGTGCCGCGCTGGGCGGTCGTCGGTCCGGCCACGCTCGCTCCTTCGCCGGACCCGGGGCTCCCGCCCCGGGTCCGCACCGCCTGGCGCCGCACGCCTACCGGCGTGAGGCGATCGCTTCGTACACCATGCCGACGAGCAGGTCGTCGGCGTCCCGCCTGCCGAACTCGGCGGCCGCACGGGACATTTCGTACAGCCGGTGCGGGTCCGACAGCACCGGCAGGACGTTGGACTGCACCCACTCCGGGGTCAGCGCCGCGTCGTCCACCAGCAGTCCGCCGCCCGCGTTGACCACCGGCTGGGCGTTCAGCCGCTGTTCGCCGTTGCCGATGGGCAATGGGACGTAGGCGGCGGGGAGCCCGACGGCGGAGAGTTCGGCGACGGTCATCGCGCCCGCGCGGCAGAGCATCATGTCGGCCGCGGCGTACGCGAGGTCCATCCGGTCCACGTACGGTACCGGGATGTACGGCGGCATCCCGGGCATGTTGTCGATCCGCGGCAATTCGTTCTTCGGGCCGACCACATGGAGGATCTGGATCCCGGAGCGCTGGAGCAGCGGCGCGACCCGCTGGACGACCTCGTTGAGGTGGCGGGCGCCCTGCGAGCCGCCGGAGACCAGCAGCGTGGGCAGGTTGGGGTCGAGGCCGAAGGCGGCGCGGGCCTCCGGGCGCACCCGGGCCCGGTCCAGGGTGGCGATGGTGCGGCGCAGCGGGATGCCGATGTAGCGGGCGTCGCGCAGCTTGCTGTCCGGCGTGGAGACGGCGACCCCGTGGGCGTACCGCGAGCCGATCTTGTTGGCGAGCCCCGGACGGGCGTTGGCCTCGTGGACCACGATCGGCACGCCGACGCGCTTGGCGGCGAGATAGCCGGGCAGCGCGACGTAGCCGCCGAAGCCGACCACGCAGTCCGCCTTGGTGCGCTCCAGGATCTGCTCGGCGGCCTTGATGGTGCCGCGCAGCCGCCCCGGCACGGTGATCAGCTCGGGGGTGGGCTTACGGGGCAGGGGGACGGCCGGGATGAGCGCCAGCTCGTATCCCCGCTCGGGTACGAGCCTGGTCTCCAGGCCGCGTTCCGTGCCGAGGGCCGTGATTCCCACGGTCGGGTCCTGCCTGCGCAGGGCGTCTGCGAGGGCAAGCGCGGGCTCGATGTGTCCGGCGGTCCCCCCGCCGGCGAGTACGACATGCACCGAAATTCACCGCTCTCCGGACGGACGCTTCGTGATGCGCCGTCTCATCGTCTTCCATCTCACCCCGGGCCTCCGCATGGCCAGGGCCGCCTTCGCGGCGGGATCGTCCCGCGCGAAGGCGATCATGAGCCCGACCGCGAACATCGTCGGCAGCAGGGCGGACCCTCCGTAGGAGAACAGCGGGAGCGGGACACCGGCGATCGGCAGCAGGCCGAGCACCGCACCGATGTTGATCACGGCCTGGGCCATGATCCAGGTGGTCACGCCTCCCGCGGCAAACCTCACGAAGGGGTCCTCCGTGCGTCCGGCCACGCGGATACCCGCATAGCCTAGAGCCGCGAAGAGGGCGAGCACGGACAGCGTCCCCGCCAGACCCAGTTCCTCACCGGTGATCGCGAAGATGAAGTCGGTGTGGGGTTCCGGGAGTTGGCCCCATTTTTCCACACTCGCACCGAGCCCGGAACCGAACCATCCGCCGGAGGCCAGAGCGTAGATTCCGTGCGCGGCCTGCCAGCAGCCGTCGTCCGGGTCGGGTTCGCCGATGATGCCCATGCAGGAGAGCCGGGACATCCGGTTGGGGCTGGTCCAGATCAGCAGGAACGCGATGGCGGCGGCGAAGCCGAGCACTCCGGCGAAGAGCCGGGTGGGGGCGCCGGCCAGCCAGAGCAGCCCGAAGAGGATCGCCGTGAGGATGATTGCGGTGCCCATGTCGCCGCCCAGCATGATCAGCCCGAGGAGCATGAAGGCGACCGGGACGAGCGGGACGAGCATGTGCTTCCACTGCGTCAGCAGCCGCTTGTCCTGCTTGCGGGCGAGCAGGTCGGCGCCCCACAGGATGAGTGCGAGCTTGCCGAACTCGCTGGGCTGGATCTGGAACGGGCCGCCCAGGTAGAGCCAGTTCTGGTTGCCGTTGACCGACATCCCTATCCCCGGCACCTGTACCAGGACCATCAGGAAGACGGTGACCATGAGCATCGGGTAGGCCAGGGCGCGGTGGAGCTTCACCGGCATCCGGGAGGCGATCAGCATGAGCGTGCCCCCGATGACGGCGGCGACGAACTGCTTGCCGAAGAAGTACGTCGACGGCTTGTCGATGCTCAACGCCTTGATCATCGAGGCGGAGTAGACCATCACGAGGCCGAGCACGGTGATCAGGAGGCTGGCGCCGAGGATCACGTAATAGGCGGTCAGAGGCCGGTCCCAGGCCCTGCGTGCCTGCTCGTAGAGGCCTCGTACACCGCTGCCGCGCCGGGGGCGGGAGGGCCGGGAGCCGCGCCCCGCACCACGGGGTGGTGCGGGGCGCCGACTGCGTACGGCGGAGCTCTTCTCGGCCGGCATTGTCGCTGTCCCCTCCACTGCTCGTGCCCGGGGGCTCGACCCCGGCGCTGAGCCCGGTCGGTCAGGCGCTCTTCTCGGCGTGTGCGCGGACCGCGTCCGCGAACGCCTCGCCCCGCTTGTTGTAGTTGGTGAACATGTCCATCGAGGCGCAGGCCGGGGCCAGCAGTACCGTATCGCCCGGCCGGGCGAGCCGGGCGGCGTGCTCGACCGCCTCGGCCATGGCCCCAGTGTCGGTGCGGTCGAGGTCGACCACCGGGACTTCCGGGGCGTGTCGCGTCAGGGCTTCGCGGATCAGCGCGCGGTCGGCGCCCATCAGCACGACCCCGCGCAGCCGCTTCGCCGCACCGGTGACCAGCCCGTCGAAGGTGGCTCCCTTGGCGAGTCCGCCGGCGATCCAGACGATGGAGTCGTAGGCGGCGAGGGAGGCCTCGGTGGCGTGGGTGTTGGTGGCCTTGGAGTCGTCGACGTAGGCCACCTCCCCGATGTCCGCGACGTGTTCGATGCGGTGGGCGTCGGGGCGGAAGGCGCGCAGCCCGTCCCGTACGGCGGCCGGTTCCACGCCGAAGGCGCGGGCGAGGGCGGCGGCGGCGAGGGCGTTGGCGATGTTGTGCGGGGCCGGCGGGTCGACGTCGGAGACCTCGGCCAGCTCCTGGGCCTGCTTCTGCCGGTTGGCCACGAAGGCCCGGTCGACGAGGATGCCGTCGACCACACCGAGCTGCGAGGGGCCGGGCGTTCCGAGGGTGAAGCCGATGGCGCGGCAGCCCTCCTCGACGTCGGCCTCGCGGACCAGCTCCTCGGTGGCGGGGTCGGCCGCGTTGTAGACGCAGGCGACCGTGTTGCCCTCGTAGACCCGGCCCTTGTCGGCCGCGTACGCCTCCATCGAGCCGTGCCAGTCGAGGTGGTCCGGGGCGAGGTTGAGGACGGCGGCGGAGTGGGCGCGCAGGGAGGGCGCCCAGTGCAGCTGGTAGCTGGAGAGTTCGACGGCGAGGACGTCGTACTCCTGCTCGCCGAGCACCGCGTCCAGCAGCGATACGCCGATGTTGCCGACCGCGGCGGTGCGCAGCCCGGCCGCCTCCAGGATCGAGGCCAGCATCCGTACGGTGGTGGTCTTGCCGTTGGTGCCGGTGACGGCGAGCCAGGGGGCGGCCGGGCAGCCGTTCGTCCCGCGCAGCCGCCAGGCGAGTTCGACGTCGCCCCAGATGTCGACGCCCGCCTCGGCGGCAGCCAGGAAGAGCGGTTTGTCCGGCTGCCAGCCGGGGGCGGTGACGACGAGTTCCGTGGACGGCGGCAGGGTGGCGCCGTCGCCGAGGCGCACGGTGATGCCGAGCGCCTCCAGTTCGGCGGCCTGCGCGCGGGCGCGTTCGTCGTCGCCGTCGTTGACGACGGTGACGATCGCGCCGCGTTCGTGCAGGGCGCGGGCCGCGGGGATGCCGCTGACGCCGAGTCCGGCGACGGTGACGTGCTTGCCCTGCCAGTCCACGGTGCTCACTTCTTGGCTGCCCATCCCGCGTAGAAGAGGCCGAGGCCGACGATCACGCACATGCCCTGGATGATCCAGAAGCGGACCACGACAAGGACTTCGGACCACCCCTTGAGTTCGAAGTGGTGCTGGAGCGGTGCCATCCGGAAGACCCGCTTGCCGGTCATCTTGAACGAACCGACCTGGATGACCACGGACATGGTGATCATCACGAAGAGGCCGCCGAGGATGGCGAGCAGGAACTCGGTGCGGGAGAGGATCGCGAGACCGGCGAGGGCGCCGCCGAGGGCGAGCGAACCGGTGTCGCCCATGAAGATCTTGGCGGGCGAGGTGTTCCACCACAGGAAGCCGAAGCAGGCGCCCATCAGGGCCGAGGCGACGACGGCGAGGTCGAGTGGGTCGCGTACCTCGAAACAGGCGCTGGGGTTGGTCAGGTTGTCCGCGAAGGCGCAGGACTCCTGGAACTGCCAGAGGCCGATGAAGGTGTAGGCGCCGAAGACCATCACCGAGGCGCCGGTGGCCAGGCCGTCCAGGCCGTCCGTGAGGTTCACGCCGTTGGACATGGCGAGGATCATGAACAGCGCCCAGACGCAGAACAGCACCGGGCCGATCGACCAGCCGAAGTCCTCCACGAAGGAGAGCCGGGTGGAGGCCGGGGTGTTGCCCCGGGAGTCGGCGAACTGGAGCGAGAGCACCGCGAAGGCGATGCCGACGATCAGCTGGCCGGCCATCTTCGCCTTGGCCCGCAGACCGAGCGAACGCTGCTTGACGATCTTGATGTAGTCGTCGAGGAAGCCGACGAGGCCCATCCCGGCCATCAGGAAGAGGACGAGGATCCCGGAGAAGCTCATCGGCTCGCCCGTGATGACCTTCGCGAGGAGGTACGCGAGGATCGTCGCCAGGATGAAGGCGATGCCGCCCATCGTGGGCGTGCCCTTCTTGCTGCCGTGCGTGCGCGGGCCGTCGTCCCGGATGAACTGCCCGTATCCCTTGCGGGCCAGCAGCTTGATCAGCAGCGGGGTACCGACCAGGGTCAGGAAGAGCCCGATGGCCCCCGCGAAGAGGATCTGCCTCATCGGCCGGCGACCTCGCCCTCGGTCGCGTTCTCCAGCAGTGCCTGGGCGACCTTCTCCAGGCCGACCGACCGGGACGCCTTCACCAGCACGACGTCTCCCGGGCGCAGTTCACTGCGCAACAGGTCGACGGCCGCCTGTGCGTCGGACACGTGCACCGACTCCTCACCCCACGAACCCTCGTTATATGCGCCCAGTTGCAGCCAGGAGGCTTCTCTGCCCCCGACAGCGACGAGCTTGCTGACGTTGAGCCGGACGGCGAGCCGTCCGACCGCGTCGTGCTCGGCGAGCGACGCGTCACCGAGCTCGGCCATCTGACCGAGCACCGCCCAGGTGCGCCCCCCGTCGGCCGCTCGGGCCTGGCCCATGGCAGCCAGCGCACGCAGTGCGGCTCTCATGGATTCGGGGTTCGCGTTGTAGGCGTCGTTGACGACCGTCACACCGTCCGCGCGCTCGGTGACCTCCATGCGCCAGCGGGAGAGGGTGCCCGCCTCCGAGAGCGCCTCGGCGATCTCGGTCACGGACATGCCCAACTCATGGGCGACGGCGGCCGCGGCGAGCGCGTTCGACACGTGGTGCTCACCGTACAGGCGCAAGGTCACGTCGCTGCACCCGGTGGGTGTGTGGAGCTGGAAAGCGGCCCGCCCGTCGGGGGTCATCCGGACCTTCTCGCCCCGTACGTCCGCTTCCGGGGCTTCTCCGAAGAGCAGGACGCGGGCCCTGGTGCGCGAAGCCATCGCGCGTACGAGGTGGTCGTCGGCGTTGAGCACGGCGCAGCCGTCCTCGGGGAGCGCCTCGACCAGCTCGCCCTTGGCCTGGGCGATCGCCTCGCGGCTGCCGAACTCCCCGAGGTGGGCGGAGCCGACGTTGAGGACCAGGCCGATGCGGGGCGGGGTGAGCTCGGCCAGGTAGCGGATGTGCCCGATGCCGCGCGCGCCCATCTCCAGGACCAGGTGCTGGGTCTCGGAGGTGGCGCTCAGGGCGGTGAGCGGCAGGCCGATCTCGTTGTTGAGGGAGCCCGGCGTCCAGACCGTGGGGGCCTTGCGCTGCAGGAGCTGCGCGATGAGGTCCTTGGTGGACGTCTTGCCCGCGGAGCCGGTGAGCGCGACGACGGTGGTGCCGAGGCGTTCGACGACGGTACGGGCGAGGGCGCCGAGCGCGCCGACGACGTCGTCCACGACGATCGCCGGAACGCCGACGGGACGGGCGGCCAGGACGGCTGCCGCGCCCGCCTCGACGGCGCGCTGGGCGTAGTCGTGGCCGTCCACCCGTTCGCCGGCGAACGCGGCGAACAGGCTGCCGGGCGCGACCTCGCGGGAGTCGATGACGACGGGGCCGGTGACGGTGACTGCCGGGTCCGGTATGTCGTGCGGCTGCCCGCCGACGATTCCGGCGATCTCGGCGAGGGAAAGGGTGATCACTTGGTCATCCCTGACTGTTGTTCTCGTGGTGAGAGGCGCGGGCCGGTGCGCCGGTGCGCCCCCGGGACCGCTCGATGGCGTCGTGCAGGACCTTGCGGTCGTCGAAGGGGCGTACGACCCCGTGGATGTCCTGGCCCTGTTCGTGGCCCTTGCCGGCGACGAGGACGGTGTCGCCCGGTTCGGCGCGGGCCACGGCGGCGGCGATGGCCGCGGCGCGGTCGGCGTCGACCAGGACGTCGCCGCGTTCGTGGACGGGGACCTCGGCGGCGCCGGAGAGCATCGCGGCGAGGATCGCGAGGGGGTCCTCGGAGCGGGGGTTGTCGGAGGTCAGGACGGCGGTGTCGGCGAGGCGGGCCGCGGCGGCGCCCATCGGGCCGCGCTTGGTGGTGTCGCGGTCGCCGCCGCAGCCGAGGACGATGTGCACCCGGCCCTCGGTGACCTTGCGCAGGGAGCGCAGGACGGATTCGACGGCGTCGGTCTTGTGCGCGTAGTCGACGACGGCGAGGTAGGGCTGTCCGGCGTCCACCCGCTCCAGCCGGCCCGGGACACCGGGGACGGCGGCGATGCCGTCGGCGGCGGTCTGCGGGTCGACGCCCGCGACGGCCAGGGTGACGATCGCGGCGAGGGTGTTGGCGACGTTGAACGGGCCGGGCAGCGGGGCGCGGGCGGTGATCCGCTCGCCCTGGGGGCCGACGACGGTGAAGGCGCTGTCCTGGGGGCCGACCTTGACGTCCTCGGCGTGCCAGTCGGCGTCCGGGTGGCCTTCGGCGGAGAAGGTGGTGACGGGGACGCCGGACTCGGTGACGAGCCTGCGGCCGTACTCGTCGTCGAAGTTGACCACGCCGCGGTGGCTGCGCTCGGGGGTGAAGAGCTGGGCCTTGGCCTGGAAGTAGTCCTCCATGCCGGAGTGGAACTCCATGTGCTCCGGGCTGAGGTTGTTGAAGACGGCGACGTCGAAGACGCAGCCGTCGACCCGGCCGAGCACGAGCGCGTGGCTGGAGACCTCCATGGCGACGGCCTCGACGCCGCGTTCGCGCATGACGGCGAAGAGGGCCTGGAGGTCGGTGGCCTCGGGGGTGGTGCGCTCGGACTTGATGCGCTCGTCACCGATGCGCATCTCGACGGTGCCGATGAGCCCGGTGGGGCGTCCGGCGGCGCGCAGTCCGCCCTCGACGAGGTACGCGGTGGTGGTCTTGCCGGAGGTTCCGGTGATGCCGATCTGGAGGAGGCCGATGCCGGGCCGTCCGTAGATGTCGGCGGCCAGCTCGCCCATGACGGCGCGCGGGTCCTCGGTGACCAGGACCGGCAGGCCGGTGGCGGCGGCGCGGTCGGCGCCGGCCGGGTCGGTGAGGACGGCGGCGGCGCCGAGGCCCGCGGCCTGGGCGGCGAAGTCGGCGCCGTGGAAGCGGGCGCCGGGCAGGGCCGCGTAGACGTCGCCGGGTCGCACGGCCCGCGAGTCGTGGGTGATGCCGGTGACCTCACCGGGTCCGGCCGCTTCGACGCCGAGCCGGTCGGCCAGCTCCGCGAGGGGGGTGGGCCGGAGCCGGTCCGGTCGGGGCGCTCCCGGGTAGGTCACAGGCGCGTCCTTCTGAGAGGTTTGGGACTGATCAGCGTGGGGCACGGCGGTGAGCGTACCGGGCCGGTGCGGGCTCTCGCGAAGCGAGGCACCGGGTCCCGGGAAGTTCTCGTTCCGGTTCCCGGGATCGGGGGTGATGGTTGTCACTGAGGGTTCCCTTGGGGGAGATGCTCGCGCATCCCCGTGTTCACTCGCCGGGTTTGAAGGACACCGGCAGCCGGGGCGGCTTGCTGCCGGACGGTGGGACCTGGAGCGTCTTGAGCGCGAACTCCATGACCTGCTTGTAGATCGGGCCGCAGATCTGGCCGCCGAAGTAGCTTCCCTTGGTGGGGTTCTGGATCGCGCAGTAGACGGTGATCTGCGGGTCGTCGGCCGGGGCGAACCCGGCGAAGGAGGCGGTGTAGCCCTTGTAGACGCCGCGGACCGGGTCGACCCGGTTGGCGGTGCCCGTCTTGCCCGCCACCCGGTAGCCGGGGATGGCGGCCTTGGTGCCGGTGCCCTCCTGGTCGTCGACGACGGACTCCAGCATGGCCGCCAGGGTCTTGGCGGTCTTCTCGCTGACCACCCGGGTCTCCTCGGGCGCGTCGGCGGGGGTGTAGCGGCCGTCGGCGCCCTTGGTGCCGCGGACGAGGGTGGGGGCGATGCGGACCCCGCCGTTGGCCACCGTGGAGTAGACGGAGGCGGCCTGGACGGCGTTGATGGAGAGCCCCTGGCCGAAGGGGATCGTGTACTGCTGCGAGGTCGACCAGTCCTTGGGGGGTGCCAGGAGGCCGGGCGACTCGCCGGGGTAGCCGAGGCCGGTCTTCTTGCCGAGGCCGAACTTCCGCAGGTAGTCGTGGAGCACCTGGTTGGACTCGGCCTGGGTCTCGCCGAGCTGACCGGTCGCCAGGATGGTGCCGATGTTGCTGGACTTGGCGAGGACCCCGTTGAGCGTGAGGTACCAGGTGGGGTGGTCGACGTCGTCCTTGAAGAGCCGGTCGCCGCGGTGCAGCCGGTTGGGGACGGTGACATGGGTGCCGGGCGTGGCGGCGCCCTCCTCCAGCACGGCGGCGATCGACATGACCTTGCTGGTGGAGCCGGGCTCGTAGACGTCCTGGAGGGCCGCGTTGCCGAGCGAGGCGGCGGTGGCCTGGGAGAGGTCGTTGGGGTCGTAGCCGGGGGCGTTGGCCATGGCCAGCAGCTCACCGGTACGGGTGTTCTGGACGATCACGTATCCGCGGTCGGCCTTGGACTTGGCGACCTGGTCGCTGATGGCCTTCTGGGCGGCCCACTGGATGTCGCGGTCGATGGTCAGCTCGATGTCGGAGCCGGGCACGGCCGGGATCTCGCTGCCTCCGGCGGTGGGCACGCGGCGGCCGCCGGACTGGGCGTAGCGGATCTTGCCGTCCTCGCCCGCGAGCTCCTCGTCCAGCTGTGATTCGAGTCCGCCGCCGCCCTTGCCGTCGGCGCTGACGAATCCCAGTATCCCGGCGGCGAGGTCCCCGTTGGGGTAGACCCGCTTGGTGGTCGGCTCCTGGAGGACCCCGGCCAGGACGTTGGCGCCGGTGCCGCCGTCGCGCTCGTCCTTCAGGGCCTTCTCCGCGAGGACGGCCTTGAGGTCCTTGATCTGCTTCCAGACCTGGGGCGTCTGCCGGTAGGCGAGCACGGTGTAGCGGCTCTTGGGGGTGGAGAGCTTCTTGACGAGCTCGTCGACGTCCTTGCCGAGGATCGGGGCGAGCAGGGCGGCGGCCTGCTGGGGCGCGTCGGGGGCCTTGCTCTCCTCGGGCGTGAACAGCTTCGGGTCGGCCGTGATGTTGTGCGCGTCGACGCTGGTGGCCAGGGCGACGCCCTTGCGGTCGGTGATCTCCCCGCGCTCGGCGGCGACCGTGTACTCCAGGTAGCGGTTCTTCTCGGCCTTGGCGGCGTACGCGGTGGCGTCGACGGCCTGGACCTGGAGGAGCCGGGCCACGAAGAGCAGCATGACGAGGGTGAGCCCGAGGCTGACGAGCCGGAGCCGGGGGCGCGCGCTGCCCAGGCGCAGGGTGCGGGGCGCGCGCCCGCGTGCGGTGGTGCGGCCGGGGGCGGGGCGGGGGCGGCGGGCCGGGGGGCGTGCGCCGGAGCGTCCGTTCGCCCCGTTACGGGGGTGCGCCGGGCCGGGTACGCGGCGGCGCGGCGGTTCCTTGGGCGGCACTGCGTCACCTGCCGGGGGTGGTCGGGGGCGGGGTCGGGGTCGCCGGGGGGTTCGCCGTGGCGCCCTGGGCCCGGGGCTCGGGGGGCGCTCCCGGTGAGGGGGTGGCGGCGGGCGCGTCGGCGTCCGGGGAGGCGCCCGGAGCGGCCGGGGGCGTGCCGTCGTCCGTCGCGTCGGCCTGCGCGCCGCCTGCGGGCGTCGCGCCGGGGCTCGGGGCGGCATCGGGGTCTGCGTCGGCGTCGGCACTCGGGCTGGGGCTGGGGCTGGGGCTGGGCGACGGGGGCGGGGCGGTGGCCGTCGTGGGGACCCCGCGGACCGTGCCGTCCGGATCGAGGAAGGCGGGGCTGCCGCCGGGGACCATGCCCAGCTCCCGGGCGCGGCGCTCCAGGGCGCCGGGCTGGGAGTAGCTGTCGACGTCGCGCTGGAGGGCCTGCTGCTCGTCGGTCAGCTCGGTGGTCTCCCGCTTGAGCTTGCTGAGCCTGAACGACCCTTCGTTGAGCGCCGAGTTCAGCAGGAGCAGGGTGATGAGCCCGCCGCCCAGCAGGAGCACGACCAGCAGGACGAAGGGGGTGCGGGCCGCGCTGCTGGGTCCCGTGGACGGCAGCATCCGGGCGAGCCGTCCGGCCCGCCCTTTCACCGGTGCGGCCGGCCTGCTCACCGCGCGCCCCCCTGGGTGCTCATCGCTCGTCCTCCCGGATGCGCTGGGCGCCGCGCAGCCGGGCGGGGGCGGCGCGCCGGTTCTCGGCAACCTCCTCCTCGGTGGGCAGCTCGGCGCCCCGGGTGAGGAGCTTCAGGCGGGGCTGGTAGCGCTCGGGGACGACGGGCAGGCCGGGGGGCGCGGTGTTGGCGGCACCGGCCGCGAAGACCTGCTTCACCAGCCGGTCCTCCAGCGAGTGGTAGGAGAGCACGGCGATCCGGCCGCCGACGGCGAGGCTCTCGACGGCCGCCGGGACGGCCCGCTCCAGGACGCTCAGCTCGCCGTTGACCTCGATCCGCAGGGCCTGGAAGGTCCGCTTGGCCGGGTTGCCGCCGGTGCGCTTGGCGGCCTGCGGCAGGGCGTCGCGGATCAGCTCGACGAGCCGGGCGCTGTTGCCGAACGGCTCCTTCTCGCGCTCGCGCACGATGGCGGAGACGATCCGCTTGGCCTGCTTCTCCTCCCCGTACGCGCGCAGGATCCGCACCAGCTCGCCCGGCGGGTAGGTGTTGAGCACCTCGGCCGCGCCGATGCCGGTGGTCTGGTCCATGCGCATGTCGAGCGGGGCGTCCTGGGCGTACGCGAAGCCGCGGTCGGCCTCGTCGAGCTGCATGGAGGAGACACCGAGGTCGAAGAGGACGCCCTGGACCCTGGAGACGCCGAGCCGGGCGAGGACGTCGGGGAGTTCGTCGTAGACGGCGTGGACGAGGGTGGCGCGGTCGCCGTACGGGGCGAGCCGCTCGCCGGAGAGGCGCAGCGCCTCCTTGTCCCGGTCCAGGGCGATCAGCCGGGCGGTGGGGAACGTCTCCAGCAGGGCCTCGCTGTGGCCGCCGAGGCCGAGGGTGCAGTCGACGACCACGGGCTCCGGGTGGTCCTGGTCCCGCAGAGCCGGGGCCAACAGGTCCAGGCACCGCTGGAGCATCACCGGGACGTGTCGGGTCTGGCTCAATGCGCCCTCTCAGGCTCTGTCCCGCGCGGCCGGTACGTACGTCCTGGTCCCCGCCCGCTCCGAAGGGGAGGTCCGCCGGCGCCGGGGAAGGGGCGTCGGCCGACCGGGAGCGGGAGAGGGCCGGGCCGCACGTACGCCGCACATCACGGGGGAAATACGGAATAGGCAGGAGGTGCAGGTGGTGCGCGGTGGGGGTATGACGGGTGGTTACTGCGTTCGAGGTGGTGACTTCGCGTTACTTTAGTCCACCCTGCCATCGGTTCGATTCGCGATCAACGAACCGGGCAGCGCGTCGCGCCACCCGTCCGGAAGCGGCGACATCACCCGGGTGGGCGCGTTTGCTGGTGCTTGTGGGTTAGCTCACAACAAGCCGCGTTGACGTTCTTTGTCCGCTCTCACAGCCCGCCCGGGGCAGGTGGGAAGGCTAACGTCGTAGCCATGTCGACTTCAGCTCACTCCCCCGCCCCGTCCGTGACGCCCACCGCCACGGCGGTCCGCGAGGGGGGCCAGGTCACCGATCAGCTGGTCGAGGCCAACTCCCGGTACGCCAAGGGCTTCCGCGACCCCGGGATGGACGCCAAGCCGGTCCTCCAGGTAGCCATCGTCGCCTGCATGGACGCCCGCCTCGACCTCCACGCCGCGCTGGGTCTCGAACTCGGCGACTGCCACACCATCCGCAACGCCGGCGGGGTCGTCACCGACGACGTCATCCGCTCGCTCACCATCAGCCAGCGGGCGCTCGGCACCCGCAGCATCGTCCTCATCCACCACACGGGCTGCGGTCTGGAGTCCATCACCGAGGAGTTCCGGCAGGACCTGGAGCGCGAGGTCGGCCAGCGGCCGGTCTGGGCGGTCGAGGCCTATACCGACGCCGACCAGGACGTGCGCCAGTCGATGCAGCGCGTGCGGACCTCGCCGTTCCTCCTGCACAACGACGACATCCGCGGCTTCGTCTTCGACGTGACCACCGGCCTGCTCCGCGAGATCGAACCCGCTTCCTGATCCTCCGTCCCCGGCCCTTTCCGCCCCGGCCCACCCCGGCCCCACCCCGCTCGTTTCCGCGGTCCGATCCCCGGTCCACCGCGCAAAACGCGGCAGAGACTGACAAATCGCACCCACTTATCCACCGGCAAGTGACACGAAGCGGTAACGGCAACAAGAATGCGGGTGTGACCTCCTCCGGGCCTTCCGGAGGAGTGTCCGAATTCCGGGGTGGGCAGGGCGGGTACGTTCGTCGGCCCATGCGCACGAAGGGCCGAGGAGGGCCGGGTGACGACCTATGACGATCGAGCGAGCCTCACTGATCTGACGACCACGGTGGAGCGGGTGCGCAGGTCGGTGGAGGGTGTGATCGAGGGCAAGCCCGAGGTCGTACGGCTCTCCCTGACCGTGCTGCTCGCCGAGGGCCATCTCCTCATCGAGGATGTCCCCGGGGTGGGCAAGACCATGCTGGCCAAGGCGCTGGCACGGTCCATCGACTGTTCGGTGCGCCGCATCCAGTTCACACCGGACCTGCTGCCGTCCGACATCACCGGTGTGGCGATCTTCGACCAGCAGCGGCGCGACTTCGAGTTCAAGCCCGGCGCGATCTTCGCTCAGATCGTGATCGGCGACGAGATCAACCGCGCCTCCCCCAAGACGCAGTCGGCGCTGCTGGAGTCGATGGAGGAGCGCCAGGTCACCATCGACGGGCACACCTACGAGCTGCCCGACCCCTTCATGGTGGTGGCCACCCAGAACCCGGTGGAGATGGAGGGCACCTACCCGCTGCCCGAGGCGCAGCGCGACCGCTTCATGGCCCGGGTCTCCATCGGCTACCCCAGCCCCGAGGCCGAGCTGCAGATGCTCGACGTGCACGGGGGCATCTCCCCGCTGGACGACCTCCAGCCGGTGGCCCACGCCCACGACATCGTGAAGCTGATCGACGCGGTCCGTACGGTGCACGTCGCCGACACCGTGCGGCGGTACGCGGTGGAACTGGTCGCGGCCACCCGCAGCCACCCCGACCTCAGACTCGGCGCGTCCCCGCGCGCCACGCTGCACCTGCTGCGCGCCGCTAAGGCCTCGGCGGCCCTGTCCGGCCGTGACTACTCCCTGCCGGACGACGTCCAGGCGCTGGCCGTGCCCGTCCTCGCCCACCGGCTGCTGCCCACCGCCCAGGCCCAGCTGAACCGCCGCACGGCGGAGCAGGTGGTGCTGGAGATCATCCAGCGCACCCCGGTCCCGACCTCGGGCGGCGCCGCGCCCGCGGACCGGACGGGGAACGGGGCGGCCCGCCCGCTCTACGGCCAGCAGCAGCCCGGCACCCGGCGGCTGTGATGACGGCCGGCGAGCCCGGCGCCGTACAACAGGACGGCTCCGGCAAGGGCGGGCTGCGCGCGGCGCTCGGCGGGCTCACCACCCGGGGGCGCTCCTTCCTGGCCGCCGGGGTGGCCGCCGCCGTCTGCGCCTATGTCCTGGGCCAGAGCGATCTGCTGCGCGTCGGGCTGCTGCTGGCCGTGCTGCCCCTGGTCTGCGTGGTCGTGCTCTACCGCACCCGCTACCGGGTGACCGGCACCCGGCGGCTCTCGCCGTCCCGGGTGCCCGCGGGCACGGAGGCCCGGGTGCACCTGCGGATGGACAACGTCTCCCGGCTCCCCACCGGGCTGCTGATGCTCCAGGACCGCGTGCCGTACGTGCTGGGGCCCCGGCCCCGGTTCGTGCTGGACCGGGTGGAGGCGGGCGGCCGCCGCGAGGTGTCCTACCGGGTCCGTTCCGACCTGCGCGGCCGCTATCCGCTGGGCCCGTTGCAGCTGCGGCTCAACGACCCGTTCGGGATGTGCGAGCTGACCCGCTCCTTCAGCGCGTACGACACCCTCGTCGTCGTCCCGCGCACGGTCCCGCTGCCGCCGCTGCGGCTGGCGGGCGAGGCCTCGGGGTACGGGGACGGGCGGCAGCGCTCGCTCGCGCTGGCCGGTGAGGACGACATCATCCCGCGCGGCTACCGCCACGGCGACGACCTGCGCCGGGTCCACTGGCGCTCCACCGCGCGCTACGGCGAGCTGATGGTGCGCCGCGAGGAGCAGCCGCAGCGGGCCCGCTGCACGGTGCTGCTCGACACCCGGCAGATCGCCTACGCGGGCGCCGGGCCGGACTCGGCGTTCGAGTGGGCGGTCTCGGGCGCGGCCTCCGCGCTGGTGCACATGCTGGAGCGCGGCTTCGCCGTACGGCTGCTCACGGACGACGGGAACGCGGTCCCCGGGGAGGGATCCGACGGCTTCGCGGGCTCGACCCAGGAGTCCGCGGACTCGGCGGGGCTGATGCTCGACACGCTCGCGGTCGTCGGCCACTCCGACGGCGGCGGCCTCTCACGCGCCCACGACGTGCTGCGCGGCGGCAACGAAGGGCTGCTGATCGCGTTCTTCGGCGATCTCGACGAGGAGCAGACCTCGGTGGCGGCCCGGATGCGGCAGCGCGCCGGGGCGGGCGTCGCCTTCGTCCTGGACAGCGCCCGCTGGTCCGGCGGCATGGAACTGCTCCTCGACCCGCCAGGGGTGTCCGAGGAGCGGCTGCGGCAGCTGCGCGAGGCGGGCTGGATCGTGGTGCCCGTGCCGCCGGGGTCCGAGCTGCCCGCGCTGTGGCAGCTGGCGGGGCAGCTCCGCGCCGACACCGAGTCCGCCGGGAACGGCGGCCCGACAGGTTTTCCGGGGGGATGGTCATGAGCGGGCGGGCCAGGCTGGCGCTCTGCGCCTTCGCGGCGACACTCCTGGGCGCGGGGGCGCTGCTCCCCCTCGTGGAGGGGGCGGGCTGGCTCGTGCAGGCGGCGCTGCTGCTCGCGGCCCAGAGCGGGGTGGGCGCGCTCGCCCGCCGGGTGCCGCTGGCCCGGTCGCTGACGATCGCCTGCCAGATGCTGGTCACCCTGCTCCTGCTGACCCTGGTGTTCGCCCGGGACCACGCCCTGTTCGGCCTGCTCCCGGGCCCGCAGGCCGTGATGCGCCTCGGTGAGCTGCTGGTGGCGGGCGGGGAGGACATCGGTACGTACGCCATCCCGGCCCCGATGACGGACGGCCTCCGGCTCGTGGTGGTCGGCGGCGTGGTGCTGGTCGGGCTGGCGGTGGACGCCCTCGCGGTGACGTTCCGCAGCGCGGCCCCGGCCGGACTGCCGCTGCTCGCGCTGTACTCGATCGCCGCGGGGCTCGGTGACGGCGGGACGGGCTGGCTCTGGTTCCTGCTGGCCGCCTCCGGCTATCTGCTGCTCCTGCTGGCCGAGGGCCGTGACCGGCTCTCCCAGTGGGGGCGGGTCTTCGGCGGTGCCCGCCGGTCCCCGGGCGGGCTGTCGGACGGGCTCTCCGGCCGGAGCGGGGGCCCGGCCGCCTCGGTGCGCAACGGGCGGCGCATCGGTGTGCTGGCGCTGGGCATCGCCCTGGTCGTGCCGCTCGCCCTGCCCGCCCTGGACAGCGGTCTCCTGGGCCCCACCGGCGGCGGGAGCGGCCGGGGCAGCGGAGGCGGGACGATCTCCGCGGTGAACCCGCTGGTCTCGCTCAAGGACAACCTCAACCAGCCGGAGAACCGGGAGGTGATGACGTACCGCACCAACGCCCAGGACCCGCGCGACCTCTATCTGCGGATCCTGTCCCTGGACGAGTTCAACGGCAGCGAGTGGCGCTCCTCCACCCGGCGGCTGACGGATGTGCCCGGCCGCCTCCCGCAGCCCACCGGTCTGGGCCGGGACGTCGCCGTCACCGAGATCCGGACGAACATCTCCTCCTCGCCCTCCTACCAGCAGGACTACCTGCCGCTCCCCTACCCGGCGAGCGAGGTCTCGGTCGAAGGCCGCTGGCGGTACGAGCCGGAGGGCCGCACGCTCATCGGCGACAAGGGGCAGAACACCGGCGGCGCGCAGTACGAGGTCTCCAGCCTGATCGTCGAGCCGACCGCGGCCCAGCTGGCGGCGGCCGGGCGGCCCCCGCAGAAGCTGCTCCAGGAGTACACGCAGGTCCCCGACTCGCTGCCGGCCGTGGTGGCCGAGCAGGCCGAGGAGATCACCGAGGGGTCGGCCAACGCCTACGAGCGGGCCGTGAAGCTCCAGAGCTGGTTCGCCTCCGAGGGCGGCTTCACGTACAACACCTCGGTCAGCTCGGGGACCGGGTCGTCGGCCATAGCGCGGTTCCTCCGGGACAAGGAGGGGTTCTGCGTCCACTTCTCCTTCACGATGGCCGCGATGGCCCGGACCCTGGACATCCCGGCCCGGGTCGCGGTGGGCTTCACTCCGGGCGTGCTCCAGGGCGACGGCTCGTACTCGGTCGGGCTGCGCGACGCGCACGCCTGGCCCGAGCTGTACTTCGAGGGGGTGGGGTGGACCCGGTTCGAGCCCACCCCGAGCCGGGGGACCACTCCGACGTACACCCTTCCGGAGACCCCCACGGACGGTCCGAGCGATCCGGCGCAGCCGTCGGCCGGTGCCTCCGCCGCCCCGTCCGCGGTTCCGTCCGCCCCGGAAAGCTGCTCGCCGCAGATGCGCCGACAGGGTGAGTGCGGCGATTCCGCGGCCCCCGCCCCGGTCGCTCCGACCGACGGCGGCACCCCGGTGTCCACGGTCCTGCTGGTGGTGCTCGGCGCGCTCCTGGTCCTGCTGCTGCCCCTGCTGCCGCTGCTCTGGCGGACGCTGGCGCGGAACAGGCGGCTCGGTTCCGGGGGGCGTACGCCCGCGGACGCGGCCGCCCGGGTCCTGGCCGTCTGGGAGGAGGTCACCGACTGCGCCTGGGACTACGGCATCGCTCCGGACGAATCGCTGACGCCCCGCAAGGCGGCGGCCCGGATCGTCCGGCGGGGCGGGCTCGACACCATGGCGGCCGAGGCGGTGCACCGGATCGCGGGCGCGGTGGAGCAGGTGCTGTACGCCCCCGAGCCGCGCGCCGCGGCCGGTCTCACCGAGGACGCGCTGACGGTACGGGCGGGGCTCGACGCCTCCGCCGGCCGGGGCGCGCGGCTCCGCGCGAAGCTGGCACCCCGCTCGGCCGTCCGGGTGGCGTGGGCGGTCTCGGACCGCTGGGCGTCGCTCGTCCAGCGGTGGACGGACCGCCCGGGCCGGGGCCGCTGGTCGGCCCGGTGGCGCAGGCTGTCCCGCCAGCACGGCTGAGCGGCTGGGGCACGAAGGCCACGGTCCTTGGCCCGCCGCCCGCAGTACCGGGCGGCGGGCCGGGGCCGGCCGCACGACGGCACGGCACACATCAGAACACCCGGAACGCAACGGCTGAGGGGCGCCCGCAGAAATCGCGGGCGCCCCTCAGCCGTTCGGGTCGTACCTCGTGCCCGGCGCGGTCCGTCCCGCCGTGGAGGCGGGGCGTGGGCCGGGAAGTGTTCTACTGGCCCTGCTCGTCGCGGCGGCGCTGCCACCGCTGCTCGATGCGGTTCATCACCGAGCGCCGCTGTCTGGGGCGCTGGCGCGAGCCGCCGCCCGCGGCGGCCTGCTGCTGTTCACCGGGCTTGGGCGCCTTGCGCCAGCCGGTGACCGCGAGCACGGCACAGCCGAGCATGACGAGGAACCCCACCACGCTGATCCAGATCTGCTGGGCGACCATTCCGGCCATGAGGAGCGCGATACCCACCAGGAAGCCAGCGACCGCCTGGTAGACCCTTTTACGGGTGTACGTACGCAGCCCGCTTCCCTCGAGCGCTGTCGCGAACTTGGGATCTTCGGCGTACAGCGCTCGCTCCATCTGCTCGAGCATGCGCTGCTCGTGCTCCGAGAGCGGCACGGGATCCTCCTCGTCGTCGGCCGCGGGGGCGACCGGTATGCGGCCCTTCCAGGATAGGCAGGGATTCGCCCCCGTGAAACCCGCCCTCTAGCGTTCAGCCAGTCCGGACCGCTATGTCGGCTCGGCTGCTGAGGCGTAGATTCCCCGACGACCGATCCGCCATGCCGGATGGTGTCACCCGATCATACGGGGCTCCTGCCCGCTACGGGGGTCCCGAGTCCTACTCCGTCCGCAGCTTCGTTGCTGATCAGCACCGTACCGGCCCTCGCGGGGGTTCCCGGGGGCCGGTCCGGACGGTCGGTTCAGGCGCGCTTCTCGCCCAGAACGTGCAGCTGGGTCGCGACGGAGTGGAAGGCGGGCAGCTCGGCGGCGGCGGCCTCCAGCTTGAGGAGCGCGTCCACCGCCCCGGGCTCGGTGTCCACCAGGACGCCCGGGACGAGGTCGGCGAAGACCCGCACGCCGTGCACGGCGCCGACGTCGAGACCGGCCCCGGAGACCAGCTCGGAGAGCTGGTCGGCGGTGAAGCGGCGGGGTACCGGGTCGCCCTCGCCCCAGCGGCCCGCCGGGTCGGTGAGTGCCTGCCGGGCCTCGGTGAAGTGGCCGGCCAGCGCACGGGCGAGGACGGCCCCGCCCAGGCCCGCGGCGAGCAGGCTGAGGGCACCGGAGGGGCGCAGGGCCGCCACCGCGTTCCGTACGCCCTCGGCGGGGTCGTCGACGTACTCCAGGACGCCGTGGCAGAGCACCGCGTCGAAACCGTCGCGCTCCACGACGTCGAAGAGGCCGAGGATGTCGCCCTGGACGCCCCGGACGCGGTCGGCGACCCCCGCCTCGGCGGCCCGGCGCTCCAGCGCGAAGAGCGCGTTGGGGCTGGGGTCGACGACGGTGACCCGGTGTCCCAGCCTGGCGACGGGCACCGCGAAGTTGCCGGTGCCGCCGCCGGTGTCCAGGACGTCCAGGGCATCCCGGCCGGCCGACGCGGCCTGACGGTCCAGAGCCTCCTTCAGGACCTCCCAGACCACGGCGGTACGGAGAGAGGCGCGGGGGCGCGGCTGGTCCGACACGGCAGATGACTCCTCGGCACGGGCCGCCGGGGACGGCGGAGCGTGAACAGTGCAGGTGGTGGTGTGAGCGTCCACCACCCTATTGCCTCGCACCGCCGTCCCGGTCATCCGGCACCGGCCGTCTCACCCTGCGGCGGGCCTCCCCGTCCGCGGCTGCGGGAGGACCGGCTGGAGGACGAGCAGCCGCTCCACCAGGCGCAGGAACCGGTCGGCGTGGTGGAGCAGGTCGTCCGCGTCCCGGGCGCTGGCGGCGCCGGGCATGCCGGCCTCCGCGCGGGCCCGGCGGGAGGCGCCGGCGGCGAAGAGGGCGCTCCAGTCGGCCAGCTCGGGGGCCGTCTCCGGGAGGACGTCCCAGGCGCTGCGGATGCGGTCGCGGTGGCGCTTGTTCGTCTCGGGGCGGCCCCGGGCGGCCAGCACGGCGGCCGCCGTGCGCAGGGCCGCGAGATGGGCGGTGGCGTAGCGCTCGTTCGGTTCGGGGAGCACGGCGGCCTCGTCGAGGCCCGCGCGGGCCTTGGCGAGGAGGTCGAGGGCGGCGGGCGGTGCCGTGGTGCGGCGCAGCACGGGGTGCACATCGTCGGCGGGACCGGTCAGTGAGGGTGCAGGGCTGACTGTGCGGCGCCGCGGGGCGGCGGCTGCGGACGAGCTGGCCATGACGAACCTCCTGTCGTCGTGTGACGGCTCCCTGGCCGTCTGCATCCATGGTGGCGGCCCCCACTGACAATCGGTCAGAACCCTTCCCCGACCTGCGGTTTTGCTTCGAGCGCGAGTTCGGGCTAACTTTTTTGCACTGACCAGTCAGTTCAAAGATCAGGGGAGGGTCTGTGGAGAGCCCGCACGGCGCCGCGGTCGGCGCCGAGGACTTCGGACTCAAGGGGCCGCGCGGCTGGGCCTTTCGCCATGTGGGTTTCAGCGCTCCGCCGGGGGCGCTGGTGGCGGTCGAGGGGCCCTCGGGGTCCGGCCGTACCTGCCTCCTGCTCGCCCTGACCGGCCGCATGCGCGCCACCGAGGGCAGCGCCCGGGTCGGCGGGCTCCAACTGCCCCGCAAGGCGGCCCCGGTGCGCCGGATCGCCGCCCTCGGCCCCGTGCCCGGCGTCAGCGAGCTGGACCCCGCCTTCACGGTCGGCGAGCACCTGCGCGAACGCGCCCTGCTCCAGGGCCGTTACGGGGCCTCCCTGCGCACCCTGCTGCGCCCGCGGGCCGAGCGCCGGGCCACCGCCCGGGCCCGGATCGACGCGGCCCTGGAGGCCGCCGGACTGGACACCGCCGCCCTGCCCAAGGCGGAACGCACCTCCGTACGGGACCTGGAGCGGCTGGAGGCGCTGCGGCTCTCCGTCGCGCTGGCCCTGATCGGTACCCCCCGGCTGCTGGCCCTGGACGACACCGACCTCAAGCTCTCCCCCGCCGAACGGGCCGACGCCTGGGAGCTGCTGCGGTCCGTAGCCGCCTCCGGCACCACCGTGCTCGCCGTGTGCAGCGAGGCGCCCGAGGACGCCCTGACCGTCCGGACCACACCCACCGCCCAGGACGCTCTCACCAGGTCCGCCGCCGAGGACGCCCCCACCGCCCCCACCACCGAGAAGGAGACGGCCGATGCGATCGCCGAAGCTGGCCGCGCTTGAGCTGCGGCGGTTCCGCAGGGGGAAGCTCCCGGCCGCCGCGCTGGTCGCCCTGCTGCTCCTGCCGCTGCTCTACGGCGCCCTGTACCTGTTCTCGTTCTGGGACCCGTACGGCAACCTCGACAAGCTGCCCGTCGCCCTGGTCAACAACGACAAGGGAGCCACCAGCGACGGCAAGCGGGTCGAGGCGGGGGACGAGATCAGCGGGAAGCTGCTCGACTCCCAGGTGTTCGCGTGGCACGAGGTGAGTTCCGCGGAGGCCGCCAAGGGCGTCGAGGACGGGACGTACTACCTGTCGCTGACGATGCCGTCCGACTTCAGCGAGAAGATCGCGTCCAGCGGCGGGGACTCCCCCGAGACGGGCGCGCTCCAGGTGCGGACGAACGACGCCAACAACTACATCGTCGGGCAGATCTCGAAGACGGTCTTCGGCGAGGTGCGCAACGCCGCCTCCACCAACGCCTCCCGGGGCTTCCTGGACCGCATCTTCATCAACTTCTCCGATCTGCACGACAAGACCGCCGACGCGGCCAAGGGCGCCGACGACCTCAAGGGCGGGATATCGAAGGCCAAGGAGGGCTCCAAGGAGCTGGCCGACGGCCTGAAGAACTCCAAGGAGGGCAGCAAGCGGCTCTCCGACGGGATCGTGAAGCTGAACTCCGGCGCGGGCCAGGTCGCCACCGGTGCCAGGCAGGTGGCCGGCGGCACCCAGACGCTGGCCGACAAGGTCAACGGCATCGCGAACGACGCCCGCCCCTTCTTCAAGGAGCACGGCAAGGCCATCGGGGACACCGCCCGTCTGGTCTCCGAGGGTTCGAGGACCACCCGCGAGGAGCTGGAGCGGCTGGCGGCGCTCGCCCCGACCGCGGCCGCCGACGCCCGTACCGCGTCCGACGAACTCGCCGGGGTGTACCGCACCCGGTGCGAGGAGGCGGCCGAGCCCGACGAGGCGTCCTGCCCGGCGCTGAAGAAGGCCGGTGACGCGGCGGCGGACGTCGCCAAGGTCGCAGCCGACGTCAACAAGGTGGTCGGCGGCCAGAACGGCGAGCTGAAGAGGCTCACCGCCCATCTGGCGGACTTCCAGAAGCAGGCCGAGACCCTGGCGAAGCGCGCACCGTCCCTGGACTCCGACCTGGAGCAGGCGGTCAAGGACGTCAACGCCCTCAACACCGGTGCCCACAAGGTCGCCAAGGGTGCGGCGGACGTCTCCACCGGCCTCGGCAACGCCCGTACCGGCTCGGCCGACCTCGACACCGGCATGGGCAAGCTGAAGTCGGGCGCCGAGAACCTGGACGGCGGGCTGTTCCGGCTCGGGGACGGCTCGGCCGAACTGGCCCAGGGGCTCCACGACGGCGCGGAGAAGATCCCGGACTACGACAAGAAGGACCGGGACGCCCGGACCGACGTGATGGCCGACCCGGTGAAGCTGGCCTCCAAGTCCCTCCACGCGGCGCCCAATTACGGCACCGGTTTCGCCCCGTACTTCATCCCGCTCTCCCTCTGGGTCGGCGCGATGGTCGCCTACATGATCATCCAGCCGCTCAACAAGCGGGCGCTCTCCACCGGCGCCTCCGCCTGGCGGATCGCCCTCGCCGGCTGGCTCCCGGTCGCCGCCATCGGCGTCCTCCAGGTCGGTGCCCTGATGGCCGTCCTGCACTGGGGGCTCGGCCTGGAGATGGCGCGCTCGGCCGGCACGGTCGCCTTCCTGGCCCTGGTGACCTGCTGCTTCGCCTCGATCGTGCAGTGGCTGAACGCCTGCTTCGGCGCGGCGGGACGCATCCTGGTGCTGGTGGTGCTGATGCTCCAGCTGACCTCGGCCGGGGGCACGTACCCCGTCCAGACCAGCCCCGGCTTCTTCGGCGCGATCCACCCGTACCTGCCCATGACGTACGTCGTGGAGGGGCTGCGCAGGCTCATCACCGGCGGTCCCCTCGGCCCGGTCTGGCTGGGCTGCGCGGTGCTGGCCGCCTTCACCGTCGGCGCGCTCGCCCTGACCGCGTGGACCGCGCGGCGCAAGCAGGTGTGGAGCCTGAGCCGGCTGCACCCGGAGCTGAGCCTGTGAGCGCCCCGGAAGCTGGGAGAATCGGCCTCATGGAAAGCAGTGGCACCACGCGCCGCCAGGCCACCCGGCAGAGGCTCTACGAGGCGGCGGTGACCCTCATCGCCGAGAAGGGGTTCTCGGCCACCACCGTCGACGAGATCGCCGAGCGGGCCGGGGTGGCCAAGGGCACGGTCTATTACAACTTCAAGAGCAAGACCGAGCTGTTCGAGGAGCTGCTCCGGCACGGTGTCGGCCTCCTCACCGCCTCGCTGCGGGCGGCCGCCGAGGAGTCCGCGGAGCGCGGCGGCACCCGGGTCGAGGCGCTGGACTCGATGATCCGGGCCGGTCTCGCCTTCATCGACCGCTACCCGGCCTTCACCCAGCTGTACGTGGCCGAGCTGTGGCGCACCAACCGCGCCTGGCAGTCCACGCTGCTGGTCGTGCGGCAGGAGGCCGTCGCGGTGGTGGAGGGCGTGCTGCGCGAGGCGGTGGAGAGCGGTGAGCTGAGCGAGGAGATCGACATCCCGCTGACGGCTGCCGCCCTGGTCGGGATGGTGCTGGTGGCGGCGCTGGACTGGCAGGCGTTCCAGCCCGAGCGCTCGATCGACGAGGTCCACTCGGCGCTCTCGCTGCTGCTCCACGGGCGGGTCAGCGGACACTGAGCCGCCGAGGCCGCTGAGGCCGCTGAGGCCGCTGAGGCCGCTGAGGCCGCTGAGGCCGCTGAGGCCGCTGAGGCCGCTGAGGCACGGTCCCGGAGAAGCACGGTCCCGGAGAAGCGGGTCCCGGAGCGGAAGGGCACGGTCCGGAGAACACGAAGACGCCGGCCGCTGGAGCTCGCATCCCCCTGCGAGCTTCACCGGACCGGCGTCTTCCGTGCGTCCGTCGGACCCGTTCCCCGTGACCCCGTATGTCCCCCGTGGTCCCCGGGTCCGCCGTCGGGCACCCCCGTTCCGTCAGGGGCCGCGCCCCTTCCGTGGTCACCACTCTTCCGTCCGGGCAGGTCCGGGCCTATCCGCTCCCCTACTCATCTCGTCTCCTGAGTACGGGTACTCAGGAGTGCGCCCCCGGCACCATCCGGCCGCCGGGCCCGGTCGTTACGATCTCCCCCGTGTCCGTAATCCCTCTGGTGTTCACAAGCGGCTGGGCGAGCGGGATCAACGCCTACGCGGTGGTCCTGCTGCTCGGCCTGTTCGGCGCGACCGGCGTCTCCGACGAGGTCCCCGCCGCGCTCCAGCGCACCGATGTGCTGATCGTGGCCGGTGTGCTCTTCCTCTGCGAGGTGGTGGCCGACAAGATCCCGTACGTGGACTCCGTCTGGGACACCGCGCACACGGTGATCCGCCCGGTGGCGGGCGCGGTGATCGCGGCCCTGCTCGCCGGGGAGAGCGGTTCGCTGCCGGAGCTGGCGGCCGGGGCGATCGGCGGGTCGACGGCGCTGATGAGCCATCTGGTGAAGGCCGGTACGAGGATGGCGGTCAACACCTCCCCGGAGCCGTTCAGCAACATCGGGATGAGCATCGTGGAGGACCTCGGTGTGGCCGGGGTCGTCACGTTCGCCATATTCAATCCGGTGGCGGCGGCCGTGATCGCCGGGGTGCTGCTGGTCCTCGGGATCGTCCTCGTGGTCTTCCTGGCCTCCCGGATCCGCCGCTTCCTGCGCCGCCGGGCCCAGCGCCGCGAGGAGAAACGCCTGGCCGCGACGGGCGGTCCGCTGCCTCCCGGCTGAGCCGTCGGCGGTGGCCGATAAGGTCACCGGCATGGCACGAATTGCGGTGATCGGCGCCGGGACGGGCGCCATGGCGGCGGCCGCCCGGCTCGCCGTCGCGGGTGACAAGGTGACGGTGTACGAGCGGTCCGCGAGCTACGGCGGCTCGCTCGGCCGCCATGAGCACGCGGGCTTCGTCTTCGACACCGGGCCCGGTCTGCTGCATCTGCCCGCCGTCCAGCGGGACCTCTTCGTGAAGACCGGCAGGGAGTCCCTGGAGCAGTGCGTCACGCTGACCCAGGTCGACCCGGCGAGCCGCCATCTCTTCGCGGACGGCACGGCGGTCTCGCTGCCCAACGCCTCCCGCGCCGGGGTGGCCTCCGCCCTGGACGCGGCGCTCGGCGGCGGTGCCGGGGAGCGGTGGACCGGTTTCCTGGAGCGGGCCCGGGACGCCTGGGACCGGTCGCGCAGGCCGCTGCTGGAGGAGCCGCTGCGGGCGGACCACCAGGTGCTGGCGCGTGACCCGTATCCCGCCCTGCGGCAGCGCCGGCTCCTGCGCACCCGGCGGGCGGCGACCGTGGCGGAGATCGGCGCCCTGGAGTTGGGGGACGCCCGGCTGGCCGCCCTGCTCGACGGATACGCCCTGTCGTACGGGCTGGACCCGCGCACCGCGCCCGCGAGCGCCGCGCTGCTGCCGTACATGGAGCAGTCCTTCGGCAGTTGGTACGTGATGGGCGGGATGCGGGAGCTGGCCCGCGCGGTGTACGAGCGGTGCGTGGCCCGGCGGGTGGAGTTCGCCTTCGGCGCGGAGGTGGTCCGGGTCCTGGAGAAGGACGGCCGGGCGGCGGGCGTGGAGCTGGCCGGCGGTGCGGTGGCCGAGGCGGACCGGGTGGTGCTGGGGGTCCGGCCGCGCGCGGAGCTGGTGCCGGGTCAGCAGGTGTGGGGCGCGGGCGATGTGACGGTCCGGTCGGGTCCGGCGGTGCCGGGCCGGTTCACGGTGCTGCTCTCGCTGCGCGGGGGCCGGGACGCGGACGCGGTGCACCGGACCGTGGTGCACAGCGCCGACGCGGCGGCGGAGCGGGAGGCGGTGTTCGGGGGGCGGGTCGCCGCGCACCCGACGGTGACGGTGCTGCGCCCCGACGACCCGGCGACCCGGCCGGACGAGGCGCACGAGGCGGTGACGCTGACGGCGGTGGTGGCCCCGCAGGGCCCGGTGGAGTGGACGGACCCGGCGGTGCGGCAGCGGTTCGCGGAGCTGCTGGTGGAGCGGGCGGAGGCGGCTGTTCCGGGGTTGCGGGAGCGGATCCTGCACACGGAGGTCCGGACGCCCGCGGAGACCGAGGCCGAGACGGGGGCCGAGGGCGGTGCGGTGCCGCCGCCGGCGCTGGCCGGTGCGGAGGGCGCGTATCTGCACCCCGGCAACCTCACCCGGCTGCCGGGGCTCTATCTGGCGGGCGGCTGGTCGCACCCGGGCGGCGGGCTCGCGCACGCCGGGATGTCGGGGACGCTGGTGGCCGGACTCGTGGTGGAGGGCGACGGCTTCCGCGGTTCGCAGTGAGCGGGGGCGCCGCCGGGTCCCACCACCCGGGCAACGGACCGCCTCAGTAGCGGTACTGGTCGTTCTGGCCGGTGTCGTGGCCGTTGCCGCTGGTGCCCCCGTTGCCCTGGCCGTACGGGGCGGGCTGCCCGGGCTCCATCGGGCGGTACTGCTCGGCGTCGCGCTGCTGCGGGACCCAGACGCCGCCGGGCGGGGTGTCCGTGGTGTACGGGTCCGCGGCGTAGCCCTGGGCGTAGGGGTCGGCGTAGCTCTGCTGACCGCCCTGGCTGTCGTAGGCGTTGCCGTAGGGGTCGTAGCCGCCGTAGGAGGCGGACGCGCCGGTGGTGCCGATGTACGGGTCGGAGTAGGCGGCGTAGCTCTGCGGGCCGGTCCCGTAGTCGTACGGCCCGGCGGAGCCGTCCTGGGTCTGGTGCGGGTCGTAGCCGCCGTACGGGTCGTACGCGGCGAACTGCGGCTGGGCCCCGTCCGCCGCGTACTGCTGCTGGTCGTCCCGGCTGCCCCGGTCGCCGGAGTCGCTGTAGACGCCGTACTGGCCGGTGTCGTCGGGCAGCGGCAGCGGCTCGTACACGGAGGTGGGGGCGTCGGAGGCGGCGGCCGGGGTGCCCGTGCCGTGGCCGAAGGAGTCGCCGGCCTGGGGGGTGGCCGGGTCTGAGACCTCCAGGCCGGAGACCTCCAGCGTGGGCTCCTTGGCGGCGGCGCGCTCGCCGCCGCCCCGGCGACGGCGGCTCTCCCCCGGGCTGCCGCCGATGGCCCAGCCGGTGGAGAAGCCGCGCCGGAAGGAGAGCGTCACATAGGTCTGGCCGGTGGCGAAGGCGAGGGTCCCGACGACGATGACCGGGACGGAGGCGAGCAGGACCCCCATGACCACTCCGAGGAAGCCGCCGAAGGCGAGGAGCCGCCAGCGCAGCCGTGCCTTGTACTGCAGCAGCACCTCACCCAGCAGCCACAGCGCCACCAGACCGAATGCGATGTAGAGGACCGTCCAGCCCACGCCCGCCCCCTCCTGCGGCCGCAGCCGCTCGGGGGCGGGTACGGCCGGTCACGACTGCCTGTGCAGTCCGAGATTTTCGTAGATCTCGAGCGTTGCCGTCGAGTTGTTGAGCGTGATGAAGTGCAGCCCGGGCACACCCTCGGACAGCAGTTTCGCGCAGAACTCCGTTGCGAACTCGATGCCAATGGAGCGTACAGCGGCCGGATCGTCCTTGACCGCGAGGATGCGCTCTTTCAGCGGCTCCGGCACCGTCGCGTTGCTGAGCTGCGAGAATCTTTCCAGTTGCTTCACACTGGTGAGCGGCATGACCTCGGGAATGATCGGCGTTTCGCAACCCGCGGCGACCACCCGGTCACGCATCCGGAGATAGTCCTCCGGACGGAAGAACATCTGGGTGATCGCATAGTCGGCCCCGGCCCGGCACTTGTCGACGAAATGACCGATGTCGGTCTCCCAGTCGGTGGAGCGCGGGTGCATTTCCGGGAAGGCGGCGACGCCGACGCAGAAGTCGCCGGCCTCCTTGATCAGGCGGACGAGATCGGCCGCGTACGTCACGCCCTGCGGATGCTCGACCCACTCGCCCATCGGGTCGCCGGGCGGGTCGCCCCGGACCGCGAGGATGTTCCTGATCCCGGCGTCGGCGTACTGGCCGACCATGTTGCGCAGCTCGGCGATCGAGTGGCTCACCGCGGTGAGGTGGGCGACCGGGGTGAGCGTGGAGTCGGCGGCGATCTGCTGGGTGGCCCGCACCGTCCCGGCCCGGGTGGAGCCACCGGCCCCGTAGGTCACCGAGACGAAGCTCGGCCGCACCGCCTCGATCCGGCGCAGCGCGCTCCAGAGGTTGCGCTCGCCCTTCTCGGTCTTGGGCGCCCAGAACTCGAAGGAGTACGAGGTTTTGCCGGTCGCGAGCATGTCACGCACGGTGCGTGCGTGGTCCGTCCTGGTGGAAGCTGTCCCAAGGGCCATAGGGGGAGGTTAACCAGGGGGTGGACACTCCCCCAACCAGAGCGGGGGCTCTTGTCTTGATTTACCCTTTTCGACGTCCACCCCTTGGGACAAGACCCCTCCGGGACCATCACGAAAGCGCTGCTCAGAGCGCGTGCGCGCGGACCCGCTTCGCCAGCTCGGCGGTGGCGGCGGCCGGATCGTCCGCCTCGGTGATCGCGCGGACGACCACGATCCGGCGGGCGCCCGCCTCCAGCACATCGTCCAGGTTGTCCGCGTCGATCCCGCCGATCGCGAACCAGGGGCGCGGCTGCGCCAGGGAGGCGGCGTACCGCACGAGGCCGAGGCCGGGGGCGTGACGGCCGGGCTTGGTGGGGGTGGGCCAGCAGGGGCCGGTGCAGAAGTAGTCCACGCCGTCCTGGGCGACGGCGGCGTCGACCTCGGACTCGGCGTGGGTGGAGCGGCCGATCAGCCGCTCCCGGCCGATGATCGCGCGGGCGGCGGGCACGGGCAGGTCGCCCTGGCCCAGGTGCAGGACGTCGGCGCCGATGGCGTGGGCGACGTCGGCCCGGTCGTTGACGGCGAGGAGCTTGCCGTGGCGGCGGCAGGCGTCGGCGAAGACCGCGAGGTGCTCCAGCTCCTCGGCGGCCTCCATGCCCTTGTCCCGGAGCTGGACGATGTCGACACCGCCGGCGAGCACGGCGTCCAGGAAGGCCGGGAGGTCGCCCTGGCGCCTGCGGGCGTCCGTGCAGAGGTAGAGCCGGGCGTCGGACAGCTGCTCGCGAGGCGTGGGCATGGTGGAGTCCCCCCGTGGTCGTGGCGGTGTACGGGCCCCGCGCGCGGGGCCCGTACACCGCTTCCTGATCGTGTCGGTCAGACGGCGAGCGCCTGGGCGCGGCGCTTCACCTCCGTACCGCGATTCTCGCTCAGCGCCTGGGCGGGGGTGCCGGGCAGGGTCGGGTCGGGAGTGAAGAGCCACTCCAGCATCTCTTCGTCGGAGAAGCCGTCGTCCCTCAGGAGGGTCAGGGTGCCGGAGAGGCCCTTGACCACCTTGCTGCCGTCGATGAAGGCGGCAGGCACCTGGAGCGTCCGGTTCTCACCACGGCGTACGGCGATGAGCTGGCCCTCCTTGACCAGCTGCCGGACGCGCGTCACCTCGACATCGAGCATGTCCGCGATGTCGGGGAGGTGGAGCCAGGCGGGGACGAGAGCATCGGTCTTTGCGTCAATCTCGGTCACAGGGACAAGCGTGCCATCCGGGACTGACAGCCGGTAGCCGGGCCGACCGTACGGGGGTCGCACGGGCCGGGCCGGCGGCGTCACAGGGCGGTGGACTTGAGCGGTACGGCCGGGTCGGCCACCCGCTCCGGATCGAGGACGGCCCCCGACTCGATGAGCTTGCGCCCCTGGGCGAGGTCGCGCGGGCGCCCCACCGCGAGCAGGGCGACCAGGGCCCCGGCCCTCAGCCAGCAGACCGACCAGGCGGCCTCCGTGGCGTCGCCGCGCCACACCAGGGTGTCGGCGTGGGCGTGGTGCCCGGCGTACTGCACGAAGCGGCCGAACTGCTCGGACCAGAAGTACGGGACGGGGTCGTGGACCGGGAGCGGCTCGCCGCTCTCCGCGGCCAGGATCGCGGCGGCGGCCGTGCGCGGGCCCTGGAGGGCGTTGTCCCAGTGGTGGATCAGCAGGCGTTCGCCGTAGCGGGCGGAGGGGAAGGAGGCGCAGTCCCCGACGGCGTACACATCGGGCAGGGAGGTGCGCAGGGCGCTGTCGGCGGTGATCGAGCCGTCCGCGCCGCGCTCGATCCCAGAGCCGGTGAGCCAGCCGGTGGCGGGGCGGGCGCCGATGCCGACGACGACGGCCCCGGCGGGCAGGGTCCGGCCGTCCGCGAGGACCACGGTGGACTCCTCGACGCGCTCCACCCGGGCGTCGGTGAGGAGTTCGGCGCCGCTCTCCGCGTACCAGTCGGCCATCGGGGCGGCGACCTCGGCGGGCAGCGTCCCGGCCAGCGGGCGGGCGGCGGCCTCCACGACGGTGACCGCGCACCCCGCGGCGCGGGCGGCGGTGGCGAACTCGGCGCCGATCCACCCCGCCCCGACGACCACCACGTCGTGCCGCTCCTCCAGGACCGGCCGCAGCCGGGCGGCGTCGTCCAGGGTGCGCAGCAGATGCACGCCGGGAACACCCTCGGTGCCGGGCAGGGCCAGGGGCTCGGCGCCGGTCGCCAGGACCAGCGTGCCGTAGGGGACGGGCCCCTCCGCCGTGTCCAGCACGTGGTCGGCGGCGCGCAGGGCGGTGACGTCGAGGCCGAGGCGGAGCGTGATGTCCAGCGCCTCGAAGTCCACGTCGAAGGCGGAGTCCTCGGCCTTCCCCAGGAGCACCGCCTTGGACAGCGGCGGCCGGTCGTAGGGCTGGTGGGGTTCGGCGCCGATCAGCGTGACGGGTCCGGTGAAACCGGCCTCCCGCAGGGCGACGGCGGTCTGCACGCCCGCCATGCCCGCTCCGACGATCACGACGTTCCGTGTGCGCTCCCGCGCCGCGTGGTCTTCCGTCTGCTCGCTCACGTGTACCAGTCTATTCAGCTGACATGACGTCAGTCGGCGACTTCCTCCACCACGCTGGTCCCGCTGCCCTCCTGGGACTCCCACTCCCACCGCTCCTCCAGCCGGACCCGGCCGTCGGCGCGTTCGGTGACGGTGGAGAGGCAGTGTCCGGAAGAGGTGGTTCCGTCCCGCTTGAGCTGGACGTAGCGGAAGTCGAGTCCGTCCCCGTCGCGGGTGCCGACGAGATGGCCGTGGACCACGTCACCGCCCGCGTACTCGGCCCAGATCCGGCCGTTCTCCTCGTGGTACGTGAAGCGGGTCCGGGTGCCCACCTGGCCGGGGGCCTGGTCGGCGACGGGCGAGAGGACGAGTCCGTCGAGCGAACGGGCCACGGTCGCTGCTCCCTTGGCTGTGCCGTGCGCGGGTGGGTTTAGGCTGGCCACGGTAGAACACTCGCGGGAGCCCGGACGCACCGGGCTGAGAGGGAGGCTGGAGCGCCTCCGACCGTACGAACCTGATCCGGGTCATGCCGGCGAAGGGAGGGGCTGGACACCCATGCGCGTCTCGGGGAGGACCTCCGGAAATCCGGGGGAAGGCTCAGGAACTCCGGGAAGGACCCCAGGGGTTCCGGGAGGAGATCCAGGATCCGACGTCCTCGTCATCGGGGGCGGGATCATCGGTCTGGTCACCGCGTGGCGGGCCGCCCAGCGCGGGCTGGCCGTCACCGTGGCCGACCCCGATCCGGGCGGCGGGGCCGCCCGGGTGGCGGCGGGCATGCTGGCCGCCGTCACCGAACTGCACTACGGCGAGGAGATGCTCCTCGGCCTCAACCTCGCCTCCGCCGCCCGCTATCCGGAGTTCGTCGCGGAGCTGGAGGCGGCGAGCGGCCGGGAGACCGGGTTCCGCGCCTGCGGGACGCTGGCAGTCGCGCTGGACTCCGACGACCGGGCGCATCTGCGGGAGCTGCACGCCCTCCAGGAGCGCTCGGGTCTGGAGTCGGTCTGGCTGAGCGGCCGCGAGTGCCGCCGGCTGGAGCCGATGCTCGCGCCGGGGGTACGGGGCGGACTGCGGGTGGACGGTGACCACCAGGTGGATCCGCGCCGGCTCGCCGCCGCGCTGCTGGCCGCCTGCGAGCGGGCCGGGGTGGTGTTCCGCAGGTCCCCCGCCGAACGGCTCACCGTCACCGGGGGCCGGGCCGCCGGAGCCGTGCTCGCTGACGGTACGGGGGTCGGGGCCGACCAGGTCGTCCTGGCGGCGGGCAGCCTCAGCGGGCGGCTAGCGGGGCTCCCGGAGGAGGTTCTGCCGCCGGTCCGCCCGGTCAAGGGCCAGGTCCTGCGGCTCACCGTGCCCCCGGCGTACGCCCCCTTCCTCAGCCGGACCGTGCGGGCCGTCGTCCGGGGCGGCCACGTCTATCTCGTACCGCGGGAGAACGGCGAGCTGGTCGTCGGCGCCACCAGCGAGGAGCTGGGCTGGGACACCACCGTCACCGCGGGCGGGGTCTACGAGCTGCTGCGCGACGCCCATGAGCTGGTGCCCGGCATCACCGAGCTGCCGCTGACCGAGACCCGGGCCGGACTGCGCCCCGCCTCCCCCGACAACGCCCCGCTGCTCGGCCCCACCGCCCTGCCCGGCCTCCTCCTCGCCACCGGCCACCACCGCAACGGTGTGCTGCTGACGCCCGTCACGGGCGACGCGATGGCCGAGGCGCTGACCACCGGCGAGCTGCCCGAGGTGGCCCGCCCGTTCGCCCCGGGCCGGTTCGCGTCCGCCGGAGCCGCCCCCGTATCCGCCCTCCAGGAGCAGTCCGCATGAGCCCTCAGGTATCCGTCTCGGTCAACGGGGAGCCGCGTACCCTCGACGCGGGCACCGCGCTGGACCGCCTCGTCGCCACCCTGACCACCGCGCCCTCCGGGGTCGCCGCCGCCGTCAACGAGTGCGTGGTGCCGCGCGGCCGGTGGGCCGCCACCACACTCGGCGAGGGCGACCGCGTCGAAGTCCTGACCGCCGTACAGGGAGGCTGACCATGTCCGACGACGTCTTCACCCTGGGGCCGGCCGCCTTCGGCTCCCGGCTGATCATGGGGACCGGCGGGGCGCCGAGCCTGGAGGTGCTGGAGCGGTCCCTGATCGCGTCCGGGACGGAGATGACCACCGTCGCCATGCGCCGGCTGGACCCGACCGTGCGGGGGTCGGTCCTCTCCGTGCTGGAGCGGCTCTCCATCCAGGTGCTGCCGAACACGGCGGGCTGCTACACGGCGGGCGAGGCCGTCCTCACCGCCCGGCTGGCCCGGGAGGCGCTCGGCACCGACTGGATCAAGCTGGAGGTCATGGCCGACGAGCGGACCCTGCTGCCCGACCCGATCGAGCTGCTGGACGCAGCCGAGATCCTGGTCGACGACGGGTTCACCGTGCTGCCGTACACCAACGACGACCCGGTCCTCGCGCGGAAGCTGGAGGACGTGGGGTGCGCGGCGATCATGCCGCTGGGCTCCCCCATCGGCTCCGGGCTCGGCATCCGCAACCCGCACAACTTCGAGCTGATCGTGGAGCGGGCCGGGGTCCCGGTGATCCTGGACGCGGGGGCCGGGACCGCGTCCGACGCGGCGCTGGCGATGGAGCTGGGGTGCGCGGCGGTGATGCTCGCCTCGGCGGTGACCCGGGCCCAGGAGCCGGAGCTGATGGCGGCGGCGATGCGGCACGCGGTGGACGCGGGCCGGCTGGCGTACCGGGCGGGGCGCATCCCGCGCCGCCACTACGCGGAGGCGTCCTCGCCGGTGGACGGGCGGGCGGCGCTGGATCCGGAGCGCCCGGCGTTCTGAAGATCCAGCCCCTCCGGCGTTCGAGGAGCGGGGTGCGGGGCGGAGCCCCGGGTGCACCCGCCGTACGGGCGCGGGGCCCGGGGATCGCCAGGCCCGTCACCTGGGACGTGTCCCTGTCACAGGTCGGTAAGGGAACGGCCCCGGGAGTGCCCGCTCCGTCCGGGGTGTCGGTGGCGGCTCGTAGACTCTCGGGGTGGACACGACCCTCCAGGACCCGCTCGTCGGGCAGCTGCTCGACGGCCGGTATCGCATCGAGGCGCGCATCGCCGTCGGCGGGATGGCCACGGTCTACCGGGCCGTGGACACCCGCCTGGACCGGGTGCTCGCGCTCAAGGTGATGCACCCGGCGCTCGCCACCGACGTCGCCTTCGTCGAGCGGTTCATCCGCGAGGCCAAGTCGGTGGCCCGCCTCGCCCACCCCAACGTCGTCGCGGTCTTCGACCAGGGCGCCCAGGGGGCGTACGTCTATCTGGCGATGGAGTACGTCGCGGGCTGCACCCTGCGCGACGTCCTGCGCGAGCGCGGCGCCCTCCAGCCCCGGGCCGCGCTGGACATCCTGGAGCCGGTCCTCGCCGCGCTCGGCGCCGCCCACCGGGCGGGGTTCGTGCACCGCGACATGAAGCCGGAGAACGTCCTGATAGGGGACGACGGCAGGGTCAAGGTCGCGGACTTCGGGCTGGTCAGGGCGGTCGGCACGGCCACCGACACCACGGGTTCGCTGCTCGGCACGGTCTCCTACCTGGCCCCCGAGCAGATCGAGCACGGCAGCGCCGACACCCGCAGTGACGTGTACGCCTGCGGGGTCGTGCTGTACGAGATGCTGACCGGCGCCAAGCCGCACACCGGGGAGAACGCCGCCCAGGTCATCTACCGGCACCTCAACACCGACGTCCCGGCCCCCTCCGCCGTCGTGCCGGGGCTCCCGGTGGCGCTGGACTCCCTGGTGGCGAGCGCCACCGCCCGCACCCCGGAGGTGCGCCCGCACGACGCGGTGCTGCTGCTGGCCGAGGCCCGGGAGGCCCGCGCCCAGGTGACCGAGGCCGAACTGGACGCCGTACCGCCGCAGGCGCTGTCGGACAGCCACGACGGCGCGCAGGACCGTACGAGCGTGATCCCCCGGGCCCTTCCGGCGGACGGTCCCGAGGACGGCGTGCACCGGACCAGCCGGCTGGAGATGCCCCCGCCGGTCGCCCCGCCCCGGCGCCGGGCGGGCCGCAGAGGTCCGTTCGGCGGCCCGCACGGCAAGCTGGTCACCATCGTCACCGCCGTCCTGCTGACGCTCGGCATCGGGGTGGGCGTCTGGTACATCAACTCCGGCCAGTTCACCCAGGTGCCCTCCCTCCTCGGCCAGACCCAGCAGGCGGCGGAGAAGCGGCTCTCGGACGCCGGGCTCGGGCTGGAGGGCGTCGAGCGGGTCTTCAGCGACACGGTCGAGCGGGGTGCGGTGGTCGGCAGCGACCCCGCGTCCGGCGACCGGATCCGGGGCAACGGCTCGGTGAAGCTCACCGTCTCGCGCGGCCCGGAGATCGTCCGGGTGCCCGATGTGGCGGGCTCCTCCCTGGCGGACGCGCGGCTCTCCCTGAAGAAGGTGGGCCTGGTCCCCGGCATGGTGACCAAGGAGTTCAGCGAGGACGTGGCGCGCGGCGAGGTGATCCGTACGGAACCCCGTGCGGGCACCGACCGGAACCCGGACTCGGCCGTGGCCATGGTCGTCAGCAAGGGCAGCCCGGTCGACGTCCCGGACGTCACCGGGCTCTCGGTCGAGGACGCCACGGCGGAGCTGGAGGGCGAGGGGCTGAAGGTCCGGGTGCTGCCCGGCCGGGTCGACTCCCCCGAGGACGCCGGGGACATCGCCCAACAGTCCCCGGGCGCGGACGCCGAGGCCGCGCAGGGCGACACCGTCGAGCTGACCGTCTCCAAGGGCCCCCGGATGCTGGACGTCCCCGACGTCACGGGCCGGGACGTCGACGAGGCCCGCGCCACCCTGGAGGAGGCGGGGTTCGAGGTGAAGGTCGACCGGCCGTTCCTCTCCTTCAGCGACACGGTCGCGCGCCAGTCCGTGGCGGGCGGCGAACAGGCCCCCGAGGGCTCCACCATCACGATCAGGACCAAGGGGCTCTAGGACGTCATGCGCAACCCTGAGAACGGCAACCGGCCGGGCACCGAGGACGGATCCCTGACGCGCAACCCCGTGGGCGGGCACGTCCCGGTGGCCGGCGGTCTCGCCAAGGTCGGCCTCGCCTACGCCCGTGAGCTGGCGGCCGAGACCGTGCAGGTCTTCGTCGCCAATCCGCGCGGCTGGGCGACGCCCGCCGGGAACCCGGCGCAGGACGAGCTGTTCCGCTCGGAGTGCGCGGCCGCCTCGATGCCCGCGTACGTCCACGCCCCGTATCTGATCAACTTCGGCTCGCACACCGAGGCGACCGTGGAGAAGTCCGTGGACTCCCTGCGCCACTCGCTGCGCCGGGCCCGGGAGATCGGTGCGCTGGGCGTGGTCGTGCACACCGGCTCCGCGACCGGCGGGCGGCCGCGTGCGGAGGCGCTGGCCCAGGTGCGGGAGCACATGCGCCCGCTGCTGGACGAGCTGACCCACGACGACGACCCGGATCTGCTGCTGGAGTCCACGGCGGGCCAGGGCTCCTCGCTCTGCTCCCGTACGTGGGACTTCGGACCGTACTTCGAGGCGCTGGACGCCCACCCCAAGCTGGGCATCTGCCTGGACACCTGCCACATCTACGCGGCGGGCCACGATCTGGCCGGGCCCTCGGGGATGCGGCAGACGCTCGACCTGCTGGTGGAGACGGTCGGCGAGGGGCGGCTCAAGCTGATCCACGCCAACGACTCCAAGGATGTCGTGGGCGCCCACAAGGACCGGCACGAGAACATCGGCGCGGGTCACATCGGCGCCGAGCCGTTCCGGGAGCTGTTCGCGCACCCGGCGACCGAGGGCGTACCCCTGATCATCGAGACGCCCGGCGGCAAGGAGGGGCACGCGGCGGACGTGGCCCGGCTCAAGGAGCTGCGGGGCGCGGCGGGGAAGCGGCCGCGGGAGACCGCGTAGAGCGCTCCGGGACCCTCCTGCGGCTCGGCCCCTCCTCGGGCGCGGCCGTGCTACAGCTCGGGGCCGTCCCCCGGCCCCTCCTGGTACGAATAGCGCTGCTCGGCCCAGGGGTCACCGATGTTGTGGTAGCCCCGCTCCTCCCAGAACCCGCGCCGGTCGGCCGTCATGTACTCGACGCCCCGGACCCACTTCGGGCCCTTCCAGGCGTACAGGTGCGGGACGACCAGGCGGAGCGGGAAGCCGTGCTCGGCGGTGAGCAGCTCGCCGTCCTTGTGGGTGGCGAAGAGCGTGCGGTCGGAGGCGAAGTCGGCCAGCCGCAGGTTCGAGGAGAAGCCGTACTCGGCCCAGACCATCACATGGGTGACCTCGGGCGCCGGGGGCGCCAGGTCGAGCACCGTACGGGCGAGGACGCCGCCCCACTCGGCGCCGACCATGCTGAACTTCGTCACGCAGTGCAGATCGGCGACGACCGAGGCGTACGGCAGGGTCGTGAAGTCCTGGTGGTCCCAGCAGTGCTTGTCGCCGTCGGCGGTGGCTCCGAAGACCCGGAACTCCCACCGCTCGGGTTTGAACTTGGGAACGGGCCCGTAGTGGGTGACCGGCCATCCGCGCTGCAGCCGCTGCCCTGGTGGTAGCTCCGACTGCTCTGCTCCGCGCTTCTCCCGGTTTTCCGGCTGACCCATGTCTCCATGGTGACAGACAGGCAGGGGTGGTCATGACCAGGGCGGACCCCCGGTGGGTCAACTCGTACTAAGCGTGCACTTACTGGACGGCCGGTGGACGCGGTGCGAGGATGCGGCCACCTTGTCGATCACGCTTGGAAGGAGCCTCTGCGATGCAGGGCGACCCCGAGGTCATTGAGTTCCTCAACGAACAGCTGACGGCCGAACTGACGGCCATCAACCAGTACTTCCTGCACGCGAAGATGCAGGAGAACTTCGGCTGGACCAAGCTGGCCAAGTACACCCGGGCCGAGTCCTTCGACGAGATGAAGCACGCCGAGGTCCTCACGGACCGGATTCTCTTCCTGGACGGGCTGCCCAACTACCAGCGGCTCTTCCACGTCCGGGTGGGCCAGACGGTCACCGAGATGTTCCAGGCGGACCGCCAGGTCGAGGTGGAGGCGATCGACCGCCTCAAGCGCGGGATCGAGGTCATGCGGGCCAAGGGGGACATCACCTCGGCCAACATCTTCGAGTCCATCCTGGAGGACGAGGAGCACCACATCGACTACCTCGACACCCAGCTGGAGCTGGTGGAGAAGCTGGGCGAGCCGCTCTACATCGCGCAGCTGATCGAGCAGCCGGAGAGCTGAGCCGGTCCCGGAGCCGATCGGGTCCCGCGGGAGACCGTCAGGCCGCGTCGGGGAGACGCACGTCCGGGGTCGCCGCCACCGGCACGACGGCCGCAACCGGCATGGCCATCGGCTGGTCGATCGCCGCTGCCGCCACGGGCTCCCGCTGCTGACCCACGAGGTCGCGGCGCGAGCAGTCACGCCCCAGCAGGGCCTGGATCCGGCGGACACAGCCGCCGCAGTCCGTGCCGGCCTTGCAGGCCGAGGCGATCTGGCGCGGGGTGCAGGCCCCGGCGTCCGCATGCTTCTTGACCTGTGCCTCGGTGATGCCGAAGCAGGAGCAGACGTACATGCGGTTCACCTCCCTGCGGGCCGGTCGTTCGTGCCGTCCCCGTCTAATCGGTGAGGCTAACCTAACCTTACCCACATGGCGAGGCGCGGAAAAGCCCCGGAACGGACTGTGGGGCACGGATCACATGGATCCGTGCCCCACAGGTGCGTCCGGCGGGAACCCCCGCCGGGGACCGCTTACTGGTCGCGGTACATCTCGGCGACGAGGAAGGCCAGGTCGAGCGACTGGCTGCGGTTGAGCCGGGGGTCGCAGGCCGTCTCGTAGCGCTGGTGCAGATCGTCCACGAAGATCTCGTGGCCGCCGCCCACGCACTCGGTGACGTCGTCGCCGGTCAGCTCCACGTGGATGCCGCCCGGGTGGGTGCCGAGGCCCTTGTGGACCTCGAAGAAGCCCTTGACCTCGTCCAGGACGTCGTCGAAGCGGCGCGTCTTGTGGCCGGAGGCGGCCTCGAAGGTGTTGCCGTGCATCGGGTCGGTCACCCAGGCGACGGTGGCGCCGGAGGCGGTGACCTTCTCGACCAGCTCGGGCAGCTTGTCGCGGACCTTGTCGGCGCCCATGCGGACGATGAAGGTCAGCCGGCCGGGCTCGCGCTCGGGGTCGAGGCGGTCCACGTAGCCCAGGGCCTCGTCGACGGTGGTCGTCGGGCCGAGCTTGATGCCGATCGGGTTGCGGACCCTGGAGGCGAACTCGATGTGCGCGCCGTCCATCTGGCGGGTGCGCTCACCGATCCAGACCATGTGACCGGAGGTGTCGTACAGCTCGCCGGTGCGTGAGTCGGTGCGGGTCAGCGCCGTCTCGTAGTCCAGCAGCAGCGCCTCGTGCGAGGCGTAGAACTCGACCGCCTTGAACTCGGCCGGGTCGGTGCCGCACGCCTTCATGAAGTTGAGCGCGTTGTCGATCTCGCGGGCCAGGGCCTCGTAGCGCTGGCCGGCGGGGGACGACTTCACGAAGTCCTGGTTCCAGGCGTGGACCTGGCGCAGGTCGGCGTAGCCGCCGGTGGTGAAGGCGCGCACCAGGTTCAGCGTGGAGGAGGAGGCGTGGTACATCTGCTTCAGCCGCTGCGGGTCCGGGACCCGGGCCTCCTCGGTGAAGGCGAAGCCGTTCACCGAGTCGCCGCGGTAGGTCGGCAGGGTCACGCCGTCACGGGTCTCGGTCGACTTGGAGCGCGGCTTGGAGTACTGGCCCGCGATCCGGCCGACCTTGACGACCGGCACGGAGGCGGCGTAGGTCAGGACGGCGCTCATCTGGAGCAGCGTCTTGAGCTTGGCCCGGATGTGCTCGGCGGAGACGGCGTCGAAGGCCTCGGCGCAGTCGCCGCCCTGCAGCAGGAACGCCTCGCCCTTGGCGACGGCTCCCAGACGGGCGCGCAGCTGGTCGCACTCGCCCGCGAAGACGAGCGGCGGATACGACGCGAGGTCCGCGAGTACATCGCGCAGGGCCTCGGAGTCGGGGTACTCGGGCTGCTGCGCCGCGGGAAGGTCTCGCCAGGTGTTGCCACCGGCGACGGAGGTATTGGCGTTCACGGTCACACGGACAACATTACGGGGTCGCGCGGGGCGTCCATTCGAGCGCTCAATAGTTGAGACACCTGCTCCGATGCCCGGAACGTCCGCTAGGGTCGCACCATGTCGACGCAACAGACCCAGCTCTCGATCCAGAACTGGTGGTGGACCGCTCATCCGGCGGCCCGCTGAACCATCGCGCTGACACACACCGCGCAGGCCGCCCGAGGGGCGGCCTTTCTGCGTTGCGGAGCCGTTCCTCTCCCCCGTGAATCCCGTACGAGGCCCTCGTACGGACCGTCCGGAAGGAACCCGCTCCGATGTCCCGTACCGCCTTTGACCTCGTCCGCCGGCTGCTGGCCGACGACGCCCCGCCCTTCGCCCTGCTGCGCCGGCGCACCCCCGGCCGTGACCACGATCACGTGGAGGTGCTGATCGGCGGGGTGCGGGAGGCGGAGCGGCTGGCCGACCTGCCGGTGGGCGCGTCGCCCGCGCTGGCCCTGGTGCCGTTCCGGCAGATCGCCGAGCGCGGCTTCGACGTACGGGACGACGGGACGCCGCTGAGCGTGCTGGTCGCCGACGAGACGCACGAGCTGGAGCTGGCGGAGGTGCTGGCCGCGCTGCCCGCGCACGACGTGGTGGTGGAGGACCGGGGCTTCGACGTGGCGGACGCGGAGTACGCGGAGATCGTGCGGCGGGTGATCCGGGACGAGATCGGGCGGGGCGAGGGCGCGAACTTCGTGATCCGGCGGACGTTCCGGGGGGCGATCCCGGGGTTCGGGCGGGCGGACGCGCTGGCGCTGTTCCGGCGGCTGCTGGCGGGCGAGCGGGGCGCGTACTGGACGTTCGTGGTGCACACCGGGGAGCGCGTGCTGGTCGGCGCCAGCCCGGAGGTGCATGTGCGGATGTCCGGCGGGACGGTCGTGATGAACCCGATCAGCGGGACCTACCGCTACCCGGACGAGGGGCCCACCGCCGAGAGCCTGCTGGCGTTCCTCGGGGACCGCAAGGAGAGCGAGGAGCTGTCCATGGTGGTCGACGAGGAGCTGAAGATGATGTGCACGGTGGGCGACCGGGGCGGGGTGGTGGTCGGGCCCCGGCTCAAGGAGATGGCCCACCTCGCCCACACGGAGTACGAGCTGCGGGGCCGGTCCTCGCTGGATGTCCGGGACGTCCTGCGCGAGACCATGTTCGCGGCCACCGTCACCGGCTCCCCGGTGCAGAACGCCTGCCGGGTCATCGAGCGGTACGAACGGGGCGGGCGCGGCTACTACGCGGGCGCGCTGGCCCTGCTGGGGCGGGACGCGAACGGGGCGCAGACGCTGGACTCCCCGATCCTGATCCGGACGGCCGACATCGCCCCGGACGGCTCGCTGGAGGTGCCCGTCGGCGCCACCCTCGTCCGCCACTCGGACCCGGAGAGCGAGGTGGCCGAGACGCATGCCAAGGCGGCCGGGGTGCTGGCGGCGCTCGGGGTGCGGCCGGGGCGGCCGGAGGCGGAGGCGGACCGTCCGCAGCTGACCGCGGATCCCCGGGTGCGGGCGGCGCTGGACGGCCGGCGCGGCGGGCTGGCACCGTTCTGGCTGCGGATGCAGGAGCGGACCCGGGAGCTGTCCGGGCACGCGCTGGTGGTGGACGGCGAGGACACGTTCACCGCGATGCTGGCCCACCTGCTCCGCTCGTCCGGGCTGGAGGTGTCGGTGCGCCGGTTCGACGAGCCGGGGCTGCGGGAGGCGGTGCGGGCGCACGCGGGGCCGGTCGTGCTGGGCCCCGGCCCCGGGAATCCGGGCGACCTGGCCGACCCGAAGATGCGGCTGCTGCGGGAGCTGGCGGCCGGGCTGGTGCGGGAGCACCGGTACGGGCTGCTCGGGGTCTGCCTCGGCCATGAGCTGATCGCGGCGGAGCTGGGGCTGGACATCGTGCGCAAGGCGGTCCCGTACCAGGGGGCGCAGACCGCGATCGAGCTGTTCGGGCGGCCGGAGACGGTCGGCTTCTACAACAGCTTCACCGCCCGCTGCGACTCCCCGGCCGCCGCCGAGCTGGCCGCGCACGGGATCGAGGTGAGCCGGGACGTGGCGAGCGGTGAGCTGCACGCGCTGCGCGGGCCCGGCTTCGCCTCGGTGCAGTTCCACCCGGAGTCGGTGCTGACCGTGCGGGGGTCCGCGATCGTGACGGAGCTGCTGGCGGGGCTGCCGGTGCTGAGCTGAGCGCGGGACGCCGTGCCGCGCCGGGCCCCGGGGTCACAGGCGCGGCACGAGCACGTTCTCGCTGCGGCGTCCGGCCAGGTAGTCGGTGACGTTCTGGACGGTCGCGTCGACGATCTGGCCCACCGCGTCCTCGGTGTAGTACGCCTGGTGCGAGGTGACGATCACGTTCGGGAAGGTCACCAGGCGGGCCAGGGTGTCGTCGTCGACGCCCTCCAGGGACTTGTCCAGGAAGAAGAGCCCGGCCTCCGCCTCGTACACGTCGAGCCCGACGCCGAGGAAGCGCCCGGCGCGCAACTCGGTGACCAGGGCGGCGGTGTCGATGAGGCCGCCGCGGCTGGAGTTGACCAGGATCGCGTCGTCCTTCATCGACTTCAGGGCGGCCTCGTTGATGATGTGGTGCGTGGCGGGGAGCAGCGGGACGTGCAGGCTCACCAGGTCGGCCTCCGCGAAGAGCCGCTCCTTCTCCACGTACTCCATTCCCAGCTCCAGGCAGGCCGGGTTCCCCACCACGTCCCAGCCGAGCAGCTTCATCCCGAAGCCGTGGGCGATCCGGGTGAACGCCTCACCGATCTTGCCGGTGCCGACCACGCCGACGGTCCGGCCGCGCATGTCCCGGCCGAGCAGTCCGTCGAGCCGGAAGTCGAAGTCGCGGGTGCGGCCGGCGGCCCGGATGATGCGCCGGTTCACCGCCATGGCCAGGGTCCAGGCGAACTCCGCGACCGAGTACGGGGAGTAGTACGAGACCCGGGCGACGCGGAGGGCGAGCCGTTCGGCCACGTCCAGGTCGATGTTGTTGAAGCCGGTGGAGCGCTGGGCGATGAGCTGGGTGCCGCCGGCGGCGAGGGTCTGGAGCACCTTGGCTCCGAGGTCGGCGTTGACGCTGGTGGAGATGATCTCGTACCCGGCCGCGATGGGGGCGGTGTCCCGGTTGAGGAAGACGTCCAGGCAGCGGACGTCGTGCAGCCCCGCGAAGGCCTTCTCGATCAGGGGCTTCTCATCCGACTGCACACCGAACGCCAAGATCTCCATAGCGCGAATATACGGCCGCGGAGCCGGACGCGCAGGGGCCGGACGGCCCTGCCCGTCCGGCCCCTGGTCCCGGCCTCCGGGACCGGTCGGGTGCCGTCCGGTCCCGGTCAGATGTCGTCGAGGCCGCGCTCGATGGCGTACCGCACCAGCTCCACCCGGTTGTGCAGCTGGAGCTTGCCGAGGGTGTTCTGCACATGGTTCTGCACGGTGCGGTGCGAGATGACCAGGCGCTCCGCGATCTGCTTGTACGAGAGTCCCTTGGCGACCAGCCGCAGCACCTCGGTCTCCCGGTCGGTGAGCTGCGGGGCCTTGGGCTCGTCGGGGGCGGCGGGCGCGGGGTCGGAGGCGAGCCTGCGGTACTCCCCGAGGACCAGGCCCGCGAGGCCCGGGGTGAAGACCGGGTCGCCGTTGGCGGTGGAGCGGACGGCGTCGACCAGTTCCTGGGTGGAGGCGGACTTGAGGAGGTAGCCGGTGGCGCCGGACTTCACCGCCTCCAGGACGTCGGCGTGCTCGCCGCTGGCGGAGAGGACGAGGACGCGCAGACCGGGGTGGGCGGGGACCAGCTCCTTGCAGACCTGGACGCCGGGCATGCCGGGCAGGTTCAGGTCGAGGACCAGGACGTCCGGGGTCACGGCCTTCGCCCGGCGGACCGCCTGCGGGCCGTCCCCGGCGGTCGCGACGACGTCGAAGCCGGACTCGGCCAGGTCGCGGGCGACGGCGTCGCGCCACATGGGGTGGTCGTCGACCACCATGACCCGGATGGGCCGCTCGGTGCTCCGTCCGCCGTCCCGCGCCGCCGCGTCCTGCGGTGCGCCCTGTCCTGCTGCCGCGTCCTGCGGTGCGTTCTGCGTGCTCATCGGGCCGATCCTGCCTTCCCCCGGGAAACCTGTGCTTTCGGAACCTTCAACTCGACCTCGGTGCCCTGCCCCGGCACCGAGATCACCTCGGCCGTGCCGCCGATGTCGCGCAGCCGGCCGCGGATGGAGAGCGCGACCCCCATCCGCCCCTCCCCCTCCGCCTGGGCGAGGCGGCCCTCCGGAATGCCGGGGCCGTCGTCCCGGACGGTGACGATGACCTCGCCGGGCTCGTCCTCGACCAGGATCCACGCCTGGGCCCCCTCCCCGGCGTGCACCCGCACATTGTCCAGGGCGGCGCTGACGGCGGCGGCCAGCTCACGGGCGGCGGGTGCCGGGAGGAGGACCGGGGCGCCGGGCTCGGCGAAGCTGGTACGGGAGCCGGCGTGCGGGGCGAGCAGGGTGCGCAGATCGAGGGGGGCCTCCTCGCCGGGGCTCTCCTCGTCCACCTCGACCGTGCGGACGACGGCCCCCTCGGCGGCGTCCTCGGAGACCCGGGTCGGGGGCACCAGGCCGCTGGAGACCAGGGTGCGCAGGGCCACCTCCTGCTCCCCGGCCAGCCGGCCCAGCTCGGCCGCCTCGCCGCCGAGCGCGGTGCCCCTGCGCTGCACCATGGCCAGGACCTGGAGGACGCTGTCGTGGATGTCCCGGGCGAGCCGCTCGCGTTCCCGGGTGGCCGCCTCGATCTCCAGGGCGCGGGCCAGGGTGCGCTCACTGGCGCGGGCGACCTCGACGACGTACCCGATCGCTATCGAGGCGACCCAGACCAGCAGCACGTTGTGGAAGGTGTCCCGGCTGGGCTCGCCGCGCTGGATGATGTTGGCGGCGGCGACGAAGGTGGAGGCGAAGGCCGCCCACCGCCAGCCGCCCTTGATGGCGAAGGCGAGGACCGCCCCGGCCGTCCAGATCGAGGGCAGCGTCGGGCCGTCGAAGGTCTGGGAGTCGGTGTCGGCGATCGGGGTGAGCATGATCCCGGTCAGCGCGACGACGAGGTCCGCGCCGAGGAAGCGCTTGGTGCAGCTCGCCGCCGAGCGGACCTTGGGCAGGGTGGCGAGCGTCCACACGGCGAGGAACGCGAGATAGGCGAAGGCCACCCACGGCCGCTCGAACGGCTGCCGGCCCAGGTGGTCCTTGCCGAAGACGGCCAGCAGCACCGCGTAGATCATGGTCAGTACGCGGTACCCCGTCAGCGCACGCCACAGCGGCTGCTCGACCGACATCCGTACGACCCGCTCACGCTTGGCCATGGCCCCACCCCCCGACGGTGTACGACGCCCTCAGGCGCCGGACCGTTCCGTTCTGTCCTCGTCGGCCGTTCCGTTCCCGTCGGCCGTTCCGTTCCCGTCGGCCGTTGCGTTCCCGTCGGCCCCGGCCGGCTGCTTGCGGTCGCGCTTGGCCTCCTCCGCCTTCGCCTTCGCCTCCTCGGCGATCTGGCGCTTGGCGGCGGTGGCGTAGATGTCCACGTACTCCTGGCCGGAGAGCTTCATGATCTCGTACATGACCTCGTCGGTCACCGAGCGCAGGATGAAGCGGTCGCCGTCCATGCCCTGGTAGCGGCTGAAGTCCAGCGGCTTGCCGATCCTGATACCGGGCCGCATCAGCTTGGGCACCACCTGGCCGGGCGGCTGGATCTTCTCGGTGTCGATCATCGCGACCGGGATCACGGGGGCTCCGGTGGCGAGCGCCACCCGGGCCAGCCCGCCGGGCTTGCCCCGGTAGAGGCGGCCGTCGGGCGAGCGGGTGCCCTCGGGGTAGATGCCGAAGAGGCCGCCGCTCTCGACGACCTGGATGCCCGCCTTGATGGCGGCCTCACCGGCGCCCCGGGCTCCGGAGCGGTCGACGGGGAGCTGGCCGACGCCCTTGAAGAAGGCAGCGGTGAGCTTCCCCTTCACGCCGGGGGCCGTGAAGTACTCGGCCTTGGCGATGAAGGTGACCTTGCGGTCCAGGACAGCGGGGAGGAAGAAGGAGTCGGAGAACGAGAGATGATTGCTCGCGAGGATCGCCGGCCCCCGCTCGGGGATGTTCTCCAGACCCTCCACCCACGGCCGGAAGGCGAGCTTCAGGGACCCGCCGATGGAGAACTTCATTGCGCCGTAGATCAACTGTGGTGCCTCCTGTGTGCTGTCGGACAGACCTTAACCCGGTCCCGTCGGTGAGGCCGTGACGGCCCTGGTCGGTGTCGGTCCGGTCGCGTACGGTGAAGTCATCCGTCAAGCACGCCTCCCCGGTGCTCGCCCCGCCTTTCGGAGCCCCGCCCCGTCCCCGTACCCCGCCCCCGCCTCACCTCACGAACAGGAGACCCCGGTGCCGGTCCTCCCTGGAGCCGAGCCGTTCCGCCACGAGGGCGGAGAGGTCGGCGTCCTCCTCTGTCATGGCTTCACGGGCTCGCCGCAGTCGCTGCGCCCCTGGGCCGACTTCCTCGCCGAGCGCGGGCTGACCGTGTCCCTGCCGCTGCTGCCGGGCCACGGCACCCGCTGGGAGGACATGGCGGTCACCAGCTGGCAGGACTGGTACGCGGAGGTGGACCGCGAGCTGCGGGTGCTGCGCGCGAGGTGCGAGCAGGTCTTCGTCTTCGGGCTCTCCATGGGCGGCGCGCTCTCCCTGCGGCTGGCGGCCAAGCACGGGGAGGCGATCAGCGGTCTGGTGCTGGTCAACCCGGCCAACAAGGTGCACGGCCTCTCGGCGTACGCACTGCCGGTCGCCCGCCACCTCGTCCGTACGACGAAGGGGCTGGCCGACGACATCGCGCTCCCCGGCTCGCACGAGGTGGGGTACGACCGGGTGCCGCTGCACGCGGCCCACTCGGTGCGGAGGTTCTTCCGGCTGGTCGACGGCGAACTGCCGCAGGTGACCCAGCCGGTGGTGCTGCTGCACAGCCCGCAGGACCATGTCGTACCGCCCGCGGACAGCGCACGGATCCTGAGCCGGATCTCCTCCACCGATGTGACGGAGATCCTGCTGGAACAGAGCTACCACGTGGCGACGTTGGACCATGATGCGGAGCGGATCTTCGATGAGAGCTACCGGTTCATCGGCCGTCTCGCACCGAGCGTCGGGATGAAGGGGAGCACGTCCGGTGGCTGAGCACGACGCGGAACGCACGGGCAGTGACGAGGAGCGCGAGCCGCGCCCCACGGAGAGCGCGGCCGTCCCCGAGGGGACGAAGCCGGCGAGCGCCGAGGGCGCCGGAGCGGAGGCCGCGGCTCCGGAGAAGGCCGCTGAGAAGGGTCCGGAGAAGGGCTCCGAGAAGGCTTCGGAGAAGAAGGCCGACGAGGAGCGGGCGCTCGACGAGGAGGCGGCCTGGGCCGCGATCGTCGCGGGGTACGGGGAGGAGCCGCCGGACCCGCCGGGCGCCAAGCCCTTCAAGTCGGTCGAGGACCTGGCCCTGCTGGAGGACGACCAGCGCAATGTGACCGGTCCGGACAGCGGCCGGGCCGGGGACCCGGCGGACAAGGGGTCGGGGAAGAGGCCCCCGAAGCCGCCGGAGAAGAAGCCGCTCGGCAGCTCCGTCGTCTTCGCGCCCGGGGTCGCCGGGCCCCGGGACTACGAGCTTGCCGAGTCCAAGGACGACGGCATCGACGAGCCGGACGACGGCGAGGAGGGCCACTTCGTGCCCCCGGAGCCGCCGCCGCTGCCGGAGGCCGACCCCACGGCGAAGTTCGCCTGGCTCGCGGTGATCGGCGGGCCGGTGCTGATGCTGGTGGCGGTGCTGCTCCAGTGGAACATGACGTGGTGGCTCACCACGCTCTGCATCGGCGGCTTCCTGGGCGGCTTCGCCACCCTGGTGGCCCGGATGCCGCACGACGACGATGACGACACCTACGGCGACCCGGGACGCGGCGCGGTCGTGTGACCACCGGTCGGCCGGGTGACGCGCGCACGGTCATGCGGCCGGCCGGGGCGCGCGGTCGTGCGCGCGTCACCCGGCAGGGACTCCGAGGGCGGCCAGGACCGGCAGATGGTCGGTGGCCGCCCTCAGGTCCGCGTCCGCGACCCCGGGGAGTCCGGCAGGGACCCCGCATCCGAGCACCTCGATGCCCGGTGTCGCGAAGACGGCGTCGATGCGCTTGCGGGGCCCGTCGGGCGGGAACGTCGGCTCGCCGCCCCAGGGGGCGACGGCGTGGCAGTCCTGGAGCGGCCCGGCCAGGTGACGGAACGCCTTCCCGGTCGGTACGTCGTTGAGGTCGCCGCCCGCCACCGCGTGCTCCACGCCCAGCGAGGCCAGCCGGTCCAGCAGCAGCCGGGCCTGGGCGAGGCGTTCGTCGCGCTGGAGGCTCAGATGGCAGCTGAGCACCCCGAGCCGGGCCCCGCCGATGCGGACGACGGCGGTGGCGAACCCCCTGCGGTGCAGCCCCGGGGTGAGCGGCAGCAGCACGTCCTCGGTGCGTTCGACGGTCACGCGCAGCGAGCAGAGCAGCAGCGGCCCGGCGGCGGTGGCGCCGCCGCCGAGCACCACCAGGCCGCTGCTCCTGGCCAGCCGGGCGGCGGCCTTGCGCCAGCGGAAGAAGCGCGGGGCCTCCTGGACCAGGACCAGGTCGGGGGCGCAGGCGCGGATGACCCGGGCCAGGGCCGCGGTGTCGTCGTGCAGCGAGCGGACGTTGTAGCTCAGCACCCGGATCACGGCGGAACCGTCCGGCCCGGTACGGGAGTCGGGCAGTGGCGTCAGGACCATGCGGGCCACGATACGACGGACGCCCGCCGCTGCCCCGGAGGGCGGCGACGGGCGTCCGCTGCGTCGTACCGTAGGGAACTCAGCCCTGGCGGGCGAGGTCGGCAGCGCCCACCAGCCCTGCCTTGCCGCCGAGTTGGGCGGCGAGCACCTGCGCGTGCGGGCGCCACTCGCCGCCGATCAGCCAGCGCCGGAACGACTTGCGGATCGGGTCGAGGACCAGCTCGCCCTCGTCCGAGACGCCGCCGCCGACGATGAACGCGGACGGGTCGAAGAGCGAGGCGAGGTCGGCCAGTCCGGCACCGGCCCAGCGCGCCAGCTCACGGAAGGAGTCGATCGCGACCGGGTCGCCCTGGCGGGCGGCCTCGCTGATGTGCTTGCCCTCGATGCCGTCCACGGAGCCGTCACCGAGGCCCAGCAGGACGGTGGCGTTCTCCGGGGTGGCGTTGGCGCGCTGCTTGGCGTACCGCACCAGGGCGCGGCCGGAGGCGTACTGCTCCCAGCAGCCCTGGCTGCCGCAGCCGCAGAGCAGACCGTCCGGGACGACCCGGATGTGGCCGAACTCGGCGGCCACGCCGAACCGTCCGCGGCGCAGCTTGTTGCCGATGATGATGCCGCCGCCGAGGCCGGTGCCGAGCGTGATGCAGATGACGTCGTCGTGGCCCTGGCCGGCGCCGAAGCGGTACTCGCCCCAGGCCGCCGCGTTGGCGTCGTTCTCGACGACGACGGGCAGGCCGACGCGCTGTTCGACCTTGTCCTTGAGCGGTTCGTGACGCCAGTTGATGTTGGGCGCGAAGAGCACCGTGGCGCGCTTGTCGTCGACGTAACCGGCGGCGCCGATGCCGACGGCCTCCACGTCGTGTCCCTCGCTCGCCCCGGCCACCGCGGCGCAGATCGCGTCGACGATGCCTTCGGCCGTCGGGGGCGTCGCGACCTTGAACGTCGAGAGGATGCGGCCCTCTTCGTCGACCACTCCAGCCGCGATCTTCGTGCCGCCGATGTCGACGCCGATGGTGAGTCCCATGAATCCCTCAGTTTCGGTCGAGCCCCGCTAGGGCCAACCGTACCCGAGACGGGGCCCCCGCCCGGCCCGGACCGATCAGTCCAGGTCGATGCGCTCGGTGCCGGAGGGGCCTTCGCCGCGGCCCTCGTCGCGCGGGTCGGAGGGGTCGTCGGCGGCCTTCTCGGTGCCCTTCCCCGCGGTGCTCGTGGGGTCGGCCGCCGCACGGGTCCAGCGGCTCTCCTGGCCCTCCACCGCCGAGCGGTAGGCGGCGAGCAGCTCGTTGCCCGCGGCGGCGAGGTGGTCGAAGACCTGGGGGTTGCGCTCGATGACGGGTTCGACGGCGGACCGCGCCTGCCGGATGGCCTGCTGGACCGCGCCCTGGGCGGCGGCGCCGAGCAGCGGGGTCTGGAGGCCGGAGACCTTGTCGGCGACCGCGTCGACCAGCTTGCGCAGCTCCTCGGCGGCGGAGCCGGGCTGCGGGCCGTACTGGGCGCGGCGGCGGGCCTTCTCGGCGGCGAGGTCCTCGGCGCAGGCGTCGGCCCACGCGTCGTCGTCGGCGGGACGATCGGTGGCTTCACTCATGACGGGCTCCTGCGACGCGGGGTACCGGCCTCCGGCGCCTTGCGCCGACGGGTTCGTACCACCGACGTTACCCGAATGGCCGCAGACCGTTCAGGACGCGCGGGTCCGGGGCGGAGGGGTCAGGGTGTACGGGGCCAGAGTCCCGGGTCGGGGGTGAAGCGGACGCGCAGGACGCCGTCGGTGAGGGCGGCGCCGGAGACCGTGCAGCGGCGCAGCGCGGAGGCGACCTTGATGATCCGGTGGAACGGGCCCACGGTCAGCAGCAGTTCCTCGCCCCGGCGGACCAGCCGCAGCTCTTCCTTGACCGCGCCGGGCAGCGGCAGGCACCAGGTCAGCTCGGCCGGAGTGCCGCTCTCCCCCGGCTCCCCCTCGATCCACCACGGGTCCTCCGCCCGGCCCGCCGCGCGCTCGTCCGGCGCGGGGACGGCGAGCGCGGCCAGGTCGTCGGCGGTCCGGGGGGCGCGGCCCAGGTGGGGGGCCTCGTGGACCGGGATCTGCGGGGCCCACTCCGCGTGCCAGTGGCCCAGGCACTTCTCCTGCTCGGCGGCGAGCGCGGCGAACCAGGGGTCGGGCGAGTGGCGCGGGAGGACCCGGTTGGCCACCAGCAGCTCGGCGCGCAGCCCGTACAGGGCCAGGCCGGTGCGGGCGGTGCGCAGGGTCTCCTCGGCGGCGGGCCCGGGCTCGGCGGCCAGCCGCAGGGTGGTGGCGGAGTCCTCGACCAGGGCCTGTACGGCGGCCAGTTCGGCGTCCTTGCGGGCGGCGGCCTCGTACAGCCACTGGGCGGGCATCGGGACCCCGGCGAGCTGGGCGAGGACGGGGCGCAGGGCGCGGGCGGCCTGGCGTTCGGCGGGGAGGAGGCGGCGCAGATAGCGGCGGAGCTGCTCGGGCAGGGCCAGCAGGGCGAGGGCCTGGTCGAGCGGCGGGAGGTCGACGACGAGGGTGTCGTAACCGGCGGTGGACCAGTCGCCCGCGGCCGCCCGGTGCAGGGTGTGCAGCAGGGCGAGCTGGGCGGAGCCGGGGAGTTCGGTCAGTTCCTCGCCGTCCAGCCGCCCGGCGCCGACCAGGTCCAGGACGCCGGAGGCGCGCTCCTGGAGGTCGGTGAGTTCGGCGCGGAAGTGGGCGCCGGAGTCGATCCGGACGTGGTCGAGCCGGTCGGTGACCGCGGTCGGTTCCGTACCGCCGGCCAGGCCCGGTATGGGCTCGGCGGAGACCAGGAGCGTACGGCTGCCGCCGGCGGCGGCCAGGGCGGTCGCCGCCGCGAGGGTGGTACGGCCTGCGCCGCCGGGGCCGGTGGTCAGGACCGTACGCATCGCGCTCAGCCCTGCGGGACGGATTCGACGCGCTTCTTCAGACCGGCGAGGGCCCGGTCGATGATGACCTTCTCGGCCTTGCGCTTGATCATGCCGAGGAGCGGGATCTTGACGTCGACGGCGAGCCGGTAGGTGACCTCGGTGCGCTTTCCGCCGGCGAGCGGGGCGAGGGCGTAGGTGCCGTCCAGGGAGCGGAGCATCTGGGACTTGACCAGGGTCCAGCTGACCTCGTGGTCGCCGGTCCAGGTGTACGACAGGACGTGGTCGTCCTTGATGGCTCCGGCGTCCAGGACGAGGCGGACCTGCTCGGCGCGGCCCTGGCCGTCGGTGGCCAGCACCTCGGCCTCCTTCACCTCGCCGGTCCACTCCGGGTAGCGGGCGAAGTCCGCGATCACCGCCATGACGTCGGCCGGTGCCGCCTCGATCGTGATGCTCGAGCTGGTGTGTTCAGCCATCGCCGTGGCCCTCCAGTGCGGTGTTACCGGTCGCGTGCGGCAGGATCCTGCCGCTGTGCAGGCTATCGCGTGCCCGCCGCGCTCCGGTCCACGCCCCGGGCCCTTCCGGTCACCAGGTGAGCGCCCAGGGCGTCCCGGTGGAGGCGAAGTGGCCGACGTTGACGCACTCGGTGTCGCCGATCCGCATCCGGCGGACCAACGGCTGGTGAACATGGCCGAAAAGCGCGTACCGGGGGCGGGTGGTGCGGATGGCCTCCAGGAGGGCGCGGCTGCCGCGCTCGAAGCGGCGGGCGACGGTGTCGTACGTCAGCTCCGGGACCTCGGGCGGGATGTGCGAGCAGAGCACATCGACCCGGCCGAGCGCCTCGACCTTGGCCGCGTACTCCTCGTCGCTGATCTCGTACGGGGTGTTCATCGGGGACGTGAGGCCGCCGCCGACGAAGCCGAAGACCCGGCCGCCGATCTCCACCCGCTCGCCGTCGAGCACGGTGGTGCCGGGGCGGGCGTACTCGGGCCAGAGGTGGGGGACGTCGACGTTGCCGTAGGTGGCGTACGTCGGGGTGGGGAAGGCGGCGAAGAGTTCGGCGTACTGCCGGCGTACGGCGCCGAGGATCTCGGTGTGGCGGTCGCGGCCGGCCCACAGCTCCCGGCCGAGGGCACGGGCCTCCTCGAAGCGGCGGGCGGTGCGCAGCGCGACGATGCGGCTGGCGTTCTCCCGGCCGAAGAGGGCGGGGAAGATGCCGCGCGAGTGGTCGGCGTAGTCGAGGAAGAGCACCAGGTCACCGAGGCAGATCAGGGCGTCGGCGCCTTCCCCGGCGCGGGCCAGGTCCTCGACGTTGCCGTGGACGTCGCTGACGACGTGGATCCGGGTGGAGCGCCGGGTGCCCGCCGTCGGCCCGTCCGTTTCACTGCCTCGCATACGGATCAGCCTAGGGTGCCCGCCCCCGCGCGGGTAGATCCGGCCGGACCTGCGGTTACTTTCGGGGCGTCGGGCCGGTGGACTACTGTGCGCGAAAAGGGCCATTTACCTGTGTGATGCATAAGACATCTGGACGGACCCCCCTATCGGGAACCTGGTACCGGTGGGTAACGTCCGGGCAGTCCAGTCGTGCTCCCCCACCGAGCACCCGCCATTCTTGGACCGCAGCCGGTGCGTCACACAGAGCCGTGGCACCGGAGCCCGATGAGGAGCAGCAGTCTTGCGCGAGTTCAGCCTTCCGGCCCTGTACGAGGTCCCGACGGACGGCAATCTGACGGATCTGATCCGCCGCAACGCCGCTCAGCATCCCGACGTCGCGGTGATGAGCCGCAAGGTGGCCGGTGCGTGGGCCGATGTGACCGCCACCCAGTTCCTGGCCGAGGTGCGGGCCGCCGCCAAAGGGCTGATCGCCTCGGGCGTGCAGCCGGGCGACCGGGTCGCCCTGATGTCCCGCACCCGGTACGAGTGGGTGCTGCTGGACTTCGCGATCTGGAGCGCCGGCGCGGTGACCGTGCCGGTGTACGAGACCAGCTCGGCCGAGCAGGTGCAGTGGATCCTCAGCGACTCCGGCGCGGTGGCGGTCCTCGTGGAGAGCGAGGCGCACGCGGCGGCGGTGGCCTCCGTACGGGAGGGGCTGCCGGATCTCGCGCACGTCTGGCAGATCGACGCGGGCGCGGTGAAGGCCCTGGGCGAGGCGGGCGCCGAGGTCTCGGACGAGACCATGGACCTGCGGATGGTCAGCGCCAAGGCGGACGACCCGGCGACCATCGTCTACACCTCCGGCACGACCGGCCGCCCCAAGGGCTGTGTGCTCACCCACCGCAGCTTCTTCGCGGAGTGCGGCAACGTGGTGGAGCGGCTGAAGCCCCTGTTCCGTACCGGCGAGTGCTCGGTGCTGCTCTTCCTGCCCGCCGCCCACGTCTTCGGCCGGATGGTCGAGGTGGCCTCGGTGATGGCCCCGATCCGGCTCGGCTGCGTCCCCGACATCAAGAACCTCACCGATGAGCTGTCCTCGTTCCGGCCGACGCTGATCCTGGGGGTGCCCCGGGTCTTCGAGAAGGTCTACAACGCGGCGCGCGCCAAGGCGCAGGCGGACGGCAAGGGCAAGGTCTTCGACCGGGCGGCCGACACGGCCATCGCGTACAGCCGGGCGCTGTCCACCCCGCAGGGCCCCTCGTTCGGCCTGAAGTTCAAGCACAAGCTCTTCGACAAGCTGGTCTTCGGCAAGCTGCGCGCGGTCCTGGGCGGCAAGGGCGAGTTCGCGATCTCCGGCGGGGCCCCGCTCGGCGAGCGGCTCGGCCACTTCTACCGGGGCATCGGATTCACGGTCCTGGAGGGCTACGGCCTGACCGAGAGCTGTGCGGCGACCGCGTTCAACCCGTGGGACCGGCAGAAGATCGGCACGGTCGGCCAGCCGCTGCCCGGTTCCGTGGTGCGGATCGCGGACGACGGCGAGGTGCTGCTCCACGGCGAGCACCTGTTCACCGGCTACTGGAAGAACGAGTCGGCCTCCGCCGAGGCGCTGGCCGACGGCTGGTTCCACACCGGGGACATCGGCACGCTCGACGAGGACGGCTATCTCGCGATCACCGGCCGCAAGAAGGAGATCATCGTCACGGCGGGCGGCAAGAACGTAGCCCCGGCGGTGATCGAGGACCGTATCCGCGCCCACGCGCTGGTCGCGGAGTGCATGGTGGTCGGCGACGGCCGCCCGTTCGTCGGCGCGCTGGTCACCCTGGACGAGGACTTCCTGGGCCGCTGGGCCGAGGAGCACGGCAAGCCCGCCGGCTCGACGGCCCTGTCGCTGCGCGATGACCCGGAGCTGCTGGCCGAGGTGCAGCGGGCGGTGGACGACGGCAACGCGGCGGTCTCCAAGGCCGAGTCCGTACGCAAGTTCCGGATCCTGCCCGCCCAGTTCACCGAGGAGGCGGGCCACATCACGCCGTCGCTGAAGCTGAAGCGGAACGTGGTGGCGAAGGACTTCGCGGACGAGGTGGAGTCGATCTACCGCGCCTGAGCGGGGTGACGCGTACGGGAGGGGCCCGCACCGGGATTCGGTGCGGGCCCCTCCCGCGTACGGCGCCCGAGGGCTGCGGGAGAGGGCCCGCGCTCCCATCGGCGCGGGCCCTCTCCCGTACGGTCGCGGGCGTCCCGTACGGCTGGGGCGGGCTTCAGCAAGTGCCCGGCCCGCCGCCCCGTACGGTCACAGCAACGTCCTGAGCTTCTCCGCCAGCAGGTCCCAGCGCCACTTCTCCTCGACCCAGGCGCGCCCCCGCTCCCCCATCCGCTGCCGCAGCTCCGGGTCCCCGAGCAGCGTCACGATCCGGTCCGCCGCCTCCTCGGGGCTGCCGCCGCGCACCACCCACCCGGTCTCGCCGTCGAGCACCGCGTCCGGGGCGCCGCCCGAGTCCCCGGCCACCACCGGCAGCCCGGTCGCGGACGCCTCCAGGTAGACGATCCCGAGCCCCTCAACGTCCAGCCCGCCCCGCCGGGTCCGGCACGGCATGGCGAAGACGTCCCCGGCCCCGTAGTGCGCGGGCAGCTCCTCCCACGGCACGGGCCCGGTGAACCGCACCGAGTCCGCCACCCCGGTCTCCTCGGCCAGCCGCTTCAGCTCCTTGGCGTACGGGCCGCCGCCGACGATCAGCAGCACCGCGTCCGGGAGCTGCGCCAGGATCGCGGGCATGGCGAGGATCAGCGTGTCCTGGCCCTTGCGCGGGACCAGCCGGGAGACGCAGACGACCACGGGCCGGTCGGTCAGGCCGAGGCGGGCCCGGACCCGGTCGCCGCCGGAGGCCGGGTGGAAGGTCTTCTCGTCGACGCCCGGCGGCAGCTGGACCATGCGGGCGGCCGCGTCCGGGGTGAGGGCGGCGGCGATGCGGGAGCGGGTGTACTCACCCAGATAGGTGATCGTGTCCGTCCCCTCCCCGATCCTCCGCAGCAGCTGCCGGGAGGTGGGCAGCTGCGCCCAGCCCGCCTCGTGGCCGTGGGTGGTGGCCACCAGCCGGCGGGCGCCCGCGCGGCGCAGCGCCGGGGCCATCAGCCCGAGCGGGGCGGCGGCACCGAACCAGACGGAGGTGCAGCCGTGTTCACGCAGCAGGCCGGTGGCCCGGCGGGTGACGCGCGGGGTCGGCAGCAGCATCGTCGTCCGGTCGCGCACCACGGTGAACGGCTGCTCGGCGTCGAAGGCGGCGGTGGCCGCCGTGCCTTCCTCGCCGCGCTTCCAGGTGGAGGCGTAGACGACGACGCGCTCGGGGTCGAGCCGCAGCGCCATGTTGTGCAGGAACGCCTGGATGCCACCGGGGCGGGGCGGGAAGTCGTTGGTCACGATCAGGGTCTTGTCCATCGCGGCCGACAGTACCGAACGGCCGCGCTTCACGGCCCACGCCCTCACCCCCCGGCATCATGGGCCGCCGGACGGGATCCGGAGACGATCGAGGGCAGCGGCGATGACGGCACGGCGGACACCCATCGGCGCGGACCTCCCGCCGCCCCGACGCTTGTCGTCCCGACTCCTGCCGTCCCGGCTCCTGCCGTCCGGACGGCTTCCGTTCGCACGGCTCCCGTACGGGCTGCTGCCGTGCGCGGTCTGGGCGCTGACCCGGACCGCCCTGCTGCTCTGCGTGTTCCACGTCCTCACCGTCCCCGGCCCGGACGTCACCGTGGACGTCTCGGTGATCTACCGGGGCTGGTACGAGACGCTGCTGACCGGCACCTATCCGCTGGACGACATCACCTGGCAGTACCCGCCCGGCGCCGCCCTGGCGATCCTCTCCCCCGCCCTGCTGCCCTTCTGGGAGTACGCGACCGCCTTCTCCGTCCTCGTCCTGCTCTGCGACGCCCTGGTGTGCGGGCTGCTGCTGTACGCCGGGCGGCGGCCGGGGATGCGGGCGGCGGGCGCGTGGGGGTGGATCGTGGGGGTGCCGCTGCTGGGGCCGACCGTCTACGCCCGCTACGACCTGATGGTGACGGCGGTTGCGGTGGCCGCGCTGCTGGCCGGGGTGCGGCGGCCCCGGGTGCTGGGGGTGCTGGCCGCGTTCGGGGCACTGCTGAAGGGGTGGCCGGCGCTGCTGCTGGTGGGGGTGCGACGGGGGCGGCCGGCCCGGGCGGCCTGGTCGGCGGCGGCGCTGACGGGGGCCGGGCTGGCGGTGGCGTTCGGGCTGTGGATGCCGGGGGCGTACGCGTTCCTCGCCTTCCAGCGGGACCGGGGCACGGAGATCGAGTCGCTGGGGGCGCTGTACTTCCATCTCGCGCGGCACTTCGGCTGGGAGGGGCGGGTGGAGCTGCACTACGGGTCGATGGAGTTCCTCGGCCCGGGGGTGGGGACGGTCTCCGCGCTGGCGCTGGGGCTCGCCGCGCTCGCGCTCGGCTGGCTGCTGGTGTGGCGGCTGCGGGCCCGTACGTTCGCGGCCCACACCCCGGCGCAGGCCGCGTTCACGGCGGTGCTGCTGTTCACCACGACGAGCCGGGTGATCAGCCCGCAGTACGTGGTGTGGCTGGTCGGGCTGGCGGCCGTCTGCCTGGCCTTCCGGAACGGCGGGATGGTGCGGCCCGCCGTGCTGGTGCTGGTGGCGGCCGGGGTGACGGTGCTGGAGTTCCCGGTGTACTTCGCCGAGGTGGTGGCGAGCGACGCGTGGGGCGTGGCGCTCCTGTCGCTGCGGAACGGGCTGCTGGTGGCCGCCTCGGTGATCGCCGCGCGGCGGCTGTGGCGGGAGACGGTGCCGGGGACGGCGGCCGGGGCTGCCCCGGTCGCCGGGGATCAGCTGAGCCGGGTGCTGAGGTAGTCGCGCCAGTCGGCGGTGAACCGCTCCGGCGTGGTGTCGAGCACCGCGTCCATCGCCTGCTCCACCGACCCGTCCCGCCCGGAGTGGGCGCCCACGGCCGCGTAGAAGGCGGTCAGCTTCTCCTTGCCCCACCGCTCCGCGATCAGCTCGCAGGCCATCCAGGCGCTCTCGTAGGCCCGGGACAGCTCGTCGGCGTCTCCGTCGAAGCCGAAGTCCTCGTCCACGGGGAGCGCTTCGGGTACGTCACCGGCCCGGACCGCCTCGGTCAGCGCGGGGGCGATCAGATCGGGGGCGCGGTCCTCGCCCCGGTAGGCGGCCCAGTCGGCGAAGCCCTCGGAGAGCCAGACGGGGGTGGCGGGGGAGGTGCTGGTCCGGGTGGCGACATGGACCGTCTCATGGGTCAGGACGATGCGCTGGCCGAAGCTGCCGAGGGAGTCGTACGCCTGCGGGTTGACGACCACCCGGTCCGCGATGGCCGGACGCTCCCCGCCGGTCCCCGCCTCGCCCGTGGTGACGGCGGCGATCCCCCGGTAGCTGGCCTCCGGCGAGCCCAGCAGCCCCGCCATGGACTTCACCGAGTCCGGGACGTGGACGACCACCCGGCGCGCCCACTCCCCCGGCCAGGCGTCGGAGACCGCCGGTACGGCGAGGTCCACGGTGTCCGCGATCCGGCGCAGCTCCTCCTGCGGCCGCCCGACGCCCAGGACGAGGCTGTGGGCGCCCCGGACGACCTCCACCTCCCCCTGGTGCCAGAGCTGGTCGGAGGCGCCGTCGGCGGGCCGGTCGGCGGTGACGTACCAGCGGTCGCCCTCGCGCATCAGCTCCAGGGTGCGGCGGGTGGCGACGGGCGCGGTGTCGTACCCGTCGATCCGGTAGCGCAGCTCCACCTCGGCGGTGGCCCAGTCGCCGTCCTGCTCGGGCGTGCCCCGCACCTCGTACGCCCAGGACTTCAGGGGTACGTCGGCGAGGTTGGCGAACTCCGTGCGCTGGGCGGCCCGCAGCTTCCGGGCCTCGGGGGCGATCGGCTCCAGGTAGCCCGCCGCGTCCCCGGCCAGGACGGCGGCGGCCCGGCGCTCCAGGGTGGTGTCGAGCTCCCGGACGGTGAGGGAGGTGTCGGCGCCGGCCGGGGGCGCGCAGCCGGGCGCGGCGGCGGTCAGCAGGGCGGCGAGCGCCAGTCCCGCGGCACGCCGGGGAAACCGGGGGCGCCCCGCTCGCGTACCTCGTCCTCGTCCGGCCATCCTGCCGATCGTACGGTCCGCGGCGGGCGGCGGCCCGGCCCGGTCGTGCCGCCGGGCGCGACGACGGCCGGATCCTGCCGTAGGGCCGGGTCGGCGCGGTGGCCGCGGTGGCCGGGACGCGTCAGACGCGGGTGACCGAGGAGACCGGCATCATGCCGACCGGGTCGTAGCGGATCGCGGCGCCCGGGTAGGGGGCGTGGATGACCTGGCCGTTGCCGACGTACATGCCGATGTGGCTGGCGTCGGCGCGGTAGGCGACCAGGTCGCCGGGCTGCGCCTGCGAGAGGGGCACCATGCGGCCCGCGTACCGCTGGGCCTGGGAGGTGCGGGGCAGGCTGACCCCGGCCTGGGCGTAGGCCCACTGCATGAGGCCGGAGCAGTCGAAGCCGGAGGGGCCGTTGGCACCCCACACGTACGGCTTGCCGAGCGCCCGGTGGGCGGCGGCCACGGCGGACATCCCGCGGGCCGAGCCGGGGGCGACGCCGGAGAGGTCGGGGGCGCCGGTGCGGCCGGAGCGGGAGGCCCGGTCGAAGGAGGCGCGGTCCTCGGCGGGGAGGGCGGCCAGCAGCCGGCGGGCCTGGCGGAGCTTGGCCTCGACGGATCTCTTGTGGCGGGTGACGGCGGCCCGGTTGCGCTCCAGCTCGGTGAGGGCGCGGGTGGCCTCGGCGCGGGTCTGGGCGAGCCCGCGCTGGGCGTGCCGGAGCTTGTCCAGGGTCAGCGCCTGGCGGGCTCCGGCCCGGTCGAGGGCGGCGGCCCGATCCAGATAGGTGTCCGGGTCGGAGGAGAGCAGCAGGGCCAGGGCCGGGTCGATGGCTCCGGTGCGGTACTGGGCGCCCGCCATCGCGCCGAGCGCGTTGCGCATCCGGTTGACGGCCTCCTGGCCGCGGGCGGTCGCGTCCTGGGCCCGGTCCGCCTCGCCGCGCAGCCGTGCCACCCGCTCCCCGGCCTCGTTGTACCGCTCGGTGGCGCGCTCGGCCTCGCCGTAGAGCCGGTCGACGGCGGCCCTGGCGCTCTCGCGGGTGTCCTTCGGGTCGGCGCTCGCCGGGGCTCCGGTGAGGGTGGCGGCCGCGGTGGCCGCCGCTGCCGAGACGACCGTGACACGGACGCTCCGGGGGATGCCGGACTGGGTGGGACGGCGATGGGACACCACAGGAAGCCGCACTTCCTTCCGCTGACGCAGTTGACGCAGGAACGCGCGGCCCCCTGCCGCCCGGGAGGGGGCGGACCGATGGGCGGGAGCCGCACAGCAGCCAGACAGTAATCGGACGACTACCGGGCGGCCAACGACCGCGCCGGTGGCGGAGGTGGCGTCGAACGGCGCTGCCCCGCCGGTGACCTCGGTCTCCGGCGGGGCAGGGCGTCAGCGTGGGGTGAGGTGATTCCCTCGTTCGGGCGTCTTCCTCGGTGGGCGTGGCGCCCGGGGTGCCGGGCGCCTCGCTCCAGGTTCGTACGCGTCAGATGCGGACGCCGAACTGGAAGGTGCCCATGTAGTCCATCGACTCGTAGCGGACGACGGTGCCCGGCTTCGGGGCGTGCAGGATCTGGTTGTTCCCGGCGTAGAAGCCCACGTGCGACAGGCCGTTGAAGAAGACCAGGTCGCCCGGCTTGAGCTGGCCGCGGCCGATCTTCACGCCGTCGTTCTGCTGGGTGTAGGTGGTCCGGCTGATGTTGACACCGGCCTGGGCGAAGGCCCACTGGGTCAGCCCGGAGCAGTCGTAGGAGTTGGGGCCGGAGCCGCCGGAGACGTACGGCTTGCCGAGCTGGGTGGCGGCGGCGGAGAGGGCGGCGGCGCCACGGTTGGAGGCGGGGGCCTCGTTGCCGAGCTGGACGCGCTCGCTGGTGGCGCGGCTGGCGCGGTCCTTCGCCGCCTCCTCCTCCTGGATCTTCGCGCGCTCGGCGGCGGTCAGGCTGTTGAGGAGGCGCTGCGCGTCGGCCAGCTTGCCCTGGTACTTCTTCTTGTTCTCGCCGAGCTGCTTGCGGACCTCGGCGAGGTCGCCCAGCTTGTCCTGGGCCTCCTTGCGCTGCTGCGCGAGGGTGCGCTGCTTGGCCTGGATCTTCTGCAGGGACTCCGTCTGCTTGACCGTCAGCTGGTCGAGCGCGGAGGCCTGGTCGAGGAAGCTGTCCGGGTCCGAGGCGAGGAAGAGGGCGACCGAGGGGTCGATGCCGCCGGAGCGGTACTGCGCGGTGGCGATCGAACCCAGCTCGCCGCGCAGGGTGTTCAGCTCGTCCTGGCCGCGGGCGACCTTGTCCTGGAGCGCGTCGACCTGCTTCTTCAGCTTGTCCTGCTGCTCCTTGGCCCCGTTGAACTTCTCGGTGGCGGCCTCGGCCTCGTGGTAGAGCTTGTCGACCTTCGCCTTGACCTCGTTCTTGGTCGGCTTGGGGTCGGCGTGGGCGGCCTGGGAGGTCAGGGCCACGGCCGCGGCTGCGGTCGCGGTGAGCACGGTCACGCGCGCGCGGCTCGGCTGCTTGGGACGACGGTGGGACGCCACGAAGGCGAGCTCCTTCTTCCTCAGAGCCGCCTACCGGGCTGTGGGGAGGGATTCCCCGGCTCCGTACGCTCACGGACTCGGCGGTTCCTTCGCCGTCACCCCCAATGGGTGATCAACCGTGCGAAGGTTCGAGGCCTGACCCTAGTGACCATCTTGTGATCAGTTCAAATCCTCACAGGATTTTTCTCGTCACATCAGGCACTTCTTTACTCTCACCGCACCACGTGTAGCGATGACTTGACGGTACGTTCCCAGAAATCCGGCATGTCACACATGTCGAACATTCATCCCTGGACGCGCGAAAGCCGCTTGAGGAGCAAGACGGACGCGACGGGCCGGGCACCGGCCTTGGCCACCCCGTCGGCCACCTCACGGTCGGTCGAGACGACCACCACGGGCCTCCCCGGGGGTTCCGCGCGGGCGAGTTGGCGGATCAGCTCGTCCGCGGTGACCCCCGCCTTGCTGAAGAGCACCCGCACCCCGCGCGGCGGGGCGAGCAGCACCGGCGCGGCCAGTTCGGCGCCGTCGAAGACACAGGTCACCTCGGCACCGGACTGCGCGGCCAGCATCGACAGACCGCCCAGCAGCCGCAACCGCTGCTTCTCCAGCGGCATCTGCGGATAGCCGGTCTTGGTGACGTTGTAGCCGTCCACGATGAGGTGCGCCTGCGGCAGCGCCAGCAGCTGGTCGAGCAGCGCCGGGTCCGTCTCGGAAAGCGCCCTGGCGGCAATGTCCTTGGGGGACATCCGGCCCGGCTCCACCGCGTCCACGCTGTCGGCCGGGCGGGTCGTCACCGGGGGCAGGGCCAGCTCGCGGCGGAGCCCCGAGGCGGCGTCCAGCACGGTGTCCAGCAGCAGCCGCAGCCGCATGTCCTCCACCGAGCGGCCCTCGCGGGCGGCCCGCCGGCTCGCCTCCAGGGCGGCCTCGGCCTCGCCGAGGCGGTGTTTGAGCCGGCGCGACTCGCTCTCGGCGGCGGAGAGCTGGGCCGCCGCCTCGGCCCGCTGGGCGTCCGCGTCGACGGCGCTGCGGCGCAGGGCGGCCTCGCCGCGCTTCACCTCGCTGAGCGCGGAGCGGAGCTTGCGGTGGAGCGACTCGGACTCCTTGCGGGCCGCGTCCAGCTCGGCGCGGAGCCGCTCGGCCTCGGCGCGGGTGTGGGCGCGCGCCCGCTCCAGCTCCTCGCGGAGCTGGCCCAGTTCACGGCGGGTCTCCTCGCCCACCCGCTCCGCGTCGGCCCGCTGGACCTCCTCGCCGGCCGCCTCGACCAGCTTGACCCAGCCCACCGGGCGCAGCACATAGGCGGCCGCCGCCACATCGACCGGGTCGGCGGCGGCGGGGGGCGCACCCGCCTCCAGCGCACCGGCCAGCTCCGGCTGGGCGTGGCTCAGCCGCTCACCGATGCGCCGCCGGAAGAGCGGGTCGCTCTCCAGGGCGGCGGCCATCGCGTTCCCGGCGAACTTGGCCCGCCGGGTCGGGGTGAACCGGGCATACTGCCGCAACTGGGCGGGCAGTTCGGCGACGGTCAGCCCGCCGAAGGCCTCCGCGACCAGGGCGACGACCCGCCGCCGTACGCCTTCGGGCAGCGGACGGTCGAGCGCCTCTGCGCCGCCGTCGGCCGCATCGGCCGGTTCGGCGCCGCTGGTCGGCTGTTCCACCGTCCGTCACCCCATAGATATGTCTGTCGGTGCGCTCCCTCAGGAGGCGGCACCCGGCCTGTCCACCAGTTCGATCTGGTCCACCGCGTTGCACCAACGACAGCGGACCGACTCGATGGTCTCACTGACCACCTCCCGCTCCTCGACACTGGACTCACCGGCCAGGTCGAGATGGACGTACTCCACGACCTTGGAGGACCGCGTCACGTCGAAGCGCGTGAGATTGCCGCACAGGGTGCAGCGCCAGCGGGTCGAGTCCGTCGGCAGGGGAACCGTCGTCATCGTTGCGTCCTCTTTCGTCGTCTCCAGGAGCCCGCGCCGGGCGCGCCGCCGCGACTCCACCTGTCTACGTCAAGGATCTCGCGGTGCGCCGTCGAACTGCGGAAGTCCTGGCGTAACCCTACGGCCTCGCGTATAGGCATCGGCACGGCGAGGCGCTCCGTCCCGTTCTCCCCCGGTACGTCATGCTCTGTACATGATCGACGTACGGCGGTTCGCCCGGTGGACCACGGCCGCGGGGGCCCGGGAGCGGACGGCGGGCGGGGCGCCGGTGACGTACGGGCTGATCGCCCTGTGCGGCGCGGTCTTCCTGATCAGCCCGCTCTCCGGGTTCGGCGGCGCCTCCTACGGCAGCCAGGACGCGCTGCTCGCCGCGCAGGCCGGGTACTTCGAGCGGTGGGGGGTGATCCCGGCCGAGCTGTGGGAGGGCTCGCCGCGCGCCCTGCTCACCCCGTTCACCGCGCTGTTCGTGCACGGCAGCTGGCTGCACCTGCTGGGCAACCTGCTCTTCCTCTACGTGTTCGGGGCGATGGCCGAGGAGCGCATGGGCCGGGTCCGCTTCGCGCTCTTCTACGTGGGGTGCGGCTATCTGGCACTGGTCTGCTACGCGGCGGTCCACGCGGACTCGGGCCAGACGCTGGTCGGCGCGTCCGGCGCGATCTCGGCGGTGCTCGGTGCCTTCCTGTACCTCTTCCCGAAGGCGCGGGTGACGAGCCTCTTCCCGTTCCTCTTCTTCCTGCCGCTGCGCTTCCCGGCCTGGATCGTGCTGGTCTTCTGGTTCGGACTCCAGTGGGCGGCGGCCCAGGCGGCGGACGCGGGGCCGGGGGTGGCGTATCTGGCGCATGTGGCGGGGTTCGCGGCCGGGTTCCTCTGCGCCTGGGTGGGCTATGGGCGGAGAGCTAGAGTGAAGGTTCCAGCCACGGCGACCGAGGGAGACAGACAGCCGTGATCACCGCGATCGTGCTCATCAAGACCAGCGTGGACCGGATTCCGGAGATCGCCGAGGCCATCGCCGCGCTGGACAGTGTCAGCGAGGTCTTCTCCGTCACCGGCACCTACGACCTGATCGCCATGGTCCGGGTCGCCCGCCACGACGACCTGGCCGATGTCATCCCCGGCCGCATCAGCAAGATCCCCGGCGTCGAGGGCACCGACACCCATGTGGCGTTCCGTACGTACTCCCAGCACGACCTGGAGGCGGCGTTCGCGATCGGCCTGGACGCCTAGGGGGTGTCCGGCCCCGATCCGCCGGACACCCCCTGGACCGTACGCACGTCGGCCGGGGACGGGCAGCGCGCCCGTCCCCGGCCGAGGTGTTGTCAGACCGTACGGGCGGCCTCGCCCCGGTCCGGGACGCAACGGCCGTCCTCGGTGCGGTACTTCCACTGGGCGCCCTCGCGGACCAGTTCGGAGACCGCGCGCAGGAACCGCTCGATGTGCTCGTCCGGCGTACCCGCGCCGAAGCTGACCCGGATGGCGTTGAGGGACCGCTCGCCCGGCTCGGCCTCGGGGGCGCCGCACTCGCCCGGGTCCTGCGGGTCGCTGCCGAGGAGGGTGCGGACCAGCGGGTGGGCGCAGAAGAGGCCGTCGCGGACGCCGATGCCGTACTCGGCGGAGAGGGCGGCGGCGAAGTGCGAGCTGTTCCAGCCGCGCACCACGAAGGAGATGACCCCGACCCGGGGCGCGTCGTCCCCGAAGAGCGAGAGCACCTGGACCTCGGGCACCTCGGCCAGCCCCTCACGGACCCTGCGCACCAGTTCCTGCTCCCGGGCCACCAGGGTGTCGAACCCCGCCTCGGTGAGGGCCTTGCACGCGGAGGCGATGGAGTAGACGCCGATCACGTTGGGCGAACCGGCCTCGTGGCGGGCGGCCGTGGTGTGCCAGTCGACGTCCACGCCCCCGTCCGCGCGCCGGGCGACCTTGCGGGAGGCGCCGCCGCCGGCGAGGTACGGTTCGGCCGCCTGGAGCCAGTCGGCGCGGCCCGCGAGGACACCCGAGCCGAAGGGCGCGTACAGCTTGTGGCCGGAGAACGCGACCCAGTCGACGTCCAGTTCGGCGATGTCCACCGGGTGGTGCGGGGCGAGCTGGGCGGCGTCCAGGACGATCCGGGCGCCGTGCGCGTGCGCGGCGGCGGCCAGCTCCTTCACCGGCCACAGCTCACCAGTCACGTTGGAGGCACCGGTCACGCACACGAGGGCCGGGCCGTAGGGGTCGCGGTCCGCGAGCGCCCGCTCCAGGGCCTCGACCGCCTGGCCGGGGGTGCGGGGCGCGTTGAGGTAGGTGACCCGGGCGTCGCGCCAGGGCAGCAGGGAGGCGTGGTGCTCGGTCTCGTACACGAACACCTGGCAGCCGGCCGGGATCGCGGCGGCCAGCAGGTTGAGGGAGTCGGTGGTGGAGCGGGTGAAGACGACCTGGTCGTCGGCGCGGCAGCCGAGGAACTCCGCGACCGTGCGGCGGCTGTTCTCGAAGAGGTCGGTGGAGAGCTGCGAGAGGTAGCCGGCACCGCGGTGGACGCTGCCGTAGTACGGGGCGTACGCGGCCACGTCGTCCCAGACCCGCTGGAGGGCCGGGGCGCTGGCGGCGTAGTCGAGTGCGGCGTAGGTGACTTCACCGCCGGTAACGAGCGGAACGGTGACATCCTGCCCCAGAACGGGCAGCGGGGCACAAACCGACGGGTCGAGGGCAGCGGTGGAGACAGGCATGGCGAACTCCCGTAACAGGCAGGCGAAATCGACGCGCCGGCGGATACGCGGCGGCGCGGAGATGGAAGGAAAAGAGGGTGCGCTGAAGAAGGGCGGTCAGCTCAGGGCGTGGAGAAGCCCCGGGACGAGCCCTAACGCATTCGCTTGCTCACAAGAGGCTCCCTAGGGACCAGGACCCCGGGGGCTGACGTCCAGTGGACGCCGAGGGGCCCGCGCTTGCCGCAGACCTCGCTGCCTACGGCCTGGTCTTCACCCGGGGCACCCCGCCACGGACGGAGGGTTGCCGGACAGCGGGCCGGGGCCGTAGTCGCTGTCACTCATGACCTGCGCAGTATCTTGCCATACGCACGGGGACGCGCAAGGGCGCGGTCCGGCATCCGGACCGCGCCCTGCGTCACATCCGGCGCCTCAGGCGTTGCTGGCCGCCACCCACCGCTCCAGGGCACGCTTGGCGGCCCCGGAGTCGACGGCCTCGGCGGCCACCTGGATCTGCGCCGCGATCCGCTCGGTCAGCGGGCCGGTCCCCGGGTCCAGCGCGACGAGCGCCGCCGCCGCGTTGAGCAGCACCGCCTCCCGTACCGCGCCGCCCTCGCCGTCCAGCAGCCGGCGGGCCACATCGGCGTTGTACGAGGCGTCGGCGCCGCGCAGCGCCTCGACGGGGACGATGGTCAGCCCGACGTCGCGCGGGTCGAAGGGCTCCTCGCGGACCTGCCCGTCGCGGACCACCCAGATCCGGGAGGTGGCGGTGGTGGTCAGCTCGTCGAGCCCGTCGTCACCGCGGAAGACGAGCGCCGAGTTGCCGCGCTCCGCGAGCACGCCCGCGACGATGGGCGCCATCCGGGCGTCGGCCACCCCGATCGCCTGGGCGCGCACCTGGGCCGGGTTGGTGAGGGGGCCGAGGATGTTGAACGTGGTCTGCGCCCCCAGCTCCCTGCGGGCCTTGGCGGCGTACCGCAGGGCGGGGTGGAACTTGACCGCGAAGCAGAAGGTGATGCCCGCCGCCTCCGCGACCTCCACCACCCGCTGCGGGGTCAGCTCCAGGTTGACGCCGAGCTTCTCCAGGACGTCGGAGGAGCCGCTCGCGGAGGAGGCGGCCCGGTTGCCGTGCTTGACGACCTTGGCGCCGGTCCCGGCGATGACGATCGCGGCCATGGTCGAGATGTTGACGGTCTTGGCGAGGTCGCCGCCGGTGCCGACGATGTCGACGGTGCGGCCGGGCACCTCGATGGTGTTGGCGTGCGCGTACATCGCGCGCACCAGCCCGGTGACCTCCTCGACGGTCTCGCCCTTGGCCCGCAGCGCGACCGCGAAGCCGGCGATCTGCGCGTCGGTGGCCTCGCCGCTCATGATGCGGTCCATCGCCCAGGCGGTCTCCTCGGAGGAGAGGTCCTCGCCGCGCAGCAGGGGGTTCAGCAGGCCGGGCCAGGAACGGTCCGCCACGCTGTCGCCGCCGCTCGGGGTCACAACGTTCATGGTCCGCTCCAGGGGGTCCACAGCCGGGAAAGATACGGCTCCACCCTATCCAGCCACCGGGACCGCGAAGAGCCCCGTCCATCGAATGGACGGGGCTCCCGCGGTGGCGATCAGTTCAGGCGATCAGTGGTGGCCGTGGCCCTCGGTGATCTCCTTGTACTCCTCGACGGTGGGCTTGGCGATCTGGCTGTTCTCGCCGTAGTAGCCCTTGCTGAGCCGGGCCCGGACCTTCTCTAGTACGGGGATCTTGCGCTTGACCCCGTTCTCGTCGACCTCGGGACCGAGTTCGAGCGGGGTGTACTGGTGGTGCTGCGTGAGCGTGTGCAGCTTGTCCTGGGAGAGCGGCTCGTGGATCTCCACGAACTCACCGTGCGGCAGGCGCTTGATGATGCCGGTCTCGCGACCGTGCAGCACCTTCTCCTTGTCGCGGCGCTGGAGACCGAGGCAGATCCGCTTGGTGACGATGAACGCGATGACCGGTCCGACGAAGAAGAAGATCCGGACGAACCAGGAGATGGCGTTGATCGACAGGTGGAAGTGCGTGGCCCACAGGTCGTTACCACCGCCGACGAGGCCGATGAAGTACGCCGTGATCCAGGCGACGCCGAGCGCCGTACGGGTCGGGGCGTTGCGCGGGCGGTCCAGGATGTGGTGCTCGCGCTTGTCCCCGGTGATCCAGGACTCCAGGAACGGGTACACCGCGGGCAGCGTGAGCACCAGTCCGAAGAGGACCAGCGGGATGAACACACCCAGGTTGAGCGTGTAGCCCCAGTGGCTGATCTCCCAGCCCGGCATCACACGGACCAGACCCTCGGCGAAGCCCATGTACCAGTCGGGCTGGGCGCCGGTGGACACCTGGTCCGGGCGGTACGGTCCGAGCGCCCAGATCGGGTTGATCGTGGCGATGGCCGAGATGATCGCGATGATGCCGAAGACGAGGAAGAAGAAGCCTCCGGCCTTCGCCATGTAGACCGGCAGCAGCGGCATGCCGACGACGTTCTTGTTCGTCTTGCCGGGGCCCGGGTACTGCGTGTGCTTGTGGAAGACCACCAGGATGAGGTGGGCCACCAGCAGGCCGAGCATGATGCCCGGCAGCAGCAGGATGTGGATCGAGTAGAACCGGGCCACGAAGTCGTGGCCGGGGAACTCGCCGCCGAACAGGAACATCGAGATGTACGTACCGACGATCGGCACGGACAGGATGGCGCCCTGGGTGAAGCGGACACCCGTACCGGAGAGCAGGTCGTCCGGGAGGGAGTAGCCGGTGAAGCCGGTGAACATACCGAGCACGAAGAGCAGGAAGCCGAAGACCCAGTTGATCTCGCGCGGCTTGCGGAAGGCGCCCGTGAAGAAGACGCGCATCATGTGCACGAACATCGCCGCGAGGAAGATCAGCGCGGCCCAGTGGTGGATCTGCCGGACCAGCAGACCGCCGCGGACCTCGAAGCTGATCTTCAGCGTGGAGGCGTAGGCCTCCGACATCCGGATGCCCTGCATGGGCTCGTACGGGCCGTGGTAGACGACCTCGGTCATGCTCGGCTGGAAGAACAGCGTCAGATACACACCCGTGAGGATGATGATGATGAAGCTGAAGAGCGCCACTTCACCGAGCATGAAGGACCAGTGGTCCGGGAAGATCTTGCGCATGTTGGCCTTGGCCAGGCCGTAGATGCCCAGCCGGCCGTCGGCCCAGTCGGCGACCCGCTCGCCCGCGGGTGCCTTGCGCTGTCCCGCCTGGTCGGCGGGCGGGGTGGTGGTCGCAGTACTCATCCGCGCTCCCAGAAGGACGGACCGACGGGCTCGTCGAAGTCACCGAGCGCCTCGAGGTTGCCCTCGCTGTTCACGCCGATCCGCAGCTGCGGAAGCGGGTGACCGGCCGGACCGAAGATGACGCGGGCGCCGTCGGAGAGGTCGAAGGTGGACTGGTGGCACGGGCAGAGCACGTGGTGTGTCTGCTGCTCGTACAGGCTGATCGGGCAGCCGACGTGGGTGCAGATCTTGGAGAAGGCCACGATGCCCTCGTGGGCCCAGTCGCGCTGGCGCTTGTCCTTGATGTCGTCCGGCTCGATGCGGACGATCATCAGGGCGGCCTTGGCGATCTGCGAGAGGAAGTCGTGCGAGTCCTCCTCCAGGCCCTCGGGCTTGGCGAAGGTCAGCGATCCCACGGGGACGTGCTCCGGACGGAGCGGCTCGCCCGTGTTCATGTTGACGAGCAGCTTGCCCTTGGCCCACATCGTGGTCCGCAGCTTCTTCTCCGGGAGCGGACCGAGGTCGCGCAGCAGCACCACACCGGAGAGCGGCACCAGGGCCAGCGCACCGAAGAGGGTCGTGCGGATGAGCTTGCGGCGGCCGATCGCCGACTCCTCGGCACCGGCCTTGAAGTCGGCGAGGACCTTCGCCTTGACCTCGGGGGTCGCCTCGATCGCGTGGCGCTCGTCGGCGACCTCGACGTCGGACATCAGGGTGCGCGCCCAGTGGACGGCACCCGCGCCGATGAAGAAGAGCGCGAAGCCGAGCGTCAGCCCCAGGGAGAAGTTGAGGGGGCTCACATGGCCGAAGGGCCAGATGTAGACGATCTTGTCCACGGGGAAGATGACGTACGACGCGATGAAGCCCACCGTCGACAGCATCGAGAGCGTGAACATGAACGCGACGGTCCGCTCGGAGCGGTTCGCGGCGCGTTCGTCGATGTCCTGGATACGCGGCTGGTGCGCCGGCAGCCCGGGGTCGGCGAACGGGTCGTCCGTACCCTCCACCGCGCCGTGCGCGGTCTCCTGCACTACGGGCAGGTTGTCTTCTGGAATCTTTTGGCTACTCATGACTTCTTGGCCTTAGCGGTGTGGGCCGCGACCCAGGCGGCGGCTGCGACGAGTGCGCCCAGCCCGAAGATCCAGGCGAAGAGCCCCTCACTGACCGGGCCGAGACCGCCGAGGGAGAGACCGCCGGGGCTCGCCGTCTCATCACCGTTCACGGACTTGATGTACGCGATGATGTCCTTCTTCTCCTGCTCCGGCATGGTCGTGTCGGGGAAGGAGGGCATGGACTGCGGGCCGGTCTGCATGGCCTCGTAGATGTGCTTCGGGCTCACGCCTTCCAGGCTGGGCGCGTACTTGCCGTTGGTCAGCGCGCCTCCCTGGCCGGTGAAGTTGTGGCACTGGGCACAGTTGTTGCGGAACAGCTCGCCGCCCTTGGCGATGTCCGCACCGGCCGGGTCGACCTGCTTCTCGGTCGGCGTGATCGGACCGGCGCCGAGCGACGCGACGTACGCCGCGAGCTGGTCGATCTCCGCCTGGGTGTAGATCTTCTTCTTCTTCGGTACCTGGGCGCCCGGCTGCTGCGCGGGCATACGGCCCGTACCGACCTGGAAGTCGACGGCGGCGGAGCCCACGCCCACGAGGGACGGCCCGTCGGAGGTGCCCTGACCGCCGGTTCCGTGGCAGCTGGCGCAGCCTACGGTGTAGAGCTTCTTGCCCTCGTCGATGGCGAGGGACTGGGCGGTTTCATCGGCCTGCGCCTTGCCCGCAGGCGCAAACGCGGCGTACAGCCCCCCGGTAGCCGCCAGCGCGAGGAGTAGTACGACGACCGCCGCCAGCGGATGGCGTCGTCGTGCGGAGAGCTTTTTCACGGATTACCCCGGTGTCAGGATCTTCTGCGTCGATGGTGGGTGGGTGCGAGCCCGGTTACTTGATCATGTAGATCGTTGCGAACAGGCCGATCCACACCACGTCCACGAAGTGCCAGTAGTAGGACACGACGATGGCCGCGGTGGCCTGGTCATGGGTGAACCTCTTGGCCGCGTACGTCCTGCCGAGGACCAGCAGGAAGGCGATGAGTCCGCCCGTCACGTGCAGTCCGTGGAAGCCGGTGGTCAGGTAGAACACCGAGCCGTACGGGTCGGAGGAGAGGGAGAGCCCCGCCTCCTTGACCAGCTCCACGTACTCCAGGACCTGGCCGCCGATGAAGATCGAGCCCATCACGAACGTCACGATGAACCAGGTGCGGAGCTTCTTCACATCGCCCCGCTCGGCGGCGAAGACGCCGAGCTGGCAGGTGAGTGAGGAAAGCACCAGGATCGTGGTGTTCGTGGCCGCGAACGGGAAGTTCAGGTGCCCGGCCATCTCCTTCCAGTACTCGGGTCCCATCACCGATCGAAGGGTGAAGTACATCGCGAAGAGGGCCGCGAAGAACATCAGCTCGGACGCCAACCAGATGATGGTTCCGACGCTGGTGAGGTTCGGCCGATTGACCGACGGGTGCGCGTGCCCGGTTTCTACTGTCGTTGCTGTCGCCACGACCGACATTATGTCGGTCGCTTATCCCGCCCTCACTCCGGGGGGTGCCGTTCGGTGTGTCAGCGCCGTGTGTCCTGCCCGAACGGCCCATCGAATCGGTGTCCTTACCGGTGCTGACGGCGGGTCGGTCGGAGTACGATCCGCGCATCGGTTCATGCCCCGAGAGCCCCGAAGACACAGATGTCACGGAGGAACAATGCAGGCGACCGCCACGGTCCTGGTCTACAGCGACGACGCCAACATCCGCGAGCAGGTGAAGCTGGCGGCCGGCCGCAGGCCCGCCGCCGACGTGCCGGAGGTGCGGTTCCTGGAGTGCGCGACGCTTCCGGCCGTGCTGGCGGCGCTGGACGCCGGCGGGGTCGACGTCTGCGTGCTGGACGGCGAGACGGCCCCCGTCGGGGGCATGGGCGTCTGCCGGCAGATCAAGGACGAGATCTTCCACTGCCCCCCGGTCCTCCTTCTGATCGGCCGCCCGCAGGACGCGTGGCTGGCCACCTGGAGCCGCGCGGAGGCCGCGGTGACGCTGCCGGTGGACCCGGTGGAGTTCTCCGAGGCCCTGGCGGCCCTGCTGCGCGCCCGGCTCTCCGTGGAGGCGTGAGCGTCCCCCGCGGACACGTGAGGAGCGCCCCGCGGTGCGGGGCGCTCCTGCCGTGCCCGGTCAGACGTGGGGCCGCAGGCGGGCCGCCTGGAGCGTCTGGGGGCTGTCCGGCACCCCCTCGTTGAGGGCACTGCCCTTCTGCCACTTCTCCCAGGGCAGGTTCCAGTCGCCGAACCCGTTGTCGAACGGGGTCATGGTCTCCCCCGCGCTGCCGACCACCTTGACGATGTCGCCCTGGCGCACGGTGTCGAAGAACCAGGCGGCGTTGCTGGTGCTCATGCCGGTGCAGCCGTGGCTGACGTTGGCGGAGCCCTGGGAGCCGACGGACCAGGGGGCGGCGTGGACGTACTCCCCGCTCCAGGTCACCCGTGCGGCGTAGTAGACGGGCAGGTCGTACGACTCCGAGGAGCCGGCCGCGATGCCGATGGACTCGCCGCGCATCCGTACGTAGTACTCCTTGGCGAGCACCACCTTGACGCCGTTGCGGGTGGAGAAGCCGGGCTTGCCGGTGGTGACCGGAATGGTGTTGATCACTTCTCCGTTGCGCAGGACCGTCATGGTGTGGGTCGAGGCGTCGGTGAGGGCCTCGACCCGGTCCCCGGTGGTGATCTTGAGGGGCTTGGCCTCGGCCCCGTAGAGGGCGTTGGTCACCTTGATGCCCGCCAGGTTGGAGCGGACCTCGATGGTGGCGTTGGCAGGCCAGTACTCCTGGGGGCGGTAGTGCAGCTTCTTGTCGTCGACCCAGTACCAGGAGCCGGTGGCGGCCGGGGTGGAGCGGACCTTGAGCGCGCGTTCGACGGTGGCGCGTGAGGCCTTGTCGGTGACCGGAGCGCTGAGTTCCGCCGTGATGGGCTGTCCGACGCCGTAGGTGCCCGCCTGAGGGCCGAAGGAGACCTTCAGCAGCTTCTTGGGCGAGGAGGTCTCGAAGGAGAGCGTACGGGTGCCCGGAGCGCCGTCCTCGTTCTCGGTGGCGACCCTGACGGTGTATCCGGTTCCGGCGGCCAGCGGGGCGGTGGAGCGCCAGCGGCGGCCGTCGGCGGAGAGCTCGCCCGCGAGGTGGCGGCCGCCGGTATCGACGGCGCTGACGTCGGTGATGCGGCTGTCGACACCCTTGACGGTGACTTCGAGCGGTTTGTTCGGATCGGCCTTCTCGTTCTTGGAGGGGCCGTTGAAGGAGACCTGGTCCCCCGCGTCGTACGGCTTCGTCGACAGCGGATGTCCGTCGGAGCCGCCACAGGCGGTCGCACCCGCGCCGAGGGTCACGACCAGCAGAGTGCAGCTCACTACGGTGCGGATGCGCGGCGTGTGGTTCATGACCTCACGCTAAGAAGATTCATCCGATCCAGCGCGTCCAGTGCCTCCGAACGAGCGAGGGGCCCGCGTCGCTTCCTTGCGACGCGGGCCCCTCGTGGGGTAGTGCGGTGGCACCCTCAGGCGGGTGTCACTGGGTGCGGTTCTCGCCGCGGTAGTACTCGAAGACCCAGCCGAAGAGGCCGATCAGGAGCAGCGGGGCGGAGAAGTACATCAGCCACCAGCCGAAGACGACGCCCAGGAAGGCGAAGGCGCCACCGACGGCCAGCGAGAGCGGCTGCCAGCTGTGCGGGGAGAAGAACCCCAGCTCGCCCGCCTCGTCGGCGACGTCGGCCTCCTTGTTGTCCTGGGCCATGGCGTCGACCCGGTTGGCCGTGAAGGCCAGGTAGAAGCCGATCATGACCGAGAGCCCGAAGGCCAGGAAGAGGGCCGTGGTGCCGATCGGCTCCTTGGACCACACGCCGTAGACGATGGCCATGCCGAGGATGAAGACGCTCAGCCAGATGAACATCTGTCCTTGGATCTTCACTTGCCTGCCTCCTTGCCGCCGGCGAGGGCCTTGTCCGCCCCGGAGTGGTGCTCAAGCTGTTCGAGCGCCGCGATCTCCGGGTGGTGCAGGTCGAACGCCGGGGATTCGGAACGGATCCGCGGCAGGGTGAGGAAGTTGTGCCGCGGGGGCGGGCAGGAGGTCGCCCACTCCAGCGAGCGGCCGTAACCCCAGGGGTCGTCGACCTCGATCTTCTTGCCGTACTTGGCGGTCTTCCAGACGTTGTAGAAGAACGGCAGCATCGACAGGCCGAGCACGAAGGACGCGATCGTGGAGATCGTGTTCAGCGCGGTGAAGCCGTCGGCGGCGAGGTAGTCCGCGTAACGACGCGGCATGCCCTCGGCACCGAGCCAGTGCTGCACGAGGAAGGTGCCGTGGAAGCCGACGAACAGCGTCCAGAAGGTGATCTTCCCGAGCCGCTCGTCCAGCATCTTGCCGGTGAACTTCGGCCACCAGAAGTGGAATCCGGAGAACATCGCGAAGACCACGGTGCCGAAGATGACGTAGTGGAAGTGCGCGACGACGAAGTACGAGTCCGAGACGTGGAAGTCCATCGGGGGCGAGGCCAGGATGACGCCGGTCAGACCACCGAAGGTGAAGGTGATGAGGAAGCCGACGGCCCAGAGCATCGGGGTCTCGAAGGACAATGACCCCTTCCACATCGTGCCGATCCAGTTGAAGAACTTCACACCGGTCGGCACCGCGATGAGGAATGTCATGAACGAGAAGAACGGCAATAGCACGCCGCCCGTCACGTACATGTGGTGCGCCCACACCGTCACCGAGAGACCGGCGATGGCGATCGTCGCGGCGATCAGGCCGATGTAGCCGAACATCGGCTTGCGGCTGAAGACCGGAATGACCTCGGAAATGATGCCGAAGAACGGCAGGGCGATGATGTACACCTCTGGATGGCCGAAGAACCAGAAGAGGTGCTGCCAGAGCAACGCGCCGCCGTTGGCGGAATCGAAGATGTGCGAACCGAATTTACGGTCCGCCTCCAGGGCGAACAGCGCGGCGGCCAGGACCGGGAAGGCCAGCAGGACCAGGACACCGGTCAGCAGGACGTTCCAGGTGAAGATCGGCATGCGGAACATCGTCATGCCGGGTGCGCGCATGCAGATGATCGTGGTGATGAAGTTGACCGAGCCGAGGATCGTGCCGAAGCCGGAGAAGGCCAGACCCATGATCCACATGTCGGCGCCGATGCCCGGCGAGCGGACGGCGTCGTTCAGCGGCGCGTAGGCGAACCACCCGAAGTCGGCGGCGCCCTGCGGCGTGAGGAAGCCGGCCACCGCGATGAGCGAGCCGAAGAGGTACAGCCAGTACGCGAACATGTTCAGCCGCGGGAACGCCACATCGGGCGCCCCGATCTGCAGCGGCATGATCCAGTTGGCGAACCCGGCGAACAGCGGCGTCGCGAACATCAGCAGCATGATCGTGCCGTGCATCGTGAACGCCTGGTTGAACTGCTCGTTCGACATGATCTGCGTGCCGGGACGAGCGAGCTCGGCGCGCATGAAGAGCGCCATGAGTCCGCCGATGATGAAGAAGGCGAACGACGTGACCAGGTAGAGCGTGCCGATGGTCTTGTGGTCCGTGCTGGTCATCCACTTGACGACGACATTGCCCGGCTGCTTGCGCCGGACCGGCAGCTCGTCCTCGTACGAGTCGTCTGCCGGTGCGGCACCCTGAGGTTCGTTGAGGATGCTCACAGTTGCTTCTTCTCCGCATTCCTGGCCGGGTCGGTCTGCTCGATGCCTGCCGGCACGTAGCCCGTCTGACCCTTCTCAGCCAGCTCCTTGAGGTGCTGCTGGTACCGCTCCGGGGAGACGACCTTGACGTTGAAGAGCATCCGGGAGTGGTCGACGCCGCAGAGCTCGGCGCACTTGCCCATGAAGGTGCCCTCCCGGTTGGGAGTGACCTCGAAGACGTTGGTGTGGCCCGGGATGACGTCCTGCTTCATGAGGAACGGCACCACCCAGAAGGAGTGGATGACGTCACGCGAAGTGAGGACGAAGCGGACCTTCTCCCCCTTCGGCAGCCACAGGGTCGGACCCGGGTTGCCGTTCTGGGGGTTGCGGGTGCCGGGGATGCCCGCGTCGTAGACGCCGGTGGCGTCCGCGGGGAAGTCCTTCTGGAACTTGTCGGGGATGGCCGCGAGCTCCTTGGGAACCTCGCTGCCCGCTGCGGGCTGGCCTTCCACCTTCTCGATGTAGTTGAAGGCCCAGCTCCACTGGTAGCCGACCACGTTGATGGTGTGGGCCGGCTTGTCGGAGAGTTCGAGGAGCTTGGACTCATCGCGCGCGGTGAAGTAGAAGAGCACCGAGACGATGATGAGCGGAACCACTGTGTACAACGCCTCGATGGGCATGTTGTACCTGGTCTGCGGAGGTACCTCCACCTTGGTCCGGCTACGCCGGTGGAAGAAGACGCTCCAGAGGATCAGCCCCCAGACAAGGACACCCGTGACGAGCGCTGCCGCCCACGAGCCTTGCCAGAGGGAGAGGATCCGAGGGGCCTCTTCCGTCACCGGGGTGGGCATACCGAGGCGGGGAAAATCCTCCCAGTTGTATGAACAACCGGAGGCCGTCGCCAGGACCAGGCCCGCAGTCAGCACCTGCGGCAGCTTCCGCCGCATCGGGCGCCGCGACGAGCGGTCGGAGCCGTTGGGACTCACGTAGCGCCTTCCCGAGAGTCTCGCCCGCACGGTCGGCGCGCCCGTCTCGCTGGTCGGTCGCCGTCCCTGACGCGGGCAGGGGTTTGGATGTTTATGCGGACCAAACCCTACTGGACGCTATTTGGGGTCGCGCGGGGAGGGTGCCCAACGCGCCGCCCGACTCCCCGAAGGGGTGGAATCCGGGCCTCCGGCCGTCATCTGACACCCCCTAGGACGGGCGGCCGGGCAGCCGGGCGCCGAGGTGACAGGCGGTGCGGGCTAGCGTGGCGGTGTGCCCTACTTCGACGCGGCCTCCGCCGCCCCCCTGCACCCCGTCGCACGTCAGGCGCTGCTGGCCGCGCTGGACGAGGGGTGGGCCGACCCCGCCCGGCTCTACCGCGAGGGGCGGCGGGCCCGGCTGCTGCTGGACGCGGCCCGGGAGGCCGCGGCGGACGCGGTCGGCTGCCGTCCGGACGAGCTGGTCTTCACCTCTTCGGGGACCACCGCCGTCCACACGGGAGTGGCCGGCGCTCTTTCGGGGCGTCGGCGTGTCGGCCGCCATCTGGCCCTCTCGGCCGTCGAGCACTCCTCCGTGCTCCATGCGGCGGCGGCGCACGAGGCGGCGGGCGGGACGGTGACCGAGGTGCCGGTGGGGCGGTCGGGGGCGGTGGACCCGGAGGCGTACGCCGGGGCGCTGCGGGAGGGCACCGCGCTGGCCTGCCTCCAGTCGGCCAACCACGAGGTGGGGACCGAGCAGCCGGTGGCGGAGGTGGCCGCGCTCTGCGCCGGGGCCGGGGTGCCGCTGCTGGTGGACGCCGCCCAGTCGCTGGGGTGGGGTCCGGTGGCGGGCGGCTGGTCGCTGCTGACGGCGAGCGCGCACAAGTGGGGCGGGCCGGCCGGGGTGGGGCTCCTCGCGGTACGGAAGGGGGTGCGGTTCGCGCCGCAGGGCCCGGCCGGTGAGCGGGAGTCGGGGCGGGCGCCGGGGTTCGAGAACCTGCCCGCGATCGTGGCTGCGGCGGCCTCGCTCCGCGCGGTGCGGGACGAGGCGGCGGCCGAGGCGGTGCGGCTGCGGGCGCTGGTGGACCGGATCCGGACCGCGGTGGCCGGGCGGGTCGGCGATGTGGAGGTGGTGGGCGATCCGGAGCGGCGGCTGCCGCACCTGGTCACCTTCTCCTGTCTCTATGTCGACGGGGAGACCCTTCTCCACGAGCTGGACCGGCACGGGTTCTCCGTCTCCTCCGGTTCCTCCTGTACGAGCAGCACCCTGGAGCCGAGCCATGTGCTCAGGGCGATGGGGGTGCTCTCGGAGGGGAACGTCCGGGTCTCGCTGCCGATGGGCACGGCGGAGGCGGATGTGGACCGCTTCCTGGAGGTGGTGCCCGGGGTGGTCGCGGAGGTACGGGAACGGCTCGGCGCCCCTGTGCCGGCGCCCCCCTCCCCCGCACCGACCCGGTCCCTGGTGGTCGACGCGCTGGGCCGCCGCTGCCCGATCCCGGTGATCGAACTCGCAAAGGTGATCGGGGAGGTACCGGTGGGCGCCACGGTGACGGTCCTCGCGGACGACGAGGCGGCCCGGCTGGACATCCCCGCCTGGTGCGAGATGCGGGAGCAGGAGTACGTGGGCGAGGAGCCGGCGGACCGGGGTGCGGCCTATGTGGTCCGCCGGCTCTCCTGAGGGCTGGGGAGTGTCCGCCGGACACTCCCCACCGGACGCTCCCTAGACGAGGTGCTGCCGGACCTCGGCGGCGGCCTCGTCGCCGTACGCCTTGGTGAAGCGGTCCATGAAGTGGGTGCGGCGCAGGGTGTACTCCTGGGTGCCGACCGTCTCGATGACCAGGGTGGCGAGCATGCAGCCGACCTGGGCGGCGCGCTCCAGGCCGACGCCCCAGGCGAGACCGGAGAGGAACCCGGCCCGGAAGGCGTCGCCGACGCCGGTCGGGTCGGCCTTGGTCTCCTCCTCGGGGCAGCCGACCTCGATGACCGGCTCGCCGGCCTTCTCGATCCGGACACCGCGGGAGCCGAGCGTGGTGACCCGGTGGCCGACCTTGGAGAGGATCTCCTCGTCGCTCCAGCCGGTCTTGGACTCGATGAGCCCCTTCTCGTACTCGTTGGAGAAGAGGTAGGTGGCGCCGTCCAGCAGGATGCGGATCTCCTCGCCGTCCATGCGCGCGATCTGCTGGGAGAAGTCGGCGGCGAACGGGATGTTCCGCGAACGGCACTCCTCCGTGTGGCGGAGCATCGCCTCCGGGTCGTCCGCGCCGATCGAGACGAGGTCCAGGCCGCCGACCCGGTCCGCGACGCTCTTCAGTTCGATCAGCCGGGCCTCGCTCATCGCGCCCGTGTAGAAGGAGCCGATCTGGTTGTGGTCGGCGTCGGTGGTGCAGACGAAGCGGGCGGTGTGCAGGACCTCGGAGATCCGGACCGAGCCGGTCTCCACGCCGTGCCGGTCGAGCCAGGCGCGGTAGTCGTCGAAGTCGGAGCCCGCGGCGCCCACGAGGATCGGCTCCGTGCCGAGCAGCCCCATGCCGAAGCAGATGTTGGCGGCGACACCGCCCCGGCGCACATCGAGGTTGTCGACCAGGAAGGAGAGGGAGACCGTGTGCAGCTGATCCGCGACCAGCTGGTCGGCGAAGCGGCCGGGGAAGGTCATGAGGTGGTCGGTGGCGATGGAGCCGGTGACTGCGATACGCACGGGGAGGCTTCTCCTGCGGAAGGCGAAGGGCCGAGGTGCGCCCTCCGGGACGGCGTGACAGTTCACGCTACCGGGTGACCCCTCCGGCCGGGAAAAGGGAAAACTACCCGATAGTAGGGCTTTCTACCTGAGCGTGACCGTGGTTACGGTGCGGATATGTCGAAGCACACCGCACCGCGAGAGTCCGAAGTGAGCCTGGCCGAGCTGCGCGGGGACTGCGCGCGCATGGCCCCGCACTGGACCACGCCCAAGAAGACCGTGGTCACCCCGGTCAAGCCGTCACTGATCCACGGGATCACGGTGCCGCCCGCGTCGGCGCGGCTGGTGGACGCGATGTCGGAGTACGGGGAGTGAGCCGGCCCGGAGCCGGGATCCGGCCCCTGGTCTGATCCCGGATCCGGACACTCGGTCCGATGGCCGGGGGCCGGCCGACGCGTTCCGGTCCGCCCCGGTCCGCGCCTGCTTGTACCTGGCGCCTCTTCCGCGCGTTTCCTCGCATCTTCGGCCTGAACCGCTCGCGCTTCGGGTGTGAACCGCACGAGGTTTCCGGTGTGGACGGTGCAGGGGTTTCCGGGGTGAACCGTGCGGGGTTCTCCGGTGTGGACCGCTCGCGATCCGGTGTGAACCGTGCGGGGAACGCGCCCCGTTCGCCGGTGCGCGGGGACCGCCGGGGAACCGCTCGCTCCTCCGTTCCGTCCCACCGGTGTCCCCGTCCGGGGGCACGCGGTAGTGAACGCGACGGCAACGCAGTCGAAGGAGCGATCCGGTGAGCACCGAGCGACCCGACAACGACGTGACCGGCCCCCGTCGGCGGCGTACGCCGCTCGCGGTGGCCTCGGTGGCGGCAGCGGTGCTGCTGGCCGGGGGCGGCGGGGCCTACTGGGCCACCACCGCCTCCGGTGACGGCGGCGCGGCGGACGGCGGCGGGAACGCCTCCCGCGACGCGGCCCCCGTGCTGGCGCTGGACGCCGCCGAGGCCGCCCCGGCCACCCCCGGCGACCCGGACACGCCTCCCCCGGGCATCGCTCCCGGCGAACCGGACCCGAACGGTCCGCCGGCGGTCTACCGGGCGGAGGGCAAGCTCCCCGACGGCCCCGACAAGGCGGCGGTGCACCGCGCCACGGGCACGGTCGCCCCGGCGGAGGTGGCCCGGCTGGCGAAGGCGCTCGGCATCCCGGGGACCCCGCGGACCGTGGACGCCTCCTGGGTGGTGGGTGACGAGGACGGGCCCGGCGCGCTCCTGAAGGTCACCAAGCAGGCCCCGGGCACCTGGACGTTCGCCCGCACCACGCCCGTGGAGCCGTGCGAGCCGGGGAAGATGTGCGCCAACCAGGGCGCGCCGGAGGCGGACGGGAAGCCGGTGGACGAGCAGGCCGCGAAGGCCGCCGCCGCGCCCGTGCTGAAGGCCGTCGGCCAGGCGGACGCGGCGCTGGACGCGGCCCAGCTCATGGGTGACGTACGCGTGGTGAACGCGGAGCCGAAGGTGGACGGGCTGCCCACCTACGGCTGGACGACCGGGGTGCAGATCGGGCCGGACGGCACGGTGGCCGGGGGCAGCGGGCAGCTGAAGGCCCTGGAGAAGGGAGCCACCTACCCCGTGATCGGGGCGGAGGCGGCGCTGAACCAGCTCAACGAGGCGGGCCGGGCCGACGGGGAGGCGAGCCGGGACATCGGCGGCTGCGCCACCCCCGTACCGCTGGAGGGCGAGCCGAAGCCGGGCGACCCGCAGTGCGTGCCGTCGAACGGCAAGCGGGCCCCGGTGCAGCACACGGTCGAGGACGCGGTGTTCGGGCTGGCCCTGAGCTACGAGGAGGGCCGTCAGACCCTCGTACCGTCGTGGCTGTTCCAGGTCCGGCAGGGGTCGGGCGGGCCGGAGAGCACGGTGACGCAGATCGCCGTGGCGCCGGAGTACGTCGAGAAGCCGGACGCGCCGACGCCTTCGGGCGAACGCAAGGCGACCTCGTACGCGGCCGACGGCCGGACGCTGGAGGTGACCTTCTGGGGCGGGGTGTGCTCCACCTACACGGCGAGCGCCGAGGAGAGCCCGGGGCAGGTGCGGATCACCATCACGGAGAAGCCGCAGAAGGACGGCGCCTGCATCATGATCGCCAAGGAGCTGAAGCGGACGGTGACGCTGAAGGAGCCGCTGGGCGACCGTACGGTGATCGACGCGGAGAGCGGGGCGACGGTGCCGCGCGGCTGAGCGTGGAGTGACGGCACGGAACGTACGAGGGCGGCCCCGGGAGGAGATCCCGGGGCCGCCCTCGTACGTCGTACGCGCTCTCGCAGCGTCTAGCTGAACGAGTCGCCGCAGGCGCAGGAGCCGGTGGCGTTGGGGTTGTCGATCGTGAAGCCCTGCTTCTCGATGGTGTCGACGAAGTCGATGGAGGCGCCGCCCAGATACGGGGCGCTCATCCGGTCGGTGACGACCTTGACGCCGTCGAAGTCCTTGACGACGTCCCCGTCGAGCGAGCGCTCGTCGAAGAAGAGCTGGTAGCGCAGGCCCGAGCAACCGCCGGGCTGGACGGCTACGCGCAGCGCCAGGTCCTCGCGGCCTTCCTGCTCCAGCAGGGCCTTGACCTTGGCTGCGGCGGCGTCGGACAGGAGGATGCCGTCGCTCACCTTGGTGGTCTCGTCCGATACGGACATCTGCTTCTCTCCCGGGTTGTTCGGACTGCTTGCCGACGGTTCAACCGTCTCAGCCGCGGATTCATTCCGGGCCAAGCGCGTGTCTGTTCCTTTTCATGCTCGCACACCCGCTCGCCCGGGGGATGCGTCACATCGACGCTATCGGCATCGTCAAAGTGACACGAAGGAGCTATGATAGATAGCGTCAAATAGACGAAAAGGCGCGTTCGCCGAAGCCGCAGAGCAGAACGCAGAGAAGAAAGGGTGCGTGACGTGACCACGGCCCAGCCCCTGGACGTACAGCCGACACCCCTCGCGCTGCTGCTGCTCGGTCGCGAGGCCGACCCGAGGAGCGAGCGAGGCGTCGAATGCCCCGGCGACCTCCCCTCCCCCTCCGACCCCGACCTGGTGGCCCGGGCCCGCGCGGCCAAGGAGAGGCTCGGGGACCGGGTCTTCGTCCTCGGCCACCACTACCAGCGCGACGAGGTCATCCAGTTCGCCGACGTGACCGGCGACTCGTTCAAGCTCGCCCGGGACGCGGCCGCGCGCCCGGAGGCGGAGTACATCGTGTTCTGCGGTGTGCACTTCATGGCCGAGTCCGCGGACATCCTGACCACCGACGCCCAGGCGGTCGTGCTGCCGGACCTGGCGGCGGGCTGCTCGATGGCCGACATGGCCACCGCCGAGCAGGTCGCGGAGTGCTGGGACGTGCTGACGGACGCCGGGATCGCCGACCAGGTGGTGCCCGTCTCCTACATGAACTCCTCCGCCGACATCAAGGCCTTCACCGGCCGCCACGGCGGCACGATCTGCACCTCGTCCAACGCGAAACGCGCCCTGGAGTGGGCCTTCGAGCAGGGCGAGAAGATCCTCTTCCTCCCCGACCAGCACCTGGGCCGCAACACGGCGGTGCGGGACATGGGGATGAGCCTGGAGGACTGCGTCGTCTACAACCCGCACAAGCCGAACGGCGGCCTCACCGCCGAGCAGCTGCGGGACGCCAGGATGATCCTGTGGCGCGGCCACTGCTCGGTCCACGGCCGCTTCTCGGTCGAATCGGTCGAGGACGTCCGGGCCCGGATCCCCGGCGTCAACGTGCTGGTGCACCCGGAGTGCAAGCACGAGGTCGTGGCGGCGGCGGACTACGTCGGCTCGACGGAGTACATCATCAAGGCGCTGGAGGCGGCCCCGCGCGGCTCGAAGTGGGCCATCGGCACGGAGCTGAACCTGGTCCGCCGTCTGGCGAACCGTTTCGCCGCGGAGGACAAGGAGATCGTCTTCCTCGACAAGACGGTCTGCTTCTGCTCGACGATGAACCGCATCGACCTGCCGCACCTGGTCTGGACGCTGGAGTCGCTGGCCGACGGCAAGCTGGTCAACCGGATCGAGGTCGACCCGGAGACGGAGAAGTTCGCCAAGCTGGCGCTGGAGCGGATGCTGGCGCTGCCGTAACCGAGCGGGCCTCGTATCCACCGGTTACCCACCGGACGTCCACCGGAGGAAAGCCCCGGTATGCCGACACCTGCGGCATACCGGGGCTTTCCGCTGCCGGGACCCCTCCCCGGACCGGCTGAATCTTCCCCATAGGCCACCCGCCCCCTCCACCCCGTAACTACGCTGCTACTCACCGCATCCGGGGCTGACCGGGAACGAACGGCGAGACGACAGTGGGGCGGGCATGAGCTACGAGGACCGCGGGACGGGCACGAGCGCGTCGGACGAGGCGCGCGGCACGGGCGTAGGGACGGGGACGGAGAGGGGGACGGGAACAGGGTTGGCGGGAAAGCCGGCGGGAGGGGATCTGCCGCGGGCGGAGGACGAGGTACGGAACCGTCGCGGCGCCGCCGAGAAGGACCCCGCCACCGGCCGGCCCGCCCTGGCGGCCGCCCTGGGCGTCCTCTCCACGGTCCGGGCCGAGGCCGGGGACGTACAGGGGGCCATCGCGCCCGCCGAGGAGGCGGCCGTGATCTACCGGTCCCTCGGCTCCCCCGGCGACGACGGCCCCGGCGGCTTCCTGCCCGAACTGGCCGGGGCGATGCACCGGTGGTCGGAACTGCTCGCCGCCGTCGGGGACGTCGCCGGCGCCCTGCCCCCGGCCAAGGACGCCGCGCGGATCTACGCCGAGCTGGGCATGAAGCGTCCGGGCGACCACCAGGCGGAGCTGGCCCTGGCCATGAGCGCGCTGGGCGAGCGGATCGCAGCCACCGGGGACCCGGCGGCCGCCGCGCCGTTCGCGAAGCAGGCCGTACGGCTCCAGCGGGAGCTGATCGACGAGGACCTGCCGGGGGCGTCCGTACCGGAGCTGGCGGAGTACCTGCTGCGCTACGCCGGACAGCTGGCCGGGTCCGGCGAGGCGGTGGAGGCCGTGCCTCGGGCCGAGGAGGCGGTGGGGCTCCTCCGGGACCTGGCCGCGGACGAGCCGGAGGCCTTCCGTCCGCGGCTCGCCACGGCCCTGCACATCCTGGGCGGCCACCGCGCGGCCGTGAGCGACGCCTCGGGGGCCGTCGAGGCGACGGTGGAGGCCGTGAGCCTGTTCCGGGGGCTGGTGGACGAGGGGACGGCTCGGGGGCGTGAAGGCGGCCGGGACGCCCGGGGGCTCACCGGCGAGCGGCCGACGGCTGGGCTCAGCGTCGAGCGGCCGACGGCTGGGCTCAGCGTCGAGCGGCCGGCGGCCGGGCTCAGCGTCGAGCGGCCGGCGGCCGGGCTCACCGGCGGGCAGCCGGCCGGGGAGCTCGGCGACACACGACAGGCCCGGGAACTCGCAGACGGGCAGCAAGCCCGGGGGCTCACCGGCGAGCGGCCGGTCACCGGAGTCACCGGAGTCACTGATGAGCAACCGGCCCGCTTCGTGCGGGAGTTGGCCATGGCGCTGGACTGTCTGGCCGGTCACCTCGGCCGGGCCGGTGACCCGGCGGCGGGGCTGCGGGCGGCGGAGGAGGCCGTGGCGCTCCAGCGCGAGCTGATGGCGGAGAGCGTGGAGGCGTTCCGTCCGGGGCTGGCCGTCGCGCTGCGCACGCTGGCCCGGTGCCTGGCGGACACCGGGGACCCGGTGGGTGCCCTGCCCCCGGTGCGGGAGGCCGTCGCACTGCTGCGGGCGCACGGGGAGGAGGCGGAGGAGGAGTTGGCCGGGGCCCTCCGGATGCTCGGCACCTACGGGGAGCTGGAGGGCGACGCGGAGGGGGCGGTGGAGGCGTTCGGGGAGGCGGTGGCCCTCGGCCGCCGGCTGATGCCGGAGCGGCCGGGCCCCTCTCCCGCCTCGGCCACGCCCCTGATCGCGGCGCTGGACGACCTGACCCGGGCGCTCGGGCGTCTGGGCAGGCATGCGGCGGCGGTCGAGGAGTTCGACGGCATCGTCAAGGAGTTCACGGAGTCGGATCCAGCGGTCGGCCGCCGCCTGGTCGTGGAGCGGAACACCTTCCTGCTGCGCTGCCCGGCCCCCTGGCCGACGACCGGGCTGGCGGAGCTGGTGCTGTGGCTCGACGAGGACGCACAGCGGGCCGGGGGCCCGGACACCGTGACCGTACGGGCCCGGCAGGCGCTGCGTTCGTACGGGGACATGGCGGCGGTGCGCACGGTGTGGGAGGAGGAGACGTTCACGCCCGCGCCGGAGTGGCTCGCCGTGCGGCCGGAGACCCTGGACCTGGTCAGCGCCTGGATGTTCGCGCCCACCTGGCCCCGCTCGCGCGACTTCTGGTCCGGCAACGCGGAGGTGCTGGGCGGCGAGGAGGCGGCGGCGGCCCTGGACGAGCTGGCGATCCTGGACCCGCACGGCGCCCGGCGGCACGCGGCGCTCCGGGACGCGGTGCTGGTCCACGGGGTGACCGCCGCCTACGACCCGCCGATCCTGTCGGAGCAGCTGGCGGAGTGGCTGGAGTGCGCGGACTGGACGGAGTCGCGGGCCTACCTGGAGGAGCACCCGCGCCTCCTGACCGTGCAGCCGCCCCCGGACACCCCTCTGGCCCATGTCGCCATGCTCGACATCGGACGTACGGAAGGCCTGGACGCCGCGTACCGCCTGGTGGAGGACCGCGCGACCCTCCAGGCGTATGTGGACCGCGCGCTGGAGGCCGGGGACGGCACCTCCCTGATGCACGCCGGAGGCATCGAGGGCCAGGTCTTCGGCGACCGCCTCTCCTCGCTCACCCACGCCCAGATGGCCCTGGTCCTCTCCGGCGAGACCCGGGGCTTCGACCCGGCCGACCTGGCCGCCCTCCGCCACAAGGCCGACGAGCGGACCCGCTCCCGCCTCCTGGACGAGGCCCGGGCCGTCACCACCCGCCACCCCGAACGGAGCGGGGAGACGCTGAGCCGCATGATCCGGGCCCTGGGCGGCGACGGGACCTGAGACGGACGGGCCGCCGCCTCTCCGAAGGGGCCCGTCCCACGCGCGTGCGTGGGACGGGCCCCTTGTCTCCCGGCGTCAGGCCTTCGCGGGCTCGGGCTCCTTCGCCTCCTCCGCGTCGGGCCCGGTCGGGGTGTTGTCCCTGGCCGCGCGCTTGGCGGCCTTCTTCTCGGCGCGGCGCTCCTTGCGGAGTTCGACCATGGCGTACAGCGTCGGGACCAGCACCAGGGTCAGGACCGTGGAGCTGATGAGGCCGCCGATCACCACGACGCCCAGCGGCTGGGAGATGAAGCCGCCGTCGCCGGTGACGCCGAGGGCCATCGGGAGCAGGGCGAAGATGGTGGCCAGGGCGGTCATCAGGATCGGGCGGAAGCGGTGGCGGCCGCCCTCGATGACGGCTTCGACGATGCCGAGGCCCTGGGCGCGGTACTGGTTGATCAGGTCGATCAGCACGATCGCGTTGGTGACCACGATGCCGATCAGCATCAGCAGGCCGATCATCGCGGGGACGCCCAGCGGGGTGCCGGTGACGAGCAGCAGGCCGATGGCACCGGTCGCCGCGAACGGGACCGAGACCAGCAGGATCAGCGGCTGGACGAGGGAGCGGAAGGTGGCGACCAGCAGCATGAAGACGATCGCGATGGCCGCCAGCATGGCGAGGCCGAGCTGCATGAAGGCCTCGTTCTGGTCCTCGGAGACGCCGCCGATGGTGGCGGTGGCGCCGTCGGGGAGGTCCAGGGCGTCGATCTTCGAGGCGAGGGTGGCGCTGACCGCGCCGGTGTTGTCACCGACGGGCTTGGCGGTGATGGTCGCCGCGCGCTGGCCGTCGATGCGGGTCATCGAGACCGGGCCGGGGACCAGTTCGACCGTGGCGATGTCGCCCAGCTTCACCGGGCCGAGCGGCAGGGCCTTCAGCTCGGCCATCGTGGCGGCGGGGCGGGCGGACTTGATGACGATGTCGCGCTCGGTGTCGTCCAGCGTCGCGCTGCCGGCCGGGGTGCCGCGTACGGCTCCGGCGACGATCCCGCCGAGGGCGGTGGAGTCGAAACCGGCTGCCGCCGCCTTGTCGTTGGGGGTGACCGCGATGCGCGGGACGCTCTGGGCCAGGTCGCTCTGGACGTCGGTGACGTCCTTGATCGTGGCGACCTCCGTACGGACCGCCTCCGAGGCCTTCTTGAGGACGTCGGCGTCCGATGCCTTGACCACGACGCTCAGGTCCTGGGCGCCGAAACCGTCGCCCGCGGTGATGGTGGTGTCCCCGATGGAGTCGAGTCCGGAGAGGGCCTTGGCTATGCGGTCCTGGGCGTCCTCGTAGTCCTTGGCGTCCTTCAGGGTGACCTGGTACGAGGCCTGGTTGGCGCCCGTACCGCCGCCGAAGGCGGCCATGAAGCCGGAGGAGCCGACGGTGACCTGGTAGTCCTTGACGCCCTTGTCGTCGGTGAGGACCTGCTCGACCTTGCGGGCGGCCTCGTCGGCGGCCTGGAGGCTGGTGCCGGGTTCCAGCTTCTGCTTGACGGTGAGGACCTCCTGCTCGCCCGCGTCGAAGAAGTTGGTCTTGAGGAGCGGGAGCATCCCGAAGGTGGCGACGAGCACCGCGGCCGCGATGACCAGGCTGGTGATCCGGCGGCGGGTCGCGAAGCGCAGGACGGGGACGTAGAGGCGCTGGAGCTTGCTGGCCGCCTCCTTCTCCTCCGCGATGCGGCGGGCCTCGGCCGCGTCCTCGGGGGTGCCCTTGGGGGCGCGCAGGAACCAGAAGGAGAGGACCGGGACCACCGTCAGCGAGACCAGCAGCGAGGCCAGCAGCGCGGCGGTGACCGTCAGCGAGAACGAGCCGAAGAGCTGGCCCACCATGCCGCCGACGAGCCCGATCGGCAGGAACACGGCGACCGTGGTGAGCGTGGCGGAGGTGACCGCTCCGGCCACCTCCTTGACCGCCGTGATGATGGCCGTCTGGCGCTCCTCCCCGTAGCCGAGGTGGCGCTTGATGTTCTCCAGGACCACGATCGAGTCGTCGACGACCCGGCCGATGGCGATGGTCAGCGCGCCGAGCGTCAGCATGTTGAGCGACAGGTCACGCGTCCAGAGCACGATGAGCGCCAGGACGATGGAGAGCGGGATGGAGACCGCGGTGACCAGCGTCGAGCGGATCGAGGCGAGGAAGACCAGGATCACCAGGACCGCGAAGACCAGGCCGAGCGCGCCCTCGGTGGTGAGACCGGAGATCGACTTGGAGACCGCCGGGCCCTGGTCGGAGACGACGGTGAGTTCGGCTCCCGCGCCGAGGTCCTTGCGGAGGTCGGGCAGCTTCTCCTTGACCGCGTCCGAGATGGCGACGGCGCTGCCGTCCTTGTCCATGGTGGCCATCACGGCGAGGCTGGGCTTGCCGTTCGTCCGGGTGATGGAGACCGCGGTGGACGGCTCCTGCTTCACCTCCGCCACGTCCCCGATCCGTACGGGCTTGGCCGGACCCTCCGCCGCGGCGCCCGGCTGCTGCTGGGGGACGACCTGGAGGTCCTCGATCTGCTCCAGCGAGGTGTAGCCGCCGCCGACCTGGATGGTGCGGCTCTTGCCCGCCTCGGAGAAGGAGCCCGCCGGCAGCGTGGCGCCGCCCGACTGGAGCGCCTGGGCGAGGGAGCCCGCGTTCAGCCCGGCCGCCGCCAGCTTCCCGTCGTCGGGGACGACGGAGATCTGGAGCTCCTGGACCCCGTCCACCGTGACCTGGCCGACGCCGTCGATGTCCTGGAGCGCGGGGACGACCGTGCGGTCGAGCTGGTCGGCCAGCGCCTGCTGGTCCTTGTCGGAGGTGACGGCCAGGACCACGGTCGGGATGTCGTCCGTGGAACCGGCGATGACCTGCGGGTCGACCGTCGGGGGCAGTTGGGCGCGGGCCCGGTTCACCGCCTGCTGGATGTCCGCGACGAGCTGCTTGGTGCCCTCGTCGCCGAAGTCGAAGGTCGCCATGATGAGGGCGTTGCCCTCACTGGCGGTGGAGGTGATCCCCTCGACGCCGTCGACGGCCTTGAGGGAGTTCTCCAGCGGCTCGACGACCTGCTTCTCCACCACGTCGGGGGAGGCGCCCGGGTAGGGGGCCAGCACCGAGACCATCGGGAGTTCGATGGTGGGCAGCAGTTGCTGCTTGAGCTGCGGGATCGCGATCGCGCCGAAGACGAGCGCGACGATCGAGATCAGCCCGATCAGGGCCCGCTGCGCGAGGCTGAATCTGGACAGCCAGGACATGGGTGGGTCTCTCTTCCGTGGCGTGCGAGCGTGCGAGGCGTACGGGCGGGAAAGCGGGGACCCGGGGGCGGTGAACCGGTTCCGGGGCGGTGAACCGTTCCAGGAGCGGTGATCCGTTCCAGGAGCGGTGGACCAGTGGCCCGTTCCGGGGTGTTCCGGGGTCGGCGCGGGGGACATATCCCGTCCGCTCATACGATCTCCGACCCCGTCCGCCCGGACGTCGGTCCCCGGGCTGCTTTCTTATGCCGCGCATACCGCAGGTGGAGTACGCCTTCTCTCCACCCTCCGCGTCGCCCGGGACCGCCTCACTCCACCCGGGGGCGTACCAGACCCGATTCGTAGGCGATGACGACCAGTTGCGCCCGGTCCCGGGCCGCCACCTTCGCCATCGCCCGGTTCACATGCGTCTTGACCGTGAGCGGGCTGACCGCCAGCCGTTCCGCGATCCGGTCGTTGGAGAGGCCGCCCGCCACCAGGACCAGGACCTCCCGCTCGCGTACGGTGAGCGCGGCCAGCCGCTCCGCGTACCGCGCGCTCTCCGCCCCCTCCCCCGCCGGTGAACTCCCGCCCTGGGCCAGGAAGGTGGCGATGAGCCCCTTGGTCGCCGCCGGGGAGAGCAGCGCCTCTCCCGCCGCCGCGATCCGGATGGCGTTGAGCAGTTCGTCGGGCTCGGCGCCCTTGCCGAGGAAGCCGGAGGCCCCGGCGCGCAGGGCCTGCACCACGTACTCGTCGACCTCGAAGGTGGTGAGCATGACCACCCGGACCGCGGCGAGCGCCGGGTCGGCGCTGATCGTGCGGGTGGCGGCCAGCCCGTCCGTGCCCGGCATCCGGATGTCCATCAGCACGACGTCGGGGGCGGTCGTCCGGGCCAGCTCCACCGCCTCGGCCCCGTCGGCCGCCTCGCCGACGACCTCCATGCCGGGCTCGGAGTCCACCAGGACTCGGAACGCGCTGCGCAGCAGGGCCTGGTCGTCGGCGAGCAGCACCCTGATGGGCGGCTCGGACGCCCCGGGCGCTCCCGGTGCCCCGGGCGTCTTGGCGGGCTGGGTCATCGGCGCTCCCCCGTCGTGGCCGCCGGGCCGGGCGGTTCCGGTTCGCTGGTGCGGGCCCCCTCACCGGTGGGGGCCTCGATGGGCAGGATCGCATGGACCCGGAACCCGCCCCCGTACCGAGGTCCCGCCGTGAGGGCGCCGCCGAGGGCGGTGACGCGTTCGCGCATGCCGAGCAGGCCGTGGCCACCGCCGTCGGGGGCGGCCTCGCCTTCCGGGCCCGCGCCGCCCCGCCCGTTGTCCAGGACCGTGATCTCGGCGGTGGTGCCGACCCGTACGACGCTGACCTCGGCCCCGGCCCCGGCGCCCGCGTGTTTGCGTACGTTGGTCAGGGCCTCCTGGATGACCCGGTACGCGGCCAGGTCGACGGCGGAGGGGAGGCCGGGGGCCCGGTCGGCGCCCACCACCTCGACGGGGAGCCCGGCGTTGCGGAAGGTGGCCACCAGCTCGTCCAGGACCGCGAGGCCGGGGGCCGGTTCGGTGGGCGCCTCGGGGTCGCCGGACTGGCGGAGCAGCCCGACGGTGACCCGGAGTTCGTTGAGCGCGGAGCGGCTGGCCTCGCGGACGTGGGCGAGCGCCTCCTTGGCCTGGTCGGGGCGCTTGTCCATGACGTGGGCGGCGACCCCGGCCTGCACGTTGACCAGGGCGATGTGGTGGGCCACCACGTCGTGGAGGTCCCGGGCGATCCGCAGCCGCTCCTCCGCGACCCGGCGCCGCGCCTCCTCCTCCCTCGTCCGCTCGGCCCGCTCGGCCCGCTCCCGGATCGCGTCGACGAAGGCGCGGCGGCTGCGGACGGCGTCCCCGGCGGCGGAGGCCATCCCGGTCCAGGCGAAGACGCCCAGGTTCTCCTGGCTGTACCAGGGCGTCGAGCCGAAGAACATCGCGGCCGCCGTCAGGATGCCCATGGTCAGCAGCCCGACCCGCCAGGTGGTGGGGCGGTCGGTGCGCGAGGCGACGGTGTAGAGCGCGATGACGCTGCTCATCACCACCGGGGCGGGCGGGTCGATGAAGATGTACTCGGTCGCCGCGAGGCCGCCGGTCACCGCGAGGACCGGCATCGGCCGGCGCCGCCGGAGCACGAGGGCCGAGGCGGCGAGCACCATCAGCAGCACGCTGAAGGGTTCGGGCGTGCGGGTCCCGAACGTCGGCCCGTGGCCCTTGCCGGGGTCCGCGAAGGAACCGCAGATCATGGCCGTCAGGACGCAGAACGCCAGGGCCGCGTCGAACGCGAGCGGATGGTCCCGAAGCCAGCGGCGGGCCCGTGCGAACCCGGAGGGAAGGGTGGTCACGTCCAGCAACGGTACGGCGTGCCGGGTACGGAACCGTCCCCGCCGGGTGCCGGGACGGCCACGACCGGTGCGCCGGGCAGCGCCGTGCCCCGCGTCGGTGACCGGCGGACCGGACCGGCGCGGGGCACGGGCTGACGTACACGTGTCCGTACGAGTGCTGGTGGAGGCGGGGCCTCCGCTGTTCAGTTCGGGATGAGTCCGTCGTCGCTGAGCATCGCGCGCACCTCTTCGAGGGTCGCGTCGGGTGCGGGCAGGATCAGCTCCGACGGCTCCAGGGAGTCGTCGGGCAGTGGAGCGCCCAGCTCACGCACCTTGTCGAGCAGGGCGTTGAGCGTGGTGCGGAAGCCGGGGCCGTCGCCGCTGTCCATCTCCTTGAGGAGGAGATCGTCCAGCTCGTTCAGCTCGGCGAAGTGACTGTCGGCCAGCTTGACCTGGCCCTCCCCCATGATCCGTACGATCATGACGCCGCCCTCACTACTGCTTGTCGAACTTGTGCGGGGACTGCTGCGGCTGCTGCGCGGTGCCCTGGGCACCGCCCTCGATCGCCTGCTGCGAGGACGAGGAGCCGCCGGCCAGCTCTGCCTTCATGCGCTGGAGCTCCAGCTCCACGTCCGAACCGCCGGAGATCCGGTCCAGCTCGGCGGCGATGTCGTCCTTCGCCGTGCCGGTCGGGTCGTCCAGGGCGCCGGAGGCGAGCAGCTCGTCGATGGCGCCGGCCCGCGCCTGGAGCTGCTGCGTCTTGTCCTCGGCCCGCTGGATCGCGAGGCCGACGTCGCCCATCTCCTCGGAGATGCCGGAGAAGGCCTCCCCGATCCGGGTCTGCGCCTGGGCCGCCGTGTAGGTCGCCTTGATGGTCTCCTTCTTGGTGCGGAAGGCATCGACCTTGGCCTGCAGCCGCTGGGCCGCGAGGGTGAGCTTCTCCTCCTCGCCCTGCAGCGTCGTGTGCTGCGTCTCCAGGTCGGTGACCTGCTGCTGGAGGGCGGCGCGCCGGGACAGCGCCTCACGCGCCAGGTCCTCACGGCCCAGCGCCAGCGCCTTGCGGCCCTGGTCCTCCAGCTTGGCCGACTGGCCCTGCAGCTGGTTGAGCTGCAGCTCCAGGCGCTTGCGGGACGTCGCCACGTCGGCGACGCCGCGACGCACCTTCTGAAGCAGCTCCAGCTGCTTCTGGTACGAGTAATCCAGGGTCTCGCGCGGATCCTCGGCCCGGTCAAGGGCCTTGTTTGCCTTCGCGCGGAAAAGCATCCCCATACGCTTCATGACACCGCTCATGGGCTTCGCGCGCCCCCTTCTGACGGACTGAGCTCCAGCACTCCCGATAGAACCCACAGTACGGGCCCTGCCTCTATTACCGCACTGTTCGAGTGCGGATGTGCTCCTCCCCAAGGACGAGTGCACCCCGCCGCCGCTCCCGCCCAGGGTGTAGGCGGCGGTCGGGGAAACCGGTGGTTAAGGCCTGTTCTGCCCCTGTCGGGTGCCTACAGGGACGCCGTCCGTTGCCGGATCGTTCCCGCCCGGGTCCACGCGTCCGCGGGCCGACCCCGTACCCTTGGGTTTTGTGTTCCGTAGCCGTGCCAAGACAGAGAAGGCCCCCACCGATCAGGTGACGGCGGACCTCTCCAAGCAGCCCCGCGACCCGCAGGCTCCCAAGGGTCGCCCCACCCCCAAGCGCAGCGAGGCCCAGACGCAGCGCCGCCGTGCCGCGTCCAGCGCGCCGACCGACCGCAAGGCGGCCGTGAAGCGCCAGCGGGAAGCGCGCCGCGCCGACCTGGCCCGCCAGCGCGAGGCCCTGGCCTCCGGCGACGAGCGCTATCTGCCGGTCCGCGACAAGGGCCCGGTGCGGCGCTTCGTCCGTGACTACGTGGACTCGCGCTTCTGCGTCGCCGAGTGGTTCCTGCCGCTCGCCGTGATCATCCTGATCCTCAGCGTGATCCAGGTGCAGAACATCCAGAGCATCTCGCTGCTGCTCTGGATGGGTGTGATCATCCTGATCGTGATCGACTCGATCGGTCTGTCGATCCGGCTGAAGAAGCAGCTGCGGGAGCGCTTCCCGGACACCCCCAAGCGCGGTGCGGTCGCCTACGGCCTGATGCGCACGCTCCAGATGCGTCGTCTGCGGCTCCCGAAGCCGCAGGTCAAGCGCGGAGAGCGGCCCTGAGCACGGAGGTCTCCGGCGCTCCTGGACTCTGTCCGGCGGGCCCCGGGTCCGTGCGGGACAGCGTCCGCCAGGAGCTGGTCGCCCGGCAGCTGGACGAGCAGATAGCCGGGCGCTTCCCGGTCGGTCAGCGGCTGCGCGTCCTGGACGTCGGCATGGGCCGGGGCGTCCAGGCGCTGCGGCTCGCGCGGGCCGGTCACTCGGTGACCGGCCTGGAGTCGGACGCCGCCCTGCTGGGCGTGGCCCGTGAGGCGCTGTCGACCGAGCCCGAGGGCATCCGGGAGCGGGTCCGGCTGATCGAGGGGGACGGCCGGGAGACCGGTGTGCACTTCCTGCCGGGCAGCTTCGACGTGGTGCTCTGCCACGGCGTCCTGATGTACGTCGAGGAGCCCGACCCGATGCTGGCCGGGCTGGCCCGGATGCTGGCGCCGGGCGGCCTGCTCTCCCTGCTCGTACGGAACGCGGACGCGCTCGCGATGCGCCCCGCGCTCGCCGGTGACTTCGGCGCGGCCCTGGCGGCCTTCGACTCGGCCACGTACACCGATGACCTCGGCACCACCGTGCGGGCCGACCGGCTGGAGGCGCTGCGCGCCACCCTCGCCGGGATCGCCGCCCCGCTGCACGCCTGGTACGGCGTGCGGGTCTTCACGGACAACGTGGCCGACGGCACCGAGCTGCCCGCCGGGGAGCTGGAGCGGGTGCTGGCCCTGGAGGACCGGGCGGCGCGGACCGACCCGTACCGGAGCGTCGCGGCGCTGCTGCATCTGTGCGGGGTGCGCGGCTAGGAAGCGGGCCCGGGAGCCGTACGGCGGTGGGTTCCGGGCCGTACGGCGGTGGGATTCAGGCCGTACGGGGTGGCCTCACGGGCCGTACGCCGACGGCTCTCGCCGGCTGTGCGGGGCGGCCCTCGTTCGGCCCATCAGCAGAGGCACCCGAAAGGGTGGGGGCACCAGACTCCGGTTATGGAGATTCCGGTTCTGGACGACGCATCCCCCTCGGCTCCCCGCTCCCCCCGCCGCGTACGGCGTCTGCTGCTTCCCCTGTCCGCGGGGGCCTGCGCGCTGGCCCTGGCGGCCGGGTGTTCCGGCGCGGATCCGGCCGCCGCCCCCGCCGCCCCGAAGGCCGTCCCCTCCGGTACGGCCCAGGGCTCCGTGACGCGTGACACGGGCGATCTGGAGGCCGCCTACCAGGCCGTCATCAACGACGTGCTGCCCTCGGTGGTGCAGATCGACGCGTCTGACAGCCTCGGCTCCGGGATCGTCTACGACGACAAGGGCCATATCGTCACCAACGCGCATGTGATCGGCGAGGAGAAGTCGTTCAAGGTCACCGTCGCCACCGGGGAGACGGTGATGGACGCCTCGCTGGTCTCCTCCTATCCGGAGCAGGACCTCGCGGTCATCAAGCTCGACGAGGTGCCCGACGCGCTGAAGCCCGCGAAGTTCGGTGACGCGGAGAAGGTCGAGGTCGGGCAGATCGTGTTGGCGATGGGCTCGCCGCTCGGCCTCTCCAGCAGCGTCACCCAGGGCATCGTCTCGGCGCTCGGCCGGACGGTGAGCGAGAGCCGCTCGGGCGGCGGCACCGGCGCGACCATCGCCAACATGGTGCAGACCTCGGCGGCGATCAACCCGGGCAACAGCGGCGGGGCGCTGGTCAACCTGCGGAGCGAGGTGATCGGCATCCCGACCCTGGCGGCGACGGACCCGCAGCTGGGCGACAGCGCGGCGCCGGGCATCGGGTTCGCGATCCCCGTCTCGATGGTGCGGACGGTCGCCGACCAGATCATCAAGGACGGCAAGGTCACCGACTCGGGCCGGGCGGCGCTGAACATCACCGGCCGTACGGTCGTCGACGACTCCTACCGGCCGGCCGGGGTCGCGCTGGTGAGCGTGGACCGGGGCGGGGCCGCGGACGAGGCGGGGCTGCGGGCCGGGGACATCGTCACGAAGATCGGGGACTCCGAGGTCACCACCGTCACCTCGCTCTCCGAGGCGCTGGCGGGTGACAAGCCGGGCGACAAGGTGACCGTGACGTACACCCGGGGCGGCGACAGCAGGACGGCGGAGGTCACCCTCGGGGAGATCTGAGCCCGGTGGGCGGCGGAAGGGGCGGTACGGGAGATTCCGTACCGCCCCTTCCGGTGTCCGGGTCTCAGGCTCCGTCGGCCTGGAGGCTCATCGGGCCGTAGATCTTCGTCGAGTCCTCGAAGAGCGTCACCTGGGCGGCACCGCCCTCCAGCAGTTCCTTCCAGTACTCCCCGATCCAGGACTCCGCGTCGCCCTGGGTGGTGAACTCCTCCGGCTGCAGCGCCGGCTCCGTCTCCGTACCGTCGGACTTCTCGAACCGCCACGTCCACGCCATGTCCGCCTCCTGGGTCACGTTGCTGCCCGATCCTGGGTCAGTTGCTGCCCGAAGCCTAGCCGGGCGCGCACCTGGCGGGGGGACGCGGGAGGATCAAGGTGTGGAACTGACTCTGCTCGGCACCGGAGCCCCCGAAGGACTGCCCCGCCCCTCCTGCCCCTGCGCGGTCTGCGCCCGGGCTCGCGGCCCGTGGGCGCGGGCCGCGACCGCCCTGCTGGTCGACGACGCGCTGCTGCTCGACCTGACCCCGGGGGCGGTCTTCGCGGCCGCCCGCGCGGGGCACTCGCTGAGCGCGGTACGCCAGGTGCTGCTGACCCATCCGCACGACGGGCCCGCCGTCGAGCTGCCGCCCGCCCTGCCGCCGGCCGGGCGGGTGCCGGACGGCCAGGTGCTGACGCTGATCAGCGGGCACCGGGTGCGGGCCGCGCCGATGGACGCGCCGGGGACCGGTTACGAGGTCGGCTCACCGGACGGCGAGCGGCTGCTGTACCTGCCGCCCGGGGCCGCGCCCGCCGGTCTCGACGGGCGGGCGGAGCGCCCCTACGACCTGGTGGTCTGCGATGTGGTGGGGCGCCCCGACGCCGTGGCGCGGCTGCGCGCGGTGGGCGCGGTCGGGCCGGCCACCGAGGTGATCGCGGTCCATCTGGACCACGACGCCCCGCCGGGTGCGGCGCTGGACCGGCTCCTCGCGGCGGCCGGGGCGCGGGCGGTGCCGGACGGGACGACGCTGACGGTGGGCGCGTATCCGGTGGTGCCGGACGCGCCGCGCCGGGTGCTGGTGACGGGGGGCGCCCGGTCGGGGAAGTCGCTGGAGGCGGAGCGACGGCTGGAGACCTTCCCCGAGGTGGTGTACGTGGCGACCGGCGGGCGGCGGGACGGGGATCCGGAGTGGGCGGCCCGGGTGGCGCTGCACCGGGAGCGCAGGCCGGGCGCCTGGCGGACCGAGGAGACCTGCGAGCTGGTGGGGCTGCTGGCGGCGGAGGGGCCGCCGCTGCTGATCGACTGCCTGGCGCTGTGGCTGACCGACGCGATGGACCGGGTGGACGCCTGGGAGGACGTGCGGTGGCGGGAGAGCGGTGAGACCGCTCTGCGGGCGCGGGTCGCGGAACTGGTCGCGGCGGTGCGCGGGACCCGGCGCCAGGTGGTGCTGGTGACGAACGAGGTGGGTTCGGGCGTGGTCCCGGCGACCCCGGCGGGACGGCGCTTCCGGGACGAGCTGGGGCGGCTGAACGCGGCGGTGGCGGCCGAGTGCGAGGAGGTCCTGCTGGTGGTGGCGGGGCAGGCGGTGGTGGTACGGGGGTGAGGGGGGCCGGGCTGGGTGGGGGGCCGGACGGGGAGCGGGGGGCCGGGCAGGACGAGGGGGTCCGGACGGGTGAGGGATCCGGGTGGGGTGGGGGCGTCTGGGCGGGGGCGTTGCGCCCGTGACGAGGCCTCGGGTGGGGCCGGCTCAGGGGTGAAGAGGTCTCACGCGGCGGCTCCGCGTCCGTGAACAGGTCTCACGCGGCAGCCCCACGCCCGTGGCGGGGCCCCGGGGCGGTGCCGCGCCCGTGAAGGGGTGTCACCGGTGCCGGACTGCTCCCTCAGGGCGGGCGGTACTGTTCCCGGCAGGGGCCCGGCGCCGGGTTCCCGGACCGGAAACCGACGTGACGACCCGCGAGGCAGACCTCCGTGAATCTGGACGACTTCTCCGACCTGATCGAACGCCCCGACGGGGGTGTCCGGCGCGACGCCGAGGAACGGCGGGAGCGGCTGATCGTCCCGCCGGGGGCGCTGGGCCGGCTCGACGAGCTGGGCGAGTGGCTGAGCGCCGCGCAGCAGTCCGTTCCGGTCAGGGCCGTCGAGCAGCCGCGTGTGGTCCTCTTCGCCGCCGACCACGGGGTGGCGGAGCTGGACGTCTCCGGGCGGGCCGCGGGCACCACCCATGAGCTGGTCCGGGCGGCCCTGGACGGGGCGAGCCCGGTGGCGGTGCTGGCCCGGCGCTTCGCGGTGCCGCTGCGCGTCGTGGACGCGGGCGTCGACTGCGACCCGGAGCTGCTGCCCGAGTCCGTCGTACGGCACCGGGTGCGGCGGGGATCGGGGCGCATCGACATCGAGGACGCCCTCACCGCCGAGGAGACCGAGCGGGCCGTCCGCCTGGGCATGGCCATCGCCGACGAGGAGGCCGACTCCGGCACCGATCTGGTGGTGCTCGGGGACCTGAGCGTGGGCGGGACCACGGCCGCCGCCACGCTGGTCGCCGCGCTCTGCGGCACCGACGCGTCGGTGGTGACCGGGCGCGGTGGTGCGGGCATCGACGACCTGGCCTGGATGCGCAAGTGCGCCGCGATCCGGGACGCGCTGCGGCGGGCCCGGCCGGTCCTCGGTGACCAGCTGGAGCTGCTGGCCACGGTGGGCGGGGCGGATCTGGCCGCGATGACGGGGTTCCTGCTCCAGTCGGCGGTGCGGCGGATGCCGGTGATCCTGGACGGGGTCGTCGGGGCGGCCTGCGCACTGGTGGCGCAGCGGGCGGCGTTCCGGGCGCCGGACTGGTGGCTGGCGGGGCAGGTCAGCGGGGAGCCCGCGCAGTCGAAGGCGCTGGACCGGATGGCGCTGACCCCGCTGCTGGACCACGGGGTGACGGTGGGCGAGGGCACGGGGGCGCTGCTGGCCCTGCCGCTGGTGCAGGCGGCGGCCGCGCTCGCCGCCGAGCTGCCGGAGCGTACGCCGGTGGCGGCCGAGGAGGACGCCGAAGGCCCCTCCGAGATCCCGGACGCGGACGACGTGACGGTGCTCGACGCGACCTGAGGGGGCGTGACCGGTGGGCGGGGCGGGCGGCGGCGGGGGCGCCCGCCGCCCTCCTCCCCGTACCCCCGCGCACTCCACACCCGCCCATATGTCTGTAATGCGCCATATGATCCTCTCCTATGGGAGAGGTTCGATCGGCCGAAGAGGCAGCCCGGCGCAGTACCGCTCGGTCCCGGCGCAGTGCCGCGTTCGCCATCTGGTACCTGCGCGTCGTCTCGTTCATCAATTTCCTGAGCGCCGTCTGGGTCACGTTCGGCCAGGACCTGCGCCGCCACAACACCGAGAACTACTTCACGCCGTACCTGCTCACCGCCGGGTTCTCCTCCGGGGTCATCGCCCTGTTCCTGGCGGTCACGATGCGGCGGCGGAAGCGGGCCGCCTGGATCGTGAACACGGTCCTCGGCGGGCTGGTGCTCCTGGCCCTGATCCTCGCGTTCTTCTTCGCGGAGATCCGGCAGCACGCCCAGAACTGGGTCTCGCTGGCGCTGACGGCGGCCTTCGTCGTGGCGCTGGTGCTGGGGCGGCGGGAGTTCTACGCCAAGGGCGACCGCTCCAACCCGAAGCTGGCGGCCCTGGTCGCCGTGGTGGGGCTGCTGGTCACCTCGCTCATCGCGACCGCCCTGGTCACCGTCACCAACACCGCCCACGACGGCTACCGCTCCACCTTCCTGGACCGCTGGCGCTACGGGGCGCTGCGGCTGGTCTCGGTGGCCGCCGACGACTCGCGCTTCCCCGGGATCACCACCCCCGGCTGGGTCGACGTGGTCATCAACATCCTCTCGACGCTGCTGCTGATCGCCGTCGTCTACGCCGCGTTCCGCTCCCGCCGGGCGGTCGACCCGCTCTCCGCCGAGGACGAGGCGAAGCTGCGCGCCCTGCTGGACAAGCACGGCGAGCGGGACTCGCTCGGCTACTTCGCGCTGCGCCGGGAGAAGAGCGCCGTGTGGTCCCCGACCGGGAAGGCCGCCGTGGTCTACCGGGTGGTCGGCGGGGTCTCGCTGGCCTCCGGCGACCCGATCGGCGACCCGGAGGCCTGGCCCGGCGCGATCGACCCGTGGCTCGCCGAGGCCCGGGAGCACGGCTGGATCCCGGCCGTGATGGGGGCGAGCGAGGAGGCGGGCACGGTCTACGCCCGGCACGGGCTGGACGCCTTGGAGCTGGGCGACGAGGCGATCGTGGAGACGGCCGAGTTCACGCTCGACGGGCGGGCCATGCGCGGGGTGCGCCAGGCCTACAACCGCGTCAAGCGGGCCGGTTACGAGGTGACCGTCCGGCGCCACGCGGACATCCCCGAGGCGGAGATGGCCGAGCTGGTCCGGCGTGCCGACGAGTGGCGCGACGGGGCCACCGAGCGCGGCTTCTCCATGGCGCTCGGCCGGCTCGGGGACCCGGCGGACGGGCAGTGCGTGATGCTGGAGTGCCGGAACGCGGGCGAGGGCGGGGAGCAGGGCGAGCTGCGGGCGCTCCTCAGCTTCGTCCCCTGGGACCCCCACGGCCTCTCCCTGGACCTGATGCGCCGTGACCGCGAGGCGGAGAACGGTCTCACGGAGTTCATGGTGATCCAGCTGCTCCAGCGCTCCGGCGAGATCGGGATCACTCAGGTCTCGCTCAACTTCGCCATGTTCCGCTCCGTCTTCGAGAGGGGATCGCGGCTCGGCGCGGGACCGGTGCTGAGGCTGTGGCGTGCGCTGCTGGGCTTCTTCTCGCGCTGGTGGCAGATCGAGTCGCTCTACCGGGCCAACGCCAAGTACCGACCGATCTGGGAGCCGCGTTTCATGTTGTTCGAGAAGAGCGCCGATCTGGCGCGCATCTCCGTCGCGGCGGGCCGCGCCGAAGGGTTCCTGGAGGCGCCGGGGCTGCCCAAGTGGCTGCACCGCGCGCGTCTCGGCGCCCCGAGATGAGCACCACCCGGACGGGCAGCACCGGAACGGGCCGATCCGGAACAGCCGGCTCCGGGACGCGGACGGGTCGCTTCCCGGCGCTCCGCCGGGCCGCGCTGCGCGAGTGGGGCCCGCTCTTCACCACCGTACGGAACGGGCTCCGCGAGCGCGGGGTGCGGGCGCTCGCACTGACCCTGACCGCGGTGACGCTGACCGCGACCGTCCAGCTGGTCCAGAACCAGTCGTGGGGCCACGGCCCCGTGCAGGCCCTCGGGGCGGTGCGGGCCGAGGATCCGGTGTGGCTGGCGCTGCTGCGCACGCCTCTCTCGCTCTTCGTCCCCGCGCTCGATCTGCCGGTGTGGGGCGCGCTGGCGCAGATCCTGCTGGTGTTCGGCATCGCGGAGGTGTGCCTGGGGCGGTGGCGGACGCTGGTGATCGCGTACGTGGCCACGCTCGCGGGGACGCTGTACGCCCGGGTCGGCATCGCGCTCGGCCCGGACGCGTTCCTGGGGCTGCCCGCCTCGGACGCGCAGGTGGTGGACACCGGGCCGTCGGCGGCGGTGGTGGGGCTCGCGGTGTACGTCTGCCATGCCCGGCGGGCCTGGTTCACCGGGGCGCTGGTGATCGTCGCGATGGTCGTGGAGGTCCTGGTCAAGGACAACCTGGCGGGCCGGGAGCATCTGGCCTCCATCGCCGCGGTCCTGGTGGTCTGTGCCGTACGGGAGTGGCTCGGGCGGCGGCGGGCGGGCCGGGATCAGGACTTGCGGGCCGGTGGCAGCGGGGTGCGGTCCGGGGCGCCGCCGATGAGGTCCTGAAACTTCCGGCGCGGGCCCGCCCACCGCACGTCGTGGTGGTAGGCGCGCAGCACCGCCCTGGAGCGGGCGCGGTGGCGGTTGCGGTAGAACCGCCTGGCCCAGGGCGAGGTGGGGCGGGCCAGGCGGAGCGCGCCGACCAGCGCGACGAACGGGACGAGGGTGCCCACGACCGCCATCCGGGTCTTGCCCTTGAACAGCGTGATCAGGACGAAGCAGAAGTTGATCACGTACGTGGTGATGACGCCGAGCCTGCCCTGCTGCTCCTCGTCGCTCACGTCGTTCACGCCGAGCGGGGAGAATCCCGCCAGGACCAGCACCACCAGCGAGGCGGTCAGCACGACCACCTCCACGCTCTGGCGGCCCTCCTCGGTCCAGTAGACGTCGTCCAGGTGGAGGATCAGCGCGAACTCGTCCAGCACCAGCCCGGCCCCGACCCCGAAGACCACCGCGCAGAGGCCGGCGGCCACCCCGTGCCGCCCGGACGCCACCGCCCCGAAGCCGCCGACCACCGTCAGCACGACCCCGGGCACCACATGGTGGATGTGCAGCCCGCCCGGGGTGATGTTGCGGAACGGGCCCTTCCCCGCGCGGATCATCCGCGTGATCGTGCGCGTGATCGCGAAGGTCAGGACGAAGGCGGCCAGCGCGAGGAGCAGGGGGAGCTTGCCCGGCTCGGCGATGTTGGTGTGCCACCAGATACCCATGCCACCCGCTCCCGATTTCTGGCTTTTCATCACTTCCAGCATGTTTCGCGCCAATCTATCGGGCGGCGGGAGCGGCTAGCCTGCCCGCGGTGACCTCCCTGAACGGCCATGGCCTGCGTTTCGCCTTCGGCACCCTCACCGTGCTGCCCGTCCGTGTGACCCGCTGGGACCGCGCGACCGCGCGGAGCGGCATGCTCCTCGCCCCGCTCGCCGGGCTCGTCGTCGGGCTGCTCGCCGCCGTGCTCGGCGCGCTGTCGCTGCTGGCCGGGTCGGGGCCGCTGCTCGCCGCGGTCGCCTCCGTCGCGGTGCCCGCCGCGCTCACCCGGGGGCTGCACCTGGACGGCCTGGCGGACACGGCGGACGGGCTGGGCAGCGGGAAACCGGCGGAGGAAGCGCTGCGGATCATGAAGCAGTCCGACATTGGGCCGTTCGGTGTCATCACCCTGCTCCTGGTGCTGCTGGCCCAGGTCGCGGTCCTCTTCCAGCTGTACGGGGAGGGGGGCTGGGCACGCGGCGCGCTCGGGGCCGTCGTGGCGGCCGCCGCCGCCCGGCTCGCGCTCACCCTGGCGTCCCGTCAGGGGGTCCCGGCGGCCCGGCCGGAGGGGCTCGGCGCGGTGGTGGCGGGCACGGTCCCGGTGGGCCGGGCGGTGGCCGCGGCGGTGGCGGTGGTAGCCCTGTGCGCGGCGGCGGGCGCGGCGTACGGCCCGTACGGGGCAGTGCACCACGCCCTCGCGGTGGTGGCCGCCCTGGGCGCCGCCGAACTCCTGCTGCGGCACTGCGTTCGGCGGTTCGGCGGGGTGACCGGGGACGTGTTCGGCGGGGTGGCGGAGACGGCGGCGACAGCGGCCCTGGTGGTGCTGGCGCTCGGACCCTGACACCGCGAGGGCCTGCGCGCCCTGTCCCGGCCCCGACGCCGTGAGCGCCTGCGGCACCCGCCCGGTCCCGACGCCGTGCGGACCCGGACACCCGCCCGGTCCCGACGCCGTGCAGGCGGGCCGGACGCCGTGCGGGCTCGCGGGCCCGTCGGCGTACCGGCCGAAACCCCCGGCGCCCCGGCGGAGTCCCGCCCCGTACCGGCGCGAAACGGTTCCCCGTCCGGCCGGAACCGACCGCCTTACCGGTCGGGAACCGCCCGCCGCCGTAACTCCGGGCGAACGGCGCGCGTAGGCTCGTTCACGGCACGTCGCACAGACGTCTACGATGCGCCGGGCACGGTCGCCCCACCCCTCGGCCGAACAGGAACTCAACGGAAGCGAGAATTCACCACCGTGACTGCTCTCACTCTCAGCACTGCCGGTGCGGCGACGCTGCGCGCCGACGCACTCGTCGTCGGCGTCGCGAAGGGCGCCGGCTCCAAGTCGGGGAACCTGGTCCTCGCGCCGGGCGCCGAGGCCGTGGACAAGGCGTTCGACGGAAAGCTCGCCTCCGTTCTCGCGACCCTGGGGGCCGTGGGAGCCGAGGGCGAACTGACCAAGCTGCCCGCGCCGTCCGGCCTCAAGGTCCCGGTCGTCGTCGCGGTCGGACTCGGCCCGGTCCCGGACAAGGAGGACGCGTACGACGCCGAGGCGCTGCGCCGTGCCGCGGGCACCGCCGCCCGTGCGCTGGCCGGTTCCAAGAAGGCCGGGTTCGCGCTGCCCGCCGGCTCCGTCGAGGACGCCGCGGCCGTCGCGGAGGGCGCCCTGCTCGGCTCGTACGCCTTCACCGCCTACCAGGGCGGCGAGAACAAGCTCGCCCCCAAGGACGCCAAGGCCAAGGACAGCGGCCCGAAGCTCCCGCTCGCCGAGATCGCCCTCGTCGGCGCCAAGCCGCGCGACAAGGCGTACAAGGCGGCCGTCGAGCGCGCCCTCGCCCTGGTCGAGGAGATCAACCGCGCCCGCGACCTGATCAACACCCCGCCGAACGACCTGTACCCCGAGTCCTTCGCCGCCGTGGCCACCGCCGCGGGCAAGGAGCACGGCATCAAGGTGCAGGTGCTCGACGAGAAGGCGCTCGTCAAGGGCGGCTTCGGCGGTCTCCTGGGCGTCGGCCAGGGCTCCACCCACGGCCCGCGCCTGGTGAAGCTCGCCTACACCCACCCCAAGGCGGAGAAGACCCTCGCCCTCGTCGGCAAGGGCATCACCTACGACTCGGGCGGCATCTCGCTCAAGCCGGCCGGCCACAACGAGACGATGAAGTGCGACATGAGCGGTGCCGCCGCCGTGTTCGCCGCCGTCGTCGCGGCCGCCCGCCTGGGGCTGAAGGTCAACGTCACCGGCTGGCTGGCGCTGGCCGAGAACATGCCCTCCGGCAACGCCACCCGCCCCGGTGACGTGCTGCGCATGTACAGCGGCAAGACCGTCGAGGTCCTCAACACCGACGCCGAGGGCCGGCTCGTCCTGGCCGACGCGCTGACCCGCGCCTCGGAGGAGAAGCCGGACGCGATCGTCGACGTGGCGACCCTGACCGGCGCGATGGTGCTGGCGCTCGGCAACCGCACCTTCGGGATCATGGCCAACGACGACGCCTTCCGCACCTCGATCCACGAGATCGCGGAGGAGGTCGGCGAGGCCTCCTGGCCGATGCCGCTCCCGGCCGACCTGCGCAAGGGCATGGACTCCCCCACCGCCGACATCGCCAACATGGGCGAGCGGATGGGCGGCGGCCTGGTGGCCGGTCTCTTCCTGAAGGAGTTCGTGGGCCAGGGCATCGCCTGGGCCCACCTGGACATCGCGGGCCCGGCCTTCCACGAGGGCGCCCCGTACGGCTACACGCCCAAGGGCGGCACCGGCTCCGCGGTCCGCACCCTGGTGCGGCTGGCCGAGCGCACCGCCGACGGCGACCTGGGCTGAGTGATCGTCCGCGTACGGCCCCGGGCATAGGTCCGGGGCCGTACGTGTTGTCCCGGCGAAAGCGGCCAGGAGGGTGACGGAGGACGGCCGGGGTTTCGCTCTCGATGAACACCGGCCGAATCCGTAGGCAACTACGCAGCAGTAACCCTCCGGAACGGACGATCATCCGTCCCGGACCCGGGCCCCGCGTCCCGCTCACCGTCGACAAGTGCGAAGATGGGTTCTCGGCAGGACAGGGCCCCCACCACAGGGCCGAAGACAAAAGCGGCCGAACACCAGCCGACCGGCCGGTCACACCCCAGCGACGGGGCCCGGCGTACGGCGCACATGCATGGAGGACGTGACGTGGCGAACGACGCCAGCACCGTTTTCGACCTAGTGATCCTCGGCGGTGGCAGTGGCGGTTACGCCGCGGCCCTGCGCGGAGCGCAGCTGGGCCTGGACGTCGCCCTGATCGAGAAGGGCAAGGTCGGCGGCACCTGCCTGCACAACGGCTGCATCCCCACGAAGGCACTGCTGCACGCGGGCGAGATCGCGGACCAGGCCCGCGAGTCGGCCCAGTTCGGCGTGAAGGCCACCTTCGAGGGCATCGACATGGAGGCCGTCAACAAGTACAAGGACGACGTGATCGCGGGCCTGTACAAGGGTCTCCAGGGTCTCGTCGCCTCCCGCAAGGTCCACTACATCGAGGGCGAGGGCAAGCTCTCCTCCCCCACCTCGGTGGACGTGAACGGCCAGCGCGTCCAGGGCCGCCACGTGCTGCTGGCGACCGGCTCCGTGCCGAAGTCGCTGCCGGGCCTGGAGATCGACGGCAACCGGATCATCTCCTCGGACCACGCGCTGAAGCTGGACCGCGTCCCGAAGTCGGCCATCGTGCTCGGCGGCGGCGTCATCGGCGTCGAGTTCGCCTCGGCGTGGAAGTCCTTCGGCACCGAGGTCACGGTCGTCGAGGGCCTGAAGCACCTCGTCCCGGTCGAGGACGAGAACAGCTCGAAGCTTCTTGAGCGCGCGTTCCGCAAGCGCGGCATCAAGTTCAACCTCGGTACGTTCTTCGAGAAGGCCGAGTACACGCAGGACGGCGTCCGCGTGACCCTGGCCGACGGCAAGACCTTCGAGGCGGAGATCCTCCTCGTCGCGATCGGCCGCGGCCCGGTCTCGCAGGGCCTGGGCTACGAGGAGCAGGGCGTCGCGATGGACCGCGGCTATGTCCTGGTCGACGAGTACATGCAGACCAACGTGCCGACGATCTCGGCCGTGGGCGACCTCGTCCCGACCCTCCAGCTGGCCCACGTCGGCTTCGCCGAGGGCATCCTCGTGGCGGAGCGGCTCGCCGGCCTCAAGGCCGTCCCGATCGACTACGACGGCGTGCCCCGGGTGACGTACTGCCACCCCGAGGTCGCCTCCGTCGGCATCACCGAGGCCAAGGCCAAGGAGATCTACGGTGCGGACAAGGTCGTCGCCCTCAAGTACAACCTCGCGGGCAACGGCAAGAGCAGGATCCTGAAGACCGCGGGCGAGATCAAGCTCGTCCAGGTCAAGGACGGTGCCGTGGTCGGCGTCCACATGGTGGGCGACCGCATGGGCGAGCAGGTCGGCGAAGCCCAGCTGATCTACAACTGGGAGGCGCTGCCCGCCGAGGTCGCCCAGCTCATCCACGCCCACCCGACGCAGAACGAGGCGATGGGCGAGGCGCACCTGGCGCTGGCCGGCAAGCCCCTCCACGCCCACGACTGATCCCCCGTTCCGGGCGCGACGACCGACCACTTCCGCATTTTCGTAAGGAGCAACTGAAACCATGTCGGTTTCCGTAACCCTTCCGGCGCTCGGCGAGAGCGTCACCGAGGGCACTGTCACCCGTTGGCTGAAGGCCGAGGGCGAGCGCGTCGAGGCCGACGAGCCGTTGCTCGAGGTCTCGACCGACAAGGTCGACACCGAGATCCCGGCCCCCGCGTCCGGTGTCCTGGCCTCCATCAAGGTCGCCGAGGACGAGACCGTCGAGGTCGGCGCCGAGCTGGCCGTCATCGACGACGGCTCCGGCGCTCCGGCCGAGGCCGCGGCTCCGGCCGCCGAGGCGCCTGCCGCCCCGGCCGAGGAGGCCCCGGCCCCGGCTGCCGAGGCCCCCGCCGCTCCGGCCCCCGAGGCCGCGGCTCCGGCCGCCTCCGGCGGTTCCGCCGAGGGCACCGACGTCACCCTCCCGGCGCTCGGCGAGAGCGTCACCGAGGGCACCGTCACCCGCTGGCTGAAGGAGGTCGGCGAGGAGGTCGCGGAGGACGAGCCGCTGCTCGAGGTCTCCACGGACAAGGTCGACACCGAGATCCCCGCCCCGGTCGCCGGTGTGCTGCTGGAGATCGTGGTCGGTGAGGACGAGACCGCCGAGGTCGGCGCCAAGCTCGCCGTCATCGGTGCTCCGGGCGCGGCCCCGGCCGCCGCTCCGGCGCAGCCCGCCGCCCCGGCGCAGGAGGCCCCGAAGGCCGAGGCCCCCAAGGCCGAGGCTCCGAAGCAGGAGGCCCCGGCGGCTCCCGCCCCGGCTCCGGCCGCCCCCGCTCCGGCTCCCGCCGCCCAGGCCCCGGCGGCCCCCGCCGCTCCGGCACCGGCCCCCGCGCAGCCCGCCCCCGTCACCCCGGCACCGGCCGCCCCGGCCGCGCCCTCCGGTGACGACGGCGCCTACGTGACGCCGCTGGTCCGCAAGCTCGCGGCCGAGAACAACGTCGACCTGGGCGCGGTCAAGGGCACCGGCGTCGGTGGCCGTATCCGCAAGCAGGACGTCGTCGCCGCCGCGGAGGCCGCCAAGGCCGCCGCCGCCGCTCCGGCGCCCGCCGCTCCGGCCGCCGCCAAGGCGCCGAAGCTGGAGGCCTCCCCGCTGCGCGGTCAGACGGTCAAGATGACCCGCATGCGCAAGGTCATCGGCGACAACATGATGAAGGCGCTGCACTCGCAGGCCCAGCTGACCTCGGTCGTCGAGGTCGACATCACCAAGCTGATGAAGCTGCGCAACCAGGCGAAGGCCGCGTTCGCCGCCCGTGAGGGCGTCAAGCTGTCCCCGATGCCGTTCTTCGTGAAGGCGGCGGCCCAGGCGCTGAAGGCCCACCCGGTCATCAACGCCCGGATCAACGAGGACGAGGGCACCATCACGTACTTCGACTCAGAGAACATCGGCATCGCCGTGGACGCCGAGAAGGGTCTGATGACCCCGGTCATCAAGGGTGCGGGCGATCTGAACATCGCCGGCATCTCCAAGAAGACCGCCGAGCTGGCCGGCAAGGCGCGCGGTGGCGGGCTGACCCCGGACGACATGTCCGGTGCCACCTTCACCATCAGCAACACCGGTTCGCGCGGTGCGCTCTTCGACACCGTCATCGTGCCGCCGAACCAGGCCGCCATCCTGGGCATCGGTGCCACGGTCCGCCGCCCGGTGGTCATCGACCACCCGGACCTCGGCGAGACCATCGCGGTGCGCGACATGACGTACCTCTCGCTCTCCTACGACCACCGTCTGGTGGACGGCGCGGACGCCGCCCGCTACCTGACGTCGGTCAAGGCGATCCTGGAGGCCGGTGAGTTCGAGGTCGAGCTGGGCCTCTGAGCGCTCCGGCTGTAACCAGCCTCACCAGCGGCGCCCCCGTCCGGAACACCTTCCGGGCGGGGGCGCCGCCGTATTGTCTAAACACCACGGGCGGCCGCCGCCACCGTGATGATGTAGGCAGCACCGGTCTGCCCCCGAAGGAGCACCTCATGGCCCCGCCCGTCGTCCACTCGCTGCGCGAACAGATCCGCGAGCACATCGTGGAGGGGATCGTCAGCGGGCGCTGGAAGCCGGGCGAGCGGATCGTGGAGCGCCGGATCGCCACCGAGCTGGAGGTCAGCCAGACGCCGGTCCGGGAGGCGCTGCGCGAGCTGGAGACGCTGCGGCTGATCGAGTCGGCCCCCAACAAAGGCGTCCGGGTCCGCAATCTGACGGCCGCCGACCTGGAGGAGAGCTATCCGGTGCGGGCCGGTCTGGAGCAGATCGCGGCGGAGCTGGCCGCCCCGCTGCTGGGCGGGGACTGCTCGGCGCTGGAGCCGCATGTGGCGGCGCTGTACGAGGCGGACCGGCTGGCCGACGGCGAGGCGCAGGTGCGGCACACGGTGGGCTTCCACCGGGAGATGGTCCGGGCCGCCGGGAACGCGGTGCTGCTGCACACCTGGGAGGGGCTCGGCATCGAGGTGTTCACCGCCCTGTCGATCCGCTGGCTGGGCACGGTCCAGAAGTCGTACGCGGAGGAGCACCAGGCGCTCGTCGACGCGTTCCTCGCCCATGATCCGCAGATCGGCACGCTGGTGAAGGCCCACGTGCTGGGCTGCGCGCCGCGCGCCTAGGGCCGCACGGACCGCACGCCGCCCGGACCGAAGCCGCACAGGCTGTCCGAGCCGGACGCGGCCGTCCGATCATCTGGCGTGTGACCTGCTCTTCCGTGCAGGTCAGCGCCCTTTTTGCGTGCTTTTTCGCGTCACTCCGTGCCCCATTCCGAGGCACCCCATGCCACTTTTCTTCGTATCGAGAAGTTTTGCCTTCAATCCTTTGATCGATCATCGATCAGCGCCTTACAGTTCACTGCGCGGGCCCACCGGCCCCATCGCTCTGTCCTGCCAGATAGGGCCTTTCTCCACCCCCCTCCTCTCCGGAAGGCGGCGATCATGACCGACCCCGTAGGAAAGCTTCCGAGCGAGCTCGACCAGCTCCCGGACCGTGACCCCGAGGAGACCGCCGAATGGGCGGCCTCCCTGGACGCCGTCACCAAGGCCGCCGGCCCGCACCGCGCCGCGTACCTGATGCGCCGCTCGCTGCAGCACGCCGAGGGCGCCGGTCTCGCGCTGCCCAAGCTGCTGGAGACCGATTACGTCAACTCCATCCCGACCGCCGCCGAGCCCGCGTTCGACGGCGACCTGGAGATGGAGTCGAGGATCACCGCGTGGAACCGCTGGAACGCGGCCGCGATGGTCACCCGGGGTGCCAAGCACGGGGTCGGCGGTCACATCGCGACCTTCGCCTCGGCGGCCTGGCTCTACGAGACCGGCTTCAACCACTTCTTCCGCGGCAAGGAGGGGGACGGCTCCGGCGACCAGCTCTACATCCAGGGCCACGCCTCCCCCGGCATCTACGCCCGCGCCTTCCTCGACGGGCGGCTCACCGAGCAGCACCTCGACAACTTCCGCCAGGAGGCGGGCGGCGAGGGTCTGCCCTCCTACCCGCACCCGCGGCGGCTGCCCTGGCTCTGGGAGTTCCCCACGGTGTCGATGGGCCTCGGCCCGCTCTCGGCCATCTACCAGGCGCGCTTCAACCGCTATCTGGCCAACCGCAACATCAAGGACACCTCCAACTCGCACGTCTGGGCCTTCCTGGGCGACGGCGAGATGGACGAGCCCGAGTCGACCGCCGCCCTCGCGCTGGCGGCCCGCGAGCAGCTGGACAACCTGACCTTCGTCATCAACTGCAACCTCCAGCGGCTCGACGGCCCGGTCCGCGCCAACTTCCGCGTGGTCCAGGAGCTGGAGGGCGCCTTCCGCGGAGCCGGCTGGAACGTCGTCAAGACGCTCTGGGGCAACGCCTGGGACGAGCTGTTCCAGCTGGACACCCAGGGGGCGCTGCTGCGCCGGCTGCGCGAGGTCCCGGACGCGCAGTTCCAGACGTACGCCACCCGCGACGTCGCCTACATCCGCGAGCACTTCTTCGGCGCCGAGCCCGCCCTCGTCGAGCTGGGCAAGCTGCTCAGCGACGCGAAGATCGCCGAGTGTTTCTACACCTCGCGCGGCGGCCACGAGGCCCGCAAGGTCTACGCCGCTTACAAGGCTGCCGTCGAGCACAAGGGCGCGCCGACCGTGATCCTGGCCCAGACGGTCAAGGGCTACACGCTCGGCAAGGGCTTCGAGTCCAAGAACGCCAACCACCAGATGAAGAAGCTGTCGATCGACGAGTTCAAGGGCATGCGCGAGCTGCTCGGTCTCCCGATCCCGGACAGCGCCTTCGAGGACGGGCAGGTCCCCTACGGCCACCCCGGCGCCGGCTCCCCCGAGGTCCGCTACCTCCAGGAGCGCCGTGCCGCCCTCGGCGGCCCCGCCCCGGCCCGCCGCCTGCACGCCGTCGAGCCGCTGCCGCAGCCCGAGGAGCGCGCGTTCAAGGCCCTGTACAAGGGGTCCGGCAAGCAGGAGATGGCCACCACCATGGCGTTCGTCCGCCTGGTGAAGGACCTGATGCGGGACAAGGAGACCGGCAGGCGCTGGGTGCCGATCGTCCCGGACGAGGCCCGTACCTTCGGTATGGAGTCGCTCTTCCCGTCGGCCGGCATCTACTCGCCGCTGGGCCAGACGTACGAGCCGGTCGACCGCGACCAGCTGATGTACTACAAGGAGGCCAAGGACGGCCAGATCCTCAACGAGGGGATCACCGAGGCCGGGGCCATGGCCGACTTCATCGCCGCCGCCACGTCGTACGCGACGCACGGCGAGACGATGATCCCGTTCTACATCTTCTACTCGATGTTCGGCTGGCAGCGGACCGGCGACCAGATGTGGCAGCTCGCCGACCAGCTCGGCAAGGGCTTCATCGTCGGCGCGACCGCCGGCCGTACGACCCTGACGGGTGAGGGCCTCCAGCACGCGGACGGCCACTCGCACCTGATCGCGGCCACCAACCCGGCCTCGCTCAACTACGACCCGGCGTTCGCGTACGAGATCGCGGTGATCGTCAAGGACGGCCTGCGCCGGATGTACGGCCCCGATGCCGAGGACGTCTTCTACTACCTGACGGTCTACAACGAGCCGAAGCCCCAGCCCGCGATGCCCGAGGGCGTCGAGGAGGGCATCGTCAAGGGCCTGTACCGCTTCAAGGAGGGCACGCCCGCCAAGGCGGACGCGCCGCGCCTGCAGCTGCTGGCCTCCGGCACGGCGATCCACTGGGCCCTGGAGGCCCAGGAGCTGCTGGCCGCCGACTGGGGTGTCACGGCCGACGTCTGGTCCGCCACCTCGTGGGGCGAGCTGCGCCGCGACGCGCTGGAGTCCGACGAGGCGCTGCTCCGCGGTGAGCAGCGGGTGCCGTACGTGACGCAGGCGCTCGCCGGTGCGCCGGGCCCGGTGCTGGCGGTCAGCGACTGGATGCGCCAGGTGCCGGACCAGATCAGCCAGTGGGTGGAGCAGGACTGGTCCTCGCTCGGCACGGACGGCTTCGGCCTCTCCGACACCCGGGAGGCGGCCCGCCGCCACTTCGGCGTCGACGCCCGGTCGATCGTCGTCGCCTCGCTGGCCCAGCTCGCCAAGCGCGGCGAGGTCCCGGCCTCGGCGGTCAAGGAGGCCCGGGAGCGCTACGGCCTCTGAGCCCCGCTCCCGTACAGACCCGAACCCCCGGCCCCCGGGGCGGCCGCGTCCGACAACGCGCCCGCCCCGGCGGTCGGGGGTTCCGGCGTGCACGATCGGCCCGCGCGGACGCGGGATGCGGGATGCGGACGGCCGGGGGTGCCGGGGGCACCACAATGGGGCCATGCGTGCTGCTCGGCTGATCAAGATGGTCCTCCTTCTTCAGGCCCGTCCCGCCATGACCGCCGCCGAGCTGGCGGCGGAGCTGGAGGTGTCGGAGCGCACGGTCACCCGGGACGCGCAGGCGCTCTCCGAGGCGGGCGTGCCGGTCTACGCCGAGCGCGGCCGGGCGGGCGGCTACCGGCTCGTCGGCGGCTACCGCACCCGGCTGACCGGGCTGGCGCGCGACGAGGCGGAGGCGCTGTTCCTCTCCGGGCTGCCCTCGGCCCTGCGGGAGATGGGCCTGGAGGACGCGGCGTCGGCCGCCCGGCTCAAGGTGTCGGCCGCACTGCTGCCCTCCCTCCGTGACGCCTCCTCGTCCGCCGCCCGCCGCTTCCACCTGGACGCGCCCTCCTGGTACCACGAGCCGGAGACGCCCGAGCTGCTGCCCGTGATCGCCGACGCCGTCTGGGACGACCGCCTGGTCCGGGCCCGCTACCGCAGGGGCGGGGGCCGCGAGGACCGGGGGGACCGAGACCGTACGGAGGTGGCGCGGGAGCTGGCTCCGCACGGGCTCGTGCTCAAGGCCGGGGTCTGGTACCTCTGCGCCAGGGCGGGCGACGACTTCCGGGTCTACCGGATCGACCGGTTCACCTCCGTGGAACCGGCCGACGAGCGCTTCGAGCGGGACGAGGGCTTCGACCTGCCCGCGTTCTGGGAGGAGCGGGCCGCCGGCTTCGCCCGCTCCCTTCTCCGCACCGAGGTGACCGTACGCGTGTCCGAGAACGGGGCCCGGCGGCTCGCGTACGCCGGTGACCGTGCGGCGGCCGCGGAGGCTCTCGCGCAGGCCCCTCCGGCGGGTCCGGACGGGTGGCGCACGGTCGTCCTCCCCGTGGAATCACTGGACGTGGCATACAGCCAGCTCCTTTCGCTGGGTCCCGAGTTGGAGGTCGTGGCCCCCGAGGAGTTGCGGAGCCGGTTCGCCGCGGCGGCCGAACGCCTGCGCGAGCTGTATCGCTGAAAGGCTTCTTTTCGCCGTCTGGGCGTGCGAGGGGTCCCGGCAGGCTGGATGCTGGACCCGTGATGGACGAGACGGAATTCTGGGAGATCGTCGACAGCAGCCGCGAGGGCGCCGAGGGCGACCCCGAGGAGCAGGCCGACCTGCTCGTGGAACGGCTGGTGCAGCTCGACCCCGATTCCGTGCTCGACTTCGCCCGGCACTTCGAGGCCCGCTACCACCGCGCCTACCGCTGGGATCTGTGGGGCGCGGCCGCCGTGCTGCTGGGCGGGGCGAGCGACGACGCCTTCGACTACTTCCGGTGCTGGCTGATCGGACAGGGCCGGGAGGTCTTCGAGGGCGCGCTGCACGACCCGGACGCTCTGGCGGAGCTGCTGGACGACTTCGACGAGGAGATCGACGGGGACGGGGAGGAGCTGGGTTACGCGGCCGACGAGGCCTACGAGCAGCTCACGGGCGTGGTCGCGCCCGACCTGGGGCTACCGCCCCAGCCCACCGAGCCGCTGGGCTCACCGGTCGACTTCGAGGACGACGAGGCCCTGGCCGCCCGCTACCCGGAACTCTGGAACCGCTTCGCGCCCCGCTGAGCCCCGCCCGGCCGGGGAGCCGGGCCGCGCCGCTCAGGTCCGGGCCACGCAGGTCCGGGCCACGCAGGTCCGGGCCGCAGTGACCGCCGCCCCGGCGATCTCGTCCCGCTCACACCCCCAGGCGGGCTCAGGGCGTGAGTGAGCGACCCATCAGGACGTCGTCGGCATAGCGGCCCTGCAGGAAGAACTCCCCGGTCAGCACCCCTTCCACGGCGAACCCCTCGGAGGCGTAGAGCGCCCGGGCCGGCGTGTTGTGCCCGAGCACCCGCAGAGTGATCCGGTTGGCGCCCTGCCGCCGTGCCTCGGCGCACGCGGCCCGCAGCAGGGTCCGCCCGACCCCGCCCCCGCGCGCCCAGGTGGCCACGGCGAGCCCCTGTATCTGGCGCACATGGGCGTTGCAGGCGAGCGGGGTGGGCGGGACCAGGCGTATGTACCCGGCGATGCGCGTGCCTCCCGGCCCCGCGGCGGAGGGCGCCGCCACCTCCGCCACCAGGAAGTCGTCGGGGCGGTGCCGCTCGTCGAAGAACGGCTCGTAGGGCGGGCGGGGGCGCGGCACCACCGCGTGGAGGGTGGACCAGGTGGAGCGGTCCAGCTCGCCGAGGGCTTCCTCGTCGGCGGACCGGGCGGTGCGGACGGAGACGGAATCGAGGGCAGGTGCGGACATGACGTCACTGTCCCACGCCCGGATCCCCCCGCTCCATGGTGTTTTCCCCCGGAAGCGCTGCCGTGTTCACCCCCGCCCTTGGGGCAGGATGGCACCATGCCGACCTCCCGTATCGCCGTCACTGGTTCCTCCGGACTCATCGGAGCGGCGCTCGTGCGCTCGCTGCGCGCCGACGGGCACGAGGTGGTCCGCCTGGTGCGCCGGCCGGCCCGGTCCGGGGACGAGGTGGCGTGGGACCCGAAGCGGGGCCACGTGGACGTGGCCGGGCTGGTGGGCTGCGACGCGGTCGTCCACCTGGCCGGGGCCGGGGTCGGGGACCGGCGCTGGACCGACGCCTACAAGCAGGAGATCCGCGACAGCCGGGTGCTGGGCACGTCCGCGATCGCGGAGGCCGTCGCCTCGCTCGACGCCCCGCCGAAGGTGCTGCTCTCCGGCTCGGCCATCGGCTTCTACGGCGACACCGGCGACCGGCCCGTGGACGAGAGCGCCCCGCCCGGGGACGGTTTCCTGCCCTCCGTCTGCGAGGAGTGGGAGGCCGCGACGGCCGCCGCCGAGGAGCGGGGCGTCCGCACGGTGCACGCCCGCACCGGACTGGTCGTGGCCCGCGAGGGCGGGGCGTGGGGGCGGCTGTTCCCGCTCTTCAAGGCGGGTCTCGGCGGGCGGATGGGCGACGGGCGGCAGTACTGGAGCTTCATCGCCCTGCACGACCACGTCGCGGCCCTGCGTCACATCCTGGACACCGAGTCGCTGACCGGCCCGGTGAACCTGACCGGGCCCGACCCCGTCACCAACGCCGAGGTGACCGCCGCGATGGGCCGCGTGCTGCACCGCCCGACGCTGTTCACCGCCCCCGCGCCCGCCCTGCGGATCGCGCTCGGGGAGTTCGCCGGAGATGTGCTCGGCAGCCAGCGGGTGATCCCGGGACAGCTGCTGGACTCCGGTTTCTCGTTCGCCTTCCCCGGCATCGACGCGGCGATCCGCGCGGCCCTGCGCTGAGCCGGGGCGCCCCGCGCGCACCCGCTCGGCCGCTCCCCCGGGGGCCCTCCGTGCGACCCCGTGCCCCGGTGCTCCCGGCCACGCGCGTCTGACCCACTATCAGCCATCCTCCTAACCTCGATGCGAACTCCGGCATTCCGGGGACCTGTTGGGGGCAAGAGCCCCCCACCAGTCGCACCGACTCGGGGAGGGGCTTGTGCGCAGCACGGCACACCACGCGGACGTGATCATCATCGGGGCCGGGATCGCCGGCCTCTCAGCGGCCCATCTGCTGACCGGCGCCGGAGTCGGCGTCAGTGTTCTGGAGGCGGCCCCCACCCCGGGCGGCCGACTGGCCACCGACGAGGTGGACGGTTTCCGGCTCGACCGGCTCGGCCCCCTGCTCTGCACCGCCTGGCCGGAGCTGACCTCCACGCCCGGGCTGGGCACCCCGGAGCTGCGGGAGTTCGCCTCCGGAGTGCTGGTGCACAGCGACGGCCGCCGCCACCGCACCGCCGACATACGGAGCGCAAGGGGCGCACTCAGAGCCGTACGCACCCGGTCGAGCGCCCCCCACGATCCGCCCGGCGGTCACGGGAGCCAGGTGCGGCCCGTGTCACGGAGCGGGCCCGGGGCCCGGGGCCCAGCGTTCCAGAACACCGGGCTCCGGGGCTCCGGCCTCCGTGCACCCGGCCTGCGGAACAGCCACGCGGTCTCCGACGCGATCGACCGGGCCCGGCTCGGCGCGGCGCTCTCCCGGCTGGCCGCCGCCCCGACGGCCCGGCTGCTGGCCCGCCCCGAGCGGACGGCGCTCGCCGCGCTGACGGCGGGCCAGATGCCCGCCCGCACGGTGGACGGCGTCCTGCGTCCGCTGCTGACCGCGCTGCTCGGTGACCCGGGGCTCACCACGTCGAGCCGGTGCGCGGATCTGGCGCTGCGCGACTACGCGCGGGGCGGACTGTGTGTACCGGCGGGCGGTTCGGGAACGCTGCCCGATCTGCTGGCCGCCGCGCTGCCGCCCGGCACGGTCCGGACCGGCGTGCATGTGACGGCCGCCGACATCACCACCGTACGGACCAAGGAACACGGCGAGCTGGGGTGCCGTTCCCTGCTGCTGGCCACCGGCGCGGGGGCGGCGGCCGAGCTGCTGCCGGGGTTGCGGGTGCCCGCCTTCCGCCCGGTGACGGTCCTTCACCACACCGCGCCCGTACCGCCGCCGACCGGCCGGTCGCTGGTGCTGGACGGTGACCGGTCGGGCCCGGTGGCGTACACGGCGGTGATGAGCGAGGTCGACCCCTCGCGCGCGCCGGAGGGCCGGGCGCTGATCACCTCGACGGTGCTCGGTACGCGGCCGAGCGAGCTGGACCGTTCCGTACGGGCCCATCTGGCACGGCTGTACGGCACGCCGACGGACGACTGGGAGCTGCTGGCGGCCCACCACGACCCGGAGGCGGTCCCCGCCATGGAGGCGCCGCACGACCCGCGCCGGCCGGTCCGGGTGCTGGCCGGGCTGTACGTGTGCGGCGACCACCGCGACACGAGCACGGTCCAGGGGGCGCTGCACTCGGGGCGCCGGGCGGCCGAGGCGATCCTCACCGACCTGGGTGTACGCCCGGCACACGCCGGGGGCACGGGACTGCCGGAGGCGGCGTAGGGGCAGGGACGGGAGCGCCGGGGCGCAGGCGGCGGGGGCGTACGGGACGCTCCCCGGCCTCCCCGGTCAGCCCAGCGCCGCCACCCGGTCGCGGTAGCCCCGTACGGCCACCGCGTCCCGGTACGGCTCCAGGCCGCGCTCGAAGGCGCGTACGTACTCGGTGGCCCGGACCGAGCGCATCTCGGCGGCCTGCTGGGCGGCCTCGGCCCCCAGCTGGCAGGCCTGCTCCAGCTCACCGAGGCCCAGCCGGGCGGAGGCGAGCACCACCCGGCAGAGCAGCCTGCTGCGGGCGTACGCCGGGGCGCGGAGCTGGAGCGAGCGCTCGGCGTGCTGGGCGGCGGCCCGGTACTGCTGGAGGTCGCGGTGGCAGTGGCCCAGCTCGTGGGCGAGCTGGGCCTCGTCGAAGGGGCGGGCCCACGGCGGCGCCTCGTCCCCCGGCCGGGCGGTCTCCAGGGCGTGCTCGGCCCGGGTCAGGGCGGCGGTGCAGGCCCGCGCCTCGCCGAGGATCGCGTGGCCGCGCGCCTCCACCGAGTGCAGCAGGGCCTGGACCAGGGGCGGGGCGGCGGAGCCGATGCCCTGCTGGGCGACGCGGGCGAGCTGGACCGCCTCCCTGCCGTGGCCGAGGTGGACGGCCTGGCGGCTCATGGTGATCAGGACGTACGCCCCGTAACCCCGGTCCCCGGCGGCCTGGGCGAGCCGCAGGGCCTGGACGAAGTACCGCTGGGCCAGTCCGTGGGCGGCGATGTCGAACGAGGTCCAGCCGGCCAGCCGGGTCAGGTCCGCGACGGCGGCGAAGAGCCGGCGCCCGGTGGCTTCGCCGTAGCTCCCGCGGAGCATCGGCTCGGCCTCGTGCTCCAGATACCGCACGAGGGCCTGGCGGGCGTGGCCGCCGCCGTAGGCGTGGTCGAGCGTACGGAACAGCTCACCGACCGAGCGCAGGGCGGAGACGTCGCCGGTGCCGACCCGCAGGCCGGTCCCCCGCTCGGTCTGCCGCTGGCGCGGGACCGCGGGGAGCGCCTCCGTACCGGAAGGAGCCCCGGAGCCGGACGGACCGCCGCCGGACGGACCGCCGAGGAGTCCGCCCGGTGCGCCGGTGGACAGCCCGGCGGGCAGAGCGCCGCCGGATCGGCCGCCCGGTCCGGACGGGTCCACCGCGGACGGACGGCCTCCGGCCGGCACGGGGTGGCCGCTCGTCTGGCCGGAGTGGCCGACGGCCGTGGCGGGGCGGCCGCCGGGGCGGACGGGCCCGCCGGGCCGGGGCGCGCCCCGGAGGTCGGTACGCGACCCCCCGTCCGCACGGCCGGGGGCCTCCGGGCGGCCGGGCGACGACGGACCACCGGCTCCCCCGGCACCCGCCCTGCGGTGCTGCGGGGCGGGCGGCCGGTCCGCACCGCCGTCGCGGGCCACCCATTCGTCGGCGCGGCCGATCAGCCAGTCGCGGCTGGGAACGACGAGCCCGGCCGGGGTGAAGGCGATCTTCCGCAGCTCCGTGTGCGAGCCGGAGTCCTTGCGCCAGAGGCCGCTGACGATGTCGACGGCCTCGCTGGGCGTGGCCGCGAACTCCAGCCCCGCGTAGACGGGCGCGCAGGCGTCGAGGCCGAGGTCCTGGGCGGAGAGCCGCCGCCCGAGGCGCCGGGTGAAGACCTCGGCGATCAGGGCGGGGGTGGTGCCGCGCGGCTGCTGTCCCCGCAGCCAGCGGGTGACCGAGGTCTTGTCGTACCGCAGGTCCAGTCCGTGTTCGAGGCCGAGCTGATCGACCCGGCGGGCGAGGCCCGCATGGGAGAACCCGGCTTCCGCGATGAGTGAGGCGAGGCGGCGGTTGGGCGTGCGCTGCGGGGGTCGTTCCGACATCAGCTGTACGGTCTCCTGCCTTCGGGGGCCGGGACAGCCCCTGGGGAACGGCGCGAATTTAGCGTCCGCCGGGGCGGTCGGTGACACCCTTTGCTCCACGTTCATCCGATCGTGTGAGGATTGCGAACCGAGCTGACGGCGGCGCCCGGATGGTGATCCGCCACCGGTCCATGTCCGGTCCGCGTCCGGCCCGTATCCGGTCAGCGCCCGTCCCCCGCCCGTCTCCCGCCCGGCCCGGGACCCGTCCGCCGCCGGTCCGCCCTCGCCCTGCCGGTGGGCCGACCGGGTGACGGTCGTACAGTGGTTGCGGGCGCGACCAGTGCAGGGTGCCGTCATCCCGGGGACACCCCTCCGGGCACACGGCGTCCGACGTAGGGAGGCATCTGTCGTGAGCGAGCTGCGGTTCGTCCGTCTGGGCTTCGGTCCGGAGGCGGTCGAGTACCAGGAGGCATGGCAGAAGCAGCGCGAGGTGCATGCCGCCCGGTTCGAGGACCTGGTGCCGGACACCTGCCTGCTCCTGGAGCATCCGCCGGTCTACACGGCGGGGCGCCGCACGGCCGACAGCGAACGTCCGCTGGACGGCACCCCGGTCATCGATGTGGACCGGGGCGGGAAGATCACCTGGCACGGCCCGGGGCAGCTCGTCGGCTACCCGATCCAGAAGCTGCCGCGCCCCGTCGACGTCGTCGCGCACGTCCGCCGCCTGGAGGAGGCGCTGATCCGCACGGCCGCCGACTTCGGGGTGGAGACCTCGCGGGTGGAGGGCCGCAGCGGTGTCTGGGTGCTGGGCGACCCGGTCGAGCAGCGCCAGGCGCTCGGCGGACTCTCGCTCGACTTCGACCCGCGACTCCAGGACGAGGAGTTCGACCCGCGGCTGAACGGCCCGGAGTACGCCCCGTCCAACGCGGGCCAGCGCCGCGAGGACCGCAAGCTGGCGGCGATCGGGATCCGGGTGGCCAAGGGCGTGACGATGCACGGCTTCGCGCTCAACGTGAACCCGGACAACACCTGGTTCGACCGGATCGTGCCGTGCGGCATCCGGGACGCGGGGGTCACCTCCCTCTCGAACGAGCTGGGCCGGGAGATCACCATCGAGGAGGTGCTGCCGGTCGCCGAGAAGCACCTGCGGGACATCCTGGAGAACGCGGACATGGCGCCCCGCGTGATCGAGCGGGCGGCCGAGCAGGCCCCCGCCCCCGCGTAGTCCCCGCCGGGACCCGGCGTGGTGCCTACCGGTGGGTCTACCCGCCAGTAGGCCGGCCGGGGGAATAGGCCCCGTCGGCCGCAGGTTGGGCAGACGTAAGGCCGTTTGATTTACGGGCGTACCCTGGTGTTCGCCGAAGAATCCAATGCGAATCCAATGCAGCGAAAGCAAAGGGGAGCCGGAGTGTCCGCTGTCGCACCCGACGGGCGCAAGATGCTGCGCTTGGAGGTCCGGAACAGCCAGACCCCCATCGAGCGCAAGCCCGAGTGGATCAAAACGCGGGCGAAGATGGGCCCCGAGTACAAGCAGCTGCAGAATCTCGTGAAGGGCGAGGGGCTGCACACGGTCTGCCAGGAGGCGGGCTGCCCCAACATCTTCGAGTGCTGGGAGGACCGCGAGGCCACGTTCCTCATCGGTGGCGACCAGTGCACGCGGCGCTGTGACTTCTGCCAGATCGACACGGGCAAGCCGCAGGCGCTGGACCGTGACGAGCCCCGCCGGGTCGGCGAGTCCGTCGTCACGATGGACCTGAACTACGCCACCATCACCGGCGTCGCCCGCGACGACCTGGAGGACGGCGGTGCCTGGCTGTACGCGGAGACCGTGCGCCAGATCCACACGCTGACCGCGGAGCGGGAGGCGGGCGCGACCAAGGTCGAGCTGCTGATCCCCGACTTCAACGCCGAGCCCGAGCAGCTGGCCGAGGTCTTCTCCTCGCGCCCCGAGGTGCTCGCGCACAACGTGGAGACGGTGCCGCGCATCTTCAAGCGCATCCGCCCCGGTTTCCGCTACGAGCGGTCGCTGGAGGTCATCACGCGGGCCCGCGAGGCGGGTCTGGTGACCAAGTCGAACCTGATCCTCGGCATGGGCGAGACCCGCGAGGAGGTCAGCGAGGCGCTCCAGGACCTGTACGACGCGGGTTGCGAGCTCATCACGATTACGCAGTACCTGCGGCCCACCGTGCGCCACCACCCGGTCGAGCGCTGGGTGAAGCCGATGGAGTTCGTCGAGCTGAAGGACGAGGCCGACGCGATCGGGTACTCCGGCGTGATGTCGGGGCCGCTGGTGCGTTCCTCGTACCGCGCGGGCCGGCTCTTCCAGCAGGCGATGGAGGCCCGCGGCGCGGCCGCCGGCACGGCGTCGACGGCCCTTCCGACGGCCCAGGCCGTCTGAGTCCGCGCGTGCGTGACCGGGCCCGGCTCCGTGTGAGTCCGCTCACCCGGACTACCGACCGGTAACCGCAGGATCGAAGCGGCTCGTGCGCTCCCCGCAGGTGAGGGGCGCGTATGGGCCGCTTCGGCGTGCGGGGCACCGGAATGAAGGGTTCATTGGTGTTTGACCGACCGGTCACGCGCTGGTAACACCGAGCAGTGACCCTAGGTACATGTACGGCGGCAGCTCCCGCGGCCGCCGCCACGGTCCCCGTACCGAGGTCCCCGTACTCAGTCCGCGCCGACCCGTGTCCCGGGTGGCGCACCCGCTCCGAGGGGGAGACACCATGCAGGCCGCACCGGTCCGCGCCCACGCCCTTCCGTCCGTCACCACCGCCCTGCGCGCCGTCGAGTCGCTGCTGCTGAGCAGCGGCCAGCGCACCGCCCGCCGCAACGCCTGGACGGCCGTCCTGGAGGACCGCCGCCGGGCCAAGGACCGGGTGGAGGCCGAGTACGTCCTGGACGCGGTGGCCGACCACCGTTCCTAGGTCGCTTCCTCGCCACGTAAACTTCGGTACATGGCGAGGAAGGCAAAAACTGAAGGCGCGGACAGCGCCGAGAACGCGGGGCGGCTCAAGCAGATCGCCCTGACCTACAAGATGACCAGGCGGACCGACAGCAAGATCGGTCTTGTCATCGCGGGTGTCGGAATCGCCACCTTCGGTGTCCTCCTCGGCATCGGCTTCGTGATCGGGCACCCGGTCTATCTGGGCATCCTGGGCTTCGTCCTGGCCCTCCTCGCGATGGCCATCGTCTTCGGACGACGGGCCGAGCGGGCGGCCTTCGGCCAGATGGAGGGCCAGCCCGGCGCGGCGGCCGCCGTCCTGGACCGGATCGGCCGGGGCTGGACCACGACCCCCGCGGTGGCGATGAACCGCAGCCAGGACGTCGTGCACCGGTCGGTCGGCAAGGCCGGCATCGTCCTGGTCGCCGAGGGCAACCCGAACCGGGTGAAGGGCCTGCTGGCGGCCGAGAAGAAGAAGATGGCCCGCATCGTGGTGGACGTCCCGGTCCACGACATCATCGTCGGCAACGGCGAGGGCCAGGTGCCGCTGAAGAAGGTCCGCACCAAGATGCTGAAGCTCCCCCGCGTCCTGACCGGCCCGCAGGTGACCACCACCAACGACCGGCTGCGCGCGATGGGCGACCTGATGAGCAACATGCCGCTGCCGAAGGGCCCGATGCCCAAGGGCATGCGGATGCCGCGCGGCGGAAAGATGCGCTGACACCGGACGTAGGCGCCGAACGCAGCGCGGCCCCGGACCGAGGACGGTCCGGGGCCGCGCTGCGTTCGGCGCCTGTGGCGCGGGCCGCGTACGCACATGCGTACCCGCACGAGCACGGCTGCCCGCGCACCCGCACGGGCAGAGCTACATACGCACCTGCAGGGCGCGGCCGAGCCGGTCGTGCAGTCCGCGGCCGTCGCGGTCCCAGACGAGGGCGGGGATGACGAGCAGGAGCAGCACGGTCCGTACGATCACGCGGCCGAAGCCGAGGCGGCCGCCGTCCTCGGAGACCACGCGCAGCCCCAGGAGGCGCTTGCCGGGGGTGCAGCCGATGGTGCCGACGGTGAGGGCGCTCATCAGCAGGAAGACGCCGAGCGCCCAGTTCCCCGCCGCCTGCTGGTCACCGCGAGCGAGCAGCCCGTATGCGATCACCATGCAGAGCGACCAGTCGATGAAGAGCGCCCCGAAACGACGGCCGAGCGGCGCGATGGCCCCCGGCCCCTCCTCGGGCAGCCCGAGCCGCTTGCCGCGGTAGCCGAAGTCGGCGCCCATCTCCTCCGCGGCCGCGCGGGGCCCGGAGAGCCACGATCCGATTGCTTGCCTGTTGTCCACCCGACCACGGTACTGCGCCCCCGTTCGTAACCGGCCGGGCGGGGCAGGGAAGAACCGTGCGGGGAGCACCGCTGAGATGCCGGTCACCCCTGACCCGGTTAACTTGAGCGAAACAAATGGGTCATGCTTGAGAAACCACGTCTGCCTATGGTCGGGTCCAGCGTGTGCCACCCGCACTGGCCGCTCAACGAGCTACAACCCCGTCCCTCCCGGGCCGGGAGTAGGAGGAGTTGGATGTTCCGGAACGCCGACGAAGTGCAGAAGTACGTAGCGGACAACGACGTCAAGTTCATCGATGTCCGGTTCTGCGACCTGCCCGGGGTGATGCAGCACTTCACGATCCCGGCGGCGACGTTCGACCCGGCCGAGGAGCTGGCCTTCGACGGTTCGTCGATCCGCGGTTTCCAGGCCATCCACGAGTCGGACATGGCGCTGCGCGCGGACCTGTCGACGGCTCGGGTGGACCCGTTCCGCCGCGACAAGACGATCAACATCAACTTCTTCATCCACGACCCGATCACGGGCGAGCAGTACAGCCGCGACCCGCGCAACATCGCCAAGAAGGCCGAGGCGTACCTGGCCTCGACCGGCATCGCGGACACCGCGTACTTCGGCCCGGAGGCCGAGTTCTACGTCTTCGACAACGTCCGCTTCCAGACGTCGGCGAACGAGAGCTTCTACCACATCGACTCCGAGGCCGGCGCCTGGAACACCGGTGCGGTCGAGAACAACCGGGGTTACAAGGTCCGCTACAAGGGCGGCTACTTCCCGGCCCCGCCGGTCGACCACTTCGCCGACCTGCGCGCCGAGATCTCCCTGGAGCTGGACAAGAACGGCCTCCAGGTCGAGCGCCAGCACCACGAGGTCGGCACCGCCGGCCAGGCCGAGATCAACTACAAGTTCAACACGCTGCTCGCCGCGGCCGATGACCTGATGCTCTTCAAGTACATCGTGAAGAACGTCGCCTGGCGCAACGGCAAGACCGCGACCTTCATGCCGAAGCCGATCTTCGGCGACAACGGCTCGGGCATGCACGTCCACCAGTCGCTGTGGCAGGGCGGCTCGCCGCTCTTCTACGACGAGCAGGGCTACGCCGGTCTCTCGGACACCGCGCGCTACTACATCGGCGGCATCCTGAAGCACGCCCCGTCGCTGCTGGCCTTCACCAACCCGACGGTGAACTCGTACCACCGCCTGGTCCCCGGCTTCGAGGCCCCGGTCAACCTGGTGTACTCGCAGCGGAACCGTTCCGCCGCGATGCGCATCCCGATCACCGGCTCGAACCCGAAGGCCAAGCGCGTCGAGTTCCGCGCCCCGGACCCGTCCTCCAACCCGTACCTCGCGTTCTCCGCGCTGCTGATGGCGGGCCTGGACGGCGTGAAGAACAAGATCGAGCCGGCCGAGCCGATCGACAAGGACCTCTACGAGCTGGCTCCCGAGGAGCACGCCAACGTCCAGCAGGTCCCGACCTCCCTCCCGGCCGTGCTCGAGGCCCTGGAGGCGGACAACGAGTACCTCCAGGCGGGCGGCGTGTTCACGTCGGACCTGATCGAGACGTGGATCGACTACAAGCGCACGAACGAGATCGCCCCGATCCAGCTGCGCCCGCACCCCCACGAGTTCGAGCTGTATTTCGACCTCTAAACCGCCGGAACCGTCCGAACGACGGTGTCGCGTACCGAGGGCCGCCGCTTCCTCCCGGAAGTGGCGGCCCTCGGCCGTGCCCGCGCACGCCGCGCGGTGGGCCATCCCGGCGGGCCCGTCGCGCCGAACGCCCGGGGCGTCCACGGCCTGCCGCGGGGTCAGCGCAGCGAGGGCCGGGCCCGTCCCGCCCAGTACTCGTCCGCCGTGATGCCCAGCAGGACAACGTCGTGGTAGGCGCCGGCGAAGAACTCGTGCTGGCGCAGACGGCCCTCCTCGACGAAGCCGAGTTTGCGGTAGAGGGCGAGGGAGGCGTCGTTGAAGGCGTAGACCTCCACCTCGCACTTGTGGCTGCGCTGTTCGGCGAACATGTAGGTGAGGACCAGTTCGGTGGCCTCGGACGCGTAGCCCTGGCGGCGGTGTTCGCGGGTGACCTCGATGCCCGTACGGAAGCGGCCGGCGCGGGCGTCCGTCTCGCCGACCGTCACCGCGCCGACGAAGGCGTGCTCGAAGCGGGTCTCGATGACCAGGCGGTACGCGGCGGGGTTCGGGGGGCGGCCGGCGCGTTCGGCGGTCCAGGCGCGGAAGCTCTCGTCCGAGCGCGGGGGCTCCACGACGTCGGCGTTGCGGGCGTCCACGGTGTGCAGGGCCAGGGCCCGGAAGGCCTCCCAGTCGTCGGGTTCGATGCCGCGCAGCCGTACCCTCTCACCGGTCCACAGGTCGCTCATCGCTCTCCCGCCGTCCAGGGCGAACGGGCGGCGGCGGGGCCGCCCCTGTGCATGATCGGCTCGATCGTCATCCGGTCACAGTAGAGGCAACCGGTACGGTGTTCGATGCCTTTTCGGGGACGTGCCCCCGCCGGCCCGCCATGCGACAGCCCAGGCAGCCGGGGTGGCCCCGGCGGGCCGAGCGGTCCCGGACCCTCCACGACCACTCGCTCTCCGGGCGCGGGCCGCTCGGCTTGCCCCAGCCCGCCAGGTGGAGGAGCCAGGTCAGCAGCGCCGCGCCGAGGGTGAGGCCGGTGCCGAGGAGGGCGACGGGGAGGGAGACCGCCGCCACGGCCACCCCCAGGACCACGCAGCCCACGACCGCCGTCACCGTGCCCGTCCAGCCGGCGACCGTGTGGCCCATGTCGACATGGCCGTGCGCACTCATGACTCTCCCTGGGGCCGACGTCCCGGACAGTAGGCTGAACGGGACGAGCTTTATCTTACGAACTAAGTTACTTAGATGCTAAGGGATTCTCTGCGTGGACGGCAAGCCGCGGGCGAAGGCCACCCCGGAACAGGCGCACGCCCTGATGGACCGGCTGATGGCGCTGGGCATCGTCGCCCAGCACGACATCGCGGGCCGGCTCGGGCTCAACATCACCGACCTGACCTGCCTGGGCTTCGTCCTGGAGGCCCAGGGCGCCGGGACGGCCGCCACGGCGGGTGAGCTGGCCCAGCGCGCCAACCTCACCACCGGCGCCGTCACCGGGGTCATCACCCGGCTCGAACGCGCCGGTTACGCCCGCCGGCAGAGCGACCCGGCCGACCGCAGGCGGGTACGGGTGGTCGCCGACGAGACCGCCGCCGCCCGGCTCTTCGAGGTGTACGGGCCCAACTACCAGCGGTTCGCCGCCCTGTTCGCCGACTACTCCCCCGACGAGATCGCCGTGCTCTCCGACTGGTTCACCCGCGCCACCGAGATCATGAGCACCTCTCTGGACGAGGTGCGGGGCGGGAGTACGGAGGGAGCGTAGGCCTGCGGGAGGGGGGGAAGCGGGCATGGCTGTGCCCGGCGGAACGGCTTCCGTTCCCCCGGGCACAGGACGTCAGGCAGTGGTGGTGGCGGCGGTCGGGTCAGCGGCCGTAGCGGATCAGGGCGCGGACCATGCGGCAGGTGGTGTCGGACGGCGGGTGCATGCCCAGGCGCTCGGCGGTGGTCCGTATCTTGTGGTTGCCCGCGCTGGCCGGCTGGTAGACCCCGCTGTCGAGCAGGGCGATCGCCAGACGCATGGCCTTCAGGCGGCGGTTGTGCGAGACGTACCACTCGCGGGGGCGGCCCGCGGGCAGGCGCTTCTTCGCCGGCGGGGTGGGCAGGGGCGGGCGGAAGGGCATCGGGAGCTGTCGGTCGAGCGGCTCGGTGGTGGCTGCGGCAACGGCCATCGGCATCCTCCTGGCAGGGTGGTGGAACCCTCACGAACTCCCTCCATTTTACTGCCCACCACTGACAATCGTCCCTGGCCAGAGGCGTTTTCAGGGGCCCCTCGCGTAACCTTGGCCCCATGGAGATCTGGATCAATCCGGCCTGTTCCAAGTGCCGCGGCGCGCTCACCCTGCTCGACGCCGAGGGGGCCGACTACACCGTCCGTCGCTATCTGGAGGACGTGCCCTCGCCCGAGGAGATCCGGACCGTTCTGGACCGGCTCGGCCTGGAGCCGTGGGACATCACGCGGACGCAGGAGTCCGTGGCCAAGGAGCTGGGGCTCAAGGAGTGGGCGCGGGACTCCGGTTCGCGGGAGCGGTGGATCGCCGCCCTGTCCGAGCACCCCGAGTTGATCCAGCGGCCCATCATCACCGCCGACGACGGCACCGCCGTGGTGGCGCGGAGCGAGGACGCCGTACGGGACGCGCTGGGGCGGTAGCCAGGGGGTGACGGCCTGGGGGGTGACGGCCTGGGGGACGGTAGCCGGGGGCGATGGCCCGGGGGCCACGCGGACGTCGTCGTCAGGCCCCCGTCGCCCCGGCTCCCCTCACCCCGCCCGGCGCTCCGCCTCCGCCAGCAGCTCCGTCAGCCGGAGGCCGAAGCGGGCGTCGCAGGGGTGCGGCACCCCCGTGCGTACCGCCTCGGCCAGCGCGTCCACCGCGCCCCGGAACGCCGGCTGCGCGCCGTCCCACCCCGGGAGCTCGGCCGTCCCGTGCTCGCCGCGCAGCTCGATGCCCACACCCGCCGCGGCCGGTGGGGCGCTCAGGCCCAGGGTCACCGTGCTGGAGGCGCCGGAGCCGTGGCGCAGGATCAGGTGGGTGGTGTCGGCGGGGCCCCGCGCGGCCGTCAGCTCCGTGACCTCACCGAGCACCGGGATCAGCACCGACAGCGCGTGCGGGCCGACGTCCCACAGGCCGCCCTTCTCCCGCCGCCACGGCGACTCGGCGTACTCGCTGGCCGAACCGGCCGCGTAGAGCGAGCCCAGCCACTGGGCGCGGGCGGTGAACCAGCCGCCCACCGCCGCCTGTTCCGCGATCCACGCCACGGTCTCGGGCGCGAAGCGGAGCGTGCAGAAGACCACCGAGGCCACCTCCGCCTTCGCCACCGCCTCCGCGACCGCCCGCGCCCCCTCGACCGTCCCGGCGACCGGCTTGTCCATCAGGACGTGGCACCCCGCCTCCGCCGCCCGGACCGCGAGCGGAGCCTGTACGTCCGGCGGCAGCGCGAAGGCCACCGCGTCGCTCGCCTCCAGCAGTTCGTCGATGCCCGCCTCCCCCGTGCAGGCCCGGGTCCCGTGCGCGGCGGCAAGAGCCTCCGCCGCCTCGGCCCTGCGGCCCCACACCCCGGTCAGTACGGCGCCGGGGTGGGCCGCGAGGGCGGGGGCGTGGGTATGGCGCGCCCAGGGGCCCGCGCCGAGAAGGCCGATCCGGAGAGGGGGTGCGGCGTCGGGAGGGGCGGGAGTGGTGGAGGCAGCCGGGGGTGTCGTCATGGAGTCAGTGTGCCCCGTGCCGGAATGCGGTGGCCAAAGCCTGTTCCGGCCCGTTGCGTTTCCCGGGCCGGCCGCGGGACTTCGGCTGCGACTTCCGGGACGTGCCTCTGAAGCGATGATTTCGTTGTTCGCGTCTCCATTCCCCGGGCGGCCACCGCGTCCACCCCGGTGCAAGACCATGAATACGTCCGAGGGCCTCGCCGATCTCGTCGCCGCCGAGGACGTCCTGCTCTTCGTGAACGCCGCGATCACCGCCACCGGACAGCGCGAGTTCCGCCCAGGCGTTTCGGGCGCCACGGACCATCGGCTCTCGCTGGATTTCCTGCACACCTACGTACGGCCGTGGTGCACCTCAACCCCGTATACGACGCCGGGGGATTCGACGTACGGCGGCTGGCGGCCGGGGTTCCGACGGCCGGGATCCGGGACGCGGAGGCTGTGCCCGGGCCAGTGCGGGGTGATGGTGTACGTCTCCGACGCGCTCGCCGCCGCCTTCGTGGTGCCGCACCCGGAGGACTACCGGCTGCCGCACGCCTCGCTGGTGGAGGACCTGTTCGGGGAGCTGGTGCACCAGTACGGGCTGTACGGGGCCCCGGTGGCGGAGTTCGGGGCGCGGATCCGGGGCGAGGAGCACATCCGTACGCTCGCCGGTCTCCGGGTGGCGGCGCGCGGGCGGGAACGGGCGTGGGAGGAGGCGCACGACAGGCTGTTCGCGCGGAGGCTGCTGAACACCTCGTACGGGTTCGAGCGGGTGTACCGGATGGGGTCGTTCACCCTGTGGCGGTTCCTGCCGCCGTTCGTCCGGGACGGGAGCGGTCAGCGCATCGGGGAGACGGTCACCGGACACAAGGGGCAGGTCGCCTGCCTCAAGACGTTCCGGCTCTCCGACGCCCGGGTCCGGCGCGGCCATCTGCTCCACACCCTGGCCGTCGCGGAGTGGGAGCTGTCCCGGGCCGCCGGGGTGCTCGGGACGAGCCGCGAGGAGCTGGTGCGGCGCATCCGTACGGCCGGGTTCTCCCAGCTTCTCAAGGGCAACGCGCAGACCGGCGCGCAGAGCGGGGAAAGGGCGGAGAGCAACGTGGGACGAGAGCCCACAAGGTGGCCTTTTTAACGTAAGAATCCTCGGTAACACGGGGTTCACACTTGGGCAACGGACGGGAAATCGCACCTTGCCAAGCTGCGCGGCATAGACCGCTGCACCCGCAAAGGATGGCGTCCGTGACGTTCAAGGCTGAGTACATCTGGATAGACGGCACCGAGCCGACCGCCAAGCTTCGTTCCAAGACGAAGATCATGGACGGCACGCCGTCGGGCGCCGTGGCGGACCTGCCGATCTGGGGCTTCGACGGTTCGAGCACCAACCAGGCCGAGGGCCATGCCTCCGACCGGGTGCTGAAGCCCGTCTTCACCTGTCCGGACCCCATCCGCGGCGGTGACGACATCCTCGTCCTGTGCGAGGTCTTCAACATCGACATGACCCCGCACGAGTCCAACACGCGGGCGGCGCTGCGTCCGGTCGCCGAGCAGTTCGCGGGCCAGGCCCCGATCTTCGGCATCGAGCAGGAGTACACCTTCTTCGACGGCCACCGCCCGCTCGGCTTCCCCGAGGGCGGCTTCCCGGCCGCGCAGGGCGGCTACTACTGCGGGGTCGGCGCGGACGAGATCTTCGGCCGCCAGATCGTCGAGAAGCACCTGGACAACTGCCTGAAGGCGGGGCTCGGGATCTCCGGTATCAACGCCGAGGTCATGCCCGGCCAGTGGGAGTTCCAGGTGGGCCCGCTCTCCCCGCTGGACGTCTCCGACCAGCTGTGGGTCGCCCGTTGGCTGCTCTACCGCACCGCCGAGGACTTCAACGTCTCCGCGACGCTGGACCCGAAGCCGGTCAAGGGCGACTGGAACGGCGCGGGCGCGCACACCAACTTCTCCACCAAGGCGATGCGCGAGGGCTACGACGCGATCATCACCGCGTGCGAGTCGCTGGGCGAGGGCTCCAAGCCGATGGACCACGTGAAGAACTACGGCGCGGGCATCGACGACCGGCTCACCGGTCTGCACGAGACCGCCCCGTGGAACGAGTACAGCTACGGCGTCTCCAACCGCGGCGCCTCGGTCCGCATCCCCTGGCAGGTCGAGCAGGACCGGAAGGGCTACATCGAGGACCGCCGGCCCAACGCCAACGTCGACCCGTACGTCGTCACGCGGCTGATCGTCGACACCTGCTGCACCGCGCTGGAGAAGGCCGACCAGGTCTGATCCGACGCCACGCACCATGAGGGGCCCGCCGGTATCCGTACCGGCGGGCCCCTCGCGTTCGGGGGCCGGTGGCCCCTCGCGTTCGGGTGCCGGTGCGCCCCTCTCGGACGTATTCGCGCTCGTTAGAGGCGTGCGGAATCAAAAGTGAGCGCGATAAAGCGCGGCGTGAGGAAGGTAACGCCGGGCGGCCGTATCGACGGGTGAGAGAAGTCTGATGCACAGCCGCAATCTCTGCTTCAATGGGGCCATGGCCAGCTTCCAGTACATCGCGTCGGGTCGCAGCGACCTCGAGCCGTTCTGGCCTTCCCGTCAGCACCACGATTTCGACCGGGTGTGTTGCCGCGCGTGGAACGCGCAGGCCCTCTAAAGCCGCTCACCCCGGCCTTCGGTCCGCGCGCACGACGTAAGTCCGTCCTCGACGACTCCTCGCGCGAAAGAGCTGACCCTCCATGGCGAACACCCGTACTTTCTCCGCCGCTTCCGCTGCCACCGCGGCCTCCCCGGCACCCGCTGCGGCCCACCCCTCCGCCCGCTCCCTCTCCCCCAACCGCCACCGCCTGCGCGCCGTAGACCGGGACGAGGTCGCCCGGCTCTCGGACGTGGCCGACTTCCTGCCTCCGGGCGCGACCTGGCTGCCCGCGCCCCCGCACACGCTGCCCGCCCTGCCCGGCCAGCCGCCGATGATCGGCTACCTGGTGCTCGTCCCGGCCGACCAGCAGCCGGCGCTCGCCGGCGCGGTGGCCGCCTCCCAGCACCGCCGGCAGATCGACCGGCAGGGCCGCGCGGCCTTCCCGCAGCAGGTGGCGGACGAGCCGGTGGAGGAGGCGTCGGCGCCCGGGCCGGTCCGGATCGACGCGACCCGTCGTACGGCCTCCGTCGACGGGGTCACGCTCGACCTGACCTACCTGGAGTTCGAGCTGCTCGCCCATCTGGTGGCGCACCCGCACCGGGTGCACACCCGCGACCAGTTGGTGACGACGGTGTGGGGGTACGGACACGTGGGCGACGGGCGCACCGTCGACGTCCATGTGGCCCGGCTGCGCCGCAAGCTCGGGGCGGAGCACCGCCGTTCGATCCAGACGGTCCGCCGGGTGGGGTACAAGTACACGCCCTGACCGGCCCGTTGCCTCTCCGGCGGCCCCGGTCCACGGTCTCCTGTCGTGGACCGGGGCTGAGCAGTGCCACCGGTTGGTGATGGATTGACCTTCTTCGTACGGCAGTTGGGGGTTCGGCCCGCTTTCCCGCTGGAGCTTCCGACGAATCCTCAGGGGTCTCGGACGGGGAGCTGAACGGGGAGCCGGAGCCGCCCGTATGGGACGTCACGCTTCTCCCTCGAAGCAGAGGAGTCCCATGCCACGCTCAGCACGTACCCCCCGTACATCCCGTACGTCCCGCAAGAAACGCTCCAGCCTGGCCAACCGGGCCATAGCCGCCTCCGTCGCCCTGATCCTCGGCGGGGGCGGGCTGGTGGCGGTCAATGTCTACGCCTCCGCGGGGGAAGGGCGGCCGTCCGCCGCGCCGCCCACCCGGGCCCAGAACGCGGGGCGCCAGATGTCCACCATCGACTGTCCCGATGCCGGTAACGAACTGCGCGAGGTGCCCGAGCAGGCACGCGACGAGGTCGACCGCGAACTCGCGGCGATGGATACCCAGATCACCGATGCCTACCGGCGGTTCGCCGACCGGAAGGAGCGGATATCCCAGGATCCCGGGCTCGCGGAGAACGCCGTGCTCGGCCCGTTGCGGAGCAAGCGGACGGCGAGCCTCGACCGCATCGCCATCGCCATCGGGCGTGTCGGGAAGCGGCCGGCGGGGATCGAGAGCCTCGCCGGGTGCAGCCTGCGCGCCGACGACAACGCCCCGGGGAACCCGGGCGGGACCGGCGGCTCGGACGACTCCGGCTCCGATTCCGGTTCCGGCTCCAATTCCGGCTCCGGCGATACGGGTGACGGGACCGGCGCAGGGGACGGAGGCAACGGCGACGGCGACAACGGCGGTGGCCAGAGCGGCGGCAACGGCGGCCAGGCCGGGAACGGCCCGCAGGCGTCCGATTTCGTCGACATCCGGTCCGTCCAGCCCGACGCCGACCGCCCCCGGCAGCGCCGCGGCGCCTCCCGGGGTACCTTCACCACCGACTGCGGCCGCAACGAGAACGGGAAGTTCAACCCGGACAACGTCATCGTCGCGCCCGGCGTGAGCAACGGCGCGCACCATATGCACGATTACATCGGCAACCAGGCCAACGACGCCTTCGCCACCGACGACATCCTGGCGAACGGCGCCACCACCTGCCGCAACCAGGGCGACCGCTCGACCTACTACTGGCCCGTGCTGCGGCTGCAGAACGGGCAGGACGGGGCCGACGTGGACGCCGACGGCGGCGGGCGGGACCAGAACGTCGGTGAGATCCAGACCCCGTCCGAGGTGACCCTGAAGTTCGTCGGCTCCCCCGTCGGCAGGGTCACCGCGATGCCGCGCTTCCTGCGGATCATCACCGGGGACGCGAAGGCGTTCACCAACGGCGACGCCAACGCGAACGCTTCCTGGAGCTGCACCGGCTTCGAGGACCGCCAGCTCAAGGACAAGTACCCGATCTGCCCCGAGGGCAGTCAGGTCGTGCGGACGTTCGCCTTCCAGAGCTGCTGGGACGGACGGAACACCGACAGCGCCAACCACCGCACCCATGTGGCGTTCGCGCGGGCCGACGGGCGCTGCCCGAAGGGGTTCCGGGCGATTCCGCAGCTGGTCCAGCGGATCGTGTACGACGTGCCGCCGGGCCCCGGCTTCGCCGTCGACTCCTTCCCCGAACAGCTGCACAAGCCGATCACCGACCACGGCGACTTCATCAACGTCTTCGACCAGCGGCTGATGAAGAAGATGGTGCGGTGCATCAACGACGGGCGCCGCTGCCGCTGATCCACCTCGCGGCGCCACCACCGCCCGTCCGGGCACGGCCCCGCACCGCCACCGCTGGTCCGGCAGGCCCGCACCGCCGTGCGCCGATCCGGCACGGTCCCGCACCGCCGCCACGACCTCGGCGTCGGCGTCGGCGTTGCCGGGCGTCGGTGTCGGCGCCCGGCAGCGCCCGTACCCCCTGAACCTGCGCGGTCAGCTCCCGTGGTGACCGGAGTGCCCTTCCTCGCTCCCCCCGTCACCGCTCTCCCCCGAGTGGTGCGGCGAGGCGGTCTCCACCGTCCCCCCGAGCCGGCCGCGCAGCGCCGCGACCACCTTCGCCTCACCGGCCGCGACCCAGCGACGGCCGACGAGATACGAGCCGCCGTAGTCCTTGGCCTCGTTGATCCACTCGCGCTGGCCGCGGTCGGTGGCGAAGGTGGTCAGCACATAACGCCCGGTCGATGTGGTGCAGTTGGCCTGGCGCAGCTCATCGGCGTCGGTCTGCACCTTGGGCTCGCAGCCGGACTTCTCGGCCAGCTGCTCCAGCGTTCCCGTCGCGGTCGGCGGTGCCGAGGGATGGTCCTTCCCGGCACCGTCGGCCGCTTCCTCTTCGCCACCCGCACTGCACCCGGTCAGGAGCAGCAGCGCTGCCAGGAGGGTGCCCGCGGCCCGGTGGCCGACTCCGACTCGCCGTTCCGGTTCTGTCGCCATCGGCCCATCCTGCACCCAAAACCCGTCTCAGGTACGGGCGATGCCGAGGCTCGTGACATACGCCTCCCGGACCGTGCCGCCCGGGAAGGCGTCGGCCAGCAGCGCCCGCTCGCGCTCCAGGACGGCCGTGGCCACCGCCCGGTCGGCGACCAGGAAGACGGAGTGGCTGGCGAGGTTGGCGAGGTGGACGCCGAGGGGGACCTCCCGGGCCCACTCCACCTGCCGGGTACGGAAGTCGGGTCCGGCGGGCAGCTCGGCCCGGAGCCGGGCATCGGGGTCGTACGCCGCCACGTCCTCGCCCCCCTGGCCCGGCTCCGTGCCGAAGGCCGCCAGCACCCGCCGCTTCTGGTCGCCGATCCATCCCACGCGCGGATCGGCGTCGTTCCACCACAGGGCGAGCGCCCCGCCGGGCCGCAGCACCCGGCGCGCCTCGGGGACGGAGCGGGCGGGGTCGGTCCAGTGCCAGGACTGGGCGTACGTGACCAGGTCCAGCGCACCGGTCCGCAGCGGCAGCCTGTTGCCGTCGCCCCGGACCACGGGTACCTCCGGCAGCCCCCGGCGGAGCTGCCCGGCCATCCCGTCGCCCGGCTCCACGGCCGTCACCCGGGCGCCCCGTCCGGCCAGCAGGGCGGTGGCGATACCGGTCCCGGCCCCGACGTCCGCGACCCGGGCCCCGGTCAGCGGGCGTCCGGACAGCTCCTGGATCGCGTCGAACAGGGCGGGCGGATAGGAGGGACGGTTGGCGGCATAGGAGGCGGCGACCGCGTCGAACGAACGGGCCCGGGCCGAGTGCGTCGTCATCCCCCCATCATGGCCGCCACCTTCTCCGTCAGGGCCCGGCCCGCTCCGCCACGGCCCGGCCCACTCCGGCAGGGCCCGGCCCCTTCCGCACGGGGGCGGCCCTTCCACACGGGGCGGCGGGAAATCCGTGCACGCCTCTGGCCCCCCGAGGTACCCGTCAGTACATTGACACCATGTCTAACACGCAGCCAGCGGCGGTCGCGTCGGAGCGGACGACGCTCAAGGCCCGGAAGGTCTCCTTCGCCTGGGAGAAGACCCCCCTGCACTGGGTGCCGGGCGACCCGTTCACCACGCACACCATCAACGTGCTCCATCTGCTGCTCCCGGCCGGGGAACGCTGGTTCATCCATGTGTACCGGCAGGTCCTCCCCTTCATCCATGACGAGCAACTCCGCGAGGACGTCATCGGGTTCATCGGGCAGGAGGCCGTGCACTCGCAGGCGCACGACGATGTGCTGCCGCACATGCGGGAGCTGGGGCTCGACCCGACCCCGTACACCGCGCAGGTCGACTGGTTCTTCGAGAAGCTGCTCGGGGACCGGACCCTGCCGCCGGGGCGGCCGTCGCAGTGGTGGCTGATGGAGCGGGTGGCGATGATCGCGGCCATCGAGCACTACACCGCGTTCCTCGGCGACTGGATCCTCAACGCGGAGGCACTGGACCGCAAGGGCGCCGATCCGACCATGCTGGACCTGCTGCGCTGGCACGGGGCGGAGGAGGTGGAGCACCGGTCGGTGGCCTTCGAGGTGTTCATGCATGTCGACGGCGGCTACCGCAGGCGGGTGCGGACCTGGGCGGCGGCCTTCTCGGCGCTGGTCTTCCTCTGGCAGCGCGGGACCCGGTTCTTCATGGAGAACGATCCGAGCCTGCTGGACGGCAAAGCCACCTTCAAGGCGTTCCACACCAGCGGGAAGGAGGGGACGCTGCCCAGTACGGGGGCGATCCTGCGGTCCATCCCCAGCTATCTGAGCCGGTCCTACCACCCCTCCCGGGAAGGCAGTACGGCCCAGGCCGTCGCCTACCTGGCCAACTCGCCCGCGGCGCTGGCCGCCGAGGCCCGTACGACGGGAGCGTCCTGAGCCATGGCGCTGCCCCGTCTGCGTACCGTCGCCGTCGTCGCCGGTGCCGCCCTGCTCACCCGGCGGGCGCTTCGGCGCCGGATCGCCCGGTCGCCGCTGTGGCCGATGCCCGCGCTGCCCGAGCCGGTATCGGGGCACTCCCGGCGGCGGGCCACCACCATCCGGCGGCTGATCGTCACCGAGCGGACCGCCGTCGCCGACGGCGTCGTGCAACTGCGCCTGGAGGGCCCCGCGTTGCCGCGCTGGCAGCCCGGGGCGCATCTGGATCTGGTGCTGCCCTCCGGGCTGGTGCGGCAGTACTCGCTCTGCGGTGACCCGGACGACCCGGGGACGTACACGGTGGCGACCCGGCTGGTGGCGGAGGGGCGGGGCGGCTCGCGGGAGGTGCACGAGCAGCTCCGGGAGGGTCAGGAGATCGAGGTGCGCGGGCCGCGCAACCGGTTCCCGCTGGTGGAGGCGGACACGTACGTCTTCGTCGCGGGCGGCATCGGGATCACCCCGGTCCTGCCGATGCTGCGTGCGCTGGCCGCGCGGGGCGCCGACTGGCGGCTGGTGTACGGGGGCCGGTCCCGGGCGTCGATGCCGTTCCTGGACGAGATCGAGAAGCTCGGCGCCGAGGGCGGGCGGGTGACCGTGGTCGCGCAGGACGAGACGGGGCATCCGGACGCCGCCGCCGTGCTGGCGGGCATCGCCCCGGGCACGGCCGTCTACTGCTGTGGCCCCGAGCCCCTGATGGACGCCGTCACCGCCGCGCTCCCCGAGGGGTGCACCCTGCATCTGGAGCGGTTCTCCGCGGCGGCCGCGGCACGTCCTGCGGACTCCGGCGCCTTCGAGGTGGAGCTGCACCGCACCGGGCGGACCGTACAGGTGGCGGCCGGGCAGTCGGTGCTGGCGGCCGTCCGCGAGGAGCTGCCGCACGTCGCGTACTCCTGCGAGCAGGGCTTCTGCGGAACCTGCCAGCAGCGCGTCCTGGAGGGCGAGATCGACCACCGGGACGAGCTGCTGACCGACGACGAGCGGGGCGACTCCATGCTGATCTGCGTCTCGCGCTGCCGGGGCGGGCGCCTGGTGCTCGACCTCTAGGAGGCTCCGGTGCGTACCCCGGTTAGGCTGTCCGGATGACGACCGGGGTACGGCGCAGGATGGGCGTCGACGAGCGCAGGCAGCAACTGATCGGCGTCGCGCTGGACTTGTTCAGCCGGCGCTCCCCCGAGGATGTGTCGATCGACGAGATCGCCGCCGCCGCGGGCATCTCACGGCCGCTGGTCTACCACTACTTCCCGGGCAAGCAGAGCCTGTACGAGGCGGCGTTGCGGCGGGCGGCCGACGAGCTGGCCACCCGCTTCCTGGAGCCGCTCGAAGGGCCGCTGGGCGCACGGCTGTTGCGGGTGATGGGCCGGTTCTTCGACTTCGTCGACGAGCACGGTCCGGGGTTCTCGGCGCTGATGCGCGGCGGTCCGGCGGCCGGCTCCTCGGCGGCGAACGCCCTGATCGACGGGGTGCGGCAGGCCGCGTACGAGCAGATCCTCGCCCATCTGGGGGTGGAGGACCCGCCCGCGCGGCTGGAGCTGGTGGTCCGCTCCTGGGTCTCGCTGGCCGAGTCGACCGCGCTGATCTGGCTGGACGGGCGGCGCATCCCGCGCGCGGAGCTGGAGTTGCAGCTCGTGCACGACTTCGCGGCGCTGGCCGCCGTCAGCGCCGCCTACGACCGCGAGATGGCCGGCATCGTGCTGCGGGCGCTCTCCCAGGAGCCTTCGGAGGGCCCCTTCGGGGACCTGCTGGCCCGGCTCTCGGCGCTCGCCCCCGCCGTACCGGCCGTCCCGGAACAGCGGCTGCCGCGCGACACGGCCTGACGGGCCCCTCAGGCGGGCAGCCCGTTGCGGTGCGAGACGCGGCGGGCGGCGGCCAGGAGGGCGTGGATCTGCGGTCCCGCCTGGTCGATGTCGGTGACGGGCCTGGGGAACGGCAGCCGTACGTCGCGGTGGCCGCGCGGGTACTCCAGGCGCAGGGTCACCCCGTACCGGTCCATGGCCAGCGGGACGGCCCGCACCATGTCCCGCTCCGGGGCGGGGCGGACGAGGCGCAGCAGCAGGGGGACCAGCTCGCTGTGGTCGTCGACCAGGTGGGTCAGCATGCCCGCCTCGCACGCGGCGACCGGGTCGGTCTCCGCCCGCTCCAGCTCCTCCAGGGTGACGAACGTGCGGCCCTCGGCGTCCTCCAGGACCGCCTGGCCGAACTCCATGCAGGTGGAGGCCTCGGTGTCCGTGCTGTACGGGGACGCCAGCAGCCCGGTCACCGTGACCCGGGCGCGCAGCCGGTCGCGTACGGGGGTGGGGGCGATGTCCGTGAACTCCAGGCGGGCCGGGACCCGCTCACCGGCCGGAGCGTGGCCGCCCTCGGTGGGGGCGTGCAGGTGGATGTGGCCCATCGCCCCCGTGCCGTCCAGGCGGCGGACTTCGGTGTGCACACCGTCGCTCACCACCGTCATCGAGTGGGCGACGACGAGGATCGACCGGACGCGCTCGGCGCGGGTCGGCTGCGTGGCACGGGCGCTGAAAGGACGCATCCGAGTTCTCCAGAGGCGGTCAGGAAACCCAAGCGGTCACTTAGGTATGCCTAACCTAACCCACATCGCGCGCGTCGGGGTAGTCCGCCGTCAGGATCCGTCCTTCCGCATCACTCCTCCGGGTCCCGCCCCCGGCCGGGCCGGGACCCGCTCCGGAGCCCTCGCCGCCGAACTCCGCTTCCGGGACTCACGGCCGGAGACCGCTCCGCAGCGCGGCGGCGAGGCCGGCCTCCGCGCTGTCCGCCTGCCCGCGTTCGAAGGCCCGCTGGTACGCCTCGTCGCCCACCGCCGCCCGGGCCTGCAGCTCGCAGGTCTCGCGGACCGCGCCCAGCTCCGGGGTGCCGCGCTGGGGGTGGCCGACCATCCGCCAGTACGCGTGCCCGGTGCCGTACACCCGGGCGGCCTGGGCCCCCGCGCCCTGGGCGGCGATGGCGGCGGCCAGGATGTCCAGGCCCAGCGCGACGCCGAAGCTGTCGCGGAGCCGGTGCTTCCCCACGAGCATGTCCCGGGCGTGGGCGGCGGAGTCCTCCGGGCGGCCCTGGAGGAGGGCGATCAGGGCGAGCTGGTAGTCGGCGTAGGAGCGGGTCCAGTACTCCCCGCCCCGCTCGCAGGAGCGGCGCAGCGCGGTGGCGGCGGGCAGGGACTCGGTGAGCCGGCCGAGGGCGGTGAGCGCGAAGACGGCGATCAGGCGGCAGCGCAGCCGGTGGGCGGACTCCCCGGGTCCGTACGACTCTCCGGGGGGCCGCGCCTCCCCGGACACCGCGTACGGCCGCGGCTCCCCGGGCACCCCGTACGGCCTCGACTCCCCGTACGATCCCGGCTCCCCTGGCACCCCGTACGGCCTCGACTCCCCGTGCGGTCCCGGCTCCCCTGGATTCCCGGAATCTCCGGACGGCCCAGGCCCCCCGGACGGCCCCTGCCCCCCGGGCACCCCGTACGGCCTCGGCTCCCCGGAACCCTCGGACGCCCCGGAACCCTCGGCCGCCCCGGCCGCCCCGGAACCTTCGGATGCCCCGGACGCCCCCGGTGGCGCCTCTCCCGCCCCGCCCTCAGCCCGCCCCGGCTCCGTCATGCGTAACACCCGCTCCGCCGCCTCCAGGGCCGCCGCCGGCTCGCCCGTCATCAGCTGGGTGAGGCCCGAGAGGTAGGTGGCGCCGAGCATGCCGTCGTCGTCGCGGTCGTAGAGGGCCGTGGCCGTGCAGAGCGCCCCGTACTTCTCGGCGGTCGCGAAGTCCCCCTGGAGCAGGGCCGCGACACCCTGCACCCACTGCAGCCGGGTGAGGTGCGCGCCCTCCACCGGGCCTGCCTCCAGGGCCCGCTGGGCGTAGCCGCGCGCCTCCGAGAGATGGCCGCAGCAGGCCCAGAAGAAGCCGACCCGGCCCGCCATCTCCTGGGCCGCCTCCACGTCGTGGACGAGCAGGTGGTCCAGGGCGGCGCACAGGTCCAGATGGGTGTCGGAGATCCTGTGGTACCAGGAGATCTGGTCCGGGCCGGTCCAGCCGTCGTGGGCGCGGCGGGCCAGGCCGAGGAAGCTCCTCGCGTGCCGGTCGGCGGCGGCCCGCTCCTCGCCCAGCTCGGTGAGCCACATGCGGCCGTACTCGCGCAGGGTGTCGAGCATCCGGTAGCGGGTGCCGTCCCACTGGAGGACGGACTGGGCGACGAGCCCCTGGAGCGCCCGGTCCACCGCGTCCGGGGTGAGCGGCCCGCCGGTGCAGACCTCGCGTGCGGTCGCCTCGTCGAAGTCCGTACGGAGCACGGTGAGACGGGCCCACAGAAGGCGTTCCAGCGGGGTGCACAGCTCGTGGCTCCAGCCGATCGTGGTGCGCAGGGTGCGGTGGCGGCGCGGCCAGAGGGAGTCGTCGGCGAGGAGGTCGAGCCGGGAGGCGGTGAGGTCCTCGGCGTCGACCGGGGAGTCGAAGCGGGTGCCGATCCTGGTGGCGAGCTGGGCCACCGTGTGGCGGCCGATGCCCGCGGCGGCCAGCTCGATGGCGAGCGGGATGCCTTCGAGGCGGCGGCAGATGTCGGCGGCGGCCGCCCGGTCCCCCGGCGCCTCCAGGTCCGCGTGCGGGTCGGCCGCGCGCAGCCGGTCCTCGAAGAGCCGGAGCGCGTCGGGGGCGCCGTCGACCGGGAGCGGCTGGATGCGGAGAACGTGCTCGCCCCGGGTGTCGAGCGGCTGCCTGCTGGTGACCAGGACGGTGAGGCCCGGCGAGGTGGTGATCAGCTCGGCCAGCAGATGGGAGCAGGGGCCGCGGAGGTGTTCGGCGGAGTCCAGGACGAGCAGGAGGCGCTTGTCGCTGAGCCATTCGCAGAGCGCCTCGACGGGCATCCGCAGGGTGTGGTCCGCGAGCCCGACCGCGTCCGAGACGGTGGGGAGCAGCAGGGCGTCGTCGTAGAGCGGGGAGAGGTCGGCCCACCAGGCGCCGTCGGGGTAGCGGTCGGCGGCGGCGCGGGCGGCCCGGACCGCGAGCCGGGTCTTGCCGACGCCGCCGGGGCCGATCAGGGTGGTCATCCGCCGCGTGGCCAACGAGGTTTCCAGGCGGGCCAGTTCGGCCCGCCTCCCGACGAAGCTGCTCGTCTCGTCGGGAAGGAATCCCACCTGGGTCATCATCACACCGTCCGGCACGCTGGGGCAGAGGGCGCCGGGTGGGGCCGACCGCCCCGGACGGGGCTCCTGCCGCAGAACCGGGCCGGTCCCGCCTCCCCCTCGGCGGGAGCTTCGACGAGGAAGCCCCCACGGGGGAGACGGGACCGGCCGGGTGGACCGGGACGGCTGTCGCGGCTCCTTCGCCGACGTCTGCCGTCACCGTAGTGCCGGTGGGAGTCAGCGCAGGACGAAGACCGCCGCCGTACGTCCCGGGACGGTGAAACTGGCCGATTTCGCGTCGTATGTGGCTCGTTTGACCGTAAGATCCGTCCCCTTGGCCTGGACCGGATGCAGGGCGTACGTCTTCCCCGCCGGGGCGGCGAGCTTCTGTGCCGCGGTCTGCGGGGTGGCGTTGAGGACCACGGCGAGCCTGCCCAGGCGCATGGTGATCACGCCGGGGGTCTCGGCCGGTCCGGAGAGCGGGAAGGACAGGGCGGACTGCACCTGGGCGGTGGTGGCGAGGGAGAACTCCTTCTCGGTGGTGCGGATGGTGAGCAGGTCGCGGTAGGCGGCCGAAGCGCCGTCGATCTCGGCGCACTTGGGGGCGATCGTGGCGGCGGCCGTCAGCAGCGGCTTGGCGTACGACCACTTGTCCTGGTTGTCGGCGGCGGGCGGCAGCCCCCGGCCGAAGCCGTTGCCGTCCCGGCAGTCCCAGTGCAGGGCGTTGAACCAGTCGCCGCTGTCGTAGGAGTTGCGGTCCAGGGACTTGGAGCGCAGCAGGTCGGTGCCCGCCTGGGAGAGCGAGGGTCCCTGGGAGAGGACGGAGGCGGCCATGGCGACCACCTGGGCCCTGGCCCGTTCGGCGGCGCTCGTCCCCGCCGGGAGCTTGAAGGCGAGGGTGTCGAAGAGCGTCTCGTTGTCGTGGGCGTCGGAGTAGGCGAGGGCGTCGCCGGGGACGGCCGCATAACCGGCGGGCGACCCGTTGTAGTCGACGTCCGAGCCCTTGACCGTACGGCCGGAGGTGTCGGTGAAGGTGTAGTCGGCCAGGTTGCCGGAGAGGCCGACCTTGATCAGGTCCTGGTAGTGCAGCAGCCGGGCCTTCTGCTCGGCGCGGGTGCCGTTGGCGGGCGAGGAGTTGGGGTCGGTGTAGAGGCCGGAGGCGAAGCCCTGGACGCCGGGGTCCTCGTCGAAGGGGCCGCCGCCGCGCACGGCGTCACGGGCCCGGTCGGAGAAGGTGGCGATGCCGGTGCCGGCCATGTTCTTCTGGGTGGCCTGGACGAAGCGGGCGTCGTCGGCGATCTCCCCGAAGTTCCAGCCCTCCCCGTACAGGATGATCTTCTTGCCGTCCACGCCGTCCTTGGCGGGCGTGAGCCGGTCCAGCGCCTTGCGGACCTCAAGGATGTTGTCCTTGGGGTGGTGGCCCATCAGGTCGAAGCGGAAGCCGTCGACCTTGTACTCCCTGGCCCAGGTGACGACCGAGTCCACGACGAGCTTGCCCATCATGGTGTTCTCGGGCGCGGTGTTGGCGCAGCAGGTGGAGGTGGCGACGGTGCCGTCCTCCAGGAGCCGCTGGTAGTAGCCGGGCACGATCCGGTCGAGGACCGACTTGTCGTCCTGGCCGGAGGCCACGGTGTGGTTGTAGACGACGTCCATGACCGTGCGCAGTCCGGCCTGGTTGAGGCCCTGGACCATCTGCCGGAACTCGACCGTGCGCTTGGTGCCGTCCGGGTCGGAGGCGTACGAGCCCTCGGGGACGGTGTAGTGGAAGGGGTCGTACCCCCAGTTGAACCCGTCCCTGGCGGCGGCCCTGCTCACACAGGCCTGCTGCTCCTCGGAGTCGGGGGCGTAGACGTGCAGGTCGCAGGCGGGCTTCGCCTGGTCCTTCTTCTTCTCCGGGATGGTCCCGATGTCGAAGACGGGCAGCAGATGGACGTAGTTGGTGCCGGCGTCCGCGAGCTTCTTCAGGTGCCGCATGCCCTTGGAGCGGGTGTCGGTGAACGCCCGGTACTCACCGGGGTGCTTGGCGGTGCGGTCCGTGATGGAGAAGTCCCGGACGTGCAGCTCCTGGATCCGGGCGTCCCGGAGCGGGGCGGCGGCGGGCTTCCTCAGTCCGGACCAGCCGCTCGGCGCGAGCTTCGGGTCGGTGAGGTCGACGACGAGGCTGCGGGCGGAGTCGGCGGTCAGGGCGGTGGAGTAGGGGTCGGTGACCTTGTTGGTGACGAGCTTCTGGACGGTGGGCGCCCAGACGGTGACCACGTACCGGTAGGGCTTGCCCTTCCAGTTCTTGCTTCCGGTGACGGACCAGACGCCGGTGCGGTCGTCGCGCTTCATCGGGTGCGTACGGCCGTCGAGTTCGAGGGCGACGGTCGCGGCGGTCGGTGCCCATACGGAGAGCGTGGGAACCGACTTCCGGAAGACCGGGCCGAGTTCGGCGGTGGCCGCGCGCTTCCCGTACAGGTCGTCGAGGATGCCGGCGGTCTGTACGCCGGTGGCGGCGAGGAGGGCGCCGTTGGCGGCCCGCTGGGTGGCGATGACCTGGCCGCGCAGGGACTCACGGACGCGGTCGCGGTCGCGCGGGTCGACGGTGAAGGCCGGATAGTCCTTCAGGTGCGGGAACCTGGCCTTCTGCCCGTCGCTCAACTCGCCCTGCCGGAGCCGCAGCCACTGGCCCTCGTCGGAGAGCGCCCCGTCGACGACGGAGATGCCGCCCTTCGTCGCGTACACGAGCTGCTGGCTGGTGGCGTCGGTCGCCTTCACCTTCCAGACGACGGTGTCCGCGTCGATCCACTGCGCCTCGGACCTGGTGAGGTCGGGGGCCGCGCCGCCGCCGGTCTGCGGGAGCAGATAGCCCGGCTTGCCGCCGATCAGCCAGACTTCGTGGCCGTACGTGGCGATGTCCAGGGACTGGTCGCTGGGGAGGTCCTTCTCGTCGCCCTTGTGCAGGATGTAGCTGAGCGAGGTGGCCCCGTCGGTGAGCGGCACCTCGAAGGTGACCCCGTAGGCGTCCCGCTTCACCGGCATCAGCGGCTTGGCCCAGTCGGTGGGCTCCTTGGCGCCGGTCCAGGTGTGGAGGCCCCAGCCGTCGTAGTCCCCGTCGGGGCGGTGGTAGTTGAGGACGGCCTTCGCGGTGTCCTGCGGCGGCGCCTCGGGGGCTTCGACCGCCTGCCCGTCCTTGCCCTGCTCGATCCAGACCTGCCCGGTCACCGAGAGGTCGACGGTCCGCTGCGGGCCGTCGGCGGTGCCGTTCTTCTCGACGGTGTACGGGACGGAGTCCGTGCCCTTCTCCAGGTCGAGCCAGGCGAACGCGCCGTACGCGCTCCGCCCGATGAACTCGGCCGTCTTCTCACCGGACTTCAGCTGCCAGCCGTCGTAGTCACCGTCCGCACGCTGGTAGTGGACGACGGCCCGGTCCCGCTCCACGGCGACGGGGTTCGGCTTCGGCGGGGTCCGGCCGGCGGTGGTGGCGGCGAGGGCGCTGGAGGTGCGGCCCGTCCGGTCGACGACGACGGCCTTGTAGCGCAGGGGCGTTCCGGCCCTGACGCTCTCGTCCAGGTACTGCGTGACCTTGTACGGGGCGTGGTCGGCCGAACCGAGCGTCTGCCACTTCCCGTTGCCCACCTGGGCGGCGAAGACGACCCGGTTGAGCTGGCCGCCGTCCACGTCGGCGTCGATCTCCACGGTGCCGGTGGCACCGGCGGCCGGGGCCTTCAGGGTGATCGCGGGCTTGGCGGCGGGAGCGCCGACCGGCTTCTCCGCGCGCAGCACGATGCTGGAGAGCGCGGGCACGGAGACGGTGACCTTCCGGTCCGTACCGCTGCGGACCGCGCCGGAACCGCCATAGAGCGTACGGAAGTTCATCCCGGCCGACTCGGTGGCGAGCTGGACCGTCCTCGGGGTGGTCGCGTTGTTGGAGGCGACGAGGTATTCGTACGGCCGCTTCGTCTCGATGCGCGAGGTGGCGTACACGGACCCTGCCGCTCCTTCGACGGCCAGCTCGCTCTGGACGCCGTCCCGCAGCGCCGGGTGCTCCTTGGTGAGCTTCGAGAGGCCCGCGATGGAGCGGTAGAGGGGGTGCGTGGGGTCGTACGCGTCCGAGGCGTGGGTGCGGTCGGTGCCGAGCTGGTCGTCGTCCAGGTAGTCGGCGGTCTTCGAGGCGAAGAGGGTCTGGCGGGAGTCCTTGTCGCCGCCCGCTCCGGTGAAGCCCTGCTCGTCGCCGTAGTAGATCACCGGGTTGCCCCGGCCGAGGAACATCAGCTCGTTGGCGAGGCGGGCCCGCTTCAGCAGCTCCGCGTCGTCGGCGTCCGGGTTGTCCTGCTTGAGGAAGGTCCCGATGCGGCCCATGTCGTGGTTGCCGAGGAAGGTGACCTGCTCGTAGGCGTTGGCCTTGTCCGTGGTGTAGCGGTAGTCCTGGCCGTACACGGAGGCGAGCCGGTCGGCCGGGGCGCCCTGGGAGGCGAACTGGCGGGCGGCCTCCTGGAAGGGGAAGTCCAGCGTCGAGTCGAGGCGGCCCCGGGTGACGTACGGCGAGGTGATCGCCGGGTCGGCGGAGTAGACCTCACCGAACATGAAGAAGTTCTTCCGGCCCTGCTTGGCCGCGTACGCGTCGAGCGCGGTGGCCCACTGGGTCCAGAAGTCCAGGTCGACGTGTTTGACGGTGTCGATGCGGAAGCCGTCGATACGGAAGTCGCGGACCCACTTCTCGTAGATCTTCTGCATCCCCTTCACGACCTCGGGACGCTCGGTCCACAGGTCGTCGAGGCCGGAGAAGTCGCCGTACTCGTTGGACTCGCCGGCCCACGTCGAGTCGCCCCGGTTGTGGTACATGGTCGGGTCGTTGAGCCAGGACGGCACCTTCTTCTCAGCGCCGGGCGCCTGGACCGGGGTGTACGGGAAGGAGTCCCGGTCGACCTTCTTCACGCCCTCGCGGTCGTCGAAGGGGCGGCCGTCCCTGTCGAGATAGGGGAAGGCGCCCTTGGGCTTGTAGCCGTAGGCCTTCTCCGCGTAGTCGACGGTGTCGGCGGTGTGGTTGGTGATGACGTCGAAGAAGACCTTCATGCCCTTGGCGTGGGCCTGGTCGATCAGCTTCTTCAGGTCGGCGTTGGTGCCGAAGTGCGGGTCGACCTGGGTGAAGTCGGTGATCCAGTAGCCGTGGTAGCCCGCGGAGGCGTCCTTGCCGGTGCCCTGGACCGGGCGGTTCTTGAAGATCGGCGCCATCCAGATGGCGGTGGTGCCGAGGCCCTTGATGTAGTCCAGCTTCTGGGTCAGGCCCTTGAGGTCGCCGCCCTGGTAGAAACCCTTGTCCGTGGGGTCGAAGCCGTGCTCCAGGCGCGAGCCCGTCAGCCCGCCGCGGTCGTTGGCGGTGGAGCCGTTGGCGAACCGGTCCGGCAGCACGAAGTAGAACTGCTCGCGCGTGAGGTCGTGCCGGGCCGCCTCCCTGGCCAGTTTCGCGTCGGAGGGCGGGGCGGGCGGTCGGGGCGATGCGGCGGCGGTGGCCGCCGGGACGACGGGCAGCAGCGCCGCGCAGAGCGCGGCGATCACCCCTCGTCTGAGGGTGGTTCTGGACACGAGAGGGTTGCTCCTCGGCTGGTGTGCAGGAGGGTTGGCGGTGGGCCGGAGGCGGCGCGCGCCTCCGGCCCACCGAGGGAGGTAGGGGTCAGCCGCGCCACACGTCGGCGGTGAGCGTGACCCTTCCGGAGGCGGGGACGGTGGCGGTGCGGTTGGCGCCGCTCTCCCAGGTGACGTTGCCGGCCGCGTCCTTGCGGACGTACTTGTAGGCGAAGGTGGTCCCGGCGGGCAGGTTCACGTCCAGCTTCCAGACGGGGTACGTGGCCGGGTCGAGCTTCGGCGCGTTGGCCGGGTTCCAGTTGCCCAGGGCCGCCTGGTCGCCGGTGACGTGGATGTTCTGGCCGAGCTGGGTGGTGGCGTTGACGCCGAAGGAGGCGCCGGACTGGCCGTTGCCCGGGCCCGGGTCGGGGTTGGAGCCGCCGCCACCGGAGCAGGTGCGGGCGCCGGTGTGCAGGGCAACCGCCGTACCGGCGCCGAGGGTGGCGGTGAACTGGCCGGAGCCGTTCACCGTGACGCCCCGGCCGGACTGCACGTCGCAGTAGTCACCGGCGGGCAGCGAGGTCTGGAAGGTCCGGGTCAGCGACGAGCCCTCGTGGTTGATGGCCACGTACGCCTTGTCGCCCCGGCCGAAGGCGATCTGGTCGCCGCCGTTGTCCCACCAGTTGGTGACGGCCTGGCCGCGTGACACGTTGCGGAAGCCGACCATGGAGGAGATCTCGCGCCAGTCGTGCTGGCACTTCCAGCCGTCGCTGTAGCAGGCGTTCACCTGACCGTTGTTGGGCGGTCCGGCGTCGTGGTTGCTGAACTCGTAGCCGGAGTGGACGTCCGGGGAGCCGTAGGGCCAGGCCAGCATGAAGACGTTGGCGAGGGTGTAGGCGGAGCCGTTCTTGTAGTTGAGGGTGTCGCCGCCGCGCTCGGTGTCGTGGTTGTCGACGAAGACGCCGGACTTCCCGGACTCCATGAAGCCCCAGCCCTCGCCGAAGTTCTTCAGGTGGGCCAGGTTCTCGTTGAGGAAGACCTGCTTCAGGCTCCGCCCGTAACGGAACTCCTGGACGTCTCCGCTGCCGAGGTACTCCGAGGGCGAGACCGCCTCGCCCGCCCCGTAGATCGCCTCGTGCTTCCAGTAGACGTTCGGGTTGGTGAGGCGGGACTTGATGTTGGCCAGGTCGGCGGCGGGCATGTGCTTGGCCGCGTCGATGCGGAAGCCGTCGACGCCGAGGGAGAGCAGGTCGTTGAGGTAGCCGGCGATCCGGCCGCGTACGTACTCCTCGCCGGTGTCCAGGTCGGCCAGGCCGACCAGCTCGCAGTTCTGGACGTTGGCGCGGTCCCGGTAGTTGGTGATCTCCGACCGGCAGTCGTCCATGTCGCTGCCGGAGTAGATGCCCGGGTAGTTGTACTTGGTGTACGACGAGCCGCCGGTGCCGGTGCCGCTGCCCGCCGACATGTGGTTGATGACGGAGTCCGCGACGACCTTGACGCCGGCCGCGTGACACGTGTTGACCATGGCGGAGAAGGCGGCGCGGTCGCCGAGGCGGCCGGCGATCTTGTAGCTGACGGGTTGGTAGGACGTCCACCACTGGCTGCCCTGGATGTGCTCCTGGGGCGGCGAGACCTGGACGTAGCCGTAGCCCGCCGGACCCAGGGAGTCCGTGCAGGCCTTGGCTATGGAGGCGAACTTCCACTCGAACAGCACGGCCGTGACGTCCTTGTCGCCCGGAGCGGCGGCCTGCGCGGGGGACGCGGTGCCGAATCCGGTGGGGACGACCAGGGCGGCAGCGGCGCCGGCCACGAGGGCGAGCGCGGCAGACAGGGGTCTGCGTGCCATGTCTTTCCTCCTGCGGGTGGGGGAAACGCGGGTGACGGTGCAGCCTCAGTCGGCAACGCGCCATGCCCTCAAGGCTCCTGAAGGTTCTTGCTGCAAGACTGCAAACCTTGCTGCGGACCAGACCGTACGAGGCCGTCACGCACCGGTCAACCCTTTGGACATCCCCCGCTCACATCCACGAAACAAGCCATTTTTCTTCGCGGTTTCTTGCTGCAAGGTATTTCGCAAGATATTGCGGGCCTGTTACGTTTCATCCGACTCCGGTCCGGTCGGCCGAGGGTTCCGAGGCGCCTCGTGGTGCCCCGGACCCCACGCGCCCGGCCGGCCGGGCCGGTCACGACAAGAGAGGCGTCCAGGGGTCGCACAACTCCCCGCCGGCCCTTCCTGGGCCGACTCCTGGACGCCTCTCTGTACGTGTCCCTCGCGACCGCGCCTACGTGCGGACCGCCGCCGTCGAGCCCCGTACCACCAGCTCCGGCTGGAAGACGTACTCGGTGCGCTGCACCGGGCTCCCGCCGATCTCCTCCAGCAGGGCCCCCACCGCCGCGGCCGCCATCGCCTGCACGGGCTGGCGCACGGTGGTCAGCGGCGGGTCGGTGAAGGCGATGAGCTGCGAGTCGTCGAAGCCGACGACCGAGACGTCCCTGGGCACGTCGAGCCCTCTCCCCCGGGCGGCGCGCACGACGCCCAGGGCCATCAGGTCGCTGCCGCAGACGATGCCGGTGCACCCGGCGTCCAGCAGGGCGCCCGCCGCCACCTGGCCGCCCTCGACGCTGAACAGCGTGGAGCAGACGAGCCCTTCGGCCTCCGCCCGGTCCATGCCGAGCAGCGAGATGACCGCCTCCACGAACCCGTCCCGCTTGCGGCGCGAGGGGACGTACCGCTGCGGGCCGATGGCCAGGCCGATCCGGCGGTGGCCGAGGTCCGCGAGGTGGCCGACGGCCATCCGTACGGCAGCGTTGTCATCGGGCGAGACGAACGGGGCGCTGATCCGCTCGTTGTAGCCGTTGATCAGGACGAACGGCACCCCGCGCTCGGTGAGCGCGGCGTACCGGGCCGGGTCGGCCGAGGTGTCGGCGTGCAGCCCGGAGAGGAAGACGATCCCGCCGACGCCGCGCTCCACGAGCTGCTCGACGAGTTCGTCCTCGGTCGCCCCGCCGGGGAGCTGGGTGCAGAGCACGGGGGTGTAGCCGTGCCCGGCCAGCACCTGTTCGACGGACTGGGCGAACGCCGGGAAGATCGGGTTGGTGAGTTCGGGCGTCACCAGCCCGATCAGCCCGGCGCTGCGCTGGCGCAGCCGCAGCGGCCGCTCGTAGCCCAGGATGTCGAGCGCCGCGAGCACCCGCTGACGCGTGGTGTCCGCGACGCCCTGCTTCCCGTTCAGGACCCGGCTGACCGTCGCCTCGCTCACCGCCGCCTGGCCGGCGATGTCGGAGAGCCGGGGCGCGGCGCCGGTCCTGGGTGCGGGCAGTGTCACACCGTCCACCACACCGTGGTGTCGGCGGGGACCACGGCCTCGGCGCCGTCGACGGTGACCGGGGAGCTGGCGAGCAGCACCCGGCCGCGGGCGGCGAGCCGGACGGGGGCGCCGGTGGTGTTGACGGTGCAGACGAAGCCGGGGCGGGCGAGGACGAGCACGCCCTCGGGGGCGTCCAGCCACTCGACGTCGGCGCCCGCGCCGAGCCCCGGGTGGTCGCGGCGGGCGGCGATGGCGGCCCGGTACAGCTCCAGGGTGGAGCCCTCCACGCCGGTCTGCGCCTCCACGGACAGCTCGCCCCAGCCGGTGGGCTGCGGGAGCCAGCTGCCGCCCGCGCCGAACCCGTACGAGCTTCCCTCGCGGGTCCACGGGATCGGGACGCGGCAGCCGTCGCGGTAGCCGTCCTGGCCTTCGGCGCGGAAGAACGAGGGGTCCTGGCGGGCCTCGTCGGGCAGGTCGGTGACGTCGGGCAGGCCCAGCTCCTCGCCCTGGTAGACGTAGGCGGAGCCGGGCAGGGCGAGCATCAGGAGGGTGGCGGCGCGGGCCCGGCGCAGGCCGAGTCCGCGGTCGCCGGGGGTACGGATCTGGGTGCCGAGCCCCGGCGGGTTGGCGAACCGGGTGGCGTGCCGGGTGACGTCGTGGTTGGAGAGCACCCAGGTGGTGGGGGCGCCGACCGGGCGCATCGCGGCGAGCGAGACGTCGATGACCTCGCGGAGCTTGCCGGCGTCCCAGTCGGTGCCCAGGTACTGGAAGTTGAAGGCCTGGTGCATCTCGTCGGGGCGCACGTAGTTGGCGGTGCGCTCGACGGTCGGGGTCCACGCCTCGGCGACGGCGATCCGCCCGCCCGTCACCCGCCGCCGCCCTTCCGTCGAAGGCCCTTCGGGCCCCATTGCGTCCGGGTACTCGTCGAGGACGGTGCGCCAGCTGCGGTAGATCTCGTGGACGCCGTCCTGGTCGAAGAAGGGCATCACGTCGTTGCCGAGCAGCTTCAGCTGGTCGTGGGCGCCGAGGTCGGGCAGCCCCTCGGCCTTGACCAGGCCGTGGGCGACGTCGACCCGGAAGCCGTCGACGCCCATGTCGAGCCAGAAGCGCAGGATGGAGCGGAACTCGTCGGCGACGGCCGGGTGCTCCCAGTTGAAGTCGGGCTGCTCGGGGGCGAAGAGGTGGAGGTACCAGTCGCCGGGGGTGCCGTCCGGGTTCACCGTACGGGTCCAGGCGGGACCGCCGAAGATGGACTCCCAGTCGTTGGGCGGGAGTTCGCCGTTCGCGCCCTTGCCGGGGCGGAAGTGGTAGCGCTCGCGCAGGGCGGAGCCGGGGCCCTCGGCCAGGGCGCGCTTGAACCACTCGTGCTGGTCGGAGGAGTGGTTGGGGACCAGGTCGACGATGATGCGCAGACCCAGGGCGTGCGCCTCGCGGATCAGCTCGTCGGCGTCCAGCAGGGTGCCGAACATCGGGTCGATGGCCCGGTAGTCCGCGACGTCGTACCCGGCGTCGGCCTGCGGGGAGGCGTAGAAGGGGGAGAGCCACACCGCGTCGACGCCGAGGTCCCGCAGGTAGGGCAGGCGGGCGGTGACGCCGGCGAGGTCGCCCATGCCGTCGCCGTTGCCGTCGGCGAAGCTCCGCGGATAGACCTGGTAGATCACCGCGTCCTGCCACCAGCCGGTGCGGTGGCCCGGGGCGTCGTCGGACGTGCCGGTGGAGGGGGCAGCGAGGTGCTGGGTCATGTCGTCCCTGGGGTGTCTGGGTGGGGAGCGGCGCCGGTGACCGGTCGGGGTGTGTCCGGCGCCGCCGTGACGAATGCGGTGGTGCGTGCGGGTGGTGGCGTCCTGGCGGTGTCAGCCCTTGACGGCTCCGGCGGACATACCGGTGACCAGGTGCTTCTGCGCGAACAGGAAGACCAGGGCGGCCGGGATGGCGATGAGCACGGAGGCCGCGGTCATCGGGCCCCACTGGGCGCCGTACTGGTTGACGAACTTCTGGAGTCCGCCGGCCAGCGTCAGGTTCTCGTCACCGACCAGGAAGGCGGAGGCGTAGGCGACTTCGCCCCAGGCGGTGATGAAGGAGTAGAACGCGGTGACCGCGAGGCCCGGCTTGGCCAGCGGCAGGATCAGGCGCCAGAAGGTGCCGAACGGGGTGAGGCCGTCGACCTCGCCCGACTCGTCGATCTCGCGCGGGATGGTGTCGAAGAAGCCCTTCATCATCCAGGCGCAGAAGGGCACCGAGATGGTGAGGTAGGTGATGACGAGACCGGCGGGCTGGTTGAGCAGGCCCATGCTCGCCATGATGTTGTAGATCGGCACGATGAGGACGGCGACCGGGAACATCTGGGTGATCAGCAGCGTCCACATCAGCCCGCGCTTGCCGGGGAAGCGGAAGCGGCTGACCGCGTAGCCGGTGGTGGCGGCGACGAAGACGCCGATGGTGGTGGAGAGCCCGGCGATGATCGCGGAGTTGGCGAACCAGGTGAGGAACTCGGTGTCGCGGATCAGGTTCGTGTAGTTGACGAACGTGGTCTCGCGGAAGAAGTCCGTGGTGGTGGCGTACTTGGCGGGCTTGAGCGAGGTCAGCAGGACCCACAGCACCGGGAAGACCGCGATCACCGAGGCGACGATCAGGGTCAGGTGGAGTCCGACCGAGGCGAGCGGGGAGCGCTCGCCGCGCAGCCGGACCTTGCGCACGGCGTGCCGGGCGGGGGTTTCGGTCGCGGTGGTCACCAGTTGTCTCCCTGGGAGCGCAGGACTCGCCGGTAGATCACGGCGAAGAGCATCAGGAGTACGAGGATCAGCACGCCCCAGGTGGAGGACTGGGCGTAGTCGCGCGGGCTGATCTCGAAGGAGAACTTGTACGCCTGGGTGACGAGGATCTGGGTGGCCTCACCGGGTCCGCCGCGGGTGAGCAGGAAGATCACCGGGAACATGTTGAAGGTCCAGATGGTGGAGAGCAGGACCACCGTGGTGGAGACCGGGCGCAGTCCGGGGAGCGTGATGTGGCGGAAGCGCTGCCAGGCGGTGGCGCCGTCCATCTCGGCGGCCTCGTACTGCTCCGAGGGGATGGACTGCAACCCGCCGAGCAGGGCGACCATCATGAAGGGGATGCCGAGCCAGACGTTGACGGCGATGACCGCGAACTTGGCGACGGTCGGGTCGTTCAGCCACGGGACGGCGTCGAAGCCGGCCCCGCCGAGGATCTTGTTGAGCAGGCCGCGCTCCTCGTTGTAGAGGAAGCGCCAGGCGAAGACCGAGACGAAGCCGGGGATGGCCCAGGGCAGGATGAGGGCCATGCGGTAGGCGGAGCGGCCGGCGATCCTCCGGTTGAGGAGGTTGGCCAGCGCCATGCCGAACGCGAACGTGATGCTCACGCAGGCGACCGTCCACACCAGCGTCCAGCCGAGCGTGCCGAGGAACTGCGAGCCGGTCAGCGCGTCGACGTAGTTGTCCACACCGACGAACTCGTAGGTGGCGGGCAGTTCGTTGACGCCGATGGAGCGGGCGACGTTGCGCTCGTCGGCGTCGGTCATCGACAGGTAGATCCCGCGCAGCAGCGGATAGCCGATGATCACGCTGATCACGACGACGACCGGGGCGACCATGGTCCAGGCGTACCAGTGGGTCGACAGGCCGCGCCGGAAACGGCCGGGGGCCGGTGGTGGGGTGCCAGTACCGCGGCTCCGGCCGCGGGCGGTGTTCCCGCCCGCGGCCTTCACCACCGACTGGCTGGTGTGGACAGCCATCAGTCGGCCAACCTTCCTGTTACTTCCAGTCCTTCAGGAGCTTGCGGTACTCGTCGCCGACGGCCTTGGCGGCCTTCTCCGGCGTGGTCTGGTCGGTGAGGACCTTGGTGTACTCGACGCCGAGCGGGGCGAAGAGGCTGCCGCCCTCGGGGATCCAGGGGCGCTCGACGGCGGTCTCGACGACCGGCTTGAAGAAGCCGACGATCTCGCTGTTGACGGCTTCCTTCTTGGCGTACGCAGAGGTGCGCGTCGGCAGCAGGCCCAGCTCGCCGGCGGCGGTGGCCTGGGCCTCCACGGACGTCATGTAATCGACGAAGGCGTAGGAGGCCGCCAGGTTCTTCGAACCGGCGTAGACGGCGAGGTTGTGGCCGCCCTGGGGGGCGCCGTGCGCGGCGGAGCCGGCCGGGACCGTGGCGATGCCCAGGTTGTCCTTGTCGGTGAACTCGTCACCGGTCAGCGTGTCGGCGACGGCCCAGGGGCCGTTGATCATCATCGCGACGTCGCCGTTCTTGAACGCCTGCATCATGTTCTCCCAGCCGTCGGAGGCATCCGTCTTCGCGGTGCCGTCGTCGACCAGGGCCTTGACCGCCTTGAACGCCTTGACGCCCTCGGGCTTGTCCACGGTGACCGTCTTGGTCTTGGCGTCGACCAGGTCGCCGCCCTCGCCGTAGAGGAAGGAGAGGAAGTAGTACGGGTCGTCGCCGCGCAGGTAGAGGCCGGTCTTGCCGGTCTTGTCCTTGATCGCCTTGGCGGAGCTCTTCAGCTCGTCCAGGTTGGTCGGCGGCTCGACGCCGGCCTCCTGCAGCAGCTTCTTGTTGTAGAAGATGCCCATGGAGTCGATGACCTGCGGGACGGCGTAGGTCTTGTCCTCGTACTTGGTGGAGGCGACGGCCTGCGGCAGGAAGTCGTCCTGGCTCTTCAGGGCGGGGGTGCCGTCGAGCGGGGCCAGGTAGCCGAGGGAGGCGAAGTCCGGGGTCCAGGCGACCTCGGAGCGGATCACGTCGGGCGCGGCCTTGCCGGACTGCGCCGCGTTCTTGAAGTTGTTCTGCGCGTCACCGAAGGGGACGCTGACGTACTTGACGTCGACCTTCGGGTGCTTCTTCTCGAAGCCTTCGGCCAGCTTCTTGAAGACCTTGTCCTCGCTGCCGACGCTGGAGGTGTCCCACCAGGTGACGGTGCCGGAGAGCTCGCCCGAGCTCGAACCGCCGTCGGACTTGTCGCCGCCGCCGCACGCGGTCGCCGCGAGCGCCAGGGCCGCGACCAGGGCGGTGGCCGTTATGCCACGTCGCATCTGAACTCCTTCAACTGCCGTACCGCTCCGTCGCGGCGCCGGGTCGACGTGAACGTAACAAGGATGAAAGACCGCCGAAAGACCTTGCGGAAGATTTCTGCAAGCCCTGTTGATCGTTACATTCGCGTGTCCTCAAGGTTGCCGTCAAGCCCCTTGACGGAAGCGGTGGAGCCCTGGCAGGGGCAGGCCACGGACGGCATGACCGCAGTGCGACGATACGACCGCACCCCGCAACGACATCCCCGCAAGAGCTTGCAAGACCTTGCCGTACGCCATGCCGCCGCGGGGCGGCACACCAGCCCCCGGCCGGACCGCCGCCCCGCGATGCCGCACAGTGGGCAATCCGACACGGGCCCGGTACAGTCCACTGACATGACCGCACGGCTTGCCGATATCGCAACTCAGGCGGGGGTCAGCGAAGCGACGGTCAGCCGAGTCCTGAACGGCAAGCCCGGGGTCGCGGCGACCACCCGTGAATCCGTCCTCGCGGCGCTCGACGTCCTCGGCTACGAACGCCCCGTACGGCTGCGCCGGCGCAGCGCGGGCCTGGTCGGACTGATCACCCCGGAGCTGGAGAACCCCATCTTCCCGGCGCTGGCCCAGGTCATCGGCCAGGCGCTGACGCGCCAGGGGTACACCCCGGTGCTGGCCACCCAGACCCCCGGCGGCTCCACCGAGGACGAACTCACCGAAATGCTGGTGGACCGGGGCGTCTCGGGCATCATCTTCGTCTCCGGGCTGCACGCCGACACCTCGGCCGACATGCAGCGCTACGAGCAACTGCGCGGCAAGGGCGTCCCCTTCGTCCTGGTCAACGGCTTCTCCGCCAAGGTGCAGGCCCCCTTCATCTCCCCCGACGACCGGGCGGCGATGCGGCTGGCGGTGACGCATCTGGTGGCGCTGGGCCACACCCGTATCGGACTGGCGGTCGGCCCCAAGCGGTTCGTCCCGGTGCTCCGCAAGATCGAGGGCTTCCACGCCACGATGCGGGAGCAGCTGGGTCTGGCCCCGGAGGAGATCGAGGAGCTGGTCCAGCACTCCCTGTACACGCTGGAGGGCGGCCAGGCCGCCGCCTCCGCCCTGATGGAGCGCGGCTGCACGGCGGTCGTCTGCGCGAGCGACATGATGGCGCTCGGGGCGATCCGGGCGGCCCGCAGGCTCTCCCGGGAGGTCCCCCGGGACCTCTCCGTGGTCGGCTACGACGATTCGCCGCTCATAGCGTTCACGGACCCCCCGCTCACCACCATCCGGCAGCCGGTGACGGCGATGGGCCAGGCCGCGGTCCGCACGCTGCTGGAGGAGATCGGCGGCACCCCGGCCCCGCACAGCGAGTTCGTCTTCATGCCGGAGCTGGTGGTCCGCGGGACGACGGCCTCCGGACCCGCGGTCGGATCAGGGTCCCCCTCTCGTCCTTGAGGCCGACGCCCTCGTCCTTGAGACGCAGGATGTGCGACCGGAACCCGACCGGAGGATGATCGGGGGCAGGGGAATCTCTATGGAAGACTCTCTGCCTATGGGTGAGACGCATGTGACAGCACAGGAAGACGGGAAGACCGGCTGGTCGGACCGCTTCCGCTCCTTGCGATCGCCCGGCCGGCCCCGGCTCTGGTTCGAGATCCTGCTCATCGCGGTCAGTTACTGGCTGTACTCGCTCGTGCGCAACGCCGTACCCGAGCAGAAGGCCCAGGCCCTGCGGAACGCGGACTGGATCTGGTCGGCGGAGAAGTCCTTGGGCCTCGCGTTCGAGGAAACGGTCAATCACGCGGTCAATTCCGTGACATGGCTGATCGTGTCGATGAACTACTACTACGCGACGCTGCACTTCGTCGTGACCATCGGCGTCCTCGTCTGGCTCTTCCGCCGCCATCCGGGCCGTTACGCGGCGACGCGGCTGGTCCTCTTCGCGACGACGGCGGTGGCCCTGCTCGGCTACTACCTCTACCCGCTGGCGCCACCGCGTCTGATGAACGGCGCGAACTTCATCGACACCGTGCTGGTGCACGAGACCTGGGGCTCGATGGCCTCGGGCAACTTCAAGAACATGTCGAACCAGTACGCGGCGATGCCGTCGATGCACATCGGCTGGTCCCTCTGGTGCGGCCTGACCATCTTCGCCCTGGCCTCGGCGCCCTGGGCCCGCATCCTGGGCCTGCTCTACCCGACGCTGACGCTGGTCGTCATCGTGGCCACCGCCAACCACTTCTGGCTGGACGCGGTGGGCGGCATGATCTGCCTCGCCTTCGGCTACGCGGTCTCCCGCGTCTGGTACGGCTCGCTGCCGCACCACCTGCCGAAGCGGGTGCCGTCGAGACGGGGCGGGCGGCTGACGGGGGTACGGACGGCGGCAGGGCTGCCACGCCCGGCGACGGACGCCGGGCCCGGGGAGCCGACGGCCACTCCGGGCGGGGAGCCGTCGGGCACCCGGACCGGGGAGCCGTCCGGGAATCCCTCGGGACCGGATGAGGCTTCCGGAAGGCATGCGGAACCGGGGGCGGCTTCCGGAAAGCCTTCGGGGCGGGCGGCGGCTTCCGGAACATCCTCCGGACCGGGGACGGCTTCCGGAACACCCTCCGGACCGACGGCGGCCTCCGGAACACCTTCCGGACCAGGGACGGCTTCCGGAACACCCTCGGGACCGGGGACGGCTTCCGGAACACCCTCCGACCCGACGGCGGCCACCACAGAACCCTCCGGACCGGGAACGGCTTCCGGGAAACCCTCCGGGATGCCTTCGGACGAGCCGTCCGATGACCCGGAGCCCGCGGGAGCGCGGAGACCCTAGACACCACGGCAGACACCCGGCGGTGCGGGCGGACGTCATGTCCGCCCGCACCGCCGTTTCCGTCCCCGTCTCACCCCCGGTGCACGACCCGTCCCCCCGTGACCGTGAGCCGGACGGGGGCGTCGCCCAGCTCGTCCGCCGGGGCCTCCACCGGGTCCACCCCGAAGGCGGTCAGATCGGCCCGGAACCCGGGCGCGATCCGCCCCGCCACCGCCTGTTCCCCCGCCGCCACGGCCGCGTGCGAGGTGCACCCCTCCAGGGCCATCAGCCCGGTCAGCGCCTGTTCCGGGGCGACGGGCTCGGTGTCGTACGCCCCCGGCAGCCGCCGCAGCCGCGCGGTGGCCAGCACCTGCCGTACGTCGTAGTGGGCGATCGGCCAGTCCGAGCCGAGCGCCAGGTAGGCCCCCGCGTCCCGCAGGTCGCGGCAGCGCCAGGCGCGGGCGGCGCGTTCGTCGCCGAGCCGCCGGGACCAGGCGTCGGTGTGGTCGGCGCGGGTGTAGGCGGTGTGGGTGGGCTGCATGGAGGCGATCACCCCGAGCCGGACGAACCGGTCGGCCACCGCGTGCGGGATCGACTCGATGTGCTCGACGCGGTGGCGCAGCCGCCCGCTCTCCCCCAGCCCCTCGACGGTGTCCAGGACATGCCGTACGGCCGCGTCCCCGATGGCGTGGGTGGCGGTGCGGACCCCGGCGCGGTGGAGGTGGGTGACGGCTTCGGTGTACGCGGCCGGGTCCGGCCAGAACGCCTCGGTGCCCTGGCCGTGGCAGTCGGCCTCCTCCAGCCAGGCGGTGCCGCCCTCCACGGTCCCGTCCATGAAGAACTTGACCCCGCCGACCCGCCACAGCCGCCCGGCCTCGCGCTGGAGCCGTACCAGCTCCTCCAGCCCCTCCTGGTCGACGCCCGGCATGCACCAGGGCGCGAGCCGGAGCCGTACGGGAAGGTCGGTGTCCTCCTCCACGGCGGCGAGGAAGGCGGGCACGGAGCCGTCCCCGAGGTCCATCACATGGGCCCCGGTCAGCCCGGTGGCGGCCATGGCGGAGAGCAGCTCCACCAGCCCGGCCCGCCGCTCGGCCAGGGAGGGCCAGGGCAGGACCGGGGTGACGAGGTCCATCGCGGCATGCTCGACGAGATGCCCGGTGGGCCGCCCGGCCCGATCGCAGACGACCTCGGCGCGCTGGGCGAAGGTGCGGGGCCCGGTGACGCCCGCCCGCTCCAGGGCGGCGGCCGAGGCGAGCGCGGAGTGCCCGTCGTAGAGGCGGAGGAAGGCGGGCGCGCCACCGAGGACGTCCTCGATGAGGGCGTGGCCGACGGGCCGGTCCCCGAAGGCGTTGTGGTCCAGCCCCCACCCGATCACCCACCCCTCGGTGCGCGGGGCTGCGGCCAGGTCGGCCCGGAGCTGGTCGAGGTCGCGGACGGCGGTGAGGTCGGTGCCGGTGGCCATCTCCAGCCCCCAGACGGGGTGGCTGTGGGCGTCGGTGAGCCCCGGGGTGAGGGTGGCGGTACCGCCGAGGTCGAGGTGCTCGGTCCCGCTCCCCCGGAGTTCCCGCAGGTCATCGGCGTCCCCGACCCCGATGATCGTCCCGCCCCGGACGGCGACGGCGGAGGCGGTGGGCCGGTCGGGGTCGAGGGTGCGGACGCGGGCCCCGGTGATGAGGAGATCGGCTGAGGACGTCACGGTGGAGGCTCCTTGCGGGCTGGTCAGGGGGGGCGGAGGCGGTGACGGGTTGCGGCCGGGCCGGAGGCCCAGGAAATCCAGCCCCTCCGGCGCTTGAGGAGCGGGGCCCAGGGCGGAGCCCTGAGGGGGCCCGGGCCGGAGGCCCAGGAATTCCAGCCCCTCCGGCGCTTGAGGAGCGGGGCCCAGGGCGGAGCCCTGAGGGGGCCCGGGGCCGTGCCCGCCGAGGGGGCCCGGGGGCGGAGCCCCGCGAGACGCCCCTAGACCACCGCCCCGTAGAACCGCTCCTCCACCACCGCCCGCGCCCGCCGCGTGATCCGCCGGTAGTCGTCCAGCATGTCCCCGACGTGCCCGGGCTCGTACCCCAGGTACCGCCCGACCGCCGCCAACTCCCGCGGGTCGGAGGGGAACGTGTCCCCGGGCCGCCCCCGTACCAGCATCACCGCGTTCCGCACGCGCGTGGCCAGTACCCACGCCTCGTCCAGCATCTCCGCGTCCTCGGCCGGGATCAGCCCGGCCGCGCAGGCGGCGGCCAGTGCCTCGCGCGTGCGGGTCGTCCGCAGCCCCGGCTCGGCCGATCCGTGCTGCATCTGCAGCAGTTGGACGGTCCACTCGACGTCGCTCAGGCCACCCCGCCCCAGCTTCGCGTGGAGGGTGGGGTCGGCGCCGCGCGGCATCCGCTCGGACTCCATCCGCGCCTTGAGCCGGCGGATCTCGCGTACGGCGTCGTCGCCGAGCCCCTCCGCCGGATACCGCAACGGGTCCACCAGCTCGATGAACTCGGCACCCAACTCCGCGTCGCCCGCCATGTGTTCGGCCCGCAGCAGCGCCTGGCTCTCCCAGACCAGCGACCAGCGCCGGTAGTAGGCCTCGTACGACTTCAGCGTCCGCACCATCGGCCCGGTCCTGCCCTCGGGGCGCAAGTCGGCGTCGATGAGCAACGGCGGGTCGGCGGTGGGCAGTTGCAGCAGCCGCCGCATCTCCCCCACGACGGCGTTGGCCGCCTTGCCCGCCTCCTCGTCGCTCACCCCCTCGCGCGGCCGGTGCACGAAGAGGACGTCGGCGTCGGAGCCGTAACTCAGCTCGTGGCCACCGAAGCGGCCCATGCCGATGACGGCGAACCGGGTCGGCAGGGTGTCGCCCCACCGCTCCCGGACGGCGGCCCGCAGCGCGCCCGCGATGGTGGCGGCGTTGAGGTCGGTGACGGCGGAGCCGACGCGGTCGACGAGGGCCCCGAGGTCCTGCTCGGCCGGGCTCTCCTCCGTACCGTACGAGCCGATGATGTCGGCGGCCGTCGTACGGAACAGCTCCCGCCGCCGCACCCCGCGCACCACCGCGACCGCCGACTCGGCGCCGTCCGCACGCCCCACCGCGGCCAGCACCTCCTGCTCCAGGTGTTCCCGGGTGCGGGGGGTCAGCCCCTCCGGGTCGCCCAGGATCGCCACCGCCTCCGGGGCCCGCATGAGCAGGTCGGGGGCGAGGCGGCCGGCGGAGAGGACCCGGGCGAGGTTCTCCGCAGCGGCCCCCTCGTCGCGCAGGAGCCGCAGGTACCACGGGGTCTTGCCCAGTGCGTCGGACACCTTGCGGAAGCCCAGCAGCCCGGCGTCCGGGTCCGCGGAGTCCGCGAACCAGCCCAGCAGCACCGGCAGCAGCGTCCGCTGGATCGCCGCCTTGCGGGAGACCCCGGAGGAGAGGGCCTCCAGGTGGCGCAGGGCGGCCGCCGGGTCCGCGTACCCCAGCGCCTCCAGCCGGATCGCGGCGGCCCTGGCGCTGAGCCGGGACTCGCCGGGGGCCAGCTGGGCGACGGCGTCCAGCAGCGGCCGGTAGAAGATCTTCTCGTGCAGCCGGCGGACGACGGACGCGTGCCGCCGCCACGCCTTGTTCAGCTCCGCGACCGGGTCGGTCCGCATCCCGAGCGACCGCCCGAGCCGCCGCAGATCCGCCTCGCCCTCGGGGACCAGATGGGTGCGGCGCAGCCGGTAGAGCTGGATGCGGTGCTCCATGGAGCGCAGGAAGCGGTACGCCTCGTCGAGCTGGGCGGCGTCCGCGCGCCCCACGTACCCGCCCTCGGCCAGCGCCCGCAGGGCCTCCAGGGTGGTTCCGCTGCGCAGCGACGCGTCACTGCGCCCGTGCACCAACTGCAGGAGTTGCACGGCGAATTCGACATCCCGCAGCCCGCCGGGCCCGAGCTTCAGCTCACGGTCTATCCGGTCGGCGGGGATGTTGTCGACGACGCGGCGGCGCATCTGCTGCACGTCGGGGACGAAGTTCTCCCGGTCGGCGGCCTGCCAGACGAGCGGGGAGACGGCCTCGACGTAGTCCGCGCCCAGCTCCGGATCCCCGGCGACCGCGCGCGCCTTCAGCAGCGCCTGGAACTCCCAGGTCTTCGCCCACCGCTGGTAGTAGGCGAGATGGGAGCTGAGGGTCCGCACGAGGGGCCCGTTGCGGCCCTCGGGCCGGAGGTTGGCGTCGACCTCCCAGATCGTGCCCTCGGCGGTGGTCTCGGAGCAGAGCCGCATCATGTGCGCGGCCACCCGGGTGGCGGCCTGGAGCGCCTTGTGCTCCTCCACGCCGTCGCGGGCCTCGGCCACGAAGATGACGTCGACGTCGGAGACGTAGTTCAGCTCCTGCCCGCCGCACTTGCCCATCGCGATGACGGCGAGCCGGCACTGCGCGGCGTCCTCGGGCGCGGCCGTCCGGGCGATGGCGAGGGCGGCGCGGAGGGTTGCGGTGGCGAGGTCGGCCAGTTCGGCGGCGGTCTGGGCGATGCCGGTGGTCCCGCAGACGTCCCGGGCGGCCAGGGTGAGCAGGCAGCGGCGGTAGGCGACGCGGAGGGAGTCCGCGTCGACGGCGGCGGCGAGCCCGCGCTCGAACTCGGGGACCCCCGGGTGCAGGTCGACCGCCTCGTAGGTGACGAGCGCCTGCCAGTCGCGCGGGTGCCGGGCCAGGTGGTCACCGAGCGCCTCGGACGCGCCGAGCACCCCGAGGAGCCGGTCACGCAGGGGTTTGGCGGTGATGAGGGTGTCGAGCAGCACCTGCCGCTCGCCCTCCTCCTCGGCCTCCACGAGCCGGACGAGGCCGCGCAGGGCCAGGTCGGGGTCGGCGGTTGCGCCGAGCGCCTCGAAGAGCACCGGATCGGACCGTACGGAGGCGAGGTCGTCCAGCTCCAGCAGCCGCTCCGCGGCGGACGGGTCGGTGAATCCGTGCCGCAGCAGCCTGATGAACGTACTGCTTCTCCGCCCCGGCACCGCCGTCATCGCACCCTCTCCCGCCGCCCGACCCGATCTCCACCGAGCCTAGTCCTGCCCGGCCGGATTCGGGACGCGGCCACGGCCCACCGGGGCCCGCGCCCCCGCCGTACCGATGACGACGGTGGCGTACAGCTCCTCGCAGACCACGACCCGTGCGCCCAGCCCGGCACCCCGCATGACGTCCACCGCCGCGTCCCGCTGCCGCTCGCTCGCCTCCACCAGCAGGCTCCCGCCGGGCGCGAGCCACCGGGGCGCGTCCGCGGCGACGCGCCGCATGACGTCGAGCCCGTCCCCGCCCCCGTCCAGGGCTACGCGCGGCTCATGGACCCGGGCCTCGGCTGGCAGCAGCTCCACATCGGCGCTCGGTACGTACGGCACATTGGCGAGCAGCACATCGACCCGCCCGAGCAACCGCTCCGGCAGCGGCCCGAACAGATCCCCCTCATGGGCCACCCCGAGCCCGTGCAGATTCCGCCGGGCACACCGCACGGCGGCCGGCTCGACATCACAGGCATGCAGCTCGACCCGTTCCAGGGCGGCGGCGAGGGCGAGACCGAGGGCCCCCGTACCGCAGCAGAGATCGACGACGACGGCCGGGTCCGGGGCGAGCGCGACGGCGTGCCGCACCAGGAACTCCGTACGCCGCCGCGGCACGAACACCCCGGCATCCACGGCCAGCCGCCGCCCGCAGAACTCGGCCCAGCCCAGCACGTGTTCGAGCGGCAGCCCGCCGACCCGCCGCCCGACGAGCAAAGCCAGCTCGGCCGGGGAGGCGGCGGCCTCATGGAGCAGCGCGGCCTCGTCCTCGGCGAAGACGCAGCCGGCCCGGCGCAGGACATCGGCGGTGGCGGAAAGGGAGGCGGGGGAGGAGGGAAGCACCATGCGGGCGAAGCCTTTCGGGAATTCCGATGGGCGCTCCGCGATGCGCTCGCTAGACCGGTCGTCCGACGCGGCCGTACGGGGTGAGCACCCAGCCTGATCCAGCGGTAATGGGTCTCACCTCCCAGGTCGGGCCCCGTGGCGGGGCGGTGCCCCGGTTGCGGGGTGCGGTCACAGTACAACAGGGCGGGGCGTACGGCATCGGGGGCGGGAGGGGCACCGGGCCGGTCAGGACGCGGACTGCGACCCGCCGAAAGCAGCTCGGGCACTCCCGGCCCCGACACGCGAACTGCCGAACCCACCCACGGGAGCCCGCCATCAGCACCACCCCCGACCCCATTGTCCGGATCTCCACCGACATCGGTGCGCTCGGCCCCTACGGGCGGACGGCGTGGAGACGTACTGGCGCTGGGAGCAGGACCGGGCGCTCCTCGTCAGCAATGGTCGTCAGCAGCCGGAGTCGCTGGAGGCGCGCGGAAGGCATGGCCCATCAACTGCGTGGGGAGAACTTCCGCTTCACGGTGTACGACCTCGCCGACGGCAGCCCGGTCCCGGCCGGGGTGGCGACGCTGCTGTCCGACCCGGCTGTGCGCACGGCGGAGTACCTGGTGATGCTCGGCCCCGAGGCGCGGGGGCGGGGCCTGGGCACGGTGGCCACCCGGCTGGTGCTGGACTACGCGTTCCACGTGACCAACCTGCGGATGGTCTGGCTGAAGGTCCTGGCCCCGAACAAGGCGGGGGTGCGTGCCTACGAGAAGGCCGGGTTCCGGACCTCCGGAACGCTCCGGGAGGCGGGCCACTGGCTCGGGGCGGTCTGCGACGAGATCCTGATGGACGCGCCGGCCCGCGACTTTTCGGGCCCGTCGGCCATCAGGGCCTGACGGGCCTCAAGGGGAACGGAGACGGTCGAGCGGAACGGAGACGGCCGCGGCGGCCGACCCGCGCCGACTGCGCAGGCCGACCGTCGGGGATCAGCTGGGAAACCCGCCCCGGCTCAGCCCGGAGACCGCCCTGGATCAGCTGAGGGACCGCCGGGCTCAGCTCGGAGACCGTCCCGGAACGGCTCAGGGACCGCCCCGGGACCTGCTCAGAACCGGGAGTCGTCGATGTCGATCTCGTACGCGATCTCCCAGCGGATGTCCGGCACGATGATGTCGGCGGTCTCGACCGGACGGCCGTCGGCATCGAAGTAGATGCGCTCCAGCTGAGTGACCAGATCACCTACGGAGATGCCGAGGAAGTTGGCCTGCTCGCGGGTGGCGCGGGCCGGGCGCGGCATTTCGAGGGCGGTGGAGATGTTGACGTCGATGGAGCGCATACGGGCGACGACGCCGATCTTGCCCTGCGGCCCCATCTCGGGGAGCAGGATGGGCGTGCCGCCGGTGATGGCCATCGGCTCCCAGCTGGTGGCGAGTTGGGCGGGCTGGCCGTTCGCGAGGAACTCGTAGTGCGTCATGACGCAGAGGTCGCCCGGCTCGATCGCCAGCCGTGCGGCGATGTCCTCGGTGGCGGGGACCCTGGCCCGGCTGTTGCACTCCCAAGTGCCGTCCGACCCCTGGTCCTTCAGGTTGTGGCGGAACGGGGAACCGATACGATCCTGGCGGAGCCGGGAGCGGACCATCCTGAGGCGCTGGCGGGCTTTGCGGACGTACGTGCCCGATCCGGCACGGCCTTCGAGGATGCCCTCGATGATCAGGCGCTCCATCGCGCGCTGGGCGACGGACTGACCGACGCCGTACTCCTCGGCGAACCGGGCGCGGGACGGCAGCTTGTCGCCGACACTCCACTCACCCGCCATCACCCGGGTGCGGATCTTGTCGGCCACCTGCAAGTACGGGGTATCGCGAGGCATTTCGGCGGCTCCGTGAGGGTGCGGCGTTCAGGGCTCGATATTGACAAAGCTAACCCATCAGGTTGAAGCTGAATATTCAGCATTACATGGAGTGACATCCGTTCACAGGGGAGAACTGTGCACTCAGCACGAGCGCGGGCAGCGGCACTGACCGGCATGCTCACCGCGGCCATCGGCATCGAGCCGCGCGTGGTCGACACCTCAGCCGGTATCCGCGTCGAGGCCGACCTCCCCACCGAGCTGACGGAGACCGAGCACACGGCGGTCCTCGCGGCCCTGGCCACGGCCGATCACTTCGGGCACACGCTCACCCGCACCGCCGAGTTCGTCTGGGCCGAGATCAGCAGAGAGGCGACCGTGACCACGACCGACGCTCCCGACACCGCCTACCGCGATCTGCTCGCCCACACGACGACGTGCGACGCCTGCCGGGCGGGCACGGTCTGCCCCACGGCCGCCCAGCTCGTCCGCGCGTGGCGCGAAACCCGCGCGTAGGGCCCGGCCGACCCACCCGCCTGGCGCTACGCGGCTCACGCTTCCCGCGCCACGGCTCACCCGCTCCCCCGAGACGGAGGCATCCATGCGTACGACCGCCCCTCACCACGCCTTACCGGCCCCGCCCGGGAGGCACCGATGATCGCCCTGTCCGCGACGGACGTCCGTACCTGCGAGGCCTGTTGGAACGCGCCGGTCACCGCCGCCCGGCACACGGAGGCCGGCCGGGACCTGCTCTGCGAGGAGTGCGTGGAGGGGGACTACCCGCGCCGCGTGGACCTCTTCCCGCCGCTGGGCATCTACGGCCTGCCGCCCCGCAAGGTCCGCCCCGAGGGCAGGCACAGGGAGGGCCCTCCGCAGCCCCCGCCGAACCCTGGCCCCCCGCTTCCCAACCCGCCCCCGGCCCCTTCCCCGCCGGGAACGCCCCCGGTGTAGCACAGCCCTGCCGGGAACGCCCCCGGTGTAGCGCGTACGGTGCACCGCCTCTGCGCCGAGGGGGCGCCCCGGGTGCAGCACCTCCAGGGCCCGCGACCGCCTTCACCGGGTGCGGGCCCGCTCCTCACCCCTCGGGTGGCGGCGCCCCCTCCTCCAGGAGCCGTTCCGCGATGTCGTTGGCCCACTCCTGCGCCCACGACCGCAGCGCGGGAACGTCCCGCTCCCCGATCCCGTACGCGGCAAACTCGGCGTCATCGACCCAGTCGACCCCCTCCAGCCGCACCTGGAGCTCGACCAGGTCGAAGGTTTCCGGGGCGTGCCGCCGCCCCAACTCCTCCAGCTCGCTATGGCTCCAATGACCGACGGCCGCCCGCACATCGACCAGGTCGCGTACGAGACCGAGGGCGGCCAGAGCGCGGACCTTGGTGCCCACGACGTCGTCGAGCGAGAGCACCGGCCCGAGCGGAGTCCGTACGGGCGGCCGCCACAACACCTCTTTGCGCAGAACCAGTTCACATGCGGCACCACCGACCGGCTCGGTGACGATCAGCTGCGCCGACACCGGATCGACGTCCGACTCCGCGACCTGCCAACCGCGTTGCCACAGCCCGGCACGCACAGCGGCCGCGATGCCCTCCATGGACGCAGGACTCTCGGTGGCCACGTCCACATCCCGACCGGGCCGATCGACCAGGCCATGAGCCTGTACGGCGCAGCCACCGGCGAGGACGAGGGCATGGTCACCGCCCACGTCCAACACATCGGCCAGCAGACGGTGGTGGAGTTCGGTGAGGTTCACGCGGGGCCCCGGGCACCGGACCCGGCTCGACGGAGACCGGGGAGGCCGGACGCTGATGCCATGCCCCGATTATCACGTACGGGCGGGCACGGGTCATCGCGTACGGACGGGCAACGGGCGGGCACGAGGCACACCGCTCCGGCCGCCCCGCAACGGTCACTCCGGCAACGGTCGAGGCCAGGGGCGCCGCCCGGGTCAGCCGCGTCCCCGCCGCGCCCACCGTCGTAGCCTGCTGACCGCACGTGCCTTGTGGAGACGGGTTGCCGGGAATTCGCCGGGGCTCGTCCTGAGCGCCACGAGCGGCGTCCATCGCGCACGTCCGGTGCAATCCGTCCACCTCACCGCGGGGAGGTCCGTGATCTCCGAGATGCGCTCCCGGTCGATCACCCGCGTACGCAGGTAGCCACGGACCGTCATCCGCGCATGCTCACACGTCACGCCGAGGCGATACCCCCGTACGGCCAGCACGGCGAACCCGATCGCGGCCAGACCGGCCGCGAGCCGCAGCACCCCGCGATCGGCTTGCACCGCGTACGCGATCCCGGCAACCGCCGGAACGGCTCCGAGGCAGCTGTTCGCCAGACGGTTGAGTGGCGTCGGTGAGAGCTGCATGACGTTCCTCGGGTGATCGCGATGACCGGCGCAGCCTACCCGTCGGCAGCCCGCCCGACGTCACACGCAGGCAGGTCATGCGCATGCGGGGAGCCCCATCGGAAGGTCATGACTGCCCGGCGGTCTTCATCGGTCGCTCCTGGGCGCGTCCCGGGCGGCCAGTTCCTGCGCCAGTTCCATGCAGCGCAGGCGCGCCGGGGAGAAGTCGTACGGCATCTTGCCGATGGCTTCGAGCACGCTCATCGAACCGGCCTCCCTCCGGCTTCCGCCGACGTCGGCCCTTTCCTCGCCTCCCTCGCCGGCATCGGCGGGAGCAGGGTGCAGAGCATCCCAGGCATCGCAGAGGGCGTCGTCTTCCTCGTCCAGGCCGGACTCCTCGATGACGGCATGCAGAGTCTTCTCGAAGGCATGCCGTTCAGCGGCCACATGAGCCACGCGCGGATCATCGACGGCGACGCTGTCGTCGAGCGCCTCCTCGGCGTCGTCAATGCGGTCGGATTCCGCACGCAGAGCAGGGTGCGTGGCCAGGGTGATGAAGCGGGCGGCCTGGAGGGCCGCGCCGAGCGGTCCGAAGATCCGCTCGGTGACCAGCAGGGTGTCCAGGTCCGCCTGGCGCAGGGAACCCTCGGGCAGGCCCTTGAGACGTTCGGTGACGAAGTCGGAGAGCAGCCCCATCCGACTCCCTTCGGCACGCATCCGCCGCACGGCGGCTCGCTGCCGCCGCAGTTCCGCCTCCTGCTCGGCGAGGGACTCCTCCAGCCGCTCCAGGACGCCCGCGATGCCCTCCCCGTCCCCTCCCCTGCCCGCACCGGTGGAAGCGGTGTCCGTGGTGAAGGCGTCACGGATGTCGTCCAGGGCGATCCCGGCATCGGCCATCCTGCGGATCCACAGCAGGCGGATCATGTCCTCGTACCCGTAACGGCGACGGCCGTCGCCACCCCGCTCGGGCTCGGGCAGCAGGCCGATCTCGTGGTAGTGGCGGATCGCCCGCGGCGTACTGCCGACGAAGGCCGCCGCGTCACCGATCTTGACCTGGCGGGGCGGCATGAAAGACGCGTGCATGAGAGCGGGGACCTTCCCTTGCGGAATTCGGGGCGCGGGTCCACCGGACCACATGCCGCTACGGAAGGTGCAACCCCGCGCTGCGGAGGCGCGCCCCTGATGGCAGATTGGTGTGGGTGGGCTCGGCTCGGCCGGAGGCGACTGAGCGCACCTCACGGACTACGGACACCCGGTACCCGGCCGGGCATGCTCGCTCTGACCTGCACCTCGCGCGACACCACAACGACGGTATGGGCCTTTGCCGTGGCAGCGCGGGTCGGCAAGACACACCGAGTTGACGGACAACAGCTCAGGGGCGTGCGTCAGCCCGATCGGCAAGCTCCTTCAGCTCTGGAGGCGCTGCGCGCCCTGCGAGAAGGAGAAGTTCCCGGATCGTGTCCCTGGCAGCAACATGGGTGTGGACCAGGTCGGGAGACAGCTCCTCGGCAGCCAGCAACGACCCCAGAGCTTCCCCGACTTGGCGTCGCTGCGCATAGGCTCGGCCAAGGTCCATCTTGAGTCGGGCCCGGCGTTCCAACGAGAGGGCGGACGTGTCCAGCTCGGTGCCCACTTCAATGGCTTCGCCGGCGTCTCCAAGCTCGACCGCGATGGAGACGGCTTGAATTTCCACGTTGGTCGGGCCGAACTCCAGGTTGAAGTCGTTCCGGTCCTCCTCAAGCCTTCCCGCGACCTCTCGCGCTCTCTTCATCTCCTCTCGTGCCCGGGGCCGGTCACCCGCCCGTGCGTGGATGAGAGCGAGGGCCAAGTGCAGCGCACCCATGACCGAAAGTACTTCGGGAGCGGCTGCGGCCTGTGTGTAGTGCCGTTCCAGGGCGTTCAGGGCTGTGGTCGCGGAGTGTTCGGCCTGGTCGAGGTGCTTGAGACGCACGAAGGCCTGGGACAGACGGAAGACGCTGGCGAAGACGTCCAGGGTGTTGCCTGATTGCTCCGCCGCGCGAATGGCTCGATCTGCGGCTACCCACGCGGCGTCCGCCTCGCCCTGCCGTACGAAGGCTGAGGAGAGGGCCTGGTAAGTGCGGCTGAGTAGACCCCAGGCCCTTCCCCGCTCACTCGGCGGAGCCGTTCTCGCCGCCCGCTCGATCCGGGGCACCAGTGGCCCCAGCAAGGCGCTGAGTTCAGCGAACTCGTTGGCATGGGTCAGGTCCCACACGCGGTCCACCGCGCGTTGGATTTCTTCCAGGCTAGCGGGGCCGGGTTCGGTCTCGTCGAGAAGGACTTCCGGGACTGCGTGCCCCGAGATGACCAGCCGAGCCTGGTCGAGATCGTTGGGAAGCTCGACGGCCGGGCCATCTGTCGGCTCCTGCGCCGGCGCGTCGGCACGCAGCTCCTGGATCGAGACACCAAGACCGTCTGCCAGCAGGCGCAGTACGTCCAGGCGGTTGACGGGCTGAATGCCCCGCTCGACCTGAGAGAGCCAGCTCGCGGTGCGTCCGATCTCAGCCGCCAACTGCTTCTGCGTCAGACCACGTGCCTCCCGAAGGCCGGCGACCCGAGCACCGAAAGCGCGGCGTTCCTCTGATGTCACTTCCACACCCCGGCAGCACCTTGGCTCTGTACGAAGGTGACCTCGAAGTCGGTCACATACTTCTCCCGCTCCGCCAGGAAGTGACGGGTGTGCGCCTGCTGCTCGTGCTGATCGAACGCCGCGCGGTCGGCGTACAGCTCGTAGAAGAGCCGGGAGTTGGGCTCATCCGCCACGGTGTGGACGACGTACGAGAGGGTGCCGGGCTCGTGGGCCCGGATGCCCTGCAGCGTCTCCTCCACCAGAGAGTCGAAGGCTTCCGCCGCCTCTGCGTCGCGCAGGTTGAACCGGACGATCAGGCCGAATCCGCTGGTCATGTGGTCCTCCTCAGGTTGCCGCCCCAAGAGTCGCAGAGATACAGCAGCACTGCTACTCGCAGAATTTCTTGACTCGCAATTTTTCTGCGCCTATCTTCGTGGAGACGTTGCGGCTCGGTGAACGTCGCCGGACCTGACTCAAGGAGTTCCGCCATGCCGTTCTTAAAGATCGACACTTCATCAGCTGTCGCGTTCGCAGCAACGCCTCCGAAGCCGAGGCTCGTGAGCGAGCAGACCGGTGAGATCGCGGTGGCCCCGGAGACCGGTGCCCAGCTCGCGTCGGTAGGCCTGCGACCCACCGACAAGAGGGTGAGAAACCCCCACCAGGTCACCGCGTCGAGCACGGGCGCCTCGGAGAACCCCGGCTGCTATCGGCCGTGCAATGACTCCCGATGCTCGAAACAGAAACAGAGTGCCGACGCGTCCTGCTGGTTGGTGTCCTGATGCGGTGCGCCCGCTGGCGTCGGGTGCCCCTCGAACTCGCAGGGGAGGCACGGGAGAAGTCGGCCGTCACGTACATCGACAGGGCAGTGCGATGCCAACTGTCCGCACACGACGAGGGGGAGCACTTCGGCCTCCTCACCGATGCCGACGCGTACGGGACCGCGCTGTGGCTCCGCTGGCGCGGGTCGGACGAAGCAGAACTAGTCGTACTGCCGGACTGCCCGGTGGCCGCCCCCGGGCCCGACGGTGACGGTTGCCGTCTGTTCGTCGACCACACCGCGCAGCACACCTGGATGGACGCTCTGGAGGAGGCCACGTGCGCCAGCTGATCGCAAGCCCGCCCAAGGCCCGGAGCCCTCGCTCGCCTCGTAACGAACAGTGCGGGGACTGTGGTGGGAGTGGTGCCGACTCGCCCGGTAGGACCTGTGGCACCTGTAGCGGCCTTGGCGAGATCCACTGCCGTGCCGGCCATGAGGAGTTCCGCCCGCTGTCCCGCTCCGTGAGCCTAAGGGAGGGTCACCGATGACCCACGCGCTGATCGCCTCCCCGTTCCTCGACGGGCACCTGCTCCTGAAGCCAGGAGCACGGGCCGGTGCCCGCATCCCCGTCGACCACTACGAAGGCCTGCGCCAGGCCGCCGCCGATGGTGAGATGCTTCCCACCTGGGCGGTGCAGACCGCCGCCGATGCGTGGGGCCTGGACCTGGGCGGCCAGACGACGCGCGGCTCCGTGCTGGTGCGCGAGCCGTCTCCGTACGGCTACTGCCGAGCGTCCTGGGAGATCAACCTGGGCTGCAACTTCGGCTGCAAGCACTGCTATCTAGGCGAGCGGCCCTTCTCCGGCCTGGGCTGGAAGGACAAAGTACGGCTGCTGGACATCATGCGCGCGGCGGGCGTTTTATGGCTCCAGATCACCGGCGGCGAACCCACCATGGATCCCCACTTCCAGGGCGCCTACCGGTACGCCTGGCAGGCCGGGATGATGCTCACCATCTCCACGAACGGCTCGCTGCTCTGGCGGCCTGACCTCCTCCGGCTCTTCCGGGACTGCCCGCCGTACCGCCTCGTCGTCAGCATGTACGGGGCGAGCGAGGAGTCCTTCGACACGCTCACCCAGCGCCGCGGAGCGTGGAATGCGTTCCGGCGCGGCATGGACGCCGCCCGTGAGGCGGGTCTGCCACTGCGGATCAACGTCGTGGTGACCGAGGACAACGCCTCCGAGGCCGACGAGATGGCCGCCCTCGCAGACGAGTGGAACGTCGAGAACCACGCGTACACGAACATGACGCCCACGATCTACGGAGGCGGCGAGCCGCTGCTCGCCCAGTCCGCCGCCCACTTGCGGCAGCGCAAACCATTCGCCGGCTGCAACGCGGGACACACCTTCTTCCACGCCGACCCGCACGCCAAGGTCTCAATCTGCAAGGTCGGCCGCGACGAGCAGATCGACCTCATGGCCGAAGGAATCGACGGCCTCACCCGGCTCGGCACCATCGCTGACCGACTCATGCTTCGCACCGGAGGGTGCGAGGGCTGCGCCCTGTCCGGCACCTGCCGGGTCTGCCGTCCCCTGGCCAAGCACTACCAGGAGGCCAGGGCGCCGCTGCACAGCTACTGCCAGCACGGAGACAAGGAGACCGCCTCATGACCCCACCCGTACCGGTGACCATCCTCCCCGGCCCGCCGACCTCGGCCCGCCGCGCCGCCCCTCCCGTCGCGACAGCGTCGATCACCGCCGTACAGGACCTCGACGTGATCGTGGAGAGCGCGGAATGCTCCTGCGACGCCGGAGACGACAACCCCCACTGACCGACACGACCCGGTCAACTCCGCTCAGGCCTCGGCGTACTCGCGTCGGGGCCTGAGGCCTGCCCGGACCACCGCTAGGGTGCCGCCCATGTTCTTCCGCTGGGACTGGCTCCGACCCCAACTGACCGCACCAATCGTGCCGACCCTCGGCCCCGTCCACCCCGACGCCCTGACCGTCGACATCTTCGAGGACGTCCTGCGAGCGGCCGACATCGGTGGCTTCCTTCCTTACGACAAGGACAGGCGCTGGGGCGGCGAGAAGGACGAGAAGGTTCTCCGCGAAAACGTGGTCCATCAACGTGAGCGCACCTTCATTCCCACATTGACCCTGCGTGGACGCGGCACCGTCAGGGTGTTCGCCTACGGTCCTACGGACAACGTCGTGGAGGAGGCCGCGGAGTTGGCCGCCAAGCTCGCGGCCGTGCACGACGTGGCAGGCGCCCGGGTAGTCCGCCCCCTAGGCCCCAAAACCACGCACCCGCACGGCACACGCATCCAGCTCAAGGACTTCACCACCAACCCCTGCCCCGCCCCCGACGGCCCGGTCCGCTCCGTCACCTCTTGGCCGGCCACTGTGCAGGAGACGTTCGCCCCCTTCGCCAGGGACATGGCCACGGACGGCTTGGCCTTTCTCCACGCCCGGATGCAAGCCGACCGGTGCGGCCCCGTCCTTGCCACCGCAGTTGCCGACCGCATCGTGGGTGCGATCGGCCCCATGGAAGTCCGCCCCGACGCGATCGGACGCCCGCAGCTCATGCCCCAGTACTTCGCCGTCCTGCCCGAGGCCCGGGGCCAAGGCCTCGGGCGCCTCCTCTGGAGGGCCGCGATGCACTGGGGCCAACGCCACGGGGCCGCCTACCAACTGCTCCAGACTGAGGTCGGCGGCCCCTCCGACACTCTGTGCCGGTCCGAAGGACTGATCTCCCTCGGCTTCAGCCACACGATTCACGCGTAACCGCTGACAGGGTTGCCGCGCTTCGCTGAGGTCCGGGCAATGCCGGAGGCCCCCAGGGGGCCTCGGCTACGTGGATCGGCCCTCAACAGTCGTAGCGACCACGCATCGGGTTCCTGCGGCTGACACTGCCCAGGACTGATTGTTGCGGTTGCTCTACCTCGCTGTTGTACAGCCGGAGCCCAACGTCCCTTGCCAAAGCTTTCGTCATCCGGCTACGACCGCAACCCTGACCACTGGCGCAAGCTTCCGACGACCAGGTTCTCAACAACCAAACCATCCGCAGCACCAAGATCCTTCGCGATCATCCGTGCTGCTCAGTCCGCGAGAACTCTGAACGCCTTGGATGGCTGTACGGAGTGCTGAGGGAGGGCTGCCGGAGGACTTTCATTTGGGCCATGACAACTCCTCCGAACACCGACGCGTCCGAGCCCGCGTCGAGCACACCTTCGCCCGCATGAAGACCTGGAAAATCCTCCGCGACTGCCGCCAGAAAGGAGACGGCCTCCACCACGCCGTCCAAGCCGTCGCCACCACGCACAACCTCGCCATGACCGGCTGAACCAGCAGGTCAAACTCCACTTCAACCTGCCCACACCCACCCTTCTGCAACAACCTTTAGTCGTCGTACAAGTCACTGCGAAGCATCAGCTCGGCGTTTGGTACTTTACTCATCTGCTCCTTGAACTCGCTTGAGACAGGTTGAGTTGTTGCAAAGATGACTCGGGCGGGATATCTGAGAGGCATCCCTGCCAAAGCTGCAAACTTTTCCAGGGCTTCGACCTTCAAGGAATCAGTCTTGCACTCGCCGAATACGATCGCACCATCAACGATGCAAGCTACGTCCATTTCTCGGCTCTTGCCTCTCCGGGGAAAGTCGAGTAGATCGATCTCCGGGGCATAGTGGAAAGCAGACCTTGACTCACCTTTCAGCTTGTACAAAACTTGCGCAGTGAGGTGTGAGTTATTCCGGTAGAACTGGTAAATTGTCTCCGAAAGCTTGTAGTACCAGTGAGGTACAGCCGGGTCCCTCCAATGCCCTCGCGTGAATTGCTGACTCAAAGAGCAGCGGTTGCATCTGAATTCTGCCGTCAAGGCTTCGATTCCATACCAGGAAACCAGACGACACCGTTCACACTGGAAAATATAGCCGCGTTGAAGCACCTGATTTCCTACAAGGCCATCTATCAGATCAGCAGCCGTCTTCTCGTCACCCAGGCTGCCTGCAATGGCTTGGAGATTCAGATAGGCCCTCTGGTCGTTCTCCAGGTAGATGATGTTGCCGCCCTCGGCCACCTTCCTGGACATGAACTTATCCAGGATCGACCTGGTGGCGGCAGCCTTGATGAACCTGCCGGTAGCGTCCAGGCCGCCAAACCGTCGGAGCGTGTCGTTGAAGTAGTTTCCCTTGTCTGAGTACCGCACTTTGACACCGATACCCTCAAAGTAGGTATCGAAGAGCGTCATAGTGTCTAGCATCTCGATCTTAGGGCGAACCAAAATGGCGTCGAGGTCACTACCGAAGATCATGGAGTTGGGACACAGGTAAGCAATGCCATCATTTGCTACACGAGACTCAGTGGTCGAGCTGTGGAGATTGGCGATCTTTGGCCCCAACGTCGGTAGTGATGGCGGCTGATAACCCTCGATTTGTAGCGACGTCAGCCAATAGTGGTCGGGAAGTCTGATTGCGTTGAAGCTTTTAGGCTTCGGCGTATCAAATGGGCTGACACTTTTCCCATCAACAAATACCATACTGCGATGGTTGACGTAGTTGTCGGTCTCGTAGACCCGCAACAAACATGAGGTGGAGACGGATTCGACGGACACGCATTCAACCTTGGAAATGAACCTGTCGGGCTCCAAATATGGGAGGTTTCTAATCTGGGTCCGATAGGAAACGAGTTGTCGTTGACTAAGGCTCATGCTGCACAATTGCACGCTCTTAGCGCTATGGCCGTAGTTAATCAGCGAGGAGACAACACTAACAAGGTCGCGTGCTGACTGCTCTTCTATCGTAAATGACTCTACTTCTCGTTTCTGCTCACGGCGCTTCCTGGCCGCATTTCGTGCTTTAGTGTAAGAGCGCAGCCAGGCCCGTGGAAGCCACTTAACGCCCTCATGCATGCGGGACAATGAGTAGTAGAAGCAGAAGTCTTCCACTGTGTCGCCAAGCACTAGAACTACTGGCTCTTTGTCTGACCGATGATTTTCAGCCCTGTAGTACTGCCCCAGGTGCAGCATACTTAGACCGAACGGAGTGTTCGGTAGGAAATTTTCATCTAGGCGCGGTTCTTCGTGTTCGCCAGAATATGGCCGCTGCGACCCTTGAACGTGAGTCAAAAGGTTCGTCATTCTGTATGTGTCTGGCAATCGCTTCGCCGTGAAGCCAGCTTCACTGATCTCGTCTATATACTCGCTGTTTCCTACTCCCGTTTCAGAATGGATGAGCAGCTTGAACGTTGGGTCACTAATTGCCGGGGGGAGCCTCACGAGACCAATGTGTCTGGTAGTCGCCGAGATGATTTTTGCGATCTTCGTGAAGGGGTACCCGAAGCCGGACGTACTCGTCAGATGTTGGTCGACTGCATCATTGTAATGAAACGGGCTCAAACGGTAGATGAGCTCCTTATGTAGGCTTTCACTGATGGTGAGCTCATCCACCTGAGACTGCGCAGCACTACCCGTAAACCAATCCTCGAACTCTGCGTCACTCCAGCCTTTGGTTTGGTCGCTATTCTTGTGAAATTCTTTGATCTCCTCATATCGATCCGGGTTGGCTTCTTCGAAGTCCCTGAACGTTAGATTGCAGACCGCGAGATGGTCCGGACTGTAGGCCTCAAGCAACTCCCAAAACTTGCCTTCAATCTTTTTGCCGTCTGTCGGCACAATCAGAAAGTAACGACCACCCCACACATGAGACGCTTGGGTGATAGCCACGTTGGCTGCAGTCTTCCAGTATTCACTATTCTTATTAATAAAGATGGCGCACCGGGGGGGCCGCACAGTTGCGGTGATGTTTTGGTAAGTTGGCTCACCCACGCTACTTCTCCTTTGTTTCAATTATCGGATCAATCGCGAACCAGAATGGCCCTCGGTGATACTCTTAGAACGACAGCAACTGCGAAATATTCGAACGTCCGGCCATCGGTTATATTCGAAACCGGGACAAGCGCGACGGCAACCCTGTCGGGGCTGCAACGCCTCCGCTTCTATAGTCCCCAAAACATTTACTCCCCCTGGTAAATTAATCCCCGGGTTAAGATATCAAGGAAACAGTTGACACGCCTTGAAAATGAACGAAGCTGACTGACGTACGGGGCGATGTCACCTGGGTCGGTGGAGCGGCTTTGGGCTGGAGCTGCTTTGGCGCGAGTGATCATGGCACCGCAAGCTTCCGGCGCGTCGGGCAGTCTGTGGACCTGCCCGGTAAAGCACGAGGCTGGGGCCATGATCATCGAGGCTCGCGCCAAAGTGGCTACCTAAAGCCATGGAGCCGACCGCCCCAGCCACGACGTACCCCTTCTCTGGCGTCAGCTCTGAGCGCGGCACGGGCGTCGGCCGGGCTGGAGCGGGACGGAGATAGGAGCGCAGGCCCGGCCGGGCGCCGTGCCGCGCGCGGGGAGCGGAGCGAGCCGAAACAGTCGAGAAAGTTTGAATCATGATGGGCCTCGGTGGTTGCCGCCTGCGCTGGCTTGGGCGTGGTCTCCTTTCTGTGGTGTGCAACCCCGGCTTTGTGGAGTGAGCGGCTGGAGCGGATGAAGGTGCTCGGTGCGCACCTTCGGGCATTGCGTGCTGAGACCGGCCTGTCCGGTGCAGCACTGGCCCAGGGGCCCGGGGTCGGGCAGCCCACCGTGTCCAAGGTGGAGAACGGACGCATGGTCCCCAGTTCCGATGTGCTGGAGCGCTTGGCCCGCGCTTTCCTTCTCGATGAGGCCGCCACGCGTGAGGTGCGGGAGCTCTCGGCCTGACCGTTGAGACGTCGTACGGCCGATCGCTACTGTTCGTGCCCTCTCGGCGTCAGTCCTGCGCAGCTCCACTCCTCAGCGCCAAGGACCACATCGGCAGCACGCGCGTGGCCTTTGGGGTCGTCCACCGCGACCCGCACTCGCCAGCGTTGTGGTCCCCCGATGTACTTGATGAACCGGCTCTCCCCCATCACGTCACCGATCACGAAGCGTCTGTCTGCCAAGTACAGGGAGCCGTCGAACACCGTCGTGAACGATGGGTCGGCGGCGATGCTCTCTCCGTGGTCCTGGAACAGCCGCACCCTGATCAGAGCTGTCTGTGGCTGTACGCGGACGAGGACGTGAGTGTCGTTGGATGCAGCGGGAGCGCCGGCCAACTTCAGGTCCGTGCTGATCCAGTCCGGAGACCCCAAGGCCATGACCGGATGGTTGACGTACAGGTCCACTCCCGCTGTCTGCACGGGCCCCTCCCCTCCCTTGGAGTCCGGTGAAATCGGTGCGCCTGTGGGCCGCCATCCGGGATCGGCGGCCCACAGGCGGCCCGGAGGTAGTCGTGGCTGCGGGCGGGTTGCTCCGGTTCGAACCGGAGCAGCCCGCCCGCCATAGCGCTCTCCAAGCCGCCGGCCCGCTGCGCTACAGCACCGGCAGCAGCGCCTTCAGCTCGAAGGCGGTCACCTCGCTGCGGTACTCCTCCCACTCCTGCTTCTTGTTGCGGAGGAAGAAGTCGAAGACGTGCTCGCCCAGGGTTTCCGCGACCAGTTCGCTCTTCTCCATCAGGGAGATCGCCTCGCCCAGGTTCTGCGGGAGGGGTTCGATGCCCATCGCGCGGCGTTCGGCGTCGGAGAGGGCCCAGACGTCGTCGTCGGCGCCGGCGGGGAGTTCGTAGCCCTCCTCGATGCCCTTGAGACCTGCGGCGAGGAGGACCGCGTAGGTCAGGTACGGGTTGGCGCCGGAGTCGATGGAGCGGACCTCGACGCGGGCCGAGCCGGTCTTGCCGGGCTTGTACATGGGGACGCGGATGAGGGCGGAGCGGTTGTTGTGGCCCCAGCAGATGTACGAGGGGGCCTCGCCGCCCGCGCCGGCCGCTCGGGTCGAGCCGCCCCAGATGCGCTTGTAGGAGTTGACCCACTGGTTGGTGACGGCCGAGATCTCCGCCGCGTGCTTCAGGAGGCCCGCGATGAACGAGCGGCCCACCTTGGAGAGTTGGTACTCCGCGCCCGACTCGTAGAACGCGTTGCGGTCGCCCTCGAAGAGGGAGAGGTGGGTGTGCATGCCCGAACCCGGGTACTCCGAGAAGGGCTTCGGCATGAACGAGGCCTGCACGCCCTGTTCCAGCGCCACCTGCTTCATCACCAGACGGAACGTCATGATGTTGTCCGCCGTCGACAGCGCGTCCGCGTAGCGGAGATCGATCTCCTGCTGCCCGGGGGCGCCCTCGTGGTGGCTGAACTCCACCGAGATGCCCATCGATTCGAGCATGGTGATCGCCTGGCGGCGGAAGTCCATGCCCACGTTCTGCGGGGTGTGGTCGAAGTAGCCCGAACTGTCCGCCGGGGTGGGGCGGGTGCCGTCCACCGGCTTGTTCTTCAGCAGGAAGAACTCGATCTCGGGGTGCGTGTAGAACGTGAAGCCGAGGTCGGAGGTCTTGGCGAGGATCCGCTTGAGGACATAGCGCGGGTCCGCGAACGACGGGGAGCCGTCCGGCATCAGGATGTCGCAGAACATCCGGGCCGTGCCCGGTGCTTCCGCACGCCACGGCAGGATCTGGAACGTGGCCGGGTCCGGCTTGGCAATCATGTCCGATTCGTACACCCGGGCGAAGCCCTCGATCGCCGAGCCGTCGAAGCCGATGCCCTCGTCGAAGGCCTGCTCCAGTTCGGCCGGGGCCACGGCGACGGACTTGAGGAACCCCAGGACGTCGGTGAACCACAGCCGCACGAAGCGGATGTCGCGCTCCTCAAGGGTCCTGAGGACGAATTCCTGCTGCTTGTCCATTGCCACATCCTTGCAGTTCAGACGGTCCGTGCACCACCGCCCGGGGTAGGGGGACACTTCAGTATCGCGACCCGGGATTTCCCCCAGATTACGCACACGGTGTGAGAGAGAGCACCCGGCCACCCGATACGGTCGGCGGCCCCGCCACGTGGGGGCCGTGGCGGGGTGTGCGTACGCCACCGTCCTCGTACCGGCGCACCTGAACGGGTGATTGCGGTCGCGCGCTCCGGGCCGCGCGATGACGATGGGTTGCGCTCGGGGCCGTACGGCAGTGCCATCGGCACGCAGGAGGAAAATCCGCCATGACGACCGCCAAAGACATCATGCACAGCGGGGCCCGCTGGATCCCCGCCCACGAGACGCTCGACCGTGCGGCGCAGCTGATGCGTGAGCACAACGTGGGCGCGCTGCCCGTCTCCGCCAACGGTGACGCGGACCGGATGGTCGGCATCATCACCGACCGCGACATCGTCGTCGGCTGTGTGGCCATGGGCCACGACCCCTCGAAGGTGACCGCCGGCGAGCTGGCCCAGGGCACGCCCCGCTGGATCGAGGCGGACGCGGACGTGAACGCGGTCCTGGAGGAGATGCAGAACCACCGCATCCGCCGGCTCCCCGTCGTCGAGAACAAGAAGCTCGTCGGCATGATCAGCGAGGCCGACCTCGCCCAGCACCTCACCGAGGAGCAGATCGCCGCCTGGGCGGAGAAGGTGTACTCGCGGAGTTGAGCCTCTGTGCTCTGTGGTCCTGGTTCGTGAACCCGGATGCGTGAGCCGTGAACCCGCATCCGTGATCCTTGATCCCGGGTCTGGGGGCTGAGGGCTGGGATCCGAGGTCCGTGAGTCGTGAGCCGTGGTCCGGTGCTCCGTCGATCCGACGAGGGTGCCGGGCCGCCGGCCGTTTCCGTCCCGCATACCCTCCCCGGGTAGGGTGCTCCCATGGTGCGTACGGTCGGCGGAGTCCGGAGCGGGAGCGTGATGTGCGGGCGGCTCCTGCTCCTCGCCGCGCTGCTCTTCGGCATCTTCACCATGCACACCGTCGGCCATCCCGCTGAGCATCCCGACCCGGGCCTCACCGCGCAGGCGGGTCCGGTGGTCGCGCAGTCCGCCCCGATGGCCGCGCAGGCCGGGCCGGGCTCCGCGCACACCGGACCCGCCGCCGTGTCCGCCGTCGAGGTCGGGGGTGACGGTGTTTCCGGCGGAGCCGCGCATCATTCCGGCCCCGCGTCCCCCGACTCCCCCATGAGCGGCATGGATCCGCTCTCCGTCTGTCTCGCCGTCCTCGGTGCCTGGGGGCTCGCCCTCGTCGGGCTCTGGCTGTTCGGGGTGCGCGTGGGCGGGCGGGGGCTCGGTACGCCGGTGGGGGCGGGGCTCCTGCGGGTGCTGCGGGCTCCGCCGCCCCCGATATCAGTGCTCGCCACCGTCTCGGTGCTGCGTATTTAGGAGTGGGCGTTCACCTCCGCCCTTCTCCCGATCCCGAACGACCAGCAGTTCCCCAGAGGTGTATTCAGCATGTCCACACAGCCCACCCGACGCGCCGTGCTCGGCGCCGCTCTCGCCGTCGCCGGTACGGGAGTCCTCGCCGCCTGTTCCGACGGCGGCGGCCACGGGGGCGGTCACGGCGGCCCCGACGCACCGGCCGGTGCCCAGGCCTCCGGTACGTACGTCTCCCCGGACGGCGAGGAGGTCGCTGCGGCCGAGAAGGCGCGCGGCTCCGGTCCCGTACGGAAGGTCTCCCTCACCGCCACCCGCGCCCGGCTCGATCTGGGCGGCGGCACCACCGTCGCCTCCTGGGCCTACAGGGACCGGCTGCCCGGGCGTGAGGTGCGGGTGACCGCCGGGGAGACCCTCGACCTCACCCTGGCCAACCACCTCCCCCAGCCCACCTCGATGCACTGGCACGGCCTCGCCCTGCGCAACGACATGGACGGCGTCCCCGGGCTCACCCAGCGGGCCGTCGCGCCGGGGGCCGACTTCCGCTACCGGTTCACCCTGCCGCACCCGGGTACGTACTGGTTCCACCCCCACTCCGGCGTCCAGCAGGACCGCGGGCTGTACGCACCGCTCGTCGTGGAGGACCCGAAGGAGCCGCTCCCGTACGACAAGGAGTGGGTCGTCGTCCTCGACGACTGGGTCGACGGGGTGGCGGGCTCCACTCCGGACGCCGTGCTCAAGGAACTGTCCGGCGGCATGGGCGGCGGGCACGACGGGATGGATCACGGGGCGCACACCATGTCCGGGGAGGACGATCCGGCCGAGGGCGGGCCCGACGGTCCCTCACGGATGATGATGGGCGCGCGCAGTGAGCTGCTCGGTGGCGACGCCGGTGACGTCGCCTATCCGCACTACCTCGTGAACGGACGCGTGGCCGACGATCCGGAGACGTTCCGGGCGCGGCCCGGGGACCGTATCCGGCTGCGGATCATCAACGCGGGGGGCGACACCGCCTTCCGGGTCGCGCTCGGCGGCCACCGGCTGACCGTCACCCACACCGACGGCTTCCCCGTACGGCACGCCACCGGGGACGCGCTGCTGCTGGGGATGGGCGAGCGGTACGACGTCCTCGTCACCGCCGGGGACGGGGTCTTCCCGCTCACCGCCCTGGCCGAGGGGAAGAGGGCGTCCGCGCTCGCGGTGCTGCGGACCGGGAGCGGGGCCGCGCCCGCCGCCTCCGTACGGCCCGGAGAGCTGGACGGGCAGCTCGTCGAGGCGGGGCGGCTGGTGCCGGACCCGTCGGTGGCGCTGAAGGAGCGGGCGCCGGACCGGACGATCCGGATGCGGCTCACGGGCGGGATGGAGAAGTACGACTGGGCCTTCGACGGGAGGCCGTACAGCGCGGAGCACCGGCGGCCGGTGGGGGCCGGGGAGCGGGTGCGGGTCGTCTTCGACAACGCGACGGCCATGTGGCACCCGCTCCATCTGCACGGCCACACCTTCGCGCTGGCGGGGAACGCCGCCGGGGCCCGTAAGGACACCGCGATCGTGCTGCCGCACCGGTCGCTGACGGTGGACTTCGACGCCGACAATCCGGGGCTGTGGATGGTCCACTGCCACAACGTCTACCACGCGGAGGCCGGGATGATGACCGTCCTCGGGTATCGGGGCTAGCCGTCCGGGCGCGGTGCGGGTCGGGAGCACCTAGGCGGCTCTGACCTGCGGTTCCGGTGGGCCCGGGGAGATTTTGCCCGGGCCGCCGGGACATCGCGTCAGAAAGACGATTACACTGGCGGACGTGCCTCAACTACGCCTCGCACTGAATCAGATCGACTCGACCGTCGGCGACCTCGCCGGCAACTCCGAGGCGATCGTCCACTGGACCCGGCACGCCGCCGAACAGGGCGCCCACCTCGTGGCGTTCCCCGAGATGGTGCTGACCGGCTACCCCGTCGAGGACCTGGCCCTGCGGTCGTCCTTCGTCGAGGCCTCCCGGCAGGCGCTGCGCGCGCTGGCCGCCCGGCTCGACGCGGAGGGCTTCGGCGAGCTGCCGGTCGTCGTCGGCTATCTGGACCGCTCCGAGCACGCCGCCGCGCGGTACGGGCAGCCCGCCGGGTCCCCGCGCAACGCGGCCGCCGTGCTCCACCGCGGCGGGATCGCCCTCAACTTCGCCAAGCACCACCTGCCGAACTACGGCGTCTTCGACGAGTTCCGGTACTTCGTGCCGGGCGACTCGATGCCCGTCGTCCGCGTCCACGGCGTCGATGTGGCCCTCGCGATCTGCGAGGACCTGTGGCAGGACGGCGGGCGCGTCCCGGCCGCCCGGGCCGCCGGGGCCGGGCTGCTGCTGTCGATCAACGCCTCGCCGTACGAGCAGGACAAGGACGACACCCGGCTGGAGCTGGTCCGCAAGCGGGCCCAGGAGGCCGGGTGCACGACGGCCTATCTGGCGATGATCGGCGGGCAGGACGAGCTGGTCTTCGACGGGGACTCGATCGTCGTCGACAAGGAGGGCGAGGTCATCGCCCGCGCCCCGCAGTTCTCCGAGGGCAGCGTGATCCTCGATCTGGAGCTGCCCGCGGCCGCCCCCGCGGCGCCGTCGGGGGTCGTGGACGACGGGCTGCGGATCGACCACGTGGTGCTGTCGGACCGGCCGGTGGACGCGTACGAGCCGGAGCTGGCGGGCGGGTACGCGGAGCGGCTGGAGGACGACGAGGAGATCTACTCCGCGCTGGTCGTCGGGCTGCGTGCGTACGCCGCGAAGAACGGTTTCAGCAGTGTGCTGCTCGGGCTCTCCGGGGGGATCGACTCGGCGCTCTGCGCGGCCATCGCCTGCGATGCGCTCGGGGCGGAGAACGTGTACGGCGTCTCCATGCCGTCCAAGTACTCCTCGGACCACTCCAAGGGCGACGCGGCCGAGCTGGCCCGGCGGACCGGGCTCAACTTCCGTACGGTGTCGATCGCCCCGATGTTCGACGCGTACATGGAGTCCCTGGGGCTCACCGGTCTCGCGGAGGAGAACCTCCAGGCGCGGCTGCGCGGGACGACGCTGATGGGCATCTCCAACCAGGAGGGGCAGATCGTGCTGGCGCCCGGCAACAAGTCGGAGCTGGCGGTCGGCTACTCCACGCTGTACGGGGACGCGGTGGGCGCGTACGGGCCGATCAAGGACGTCTACAAGTCGTCGGTCTTCCGGCTGGCGAAGTGGCGCAACCGGGCGGCGGAGGAGCGGGGCCAGACCCCGCCGATCCCCGAGGCCTCGATCACCAAGCCGCCGAGCGCGGAGCTGCGGCCGGGTCAGGTCGACACGGACTCGCTGCCGGACTACGAGGTGCTCGACGCGATCCTGGAGCTGTACGTGGACCGGGACCAGGGTCTCGATGCCATCGTGGCGGCCGGGTTCGACGCGGAGCTGGTGGCGAAGACGTTGCGGATGGTGGACACCGCCGAGTACAAGCGGCGGCAGTATCCGCCGGGGACGAAGATCTCGCCGAAGGGGTTCGGGAAAGACCGGCGGCTGCCGATCACGAACCGGTGGCGGGAGTCGTCCTAGCGGGTTCGCGGGGGCGGGCCACGGGCGTCACCGGGGGCGTCCGGTGGCCGCCTTCGTCCTCAGGCGCCGGACGGGCCGGGGTGCCGTGCGCGTGCCCGGGGGCGGTGTTGCCCCGGGCCCGTCCGGCGTGACGGTTCCGTCCTCAAGCGCCGGACGGGCTGGAGAAGGTGTTTCCGGACGCGCCGGATGGGGCCGACCTGGGCGAAGGCTGTGCTACCCCGGGCCCGTCCCGCGCGACCGCTCCGCCCTGAAACGCCGGACGGGCTGGAGAAGGTGTTTCCGCACGGGCCGGATGGGGCCGGGTGGGCATCGGGCCGATGCTCCTGCGGGTCCGTCCCGCTCAACGGCTCCGCCCTCAGACACCGGAAGGGCTGGAGAGAGTGTCCCCGGACGGGCCGGACGGGGCCGGGTGGGCCTCGGGCCGATGGTCCTGCGGGCCCGTCCCGCTCGACGGTTCCGTCCTCAGACGCCGGACGGGCTGGAAGTGGTCGTCGGACGGGCTCGGTGTGCTGCCACCACCCGGGCCCCTCCCCCGTCGCCCCGGTCCAGGAATCCCGCCGTCACGGCTATCGCGAGGCCCGTCACCGCCAGTGCCGCGCCGACGAACGCCGGGGACGTCCAGCCCCAGCCCGCCGCTATCGCCGCTCCGCCGAGCCAGGCGCCGCCCGCGTTGGCCAGGTTGAAGGCGGAGTGGTTGGAGGCGGAGGCCAGGGTGGGGGCGTCCTTCGCCTTGTTCATGACCAGCAGTTGGAGCGGGGTCGTCGTCATGAAGCCGACCGCCCCCAGCAGCGTCACCATCACCAGCGCCGCCCACGGCACGTGCACCGTGAACGGGAACGCCACCAGCACCACCGCCAGCGCGCCGAGCGACCCGTACAGGGTCGGGCGCAGGGCCCGGTCCGTGAGCGGGCCCGCCGCCAGGGCTCCCAGGGTCATCCCGATGCCGAAGAGGGCCAGGACGAGGGTGACCGAGGACTCGCCGAAGCCCATCGCCTCGGTGGTCATCGCCGAGAGGTACGAGTACACCGCGAAGACCCCCGCGAAGCCGAAGACGGCCGTGAGCAGGCCGAGGAGCACCTGACGGTTGCCGAGGGCGCGGAGTTCGCGGCGTACCTCCTGGTGCGCCTCGACCGGGATCCGGGGCACCAGGCGGGCCAGGGCCGCCATCGCCGCCAGGCCGATCGCCGCGACGACGAGGAAGGTGGCGCGCCAGCCGAGGTGCTGGCCGAGCAGGGTCGCCGCCGGTACGCCGACGATGTTGGCGACCGTCAGGCCGAGGAACATCGTCGCCACCGCCCGCGCCTGCCTGCCCTCGGCGGCCATCCGGGCGGCGACCACCGCGCCGACGCCGAAGAACGCGCCGTGCGGGAGTCCGGCGAGGAAGCGGCCCGCCAGCAGCCAGCCGAAGTCGGGGGCGAGCGCGGAGGCCAGGTTGCCGACGGTGAAGAGCGCCATCAGGAGCAGCAGCATCTTCTTGCGCGGCACGCGGGAGCCGAGGCCGGTGAGCAGGGGTGCGCCCAGGACGACGCCGATCGCGTACGCCGAGACGAGGTGGCCGGCGGTCGGCACGGACGTGCCCAGGTCGTCCGCCACATTGGGCAGCAGGCCCATCATGACGAACTCGGTCGTGCCGATGCCGAAGGCGCTCACGGCCAGGGCGAGCAGGGCCAGGGGCATGGGGAACCTTCGCAATCTCGGAGCGGGGAGCGGGAAGCGCGGAGGGCCGGGGCCCGGGGGCCGGAAGGGGGAAGGACAGCGAAGAGCCGTCGCCTCGGCTGGGGTGCCGGGCGACGGCTGGGTCTTCTGGCTTCTTCCGGCCTTCCGGTCTTCTCTTCCGGCCTTCTTTATGTAAGCGACTTGAACTAATTGTCGCAGACGCTCGGTGCTCCGCCGTCCCCGCGCACGGTCACCACGGTCACAGCTGTACGCGGGCCGCCAGCGGCAGGTGGTCGCTGTCGGTCGCGGCCAGGGTCCACGAGGACTTCGGCTCGACGCCCTTGACCATGATCTGGTCGATCCGGGCCATCGGGAACGACGCGGGCCAGCTGAAGCCGAAGCCGTCGCCGACCGCGCCCTGGGTGGAGCGCATCTGGGAGGTGACCGCCTTGAGGGAGCGGTCGTTCATCGTGCCGTTCAGGTCACCGAGGAGGACGACCCGCTCGACCGGCTCGTCCGCGATGGCCTCGCCCAGGGCGTCGGCGCTGCTGTCGCGCTGGTTGGCGGTGAACCCGGCGCGCAGCTTGACCCGGACCGACGGCAGGTGGGCCACGTACACCGCGACCTCGCCCTGGGGCGCCTTGACCGTGGAGCGCATCGCCCGGGTCCAGCCCATCTTGATGTCGACCGGCCGGGTGTTGCTGAGCGGGTACTTGCTCCACAGCCCGACGGTGCCCTGGACCGAGTGGTACGGGTAGCGGGCGGCGAGCGACTTCTCGTACGTGGACACCTTCGAGCCCGGCAGCTCCTGGAGGGCCACCACGTCGGCCCCGGAGCCCGCGACCTGCTGGGCGGTGCCGGCGGGGTCCGGGTTGCCCGCGTTGACGTTGTGGGTGGCCACGGTGAGGTCGCCGCCGGTGCCGGACTTGTCGGTGATCAGGCCGCCGAACGTGTTGAGCCAGACCACGGCGGGCAGCAGCAGGGCGATCAGCGCGGTGGCGGAGCGCCGCACCAGGGCCAGGAGCAGCAGCACCGGGATGAACACCGCGATCCACGGCAGGAACGTCTCGATGAGGCTGCCGAGGTTGCCGACCCGGTTCGGGATCTGCGCGTGGACGGCCATCACGAGCGTCAGCACCACCGAGCAGAGGGCCAGCACGATGCCGCGCCGCCAGATCCCCGGGTCCCGCCTCGCTCTGTCCAGAAGGCCCCGGAAGCGGCTCTCCCCGGGCTGCGGCCGCTCCGCGCTGCCGTTGCCCGTGTCCGCCCCGTACGCCTGCACCATCGCGCCCGTCCTCACTGCCTTGCCGTACACATCGCCGCGCCCCTCGACCCTAGGTGATGGGTGGCGTCTTTCCCGCCGTCGACTTCCCTGCGCCGGCCCCGGCGTCGGTCCGTCGGCGGCGGCCCTTCGTCTGCAGGACGAGTGGAGCGGGACGGGAGGTTCCGGTACGGGACCGGCGGTGGGGGCTTGTGACAGAACGATCACACTCGCCGGGGGGCCAGCCCCTGGAGCAGTGCCGTCATGAGGCGGTCGACGAGGTCGTCGGGGAGGGGGGCCTCCGGGCGGTGGACGGTACGGACCAGCACCGGGCCGACGAAGAGGTCGTCGATCAGCTCCACGTCGAGGTCGTCGCGCAGTTCCCCGGCGGCGACGGCCCGGCGTACCGCCGCCAGCATCGCGGCGCGCCGGGGGGCGATGACCGTGCCGAAGTACTCGTCCCAGAGCTTCGGGTGGCTCTTCATCTGGGCGAAGATGTTGTGCAGCAGGGCCGAGGAGCGCTGGGCGAGGCCCCGGGTGCGCAGTGACTCCAGCATGATGCGCACGTCGGCGAGGCCCTCGGTGCCGGAGACCGGCGGGTCGACGGGTTCCATGTCCCGTACGACGTCGACGAACAGCTCCTCCTTGCCGGACCAGCGGCGGTAGATGGTGGCCTTGCCGACGCCCGCCGTACGGGCGATGCGTTCGATGGAGAGGCCGGCCAGGGGTTCGCCCGCCTCCAGGAGGGCGATGACGGCGTCCAGGATCGCCCGTTCGGCCGCGGCGCTGCGGGGGCGGCCGCGGCGGGGTTCCTGGTCGTCGGGGGGCGGGGCGCACCCGGGTCCCGGCGGAGCCGGGGCGTACACGGGCCGCTCACCGTCCCGCCGGTCCCCCCGCGTCCCGCCCTGTCCGCCGTCCTGGTCCCGCACCTGAAGCCGCCTCTCGCCGTGCCCTCGTACGACCGTCGCCGTACGACCGTCGCGCCCGCCCCGATTCTCGCCGACCGGGGCGGGGCGGGGGGCCGGGGCCCGGCCCGGCGGCCGTCCGCCGGGTGCCGGGCAGCCGTCCCGGCGCTGCCCGGCGGCCGTCCCCCAGCCGTCCCCCAGCCGTCCCCCAGCCGTTCCTCAGCCGCTCGTCAGCTGCCCGCCGGCTCCTTCGCCGGTCGGGAGGCGGCGGCGTGCGAAGGGTCCTGCGCGGACTCCTCCGGGGCTGTCGGGGCCGCCGGGGGCCGGCCCGGCAGGTAGCGGGCGACGACGGCCGCGCCGATCAGGGCGACGGCCGCCGAGCCGAGCGCGGTCACGTGCATGGCCCCGATGAAGGCGTCGTGGGCAGCGGTCACCAGAGGCTTTCCGGCCACCGGGCCGAGCCGCTCGGCGACCCCGAGCGTGGCCTCGATGGACTCCCCCGCCACCGCCCTGGCCCCGGCCGGGACCGCGCCGAGGTGGCCCTCGATGTCACCCCGGTAGACGGTGGAGAGCACCGAGCCGAGCACCGCGATCCCGAGCGCCCCGCCGACCTGGCGGAAGGTGTTGTTGATGGCCGAACCGGAACCGGCCTTCTCGCGCGGCAGCGCCTGCATCACGGCCACGGTGACGGGCGGCATGATGTGCGCCATCCCGGTGCCCAGGACGAAGAAGACGAGGCACAGCACCCACACCGGCGTACCGGCGTCGAACAGGGCGAACGAGGCGAGGCCCGCCGCGACCAGCAGCATGCCGACCGTGCAGACCGCGCGGGCGCCGAAGCGGTCCACGACCAGCCGGGCCCGGGGCGCGAAGATCATCTGTGCGGCGGCGAGCGGAACGATCAGCAGGCCCGACTGGAGGGCGCTGTAGCCGCGCACGCTCTGGAGGTAGAAGGCGGAGAAGAACGTCACGCCCATGAGCGCGAAGAAGACCAGCGCTATCGCGGCGACGGCGGCGGAGAACGCGGGCTTCCGGAAGTACGTGACGTCCATCGCGGGGTGGCTGCTGCGCTTCTCGTGCCAGACGAATCCGGCCAGCACCAGCACGCCGCCGGCGATGGAGAGCAGCACGGTGGTGTCGGTGAAGTCGGCCAGCTCGCCGCCCCGGATGATCCCGTACACCAGCAGGACCAGGCCGACGATGGAGAGCGCGACGCCGACCGGGTCGACCTTGCCGGGCTTCGGGTCGCGGGAGTCCGGGACCAGGACCGCCATGGCGACGAGGGCGATCACCACCACGGGGACGTTCACCAGGAAGATCGAGCCCCACCAGAAGTGCTCCAGGAGCAGTCCGCCGGTGATCGGGCCGATCGCGATGCCGAGGCCGACGCTGCCGGCCCAGATGCCGATGGCCTTGGGCTGTTCGTCGCGCTCGAAGACGTTCATCAGGACGGCGAGCGTGGCGGGCATCACGAAGGCCGCGCCGAAGCCCATCAGGGCGCGCCAGGTGATGAGTTCGCCGGGCGAGGAGGACAGCGCGGCCAGGGCGGAGCCGATGCCGAAGACCAGGATGCCGAAGAGGAGCACCTTCTTGCGGCCGATGCGGTCGCCGAGCAGTCCGGCGGTGAAGAGGAGTCCGGCGAAGACGAGCGTGTAGGAGTTGATCGCCCACTCCAGCTCGCTCTGGGTGGCGCCGATGCCGGTGGGCGCGGGGCTGGCGATCGTCTTGACCGCGACGTTCAGGATCGAGTTGTCCAGCACCACGATGAGCAGGCTGAACATGAGGACGGCGAGGATCCACCAGCGGCGGCGGTGGATCGCCTCGGGTATGCGGGACTCGGCGGACGCGGAGGCCCCGGGTGCGGACGGCGTGGCCGGCCCGGTGGCTCCGGGCGCGGCAGGGGGACGTGACGGTTCAGGCATGGGGCGAGCCTAACTCCGTTTCGATACGAGACCGTCTCGTATTGTTAAAGCTTTCCCCAACGGCGGCCGACCTGGCGGGGTCGCGCGGGCCCACTTCCCGTTTGCCCCGGCGGGATGCCACCATGGAAGAGATCCGGGGACGCCGTCAGGGCGCCTCGAGATGACGAAGGAGTCCACCAGCCATGTCGCTTTCGGCTGCACAGAATCCGTCTGCACAGAACGCCTCCTCCCCCGCGGGTGCCTCCCCCGACAGCAGCAAGGTCGGCAACGGCAAGGCCCTGTACGGAGGGAAGTCCTCCCGCCGCGTCACCGTCCACGACATCGCCGCCGCCACCGAGCGCGGCGAGAAGTGGCCCATACTCACCGCCTACGACGCGATGACCGCCTCCGTCTTCGACGAGGCCGGTATCCCGGTGATGCTCGTCGGGGACTCCATGGGCAACTGCCACCTCGGCTACGAGACCACCGTGCCCGTCACCATGGACGAGATGGCCGTGCTCGCCGCCGCCGTCGTACGGGGCACCAAGCGCGCCCTCGTCGTGGCGGACCTGCCCTTCGGCTCGTACCAGGAAGGCCCCGTCCAGGCGCTGCGCAACGCCACCCGGCTGGTCAAGGACGCGGGCGTCGGCGCGGTCAAGCTGGAGGGCGGCGAGCGCTCCCACGAGCAGATCCGGCTGCTGGTCGAGGCGGGCATCCCGGTCATGGGCCACATCGGCCTGACCCCGCAGTCGGTCAACGCCATGGGCTACCGGGTGCAGGGCCGCGGCGACGAGGCGGCGCACCGGCTGATGCGCGACGCCAAGGCGGTCCAGGACGCGGGCGCGTTCGCCGTCGTGCTGGAGCTGGTCCCCGAGGAGCTGGCCGCCGAGGTCACCCGTGCGCTGCACATCCCGACCGTCGGCATCGGTGCCGGTGCCGGGACCGACGCGCAGGTGCTCGTCTACACGGACATGGTCGGGCTGACCGGCGGCAAGGTGCCGCGCTTCACCAAGCAGTACGCGAACATGCGCCAGGTGCTCGGGGACGCGGCGAAGGAGTTCGCCGAGGAGGTCGTGGGCGGCACGTTCCCCGCGCCGGAGCACACCTTCCACTGACCCGCCGGGCCGCCGCCGGTCCGTGACGGCTCCGTCCGCCGGCCACCACCCACCGACCATTTCCCGCACCACCGACAGCCCGCCGACATCCCCCATCGGCGGGCTGTCGCACACCCGGAACGCGCATCGGAACACGTGTCGGAACGCGTGCCGGAGCCGTATCGGAACGTGTGCCGACGCCGTGCCGGAGCCCGCACCGGAGCCGCGCCCCGGGGCCGTCGGCCGGATGTAGGCGGGCTGTCGGCGGGCTGTCGGTCGGCGCTGGTCCCATGGTGGACATGGAACGCATCGACACGAACCCCAGGAGCGGCACGAACGCCGTCGAGGTACGGGGGCTGGTCAAGCACTACGGCGAGACCAAGGCACTGGACGGCGTGGACCTCGACGTCCGCGAAGGCACCGTCCTCGGGGTGCTCGGCCCCAACGGAGCGGGCAAGACCACCCTCGTACGCTGTCTCTCCACGCTGATCACCCCCGACGCCGGACGCGCCGTCGTCGCGGGCTTCGACGTGGTGAGGCAGCCGCGCGAGCTGCGCCGCAGGATCGGCCTGACCGGGCAGTACGCCTCGGTCGACGAGAAGCTCTCCGGCTGGGAGAACCTCTACATGATCGGGCGGCTGCTCGATCTCCCCCGCAAGCAGGCGCGGGCCCGGGCGGACGAGCTGCTGGAACGGTTCTCCCTCACCGACGCCGCCAAGCGCGCCTCCATGGAGTACAGCGGTGGCATGCGCCGCCGGCTCGACCTGGCCGCCTCGATGATCGGCAGCCCGTCCGTGCTCTACCTGGACGAGCCGACGACCGGGCTCGACCCCCGGACCCGTAACGAGGTGTGGGACGAGGTGCAGCGGATGGTCGCCGAGGGCGCGACCGTCCTGCTGACCACGCAGTACATGGAGGAGGCCGAGCAGCTCGCCAAGGAGCTGACGGTCATCGACAAGGGGAGGATCATCGCCCGGGGCGGGGTCGACGAGCTGAAGGCCAAGGTCGGCGGCCGGACCCTGCACATCCGGCCCTCGGACCCGGCGGAGCTGCCCGCGATGGCCCAGGCGATCCGGGAGGCCGGGCTCGACGGCGTCGCCGGGGCGCAGGCCGTGCCGGACGAGGGACTGCTCTACGTCCCCATCCTCAGCGACGAGCAGCTGACCGCCGTCATCGGCCTGCTGGGCGTACGGGGGTTCTCCCTGGCCCATGTCTCCACCGCCCTGCCCAGCCTGGACGAGGTGTTCCTCGCGATCACCGGCGACAAGGCCTCCACCTTCTCCGACGCCGCTCCCCAGGAGGTCGCCGCATGAGCACCACCACCACGACCCTGCCCCCCGCACCCGCCGGGGCAGCGGGCCCCGCACCGTCGAAGGCGGCGGTGGCCGAGGAGGGCCGGATCGGGCTGCGGGCCAACCTGCGCCACATCGGGGCCCTCGCCCGGCGCAACCTGCTCCAGATCAAGAAGGACCCGGAGTCGATGTTCGACGTCCTTCTGATGCCGATCGTCTTCATCGTGCTCTTCGTGTACGTCTTCGGCGGCTCGGTCGGCGCCAGCCTCGGCGGGAACCGGCACGACTACGTGAACTACCTGGTGCCCGGACTGATGGCGATGATGGGCATGAACATCGCCATGGCCGTCGGCACCGGCGTCAACGACGACTTCCGCAAGGGGGTCATGGACCGGTTCCGGACGATGCCGATCGCCCGGTCCTCGGTGCTCATCGCCAAGATCGTGGTCGAGCTGGGCCGGCTGATGATCGCCACGGCCATCCTGCTCGGCATGGGGTTCGCCCTCGGCATGGAGCTGAACGGCTCGGTGTTCGGGCTCCTCGGAGCGGTCGCGCTGGCCGCCACGTTCGGCGCCGCCATCATGTGGATCTTCATCCTGCTCGGGCTGACCATGAAGACGGCCCAGGCGGTCCAGGGGACGGCGATGCTCGTGCTGATGCCGTTGCAGTTCGGCTCCTCGATCTTCGCCCCGACCCAGACCATGCCCGGCTGGCTCCAGGCGTTCACCGACTACAACCCGCTCTCCAACCTCGCGGACGCGGCACGGGCGCTGATGCAGGGCGGCCCGGTCGGCGACTCGGTCTGGTGGACGCTCGCCTGGGCCGCCGGGATCACGGTGGTGATGGCGCCCCTGGCGGTGGCCAAGTTCCGCAAGAAGGCCTGACCCCCGGACGGGAACGCCGAAGGCCCCGGGCTCCGTCACTCCGCCGGGCGCGGCGGGCGGGCCCCGGGGCGGGGGCGGGACGGCGGCGGGGACGGGTCCCGCCGGTACGTCTCCGCCAGGGCGGTGGCCTCCTCGACCGTGAGGCCCCCGCCCTCCTCGTACGCCGCCGCGTACTCGGCCTGCCCGATCCGGGCGCGTACGGCCTCCTCGGCCTCGCTGAGGCCCTGGCTCTCCAGTACGGTCGGCACATGCCCGGCCGGCAGCAGGGCGGCCTGCAGGCCGAGCAGCCGGGCGGCGTCCACCGGGGCGCCGGGAGCGTCCAGTCCGGCGAGGGCGCGGGCGATGGTCATCAGCTGCGTGGACGCCATCTGCGGGGCCATCATCCGCGAGAGCCGGTCCTGCGCGTGCCCCAGCGCCGCCAGCCCGCCGGCGAGCGCGGAGTCGTGGTCGCCCACCATGTTGTCCAGCCAGGCCAGCACCCCGAGCACGAACCCGTCGAAGACCCCGACCGAACGGGAGCTGAACCCCTCGCGCAACCGGACGATCTCCTCCCGTGCCTCGGCCGGCCGGCCCGTGCGGCCGTACAGAAAACCCAGGTGCAGCCGGGCGGTCGGCGTCGCGTCGTGCCCCGCGAACGCGCCGCCGTCCACCACGTCGCGGAGGATGGCCTCGGCCTCCTCGAAGCGGTCCAGCTCGATGAGCGCCCCCGCGTACCGCGCGCGCAACACCGCCACCTGGGAGCGGGCCCCGAGCGCCCGCGCGTAGTCGACCGCGGCCAGGTAGTCGGCGGCGGCCTCGGCGAACCGGCCCTTGCGCTCGTTGGCCTCACCCCGGGAGGAGAGCGACTCGGCGGCACCCCAGTCGTCGCCGAGCCGGGCGAAGATCTCCAGGCTCTCGTCCGCGTCGGCCAGCGCCTCGCCCGCCCAGTCGGGGCGGTTGGCCAGGATCTTGGCGCGGACCTCCAGGGCGGCACCCAGCTCCCACTCGTAGCCGTACTCGCGGGAGGCCCGGACCGTCTCGTCCATGACGTCCCGCATCCCCTCGGCGTCGCCGGTGAGCAGGACCGCGAACATCCAGAGCGAACCGGGCGTACGGCAGGTCTGCGGCTGTCCGGGCCGGTAGGTGCGGGCAATGATCCGCATGCGCTCCTGGCCCGCCGGGGTCAGCCACTCGTCCATCGCGTGGTCCACGGTCACCAGCTGGATCAGCCCGGCCCCGCGGCGCGCCTCCTCGACCTGCTCCGGCTCCCAGGGCGGCGGCCGGTCGGTGGTCCGCTCCAGCAGGGCGGGTGCGCGGACACCGGGCGGGGCGAACGGGTCGGGGCCGAGCGCGGCCACCGCGCCGGACCACTGGCGGGCATCGGCGTTGAGGTCACGCATCATCCAGTACCAGGAGAGCGAGAGCACCAGGCAGAGCCCCTCCTGCTCGTCCCGGGCGGCGACGGCGTGGCGGAGCGCGGTGCGCAGGTTCTCGTACTCTCGGCGGAACAGCTCGATGGCCCCGCGCTGCCCCGCGCCGCGCAGCTTCGGTCCGGTGGTGCGGGCCAGCTCCCGGTAGTGGACGAGGTGGCGCCGCTCGACGGCGTCCCGCTCCCCCGCCTCCGCCAGCCGCTCGGCCGCGTACTCCCCGACGGTCTCCAGCAGCCGGTAGCGCATCTCCGCGTCCTCGCCGGGCGCGGCGACGACCAGCGACTTGTCGACCAGGGAGCCGAGCAGGGCGGCCACGTCGAGGGAGTCGACGGCGACCCCGTCGGCCGGGGTCGGCAGGGCGCAGACCTCCTCGGCGGCGGCGAGGGAGCAGCCGCCCGCGAAGACGGCGAGGCGGCGCAGGACAGCGCGTTCGGCCCCGTCCAGCAGCTCCCAGGACCAGTCGACGACCGCGCGCAGGGTCTGCTGGCGGGGCAGCAGGGTCCGGCTGCCGTTGGTGAGGAGGCGGAAACGGTCGTCCAGCCGGTCCGCGATCTGGCGGGGGGTGAGCATCCGCAGCCGGGCTGCGGCCAGTTCGATGGCGAGCGGCAGTCCGTCGAGCCGGCGGCAGATCTCGGCGCAGGCGGCGGCGGTCTCCTCGTCCGCGTCGGTACGGAAGCCGGGCCGGGCGGCCGACCCGCGCTCGGCGAGGAGGCGCAGCGCCATCGGGTCGGGCAGCGGCTCGACGGGGCGGACGAACTCGCCCGGCACACCGAGGGGTTCGCGGCTGGTCGCGAGGACGGTGAGCTGCGGGCAGTGGGCGAGGAGGTGGTCGGTGAGGGCTGCGGCGGCCTCGACGACGTGTTCGCAGTTGTCCAGCAGGAGGAGCATGCGGCGCCGGGAGCAGTACTCGGTGAGCCGTACGAGAGGGTCGCCGGTGCTGTGCTCGGACAGGGCCCGCAACTCCTCGGCGCCCGCCCCGCGGAGCACGGTCTCGCGGGCGCCGAGCGCGCCGAGTACGGCCTCGGGCACGGCGTCCGGGTCGTCCACGGGGGCCAGCTCCACCAGCCAGACCCCGTCGGGCCAGTCCCCCGCGACGGTCTCCGCCGTCTCCTGGGACAGCCGCGTCTTGCCCGCCCCGCCGGGGCCGAGCAGGGTGACGAGCCGGGTCCGGGTGAGGTCCTCGCGCAGGGCGGCCATGTCCGGGTCCCGCCCGACGAAACTGGTGAGCCGGGCGCGGAGGTTGCCGGGGGCGGGCGGGGCCGGGGCCGGAGGGCTCGCGGGGGCGGGGTGTCGCGGGGGTGCGGCCGGGGGCGTGGACGCGGGTGTGGGTGGGGGTGTCCCGTCGGCCCCCGGGGCGGGCTGCGGGGAGGCTCCCGGCGCGGGAGCGGTCGTGGCAAGGGGCGTGTCGGCGGGCGGAGCCGGTGACGTGCCGACGGGCGCGGCGGAGCCGGGCTCCCGGCCGGGCTCCCGACCGCGATCGCTTCCGTACGCGGCGGGCACGGGCCCGGGCGCCTCACGGCGGGGGTCTCCGTACGCGGCCGGGACGGGACCGGGTTCCTGGTGGAGGAGTTCTCCGTACAGACCGCGCAGTTCGGGGCCCGGGTCGGTGCCCAGGCGTTCGGAGAGTACGGCGCGGACCTCCTCGTACGCCGCCAGCGCCTCGGCCGTGCGTCCCGCGTCCCGCAGGGCCCTGATGCGCAGGGCCTGGAGCGGTTCGTCGAGCGGGTGGGCGGCGCAGAGGGCGGCCAGCTCCCACAGCGCGTCGTCCGCCCGCCCGAGGAGCCGCATCGCCTCCAGGCGGGCCCGCCGGGCGCCGAGCCTGCGGGACTCCTGCCGGGTGGCGGGCACCGCGCGGTCGGGCAGGTCGGCGAGGGGCGGACCGGCCCAGAGGGCGAGCGCCTCGTCCAGGAGGGTGAGGGCCTTGCCCGCGTCGCCCTGCTCCAGGGCCCGGCTCCCCTCCCCCGCCAGCCGCTCGAACCGGTGCAGGTCCACCGCGTCCGCCCCGGCGGCCAGCCGGTAGCCGCCCTCCACCGACTCGACGGCGCTCCGGCCCAGGGCCCGCCTCAGCCGCCCGACCAGGGCCTGGAGCGCGCCGGGCGCGTCGGCGGGCGGGTCGCCGTCCCACACCTCGTCCACGAGGACCCCGGCCGGCACGGTCCGGCCGGGGTGCAGCGCGAGGACGGTGAGCAGCGCGCGCAGCCGCGCCCCGCCGAGGGGGACGGCCGTACCGTCGTCGCGGAGTGCCCGGGTGGTGCCGAGGATGCAGTAGCGCACGGGCCCATTGTCCGCGACGGGCACGGTCACGGTGTTGACCGGGTGGAACTCCCGGCCGGGTCGTCGTCGTTCCCGCCATGTCGGCGTACGTGTCGGCGTACGTGTCGGCGTACGTGTCGGCGTACGTGTCGGCGTACGTGTCGGCGTACGTGTCGGCGTACGTGTCGGCGTACGTGTCGGCGTACGTGTCGGCGTACGTGTCGGCGTATGTGTCGGCGGTACGTACGATGTCGCCGCCGTTCCCCCCAGCCCCAGGAGTCGTGTGCCGATGACCACCACCGCAGCCACCCGCGGGGACCGGCGGATCAGCCCGGTCTTCCTCGGGATCGCCGCCGTCACCGCCGTGGCGGGCTGGGCCGTGTGGACGGGGTTCGCCGGAGCCACCGGTTTCGCCGTCTTCCTCTTCGTCACCGGGGCCTGGATCGTCTCGCTCTGCCTGCACGAGTACGCCCACGCCCGCACCGCCCTGCACAGCGGGGACCTCTCGGTGGGGGCGAAGGGCTATCTGACGCTCAACCCGCTGAAGTACACGCACGCGCTGCTCAGCATCGTGCTGCCGGTCCTCTTCGTGGTCATGGGCGGCATCGGGCTCCCCGGCGGGGCGGTCTTCATCGAGCGGGCCCGCATCCACGGCCGCTGGAAGCACAGCCTGATCTCGGCGGCGGGCCCGCTGACGAACGTGGCGTTCGCGATCGTCTGCACGGCCCCCTTCTGGCTGGACGCGCTCGACGGGGTGCCGCTCGCCTTCCAGTACGCGCTGGCGTTCCTGGCGATGCTCCAGGTGACGGCGGCGATCCTGAACTCCCTGCCGATCCCGGGGCTCGACGGCTACGGGGTGATCGAGCCCTGGCTGTCGTACCGGATCCGCCGCCAGGTGGAGCCGTTCGCGCCGTTCGGGCTCATCGCCGTGTTCGCGATGCTGTGGATCCCCGGGGTGAACGTCGCCTTCTTCGACGGGATCGACGCCCTGCTGGGCGTGCTGGGCGTCGACGACGTGCAGCGGTACTGCGGCTACGACCTCTACCGCTTCTGGCGGGCGTTCTTCGGCGAGCAGAACCCGGGCTGCACGGTGGGGTGAGCCCGGGGCCGCTCCTCTACTGCTGCGGGGCCGCCGCCACCGGCCCCGCCGTACGGGCCTCGCGCTGCCGCTTCCCGCGGAGGGCGGCGGCGAGGATCGCCACGGCCACCCCGCCGAACGCCCAGGCGCCGAGGACCCACAGGGCGCCGGCGGTGGCGTTGCCGTCGAAGTAGACGGTGTTGCGCACCACGGTGGTCCCGGCCCCCGGCGGCAGGGCCTGGCCGATCGCGGCCCAGAACGGGGGCAGCAGCGAGGACGGGTAGACCCCGCCGGAGCTGGGGTTGCCCAGCACGGTGAAGATCAGGATGGTCAGGCCGAGGCCGATCGTGCCCGCCACCGACTGGAGGGCGACGCCCACCGCACCGGAGGCGAACACCACCAGGGTCCCGATCCCGGCCAGCTCCCAGAAGGCGCCCGGCAGGCAGTCCAGCACCGGGCCCACGATGAGCGCGCCGCCGATGCCCGAGACGAAGGCGTACGGGAGCATCGCGGCGAGCCGGACCAGGGTGCGGCGGAGGGTGGGCTTCTTGGAGCCGGCCGCCATGTTCAGGGCCGAGGCGGCGAGGTAGCCGCCGATGGTCCAGCTGAGGACGAGGTAGAAGGACGACAGCCCCCGTGAGTCGCCCGCCGAAGGGGCGCGGAGGTCGCGGACGACGATCGTGCGCTGCTCGGCGCGGGCGACCTCCTGGAGGATCTCCGCGGCCGCCGTGGTCGCCGACGGACCGCCCGCCGAGGCGACGAGCAGGGTGTCGGTGCGGCTCGCCGGGTCCACGAGGAGGGCGGCGTCGGTGCGCCGGTCCAGCAGCCGCGCCCGTGCCTCGGCGCGGTTGGCGACCGGGGTGACCTGGAGGGGGTCGCCGGGGAGGGCGTCGAGCCGGGCCACCAGTTGCTGTTCGACGGCGGGCGGGGCGACCAGCGTGATCGGGACCTTGTGCGGCTTGGGCGCGTGGAAGGCGCCCATGTAGGAGAGCGCGAAGCCCAGTTGCAGCAGGAGCACCCCGAGCATGACGAGCGCGGACCGGGTGGAGACGGCGTCGCGCACCTCCCCCAGGAAGCCCTGGCTTCCGTCGCCCGCCGCCCGTACGGTCGATCCGCTCCCGGCCCCGTATCCGTCGTCCCTCGCGTCTGCCACGCGGTCCTCCCTCGTCGTCCGCGCCACGGCCGTGGCGAGGCCGTCACATGGTCGGCCCCGGGCGGCGCCGGGTCTCCGGGACGCGCCCGTGAGGGTGGCCCCTCGACCCGAACGGCGGAGGGAAGGGGTACGGCGGGGAGGGTCAGCCCGCGTCGGCGGAGGACTCCATGCGCTGCTTGCGGATGTAGTACCAGGCCATGTTCGACGAGAGCCCCGCGATCAGCACCCAGACGATCCCGAGCAGGCTGCCCTGGACGAAGGCGACCACGGCCGCCACCACGGCGAGGACGCAGACGGCGAGGGCGTAGAGAGCGAGGCGGGGCATGGCGGTGGGCTCCTGTCGGTGAACGGTCGGAAGGGCCGGGAGGACCGGGAGGGCCGGGACCCCGTGGCCCCGAGCCGACCCGTCCAGTGTCCCCCATGCCCCGTTGTGCCCCGCCTCGGGCTCCGGGCCGCGCGCCCGGGGGCGGCAGACGTCGTTCCGGGCCGCATGCCCAGGGGCCCGCGGAGGTCGTTCCGGGCCGCACGCCCCGGGGCCCGCAGACGTCGTTCCGGGCAACACGCCCGGGGGGCGGCTCAGACGTCGTTCCGGGCAACACGCCCGGGGGGCGGCTCAGACGTCGTTCCGGACCGCACGCCCGGGGGCGGCTCAGACGTCGGTGGTACGGAGTCCGGCGTGGGCCTTGTAGCGGCGGTTGACCGAGATCAGGTTCGCGACCAGGGACTCGACCTGATGGGCGTTGCGCAGCCGCCCGGCGAAGATGCCGCGCATCCCGGGGATGCGGCCCGCCAGCGCCTGCACAATGTCCGTGTCGGCCCGCGCCTCGCCCAGGACCAGGACGTCGGTGTCGATCTCCTCGATCGACTCGTCCTGGAGCAGCACCGCCGAGAGGTGGTGGAAGGCGGCGGTCACCCGGGAGTCCGGCAGCAGGGCGGCGGCCTGCTCGGCGGCGCTGCCCTCCTCCGGCTTGAGGGCGTAGGCGCCCTTCTTGTCGAAGCCGAGCGGGTTGACGCAGTCGATGACGAGCTTGCCCGCCAGCTCCTCGCGCAGGGACTCCAGGGTCTTGGCGTGGCCGTCCCACGGCACGGCGACGATCACGATGTCGCTGCGCCGGGCGCACTCGGCGTTGTCGGTCCCCTCGACGCCGTGGCCGAGCTCGGCGGCCGCCTCGGCGGCGCGTCCGGCGTCCCGGGAGCCAAGGGTGACCCGCTGTCCGGCGCGGGCGAGCCGGTAGGCGAGGCCGCGGCCCTGGGGGCCGGTCCCGCCGAGTACGCCGACGCTCAGACCGGAGACGTCGGGGAGGTCCCAGGGGTCCTTGGCGGGGGGCTTGGGCGCGCTGCCGCTGCTGTCCTGTGTAGTCATGGGCCGACCCTACTTCCAGGTAGTGAACCGTGGGGCGGGCTCGGGCGGACCGGGGTGACCGGGGGCGGCCGGGCATGCCGCCCCGAGCGGTCGGCGGACGTACCGGGGCCCGGGGGCGAGCCGCCCGGGGACGTAACGAGTGGCCCGGGGGGCGTGCGACTCGGGAACGTGCCGGGCGGCCCGGGGGGGGCGAGCGACTCGGGGACGCACCAGGTGGTCCGCAGGCCAGCGACTCGGGAACGTACCGGGCGGTCCGGGGCCAGGAAGGTCCCGGGCGGACCGGGCGGTCCGGGGCCCAGGAAAGTACCGGGCGACCCGGGCGAACCGGGCGGTCCGGAAATCGGTTTGCCCGAAGTGGTCCGCTGTACCGATCATGGCCCCTCGTGACCGACGAAGCTCCCCCCGCCCCTCCCTCGGGCCCTCCCGCCGCCGCCCCTCCCGCGTCCCGGCTCCGCGCCCTGCTGCCGGATCTCGCGCCGTGGCGGTCCTCGCGCGACTTCCGGCTGCTGTGGATCCAGGGGCTGATCACGTACTTCGGCAGCTTCATGGCGCTCATCGCGCTGCCGCTCCAGATCAAGCACCTCACCGGCTCGCCGCTCGCGGTCGGGGCGATGGGGGCGGTGGAGCTGGTGCCGCTGGTGGTCTTCGGGCTGTACGGCGGGGCGCTCGCGGACTCCGTGGACCGGCGCCGGGTCATCCTGCTCACCGAGGCCGGGCTCGGCGTGCTCGCCGCGATCCTGCTGGTCAACGCGTTGCTGCCGGAGCCGCTGCTGTGGCCGCTGTACGTGGTGGCGGGCGGGGTCGCCGCGCTGGCCGGGCTCCAGCGGCCCGCGCTGGACTCTCTGATGGCCCGGATCGTGCCGCACGCCCAGCAGACGGCGGCGGCCGCCCTGAACTCGCTGCGCTGGCAGATCGGGGCCATCGCGGGTCCGGCGCTGGCCGGTCTGGTGGTGGCGTACGCCGGTCACGGCACGGCGTACGCGGTGACGGTGTGCACGTTCGCCGCCTCCGTCCTGCTCTGTCTGCGGCTCTCCCCCGCACCGCCCGCCCGGGACGCGGCCAGGCCGTCGCTGCGCGGGATCGTGGAGGGGGCCCGGTACGCCTGGAGCCGGCCGGTGCTGCTGGGGACGTACGCGATCGACCTGGCGGCGATGTTCTTCGCCTTCCCGAACACGATCTTCCCGTTCCTGGCGGACGAACTGGACGCGGAGTGGTCGCTGGGGCTGATGTACGCGGCGGGCTCGGTGGGCTCGCTGACACTCGGGCTGACCAGCGGCTGGACGTCCCGGGTGCGGCGGCACGGGCTGTTCGTGGTGTTCGGGGCGGCGGTGTGGGGGCTGGCCATCGCGGCGGCGGGCTGGTTCTCCAGCGTGTGGGTGGTGCTGGTCTGCCTGGGGGTGGCCGGGGCCGGCGACATGCTGAGCGGGCTGGGGCGCTCGACCATCTGGAACCAGACCATCCCGGAGGAGCTGCGCGGGCGGCTGGCGGGCATCGAGGTGCTCTCGTACAGCGTGGGCCCGCAGCTGGGGCAGGTGCGGGCCGGGGCGATGGCGGGGTGGACCGGGACCCGGTCGGCGATCTGGACGGGCGGGGTGGCGTGCGTGGCGTCGGTGGCACTGCTGACGGCGGCCCTGCCGAAGCTGGTGCGGTACGACTCGGAGACGGACGAGGACGCGGTGCGGAGGCGGGAGGCGCGGGTGGAGGGGTGACCCGGGCCCGGCCGGGCGGCCGGGCTCCCGGGGCTCCGCCCCCGTACCCCGCTCCTCAAGCGCCGGAGGGGCTGAAAGATGTCCTCAATCGCCGGACGGGCTTGGGGGTACGGCCTCAATCACCGGACGGGCTGGAGGGTACGGCCTCAATCACCGGACGGGCTCGATCGGTCGTCGCCCTTGTCCTCGTCGTGCCACTTGGGGTCCGTGTCCCACTCCAGGTTGCGTTCGCGGGCCGTGTCCATGGCGTGCTGGGCGGCCTCACGGGAGGGGTAGGGACCGAACCGGTTCTGGGCGGGGCACTCCGGGCCCTCCTCGACCTTCTTGTGCTGGAGGCAGTAGTACCATTCGCCCGGTTTGCCGACCGTGCGCTTCTTGAACAGGGCCATCGACAGCTCCTTTCCTTATCGCCATGGTGCCCCGGGGCCGCTGGTTAGACTCGCTGGCATGTCTGGCCAGTCGCTTCTCGTACCAGGGGAGATCACTCCCGTCCGTTCCGTACCCGGAAACATCCGGCGCCCCGAGTACGTGGGCAAGCCGGCCCCGACGCCGTACACCGGCCCGGAGATCCAGGACGCCGACACCATCGAGCGGATGCGGATCGCCGGCCGCATCGCCGCGCAGGCGATGGAGGAGGCCGCCAAGCACATCGCCCCGGGCGTCACCACGGACGAGCTGGACCGGGTCGCCCACGAGTTCATGATCGACCACGGCGCGTACCCCTCCACCCTCGGCTACCGGGGCTTCCCGAAGTCGCTGTGCAGCTCGCTCAACGAGGTCATCTGCCACGGAATCCCCGACTCCACCGTGCTGCGCGACGGGGACATCGTGAACCTCGACGTCACCGCGTACATCAACGGGGTGCACGGCGACAACAACGCCACCTACCTCTGCGGTGACGTGGACGAGGAGTCCCGGCTGCTCGTCGAGCGCACCCGGGAGTCGCTGAACCGGGCCATCAAGGCGGTCAGGCCCGGGCGGCAGATCAACGTCATCGGCCGGGTCATCGAGTCGTACGCCAAGCGGTTCGGCTACGGCGTCGTGCGCGACTTCACCGGGCACGGGATCAACTCGTCGTTCCACTCCGGCCTGATCATCCCGCACTACGACAGCCCGCACGCCACCACCGTGATGCAGCCCGGCATGACGTTCACCATCGAGCCGATGCTGACGCTGGGCACCCACGAGTACGACATGTGGGAGGACGGCTGGACCGTGGTGACGAAGGACCGGAAGCGGACCGCGCAGTTCGAGCACACGCTCGTCGTCACGGAGACCGGGGCGGAGATCCTCACCCTGCCGTAATCGGGGCAAAACGCGCACAAGGGTGTCACCCCTGGATTTGTCGCGTATTTTTTTACCGACAAGCAGTCGGGAACCAGTTGACTTAGGTAAACCTAAGTAGGAGGATCGGGCTACCGGCACGCACCGCCGCAACGTCGCGGCGGTCGCCTGCCGATATTTCCGTCTGTTTCTGGACTTCCCGTCCCCTCGGCCCCGGAGGCCCGCCTTGGACGCAACCGCCACCGTCACTCCCTTCTCGACGCTCATCCGCACCGCGTCGCACGAACAGCACACCGAGGCCGAGACCTCGACCTTCATGGGTGACCTGCTCGGCGGGCGACTGGGCGTCGACGCGTACACGCGCTACACCGAGCAGCTGTGGTTCGTCTACCGGGCGCTGGAGGAGGGCGCGGAGGCCCTGCGGAACGACCCGGTCGCGGGCCCCTTCATACAGTCCGAGCTGATGCGCTCCACCGAGCTGGAGCGCGACCTCGCCCACCTGCGCGGGGCGGACTGGCGCGAGGGCCTGGAGCCGCTGCCCGCCACCGCCGCGTACGCCGCCCGGGTCACCGAGTGCGCCCGCACCTGGCCCGCCGGGTACATCGCGCACCACTACACCCGCTACCTCGGCGACCTCTCGGGCGGCCAGATCATCCGCGACAAGGCGGAGAAGACCTGGGGCTTCGAGCGCAAGGGCGACGGCGTGCGGTTCTACGTCTTCGAGGAGATCGGCAACCCCGCCGCCTTCAAGCGGAACTACCGCGAGCTGCTGGACGCGGTGAACGCGGACGACCTGGAGAAGCAGCGGATCATCGAGGAGTGCAAGCGCGCGTTCGCGCTGAACACCGCGGTCTTCCGGGAGCTGGGCGAGGTGTTCCCGCTCAGCGCGTAGTGACGGTCATTTCGCTTGCGGCCGCCCGGGGTTCAGCCCGGGCGGCCATCAGGACGCGGCCCCCCACCTCCACCGTGCCGTCCGGCGCGGGAGCTGTGAGGATCTGGGAGCCGCGTCCTTGTGCGATGTTCAGGGCCCGGCCGAGATGTGCGCTCAGCAGCATGGCCGCGGCTCCGGTCGCCTCGTCCTCGGCGGTGTCCCCGGTGCACGCCCCCGCTCCACCGGAGCGGCTGTCGCCGCGCTCATCGACGTGCCTCGGGAAGGCCCGCGCGCGGACCCGCCCCGCCGCCTCGTCCTCCCAGGCCCAGGCGTAGAGCCGGCCCTCCCCGGGCGGCGGCGCCGGCAGCGCCGCCACCTCCTCCGCCGTCGCGTACTGCTGGAGCGTGCGCGGCGGGGCCCACTCGGGGCGGGCGGTGATCCAGGTGAACTCCCCGTCCTGGCGGGCGAAGACGTCTCCCACGGCCAGCTCCAGGACCTCCAGGTCCAGCAGCCAGGCGGCGCCGACGAGCGGACGCCCGGCGAACGGCAGCCGCCGCCCGGGGGCGTGGATGTCCACCCGGCCGCGCTCCGGGTCGTCGACGAACACGGTTTCGCTGAAGCCCAGTTGCCGGGTCAGCCGCTGCCGGGACGCCTCGTCGGGGTGGCCGCGTCCGTCGCGTACGACACCGAGGGCGTTGCCGTGGCGTCCGTCGGGTCCGCAGAACACCCGCAGGACGTCGATGCCCCGGGGTACGTCGTAGTGGTTCACGTGCGCATTCAAGCATCACCCGGGGGTGGGGCGGGCGTTGAGGGGAGCCGGGGGCGACGGCCGCAGGGCCGTACCGGTGGAGCGTGCTGCCGGTACGGCCCTGCGGGTGGTGCGGGTGCTTCGGGAGGTGCTGGGTGATCAGGCGGTGGCGTCGACGGCGTTGCGGCGGCGGCGCGCGGCGATCATGACACCGGCACCGGCCGCCACGACCAGGCCGGAGGCGCCGATGAGGAGACCGGTGGGGACGTCCGAGCCGGTGGAGGCCAGGGCGCCGGAGCCGCCCACCGAACCGCCCGCGGTGGAACCGCCGGTGGTCGAACCGCCGACCGTGCCGCCGCCGGTGGTGGAGCCGCCCGCGGAACCGCCCGCGGAACCGGAGCCGCCGGTGGACTCGCCGGCCTCGCAGGCGATGCCGTCACCGTCGCGGTCGAGGTGGGCCGCGTAACCCGGGTCGCCCTTCTTGATGGGCGTCACGCCGGCCGCCTCGGCCTCGGCGCAGTTCTCGTACTCCGTCGAACCGCCCGGAGGCAGCGTCGCGCCCTTGTCGAGGGAGACGGCGGCGGTCAGGGCGTCCAGCTCGTCACCCTTCTTGTACATGTTGCTGAACGCCTTGGAGCCGTCCTCGGTCAGGGTCGCCGGGATCGCCTTGAGGTTCACGACGCCCTCCTTCGCGACCAGGGCGCCCGCGGGCACCTTCAGGTCGGCGAAGGCCAGGCCGGTGAAGGTGTTGACCTTGCCGGAGGCCATGTCCTTGGTGGAGACGTCGGCGACGAGCCTGCCCGTCGTGCCCTGGACGTCGACCTTCAGGTTGCTGAGGGAGAGGTCGAGCTTGTAGTCGCCCGCGGTCTCGTGGCCGAGGAAGCGCACCTTGCCCTTGAACTGGGCGTTGAGGCTGTTCTTCTCGGCGTCGAGGTGACCCGTCGCCTTGGTGAAGCGGTAGCCGTCGGCGTTGGCGGTGGCGCCGTCGGCCGTCTCGACCTTGCCGTGCGCGATCGGGCCGACGACGTACGAGCGGAAGCTCTTCTTGACGCCCCAGTCGAGGGTGCCGTCGACGACCGGGCCGCTGGTCGGCTTGGCGGTCTCGGTGGGCTTCGGGTCGACCGGGGGCGTGACCGGCGGGGTCACGGGGGGTGTGACCGGCGGGGTCACGGGCGGCGTCACCGGCGGGGTGGGCGGGGGCGTGGTGGGCGGCGTGGTCGGGGTGGCCGGCTTGACCGTCAGGGTGGCGGGGTCGATGACATCGCCCTCCTTGTAGGCGGAGCCGAAGACCGCGGCGCCCTCCTTGGTGAAGGTGGCGGGGATGTCCGCGAACGTCATGCCGGCGGCGCCGTTCCCGGGCGCGACGTCGGTGAGGTCCAGCTTGGCCATCTCCAGGTCGTCGCTGACGACCGCGTCCTTGCCCGGCGACTTGGTGGTGACATCGACGGTGATCTTGCCGCTCTTGCCGGCGGTGACGACCTTGAAGTCGGCCAGCTTGATGTCGAGGACGCCGCCGTGGGCCTCGAAGTGGACGCTGCCCTTGAAGCCGGTCGTCACGCTGTGGGTGCCGAGGTCGTACTCACCCTGCTCCAGGGGGAACTTGTACGTGCCGTTCTCGTTCTTGGTGGCACCGTCCGCGAGGGTGGCCGTACCGCCCATGCGGTCGATCATCCCTCGGAAGCCCGCCCGGATACCCCAGTCCAGGGTGCCCGACTCCAGCTTGATCGTCTGCGGGGCCTCGGCCGCGGGCTTGGCGGGGGCGCTGTCCGCGAAGGCCGGGAGGGCGAAGGTGGCGCCCAGGGCCGCGGCCGTGGCGACGGCCGCAGCGAGGGCTATGGGGCGGCGAGTTGCTGCCATGTCGGTGGTTCTCCTAATGGAACGGGGGGAGGAAGGGAGGCGTGGGGGGCGGGGATGAGGAACCGTAAGGCGCTCATGGGGGGCGTCAGGAGGTCTGGGGGGCGTCGGAGCCCGGGGTGGCGGAGTCGGTACCGGCGGCCTTGCGGCGGCGCAGCGCGAAGAACGTTCCGGCCGCGGCGAGCAGCAGCACCCCGCCGCCGATCGCGGCGTACGTCCCGGCGCCCGGCCCCGAGTCGGAGGCGGCGGCGACCGGTTCGGCGGAGGGCTCGGCCGAGGGCTTCGCGCTGGGCTCGGCGGCGGCCGTGGGCTCGCTGCCGAGGTCGGGCAGCGGCGGCAGCTGGGCCTTGTCGTCGACGGTGACCGCGAGCGAGACGGGGTCCATCTCGGTGCCCGCCTTGTACATCGAGTTGAACGCCTTGGAGCCGTCCTCGGTGAGGGTGGCGGGCGCCTCGGTCAGGACCGCGAGGCCCTTCTCGGGCGCGAAGTCCTTGGCCTCGAAGGTGATGAGCGGGACGTTCTTGCGGGTCGTTCCCGCGGTCGTGACATCCGCGGAGAGGGTGCCCTCGCCCTTGGCCACGGCGACCTTGACGGCGGAGAACTTCAGGTCGAGGTCGTGGGCGCCGGTGAAGTGGAGGCTACCGCCGAAGCCGGCGTCGAGCGTCTGCTTCTTCGCGTCGTACGTGCCCTTGCCCTGCGGGAAGCGGAAGAGGGCCCCGCCGTCCTGGGCGCCGTCGGCCAGCGTCCACTTGCCCTGGCCGATGGAGCCGGTGACGTACTCGCGGAAGGTGCGGCGGACGCCCCAGTCGACGGCGGCGTCCTCGAGGCGGCCCGCCTTCTCCTTCTCGGCCGTCTTCTCGGCCTCGTCCTCGGCCTCCTTCTCCTCGTCCTTCTTCGCGTCCTCGTCCTTCTTCTCGGACGGGGCGGGCTTCGGCTCGGCCGGGGCCTTGGTGTCGACGGAGAGGCTGATCGGGTCGAGCGGCGTACCGGCGGTGTAGTAGCCGGCGAAGGCGCCGGCGCCCTGGGCGGTCAGCGTCGCGGGGACGTTGCTGAGGGCGATGGGCGTGGAGCCGCCCTTCATGTTGATCCCGCCGAGACCGAGGGTGGCCAGCGGCACCTGGGAGCGGTTGGAGACCTTGCCGGTCCCCCGCTCCTTGCTGACCATGTCGGCGAAGAGCGTGCCGCTGCCGCCGCTGATCCTGACGGTGGGGCGGCTGATGACGAGGTCCAGCTCGTTGGTGCCGTCGGCCTTCTTGTGGCCGGTGAAGTGCACCCCTCCGGAGAAGGCCGAGCTGAAGGCGCCGGTCGCCGGGTCGTAGGAGCCGCTGGCGGAGTGGAAGCGGAACTGGCTGCCGCCGACCGTGGCGGCGCCGCCGGTCAGGCTCCAACTGCCCTGGGCGATGGGGCCGGTGACGTAGCTCTGGAAGGAGGACTTGATGCCCCAGTCGAGCCGTCCGCCCTGCACCGTGCGGCTGGCCGCTTGCGCGGTGGTGGCGGGGAGCATCGCTCCCAGCAGCACCGCGAGGAGCGCGACGGCGAGCGCGCGGGCGGATCTGGACGGCAGCATGAGGGACCCCTCCGAGGGCTGGATGTGCAGGTAAGGCTAACCTAAGGTATTCCAAGCCCCTGCCGGAACCCCTCCGGCACCTCCACACTCCCGCCACATTCGCCACACACGCACCACCCGGAACCACCTGCTCCACCCCGAACCACCCACCGCAGAACGACAGGACGGTGCCTCGTGCGCATCTCTCAGGACCACGGCCCCCATCAGGGCCAGGACGCCGGACGGCCGGCCCGCGGCCGGGCGGGCGCCGCCCTCACCGTCCTGGTGGCACTCGCCCTGCTGCTGACGGGCTGTGGAGACGGAGGCAACGATTCCGCATCGAAGCCGGCGAAGGGCGCCGCCGACGCGGACCGGGTCGAGCCGCTGGCCGCCGCGCCCGCCCCGAAGCTGCCGGTGACGGTGGACTCGGCGGACGGCGAGAAGGTCACCATCGACTCCACCGACCGGATCGTGCCGCTGACCGGATCGCTGAGCGAGATCGTCTTCACCCTCGGCTTCGGGAAGCAGGTCGTCGCCCGCGACATCACCGCCACCTTCGAACAGGCCGAGAAGCTCCCGGTGGTGACCCGCGCCCACGACGTCTCGGCGGAGAGCGTGCTGTCCCTGAAGCCGACCGTCGTCCTCGCGGACACCACGACCGGCCCCGCCGAGGCGATCGACCAGATCCGCAGCGCGGGCATCCCGCTGCTCGTCGTCGAACCCGCCAAGGGGCTCGGCGACGTCGGCCGCCGGATCGACACGGTCGCCGAGGCGCTCGGCGTACCGGCCGCCGGCACCGAGCTGAAGGAGCGCACCGAGGCGCGCATCGCGGCCGTGCAGAAGACCATCCCGGACCACGCCGACGGCGAGAAGCCCCGGGTCGCCTTCCTCTATCTGCGCGGTTCGGCCTCCGTCTATCTGCTGGGCGGCGCGGAGTCGGGGGCGAGTTCGCTGCTGGAGGCGGCGGGCGCGGTCGACGCGGGCAAGACGTCCGGGCTGAAGAAGGACTTCACCGCCATCACCAGCGAGGCGCTCGCCAAGGCCGCGCCGGACGCGATCCTCCTGATGACCAAGGGGTTCGACTCGGTGGGCGGCATGGACGGTCTGGTGAAGATCCCCGGCATCGCGGAGACGCCCGCCGGAATGGACCGCCGGGTCGTCACGATCGACGACGGTGTGCTGCTGAACTACGGCCCGCGCACGGACCGGGTGCTCGCGGACATCGTCGAGCAGCTGTACGCGAAGGGCGGCAAGGGCCAGTGACGACGTCGTACGAGGAACGGGCGGACGAGGCCCGCCCCGGCCGGGGCCCGTCCCTCTCCAAGGAGCAGCCCCCGGAGACGGGCGGCGCTGCCGAAGCCGCAGGTACGGGCGCAGGCACGGGAGCGGCGGCCGAAGGGTCCTCCGCGGAGGCGCCCCCCGCCCCCAAGTCCCCGCGCAGCAAGGCGTTCGTGCTCACGGTCGGGCTCTCGCTCGCCCTGCTCGCCGGGTGTCTGCTCTCCGCCGCGATCGGCGCGTACTCCATCCCCATCGGGGACGTCCTCGGCTCGCTCCAGCACCGGATGGGCCTCGGCGGGCAGCCGCTGGACCGGGTCGGGGAGAGCGTCCTGTGGAACGTCCGGCTCCCCCGGGTCGTCCTGGCGCTGCTCGTCGGCGCCTCGCTCGGCTGCGCGGGCGCCCTGATGCAGGGCGTGTTCGGCAACCCGCTGGCCGAACCCGGCGTCATCGGGATCTCGGCGGGCGCGGCGGTCGGTGCCGTCGCCTCCATCGCGCTCGGGCTGACCTTCTTCGGCAACTGGACCATCACCGTCTTCGCGTTCATCGCCGGTCTCGCCACCGTGCTGCTCGTCTACACGCTCTCGCGCTCCGGCGGCCGGACCGAGGTCGTGACGCTGATCCTCACCGGTATCGCCGTCAACGCCTTCGCGGGCGCGCTGATCGGGCTGTTCATCTTCTTCGCGGACAACGCGCAGATCACCCAGATCACCTTCTGGCAGCTCGGTTCGCTCTCCCAGGCCACGTGGCCCAAGGTGTTGGCCGTACTCCCCTGCGCCCTGGCCGGACTGCTCATCGCCCCGTTCTACGCCCGCAAGCTGGACCTGCTGGCCCTCGGTGAGCGGCCCGCCCGCCATCTGGGCGTGGACGTGGAGCGGCTGCGGATCACGCTCGTCCTGGTCGTGGCGCTGCTGACGGCGGCCGCCGTGGCCGTGGCCGGGATCATCTCGTTCGTCGGGCTGCTCGTCCCGCACCTGCTGCGGATGGCGAACGGTCCCGGCCACCGCTTCCTGGTCCCGGGCAGCGCCCTGGGCGGTGCGCTGGTGCTGGTCGCGGGCGACCTCGCGGCCCGGACCGTGGCCGCCCCCGCCGAGCTGCCGCTCGGTGTGCTGACCGCGCTCTTCGGCAGCCCGTTCTTCTTCTGGCTGCTGCGCCGGACCCGTCGTAAGCAAGGTGGTTGGGCATGAGGACGCTGAGAGACCTGTTCGCGGTACGGAGCCGGGAGCTGCCCTCACCCGTCGCGCCCGGCTCACCCGCCGTCGAGGCCGTCGGGCTCTCGGTGCGGCTGGGCGGCCGGCAGGTGCTGGACGCCGTCGACCTCACCGCGCACACGGGCGAGGTGGTGGCGCTGGTCGGTCCGAACGGGGCCGGCAAGTCCACCCTGCTGGCCGCGCTCGCCGCCGACCTGGCCCCGGGCGACGGCCGCGTGGTCATCGGCGGCCGCCCCGCCACCGAGTGGACCGCGCCCGAACTGGCCCTGCGCCGCTCGGTGCTGCCGCAGTCCGCCGTCCTCTCCTTCCCGTTCCCGGTGGAGGACGTCGTACGGATGGGGCGGGCGCCCTGGGCCGGTACGGCGCTGGAGGACGAGGACGACGCGGCGGTGGCGGCGGCGATGGCGGCCACCGAGGTGACGCGGTTCGCCGGGCGGCCGTTCTCCGCGCTGTCGGGCGGCGAGAAGGCCCGGGTGGCGCTGGCCCGGGTGCTGGCGCAGCGGGCTCCGCTGATGCTGCTGGACGAGCCGACGGCCGCCCTGGACCTGCGCCACCAGGAGCTGGTGCTGCGGATCTGCCGGGAGCGGGCCGCCGCGGGGGACGCGGTGGTGGTGGTCCTGCACGATCTGGGTCTGGCGGCGGCGTACGCGGACCGGGTGGCGGTGCTGCACCAGGGGCGCATCGCGGAGGTGGGCCCGCCCGGGGAGATCTTCAGCGACGAGCTGCTCGGTGAGGTGTACCGGCAGCCGGTGGAGGTGTTCCCGCATCCGCGTACGGGGGCCCCGCTGGTCGTCCCCGTACGCCACCCGGCCTGAACTCCCGTCCCCGGTAGGCCTCCCGGGCGCTTGCGAGGTGCCTGCGGGTCGCCTCCCGGGGTGCTTCCCCGCCGCACTCCGGGGTTCTCCCCGGGCGCCGGATCACGGTGTGGGTGCGGTATCCGGTCCGTGCCCGCACGCCGTACGCCGCCCCGGTAGGGTTTCGACGGTCAGCGCGGGCGACGGATGCGGAAGGCGCAGAAGCAACGGATGACAAGGCTGGGTCGACTGACGGCGGGGGTCGCGGCGGCGACGGTGCTGTGCCTGACGGCGAGCGGTTGTGTGACGGTCCACGGTGAGCGGGAAGTGCTGCCGGGAGCCACGGAGCCGGAGGCCGCCCAGGCGCTGAAGGACTTCACGGACGCCTACAACGCGGCGGACAGGGCGTACGATCCGGCGCTGGACGCGGACCGGGTGACGGGGTCGCTGGGCGCGATCAACCAGGCCGGGCTGAAGGCCCGGCAGACGTACAGCCCGGACGGCAACAAGAGCCACAAGCCCCTGGAGCTGACCGACGCGACCTACGTCATCCCGAAGAAGGCCGGTTGGCCGCGCTGGTTCCTGGCGGACACCGATTCCAACCGGGACGTGGACGGCGGAAAGCTGGACACCCGTTGGCTCGTCGTCTTCGTACGGAGCGGCCCCGACGCGCTCTGGAAGGCGTCCTACCTCGGGGTCGTCCCGGCCTCCCAGGTCCCGGAGTTCACCCTCGACGGGGACGGGCTCGCCACACCGGTGGAGCCGCAGGGCGGCGAACTGATCGTGGAACCGGCCGACTTGAGCACCGCCTACACCGAATACCTGCAGAAGGGCACACCGGACGTGTTCGCCCCGGGCACGGCGACCTCGCAGTGGCGCGAGGCGCGCCGGACGACCCGGCGGGCGGGGTTCTCGTACCAGTACGTCGACCAGCCGCTGGGCAACGGCGCGTTCGGGCCGCTCGGGCTGCGCACCGAGGACGGCGGGGCGCTGGTCTTCTTCAGCAGCAAGCACTTCGAGCGGCAGGTAGCGGCAGAGGGGCTGAAGCCGGAGGCCAACGCGGATGTGAAGGCGCTGATGACCGGCGAGGTCACCAACACCCTCACCAAGGAGCGGATCTCCAGCCAGCTCGTCCATGTGCCCGCGCGCGCCGAGTCCGGCGACTCGGGCGGCCGGGTACGGGTGCTGAACCGGCTGCCGGGCCTGGTGGCGGCGAAGGGCGAGTAGGTACGGAGCCGGGGCGGCGGGCGGCCGAGGACCGTCCACGGCACGGCGCCCCGTCGACTCGGCGGCTCAGCGGGCCCGACGGATCGGCGGCCCGGCGGCTCAGGAAGTCGTTGGGCTCGTCGGGCTCGTCGGGCTCAGCGAGTCGTCGGCTCGTCCGGCTCAACGATTCAGCGGTTCATCGACTCAGCGGCCAGGCGACCGCGTCGTGGTCCAGTTCGCTCTGCTCCGCGCTCCCCGCGTACCGCGCGCAGGCGTCGGTGAGCGTCTCCAGCAGGGTCAGCGGGTCGGGCAGCTCGTACTCGGGGCCGCGCACCCAGTGGACGTCCAGCTCACCGGGGAGCCGGGCGGGCGGCAGCAGGACATAGCTGCCGCGGCAGTGCCAGCGCAGGCCCGGATGGGCGTCCAGGGTCTCGGGGTGGCAGTCCAGCTCGCAGGGCCACCACTCGTCCTCGTCCTCGGGGGTGCCGCGGGTGGCGGTGAAGAAGAGCATCCGGTCCTCGCCGGACTGGGCGACCGGGCCCACGTCGATGCCCGCCGCGAGAAGACGCTCCAGGGCGCTGCGGCCCGCGGTGAGGGGGACGTCCAGCACGTCGTGGATCATGCCGGTCGCGGTGATGAAGTTGGCGAGCGGCTGACCGTCGGCCCAGCGCTCGATCTGGGCCCGGTCGGTCGTCGACTGCGTCTGCCAGGCGAAGGAGACGGGGTGCCGGGCGGGGGTGGGACAGCCGATGCGCTCGCACGAACACCGGTATCCGAGGGGGTGGGCGGCGGGGGCGATGGGCATGCCCGCGTCGGCGACCGCCAGGAGCAGCTCCACCCTGGCCGTCTCCCCGGCCTCGGCCCCCGTCGGTTTGGGACGTCGCCGCAGCCACTGGGAAATCCTGCTCTCTGTGCCGCGGAAACGGCCGGAATCGGCGCCCATCTATCCCCTCACCTCAGCATTTCACCTCAGCGTCGTCCCTCCATCGTCGCACCATCCGGCGGCCGGGGTGGCCAGAGTTCACCAGTGGGGCCGTCTGCCACCGCACCGAGTGAGCACCATCACGCCCGATGTCACCACATAACGGATAAGGATCAAGGCCGTGGGGCCAGCCCCCCGAGGGCGTAGTCGACGATCGTGTCGGCGTACGCATGGGTGAGCGGGAGGGTCCGCAGCAGCCAGCGGTGGGTGAGGGGCGCGATCAGCAGTTCCAGGGCGGTCCGCGGATCGGCGTCGGCCCGGAGGTGCCCGGCCTCCTGGGCGGCCCGCAGCCGTGTGACGTACAGCGCGAGCTGGGGGTCGAGCAGCTTCTCGACGAATTCGGCGCCCAGCGCGGCGTCGACGATGCCCTCGGCGGTGAGCGCCCGGGTGGGGGCCTCCATCAGGGGATCGTTCAACTCGTCGACGGTGGCGCGCAGGACGAGCTTGAGGTCGGCGGCGAGGTCCCCGGTGTCGGGGATGCCGTACTCACCGCCGTTCCGGGAGTCCGCGCCCCCGTCTCCTTCCGGGGCCGCCTGCCCGGCGGCCCGGGCGGCCATGTCGAGGAAGGCCTCCATCAGGACGGCCGCCTTGGAGGGCCACCAGCGGTAGATCGTCTGCTTGCCGACCCCGGCGCGGGCGGCGATACCCTCGATCGTCGTACGCCGGTAGCCGTTCTCACCGACGAGGGCGAGGGCGGCGTCGTAGATGGCGCGGCGGGAGCGGTCGCTCCGGCGGCCGGCGTCGGGAGCCTTGCGGGGTGCCATGCGGCCAACATAGCGCGGACGAGCCGATACGTATCGTCTTGCTGAAATCCGCCGGAAACGGGCCGTCGACCGGCCGCCGCAGGACCGGCCGCCCGGCTCGCACAGGATGATCCGCCGAACCACCCGATCGGTCCACTGCGGATCCGGCCCGCACGGCGCACCATGGGCTCACGCGCAGACCGTGCGTATCCCACCGTTCCGCGGTTCCGGCCGCCGATCGCGAGGAGCCCGACTTGAACCGTGACGCCACCCCTCGTCGCTACCTGATGTGCGCCCCGACGCACTTCCGGGTCACCTACTCCATCAACCCGTGGATGGACCCGTCCAAACCCGTCGACCTGCCGCTGGCCCAGACCCAGTGGGAGGACCTGCGCGACCGCTACCGCTCCCTCGGCCACACCGTCGAACTGCTCACCCCCCGCCCGGACCTGCCGGACATGGTCTTCTCGGCCAACGGGGCCACCGTGATCGACGGGCGGGTGCTCGGCGCCCTGTTCGCCTACCGGGAGCGGTTCGAGGAGGCGGAGGCCCACCGCGAGTGGTTCCGCGAGCACGGCTTCACCGACATCCGCGAGCCGGACCACGTCAACGAGGGCGAGGGCGACTTCGCGGTCACCGCCTCCTACCTCCTGGCCGGGCGCGGCTTCCGCTCCAGCCCGCTCTCGCACGACGAGGCGCAGGAGTTCTTCGGGCTGCCGGTCATCGGGCTCGACCTGGTGGACCCGCGCTACTACCACCTGGACACCGCGCTCTGCGTGCTGGACGCGGCGGCCGACGAGATCATGTACTACCCGGACGCCTTCTCCCCCGGCAGCCGCGCCGTCCTGCGCCGGCTCTTCCCGGACGCCCTGCTCGCCCGGGAGGCGGACGCGGCGGCGTTCGGCCTCAACTCGGTGAGCGACGGCCGCCACGTCCTGCTCCCCCAGGCGGCGACGGGCCTGCTGGACCCGCTCCGGGACCGCGGCTTCGAGCCGGTCCCGATGGACCTGGGCGAACTGCTCAAGGGCGGCGGCAGCGTGAAGTGCTGTACGCAGGAGTTGCGGGGGTAGTCGGCGGGCGCGCGGGTGCCGTTTCCCTGGGGGAACGGCACCCGTGTGTGACGGCACCCCTGTGTGGACGTACCGGCCCCGACGAGGTCCGACGCGTCGAGTCCGCTCCGCGACCCGGCCTCCTAGGCGGTGCCCTCCGGCGGCCAGGGCTCGCCCCAGGCGATGTTCCTGGCCGCCCGGTACAGCTCGCCGTGGCGCTTGGTGACCGTCGAGCGGTCCAGGCCCTCGTCCCGGGTGCACAGCTCCAGCAGCACCTGGCCCTTGCGGATCTGGGGGCGGCGGGTGACGCGGGCGGGCGCCGGGGTGGTGGGGAAGCGGGTGGCGGCGACGTAGCTGAACTTCTCGTCCTCGTGGCTGAGCGAGCCGCCCTTGACCTGGCGGTGCAGGGAGGAGCGGCTGACCCGGGCCGAGAAGTGGCACCAGTCGGTGCCGGGGGCGATCGGGCAGGCGGCGCTGTGCGGGCAGGGGGCGGCGATGGTCAGCCCGGCGGCGACCAGGCGGTCCCGGGCCTCGATGATCCGCGCGTAGCCGTCCGGGGTGCCCGGCTCCACGATCACCACGGCCTGTCCGGCCCCGGCCACCGCGTCGACCAGCTCGGTCCTGGCCCGGGCGGTCAGCTCCTTGAGTACGTAGCTGACGGTGACCAGGTCCGCCGGGGCCAGCTCCAGCGCCGCGCCGATCCGGGCCCGCTCCCAGCGTGCCTCCCGCAGCCCCGGCACCCCGGACGCCTCGGCCAGTTCGCGGCCCAGCTCCAGTGCGGGCTCGGCCCAGTCCAGGACGGTCGTCGCCGCGCCGCCCCACGCCCCGGCCACGGCCCAGCTCGCCGCGCCCGTGCCGCCGCCGACGTCGGTGTGGGTGGCGGGCGCCCAGTCGGGCGCGGCCTCGACGAGGGCGTCGAGGGCGGACCGTACGGCCTCGAAGGTGGCGGGCATCCGGTAGGCCGCGTACGCGACGACGTCGGAGCGGTCCCGCAGGATCGGGGCGTTCGTCGGGGTCTCCCCGCGGTAGCTGGCGATCAGCCGGTCGACGGCCTGCGCGGCCTGCTTCGGCGGCAGCCCGTCGAGCAGCCCGGCCAGGGCGGCGCGCAGGGACTGGGCGGTGGGGAGGGTGACGTTCACCGCCGAATTGTAGGCGGAGGGGGTGGGCGGATGTATTCCGTCCGGGGTGGGGTACGGGAGCGGGCTCGGGAGCCCCCCAGCAGTGCCCCGTCACCCGTACGAACGGGATTTCCGTGAACTCCACGCCGTCCGGGGCCGATTGCTACGCTGGCCCGCGCGGGAGAGGGCACGGGACCAGGCAGGACAGGGCCACCGGGGGAAGCCATGAGACAGCAGGCCGTGCGGCCGGCCCTGGTCGGCGGGGTGGTCCTCCTCGTCCTGCTCCTCCTGCTGGCGGCCTGCGGTGGCTCCCCCGGCGGCGGACGCGACGACGGGCACGGCACGGGCGGTCGTACGGAGGTCTCCGGCGCCGCTCCCCACCCGGCGGGGCGGGTCGCGCGGAGCGCCGGGCCGGTCACCCGGCTCACCGTTCCGCCGCAGTACACCACCGACCGGGGCTGGGAGGTCATCGGTGCCTCCCCCGAGGTCGCCGTCTCCCACACGACGGGTCGGCTTGCCTATCTGGAGCGTACGGAGGGGCACCGCTACCGGCTGCGCACCATCGACACCGCCACCGGCGAACCGGGCTGGAGCGGCCAGGCGTCGCGGCCGCCGGACCCGCCGCACTACCCGAGGCTCGCCACCGTCACCGCGCAGGACCGGCAGTACTTCGTGACCTGGTCGTACGGGAAGGCCGGCGACGGGATGACCCCCGCCTCCACCTTCGTGGCGCTCGATCTGTACGACGTGACGAACGGCTCCCAGCGGCGGGTCGAGGTGCCGTGGTCCGGGGCTCCGGGCGTCAGCACCAGCGGCCCGGAGATCGTGATCAGCGACGGGCGGGCCAACAGCACGCTGGTCGACCCGGTCACGGGGGCGGTCTCCGCGGTGGGCGCGGGGAGGCTGCAGTATCCGAAGGGCTGTCCGGCCTGCAAGCAGCTCACGGAGGTGTACGGGCAGACCGGCGCGGGCCTGCTCGTGGGCGGGGCGCGGGAGTTCTGGGTGCGCGGCGGCTGGTTCAGCCGGAACGTGGCGCCCGGCGGCACGGACCGGGCCGACGGTGTGGTCACCTCGGTGGCCCCGGGCCGGGTGCTGGCCAGGTGGGCCCTGGAGAAGAAGGCGGAGCGGGCCGCCACCCACGATCTCTGGGCGGTCCACGACGCGGCGACCGGCCGGGTGCTGGCCTCGGTGGAGTGCCACCGGCCCGCCATAGAGCCGGGGCGCCACCCGCAGGCGGTCCTCTCCCCCTCCGGTGACCACCTCGTCGCCGGGAACCTGGCCTTCGACCTGGAGGCGGGCCGGGGGCGCTGCTTCGAGGGGGCGGACGGGGTCGGCCGTCTGTCGCTGGCCACGGTGACCGACGACGGCATCGCGTACGGGGCCGAGAACGCGCGCGACGCGGCGGACGCGCTCTCCGGAGGCGGGCTGCCGGTCGCGGTGGACCTCACGGCCTGGACGGTCTCCCGGCTCTCGCGCAACGCCCGGCTGCCGGGGGCGGAGGCGACCGGGGTGGGGGTGTTCCGCTGGACGGACCGGCAGGACCGGACGCATCTGATCGGCTATCCGCGTACGGACTGACCGGGCGGACGGGCTGACCGGGCGGACGGACGGATCTGCCGCCCGGACGGATCGGCCGGAGGACCGCATCGGCCGGACTCATCTGCCGCCCGGACGCATCGGCTGTCCGCGCACGGAGTGGACGGCCCCCGACGCACCGACCCACCGACCCACCGACCCACCGCACCGTACGGACCGGACCGCACGGACCAGGCTGTACGGACCCGACCGCACGGACAAGGGCCGTACGGACCAGGCCCCGGGGCCGCGTACGCCCCGGCCCCCACGGACGCGTACCGGATCACCCCCCGGCGCGCGTCACAGCCCCGCCGCCTCGCGGCCCGCCCGCTGCCACGGGCGGCACAGGGCCAGGAAGCAGCCCACCGCCGCCACCGCGCACACCAGTTGCACGACCGCCATCGGGACGGCCGTGTCCTCGCCCGCGATACCGACCAGCGGCGAGGCGATCGCCCCGATCAGGAACGAGGAGGTGCCGAGCAGCGCGGAGGCGGAGCCCGCCGCGTGCTTGGTGCGCATCAGGGCCTGGGCGTTGGTGTTGGGCATCGCCACACCCATGGCCGACATCAGCACGAAGAGCCCGGCGGCGATCGGGACGAGGCCCACCTCCCCGAAGACGCCCAGGGTCATGAGCAGCAGCGCGAGGGCCGCGAGGACGATGACGGCGAGGCCGAAGCCGAGCACCTTGTCCAGGCGGAACCGGCCCACCAGCAGCTTGCCGTTGATCTGTCCGACGGCGATCAGGCCGATCGAGTTGAGGCCGAAGAGCAGGCTGAAGGTCTGCGGGGAGGCCCCGTAGATCTCCTGCACGACGAAGGGCGAGGCGGCGATGTACGCGAAGAGGACGGCGAAGGCGAGCCCGCCGGTGATCATGTAGCCGGTGAAGACCCGGTCCGCGAGCAGCCCGCGCATGGTGCGCAGGGCGTCGCCGACCCCGCCGGTGTGGCGGCTGCCGGGCGGCAGGGTCTCGTGCAGCCACTTCCAGACGACGAGGGTGAGGAGGACGCCGATCCCGGTCAGCACGACGAAGATGCCGCGCCAGTCGGTGAAGCGCATCACCTGCCCGCCGATCAGCGGGGCGATGATCGGGGCGACGCCGGAGATCAGCATCAGGGTGGAGAAGAACCGGGCCATCTCCACGCCGTCGTAGAGGTCCCGCACCACCGCCCGGGCGATCACGATCCCGGCCGCGCCCGCGAGCCCCTGGAGGAGGCGGAAGCCGATGAGGAGTTCGGCGGTGGGGGCGAGCGCGCAGATCGCGGTGGCGGCGACGTAGACGACCATGCCCAGCAGCAGCGGCTTGCGGCGGCCCCACCGGTCGCTCATCGGTCCGACGACGAGCTGGCCGAGCGCCATCCCGGCCAGGCAGGCGGTCAGCGTGAGCTGGATGGTGGCGGCGGGGGCGGAGAGGGAGTCGGTGACGGCGGGGAGCGCCGGGAGGTACATGTCCATGGAGAGCGGCGGGAGTGCGGTGAGCCCGCCGAGCACCATGGTGACCAGGAACCCGGTGCGCCGGGCGGTCCGCAGGGCCTGGGCCGTCGGCCCGGCGGCCGCCTCGGCCGCTCCCACGGCTCCGGCCGCCCCGGACACGGTGTCCGCCCCGGCCGCCCTGATCGCCTGCGCCGGGAGGGTGGGCGGGGGCCCGGCCCCGGGGCCGGGGTTGGGTATGTGCTCTCGCTGGGCCCGGCTGCCGCCGCTCTCCGGCATTCTCTTCTCCGAATCGTTGAATCCGCATCTATGCTCTCAGCTCGGACGGAGTGGTCGAAACCTTTTTCGTTACGGCGGGGTGGGGCGGGCATGGGCGGGACGAACAGAACGGGCGGCACGGTCGGGGCGGGCGGGACCGGCGGTGCGGGCAGGACGACGGTGCGCTGGGGGGTTCTGGCGACGGGCGGCATCGCCGCGACCTTCACGGCGGACGTGCAGGCGCTGCCGGACGCCGAGGTGGTGGCCGTCGCCTCGCGTACGGAGAGTTCGGCGCGGGCCTTCGCCGAGCGCCACGGCATCGCGCGGGCCTACGGGAGCTGGACGGAGCTGGTCGCGGACGACACGGTGGACGTGGTGTACGTGGCCACCCCGCACTCGGCGCACCACGCGGCCGCCTCGCTCGCGCTGAAGGCCGGCAAGCACGTGCTGTGCGAGAAGGCGTTCACGCTCAACAGCCGGGAGGCGAAGGAGCTGGTCGTACTCGCCCGGGACCAGGGCCTCTTCCTGATGGAGGCCATGTGGACGTACCTGAACCCGGTGGTCCGCCGACTGACCGAGCTGGTACGGGACGGGGCGATCGGGGAGATCCGCACCGTGCAGGCCGACTTCGGCTTCGCGGGCGACTTCGCCCCCGGTCACCGGCTGCGCGACCCGGACCTCGGCGGCGGCGCGCTGCTGGACCTCGGGGTCTACCCGGTCGCCTTCGCCCACCTGCTGCTGGGCGAGCCGTACCGGATCCAGGCCGACGCGCTGCTCTCGCCCGAGGGGGTCGACCTGAACACGGGGATGCTGCTGGGCTGGGAGTCGGGCGCCACCGCGCTGCTCTCCTGCTCGATCGTCGGCCACCACCCGACGGCCGCCACCGTCATCGGCACGGAGGGCCGGATCGACCTCCCGCGCGACTTCTTCCACCCGGACCACTTCGTGCTGCACCGCGCGGGGAAGGAGCCGGAGACGGTCACCTCGGGGCCGGGGCCCCGGGGGCTGTCCGGGATGCAGTACGAGGCGGCCGAGGTGGCGCGCGCGGTGCGGGCGGGTGAGACGGAGTCCCCGCTCGTCCCGCTGGAGGGCACGCTCGCGGTGATGCGGACGCTCGACGCGGTACGGGACCGCATCGGCGTCCGCTACCCGGCGGACCGCTGATACCGCCTGGGCCCTGACCGGCGGACCGCCGACACCACACGGGCCCTGACCGGCGGACCGCGGACCTGTTCTACGCGGGGTGGAGCCCCGGGTTCCCCGCCTCCGTGACGAGGGAGGCGGCCGTGGTGACCGGGGCTCCGGGGGTGGTGACCGCCGACACCGTGCGGAAGTCGGCGCGGGCCGCCGTCTCCGTCAGCGTGACCAGGGCGTAGCCGCGCCGCCCGTTGTAGTGCTTCATGTGCGGGTTGGCGCGGGTCTGGTTCTCCCAGTTGGCAGGGCGTTCCGCACCGTCCTTGCCGCTGGAGACCGAGGTGGTGACGATCTCGGTGCCGACGGTCCGGGAGGCCGGGTCGTCGAAGTCCTTCTTCAGGTCGAAGGCGTACGAGACGTGGACGTCGCCGGTCAGCACCATCAGATTGGCCACCCCGGCGGACTCGGCCCCGTCCAGCAGCCGCTGCCGGGCGGCCGGGTAGCCGTCCCAGGCGTCCATGGAGAGCTTGTAGGCGGCGGTGGGGACGTCCCGTCGCTGAGCGAGCGTGACCTGCTGCGGCACGACGTTCCAGGTGGCGTCGGAGGCGCGCCAGCCGTCGAGCAGCCAGCGCTCCTGGGCGGCGCCGGTCATGGTGCGGGCCGGGTCCTCGGACTCCGGGCCGGGGGTGCGCCAGCCGTCCCCGTACGCCTGGTCGCTGCGGTACTGCCGGGTGTCCAGGATGTCGAACTGCGCGAGCCGCCCGAAGCCGATCCGGCGGTAGAGCCGCATGTCGGGGCCGGTGGGGCGCTGCGGGGTGCGCAGGGGCTGGTTCTCCCAGTACGCGCGGTACGCGGCGGCCCGGCGGAGCAGGAACTCCTCGGGCGGTACGTCGTTCTCGGGGATCTCGCCCGCGTAGTTGTTCTCGGTCTCGTGGTCGTCCCAGGTGACGACGAAGGGGTGGGCGGCGTGGGCGGCGCGCAGGTCCGGGTCGGACTTGTAGAGGGCGTAGCGCAGCCGGTAGTCCTCCAGCGTGACGGTCTCGCGGTTGAAGTGGGCGGGGAGGCGGCGGTCGGTGTAGTTGCGGGCGCCGCCGGTGGCGTTGACGGCGTACTCGTAGAGGTAGTCCCCCAGGTGGAAGACCACGTCGACGTCCTCGGCGGCCAGGTGGCGGTGGGCGGTGAAGTACCCGTCGTGGTACGCCTGGCAGGAGACGGCGGCCAGGGTGAGCGAGGCCGTACGGGCTCCGGCGGCGGGGGCGGTGCGGGTGCGGCCGGTGGGGCTGGTCCAGCTGCCGGTGAGGAAGCGGTAGTGGTAGACCCGGCCGGAGTCCAGGCCCTGGATCTCGGCGCGGACGCTGTGGCCGTACTCCGCGTGGGCGGTGACCCACCCGCGCCGCACGATGCGCCGGAACCCCTCGTCGTGGGCCAGCTCCCAGCGGACCTCGACCCGGGAGGCGGGGAGGCCGCCGCCGGGCTCGTACGGGCGGGGCGCGAGCCGGGTCCAGATGAGGACGGAGTCGGGCAGCGGGTCGCCGGAGGCCACGCCGAGGGTGAAGGGGTCCTCGGTGATGCGCCGGGCGTCCAGCACGGCGGCGCTCGCCGTCCCGGCGGCGGGCAGGCTCATCGAGAAGGCGAGCGCGGCGACGGCTCCCGCCCCGGTGAGCAGCCGGCGGCGGTCCAGGCCTCCGTTCCGGGCTAACGGACGGGTGGCGGTGGGAAGTTCGGCGGGCCGGTCGTCGCGGACCGGGGCCATGCTTGTCTGTGCGGCTGTCATATGCCCCTCGCTGGTCGGATGGAGCCGGATGCTGTCGGAATCCAGCGCACCGCCGGTGCCCGACGCGCCGTTGTCGCGTGCACAACATCCGCATGGCGGGTCGATGAGCACCGCGTGCCCGATGCGCGGCCCTCCGCCGACGCCTCGTGCCCGATGCGCGGCCCTCCCCGAAGCCTCGGGACCTCCCGCCCTCCTTCTCGAAGCGCCGCCCGGCGGCACCGCGTCCACCCCCTGGCACCTCCCGCCCGCCGCCGGACGCCTCCCGTACGCTCCCGGGCCATGAACACTGATCGACGCGTCGCTGTAGTCACGGGTGCCGGTTCGGGGATCGGGCGGGCCGTCGCGCTCGCCCTCGCGGGTGCGGGGTGGTCGCTCGCGCTCGCCGGGCGGCGGGCGGAGCCGCTGGCGGAGACCGCGGCCGCGGCCGGCTCCCCGGACGCGCTCTGCGTCACCACGGACGTGACCGACGAGGACGAGGTGGACGCGCTCTTCACCGCCGTACGGGAGCGGTTCGGGCGGCTGGACCTGCTGTTCAACAACGCGGGCACGTTCGGGCCCGGAGGCGTACCGCTGGAGGACCTCGCCACGGCGGACTGGCGGGCGGTGGTGGACGTGAACCTGACGGGGGCGTTCCTCTGCGCGCAGGCGGCGTACCGGCTGATGAAGGAGCAGGACCCGCAGGGCGGCCGGATCATCAACAACGGTTCGATCTCCGCCCACGCGCCGCGCCCGCACTCGGTGGCGTACACGGCGACCAAGCACGCGATAACCGGGCTGACGAAGTCGCTGGCGCTGGACGGGCGGCCGTACCGGATCGCCTGCGGTCAGATCGACATCGGCAACGCGGCGACCGAGATGACCGAGCGGATGCAGACGGGCATTCTCCAGGCCGACGGGAAGCCGGCGGTGGAGCCGGTGATGGCGGCAGCCGATGTGGCGCGGACCGTGGTGCACATGGCGGGGCTGCCGCTGGAGGCGAACATCCCGTTCCTGACGGTGATGGCGACGAACATGCCGTACGTGGGGCGGGGCTGAGGGGCGTGGCCGCACCAGGTTTCAGATGTGATCATTTCTGCCCGAACTTGCCGCAGAGAGACCGACTTTGCGGATTTCCGCACTCCCGGACCGGCAAGCGCGTACTGACCGTATGATCACATCCTGCTTCACCTTCACCAGAACGACACAGAAGGAACACCGCATGCGCATACGCACCGCTGCGCCGATCGCCCTGGCCGCCGCCACCGCACTGGCCGGCTCGCTCCTCGCCACGGCGGCACCGGCCACGGCGGCCGCCCACAAGGGCGGGCTGCACTTCGGCGCCATCCAGTACGACGGTCCCGGCAAGGACGACCGGACGAACAAGTCGCTGAACGCCGAGTGGGTGAACATCCACAACAACAGCAAGCAGAAGGTCCAGCTCAAGGGCTACCAGGTGAAGGACAACACCGGCTTCACCTACACCTTCGGCAGCTACACCATCGGCGCGGGCAAGACCGTCAAGCTCCGCACCGGCAAGGGCAAGAACGTCTCGGGCACCGTGCACTGGAACCGGGGCTCGTACGTCTGGAACAACACCGGCGACAAGGCCCGGCTGATCAAGCCGAACGGCAAGCTCCAGGCCTCCTGCTCCTGGGGGAAGTCGACCCCGAAGAACAAGGGCCTCAAGAACTGCCACTGACGCCCGTGCGCTGATGGCGGGGCTGCCGCGGTTCGGGGGGACTGCGGCAGCCGTACGGGGAGGACCCGGGGGGGACGGCCCGGGGGGCCCGGGGTGACGGGCCGGGGTGACGGGCCGAACCGGACGGGAGAGGCCGGACGGGAGAGGCCGGACCGCACGGGACAGGCCGGACGGGAGCTGTTCGGCGGGGCAGACCGTGCCGGACCGGCGGGCGCACGGGCGGACGGACGGGACAGGCTCCGGGAATGGCGGGACCCGTACCGGGGTTGGACTGCTCCATGACACACGATCCCGCGCCCGAGGTCCTGCGCTACACCGCCTTCTCCGCCGACCCCGAGGGCGGAAACCCCGCGGGTGTCGTCCTGGACGCGGCCGGACTGGACGAGGAACGGATGCTCGCCGTCGCGGCGGAGCTGGGGTACAGCGAGACGGCGTTCCTCACCGGGCGGACCGGCGACGGCGCGTACACCGTCCGCTACTTCAGCCCCAGGGCCGAGGTCCCCTTCTGCGGCCACGCCACGGTCGCCACGGCCGTCGCGCTGGCCGAACGGGACGGTCCGGGCGAGCTGGAGTTCACCACCGCCGCGGGCCCGGTGCCGGTCACCGTGGTCCGGGAGGACGGGGAGCTGCGCGCCACCCTGACCAGCGTGACCCCGCACGTCACGGAGATCGGCGCGGCGGATCTGGCGGAGGCGCTGGCCGCCCTGGACTGGCCGGCCACCGACCTCGACCCGGCCCTGCCGCCCCGGATCGCCTACGCGGGCGCCCGCCATCTGGTGCTGGCGGCGGCGACCCGGGAGCGTCTGGCCGACCTGGCCTACGACTTCGCCCGGCTCGAAACGCTGATGCACCGGCTCGACCTGACCACCCTCCAACTGGTGTGGCGCGAGACAGCGGAGGTCTTCCACGTCCGGGACCCCTTCCCGGTGGGCGGGGTGGTCGAGGACCCGGCGACCGGAGCGGCGGCCGCCGCCTTCGGCGCGTACGCACGCGAGCTGGGGCTCACCCCGGAGACGGCCGTGCTCACGCTCCACCAGGGCGCGGACATGGGCCGCCCCGGCACCCTCACGGTCGAGCTGCGCGCGGGGGACGCCCGGGTCAGGGTCGCCGGGACGGGGGCCCGGATCGGCGGCTGATCGGCGGGCGCTGTCCGGCTCGCCTGACCTACGGGCCCCACTCCGCCGGCCCTCCGGAAACGGACGCGCCCCGGTCAGACCGAAGCGCCCCGGTCAGACGGTCAGTTCCCCCGCCGGGGAGACGCGGGCGAACCAGCGCTCGGTCTCCTCCGGTTCGAGGGCGCGTTCCAGGATGAGGTCGCCGCGCATGCCCGGGAAGAAGCGGCCCGCGGGCCAGGTGCGCGCGTAGGACGGCTCGTCCAGCACCAGCAGGCGTACGCCGTCGACGACGGGGATGCCGGCGGGGCTCCCCTCGTTCCAGAGCCGGTCGCCGCCGGGGGCGACCAACTCGAAGGAGCCCTGGGTCTCCACCTGCCCGGGGGTCTCCCGGCAGACGGCGACCTCCTGCGGAGCGGGGGCGCGCCCCGCCACATGGCCGCCGCCTATGAGCGCGTCGGCGAGCAGGGTGTGCAGCTGGAAGTTGTCGCCGATGCCGGAGAGCCGGAGCAGATAGCCGGTGGCGCTGGGCCGGTGGAGGACGACGAGCGGCTCGTCGTCCAGCACCTGGAGCGCGTAGGAGAGGGACCGCAGTTCCTGGCCGGACGCCTGCGCCACGGCGGCGAGCAGCCGCAGCAGCTCGCCCCGGCGGCCACCGGCCTGCCCGCGTACGGTCGCGTCGTCCGGCCCCTCGGCCACCGCCGCCCCGCCCAGCCCCGCCCGTACCGCCCGGTGGTTCAGGAGGGCGACCGCCGCCGTCTCCCACTGGCTCAGCGTCCACCAGCCCACCGCCGCAGCGAACCCGGTCCGCTCGACGATCTCCTCGCCCGGCTCCCCGTCGTCCGGGACGGGGAACGGGCCGCCCCCGGTCGCCGCCCACGCCTCGCCGAACGCCACGGCCCCCTCAAGTGCCGTCCGCAGCCCGGCCAGTACGCCCGGGGCGCAGCGCTCGGCGTCGGCGCCGCGCTCGACACAGGCCCCGACGAGTACGGCGACGACGGCGCGGGGGCCGGGCGGAACCCGTTCCAGTACGGCGGCCAGGCGCGGGCCACCGGCGAACAGCTCGGTCTCCCCGGCCCGCCCGAAGGTCTCCTGCAGCCGGATGAACGCCTTGCCGGACCGTTTCGCGTCCTGGGCCACCACAGCGCCCTCGAAGTCCGCGACCGCTCCCCCGAAACCGGCCTTGCTGAATATCATTCCGTCATTTTATCGCCGCCCTTTCGGTGGCGGTGAGGCCGGTCGGTGTCCGGCGGGCCGATGGGCGGAACCGCGTCGATCGCGGGAGGATACGGGCATGGCCGCCCCCGAGCCCGATGCCCCGCGGGAGCCCGATGCCCTCGCCGATGCCGCGACGGATCCGGGTCCCGCCACTGAGACGGACCCGGGCGCGGACCCGCATGCGCACCCGGCCCCGGAGGCGGAGGCGGACCTGGACGCGGAGGCGGAGGCCGGCGCCCCGGCCGGTCGGGAGCCGGTGACCGTCCCCAGCATGTCCGCCGGTCCGGACTTCGTCCTGCGCCCCTGGGAGATGAGCGATCTGCCGCTGGTACGCGAGGCCTCCCACGACCCGTACATCCCCCTCATCACGACGGTCCCGGCCCGCTACTCGGACGCGGCCGCCGAGGCGTTCGTCCGCAGGCAGTGGGAGCGGGCGGCCACGGGCGCCGGGTACCCGTTCGCGATCGTCCGCTCACGGGACCGGCGGCCGGTGGGGGCCATCGGGCTCTGGCTGCGGGAGCTGCCGGAGGGGCGGGCCTCGATCGGGTACTGGATGGTCCCCTCCGGGCGCGGCCAGGGGGTGACCCGCGCCGCCCTGCGTACGGTGACGAGCTGGGCCCTGCGCGACCTCGGCATCCCCCGCCTCCAGCTCTTCGTCGAACCCTGGAACACCGCCTCCGCCCGGATCGCCGTGGACGTCGGCTACCGGCGCGAGGGGCTGCTGCGCGGCTGGCAGCGGGTGGGGGACGAGCGGCGCGACATGGCGGTCTACGGGCTGCTGAACACCGACGGGCCTGTGGATGGCCGGGCGGTAACCGCGGACTGAACACCGAGGCGTTACGATCGCGGGCACCGCTGCCGACCAGCAGCCGTACGGCAGCCGAGCCCAGGAGTACCGAACTTGTCCGCACCACGCATCGGCGTTTCCATCGTGACCATGGGGGACCGCCCGCAGGCGGTCGAGGCGCTGCTGGCGTCGGTCGCGATGCAGGACGTCCGGCCCACCCGACTCGTGATCATCGGCAACGGGACGGCGCTTCCGGACTACGCCGCCACCCCCGGCCTGGAGGATCTCGACGGCGGGGTGACCACCATCGAGCTGCCGGAGAACCTGGGCTGCCCGGGCGGCCGCAACGAGGGGCTGCGCCGGCTCGCCGAGATCGGTGACGTGGACGTGGTGATCGAGCTGGACGACGACGGGCTCCTGGTCGACAAGGACGTCTTCCGCCGGGTCCGGGACCACTTCGCCGCCGACGACCGGCTCGGCATCGTCGGCTTCCGGATCGCCGACGAGCACGGCGAGACCCAGCGCCGGCACGTGCCCCGGCTGCGGGCGGGCGACCCGATGCGGGGCGGCCAGGTGACGGCGTTCCTCGGCGGGGGCCACGCGTTCTCGATGAAGATGCTGGCCGAGACGGGGCTGTGGCCCGCGGAGTTCTTCTTCACCCACGAGGAGACGGACCTCGCCTGGCGGGCGCTGGACGCGGGGTGGAAGGTGCTGTACGAGCCGGAGCTGCTGCTCCAGCACCCGAAGACGTCCCCCGCCCGGCACGCGGTGTACTACCGGATGACAGCCCGCAACCGCGTCTGGCTCGCCCGCCGCAACCTGCCCCTCCCCCTGGTCCCGGCCTACCTCTCCACCTGGACCCTGCTCACCCTGGCCCGCACCCGCGACCCCAAGGGGCTGCGCGCCTGGGCGGGCGGGTTCGCGGAGGGCGTCCGCACCCCGTGCGGTGACCGGCGGCCGATGCGCTGGTCGACGGTGTGGCGGATGACGAGACTGGGCCGCCCGCCGGTCATCTGACCCTGCGGCAGCCGAGGCCCTCGGCCCTCGGCCATCAGACCCCGGCGCCATCCTGTCCGACGGAGCGACCGTCCGGCCGGGAGCCTTCCCGGGCAGCCCTCCCAGGCAGCCCTTCCCGGACAGCGTCCCGGGAGGGCCGGGTCCAGGTCACCCCGGCCCAGGTCACCCCGGCCCAGGTCTCCCCGGTCCCGGTCTCCCGATCCCGTCGGCACGCCACTTCCACCGGTCACAATGGAAGGGCTTCCACATCCGCCGCGAAGGAGGGCCCGCGTCCATGGCCGAGGAACCGCCCCGCCATCACGCCACGCTGGACGAAGTGGCCGCGCTGGCCGGTGTGTCGCGGTCGGTGGCCTCCCGGGTGATCAACAACGCCCCCCATGTCAGCCGGGCCAAGCGCGAGTCCGTCGAGAAGGCGGTCCGGAAGCTCGGCTACGTACCGAATCCGAAGGCACGCGCGCTCGCCACACGTCAGGCGGGAGCGGCCGCGCTCGTCATCTCGCGGGACGACCCGGAGGTGCTGACCGATCCGTTCTTCGGGCAGGTCATCGCAGGGGTGGCGGCCGCTCTGGAGGAGGCGGACCTGCACATGATGCTGTGTGTGGCCGCCACCCCGCGCGGCCGGGAGCGAGTGGAACGGCTGGTGCGCTCCCGGGCCGTCGACGGGGTGATGGTGACGGCGTTGCACGAGGACGACCCCCTGGCCCGGATCGCCGGGGAGAGTCCGCTGCCGGTCGTCTTCGGCGGACGCCCGGTGGGCTTCGAACCGCGCCATTACGTGGACATCGACAACGTCGGCGGCGCACGGGACGCGACCGATCACCTGCTCGGCCTCGGGCGGACCCGCGTGGTCACGATCTGCGGGCCGCTGGACACCGAGGTGAGCGACTCCCGCAACCGCGGCTACCGGGAAGCCATGACGCTTGCCGGCCTGACGCCCCTGCCGCCCGAGGTAGGCGACTTCTCCGAAGCCGCCGGAGCCGCCGCCATGACCCGGCTGCTCCGGGCGCATCCGGATCTGGACGGGGTGTTCGCCGCCAATGACAACATGGCGGCGGGCGCGCTGCGCGCCCTGCGCGGAGCCGGTCGGGCGGTGCCCGAGGACGTGGCTGTGGTGGGGTTCGACGACCTCGACATCGCGCGGATCACCGAACCCGCCCTCACCACCGTCCACCAGCCCATCCGGGGCCTGGGCCGCGAGATGGCCCGGATGCTCGTCGGCCTCATCGCGGGCCGCGCCTCCGGGCCGCTGATCCTGCCCACGCACCTGGTGAAGCGTTCCAGTACCTGAGCAGCCGGTACCTGAAGGGCCGGAGGGCCGGCATCTGAAAGGCCGGTATCTCAAGGGCTGCTGCCCGAGGGAGCCGATGCCCGGGGGCCGAAGTCCGCGGGCCGACCGGTGTGGAGGGGGACGCGCTCCTGCCCACCGGCCGGCCCCGGTAGGCGGGTAGGCACCCAAACCGGTAGCGCTTCCAGCTTTCCTGATGCCCTCCCCGCCCCTTGTCGTGGTAGTGATGCGCTGCTACTTTCTGGAAGCGCTCCCAGTTTCCGCGAAGCGTCCGAGGCGCCCTCCCCACACGGTCACGCCGTCGGCGGACGCCGCTCCCGTCCCGCACGGATTCCCCCCGCGCAAGGAGGCCGCAATGCACTCCCCCACGGCATCACGTCGGTTCCTCACCCGTCGCTGGCTGCTCGCTCCGCTCGCCGCGCTCGCACTGGTCCTCCAGCCGATGACCGCTCCCGCGCACGCCGTCGGCGGCAGCTTCACCGACCACTTCGACTTCCACGACACCGCCCGCTGGAGCAAGGCCGACGGCTGGTCCAACGGAAGCATGTTCAACGTCGGCTGGCGTGCCGACCACACCTGGTTCAACGGCGGCGTCATGGGCCAGAACCTCGACGTCGCGACCTGCCCCGCCGGCTGCTCGGGCAAGCCCTACGCCTCCGGCGAGTACCGCACCAACGACCTCTACTCGTACGGCCGCTTCGAGGCCCGGCTGAAGGCGGTCAAGCGCGAGGGCGTCGTGACCGGGTTCTTCACCTACACCGGACCGAGCGACGGCCAGCCCTGGGACGAGATCGACGTCGAGATCCTCGGCAAGAACACCCGCCAGATGCAGACCAACTACTTCACCAACGGGGTCGGCGGCCACGAGACCGTCATCGACCTCGGGTTCGACGCCTCCGCCGGGTACCACGACTACGCCATCGAGTGGTGGAACCAGGGCACCATCAACTGGTTCGTGGACGGCAGGCTGGTCCACCAGGAGAACGGCTCGCGCGGCCCGCTCCCCACCCGTCCGATGCGCATCATGACCAACCTGTGGCCCGGGATCGGGGTCGACGACTGGCTCGGCCGGTTCACCTACCCGGGCACGCCGCTGACCGCGAGCTACGACTGGATCAAGTACACGAAGTACTGAGTCGGGCAACCGGCTCCGGCGGAGGAACCGGGCGGGGAAACAGCGGGAGAGCCCCTGACCGGCGTCGAACCGGTCAGGGGCTCTCCCGGCAGACGAGTCGCGCTGTACGCCGGGTTCTGTCGCCCGGTCGCCTCGCGGCGGCCGGGGAGACGGCCATCCATCTAGGACCGGCATTGCTGCCGGTCTCGTGCGGTCTACCCGTGAACTCGGGCGAGCAGCCCTCGGACGTTCACGCAGGGCCGTCCATCGCTGGAACGGCCCCTCTTGACCTTGCTCCGGGTGGGGTTTACCTAGCCGCCTGAGTCACCTCAGGCGCTGGTGGTCTCTTACACCACCGTTTCACCCTTACCCGGGACCGAGGTCCCGGGCGGTCTGTTCTCTGTGGCACTGTCCCGCGGGTCACCCCGGGTGGCCGTTAGCCACCACCCTGCTCTGTGGAGCCCGGACGTTCCTCGGGAGGATCCGGGGATCCTCACGCGGCCGTCCGCACGGCTCGTCTGCCGTGATCGCCATCCTACCGGGCGGACCGACAGGTCGGCCGGTGCCCCTCAGCCGAAGTCCGCCGTCTCCAGGTCGAAGCCGAAGGGCTCGGGGAGCGGGAGCGGTTTTCCGTACGGGATGGTGAGGTGCTGGCGGTAGTCGTCGCCCTCCGGGTCGCTGAACAGCGTCACCGAGGCGGCGTCCCGGTCGATGAGGAGGTAGAGCGGGATGCCTCCGCGCGCGTAGCAGCGGCGCTTGGCCTCGCGGTCGCCCTGGGGCCTGGTGGAGGTCACCTCGACGACGAGGGCGACGCCTTCACAGGGCATCCAGGGGTCGGCGCCGCGGAAGAGCCTCAGTTCGAGAGGAGCGAACGTGCCGTCGGGGATCGCGTGGTTCTTCGGGCAGCCTCCGCCGCTGCGGAGCTTGAGACCCTTGTTCCCGGAGAACTGCATGCGCGTACGGGCACGCCTCGCCACTTGGTCCACGATCAGCCCGATGTAGTCCTCGTGGTCCCCGTCCGGCGGCGGCGTCACGACAATCTCCCCCTCGATCAGTTCCGCCCGGAAGCCTTCCGGCGTGTCCAGGGCCAGGAAGCCCTCCAGAAGGACTTCCGCCTGCGTGAGCGGCTCGTGCGCCATGGCAGTCATGTCACGCCCCTTCCTCGGTCGCTCGCCAGACTGGGACATCGGGGGACCAGCCGTCCGTGAGATGGGAGTTCTTCCCCCGATCGTGGCACAGCTCCGTGCCGCGTGGACGGAAGGCTCCGGGGTCCGTCGGCCGAAGCCGGTGCTTGACCTTGCCGCGGCGTCATGGTTTTTGCTGGCCTCATGCGTATCGGAGAGATCGCCGCGCTCGTCGGAGTCACCTCCCGGGCCGTCCGGCACTACCACCACATCGGGCTGCTGCCCGAACCCTCCCGGCGGGCGAACGGCTACCGGGCCTACACCGTCCGCGATGCCGTGCTGCTGGCGCGGATCCGGCGGCTGACCGAGATCGGGCTCTCGCTGGACGAGGTGCGGGACGTGCTGGCGGACGACGCGGGGCGGGAGCCGGCCGAGGTGCTCGGGGAGCTGGACGCGGACCTGGCCCGGCAGGAGCGGGAGATCGGGGAGCGGCGGCGGGTGCTCGCCGCGCTGCTGGAGACGCCGCCCGCCTCGGACGGGCCGCTCTCCCCCGCCCTGGCCACGCTGCTGGAGCGGGCGCCCGCCGCCGGGTCGCCGGCCGCGGCGAAGGACCGGGAGCATCTGCTGTTGCTGGACGCGGCGGGCGGCGGGGGCGGTGCCGGGTCGGAGCTGTACGCGGCGCTGCGGCCGCTGGCCGACGACCCCGGGGTGGCGGTGCTGTACGAGCGGCTCGACGAGCTGGCCGGGGCCCCGGCGGACGACCCCCGGGTCCCCGCCCTGGCGGCCGACCTCGCCGCCGCCGTACCGGACGAGGTCCTGGCGATGATCCCGGAGGGCGAGCCGTCGGCGGCGGGGTGGGGGCGGGCGCTGCTCGACGACTATCCGCCCGCGCAGCGCGAGGTGGTGCGCCGGGTGATGGAGGCGCTGGCCGCCCGGGTCCGCGCGACGCCGGGGAGGTCGGTGTGAGAGCGGCGGCCCGGCGGGCGGCCCGGGCCGCCCTGTGGGTGGTGCTGCCCGCCGAAGTGGCGCTGCTGGTCTGCCTGGTGGGCGGGGTACGGGTCACCGGCGCGGTCCTGCTGGCGGTCGAGGCGCTCGTCGTGGGCGTGCTCGTGCTGGAGGCCGCCGTGATGTGGCCGCTGTACACGGCCCGGCGGCGGGCCGGCGAGGGGCGGCGGGCGGCCGCGTCGTCGGCGGTGCGCGCCGTGGTGCCGGTGGCCGTGCGACGGCTGATGGTGCACGAGCTGCGGGCGCTGCACAGTCTGGGGGTGTGGTCCGTACGCCATCGGCACCGCATCCCCGCAGGGGCGCTGCCCTTCTCGTACACCGAGCCGCAGACCGGGACGATGTGGGTGCTCTTCTCCGCCTCCGTCCTGGAGACCGTGGTGCTGGCCCTGGTGGTCCCCTGGCCGCTGGTCCACCTGATCCTGCTGGTGGTGGGCGTGTACGGGACGGTGTTCGTCGTCGCCCTGCACGCGGCCTGCGTGACCCGGCCACATGTGGTGGAGGCAGACGGTTCGCTGCGGCTGCGCTACGGCGCCCTGTTCGACCTGCGGGTGCCCGCCTCCCTCATCACCGCCGCCCGGGTGGAGCGGCGCTACGACGGCGGTGGGCTCGTACGGGTCGACGGGAAGGGGGGTCTCGACCTGGCGGTGGGGAGCCGGACGACGGTGACGGTGGAGCTGGCGGAGCCGGTGGAGTTCGTCCGGCCGCTGGGGCGGAGCGGGAGCGCCCGCACGCTCCGGTTCCACGCGGACGATCCCCGGGCGGCGGTCGCCGCGCTCTCGCGGAGGCCGCTCACACCGGACGCACCCGTCCCACCGGACGCACCCGTCGTACCGGGTGCACCTGACATGCCCGTCATACCGCTCACGCCCGTCACGCACGGTGCACCCGACATGCCCGGTGCGCCCGTCACGTCCGTCACGTCCGTCACGTCCGTCACGTCCGTCACGTCCGTCACGTCCGTCACGTCCGTCACGCCGGAGCGAACAGCACCGTCCTCGCCTCCGGGCCCGCCCGGGTGAGCCGGACCCGCAGCCGTTCCCCCAGCGGGAGCGGGGCCGTACCGCCCTCGATCCGGCCGACGACCGCCGGGTCCCGGAGGTGGACCGTGCCGGTGGCCGGGTTCCGGTCCCCGACATCGATCACGTACGCGTCGAAGAGCTCGCCGACCCGCCCCTCCAGCAGCGCCGCCTCCACCAGGTCGACGCAGGCCCGCTCCACGGTGCCGGCGCGGCGCGTCCCCTCGGCCATCTCCTTCGGGAGGGCGGGCAGCGCCTCCCGTACCCACTCCGGGGGCTCCTTCCCCGCGGTCGCGGCGAGGCAGAGTTCGGCGGCGTACCGGTCGACCAGGCGGCGCAGCGGGGCCGTGCAGTGGGTGTAGAGGTCGGCCACGGCCGCGTGGACGGCGGGGTCGGGGAGTTCGCCGTGGTCGAAGGCGGTGTAGCCGGCGCCGCGCAGCAGGGTGGTGCACTCCTGGAGGAACGCCGCGTGGTTGCTCCGGCGCGGGTCGAGGGAGCGGACGATCCGGGCATACGGGACGTGGTGCGGCCAGTCGACGCGCAGGGCGCGGGCGGAGCGGCGCAGCCGGGCGACGGCCCCGTCCGGGGCGATCGGCAGGGTGCGCAGGATGCCGGTGCCCGTCTGGGCCATGAGGTGGGCGGCGGCGATCCCGGTGAGGAGCGAGATCTGGGCGTTCCAGGCCTCGGCGGGGAGCGGGGCGCGGTAGGCGAGGCCGTAGGAGCCGTCGTGCCCGGTGATCTCCTGCTCGGGGACGTCGAGCGAGATGCCGCCGCGGGCCAGCTCCTGTTCCTCGCGCAGCCGCCCGATCTCCCGGAGCAGGGCGAGCGGTTCCTCGGCGGTGCGGGCGTCGATCCGCCGCTGCACGCCCGCGTAGTCGAGCTTGGCGCGGCTGCGGACCAGGGCCCGGCGTACGTCGGTGGCGGTGGCCTGTCCGTCGCTGTCCAGGTCGATGCGCCAGAGCGCGGCCGGGCGGACCTCCCCGGGGAGCAGGCTGGCCGCACCCTCGGAGAGGACGGTGGGGTGGAGGGGGATGCGGTCGTCGGGGAAGTAGAGGGTCGTGACCCGGCGGTGGGCCTCCGCGTCGAGCGCCCCTCCCGGCCGGACGAAGGCGGCGACGTCCGCGATGGCGTAGTGCACCCGGTAGCCGCGCCCGCCCGGCCGGCGCTCCAGGTACATCGCCTGGTCCAGGTCGGTGGAGGCGGGCGGGTCGATGGTGAGGAGGGGGAGGCCTGTGGCGTCCTCGTGGGCCGAGAGCCCGGGGTCCCGTACGGCCGCCTCCGCCTCGGCCATCGCCTCGGCGGGGAAGGCGGCGGGCAGGTCCAGCTCGGTCCGCAGGTCGCGCAGGGCGGCCCGGAGCGAACAGTCGGCCGCTCCGGTCATACGCAGCTGACGGCGGGGCATGGACCGAGCGTAGGCCGGGGGACGGCGAGCGGCATCCGGGCGGGCGCGGGGCCGGCGCACGTGCTCCCGTACGGCGCCGGGGCCGGGGCCGGCGCATGTGCTCCTGTACGGCGCCGGGGCCCGGGGCCGTACGCCACGCGGAAGCCGTCGCGGCAGGGCACCCGCGCGGCCCCGTGGACGGGGCGCCGACCAGCACCATGGAGTCGGCCAGCACCATCGAGTCGGCCGGCCCCGGGCCCGTACGACACCTGGACGCGTACGGCACCTGGACGCGTACGGCGTCTGAAAGCCGTCGTGGCAGGGCGCCCGCACCCGGTCCACCGTCCGGGAGCCGTCACCCCAAGCCCGTCGGCCCCGGTGGCGTACCGGCGGCCCCGTCACGCCCCGTACCCTTGCCGGGGGTCCCGGCGCGCCCGCACGCCACCGGGGGCCGACCGGTCGTGCGTACGAAGGAGAACCGCCGTGCTCGTGCTGTTGCCGCCCTCCGAAGGAAAGGCCGCCTCGGGGCGCGGGGCTCCCCTGAAGCCGGAGTCGCTCTCGCTGCCGGGGCTCGCCGAGGGGCGGGCGGCGGTCCTGGACGAACTGGTGGAGCTGTGCCAGGCGGACGAGGAGAAGGCCCGTGAGGTGCTCGGCCTGAGCGTGGGGCTGCGGGGCGAGGTGGGGAAGAACGCGGAGCTGCGGACCGCCGGGACCCGGCCGGCCGGGGAGCTGTACACCGGGGTGCTGTACGACGCCCTCGGTCTGGCCTCCCTGGACGCGGGCGCCCGGCGCCTCGCCGCATCCTCGCTGCTGGTCTTCTCCGGGCTCTGGGGCGCGGTCCGGATCGGGGACCGGATTCCGCCGTACCGCTGCTCGATGGGCGTGAAGCTCCCCGGCCTCGGCGCGCTCGGCGCGTACTGGCGCACGCCCATGGAGGCGGTCCTGCCCGAGGCCGCCGGGGGCGGGCTCGTCCTGGATCTGCGGTCCTCCGCCTACGCCTCCGCCTGGAAGCCCAAGGGCGAGGTCGCCGCGCGGACGGCGAGCGTGCGGGTGCTCCAGTCGCAGATCGTGGACGGGGTGGAGAAGCGGTCCGTCGTCAGCCACTTCAACAAGGCGACCAAGGGGCGGCTGGTCCGCGACCTGCTGTCGGCGGGGGCCCGGCCGAAGAACCCGGCGGAGCTGGTGGAGGCGCTGCGCGACCTCGGGTACGTGGTGGAGGCCGAGGCCCCCGCACGCGCCGGGCGGCCGTGGTCGCTCGATGTGGTGGTGACGGAGATCCACTGAGGGAGGCGCTGCACCCACCGGAGGAGGGCGTTGCACCCACCGAGGGAAGGCGTTGCACCCACCAGAGGAGAGCGTTGCATCTACTGCAACGTGCGTTGCAGTAGATGCCGTCGGGCGGCAGGATGGGGCCATGACCTCCTCCCTGCCGCCCGCCGCGCCCTCCGACACCTCCGTACTGGATCTCGCCCCCGTCATCCCCGTCGTCGTCCTGCACGACGTGGCCGACGCGGTGCCGCTGGCGCGGGCGCTGGTGGCCGGGGGGCTTCCGGCGATCGAGGTGACCCTGCGGACGCCCGCCGCGCTCGACGCCATCCGGGCCGTCGCCGCCGAGGTGCCGGGCGCGGTCGTCGGGGCCGGTACGGTCATCTCGCCGCAGCACGTACGGGACACCGTCGAGGCGGGCGGCCGGTTCCTGGTCAGCCCGGGGTGGACGGACGCGCTGCTGGAGGCGATGCGGGGGGCCGGGGTGCCGTTCCTGCCCGGCGTCTCGACCACCTCCGAGGTGGTGGCCCTGCTGGAGCGCGGGGTGAGCGACATGAAGTTCTTCCCGGCCGAGGCGGCGGGCGGCACCGCCTATCTCAAGGCCCTCTCCGCCCCGCTCCCCCAGGCCCGGTTCTGCCCGACCGGAGGGATCTCCCTCGCCTCCGCACCCGCCTACCTCGCCCTGCCGAACGTCGCCTGCGTGGGCGGCAGTTGGATGGTTCCGGGAGACGCGGTGGCCGCCAAGGACTGGGACCGGGTGGCCCGGCTCGCGGCGGAGGCGGCGGCTCTGGGGGCCTGAGCCCCAAGAGAGGCGGAGGCGCTGGGGGCTGCTCCCGGGGAGAGGGAGCGGGTCCGGGAGCCTGCGCCCGCGGAGTGGCAGGGGGCCGAGCCCCGGGGAGGCAGCGGCGGCGCTCACCGGGTGCGACGCCTCACCGCAGGATCTGCACCGCGTACAGCCCGCCGATGGACAGCGCCAGCACCCCCAGCAGCAGCCGCAGCACCGTCTCCGGCAGCCGGGGCTGGAGGTGCGCGCCCAGGTATCCCCCGCAGAGGCCGCCCAGACCGCAGGCCAGGCCGAGCGTCCAGTACGGGGCGATGTCCCCGGTCACCGTCAGGGCGAGCAGCGCGTACGTCCCCGCGCCCACGACCGAGGTCGCGAAGGTGGCGGCCAGCGCGGCCGGGGCCACCTTCGCGACCGGCATGCCGCGCCCGACCAGGATCGGGCCGAGGAGCGAGCCGCCGCCGATCCCGTAGATCCCGCCCGCCACGCCGACGGCCAGGGCGAGGCGGGTGATGCTCCGGGGCGAGGGTTCCCGGACCGGGCCCCTCGTGCGCGCGGCGCGGTGCAGCGTACGGAGGCAGAGCCAGCCGCCCAGCGGGAGCAGCAGCACCGCGATGAGCAGCCGGAACACCGACGGGCCCGGCACCGCGAGGACCCGGATCAACGCGCCGGCGACGACCCCGGGGACCGTGCCCAGGATCAGCAGCCGGGTCAGGGGGCCGCGGAGCCCGCCGTTCCGGTGGTGGCGGAGCAGGGCGCCGGGGCCGGCCACCACGTTGTAGAGCAGGTTCGTCGGGGTGACCGCCGGGCTCGGCACCCCGAGCACGCTGACCTGGACCGGCAGCAGGAACACCGCCCCCGACACCCCGACCGGCGCGGTCACCACCGAGATCAGCAGCCCGGCGGCGAAGCCGAGCACCGCCGTCCACCCGTCCATCCCGTCCATCCCGTCCATCGGGACCCCGCGGCCCTCAGCGCAGGTGCGAGGTGTCGTTGAGCACCCGCACGGAGGCGTTGCCGTCCCCGTAGTACGCGACCGTGGAGATCGAGGCGGCCGACAGCTCCATCCGGAACATCGCCTGGGCCGGGGCCTCCAGCGCCAGCCGGACCAGTGTCTTGATCGGGGTGACGTGGGTGACGAGCAGGACCGTGCGGCCCGCGTACCGGGCGGTCAGCCGGTCCCGGGTGGCAGCGACCCGGGTGGCGACCTCCGTGAAGCTCTCGCCGCCGCCCGTCGGCGCGGTCTCCGGGTCCGCGAGCCAGGCCGTCAGGTCGTCCCCGTACCGCTCCCGCACCTCGCCGAAGGTCAGCCCCTCCCACGCGCCGAAGTCCGTCTCGCGCAGGCCCTCGTCGACGCGGACCTCCAGGCCGAGGCGGTCCGCGACGGCGGCGGCGGTCTCCCGGCAGCGGCGCAGCGGTGAGCTGACGATCTCCTGGACGGTGCCGAGGGCCGCGAAGTGGGCGGCGGCCCGGGCGGCCTGGTCGCGGCCGGTGGCGGAGAGTTCGGGGTCGGTGCCGCCGCTGCCGGAGAACCGCTTCTCGGGGGTGAGCGCGGTCTCGCCGTGCCGGAGCAGGACGAAGGTGGCGGGTGCGCCCAGGTCGGGGGCGGCGGCCCAGCCGACCTGCGGGGCCGGGGTGGCGGCGGTGCCGGACGACGACGATGCCGCCGCGGCCCCGGCGACCGCGACCGCGTCCGTCGGCTCGGGGGCCGTCGGTTCAGGGAGGGTCGGCTCGGAGGCTGTCGAGCCGGGCGCTTGCGGTCCCTCTTCCCCGACCTCGAACAGCGTTCCCGCCTCCGTACCGCCCCGCGCCGCCGCCAGCGCGGCCCGGGCCCTCGCCGCGCCCGCCGCCGCGTCGCCGGGCGGGCCCCGGTCGGGGAGCGGGGTGCGGGCGGGGGCGTCCAGCTCGGCGGTGGAGGCGGCGGCCTCCCACTGCCGGCCGTCGCGGCCCGCGTCCATCGCCTCGTTGGCGAGCCGGTCCGCGTGCTTGTTCTGCGCGCGCGGGATCCACTCGTACGTGACGGAGGACGGCGGCAGGACCGCGGCGGCGCGGGCCGCCAGCGGCTTCATGTCGGGGTGCTTGATCTTCCAGCGCCCCGACATCTGCTCGACCACCAGCTTGGAGTCCATCCGGACGTGGACCCGCAGCTCAGGACCGGTGGTCCCGGCATCCGGGAAGAGCGCCTTCGCGGCCGTCAGACCGGCGATCAGGCCCCGGTACTCGGCCACGTTGTTCGTCGCGACGCCGATGTACTCGGCGGCCTCCGCGAGCGTCTCGCCGGTGGCCGCGTCGATGACCACCGCACCGTAACCGGCGGGTCCCGGGTTGCCCCGGGAGCCGCCGTCTGCCTCGACCACCAGGCGGCGGACAGCGCTCATTACAGGCCCGACTCCGCGGTGCGGACCAGGATGCGGCGGCAGTTCTCGCAGCGCAGGACCGTGTCGGGGGACGCGGCCTTCACCTCGTTGACCTCGGTGATGTTCAGCTCCAGGCGGCAGCCCTCGCAGCGGCGCTGGTAGAGGCGGGCGGCGCCGACCCCGCCCTGCTGGGCGCGGAGCTTGTCGTACAGCTTGATCAGGTCGGCGGGGATGACCTCGGCGACGACCTCGCGGTCCTTGGTCACCGTGGCGGCCTCGGCGTCCAGTTCGGCGGTGGCGGCGTCCCGGCGGGCGGTGGCGTCGTCGACCTTGGCCTGGACGGCGGCGACCCGCTGGGTCAGCTCCGCGACCCGCTCCTGGGCGGCCTCGCGGCGCTCCATGATCTCCAGGACGACGTCCTCCAGGTCCCCCTGGCGCTTGGCGAGCGAGGCGATCTCGCGCTGGAGGCTCTCCAGGTCCTTCGGCGAGGAGACCGCGCCGGAGTCCAGCCGCTGCTGGTCGCGGACGGCGCGCTGGCGCACCTGGTCGACGTCCTGCTCGGCCTTGGTCTGCTCGCGGCTGGTGTCGCTCTCCTCGGTGGTGGAGGCGACCAGCAGGTCACGGAGCTGGGCGAGGTCGCTGCTGAGCTGCTCGATCTCGGCGTGCTCCGGCAGCGAGGCGCGCTTGTGGGCGAGCTGGGCGAGGCGTACGTCGAGTGCCTGGACTTCGAGGAGTCGGATCTGGTCGGCGGGCGCGGCGTTCAGTTGGGGGCTCCAGAGGAATGGTGGGTGGTCCAGGGGTCGGTGACCTGCTTCGAGACGTGGACCCGCAGGTCCCATCCGTTGCGGTCAGAGATCGCGTCGAGCTGCGCGGCCGCCTGCTCGCACCAGGGCCACTCGGTGGCCCAGTGCGCGGCGTCGACCAGGCCGAGCGGCGAGTGCTGCACGGCCTCGGAGGCCGGGTGGTGGCGCAGGTCGGCGGTGAGGAAGGCGTCGACGCCGGAGGCGCGTACGGCGTCGAAGAGGCTGTCGCCGGAGCCGCCGCTGACGGCGACGGTCCGCAGCTGCGCCTCCGGGTCGCCGGCCAGCCGGATGCCCTGCGCGGTGGCGGGGAGCCGGGCGGCGGCGCGGGCGGCGAAGGCGGCCAGGGTCTCGGGGTGGTCCAGCTCGCAGATCCGGCCGAGTCCGCGCCGCCCGTGGGGGTCGGTGGGGTCCGGTACGAGAGGTCCGGTGACCCGCAGGTCCAGGGCGGCGGCGAGGGCGTCGGAGACGCCGGGGTCGGCGGTGTCGGCGTTGGTGTGCGCGACGTGGAGGGCGATGTCGTGCTTGATGAGGGTGTGGACGACCCGGCCCTTGAAGGTGCCGGCGGCGACCGTCGTCGTCCCGCGCAGATAGAGCGGGTGGTGGGTGACGATCAGCTGGGCGCCGAGCTCCCGGGCCTCGTCCACGATCTCGTGGACGGGATCGACGGCGAAGAGCACCCGGTCGACCTCGGCGTCCGGGTCGCCGCAGACGGTGCCGACCGCGTCCCACCCCTCGGCCCGCTCGGGGGGCCAGAGGGCGTCGAGGGCGGCGAGGACTTCAGACAGACGGGGCACGGGGGAAAGGCTACCTGTCCGGGCAGGCCCGCCGCCCCGGGCCGCCGGACCGGTACGCCCGGGCCGGCGGCCGGACACGAATCGTTACTTCAGCAAGCCGCTCCGGCACGTCACCGGGTCGCAGCGGAGGCGACCGCTCCGGCGTAGGGGCCGGAGGCAGCCGCTCAGGCGGACGGGCCCGGAGGCGGGTGCGTCACCTGGCTCCGCGCGGGGCCGTCGCTTCGCCCGCCCCCGCTCGCGGACGGCTACTTCACCAGGTCCGCGCGGAGGTCGTCCAGGACCAGGCCCGCCGCGGTGACGCCGAGGCCCAGGTACCAGGTCTCGTCGGAGACGTCCTTGGCCCGGCCCTCCTTCACCGCGTCGAGCTTCTTCCAGAGCGGGTTGGCCCGGGCGGTGTCGCGCTGGGTCGCCTTCGGGTCGCCGTAGACGCCGGTGAAGATCCAGTCGGCGTCCGCCTCGTCGATCCGCTCCGGGCTGATCTCGGTGGCAAGGTCGTCGATCTGCTGGTTCTCCGGGCGGGGCAGGCCGACGTCCTCCAGGATCGTGCCGATGAACGACCCCTTCGCGTAGAGCCGGAGGCGGTCGGGCATGTAGCGGACCATGGAGACGGTCGGCTTGTCGGGGCCGATGTCCTTGCCCAGCTTCTCCGCCTTCGCCTGGTAGGCGGCGAGCGCCGAGTGGGCCTTCTCCGTGCGGTCCAGGGCGGCGGCGTTGAGGAGGTAGTTCTCCTTCCAGGTGAAGCCGGGGCGGATGGAGAAGACGGTCGGGGCGATCTTGGACAGTTCGTCGTACTGGTCGGCCGCGCGCAGCTGGCTGCCGAGGATCAGGTCGGGCCGGAGCCCCGCGATGGCCTCCAGGTTGAGGCTGTTGATCGTGCCGACGCTCTTCGGGCTGCCCGCGCCCTTCGCCAGGTACGAGGGGATGGCCGCGTCGCCCTCGCTGGGCGCGTAGCCGACGGGCTCGATGCCGAGCGAGACCACGTTGTCGAACTCGCCGACGTCCAGGACGACCACCCGCTTCGGGGCCGCCTTGATCTCGGTCTTCCCCAGGGCGTGCGTGACGGTACGGGGGAACACGCCCGGCTCCACCTCGGTGCCGTACGCCGCCGTCTTCCGCGCCGCGTCCGCGAAGTCCTTGCCGCCGGTGGCGGCGGCCGCCTTCTTGTCACCGCCCGCGTCCCCCTTGGCCGCCTCCCCGCCGTCGCCGCTCCCGCAGGCCGAGAGGGAGAGGGCGGCGGCGACCGCCAGGGCGACTGCGGCGGTGCCGCGAGGCCGAAGGGACATCGTCTGCTCCTGCTGGTGCGCGTACGTGCACGGGGCACGTCTGTTCGGTTAGGGCTGCCTCACCATAGGCATGGGCCCCCTCCGCCAGCACACCCGCCCTCGCCGCCTCAGGAGAATCCGGGCATCGCCACCCTTATGTGTGAAGTGCGGTGGCACGTGTTGTTCGGCTGGACGTGCGAAAACTAGCTTTCGTAGCCGGAGGTGACGAGCCCATGACTGCCTGTGCCATCGAGGGCGGAACCGCCGGGGCCGCCACGGCGGCGGACCCCGGCCCTGAGACGGCGGGCCCCGGCCCGGACGGGCCCGGCGAGGCCGAGGAGACCGGCGGGAGAGGAGGGCCCGGCGGGGTGGGGGAACCTGTCGGGGCGGGGGAAGCCGGCGGGTCGGGGGGCCGTGCTCCCGGGACGCCCCACGCCCCCGGTGCGCCCACCGCACCCGACGTACCCCGCGCCCCCGGCGCGCCCACCGCCCCCGACGTCCTCACGCTCACCGCGGACGGTGCGTACGGGGCGCGGCTGACGGCGGCGCCCGTTCCGCCCGGCGGGCAGCGGGCCTGGTACCCGGAGCGCTGGACGCTGGACGGGCCCGAGCCCTACGCCGTACCGCTGCCGCTCAACCAGCCCGAGGAGCCGGACGCGCAGGTGGTGCCGCTCGCCGACGGGCGGGTGCTGATCCGGCGGCGGGTGGCGGACCGTCAGATGTTCTCGCTGCTCTATCCGACCGGGCCGGCCACCGGCGAACTGGCCCTCGGCGCGGTCGAGTGCGAGAGGATGGTGCTGCTGCCGCCCTCGCCGGACGGCCGCAGCGTGTACGGCCTCACCGCCGGCGACCACTCCTCGCTGCTCTGGCTGGTGGCCGGGGGCTCCTTCGGGCCGGAGCTGGTCGCGGAGGTGCCCGGGCACTGCTCGGGCGGGGTCTGGCTGGACCGGGCGGGCCGGATGCTGGCCCTGGACCGGCGGCCGGCGGGCGGCGGGCCGGTCAAGGCGGTCGCCGTGGACCTGGAGCGGAACGGCGAGGTGACCCCGCTGCTCCAGATCGCGCCCGCGAGCGACGACCGGCTGCTGCTGGCCGACCCGGACAGCGGACTGCTCCTCATCCGCTCGAACGCCCCGGGCCACGACCGGCTCGGCTGGGGCGTGCTGGGCAGCTGTCTGCCCGTCCGCTTCCCGGAGTGCCTGCGTCCGGCGGACGGGGCGGTGACGCCGTTCGCCGTGCAGCCGGGTCAGATGCTGATGCCGGAGAGCTGCGCCGTGGCGCTGCGGGTGGACGGGCCGGCCGGGAGCTGGGTGGGGATCTGGCGTCCGCAGGGGCGGCGGCTGCACCAGTTCGCGGCGCCGGAGGGCTGGTCGGCGGGGGCCGGTTTCTGGAGCCGGGACGGCGTGCTGCACCTCCCGTACGCCACCCCCTCGACGCCCTGCGGGGTGGCGCTGCTCGACGCCCCGGGCGACGAGGAACCGCCCCCGGAGCCGGGCGGCACGGCGGGCGGCGGACACGGAACGGAACCGTCCGCGGCCGCCGCCCCTCCTGCCGTGTGTAAGCCGGTTCCCCTGGGGCAGGCGCCGCTGCACCGGGTCGCGTCGACTGGCTAGACTCGGGGCTCTTCAGGCTGCGCAGCCGTACCGGACGGGCACCGACGGTGACCGCGTCGGGCGGCGGAGGCGGGGCCCGCGGTACACGCACCACACACGCGGGTGCACAGGAACATCCGCGTGCGAACCAGGCAAGCGATCACAACGGGGTGACTTCCCAGATGTCCGAAGCCCGAACCGACTCGACCACGCCGCGCACGCCGGGGGGCGACGCGGAAGGGGCCGCGACCGGCGGTTCCGGAAAGCACCGAGGGGGTGCGTCGATGGAGAACACCTCGGTGCAGCCGCACGGCCGCCACCGCAGGCCCGCCCCGGAGGACTCGCGGGCGGCCTGAGCAGGAGGCGCAGAACGTGACGGACGGGCCCGGTACGGCGGACAGCCGTACCGGGCCCGCCTGTTGCGGGCCGCCGCTCCCCTACTCCCGCTTCAGGCCCAGCACTTCGGCCGCCGCGAAGGTCTCGCCCCGGGGGCGGTCCGCGTAGTACGGGGTGAGCAGTCCGTCCAGCTCGGCGTAGGTGAACGTCTCCTTCGCCGCGTCGAACCTGGCCGCCACCCTGGGGCGTTCGACGATCGCGACCATGCCTCCGTGCACGACGAGCAGCTGTCCGTTGACCCCGGCCGCGGCGGGCGATGCGAGGTAGCCGACGAGCGGGGAGACGTGTTCGGGGGCGAGGGCGTCGAGGGTGCCGTCGGCCGGTTCCTGGAAGCCCGCGAAGACGTCCTCGGTCATCCGGGTGCGGGCGCGCGGGCAGATGGCGTTGGCGGTGACGCCGTACTTGGCGAGGGCGAGGGCGGTGGAGGTGGTGAGGCCGACGATGCCGCCCTTGGCCGCCGCGTAGTTGGGCTGTCCCGCCGAGCCCGCGAGGTACGCCTCGGACGAGGTGTTGACGATCCGCCCGTGGACCGGGCCGCCGGTCTCCTTGGAGCGGGCGCGCCAGTGGGCGGCGGCGAAGCGGGTGGTGTTGTAGTGGCCCTTGAGGTGGACGCGGATGACGGCGTCCCACTCGTCCTCGGTCATGGAGAAGATCATCCGGTCGCGGAGGATGCCCGCGTTGTTGACCAGGATGTCCAGCGTGCCGTACGTGCGGATCGCCGACTCGACGAGTTCGCGGGCCTGTTCGTGGTCGGACACGTCTCCGAGGTGGGCCGTGGCCCGGCCGCCCGCCGCGCGGATCTCGGCGGCGACCTCCTCGGCGGGCGCGGCGGACGCCTCGCCCGAGCCGTCGCGGCCGGGCTGTCCGTAGTCGTTGACGACGACGGCGGCGCCGAGCCGGGCCAGTTCCAGGGCCTCGGCCCGGCCGAGGCCGCGGCCGGCGCCGGTGACGATCGCGCAGAGCCCGTCCAGCGGGCGGGGAAGTGACATCGCGCTCCTCGACTTCGTCGGTCGGGTGGCCGGTTCAGAGCTGGATGCAGGTACGCAGCGCCTCGCCGGTCCTCATCTGGTCCAGGGCGTCGTTGACCTCCTCCAGCCGGACCCGGTGGGTGATCATCGACTCCAGGTCGATCCGGCCCGCCCGCCAGAGCGCGATGGCCCGTTCGTAGGAGCGCAGCACGTCCCCGCCGCCGTACATCGAGGGGAGGATGCGCTTCTCGTCGAAGAACAGCTCGAACATGTTGACCTGGAAGTGGTCGTCCATGGCCCCGGCGCCGACGACGCAGAGGGTGCCGCCGCGGCGGGTGTGCTCGTAGGCGGTGCGGGCGGTGGCGGACTTGCCGACGACCTCGAAGACGTAGTCGAAGCCCTCGCCGCCGGTGATGCGCTGCTTGGCGTCGGCCAGTCCGTCCGGGGCGACGGCCTCGGTGGCGCCGAAGCGGAGGGCGGCCTCGCGGCGGGAGGCGACCGGGTCGACGGCGACGATCCGGGCGGCTCCCTGGACCCGGGCGCCCTGGATCGTGGAGATGCCGACGCCCCCGCAGCCGATCACGGCGACGGACGAACCGGCCTCCACCTGGGCCGTGTTGATGGCCGCGCCGAGGCCGGTGGTGACCCCGCAGCCGATCAGGGCGGCGATCTCGAACGGTACGTCGTCGGGGATCGGCACCGCGCAGCTCGCGCCGACGACGACCTCCTCGGTGAAGGTGCCGGTGCCCGCGAAGCCGAAGACGTCGCCGCCGGGGCGCTTGAAGTTGGGGGTGCCCGCGTTCAGGAAGCCCGCCAGGCAGAGCTGGGTCTGGCCGCGCCTGCAGGAGGGGCAGGCCCCGCAGGCGGGCAGCCAGCAGACGAGGACCCGGTCGCCCGCGTTCAGGCCGGTCACCCCGTCGCCGACGTCGAGGACCTCGCCCGCGCCCTCGTGGCCGGGGATGAAGGGGGCGGGCTGCGGGAGGACACCGTTCATCGCGGAGACGTCGGAGTGGCAGAGCCCGGTGGCGCGGATGCGGAGCCTGACCTTTCCGGGGCCGAACCCCACCGCCTCGACGTCGTCGAGGACTTCCAGCTTCTCCTGGCCTGTCTCGTGCAGTACGGCTGCGCGCATGGGTACGGCTCCCCTCGAATCGGCTGCCGGAACGGGTGCTGCTGGGGTCGGGGTGCGGTTCAGGAGTGTTCGACGAGCGTGTCCGCGAGGACCGGGGCGTCGTCCCGTCCGGCGGCGGTCACCGCCACCTGGACGCGCCCGTCCGCGACCCGCCACATCCGGATGCGGAGGGTCTCGCCGGGGAGGACCACTCCGGCGAAGCGGGTGCGGTAGGCGGCGATCCGGGAGACGTCGCCGTCCAGCAGGGTGTCGGTGACGGCCTTGAGGACCATGCCGTACGTGCACAGCCCGTGCAGGATCGGCCGGTCGAAGCCGGCGAGCTTGGCGAAGGCCGGGTCGGCGTGGAGCGGGTTCCAGTCCCCGGAGAGGCGGTAGAGCAGCGCCTGGTCCTCGCGGATCGGGCGTTCGACGGTGCGGTCGGGGGCCCGGTCGGGCGGGGCGAGGCGGTCGGAGGGCCCGCGCTCGCCGCCGAACCCGCCCTCTCCCCGTACGAAGATCTGCGCGTCGTTGGTCCAGAGCGGTCCCTCGTCGCCGTGCGCCTCGGTGCGCAGCACGATGACGGCGGCCTTGCCCTTGTCGTGGACCGCCACGACCTTCGAGGTCTGCACGGCCCGGCCGGTGACGGGGATCGGGCGGTGGACGCGGACGGACTGGCCGCCGTGCAGGACGGCGGCGAGGTCCACGCCGATCCCGTCGGCGCCCATCCCCCCGAAGGCGGCCGTCCCGGCGCCCGCGACGGTGGCGAAGCTCGGCAGCACCTGGAGCCGGGACTCCAGGGTGTAGCGCAGCTCGTCCGGGTCGGTGGCGGGGATCCCCGCGCCGAGGCCCAGGTGGTAGAGCTGGACGTCCTTGTGGTTCCAGGCGATCTCGGCTCGGCGGGGGGCTGCGGCGAGGGCCGCTCGGACATCGATGGGCATGGCGAAGCCGCTCCTTGACGGGGGAGACCGACGGTGGAAGACCTCGGTGCGGCCTGTCCGCACCGCCGACCGCACCGAGGCCGCGCGGGGACCGGCAGGGCGCGCCCTTCTAGAACGCGTTCTAGCCGATGGCCCATGTATAACGCAGCCCCCGGGAGTTGGGAAGAGCGCTGACGCCATGTCAGATTCGGCGGTTCACACCCGCTCCTGCGTCTGCGCCCGCGCCTGTGCCGCCGTGGCCGGCTCCGCCGCCGCTTCCTCCCGTACGCGGGACGTGCGGTGGTTCGGCAGCCAGGCCAGCATCACCACTACGCCCACCAGCAGCACCCCGCACGCGGTGCGGAACGCCGAGGCGTATCCGGCGGTGACCTCCGCCGGGTCCGCCGAACCCGCCGTGCGGGCGGCGGCGACCGTGGAGAGCACCGCGAGGCCGAGCGCGCCGCCCATGGTGCGGGAGGTGTTGACCAGACCGGAGACGAGCCCGGCGTCCCCGGGGGCCGCGCCGGAGGTGGCGAGGGTGGCCAGCGGGGTGGAGGCGAGGCCCGCCCCGGCCATCATCAGGATGCCGGGGAACATGATCGCGGTGAGGTAGGAGCCGTGGACGCCCATGGCGGACTGCCAGCCGAACCCGGCGGCGGTGATCAGCACCCCGGCGACGGCGAGGGCCTTGGGGCCCGTGCGCACCATGATCCGGGGCGCGACCTTGGAGCCGATGATCACGGCGGCGGAGGTCGGCATCAGGGCGAGACCGGCCTGCAACGGCGTGTAGCCCAGCACGTTCTGGGCGTAGACGGTCATGAAGTACCACATGGCGAAGGTCGCGGACCCCATGAGGAACATCGCCGTGTTGGCCGAGGATACGGCCCGTACGCCGAAGACCCGCAGCGGGACCAGCGGCACCGCCGTCCGCGCCTCGACCAGGACGAACGCGCCCAGCAGCACCGCTCCGGCCACCAGCGGGACCAGGGTGGCGGCGGCCGTCCAGCCCACGGCCTCGGTCTGGACGATCCCGTACGCGACGGTGGCGAGGCCCGCGGTGACCAGGACGGCCCCCAGCAGGTCGATGCGGCGGCGGTCGCCCGCCCGGCCCTCGGTGATCCAGAGGGCGGCGGCGACCAGGACGAGCGCCCCGACGGGGACGTTGATGAGGAGGACCCAGCGCCAGGAGAGGGCGTCGGTGAGGACCCCGCCGATGAGCCCGCCGGCCGCGCCGCCGCCCGCGCCGACCGCCATCCAGGTCGCTATCGCCTTGGTCCGGGCGGGCCCCTCGGGGACGGCTGCGGTCAGGATGGTGAGGGTGGCGGGGGCCAGGACGGCGGCCCCGAGGCCCTGCGCGGCCCGGGCGGCGAGGAGCTGCCACCCCTCCTGGGCGAGGCCGCCCGCGAGGGAGGCGGCGGTGAAGACCCCGAGTCCGACGAGGAACATCCGCTTCCGGCCGTAGATGTCGGCGGCGCGCCCGCCCAGCAGCATGAACCCGGCGAACGCGATCGAGTAGGCGTTGACGACCCACTGGAGCGCACTGTGGCTGAGCCCCAGGTCGGCCCGCATGGAGGGCAGGGCCACGTTGACCACGGAGACGTCGAGGACGACGAGGAACTGGCCCGTGCAGGCGGCGAGGACGACGGCCCAGGCGCCGGTGGGTATCCGGGAGGCGCGCGGCGGGACGGGGGCGGGGGCGGTGGCGTCGGACATGAGGGTCATGGTCGCAGGTGGCGGGCGGTCCGTACATCGGGCAGGAGACCCAGGTCTCGGGCCCGGAGCCCCCGACCATGGACGTCGGTCCCGGGGTCCGGGCCACAGCCGTGGATCCCGGGCCACAGCTGTCGATCCTGGGGCCCGGACCACGGACCTCCACCCCGGGGCCCGGACCACAGCCGTCGGCCCCGGACCACAGCCGTGGCCCCTGGGCCTCGGACCACGGACGTCCATCCCGGGGCCCGGACCACAGCCGTCGGCCCCGGACCACAGCCGTGGCCCCTGGGCCTCGGACCACGGACGTCCATCCCGGGGCCCGGACCACGGACGTCAGCGCCGGGCCCCGGACCACGGACACCGGCCCGGGAACCCGGAACCTCGGACGTCGATCCCGGGCGGCGGCGCGGCACATCCCCCATATCGCCACATAAGCACCATAGTGGTGCGCTATGAGTACGGAGAACGCCCCACCTCCCCCCGGCCACTCCCCCCACGACCCGGCGGAATCCGACGCCGCCCCCGCCCCGGGGACGGACTCCTCACCGGACCGCGTGGTGGTGGCGATCGGGGCGTTGGGCATCATCGGGATCGTGCTCTGGGCGGCCTTCGGGAAGCACTCCTTCGAGAGCGCGTCGGACGCGGCCCTGCCCTGGGTGCTCTCCAACTTCGCCTGGCTCTTCGTCATCGCGGCCGACGTCTTCCTGGTGCTGTGCCTCATGATCGCTTTCAGCCGCTTCGGCACCATCCGGCTGAGCAGGGACGACTCCCCTCCGGAGTTCTCGAACTTCTCCTGGATCGCGATGATGTTCAGCGCCGGCATGGGGATCGGGCTGATCTTCTACGGCGTCGGGGAGCCGGTGGCGCACTACTTGAGCCCGCCGCCCTCCAGCGGTGCGGAACCGCAGACGGCCGGGGCGGCCAGCGCCGCCATGGAGTACTCCTTCTTCCACTGGACCCTCACCCCCTGGGCGATCTACGGGATCGTGGGCCTGGCGCTGGGGTACGCGAGCTTCCGCCAGGGCCGGGGCAACCGGTTGAGCGCCGTGTTCGTCCCCCTCATCGGCGCGCGCCGGGCCAACGGCGTCTTCGGCAAGGTCCTGGACCTGCTCGCCGTCTTCGCCACCGTCTTCGGCACCGCGACGAGCCTGGGGCTCGGCGCTCTGCAGATCGCCATCGGGCTCGATCTGACGGCCGGTCTCGACCAGAGCACCGGCGTCCAGCTGGTGATCATCGGCGTGCTCAGCGCGGCCTTCGTGATCTCCGCCTTCACCGGCCTGCACGGTGGCGTGAAATGGCTCAGCTCGATCAACCTCGTCATCGCCGCGGCCCTCATGGTCTTCGTCTTCGTCGCGGGTCCGACCGTCTACCTCATGGATGTGCTGCCGTCGTCGGTCGGCGGCTACCTGGACCAGCTCCTCCCCATGGCCTCGCGCACCGGCGCCTTCGGCGGCGAGAGCTGGCTGGGGATGTGGACGATCTTCTACTGGGCCTGGTGGCTGTCCTGGGCCCCCTTCGTCGGCACCTTCATCGCCCGTATCTCCAAGGGCCGCACGATCCGCGAGTTCCTCCTCGCCGTCCTGCTGGTGCCGAGCGGTGCGACCGCCCTGTGGTTCGTGGTGCTCGGCGGCACCGGTATCCGCCTCGCCGAGACCGGGGTGGTCGACATGGCCGAGAAGGCGGAGGAAGGGACGGAGGCGACCCTGTTCGCGATGCTCGACGCCCTGCCGCTCAGCACGGTGACGGCCTGGGTCGCGATGATCCTGATCATGATGTACTTCGTCACGAGCGCGGACTCCGCGTCCCTGGTCATGGGGTCGCTGACCAGCCGGGGCGCCCTGCACCCCAGGCGCTGGCTCGTCGTCACCTGGGGGCTGCTCATGGCGGCGGTCGCGGCGGCCCTGCTGGTGGCCGGCGGACTGGAGTCGCTCCAGAGCGCGACGATCCTGGTGGCGCTGCCCTTCGTCGTGGTGATGCTCTTCCTGTGCTGGTCCCTGCTGCGGGAGCTGCGCGTCGACCCCGGCGGCGGACCCAAGCGGAGCGAGGGGCTGCACGGCATGCGCGACGCCGTACGCGTCATGGTCGGCGAGGAGATGGGCAACCCCCCGACCTCCCGCCACCACCGGCTGCGCCGCGCCGCCGCGGCCCGTGCGAACGACGGCGAGGAGGACCGGGACACCCGGAGCTGACGCCGGCGCGGCGCGGTTCAGCCGCGCCGCAGCAGCGTCACCACCGCCGCCCCGCCCAGCCCGATGTTGTGGGCGAGCCCCGTGCGGGCGCCCGGGACCTGGCGCGGGCCCGCCTCGCCGCGCAACTGCCAGGTCAGCTCGGCGACCTGGGCGATGCCGGTGGCGCCCAGCGGGTGCCCCTTGGAGATCAGCCCGCCCGACGGGTTCACCACCCACCGCCCGCCGTACGTCGTCGCCCCGGACTCCACGAGCTTGCCGGACTCCCCCTCGCCGCAGAGGCCGAGCGCCTCGTAGGTGAGCAGTTCGTTGACGGAGAAGCAGTCGTGCAGCTCGATCACGTCGAGATCGCCGGGGCCCAGGCCGGAGGCCGCGTAGACCTGCCGGGCCGCCGCCCTCGACATCGGGGTGCCGACCGCGTCGAGGCAGGTGCCGGAGGCGAAGGAGGCCTCGGTGTCGGTGGTCATCGCCTGGGCCGCGATCTCCACCGCCCGCTCCCCCAGCCCGTGCCGCTCCACGAACCGCTCGGAGACGACCACGGCCGCCGCCGCGCCGTCGGAGGTGGGTGAGCACTGGAGCTTGGTCAGGGGGTCGTGGACGGTGCGGGCGGCGAGGACCTCCTCCACCGTGTACGGGTCCTGGAACTGGGCGTAGGGGTTGTTCACCGAGTGCCGGTGGTTCTTGGCGCCGACGGCCGCGAGCTGCGCGGGCGTGGTCCCGTACCGCTCCATGTGCTCGCGGGCCGCGTTGCCGAAGATCTGGGCGGTGGGCGGGGCGTCGGTGAAGCCGTGGGCGGCGGCCATGATCCCGTAGTGGCGGGCGACGGGCGAGGCCGCGAAGTCTCTCCCGGAGCCCCCGGAGCGGCCCAGCGGGCCGCGGGCCATCTTCTCGAAGCCGACGGCCAGGACGCAGTCGCTCCCGCCGCCCGCCACGAACTGGCGGGCCAGCATCAGGGCGGTGGAGCCGGTGGCGCAGTTGTTGTTGACGTTGTAGACGGGGACGCCGGTGAGCCCCAGTCCGTAGACGGCCCGCTGTCCGGCGGTGGAGGGCTGGAAGCAGTAGCCGACGGGTACCTGTTCGACCTGGTCGTAGCGGACCCCCGCGTCCTCCAGCGCCGCGGTGCCCGCCTCGCGGACCATGTCCCCGTAACCCCAGTCGCGGGTCTCGGGCTTCTCGAACCTGGTCATGCCGACGCCGGCGATGTAGGCCTTCATCATTCCGAGCCTCTCTGCGTTGCTGTGGTCAGTCCCGGGGCAGGCCGAGGATGCGCTCGGCCACGACGTTCAGCTGGATCTGGGTGGTGCCGCCCGCGATGGTCAGGCAGCGGGACATCAGGAAGCCGTGCAGCGCCCGTTCCCCCGCCTCCGGTTCGGCCACCGCCCCGTCCGGGCCGAGGAGTTCGAGGGTGAGTTCGGCGACCTTCTGCTGGTGGGCGGTCTGGACGAGCTTGCGTACCGAGGCCCCGGCGCCCGGTTCGAGGCCGGAGACCTGCCGGAGCGTGGTGCGCAGGCCGATGCAGGCGAGGGCGTGGGCCTCGGCGGCGAGGGCGCCGATCCGGGCGCGGGTCGCGTCGTCGGTCTCCGCCGAGCGGGCGATCAGCGCTTCGAGGCCGGTGTCGAAGGTCAACTGGTCGGCCATGTGGACGCGTTCGTTGCCGAGCGTGTTGCGGGCGACGCGCCAGCCGCCGCCGACCTCGCCCACGACGGCGTCGGGCGGGAGGAGCACGTCGTCGAAGTGGACCTCGTTGAAGAGGGATTCGCCGGTGATCTCCCGCAGCGGGCGGATGCCGATGCCCCGGGCCCGTTCCATGTCGACCAGGAAGTAGGTGAGCCCCCGGTGCTTGGGCGCGTCGGGGTCGGTGCGGGCCAGCAGGATGCCGTGGTCGGCGGTGCGGGCGGCGCTCGTCCAGACCTTCTGCCCGGTGATCCGCCAGCCCTCCCCGGTCCGTACGGCACGGGTGCGCAGCGCGGCCAGGTCGGAGCCGGCGTCGGGTTCGGAGAAGAGCTGGCACCACTGGAGGTCGCCGCGCAGGGTGGCGGGGAGATAGCGCTCGCGCTGCGCCTCGGTGCCGTACGCGATCAGGGACGGCACCACCCAGGTGGCGACGGAGAGGTCGCTCAGCCGGATGGACTGCTCGGCCAGCTCCTGCTGGATCGCCAGTTGCTGTACGGGGCCCGCGCCCAGTCCGTACGGGGGCGGGAGGTGCGGGGCCGCGTAGCCGGTGGGGGCGAGGGCGCGGCGGGCCTCGCGGGGCGGCAGGCCGCGGGCGGCGGCGAGGTGGGGGCGGGCCTCGGCACGGTGGCGGGCGGCCTCGGGCGGGAGTTCCAGGGCGAGTTCGCGGCGGGCACCGGCAGCGGCGAGGCGGACGGCGCGCAGCCGGTGGGCGTCGGCGGTCCCGAGGAGCTGGCGGGCGAGGACGGCCCGGCGCAGCCAGAGGTGGGCGTCGTGCTCCCAGGTGAAGCCGGTGCCGCCGAGGATCTGGATGGTGTCCTTGGCGCAGGTGTAGGCGGCCTCCGGCGCGGTGGCGGCGGCGAGGGCCGCGGTGAGCGCACGCGCCCGGTCCCCGGTCTCCTCGTCGGCGGCGCGGGCGGCGTCCCAGGTGAGGGCGCGGGCCTGTTCGAGGCGGACGAGCATGTCGGCGCAGAGGTGCTTGACCGCCTGGAACGCGCCGATGGGCCGCCCGAACTGCTCGCGTACGCGGGCGTGCTGGACGGCCGTGCGCAGACAGCGGGCGGCGGTGCCGCAGGCGTCGGCGGAGAGGAGGACGGCGGCCAGGTCGCGGACGAGGGCGGAGGCGAGGGGCAGGGTCCGGTGGGCCGGTACGGGCACGGCGTCGGCCCGCACCTGTGCCGTGGGCCGGGTCGGGTCGACGCTGCGGTGCGGGCGCACGGTGAGCCCTGCCGACCCCGCGTCCACCAGGAACCAGCGCTCGCCGGTGGGGGTGGCGGCGGGGAGGAGCAGCAGGTCGGCGGCGTCGGCGGAGAGGACGGGCGGGGCGGTGCCGTCGAGGCGGTGGCCGGTCGCGGTGGGGGTGGCGGTGAGGGTGCCGGGGGTGAGGGCGAGGGCGGCGGTGCGTTCTCCGGCGGCGATGGCCCGGAGCGGGTCGCCGGCCGCGGGGCCGGGGGTGCGGGCCAGCACCGCGCCCACCAGGACGGTCGCGAGGTACGGGCCGGGCAGCGCGCCGTGGGCCCCCTCCTCCAGGACCACCGCGAGGTCCAGGATCCCGCCGCCCCCGCCCCCGTACTCCTCGGGCAGCTGGATGCCGGTCAGCCCCTGTGCGGCGAGGGCCGTCCAGTATGCGGGGCGCGCGCCGGGTGCGGCCGGGGCCGGTGTGTCGAGGAGCGCGCGGGCCTCGCCGGGCGGGACGGTCCGGGCGAGCCACCCGCGTACGGAGCGGGCGAGTGCGCGGTGCTCCTCGGTGATGCCGACGCCGGTTCCCGTACCGGTCGCCGTACCGCTGTCCGTGCCGATGCCCATGGGTTCCCCGCCGGTCGCAGCCACTGGAACGGCGCAAGAGTAGAACACGTTTCACTGAGACGGAACCCACGGGCCGGTGCGGGACCGGTGTGCTTCAGCAGGCGGGCGCGGCGCTCAGGCGCAGGTTCTCCACGCGGTGCGTGCCGCGCGCGAGCGGGCAGGAGCAGACCTGCGCGGCGTACGGGCACCGGTTGTCGTGGATGGTCATCTCCCCGGCTAAGGAGTTCCCGCCGCGTGGGTGGCCGTCGCGGGCGAAGGCGAGGCGCATCAGGGGCGGGATACGGAGGACGTGGCTGCCGTTCTGCACCACGGGGGTGAGCACGCGGTGGGCCGTCAGCAGCTCCACCGAGTGCTCGATCGAGGGCACCGACCGGTGCAGGACATGGGCGAGGTCGGTGACGGTGACGTCGGCGTCGCCCGCGCTGCTGATCTCCGCCAGCACCTCCCGGGCGGCGTACGGCAGCCGGTCGGCGGCCCCGACCAGATAGCCGCGGACGTCCAGGTGCGGGCTGCTCAGCTCCTCCAGGCGGCCGCCCTCGTCCTTCAGCCGGGCGGCGAAGTCCGCGAGGCTGCGGCCGGGCCAGGCGGTGATCCGGCTGCCGATGGCGCGGATGGCGGTGGGCATCCCCTCGCACCCGGCCACGATCGCGGCCGCGGCCTCGGGTTCCCGGGCCGTCCGGTCGGCGCCGGCCACCCGGGCCAGCAGCCGCCGCCCGTCGGCCTCGGGCAGCAGCCCCACCTCCACGGAGGTCACCGCGCCGGGCAGGCCGATCATCCGCCAGCGGGAGGTGACGATGACCGCGTTGTCCACGCCCGCGGGCAGCAGGGGCAGCACCTCGTCACGGCCCGCCGCGTCGTCCAGCAGCAGGAGGAAGCGGCGGCCGGCCGCCCAGCTGCGGAACATCCGGGCCAGGTCGTCGGTCCGCTCCGGCAGGGAGCGCCGGTCGTGGCCGACGGCGGCCAGCAGCTCCTTGAGCGTCTCGGCCGGGGGCTGGGCCGTGCCGTCCTCCATGTGCAGGCTGGCCTTGAGCTGCCCGTCGGGGAAGTCCTTGCGCAGCCGGTGGGCCACCTGGAGCGCGATCTGGGTCTTGCCCATGCCGGGCGCCCCGGTCACCGTCACGATCCGGACCCCCGGGACGGGTCCGGTCTCGCGCACGGCGCGCTCGATGCGCTCCAGCTCGTCCCGGCGGCCGACGAAGTCGCCGATGGCCGGGGGCAGCTGGAAGGGGGCCCCGGCGGCTCCGGTGCGGGCGGGGGCGTGGGTCTGCTCGTCGTGTCCGGCGAGCACCCGCTCCTGGAGTTCCCGCAGCCGGGTGGAGGGCTCCAGGCCCAGCTGCTCGGCCATGGCCCGGCGCAGCCTGGCGTAGGCGGAGAGGGCCTCGCCCCGCTGGCCGCAGCGCTTGGCGGCCGTCATGAGCTGGGCGCAGAACTCCTCGTGCAGGGGGTACTGGTGGGTCAGGTCCCGGATCTCCTCCAGCAGGGACTGGTTGCCGCCGAGGGCCAGGTCCGCCGCGATGCGCTGCTCCAGCGCCTGGATCTTGAGCCGTTCCAGCCGGGCGGTCTGGGCGGCCAGCAGGGGCCCGGCCTCGACGTCCTCCATCGGCGCGCCGCGCCACAGCTCCAGGCCGCGGCGCAGGAGTGCGGCACCCTCGCTCGCCCGGCCCCGGGCGAGCGCCTCGCGCCCCTCGCGCAGCAGGTTCTGGAACTCCCGTACGTCCAGCCGGCAGTCCTGGAGCGGGAGCCGGTAGCCGTGCGGGTGGGTCTCCACCAGCTCCTGGCTCTGGCCGGACTCTTCGTCGCAGAGGGTCTTGCGGAGCTGGTAGATGTAGGTCTGCACGGTCTTGCGCGCCTTCTTGGGCGGCTCCTCGCCCCACAGCTCGTCGATCAGCAGCTCCATGGGGACGACACGGTCCGCATGGGCGAGCAGCAGGGCCAGAACCCGGCGGGCCATGGGCGCGCTGGGTGTCCGCAGCTCACCGTTCACGCGTATTTCCATCGGTCCGAGCAGGGCAAAGTGCGGCATTACGACGTCCTTACCTGTGGTTTGGCTCCGGTCGCGCACGACGAGCAGTCCGCCACGGACCCGTGTCCGCGCCGGTTGTTCTGTCCTCAGGTGGTTCTGTCCCGCGGGTGGCCCGCCCCAGGCCGTCCCTGTCCCCGGAATGGGGGATCACCCCTCGGCTATGGACGGACAGAATTCTCGTGCACAGGGGCCACTTCCCGATCATGAGACCGCAGAGAGTCCGAAATGGAATGTTGAGTGGCTGGAAGCGACGTTTTCACTCGTTGTGGTCACGCCAAGTACGGACCTTTCGGCGGGCCGGCCGGTCCCCTGACCGGCCGGCCGTACACCGGGGAGGGGTCAGTCCTCGTCACCGATCGCCAGGGTGTGGCGGAAGACGCCGAGCGCGTCCCACCGGGCCTTGACCGCGCGCAGCCGGTCGGCGTTGCCCTGGTAGTAGAGCTGCTGCCAGGGAACCTCCGAGGTGTTCCACCGGGGATCGGCCGCGTCCACGTCCGGGAAGTTGATGTAGCAGCCGTCGTACCTCTCCCCCGGCACCGGGACCCCGCCGGTCTTGGCGTGCAGGTCCCGGAAGAGCCGGCGCATCCAGTCGACGTTGGCGTCGTCCAGCTCCGGGTTCTGCCAGGTGTTCATGAAGAAGGCCCCCATGACCGCACCGCGCTGGGCGGAGGCGGTGGCGTCGGGCGCCACCGCGTTGATCCGGCCGCCGTGGGACTGGAGCGCCACCAGGCTGCTGTCGTTGCGGTGGTCCTCGCTGTCCAGGTAGTCGTGGAGGGTGTCGATCTGGTCGTCGGCGTAACCGGTGCGCAGGAACGCCCACTTGATCTTCTGCCGGCCGATCTCCGCGTCCTGGGCCGCGGCGAGGGCCTTCTTCGCCTCCAGCCAGGGCAGGGTCTCGGTGGGCAGCACGACCGGGAAGTCGCCGAGCCCCTCGGTGAGCGCCGCGACGTAGTCGCCCAGCAGCCGCTCGGCGTCGGGCACGGCGGCGTCCAGGTGGACGAAGCCCACCGCCCCCATGCCGGCGTCGCCCGTGCGCGGGCGGCCGAACATGACGAGACCGGCGAAGAGGGAGTCGTACGGGGAGCCGGGCGCGCCGTTGGCCTCGTGCCAGCGGGCGAAGTTGCCCGTCAGGGTGCGCAGGGCCGTCCGGTCCAGGGACTCCCGGTCGAACAGGACGGTGCCCGTCAGTACGGAGGCGGGGGGCCGGGGCAGCGCCTCGCGGGGGTCGTCGCCCGTGGCGTCGGGGGAACGGAACCAGTAGCGGGTGACGATGCCGAAGTTGCCGCCGCCACCGCCCGTGTGGGCCCACCACAGGTCGTGGTGCGGGTCCTCCGGGTCGCGGGTGGCCACCACCGCGCGGACCTCGCCGGAGGGGTCGGCCACGACGACCTCCACGGCCAGCAGGTGGTCCACGGCCAGGCCCTCGCGGCGGCTGAGGGAGCCGAAGCCGCCGCCCGCCGCGTGACCGCCCAGTCCGACGGTGGCGCTGTCACCGGCGGGGAGGGCGACGCCCCATCCCTCGTACAGCGCCCGGTACAGCTCGGCCGTACGGACACCGGGTCCGACGGCGAAGGCCCCGCGCTCGGGGTCGAAGGAGACCTCGCGCATCTCGCCCAGGTCGATGACGACCTGGACGGAGGGGTCGCCCACCACGTTCTCGTAGCCGTGGCCGCCGCTGCGGACGGCTATGCGCTTGCCCTCCCAGACCGCCTCGCGCACCGCGTCCACGACCTGCTCGGTGGTGGTGACGACCTGGAACTTCTCCGGCTCGGCGGTGAAGCGCTTGTTCAGGCCCCGTACGGACAGTGCCTCGTAGGCCTCGTCTCCGGGGCGGACCACGCCTGCGACAGGGACGGTGTTCTCGGTCATGCCGTTCCTCGGTTCGATGGTTGGGGGCGCCGCCGGACCGGCCGGGTGGCGGCGTCCGCGGGCGCACGGAGGGGCCCTGGGGTGAAGGGGGCAGGGTGGGGAAGCCCGTCCCCCGTGCGCGGGGGACGTCCACGGGGGACGGGCGGTTTCGGGGAGCGGCCGCCGCTACGGGGCGGCGGGCTCGGCCGTGGTGGCGCGGCGGGAGCCGCCGACCACGAACAGGGCGGCGAAGGCCAGTGCGGCACCGATCCACAGGACGCTCGTGGCGCCGATGCCGTCGACGGCGAAGCCGCCGAAGAGCGCGCCGAGCGCGATGGAGAGGTTGAACGCGGAGACGTACAGGGAGGTCGCCGCCTCGGTGGCCTCCGGCGCCGCGTCCATGATCCAGCTCTGGAAGGTGACCGGCACCGCGCCGTAGCCCAGGCCCCACAGGACCAGGATGGCTCCGGCGGTGAAGATGTTGGTGTCGACGACCGCGAGGATCACCATGCCGGCGGTGAGGACCACCGAGATGCCCATGACGGTCTTCCGGAGGCTCTTGGTGATGAGGGCCCCGGCGATGAAGTTGCCGCAGATCCCGGCGACGCCGAAGGTCAGCAGCAGCGCGCCGATCGAACCGGCCCGGATCCCGTCCTCCTGGAGGATCGGCCGGACGAAGGTGTAGGCCAGGAAGTGGCCGGTGATGACCAGGAAGGTCAGGGCGATGCCGATCCGGACCCCGGCGTTGGTCTTGAAGACCTTCGGCAGGGCGGAGAAGGAGATGCTCTGCTCGGCCGGGATCTTCGGCATCAGGAAGAGCATGCAGGCCAGCGAGACCAGGCCGAGGACGCCCACGGCGCCGAAGGCCGTACGCCAGCTGCTCATGTCACCGATGAACGTACCCAGCGGCACGCCGAGCACGGACGCGGTCTCCACCCCGCCGAAGATGACGGCGGTGGCGCGGGCGACATGCTTGGCGGGCACCAGGCGCAGGGCGATACCGCCCGCGATGGACCAGAAGCCACCGACGCTGATGCCGATCAGGAACCGGGCGATCAGGACCACGGTGAAGCTGGTGGCGAAGGCGGAGGCCAGGTTGGCGGCGCCCATCAGGCCGATCAGGACCACCAGGACGATCCGGCGGTCGATGCGCCCGGTGGCCACGGTGACCAGGGGCGCGGAGACGGCGGCGACCAGGCCGGGCACGGTCACCATCAGGCCCGCGGTGCCCTCGGAGACGTCCAGGGCGGTACCCACGGGGGTGAGCAGCCCCACGGGGAGCAGCTCGGAGGTCATCAGGGAGAAGATGCCGAGGGTGACCGCCAGTACGGCGAGCCAACCCTTGACGGAGGAACGCCCGGTGTCGGCTGGGACCCCGGACTCGACGGTGGTCATGGCTGGTCAGCCCTTCGTCGGTGAATGGTGGACGGCATGGCGCGGGCGGTGGCCGACGGACAGGGAGGCGGCCACCGCCCGCGGGACTCTGTCGGTTACTCGGTACCGGGCGTCTTGCGGGTGGCGACGTTCATCCGGTTCCAGGTGTTGACCGTGAAGATGAGCGCGATCAGCTGGGCCAGCTCCTTCTCCTCGAAGTGCTTGGCGGCCTCCGCGTAGACGTCGTCCGAAACGCCCTCGGGCAGGACGGTGATGGCCTCGGTCAGGGCCAGGGCGGCGCGCTCGGCCTCGGTGTAGAGGCTGGACTCCTCCCAGGCGGAGAGCTGGTAGATGCGCTCCTCCGACTCACCGGCCTTGCGGGCGTCGGACGTGTGGTAGTCGATGCAGTACGCACAGCGGTTGATCTGCGAGGCGCGGATCTGCACCAGCTCCAGCAGAACGGGGTCGATGCCTTCGCGGGCGGCGGCGTCGAGGGCGAGAACGGCCTTGAAGACCTTGGGGGCGACGGTGGTGAAGTTCATGCGCTGAGGCACCTGGTAAGTGGTCATGCATTGACCGTAAGCGCGGAAACGACCCCAGGTATGGTGCATTCTCATGGCAGAAACGTGGGTCAATACTCCCGGCGACACCCCGACCGATGCCCCTCCCGACACCCCGGCCGATACCCCTCGCGACACTCCGGGCGATACCCCGACCGGCACCGCTCCGGACACCCCGGGCGATACCCCGACCGGCACCGCTCCCGGCACTCCGCCCGGCACCTCGCCCGGCACCGACTTCCACCTCGAACTCTCCGGTGAGGGAAGCCTGCGGGCCCAGCTCATGCACGCGTTACAGGAGGCCATCCGCTCCGGCCGGCTGGCGCCCGGCACCCGGCTGCCGCCCTACCGCAGCCTCGCCGGCGACCTGGGCATCGCCCGCAACACCGTCGCCGCCGCCTACGCCGAGCTGGTCGAGGAGGGGTGGCTCACCGCCCGGCAGGGCTCGGGCACCCGGGTCGCCCGGCGCACCACCCCGCTCCACCCGGACCTGGAGCGCCGGCCGCAGCGGCGGATGCGCCGGCGGCTGGTGCACGACCTGATGCCCAGCTCCCCCGACGCGGCCGCCTTCCCGCGCGCCGCCTGGGTCACCTCGGTGCGCTCGGCCGTCGCCGCCGCGCCCAACGACGCCTTCGGGGTGGGCGATCCGCGCGGCCGGGTGGAGCTGCGCGAGACGCTGGCGGAGTATCTGGCACGGGCCCGGGGCGTGCGGACCGAACCCGACCGGATCGTCGTCTGCTCCGGCTTCGCGCACGCCCTGGAACTGCTGGGCGGGGTGCTGAAGGGCACCGTCGCGGTGGAGTCGTACGGACTCGACTTCCACCGGGGCATCCTCCACGAGGCGGGGCTGCGCACCGCGCCCCTGACGGTCGACTCGTCCGGGGCCCGGATCGACGAACTCCCGGGCACCGGCGCCGGAACGGTGCTGCTCACCCCGGCCCACCAGTTCCCCACCGGCGGGCCCCTGCACCCGGACCGGCGGACGGCGGTCGTCGACTGGGCCCGGTCGCACGGCGGGGTGCTGGTGGAGGACGACTACGACGGGGAGTTCCGCTACGACCGGCAGCCGGTCGGTGCCGTGCAGGGGCTGGACCCCGACCGGGTCGTCTACATCGGCTCGACCAGCAAGAGCCTCTCCCCCGCGCTGCGGCTGGGGTGGATGGTGCTGCCGGGGTGGCTCGTCGACGACGTGCTCGCGGTCAAGGGCCCCCGGGAGATGTGGTCCGGCGTCCTCGACCAGCTCACCCTGGCCGACTTCATCGCACGCGGCGCCTACGACCGGCACCTGCGCCAGATGCGGCTGCACTACCGGCGCCGCCGCGACCAGCTGGCCCGCATGATCGCCGAGCGGGCCCCGCACATCAAGGTCAGCGGGGTCGCGGCCGGGCTGCACGCGGTGCTCGAACTCCCGGACAACACCGAGGAGTTGGCTCTGCACGCGGCACGGCGGCAGGGGCTGGCCCTGGACGGCCTGCACGCCTACCGCCACCCCGACAGCACGGTGCCGCAGCGCGACGGCCTGGTCATCGGTTACGGAACCCCGCCCGACCACGCCTTCGCGGCGGCCCTGGACGCGCTGTGCCTGGCTCTGCCCGATCCGCCGCAGGACGAACCGGTGCCACGCCGCGTCCGGGGCCGCCGCGGGGGCCGGCCTCCGGAGTGAGGGTGCGGGCCGGCCCGGCAGCCACCCGGACCGGCCCCCGAGGGCCCGGGGGCGGTGGTCCGTGTGGCGGGTCTGTGAGCGGTCCCGTGGGGCGGGGCAGGCCGGAAACGGACACCAGGCCCCCCGGACCGGCCCCGAGGCGGGCGGACCGGGCCCCGGGCCCGGTCCGCCCCACGGGCGCCTCAGCCGTCGCCCTCCCCCGTGATCCCGAGGGCGAGTTCGGCCTCCAGGCGGTCCAGGTCCGCCAGGTGGCCGTGGGCGGCGATGTGGCCGTCCGGGCGGATCAGGTGGTAGCCGGGGGCGGTGCAGAGCCCGTGGCCCGCGAGCGGTTTCGGCGCCGGGGCGAGGACCCGCAGCCCCGGCCGCCCCGCCGTCAGGGCGCGTTCCGCGCGCGGCGCCCAGAGGGCGTCCCCGGCGGGCGGGCGCAGCACCAGCGTCCAGGCCGCCGGGTCCGCGTCCGGGCCCGCCGTGCCGAGGGCTAGGGCGAGGGGGCGCGGGAAGACCGAGCCCGGTCCGACGGCCCCCGGCCGCCGGTTCCGTGCCCGGCAACGCCGGTCGGAGGGCTGCTGGGTGGCCCGCTCGGGGGTGTAGGCGAGCCGCCGCCCGGCCATGACCGGGGCGTAGAGCGCGGCGGCCGCCCCGGAGCGGTCCAGCAGCCGGAACGCGGTGTCGCGGACGGCCGCCCGCCGGGCGGTGCGGGCGGTCAGGGCGCGGGTGTGCAGATCGGTGTCCCGGACGATCCGGCGGGTGGCCTCGGCGCGCTCGGTGCCGTAGCTGTCCAGCAGCGGGAGCGGCGAGCGCCCCTGGAGCACCGCCGCCAGCTTCCAGGAGAGGTTCTGCGCGTCCTGGAGGCCGTTGTTCATGCCCTGGCCGCCCGCCGGGCTGTGCACGTGTGCGGCGTCACCGGCCAGGAAGACCCGGCCGCGCCGGAAGTCCGTGGCCCGCCGGGCGTGGACCCGGAAGACGGTCTCCCAGACGGGTTCGGTGATCCGTACGCCGTGCGGCCCCCGGGTGTCGATGATCTGCTGCATGGCCTCGCGGGACATCTCGCCGCCGTCGGGCATCACCGAGAGGAAGCGGAACACCCCCCGCGGCTGGGGGACGACCACCAGGGTGCCGTTGGTGGTCTGGTAGTAGGAGATCTCGTCCGGGGGCAGACGGCCCTCGATGTACGTGTCGACGAGCGCGAAGGCCATCTCGTACGTGGAGCCCTCGAAGCCGATCCCGAGCTGTCCCCGCACCGCGCTGCCCGCCCCGTCCGCGCCGACGACGAAGGGCACGGTGAACCGCTCCACCCCGCCGCCGTCCTCGTGTTCGAGGACGGCGGTCACGGTGCCGCCGGGCTCGATCCGCCCGGAGAAGTCCACGTCGTCCAGGCAGAGCAGCCGCACCCCGCGCTCGATCTTGCCGCCCAGGGCGTGCAGCCGCTCGGTGAGGATGCGCTCGGTCTCGTACTGCGGGAGCTGACGGGCCGCCAGTTCCTCGGTGAAGGTGAGGGAGGCGACCGGACGGCGGTCGGAGAAGTAGCGGAAGGCCCGGACGGGCACCGAGGTGTCCTGCACCTCGTCGCCCACCCCGAGGTCCGCCAGGATGTCCCGCACCCGCGGCCAGAGCGAGAGCGCCTTGGGTACTCCGGTCGGTTCCCGGGCCCGGTCGACGATCCGGACCCGTACGCCGCGGCGCAGCAGCTCGCACGCGGTGAGCAGTCCGGTGGGGCCGCCCCCGACGACCAGGACGTCGGCGTCACCGACAGCCATCTCGGTCCCTCCTCCCTCTGTCGCCGGTCCGTCCGCGGTCAGGACGACTGCCCGATGGCGAGGGCGCGCAGGCGCGCCGCGAGTTCGATGCGCTGGACCTTCATCGTGGCGGTGCGGGGCAGCTCGGTGATCTTCATCTGTACGGGCTCCGCCAGCTGCGGCCACCGGGTGGTGGCGTCCTTCCAGCGGTCCCGGTCCAGCGGCCGGTCGTCGCGGGTGGAGAGGACGGGGACCGCCTCGCCCAACGGGCCGGGCACGACGACGAGTTCGGTCAGCTCGTCGAGCCGGCCGAGCACGACGTCCTCGATCTCCAGGGTGGAGTGGATGCCCGGGATGGAGTCCACCTCGCGGTCCAGGAGGTGGAGGCAGCCCTCCTCGGTGCGGTAGCCGAGGTCCATGCCCCGCCACCAGCCGCCGTGCACCTGGGTGTCGTACCGCTCGCGCTCACCGAAGTAGCCGAGGGCCCGGCCGGCGGCCTGGACGTCGATGTAGCCGGGGTTGTCCCGGGTGACCTCCTTGCCGTTCCGGCTGATCAGCTTGAACTTGGTGTCGCCCGGGAAGGCGTAGCCCTGGCAGCGGCCGTCGGCGCCGAGCGCGGTCTTGCGGGTGAAGCCGCGGCCGACCAGCGGGCCGGTCTCGCTCTGCCCGTAGATCTGGTAGAAGAGCGGCGAGCTGCGCTCGCTGGCGTGCAGCAGCTTGTGCATGGTGCTCGGGTGGATCGCGTCGAAGGTGGTGGAGAAGTACTTCACCGAGGCCAGCGGCTTGAGCGGGTGGTCGGCCAGCTCCTCCCACTCCATGAAGGAGTTGGGGTGGGACTCGATGAAGCCGGGGCGCGTCGCGGCCCACAGCTCGGCGGCCTTCTGCGGGTCCGCGTCGTTCATCACGACCATCTTGTGGCCCCGGGGCAGCAGCACGGCGAGCGCCAGCGGCATCCGCGAGTGCACGTAGGAGACGTGGAGCGCCACGGTCTCGTGCTCGCGGATCATGTCGAAGAGCTTGGCCTGCGGGCGGTAGCGGCCGTGCAGGGTGCGGGCGGAGTGGACCACCAGCTTGGGCAGGCCGGTGGTGCCGGAGGTGTGTGTCATCAGCGCGGGCAGGTCCGCGTGGAGCACGACCGGCTCCTGGCGGGGCGAGCCGGCCAGGTCCGCCAGCGAGATCGCGCCGGGGTGCGAACCGGCCACGACGATCACCTCGTTGGTGATCTCGCCCAGCGGGGCCCCGGCGAACGGACCCTCCAGCTTCGCCGTGTCGGTGACCAGGAACGGGGCGCCGAGGCGGCGGAGCAGTTCGAGGACGCTCTCGGCGTTCAGCGCGGGCGAGAGCTGGACCGGGACGGCGCCGAGCCGGGCGACGGCGCTGGAGACGATGTTGATGTCGAAGCCGTTGGACTTGTGGATGGCCACGTGCTGGCTCTGGCGGACGCCCGCCGCGTACAGCCGGGCCGCCGTGTCGTCGATGTACTCGGCGAGCTGGGTGTAGGTGATCTCGCGCCCGGCCTCGGGGAAGAGGGCCAGGTCGTGGTCGAGGATGATGAGCTGGTCGCCGTGCTGGGCCGCGGCCCGTTCGGCCACGAGGCCCATGTAGAGACCCTTGTCGCTGGACTGCGAGGGAAGCATCGCTGGAACTCCTCAGATCGTTGTTCGCGGTTCGCGGTTCGCAGGTGGCTGTTCGGCGTTCTCTGCCGGCGGGGGGTGGCGTACGGCGGTGATGCATGGGGGGGTGGTGTACGGGGTGGGTGGTGCACTGGGGGGGGTACGGGGGTGGTGTACGAGGCCGGCGCTGCCGGGAGCGCGGGCGGACGGGGGCGTCGGGACGCGGCCCGGTCCGTCACAGGGCCGCGGAGGGTTCTCTCCGGGTCAGGTCCCCGTCGCCCAGGAATCCGGCCAGCAGCGAGCCGGTGATCCGGACGCCGTCCTGGGTGAGGACCGATTCGGGGTGGAACTGGACGGAGGCGAAGTGCGGGCCGCGCAGGGCGTGGACCTCCCCGCTCGCCGGGTCGCGGCTCACCTCGACGGTCCCGACGTCCGGGCACTCCTTCTTCGCGTCGGTGCTGCGGGCGGCGAAGGTGTTGTAGAAGCCGACCCGCTCCACCGAGCCGAAGAGGTCGATCTCCTTCTGGGTGCCCTGGTTGGGGACCGCGCGGCGGACGACCGGGAGGCCCAGCTCCTGCGACAGCACCTGGTGGCTGAGGCAGACGGCGAGGAACGGCCGCCGCTCCGCGAGCAGTCGGCGGACCGCGCCGCGCAGATGGGCGATCTTGGGGTGCGCGGTGTCGCGCGGGTCGCCGGGGCCGGGGCCCATGACGACCAGGTCGTGCCCGTCGAAGGAGTACGGCTCGTCGAAGCGGTGCACCGTCACGTCCAGGCCCATGGAGCGCAGTTGGTGGCCGATCATGGAGGTGAAGGTGTCCTCGGCGTCCACCACGAGCACCCGCCGGCCCGACAGCGCGGGCTGCGGGCGGGAGCGCTCGGTCTCCTCCGCCAGCCAGAACCCGGCGATGCCGTCGTTGCGCCGGGCCAGCGCCGACCGTACGTCGGGGTGGTCGGCGAACCGGCCGCTCCGGCCCGTACGCAACGCGGCGAGCAGCCCCGACGCCTTGGCCCGGGTCTCGGCGACCTCGGACTCCGGGTCGGAGTGGCGCACCAGCGTGGCGCCCACGCCGATGTTCACGGTGCCCGTGGCGTCGATGTCGGCGGTGCGGATGAGGATGGCCGAGTCGATTTCGCGGGCGCCGTGCCGGTCCCGTCCCACGAGGGCGAGGACCCCGCTGTAGTAGCCGCGCCCGCCGGGCTCGTACCGGCTGATCACCCGGGCCGCGCTCTCCAGCGGGCTGCCGGTGACGGTCGGGGCGAACATGGTCTCGCGCAGGATCTCGCGGGGGTCGCGCGTGGTGGAGCCCTCGATGAAGTACTCGGTGTGGGCGAGCCGGGCCATCTCCTTGAGGTACGGGCCGGTGACCCGGACCCCGCCGTCGCAGATCCGGGACATCATCTTCAGCTCTTCGTCGACGACCATGTACAGCTCGTCGGCCTCCTTGCTGTCCGCGAGGAAGTCCATGACCTCCGGCAGGGTCGGGCCGGTGCCGGGGTAGCGGTAGGTGCCGCTGATGGGGTTCATCACGGCCGTGCCAGCGCGGACGCTGATGTGCCGCTCGGGGGTGGCGCCGACGAACGTGCGGTCCCCGGTGTGGACGGCGAACGTCCAGTAGCCGCCCGTCTCCTGCTCCAGCAGCCGGCGGAAGAGGGTGAGCGCGCTGCGCGGGTGGTAGTCGGTGATGCGGGTGGCGAACGACCGTTTGACGACGAAGTTGGCGCCGGCCCCCTGGCCGATCTCGTCGGTGATGACGCGGCGCACGATGTCGGCGTACTCCGCGTCGTCCAGGTCGAACCGGCCGCCCTCCAGCCGGATCGGGAGGTCCCCGATGCGGGAGACGGCCTCCGCGAGCGGCACGGTCTGCTGGTCGAGGACGGTGAGGGCGATCAGCGGGGCGCCGTCGTCGGGGGCGTCGAAGCCGCGCTCGGTGATCTGCCGGTACGGCATCACCACCAGCGTCTCGTGCCGGGACGCCCCGGCCTCGGCCGGCGGCCCGTGCGGGTCCCGGCCGTCGTCCGACAGCGGGACGTCGGCGAGGCGGGCGGGGGTGGTGACCTCACCGACCAGCACGTCCAGCACCCCGGGGCCCCCGGCCTCGGGCCGGTACAGCAGGGCGAACGGCCGGGGCCGCGGCGAGAGGACCTCGGCCAGCAGGTCGCGGGCGCGCGGGGCGCCGCCGGGGCCGGTCATGCGAAGGTCTCCTTGGCCGTGGTGACCACGGCACAGCGCCTGGCGGCGTACTCCAGGGTCATCCGGTGGTCGTCCTGGGAGAAGTCCGCGGTCGTGTCCGCCAGGAGGAAGGTCTCGATGTCGTTGCTGAACGACTCGACGGCGGTGGCCAGGATGCCGATGTGCGCGTACACACCGCAGATGACCAGCTGGTCCCGGCCGGCGGCCCGCATGCGGTCGAGCAGGTCGGTGCGGAAGAACGCGCTGTAGCGCCACTTGGTGAGCATCCAGTCGCCCGGCCGGGGTGCCACCGGGCCGATGACCTCCCGCTGGGCGGGGGTGGCGTTCATGCCCGGACCCCAGAAGTCCTTGAGCAGCCCCCGCTGTTCGGCCGTCATGTCGCCGGGCTGGGCGGTGTACGCCACCGGGACGCCCAGCTCCACGCACCGCTCGCGCACCAGCTCGGCGTTGGAGACGAGCTGGCCCATCAGGGGGTCGGGCAGCGGGGCCAGGAAGTAGCGCTGCATGTCGTGGACGAGCAGCACGGCGCGGTCCGGGTCGACGGTCCAGGGGGCGGTGCTGGTGGGCAGGTCCCCTGCCGTCGGCATCGGGTACGGCTCGATGGCGGGTATACCGGCCATGGTGTCCTCTCCTTGCGCTGGTCTGTTCCCTGCGCGGGTCTGGTCCTTGCGCTGTCTGGTCTTTGCGCTCTCTGGTCCTTAGGCGGGTGGTCCTTGCGCTGTCCGGTCCGTACGCGGGTGGTCCGTACGCGGGTGGTCCTTGCGCCGGTGGTCCTGACGCGGGTGGTCCTTGCGCCGGTGGTCCTTGCGCGGGTGGTCCTTGCGCTGGTCCGCGGGTCCGGTGGGTGGGGGCGCGGTCAGTTGCCGAGGGTGGCGCCGCCGTCGACGGTGAGGGTCTCCAACGTGATGTGCGCCGCGCTGTCGGAGAGCAGGAAGACCACCGCGTCCGCGATGTCGGCGGGCTGGGCGATCCGGGCCAGCGGGATGCCCACCTTGAAGGCCTCCGGCAGGCCCGCGATCGTCCGCTCGCGCCCCGAGGGGTCGCTCCACATGGAGGTGAGCATGGGCGTGTCGGTGGAGCCGGGGGCGACGACGTTGCAGCGGATGCCGAGCCGGGCCACCTCCAGCCCGAGGCTCCTGGTGAACATCGCGGCGGCGGCCTTGGAGGCGGCGTAGGCGGCCATCCCGGTACGGGGGGTGCCGGCGGCGTTGGAGGCGATGGTGACGACGTTGCCGCGGCGGCGCTCCTTCATCCGGCGGACGACGGCGCGCGAGACGTGGAAGACCCCGCCGGTGTTGACGGCGAACGTGGTGTTCCAGTCGTCGTCGCTCAGCTCGACGGCCCCGCCGAGCCGCAGGACGCCCGCCCCGTTGACCAGGTGGTCGACGGGGCCGAGACCGCTCTCGACCGCCGCCACGGTGCGCTCCACGTCGTCGGCGCGGGTGATGTCCGCGGGGTACGCGGTGACCCGTAGGCCCTTCGCGGTCAGCTCACCGGCGACCCGGTCGAGCGCCTCCGCGTCGCGGTCGACGGCGGCCACCGAGGCTCCGCGTTCCGCCAGGGCCTGGACGACGGCGCTGCCGATGCCTCCGGCCGCTCCGGTCACCAGGGCGATGGTGTTGTCCATGTCTTGCCGAGCCTCCATCCGTGCGGGTGCGGGCGGTCCGTGCGGTGGTACGGGGCGGTGCGTGAGGTACTCCGGTACGTGGGGGGGGCGGCGGTCACCGGCTCCAGGCGGCGACGACGGAGAGCGCCTGCTCCGGGTTGAGCCGGGGGTCGCAGAACGTGGTGTAGAGCGAGCCGGGCCCCTCGGCGTCCGAGGCGTCCGAGGCGTCCGTGACGCACTCGGTGACCGCGTCCGGGGTGGTCTCCAGGTGGAGGCCCCCGGCGACGCCGCCCGCGCCCCGCACCGCGTGCTGGAAGGCGACGACCTCGCGCCGGACGGTCTCCACGAACCGGGTCTTCAGACCGCCGGCGAGCTTGACGGTGTTGCCGTGCATCGGGTCGGTCAGCCAGATCACCGGGTGTCCCGCTTCCCGGACCGCCGTCACCAGGGGCGGCAGGGCCTCGGCGACCCGGTCCGCGCCCATCCGGGCGATCAGGGTGAGCCGGCCCGGCTCGCGGTCCGGGTCGAGCCGCTCGCACAGGGCGAGCAGTTCGTCGGGGGTCATGGCCGGCCCCACCTTGCTGGAGACCGGGTTGGCCACCTCGGCGAGCAGCGCCACATGGGCGCCGTCGACCTGGCGGGTGCGCTCCCCGATCCACGGCCAGTGGGTGGAGCCCAGCAGCAGCCGGCCGGCCTCGTCGCGGCGGAGCAGAGGGACCTCGTAGTCCATCAGCAGCGCCTCGTGGCTCGTCCAGACCGGCGGGTCGATGCCGGAGCGGGTGGAGCCGGTGGACTCCCAGCCCAGGTGGGTCATCGTGTCGCGGGCGGACATGTAGCCGGTGAGCAGCCGGAGTGCGTCGGCCCGCCTGCTCTCCGGGTCCGCCTCGGGACCGTTCACCAAGTGCCCCCGGAAGACGGGCAGTTCGACGCCGTCGATCCATTCGGTGGGGTTCGAGCGCGGCTTGGCGTACTGCCCGGCGATCCGGCCCACCCGCAGCACGGGCCGCCGGGTGACCAGCCGCAGCGCCCCGGCCAGCAGATCCAGCACGGCGGCCTTGCGGGCGACGTGGCCGGGGGTGCACTCGGCCGGGTCCTCGGCGCAGTCACCGGCCTGGATCACCTGGGCCTCGCCCGCCGCCACCCGGGCCAGCAGCGCCCGGAGCCGGTGCACGTCGGCGCCGCTCACCAGCGGGGAGCGGGCGGCCAGTTCCTTGCGGATCCGGTCGACCTGGGAAGGGTCCTCCCACTGCGGCTGGTGCAGGGCGGGCGGGTGGACGTCGAGCAGGGCGTTCTCCACGGTGCCTCCGGGAAGACGGGCACGGCCGGCCGTGCGGGGCACGCCGTGCGAGAGGAAGGGGACCTGCGGCCGCCCGGCCGCGCCCGGGAGGGGCGGGCAGGACGGCGGGACGCGGTCGGGGCCGTACGACCGGGGGCTTCCGTTCGGATCGGGCCGGACCCGCGAGCCCGGCTCGGTCCGGTACGGCGTCAGCGGCGTCTCGCGCGACGGGCCGGGCGGCCTCGGGGCCGACGGCCCGCGCGCCGGGGCTTCACGGGGCCTGCTTCCCGGCCCGTACGGAGCCCGTTCCCCGGGGTGCCCACGGGTGACGGCCCCGGCGCACGCGCCGGATCAGGCCGTGCGCAGTCCCCGCTGGAGTGCCTCGGTGATCTCCACGGTGCGGCGCGCCTGGTACTCGATGGCCGCCAGGTTGTCGTCGTCGACGTTGCCCGCCTCGTTGCGCGAGACGCTGCTGACGCCGTACGGGTTGCCGTTGGTCGGGGCCAGCTGGATCGCGTCGGCCACGCCGGGCGGGACGATGATCGCGCCCCAGTGGTAGAACGCGTTGTTGAGGGCCAGGAGCGTGCTCTCCTGACCGCCGTGCAGGGTCGCGGTGGAGGTGAAGGACGACATCACCTTGTTCACGAGCCCGCGCCGCATGTGCAGCGGCAGGGTCTGGTCGATGAAGTGCTTGAGCGAGGCGGCCGGCAGTCCGTAGCGGCCGGGCGTCCCCCAGAGGACGGCGTCCGCCCACTCCAGGTCCTCGACGGCGGCCTCGGGGATGTCCTGGACGGCCTCCAGGTGCTCGGCCCACGCCTTGTTCCAGGCGTCGTTGCCGGGGACGACGGTCTCGGTGGACAGCTCGGCGGTCCTGCGCAGCCGCACCTCGGCGCCCGCCTTCTCGGCGGCTTCGGCGGCCGCGACGGCGAGCTTGTGGACGTTCCCCTGGGACGAGTAGTAGATGACGGCTACTTTGGTCATGTCCTGCGGCTCCTCGGCGATCGGCTCGGTAGGCCTGAATCCTGTGTCCCGGCCCCGGACCCGGCCAACGCCCTCCGGGCCCATCCGTCAACTGGCCGGTCCAGTCCGTCAGGTCCGTCTCCCAAGTCCGTCAGGTCCGCCCGGACACGGGGTTCCGACCTGACGGAAGGGCTCTCAGGGGACCGGCGGATCCGGGGGGCGCTGCTACCGTCCGCGCTCCTCGCGCGGGCTGCGGCGCCCCGCCGCCACCGGGCGGCCGTGCGGATCGGCCGGTCGGCCCGGCCGGTCCGGCCGGCGGGTCAGCCGGTTCCGGTCAGCAGCCGCGGTTCCGCGCGGTCGCTCAGCATCGCGATGGCGTGGGCGGCCGAGGCGAGCGTGGTGTGGCGGTGCCAGCCGGCGAACGAGCGGCCGGAGAAGTCCCGGATGCCGACCCGGTCGGCGACCTCCTCGGTGTCCCGCTCCACCCGGCGTGCGTAGGAGGCCAGTTGGAGCAGTTCACCGACGCTCGACGTGGTCAGGTCGGTGAGCCACAGCTCCGCGGGCCAGTGGCCGTGCTCGGCCACCCCCATCAGCACCAGGCTGCTGTCGGGCCGCCCCTCGCGGCGGGCGGCGTGGGAGAGGGTCACCCGGACGGCGACCACCGGGCCGGGGGGCACGGGCCCCTCACCGGGCCGCCGTCCCGGCCGCCGCATGTGCCAGACGAGCGACATGATCTGCTGGGCCGTCATGCTGACGCCCCGGCGCGGGAACGCCGGTTCCTCCACCGTCAGCCGCTGGGTGCCGTCGATCCGCAGCAGCATCGGGGTGTCGGCGGCGCGCAGCCGCCCCACCACCGCGGCCACGTCGGTCTCCTGGGCGTCCATCACCACGGGCCGGATCGGCAGCCGCGACTTCTTGATCAGCTCCTGGTACGCCTTGACCGAGCACTGGTCGAGGCTCTCGGGCACCTCGCTGTCGGGGATGTCGGTCTGCCGGCGGTGGCGCCGGTCGGCCAGCCACCGGGGCGAGAGCTGGAGCCGCCAGTTCAGCGGGCTGCTCCAGTCCGGCGCGACCGCCCATACACCCACCGCCTGCTGGGCGTTGACCACCTGCCCGAGCGCCGGTACGAAGCGCCGCTCCACCCCGACGGAGGTCTCCCCCGCCCGGCGGATGATCAACGGGCGCACCACGTACGCCTGCGGCTGCGTGACCCGCTCCACGTACTGGGCGAGCGCCCGGCGCACCGGCGTCCAGTCCCAGGTGGAGCTGACGATGAAGTGGTGCAGGCTCTGCTCGGTGGCGTCGCCGCCGAAGAGCGCGGCGATGTTGCGTATCGACTTGCGTCCCTCGGCCTCCAGCAGTCCCTGCAGGTAGGCCATGCCCTTGGTCCGCTGATCCCGGCGGGGCATCGAGGCGAACAGCTCCGCCCCCAGCGCCGAGAGAAGCCCGTCGTGAGCCCTTTCGTACGGCCGGAAGCCGGCCATGACCGGCCTGAGGCGGTCTGTGGTGGCGTGAACGGCGTGATCGAACTGCGGGATCGTGCTCGTCATGCGTGGTCCCCCCGACCGGTTTGCGGTCTCTTGTGAGCCCCTGGCGGTGTACTGCCGCAGGAAGGGAGCCGGAGTCACGATCCAGCCACTCCCTGCGGCACGGAGGCTCACACGGGCTGGACAAGGGTCAGCCAATGGCTGGCAAAGGCGCTGGTGGCGGAGGCGTCCACGCGCGGAGACGGTGATCTTCGCGCCTTCCGGCGAAGATTGTTGTCCGCCAGACCGGCATATGCCGAGGCACGTGCCTTGATCATAATCGCCGGACGCGCCCGTGGTCCCCGCCGGGCGGAGCCATCCGCAGGCCGACGGCGCGCGCCCCACGTGCGGGCGGCAGGCGTGTGCGGGATTCTCGTCCGCGCGGCGGTGTGCGCCCCGGCCGCGGAGGCCGATTCCGCCGGGTCCGTCACTTCGCGCCCCCGGTCCGTCACCTCGGCTCATGGCGGGCGCGGCGGCGACCGGCCCGGTGCCCGGGCGGCCGACGACCGGCCCTTGACCGTGCCCTGACCGTTCCTTGGCCCGGGTGGCCGAACCTGGGGCCCCGTACCACCGACCCGAGAGGACCCGCCCCGTGACCCGGCCGACGCACCCCGCCCCGGCACACCGCCTGTGGGAACCGGCGTCCGTAGCGCGCCTCAGGAACCTCACCGCCGAGCTGGCCCGGGACCTGGCCACCGCCCGCTGGACGCCGACGGAGCTGGAGTCGCGCATCGCGGAGCGCCTGCTGACCTCCGCCGCGGGCGACGGCGCGCTGACCGGGCAGCGGATCCGCGGCGTCCTCTGGGAGGGTTCGATGGCACTCACCCGGGCCAACGACGGCCGTCTGGCAGGCCTGTTGGCATCCTTGGCCCCGGTGGTGGACGAGCCGGAGCTGTCCGACAGAGTGCTCATGGCAGATGTCCGCGCCGTGCTGGACCGGGTCGCCGGGTGCCGTTGAGAAGGGGGAAGAGCAGATGTCGGAGATCGTGGTGGTGGGCGGAGGCTTCGCCGGGGTGTGGGCCGCGGCGGCCGCCGCCCGCCTGCTGAAGGAGGTGCGCGGGGGTGTTCCGGGGGGCGCGGAGGAGACCGGCGGCACGACCGGGGCGGCCGGCCCGGAGCACACCGTCCGGCTGGTGACCCCTGAGGACGACCTGGTGATGCGTCCCCGGCTGTACGAGGCGGAGCCCCACACCATGCGGGTGCCGCTGGACCGGATCCTGGCCCCGGCCGGGGTCCGCCGTACCGCCGCCGCCGTCACCGCGATCGACACCGCCCGGCGTACCCTGACCGCCGTCGACCGTACGGGCGAGGCGCGGGAGATCGTCTACGACCGGCTCGTCCTGGCCACCGGCAGCCGTCTCGTACGCCCGGAGATCCCGGGCGCCGGAGACCTCCACGACGTCGACACCCTGGCGGGCGCCACCGCGCTCGACGCCCATCTGCACGCCCTGCCGGACCTCCCGGAGGACCCGCCACAGGACCTGCCGCAGGTCCTCCGGAACGGCCTCCCGAAGGACCGGCCCGAGGGCACCCCGACGGCCGCCACCGCCCGTTGGACCGCCGTGGTGGTCGGCAGCGGCCCGACGGGCCTGGAGGTCGCCACCGAACTGGTGCGCCGACTCCGGACGATCGCCGCCCCGCACGGCGCCGCCGACCGGGTCCGCGTCGTCCTGGTCGAGCGGGCCGCCACCGTCGGCGCCTCCCTGGGCGCGCCCGCCGCGCCGGTGATCGCCCGCGCCCTGGAGGAGCTCGGCATCGAGACCCGGCCGGGCGTCACCGTGACCTCGGTGGAGGCCGGTGGGGTCACCCTGTCCGACGGCTCCCGGCTCCCGGCCCGGACCGCCGTGTGGACCGCCGGGGTGCGGGCCGCCGAACCGGCCGGGCTGGTCCCGGGCCGCCACGACGAGGCGGGGCGGCTGGAGGTCGACGCGTTCCTCCAGGTCACCGGGGTCCCCGGGGTCTGGGCGGCGGGCGACGCGGCCACCGCCCCCACCGGGCACGGTCACCGCACGGTCTTCAGCTGCCAGTACGCGATCCCGCTGGGCAAGCTCGCGGGCCGCAACGCGGCGGCCGGGCTGCTCGGTGTCGAGCCCGAGCCGTTCGCGCCCGGTCCGTACGTCATCTGCCTCGACCTCGGTGACGCGGGCGGCCTCTACGCCACCGGCTGGGAGCGGGCCGTGCAGCTGACCGGGGACGAGGCCAAGAAGTACAAGCGGGCCGTCACCGAACAGTGGATCTACCCGCCGCTGGACGATGGGCCCGAGCTGCTGCGCCAGGCCGACCACCGGCTGCGTACCCGCAGGTCGAACCCGGTGTAGCCGGGCCCCGGCGGGAGCGCCGGAGAGGCCGTGCGGCACGATGGAGCGGCGCCGTCAGCCCGCCCGCCTGGAGGAACCCCGTGACCGCCGTCCCCTCCCCGTCCCCCTCCCCGTCCCCGGATGTGCTCGCCGCGTTCGAGGCCGCCAAGGGCTTCATGCCGGTCCACGAGGGGCTCGCCCTGTACGGGGCCGCCACCGAGGCCGGTGCCCTGGGGCTGCCCCTGCTGGAGGTGGGCACGTACTGCGGGCGCTCCACGGTCCTGCTGGCCGACGCGGCCCGGAGCGCCGGGGTGAGCGCCCTCACGGTGGACCACCACCGGGGCAGCGAGGAGCAGCAGCCGGGGTGGGATTACCACGACCCGACAGTGGTGGACCCCGAGGTCGGGCTGATGGACACCCTGCCGACGTTCCGCCGCACCCTGCACCGGGCGGGGCTGGAGGAGCACGTGGTGGCGCTGGTCGGCCGCTCCCCGCAGGTGGCCGCGGTCTGGGCCGGGCCGCTGGGGCTGGTCTTCATCGACGGCGGACACACCGACGAGCACGCGAACGGCGACTACGAGGGGTGGGCCCCGCATGTCGCCGAGGGCGGCCTCCTGGTGATCCACGACGTCTTCCCCGACCCGGCCGACGGCGGGCAGGCCCCGTACCGGGTGTATCTGCGGGCCCTCGCCTCGGGGGCGTTCACGGAGGTGTCGGTGACGGACTCGCTGCGGGTGCTGCGCCGCACGGGCGCGGGGATCTGAGCCGGACGCGCGTACGGCCGGGCCCGCCGTACGCGTACAGGAGCGGGCCTGCGGGCGCCCGGAGGCCGAACCTCCGGGGGCGCGCGGGCATCCGCAAGCCCAGCCTCCGGGGGCCTGCGGGCGCCCGGGGCCGGGTATCCGGGCGACCGGACCGTACGCGTACGGAAACCGGCCGCCCCCGTACGCGTACGGATAGCATCGCCGCGTGCCGTACGACGACAGCGTTCCCCCCACCCGCCGTGCCCGGCCGCTCCTCGTGGCCGCCGCGCTGGCCGCGCTCTGCCTGACGGCGGTCGCCGGCTGCGGCGGCGCCCAGGACCCGGCCGGGACGGACACCGGCGCGGCGAAACCCGGCCCGGAAGCGGAGGCCACCGCGTCCCCGTCCACGACCCCCGCGGAGCCGCGGCCCTCCGGAGCGACGCCCACCGCCCCGCTCCCCCAGGGCCCCCTGACCGGCCGGACCGTGGTGATCGACCCGGGCCACAACCCGCGCAACCGGGAGCACACCGAGGAGATCAGCCAGCAGGTCGACATCGGCACGGGCCGCAAGGAGTGCGACACGACCGGTACGGCCACGGACGCCGGTTACGCGGAGGCCCGGTTCACCCTCGACGTGTCGCACCGGCTGCGCGATGTGCTCCGGGCGCAGGGGGCCCGGGTCGTGCTGACGCACGACGACGACCGGCCGTTCGGGCCCTGCATCGACGAGCGGGCCCGGACCGGCAACGAGGCGGAGGCGGACGCGGTGGTCTCGGTGCACGCGGACGGCTCGGCGGTGGGCAACCGGGGCTTCCACGTCATCCTGCCCGCGGCGGTGAAGGGCGGCGGGGCGGACACCTCGAAGATCGTGAAGAGTTCGGCCGACCTCGGGGCCCGGATCGCCGGACACTTCGTCAAGGCGACCGGAAGCGCGCCCTCCAACTACATCGGCGGCGGCACCGGGCTGGACACCCGCGGCGATCTCGGCGGACTGAATCTGTCGACCGTGCCCAAAGTCTTCGTGGAATGCGGCAACATGCGTGACCCGGAGGACGCCGCCCTGCTGACCGACCCGGGCTGGCGGCAGAAGGCGGCCCAGGGCATGGCGGACGGCATCGCGGCCTACCTCAAGGGGTAGGTCCGACGCCGCGAACCACCCCACCGGGGGCTGCCCTACCGGGGGATGAGCCTGCGGGAGGGGCGCGGGGAGATCGGGGGGATAACTGACCAAGAACCGGGCACAGGGGCAACCCGCCCGGTCAGACGATAGATTCATCCGTACGATGGGGAGCCACCCCCGAGCTTCACGCCGCGCCCGCCGATCAGGCGGCAGCGACGACCGCCCCGACGAGACGACCGACTAAGGACCTTCACGTGAATATCCGCTCCCTCACTCGAGGCGACGGCGTGGTGATCGGAGCAGCGGTGGTGCTGTTCATCGCCTCCTTCCTCAACCTTGCCAACTACGACTGCCCGTCCGGCGTGGACTGCTCCCGCTTCAACACGAGCGCCTGGGACTCCCTCGGGCTCCTGATGAGCGTCTACCTCGCCGGCATCATCGGCGCGGCGCTGCTGGTCGTCAGCCGGATGATGCCGGGCCGCAAGGTCGCGGGGCTCGACCTGGGCCAGTTCGGGGCCGCGTTCACCGTCTTCGCGCTGTGGACCGCGTTCTGGACGATCATCGATGTCAACAACGCGGGCGCCGGCCTGATCCTGGGCCTGCTGGCGGCCATCGTGCTCGCCGCGGGTGCCATCGCCGGTCCGCTGGTCCCCGCGCTCAAGGCCCCGCTGGTCGGCGCCCCCAAGCCGCAGGCCGTGCAGCCGCCGTACGGTGGCCAGCCCGGCCAGGGGTACGGCTACCCCGGCGGCCAGCAGCAGCCCTACGGCGGCCAGCCGAGCCAGGGCTACGGCTACCCCGGCGCCCCGGCCGGCGGCCAGCCCGGTCAGCCGGACCCCACGCAGGCGGCCCAGGCCCAGCAGTCCGCCCCGCAGGGCGGCGCGGCCCCGGCGGGCGACTTCACCCCGTTCTGGTTCGCCGTCCCGGTGGCCCGTCCGCTGTACGGCGAGGACGGCGCCCCGAACCCGATCGCCGAGCTGGCGCCGGGCACCTGGTACCTGGCGGTCGAGCAGCGCGGTCAGGGCCTCATCGCCCAGACGCAGGACGGCCGTCGCGGGGTGCTCCAGGACACCACGGGCATCCAGCGCGGCTGACCCCCTCCGGGCACCGCACCGCGGCCCCTCACCCTTCCGGGTGGGGGGCCGCTGCCGTACAGTCCACCGAGCACCCTCAGCACCTGACGGATCGTCATCTACGGCCGGAGGTAACGGAATGCGGCTGGGACTGGCACTGGGCTACTGGGGCCGCGGCCCGAACCCCGACCATCTCGCCCTGGCCCGGGAGGCGGAGCGGCTCGGCTACGGTTCGGTCTGGACGGCGGAGGCGTGGGGCTCGGACGCCTTCACGCCGCTGACCTGGATCGCCGCCCACACCTCCCGGATCGGGCTGGGGACGGGGATCGCGCAGATGGCGGCCCGTACGCCGACGGCGACGGCCATGCACGCCCTCACCCTGGACCACCTCTCGGGCGGCCGGCTGCTGCTGGGCCTCGGCCTGTCCGGGCCGCAGGTGGTGGAGGGGTGGTACGGGCGCCCGTTCCCGAAGAGCCCCCTGACCGCGACCCGCGAGTACGTCGAGGTGATCCGCCGAGTGCTGGCCCGGGAGGCCCCGGTGGAGGTGGCGGGCCGCTTCCACCCCCTCCCGTACACCGGCCCGGACGCCACCGGCCTCGGCAGGCCGCTGAAGCCGATCACCCACCCGCTGCGGCCGGCGCTTCCGGTCCTGCTGGGCGCGGAGGGCCCGAAGAACATCGCGCAGACGGTCGAGATCGCGGACGGCTGGCTCCCCCTGTACTGGTCCCCGTACCGCACGGACGTCTACGCGGCCTCCCTCACCGGCCTCCGCGAGGGCTTCATGATCGCCCCGATGGCCCGCGCCCAGGTCTGCGACGACGTGGCGGAGGGGCTGCTGCCGGTCAAGGCGATGCTGGGCTTCTACATCGGCGGCATGGGCCACGCGGCCCGCAACTTCCACGCGGACCTGATGGCCCGCATGGGGTTCGAGGAGGAGGCCCGCCGCATCCAGCACCTGTTCCTCCAGGGCCGCAAGGAGGAGGCGATCGGGGCCGTACCGGACGCCTTCGCGGACGAGATCTCCCTGGTCGGCCCGCGCGCCCGCATAGCCGAGAAACTGGCGGAGTGGCGCAAGGGCCCGGTGACCGACCTCCTGCTCACCGCCCCGGACCCGCACACGCTGCGGGTCCTGGCGGAGCTGAACACCTAGGACCTGTCGTCGCACGGCAGGCGGCAGTTTGACGACAGGCCCTGGGCCTCCGGCACGGATCGGGACCGGCTCACCCGAACGACGAACGGTCCAGCCAGAAGTCCAGCAGCTCCGCGTCGCCGAGCACCTCGACCCGGTCGCTCGTCGGCGCCAGACGGCGGTTGAAGACGAGCATCAGGTCGGTGAGGGAGCCACGGAGGGCGACCGTCGCCTTCGCGTGGTCGTGGCGCCAGGTGAAGCGCTCCTCGCCCAGCTCGATGAGCCACTCCGCGCCGGGTACGTCGGTGGCGTGCAGGTGCAACGAGCGGTCGCCGCCGCGCAGTTCCGCCGCCTCCGGGTCTCCTTCCTGCTGCACGAAGGAGACGATCCGCAGCCACTCCTCGATGGTGTCGGCGGCCACGTCGGCACCGACCGTGTACGGGACCCGCGCGGCGAGCGCCGCGTCCGCCCGGTGCACCACCGTCTCGTGCGTCATGCGCCGCACCCAGAACGACGTGTTCCGCTCCCACGCCCAGCTCCACACCCCGGCGTCCGGCCCCGCCTCCCGCAGCGCGGCGACGGTGGCGGCCGCCCCCTCCGCGAGCCAGGCGTCCAGCGCCTGCGGGCCGTCGGCGGCCGGCCCCTCGAAGCCCGGCACCTTCTCCTCGGGCACGTCCTCGGCCGCCCGGCCCCGGACGATCTCCCCGACCCAGCGGTGCGCGCCGCCGACGTGCACGGCGAGCTGCCGCAGGGTCCAGTCGGGGCAGGAGGGGACGGTCGCGGCGAGGTCCGCGCCCTTCAGCGTGGCACGGAGGGCGTCGGTCTGGACCAGGATCTCGTCACAGTAACGGTCGTAGGAGAGAAGCGTCATACGGCAGACCCTAACCACGGCGGAAATCCCGGTCATCCGATTTCCGCGGTGGTCGCTCCCGGCGTCCCGCCCCTGGTCAGCCGGACAGCTGCGACGTCGACGGAACCTTGTCCGTCACCTCGGCACCCGCGCTCTTCCCGGCGTTCTTGATGCTGTCGATGACGCTCTCGAAGGCCCCGATGTCCCCCTCGCCCGCCTCCCCGTTGCGCAGCTTGGCGGCCATCCCCCGGAGGGACTCGATCCCGGCGGTCAGCGGGGCGACGGCCTTGGACAGCAGCGGGTCCCCCTTGGCGTTCTCCGCGGCCGCCTTGAGCCGGTTGTACGCGAACCCGCCCGCGAGCCCCGCCTTGACGAGGGCGAAGGTGCGCCCTTCGGCCCCCTTCTTGAACGTGCCCGCGCGGTACGGCTTCACGATCCACTGGTACGCGGCCCCGGCCGCGAGCCCGGCGTTGGCGACGAACCGGGTCTTGGCGAGGCGCTGCCGCTCGGCGGTGGCCGAGGCAGAGACGGAGGCGGGGGCCGGGACGGAGGACGACGGGCTCGCCCCCGTACGCGTCGCCCCGTCGGACCCCGAATCGCCGCAGGCGGTCGCGGACACCAGGACGGAACAGCTCAGCAGCAGCGCCACCAGCGACCGGCGGAACGGCAGGGAACGGATCACGGCGGCCTCCCGGCGCGGCACATCGCGGTGAGCGGGGCACATCACGGTGAGTGACGAACTCCCGCCACTCCCGGTCAGGGTCGCCCGCCGCTCCGGGCCCCGCCACCTGATACCGCCGTTCGGGTTTCACGCTGGGTAAAGCGGTAACCAGGACTCCATGTCCTACAGAACCCGTTCTTCAGGCAGCAGTTCAGCGGCGAGGATCATCGCCGTCGTGGCCGACATCCTGGCCTTCATCATCATTCTCTGGATCCTGATGTACCTGCTGGACGCCAACCGGGGCAACGACTTCGTGCAGTGGGTGCACGACGCCGCCACCTGGCTGGCGGGCTGGTCCTACGACCTGTTCACGTTCGACGCGGCCTGGGCGCGGGTCGTCGCCGGTTACGGTCTGGCGGCCGTGGTCTACCTGTTCATCGGCCACGCGGTGGCGGGCCGCCTGCGCCGCTGACGGCCGGGCCCCGGCCCCGGCCGGGGAGTTCAGCGGCAGCAGTCCGGTTCCAGGCCGAGCGGGAGCCGCTCGCCGCCGAAGACCGCGGTGGTCGCCTCGTCCCCTCCGAGCGCGGCCACCGCGAGCAGCAGGGAGCCCGCCGTCCAGGTGGTCAGCTCCTCGGGCCAGAAGGCCTTGTTGCCCTCGAAGACGTACCCCGTCCAGTACAGCCCGCCCTCGGCGCGCAGGTGCTGGACGGACTGGAGGATCTCCAGGGCCCGGTCCGACTCGCCCGTCGCCCAGAGGGCCAGGGCCAGTTCGCAGCTCTCGCCGCCGGTGACCCAGGGGTTGGGGAGCACGCACCGCACGCCGAGGCCGGGGACGACGAAGCGGTCCCAGCCCTCCTGGATGCGGGCGGTGGCCTCGGGGCCGGTGATCGCACCGCCGAGGACCGGGTAGTACCAGTCCATCGAGTAGCGGTTCTTGTCGAGGAAGCGCTCGGGGTGTTTGCGGATCGCGTGCGCCAGCGCCCCGGTCGCCAACTCCCAGTCGGGCTGCGGCTCTTCGCGCAGCTCCGCGATGGCGAGCGCACAGCGCAGCGCCTGGTGGATGGAGGAGGAGCCGGTCAGCAGGGCGTCGTCCACGGGGGTGCCGTCGGCCTCGCGCTTCCAGCCGATCTGCCCGCCGGGCTGCTGGAGCCGGAGCACGAACTCGACCGCCGCGTAGACCGTGGGCCACATCCGGTCGACGAACGCGTCGTCGCCGGTGGCGAGGTAGTGGTGCCAGACGCCGACGGCCACGTACGCGCAGAAGTTGGTCTCGCGGCTGCGGTCGGTGGGCCGCTCCGGGTCGCCGTCGTGGTAGGCCGCGTACCAGGAGCCGTCACCGTTCTGGTGGCGGGCCAGCCAGTCGTAGGCGCGCTCCGCCGCCGTGTGCTCTCCGGCCGCGTCCAGCGCCATCGCGGCCTCCGTGTGGTCCCACGGGTCGAGGTGGTGGCCCCGGAACCAGGGCAGCGCCCCGTCCTCGCACTGGACGGCGAGCAGGGCCCGGACCGTCTCGGCGGCCTCGGCGGCGGTCAGGACACCGGGAAGGACCAGGTGCTCGGTCTGTTCGGGAGTGCTCACGCCTCGGCCTTCGGAAGGTGCGGCTTGGTGGCGTACGCGACGAAGCTCTTGCCGACGACCGGGTTGAGCAGCTGCTCGGCGACCCGGGTGGCGAGCGGCTTCTTCATGATGTCCCAGACCAGCAGCTTGTGGTACGCCCGCACCGGCAGGGCCTTGTCGTTGTCGACGCCGAAGGCGCACTTCAGCCACCAGTACGGCGAGTGCAGCGCGTGCGCGTGGTGGGTGCCGTACGGCTTGAGCCCGGCCTCGCGGATCCGGGCGAGGAGCTGGTCGGCCTTGTAGATGCGGATGTGGCCGCCCTCCACCTCGTGGTAGGCGTCGGAGAGGGTCCAGCAGATCTTCTCGGGGCCGTAGCGCGGGACGGTGACGGCGATCCGGCCGCCCGGCCTGAGGACCCGGACCATCTCGGCGAGGACGCCCTTGTCGTCCGGGATGTGCTCCATGACCTCGGAGATGATCACGACGTCGAAGGAGTCGTCGGGGAAGGGCAGGTTGAGGGCGTCGCCCTCCATCGCGGTGGCGGTGGCGCCCTCGGGCGCCTCCCCGGCCTCCTTCATCGCGGCGAACCACTTGGCGACCTCGCGGATCTCCTCGGCGTTCCGGTCGAGGGCGACGACCTGCGCGCCGCGCCGGTAACACTCGAAGGCGTGCCGGCCGGCACCGCAGCCCAGGTCGAGCACTCGGTCGCCGGCGGCGAGCGGGAAGCGGGTGAAGTCGACGGTCAGCACGAGGGCCTGCCTTCGAGGTCGGAGGTACGGGTTCAGAAAAGCGGGTTACGGGTCACGGGGGCCGGGACCGGGGTCCGTGGCCACGTCCCGGGATCCGCGTCGCGGAGACCGGGGTCCGGGGCCGCGTCACAGAGCCCGAGGTCCGGCGCCGCGTCACGGAAACCGGGGTCCGGGGCCGCCGTGACCCGTGAGGACGGCGCAGTCACCGGCGGGCCCCGGCTCCGCGGGCGGCGATCGCCCGACGGTACAGCTCGGCCGTTCCGGCGGCCGCCCGGGCCCAGGTGAAGTTGGCGAGCACCCGCTCGCGCCCCGCCGCGCCGAGCCGGGCACGCAGCTCCGGATCGGCCAGCAGCCGGGCGAGCGCCCCGGCCAGCGCGTCCGCGTCCCCCGGGGGCACGGCGAGGCAGGTCTCCCCGTCGCGGCCGGAGACCTCGGGGATCGCGCCCCCGGTGGTGGCCACGAGCGGGGTGCCGGTGGCCATGGCCTCGGCGGCGGGCAGCGAGAACCCCTCGTACAGCGAGGGCACACAGGAGACCTGCGCGCCGCGCACCAGGTCGACCAGTTCGGCGTCGCTGATGCCCTTGACGAACTCGACGGCGCCGGCCAGCCCGTGCCGCTCGATGGCCCGGGCGACCGGCCCGTCCTCGGCGCGCTTGCCGACGACGACGAGGTGGGCGTCGGGGTTCTCCGTGCGGAGCTTGGCGAGCGCGTCGACGAGGTGGACCAGGCCCTTGAGCGGGACGTCGGCGCTGGAGGTGGTGACGATGCGGCCGGGCACCTCGGCCACGGAGGGGTCGGGCGACCACAGTTCGGTGTCGGCGCCGATGTGGACGACGCTGATCCGATCGTTGCGTACGCCGAGGTCCTCGACGATCTCGTCGCGGGAGGAGCCGGAGACGGTGAGCACGGTGTCCAGTTTGCGGGCGACCCGCTTCTGCATCCGGGTGAAGGCGTACCAGCGGCGTACGGAGGCGCGTCGGCGGCGGCTGGTGGCGGCGGCGAGGTCGAGCCGGCGGTCCACGGTGATCGGGTGGTGGATCGTCGTCACGAGCGGGGCCCCGAGGTCGCCGAGGAGCCCGTAGCCGAGGGTCTGGTTGTCGTGGACGACGTCGAACTCACCGCGCCGGGCCAGGAGATGGCGGCGGGCGCGGAGGCTGAAGGTGAGGGGTTCGGGGAAGCCGCCGGTCCACATGGTGGCGACCTCGGCGAGGTCGATCCAGTCCCGGTACTCGCCCCGCTTCGGCGTACGGAACGGGTCCGGCTGCCGGTAGAGGTCCAGGCTCGGCAGCTCGGTGAGCGGCACGCCCTCGTCGAGCACCGGGTAGGGCTGCGCGCCGATGACCTCGACGCTGTGCCCGAGGCGGGCCAGCTCCCGGCCGAGGTGGCGTACGTACACGCCCTGGCCGCCGCAGAACGGGTTTCCCTTGTACGTGAGGAGCGCGATGCGCAACGGCCGGTCGCCGGACCCGGCGGAGGAACTGCTGTCGCCCGTGCGGGGGCCCGTCTCTATGGCCTCAGCGGTCACACTCGGCCCCCTTCTGACTGCGTGTTCGCCGGAGCGTAACCGGTAGCGCTAATCTAGAACAAGTTCCAGACTTGCCCGTTCCACGTGCATCGAATCTACCGGCAGGTAGCGACGGTGTGACGGCCGGATCAGGTGATTCGCGCCACGACGGACGCCCTGGCATGCTGTGCGCGCCCGGACGCGCCCGCCCGGTCCGTTCCGGTCCGCCCGGGCGACACGGGGACCGGAGCCGCCGGGGCGCGGTCCGGACGGTTCCGGGGCGTGGGATCAGGAGATCCCGGGGCGCGGGATCAGAGATGATGCACGGATCGACCACCTACGGATCGATACACGGATCGACCACTCACGGATCGCGGATGGGGACAGCATGACCGCGGACGCCAGACCGGCAGTGCCTGTGCCGACGGAACGCACGGCGCCTCCGTTGACCGAGCGGCAGGAGGCCCGTCGCCGCCGCATCCTGCACGCCAGCGCCCAGCTCGCCAGCCGGGGCGGCTTCGAGGCGGTGCAGATGCGGGAGGTGGCGGAGGCGGCGGGGGTCGCGCTCGGCACCCTCTACCGCTACTTCCCCTCCAAGATCCATCTGCTGGTCGCCACCATGCAGGACCAGCTCCAGCACCTGCACACCACGCTGCGCAAGCGCCCCCCGGCCGGGGACGACGCGGCCCGGCGGGTCGCGGAGACGCTGATGCGGGCCTTCCGCGCCCTCCAGCGCGAACCGCACCTGGCCGACGCCATGGTCCGCGCCCTGACCTTCGCCGACCGCAGCGTGAGCCCGGAGGTGGACACCGTCTCCCGCCTCACGACGGCGATCATCCTGGACGCGATGGGGCTGGAGCACCCGACGCCGGAGCAGCTCTCGGCGGTCCGGGTGATCGAGCACACCTGGCACTCGGCGCTGATCACCTGGCTGTCGGGCCGGGCGTCGATCGCCCAGGTCAAGATCGACATCGAGACGGTCTGCCGTCTGATCGACCTGACGGCGAGGCCGGGGCGGAGCTGAGGGCCTGCCCCCTGCCTCGAAGCCCGGGTACCGACCCCGCCTGGCCACCCCTTCCCCGGTCCGGCGACAATGCAGTCGTCTTCGGGCCGGGGGTGCCGTACGCGCCCCGGTCCTCTTCCACCTCGGAGCGGGGCGACACCATGGCATGGGTAGTGGCGGCGAACGCGCTGCTGGGGGTGCTGGCCATCGCGCTGGGCACGGTCACGGTCCGGACGGGGTGGGTGCTGCCCACGGCCCGCCGTCACGTGACCCGCCCCCGGTTCCACGGAGTCGGCGTCCTCCTCATCGGCGCCTCGCTCCTCCTGCAGAGCCTCGGCTACTTCGAGGTCCTGCCGGGCGCCTCGTGGGAGGCCCGCTTCTACGGCGGGAACGCCCTGCTGCTCGGCGGGATGCTCCTCCTTCTCCTCGGCTACGTGCTGCCGCTCCGCCGGACCGAGCCGCACACCCGGCCCCCGGGCCTCTGAGGGCGCCGGGGGCCGGGTCGGCCGCCGCCCGGCGGCGTGCGGTCAGCCGGCCGGAACCTCCGCCGGGCCGGCGGAGTTCAGGAACCGCTCCTGGACCCGTGCGAGGGTGCGGAAGTCGTCGATGGTGACCTCCTGGAGATCGATGGTGTCACCGGAGATCTCCTCCAGGAGGTCGATGAACTCCAGGAAGTCCATCGAGTCGATGAGGCGCGCCTCGATGAGGTCCTCGTCGGAGCGGATCTCACCGTCGAGGCCGGGGTTCTTCTCGTGGAGCCACGCCAGGACCTGTTCCATGGTGGGCATCGTTCCTCTCGTCGTTCGGGGCCGCCGGGGACCGGCGTGCGGGAGTCAGGAGGCGGCGGCCCGGAGGTGGTCCAGGGCGCGGTCGGCGGAGCCGTGGGCGAGGATCATCGCGTGCACCCAGCGCTCCACGCCGAAGGCGACGCAGGAGCTGTACGCGGAGCCGTGGGAGCCGGCCCGGATGCCGAGCCGTTCGCCGAAGAAGTTGCGGTGCCGGTTGACGGAGGCGATGGCCGTGCCGTCGGGGGCGCTGTACTCGAACTTCACCGGGTCGAGCGCCATCAGCCGGGCCCGCGAGCCGCCCTTGTCGTAGAACGGGTCGTCGGCCGCCGCCCGGGTCAGGGTCAGCCCCAGCCGCGCCGCGACCTCCTGGACGAACTCGCCCCCGCGCTCCAGGTGTTCGCCCGCCCCGTCCTTGGTCCCGAGGTAGAGCACCTCACGCATGTGGAAGCCCCACAGCCGGCGCAGCCCGTCGTAGTGCGTCTCGTTGCGGAAGCAGCGGCCGACCGCCGAGACCCGCAGCCCGTCCTCGCCCACGTCCTGGCCCTCCAGCGAGAGCAGCAGCCCGTAGCAGGTGGCGGAGGGGAGCAGATGCCCGGTGGGCACCAGGGGGAGGTCCTGCGGCGCCTCGCCGGAGGCCAGGCCGTCGAGCGTCTCGGGGGTGAACCGCCCGGCGGGCACCCCGAGGTGGGGGAAGTTGCGGAAGAAGTCCAGCCGCGCCAGCCCCTCGACGGAGAGCAGGGGCGGCCCCAGCACCTCGGGGGCGGAGAGCCGCGCGGCGAGGCCGGACAGCAGGTCGTCCAGGCCTCTCAACAGCGCGGTGCGGACCGGGTCCAGGGTGATCAGCCCGGGGCCCGGGCTCTGCAGCTCTATGCCCGGAAGGGCCGTCATGCCGGATGCGCTCATCGAACCGTGTTCTCTCTCCATGGGGGCACGCGCCCGGATCGACCGGCGGGCCCACGGAGGACGTCGTCGTGCCGGCAGCACCGCCGGGCATGGCCTTCACCGGCCGCAGGGCAGGCGGGGACGGATGTACGGATATGACGACCGGTCATGCAATCCGTCCGCGCCCTTGGACCCTAGGCCCGTCCGTCCGGTGTTGTCTAGACCAAAGAGGGCGAACGGCAGATGTCCGGTTTCCGCCGCCCCGGAGAAGGAAGCGGCCCCCATATCCGCATATCGGCACGGCACTTGACAGCGCAGCGGTCTGGACCAATCCTGCTGACCGACGTGGTCACAACGCCGTTCACCACGACGCAGCCATCTGTCCGTGCCGATCGCGGCCGGCCCCCGCGCACCCGGGGCGCCGCCCGGACCGGCCGAGAGAAGGACCTGTCATCAGCCTCATGACGACTCCCCCGCCTCGGCGGCGGCCCCGCCTGCACCGCGCCGCGTCCGACCTCCCGTACTTCAGCGCGGACGGCGAGTCCTACCTCGCCCAGACCACCCTGCGCGAGCTGAAGAAGTCGCGGCCGCTCCGGGTGCTCTCCGAGGAGGACTTCGCGCACTGGCAGACCTACGGCTACGTCATCGTCCGGGAGGCGATCCCGGCCGCGCACGCCCGCCGGCTGCTGGACTTCACCTGGGATTTCCAGGGCCTGGACCCCGACCGGCCGGAGAGCTGGTACGAGGAGCGGCCGCTCCGCTCCGAACTGGACCAGCAGCTGCTGATCTACGGCTTCGTGGAGGCGTACCACCACCAGCTCCTCTGGGACAACCGGCAGTCGCAGCGGGTGTACGACGCGTTCGTCGACGTCTGGGACAGCGAGGAGCTGTGGGTCACGCTGGACCGGCTCAACCTCAACCCGCCCAACCGGGGCATCCGCGACCGCGCGCTGATCGAACCCACCGACCGGGGCTTCGACATCGAGCTGCACTGGGACATCGACACCACCCTGGGCGTGCCGCCGCAGCGGGTGCAGGGCATCATCGCGCTCAACGACACCAGCCCGGAGACCGGCGGCTTCCAGTGCTGCCCGGAGCTGTTCCGGCAGTTCGAGACCTGGAAGACCCGCCAGAGCGCCGACCGCGACCCGCTCCGCCCGGCGATCGACCGGGACGAACTCCCCGTCGTACGGCCGGATCTGCGCCCCGGCGACCTGCTCATCTGGAACGGCCTGCTCGCCCACGGCGTGGCCCGGAACCTCTCCGAGAACGGCGTACGGGCCGTGCAGTACCTCTCGATGATGCCCGCGCTGGAGGAGCACGAGCGGCTGCGGAAGTCCCGGGTGGAGTCCTGGCGCCATCTGCGCACCCCGCGCTGGAACCGCACCCTGGTCGGCGACCCCGTCCTGCACGAGTCCAAGCGCTACCCCACGGCCGAGCTGAACCCGCTGGGCCGCCGGCTGCTGGGGCTGGACTCCTGGCAGGACCCGGCCGGGGATCCGGCGCCCGCCGCGGGGACCGAGGAGCCTTCGTGCGCCGCGTCTGTCTGACCCTGCCCACCCACCGGGAGTGCGCGGCCACCATCGCGGCGGTCGGCGAGGAAGCGGCGTACGGCGCGCGGGAGTTCGGTGTCGAGGTGCATCTCCTCGTGCTGGACTCCTCCCCCGCGCCGGTGCTCGCCGCGCACCGGGCGGCGGTGGCCGCGCTGCCCCCGGCCCCCGGGGTCACCGTCCACCACCTGGACGAGGACGGACAGCGCGGCTTCCTGCGCGAGGCGATCGGCCGGTCCGCGGCCGCCGACCCGGACCGGCTGCTGGAGCTGCTGCTGCCCTCCCGGGTCTCCTACGGCGCCTGCACCGACCGGGCGTTCCTCATCGCCCAGGCCCTCGGCTGCGCCTCCGTGCACCGCCGGGACTCCGACAGCCGCTACCAGTCCTTCGACGGACGGCCCGTCTTCCCCCTCCACCAGGAACTCGCCTTCCTGGGCCGGCCCGCCGACGACGTGAAGGAGCGGGCGACCCGCCACCGGGTCGCGCCCGGGACCGGTGACCGTCCGGTGGCGGTCGTCGGCGGCTCCTTCGTGGGGGAGATGTCGGTGGACATCGCGGAGATCCACGACCGCGACCCGGAGGTCTACCGCGAGCTGGTCGGCCTCTCGATCCCCGACGACTGCCCCGCGATCTGGCGCGGCCATCTGGTCGAGGAGTCCTTCCGGGGCGCCGGGGACACCGCCTTCGACGGCGACCGCACCACCCTCGCGCCCGTCAGCCCGACGCGCGTGGACATGTGCAACGTGGCGCTGGACCACGAGGTCTACCGCCGGGTGCCGCTGCCGCCCGCCACGGACACCATCGGCACCGACTACTTCCTGCTCGGCCTGGCCCACGACGCCCGGCTGCCCGGTGTCCAGCACAACCGGCACATCGTCAACTTCCATACGGAGGAGCGGCGTACGGACGCGGGCTTCCTCGCCTACCAGCTGCGCTTCGCCCGGTTCCTGCTGGCGAAGACGTACCTCAACGCCGTGCACGCGCGGACCACCGCGGCCGGTGACACCCTGCTCGACGCGGAGAACCGCCTGCGGACCTCCGCCGTCGCGGAGTTCGTACGCGAGAGCCTGGCGCGGGGGCCGGAGGAGAACGTCCACCGCCTCGGGACGGTCGAGCGGGCCTACCGGCGCCTGGGCAGCCGGTACGCGGAGGTCGCCGACGCGCTCGCCGCCCGCCGGGACGCCCTGCCGGCCGAAGTCCACGGCGGCATGGCCGACTTCGCGTTCCTGCTGGACCACTGGCAGGCGCTGACCCGCGCCTGCGCCGACACGGGCCTGTCCGTGGCCCGATGAACTCCCCCGCCCCCGAGGACACCGTGCACCCGATCCCCCCGCGTACCCTCACCGTCGCCTACACGGGCGGCGAGGAGCGGCGTGGCCCGATCACCATGGGCCAGGCCAACATGATCCGCTGCATCCTGCGGGACGACCCCACCCACATCAACATCCACGATGTGTGGCCGGTCCCCGGGGGCACCTCCGAGGAGGCCGTGACCGACGCCCTGCGCACCCTGGCCGTACGGCATGAGGGGCTGCGCACCACCTTCCCGCACCCGCCGGGGACCGCGCCGGTCGACCAGGTCGTGGCGGCGGAGGGCACGTTCACGGTGACCGTCCTCGACCACACCGAACTCCCCGGCGAACCGGCGGAGTACGCGGAGTCGGTGGCGCGGGCGGCCCGGGCCGGGCGCTTCGCCCTGGAACGGGAGTTCCCGGTACGGATCACGCTGCTCACCGTGGCCGGCCGACCGGCCTACCTGGCACTGGCGTTCAGCCACGCGGTGGCGGACGGCAGCGCGATGGCCATCCTGCGCGAGGAGTTCACCGAACTGCTGGCGGGCAAGGAGCTGCCGGACCTCGCCTCCCTGCCCCCGGTCGACCTGGCCGCCGTGGAGGCCTCCCCGGCCGGGCTGCGGAAGTCGGAGGCGTCCCTGCGGTACTGGGAGCGGATCATCCGCACCGGGCCGCAGGAGATGTTCGCCGAGCCGCGCGGCAGGCGGCCGGGGACCGACGAGGAGGCCCGGCAGCTGACGCTCCGCTCCCGCCGGGGCGGCCGGGCGCTCGCCGGGGCGGCCCGCCGCACCGGACACCCCGAGGCCACCGTGCTGATGGCCGCCTGGTGCGCCCTGGTGGCCCACCGGGCGGGCCAGGACAGCTGTGTCACCGCCGTTCCGAGCGCCAACCGGTTCCACCCCCGGGTCGCCCGTTCGGTGACCACCACCTCCCAGGACGCGCTGCTCCACCTGGACGTCCGGGTGGAGACGTTCGACGCGCTGGTCGCCCGGACCTGGGGCGCGGTGCTCAACGCCTACCGGCACAGCCAGTTCGACTCCGTACGGCTGTGGGAGATGATCGGCCGGGTCACCGCCGAGCGCGGCAGCCACTTCGGCCGGGACGTGGTCTTCAACGACGTGAGCGCCCTGCCCACCCCGCTCCTGGGCACCGACGCGCAGGAGGGGGACGACGCCGAGCACGAGCTGGTCTGGGGCCCGCCGCAGGCGCTGCCGACCCGGCTGCTCGCCTTCACCTACCGGACGGCCCCGCAGCTCCACATCTCCCTGTGGGCCGCCCCCTCGCTCTTCGCCCCCGAGGAGGCGGAGGGCTTCCTCTCCGGGCTGGTCCTGCTGCTGGAGGCGGCCGCCGCCGGGGACGTGCCGATGGGCACGCTGACGGAGGTGACGGGGGTCCGCCCCGCCGAACGCGGCCCCGACTGGCTGCGGCTGGACGGCTGCTGGGTCTCGCCCGACGCCGTGCGCGAGACCCTCGGCCGGGCGGTGGGCGGCCTGCCGGTGCACGTGACCGGGGAGCCGGGACCGGACGGCACGGAGGCGGTGGACGGCGGGGAGGGCCCGGCGGACGGCGCGTACGGCACCGGGGCGACGGCCGGCACGGACGGCAGCGCGGGCGGGGCACCCGGCGCGGAGCCGCACCTCACCGCGTACATCGCCCGCGGGGAGACCCCGTTGACGCCCGAGGAGGCCCACCGGGCGCTGACCGCCCTCATCCCGGCCGCCGGTTCGGGGGTCCTGGCGCCCCGCCGCTACGTGCTCGTCACGGACCCGCCGGCCGGCCCGGACCGGAGCGACGCCTGGCGTCGGCTGAAGACCATCGACGAAGGGACCGGCCGCGGCCGGCAGGTGTGACATGAGCGTTGACGACACGACCCTCCGGCAGAAGCCGGACCCGCTGCCCAGCCCCTGGCGGTCGGGCCGGTTCCGGCTGTTCTTCACGGCCCGCAGCGCCTCGCTGCTGGCCGACGGCATGCTCATGGTCTCCCTCACCACCGCCGTGCTGGGAGCGGGCCACGGGGCGAGCGGCGTCGGCTACGCGCTGGCCGCGTGGATGACCCCGATCGTGCTGCTGGTGCTGTTCGGCGGGGTGCTGGCCGACCGGTTCACCCCGCAGGTGATGATGATCTGCGCCGACCTGGCGCGGATGGTGGCCATGCTCACCATGGCCGTGCTGCTCTTCTCCTCGGACAGCGTGCCGCTCTGGCAGATCATGGGCCTGATGGCGCTCAGCGGCGCCGCGACGGCGATGTTCCAGCCGGGGATGGCGAGCATGGTCCCCCGGGTGGCGGAGGACATCCAGAAGGCCAACGCGCTGCTGCGCATCTCCGAGGCCCTGAGCACCCTGCTGGGCCCCGGCCTCGCGGGCCTGCTCGTGGCGTACTGGCAGGTGTCGGGCTCGTACCTGGTCATCGCGGCGGCGTACGCGCTCAGCGCGGCGGTGCTGGTGCCGCTGCGGAAGCTGCGCACCGAACGCGACGAGGGCGACGCCCCGATGTGGCGCAGGCTCGCCACGGGGTGGCACGAGTTCCGGTCCCGGCAGTGGCTGTGGGGCGTCATCGCGGTCTGGTCCGTCTACGGCCTGTTCGTGTTCGGCCCGGCGCTGCCGCTGGGCGCGGCGCTGATGATCGAGCAGCACGGGGCGAACGGGTACGGCTGGATCGCCTCCGCCGACGGCGCGGGCACCATCATCGGCGGCCTGATCGGGATGCGGGTCCGCCCCCGCCGCCCCCTGGTGGCGGGCGCCCTGGCGATGTTCTGCTTCGCCCTCAACCCCCTGGCCCCGGCGCTGGAGTGGTCGTTCGCGGCCACGGCGGTCGCCCATGTCGTCGCGGGCTACGGCTTCGCCTTCTGGGGCGTGATGTGGGCGACGAGCGTCCAGTCGCACATCCCGCTCACCGTCCTGAGCCGGGTCTCCGCCTACGACGTCGCGGGCTCCATCATGGTGATCCCGCTCGGCCGCGCGCTGGCGGGCCCGGCGGCCGAGACGTTCGGCGCGAACGAGGTGCTGATCTTCTCCTCGGTCATGTCGTGCCTGCTCCTGGCCGTCATGATCTCCGTCCCGGCCATCCGGGCGCTGCGGCGGGCCCCGGAAGGGCTGCTCCGGAAGGCGGAGGGCGAACCGGCGGTCTGACGCCCGGGGTGAGCGGCCCGGACCGGGCCGGTCACTCCTCCGGCGGGAAGACCGCCTCCCCCGACTCCGCCAGGGTCAGCGTGATCGCCTCCACCGGGCAGCCCTCCGCCGCCGCCAGGACCTGTTCGCCCGCGTCGCGGTCCTCGGCGCGGGGGTGGGACTGCCGGGCGGTGTCCAGGCGGAAGGCGTCGGGGGCGTGGTTGACGCACATGCCGGAGCCGATGCAGACGGAGCGGTCGACCTCCACGTGCCAGCGGTCGCCCATCAGGCCTCCCGGTAGCCGGCGGGGAGGTGGATCATCTTGTGCTCGAAGAACTCGCCGTACCCCTCGGGGCCGAACTCGCGGCCCAGGCCGGAGTCCTTGTAGCCGCCGAACGGGCCGAGCATGTCCAGGCTGAAGGTGTTCACGCTGAACGTGCCGGTGCGGATGCGGCGGGCGATGTCGATGCCGTGTCCGGTGTCGGCGGTCCAGACGCTGCCGCTGAGGCCGTACGGGGAGTCGTCGGCGATCCGGACGGCCTCGGCCTCGTCCCCGTACGGGATCAGGCAGATCACCGGGCCGAAGATCTCCTCGCGGGCGATGCGCATGGAGTTGTCGACCGAGCCGAAGAGGGTGGGCTCGACGTACCAGCCGCGCTCCTGGGAGGCGGGTACGCTGCCGCCGGTGAGGATCTTGGCGCCCTCCTCCTGGCCCAGGCGGATGTAGTCGAGGGAGCGCTGCTGCTGGCGGCGGGCGACCAGCGGGCCCAGTTCCGTGGCGGGGTCCAGCGGGTCGCCCACACGGAGGGCCCCGGCCGCCGCCGCGAACGCCTCCGCCAGTTCGTCGTAGCGGGAGCGCGGGACGAGGATGCGGGTCTGGGCCACGCACGCCTGGCCGTTGATCATCCAGGCGAAGGGGACGATGCCCGCGACCGCCGCCTCCGGGTCCGCGTCCGGCAGGATCACCGCGGCCGACTTGCCGCCCAGTTCCAGGGTGACGCGGGTGAGGTTGCGGGAGGCGACCTCCATCACCCGGCGGCCGGCGGCCACCGAGCCGGTGAAGGAGATCTTGTCGACGCCCCGGTGGCCCACCAGGTACTCGCTCACCTCGCGGTCGGCCGGGAGGATGGAGAGGACGCCCTCCGGCAGCCCCGCCTCCGCCGCGATCTCCGCCAGCAGGTAGGCGTCCAGCGGGGTTTCGGGTGACACCTTCAGGACCGCCGTGCAGCCCGCCAGCAGCGCGGGGGCCAGTTTGGCGGCGGCCGTGAACTGGGGGACGTTCCACGGGACGACCGCGGCCACCACCCCGACCGGCTCCCGGCGGACCAGCAGCGGGCCGAGGGCCCCGTCCCGCCGCTCCTCGTAGGGGAACGAGCGCGCCACCGTGATCGCCGCGTCCCAGGCCATCATCGCGGCCAGCGCCTGCACCATCACGCTCGCGCTGTACGGGGTGCCGTTCTGGGCGCTGATCAGGCGCGCGAACTCCTCGTGGCGCACGGCGAACGCGTCCTTGATCCGGGTGATCACCGCGATCCGCTCGTCCAGCGCCATCCGGGGCCACGGCCCCTCGTCGAAGGCGCGGCGGGCGGCGGCGACGGCCCGGTCCACATCGCCCTCGCAGGCGTGCGGCACCCGGCCGATGACCTGCTCCGTGTGCGGGGAGACCACCTCGATGACGTCGGCGCCGAGCGGATCGGTGAACTCCCCGCCGATGAAGAGCTGTCCGTGTTCCACCAGCTCCGTACGGTCGTTACGTTCCGTCATGGCTGCCGCCTCCCGCGAACCCGCGCGCACCTAACTGACTGTTCGTCAGAACTGATACCAGTTCCCGTTCCAGGAGTCCACGGCGCGGACCGGACCCGGGAGGCGCGGATCCGGCGCGGACATGGTTGGCCCGGGCTACCAATGGAACGAGTTCTCGTTAAAGTGGGGGCAGTTCACCGAGCAGAGACGGGGAGCCCATGACTCAGGTGACACAGGTCTTCGGCCACGGCGGGGGCGTCCACAGCATCAAGGTCCCCATCCCGGACAACCCGCTGGGCCACACCCTCGTGTACGTCGTCGACACCGACCGGGGCCCCGTCCTCGTCGACACCGGCTGGGACGACCCGGCCTCCTGGGACACCCTGACGGCCGGGCTCACCGCCCTCGCCACCTCCGTCACCGACATCCACGGCATCGTCGTCACCCACCACCACCCCGACCACCACGGCCTCTCCGGCCGGGTCCGCGAGGCCTCCGGCGCCTGGATCGCGATGCACGCGGCGGACACCGCGGTCGTCCGGCGCACCCGGGAGGCCGAGCCCGGCACCTGGCTCGACTACCTCACCCGCAAGCTCACCGACGTCGGCGCCCCCGACGCCCACCTCGCCGCCCGCGACGCCGGACGGCTGCGGACCCTGCCCGGCCTGCGCGCCGCCCTCCCGGACCGGGAGATCGTCCCCGGCGAGCTGCTCGACCTCCCCGGGCGGCGGCTGCGCGCCATCTGGACCCCCGGCCACACGCCCGGCCATGTCTGCCTCCATCTGGAGGAACGGCATCCGGCGGACCTCCCGGGCCACGGCCGGCTCTTCTCCGGGGACCACCTGCTGCCCGGGATCAGCCCGCACATCGGGCTGTACGAGGACCCGGACGACACCGAGGTGACCGATCCGCTCGGGGACTACCTCGCCTCGCTGGAGCGGATCGGGCGGCTCGGCGTGGCCGAGGTGCTCCCCGCCCACCAGCACGCGTTCACCGGCGCGGGCGGCCGCGTCCGGGAGCTGCTGGACCACCACGAGGAGCGGCTGACCGGGCTCCTCGCCCTGCTCGCCACCCCGCTCACCCCGTGGCAGCTGGCCGAGCGGATGGTGTGGAACCGGCCCTGGGAGCGGATCCCGCACGGTTCCCGGTCGATCGCCGTGTCGGAGGCCGAGTCCCATCTGCGCCGGCTGGTGAAGCTGGGGCGCGCGGAGGCGGTGGGCGGCAGCGACCCGGTCACGTACATAGCGGTCTGAGCCGGGGGCCGCGTACGACGGTTCCGTCCGGGCCGGGCCCTCAGGCCCCGCCCCCTGCGAGCCGTACCCCGCGTCCGGCGCTGGTCCCTCCGGACGACCCGGCGGTCGGCCGCCCCGGGGAGCGACCCTACGTCCCGGTAAGGTGGGCCAGTCGTCATCATGCCCGTACGGAGGAACCCGGCGCCGCCGGCCGCGGAGCGTGAGCGGCCGGGGGCAGTGTGACCACGGGCCCCAGGGTCACCGGAACCCCGGTGGCCGGCACCGTCGAGGCAATACGGGGCCGGAGCCCGGTGCCCTCGCGCGCCCGGTGGGCCGGCCCCCGCAGGAGAGGCACAGCCCGCCATGACCGTACGCCGCAGCGCCGCCGCGCTCGCGACCACCGCCGTTCTGCTGGGCACGGCCGCACCCCTCGCGGTCGCCGCGCCGAGTCCCGCCCCGTCGGCCGAGCTGCCGAGCGGGCTGTACGGGACCACGGACCCGACCTACGACGGGGTGTGGCGGCAGTCGCTGGCCTTCCTCGCCCAGAAGATCGAGTACGTCACCCCGTCGCCGCAGGCCGTGACCTGGCTGCTGGAGCAGCAGTGCGACAGCGGCGCGTTCGCCTCGTACCGGGCGGACGCCTCCAAGCCGTGCGACGCGTCGACGGTGATGGACACCAACGCCACGGCCGCCGCCGTCCAGGCCCTCGCCGAGCTGGGCGGGCAGCGCGAGGCCGCCGACAACGGGGCCGACTGGCTGAAGTCCGTCCAGAACGAGGACGGCGGCTGGGGGTACAACCCCGGCAGCCCCAGCGACGCCAACTCCACCGCCGTCGTGATCGGCGCCCTCGCCCGGACGAACGTGCCGGTCGCCGAACTGACCACCGCCGACGGCTCCACCCCGTACACCGCCCTCCAGGCCCTGGCCATCCCGTGTGGGAAGGAGGACGGCGGCGCCTTCGCCTACCAGCCCGGCAAGAAGGGCGAGCTGGTCGCCAACGACGACGCCTCGGCCGCCGCCGTGCTCGGGCTGCTCGGCAAGGGCATGGCCGTCGGGAACGCCAACGCGGTGAAGGACCCCGTCTGCCGCAAGGGCGACGACCTCACCCCCGAGGAGAGCGCGCAGAACGGCGCCCACTACCTCGCCGCCACCCTGGCCGCCTCCCCCCACCTGGAGCAGCCCCCGATGCCGGGCGCCGAGGAGAGCGAGCCGCAGCCCGACTTCGGCAACACGGCGGACGCGGTCGTCGCCCTCGCCGCCTCCGGCCACAAGGACAAGGCCGCCGCCTCGATGACGTGGCTGGAGCAGAACTCCAAGGCCTGGGCCCAGCAGGGCGGGCCCGCCGCCACCGCGCAGCTGATCTTCGCCGCGCACGCCACCGGCACCGACGCCCGCAGCTTCGGCGGGGTCGACCTGGTCAAGCAGCTCAACGCGACCGGCCCCGCCCCCGCCACGACCTCCGCTCCCCCGTCGCCCAAGCCGACCGGCGGCCAGGCCTCCGACAGCGCGAAGAGCGACGACGGGGGCGGCCCCGGCCCCGGCCTCTGGTGGCTGATCGGTGTCGGTCTGGTCTTCGGCGCGGGCATCGGCTTCCTGCTCAGCATGCGCCGGAAGAAGCAGCAGCCGTGAGCCGTACGGAATCCGGGGCGCCGGCCGTGCGGCGCACGCACGTCCCCGCCCCGCTCCGGAACGCCGTCTCCGCGCTGCTCGTCACCCTGCTCGCCGTCTCGGCCGCCCTGCTGGGCGCCGGAAGTGCCCAGGCCGCCGGGTACCGCTACTGGTCCTTCTGGGAAAGCAGCGGCACGGACTGGGCGTACGCCACCCAGGGCCCTTCGATCGTCCGCCCCGACGACGGTACGGTCCAGGGTTTCCGGTTCGCCGTCAGCGAGGACTCCTCCGACGCCGACCGGCCGCGCCACGCCCCGGACTTCGGGGCGATCTGCGCGGACACCCCGGCGAAGGGCGGCACCAAGCGGGTCGCCCTGGTGATCGACCCCGGTACGCCGGAGGACGCCCCGGACGGCGAGCGGCCGCCCGCGCTGCGCACCGTCTGCGCGCAGGTGGCGCCGGACGCCAGCAGCGCGGAGGCGCTGGCCTCGGTGGCGAAGCCGCTGCGGTACGACAGCAGCGCGATGATCTGCGCCATCTCCGGCTACCCGAAGACGGGCTGCGGCGAGCAGGTGTCGGGCGACGGGGACGGCGGCACGACGGACAGCAGTGAGAAGCCGTCGGCGCCTGCGGACGATGACGAGGGCGGCAGCAGTGGCGGCGGTCCCTCCGCCGGGCTCGTCGTCGGCATCGCGGCCGTCCTGCTGCTGGGTGCCGCCGCCGTCTTCCAGGCCCGCCGGCGCCGATGACGTACGCCCCGGGGACGCCCCGGCTGCTCCGGCGGGCCCTGCACGCGCCCGCGGCGAGCCGGTCCAACGCGCTGCCCGCCGGGGCCTGGTGGCTCTGGGCGCTGGGGCTGGCCACCGCCGCCTCCCGGACCACCAACCCGCTGCTGCTCGGCCTGCTGGTCGGAGTGGCCGGGTATGTGGTGGCGGCCCGGCGCACGGACGCGCCCTGGGCCCGCTCCTACGGGGCGTTCATCAAGCTCGGGCTCTTCGTCGTGGCGCTGCGGCTGGTCTTCTCCGTCTTCCTCGGCTCGCAGATCCCCGGCTCGCACACCGCGTTCACCCTCCCCGAGGTGCCCCTGCCCGACTGGGCGCAGGGCGTGCGGATCGGGGGCCGGGTCACGGTGGAGCAGCTGGTCTTCTCGCTCTACGACGGGCTGAAGCTGGCCACCCTGCTGATCTGCGTCGGCGCGGCGAACTCGCTCGCCAACCCGGCCCGGCTGCTGAAGTCGCTGCCCGGTGCCCTGTACGAGGCCGGGGTCGCCGTCGTCGTCGCCATGACGTTCGCCCCGAACATGGTCGCCGACGTGGTCCGGCTGCGGACCGCGCGACGGCTGCGGGGGCGGCCGACCGGTGGGGTGAAGGCGGTCGCGCAGATCGGACTGCCGGTGCTGGAGGGGGCGTTGGAGCGGTCGGTGGCGGTGGCCGCGTCGATGGACGCGCGCGGCTACGGACGTACCGCCGAGGTGCCGCCCGCCGTCCGCCACACCACCAACGTGCTCACGCTCGGCGGGCTGCTCGGGGTGTGCGCGGGGACGTACGGGCTGCTGGCCGCGCAGGGGGCCGGGTACGGGCTGCCGGTGCTGCTGGCGGGGCTCGTCGCCGCGATGGCGGGGCTGCGGCTGGGCGGGCGGCGCTCGGTGCGCACCCGCTACCGCCCGGACCGGTGGGGTCCGCGGGCCTGGCTGGTGGCGGGGTCGGGTGCGGTGGTGGCGGCCGCGATGATCTGGGCGGGCTCGCTCGATCCGGAGGCGCTGCACCCGGGCGTCGTCCCGCTGACCGCGCCGGAGCTGCCGCTGTGGCCCGCGGCGGCGGTGCTGGTGGGGCTGGTGCCCGCGCTGGTCGCCCCCGTACCGCCGTCGGCCCGCGGCCTCGATGCACACGACCGTAGCGGCAAGGAGCAGGCGTGATCAGGTTCGAGCGGGTCTCCGTACGGTACGACGGGACCGACCGGCCCACCCTGTCCGGCGTCGATCTCTCGGTGCCGGAAGGGGAGTTGGTGCTGCTCGTCGGCCCGTCGGGGGTCGGCAAGTCGACGTTGCTGGGGACGGTCTCGGGGCTCGTCCCGCACTTCACGGGCGGGGTGCTGGGCGGCCGGGTCACGGTGGACGGGCGCGACACCCGCACCCACAAGCCGCGTGAACTGGCCGATCTGGTCGGCACGGTGGGGCAGGACCCGGTGGCCCACTTCGTCACGGACACGGTCGAGGACGAACTCGCTTACGGCATGGAGTCGTTGGGCCTGGCGCCGGACGTCATGCGGCGGCGGGTGGAGGAGACGCTCGATCTGCTGGGCCTGGCCGAGCTGCGCGACCGGCCGATCGCGACCCTCTCGGGCGGCCAGCAGCAGCGGGTGGCGATCGGCTCGGTGCTCACCCCGCACCCGAAGGTGCTGGTCCTGGACGAGCCGACGTCCGCACTGGACCCGGCGGCGGCCGAGGAGGTGCTCGCCGTGCTCCAACGGCTGGTGCACGACCTGGGCACGACCGTGCTGATGGCCGAGCACCGGCTGGAGCGGGTGGTGCAGTACGCGGACCAGGTCGTCCTGCTGCCCGCGCCGGGCGCCGCCCCGGTGATGGGCGCGCCCGCCGGGATCATGAAGGTGTCGCCGGTCCGGCCGCCGGTCGCGGAGCTGGGGCTGCTGGCGGGCTGGGACCCGCTGCCGCTCTCCGTGCGGGACGCCCGGCGCGGGGCCGGTGATCTGCGGGCCCGGCTGGCGGAGGCCGCGCCGCCCGCACCGCCGGAGGTTCCGGGGAGCGTGTCCGTGGCGCCCGCGCCCGTGGCGGACGGCCCCCGGCCGGGGCGGCTGGCGCGGCTGCTGGGCCGGACGAAGGCCGTGGAGGCGCCGGGTCCCGCCGACCCCGTCACCCGGGTCGAGTCCCTCGGCGTGCGGCGCGGGCGGATCGAGGCGCTGCGGCGGGTGACGCTGACCGTGGCGCCGGGCGAGACCGTGGCGCTGATGGGCCGCAACGGGGCCGGCAAGTCCACCCTGCTGGGCGCGCTCGTCGGCATGGTCGAGCCCACCTCCGGCTCGGTCCGCGTGGGCGGCCTGGCCCCCGCCCGTACCGACCCGCGCGCCATGATCCGCCGGGTCGGCCTGGTCCCGCAGGAGCCGCGCGACCTGCTGTACGCGGACACGGTGGCCGCCGAGTGCGCCGCCGCCGACCGGGACGCGGGCGCGGCGGAGGGCACCTGCCGGGCGCTGGTCTCCGAGCTGCTGCCGGGGGTCGGCGACGCCACCCACCCCCGTGACCTCTCCGAGGGGCAGCGGCTCGCCCTGGCCCTCGCCCTGGTGCTGACCGCCCGCCCGCCGCTGCTGCTCCTCGACGAACCGACCCGGGGGCTGGACTACGCGGCGAAGGGCCGGCTCGTCGGGGTCCTGCGCTCGCTGGCGGCCGAGGGCCACGCCATCGTCCTGGCCACGCACGACGTGGAACTGGCGGCGGAGCTGGCCCACCGGGTGGTGATCCTCGCCGACGGTGAGGTCGTCGCGGACGGCCCGACCGGCCGGGTGGTCGTCTCCTCCCCCGCCTTCGCCCCGCAGACCGCGAAGATCCTCGCACCGCAGGAGTGGCTGACCGTCTCGCAGGTGCGTGCGGCGCTGGAGGCGGGCGCGTGAGGGTGACGACGGCGGAGGCACGGGTGCGGGCTCCCCGGCCGGTGCGGCGGGAGGCGGAGCGATGAGGCCGGTGCGACCGGTGGACGGCACGACGGCGGTACGGGAACGGGGCCGGGCCCCCCGGCCGGTGCGGCTCGGGCCGAAGTCGGTGGCCGCGCTGGTGCTGGTCAGCGCGGTCGGGGTGGTCGCCTTCGGGTGGCCGCTGCTGGCGGGTGCCGACTCCGGGCTGGCCCACGCCCAGGACGCCCCGTGGCTCTTCGCCGCGCTGCTGCCGCTGCTGGTCGCGGTGGTGGTGGCGACGATCGCGGAGTCCGGCATGGACGCCAAGGCCGTCGCGATGCTCGGCGTCCTGGCGGCGGTCGGGGCGGCGCTGCGCCCGCTGGGGGCGGGCACGGCGGGGCTGGAGCCGATGTTCTTCCTGATGGTGCTGAGCGGCCGGGTGCTGGGCCCCGGCTTCGGCTTCGTGCTCGGTTCCGTGACGATGTTCGCCTCCGCCCTGCTCACCGGCGGGGTGGGGCCGTGGATGCCGTTCCAGATGCTGTCGATGGGCTGGTTCACGATGAGCGCGGGGCTGCTGCCCGGCCCGGACCGGCTGCGCGGGCGGGCGGAGCTGGCGATGCTCGCGGTCTACGGGTCCGTGGCGGCGTTCGCGTACGGCACGATCATGAACCTGTACGGCTGGACGATCATCCCCGGGCTGGCCTCGGGCATCTCGTTCGTCGCGGGCGACCCGCTCCAGGAGAACCTGGTGCGCTTCCTCGCCTACTGCGCGGCGACCTCGCTCGGCTGGGACCTGGGCCGGGCCGTGCTGACGGTCGTCCTGACGCTGACGATCGGCCCGACGCTGCTGAAGGCGCTGCGCCGGGCGACCCGGCGGGCGGCGTTCGACGCGCGGGTGGGGTTCGAGGAGCCCCGGCACTCCTGAGGTCCCGGGGCTGCCGCGTCCCGGGGCTCTCCTGAGGTCCTGGGGCTCCCGCGATCGCGGGTCTCCCGCGGTCCCGAAGCCACTGCGGTCCCGGGGCTACTGCGGTCCCGGGGCTCTCCGGTGAACCCCGCCGTCACAGCCGCTGGATGATCGTCCCCGTGGCCAGCGCCCCGCCCGCGCACATCGTGATGAGCGCGAACTCCTTGTCCCGGCGTTCCAGTTCGTGCAGGGCCGTGGTGATCAGCCGGGCGCCCGTCGCCCCGACCGGGTGGCCGAGCGCGATGGCCCCGCCGTTGACGTTGACCTTCTCCAGGCCGTCGAGGTCCGCCTCGAACTCCTGGGCCCAGCTCAGCACCACCGAGGCGAAGGCCTCGTTGATCTCGACGAGGTCGATGTCCCGCAGCGACATGCCCGCCTTGCCGAGCACCGCCCGGGTGGCGTCGATCGGTCCGTCCAGGTGGAAGTGCGGGTCGGAGCCGACGAGGGCCTGGGCGACGATCCGGGCCCGGGGCTTGAGCCTGAGGGCGCGGGCCATGCGCTTGGAGGACCAGAGGAGGGCGGCGGCCCCGTCGGATATCTGGGAGGAGTTGCCCGCGGTGTGGACGGCGTTCGGCATGACCGCCTTCAGGCCCGCGAGCGCCTCCATCGAGGTGTCCCGCAGCCCTTCGTCCCGGTCGACGAGCCGCCACATGCCCTGGCCTGCCGCCTGCTCCTCCTCGGTGGTGGGGACCTGGACGGCGTACGTCTCCCGCTTGAACCGCTCCTCCGCCCAGGCCTCGGCGGCCCGCTGCTGGGAGAGCAGGCCGAGCGCGTCGACCCGCTCGCGGGTGAGGCCGCGTTTGCGGGCGATGCGCTCGGCGGCCTCGAACTGGTTGGGCAGGTCCACGTTCCACTCATCGGGCCAGGGTTTGCCCGGCCCGTGTTTGGAGCCGCTGCCCAGCGGCACCCGCGACATCGCCTCGACACCGCAGCTGATGCCCACGTCGATGACCCCGGTGGCCACCATGTTCGCGACCATGTGCGCGGCCTGCTGCGAGGAGCCGCACTGGCAGTCCACGGTGGTCGCGGCGGTCTCGTACGGCAGGCCCACGGCCAGCCAGGCGTTGCGGGCCGGGTTCATGGACTGCTCCCCGGCGTGGGTGACGGTGCCGCCGACGATCTGCTCGACGCAGTCGGCCTGGATGCCGGTGCGGCCCAGCAGTTCACGGTAGGTCTCGCCCAGCAGGTAGGCGGGGTGCAGATGGGCGAGCGCGCCTCCGCGCTTGCCGATCGGGGTGCGTACGGCTTCGACGATGACGGGTTCCGCGGCCATGAGACTCGTCCTCTCCTCGCACTTCCGTCGGGGCGTCCCGGCGCCCACGGAAGGAACTAGTACGCGTTCTAGTTCTGCAAGCAGTCTCGTGACGGCGGCCCGCCTGCGCAAGGGGCGCGCACCGGCCACGCACACCCCCCGCACGCGCCCCCACTTCAGCGGTATCGACTGCGTACGCCGATCGCGGGGCACGGATCGGGCCAGGACCCTTGCGACTTGTAGAACTCGTTACTACCTTGCGGGCAGATTCTGATGGAACGTCAGACACCGGCTCGGAGTGGAGAGGTGCCCATGCGCTGCCCCCATCTGCCCGAAGGGTTCGACTTCACCGACCCCGACCTCCTCCAAGCCCGCGTCCCGCACTCGGAGTTCGCCCTGATGCGGCAGACCGCCCCGGTGTGGTGGTGCGCCCAGCCCGCCAACATCTCCGGCTTCGGCGACGAGGGGTACTGGGCCGTCACCCGCCATGCCGACGTCAAGTACGTTTCCACGCATCCCGAGTTGTTCTCCTCAAACACCAACACCGCCGTCATCCGCTTCAACGAGACGATCAGCCGGGACCAGATCGAGGTCCAGAAGCTCATCATGCTCAACATGGACCCGCCCGAACACACCCGGGTCCGCCAGATCGTCCAGCGCGGCTTCACCCCGCGTGCGGTGCGCTCGCTGGAGCAGGCGCTGCGGAACCGTGCCCGGTCCATCGTGGAGACCGCCCACGCGGCGGCGGCCGGCACCGGCGGCTCCTTCGACTTCGTCACGGACATCGCGGTGGAGCTGCCGCTCCAGGCGATCGCGGAACTCATCGGCGTACCGCAGGAGGACCGGTCGAAGATCTTCGACTGGTCGAACAAGATGGCCGCGTACGACGATCCCGAGTACGCGATCACCGAAGAGGTCGGCGCCGAGGCGGCGATGGAGATCGTGGCGTACTCGATGCACCTGGCGGCGGCCCGCAAGGAGTGCCCGGCGCAGGACATCGTCACCCAGCTCGTCGCGGCGGAGGGCGAGGGGAACCTGTCCTCCGACGAGTTCGGGTTCTTCGTGATCCTGCTCGCGGTGGCCGGCAACGAGACCACCCGCAACGCGATCAGCCACGGCATGCACGCCTTCCTCACCCACCCCGAACAGTGGGAGCTGTACAAGCGGGAACGCCCGAGGACGACTGCCGAGGAGATCGTGCGCTGGGCGACCCCGGTCGTCTCCTTCCAGCGGACCGCCACCCAGGACGTGGAGCTGGGCGGGCAGTTGGTCAGGGAGGGCGAGCGGGTCGGGCTGTTCTACTCCTCGGCCAACAACGACCCCGAGGTCTTCGAGGCCCCGGAGGCCTTCGACATCACCCGCGACCCCAATCCGCACCTCGGCTTCGGGGGCGGCGGCCCGCACTTCTGCCTGGGCAAGTCGCTGGCCGTGATGGAGATCGACCTGATCTTCAACGCCATCGCGGACGTCATGCCCGGCCTGCGGCTCCTGGAGGATCCGCGGCGGCTGCGCTCGGCCTGGCTCAACGGGATCAAGCAGCTCCAGGTGAGCACGCCCGTCGGCTGACGCCCGGCCACGCGTGGCGGAGCGGGCGCGTCGGGCGGACCACGGGGAGACGCGACGATCCACGCCGAAGGGGTACCGGGCGGCGGCGAAGACCGCCCCGGCACCCCTTCGGCGTACGGCCGCTGCCCCAGGCGCCACGTACCGACCCGCTACGTGCCGACGAGCTACGTGCCGACGGCTTCGGCGCGTACGGGATCGGGGCCCGGGGCGGGTTCCGGCACCGATGCGGCAGTCCGCCGTACGCGTTCCGGCGCCGTTTCCCCCTGTTCTCCGCCCTCCTCCCGCCCCTTCTCCGTCACCGGCTCCAGCTTCCGCGGGCCCGACAGCAGATACGTCAGCCCGAAGCCCAGCGAGACGACCAGCGCGCCGCCGACCGCGTCCAGCACCCAGTGGTTGGCGGTCGCCACGATCGCGGCGACGGTGAAGAGCGGGTGGAGCAGGCCGAGCGCCTTCATCCAGAGCTTCGGGGCGAGGATCACGATGACCACCCCGCACCACAGCGACCAGCCGAAGTGCAGCGACGGCATCGCCGCGTACTGGTTGGTGACCCCCGTCAGCGTCCCGTAGTCGGGCTTCGCGAAGTCCTGGACCCCGTGGATGGTGTCGATGAAGCCGAGGCCGGGCATCAGCCGGGGCGGGGCCAGCGGGTAGAGCCAGAAGCCGACGAGCGCCAGGACGGTGGCGAAGCCGATGGAGGTGCGGGCCCAGCGGTAGTCGGCGGGGCGGCGCGCGTACAGCACGCCGAGGATCGCCAGCGGGACGATGAAGTGGAAGGTCGAGTAGTAGTAGTCGAAGAACTCCCGCAGCCAGCCGATCCCCACGACCGTGTGGTTGACCCACAGCTCGATGTCGATGTGCAGCCACTGCTCGATGGCGTGGATCTGCCGGCCGTGCTCCTCGGCGAGGGGGCGGCCGGCGGTGGCGGCGAGACGGACCTGTGCGTACGCGGAGTAGACGACGCGGATGAGCAGGAGTTCCAGCAGCAGGTTGGGGCGGTGGAGCACCCGGCGCCAGAACGGCAGGAGCGGGACGCGTCTCCAGCGGGCGGCGACCGGTCGCGCGTGGTCGGTGGGGACCGGCCGCGCCCAGTACGGCGAGGTGCGGAGCAGGAACGGGGTGGCGCAGGCCGCGCCGAGCGCCGCGAGGAGCAGGGCGTTGTCCCGTACGGAGGTGACCGGCCCGACGTTCGGGAGCAGCATCTGGCCCGGGAGCGTGACGACGAGCACCACGACGGCGGGCCAGACCAGCCGGTCGGAGGCGCGCTTGCCGACCTTGCCGACGACGGCGAGGAGCACCCACAGCAGCTGGTGCTGCCAGGCGGTCGGGGAGACGGCCACGACGACGCACCCGGTCACGGCGACGGCGAGGAGCAGCTGCCCGTCCTGGGCGTAGCGGACCGCGCGGCGCACACCGATGAAGGCGACGGCGGCGGCGAGCACGAGGAACAGGGCGATCTCGACCGGCCCTTCGAGGCCGAGCCGGAGCAGCGCGCCGTGCAGGGACTGGTTGGCGAGGCTGTCCGGCCGCTCGCCGAGCCCGGCGCCCGCCACATGGTGGATCCAGTACGTCCACGAGTCCTTCGGCACCGCGGCCCAGGCGGCGGCCGTACCGAGGGCGAAGGTGGCGAGCGAGGCGGCCGAGGCCCGCCGCTTGCCGGTCAGCCAGAGGAGGACGGCGAAGAGCAGGAGCGTCGGCTGCAGGGCGGCCGCGAGGCCGACGAGGACCCCGCGCAGCCGGTCGTCCCGGGCGGCGAACCAGGCGAGCAGCACCAGCAGGACCGGCAGGATGCTGGTCTGGCCGAGGTGGAGGGTGTTGCGGACCGGCAGCGACAGCATGAGCAGGGTGATCGCGACGGGGGCGGCGAGCAGCGCCGTCCGCCGGCCGACCGGCTTCGGCAGGGCGCGGGCGGCGACGACGCCGAGGGCGGCCACCAGGAGCAGGGAGCCGAAGGTCCAGGCCACCCCGAGGGACGCCTCGGCCGACGCGGTGAGCGGCTTCAGCACCAGCCCGGCGAAGGGGGTGCCGGTGAACCGGTCACCGTCGTAGAGCGAGCCGGTCCCGTGCAGCACGCCGTTCTCCCCGATCCAGGTCTCCAGATCGGTGAGCCGTTCCCCGGGCGGCTGCCGCACCACCACCGCCATCTGCCGCACCCCGAGCACGGCCACGACGAGCCAGAGCAGGACCCTGGTCAGCCGGGTCCTGCTCTCCACGTCCGTGACCGTGTCCGCCACCGCGTCCGTCACCGCGCCACCGCGCACCCTGTGATCCGCATTCGCCACGCTGCGCCGACCCTCCCACCCGTTCCGTCGCGCCCCTTCGACTCGGGGCAGCGCAGGATGAAGCCTCGCATTGCCCTACGAGGTAGACACAATCAACCCCCTCTTTGCCTGACTGTCACCAGGCACGGGTTCGAAAGATGCCCGGGGGGGGCGGGACGGGCGCTGGGGGACGGGCGCTGGGGGCCGGGGGACGGGGGGGCTGCGGACGGGGGCGACGGGGGCTGCGGGCGGGGACCCGCGAGAGGGCGGGCCGACCGGGTCAGGCGGGGTCCGCCGGGGTGCCCGCCTGCCAGGCGGCGAAGAGCGGGGCATCACCGGTGGCGGGCAGGACGACGATGCCGAACGGCCGGTCGAAGGCGAGGTGCAGCAGCCGCTGCGGCGGCGGAACCGCCCCCGCGGCCCGCATGGCGACCACCGTGACCGCCGCCGCCTCCACCCCCTCCTCGGCCACCTTCAGCACGGCCTCCTGCACGACGTCCGAGATGGCCAGCGGCTCGGGCGAGAGACCGGAGAAGTCGGCCGCGTCGGAGGTGGCCAGCCGGACGCCGAGCCCGGGAAGCTGCCGGGTGACGGTGATGCGGGTGCGGAGAGCCAGGCGCGGCAGGGCGACGGTCACCCGGTCCGCCTCCGGCCGGGCCCCGGCGGTCCGGTCCGCCCAGCCTGCGGGGAGCACCCGGGCCGCCCCCGCGCCGGGCTCACCCAGGACGAACCTGACCCGGGCCCCGTCACGGCCGTCCTCACCACCGGTGCAGCGCAGCTCGACGACGTACGTACCGTCCACCGTCCACACATCGGCGAGCGGCACGTCCCGGGCCATGGTCGCCACCGCGCGGGTCGTCCCGGAGGCGTCGGTGAACGGCAGGTCGCGGGTCCGCCGGGTGTCGAACGGCTTCTCCCAGCGGGCCTTCAGCGCCAGGACGTTGACCAGGGCGAGCAGGGTCTCGCCGGTGACCGCCAGGGGCAGCCGCTCGATCAGCCCGCCGGTCACCCCGCGCACCCAGGCGTCGAGGGCCGCCGGGTCCAGCGTGTCGTCGAAGCGGACGTCCGGCAGCGCCTCGCGGTAGGCGGGCTCGACCGGTACCCGGGCCCACACCCGGGTCGCCACGCCCAGCGCGCCGGTCAGCGCCAGCTCGCGGGCCGCGGCCGTCACGGCGGGGGCCGCCTCCCGGTCCGCCGTGCCGAGCAGCGCCCGCAGCTCCTCGGCGGTCGCGCCGCGCGCCCCGGCGGCCACGGCGGCGAGCGCCAGCCACAGCCCGGCGGGCGAGCAGACGAAGCTGCCGCCGTCCGCCGCGGGGGCTCCGCCGCCCAGGGCGTCCCGTATCCAGCGGTCGGCGAGGTGCTGGACGGCCCGGGCCCTCGCTCCCGGACGCATGCGGCTGTCCGCGCGTATGCCGGTGCCGGTATCGGTGGTGGGTCGGTCCACTGGTGCCCCCTGCGGATCAAATCGTGTCGTCCTACGGCCGGTGAGAAGCAAGAATGCCGCACATGACCTGGACCGTGACCGCCGAACGCTACGACTCCCCCGACGCCTCCGCGCTGCGCCGCGACTACTACGACGAGGTCGCGAGCCGCTACTGGCGGCGGCCCGCGACCGACGCGGAGATAGCCGAGGGGCTGACGGACGACGGCGCGGACCTGCTGCTGCCGCCCACGGGCGGGTTCGTGGTCGGCCGCCACGGGGGCAGGGCCGCGAGCTGCGCGGGGCTGGTGCTGACGGAGGAGGCCCTGCCGGGCTCGGCGGAGCTGACCCGGGTGTACGTACGTCCCGAGTTCCGGGGAACGGGCGGCGGCGGGCTGCTGCTGGCCGCGATCGAGGAGGAGGCGCGGGGGCTCGGGGTGCGGCTGCTCCGGCTGGACACCCGCCTCGACCTGGTGGAGGCGCGCGGACTGTACGCGAAGCACGGATACGGGGAGGTCCCGGCCTTCCACCGGCGCAACCCGTACGCCGAGGTCTGGTTCGCCAAGGAGCTGTGAGGTCCCGCGTCCCGGGTGGCCGCCACGCCCCGGGTCGTCTCCGCGTCAGCGGTGCCCCGGGCCGTCCGGCCGGTCGCCACGGCCCGGCCGGTCGCCATGGCCCGCGCGGTCGTCACGGTCCAGATGGTCGTCACGGTTCAGGTGGTCTTCACGGTTCAGGTGGTCGTCACCGTCTCAGCGGTCGTCACGATCCGGCCGGTCGCCACGGCCTAGCGGGTCGCCACGGCCCGGCGGGTCGTCACGGTCCAGGTGGTCGTCACGATCCGCCCGGTCGCCCCTGTCCCAGCGGTCGTCACGATCCAGGGGGTCGTCACGGTCCAACCGCTCTCCCCGGTCCAGGGGGTCGTCACGATCCAGGGGGTCCGGGCGCCCCCCGTGCCGCCGGTGGTCCGGGTGGTCGATGTCGTGGTGCCGGTCCGCCGCGTGGTCGCGCGGGGCCGCCGGCATGTGCGGGCGCTCCTTGCTCGACCCGCTGACCTCCGCCGTCAGCTCGGCCACCAGCTTGACCAGGTCCGTCGGCCGGTCCGGCCCCCACCAGTCGCCCAGCAGCTCGGCGAGGGAGTCCTCCCGGGCCTGGGAGAGCCGTACGACCGCCTCTCCCCCCGCGTCCGTCAGGATCATCTGGAGCCCCTCCCGGCGGGCCAGTCCGCGCTCCTCCACCTGCCGGGCCGCCTCCGTGATGATGCGCAGCGGTACGGGGGCCACCTCGGCGAGCCGGGCGGGTTCGACGGTGCCGTGGCGCTTGATCCGCAGGAGCAGCCAGCTGGCGGCGGGCAACAGGTCGTACCCGGCGCGCGCGGTGATCTTCTCGTAGATCTCCCGGCGCCCCTCCCGGGTGGCGAGCACCGAGAGCGCGCGGGCGCACTCGTCGTACGAGGAACGCTCGACGGGGTTGGAGGCGAAGGTCTGGCTGGTGTCGGGGGCGGTGACCGAGCCCCTGAGCTTGTCCTCCCGCAGGAACCAGGCCAGCACGAAGGCGACGAGGACGACGGGTGCCGCGTAAAGGAAGACGTCCGTGATGGAGGTGGAGTACGCCTCCAGGATCGTGGGGCGAAGGTCGGCCGGGAGCATCTGGATGGCCCGGGGGTCGGCCGCCAGCCGGTCGGCGTCGGCGCCCGGCGGCACGGACCGTCCCGCGAGGGCGCTGTCGAGCTGGCCGACGAGCCGGTTGGTGAAGACGGTGCCGAAGATGGCCACGCCGAACGAGGCGCCGATCGAGCGGAAGAACGTGGCACCGGAGGTGGCGACGCCCAGGTCCTGGTACGAGACGGCGTTCTGCACGACGAGGACGAGGACCTGCATGACGAGGCCCAGCCCGGCGCCGAAGACGAAGAAGCAGAGGCTCATCTCCCAGGTGGAGCTGGCCGGGGTGAGCCGGTGGAGCAGGAGCAGGCCGGCGGCGGTGAGGGCGGTGCCCGCGAGCGGGAAGACCTTCCAGCGGCCGGTCCGGCTGACGATCTGGCCGGAGGCGGTCGAGGTGAGCAGCAGGCCGAGGACCATCGGCAGCATGTGCACGCCGGACATGGTCGGCGTGATGCCGTGGACCACCTGGAGGAAGGTCGGCAGATAGGTCATCGCGCCGAACATCGCGAAGCCGATGACGAAACTGATGACGGCGACCAGGCTGAAGGTCCTGATCCGGAAGAGCTTCAGCGGCAGCACCGGTTCCGCGGCCCGCCGCTCGACGACGACGAACGCGGCCAGCAGCACCACGGCCAGCACCGCCAGCACGATGATCTGTGCCGACGCCCACGCCCAGGTCGTCCCGCCGAGGGAGGCCACGAGGATCAGACAGGTGGCGACGGAGGCGATGAGGAACGTACCGAGGTAGTCGATCGTGTGCTTCTCGCGGTGGACCGGGATGTGCAGCACGGCCGCGATGACGAGCAGCGCGACGACGCCGATCGGCAGGTTGATGTAGAAGACCCAGCGCCAGCTGAGGTGCTGGGTGAAGAACCCGCCGAGCAGCGGCCCGAGCACGCTCGTCGCCCCGAAGACGGCACCGAACAGCCCCTGGTACTTGCCGCGTTCGCGCGGGGTGACGAGGTCTCCGACGATCGCCATCGAGAGCACCATGAGCCCGCCGCCGCCGAGCCCCTGGAGCGCACGGAAGCCGATGAGCTGGGGCATGTTCTGGGCCATGCCGCAGAGCGCGGAGCCGATCAGGAAGATGACGATCGCGGTCTGGAAGAGCTTCTTGCGGCCGTACTGGTCGCCGAGCTTCCCCCAGAGCGGGGTGGCCGCCGTCGCCGCCAGCAGATAGGCGGTGACCACCCAGGACAGGTGGTCCAGGCCGCCCAGCTCGCTGACGATGGTGGGCAGCGCCGTGGAGACGATGGTCTGGTCGAGTGCCGCGAGCAGCATGCCGAGGAGCAGCGCGCCGATCGCCACCAGGACGGTCCGGCGGGACTGCCCCTCGCCGGGGACCACGGGCGGGCTGAGCTGCTGGGCCATGGGCGTCTCCTCGATCCGCTGCGCTCCACCGCGGTCCGATCCGCCGCGATCGGCTGCGGTCCGCTGATCCACTACACCCCCATCCTGGCCGTTCTGCCCTGTTATGGCCTGCCGAGCACCGTCCGTGTCCTGTCGGGCACGGATGGGGCATTGGGGTTCGCCGGGGCGGGCTGCATAATCGCAGCAGTTCAAGGGAGGGGACCCACGATGACCGGACACGCATGCCCGGAGTGCGGTAGACGGACGACGGCGGGCGAGCCCGGCACGGAGCACCGGGTGCTGCCCTGCCGGTGCGGCACGGAGACGGACGCGGACACCACGCGGCTCATGGGGGACGAGCTGCGCGCCGCCCGCTCGGCGGAGATGGCGGCGGCGGAGGACTTCGACCCGCTGCGGATCAGGCCCTACGTGACGCTGGGAGAAGCGTCGCCGGGTGACGACCCGGGGCCGACGGGGGACGACACCCCGGCCTCGCGAGGCGCCGGGGGCGCCGACGCGGCCCCCACGATGCGGCTGAACCTGGGCGGCGCCCTGGGACCGGTCGACGTCACGGGACAGGGCAGCGTCACGGGACCGGGCGCGGACCCCCGTACGGGCATGGGACCGGGTACGGGCATGGGTGCGGGGCCCGGCCACGGCTCCGGCGCACCCCCCGCGGCCGACGAGAGCAGGCGGCGCACCGCGGCGATGGGCGTGGGCCCCGGCTTCGGCGCTGAGCCCCCTCACGGCGCGCCCCCCGGCGCCCCCGACCCCGTGCAGCCGCGCCGGAGGCGCCCCTTCGCGGCCCTCGCCGTCGGCGCGGCCGTGGCGGCGGTGGTCGGCACGGCGGCCTTCGCCGGCGGGCTCTTCGACCGGGACGGGAGCCAGGACGAGGCCCTGCCGGAGGCCACCACGAGCGCCCCGGACACGGCGGACGAACCGGCGGCGGCCTCCGTCGCCCCGTCACCCTCCCCCTCGGCCGCCCCCTCCCGTACGGCATCGGCGTCGCCCTCCCCTTCGGAGTCGGCGTCGCCGTCCGCCTCGGCCTCCCCTTCCGCGAGCGCCGAGCCGAGCCCCAGCGCATCGACGGAGCCGACCCCCGGCACCCCGTCCGCACCGGCGCCCGAGAGCCCGGCTCCGCCCTCCGCCGCCCCGCCCGCGGAGCTGGCCCCGTCCTCGCTGCGACGCGGAGACCACGGGCCGCAGGTGGGCGAGTTGCAGAACCGGCTCAAGGAGGTGTGGCTCTACCACGGCCCCTCGGACGAGAACTTCAACGACCGGGTCGAGAACGCCGTACGGGTCTACCAGTCCTACCAGGCGATCGAGGGCGACCCGCCCGGCGTGTACGGGCCGAACACCCGGCGCGTGCTGGAGGCGGAGACGACGGGGCGCGGTCGGGGCTGACCGGGGACGCACGGACGGCGGCAAGACAGCGGAGGGCACGGGCGGAGGACATAGGCACGGGGCACGGGCGAGGGGGGCACGGGCGACGGGCACGGCGGACAGGAGCGTGACGGGCGGGATTGGCTTTCCGGCGCAGGTTTTTGTATCTTCGTGGAACAAAGTAGCTCCCGCCCGCACTCCCTGACCGGCGGGCGGGGCTGCTCTTGTACCGGGCGGGGCTGCCCTGTGCTCAGCACCGCCGTACCACCGCACCACCACCCCCGCGCTCTGGAGTCAGCCGATGCCGGCCACCGTCCTCACCGCACGCGCCCTCCTTCTGGACATGGACGGCACCCTCGTGAACTCCGACGCGGTCGTCGAGCGCTGCTGGCGCCGGTGGGCCCTCCGGCACGGACTGGACCCCGAGGCGGCGCTCAAGGTGGTCCACGGCCGCCAGGGGTACGCCACGATGGCCGTCCTGCTCCCGGACCGCCCCGTCGAGGAGAACTACGCGGACAACCGGGCGATGCTCGCCGAGGAGACCGCCGACGTCGACGGCGTGGTCCCGGTCGGCGGCGCCCCCGCGTTCATGGCCGCGATCACCGACCTCCCGCACGCCCTGGTGACCTCGGCCGACAGCGCGCTCGCGGCGGCCCGGATGGGCGCGGCCGAACTGCGGATGCCCGCCGTCCGCGTCACCGCCGAGCAGGTGGGCGCCAGCAAGCCGGACCCGGAGGGCTTCCTCAAGGGCGCGGCGGAGCTGGGGTTCGACCCGGCCGACTGCATCGTGTTCGAGGACTCCGAGGCGGGCATCGCCGCGGGCCGGGCGGCCGGGATGCGGGTCGTGGGCGTCGGCCCGCGCGCCGCGGCCCTGGCGCCGGACGCGCACGTCGAGGACCTGACGCGGATCCGGGTGGAGGCGGCCGAGGACGGCGCGATCCGCCTGCACATCACGGCGGCGTAAGCCGCCGGAACCCCTGGAGCCGCCGGAACCTCTGGAACCCCTGGAACCAACGGAGTCGCCGGAGCCTGCCCCTCGGGGAGTCGCCCCGGCCGACGCCCCGACCCGCCCCCGGAGCCCCGGCGGCCGCCCCCGGAAGCCCCGGCGGCCGCCCTCGCAGGCGCCCGGACTCAATCCCGGTGCAGCCGCCCCGCGCGACCAGTTCCAGCACCACCGCGACGGCCACCACCTGCACCGCCATCAACGCCACTAGGACGAAGAGCTGCACGGCGCCCGCCTCCACCGGTGAGGCGCCGCCCAGCAGCATGCCCACGAAGGCCCCCGGCAGCGTGACGAGCCCCACCGTCCGCGTCTGATCCAGCCCCGGCAGCAGCGCGTCCGCGGTCGCGGGCCGCACGATCTCCAGCCGGGCGTCCCGGTCGAGCAGCCCGAGCGCCATCCCCGCCTCCACCTCCCCGTAACGGGTGGCGAGTTCGTCCAGGGCGCGCCGCCCGCCGAGCACGGTCGCGGTGAGCGCTCCGCCGATCAGGATGCCCGCCACCGGGATGAGGGCCGGCCCCCGGACGGGCACGAGCCCCGTGACCACCAGGAGCCCGACCACCGGGAGCGCCCCCGCCCCGATCGGCACGGCCGCCCACCACCCGGTGCGGTTGGGGGTGACCCGGCGCCCGGCCGTCCACGCGGCCACGGCGAACATCAGCACCAGGAACGCGAGCAGCGGCCCCAGCCGCTGGGCCACCCAGCCGATGAGCAGGGAGACAACGGCGAGTTGGGCCGCGGCCCGCACCCCGGCGACCAGGATCTCGCGCGAACGGCCGAGCCGGGCCCACGCGGCGATCGCCGCGGCGAGAACGAGCAGGACGACGAGGACGACCCCGAGGGTCGGGGAGACCGGAAGCAGCACGCGGCAACGATAGATCCGCCCCGGACCCCGCCGTCACGCCCCACCCGGCCCCGCCCGCCGCGGAACCGCACCCCTTACCCCCACACCCTCACCCCCGCTCCGTCCCGCCCGGACGACACGCCTCCGCCCCCAACCACCCCACCCCGGCGGACGTTTCACTTCCGCACGATCTGTCACACCCCTTGATGTGACGTGAACATGTCGTCACGCTGTCACCTGGCGCCCATCCCCTGGAAACCTGGCGCCGCCACGCTGGACGGGCTCCACATGCCGCCCGCCAACGCACCCCCACATCAAGGGAGTTCGCATGTCCGGTATCTACGCGCGTCGCTCACTGGTCGCCGCCGCCACCGCCGCCCTCGCCGCCACCTCCGTACTGCTCACCGCCCCGACCGCCCAGGCCGCCATGCCCACCCCGGTCAGCGCGGCGACCGCGCGCACCTACCTCGGCCAGCTCACCGTCGCCGCCGAGGGCTCCTCCAGCGGTTACAGCCGCGACAAGTTCCCGCACTGGATCACCCAGTCGGGCACCTGCAACACCCGCGAGGTCGTCCTCAAGCGGGACGGTACGAACGTCCAGCAGGACGCCTCCTGTGCCGCCGTCAGCGGGAGTTGGTACTCGCCGTACGACGGCGCGACCTGGAGCGCCGCGTCCGATGTCGACATCGACCACATGGTCCCGCTCGCCGAGGCCTGGCGCTCCGGCGCGAGCAGCTGGACCAACGCCCAGCGCCAGGCCTTCGCCAACGACCTGGCCCGCCCGCAGCTCATCGCGGTGACCGACAACGTCAACCAGTCCAAGGGCGACAAGGACCCGGCCAAGTGGCTGCCGCCGCGCGCCGCGTACAAGTGCACGTACGTCCGCGCGTGGGTGCACGTGAAGCACTACTACGGCCTCAAGGTGGACTCCGCCGAGAAGAGCGCACTGCAGTCGGCGCTCAACGGCTGCTGAGCGCCCCTCCGCGAGAGCCACGCCCCGAGCGACCGCGCGGCCCCTCAACCCCGCGACCTGCGAACCGCGGCGACCAACCGGGCGCCGACTAGCGGGCGGCGGCCACCGGGCGCCGGGCGTCGACCACCGGGCATCAGGCGTCGGGCACCGAGCGTCGGGCGTCGGGCGCACAACGGCGCACCCACACGCCGGCCCGCACCCGGCACCGGCACCGGCCGTGCGCCCCCACCCGCTCGCCCGCCCCGGCACGCAGCACGTGGCGCGCGGCACCCGTGCGCTCCTCCGCGCGGTTCTGTACGTTACGGAGCCCATCCGTGACGTACGGCGCGAGGAGGGCACGACATGGCCGGGCTGCTTCTGGGACCACTGCTGCGGTACGTCGACCACGAGTCCGGCTCCACCGCGACCGTCTGGGTCGAGGCGAGCCGTCCGTGCACCGTGGAGGTCCGGTGCGCGGACGGCGCCTCGGGCGCGTCCCCGACGTTCGCGGTGGCCGGGCACCACTACGCCCTGGTGGTCGTGGAGGGGCTGACGCCCGGCACGACGACGGCGTACGAGGTACGGATCGGGAGCCGGCGCGTCTGGCCGCCCGAGGACTCCCGCCTCCCGCCGAGCACGATCACCACCCCTGCGGCGGCGGGCCCGTCGGCCGGGAGCGGACCGGGCGAGGACGGGCCCGCTCCCGCCCTCCGTATCGCGTTCGGCTCCTGCCGCTGGGCCGCGGCGCCCGCCGACGGGCACGACCCGGCGGGCCCGGACGCGCTGGTCACCCTGGCCGCCCGGCTCGCCGCCGACCCGGCCGCCGAGCGCCCGGACGTCCTCCTCCTGCTGGGCGACCAGGTGTACGCGGACGAGACGTCCGGGGCGACGCGGCGCAGGCTGGCGGCCCGGCGCGATCTGCGCGAACCGCCGGGCGCGGAGGTGGCGGACTACGAGGAGTACACCTGCCTCTACGACGAGTCCTGGCGCGACCCCGAGGTCCGCTGGCTGCTCTCCACCGTGCCGAGCTGCATGATCTTCGACGATCACGACGTCATCGACGACTGGAACACCAGCGCCGCCTGGCAGGAGCAGATTCGCGCCACGCCCTGGTGGCACGAACGGATCGTCAGCGGGCTGATGTCGTACTGGGTCTACCAGCACCTGGGGAACCTCTCCCCCGCCGAACTGGCCACCGACCCCTTGTACGCCACGGTCCGGGCCGTCCCCGACGGCACGGAGGCGCTGCGTCGCCACGCCGCCGGGGCGGACGCGGATCCGGCCGGAACCCGCTGGAGCTACCAGCGTATTTTCGGCCGAGTACAACTGCTGATGGTGGACACCCGGGCGGCCCGCGTCCTGTCCGAGGGCCGGCGGGCGATGCTGGACGACCGCGAGGCGGCCTGGCTCCGCGACACGGTGCTCGCGGACCCCTCCGCGTACGACCACATCCTGATCGGCAGCTCGCTGCCGTGGCTGCTGCCGCCGCTCGCCCATGACGCGGAGAGCTGGAACGCGGCCCTGTGCGGAGGGTCGCGCGGCAGCCGGTGGGCACGTTTCGGCGAGAAGGTGCGCCGGGCGGCCGATCTCGAACACTGGGCCGCGTTCCCGGATTCCTTCGACCGGTTCACGGAGCTGCTCCGCCGGTCGGGGAGCGGCCCGGAGGCCCCGGCGACGGTATGTGTGCTGTCCGGGGACCTGCACCACGCCTACATCGCCGAGCCGCGCTGGCCCGACACCGCGTCCGGCGGCGCACCGGAGTCCCGCGTCCTCCAGCTGACGTGCTCACCCCTGCACAACTCGGTTCCCCGATCGCTCCGTTGGACATTCCGCTTCGGCTGGAGCGGGGTGGGCCGGACCATCGGCCGACTGCTGATCCGGCACGGCCGTACCCAGCGCCCGCCGGTGTCGTGGAGCAGGACGGGCGGCCCCTGGTTCGGCAACCAGTTGATGACGCTGACCCTGCATGGCCGGAACTCTGCGCTGACATTGGTCCAGGCCAAGTCGACCTTCAGGAACAACCTGCTGGTGAAGGTTCTTGAGCGTTCACTCACCAAGGAGTCGTAGTCACTTTTCAGCCACACGCCAGAATGTTGAAGTTGCAAGTACTGGTGAGGTTTCCCTAACCTGAGGCGCTCAGTCGGTTCATGTCCCCACCCAGACCGAAGGAGCCCACCCCCCATGTCCACTCGCCTGAACGGGGCCCAGCCCTATGCGCTCGGCCTCTTCCGCTTCGTCATCGGCCTGATCTTCGCGATCCATGGCGCCTCCAGCCTCTTCGGCCTCTTCGGCGGCCGTGAGCCGGAGGTCGGAGCCTGGCCGGGCTGGTACGCGGCCCTGATCCAGCTGGTCTGCGGCACCCTGGTCGCCCTCGGCCTCGGCACCCGCATCGCCGCCTTCCTGGCCTCCGGCTCGATGGCCTACGCCTACTTCGTCGTCCACCAGCCCGAGGCGCTCACCCCGGTGGGCAACGGCGGCGAGGCCTCGGCCCTCTTCTGCTGGGCGTTCCTGCTGCTGGTCTTCACCGGCCCGGGCGCGGGAGCCGTGGACCGGCTCCTCGGGGCACGCTCCGAGCGCGGCTCCGCCGAGGAGTCCCGCCGCGAGCCGGCCACGGCCGTCCCGGCCTGACCTCGCCTGACACCCGGCCCGGCCTTCCGGCACACCGGAACGCCTGAACACCCCCGCCGGAGCCGACCCGGCGGGGGTGTTCAGGTGACTGGTCCGCCCCTACGCAGGAGGCCCAGGGCTGAGCGCTCAGGGCCAAGAGCCAGTCCTCACAGCTCAGTGCCCACGGCTCACAGGTCAGTACTCACGGCTCACGGCTCACGGCTCACGGCTCACGACGAGAACGGCACGGTGAAGCAGGCGATCCGCTTGCCCGCCCCGCCCTGCACATCGTGGATGATCACCGACCGGGCGCCGCCGTCCCGGAACCCCCAGTCGTGCCGGGCCTCCGCCGCACCGGCGCCGTTCCGGTCGGTGCGGAAGTCGAGCCACACCTCGTTGACCGGATCCGCGGTGGCCGAGGCGCTGTGCTGGTAGTGCGGGCCCGCCGAGGCGGGATCGGCCGCACAGGGCGAGGTGTGCACATGCATCCCGTACGCCCGGTTCGGGAGGAGCCCCCTGAGCCGGGTGCCGACGCGGGCGGTGGTCCGGTCGGCGTACTGCGTGACCTCGATCCGCGCGGCGGCCGGGACCAGGCCGGTGTCGTACGTCAGGGCGTCGGACGGGACGAAGGAGCCGGGCGGGGAGAACACCCCGTCGGCCCGCATCCAGAACCCCCCGCTCCGCGAGGCTCCGCCGACCATGCCGACTTCGCTCGTCTGTCCGTCCGCGTCCGCCTTTCCGTCCGCGTCCGCCTTTCCGCCCGGGTTCGCCTGTCCGTCCGCGCTGCCACCGGCGCTCGCGGGGCCGTGGGCCGCGTGCCCTCCACCGCCGGGGCCGTCCGCCGCGCCATGGGCGATGGAGGCGCCACCACCGGCGAGCATCATGACGGCGGCCACCCCCACCAGGACCTTCCGCCGCCCGGTCCTCCTGCCCTCTCCTGCCACCGCGCGGTCCACTGATCCGGTCATGCGCTGCCCCTGCTCTCGTTCGTGCCGGTCGCCTTCGCCTCCCTAACGGCCCGTACCGCCCACGGGGCACGAGGGGTACGTGACCCGCACAACATCACCCCACCCTGAACGATCCACGAGGAACTCTCCGGCGTACGCTGTACAGCCGAACCTGCCGCCCATGCCGCTCCCCTGCGACGTCGCGGCGTTGACACGATCGGGGAGTCGACGGGTGCTAGAGAGTCTGGGTGCGCTGACCAGCAGTCCATGGATCTACGTCGTGGTCGCGGTCTCGGTCCTCCTGGACGTCTTCCTCCCCCTCCTGCCGAGCGGGGTCCTGGTCATCACGGCCGCCACCGCCGCCGCCGCGGGCTCCACCGGTGTCAACGGGTCCGGCAACGCGACCGGCGAGGTGCCCTCGCTCCTCGTCCTCATCCTCTGCGCGGCCACCGCATCGGTCCTCGGTGATCTGGTCGCGTACCGGCTGGCCTGGCGCGGGGGCGACCGGCTGGACCGGGCGATCGCCCGGTCACGCCGCCTCACCAGGGCGCAGGAACGTCTCGGCGCGGCACTGAGCAGGGGCGGTGGCGCACTCGTGGTCATCGCCCGGTTCGCCCCCGCCGGCCGCTCGGTGGTCTCCCTGGGGGCGGGCGCCGCCCGTCGCCGGGTGCGGGACTTCCTGCCCTGGTCGGCCCTGGCGGGCCTGGCCTGGGCGGGGTACAGCGTGGGGCTCGGCTACTTCGGGGGCCGGTGGCTGGGCTCGACCTGGTTCGGGACGGCCGTCTCGGTGCTGGCCCTGTTCATGGCGGGCGCACTGGCGGCATTCGTCGTGAAGCGCCGCCCGGCGGCGGTGCGGGCCGCTGCGGCGGCGGCCTCGCCGGAAGCGCTCCAGGATTCCGACGCCGTGCCGTCCCCGCCCGCCGATTCCCGGGCGGCGGAGGCCCCCGGCCCGGTGCGGGGCGCGGTTCCCGGCCAGCCGAACGGACCGACCCCGGTCGCCTCACCCGCACCGGCACCGGTCTCGCCCTGAGGGCCTGAGGCATCCCGGTCCCGGTCGACGCTTGTCCGCCGCCCGGGACCGGGCGATGCTCATCCGCCGGAGGCACCCCGCGCGGCGGTCGCGGCGGCGGCAGGGGCATCCACAGGGGCGGCGTGGCCCCGGGCGGAGCCCCGTATCTCCAGCCCGTCGAGCAGCTTCATCGTGGCTGCGGTGATCTCGTCGACGGCCCGGTCGAACACCTCCCGGTTGTGCGCGGCGGGCGCCCGGAAACCGGACACCTTGCGCACGTACTGAAGGGCTGCGGCCCGCATGTCCTCCTCGGTGGCCTCTTCGGGGAGGGCGGGCGGTCGAAGGGTCTTGATGCTGCGGCACATGGTTCCAGTGTGGACCTCACCACTGACAACGGCCCGGTGCCGGCCGTCAGACCGCCGGTTCCGAGCGGTCGGTGCAGAGCGCCCAGATGATGAAGACGTCGATGGCGATGGTGACGATGGCCCAGATCGGCGTGTACGGGAGCCACATGAAGTTGGCGATCAGGTTCAGCGAGACGAGGGCGATGCCCACGGCCCGGGCCCAGGTCGCGCCCTTGAGGATGCCCCAGCCGACGAAGATCAGGACGACACCGAGGACGAGGTGGATCCAGCCCCACGCGGTGACGTTGAACTTGAAGACGTAGTCGTTGACCGCCGCGTACACGTCGTTGGTGGCGATCCCGGCGACACCCTTGATCACCCCGAGCACACCGTCGACGAGAAGCAGGAAACCGGCGAACAGCGTTCCGCCGCCGGCCCACGCGTTGCCGACGCCGTCGTCCGTGACGGGGCGCGAGGACCCGGGTGTAGGTGCGGTGGGCTGGGACATGGGACCTCCTAGGCCGGGACAGGCGCGGAGCGCCTGCTGTCCTGACCTGCGCCGATGCGGCACGCAGATCAGTTTCGACGTTCCTCCCGGCCCTTCTTGCCAGCCACCTGGACGCACCCGTTCGGGTGACACCTGACGGGGGTCATCCCCAGGTGTCGAGGTCCCCGCCCCGCCATTCGATCAGCCCCGGCCGGTCCAGCTCGACGGCCTGGTCGGGCCCCGGCGCGAACCCGGCGGCCCGCAGCAACGCGGCCACCTCGCCCCGCCCGTGCGCCACGCCTACGATCTGCCCGTGCACGGTGACCCGCCGCGCTCCGGACGCGGAGGGCGGGTGGACGATCACGGGCGGATGCGCGGCCATGCCTACACGGTGCCCCGGCGGCTTCGGGACCGCATCCCGGAACGAACGCACGCCCACGCGCCCGGCTCCCCCACTGCCCCACGCTCCACCGTCCGGCGCCCCCTCGCCCTACGGCACGAGGCCCTACGGCACGAGCAGCAACGCCTCGGAGCCCACCGGCCGGAACCCGGCGGCCTGGAACGCCCTGATACTGCGCGCGTTGCCCGCCGCCTGCTGCGACCAGAGCGGCTCCCCCTCGGGCACCAGATGCCGGGCAGCGGTGGCCAGGGCCCGCCCGAGCCCCCGGTGCCGTGCGCCCTCCTCCAGCTCGACGGCGACCTCCCAGCGCCCCGCCACCCCACGCCCGAGAACCAGCACCCCACCGTCGACCGCCCACATCCGGACCCCGTCCCGCCGCCGACGCGCGCTCACGACCCGGGGGTGGACCGGATCGGTGATCTCCCGCAGCTCCAGCGGAGGATCACCGGGAAGAGCGGAGGCAACGGTGAGCAGGTCGATCGTGTCGGTGGTCCGGCCGGTCCGTTTCAGGAGCGCGTTCAGGAAGCGCGGATGCATGGTGGCGGCCAGCGCGTCGCAGTCCAGGGAGGCGAGGGTCGTACGGACCCACGCGGGATCCTCATCGGTGAACACCACCGAGTGCGCGGTGAAGGCGATCACCCCCCAGTCCCGCCCGCTCGGCGCCTCCACCACGGTGGTACGCCCGTCCGGCACCGGAAACCGCCCAGCCGCGGCCCCGTCCAGAATCTCCGCAAGGCTCTCTCCCATCAGCAACCACCCTCTCCCGTACCGCTCCACCGCTCCGAGTGCCGCGCCCATCATGAAATACGGCTACCGGCCGCGCCCACCATGAAGTGCGACTACCGGCCGGGTCGCACCCCACCGGCACAGCGCACACACGTCGTAGCAGCCGGCCGCACCTCCAGCCGCGCCGTCGGAATCGGCTCCCCGCACCGCTCGCACCGCCCGTACTCACCGGCCTCCAGCCGTTCCACGGCGAGATCCAGCGCGGCCAGGTGCTCGCGCGCCTGCGTCAACAGGGAGGCGACATGGGCCCGCTCGAAGGCGGTGCTCGCCCCCTCGGGGTCATGCTCGTCGTCAACTGCCACCAACGCGTTCGCCTCGACGATGGCCTCGAAATCCCGGCTCAGAGCGTCCATACGCTCCCGGGTGGCGCCGCGTTCGGCCAGCAGCCGCTGCCGTACGTCCGCAGGCTCGGGCGGAAGGTACGGTTCGCCACCGGTCTCCTGGTCCACCCCCTCACAACACCGGCTCGGAAGCGCCCATTCCACGAGCTTCCCCGGGCTCTCTCCCCCGGACCGGCGGGCGGCAGCGCACGACGAAGGCCCCGACCATGACGGTCGGGGCCTTCGTACGTCGCACCGGTGGGCGCGGACGGTTTCGAACCGCCGACATCTGCTTTGTAAGAGCAGCGCTCTACCCCTGAGCTACGCACCCGTGGAGGAGACAACAGCGTACATGGACAGGGCCCCTGGTCATAAACAGATAGGGCGGCCCGGACCGCCGGTGCGGACCCTGACGAGACCGGGCGACCGAGCGGGACCAGCGGACCCGAGCTGGACCAGCGGACCCGGGCGAAACCGGAGGCCCGAACGAAAACCGGGGGAGCCGACCCAGACCGGCCGGAACGAGCGGGACCGGGGGATAACCCCACCCCGGAGACGGTGGCGGTCCGGATGCCGTCGCAGGGGTGCCGGTACATACGGTTGGCAGTACGCACCGGCGGTGACGACCGGTGGCACCGCGCAGCCGTCATTCCTGGCAGCCGTCATTCCTGGGGGACCGATCACCGTGGACATCCGTATCAGCGCACCGATCCGCAAGCAGCGCGGGGTTCCCGGCCGTGCGGTCGCCGTGGGGGTCGGGGTCGCGCTCGTGGCGCTGGCTCTGGCCGGGTGCGGGAGCGCCGATGCCGATGACGCGCCCGTGGAGCGCAAGACGTTCGCGCTGAAAGGGAAGACGCTGACCATCGACGCCGCGGACTCGACGGTGACCCTGGTGCCGGCCGATGTCCGCGAGGTCGAGGTGGAGCGGCAGGTCGGCGGGTGGGTGGTGCTGGGCAGTGGGCCCGATCCCGACTGGAAGATGGAGAACGACACCCTCACGCTCCGGGTGAAGTGCGACGCCATGATCAGCAACTGTGCCGCGCGCCACGAGGTGAAGGTGCCCCGCGGAGTGACCGTGGTGGCCGACGCGGGCAACGGCCGGGTCACCGCTGACGGGTTCGACACCCCGCTGCGGCTCTCCGCCGACAACGGCGACATCGTCGTACGGGACTCCGGCGGGCCGCTCGACCTCAAGAGCGACAACGGGTCCGTCCTCGCCGAACGGATAGGCACCAGGTCCGTGCTCGCCCGCGCGGACAACGGGGAGATCCGGCTCGGGTTCAGCGGCGTCCCCGATCTCGTGGACACGGTCAGCGACAACGGGAGCATCGTCATCGATCTGCCGCAGGGCGGAGAGAAGTACGCGGTGACCGCCGGCGCCGACAACGGCGAGGTCAGTGTCGACGTACCGCGCAGCGAGAGCAGCGCCCATGTGGTGAAGGCCCGCAGCGACAACGGGGAAGTGAAGGTGCGAACCGCGAACTAACGGGCCCGTGTGTTCGTCTTTACCTGGTGGGAGAATGTACCGGGCAGGGGCGGAACAGCACGGGAGAGGGATGTGACGGCGACACACACGCGGCCAGAGGCAGGAGCGGGTGGGAGTTCCGCCGTCGGGAGTGATCCGGGTGCCAGGAACGAGGGCGCCCCGGGTCGGTGGTCGGCCCCGGCCGCCCAGGAGCAGGGATCAGTCCCGGCCAGGCAGGGCCACAGGGCAGCCCCGGCCGGGCAAGGACACCCATCGGCGACGGACGAGCACCGGGCGGCCCCCGGCGGGCGGGCTCACCGTGCGGCGGGGCGAGGGATGCGGGACGCTCTGGCCCTCGTGCTGCTGCCCGTGCCACTCCTCGTCGCGGCGCTGCCCGCCGCCTTCGCCGGAGGCGGCACGCGCCGGTGGTTCGGCGGGCGCGGGGAGAGCCAGCGCGCCGAGGCCCAGGCAGCACGGGACGCGGCCGCCGAGGCCTTCTACGAGCTGGACACCGCCCAGCGTGATCTGAAGATCTCCATCGAGACGATCAACGCCGTGGACAACTCCCCGCGCGGCCGCAAGGCGGCGGAGGACTTCGCGGCGCTGGGGCGGCGGATCGACGAGGTCAGCCATGCCTACATCACCGCCGTAGACAGCCATGATCTGGACCGGGACGACCTGGAGCCCTCCGTCGCCTCCCGCGCCCGCACCGAGCTGACCCGGGCCAAGGACGATCTCGTCCGGGTCAAGGGCGAGCTGGACCGGTTCGGGCAGGGGCTCGGGCCACTGCTGGGCAGTGCGGAGACCCAGCTCGCCCGGCTCGCCCCGGCCGTGGAGCGGGCCCGGCAGGCGCTGCTCGGCGCGAGCAACGCGCTCGATGCGGTACGGGCTGCGGGGCTGCGCGCCGATGAGCTGGCGGCCCGGCTCGCGGCCCTCGCCCCGGAGCTGACCAAGCTCAACCAGGGCGCGGGGAAGCACGGCGTCGCCGAGACGCTCCAGCGGGCCGATGTGGTCCTGCGCGACGCGGAGGCCCTGCGGGCGGAGGCTGAGCGGCTGCCGGAGCGGGCCGCCGAGATCGACCGGCGACTGGTGTCGCTGCGGACCCGCGCCCAGGCCCTGACCACGCGGGCGGGCTCGGTGGAGCCGGTCCTCAGCGAGTTGCGGCGGCGGTTCTCGGCCGCCTGCTGGCAGGACCTCCAGCCGGTGCCGGAGCAGGCCGCCGTCAACGTACGGCAGGCCGAGGAGAAGCTCGCGGAGGCGGCGAAGGCGCGTGAGGAGCAGCGCTGGGCGGATGCCACCTCCCGGCTCTCCACGGTCCGGGCCCTGCTCAACGCGGTCGACGAGGCGGTCTCCGCCGCCGGGGACCGGCTCCAGCGGCTGGACGCCGTGGCGAAGGACCCGCAGCAGGAGATCGAGCGGACCCGGTTCGCCGTCCGGGACGCCCAGCGCCTCGCCATGGCCGGCCGCCACACCCCCGACCCCCGGCACGCCCGCCCGCTGGACGACTCCGTGGCCCGCCTGGACCGGGCCATCGCCGGTCTGGAGGGCCGTCACCCCGATTACTGGCACTTCCTGACCGAGACCGAGGCCGTCCGGCAGACCGCCGCCCGCGTCGTCTCCGACATCCGCGAGGAGCGCGGGGGCGGAGGCTGAGCCTGCGCCGACGTGAGCCGTCGGTGCGAGCGGGATCCGACACCGGCGGGGCCGACGTCCGGCCTCCCGGTCGGCGGGGCGTGACCTCCCGGTCGGGGGGTGCATGACCGTCCGGTCGGGGGGCGTAGCCGTCCGGCGGGGATGGCTCTAGCCTGTGGCCATGCCTCGCTATGAATTCCGCTGCCGTACCTGCGGCGACACGTTCGAACTCAGCCGGCCCATGGCCCAGTCCTCGGACCCGGCCTCCTGCCCGGCCGGGCACGACGACACCGTCAAGCTGCTCTCCGCCGTGGCCGTGGGGGGCGCCGCCGGGTCCGCCCCCGCGCCCTCCAACGGAGGCGGGGGCGGGGGCTGTTGCGGCGGCGGCTGCTGCGGCTGAGCCGCGACGGCTGACGGCGGCGGCCCGACAGCGGAGAGCAGGACCCCGCGCTACTTCTTGCGGGCCAGTGTCAAGCCGTCCGCGACCGTGAGCAGCACGGTGTCCATTCGGGCGTCGGCGGCCGCATGGTCGTTGAACTCCTTGATCGCCGCCGCCGATCCGGTCGCCTCGGGGTCGGTGACACCGCCGTGGAAGAGCACGTTGTCCACGGCGATGAGCCCGCCCTGCCGCATCCGGGGCACCAGCTCCTCCCAGTACGCGATGTAGCCGCCCTTGTCCGCGTCCAGGTAGGCGAAGTCGATGTGCGGTTCGGGCTCCATCGCGCGCAGGGTGTCCAGGGCCGGGGCGATGCGCAGGTCGATCCGGTCCGCGACGTCCGCCTTCGCCCAGGCCTCGCGCCCGTACGCCGTCCACTCCTCCGAGATGTCGCAGGCGATCAGCGTGCCGTCGGCGGGCAGCGCGCGGGCCATCGCCAGGGCGCTGAAGCCGGTGAACGTGCCGACCTCCACCACGTGCCGGGCGCCCACCAGGCGGACCAGGAAGGCGAGGAGCGGGGCCTGTTCCTCGGCCGAGACCATGCCCGCGTGGTCGGGGAAGCGGGCGTAGGTGGTCTCCACCAGCTCCCGCTGGACCGGGTCGAGCGGCGGGTTGTGGGCCAGCATGTAGGCGTACAGCTCGTCCGTGATCTTGGTTTCGTTGCCCTTGGTCATGCCCCCAGCCTCGCCCAACCCGCGCCCCGGCGCAGCCGAACCGGCCGCCGGACCGGGCCGGGCCTCACCCGGTCGACGCGGCCAGGAAGCGGCGCAGGATCTCCTCCCCCGCCGCACCGCCCCGCTCCTCCAGCGCCACCACGTGCGGGGCTCGCCAGTCGTGTTCGGCCAGTTCGCCGTGGCCGGGGCGCCAGCCGAGGTCGGCGGCGAGCAGCAGGTCCGCGTCGAGGAGGGAGTCCCCGGCGGCGAGGGTGCGGGTGGCGCCGGTGCGGCGGGCGACCTCGTCCATGGCGGCGCTCTTGGTGAGCGGCACGGGGACCGCGTAGATCTTCCGGCCCTGGAGGGAGACCGTCCAGCCGCGTTCCGCCGCCCACACCGCCAGCTCCTTCACCCACTCCTCGGGCAGCAGGGAGCGCTCGACGACCAGGTAGGCGAAGAGGTTCTCGGCCACCCGTTCCTTGAGGAGCCAGGCCGGGTCGGCGGTGGCGGCGAGGTGGGCGCGGATCTCGGTGAGGGGGGCGCACTCGTCCGCGATGCGCGCCTCCACCTGCTGCTGCCAGTCGCGGTCGGAGACGCCGTCGACCAGGATGTGGCCGCCGTTGGCGCAGATCGCGTACCGGGGTGCGGGGCCCGGGAGGTGGATGCGGTGGTACTGCTCGCGGGTGCGGGTGGTGGTGGGGACGAAGACCGTGGCACCCGCCAGCTCGGTGAGGAGGCGGGCGGCCGTCTCCGTCATGTACGAGAGGGGCTTGTGGCCGTACACCTCGACGCAGAGCAGCCGGGGGGCCTCGGCGTCGGGCATCCTCAGGTCGAGCGCGGCCGTCGAGTAGATCAGCGTACGGTCGAGGTCGCTCGCCACCAGGGTGGCCGACGGGACGGGCGATGACGCGGCGGGTGAAGTCGTGCTCATGCGCCCTGGACCGCCTTGCCGTCCGCCCCGGTCGCGCCGCGCGTGTAGCGGGGGTGGATCAGACCGACACAGCTGTACGGGAGGTCGTCGACCTCCTCGACCGGGACGCCGCGCTGCTCGGCCAGCAGCCGGATGTGCTGGAGGTCCGCGCCCGCCCCGCGCCTGGCCAGGATCTTCCAGGGGACCCGGCGCAGCAGGACCCGGGTGGTCTCGCCCACGCCCGGCTTGACCAGGTTGACGTCGTGGATGCCGTACTCCTCGCTGATCCGCTCGACGGCGGCCCAGCCCTCCCAGGTCGGGGCCCGGTCGGCGGCCGACAGCTCCTTGGCGGCGGCGTCCACCTCGTCCGCCACCTCGTCGAAGCGCGCGGACACCGCCGCCAGGAAGTCGCCCGAGACGTCGGCCTCCGCGAGCTCCCGGTAGAACTTCGCGCCGTGGAAGTCGTCCGGCCCGACCAGGTCGGCGCGGAGCACCGTACGGGAGATGAGGCCGGAGACCGTGGAGTTGAGGCAGGCCGAGGGGATCAGGAAGTCCTCGCGGGTGCCGTACGTACGGACGCAGCCGCCCGGGTCGGCGAGCACCGCGATCTCCGGGTCGAAGCCGGAGATCCCGCTGGACTCCTCGAACGCGCTGATCGCCGCCGCCAGTTCGCGGGTGATCGCGCCCTTCCCCGTCCAGCCGTCGACGAACACCACGTCGGCCGGGTCGTGGTGGGCGGCGAGCCAGCGCAGCGCGGTGGCGTCGATGCCCCGGCCCCGGACGATGGAGACCGCGTAGTGCGGGAGGTCGAGGCCGTGCCGGAGGCGGGCCCAGTGGCGCATCAGCACGCCGACCGGCGTACCGGCGCGGGCGAGCGAGACGAGGACCGGGCGCGGGCCGCGCTCGGCGAGGACCGTCTCGGTGACGGTGCCCACCGCACGGGCGATGCGCGCGGCCGAGGCGTCCAGGGCGGCGGTGAACAGGGCCTGGTACGCGGCGCTCGGCTGGTACTCCACGGGCAGCGACTCCGCGTAGTGCGCGCCGCCGCTCTGGATGGCCTCCTCGCGCTCCTCGGTGGGCGCCTCCAGCCGGGTGTCCGAGAGGTCCTGGAGCAGCCAGCCGACGTCCTCGGGCGCGTAACTGGAGAAGGCGGGTCCGCGGAGGGGCTCGGGCAGCACGGAGGGCTCCTGGTGGGGGGCGGGAGTGGGGCGGGGGGTGTACGAGGGGACCACCGCGAGGAGGACGTGGCCGGTGTGGGCCGCCAGGCGGGCCAGCAGGCCGTCGGGGGCGTGCAGTTCGGGGGTGTCGGCGGCGGAGTCGACGACGGCGACCACCGCGTCGAAGCCCGCGCCCGCCACGTTGTACGCGTACCGGTCGCCGGGGCCGTCCGCCGGGGCGTCGTGGGCCGGGAAGACGAGGCGCGTGCGTATCGCGTAGCCGGGGTCGTCGACGGCGAGGACCGGGGAGCGGGTGGTGGTGGAGTAGCGGACGTCGGTGTCCGCGCCCAGCGTCTCCTCCAGGGCGGTGCCCAGGCGCAGCGGCGCGTACATCAGCTCCTCGAACCCGAGGACGAGGATCCGGCGCGGCTCCGGCCCCAGCGCGGCCGCGATCCGCTCCGCCATGCCCGGGAGCGCCTCTTCGAGCGCCGCCCGGTAGGCCGGGGTGAAGCCGTGCCGGCCGCCGTCCGGGACGCCCGCGGGCCAGCCGAGGTCGACCCGGGTGAGGGGGGCGGGTGCTTCGGGGGCCCTTCCGGAGTCGCCCGCGGGTCCACCGGCGATGCGGCCTTCGGGGGTCTCCCCGGAGTCACCCGCGGCTCTCCCGACGCCTGTGGACGGGTCCGCGCCAGCGTCCGCACCGGCTCCTCCGGCCCGCGCCCGCGTCTGGGCCCGTCCGGCCCGTCCGGCCCGCGCGGCCTGTTCCGCCTGCCCGGGCGGGGACGCCTGTTCCGCCTCCCGTTCCGCGACCAGCGCCTGGCCGCGTTCCAGTACGCCGTCCGGCAGCGACACCGTTCCGGCGGCGCGGGTCACCAGGTCGACTCGGGCGCCGATCTCGGTGGCGAACGCGGTCAGCCGGTCGCGGTCCGCGGGTGAGCGCATGTCGACCAGCGCGACGATCACGTACCGCTCGCGCGGGTGCGACTCGTGCAGCGCGCGGATGGTGTTCAGCACGGTGTTGCCGGTGGAGAACTCGTCGTCGACCAGCACCAGAGTGGACGCCTCCGCTCCGCCCGCCAGCAGCTCCGGGTCCTCCGGCAGCAGCAGATGCGAGGTGGCGTGCGAATGGGCCTCCTCGAAGCCGCCCGCCGGGGCCACGCCCGCGACCGGGCGCCGGGTGGAGTGGAGGTACGGGGCGTCCCGCAGGCCGTCCGCGACGGCGTGGCCGAGGCCGGTGGCCGTCTCCGCGTACCCGAGGACCACCGCGCGGCGGGCCTCCTCGGCGCCGAGGAGCGCCCGGACCCGCTCACCGAGCCCGTACCCCGCCCCGTACACGACAGCAGGCTTCTGGGGCACGTGCTTGCCCAGCACGTTGGAGACGAGCAGATGGGCCCGCTTGGGGTTGCGCCGCAGGGCGAGGCCCAGCAGTTCCCGCAGCTCCCCGTCGCCCTCCAGGGCCACGCCCAGCCGCTCGGCCACCCAGTCGCCCGACCACACCACGTCCACGGTCTCTTCTCTCCTCACGCGCCCGCTCGTCGAACGCGCACTCACGTCGCCAGGCCCGCGGCCAGCAGGTCCACGAAGCCGGCGTCGTCCCTCGCCACACCGAAGACCTCGGCCCGCCGCAGCGTGCTCTCGGCCCAGGCCCGGTGGGGCTTCACTTCGTTCATCTTGTTCGTGTACGCCGAGCGCAGCACCCCGCCGCCCCCGCGCTCGGGGCGCAGGATGTCCTGCGCGTCGGTGAACTCCTCATGGCTGACCACGGACAGTGCGTGGACGGGTGCCACATGCGACGGGTGGATGCAGGTCTTGCCGAGCAGGCCGTTGGCCCGGTCCAGCTCGATCTCCCGCAGCAGGCCGTCCAGGTCGTGCTCGATGAGTGCCGTACGCAGCTCCTCGGCGCTGCCCTCCAGGAAGGGGCTGCGGCGCAGCTGGGGCTTGAACATGCGCTCCTGGCGGCGGAAGTACTCCCAGACCGGGCCGGTGATCGTGAATCCGGTGCCGTCCGCCCGGCCCAGCACGTTGACCACGTCGGCGATGACGGAACCGACGATCTGGACGTCGTACGCCGTCATGTCGGGCGCGCGGCGCAGCCCGTAGGCCGAGCAGAAGTCGGTGACGCCGAGCCGCAGGGCGAGCACCCGGTCCCGGTACTTGTCGACGCAGCGCGCGATGCCCTGGAGGACCTCGCCGCGCGTCTCCAGGTGGAGCAGCTCGGGCGATTCGAGTACGGGCATGGCGAAGAGCCGGTGGCCGCATGCCGCCTCGGCCTCGGCCAGGGCCTCCAGGAAGAGCGATCCACGCTCCTCGGTGAACTTGGGAAGTACAAAACCGGACAACATTCGGACCGAGGGGCCGAGGCGGGTGGCCAGGTCGGTGATCTGGCCCGGTTCGCGGACCCGGACGAAGAGGAGCGGCAGTCCGGCACCGGTCGGCTCCCGCTCCGCCAGGTCGGTGAACTGCCTGATCAGGTTGGCCTCGGCGCCGACCACCTCGGCGTCGTCGATCGAGTCCTCCAGGCACAGCACCATGGAGACGACACCACGGGCGGCCTGCTTCATCACGTCGTCGGCCAGGGCGGGCCGGGTGGCCGGGGAGTAGAGCGTGGCGCCGAGGGCGACGGAGAGCAGGCTCGCGGGCGAGTCCGCGCTGAACTCACACGGCTCCCGGAAGAACAGGCCCTCCCGGGCAGCGGGCGACATATACCCGAAGTGACGCATGAGTTTCCCCCGAACTGCCTGACCGGCCGGACAACGTATGGCCGGTAATAGTACGTACGGACGAGTGTCAACAGTTCCCGATGTACATGAATTTCCGGTTACCCGCCCTTCACCAAGGCTCTCCTCGCGGTACCGTTCCGCCTCCCTCCGGCTTCGCCGCGCCCTCGCCGCGCCCTCGTCGCTCCGGCGCCGTTCCGGCCCGTCGGCCGCGCCGCACAACCGCGACAGAACCGGGTCTTTGCCGCCCCCGCGTTGTCCGCACGTGCCGCCAGCAGGCAGGATGACGCCCATGACGCACACGATGCTGAAGGGCTCGAACGTCCAGGTCGACGCCATGGCCGTACGGGCCGTGCTGCGCTGGACGCCGGGGGCCGACGTCCCCGACGTGGACGCCTCCGCCCTGCTGCTCGGTTCCTCCGGCCGTGTGCGGTCCGACGAGGACTTCGTCTTCTACAACCAGCCGCGTCACCCGTCCGGGCTGGTCCGGCGGCTGCCGAAGCGCAGCATCCCCGAGGGGCTCACGGACACGATCGAGGCGGACCTCGGCGCGCTCGACGGTTCGGTGGAGCAGGTGGTCATCGCCGCCTCGTCCGACGGTGCCGCCTTCGCGAGCGTGCCGGACCTGCGGATACTCCTCTTCGACGTGGCGTCCGCCGACGGGGAGCCGCTGGCGGTCTTCGACGTGCGGCCGGAGACCGGTGAGGAGACCGCGATCATCTGCGGCGAGCTGTACCGGCGCGGCGAGGGGTGGAAGTTCCGGGCGGTGGGCCAGGGCTATCCGACCGGGCTGATCGGGCTGGCCACCGCCTTCGGCATCTCGGTCGACGACTCGGAGGCGGCGGGGGCGGGCGGGGGCGGTTCCGGCGGCTCCGCTTCCGGCGCCGGAGCCGGTGGGTCCGGTCCGGCGGTCGGAGCGAGTGGTTCCGGTTCGGCGGTCAGCGCCGGTCACGGGGGCGGTCCGGCGGGCAGCGCCGAAGAGCCTCCCGCACCCGCCGCGCCGAGCCCCGACTCCCAGGCCACCGTCCTGCACCGGCAGCCCGCCTACGGCTATCCGCCGCCCGTCGCGCCCCCGGCCGTCCCGCCCGCTCCCCCCGGGCCCGCGCCGCAGCCCGCGTACGGCTACCCGCAGGGGGCCGGGGCGCCGCCCGCGTACGGCTATCCGCAGCCGGCGGCGGCCGCCGCCCACGCGCCCGACCCGCACTTCGTGCTGCCTCCGCAGGGCCCGCAGTTCATCCGGGCCTGAACCGGACCCCGAAAGCTCCTGGGACACGGGAGCGGCGCGCTCAGGTCCGTGACTTGTAGCCCCGCCCCCACTGCATGCCGTAGCCGTAGAGCCGGTCCAGCTCGGACTGGAAGCCGTAGACGAACTTCACCTCGCGCCGCACGATCAGCTCGCCCTTGACGTTCTCCACGGTGAACACCGCGCAGGAACGGGCCTGAGGGGCCCGCTCGTCGAGTTCGATCTCGATCCGGGGGCCGTTGCCCGGGTAGAGCGTGATCTTGGCGTGCGTGCGGTCGAACGCGGGCGTCCGGTCGTAGATGTAGACGAAGAAGAGCAGCCGCTTGAACTGGTCGCGCTGGTCGAGGTTGACGTAGACCGTCTCCCCGGAGGGGGCGCCGAAGCGGTCGTCACCGCTGAGCCGGATGTAGGGCGGGCTGTTCAGGTCGCCGATCAGGTTGCCCAGGGGCTGCACGACCCCCTTGGTGCCGTCCGCCAGCTCGTACATGCACCCGAGGTCCAGGTCGACGTTGACGACGCCCTGGGTGTGCGCCTGGACCACCTCGGGCTGGAAGAGCTTGAGGGGGCGCCGCAGCCGGCCGCTCTGGCGGGAGCGGCCCTCGATGTCCGAGGTGCGCATCCGCCAGGAGAGGTTGACGCGGAGGTTGCCCGAGAGCGCGCCCTGCTTGCTGAGTGAGACCGTGGCATTGCGCTTCGAGAGCGTGATCGCGCTCGACGTGCCGTTGCCCGCGTCGAACTGCGCCGCGCGCGCCGGCCACAGACCGTCGAAGAACCCCATCCCAACCCCCACCTGTCCGGCCTCTCGGCCTGCCCACCTGTCGGCCTGCCGACTTGTCGGTCCGCACGCCTCGTCCATCCGCACTCATCCGCGCGTACAGCGCTGCGGGGCGGCCCCGGGTCGGGTCCGGGAGAATCCCGGAGAGCCTTCGCCGTGTGGGCCGCCCCGCAGAGAGCGTTCCTCAATCCCTACCGGGTCACACCCCGGAGTGGACTTCTGCCTTGGAACCTGCGCTTCCGCCGGCATCCCCGCCGCTTCCGCCCGAGGCCGCGATGGCCTTGTTGCGACGGAGCGAGGACCAGAAGGCGAGGCCGATGAGGACGACACCGATCAGACCGGTGATGATCTCGTTGATCTCGTACTGGATGGTGACCAGCAGGATGACGGAGAGCGCACCGATCGCGTAGTGCGCGCCGTGCTCCAGGTAGACGTAGTCGTCCAGGGTGCCCTGGCGGACCAGGTACACGGTGAGCGAACGGACGTACATGGCGCCGATACCGAGGCCGAGGGCCATCAGCACGATCTCGTTGGTGATGGCGAAGGCGCCGATGACCCCGTCGAACGAGAAGGAGGCGTCCAGGACTTCCAGGTAGAGGAAGAGGAAGAACGCGGCCTTTCCGGCGAGGGCGACGCCGGTGACCGGCTTGCCCGTCTTCCTGGCCTGCTCCTCGGCCTCCTGCTCGCGCTCCTCCTCCTCTTCGAGCTTGCCCTCGAAGAAGCCGGAGAGCCCGCCGACGACCAGGTAGGTGATCAGCCCCGCGATGCCCGAGAGGAGGACGGTCGACGTCTTGTCCACGTGGCCGCCACCGTGCTGGTGGGCGTGGGTCGCGAAGGTCATCGCGCTGACCAGCAGCACGACCAGCGCGACGCAGACCGACAGCATGTCGACCTTGCCGAGCTTGGCGAGCGGACGCTCGATCCAGCGGAGCCACTGGATGTCACGGTCCTCGAAGATGAAGTCGAGGAAGATCATCAGGAGGAACATGCCACCGAAGGCGGCGATCGCCGGATGGGCGTCCGTGACCAGTTCCTTGTACCTGTCGGGGTCGTTGAAGGAGAGGTCGATGGCCTCGATCGGGCCGAGCTGGGCGCTCACGGCCACGATCACGACGGGGAACACCAGCCGCATACCGAAGACGGCGATGAGAATGCCGATGGTGAGGAAGATCTTCTGCCAGAAGGCATTCATCTTCTTCAGGATTCCGGCGTTGATCACCGCGTTGTCGAAGGAGAGCGAGATCTCCAGGATCGACAGGATCGCGACGATGCCGAAAGCCTGCCACCCCCCGTAGAAGAAGGCTGCGACCAGGCCGAGCGCGGTCACCGCGAACGACCAGCCGAAGGTTTTCAGAACCACTGGTACCTCATCGTGTTGTGTAAGGGTCTCCCCTGGTGCGAACGGGGTTCCCCCGCGCCGTGCGCGGCGTTATGAAACGTTGACGCCGAAGTCTAGAGCGATGCCGCGCAGCCCCGACGCGTACCCCTGACCGACTGCACGGAATTTCCACTCACCCTGATAGCGGTACAGCTCGCCGAAGATCATCGCGGTCTCCGTGGAGGCGTCCTCGCTCAGGTCGTAACGGGCCAGCTCCTGGCCGTCGGCCTGGTTCACCACACGGATGAAGGCGTTGCTGACCTGGCCGAACGCCTGGCCCCGGTTGTCGGCGTCATGGATGGAGACCGGGAAGACGATCTTGTCGCAGTGGGCGGGGACCTGGTCGAGCCGGACGATGACGGACTCGTCGTCGCCTTCGCCCTCACCCGTCAGGTTGTCACCGGTGTGCTCGACGGAGCCGTCGGGGCTGGTGAGGTTGTTGTAGAAGACGAACCACTCGTCACCGAGCACCCGGCCCGAACGGCAGAGCAGTGCGCTCGCGTCGAGGTCGAAATCGGCTCCGGTGGTGGAGCGTGCGTCCCAGCCGAGCCCGACCAGCACCTGGGTGAGGTTGGGTGCGACCTTGGAGAGGGAGACGTTGCCTCCCTTGGCGAGCGTGACGCCCATGTGTGTCCTCCCCGAGTCGTGGAAACGCGGACGGGCGCTTTCGGGCGCCCGTGCTCGGGCGTCGAAAGCGCCCGGTTGAGCGCGTCCGGCGCCGCACGGGATGCGGCGCCGGACGGGGTGGTGCGTGAGCGCCGTGCGACCGGTCAGTACTGCTCAGTGCTGCGTGGACGCTGCGCGCCCCGTACTGCTCGGTACTGCTCGGACGCCGCGCCCGGTGCCGCGTGAACGCGGTGCGTCCGCGGTCACCGGAGTGACCGGCGTCCTCAGACGTTGACGCCGAAGTCCTGCGCGATGCCGCGCAGGCCCGAGGCGTAGCCCTGGCCGATGGCGCGGAACTTCCACTCGGCACCGTTGCGGTACAGCTCGCCGAAGACCATGGCGGTCTCCGTGGAGGCGTCCTCGCTCAGGTCGTAGCGGGCCAGCTCCGTGTTGTCGGCCTGGTTCACCACGCGGATGTACGCGTTGCGGACCTGGCCGAAGCTCTGCTGACGGCTCTCGGCCTCGTAGATCGAGACCGGGAAGACGATCTTGTCGACATCGGCCGGGACACCGGCGAGGTTCACCTTGATGACCTCGTCGTCGCCCTCGCCCTCACCGGTGAGGTTGTCACCGGTGTGCTCGACGGAGCCGTCGGGGCTCTTCAGGTTGTTGAAGAAGACGAAATTGCCGTCCGTCGCGACCTTGCCCTCGGTGTTCGTCAGCAGCGCGCTGGCGTCGAGGTCGAAGTCACCGCCGGTGGTGGTGCGGGCGTCCCAGCCCAGACCGACGATGACCGCGGTCAGGTTGGGCGCGGCCTTGGTCAGCGAGACGTTGCCGCCCTTGCTGAGGCTGACTCCCACGAGTCCTCCAGTAGTTTTCTCAGGGGCCGGCAGACACCAGCGTCCCCGTCGTTCGTTGGCATCGGATCAACGATTGGATCCTAGTGACCGGTTCCCGGCCAAAACAGGCTTTTGACCGGGCGCCCCAGGAGATCCGTCGGGAGATCGTCTCAGAGCGCTTCGAGCGCCTTGACGTAGTCGTTCAGGTCACGCGCGTCGGGCAGGCCGTTGACGACGCTCCAGCGGACGGTGCCGGCCTTGTCGATGACGAAGGTGCCGCGCACCGCGCACCCCTTCTCCTCGTCGAAGACCCCATAGGCCCGCGAGGCCTCGCCGTGCGGCCAGAAGTCGGAGAGCAGCGGGTATTCGAGGCCCTCCTGCTCGGCGAAGACGCGCAGGGTGTGGATGGAGTCGTTGGAGACGGCGAGGAGCTGGGTGTCGTCGTTCTCGAAGCGGGGCAGCTCGTCGCGGAGCGCGCACAGCTCACCGGTGCAGACGCCGGTGAAGGCGAACGGGTAGAAGAGCAGCACCACGTTCTTCTCGCCCCGGTAGTCCGAGAGCCGCACGGTCCGGCCGTGGTTGTCCTTGAGTTCGAAATCCGGGGCCTCGGTGCCGACCTCGATCGCCATGGAACACGCTTCCCTTCGCCGCTTCCCGCTTCTCACGTCCCGCCGCCCGGGCCCGGGAGGCCCGTGCGGGTGACACCCACCCTACGCAGGGCCGTACGGGCGCGTACGAAGACCCCCGGCGGCGCCTGGGCGCGGCCGGGGGCCCCGGGTGGTCCTGCGAGTCGTTCAGCGCTTGGCCTTGGCCCCCTTGGGGGTGGCCAGACGGCTGCCCGTCCAGTCCTTGCCCGCGCTGATGCTCTTGGTCTGGGCGAGACCGGCCGTCTGGGCAGCCTCATTGATGTCGCTCGGCTCGACGTATCCGTCACGGCCGGTCTTCGGCGTCATCAGCCAGACCGTACCGCCGTCCTCGAGCAGACCGATGGCATCCACCAGCGCGTCCGTAAGGTCGCCGTCCTCGTCGCGGAACCAGAGCAGCACGACGTCTGCGACGTCGTCGTACTCCTCGTCGACGAGTTCCTGGCCGGTAGTGGCCTCAATGCCCTCACGGAGCTCCAGCTCGACGTCGTCGTCGTAGCCGATCTCCTGGACCACCTGTCCGGGCTCGAACCCCAGGCGTGCCGCCGGGTTGGTCCGCTCCTCCGCGTGGTCCGCGGTCGCGCTCACGGGATGCCTCCTGATCATGTCTTCGGAAAATGCTGCAGCCACGCGCGTGCGCGGGGCGTAGGCCGTAGTCCACACGGGCCCGGCGAATCGCGCAAGTACCCGGCGTGCGAGACCGCCTAAACGGTGACGTTCCCTGCCACGTCACCGCAAGCTCCGGCATGTCTCTCCCGGGGCCTGGGCCGGTCCCTCCGGGGCTCCACGAGGTCACCCCATCCGTTTACGTCCTTCCTCAGCTTATGCCGTTTCGCTCCGCCAATCGGATTCGAACGGCCTTTGGGAACGCTTGGACGGCTTGGGCGTAAGGTTGCGGTTTGCCCGTACCCAGCCGCGTACCGCTCATACTCGTGCCCCGCCGGAGAATTTTCGCAACCTCGGGGTTACCCCACGGTAGAGATGACGTTCGGGCCTTCGCGGTAGCACGATGGAGGCGGCGCACAGGCAGTTGTCCCGGGGGTACGTTCCCCGTAACAGACCCCGCAGAGCACCACCGAACAGCGAAGGAACAGTGTGGCTTCCGGATCCGATCGCAACCCGATCATCATTGGCGGCCTTCCGAGCCAGGTCCCGGATTTCGATCCCGAGGAGACCCAGGAATGGCTCGACTCCCTCGACGCCGCCGTCGACGAGCGAGGCCGTGAGCGGGCCCGCTATCTGATGCTCCGGCTCATCGAGCGCGCGCGTGAGAAGCGTGTCGCCGTGCCGGAGATGCGCAGCACGGACTACGTGAACACGATCGCCACGAAGGACGAGCCGTTCTTCCCCGGCGACGAGGAGATCGAGCGCAAGGTCCTCAACGCGACGCGCTGGAACGCGGCCGTGATGGTCTCGCGGGCGCAGCGTCCGGGGATCGGCGTCGGCGGCCACATCGCCACCTTCGCCTCCTCCGCCTCGCTGTACGACGTGGGCTTCAACCACTTCTTCCGGGGCAAGGACCAGGGCGACGGCGGCGACCAGATCTTCTTCCAGGGGCACGCGTCCCCGGGGATCTACGCCCGCGCGTTCCTGCTGGACCGGCTGAGCGAGACGCAGCTCGACGCGTTCCGCCAGGAGAAGTCGAAGGCGCCGGACGGGCTGTCCAGCTACCCGCACCCGCGGCTGATGCCGGACTTCTGGGAGTTCCCGACCGTCTCGATGGGTCTCGGTCCGCTCGGCGCGATCTACCAGGCGCGGATGAACCGCTACATGGAGGCGCGCGGTATCGCCGACACCTCCAAGTCGCACGTCTGGGCGTATCTGGGCGACGGCGAGATGGACGAGCCCGAGTCGCTGGGGCAGCTCTCCATCGCCGCCCGTGAGGGCCTGGACAACCTGACCTTCGTGGTCAACTGCAACCTGCAGCGGCTCGACGGCCCGGTGCGCGGCAACGGGAAGATCATCCAGGAGCTGGAGTCGCAGTTCCGGGGCGCCGGCTGGAACGTCATCAAGCTGGTCTGGGACCGCTCCTGGGACCCGCTGCTGGCGCAGGACCGCACGGGCATCCTGGTCAACAAGCTGAACACCACGCCGGACGGCCAGTTCCAGACGTACGCCACCGAGACCGGCGCGTACATCCGTGAGCACTTCTTCGGTGACGACCCGCGGCTGCGGGACATGGTCAAGGACATGACCGACCAGCAGATCCTGCACCTGGGGCGCGGCGGCCACGACCACCGCAAGGTGTACGCGGCCTACGCGGCGGCCAAGGCCCACAAGGGCCAGCCGACCGTGATCCTGGCGCAGACGGTCAAGGGCTGGACGCTGGGGCCGAACTTCGAGGGCCGCAACGCGACCCATCAGATGAAGAAGCTCACGGTCGAGGACCTCAAGCGGTTCCGGGACCGGCTGCACATCCCGATCACCGACAAGCAGCTGGACGAGGGCTACCCGCCCTACTACCACCCGGGCCGCGACTCGGAGGAGATCCAGTACATGCACGACCGCCGCAACAGTCTGGGCGGCTACGTGCCGACCCGGGTGGTGCGTGCGAAGCCCCTGCCGCAGCCCGAGGAGAAGACGTACGCGGCTGCGAAGAAGGGTTCGGGTTCGCAGTCGATCGCCACCACCATGGCGTTCGTCCGCATCCTGAAGGACCTCATGCGGGACAAGGAGATCGGCAAGCGTTTCGTGCTGATCGCCCCCGACGAGTACCGCACGTTCGGCATGGACGCGTTCTTCCCGAGCGCGAAGATCTACAACCCGCTGGGCCAGCAGTACGAGGCGGTCGACCGCGACCTGCTGCTCGCGTACAAGGAGTCCCCGACCGGTCAGATGCTGCACGACGGCATCTCCGAGGCGGGCTGTACGGCCTCGCTGATCGCCGCCGGTTCGGCGTACGCGACGCACGGCGAGCCGCTGATCCCGGTGTACGTCTTCTACTCGATGTTCGGGTTCCAGCGCACCGGTGACCAGTTCTGGCAGATGGCGGACCAGCTCTCGCGCGGTTTCGTGCTGGGCGCGACCGCCGGGCGTACGACCCTGACCGGTGAGGGCCTCCAGCACGCGGACGGCCACTCGCAGCTGCTCGCCTCGACCAACCCGGCCTGTGTCTCCTACGACCCGGCCTTCGGGTACGAGATCGCGCACATCATGCAGGACGGGCTGCGCCGGATGTACGGCGAGGCCAACGAGGACGTCTTCTACTACCTCACCGTCTACAACGAGCCGATCCAGCACCCGGCCGAGCCGGAGAACGTGGACGTGGAGGGCATCCTCAAGGGTGTCTACCGGTTCAAGCAGGGTGAGGCGGGCGAGATCCCGGCGCAGATCCTGGCGTCCGGTGTGGCGGTCCCGTGGGCCGTCGAGGCGCAGAAGATCCTCGCCGAGGAATGGAACGTCAAGGCGGACATCTGGTCGGCCACCTCCTGGAACGAGCTGCGGCGCGAGGCCGTGGAGGTGGAGCGGTACAACCTGCTCCACCCGGAGGAGGAGCAGCGCGTTCCGTATGTGACGCGCAAGCTGGACGGGGCCGAGGGCCCGTTCGTGGCGGTCTCGGACTGGATGCGTTCGGTGCCGGACCAGATCGCGCGCTGGGTGCCGGGGACGTACCAGTCGCTGGGCGCCGACGGCTTCGGCTTCGCGGACACGCGGGGTGCGGCCCGCCGGTTCTTCCACATCGACGCCCAGTCGATCGTCCTCGCGGTGCTCACGGAGCTGGCGAAGGAGGGCCGGGTCGACCGGTCGGCCCTGAAGACGGCGCTGGACCGTTACGACCTCCTGGATGTGGCCGCGGCCGATCCGGGCGCGGCGGGCGGCGACGCCTAGCCGTAGAGCTGCTGTACGGGCCCGAGGGGCGGTGGCGCGGGTGCGCCGCCGCCCCTCGGCGTGTTCCGGGCACCCGCACGTCCGCTCCCCGGCCCGGTTCCCGTCCCTTCCCGGGCCCGGTTCCCGTCCCGGTCCGGACGAGGGCCTAGTTCTCCCAGATCTTGAACGCCCTCACCTGGTACGGGGAGCGGGGCACCCAGGTCCCGCCGCCCGGGTAGGTCTCGAACTCGCCCGTCTCCTGGCACTCGGCCGACTGGTAGGTGGTGACGGGCCGCCCGGTGCGGTTGGCGAGGGACTGGGCGTCGCCGCCCTTGGGGAGCGGGGTGCAGCTCTCGATGTCGACGGTGGCGAGTTCGTAGGTCTGCCGGGCGCCGGCGAAGTCGGGCTTCTTCCAGAGGCAGAGCCTCCCCGCCTCGCAGGTGCCGAGCCGGGTGTCCGGGGCCGGGTGCGTGCCGCTCGCCACGGCGCGGTCGTGGGCGAGCGCCTGCGGGACGAGCGCGGTGAGCGCCGTGACGGCCAGGCCCGCGGCGAGAGCAGTCGTCCGGGAGGCGCGGGACGTACGGCTGGTGCGAGAGGTGCGAGAGGTGCGGGACGTGCGGGCTGCGCCGCTGGTGCCGGGCGTGCGGTCGGTACGGATCGTGCGCATGGTGGATGAACCCCCGTGGTCGTGTGCGCACCGCCGGCTCTCGGCGGCTGCGCTGTCCTGACCACCCTGACCAGCGCGGCGGGGTCCGGGGAAGAGCGGACGGCCGACGCCACCCTGATAGGCGACAGCCCCGCCGAAAGGGTTCGGCGGGGCTGTCGTGTGCGCGGTGTTGACGGCGTACGGGGGTAAGCCCCCGCCTCCGGTCCGCTTCCTGGGGGCGGTTGCTAGATGTGGCCCACTCCGGCGCCCGCCTCGGCGTTCTCGCCGCGCTTCGTCAACGTGGCGACACCGGCCGCGATGACGGCGACGACGCCCGCGACGGTGAACGCGAGGCCCATGCCGGACATGAACGTGTCGTGGATGACCTTGCCGATCGCGCCGACGACCTCCGGCGTCATGCCGGGTGCCTGGGAGAGCGCGTCGACGGGGACCATGCCGAACTCGGCGGCCTTCTCCAGGGCGGGGTCGGGCGTGCCGGGCAGGCCCGCGTCCGCCCAGTTGCCGGCGAAGTCGGAGCTGACCTTGGAGGACATGACCGCGCCGAGCACGGCGGTGCCGAGCGCGCCGCCGACCTGCATGGCGGCCTGCTGGAGGCCACCGGCCACACCGGACAGCTCCAGGGGCGCGTTTCCGACGATGACCTCGGTGGCGCCGACCATGACCGGGGCGAGGCCGCAGCCGAGCAGGGCGAACCAGAGGGACATGGCGAAGGTGCCGGTGGACTCGCTGAGCGTCGTCATGCCGAACATGGCGACGGCCGTGCAGACCATGCCGCCGACCAGCGGGACGCGGGGGCCGAACTTGGTGATGAGGAGACCGGCGACCGGCGAGGAGACGATCATCATGGCGGTCAGCGGCAGCAGGTGGAGTCCGCTGTCGACCGGGCTGAGGCCGTGGACGCCCTGGAGGAAGAACGTCACGAAGAAGAGGCCGCCCATGAAGGCGAACGCCATCAGGACCATGAGGATGGTGCCGGCCGTCAACGGGATGGAGCGGAACATCGCGAGGGGGACGAGCGGCTCGCGGACCTGCGTCTGCCAGACACCGAAGGCGAGGAAGAGGGCGAGCGCGAGGCCGAGGAAGACCCACGTCCAGACGCCGCCCCAGCCCCAGGACTCACCGGCCTTGATGATGCCCCAGATGAGGGAGAACATGGCGCCGGAGAGCAGCAGGATGCCGAAGATGTCGAAGGAGCGCGGCGCGTTGGCGGCGCGGTGGTCCTTGAGGATCACCAGACCGAAGATGAGCGCGACGATGCCGACCGGCACGTTGATGAAGAAGACCGACTGCCAGCTGACGTGCTCGACGAGCAGCCCGCCGACGATGGGGCCGCCCGCGGTGGAGGCACCGATGACCATGCCCCAGATGCCGATGGCCATGTTCAGCTTCTCGGCGGGGAAGGTGGCCCGCAGCAGACCGAGGGCGGCGGGCATCAGCAGGGCGCCGAAGAGGCCCTGGAACACACGGAAGAGGATGACCAGCGCGATCTCGCCGGAGAGACCGATCGCCGCGGAGGAGAGCGCGAAGCCAGCGATGCCGATCAGGAAGGTCTGCCGGTGGCCGAAGCGGTCACCGAGCTTGCCCGCGGTGATCAGCGCGACGGCGAGGGCGAGCAGATAGCCGTTGGTGATCCACTGGACGTCGGCGAGCGTGGCGCCGAGGTCCTTCTGGATCGCGGGGTTCGCGATGGCGACGATCGTGCCGTCGAGCGCGACCATCATCACGCCGATGGCTACGGCGAACAGGGTCAGCCAGGGGTGGCCGCGAAGCCCCTTGGCCGTGGCGGGTACGGGGCCGTCCCCGGGCTCCTGCGGCGCCTTCTCGACGGTGGTCTGACTAGTCATACGCGGAGACTAGTGACAGCTACTGACAGTTGACAAACGCATTCACTAGTCAGTAACTGTCGCGTAGCTCACAGGTATGCTGACCTGGACAAACAAGCGGAAAGAGGACTCGTACGTGACCCACGGGCAGAGCGGCGCGACCCGGCCCGGACTCCGTGAGCGCAAGAAGCGGCGCACCCGTGACGCCCTGCTGCGAGCCGCCCTCGAACTCTTCGCCACCCAGGGGTACGAACGGACCACCGTCGACGAGATCGTCGAGGCGGCCGATGTCTCCCAGCGCACCTTCTTCCGCTACTTCGCGAGCAAGGAGGAGGTGACCTTCGCGGTGCAGGAGATGGTGGAGTCCCGCTTCATCGCGGAGCTGCGCCGCCGTCCCGCCCGCGAGGCCCCCTTCGAGGCCATGCGCCGGGCGGTGCTCTGCGCCTGGAACAGCATCGGCGAGGCGATCGAGGAGGTCATCACGGTGGAGCTGCACATGCGGACCTACCAGATGATCGAGTCGACCCCCTCCCTGCTGGCCGCCCATATGCGGCGCGGGATCGCCCTGGAGAACCAGATCGCCGGGCTCATCGCGGAGCGCGAGGGGCTCGACGTGGAGCGGGACCCGCGCCCGAGGGTCGCCGTGGCCGCGTTCTCCGGGGTGATGCGGGTGACCGGGCAGTTGTGGGGCCAGGGCCACGATTCGAGCGTGGAGGCCCTGCGCGACCTCACCGAGGCCTACCTGGACCAGCTGGTCCCGGCCCTGGCGGGCGACTGGCGCCGGCCGGAGGGCTCCGAGGGTGACGTGCCGCAGCCGGGTGACGTACACACCGCCGAGTGACCGGGCCCATGGACGGGCGACGCGCCCGCGACGGGGGTGACGGGCCCGGTGACGTACCGCGACCGGGTGACGTGCCCGCAGCCGGGTGACGTGTCTCACCTGAATCACGGTCGCCCGCGCCCGTCTCCTAGGGTGTGGCGCAGTGACTTCTTTCGACTCCTCTCCCACCCTGACCGCCTGGCGTGCGCTGCTCGCCGTGGCCGTCGTGTTCGTGATGCTGGCGACCACGGGCTGGTCCGCCGTACGGGACCGCCACGCGGAGGGGGAACGGGAGCTCGCCCTCGCCTCCTGGGCGCGGGACCGGACCGTGGGCCGTGCGCTGCCGGAGGCCGGAGCGCCCGCCTACCGGATGGCCCACTTCTTCGCCACGCTCACCTCGGGGCAGCGGCTCGCGCTCGCGGACCGGCATCCCTCGATCGTGGGGAATCTGAACGGCGCCCCGGTCGCCCTGCGCTACCACGCCAACCGGCTGGCCCTGAAGCGCGCGGCGGCCGTGGAGCAGCGGCGTACGTACGACGAGGGGCTCACCGCGCTCGGCCGCGACGAGGCCGCCCGGCGGATGCACCGCTTCCGGTCCATGCTCGCGAAGGACCGCCAGATCCTGGCCTTCGACCCGTCGGGCCGGGGCCGCGCCGCCGAGGTCTTCGGTGACCTGGACCGGGCCTCACGGGTCTCCGTGGTCGTGCCGGGCGTCGACACCGAGCTGCTGACCCTGGAACGGACCCGCCGCGTCAACTCCGCGCCCGTCGGCATGGCGAAGTCCCTGTACGGGGCGGAGCGCGCGGCCTCCCCCGGGACCCGTACCGCCGTGATCGCCTGGGCCGACTACACCGCCCCCGCCGGACTCGGCGTGGACGCGATGCTCGGCGGGCTCGCGTCGGAGGGGGCCGTACGGCTGAACGCCCTGGTGGGGGCGTTGCCCGGCAGGTCGACGGTCTCCCTGTTCTGCCACAGCTACGGCTCGGTCGTGTGCGGGGTGGCCGCCGGCGAGGCCCCCCACCGGGTGGCCGACATCGCGGTCGCCGGATCCCCCGGCATGCGGGCCGAGAGCGCCGCCCGGCTGGACACCGACGCCCGGATCTGGGCGATGCGGGACCGGGACGACTGGATCGAGGACGTGCCGCACCTGGAGTTCGGCGGGATCGGCCACGGCGCCGACCCGGTCGACCCTGCCTTCGGCGCCCGGCTGGTCTCGGCGGCCGGGGCCTCCGGACACAGCGGCTACTTCGAACCGGGCACCGAGAGCCTCGGCAACCTGGCCGCGATCGGGGTCGGCGCATATGGATCGGTCCGCTGTGCCACCGCCGATGGCGCGTGCCGCAGTGGTATTTCCGGTGGACGCGAGACCTGACGCGCGTAGAGCTGCGTGACAAGCCGATTAACTGGGACTTACGCCGAGGGGGGACGTGCGCGCCTGTGCCGCATACGATGAGGCACATGGGTGATGTGCTGGCCGGAATTCATGCCACCTGGGAGTTCGACGCCGACTCCGTGCTCATCCGCTTCGAACGGGGTATCCGCACGCCGAAGCTCTTGCAGAGCCTGCGGGAGCGCCGCATCCCGCATGCTGCGCTGTCGTCGGTGACGCTGACCCCGGGCAAGCGGGACACGGTGGTGCTGCGTGCGGTCCCGAGACCGGGTGCCGACCCGCTCCTGGAGGCTGCCGCGGGGCAGCTCAAGGAGGGGTGCGACCCCTACCGCCTGGTGCTTCCGGCCGAGCGGGAGCTGCTCGCGGAGTACTACGCGGACGAGCTGCGGTCCCGTCTGGGCCCCGCGTCCGACGAGCCCGCCGACCGTTTCCTGGTCGCCGCCCCCGAGGCGCCGATGCAGTTCAAGGCGTACGACGGGCGGGCCGGTTTCGACGGGGAGCGGGTCTCCTTCCGGTGGTTCTGGACGGGTGCCTCCAGCGCGAAGTGGAAGGCCGGGGACCAGACGTACCGGGTGAACGAATTGGCCGGAATCGAGTGGCGCTCCCCCGAGGCCCTGGACGGCCACCTCCGCCTGCTGCCCCGGGAGGGTGCCGAGGTCAGGGTCGCGGCGGACCAGGACCCCGCGGCGGTGCTTTTCGGCCTCGGCTACGGGCCGGTGCACGAGTCACTGCCCTTCGCCGCCGCCGTACTGGAATCCGTACGCCGGGCCGCGAGCGCGCCGGCCGTACCGGCCCCGGTCCTGGTGAACGCCGGGCGGCGCGACCCGGCGGACATCGCCGAGCGGATACACCACCTCGGGGAGCTGCATCAGGCGGGGCTCGTGACGGACGACGAGTACAGCGCGAAGAAGGCGGAGCTGCTCGCGGAGCTGTGAAGCGGGTTCCGGCCCGCCCAGCCGGTACGGACCGGCTCGGCCGCCGGCGGAGCGTGAGGTTCCGAGCGGCGCCCCGGGGTCGGGGGGCCGGCTCGGGTCACAGGTCCGGTCACACCACCCCGTACCCCGGTATGAGGTGGGCCGGGGCAGGTTCGGGACCCTGGTATGACGTGCCGGTGGAGGTCGTCCTCCTAGGCTGGCCCGGTCATGTCCACTTCCTCCGCCGGGCCCCCACCGCCCGCCGACGGCCTGCTGAGCGCCGCCCGCCGCAATCTGCGCGAGCTGGGCCACGGGCTGTCCCACGCGTCCCACCCGTCCACGCCGTTGCTGGCCGGTGCACCGAAACTCTGGCAGCGGCTGCTTCCGTACGTCGTCGTGCTCGCACTGGCCGCGACCTTCATCCCGGTCACCATCACCGTCCTGACCTCGCAGTACGGCGTGTCGGGCGCACTGGCCGGGGCGCTCGGCGTGGCCCAGGCGGCGCCGCTGCTGATGCTGGCCCACCGCCCCCTCCAGGCGTGGTGGATCATCTTCCCCGCCGACGTCGTGGGCGCGCTGGTGCTGCTGGCGCAAACCTCCGGCCGGGACGAGGCCTGGCCGTGGACCCCGCCGGGGACCGTCGCCTATCTCTTCCTGCTGCTGGCGATCGGGCTCCGCGAGACGCGGCGGACCGTGATCGCCGTCTGGGCGGTGACAGGGGGAGCCGGAGCCGTGCTCCACCTGATCGCCCCGGACCGGAGCAGCGGGAGCGCCCTGCTGCTGACCGTGCTCGGCGCGGTGGTGCTGGTGATCGGCGGGGCGATACGGGAGCGGGGCGTGGCGCAGCGGCGGCTCGCCGAGCAGGAGACGATCAGCGAGGCCGAGCGGGCGCAGCGCACGCTGCTGGAGGAGCGGACCCGGATCGCCCGTGAGCTGCACGACGTGGTCGCCCACCACATGTCGGTGATCACCGTGCAGGCGGACTCGGCGCCGTACCGGATCAGCGGGCTGCCGAAGGCCGCCGAGGAGGAGTTCACCGCGATCGCGGCGGCCGCGCGGGAGTCGCTGGGCGAGATGCGGCGGCTGCTGTCGGTGCTGAGGAGCGACGGTACGGAGGGGGACCGGGCGCCGCAGCCGGGGCTGGACCGGCTCCAGCAGCTGGCGGAGGCGACGGTGCGGGCGGGACTGCCCGTGGATCTCTCGCTCTCCAAGGAGTTGGGCGAGGTGCCACCGGCCGTCGACCTGTCGGCGTACCGGATCGTGCAGGAAGCGCTGGCCAACGTGGTGCGGCACGCGCCGGGGGCCCGGACCCGGGTCCTCGTCGCGAGGGACATCGACCACCTTGTCGTGCTCGTCGTCAACGGGCCCGCCGCCGGCCGCAGTTCACCGCTGGAGACGAGCGGGACCGGGCACGGGCTGGTCGGGATGCGGGAGCGCGTACGGTTGACCGGCGGCACGCTGGGCGTCGGCCCGCAGCCGGACGGCGGGTTCCGGGTCGCGGCCCGGATACCGCTGCCCCCGGCCGGGTCACCGCCCGCGTCCCCGCCCGCCCCACCCCCTTCGGAGGACCTGTGACCATCCGCGTGATCATCGTCGACGACCAGGCCATGGTGCGGGCGGGGTTCGCGGCGCTGCTGTCCGCGCAGGGCGACATCGACGTGGTGGGCGAGGCGGCGGACGGCCGGCAGGGCGTGGAGGTCAGCCGTCACCAGCACCCGGACGTGGTCCTGATGGATGTCCGGATGCCGGAGATGGACGGACTGGCCGCCGCCCGCGAGCTGTTGAACCCTCCGGTGGGGGTGGTGCACCGGCCGAAGGTGCTGATGCTGACCACGTTCGACGTGGACGACTATGTGTACGAGGCGCTCCGGGCAGGTGCCTCCGGGTTCCTGCTGAAGGACGCCCCGCCCGCCGATCTGATCGCGGCGGTACGGGTGGTGGCGGCGGGCGACGCCCTGCTGGCACCCTCCGTGACCCGGCGCCTGATCGCGGACTTCGCGGCGCAGCGGCCTGCGGGGGTGACGCGCGGCAGGCAGGCGCTGCGGCTCAACGGGCTGACCCCGCGCGAGAGCGAGGTGCTGGAGCTGATCGCCCGGGGCCTGTCGAACCAGGAGATCGCGGAGCGGCTGGTGCTGGCCGAGCAGACCGTGAAGACGCACATCGGCCGCGTGCTGGCCAAGCTGGACCTGCGGGACCGGGCGCAGGCGGTGATCTTCGCGTACGAGTCGGGGCTGGTGACTCCGGGGGACGCGGCGCCGTAGCTCCCGGCCCGCGTGGGGAGAGGCCGGCGCTCCGGCCGGAGGGCGAGGGTGGGGTTCCGACCCCGGGCGAGGGTGGCGCTCCGGCCCGGGAGGGACTGGGGGACGTGGGGACGCAGGGGCGCAGGGGCGCGGCGACGTGGCTCCGAGCCAGGATGTACCCCACCCCCTACCCCGGTAGTACATCGGAGTTGGCCCCTCGGTGTGACGCCCCCTCACCCGTCCTCTTCCTACCTTCCTCCCGTTCGCACCGATCGGTGCGGCGGCAGAGAGGGAGGGCACGATGCGCCGATACGCGAGGACGGTGGCCGCGCTGGCACTGGCCACCAGCGTGGTGACGGGGACGGCGGGCTGGGTTTCGGGGGATGCGCAGCAGGCGCTGACCGGGCCGCCGCCCGGCAGCGCGTCCTGGCGGGCGGACCGGACACCGGGCGGCGGGCTGCCCGATCCGGAGCGCTCGGCCCCTGCCGAAGTGGCCGCGTTCTTCTCCGGGTTGGACGGCCGGGAGCGTCATCTCCTTCTCGTGCGGCATCCGTCCGTCGTCGGCAATCTCGACGGGGCGCCCCTGGAGCTGCGCTACCGCGCCAACGCCCTCGCACTGGCCGCCTCCGACGATCCCCGCTACCGCTCGCTCGCCTCGCCCGGTCGGCAGATCCTCGCCTTCGATCCGCGCGGGCGAGGCCAGGTCGCCGAGGTCTTCGGGGAGTTGCGCACCGCGCGCCGGGTCTCGGTGGTGGTGCCCGGCTCCGACAACGACGCGGGGACCTTCGACCGGAAGGTCGCCGCCCACGGCGCCCCTCCCGGTATGGCCAGGACCCTGCGCGAGGCGGCCGGTCCGGACACCGCCGTCATCGCCTGGGCCGGTTACACCACCCCCGTCGGCGTCGGCGTAGATGCCGCCACCGGACGGCTCGCGGAGGCGGGCGCCGAGCGGCTGGAGCGGTTCGCCGAGGGGCTGGTCGCCGACGGGCTGCCCGAACCGGCCGTGTTCTGCCACAGTTACGGCTCGGTCGTCTGCGGGCTCGCCGCCCACCGCCTGCCCGCCACCGACCTGGTGGTCCTCGGCTCCCCCGGCATGCGGGCCGACGACGTGGACGCGCTGCGGACGCGCGCCCGGGTGTGGGCGGCGAAGGCACCGGACGACTGGATAGACGATGTGCCGAGCGTGCGGTTCGCCGGGCTCGGCCATGGTGCCGACCCCACCGACCCGGCGTTCGGGGCCCGCCGCATACCCGCCTACGACACCCAGGGGCACGCGGGGTACTTCGCCCCGGGCACGGAGTCGCTGCGGGTCCTGGCGTCGATCGCCCGGGGGGCTTCGGCGGAGGGCGCGGCCCGATGACGACACCTGCGCACACGCGCGCGCACCGGCTCGCCGCCCGGGTCGACGCCGCCACCCCCGCCCACCGGGACCGGGCGATCGACGGGCTGCGCGCCCTCGCGCTGCTCGCGGTGCCGCTCGGGCACTGGATGCTCGGCGGCTTCCGGCTCGACGCGGAGGGGCTGCACAACGCCAGCCCGCTCGCCACGTTCGGCGCCCTCGCCCCGTTCAGCTGGGTGCTCCAGATGCTGGGGATCTTCTTCCTGGTCGGCGGGTACGCCTCGGTCCTCTCCTACCACCGCCGGCCCTCGACCACGGCCGCCTGGCTGCGCGGGCGGCTGGTCCGGCTCGGCAGACCGGTGCTCGGGGTGGCGGCGGTGTGGGCGGTGCTGCTGGCGGCCCTGTCCTGGCTCGGCGTGCCGGGCGACACCTTGCGGACGGGGTCGACGCTGGTGATCCAGCCGCTCTGGTTCGTCGGGGTGTACACCGTGGTCACCGCGCTCACGCCGCTCTGCGTCAGCCTCGCGCGACGGTTCGGCGGGTGGGCGGCGCTTCCGCTGCTGGGGTCGGTCGCGGTGGTGGACTTCCTGCGGTACGGGCCGTTCGCGGACGGGATGCCGTCCTGGCTGAGCCTGGTCAACCTGCTGCCCGGCTGGCTCTTCGCCTACCTGCTCGGCGTCGCCTGGGGCGAGGGCCGGATCGGGAGGCGGGGTGCGCGGCTGCTGCTCGTCGGGGGCGCGGTGCTCTTCGCCGTCCTGCTGCTGGTCTTCCACTACCCGGCGTCGATGGTGGGCGTGCCCGGCGAGGTGCGGACCAACTCCCACCCGCCGTCGTTGCTGGTGGTGGCGTTGGCGGCGGCCCAGAGCGGGGCGGCGATGCTGATACGGGAGCGGCTCGGGCGGTTGCTGCGCAGGCCGCTGCTGTGGGCGCCGGTCGTGGTGGTCAACCTGTCCGCGATGACGATCCTGTGCTGGCACCAGACGGCGATGCTGGCGGCGGCCGTACCGGTCTCGCTCACGGGGACGACGGTGGCGGGGCTGACGAGCGGGCCGGACACGGTCGGCTGGATCCTGGCCCGGCTGGTGTGGCTGCCGGTGTTCACGGGGCTGCTGGTGCTGATCGCCCGGTACGCGCGCCGCTTCGACGCCCCGTGGCAGGCGGGCACCCGCGCCGCGAACGCCCGCCGCGCGGTGGCGGGGCTGCTCGCGGCGGGGTTCGCGGTCTTCGCCCTGGGGCTGGCGTGAGGGGGGCGGGGCGGCTCGGTCGTGATGAACTCCATGAACCAGGCGATGACTTCACAGGCTTCGCCCCTTCCCCGTACCTGCTACTCCCGGGCCGCCGAGGTGCTGCTCATGTCCGGGTAGCGGTCCCCCGCCACCTGGCCCGCGATCGGCTCCAGGAGGGCCAGTTCCTGGGGCGTCAGCGTCAGCCGGGTCGCCGCCACGTTCTCCAGGAGACGGCTGCGCTTCCGGGTGCCGGGGATCGGGACGACCGTCAGGCCGTGCACCTGCGCCCGCTGCTGCACCCAGGCGAGTGCCACCTGGGCGGCCGTCACCCCGCGGGCGGCGGCGATCTTGTGGACGGGCTCCAGCAGGGCCGCGTTGGCGCGGGCGTTGTCGCCGGTGAAGCGGGGCTGGTGCTTGCGGAAGTCGCCCTCGCCCAGCTCCTGGCCCGCGTCGGTGAAGGCCCCGGTGAGGAAGCCCCGGCCCAGCGGCGAATACGGCACGAGCGTGACGCCCAGCTCCGCCGCCGCGCCGACCGCGCTCAGCTCCACGTCCCGGCTGAAGAGGGACCACTCCGACTGGAGGGCGGCGATCGGGTGCACCGCGTGCGCCTCGCGCAGCTCGGGGCCGGTGACCTCGCTCAGCCCGAGCTGCCGGACCTTGCCCTGCTGGACCAGCTCCGCCATCGCGCCGACCGATTCGGCGAACGGGACGGCCGGGTCGTGGCGGTGCATGTAGTAGAGGTCGATGACATCGGTCCTCAACCGCCGGAGGCTGGCCTCCACGGCGGTGCGGATGTACGCGGGGTCGTTGCGCACCGCCCGGTGCCGCGGGTCGTCCGTCCGCTCGATGGCGAACTTGGTGGCGAGCGTGATCTCGTCCCGGTGGGCGCCGACGAAGGGGGCGAGGAACTCCTCGTTGGCCCCGCGCCCGTAGATGTCGGCGGTGTCGAAGAGGGTGACGCCCGCTTCCAGCGCCGCGTCGAGGGTGTCCCGGGCGGAGCGCTGGTCGGTCTCGCCGTAGAACTCGCTCATGCCCATGCAGCCGAGGCCCTGGACCCCGACCGCCGGCCCGCCGTCGCCGCCGAGCCGGACGGTGTCGAGCCGGGTGGTGTCGAGCCGGGTGGTGTCGATGGAGTTGCCGTGGTTGTCGTTGTCGGTCATCAGGCGCTGTGCCTTTCCGGCGCCCGGCGGGCGCCCGCGTAGAGCTCGATCTTGTGGTCGAGGACGGCGAGGGTGTCGTGCAGCTCCGCGATGCGGGTGATCACATCGCGGCGGGTCGACTCCAGCAGTTCCTGCCGCTCCTCGACGGTGGACTCGCCCTCACGCAGCAGCTCCGCGTACCGCACCATGTCCGCGACGGGCATCCCGGTGAGCCGCAGCTTGCCGACGAAGACCAGCCAGTCCAGGTCGCGATCGGAGAAGCGGCGTTGGCCGGTGTGCGAGCGGTCGACGTGCGGCATCAGCCCGATCCGCTCGTACCAGCGCAGGGTGTGCGCGGTGAGCCCGGTGAAGGCGGCGACCTCGCTGATCGTGTAGGTGTCCTTGCCGGTGGGACGGGGGTGCGGCTCGGGCACGGCCGTACAGGCGTTCACGCCGGAGGGCGCCTGTGTGCGGGTACTGGTAGCGGGAGCGCTCCGGGACGTTCCGTCGATCACCGTCATGTCCTCCACGCTAAATCCCTGGAGTGCACTCGAAGCAAGCGGAAAAGGAGGCTCAGAGCTCTTCCTCGGCCCGGGTGAGGGCGTCGGTGATCAGGCGGGTGGCGAAGTCCTGGTCCTCGGTGATGCGGTTGATGCACTCCGCGAGCAGGAAGGCGGTGGCCTCCAGCGGCGTGATCTCCGCCTCCGTCCAGTCCCCGTACTGCTGGCGCCAGAGGCTCGGGCTCAGGCCGGTGCCCGCGGCGATGACCAGACCGGCCATGGTGGGGATCGCCTCGGGGCGGATGCTGCGGGGCATCATGCGCATCGAGGTCACGAGCGTGGGGACCACGTACTCGATGACGTCCTTGCCGTGCTCCTCGTGGGCCTGCCGCAGCCACGTCATGAACAGGTAGATGAGGGTGCAGGCACCGTCCAGAAGTTCATGGACGCCGCCCGGCCCCAGGGAGTCGCCCACGTGCCCGGCCAGCTCACGGCGTTCGGCCTCGCTCGCGGCGCTGCCCTCGTCCTCGTCCTCGCTCTCGTCCTTACGCATACCGTCGTAGACGCTCTTGAGCCGGGAGTCGATCAACATGAGCGCCGCGCCCACATCACCGGCGGGTGCGTGCTGGGGGCCGAAGGGCGATGACACAGGTGACATGGGAGCCTCCTCGTACGGCTGCGCTGCGCAGCTTCTCGCCTCCGCACAGTAGCCGTCGAAGGGGGCGGGGATCGGCGGCTCCGGCACCTTTCGGACGCGGTGACGGGGCCGTCGGCGCGAACGTTAGGCTCGGTCCCATGGAGAGCTTGCGGATCATCGACACCTGGCCCGTCCCGACCGCGGCGGCCGCCGTCGTACGGGCGGACGGCACCGTCCTCGGTACGCACGGGCCCACTGCCCACCGCTTCCCCCTCGCCTCGGTCACCAAGCCGCTCGCGGCCTACGCGGCACTCGTGGCGTACGAGGAGGGGGCGATCGAGCTGGACGAACCGGCCGGGCCCGAGGGCTCCACGGTCCGCCACCTCCTGGCCCACACCAGCGGCCTCGCCTTCGACGAGCACCGGGTGACGGCCCCGCCCGGCAACCGCCGGCTCTACTCCAACGCGGGCTTCGAGGTGCTGGGCGACCACATCGCCAAGGCGACCGGCATCCCGTTCCCGGAGTATCTGCGCCAGGCCGTCCTGGAGCCGCTGGCGATGACGTCCACGTCCCTGGACGGCTCCCCCGCCCGTGACGGCGTCTCCACCGTGGACGACCTGGTCCGCTTCGCCGCCGAGGTCCAGGCCCCCCGCCTGCTCGACCCCCGTACGGTCCTGGAGGCCCAGAGCGTCGTGCACCCGGGCCTCAAGGGCGTCCTGCCGGGCTACGGCCACCAGAACCCGAACGACTGGGGCCTCGGCTTCGAGATCCGCGACGCCAAGTCCCCGCACTGGACGGGCGCATCCTCCTCCCCCGCGACCTTCGGCCACTTCGGCCAGTCGGGCACGTTCCTGTGGATCGACCCGGTGGCCGGCGCCGCCTGCGTGGCCCTGACCGACCGGGCCTTCGGGCCGTGGGCGGCGGAGGCGTGGACCCCGTTCACGGACGCGGTGCTGGCGGAGATCGCGGGCTGAACCCGGCCTGGCGCGGCCAACCGGCCGCCCCTACCGTTGCCCCATTCAGCCCGCGGTCTCCGCCCCTCACACCCCGGCCTTCCGTTTGTCCTCGCGGCCGCCCCGTCGCTTCGCCCCGCCCCCGTCACCGGCCCCGGTGACGGCGTTGGCCGGAATTGGCTCCCGCCCGCCGCCGTCCGGCTCGTCGCACCCGACCGGGGGCGGTGGCGGACGCGGCGGGGGCGCCTCGCAGGCCCCTCCGCCGCACCCGTCGGCGCCCGGCCCGTCGCCGCGTCAGGCCCTGTCGTCCGGGAACCAGGCGACCATCTCGCTGTACCGAGCCAGGGGCAGGTCGTCCGGGGAGAGCCAGTCCGTCTCCCCCACGCTCCATTCGAACTCCTGGTGACGGGCCGCGATGCCCTCGGCGAACTCCGCCGCCAGGCGGGACGCCTCGTACAGATCCTGGTCCGTGCTCTGCGAGCTGGCGGCGGCGATCACCCCCCGCACCTCCGCCGAATGCCCGTAGCGGAAGGCGCCCGTGCCGAGCAGATGCGGATCGGTGTGGACGGACGATCCGTTGTCGTGCCCGAGGCGCCGGTGCGCCGCGGCCTTGGCCGCCGCCTTCGGGAGGAACTGCCGCGCCTGCTCCCCCACCGTTATCGCGCCGAGAACCGCCTCCGTGTCGTCCGCCCGCGCGTCGGCCGTCGGGTCGAGGATGACGAAGCCCATGGCCGGACGCGGATAGGGGCCGCGCGGTGCCTGACCTTCCGCCGCGGTGTGGTTGCGGAGGATGCTTTCGGCCCGACGGCGGCCCAGCTCCGACAACAGAGCGACGAGTTCCGCTTCGCCCAGCATGTAGGCATAGGGGTTGTGGTGCACTGCCGCTTGCACGCGCAGGGCTTTGGTCATGGTTCTCTCCAATACGGCCTGAAGTGAATTATGAAACCTTGATGCAGAGTGGCTGGAAGTCGACGTTCAGCACCTCATAAGCAAGGAGTGGACGCCGGGAAACGGCGCACAGGACTGGCCGAGCGACTGGTTTCCACATTTCGGACACACCCTCACCCAACTGTCTCGATGACGTCGACAACTGCATCGGAACGACGGCGAATTTCAGCCCCATCCCCCGTGGATCATGTCGGCAGATGAACACCCCGGCAAGACCATTGCATCTCACAATGAACGATTCATCGTTCTCAGCGACCTTCTGACCTGCACTTTCACCAAAGAGCGGAAGCGTCCATTCAGCTTTCGGCGCCGGGGCTTACACCTAAAAGCGGTTGACCGAGATCTGGCCGTGACGTAACTTTCGTTCGGCCCCAGGCGGTCTAGACCAAGCCAAAGGGGCGTCGAACTCTTCCCATTGACCATCATGTCTTCGTCGTGGGCTGCCCCGTTTTCCGGAAGACTCAGGACGGGTGGAGTGCGCAGCGAAGAGGACGAAGGGCTGCACATCTTGACCACGCAGACGATTTCCAGCATCGCACAGAGGTTCGCCGATGACGGATTCACCCCCGTAGGAAGGCTCATATCCACCGCGGACCTCGCTCAGTACCGGGACATCTACGACCGATTCCTCAGCGGCGACATCGAATCGGGCGAAAAACGCACCGACCTCGGATCGCATGTCGAGCGCAAGGAGGGCGTGCGGGAGAACATCACCCAGATCATCTGGCCGTCGGCGCTCCACCCGCCGCTGAAGGATCTGCCGCTGCACGAGAAGGCGCTCTCCGCGGCCCGCGAACTCATCGGGCCGGACGCCGAACTCGACTTCGACATGATGATCCACAAGGCTCCGCACACGGCCGTTCCCACGCCCTGGCACCAGGACGCCGCCTACTGGGTGGACATGCCAGACAAGCGTGCGGTGTCGATCTGGATCGCGCTGGACGACGCGGATCTGGACAACGGCTGCATGTGGTACGTCCGGGGATCCCACCTGGAGCCGCTGCGGCCGCACCACCCCACGAGCGACGGCAAGAACATCGAGTGCGACTGCTCCGAGGACGAGCCGGGGGCGACGCCCGTACCGGTGCGGGCAGGCGAGGCGGTGGCCCACTCCGGGAGCACACTGCACTACTCCCGCGGCAACACCACGGACGGCGTGCGCCGCGCGTACATCCTCAACTACCGCCCCGCCGCGATGATCGAACTCGAGCGGCAGATGGGCGCCGACCACGGACTCAACGAGAACGTGCGAAAGGTCCGCAACTCCGACGCGACCGAGCAGTGAACCGGTCGGCGGACTGACCTGCTGAGCCGGCCGGCCGCAGGCCCGCCCGTACCCGCGCTCACCCTTCCACCTCCCACCGAGGACGCTCCGCCCGGCCGCGCCGACGTTTCCGACGGCCCGGCCGGGCCCTGAACGGCCAGAAAGGCAAGCCGTGAACGCTGTCACGCTGACAGGTGCTGTGATGACCCACCCGAGGAGGATCTCCGCCGCCGGGGAGATAGCGGCCAAGGACCCCCGGGGACGTATCCAGGTGGTGCAGGACCCGGACCCCTCCGGCCCGCCCACCGCGCTGCGCACCGCCAACCCCTCCTGGAGCTGTGTCGGGGACGCGGCGACGCACCACATCGTGTTCCAGGACGACGTGATCCTGGCCCGGGGGTTCTTCGACCATGTGGAGAAGGCCGCCGCCGCGGTCCCGGGAGAGGCGGTCGCCTTCTACGAGGGGTGGGAGGGCCGGAACAGCGGAGTGGTCCGCCTCGGAGCACTCACCGGAGCCTCCTGGGCCTACGCGGTCGACGAGCACGTCCCCTCGCTGGCGCTGATGCTGCCGGCCGAAGCCGCCCGCGGCTACGCGCGGTTCGCGGCGGAGCACGGTGACGGCTGGCCCTACGACGTCGTCATCCAGCGGTATCTGAAGGCGCTCGGCATCCCCGTGCGGATCGCGGTCCCCAGCACCGTCGACCACGACGACGTGCCGAGCCTCGCGGGCAACAGCAAGCACGGCTGGCGCCGGGCCACCTACTTCACCGATGCCGCGGCCGATGTCGTCTCCCCCGACTGCGCCTCGTTCCCCGTCGTCCCCTTCTACCAGTACGGCGAGTCCAAGTGCGCGGTGCGCCAGGACGGGCGCTGGGAGTACCTGGACACCGACCGCTACCTGCGGCGCCTCGGCCTGGCCGAGCGGTGCGACGCCGACTTCGCCGGGGCCGGAGAACCGGACCTGCCCGACGAGGTACGCCGACAGGTGTGGCTGACGGCCTTCGCCACCGGAGTCGCGGTCGCCGGTGCGACCGGGCGCGAGCCGGACCCCGAGGCGGCCGCGGCCGTCATGGACTCGTTGGGCCCCGGCGGCCTGTGCGAGGAGTACACCGACGCCGAGCTGCTGCCCATGATTCCGCGTATCCGGGCACTGGCCCTGGCCGCCCTCGCCGCCGGCCGCACCGCCCACGGCACCGGCGCACGGCCCGACGCCCCCGCCGCGACGGTCGTCGTCACCGGAGGCGCACCGGCCCTCGGGGCGGAGCTGGCGCGGCTGCTCACCGACGCGGGCCGGCCCGCCGCGTACAGCGAGCGGCTGGGCGGCGGACGGGGGCAGGAGGTCCACACCGTGGTCCACCTCGGTGACCCGTCCGGGAGCACCTACGCCGTGGAGGACCTGCTGGCCGAAGCCGAGAAGGCCGGAACGCGCCGCCTGGTCCACATCGGCTCGGCGGAGGTGTACCGGGGCTCCGCCGCCGACGAGTGCGCGGAGGACACGGTGACCGAGCCGCCGCGGGATCCGGTCGCCCGCGCCTGGTGGAACGACGAGCAGGCGTGCCTGCGATGGGGCGGCGAGACGGGCGTCCCCGTGCAGCTCGTCCGGCTCGCCGAGCAGGTGGGCCGGCACGCCCCGGTGCGCGGGGTGCTCGCCACCTGGATGCTCCAGGCGTGGACCCGCCGCTCCATGACCCTGGTGGAGGGCCGGGTGCACCAACTGGTCGACCACCGCGACGCGGCGGAGGCGATCGCCGCCGTCCTCGCCGCCCCCGTGCGGTCCACCGTCTACAACGTGGCCTCCGCCCGCTTCGACGAGGAGCGGCTGGCCGAACTCGCCGCGGAGACGGCCCGGCTGACGGCGTGGGAGCGGACCTCGGGCGAGGACACGGCGCACACGCCGCCCATGAGCACGGAACTGATCACGGCCGAGACCGGCTGGCGCGCGTCCGCCCCGCTGCGGAACGGCGCCCGCGCCCAGGCGCAGTGGCTGGCCTGCGACACCCATGACGAACTCTCCGATCTACTGCAACAGGACACCGATGGCTGAGGAACAGACCCTTCGACCGCCGAGCGACACCCAGCCGGGGATCTTCTCGCGGCAGTACGCACCGGCGACCCTGACCTTCGCCGCGGTGATGTTCCTGACCGGCTTCGCCGCGCTGGCCGTGGTGCCCACGCTGCCGACGGCCGCCCAGGATCTGGACGGGGTCTCCCTGTTCCCCCTGGTGGCGGGCAGCTTCGTGGCGGCCAGCCTGCTCGGTGGCGTACTGGGCGGGCACTGGGCGGACCGTTCCGGTGCCCGGCGTCCGCTGGCGCTGGGCATGATCCTCTCCGTGGTGACGCTGCTGGTGTCGGCGTCCAGCCTGTCGATCTGGCAGCTGGTGATCGGCCGCTTCGTGGACGGGCTGGCGGCCGGGATGGTCGCGGTGTCCGTGACGACCGCCATCGGCCAGTCGTACCCGGAGTACCTGCGGCCCCGGATGCTCGCGATGATGAGCGCGAGCTGGATCATTCCGTCCCTGGTCGGCCCGCCGATCGCCGGGGTCGTCTCCGAGGCCTGGTCCTGGCGGGTGGTCTTCTACGGCCTGGCCGTGCTGACCGCGCTGCCCTCGATCGCCCTGGTGGCGGTGCTCCGCCGGGCCCCGGCCGGTTCCGGCGCCGACGCCGAGGACCCGGTCCCGGTCGATCTCCCGCCCGAGGAGGAACGCGCCTCCAGGCCCCCGGTGCTGGTCGCCGCGATGCTCAGTCTGGGCGCGGCGCTCGGCCAGTACGGGGTCTCCGGGTGGGACGTGCGCCACCTGCTCTTCGTCGTCACCGGCGTCGCGCTCCTGGTGGTCTTCGCCCCCCGTCTGCTGCCGAAGGGCACGTGGCGCAGCGCCCGTGGTCTGCCCACCGCCGTACTGCTGCGCGGACTGACCTCCGGCACGTATTTCACCGTCGAGGCGCTGGTGCCGCTGATGCTGATCACCGAGCGGAAGGTCGCCGCGGTCACGGTCGGTGTGGCGTTCACGGCCTCCGCGGTGCTGTGGGCGGGCGCGGCGTGGGTGCAGGGGAAGCTCCTCCAGAACGTCGCCCGGCACCGCCTCGTCACCGCCGGTGCGCTGATCATGGCGGCGTCCGTGGCCTTCGCCATCGCGGGCAGCTTCGGCGGGATGTCGCCGGTGCTGGCCATGGTGGCCATGCCCCTGGCGGCGATCGGGATGGGGATGCTCGACCCCTGCGTCACGGTGCTCTCGCTCTCCCACAGTGCACCGGACCGGCTGGGCCACACCACCAGCGCCATGCAGACCAACATGAACCTCGGGCAGGTCGTCGTCCTGGCGTTCGCGACCGCCGTGCTCAACGCGGGCCTCGCCGCGGGGACCGGTCAGCTCGGCGGATACGCGATCACCTTCTCGCTGCTGCTCCTGCCGCCCCTGCTGGTCGCCTCACTGGCCGTCCGGGCACGCAACGACTGACCCGCGGCGGGCGCCCGGGCGGATCTCCCGCTTCGCCGTGCGGCGTCGCACCGTCCCGTACGGCGCGCCTCCCCGTGTCCCGTCGCCCCCTTCTCCGTACGTCCCACCTTCCCGAAAGGCAGCACTGTGCGCAGTGACCTGGTTGTCATAGGCCTCGGCTACGTAGGCCTGCCCCTCGCCGTGGAGGCCGGCCGTTCCGGTCTGAGCGTCGTCGGCCTCGACCGTGACGCCGCGACCGTCGCCCGGCTCAACGACGGTATCTCCCATGTCGATGACATCGACGACGCCACCGTGGCCGAACTGCGGGCCCAGGGGTTCACGGCCACGACGGACGAGAGCGTCATCGCGGAAGCGGACACCGTGGTGATCTGCGTCCCCACCCCGCTGGCGGAGCACGGCGGACCGGAGCTGGTCATGGTCGAGAGCGCCTGCGCCGCGATCAGCCGGCACCTGACGCCCGGGACCCTGGTGGTCCTGGAGTCGACCACGTACCCGGGCACTACGGAAGAGGTGGTCCTGCCCATCCTGGAGGGATCCGGGCTCCGCGCGGGCACCGACTTCCACCTGGCGTTCTCGCCGGAGCGGGTGGACCCCGGCAACAAGATCTACGGCATCCGCAACACCCCGAAGGTCGTCGGTGGTTACACGCAGGACTGCACCACGACCGCGGCGGCCTTCTACGGGAAGCTCGTCGACCAGGTCGTCCAGGCCTCGGGCACCCGCGAGGCCGAGATGGCGAAGCTGATCGAGAACACCTACCGGCACGTCAACATCGCCCTGGTCAACGAGATGGCGATCTTCTCCCACGAACTGGGTATCGACCTGTGGGACGCCATCTCCTGCGCGTCCACCAAGCCCTTCGGCTACCAGGCCTTCCGCCCCGGCCCCGGGGTGGGCGGCCACTGCATCCCGATCGACCCCAACTACCTCGCGCACAAGGTCCGTACGCTCGGCTACCCCTTCCGGATGGTCGAACTCGCCCAGGAGATCAACGCCCGGATGCCCCGGTACGTCGTCGAGCGGGCGCAGCAGCTCCTGGACCACAGCGGCACCACGCTGAGCGGGGCACAGGTCCTGCTGCTGGGCGTCACCTACAAGGCGGACATCGCCGACCAGCGGGAGACCTCGGCCCGCGACGTGGTCCGCAGGCTGCGCACGCTCGGGGCCGAGGTCGTCTACCACGACCCCCACGTGGGGAGCTGGGAGGTGGACGGCACTCCGGTCCGCGCCGTCACGGACCTGGACGGCGCGCTGGGCGACGCGGACATCTCCATCCTGCTCCAGCGCCACTCGGCGTACGACCTGGCGGCAATCGAGAGCCGGGCCCGGCTGCTGCTCGACACCCGGGGGTCGGCGCGCCCGCAGTCGCACGTCGTACGGCTGTGACCTCGGGCGGCGCCGGTGCCGCCTCCCTCTCCTCTTTCACCCATAACGCCCCCGTCAATTTCAGGAGTTCTTCGAATGTGCGGTATTGCAGGGTGGGTCGACTTCGCGCGCCCCGTGGACCGGGACGTCGCGCGGGCCATGACGGACACGATGGCCCGCCGGGGTCCGGACGCCGAAGGCGTCTGGATCGCGGACCATGTCGCCCTGGGCCACCGGCGCCTCTCCGTCATCGACCTGGAGGGCGGCTGCCAGCCGATGACCTCGGGTGAGACGCCCGGCTCGCGCGCCGCGCTCACCTACAGCGGCGAGACCTACAACTTCCAGGAGCTCCGCTCCCAGCTGGTCTCCCTGGGGCACAGCTTCACCACGCGCAGCGACACCGAGGTCGTCCTGCGGGCCTACCTCCAGTGGGGTCCCGCGCTCGTCACCCGGCTGGAAGGCATCTACGCCTTCGCGGTCTGGGACCAGGACAAGGAGGAGCTGCTGCTCGTCCGGGACCGGATGGGCGTGAAGCCGCTGTACTACGCGGAGACCCCGTCCGGTGTGCTCTTCGGCTCCGAGCCCAAGGCCATCCTCGCCCACCCCGCCTTCAAGGCCGTCCTGGACGCCGAAGGACTGCGGGACATCCTCTCGGTGGCCAAGGTCCCCGGCCACGCGATCTTCCGCGGTATGCGGGAGGTCCCGGCCGGCTGCACGGTGCGCGTCAACCGGGCGGGCCTCACCGAGGACCGGTACTGGCAGCTGGAGGTCGCCGACCACACCGACTCGCTGGAGCGGACCGTCCACACGGTGCGCGAGCTGCTCGAATCGGTCGTGGAGCAGCAGATGATCTCCGACGTACCGCTGTGCACCCTGCTCTCGGGGGGACTCGACTCCAGCTCCCTGACCGCACTCGCCGCCCAGGTGAGCCGCGCCAAGGGCCAGGGGCGTATCCGGTCCTGCTCGGTGAGCGACCCGGACCTGGACGGAACGGCCGGCGAAGGGGCCAACGAGGACCACATCTACGCCCGGCTGCTGGCCGAGCATGTCGGCTCCCTCCACAGCGAGTTGCCTCTGCGGGCGCCCGACCTGCTCGACCCGGCCCTGCGGTCCTCCGTCCTGAAGGCCTACGACCTCCCGATCGCGAAGGGCGACGAACACGCCTCCCTGCACCTGCTGTTCGACATCGTCCGGCAGCACTCGACGGTGGCGCTCTCCGGGGAGTGCGGCGACGAGGTGTTCGGCGGCTACCGCTGGCAGCGCCAGGAGGACGTGGTGCTCTCCTCCACCTTCCCGTGGGTGTACGAGGGGCGGCAGAACTACCAGGGCAACGACGGCGTCTTCACTCCGGATCTGCTCGCCAAGCTGGACCTGGACACCTACGAGCGCGACTGCCACAGCGCGGCGGTGGCCGAGATCTCCGCGGGCGACCGCATCGCCGACCCCACCGAGGCCCGCTACCGGGAGGTCACCTACCTCGCCCTCACCCGCCACGCGCAGGTGCTGTTCGACCGCAAGGACCGCATGAGCATGGCCTGTGGTCTGGAGGTCCGGGTACCCTTCGCCGACCACCGGCTCGTCGAGTACACCTTCAACGTGCCCTGGGCGATGAAGAGCTTCGACGGCAGGGAGAAGAGCCTGCTGCGCGCGGCGATGAAGGACCTGCTGCCCGAGGCGGTCGCCCAGCGCATCAAGACCCCCTATCCCTCCATCAGGGCGGACGCCTACAACCGGACGCTCCGCGAGCGTCTGGCGGCGGTGATCCTCGACGGATCGAGCCCGCTCGCCCCGCTCCTGTCGTCCGCCACGCAGGCGCGGGTCCGCGGCCAGGGGGCGGCGGCTCTGGAGAGCGGCATGAGCAGGGCGGCGCTGGAGACCACCCTGCAACTCGACGACTGGCTGCGCACCTACGACGTCGACGTCGTGCTCTGACGCGAACCGTCGAGCCGCACACCCCGCTCCCTCGGCCCGCCCCGGCGGCCGTGCCCGCGACATCGGGCCACGGCCGCCGGGGCGGTTCCCGTCGGGGGCGGTCCCGGCGGACGGCCCGTCATGGGTTCGGGGCCCCGGCCGCCGCCCCCGTACCGGTCACCCGGCCAGCTCCCACACCAGCAGCTCCGCCGCCCCCGCCCCCTCCACCGCGACCGCCTCCAGACCCTCGGCACCGACTGCCCGGGCCGCGTCCCCGGCCGCCAACTCCTGGCCGTCCAGGCGGATTCGGCCCCGCACCACATGGGCGTACAGGCGCGGCGCGTCCGGCAGGGCGGTGCGCCCGCCCTCCGTCAGCCGCCGTACGTGCAGCAACGCACCGGAGGCGGGCAGGGCGTACGAGCCGGCCGGATCCGCGAGGGCGGGGGTGACCGTGTACGAGGGCGTGCCACCCGACTCCAGAGGGGCCAGCCACATCTGGAGGAAGGTCAACGGGACGTCGCCGTCGTTGCGTTCGACGTGGCGGACTCCGGCGGCGGCGCTCAGGTGGGCCAGGTCCCCGGCCCGTACGACGGTGGAACGGCCCGTCGAATCGCGGTGGGTCAGCTCGCCCTCGACCACCCAGGTGACGATCTCCGTATGGCTGTGCGGATGCTCGTCGAACCCCGCGCCGGGGGCGAGGCGCTCCTCGTTGCAGGCCAGGACCGGGCCGAAGCGGAGGTTGTCGGGGTCGTAGAAGGAGCCGAAGGAGAGGGCGTGCCGGGTCTCGATGCCGGCGTCCGGCTCACCGCCCCGGTAGCGGTCCTCGGACCTGTGTACGGAGATCACCCGGCCACGGTAGCCCGGAGGACGGTCACGCGGCGGCCCTGTCCAGGAACGGAGGCCGCCGGTCCGGGCGGTGGCGCGGCGGTTCCGTACGGGGCGGAGGCCGCCGGTCCGGGCGGCGGCGCGGCGGCCTCGTACGGGGACGGAGGCTGACGGTCCGCATGGTGGCACGGCGGTCCCGTACGGGGCGGAGGCCGACGGTCCGGGCGCTCCCGTACCCGCCGGTAGGGCGGACCGTCGCCCCGCCCCACCGAACCACCGGCCCGATAAGGCAGTCTTGTCCTCGTGCCCCGACCCGATCCTGAGCAGCCCGCCGCCCACGACGCCCACCTGCATGCCGCGACCCTGAAACGGCTGGAGCAGTCCTCCGGCCGGCTGGCCGCCAACGCGATTGCCCGTATGGACGAATCGCTGCCGTGGTACCGGGCGATGCCCCCGGAGAACCGGTCCTGGATCGGCCTGGTCGCCCAGGCCGGTATCGCGGCGTTCACCGAGTGGTTCCGGCATCCGGAGACCCCGCAGGCCATCTCGACCGACGTGTTCGGCACGGCCCCGCGTGAGCTGACCCGGGCGATCACCCTGCGGCAGACCGTCGAGATGGTGCGGACGACGATCGAGGTCATGGAGGCCGCGATCGAGGAGGTGGCCGCGCCGGGCGACGAGTCCGTGCTGCGGGAGGCGCTGCTCGTCTACGCGCGCGAGATCGCCTTCGCCACCGCCCAGGTCTACGCCCAGGCCGCCGAGGCCCGGGGCGCCTGGGACGCGCGGCTGGAATCGCTGGTGGTGAACGCGGTGCTCTCCGGGGAGGCGGACGAAGGCGCCGTCTCCCGGGCCGCCGCGCTCGGCTGGAACTCCCCCGAGCACGTCTGCGTCATCCTCGGCACCGCACCCGACGGGGACAGCGAGCTGACCGTGGAGGCGATCCGCCGGGCCGCCCGGCACGCCAAGCTCCAGGTCCTCACCGGGGTGCTCGGCAACCGGCTCGTCGTCATCGCGGGCGGCAGCGACAATCCGCTCCAGGTGGCGAAGGGCCTGATCGGGCCGTACGCGGCCGGGCCGGTGGTCGCCGGACCCGTCGTGCCGGACCTGCTGGCCGCCACCCGGTCCGCGCAGGCGGCGGCCGCCGGGCTCAAGGCGTGCCTCGCGTGGCAGGACGCGCCGCGCCCGGTGCTGGCGGACGATCTCCTGCCGGAGCGCGCGATGGCCGGTGACCCGGCGGCGCGGGAGCAGTTGGTGGAGGAGATCTACAGACCGCTGGAGGAAGCCGGTTCCGCGCTCCTGGAGACGCTGAGTGTCTATCTGGAGCAGGCGAGCAGTCTGGAAGGGGCGGCACGGATGCTTTTCGTGCATCCCAACACCGTGCGCTACCGGCTGCGACGTGTGACCGACGTCACCGGATGGTCACCCTCCGATGTCCGCTCCGCGTTCACCCTGCGGATCGCCCTGATTCTGGGGCGCTTGGCCGCGGTGGATCAGCAGTCCTAGACTTTTGTTGGACTTCAACAATTCCCCTGACGGTTCTTCGTCCCTGTCCCCACGGGCGGCCGGAGCCGTCCACAAGAGAGAGTGTGAGGGTGCTCGTACTCGTCGCTCCCGGCCAAGGCGCTCAGACGCCCGGCTTCCTGACTCCCTGGCTCGACCTCCCCGGTGCCGCCGACCGCATCGCGGCCTGGTCCGACGCCATCGGGCTCGACCTTGCCCACTACGGCACGCAGGCGGACGCGGACGCGATCCGCGACACGGCCGTGGCCCAGCCGCTCCTGGTCGCCGCCGGACTGCTCTCCGCGGCCGCCCTCGACGCCGCTTCCCCTGACGTCGTCGCAGGTCACAGCGTCGGTGAGATCACCGCCGCGGCGATCGCCGGCGTCTTCGACGACGAGGCGGCACTCCGCTTCGTCCGCACCCGGGGGCTCGGCATGGCCGAGGCCGCCGCGGTCACCGAGACCGGTATGGCGGCCCTGCTCGGCGGCGACCCCGCCGTCACGGTCCCGCACCTGGAGAAGCTCGGCCTCACCCCCGCCAACGTCAACGGGGGCGGCCAGATCGTCGCCGCCGGCACCGCGGCCCAGATCGCCGCCCTGGAGGCCGACAAGCCCGAGGGTGTCCGCCGGGTCGTCGCGCTGAAGGTGGCCGGCGCGTTCCACACGCATCACATGGCCCCGGCCGTGGAGAAGCTGCGCGCGGCCGTCGGGGACCTCACGGTCACCGACCCGACCGTGACGTACGTGTCCAACGCCGACGGCCACACCGTCGCCACCGGCACCGAGGTCGTCGCCCGGCTGGTCGGCCAGGTCGCCAACCCGGTCCGCTGGGACCTGTGCATGGAGACCTTCCAGAAGCTCGGCGTCACCGCGCTGGTCGAGCTGAGCCCCGGCGGGACCCTCACCGGGCTCGCCAAGCGGGCCCTGCCCGGCGTGCGGACGCTCGCGCTCAAGACACCCGACGACCTCGACGCTGCCCGCGCGCTCATCTCCGAGCACGCGGGCGCCTAAGGAGCCCGAGAGCATGTCGAAGATCAAGCCCAGCAAGGGCGCCCCGTACGCGCGCATCCTCGGGGTCGGCGGCTACCGCCCGACCCGGGTCGTGCCGAACGAGGTGATCCTCGAGACGATCGACTCCTCCGACGAGTGGATCCGCTCCCGCTCCGGCATCGTCACCCGCCACTGGGCCTCCGAGGAGGAGACCGTGGCCGCGATGTCGATCGAGGCGTCCGGAAAGGCCATCGCCGACGCGGGCATCGCGCCCGAGCAGATCGGCGCGGTCGTCGTCTCGACCGTCTCGCACTTCAAGCAGACGCCGGCCGTCGCCACCGAGATCGCCCACAAGATCGGTTCGGGCAAGCCCGCCGCCTTCGACATCTCGGCCGGCTGCGCGGGTTTCGGCTACGGCCTCACCCTCGCCAAGGGCATGATCGTCGAGGGTTCGGCGGAGTACGTCCTCGTGATCGGCGTGGAGCGGCTCAGCGACCTGACCGACCTGGAGGACCGCGCGACGGCCTTCCTCTTCGGTGACGGCGCGGGCGCGGTCGTCGTCGGCCCCTCCCAGGAGCCGGCCATCGGCCCGACGGTCTGGGGCTCCGAGGGCGACAAGTCCGAGACCATCAAGCAGACGGTGGCCTGGAACGACCTGCACGTCGGCGACGTCTCCAAGCTGCCTCTCGACTCCAAGGGCGAGATCAAGTTCCCGGCCATCACCCAGGAGGGCCAGGCGGTCTTCCGCTGGGCCGTCTTCGAGATGGCGAAGGTCGCCCAGCAGGCGCTGGACGCGGCCGGGATCGCCCCGGAGGACCTGGACGTCTTCATCCCGCACCAGGCCAACATGCGGATCATCGACTCGATGGTGAAGACCCTGAAGCTGCCGGAGCACGTCACGGTCGCCCGTGACATCGAGTCCACCGGCAACACGTCCGCCGCCTCGATCCCGCTCGCGATGGAGCGGCTCCTGGCGACCGGTCAGGCGAAGAGCGGCGACACCGCGCTCGTCATCGGCTTCGGGGCGGGTCTCGTCTACGCCGCGACGGTCGTTACCCTCCCCTAGGCACACCGGACCTTCCGGTCCGTGCGTACGAACACCGAACAAACCCACCGAAGGAGCGCCAAGATGGCCGCCACGCAGGAAGAGATCGTCGCCGGTCTCGCCGAGATCGTCAACGAGATCGCCGGGATCCCGGTCGAGGACGTCCAGCTGGACAAGTCCTTCACCGACGACCTGGACGTCGACTCGCTGTCCATGGTCGAGGTCGTCGTCGCCGCCGAGGAGCGCTTCGACGTCAAGATCCCCGACGAGGACGTCAAGAACCTCAAGACGGTCGGCGACGCTGCCGACTACATCCTGAAGCACCAGGGCTGATCCCAGCCCGGCTGTGTCGCCACCCGGCGGTGGCGCCGCTGATTCACGACCCTCTACACGTGGAGAAGATTTTCCAGTGAACTCGACCAATCGCACCGTGGTCGTCACCGGTATCGGCGCAACCACTCCGCTGGGTGGCGACTCCGCATCGACCTGGGAAGGTCTGATGGCCGGCCGGTCCGGCGTCAAGCCTCTCGAAGGCGAGCGTTTCGCCGAACTGCCCGTCCGGATCGCCGCCCTCGCGGCCGTCGACCCGAACGACGTACTCCCCCGCCCGCTCGCCCGCAAGCTGGACCGCTCGGCGCAGTTCGCGCTGATCGCGGCCCGCGAGGCCTGGGCGGACGCGGGCTTCACCGCCAAGGCCGGCGAGGACGAGTCCATCGCCCCCGAGCGGCTCGGCTCCGTCATCGCCTCCGGCATCGGCGGCGTGACCACCCTGCTCGACCAGTACGACGTGCTGAAGGAGAAGGGCGTACGCCGCGTCTCCCCGCACACCGTTCCCATGCTCATGCCCAACGGCCCGGCGGCCAACGTCGGCCTGGAGGTCAACGCCCAGGCCGGTGTCCACACCCCGGTCTCCGCCTGCGCGTCCGGCGCCGAGGCCATCGGGTACGCCGTCGAGATGATCCGCACCGGCCGGGCCGACGTGGTCGTGGCCGGCGGCACCGAGGCGGCGATCCACCCGCTGCCGATCGCGGCCTTCGCCAACATGATGGCGATGTCCAAGAGCAACGACGAGCCGGAGAAGGCCTCGCGCCCGTACGACACCGGCCGGGACGGCTTCGTCCTCGGTGAGGGCGCGGGCGTCGTCATCCTGGAGTCGGCCGAGCACGCCGCCAGGCGCGGTGCCAGGGTCTACTGCGAGGTGCTGGGACAGGGTCTGTCGGCCGACTCCCACCACATCGCGCAGCCCGAGCCGACCGGGCGCGGGATCGCCGCCGCGATGCAGAACCTGCTGGACAACAGCGACCTCAAGCCGTCCGAGGTGGTCCACCTCAACGCGCACGCCACGTCGACGCCGCAGGGTGACATCGCGGAGATCAAGGCGCTGCGGAAGGTGCTGGGCGACGACCTGGACCATGTCGCGATCTCGGCGACGAAGTCGATGACGGGGCACCTGCTGGGTGGCGCCGGCGGTATCGAGACCGTCGCGACGGTGCTCGCGCTGCACCACCGCACCGCCCCGCCGACCATCAACGTGGACGACCTCGACGAGGCGATCGACGCGGACGTCGTGCGCGGCGAGCCCCGGCCGCTGCCCGAGGGGCCGATCGCGGCGATCAACAACTCGTTCGGGTTCGGCGGGCACAACGTGGTGCTGGCGTTCCGGTCCGTGTAGCCCGTGGCCTTACGGGTGAAGCCCGCTTCCCGGTTCCCGGGAGGCGGGCTTCGTCACGTACGGGCGCCTGGGGCCGATGGCGGAGCGGGCCCGGGGGCAGAGCCTTGGGAACTAGACGACCTGGTGCAGCCAGCGGACCGGCGCGCCCTCGCCCGCGTGGCGGAAGGACTCCAGCTCGTCGTCCCACGGCTTGCCGAGCAGGGAGGCGATCTCCGCCTCCAGGTCGCTCTCGCCCCGCGTCGAGCGGGCCAGCGCGGCGCGCAGCCGGTCCTCGGGGATCAGGATGTCGCCGTGCATGCCGGTGACGGCGTGGAAGATGCCGAGGCCGGGGGTGGAGCTGTAGCGCTCGCCCTCGGCGGTGGGGCACGGCTCGGCGGTCACCTCGAAGCGGAGCAAGTCCCAGCCGCGCAGGGCCGAGGCGAGCTGCGAGGCGGTGCCGACGCGGCCCTTCCAGGAGAATTCGGACCGCCAGGTGCCGGGCGAGGCCGGCTGTCTGATCCAGTCCAGCTGGACCCGCACACCGAGGACGCCCGCCACTGCCCATTCGACATGTGGGCACAGCGCGCGCGGTGCGGAGTGAACGTACAGGACTCCACGTGTCGTCACCGGAACCTCCCGTGTGGGACGAGGTACGCCTTCCCCAGCGGCCTCGCGTCCGTACCGTCTCTTTCCGGCCAGGGCCCGAGGTTGTCATCAGTAAACAGCATCGGGAGTTAATCTCCTGAAAAGGGACAGTGTGTGACGTGACGTAATGTACCGGAGCCGCCCGCCCCGGCGAGGGCGGAAGCGGTGCCGCTGGTCCGACGGGGAAAAGCTACCGTGCGCAGGGGCCGTCCGTGTGACGTACCGTCGGTCCCGGGCCACTGATTCACCCGCTTTCACCCGCCAGGGCGCGCACCCCCGCGACCTGGGGATCGTGGGCGTGCCGGGGGCATGACCAGAGGCATAAACCAGGGGTCGACCGGAGGGGATCAGCGAGATGGCGGAGCGTGCGACACGCCCTCGGATGCGCGGGGCCGGGGCGGCGGTTCTCGCGCTGTCGTTCGTGGGCGTCGCCGCGCTCGCCGGGTGCGGCGGTGACGGGCCGGGGGACGGTCCGGGTGACGGCGTGTCACGGAACGCGGCGGCCCCCTCGTCCGGAGCCTCACCCTCCGCCTCGCCGACGCCCTCCCCCTCGTCCGCCTCCGGCTGGAATCCGGCCCCCGGGTCCGTGGCGGCCGTCGGGGACTCCATCACCCGGGGGTTCGACGCCTGCTCGATGCTGGCGGACTGCCCCGAGGTGTCCTGGGCGACCGGCAGCGACCGCCTGGTGCGCAGCGTCGCCGTACGGCTGCTCGGGGAGGAGAAGGCGGCGGACCGCAGCTGGAACCACGCGGTCTCCGGGGCCCGGATGGTGCAGCTGCCGGAGCAGATGGCGCTGGCGGCGAAGGAGCGGCCCGAACTGGTCACGGTGATGATCGGCGCGAACGACGCCTGCCGGGACTCGGTGCGGCTGATGACACCGGTCGAGGACTTCCGGGCGTCGTTCGAGGCGTCGATGCGGCAGCTGCGGGCCGGGGCGCCGAAGGCCCGGGTGTACGTGGCCAGCGTGCCGGACCTGAAGCGGCTCTGGTCGACCGGGCGGACCAACGAGACCGGCAAGCGGATCTGGGAGCTGGGGGTCTGCCGGTCCATGCTGGCCGACGCCGACGACCTGGGCCCGGCCGCCGTGGCCCGGCGGGAGGCCGTACAGGAGCGGGTGGTGGCGTACAACGAGGTGCTGCGGGACGTCTGCGCGAAGGACCGGTACTGCCGGTACGACGGCGGGGCGGTCTTCGGCTTCCGCTTCACCGGGGCGCAGCTCAGCCCGTGGGACTGGTTCCACCCGAGCCGGGACGGGCAGGCCCGGCTGGCGGAGATCGCGTACCGCAACATCACGGCGGCCGAGCCACCCGCGTAGGCCGGCGCCTCCCGAAGGCCCGGAGCAGGGCGAAGGCCCGAAGCAGGGCGAAGGCCCGAAGCAGGGCGAAGGCCCGAAGCAGGGCGAAGGCCCGAAGCAGGGCGAAGGCCCGGGGCAGGGCGAAGGCCCGAAGCAGGGCGAAGGCCCGGGGCAGGGCGAAGGCGGCCCCTCACTGGGTACACGGCCCCGGCGGGGCGCAGGCGGCCCCTCGGTACACGGCCCCGGCGTGGCGGGGAGGCGCGCCCTCGGTACACGGCCCCGGCGGAGGCGCCCCTCGGTACACGGTCCGGCGGTGGCGCGCCCCGGTGCAGGGCCCCGACGGGTGGCGCGACCCCCGTCTCCCCGTTCACCATGGGGAGCGTGATGTGCCCGTCGACGGCCGAGGGTGGTTGATCATGACGACACTGGCGCAGGGGCCCGGCGTCCCGGAGTCCGAGGACGCCGCCCCGCTCGTCTCGCCGGTCAACTCCCACAACGAGTGGGATCCGCTGGAGGAGATCATCGTCGGGCGGCTCGACGACGCCACGATCCCCTCCAGCCACCCGGTGGTCTCCTGCAACATCCCGCCGTGGGCGGCCCGCTTCCAGGGGCTGGCGGCGGGCTACAGATATCCGCGCCGGCTGATCGAGCCGGCCCAGGAGGAGCTGGACGGGTTCGTCTCGCTGCTGACGTCCCTGGGGATCACCGTCACCCGTCCGGACGCGGTCGACCACCGGCAGCGGTTCGCCACCCCGGGCTGGACCTCACGCGGGTTCTGCAACACCTGCCCGCGCGACAGCATGCTGGTGATCGGTGACGAGATCATCGAGACCCCGATGGCGTGGCCGTGCCGGTACTTCGAGACCCACTCCTACCGCCGGATCCTGAAGGACTACTTCCGGCGCGGGGCCCGCTGGACCTCCGCGCCGAAGCCGCAGCTCACCGACGAACTGTTCGAGCGGGAGTTCCGGACGCCGAAGAAGGACGAGCCGATGCGGTACATCCTCACCGAGTTCGAGCCGGTCTTCGACGCGGCGGACTTCGTCCGGGCCGGGCGCGACCTGTTCGTCACGCGCTCCAACGTCACCAACGCCATGGGCATCGAGTGGCTGCGCCGCCACCTCGGCCCCGGCTACCGCATCCACGAGATCGAGAGCCGCTGCCGGACGCCCATGCACATCGACACGACGTTCCTGGTGCTGAAGCCCGGGAAGGCGCTGGTCAACCCCGAGTACATCGACGTCGACCGGCTGCCGCCCGTCCTGGACTCCTGGGACATCCTGGTCGCCCCCGAGCCGGAGCCCGTCAGGGACCTGGTGCTCCGGACCACCTCGATGTGCGGGAAGTGGCTCAGCATGAACATCCTCATGGTCGACGAGAAGCGGGTCATCGCGGAGCGCCACCACACGGGGATGCTGCGCGCGCTCGAGGGGTGGGGCTTCGAGCCGATCCCCTGCGACCTGATGCACTACGCGCCCTTCGGCGGCTCGTTCCACTGCGCGACGCTGGACGTGCGGCGGCGCGGAACGCTGGAGTCCTACGTCGACTGACCCCCGTCCGGCCGGTCCCCGGGGGTCCCGGCGTCCCCGGTGATCTCCACCGTCGTGGTCGCGCGGACGTCCGCCAGGGAGCGGGCCGCCTGGACGGTGTAGGTGCCGGGGACGGTCGTCCAGCCGTACGCCTCCTCGTCCCAGACCTGGTACGTGCGGGGCTCGACGGGGACCGTCACCTCCACGGTCTCGCCGGGGGCCGCCGTGACCCGGGCGAAGCCGGCGAGCCAGCGGGCGGGGCGCTCGGGGGCGTCCGGGGCCGCTCCGGGCGCCGGTTCCGGGGCCAGGTAGATCTGGACGGTGTCGCCACCGGGGCGGGGTCCGGTGTTGCGGACGCGCACGGTGACCGTGCCGGGGGTGGCGGTGAGGGTGTCGTACGCCCAGGTCGTGTAGCCGAGGCCGTGCCCGAAGGCGTACGCGGGGACCGTACCGGCCTTCTCCCAGGCGCGGTAGCCGATGAAGACGCCTTCGGTGTACGGGAGTTCGCCGTCCGTGGGCGTGGTGGCGGTGACCGGGGCGTCGGCGAGGACGGCGGGCCAGGTGGTGGGGAGGCGGCCGCCGGGCTCCTCCGCCCCGGTGAGCACGTCCGCGAGCGCGTGACCCGCCTCCTGGCCGGGGAACCAGGTCAGCAGGATCGCGGCGACCTCGTCCCGCCAGGGCAGCTCCACCGGGGAGCCGGAGTTGACGACGACGACCGTACGGGGGTGGGCGGCGGCGACCGCGCGTACCAGGGCGTCCTGGTGGCCGGGGAGGCGCAGGTCGGTGCGGTCGAACCCTTCGGACTCGACGCGTTCGGTGGTGCCGACGACCACGACGGCGGTGTCCGCGTCCCGGGCCGCCGCCACGGCCTCCGCGATCAGCTCGTCCGGGTCGCGGCGGGGGGTGAGGTGGACGAGCGAGAAGGCGACGCCCCGGAGCGGGTGGCCGGTGGAGGGGCCGGGGCGGTGGCTGAGGGAGACCCGGACGGGGGTGCCCCCGGTGAGGGTGAGGCGGCCGCGCTCGACCGGTTCGTTGAAGAAGGCGCCGAGCGGGTCGGTGCCGGGGGCGCGGTCCTGGGTGCCCTCGTAGAGCGGGTGGCCGTCGACGGTGAGGGCGAAGGAGCCGGTGCCCCGGGTGCCGAAGGTGTGCTCGCCGCTCTCGCGCGGGGTGAAGGTGCCGGTGATCTCGACGGTGTCCAGGGTGTCGTGGGTGACGCCCTCGGGCAGGTCGGCGCCGATCCACTGGATCTGTCCGCCGGGCAGCGGGACGGTGGCGAGCACCGCCCCCTCGGCGTCCCGGCAGACGGCGGTGAGGTCGAACCCGGCGTCGGCGGTGGCGAGTTCGTCGCTGGGGTCGGCGCCGACGGAGTAGGTCAGGGCGCCTTCGGGGAGGGCGGCGGTCAGCCCGTCGAGCGGGGAGACCACATGGTCGGGGAAGACCAGGGCCGAGCCGCCGCCGAGCACCCGGGCGTCCCGGGCCAGGGCACCGGAGAGGGCGACGGTGGTGCCGGGGGCGAGGGGCAGGACGGCGGCCCCGTCGCGTACGCCTTCTCCCTCGCGCGCCTCGCCGCTCGCGCGGTCACGTACCTCGTCGCCCACCCCGTCACGTACCTCGTCGTCCGCCCCAGGCCGCGCCCCTTCGCGTATCTCGTTGCGTACGAGCACGAAGGAGCGGCGGGCGATCTCGCGGGCCAGCGCGTCGCCGTCCACGGGCGCGGGGAGGTCGGCGGGGGCCACGGCGGGCGGGGCGGTCTCCAGGGCTCCGGTGCGGGCGGCGAGCAGCAGGACGTTCCGTACGGCGAGGTCGACGAGCTTCTCGTCCACCTCCCCGGCCCGGACCGCGGCGGCCAGCTCCTCGCCGTAGACCGTGCGCGGGCCGGGCATCGCGACGTCCAGGCCGCCGGTGAGGGCGCCGACGGTGGTCCGGGCGGCGAGCCAGTCGGAGACGATGAAGCCGTCGAAGCCCCATTCGCCGCGCAGCACGGCGTTCTGGAGGTAGCGGTGTTCGGTCATGGTCGAGCCGTTGACCTGGTTGTAGGCCGCCATGATGCCCCAGGGGTGGGCGTTCCTGACGATCCGCTCGAAGGGGGCGAGGTACAGCTCGCGCAGGGGGCGCGGGGCGACGACGTTGTCGACGGTGAAGCGGTCGGTCTCGGCGTCGTTGGCCACGAAGTGCTTGACGGTGGTGCCGACCCCGCCGTCCTGGACGCCCCGGACATAGCCGGTGCCGATCTCGCCGGTGAGATACGGGTCCTCGCTGTACGCCTCGAAGTGGCGGCCGCCGAGCGGGGTGCGGTGCAGGTTGACGGTCGGGGCGAGCAGCACGTGGACGCCCTTGCGGCGGGCCTCCTGGGCGAGGAGGTGGCCGGCGCGGCGGGCGAGCGCGGGGTCCCAGGTGGCGGCGAGGGCGGTCGGTGAGGGCAGCGCGACGGAGGGGTCGGCGGCGGTCCAGCGGACGCCCCGGACGCCGATCGGGCCGTCCGACATCACCAGGGAGCGCAGGCCGATCGCGGGCAGGGCGGGCAGCGACCAGAGGTCCTGTCCGGCGAGCAGGCGGGCCTTGTCGTCGAGGCCGAGGGCGGCGAGGGCCGCGTCGACGGCGGTCCGGCGGAGGGCCTCGGAGTTGCTGGTGCTGGACGCGGCTGCCACGGCCGTACCTCCTGGTCGAGTCCGGTGGACGCCTCCGGTGCGTGCCCGGCGGATGTCTCCATGGTGTCGCGGTGACAGGTAGATCGGTAGGTTTTGTTATCTGTTCGTTATGATGATGGGGTGCGGGTCCGGCGATGACGTACGGTCCTGCTGAGAGCCGTCCGCGTGGGGCCGGGCGGCACGGAAGGCGGCGGCGATGGCACGGGCCAGGAGCGAGGAGCGGCGGGCCGGGATCCTGCGGGCCACCCTCGAAGTGATCGCCGAGCGGGGCTACCGGGGCGCGACGCTGGGGGCGGTGGCCGAGCGGGTGGGCCTGACCCAGCAGGGGCTGCTGCACTACTTCCCGACCAAGGAAGCGCTGCTGGTGGCGGTGTTGGAGGACCGGGACCGCTGGGACACCGGCGGCGGGGGCCGCAGCGGCGAGGACGGGGCGTGGCGGCTGGAGCTGCTGGGCTCGCTGGTGGAGTACAACGCGATGCGGCCCGGGATCGTGCAGACCTTCTCGGCTCTGCTCGGCGAGAGCGTGACGGAGGAGCACCCGGCCCGGGAGTTCTTCACCCGGCGCTACACCCAGGTCCGGGCGGGCATGGCCGCCACCCTGCGCGCGGAGTACGGCGCGACCCTGCCGGGCGGGCTGACCCCCGAGCAGGCGGCGGTGCTGCTGGTGGCGGTGCTGGACGGGCTCCAGTACCAGTGGCTGCTGGACCCGGAGGCGGTGGACATGCCGGAGGCGTTCGAGGACTTCCTGGGGCTGCTGCGGGGCGGGGGCTCAGGGCCTCAGGCCCCGTAGACCCAGGGCCGAAGGCCCCGTGGAGCCGTGGTCAGCACCCCCGGGGCACGGCGGGCACCCGGTCAGACGGCCCGCTCCTGCGGCGCGGCGATCCCGCCGGTGCCGGTGGCCGGGAAGCCTCTGGCCGGGTCGACCAGGTCGCGGGCGAGGAGGGTGGCCCCGGCGACCGCTCCCGGCATCAGGAACACCGCGACGAACGGGACCAGGAACGACAGGGCCAGCGGGACGCCGAAGCCCAGCACCATCGGAAGCCTGCCGCGCAACAGCCCGAGCTGCTTCTTCAGGGGCAGCCCGCGCCGCTGGAGGGCGACGCCGGTCAGCTCCTGGGCCAGGAAGTAGCCGGAGACGCAGAAGCCCAGGGCCGGGACGACGGTCTGACCGACGAGGGGGATGAAGCCGCAGGCGAAGAGGGCGATCCCGAAGAGCGCGACGCGCAGCAGGATACGGACCGAGTCACGGGCGGAGATCCACAGTTCGCGCCAGAGCGGCAGCCCCGACTCGGGGACCTCACCGCCCTCGCTGCGCTCGACCTCCTCCGAGAGCGAGTCGTAGAACGGCTGGCCCACCAGGAGGGTGACGGCGGTGAAGGTGATGACGGCGAGGAAGAGGCCGAGGATGAAGACCAGCGCGGTCAGGGTGGTGCGGAGCAGGCCCAGCCAGGGCGAGGACCAGTCGTCCGCGAACGGGGTGGCCCAGGCGACGAAGTCGTCGGCGCCGTAACCGAGTCCGACCAGGGCTCCGGCGTAGACGACCAGGGTGATGAGTCCGGGCAGCAGCCCGAAGCCGAACCACCGTCCGTGCCGGGCGACCCAGCGCTGCCCCTTCAGCAAGTAGCCGAAGCCTGCCCCGAGATCGTTCATGGGCGTCAGCGTACTGGCGTACGGAGACGGCGAGGACCGCACCCCGGGTGCGGGGTGCGGTCCTCGGAGAGCGGTGCGGTGATCAGGCCACGGACAGCTCGACCTTGATGTTGCCGCGGGTCGCGTTCGAGTACGGGCAGACCTGGTGGGCCTTCTCCACGAGCGCCTGCGCGGTGGCGACGTCGACGTTGGGGATGGTCGCGCGGATGGCGACCTCCAGGCCGAAGCCGCCGGCCTCGGTCTTGCCGATGGAGACCTCGGCGGTGACCGTCGAGCCGGAGATGTCGGCGTTCTCCTGGCGGGCGACGACGCCCAGCGCACCCTGGAAGCAGGCGCTGTAGCCCGCCGCGAAGAGCTGCTCCGGGTTGGTGCCCGCGCCGCTGCCGCCCAGGGCCTTCGGCGGGTTGACCACGACGTCGAGCCGGCCGTCGTCCGAGGAGACCCGGCCGTCGCGGCCGTTCTCGGCGGTGGCGACAGCGGTGTAGGCGACGTCGATCTTCTGGATGGTCATGATGTGCGGATTCCTCCTGTTGGTGCGCCGCGACTCGCGCCCACGATCGCGACGGCCTGGGGACGAGCCTAACGGGTGCCTTCCCCGGGTGGGCGCGGACCGGCCCCGGACGGCTCGGACCGGATCGGTCCGGCCCCGGGCGGGCGGGGCCGGGCGGGCGGGGCCAGGCGGGCGGGGCCAGGCCGTGCGCGGGCGCGGGCGGGACCGGTCGGGGCGGATCGTTCTCCGGCGAACTCGTTCCCCGTCGAACTCGTCTCCCGGTGAGGTCGCCTCCCGGTGAAGTCGCCTCCCGGTGAAGTCGCCTCCCGGTGAAGAGGACCGGTCCACTTCACCTGCGCGGGTCAGACGAGCGAGACGATCATCTTTCCGGTGTTCTCGCCGCGCAGCAGGCCGACGAACGCGTCGTAGCCCTTCTCGATGCCCTCGACCACCGTCTCCTGGTACTTCAGCTCGCCCGAGGCCAGCCAGCCGGCGACCTCCTGGACGAACTTCGGCTGGAGGTCGGCGTGGTCGCCCACGAGCATGCCCTGCAGCCGCAGCCGCTTGCCGATGATCAGCGCCATGTTGCGCGGGCCGGGGGTCGGCTCGGTGGCGTTGTACTGGGCGATCATGCCGCAGATGGTGGCGCGGCCGTGCACGTTGAGCGCGCCGATCGCGGCTTCGAGGTGGTCGCCGCCGACGTTGTCGAAGTAGACGTCGATACCGTCCGGGGCGGCCTCCTTGAGCTGGTCGCGGACCGGCCCGTTCTTGTAGTTGAACGCGGCGTCGAAGCCGTACTCCTCGACGAGCAGCTTGACCTTCTCGTCGGAGCCCGCCGAGCCGATGACCCGGGAGGCGCCCTTGAGCTTGGCGAGCTGGCCGACCTGGCTGCCCACGGCACCGGCGGCACCGGAGACGAAGACCGCGTCGCCCTCCTTGAAGGAGGCCACCTCGAACAGGCCCGCGTAGGCCGTGAGTCCGGTCATGCCGAGCACGCCGAGGTAGGCGGAGAGCGGGGCCAGGTCGGGGTCGACCTTCACCGCGTGCTGCGCGGGCACATGGGCGATCTCGCGCCAGCCGAGGCCGTGCAGGACGTGGTCACCGACGGCGAAGCCCTCGGCGTTCGAGGCGATGACCTCGCCGACCGCGCCACCGTCCATGGGGTGGTCGAGCTTGAACGGCGGGGTGTACGACTTCACGTCGTTCATCCGGCCGCGCATGTACGGGTCGACGGAGAAGTACTTGTTGCGGACGAGGATGCGGCCTTCGGCCGGAGCGGCCACCGCGGCCTCACGCAGCGCGAAGTCCTCGGCCTCCGGCCAGCCGTGGGGGCGGGCGACGAGGTGCCATTCGCGGCTGGACGCGGGAAGTGCTGCAGACATGGGCTCGGGTTCTCCTCAATGTCCTACGGGGGGGGAAGCCTCAGGGAAAAAGCTTCATGACGTGAAACAACCCTGCGCCTTAATATTTCATGTTGTCAAGTAAATCGGTACGCTGGTTCCCATGGCCACCCGCACAGACCCCCTGACCGTCGAGGTCGTCGAGCTGATCGGCACCGTCGTGGCGCGCTACCACGAGGAGTACGACCGTGCCGCCGCCGCGCACTCCCTCACCGGGGCGCAGGCGCGGGTCCTCGGGCTGCTCGCGCTGGAGCCGACCCCGATGCGGAAGATCGCCGTCAAGCTGAAGTGCGAGCCGTCGAACGTGACCGGCATCGTCGACCGTCTGGAGACCCGCGGCCTGGTCGAGCGCAGGCCGGACCCGGCCGACCGCCGGGTGAAGCTGGCCGCCGCGACGGAGACGGGCCGGCAGACGGCCCGGGAGCTGCGGGACTCGCTGGACTTCGCCCGGGAGCCGCTGGCCGAGCTGTCGGACGCGGAGCGGACGGTGCTACGGGATCTGCTGCGGCGGATGCTGGGCGAGAGCTGACCCGCCGGAGCCACAGAGCGCCCCATCCACAGGACGCCGGAGCCACCGGATGCCGGAGCCTGTGGACCTCCGCGCACCACCGGATGCCGGAGCCCATGGGCTGACGCGCACCACCGGGCTTGTCCGCACCACCGGGCTTACACGCACCACCACAGGAAGCGGGTGCACGTCGGGGACGGTGTCGGGGTGGGCGTGGGCGTCGGGTCCACGGTCGGTTCGCCCGGCGGTGGGGGCGCGGGCGCGGTCGTCGGCTCCTCCGGCTCATCGGGCTCCCCCGGGCCCGGCGGATCGGCGGGCGGGCTGTCCGACGCGTCCGGCGTCGAACCGGGTGAGGCCGTGGCGTCGCCGGGCTCCTGGTCCTCGTCCGGGTGCGGGGACCCGGTGAGCGAGGCCGTCGCGGCGGCGCCGGGAGCCGGTGACACCGCCGGACCGGTGCCCGAGGCCGAGGCCGACGGGTCCACGGGCCTGCCCTCCTCGGACGTCACCGGGCCCGGATCCTGCGGCCCTCCGCCCGAGGCGGCACCGGAGGTGGGGTCCGGCACGGGCTCCTCCGGACCGCGCGGCGCCTCCCGTACGTAGTCGGCGGCGCTGTCGTCCCGGCCGCCCGGCTCCATCGCCAGCTCCGCCAGGCTCAGCGCCCCCGCCGCCAGGAGCAGGCCGCCCACGGCGAGCAGCACCGTACGGCCGCGTCTGCGGTGGTTGCCCCGCGCACGCCGACGGGACCGGGACCGGGACCGGGAGCGATCACCGGAAGCGGGCGCGGCGGCGTCACCCGGTCCGCCCGGCGCGTCCGGCAGGGGGCCCGCGGGCGTCGGCACGGGCGGCGCGAAGGGGCCCAGTGCCTCGGCGGGAGTTCCGCACCCGGCGCAGGCCAGGGCTCCGTTGAGATGCCGTCGGCACGGGTGGCAGTAATCCATGGCGCCCGCAGACTAGGCAGGCGCGGTTCGACGGAGGAAGCCGACGAGGTGAGGATCCTGTGAGGAACACCGGATTCCGCGGACAGCCGGTCCGATACGCCTGACCTGCGGGAAGATGGGCGGCATGACCGCTCCCACCCCCTTCGGCCCGCTCGAATTCCAGCTCGTCCTGCTCCGCCGCATGGCCGACCACCAGCCGGAACTGGTCGAGGAGTCCCGCCGGGAACTGAGCGCCTCGCTCGCCGACATGCGGGAGGCCAACCGCCGCTGGCAGGCCATGGTCCGGGCACCCCGGGGACGGGGGTCGCTGCGGCGCTACCGCTCGGTGCTCGGGGAGCCGGAACTGACGCTGAAGCGGCGCGTGGGCGATGTGGAGTGCGAGGCGCTGCTCTGGCCGGTGCCGCTCTGGCCGGACCTGCGCTTCGAGGTGATGGCCGGTCCGGGCGGGGCGGTGTGGAACGAGTGGCTGGTCCGGGCCCCGGGGGCGGCGGGCCCCGAGCTGACCTCCGTACCGTCGCTCCGCCCCTGGTCGTGCACGGTGGACGAGGCGGCGCGGGCCTTTCCTCCGGCGCGGCCGATGGAGGGGAGCGCGCCGACCCGGTGGGCGCTGGCCGTCACGGACCCGGGGAGCGGACAGCCGTATGTCGCGGAGTTCACCTGGGGGCTGTTCCAGCGGCTGCTGCCGGGCTGAGCGGAGCCGGGCCGCAGGCGGCCGACGGGGCGTCAGCGCCTGGACGTGCGGGGGCGTCGGCGCCCAGGGCGGGCGGTCGGGCTGTCGGCGCCGGGACGGTCGGACCGTCGGTCCCGGGCCGGTCGGGCGGGGTCGTCCGCCGCCGGCCGGGCCGTCGGCCCCTGGGCCGGCAGAGCCATCGGCCCCCGGACCGGTCGGGCCGTGGGTCCCGGGCAGGCCGAGCCGTCGGCGCCCCGACCGTTCGGGCGGGGTAGTCGGCCCCCGGGCCGTTCGAGCGGGGTCATCGGCTGCCGGCCGGACCGACGGTCCCGGGCCGGCAGAGCCATCGGTTCCCGGACCGGTCGGACCGTGAGTCCCGCGCCGGTCGGACCGTCGGCGCCCGGTCGGGCCGGGGCGTCGGCCGCCGGTCGGCGGGCCGTCAGCACGCGGACGGGCCGGGCAGTCGGCGCCCGGGCCGGTCGAGCCGTCGGCCGTGGGGCGACCGGCCGTCGGTCCCGACCCGACGGGGCGTCAGCTCGGGGTCCCCTCGACGGACCAGCCCAGCGCGCGCGACCCGGCGGGGGACGCGACGATGCGAGGAGAGGCCGGCTCGCCGCCGGTGCCACCGTCCGCGCCCTCGGGAGAATCCGCCGTGACCGTCAGCCTTGAGCAGTTGCAGCGTTGCCACGTCGCCGTCGATCTCGGGGCCGCGAGGACCCGGGTGTATGTGAAGGGGCTCGGGCTCGTCGTCGACGAACCGAGCGTCGCCGCCGTCAACATCCGTACGGGATCACTCATCGCGGTCGGCGTGCTCGCCGAGCAGATGACCGGCCGCACCCCCGAGTACATCCGGGTCGTCCGCCCGGTCTCCGGCGGCTCCGTGGTCGACATCGAGATGGCCCAGCGGATGCTGCGCCACCTCCTCGGCGACAAGCTCCGCCGCCAGTTGCGCCGCAAGCCCCGGTTGCGCGCCGCCGCCTGCATCCCGCACGAGGCCGATCCGCTGGCCCAGCGCGCCACGGTGGAGACCCTGGTCGGGCTCGGCGCCCGACGGGTGGAGCTGGTGGACACCCTGATCGCGGCGGCTGCGGGGTGCGGGCTGCCGGTGGAGCAGCCGACCGCGACCATGATCATGGCGTGCGGGGCGGCCACCACCCAGATCGCGGTGCTGTCGCTCGGCTCGATCGTGACGGCCGTCCGCATCCCGGTCGGCGGCAACGCGATCGACGAGGCGGTGATCCAGTACCTGCGCCAGCACCACGCGCTGCTGCTGCCGAGCCAGTCCGTGCGCCCGCTCCAGCTGGCGCTGCACGGCAACGGCCTCCAGCTCACCGGGCCCGCCCTGACCGAGATCCACGGCCGGGACGTGGCGACCGGGCTCGCCCGCTCGGTGCGGGTCGACACCGCCGCCGTACGGCAGGCCATCCACACCCCGCTCACCGCCGTCCTCGACGGGGTCGGCAAGGTGCTGCGCGAGTGCCCGCCCGATCTGGTGGCCGACCTCGCGGACCGGGGCATCATGATGGTGGGCGGCAGCGCGCTGCTCCCGGGGCTGGACAAGATGCTCCGGGACGCGACGGGGATGCCGGTGCACATCGCCGAGCGCCCCGACGTCTGCTCGGTGCTCGGCCTCGGAGCGATGCTGGACGGCAAGATCCAGCCGATGGTCCTCAACCCGCTGGCGGGCTAGGCCGAAGGGTTCCCGGACTCCTTGTCCCCCGTCGACCGGCTGCCGATGCTCCTGGAGGCCGTCCTCAGCATCGGCAGCGACCTCGGGCTCCGCGCCACCCTCCAGCAGATCGTGGACACCGCCACGACGCTGACCGGGGCCCGGCACGGCGCCCTCGGCGTGCTGGAGCCCGACGACGACCGGACCGAGGCGCTCTACAGGACCGGGATGACGGAGGCCGAGCGGCATTCCGTCGACCGCCTCCTCCCGGAGCGCCGGGCGGGACTGCCGACGGAGGCAGAGGCGGGGACGGGGGCGGAGGCAGAGGCAGAGACGGGAGCGAAGGCAGAGGCAGCGGCAGAGACGGGAGCGGGGGCGGAGGCGAGGGGCGGAGAGCCTGCCGGTGCGCCCGCTCCGGCGTATCTCGTCGCCCCCATCCAGGTGCACACCGAACTCTTCGGCCACCTCTGTCTGGCCGGGAAGAGTTCGGGCCCCTTCACCGAGACGGACCGGGCCCTGCTGCACGTCCTCGCCTCCCAGGCGGGCATCGCGATCGGCAACGCCCGGCTCTACGAGAGCGCCCGGCAGCGCGAGCGGTGGATCGAGGGGGCGGCGGCCGTCACCACGGCCCTGCTGACCGGGACGAACGCGGCCGACGCCCTGATGACCGTGGCCGAGAGCGCCCGGGTGCTCGCCGGGGCCTCGGCCGGGGTGATCCTCCAGCCCACCGAGGAGGGCGGGATGGAGATCGTGACGGCTTCCACCCTCGACGACCCGGCGGGCATCGTCGGCACGACCATCGCCCCGGGCTCTCCCGTCCTGGTCCAGTTGCTCGGCGGCGAACCGGTCTTCATCGACGACTCCGCCACCGACCCCCGGATGACCACCGACGTACGGTCCCGGTTCGGGCCCAGCATGATGCTGCCGCTGCAGAGCGGCGGCCGGCTCATCGGAACCCTGGCCCTGCCCCGGCGGCGCGGCGCGCCCCCGTACACGGCGGTCGACCGGCTGCTGGCGACCCAGTTCGCCTCGCAGGCCGCCCTGGCGCTGGTGATGGCGGACGCGCAGGCGGACCGGGAGCAGCTCGCGGTGTACGAGGACCGCGACCGGATCGCCCGTGACCTGCACGATCTGGTGGTCCAGCGGCTCTTCGCCACGGAGATGATGCTGGAGTCGACGCGCCGGCGGGCCACGGGTGAGGGGGAGGCCGGTGAGGGGGAGGCCGGTGAGCTGATCGGGCGGGCCGTGGACGAGCTGGACTCCACCATCCAGGAGGTCCGCACCGCGATCTTCGCCCTCCAGCAGCCGCCCGCCGAGGCCCCGAGCACGTTCCGGGGCCGGGTGCTGCGGGAGACCGGGGGCGCCTCGGCGCTGCTGGGCTTTCCGCCGTCGGTGCACTTCACGGGGGCGGTGGACGCGCTGGTGGGCGAGGCGACGGGCCGCGAGCTGCTGGCCGCGCTCCGCAAGGCGCTGGCCGCCGCGCACCGCAGGCCGGGGGTCTCGGCCATCGAGGTGGAGGTGGACGCGACGGTGCGGCTGGCCGACGGGCGGGGCGCCGTACGGCTGCTGGTGGCGGACGACGGCCGAGACGAGGAGGGCGGCCGGTCGACGACGGTGACCTGGCAGGCGCCGCTGTGAGCTCCCGGGGCAGGACGGGAGCCCGCCGTCAGTGCTTCGGCGCCGCCCGCAGGGCGATCCGGGTGGTGGAGTGGGCCACGCCCGCCTCCTTTTTGAGCCGCCGCAGCAGCGAGTCCAGCGCCACCGGGTCGGCCGCCGTGGCCCGGATCAGATAGTCGTGGCCGCCCGTCACGTGCACCACCTCCGTGATCCCGGGCAGCATCAGCACCGAACGCTCGAACTCCTCGTTCGTCGTGTCCAGCCGCAGCGTCACATCGATGAAGACGACCAGGCCCGAACGGGTGTCGGCGGCCGGGTCGACGATGACGGTGAAGCCACGGATCACCCCGTCCTTGCGCATCCGGCGGACCCGGTCGCCCGCCGCGTTGGCGCTGAGCCCCACGCGTACGCCCAGATCCCGGTACGAGATCCGGGCGTCCTCCTGGAGAATGCCGAGGATTTCCCTGTCCAGCCGATCCATACCGCGATTGTCCCAGCTTGTGGCGATATCGGCTGGGGGAAGCACGTGACGGCCGGGGCAAGCGTGTGGTCGCCGGGGCGTGACGGCCGGGGAGGGCGGGTGCCGTCGCCCGGTCGGCGCACTCCGGCGGGCCCCGCGCTCCCCCGCGCCCTTGACTTGCGGTGTGAACTCCGCCGTCAAGCAGCCCCCCGAGCCACCGGACGCCCCCGCCCCGGCGGCAGCCGCGGCCGCGGCGCCGTCCGCCGCCGCGTACCGGAACCTCGTCATGGCCACGATCGGCTTCGCCCTCACCTTCTGGGCCTGGAACCTGATCGCGCCGATGTCCGGCGACTACAAGGACCGGCTGGGGCTCAGTTCGTTCCAGCAGTCGCTCCTGGTGGCGGTGCCGGTGCTGGTGGGGTCGCTGGGCCGGATCCCGGTGGGCGCGCTGACCGACCGGTACGGCGCGAAGCTGATGTTCCCGCTGGTGTCGGCGCTGACGATCGTGCCGGTGCTGCTGCTGATCCCGGCGAGGAACTCGTACGGGGCGATGCTCGCCGTCGGCTTCCTGCTGGGGCTCGGCGGCACGACGTTCGCGATCGGCGTCCCGCTGGTCAACTCGTGGTTCCCGCCCGCCAGACGGGGGTTCGCGCTGGGCGTGTTCGGCATGGGCATGGGCGGCGTGGCGCTCTCCGGCTACTTCACCCCGCGCATCGCGAAGCACGGCGACAACCTGCCGTTCCTCGTGGTGGCGGGGGCGCTGGTGGTCTTCGCGCTGCTGGCCGCCGTCCTGGTCAGCGACCACCCCGGCCGGAAGGTCCCCACGGACACGCTGGCCCACCGGCTGGGCGACGCGGCGAGGCTGCGGGTGACCTGGGAGCTGTCGGCGCTGTACGCGATCGGCTTCGGCGGGATCGTGGCGTTCGGGGTCTACCTGCCGACGTACCTGAAGACCTGGTACGAGATGTCACCGACCGAGGCGGGCACCAAGGCGGCCGGGTTCGCGCTGGTGACCGTCGTCTTCCGGCCGATCGGCGGCTGGCTCTCGGACCGGGTCCACCCGGCGCTCGTGACGGCGGGCGCCCTGCTGCTGGCGGCCCTGATGGCGGTCGTCCAGGCCTTCGAACCGCCCCTGAACCCGACCGGCACCATCGCCCTGCTGGCCATGGCGGCCGGGCTCGGCACCGCGAGCGGCAGCGTCTTCGCCCTGGTCTCGCAGGTGACCCCGCAGGCGAAGGTGGGCAGTGTGACGGGGATCGTGGGCGCGATGGGCGGGCTCGGCGGGTTCGTACCGCCGCTGGTGATGGGCGCGATCTACAGCGCCAAGGACTCGTACGCGATCGGCTTCATGCTCCTGTCCGACCTGGCGCTGGCGGGATGCGTGTACGCGTACGCACGGATGCGGAACCTCCGGCGCGGCGGGTGAGGTCTCCGCTCTCTGCAGCCCTGCCCGGTGCGGCCTGTACGGTCGGCGCCCACCGGGTCGGCGGGCTACTCGATGAGGTCGCAGATGCCTCTCCAGTCCACCGTTCCATCGCCTGCACCTTCGTACCTCTCGCGGCATTCCTCACGGCTCTCACCAGGGCTGTCACCGTTCCCGCCCGGGCCTCCCTCCAGAGGTTCGGTGAACAGCCCGAGGACGACGATCAGAAACAGCAGCGAAAGACAGCCGATCCCCCAGGCCCGGCCCGCTGTCGGCAGTCGGGTGGGGCCAGATGTGGCGGCGGTGTGCACGTACCAGCCTTCGGGCCGACGTGGGGTCGCGCTCGCGGCTTCCTCCGCTGGGGCTTCATCGGCTGTGCCCTTCTCAGGGCGTCCCCGCGCCTGCGATGCCCGCTCTTCGGCTCTCCACCGTTCCCGGTCGGCCTCGGTACGCCAGCGCTGCACGATGCCCGACGGTGTCACACGCCGGACACTCGCCTGGTCGTGCCCGGCCTCCCGAGCGTGGCCCCGTACCGCCGCAGCGGTTGTCACCCCTTCGGCCTGCGCCACGGGACCTCCGCACGCCTCGCATGTCCACTCCACCGTGCCGCCTCATCCACATCGCAGTCGCGAAATTCATTTTCGCAGCAGGGCAGGGGAGTTGGCTCCGAAACCGTCAACTCGTGACGCCGGGAGAACGGCCGCCGTCGGCCGATGGTGACGCTCCCCTCATCGGCACCCGGCACCCGGCCGGGGCCGTCCCGAGCCCCTAGGCTTCCCGGCGTGACCCTCCTTCTTCCCGCGCTCCAGTCCCCCACCGGCCCGGCAGCCTCCCGGGAGGCCGTCCGCTTCGGTGATCTCTCCCTGACCTACGGCCGGTTGGCCGGGGCCTCCGCCGCCCTCGCCGCCCGGATCGCGGACGCGGGCCGGGTCGCCGTCTGGGCCACTCCGACGGCGGAGACGGTGATCGCCGTGGTGGCGGCCCTGCGGGCCGGCGTGCCGGTGGTGCCGCTCAACCCCCGCACGGGCGAACGCGAGTTGGCGCACATCCTGGCCGACAGCAAGCCCACGGCCGTCCTGGCGGGAGGGGCCGACGAGCTGCCGCCCGCGCTGGAGAAGGTGCGGCGGGTGACCGTGGACGCGCGGGCGGAGACCGGGGACGCGACGGCGTACGGAGAAGGCGGAGGCGGCTCGGCGGCGTACGCGGAAGGCGGAGGCGGCGCGGCGGCCTACGCGGACGGCCGAGGCGGCGCGACGGCGGACGGGTACAGCGGAGGCGGTGCCCCGGCGGACGGTGGCGCGCCCGGGCCCGGGGAAGGCGACCCCGAGTCCCCCGCCCTCATCGTCTACACCTCCGGCACCACCGGCCCGCCCAAGGGGGCCGTGCTCCCCCGGCGGGCCGTCGCCGCGTCGCTGGACGCGCTGGAGGACGCCTGGGGGTGGACCGGCGACGACGTGCTGGTCCACGCGCTGCCGCTGTTCCACGTCCACGGGCTGATCCTGGGCGTCCTCGGACCGCTGCGGCGGGGCGGTTCGCTGCGTCACCTGGGGGCGTTCTCGGCCGGGGGTGTGGCGCGGGAACTGGGGTCGGGGGGCACGATGCTCTTCGGCGTACCGACGATGTACCACCGGCTGGCGGAGGTGCTGGACGCCCCGGCGGGGACGGCCGGACGGGACGCGCTGGCCGGGGCGTTGGCCGGGGCGCGGCTGCTGGTCTCCGGTTCGGCTGCGCTCCCCGTCCACGACCACGAGCGCGTCGCGGCGGCGACCGGGCGGCGGGTGATCGAGCGGTACGGGATGACGGAGACCCTGATGAACACGGGGATCCGGGCGGACGGCGTGCCGCGCCCCGGCACGGTGGGCCCGCCGCTCGCGGGGGTGGAGCTGCGGCTGGTGGAGGAGGACGGCACGGTGCTGGAGGGGCCGGAGGCGATCGGGGAGATCCAGGTCCGGGGCCCGAACCTGTTCACCGGCTATCTCAACCGGCCCGACGCCACCGCCGCCGCGCACACGGCCGACGGCTGGTTCCGTACGGGCGACGTCGGCACGGTGGACACGGACGGGTACGTGACCATCGTCGGGCGCAAGGCCACCGACCTCATCAAGAGCGGCGGCTACAAGATCGGCGCGGGCGAGATCGAGAACGTGCTCCTCGGCCACCCCGGCGTGCGCGAGGCCGCCGTCACCGGCGAGGCGGACCCGGACCTCGGTGAGCGGGTGGTGGCGTGGGTGGTCCCGGCCGACCCCGACTCGCCGCCCACCGCCGAGGAGTTGGCGGATCTGGTGGCGGGGCAGCTGGCCCCGCACAAGCGTCCGCGTACCGTGCGCTACCTGGACGCGCTGCCCCGCAACGACCTGGGGAAGATCATGAAGAGGTCGCTCCATGTCCGGTGACTCCCCCGCGTCCGGTGGCTTCCCCCTGCCCGATGGCTCCCCCGCGTCCGGTGACGCCCCCCTGGCCGGTGGCTCCCCCGAGTCCGGTGACGCTCCCGTCGGCGCGCCGTCCGGTGCGACGCCCCGGGCCACCGCCCGCGAGGCCATCGCCCTGCTCACCGGCGGGGCGGGCTTCACCGAGCACCGGCCCCCGTCGCCGCGCACGCTCCCGCCGGACGGCCCGCTCGGCTGGGCGGGGTACGACGCGGCGCGCGCACGGGCGGCGGAGCGGACCGGTGAGGACGAGTCGGTCGTGTACGGGACCGGGGTCGCCGGTGGCCGGGAGTGCGTGCTGCTCGCCTTCGAGTTCGGCTTCCTGGGCGGCTCGTTGGGGCTGCTGACGGGTGACCGGCTGGAGGCCGCGTACGACCTGGCGCTGGCCCGCCGGCTGCCGCTGGTCGCGCTCGTCGCCACGGGTGGCAGCCGGATGCAGGAGGGCATGGTCGCGCTCACCCAGCTCCAGCGGGTGGCCGCCGCCTCCACCCGGCTGCGGGCGGCGGGGCTCCCGCAGATCGCCGTGGTCCGCGACCCCACGACCGGCGGCGGCTGGGCCACCGTGGGGGCGGGCGCGGATGTGGTGCTTGCCCTGCCGGGCGCCCAGATCGGGTTCGCCGGCTCCCGGGTCCGGCCGCCGGACGCCGACCCGTACGCGTACGGCGCCGAGGGCCAGTCGGCGGCGGGCCAGGTGGACGCGGTGGTCCCGGGCCCGGAGCTGCCCCGCACGGTGGGGCTGTGGCTGCGGGCTCTGGGGACGGGCGAGGAGGCTGCCGGTACCGGGGACGGACCCGCCGCAGCGCCGCTCCCCCGGGCCCAGGCACCGTCCTCCGCCGGGCTGCCGGGGAGCGGGCGGGAGGCGGTGGAGCGGGCCCGGGCGGTGGGAAGGCCGCGGGCCCGGGCGTATCTGGACGACTACTTCGCCGTACGGCTCCCCCTCCACGGGGACCGGTCCGGCGGTACGGACCCGGGGCTGCTCAGCGGGTTCGGGCTGCGGGCGGACGGACGGGCCGTCGCGTACGTCGCACAGTGCGGGACCCCGACGCGCCCGGCCGGATACCGGGCGGCGGCCCGGACGATCCGGCTCGCGGACCGGCTCGGCGTCCCCGTCCTCACCCTGGTCGACACCCCGGGCGCCGCCAACGACGCCGAGGCGGAACGGGCCGGCCAGGGCGCGGCCATCGCGGACACCTTCGCGGCGATCGCGGCGGCCCGGGTGCCGGTGACCACCCTGGTGATCGGCGAGGGCGGCTCGGGCGGTGCCCTGGCCCTCGCGGCGCCGGGCAACACCCATGTGACGGCGGACAGTTACTTCTCCGTCATCGCGCCCGAACTCGCGGCGGCCATCCTGAAGCGGCCGCCGGAGGAGACGGGTGCCACCGCCGACCAGCTCCGGCTGCGGCCGCAGGACCTGGTGGAGCTGGGCATCGCCCGGTCGGTCGTCCGGTAGGGCCGCCACGGCGGGGCGGCGGCTACGGCTGCGGGTCGCGGGCGTCGTACCGGGCGAAGCCCCGCCACTTCAGGGCCAGCAGCCCGACCGCCACCACGCAGGCCGCCCCGCCCCCGACGACGGCCACGGCCGGTGAGGTGAGGTCGGCCACCGACCCGGCCAGGAAGTCCCCGAGCCGGGGCCCGCCCGCCACCACGACGATGAACACGCCCTGGAGCCGGCCGCGCATCTCGTCCGGGACCGCCGCCTGGAGCATGGTGTTCCGGAAGACCATGGAGACGGTGTCGGCGCACCCGGCGAGCGCCAGGAAGAGCAGCCCCAGCCAGAGGTGGCGGGTGAGGCCGAAGACGGCGATGGCGGCGCCCCAGCTGCCGACGGCGAGCAGGACCGCGAGACCGTGGCGGCGGATGCGGCCGAGCCAGCCGGAGAAGACCCCGCCGAGCAGCGCCCCGAGCGCCGGGGCGGCCACGAGCAGGCCGGTGGTCCGGGCGTCACCCCCGTACCAGACGACGGCGACCACCGGGAAGAGCGCCCGGGGGTGGGCGAGCACCATCGCGCACAGGTCGGTGAAGAAGGTCATCCGGAGGTTGGGCCGGGTGCCGAGGAAGCGCAGCCCGTCCGTCACGGAGGCCCGCTTGCGGGCCTCGCCCTCCGCCGTCCGGTCGGGCAGCATCGAGGGCAGCCGCCACATCGCGTACAGGGAGGCGGTGAAGGTGACGGCGTCGACGGTGTACGCGGCGCGGTACCCCCACCAGCCGACGATCAGCCCGCCCAGCATCGGGCCGACGAGCGCGCCCGTCGTCGTGGTCATGGAGCTGAGCGCGTTGGCGGCGGGCAGCTGTTCGGGCGGCAGGAGCCGGGCGATCATCGAGGAGCGGGCCGGGGCGTTGAGCGCGAAGCAGACGGCCTGGAGGGCGACGATGGCGTACAGCAGGCCGACGTTCTCGGCCCCGGCGAAGGTGGCCAGGGCCAGGACCAGGGCCAGGAGGAACGATCCGGCGGCGCTGAACAGGCCGAGCTTGCGCCGGTCGACGGTGTCCGCGACGGCCCCGCCGTAGAGCCCGAACACGACGAGCGGCACGAGCGAGCAGAACCCGATGAGCCCGACGGAGAACGCGGAGCCGGTGATGTCGTAGACCTGGAGCGAGACGGCGAGGGCCGTCATCCCCTGCCCGATCCAGGACACGGTGTTCCCGAACCAGAGCCGCCGGTAGTCGGGGTAGGCGCGCAGGGGGGTGAGGTCGGCGAATATCCGGGGGCGGCGGGCGGGCTGCTCGGTCGTATCGGTCACAGGGGATGGTAGGCACGGCCGCCCTCCGGCGGTCCGGGCGGCCCGGGGTGTGCCGGTGGCCCGGCGGGGCGGCGTGGTGAAGTGGGGCGACCGCCCTGCCAGGGCCTTTCCGAACGGAGACCGCTGTGCCGCACCGTCCGCTGCCCGGGCCGATACCCGGACCGGTGTCCGGATCCGCCCTCCCCGCCCGTCCCGCCGGGTCCGCCCGTCCCGCCAGTCCCGCCGGGTCCGCCCGTCCCGCCGGGTCCGCCCGTCCTGCCGGGTTCATCCGTCCCGCCGGGTTCGTCCGCCGGATCCGGGTGCCCGCGGCCGTCGCCGTCGCCTCGGTGCTGCTGCTCGGGGCGGCGGCGCCGGGTCAACCGCCGCGTACGGGCGGGGCGGTGGCCGGAACGGAACCGGTGGGGCGGATGCCGCTCGGCCCCGCCGACGTACCGACCCGGACCAGACCCGCCGACCTGCTGGCTCCCGGGGTCACCTACCGCAAGTACTGGCAGGGCGAGGCCTCGGACGCCTGGTCGGTCTGGGTCCGCCATCCGCAGACGGGCACGGAGACCTTCGGATCGTGGGCGGACGCCGACCGGCTGGCGAAGGACCTGGACGCGGCCGGATTCACCGCCCGCGTCGATGTCTTCACCGTGCCGGAGAGCGCCGACACGGACAGCCGGGTGGTGGGGTACGGGGTCCGGGTCGGCCGGTTCGCCGCCGACCGCCGGGAGGACGCCGTCCAGGCCCGGCAGGCGCTGGCGGACGCGGGTTTCGGCAGGAGCCGGATCTTCTTCACCGCCGAGGACGGGAGCGCGAGCCGGGGCCCGTGGCAGGTCAGGGTGATCACGGTCGCGCCGTCGGCCCGGGTCACGCTGAAGGCCGTGCACGGCAAGGACGTCCGGGGCTCCGAGACCGTACGGCAACTGGCGGCGGAGAGCGGGGCGCTCGTCGCGGTCAACGGCTCGGAGTTCGACATCGACAGCCCCAACAACGGTGACTTCGGCGGCTTCGAAGGCGTGCCGCAGGGCCTGTACCTGCAGAACAACGTGCTGCTCGGCACCCCGAACAACGGCAGGACCGCCCTTCTGCTGGAGGGGCTCCAGGGCCGGGCCGCCGTGGACGAGATCAGCTCCGAGACCCGGATCACCGCACCCGACGGGGCGGTACGGGTGGTCGACGGCATCCACCGGCCGGCCGGTCATGTGCTGGGCTGCGGCGGGGTCGGCAACGACTACCGCGCCTCCAACCGCACCCGGACGCTCCAGCCCTGGCGGAACACCACCTGCCACGACCCCGACGAGATCGTGGTCTTCCGCCCGGAGTGGGGCGCCGCCACCCCCACCCCGGTGCGCCGGGGCGACAGCTGGACCGACCCCGTCACCGGGTGGCAGGCGCAGTGGTACGCGGACCAGGCGGAGTTCCTGGCACACACGGTCGATGTGGTCATGGACGGCAACTGGGTCGTCAAGCAGCTCCGTACCCCGGCGGGCGGCCCGATCCCGCCCGGCGGCCGGGTCCTCCAGGGCATCGGGGAGGGCGCCGCCTGGCTCCGCGCGCACAGCGAGGTCGGCAAGGCGTTCAAGCCCGGCTCCACGGTCCGGGGCCGGGACGGCAGGTCCGTGACCACCCCGGAGCTCTCGGCGGTGGCGGGCGGTACGCCGGCACTGGTACGGGGCGGCGAGGTGTGGCTGAACCCGGCCGCCAACGGGATGGCCCAGGCCTCCTGCGTACCGGCCGACCTCGCACCGGGGCAGAAGTGCCGTGCCAACAACACGCTGCTGCAGCGTCACGCCCGCACGCTCGCGGGGGTCACCGCCGCCGGTGAGCTGCTGCTCGTCACCATCGACGGCCGCGACCCGGCGCTGAGCGTGGGAGCGACGCTGCCCGAGGCGGCCGCGGTGATGAAGTGGCTGGGCGCCCGGGAGGCGGTGGGGCTCGGCAGCGGCGGCGACACCACCCTCATCGCCGGGAACACGCTCTACAACCGGCCGGTGGACGACTGGGGCGGGCCCCTGCGCGAGCGACGCGTGAGCAACGCCGTGGTCGTCGTCGAGAAGCCGTGAGCCGGGGGGCCTGAGCCGGGGGCGAGGGCCGGGGCGAGGGGCCGGGGTTGAGGGGCCGGGGTTGAGGGCCTGAGCCTGGGGCCTCCGGAGCCGCGAGGCCAGAGCCCGGAGCCCGGAGCCGGGAAGCCAGAGCCCGGAGCCCGGAGCCCGGAGCCCGGAGACCGGAGCCGGGAGGCCGGAGCCCGGAGCCCGGAGACCGGAGCCGGGAGGCCGGGGGCGAGGGGCCTCCGGGGCTGAGGGGCCGGAGCCGGGAGGCCGGAGACCGGGGAGCCGGAGCCGAGGGACCTCTGGGGCTGGGGGGCCGGGAGGCCGGGAGGCCCGGAGCCCGGAGCCCGGAGCCCGGAGCCCGGGTGGCGCGGGGCCGATGCCTTCGGCCGGCGCGCGGGGCCCCGGCCGCGAGGGGGCTGCCGGGAAGGCAATGTGTCTCATGTGGTCGGAGTGGCCGTGTCTCATCTCGCCGCGCCCGTCCGGCGCCCCCGGCCGTCCACTCCCCCGCGCGCCCCGCGCCCCACCTGCGGCGGAGCCGAACCGTACGGGCCGGTCGGGCGGTTGGCTGTCTCAGGTGGACCTTGACGGTCCGGTCGGCCGCCGGTTGCATTCCTATCCCGGGCATCAGGATTCACCGGGTGGAGCACACACGATGGGGGAGCCATGGGGGAGACCGAGATCGAGCTGACACCGGCCAGTGTTCTGCAGCGCCGGGTGGAGGCCCGCGCGCGCCGGTACCGGGGGCGGATGTATGTGGCCGTGCGGGAGCACGCGTTGGAGCTGGACGAGGTGGCGCAGGCCATCGTCCGGCGGATCGACGGCACGTCGACGCTGCGCGGGATCGCCGCCGTGGTGGCGGAGGAGTACGGCGTCCCGGCCGAGAACGCCACCGGCGACACGGTCGAGTTCGCCGCCCAACTCCTCGCGCACGGGGTGGTCGAGGTCGTCCCCGGGTGACCCCGAAGCAGCGCCGGGCGGCCCCGGGCGACGCTCCCGGGAGGCGGCCGCCCCCGGGTCGGGGCCGGTGGCGCCACCACCCCGGCAACCCGGTTCCGTACGGGTAGGGCACCATGGCCATGCCGTACAAGAACGTGAACATTGACGCTGTCAAAGAGAACAGTGTTCACTCATACCGAACAGGGGTGGGCCCATGGTCGAGTCGGTCAAGCGCGCCGTACGCATCATCAAGGAGCTGACGGGGGCCTCCCCGCGACTGGGGGTCACCGAACTCGCCGACCGGGTCGGGGTGTCGAAATCGGCCATGCACGGCCTGCTCCGCACCCTGGAGTCGGACGGCCTGGTGGTGCAGGACCAGGAGTCGGGCAAATACCGGCTGGGACCCGCCCTGGTGACCTTCGGCAACGCCTACCTGGACACGCACGAGCTGCGCACCCGCGCCCTCACCTGGTCCAACCTGCTGGCCACCCGGACCGACGAGGCGGTCTGGGTCGGGGTGCTGGTCCATGACGACGTCCTGGTGATCCACCACGTCTGCCGGCCGGGGAACGTGGCGCAGCCGCTGGAGACCGGGGCCACGCTGCCCTGGAGCACCACCGCGCTGGGCAAGGCCATCGTGGCCTTCTCCCCCGAGGAGCTGCGGACCCGCCTGCTCAGCCGCCCGCCCGCTGCGCTGACCGGCCACTCGGTGACCGAACCCGAGGTGCTGGAAGCGCAGTTGGCGCAGGCCAGAGAGGTCGGCTACGCCGTGGAGAAGCAGGAGGCGACGCTCGGCGACGCGGGCATCGCGGCCCCCATCTTCGACCGCACCGGGTGCGCGGCGGGGGCCATCGGCCTCGTCGGACCCGTCGAACGCCTGCTGGACGAACGGCACCGGCAGGGCTGTTCGATCGCGACCCGCGAGACGGCCCGCAGCCTCTCGCGCGAACTCGGCGCCCACCGGTTCGGCAACCGGGTCGCCTCCTTCTGAACCGCTCCCCCGCCCGGTCCGCCGGCCGGCCCGCCGAAGCCGCCGCCACCGCCCATCGCCACGCCCCCGTCACGCTCGGCCCGCCCCGTCCGCACCACCCCCGACCCGCTGCCACCGCCCCGATCCGCCCCCTCGCGGACCGGCCGGAACCGGTTCCACCGGGACCCCGGCCGGGCGGCCCCGACCGACACTACCCATGCCCCACGCCGACCAATCCCGGCCGATTCCAGGAGCCTGCGCCCGTCCGGTCCGTCCATGTCCGTTGAGGTATGCACCGGTGCGTCCACCGGCAACAGCCGTTGCTTGACACGCCATTTGGACCGCGCCTAGCTTTCGAGCAAGCGTTCTGCATCGAAGAACATCGTTCGATTCAATGCTCCGGCAGGCAGGTCGGCCGCTCACCCCGAGCGACCGCGGGTGGAGGGGGCCACCGTCAGGAAGCCGATCGACCGCGCCGGAACGCAGCACGCCGTTCCCGAGGCAACCTCACCCGGCGGCATGCCCGTCTTCACGACAGGGTCGTCCGACGGACGGGGCCGGAGAGCAGCCGATGACCACGGCAGAGGGAGGACAGGTGGACTCCGCACCGACGCAGACCTGGCTGCGTGCAGCGGCCGTACGCATCGACCGACAGCAGGAACCGCCCACTCGACAGGACCTGGCCCACAGCGACGGTGGCCACGGTGACGACACGCGGTGCGGCCTCCCGGCCGCGCGCGTCCTCCGCCCGCTCACGACCGCCCTGGAGAGGACATGACCCACCAAGGCAATCCGTTACCCCCGCTGCGGCGGACGAACAGCACCCTCCCGGAGGCGAGGGTGCCCGGCCCCCGCGTCCCCCTCCCCGGCGCGGGCCGGTTCACCTGGCTCGCCCCGATGGCCCTGTGGCCGCTGGCCCGCCGGCATCTGCCCCGCCCGGCGGTCCGTCCGCAGGGCGGCGGCAGCCAACGGGCCGACGACGAGGCGACCTTCGCCGCCATCCTGTTCGTCCTGGTCAGCGGCGTACCCTGGCGGGCCCTGCCCCGGGCGTTCACGGTGTCCTGGCAGAACACCCACCGCCGGTTCACCCAGTGGAGCGCGGCGGGGCTGTGGGACCAGCTCCGGGAGAGCGCCCACCGGCAGCACACCCCGGGGCAGTCGCGCGAGCTGGTGCAGTGGGCGGAGGCCGTCTGCGAGCTGGCCGAGGAGCGGCTGAACCGGACGGCTCCCCCGTCGGCGGGCCCGGCGGCGGCCGCGCGGCGGCGGGCCGGGAGCCTGCAGCCCCGTCTGCGGGTGCGCGAGCCCGACGACTTCACCGTCCGCCTCTTCGGCCCCGGCCGGGACTCGGCGTGGTGACCCCGGCCGGAAGCGCCGGACTGACCGGCTGCCTGGAGGAGATGGACCGCCGCGGGCTGATACCGGACGGCTGCCTCGCGGTCTGCTGCGTCGGACCCGCCGCTCGCGGCTGGGCCGACGAGGGCGGCACGTACGACTTCCACGTGGTCTCCACCGGTCCGTGGACCGGAGAGGGCGCCCGCGCGCTGCCCGTGCGGCTCTCCCCGGCCGAAGTCCCGTCGCTGGCGCTGTCGGTGGCGGGCCGGCGCTGGGAGATCACGTACTGGCTGGAGGGCCAGGTCCGGCAGGTGCTCGCCAAGGTCACCCGGGAACGGTTCGAGGGCGGCGGCACGGCGGTCGGGGTGCTGAGCGACGCCGAGGAGCTGTTCCTGGAACGGATGAGCGCCCCTCTCGCGCTCAGCGGCACGGAGTGGGCGAAGGAGTGCGAGCGGCGGATCGGCGGCTCCGCGTTCCGGGCCCTCGTGACCACCCGTTCGCTCGCCGCGGCCGACCGGGCCATCGAGGACGCGGGGCGCCGGCTGGCCGCCCGGGACGTGCCCAGCGCGGTGCTCGCGGCCCGTTCGGCGCTGGGGCACACGGTGGACGCGCTGCTGGAGAGCGAGAGCGACTTCGGCTCCCGGGAGCCACGCCGGCGGGCCCGGCGGCTGCGGGAGACCCGGCCGAGGGCGCTGCCGTTCGCGGAGTACTGGGCGATGGAGACCATGCGCTCCTACGATCCGGCGCGGCCGGAGGAGTGGGTGACGACGGTGGTGCAGCGGTGCCGGGACCTGGCGTTCGAGGTGGAGATCTCCTGAGGGGGCCGGGGGTGGTCCGGGGCTCCCGGACCACCCCCTCCGTCAGCCCGTCGAGTCCGCCGACTGGGGCGCCCGGTCGGCCTGTCCGTCCTTCGGCGTCCCGTCCGCCGCCTGCCCCTCCGGGCCGTCGTCGGCGCCCGGATGCTCGTCGTCCGGGCACCAGGTGGCCCGGGAGAAGCGGGCGGCCACCATCAGCACGCTCGCCGCGGCCAGCGCCGTCCCGGCGGCCAGCCAGGGGGTGCCCGGCGAACGGCCGGCCGAGAGCACCCCGCCGATCTGCGGCGCCGTCATGAATCCGACGTTGACGCCCGCCGAGTACAGGCTCACATTGCGGTTGATCACCGTCGGGGCGGAGAGCTGGGAGACGTAGCTGAGCAGGGCCGGGAAGACGATCATCTCCCCGCAGGTCCAGAGCAGCGCGATCACCGCCAGCAGCGGCCCGCTGGAGGTGAGCCCGGTGAGGGCGAACCCGGCCGCCGCCAGCACGTAGCCGATGAGCAGTGACCGCAGGTGGGACATGTGGACCATGGCCTTGTTCAGCGGCACCTCGAACAGCACGATCGCCGCCGCGTTGACCACGAAGACGACGCTGACCCAGTAGGCGGGCAGCCCGATGCCCTCGATGACGTACGTGCTCAGCAGGATCGGCGGCAGCGCGTACGCGATGTGCACCGGCAGGGCCAGGACGAACAGGGTCCAGAACCGGGACTCGTCGCGGACGGTGGGCGAGAGCAGCCTGCCCGGTCCGGCCGCCCCGGCGGTCGTGGCCGACCGGGTGGAGGCGGAGCGGCGCAGCAGCACCCCGGCGGCGGCGAGGACGCAGACGGCGTTGACGTAGAACAGCGCCTGCGGAGCCACGGTGAAGAGCAGACCGCCGACCGCCGGGCCGAGCCCCATGCCGAGGTTGATCGCCAGCCGGTTGCAGGAGAAGGCGATCTTCCGCTGGTCGGCCGAGGAACCCGCCACGACCTGCGCGTAACTGGCGGGCGTGTAGATCTCGAAGGCCATGCCCCAGAGCAGGGTCGCGACGAGGAGCGCGGGCACGGCGGAGAGCGCGGGCACGACGGCCAGCACCAGGGCGTAGCCGACGCAGCCGCCGAGCATCACCGTGACCGGCCGCAGCCGTCCCAGCAGCACCCCCGCGCCCACGTCGGCGACGAGCGCCCCGAGGCCGAAGGCGCCGACGACCAGGCCGACCTGTTCGACGCCGTAACGTTCCTGTCCGAGCAGATACGCGCCGAGGAAGGGGAAGGCCATCGTCCCCGCCCGGAAGAGCAGGGTGGAGACGAACAGGGCCCGCAGATCGCTGTTGAGTCCGGCGACCGTGCGGAACGTGCCGCGGATCATGACGGGTCGTGCTCCGCCTCGACGGTGAAGATCTGCTCCGTACGCTGCCGGGCCAGCTCGTCGGCCTTGGCGCGGAAGGCCCGCTGGTCGCTCTGGCCCCGCTCGAAGCACTCCAGGACGCCGTCGCGCGCGAGGTACGAGGTCAGCGGCCGGGAGACGTCGCCCACCTGGGCGGTGATGTAGAGGCCGACCTCCTCGGGGGTCAGGTCGTGGACCGGCTTGACCTCGGTGATCGTGCCGGGCGGCGCCTTGAGGAAGGCCGTGGCCCCCATGCCGGCGGGCTCCGCGGTGATGGGGGGCAGGCCGTCCAGGGTGTCCGTGTACGAGCCGAAGTGGAGGTCGTAGGGGCTGAAGCCGTAGACGCGGTCGATCAGGTCCATGATCCCGTCGCCGCCGGGCCGGGCCGCCACCTCGACGACGCTCAGCCGGTCGCCGTCGACCAGGACCTCGACATGGGCCAGTCCGTGGTCGATGTCGAGCGCGGCGCAGGCGGCCAGGGCGACCCGGCGCAGCTCCTCGTTGCCGGAGTCGGCGCTCGGCACCAGCTGGCCGCGCTCGCTGAAGTAGGGGGCGCCCGCCTTGGACTTGTCGGTGACGGCGACGACGCTCCGCTCACCGCGGTGGTTGGCGACCTCGACGGAGACCTCGTGGGTGGAGGTGACGAACTCCTCGGCCTGGAAGCGGCCGTCCTCGAACCCGTACAGCGGGGCGATCTCCAGCAGGGAGTCGCGGCAGTAGACGTACGCCTCGTCCAGCTCGCCGGGGCCGTTGACCCGCACGGTGCCGACGTTGCCGGCGAAGTCGCGCGGCTTGAGCACCAGCGGGAAGTCCAGCTCCCGGGCCGCCTGGTGGAGTTCCTCCAGGGTGCCGAAGAGGCGGTGGCGGGCGCAGGGCACTCCGGCCGCCTCGAAGGCCGCCTTCATCGTGTGCTTGTCGCGGACCTTGGCCAGGCAGGCGTCGGAGAGCCGGGGCAGGTCGTAGTGGCGGGCGACGGCGACGGAGACGTGCACGGTCATCTCGATGATCGGCACCACCGCGCCGGGCCGCAGCCCGGTCTCGCGCTCGAACTGCTGGACGGCTTCGAGGGCCTGGCGCTCGTCGTAGTAGTCGGCGCGCAGGACGTGGTCGAAGAAGCGGTTGGCGTTCTGCGCGGCCGGGGTCTCGCTCATCCCGATCACCGGGCCGGGGTAGGTCCGCAGCGCCGACACGATGCCGCGTTCACGGAGCAGGATGTCGGAGCCGAGCAGCAGCAGATAGCGGTCGCCGTTGGCATGGGCGCGCGCGAGATCGAACACGGTGGTTCCCCCATTTTTCGAAAGAGGACTTCGACAGAAGACGGCGTGCCGCGGAGGGGCGAAGGCCGTATTTCGGGAAAGGCCGCGCGGGTCGTGCGCGGGTGGCTGTGGCGGCCGGTCGGGTCACGGCCCGCCACGGGGCGCCGCCGCCGGGTGGAACCGGCGGCGGACGCCTCTCACTCGGTCGTCCGGAGGCCGGTCCGGTGGATCGGTCCGGTGGATCGGCCCGGTGGATCGGCCCGGTGGATCGGTCCGAAGGTGTCGGGCCGACCCTCGGAGCGAAGGTGCCGGGCCCGCCCTCGGGCCGAAGGTGTGAGGCCGGCCCGAGGGTGTCGTCCGCGGATCGGCCCGAAGGCGGGGCCGACCCGTCAGTAGCGGTAGTGGTCCGGCTTGAAGGGGCCTTCGATGTCCACGCCGATGTACTCGGCCTGGACCTTGGTGAGTTCGGTGAGGTGGGCGTCGAGGGCGGGGAGGTGCAGGCGCGCCACCTTCTCGTCCAGGTGCTTGGGCAGGGTGTAGACGTCGGTGCCGTAGTTCTGCGCCGGGTCGAAGAGCGAGATCTGCGCCAGGGTCTGGTTGGCGAACGAGCAGGACATCACGAAGCTCGGGTGGCCGGTCGCGTTGCCCAGGTTGAGCAGGCGGCCCTCGCTGAGCACGATGATCGAGTGCCCGTCGGGGAAGGCCCACTCGTGGACCTGCGGCTTGATCTCGGTCTTCTCGATGCCCGGCACCTGCGCGAGGCCGGCCATGTCGATCTCGTTGTCGAAGTGGCCCACGTTGCCGACGACGGCGTTGTGCTTCATGCGGGCCATGTGGTCGGCCATGATGATGTCGCGGTTGCCGGTGGTGGTGATGAAGATGTCACCGGTCTCGACGACCTGGTCGAGCGTGACGACCTTCAGACCGTCCATGGCCGCCTGGAGCGCGCAGATCGGGTCGGCCTCGGTGACCACGACACGCGCGCCCTGGCCGCGCAGGGACGCCACGGCGCCCTTGCCGACGTCGCCGTAACCGCAGATCACGGCGAGCTTCCCGGCGATCATGACGTCGATGGCGCGGTTGATGCCGTCGACCAGCGAGTGGCGGATGCCGTAGCGGTTGTCGAACTTGCTCTTGGTCACCGCGTCGTTGACGTTGATCCCGGTGAAGAGGAGCTTGCCCTCCTTGCCGAGGCGGTAGAGCCGGTTGACGCCGTTGGTGGTCTCCTCGGTGACGCCGACGATGAACTTCGCCATCTCCGAGTACCTGCCCGGGTTGTCCACGAGCGAGCGGCGGAGCACGTCGAGGATGATCCGGTGCTCCTCCGGGTCGTCGGCGAGCGCGTCCGGGACGGCGCCCGCCGCCTCGTACTCGGCACCCAGGTGGACCAGCAGGGTGGCGTCACCGCCGTCGTCGACGATCGAGTGCGGGCCGGAGCCGTCGGGCCAGGTCAGCAGCTGCTCCAGGCACCACCAGTACTCCTCCAGCGTCTCGCCCTTCCAGGCGAAGACAGCGCTGCCCTTGGGCTCCTCCACCGTGCCCTCGGTGCCCACGACGACGGCCGCGGCCGCCTGGTCCTGGGTGGAGAAGATGTTGCAGCTGGCCCAGCGGACGTCGGCGCCGAGCGCGGCGAGCGTCTCGATCAGGACGGCGGTCTGGATGGTCATGTGGAGAGAGCCGGCGATGCGCTTTCCGGCCAGCGGCTGCTGCGGGCCGAACTCCTGCCGCAGGGCCATCAGTCCGGGCATCTCGTGCTCGGCGAGACGGATCTCCTTGCGGCCCAGCTCGGCGAGTGAGAGATCGGCGACCTTGAATCCCCCGACCGACCCGGCACTGTCCGCGGTCAACGCAACAGCCATGCTGTCATTCTCCCTGTCTGGAAATGCTGGTGACGAAACGTCAGCGGCTTTTGGGTCCAACTCTCTCATGTGGCCTCGGAACGAGCATGCCATTCCCGCTCGTGGACGCGATACCTCGGCCGATTACAGGTGGCCGAATCGCGCCAGTAGTTCCGGAAGCGTCGCCCCCGCGTTCATCAGATCGCGCACGATCCGCTCCTTTGCCAGCAACTCCCTTGTTGAAACAGCTACTTCCTCCGCCGCGTCAGGCGGCACGACGGCCACCCCGTTCTCGTCGGCGACCACGATGTCACCCGCCCGTACCGTCACCCCGTCGATCGTCACCGGCACGTTGACCTGCACGACACCGTCCAGGTCGGCCGGCGGGCAGCGGCGCGGCTGGGCGGTGCGGTACCAGACGGGGAAGCCGAGGTCGCGTATCTCGTCCACGTCCCGGACGGCCCCGTCGACGACGGCTCCGGCGATCCCCGCCACCTGAGACAAAGTCGTCATCAGGCCACCCCACATCGCCAGCCCGGTGATCCCGTGACAGGCCAGCATGATGACGTCCCCGGGCCGGGCCTGCCCGAGCACGGGGAGGATGTCGACCAGGTCCTGCTCGGAGAGGTCGATGGTCAGGGCGGGGCCGACGACCCGGTGGGCGGGGTTGACGGTGAGCAGCCCGCCGATGGCGCCGATACGGTCCCCGGCGTCGGCGGCCAGACAGCTCGGGCTGTACTCGGGGAGCAGCAGCTCGCGCAGGGCGTCGACGCCGGGCGGGGCGGACGGCGGCTCGGTGGGCCGGGTGGGCTGGGTGGGCATGGCGGGACCCTTCTCCTTCATGAGGGTGGAAAGGAATGGGACAGCGGTCAGTGCTCAGTGGTCAGCGGTCAGCGGTCGGTGGTCGGTGGTCGGTGGCCCGCGCGCGGTATCGGGGCCGTGGGGGCGGTGGTCAGCGCGCGGTGGTGGCGCCGATCGCTGCGGCGAGAACGCCGGACAGATGGCGTACGCCCTCGGCGATCTGCTCGTCCGGCACCCGGCTGAACGCCAGGCGGAGGCTGTTGCCGCCCTGCTCCCCGGCGTAGAAGGCGCGCCCCGGCACATAGCTGACCTTGGCGGCCAGCGCCCGCTCCTGGAGCGCCACGGTGTCGATGCCCCCGGGCAGGGTGAGCCAGCTGAAGAAGCCGCCGTGCGGCCGGGTGTACGCGACCTCCTCGGGCAGATGGGCGGCGAGGGCCTCGGTCATCACGTCCCGGCGGCGCCGGTAGAAGGCCCGGGAGGCGGCGATCTGGCGGTCGAACCCGCCGGACCTCCCGTAGTCCTCCAGCAGCAGCTGCCCGTAGGCGCCGGTGCACTGGTCGGTGTTCTGCTTGGCGCGGGCCAGTTGGGCGGTGAGGCGGGCCGGGGCGACGACCCAGCCGAGCCGGATGCCCGGGGTGAAGGTCTTGGCGAAGGTGCCGACCTGGGCCACGACATCGGGGGCGAGTGCCCAGAGGCTGGGGTGGCGTTCCCCGTCGAAGCCCAGCTCGCGGTAGGCGACGTCCTCGACGACGAGGAACCCGTACCGCCGGGCCAGCGCGATCAGGGCGTGGCGGCGCTCCAGGGAGAGGGTGAGGCCGGTGGGGTTCTGGTGGTCCGGGACGAGGTAGAGGAGCTTGGGCGCCGGCCCGGTGGACCCGCGCAGCAACTCGGCCAGGGCGTCGGTGTCCAGCCCGTCCCGGTCGACGGGCACGGTCTCCACCCGGGCCAGCTGCCGCTGGAAGCCGACGAGGGCGCCGAAGAAGGTGGGGCCCTCGACCACGGCCCGGTCGCCCGGGTCGAGGAGGCTGCGGGTGATGAGGCCGAGGCCCTCCATCCCGCCGCTGGTGATGAGCAGTTCGCCGTCGGCGGGCGTCCGCCCCTCGGCCCGCGCCAGCCAACCGGTGAACCAGTCGCGCAGCCCGGGGAGCCCGGGGGTGGGCCCGTACTGGAGCGCGGCGGGCTGCGCGAGCACCCGGGCATGGCTCTCGGCCAGCGCCCGCGCGGGGAAGGTGTCGGGGTGCGGGAAGCCGCCCGAGAGGGCGATGGCGTCCGTGGCGCCGGACTGGTCGAGGATGGCGGTGATCTGGTCGCCGGTGTCGCTCGCCACATGACGGGCGAACAGCCGGTCCCAGCTCCGGACGCCGGGGCCGGGGGCGGAGGGGCCGGGACCGCCGAGGTCGGCGAGGTCGAGGGCGGCGGGGCCGGGGTCAGCGGGCATGTGCGGGCCTCTCTTCACGGTCGGTGCCGAGGTTCGGGTCGCGGCGGGGATCGGGGGCCTGGTGCGGTACGGGGGCGGGTGCGGGCGCCTGGTGCGGTGCGTGCTCCCGTACGGCGGTGGGCCCGGGATCCTGGGCCGGTGTGCGATCCGGTACGGGGACCGGGGCTTGGGGCGGTACGGGGGCGGGGGCGAGGGCCTGGGGCGGTACGGGGGCCGGGGCGGGGGCCCGGGGCGGTACGGAGGCCGGGGCGGGGGCCCGATCGCGTACGGAGACGGCCTCCGGGTCACCCGCTGCCGTCGGTGCCGGTCCCGCCAGGGCGCGCAGGTCGCGGCGGTAGTGGACGAGCGGGCCGCCGGAGCCGAGCCACAGCCCCTCGACCTCACCGACGAACAGGGTGTGGTCGCCCGCCCGGTGGCTCTGCCGGACCCGGCAGGCCAGGTGCACCAGCGCTCCCCCGACGAGCGGGAGGCCGTCGCGCCACTCCAGGGACACCGCCTCCGGGGACTGGGCCCCGCCGGCGAAGTGGTGGGCGACCGGGCCCTGTCCGGCGCCCAGGATGGACACCCCGTACCGGCCCGAGTCGTCGATGCGCCGGTGGGAGCGGGCGTGGGTGGAGATGGAGACCAGGACGAGCGGGGGGTCCAGGGAGACGGAGGTGAAGGCGTTGGCGGTCATGCCGTGGGCGTGCGGCCCGTCCGGCCCCTCGGTGGCCGTGGTCACCACCGTGACCCCGCTGGCGAAGTGCCCGAGCGCCCCGCGCATCCGGTCCGGTGTGGCGGCGAGCAGCGCGGTCCCGTCCGCGGGGGCGGCAGCGGCGGCCGTCACCGGCCGGTCCGGCACGCCCCGCGCCCCGCCCCCCACCCCGCTCAACGGCCCAGGACGAAGGCGAATTCGTCCGGGTCGAACATGTCGTCGCGCCGCCAGCCGTCCAGGTCGTACTCGTCCATGCACGCGTCCACGAAGTCCTTGAGCGCCCCGGCCTCTCCGGAGTCCTGGTAGGCCCAGAGCGTCTGGAACCTGACCGCCTCGTGGTCGCCGCCGTAGTTCCGCTCGTACAGCTCGTGGCGGCCGCCGAACTCGGTGCCCACCGCGTCCCAGAGCAGCTTCAGCAGCTTGACCCGGTCGATCGCCGGGATGCCGCCGGAACCGCGCAGGTACTGGTCCAGGTAGGGGCGGATCTCCGGGTTCTTCCAGTCCGAGGAGTGCGAGTTGAGGTAGATGAGCCCGCTGCCCAGGGACTGCTGGATGATCTCCTTGACGCGCGGATAGCCGACGCCCATGAAGGTGCGGTAGGCCATCCCGTACCGCACATTGGGCTGGACGGCCCCGCCGACCCACGGCACGGGGTCCTTGGCCATGGCGTCGGAGAGGCCCCAGAAGAGGTCGCGCCAGTTGAGGATCTCCCCGACCTGCGCCTGGACCCCGCGGAAGCCCGCGGTGCCGGTCATCTCGACGGCCTTCATGACGCAGCCCGCGATGAAGTCCAGCTTCACGGCGAGGCGGGCGCAGCCGTGGAAGGTGAAGCGGTCGACGAAGCCGGAGCCGTTGGCGAAGGAGTTGGCCGCCTCCGCGTCGTACATGAAGACGTTCTCCCACGGGATGAGGACCTGGTCCATCACCATGATCGCGTCGTTCTCGTCCAGCCGGCTGGAGAGCGGGTGGTCGAAGGGGCTGCCCATGACCTGGGCGGTCATCTCGTACGACGTACGGCACAGCAGCTTCAGCCCCGGGGTGTCCATGGGCACGCTGAAGACCACGCCGAACCGCTTGTCCTTCAGCGGCAGGCCGTAGTGGGCGACGAAGTTGGCGTTGGTGAGCGCGGAGCCGGTGGCGACCACCTTGGCGCCCGAGACGACCAGCCCGGCGTCGGTCTCGCGGTCGACGTGCACGCAGACGTCCGCGGTCTGGTCGGCCGGCTTGTCGCGGTCGATCGGCGGGTGGACGATCGCGTGGTTGAAGTAGAGGACCCGTTCCTGGGCGCGCTTGTGCCAGGCGAGCGCGTTCTCCTTGAAGGGGCCGTAGAAGTCGGCGTTGGCGCCCAGGGTGCCGAGGAAGGACGCCTTGTAGTCGGGGGTGCGGCCCATCCAGCCGAAGACCATGCGCTGCCACCGCACGATGGCGTCCCGGCTGGTGACCAGGTCCTGCGCGGTGTGCGGGGTCTTGAAGAAGGGGTGCGTGAAGCCGCCGTTGCCGGTGTCGGTGGGGACGCGGAGCACGCCTTCGGCCTCGGGGGCGTGCAGGGCGTCGTAGAGGCGGGCGACGGAGCGGGCGCTGTTGCGGAAGGCGGGGTGTGTGGTGACGTCCTTGACCCGCTGGCCGTGGATGTAGATCTCCCGGCCGTCGCGCAGCGAGTCCAGGTACTCGTCGCCGGTCATCGGGCGCACGTCGTTGGGTCGGTGGGCGGCTGGGGTCGGCGGGGCGACGGGCTCGGCGGTCATGTCTCCTCCAGGGAGCTTCCGGGTCAGGGGTCGGGAGGGTTACGGGGTGCCGGACGGCGGGTGGTTGGGCGGCAGGCGGCAGGCGGCGGATCGTCAGGCGCTGAGTACGGCGTCCTCGGTGGCGGGCAACGACGGGCCGTCACCGGCGCTGATCGCCTGCACGATGTCGTGGGCGCGGTCGACGATGGAGGGGAGCCCGAAGGTGAAGAACAGGCTGCCCGCGGCCAGGTCACCGAGCGCGTAGAGACCGGGGTGGGCCCGCCCGCCGGTCAGCAGCCGGCTGGTGGCCCGCTCCGTCACGACGCCGCCGCGCGGGTGGAGTTCGGCCAGCCCCCCGGAGACCAGCGAGGTGACCAGCGACTGGGCGCGGGCGGGCAGCCCGCCGGGCGCCGGGTTCACCGCGTTGATCAGCCGGTCGGCCCGGAGCGGCGGCGCCCCGTCCCCCGTACGCAGGGCGAAGCCGCCACCGGGCGCCGGCTCCACGGCCCGTACGTCGGGGACGATCCGTAACTGCCCGCTGTCGACCATGCCGAGCAGGGCGGTCGCGGTGGTCGCCGGCATGGGGCAGCACAGGCTCATCATCGAGCGGTAGTGGTCGCGCAGGAGCTGTCTGCGGTCGGACTCCGGGAGCAGCGGCCAGACGTCGGGGCCGGTGGCGGGCACCGCCTGCTGGAGGATGCGCAGCCCCCGGTCGGGCGAGTCCACCTCGGACAGGTGCCGGCGCAGCCGCTTCACCGGGTCCTCGGCCTCCGCGGCGGCGGTGATCTCCCGGGCCACGGCGGTGAAGTCCTCGCCCGCGTCCGCGAATTCGGCCCGCATGAGGTCGACCACCTGGCCCAGGGTCACCGTCTCCCCGCGCCGGGCCGCGCCCCGGAACCACTCGGCCGTGAAGTGCTTCAGGGTGTGCGGCCGGGCCGTCTGGCGGACCCGGGGGAGGACTCCGCTGCGCGAGGCCAGCAGGACCTGGCCCCGGTGCCCGCGGGCGAGCAGCGAGAGGACGATGTCGACGCCGGTCAGCCCGGCGCCGATGACGCCGACGTCGGCGTCGGCACCGATCTCCCCGAGGGTGCGGGCCAGCGGGTAGGCGTCGGGCAGATAGCCGTCCCGGCCGGTCAGCCCGTACGGGTCGCCGGGCCGGCCCCGGCCCACGCAGAGCACGGTGTGGTCGACGGTGAGGCTCTCGCCGTCGCCGTGGAACAGCCGCACCCGGCCGCCGGGGGCGGGCTCGGCGGCGGTGACCCGCTCGGGGACGATGTCGACCCGCCACCCCTGCTCGCGCAGCCGGGCGACGGCCTCGCGGGCCGACTGCTCCAGATAGGCGCCGTAGGTGGCGCGCGGGATGAAGCGGAGCCCGTTGATCGGGTCGACGAAGTCGGGTTCGGCCATCCCGAGCACCGCGTCCCGGGCGGCCAGCCAGCCCGGGAAGTGCTCCGGGTCCCCGAAGCGTACGGACATCCCTCCGGGCGCGATGTTCACCCGGACCGTGTCCAGGTCCGGCTGGTAGGGCCGGCCGCGCCACAGATGGGGCGAGGGCTCGAAGACCGTGACTTCGCCGGGGGCCGTCGGGGCCCCGGCGAGCGCGTCGAGCAGGCAGACGGCGGCCGCCCCTCCCCCGACCACGCCTATGGCGGCATTCCGGCTCAGCTGTCTTGAGCCCATGGTTAACACGTCCCCCTCGGAGCACTGGTGACCAGCAAGAGAAATGCGGAAGGAAAGCGGAACAGGCGGAGACAAGGCATCGGAAAGAAATCAACAAGGAGAAGAGGAAGGGGAAAGCGGCGGCCGGCCGACGGCCGAGGCGGCGGAACCCCACGGGACCGTCCCGCACAGGCCGACGGCCCGCGGGCTCCGAGACCGGGCGCCTCGCTCGGCTCCCGTATCCCGTTCCGACGCCAACGACGCTACCCAGCCGCCGATTCGCCGGTCAACAGCCGGCGCCACGCGATACAAGTCCCAAAAACGGGTCAACAGAAAAGACTCTTCTTGACCGGCCCGACGGGCGGATCGCAGGATGAATACGCGCCGGACGCATTTCCGTTCCGCGCATCCACTGCCCTTGAATCGCGCAGCCGGAACGCAGTCGCGCCGGAATCCACCGGCCCGCCGCACCCGCTCACCCACCCACCCACACCACCACCGGAAATCCGGAATCCAGGGGGTATTCGCATGTCCATCGGCGCCACGGCCGCGGAAAAGCGGACGGTTCACCATCTGATCGGCGGCCGCTCCGTCGCCTCCGAGGACGGGCGCACCTTCGAGACCCGCGACCCGCACGACGACGCGCTGCTCGGCACCGTCGCCCGGGGCGCCGCCCGGGACGGCGAGCTGGCCGTCACGGCGGCGCGCGAGGCCTTCGACGCGGGGCCCTGGCCCCGGATGACGGCGGCCGAGCGGCGGACGGTCCTGCACGCGGTGGCCGACGCGGTCGACGAACACCGGGACGAGCTGGCCCTGCTGGAGTCCCACGACAGCGGGAAGACCCTCCGCCACGCCCGGCACGGGGAGATGCCCCGGGTCGCCCAGAACTTACGGTTCTTCGCGGACTTCGCGGCCCTCGCCACCGAGGAGGCCTACCCCGACGGCCCGGTGCTCGGCTACTCGTTGCACGCCCCGGCCGGGGTGGTCTCCGCGATCAGCCCGTGGAACGCGCCGCTCATGCTCGCCACCTGGAAGGTCGCGCCCGCGCTGGCCTTCGGCAACACCGTCGTACTGAAGCCGGCGCCGCAGACCCCGCTGACGGCGGCCCGGTTCGGGGAGCTGGCGCTGGAGGCGGGGCTGCCGGAGGGCGTCCTCAACATCGTGCACGGGTACGGCGGTGACGAGGTCGCCGGGCCGCTGACCGGTGACCCGCGCGTGGACCGGATCACCTTCACCGGCTCCAGCGCCACCGGGGCGGCCATCATGGCGGCGGCCGCGGCCAACCTGACGCCGGTCTCCGCCGAGCTGGGCGGCAAGTCGGCCAACATCGTCTTCGCGGACGCGGATCTCGACATCGCGGTGCCGGAGTCGATCCGGGCCATCTTCGGCGGGAGCGGCCAGGTCTGCTTCGCCGGTTCGCGGCTGCTCGTGCAGCGGTCGGTCCTGCCGGAGTTCCTGGAGCGGTTCACCGCCGAGGCCGAGAAGCTGGTGGTCGGGGACCCCCGCCAGGAGGGGACGTTCATGGGTCCCCTCATCGGGCGGGCGCACCGGGAGAAGGTGCACGGTTATGTCGAGCTGGCCCAGCGGGAGGGCGGCACGGTCCTCACCGGCGGCGGCCCGCCGGACGACGCCGCGCTCTCCGGCGGGCACTACTACCGGCCCACCGTGATCACGGGGCTGGACAACGACTCGCGCACGGCCCAGGAGGAGATCTTCGGCCCGGTGGAGACGGTCATCCCGTTCGACACCGAGGAGGAGGCGCTGCGGCTGGCGAACACCACCCGGTACGGGCTGGCGGGCATCCTCTTCACCCGCGACCTGGACCGCGCACACCGGATGGCGGCCCGCTGGAAGGCCGGCACCGTCTGGGTCAACTGCTACTTCGAGCGCGATCTGCGCATGCCCTTCGGGGGCGAGGGGATCAGCGGTGTCGGCCGGGAGGGCGGGAACTTCTCCCGCGAGTTCTTCACCGAGCCCCGGGCCGTGGTCCTGCGCATCCGCTGACCGCCGCACCGCGCTCCCTCCCCCGCACCGCCGACCCCGTAACCCGGCCCCCGGCCCCCGGCTCCGGCCCCGGCCCACCGCAGGAACACCGAGAGGCACGCATCCACCATGACCGCACATCAGGACGCCGACACGACACACGGGACGGCCGCACGGCTGTACAGCGCCCACCGCACCGGAAAGCCGACCGCGTCGCCCGGCCGCGAAGGTACGGTGACGACCCTCGCCGACGCCTACCGCGTACAGGCGGAGGTGGTGCGCCTGCACACCACCGGGGGCGAGCGGATACGCGGGCTGAAAGTGGGCCTGGCCTCCTCCACCGCGCGGCGCGCCCTGGAGGGGGCGACGGAGCCGGTGCTCGGCCGGCTGACCTCCGGCATGCTCCGTACGACCCAGCTCCTCCCGGCCGCCGACGAGTTGATCCGTCCGCGGGCGGAACCCGCGCTGCTGTTCGTCCTCGGCGCACCGCTGGAGGGCCCCGGCGCGAACGCGGCCGACGCGCTGCGGGCGGTGGAGTTCGTGCTGCCCGCGCTGGAGATCACCGACTCCCGGGTGGAGGACGGCCCGGCCACCGTCCTGGACCTGGCCGCCGACAACGCGGGGTGTCACTCCGTGGTCCTCGGTACGGAGCCGGTGAGGCCCGCCGGCACCGATCTGCGGCTGGCCGGTTACGTGCTGCACCGCGACGGGGCGGTCGTGGCGACCGGGGCCACCGGCATGGCACTCGGCTCGCCCCTGGCGGCGCTGGCCTGGGCGGCGAACGCCCGGGGGGACGACGGCTTCCCGCTCACGGCGGGCAGCAGCGTCCTGGTCTCCGGCTTCGCCACGCCCACGGAGCTGCCGCCCGGCTCCACGGTGACGGCGTCGCTGGCGGGGCTGGGCACGGCGACGGTCACCCGGGCGGGCTGACGCCCGGGGCGGGTTCCGCACCCGAGCGGGGGCTGCCGCGAGAACGGGGCCGCGCGAGCAACGACTCACGCACGAGCGGGGCCTACGCACGCGCAACGCCGCACACCCGAGCGGGGATCCACACCCGAGCACGCCCCACACCCGAGCAGGGCCCACACCCCAGCGGCGCCGGCCCAAGGGCGGAGCCCCGTCGGCCCACCTCCGTACCGCACATGCACACCCCCTCCCCCACCAACTCCCCATACCCACCCCACCCCTTCGAGGAGGAGGCCGTCCATGGCCGAGGCACTGGAAATACGACCGGGTGACACGCGACGTGCCGCCGCGGTCCTGCTGGAGGCGGAACGCTCCGTCACCGCGCGGGGCCCGATCACCGCGCAGTGGCCCACGCTCGATCTGCCGGGCGCCTACACCGTGCAGTACGAGGCGCTGCAACAGCGCCTGGCCCGGGGCGAGAGGCTCATCGGGGTCAAGCTGGGCCTCACCTCGCGGGCCAAACAGCTGCGGATGGGCATCGACTCGCCCTCCCTGGCCTGGCTGACGGACGCCATGGTGCTGCCTGCCGGCGAGCCGCTCCCGCGCGAACGGCTGATCCACCCGCGCGCCGAGCCGGAGATCGTCTTCGTGATGGGCGAGCGGCTGGCCGGGCCGGGTGTCACGGCGGCGACGGCGCTCCGGGCGGTGGAGCGGGTGCACGCCGGGATCGAGATCATCGACAGCCGCTTCCAGGACTTCTCCTTCACCCTGGCCGACGCGGTCGCGGACAACAGCTCCTCCGCGCTCTTCGTCCTGGGCCCGGTCGGCCGCTCGCCCGAGGGGCTGGACCTGGCGCACGAGGCGGTGCTGCTGGAGGTGGACGGCGAGCCGGTCGACTCGGCCACCGGTGCCGCCGTCCAGGGCCACCCGGCCGAGGCGCTGGCGCTCGCGGCGAACGCCCTGGGTGAGCGCGGACTCGCCCTGGAGCCGGGCCAGTTGGTCCTGACCGGCGGAATGACCGACGCGGTCCACGTACGGCCCGGTTCGAGCGTCCGCGCGAGCTTCTCCACCCTCGGCGCCGTCTCCCTGGCGGGGGGCTGACCGTGCCCTTCATCGACGTCACCCTCGGCACCGGCCGCTCGCCCGAGCAGGTACGCGCCCTGATCCACGAACTCACCGAGGCGGCGCACCGGGCCGTGGGCGCCCCGGTCGCGAACATCCGGGTCGTCATCCGCGAGGTCGCGCCCCAGCACTGGGCGGCGGGCGACGTGACGACGGCGGAGCGCGCGGCGGCCCGTACGGCGGACGGCGCCGCCCCACCGAGCAACTCCCCACAGACCGTGGGCGGCAGACCGCCCGCACCGGCGCAGGAAGGCAGTGGCACATGAGCGACGAACAGCACCGGCAGGAGATCGCGCACCTCGCACGGGTCGAGCTGCACACCCCCGACCCGGACGGCACCCTGTGGTTCTTCAAGGATCTGCTGGGCATGTACGAGACCCGGCGCGAGGGCCAGTCGGTCTATCTGCGCGGCTACGAGGACCCGTACCAGTGGAGTCTGAAGATCACCGAGGGCCCGGTGGCCCGCATGGACCACGCGGCGCTGCGGACGACGTCGCCGGAGGCGCTGGAGCGCCGGGTGCGCTCGCTGCAGGCGGGGAACGGCGAGGGGGCGTGGACGGAGGACGAGTACGGGTACGGCAAGACGTACGACTTCACCACCCCCGACGGCCACCACATGAGCCTGCTGTGGGAGGCGGAGAAGTACCGGGCGCCGGAGGACCTGCGCAGCAAGATCCTCAGCCGCCCGTCGAAGAAGCCGCTCCAGGGGCTGCCGATCAAGCGTCTGGACCACCTCAACCTGCTGGCCAGCGACGTCACCCCGATGCGGAACTCCTTCGAGCGGCACCTGCGGCTGCGGACCAACGAGCGGGTGGTGGACGGTGAGGTCGAGGCCGGGGTCTGGATGAGCAGCAGCCAGCTCAGCCACGACGTCGCCGTCATGCGCGACGCCCGGGGCGCCCGGGGCCGGCTGCACCACGTCGCCTTCTACTACGGGGTGCAGCAGCACACGGTGGACGCGGCGGAGATGTTCCGCGACTACGACATCACCATCGAGGCGGGCCCCGACCGGCACGGGATCACGCAGAGCTCCTTCCTGTACGTCTTCGAGCCCGGCGGCAACCGGATCGAGCTGTTCGGCGATCCGGGCATCCTGATCCTGGAGCCGGACTTCGAGACCCGTACGTGGACGATGGACCAGATCGACACGGGGACGGCGATCGGCGGGACGAACCTGCCGCAGGAGACGTACTTCACGTACGGCACACCGCCCGTGCCCCCGGAGCCGGCCGAGGACGAGGCGAGCTGAGCGGAGGCCCCGGGAGGCCGGACGACACCCAGGCGTCCCGGGGCACCCGCTCACCTCCAGCCCCCTGGGCACCCAGCCACTCACGCATCGGCACACGCCTGCCCCCGCCCCGGCCCGAAGGGACGATCCACGCATGACCACGCCCGCTCCCCCGAAGCCGGCCAGGGAGTCCACCCCGATCGAGGTGCGCCGGGTGCGCCGGGCCTTCTACGGTCCGGCGTTCGTCGCCGCGGTGGCCTATGTGGACCCGGGCAACTTCGCGACCAACTTCCAGGCCGGGGCGAACTTCGGCTATCTGCTGGTCTGGGTGCTGGTGACGGCGAACGTCGTCGCCATGTTCATCCAGTACCTGTCGGCCAAGACGGGCCTGGCGACGGGGAAGGACCTGGCGGCGCTCTGCGGGCAGCGGCTGCCGAAGCCGGTGGCGGCCGGGCTGTGGGTCCAGGCCGAACTGGTCGTGATGGCGACGGACCTGGCCGAGTTCGTGGGCGCGGCGATCGGGCTGAACCTGCTCTTCGGGGTGCCGCTCTTCCCGGCCGGGCTGGCCACGGCCGTCATCAGCTTCGCGCTGCTGGCCCTGCAGAGCCGGGGCTACCGGCCCTTCGAGCTGGCGACCACGTTCCTGCTGGCGGTGATCGGGTTCGGCTTCCTCTACCAACTGGTGGCGGTGGGCGGCCCGGACGGCGGGCAGCTGGCGGAGGGACTGGTCCCGCGGCTGGCGGGTACGGAGTCGCTCACGCTGGCGGTCGGGATCATCGGCGCGACGGTGATGCCGCACGTGATCTATCTGCACTCGGCGGTGACGGCGGGCCGGCTCCGGCCGGTGGGCGAGCGGGCGATGCGGACGGCCCTGCGCGCGCTGCGCACGGACTGCGTCGGGGGCCTGGGGATGGCCGGGCTGATCAACCTGGCGATGCTCGGTGTCGCCGCGGTCCTCTTCCACGGCGCGGGCGGGGGTTTCGACGGCTCCCTGACCGGGGCGCACGAGCACCTGGGCCGGCTGGTGGGCGGTACGGCGGCCCTGGCGTTCGCGGTGGCGCTGCTGGCGTCGGGCCTGTCCTCGTCGGGCGTGGGCACCTATGCCGGGCAGGTGGTGATGGACGGCTTCATCCGCCGCCGCCTCCCGCTCCTGCTCCGCCGCGGCCTGACCATGCTGCCCGCCCTGGTGGTCCTGGCCCTCGGCGTCTCCCCCGACGACGCGCTGATCGGCTCCCAGGTGGTGCTCTCCTTCGGCATCCCCTTCGCCCTGGCCCCGCTCGTCTACTTCACCAGCCGCCCCGCCCTGATGGGCACCCTGGTCAACCGCCGGATCACCACCTGGACGGGCACGGTGATCTGCGTGGTGCTCTCCGCCCTGAACCTGTACCTGCTGGTCCAGCTGCTCTTCGGCTGAGGCCGGGGCCGGGGCTCTGATCCCGTACGCGCCCCGAAGGTCCGAGAGAACCGAGGTGGAGCGGCTGGGACCTCGATGGGTGCCGCTTCTCACCTGCGGAAAGGCAACCACAGTGCCGTGCGCTACGTACCTCGGGCCATGGGGCGCTCCCGGTGCTCGCCGAGCAGTCGGCACGACTGTCGCCGACGCGATCGCACTCTGCGAGCGTCCCGTCGAGGAGGACGATGTCGGGGTCATGCTCGCGCAGGATCGTCAGCAGGCCCAGGGCTCGATCGACGGGCAGGCCGGTTTCACGCGCACCGGCCCGCCTTCACGCTCCGGTCGGTGGTTCCGGCTGATCCCCGCGAGGCAGCCCCTGCGACCAGTGGCACGTGCTCAGGACGAGTGGGCGGCGCGGTGCCGACCGTGTCCGAGCGATACACAACGGCATCCGCAAGCCGATGCGCGAGCGGGATGTGCTGGAGACCGACCTCGCGTCACCACGCCCCACCCGGCTCGGCGACACACACCGACGTCCCTGACGCCCCGGCCGCCGTCGACCGCATCGCCTCCAAGCCATCGACACGGATCACACTCTCGATCCGGCCCCCGTCCTCGCTCAGCATGACGCTCAGCACCGGCACAGCCTCCGCACCCGTCATGCGCACCGTGGTGCGCCAGGGAAGACGTGGGCCCTCGACCACCACCTCGCCCGCGTCGCCGGGCCCGGTGGTGTAGGAAATCTCGCTCACGCCCACGCCGGTGACCACGTACTCCACCTCGAAGGACCCGGCCATGCCGTCCGCAGCCGGCAGGCTGAACGCCTCAGCCCCGCTCACCGCGCCCCGCAGAACCCCGGGGTCCTTCCACCGATCACTCACCGCGCGCTTCCTTCCGGGGAGGACGGATCTCCCAGTTCACCGCCTGTCACCCTGCGAAAACAGGATTGAGTCGGACCGAGACCAGATTCCCCTCTTCGATACCCAGGACAGTTCCACCGGCGATCTGAACGAACTCAGGATCGGTAGATTTTTCCAGACGAATGGTGACCCACCCGGAGGAAGGATCATAGGAAACCTGCCACCCTTCCCCGGGGACCTCGAAGGAAACTCCGGGCTCGAAGGGGTGGTCCGACGAGACGAAAACCCGCCCCGGGGTGAACTGCGGGGCATCCGATTCGGCCACGACGCCCCTGACGTTCGGGAAGTACCCCCAGGCGAACAGGACTTCCCGGGACTCGATGTCAACCTCGAGTTGGAGTGTGTCGATCAGCACGCTCGCAACCCCCTCTGATCCGAGCCTCTCGCTCAGCGAATCCCCACTCTGCGCACTGAAGGAGAATCCGTACTCGGACTCGTCATAGGTGAGAACGCCTTCAAGAGGAGATCCGCCCTGGATCGAAAATTTCATTTCGAGTGCTAGCCCTTTTTGCTCTTGAAGAGGAAGTGGACGATTCTGTTGGAGTTTGCGTCGATGTTGAGCTCCCAGATCCCGTTGCTTCTGTTCAGTCTTCCGGGAGTTCTCCACTCAACGACCCCAGGGGCGCCCCGGGAATCCATCCTAGGCGCAGATCCCCTCATGATCTCCCGGAGGAGCATCCCGTTGTTGCCGTTCATGTAGGGGCGTGCGGCCCTGCCGAAGTTGGGAGCATCGACATCTCGAGTCCCAGCGATGTCCCAGGTGTGATTTTCGACGGTCCTGGTCATCGAAAGGTTCTCGACATCGATCTTCGACGCCAGATCCGCGGCGTTGCTCTGCTCGGCGACAGCGTCCTCGGCCTGCCCCCTGGCCTCGCTCTTGATCTCCTCACGGGCCTTGCTGCCGGCCGACTGCTTCGGGCTGGCCTTCTTCTGCTGAGCGGGCTTGGCCTTCTGGGACGGCTTCGGCCTCGGCTTCGGCTGCGACTTCGGCTGCGGCCTGGGCTTGGGCTTGGCCTTGCGGGCGGCGGCGCGGGCGGCCTGGGCCCTCTTCGCCGCGGCGCGCTGGGCCCGCTGATTGGCGCGGGCTGCGGCCTGGCGGGCTGCCGCCCGCTTCGCCGCGGCGCGCTGGGCGGCGCGCTTGGCTGCGGCACGCTTCGCCGCGGCGGCCTTGCGGGCGGCTTCGCGCTTGGCCTTGGCGGCGGCCTTCTTGCGGGCCGCGGCGATGGCACGCTTGCGGGCTTCGGCCAGGGCCCTCTTACGGATGGCCTCGGCCGCCTTGCGAGCAGCGATCTGGGCGGCCCGGCGGGCGGCGGCGCGGATGGCCGCCTGGATCGCGATACGGGCCGCGATACCGATCAGGATGGGGAAGAAGAGGCCGTCGGGGTCGGAGAAGGTGGCAGGGGCGTTGTTGGAGTAGGCGTAGGGGTTGATGGTGGCGGGCTGCTGGTAGTCGACCATGGGGTCGACGGACAGGAAGCGGCCGGTGGCGGGGTCGTAGGGACGGGCGCCGAGCTGGGTGAGACCGGTGTCCTGGTCGCGGGTGCCGCCGACGAAGCCGCGGTATCCGGGCCAGGTGGACGGGGCCGCGCCGCGGTCCTCTCCGAACGGGGTGAGCAGGCGCCGGGTGACCGGCATGCCCGCCGCGATCATGTCGACGGAGGCTTGGGTGGAGCCGTGGTGGTCGGCGAGGAGGACCTCGCGTCCACCGTCGGAGGAACGGACGGTGGTGGCGCCGTCGGGGTGCGTGTAGGAGCGCTGTACCGATTCGGTCCCGTCCGCCTTGACGGTCAGTTCGGTCTCGCCGAGGTAGAGGGTGGTGGCTCCGTCCGCGCCGGTACGCAGGAGACGCTCACCGGAGGCATCGTAGAAGTAGGAGGTCTTCTTCTCGCCTCCGCCTTCCTTGGGTTCGGTGACGGATTCGAGGTTGCCCTCGACGTCCCAGGCCAGGGACTGGGTGGTGCCGCCGTTCTGGCGGGTCGTGGTGTTGCCGGCGTTGTCGTAGCCGAAGGTGGACCTGGTGGTGCCGTCGGCGCCGGTGGAGGTGATCTCCCTCAGCCGGTTCGGGCCGCCCGCGTCACCTCCGTAGCTGTAGGTCCGGGTGATGTCCTTGGCAGCGTTCCCGGTGGTGTCGTGCTCGACCAGTTTGGTGCGGTTGCCGGACGCGTCGAACTCGTACGACTGCCAGTATGCGTCGGGGCCCCCGACGGCCGCCCTGCTCGGGCCGTCCGCCGCGCACTTCTCCCGCGCCGTCCAGGCCGAGGTCATGCGGCGCAGCTGGTCGTAGGCGAAGCACTGGGTGTCGGTGCCGGTCTGCGCGTCGGGCATCCCCGGACCGGGGGTGCGGGAGATACCGGTGACGTTGCCTGCCTCGTCGTAGGAGTAGGCGGTGTCGTCGATACGGCCGGGCTGGACGGAACGGTCGTGGACGACGCGGTCGGTCCGGCGGGTGAAGTCGTTGTAGAAGTAGGTGGAGAACAGCTTCTTGCCGGCGGGTCCGGCCTCGGAGCGCAGGATCTCCCCGTACTTGGAGTACATGACGTCGGTGACGTAGTTGGCGGCGCCGGAGATGGAGATGGGCAGGTCGTCGCGGTTGTACCGGAAGACCAGGCGTTCCTTGGCCATCGGCCCGACCTTGGGCAGCTCGACCCAGGACAGGTTGCCCGTGGGCGTGTAGGCGTAGGTGTAGGTGTACTCGCCCGCTGCCTTTCCGGCTGTGCCGGGGATGGTGGTCCTGGTGGTGCGGGGGCGGTAGTTGACGTCGTACTCCGTCACCTCGTCGCGGTAGGCGTTGCCGTCCTCGTCGTAGCGGATGGAGGCGACGGGCAGGCCCTTGCCGAGGCTGTCGTAGGTCCACTCGGCCCGCTTGGGGCCGCTCGTGGAGTTCTCGCGCAGACTGGTGATACGGCCTGCCTTGTCGAAGGTGGTGACCAGCTTGTTGCCGCGGGGGTCGACGACAGCGGTGACGTTGTCGCCCCGGTCGTACTCGAAGCGCGTGGTGCCGCCGTCGGGCTCGGTCGTCGAGGTCTGACGGCCCCGGGCGTCGTAGGTGAAGGTGTGCTCACCGCCGCCGGGCTCGGTGACCTTGGTCAACTGGTCCTGGTCGTCGTAGCTGTAGGTGGTGTCCTGCCAGGCGGACCGGTCGGTCTTGGTGTACTCGCGCAGTTTGGTGGCGCGGCCGTCGGTGTCCTGGTAGGTGGTGGTCACCGTCTCCCCCTTGGGCGGGGTGACGGTGATGGCGTCGCCGTCCTTGACGGTGGTGCTGCGGAGCTTCTCGTCGCCGTAGTGATAGGTGACCTCGGAGGTCTCCTCACCGAGGCCGTTGAAGACGACCCGGGTCTGCGAGGGCACCACGTTGTCGCCGACGGTCAGCAGGCTGGGGGCGACGTTCTGGTCGTTGAAGTATCCGTCGTTACTCTTGTACGCACGGCCCACGCTGTCGTAGAAGGTGTCGCTCACGATGCGGCCCTCGCCGCCGACCGCGGCATCCTGCGTCTGGCGGGTACGCAGGAGGCCGTCGAGGATCTCGTAGCTCGTGGCGTACGAACCGTCGTCCTTCAGGGTCCTGTTGGTGACGATCGTCGGGCCGTTGCGGCGGATGGTGTAGTCGTACTCGGCGGACGGGGACTGGGTGGCCGGGTTCCGGTCGATGTCCCAGACCTTCAACAGGCGCCCGAGCGGGTCGTAGCGCATGTCGACGCGCTTGCCGTTGGCGTCGATCTCCGCGGTGGGCAGTCCCCTGTGGTCGAACTCGGTGGTGTCGGTGTGGCCGAGCGGGTCGGTGTCGACCTGCTTGGTGGGGACGGCGCCGGTGGCCGGGGTGAAGACGGTACGGGTCTCGTCGCCCTCGACGTCCGAGGTCTTGGTCTCCCGGCCGTGGATGTCGTACTCGGTCCGGTCGACCGTGATGTGACCGTCGCCCGCCGCGTTGAGCTCCTGGACCTCGGTAACCAGGCCCCGGGCCGGAGCGGCCTTGTACGCGCCGCCGTCGTAGAGGGACCGCGTGTCGTCGATGACCTGGCCGCCGGGGGCGCCGCACGCCCCCGTGGTGGTGACCTCGCGGGACTCGGTGTCGAGGATGTGCTTGGCAGTGTTGCGGGCGTACTCGATGCGGGTGCACGCCTTCTTGCCCGAAGGGGCGGTCTCCTCGACCTCGGTGGGCAGTCCGGCACTGTCGTACGTGGTGGTCTCCGAGCTGCGCCGCCAGGTGGCGTCCTTGACGTGTTCACGGGTCTCGGACTTGACCGGGGACACCATGTACGCCTGGAGCGGGGTGGTGCCGGTGCGCTCGCGCTCGGCGGTCTTCACCGCGGAGGGCGTCAGCTTGGTGGCCGCGGCGATCGCTCCACCGTCGGAGGCGTAGGTGATCTCCTCGCGCAACTGGCCCTGGAACTCCAGGCGGTCGGTGACCTTGCCGCCCTCGGAGTCCTCGATCTCCACCGAGCGGGTGCCCGACGGCAGCTTGTCGCCGTGCATACCGCGGAAGTAGCGGTTCTCGGTCAGCTGCTTGACGTCGGTGCCGGACCCCAGCCGGGTGCGGACCCGCTCGTAACCGCGGTACTGCGACCAGGTACGCCGCTTGGCCTCGGTGTTCTCCGAGTCGTCGTAAGCCCAGGCCGCGCCGCCCAGGTACTCGTAGCTCGTCACCTTGGCCACGGCGTCCGTGACGTTGTCCTCCTCGCGAACCTGGGTGACCACGTACTTGTGGAAGTAGTCCGTGATCGGCTCCAGGGCGCCCTTCGGCGTCCAGACCTGCGGGTAGCAGCGCAGCGTGTTGGTCTGCGGGTTGGCGGGCATCGTGCCGCCGCGCTTGCACTGCTGCGGGGAGTAGGTGACGCCGATCGTGCCGCCGTTCTCGGTGTCCACGGCGTGGATGCGGTAACGGGAGAACGGCTCCAGGCCCTCGAAGCCGTCGACCCGGTTGTCCATCTGCTCACCGCGGAAGGTGACCTTCGGCATGGTCGCGGTGGTGCCGTCCTGGCCGTGTCCGGTGCGCTCGACGGACTCCAGCCACAGGGCCGGCGAGGTGCCGTCCCCGGTGGCGGGGAAGCTCTGGTCCAGGGTGAAGGAGTCGACGTCTCTGAAGCCGCCGTTGTTGACCTGGGTGGTGATCTTCGTGAGGCGCTTGGTGGACCAGAACGTCGGGGAGTTCTTGTCCTTGCACTGATCACCGGCGTTGCACTGCTGGTCGATCGGGGTGTCGGGCCAGTGCCTGGCGTTGGCCGGGGTCCGGTCGGTCTCCGCGCAGGTGAAGCCGGAGCCGGGTATGCAGCGCTCGGCCACGGTGAAGGTGATGCGCGCGGCTGCGTTCTGGGTGAACAGCTTGTCGGCGCGTTGACCGTAGTCGATGTTCTTCAGGTAGGCACCGCGGTCGTACCTCACACCGGCGGGCTTGTTGTTCTTGCCGTAGTGGTTGGACTCCTTGGTCCACCACAAGGACATGGCGTCGCCGCGCGGGTCGACGACGTAGTCCAGCATCCAGCGCCAGCCCTGGTCGCAGAACGAGTCGGCGAACGCGGAGGCGTGGCAGGGCTCCCCGGCGTGGTTGCCCGCGACCGGCACGGTCAGGGTGGAGTTGGTGCGCTGGGCGGCGGCACCGGGCAGCTTGTTGAGGCCGAAGTGGTACTGCGTGCCGTCCGTAGAGGTGAGGACCCAGTGCTCGCCGCCCCGGGCGCCGTTCTCCGCGCCGGTCTTGCGCTCCAGCCTGGAGCCGTCGTCGTCCGCCGGCCGCCAGGCGCCGCTCGTGTCGTCCTTGACCAGCTCGGTGGAGGACCCGCCCAGGGACATCACCATCTGATCCGAACCGAAGCACAGGTCCCCGGTCTTGCCCGCCTGGCCCGGGTTGTTGGCACCGGTGCCCTGGTCGTCCGAGCAGGAGCGGTACCGGCGCTCGATGAAGCCGGGCTCGTAGTCCCAGCCCTCGGCGATCCACGAGGACTGCGCGTTCGTCGAAGCGGTGCGTCCGTCGATGGACTGCGAGGAGTACCCCAGCGCGACCTCCGGCTCAGGACCGCCCGGGACCTCCGGTGCGTCCACGGGGTAGGTCCAGGAGAAGCCGCCCGATGAGGAGCCTCCCATCCAGGAACCGGAAGGGGAGAGAGAAGTGGCGGAGTAGTCGCCGCCCGACCCCGCCGCCCGTGCCACCGCGGCCAGGGCGACCGGCTGGGCGGCTCTGCCCGCGCGGGCCTGGGGGAGGTCGATCTCGCCGGTCAGCTGACGGGCGGAGGTGTCGTTGTGCTGGGTGAGGGACTGGCCGGTGGCGGCGTCGACCAGTTCGAGGCGGGAACCCCAGTTGGCGCCGAAACTACCCTCGAAATCACGGTAATTGAACTTGACCTCGACTTTACCCGAGGGGGGTGCATCAGCCGCGAATCCGGCTCTGCTCACCATAAGCGGAACGGTGGGAGTCACCGTGAACAGGACCCCGTTGACGCCGGCCTGTTCGGCGGCCCTCCGGTCCATTACCTCGATTTCCACGAGGCCGGTGTCGGCGGTGTTCTCGGTCCGGGCGCCATCCGCCTGCCTCACCGATACCGGCCCCGCACCGATGGCGGCCGACCTGCTCCCGGCCGAGGCCGCGGCGATCTGCGCGGTCTGCTTGCCGGTCGGCCAACTCGCTTCAGGCACCTCCCAGTCGCGGTCCGTCCCGCTGGAACGGTCCTGCTTCCCCGGCACGAAGTCCTTGCCGGGTATGGACTTCTCGTGCCGTATGCCGGGCGGCTCGGTCCTCTGCCCGGCCGCATGGGCGACATCCATGCCCGGGATCAGGGAGGCCAGAAGCGCCACCATGGTCACGATGGCAATGGTGACCAACACCTGGGCCAGGTAACGAATTTTGGGCAGCGTGGTGTCCACGTACACGAGGGAATCCTCACAAGATCGCCGAGAGACGCTCAATGTAAAGTTAATGTGAAGGTAAAGTCAATCCTTGACCTTTCCTTTTGGATGCAGATCACTGACCCCTGTGCGGTCGACTCCCCGGACAGAGGTGATCCGCGACCGGAAGGACCGCGCAGAGCGCCTCACGCAGGGCGCACACGGGCCCTAACGCCCCTGTGCGGCTTGCGGCTGTCGATTTCCCAGCAGAAGAAAGTGACCACATGTCGCACATACCGGGCAGGGCGAGACGGCGGCGCACCAGTGCGCTCCTCGCCGGCCTCCTCACCGCCGCCTGCCTCTCGGGCACCACCCCCGCCATCGCCGCACCGGGGCAGCCCACAGCGGCCCTTGACGAAGCGACAGCTCTGATGGCCACCGAGGCCAAGGCGTCCGCACGCGCAACGGCCGAGGGCGAGCCGGTCGAAGTCACCTCCGCCCGTACGGAGACCGGCGAGGTCCATGCCATGCCCGACGGCACGATGCGCCGTACGGAACACACCGCGCCGGTGCGCGTCAAGCGGGCCGGTCGGTGGCAGGCCATCAACACCGACCTGCACCGCAGCGGTGACCGGCTGGTACCCAAGGCAGCCCCCGGCGAGGTCGCGTTCTCCTCTGGCGGCGACAAGGAGCTGGCCACCTTCACCGACAAGGGGCGCAGCGTCACCCTGAAGTGGCCCGACCCGCTGCCGCAGCCGCGACTGGAAGGCCCTACCGCGACCTATCCGGAAGTCCTCCCCGGTGTCGACCTGGCGGTCTCGGCGAAGCTGGACGGCTTCGGGCACGTACTCATCGTGAAGAACGCGCAGGCCGCGGCCCAGCCCCGCCTGAAAACCATCACCTACGGGCTCGAAGCGGATGGGGTGAAGTTCGAGAAGGACGAGGCATCGGACACCCTCCGCGCGCTCACCCCGCAGGGCCAGGAGGTCTTCTCCACCTCCACACCGCGCATGTGGGACTCATCGAGCACCGGCGTGGCCCGCCGTACCGCCCTCGCCCAGGAGTCCGACCCGGGCGTCCGGACGGCCGACCTGCCGCTCACCCTCTCGCCCGACTCCCTGACCCTGACGCCCGACCAGGATCTGCTCAACGGCGACGCCACCACCTACCCGGTCTACCTCGACCCGAACTTCAACGGCGCCCGGCAGGCGTGGACCATCGCCTACTCCCGCCACCCCTCCACCTCCTTCTGGAACGGCACCAACTGGAACGGCAGCTACAAGGACCAGCCGCGCGTCGGCTACGAGCAGGACTCCGGCGGCAAGTCCCGCGCGTTCTTCCGCCTCAACTCGAAGGGCCTGGGCGGGGTGCAGGTCCTCTCCGCGCAGTTCCAGATCACCAACACGTACTCCTGGTCCTGCTCCGGGCGCAACACCGAGCTGTGGCTGACCGGTGCCATCTCGAACCAGACCACCTGGAACAAGCAACCGTCCTGGTCGACCAAGCTGGAGACCAAGTCCTTCGCCTACGGCTACAACTCGAGCTGTGCCGCACGCGGGGTCGACTTCAACGCGAAGGTCGCCGCCGAGCGCGCCGCTGCGGGCAACTGGGCCGACTTCACGGTGGGACTCCGCTCCACCTCGGAGACGGACACGTACACCTGGAAGCGGTTCAACAGCAACCCGAAGATCATCATCAGCTACAACCGCAAGCCGAACACCCCGTCCAGCCTGCAGACTTCGCCTTCCACCAGCACGGACACAGCCTGCAACGTCGCCCCCTACGTCACCCTGGGCAACACCGACGTGACCCTCAGGGCCAAGGTCTCCGACCCGGACGGAGGCACCGTCAAGGCGCGCTTCCACCTGTGGCCCACCGGCAAGCACCCCAATGACGCCGCGGACGGGGTCATGATCATCAACCGCGATGTCCAGGTCACCTCAGGCAGCATGGCCTCCACCGTGGTCTCCAAGAACGACCTGAAACGCTACGAGGGCTTCGGCTCCAGCGGCCGGTTCTCCTGGAAGGTGTCTGCCCTCGACGCCCATACGTCCTCCGGGTTCACCCCCACCGGCGGTGGCTGCGCGTTCGGCTTCGACTCCAGTCGTCCCTCGTCCCCGCCCGGCGTGACCTCCACCGACTTCCCGAGCGGTGACAGCGGATCGTGGGGTGCGCCTGCCCGGACCGAGGGATCGTTCACCCTGAACTCCAGTGGCGTCTCCGACGTCGTGAAGTACACCTACGGGCTGAACACCAATCCGCCCACCACCGTCGCCACTCCGGCGGCGGCGGGCGGCTCCGTGACGGTCAGGCTCACGCCGACCCACACCGGTCCCCATACCCTGTACGTCGTCAGCCACGACAGGGCCGGCAACAAGTCGGACACCCAGGCCTACCTCTTCTACGCGTCCAGCCCCGGAACCCCCGAGAAACCGGGCGACCTCAACGGCGACGGCCACCCCGACCTCTACGCAGTCGACGCGAGCGGCAACCTGCGCTTCTACCCCGGCAACGGCGAAGGCCGCCTCGGCACCCGGATGGACGTCTCCACCACCGGAGAGTGGGCGGGCTCCCTGATCACCCACCGCGGTGACTGGACAGCGGACGGGTACGAGGACCTGATCGCCCGCCGGAGCGACGGCAGGATCTGGCTCTACCCCACCGACGGCCTCGGCCGTGTGGACGAGGAGACCCGCCAGGAGATCGGCCAGTTCGCCTCGCCGGGCGAGCCCGAGTACATCGACCCCGCCTCCATCGACCAGCTCGTCTCCCTCGGTGACATGGGCGCCGATCCCGACGCGGCCAAGGTCGACTTCGCCGCCGTGATCGGCGACGCCCTGTGGTACCTGCCCGGCTACACCGGGGGCCACCTCGATTACGGCTACCCGATCGCCGGCACCGGCTGGAAGAACATGACCCTGGTCTCTCCCGGTGACCTCGACGGCGACGGGTACACCGACCTGATCGCCCGCGACACCGTCAGCGGTCAGGTCTGGCTCTACCGGGGCAAGCCCGGCCCGGACGGCGGCACCGACCCGACCTCCCTCGCCGACCCGGCCACGCGCACCACCTACGCGACGGGCCTGCCGACCGCCACCCACCCGCTGATGACCGCGCCCGGCGACGCCGACGGGGACGGCGTCACCGACCTGTGGTCCACCCACCTGGTCACGGGCAGCGGCAACCTGATGTTCCACCCCGGTCGGGCGACCGGCGGGGCACAGCCGCCGTCCGTCGTCGGAACCGGGGGCTGGCACGCCATCAGGGCCATTGCCTGACCCTGTTCCAGAACTCCCGGTGCGGTGCGGTCCGAACGTGAGCGACCGGCCCGCGCCGCACCGGGAGACGGCCGGGCGACGGCGTTCAGTACCGCACGGCGCACGACGGCGCCAAGGGGCACTCCACCGCCCCCGTATATTCGGAGGCATTCCGCCGGGCGCATGCGCTGCCCGTCAGCCCATCTCGCGGGGCGGCAGACTGCCCGCGCCGGAAGGTCACCGAGCATTGGCCGGACGTCACGTGCGCGTCGAAGCCGAGCCGCGAGCACGGCTTACCGACCGCCATGCTTGGCCCACCTTCACGCCGTGCTGCCGCCACCAGAGACGAACCCACAGCACCTGTAGCCCCACCACCACGATGATGGTCATGAGGGCGTCGAGTCGGGCCAGGATGCCGTTGCTGTGCAGCAGCACGGTGATCGAACGGGCCACCAGTGCCCAGGTGACGTCCTGAAGAAGTTGAACTGCCACAGCGATGCACGCTGTCGTACCGATGACCATGAGCACGGCGAAGACGCGTATCGCCCTGCGCTCCGACTCACAGCGCGAGGCGAGTGGGTTCTGGGCTGGTCGGAGCAGGAGGCGACGCCCCAGGGCTCGCAAGTACGCGGCGGAATCGCTGTACAGATTGCGGCAACCGGTGAGGTCCTGGACGACGAAGTAGAGATCGGTGCGCATGAAGACCAGACACTGCCCCATGAACGCGTAGAAAACGGTGAGGATGGTAACGACCAGGAGCGGGCTGTCATGACCTGCGGCTATGGCCAACAGACAGCCACCTGCGATCGCCGCATCAAGGGCAATACCGGACAGATATACCGTCAGACGTTCGCGACGGCCGCTGAGCCAGATCCCCGTCACCTCCGTCTGGACCACCAGGAACTGCAAGCGAGTACCCAGTCTCACGCGGCCCGCGACACCAACGGCCCGTGCAGTAAGCAGGTGGGCCATCTCATGGAGAAGAATCAGGCACCACGCCACGAGAGACTGCGTGAACAGCACGAACGTTCCATAGTCAGTCCATAGCAAGTCACTCCAGCCGGGCAGGATCGTGGGCTCTACTGCTGCTGCCACCAGGCCGCTGAGGGCGACGGTGAGGATGACGGCATGCGTTGCCGGGTGGACGGCCCACCGGGAGTGCCGCATCTTCAGTGCCGGCAGAGTCACCTTGGTGGGCTGTTGAGAGAACGTCCGAAGGCCGATCGCGGAGACCAGACCCGAACGGGCGAGACCCTCCGCCAGTGAACGGACATTGATGTCACGCCCCGAGACCTCCCGCAGCTCGGCCCGAGTCTGCGCGATGGTTCGCCCCTCCATCAGGAGCCTCACCGCTGCCATGCCCACGTCCGGCAGCGCTAGGATCTGGCCGGTCTCCACACGTCCGACAATCCATTCATCGCCATCCTTGCGGGACCTGATGGAACGGAAGGTCACCTGCACCGCGTCGTCCTCGGTCATGGCTTCGCCGACCGGAGGCTGTCCTGCTGATGGGGACGGCACAGCTCGCACCCAGGGCGGGCTGGGTGCCGCACGAAGACGTGCTGATCAGGAGAGATCAGGTTTATTCCCCGAACGTATCCAGGGGCGAGTCTACCGATCCCCGTGATCAGCGAGATGACTTCATACGCGACCAACTGACCGGCGATTCCTGCCAAGGGTGCCAGCACACCGGTTCCATTCAAATGCAGCTGCGCCCCTGGCTTCAGCCTTTCCTCTTCACCCGCCGCAATGCACTCGTAGCACGGTCCGGTGGGGGCGTACACACCCACGGCGACCATCGGCCCATTATATCCGGCGGATACCCAAGGCACTCCTCGGTCAGCGCACACCCGATTGGTCAGACTCGCAATGAACCCTTGGCGTGGCTCGTCCGCGCACAGAGCGAATACATCAAATCCGGATACGAGGTCCGAAAGTTCTGCCTCTGTGTCCACCATTCGCTGCTCGTATGAGAATGACCCTGAAGAGTTGACTGCCGAGAGCCTTTCGACGGCGACCTCCGCTTTTGGTCTCCCAATATCTGACTCCACATACAGGACCTGCCGCGTCAGATTGGATTCCTCTACCGCATCAGGGTCGATGCAGTGAAGTGAGCCGACACCTGCGGCTGCAAGTGACCATGCGGCATGACTTCCGACGCCCCCGACGCCGAGAAGAAGGACCCTTGCCCTCTTCAGGCTGAGCTGATCCTCCCATGGATTGACCCGCGGCCTCAGATCTACGCGCCGGAAGAAGGCGTGATTCCTACTGTATCTTTCGACCTCATGAGAATCGAGCCCTGCTGGAGTTTCCACCTCGGAGTCCTCGACGTACCCGGAGTCCAGAAGTTTCTCAATCACCTTGCGGGCACCGATGTGACCCAAAGATGTATACCGGGACGCCAGGTCGTCCACAATCCGGGTGACGGAAGTCTTTCCGTCCATCAAGCTGAGCGCATCCCAGGCCCATCCATTCGAGTCGACGATCTCCGCTGCAGTTCCGTACAGCTCGCCACCAATTCGAATCGTACCGTCATCAAATCGATAGGGTTCATGCTCTTCCTTGACCCGCGGGTATCTCATCGTGAACCTCCCCTGCCTGGGGTGGCAGAGCGAGATGCTCTGCCACCCCAGACCATCCGGACTATCCGTCCTGGTGCTTGTTCTGGATAGTCTCGATCTTGTCGAGAAGCCGGATTTCGATCAGTTCGGCTTCCTGCTCATCCGAACCGTCGATGTCGCCGGTGAACTTCTCCGTGAGATCCTTCTCCGTCATGTGTTTCCCCTCCGTGAAAGAAATAGCTTTCGCCGACGGCGAAAACCGACCAGCGGCTAAAAATCAATTGGCCACCGGAAGTCCATGAATATGACTCAGCTCTGGATCTCTTCTCAGAACTTGGGAATGCAGTATCTGCAGCATGGAGCCGGGTTCGTCACCGAGTTGCCGAATCAGTCGTGAGCGAATGTTACTGAAACAGGCCAGTGCTTCGCCCTGGCGTCCGCTGCGATAAAGGGAGAGCATGAGAAGACCTGCGATCCTCTCGTCTTCCGGGTAGTCTGCGGCGAGTTGATGAAGTGCGGGTAGGTGCTCCTCATGTCGACCGACACACAAACTGGCCTCAGCTCTTCCGACGATCACTGCTCGATACTCACGCCGAATGCATATACGTGCCCCTTCGGCCCACCCTCTGTCCAGGTCGGACAGCGGATCACCGTGCCACAGAGCCAGTGCGTCATCGAACAGATGCACCGCCATGGTGCTGTCCCCCCGGTACGCGGCACTTTTCGCTGACCGCGACAGATTCCGGAATCGAAAGAGATCGACTGAATCTCTTTCGATATCGAAGAGATAGCCCCCGGGGCGTCGCACGAGGGGGGAGTCACGAGTGCGGCTACCGCCGACATCCAGCGCCTGCCTCAACCGGGCAGCGTAGGTGTAGAGCGCTTGGCGCGGATGCTGGGGGACTTCAGTCGCCCACAGCCGTTCGATCATGACCTCGTCCGACACAAAGCTGCCAGGGGACCAAGCCAGAGAAGCAAGGAAACGTCTGACGGCTGTATGGAGCATGATCTTGCCGGCCGATGTGTGTACTTGAACACAGCCGAGAAGCCGCACATCCATGTGGTACCTGCCGTTCGTTAGGTGGTGGCCACAAACCTGGCAGTCGGTGCGCATGGATGACGCATGGATCGTGCATGGCCGGGCGCCGGGCGTGGTGTCACGGCCAGGTCGGTCGACCCGGTTCCGCGACGAGGGCTCCGTGGACGGTGAGGTTCACGTGGCCCCGTGCCGATGCCCTTCCCTCAGAAGCGTCTCCAGACCGTTCCCAGCACGTGCTCCGAGGAGAAGAAACCCAATTGCCGAGAGTCGAGGCTGACCGATGCGTTGTCGCCGAGAAGGACCAACTTGCCAGGAGGAACGGCCCCGCCTTCCGGAGCGATATCGCCAGGAATCCCTGCAACACGTTTGATCAGCCATTGATCGCTTGACACGCCGGAGAACCGGAAACCAATTCCGCGAGCTCGCCCATTCCGGAGGTCTCCGCCTCGGCCAGGCCGTTTCACAACAATGATCTCTCCACGCGTCGGCCTTCTTCTCCGCCGTACGAGTACCCGATCGCCGGGCTTGTAGGTAGGCAACATGCTCAGTCCCGTGACCGTCACGATGACCAGGCTGCTTCGCAGCATTTTGTAGGAGATCAGAGCCACTACCATGACAGCCGCAAAAAGCCCGATGAGGCACCACCCAAGAGTGGTCATCGGCCTGCCTGCCCAAGCGGAACAGAATCGGCTTCTTCTTGGTAACCGGAGGCCTGAAGAGCGAACAGTCGAGCGTAATCGCCTTCGTGTGCCATCAGTTCTGAATGGGCTCCCTGCTCCACGATCCTTCCGTTCGAGAGCACGACGATATGGTCCGCGTTTCGGATCGATCCGAGTCTGTGCGAGATCAGAAGTGTGGTCAGCCCGTCGCGGTGTCGACGGAGCGACGAGTTGATCTCGTGCTCGGCTTCCGCGTCAAGATTGGAGGCCGGTTCATCCAGTATCACGAAGTCACGTCGACCGCGCAGGAATGCTCGGGCCAGCGCCAGACGCTGGGCCTGCCCGCCGGAGAGCACGATTCCCGTCTTCTCGTTGTCCTTGTCGGCTTCCATGAAGAAGATCCTGGTAAGGAGCGTTTCGTACCCCTTGGGCAAGGAAGCGATCACATCATGGATTCCCGCATTCACCGCCGCTTCCTCGATCAGAGGATAATCGTCGATAGCCCGCAGGTCGCCCAGGCCGATGTTCTCGTGAGCCGTCATATCGTAATGCATATGATCCTGGAAAACTGCACCCATGCGCGCTCTCATCCGTGCTGCGTCGACCTCTCGCAGATCAATTCCGTCCCACAAAATGGCGCCGCGCGTCGGATCATAGAAACGGCATAGCAGCTTGACCAGGGTCGACTTCCCGGCGCCATTGAGTCCCACGAGCGCCAGCGACTTACCCTGCGAGATAGTGAGATTTACTCCGCGCAGGATCCACGGGTGGTCGTCGGAATACCGGAACCATACATCGCGCAATTCGATAGCGTGACGAAGTGGTGGGATTTCCAGCGGGTCTCGAGGTACGGGAAGATCAGAAGGCGCTTTTGTCACAGCGAGGTAGTGCTGAAATAGTGAAAGTGCTTGGTGGACCCTTGCCGAGTCGACCGCCAGCTGGGTCAACGCCCCTTGAATTCCGGCAACGGCCGCGATGAAGATGGCGATATCTCCGACCGAAAGGTCTCCGGCTGATACTGACTTCACTGCCCACAGCAGGCCGGCTCCCGACAGGATTGTCGCCAGGAGCGTCAGGGTTGACTGGACGAGCACCTGATGCCGGTCGGCACGTCGCTTGGCCGAGTTGCTGGCCCGTCGTTCCTTCTGCATTCGGCCGAGCAGAAAGTCGCCCAGCCCGAACAGGCGCACCTCCTTTGCTGCCTCTTCACTGGACAGGAGCTGGTCGTAGAACATCTCTCGCCGCTCCGTGGGTCCGATCTGCCACAGCATCTTGGCTCGGACTCTGGACAGGGCTATCTCAGCAACCAGTACCGGAATACCGAAGGCCAATATGAAGCAGGCCATGAGCGGAGCCAAGATGAAGAGAGACCCCACGAACCCCGTGATCGTGATGAGCGAGCGTACGGTTCCCAGCCCTCCGTCAAGGACCTGATGGGGGCCGTCCTGCCCAGATCTCTTTGCGAGCCGCATCCTGTCCAAGTAGTTCGGGCTCTCGAACGGCGCCAGCCCGATGAACCGGTTCACCGCGGTGAAGAGGCTCTCCTGAGCGATCAGCCCGATCTCTCTGCCGAGTTCAGCGCCAAGGAACCTCGAGACGATCGGCGCAATCCCCTGCAGCAGACCTGCGACGGCGAGAGCCGAACCAAGAGTGATGACTCTTTCCAAAGACACGCCATCGACCAGGCCGTCCACGATCAGCTTGGTCAGCCATCCGATGGCGACCGGGAGAGAGCCGCTCGCCAAAGCCAGAACGACATACGCGAGGACCAGCAGAGGCGATGCGCGAAAGGCGAGGCCAAGTGCGGCCACGGCAGCGCGGGCAGGGAGTATTTTGGGGGAATCGTTCTCTTCCACGATCACTCCTCCTGAGCCGTCTTCTCCGTCAGCTGACCCTGACGGGTGAGACAGGGGTTTCATCTCCCGTCAAACGAGCGGAACTCTGCACGGAATAGGACACGTTTCCAGATCCATCGATGACTGAATACGTCGGCCATACGGTCACCCCCATCTCTCTGACCACTCGATCCACCGATTCACCCGAGTGAACTACTCGACTGACATCCCTGAGCTCATCTGCATAAAGGGAAACCCCTTCCTCGTCCCCGAGGATCAGGGAAAAGACTCGGTCGCGCGCAATCCCGGAGGTTTCCAGGAACTTCTTGTACTCGGGAAGCTGTTGCTTGCAGCCGCTACATCCCGTGGACTGGAAGGTCAGAATCCACTGCGCACCGTCCTGGGCCGGGAACTCCACGCGCTCGCCGTGGACGTCTGTCATCGCACCGACGCCGGGAACGGGTGTTCCCAGCGGAATTCCCCTTGGCCGCCGGCCCGTGCCCACCCCTCCCTCTTCGACCAAAGGGTCAAGGAGTCTCTTCACTCTCAGCGCAACGGCCAAGGACAACGCACACCCAGCGGAAGCGACGAGCAAGGCCAGCACGGAGAACAGGATCGCCACGATGGAACTCCTTTTCAGTCACGTTGCCATTTTGAAGAACGACACTATTTCATCTAGATAGAGCAGGAGAGCGCCGGCTATTACTGCGGGGCCGAGGGAGAAGTAGAACGCGAAAGCTGGCGTGTCCCCCATACCAGTGGCCAGGAGCGCACCTGCTCCGGAAACCATGACCAACAGGATGTTGCGGGTCACGTGTACGCCGGAGATTGGCCCCCCGCCGTCCCCCACACACCCGCAGGATGCGCTCCTTCGGGTCCTGAGCATGGCCACCAGATACAGAGTGAAACCGACCAGCAGGAGCACGGAGAGGGAGAACCCGATCCATGCCGGGCGGATTACCATCAGGGCAAGTGCCGTTCCGATCTCAGTCGCTACGACGCCGGCCGCCAAGAAGCTCGCAAAAGGACGTACGTCTGGCATGGTGGAAATCAAGTGGGCCCGGAAGGCGGAAAACTCGCGCAGCTTCAGAACGGCCGACAAAAGATATACCGTCGCCATCAATATCTGACAGAATATGACCATGGTACTCAATTGGACCCCTGCCCCTGTACTCATCGCACCGATGTCGGTGCGTGCGCCGCTTGGCACTGGCCAAGAGCTGTTCCGATGACAAGCGCCCATATCTGACCGGGATGATTCGGGCCCTGGTAACCACCGCAGGAAAGGCGGTGGTTACCAGGGTGCAGTCCGACCGCCCCTTATTCTGCAGCCGGGGAAATCCCCGTCCTGCCGGACAGTAGGACGTCTCGTATCGCGGCCGTCTACGCCAGGATCTTCACCGAAGAGCCCCTGGCAGGGTAGGAAACCGGGATCAGCCGATGTTCACACAATTGGCAGTGCAGTTGGCGTAGAAGCAGCACTTCCGCCAGACCGTACCCGTCCACCAGGTCTCGCAGTACTCCGGGCAGCCGGCCGCGGCTTCGGTCTTGGGAAGCAGCCTGTCGGCCACCTTCATGACGAGACTGGTGATCGCCTTGGACATCTTCTTTCCTTTCGTAGACGTATGCCGGATTCGGCATCCCCCTGCGCCGTTCCTTCTGCGCCTCTTCAGGATTCCGCGGCAACCTTTCAGGGATCTTTCACGAGCTCAGAGCGATACGTGATCTCTGTTCGGCCTGTATGGCTCGATGGTGTGACGGTGGGACATCACCGCCGGTCAGACAGTGGCGATTCGCGTAACCGTGATTCACCGGATGGTCCGGTTCCCGTCGGCCCCTTGCGGGCGGGCATGGTCTGCTCGGGTCAGCCGACCGGTACACGGGCGATGTCGAAGGCGTGTGTCCAGACCGACCGCCAGGGCCGGCTGTTCGGCAGGTACAGAGTGACGCGGCGGGCAGTGCGGGCGGGCCGGGATCTGGATCAGGGGAGTACAAATCGTGGCGGTGGTGGCCCTGGCGTCGAAAGCGGAGGTGAGCATGTCTGTGCTCGCGGGGTGCCCACATCAGCGAGGCAGTCCCGCCCCAGGCGACCGTGAGCGCGGAGAAGACCACTCCGCGACCGCCATTCTCAACGCGCACACGCGGGTACGACCCACCGCGCGTAAGCCCGAGGCGCAGGGGCGAGCCGGAGCCTCCGTGATCGCGATCGGAAAGAGGGGCCGACAGTGGCTTGAAAGCCCTGCAGCTGAGTGCCCCCTACGCCTCGTCTACAGTCATGGGCATGACCGTGGACGAGGTTCGCTTCCGGGTTCTGGGCCCCCTGGAGGTCGAAATTGGACGCCAGCCCGTCGCGCTCACCGGCAGACAACGCGGGCTGCTGGCAGCGCTGCTGCTCAACCCTAATCAAGTGGTCTCGGTGGCGTGTTGCGCAGACCGGCTCTGGGGGGAAAGAGCCCCCTCCACCGCCCCCGCCCGCGTACGGGCGTTGGTCACGGAATTACGCCGCGCCCTGCATATTGAAGGGCGTCGGCTGATCGTCACCCGCAGCCCCGGTTACTCGATTCTTCTCCAGGACGACGAACTGGACGTCGTCAAATTCGCGTGTCTGCTCGATGAGGCCGGCCGGTCCGCACAGCGCAAGCGGTTCTCGCAGGCGATTGATCAGTACGACGGGGCCCTCGCTCTGTGGCGGGGCGATCCCTTCGTCGATCTCGAGGCGACGGAGGTCGGAGTGGAGGCGCGTAGGCTCGGTGAGGCTCGGGCCCTGGCGATCGTGAGCCGTGCCGAGTGCCAGCTGTCTTCGGGGCGCGCGGCCGAGGCCATCGAGGACCTGATGGCCTTCACCGCTGAGCAGCCGCTGCGTGAACCGCCGCGGGGCCAGCTGATGCGAGCCCTCGGCCACTCCGGCCGCCGCTCCGAGGCTCTCGAGGTGTACGAGGACTATCGGATCGTGCTGCAAGCAGAGTTGGGCGTGGAGCCGTCCGATGAGCTCCGGCGCCTGCGCCTCAGCATGATCGAGGGAGGTGGGGTTCCGACGGGAGGCGTGTCCACCGTGCCTGTCGCCATAGGACCCCGACGACCTGTGGGGCCGCGTCAGCTTCCTCCGCGTACCCCCAGGTTCACCGGTCGGCGAGAAGAGCTGCGGCGCCTCGACGAGATGCACGCGGACAGAGAGCCGACCGTCCTCCTGGTGGGGGGCGCCGGAGTGGGCAAGACGTCCTTGGCCCTCCATTGGGCAGACCGAGTCGCCGCCCGTTTTCCGGACGGCCAGTTGTACCTGAATATGAGGGGCTTCGACCGGTCGGAGCCGATGCCTGTCACCGAGGCCCTGCCCATCCTGCTCCAGGGCCTGGGCTGGTCCGCCAGGGATGTGCCGGTCGACCCGGGGGCTCAGGTGGCCCTCTACCGCTCACTGCTGTCCAGTCGGCGCACCTTGCTGGTGTTCGACAACGTTGCGGATGTAAGGCAGGTGCGAGAACTCCTGCCCGGTGGCTCGCATTGCATGTCGGTCGTCACCAGCCGGGACCGCTTGGAAGGCCTGGTGGCGTTGGACGGGGCCCGGCGACTTACCCTGAACGTTTTCGACGGTGAGGAGGCCCTGGGCCTGCTCCGGCGAGGCCTGGGCGAGAACAGGACACAGCGGGAACCCGAAGCCGCCGCCGAGCTGGTCGAATTGTGCGACCGCCTACCGCTCGCCCTGTCCATTGCTACGGCCTGGATTGCGGACCAGGAGCACAGGACCATCGGTCAGTACATAGCGCGGCTGACGCGGCAAGGGCGTCTGGCTCAGTTGAAGGTGGAGGGTGACGAATACGCCGCCGTACGAGCAGCACTGGATTTGTCCTACGAGGCGTTGCCCGTCACGGCACAGCGTGCGTTTCGCCTGCTGGCCGTGGTCCCTCATGCGGGCGTGTCCGCGCGCGCGGCCGCCGCACAGATCGATTCCGCCCCCGACACGGCCGACGATCTCCTGTCCGCCATAGCCCGCGTGCACCTGATGAGCGAGTCGGGGGTTCAGCGCTATTCCTGGCACGACCTGGTGAAGGAGTACGCGGCGGAACGCGCTGCCGTAGAAGATCCACCCGAACAGAGGGAGGCCGCTGTCCGCCGTCTCCTGGCCCACTACTTCCTCGCGGTTATCGACCTCGTGGACGTATGCGGGTACCAGCTTCCCAGCATGCCGTACGACGCGGACGAGGTGCCCTGCGCCGGGCCAAGTGTTTTCGACGGCCCGGAGGAGGGGCTGGCTTGGTTCGACGCGGAGTGGAAGAACATTCTTCTGGCCATCACCTACGCAGCGGAACACGGTCCGCCGGGCTATGCGCCGCTCATCGTCAACGCCCTGCAGGATCTGCTCCAGCACCATCGTCCTTATACGGAATGGCTGCGCATCTCCGCCACCGCGATGGCTGCGGCCCAGCGCCAGTCCGACATGGCCGGTCAGGCGGCCATGCACCTCTCCCAAGGTCTCGTGCTCCTCCGCATGGCGGATCTCGAGGCGTCGCTGGCACAGAACAAGGCGGGCCTGGAACTCTCGCGCCGGGTGGGCTGGCGCGCCGGGGAGGCAAACGCCCTCCAGGGGTGCGGAATGGCGCTCAAGCAGCTGGGCGAGGCAGAACAGGCCCTCCTGATGTACCGCCAGGCGCAAGAGATCAACCACGACCTGGGGCTGCTACGGGGTGAGGCTCGGTGTCTCAGTGAGTGTTTGGGTTCTTGGCCCGTTGACGCCTTCTCGACTATTGGCGAGCGGGGTCAGCTCAACGGCTGAGTGCGTGTTCTCCAGTCCCTGTTGATGCGGTCCAGCCACGTGTCCTGGTCGTCTGCCAAGGGGAGTTGTAGCGGGATCGGCAGGAAGCGACAGGAGAAGATCATGCTGGCGTCACTGCCGTCACTGCCGTCACTGAGGACGCGATGGACCCATGCGTCGGGGGTGTCCGCGGAGGCTTGGAGATGAAAGAAGTTCGTGCGCCGTGGGTGCCCGGTCTGTGGATGCGGCTTGTCCTCGACCGCAAGCTGCCTGATGATGCGAGCGGTCTGCAGGCCGGTTTCTTCTGGCGTTTCTCGCAGAACCGCTTCTTCCAGGCTCTCCCCGGGTTGGACACCACCCGCAGGGATCTGGGTGCCAGCTTCGGGATAGTCGACATGGTCGAAGACCAGCAGCTCAGGAACGTCTTGTTGGCGGATCACATAGGCAGCGACGCGGACTCTCGGATGGCTCATCCTCACAGCCTCCGTCACTACGCCGTGCGATCGTCTGCCTCCCCTATGTGCTCAAGATCAGGCCCCTCTGGTCCAGTCCGCGCGGGGTCCACTGCCGGTGAGCCGTCTGGTCATGAGGGTGATGAGTGCCCAGGTCAGATGAGCTTCGGAGTGTTGGGGCAGGCGTTCGTGGTCGCGGACGTTGCGGCGGGATTTCATGATCCAGCCGAGGGTGCGTTCAACCTTCCAGCGGCGGGGCAGGATGACGAAGCCTTTCGCGCCGCGGGGGGGACACGGTCTTGAGAGCCATGTTGAGGAAGTCGCAGGTCCAGTTCACGAGCTGGCCGGCGTAGGCGGAGTCGGCCCAGACCTGGGTGATTCGGGGTTCCATGACCCGCAGGCGCCACAGGAGTTCTCGGGCGGCGTCGCGGTCGGTGGTGTCGGCGGGAGTCACCGTGATCATCACGGGCAGGCCGAGGGTATCGACGGCGATGTGTCTCTTGCGTCCGTTGATTCTCTTTCCGGCGTCGAAGCCGCGGGTGGCCTTGGAGACGGTTTCGGCGCCCTTCACGGACTGTGAGTCGACGATCAGTGTGACGGGCCAGGGGTATCGCCTCTGGCCCGTGCGGATCTGGCGGCGTAGCTGGTCGCGGAGGAAGGCGATGACTCCGGCCCGGTTCCAGCGCCAGAAGTGGTAGTAGACGGTCTGCCAGGGCGGGTAGTCGCAGGGCAGAGCACGCCATTTGACGCCGTTGTCGACGACGTGGCGGATCGCGTCGATGATCTCGCGGCGGTGCCATTCCTCCGGCCGGCCGCCGGTCTTGGTCTGGCAGGCGGGGACGGGCAGGAGCGGTTCGATCAGCGCCCATTCGGCGACGGTGGTGTCGGAGGGATAGCGGCAGCGACGCGAGGAGGGCGGCATGACGGTCTCGGGGAGTTGGCTGGTTGCGAAAGACCCAGCGACTGCTCGGCTGAGCACTCAGGAAGGACCAGTGCGCCGTCGGCGAGGTGCGGCCCCTGCTCGCGGAGCGAGGATGCACGGTCAACCCCGAGGAGCGGCTGCGGACTCTTGCCGAGGCCGTCAGCGCTCCGACCGCAAACGATCACCGGGTAGTGGTGCCGGCCGACCCTGCACCGGTTGGATGTGACGACACGTCCGTTCGGTGCGAGGAGGGGCGACGGCAGGGCTGGTCAGGGTCCGCGGACTGACTGATCAGGAGGGGCGGAAGCCGCAGCGGATCGTACGGCGGGGCAGCACCAGCACGGTGCGGGGCGGCGGTTCCGCAGGGCGATGACGGTGCCGGCCTCCGCAGGTGAACAGCGTCCCGGTGATCGCGAATCTCGTGCGGGCAGACGAGGACGCCGTCCGTGACGTCATCCACCGCTTCAACGAGATCGGCCTGGCCTGCCTGGGAGGCCCTCCGCTGCCTGCTCGGGCACCGTGGCGTGACGCTACGCCGGACCAAGACACGGCACGCGGCGGACACCGCACGGAAAGGCGGCCGTGAAGACCACGTTTCCCCAGGTCAGAACGATTCTGCCTGGGGAAACCCGGTGGGGCGGGTGGGACTCGAACCCACGGCCGACGGATTATGAGTCCGCTGCTCTAACCGGCTGAGCTACCGCCCCTTCTCGGCGTGGCGCGTACAAGTGTGCGCACCGTCTGCCGCAGCATAGCCGGTCATACGATCTCTCGCTTCGGATGGCCGACTTCGCCTGATCTTGAGGACGGCGCTGCGTGCTGCCCGGTTGCAGGAAAGATCGAGAAGACCCGAACGTGTCACTCCGGGGCCCTCGGGCGCCCTGGGGAGGGTGGCGGCCGGGCACGCGAAAGAGGACCCCGAAGGGTCCTCTTCCGTACCGCTCCCCCGACTGGACTCGAACCAGTAACCCTCCGGTTAACAGCCGAATGCTCTGCCAATTGAGCTACAGGGGATCGCGCTCCCCCGACTGGACTCGAACCAGTAACCTGCCGGTTAACAGCCGGCTGCTCTGCCAATTGAGCTACAGGGGATTGCTGCGTTGCCTCGAATCGTACCTGCCTGGCGGCTGCCGGGCGGCGCGCGTTCGCTGCGACACATACATTAGCGCAAGCAGGGGGGTGCTCCGCCAATCGGTATCGCCCGGGGTGATCTCGGGTGCCCGCGGGTAGGCGGCCTGCACACGTCGCACCAAGCGTAGGAAGGGTGGCAGCCATGCGGTACCGGCTCACGTTCATCGCCGGAGTGGCCCTCGGTTACGTGCTCGGCACGCGAGCCGGGCGCGAGCGTTACGAGCAGCTGAAGAAGTCGGCCCAGCGGTTCGCGGAGAACCCCGCCGTGCGCAACGCCGCCGAGAGTGCGGCGCACAGCGGCCGGGACATCGCCGGAAAGGCGTACCACTCGGTCAGCGACAAGGTCGGGGACAGGGTGCCCGCCTCCGTTGCCGAGCGCGTGCGGTCGCTGAAGGAGCGCAGCAGCCAGAACGGCGGCGTCGAGGACGACTGGGGCACGACCAACACCTGAGGGGTGCGGGCGTGAGTTCCGGGAACGTCCCGCGGTGCGGCAGAATCTCCGTATGGGCATAGTCGCGGGGCTGGACAGTTCTTCCGCCTTCACTCACATCGTCGTCTGCGACACGGACTCAGGTGCCGTGCTCCGGGAGGGGTATGCCGCCCACCCGGTCGAGGCCAAGGCCACCGAGGTCGATCCGCAGGCCTGGCTGCTCTCCCTCGGTGAGGCGGCCTCCGGCGGGCTGCTCGAAGGTGTGCAGGCCATCGGTGTCTCCGCCCAGCAGCACGGGCTCGTCCCGCTGGACCAGCAGGGCAACCTCGTGCGGCCCGCGCTGCTCGGCAACGACCGGCGGGCCCAGGTGGCCGCGGCCGATCTGATCGACTCGCTGGGCGGGCGGCAGGCCTGGGCCGAGGCCGTCGGGGCCGTACCGCAGGCCTCGCAGCCGGTGGCGAAGCTGCGGTGGCTGGCCCGGACCGAGCCGGAGCACGCCCAGCGGGTGGCCGCCGTGCTCCAGCCGCACGACTGGCTCGTGTGGCAGCTGCTCGGCCGGCCCGCCCGGCGCACCACGGACCGGGGCGCCGCCTCCGGAACCGGCTACTGGTCGGCCGGGGCCGCGTCCTACCGGCCCGACCTCGTCGAGCTGGCCCTCGGCCACCCGGCCGCCCTGCCCGAGGTGCTCGGCCCCTCCGAGTCCGCCGGGATGACCCCGGAAGGGCTCCTGATCTCCGCCGGGACCGGTGAGACGATGGCCGCGGCCTTCGGGCTCGGGGTCGCGGTGGGCGACGCGGTGGTCTCGCTCGGGGCCTCCGGTTCCGTCATGGCCGTCCACCACGAGGCGCTCGCCGACTCCAGTGGAATGATCACCTCCTTCGCCGACGCCACCGGGATGCATCTGCCGGTCGTCCATGTCTCCAATGCCGTACGGGCGCTGCGCGGCACCGCCGAGATGCTCGGCGTGGACGGGCTGGAGGAGCTGTCCGCCCTGGCGCTCAAGTCCACCCCCGGCGCCTCCGGGCTGGTGCTGCTGCCGTATCTGGAGGGCGAGCGCACCCCGCAGCTCCCGCACACCGCCGGCACCCTCTGCGGGCTGCGGCGCGAGTCGATGAAGCCCGAGCATCTGGCGCGGGCCTCCTTCGAGGGGATGCTCTGCTCGCTGGCCGACGCCCTGGACGTGCTGCGCGGGCGGGGCGTGGAGGTGCGCCGGGTCTTCCTGCTCGGCGCCGCCGCCGAGCTGCCCGCCGTACAGGCCCTGGCGCCCGCGCTCTTCGGCACGCAGGTCGTCGTACCGCAGCCCGCCCAGTACGCGGCGATCGGCGCGGCCCGGCAGGCGGCCTGGGCGCTCGGCGTCTCGCAGGGCACCCTCGACCCGCGCACTCCCCCGTCCTGGCAGGGCGCCGCCGCCCAGGTGCTGGAGCCGGGCGACGAGCTGGCGGTGGGCGGGGCGGTGCGTCAGCAGTACGTGGCAACCCGGGACCAGTTGCACCCCGGGGCTTTCGGCGGGGGCCAGTAGGAGCACCGCGCCCGCTCCAGCCTTGACCGGAGTTTGGGGAAAACGGCTCGCTGTCGGAGTACGGCGTACGCGAAACTTGGTCGGCCTCTGCCCTCCGCCGACTCAGAGAGACACGGCCGACTCCGAGAGACACGCGTGCTCATAAAACTCCTGCGGGCCCATCTGGGCCCGTACAAGAAACCCATCGTGCTGCTGGTCCTGCTCCAGCTGCTCCAGACCTGCGCCACCCTGTATCTGCCCAGCCTGAACGCGGACATCATCGACAACGGTGTCGTCAAGGGCGATGCCGGCTACATCCTGGAGTTCGGCGGCCTCATGATCGCCGTCAGCGTGCTCCAGGTCCTCTGCAACGTGGGGGCCGTCTTCTACGGGGCCCGGACCGCTTCGGCGCTGGGCCGGGACGTGCGGGCGGCGGTCTTCGACCGGGTGCAGTCGTTCTCGGCCCGGGAGCTGGGGCGGTTCGGGGCGCCCTCGCTGATCACGCGGACCACCAACGACGTCCAGCAGGTCCAGATGCTGGTGCTGATGTCGTTCACGCTGATGGTGTCGGCGCCGATCATGTGTATCGGCGGCATCATCATGGCGCTCGGCCAGGACGTCCCGCTCTCGGCCGTGCTGCTGGCGGTGGTGCCGGTGCTCGGGATCTCGGTGAGCCTCATCGTGAAGAGGATGCGGCCGCTGTTCCGGACGATGCAGGAGCGGCTCGACACGGTGAACCGGGTGCTGCGCGAGCAGATCACCGGCAACCGGGTGATCCGGGCGTTCGTCCGCGACGGTTACGAGGAGGAGCGGTTCCGGGGGGCCAACACGGAGCTGACCGATGTGTCGGTGGCGACCGGGCGGCTGATGGCGCTGATGTTCCCGACCGTCATGACGGTGGTCAACCTGTCGTCCGTCGCGGTGGTGTGGTTCGGCGCGCACCGCATCGACAGCGGCGGGATGCAGATCGGTGCGCTGACCGCGTTCCTCGCGTATCTGATGCAGATCGTGATGGCGGTGATGATGGCCACCTTCATGTTCATGATGGTGCCGCGCGCCGAGGTGTGCGCCGAGCGCATCGAGGAGGTGCTCGGCACGGATTCCAGTGTCGTGCCTCCCGTCTCCCCCGTCACCGAGCTGCGTCGGCACGGGCAGCTGGAGGTGCGCGGTGCGGAGTTCCGCTACCCGGGTGCCGAGGAGCCGGTACTGCGGGCCGTCGACCTGGTGGCGCGCCCCGGGGAGACCACCGCGATCATCGGATCCACCGGAAGCGGGAAGTCCACGCTGCTCGGTCTCGTACCCCGGCTGTTCGACGTGACGGACGGCGAGGTGCTGGTCGACGGCGAGGACGTGCGGACGCTGGATCCGGTGCTGCTGGCGAAGACGGTGTCCCTGGTGCCGCAGAAGCCGTACCTCTTCTCGGGGACGGTGGCGACGAACCTGCGGTACGGGAATCCGGACGCCACCGACGAGGAGCTGTGGCACGCGCTGGAGGTGGCACAGGCCAAGGAGTTCGTGGCGGGACTGGAGCACGGGCTGGAGGCGCCGATCGCCCAGGGCGGCACCAATGTGTCGGGCGGTCAGCGGCAGCGGCTCGCCATCGCGCGGACGCTGGTGCAGCGGCCGGAGATCTATCTCTTCGACGACTCGTTCTCGGCGCTGGACTACGCGACCGACGCGGCGCTGCGGGCGGCGCTGGCCCGGGAGACGGCCGCGGCGACCGTGGTGATCGTGGCGCAGCGGGTCTCCACCATCCGTGACGCCGACCGGATCCTGGTGCTGGACGAGGGGCGGGTCGTGGGCAGCGGTACCCATCACGAGCTGATGGGCGGCAATGAGACGTACCGGGAGATCGTGCTCTCCCAGCTGACGGAAGCGGAGGCCGCGTGATGGCCGGTCCTGGCGGACGGATGATGGCCGGGGGCGCGCCCACCGAGCGGTCGATGGACTTCAAGGGGTCGGGCAAGCGGCTGCTGCGGCGGTTCGGCCGGGAGAAGCTCTCCCTCTGGCTGATGCTGGCGGCGGTGACGGCCAGCGTGGGGCTGTCGGTGGCCGGGCCGAAGATCCTGGGGAAGGCGACCGACCTGATCTTCGCGGGGGTGGTCGGCCGGCAGCTGACGGGCGCCACCACGAAGGCGGAGGCGATCGAGGGGCTGCGCGCGGAGGGCAGCGGTTCGATGGCCGACATGCTCTCGGGGGTGGACTTCACCCCGGGGCGGGGCATCGACTTCGGTGCGGTGGGCGGCGTGCTGCTGGCCGTGCTGGTGATCTACCTGGCCGCCGGGGCGCTGATGCTGGTGGCCACGCGGCTGTCGATCCGGGTGATCAACCGGATCGTCTTCCAGCTGCGGGAGGACCTCCAGACGAAGCTGGCGCGGCTGCCGCTGTCGTACTTCGACCGGGCCAAGCGCGGTGAGGTGCTGAGCCGGGCGACCAACGACATCGACAACATCTCGCAGACGCTCCAGCAGACGATGGGGCAGCTCATCAACTCGCTGCTGACCATCGTCGGCGTACTGATCATGATGGTCTGGATCTCGCCGCTGCTGGCGCTGGTCGCGCTGGTGACGATCCCGCTGTCGGTGGTCGTGGCGACGCAGGTCGGCAAGCGGTCGCAGCCACAGTTCGTGAAGCAGTGGCAGGTGACGGGACGGCTCAACGCCCATATCGAGGAGATGTACACCGGGCACACCCTGGTGAAGGTGTTCGGGCGGCAGGAGGAGTCCGCGCGGGACTTCGCCGAGCAGAACGAGGCGCTGTACGAGGCCGGGTTCAAGGCACAGTTCGCCAGCGGGCTGATGCAGCCGCTGATGTTCTTCATCTCGAACATCAACTACGTGCTGGTGGCGGTCGTGGGCGGGCTGCGGGTCGCCTCGGGCACGCTGTCGATCGGTGACGTGCAGGCGTTCATCCAGTACTCCCGGCAGTTCTCGATGCCGCTGACGCAGGTCGCCTCGATGGCCAACCTGGTGCAGTCGGGCGTCGCTTCGGCCGAGCGGGTCTTCGAGCTGCTGGACGCGGAGGAGCAGGGCCCGGACCCGGAGCGCGGCGAACTGCCGAAGGAGCTGACGGGGCGGGTCTCGCTGGAGAAGGTGTCCTTCCGCTACGAGCCGGAGAAGCCGCTCATCGAGAATCTGTCGCTGAGCGTGGAGCCGGGGCAGACGGTCGCGATCGTCGGCCCGACCGGGGCGGGCAAGACCACGCTGGTCAATCTGCTGATGCGGTTCTACGAGGTGACCGACGGGCGGATCACGCTCGACGGCGTCGACGTGGCGCAGGTGTCCCGGGCCGATCTGCGGTCGCGGATCGGCATGGTGCTCCAGGACACCTGGCTGTTCGGCGGTTCCATCGCGGAGAACATCGCGTACGGCGCCGCGCGCGCGGTCACCCGGGAGGAGATCGAGGAGGCGGCCCGGGCGGCGCACGCGGACCGGTTCGTCCGGACGCTGCCCGACGGGTACGACTCGGTGATCGACGACGAGGGCTCCGGGGTCAGCGCGGGCGAGAAGCAGCTGATCACCATCGCGCGGGCGTTCCTCTCCGACCCGGTGATCCTGGTGCTGGACGAGGCGACCAGCTCGGTGGACACCCGGACCGAGGTGCTGATCCAGAAGGCGATGGCGCGCCTGGCCCACGGGCGTACGTCGTTCGTGATCGCGCACCGGCTCTCCACGATCCGGGACGCGGACGTGATCCTGGTGATGGAGAACGGGTCGATCGTGGAACAGGGCACGCACGCGGAGCTGTTGGCGGCGGGCGGGGCGTACGCCCGGCTGTACGCGGCGCAGTTCGCGGAGGCGCTGGCGGAGGTGGACTGAGGCCGGGGCGGGGTGCCGGCCCGGGATCAGTCCAGGTAGCCGCGGAGCTGGTCGGCGAAGGCGTGGTCCCGCAGCCTGCTGAGGGTCTTGGACTCGATCTGGCGGATGCGTTCGCGCGTCACGCCGAAGATCCGGCCGATCTCCTCCAGGGTGCGGGGCCGCCCGTCCTCCAGGCCGTAGCGGAGCTGGACGACCTTGCGTTCGCGCTCCCCGAGGGTGGAGAGGACCGCCTCCAGGTGTTCGCGCAGCAGCAGGAAGGCGGCGGACTCGACGGGTGAGGCGGCGTCGCCGTCCTCGATGAGGTCGCCGAAGGAGACGTCGTCCTCCTCCCCGACGGGGGCGTGCAGGGAGACCGGCTCCTGGGCCAGGCGCAGGACTTCGGTGACCCGCTCCGGGGTCAGGTCGAGCTGGGCGGCGACCTCGTCGGCGGTGGGCTCGTACCCGCGTTCCTGGAGCAGTCTGCGCTGGACGCGGACCACCCGGTTGATCAGTTCCACGACATGGACGGGGACGCGGATCGTCCGGGCCTGGTCGGCCAGGGCGCGGGACATCGCCTGGCGGATCCACCAGGTCGCGTACGTGGAGAACTTGTAGCCCCGGGCGTAGTCGAACTTCTCCACCGCCCGGATCAGCCCGAGGTTCCCCTCCTGGACCAGGTCGAGCATGGTCAGCCCGCGCCCCACGTACCGCTTGGCGACGGAGACGACCAGGCGGAGGTTGGCCTCGATGAGCCGGCGCTTGGCGGTGCGGCCCATGACGACGAGCCGGTCCAGGTCGCCCGCGAGCCGGGAGTCCAGGTCCGGGGTGCCCGCGAGTCGCTCCTCCGCGAAGAGCCCGGCCTCCACGCGGCGGGCCAGCTCGACCTCCTCGGCGGCGGTGAGGAGCGGGATGCGGCCGATCTCGCGCAGATACTGCCGGAAGAGGTCGGAGGTGGGGCCGCCGTTCTCCGCCCGGTTCCGCGCCTCGCGGGGTTCGGGGGCGTCCTCCGCTTCCTCCATGACGGCCTCGGATGCGCTCGTGACCGCGTCGGTGGCCCGTGCGGGCGGGCCGTCGGCCGCGGTCTCCGGGTGGTCCTCCCGGGGGCTCCCCTGCGGGTTCTCCGGAGGGTTCTCCCGGGAGCTGTCCGGAAGGCTCTCCCGCGGGTTCTCCGGGTGGCGGACGGCCCGGTTCTGCGTGGGAATCACCGACATGTGCTCGGTCGTGCTCGTCACGGTCCGGGTCTGCACGGGGGCGACCTCCAGGTGATCGCTGCCTGATGACGGGACGGAGGTCCGCGCCGGGGCCCTGGGTCGAGACAGATCGGGCCCGCGCACTCCGATGACTCTGGCAGCCCCAGTGTGGGGCACGGCACAGGGTTGTCACGAGGGGCGTGCGGGGACTTTCTGATTCCGTTCGGTCACCGGGCGGTTACTGCTCCCGGGTCCGGAGCGGGCCTGGGGAGGCCCCGGCCGCTCAGAGCGCGTCGGCGCCCCGGGCCCGCAAGGACTGGGCGTACTGCTGGAGGACCCAGACCTCGTTCTGCGCGGCGGCCAGCTCGTGGGGGGCCACGTTGCTGCCGAGGCGGGCGAGGCTGCTCTGTACGTCGTCGATGCGGCGGTCGACGGCGCGGAGCCGGACCTGGACGAGCTGGACGCCCGCGTAGTTCTCGTCGATCGTCTTGCCGTGGAAGACCTCGACCGCCAGCTCGGTGACGAGGCTGCGGACGGTGTCGTCGGGGGCCGCGTCCATGACGGCGACCAGATACTCGCGGCTGTCCCCGAGCCCGCGCTCGGCGCCGCCCGCCTCCTCGATGCAGCGGCGCACGGCGGTGTAGGGCGGGGCGGTGAACTCGTCCGCGCCGTACGCGTCGAAGGCCGGGCAGACCAGTGCGGGCTTCTGGAGGGCCAGCTTCAGCAGCTCGCGCTCGGTGCGGTGGGCGGGGCTGCGGAGGTGGAGGGCGGGGCCGGAGGAGGCGGTGCGGCCGGCGGGGGGGTAGGCCTGGGCGGACCGGGGGTCGCCGCCACGGCGGTCCTGGGGGCCCGGGCCCCGGCCGCCGCGTCCGTCGCCGCCCCGGCCCTCGCCGCCCTTGTCGCGGGCCCAGCGGGCCAGTTGGGCGACGCGGCGGACCACGAACTCCTGGTCCAGGATGCCGACGAACCCGGCGAGCTGGACCGCCACCTCCCGCTGCACGCTGCTGGTCTTGATCTTGGCGACGACGGCGGCGGCCTCGTCGAGCGCGGCCGCCCGGCCCGCCGGGGTCTCCAGGTCGTACCGGCCGACGATCTGGCGCAGGGCGAACTCGAAGAGCGGGGTGCGCGGCTCGACCAGGTCGCGTACGGCGTCGTCGCCCTTGACCAGCCGCAGGTCGCAGGGGTCCATGCCGTCCGGGGCGATGGCGATGTAGGTCTCGGCGGCGAACTTCTGGTCGTCCTCGAAGGCGCGCAGGGCGGCCTTCTGGCCGGCGGCGTCGCCGTCGAAGGTGAAGATCACGCGGGCGCTGCCGTTGTCCATGAGGAGGCGGCGCAGGATCTTGATGTGGTCGTTGCCGAAGGCGGTGCCACAGGTGGCGATGGCGGTGGTGACCCCGGCGAGATGGCAGGCCATGACGTCGGTGTACCCCTCGACGACGACGGCCCGACTGGCCTTGGCGATGTCCTTCTTGGCCAGGTCGATGCCGTACAGCACCTGGGACTTCTTGTAGATCGGGGTCTCGGGGGTGTTCAGGTACTTCGGGCCGTTGTCGTCGTCGCGGAGCTTGCGGGCGCCGAAGCCGACCACATCGCCCGCGGTGTCGCTGATCGGCCACATCAGCCGGCCGCGGAAGCGGTCGATGGGGCCCCGGCGGCCGTCCTGGGAGAGGCCGGAGGTGATCAGCTCCTTGTCGCTGAAGCCCTTGCCGCGCAGATAGCGGGTGAGGTGGTCCCACCCGGCCGGGCTGTAGCCGACGCGGAAGTGGGCCGCGGCCTCCTGGTCGAAGCCGCGCTCGGCGAGGAACTTCCGGCCGATCTCGGCCTCGGGGCTCTCCAGCGCGCGGACGTAGAACTCGGCCGCGGCCTGGTGGGCCTCGATCAGCCGGATCCGCTCGCCGCGCTGGTGGGAGGGGTTGTAGCCGCCCTCCTCGTACCGCAGGGTGATGCCCGCCTTGGCGGCGAGGCGCTCGACCGTCTCCGAGAAGGAGAGGTGGTCGATCTTCATCACGAACGCGATGGTGTCGCCGCCCTCCTGGCAGCCGAAGCAGTGGAACAGGCCCTTGCCGGGGCTGACCTGGAAGGAGGGGGACTTCTCGTCGTGGAAGGGGCAGAGGCCCTTGAGGTTTCCGCCGCCCGCGCTGCGTAGCTGGAGGTACTCGGACACCACGGAGTCGATCGGGACCGCGTCCCGTACCGCCTTCACGTCGTCATCGTTGATCCTGCCGGCCACGGATGAAGTCTACGGGTGAGGTCGGACAGCCTGACGCCCGCCGGGTTCCGGGCCCCGCCCCCGGACGCGCCCGCGCCGCGGATCAGGCCGGGCGGCGGGCGGCCCAGACGGTGCGTTCGGTCCGTACGGCGAGGTCGTCGCGGCGGAGCAGGGAGCCGGGGCCCCCGGTGTCGAGCAGCCGGTCGAGCGCGGCCAGGTCCTCGGGCGCGAGCGCGTCGGCCACGCTGCGGCGCAGCCGGCGGAGGCTGCTGAGGGCGTAGGCCCCGATCGTCCCGGCGCGGGGCCCTTCCGTCCGGCCGGTGTCCTGGCCGATGTCCACCGTGATCACGTGCTCGTCCTCGACCGTGAACCCGGCGCCGGTCAGCTTCGGGCCCCAGTCGGCGCCCCGGTGCGGCACGTGTTCGGCGTGGAAGCGGACGCTCGCCCCGTGGCACCGCTCCTCCAGGCCGGGCCGCTCCGCGGGGGCGTCGGCGGGCAGGAAGCGGGGGAAGCCGGACAGCTCCACCACGGCGAGGAGCCCGCCGCGGGCGAGCAGGCCGTGGACGGTGCGCAGGGCCCGGTCGGGGTCGGCCATGTGGTGCATCGAGGCCGACGCCCACACCAGGTCGGGGGTGCCGAGGTCGGGCCAGTCGGCGGCGTCGAGATCGGCCTGCACGGTCCGTACGCGCCCCTCGTCGCCCCGGGCGCACGCCTTCTCGCGTACTCGCTGGAGGTGGGCGGCAGAGGTGTCGACGGCGGTGACGTGGGCCTCGGGGAAGCGGCCGAGAAGGGCGAAGGTGCCCGCGCCCGTGCCGCACCCGAGGTCGACGATCCGGCGGGGCGGCGCCTGGAGCGGGAGCCGGTCGATGAGGGCGGCGGTGTGCTCGGCGAGCACCTGGGCGTCCAGCTCCAGGATCTCCCCCTCGACGTGGTGGTCCGACGTGTGGGCGTGGCCGTGGCCGTGGGCGGGTGCCTGCGTGGTGTGTGCGTGCGTCATGGGTCCCACGCTAGGGCGGCCATGCCCGTACGGCACGACGTCTCCCGGTACTGGCAAGGAGTCGGCCGCCGCCGATGCGGGGCGCGCAAGCGGAGCCCGTACGCGCTCCGGGCGTCATGTCGTGTTCGGCAGGTCCGGCGCGCAGTCCTTCGCGGCTCCCCGGCCCTCGCGCAGATGGCCGCGGCGGGCGTCGCGGTCGAAGATCCCGAGGATCTCGCACGGGCCGCCCTCGGCCCCGATGGCGTGCGGCAGCATCGTGGGGAACTCTGCGGCCTGGTTGGTCTCCACGCGGAAGCGGCGGTGGCCCAGCATGAGGGTCGCGGTCCCGGAGAGGACGACGAGCCACTCCCGGCCGGGGTGGGCGCGCATCCGGGCCGGGTTGTCCGGGGGCGGTTCGGTCATCCGCTGCCGTACGACGGTCATACCGGGGTCGCCCTTGACGGGCCAGCGCATCAGCCCGTGGGCGCCGTCGATCATCGGGCTGGTGATGACGTCGTCGGAGGCGGTCTCCACGAGCTGGTCGAGGGTGGTGTCCAGGGCCCGGGCGAGCGTGACGAGCTGGTCCAGGGCGAGGCGGCGCTGCCCGTTCTCGATGCGGCTGAGCGAGGACTGGCTGAGGTTCGCCCGTCCGGCCAGTTCCTCCAGGGACCAGCCCTGGGCCACCCGCAGGGCGCGGATGCGTTTGCGTACGAGGCTGTCCAGGTCGCCATCATCTTGCTCCATGCGCAACATTGTATGCCTTGACCGCAAAACGCGCCTAGCGTCGTGGCGCGGGTCCGGAAGGGCCGGGCCCCGTACGACATGAGAGGCACCCATGAGAACGCATCCGCCCGCGCCGGGACCGGCATCCGGAGCCGGTCCCGGACCCCGGACTCCCGGGGCCGTCGAACCGGACCCGCCCGGTCCGCGCCGCCTCCGCATGATCCTGATCGCCGTCTCGGTCGCGCTGATGGCGGTCATCGCGTCGGTCTCCGGGCTGAACGTGGCGCAGACCGATCTGGCCGTCGAGTTCGGCGCCTCCCAGTCCACGGTCCTGTGGATCATCAACATCTACACCCTGACCCTGGCGGCGCTCCTGCTGCCGCTCGGCGCGGTCGGTGACCGGATCGGCCGGAAACCGATGCTGGTGGCCGGGCTGACCGTCTTCGGCGCCGCGAGCGTGCTGGCGGGGCTGGCGCCGACGGCCGGGGTCATGCTCGGCGCCCGGGTCCTCAGCGGAATCGGGGCCGCGATGATCATGCCGATCACGCTGGCCGTGATCACCTCCACCTTCCCCGAGGAGGAGCGCGGCAGGGCGATCGGCGTCTGGACCGGCGTCGCCGGGGGCGGCGGCATCATCGGGATGTTCCTCTCCGCGCTGCTGGTGGACGTGGCGAGCTGGCGGTGGCTGTTCGTCCTGCCGGTCGTGCTGATCGTGGTGGCGCTCGCGATGACGGTGCGCTCGGTGCCCGACTCCCGGGAGCGGACCGGGCACTCCTTCGACACCGTCGGCGCGCTGGCCTCGGTCGTCGCCGTGACCGGCCTCATCTTCGCTCTCCAGGAAGGCCCGGAGAAGGGGTGGAGCCACCCCGTCACCCTCTCCGCCCTCGCCGTCGGCGCCCTCGCCACCGTCGCCTTCGTGGCCCGGGAGCTGCACCGCCGGGAGAGTGCCCTGCTGGACGTACGGCTCTTCCGTGAGCGGCGGCTCGCCGGCGGTTCGGTCACGCTGCTGGTCGTCTTCGGGGTGCAGGCGGGGATCGCCGTGGTGCTCTTCCCGTTCCTCCAAGCGGTGCTGGGCTGGTCCGGACTGCTGTCCACCCTGGCGCTGATGCCGATGGCCGTCCTGATGATGCTGGCGTCCGGGCTCGCCCCGCGGCTGGCCGCACGGGTCGGGGCCCGTACGACCATGGCGGCGGGGGTCGCGCTGGGCGGCACGGGACTGGCGCTGATGGCCCTGTTGGTCTCCGTGGGCGGCGGCTACCTGTCGGTCCTTCCCGGCATGCTCGCCATGGGCCTCGGCATGGGGCTGGCGATGACCCCCTCCACCGAGGCCATCACCGCCGCTCTGCCGCGGGAGCGCCAGGGTGTGGCGTCCGCGCTGAACGACGTGACCCGCGAGTTCGGCACCGCGCTGGGGGTCGCCCTGCTCGGTGCGCTGCTGTCGGCCGGCTACCGCGGTGCCGTGGACGGCCGGCTGGACGGCATCCCGGAAGGCGCGGCGGACACCGCGCGCGAGGGGGTCGCCCACGCGGTCGAGGCGGCGGGCGACGCGGGACCGCACCGCCAGGCACTCCTGGACGCCGCCCAGCGGTCCTTCGTCGACGGCTGGCAGCAGGCCATGTGGGCGGGGGTCGCCGTGATGGCCGCGCTCTTCCTTCTCGTGCTCCTCCGAGGCCCGAAGAGCCCGGCCCCGGTCCCCGCGCAGGTGGTCAGAGCAGGGACGACAGCTCCACCGACGGATCGGCCAGCGCTTCCGGATCGTGCTGCTGACCGGCCCGGATCAGCTCCTGGATCGTCTCCGTCACGTCCCACACGTTGACGTTCATCCCGGCCAGGACACGGCGGTCCTTCAGCCAGAACGCGATGAACTCGCGCTTCCCCGCGTCCCCCCGGATGATCACCTCGTCGTAACTGCCGGGCGGCGCCCAGCCGGAGTACTCCAGGCCCAGGTCGTACTGGTCGGAGAAGAAGTACGGCACCCGGTCGTACGTCACCTCCTGGCCGAGCATGGCGCGGGCGGCGGCCGGTCCGCTGTTGAGGGCGTTGGCCCAGTGCTCGACGCGCAGCCGGACGCCGAGCAGCGGGTGGGCGACGGCGGCGACGTCCCCGGCGGCGTAGATGTGCGGGTCCGAGGTGCGCAGCGAGGCGTCCACGGCGATGCCGCCGCCCTGTGCCCGCTCGGCCATCTCCAGCCCGGCGGCCTCCGCGAGGGCGGAGCGCGGGGCGGCGCCGATCGCGGCGAGCACGTCGTGGGCGGGGTGCTCCTCGCCGTCGTCGGTGCGGGCGGCCAGCACCATGCCGTCCTGGCCGATGATCTCGGTGAGGCGGGCGCCGAAGTGGAAGCGGACGCCGTGCGAGCTGTGCAGTTCGGTGAAGATCTGGCCCAGCTCGGGGCCGACGACCTGGTGGAGCGGGGTGGCCGACGGCTCGACGACGGTGACCTCCGCCCCGTAACCCCGGGCGGCGGCGGCGACCTCCAGGCCGATCCAGCCGCCTCCGGCGATCACCAGGTGGCCGTTGTCCCGGCCGAGGGCGGCGAGCACGTTGCGCAGCCGGTCGGCGTGGGCGAGGCGGCGCAGGTGGTGGACGCCCGCGAGGTCGGTGCCGGGGATGTCGAGGCGGCGGGGCTCGGAGCCGGTGGCCAGCAGCAGCTTGTCGTAGTGGACGACGGTGCCGTCACCGAGCTGCACGGTCTTCGCGTACCGGTCAAGGGCGGTGACGGGCTGGCCGAGGTGGAGTTCGATGTCGGCACCCGCGTACCAGGGGCGCTCGTGCACGAAGACGCTGTCGCGCTCCTCCTTGCCGCCGAGGTAGCCCTTGGAGAGCGGTGGCCGCTCATAGGGGTGGTCGCGCTCGTCCCCGATGAGGATCACCCGGCCGGTGAACCCTTCCGCGCGGAGTGTCTCGGCCGCCTTCGCCCCTGCGAGTCCCGCTCCGACGATGACGAATGTCCGATGTGCGTCGACCACTTGATGCCTCCTCAGTACTGTGCTGCGCGGCGCCCCCGGCTGCGAGCGTCCCGCACGCAGCGTGATGACGAAAGAGGGTGTGCCCCGAACAGGTCACCCCCAGTGGTCACTTTCCAGTCTGCCCCTCAGCCCCGGCGCTCGGTGAGTGCGGCGTGCAGGGATCGTGCGGAGGCGTCGGTGAGAGCCGCGATCTGGTCGACCAGGACACGCTTGCGGGCGTGGTCGTCGGTCGCCTGGTCGAACAGCGCGCGGAAGTGCGGTTCCAGGCCCTCGGGCGCGCGGGCGGTGAGGGCGGCGGCCAGCTCGGCGATGACGATGCGCTGGTCGGCGCGGAGGGTCTCCTGCTCGGCGCGCTGCATCACATAGCGGTCGGCGACCGCCTTGAGGACCGCGCACTCGTTGCGGACCGTGCGCGGAACGACCAGCTCCGCCCCGTACCGGGTGAGGCGGCCGGGGCCGTGGACGGCGCGGGTGGCGGTCTCGGCCTCCGTGCAGAACCGGCCGATGAGCTGGCTGGTGGCGTCCTTCAGCCGGGCCTGCGCCACGGCGGAGCCGTCGTAGCCGTGCGGCCACCACTCCTGCTCGATCAGCCGGTCCAGCGCGTCGGCCAGCTCCTGGGGGTTGGTGTCGGCGGGGACGTACCGGCCGATGGCGACCGCGAAGATCGCATCGCGCTCCGGCTCGGCGTAGAGGCAGTTGGGGTCGATGTGCCCGGCGTGCAGCCCGTCCTCGAAGTCGTGCACCGAGTACGCCACGTCGTCGGACCAGTCCATCACCTGGGCCTCGAAGCAGGTGCGGCCCTCGGGCGCCCCCTTGCGGGCCCACTCGAAGACCGGCAGGTCGTCCGCGTACACCCCGAACTTCACCGAGTGCGGGTCGGTGGGGTGCGCGCCGCGCGGCCAGGGGTACTTGGTGGCGGCGTCCAGGGCGGCCCGGGTCAGATTGAGGCCGACGCTGACCAGTTCGCCGGTGCGCGGGTCGTGGACGAAGCGCTTGGGCTCCAGGCGGGTCAGCAGCCGCAGCGACTGGGCGTTGCCCTCGAAACCGCCGCAGTCCGAGGCGAAGTCGTTGAGCGCCTGCTCGCCGTTGTGGCCGAAGGGCGGGTGGCCCATGTCGTGGGAGAGGCAGGCCGTCTCCACCAGATCCGGGTCGCAGCCGAGGACCGCGCCCAGCTCCCGGCCGACCTGGGCGCACTCCAGGGAGTGGGTGAGGCGGGTGCGGGGGCTGGCGTCCCAGGCGTGGGAGCGGGTGCCGGGGGTGACCACCTGGGTCTTCCCGGCGAGCCTGCGCAGCGCGGCGGAGTGCAGCACCCGGGCCCGGTCGCGCTGGAAGGCGGTGCGGCCGGGGCGCTTGTCCGGCTCGGTGTCGAAGCGCTCGGTGTCGGCAGGCCCGTACGGCACCGGTCCGGTCCCGCTCTGTGCGCTCCGGGCACCTTCCGTGCCGTCTGTCTGTTCCGCCCCGCGTACGCCCTGTGTCCCGTCCATGGTTCCGACAGTAGCGACCGGGACCGACAACGCGCCGTGAGCGGGCCGGGGAGTCAGGCGGAAGCGAGCAACCTCACTGCCGCGGCGGGGGCGGTGGCCGACACGGCCTGGTCGTAGCGGTGGAGGAGGAGGCGGGCCAGGGCGGGGTGGGCGCCGAGCGGAAGGGCGGCGGCCGCGCGGGGCGCGGCCCCGGCGGCGGCGCTCGCGAGGCGGCCGGGCGCGGTGAAGTACGAGGCGACGAAGGTACGGTGCCGGCCCCGGGCGGCCAGCCGGCGCAGGGCGGCGGGGACGGTGGGGGTGGTGGCGGAGGCGTAGGCGGGGACGACGGGCACCCCGCCGAGCCGTTCTTGGAGCATCCGGGCCGTACGCCGGGTGTCCTGGGCCGAGTCGGGGTCGCGGGACCCGGCCGCCGCGAGGACCACGGCGGTGTGGCGGTCGCCCTGCTCGGCGGCGTCCCAGCCCGCCTCCACGAGCCGCCCGTACAGCGCCTCCACCAGGAGGGGGTGCGGCCCGAGGGGGGCGGCGATCCGGGTCCGCACGAAGGGGGCGGCGGCCGCGGCGGCGGGCAGGTCGCGCTTGACGTGGTGGCCGCGGCCCAGGAGCAGCGGTACGAGGACGGCGTCGGCCCCGCGCAGGCCGTCCAGGGCGGCGGGGAGCAGTGGCCGGTTCAGCTCGAAGTGGCCGAGCCGGACGTCCAGCCCGGGGCGCAGGTCGCGGACCCGGTCCAGGAGCGCGAGGACGGTCCGCAGGGCTCGCGGGTCGCGGCTGCCGTGGGCGACGAGGAGGAGGGTGGGCGGGTCGCCGCCCGGGGCGTACGCGGAGGGCGGGGCGTACGCGGAGGGCGGGGCGCCTGCTGCGGCGGGGGGCTGGGCGCCTGCTGCGGCGGGGGGCCGGGTGCGGTCCATGGGTCGGGTGCGGTCCATGGGTCGGCGGGTTCCGTTCCGGGAGACGAGGCTGAGTTGGGTGGCGAGCTGGGCGGTGACGCGGGTGAGGAGCTGCGCGGTGCTGTCGAGGGGCACGGTGGTGTGGCCGGGCGCCGATTTGTGGCCGGGGCTGTCGTCGCTGCCGGGGCTCGGGCTGGCGGGGACGCGGCTGCCGGGGCCGCCGGGGCCGGGGCTGTCGTGGCTGGGGCCGGGGGTGCCGGGGCCGGGGCGGGGGCTGTCGTGGCCGGGGCTCTCGTGGCTGGGGCCGCCTCCGCTTTCGCCTCCGGGGAACGGGGGCGGGGGCGAGGACGAGGGCGGGCGCGGGTCCGGCGGCCGGCGGGAGTGCTGCGTGGGCGGCTCCGTCATGGACCGATGGTGCCGGGCGGAGGTTGCCGGGCCGTTGCGTGAGGGTGACGGTGGCTTACCTCCGGCTCATGGGGGGGCGGCCGGTGTGCGGGGCGGGGGTCTGTGTGTGGGGGGGGTGGGGCCTGCCGGTGTAGGGGGTGGGGCCTGCACCCCTATCTGCCGATCGACGAACCTTTCGGGCGTTTCGCTCGTCAGGTGAGGTGAGACCGCAGGACGGTACGGAGACGGTACGGACGACGAGGGGGGCTCGCATGCGACGGGTGCGAGAGGGACAAGAAGCACGAGCGGCACAAGCGTCAGGAGCGGCAGGAGCGGTACGGAAGCTGCGACGGGTGCGGGCGGCCGGGGACGGGAGAGAGGGGCCACGGCCGCGACGGGCGCGGCTGCGGCTCCCACCGCTGCGGCTGCCGCGCTCCCGGCGGGGCCGACGGCTCGCCGTGCAGGGCGTGATGGCCCTGTGCGTGCTGGCCCTGCTGCCCGCGACCTGGATGCGGCTGGGGGCGGGTGACCGGGTGGGGACCACGGCGGACGCCCCGGCCGGTGAGGTCGTCATGGTGTTCGGCGCCGGGCTGTGGAAAGGCCGGCCGACCCCGTATCTGGCCCACCGCCTGGACGCGGCGGCCGAGCTGTACCGCACGGGGAAGGCGAAGGTCGTCCTGGTCACCGGCGACAACAGCCGCGTGGAGTACGACGAGCCGGACGCGATGCGGACGTATCTGACCGAGCGCGGGGTGCCGGACGACCGGATCGTCAGCGACTACGCGGGGTTCGACTCCTGGGACTCGTGCGCGCGCGCCAAGAAGATATTCGGGGTCGACCGGGCGGTGCTGGTGAGCCAGGGCTTCCACATCCACCGGGCGACCACTCTCTGCCGCTCCGCGGGGATCGACGCGTACGGGGTCGGGGTCGACGAGCCCCGCGACGCGACGTGGTACTACGGCGGCGCCCGCGAGCTGGCCGCGTCGGGGAAGGCGGCCCTGGAGGCCCTGTTCCGCCCCGACCCGCACTTCCTGGGCCCGCAGGAGGGGGGCGTGGCCGAGGCACTGGCGTCGGCGGGGCGCTGAACGGGGGCGGTTGGCTCGCGCTGAGCGGGGGCCGTTGGCTCAAGCAGGCGCTCGGGCGGGGGCCGTTGGCCCCGGCAGGCACTGAACGGGGCCCGTCGGCTCAGGCAGACGCTCGGGCGAGGCCCATTGGCCCTGGCAGGCGCTGAACGGGGCCGTCGGCTCAGGCAGACGCTCGGGCGAGGCCCATTGGCTCAGGCAGGCGCTGAGCGGGGGCCGTTGGCTCAGGCAGACGCTCGGGCGAGGCCCATTGGCCGCGGAACGCCCTGAGCAGGGCCAGCCGCTCCGGCCGCCCCCCCCTCAGGCCCCACACGCTCCGGCCCGGCTCCCAGGCTCCGGCCCAGCGCCTCAGGCCGGCATGGGCGGCGCGCCGACCGACCCGGTGATCGGCCCGGTGCTCGGCCCGGTGTCGCGGATGCCGGGGTTCACGGTGTGCGCGGTCCGCCCGGAGGCCTCCCGGTGACCCATCGGCCGCCGTCGATGAGGCTGCCGCCGGTCCGGAGGGAGCGGGTGACGGCGGCAGCGGCGAGATAGACCCAGGCCCGCACCGGCCCCGCACCGACGGCGCTCCCCTCGCCCTCCTCCGCCCTGCCGTGCCCCGGGTGGCCTTCCACCGCGCGGTCCCGCCCCGGGCCGTCCGCCCCTTCGCCGCTCTCCCCCGGCAGTTCGACCTCCCGGACGACCCGCTCGTACAGATTGCGCGGGTGGCCGGGGCCGAGGTACTCCTCCAGGTGGTCCAGGAGCCCGAGCAGTTCGCCGTACACACCGGGCACGGCGGTGAGCAGGGTGCCGTGGACCCGGCCGTGGCCCTCGATGGCGTACGGGTAGCCGGGCCCGTCGTACAGCAGGGCCCGGGGCAGGACGGCGGGCCGCTCCCCCGTCGTACGGCCCCGGAGGAACAGCTCGTGGTTGGGTTCGCCGGGGAGCAGCGTCCCGTAGACGAAGAACGGCAGTTCGCCGGTGGGCGGGGAGCCCGGGTGCGGGGTGCTCATGGCCGCCGTCACAGAGCGGCTGCGGGGGCCGTCTCCGCCGTCACCCAGCCGAGGTAGCGGGCGCTGCCACGGAGGACGGGGACGGCGATGACCTCGGGGTTCTCGTAGTCGTGGGCCGCCAGGAGATACGCCTCCAGCTCCTCGTACCGCTCCCCCGCCGTTTTGAACAGCACCTGCCACTCCTCGGAGGACTCGATGGCGTTCTGCCAGCGGTAGACCGAGGTGACGGGCGCGGAGATCTGCGCACAGGCCGCCAGCCGGGCCTCCACCGCCCCCTGCGCCAGCTCGTGGGCCTTCTCCTCGCTGTCGGTCGTGGTCAGTACGGTCAGCCATGCCGGCGGCGGCGCTGTCATCGTTCGGTCTCCTCGGATACGGCGGACTCCTGCCCGTGCACCGATTGTCGTCCCCGCACGGGTCAGCCGCCGTACGGACGCCGATTTCCCCCCCGCGGGGATTCGCCCCGCCCGGCCGACCGGTCCAGAAGTGCCGTGACCGTCCGCGGCCCGCCGTGACGGACCATGGGTCCATGCAGATCCATATCGAGGCATCGGCGCTTCCCGGTCGCGCCTGTGGGCCGGACTCCGACTTTCCCGGGTGCGAGAACATCCACGTCGGCGTACAGCGCAAGGACCGGCCCGGGGAGTTGCTCGGGCTCTGCCCCGGGGACGCTCCGGGCGCTTCGTGGACGCTGGAGTGCACGGCCGAGCAGACGGCGGACGGGGTCGTGGTCTCGGGGCCGTACATCCAGAACCGGCTGGGCGGGCGGTTCGTCTATCTGTCGTGGGGCACGGTGGACGGGGCCGGGGTGTTCAGCATGTTCCGGCGCGCCAAGCTGATGTTCGACGACATCGGGGCGGAGGTCCTGGAGGCCGCGGTGCGCTCCGGGCGGCTCACCGGGCGGCTCGGGCTGACCGACGGGAAGGGGCAGCCGCTGTGCGGCCGGGTGCGGCCGCCGGCGATCTCCTGGAGCGCGGGCGCGGGCACCTGATCCCGGCGACGAGCCCGTGACAGACCTTGCGGGGACGGAGTGACGGGCCGGGCGGCGAGCCCGTGGAAGTGACACCGCCCCCACCGGGCCCAGGGGGGGTTGGGCCGGGTGGGGGCGGGTGCCGTGGGGGGCGGAGGGAATCCGTCCCGTGGGGGGATGTCTACCGTGTGCCCCCGCCCCGGGAAGACATGTATGTGACCTGGGTCACATGAGGAATCCGGGGCTCACTCGTTCGGCACCCGGACCGGCAGCACGGACCGAACGGACCAGTCGCACCACCCTGACCTGCGGTGATCCTCGACAGCAAGAGTGCCGCGCCGGGCCGTACGGGTGAAAGCTGATCCGGTGTCAGAAGGCATGCGGTGGCGACCCGCCGTTAGGTCAGGGGCAGGACACCACCGCTCGCGCCGTCTGCCCGGAGGAACCCATGCGCAGTCCTGCCCGCCTCGTGACCGGTACCGCCACCGCCGCGGCCACCGTCATAGCGCTCGGTCTCGCCGCCGCCCCGTCCGCGTACGCGGACAACTTCGGCCGGCTGGAGATCACCCCGGCGACCGCGCCCCCCGGCGCCACCGTCACCGTGAACACCACCGCCTGCGGCCCCAAGGGATCGGGCATCGGTGACGCCAACTCCCTGGACGCCGGGGACTTCGAACTCCGCCACGGTACGCACAAGGAGGTCCTCGTCGGCCAGTTCCGGGTGCCGCACGACACCCGGCCCGGGGTCTACGAGATCGTCGTCACCTGCGACAACGGCAAGGACGCGGTCGGGGACCTCAAGGTGATCGGCGGCGGCAAGCACGAGAAGCCCGACCACCAGCGCCCGTCCGGCCATGTGCGGACCGGCGTCGGCGGCAGCGTCGAGCCCAACTCCACCCAGGTCGCCCTCGGCGTGGGCGTGATCGGCCTGGCGGCCGTCGGCGGGCTCTGGCTGCTGCGCCGCCGCACCGAGCCCGGCACCGAGAACGGCCGCTGAGGCGGGCGTGCCGGGCCGACGCGGCCCGGCACGCCCCCTGCTCCCGGGCCCGACCCGCTCCCCCGCGCGTCCGGCCCGGGCAGCCTCGTCCGCGAAACCCACGGCTCACCCCCAGTCCGCGAAACCCCACGGCTCACCCCCAGGACTCCCCGTGTCCCAGAGCGCGCAGAAAGCCCGAGGCTGGCTCGTCGGCATCGCCGTGCTGTGCGGTATCTGGCTGGTCCAGAACGGCTCCGGCGAGCAGCTGATCCCGCCGCAGCCCTCCAGCGCCCAGGCCTTCGCCGCCGGGCCCGAGCTCCAGCCGGGCTCTCCGGTGGCCGAACCGCTGCGGCCCTCCGACCCCGTCCGCATCCGCATCCCGAGCATCGACGTGGACGCGCCGATGATGCGGCTGGGGCTCGGGGCAGACGGCAGCCTGGACGTACCGCCGGACGAGGACCGCAACCTCGCGGGGTGGTACGCCGACGGGGTCCCGCCCGGAGCCAAGGGCACCGCCGTCGTCGCCGGGCATGTCGACAACGCCGAGGGGCCCTCCGTCTTCTACGCCCTCGGCGCCCTCACCAAGGGCACCCGCGTCGAGGTCGTCCGCGAGGACGGGCGCACCGCCGTCTTCTCGATCGACGCCATCGAGGTGTACGACAACAAGGACTTCCCCGACCAGCGCGTCTACGGCGACTCCCCGCACGCCTCGCTGCGGCTGATCACCTGCGGCGGCGGCTTCTCCAAGGAGACCGGCTACCAGGGCAACGTGGTGGCCTACGCCCATCTCACCGATGTGCGGTGAGCCTCCCCCCGGTCCGCTACGCGGTCCACTGGTCGTAGCCCAACTTCGCCACCAGCGCGAACACCACCGTCAGCAGCACCGCCCGGACGAAGCCGCTCCCCCGGTTGAGCGCCATCCGGGCCCCCGCCATCCCACCCGCCAGGTTGAAGAGGGCCATCACGGCTGCCAGCTGCCACAGGACCGAGCCCTGGTAGGCGAACATGGCCAGCGCCCCCGCGTTCGTGCACACGTTGACGATCTTGGCGGTGGCGGACGCCGTCACCAGGTCCAGGTGGAGTACGGCGGTGAGGGCCAGCACGAGGAAGGTGCCGGTCCCCGGGCCGAAGAGGCCGTCGTAGAAGCCGATCCCGCCGCCGACCAGCACGACCGCCGTGACGATCCGGGCCCGGGTCACCGGCCGGGCGTCCGCGCCCTCCTGCGCCGCCGTGCCGAACGACGGGCGCAGCAGCACGAACGCCGCCACCCCGAGCAGTGCCACCATGATCACCGGGCGCAGCACCTCGCTGCTGATCCCGGCCGCGAAGAACGCCCCGCCCATCGAACCGGCCAGCGCCATCAGCCCCACCCGTACCGCCAGCCCGACCCGTACCGGGGCCCGGCGCACATAGGTGATCGCGGCGCCCGAGGTGCCGACGATCGCGACGGCCTTGTTGGTGCCGAGGACGTGGGCGGCGGGGACGTTCGGCAGGCCGAGCAGCAGGGCGGGCAGGAGCAGCAGCCCGCCCCCGCCCACCACCGCGTCGATCCAGCCCGCGGCGGCCGCGGCGAGGCAGAGGAGGACCAGGGTGGTGAGGGTGATGTCGGGCATGTCCTCGACACTAAGGGGGCGCCAGGAGCGGGGACTCACAGGGGCTGGCCTGCGGTGCCGGGCGCACGGGTCCGTCCGGGAAGCCGGTGCGATGCCGCCGGGTCACACCGGGCCTCCGGGCCCTCTCCGTGGAGAAGCACCCGTGAGGAAGAGCCGCGAGGAAGAGCCCGTGAGGAAGGGCCCGCAGGACGTTCTCCCCCGTCGAGCCGGGGTTCATGGAGGCGCACGGCTTCGACCCGTACGCCGGGGCCCGGAGAGAGCGTCGACCGCGCGGAGCGGACGGTGGCCGCCCGGCCCCGGCCTCCCACAGTTCACCGCTTGTTGAGGGCACGTCAACTACGCGCCCCTACAGTCCTGACGCGCGACCCGCCGGTCCCGTCCGGGGCGGCGGGCCCTCACTCATCCGTGGAGTGATCGTGGAACGTCGGACCTTCTTGCGCACGGCGGTGGTCGGCAGCTCGGCGGCGGCCTTCGGCGGCACCCTGTGGCGCGGCGCCGCCTCCGCCGCCCCCGCCCAGCCGGCCCCCGGCCCGTACGGCGCGCTGCAGGCGGCCAACGGCAACGGCATCCAGCTGCCGAGCGGCTTCACCAGCCGGATCATCGCCCGGTCGGGACAGACCGTGGCGGGCACCTCCTACCGGTGGCACAGCGCCCCCGACGGCGGGGCGACCTACGCCGACGGCTCGGGGTGGATCTACGTCTCCAACGCCGAGGTCTCCTCCGGCAGTGGCGGCGGGGCGAGCGCGGTGCGGTTCAACTCCTCGGGCACGGTGACGAACGCGTACCGGATCCTGTCGGGGACGAACAACAACTGCGCGGGCGGCTCCACCCCGTGGAACACCTGGCTCTCCTGCGAGGAGGTCACACGCGGGTACGTCTACGAGACCGACCCCTGGGGAGTGAACGCGGCCGTACGGCGGCCCGCGCTCGGCCGGTTCAAGCACGAGGCGGCCGCGGCGGACCCCGACCACGGGTACGTCTACCTCACCGAGGACGAGAGCGACGGCCGCTTCTACCGCTTCCGGCCCGCCACCTGGGGCAACCTGTCGAGCGGCACGCTCCAGGTCCTGGTCGGCGGTACGGGCACCTCCGGCGCCGTGACCTGGGCCGACGTCCCGGACCCGGCCGCCTCCTCGACCCAGACCCGCCACCAGGTCTCCGGCGCGAAGGTCTTCAACGGCGGCGAGGGGTGCTTCTACGCGGCGGGCACCTGCTGGTTCACCACCAAGGGCGACAACCGGGTGTGGGCGTACGACGCGACCACCTCGTCGATCTCGCTGACGTACGACGACTCGCTGGTGACGGGCGGCGCGGCGCCGCTGACCGGGGTCGACAACGTCACCCGGTCCGGCTCCGGCGACCTGTACGTGGCGGAGGACGGCGGCAACATGGAGATCTGCCTGATCACGCCCGCCGACACGGTGGCCCCGTTCCTGCGGATCACCGGGCAGTCCTCCTCGGAGATCACCGGCCCGGCCTTCTCGCCGGACGGCAGGCGGCTCTACTTCTCCTCGCAGCGCGGCACCAGCGGCAGTTCGTCCGGCGGGATCACGTACGAGGTGACGGGTCCGTTCCGCGGCTGACGCGTCCGCGTACGGGCGACCGCGCCGCCCGCGCGTGCGCCGGGACTCCCCTGTGACCCCGGCGCACGCCCTCACGGACCGGCGTGGTCAGCCCTCGCCCTGGACGGCGGACTCGTCCATCCAGACGACCTCCCAGATGTGGCCGTCGGGGTCCTGGAACGAGCGGCCGTACATGAAGCCCATGTCCTGCGTCTCGCCCGCCGGGGAGCCGCCCGACGCCAGGGCCGCGTCGGCCAGTTCGTCGACCTTCTCGCGGCTCTCGGCGCTGAGGGCGAGGATGACCTCGGTCGTCCTCGACGCGTCCGCGATGTCCTTCTTGGTGAAGTCCTTGAAGCGCGGCTCCGTGAGCAGCATGACGAAGATCGTGTCGCTGATGACCACACACGCGGCCTTGTCATCGCTGAACTGCGGGTTGATGCCGTAGCCGAGCTTCCCGAAGAAGCCCTTCGCGGTCTCCAGATCCTTCACCGGCAGGTTCACGAAGATCATCTGAGCCATGGTCGTTGCCTCTTCCTGCGTTCCGTCGTGCGCTGCCGTGGTCCGTGCGGCGCTGTCGAAGGGGTAGACGGCGGGGCAGCCCGGAACTCATCGCCGTACGGGGAAGAAGTTTCGAAGCGCTCCGGGCAGCCCCGCCGCAAGGCCCAAGGCAACACGCCCACGGATCACGCCCACGGCCCACGCCCGGGGCACACGCTCACGGCCCGCTCAGGACAGCGCCATCGGTGCCCCGCCCCGCAGCAGCGAGCCGCCCAGCGGGGTCAGCGTGTGGAGCACCGAGCTGCCGTGGCGCAGGGTGAGGACGAGGCCCGCCTCGCGCAGGACGGAGGCGTGCTGGCTCGCGGAGGCGAGCGACACCCCGGCGCGGCGGGCCAGTTCGCTCGTGGTGCAGCCGGTGCCTATGGCCTGCAGGACGGCGGAGCGGGTGTGGCCGACGAGCCGGCCGAGCCAGGGGCCGGGCTCCGCGAAGGCCGGAGCGCCGGTGTGGGTGACCGGGTAGACGAGCACGGGCGGGAGCGCGGGGTCCCGGTAGACGACGGGGGTGCCCCGGCAGAAGAACGAGGGCTGGAGCAGCAGCCCGCGCCCGTCGAGATACAGGTCGCGGTCGACCGGGTAGTCCGCCTCCAGCACGGGCGCCCGCCACCGGATCATCGGCGGCAGGGTGGCCAGCAGCTCTTCGGCCCCGCCGTCCAGGAGGGCCCGGCCGCGCACGGCCCGGTCGGCCTCGATGGAGGCGCGGATGTGCGGCCAGTACGGCTCGACGGCGGCGTCGTGGTAGCCGCGCAGGGCGCCGATGAGCCGGGCGAGGGGCTCGGCGCGGCCCTCGGAGAGCGCGGCGGGCAGGGCGGCCGTGATCCGCGCGGGCCCGGCGTCGCAGCCGCCGCCCGCCCGGCCGTTCCGCTGCCGCCGCCGGCCGGCGGCCATCAGGTCCAGCTCGCGGCGGATGCGGTCGACCGGCGTGTCGCGCAGGGCCTCCATTCCCACGTCGAGCCCGAAAGGCTCGGCGCCTTCCTGCGAGGGGGTCAGGAAATCCGGGAAATAGCCGCGGGGCGGGACGACCGCCGCCAGCAGTTGCGCTTCACCATTCAACCGCGCTCGTGTTTCGGTCCGCCATTTCCCGAAGACCGTCGAAGCCCGCCGGTCCCTCAGCCGATGAAAACTGAGAATCGTTTCCCACAACGCGTCCGGCCTCGTGGCCATCCGCACGCGCGAAAGGTCCAGCCTGGACACATGGATCCGCAGCACTACCGCCCCCACCTGTTGCATCCGCAATTGCCCCCACCGAAGGGTATGCGGACCGTCACAGGAGGTCACCACGGGGTTTCGGCCAGAAGTGAAACGTCTCGCCCCGTTCCGCTTCACCCGAAAAGCTGTACGACGTCGGGTACGCATCCGGTGCCCGCCGGATGAGCACGTGAAGGCCGTGGGGGGCTTTGTGTGTTCGGCGGCGGCGGGCGACGGTGCGGCTCCGTACCCGACGGGGGTAAGCCGGGTGCGGTCCATGGGTGGGGATCCATGGACCGCACCCCGGTCCCGGCTCCGGTCCACTCTGCGGACACCCTCGCTTCTTTGCGTATTAAACGAAGCAATGTGTGCTACGACACATCGGTAGCGCACATTCCGCTCCGGGACGGTGCGCGGTACATATTCCGCTGACAAGCGAAACGGCTCCCGCGGCCGAGCGGGGCGGCTCCCGGCAAGAAGCGGAATGCCTCCCGTCGGACAGAGCGAAGCGGCGGCACCCCCGCACAGGGTGCCGCCGCTTCCGGGTGTTCCGGGGATCGGTCCAGGGTGGCGGGCCGATGAGGGACTCGACCCAATTCCCTTATAAATCCCCGGAGTTGGTCTCTCCATGGCGGCCCGGCGACTGGCGCGGGACCGCTCCGGGATCAGCGGCTGTCGCTGGCCCTCGCTCCCGCGGCCGCCCGGCCGGCCTCCAGCCGCGCCACCGGGATCCGGAACGGGGAGCAGGAGACGTAGTCCAGGCCCACCTCGTGGAAGAAGTGCACCGACTCCGGGTCACCGCCGTGCTCGCCGCAGACGCCGAGCTTCAGGTCCGGGCGGGTGGCCCGTCCTGCCTCCACGGCGCTGCGCACCAGCGAGCCGACGCCGTCCTTGTCGATCGTCTCGAACGGGGAGACCCCGAAGATGCCCTTCTCCAGGTACGCGGTGAAGAAGGAGGCCTCCACGTCGTCGCGGGAGAAGCCCCACACCGTCTGGGTCAGGTCGTTGGTGCCGAACGAGAAGAACTGGGCGGCCTCCGCGATCTGGGCGGCCGTCAGCGCGGCGCGCGGCAGCTCGATCATGGTGCCGATGGTCAGCTTCAGGTCGGTGCCGGTGGCGGCCTGGACCTCCGCGATGACCCGGTCGGCCTCCTCGCGGACGATCTCCAGCTCCTGGACCGTGCCGACGAGCGGGATCATGATCTCGGCGCGCGGGTCGCCCTTGGCGTTCTTGCGGTGGGCGGCGGCCTCGGCGATGGCCCGTACCTGCATGGCGAACAGCCCGGGGATGACCAGACCCAGACGGACCCCGCGCAGACCCAGCATCGGGTTCTGCTCGTGCAGCTTGTGGACCGCCTGGAGGAGGCGCAGGTCGTTCTCGTTGGCGTCCTTGCGGGACTCCGCGAGGGCGACGCGCACCGACAGCTCGGTGATGTCGGGCAGGAACTCGTGGAGCGGCGGGTCCAGGAGCCGTACGGTGACGGGCAGGCCGTCCATCGACTCGAACAGCTCGATGAAGTCGGCCTTCTGGAGCGGCAGGAGGGCCGCGAGGGCGTTCTCGCGCTCGTCGTCGGTGTCCGCCAGGATCAGCTTCTCGACCATCTCGCGGCGCTCGCCGAGGAACATGTGCTCGGTGCGGCAGAGCCCGATGCCCTGGGCGCCGAAGCGGCGGGCGCGCAGCGCGTCCTCGGCGTTGTCGGCGTTGGCCCGCACCCGCAGCCGGCGGACCCGGTCCGCGTACGCCATGATCCGGTGCACGGCGGCGACCAGCTCGTCGGCGTCGTCGGCGCCCGCGTGCATCCGGCCCTCGAAGTACTCGACGACCGGGGACGGTACGACGGGTACCTCACCCAGGTAGACCTTGCCGGTGGAGCCGTCGATCGAGACGAGGTCGCCCTCCTCGATCACCGTGCCGCCGACCGTCATCCGGCGGCGCTTGGTGTCGACCTCCAGGTCCTCGGCGCCGCAGACACAGGTCTTGCCCATGCCGCGCGCCACGACCGCCGCGTGCGAGGTCTTGCCGCCGCGCGAGGTGAGGATGCCCTCGGCGGCGATCATGCCTTCGAGGTCGTCGGGGTTGGTCTCGCGGCGGATGAGGATGACCTTCTCGCCGGAGCGGGACCACTTGATCGCGGTGTACGAGTCGAAGACGGCCTTGCCGACGGCGGCGCCGGGCGAGGCGGCGATGCCCCGGCCGAGCAGCTGGGTCCTGGCCTCGTCGTCGAAGCGCGGGAACATCAGCTGGGCGAGCTGGGCGCCGTTGACGCGCTGGAGGGCCTCGGCCTCGTCGATCAGCCCCTGGTCCACGAGCTGGGTGGCGATCCGGAAGGCGGCACCGGCGGTGCGCTTGCCGACCCGGGTCTGGAGCATCCAGAGCTGGCCGCGCTCGATGGTGAACTCGATGTCGCAGAGATCCTTGTAGTGGTTCTCCAGCGTCTCCATGATGCCCATGAGCTGGTCGTACGACTTCTTGTCGATCGACTCCAGATCGGCGAGCGGCACCGTGTTGCGGATACCGGCGACGACGTCCTCGCCCTGCGCGTTCTGGAGGTAGTCGCCGTAGACGCCCTGGTGGCCGCTGGCCGGGTCGCGGGTGAAGGCGACGCCCGTACCGGAGTCGGGGCCGAGGTTGCCGAAGACCATGGAACAGACGTTGACGGCCGTGCCGAGGTCGCCGGGGATGCGCTCCTGGCGGCGGTAGAGCTTGGCGCGGTCGGTGTTCCACGAGTCGAAGACCGCGTTTATGGCCAGGTCCATCTGCTCCCGGGCGTCCTGCGGGAACGCGCGCCCGGCCTGGGCCTCGACGATCTTCTTGAACTGCTTGACCAGCTTCTTCAGGTCGGCCGCGGCCAGGTCGGTGTCGACCGTGATCCCCTTGGCCGCCTTCGCCTCCTCCAGGGCCTCCTCGAAGAGGTCGCCGTCGACGCCCAGGACGGTCTTGCCGAACATCTGGATGAGGCGGCGGTAGGAGTCCCACGCGAAGCGCTCGTCGCCGGACTGGGTGGCGAGGCCGGCCACCGAGGCGTCGGAGAGGCCGATGTTGAGGACCGTGTCCATCATGCCGGGCATGGAGAACTTGGCGCCGGAGCGGACGGAGACCAGGAGCGGGTCGTCCGCCTGGCCGAGCTTCTTGGCCATCCGCTCCTCCAGCGCGGCGAGGTGCGCACTCACCTCGTCGCGGAGGGCTTTGGGGGCCTGCCCGCTCTCCAGGTAGACCTTGCAGGCCTCGGTGGTGATCGTGAAGCCCGGAGGGACGGGAAGGCCGAGGTTGGTCATCTCGGCGAGGTTCGCACCCTTGCCGCCCAGAAGATCCTTCAGATCCTTGTTGCCCTCGGTGAAGTCGTAGACGAACTTCTGAGGATCCTTGTTTTCCGACACGGGTCTCGACTCCTCGAGGACGCGGTGGCTGCCCTGACGGCGAGGAACATACCCAGATCGAAGGCGTATGGGTACGTCCACTTGGTCGTCATGAGGCCGCAACCACCCGTCCGCCAGCAGATCTAAAGAAACTCCCCGACGAGTGGAGTGCGATCCTCCGTTCAACCGATGAAGGCAGCATGGCCATTTCTTGACCATGGACTCTCATATGAGCGGACCATTCCGCACCTGAGTACACTTCTCGAAGGCTGCCACCTGGCACTGAGTGCCAGGTCTTCCAGAAGTGCAGCCACCGCCAATCCGCTCATCTGAGCGGACCCCCGATCAAGGGTGGCGTGAATCACGCTGGTTTCGGACCCTGGATTTCAGGATTCGGACGCCTCAGGCAGTCGGTCAGCACCCCGAGGTCCACCTCTTCCAGGCTACGGGCGAACGTCCGCCCCCGCCCCGGGGCGACCGGCAGCAGCGACGGGACCACCAGCACCGCGCACCCCGCCGCGTCGGCGGACGCGGTGCCGTCCGGGGAGTCCTCCACCGCCACACAGGCGGCGGGATCGGCGGCGAACCGCTCGGCCGCCGCCCGGTACGGATCGGGGTGCGGCTTGGTCCGTACGGTGTCGTCGGCCGAGAGCGTGAAGGCGAAGTCCACTCCGGCCAGCGCCCCCGCCACCACCGCGTCGACCACACTCCGGGGCGACGCGCTGACCAGGGCGAACGGCACCCCGGCGGCTTCGAGCGAGGTCAGCAGCGCGGCGGCGCCGGGGCGCAGCGGGGCGCCCGCGTCGACCTTCCGGAAGAAGGAGTCGGTCAGCTCGGCGGCGGTGCGCTCCAGGGCGGCGGCCCGGTCGGCCGCGGTGCGTTCCGGGGCGGGGGCCCGGTCGACCTCGGTGCGCTCCGGGGCGGGGGCCGGGTCGGCCGCCGGGCACTCCGGAGCGGGGTCCCGGCCCGCCGCCGCGCCGGGAAGGGTCGAAGGGTCGCCGCTCGTGACCTCGATCAGATGAGCGGCGGTGTCGGCGACGGCCCGGCCGACCACCTCCGGGGCGTCCGCGTCGGTCAGCCGGTGGCCGAGCCCGGCCGCGACCTCGCGGGCCGTCTCCCACCAGAGCACCTCGGTGTCGACGAGCGTGCCGTCCATGTCGAAGAGGACGGCGGCGGGGGCGCTCGGTGGTTTCACGCGTCCACCTTGTCACCGGCGGCGGCTTCCGGCCCGGTGCTCTCCCCCGCGGGCACGACCAGCACCGGCCGGCGGACCGGGGTGACCCGGGCCCGTACCCCCGGAGCCAGTTCCGTGGCGTCGCGGGAGGCGAGGTCGGCCTTGACCGAGGCGCCGTCCGGGAGGTCGAGGAGGACCCGGGTGACCGAGCCGAGGAAGGAGGCGGAGACGACCGTGGCGGTGCCCTCCGGGTCGGCGGTGACGCCGATGCTCTCGGGCCGGATGAGGACGTCGACCCCGCCCCGGCCTGCGGGAACGTCCCCGTCGACCGGCAGCGGGGCGCCCGCGACGACCACCGAACCGTCGCCGGTCAGCTGTCCCGGCACCCGGTTCATGGTGCCGACGAACTCCGCGACGAACGGGGTGGCGGGGCGCTCGTACAGCTCGGCCGGGGGCGCGCACTGCTCCAGGCGGCCCGCGTTGAGGACGGCGACCCGGTCGGCCATGGAGAGCGCCTCCTCCTGGTCGTGGGTGACGAAGATGGTGGTGATCCCGAGGGCGAGCTGGAGGCGGCGGATCTCCTCGCGGAGGGTGAGCCGGACCTTGGCATCGAGTGCCGAGAGCGGTTCGTCCAGGAGCAGGACCCGGGGTCGCAGGGCGAGGGCGCGGGCCAGGGCGACGCGCTGCTGCTGGCCGCCGGACATCTGGTGCGGGTAGCGGTCGCCGTGGGTGGGCAGGCCGACAAGTTCGAGCAGTTCGTCGGCGGTGGCGTGCCGCTCGGCGGTGGCGACGCCCCGCATCCGGGGGCCGAAGGCCACGTTGTCGCGGGCGTTGAGATGCGGGAAGAGGCTGTAGGACTGGAAGACCATGCCCGCGTCGCGCCGGTTGGCGGGGACGGGGGTGATGTCCTCGCCGTCGACCAGCACTTCACCGGAGTCGGGCTGCTCGAACCCGGCGAGGACCCGCAGCGCGGTGGTCTTGCCGCAGCCGGAGGGGCCGAGGAGGGCGAGCAGTTCGCCGGGTTCGGCGGTGAGGTCGAGGCCGTCGAGGGCGACGGTGGGGCCGAACGCCCGGCGCAGGGAGCGGAACTCCACCCGCGCCCCGGTGGTGGCCCGCCCCGCGGACGCGGCGGCGGCCGGGACCGGCCCGGAGCGGGGGGTGGTGGCGGTGGGCGGGGCTGGCAGGGCTGACATGGGTGGCTACTCCTTGCCGGGTACGGGGGTGGGGGCGGCGGCCGGGGTGGTGGCCGGGGCGCCCGGGGCGGCGGCGGCCGGGGTCGCGGCGGCTCCGGCGCCCGGGGCGGAGACGGTGGCTCCGGTTCCGGCCGCAGGGACGGCCGCGGGACCGGCCGGGGCGGAGGCCGCGGCGGGTCCGGCGGGAATCGCGGTGGCGGCGGCGGACGACCCGGTTCCGGCGCGCGAGAGGACGAGCAGCAGGGCCCAGGTGATGAGCAGGGAGAGCAGCGAGACGGCGACCGACATCCGGGCCTCGGCGCCGGAGACGGTGACGATCCACACCGCGAAGGGCCGGAAGCCCAGCAGCGAGGCGACGGTGTACTCGCCGAGCACCAGCGCCAGGGTCAGGAAGGAGGCCCCGGCGAGTGAGGAGCGGAGGTTGGGCAGGATGACGCTGACGATCACCTGCAGCCGGCTCGCTCCGCAGTTCCGGGCCGCCTCCACCAGGGTGGGCACGTCCACGGCCCGCAGCCCCGCGTCCAGCGAGCGGTGCACGAAGGGCAGCGCCAGCACGGTGTAGGCGAGGACCAGCACCACCGGGAACGACTCGTTCTGCACGGCCAGGAAGGTCTGGTAGAGCGGGGTGCGCGAGAAGTGGTCGGGCCCCCAGCGCAGCACGGTGGCGATCCCGGTCACCAGGGCGATCGGCGGCACCACCAGCGGCAGCATGCAGACGACCTCCACGACGGCCCGCAGCCGGGGCGGCCCGAGCCGCACCGCGACGAGCGCGGGGACGACGAGCAGCAGGGCGAGCGCGATGGTGGCGGCGGCGAGGGAGAGCGAGAGGAAGAGGCTCTCGGTGAAGCCGTCGGCCGACAGGATGCCGCTGTACGCCTCGAAGGTGAGCCCCTGGTTCGGCACGTGCACCGTGAAGACGAACGAGGAGAGCAGCGGGGTGACGAAGTAGAGCCCCGCGACGGCCAGGACGGCTCCGCGCCAGTAGCGCGGGCGCGGACGGCGGGCGGTCTTCACCGGGACGGGCGCCCCGGTGGCCGGGGCGGCGGTGGTCAGTGCAGCCATCGGGAACTCCGTCGCTGGAGGGGCAGATAGACCGCCATCACCAGTCCGGCGATCACGATCATGTCGAGGCTCAGCGCCAGGGCCACGTTCTCCTGGCCGACCAGGACGTTCCCGGAGAGCGCGTCGGCGATCTTCAGGGTGACCAGCGGTACGGAGCCGCCGACCAGGGCGGCGGCGGTGGCGTGCGCGGCGAAGGCGCTGCCGAAGAGGAGGACGAACCCGCCGAGCAGCGAGGGCGCGAGCACCGGCAGTCCGACGTACCGCCAGAACTGCCAGGCGGTGGCGCCGTTGTTGCGGGCGGCCTCGCGCCACTGGGGGCGCAGCCCGTCCAGGGCCGGGACGACGACGATGACCATGAGCGGGATGAGGAAGTAGAGGTAGATGACGGTGAGTCCGGTGAAGGAGTAGAGGTTCCAGCCGAGCGCGTCCAGGTTCCCGAGCTGGGTGACCACACCGGAGATGCCGAGGGTGGCGATGAAGGCGAAGGCCAGCGGGACGCCGCCGAAGTTGGCGAGCACACCGGAGGCGGTGAGCACGGCCCCGCGCAGGGCGGCCCGCCGGGAGGTGACGACGGCCTGGGCGATCAGCACGCCGACGACGGTGGCGATGGCGGCGGTCAGCGCGGAGAGCTGGACGCTTCCGGTGAGCGAGGTGAGGTAGGGCCCCTGGAGCGAGCGCTGGAGGTGTTCGGCGGTGAGTTCGGTGGCGCCGGAGGCCGGGTCGGTACGGGTGATGGCCCCGTACAGCAGGGCACCGGCGGGCAGTCCGAAGCAGAGCCCGGCGAAGACGAGCAGCGGGAGCGCGCCGAGCCAGGCGCGGGCCGGCCGGCGGCGGCGCGTACGACCGGCGGCCCCGGCGGCGGCCGCCCCGGGTCCCGGGGCGGCGGACGGGTGGGAGGCGGTCATCAGGAGACGGCCTTGTCCCAGTTCTCGGAGAGCGTGGCCTTGGCCTTGTCCAGTTCCTCGGAGGAGGGGAAGGCCGGGGTGCCCTCGACGGCGGGCAGCTTGGCGACGAAGGCCTTGTCGGCGGTCCCGTCCTCGGTCATGGCGGGCAGCAGCACCGGGCGGGCGTACCCCTTGAGCCAGAGGTTCTGGCCCTCGGCGCTGTACAGGTACTCCATCCACAGGCGGGCGGCCGCCGGGTTCGGGGCGTCCTTGTTGATGGCCTGGGAGTAGTACTGGGCGTAGACGCCGTCGCTCGGGACGGAGACCTTCCAGTCGACGCCCTTGCCCTTGAACTGGTCGGCGTACCCGGCGTTCAGGTAGTCCCAGTCGATGCTGATGGGCGTCTCGCCCTTCTCGACGGTGGCCGGGGTGGACTCGACGGGGATGAAGTTGCCGCTCTTCTTCAGCTTGCCGAAGTAGTCGATGCCGGGCTGGATGTCCCCGAAGGAGCCCTTGTTGGCGAGGGCCGCCGCGTAGACGCCGCCGAAGGCGGAGCCGGACTTGGTCGGGTTGCCGTTGAGGGCGACCTTCCCCTTGTACTCGGGCTTGAGCAGGTCCGCGAAGGTCTCGGGGCAGGTCGTGATGCGGGCGGCGTCGCAGCCGATGGAGACGTACCCGCCGTAGTCGTTGTACCAGCGGCCGTCCGCGTCCTTCTGGCTGTCGGGGATCTTGTCCCAGGCGGTGACCTTGTACGGGGCGAAGAGGTTCTCGGCCGCGCCGCTGCGGGCGAAGGCGATGCCGAGGTCGAGGACGTCGGGGGCGCGCTTCTGGCCCTTGCGGGACTTGACGGCGGCTATCTCGTCGGCGCTGGAGGCGTCCGGCGTCTCGCTCTTGATCTTGACCTTGTACTTCTCCTGGAAGGTCTTGATCAGCTCGCCGTAGTTGGCCCAGTCCGGCGGCAGGGCGATGACGTTCAGCTCGCCCTCCTTCTCGGCGGCGGCGACCAGCTTCTCCATCCCGCCGAAGTCGGCGGCCGAGGCGGCGTCGGCGGACTTCACACCGTTCGCCCCGGTCTCGGCCTTCTCCTCGGGCGCGGCACCGCAGGCGGTGAGGACGGTGAGGGTGGCGGTGGTGAGGGCGAGAGCGGCAACGGTACGGCCGTTGGCGCGGATACGGGGACGGGGTCGGGCTCTGCGCACGGTGGTATCTCCCGGAAGCGAAGTGTGAGGGCCACTTGTTCATACAAGCTGGCACCAGTTCGCCCGGGCCAGGTGTCCGGGAAGTTAACGTCCCATGTCTGGTGCCGCAAGAGGGCAGGAAGAGGAAAGCCCACTATCCAGGGCTTGTGGTAGATAACGACCTCGCATCGAAACGTGTCACGACGACGCTAGAGTGAGCGGCAGGACCGTCGCGAAAGAGCGGACCTGTACACAACGTACGGTTCACATGAAGCCAAGGGGGACGCGTGGGCGCTACGCGCTACCGGGAGATCGCCGAGTCGCTGCGGCACGCCATCCGCACGGGCACGTACCCGCTGGGCTCCCGGCTGCCCTCCGAGAGCGACCTCGCCACCCGCTGGTCCGTCTCCCGCGGCACGGTCCGCCAGGCGGTGGCGCTGCTGGCGTCGGAGGGCCTGATCGGCTCCCGGCAGGGGGCCCGGCGGGTGGTCCTGCGCCAGGAGCGCCGCCAGAGCTTCCAGCAGCTCAACAGCTTCGCGCAGTGGGCGCAGGCCCTGGGGTGCGAGGTCAGCAGCCGCATCCTGACCCGCACCCTGCGCCCGGCCACCGACGAGGAGGCCGAACGCATGGACGCGGAGCCGGGCACCGGGATCCTCTACGTCCTGCGCCTGCGCCACCTGGACGGCGAACCGGTGATGGTCGAGCGGACGGTGTACGCGGACTGGGTGGCCCCGGCGGTCCTGGAGCTGCCGGAGGACTGCGTCTCGATCATGGACAGCATCGCGGAGCGGGCGGACATCGTGGCGCACTACGGCGAGCACCTGATCGACGCGGTGGCGGCCGGCAGCGAGGACGCCCGCCTCCTCCAGGTCCGCCGCGCCAGCCCGCTGCTGCGCCAGCGCCACCTGTCGTACACGGCGGCGGGCCGGGCCATCGAGTGGACGGACGACCGCTACCGGGCGGGCAGCGTGGTCTTTAACGTGATGAACTCCGCGGGCGCGGCCCCGCTGGAGCGGAGGGCGGGCCCGGACGTGACGGGCTGAGGCTTCAGGGCCTCAGCCCGCTTCACCCGCCGGAGGTGTCCAGCTCGGCGTCGGCGCTGACCCCGGCGCAGTCGTACGGGTCCTTGAGCCAGCCGTCCGGCAGGACGACCCGGTTGTTGCCGGAGGTCCGCCCCCGGGGCCCGTCGGCACCGTCCGGCCAGGGCTGGTCGAGGTCCAGCTCGTGCAGCTGGGAGCCCAGCTCCTCCAGCGAGGAGGTGATGGCGAGCTTCTTGCGCATCTCGGAGCCGACGGCGAAGCCCTTGAGATACCAGGCGACGTGCTTGCGGAAGTCGATGACGCCCCGGGCCTCGTCACCGATCCACTCCCCCAGGAGCGTCGCGTGGCGCACCATGACGTCCGCGACCTCGCGCAGGGTGGGCGCGTGCCGTTCCGTACGCCCCTCCATGGCACTGACGAGATCGGCGAAGAGCCAGGGCCGCCCGAGGCACCCGCGCCCGACGACCACACCGTCGCACCCGGTCTCGCGCATCATCCGCAGGGCGTCGTCGGCGCACCAGATGTCCCCGTTGCCGAGCACGGGAATCTCGGGGACGTGCTCCTTGAGACGGGCGATGGCGTCCCAGTCGGCGGTGCCGCCGTAGTGCTGGGCGGTGGTGCGCCCGTGCAGGGCGACGGCGGTCACCCCCTCCTCGACGGCGATGCGCCCGGCGTCCAGGAACGTGAGGTGGTCGTCGTCGATGCCCTTGCGCATCTTGATGGTGACGGGGAGATCCCCGGCGCCCGAGACGGCCTCCCGGAGGATCGCCCGCAGCAGCGGCCGCTTGTACGGGAGCGCGGAGCCGCCGCCCTTGCGGGTGACCTTGGGCACGGGGCAGCCGAAGTTCAGGTCGATGTGATCGGCCAGATCCTCTTCGACGATCATCCGGACCGCCTTGCCGACGGTGACCGGGTCGACCCCGTACAGCTGGATCGAGCGCGGGGTCTCGGCCGCGTCGAAGTGGATCAGCTGCATGGTCTTCTCGTTGCGCTCGACCAGCGCCCGCGTGGTGATCATCTCGCTGACGAAGAGCCCCTTGCCCCCGGAGAACTCCCGGCACAGCGTCCGGAACGGGGCATTGGTGATACCGGCCATGGGCGCGAGCACCACGGGCGGCTGCACGGTGTGCGGGCCGATGCGGAGCTGCGGGAGGACAGGGGCGAGCGTGGTCATGGGTCCATTGTCGCGTACGCCGGACGAGTGGCGCCCGCAGCCGCCCTCGCCCGCCCCCTTGTCTGCTCGCCGCTGCCATCCGCGCGCACGTGGGGACGGCCGACGACCTGGACCGGGGATGGAGAGCGCCGGGGGCAGGTGCGCCGGGGTGCACGGTTCCACATCTGCCGACAGGAGAGTGCTGGACGTGGGGCCGTCTCCGGTGGGTCTGAGACTTCGTCCAGCGCTGCCTGCGCGGCTCTCCGGAATCAGCGGACGACGCGGATCAGGTAAGGGTCCATCTCGCTATCGACGTCAACGGCCTGGAACCCGGCCGACGTGAGAACGGAGATCAGGGTCGCATGCATGTGGGAGGTCACGAAGCCGTAGTGCTGAAAGGTGCGCGCCTGCGTCCCCTCCCGCTGGGCGCTCTCCATCGCGGCCCTGGAGAGGGCATGGGCGACATTCCACCTCACGAACACCCCGCCCTCCAGGCCTTCACTCGGATCGACCGACAGCAGGACGCCTCGCGGTTCCGCCGGGCTCCGGCCTTCCTGATGCACGGTGAATCCGGCCGCCTCCAAGGCGTCGAAGACGTCGGAGGCCAACTGCTCCCGAAGACGCGACACGGCTTCGGCTGCCCGCTCGGTCATGGCTCCTTCTTCGTGAGGTGGGGGTGAGGGGAGTCCCTGGCCCACGAGTTCATCGGGCGGGGACAGCACGAGTGGGATCAGGGGGTGCGCCCCTTCGACGTGGACCGCGCTTCCGTACGTGTGCATGTCCGCCCTCGCCGCCTGGAACCCGGCTGACGTGAGGATCCGCAGGACCGCGTCCCGCATGCAGGTCTGCACGGTTTCGTAGTGGCGTATCGCGTGGGGCAGGTTCGAGGGATCCACCCCGCTTTCCAGAAGGTTCGCCACTGCGGTCGCGAGTTCTTCCTGAGTGCCCCACTCCACGAGAACACCACCGTCGGCAAGGGGATCCACCCGAACGTTCGCACCGGGCCTGTCCTGCGAGGTTCCCCGACAAGCGGGAAGACCGGCCAGGGCCAGTGCCTCACAGGCTCTGTCAGCGAGTTCCTCACGCCGGTCCATGACTTCGCGCGTGGCTTTCAAAGGCAGATCGAATCCGCGCTCACCCATGTGTATGCCCCTTCCGGCTGCCGCAAGTCCGCTGACGTATGCCGGTGAGCCGCTGTCCGCCGCCACGAGACCTCCGGTCCTGGGACCGCTCCAGCCCAGGCACTCAGGCCCGCAGCGGCATTATGATCTGCTCCGGAGAATCCGGATTCAACGCTGGGCTGGTAAGCCGTTCGGCTCAGGTCGTCGCTGTTGTAGCGGATCGGACCGCCACACCCCCGGCGGCGGCAGCCGCCAGGGTAGCGACGCGCTCGCCGCGCGTGCAGACTTCGACGAACTCACCCATGGGGTGTACATGGCTTACCTGTTCCTTTTCGGCGGCTTTCTCCTGCTGGGCCTGGCCGGCTCCCTCGCGGCCCGCACCGGCTACCGCGGCAAGGTCGGCGACCGGGCGACCGGCTACGAGGTCCCGGCGGCGGTCAGGTCGGACCCCGCCCTCCGGCAGCGGGCGAACGACCTGGTGGCGTTCTGGTGCACCGGAGCGGCGATCCTCGGCCTGGCACCCCTGGTCCCCCTCGGGACGGTCATCCTGAGCGGCGGCGGCCGGTCCGTATCCACCTCGGGCCTGGCCGCCTTCGCGGCGTACGCGCTGGTCATCGCGGTGGTGGGCGGTTACCCCTTCGAGAAGATCAGGCAACTGGGGGCGTCCGCCGGGGGGTGAGCGCGTCGCGGAGCCGGAGACTCCAAAGCGCGGAGCCGAACACTCTCAAGCACGGTGCCGGAGGCCCTCAAGGACGAGCGCGATCAGGCGGCGGGGGTCGTAGTCGGGGTCGTCGTCGCGGCCGATGCAGAGGTTGCCGATCCCGCGCATCAGCTCGTACGGCTGCGTGCCGGGGCGGATGTCGCCGCTGCGGACCGCCGCGTCGAGCAGGAGGGCGCAGACGGGCAGCAACCGGTCGAGGAAGTACGCGTGCAGGGGGGCGAAGCGGTCGCTGTCCGACTGGAGGGCGTCGGCCAGGCCGTGCTTGGTGACGAGGAAGTCGACGAAGAGGTCGATCCACCGGCGCAGCGCGTCGAACGGGGAGTCCGCCTCGGCCGACAGTCGGGGGCCCGCCTCGGCGCACTCCTCGATCTGGTGGCGGTAGACCGCCGTGACGAGGTCGGCCCGGGTCGGGAAGTGGCGGTAGATCGTGCCCATGCCGACCCCCGCCCGGCTCGCGATCTCCCGGATCGGCGCGTCGACGCCCGAGGTGACGAACACGTCGGCGGCCGCGGCGAGCACCGTCTGCCGGTTGCGCTGCGCGTCGGCCCGCTTGCCCCGGGCCGCGGGCTCCCCCGTGGAGGGCTCGGTGGTCATCGGACTCCTTCCGTTGCGATGTCCCTTGCGCCGCCGCCTGCGATGTCCCTTCCGCCGTCACCCTGCGGTTCGCCCGCGATTGACAAAACGGAACAGCGCTCCGGATACTAAGTGGAGCGGCGCTCCGTTCAGGGTATCCCGCCCGGACCGGTTGCCGCCCTCCGTTGCCCTCCCCTGCCCTCTCCGTCCGCCGCCGGGTCCCAGCAGACCCGCGGACGGCCCGTGCCACCGAAGGAGCACCCGCACCATGACCACAGCCACCGGCCTCGCGGCCGACATCCTGGGGACCCCCTCCCCCGTCGTGTCCGTCAGCCCCCTGTCCCTGCCCGTACCCGGCCGCCCCGTCGACCTCCAGCTGCGGGTCTCCGCGCCCGTGACCGGGACCGGGCTCCCCGTCCTCCTCCTCTCCCACGGCCACGGCCCCTCGCACCACCTCTCCTCGCTCAACGGCTACGCACCGCTCGCCGACTTCTGGGCCGCCCACGGGTTCGTCGTCGTGCAGCCGACCCACCTCACCTCGCGGACCCTGAGCCACCTGGTCGCGGACGCGCCCGGCGCACCGGACTTCTGGCGCTCCCGCGCCGAGGACATGAGCCGCATACTCGACCGGCTGGACGAGATCGAGAGCGCCGTTCCGCAGCTCGCGGGGCGCGTCGACCGCACGAGCGTCGGTCTCGCCGGGCATTCGTACGGCGGTTTCACCGCGGCCCTCCTGCTCGGTGCCGGGCTCACCGATCCCGGAACCGGAACCGTGGTGCGCCTCCTCGACCCCCGGATCACGGCGGGCGTCCTGCTCGCCGCGCCCGGCAGCGGCGGCGAGTCCTTCAACGGGCCGATGGCGCGGCAGTGGCCGGTCATCGGGGCCGTCGACTTCTCCACCATGAGCACGCCCGCCCTGGTCGTCGCCGGGGACAAGGACGACCCCCGGCACTTCACCGACCGGGGGCCGGAGTGGCACGCCGACCCCTACGTTCTCGCCCCGGGCCCCAAGACCCTGCTCACCCTGTTCGACGCGGAGCACGGACTGGGCGGGATCGCCGGTTACGACGCGGCCGAGACCACCGACGAGAACCCCGAGCGGGTCGCCGCCCTGTCCCTGCTCTCCGCGGCCTACCTCCGCACCCGGCTGCACCCCGGCTCCCCCGCCTGGCGGACGGCGTCCGAGGCGCTGACGACCGGCCCCGCCGCCGTGGGACGGGTCGAGTCCAAGTAGGCCCCGGCCGGCCCCGACCGCACGGAAGGTGAACAGGTCGAGTCCAGGTAGCCGCCGTCCCCCGACCGCACCGACGGCGGACGGGTCGAGTCCAAGCAGGCCCCGGGCGCCCCCGGTCGTCAGCCCCCCTCAGGACGCCGCCGCGCGTGCCGCCTCCAGGTCGGCCACCAGCCGCGTGATCCGCCGGTTCCGGGTCCGGCCCCAGCTGTGGCCCCCCAGCATCAGCAGCTGGTCCGTCCCGCCGGAGGCCAGCACCAGTTCCGGGACGTCGGACGAGTAGACCGTCCCCGGCAGGACGGCCACCCGCACCTCCCGGATGTCCGCCCAGGCATGGGTCCGTGTTCCGAACAGACCGGAGTACCGCACCCCGGCCGGTCCGTAGGAGACGCCGAGCCGCGGCGCGCGCAGCGTCAGCAGCGCCCCCGGTACGCCGACGACCACGACCGGGATCAGATGGACCGGCCGGTCCGCGCCCGCCGCCATCACCCCGGCGACCAGGAGGCAGGCGACGCCCATCAGGAAGTAGCCGAGCGCCCAGGCAGTACGCCTCTTCCTCACCCGCATGTCCGCCCCCGTCCCGCCGTGCGCCGCTCGCGGGCCAGCTTACGGAGGCTGCTCCGGCCGGCCGTGCGGGGTAGCGGCCTTCAGGCCGAAGGGCTCCAAGCAGCCCGGGAGCCGAACCGCACGGAGGTTGATCAGAACGTGACCGGGAAGCGACGGAAGAGTCATCCCGGCGCGAAAGGCTCTTTCCGATCTTGTTCGGGTTCCTGCCCGACCCGCCCTCGATGTGCCAGGAGACCCACCGCACACGTTCCGTCCGTGAGAAGGACATGCAGGGAGTACTCACCGGATTCTCGGTCATCGGCACCGTCATCGCCGTCGGTTACGTCCTCGGGCGCTCCGGCTATCTGGGGCCGGACGGGCGGGCCGTGCTGACGCGGCTGGCGTTCAACGTCGCGACGCCGGCCCTGCTCTTCACCCTGCTCGCCGGGGCCGACCTCTCCGTCGTCCTGTCGGAGCGGCTGGTCGTCACGGCGGTCGCCACGGCGGTGGCGGCCGCCGTGTTCGCCGTGGTGGCCGGGGTGTTCCTGCGGTGGGACGTCGGACGGGTCACGCTCGGGGCCCTGTGCTCCAGCTACGTCAACGCGGGGAACCTGGGGATCCCGATCGCCGTCTACGTCCTCGGGGACGCCTCCCTCGTGGCGCCGGTCCTCCTGCTCCAGGTGATCGTGATCACCCCGCTGGCGCTGACCGTTCTCGATCTGAGCCGCGCCGAGGGGTCGGTGTCGTTCGTCCGGCGGCTGACCACCCCGTTGCGCAACCCCATGGCGATCGCCTCCCTGTCCGGCGTGGTGGTCGCCGCCACGGGGTGGAGCCTGCCCGCTCCGGTGCTCGAACCGCTCGTCCTCATCGGCAACATGTCGATCCCGGCGGTTCTCCTCGCCTTCGGCATCTCCCTGCGGGGCAGCGAACGGCCGGGCCGCGGCGGGGACCGGGGAGCGCTGTGCCTGTCCGTCCTGCTGAAGGTGGTCCTCCAGCCCCTCGTCGCGTGGGCCGTCGGGGCGGGCCTCTTCCACCTGGAGGGCGCGGCGCTCCTGGACGTCGTCGTGATCGCCGCCCTCCCGGCCGCCCAGAACCTCTTCACGTACGCCTCGCACTACGGCATCGCCGAACGGTTCACCCGGGACTCGGTCCTGCTGTCCACCCTGCTGTCGGTCCCGGCGCTCGTCGTCACCGCCGTGCTGCTGAGCTGACCCACCGAAGGCCGCGCCCATCACCGCGCGGGCAGCACCCGTTCACGGTGCGGGCGCCGCCCTCAGGGCGCCGTGCGGGCACGTCCCCGTTCCCCCGCGCGGGCGCCGCCCCCAGAACGCCGTACGGGCACGCCCCCGTTCCCCGCGCGGGCACCGCCCCCGGATCCCGCGGCCGTCGGCGGTCAGCCCGTCAGCGCCCGCCAGGTCACCGGACCCGCCTCCCCGTCGGCCACCAGGCGGTTGACGCTCTGGTAGGCCCGCACCGCGCCCGTGGTGACGGCACCGAACCCGCCGTCGACCACCAGCCCGGCGCCGCGCTTGTTCAGGGCGGTCTGGAGGGCCCGGACGTGGGAGCCGCTGCCGCCCTGGCGCAGGGTGTACACGAGTACGGGCCAGGTGGCCGGGCCGACCTGGCCGTCGGCCGCCAGCCCCTTGGAGCGCTGGAACCGCTTGACGGCGTCGGCGGAGACGGAACCGTACGCCCCGTCGACGACCAGACCGTAGCCGCGCTGGTTCATCAGGTGCTGGATCACCACGACCGTCGTGCCGCTCGCGCCCGGGTCGATCCGCGACCAGCCACCGGCCAGGTCCACGCCCCGGGCGGCCAGGAAGGAGACCGGGTTCACGGTGGTGCCCAGGGCTCCCGTGTGGGTCTCGAAGTGCAGGTGGGGGCCGGTGACGTTGCCGGTGGCCCCCATGTCGGCGATGCGCTGTCCGGCCGTCACGGTGGCGTTGAGCGCGACCCGGTAGGCGCTGAGGTGCCCGTAGTACGTGTACTGGCCGCCGCCGTGCGAGATCACCAGCCCGTTGCCGGTGCGGCCGGGCAGCCCGCCGCCCCACGACCGGCGGACGACCGTACCGGCGGCCGCCGCGTAGACCGCTGTCCCGGTGGAGTTGCTGACGTCCTGCCCGGCGTGGGACCCGCCGCCCCGGGGCGCGCCGTAGTGGCCCCCGGCCGGGAAACGCCCCTGCGCCGGACCGGCCCAGGCCCCGTTCCCGGCCGCCGCCACCGCAACCGCCGCCTCGGCCGCCGCTCCGGCCTCAGCCTCGGCCTCGCCTGCCACGGAAGTTCCGGCCGACAGGCCCACGGTGAGCGCGCCCAGGCCCAGACCGGCCAGCAGCCCCCGCCGGGACAGCCCCGGCAGCGGACGCACGGCCCCGGCGGACAGGTCGTTCGGCCCGGTGGGCACAGCACAGGATCGGCACATGGGGTCTCCCTCGAAACGGTCGAGCACATGGACACGGCCGCACCGACGCTAGGCGAGCCCGGCGGGCCTGTCAGGGGCCCACAGACCCATGCCCGGGCCCAGCCGCAGGCCGTCGGCCGCCGGCAGAGACCCGGCGCGTCCGGCCACGGAGCGACAACAGGCCCCACCACGCTCAGCGTGGTGGGGCCTGCCTGCCCGCCTGTCTCCCTCACCCGGGGGCGCCTCCGAGACCGCCCCGGAACCACCTGGCCGCCACGGAGTCACACCTGGAGTCACATGCTCGCGAGTACGGCACCGAGGATCATGCCGCCCACCAGGCCCACGGCGCTCACGACGATGGCCACGGTGGAGAGACGCTCGTGCCGGACGGTCTTCGCGATGATGCCGAGGACCACACCGGCCAGAGCGAAGACGATGGGCAGGAAGAGGAACCCGATCACGCCCAGGACGATGGCGATGATGCTCACCGTGTTGTTGGCCGCCCCGCGCTGCGGCACGCCCTGGTGGTGCTGCTGGCCGGTCGGCTGGTTGGTGTAGTGCGTGGTCATCTGTCGCTCCTTCGGGACGGTCGCTGCGAGACCCGGTCCCGATCGGACCGGCCTGACGTTCGCGTACCCCCAACTCCTCTGGTAACACTGGGATTTGACAGGAAATGCGTTGAATGCGTCGGACGCACCGTCGGCCGGCCCCCCGACACCCGGCCCCCGGCAGCTGGGGCCCGGCGGCCAGACCCCCGGCGACCGGACCCCAGGCGGCGGACCCAGGCGACCGGCCCCGGCGGCTAGACCTCCTGCGGATGCCCGCCGTCACCCTCCACCACGAGCCGGTCCGTGCCGGGCTCCTCCGCGCCCTCGACCACCGTCACGTCGACCTTCCCGTCGCCGGTCGTGTCGAACTGGTACAGGTCCGCCGTCCCGTCGCCGGTCGTGTCGGTGACCCACACATCGGGCTTCCCGTCGCCGTTGGTGTCCGCGCTCAGAAGGACGTGGTGCTCGTCCCCCTGAGTCACGGGCGCCTCCTCGAAGGCTCCCCCGGCGCGCTCCCCGACGTTCTCCTCGACGTTCTCCTTGGTGTCCATGGCGGCCGGTTGCCCCTCCGGCGGGCTTCGAAACCGCACCGCACCGCGCGGCTCCGCCCGGAGCCGCGCCCCGCCGCACCACAACACACGGCCCCCCTGGGCCAGTTGACGGCGGCCACCGCGATCACGGTTTCTTTCCAACGATAAATAGAAAGCGCTTACCGACCTGTTGCCTTTCCCTCCGGGGCTGCCCTTCACTGTGAACGGCAGCCCGTCGGCCACCGGACAGCCGGCTGCCCCGGCCCTCAAGGAGGAAGGCCCATGCGGCGCTTGGCCGTACTCGTCTCAGCCCTGTTCCTCGCCACCCTCGTCCCGGGTACGGCCGCCGCGCAGCCTCCCGACCTGCCGCCGCAGGAACCCGGCGTGACCATGCGGGTCTTCGACGTGCAGATGGTGCTGGAGGACTTCTGCACGCTCAAGCCCGGACAGACGCCCAACGTCGACGAGTTGAAGCCGACGATCGACTGGACCACCGCCGACGACTTCGGGATGGAGGGCAGGTTCGTCACCGAGGTCACCGCCAACCTGAACATCGAGTCCGCCGGCAGGCACGACTTCCGCATCACCAGCGACGACGGCTCCCGGCTGATCATCGACGGCGCCCAGGTCATCGACAACGGGGGCAAGCACGGCGCCCGCCCCAAGGACGGCTCGGTGGACCTCTCCACCGGCCACCACGCCTTGCGGATCGACCACTGGGACGGCGAGTACGACCAACGGCTCCTGCTGGAGTGGCGGCCCCCCGGGGCAAGCGCGTTCACCGTCGTGCCCACCTCCGTCCTGAGCACCGACGCCGACGTCACCCGGGTCACCTCGCCCGGCCGCAAGCTGTGCGAGGGCATCGACGAGTCGCCGGGCGACGGCCTGCCGCTGGCCGGGGTCCACCCCGACTACACGCTGACCGACCTGCGGCCCACCGGTTTCGAACCGCAGGTCACCGGCATGGACTGGCTGCCCGACGGCCGACTGGCCGTCAGCACCTGGGGCGGCAGCCGGGAGAGCCGGCTCGGGCAGGTGTATCTGCTCGACAACGTCACGGGGAACACCGACCCGTCCAAGGTGACCAAGAAGCTGATCGCCGAGGACCTGCTGGAGCCGATGGGCCTCAAGTACGTCGACGGCACGGTCTACGTCTCCGAGAAGGACGGCCTGACCGCGCTGGTCGACGAGGACGGTGACGAGGTCGCCGACGAGTACCGCAAGATCGCGACCTGGCCGTTCGGCGGCAACTACCACGAGTTCGCGTTCGGCCTGCTGTACGAGGAGGGGAACTTCTACGTCAGCACGGGCATCGCGATGGTCCCCGGCGGCGCGACCCAGGACCCGCAGAACGTGCCCAACCGCGGCTCCACCCTGAAGATCGAGAAGGCGACCGGCAAGGTGTCGTACGTGGCCGGGGGCCTGCGCACACCGAACGGCCTCGGCTGGGGCCCGGAGGGCGCCATCTTCGCCACCGACAACCAGGGCGCGTACGTGCCGACGTCGAAGCTGGTCCGGATCGAGCAGGGCGCGTTCTACAACCACCACACCAACCCGGACGGGATCTACGACGACCGGCCGGTGACCGAGCCCGTCCTCTGGCTGCCGCACGGCGAGATCTCCAACTCGCCCAGCAATCCGATCCAGTTGGACGACGGCCCGTTCGCCGGGCAGATGCTCTTCGGTGACGTGACCTACGGCGGGCTCCAGCGGGCCTACCTGGAGAAGGTCGGCGGCGAGTACCAGGGCGCCGTGTTCCGGATGACGCAGGGCCTGGAGGCCGGGGTCAACCGGATCAGCGTCGGCCCGGACGGGGCCATCTACGCCGGCGGCATCGGGGACTCGGGGAACTGGGGCCAGGAGGGCAAGCTGAAGTTCGGCCTCCAGAAGCTCACCCGTACCGGTGACCGGGCCTTCGACATCCGGGCCATGCGCGCGGTCGAGGGCGGCTTCGCGATCGAGTACACCCAGCCGCTCTCCGAGGAGACGGCGGACGATCTGGCGGCCAAGTACGAGGCGCAGCAGTGGCGTTACGTGGCCACCCCCAGGTACGGCGGCCCGAAGATCGACGAGCAGGCCCTCGACGTCACCTCCGCGACGCTCTCCGAGGACGGCAAAACCGTGACGCTGAAGCTGGACGGCCTCCGCCCCGGCCATGTCGTCCACGTCCAGTCCCCGCGCCCGTTCGCGGCGGTCAACGGCGAGGAGCTGTGGAGCACCGAGGCGTGGTACACCCTCACCACGCTGCCCGACGGCTCGAAGGCACCGCCGGTGTACGAGGCCGAGTCCGCGTCCCTGTCCGGCGGCACCAAGTTCAACGACAACCACTCCGGCTACTCCGGCGCCGGGTTCATCGACAACAACTGGGAGCCGGGCTCCCGCACCACCTTCGCCGTCCGCGCGGACGAGGACGGCAGGCACGACCTGGCCCTGCGGTACGCGAACGGGCAGAACTCCGACCCGGAGCCCAGGCCCCGCTCCATGACCCTGTATGTCAACGGCGAGCGCCACAAGCAGGTCTGGCTGGACTCCACGGTCGCCTGGAACAGGTGGGCCACCCACGTCGAGTCGGTGCCGCTGCGCAAGGGCGCGAACACGATCACGTACGCGTACGAGCCCGAGGACACCGGCCATGTGAACCTCGACAACCTCACCGTCACCCCGACGCAGCGCACCGTGCTCTTCGACGGCTCGGACCTCGACGCCTGGGAGTCCGGCGACGGAAGCCCGGCGAAGTGGCCGGTGGCGGACGGCTCCATGGAGTCCCTGGGCGGGGACATCCGTACGAAGGAGAAGTACGGCGACTTCCGGATGCACGCCGAGTGGTACCAGCCGCACTACCCGCCGGAGGTCACCGGTCAGGCCCGGGGCAACAGCGGGGTGTACATCCAGGAACGGTACGAACTCCAGGTGCTGGACTCCTTCGGCGTCGACGTGCCCGCCAAGGACGACGCCGGGGCGATCTACCTGCGCAAGGCCCCGGACGTCAACGCGGCCACCGCGCCCGGCACCTGGCAGACGTACGACATCGAGTTCCGGGCGGCCCGCTTCGGCGGCGACGGGAAGAAGACCGAGGACGCGCGGGTGACCCTGCGGTGGAACGGCACGCTGGTCCACGACGACGTGGCCGTCCCCGGTCCGACCGGCGCGGGCCGGCCGGAGGGCCCGGCGCCCGGGCACATCAAGTTGCAGGACCACGGGGACCCCGGTGAGAACCCGAGGTTCCGGAACATCTGGATCGAACGGCTCTGAGCCCCTGGCCCCGCGCACCGCGCAACGGGCACCGCGCACCACGCACAACAGAGCGCTGCCCCCTCCGGCCGTGGAGGGGGCAGCGCCGTTCCGTTTCCGCTCCGTGTTCCTCTGCCGGGCCCAGTCTGTGTGCCGAGTCGTCGGGCGACGTTACGAGCTCTTTCTGATCTCGTAGCCGTACGGCTTGTCGACGTTGGTGCTGAAGAAGAGCACCTGGGGCGGGCCGTCCTCCGCAACCATGAGGCTGGCGATCTCCTCGTCCGTCGGGAATGAGCCGCCGGCGTCGATCATCAGGAGCAGGGTGTCGTCGTAGACGTCATGCTGCTCCCAGGTTCCCGCACCCGAGACCCTGGTCGCACCGTTCCGCGGCTCGCTCCAGGAGAAGGCGATGGACTCGGCGGGAATCCCCGTCATGCTGAACCGGCCATCCGCGTGGAACTCGACCCGGCCGCCGCCGCTCCCGGTCCAGACGCCCGGCAGCCCGTCGGTGTCCACGGCCGAGGTACCGGCGGTGGAACACCCGCTCAGGGCCATCGCCAGCCCCAGGGCCAGGGATATGACGGCGCGACGCGCTCTTCCCACCGGCATACTCCCCATACCCCTATTTGTAGATGGTCTCTTGTCAGCGGATCTCGACCCGGTAGCCGACGAAATTCGGAGACGGTTCCCTCGCCGATGCGAGAGCCCGCGGCGAGCTTCGCGCAGGTCGGGTGTTCGCGCAGATGCACCAGGGTGATGATGGCGCGTGGAAAGGGCGGCAGCCCGCGGCGCCGGTCACCCCTGAGGGCGACCGGCGCCGCGGGCTCCGTCCGCTGCAACGCTGAAGAAGCTCAGTGGCTCGCGCGCAGGGAGAGGTAGTACGCGCCGACCTCGGAGAGATAGCCGTGGTCGGTGGTCTCGCTGTCGGTCTCGAACCGGGGGGCCGCCTTGATCTCGTCGCGCGACGGCGCGACCCTCACCATCTGCTCCCCGGCGTCGACGGCGGTCACCGCACCGGCCGGGATCAGCACGCTCCTGCCGAACTTCCACACCCCGGTGTCGACCACCAGGTGCTGCATTCCGGGCGTGTCCTCCTGGCGTTCCACATGTCCGATGACACCGTCGGCGGCCTCCACACTGAAGCCCGTCAGCGGCTGACCCACGGCGTAGCCGTTGTCCTGTCCGAACGCCCACACATCGTTCACTGGTCCGTCTCCTCGCTCTCTTCCCCCCGGGACCTGTCGTCGAACTGCCCACGGCCCCGGGGCGGGACGCCTTACCGATCGCGTCATCCGGAGGTTGCCCCGATTCACGCGCGGCACGCCCGGGACGAGCGAACCGCGACAGACACGGCCGCCTTCCCGGGAGGCCGCATCCGGCTCAGGCCCTGTCCGGGCCGATACGGGCCGTGGTCCGGCTCGTGGAGTCGTACCTCCGGGCGGCGGCCCACCACCCCGACGCCGTCCCACTCGCGCTCTCACTCGGCGGGAGCCAACGGCTGTCCGGTCCGGGCCACACCGCGCCGCGCCCCCGGCCGAGGGTGATGTGCGGAACCCACCGGCCGGGGGCGAGCAGCGGGTGGGGGCGGCCGGCCCCAGGGGCCTCCCGCACGGTCCGCCACACCTCCTCGTGCAGGGCGAGCAGAGCCTCGTCAGGCCGGACCGCCCAGGCCAGCACCTCGAACCGGCCGGAGAACCGCAGCAGTCCGCCCAGGTGGAGCGGCAGCGGCAGCGCGGTGAGGGCCTGCGCCAGCACGCTCCGTGTGGCCGCGGGCAGGGTGTCCGCCGTGGCGAGGGTGAGATGCGGCCGGTTCGTCGGGTGGCCGTGGTCGGCGAGGCTGGGCAGTCCCGCGTCCGCGACGGCCTGCCAGACTCTCCGCACGGCCCGCTCGGTCGCGGCGTCCGGCAGGAGTTCGATGCTGTGCATCCGCGCAGCGTACGACCGCCCCGCCGAACCCCCGGGCAGGCGCAGGCGGCCCGGAGCTGAGCTGAGCTGAGCTGAGACGAGGTGTCGGAACGCACGGAAGATTCCCGTGGGCAGTCCTGTGACCTGGGCACTGAAATCTTCCGTGCGGCTCCTCAAGGCGGCGCGAGGACGCCGATCACTTCAGTGACCGCTGGGGTGTTGGATCGCCTCCTCTGTCGTGTGGTCAGAGCTCACCGTTTGACGCGGCTGCGGACGGCGAGGACGGCCAGGCCGAGGAGGACGGGTTCGGCAAGACGGGAGACCATCTCGGTGTAGGTGCCGATGGTGGTGAGGTCCTGCCCGGAGGAGCGGAAGACCACCGAATTGACCACTACCCGCAGCGCCTTTTCGAACCGTTCGCTCGTCGCCCGGTCGGGCAGCGGGCCGGTGGGGTTGACCGGGTCGGGTGTGTCGGTGGTGAGGGTGACCTGCTGTCCGACGGCGGCCTGACGCCCCGTGGTGGTCGGCTGGGGATCGTCGACGGGCAGGCCCCACAGCACCATCACCGCGACCGTGGCGGCCATCGCCGCCCCGAGCCAGACCAGCGCCCGGGTGGCGCGCAGCCCGTACCCGGACAGGGCCCAGTAGGCGGTCAGCAGTGCCCGCTCGCTCTGGGGGCGGGTGGAGTCGTGGCGGCGCATCTCGCACTCGCCGTAGTAGAAGTCGGCGGCGTCTGGTTCGTTCTTGCCGTCCTCCAGCGACTTGCGTATCTGCCGGTACAGCGCGGCCACCGCGGCAGGCGGCAGTGCGGGGGCGTCCTGAGGCGGGGTGGTCCAGCCATGCGCCCGGGCGGGGCGGCCGGCGGTACGCACCCGCCAGTGGTGCTCCTCGGTGAGGGTGTTGCGTCGGCTCCACCGCCAGGGGAAGCGTCGGCCCCGGCCGGTGGGAGTGGTGGCGAAGGTGCACCAGCCGTCCACGCGGAGCTGGTCGAGGTGGATGGCGCCGGCGAACCGGCACATGCTCAGGTCGATGGTGTGCAGCGCGAGGTGCGCGGCATCGACCCCGCCCACCGACGTCAGACGCACGCCGGGCTTCCTGCCGGACAGCTCCGCCTCCGGCAGCAGGCCAACGGAGTGGAGAAGGGGGAAAGAGTCTGGGCGGGCGGCGACCACCACCGGGTACTCCAGGACCGCGTCCCTCAGATCCACCTCGGCGTAGCGCAGGTGCAGCGTGGCGGTCGAGGCCCACCGGGTGCGCGCACAGCTCACCTCGCGAGCGGCCATCTCCACCGTCACCGGCTGATCGAACACCGCACCGTCCAACACCACCTTCTCCCCGCACACCAGCGGCCCCAGACGCGACGCCGTCTCGAACCGCGCCCTGTCGAACCAGACGGTGTTGGTGAAGGTCGCCCCATCGAACCCGGCGTCGCCGGTGAAAGTCGCCTCGTCGAACCAGGCGCTGTCGGTGAAGGTCACCCCGTCGAAATAGGCGCTGTCGGTGAAGGTCACCCCGCCGAACCCGGCGTCGCCGGTGAAAGTCGCCCCGCCGAACCAGGCGTCGCCGCTGAAGGTCACCCCGCCGAACCCGGCGTCGCCGGTGAAAGTCGCCCCGTCGAACCAGGCGTCGCCGCTGAAGGTCACCCCGCCGAACCCGGCGTCGCCGGTGAAAGTCGCCCCGCCGAACCAGGCGTCGCCGCTGAAGGTCACCCCGCCGAACCCGGCGTCGCCGGTGAAAGTCGCCCCGCCGAACCAGGCGTCGCCGCTGAAGGCCGCCCCGCCGAACCCGGCGTCGCCGGTGAAAGTCGCCCCGCCGAACCAGGCGTCGCCGGTGAAAGTCGCGTCGCCGAACCAGGCGTTGCCGGTGAAGGCCGCCCCGCCGAACTCGGCGGTGCCGATGTGGGCCTGACCGGTAGTGGGGTCGTGCAGGGCGGTGAGTAACCGGTGCAGCAGGTCTTCGGTGAAGGGGGTGCCGCGGTGGTCGATGTCGGCGCCGGGGGTCAGGCCGTTCAGGTAGGCGTCGCGGTCGGTGTCGGCCAGGTGGGCGAGGCACGCGGTGTGACCGGGGACGTGGATGCCGCGGCAGCCGACAGGGTCGGCCGACGTGGCGTCGTGGCCGCAGTGCTGCCACGACGGCGGGGTGTTGGGTGGCAGGGGAGGTGTACCAGACGTCATGCCTTGAGGACGTCTGGTGCTATCGAGCAGTTGCGGGACCGGCTTGCAGCGGGGCAGATGCCTGAAAGCTCCGGTGCGCTGCTGAAGGGCGCACTGAAATGAAGCGTGCGCCACTGAAGTTTTCAGTGTGCGGTCCGGCACGAGGACAGCTGGGAGGCGGGCCGGACGGTGCCCGCGGCGGGCGGGCGCGGCGGCGCGTCAGAAGACGGAGAGGCCGGTGAGCGTGGTGAAGCGGTCGAGGGCCGAGACACCGGCCACCGAGTTGCCGCGCCGGTCCAGCCCCGGGCTCCACACGCACAGCGTGCATTCGCCGGGCACGATCGCGATGATGCCGCCGCCCACCCCGCTCTTGCCCGGCAGCCCCACCCGGTAGGCGAACTCCCCGGCCGCGTCGTACGTGCCGCAGGTGAGCATGACCGCGTTGACCTGCTTCGCCTGGCTGCGGGTGAGCAGCGCGGACCCGTCGGCCAGCAGACCGCCCCGGGCCAGGAATCCGGCGGCGAGGGCCAGGTCCGCGCACGAGGCCTCGATGGAGCACTGCCGGAAGTAGGCGGCGAGCAGGGCGGGGACCGGCAGCGTGATGTTGCCGTACGAGGCCATGAAGTGGGCCAGCGCGGCGTTGCGGTCGCCGAAGGCGGCCTCGGAGGCGGCCACCTCCGGGACGAAGTCGATGGCGGGGTTGCCGCTCTCCGTGCGCAGCAGTTCCCGCACCCGGCCGGCGGCGTCCCCGGTCAGCGCCTGGAGCCGGTCGGTCACCACGAGGGCACCGGCGTTGATGAACGGGTTGCGCGGGATGCCGTTCTCGTACTCCAACTGCACGAGGGAGTTGAACGGGTTGCCCGACGGCTCGCGCCCCACGCCGCGCCAGAGCTGCTCGCCGTCCAGGGAGAGGGCCAGGGCCAGGGCGAAGACCTTGGAGATGGACTGCGTGGAGAACGGCTGCCGCCAGTCGCCGACCCCGTAGACGGTCCCGTCCGGCTCCGCCACGGCCATCCCGAACCGCCGGGGGTCGGCCCCGGCGAGCATCGGTATGTAGTCGGCGGGGGTGCCGTGGTCGGTGAGCGCGGCGATCTCCCCGGCGATGCGGCTGATCACCGCGCCGAAGCGGTGGGAACCGGTGCTCAGGGCGGCGCTGCTCGCCGGAGGGGCGGAGAGGTGGGACACGGTGTTTCCTGACGGGAGGGAGGGGAGGCACCGGCATGCTACGGGGACGAAACGGGAAAAGGCACCCCGGGCCGCCCCACCCGCCGACCGGGACGCGCGGCGGAACCCCGCTCGGGCCCGGGCAGCAGGTCGCCCCACCGCGCTCGGCACGGTGGGGCGACCTGGACGGCAGCGGTCAGACGGCGCCAAACGCCCCGGCCCGCACCCCCCCGACGAACGCCGAGAACGAGGCCGGGCGGACTCCGACCACCGGGCCGTCGGCGCTCTTCGAGTCGCGCACCTGGACGGTGTCGCGCGAGGCGGCGAGGTTGACGGCCACCTCGACGCAGTTGCCACCGTTCGAGCTGTACGAGGACGTGAACCACTGCGGGTGCTGCTCGGTCATCGCGAAGTGCCCTTCCGTCACGGGAAGTTCCAGGACGTCCCACCATGCACGAGCCCGGAGATGGCCGCCAGAGCACCTTCAGGCCGTGGCCGCCGGGCAGCAGGACGCCCCACCCTGCGCGGGGCAGAGTGGGGCGGCGCTCGGAACGGGGATCGTCAGGCGGCGTCGAACTGCCCGGCCTGCACGCCCGCGACGAACGCGGAGAACGCGGCCGTACGGACGCCGACCACCGGGCCGTCGACGACCTTCGAGTCACGGACGGGGACGATGCCCTGCGAGGCGACCAGGTTGGCGGCCACCTCGACGCAGTCACCGCCGTTCGAGCTGTACGAGGACGTGAACCAACGGGGGGATTCGGTCTTCACGGGGTGCCCTTTCGCAACTTGCTGATCTTGGCCACAGACGCCGTCTTCGACAGCGACTCGCCCTGCATCTGATGGTAGGCCGTGAACATGGGTGCCACTAGCGATGTTTCGCGCTCCACATACCCCTGTGCCTGCGATTCGGCGTACGCGACGATGGACCGGTCGGACATGGTCAGCAGGTTGACCGGCAGGTCGAACGCCCTGCGCTCGCCGAGGCTGAACGGCGCCACCTGAATAATCCAGTTGGGCCGCGCGGACATCTCCTCCAGCCGTCGGAGCTGAGCGTTCATGACCTCCGGACCCCCGATGGCCTGATGAAGACAGCTCTCGTCCATGACGACGAACACCATGGGCGGCTGCGACCGCACCAGCGCTTCCTGCCGCCGCGCCAGGAACTCGACCCGCTGATCGGCCTGTTCGTAGCTGATGGACCCGCGTTCCACAGCACCGTAGGCCATGGCCCGGGCGTAGTCAGGCGTCTGTAACAGCCCAGGAATGAGACCGAGGTTGTAGATCCGGAGCTCCACTGCCCGGCCCTCGTACCCCACGTACTCCGGAAAGCCCTCCTTCAGCGAGCCGTTCCGCATCTCCATGTACTCGCGCTCGAACGATTCGTCCGTTCCGGTCGTACCAAATGCCAGGTCGGACTTCCGCGAGAAGCGAAGGGTCGGCGGTTTGCGAACAGTTTCCACCGCGGAAATGTGCTGGCTGGAGTACCCGATCTTCGGGGCCAGCACGTCCTGCGTCCATCCCCGGTCCTCCCTGAACTTGCGGAAACGTGCTCCGAAGGCCGCCTGCGGGCTGCTGGCGGGGTTCAGCTGCTTGATATTGACCATGGCCGCACTCCCAACTCTTCCTTCAGGTTCCCTCAGTTGAAGGGGTTCTCACGGTAGGTCAGTCTGAGTCGCCCCGGTAGCCGTTCAGCTACAGAGAGGAGCGATAGGTGTACGGCGTGAACGCGTGCCCGAATACTGCGGGACCTCCCGAACTCCCCGCCCTGGGAACCCTCCTGGTCGACACCAGCCGCGACAACCGCGTGGGCGAGTTCCGCGGGGTCGCCGGCTTCTACTGGTCGCTGCGCCCCATGGGCGGCGGCACCGAGTGGGAGGTCGAACCCCGTTACGTACGGCCCCCGTTCCCCATAGAGCAACTCCGCGCCCGCACCGCCCGCGCCAACGCCCGCAGCCGGGGGGAGGTCCTGTGAACCGCAGTTACGCCCTCACCGGACTCCGGGAACGCCTCACCCGCCTCACCCGCCTCGCTCGCGCGCTCACTCGGCCGCGCCGGCCCGTCCCACCGTTCGACGAACTCGTCCGCATCGAGACCGACCCCGCCTACCGGGCCCTGTTCTTCGCCCAGTTGGACGCCGCTCTCGACGAACGCCACGCCGCCGCACAGACCGCCGCCGTGGCGGAGATCGAGGCGGCGGCCGAACGCCTCCGGGCCCTCATCCGCTCCCCCGGCGACCACGAGCGTGCCGCGTGAAGCGCGCCGCGTACGCCGCCGAGGTCACCGTGTCGGACGGGCAGCGGTACGCCTCCCTCGGCTCCGCCGCCGTACGCAACCGGCGCCTCGTCCTCCTCTGGCTCCGGCGCCAGGCCCTCCGCCTCGCCGACGCCCACGGCAACCGCGCGCCCCAGGACGGCGATCCGCCCCCGCCGACCACCACCGCCGATGTGCGGCCCGTCCTCTTCCACAGCTCCGACGCACCCGAGACCCTGCGCCACTGGGCCACCACCGGACGGCTTCAGGACGACGCCATACGGACCCTGGAGGCGGGCTTCCCCCTCCACTTCACCGTCCTCGACCCCGCCGTCGGGCTCAGCCTCACCCTCGCCGGATGGCACGCCTTCCCCGGCCGCCGCCACCCGTAACCCCTCCGACGGAAGAGACCCCCGTGCTCCAGTGCACCGCCGTGACCCGCATCCCCCTCGACGACATCCTCACCGCCCTCATCACCCTGCCCGGCGAACCCGACACCCCCGCCCCCACCCCCTACGTCCTGTGCGAACTCGGCGAACACCCCGCCCCCACCGACCACGCGGCCCTCCTCCGCCCCGCCGAACAACCCGACCACCCCGCCCTCTGGCTCTTCTGGACCGCGGCCCACACCCCCGACACCCATCCCGCCCACCGCATCGACACCGCCCCCTGGTGCCCCGCCACCCTCCGCAACCTCGCCAACAACGCCGTCCTGCCCTGCTCCCTCTACAACCGCCACCCCACCGGCCACTCCTGGGACATCACCGACCCCCTCGCAGACCTCATCGCCGGAACACTCACCACCGACGACGCCACCGACAACACCACCGACGATCCACGAGGACGGCCCCAACCGTGAACCAGTGCACCGCCCTCGCCCTCCTCCCACCCCCCGACCGCCTCATCGCCCTCTCGCCTCCCGGACACCGCCCCGAAAGCGCACACGTCCTCTGCGAACTCGGCACCGACCACGACGGCCACCACGCGGCTCTCCTCTGGGACGAAGGCGGGCACCCCGGCAGCGCCGTCTGGGTCCGCTGGCAGGGCTCCGGGCTCGCCCGGCTCACCCCGCTCCCCTGGTGTCCCGCGCGCCACCCCCGTAACGCGGCGAACGAAGCCTGCGAGCTGTTCAGCGCCCACCCCTCCGCCCACAGCTGGGACATCACCGACCCCACCCACACCGCCATCACCCACCACCTCAACCGCCAACACCCCCACCTCTTCCCGCAGTCCGGCGACCACGAGAACGACGGGAGCGTGTCCTGATCCGGATCGCCATGACCGCCCCCGCCGGTCAGGCACCGCCCCCGCCGGTCAGGCACCGCCCCTGTCGGTCAGGCCGTCCCGTCGCCGGTGACGCGGGTCAGCAGGTGCGCGGTCGCCCGGGGGTCTTCGAGCATCATGTCGTGGCCGGTCGGGAGGGAGTGGACGTCCCAGCCGTGCTCCCGCGCCCGGTCGGCGGACCGTTCGAGGCTGGGGAGGGGCGGCCGCGTGTGCCGCACGTAGGAGGCGGGGAGGGCGGCGAGCGGCCCCGGATCGAAGTCGACGGCGTCCGTCTGGCAGCGCAGCGGGAAGGCCGTGAGGCGGGGCGCCACCCAGGCCGCCAGCTCCTCGTCCGTGATGCCCCACTGGGTGAGGAAGGAGGCGTCGGCGGGCAGGTACCAGCCGTCCCCCTCCGCCGCGGCCAGCGCGCGGTACCGGTCGGCCGTCCCGGGCGGTTCGACGTCCAGCAGGCACTCGCCCGGCCGGACGACGAACGCGCCGAGGAAAGTGACCGAGGCGATGCGCCCGGCGGCCCGCTCGGCCACCGGGCCCGCGAGGACACCGGCGTAACTGTGCAGGACCAGGTGGACGCCGTCGAGGTCCTCGTAGTGCAGCAGGTCCGCCACGTCCGCCACGTGGGTGGCGACGCCGACGTCCGGGCCGAGGAGGTGCCGGTGCTCCCCCTGGCCGGTCAGGCTCGGCGTGAACACCCGGTGGCCGGCCCGGGCGAGCAGGTCACGCACGGAGCGCCAGCACCATCCGCCGTGCATGGCCCCGTGGACCAGGACATAGTTCCCCATGACGTACCGCCCTGTTTCGCGTCGGTCCCGCCCCTCACCGCACCCTAGGGCGCCGATCACCGTCGGGCCGCGATTGCGGGCGGCCGAGCCGTCGCGGACGGGCTTCCGGGGCCCCGGCCGGGTGGCACAGCGGCACAGCGGCACAGCGGCACGGCGGATCGTGTGCGATCAGCTCATCGCCTGTGCCCCGATGACCGACAGCAGCCGCAGCCGGTCGTAGCTCTCGCTGCCCGGGGCCGCCGTGTAGACGAGCAGGCTGTGGGACTGGTCCGGGTCCAGCAGGCGCTGGCAGTTCAGCTCCAGCACCCCCACCTCGGGGTGGATGAAGCGCTTGACCTCGTGCGGGCGGATGCCCACCTCGTGCTGCTCCCAGAGGCGGCGGAACTCGTCGCTCCGGCCGAGGAGCAGCTCGGCGCAGTGGGCGGCACGGGAGCCGGCGCCCCGCAGCGTGGCCAGCTCCCGCAGGCCGGACGCGAACATGCGGGAGAGGAAGTCGTGGTCCTCGGCGACGTAGAGCGACCGGGTGGCGGGTTCGGTGAACCAGCGGTAGCCGATGGAACGGGCGAGGCCCGTGTACCGGGTCGTGTCGCCGGTGAGGGCGACGCCGAGCGGGCTCTGCCGCAGGGTCTCCCCCAGCTCGGTGACGATCTCGGCGGGGGTGTCGTCGAGGCGGTCGAGGATACGGAGCAGTCCGGGGCTGATGTGCTCGCCGGTCGTCCCCCGGACCGGCGGGGTGTGGCCGGCTAGGCGGAACAGGTGGTCGCGCTCCTCCAGGGAGAGGTGGAGGCCCTGTGCCATCGAGGCGATCATCTGCTCCGACGGCTGGGGGCCGCGCTCGCGCTCCAGCCGGGCGTAGTAGTCGGTCGACATGTGGCAGAGCACGGCCACCTCCTCCCGGCGCAGCCCGCCGGTCCGGCGGCGCTGTCCGCGCGGGAGGCCGACGTCCTCGGGCTGGAGCAGCTCCCGGCGGTGCCGGAGGAACGCGGCCAGGCCGCCGCGGTCGATCTCCATGGGTCTTCTCCGTCCCGTCTCCCCGGTCGTTCCGGGGTGTCCCGCCCCCTTCCTTTGTACCGTCCGGCAGCCGGCCGAACCACGGATCGCCGATCCCCCCATACGGCCGGGCGCGCCGCCGGATTCCGGCGCCCGTCGGCCGTAACGTCGGCTCGCCGGTCGAACGTCGTCCCGCCGGTCAGGGGATCAGCAGGCCCTGGATGGGCCGGGACGGCGGCGTCACCGTGGAAGCGTCCGGACCCCCACCCGACCTCACGAGGAGTGAGCTCCCATGGCCCGTCAGACACCCGACATCACCCTCCCCGACCTGTCGGGCAAGCGCGCCGTCGTCACCGGTGCCAGCGACGGGATCGGGCTCGGCATCGCGGCCCGGCTCGCCGCCGCCGGTGCCGAGGTCGTCCTGCCCGTACGCAACCCGGCGAAGGGCGAGAACGCGCTGGCCGCGATCCGGCGGCAGGCCCCCGGCGCCGAGGTGTCGCTGCGCCCGCTCGACCTGTCCTCGCTGGACTCCGTCGCCGCGCTCGGCGACTCGCTGGCCGGGGAGGGGCTGCCGATCCACCTCCTGGTCAACAACGCGGGCGTCATGACCCCGCCCGACCGGCAGACGACGGCCGACGGGTTCGAGCTGCAGTTCGGCACCAACCACCTCGGGCACTTCGCCCTCGTCGGCCGGCTGCTGCCCCTCCTGCGGGCCGGGCAGGCCCGGGTGACCTCGCAGATCAGCGTCTCGGCGGACCGGAACGCGATCAACTGGGACGACCTGAACTGGGAGCGTTCCTACGACGGCATGAAGGCCTACAGCCAGTCGAAGATCGCCTTCGGTCTCTTCGGCCTCGAACTCGACCGGCGCAGCCGGGCCGAGGGCTGGGGCATCACCAGCAACCTGTCCCACCCGGGCGTCGCCCCGACGAGCCTGCTGGCCGCCCGGCCGGAGCTGGGCCGCGCCAAGGACACCGTGGGGGTGCGGCTGATCCGCTTCCTGTCGGCCCGGGGCATCATCGTGGGCACGGTGGAGAGCGCCAAGCTGCCCGCGCTGTACGCGGCGGTCTCGCCCGACTCCCGGGGCGGCGCCCTCTACGGGCCGAAGGGCCCCGGCCACATGGGCGGCCCGCCCGCGGAGCAGAAGCCGTACAGCCGGCTCACGAGCACCGAGGAGGCCCGCCGGGTCTGGGAGGTCTCCGAGGAGCTGACCTCGGTGCGGTTCGCGGACCGGGCGGACCGGTAGCGGGCCTCCGGGCGCCGTTCCTCAGCGGCGCTCGGGCAGGTCGCGCTCGGCGGGCAGCGGCGCGCGGTCGGGGGTACCGCCGGGCGCCGTGGAGCGCGCGGTCGGGGCGGGTGAGCGCTTCTTGCCGCAGAAGGCGGCTTCCAGGGTGTCGCCCAACGCGGTGTTCGCGGCGCCGTGGTTGGAGGTGTTGGCCAGGGCCGACAGGCTGCGGCGGCCGTCGCGGGTGGAGAAGGCGTAGGTGTAGTAGCCCTGGACGGTGCCGGTGTGTCCGTACACCTGGGTGCCGCAGGTCAGGTCGTAGCGGCGGAGACCGAGGCCGTAGAAGCGGGTGCCGGTGGCGTCCGTCGGTGTGACGGTGGTCATCGCCTCCAGCGCCGCCGGGGACAGCAGCCGGCCGCGCATCAGCGCGCTGGTGAAGGTGTTGAGGTCGGCGGGGCTGGAGATGACGGCACCGGCGGACTGCGCCCAGGACAGGGTCTGTTCGGTGGAGTCGACGAGCGGCTCACCGGCCTCGTCGGGGTGCAGGTAGCCGCGCACGTGGGTGCCCCGGATACGGGTGTCGGGGTGGACGTAGGAGGTGGCGTCCAGCCGCAGCGGCTTGATGATGCGCCGCTGGTAGGCGTCGGCCACCGGGCGCCCCGTCAGCTTCTCGATCAGCATGCCGACGACGACGAAGTTGGCGTTCGAGTACCGGTACGCGGCGCCGGGCTCGGTGGTCCGGGGTTCGGCGAGGGAGAGGCCGACCAGTTCCTGGTAGCTGAACACCCGGTTGCGTACAGCCTCGAAGCCCGGCACGGTCCGCTCGAACATGGCGTCCGTGTAGTCGGCCAGGCCGCTGCGGTGGGTGAGGAGGTGACGGACCGTGATCCGGTCGTCGGGCAGGAGCCCTTCGAGGTAGGTGTTGACCGGCGCGTCCAGCGTCAGCCGTCCCTCGTCGACCAGTTGGAGCAGCACGACGCTGGAGAACGTCTTGGTGACGCTGCCGATCCGGAACCGCGCCCGGGTGTCCATGGCCGCGCCCGACCGCCGGTCCCGGACGCCGACGGCCCGCTCCCTGGCGCCGTCCGGGCCCAGGTAGCGGGCCATCGCGCCCGGGGCCCCGTTGGCCATGGCGGACTCCAGTGCGGCGACGACCCCGGCCATGTCGGGCGCGGGCGTCCGGGCCGGGGCGGCGGCCGGGGCCGTAGGGGCAGGGGCCGTAGGGGCAGGGGCCGCGGTGGCGGTGGTGGCGGGGGCGAGCACACCGGCGAGAGCGGCGAGCAGGGCCGCGCCGGCGGTCAGGCGCCGGTGCGACGACAGGGGCAGGGGCATGGTCATCCTCGGTTCTTCTGCTGCGGATCTTCTGCCGCGGAACGGGTACGGCGGGCCCGGGAGCGGGGCGGGTCCCCGTGGTGTCGGCGGGTGACGGGGGCATGCGGGGCGCCCGTGCCCCGGGCGACCCGGGGCACGGAGCGCACGGGGGTCACCACCAGTCGACGCCGTTCGCGGTGGCGCAGCGGACGACCCCGTTGGTGGCGAGCGAACCGCAGACCCGGAACTGGTAGTCGGGGTCGGTGCTGGTGCGCTTGAAGGGAGTGGTCAGGCTCTGGCCGTGGCTCTGGACGGTGAAGGGTCCGCACTGGAGCCAGGGGCGGACCGGCCATTCGGGCCTGCCGCCGTCGTCCCATCCGCCGGCCCGCCAGTCCATCCAGACCTTGTCACCCGGACGGGTGGGGCCGCTGATCTTCCCGAAGGCGATCTGCTGGCCCACGTACGCCCCCTTCTCCAGGGTGATGACGACGCCGCCGCCGAGGTCCAGGCGGCGCGGCTTGTCGGTGTCCCCGGAGGCGTTGTCCGGGTGGTCGCGGAAGCCCCGGGCGCCGCCCGTGCAGTCCGACGCGGCGGCCTGGGACGGGGTGACGGGCCCCGCGACGGCCAGGCCTGCCGCCAGGGCGCAGACCGCGGTGAGGGAGGTGAGTACGGAACGCAGTGGCCGCATGCGGCGCCCTTCCGGTTGTCGGTGGTCGGTCGTGGCGGGCCGGGACTCGGCCGTGGTCCGCCCCGTGCCCAGCGTGGCGGGAGCGCCCGGAGCCGGACCATGGAGAGAAGTGCGTATGGACAACGACGGGATACCGTGGCGGGGCACCATTCACGGGGACCTCGGGGGAAGTCGTCATGCCGGACCGCTACGCACGCATGCTGGATCTGGCGGTCGAGGTGATGAGCACCGAGACCCCCGGACTGGTCTGGCCGCTGCTCACCGAGGAACTGCTCCTGGCGCTCGACGGGGAGCTGATCGTGGTCAAGGAGGTGCCCTGGACACGTGATCACGGGAGTGTGGTGATCCGGTCCCCGGGACGGGCACCGGACGGCGGCGCCGGTGACGACTCGGTGGAGGCCCACATCCGATCGGGCTACCCCTTCATCGACCGGTACGGCGCCAGCTCCGACTGGACGCCGCAGAGCGCCGCCCGCGTGGTGGGGATGCGGACGTGGAAGAACAGCCCGACCGCCGACGCCCTCCGCCAGGCGTTCGGGACGCACCACGTCTTCGGGCTGCCCCTTCCCGAGAGGGGGCCGCACGTCAGCGGGTTCCTGGTGCACCGCTCCGGCGGCGACTTCACCCGGCACGACGAGCGCTACGCCGCACGCGTCCAGCCGCTGCTCAAGGCGGCGACGGCCCACCGGGCGCTCCTGACGGCGCTGCGCGCGTCCTCGGGCGGCGACCGCAGACGGCAGGCCAACCACTCCCTGGCGGCACCGCTGACCCCGCGCGAGACGAACGTGCTGCACCTGCTGGCCACCGGGCTGACCGCCGAGGGGATCGGACGCAGGCTGGGCATCTCGCCGCGCACCGTCCACAAGCACCTCAACGCGCTGTACCGGAAGCTCGGGGCTTCGGACCGGCTCGGCGCGGTGCTGCGCGCCCAGGACGCGGGGCTGCTTCCGCGGCCCGCCGAGCCGCCGGGCGCGGACGGGGGCCGGCGGGGACCGGCGGGAGCCGCTCCGGGGTGGCCGGAATGACGGTGGCAGGTTCACGCCCTTCGGCAGCGACCTGACAGACTTTTCCGGCAGGCATTTTCCACCCACACCCACATATTGAAAGAATGCTTCGATAACATCCGCCCGGCAACCAGGAGCGGCCCGTCCGGACCATCGGCAAAGAGGCAGGAATGGCCCGCCCTCCCGGCCCGGGAAGGCGATCGCACCCTTTACTTCAAATCGGCGCCGTGCCTATAGTGCAGCTCCGATCCCACAGGGGACAACGGGGGTAGCTTTGCACGCCGTCATAGCTCATTCCGTGGTCGATGTCCTGAGTGAATTCCTCAGCATTCTGGATTCACCGGACGAGAAAGTGCGCGTCGTCCTGACCGGACTCGGCGGGCGGACGGCCGAGCTTCCCCCGGAGGGCCTGGAGGCGCGGGTGGAGCGGCTGCTGCGGGAAGCGGGGACCGGGGATCCGGCCACCGACCCCGCCGTACCGGCCCTCGGGTCCGCGGCGGAGGACGGTGCCGTGTGGTGGGCGCACAATCCTGCCGACTGGCGGGCGGAGCAGGCGCGTTCGGGGCTGCTGGCGGCCCGAGCGGCGGGCGGACGCCCCGTACGGTACGCGGTCGGGCACGCCGGGCACTCGCAGTTCGCCGTCGACCGCGCGCACCCCCTGGACGGCCGGCTGCTGGGCATCAAGCTGGACGCGCTCAACCGGCTGCCGCCGGAGCTGCTGAGCGGCGAGGGCGGGCGGCAGCCGCAGGTCATCACCGCCACCGCCCCCTCCTGCGAGCAGTTCTTCAGCCTGGGCCCCGGGCAGGCCGAGCATCTCTACTACCTGCTCTACGCCCCGCTCGGGCATGTGGAGGTGCCGCCCGATCCGTGGGGGCTCGACACCTCCGCGTACGAACGCGAGCGCGTCGCCGCCACCACCCGCTGGGTGCGCGGGGCGCTGGGCGGCACGGACTCCACCGTCGTGGAGCCGGGCGCCTGCGAGGGGGCGCTGACCGGGCCGCTCCGCGCGAGCGGGCTCACGGTGACCGCCACAGAGCCGCACGACGAATTCCGGCGGCGGCTCGCCCGGCGGCTCGGCGCCACCGGCCTCACGGCGGACACCCTGGAGGAGCTGGCGTCGAAGCGCCACTTCCCCGCCGACGCCTATCTCCTCGCGGAAATCTTCTACTACATCGACGATATTTCCGTGGTCGACGACCTTCCCACCGATCTGCTGCTCATCACCTCTTCGCCCGAATTCATCGAGAGTTCCCTGCTCCCCTGGTTCTCCGGTCCGGGAAAAGAGAAATGGCGGCCGGCCGGGCGGCACACCCTCGTGCCACCCCGGATGGATTTCCTGGTGGAGGGCGTCGCTTATCAACGGAAAAGGGGAAGTGTCGGACTGGTCTACCGCCGGAACTGACTTCCCCCGTTCCGACCTCCCAGGCACCACGTGTTCTCCCCCGTACGAGCCCGCAAGCGCCCCACGAAGGGAACCTTCACCGTGATCCGCCACTCCAGCCCCATCAGCGGCGTCGCCGCCCACGAGGACTCCTACGTCGCCACCGCCGGGTACGACAACCACGTCATCCTCTGGGACCAGCGCACCCGCGTCCCGCTCGCCCGGGTGGCCCACGATCACCTCGCCAACCAGTGCGCCTTCAGCCCCGACGGCAGATTCCTGGTGACCTCCTCCAGCGACTACAGCGCCCGCATCTGGTCGGTCCCCGACATGCGGCTGCGCGCGGTGCTCGGCCACCACGAGGACGACGTGGAGATGTCCGCGTTCCACCCCACCGAGGAGAAGGTGGCCACCGCGTCCCGCGACCACCGCGTCCGGGTCTTCGACTTCGCCGGTGACCTGCTCCACGTCTTCGGCGGGCACAAGGCCGACGTCATCTCGGTGGGGTGGAGCCACGACGGCCGGGAGATCATCAGCTCCAGCGACGACGGGACCATCAAGCGGTGGTCGCTGGAGACCGGCGGGCTGGTGGAGGACCTGGACCTCGGCGGGGTGGAGACCGACACCGTCGCCATCGGCGGGAACGGCACGGTCTACGCCGGGAACGACGAGGGCGAGCTGATCGTCCTGCGCGACGGGGAGCGCCACTACGTGCCCGCCCATGACGCGGGCATCAAGCGCGTGGTGCTGGGCGAGGAGCGCGGGCTGCTCATCACCCTCAGCTACGACCGGACGATGCGGCTGTGGGACGTCTCCGGCCCGACCCCCCAGCTGCGCGACAGCGTCGCCCTGCCGCCCGTCGTCTGGCCGCGCACCTGCGCCTTCGCCGCGGGCTCCGAGATCGTCTTCGGCACGTTCGGGGACCGCTACCACCGCTACGACTTCGCCGCGGGCCGGTGGAGCGAGGACCCGGTCGCCCCCACCTGGGGCCTCAACGCCGTCGCCGTACACGGAGGTTCGACCTACACCATCGGGGACGCGGGCGTCCTGTGGCGGGACGGTGAGGTGCACGCCCAGCCGGACAGCCTCTGCAACTTCCTCACCCCCGTCGGGGACACGGTCGTCACCGGCGGACAGCTCGGGACCGTCTTCGACGCGCTCACCGGCTCCCCGGTCCACCAGCACCGCTCCCCGCTCAACTGCGCGGTCGCCTTCGAACGGGACGGCAGGCGCCACGTCGTCGTCGGGGCGTACACCGGTGAGGGCGTCGTCCTGGCCGAGGCGGACGACGGCACGCTGGAGCACATCCGGGACGTGCCCCTGCACGGCAACGCGGTCAAGGGCGTGGCCCTCTCCGGCGAGCTGATCTTCTCCGTCTCGGCGGACGGCGGCGCGGCCTGGCACGAGACGGGCGGGCTGACCCGGCGCCACACCCTGGCGGACGCGCACGGCATGATCGCCAACGGGTGCGTGGGGCTGGGCGACGGCGGCTGGTTCGCGAGCGTCTCGCGCGACCTCGTCCTGCGCCTGTGGAGCCCCGACTTCACCGTCACCGAGGTGCCCACCCCGCACCGCCACTCCCTCAAGTGCGTCAGCGCCGACGACGAGGGCCGCCGCATCGCCATCGGCGCGTACAACGGGCGCGTGACGGTCTACGACCGGGAGACCGGCCGCTGGTCCACCGACGTCCGCCCGACCACGGCGGGCATCTCCTCGATGACGTACGACAGCGACCGCGGCCTCTTCCTCGCCTCCTCCTACGACGGGGCGGTCCACGAGATCGCACCGGACGCCTCGCGGACCGCGTGATGACCGATCTGCTGGTGCCCACCCGGCCGTTGCACCCCCATGCGGTGGCGGGCGTGCTGCCCGGCCGGCGCCCCACCCGCCGGCTGACCGTGCTCACCCCCCTCTACCGCGAGAGCGCCGCCACCTTCGAGCGGTCGGCGCGCGCCATCGCCGCCCTGGACTACCCGGACGAACTCCTCCAGGTGCTCTGGCTCGTCGAGGCGGGCGCCGCCGGGGACCGGGACGCGGCACGGGCGGGCGCGGCGATGGCCGCGTACCGGCGGGCCGGGCTGGACTGGCGGCTGCTGCGCCTGCCGGGCATGAGCCCGAAGGGAGCGGCGCTCAACCACGCCTTCCCGTACGCCGAGGGCGAGGTGATCGCCATCCTGGACGCCGATGTGGTCCCCGACCCCGGGCAGGCGGCCGAGGCCGTCCACGCCTTGGAGCAGGGCCACGCGCTCGTCCAGGCCGAGGAGTTCAGCGAGCCGGGGACCGGGCTCACCGCACGCGCCAAGGCGGGCGAGGACGCGGTGTGGCACGCCTCGGTGCGCGGCCTCAAACGGCTGGCCGGGGTCCATGTGGTGGCGGGCAGCTCCGTCTACGCCTGGGCCGCCACCTGGGACCTGGTGCGGCCCGTGCGCGCGGACGACGTGGAGGAGTCCTACCACTGGTCCCTGCGGCTGATGGGGGCCGGGGTGGAGACCGGGTTCCTCGCCTCGCCCTCCCGGGTCAGCGCCACCGAACGCCCCGCCGCCGCCCTGCGCCAACGGGCCCGCTGGACCCGGGGACAGCTCCGCGCGGTCGCCGTGAGCTGGCGCGGACTCCCGCCCCGGGGACGGCTGCTGGGCGCGGTGACGGTCGGCTCCCTGGCCGCCCGCGCCGCCCTGCCGGTGGTCTGCGCGGGCGCCGTCGCCGTGCGCCGCCTGCGCCCGGCGGCGCTCGCCCTGCTGCTGGCGGACGCGGCCTGCGTCCTGGGCGCCCGCCGCGACCCGGCCTACCGGCAGCGCACCGACACGACGGGCTGGGCCCTCGTCGTGCCCTGGCACATGGTGGGTGCCTTCGCGGTCTATCTGGCCCTGTACGAGTGGGCCCGGGGGGAGCGGGGGTGGCACAGCGTACGGGAGGGCTCCTCCGACGGGGCGGCGGTCGCGGTGGAGGCGGTCGCCGGGGCCGGAATTCGGGTCAACGGATCTGCCCCGTACGGGAGTTCAGCGGGCGACTCCGCTGCGCGTCCGGCTTCGGAGGGGGGCTCGCGTGGCGACTGAGAGCGTCGGCCGAGCCGGGGGCACTGGCTCGACCAGGGGCGCCACGTCGGCCGGGGGCGCTGCCCCGGCCGGGAGCATCGGCTCGGCCGGGAACGCCGCCTCGCGCGCAGGCGTCGCCCCGGCCGGCGGCCTCGGCTCCGCCGCCGTGATCGGCGCAGCCGTGATGGCCCATCCGCGGCGGGCCGCCCAGGCGGCGGAGCTGGCCGACGGGCTGGGCAGGTGGGACCCCCGGGTGGTCACCGACCCCGCGCCGGGAGCCGGGCCGGGGGCCCTGCGGACGGCGCGGGCCGCGTGGGCGGCGGTGGCACCGGACGCCACCCACCATGTCGTGCTCCAGGACGACGTGGTGCCCTGCCGGGACTTCGCCGCCCGAGTCGCCGACGCCGTGCGGGAGTTGCCCGACGCGCCACTGGCCCTGTACGCCAACTGGAACTCCTGGAACGGCGCCGCCACCCGCGCGGCGGCCCTCCAGGGTGCTTCCTGGGTGCCCGCCGTGCCGGGCGAGTGGACCCCGAGCCTGGCCCTCGTCCTGCCCCGCGCGGACGTGGACGCGCTACTGGCCGCCGTACCGGCCGAGGTCACCGGGCCGGAGCCGGACGACACCGTGCTGGCCCGCGAACTCGGGCGCCGGGGGCGGCGGGTGCTGATCCCCGTACCGCACTGGGTGGAGCACGCCGACGGGACCAGTCTGGTCGGCAACGACGTGTACGGGCCCCGCCACTCCGCCTGCTTCGCCGACGGGACGGCCGAGGGGCCCGACCCGGCGGGGCCGGTGGCGGCGGCCCCGGACGTGCTGGTCCATCTCTTCAAGGGCCGGGTCCAGCTGGTCCTGGCGGCGGACACCCCCGCGCCGCGCCGGGCCTCCCGGGAGGGCTATCTGCGGGCGGCGGGGCAGGAGGGCCGGGGGCGGGGCCGCTCGGCGCGGGCCGTGGCGGCGCTGCGTCCGCCGAGCGGGCTGCTGGGCGCCCTGTGCGAGGAGATCTGGTACGCCGCCTATCTGATGGCCTTGCACACCCCGGCCGGCCGGGCGCCCGGCGCCGGAGGGGACCGGGTGCGGCTCTGCCTGCGCAGCCTGGTCCTCGGCGGCACCGCCGACCGCGCCGACCTGCGGCGCTGGGCCCGGCACCGGGTGGAACCGCTGGTCGCGCTGGCCGAGGACGGGCTGCGGGCCGGGTTCGACGACCGGGAGGCGTACGGCCGCCCGTCGCCCCTGCCGCCGGAACGGCTCGCCGCCCTTCCCGACGCCGCGCTGATCTGGTCCCGTCCGTTGACGCTGGAGGAACGATGACCGCTGACGCCCGGGGCGCGGACGCCGCCGGTTTCGGGGCTGGTGCCGGTACGGGGGCCGGTTTCGGGGCTGGTGTCAGTGCCGGTGCTGGTGCTGGTCCCGACGCCGGTGCCGGTGCCGGTGCTGGATGCGACGCTGGTGCCGGTGCTGGTGCTGGTTCCGAAAGCGCTGGTGCCGGTTCTGGTGCCGGTTCTGGTCCCGGAAGCGCTGGTGCCGGTTCTGGTGCCAGTTCGGGTGCCGGTGCCGGAGGGTCGGCCGTCCCCGTCCTGGTGTTCTCGCCGCACGCCGACGACGTGGTGCTCTCCTGTTTCGGTGCGCTGCGGCCCGGCGGTGAGGTGGTGACCGTCTTCGCCGGGGTGCCCAAGGACCCCGCCTTCCTCGCCCCCTGGGACGAGCTTCTCGGAGCCCGTACGTCACGGGAGATGGCCCACGAACGGCTGCGCGAGGACGCGGCCGCCTACCGGGGTACGGGAGTGGCCCTGGACGCCTGGGACCATCTGGACGGCCAGTACCGGACGGGGCCGCCGGACACGGGGGCGCTGCGCCGGGAGATGCGGGAGCGGATCGGGCGGGCCGGGGAGGTGTGGCTGCCCTCCGCCATCGGGAGCCACCCGGACCATCTGGCCGTCCGCGACACCGGTCTGGCCGCCTGCCGTGAACTCGCCGCCGCCGGGGCACCGCCCCGGGTGCGGCTCTACGCCGACTACCCCTACCAGCTCTTCGCCATGAGCAACCGCCACCGCGCCCACGGCACCTGGTCCACCTACACCTGGCACAACGAGGACCCGCTCGCCCTGGCCGAGTGGTTCGGGGAGCACTTCCCGGGCGCCTCGGAGGAGGAGGCCAGGCCTCTCCCGTACGCCCTCGACGGTGGCACCACGGCCGCCAAGGAGCGCGCGATCCGCTGCCACCGCACCCAGGTCCCCGAACTCGACCGGGCCTCCTACGGAAAGCTGCTCGACCCCGCCAACCTCGGGCGCGAGTACGCGTGGGATCTGCCGGCGCACCTGTGGGAGCCGGTGGACACAGGGCCCCCTCCGCCACCGCCCCCTCCCCCACCCGCACCGTCCCCGCCTGGAGGAAGAGACACATGAGCAGCACGGTTCCGACGGCCGCCGGGCTCGACACCCCCTCGACCGCCTTACTGCCCGCAGCGGTCCGCGCCGACGTGCCCGTGCCGGTGGAGACCGGTACGGGCACGGTGACGGCGAGAATGCTGAGCTTCACCGGTCTCGTGGACGGCCGGGAGCACATCGCCCTGGTCTTCGGGGAGCGGCAGCGGGACATCCCGCTGGTGCGGGTCCACTCCGAGTGCCTGACCGGCGATGTGTTCGGCTCCGGGCGCTGCGACTGCGGGCCCCAGCTCCGGGAGGCGCTGGACCTCCTCGCCCACCACGGGGGCATCCTGCTCTACCTCCGCCAGGAGGGCCGGGGCATCGGCCTCTACAACAAGCTGGACGCGTACCTCCTCCAGGACGGCGGCCTGGACACCTTCGAGGCCAACCGGAAGCTGAACTTCGCCGACGACCTGCGCGACTACCGGCCCGCCGCCCAGATGCTCGCCGCGCTCTCGGTGGACGCCATCCAGCTCCTCACCAACAACCCCGACAAGGCGCGGCAGTTGACGGACAGCGGGGTGGAGGTGCGCTCCACCCGGACCACCGGGGCGTTCGTCCGCAGCACCAACCGGGGCTATCTGGTGGCCAAACGGGAGGTCGCCGGTCACCGGATCGAGCTGCCCGACCCGGAACGGACGTGACGGAGGAGGAGCACGCTCCCCGCTCCGGGGGCGCCCCAGGCCCCGGAAGCGCCCCCGGCTCCAGGAAGGCCCGCGTGGCCGACCGCCTGGGGATCCCGCGCCTGTCCGGCAACGGCCGGATCGTCGCCGCGACGGCGCTGGACTCCTTCGGCGTGGGGATGTTCATCCCGCTCAACTTCCTGTTCTTCCTGCTCACCACCGATCTGACCGTCCAGGAGGTGGGGTACGGAACGAGCCTGGCGACCCTGCTCTCCCTGCCGGTCGCACCGCTGGCCGGGATCGCCGTGGACCGGTGGGGGCCGAAGGCGTCCCTGGTCGCCAACAACCTTCTGGCGACCGTCGGTTACCTCTGCTACCTGCTGGTGGACAGCCAGGCGTCGCTGGTCGCGGTGCTCTTCGTCGTGCTGTGCGCGGAGCGGGTGTACTGGGTGTCGTGGCCCGCGTTCGTCGCCGATCTGGCGCAGGGCGAGGAGCTGGACCGGTGGTACGCGTTCACCGCCGCCGGGAAGAACGCGAGCGTGGGGCTGGGCGGGGCGGTCGGCGGGGCCCTGCTGGGCACCGGCTGGTCCGGCGCGGCCGTCCTGATCGTGCTGATCAACGCGGGCACGAGCGCCGTGACGGCCCTGCTCTTCGCCTACCCGGGACGCCGGGTGCGGGCCGCCGCCGCTCCCCGGCCGGCCACCACCGCCGTACCGGGGACGGACGGCGGTCAGGACGGGGAGCAGGACGGGGAGAAGAGCGGGGAGAAGGGCGGCTGGCGGGCGCTCCGGGGCGACCGGACGGTCTTCGTACTGATCGGGGCGCAGACCGCGTTCGTCTTCGCCTGGCTGATCCCCACCACCGTGCTGCCGGTCTATCTGGTGGCGGTGCGCGGGCTGCCCGCCTGGCTGCCCTCGACCGCCTTCACCCTCAACGCCCTGCTGATCGTGGTGGCGCAGTCCGCGCTCACCGCCCGGCTGGCCACGGTCCGGCGCAGCCGGGTCGTCGTCCGCAGCGCGGTGCTGATGCTCGCCACGCTCCTGCTGCTGGCGGTCCTGCCGGCGGCGGGTGGCGCCGTGGGGGTGGTGCTGGTCTGCGCGGCCGTCGTGCTGTTCACCTTCGGGCAGATGGCGGCGACCCCCGCCATGACGGCGGTCTCCGCGACCGTGGCACCCCGTCACGCCCGGGGCCGCTACCTCTCGGTCGTCAACCTCACCTGGACGGTGTCGGCCATCACCGGTCCCGCCCTGGTGGGGGCCCTGATCGAGCGTCACACCCTGGTGCTGTGGGGGGTGCTGGCGGTGCTGACCGCGCTGGGCGGGGCGGGGTACCACCTGGCGGGCCGGATGTCCCCGGAACGCCTGGGGGCGCCCCGGGGCGAGACGGCCGGGGCGCCCCGGGAGCAGGCCGCCGGGGTGCCCCTGGGCGAGGCCGCCGGGATGCCACGGGACGAGGCCGCCCGGGTGCCCCGGAGCCAGGCCACCGAGCCGCCCGGGGGCCGGCTCACCGGGCCGGAGCCGCCAGCCGGAAACCGACGCCGATCGCCGTCAGGTCCTTCTCGTACGCCCCGTGCCGACGGGCACAGCGGGCCAGATCCCGGTCGTGGCGGAACGCGCCGCCCCGGGTGATGTGCGGGTCGAAGGCCCAGTCCTCGGTCTTCGGCACGTCGTCGGGGGCCCCGGGGTAGGGGGCGTACAGCGTGGAGGTCCACTCGTCGGCGTTGCCCGCCATGTCCAGGACGCCGAAGGGGCTGGCGCCCTCGGGGAAGGCGCCGACCGGTGTGGTGGTGCCGAGGCCGAGGTCCACGAGGTTGGCCAGTCCGGTGCGGTACTCGTCGCCCCAGGGGAACTCCCGGCCGTCGTCGCCCCGCGCGGCCCGCTCCCACTCGTCCTCCGTGGGCAGCCGCACAGCGAGGCCGGTGCGCTCCCCGACCCACCGGCAGTAGGCCGCCGCCTCCTCCCAGGCGACCCCGATGACCGGGTGGTCCGCCGTGCCCTGCGGCTCCGGGCGGCCGGTGGCCGCGGCGAAGAGGGCCCACTGCCCGACGGTGACGGGGGTCCGGGCGATCCGGAAGGCCGGTACGTGGGTCTCGGCGCGCGGGGCCTCCTTCAGATACCACTCCACCGGGACGCCGGTGTCCGCGTAGCGACGGGCCACCGCCGGTACGGCGTCGGCGGGTGTGCCCCGACGCAGGGTCCCGGCGGGGATGTCGACCCAGTCCACCTGTTCCACGAGCTGCTCCTTCTCCTGGTCCGCCGCTGCCCGGCTCTCCGCTGCCCGGCCCTCTGCTTCCTGACCGATGTCGTGCTCGCCGGTACGGCCGCTCATACCGCGACGGGCTTGGCCAGGTCCACCACGCCCTCCTCCTGGCCGCCGGGGACCGGAACGTACCCCTGCCGCCGGTAGAGCGCGAGGTTGCGGTGGCTGGCGGCGCCGGTGGACAGGACGATGCGCCCGCCCTTCTCCGCCGCCGATTCGGCGTGGCCCAGCAGCCAGCGGCCCACGCCGAGCCCCCGCAGGTCGGGGACGACGGCGAGCCGTCCCACCTGCAGGTCGGTGCCGGTACGGCGGGTGCGGACCATGCCGAGCAGCCGGCCGTCCCGCCAGAGGCCCGTCGCGTCCCAGTCGGCCAGCCAGGCGCGGACGTCGGCCGGGGACTCATGGAGCACCGGGATCGCCAGGGTGTCGTTGAGGAGGGCCTCCTCCAGCCAGCAGCAGCGCTGGAGCACCGTGACCTCGGCCACGTCGTCCGGGCCGAGCCGGCGCGCGTACGAGCCGGGGAGCGGGCCCTCGACGGCCTCCGGGTGCTCCAGCTCGCGCATCGGGGCCAGGGCGTGGGCGGCCCGCACCAGCTCGGCCAGCAGCCCCCGGGCCGCGTCCGCGTGGCGCGGCTGGGGCGACAGCTCGTCCCCCCGCACCACGTCCCCGATCCGCAGGGCGACGGTCGCCCCCACGGGGACCAGCCGCAGGGCGGTCACGACCTGCTTGGCGTGCTGGACCGCCCGGGTGCCGGCCGAGGTGTGGCCGTAGCTGACGAAGCCGACCGGCTTCCAGGCCCACTCGGCGCCCAGGTAGTCGAGGGCGTTCTTCAGGGTGGCGGGCATGGTGTGGTTGTACTCAGGCGTCACGACGACGAAGCCGTCCGCGCCACCGGCGATCCGGCTCCAGCGGCGGGTGTGCTCGTGGTGGTACACACCGGCCGACGGGTGCTCCTCCTCGTCCAGGAAGGGCAGTTCCAGATCGCCGATCGCCTGGAGCACCAGCTCCACACCGAGCCGCTCGGCGTCGGGCGCGAGCGTGTCGGCGACCCACCGGCCGACGGCGGGGCCGAGCGCGTTGGGGCGGGTACTGGAGACGAGGACAAGAATGCGCGGGCGTTTCGTTGTCATGGAAACGAAATTAGCCGGTAGATTGATTCCATGTCAACGAATCAGCCGGATTCCCCGGCCGAGTGGCTCTCGGCCGCCGAGGAGAGCACCTGGCGGGCATATCTGCGCATGGTCACCGCCGTCCAGGTCCGCACCGCGCGGGACCTGGCCGGACTCGGCCTCTCCGAGCCGGACTACGAGGTGCTCAGCACCCTGTCCGAGCGCCCGGACGGCACCAGCACGCTGCACGAACAGGCCGACAAGATGGGCTGGTCCCGCAGCCGGCTCTCGCGGCACGCCTCCCGCATGGAGGCGCGCGATCTCATCCGGCGCGCCCCCGACCCCGCCGACGGCCGGGGCTGCCTCCTCGCCCTGACCCCCACGGGCTGGGACACCCTGCGGGACGCCGCCCCCTCCCATGTCGCCTCCGTCCGCAGGCACGTCGTCGACCGCCTCGCCCCGGAGGAGCTGACGGCCCTCGGCGCCATCGCCCGCAAGCTCGCGGCCGACGAGCCGGCGCCGGACGCGTAACTCCCTTGGCGGGGAAGGGCGGAGAAGGTGGAGCCCACCGCCTCCGACGCCTCGGGGGGGGGTGCGGAACAGAACGGTGGGCCCGGATCACGGATGATCCGGGCCCACCGTCGTACGGCGTACTGCTCAGCCGTCAGCTCTGCGCGGAGCCGCCCTGCTCGGCCGGGTCCGCCGACGCGGTGGCCGACGTCTGGGCCTCGGCGCGCTCGCGCATCTTGCGGACCAGCTCCTGCTTCTTGTCCTCGGCGACCTTGCGGTCGGCAACGCGCGCGGAGCCCGCGCCCTGCTGTTCGGCGCGGGACAGCTTCTTGCGCTGCCCGCCGACGCCGAGGAGGTTGTTGCGGCCCTTGGCCATGGCGTTCTCCCGTTCGGGGTGAGAAGTGAATCAGCGAAAGGTGATCGGGACCGGTCGTGGGGTCCCGGGGGCGGCGGGGTGGACCCACCCGCCGCGCTCTCACTCGTAGATCTGGAAGAACGAAGACATACGGAAACCGTACCCCGCCCCCGGAGCGCGCGGCACCAGGTTTTCCGGCCGTCGGCGGCAGCGCCCGGCCGGAAGGGGTGAGGCCCCCGGCTCCGCCGAGCGGAACCGGGGGCCTCATCCCTCACGCACGGAGGGAAGCGCGTACGGCGGGACGTACGGACGCGTCAGCAGCCGAGCAGGCGGGCGCCGAGGTACGCCTGGATCTGGTCCAGGGAGACGCGCTCCTGCTTCATCGTGTCGCGCTCGCGCACGGTCACCGCGTTGTCGTCGAGGGTGTCGAAGTCGACGGTGACGCAGAACGGGGTGCCGATCTCGTCCTGGCGGCGGTAGCGGCGGCCGATGGCGCCCGCGTCGTCGAACTCGATGTTCCAGTTCTTGCGCAGGTCGGCCGCGAGGCCCTTGGCCTTCGGGGAGAGCTGCGGGTTGCGGGAGAGCGGCAGGACCGCGACCTTGACCGGGGCGAGGCGGTGGTCGAGGCGCATCACGGTGCGCTTCTCCATGACGCCCTTGGCGTTGGGCGCCTCGTCCTCGACGTAGGCGTCGAGCAGGAACGCCAGCATCGCGCGGCCGACACCGGCCGCGGGCTCGATGACGTACGGCGTCCAGCGCTCGTTGGCCTCCTGGTCGTAGTAGACCAGGTCGGTGCCCGAGGCCTCGGAGTGCGCCTTGAGGTCGTAGTCGGTGCGGTTGGCCACGCCCTCCAGCTCGCCCCACTCGCTGCCGCCGAAGCGGAAGCGGTACTCGATGTCGGCGGTGCGCTTGGAGTAGTGGGAGAGCTTCTCCTTCGGGTGCTCGAACCAGCGCATGTTCTCCTCGCGCATGCCGAGGTCCGTGTACCAGTTCCAGCGCTGGTCCATCCAGTACTGCTGCCACTCCTCGTCCTCGCCCGGCTTGACGAAGAACTCCATCTCCATCTGCTCGAACTCGCGGGTCCGGAAGATGAAGTTGCCCGGAGTGATCTCGTTCCGGAAGGACTTGCCCATCTGCGCGATGCCGAACGGCGGCTTCTTGCGCGAAGTCTGCTGCACCTGGCCGAAGTTGGTGAAGATGCCCTGGGCGGTCTCGGGACGCAGGTAGGCGACCGAGCCGGAGTCCTGGGTCGGGCCGAGGTGGGTGGAGAGCAGACCCGAGAACTGCTTGGGCTCGGTGAAGGTGCCCTTGTTGCCGCAGTTGGGGCAGTTGAGGTCGGCGAGGCCGTTGACCGGGGGCTTGCCGTGCTTGTCCTCGTACGCCTCCTCCAGGTGGTCGGCGCGGTAGCGCTTGTGACAGGAGGTGCACTCGGTCAGCGGGTCCGAGAAGGTGGCGACATGGCCGGAGGCGACCCAGACCTCGGGGGCCAGGATGACCGACGAGTCGATACCGACCACGTCCTCGCGCGCGGTGACCATGTAGCGCCACCACTGGCGCTTCAGGTTCTCCTTCATCTCGACGCCCAGCGGCCCGTAGTCCCAGGCGGCACGCTGACCGCCGTAGATCTCGCTGCAGGGGTAGACGAAGCCACGGCGCTTGCTCAGGCTGACGATGGTGTCGATCTTGTCGGCGGCCACGGTGCTCTCTTCATACGACGATGACGAACGGGCGAAGGGGCCAGATTACCGGCGCGCGCACCCCCCGGATCAAATCGGTGGCGGTGCGCGGAACCCGGGCGCCTCCCCTATGTGATCTTCCGGGCATCTCATCAGCCTTGTTGACAATCGTTTCCAGTTTTGTTGAAAATGACTGTCATGAACGTACGTCGCCTCATACCCACCACCGCCGTCGCCGGAGCAGTCGTCCTCGGTCTGACCGCTCTCTCGGCCTGCTCCACCTCCGACGCCGCCGACGGGGGCAACGGAAGCGGCGGCGACAGGCTGAAGGTGACGGCGTCCTTCTACCCGATGCAGTTCCTGGCCGAGCGGATCGGCGGCGAGCACGTCGCGGTCACCAGCCTCACCAAGCCGGGCGTCGAGCCGCACGACCTGGAGCTCACCCCGCGCCAGATCGGCTCGATCAGCGACTCCGACTACGTGCTCTACCTCAAGGGCATCCAGCCCGCCGTGGACGATGCGATCAAGCAGTCCGGTGTGAAGAACACCGTCGACGCCGCGACCCTCACCACGCTGGAGAACCACGGAGCCGAGGTCGGCGGCCACGACCACGGCCACGAGGGCGAAGAAGAGGGCCACGGCCACGAGGACGAGCACGGTCACGAGGGCGAGGAAGGCCACGCGGAGCACTCCGAGGACGACGGCCACAACCACGGCCAGGACGGCGGCGCCGACCCGCACATCTGGCTGGACCCGGTGAAGTACGCCGAGGTCGCCCGGGGCGTCGGCAAGTCCCTGGAGAAGGCCGACCCGGACCACGCGGCCGACTACAAGAAGAACACCGAGGCCCTCGTCGCCGAGCTGGACAAGCTCAACAAGGCGTACGAGAGCGGGCTGAAGAACACCGCCACCAAGACCTTCATCACCACCCACTCCGCCTTCGGCTACCTCGCCGAGCGCTACGGGCTCACCCAGCAGGGCATCGCGGGCATCGACCCGGAGGCCGAGCCGACCCCGGCCCGGATCCAGGAGCTGCACACCATCGCGGAGAAGGAGAAGGCCACCACGGTCTTCTTCGAGACGCTCGCCAGCGACAAGACGGCGAAGACCCTCGCGAAGGACACCGGGCTGAAGACCGACGTCCTGGACCCGCTGGAGGGAATCACGAAGAAGTCCCAGGGCGCTGACTACATCGAGGTCATGGAGTCCAACCTCGCCGCGCTGCAGAAGGCACTCGGCGCGAAGTGACCCGCACCACCCGTCTTACTCGTACGACCGTCGGATCGGAGGCACTCATGCCCGAGCGTGAGAGCACCACCCACCGCGAGGCCGTCGTCAGCCTGCGCGGCGCCACGGCCACGCTCGGCGCGCGCCCCGTGCTGCGCGGCGTGGACCTCACCGTGCGGCGCGGCGAGGTCGTCGCCCTGCTCGGCGCCAACGGGTCCGGCAAGTCCACCGCCGTGCGGTCCGCGATCGGCCAGGTCCCGCTGACCGGCGGCACCGTCGAGCTGTTCGGCACCGAGCTGCGGCGCTTCCGCCAGTGGGGCCGCGTCGGTTACGTACCGCAGCGCACCACGGCCGCCGGCGGGGTGCCCGCCACCATCCGCGAGGTCGTCGCCTCCGGCCGGCTGGCCCGTACGAAGCTGCGGTGGCCGGGGAAGGCGGACCGGGCGGCCGTGGAGCGGGCCATCGGGCTGGTGGGCCTGGCCGACCGCGCCAAGGACTCCGTGAGCGCCCTCTCGGGCGGCCAGCACCAGCGGGTGCTGATCGCCCGCGCCCTGGCCGCCGAGCCGGAGCTGCTGATCATGGACGAGCCGATGGCCGGGGTCGACCTGGCCAGCCAGGAGATCCTGGCGGCGACGCTGCGCGAACAGGTGGCGCTGGGCACCTCCGTGCTCCTGGTCCTGCACGAGCTGGGGCCGCTGGAGCCGCTGATCGACCGGGCCGTCGTCCTGCGCGACGGCTGCGTCACCCACGACGGCCCGCCGCCGGAGGCGCTGGGCCAGCACGCCCTGCCCGGCCACGACCACGTACACCCCCACGCGGCCGCCGAGCCCGTACGGACGGGACTGCTGACCTGATGCTGTTCGAATTCCTGAACCCTCCCTTCATGCAGCGGGCGCTCATCGCGGCCGTGCTGGTCGGCATCACCGCGCCCGCCATCGGCATCTACCTGGTCCAGCGCCGGCAGGCCCTGATGGGCGACGGCATCGGCCATATCGCGATGACCGGCGTCGGCCTCGGCTTCCTGCTCTCCACCAGCCCCATCTGGATGGCCACCGCCGTCGCCGTGGCCGGTGCGGTCACCATGGAGCTGATCCGCTGGTACGGGCACACCCGCGGCGACCTCGCCCTGGCCATGCTCTTCTACGGGGGCATGGCGGGCGGCGTCATGCTGATCAACCTCTCCGACACCGGCTCCAACGCCAACCTGACCTCGTACCTCTTCGGCTCGCTCTCCACCGTCTCCGAGTCGGACGTCATCGCCATCGCCGTGCTGGCCGCCTTCGTCGTACTGGTCACGGTCGGGCTGCGGCGGCAGCTGTTCGCCGTCAGCCAGGACGAGGAGTTCGCCCGGGTCACCGGGCTGCCGGTGCGGGTGCTGAACCTGCTGGTCGCGGTCACGGCCGCGGTGACGGTGACCGTCGCGATGCGGGTCGTCGGGCTGCTGCTGGTCAGCGCGCTGATGGTGGTGCCGGTGGCGGCGGCGCAGCAGATCACCAAGTCCTTCCGGGTGACGTTCGTGCTCTCCGTGGTGATCGGCACGGCGGTGACCCTGACCGGCACCGTGACCTCGTACTACCAGGACGTCCCGCCCGGCGCGACGATCGTGCTGCTGGCCATCGCGGTGTTCGTCGCGCTGACCGCGCTCGCGGCTCCGCTCGCCCGCAGGCGCGCCCGGAAGAGCGAGGCGGAGGGTGCGGAGTGCACCCTGGAGGTACCGGCGGCCCGCCGGGGCGCGGACGACGTCCGGGTCTGAGCCGCGGACGGGGTCCGGGCCCGGGAGCCGTGCGGCACGTACGTGGCCGGGTGACGTGCGCGTCCGAGTGCGGCACCCGGGCGGGCTGGCACAATGGCCCGACACATGTACGGGCGACACGAGGAGGCACCTGTGGCCACGGCGCCGATCAGTGGCACGAACGCAGCGCCGGTACGCGGCCGGTCCACCCGGCAGCGGGCGGCGGTGGCGGCGGCCCTCGACGAGGTCGACGAGTTCCGCAGCGCCCAGGAGCTGCACGACGTCCTCAAGCACCGCGGCGACTCCGTGGGCCTCACGACGGTCTACCGGACCCTGCAGTCCCTCGCCGACGCGGGCGAGGTCGACGTCCTGCGCACCACCGAGGGCGAGGCCGTCTACCGGCGGTGCTCGACCGACAGCCACCACCACCATCTGGTCTGCCGGCTCTGCGGCAAGGCCGTGGAGGTGGAGGGCCCGGCCGTCGAGCAGTGGGCCGAGACGATCGCCGCCCAGCACGGCTACGTCAACGTCGCGCACACGGTCGAGATCTTCGGCACCTGCGCGGAGTGCGCCGAGAAGAAGGCGTAACGGACCTGCGGAAAGGGGCGGGCCCGGTGCTTCGCGCACCGGGCCCGCCCCTTTCCCGTACTCAGTTCGCGGCTTCCGCCGCCTCCTGCGCACCGCCGAAGCGGCGGTCGCGCTGCGCGTACTCCAGGCAGGCCCGCCACAGGTCCCGGCGGTCGAAATCCGGCCACAGAACGTCCTGGAAGACCATCTCCGCGTACGCGCTCTGCCAGATCAGGTAGTTCGAGGTGCGCTGCTCGCCGCTGGGGCGCACGAAGAGGTCCACGTCCGGCATGTCCGGGTAGTAGATGTACTTCTGGAACGTCTTCTCGTTGACCTTCGACGGGTCCAGCCGCCCGGCCGCCACGTCCTGGGCGATGCGCTGCGCCGCGTCCGCGATCTCGGCGCGGCCGCCGTAGTTGACGCAGAAGTACAGCGTCATCCTGTCGTTGTCCTTGGTCTGCTCCTGGGCGACCTGGAGCTCCTGGACCACGGACTTCCACAGCTTGGGCATGCGGCCCACCCAGCGGATGCGGATGCCGAGCTCGTCCATCTCGTCGCGGCGGCGGCGGATCACGTCCCGGTTGAAGTTCATCAGGAACTTCACCTCGTCCGGCGAGCGCTTCCAGTTCTCCGTGGAGAAGGCGTAGAGCGAGAGGTTCTTGACGCCCATCTCGATGCACCCCTTGAGGACGTCCATGACGACGCCCTCACCGACCTTGTGGCCCTCGGTGCGGGGCAGCCCCCGCTCCTTGGCCCAGCGTCCGTTGCCGTCCATCACGACGGCGACGTGCTGGGGCACCAGCTCGCCGGGGATCTTCGGCGGCACCGCGCCCGAGGGGTGCGGCTCGGGGGTCTTGTACGTGCGCCGGTTACGGCCGCCGAGGATCCCGCGTACTGCCATGAGCTTCTCAGTCTCCCTGTGTCACTTCTTCACGTAACGCGTCGCGCTCCGAGGGCGCGCCCGGGCCCGCCCGGGGCCCGCGTCACTTCTCCACGTACCGCAGCGAGCGCAGTCCGCGCTCCAGGTGCCAGTGCAGATAGGCGGACACCAGCCCGCTCCCCTCCCTGACGTGACGGGCCTCGCAGGCGTCCGCCGTCGCCCAGTCGCCGCTGAGCAGTGCGCTCAGCAGTTCGAGGGCCTGTGCCGAGGGTACGACGCTGCCGGGGACCCGGCAGTCACCGCATATGACGCCCCCCGCCGCGACGGAGAAGAACCGGTTGGGCCCCGGCATCCCGCACTTCGCGCAGTCCTCGAAGCTCGGCGCGTACCCGTTGACCGCCAGCGAGCGCAGCAGGAACGCGTCCAGGATCAGATGGGGCGCGTGCTCGCCCCGGGCGAGGGTGCGCAGGCCGCCGACGAGGAGCAGGTACTGCTGGACGGCCGGTTCGCCCTCGTGGTCGGTGAACCGCTCGGCGGTCTCCAGCATCGCGGTGCCGGCGGTGTAGCGGGCGTAGTCGGCGACGATCCCGCCGCCGTACGGGGCGATGGTCTCGCTCTGGGTGCAGAGCGGCAGCCCGCGGCCGACCAGCTCGCTGCCGCGCGCGAAGAACTGCACGTCGACGTGGGAGAACGGCTCCAGCCGGGCGCCGAACTTGGACTTGGTGCGGCGCACCCCCCGGGCGACCGCGCGGACCCGGCCGTGGCCGCGGGTGAGGATCGTGATGATCCGGTCGGCCTCGCCCAGTTTCTGCGTACGCAGCACGATGCCGTCGTCCCGGAACAAGCTCATGGGCCCATTGTCGCCCACCGGGGGCGGGCCGCGGGGGCCGGTGGGCGCTTCGCGGGGCCGCCGGTCGGCTTCTCCCGGCCCTCCCGGCCCCTACGAGGGCGTACGGGCCGCCGCGGCCAGCAGACGGGCGGTGTCGGCCGCCGGGAGCCGCAGGGCGCCGCCCACCGCCGTCAGGACCTCCCGCTCGGCCGGGCTGTAGGGCCCGTCGGCCAGCGCGATCCGGGCGCCCTGGAGCAGCACCGACTCACGTCCGGCGGTGGCCAGGTGCGGGGCGAGCGGGGCCAGCACCTCGTGCAGCTCGATGGCGAGGGCCGGGCCGCACGCCTCGGCCGTCGGGTCGGCCGCGGTGCCGGGCCCGGCGTCGGCGGCGAGGACCTCCACCACGGTGTACAGCTGCTCCTGGGTGCAGTCGTCGAGCCCGGCGTCGCGGACGACCCCGACGGCGGTCTCCAGGACCGTACGGGAGGTGGTCCCGCCGGCCGCGAGGACGGCCAGGGTGACGGTGTGGACGGCCTCCCGGAGCATCGAGGAGAACCGGGTGGTGGTGGGGTGGTCCAGGGCGTCGGGGGCGAAGCGGGCGCAGCAGGCGGCGCACTCCACGACGGGCCCGGTCTCGCCCCGGCGGGCCAGCGGGATGCCGAGGACGGTGAGCCGGCGGCGGCCGGTGAGACGGCGGTAGTTGCGGTCGCCGCCGCAGCCGGGGCAGAAGAAGGCCCCGTCGCCGACGGCGTCCCAGACCGTGCGGATGCCGCAGAGGACCGGCCTCAGAGCGCGTTGTCCTTTGGCTGACCGCACGTCGCACACCTCCGTAACGCTCCGGCAACATTGCCGTGTGTTGGACGTGATGTTAGCCACATGCGTGATGTGACGTCAGTACTCGGGAGGTCACAACCCTCGGATATGGCCGAACCCCGACCGCCCGGAGCGGGCGATCGGGGTCCGTACGACCACTGCCGGGTGTCAGCGGGAGGCGCGGTTGACGGCGGAGACGACCGCCTTGAGCGAGGCGCGGGTGGTGTTGGCGTCGATGCCGATGCCCCACAGCACCTTGCCGTCGATCGCGCACTCGATGTACGAGGCGGCCTGGGCGGAGGCGCCCTCGCTCATCGTGTGCTCGGTGTAGTCCAGCAGCCGGGCGTCGATGCCGATGGCCTGCAGCGCTTCGAAGAACGCCGAGATCGGGCCGTTGCCCGTGCCGGTCAGGACGGTGTCGGTGCCGTCGACGGTGGCCTCGACGGTCAGGGTGTCCCGGCCGTCGGTGTCGGTGGTGGTCTGGCCGGAGCGCAGCTGGATGCGGCCCCAGGCGTTCCCGGCGTTGGGCAGGTACTCGTCCTGGAAGACGGACCAGATCTGGGTCGGGGTGACCTCGCCGCCCTCGGCGTCGGTCTTGGCCTGAATGATCCGGGAGAACTCGATCTGCATCCGGCGCGGCAGGTCCAGCTTGTGGTCGTTCTTCAGGACGTAGGCGATACCGCCCTTGCCGGACTGCGAGTTGACGCGGATGACGGCCTCGTAGGAGCGGCCGACGTCCTTGGGGTCGATCGGCAGGTACGGCACGGCCCACTCGATGTCGTCCATGCTCCTGCCCTGGGCGGCCGCGTCGGCCTCCATGGCGTCGAAGCCCTTCTTGATGGCGTCCTGGTGGGAGCCGGAGAAGGCGGTGTAGACCAGATCGCCCGCGTACGGGTGGCGGGGGTGGATCTCCATCTGGTTGCAGTACTCGCTGGTGCGGCGGATCTCGTCGATCTGCGAGAAGTCGATCTGCGGGTCGACGCCCTGCGAGAACAGGTTCATGCCCAGGGTGACCAGGTCGACGTTGCCGGTGCGCTCGCCCTGGCCGAACAGGCAGCCCTCGATGCGGTCGGCCCCGGCCATGATCGCCAGCTCGGCCGCTGCCACCGCCGTACCCCGGTCGTTGTGCGGGTGGACGGAGAGGCAGACGTGCTCGCGGCGGGTCAGGTTGCGGGACATCCACTCGAAGCGGTCCGCGTGGGTGGAGGGCGTGGAGCGCTCCACGGTGGCGGGCAGGTTGAGGATGATCTCGCGGCCCTCCTCGGGCTGCCAGACGTCACAGACCGCCTCGCAGACCTCCAGGGCGAAGTCCAGCTCGGTGTCGGTGAAGATCTCCGGGCTGTACTGGTAGCCGAAGACCGTCTCGGGGCCCAGGATCTTCTCCGCGTACTCCATCACCAGCCGGGTGCCGTCCACCGCGATCTGCTTGACCTGCTCCTTCGAGCCGCGGAAGACGACGCGGCGGAAGGTGGGGGCGGTGGCGTTGTACAGGTGGACGGTGGCCCGGCGGGCGCCGACCAGCGACTCGACGGTCCGCTCGATCAGCTCCTCGCGGGCCTGGGTCAGGACGGAGATCGTCACGTCCTCGGGGATCGCGCCCTCCTCGATGATGGAGCGCACGAAGGCGAAGTCGGTCTCGCCGGAGGACGGGAAGCCGACCTCGATCTCCTTGTAGCCCATGCGTACGAGCAGATCGAACATCTCGCGCTTGCGGGCCGGGCTCATCGGGTCGATCAGCGCCTGGTTGCCGTCGCGCAGATCGGTCGACAGCCAGCGGGGCGCGACGGTGATCCGGTTGTCCGGCCAGGTGCGGTCGGCGATGTCCACGGCGTCGTAGCCGCGGTACTTGTGGACCGGCATCCCGGACGGCTTCTGGAGCTGCGTCGCGTTGGTGACGGGCGTGGGGCGGCCGACGGCGTCGCTCGCGGGGTTCACAGCACCGGCGGGGTTCACGGGCGTGGTCATGACGTAGGGCTCCTCGGGGTCCGACATGGGGTCGGCCGACGGTGTCGCTGCAGCACCAGACTCCGCGGGGAGGGAGTCGGCCTACGACTACAGGCCCTCGCCGCGGCAGCTAAGGAGAAGCAGCCCGAAACGCATGATGCGACGAGCCTAGCCGAGGGTGGCCCGGGGTGTCGGTCCGTATCAGTATGCGGGACCGGGCATCGATGAGGGGGAAACGGTGACTCATCACTCCATTTCGTCAATCATCGTCGCAACCAGTGACAGGACGGTGACGGAGTGCCACAGTCGAATCATGCAGCCTCGAACCAGTGCCGACGGGCTGAACCCCGTCTTCTGCACCATCGTGCCGCCCCACGTCCTCGACAAGCTCTCCCACTCCGGCGACCCCCGGCTGGCCGGACCCGCCCGCCGCACCCTGGAGGCCGACGGCCTCCGCCGAGACCGCCGTCGGCTGACGGCCCTGGCCGCCGCGCCCGCCACCCCCACGGCGGGCGCGGTCCCCTCCCGGCCCCACCGCACCCTGTACGACTGCGAGAACGGCACCTCCCTGCCGGGCACCGAGGTCCGCGGCGAGGGCGACAAGCCCACCTCGGACGCCAGCGTCAACCGCGCGTACGCCGGACTCGGCGCCACCTTCGACCTGCTGCTCTCCGCCTACGGGCGCAGCTCGATCGACGGCAAGGGCCTGCCGCTCATCGGCTCCGTCCACTACGGCCACGAGTACAACAACGCGTTCTTCGACGGCGAGCAGATGGTCTTCGGGGACGGCGACGGGGAGATCTTCCTCGACTTCACGTACGCCATCGACGTCATCGCCCACGAACTGGCCCACGGCCTCACCCAGTACACCGCCAACCTGCGCTACGAGGGCCAGTCGGGCGCGCTCAACGAGTCGGTCTCCGACGTCTTCGGCTCGCTCGTCAAGCAGTACTCGCTGGGCCAGAGCGCCGAGCAGGCCGACTGGCTCATCGGCGCCGGTCTGCTGGCGCCCCGGGTCAGCGGGGACGCCCTGCGCTCGATGAAGGCCCCGGGCACGGCCTACGACGACGACGTGCTGGGCAAGGACCCGCAGCCCGCCTCGATGGAGGAGTACGTCGAGACGGAGGAGGACAACGGCGGGGTCCACATCAACTCCGGCATCCCCAACCGGGCGTTCTACCTGCTGGCCAACGCGCTGGGCGGGAACGCCTGGGAGCGGGCCGGGCAGATCTGGTTCGACGTGCTGACCGGCGGCGAGCTGACGGCCAACGCCGACTTCGCGCGGTTCGCCCGGCTGACGGTCGCGGCGGCGGGGAGCCGGTTCGGGGAGCGCGGCGAGAAGGAGGCGGTCCTGAAGGCCTGGTCCGAGGTGGGCGTGCCGACGGCGGAGTGACACCGCCGTACCGACGACGGAGCGAGACCGCGGAGCCGGACCCGTGAGGCGGGCGTGACCGCCCCGGCCCCGTACGGCGGGGTTGAGGGCCCGCCCCGCCCCCGCTAGACAGGACCCCATGCGTATTCAGGTCACCCGCACCGGCGGCTTCGCCGGCATCTCCCGCAGCCAGGCGATCGACACCGAGGACCGCGGGGACGCGGCGGAGTGGGAGTCGCTCGCCGCGGAGGTCCTCGCCACCACCCCGGACGAGCCGCCGTCCGGGGTGCCGGACGGCTTCCGGTACGCGATCACGGCCGGGGACCACACCGTGTACTGCGCTGACCCCGATCTGACCGGGGCGCAGCGCACGCTGGTCTCACGCGTCCTCAAGGAGGGCGCGTGAGACCGGCCGCTCCGTGAGGCGGCTCAGAAACCGAGCTTCCGCAGCTGCTTCGGGTCGCGCTGCCAGTCCTTCGCGACCTTCACATGCAGGTCCAGGAAGACGGGCGTGCCGAGCAGCGCCTCGATGTGCTTGCGCGACTTCGTTCCGACGTCCTTCAGCCGCTGGCCCTTCGGGCCGATGATGATGCCCTTCTGGCTGGGGCGCTCGATGTAGACGTTGGCGTGGATGTCCAGCAGCGGCTTGTCCGCCGGACGGTTCTCGCGCGGCAGCATCTCCTCGACCACGACGGCGATGGAGTGCGGCAGCTCGTCGCGTACGCCTTCCAGCGCGGCCTCGCGGATCAGCTCCGCGACCATGACCATCTCCGGCTCGTCGGTGAGGTCGCCCTCCGGGTAGAGCGGCGGGCTCTCGGGGAGCAGCGGGGCGATGAGGTCGGCGAGCAGGCCCACCTGCTTGTCCCCGACCGCCGATACGGGCACGATCTCGGCCCACTCGAAGCCCAGCTCCTCCGCCAGCGCGGAGACGGCGAGGAGCTGCTCGGCCAGCGCCTTGGACTCGACCAGGTCGGTCTTGGTGATGATGGCGATCTTGGGGGTCTTCCTGATCCCCGCCAGCTCCTTGACGATGTACTTGTCGCCCGGGCCGAGCTTCTGGTCGGCGGGCAGGCAGAAGCCGATGACGTCGACCTCGGCCCACGTCGTGCGGACCACGTCGTTCAGCCGCTCGCCGAGCAGCGTGCGCGGCTTGTGGAGGCCGGGGGTGTCGACCAGGATCAGCTGGGCGTCGTCGCGGTGCACGATGCCGCGCACGGTGTGCCGGGTGGTCTGGGGCCGGTTGGAGGTGATCGCCACCTTCTGGCCGACCAGAGCGTTCGTCAGGGTGGACTTGCCCGCGTTGGGACGGCCCACGAAGCAGGCGAAACCGGCCCGGTGGGGGGCGTCGTTCTCCGCCCGCTGGGCAGCGGCTTCTTGGTTCGGTCGAGCGCTCATGGCGACCATTCTCCCCGATCGCGGCGGCGCTCCCGCACAGCGGTCCGCACGGACGCGCCGGAAGGCCGCCGCGGACAGGGGCTCGGGGCGGCCGGTCAGCCCGCCGTGACCCGCAGCCGGAGGGTGCCGTCCGGAGCCGCGAGCAGCACCGGCGTCTCCGGTCCGCCCAGGTCCCGTACGGCGGCGCGGTCCTCGTCGGCGGGGCTCTCGGCGGCGGAGACGACGGCGGCGGCCTCCAGCGAGGTGGCGCCGCTGGCGACGGCCATGGCGACGGCGGTCCGCAGGGCGCTCAGCTTCAGCGACTCCAGCGCCACGGTGCCCGCCACATACGTGCGCCCGGTCTCGTCGCGTACGGCGGCGCCCTCGGCCACTCCGTTGCGGGCACGGGCGCTGCGCGCCAGGGTGACGATCTTGCGGTCCTCGGCGTCGAGGTCGGTGGTGCCGGTGGTGTCGGTCATGGCACGAGCATACGAAGCGGCGGGGCGCGGCCGATCATGCGCCCCGGCGCGGGCCGCGCGGCTCCCCGGGAGCGGGTGCGGGCCCGCCGTCGGCCCCGGCGCGCAGCCGGTCGATCCGGGCGAGCACCTCGCGCGCGTGCGGGCGGACCCGGGCGGTCAGGGCGGGGCTCCAGCGCTCGTCCGCGTAGAGGGTGGTGCGGTACAGCTCGCGGGCGTGCTCCAGGACGGGACGGTGCTCGGCGGGGAGCCTGGCGAGGGCCCAGTCCGCGGCGGCGTCCTTCGGCAGGATCTCCCTGGTGGCGAGGGTGGCCCAGACCCGGGCCAGGGTGAGCAGGACGTTACGGGTGTCGTCGGCGAGGCCGTCGAGGAGTTCCGGGAGGCCGGCGAGGCTCGCCCGGACCAGGTCGGCGTGGGGCACGGGGTCGATGAGCCGGGCGGGCGGCTGCCCGGTGAGGGGACGGCCGCCGGTCCGGGCGACGGTGAGGAGCACCGCCAGGTCCGGCAGGGGCGCGGGGAGCGGCGGCCCGCCCGCGGTGAACTCCGCGCGCAGCCACTCGCCGTAGAGGAAGTCCGCGGTCGGCGGGTAGCGCCAGGGGCGGACGGCGGAGTGGACGACGACGGTCAGCTCGACCGGCCGGACCCCGGCGGTGAGCCCCGAGATCTCCAGCAGGCCCGCCAGCAGCGCCCGCCGCCGGTCCGGGTCCAGGCTGCGCCGGGTGATCGCCAGGATGTCGAGGTCGCTGGCCGGCCGCAGACCGCCGAGGACGGCGGAGCCGTGGAGGCAGGCGCCGAGGAGGTCGGGCCCCAGCACCTCCCGGAGCAGGCCGGTGGCGCGGTCGAGCTGTTCCGTCATACCGCCGCTCCGGGGGCCGTTCGTCGACGACAGGCCCTACGGCCGGTCCAGCTTGAGCCGCTCCGCCCTCGGGAGACCGGCGACCACCAGGTCGTAGGAGTCCTCGATCAGCTCGCGCAGCAGCTTCTGCGGGACGCCGGAGACGGTCACCGTGTTCCAGTGGCGCTTGTTCATGTGCCAGCCGGGGACGACGGCCGCCGGGTGCTCCTCGCGGAGGCGGAGCGCGTCGTCCGGGTCGCACTTGAGGTTGACGGTCAGCGGCTGGGCGTCCAGGGAGGTGAGGGCGAACATCTTGCCGAGCACCTTGAAGACCGAGGTCTCCGGCCCGAACGGGAACTCCTCCACGCTCGCGTTGAACTCCAGGCAGAAGGCCCGCAGCCGCTCCGGCGTCATACGCTCTCCGTCTCCGTTTCCTTCTCCTCCGGCTCCACCAGCACCGTGACGATCTTGTTCCGGCGGCCGGCCGTGGACTCGGCGGTGAGGCGGAGGCGCCGGCCGTCGGGCAGGTCGACGACGGACGAGGCCCCCGCGATCGGGACCCGGCCGAGCGCCTTGGCGAGCAGGCCGCCGACGGTCTCCACGTCCTCGTCGTCGTACTCGTCGAGCCCGAAGAGGTCGCCGAGGTCCCCGATGTCGAGGCGCGCGGTCACCCGGTAGCAGCCGTTCTCCAGCTCCTGGACGGGCGGCAGCTCGCGGTCGTACTCGTCGGTGATCTCCCCGACGATCTCCTCCAGGATGTCCTCGATCGTGACGATGCCGGCCGTGCCGCCGTACTCGTCGATGACGACGGCGACATGGCTGCGGTCGCGCTGCATCTCGCGCAGCAGATCCCCGGCGTTCTTGGTGTCGGGGACGAAGGCGGCGGGGCGCATCGCGGTGGAGACCGGGTCGGCCTCGGAGTCGCGGTTGACGTGGGTCTTGCGGACCAGGTCCTTGAGATAGACGATGCCGACGATGTCGTCCTCGTTCTCGCCGGTGACCGGTATCCGGGAGAAGCCGGAGCGCAGCGCGAGGGTGAGGGCCTGCCGGACCGTCTTGAACCGCTCGATGGAGACCAGGTCCGTGCGCGGCACCATCACCTCGCGCACCAGCGTGTCCCCCAGCTCGAAGACCGAGTGCACCATGCGGCGCTCGTCGTCCTCGATCAGCGACTCCGCCTCCGCGAGGTCGACCATGGCCCGCAGCTCGGCCTCACTGGCGAACGGGCCCTTGCGGAACCCCTTGCCGGGGGTGAGCGCGTTGCCGATGAGGATCAGCAGCTGCGGGATCGGGCCCATGATCCGGGCCAGCGGCAGCAGGACGTACGCCGAGGCCGTCGCCGTGTTCAGCGGGTGCTGGCGGCCGATGGTGCGCGGGGAGACCCCGATGGCGACATAGCTGACGAGGACCATGACGCCCATCGCGAAGGCCAGCGCCTCCCAGGTCTCCGGGAACTTCTGGAGGCAGACGTACGTGACGAGCACCCCGGCCGACATCTCGCAGGCGACCCGCACCAGCAGGGCGACGTTGAGATAGCGGGTCGGGTCGGCGGCGATCTGCGCGAGCTTCGCACTGCCGCGCCGCCCGGACCGGACGGCTTCGTCCGCCCGGAAACTCGACGTACGGGCGATGCCCGCCTCGGCGCAGGCGGCCAGCCAGCCGACGACGACCAGCAGGACGGCTCCGGTGATCAGGGGCGCGATCACGAGACGGTGGGGGCGGGGGACGGGCCGGTGAGCCCCTGCTCACCGCGCCAGCCGTCCACGATGGCGGCCTGGAGGCCGAACATCTCGGCCTTCTCGTCGGGCTCCTCGTGGTCGTACCCGAGCAGGTGCAGCACCCCGTGGACGGTCAGGAGCTGGAGCTCCTCGTCCATGGAGTGCTGCGTCGGCGCCTCTTCGCCCTGCCGCTTCGCGACCTCCGGGCAGAGCACGATGTCGCCGAGGAGCCCCTGCGGGGGCTCGTCGTCGTCCTTGCGCGGCGGACGCAGCTCGTCCATCGGGAAGGACATGACATCGGTCGGACCCGGGAGGTCCATCCACTGGATGTGCAGCTGCTCCATGGCGTCGGTGTCCACCACGATCACCGAGAGCTCGGACAGCGGGTGGATCCGCATCCGGGCCAGGGCGTAGCGGGCGATGTCGAGGATCGCCTGCTCGTCGACCTCGGTTCCGGACTCGTTGTTGACGTCGATCGACATGGTGCGCTGCGACTACTTCCCTTTACGGCGGTCGCGTCGGCCGGCTTCCCGGCCGTCCGCCTGACCGTCCTGCTGACCGTTTCGGCTGTCGTACTTCTCGTACGCGTCGACGATACGGCCGACGAGCTTGTGCCGGACGACATCCTGGGAGGTGAGGCGGGAGAAGTGCACGTCCTCCACGCCGTCCAGGATCTCCTGGACCTGGCGCAGCCCGCTCTTGGTGCCGCTCGGCAGGTCGACCTGGGTGATGTCACCGGTGATGACGATCTTGGAGTCGAAGCCGAGGCGGGTGAGGAACATCTTCATCTGCTCGGCGCTGGTGTTCTGCGCCTCGTCGAGGATGATGAAGGCGTCGTTCAGGGTCCGGCCGCGCATGTATGCGAGCGGCGCCACCTCGATCGTGCCCGCCGCCATCAGGCGCGGGATCGAGTCGGGGTCGAGCATGTCGTGCAGGGCGTCGTAGAGCGGGCGGAGATACGGGTCGATCTTGTCGAACAGGGTGCCCGGCAGGAAGCCGAGCCGCTCCCCCGCCTCGACCGCGGGGCGGGTCAGGATGATCCGGCTGACCTGCTTGGACTGGAGCGCCTGGACCGCCTTGGCCATGGCCAGGTAGGTCTTGCCGGTGCCCGCGGGGCCGATGCCGAAGACGATCGTGTGCTGGTCGATCGCGTCGACGTACCGCTTCTGGTTGAGCGTCTTGGGGCGGATGGTGCGGCCGCGGTTGGAGAGGATGTTCTGGGTGAGCACCTCGGCGGGTGTCTCGCCCTGGGGGTCCCCCTCGCCGGTGCCGGCCGCCCTGAGCATGGCGATCGACCGTTCCACTGCGTCCTCCGTCATCGGCGCTCCGGTGCGGAGCACGAGCATCATCTCGTCGAACAGGCGCTGGATGAGGGCGACGTCGGCCGCCTCGCCCGTGGCGCTGATCTCGTTGCCCCGGACATGGATGTCGGCCGCCGGGAAGGCCTCTTCGATCACGCGCAACAGCGAGTCACCCGATCCGAGGAGCATCACCATGGGGTGTGCGGCCGGGATGCGGATCTGGGCACGCGCCTGCGGCTGTGTGGATGACTGAGTCATGGGCCGGCCCTCGGGCCTGCGCATACCTCCCGTTGCAGGGTTCTCGCTGTTCGACAACCTCTGGATCACCAAGCCTACGACTTGGCGGTGACAACACGGAGTCCTTTTACCGGCCGTGTGTGCGGGGGGCCTGTGGAGGCGCCGGTGCTCACCGGCGCCGGCCTCCGGTGCCCCCTCACTGGCGGAAGCCGATCGTGGGGACCGCCCGCCGCAGCGGCCAGGCGCGGGCCGTGGTGGGCAGCAGTTCCTCCAGGAACGCGTACCGCTCCAGGGCGGCCGGGTCCTGGTCGTCGAGGGTGCGGATGCGCTGCCACCAGGCGGCGATCTCGGCCCAGCCCGGGGCGGAGAGGGAACCGCCGAACTCCTGGACCGAGAGGGCGGCCGTCAGCCCGGCGAAGGCGAGCCGGTCCGCGAGCGGCCAGTCGGCCAGGGTGCCGGTGACGAACCCGGCCACGAAGACGTCCCCCGCCCCCGTCGGGTCCAGCGCCTCCACCTCGATGGCGGGCACCTGGGCGGCGGCCCCGGTCCGCCCGTCGACGGCGTACGCGCCCTCGGCGCCCAGGGTGACCACGGCGAGCGGGACCCGTTCCGCGAGGGCGTGGGCGGCGGCGCGCGGACAGTCCGTACGGGTGTAGCGCATCGCCTCCTCGGCGTTGGGCAGGAACGCCTCGCAGTGCGCCAGGTCGGGCAGCGCGTCCAGGTCCCAGCGGCCGGTCTCGTCCCAGCCGACGTCCGCGAAGATCAGCGCGCCGTGCCGGGCGGCGGAGGCCACCCAGGGCTCGCCGCGCCCCGGGACGAGCGAGGCGATGGCGGCCCGGGCGCGCGGCGGGCACCGGGGGAAGGCGGGGTGCGGGGCGGGGGCACTCCCAGGGGCGGTTCCGGCGGGGGTTGTTCCGGCGGGGACGCTTCCTGTGCCGGCTGTTCCGGCGGGGGTCGTTCCGGCTGGGGCACTCCCAGGGGCGCTTCCGATGCGGGCAGTTCCGGTGGGGGCTGTTCCGGTGGGGGCCTCGCGGTCCGGGGGCCCCGGGACCGTGCCCGGGAAGGTCGCCGGCGCCGGGGCCTCGTGGCCGTGGGAGACCATCGTGCGTTCGCCCTCGTACGCCATCGAGACGGTCACCGGGGAGTGCCAGCCGGGGACGGTGTGGGACATCGACAGGTCGATGCCCTCGCCCTGTTCGAGCGCGTCCCAGCAGTACTCCCCGTAGTGGTCGTCCCCGAAGGCCGCCGCGAGGGAGGTGCGCAGGCCGAGCCGGGCGAGCGCGGTGGCCATGTTGGCGACGCCGCCGGGGCTGGAGCCCATCCCCCGGGCCCAGGACTCGGTGCCGCGCACCGGGGCGCTGTCGAGGCCGGTGAAGATGATGTCGAGGAAGACCGTGCCCGTCAGGAAGACGTCACAGGCGGGGTCCTGCGGCGCGCGCAGCGCCAGCAGGGGGTCGATTCCTGGAGTGTCAGTGCTCACCGTGCGCTCCCCGGCCGTGCGGCAGATCTGGACAGTGTGAGATCCGGCCAGTCTGCCCGATTCGGGCACCGGGGTGGAGCCTCCCCGCCGATGCGGGGCTGCCCGACGGGCGGTGCTGACCTGCATAAACATGCGCCTATACCCGGCTTCCGAGTGCATAAACGCATAAGTGGCCCAGATCACAGCGAGGCGGCTTTCGGTGGGCTGGGAGCGCTTGATACAAATTGCCCCGCGAGCACCTTCGGGGACGTTGCCCGACGAGAGCCGCACTTCTCGCATCTCCCCGCATTCCATCGCATCTCCCCTGCCTTCCCTCCGCTCCGCCCTTCCCGCGCGTCGGCATCGCCCGGCTCCGCCCTGCCCTGCCCCCGCGCGTCGCTCCACCCCCTCCCCTCCCCCCGCCCGCTCAGGCATGTCTCCAGGAACGCCCATGTCCTCGCGCCCGCGCACCGCGTGGCCCGTCGTCGCCGTCTTCACGGCCGGCTACCTCGCCTCCTACCTCCTCCCCACCATCGTCGGCCGGCTCAGCGCCCATCTCGGTCTGAGTGCCGCTCAGGCGGGGCTGGTCGGCAGTGTCCTGCTGCTGAGTTCGGCGAGCGCCGGGTTCACCCTGGCGGGGCGGGTCGAGCGGTACGGGTCCCGCACCCCGGCCCGGATCGGGCTGGTCCTGGCCGCCCTGGGGTACGGCTCCGCCGCACTGGCCGGGTCCGTGCCGCTGGTGGTGCTCTCCGTGGTGGTCGGCGGCTTCGGCTCCGGGGCGGCGACGGCGGTCGCGGCGGCCGGGATCGCCGCCCAGCGCGACCCCCACCGGACGTCCTCGCTCGGGCTGCTCACCGTCTCCGCCACGGCGGGCGCCCTCTATCTGACGATCCCCCATCTCGGCGGCGGCCACCGGCTCCCCTTCGCCGCGATCGCGCTGGTGGCGCTGCTCGTCTGGCCCGCGACCGCCCGGCTGAACGGCCCCACGGTCCCCGGGGAGTCCGCCTCCCCGCTCACCGGCCGGCTGCCGCACCGCCGCTCCGGTCTCGTCCTGGCGGGCGGGATGCTCGTCTGGTCCATGGCGCAGAACGCGCTGTGGGGCGTCAGCAGCCGCATCGGCATCACCCAGGCGGGGCTGACCGAGGTGACCGTCGGCGCGGTCTTCGCCGCCGCCCTGGGCGCGGGGCTGCTGGGCGTGATGGGCGCGGGGGTGCTCGGTGCGCGGGTGGGCCGGGCGGTGCCGATCGGACTCGGGACCGTGATCATCTCCGGGAGCATCGTGCTCAGCTCCTCGGCCCGGGACCTCACCTCGTTCGCGACCGGCGAGATCCTGTGGAACACCGTCTACCCGGTGGTGCTCTCCTATCTGATCGGCCTGGCCGCCTCGCTGGACGTACGGGGCCGCTGGGCGGTCCTGGCGGGCTCGGCCTCCTCCGTGGGCGTCGCCTGCGGCCCGCTGCTGGGCAGCGTGCTCTCCGAGGAGGCCGGCTACCCGGCGATGGGGCTGATCCTCGGCGCGGCCACCCTCCTGGTCGCCGCGCCCGTCACCGCCGTGGCGCTGCACACCGGTGGCCGCCCGCTGGTGCCCGGCTCGGTCCGCCGCCGCGGTGGCGCCCCGGCCGCTCTGCTGGCCGCCACCACCGGCAGCCTCTCCGGCGCGGTGCCGAAGCTCGGCTCACCGGAGCAGCCCGTCACCGAACTCCGCGTACGGCGCAGGCGGCTGGTGCGCAGCGCGATCCGGACGGCCGGTCCGGACGGCGGGCCCGGTCAGTCGAACGCGTACGCCTCGACCTCGGACAGATAGCGCGCCCGGCGCTCCTCGTCGTGGTCGAGGAAGGCCGCCTCGAAGGAGTTGCGGGCCAGGGTGCGCAGCTGCTCCGGGTCCAGGGCGAGCGCGTCCCGCACGGCGTCGAAGTTGTCGCCCGCGTACCCGCCGAAGTAGGCGGGGTCGTCGGAGTTGACCGTGCAGAGGAGGCCCGCCGCCATCATCTCCGGCAGCGGGTGGTCCGTGAGCGTGTCGACCGTGCGCAGGCGGACGTTGGAGAGCGGGCAGAGCGTCAGCGGCACCCGGTCCGCGACCAGCCGGGCCACCAGTTCCGGGTCCTCCATGCAGCGCAGCCCGTGGTCGATCCGCTCGACGCCGAGGATGTCCAGCGCCTCCCGGATGTACTCCGGCGGCCCCTCCTCCCCCGCGTGGGCCACCTTGCGCAGGCCGAGGGCGGTGGCCGCCTCGTACACCTCGCGGAACTTGGCGGGCGGGTGGCCGACCTCGGCGGAGTCCAGGCCGATCGCGCTGATCCGGTGCAGGTAGGGGCGGGCGGCGTCCAGGGTGCCGAGGGCGGCTTCGGCGGAGAGGTCGCGGAGGAAGCACAGGATGAGCTGGGTGGAGATGCCGTGGGTCTCCTCGCTGCGCTCCAGCGCCCGGCTCAGCCCCTCGACGACCGTGCCGATGGGGACGCCCCGGGCGGTGTGGGCCTGCGGGTCGAAGAAGATCTCGGCGTGCCGGACGCCCTGGGCGGCGGCGCGGGTGAGGTAGGCGTCGGCCAGTTCGGTGAAATCCTCCTCCGTCCGCAGCACGGCCATCAGCGCGTAGTAGAGGTCCAGGAAGGACTGGAGGTCGTCGAACTGGTAGGCCCTGCGCAGTTCGTCGGTGGTGGCGTACGGCAGGGTCACCCCGTTGCGCTCCGCGAGGGCGAAGGCGAGTTCGGGTTCGAGGGTGCCTTCGATGTGGAGGTGGAGTTCTGCCTTGGGGAGGTGCACGGTGTCTCGCAAACGGTGGTGCGGTTTTTTCGGACTGCGGTGGTTCAGTGGTGCCGGGGCGGGAGCGGGACGCTGAGGTGCCGGGGCGGGAGCGGGACTCTGATCAGGTCGTGGGCGACGGTGAGTTCGCCGTCGAACCCGGCGGCGCGGGCCTGGGCCGCGAAGAGTTCCGGGTCGCTGTAGCGCTGCGAGAAGTGGGTCAGCACCAGATGGCGTACGCCGGACTCCTGCGCCACCCGGGCGGCCTGGCCCGCGGTGAGGTGGCCGTGGTCGGTGGCGAGCTTCTCGTCCTCGTCGAGGAAGGTCGATTCGATGGTGAGCATGTCGCAGCCCTCGGCGAGCGCGTACACCCCGTCGCAGAGCCGGGTGTCCATGACGAACGCGAACCGCTGTCCGCGCCGGTGCTCGGAGACCTGCTCCAGGGTGACGCCGCCGAGGGCGCCCTCGCGCTGGAGGCGGCCGACGTCCGGCCCGGCGATGCCGTGCTCCTTGAGGAGGGCGGGCAGCATGCGGCGGCTATCGGGCTCGGTGAGGCGGTAGCCGTACGACTCGACGGGGTGCGAGAGGCGGTGGCTGTCCAGGGTGTACGTGGGGGTGGTGGCGAGGACCCCTCCGGTGCCGGAGACCGGGGCCTCGGCCAGCTCGACGGTCTCGCGGTAGGCGGTGGCGTACCGCAGCCGGTCGAAGAAGTGCTGCCCGCTCGCCGGGTAGTGGGCGGTGACGGGGTGCGGCACCTGGTCCAGGTTGATGCGCTGGATCACCCCGGCGAGCCCGAGGGAGTGGTCGCCGTGGAAGTGGGTGACGCAGATCCGGTCGATGTCGTGCGCGGCGACCCCGGCCCGCAGCATCTGGCGCTGGGTGCCCTCGCCGGGGTCGAAGAGGACGCCCTGGCCGTCCCAGCGCAGCAGATAGCCGTTGTGGTTGCGGTGCCGGGTGGGGACCTGGCTGGCGGTGCCGAGCACCACCAGCTCGCGTACGGACATGGGGAGACGCTCCTGCGCTACTGCTTGTACGGGAAGGGTTATCCGGGGGGCCACTGGAGGCCGCGGCCGCCCAGGACGTGGGCGTGCGCGTGGAAGACGGTCTGGCCGGCGCCGGAGCCGGTGTTGAAGATGACCCGGTAGCCGGTGGAGTCGATCTTCTCGTCGGCGGCGACGGCCCCGGCCTCGGTCAGCACGTCGGCGGCGACCCGCGGTTCGGCGGCGGCCAGCGAGGCGGCGTCCGGGTAGTGGACCTTGGGGATGACCAGGACGTGGGTCGGGGCCTGCGGGTTGATGTCGCGGAAGGCGACGGTGGTCTCGCTCTCCCGGACGATGGTCGCCGGGATCTCTCCCGAGACGATCTTGCAGAACAGGCAGTCGGTCTGCGGCTCTCCCGCCATGGCTCCGGGTCTCCTCGCTCGCTGATGATCAGTACGGCTCATGCTAAGCCTTCGTGCCGGGCGGCCGGGCGGCGTTCGGGACGGACCGCGGCCTCCGTCCCGCACCGGTGCCCCGGCCGCTCCGGGCCGCGTTCGCCCCCGGCGCCCCGGCCTGCGTGCGGTCCCGGTGCCGCGTCCGGCACTGGTGTGAATCCCACCCTGGCGCTGCGTCCGGCCTTGGTGCTGAGTCCGGCCCTGGTGCCGCGTCCGGCCCCTGCGCCCGCTACGGCCCGGCCCCGGACCTGTTCAGGCCCAGCGCCCCGTGCGGCCCAGCAGCAGCGCGGTCGCGGCCGTGCCCGCCGTGGACGTACGGAGCACGCTGCGGCCCAGCCGGTACGGGCGGGCGCCCGCCTCGGCGAAGGCGGTCAGCTCCTGGGGGGAGACGCCGCCCTCGGGGCCGACGACGAGCACGATGCTGCCGGTGGCGGGGAGTCCGGCGGTGGCGAGGGGGGTGCTGTCGTGGTCGCGGTCCTCGTGCAGGACCGCGGCGAAGTCGGCACCGGTCAGCAGCGCGGCGACCTGCTTGGTCGTCATGGCCCCGGCCACCTCGGGGAAGCGGACCCGGCGGGACTGCTTGCCCGCCTCCCGGGCCGTACTGCGCCACTTCGCCAGGGACTTGGCGCCCCGGTCGCCCTTCCACTGGGTGATGCAGCGGGCGGCCTGCCACGGCACGATCGCGTCGACGCCCGTCTCGGTCATGGTCTCCACGGCCAGCTCGCCCCGGTCGCCCTTGGGAAGCGCCTGGACGACGGTGATCCGGGGCGCGGGCTCCGGCTCCTCGTGGACGGTCCCGATGCCGGTGACGGTCAGCCGGTCCTTGCCCTCGGCGGCCCGGACCACGCCCTGCGCCCAGTGGCCGAGCCCGTCGGTGAGGACGACGTCCTCGCCGGGCTCCAGCCGCCGGACCGACACGGCGTGCCGCCCCTCAGGGCCGTCGAGCACGAACTCCGGGCCGGTGGGCATCCGTTCGACGACGAAGACCGGTGCCGTCACTGCGGGCTCCCCGGGCTCAGGGCCGTGCGGGCGGTCTCCAGCTCGGTGGCGAGCAGCTCGACCAGCTCGGCCACCGGCAGCTCGCGGGCCATCCGGTGGCCCTGCCCGGCCCACAGGGCCATGCCCTGGGCGTCCCCGGCCTTGGCGGCGGCCTGGCGGAGCCCGGTGGTCAGGTAGTGGACCTGGGGGTAGGCGGCGGGGGCGTACGGGCCGTGCTCGCGGATGAACCGGTTGACCAGGCCGCGCGCGGGCCGCCCGGAGAAGGCGCGGGTCAGCTCGGTGCGGACGAAGAGCGGGTTGGTCAGGGCCTGCTTGTGGAGCAGGTGGGCGCCGGACTCGGGACAGACGAGGAAGGCGGTGCCGAGCTGGGCGGCGTCGGCCCCGGCCGCCAGGACGGCGGCGATCTGGCCGCCGCGCATCAGACCGCCCGCCGCCACGATCGGCAGCTGGACGGTCTCGCGGACCTGGGTGACGAGGGTGAGCAGCCCGGTGCCGGTGTGGTCGGCCTGCGGGTCGTCGCGGTGGGTGGACTGGTGGCCGCCCGCCTCGACGCCCTGGACGCAGACGGCGTCGGCACCGGCCCACTGGGCGGCCTGGGCCTCCTCGGCGGAGGTGACGGTCACGACGGTGTACGTCCCCGCCCTGGCGAAGGCGTCCAGCGTGTCGCGGGTGGGGCAGCCGAAGGTGAAGGAGACCACCGGGACGGGGTCCTCCAGCAGGATGGCGACCTTCGCCTCGTACCCGTCGTCACCGGCGCAGCTGTCGGGGTCGCCGAGCGGGGTCTCGTACCAGGCGGCCTCACCGGCCAGTTGGTGGCGGTAGACCTCGACGGCGCTGGGGTCGGCGAGGGCGGGCTGCGGCATGAAGAGGTTGACGCCGAACGGGCCGCCGGTGAGCCTGCGCAGCTGTTTGATCTCGTTGTACATCCCGTCGGCCGTCTTGTACCCGGCGGCCAGGAACCCGAGCGCACCGGCCTCGGCGACGGCGGCGGCGAGCTGAGGTCCGGAGGCGCCGCCCGCCATGGGGGCCTGCACGATCGGATACCGGCAGAGATCGGTCAACGCGGAGGACATGAACGCATCGTGCCACGTCCGTCGCACAGGGCCGAATCAGCCAGCGTCCGGTGTGACCGGTTCCCCCGCCGAACGCGGCGCCGCCCGCCGGTCGGGGACCGGCGGGCGGCGCGGTGAAAGGCGGAAAACGTCTCAGCGGCCGTTGAAAGCGTCCTTCAGCCGCGAGAACAGGCCTTGCTGACCTGGCTGGAACTGGCCCAGGGGCCGCTCCTCGCCACGGAGCTTCGCCAGCTCCCGCAGCAGCCGCTCCTGCTCCGCGTCGAGCTTGTTCGGGGTGATCACCTCGACGTGGACGATCAGATCGCCCCGGCCGCCGCCGCGCAGATGCGTGATGCCGCGCCCGTGCAGGGGCACCGACTGGCCGGACTGGGTGCCGGGCCGGATGTCGATCTCCTCCAGGCCGTCCAGCGTCTCCAGCGGACACTTGGTGCCGAGCGCTGCGGCGGTCATCGGGATGGTGACCGTGCAGTGCAGATCGTCGCCGCGCCGCTGGAAGACCGGGTGCGCGACCTCGTGGATCTCCACGTACAGATCGCCGGGCGGGCCGCCGCCGGGGCCGACCTCGCCCTCACCGGCGAGCTGGATGCGGGTGCCGTTGTCGACGCCCGCGGGGATCTTGACGGTGAGCGTGCGGCGCGAGCGGATGCGGCCGTCACCGGCGCACTCCGGGCACGGCGTCGGCACGACCGTGCCGAAGCCCTGGCACTGCGGGCAGGGGCGCGAGGTCATGACCTGGCCCAGGAAGGACCGGGTGACCTGCGAGACCTCACCGCGGCCGCGGCACATGTCACAGGTCTGGGCGGAGGTGCCGGGGGCCGCGCCCTCGCCGCTGCAGGTGTTGCAGACGACCGCCGTGTCGACCTGGATGTCCTTGGTGGTGCCGAAGGCCGCCTCGTTGAGGTCGATCTCCAGGCGGATCATGGCGTCCTGACCACGCCGGGTGCGCGAACGGGGCCCGCGCTGGGCGGCGTTGCCGAAGAACGCGTCCATGATGTCGGAGAAGTTGCCGAAGCCGCCGGCTCCGAAACCGCCCGCGCCGCCACCGCCGTTGGCGGAGAGCGGGTCGCCGCCGAGGTCGTAGACCTGCTTCTTCTGCGGGTCCGAGAGCACCTCGTAAGCGGCGTTGATCTCCTTGAACCGCTCCTGGGTCTTCGGGTCCGGGTTGACATCCGGGTGCAGCTCGCGGGCGAGCCGACGGAATGCCTTCTTGATCTCGTCCTGCGATGCGTCGCGGCGTACGCCGAGTACGGCGTAATAGTCCGTGGCCACTTACGACTCCGCCAGGATCTGTCCGACGTAACGTGCCACTGCGCGTACCGCTCCCATCGTTCCGGGGTAGTCCATGCGGGTCGGTCCGACCACGCCGAGTTTGGCGACTGCCTCGTCGCCCGAACCGTAGCCGACCGCGACGACGGACGTGGAGGTGAGCCCCTCGTGGGCGTTCTCGTGCCCGATCCGCACGGTCATGGCTGGGTCCGTGGCCTCACCGAGCAGCTTCAGCAGGACGACCTGCTCCTCCAGTGCTTCCAGCACCGGCCGGATCATCACAGGGAAGTCGTGCCCGAAGCGGGTGAGGTTGGAGGTGCCGCCGATGATCAGCCGCTCCTCCGTCTCCTCGACCAGGGTTTCGAGGAGGGTGGAGAGAACCGTGGAAACCGTTCCCCGGTCCTCGCTGTCGAAGGATTCCGGCAGCTCCCGCACCAGCCGGGGGACATCGGCGAAGCGGCGTCCGACGACCCGGCTGTTGAGCCGGGCCCGCAGATCCGCGAGCGATGCCTCGCCGAAGGGCGCGGGGCAGTCGATCATACGCTGTTCGACCCGGCCGGTGTCCGTGATCAGGACGAGCATCAGCCGGGCGGGGGCGAGCGAGAGCAGCTCGACGTGGCGCACCGTCGAGCGGGTGAGCGAGGGGTACTGCACGACCGCGACCTGCCGGGTCAGCTGCGCGAGCAGCCGCACGGTCCGGCCGACCACGTCGTCGAGGTCGACCGCGCCGTCGAGGAAGTTCTGGATGGCCCGGCGCTCGGCCGAGGAGAGCGGCTTGACGCCCGCGAGCTTGTCGACGAAGAGGCGGTACCCCTTGTCGGTGGGGATGCGCCCCGCGCTGGTGTGCGGCTGCGCGATGAAGCCCTCTTCCTCCAGCACCGCCATGTCGTTGCGGACGGTGGCCGGGGAGACGCCCAGCTGGTGCCGTTCGGTCAGCGCCTTGGAGCCGACGGGCTCCTCCGTGCCGACGTAGTCCTGGACGATGGCGCGCAGCACCTCGAGTCTGCGTTCGCTGAGCATGGCGCACACCTCCAGCTGTCGTTCCCCGGGGCTCTGTCCCGGCTCTCCGTCTGGCACTCGGTGCGTACGAGTGCCAGCTACCCACCGGTCAGTGTACGGGGGTGGGGTGGGGCCGGGGCAAGGGTGACCGGCCATGCCGCCGCCGAGCCGTCCGGGACGTTGCCGATAGCGTCGTCCCATGGACGTGTTGTGGGAAGACTTCGGCTGGGAGCGGTTGGGTCACGGTGCCGGGCGGCGGCGGCTGCCGGGCTGGGACGCCACGGTGGCGCTGGTGGCCGGGGCGGACGGGGTGCTCCTGTACGACACCGGCTCGACGCTGCGCGAGGGCGTCGAGCTGCGCGGGCAGGCCGAGGCGCTGCTCGGCCGGAGGGTGACGCATATCGCACTGAGCCACCCGCACTTCGACCATGTGCTGGGCACTGCGGCGTTCGCGGGGGCGCAGGTGTACGGGGCGGTGGGGATCACCGCGCTGCTGGAGCGCTCGGCGGACGAGCTGACCGGGTCCGCCGTGCGCCACGGGCTCGCGGAGGAGGAGGCGCACCGGGCGGTGGACACGCTGGTGGTCCCGCACCACGAGGTGACCGGCGAGTGGACGCTCGACCTGGGCGGCGGCCGTCAGGTGCTGCTGGCCAATGTGGGCCCGGGCCACAGCGGCCACGACCTCGCGGTGCTGGTCCCGGGCACGGGCGGGGAGCCTCCGGTGGTGCTCTGCGGGGACCTGGTGGAGGAGTCGGGCGACCCGCAGGCGGGCCGTGACGCGATCCCCTCCCGCTGGCCGGCCGCGCTCGACCGGCTGCTGGAACTGGGCGGCGAGGAGGCGCTGTACGTGCCGGGGCACGGGGCGGTGGTGGACGCGGCGTTCGTCCGGGGGCAGCGGGAGGCGCTGGCGGAGCGGTTCGGGGTGGGGTGAGGGGGCTCGGGCTGGGCGAGGGGGCGGCCGGCGGGGCGGGGCGCTTCGGGGGTACGTGGGGCGGCGGTCGGCGGCGCGGAGCGCTTCGGGTCTGCGTACGGCGGCGGGCGGCGGGGCGGGGCTCTCGGGGGGTGTGTGAGAGAGCGCGCGGGCGGGGCTCTCGGGGGTGCGTGAGAGAGCGCGCGGGCGGGTGGCTCAGGCGGCGCACGGTTGCGCGCTCCGGCTCGCGTGTCGTGGCGGGGTGCGAATCCCCGTACCGGCGGGGCGAATTATCGTCGTGCCATGCGCAGCTACCAGCCGGACCTGACCCCGCCGTGGAAGCGGTCCGCCCCCGTGCCCGAGGTCCCCGCCGAACCCGATCTGGTCGTGGAGGAGGTCGCCACCGGTTTCTGCGGGGCGGTGATCCGCTGCGAGAAGACGGCCCAGGGGCCGACGGTGACCCTGGAGGACCGGTTCGGCAAGCACCGGGTCTTCCCGATGGAGCCGCGCGGCTTCCTGCTGGAGGGCAAGGTGGTCACCCTGGTCCGCCCGGCCCCCGGCGGCCCGGTGCGCCCCACCCGTACGGCCTCCGGCTCGGTGGCGGTGCCCGGTGCGCGGGCCCGGGTGGCGCGGGCGGGGCGGATCTATGTGGAGGGCCGGCACGACGCGGAGCTGGTCGAGCGGGTGTGGGGCGACGACCTGCGCATCGAGGGCGTGGTCGTGGAGTACCTGGAGGGCATCGACGACCTCCCGGCGATCGTCGCGGAGTTCGGACCGGGCCCGGACGCGCGGCTCGGGGTGCTGGTCGACCACCTGGTGACCGGTTCCAAGGAGTCCCGGATCGCGGCGCAGGTCTCGGACCCGCACGTGCTGGTGGTGGGCCACCCGTACATCGACGTGTGGGAGGCGGTGAAGCCGTCGTCGGTGGGGATCGGGGCTTGGCCGGTGGTGCCGCGCGGCCAGGACTGGAAGACGGGGGTGTGCCGGGCGCTGGGATGGCCGGAGAACACCGGGGCGGCCTGGCAGCACATCCTGTCCACGGTGCGCAGCTACAAGGACCTGGAGCCGCAGCTGCTGGGGCGGGTGGAGGAGTTGATCGACTTCGTGACACTGCCGGAGTGATGCCACGGGGACACGCGGGACAAGGGGATACGGGGGCACAGGCCCTCGGTCGTCGGCGTCCGGCTTCCAGCGCCTGACCCAACGGCCTCCGGCCCCTGCCCGGCCCCTGCCCGGCTCCCGGCTCCCGGCTCCCGGCTCCCGGCTCCCGGCTCCCGGCTCCCGGCTCAGTCCACCAGGTCGCGCACCACCGCGTCGGCCAGAAGCCGCCCGCGCAGGGTGAGGACCGCGCGGCCCTCCTCGTACGGAACCGGTTCGAGCAGCCCGTCGGTGAGAGCGCGGCGGGAGGCGGCGAGGCCGTCGGGTTTGAGCAGGGCGAGCGGGCAGCCCTCGCGGAGCCGCAGTTCCAGGAGGATGCGCTCGACCCGGCGGTCCTCCTCGGCCAGGATCTCGCGGCCCGCGCCCGGTGAGCGTCCCTCGGCCAGCGCCTGGGCGTACGCGCCCGGGTGCTTCACGTTCCACCAGCGGACCCCGCCGACATGGCTGTGGGCGCCGGGGCCCGCGCCCCACCAGTCGGCGCCGCGCCAGTACAGCTCGTTGTGGAGGCAGCGGCCCGCCTCGGTGGTGGCCCAGTTGGAGACCTCGTACCAGTCGAACCCGGCGGCGGCGAAGGCCTCGTCCGCGATGAGATAGCGGTCGGCGTGGGCGTCGTCGTCGGTCATGGGGATCTCGCCGCGCCGGATGCGGTGGGCGAGCCGGGTGCCCTCCTCGACGATGAGCGCGTACGCGGAGACGTGGTCGGGGCCCGCGCCGATCGCCGCGTCCAGGGTGGCCCGCCAGTCGTCGTCGGACTCGCCGGGGGTGCCGTAGATCAGGTCGAGGTTGACGTGGTCGAAGCCGGCCGCGCGTGCCTCCGCGACGCAGGCCTCGGGCCGGCCCGGGGTGTGCGTGCGGTCCAGGATCTTCAGGACGTGCTGCTTGGCGCTCTGCATCCCGAAGGAGACCCGGTTGAAGCCGCCCTCGCGCAGGGCGGAGAGGTAGGCCGGATCGACGGACTCCGGATTGGCCTCGGTGGTGATCTCCGCGTCCTCCGCGAGCCCGAACTCCTCCCTGACCGACGCCAGCATCCGTACGAGGTCGGCGGCGGGGAGCAGGGTGGGCGTCCCACCGCCGACGAAGACGGTACGGACCGGGCGCGGGTCGTCGCCGAGGACCTTGCGGGCCTGGCGGACCTCCCCGATCAGGTGGGCGGCGTAGTTGTCGCGGGAGGCGAGGGCTCCGCCGGAGCCGCGCAGCTCGGTGGCGGTGTAGGTGTTGAAGTCGCAGTAGCCGCAGCGGGTGGCGCAGTACGGAACGTGCAGGTAGAAGCCGAGAGGCCGGTCGGCTGCGCCTTCCAGGGCATGGCGGGGCAGCGCCCCGTCGTCGGGCACGGGCTCACCATCGGGAAGTACGGAAGGCATACCGCCCATTGTCGCTCGCCGCCGGAGCTTCCCGGACCGGGCCGCTCTCCGCCCGGTCCGCCCGCCCCACCAGGTCCACCGGCCCCGCCCGCCCCACCCGGTCCGGGAGACGTCCGGCTGTTCCGGGAAGCCTTCGCCCGGTCCCGGAGACCTCCGGCCCGCTCAGCCGGCGTGCAGGACCAGCAGGGCCACGTCGTCGTCCGGCGGCTGCTCGGCGAACTCGTGGACGGCCCTCCGGATGCGCTCGGCCGTCGCCTCGGCCGGCAGCCCGGCGCACCCGGCGAGGACCTGGGCCAGGCCGTCCCCGTCGTCGAACATCAGCGGGCCCGACCGCCGCTCGGTCACCCCGTCCGTGACGCAGAGCAGGCTGTCCCCGGGCGCGAGGTCGAAGACCTGGCTCTCGTACGCCACGTCCTCCACGACCCCCAGCAGCACCTGCGGCTCGGCCGCCGGTCGTACGGAGCCGTCGGGGCGGAGCAGCAGCGGCAGCGGGTGCCCGGCGCTGGCCACCGTGCAGCGGACGCCCCCGCCGGGAAGCGGCACGACCTCCCCGTACAGCAGGGAGAGGAACCGCGACTGGGTGCCGTCGTGGAGCTGCTGGCCCCCGGCGGCGGCGACCATCAGGGCGGCGGCCTCGGCGGCTTCCATGGCGTCGTCCAGCAGCAGCCGGTTGAGCCGGTCCAGGACCTCCCCGACGCCGAACCCCTCGCGGGAGAGGAGCCGGAGCCAGGGGCGGGCGAGGCCGGTGACGACGGCGGCCTCGGGCCCGCTCCCCTGGACGTCCCCGAGGACGAAGCACCAGCGGTCGCCGGGGCACGGGAAGATGTCGTAGAAGTCGCCGCCCACCACTCCGTCGTCGCTCGGCTCGTAGACGAGGGCGCTGGTGACACCGGGGATCTCCGCGACCTTGCTGGGGAGCAGGCCGCGCTGGAGGATGCGGCTGATGGTGGCCTGCCGGGTGTAGGCGCGGGCGGCGCCGACGGCGAGCCCGAGGCGGCGGACGAAGTCCTCGATGAGCGAGGCGACGGCCTCGGGCATCCGGGCGACCCCCTCCCGCCCGACGAGCACGGTCCCGAGCGCCCGGCCGCCCGCCGTAATCCGGAACGCCAGCGCGGCCCCGTCACGGCTGCCGGGGTGCGGGGCGTCCCCGGCGGGCGGGCCGTCCTGGGGGTGCGGACCGCCCTCGGCGCCGGGCGCGTTCCCGGTGTACGGGCCGCGCTGCGCCGACCACGGTACGGGGACGTGTACGGGCCCCGGTCCGATGTCGGCGGGAAGCCGGAGGGGCTCCCGCTCCAGGGCCGTCCGCAGCGGCTCCGTACCGGTCTCGTCGCTGTGCCAGACCCGGGCGAGCCGGGGTTCGGCGCCCGGTCCCCCGCCCTCGGCCTCCAGCCAGATCGCGCACCAGTCCGCGAGGCGGGGCACCAGCAGCTGGCCCGCTATGGCGGCCACCAGGTCCTCGTCGAGCTGCCCGGCCAGCAGGTCGGACGCCTCCGCGAGGAAGGCCGGGGCGCCCCGGCTGTCCCAGACCGCGTCGTCGCGCTCGGTGCGCCGGGCGGCGGGGGCCAGGATCTCGGCGGCACGCAGCCCGCGCCGGAGGGAGTCCCCGTCGGGCGGGGCGGGCGGCCCGCTCCAGTCGTCGACGGGGAGCCGGGCCCAGACGGTCTTGAGGCCGGTGCGGTAGGTGATGCCCCAGGACTCGGCGAGGGTGGCGACGAGCTGGAGGCCGCGACCGTACTCGGCGGGATCGGGCAGCCCGGTGGGCTCCCCGGTCTCCGCACGGGCCGGAGCCCCGGTCGCCGCCTCGGGCTCGTCGCCGCTCACCGGACGGGCCGGGTGGTGGTCGGTGACCTCCAGGACGAGGGCGGCCGAGGGCTCATCGCCGCCCTCCTCCTCCAGCCTGAGCACCAGGTCGACCGTGGTTCCGGCGTGCACGACCGCGTTGGTGACCAGCTCGTTGGTGACGGTCACCGCGTCGTCGGCGAGCCGGTCGCTGAAGCCCACGGCGGCGGGCACCCCCAGCCCGGTCCACTCCGCGAGCGCCGCCCGCACGAACCGGCGGGCGGCGGAGGGGGCCAGAGGTATCCCGGGCAGGCTGGTGCGACTGGCCGGGCGCGGGCCGTGCGCGTACCCGGCACGGATGGTGCCGGGGCGCTGCACGGTGTCCCGCTGCAAGGGGATGGGTGCCACGGTGCGGCTCCTACGGGTCCGACGACTCCGACAGAGTGACAGACCGGACGCACCCATAAGCACCGAGTTACGGAACTGGGCAGAAAATCGAGCAGGCTCGAACGCGGGACTGCGGGAAACGCCCCGGGGAGCGGACAGCGGGCGGCCTCGGCCGAGCCCCCGCCGCAGCCGATCCCCGTCGCAGCGGGGCCCTCGGTCACAGAGAGGCCCCCGGTCACAGCGGGGCGGCCGGACCCTTTCGGTGTCCGGCCGCCCCGCCCGTGCGCACACGGGGTGTCAGCGGTTCGCGCGCGCAGGCGTCACGCCTCGCGGGAACCCGCGTACATCTCGTCGATCAGCCCCTGGTACTCCCGCTCGACGACCGGCCGCTTCAGCTTGAGGCTCGGGGTCAGCTCGCCGTGTTCGACGTCCAGGTCACGGGGCAGGAGGCGGAACTTCTTGATGGTCTGCCAGCGCTGGAGCCCCTCGTTGAGGCGCTGTACGTAGCCGTCGATCAGCTCGATCGTCTGCGGGGCGGCGACCACCTCCGCGTACTCCTTGCCCTCCAGGCCGTTCTCGGCGGCCCAGTTGAGGATCGTGGGGCCGTCGAGGGCGATGAGCGCGGTGCAGAAGTTACGGTCCGCGCCGTGCACCAGGATGTTGGAGACGAACGGGCAGACCGCCTTGAACTGGCCCTCGACCTCGGCCGGGGCGACGTACTTGCCGCCGGACGTCTTGATCAGGTCCTTCTTGCGGTCGGTGATCCGGAGATAGCCGTCGGCCGACAGCTCCCCGATGTCACCGGTGTGGAACCAGCCGTCCGACTCCAGCACCTCATCGGTCTTGTCGGGCAGCTTGTGGTAGCCCTGCATGATGCCGGGGCCGCGCAGCAGGATCTCGCCGTCCTCCGCGATGCGCACCTCGGTGCCGGGGAGCGGCTTGCCGACGGTGCCGGTGCGGTAGGCCTCGCCCGGGTTGACGAAGGAGGCGGCGCTGCTCTCGGTGAGGCCGTAGCCCTCCAGGATGTGGACGCCGGCGCCCGCGAAGAAGAAGCCGATGTCGGGGGCGAGGGCGGCGGAGCCGGAGACGCAGGCGCGCAGCCGGCCGCCGAAGGCGTCACGGATCTTGGAGTAGACGAGCGCGTCGGCGACCTTGTGCTTGGCGCCGAGCGCGAAGGGGACGGAGGCCTTGCCGGTGCGGCGGAAGTTGTCCTGGGAGACCTTGGCGTACTCGCGGGCGACCCCGGCCGCCCACTGGAAGATCTTGTACTTGGCGCCACCGCCCGCACGGGCCTTGGAGGCGACCCCGTTGTAGACCTTCTCGAAGATGCGGGGGACGGCGGCCATGTAGGTCGGCTGGACGATCGGCAGGTTCTCGACGATCTTGTCGATGCGGCCGTCGATCGCGGTGACGTGGCCGACCTCGATCTGGCCCGAGGTGAGGACCTTGCCGAAGACGTGGGCGAGCGGCAGCCACAGGTACTGCACGTCGTCGGCGTTGATCAGCCCGGTGGAGACGGTGGCCTTCGCCATGTACGACCAGTTGTCGTGCGGCAGCCGTACGCCCTTGGGGCGGCCAGTGGTGCCGGAGGTGTAGATGAGGGTGGCCAGCTGGTCGGAGGTGATGGCGGCGACCCGCTCGGTGACCGCGTCCGGGGTCTTGGCCAGCAGCTCGTTGCCCCGGGCCTCCAGCTCCGCGAGGGTGATGATCCAGCCCTCGGGGTCGTCGGCGGCGGGCTCGACGCCGGTCGGGTCGATGACGACGACATGGGCCAGCTCGGGCAGCTCGGCGCGGCGCTCCCGGGCCTTGGCCAGCTGCTCCGCGTCCTCCGCGACGAGCACGCGGCTCTCGGAGTCGGCCAGGATGAACGCGGACTCCTCCGCGTTCGTGGAGGGGTAGACCGTGGTGGTCGCGGCGCCCGCGCACATGACGCCGAGGTCGATGAGGATCCACTCCACCCGGGTGGCGGAGGAGAGGGCGACCCGCTCCTCCGGCCGTACGCCGAGCGCGATCAGCCCGGCCGCGATCGCGTAGACCCGCTCCGCGGCCTGGCCCCAGCTCAGCGACTTCCAGTCGTCGGGGCCCTCGCCCGAGGCCGACGGGACCGGGTAGCGGTACGCCTCCCCGTCCGGGGTCGCCGCAACGCGGTCGATGAAGAGGGCCGCCACGGAGGGCGGCCGGTTATCGATCTTGGTCTGTGTGTCGCTCACGACGTCCTCCGGGCCTGCGGCATTGCTACGACCGGCTTCTTTGATCCTGCGACTACTACTGCTGTCCTGCTGCGCAACCTGCTTGTTCGGCTTGTTTAACTGGCGAGTAACCATCGATGCGTGATCAGAGTAGAACGCACGCGCGCGCAACGTAAGAGGCAACGGGCCGCCGCTTTCATAACGAAAGGGCCCTCACACCGCACGGTACTGCGGTGTGAGGGCCCTCGCGCCGACCGCCGCCGCGCGGCAGGCCGTCGCCGTGGGCGGACGGGAGGGGGCTACTTCTTGCCCTTGCTCTCCCCGGCGGACTCGTCGGTGGACAGCACCGCGATGAAGGCGTCCTGCGGGACCTCCACGTTGCCGACCATCTTCATCCGCTTCTTGCCCTCCTTCTGCTTCTCCAGCAGCTTCCGCTTACGGGAGATGTCACCGCCGTAACACTTGGCGAGGACGTCCTTGCGGATGGCGCGGACCGTCTCGCGGGCGATGACCCGGGCGCCGATGGCGGCCTGGATCGGCACCTCGAAGTTCTGCCGCGGGATGAGCTTCTGGAGCTTGGCGACGAGGCGTACCCCGTACGCGTACGCCTTGTCCTTGTGGGTGACCGCGGAGAAGGCGTCCACCTTGTCGCCGTGGAGCAGGATGTCGACCTTGACCAGGTGGGCGCTCTGCTCGCCGGTGGGCTCGTAGTCGAGGGAGGCGTACCCCCGGGTCTTGGACTTCAGCTGGTCGAAGAAGTCGAAGACGATCTCCGCGAGGGGCAGGGTGTAGCGGATCTCGACCCGGTCCTCGGAGAGGTAGTCCATGCCGAGCAGGGTGCCGCGCCGGCCCTGGCACAGCTCCATGATCGCGCCGATGAACTCGCTCGGGGCCAGCACCGTGGCGCGGACGACGGGCTCGTGCACCTTGTCGATCTTCCCCTCGGGGAACTCGCTCGGGTTGGTGACGATGTGCTCGGTGCCGTCCTCCATCTCGACCCGGTAGACCACGTTGGGCGCGGTGGCGATCAGGTCGAGGCCGAACTCGCGCTCCAGCCGCTCGCGGACCACGTCCAGGTGGAGCAGGCCGAGGAAGCCGACGCGGAAGCCGAAGCCGAGCGCGGCGGAGGTCTCCGGCTCGTAGACCAGGGCGGCGTCGTTGAGCTGGAGCTTGTCGAGCGCCTCGCGCAGGTCCGGGTAGTCCGATCCGTCGAGCGGGTAGAGCCCGGAGAACACCATCGGCTTGGGGTCCTTGTAACCGCCGAGCGCCTCGGTCGCCCCGTTCTGCAGGGAGGTGATCGTGTCACCGACCTTGGACTGCCGCACGTCCTTCACGCCGGTGATGATGTAGCCGACCTCACCCACGCCGATGCCGTCGGCCGGGGTCATCTCCGGGGAGGAGACGCCGATCTCCAGCAGCTCGTGGGTGGCGCCGGTCGACATCATCCGGATGCGCTCGCGCTTGTTGAGCTGGCCGTCGACGACACGGACGTAGGTGACGACGCCGCGGTACGAGTCGTAGACCGAGTCGAAGATCATCGCGCGGGCGGGGGCGTCCGCGACACCGACCGGGGCCGGGACGTCCCGGACGACCCGGTCGAGCAGCGCGTCCACGCCGACACCGGTCTTGGCCGAGACCTTGAGCACGTCCTCCGGCTGGCAGCCGATGAGGTTGGCCAGCTCCTCGGAGAACTTCTCCGGCTGTGCGGCGGGCAGGTCGATCTTGTTGAGCACCGGGACGATGGTGAGGTCGTTCTCCATCGCCAGGTAGAGGTTGGCCAGCGTCTGGGCCTCGATGCCCTGCGCGGCGTCGACCAGCAGGACCGTGCCCTCGCAGGCCGCGAGCGAACGGGAGACCTCGTAGGTGAAGTCCACGTGGCCCGGGGTGTCGATCATGTTGAGGACGTGGGTCAGCCCCTTGTCCTCGCCCTCGGTGGGCGCCCAGGGCAGCCGGACCGCCTGGGACTTGATGGTGATGCCGCGCTCGCGCTCGATGTCCATCCGGTCGAGGTACTGAGCGCGCATCTGCCGCTGGTCGACCACGCCCGTCAGCTGGAGCATCCGGTCGGCAAGGGTCGACTTGCCGTGGTCGATGTGCGCGATGATGCAGAAGTTGCGGATCAGCGCCGGGTCGGTACGGCTCGGCTCGGGCACGTTGGAAGGAGTCGCGGGCACGCAGGGTCCTGATTCTTGAGACGCCGAACGCCGTGTCTCGGGTCGATGTCGGGTCGGTCGGATCGTCGGTCGGATCGATACGTAGGCTCCATCGTCCCACGCCCGCGGGACAGCGACCGGTTTGGGCCGGTCGGAGGGTGACTGCTACCGTGGACAGCTGTGCTCAGTGGCTCTTCTGAAGCCGATGAGGACAACTCGTAGATCCAATCGAACCTGAAAAGGCTCTTTCGTGGCGAACATCAAGTCCCAGATCAAGCGGAACAAGACCAACGAGAAGGCGCGCCTGCGCAACAAGGCCGTCAAGTCGTCGCTCAAGACCGCGATCCGCAAGGCCCGCGAGGCCGTCGCCGCCGGTGACGTCGAGAAGGCCACCACGGCCGCTCGCGACGCTTCCCGTCAGCTCGACAAGGCTGTCTCGAAGGGTGTCATCCACAAGAACGCCGCCGCCAACAAGAAGTCGGCGCTGGCGTCCAAGGTTGCCTCCCTGCAGGCCTGAGCTTCTTCCCGAAGCTCACTGATGTGACTCAGCCGGAACGGATCAGCGGGCCCTCTCTCCCGCCCCTGCCCGGCCCCCCGCGCCGCACACCGAACCTGCGTTCGCCACGCGGGTGCGGCGCACCAAGAGTGTGACCCGAGGCCCCGGGCCCCGATCTCCCCAGATCGGAGCCCGGGGCTCTCGGCATGCCGGGGCCGACGCCCGGGGCTCGCTTCCGGGGCGGGCGGGGCATATCCAGCCCGTCCGGAGGCTCGCTTCCGGCCCGTCGGGGGCATATCCAGCCCGTCCGGCGTTTGAGGACGGAACCGGCGCTCGGACGAGATCCCGCGCAGTACGGTGCACCCGCACGGCCAGTCCCAGCCCGGCCGGCGCTCGAGGGCGAAGCCGGTAACCGCCGGAACCCGTGACCGCACGGAACCGATGAGCGCGGGGACCCGAGGGGCGACGGGCCCACGGCCGCACACGTCCGTAAGGGGCTACCGCCCACCCGCCCGCGCGGCCCGCGCAACAGCCACGACGGCCTTCTCCAGGGCGTACTCCGGATCGTCCCCCCCGCCCTTCACCCCCGCGTCCGCCGCCGCCACGGCACGCAGGGCCGAGGCCACCCCGTCCGGCGTCCACCCCCGCATCTGCTGCCGCACCCGGTCGATCTTCCACGGTGGCATGCCCAGCTCGCGGGCCAGGTCGGCCGGCCGCCCGCCCCGCGCGGAGGACAGCTTCCCGATCGCCCGTACACCCTGGGCCAGCGCACTGGTGATCAGCACGGGCGCGACCCCCGTCGACAGCGACCACCTCAGCGCCTCCAGCGCCTCCGCGGCCCGCCCCTCGACGGCCCGGTCGGCCACGGTGAACGAGGACGCCTCGGCCCGCCCCGTGTAGTAGCGCCCGACGACCGCCTCGTCGATCGTGCCCTCGACATCCGCGATCAGCTGTGACACCGCGCTGGCCAGCTCCCGCAGATCGCTGCCGATCGAGTCGACCAGCGCCTGGCACGCCTCGGGCGTCGCGGACCGCCCGAGGGTGCGGAACTCGGAGCGGACGAAGGTGAGCCGCTCGGCCGGCTTGGTGGTCTTCGGACAGGCGACCTCCCGGGCGCCCGCCTTGCGCGCCGCGTCCAGCAGCCCCTTGCCCTTGGCCCCGCCGGCGTGGAGCAGGACGAGCGTGATCTCCTCGACCGGGGCGCCGAGATACGCCTTGACGTCCTTGACCGTGTCGGCCGAGAGGTCCTGCGCGTTGCGCACGATCACGACCTTGCGTTCGGCGAAGAGCGAGGGGCTGGTCAGCTCGGCGAGCGTGCCGGGCTGGAGCTGGTCGGACGTCAGGTCGCGTACGTCGGTGTCGGCGTCGGCGGCACGGGCGGCCGCCACCACCTGCTGCACGGCACGGTCCAGGAGGAGGTCCTCCTGGCCCACGGCGAGCGTGACGGGGGCGAGCGGATCGTCGGTGGAATTCTTCCTGGTGGCCATCGCGATCCAGCATCCCATGCCCCACTGACAGCCCGGTCTCCCCGCCGCCCGGGGCCAGGGGCACCACGGGCCGTACCGGAGAATGGCCGGGTGAGCGACGTGAGACATGTACTGGTGCTGCCCGACCGCGACGCCGCGGAGGAGGTGGCCGAGGAGCTGGCGGACCGCTTCGGGGTCGCCGAGGAGCCGCAGCTCGTACGGGACGCCCTGGCCGGTGAGGACGACGCCGAGGACGCCCAGTGGCTGGTGGTCGTGGAGGACCCGGCGGAGCGGCTGGACCCCGGCGCGCTGGACGAGTTCGCCGCGGAGTACGAGGGGTGGCTGGAGAAGCCGTAGGGCAGGGCCCCGTATCCCTGGTTCGGGCCGGGGCGAGTGCTTCCCGCGCCGGGCCCGGTAAGCACTCGGGCAGGATTGTCCGTCCCCGAGTCGGCCGTCGGGACGGGGCTCGCCCCGCGTCGGCCCCTCGGAGCGAGCCCCGTCCCCGGCTCAGCCCTTCGGGACGATCTGGATGTCCAGGTCGATGGCGATGCTGGGGCCGACCACGGTGATGCCCTTCGCCAGCATCGTCTGCCAGGTGAGGGTGAAGTCCTCGCGGTGCAGCTCGGTGGTGGCCCGGCAGGCGGCCCGCCGCTCGCCCTGGAGGCCGTGGCCGAGCCCGAGGTACTGGGTGTCCAGCGTCACCGTACGGCTGACCCCGTGCAGGGTCAGGGCGCCCGTGACGGCCCAGCGGGAGCCGCCCCGGTGGACGAAGCGCTCGCTGTAGAACTCCAGCGTCGGGAAGCGGGCGACGTCGAGGAAGTCGGCGGAGCGCAGGTGGTCGTCGCGCATCCCGACGTTGGTGTCGATCGACGCCGCGTCGATGATCACGTGCATGGCGGAGTCCTCCATGCGGTCGGCGATCCGCACGGCACCGGCGAAGGTGTTGAACCTGCCGTGGATCCGGGCCATGCCGATGTGCCGGGCCGTGAACCCGATCTGCGAGTGGTTCGGCTCGACCTCCCAGTCCCCCGGTTCGGGCAGCTGCGGGGGTGCCGCGGGCTGGAGGACCACATCGCCCGGCGTCGCGTGGCCCCCCGCGACCACCGTGGCCGCCCCGTGGAACGGCGTGTACCCCTCGGCCGTGACGGCCAGCCGGTAGTCGCCCTCCGGAACCGTGGCGAACACACTCCCGAACGGATCCGTCTCGCCGCCCACGACCTTGCGGCCGACCCCGTCCGTGATGACGAACTCCGCCTGCCGGACCGGCTCGCCGACCGGGTCGAGCACCCGGCAGCCGAGGACGCCCGCCGAAGGGGGCACCCGCAATCCGGCGAGGGCCCCACCGCGCCCGGCGCCCGCCTGGCTCCTGCTTCCCAGCCAACGGCCGAACATCTTCTCCGTACCCCCAGGGGCGTTCCGCGCTTCGGGGCCTCTGACAGGTGGACGTCGTTGTCGGAAACAGCGCCCCACCGACGAATAGACATTCGATCACTGTTGAGACGTTCGAGGCAAACAGCGCAGCTAGGAGGGGCTGGTCAGGTCTTGCACGGAGGTGATACGAGCTATCCGCAGCTATGGGCATAGGTGGGGATTTGGGCGTTTGGGTGTTCGTCCCCGTGTACGTACGCGCGTCCCTCCGGCCTCCCGTCATGAACGGCCCACCGCCCGAAGCTCCCTGCCCGCGCCCGTCACCGCGACGGCCCCGTCGGTGTCGGTCCGCAGGACCCGCGCCCCGGCCGCCCGCAGCGCGTCCAGGGTCCGGGGCGCGGGGTGGCCGTACGGGTTGTCCGCGCCGCAGGAGATCAGCGCCAGCCTCGGCCGCACACGGTCCAGCAGCCCCGTGTCCTGGAAGGCGGAACCGTGGTGGGCCACCTTGAGAACATCGACCCGGGGCAGTTCCGACGGGCCGTGCAGCAGGCCCCGCTGGGCCGGTGGTTCGAGGTCGCCCAGGAGCAGCAGCGTCAGCCCGCCCGCGGCCCGTACGTACAGGGTCACGCTGGAGTCGTTCGGCCCGCCCCCGCCCTTCACCGCGGCCACTCCCCCGGGCCCGGCACGCGGCCAGAGGACCTGCCACTCCACCGGCCCCGCCCTGCGCCGCTCACCTGGGGCCGCCCGGACCGTCGCGACCCGGGCCCCGGCCGCCGTCCGCCGGACGAACGCGGCCTGCTCGGGCGGCTCGTCGAGGCTCGTCGTCTGGATCGCGCCCACGGCCCGGCCCCGCAGCACACCGGGCAGGCCCCGGACGTGGTCGGCGTGGAAGTGGGTCAGGACGACCAGGGGCACCCGGGTGACGCCGAGGTCCCGCAGACAGCGGTCGACGGAGCGGGGGTCGGGCCCGGCGTCGACGACCACCCCCGTCCCCTCCCCGGCCGCGAGCACCATCGCATCGCCCTGCCCGACGTCGCACAGCGCGAACGCCCAGTCCGGCGGTGGCCATCCGGTGACGACCCGGGTCAGCGGGGCGGGCCGCACCACCACCAGGACCAGCAGCAGCGCGGCGGCGGCGCAGAGCCAGGGGTGCCGGGCGAACCGAGGGGCGAGCAGCACGGCCAGGACCGTGAGGCCCGCCAGGAGGGCGGCACCGGCCCAGCCCCCGGGCCACGGGGCCTCCGCCCCGGGAAGGTCCGCCCCCGTACGGGCCACCCGGGCGATCCACCCGGCCGGCCAGCCCGCGATCCGGGCCAGCAGTTCGGCCACCGGCGGGGCGGCCGGGGCGACGGCCAGCGCCGCGAACCCCAGCACCGTCGCGGGCGCCACCGCGAACTCCGCCAGCAGGTTGCACGGAATCGCCACCAGGCTGATCCGCGAGGCCAGGACGACCACGACGGGCGCGCACACCGCCTGCGCGGCCCCGGCCGCCGCCAGCACCTCCGCCAACCGTCCCGGCATCCCCCGCCGTTGCAGCGCCGCGCTCCACCGGGGCGCGAGCGTCAGCAGGGCGCCCGTGGCCAGGACCGAGAGCAGGAACCCGTAACTCCGCGCCAGCCAGGGGTCGTACAGCACCAGGAGCACGACGGCCGCCGCCAGAGCGGGGATCAGGGACCTGCGGCGGCCGGTCCCGATGGCGAGGAGGGTGATCAGACCGCAGGCCGCCGCCCGCAGGACGCTCGGCTCGGGGCGGCAGACGACGATGAACGCGAGCGTGAGCACCCCGCCGAGCAGTGCGGTCCCGCGCAGGGAGATGCCGAGCTTCGGTGCCAGGCCGCGCCGTTCGCTGTGCAGGGCCGATCCGGGCGGCCCGATGAGAAGGAAGAGCAGAATCGACAGATTGGCCCCGGACACGGCGAGCAGGTGTGTGAGGTCGGTGGCCCTGAAGGCGTCGTGCAGATCCGGCGGGACCCGGGAGGTGTCCCCGACCACCAGCCCCGGCAGCAGCGCCCGCGCGTCCGCGTCGAGCCCGTCCGTCGCCTCCCGCAGCCCGGAGCGCAGACTGCCGGCGGCCCGCTGGACCGCCGTCGGGTTCCCGGTGGTCCTGGGCGGCCCCTCGCTCTCCACCCGCAGCACCCCGGCCAGGCGTTCGCCCTGGTGGGCAGGGGGTGACAGGCGCCCGGCGACCCGGAGCCCGGTGGAGGGCAGGAGCCCCTGCCACGCCGCCCGGTCGTCCCCGGGCGACACCATGAGGAGCACGGGCGTACGGACCCGGGTCCGCCGACCGTCGGGGGCCGCCACCTCGGTGATGTCGGCGTTGATCAGGAGCGTGGCGGGGGTGCTGTGGCTGCCCCGCACACCGGGGCGGGTCGGCCGGGGGTCCGAGGTCACCCGCACCTCGGCGCCGACCCGCGCGTGCTCCTGCGCCAGCCCGGGGACAGGCCCACGCCGCACATCGGCCCCGTGCAACCCGGCCGAGGCCCCGCCTGCCGCGCCACAGAGCAGTACGACCCCGATCACAGCTGCCCAGCCGAACCGGGCTGCCCGCCCGGTCTGGGTGGGCTGGCTCGACCGGGTGGGCTGCCGTGATCGGGTGGGCTGCCCGGGGTCGGCGGCCCCGACTGCCCCGGCGGACACTGCGGCCCCGGCGGGCACTGCGGACACTGCAGCCCCGGCGGCCCCGGCGGACACGGCGTTCCGGCTCCCGCCACCCGCCACCGCCCTCCCGCGCACGCGCCCACGTCCACGCCCCCGCCCACGCCCACGCCCACCGAACGCCACCGCCAGGAGCACCAGCGCCGCGACCGCGCAGACCGCCACCCCCGCGGCCACCCGGTGGCCCGGTTGCCCCAGCGCGAGAGCCGCGGCGGCCCAGATGGACAGGGCCGGCAGGACGAGCCGCAGGTCCGTCGGCCCCTCTTCCCTCGCCCGGGCCGCACCCGGTGCCCGACCGGCGGTCCCGCCCGCCGCGGGCTTCGCCCCGACGCCGCTCACGGCTGCACGAGCGGCCGGAGGTCGGCGAACCGGCGGTCGCCGATACCGCTGACCTGCCGAAGCTCGTCGACGGACCGGAATCCGCCGCTCTCCGTGCGGTGGTCGATGATGTGCTGCGCCAGCACCGGCCCGACCCCCGGCAGGGTTTCGAGCTGCTCCTTGGTCGCCGTGCTCAGACTCAGCGGTGCCGCCGGACCGGACGGTCCCGATGCACCCGCCGCCCTGCCCGTCACACCGGGGGCAGCCTGGTCGACCGGTGCCTGGGGCAGCCCTACCCGGACCTGCTCACCGTCCATGAGCACGCGCGCCCGGTTGAGCCCCGTGACATCGGCCCCGGCGCGCACCCCGCCCGCCGCCCGCAGCGCGTCCGCCACCCTGGAACCGGCCGGGAGGCGCTGGACGCCCGGCCGGTGCACCTTGCCCGCGACATCCACGACGATCTCCCCGGGCGGTTCGGGAGGAGGCGAGGGCGGTGCGCCCGCGACCGGACGGGGCACCGCGCCCCCGGCTCCGGCCCGTAACGGCTCATCGGTCACCGCCGCGTCCCCCACCCCCACGGCCTCCGGCACCCGGACCTCCTCCGGGCGTACGGACCAGAAGTGGAAGGCGGCGAGGCCGACGGCCACCAGCAGCACCAGGGTCAGGGCCGCGAGCGTCCGTGGCGCCAGGCCTCCTCTGAGCCGTACCCACAACAGAGCCCGGTCCCGGAGCCGCGCGGCCTCCCACCCCCGCGCCCGCTCCGGAGTTGGGTCAGGAACCGGCCCCGGCACCGGCCCCGGCCTCAGCTCCGGCTCCCGCACCAGCGCTTGCCCGCCGGACCGCTCGGGCCCCTGCTCGTGCTCCTGGGCGCTCGCCCCCGCCCCGTCCTCACGCAGCGGGTACGTCTCCGGGACCGGCGCGGCCGCCATCAGCGCGTCCGCCCGCCGTCGAGCCGCCGCCGCGGCAAGGGCTGCCCGCCCTCGCGCGGACCCCCTCCCGCCGGAACGGACACGGGTGTTCGCCCCGGACCGAACCCCGGGGCGAACACCCGCCCGGCCGCTCGGACGGATGCCGGGCCCCCGGCGCACCCGACGCCCGGCCGCGGGAGCACGTTCGGCAGCGGCCGCCGCTTCCGCACCGCCGGAAGCCGGGGAGGACGACGGACCCGACGACTCAGGCGGCTGAGCCAGCTGGGCCGGCTGAGCCGGACAGGGGCGCTGGGGCGGACGAGGCAGCGGGAATGTGGTGGGCGCGTGGTCGGGAGACAGCGCCCGAGGAGTTCGAAGGGCCATGCCTCACGACGTTAGGCACCACCGCGAGAACCCGCTGAGCAGGCCCGATTCCTGTGGACAACAGGCCGGTTGTGGATATCCCGGTCACCCGTGCGAGGGTTCCGGAGCCGTCACCGGGGCGAGATCACCGCGCCCAGCAGCCCCGGCCCCGTGTGCGCCCCGATCACCGCGCCCACCTCGCTGACATGGAGGTCGGCCAGGCCCGGCACCCGTTCCCGCAACCGCTCCGCCAGGCGCTCCGCCCGCTCCGGCGCGGCGAGGTGGTGGACGGCGATGTCCACCGTCGCCCCACCGGCCCGCTCCGCCACGATCTCCTCCAGGCGGGCGATGGCCTTGGAGGCCGTCCGGACCTTCTCCAGCATCTCGATCCGGCCGCCGTCGAGTTGCAGGATCGGCTTCACCGCGAGCGCGGACCCCAGCAGGGCCTGAGCCGTGCCGATACGGCCGCCCCGGCGGAGGTACTCCAGGGTGTCGACGTAGAAGTAGGCGGAGGTCCCGGCGGCCCGCTTCTCCGCCGCCGCCACGGCCTCGTCCAGGCTGCCGCCCGCCTCCGCGCTCTCCGCCGCCGCGAGCGCGCAGAACCCCAGGGCCATGGCGACCATCCCGGTGTCCACCACCCGTACCGGGATCGGCGCGTCCTTGGCCGCCAGCAACGCGGCGTCGTACGTGCCCGAGAACTCCGCCGACAGGTGCAGCGAGACCAGCGCGTCGGCCCCGGCCTCGGCCGCCGCCCGGTAGGTCGCGGCGAAGACCTCGGGGCTGGGGCGGGAGGTGGTGACGGAGTGGCGTTTCTGCAGGGCCTGGGCGAGCGAGCGGGCCGAGATCTCCGTGCCCTCCTCCAGCGCCTGATCGCCCAGGACGACGGTCAGCGGCACCGCGGTGATGCCGTGCCGTTCCATCGTCCGGGGCGGCAGATAGGCCGTTGAATCAGTGACGACAGCGACATGGCGGGACATGTGCCGGAGGTTACCCGCAGAGGTGGGAGTCCGGGAGTCCGGCCCCGGTCATCCGATCATCGACGGTCACTTCGGAACGCGTCCTGTCACCCTCGGCCACCGGCATCCGGTCGTCTCGGCCACAGCAGGACGTCGCCCTCAGCCACGGCAGCACAGAACCCCGGGGCCCCAGAGCGGAGGACGGCACTCGGCCATGAACAGGGCTGACTGTCGCGCAGCCCCGCCCCCGCCGTCAGTTGGTCGTCTCCGGCCTGGCCGACTTCTGCCACGGATACCGCGTCCCCAGCCGGGGGTCCGGCGCGGTGATCGCCTGCGGGGCGCCCTCGCGGGCCGGGCCGCCCCAGGACTCGTCCGCCGTGCTGCCGCCGCCCGCTCCGGCGGGCGGCGCGGGCCACTCCGCCCCGGCGTCGGCCCCGGCGCCCCGGCCACGGGAGGTGGCCTCTCCACCGGAGGCAGCCCCCGGCCGCTCCTCCATCGTCCAGTGCCGCAGGGCCCCCGCCTCGATGTCGATCTGCGCGTTGAGCGCGTCCAGGTCACCGTCGGCGAACTGCCGGGCGCGGTCCCGGGCCGCCCAGCGCAGCGAGTCCGCCGAGTGCGTGATGCGCTGCGTGCGCTCCCGCAGCTGCGGAAGCAGACCGGAGACCGTCGCCCGGTCGGGCTCGCGCTCCAGGCGCTTCAGCTCCTCGTCCAGCTCCAGGCCGTGGGCGCTCAGCCGCCGGAAGAGGTCCACCGACTCCGCGAGCGAGGGGTCCTCCGCGACTCCGGCGTGCAGGGCGTCCTGGGTGGCGCGCATCGACGTGCGCAGGGAGAGCCGGAGCTGTGCCAGCTCACCGGCCACGCCTGTCTGGCCGAAGCTCTTGGCCCGGAGCGTGGTGTCCTCCACCGTGCGCCGGGCCTGCGTGATCGTGCGGTCCATCCCGCGCTTGGCCGCGCCGACGGCCTTGACCGTCAGATAGACGCCCAACGCGACGAACGCGACGAAGAGCAGCGCCAGGATCGTGATCGCGGCTTCCATGAATGCCCCTCGCTGTCTCGATGCGGCCCGCCGGTACCGGTCGCCCCCTCCACCGTAAACGGAACGGGCAGGTTGGGGGTTCCCTCGGAACCCCCAACCTGCCCGTAGGGGATGGCCCTGATCACGCGGGACAGCCGCTCACGGCGAGCGTGAGACCCCGGCGACCGTCACGTCCGGGTGATCGTCCTGTCCGGGTGATCGTCGTGTCCCGGCGGTCGTCACGTCCGAATCCGTCGCACGTCCGGAGCGGTCGTCGCACGTCGGAAGCGGTCGTCACGCGTCCGATGCGGTCGTCACGCGGGGACGATGTTCACCAGCTTCGGCGCGCGCACGATCACCTTGCGGATCCCGGCCCCGCCCAGCGCCGCGACGACCGCCTCGTCCGCCAGGGCCAGCGCCTCCAGTTCCTCGTCCGTGATGGAGGGCGGGATCTCCAGGCGGGCCCGGACCTTGCCCTTGATCTGAACGACGCAGGTGACGGTCTCGTCGACCACGTACGCCGGGTCGGCCACCGGGAAGTCCTGGTGGACGACGGAGTCGCTGTGGCCCAGTCGGCGCCACAGCTCCTCCGCGATGTGCGGGGCCAGCGGGGCGATCAGCAGGACCAGCCGCTCGGCCACGGACCGCGACAGCGGGCCGCCCGCCTTCGTCAGGTGGTTGTTCAGCTCGGTGACCTTGGCGATGGCGGTGTTGAACCGCATCGCCGCCATGTCCTGGCCGACCCCGTCGATGGCCTTGTGCAGGGCGCGCAGGGTGTCCTCACCGGGCTCCGTGTCGACGACGGTGACCTCGCCGGTCTCCTCGTCGACCACGTTGCGCCACAGCCGTTGCAGCAGCCGGTACTGGCCGACCACGGCACGCGTGTCCCAGGGGCGCGACACGTCGAGCGGGCCCATGGCCATCTCGTACAGGCGCAGGGTGTCGGCGCCGTACTCCGCGCAGATCTCGTCGGGCGTGACCGCGTTCTTCAGGGACTTGCCCATCTTGCCCAGCACGCGGCTGACCTTCTCGCCCTGGTAGAAGAACGCGCCGTCGCGCTCCTCCACCTCGGCGGCGGGGACGGCGATACCCCGGCTGTCGCGGTAGACGAAGGCCTGGATCATGCCCTGGTTGTACAGCTTGTGGAACGGCTCGGCGGAGGAGATGTGGCCCAGGTCGTACAGCACCTTGGACCAGAAACGGGCGTACAGCAGGTGCAGTACGGCATGCTCGGCGCCGCCCACGTACAGGTCGACACCACCCGTGGGCCGGCCCTCGCGCGGGCCCATCCAGTACTGCTCGATCTCCGGGTCGACCAGCTGCCGCTCGTTGTTCGGGTCCAGGTAGCGCAGCTCGTACCAGCAGGAACCGGCCCAGTTGGGCATGGTGTTGGTCTCGCGGCGGTACTTCTTCGGACCGGAGCCGTCGCCCAGGTCCAGCGTCACGTTCACCCAGTCCGCGTTGCGCGACAGCGGGGTCTCGGGCTGGGCCGAGGCGTCCTCGGGGTCGAAGGTGCGCGGCGCGTAGTCCTCGACCTCCGGCAGCTCCAGGGGCAGCATCGACTCGGGCAGCGGGTGGGCGATGCCGTCCTCGTCGTACACGATCGGGAAGGGCTCGCCCCAGTAGCGCTGGCGGCTGAACAGCCAGTCGCGCAGCCGGAAGTTGACGGTGCCCTCACCGACGCCGTGCTCCCGCAGCCACTCGGTGATCCTCGCCTTGGCCTCGACGACGCCCAGGCCGTCCAGCGAGATCTCGTCGTTGGCGGAGTTGACCAGCTTCGCGTCGTACGAGCTGAAGGCGTCGTCCCAGGTGGCGGGGTCGGTGCCACGGTCGTCGGACGGCTGGACGACACAGCGCATCGGCAGCTCGAAGGCGCGCGCGAAGGCGAAGTCGCGTGCGTCGTGCGCCGGTACGGCCATGATCGCGCCGGTGCCGTACCCCATCAGGACGTAGTCCGCGATGAAGACGGGGACCTTCTCACCGCTGACGGGGTTGGTGGCGTACGCGCCGGTGAAGACACCGGTCTTGTCCTTGGCCTCGGCCTGCCGCTCGACGTCGGACTTGGCGGCGGCCTGCTTGCGGTACGCGGTGACGGCCTCGGCCGGGGTCGCGTGGCCACCGGTCCACACCGGGTGGGTGCCCTCGGGCCAGGCGGCCGGAATGATCCGCTCCACCATGTCGTGCTCGGGGGCCAGCACCATGTACGTGGCGCCGAACAGGGTGTCCTGGCGGGTGGTGAAGACGGTGATGCCGCCCGCGCTGTCGACCGGGAACTCGACCCGGGCGCCTTCGGAGCGGCCGATCCAGTTGCGCTGCTGCAGCTTGATGGCGTCGGGCCAGTCCAGCCCGTCCAGATCGTCCAGCAGCCGGTCGGCGTAGGCGGTGATGCGCATGTTCCACTGGCGCAGCTTGGCCTTGAAGACGGGGAAGTTGCCGCGCTCGGAGCGGCCGTCGGCGGTGACCTCCTCGTTGGCCAGCACGGTGCCCAGGCCGGGCGCCCAGTTGACGGGGGCGTCGGAGGCGTACGCCAGGCGGTACCCGCCCAGCAGGTCGGCGCGCTCGGCGGCGCTCAGGGCGCCCCACTCACGGCCGTCGGGCGTGGCACGGGTGCCGTTCTCGAACTGCTCGACCAGCTCGGCGATCGGACGGGCCCGGTCGGCCTCGGTGTCATACCAGGAGTTGAAGATCTGCAGGAAGATCCACTGCGTCCACTTGTAGTAGTCGGAGTCGATCGTCGCGAAGGAGCGGCGCTTGTCGTGGCCCAGACCCAGCCGGCGCAGCTGGACCTTCATGTTCTCCATGTTGGCCTCGGTGGAGACCCGGGGGTGCGTGCCGGTCTGGACGGCGTACTGCTCGGCGGGCAGGCCGAACGCGTCGAAGCCCAGGGTGTGCAGCACGTTGTGGCCGGTCATGCGCTGGTGGCGGGCGTAGACGTCGGTGGCGATGTAGCCCAGCGGGTGGCCGACGTGCAGCCCCGCGCCCGAGGGGTACGGGAACATGTCCATGATGAACTTCTTGGGCTTGGCGGCCAGCTCCGGGTCGCCCGCCAGGTCACCGGTCGGGTTCGGCGCCTCGTACGTCCCCTCGGCGTCCCAGAAGTCCTGCCAGCGTGCCTCGATGTCGGCGGCCATCGCCGCCGTGTAGCGGTGCGGCGCGGCCGTCTCGGCAGCGGAATTCGTCTCGCTCATGATCCTCAAAGCTCCATCGATCGTCATCTGCCGGGAAACGAAAAATCCCCTCGCACAGGAGGGGACGCCGCGCTGACTCCGACCAGGCGTTCTCACCGGTCGGAACTGTTCAGCGCGGCTCGCTAAGCAGAAGGCGTACGGCACGCATGGCGTCAGGGTACCGCACGTGCCCGGAAGGCAGCGGGGAGCGACCGGAGGGCGGACGCCGCTCCATCGAGGGCGCCCGGAAAGCCCCGCAGTGCGCGAAAGCGGGTCCCGTGCGCGCGGAAGCGGGCTCCGTGGCGCTCGGCAACGGTCCTGGGAGGCCGGAAAAGCGGCCTCCTGAAGGCGTGGGACGGAGAGGTTACTCGGCGTACCGACTTCTATCGGGGCAACCGAGCAAAGCCCGTACCGGTTGGTATGGGGCGCCCTAGCATGCGGCAACGGGACCGCTTTGCCGAACTATTCGGAGTCGCCCCCATGAACCCTCATCGCAAGATCCGCGTATCCCCCTCCATGAGCCCCGGAATGAGTCGGCCGGTACAAGGCGGTCTGACTGTCGTCACGTTGGTATTCATCCCTCTGCTCGCCGTCGCGGGGAGCGACGCCTTGCGCGCAACCCTCGATTTCACCACCGGCGTCCTGTCGCTGGTGTCGCTCAGCGCGGCCGTCGCCTGGGGCCTGCTGGCCACGGACCGGCTGTTCCTCTCCACGCGGCAGCGGATCGTCTGCCAGGGCGTCCACCGGGCCACCGCCGTGGCCGCGCTCGGCTTCCTGCTGCTGCACGGCACCGTGAAGGTCGCCCTCGGCCATGTCTCCCTGATCGGTGCCCTCATACCCTTCGGTCTGGGTGTCACGGGAACGGCGGGGCTGATCGGCTTCGGCTCGCTGGCCGGGCTGCTGATGGTGGTCACGGCCGCGACCGGCGCCCTGCGCAGCGCGTTCGCGCAGCCTCCCCCCACCGCCACCCGGCTCGGGCAGTCGCTGGGCGCCCCCAGGGAGGCGGGCGGGATCGCGGGACGGTGGCGCGCCCTGCACGCGCTGGCCTACCCGGCCTGGTGCGCGGCGCTGATCCACGGCCTGTACGCGGGACGGCCCCCGGCCACCTGGGTCGTCGTGATGTACGGGCTCTGCCTCACCGGCGTCGCCGGCGCCCTGTGCCTGCGGCTGCTGCCCCGCCCGACGAAGCGCCGGATCACCGACCGGCTCGCCGCGCTGCTCGACCCGGACGCGGGCTTCGACATGCCGGACCCGGTGCTGCGCGGCCCCGTACGGTCCGGCCCGGAGCGCGAGGGGCCACCCGGCGGCCCCATGGGGTGGCGTGCGCCGGAGGGGGAGGTGCGGGGCACCCCGGTGCGCCCGCGCACGCTCTCGGCTCCACCGATGCCCCCGCCCGTGCGGCTCTCCGGCTCGTACGGGACCCAACCCCCGCACGGGATGCGGCCCCTGGACGAGACACAGCCCCTGCCGTACGAGACGCGCCCCCTCCACGGGGCATCGCCTCCGCGCGAGACGTCGCCTCTCCACGGGACCCGGCCGCCGTACGAGACGCGGTCGCTGCACGAAGCGCCGACGGAGGTGCGGTACGGGACGGAGCCGTCGTACGGGTTCCCGTCCCCGGTGTACGAGCCGCCGCCGCGCCCCTCCGACCGGCTCGCCGACGGCCCTGCGGGCGGGCCCGGCATCTCGGCCGGATACCGCGCCGTCTCGCAGGCGGGCGGCCCCTCGCGCGCCCAGGACGCCCGGTGGCCCGCCCCCTCCCCCGCACCGCCCGCACAGGCCCACCACGGCCCGCCGGGGGCCGAGCACACCTACGCGCCCCCGCAGGAACCACCGCTGTACACACCGCCGGTCCATACGGAGCCGCCGCTCCACACCACGCCTCCCTCTGGCGCACCGATCCACGGCACAGCCGAATCGACGCCTTCTTTCGACACCGCTCCGATAGGCGCAGCCGGTCCCGCCGAGGCGACGCCCTCCCCCTACCGGGCGGCGGCCCCGGCCCCCGAGCCCCACACCGGCATACCCACGCCCACGCCCGTATCAAGGTCCACACCCTCGCCCGGCCCCGGAGCCGGACCGTTCTCCGCGCCCCCGGCGGCCGGCGAACCCTGGCACGCACCCGCAGGAGACCGACCGTGAACGTCCCCCTTCCCGATGTGCCCGAGGTCCGCGTCGTCGGCCTGCCGCAACTGACCACCGGATTCGACCTGGTGGAGCGGCTCGACCTCGCCATGCACCTGAAGGTGCACGGGCCCCTCGAACCCGTGACCGGAGAGCGGTTGGCCGAGCTGGCCGAGGCGATATCCCTGCGGGGGCGGGGCGGCGCCGGGTTCCCCTTCGGCAGGAAGCTGCGGGCGGTGGCGAAGGCCTCCATCCGGCGCGGGGTGCGGCCCGTCGTCGTGATCAACGGGAGCGAGGGCGAGCCCGCCTGCCGCAAGGACACCGTCCTGCTCAACCGGGCCCCGCACCTGATCCTGGACGGGGCCCTGCTGGCCGCCGAGGCGCTCGGCGCGCGCACGCTGGTCGTCGCCGTCACCCGTAACTCCACCGAGGTCTCCGTACGCGCGGCGCTCGCCGAGCGCGGCCTCTCCGACCGGCGCGGCCAGCAGCTGCGCGCCCGGGTGGTCCGCACCCCCGAGCGCATGGTCTCCGGCGAGGCGTCCTCGGTGATCCGGGCGGCCAACGGCGGCCCCGCGCTCCCCCCGGGCCGGCGCGAGCGGGCGGCGGAGACCGGGGTCGGCGGCGCCCCGACCCTGCTGTCGAACGCGGAGACGTACGCCCAGCTCGCCGTGGCCGCCCGGATCGGCCCCCGCCGCTACGGGCACACCGGGCTGCCGAGCGAACCGGGCACCGTCCTGCTCACCGTCTCCGGCGACGTGGCACGGCCCATGGTCGTCGAGGTGCCGACCGGAGTGCCGCTGCGGTACGTGCTCCAGCTGGCCGGGGCCCCGCCGCTGCCCCAGGGGGTGCTGACGGGCGGCTACCACGGCAACTGGATCGACGCGGCCGCCTGCCACAACGCGGTCATCTCCCGTGAGTCCCTGGCCACCGTCGGCGGCGCCCTGGGCGCGGGCGCGATCCTGCCGATCGGGCCGGAGACCTGCCCGCTCGGCGAGTCCCTGCGGATCGCCAACTGGCTGGCCGCCGAGACCGCCGGGCAGTGCGGCCCGTGCAAGCTGGGGCTTCCCGCCGCGGCGGGCGGGCTCTCCGACGTGCTGAACGGCGGCGGGCCGGCCGCACTGGAGGCCCTGCGCGAGGTGACCCAGGCCGTGAGGGGGCGGGGGGCGTGCAAGCATCCGGACGGCTCGGCGCGGTTCTTCATGTCGACGCTGTCCGCGTTCACGGACGACCTCGCCGCGCATGTCCTGGACGGCGGCTGCGGCCGTGAGACGGCAGGCGTGCTGCCGCTGCCCGCCACCGGCTACCAGGACCTGGAGGAGTCGATCCCGAGCGGTGAGAAGCTGGCGGTGGACTGGACGCTCTGCCAGGGCCACGGCCTCTGCGCGGACCTGATCCCCGAGCTGGTCCGGCTGGGCCCCGACGGCTATCCGGCGCTGGCGGACGCCTCGGTTCCGGTGCATCTGCGCGGGCGCGCCCAGCGGGCCGTACGGCGCTGCCCGGCGCTGGCGCTCCGGATCGAGCAGTCGGCCGCCGAGCCGCGGCCCGCGCTCCCCGCCGTCAACCGGCGGGCCCTGGGCGGCGGCCGGGGCTGAGTGGGTCGCAACAAGAAAAGAAGCGGGCCACCCGATCCGGGTGGCCCGCTTCTTCACTGTGGAGCTAAGGAGAATTGAACTCCTGACCTCCTGCATGCCATGCAGGCGCTCTACCAACTGAGCTATAGCCCCTTACTGTCTGCCGCCCGGTTCCCCTTGGCGACATCGAGAACATTACACGGTCCCCCCGGTGCTTCACCAAATCGTTTCCAGTGCATGCACATATGCCCGAATTATTCCGCTTGTTGACCCGTCAGCCGCAGGCCAGAGGGGTGGGGCGTCAGGCCGTCGCGAAGGAGTAGAACCGCTTCAGGGTGCAGTGCTCCTCCAGGAGCCGCCCGTAGATCGGCTCCCCCTCCAGCTCCCGGTAGGTCTCGATGGGGTCGCCTTTTATGATCAGCGCCCGCGCGCATTCCTCGCACCAGTACTGGTATTCGGCGTTGATCGGGTCCATGTCCCTGACAATGGGCGTGCCGCTGCCGCACCAGTCGCACTTACGCCTGTGGGCACCCATCAGTCAGCTCCAGCTGTGGCCGCAGGCCGTACACACGTAGGAGACCCCTCCGTTGTCGCCCAGGACCTGGGCCACGTGGGACGAACCACAGGACGGACAGCCGAGCCGGGATCGGTCGTCGGACGTTACGGGGTCGGGTGGCAGGGCGGTGATCAGGGGCAGGCCGGGGACGCGTTCGCGACTCGCAGGCATCGCGCTCCCTCCCGATCGGTCCGTCGCCCCCTCCGGCGCTCCGATTCTGCCATGACCCCGCAAGGGGGTCAGCCCGCTTCACAGGTCCTCGCGGAAGATCCCCACGCGGCGGAGCGGGAGGCCCGGCGCGGTCGGAGGCCCCATGCAGAAGATCCCGCCCCCAGACGGGGACGGGATCTTCGATTGTGGAGCTAAGGAGAATTGAACTCCTGACCTCCTGCATGCCATGCAGGCGCTCTACCAACTGAGCTATAGCCCCGCTGTTCGCTCTGTTTCCCTGCGTTTCCGCGCTGCGAACAAGAAGAACTTTAGCCTGTGACCTGCCGGAAAGTGAAATCCGGCCCCGGGGGCGCTGCCGGGCAGGTCCCAAGACCCCGTCGGGCGGGCCCGGGGCGGTGTCGGGCGGGCCTCACGGCCCCCTCGTCGTCCCCCCGGCGGCCCCGGTCGGGAGCCTTAGTCGTCGTCGCCGAGCACCGGCTCCGGCAGGGTGCCGGCGTTATGCTCCAGCAGGCGCCAGCCGCGCGCGCCCTCGCCCAGGACGGACCAGCAGCAGTTGGTGAGCCCGCCGAGCCCTTCCCAGTGGTGCGCCTCCAGACCCAGCAGCCGGCCGATCGTCGTCCTGATCGTGCCGCCGTGGCTGACCACGACGAGCGTGCCGTCGGCGGGCAGCTTGTCGGCGTGCTCCAGGACGACCGGGGCGGCCCGGTCGGCGACCTCGGTCTCCAGCTCGCCGCCGCCCCTGCGGACCGGCTCGCCGCGCTTCCACGCGGCGTACTCGTCGCCGTACCGCTCGACGATCTCCTCGTGCGTCAGCCCCTGCCAGACCCCCGCGTACGTCTCACGGAGCGCTGCGTCGTGGGAGACGGTGAGGCCGGTGACCGCCGCCAGCTCGGCGGCCGTGGCCGCCGCCCGCCGGAGGTCGGAGGCGACGACGGCGTCGGGCTTCAGCGAGGCGAGCAGCCGGGCGGCCCGGCGGGCCTGCGCGACACCCTCCTCGGTCAGCTCGATGTCCGTGGTGCCCTGGAAGCGGCGCTCCAGGTTCCACGCGGTCTGGCCGTGCCGCCAGAGGACGATCCTGCGGCCCCTGCCGCCGCGACTGCCGTTCAGCTCGGGTCGCCTTCCGTGACGCCGTTGAGCTGTGCGTGCTCCTCGGCCTTGCCGCGGGTCTTGACCGCGTCCTCGGGAAGGGCGATCTCCGGGCAGTCCTTCCACAGGCGCTCCAGCGCGTAGAAGACGCGCTCCTCGCTGTGCTGGACGTGGATGACGATGTCGACGTAGTCGAGGAGGATCCAGCGGGCGTCGCGGTCGCCCTCGCGGCGCACCGGCTTGGCGCCCAGCTCCTTCTGGAGCCGCTCCTCGATCTCGTCGACGATCGACTTGACCTGGCGGTCGTTGGGGGCCGAGGCCAGCAGGAAGGCGTCGGTGATCGACAGCACATCGCTGACGTCGTAGGCGATGATGTCGTGCGCGAGCCGGTCGGCGGCCGCCTGGGCGGCGGCGTTGATGAGCTCGATGGAGCGGTCCGTGGCGGTCACATGCAGGCTTTCGTCGGCGGTCGGATACAACCCCCAGGGTCTCACGGACCGCCGACAACCCTTCCCTCCCGCCGACGGTGGCCCTCGCGGACTGCCGGCGTCGGCCTGCCACCACCTGCCGACGCCGGCCTTACCGCCTCCGGGTCTCCGGACTTCCGGGCTTCCGGACTTCCGGACCTACGGACCTACGGCTACTTGATCTTGTAGTTCTGGCCGAGCACGGCGGACACGTCCGCGTTGGCCGCCGGTTCGCCCTGTTTCACGGCCCCGGCGGACAGCCCCAGGGTCTTGGCGACCTCCGTGGCCTTCTCCTTGTCCCCGGCGCTCCCGTAGATCACGACGGACTCGGCCTCGTCGTCGGCCTTGCCGCTGTCCACGAAGGCGTAACCGCCGTTGACCAACGTGATCCGGGCGGACTCCGCGGCCTTGGCGTTCCCCGTCGCGTTGCGGACGGCGACCCTGAGGGGGGCGCCCTCCTCCGGAGCCTTCACCGAGCCGCCGAGGACGTCCTTGACGACGCTTCGGGTGGCCGCGTCGGTGAGCGTGCCGTCGTCCTGGACCGGCAGCAGCATCGTCTTGTAGTCACCGATCTTGGCCCGCGACGCCAGCTTGGCGAGCGAGGCGCCGAGGTCCTTCTCCGGCAGTGACGGGTCCAGGACCTGGGCCAGCGTCTCCACGGTGACGGTCGCGGCCTTGGGGTCCTCCGAGATCTTGCGCAGCACCGCGCGCATGACCTCCCCGAACCGGTTCAGCTGCTTGGCCTCGGCCTCCCCGGGGGCCAGGTAGGTGGCGTACGCGACGGCCATCGGGCCGCTGAGCGTCTGCGCCTCCCCCTTCCTCACCAGGGGGTCGGCGCCCTTCTTGGCATCGGGAACATCGATGTCGGTGTCCATCTCGATGTTGCCGACCTGCTCGACGAGGATCTCCAGATACGGGGTGTCCAGCCGCCAGGTGCCGCTGATCTTCGTACCCAGGAGGGTCTCGACGGCCTCCCGGGTGCCGCTCCGGCCGTCGTCGTCGACGGACTTGCCGAGCGTGATGGTGGTCCCGTCGTCGCCCGCCACGGCCAGGGTGTTGGGCAGCAGGACGGTGGTGCCCTGCTTGGTGGTGACGTTGTCGACGAGGAGGGCCGTCGACGTGCCGCCCTTCTTGGTGTTGTGCAGGTGGACCACGATCACGTCGCGCTGCTGGGCACCGGCGGCGACGGTCTTCTTCTCCTCCTTGCCGGAGAGGCCGGGGATCAGATCGGCGGACCAGAGGTAGCCGACGCCGCCGACCACCACGAGGACGGCCACGACGATCAGCGCGATCATCCGGTTGCGGCCCTTTCGCCGGGCCTCCTCGCGCCGCTCGCTGCGGCTCTCGGTGAACTTCAGCCAGTCGATGACGTCTTCGGAGTCCTCGTCGGGCTCCTCGATGAACGAGAACTGCTCGGTGCGGTAGTCCGGGGCGGGACGGCGCTGCCCGGGAACGGCGGAATCCGCCTCGGTCTCCGCCTCCGACGACGGGCCGAAGACCCCCTCGGACGCCCGGTCGGGCGCGGGCCGGGCTGTCTGCCGCTGCTCCTGCTGGGCCGCGTGCTGAGGCGCCTGTTCCGGTACGGGGGCGGTGCCCTGCTGCGGGATGTTCCACTGCCCGGTGTCGACGGCGGCGGGCTGCTGCCCGGTGGCGTAGCCGTAGTCGGTGTAGCCGCCGTACCCGTAACCCTGCGCCTGGCCCTGGCTCTGCCCGTGCCCCTGGGCGTACCCCTGGTCGCTGCCGCTCCGGTCCTGGTGCTGCTGTTGCTGCTGCGCGTAGGGGTCGTACGGCTGGGCCTGGGGCTGCTCGGACTGCTGGGGCTGGTTGTACGGGTCGTAGCCGTACCCCGGGTCCGTGACGTGGCCCTGTGTCTGTGCCTGCCCCTGGCCCTGCTGGGCGGCGTAGGGGTCGTACTGCTGCCCGCCCTGCTCCTGCCCGTGCTGCTGGTACACCGGCTGCCCGTACTCGTCGTAACCGATGATCTGCGGCTGCTGGTAGTACGGGTCGTGGCCGTACGGGTTCTGTCGGTCGTTCACCGGTGCCCCTCTCCGTGGCTCAGTCGCCGCGGTACAGCTGGCGCTTGTCGATGTAGCGGACCACGCCGTCCGGCACCAGGTACCAGACCGGCTCCCCCTGCGCGACCCTCTCACGGCAGTCCGTGGACGAGATCGCCAGCGCCGGCACCTCCACGAGGGAGACACCGCCTTCGGGAAGTCCGTCGTCCGTGAGCACGTGACCCGGCCGGGTCACACCGATGAAGTGGGAGAGCGAGAACAGCTCCTCCGCGTCGCGCCAGGTGAGGATCTGGGCGAGCGCGTCGGCGCCGGTGATGAAGAAGAGGTCCGCGTCGCCGTGGACCTCGCGCAGGTCCCGCAGCGTATCGATGGTGTACGTCGGTCCGCCACGGTCGATGTCACTGCGGCTGACCGAGAACTGCGGATTGGACGCGGTGGCGATGACCGTCATCAGATAGCGGTCCTCGGCCGGGGAGACCTTCTTGTGGCTCTTCTGCCACGGCTGCCCGGTCGGGACGAACACGACCTCGTCGAGATGGAACTGGGCGGCCACTTCACTGGCCGCCACCAGGTGTCCGTGGTGGATCGGGTCGAATGTCCCGCCCATGACGCCGACGCGGCGTTTGCCGGGGCCGGTAGGCACTTCCTGCTCTCCCATGCGTGCAGAGCCTACTGGCACAGCTGTACGCCTCTGTCTCAGCGGTCGCGGTTGAAGCGGGTGGTGACCCAGAGCAGGAACATCAGCGCGAGGAAGGCAAGGCCGCCGATGAGGTAGGGGCTGAGGCTTTCGTGGTTGCCGCCGCCCTCACCTCCGGAGGCGAGGGTGACCAGCTCGTGTGCGGTGCTCGTGAGGCTCATCTTCGGCAGGACCTATCGATCGTGAGGCGGAAGGAAGACGTCGGGCACATCGTATGCGGGGCCTTCGGGCACGCTCACGCCGACTCAGTCGTTGTCGTCGTTGTTGCGGTATCCGCGCAGCAGGAACCAGGCCAGCAGCACCGCTCCGACGATCGAGACCAGCAGCACGATCCGGAGGGTGGCCCCCGGTCCCTGTTCCGCGGAAGCGGCAGCCAGGGTTACGGCGATGTGCGGCATTTCGGGCGCTCCTCAAAGTTATCCACAGCCCCCCGCACACCGTAGCGCCAGCACCTACGCTGGGTTTTGTCCGGGGGGCGAGCAACGTCTCGTACGAACAGGGGGCCATCCATGACCGACATCAGTCACGAGAACGTGCCGAGCAGGGCGCGCAGGCGATTCCCCGGGATCTCGTCCCGGGCCTACGAGCACCCGGCGGACCGCTCGGCCCTGGTGGCGCTGCGCAGACTCACCGGTTTCGACACCGTGTTCAAGGCGCTCAGCGGGCTGCTCCCGGAGCGGAGCCTGCGGCTGCTCTTCCTCTCCGACTCCGTCCGGGTGAGCGAGGCGCAGTTCGCCCACCTCCACGACATGCTGCGCGACGCGTGTTACATCCTGGACCTGGAGAAGGTCCCGCCGATGTACGTCAAGCAGGACCCTCAGCCCAACGCCATGTGCATCGGGATGGACGAGCCGATCATCGTGGTCACCACCGGCCTGGTCGAGCTGCTCGACGAGGAGGAGATGCGGGCGGTGGTGGGCCACGAGGTGGGCCACGCCCTCTCCGGCCACTCGGTGTACCGGACGATCCTGCTCTTCCTCACCAACCTGGCCGTGAAGGTCGCCTGGATCCCGCTGGGGAACGTGGCGATCATGGCGATCGTGACGGCGCTGCGCGAGTGGTTCCGCAAGTCGGAGCTCTCCGCCGACCGGGCCGGTCTGCTGGTGGGCCAGGACATCCAGGCGTCGATGCGCGGTCTGATGAAGATCGCCGGTGGCAACCACCTCCATCAGATGAACGTGGACGCCTTCCTCGCCCAGGCCGACGAGTACGAGAAGGGCGGGGATCTGCGGGACTCGGTCCTCAAGATCCTCAATGTGCTGCCCCGGTCGCACCCCTTCACCACGGTGCGGGCCGCCGAGCTGAAGAAGTGGTCGGAGACCCGCGACTTCCAGCGGATCATGGACGGCCACTACCCCCGGCGCGACGAGGACAAGGACACCTCGGTCTCGGACTCCTTCCGGGAGTCGGCCTCGCACTACGCCGACACGGTGCGGACGAGCAAGGACCCGCTGATGAAGCTGGTCGGTGACATCGCCGGGGGCGCCGGGGACCTGGGCGGCAAGCTGCGCGACAAGTTCACCGGTGGCGGCGGTGGGGCCAAGGGCGGTGCGGGCGGTTCAGGTTCCGCTACGACGGATGGGGGCGGTAGTCCCGAAGGGCCGCAGAGCCCTGAGGAGGGGCCTCGGAAGGGGTAGCTCCACCGGGCGCGCCCGAGGCGCCCGAGGCGGCCGGTGTGGGGGTGGCCAGGGGTGCCAGGGTGCCGCAGAGCGCCGCCGCGGGCCGGCCCGGGGCGTACGGGTCGGTGGCCGCCGGGCCCCGGGCGTCGGCCCGCTCCCCCGCCAGGAGCGGCCGCAGCGTCCCGGTCGCGCCGGCCGAGCAGGACTGCGGTCCGGCCTGTACGTGGGCGGTGCGCAGCTCCAGCCGGTGCAGGCGCAGGTCCTCCCGGTCGAGGCGGAAGCGCACCTCTCGCCGGACGGTGAAAAGGGAGGCGCCGTCCTCCTCGGCCGTGGTGCCCGCCGGGCGCAGGGCGTAGGTGAAGGTGTGGTCCGAGACGATCTCCAGGGTGCCCGCGCCGTCCTCGGCGTACGAGAGGGTGCCCTGGACCCGGACCTGGGGGTCGGCCAGCTCCACCTGGGCCGGGTCGAAGCGCACCAGCCAGCCGGTGGCGGCGTGGAGCCCGTCGTCGGCGGGGCTGCTCAGGGACCGTTCGAACTGGCCCCGCTGGTCGGGGTCGAGGAGCTGCTCGACGGGGCGGCGGACCTGGCCGGTGAGGACGGCCGGGTTGAGCGAGGACTCCACCAGGTAGTCCTTGACGGTGGCGAGGGCGGTGGTGATCTGGCTGTCGGAGAAGTTCTGCGTACGCCGCACGGAGGGGAAGTTGATGCCGGCCGCGCCGGCGCGGAAGCCGGAGAGCGGGGCGGCCCGGTAGAGCTGCTCGGGTGATCCGGCGGGGACGGGGCCGCGGGGGGCGAGGGGCACGACGGTGGTGCGCAGCGGTTCGGCCCGGCGGGTGACGGGCTGCGGGTAGGGGTTGCGGAAGCCGATGTAGACGGCCGTGGCGAAGGCCAGGGCGATGAGGACGACCAGCACGATGGCGGCCCGGGAGCCGTGGCCGGTCGGGGCCACCGGTTCCGGCAGCGTGCGCACCGCGCGGGCGGGCTCGCCCATCCGCTCCTGCGCCGAGAACTCCTGCACACGGGCACTGCGGATGAACGATTCGTCGAAGACGAGCGAGCCGTACTCGTCCTCGCCGCCCTCGGGGTTCTCGGGCGGGCCGTTCGGCGGTTCTGAGCGGCCTGTCATGACGTCTCTCCCGCCATCTCCGCACCACCGGTCTGCTCGGTGCGCCACGGTCTGCTTCGGCCGTCGGGCGTCCGGCAGCGAGAAGCCCCCCGGAAGCGAGGGGTCACATCTTCAGAGTAGGTCGATCGGCGGTGACGTAAACGCGGAGAGCGGCGGGAAGTGGCGGCGGCCGACACCGCCGTACGGGTGACGGGCGGGCCGATCCCCCGGTGCGGGGTGCGCGGCGCGGGAGCGGCTCAGGGAGTGGAGGGGGTGGCGGAGACCGTGGGGCGGGAGTGGTCCACGGCGGCCGGTGGAATCGCCCCGGGCTGGTCCACCCCGCTGGTGGCGGGCGGCACCACCTGGTCCTCGCGGTTCGCGGAGGCGGTGCGGTGGGCGGCGGAGAAGGCGAGGCCGACCATGCCGACGCCCATCACGAGGGCCAGGAGCCACGCAACCGGGCGGTGCCAGCGGGCGGCGCCCCGGTAGCCGGCGGGACCGTAGGAGCCGGAGTCGTCGTGGTCGTCGGGGTCGTAGTCGAGGTCCTGCGGGTCGTGCGGGGGCCGGGGGCGGCGGTGGGAGCCGTACTCGCCGTCCGTGGGGCGGCGGCTGCGGCGGGCCCGGGCGGCGTCGGCCTGGGCCCGGGCCTCCGCGGCGGCGAGCAGGCGCTCCACGGCGGTGGGCTCATGGACGACGGCGGCCCGGACGAAGTCCTCGTCGAACACCACGGAGGCGAAGTCCTTGTCCGCGCCCCCGCGGTCGTCGTCAGGCTCCCAGCCGTCCGGGAACGGCTTGCCCCCCACGTCGTCCGGCACGGATTCAGCGTAGCCGTGCCGGGACCTTTTGGGCAGGCGCTCCGGAAAGTCGGGCTACCGGGTGTGCCCGTCGCCGGTGACGATGTACTTCGTGGAGGTCAGCTCCGGCAGGCCCATCGGGCCCCTGGCGTGCAGCTTCTGGGTGGAGATGCCGATCTCCGCGCCGAAGCCGAACTGCCCCCCGTCGGTGAAGCGCGTCGAGGCGTTGACGGCGACCGTGGTGGAGTCGACCAGTTGGGTGAACCGGCGGGCGGCGGCCTGCGAGGTGGTCACGATGGCCTCGGTGTGGCCGGAGGACCAGAGGCGGATGTGGGCCACGGCCGCGTCCAGGGAGTCCACGACCGCCGCCGCGATGTCGTACGAGAGGTACTCGGTCTCCCAGTCCTCGGTCGTCGCCGGGACCACGGTGGCCTTGGTCCCCTCGGCGCGGGCGAGGACGTGCTCGTCGCCGTGGACGGTGACCCCGGCCTCGGCCAGGGCGTCCAGGGCGAGCGGCAGGAAGGCGTCCGCGACGTCCTTGTGGACGAGCAGGGTCTCGGCGGCGTTGCAGACGCTGGGGCGCTGGGCCTTGGAGTTGACCAGGATGTCGACCGCCATGGACAGGTCCGTCTCGGCGTCGACGTAGACGTGGCAGTTGCCGGTGCCGGTCTCGATGACGGGGACCGTGGACTCCTCGACGACCGTACGGATCAGGGAGGCGCCGCCGCGCGGGATGAGGACGTCGACCAGGCCGCGGGCCCGCATCAGCTCCCGTACGGAGTCGCGGCTCTCGCCCGGGACGAGCTGGACCGCGTCGGCGGGGAGGCCCGAGCCGCCGACGGCGTCGCGCAGGACGCGGACCAGGGCGGTGTTGGAGGCGTACGCGGAGGAGGAGCCGCGCAGCAGGACCGCGTTGCCGGACTTGAGGCAGAGGGCGGCCGCGTCCACGGTGACGTTGGGGCGGGCCTCGTAGATGATGCCGACCACGCCGAGGGGGACGCGGACCTGGCGCAGGTCGATGCCGTTGGGCAGGGTCGAGCCGCGCACCACCTCACCGACCGGGTCGGGCAGCGCGGCCACGTCCCGTACATCGGCGGCGATGGCCCGGATGCGCTCCGGGGTGAGGGTGAGCCGGTCGATGATGCCCTCGCTCGTGCCGGCCTCGCGGGCCCGCTCGACGTCCTGCGCGTTGGCCTCGACGATCTCGGCGGTCCGCACTTCGAGGGCGTCCGCGATGGCCAGCAGCGCGTCGTCCTTGGCAGCGCGCGGAAGTGGCGCGATATCTGCGGCGGCGGCGCGGGCCCGGTAGGCGGTCTGCGCGACCGGGGACAGGTTGTCGTAGGGCGAGAGCGTGGTCATGCCCGCAGGGTAATGCGCGCTCTGCGGGCATACGGCACGTATCCCGTGATGCGAGACGGCCGACCCGAGGGGCGGACGTCTCGCGTCACCCGGCCTTTCAGTACGGGTGCACGCCGACGGGGGCGGCGGGCGGTGGCCCGTACCCCTCGGCGATGCGCTGGTGGTAGGTCTCGCGGTCGATCACTTCCAGGCCGACGATCTTCCACGGCGGCAGCTGGGCGCTGGAGCGGTGCTCGCCCCACAGCCGCAGGGCGACGGCGGCGGCGTCGTGCAGGTCGCGGGCCTCTTCCCAGTAGCGGATCTCCGCGTGGTCGGCTGCGTAACGGCTGGTCAGCAGGAAGGGATGGTCGTGCGCGAGCTGTTCCAGACCGCGTCTGACCTCCCGCAGCGGGGTCTCGGCCCCCGAGACGCTGAGGGTGATGTGCCAGAGCTTCGACTGCGGGCGGTCCTCCTGGCGCTCCGGCACCGGCTCCTGGTCGGCAGTGCCTCCCAGGGGCGGGTTCCGGTCGAAACCGGTGCCCGCTCCGACGCTCGTCAGGGCGCGGCTGCCCGTGCCTCGGGGCGACGCCCCCGGGCGCGCTCGTCTCACCGGCGGCCTCCTGTGATGTGTTGCTGTGCGGTCCCCTGTTTCCCCGCTACAAAGTGGACCAGTCAACGGCCGGGCGTGGGGCGGTTTTGGTAAAGGTCCCTGCCCGATGGCGGGACTTTCAGCCGTTTCAGGGGGTGAGGCGCGGCACGAGGATGACCAGATCGTCCCTGTGTACGACCTCGCGCTCGTAGGCGGGACCCAGCTCACGGGCGAGATCGCGGGTGGAGCGGCCGAGCAGCTGGGGGATCTCCTTCGCGTCGAAGTTGACGAGTCCGCGGGCGACGGGGGTGCCGCGCAGGTCGCGCAGCTCCACCGGGTCGCCGGCGCTGAACTCGCCCTCGACGGCGGAGATCCCGGCGGGCAGCAACGAGGTGCGGCGCTCCACCACGGCCCGTACGGCGCCGTCGTCGAGGGTGAGCGCGCCCTGCGGGGTGGAGGCGTGGGCGAGCCAGAGCAGCCGGTCGGCGGAGCGGCGGCCGGTGCGGTGGAAGTACGTCCCGGTGTCGCGGCCGGCGAGGGCGTCGGCGGCCCGGCTGGCGGAGGTGAGGACGACGGGGACCCCGGCGGCGGTGGCGATGTTGGCGGCCTCGACCTTGGTGACCATGCCGCCGGTGCCCACGCCCGCCTTGCCGGCGCTGCCGATGGTGACGCCCGCGAGGTCGCCGGGGCCGGTGACCTCGGCGATGCGGGAGGCGCCGGGGGTGCCGGGCGGGCCGTCGTAGAGGCCGTCGACGTCGGAGAGGAGGACGAGGAGGTCGGCGTGGACGAGGTGGGCGACGAGGGCGGCGAGCCGGTCGTTGTCACCGAAGCGGATCTCGTCGGTGGCGACGGTGTCGTTCTCGTTGACGACGGGGACGGCGCCCATCTCCAGGAGCTTGTCGAGGGTGCTGAAGGCGTTGCGGTAGTGGGCGCGGCGGCTGGTGTCGTCGGCGGTGAGGAGCACCTGGCCGACGCGGACGCCGTAGCGGGCGAAGGAGGCGGTGTAGCGGGCGACCAGGAGGCCCTGGCCGACGCTGGCGGCGGCCTGCTGGCGGGCGAGGTCCTTGGGGCGGCGGACCAGGCCGAGCGGGGCGAGTCCGGCGGCGATGGCCCCGCTGGAGACGAGGACGACCTCGCGCTCGCCGCCGTCCCTGACCTTGGCCAGGACGTCGACGAGGGCGTCGACCCGGTCCGCGTCCAGGCCGCCGGAGGCGGTGGTGAGCGAGGAGGAGCCGACCTTGACCACGATCCTGCGGGCACCGGTCACCTCCGCCCGCCGTCCGGAGTCACCCCGGTCGGAGGGTGTGCGGAGTGCGCCTTCGAATTCGCTTGCCCCTGACACGTACGCCCGTCCCCATCATGTCGTCCTCATCGGCGCCCACAATCTACGCGAGGCGTCGGCGGGGCGCCGATCCGTCTCAGCGCGGGGGGTAGGACGCCCTCCGGGACGGGTCCGTCGCCCCTCCGGCCGGGCGGCCCCGGTCCGCCCGGGGACCGGTGCCGCCCGGGGCCCGCGACCGACGAACCGTCCCGCGGTGCCTGGCCGGCAGGGGGTTCCAGGAGGGGGAGGGCATCGGCTGTCCCCCGATGTTCCCGGACGGCGCGGCGTCCGCGCTCACGGGGCGCGTGGAGTCACCCCCTGGGGCCTGTCGTCAGACTGCCGTCGTCGCCCGGACGGCAGGCGGCAGGCGGCAGGCGGCAGGCGGCAGTCTGACGACAGGCCCTAGGCCCGGCGCGGGACGTGGAGCGCGGTCCGGAGCGCCCCGGCCGTCCGGCGGGCCTTGCGCCTCAGGCGCCGTACGAAGACGGCCGCGGTCTGCGGCTCCGGCGCCACCGGTTTCCCGCCGCCGATCCGTTCCGGCACGGTCAGCTCGTACACCGCGTCCGGCAGCCCCGCGGCGTCCCCGAAGTGCGGGTAGGTGAGGTGGAGCCGGCCGCGCAGGCCCTTGCGGACCGCCTTCGGCTTCTTCTTGTCCTTCAGGAACCGCAGGATGTCCAGCAGGAGATCGAGCCGCCCCTCGGCCACGCAGGTCAGCCGCAGCCTCTCCTGGACCTTGAGCCGGCGCGCCAGCCCCGGCGTCCAGTAGGCCCGCATCAGCGGGGCCGCCAGCTCCAGCTTGTGCTTCCGCACCGCCTCGCTCTGACCGAGCAGGACGGGGCCGAACTGCGGGAGCAGCGTGATGACGAAGGGCCGGACCATCAGGGTGTCGCGCCGCGGGCCCGGGGGGACATGGTCGGCGATGAGCTTCATGAGCGCCCTGGCCGAGTCGAACCGCAGCTCGTAGCCGCCGCTCTTGGTGAGCTGCTTGCCGTCCTCCCGGCCCACCAGGTAGTAGCAGGTGTAGTCCGCGACGACGGAGACCCCGTCGCCGCGCAGATACGCCTCCATGGTGAAGAGGGCGTCCTCGCCGGTCCGCAGCTTCTCGTCGAAGCTCATGCCGAGCCGCACGAGAAGGTCGCGCCGGAACAGTTTCTGCGCGCTCAGGGTGAACTTGATGGCGGAGTCGAAGAGATCGGCGCGCTCGACGGTCTCGCCCCACATCGACTTGGCCGCACTGCGGTCGACGCCGACGATCTTTCCGAGGACCACGTCCGTGCCCGCCCGGTCGCCCATGGCGACCATGCGTTCCAGGGCCTCTTCACCGAAGTAGTCGTCGGCGTCGAGAAAGAAGACGTACCGGCCCCGGGCCAGCCCGAGGCCGAGGTTGCGCGGGCCGCTGGGGCCGCCGGAGTTCTCCTGCCGGACGACCCGCATGGGGATCGCCGTCCGGGCGGCGAACTCCTCCAGGTATTCGCCGGTGCCGTCCGTGGAGCCGTCGTCGACCGCGACGATCTCCATGCGTCCGGGTCCGATCGTCTGCGCGTCCACCGACTCCAGACACCGGATCAGATAGGGCATCGCTTCATACGCCCCGATGATCACACTGACATCGGGCTCGTGGTTCGTCCTGGGCATGTCGGCCATATCCACCCGCCGATTTGATCACGAGGGAAGGAGATTTGCCCGGCTCTGCGCTCTTTGCATACAGACTCTTTAGGCGCACACATGCCGAACGACCCGTACATCCCCTTCTCCAAGGGAGACGTACGGGCCGTCGTCGGGGTTGGGTCTCTTTCCGGACAAGTCCGGTCGGCTGTGCGCCTCAGCGCGCCGTCGTGGCCTCCGAGGCGACCGCGGCCTCCGCCGCCGCCACCGCCTCCGCCTCGCCGCCGGGGACGGCCACCGCGTCCGGGTCCGCCGTGGCGACGGCCGCCGCCGTCGCCTCCGGCTCGCCCGTACCGACACCGCTGGAGTCCGCCTCCCGGTCCGGGACGGCCACGGCCTGGTCCCCGATCCGCTGGGCGACCCCGGTGTTCCGGGCCTCCGCCTTGGCGGCGAGCGCCCGTACGGCGGCGTTGAACCGCTCCATGGAGGTCGGCTCGTCCGGGCCCAGGAGGTACGTCTTCAGCTCCCGGCGCGCCCCGGCCAGGGTGTCCGCCGCCGGGTCCGCGACGGCGGCCAGCAGTTCACCCAGTTCCCCGGCACCGTTGGAGAGGACCACCGCGGCCCGTACGGCGGTGTTCTGCCGCCGGAACTCCTCGGCGCCCAGCCCCGCGGAGTCGGTGACCGCGTACGGCTTGCCGCTGGCGATGAAGTCGGAGACCACGCTGGAGATGTCCGAGACCATGGCGTCGGACTCGTTGAAGCAGTCGTACAGGCTGGGCTGCGAGCCCGTCACCGTGCGGTGCTCCCACCAGCCGAAGGAGCGCCAGTAGGCGTCGTTCCACGCGGCCCGCAGCCGGGCCGTCTCCGCCTCGCGGGCGGGGTCCGCGAGCGAGACCCGCGATTCCTCCGCCTCGTCCGCGCCGGGGCGGCCCACCACGACCAGCTCCGCCAACCGGGCGCCGATGGTGACGAGTTCGGCCTCGGCGGCGCTCCGGTCGGCGGCCGTCCGGCCGGCCTCCCGCGCCCAGCGGGGCTCGGCGGCGCGCTCGGCTGCGGCCTTCTCCAGCATGGCCCGGATCCGGGCGTCGACCGCCTTGGCCCTGGCGTTGCGGATGCCGGTGAAGGGGTGCGGCTTGTAGACGATCCGGACCGGCTCGTCCGCGTCGATCAGCCCGCGCACGATGTTCTCGCCCGCCAGCAGCAGCGAGGTGTTGCCGGGGTTGTCGTCCCAGCCCTCCCAGGTGGGGGCGTACAGGACGGTCGGGATGGGGTTGCGGAGCGCGCCCGCACCGCTCTCGATGGACTCCAGCTGCGGGCGGCCGACCTCGACGATGTCCTCGTCCCGGACGCCCACGTCGGCCAGCGCGTAGCGGTCGCGGCCGGCCCGGCCCGCCGTCCAGACCTCGTCGTAGACCTTGGAGTACGGGTTGACGCTGGCGAGCTTGTCGCTGTCGCCGTGGCCGATGAAGACGTGCTTCATGGTCGGCACGCGCAGGATGTGGATGTTCTTGCCGACGTTGGCCGGATACAGGCAGACCCGGACGGTGGAGAGGTCCAGGTTCATCAGATGGGTGCCCGCCGGGACGCAGATCACCGGGACGGAGGTCTCGGCCAGCTGCGGGACCAGACCGCGTTCCCGCATGATGATCAGCGGCCGGCCCTCGATCCGGGCCATGGTCTCCAGCCACATGTTGCCCTGGTAGGCGGACTCGTTGGAGCCGGAGAAGTAGAGCACCACGGTCGGCTGGTACTCGCCCAGCCAGGTGTCGACGGCCTTGAGCACGGCGGCGGGCCGGGGCGCCAGCCGGCTGCGGCGCAGGTATGGGGCGAGCGCCGCGACGTAGAGGAGGGCGAGCAGCAGGCTGAGCGCGGCACCGGCGTAGGCGGCGGCGTTCTCACCGGTCCCGGCGGCGATCAGGATGCCGGCCATCGCGGGGATGTCCAGGTGCAGCATCTTCTCGCCCGAGCGGCGCAGCAGCGCGCTCGGCGGGGCGTCCGGGATGCGTACGGCGTTCAGGTCCACGTTGCGGGTGATGACCGGCATCGTGCGGCGCAGCTTGATCAGGGTCGTCAGGGCGCCCTGCGGGATCTGGAGACCGAAGAAGAGCAGGAAGCAGGCGACCGCCGTGTAGAACAGCGGCCCCTCGGACAGATCGAGCCGGGCCAGCAGCAGGATGATCATCAGCTGGCGCAGCAGGAAGCGGATGGACAGTCCGGCCCGCACCCTGCCGAGCCGGTTGATCACATAGCTCCCCCGATGGTGCAGGTACCGGTCCGCGAGGTAGGTGACGGCCGCCGCCGCCGCGAAGAACCACACGTTCGGAATGAGCGCGGCGAGCATCACACAGGGGTATCCGAGCCCCATCAGCAACGCTGCCGCCAGTTCTGATCTGCTGCCCACACGGGCGAGGCGGATGGCTTGGGAAATCATGAAGAACCTGCTCCAGGGGGTGCCGGCTGGTTTCACGTAATGAGGTTCACGTAAATGAGGAAAATATGAATGTGCGTATACGCGCAAGGCCTCGGTCACCGCGTCAAGCGGTGACCGAGGCCCGTTGTCGCGTCGGTGCCGAGAATGATTAACCGTCCCCCTGGCGGTCCAGCGCGGAGGCCAGCGCCTGATCGAACCCGGACGAGGCGGAGGCCTCCGCCGTCGGGTCCTGCTGTCGTACGTCGATGACGTGCCCGGTCAGCTCGGAGAGCAGCACGTCCAGTGAGGTGCGGGCCACGGCCTCCGAGGAGAGCAGCGAGCCCTCCGGCTCCTGGCCGAAGGCCTTGGTGCGCATCGGTGTCGCGGTCCGCTCCGGGTTCACGCAGTTCACCCGGATCCCCTCGCCCGCCCACTCGTCGGCGAGCGCCTGGGTCAGGTTGACCATGGCGGCCTTGGTGGAGGAGTAGAGGCTGTACTCGGCCCGGCCGCGGGTGTAGCTGCTGGAGGTGTAGAGCAGCAGCTGTCCCTGCGTCTCGGCGAGGTAGGTGTAGGAGGCGCGCGCGATCTGGACGGGGGCCAGATAGTTGACGTTCAGCGCTTCCTGGATCGTCGCGTCGTCCGTCTCGGCCAGCCTGCCGATGCGCAGAACGCCCGCGGTGTTGATGACGTAGTCGACGCGCCCGGTCTCGGCGTGCGCCCGGGCGAGCGCCCCCTCGATGTCGGCCCGGTTCTCCACATGGGTGCCGGTGGTCGACCGGCCCAGCGCGTAGACCTTCGCCCCGTAACTCTCCGCCATCGTCGCGAGGTCGGCGCCGATCCCGTACGAACCGCCGAAGACCACCACGGTCTTGCCCGAGAGCAGTTCCCGGTAGGCGGCCTCGTCGGCCTGGCGGGGGGCGGCGGTGGAGGCGAGCTGGAAGAGCTTGTCGGTGAGGAAGACGTCGACCGGCTGGGTGACCTTCATGTTGTACTCGTCGCCCGCGACCACATGGATCGGCACGTCGGGGAGGTACTTGAGGACCACCGAACAGTCGTCCGTGGCCTGGAAGTTGGGGTCACCAGCCGCGATCCTGTACGCCTTGCGGATGGTGGAGAGCTTGAACGCCTGCGGGGTCTGGCCGCGGCGCAGCCGGGAGCGGTCGGGGACCTCGGTGATGAACTCGCCGTCCTCGCCGTGGGTGCGGGTCACGATGATCGTGTCCGCGGAGGGGATGGCGACGTCGACGGCCTGGTAGCGGTCGAGGGCGGCGACACAGTCCCTGATGACGCGCTGTGACAGCAGGGGGCGCACCGCGTCGTGGAAGAGGACGTTGCGGTCCTCGTTCTCGGCGAGACCCTCGCCGAGGGCCGCGATGGCGCGCTCGGTGGTCTCGTTGCGGGTGGCGCCGCCCTCGATGACCCGGGTGACCTTGGTCAACTGGGCCTTGACGACGATCTTCTCGACGTCCGGCACGAACCCCGGAGCCATCATCACGATGATGTCGTCGATGTCCTCGGCGTTCTGAAAGATCGTCAGCGTGTGCTCTATGACCGCCTTGCCCGCGATCTTCAGCAGCTGCTTGGGGATCGAGAGCCCCACCCGCTGCCCGGTGCCGCCGGCGAGCACGACCGCTGTGGTCCGGAGCTTGGCTTCGTGGGGCAGAGACACAGACGACCTACTTCGCTATGGGGGTGGAACAGCGCGATGTTCGCACTCTCCGTGACCGTCCCGCAAGGCGGACGACCCCCGTCCCGCACCCCCCGGAAACCCCCCGTTCACCGTCTGGCCAGGGATGTTGGTGAAGCCCGACAGGTTCCACCCGATACCGAATCCATAGAGAACTTTCATAATCTGCACATCCTCACGCCCCCTGGAGTCCGGTTCGGGCGCCCGGACCGCCCGCGTCCGCCCCCAAATGGCCGGAAGGCCCGACTCCTATCGGAGTCGGGCCTTCCGGTCCTGGAGGTTGTGCGCCCGCTAGAAGGGGTCGAACTCGTCGTACTCCTGCTGAGCGTCGTCACGCTCCGCAGTGCGCTCCCGGCGCCGCTGGGCCGCCGGACGCGGGGCCTCCATGCGGTGGTCCTCACCGCGGCGCCCCAGCATCTCGGCACCGGCCTGCATGGTCGGCTCCCAGTCGAAGACGACCGCGTTCTCCTCGGGGCCGATGGCGACCCCGTCACCGGCCCGCGCGCCCGCCTTGACGAGCGCGTCCTCGACGCCGAGGCGGTTGAGCCGGTCCGCGAGGTAGCCGACGGCCTCGTCGTTGTTGAAGTCGGTCTGGCGCACCCAGCGCTCGGGCTTCTCGCCTCGTACTCGGTAGAGGTCCTCGCCCTCCGCGGTGACCGTGAAGCCCGCGTCGTCGACGGCCTTGGGGCGGATGACGATCCGGGTCGCCTCCTCCTGCGGCTTGTCGGCCCGCGCCTTCGCGATGATCCCGGCGAGCGCGAAGCTCAGCTCCTTCAGGCCCTTGTGCGCGATGGCGGAGACCTCGAAGACCTGGTAGCCGCGGGCCTCCAGGTCGGGGCGGATCATGTCGGCCAGGTCCTGGCCGTCGGGGATGTCGACCTTGTTGAGCGCGACGATGCGGGGCCGGTCCTCCAGACCGCCGTACTGCCGCAGCTCCTCCTCGATGATGTCGAGGTCGGAGAGGGGGTCTCGGTCGGACTCCAGCGTCGCGGTGTCCAGGACGTGCACGAGCACCGAGCAGCGCTCGACGTGGCGCAGGAACTCCAGGCCGAGGCCCTTGCCCTGGCTGGCGCCGGGGATGAGGCCGGGGACGTCCGCGATGGTGTAGACCGTCGAACCCGCCGTGACGACACCGAGGTTGGGGACCAGCGTGGTGAAGGGGTAGTCCGCGATCTTCGGCTTGGCGGCGGAGAGCACCGAGATCAGCGAGGACTTGCCCGCACTCGGATAGCCGACGAGCGCCACGTCCGCGACGGTCTTGAGCTCCAGGACGATGTCCCGGCTCTCCCCCGGCTCGCCGAGCAGCGCGAAGCCGGGCGCCTTGCGGCGGGCGGAGGCCAGCGCCGCGTTGCCGAGCCCGCCGCGACCGCCCTGTCCGGCGACGAAGGTGGTGCCCTGGCCGACCAGGTCCGCGAGGACGTTGCCGGCCTTGTCGAGGACGACGGTGCCGTCGGGCACGGGCAGGACCATGTCCTGGCCGTCCTTGCCGGAACGGTTGTCACCGGCGCCGGGCTGGCCGTTGGTGGCCTTGCGGTGGGGGCTGTGGTGGTAGTCCAGCAGGGTGGTCACGGACTGCTCGACGACGAGGATCACATCGCCGCCCCGGCCGCCGTTGCCCCCGTCGGGGCCGCCGAGCGGCTTGAACTTCTCCCGGTGCACGGAGGCGCAGCCGTGGCCTCCGTTACCCGCGGCGGCATGCAGCTCGACGCGGTCCACGAAGGTGGTCATGGTGGGTGCCTCCAGATAACAGGTGCAGGTACAGCGGAAAAACCGGAATTGTCTCTGTCGTAACACGCCGAGGGCGGACCCGCTTCCCCGTTCGCCGGGAAAGCTGGGATCCGCCCTCGGAAGGTGCTGTGTGCCGTTCTGCGCGCGCTGAGGAAGAACTCAGACGGCGAGCGGAACGATGTTCACGACCTTGCGGCCACGGTGGGTACCGAACTCCACCGCACCGGCGGTCAGCGCGAACAGCGTGTCGTCGCCGCCACGGCCGACGCCCGTGCCCGGGTGGAAGTGGGTGCCGCGCTGGCGGACCAGGATCTCACCGGCGTTGACGGCCTGGCCGCCGAAGCGCTTCACGCCGAGCCGCTGAGCATTGGAATCGCGCCCGTTCCGAGTGGACGATGCGCCCTTCTTGTGTGCCATGTGTTCTCAGTCCCTTACTTCGCAGCCGCGGGGATACCGGTGACCTTGATCGCCGTGTACTGCTGGCGGTGACCCTGGCGACGGCGGTAGCCGGTCTTGTTCTTGTAGCGAAGGATGTCGATCTTCGCGCCCTTGTGGTGGTCCACGACCTCGGCCGTGACCTTGATGCCGTCGAGCACCCACGGGTCGCTGGTGACCGCGTCACCGTCGACAACGAGCAGGGTCGAGAGCTCGACCGTGTCGCCAACCTTGGCAGTGGAAATCTTGTCAACCTCAACGATGTCGCCGACAGCAACCTTGTGCTGGCGACCACCGCTGCGCACGATGGCGTACACGCGGATCTCTCTCTCGCTCGGAACGGATCCCCTGATGCCAGCCGCTCGCACGGGCCGGGGCCCGGGACGATCCGGAAGGATGAGCGGCCTCTCCTGGCGGACGGCGCGAACACCGACCGGGACCGGGAGGGATGTGCTCAGGGGTAGGTGTGTACGGAAACACACCGAGGGTCAAGGTTACGGGGCCGGGTTCCGGGGGTCAAACCGGGGTCGCGCCACCCGGCCGCAGGGCCCGCCGCCGCCCTATGCTGCCCGGGACCGGCCGGTTTCCGGCTCCCGTGAAAGGCGTACGACGTGAACTACAGGGTCCAGCCCACCGCCCAGGTCGACGAGAGCGCCGAGATCGGGGCCGGGAGCAGCGTCTGGGAGCTGGCGCAGATCCGGGAGGGCGCGAAGCTCGGCGAGGGGTGCGTGGTGGGCCGGGGCGCGTACGTCGGCTCCGGCGTCCGCATCGGGAACAACGTGAAGCTGCAGAACTACGCCCTCGTCTACGAGCCCGCCGAGCTGGCCGACGGCGTCTTCGTCGGCCCCGCGGTGGTCCTCACCAACGACCACAACCCGCGCTCGGTGGACCCCGACGGCAGGCAGAAGCGCGGCGGCGACTGGCAGGCCGTTGGCGTCCAGGTCGCGGAGGGCGCCTCGCTCGGGGCCCGGTCCGTCTGTGTGGCGCCGGTCCGGATCGGCCGGTGGGCCATGGTCGCGGCGGGCGCGGTGGTGACCCGGGACGTCCCCGACTTCGCCCTGGTCGTCGGCGTACCAGCCCGGCGGATCGGCTGGGTGGGCCGCAGCGGGGAGCGCCTGACCGCCCGCGAGGGCGAGCCGGGCGTGTGGGAGTGCCCGCAGGACGGGACGGTGTACGAGGAGGAGGACGGCACCCTCGTGGAGCGGGCCACCCGCGCCTGAGGTGTACGGGGTCCGGGGACGACCCGGGCGCGGGATGCCCGCGGGCGTACGAGCGGCGCACCCGGCCCCTCCCCGTACGCCGGAGCGTCGGCCGCACGGGGAGCGCGGTCGGGCCCCGTACGCCGGAGTGCTAGGCCGTCGTACGGGCGAGGGCTCGGCTCTCCACAGGTCGGCTCTCCGCAGGCCGACCCTCCAGCGGTCAGGCCCTCCGTGGTCTGCCCTCCAGCGATCAGCCCTTGAGCAGCAGCCGGTCGAAACCGGGGGCGATCACCGGCCAGTCCCAGGTCGTCAGCGCGTGCTCCGCCGCGTCGGCCGTCGCCTTGCGCCACTTCTCCTCGGTCGCCGTCAGCGCGAGGACGCGGTCGGCGGCCTCCCTCGGGGTGGCGACCACCCAGTCGGCGGGGAAGAGGGTCCGGGCCCCGTGCTCCCCGCCCGCGAAGAAGGGCCAGTCGCGGACCACCGGGAGCGCCCCGCTGGCGGCCCCCTCGACCAGGCCGCAGTGGAAGCTCTCGCGCACCGAGCTGCTGAGGATCACCCCGACCCCGGTGAGCGCCTCCGGCACGTCCTCCGTCCGCCCCAGCAGCCGGACCGCCCCCGTGGGCTCCAGCTCGGCCAGGTCCTTCCGGAGCAGGTCGTCGTAGGCGCGGGCCGCGGGGCTCGCCTTGCGGTCCAGCCCGTCCCCGATGACGACGAGGCGGTACCGCTCGTCGTGCTCCCGCAGCAGCCGCAGGACCTCCACGGCCCAGCGCGGGTCCTTGGCGACGACGCCCGCGCCGATCAGGCCGACGGTGAAGCGCGCGTCGGCGCCGGTCTTCTCCCGCCGGAACCGCTCCAGGTCCATGGCGTTGGCGATGACGTGCAGCGCCGGCCCGTCCGGCTCCGCCAGGGGCGGCAGGCAGGCAGCGGCCAGATCGCGCAGGTGGTCCCCGACGAAGACCACGTCGTCGACCCGGTCCCACGCCACGAGGTGCGGCCAGAGCGTGAACGCCTCGTAGCTGTGCAGCCGTACGACGATCCGGGTGGTGCCCGGGTCGGCCAGGGTGAAGAGGGCGGCGGCGTTGGTGCACCAGTCGACGAAGACCGTGTCCGCCCACTCCAGGTGCGGCCGGAGCGCCGCCTCGGTCTGTTCCCCGAGGGCGGGCGCGCCGCCGAGCGCGTGCTCCATCATCCGCTGGCCGCCCCGGGCGAGCGGGCGCAGCGCCTCGTCCTCCTTGAGGTCCAGGAAGCGGATCTCGACGCCGGGGTGGTCGGCGTACCGCTCGCGGATGGGGTGGAGGAAGTTGGCGTTGGAGTACGTGGTGACCAGCAGCCGCAGGGGCCGGCCGGCCGGTACGGGGGCGGCGGGGGCGGTGCGGCCGCGCGGTGCGGTGAGGGCCTGGAAGGCGGTGCTCGCACGGAAGGGGGCCAGGTAGCCGGCGGGGTCGGCGGCCAGGGGGGAGGACAGCGCGTCGAAGTGGACGGCCCGGGGGAAGGCGAGGGTGAGCGCGGAGGAGAGCGAGGCAGCCGCCCCCTTGGCGTCCCCCTTGGCGTGGCGCCGGTCGGCCAGGGCGAGCGCCGCCTCGTACGCGGTCCGGCGCAGTGCCGGGTCGTCGTGGCCGCGCGCCAGGTCGGCCCGGGCGGCCTCGGCGAGCAGGGCCGCGCGCAGCGTCCGGTCGGTGGTGCGGCGGGCCGCGTCCCCGAGCACCAGGGTGGCGCCCGCCTTGCGGCCCCCCTTGGCCATGCTGAGGCTGACGCGGCGGGCGAGCTTGGCCCGCAGCCGGTCCGGCACCCTGGGCGCGGCCACCACCCCGCGCCAGGAGCGGGCGCCGAGCGTGGTGCGCATGACGGCCGGGGAGGAGGCGCGGCGCAGCGCCCCGCCGACGACGCGCCGGGCGGCTCCCCGGGTGGAGCGGCCGACGGTGGCCGGGGTGGGCACGGTCCGGGCGGCGTCCCGCAGGGCGTGGTGGAGGGGGCGCGCGCGGCGCTCCTCGACCGCCTTGAGCGCGGGCGCGATGCCGAAGACCGCGTGCGCCCTGCGGTTCACCCGGGCCAGCTGCCAGACCGTGTAGACGGCCGAGGCGTCCAGGGCGACCAGAACGTGGGCCCGGCGCCCGGCGCGGCGGACCTGCCGGTCGCGTTCGGCCGAGGCCCAGACGCGGCGCGGGGCGGGGAGCTTGGCGACGCGCTTCTCGAACGCCGTGCCGCGTTCGGCGGCGGCCGACCGGAGGGAGCGGAGTCCGGCGAGGCCGAGGCCGGGTTCGATGTCGTCCGGGGCGAAGAGTCCCACCAGTCCGACGGTGGCGCCCGCCGCCCGGAACCGCTCCACCGACGCCCTGAGGACCGCTTCCTGCGGCGGTGCTCCGGCGATCAGAAGTACCTGCGTCATACCGAGAGGTCCTCCGCCTCGTGGGTGGCCGGGGCCGCGGCCTGCGCCCCGGTGTCGTCCGGGGCGCCGTTGGCCCGGTCGATGAGCCTGCGGACGGCGGGGCCCAGCTGGGCGGCCCGCGCGTACCGGGCGGCGTGCGCCCGGGCGGCGGCCCGGTCCTCGTCGGTCGCCTCGACGGCGAGCTTCGCGGCGGCGGAGTAGGCCGTGGCCAGCGCTTCCTCGTCGAAGCCGAAGGCGCCCGTCCACAGCGGGTGGCCGGTCATCACGGTGCCGGCGTCGTGTTCGACCTCGTGCGCGGACATGACCGGGAGGCCGGTCGCGGCGTACTCGTAGACCTTGCCGGAGGTCATGTACTTCCCTCCCATGATCATGAGGAGGAGGACGTCCCAGCTCGCGAAGATGTCCGGCACCTCGGCCTTGGGCGCGGCCCCGCCGAAGCTCACCGCCTCCCCCCGGGCCTGCGCCTGGCGGATCATCTCCATGTGGGCGTTGGCCTCGCGGGCCGCGCCGGAGCCGATCTGGCCGCGGATCTCCAGCCGGGAGCGGGCGACGAGCGGATCGCGCTCGCGGGCGGTGCGCCAGCCGTCGAGGACGGCCTTCAGGATGCGCGGCGGCGAGGTGACCACCCCGAGGTGCCCGAAGGCCAGCCCGGCTTCCGGGTCGGGGGTGCGCGTCCGGGCGGGGACGCTGTCCTCGTCGTACCCGTTGCGTACGACGTGGAAGCGGGCGGCCAGGTCGGGGTGGCGCTGCCGGTACCAGTCGGCGATCGGGTCGTTCACCAGCCAGAGGGAGAGCGCCTGGGAGAGCACCCTGCGCTCCCAGACGCCGGAGGGCGAGTCGGGGGTGAAGGCCTCGCCGTCCCCGAGGACGTCGACGGACCAGCCGTCGCGGAAGTCGATCGCGTACGGCACCCGGTGGGTCTCCCACAGATGCAGGGCGGCGGCCATGTTCACGTACGGCACGCAGGTCGCGAGGACGAGGTCGGCCGGCTTCTCCCGGTGGACGCGCTCGACGGCCCGTTCGAGGTCGGCCTTCCAGCCGCCGTAGATCGGCTCGGGGAAGTCGTCCATCCCCTTCTTGCGGTAGGCGGCGGCCCACTGGGCCGGCCGGAGCGCGCGCTCTTCGGAGAACGTGCGGATGTCGGTCTCCAGGTCCTCGCGCACCAGCGGCAGTTTCACGATGCGTACGCGGGGGTCGACGCGCTCGGAGAGGGTGTGGTCAAGGCCGAAGTCCCGCTCCCAGGACGCGTCGGCGATGGTCACCACCGTGACGTCCCAGCCCTGTGAGACGAATTGGTTGGCGGTTTCCCGCATCCGATAGGCGCAGCTCTTGGCGGCCGGGGGAAACCCGATGGCCAGATAGATCACATGTTTGGGAGCAGGGGTTTTGGACACCCAAAAACGCTAGCACGGTGGCCTTTGCCGCCAACCGCGTTCATTTCGTACACGAGTTCGCCGGGGGACGGCCGACGGCAAGGGAATTCATCGACCCTCCCCCGGAGGGAATTCGCACGGAATGACGGAGGCCGTACGGGAATTCAGCCGCCGATGACGACCCGGCGCACCCCGGCCCACTTCTCCGGGTCCGTCGTCCGGCGGCCGTCGACCAGGACGCGGACGTCCGGCAGATCGGCGGCGGACAGCTCGCGGTACTCGGCGTGGTCGGCCTGGAGGATAGCGGCGGTGACGGCCTGGTGGCCGTCGTGCGGGACGAGACCGAGGGCGGTCAGCTCCTCGGGGGTGTACAGCGGGTCCGAGACGAACGGCATCGCGCCCCGCGCCTTCAGCGCCTCCACGACACCGAAGACCCCGGAGAACGCGGTCTCCTTGACGCCCCCGCGGTAGGCCGCGCCCAGCACCAGGACCCCGGCGCCCTCCAGGTCGCCGTAGGCGGCGGCCAGCAGGTCGACGGCGTACTGGGGCATCGCCACGTTGGCCTCGCGGGCCGCGCGCACGACGGTGGCCTCCGGGTCGTTCCACAGGTACATCCGCGGGTAGACCGGGATGCAGTGGCCGCCGACGGCGATGCCGGGCTGGTGGATATGGCTGTAGGGCTGGCTGTTGCAGGCCTCGATGACCTTCTTGACGTCGATGTCGTTCCGGTCGGCGAACCGGGCGAACTGGTTGGCCAGGCCGATGTTGACGTCCCGGTAGGTGGTCTCGGCCAGCTTCGCCAGCTCGGAGGCCTCCGCCGTGCCCAGGTCCCAGACACCGTTGGGGCGGGGCAGGTCGGCACGCTCGTCGAAGTCGAGCACGGCCTCGTAGAAGGCGGTGCCCGCCGCGCCGGACGCCTCGTCGATGCCGCCGACCAGCTTCGGGTAGCGGCGCAGGTCCGCGAAGACCCGGCCGGTGAGCACCCGCTCCGGGGAGAAGACCAGGTGGAAGTCGTCGCCGGGGGTCAGGCCCGAGCCCTCGGCCAGCATCGGCGCCCAGCGCGTACGGGTCGTGCCGACCGGCAGCGTGGTCTCGTAGCTGACCAGGGTGCCCGGCTTGAGGCCCGCCGCGATGGCCTTGGTGGCGGCGTCCATCCAGCCGAAGTCCGGGGTGCCCTCGGCGTCCACGAAGAGCGGCACGACGATCACGACGGCGTCGGACGCGGCGACCGCGGCCGTGGTGTCGGTGGTCGCGGAGAGCAGCCCGGCGCCGACCGTCTCCTTCAGTCTCACGTCCAGGTCGTGCTCGCCGGGGAACGGCTCGGCGGCCGCGTTGACCAGCTCCACGACCCTCTCGTCGACATCCGCACCGATGACCTGATGGCCCTTGGCGGCGAACTGCACGGCGAGCGGGAGCCCGATCTTGCCGAGCGCGACTACACAGATCTTCATCGGGTCACTTTCCTCTTCAGCCTGGACAGCATGCGGCGCAGCCGGACGCCCATGCGGGGTGGCGGTTCCCACAGCAGCGCCGTGGTGATCACGAGCCGCCCCTTCGGATTCCGGTTGGCCGAGGCCCGGTAGGGCGTGGCCCTCCCCCACCGGCGGGCCAGCGGCAGCGGCAGTCCCCCGGTGCGGACCGGGATCTCGTACGTCGTACCCGCTACGTCGACGTAGACGCGTACCCCGCGCTCGGCCCGGACCCGGTCGACCGGGATGCGGGCGGTCAGCAGGGTGCCGGTGCCGTCGCCGGCGGGCTCCCGGGTGAACTCGCCGACCGCCTCCGGGCGTACGGCCTTCTCGGGCAGCCTGCGCGCCCCCGGCTTGTCGGCGCTCTTGGGCAGGGCGCCCCGGGCGAGGGCGACGAAGGCGGAGGCGGTGTCGCCGGTGACGCCGATCCGCACCTTCAGGGCGAGGGTGAGGTCGTCCCCCTCCTGCTCCCAGGCGGCCGACTCCAGTTCCGTACCGGCCGCGAGCCTGCCCGCGACCGGCTCCCGTACCTCGTACCACCGGTCGTCGAGACCGGTCGCGGCGTCCCGGAAGCCCGGGTAGGGCGCGAAGGCGCGGCCCCCCTCCAGCAGGAAGGGCGGTGCCCCGTGCCCAGCCTCCTCCGCGATGGCGCGGCTGAGCTCCTCGACGGCGCCCCGCCGGGCGAGACCGAAGCGGACCCGTCTCTTCACCCCGGTCGCCTCGCGCAGACCGTCGGTGAAGTAGGTGTCGAGCAGGACGGTCAGCCCCTCGCAGATCTCCCGCCGGGTGGTGAGAGGAAGCGCGGGGAAGTCTTCGAGCACGAGCTTGGACAGCTCCCACTCGAAGTGGCGCCGGAGCACGGCGTCACGCCGGGGGCCCGCCGGGATGAGCCCGGCGGTGTGGTCCATGATGCGGGCCGTGCACCGGAGCCGGGAGAGATGGTCCGCCCGGTAGGTGATGTTGCTGGCGTCGCCGCGTCTGACCGCGTAGTAGTACGTGTAGTCCGCGAGGACGGAGATCCGGCGGGCCCGGACGCACGCCTCGACGGTGAACGGCTGGTCGCTGCCGACCGGCATGTCCTCCGGGAACCGGAGCCCGTACTTCTCCACCAGCTCCCGGCGGAAGAGCTTGGTGTTGGCGAGCGTGAAGGGCAGCGCCGAGTCGAAGAGCGTGACCTCCCGCCGGCCCTCCTGGTACAGCTTCTGGTGGACATAGCGCCCGTTGACGCCGGCCATCCTGCCGACGACCACGTCCGAACCGTCGGCGTCGGCGCAGGCCACCATGCGCTCCAGCGCCTCTTCGCCCAGGTAGTCGTCGGAGCCGACGAAGTAGACGAACCGGCCGGTCGCCAGCTCCAGCGCCCGGTTGCTCGGCGCCGCGGGCCCGCCCGAGTTGGGCTGGTGGACCACGGTGACCACGTCCGGGTGCTCGGCCGCGAACCGGTCCAGCTCGCGGCCGCTGCCGTCGGTCGACCCGTCGTCCACCGCGATGACTTCCAGGCGCTCCCGGCCGATGCTCTGCCCCAGCAGGGAGTTCAGGCACTCGGTCAGATACGGCATGGTGTCGTAGACGGCGACGACCACGGTCACGTCAGGGACTGCGGTGACGTCAGGGGTGCCCGTGACGTCAGGGGTTGCGGCCATCCCCTGCTCCTCGCATCAGCCGGGTGTAGACCCCGTCCAGAACTTCGGCCTGGGCCTCCCAGACCCACGCGTCCAGTCTGCCCTCCGCCTCGTAGGCGGCCGTGTAGCGCTTGGGCGCGTCGAGCACGGCCCGTACGGCCCGTACGTAGTCCTCGACGTTCTCCGCCTCGAAGACCTCGCCCTGACCGGTCTCCCGGGTCATCTCCGCCATCGTCCGCACATCGCTGACCACCAGCGGCAGCCGGGCGTGCGAGTACTCGAAGAACTTGGTGATCAGGGCGATCTCGTGGTTCGGCCAGTGGTGGATCGGGATGACCCCGACATCGGCGGTGGAGAGGAACGAGACGACCTGCCAGTGCGGTACGTACGGGAGGGCGTGCACCCGGTCCCGTACGCCCAGCTCCTCGGCCCGCTTCATCAGCCGCAGGATGTACGGCAGTTCGGGGTGGCTGGCCACGAACACGACATGGGTCCCGGGCAGTTCGGGAAGCCCGTCGACCATGATGTCGAGGCCGCGCTGACGGGCGGCGAGCCCGCTGTAGACGAGCAGCGGGACGTCCGGGCCGATACCGCACAGGGCGCGCAGGTCCGGCACCGGCAGATCGGTGAAGCGGGACGCGTCCGCCGCCTCCGGCGCGTTGAGCACCACGGCGGGGCGCTCGGGCAGCCGGTGGGTCCGCTGGAGCAGATCGGCCAGGCCGCCGGAGACGGTGACCACCGCGTCGGCGTACCTGGCGTGCTCGCGTTCGTACGCCACCATCGCGGGCAGCTTCCGCTGGTTGGCCCAGGAGCGCACCCCGGGCAGGTACTCGTGGGCGTCCCAGACCAGCGAGACCCGGCGTCCGGCCGCGCGGGCGCGGAGCTTGGCGCGGGCGCCGACACCCAGCATGCGGAAGTCGTTGGCGTGGATGATGTCCGGCCGCAGTTCGTCGATGACGGGCCCGTAGGCCAGCTCGAAGTCCCAGACGGCGGGGTCGAGCCGCCGCCAGGCGCGGTCCCCCATGGTGGTGAGCCAGAAGGCCGTGGTCGCCCTGTCGAGCGGGGTGGAGCGGGTGCGGCGGATGGTGCGCAGCTTCCTGGTGTGGCGCATGCGCAGCTTGACCCAGCGGCCGGTGGCCCGGGCCGCGCCCCGGCGTGCCGCGAGCCAGACCCGGCCGCCCACGGGGCCGAGGGGGGAGCGGTCCTCCCCCGTCTTCAGCGCGGCGCCGCGGACCCGGAGGTCGGCCCGCCACGCCTTGACCTGCTGGAGCCGGAAGTCCGCGACCCGCTCGGAGGGGTAGGCCAGGGGGCGGCGCATCGGGGCCCCGCGCAGGTCCTTGGGGCGGGTCGACATCTTGGCCTTGACCCCGATGAGGCGGACCTCGGCCTCGCCCAGCGTCCAGACCGTCTCCTCCTCCTTGCCGGAGTACTTGCCCAGGAGGACGACGTCCCAGCCCGCCGCGGCGGCCGACGCCGCCTGCTTCTGGACCCGGGAGTCGCCGTGGACGCTGTTGTCGACGAGCATGACGATCCGGCCGCGGCTGCCCCGGCGGGGAGGGCGGGCGATGATCCCGCCGGCTTCGGCGCCCTCGGTTCTCTCCGAGGTTTCGACCGGATCGGCGGGCTCGACCGGATCGGCGGGCTCGGCGGGCTCGGTTCTCTCTGCGTTCTCGACGGGCTCGGGGTTCTCCGTCGGATCGGGAAGGTCAGCGGCCATGGCCCGTCCGCTCCGGAGCCGGGAGGGTGACGGTCGTACGGCTGGAGGCGGACTCCAGCACGGCTTCGGCCACCTCGACGGTGAGCAGCCCCTGCCGCAGGGTGCAGAGGTCGGCGGGCTTGCCCTGGACCGCGTCACGGAACAGCTCGTGCTCGACGAGCAGCGGCTCCCGCTTGGGGATGGCGTAGCGGACCATGTCGCCCTCGGAGACCCCGCGGAAGGCCCGCAGCGCCTCCCATTCGGTGGTGACCGCCGCGTTGGAGTGGAAGGTGAGGTCGGCGGTGAGCGTGTCGGCGATGAAGCAGCCGCGCTCCCCGGTGACCGAGGTGAACCGCTCCTTCAGCGGGCTCAGCCAGTTGACCAGGTGGTTGGCCATCGTGCCCGCGGAGAGCCGGCCGACGGCGGAGACCATGTCCTCGTGCGGGCGGCCCGACTTGGAGACGGTGTGGGCGGCGATCGAGGTGTACTCCTGGCCGGTGACCCAGCCCGTGAGGTCGATGTCGTGGGTGGCGAGGTCCTTGACCACGCCGACGTCCGCGATCCGGTGCGGGAAGGGGCCCTGGCGGCGGGTGACGACCTGGTAGACGTCGCCCAGCTCGCCCGCCTCCAGCCGGCTGCGCAGCGAGAGCAGAGCCGGGTTGCAGCGCTCGATGTGGCCGACGTCCGCGACCAGACCGCGGGACTCGAACGCCTCGACCAGCCGCCGGGCGCCCCCGACGGAGTCCGCGAGGGGCTTCTCGATCAGCGCGCAGACATCGGCGTCCGCGAGCTGGAGGCCGATCTTCTCGTGCAGACCGGTGGGGCAGGCGACGACGGCGTAGTCGACGCCGAGCGCGAGGAGTTCGTCGACGGTGGTCAGGACGGGGGCGCCCTGGGCCCAGCCGTTCCGGTCGCCCATCGGGTCGACGACACCGGCCAGTTCGACGCCTTCGAGGCTCGCGAGGACCCGGGCGTGGTGGCGCCCCATGGAGCCGAGGCCGATGAGTCCGGCCTTCAGTACGGCACTCACAGCTGCTCCCCCAGGGAGTTCACGGCGGTCACGATGCGCTCCAGGTCGGACGGGGTGAGCGAGGGGTGCACGGGCAGCGAGACGACCTCGGCGGCCGCCCGGTCGGTCTCCGGCAGCTCCCAGACGCGGCCCGCCTTCTGGTCCGGCTCCCAGTAGGGCTTGAGGCGGTGGATCGGCGTCGGGTAGTAGACCGCGTTGCCGACGCCCGCCCCGGTGAGCGCGGCCATCGCGGCGTCCCGGTCGCCCCGGATCCGCACGGTGTACTGGTGGTAGACGTGCCGGGCGCCCTCGGCCACCGGCGGGGTGGTGACGGCCGGTGCGGTGATGCGGGCGTCGAGGTGGGCGGCGTGGGTGCGGCGACGCTCGGTCCACTCCGCCAGCTTGGTGAGCTGGACCCGGCCGACGGCGGCGGAGACGTCGGTCATCCGCATGTTGGCGCCGACGATCTCGTTGGCGTACCGCTGCTCCATGCCCTGGTTGCGCAGGAGCCGGAGCGTACGGGCGAGTTCGGCGTCGCCCGTGGTGACCATGCCGCCCTCCAGGGCGTGCATGTTCTTCGTCGGGTAGAAGCTGAAGGTGCCGCCCGCGCCGAAGGCGCCGACCGGGGTGCCGTGCAGCGACGCGGCGTGGGCCTGGCAGGCGTCCTCGACCACGGCGAGCCCGTGGCGTGCGGCGACGGGCACGATCCGGTCCATCCCCGCCGGGTGGCCGTAGAGGTGGACCGGCATGATCGCGGCGGTGCGCGGGGTGACCGCGGCTTCGGCGGCCGCCGGGTCGAGGCCGAAGGAGCCAGGCTCGATGTCGGCGAAGACCACGTCGGCGCCGGTCAGGCGGACCGCGTTGGCGGAGGCCGCGAAGGAGAACGAGGGGACGATCACCTCGTCGCCGGGGCCGATGCCCAGCGCGAGGAGCAGCAGGTGGAGCGCCGACGTACCCGAGTTGACGGCGACGCAGTGCCGTCCGTCGACCAGCCGGGAGAAGTCCTCCTCGAAGGCCGCGACCTCGGGCCCCTGTACGACCCGGCCGCTGCGCAGGACGCGTACGGCCGCTTCGATCTCCTCTTCCCCGATGACCGGACGGGCAGCGGGAATGGGCTGCTCGTTGATGACCGTCATGGACTTCCTCCTTGAACACCGCGACAGCTCGGCAGAGGGCGGAACTCCGAGGTGCGGGACATCTCTCACGACCGCGCGACACCTCATCGGCATGATGCCGACGCCCTGCCGAGGAATCCGGTCCGTCTGTGCGTCACCGGGCCGATCGTCGAATACGGCTTTCGCGAAAGAACTCCGGCGATCCAGCGACCGCGGTCACGTTATCAGGGATTACCGACACCAATTCGGCGCTGTTAACCGCCCGTTGCAACTGTTCAGGAAAAAGGCCCGTGGCCCGCTCCGAAAGTATCGGAACGGGCCACGGGAAAAGAACAAACGAGCGAGAATTACTCAGTCGTTCGATTATTCGCCGTCGGCGGGCGGGGCCGAAGCGGTGACGGCGGAGGACGACTGCTCGGCGGCGACGGTCTTCTTCGTCGTCTTCTTCGCAGCGGTCTTCGCCGTCGTCTTCTTCGCGGCGGTCTTCTTGGCGGCCGTCTTCTTGGCCGCCGCCTTCTTCGCCGGGGCCTTCTTGGCGGCGGCCTTGCGGGCCGTCTTCTTCGCCGGGGCGGGCTCGTCGGACCCGTCGGCCACGGGGGCGGTCTGCGGGGCCTCGGCCTCGGGTGCCGACTCCACGACGACGACCGCCGCCTCCTCCGCACCGGTGGGCGAACCCGCCGGAGCGGTGACCTTACGGGTCACCCGGCGACGGGCCCGCGGCGGTGCGGCCTCCTTGGGGGCCTCCGCCTCGGGGGCCTCCGTCACGGGGGCCTCCGTCACGGGGGCCTCCGTCACGGGCGCGGGATCGGCGGCCGCCTCGACGACCGGGTCCTCGGCCGCGACCGGGTCCGTGGTGGGCTCTGCGGGCCGCACCGGCTCAGCCGGCCCGGCCTGCTTCGGCGAGCCCGCCGGGGCGGACGCCTTACGGGTGGCCCGGCGGCGCGTACGGCCCTGGGGCGCGGCCTCCGGCTCCGTGGCCTCCGGGGTCTCCGGCGCGGGCACGACGGCCGCGGGCTCGACCACGGCCTCCGGCTCGGAGACGGCCGCCTCGGTCACGGGCTCCTCCACCGGAGCCTGCTCCTCGACGACGGTCTCCGCCACCGGGGCGGGCGCCTCGGTCCTCGGGGCACCGGCCGGGGCCGACGCCTTGCGGGACGCCCGGCGACGACCGCGGCGCGAGGCAGCCGCCTCGGCCTCGGCCGGGCTGCTGTAGAACTCCTCGTCGGCGGTGACCTCGGGCTCCACCGCCACCGGGGCGGCGACCTCGGCGGCCAGCTCGGCCTCCGTCTCGGCCGGCTCGACGGCCGTGTGGTCCTCGTGCTCGTGGTCGTGGCCCGCGCCACCGCGGCCGCGCTTGCGGGACTTCTTGCCCCCGCCGCCACCGACGGACGCCGGCTGCTCCATGTGGACGATGACCCCGCGCCCGTTGCAGTGGACACAGGTCTCGGAGAAGGACTCCAGCAGGCCCTGGCCCACCCGCTTGCGGGTCATCTGGACCAGGCCGAGCGAGGTGACCTCGGCGACCTGGTGCTTGGTGCGGTCGCGGCCCAGGCACTCCAGGAGCCGGCGCAGGACGAGGTCCCGGTTGGACTCCAGCACCATGTCGATGAAGTCGACGACGACGATGCCGCCGAGGTCGCGCAGCCGCAGCTGGCGCACGATCTCCTCGGCCGCCTCCAGGTTGTTCCTGGTGACGGTCTCCTCCAGGTTGCCGCCCTGGCCGGTGAACTTCCCGGTGTTGACGTCGACGACGACCATCGCCTCGGTCTTGTCGATCACCAGCGAGCCGCCGCTGGGCAGGTAGACCTTGCGGTCCAGCGCCTTCATCAGCTGCTCGTCGATGCGGTACGTCGCGAAGACGTCGACCTCGGAGGTCCAGCGCGAGAGCCGCTCGGTGAGGTCGGGCGCCACGTGCGAGACGTACCCGTGGATGGTCTCCCACGCGTCGTCACCGCTGACGATGACCTTGGAGAAGTCCTCGTTGAAGATGTCGCGGACGACCCGGACGGTCATGTCCGGCTCGCCGTAGAGCAGCGTCGGCGCGTTGGAGCCGCTGGTGCCCTTCGCCTTCTTCTGGATGTCCTCCCACTGCTGCTGGAGCCGCTCGACGTCACGGCGCAGCTCGTCCTCGCTGGCGCCCTCGGCGGCGGTGCGCACGATGACGCCCGCGTCCTCGGGAACGATCTTCTTGAGGATGGTCTTGAGGCGGGAGCGCTCGGTGTCGGGGAGCTTGCGGCTGATCCCGGTCATCGAGCCCTCGGGCACGTAAACCAGGTAGCGGCCGGGCAGGGAGACCTGGCTCGTCAGACGCGCGCCCTTGTGGCCGATCGGGTCCTTGGTCACCTGGACCAGGACCGACTGGCCGGACTTGAGCGCGGTCTCGATGCGGCGCGGCCCGTGGGCCATGCCGAGCGCCTCGAAGTTGACCTCACCGGCGTACAGGACGGCGTTGCGGCCCTTGCCGATGTCGACGAAGGCGGCCTCCATGGAGGGCAGGACGTTCTGCACCTTGCCCAGGTAGACGTTGCCGACGTAGCTGGTGGCCTGCTCCTTGTTGACGTAGTGCTCGACGAGCACGTTGTCCTCGAGGACGCCGATCTGGGTGCGCTCGCCGCTCTGGCGGACGACCATCACGCGCTCGACGGCCTCGCGGCGGGCCAGGAACTCGGCCTCGGTGATGATCGGGACGCGGCGGCGGCCCTGCTCGCGGCCCTCGCGGCGGCGCTGCTTCTTGGCCTCCATACGGGTCGAGCCCTTGATGGACTGGACCTCGTCGAAGCCGGTGCCCGGCTCGCGCTCCTCCTTCTTGCGGGGCTCGCGGACCTTGACGACCGTACGCTCCGGGTCGTCGGTGCCGTTGTCGCTCTCGGGGGCGGCGTCACCGCTGCGGCGACGGCGACGGCGCCGACGGCGGCTGCTGCTCGAACCGGAGGCGGCGGAGTCGCCGTCCTCCTCCTCGTCGTCGGCCTCCTGGGCCTGGGACTGCTCGTCCTCGGCACGGGCCTCGTCGGCGCGGGCCGGGGCGGGCGCCTCGTCGGCGTGCTGCTCGGCCTCGTCCGTGTCATGGGCCTCGCCCCGGCGGCGGCGACGGCCACCGCGACGGCGGCGGCGCGAGGGGCGGTCGCCGTACTCGTCGTTCTCGTCGCCCTCGTGCTCGTCCGCCTCGGCCTCGGGTGCCTCGTCGGCGGGCTCCTCCACCGGGGCGGCGGGCGCGGCGGCCTGCTCGGGCTCGGCGGCCTCACCACGGCGGCGGCGACGGCGGCGCGAGCCGCCCTGCGACGCGGCCTCGGCGGGCGCGGAGACCTGTGCGGCCTGGGCGGTCTGCTCGTCCTCGGTCTCGTCGACGTCGTCGTACGGGGAGGAGGAACCGGCCGCGGCAGCGGCGGCGGCCGCCGTCTCGGGGGTCTGGAACATCGGCTCGGCGAAGACCGGGGCCTGGAACACGGCGACGGCGGGGCGCGTCGCGCGACGGCCCTTGCGGCTCGGCTCCTCGGCCCTGGCGGTGAACTCGGGGCTGCCGGCGGCCGCGGTGGCGCGGCGGCGCTGGCGGCCGCGCGGGGCGGCCTCCTCGACCTCGTCGGCCTCGGCGGCCAGTTCCTCGGCCACGGCGGCGGGCAGGCTCTCGCCGGTCTCGACGGGCTCCTCGACGGCCGCGGTCTCCTCGGCGGCGGGGGCACCGGCGGGCGCGGTGGCCTTGCGGACCGCACGGCGGCGGGTGCGCGGCGCCGGGGCCTCCTCGGCGGCGGGCTCGTCTGCGGCCGGGGCCTCGGCGGCGGCGGCCTGCGGGGCACCGGCCGGGGCGGAGGCGCGGCGGCGGGTACGGCCGCGCGGGGCCTCGGCGGCGGGCTCGGCGGGCTCGGAGGCCACGGCGGCGGCCTCGGCCACCGGCTCGGCGGGGGCGGCCGGCTCGACGACCACCGCGGCCTCGGCGGCCTGCGGGGCACCGGCGGGCGCGGTGGCCTTGCGGGAGGCGCGGCGGCGGCGCGGGGCGGCGGGCTCCGGGGCGGCCTCGGCCTCGACGGCCACCGGCTCCTCGTCCTCCTCATCCTCCGCGAGCGGCTCGGCCGGGGTCTCGACGACCGCCACGGCCTCCACGGTCTCGGCGGCCTGCGGGGCACCGGCCGGAGCGGTGGCCTTGCGGACCGCACGGCGGCGGGTGCGCGGCGCCGGGGCCTCCTCGGCGGCGGGCTCGTCTGCGGCCGGGGCCTCGGCGACGGGCTCCGCGGCGGCCGGCTCGGCCGTCACCGGGGCGCCCGCGGGCGCGGTGGCCTTGCGCACGGCGCGGCGACGCGTACGGGCGGGCGGTGCGGTCTCCTCGGGCGCGGCGGCCGGGGCCTCCACGGCGGCGGCCTCGGCGGCCGGTGCGGCGGTCTCCTCGGCGGCGGGGGTCACGGCGCCGCCGGGCGGGCCGGCGGGGCGGGAAGCGGCGCGGCGCCTGCGGCGCGGCGGCAGCTTGTCCCCGGGGGTGTTCTCTTCGTTGTTCCCGTTGGCAGCGGGCTCGTTCGACTGAGGCATGCGGGCGGTTCTCCCGTCGCGCTCCCGGGCGCCGCGTCTGATTCCGGTCCGGCACGGTACGCAGTGGTGCGATACCGCTCGTCCGGGGCGCGGGCGCCGCACGGGAGCTGGTGTCTGGCTCGCCGGTTCCGTACGCGGTGTTGCGGACGGCCTGGCGAAAGTCTTATGGGTCACACTGCGCGGCCCGACCCAGGTGGCTCCCGAGTCGCAGGGCTGCGCTACAACGTCCGCCCTACGCGGAACCTGCACCTTCCGGCGCCGTCGCGACGGCTGCTGCGACCGCGGGTTGGGCGGTCGGGGCGGCCTCGCGGTCGGGCGCGAGCGGGTCGGTCACCGTGCCGGACTCCTCGTCGAAGAGCCCCTGCGCCAGCCTCGTCACCGCTGCGGGGACGGGCGGCGCCAGGTCGGCCACAGCGTGGAGACCGGACAGGACGTCGTCGGGTCGCACGGCGGGTGTCACGTGCCGAACAACCAGGCGCAGTATCGCACAGGGCCCGTCCCCCGGCCTATCGGCCGGTGGATCGAGGGCCTGGAGGTCGGCCACGGCAGCGCGGGCGTCGAAGGTGCGGATGCCGTTCTTCGCCTTGCGCTGGACCTCGACGGCCTCGGCGGCGTTGAACGCGTCGACGGCCTTGCGCGCCTCGTCGGGGTCGACGCCGTCCAGGCGCAGCTCCCAGACGGAGGCGGTCAGCCGCTCGGCGAGGCCGGAGGTGCGGGCCTCCACCGCGTCGGTGATGTCGAGACCGTCCGGCAGCGAGTCGTTGAGCAGCTCGCGCAGGCGGTCGGGGTCGCGCGCCTCGGTGAGGGCGATCTCCAGGAACTCGGCCTCGCTGCCCGTGCCGGTGGGGGCGGCATTGGCGTAGGAGACCTTGGGGTGCGGGGTGAAGCCCGCCGAATACGCCATCGGCACCTCGGAGCGGCGCAGTGCCCGCTCGAAGGCCCGCTGGAAGTCGCGGTGACTGGTGAACCGGAGGCGGCCGCGCTTGGTGTAGCGCAGTCGGATGCGCTGCACCGCCGGTGCGGGCGGCGGGCCTTCGGGCTGTCGCTTGCCCAGTGGTTCTTCTCCTCGGTGCGGGGCGGGCGCCGGGGAGCGCCGCCCACGAAGTACGGGGTGGTCCCCGGGGTACCGCGCCGGCTCACCCCCGCTTGACGAGTTTCTCGCCCGGCAGGGAGGTCTCGGACGCCTGCACCGCGCTGGGGACAGTCGTTGTACTACCCAGAGTACGCGCAGGCACCCCCCGCGGTTCCCCGGACCGCGCCCCGCCCGCCCCTCCGGCGGGTGCGCGCCAGGCGTCGCGGGGGGCCTGCCGCACGGATTCGCGGGCGATGGCGAGGGTCGATCGGGTGGCCTGGCCGGGGCGGTCCCGGGCGCGTCCCGGACGAGGGGCCGGGGCGGGTGGTCGCCCATGTCCCGCATGACGCGCAGGCCCGGTCCGTGATGGCGGACCGGGCCTGCGCGGGGGACGTGCGCGGGGGGGGCGCTACTTGTTGACGACGCTCAGCGGGAGCAGCTTCTTGCCCGTCGGGCCGATCTGGATGTCCAGGTCGAGCTGGGGGCAGACGCCGCAGTCGAAGCAGGGGGTCCAGCGGCAGTCCTCGACCTCGGTCTCGTCGAGCGCGTCCTGCCAGTCCTCCCAGAGCCAGTCCTTGTCCAGGCCGGAGTCCAGGTGGTCCCAGGGCAGGACCTCCTCGTAGGTGCGCTCGCGGGTGGTGTACCAGTCGACGTCGACGCCGTACTCGGGGAGCGTCTTCCCGGCGCAGTTCATCCAGAGGTCGTAGCTGAAGTGCTCGCGCCAGCCGTCGAAGCGGCCGCCGGACTCGTAGACCGCGCGGATGACGGAGCCGACGCGCCGGTCGCCGCGCGAGAGCAGGCCCTCGACGATGCCGGGCTTGCCGTCGTGGTAGCGGAAGCCGATGGAGCGGCCGTACTTCTTGTCGCCCCGGATCTTGTCCCGGAGCTTCTTCAGCCGGGCGTCGGTGTCCTCGGCGCTGAGCTGCGGGGCCCACTGGAAGGGGGTGTGCGGCTTGGGGACGAAACCGCCGATGGAGACCGTGCAGCGGATGTCGTTCTGGCCGGAGACCTCGCGGCCCTTGGCGATGACGTTGACCGCCATGTCGCCGATCTGGAGGACGTCCTCGTCGGTCTCGGTGGGCAGGCCGCACATGAAGTACAGCTTCACCTGGCGCCAGCCGTTGCCGTAGGCGGTGGCGACGGTCCGGATGAGGTCCTCCTCCGAGACCATCTTGTTGATGACCTTGCGCATCCGCTCGGAGCCGCCCTCGGGGGCGAAGGTGAGACCGGAGCGGCGGCCGTTGCGGGTCAGCTCGTTGGCCAGGTCCACGTTGAACGCGTCGACGCGGGTGGAGGGGAGCGAGAGGCCGATCTTGTCCTCGGTGTAGCGGTCCGCGAGCCCCTTGGCGATGTCACCGATCTCGCTGTGGTCGGCGGAGGAGAGGGAGAGCAGGCCGACCTCCTCGAAGCCGGTCGCCTTGAGGCCCTTGTCGACCATCTCGCCGATGCCGGTGATGCTTCGCTCCCGCACGGGGCGCGTGATCATGCCGGCCTGGCAGAAACGGCAGCCGCGGGTGCAGCCGCGGAAGATCTCCACGGACATCCGCTCGTGCACGGTCTCCGCGAGCGGGACGAGGGGCTGCTTGGGGTAGGGCCACTCGTCGAGGTCCATCACCGTGTGCTTGGAGACGCGCCACGGCACACCCGACCGGTTGGGTACGACACGGCCGATGCGCCCGTCGGGGAGGTACTCCACGTCGTAGAAGCGCGGGACGTAGACGCCACCGGTCTTCGACAGCCGGAACAGCACCTCGTCGCGCCCGCCGGGACGCCCTTCGGCCTTCCAGGCGCGGATGATCTCGGTGATCTCCAGGACGGCCTGCTCGCCGTCGCCGATGACCGCGCAGTCGATGAAGTCCGCGATCGGCTCGGGGTTGAAGGCCGCGTGGCCGCCCGCGAGGACGATCGGGTGGTCCACCGTGCGGTCCCTGGACTCCAGCGGGATGCCCGCGAGGTCCAGGGCGGTGAGCATGTTGGTGTAGCCCAGTTCGGTGGAGAAGCTGAGCCCGAAGACGTCGAACGCGCCGACGGGGCGGTGGCTGTCCACGGTGAACTGCGGCACCTTGTGCTCGCGCATCAGCTCCTCGAGGTCCGGCCAGACGCTGTACGTGCGCTCCGCGAGGACGCCCTCGCGCTCGTTGAGTACCTCGTAGAGGATCATGACGCCCTGGTTGGGCAGCCCGACCTCGTAGGCGTCGGGGTACATCAGGGTCCAGCGGACGTCACAGCTGTCCCAGTCCTTGACGGTGGAGTTCAGCTCACCGCCGACGTACTGGATGGGCTTCTGCACATGCGGGAGCAGAGCTTCGAGCTGTGGGAAGACCGATGCGGCAGACATCTCGCGAACCTTCGTGAGCCGGCAGGGGTGACCATCAAGCGTACCCCGCGCCCCGGCCCTTCAGATCCGCCCGCGGAACCTCACCGCCTCACGGCCGGAGATCCGCGCGCAGTACGGGATCGGAGGCGCGGGCCCACGCCTCGGGCAGCTCGCGCTCGCGGCGGTCGGCGGTCGCCTCCTCGCGGCCGTACAGCAGCCCCCAGGTGAAGGTGGTCTCCCCGGCCGCGTGCGCCTGGGCGGCGAGGGCTCGCAGGGCTTCTCGGGCGACCACGCTGTCCTGGTGGTCGCCCAGGAGGGACTGGACGGCCTTCATCCGCTTGGCGAGGCGTTTCGCGGGCCTGCCGAGGGCGGGCCGGGCGGCCTCACCCGCGTACCGGGCGCGCTTGGCGGCCTTGCGGGCCTCGTGCAGGGCGGTGTCCCGCTCGGGCCCCGGCGGGTGCTCCAGGGCGTGGTCCATCCGGCGCGCGAGCCGTTCGTAGTCCTTGAGCACCGCGCGGGGCAGGGCCTTCCCCGGCGCGCGGGAGGCGGCGGGGCGCAGCGGCGGGTCGGCCGCGAGGGCGTCCAGGGTGTCGAGGAGGTCCAGATACCGCTCCCCGTCCAGGACGTCGATGATCCGGCGGCGCGATCCGGTGCGGCGGGCGGCCGACCGGACCTGGAGCCGCCCGCGTACGGGACCGAGGGCCAGGGTGGTGGGCAGGGCGTCGATCCTGCCGGTCAGCCGCTCGTCCAGGACCTCCTGGTCGCGGTCGACGCCCAGCTCCCCGGCGAGCCACTTCAGCTCGGCGCCGACGGGGTCGGTGACCTCGCGGTCCAGGATCCTGCGGTACGTCTTGAAGGCGCTGCGGAGCCGACGGGTCGCCACGCGCATCCTGTGCACGGAGTCGGGCAGGTCGCGGCGGACGGCGGGGTCGCGCTCGACGATGGTGCGGATCTGTTCGCGTACGTAGGCGAGGACGTGGTCTCCGGCGGTGCGCGGGTCTTCCGTCTCCCGCTTCTTCTTGCGTACGGGGGTGGTCTCCGTCAGCGCCCTGGCCAGCTTCGACGACGCGTCCGAGGGGCGCACCCCGGCCTTGCGGAGCCGCTTCTCGACGGCGTCCAGGAAGGCGGGGTCGCCGTCGTCGGCCAGCTCGACCTCGATCTCGGTCCAGGTGGCGGTGGTGCCGCTCCCCTCCCCCGCGAGGCGTTCGGCGAGCACCGTGTCGACGCTGACCTCGGCGAGGAGGGTGCCGTCCGCGTCGGTCAGGTGCCGGACGTCGCGGGAGGAGAGCAGGCGGACGACGGGGGTGACCTCGTCGTGGCGGAGGCGGGAGCGGAGGAGGGCGGCGAAGGAGCGCGGCAGGGTGTCGGCGAGCGGCTCGTGCAGCTCGTCGCGGATGCCGGTGGCGACGGGGAACTTCAGGTGCCAGCCCTCGTCGGCCCCGCCGGTCCTGCGGCGCAGGGTGAGGGAGTCGGCGGTCAGGCGGAGGCCGGGGGTGTCGTAGTAGACGGCGTCCAGCTCCGTGACGCCCTGCTCCAGCACCCGGGCGACCCCGGCCACCCGGCTCAGGTCGGGCAGCCGGGTGGCGTCGGTGGCCTCGTACTTCCGCTCGATCTCGCGCTTGGTGTCCGCCATGTACGGACACCTACCCGCGGGGGCCGGAGTCAGGCGGACATCGGCCGCTGCACCCTGATCGACTGGAGCAGTCCGATGGCGACCCAGACGGCGAACATCGAGGACCCTCCGTAGGAGACGAAGGGCAGCGGCAGCCCGGCCACCGGCATGATGCCGAGCGTCATGCCGATGTTCTCGAAGGACTGGAAGGCGAACCAGGCGATGATCCCGGCGGCGACCACCGTGCCGTACAGCTCGGTGGTCTCGCGGGCGATCCGGCAGGCGCGCCACAGGACGACACCGAGCAGGACGATGATCAGTCCGGCGCCGAGGAAGCCCAGCTCCTCACCGGCGACGGTGAAGACGAAGTCGGTCTGCTGCTCGGGGACGAACTGTCCGGTGGTCTGGGTGCCCTGGAAGAGCCCGGTGCCGGTGAGGCCGCCGGAGCCGATGGCGATGCGGGCCTGGTTGGTGTTGTAGCCGACGCCGGCCGGGTCGAGCGCCGGGTTGGCGAAGGCGGCGAAGCGGGCGATCTGGTAGTCGTCGAGCAGCCCGAGCTGCCAGACGGCCATCGCCCCGGCGGCGCCCGTGCCGAGGAGGCCGAAGACCCAGCGGTTGGAGGCGCCGGAGGCGAGCAGGACGCCGAGGACGATGACGGCCATCACCATGACCGAGCCGAGGTCGGGCATCAGCATGACGACGCCCATGGGGATCGCGGCGAGGGCCAGCGCCTTGGCGACGGTCCGGTGGTCGGGGTGGGCCTGGTCGCCCGCGTCGACCCGGGCGGCGAGGAGCATCGCCATCACCAGGATGATGGTGATCTTGGTGAACTCGGAGGGCTGGATCGAGAACCCGGCCGGGAGCTTGATCCACGCGTGGGCGCCGTTGACGGTGGTGCCGAGCGGGGTGAGCACGGCGAGGACCAGCAGCACGGAGATGCCGTAGAGGACCGGGACGGCCCCGCGCAGGGTGCGGTGGCCGAGCCAGATCGTGCCGATCATCAGGGCGACGCCGATGCCGGTGTTGAGGGCGTGCCTCAGGAGGAAGAAGTACGGGTCGCCCTGGGTGAGGTGGTCGCGGTTGCGGGTCGCGGACCAGACCAGGAGCCCGCCGAGGAAGGAGAGCGCCAGCGCGGCCCCGAGCAGCGGCCAGTCCAGCCGCCGGGCGAGGGAGTCGCGGGCGGTCAGCTTGGCCCAGGAGCCCCGCTCGGGGGCGTACCGGGCGACGGAGAAGCCACCTGCCATCAGGGTCGCCTCCCTGTCGTGGCCGGGGAGCCGGTGAGCCCTGGCTGGCCCTGAGGCTGCGGCAGCAGGTTCTCCGGGTCGGCCGCCTGGCCCTCGGGCTGGGCGGGCACCGGGTTGTACGGCTGGATCTTCGGGGCGTGGATCGAGCCGTCGGGCTGGATCTTGGGCAGCGCTTTCTGGGGTGTGGGCAGCAGGGCCTTCTTCACATCCTGGTTGCCGGCCGCGTCGAGGCCGTAGAGCGCGTCGTAGATCTTGCGGACGGCGGGCCCGGAGGCGCCGGAGCCGGTACCGCCCTGGGAGATCGTCATGACGATCGTGTAGTCGTCGGTGTAGGTGGCGAACCACGAGGTGGTCTGCTTGCCGTAGACCTGGGCGGTACCGGTCTTGGCGCGCATCGGGATCTTGTCCTGCGGCCAGCCGCCGAACCGCCAGGCCGCCGTGCCGCCGGGCTCGACCACCGAGCGCAGTCCCTTGTCCAGGTCCTTGATGGTCTGGGCGCTGACCGGCAGTTTGCCGCTGGCCTTGGGCTCGATCTCGCGGACGGACTTGCCGTCGGGGCTGATCACGGCCTTGCCGACGGTGGGCTCGTGGAGGGTGCCGCCGTTGCTGATGGCGGCGTAGGCGGTGGCCATCTGGATCGGGGTGACCAGCACGTCACCCTGGCCGATGGCGTAGTTGATGCTGTCGTAGGCCTTGAGCTGGTTGCCTTCGAGGCAGCTCTCGTAGGCGATCTGCTGCACGTACGTGCCGCCCTTCTTGCCCTCCTTGCACCAGGCGTCCTTGTTGGCCTCCCAGAACTTCTGCTTCCACTCGCGGTCCGGGATGCGGCCCTTGACCTCGTTGGGGAGGTCGATGCCGCTCTCGGAGCCGAGGCCGAAGTCGCGCGCGGTGGTGTAGAACCAGTTCTTCGCGTCCTTCTTCGGCTTTATGCCGCCGTCCCGGGCCCACTCGTCGTGGCCGAGGCGGTAGAAGACGGTGTTGCAGGAGTACTTGAGCGCCTCGCCGAGGGTGATGGGGCCGTGCCCCTGGGACTCGAAGTTGGCGAAGGTCTGGTTGCCGAGGCTGTAGGAGCTGCTGCAGTTGTACCGGTCGTTGAAGGCGTGCCCGGCCCGGACGGCGGCGCTGGCGGAGACCACCTTGAAGATGGAGCCGGCGGGCGCCTGGCCCTGGATGGCCCGGTTGAGCAGCGGGTAGTTGGACTTCTTGCTGGTGAGCTTGGCGTACTCCTTGCCGGAGATGCCGCCCACCCAGGCGTTGGGGTCGTAGTCGGGCTGGGAGGCCATCGCGACGACCCGGCCGGTCTTCGACTCCATGACGACGACGGCGCCGGAGTCGGCCTCGTACTTACGGCCGGTGATCTTGTCGGTCTCGCCCCGCACCTGCTTCATCGCGGCGGCGAGTTCGAACTCGGCCACCGCCTGCACCCGGGCGTCGAGGCTGGTGACCAGGTTGGAGCCGGGCACGGCCGGGTCGTTCTCCGCCTCGCCCATGACCCGGCCGAGGTTGTCGACCTCGTAGCGGGTGACGCCCGCCTTGCCGCGCAGCTCCTTGTCGTACGTGCGCTCCAGGCCGGAGCGGCCGACCTGGTCGGAGCGGAGGTAGGGCGAGGGGCCGTCCAGCGCCTTCTGGATCTCCTCGTCGGTGACCGGCGAGAGGTAGCCGAGGACCTGGGAGGTCTTCGCCTTGCCGGGTGCGGCGTAGCGGCGTACGGCGGTGGGCTCGGCGGTGATGCCGGGGAAGTCCTCGGCGCGCTCGCGGATCTGGAGGGCCTGCTGGGTGGTGGCCTCGTCGGTGACCGGGATCGGCTGGTAGGGCGAGCCGTTCCAGCAGGGCTGCGGGGTCTTGGAGTCGCAGAGGCGGACCTTGTCCCGGACCTCCTGGGGCTCCATGTCCAGCACCTCGGCGAGCCGGGTGAGGACGCCGACGCCGTCGTCCTTCATCTTCAGCAGCTCGGTGCGGCTGGCGGAGACGACGAGCCGGGTCTCGTTGTCGGCGAGCGGCACGCCCCGGGCGTCGAGGATCGAGCCGCGCACGGCGGGCTGGACGACCTGCTGGACGCCGTTGCCCGCCGCCTTGGTGGTGTACTCCTCGCCGTTGCGGATCTGGAGGTACCACAGCCGTCCGCCGAGGGTGAGGAGCAGCGAGAAGACGAGGACCTGGATGACGATGAGCCGGATCTGGACCCGCTGGGTCCGCCCGGTCTCGGGGATGTTGCTCACGGGGTGCCCCCGGTGGTGGTCCGGCTGGGGGTACGGGGGTGGCCCCCCGGGGAGTTGGGCCTCACAGGCGCTTGACCCCCTTGATGCGTCCCGCGCGGGACGCACGGCTGCGGGCGGCCTTCATGCGCAGGCCGCCGCGCTGGTTGCCGATGCGCAGACCGGTGCCCGAGGCGAGCCAGCCGGCGGCGACGTCCTTGCTGGAGCCCGCGGCCTCGGAGACCGGGTCGTTCTCGGTGCGTCTGGCCAGGGCCATGATCAGCGGCACGGTGAAGGGGGCCAGCAGCAGGTCGTAGATCGCGGCGGTGAGCAGCAGGCTGCCCAGGCCCACGTGGCGGGCGGCGGTGTCCCCGACGAGGGCGCCGACGCCCGCGTACAGCAGGGTCGAGCCGAGCGCGGCGGCGACCACCGCGGCCATCGGGGCGAAGGCGGACTTCAGCTGCCCGTTCTCCGGCCGGACCAGACCGGCGAGGTAGCCGATGACGCAGAGCACCAGGGCGTAGCGCCCGGCCGCGTGGTCGGCGGGGGGTGCGAGGTCGGCGAGAAGGCCGGCGCCGAAGCCGATGAGCGAGCCGCTGACCGGTCCGTACACGAAGGCGAGTCCGAGGACGGTGAGGAGCAGCAGGTCGGGCACGGCGCCGGGGAGCTGGAGGCGGGCGAGGACGGAGACCTGGACGACGAGGGCGACGACGACCAGGGCGGTGGAGAGCAGAGTCCGGTTGAGGCGCATGGGGATCAGCTCTGCTCCTGGTCGTCTGTCGCGTTGTCGGGTCGGGCGTTGCCTTGCCGGTCCCCGGCCGCCTGGCCGTCGCCCGGCTGGTCGTTGATGTTGCCGACGACCTTGCCGGAGCCGTCGACGAGGTCGCCGTTGGGCTGGACGGTGACGGTGACCGTGGGGGTCGGCTTGGGCTTGGTCTTGGCGGGCTGCTTCGGCAGGACCGTGTCGCGGGGATCCGAGCGCGGGGCCTGGACGACGACGCCGACGATGTCGAGCTTGGTGAACCCGACGTACGGCTTCACATGGACGGTCCGGGTGAGCGCGCCGCCCGCGGGGTCGACGCGGACGACCTCGCCGACCGGGACGCCGGGCACGAAGGGCTTGTCCTTGCTGGAGCCGAAGGTGACGAGCCGGTCGCCCGCCTTCACCTTGGCCTTGCCGTTGAGGAACTGGACCGAGAGCGGGCGGGAGCCCTGGCCGGTGGCGAAGCCGAGTTCGTCGGTCTTCTCCATCCGGGTGCCGACGGTGAAGGCCGGGTCGTTGGCCAGCAGCACCGTGGAGGTGCTGGGGCCGACGGTGGTGACCCGGCCGACCAGGCCCTCGCCGTTGAGGACGGTCATGTCCCGGCGGATGCCGTCGTCGGAGCCGGCGTCGATGGTGATCGTCCAGGAGAAGCCCTGGGCCGCTCCTATGGCGATGACCTCGGCGCCCTTGATGCCGTACTGCCCGGCGCCCGCGGTCTTCAGCATCGTGTCGAGCTGGCGGACGCGGCTGTCGGTGCGGTCGTCGCTGCCGAGCTTCGCCTTCAGCGCGGCGTTCTCCTGCTCCAGGGCGGAGATCCGGTCGTGCCGTTTCCCGGAGTCGCGGACCGCTCCTATGGCGTTGCCCACCGGGTCGACCGCTGCCGCGACGCCGTTCTCCACCGGCCCGAAGACCGTGGCCGCGGCATGCCGCGCGCCGTCGACCGGTGAGCCTTCGCCGCCTCGGATATCCACCGTGATCAGGGCGAATGCGATGGCGATCAGCAGCACCAGGAGCAGCCGGCTCTCTCGTGTGTCCCTCACGTGCGGCGGCCGTGCCTTCCTCGTCGGAATGTTCGTGCCTGAGTGTTCGTCTCTGGGTGTACGTGGCTGTCGTGATGGCAGTCAGTACGTGTGCATCAACGATCTATATCAACGATCCGGCGGGCGGAGCCGCAGCGTCCGCGCGCCGGATCGGGTGACATTCCGCTGCCCGCGCCTCAGCGGCGGGGCTGGGCGTCCAGCACCTGCTGGAGCGCCTCGAACTCCTCGACGCACTTGCCGGAGCCGAGCGCGACGGAGTCGAGCGGGTCCTCGGCGATGTGGATCGGCATGCCCGTCTCGCGGCGGAGCCGCTCGTCGAGGCCGCGCAGCATCGCGCCGCCGCCGGTGAGGACGATGCCGCGGTCCATGATGTCGCCGGACAGCTCGGGCGGGCACTTGTCGAGCGTCGTCTTCACGGCGTCGACGATCGCGTTGACCGGCTCCTCGATGGCCTTGCGGACCTCGGCGGCCGAGATGACGACCGTCTTGGGCAGTCCGGAGACCAGGTCGCGGCCGCGGATCTCGGTGTGCTCGTCCTTGTCCAGGTCGTACGCGGAGCCGATCGTGATCTTGATCTGTTCGGCGGTCCGCTCACCGAGGAGGAGCGAGTACTCCTTCTTGATGTGCTGGATGATCGCGTTGTCCAGCTCGTCACCGGCGGTCCGGATGGACTGGGCAGTGACGATTCCGCCAAGCGAGATCACCGCGACCTCGGTGGTGCCGCCGCCGATGTCCACGACCATGTTGCCGGTGGCCTCGTGGACCGGCAGGCCGGAGCCGATGGCGGCGGCCATGGGCTCCTCGATGATGTGCACCTGACGCGCGCCGGCCTGCGTGGACGCCTCGATGACGGCGCGGCGCTCGACCCCGGTGATGCCGGAGGGAACGCAGACGACGACCCGGGGGCGGGCCAGGTAGCGGCGCTTGTGGATCTTGAGGATGAAGTAGCGGAGCATGCGCTCCGTGATCTCGAAGTCGGCGATCACGCCGTCCTTCAGCGGCCGCACGGCAACGATGTTGCCCGGCGTCCGCCCGATCATCTTCTTGGCCTCGGAGCCGACCGCCAGAATTCCGCCGGTGTTGGTGTTGATGGCCACGACGGACGGCTCGTTCAGGACGATGCCGCGCCCCCTGACGTACACCAGCGTGTTGGCAGTCCCGAGGTCGATAGCCATGTCACGGCCGATGAACGACATTGAGTTCCCCTTGTTCCCCATGAGGATGCGTCGGGCCTTCCCAGGAAGCGAAGATGGCTTGTTCTGGTAGGCGAGGTTGGCGCTGCGGGCGTGGAAGCTTCCATCGTAGTGCCGTATGCACGGACACAGCGCGAGGGTCCTTCGCCATGTGAGCGGAACGGGTGGCCGTTCTACCCATGGTGACGTTACGTCGGAGGGATGCGTTCCCGCGAGAGGGAACCCTATGCCGAAGGGCGACCGAATTACTTCGGTCGCCCCGGGCAAGCAGCGCTGTTTGGCCGATCGGGTCAGGAAAGTCCCGGAAAGAAGAGCTTCAGTTCTCGCTCTGCGGACTCCTGCGAGTCCGAGGCGTGGATGAGGTTCTCCCGGGTGATCGTGCCGAAGTCACCGCGGATCGACCCGGGCGCGGCGGCGATCGGGTCGGTGGGGCCGGCCAGGGCACGGACGCCCTCGATCACCCGCTCGCCTTCGGCCACCAGGGCGACGACGGGGCCGGAGGCCATGAACTCCATGAGCGGCTCGTAGAACGGGCGGCCCTTGTGCTCACCGTAGTGCTGCTCCAGCGTGTCGTGGTCCAGGGTGCGCAGCTCCAGCGCGGTGATCCGCCACTCCGCCTTGCGCTCGATCCGGCCGACGATCTCGCCGATCAGGCCGCGGCGGACCGCGTCGGGCTTGAGCAGGACGAGGGTGCGCTGAGTCATGTGCGGCTCCTTGCAGGCATACGGGTGCGGTGAGGGCGAGATTACAGGGGTGCGGAAACGGCTCGGCGCCCGGGTTCACCGAGAGTCACCCCCGGCCCCGGGCTCCGGAGGCCGTACGGGGCCGGGGCGGGACCGCCCCGCGCGGGTGCCGGTGACCGTACGGGGCGCGGAGCGGGATCCCTCCGGCCCGGGCGCCGACGGCCGTGCGGTGCCGGAGCGGGCTCCCCGCCCCGGTCACCGTCGAGCGTGCCGGGGGTGCGTCAGGCGGCGGCCTCTCCGGCCTCGCGCTCGGCGGCCCAGCGGGCCTTGTCCTCGTCCATCCGGCGGCCGTAGTGCACCGAGGCCCACCACAGACCGCCGAAGACCAGCCCGAGGATGAACATCATCGGGACCACGAAGCCGCTGAGGACCAGCGCCACCTGGAGCGCCCAGCCGAGCTGGACACCGCCGGGGCGGGTGATCATCCCGCAGAGCAGCAGGGAGAGCACCATGCCGATGCCGCAGACCGTCCAGACGGCGGCCATGGAGACGTCGTCCAGCTTCATCGCGACGAGACCGGCGAAGCCGATCACGAAGAACTCACCGATCAGCGTCGAGGCGCAGAGCGTACGCATCCTTCTTCTCAGCCCCTTCCCAGCAGCAGCCGGGCCTCGCCGACCGTGATCACCGATCCGGTCACCAGCACTCCGGCGCCCGCGTACTCGTCCTCCTCCTCGGCCAGCGTGATCGCCGCCTCCAGCGCGTCGTCCAGACGCGGCTCGACCTGGACCCGGTCGTCGCCGAAGACCTCGACGGCGACGGCGGCCAGCTCGTCCGCGTCCAGCGCGCGGTCGGTGGAGTTCTGCGTGACGACGATCTCGGCGAAGATCGGCTCGAAGGCCTCCAGGAGCCCGCGCACGTCCTTGTCGCCGCTGGTGCCGACCACGCCGATCAGCCGGGAGAAGCTGAAGGCCTCGGAGATGCCGTCCGCCGCGGCTCTGGCGCCCGCCGGGTTGTGCGCGGCGTCCAGGACGACGGTCGGGCTGGAGCGCACGACCTCCAGACGGCCGGGCGAGACCACCGAGGCGAACGCCTTGCGGATGGCGTCGATGTCCAGGGAGCGGGCCTGCTCGGCGCCGATGCCGAAGAACGCCTCGACGGCGGCGAGCGCGACGGCCGCGTTGTGCGCCTGGTGGGCCCCGTACAGCGGGAGGAAGATCTCCTCGTACTCTCCACCGAGTCCGCGCAGGGTGACGAGCTGTCCGCCGACCGCGACCTCGCGGGAGGTGACGCCGAACTCCATGCCCTCGCGGGCCACGGTGGCGTCCACCTCGACGGCCTTCTTCAGCATCACCTGGGCGGCGTCCACCGGCTGCTGGGCCAGGATGACGGTCGCGCCCTCCTTGATGATCCCGGACTTCTCCCCCGCGATCTCGGCGGGCGTCGTGCCGAGCCGGTCGGTGTGGTCCAGGGAGATCGGGGTGACGACGGCGACGGTGGAGTCGATGACGTTGGTGGCGTCCCAGGTGCCGCCCATGCCGACCTCGACGACCGCCACGTCGACGGGCGCGTCGGCGAAGGCCGCGTACGCCATGCCGGTGAGCACCTCGAAGAAGGAGAGGCGGTAGGGCTGCTGGGCGTCGACCATCTCGACGTACGGCTTGACGTCCCCGTACGTCTCGATGAAGCGCTCGGGCGGGATCGGGGCGCCGTCGAGGCTGATCCGCTCGGTGATCGACTGGACGTGCGGCGAGGTGTACCGGCCGGTGCGCAGCTCGAAGGCGTTGAGCAGGGCCTCGATCATGCGGGCCGTGGAGGTCTTGCCGTTGGTGCCGGTGATGTGGATCGACGGGTAGGCGCGCTGCGGCTCACCGAGGACGTCCATCAGCGCCGCGATGCGGGTGACGGAGGGCTCCAGCTTGGTCTCGCCCCAGCGTCCGGCCAGCTCCTGCTCCACCGCGCGGAGCGCCTGGTCGGTCTCGGGGTCGGCGGGCCGGGCGGGGACGGCGTCGGCCTGGGGGGTGCCCCCGTAGGTGCGCAGGGTGCGGCTCCCGGCCTCGATCACCGCCAGGTCGGGGTCGCGCTGGGTCTCTTCGCCGACGATCTCCTCGAAGGTGTCGTCGGGCTCGGACGCGTCGTGCCGGTCTGAAGGGCGGGGCTCACTCACGGGGCCAGTCTACGGATGGCCGCCGGCATCGCGCGCAGCGCCCGGCACCGGGCGGACCGGCGGTACGGGGAAGCCCCCGCATCCCCGGGCTGCCGGGGGTGCGGGGGCTTCGCCGGTCAGCACGTCAGCTCTGCGGGAGGGCCGCCAGCTGGGCGGAGATCCGCTCGATGTCCGCCTCGGCCTTAGTGAGCCGGCCGCGGATCTTGTCGACCACGTTGTCCGGCGCCTTGGCGAGGAAGGCCTCGTTGCCGAGCTTCCCCTCCGCCTGGGCCTTCTCCTTGCGCGCGGCCTCCAGGTCCTTGGTGAGGCGCTTGCGCTCGGCCGGGACGTCGATCGTGCCGGAGAGGTCCAGCGCGACGGTGGCCCCGGCGACGGGGAGGGAGGCGGTGGCGTGGAAGCCGTCCCCGGCGGGCTGGAGCCGCAGGAGCTGGCGGATGGCCGCCTCGTGCGGGGCGAGCGCCGTGCCGGTCAGGGTCAGCTCGGCCGGGACCTTCTGGCCGGGCTGGAGGCCCTGGTCGTTGCGGAAGCGGCGGACCTCCGTGACGACCTGCTGGACCAGCTCGATCTCCTTCTCCGCCGCGTCGTCGCGGAAGCCGGAGTCGCCCGGCCACTCGGCGATGACGATCGACTCGCGCCCGGTGAGCGCGGTCCACAGCGCCTCCGTGACGAACGGGACGATCGGGTGCAGCAGCCGCAGCATGACGTCCAGGACCTCACCGAGGACCCGGCCCGAGACCTCGGCCGGGCGGCCGCCCGCGAAGAACGTGGTCTTGGACAGCTCGACGTACCAGTCGAAGACCTCGTCCCAGGCGAAGTGGCGCAGCGACTCGCTGATCTTCGCGAACTGGAAGTCGTCGTAGAAGGCGTCGACGTCCGCGACCGTCTTGTTGAGCCGGGAGAGGATCCAGCGGTCGGTGACCGACATCTCCTCGACCGGGGGCAGGTCGCCCTCGATCGTGGCGCCGTTCATCAGGGCGAAGCGGGTGGCGTTCCAGATCTTGTTGGAGAACTTCGCCGAGCCCTGGACCCACTCCTCCCCGATCGGCACGTCGGTGCCGGGGTTGGCGCCGCGCGCGAGGGTGAAGCGCAGGGCGTCGGAGCCGTACTTGTCCATCCAGTCCAGCGGGTTGACCACGTTGCCGAAGGACTTCGACATCTTCTTGCCGTGCTCGTCGCGGACCATGCCGTGCAGGACGATGGTCCCGAAGGGCGGGGTGCCGTCGTTGACGTACAGGCCGAACATCATCATCCGGGCGACCCAGAAGAAGAGGATGTCGTAGCCGGTGACCAGGACGGAGTTCGGATAGAACTTCGCGAGGCTGTCGGTCCGTTCGGGCCAGCCGAGGGTGGAGAAGGGCCACAGGCCCGAGGAGAACCAGGTGTCCAGGACGTCGCTGTCCTGGGTCCAGCCCTCGCCGGTGGGCGCCTCGTCGTCGGGTCCGACGCAGACGACCTCGCCGTTCGGGCCGTACCAGACGGGGATGCGGTGGCCCCACCAGAGCTGGCGCGAGATGCACCAGTCGTGGAGGTTGTCGACCCAGTCGAAGTACCGCTTCTCCATCTCCTGCGGGTGGATCTTGACCTTGCCGTCGCGGACCGCGTCACCGGCGGCCTCCGCGAGCGGGGCGACCTTGACCCACCACTGGAGCGAGAGCCGCGGCTCGATGGTGGTCTTGCAGCGCGAGCAGTGGCCGACGGAGTGGACGTACGGCCGCTTCTCCGCGACGATCCGGCCCTCGGCGCGCAGGGCGGCGACGATGGCGGAGCGGGCCTCCAGCCGGTCCAGGCCCTCGAAGGGGCCGGGGGCGGTGATGACCGCGCGCTCGTCCAGGACGGAGATGAACGGCAGGTCGTGACGGGTGCCGATCTCGAAGTCGTTCGGGTCGTGGGCGGGGGTCACCTTGACCGCGCCGGTGCCGAACGCGGGGTCGACGTGGTGGTCCGCGACGACGGGGATGGTGCGGTCGGTCAGCGGCAGCTTGATCTGCTTGCCGACGAGGTGCTGGTAGCGCTCGTCGTCGGGGTGGACGGCGACGGCGGTGTCCCCGAGCATCGTCTCGGCGCGGGTGGTGGCGACGACGATGGTCTCCTCCCCGTCGCCGTACGTCATCGAGACCAGCTCGCCGTCGTCCTCCTGGTACTCGACCTCGATGTCGGAGATCGCGGTGAGACAGCGCGGGCACCAGTTGATGATGCGCTCGGCGCGGTAGATCAGCCCGTCGTCGAACATCTGCTTGAAGACGGTCTGGACGGCCTTGGAGAGGCCCTCGTCCATGGTGAAGCGCTCACGGGACCAGGCGACGCCCTCGCCGAGGCGGCGCATCTGGCCGGAGATCTGGCCGCCGGACTCGTTCTTCCACTGCCAGACGCGCTCGACGAAGGCCTCGCGGCCCAGGTCGTGGCGGGACTTGCCCTCCTTGGCCAGCTCGCGCTCGACGACGTTCTGGGTGGCGATGCCGGCGTGGTCCATGCCCGGCTGGTACAGCGCCTCGAACCCCTGCATCCGCTTCCGGCGGACGAGGGCGTCGATCAGGGTGTGCTCGAAGGCGTGGCCCAGGTGGAGGGAGCCGGTGACGTTCGGCGGCGGGATGACGATGCTGTAGGGCGGCTTGTCGCTGTGCTCGTCGGCTTCGAAGTAACCACGCTCTACCCAGCGCTCGTACAGCTTCCCCTCTACATCGGCCGGCGCGTACGTGGTCGGCAGTTCGGGGTTGCTGGCTGGCTGCTGCGATGAGTTCTCGGTCACGGGGACAGTTTAGGGCCGTCACAGGACTGCACTGAAACGGATTGGTTCAGTAACGGTGTCGGGGCCGATCCCCCGTGTCAGGGCGGCTTCCGTCAGGATGTTCGCAACGCATAAGAGTTTCGGAGGGGACACCGCAATGAGCTACAACCAGCCGGGCCCGTACGGCGGGCAGCCGCCCCAGGGCCAGCCCGGACCGTACGGACAGCAGCCCGGGCCGTACGGCGGCCCGCCGCCACAGGGCCCGCCGCAGGGCCAGCCCGGCTACGGCTACCCCCAGCAGGCCCCTCCGGGTGTCCCGCCGCAGCAGCCGGGCCCGTACGGCCAGCCCGCCTACGGCACCCCGCCGCAGGGCCAGCCCGGCTACGGCTACCCGCAGCCCCAGCAGCCGGGACCGTACGGGCAGCAGCCGCCCACTCCCCCGTACGGCGGCCAGCCAGGGTACGGGGGGCAGCCCCCGTACCCGCCGCAGCAGCCGAAGAAGAAGACCGGGCTGATCGTGGGCGCCTCCGTGCTGGCGCTGGCGGTCATCGGGGCGGGCGTCTGGTACTTCGCGGGCGGCACCGGCAACAGCGACGTGGCCGACGCCACGCGCGGCTACAAGCTGACGCCCGCGGCGGCGGTGGACGACTACAAGCAGGACCCGTCCAAGACGAAGCCCGAGTCCGCGATGAGCGGCAAGGACAAGGCCGAGGCCGAGGCCCTGGGGGTCAAGAACCCGCACGAGGTCAGCGCCCAGTATGTGAGCGGTGACCTGAAGACCAACCCGCTCCTCGCCAAGATGCTGATGCTCCAGGGCGTCTGGGGTGAGGTCGAGGACCCCGAGAAGGTCATCGACGGTTCCTTCAAGAACGCCGAGAAGGAGGCGGCGGCGAGCGAGGACACCAAGGGCTCACTGGTGGGCAGCCCGAAGGCTGTCGATCCGGCCGGTTTCGAGGGCGCGCTGATGAAGTGCCAGGACGTCAAGGTCATCAATGACAAGGCCGACGGCACCCCGCAGAAGGGGCCCAAGGAGATGACCATGCCGGTCTGCATCTGGGCCGACTACAGCACCGTGGGCGTGGTGATCGGCTTCGACATCGGTGGAGCGATCACGAACAAGCCGATGACCCAGGACGAGACGGCCGCCTTGGCCGCCAAGCTCTACAACACCTCGCGCACCAAGATCTGACGCACCGCGTTCGCGCACAACCCCGAAGGGGCGCCCGCCGGTTGACCGGTCGGGCGCCCCTTCGGCGTACGTGACTGCCGTGCCGCTACGCGGACTTCTCGTGGCGGCCGCCGTCGTTCTTGCCGATCGTGCGCGGCTCGCGCGGGACCAGCGTCGGGTTGACGTGGTCGCGGACGACGTCCGGGGTGATGACGACACGGGCGACGTCCTTGCGGGACGGGACCTCGTACATCACGGACTGGAGGACTTCCTCCATGATGGCGCGCAGGCCGCGCGCGCCGGTCTGGCGCAGGATCGCCTGGTCGGCGATGGCCTCCAGGGCCTCGCGCTCGAACTCCAGCTCCACGCCGTCGAGTTCGAAGAGGCGCTGGTACTGCTTGACCAGGGCGTTGCGCGGCTCGATGAGGATCTGGAGCAGCGCCTCGCGGTCCAGGTTGTGGACCGAGGTCAGCACGGGGAGACGGCCGATGAACTCGGGGATCATCCCGAACTTCACCAGGTCCTCCGGCATGACCTCCTGGAACTGGTCGCTCGCCTGGATCTCCCGCTTGGAGCGGATTGTGGCGCCGAACCCGATGCCCTTGGCGCCGGCCCGGGACTCGATGATCTTCTCCAGTCCGGAGAAGGCGCCGCCCACGATGAACAGCACGTTCGTCGTGTCGATCTGGATGAACTCCTGGTGCGGGTGTTTCCGTCCGCCCTGCGGCGGCACGGAGGCGGTGGTGCCCTCCAGGATCTTCAGCAGGGCCTGCTGGACGCCCTCGCCGGAGACATCGCGGGTGATCGACGGGTTCTCGCTCTTCCGGGCGACCTTGTCGATCTCGTCGATGTAGATGATCCCGGTCTCGGCCTTCTTGACGTCGTAGTCGGCCGCCTGGATCAGCTTGAGCAGGATGTTCTCGACGTCCTCGCCGACATAGCCGGCCTCCGTCAGCGCGGTGGCGTCCGCGATGGCGAACGGGACGTTGAGCATGCGGGCCAGCGTCTGCGCCAGCAGCGTCTTGCCGGAGCCCGTGGGGCCCAGCAGCAGGATGTTCGACTTGGCCAGCTCGATCGCGTCCTCACGACCGGCACCGCCGCCGTTCTCCCCGGCCTGGACCCGCTTGTAGTGGTTGTACACCGCGACGGAGAGGGCCTTCTTCGCGGGCTCCTGCCCGACGACGTACCCCTCCAGGAACTCGTAGATCTCGCGGGGCTTGGGAAGCTCTTCCCAGCGGACCTCGCTCGTCTCCGCGAGCTCCTCCTCGATGATCTCGTTGCAGAGATCGATGCACTCGTCGCAGATGTACACACCGGGTCCCGCGATGAGCTTCTTCACCTGCTTCTGGCTCTTGCCGCAGAACGAGCACTTGAGCAGGTCGCCGCCATCACCGATGCGTGCCACGAGGTGCTTCCCCTTCGCCTGGGACGCCGCCTGGTTCAGCGGCTCCTGGTGCCTCTATCCGACGGTACCTTGCCTGGGCCCCCGTTCGGGCCCCCCTTGGCACGGTTCACACCGTCGAGACCGTGCGAACGGAATGTGCCAAGGGGAAAGACCGACGTCAGAGCGATGCGCCCGCGGTGGTCTTGCGGGTGGACACGATCTGGTCGACGAGCCCGTACGCCAGGGCGTCCTCGGCCGTCAGGATCTTGTCGCGCTCGATGTCCTCGCGGATCTTCTCCAGCGGGGTGGTCGAGTGCCGGGCCAGCATCTCCTCCAGCTGCGTCCGCATACGGAGGATCTCGTTGGCCGCGATCTCCAGGTCGGAGAGCTGCTCGCGGCCCGTCTGCGAGGACGGCTGGTGGATCAGAACACGGGCGTGCGGGAGCGCCATGCGCTTGCCCGGGGTGCCGGCGGCCAGCAGGATGGCGGCGGCGGAGGCGGCCTGGCCCATGCAGACCGTCTGGATGTCCGGCTTCACGAACTGCATCGTGTCGTAGATCGCGGTGAGCGCGGTGAACGAGCCGCCGGGGCTGTTGATGTAGATCGAGATGTCGCGGTCCGGGTCCATCGACTCCAGGCAGAGCAGCTGCGCCATGACGTCGTTGGCCGAGGCGTCGTCGATCTGGACGCCGAGGAAGATCACGCGCTCCTCGAAGAGCTTCGCGTACGGGTCGTACTCGCGCACGCCCTGCGAGGTGCGCTCCACGAAGCGCGGGACGACGTAACGGTTGTCCACCTGCGGGCCGGTGTAGAGGCCGCTCGCGGAGGCGCCGGAGAAGTTGTTCATGTGGGTGTTCACCATCCTGGTGGCGTTCTGGGGCTGGAGGTCTCGGCGTACGAGAAGGGGGTGCGGGTGTGGTGCCGACGGTCCGGTGAGGACCGGATCAGGCACCCGTGCCGCCGCCGCCCGGGATGCCCGACGCGACCGTGATGATCTCGTCGATGAGGCCGTAGTCCTTGGCCTCCTCCGCCGTGTACCAGCGGTCGCGGTCGCCGTCGCGGATGATCGTCTCGACAGTCTGGCCGGAGTGGTGGGCGGTGATCTCGGCCATGCGCGTCTTGGTGCGGAGCAGGTACTGGGCCTGGATCTTGATGTCCGAGGCCGTGCCGCCGATACCGGCCGAACCCTGGTGCATGAGGATGTCGGTGTTCGGGAGCGCGAAGCGCTTGCCCGCGGCGCCGCCGGTGAGCAGGAACTGGCCCATGGAGGCCGCCATGCCCATGCCGATGGTGACCACGTCGTTCGGGATGTACTGCATGGTGTCGTAGACGGCCATGCCGGCCGTCACGGAGCCACCGGGGCTGTTGATGTAGAGGTAGATGTCCTTGTCCGGGTCGGCGGCAAGGAGCAGGAGCTGTGCGGTGATCTTGTTGGCGATGTCATCGTCGACCTGCTGGCCGAGGAAGATGATGCGCTCGCCGAGCAGTCGGCTGTAGACCTGGTCACCGAGGCCTCCACCGAGGGACGGCTCACCGGCGGCGTAGGGCATCAGATTCGTCACGTATCCACCTGCTCGTCTCTGACGGCTCCGGCCGTCTCAGCTTCTTCGTACCGGGTGGGTGAGTCACTCCCCCACCCTTCCTCTTCATGGACCCTAACGCGCAGGTGGGACAACGCCATCCCGGTTCCGCAACTGTTCGCTGGGAGCGCAAGGTCCGCCGGGGGCACAGGGGTTCCGGGGCCGTACGGCGGTTCGGGGGGATACGGCGACGGGCCCCGGACGCGTGGTGCGTCGGGGCCCGCCGCTGCCGATCGGGGTGCGACCGGCGTGGATCAGCGCGAGGCTCAGGCCTCGTTCTTCTCCTCGGCCTTGGCGTCGTCGGCCTTGGCCTCGGTGGCGGCCTCGGCCGTCTCGGCGGCCTCGTCCTCGTCGTCCTCCAGGTTGACGATCTCACCGTTGGTGTCGACGACCTTGGCGGCCTCGACGACCACGGCGAGCGCCTTGCCGCGGGCGACCTCGCCGACGAGCATCGGCACCTGGCCGCCCTCGACGACGGCCTGGGCGAACTGGTCCGGGCTCATGCCGGAGGAGGCGGCACGCCGCATGAGGTGCTCGGTGAGCTCCTCCTGGTTGACGTTCAGCTTCTCCTTGTTGACCAGCTCGTCCAGGATGAACTGGGTCTTGATGCCCTTGACGGCCTGCTCGGAGGTCTCGTTCTCGAACTCCTCCAGGGTCTTGCCCTGGATCTCGAGGTACTTCTCCAGGTCGAGACCCATCTGGCCGAGCTGGTGGTGCTCCAGGTTGTGCTTGCGGGTCTGGACCTCGTCCGCGAGCAGCTTCTCCGGGATCGGGACCTCGGCGAGCTTCAGCAGCTCCTCCAGGACGCGCTCCTGGGCCTGGGTGGCCTGGTCGTACTGCTTGGTGGTCTCCAGGCGCTTGCGGCTGTCGGCCTTCAGCTCCTCCAGCGTGTCGAACTCGCTGGCCATCTGGGCGAAGTCGTCGTCCAGCTCGGGAAGCTCACGGGCAGCGACGGCGGTGACCTTGACGGTGACCTCGGCGTCCTTGCCCTCGGCGGAGCCGCCCTTCAGCTGCGAGGTGAAGGTGGCCTCGCCACCGGCCTCCAGACCGGTCACGGCCTCGTCGATGCCGTCGAGCAGCTCGCCGGAACCGATGGTGTACGAGACACCGGCGGCCACCCCGTCCTCCAGGACCTCGCCGTCGACCTTGGCCTCGAGGTCGATCGTGACGACGTCGCCCTCGGCGGCGGCGCGCTCGACCGGGTTGGTGGAGGCGAAGCGCTCGCGCAGCTGCTCCACGGCCTTCTCGACCTCTTCGTCGGTGACCTCGAGGGCGTCGACGGTGACCTCGATGCCGGAGTAGTCCGGGATCTCGATCTCGGGGCGCACGTCCACCTCGGCGGTGAAGGCCAGCAGCTCGCCGTCCTTCAGCTCGGTGATGTCGACCTCGGGCTGGCCGAGGACGTTCAGCTCACCCTCGTTGACCGCCTCGGTGTAGAACTTCGGAAGCGCGTCGTTGACGGCCTCCTCCAGCACAGCACCGCGGCCGAACCGCTGGTCGATGACCCGGGCGGGGATCTTGCCCTTGCGGAAGCCCTTCACCGTGACCTGCTGGTTGATCTTCTTGTACGCCGCGTCGAGGCTGTCCTTGAGCTCCTCGAAGGGCACCTCGATGCTGAGCCGAACCCGGGTCGGGTTCAGGGTCTCCACGGCGCTCTTCACGGTTCGGTCTCCTTGGTGGCTGACTTCTTGGGGTTCTGCTGGGCCGCCGATCGGCGGCTTCGCGGACCGAGCCCGGTACATCAGACACACGGGCACGCATTCTGCATAGTAACGGCAAGGAGGAGGACTCCCCCAATGCGATCTTGCCGGTGGTCGGGGTGGCCGGATTCGAACCGACGACCTTCCGCTCCCAAAGCGGACGCGCTACCAAGCTGCGCCACACCCCGTCGGTGCGACACGTAGGGTACATGGGCCGGAGCCGTGCGTCGGCCGCTTTACGGAGGGGCCGGGCGGCGACGGTCCGGGGCCGGGGTCAACGGGTGTGCGGACACCGCCGCCGACCCGCTACGATGCTCTTCGTGCCGCGGTCCGGTGGACCTGCCGTGCGGCGCTCGCGGGCGTAGCTCAATGGTAGAGCCCTAGTCTTCCAAACTAGCTACGCGGGTTCGATTCCCGTCGCCCGCTCCACACAACAAGAGGGCCCGGTCCGACTTCTGTCGGACCGGGCCCTCTTGCGTGCACGGGTGGATACGGGCGCGGGTGCGCGCGGTGGGGCGCGTGGCGGACGCGGCCCACCCCTGCGACCGGAAGACGCCGACCCGGCGTCAGAAGCTGATCTGGTTGATCGTGTCCGCTATCGAGTTCATGAACCTGTTGATCGACGGGGCCATGCCGGTCGACGCCAGGAAGAAGCCGAAGAGGGCGGCGACGATCGCGGGGCCGGGCTTGATGGAGCCGCCACGGATCATCACCACCAGGATGACCGCGAACAGCAGCACCATAGACAGGGAAATAGCCACGTCTGATCACACCCTCGGTCGGTCCGCCTTGCCGGCCCGGAAACGCACACCACCGCACGCCCCGTCGCGTCCATCGTGCCACCAACTCCCCGCTGTCCACTGCCGGGTGACGGATCACACTGACCGGATCCCGCCATCCTGCCCAGCTCGCGGGGGCTCTACGCAGGGTGGGGCGGGGCTCGCGGCGCGCAATCCTTTGGGCACATATTCACGGAACGCCACCGGGCTTCGGCGGCGGATTCCGGCCCCTTTCCCTCACAGGTCGTTCACAGGTAATTCGCGGCGTCGCGCGGGAGATATTTCACACGCCCAACTCCTGGACCGATATGCCCTGTTTAAGGCGGATCAAGTATGCCATAACGGTCACTTCTCGACGGTTTCGCATGTGAATGGAGGGGAACACGCGATATCCCGTCGCGGTTTTACGCGAAGCAATCGACAGGTCTAAGGTGCCTTAGATGTTCCAAGCTCCGAGCGTATTCACAAGGGCTCCGCTCCCCCCGGCGACCCCGGAGTCGGAACCCAGACGCGAGCAGACGCCGAAGGCCACCGCTCCGGCCTCCGCGCCCGCATCCGCGGCGGCGGGGAAGCGTGACCCCTACTTCGACAACGTGAAGTACCTGGCCATCGTGCTGGTCGCGGTGGCGCACGCCTGGGAACCGGTGATGGACGGCAGCCGGGCCACCCGGGCGCTGTACATGATCGTTTACGCGTTCCACATGCCGGCCTTCATCCTCATCTCCGGCTACTTCTCGCGTACGTTCGACATGTCCGCGCCGAAGGTGAAGCGGCTGCTCACCGGTGTCGTGGTGCCGTACATCCTGTTCGAGACGGCCTACACGGTCTTCCGGCGCTACGCGGGAGGGCAGACGGACGCGGAGATCAGCCTGACGGACCCGTGGTACCTGACCTGGTTCCTGGCCGCCCTGTTCATCTGGCGGATCACCACGCCGATCTGGCTCACCCTGCGCCACCCGCTGCTGGTGGCGCTCGCCATCGCCATGCTGGCCACGGTCTCCCCCACGATCGGCGACGACCTGGACCTCCAACGCGTCTTCCAGTTCCTGCCGTTCTTCGTCCTCGGCCTGCTGCTGAAGCCCGAGCACTTCCAGCTGGTGCGGCGCCGCGAGGTGCGGCTGCTCGCCCTGCCGCTCTTCGCGGGCACGCTGGTCCTCGCCTACTGGATCGCCCCGCACGTCTGGCTCAGCTGGCTCTACCGCGCCAACAGCGCCCAGGAACTGAACGTGCCGTGGTGGTCCGGCCCGGTCATCACCCTGATCCTGTTCGGCTGCGGCCTGGTGCTGACCATCGGCTTCCTGGCCCTGGTGCCGGGCCGGAGGACCTGGTTCACCGTGCTGGGCGCCGGGACCATCTGCGGTTACCTGCTCCACGGCTTCCTGATCAAGGGCGCCCGGTACGCGGGCCTGTTCGACGAGTACCCCTGGCTCTCGAACCCCATCGGCCTGGTCGTCGTCTCGATCGCCGCCGCGGTGGCCGTCACCCTCATGTGCACGCCGCCCGTGCGCCGGGCGCTGAAGTTCGCCACCGAACCGGATATGCGCTGGGCCTTCCGGAAGGACCCGAAGAACCCCCAGGACCGGAGGAGTCCGCAGGACCCGGAGAACCGGAAGGTCCTCGCGAAGCACTGAACCCTCCCCCGCACCCTCCCCCCACCCGATCCCCCGCGGCGCCCGCCGCGGGGGATCGTCGCGTTTCCGGGTTGGCCGAATCCTTTCGGTTCACGGGGCGGTGCGAGCCGTCGGGACTCCTGGGGGCAAAGCAGACAAAAGCCGACGATTCGACGTCTCCATAGTTGCAGCGTCAATCGTTCGGTAAACTAATTACTGATGATTTATTGACGCCCCCTTGACGTCCTCTTGACCCACCCCGCCCTCTTGACCTACCTCGAAGGAACAGGCTCATCGGACACGCAGACACCCTCCTCGCCATGGGCGGCGCCTTCCTGGCCGCTGCCGTCCTCGCCCGCCTCGGCGGCCGCATCGGGCTGCCGACGATCCCCCTGTTCATCCTGGCCGGCATCCTCCTGGGCCCCCACACCCCCGGCTACACGCTGCTCTCCAACCCGCACGACCTGGAGATGCTCTCCGCCCTCGGGCTCGTCCTCCTGCTCTTCTACCTGGGGCTCGAATTCCACCTGGACGACCTGAAGACGGGCGGCCGGAAGATGGCCATCGCGGGCGGGACCTATCTGGTCCTGAACGTGGGCGCCGGTCTGGCCTTCGGTTTCGCGCTCGGCTGGGGTACGTCGGAGGCGCTGGTCCTCGCCGGTGTGCTCGGCATATCCTCGTCCGCCATCGTCACCAAGATCCTGGTCGACCTGAAGCGCATCGGTAACCCGGAGACCCGGCCGATCCTCGGCATCATCGTCGTCGAGGACGTCTTCCTCGCCCTCTACCTCGCCGCTCTCCAGCCGATCCTCTCCGGCGCGGACAGCCTCTCGGCCATGCTGGTCGACGGCGGCAAGGCCTTCGGCTTCCTGCTGCTGCTCGCCCTGGCCGCCCGGTTCGGGACGAAGGTCATCGGCAAGCTGATGAACACCCGGGACGACGAGCTGCTGGTCATCTCGTTCCTCGGTGCCGCGGTCTTCATCGCCGGGGTCTCCGAGATGTTCGGCGTGGCCGACGCGATCGGTGCCTTCATGGTCGGTCTGATGCTCGGCTCGACGGCCTCCGGCGAGCGCATCCTCAAGCTGGTCCACCCGCTGCGGGACGCCTTCGGCGCGATCTTCTTCTTCGCCTTCGGCCTCTCCATCGACCCGGGCGACCTGCCCAGCGTCTTCTGGCCGGTGGTGGCGGCCGTCGTCCTGACGCTCGCCATGAACGTGGCCGCCGGTCTCGCGGCCTCCCGCATCTACGACTTCGGCACCCAGGCCACGGCCAACATCGCCACCACCCTGGTGGCCCGGGGCGAGTTCGCGCTCATCCTGGCCACGATGGCGGCGGCGGCCGGACTGGACAAGCGGCTCTCGCCGTTCATCGCCGGCTATGTGCTGCTGCTCGCCGTCCTCGCTCCCCTCGCCGCCGGACGCTCGCACTGGCTGGCCCGGATCCTGCCGGGCCCGCGCGGCGGCAAGGACGGCGGTGGTGACGGCGGCGGCGGTGACGGCCATGACGGCGATGGCAAGGACGGCGACAAGGATCAGAAGCAGGTCCCGGTCCCTGTCTGACGGGGTCTGACGGGGGTCGACGGGGTGTCCGCGCCCGTCGTCCGAGGCGGGATCGACCGCCTCCGGACGACGGGCGTCCCGCCGTCGGAACGAACGGCCCGCCCACCCGGCCGCCTTCCGGTCAGGACGGAAGCGGGAGCGGCTTCCTCGGGGCCTGCGCGGGAGCGGCTTCCCTCAGGGCTTGCGCGAGAGCAGCAGGAGCGCCCGGTCGTCGTTGACGTCCTTGGCGCAGGCCTCGATCAGATGCCAGGCCGCGCCCTCGAAGCCGGTGGAGACATAGCGGTCGGCCTCGCCGGTCAGCCGGTCGATGCCCTCGGCGATGTCCCGGTCGGACGCCTCCACCAGGCCGTCCGTGAAGAGCATCAGCACGTCCCCCGGTGCCAGCGAGCCCTTGACGGCGTCGAACTCGGCCCCGTCGTAGACCCCGAGCAGCGGCCCCTCCCCGGACTTCTCCTCCCACTGCCCGCTGCCCGAGTGCAGCTGGACGGCGGGCGGGTGACCGGCCGAGTAGATCTCGTAGTCCCCGGACTCCAGGTCCAGCACCAGGTGGATCGAGGTCGCGAACCCCTCGTCCCAGTCCTGGCGCAGCAGGTAGCCGTTGGCGGCGGCGAGGAAGCCGTGCGGCGGCAGCGAGCCGAGCAGCCCGCCGAAGGCTCCGGAGAGCAGGAGGGCCCGGGAGCCCGCGTCCATGCCCTTGCCGGAGACGTCGGTGAGGACGGCCTCCAGGGTCCGGCCGCCGTTGGTGCGGGCCGCGACGACGAAGTCCCCGGAGAAGGACTGGCCGCCGGCCGGGCGCAGGGCCATCTCCCGGTGCCAGCCCTGGGGCAGCCGGGGCAGGGCGCTCTGGACCCGGATGCGTTCGCGCAGGTCGAAGAGCATGGTGCCGCCGCGCCGCCAGGGCACCCCGACCCGGGCCCGGAACTGGGCGAGGACCAGGCCGAAGAACCCGCAGGCGGCGACCACCAGGACGGTGCCCGGGGTGACCCGGGCCGGCCCGTCCGCGTACGGCCCCAGCGTCAGCGCCTCCACGATCAGGGCGGCCGCGGCCGTGGCGTACAGACCGAGCAGGCTGGCCGGGCGCAGGAGGAGGCCGCCCGCGACGATGGGCAGGGCGAGGGCGGCCGGGTCGACCCAGACCGGGCTGGTCATGGTGGCGAAGGTGATGGCCGGAATCGTCAGCAGGAGACCGGCCAGCGCGATCCAGTCGGAGCCGTCGCCCCGGAAGTAGTCCACCCCGGATCTGCGCAGCCCGATGCGGGCCCGGTGCGCCGATCTCCGCCACCGGGCCCAGAAGTCGTCCACTCCTGCGCGACGTGCCATTGCCCGGACCCTATCCACCCGGGCGGCTCCGGTGCAGGGGGACCCCGGTGACAAGGCACGCGAAATCGGGTCGTCCGCTTCCGCCCGCCCTGGTAGGCATGAGCCATGACTTCCGAACCGCGTGTGCTGCGACCTGCTGAATGGGACCCCTGGTTCTCCTGTCTGGAGCGCGCCTTCGGGGGCGTGGAGAGCGCCCCGGAGTCGCGCGAACTCTGGCAGGAACTGACCGAGCACGAGAGGTGCCTCGGCCTCTGGGAGGGCGGGACGTGCGTCGGTACGGCGGGGGCGTACAGCTTCCGGCTGACCGTGCCGGGCGGCGCCGCGGTGCCCACGGCGGGGGTGACGATGGTGAGCGTCGCGGGGACGCACCGGCGGCGCGGACTGCTGCGGTCCATGATGCGGCGCCAGCTGGACGACGTACGGTCCTGGGGCGAGCCGCTCGCCGTGCTGACGGCGTCGGAGCCGGCCATCTACGGGCGCTTCGGCTACGGGGCCGCGACCCGCGCCCTGAAGCTGGACATCGACACCTCCCGCGTGAGCCTGGAGGTGCCGCCGGGCACGGACGGGGTGCGGGTGCGGTACACGGACCCGGTGGCGGCCCTGCCCGCCTGCGAGGAGGTGTACGGGCGGCTCGCCGCCGAGCGTCCGGGCACGCCGGTGCGGCAGCCGAAGTGGGAGCGGGCCGCGGTGGTCGACACGGCCCAGGACCGGGCGGGCGCCTCGCCCCTGCAGTGCGTGCTGGCCGAGCGGGACGGCGAGGTGACGGGGTACGCCACCTTCCGGGTGCGGCCCGACTGGGACCGGGCGGGGCCGAAGGGGACGGTGGCGCTGCGGGATCTGGCGGCGCTGGACCCGGCGTCGTACGCGGCGCTGTGGCGGTTCCTCTTCGGCATCGACCTGACGTCGGCCCTGGAGACCGGGTCGCGCCCGGTGGACGAGCCGCTGATGCACCTGGTCTCGGACGTGCGGCGGTGCGGGGCGGTGGTGCAGGACTCGCTCTACGTACGGCTGGTGGAGGTCGGCGCCGCCCTGGAGGCGCGCGCGTACCGGACGCCGGTGGATGTGGTGCTGGAGGTGGAGGACGCCTTCTGCCCGTGGAACGCGGGGCGCTGGCATCTGGTGGCGGATGCGAAGGGCACCGCCACGTGCCGGCGTGCGCCGGATCGCACGCCGGATCTGGAGCTGTCGGTACGGGAGCTGGGCGCCGCCTATCTGGGCGGGGTGCCGTTCGCCTCGCTGGCGGCGGCCGGGCGGGTGCGCGAGGTGCGGCCGGGAGCACTGGCGGAGGTCTCGTCGGCCTTCTCGTGGCACGTGGAGCCGTGGCTGCCGCACGGGTTCTGAGCCGTACGGAACGGTACTCCGGCGCGTACGGGGCGGTCCCGGGGCGTACGGGACGGTCTTCCGGCGCGTCCGGGACGGTCTTCCGGCGCGTACGGGGGCGGTCCCGGGGCGTGCGGAACGGTCTTCCGGGCCGCCCCGGGACCCTCCCGTGCGGCTCGCGGGTGGCGTGGGCGCCGGGGCTCCCGGGCCGGGGGTCTCAGGCGTCGGCCCGGCCGCCCGGGGGCTGGCAGCGGGGGCACCAGAAGAGGTTGCGGGCGGCGAGGTCCGCGGTCCGGATCTCGGTGGAGCAGATGTGGCAGGGCAGGCCGGCCCGGCGGTAGACGTAGACCTCGCCGCCGTGGTCGTCCTTGCGGGGCGGGCGGCCCATCGCCTCGGGCAGGTGCGCGGGGCGGACGGTGTCGATCCGGTTGTTCCGGACGCCCTCGCGCATCAGCTCCACCAGGTCCGCCCAGATGAGGTCCCACTCGGCGCGGGTGAGGTCCTTGCCGGTGCGGTACGGGTCGATGCCGTGGCGGAAGAGGACCTCGGCCCGGTAGACGTTGCCGACGCCCGCGATGACCTTCTGGTCCATCAGGAGGGCGGCGACGGTGGTCCGGCTGCGGGAGATCCGCTGCCGGGCGCGCTCCCCGTCCTCGTCGCCGCGGAGCGGGTCGGGGCCCAGGCGCTCGTGTATCGCGCGCTTCTCGGGCTCGGTGATCAGGGCGCAGGTGGTGGGGCCGCGCAGATCGGCGTAGTGGTCCGCGTTGACCAGCCGGAGGCGGACCGTGTCGGTGGGCGGTTCCACCGGGGCAGTGCCGAAACCGAGCTTGCCGAAGAGGCCGAGGTGGATGTGGACCCAGCCGGTGGTGCCGAAGCCCAGGAAGAGGTGCTTGCCGTGGGCGTCGGTGGTGGTGAGGGTGTGCCCGTCGAGCAGGGCCGCGCTGTCGGAGAACTTCCCCTGCGGGCTGCTCACCCGGACCGGACCGCCCGCGAACCGCTCGGCGTGGTCCTGGGCGAGGCGGTGGATCGTGTGTCCCTCGGGCACGGCGGGCTGCTCCCTGTGGGGGTACGGGGGTGGGGCGTCCGGGCCGGAGAGTACGGCGGTGGCGTACCGGCCGGGGTGCGGCGGCGGACATGGCCGTGCCGCCGGGCGCGGGCCCGGCGGCACGGGGGGTGTCAGTCCTGCTGCGGGTGGTGGGCCGGGATCGGGGGGAGTTCGCCGGTGGTCTCGTACGCCGAGAGCATCTCGATGCGGCGCGTGTGGCGCTCCTCGTTCGAGTACGGCGTGGAGAGGAAGATCTCGACGAACTTGGTCGACTCCTCCAGCGTGTGCATCCGCCCGCCGATCGCGACGACGTTGGCGTTGTTGTGCTCACGGCCGAGGGCGGCGGTCTGCTCGCTCCAGGCCAGTGCGGCGCGGACGCCCTTGACCTTGTTGGCGGCGATCTGCTCCCCGTTGCCGGAGCCGCCGATCACGATCCCGAGGCTGTCGGGGTCGGCGGCCGTCCGCTCGGCGGCGCGGAGGCAGAACGGCGGGTAGTCGTCCTGGGCGTCGTAGATGTGGGGACCGCAGTCGACGGCCTCGTGGCCGTGGGCCCCGAGCCACTCGACGAGGTGGTTCTTGAGTTCGTAACCGGCATGGTCGGATCCGAGGTACACGCGCATGGTGCGAAGTGTGGCACGAACATCGCGGGGCGGCCGTCAGCGGGGTCACGGCCGCCCGCTCATGGCGGTGTGACCAGGCTCACTTGAGCAATGATCAGGCAAATGATCCGGAGGAGGGGGTTCCTCTTCCACTGTTCTCCGGGCTTGAATGCGTGGCCTTGCCCTGACTTCCGCACCACCCCTCGCGGCTCCGCACCACCTCACCGCGGATCCGCACCACCCCACCGCGGAGCAGGGCGGGCACCCTCATGCACGGAAACGTAAGGACTCCCCCCATGACGTCGCAGACGACGCTGGCGCAGCCGGGCCACGAGCCCGGTGAGCCGGACCGGCCGGACTCGTCGGACGGGCTTCAGGCAGGACTGAAGAACCGCCACCTCTCGATGATCGCGATCGGCGGTGTGATCGGTGCCGGGCTCTTCGTGGGCTCCAGTGCGGGCATCGCGGCGGCCGGTCCGGCGATCCTCATCTCGTACGCGATGGTCGGCCTGATGGTCGTCCTGGTGATGCGGATGCTCGGCGAGATGGCCGCGGCCCGTCCCAGCTCCGGCTCCTTCTCCGCCTACGCCGACCAGGCGCTGGGCCGCTGGGCCGGTTTCTCCATCGGCTGGCTCTACTGGTTCTTCTGGGTCGTCGTGCTCGCCGTGGAGGCCACGGCCGGTGCCAAGATCCTGGAGAGCTGGATCCCGGGCGTCCCGCAGTGGGCGTGGGCGCTGATCGTGATGGTCGTACTGACCGCCACGAACCTGGTCTCGGTGGGCAGTTACGGCGAGTTCGAGTTCTGGTTCGCCGGGATCAAGGTGGTGGCGATCGCCGCGTTCGTGGTGGTCGGCCTGCTCGCCGTCTTCGGGCTGCTGCCCGGCTCCGACAACCCCGGCTCGGGGCTCGCGCACCTCACGGACTCCGGCGGGTTCTTCCCCGAGGGGCCGGGGGCCGTCCTCACCGGTGTGCTGATGGTGGTCTTCTCGTTCATGGGCAGCGAGATCGTGACCCTGGCGGCCGGGGAGTCGGCGGACCCGCAGCGGGCCGTGTCGAAGGCCACCAACAGCGTGATCTGGCGGATCGCCGTCTTCTACCTCGGCTCGATCTTCGTCGTGCTGACCCTGCTGCCGTGGAACGACCCGTCGATCCTGGAGAAGGGCAGCTATGTGGCCGCCCTGGACTCGATCGGCATCCCGCACGCCGGTCAGGTGATGGACTTCATCGTGCTGACGGCCGTGCTCTCCTGTCTCAACTCCGGCCTGTACACGGCGTCCCGGATGGCGTTCTCGCTCGGTGAGCGGGGCGACGCGCCGAAGTCCTTCGCCAAGGTCAACCGGCGGGGCGTGCCGCAGGCGGCGATCCTGTCCTCGGTCGTCTTCGGCTTCGTGGCGGTGTTCTTCAACTACCAGTGGCCCGACACGGTCTTCCAGTTCCTGCTGAACTCCTCGGGAGCGGTGGCGCTCTTCGTCTGGCTGGTCATCTGCTTCACCCAGCTGCGGATGCGCGCGATCATCCTGCGCGAGTCGCCGGGCAGGCTCGTCGTGCGGATGTGGCTCTTCCCGTATCTGACCTGGGCGACGATCGCGATGATCTCCTTCGTCCTGGTCTACATGCTGACCGACGACACCGCCCGTGAGCAGGTCGTGCTCTCGCTGCTGGTGGCGGCGCTGGTGGTGGGCATCTCGCTGGTGCGCGAGGTGCGGAGCCGCAAGGCGTCCGCCGGCGGCTGACGGCGTGTGACGTACGTACGTGAAGGGGCCCGCCGGACCGTCATGGTCCGGCGGGCCCCTTCACGGCCTTCCGCCTCAGTCGCGGCGGCCGAGCAGCTTCCAGGCGGCGGGCAGCGCGCCCATCGCCAGGGCCGCCTTGAGGGCGTCGCCGATCAGGAACGGGGTGAGCCCGGCCGCGACGGCGGCGCTCAGGGACATGCCGGTGGCGAGGGCCAGGTAGGGCACGCCGACGGCGTAGATGACCGCGGAGCCGACCGCCATCGTGCCCGCCGTGCGCAGCACCGAGCGGTCACCGCCCCGGCGGGCGAGGGCGCCGACCACGGTGGCGGCGAGCAGCATGCCGAGGATGTAGCCGAGGGACGGCATCGCGTAGCCCGAGGTGCCCTCGGCGAACCACGGCATGCCGGCCATGCCGACGACCGCGTACACCGCGAGGGAGAGGAAGCCGCGGCGGGCGCCGAGCGAGGTGCCGATGAGCAGCGCGGCGAAGGTCTGGCCGGTGACGGGGACCGGGGAGCCGGGGACCGGGACGGCGATCTGGGCCGCGAGGCCGGTGAGGGCGGCGCCGCCCAGGACGAGGGCCGCGTCGACGGCGTAACGGTGCCGGGCGGCGGGGAGCAGGTCGGCGAGGACCGCTCCGGAGCGGACGGGGGCGGCAGCAGTGCTCATCGGGACTCCGCGGGTGAGGGCAGACGGGTGGGGAGGGACTGCTGCCGACGTTAGCCCAGCGGTGAACGGTCGATCACCATCAGCCGCCCACAAAGCGGCGGTTGACGCATTGGTGGGGTTCACACAAACGCCGCTGCACAATCACTTTCCGGCGTGACACTCGTCACGGAGGTCGGGACGGAGGTGGCCCGTTTTGCCGGGAAGGGTCTCGGGGGCCCAGACTGTAGGTTCCCCATAAACGGCAGGCTCCCCATCAGCGGCCTGAGAATGATCCGGGAGTGACCCGCACCCCATGCACGAGGCTCCGCCCACCGCGTCCGCCGCTCCCCCGGCCGTCTCCGAGCCCCTCGCCCCCGGGCTGAAGCAGCGTCATCTCACGATGCTCGGGCTCGGAGGGGTGATCGGGGCCGGGCTCTTCGTCGGATCGGGTGCCGGGATCGCCGTGGCCGGGCCCGCCATCGTCGTCTCGTATCTGATCGCGGGCGCGCTGGCGATGCTGGTGATGCGGATGCTGGGCGAGATGTCCGCCGCGATGCCCGCCTCCGGTTCCTTCTCCGTGCACGCGGAGCGGGCGCTCGGGCGGTGGGCCGGGTTCAGCGTCGGCTGGCTGTACTGGTTCCTGCTGGTGGTGGTCCTCGCCGTGGAGGCGACGGCCGCCGCGCAGATCGCCCACGGGTGGCTGCCGGCGGTCGAACCGTGGGCCTGGGTGCTGCTGTTCATGGTCGTGTTCACCGCCGCCAACCTGACGGCCGTGAAGAACTTCGGTGAGTTCGAGTTCTGGTTCGCCTCCTTGAAGGTGGGCGCGATCGTCGTCTTCCTGGTGCTGGGGGTGCTGGCGGTCCTCGGGTGGCTGCCGGACACCGAACCGGTCGGCATGACCCATCTGACCGGGGAGGGCGGCTTCCTGCCCAACGGCTGGGGCGGGGTGGTCGCCGGGGTGCTGACCGTGGTCTTCGCCTTCGGCGGTCTGGAGGTCGTCACCATCGCCGCCGCCGAGACGGCCGACCCGGCCCGTGCGGTGGGGCGGGCGGTGCGCAGTGCGGTGGTGCGCATCCTCTTCTTCTACGTCGGTTCGATGCTGGTCATCGTGACCGTGCTGCCGTGGACCGCCCAGCAGGCCGGGCTGAGCCCGTACGTGAAGGTGCTGGACGCGATCGGGGTGCCCTCGGCCGGGCAGGTCATGAACATCGTGGTGTTCGTGGCCCTGCTCTCCGCCCTCAACGCCAATCTGTACGGCTCCTCGCGGATGGTGTTCTCGCTGGCCGAGCGCGGGGAGGCGCCGCGCGGGCTGCTGAAGGTGTCGGGCGGCCCCTCGGGGCAGGAGGGCGGTTCCTCGGGGCAGGAGGGCGGCTCCCGGGGACGGGCCGGCGGGGTGCCCCGGCGGGCGGTGCTGGCGTCGGTGGCCTTCGGCTTCGTCTCCGTACTGCTCAATCTGCTCTGGCCGGACACCGTGTTCCTCTACATGCTCAACTCGGTCGGCGCGGTGCTGCTGTTCGTCTGGGCGCTGATCGCCGCCTCCCAACTGCGGCTGCGCGCCCGGCTGGAGCGGGAGGCTCCCGAGGCGCTGACGCTGCGGATGTGGTGCTTCCCGTATCTGACCTGGCTGACCCTGGCGGGGCTGCTGGGGGTGCTGGTGCTGATGCTGACGGACGAGGGCGCGCGGCCGCAGGTGCTGTGGTCGGCGGGGGCGACGGCGCTGGTGCTGCTGGTGGCGGTGGTGCGGCAGCGGCGGGAGGGGCAGCCGCTCGCGCCTGCCGGCGGCCCGGAGTCCGGATCCACCGACCGCACGGGATCCGGTTTCACCGACCGCACGGAGTCCGGTTTCACCGACCGGTAGGCGCGTGCGCACCTTGTGTGAGCCTCGTGCCCGTATAGCGGACATCCGTTCCTTGTGAGCGGTACGGATGCTCAGACTGTGGGTTCGTCCCTCGTCTCAGCTACCGAACAGAGCTTGTCCATGTCTCGGACCTCCGCGTCTCCCCCCACCGCAGACTCCGCAGCCGCCGGAGCCTCGACGGACTCCGCGCTCACCCACGGCCTCAAACAGCGCCATCTCTCGATGATCGCCCTCGGCGGGGTGATCGGCGCCGGGCTCTTCGTGGGCTCCGGGGCCGGGATCGCCGCCGCCGGGCCCTCGATCATCGTGGCGTACGCACTCTCCGGGCTGCTCGTCATGCTGGTGATGCGCATGCTCGGCGAGATGTCGGCCGCCAACCCGGCGTCCGGCTCCTTCTCCGTGCACGCCGAGCGGGCGATCGGCCCCTGGGCCGGGTTCACGGCGGGCTGGTCCTTCTGGTTCCTGCTCTGCGTGGCCGTCGGCCTGGAGGGGATCGGCGCCGCGCAGATCGTCAGCGGCTGGCTGCCGGGCACGCCGGAGTGGGCGTGGGTCGCCCTGTTCATGGTGATCTTCCTGGGCACCAACCTGGCCGCCGTGAAGAACTTCGGTGAGTTCGAGTTCTGGTTCGCCGCGCTGAAGGTCATCGCGATCACCCTGTTCCTGGTGCTCGGCCTGCTGGCGATCCTCGGCGTCCTGCCCGACACGGACGCGCCCGGCCTGGCCAACCTCACCGGCGACGGCGGCTTCCTGCCCAAGGGCATGGACGGCTTCATCATCGGACTGCTCGCCTCCGTCTTCGCGTACGGCGGTCTGGAGACGGTCACCATCGCCGCCGCCGAGTCCGAGAACCCGGTGCAGGGCGTGGCGAAGGCCGTCCGTACGGCGATGTGGCGCATCGCGGTCTTCTACATCGGCTCGATGGCGGTCATCGTCACCCTGGTCCCCTGGGACAACCCGAAGGTCGCCGAGGTCGGCCCCTTCTACGCCATGCTCGACCACCTGGGCGTCGGCAGTGCCGCGCAGATCATGAACGTGGTCATCCTCATCGCCCTGCTCTCCGCGATGAACGCCAACATCTACGGCGCCTCGCGGATGGCGCGGTCCCTGGTCGCCCGGGGCCAGGGGCCGGCCGTGCTCGGCCGGATCTCCTCCGGGGTGCCGCGCAACGCGGTGCTGTTCTCCTCGGTCTTCGGCTTCCTCTGCGTGCTGCTCAGCTACTGGCGGCCGGACGACGTCTTCCCCTGGCTGCTGAACATGATCGGCGCCGTGATCCTGGTGGTGTGGATCTTCATCGCCGTCTCGCAGCTGGTCCTGCGCCGCCGCACCGAGCGCGAGGCGCCCGAGAAGCTGGTCGTACGGATGTGGCTCTTCCCGGTCCTGACGGTCGTGGCGCTCGCGGGCATGGCGGGCATCTTCCTGCTGATGCTGCGCCAGCCGGACACCCGTGACCAGTTGCTGGCCACGGGTGCGCTGACGCTGGTGCTGATCGGCGTCGGTGTCGTACGTCAGCGGCGCAAGGGCCACGCCGAGGCCTCCGACGGCTCCGGGGCCTCGGTCCCCGCACAGCGGAAGTAGCCGGTCCGGGCGGCGGCCCGGGGCGCGGCGGTCAGAGCAGCAGCACCGCCGCGCCCCACAGCACCGACAGCGCGACCAGCGGCGGTCCGACCGGCATGCCCTGCCGGGCCGCCGGCGCCTCCTCGGTGGGGCGCAGCCCGGGGCTGAGCCGGAGGGCCCGCAGTTCCTCGGCGGCGCGCTCCGCGTACGGCTCACGGCCCAGGCGCCTCTCCAGCCACGCCCAGCCGGTGGGCGACAACTCGACGTCGTCGCCCCCCTGGCCCGTACCGATGCGGATGCCGTCCTGGAAGTGGCGTACGAGGGTGACCGCGTCCCACTCGATCCGGCGCACCCGCCATGCCCCGGTGACCCACAGTCCGTCGCGGTCGGCGGTGATCCGCCAGGTGAGGGCCGTCGCGACGGCGGTGATCAGCCATGGCAGCCCGAGGAGCAGCCAGATCCAGGTCCAGGAGAACCCGTCGTCGAGCATGGCCCACATGCCGCCGCCCTGGACGAGGAGCAGGCCGACGCCCACGGCGCGCGAGAGGCCGTGCGCCTTCCACACCCGCAGGCCGTCCGCGGGGGTCATGGAGGCGGCGATCTCCTCGACGGACCGCCGTGGGCTCTTCCGCCCGGTGTCCTCCGCCCGGCTCGTCGACCGGCTCGGCAGCAGCTTCGGGCCGGCCGGCTTCACGGCGGTGACGCTGCACTCCACCAGCACCTCGGGCGTCTCCTCGTCGGGCCGTGCGGCGAGGGCGACCTCGGCCCCGGCGCAGGGGGTGCCGTACAGGACGGCCTCGCGCAGCGGCGGCGGAGGGTCCTCGCCCTTGAGGATCTGCCGGAACCTGGTGAGGTCGACGGCGTCCGTATCGTCGTCGGCCCCTTGCTCCCTCTGCTCGTCCTCGTCCTCGTCCTCGAAGGAGGCCAACGAGTGGAAGTGCAGGACGGGCCGGAGGGCCTCCGGGTCGTCGGCCGCGTACACCCAGCTCCGGCCGTCCTCGTGGTCCTCGCGCACCAGCACCTTCAGCACCGGCAGGGGCCCGCGCCTCAGCCGCACCGAACGCGTCCGCCCGTCCACGCCGTTGGCGAAGAACGCCAGCCCGCCGACGAGGCCGCCGAGGACCAGCAGCTCCCAGCCGAAGGCGTCGTACGGCTCCGCGACCAGCGCCGCCCAGTCGCCGTCCACGACGAGATCGACGGTGCCGCCCTCGGGGAAGTCCTCGGGGTAGGCCGTCTCGATGCGGTGGGTACGCCCGTCGGCCTCCACCTTGACGAAGTCGGCGTCCTCGTCGCCCCGGTCCAGGGACACGACCTGGCCCGTCAGCTTCGTGGCGCGCGCGGCCCGCTCCGCGTACTCGTCCGCGACCTGCTGGGCCTGCCAGTAGCCGAACCCGGCGACGGCCAGCAGCAGGGCGGCCAGCCCGAAGGAGAACCGGCCCCGGCGGAACGTCCGCGCGGCCCCGGGCAGCGGCTGCCGGACCTCCCCGGCCGCCTCCAGGGCCAGCGCCCGCTGCCGCCCGGCAAGGGCCAGCCGGTGGACGAGCCCGGCGGCGGCGAAGGCGGCGGCCACCGGGTGGGCGAGCGCGTACGGCTCCCCGAACGACTCGGTGAACCCGCCGTCCTCCGCGAACCCGACCAGCCCCGCCGCCAGCCCCGCGAGGGCGAGCCGGGGCTGGCGCCACACCCAGTACAGGGTCAGCACCAGCACGACGGCCATCAGGAGCCCCGGCCAGTCGGTGCCGCACGGCGCGGCGGAGGTACAGGCGGCGGCGGGCGCCCCCTCCAGGTACCAGACCCCTGCGACGACGAGCGCGAGGACCGCCCAGAGCGGGTGGGCCCAGCGAGCCGGCACGGCGGCCAGCCAGCGCTGGGCGTCGGGGGTCCGCCAGTCGGCGGTGCCGGGGGGTATGTGCTCGGCGGGGAGGGGCAGAGGAGCTTTGTTCACCCGCGCATTATGACCAGGTGTGAGGTGATGGCCCGAGGTCCGGGGCTCCGGCGGCTCCCGCTTCCTCTCCCTGTTCCTGTTCCTCAGGGAAACGAACGGGCCGGGCGCGTGGCCCGGCCCGTGGGAGACGGTCAGCGCGTGGTGCGCCTGCTCGTCGTCGACTTCTTGGTGGCGGTCGTCTTCTTCGCCGCCGCCTTCTTGGTCGTGGCCTTCCTCGCCGGGGCGGGCAGCGCCGTCTTCTTCGCCGCGGTGCGCCCGGCGGCCGCGCGCTTCGGGGACGCGGCCGCGGCCGCCGCCTCCTCGGTGGCGGCGCCGGCGGTCGACAGGCTTCCGGAGCTGCTCTCCAGGTGCGCGCGGACGAACCACTGGAACTGCTCCAGGCCGCGCAGGTGCTCGATGAGCAGGTCCTCGGTGACGGGGTCGATCCCGCCGGCCTTCTCGACCGCCGCGCGGTGGTCCTCGATGATCCCCGTGTAGACCAGGTCCAGGGCGCCGAGGTGGGCGATGGCGTCGGCGCGGCCCACGCTGTAGTCGTCCCAGGTGCGCTCCTTGACCAGGGCGCCCGGCGTGCCCTGCGGCTCGCCGCCGAGGGCGGAGATCCGCTCGGCGGCTGCGTCGGCCATGTCCCGTACGGCGGCGGTCTGCGGGTCGAGCATCTCGTGGACGGCGATGAAGTGCGGGCCGACCACGTTCCAGTGGATGTGCTTGAGCGTCAGGGCGAGGTCGTTGAGCGCGTGCAGGCGCAGCGTCAGGAGGTCGATGACCTGACGTCCCTGGTCGACGCCGAGGCCGGGGACGGTGTAGCGGGGGGTGCGTGCGGGTGACATGGGGCTCCTGTTCCTGGTGATGTTCCGATGGGTGGTGGTGGTCGGGGTGGTGGGCCGGCCGGAGCGCCCGGGGCGGTCACCGCTGCGGGGCGCGGGCCGATCGGGGCCTCCGGTACGGCGAGCGCTCGGGGGCGCGGGCCGCCCGGTGCCGCCGGTTCCGTGACCGCTCGGGGCGGCCGCTACCCGGCGTCGGCGGCGCCGCCCTCGGTCGGGGTGGCGCCGGGGCGCTCGCCGCCGGGCCGGACCGGGCCCGCGGCCGCCGCGCGGATGCTCGCCAGGGCGGCGTCGGCCACCGCGCGCGGGGTGATGCCGAACTCCTCGTACAGCCGCTGGTAGTCGGCCGACGCGCCGAAGTGCTCCAGGCTGACCGTGCGGCCCGCGTCACCCACGATGTCCCGCCACCCCTGGGCGACGGCGGCCTCGACGCTCACCCTGGCCCGTACGCCGGGGGGCAGCACCTCGTCCTGGTAGGCGTACGGCTGTTCGGCGAACCACTCGCGGCAGGGCATCGAGACGACCCGCGCGTCATGCCCCTCGGCGGCGAGCAACTCCCGCGCCTCCAGGGCGATGTGGACCTCGGAGCCGGTGCCGACGAGAAGGACGTCGGGGGTGGCGCCGCGGCTGTCGGCGAGGACGTACCCGCCCCGGGCCGCGCCGGACGCGGGGGCGTACGCGCCGTCGCCCTCGCCGCGCTCCAGAACCGGCAGCGGCTGGCGGGTCAGGGCGAGTCCGGCGGGCCGGTCGTGGTGCTCCAGGACCGTGCGCCAGCAGACGGAGGTCTCGTTGGCGTCGGCGGGCCGTACGACGTCGAGGCCGGGGATCGCGCGGAGTGCGGCCAGTTGCTCGACGGGCTGGTGGGTGGGGCCGTCCTCGCCCAGGCCGATGGAGTCGTGGGTCCAGACGTAGGTGACCGGCAGCTTCATCAGGGCGGCGAGGCGGACGGCCGGGCGCATGTAGTCGCTGAAGATCAGGAACGTACCGCCGTAGGGCCGGGTGAGGCTCTGGAGCGCGATGCCGTTGAGGGCCGCGCCCATGGCGTGCTCGCGGATGCCGAAGTGGAGCGTGCGGCCGTAGGGGTTGCCGGGGAACTCCCCGGTCTGCTTCCCCTCCGGTACGAAGGACGGCTCGCCCTCCATGGTGGTGTTGTTGCTCCCCGCGAGGTCGGCCGAGCCGCCCCACAGCTCGGGCAGCACGGGGGCCAGCGCGGTGAGTACGTCCCCGGAGGCCTTGCGGGTGGCGATGCCCTTGGGGTCGGCGTCGAAGACGGGCAGGCTGTCGGTCCACCCGTCGGGGAACTCCTGCTTCAGCAGCCGGTCCAGGAGCGCGGCGCGCTCGGGGTGGGCGGCGCGCCACTCCTCGTAACGGGGCTGCCAGGCGCGGTGGGCTTCGGCGCCCCGTTCCCGTACCGCACGAGCGTGTTCGAGTACGTCGTCCTCGACGGTGAAGTCGGCGTCCGGGTCGAAGCCGAGGAGCTTCTTGGTGGCGGCCACTTCGTCGTCGCCGAGGGCCGAGCCGTGGGCCTTGCCGGTGTTCTGCTTGGTGGGCGCGGGCCAGCCGATGATCGTGCGGAGCAGGATCAGGGAGGGGCGGCCGGTCTCGTCCTTCGCGGCCTCGACGGCTGCGAGGAGGGCGTCGACGTCCTCCACGTAGTCGCCGGTGCGGGTGAAGTCGACCGTCTGGACGTGCCAGCCGTACGCGGAGTAGCGGGCGGTCACGTCCTCGCTGAAGGCGATGTCGGTGTCGTCCTCGATGGAGATGTGGTTGGAGTCGTAGAAGACGACGAGGTTGCCCAGCTCCTGGTGGCCGGCGAGCGAGCCCGCCTCGGAGGTGACGCCTTCCATGAGGTCGCCGTCGGAGGCGACGACGTACACATGGTGGTCGAAGGGGCTGGTGCCGGCGGGCGCGTCGGGGTCGAGGAGTCCGCGCTCCCGGCGGCCCGCCATGGCCATGCCGACGGCGGAGGCGAGCCCCTGGCCGAGCGGTCCGGTGGTGATCTCGACGCCCCGGGTGTGGCGGTACTCGGGGTGGCCGGGGGTGATCGACCCCCAGGTGCGCAGCGCCTTCAGGTCGTCCAGCTCCATCCCGTACCCGCTCAGGTAGAGCTGGATGTAGAGGGTGAGGCTGGAGTGGCCGCAGGAGAGCACGAAGCGGTCGCGCCCGAGCCACTGGTCGTCGGCGGGGTCGTGCCGCATGACCTGCTGGAAGAGCAGGTATGCCAGGGGGGCCAGGCTCATCGCGGTGCCGGGGTGGCCGTGGCCCGCCTTCTGCACGGCGTCGGCGGCGAGCAGCCGCACGGTGTCGACGGCCCGGACGTCGAGCGGCCCCCAGCCCGCCGCGTCGGCGACCGGCAGGGCGAGCTTCGGGTCACGGGGGCGGTCCGGACCGCCGCCCGGGGAGGCGGCGGCATCCGTGGCGTCGCGGGCGTCGGGGGCGTTGCGGGGTGCCATCAAGTCCTCCTGATCGGTGGGGCGGTCAGCGGCGAGCGGCGCGCCTGCGGACCCCGGCTCCGCGACGCCCGGCCGCTTGGCCGGGTCCCCCGGAACGACGGGTCCAAACCTGCGATGGCGTACGCAGCACGACAGAAGGAGCAAATCACCCCTGTGGGACAAAGGGCGGAAGACCTGCGGAAGGAGGAGGCCCATGGAGCAAGGCCCGGGGGGAGCGGACCGCCGGTCCTAGGCCGAAGGGCTGATCACTTCGCGGATCATCCTGCTGTTAGCCTGCTCCTGCATATAGGTTGCAATAACAACTGGACGGCATTCCCAGCAGTCGGAGGGCTCGCATCATGGCCACGTACACGCTCCCGGAACTTCCCTACGACTACGCGGCGCTCGAACCGGTCATCAACCCGCAGATCATCGAGCTGCACCACGACAAGCACCACGCCGCGTACGTCAAGGGCGCGAACGACACCCTGGAGCAGCTGGAAGAGGCCCGCGACAAGGAGGCCTGGGGCGCGATCAACGGCCTCCAGAAGAACCTCGCGTTCCACCTCTCCGGCCACATCCTGCACTCGATCTACTGGCACAACATGACCGGTGACGGCGGCGGCGAGCCCCTCGCGGCGGACGGCGTGGGCGACCTCGCGGACGCGATCACCGAGTCCTTCGGCTCCTTCGCGGGCTTCAAGGCCCAGCTGACGAAGGCCTCCGCCACCACGCAGGGCTCCGGCTGGGGCGTGCTCGCCTACGAGCCGCTCAGCGACAGGCTGATCGTCGAGCAGGTCTACGACCACCAGGGCAACGTGGGCCAGGGCTCGGTCCCGATCCTGGTCTTCGACGCCTGGGAGCACGCCTTCTACCTGCAGTACAAGAACCAGAAGGTGGACTTCATCGAGGCCATGTGGCAGGTCGTCAACTGGCAGGACGTGGCGAAGCGCTACGCGGCGGCCAAGGAGCGCACGGACGTCCTGCTGCTCGCCCCCTGATCCCGGCCCCCGGCGCCGCCCCGGCCATGGGCGCGGCCACAGCGCGTCCTGCCTCGTGATCGTCTTCTCAACCTTCACCCGGCAGGCGGATGGACGGAGAACCCCCGCGAGGACGTGACTCGCGGGGGTTCTCCCATGTCCGGCACGTATTTGCCTTTTTAGCTCTTTAGCTCATGTGCTAAATATAGGGCCATGGATTCCCCTTCCACCGCTCCCGACGACGAGGCGAGCGCCTTCCGGGCCCTGGCCGACCCCACCCGCCGCCAGATCCTGGAGGACCTGCGCGGCGGCGAGCTGGCCGCCGGGGAGATCGCGAGCCGGTTCTCGATCAGCGCCCCGTCCATCTCCCGCCACCTGGGCGTCCTCAAGGGGGCCGGGCTCGTCACCGAGCGCCGCGACGCCAACCGCATCCTCTATTCGCTCGCGGAGGAACGGCTCGCCATGTGCGTGGGCCGCTTCCTGAGCGCCGTGTGCCCCGAACAGATCGTGCTCCGGCACACGAAGTGGCGCTCCGCGCCGGAAGGCGACGCCTCATGATCCGCACCGGGCTCTCCAGCACCATCGAACGCCGCCTCCTGGTGAACTACCGGGTGGACCCGCACATCGCGGCGGCCCTGCTGCCCGCGCCGCTCCGCCCCCACCTGGTGCGCGGCCAGGCGGTGGCGGGGATCTGCCTGCTCCGGATCGGCGGCGTCCGCCCCTCCTGGGCCCCGGCGGGCACCGGTCTGACCAGCGAGAACGCGGCGCACCGGATCTCCGTCGAGTGGGACGGTCCGGACGGCGTGGAGCGCGGCGTCTACATCCCGCGCCGCGACACCGCCTCCCGCCTCAACGCCTTCGCGGGCGGCCGGATCTACCCGGGCGAGCACGGCCGCGCGGACTTCGCCGTGCGGGAGGAGGCCGGCGCGGTGCGGGTGGCCTTCGCGACCCGGGACGGCGGGGTGGAGGTGGACGCGACGGTGGAGGACGCCGGGGAACTGCGCGGCAGCGAGCTGTTCACGGACCTGGCGGAGGCGTCGGAGTTCTTCCGCCTGGGCAGCCGGGGCCTCTCCCCCGCCGCCGGGGGCGGCCACCTGGACGTCCTCGAACTGTCCACGCCCGCCTGGAAGGTGACGGCGGGCCGCCCCCGTACCGTGCGCTCCTCGTTCTTCGAGGACCTGGACCGCTTCCCGCCCGGCAGTGCGGTGCTGGACAGCGCGCTGGTGATGCGGGGCGTGGCGGCCCGGTGGACGCAGGGGGCGCCGTTGCGGGTGGGGGCGCGTACGGAGGCGGGGGCGGGAGCAGAAGGGGGTACGGGTGCGGGGGCTGCGGCCTGAACGGATTGATCACGACCGCCGGGCCGCCACGCCCGGAGCGCACCGGGCCGGTGGCACGATGGCCTCCGTCCCCCACGTCCGCCCCGCCCCGCCCAGCCCCGTCCCGCCTCGATCACGGAAAGCCGGTCCATGAACCTCGGTCCCGCCCCCGTCCCGGCCGACCCCACCGTCCTGCACCCGATGCCCGGTCAGCCCCGGGTGGTGCAGCTGAAGCCGCTGATCACCTCGGAGCTGATCGAGGCCGGGGAGTACTCGTACTACGACGACCCCGAGCACGCCACGGAGTTCGAGACCCGGAACGTGCTCTACCACTACGGGCCCGAGCGCCTGGTGATCGGCAGGTTCTGCGCGCTGGGGACCGGGGTGCGGTTCATCATGAACGGCGCCAACCACCGTATGGACGGCCCGTCCACGTTCCCCTTCCCTACGCTCGGCGGCTCCTGGGCCGACCACTTCGACCTGCTGACCGGGCTGCCGAACCGGGGCGACACGGTCATCGGCAACGACGTCTGGATCGGCTACGAGGCGGTCGTCATGCCGGGCGTCCGCATCGGCCACGGCGCGATCATCGGCTCCCGGTCCGTGGTCGTCTCGGACGTCCCGGACTACGGCGTCGTCGGCGGCAACCCGGCCCGCCTGATCCGCACCCGCTACCCGGAGGCGGACATCGCACGCCTGCTGGCGGTGGCCTGGTGGGACTGGCCGGCGGACCACCTGACGCGCCACATCCGTACGGTGATGTCGGGCACGGTGGCGGAGCTGGAGGCGGCGGCTCCGGGGACACCCCCGAGGAGCTGAGGCAGGCGGGGGACGGAGGGGGCGCTCAGGGCGCTCAGCCCGGCCTTCGCACCTGCCGTGCCTGACGCGGCCCGAACAGCCGCGGCCGGCAGGGAAGGCACCGCAGGCAGGGAAGGCACGGCAGGCGCGGCCCGGCTATCCCGCCACCCCGCCCCCGCGCGGCAGCGCCGCCAGCAGCAGGCGCAGTTCCGTCTCCACCGTGTCGGCGTCGACCTCGCCCGGGCGGGTGAGGAAGACCGAGCGGGCCACCGTGGTGCCGACCAGGACCAGGGTCAGGACGTCGAGGTGGGAGGCGCCGAGGGGGGCCGCCAGTTCGCCGCGGGTGACCGCCTGGGCGACGAGGGTCTCCAGTTGGCCGCGCACCACCGCGTAGACGTCGTCGTGGAGGATGCGGCGCAGCTCCTCGTCGTGCGGGGCCTGGCCCATCAGGGAGAGGAGGGCCGGGCCGGTGGTGTTCTCCAGGATGCGGCGCTTGGCGGAGAGCAGTTCGCGGAGGTCGCCCTCCAGGGAGCCCGTGTCGATGCCGCCGAGTTCGTCCAGGGCGATGTGCCGGGCGACGGCTCCGGCGAGGGCCTGCTTGGAAGGCCAGCGGCGGTAGAGGGAGGCCGTGGAGGCGCCGGCGCGGCGGGCGACCGCCGTGGTGGTGAAGGCGGTCCAGCCCGATTCGTTCAGGACCTCGATCGCCGCGTCGAGCAGCGCCGCGTCCACACGCGGGTCCTTCGGCCGGCCCTTCGGCGGTTCGGTGTCGCCCTGTGCTGTCATACCCGGATTCTCTCGCGCTGGTGTCTCGCCCCCACCTCCGCTACCGTAAACGAAAAGCATCCGTTTCGTATTGAGGTACGGTGGTTCCCATGGCCCCGACGACCGCGACGACCACGACCGAGCTTCCGCCCCCGGCCCGCGCGGCCGTCTCCGGGGCGCGCCGGGTCTTCGACTCCGGGGACACCCGGCCCCTGGCCGCCCGCGCACGGCGGCTGCGGGCGCTGCGGGCCCTGATCACCGAGAACGAGGCCGCGATCGAGGCCGCCCTCTGGAGCGACCTGCACAAGGGGTCCGGCGAGGCCCAGCTCACCGAGATCGGCGTGACCCTCGCGGAGATCGACCACACCCTGCGGCATCTGCGGCGCTGGGCCCGGTCCCGGCGCGGTCCGCTGCCCCTGGCGCTGCTGCCGGCCCGGGCCCGGCTGGTCCCCGAGCCGCTCGGCGTGGTGCTGGTGATCGCCCCGTGGAACTATCCGGTCCAGCTCCTGCTCGACCCGCTGGCCGGTGTGCTGGCGGCGGGCAACACCGCCGTCCTCAAGCCGAGCGAACTGGCGCCCGCCACCTCGGCGCTGATCGCCCGGCTCGTGCCGCGCTACTTCCCCGACGGGGCCGTACGGGTCGTGGAGGGCGGGGTTCCGGAGACGACGGAGCTGCTGGCCCAGCGGTTCGACCACATCGTCTTCACCGGCAGCGGGACGGTCGGCCGGATCGTGATGCGGGCGGCCGCCGAGCATCTGACGCCGGTCACGCTGGAGTTGGGCGGTAAATCGCCGGTCTGGTTCGACGACGACGCCCACCTCCGCCAGGCGGCGCGGCGCATCGCCTGGGCCAAGTTCACCAATGCCGGCCAGACCTGCATCGCCCCGGACTACGTGATGACCACGCCCGACCGGGTTCCGGCGCTGGTGGACGCGCTCAAGGAGGCTGTCGCCGACCTGTGGGGCCCCGATCCCCGTACCGGTGACGACTACGGCCGGATCGTCGACGAGCGGCAGTTCGACCGGCTCGTCGGGCTGCTGGAGGGCACGGAGGTCGTGGTCGGCGGTGATCATGACCGGTCCGAGCGTTACCTCGCCCCCTCCGTGGTGCTCGTCCCGTCCTCCGGCGAGGGCTCTCCGGCCGTCGGGCCCGACGCGGCCCACCCCGTGCTGCGGGACGAGATCTTCGGGCCCGTCCTGCCCGTCGTCCCGGTCGCGTCGGCCGAGGAGGCCGTACGGGTGGTCAACGGCTGGGACAAGCCGCTCGCCCTGTACGTCTTCTCCTCATCGGCCCGCACCCGCCGCCTCTTCGAGCAGCGGACCTCCTCCGGCGCGGTGGTCCATGGCGCCGGTCTCGTCCACGCCGCCGCGACCGGGCTGCCCTTCGGCGGGGTCGGCGCCAGCGGCATCGGGGCGTACCACGGTGTCCACTCCTGGCGCGCCTTCACCCACCTCAAGCCCGTCCTGCGCAAGCCGCTCACCCCGGACACCCTGCGCCTGGCCCAGCCGCCGTTCACCGACGGCCCCGGGCTGCGGCTGGTCCAGCGCATGATGCGGCGCGGGTGAGACCTCCGCTCCTCCCCACTTCCGGTACCGCTTGCACCAGCTCTCCCGAAAGGCGCGACGTATGCCGAACCATGAAGCCCGGTACGGAACTTCGGCGCACCGCGGTGATCCGGACGCCACCGTCGTCGTCGTGGGGGCCGGGCTCTCCGGGCTGACCGCCGCCCGTGCACTGCACCGGCGCGGTGTCGACGTCCTCGTCCTGGAGTCCGCCGACCGGGTCGGCGGGCGCGCGATGGCCGAGACGACGGCCCTGGGCTCCCGGCTCGACCTCGGCGGGCAGTGGATCGGCCACGACCACCACCGGATCACGGCCCTGGCCGCCGAGTCGGGCGCCACCCGCTACCCGATGCACACCGGAACGGTGCCCCAGGTGATCGACGGGGGTCGCAGGCTGCCGCTCGCCTCGCCGTCCGTGCTGCCCGCCGGGGCCGCCCTCGCGGGGCTCGGGGTGCTGGCGCTGACCGGGACGCCGGAGCGGTGGAACGACGCCACCGTCGACGCCTGGCTGCGCAAGGTGCCCGGACGCGTCGCGCGCCGGCTGCTCGAAGTGATCGCGTCGATCTCGTGGACGGCCGACCTCGACCGGTACTCCGTGCACGCGATGGCCCGCATGGTCCGGCAGCAGGGCGGGCTGCGGACCATCCTGTCCACCAGGGGCGGGGCCCAGGACTCGCTGCTCGTCGAGGGGGCGGGGACGCTCACCGACCGGCTGGCCGCCGACCTGGGGGCGCGGGTGCGCACGGGGCACCGGGTGACCCGCCTCGTACGGGACGCGCAGGGGGTCACCGTGCACACGGGCAGCGGTACGTTCCGGGCGGCGCGGAGCATCGTCACCGTGCCGCCGCCGGTCGCGGCCCGGATCGAGCACCACCCGCCGCTCCCGGCCGACCGGGCCGCCCTGGAGCGGAACACGTACATGGGCTCCGTGTACAAGGCCATCGCGGTGTTCGAGCGGCCGTTCTGGCGGGATCGGGCGCGGGCCGAGTTTTTGGTGCTCGACTCCCCCGGGCGCGCGGTGTTCGACACCGGGTCGCCCGGCGGGCCGGGGCACCTGTGCACGCTCGTGGCCGGGCCCGAGGCGCGGGCCCTGGACGCGCTGGACGCGGAGGAACGCCGGCAGGTCCTGCTCGCCCCTCTCGTCCCGCACCTCGGGCCGGGGGTCCTGAAGCCGGTGGGCTGGCACGAGAAGGCGTGGCACCTCGACGAGCACGCGGGCGGCGGCTATGTCGTCCTGCCGGAGCCGGGCACCACCGAGGGCATCAGCCCCCTGCCCCACGCGCCGCTCGGCCCCGTGCACTGGGCCGGCACGGAGACCGCCGACGAGCACGCGGGCTATCTGGAGGGCGCCATCGCGTCGGGGGTGCGCGCGGCCCGGGAGGTGGCCGACGCCCTCGCCGCCGGACGGGGCCGGTGACGGGCCGTCAGCCCACCGGCACGGCCCGCCGGTCGACCGGTACGACGCGCTGAGGGGGCCGGTCGTACCGTTCGACCGGTCCCCTCAGTGCGCCCCCTGGTCCGCCAGGCAGAACTCGTTCCCCTCCGGGTCCTGAAGAACGGTCCAGCTCAGACCGTGCAGGGAGTGCTCGCCCAGCACCGTCGCCCCCAGGCCCGTCAGGCGCTCCACGTCCGCCGGGCGGTCGGGGGAGGCGAAGTCGATGTGCACCCGGTTCTTGACGGTCTTGGGCTCGGGCACCCGCTGGAAGCCGAGGACCAGCGGGGTGGCGGGGACCACGACGAACTCGCCGTAGTCCTGCGTGCCGTCGACCCCGAGCGCCGTGGCCCACCAGGCGGCCAGCGTCCGGGGGTCGGGGCAGTCGATCGTGATCATCTCCGGTGAGATTCGCATGGTCATCACCGTACGGGCCGCCACTGACAACGGGCCGGGAGCACGCGCTCGCTCCCGGCCCGAGCCCCTCCGAAGACGGAGGTCGGTCGACGGCAAAGGTCGGCCGAGGACGGAGACCGGTCGACGACGGAGGTCAGTCGAAGATCGGGCCCTGCGTGCGGGTCCGCTTGATCTCGTAGAAGCCGGGGATCGAGGCGACCAGCAGCGTGCCGTCCCAGAGCTTCGCCGCGTCCTCGCCCTTGGGGGCGGGGGTGACGACGGGGCCGAAGAAGGCGACCTGCTCGCCGTCGGCGCCGGGCACGGCGATGACCGGGGTGCCGACCTCCTGGCCCACCTTGTCGATGCCCTCCTGGTGGGAGGCGCGCAGCTCGGTGTCGTACGTGTCCTTGTCGGCGTACTCCAGCAGGTCCTCGGGCAGGCCGACGTCCTTGAGGGCACCGGCGACGGCCTCAAGGGTGGGGCCCTCGCCGTTGTTGTGGAAACGGGTGCCGAGGGCCGTGTAGAGCGGGCCGACGACGTCGTCACCGTGCAGCTGCTGGGCGGCGACGACGACCCGGACCGGGCCCCACGCCTTGTTCTCCAGCATGTCGCGGTACTCCTCGGGCAGCTCGTCCAGCTTGTCCTCGTTCAGGACGGCCAGGCTCATCACATGCCAGCGGACCTCGATGTCCCGGACCTTCTCGACCTCCAGGATCCAGCGCGAGGTCATCCACGCCCACGGGCAGAGCGGGTCGAACCAGAAGTCGGCCGGGATCGTGCCGTTCGCGGGGGTGTTCTCGGACATCTCGCTCCTCAGAAGGGCCGGTTGCTGCTGTGAGGCAGAACGCCTCCGGGAGGTCGGCCATTCCCGGAGGGCCCGTGGGATGCCGTCCGGTGCGGCCGCACCGCATACCGGATACCGGTCGCCGGAGACGCGTGCAAGGATCAATAGGTTCGAACACGACACATGACGCGCGTCACGAAGGAGTGCCCGTGCCCGGTGAAAACCTGTCCCGCGACGAGGCCCAGCAGAGGGCCGAGCTGCTGACCGTCGACGGTTACGAGGTCCAGCTCGACCTGCGTTCCGCCGTCGACGGGCCCGAGGGGGCCGGCGGGGGTGCTGAGGGGGGCGCCGGGGACGCGGGTCCGCGGACGTTCCGGTCACTGACCACGATCCGGTTCCGTTCCGCCCGGGCCGGTGCCTCGACCTTCGCGGACCTGGTGGCGCCGGGTGTGGACGCCGTGACGCTGAACGGGAAGGCCCTGGACCCGGCCGCCGTGTTCGACGGGTCCCGGGTGGCCCTGGACGGACTGCTGGAGGGCGAGAACGTCCTCGTGGTCGACGCCCGGTGCGCGTACAGCAGGACCGGTGAGGGCATGCACCGCTTCGTCGACCCGGAGGACGGCGAGGTCTACCTCTACACCCAGTACGAACCGGCCGACGCCCGCCGGGTCTTCGCCAACTTCGAACAGCCGGACCTGAAGGCGCCCTACCGCTTCCAGGTGACCGCGCCGGAGGGCTGGCGGGTCTGGTCCAACGGGGCCGAGGAGTCGCACGAGGACGGGGTGTGGCGGTTCGCGGAGACCAAGCCGATCTCCACCTACATCACGGCCGTCGTCGCCGGTCCGTACCACTACGTGAGCGACCACTACAGCCGTACGTTCGACGACGGCACCACCCTGGAGATCCCGCTCGGCGCGATGTGCCGCAAGGGGCTCGCCAAGCACTTCGACGCGGACGACGTCTTCCTGGTCACCAAGCAGGGCCTGGACTTCTTCCACGACAACTTCGACTACCCCTACCCCTTCGGGAAGTACGACCAGGCGTTCGTGCCCGAGTACAACCTCGGGGCGATGGAGAACCCGGGCATGGTCACCTTCCGCGAGGAGTACATCTTCCGCGGCAAGGTCACCTCGGCCGCCTACGAGCGGCGCGCCAACGTCATCCTGCACGAGATGGCGCACATGTGGTTCGGCGACCTCGTCACCATGGAGTGGTGGGACGACCTGTGGCTGAAGGAGTCCTTCGCGGACTTCATGGGCTCCTTCTCGATGGTCGAGGCGACCCGCTTCACCAACGGCTGGATCACCTTCGCCAACAACCGCAAGGCATGGGCCTACCGCGCCGACCAGCTGCCCTCCACCCACCCGATCACGGCCGACATCCGTGACCTGGAGGACGCCAAGCTGAACTTCGACGGCATCACGTACGCCAAGGGCGCCTCCGTCCTGAAGCAGCTGGTGGCGTACGTGGGGCGGGACGCCTTCCTGGAGGGCGCGCGGCGCTACTTCAAGCAGCACGCCTACGGCAACACGCGCCTGGGCGACCTGCTCTCCGTGCTGGCCGAGACCTCCGGGCGGGACATGACCGCCTGGTCGCGCTCCTGGCTCCAGACCGCGGGCGTCAACGCGCTCACCCCGGTACCGACGTACGACGCCGCCGGGACGCTGACCGAGCTGGCCGTCGTCCAGGAGGCCGCCGCTTCCCACCCGGAGCTGCGCCCGCACCGGGTCGCCGTCGGCCTCTACCGGCGTACGCCGGAGGGTGAGCTGACCCGGTACGCCCGCGCCGAGGTGGACGTGGCCGGGGAGCGCACGGTGGTGAAGGAGCTGGCCGGGGCCGAGCGGCCCGATCTGATCCTGGTCAACGACGACGACCTCACGTACTGCAAGATCCGCTTCGACGAGGGGTCGCTCGCCACCCTCCGCGACCACCTGGGCTCCATCAGCGACCCGCTGGCCCGCGCGCTGTGCTGGTCGGCCCTGTGGAACCTGACCCGGGACGCCCTGCTGCCCGCCCGTGACTTCGTCGCGCTGGTACTGGCGCACGCCGGGCGCGAGAGCGACATCGGCGTCCTCCAGATGCTGCACGCCTGGGCGCAGTCGGCTCTGGTCGGCTACGCCGCCCCCGCCTGGCGCGAGGAGGGCGGCCGGGCGCTGGCCGAGGGCGCGCTGCGCGAGCTGCGGCAGGCCGAGCCGGGCAGCCAGCACCAGCTGACCTGGGCCCGCTTCTTCGCGGCCGTGGCGGGCTCCGAGGCGGACTTCCAGCTGCTGGGCTCGCTGCTGGACGGCACGGCCCGGATCGACGGCCTGGAGGTCGACCAGGAGCTGCGCTGGGCCTTCCTCTCGCCGCTCGCCTCGCACGGCGCGGCGGACGAGGCGGCCGTCGACGCCGAACTGGCCCGCGACGACACGGCGTCCGGCAAGCGCCACCACGTACGGTGCCTGGCCTCGCGCCCCTCGGAGGCGGTCAAGGCCCAGGCGTGGGCGGCGGTCGTGGAGTCGGACAGGCTCTCCAACGCCCTGGTCGAGGCGACGATCACCGGGTTCGAGCAGGCCTCGCAGCGGGAGCTGCTGGCCCCGTACGCGGACCGCTACTTCGCGGTGATCGAGCGGATCTGGGCCGAGCGGTCCATCCAGATCGGCATGCACGTGGTGCGGGGGCTGTTCCCCTCGCTCCAGGACAGCCCGGAGACCCTCGCGGCGACCGACGCCTGGCTGAGCGGCCACGAGGACGCCGCTCCGGCGCTGCGCCGGCTCGTCCTGGAGGCCCGGGACGACCTGGCGCGGGTGCTGCGCGGGCAGGAGTGCGACGCGCGGGCATGATCGGGGCCGTCCCCGGTACGTGCCCGATGGGGTCGTGTCCCGTACGTACGTGATCGGGGCCGCCCCGGCGCGTGCGCGATCGGGTCGCTCCCCGTGGGGGCGTGCGCGAGGGCAAGCCCGGCAGGTGTGTAGGCGGGATCGTCCCCGCAACGTGGTCGGGGGCGGTGCCCGGCAGATCGGGGGCGGTCCCCGGCAGGAGGGGGCGCGCGGGTCCGGAGTGTGCGCGGCGCGAAATCGGCGCTCGCACATCCGCCCGATGCGCCCCCTTCGCATTGTTCGCGTTAAGGCCCTTTTCGGTCCTCGAACGCCCATGCTTTAGGGCAGCGTTGTCCGGAATTGTCGACGGCCATGTAACAGGGGTTAGGACGGCCCGGGTTGGCGGGAAATCATCGACCATGACCCAGAACACCCCGCTCTCCCCTTTGCCCCCTCTTTTCCCGCGCCCCGCGCACCGCTTCCAGGACGCGCCCCACCGCGTCCTGTCCGCCGCCCAGTTGCGCGCACGAGGCGTCTCCGCCGCGCAGACGTCGGCGCAGTGTCTGCCCGGCGGCCCCTGGCAGCCGCTGCTGCCGGGCGTCTATCTGCTGCACGCGGGCCCGCCCAGCGGCCAGGAGCGGCTGCACGGCGCCCTGTTGTACGCCGGGCGCCCGCCGGCCTCCTCCCGGCGCACGCTCCCGACCCCCTCCGACGAGGGGTTCGGCGAGGCGATGGTGACCGGTCTGGCGGCGCTCGCCCTGCACGGTTTCGCCTCGGCGCCGGACCTGGAGGCACTGCACCGCGTCGACGTCCTGGTGCCGCGGACCCGGCGGCTGCGCTCGACCCGGTACGTGGAGGTGGTGCGGGCCGCCGCGCTGCCCCCGCCGGTACGGCTGGCCGGGGTGCCCGTCGCACCGGTGGAGCGGGCGCTGGCCGACGCGGTGGCGGGGGCGGGGGCGGGTGACGCGGAGGGCGTGCGCCGGATGCTGACCGAGGCCGTGCGGTCCGGGCACTGCGAACCGGGCTCCTTGGTGCGGGAGTTGAGCGCCGCGAAGGTGCTGGGGCGGCCGGCGGTGGTGGGCGCGGTGGACGCACTGCTGGCGGAGGGGCGGGCGGCGGCCGAGGGGCGGCTGTACGCGATGGTGCGCGAGCACCAACTGCCCGAACCGCTGTGGAACGTGGAGCTGCGGCTGCCGGGCGGGCCGGAGCTGGGCGGGGTGGACGCGTACTGGCCGGATCTCGCCGTTGCCGTGGAACTGGACACCCGGGCACCCCGGTTCGGTGCGCCGGAACCGGAGCGGCGGGGCGGGAACCGGGGTGCGGGGCGCACGGAGGACCCGCAGTGGTCCGCGTACGCCGCCAAGCGGGAGCGGCTGGAGCGGCTCGGGATCACGGTCGTCCACCTCACCCCGCGGAAGCTGCGCGAGGCGACGGAGCAGCAGGCCACAGTGGTGCGCACGGCGCTGATGGCGGCGGGCGACCAGGAGCCCGCGGCCTATGTGATGGTGCTGCCGCGCTGAGCGGTCCGGACCGGTGGCGCCGGTTCCACTGGTCCGGACCACCGGACCCGTGGTCCGGACCGATCATCCGGAATATCTGATTCCAGCAGTCGCTTTGGCCTCATTCATCCCACGTGGCGCATCGTCCCCAGTGGCGGATCTGTGCCATGTACCTGACTCGTCTCCGTCAACTCTCCACAAACCTCTGTCATTTACGCCAGGCTGAGCGGTCATCCGGTACCGAATTCCGGACTCTCTCTTTCAATTACAGGGATGCTGATGACCAAGGAATCCCCCAGCTCCATATCCGGGACGAGACGCGCCGCACGCATCGCGGCCGCTGCCGGCCTGGCTGCCGCCCTCGCGGCGTCCGGTGCCGCGCCGGTGTTCGCCGTCGACGACCCGGCACCGGCACCCGTCAAGCCGGCCGCCACGAGCGACCGGGGCGACAAGCTCGGCAAGGCCGACGCCGAAGTTCTGGCGAAGGCCGAGGCCAAGGGCGAGAAGAACATCACGATGATGATCGCCACCGCTCCGGGGGCGACCGAGCAGGTCACCAAGCAGCTGGACGCCGTCGAGGGCTCCGTGCTCGGCCAGACCTACGACAAGCTCGGCTACGTTCGGGCGACGGTGCCCACCAGCACCGCCGGGGCCACCATCGAGAAGGCCTCCAAGCTCACCTCCGTGCTCGGCATCGATCTCAAGCAGGAGATCAAGCTGGACGACCCGACGCCCGCGGGCGACCGGGCCGCGGGGGCCAAGCAGCCCAAGGCCACGGGCTCGTACCCGGCGCCGGGCAAGAACACCCCGGCGAAGAACCCGTACAACCCGTCCTTCGAGACGGGCGCGGTCGACTTCGTGAAGAAGAACCCCAAGGCCGACGGCCGCGGGATCACCATCGGTGTCCTGGACTCCGGTGTCGACCTCGGCCACCCGGCGCTGAAGAAGACCACCACCGGCGAGCGCAAGATCGTCGACTGGGTCACGGCCACCGACCCGGTGAGCGACGGGGACGGCACCTGGCTGCGGATGTCGCAGACGGTCACCGGCCCGACCTTCACGGCGGCCGGCAAGACCTGGTCCGCCCCGGCGGGCAGCTACAAGTTCGCCACCTTCGCCGAGTCGGCCACCACCGGCGGCGACATGGCGGGCGACCTCAACCGCGACGGTGACACCACCGACGTCTGGGGCGTGCTCTACGACCCGGTCAAGGGCACCGTCCGGGTGGACCTGAACGAGAACGCGGACTTCTCCGACGACACGGCCCTCAAGCCGTACAAGGACAAGTTCCAGGTCGCGTACTTCGGTGAGGACGACCCGCGCACCAAGGTCGTCGAGCGCATCCCGTTCGTCGTCGAGACCCGCAAGAACGTGGTCTACAACGCGGCCGGCGCCAAGGCCGACTACGTCAACATCGGCGTGATCGAGGGCTCGCACGGCACGCACGTCGCGGGCATCACCGCGGCCAACGGCCTGTTCGGCGGCGAGATGAACGGTGCCGCCCCCGGCGCCAAGATCGTCTCCTCGCGCGCCTGCACCTGGTCCGGCGGCTGCACCAACATCGCGCTGACCGAGGGCATGATCGACCTCGTCGTCAACCGCGGTGTCGACATCGTCAACATGTCGATCGGCGGCCTGCCGGCGCTGAACGACGGCAACAACGCCCGCGCCGAGCTGTACAAGCGCCTCATCGACATCTACGGCGTCCAGCTCGTCATCTCCGCCGGCAACAGCGGTCCGGGCCTCAACACCATCGGTGACCCGGCCCTGGCCGACCACGTCATCTCGGTGGGCGCGTCGATCTCCAAGGAGACCTGGGCCGCGAACTACGGCTCCAACGTCACCAAGAAGTACGACATGCTCCCCTTCTCCTCGCGCGGCCCGCGTGAGGACGGCGGCTTCACGCCGACCATCGCGGCGCCCGGCGCGGCGATCAACACCACCCAGACCTGGTCCGAGGGCGGTCCGGTCAAGGAGGCGGGCTACGCCCTGCCGCCCGGCTACTCGATGCTCCAGGGCACCTCGATGGCCTCGCCGCAGGCCGCCGGCGCCGCGGCCCTGCTGCTCTCCGCCGCGAAGCAGAAGGGCCTGGAGCTGCCCCCGGCCGACCTCCGTGTCGCGCTGACCAGCTCCGCGTCGCACATCAAGGACGTGCCCGCGCACGTCCAGGGTTCGGGTCTGATCGACATCGTCGGTGCCTGGAAGCTCATCACCAAGAAGGGCAACCCGGCGCACGAGTACAAGGTGAAGGCCCCGGTCGACACCGCGATCGACTTCGCGCTCAAGGACCCGGGCTTCGGCACCGGCCTCTACGACCGCGAGGGCGGCCTCAAGGTCGGCGAGACGAAGGTCTACGAGATCACCGTCACCCGCACCACCGGTCCGGACCGCAACGTCCAGCACAAGCTGTCGTGGAAGAACAACGACGGCACCTTCAAGCTGAGCAGCCCCGAGTACGTCTCGCTGCCGCTCGACGTGCCGGTCAAGCTGAAGGTCACGGCGAAGGCCAAGAAGGCCGGCGTGCACAGCGCCATCCTGGAGCTGGACGACAAGAAGACCGTCGGGATCGACCACCAGGTCCTCTCCACCGTCGTCGTCGCGAACGAGCTGAACCACCCCGGCTACGCGTTCAAGAACTCGAGCTCGGTGCAGCGCAACAGCACCACCTCGTACTTCTTCAACGTGCCGGAGGGCGCCAAGACCCTTGAGGTCGCCCTCAGCGCGCTGCGCTCGGGCAGCCAGACCCGGTTCATCGCCCTGCACCCGTACGGGACGCCGGTCGACCCGACCTCCACGGTCAACTGCTACCCGAACTACGAGAACCCGGCCAACACCTGCCGCCCGGACGTGCGCTCCTACAAGGACCCGTACCCCGGCGTCTGGGAGATCGAGGTCGAGTCGCGCCGTACGTCGCCGCTGCTGGACAACCCGTTCAAGCTGGACGTCTCCGTCCTGGGCGCCTCCTTCGACCCGGCGGTGCAGACCATCGCCGAGGCCAAGATCGGCACCCCGGCCGCGGTGAACTGGACGGTCACCAACGGCGCCGCGGCCCTCGAGGGCAAGCTCAAGGGCGGCTCGCTGGGCTCGGCCAAGGTCGACAAGCCGTCGATCTCCACCGGCCAGACCCGCCAGACCACCGTCACCATCGGTGCGGGCGTCGAGAAGCTCGACTTCGCCATCGGCGGTACGTCGGACGCCAACGCCGACCTCGACCTGTACGTCTTCCGGGGCGCCACCCAGGTCGGCAGCGGCACCACGGCCGGCTCCGAGGAGCGGGTCAGCCTGACCAACCCGGCCGCCGGCACCTACACGGTGATCGTCGAGGGCTACTCGGTTCCGTCCGGGTCGACCACGTACGACTACCGGGACGTGTACTACACGCCCTCGCTCGGCACCCTGAAGGTCGACGCGTCGAAGACCTACAGCCTGGCGAACGGCGCCTCGGCCCAGGTCGGCGCCGAGGTCGTGGTCGCCGGTGCGGCCCCCGAGGGACGGCAGTTCTTCGGTGAGGTCCAGCTGGTCAACGCGCGCGGCACCGCCGCGGGCACCGGCAGCGTCGTGATCGAGAAGGTCACGCCGTAACGGACACCGCACGAACAGCAGCGGGGCGGGCGCTCTCCACGAGCACCCGCCCCGCTGTACGTGTTCCCGCCCCGCCGTACGTCTCCCAGCCCCGCCGTACGGGTTCGCGGCCCACCGTGCGTGTTCGCGGCCAGCCGTACGTGTTCATGGTCACACCCGGGGACGGCCGCCGCAGATGTTCCCCTTGGGACGCACGGCCGATGCAGATCCTGCGGTACGCGCGCGGAGAGTCCGCAGGTCGGACAATGGATTGGACAAGCCGGGCCCGGTCATACGCATCATGGAGCGGCAAACGGGCCGCACAGCCGCACACGTGTACAGAACAGAGGAGTCCCCGTGAAGGTCGGAATCGTCGGCGCCACCGGTCAGGTCGGCACAGTCATGCTCAGGATCCTGGCCGAGCGGAACTTCCCCGTCGACGAACTGCGGCTCTTCGCCTCCGCGCGCTCCGCCGGTTCCACGATCGACTTCCAGGACTCCGCCGTCACCGTCGAGGACGCCTCCACCGCCGACTACACCGGCCTGGACATCGTGCTGTTCTCCGCCGGCGGCGCGACCTCCAAGGCGCTGGCCGAGAAGGTCGCCTCCCAGGGCGCCGTCGTGATCGACAACTCCTCCGCCTGGCGCAAGGACCCCGAGGTCCCGCTCGTCGTCTCCGAGGTCAACCCGCACGCGGCCCGCGTACGCCCCAAGGGGATCATCGCCAACCCGAACTGCACCACGATGGCCGCCATGCCCGTGCTGCGCCCGCTGCACGACGAGGCCGGTCTCGAAGCGCTGACCGTCGCCACCTACCAGGCCGTCTCCGGCTCGGGACTCGCCGGGGTCTCCGAGCTGCACGGCCAGGCCGCCAAGGTCGTCGCCGACGCCGAGAAGCTGGTCCACGACGGCGAGGCCGTGGACTTCCCCGAGCCGGGCGTCTACAAGCGTCCGATCGCCTTCAACGTGCTGCCGCTGGCGGGCTCGATCGTGGACGACGGCTCCTTCGAGACGGACGAGGAGCAGAAGCTCCGCAACGAGTCCCGCAAGATCCTGGAGATCCCCGGGCTGAAGGTCTCCGGCACCTGCGTCCGGGTCCCGGTCTTCTCCGGCCACTCGCTCCAGATCAACGCCCGCTTCGCCCGCCCGATCGGCGTCGAGCGCGCCTACGAGCTGCTGAAGGACGCCGAGGGCGTCGAGCTGTCCGAGATCCCGACCCCGCTCCAGGCGGCCGGCAAGGACGCCAGTTACGTGGGCCGCATCCGGGTCGACGAGACGGTCGACCACGGCCTCGCCCTCTTCGTCTCCAACGACAACCTCCGCAAGGGCGCGGCACTGAACGCCGTGCAGATCGCGGAGCTGGTGGCGGCCGAGCTGAAGGGCTGACGGGCTGACGCGCGGACGTCCGCGTACGAAGAGGGGCGGCCCCGCCGGAATGCACCGGTGGGGCCGCCCCTCCGTCTGTGTCCGCCCGCGTCCCGGCGGAAACCGGACATCGCGCCAGGCGTGCGCGGCGGGATGCGCCGCCGGGAGCTCTCGGGTGCGGCGCGCATGGAAGGATGGCCGGAAACGCCGCATATCAAGTCGCACACCAAGGAGATGACCGCGTGCCTGGCACGAATCTGACCCGCGAAGAGGCACAGGAGCGGGCGCGCCTGCTGACCGTGGACGCGTACGAGATCGACCTCGACCTCTCCGGAGCGCAGGAGGGCGGCACCTACCGGTCCGTGACCACCGTGCGCTTCGACTCCGCGGAGGCCGGTGCGGAGACCTTCATCGACCTGGTCGCCCCCGCCGTCCACGAGGCCGTGCTCAACGGTGAGGCGCTGGACGTCGCCGCCGTGTTCCGTGACTCCCGGATCGCCCTGGCCGGGCTGCGCGAGGGCGCCAACGAGCTGAAGGTCGTCGCGGACTGCGCGTACACCAACACCGGTGAGGGGCTGCACCGGTTCGTCGACCCGGTCGACGAGCAGGCCTACCTCTACACCCAGTTCGAGGTGCCGGACGCCCGCCGCGTCTTCGCCTCCTTCGAGCAGCCGGACCTGAAGGCGGCCTTCCAGTTCACCGTGAAGGCCCCTTCCGGCTGGACGGTCATCTCGAACAGCCCGACGCCCGAGCCGAAGGACGACGTCTGGACGTTCGAGCCGACGCCGCGCATCTCCACGTACATCACGGCCCTCATCGTCGGCCCGTACCACTCGGTGCACAGCAGCTACGAGAAGGACGGCCAGACCGTCCCGCTCGGCATCTACTGCCGCCCCTCGCTGGCGGAGTACCTGGACGCGGAGGACATCTTCGCCGTCACCCGGCAGGGCTTCGACTGGTTCCAGGAGAAGTTCGACTACGCGTACCCGTTCGCCAAGTACGACCAGCTCTTCGTCCCGGAGTTCAACGCGGGCGCGATGGAGAACGCGGGCGCGGTGACCATCCGCGACCAGTACGTCTTCCGCTCCAAGGTGACGGACGCGGCGTACGAGGTGCGGGCCGAGACGATCCTGCACGAGCTGGCCCACATGTGGTTCGGCGACCTCGTCACCATGGAGTGGTGGAACGACCTCTGGCTCAACGAGTCGTTCGCCACCTACACCTCGATCGCCTGCCAGGCGTACGCCGAGGGCTCGAAGTGGCCGCACTCCTGGACCACGTTCGCCAACTCCATGAAGACCTGGGCCTACCGCCAGGACCAGCTGCCCTCCACGCACCCGATCATGGCGGACATCACCGACCTGGACGACGTCCTCGTCAACTTCGACGGGATCACGTACGCCAAGGGCGCCTCGGTGCTCAAGCAGCTCGTGGCGTACGTCGGCATGGACGCGTTCTTCCAGGGCGTGCAGGCGTACTTCAAGGCGCACGCCTTCGGCAACACCCGCCTGACCGACCTGCTGGGCGCGCTGGAGAAGACCTCGGGCCGCGATCTGAAGACCTGGTCGAAGGCGTGGCTGGAGACGGCCGGCATCAACATCCTGCGCCCGGAGATCGAGACCGACGCGGACGGCCGGATCACCTCCTTCGCCGTGCTCCAGGAGGCCCCGGCGCTGCCCGCCGGTGCCAAGGGCGAGCCGACGCTGCGCCCGCACCGGATCGCCATCGGCGCCTACGACCTGGACGAGAACGGCAAGCTCGTCCGGACCAGCCGGATCGAGCTGGACGTCGACGGCGGGCGCACCGCCGTGGAGGAGCTGGTCGGCCAGGCCCGTCCGGCGGTCGTGCTGCTCAACGACGACGACCTCTCGTACGCCAAGGTCCGCCTGGACGAGGAGTCGCTGCGGGTCGTCACCGAGCACCTGGGCGACTTCACCGAGTCGCTGCCGCGCGCCCTGTGCTGGGCCTCCGCCTGGGACATGACCCGCGACGGCGAGCTGGCCACCCGCGACTACCTGGCGCTGGTGCTCTCGGGCATCGGCAAGGAGTCGGACATCGGCGTCGTCCAGTCGCTGCACCGCCAGGTGAAGCTGGCCCTGGACCTGTACTCCGCGCCGGAGACCCGGGAGGCCGCGCTCAACCAGTGGACGGACGCGACGCTCGCGCACCTGCGCGCGGCGGAGCCGGGCAGCGACCACCAGCTGGCCTGGGCCCGTGCCTTCGCGGCGACGGCCCGCAACCCGCAGCAGCTGGACCTGCTCCAGTCGCTGCTGGACGGCACGGAGGCGGTCGAGGGCCTGACCGTCGACACCGAGCTGCGCTGGTCGTTCGTGCAGCGGCTGGCGGCCGTCGGGCTGCTGGACGAGGAGGAGATCGCCGCCGAGTACGAGCGCGACAGGACGGCGGCGGGCGAGCGCCACGCGGCCTTCGCCCGGGCCGCCCAGCCCTCTGAGGAGGCCAAGGCACAGGCCTGGGCCTCGGTGGTGGAGCAGGGCGACCTGCCCAACGCCGTGCAGGAAGCGGTCATCAGCGGCTTCGTCCAGCCGGACCAGCGTGAGCTGCTGGCCCCGTACACGGAGAAGTACTTCGCCTCGGTGAAGGACGTCTCGGACGCGCGGAGCCACGAGATGGCCCAGCAGATCATCGTGGGCCTCTACCCGACGCTGCAGGTCTCCCAGGAGACGCTGGACGCCACCGACGCCTGGCTGGAGTCGGCCGAGCCGGGCGCGGCCCTGCGCCGGATGATGTCGGAGTCGCGGGCGGGCGTGGAGCGCGCGCTGAAGGCCCAGGCGGCGGACGCGGCGGCGGCCACCGCGTAGCTGTCGGTCCGTACGCGCCCGGGGCGCTCCTTCCGCTGCGGCGGAGGGGGCGCCCTTTGGCGTACGCCCGGGCGTTCGGCTGCGCCCGCGCATTGCGGTGTACGCCCGCGCGTCTGGCTTGTGCCCGCGCCCTTCGGCCTGCGCCTGCGTGTCTGGGTGCGCCCGCGCTCTTCGGCCCGCGCCCGTGCGTCTGACTTGTGCCCGTGCCCTTCGGCTTGCACCCGCGTGTCTGGGTGCGCCCGCGCGTTCGCCGTGCGTCGGCGCGTTTGCCGTACGCCCGCGCGCGGAGTGATCTCCCGTGGCCTAGCGTCCGAAGGGTCGTCGCAGCTCCGGACGCGCAGGCCACGGGAGGGTCGATGCCCGGCACCGCCTCCGTACCGGTCGTGCTGGCCCTGTGCGCGGGGCTGCTGGCCGGCCCCTCCCCCGCGCCGGAGTCCCCCGCGCCGGAGCCCACCGCCGACTGCCGGGTGGGCCCGGCGGGGTGCTACGGCCTCTACACGTACGGGTACAGCCTCGGGCTGCACCCCTTCACCGGCGCGGACGAGGTGCGGCGGCAGCTGACCGACCACTTCTGGCTCTTCCCGGTGAGCGGCGGCTGCGCGGGGCGGATCCGGGCGGGGGCGCGGTGCGAGCTGCTGGGCGGCAATCCGGTGGAGGTCGAGTACATCGGGAACGACTTCTTCCAGATCAATTCGCTCCCGGGCCACCAGCTGGGCGCCGGGATGCACATCCGCTTCGTGTTCTCGCGGACGCTCGGCTTCCACACTCTCACCGTCCGCGCCTGGCAGGACCGGCCGACGGACTGCACGGGGAAGGCGTTCTGCAACACGGCCAACAGCGCCTTCGCCTGGGGCACCTGGCGGGTGCTGGCCCGGACGCTGCGGTTCTCCGCGTACGCCGCCTGAGCCGCGTACCCCGCCGGAGGCCGCCGGAAGGGCTGGAAACCGCCCGGCGGGCGGGCGCAGGAGCGCAGCCGTCCGCCGGGCGGGAACTGGGGGGGCCGGGGCTTACGGGGTCACGCGCCCGACTCCTCGTAGCGGCGGGTCAGTTCGGCGGTTCCGGACTCCGTGAAGCCGCCGTGCAGCCGCATCCGGGCCACCCCGCCGTCGGGGAAGGCGTCGAGGCGGACGTGGGTGACGACGGCCTGGGCGCGGAGCACGAAGCGGTGCAGGGTGTCGGGCTGGAGGCGGGTGCGCGGGATGATCTCGAACCACTCGCCGGTCCCGCCGTTGCGGCCCTGGAGCGCGACCCAGCCGGCGGAGTTGCCCTTGAGGTAGGCGGTGTCGATCTCGACCGCGCGGACCGCGCCCTGGGCGGGGAGGCGGAAGCGGACCCAGTCGTTGGTGTCGCGGACCCGGCGGCGGCGGTTCTCCCAGCCGTCGTCCATCTTGCGGGAGGTGCCCGGCAGGATGATCTGGGTGGGCGAGGAGTAGAAGCGGTCGGAGGCGTCCTCGTACGTCCCGCCGTTGAGCACCGAGATCAGGTCGACCGTGCCGAGCGCGGCGATCCAGGCCGGGTCGGGGACGACCTCGCCGTGGACGCGGAAGCGGGCGATGCCGCCGTCCGGGTGCTGGCAGAGGCGCAGGTGGGTGTAGCGGCGGCCGCCGGTGATCTCGAAGGCGTTGGCCGCGTGGCCGCGTACGGGGGTGGGCGGGAGGATCTCCTCCCACTTCACGTCGTCGGCGAGCAGTTCCTCGGGGCCCGGGGCGCCGTCGACGGCGGTGGCCTGCACCGATACGCGCTGGGGGTAGTTGCCGCGGAAGTGGGCGGTGTCCACGACCAGGCCGCGGACGATGCCGGGGGCGCCGAGGCGGACGATCGCCCAGTCGTGGTCCTCGGGGGCCGGGAAGGGGTGGTCGGCGTCCGCGCCGCGGCGGCGGCGGGTCTCCCAGCCGTCCATGATCTTGCCCTTGTGCCCGAAGTGCTCGGGGTCGAAGACGGCGCGCTCGCGCAGGAGCAGGTTCTCGCGCTGGGCGAAGAACTCGTCGTTGGCGGCGATCACGCCCCCGCCCAGTCGGCGGTCCGCGAGGTCGACCAGCTCGGTGAAGGGGAGGTCGCCCGCCTCCCGGTAGTCGGCGTACGGGTCGCCGCCGCCGTAGGGCGCGGCGTCATTGGCGTGGGGGTCGGTGTCGGGGTTCTGGAATGTGGTCTCGCTCGCGTCGAAGGTCATGCCCCTACCTTCGCGCCGACCGACCGATCAGGTCCATCGAAAGTTTTCGCAGATACCGTTCAGTTCAGCTGAACGTTCCGGCGACCCGGGTCAGCGCCCCGAGCACCCGGGCCACCGCCGGGCCGCTCTCCGCCCCGTGCCGGACGGCCGCCACCACATGGCGGCGCGGCCGGTCCGCCTCCAGGACCCGCGTCACCACGCCCTCCGGACGCTGCCCCCGGGAGGCCATCCGGGGGACGAGTGCGATGCCCATGCCCGCCTCGACGAGGGCGAGGATGGCGGTCCAGCCGGCGGCGCTGTGGGCCTGTTCGGGAACGAATCCGGCCGCCTCGCAGGCGGCCGTGGTGATCTCGGACCAGGGGCCCGAACCGCCGAAGATCCAGCGGTCGGCGGCCAGGTCCGCGAGGCGCAGCGCGGGCGCGCCGGCCAGCGGGTGGGCGGCGGGAAGCGCCACGTCCAGCGGGTCGGCCAGCAGCGGGAAGAGGGAGAAGCGGGGGTCGCGGGCGGTCGGCGCGTGGGCGGCCAGCGAGAGGGCCAGGTCCACCTCGCCCGCGGTGAGCAGCTCGTACGCCTGGGCCGCCTCGGCCTCCCTTACGCGTACGTCGGGTCCCGGGCGCTCCTCGGCGCGCAGGAGCCGTACGGCGGGGACGACGAGGGCGGGCACGGCGGTGGAGAACGCGCCGACCCTCACCTCGCCCGCCTCGCCGCGCAGATATCCGGTGAGTTCGGCGTCGGCCCGCTCCAGCTGGGCGAAGACCGCCTCGGCGTGGCGCAGGACGAGGTGGGCGGCGTCGGTGAGGCGGACCCGGCGGCCCTGCGGCTCCAGGAGTTCCACGCCGAGCTGTCCGGCCAGGTTGGTGAGCTGCTGGGAGACGGCGGAAGGGGTCATCAGGAGCACCTGGGCGGTCGCCGTCACCGTGCCGTGGTCGCGCAGGGTGCGCAGGATACGGAGCTTCTTGACGTCCCACTCGGTCATGGCCGCAACCTACCCGGGGAGCACCCGCCGGGAGCCGCCCCGCCCGGCCCGGTCCGGACACGCCCCGTCCGGCTCCACCCGTCCGGCGCCGGACATGCGGGTGCGCCGCGCGGTAGCTGCTACCGGCGGCGCACCCCGCGTACGTCTGCGGGTCAGACCTGCTTCTTGGACTTGTCCAGGACCATGACCAGGGCCGTGATCGCCAGGAAGATCACGATGGGCGCCACGACGTAGAGGCCGATGGTCTCCATCGCGCTGAGGCCCGGACCCGGGTCGTCACCGTCGTCCCGGACGAGTGCGAGTGCCGGGGTCGACATGAGCATCATCATCAGCGTCGTCCCGGCCGCAACGACGCCGGCGCGCTTAGCGTTCTTCTTGTCCACGGTGCCAACGTAGCGAACGGCTAGACGGGACGCTCGCCCGGGGGTGCCGTACGGGACCTCCGGGGGCGCAGGACCTCCATCAGGGCGTGCAGGCGGGGCGAGGCGGTGATCTCCTCCAGGGTGACGGGGTGGCCCTCCGGGTCGGCGATCGGCAGCCGCCAGTTGGGGTACTGGTCCCAGGTGCCGGGGAGGTTCTGCGGGCGGCGGTCGCCGACGGTGTCGGGGAGCCAGACGCCGATCATCCGGGCGGGGGTGGCGGCCAGGAAGCGGTGGACCGCGCGGACGGCTGCGGGCTCGTCGCCGTCGCCCTCGGGGAGCATCCGCAGCCGGGCGAGGAGCGCCAGCCACTCGGCGGTGCCCGTGACGTCCTCGGTCAGCTCCTCCTCCAGGGTGCGGGTGAGCAGGCCGAGGCGGTGGCGCAGCGTCACGTGATCGCCGGTCAGCCGGGCGGCGGTGGAGGGCAGATCGTGGGTGGTGGCGGTGGCGAGGCAGTCCTGCCGCCACTTCTCGGGGGCCAGCGGGCGGCCGTCGCCGCCCCAGTCGCGCTCGAACCAGAGCACGGAGGTGCCGAGCACCCCGCGCCGGGCGAGCGCCTCCCGGACCCCGGGCTCGACGGTGCCCAGGTCCTCGCCCACGACGACCGCGCCCGCGCGGTGGGCCTCCAGGACGAGGACGGCGAGCATCGCCTCGGCGTCGTACGCGACATAGGTGCCGTCCGTGGGCGGGCGCCCCTCGGGCACCCACCAGAGCCGGAAGAGGCCCATGACGTGGTCGATGCGCAGGGCGCCCGCGTGGGCCAGCAGGCCACGGAGCAGGCCCCGGAAGGCGGCGTAGCCGGTGGCGGCGAGGGCGTCGGGGCGCCAGGGCGGAAGGCCCCAGTCCTGGCCGCGCGCGTTGAAGGCGTCCGGGGGCGCGCCGACGGACATGCCATGGACGAAGAGGTCCCCCTGGGCCCAGGTGTCGGCGCCCGCCGGGTGCACGCCGACGGCCAGGTCGTGGACGATCCCGATCTCCATCCCGGCGTCCTCGGCGGCCCGCTGGGCGTCGGCCAGCTGGGTGGCCGTCAGCCAGGCGAGGCGGCAGTGGAGGTCCACCCGGTCCAGCAGCCGGGAGCGGGCGCGGGCGGTGGCCGGCGAGCGGGGGTCGCGCAGGGGCTCGGGCCAGGCGTGCCAGTCGGGCCCGTGCTCCTCCGCGAGGGCGCACCAGAGGGCGTGGTCCTCCAGGGCCTGGCCCTGCTCGGCCAGGAAGTCGCAGTAGGCGGCGCGGCGGCCGGGGGTGAGCGGGACCTCCGCGATCAGCTCCAGGGCCTGCCGCTTCAGCTCCCAGACGGCGTCCCGGTCGATCAGGGCGCCCTTGTTGAGCACGGCCTCGCTGAGCGCGGCGGCGTCCTGGCGGAGGTCGTCCAGGATGGCCCGGTCGTGGAGCTGTCCGTACTCCGGGATGGACTCGACGTGCAGGTGGACGGGGTCGGGGAAGCGGCGCGAGGAGGGGCGGTACGGGGACGGGTCGGTGGGGCGGCCGGGGAACGCCGCGTGCAACGGGTTGACCTGGACGAACCCGGAGCCGAGGGTGCGCCCGGCCCAGGCGGCGAGGTCGGCCAGGTCCCCGAGGTCGCCCATGCCCCAGGAGCGGGCGGAGAGGAGGGAGTAGAGCTGGACCAGGAAGCCGTGGGTGCGCTCGGGCGGCTGCGGGACCCGGGCCGGGGCGACGACCAGGGTGGCGGAGGCTTCGTGGTGGTCGGGCGTCCGGACGTGGAGGCGGTGGATGCCGTACGGAGGCTGGGTCCAGCCGGCGGGGGCGGCGGGATCACGGGGAACGGTGGCCCCGGCGGTTCCGGTTCCAGGGGTTGCAGCGGTTCCGGCGGTTCCGGTTCCAGCGGTTCCGGTTCCGGCTGTTCCGGCCATCTGCGCGGACGCGGCGGCCTGCGCGGGTGCGGAGGTTCCGGCAGTTCCGGCGGCCGGTCCGGCTGTCGGCGCCGAGGCGGTGTCCTGCGCCGGTCCGGCGGGCACGTTCGGCGCGGGGCCGGTGGCCGGCACGGGTGCGGGGATTCCGGTCCCGGTGGCCGGTCCGGACCCCGGGGCTCTCCCGCCCCCGGCCGCCGGCTCCGGCTCGACCCTGACGGCCGAGCCGGGCGGCAGTCCGGTCAGTGCGGGCGGCAGTGGCTCACCGGTCCAGACCACCACGGTCGGCGGCAGCAGGCGCGAGCGGGACTCCGCGGCGACGAGCGACCTCCGTACGGCCTCCGGAGTGCCGGCGTCCACGCCCAGCGCGGCGAGCACGGCGATGACCGTGTCGTCGGGGACGGACACCGTGACATCCGGGGACGGGGAGTAGGAGGTGGCGACACCGTGCAGTGCGGCGAGCCGGGACAAGCCCATTCAGACTCCTGGGAACTCCATGCCCCCTGCGGTGCCGGGTGCGGTCGGCTCGCTGGTCAGAGGGGCGACGGCGGCGAGCGGTGGCTCGCTCGTGAGCGGGGTGGCATCGGCGAGCGGGGGCTCGCTGGTGAGCGGGGCGGCGTCGGGGTAGGGGGACTCCCCGAGCAGCAGGGAGAGATCGGCGATCGGGGGCCCGCTGATCAGGTGGGCGACCTCGGCGAGGGGCGGTGCGCTGGTGAGCGGTGCGGGATCGGCTTGGGCGGGTACCTGTTTGGAGAGGGCGGAGAGCAGAAGCTGCGCTGATGCGGGCATGGTGGCCTCCTGGCCGTGGAGAACAGGACCTTGAGGGCCTACCCAGACCTCACGGGCGCAGACCTGGACGTGACCTACCCGTCACACATGGCGTCGTGACGGCGGCGTACACCTTCGGGCAACGGCGTACATCCTCACCTCCGGACAACGAGCCCAACGTGCCCCAGGTCACATTCCGTTCCCCCGTGCGGCAGGTATCAGCCGTTTTCAGCCACCCCCGTCAGCCACACCAGCCCCACCAGACGCGAAGATGACACTATTCCCGGCAAATCCGGCAGATCAGCCATGCGCATTGACACCCTCGCGCCCGGGTGGTGGGCTCGGATCCCAGTCAGGCCTTTCGAGGGAGCGCGACGTGCGGTTCGGGCGCAGGAAGCAGGCCACGGCCGTGGCCGTCGCCGTGATCGGTGGGCTGCTGAGCCCCTTCGCCCCGGCCGCCGGCGCCGCGCCCGCTCCCCTCGCCGACCCCGGCAAACCCCCCGCCACCTCCCCCGACCGCGCCGACAACGCGCAGCCGCCCGCCGTCTGGCCCCGGCCGCAGAGCATCAGGGCCACCGGCCCGGCCCTGCCGCTGGGCACCGAGGCCACCGTCGTCGCCGCACCGGACGCCGATCCGTACGCCGTGGCGGAGCTGCGCTCCCTGCTCCGCGAGGCCGGGGTCACGACCGTGCACCAGAGCCTGCCCGGGCGCGGGCCGCTGATCCGGATCGGCGGTCCGGGCGCGGGCGAGGCCCTGCGGGCGCTGCGCGCCCCCGACCGCGCCGACCTGCCCACCGGCGGCTACCGGCTCGCCTCCGGCGAGGTCGGCGGGCGCGCCACCGTGGCGCTGGACGGGCTCGGCGAGGACGGCTTGTTCCATGCGGTCCAGACCCTGCGGCAGCTCGTGAGCGGCGGCGCGGTGGCCGGGGTCGTGGTGCGGGACTGGCCGGGCACGGCCGTACGCGGCATGGCGGAGGGGTTCTACGGACAGCCCTGGACCCAGGAGGAGCGGCTCGCACAGCTGGCCTTCATGGGCCGCACCAAGCAGAACCGGTACCTCTACGCGGCGGGCGACGACCCCTACCGGCTGGCCCGGTGGCGCGAGCCGTACCCGGCCGAGCGGAGGGCGGACTTCCGGGCGCTGGCGCGGAAGGCGGAGGCCGAGCACGTCACGCTCGGCTGGGCGGTCTCCCCCGGTCAGGCCATGTGTATGGCCTCCGACCAGGACGTCCGGGCGCTGACGAGGAAGATCGACGCGATGTGGGCGCTGGGGGTGCGGGTCTTCCAGCTCCAGTTCCAGGATGTCAGCTACAGCGAGTGGCACTGCGACCTGGACGCCGAGACGTTCGGCAGCGGCCCGAAGGCGGCGGCCCACGCACAGGCGAGGGTGGCCGGGGCGGTGGCGCGCCATCTGGAGGAGCGCCATCCGGGCGCGGCCCCGCTCTCGGTGCTGCCGACGGAGTTCTACCAGGACGGGGCGACCGACTACCGCACGGCGCTCGCCGCCGGGCTGGACGACCGGGTGCAGGTGGCCTGGACGGGCGTCGGGGTGGTTCCGAAGAAGATCACCGGCGGTGAGCTGGCCGGGGCACGGGCCGCGTTCCGGCACCCGCTGGTGACCATGGACAACTACCCGGTCAACGACTACGCCCAGGGCCGGATCTTCCTCGGCCCCTACACCGGCCGGGACCCGGCGGTGGCGAGCGGTTCGGCGGCGCTGCTGGCCAACGCGATGGAGCAGGCGGCCGCCTCCCGCATCCCGCTCTTCACCGCCGCCGACTTCGCCTGGAACCCGAAGGGGTACCGCCCGGACGAGTCGTGGCGGGCCGCGATCGACGATCTGGCGGGCGGGGACGCCTCGGCCCGGGAGGCGCTGCGGGCGCTCGCGGGCAACAGCGCGGACTCGGTGCTCGGCGCGGAGGAGTCGGCGTATCTGCAGCCCCTCTTCGCCGCGTTCTGGCAGTCCCGGGCGGCCGCACCCCCGGTACGCGACCGGGCGGCGCGCGAGCTGCGGGCGGCCTTCACCGTGATGCGGCAGACCCCCGAGCGCCTGTCCGGCCCCGCCGACGGGCGGCTGGCCCGTGAGGTGCGCCCGTGGACCGAGCAGCTGGCCCGCTACGGCCACGCCGGGGAGCTGGCCGTGGACCTGCTCCAGGCCCAGGCGGCCGGCGACGGGGCGGGGGCCTGGCGGACCCTGATGGCGCTGGAGCCGCTGCGCCGGGAGATCGCGGCGGGCCGGGCCACGGTCGGCAAGGGCGTGCTGGACCCCTTCCTGGACCGGGTCGAGAGGACCGCCGACGGCTGGAACGGCGTGGACCGCACCAGCGGCCGGGTCACCAAGGACAACCACAGCTATACGGTGCGGCTGGAGCGGACCCGCCCGGTGGAGGCCGTGACGGCGCTGGCCGAGCCCGGTTCCGGGCTGACCGGGGCGGTGGTGGAGGCCCATGTTCCGGGCGAGGGCTGGCGGGCGCTGGGGCAGCTGTCCCCGAGCGGCTGGACCCAGACCGCGGCGAAGGGGCTGCGCGCCGACGCCGTACGGGTGACACTGCCGGAGGCCGCCCGGACCGCGCCGCCCTCCTATCTGAGCCCGAGCCTCGCCCCGGCCCCGGCGGTCCCGGCGGGGACCCCGAAGCTGCGGGCCCTGGTGCCGTGGTTCGAGGACGAGCCGGACGCCGTGCTCGATCTGGCCCGGGGCGAGACGGACGCCGAGATCGGCGGGGAACCGCAGCGGGTGGCGGCGCGGCTGGCCGGGCGCCGTCCGGCCGAGGTGAAGGGCGCGCTCACCGCGAAGGCGCCCAAGGGCATCGAGGTGCGGGTCCCGAAGCAGACGACCGTGCCGCGCGGGTCCCGTACGGAAGTGCCGGTCGACATCACCGTCCCGGCGGACACCCCGGTGGGCGAGTACGAGGTGCCGCTGGCCTTCGGCGGCCAGGAGTCCACCCTGACCGTGCGGGCCTTCCCCCGGACCGGCGGCCCGGATCTGCTCCGTACGGCCACGGCCTCCTCCTCCGGCGACGAGACCCCGGACTTCCCGGCCTCCGCCGCCGCCGACGGGGATCCGGAGACCCGGTGGTCCTCGCCCGTGGAGGACGGCGCGTGGTGGCAGGCCGAGCTGCCCCGCCCGGTGCGGCTGGGGCGGGTGGTGCTCTCCTGGCAGGACGCGTACGCCTCCGCCTACCGCGTCCAGACCTCCGCCGACGGCCGCACCTGGCGCACCGCCGCGACCGTCCGGGAGGGCCGGGGCGGGCGCGAGTCGGTGCGGATGGACGCGAAGGACACCCGCTTCATCCGGGTGCAGGGCGACGCGCGGGCGACCGAGTACGGCTACTCGCTCTGGTCGGTGGAGGCGTACGCGGTGGCCGGCGCCCCCGCAACGGACTGACCGGCCGACGGCCCGCCGCCCGCCGCACGGCAGGCCCCCGCCGCACGGGGGCCGGGTGCCGGTGACCGGGGGGGGGACGACAAAGGCCCGGTCTCAGGCGGAAACGCCGTCGATCCGGGCCATCACGTCGTCCGCGCCGAACGGTTGCAAGTACGGCAGCCAGCGCGGGTCCCGGTGTCCGGTCCCGATGATCCGCCAGGCCAGGCCGGTCGGCGGGGCGGGCTGATGGCGCAGCCGCCACCCCAGCTCCGGCAGATGGCGGTCCGCCTTCACGTGGTTGCAGCGGCGGCAGGCCGCCACCACGTTGTCCCACGCGTGCTGTCCACCGCGGCTGCGCGGGATCACGTGGTCGACGCTGGTCGCGGCGGCCCCGCAGTACATGCAGCGCCCCCCGTCGCGGGCGAAGAGCGCCCGTCGCGTCAGGGGGACGGGTCCCCGGTAGGGGATCCGGACGAAGCGCTTGAGCCGGACCACGCTGGGAGCGGGCACGGCACGGGTGGCGCTGTGCAGGAAGGCGCCGGACTCCTCCAGGCAGATCGCCTTGTTCTCCAGGACGAGGACGAGCGCGCGGCGGAGCGGTACGACGCCGAGGGGCTCGTACGACGCGTTGAGAACCAGGACATGCGGCACGGTGGATGCCTCCTTGTACGCCGGCGGCGCGTGGCTCGCGCCGGGACGATCCGATCTCAGTCTCTCCTCATGCCTGGTCAAAGCGCCACCACGTACGGGTAACGGGCCGGGAGGATTTTTCTCACCCTCACGGCGTCAGATGCCCCGCCCGGCCCCGGGCGGGCGTCCCACCAGCGCGCCCGCGCGCACTGTGCGATCGGCCACAGCGCGGCTCTCCCGGTGAGACCTGTCTCTCCCCCGCCGACGGCAACGATCCACTCCCCCTGCTTCGTTACTCTTGTCGGTCAGCCGTCGTCCCTCTGGAGGCCCCGTCGTGTCCCTGTCCGTCCTGTTGTCCGCAGCTCCGTCCCCCGAGCCGGGCGGCTCGCTCGAGGAAGCCGCTGAGCAGGCCGGGAACGCCGCGGGGTGGGTCGAGGAGAACTGGTCCACCTGGCTGAGCACCGGTCTGCGGATCCTGCTGATCGTCGCCATCGCGATCACCCTGCGTTATCTGATCCGGCGCGCCCTGACCAACCTCATCGACCGCATGAACCGCAGCGCCCAGGCCGTGGAGGGCACCGCGCTGGGCGGTCTCCTGGTCAACGCGGAGCGCAGACGCCAGCGGTCGGAGGCGATCGGGTCGGTGCTGCGGTCGGTGGCCTCGTTCCTGATCATGGGTACGGCGGCGCTGATGGTCCTGGGCGCCTTCAAGATCAACCTGGCGCCGCTGCTCGCCTCGGCAGGTGTCGCCGGTGTGGCGCTCGGTTTCGGCGCCCGCAACCTGGTCACGGACTTCCTCTCCGGCGTCTTCATGATCCTGGAGGACCAGTACGGGGTCGGGGACACGATCGACGCGGGTGTGGCCTCCGGTGAGGTCATCGAGGTGGGCCTGCGGGTCACCAAGCTGCGCGGCGCCGACGGCGAGATCTGGTACGTCCGCAACGGCGAGGTCAAGCGGATCGGCAACCTCAGCCAGGGCTGGTCCACCGCCGGGGTCGACGTCACGGTGCGCCCCACGGAGAACCTGGAGCACGTCCGCGAGGCGATCACCACCGCCGCCGAGACGATGGCGAAGGAAGAGCCCTGGTCGGAGCGGCTGTGGGGCCCGGTGGAGGTGCTCGGCCTGGACGCGGTCCTGCTGGACTCCATGACGGTCCGGGTCACCGCGAAGACCATGCCCGGCAAGTCGATCGGCGTGGAGCGCGAGCTGCGCTGGCGCATCAAGCAGGCGCTGGACGACGCGGGCATCCGCATGATCGGCGCGGTGCCGCTCCAGGCGGACGGCGACGGCGCGGCGGACCCGGCGGCCGGGGTGGCCGCCCCCTCGGCGTACGCCTCCGCCACCTCCCCCCAGTCCCTGGCGACGGCACCGATACCGCCCACGAACCTGAACAAGCACCCCTAGAGGCACGCGTCGGCGGAACGCCGGCAGAAGAACACCGACAGAACAAGGGGCGCCCCACCGATCCGGTGGGGCGCCCCTTGACGTCCCGGTGAACCGCGCCTTACCGTCCTCCCAAGGATAGGAAAGTTTCCTAACAGAGTCCGCAGAGGCCGGCGGAGCTGCTCACAGAGGCGGGTGCATCCACGATGACGGGAACGACTCCGGGCACCCCCCGGGTGCTGCGGGCCATGAACGACCGGGCCGCCCTCGATCTGCTGCTGGAGCACGGACCGCTCTCCCGGACCCGGATCGGCAAGCTCACCGGCCTCTCCAAGCCCACCGCCTCGCAGCTCCTGGCCCGGCTGGAGGCGGCCGGTCTGGTCGTGGCCACCGGGACCAGCGAGGGGCGCCCCGGACCGAGCGCCCAGCTCTACACGGTGAACGCGCGCGCCGCGCATGTGGCGGGGCTCGATGTGAACAGCCGCCGGATCATGGCCGCCGTCGCGGACGTGACCGGGGCGGTGGTCGGGGAGTTCGAGCTGGCCACGCCAGGCCGGCGCGCCGACAGCGTGGTGCGGCAGGTCGCCGACGCGCTGGACGGGGCGGTGAAGGAGGCCGGGCTCGTCCGCGCCGACATCCACCGGATCGTCATCGGCACCCCGGGCGCCTTCGACCCGGGCACCGGCCGCCTGCGGTACGCCTCGCACCTGCCCGGCTGGCACTCCCCCACCCTCCTGGACGAGCTGGCCGCCTCCCTGCCGATGCCGGTGGAGTACGAGAACGACGTCAACCTGGTCGCCGTGGCCGAGCAGCGCCTCGGTGCGGCCCGCGGCCACGACGACTTCGTCCTGCTCTGGAACGAGGAGGGGCTCGGCGCCGCCCTCGTCATCAACGGGCGGCTCCACCGCGGCTTCACCGGCGGCGCGGGCGAGGTCGGTTTCCTGCCGGTCCCCGGCACCCCCCTCGTACGCCAGGTCGTCAAGGCCAACAGCGGCGGCTTCCAGGAGCTGGCGGGCGCCCAGGCGGTGCCCCGGCTCGCCAGGACGCTCGGCATCGACACACCGCAGCAGCCGCACGCCAGGGCCGCCGCCGAACTGCTGGGCCGGGCGGCGGAGGCGTACGAGCGGGACGAGGCGCTCACCGAGCTGCTCGGCCAGTACGCCCACCGGCTCGCCACCGGCCTCGCCTCCGTCACCGCCGTTCTGGACCCCGGCCTCATCGTGCTCTCCGGCGGCGCGGTCGCGGCCGGCGGCGAGGTCCTGCGCTCCCTCATCCAGTCCGAGCTGGCCGAACTGGCCGCCTCCCGGCCCCGGCTCGTCCTCGGCGAGATCGACCGCACCCCCGTGCTCCGCGGCGCCCTGGAGCGGGCGCTCGCCGACACCCGCGACGAGGTGTTCGACACCTCGCGCTGAAGCCACACCCCCTTCTTCCCCGTCCTTGTCGTCTGCTTCTCTTCCCCGCCCCTGGGAGTTTCGTCATGCGCACCAGCCGTCTCACCACCACCGCTGTCGCCGTCGCCGCGATATCGGTCCTCGCCACCGCGTGTACCGGCCAGTCCGAGGCCGGGGCCACCGATGACCCCGAGGCGAAGACCACCATCAACTTCTGGCACGGCTGGAGTTCGCCGGCCGAGGTGAAGGCGGTCCAGGACAACATCGCCCGCTTCGAGAAGGCCCACCCGAACATCACGGTGAAGGTCTCCGGCAACATCAACGACGACAAGCTCAACCAGGCCCTGCGCGCGGGCGGTTCGGACGGGCCGGACGTCGTGTCGTCCTTCACCACGGCCAACGTCGGCAAGTTCTGCTCGTCGGGCGCCTTCACCGATCTCGCACCTTTCATCGAGAAGTCGGAGCTCGACCTGGAGAAGACGTTCCCGAAGGTCCTGCTCGACTACACCCAGTTCGAGGGCAAGCGCTGCGCCCTGCCGCTGCTCACGGACGCCTACGGCCTCTACTACAACAAGGACGCGTTCGAGAAGGCCGGGATCACCGCGCCGCCGAAGACCATGTCGGAGCTGGCCGACGTGGCGAAGAAGCTGACGGTCGAGAAGGGCGACACCTACGAACAGCTCGGCTTCATGCCGAACTTCCACGGCTACGAGACCGTCGTCAGCCACTACATGTCCTCCTGGGACCACACGTACTTCGACGAGAACGGCAAGTCCACCCTCGCCACGGACCCGGCGTTCGCGGAGATGTTCACGTACCAGAAGAAGCTGGTGGACGGCCTCGGCGGCTATCAGAAGCTGGAGAAGTACCGGGGCACCTTCGGTGACGAGTGGGGCGCCAAGCACCCCTTCCACACCGGCCAGGTCGCCATGCAGCTGGACGGCGAGTGGCGGCTCGGGATGGCCGAGGACGCCGGGGTGGACTTCGAGATCGGGGTCGCGCCGATGCCCGTGGCGGACGACGAGGCCGACAGCTACGGCAAGGGCTATCTCTCCGGCACCATCGTGGGCATCGCCCCCGCCAGCAAGAAGCAGAACGCCGCGTGGGAGCTGGTGAAGTACATGACCACCGACACCGAGGCGGTCGTCAACTTCTCCAACGGCATCCGGAACGTGCCCTCCACCCTGGCGGCGCTGAAGTCGCCGGACCTGAAGTTCGACCCGCGCTTCAAGACCTTCCTGGACATCGCCCAGCACCCGGAGTCCAGCACCTCCGACGGGGCCGTCAACGGGGCCGCGTACCAGCTGACCATCCAGGACTTCGGCTACCAGTACGAGAAGGGCGCGGTGAAGGACCTCCAGGCGGGGCTGGAGAAGACCGCGAAGCAGATCGACACCGACATCGCCAAGGCCAAGTAGCCCCCGATGACGACGCACACCCTCCGCGCCAAGCGTCGCAGGTCGGCGCTGCGGAACGCGGCCTTCATGTCGCCGTGGCTGATCGGGTTCTCGGTCTTCTTCGCGTACCCGATGGTCTCGACGGTCTACTTCTCGTTCACGTCGTACGACGGGTTCGGCGCGCCCACGTTCAACGGGCTGACGAACTGGACGTACGTCTTCCGCGACTACCCGATGTTCTGGCCGTCGCTGTGGAACACGCTCTGGCTGGTGGTCGTCGTGGTCACCTGCCGGGTCGTGTTCGGCCTCGGGATCGGGCTGCTGATCACGAAGATCAAGACGGGGACGGGGGTCTTCCGGACCCTGTTCTACCTGCCGTACCTGGCCCCGCCGGTCGCCGCGACCCTCGCCTTCGTCTTCCTGCTCAACCCCGGTACCGGCCCGGTCAACGCGATCCTCGGGGACTTCGGGCTGCCGACGCCCGGCTGGTTCAACGACGCCTCCTGGTCCAAGCCGGCCCTGACCATGCTCGCGGTCTGGGGCATCGGGGACCTGATGGTCATCTTCATGGCCTCGCTGCTGGACGTGCCGACCGAGCAGTACGAGGCGGCCGAGCTGGACGGCGCCTCGGCCTGGCAGAAGTTCCGCTTCGTGACCCTGCCGAACATCTCCCCGATCGTGCTGTTCGCGGTGGTCACCGGGGTCATCCAGGCGATGCAGTACTACACGCAGCCGCTGGTCGCCGGAAAGGTCGCCTCCGGTGTCATCGGAGGCTCGGGCCAGTCCTTCGAACCCGGCTATCCCGACAAGTCGACACTGACGCTCCCCCAGCTCGTCTACAACCTCGGCTTCCAGCGCTTCGACTACGGCGCCGCCTGTGTCGTCGCCCTCATCCTGTTCGCCCTGGCCATGGCCTTCACCGCGCTGCTCATGCGGGGCCGCAACAACCTGATCCAGGCCGGTGACTGAGCCATGACCCAGCTCCTCGACAAGCCCGCCCCCGCCTCCCCGGCGAAGGCCCCGCCCACGCCCGCCGCCCGCACCGCCCGGCGCAAGGCGCTGCTGCACTGGATCGCCGTGCACTCGCTCGGCATCGCCGCCGCGCTCTTCTTCGTGCTGCCGTTCGTCTTCGTGGTGCTGACCTCGCTGATGAACGACCAGCAGGCGCTGACCCGCGACCTCATCCCCCGCACCTGGGAGTGGGGCAACTACGAACGCGTCTTCAACACCCCGGGCTTCCTCACCTGGTGGCGCAACACCCTGCTGTACGCGGGGGTCGGCACGGTCCTGACCGTCGTGTCGTCCATCCCCGTGGCGTACGCGCTGGCGAAGTTCCGCTTCCGGGGCCGCAAGCTGTCCCTGATGCTCGTCATCTCCATGATGATGCTGCCGCCGCAGGTCGTCATCATCCCCATGTACCTGTTCTGGGCCAAGCAGATGGACCTCTCCGGCTCGCTGTGGCCGCTGATCATCCCGATGGCCTTCGGGGACGCGTTCTCCATCTTCCTGCTGCGGCAGTTCCTGCTGACCATCCCCAACGAGTACCTGGACGCCGCGAAGGTGGACGGATGCGGTGAGTTCCGTACGCTCGTCAAGGTCGTTCTGCCGATGGCCAAACCCGGCATCGCGGCCATCGCCCTCTTCCAGTTCTTCGCCGCCTGGAACGACTACTTCGGACCACAGATCTACGCCTCCGAGAACCCGGCCGCCTGGACCCTCAGTTACGGCCTGGAGTCCTTCAAGGGGGCGCACCACACCGACTGGAACCTGACCATGGCCGCGACCGTTCTGGTCATGGCCCCCGTGATCGCCGTCTTCTTCTTCGCCCAGAAGGCATTCGTCGAGGGCGTCACACTGACCGGAGTAAAGGGCTGACAATGAAGCTCGCAGTAGTGGGTGGCGGGTCCACCTACACCCCTGAACTGATCGACGGCTTCGCCCGGTTGCGGGACACGCTGCCGGTCGAGGAGCTGGTCCTCGTCGACCCGGCGGCCGACCGGCTGGAGCTGGTCGGCGGGCTGGCGCGGCGGATCTTCGCCAAGCAGGACCACGCCGGGAGGATCACCACGACCACCGACCTGGACGCGGGCGTCGCCGGCGCCGACGCGGTCCTGCTCCAGCTGCGGGTCGGCGGACAGGCCGCGCGCAACCAGGACGAGACCTGGCCGCTGGAGTGCGGCTGCGTCGGCCAGGAGACCACGGGCGCGGGCGGCCTCGCCAAGGCGCTGCGGACCGTGCCCGTCGTGCTGGACATCGCCGAGCGGGTGCGCCGCACCAACCCGGACGCGTGGATCATCGACTTCACCAACCCGGTCGGCATCGTCACCCGCGCCCTGCTCCAGGCCGGGCACAAGGCGGTCGGCCTCTGCAACGTGGCGATCGGCTTCCAGCGCAAGTTCGCCAGGCTGCTGGACGTGAACCCGGCCGAGGTCCACCTGGACCATGTGGGGCTCAACCACCTCACCTGGGAGCTGGGCGTGCGCCTGGGCGGCCCGGACGGCGAGAACGTGCTGCCGAAGCTGCTGGCCGAGCACGGCGACGCCATCGCGGACGACCTCCACCTGTCCCGGAAGCTGGTGGACCGGCTCGGCGTCGTCCCCTCCTACTACCTGCGGTACTTCTACGCGCACGACGAGGTCGTCCGGGAGCTGGGCACCAAGCCCTCCCGGGCCGCCGAGGTCGCGGCGATGGAGAAGGAACTGCTGGAGATGTACGGCGACCCGGCGCTCGACGAGAAGCCGGAACTGCTCGCCAAGCGCGGCGGCGCCTTCTACTCGGAGGCGGCGGTCGACCTCGCGGCCTCCCTGCTGGGGGGCGGCGGCTCACCGGTCCAGGTGGTGAACACCTACAACAAGGGGACGCTGCCGTTCCTCCCGGACGACGCGGTCATCGAGGTGCAGGCCCGGGTGGGCCACGACGGGGCGGTCCCGCTGGCCGTGCCCGCGCTGGACCCGCTGTACGCCGGACTGGTCGCCAACGTCACGGCGTACGAGGACCTCGCCCTGGAAGCCGCGCTGCGCGGCGGCCGGGACCGGGTCTTCAAGGCGCTGCTCTCGCATCCCCTGATCGGCCAGTACGACCGGGCGGAGCAGCTCACCGACCGGCTGATCGCGCACAACCGGGAGCACCTGGCGTGGGCGTGAACGTCCCGGTCGTCGCCGTCGACGCGGGCAACAGCAAGACCGATGTGGCGTTGATCGGCGCGGACGGGACCGTCCTGGCGACGGCCCGGGGCGGCGGGTTCCAGCCGCCGCGGGTCGGGGTGGCGGCCGCGGTCGACGTCCTGGGCTCGGCCCTGGACCGGGCCGTGGCCCGGCTGCCTTCGGCGCCGGGCTCGTTCGGGCACATCTCCGCCTGTCTCGCCAACGCCGACCTGCCGGTCGAGGAGGCCGAGCTGACCCGGGCGCTGGAGGCCCGGGGGTGGGGGGCGTCGGTGGAGGTGCGGAACGACACCTTCGCGATCCTGCGCGCGGGGGTGGACGAGCCCCGGGGCGTCGCGGTGGTCTGCGGGGCCGGGATCAACTGCGTGGGCATGGTGCCCGACGGGCGGACCGCCCGCTTCCCCGCGATCGGCCGGATCTCCGGTGACTGGGGCGGCGGCGGGGGGCTGGCGGAGGAGGCGCTGTGGTGCGCCGCCCGCGCGGAGGACGGGCGCGGCGAGCCGACCGAGCTGGCCCGTACGCTGCCGGCCCACTTCGGGCTCGACTCGATGTACGCGCTGATCGAGGCGCTGCACCGGGAGGTGATCCCGTCGGCCCGCCGTCACGAGCTGACCCCGGTGCTGTTCGCCACCGGGGCCGCCGGGGATCCGGTGGCGGCCGCGCTGGTGGAGCGGCAGGCGGAGGAGGTGGTGGCGATGGCGTCGGTGGCGCTCACCCGGCTCGGCCTGCTGGAGGAGGAGGCTCCGGTGCTGCTGGGCGGCAGCGTGCTGGCCGCGCGCCACCCCCGGCTGAACGACCGGATCGCCGAACTGCTGGCGGCCCGTGCCCCGAAGGCGGTGGTGCGGGTGGTCTCCGAACCGCCGGTGCTGGGGGCCGCGTTGCTGGGTCTGGACCGTACGGGAGCGGGCCCGGAGGTCCACCGCCGGCTGCGGGAGCAGTACGCCCGACCCTGACGGCGGCCCGTCGGCCGCTACGACAACCCGCTGATCCGTACGGCGATCTGCCGGGCACCCCGTCGCGTTCGCGGCGGGGTGCCCCTCGTTCGGGGGAACGCGGAGGGGCGCGGGAACCGATCCGGCGGCCCGCTCGTGTACCTGATGGGGAGTCCGGAGCGGCGGGGACGGCGGAGCGGGCGAGCGGCCGGGGGATGCGGGAGACGGGGGCCGGTTCGCCACCGGCGACGAGGCCGGTTCGCTTATGGGGATGTTTCGGGGCACCTTGCACCGATCGCCTTGATCGGCCGCGTCCGCACTGGTCGAATGCGTTGACCGGTGCGGAGTCCAGGCGTTCGTGAAGTGTGCGGGATCCAGGCGTTCTTGATGTGAAGGTCCCTCCCCGCGGCCATACTTCTGGCCGGGCTTCGGCCCCGGTCGGCCGGGGGCGGGGGGACCGTCGATGACCGAGGGGGAGGTCGGGTGACACAGCTGCCGCAGGGCGGCCCGGGGACGCAGCGCGCGCCGGAGCACTCGCCCGCACCACCCGTCGGCCTGCCCGCACAGTCCGGTGCGGCGGGGCGCCCGGCCGGAGAGCCCCTGCCCGCGAGGCGCCCCTCGGTCTGGGCCGTGCAGAGCCGGCGGCTGCGCGCCGCCGCGACGACCGAGCCGGGCCGCCTCCAGATCATCGGGGCCGTGCTGGCGCTGCTGGTCGTGGCGTTCGGGGCGGTGACCGGGCTGGAGATCTCGCAGCGGGCGTCGGCCGCCGACGACGTGGTGGGCCGCAGCCAGCCGCTGAGCGCGGACGCGGCGAGCATCTACCGCTCGCTGGCCGACGCGGACACGATGGCGGCCGGCGGCTTCCTCGCGGGGGCGCAGGAGCCGAAGGCCGTGCAGGAGCAGTATCGGAAGGACATCGAGGAGGCGGCGCGGCTGCTGGTCAGGGCGGCGGCTACCACCGACTCCTCGACCAGTTCCGGGCAGGAGATCACCACGCTCAACGAGATGCTGCCCGTCTACACCGGACTGATCGAGCGGGCCCGCGCCAACAACCGGCAGGGGCTGCCGCTGGGCGGCGCCTATCTCCGTTACGCCAACCAGAAGATGAGCGACGAGCTGCTGCCGGCCGCCGAGCGGCTGTACGCGGCGGAGACCGGCCGGCTCGACCGGGACGCGGCCGACGCCCGGCGCTGGCCCTTGCTCTCGCTCGCCGCCGGGGTGGTGGTGCTGGCCGCGCTGGTGTGGGTGCAGCGCCGCACCTACCGACGCACCAACCGGGTGTTCAACCGCGGGCTGCTGGTGGCGACGGCCGCCGCAACGGTCCTGCTGCTCTGGCTGGCGGTGGGGCACACGGTGGCGCGTGCGGAGCTGCGGGCGGCGATGACCCAGGGCCAGGAGTCGCTGGACGTCCTCAACAACGCCCGGATCAACTCCCTGAAGGCACGGGCCAACGAGAATCTGACGCTGGTGGCGCGCGGCTCGGTGCTGACCCCCGACGGCTCGGCCGACCAGTACGAGACGGACTACGCCGAGGGCATGAGCGCCCTGACGGCACAGCTGAAGAAGGCCGAGCGGCTCGCGGACGACGAGCGCGGCCGGGCTCCGGTCGCCGAGGCCGCCCGGAGCGTCACCGAGTGGCAGAAGCGCCACCGCACGGCACGGGCCACGGACGACCAGGGCGACTACGAGGGTGCGCTGGTCCAGATCATCGGGGCCGAGGACTCCACGGGGCAGTCCTTCCAGCAGGTGGACACCGCGCTGCGGAAGGCGCTCGCCCATGAGCAGGGCGAGTTCACCGCGGCCGCGGAGGACGGGCGCGGGGCCCTGCGCGGCCTGCCGACAGGAGCCGCCGCGCTGGCGGTGCTGGGAGCGGTCGCCGTGATCCTCGGGGTCAACCGCAGGCTCTCGGAGTACCGGTGAGAGGGGCAGCGATGACCAGGGCGAGGACAGGGGCACGGCGCCGCACCCCGCGGGTCCGGCTGCGCGGCTGGGGCGGGGTGACGGCGATGGCGGTGGCCTGCGTGACCACCGCCGCGCTGACCCTGCTGCCGCTCTCGCAGCACGGCGGGCGGACCGCCGGGGCGGACACCCCGGGCACGACGGGGGCGGGCGGCACGAGGGGCGGGTCCACCACGGCCACCCTGCCGGTGCGGGCCGAGGCGTGCGCCGAGCCGGAGGCGAGCCTGCCGCCCTCGTCGGCGGACGGACCGGGCATCGCGAAGATCAAGGAGCGCGGGAAGCTGGTCGCGGGCGTCGACCAGAACAGCTACCGCTGGGGTTACCGCAACCCGTACAGCGGCGAGCTGGAGGGGTTCGACATCGACCTCGTGCGGGCGCTCGCCAAGGACATCCTGGGCGACCCGGACGCGGTGATCTTCCGGGCCATCCCCACCAACCAGCGCATCGCCGCCCTGGAGCGGGACCGGGTCGACGTCATCGTGCGGACGATGACCATCAACTGCAAGCGGCTGGAGCAGGTCTCCTTCTCCACCGCCTATTTCGAGACCGGCCAGCAGATCCTGGCCCCCAAGGACTCCCCCATCACGGGGTACGACGAGTCGCTGAAGGGGATGCGGGTCTGCTCCGGCGAGGGCACCACCGCGTACGAGGCGCTGGAGAAGAAGTCGTACGGGGCCATATTCAAGGACGAGTTCGACGGCACGGAGAAGGACCCGGACCGGCTGACCGTCCCCAACCAACTGGACTGCCTGGTCCGGCTCCAGCTCGGTGAGGTCGACGCCGTCCTCACCGACAACGCCCTGGGCGCGGGGCAGGCCGCGCAGGACCCGGCGGTGGCCCTCAAGGGTGCGGGCCCGTTCACCACCGAGTACTACGGCGTGGCGGCCAAGAAGGGGGCCGACGACCTGGTGGCCCGGGTCAACAAGGTCCTCGTCGACTACCGGGCGGGCGGCAAGGACAGCGCCTGGATGGTGTCGTACCGCAAGTGGCTGGCGGCCGGACTGCCCGGCATATCGGCCCCGCCTGCCCCGAAGTACCGCAGCGAGTGACCCCGAGGCGCCGGAGCGCGTCAGCACCCGAGGGGGCGCGTGCCGGAGTGGACACGTACGTACCGGAGCAACTTGACCCCCGTCCGGCCCACAGGCCCGACGGCGAGAGCGGAGAGGTGATCGATGAGCGTCGCGGGATCCTTCCCCGGCTTCGCGGGGAGGCCCCCCGGCCCGGCGATGGACCGGGAGGAGGCGGACCGTGCGCTGGCCCGGCTCGGCGCGGAGCACGAGGCCATCGAGACCTCGCTCCTCGCCCTTCAGGACCACGCCGGACGCCGGCTGCTGGAGGGGGCCGAGCTGTCCGGCGTCACCCGGGAGCGGTGGGCCGCGACCGAGCGCTCGATCACCCTGCTGTGGGGGTACTTCGACGCCTACGCGGGTGCGTTGGAGGAGGCCAGGGACATACGGGCCCGCCGCCGCCACCCCAGCCGGGAGGACCTGGCCGCCCTCACCGAGCTGCTGCGCGGCGAGGCGGTCACGGTCGCCAACCCCGATGCGGCGCCGCCTCCTTCGGCCGCCGTCCCGGCCCGGCTCTCGGAGCGGTTCTCGCTCCAGGAGCTGGTCGCCCGGATGAACGAGCTGTACGCGAGGTCGCTGGACATGGTCGTCGCGTCGGATTCCGTCTGGTCGGCGCTGCCCGCCCGGATCGACCTGCTCGCCGCCGAGCTGCACCGCACCCGTTCGCTGGCCCACTCGGTCGGTGTGCGCCCCGGTGAGCACCCCGCCGGGGACGACCTGGAGGAGATCACCGAGGAGCTGGCCACACTGCGGGTGCAGGTGATCTCCGACCCGCTGGCGTTCTGGCTGCCCGGTCCCGGCAGCGCCGCGCCCGGCGGCGGCCGCCCGGACACCTCCCGCTACGACCGGGCCGCCCGTGCCCTGGAGGACGTACGGCGGGAGATCGAGGCGGTGCTCGCGGTGCGGCAGGACGCCGAGGCGCGGCTGATGCGGCTGCGGGACGTGCTCTCGCGGGCCGACCGCACGCTGACCGAGGCACGGGCGGCGCGCGGCGAGGTGCTGGCCAAGATCGCCGCTTCCGAGGTGCCCGCCGTCAGCGGACCGCCGACGGCCCTCCAGGAGCGGCTGGCCGCCGCCGCCGAGTACCGCAGGCGCGCCCAGTGGCACCGGCTCTCCCCGCTCCTGGAGGCGCTGGAGCAGGAGGCGGAGGACGAGTTGCTGCGCGCCCGCGAGTCGCTGACCTCGGTGACGGCCCCGCTGGCGATCCGCGCGGAGCTGCGCGGCCGGCTGGACGCGTACAAGGCGAAGGTGGCCCGGCACGGTCTGGCGGAGGACCCGCTGCTGATCGAGCGGTACGACGCGGCGCGCCGGATGCTGTGGAGCGCGCCGTGCGATCTGCGGGTGGCCGAGCAGAACGTGCTGCGCTACCAGCAGGCGGCCGCCGAACTGCTGACGCCGAGGCCACCGGAGGGATCCGGGGGACCGACGGGGTCCGCGGAGCCCGAGGACCGGCGGGGTGACCGGGGGGAGACACGATGAGTACGCAGTGCCAGCGCCCGGAGTGCGAGGGCGCCTACGAGGACATGGGCGGCGGTGAGCTGTACTGCGACACCTGCGGTCTGGCCCCGGTCGTCTCGCCGACGGGCATGGTCTCCTCACCGCCCACCGGGATCGCGGGCGGGGGCAGGGCGGCGGGCCGGGACAGCTCCTCGCAGCGCTCGTCCTCCAGGGCGTCCTCACGCTCCTCGTCCCGTTCGTCGTCCTCGCGGCGCTCGGTGTCGGGGCGGCTGTCGCGCTCGCTCTCCGGCTCCGCCGCCTCGCGTTCGGTCTCGGTGCGCTCCTCGGGCGCGTCGGCCGCCTCCTCCGCCCGGGGGCGGCTCGGCGTGGGGCTGGTGGAGGTCCCGGGCGTGCCCCGGCCCGACCCGCGGACGGCGGTGATGGAGAACCCGGAGGTGCCCGAGCGCAAGCGGTTCTGCTCGCGTTCGGACTGCGGGGCCCCGGTGGGCCGTTCGCGGGGTGAGCGGCCGGGCCGCACGGAGGGGTTCTGCACCAAGTGCGGCCACCCGTACTCCTTCGTGCCGAAGCTGACCGGCGGCGACATCGTGCACGGCCAGTACGAGGTGGCCGGCTGCCTGGCGCACGGCGGGCTCGGCTGGGTCTACCTCGCGGTGGACCGGGCCGTCTCGGACCGCTGGGTGGTCCTCAAGGGGCTGCTGGACACCGGCGACCAGGACGCGATGGCGGCGGCCATCTCCGAGCGCCGCTTCCTCGCCGAGATCGAGCACTCCAACATCGTCCGCATCTACAACTTCGTGGAGCACCTGGACCAGCGGACCGGTTCGCTCGACGGGTACATCGTCATGGAGTACGTCGGCGGCAAGGCGCTCAAGGAGATCGCCAACCAGCGCCGCACCCCCTCGGGGAGGCGCGATCCGCTCCCGGTCGAGCAGGCCTGCGCGTACGGGATCGAGGCGCTGGAGGCGCTCGGCCATCTGCACAGCCGCAACCTGCTCTACTGCGACTTCAAGGTCGACAACGCGATCCAGACCGAGGACCAGCTCAAGCTGATCGACATGGGCGCGGTCCGCCGCATGGACGACGACGAGTCCGCCATCTACGGCACCGTCGGCTACCAGGCCCCCGAGGTGGCGGAGGTCGGCCCGTCCGTCGCCTCCGACCTGTACACGGTGGCACGGACGCTGGCGGTCCTCACCTTCGACTTCCAGGGGTACACGAACGTCTACGTGGACTCCCTGCCCGACCCGGACACCGTCGAGGTGTTCCGTGCCTACGAGTCGTTCTACCGCCTGCTGGTCCGGGCCACCGACCCGGACCCGGGCCGCCGGTTCGCCTCCGCGTCGGAGATGGCCGAGCAGCTGACGGGGGTGCTGCGCGAGGTCGTGGCGCTCCAGAGCGGGCGTCCGAGGCCGGCGCTGTCAACACTGTTCGGCGCGGAACTGCGGGTGACGGACACGGAGTTGTTCGCCGAGCAGGTGGACGACGTCTCCCGGCTGGGCGCCCGCCCGACGGCCCCGGGACGCGGCGGACTCTTCGGCAGGCGCGGCGGCGGTTCGAAGGGCGGCGCGGCGGGCTCGGGGGCGGGGTCGTTGCCGGGGATCCCGGCGCAGGGCGGCGGCGCACCGGGGCAGGGTGGTTCGGCGTCGGGCGGCCCGGTGGCTCCGGGGGCCGTGACGTCGGCGGTGGCGGGTGCGCTGCCGGTGGGCGGGCAGCCGCCCGGAGCGGGCGCAGGGCGCGGCGGCCCGGGGGCGGCACCGCTGACGGCGACGGCGACGCATGTACGGGGCGGGGCGCAGGGCACCGGCCCGCAGGGCGGCTCGCACGCGGGTTCGCGGGGAGGTCCGTCCCCGGGGGCGCAGGGCACCGGCCCGCAGGCAAGCCCGTACGGCGGTCCGCGAGCCGGAGACGTCCGGGAGGGCGCGCACGGCGGCCCGCGAGGTACCGGTGCACCGGGCGAGTCGCGGGGCGGCGGTCCGGCCGCCCACGCACACCCCGCGCCCTCCCCCGTACCGACAGCGCACCGGGAGGCCGGATCCGGCCCCGCCCGCCCCGGGCCCGCCACCCCGTACGGCCCCTTCGGGGCGGCGGCCGGGGGTGTCCGGCTGGCCCCGTTCGACGCGCCGGCGACCGCTCTGGCGCTGCCGGTCCCCCGGGTCGACGCGAACGACCCGAACGCGGGGTTCCTCGCCGGGCTGATGGCCTCCGCGCCCGCCGAGCTGATCGCGGCCCTGGAAGCGGTGCCCGCGGCCTCCTTGGAGACCCGGCTGCGGGAGCTGCGGGCCCGGCTGGAGCTGCGTGAACAGGACGCCGCCGCTGCCGCGTCGGCCGCCCTGGAGGCCCGGCACCCGGACGACTGGCGGGTCGTCTGGTATCGGGGCGTCACCTCGCTGGTGACCGGTGATCACGAGGTCGCGGCGCTCTCCTTCGACGCGGTGTACGACGCGTTCCCCGGGGAGCCCGCGCCCAAGCTGGCGCTCGGGATCTGCGCGGAGGTGCTGGGCCAGCTGGACAACGCCGCCGAGTACTACCGCCTCGTGTGGGCGACCGACCCGGGGTTCGTCAGCGCGGCGTTCGGCCTGGCCCGGGTGCAGATCGCGGCCGGGGACCGGGCGGCCGCGGCGCGGACCCTGGAGTCGGTGCCGGAGGCGTCGATCCACTACACGGCGGCCCGGGTCGCCACCGTCCGGGCCCGGCTGCGCGAGCGGGACGCGGCCGAGCCGCTGACGGCCGACCTGACGGCGGCCGGTGCGCAGGTGGCGGCGCTGACCGGGTTCGGTCTGGACCCGGTGCGCCGCGAGCAGTTGACGACCGAGGTACTGGGCAAGGCCCTGGACTGGGTACTCTCCGGTAGTCCCGGCGCCCCGCCGCCGGGCGGATCGGCGGCCGGGCCTCCGGAGACCCGGAAGCTGCTCGGTGCCGAACTGGACGAGCGGGGACTGCGGTTGGGCCTGGAGCGCTCGTACCGCATGCTCGCCCGGCTCGCGCAGCGGGGCGAGGAGAGGATCGAACTGGTGGAGCGGGCCAACCGTTTCCGCCCCCGGACGTGGGTGTGAAGATGTCAGAGAGCCACCAGCAGCCCGCCCTGGCGCGATGCCCCGGCTGCGAGGAACCGCCGGCGTCCGGCGACCTGTTCTGCGGCGCGTGCGGTTACGACCTCTCGGCCGTGCCGTCCCGCCCCGACGACCGGCCGACGCTGCCGGTCGGCGTGGCGCCGGGTGCGCAGGTCGCCGTGGAGTGGCCCGCCGCGGCGGAGGCGGACAGCTCCGATGTGCCCGCGCCCACGCACCGGGCGACGGACCTGCCCGGCACGGACTCGGGCGGCAACCTGTTGCCGACGACTCCCCCCGTGTCCCAGGCCCCCCGGACGGCACCGCCGAGCCCGGCGGCCACCACCGCCCCCGAGGCCTCCGCCGCCGACAGGGCCGGCCCGCCCGACACCTCCGCACCCGCCCCCGGAGCCTCCGAAACCCCGGACGTCCCGGATGACTTCACGCTGCCCGCGCCCGACCCCCGTGCGGCGGAGCCCGCCCCGTCACCGCCCGCCACCGGGACGAAGGTCTGCGTGGCCTGCCGGTCCGGCCGGGTCGACCCCGACGGGTACTGCGAGAACTGCGGGCACGCCCAGCCGCGTGAGCGCGACCACGTGGAGCAGGAACTCGGCTCGGTGGCCGCCGTCAGCGACCGGGGCCTGCGCCACCACCGTAACGAGGACTCCTTCGCGGTCTCCTCCACCGCGCTGCCGGACGGTTCGCCCGCCGTCATCGCGATCGTCTGCGACGGTGTCTCCTCCGCGAGCCGGCCCGACGAGGCGTCGGCCGCCGCCGCCGGCGCCGCCAACGAGGCGCTGCTGGAGTCCCTGCCGCGCGGCACGCACCCGCAGCAGGCTATGCACGAGGCGATCGTCGCCGCGGCCGAGGCCGTCAACTCCCTGGCCGAGGAGCCGTCCGGGGCGGCGGAGCCCGAGGCCCACCGGCGGCAGAACGCCCCCGCCTGCACCCTGGTCGGCGCGATCGTGGCGGGCGGGCTCCTGGTCGTCGGCTGGGTCGGGGACAGCCGGGTCTACTGGGTGCCGGACGACCGGAGCGGCCCGCCCGCCCGGCTCACCGAGGACGACTCCTGGGCGGCCCAGATGGTGGCGGCGGGTCTGATGAACGAGGCGGAGGCGTACGCGGACGAGCGCGCCCACGCCATCACCGGCTGGCTCGGCGCCGACTCCTACGAACTGGAGCCGCACACCGCCGCGTTCAAGCCGGACCGCCCCGGCCTGGTCGTGGTCTGCACGGACGGCCTGTGGAACTACGCGGAATCCGCCGAGGAGATGGCCGCGGCCGTGCCTCCGGAGGCGCACCGGAGCCCGCTGCGGGGCGCCCAGGTGCTCGTCGGGCACGCGCTCGACGGCGGGGGCCACGACAACGTAACAGTGGCGCTGCTGCCGTTCGCCGTGCAGCCGCAGGGGGCAGGATCGAGTCCGGGACCGGCCGGCACCGCCGTGTGAACCACCGGGCCGGGCGAGCCACTAGTAGGGGGACAGACCGGATGGCCAACTTCTCCAAGTCGAGCGTGCCGCGATTCTCCGTCGAGGTGTACCAGAACGAGTTCCTGCCGGAGGGCGGCCGCGAGGTCAACGCGATCGTCACCGTCACCTCGACCGGGGGCGGCACGACCGGTGGCGTCCCGCTGCCGGGGACCGCGCCCTCGGCGGCGTTCGCGCCGGGGCGGGCGGCGGACGCGGCGGTGGTGCTGATGGTCGACTGCTCCGGTTCGATGGACTATCCGCCGACGAAGATGCGCAACGCGCGCGACGCGACGGCGGCGGCCGTCGACACCCTGCGCGAGGGCACACGGTTCGCGGTGGTCGCCGGTACGCATGTGGCCAGGGACGTCTACCCGGGCAACGGACGGCTCGCGGTGGCCGACGCGACAACGAAGGCGCAGGCCAAGGAGGCGCTGCGGAGGCTGAGCGCGGGCGGCGGGACGGCGATCGGCAGCTGGCTGCGGCTGGCCGACCGGCTGCTGGGCGCGGCCGACGCCGACATCCGGCACGGCATCCTGCTGACCGACGGCCGCAACGAGCACGAGGCCCCGGAGGATCTGCGGGCCACGCTGGACGCCTGCGCGGGCCGCTTCACCTGCGACGCCCGGGGCGTCGGCACCGACTGGGAGGTGAAGGAGGTCACCTCGGTGGCCTCCGCGCTGCTCGGCACCGCCGACATCGTCGCGGACCCCTCGCACCTGGCCGCCGACTTCACGCGGATGATGGAGAACGCGATGGGCAAGGAGGTCGCGGACGTGGCGCTGCGGCTCTGGACGCCTGTCGGGGTGGAGATCCGGTTCGTGAAGCAGGTGGCGCCCACGGTCGAGGACCTGACCGGCCGGCGCACCGAGGCCGGCCCGCGCGCCGGGGACTATCCGACCGGGTCCTGGGGCGACGAGTCCCGCGACTACCACGTCTGCGTTCGGGTCCCGGAGGCCGGGATCGGCCGGGAGATGCTGGCGGCCCGGGCCTCGCTGATCCTGCCCGACCCCACGGGCGCGGCGGCTCCGCAGGTGCTCTCGCAGGGGCTCGTACGGGCGGTGTGGACGGACGACATGGTGGCCTCGACCTCGATCAATCCGCAGGTCGCGCACTACACGGGCCAGGCGGAACTGGCACAAGTCATCCAACAGGGGCTGGATGCGCGCAAGTCCGGCGACTTCGACGGGGCGACGGCGAAGCTGGGCCGGGCGGTGCAGCTGGCGTCGGCTTCCGGGAACGAGGAGACTGCGAAACTGCTTTCGAAGGTGGTCGACGTGGTCGATGCGGCGACCGGTACTGTGCGACTGAAGGCGAAGGTCGCGGAGGCGGACGAGATGACCCTCGAAACGCGCTCCACCAAGACGGTCCGCGTCAAGAAGTAGCACGTCAGCGGTACCACGTCTTCGCCGGTACACGAAGCCACGATCGACAGCATGACGGCCCCGGGGCCGGACGAGGAGAGGGGGAAGCGCCGACATGCCGACCTGCCCGAACGGACACCAGTCGGGTTCCGAGGACTGGTGCGAGGTCTGCGGACACCGCATGACCGGAACGGGCGCCCCCGCCGGCGCCGTGCCCCCGCCCCCTCCGCCGCCCCCCGCACCCGGCTACGGCTACCCGCCTGTCGGCAACGACGGCGGCCCTCCGACGATGCAGGCGGAGCTGTGCCCGCAGTGCCGTACGCCGCGCGAGGCGATGGCGCCGTTCTGCGAGGAGTGCCGCTGGAACTTCATCACCAGCACGGCGACCTCGTACACACCGCTGGCCCCGCGCCACAGCACGCCCGGCGGCTCCGGTGCACCCGGCGGCCCGCCGCCCGGTCTGAACCTGCCGCCCGGCTTCCTGGCCCAGCAGGGCCCGCCGTCCGGCCAGGGCGCCCAGGGCGGTCCCGGCGGTGCGCCGCAGCAACAGGACCCGTACGAGTTCCAGGGCTCGCGTCCCTCACAGCTGAACCGCCCCGCCGAACCGCTCGCCCCGGAGCGGACCGGCGACGACGGCCGGGGCCCGCACGGCGGGCAGCGGGAGTACGACGGTCGGCCGGATTACGACGGTCGGCCCGACCACGGCGGGCAGCCGGGGTACGACGGCCGACAGGGACATGGCGGGCAGCCGGGCTACGACGGGCAGAGCGACCGCGACGGCCAGGACGAGCGCACCGGCTCCACGGGCCCCGGCTACCCGGGTGGTCCGGGTAGCCAGAGCGGTCCGTCCGGCCCCGGACCCGGTGGCCAGGGCGGTCCGGGCGGCCCCGGTGGCCAGGGCGGTCCCCCGCCGCAGGCGTTCCAGCAGGGCCCGCCGCCCCCGCCGGTCTTCCAGCAGGGCCCGCCGCCCGGACACCAGCAGCAGGCCCCCTCGCCCTTCGAGCCGCAGCAAGCCCCTTCGCCGTTCGAGCCCCAGCAGTCGGCGCCCTCCCCCTTCGCACCGCCCCGGCAGCAGCAACAGCCGCAACAGCCTGCGCAGCAGCGGCCGCCGCACGGTGGCGGTGAGGACGACTGGGTCCTCTCGCCGCCCTCCCAGGCCCAGGCACCCCAGCCGCCTCATGTGCCCCAGCCCCCGCAGGGGTTCCAGCAGCAGGACCCGTACCAGGGCGGAAGCCCCGACCGGAACCAGCCCCCGTCCTACGGCGGCAACGACGGCTACGGCCAGGGACAGGCGCAGGGTCAAGGACAGGGCCAGGGCCAGGGCCAGCCGCAGCAGGCCGCGCCCACCACCTGGACCGCCGTCATAGCGCCGGACCGGGAGTACTTCCTCGCGATGATGCAGCGCAGCGGCCCGGAGGCGAGCGGGCTGAACCTGCCCGCGTACTCCCCCGAGCAGCGCATGCCGCTCACCGGGAGCCAGGTCACCATCGGCCGCCGTCGGCACAGCACGGGTGAGTCCCCGGACATCGACCTGTCGGTGCCGCCGGAGGACCCCGGCGTCTCCCACCAGCACGCGGTGCTCGTGCAGCAGCCCGACGGCAGCTGGTCCGTGGTCGACCAGAAGTCCACGAACGGCACCACGCTCAACGGCGCCGAGGACCCGATACAGCCGTATGTCCCCGTCCCCCTCCAGGACGGCGACCAGGTGCACGTCGGAGCCTGGACGACGATCACGATCCGCCGGGACCAGGGTGTGTCCGGCGGATCGTGACCGGGCCCGCGACGCCTGGTGCGGCCCAACCGGCCCTGATCCGCCGGACACACCCTAGGGCCTGTCGCCCAGGGGCCAGGTGTACGGCCCCTCCGGGTCGTCCAGCCAGGCCCACTGCCGGCCGTCCGCGACCGTGACGCCGTACCTCTCCCGCTCCGGGCGCCCCTCGCGCTCCCAGAGGGAGAGGGCCTCGTGCGGATCGAGGCGGCCCGCCGTCAGGGTCAGCAGGAACCGGAAGAGCTCGTCCCCGATCGCGCGCCTCGGCACTCCGCCGGGGCGCGCGATCGGTTCCGGCAGCGGTGAGGCGCCACGCAGGGGCACGAAGTACGCCGGGGTGTGCAGGAAGTGCCCCTCGGCGCGCGGCCCGTACGCCGTCGCGCGGACCTCCAGCAGGACGATCCCGGTGGCGACCGGGGCCAGGATCAACGCGCCCGGGGTGCACTGTTCCGGCCAGGCGGGCGGTACGGAGGGGAGCGTGCAGGTCGCGATGATCCGGTCGTACGGGGCCCGCTGCCTGCAGCCCCGGGCCCCGTCGCCGGTGACGACCGTGGGGCGGTACCCGGCGGCGGCGAGATGGGCGCGGGCCGAATCCGTGATCTCCGGGTCCAGATCGACGGTGGTCACCGCCGCGTCGCCGAGCCGGTGGGAGAGCAGCGCCGCGTTGTAGCCGGGGCCGGTGCCGATCTCCAGGACGGTGTGCCCGTCCCGTATCTCCAGCGCCTCCAGCATCAGGGCCATCAGCGAGGGCTGGCTGGAGGACGAGACCAGCTCGCCGTCCCGCATCCGGGTGGCCAGCGCCTCGTCGCCGTACACACCGCGCAGCCAGCGCCGGCGCCGTACGGGGTCGGGGTCCTCGCCCCAGAGCCGCTCGTAGCCGCCGATGCCGTGCACGTAGTAGTACGGCACGAACAGATGGCGCTCCACCTCCTCGAAGGCGGCCCGCCAGGCGGGGTCGGCGAGCCCGCCCCGCGCGACGATGTTCCGTACGAGGGTGTGCCGCGCCTCGTCGGCCTCGGGGTCGGAGCCGGATCCGGTCCCGGCGGGGACTTCCCGGTGTGCGCCCATGTCTCCACTGTCCTGCGGTGGGGCCGCCGAGGCGACCGCACCCGACCGGACACGGCTCGTGGCGGGGTTCCCGGCCATTGGTCCTAGGACCCCTGACCTCGGCCGCCGCGTCTGCGACCATGGACGGGTGACAGAGATTCCGCGCGACACGCTTCAGGAGCAGACCTTTTACGAGCAGGTCGGCGGCGAGGAGACCTTCCGGCGCCTGGTCCACCGCTTCTACGAGGGAGTGGCGGGCGACGAGCTGCTGCGGCCGATGTATCCGGAGGAGGACCTCGGCCCGGCCGAGGAGCGTTTCGCCCTGTTCCTGATGCAGTACTGGGGCGGCCCGCGCACCTACAGCGACCACCGGGGCCACCCGAGGCTGCGGATGCGGCACGCTCCGTTCCGGGTGGACCGGGCGGCCCATGACGCCTGGCTGGCTCATATGCGGGTGGCGCTGGACGAGCTGGGGCTGGCGCCCGAGCACGAGAAGCAGCTGTGGGACTACCTGACGTACGCGGCGGCCTCGATGGTCAACACGGCGGACTGACGCGCACCGGGCCGGGACGGGGCTGACGAGCCGGGCGATCCGATCCGCCCGGCTCAGTTGCGCCCGGGACAGTTGGCGCCCGGGACGTTAGCAGCCGCTCGGTCGTGCCCGACCGAAGCCGGCCGGTCATGCCCCACGGTGCGAGCTGCCCGGCCTGGGCCGCCGGTCGGAGCCACTCAGCCGGTGCCACCGATCAGAGCCGCGTCAGAATCAGAGCCGCGTCGGAGCAGCGTGACAGCGGCCGCCGGAGCGCTCAGTTGTGCTCCACGGTCAGCGCCAGCGCTCCCAGCCCGCCCACCGGATCGCGCCGCAGGGCGACCGACCCGAACGGGGTCCGCAGCCGCAGCCAGCCGCCCGCGGCGAGGAGCGAGACGGGGAAGCCGGGGTCGGCGCGGAGGAAGCCGAGGGACTGCGCGGCGTGGACGGCCCGCAGCGGCAGCTCGGTGGTGCCGACCGGGCGGGACCAGATCTCCCGGCCGATGCGGTCGCGCTCGGCACGGGTGCGCAGCTCCTCGGGCAGCGCCTCGTCCCGCGTACGGAATTCGGCGACGGCCTCGTCGAGGGCGGCGCGCAGGGCGTCGGGGCCGGGCAGCCCGGCCTGTTCCCGCCAGGGTCCCCGGGGCGGCAGGACACCGGTCCAGGGCGGCCCGGTGACGGGAGCGGGCAGTGCACCGCCCCGCCCCCCGGGCCCCTCGTCGGAGACGTCGAGGGACTCCAGCAGTTCCCCGGCCGACACCGTGACGTCGAGCGTCTCGGGCCGGGCCAGGCGGGCGGCGCGGATGGCGAGGACCTCGAAGGAGGGCGGGCGGCCGAACACGGCCAGTGCGTCGCCGCCGCCCGCCTGCAACCGGACCGCGGCGGCCCGGTCGTAGTGGAGCAGCCGCCCGAGGAAGGCGGCGAGATCCGCCGCCTCCCTCGGGTCGGCGAACAGCAGCGACTGCACAGGCACGGTCATGCCGCGGCGGGCTCCTCTGCCAGGTACTCCTGGAGGAAGAGCTTCTCCTCGGCGGAGATCCGCCGGGGCCGCTCCGCCGCCAGGTCGTACGGGACGACGACGGTCGAGGCCCGTACGTACACCTGCTCGGGGTCCTTGATCTCGTAGGCGATCGTCAGCGACGCGGCGCCTATCTTCGTGACCCACGACTCGACGGTGACCGGCTCGTGCCGGTGCACGAGCGGCCGTACGTAGTCGATCTCGTGCCGGGCCACGACGGACCCGCCCGAGAACGACGGCGAGCCGTCCCCCGGCGCCAGCCGGAACATGAAGTCGATGCGCGCCTCCTCCAGGTAGCGGAGGAAGACCACGTTGTTGACGTGGCCGAAGGCATCCATGTCCGACCAGCGCAGCGGGCAGCGGTAGAGGTGACGAGCCAAGACCATCAGCCTCGCGTGAGCTTCTTGTAGGTGGCGCGGTGCGGACGGGCCGCGTCCGGGCCGAGACGCTCGATCTTGTTCTTCTCGTACGACTCGAAGTTGCCCTCGAACCAGTACCACTTGGAGTCGCCCTCGTAGGCGAGGATGTGCGTGGCGACGCGGTCCAGGAACCAGCGGTCGTGGGAGATGACCACTGCGGCGCCCGGGAACTCCAGGAGGGCGTTCTCCAGCGAGGACAGGGTCTCGACGTCGAGGTCGTTGGTGGGCTCGTCGAGGAGCAGCAGGTTGCCGCCCTCCTTGAGCGTCAGCGCCAGGTTGAGGCGGTTGCGCTCACCACCGGAGAGGACCCCGGCCGGCTTCTGCTGGTCCGGGCCCTTGAAGCCGAACGCGGAGACGTACGCCCGCGAAGGCATCTCGACCTGGCCGACGTTGATGTAGTCCAGCTCGTCCGAGACGACGGCCCAGAGGGTCTTCTTCGGGTCGATGTTGGCGCGGGACTGGTCGACGTAGGAGATCTTGACGGTCTCACCGACGCGGATGGAGCCGCTGTCGGGCGTCTCCAGGCCCTGGATCATCTTGAACAGCGTGGTCTTGCCCGCGCCGTTGGGACCGATGACGCCGACGATGCCGTTACGGGGCAGCGTGAAGGACAGGTCGTCGATGAGGACCTTGTCGCCGAAGGCCTTCGAGAGGTTCTCGACCTCGACGACGATGGAACCGAGGCGCGGCCCCGGCGGGATCTGGATCTCCTCGAAGTCCAGCTTCCGCATCTTGTCGGCCTCGGCCGCCATCTCCTCGTACCGGGCGAGACGGGCCTTGGACTTGGTCTGGCGCCCCTTGGCGTTCGACCGCACCCACTCCAGCTCCTCCTTGAGGCGCTTCTGCCGCTTCTCGTCCTTGCGGCCCTCGACCTTGAGGCGGGCGGCCTTCTTGTCGAGGTACGTGGAGTAGTTGCCCTCGTACGGAATCGCGCGGCCGCGGTCCAGTTCGAGGATCCACTCGGCGACGTTGTTGAGGAAGTACCGGTCGTGGGTGACGGCGACGACGGCTCCCGCGTACTTCGAGAGGTGCTGCTCCAGCCAGTTCACCGACTCGGCGTCGAGGTGGTTGGTGGGCTCGTCGAGGAGGAGCAGGTCCGGGGCCTCGATGAGGAGCTTGCAGAGCGCCACCCGGCGCTTCTCGCCACCGGAGAGGTTGACGACGGGCCAGTCGCCGGGCGGGCAGCCCAGGGCGTCCATGGCCTGCTCCAGCTGGGCGTCCAGGTCCCACGCGCCCGCGTGGTCCAGGTCCTCCTGGAGCTTGCCCATCTCCTCCATCAGCGCGTCGGAGTAGTCGGTCGCCATCAGCTCGGCGACCTCGTTGAAGCGCTTGAGCTTGCCCATGATCTCGGCGGCGCCGTCCTGGACGTTCTCCAGCACGGTCTTGCTCTCGTCGAGCTCCGGCTCCTGCATGAGGATGCCGACGCTGAAGCCGGGCGACAGGAACGCGTCACCGTTGGACGGCTGCTCCAGGCCCGCCATGATCTTCAGCACCGTGGACTTGCCGGCGCCGTTGGGCCCCACGACACCGATCTTCGCACCGGGCAGGAAGTTCAAGGTGACGTCGTCAAGGATGACCTTGTCGCCGTGCGCCTTGCGCGTCTTGCGCATGGTGTAGATGAACTCAGCCAAGAGAAACCGTCCGGCAGCAATAGAGGTGTGGGCAGATACACCCCATCTTGCCTGACGTCCATCCCTGGGTGGTAACCCGTCCCGTCAGGGGGCCGTGACCTGGGCCCCGGCGGTCCGACCGCGTAGTTGACCTGTCACTGGCTGTCCCCTGCGGTCGCTCCTGACCGGCCTGGCACGGCCCGGGGACGGCCAGGGACGGCCGAGGGGCGGCCCGGGAGGGCGCTCCGTCGTGGATGCTGCCGGCACTCGATGCGGACTGCCGGTCCATCGACCCGCCACTACCCGCTCCACGAAACGACCGTCCCGGTCGCGGCCATCAGCAAGTGGCTGTGACCGGCGCTTTCGCCAGGGGTGCGGGAGAGCGGGGCCGTCAGCGGTGGCCCAGCACATTGACCACCCGTCCGCTGGGATCGCGGACGAAGAACCGCCGCACGCCCCACTCCTCATCCCGCAACGGGTACACGATCTCCGCACCGCCCTCCCTCATGGCCGCGTAAGCCGCATCCACGTCGTCCACCTCGACACTCATGTCGGGAGCGACAGGCGCGGTCTTGTCACTGTCCATGATGCTGATCTGCGCCGCCGGGGTGGCCGGGGAGGCGAGGGTCATGATCCAGCCGTGGTTCATGACCTCCTCGAAGCCCAGCAGGCCGTAGAACTCCCGGCTCTCCTGCAGCGCCTCCGACCGGATGTTGGGCACGACACGGCGAACGGTCATCGACACCTCCGAGTGAGATCCGAGCGAGAACAGACGTGTCTCCATTCTCCGCAGGAGTACCACACCACGGAAACCCGTCCGAGAACGGCCGGGCTCCGGCCCCGGGGAGCAACCGGCTCGGGCCATGGGCACCGGCCGGTTCCGGTCCGGGACCGGCCCCGGGCCCTCCGTTACGCGCCGGGCTGCCCGGCCGCTTCCTTCCGGCGGAAGACGAAGAGGGTTCCGCCTCCGACGACGAGGAAGCCGACGGCGAGGGCGGCGATCATCGGGGTGGTGCTGGAGCCGCCGGTGGCCGCGAGGTCGCCCTCAAGGCCCGAGGTGGCGGTGCCGGTGGAGGCGGGGAGGGAGCCGCGGGCGCTCTGGGCGTTGATACCGCTGTCCTCGTCGGCCGGAAGATCGTCGCCGGTGGCGATGACGCTGCCGCTGGTGGCGCAGTCCAGGACGCCGGTGAAGCTCTTCCGGAAGCCGCCGGGGCCGGTGATGGTGAAGTCGTACGCCTGGTCCTCGGCGACCGGGACGGTGACCGTCTCGGTGGCTCCGGCGGCCACGGTGTGCTCGGTGCCGCCCAGCTCGAAGGTGAAGGGCCCGTCGCCCCGGTTGGCGGCGGTGATGTCCACGCCCCCGGCGGCGCAGTTCTTACGGGCGCTGAGGGCGGGGGCGGGGCCCGTCTCGGACCAGGTGGCGGTGGCTCGGGCGGAGACCGTGGACTCGCTGGAGCCGGCCAGGATCTGGGTCTGGGTGCGGGTGGTCCCGGCGAAGGCCCGGCCGACCGGGACGGAGGTGGTGGTCTGGACGGTGAGCGAGGCGGAGCCGTCGGCGGAGGCCTCCGGCACGTCGAAGTAGAGGCGGGCGCCGTCCCCGGCGGAGGTGACGGGGGTGCCCTTCTCGTCGGTCACCGTGATGCCGCTCGCCGCCGCGTCCACCGGCGGCGCCACGGAGACCTGGTCAGCGTCCGTGCGCACGGTCACCGGGCCCAGCCGCTCCCCGGCCCGGCCGGAGACCGCCGCGGGCTCCAGGGTCAGGGAGGCCCGGGGTTCGGCGACGTTGCGCGCGCTCTTCTGCAGCCAGTCGGCGAGCTTCTCGGCGTGCTTGTCCGACGCGGTGACATCGGCGCCGTCCGAGTAGCGCCAGATGGCGACCTGGGTGCCCGCGGCGGCGGTCCTCTCGGTGAGCGGTCCGGTGCCCGCCGCCTCGGCCAGCGCGGCGAGGTCGTCGACCTGGGGGTAGGAGTGCTGGAGGATCCACCGGATCTTCCCGGCGTTCCGGTTGGCGCCGAGCGAGGTCTCGGCCCATGGGGTCTCCAGGTACTTGGCCTGGTCCTGGGTGGGGTTGTGGAGGTCGATGCAGTACGTCTTGAGCTTGCCGCCGCCGTCCACGGTCATCTCGAAGAGCCCGGCGGGCAGTTCCTGCGTACGGGCGGGGGCACCGTTCTCGCCCGGCATCCGGAGCACGGCGTTGTCGAAGGTCTTCAGCCCGTCGAGCACCGCCGCCGCGCCGCCCTGGTGGCGGCCCGAGTCGTCGGCGGCCGCCGCCCCCGCCCCGGCCAGGGTGGCCGCCGCCGTGACGAGGCCGGAGAGCAGCAGCGCGGCCACCGGGCGGAAGACGCCCCGCCCGCGCCCGGGGGTCCTCCCGGTCCGCGCCGCTCTGCCGCGGGCGGTGTGCCCCGCCTGCGCGTCGGACGGCCGGGCGGACACTGCAGGCGCAGAAAACACAGGATTCCCCTCCGGGCGAGGCCCTCGCGCATGGTGCGCGTGTGGGGAATGCCTCGCCAGCAGACTCAAGTGACCCATGAGCTCCGGGAATCCTAAGGAACGGGCGATCCGTAATCCCCCGTCCCGCCTCCGCCCAACCATTCCGAATCGGAATCGTTATCGCCGGACCGCCCACCCCGATCAGCCCTTTCAGGACACAGCGGCTCTTTCGGTGACGCCTTCGGCAGGGGCTTCCGACAGGCCCCGTGACGCGCCGGAATCATCCTCTGACGCTCCGTCTGTTCCGCCCCGCAGGGCGGAGGTCAGGGCCGGTTCGGTCCGGACGACCCTGCGGAAGGCGGAGGTCCCCCGGCTCAGGTCATGGCCGACCGCGACCGCCTCCACATCCACGAACGTCCTTCGCCCGCCGTCCCGTTCCTCCTCGCGGATCTTCAGCCGGCCGTGCACGACGAGGGGTTCCCCGATCGCCACCGACGCGGCCAGGTTCGTGGCGAGTGTCCGCCAGGCCCAGACCGTGTAGAAGCTGGTGGGCCCGTCCGTCCACAGCTGGGTCTCGCGGTCCCGGCGCCGCGGGGTCACGGCGAAGCGAAATCGCGCCATTCCCCCGGTCGCCGTCTCGCGGAACTCCACCGCGGTGGCGGCGTTCCCCACCAGCGTCACCATCGTCCCGTTCATTTCCGCCCCCGCATTCCGTCGTCGTGTTCCGGTGACCGGTCACCGTCGTTCCCGGTCACCGGCACTGACTTCATGGTGGACGCCGAGGACGGAGTGCGTCGGAGCCTGTGGATTACCGGCCGGTTGTGGAAAACTCCGTCACCGCCGCGTACCGCTCGCGCACCTCCCGGTAGCGCACCAGCTCCGCCGAGACCGGGTCCAGGACCCTGGCCCGTCCGCACGCGGCCGCCGCCTCGCGCAGCCGCCGTTCGGCGTCCTGCCCGTAGCGCCGGGCGGGCCCCCGGATGGCGGCCGCGCAGGACCACTCCACCAGCGGCCCGCCGACGACTCCGGCCAGCATGATCAGGGCGGGGGTGACGAGTCCGGGCTCCAGGACCCCGATGATCTGGCCGAGCAGCCACAGCCCGCCGAAGATCTGGATCAGCGTCATGGACGCCTGGACCAGTACGGCGGCGGGCCACCACTTCGGCCGGGGCGGCTTGGCCGGCCGCCCGCCGAGTGCGGCACCGGTGGCCCGGCCCACCGAGCCGGCGTGCCCGCCCCCGTCCGAAGCGCCCGAGGCATGGCCGGAAGCCCTGCCCGAGGCCGTGTCCGAGCCCTTCCCGGAAGTCCTGTCCGACCCCTTCCCCGAAGACTTCCCCGTCCCCTTCCCCGAGGACCTGCTCGAGCCCTTGGCAGGACCCGCCGCCGCCTTCAGCGCCAGCTCGTCGAGCGCCTCCGGCAGCCCCTTCGCCCCGGTGAACGCGGCCTCGCGCACCGCCTGGGCCCAGGGCGCGGGCAGCCCGTCGGCGGCGTCGTCCGCGACGATCCGGACCGCCTGCTCCACCCGCTGCCGGGCCGTCAGCTCCTCCTCCGGCGGGGTGAGCGCCTGGCCCATCCGGTCCAGGCTGCCCGGCAGCCCCCGGGACTCGTACCACCGCCACAGGCGCAGCCACGGCGTCCCGCAGGCGCGCCCCGCGTTCCGGCGCCACTCCCGCTCGGCGGCCTGTCCGGCGGCGGCCGCCCCGACCGCCTCGGCCAGCCGGTCCGTGAACTCCTCGCGGGCCCGCTCCCCCAGCCCCGGCCGCCCCTCCGCCACGTACACGGGCCGCAGCCGCGCCGCAGCCGCGGCCACATCGGCGGAGAGCCGGCGGGTGGCCGCCGTACGGTCCTGGACGAACCGGCCGACCAGCTCGCGCAGTTCGGGTACCCCGTCGCCGGTCAGGGCGGAGAGGGACATGACGGTGGCGCCGGGTTCGCCGTGTTCGCCGAGGGCCATGCCGTCCTCGTCCAGGAGCCGGCGCAGGTCGTCGAGGACGAGTTCGGCGGCCTCACCGGGGAGCCGGTCGATCTGGTTGAGGACGACGAAGGTGACCTCGGCATGGCCGGCCAGGGGGCGCAGATAGCGCTCGTGCAGGGCGGCGTCGGCGTACTTCTCCGGGTCCACCACCCAGATCACCGCGTCGACCAGCGCCAGCACCCGGTCCACCTGGTCCCGGTGGGCGGTCGCGGCGGAGTCGTGGTCGGGCAGGTCGACCAGGACGAGCCCCTGGAGCGCCTCGTCGGACGCGGCGGGCCCCGGGTGCGGCCTGCGGCGGAGGCGGCCGGGGATCGCGAGGCGGTCGAGCAGCCCCGCGGCCCCGTCGGTCCAGCTGCAGGCAATGGGCTGGGAGGTGGTGGGGCGGCGCAGCCCGGTGTCGGAGATCTGGGCCCCGGCGAGGGCGTTGAACAGGGTGGACTTCCCGCTCCCGGTGGCCCCCGCGATGGCGACGACCGTGTGCCGCGAGGAGAGCCGCTGCCGGGCGGCGGCCTCGTCCAGGACGCGTCCCGCCTCGGTGAGGGTGTCCCGGTCGAGCCGGGCCCGGGAGAGGCCGACGAGTTCGCGCAGGGCGTCCAGCCGGGTCGGCAGCGGTCCGCCGGAAGGGACGTACGCCTCGACCTGCGGCCGTACGTCGTCCTCATCGGCGACGGGGGCGGAGCCCGTACGGGAACGGCCCCGGCCCCCCGTACGGGAGTCGCCCCCTGCGGAGTCCTCGACTCCGCAACCGTCGCCCCGCCCGTCGACCGCGGCCGCGCGGCGGGCGATGAGCCCGTCGTCCCAGCGCCCGTCGCCCTGCCCCGGAGCCCCGCCCTCCTTGGGCGCACCCGTGGCCGCCGTACCGTTTCCCTGGTTCTCGTCCGTGACGGCGGTCATCGCTGCCACCTCTCCTTCTGCATGACGGACAGCGCGGCGATCAGTTGGGCCTGCGGTTCGGGGGCGACGTCGAGCGCGTCGAGCGGGGCGAGGCGGCGGTCGCGTTCGCCGCCGAGCACCTGGTCCAGATAGGTCGTCAGCAGTTCGCCGCCCTTGTCGCGGAGGCGCAGGGCGCCCTGGGCGCCGATGCGTTCGGCGAGCTGCTCCCCGGCCCTGCGGGCGCGCCGTCCGCCGAGCAGGGCCGCCGCGAGCAGGGCGGCGACGCTCTCGGGGTCGGGCGCCACGCTGCGTTCGAGCTGCCGTACCTCCTCCTCGGCCAGCTCCTCCAGGACCCGTCGCCACCTCCGTACGGCCACGGCGATCCGGCCCTCGACGTCCTCGACGGGCCCCCACCCCCCGGACTCCCGGCCGGCGCCCTCGAACCGGAACACCCCGGCGGCGGGCTCGCGGCTCCACTGCGTGCGGATCTGGGCGTCGGCGGCGGAGACCGAGCACTGGAGGAGGGCGATCAGGCTGTCCACGAGGGCTTCGAGGAGTTCGCCGGGGGCGCTGTAGAGGGGGTAGCCGCGCCACCGGGTGCGCGCGTCCCCGGAGAGGACCGCTCCGCTCTGCAGCCGGCGCCGGATCCGGTCGGCCTCCTTGGCGTACGCGTCCTCGACGACGCCGGTGAGCCGTACGGAGGCGGCGTACTGCGCGGCCACGGCCGACGCCAGCGCGGGCATCCGGACGTTGAGCGACTCGATGAGCCCGGAGGCCGTACGCCCCACCGCCTGCTGCCGGGCGGCGGGGTCCTGGGCCCGGTGGGTGAGCCAGGCGCGGAGCGGGGCGACGGCGGTGGTGGGGAGCAGTCCGCTGCCGCCGCCCGCGGACTCGGGGAGTTCGGGGATGGTGAAGCGGGGTACGTCCCCGAGCCCGGCGCGGGTCAGGAGCGCCGCGTACTGCCGGGAGACCTCGGCGATCACCTGGTGGGGGACCCGGTCGAGGACGGTGACGAGAGCGGCGTCGTACTCCTTGGCCGTACGCAGCAGATGCCAGGGCACCGCGTCGGCGTACCGGGAGGCGGTGGTGACCATCACCCAGACGTCGGCGGCGCAGATGAGTTCGGCGGCCAGGACCCGGTTGCGCACGACGAGGGAGTCGATGTCGGGGGCGTCGAGGATGGCGAGCCCGCGGGGCAGGCTGACGGCGGTCTCGATCCGCAGCACGTCGGCCTCGTCGTCCGCACCGGCGCCGAGGTCGTCGAGCCCGTCGGGGTCGCGGGGCTGACCCGGCGGCAGCCAGATCCGGGTGAGCTGCGGGAGCACCCGTACGCCCGCGAACCAGTGGTGGTCGTCGGGGTGACACACCAGCACGGGCGTGCGCGTGGTGGGCCGGAGCACCCCGGCCTCGCTGACCCGGCACCCGACCAGTGAGTTGACCAGTGTGGACTTCCCGGCCCCGGTGGACCCGCCGATCACGGCGAGCAGCGGGGCTTCGGGGTCCTTGAGCCGGGGCAAGAGGTAGTCGTCGAGCTGCGCGAGGAGTTCGACCCTGGTCTGCCGGGCGCGTTCGGCCCCCGGCAGCGGGAGTGGAAGACGCACGGCGGCGACACGGTCGCGCAGGGCGGAAAGTGCGTCGATGAGCTGAGGCCGTACGTCCATGGTCACCACATGCGAAGAATGCCCAATTTTGGCGCCCTTTTGAAGCTTATAGACCCCTCTGCGCGGCGGTTCCACTCTCCGGACAGCGTCCGAACGGACGCCCGGACGGACTCGGGACGGGCTCCGGACCACCCCCGGACCGGCTCCGGACAAGGGGGACGAGTGGGGCGCAGGCATAACGAGTGCACAACACCCGGCCCCCAGGACGCGAAAAGCTATGCACGATCCGTACTCACCTGCGATTATCGGTTCGCTTCACCGAACCTCCACATCGTGCCACGCAGGTGAAGCAACCGGGTCCAGGCGATCGGAGCCCTATCCTTGTCCCGGCACGGCCACGGAACCACCCGATCAGGGCTCCCGGCCCCCGTAGCTCAGTGGATAGAGCAGGCGCCTTCTAAGCGCTTGGCCGCAGGTTCGAGTCCTGCCGGGGGCGCACGCAGCCTCTCACCAACAGCTATTGGTGGGAGGCTTCCTGCCGTCCGGACCGAACGTCGTTATCGCGCCAAGCGCCTCGCCGATTCCGCGTCCCGGACCTCGCGTTCAGCAGCCGCAGGAACGCGAGGCCGCACGCCCTCACCCGCCGCTACCGGGCTGCCCGCGACGACCGAAGCGGAACCCATTTCTCCGCTCATTTACGGCCATCCTGAGGAAAAGCAGTTGATCTCAGGCAACCTTCGGGCGTTTCCACGCATCAAACCTCACGTACTCGACGAAGTCCTTCGTCCGTGACACCTCTCTGGTGGCAGTGAGTACAACCACACTGTGATCCAGCGACGAGGAATGCGATGCCCCAACCCAAAGTCAGCGTGATCGTCCCGGCCTACAACGCCATGCCCGAGCTGACCGAGTGCATCGACTCGGCGATGGAGCAGACCATCGGCCTGGACCAGCTCGAGATCATCGCGGTGAACGACGGATCGACCGATGGCACGGGCGAGGAACTCGACCGGCTCGCCGCGCTCTGCCCCTCACTGCACGTCATCCACCAGGAGAACTCGGGCACCGCCTCCGTGCCGCGCAATGTCGCGCTGGACGTGGCCCGCGGTGAGTACGTCTTCTTCCTCGACTCCGACGACTACCTCGGCCCGGACGCACTGCGCCGCATGGTGGCCATGGCCGACGACAACAAGACGGACATCGTGCTGGGGAAGATGGTCTCCCCTGACGGTCGGCCCGTCCCCACCGCCGTCTTCAAGAGCACGCAGCCGCGTACGGACATCTTCTCCTCGGCCGCCTACTGGACCCTCGGCTGCTGGAAACTCTTCCGCCGCTCGTTGCTGGAGCGGCTGAACCTGCGCTTCCCGCCGGTCCGCAACACCGAGGACAAACCGTTCACCGCCGCCGCGTACCTCAACGCGGACGGAGTGTCCGTGGTCGCGGACTACGACTGCTACTACCAGCGCCACCGCGCGAACGGGAACAACCTCACCCTCACCGCGCAGAACCTCAGCCACCGGATGGAGGGCACCCGGCTCTGCTTCGAGACGGTGGCCCGCTATCTGGAGCCGGGCCCGAGGCGCGACCAGATCATGCGCCGGCATGTCGAATGGGAGTTGTGCGGCCCGCTGTGGTGGCTGCTGCTCCGGGAGAGCGAGGAGGACATCCGCGAGCGCCTCTACCCGGAGATCCGCGACTGGGTGGAGAACTGGGTCACCGACCCGATCATCGAAAAGCTCGTGGCGCGCGACCGGCTGCTGCTGCACCTGCTGCGGGCCGACCGGTTCGACGACGTGATCACGGTCATCCGCAACGCCGAGGAGGACGCCGCGCGCGGTCACGTCGTCGACGGGGGCCGGGTCTACTGGGACCATCCGCTCTTCCGTGACACCGCGGTGGGGGTGCCGGACAGCGCGTTCGACGTCACCGACCGGCTGCCGGCGCACCACCGGGTCGAGTCGGCGGACTGGTTGAAGGGCGGCGTGCTCCGGCTGACCGGCCACGCCTACATCGAGAACGTGGCCTCCCTGGACCCGGCCACCGAATTGGTGCTGCGGTGCCACGACGGGGGGCACCCGGAGATCCGTGTCCCCGCGCGGACGCAGGCCGTCCCGGGGCTCCCGGACGACGAGCGCTACGCGAACGCGGGCTTCGTCGCGGACATCTCCCTGCCCACGGCGGCGGACGGCGCCCCGCTGGGCCAGGGCGCCTGGAACCTCTTCCTCGACGTACGCGCGCAGGGCGTCAGCCGTACGGTCCGGATGAAGAGCCCCGATGCCGAACGGACACCCTCGCAGGAGATCGTGACCATGAGTCCGGGCGAGCCCACGACCGTCACCCCGTACGTGACGAAGTGGGGCAACCTCTCTCTGGACGTCGGCCGCGAGGTGCCGCGCGACGACACCTCCTGCCGGGTGACCGGGGCGTCGTGGCACAGGTCGCGCAAGGGCACCCTGGTGGTGGCCGGGAAACTGGCCGACGAGAGCGAGCAGGGCCGCGGAGCGTTGCGCCTGCGGGTGGAGAACGGCACGAGCGACTGCCGCGAGACGCCGGTCTCGCTCAGCCGGGCCGGGTGCGGTTTCACGGCGGAGCTCCCGGTCAAGGGCCTGAGCCCCGGCCGCTACGCGGTGACCCTGCCCACGTCCGGTCCGTTCCCCGTCACCGCCGTCCCGTACTTCACCGGCATGGGCCGCGCCCTCTGGTTCCGCGGTGCTCGGCCTTACACGGCCCGCCCGGTGCGGAAGGCTTCGGAGACCACCCTGGTGGTGGAGGTGCGCGCGGTGGATGTGCCGAGGGCGGCGCGGCGGAAGCTGCGGGAGGTCGTACGGAAGGTGCGGGGGTAGGAAGCAGCGCGGGAAGCAGCGCGGGAAGCAGCGCGGGAAGCAGCGCGGGAAGCAGCGCGGGAAGCAGCGCGGGAAGCAGCGCGGGAAGCAGCGCGGGAAGCAGCGCGGGAAGCAGCGCGGGAAAACACGAGGAGCGGCCTTCGGGCCGCTCCTTCGCGTTTCCGCACCCCTCGGCGTGGCCCCTCACGCCCTCTCCCGCGCGCCCCGTCGACGGAGGGGCAGTAGGACGGTGAGGCGGTCGCAGGCCCCCTTCGCGGCAGGAGACGGAGCGCCGGGCGCATACGCCGACGGGAGTGCGTGCCCCCGGCGCGCGTCACCCTCCCCCGCGCCCCGTCCGGGGCCTGAGCCTCCGCCCCATCCCCGCTCCGGAACCTCCGCCCCGGACCGGCACCGGACGCCCCGCCTCCACTCCCCGCATCATCCCCGCACCGGAACTTCCACCCGGCCCGGGTCCGGAACTTCCGCCTCAGCCGCCCCCCGCACCTCTCTAAGCGGAATCCGTCGCACAAGGGTGGCGGGCCGACGAAACGTTCGGTAAGGGACGACGTTCAGGGCGGCGCAAGAACGGGCAAATCGATCCTGTACGGCCCGTAGGCGGAATCCCGCCGCAGGGCGCACCCCACTTCTCCGCAAACCCGTTCGGGCGAGCGCCACTTCGGCGTGCCGTCCGGCACCCCGTCCTGCCCACCACCCCTCGAACATTTCCCGCACACCCACCGTACATCCCTGCGAACACCTGCACCGCCGGGAAAGGAGCGCCACGATGGCGACGCCACTGTCCGCCGACAAGCTGCTCAAAGCCCTCCGCGACGAAGGCCTCCAGGTCGTCGAGCACCGGAGCTGGCGAACCAACAACCGGAATCACAAGGGGCCCTGGGGCCCGACGCACGGCGTGATGATCCACCACACCGTCACCTCGGGCACCGCGTCCTCGGTCGAGCTCTGCTACAACGGCCACTCCGCCCTCCCCGGCCCCCTCTGCCACGGGGTCATCGCCAAGGACGGGACCGTCCATCTCGTGGGGAACGGGCGCGCCAACCACGCCGGGCTCGGCGACGACGACGTGCTCCGTGCCGTCATCGCGGAGAAGGCCCTGCCGCCGGACAACGAGGCCAACACCGACGGCAACCGGTACTTCTACGGCTTCGAGTGCGTCAACCTCGGGGACGGGAAGGACCCCTGGCCGGCCGCCCAGTTGCTGGCGATCGAGCGGGCCGCCGCGGCCGTCTGCCGGGCGCACGGCTGGGGCGAGCGGTCGGTGATCGGGCATCTGGAGTGGCAGCCGGGCAAGGTCGACCCGCGCGGCTTCACCATGAGTTCGATGCGCACCAGGATCGGGAAGCGGCTGGGCGGCGCGCCGGACGGGCCCTCCCAGCCGCCGAGACCGACGTACGAGCCGTTCCCGGGGGCCTCGTTCTTCGCGGCGGGGCGCAACAGCCCGGTCATCACCGCGATGGGCAGGCGCCTGGTGGCCGAGGGCTGCGGGCGCTACACCGTGGGCCCCGGCCCCTCCTGGTCGACCGCCGACCGGAACTCGTACGCGGCCTGGCAGCGCAAGCTCGGCTACACGGGCACCGACGCGGACGGCATCCCGGGCAGGACGAGCTGGGACCGGCTCAAGGTGCCCAACGTGTGAGCCGGGCCGGCGGGTTGTTCACAGCGCGACGGCCAGCAGGGCGCAGGCCACCAGCACGCACGCGGTGCGGACCTGGTGGAAGGTGTTCCAGCGGGGCTCGAAGGCCTGACGGGCGGCGGTGTCGTCGCCGCCCGCCGACGCCGCGAGCGCGTTGTTGAGCGGGATGTTCCCGGCGATCGTGACCAGATGGCCGGCGACCACGCAGACGAGCGCCCCCACGAGCGCGGGGCCCTCCACCTCGTCGTGCTCACCGAGCCCGGTGAGGAGCGCGGCGGCGGGCAGGGCGACCACGGCGAGGAAGAGGACGAGGAAGGCGGGCCGCGGGACCTTCTCGTTGAACTTCCGCATCGCCGCCGTGAACTGCTGGTCCGGCAGTTCGGCCAGGCCGGGCATGACCGCGATCAGGAACGCCAGCATGAAGCCCGCGTAGAGGCCGGTCACGATCACGGAGAGCACCAGGAGCAGGGAGGTCATGGCGGCCATCATGACCGGCAACGGGCGTTCGCACAGCCGCATTTCGAACAGTCGCGTTTCGCACAGCCGTACCTCATGCAGCAGTGTTCCGCACGGCGGCCGGACCTGACGCGACCGCTTGGCGCGCGGACGCTTGGCGCGCGGACGAACCTCGTACAGCCGCATGCCGTACGGTCGCACGCCGTGCGGTCGCGTCCCGGACGGTCACGCCCCGCCGCAGTCGCGTCCCGTACGGCCGCGCGAACGCCCCCACCGGCCGGTGGCGCGCCTCCGGCTCAGCCGATCTCCCCCTCGCCCCCGTCCCCGTCCCCGTCCTCCGGGGCCCTGCCGTTCCGGAGCGCCTCCGCCTGGCCGATCGCCCTCGCCAGCTTCCGTACGGAGTCGTCGTCGGTCTCGGCCGCCAGCTTCCCGGCGCGGGAGGCCAGTTCGCGGAGTGCGGGGGTGCCGGGCAGGTCGCCGCCGCGCAGGGTGTCGGCGAAGTAGGCGGCGACGGCGGCCACCTGGAGCCGCTGCGGCGCGGCGCCCCACAGCGTGCCCTCGATCGACCCGGTCCGCACCGTGCCGCTCTCCTCGTACGCCTTGCGGGTCTCGGGGTCGAGCCAGCGCACGGTCGCCCTGGCCACCTCTCCGGACGCGCCCTCGCGCAGCCGTACGGCGTAGAGCGCGGTCACCGTGTGGCCGGGGCCGACCTCGCCGCCGTCGACGCTGTCGTCGCGGAAGTCCTCGTCGGCGACCTTGCGGTTCTCGTAGCCGATCAGGCGGAACTGCTTCACGGTCTTCCGGTCGAACGCCACCTGGGCCTTGGCGTCGCGCGCCCGCAGTTCGATGTGGGCGGGGAGCTGGTCGACGAAGACCTTGCGGGCCTGCTCCTCGTCGCCGACGTACGTGGTGTGGCCGTCGCCCTTGTTGGTGAGCCGCTCCATGAACGCGTCGCCGTACTCGCTGCCGACGCCGACCCCGAAGAGCGTGATGCCGTACTCGCGCCGGGCGGAGTCGATCCGTTCCAGGATGTTCTCGGCCCTGGTGTCCCCGGTGTTGGCGAGGGCGTCGGAGAGCAGCACCACTCGGTTGTTGACGCCGTCGCGGTGGCCCTCGACCGACTCCTCGTAACCGCGCATGATCCCCGCCTCCACATTGGTGGAGCGGGCGGGCCGCATCTCGTCCACCGCGTCCCGGATCTTGTTCCGGTTGCCCTTGAGGCGGGTCATCGGCAGCCGGGTCTCGGCCTTGTCGCTGAAGGTGACCAGGGCGACGGAGTCGTCGTCGCGGAGTTCGTCGGTGAGGATGTCCAGGGACTTCCGGACCAGATCCAGACGGCCGGGGCCGGCCATCGAGCCGGAGATGTCGACGACGAACGTGAGCGAGGCGGGCGGCCGTTCGCTGCTCGGCGGGGCCGCCCTGGTGGCCAGTCCGACGCGGAGCAGCGACCACTCGGAGGGTCCGGAGGCGGTGGAGGTGCCGGAACCGGAGGGGATCCGGGCTCCGTCGACCGTGACGGAGAAGCCGTTGCCCTGCGGGCGCTCGTACCCCTGCTTGAAGCTGTTGACGAACTCCTCGGGTCGGATGTCCGCCGCGTCGGGCAGCCTGCCGTTGCCGAGGGTGGTGCGGGCGTAGCCGTAGCTCGCGGTGTCCACGTCCAGGGCGAAGGTGGAGAGGTAGTCGGGGGCGGCGGGGTCCGGGGTGGCCTTGTCGGCGCGCTCCTCGGACTGCCGGTTCCGCTCCGGCGCCGCGGCGTCCGGTGCGGGCTGCCCGCCGCCGGTCGTCCTCTGCGGGGGGCGTGCGCCGGAGCGCTTGTCGGCGGCGGTGCTCTCCGACGTCCCCTCACCGCTGCATGCGGTGAGCAGCATTCCGCCCGCGAGCAGAAGCGCCACCGCACCCACCCGGCCGCCTGCCCAGACCCCCGTCCGTGCCCCCGTCATTCGCCTGCCGCTTCGCTGGTGCATCCGTAACCCCCACGTCATCACGGTGCCGAGTCCTTTCTCCGACACCTGTGAATGTGACGTACGAGCCCGCCGAAGGGAGTCGACGAAAGCGTTGCGGAACCATCTCGATGCGGCAACAGAGGCCGGGCGGAGCGACTTCGCGGCCGACTCCGCCCGGCTGTGGTCGGCCGGACCCGCGGAACACCGGGTTCAGGACACGATGTCCTTACGGCTGAACCCGCGGAAGGCCAGCGCGAAGAGGATCAGGGCGTACGTCAGCGAGATCGACGCCCCCTTGATCATGCCGCCCCACTCCAGTTCGGGCTGGAGCGCGTCCGCCCACGCGAACTGCCAGTGCGCGGGGAGGAAGTCGCGCCAGGAGCCGAGCGCCGTGACCGCGTCGAGCACATTGCCGACGATGGTGAGGAAGACCGCGCCGCCGACCGCGCCGAGCGGGGCGTCCGTCTTCGTCGAGAGCCAGAACGCCAGCCCGGCCGTGACCAGCTGGGAGACGAAGATGAAGGCGACGACGAGCGCGAGGCGGGGCACAGTGTCCCCGGCCGCCAGCGCTCCCCCGGTCGGCAGTTTCAGCGGCCCCCACCCGTAGGCCGCCGTGCCCGCCGCCAGGGCGACCACCGGCAGCAGCACCATCGCGGCCAGGCTGAAGCCGAGCGCGACGACGAGCTTGGACCAGAGCAGCCGGGTCCGGGGCACGGGGGCGGCGAGCAGATAGCGCAGCGAGGACCAGCTCGCCTCCGAGGCCACGGTGTCCCCACAGAACAGGGCCACCGGGATCACCAGCAGGAAGCCGGCCGAGACGAAGAGGGAGGTGGCGGCGAAGTTCGCGGCGGACTCGGTCGCCACGTCCATCAGGTTGATCCGGTTGCCGCCCCGGCCGCCGCCGTCCTCGCCGTCCGGGGTGCCGCCGATGGCGAAGGCGATGATCAGGATGAACGGGAGGGCCGTGAGGACCCCGCCCATGAGCAGGGTGCGGCGGCGGCGCAACTGCCGCATGGCCTCGACGCGGAGGGGGAGCGTGCGCCCGGCGCGGTAGCCCGCGGCCTCCGGGTGCTCGGTCCCGGGGGCGCCGGCCTTCCCGCGGGCCTCGGGGGGCTGGACGGGGGCGCTCATGCTGCTCCTCCGGAGATCAGGGTGAGGAAGGCGTCCTCCAGGCGGCGGTGCGGGCCGACGCCGGTGACCGGGACGTCGAGCCGGACGAGGTCGGAGACGAGGCGCGAGGCGGTGGCCCCGTCCAGGCGGACGAGGAGGCCGCGCCCGTCGTCGGTGCGGACGGCGGAGCCGATGCCGGGCAGCGCGGCGACCTTCTCCGCGAGCGGCTCGGACACCTCCTCCGCCGTGGTCACCAGGATCATGTCGCCGGAACCGGTGATCTCCGCGACCGGACCGGCCTGGACGAGCCGGCCCCGGTCCATGACGACCAGGTGGGTGCAGGACTGCTCGACCTCCGAGAGGAGGTGGCTGGAGACAATGACGGTCCGGCCTCCGGCCGCGTAACGGATCATCACGTCACGCATCTCGCGGATCTGCGGCGGGTCGAGACCGTTGGTCGGCTCGTCGAGGATGAGCAGGTCCGGCATGCCGAGCATGGCCTGCGCGATGGCGAGCCGCTGCCGCATGCCCTGGGAGTACGTCCGCACCGCACGGGCCAGCGCGTCGCCGAGGCCCGCGATCTCCAGGGCCTCGTCGATGTGGGCGTCCTCGGCGGGGCGGCCGGTGGCCTGCCAGTACAGGTCCAGGTTGGCGCGCCCGGAGAGGTGCGGCAGGAAGCCCGCGCCCTCGACGAAGGCGCCCACCCGGGAGAGGACCGGGGCGCCGGGGCGGATGGCCTGCCCGAAGACACGGATCTCGCCCTCGTCGGGGGTGATGAGCCCCATGAGCATGCGCAGGGTGGTCGTCTTGCCCGCGCCGTTGGGCCCGAGGAGTCCGAGGACCTGGCCCTTCTCGACGCGGAAGGACAGCTCGCGCACGGCGTACCGGTCGACGGACTTCGCGTACTTCTTGGAGAGTCCGGTGATCTGGAGCGGTACCTCGGTGAGCGCGGGGTCCGGCGCGGGCGTCGCGGTCCGGCGCCGGGCGGTGAGCAGGAGCGCGGCCGCGATCACGAGGGCGGCGGCCGGGAGGCCCCAGGTCCACCAGGGCAGGGCGGCCGCGGCGGTCCTGACGGCGGGTGCGGTGGGGACGGTCAGGGGGCCGTCGAGGGTGACGGCGTAGGTGGCGGGCTCGGCCGGGGAGGCGTAGCCGAGGTCCGTCGCGGAGAGGACGAGCCGCATCCGGTGCCCGGCGTCGAACTCGTGGTCCACGGCGGGCAGCGCCAGCTCGACCGGCTTGCCCTGCTGGTCGGGGGTGATCCGGTAGGGGGCGACGAGCTGGGAGGGCAGCCGCTGCTGGCGGCCGTCCGGCGACACGTCGTACACCTTGCCGAAGAGCACCGCGTCCCGGCCCTCGGTCGCCTTGACGGTCACCCGGACCGTGGGCGTGCCGGTGACGCGTACGGAGGTGTCCAGCGGGGCCGAGTCGAAGCGGCCGAACTGGCCGGGGAAGTCGAGCGAGAGCCCGACGCCGAGCGAGGAGAGCTGCGAGATCCCGCCGCCGAGGCCGGGGACGGCGGAGATGGCGGGCGGGGCGGAGCCGGCGGGGTTGCGGAAGGTCTTCGTCCCCTCGCCGAGCGCGATCTCCCGGCCGCCGCTGCGCAGCCCCGGGTAGGTGTCGCTGCTCGCGCCGCGCTTGAGGGCGGCGCCGTCGGTGGAGTCGATGCCTCCGGTACGGGTGACACGGAAGGCGGGCCCGGTGTCGGTGCCGGTCTCCTCCTTCAGATACCGGTCGAACCAGGCGCCGACGCGCCCCTCGACCCGGGGTGTCTCGTTGTCGCCGCCGTCATGGCCGCCGGAGATCCAGTCGACGGAGACGGGGGCCCCGTTGGCGCTGATCGCCTTCTGCATGGCGTCGGCGTGGCCGAGCGGGAAGAGGGAGTCGGACTGGCCCTGGAGGATGAGCGAGGGGACCTTGATGCGGTCGGCGACGGCGGACGGCGAGCGCTCGGTGAGCAGCTCGATCGCGGCCGGGTCGGGCTTGCCGCTGACGGCGACGCGCTCGTACATCTCGCAGAGCCGCTTCTCGAACTTCTCGCAGCCGCCGCCTGAGGTGACGAAGATCCCGGCCCAGAGCTTCTTGAAGACCCCGTCGGGGAAGAGGGCGTCGGCGAGGTTCCAGTACGTGATCACGGGGGCGATGGCGTCGACCCGCTCGTCGTACCCGGCGGCGAGCAGGGAGACCGCCCCGCCGTAGGAGGCCCCGGTGAGACCGACCCGGGGGTCGCCGTCCGCGTCGAGCTGGACCTCGGGCCGGGCCGCGAGCCAGTCGATGAGCCCGGAGACGTCCTTGACCTCGGCCTCCGGGTCGTTGAGCGAGATCGCCCCGCCGGACTTCCCGAATCCGCGCGCCGACCAGGTCAGCACGGCGTACCCGTCGGCGGCCAGCTTCTCGGCCTGGGCCCGTACGTCGTTCTTGCTGCCGCCGAAGCCGTGCCCGATGAGCACGGCGGGCCGCTTGCCGGAACCTTCCCCGTAGAAGTACGAGGTGTCGATCTCCACCCCGCCCGGCCGCAGTGTCCGGTCCTCGCGCTGCACGGCGGGCGAGCCGTCATCGGCCACGGCGGTCCAGGTGCCACCGCCCACGAGCACGGCGAGCGCGGCACCGGCCGCGGCCCACCGGCCACGCGTACGGGGCAGCAGGCGCCGCCATCGAGCAGTAGGGGTCTCCATCCCTCGACCCTAGACGGAGGATCCCACCCCCCGAAGTGCCACCAGGCGGAGGTGGACAGCCTCCCTGAGAGGTACGGTGCGCCCTCCCCGTACTCCGGACGCGGTACGGCCTTTATACGGGCCGAAGGCCATTGGGGACATTGGCCGCGCATCGGGCCGTGCGTCGGGCGTCCCGTGGTGGCGGCCGTGGCCGGGAGCCGTCAGGCCACAGGGGCTCCGGCGGGGAGGGCCGGGCGCGGTGCGGGCAGGTCGAGCGGGGTCTCCACCGGGAGCAGGGCCGCCGCGCGCTCGCGGTCGCCCGCCCGGACCGCCGCGTGGACCTGACGGGCGAGCGGGGTGACGTCGCGGATGGAGAGGGTCCACTCGTCCGCGTACCGGCGGGACGCCTCGCCGCTCAGGCCGAGTTGCAGGGAGCGGTACGGAAGGGGGTTCAGGTCCAGGTCGCGCTCGGGGTCCCACTGGACCCGGGCGGGGGCGGTGCGGAGGCTGCGCTTCCAGGTGGCCTGGTCGGGGTGCACGCCGCGTACGTAGTGGGAGAGTTCGGCGTGGGCGAGGGCCCATTCCAGGCCGCTCCGGGCGATCTCGACGGCGAGGACGGTCTCCTGGCCCTCCTTGGTGCCCCAGCCGCAGCGGTACATCATCCAGAGGAAGCTGGGCTTGATCCACGTCATCCGGTCCCGCTTCCACTCGCCGGGAAACCGTCCGTCGCGTGCGGCGGGGAGGCCGATGGCGGGCCGGTACGCCTGGTAGACGGTGACCGTGGTGGCGGTCTGGTGGGCGCGGATCTCGTAACGGGGCGGGGTGGACGGGGTGTTCATACGACCCAGGATGGGGGACACGGCCGCGCCCGGGCATCCGGATTTCACCGGAGGCCCGGGCGCGGCCGGGGGTGCGTCGGCCGGGGCTGCGTCGGTCAGTGGTTGCGCGGGAAGCCCAGGTCGACGCCGGCCGGGGCGTCCGCCGGGTCGGGCCAGCGGGTGGTGGTGACCTTGCCGCGGGTGTAGAAGTGCACGCCGTCGTTGCCGTAGATGTGGTGGTCGCCGAAGAGCGAGTCCTTCCAGCCGCCGAAGGAGTGGTAGCCCACCGGGACCGGGATCGGCACGTTGACGCCGACCATGCCCGCCTGGATCTCCAGCTGGAAGCGGCGGGCCGCGCCGCCGTCGCGGGTGAAGATCGCGGTGCCGTTGCCGAACGGCGAGGCGTTCATGAGGGCGACGCCGTCCTCGTACGTGTCCACGCGGAGCACGCACAGGACCGGGCCGAAGATCTCGTCCTTGTACGCGTCGGAGTCGGTGGAGACCTTGTCCAGAAGGGAGAGGCCGATCCAGTGGCCGTTCTCGAACCCCTCCACCGTGTGGCCCGTGCCGTCGAGGACGACCTCCGCGCCCTGGGCGGCGGCGCCCGTGACGTACGAGGCGACCTTGTCGCGGTGGGCGGCGGTGATCAGGGGGCCCATCTCGGAGGCGGGGTCGTTGCCGGGGCCGATCTTGATCTTCTCGGCCCGCTCGCGGATCCTGTCGACCAGCTCGTCCCCGATCGCGCCGACCGCCACGACCGCCGAGATCGCCATGCAGCGCTCACCGGCGGAGCCGTACGCCGCCGAGACCGCCGCGTCCGCCGCCGCGTCCAGGTCGGCGTCCGGGAGAACCAGCATGTGGTTCTTCGCGCCGCCGAGGGCCTGGACCCGCTTGCCGTTGGCGGAGGCGGTGGCGTGGATGTAGCGGGCGATGGGGGTGGAGCCGACGAAGGAGACGGCGGCCACGTCGGGGTGGTTGAGGAGCGCGTCCACCGCGACCTTGTCCCCGTGGACGACGTTGAGCACGCCGTCCGGAAGCCCCGCCTCCGCCGCCAGCTCGGCCAGCAGGTTGGCGGCCGACGGGTCCTTCTCGCTCGGCTTCAGCACGAACGTGTTGCCGCACGCGATGGCGAGCGGGAACATCCACATCGGCACCATGGCCGGGAAGTTGAACGGGGTGATGCCCGCGACCACGCCCAGCGACTGGCGGATCGAGGAGACGTCGACCCGGTTGGAGACCTGGGTGGACAGCTCGCCCTTGAGCTGCGTGGTGATCCCGCACGCCAGCTCGACGATCTCCAGACCCCGGGCGACCTCGCCCAGCGCGTCCGAGTGCACCTTGCCGTGCTCGGCGGTGATCAGCGCGGCGATGTCGTCGCGGCGGGCGTCCAGGAGCGCCCGGTAGCGGAAGAGGACGGCGGTGCGCTGGGCGAGCGAGGAGGTGCCCCAGGTGGCGTACGCGGCCTTCGCCGCCGCCACGGCCGCGTCGACCTCCTCGACCGAGGCCAGCGCCACCTGCGTGGTGACCTCGCCGGTGGCCGGGTCGGTGACCGGACCGTACGCGCCCGACGTGCCCTCCACTGTCTTGCCGCCGATCCAGTGGTTGACGGTCTTCGTCATGACGTACTCCTTCGGACTTCAGGCTTCGGCCGGGCTTCGGGCTTCGGCGCTCGATGGGGGCGCGGGGCTGGTCTCACAGGTGGCGGCGTCGGGCGGCGACCTGACGCTCGTACTCCTCGCGGGCCTTCACCGCCGCCGGCCGGCTCGCGGTCTCGGCCACCGGAACATCCCACCACGCCTGTGCCGGAGGGGGGCCCGACACAGTGTCGGGCGTTTCGGTCTCGACGTAGACACAAGTGGGGCCCTCGGCGTCACGGGCCTGCGCGAGGGCTTTGCGCAGGTCGTCGACGGTGGTGGCGCGCAGCACGCGCAGACCGAGGGAGGCCGCGTTGGCGGCCAGGTCGACGGGGAGCGGCGGGCCGGTGAAGCCGCCGTCGGGGTCGCGGTGGCGGTAGGCCGTGCCGAAGCGCTCGCCGCCGACCGCCTCGGAGAGGCCGCCGATGGAGGCGTATCCGTGGTTCTGGAGGATCACCAGTTTCAGCGGCAGGCTCTCCTGGACTGCGGTGACGATCTCGGTGGGGTTCATCAGATACGTGCCGTCCCCGACGAGCGCCCAGACGGGGCGGGGCCGCGGACGGGCTGCAGTGGCGAGCAGGACGCCGATCGCGGCCGGGATCTCGTAGCCCATACAGGAGTAGCCGTACTCCACGTGGTACTGGTCGCGGGAGCGGGTGCGCCAGAGCTTGTGGAGGTCGCCGGGGAGCGAGCCCGCGGCGTTGATGAGGATGTCCTCCTCGGTGACCAGGCTGTCGAGCAGGCCGAGGACCTGCGTCTGGGTGGGGCGCGCGGTGGGGTCGGGGGTGGCGAAGGACGCCTCGACCCGCTCCTCCCACGCCTCCTTCGCGCCGGTGTACTCCGTCTCGTACGCCGGGTCGACCCGGTAACCCCGTCCGGCGAGTGCGCTGGTGAGCGCCTCCAGGCCGGCGCGGGCGTCGGCGACCAGGGGGAGGGCGGCGAGCTTGTGGGCGTCGAAGCCGGCGATGTTGAGGTTGAGGAAGCGGACGGCCGGGTTCTCGAAGAGGGTGCCGGAGGCGGTGGTGAAGTCCGTGTACCGGGTGCCGACGCCGATCACCAGGTCGGCGGTGCGGGCCAGTTCGGCGGCGGTGGCGGTGCCGGTGTGGCCGATGCCGCCGACGTCCGCCGGGTGGTCGTGGCGCAGGGACCCCTTGCCCGCCTGGGTGGAGGCGACCGGGATGCGGGTGGCGGCGGTGAACGCGGCCAGCGTCTCCTCGGCCCCGCTGTGGCGGACCCCGCCGCCCGCGACGATCAGGGGGCGGCGGGCGGAGCGCACCGCCCGTACCGCCGCCTCCAGCCCGGCCGCGTCGGGCGCCGGCCTGCGGACCGGCCAGACCCGCTCCGCGAAGAACTCCTCCGGCCAGTCGTACGCCTCCGCCTGCACGTCCTGCGGCAGCGCCAGCGTCACCGCCCCCGTCTCGGCGGGGTCGGCGAGGACCCGCATCGCCTGGAGGGCCGCCGGAATCAGCGCCTCCGGGCGGGTGACCCGGTCGAAGTAGCGCGAGACGGGCCGCAGGCAGTCGTTGACCGACACATCACCCGCGTACGGCACTTCGAGCTGTTGCAGTACGGGGTCGGCGGGCCGGGTCGCGAAGGTGTCGCCGGGGAGGAGCAGGACGGGGAGGTGGTTGATCGTGGCGAGGGCGGCACCGGTGACGAGGTTGGTGGCGCCCGGCCCGATGGAGGTGGTCACCGCGTGGGCGGAGAGCCGGCCGGACTGCCGGGCGTACCCCACGGCCGCGTGCACCATGGCCTGTTCGTTGCGGCCCTGGAGGTACGGCATCCGGGGCGCGGTCCGGCTGCCGCCGCGGTCGCCGTTCCGCAGGCCGCTCCCGTTGCCCGCCTCGACGAGCGCCTGGCCGATGCCCGCGACGTTGCCGTGGCCGAAGATGCCCCACGTGGCGCTGATCAGGCGGTGGCGGCGGCCGTCACGCTCGGTGTACTGCCGGGCGAGGAAGGCGACCAGGGCCTGAGCGGTGGTGAGGCGGCGGGTGGAGCGGGTACGGGCGGAGCGCGTACGGGGGGTGCTCGCGGGGCTCGCCGGGGTCTGAGAAGGCGTCGGGCCGGCGGGGCTCGCCTGGGACTCGGGGCTCGCCTGGGACTCGGGGCTCGTCGGGGTGGCGGGGCTCGTCTGGGACTCGGGGCTCGTCGGGGTGGCGGGGCTCGTCGGGGTCAACCTGTTACCTCCGGGCCGGGCGACGGATGCGCCGTGTCCGGGCGGGCCGTCTGCGGATGCGCCGTGTACAGCGGCAGTCTCGCGTCGACCGGTTCGTGTCGCCAGGTGTCGCGGATCCATCCGTGGTCCGGATGGTCGCGGATCAGCCAGGCCCGCTCCTCCCCCGGCCCCGCCATGACGTTCAGGTAGTACAGCGTGCGGCCGGGCGGGGCGATGGACGGGCCGTGCCAGCCGTCGGGGATGAGGACCACGTCGCCGTCCGCCACCTCGGCGAGGACGTCCGTACCGCCCTGGCGCGACGGGGAGACCCGGTGGTAGCCGAGGCCGCCGCCCTCCACCTCGAAGTAGTAGATCTCCTCCAGCTCGCACTCCTCGCCCGGGACGTGCTCGTCGTGCTTGTGGGGCGGGTAGGAGGACCAGTTGCCGCCGGGCGTGAGGACTTCCACGGCGATCAGGCGGTCGCAGGCGAAGGTGCCGGCGGCCGCGAAGTTGTTGACCTGGCGCGAGCAGGTGCCGCTGCCGCGCAGTTCGACGGGTACCTCCGGCGCGGGGCCGTAGCGAGCGGGGAGTCGTCGCTCGCACTTCGCTCCTGCCAGGGCGAAGCGGCCTCCTGCGCCGGAGGAGATCTGCGCCCGGTCGTCGCGCGGCACGTAGGCGAAATCGCTCACCCCGCTGAACACGCTTTCCCGGCCCAGCAGTTCAAAGGTGTCACCTGCCGTACGCACGGTACAGCCACCGGTCAACGGCAGGACGATCCACTCGCACTCCCCGGTGACGAGCGTATGAACTCCGCCCGGCTCAAGCTCCAGAATGCGGAGACTGGACCGATCCCATCCGGCCATTTTCGGGTCGATGTCCAGGACATAGGGTCCGCGCGCGGCGCTGCCGGAGGGCAGATGGTGCCTCCCTGCACGGCGCTCCGGGGCCCGGTGGTCCGGGGCCCGGTGGTCCGGGGTCCGGTGGTCCGGGGTCCGGTGGTCCGGGGTCCGGTGGTCCGGGGTCCGGTGGTCCGGGGTCCGGTGGTCCGGGGTCTGGCGGTCCGGGGTCTGGCGGTTCTGGTGCTCCTGCTGGTCCTCGTGATGCGTGCCCATGCCCACTCCCTACCCGTCCCGGCCCGGTCGCAGCAGCGACACGGCGGTGTCGACGGCCCCGGCCACGTCCCCGTCGACCGGGTAGAGCAGCGAGCGCCCCACGACCAGCCCCCGCACGGTCGGCAGCCGCAGCGCCGCGCGCCACTTCGCGTACGCCCCGTCCAGGTCGTCGCCCACCTCCCCGCCGAGCAGCACGGCGGGGAGCGTGGAGGTCTCCATGACCCGGGCCATGTCCTCCGGCTCCTCCGTGACGGGGACCTTGAGCCAGGTGTACGCGGAGGTGCCGCCCAGGCCCGACGCGATGGCGATGGAGGTGGCGACGGCGGCGGCGCCGAGGTCGTTGCGGAGGCGGCCGTCGACGCGCCGGCAGAGGAACGGCTCGACGAAGACCGGCAGTCGCAGCGCGGCCATCGCGTCGATGGTGCGGGCGGCGGCGTGCAGGGTGTCCAGCGAGCCGGGGTCCTCGTGGTCGATCCGGAGCAGCAGCTTCCCCGCGTCGAACCCGTGCCGGACCAGGTCCTCGGGGCGGTGCCCGGTGAACCGGTCGTCCAGCTCGAAGGCGGCCCCCGCGAGCCCGCCCCGGTTCATGGAGCCCATGACGACCTTGTCCTCCAGCGCGCCGAGGAGGAGCAGGTCCTCCAGGACGTCGGCGGAGGCGAGGACCCCGTCGACCCCGGGGCGGGAGAGGGCGAGGCAGAGCCGCTGGAGCAGTTCGAACCGGTTGGCCATGGCGAGCGCCCGGTCCCCGACGGCGAGGGCTCCGCGCGCGGGATGGTCGGCGGCGATGATCATCAGCTGACCGGGGTGGCCGGTTGCACTGCCGGTTCCTGTGCCGATGGCGGTGGCCGTGCCCGTGCCCGTGTCGGCGCCTGGGCCTGGGCTGGTGCTGGTTCCGGTGCCGGTTCCTGCGCCTGCGCCTGTGCCGGTGACTGGGTTGAGGTCGGGGGCAGAGGAGTCGGCCGTACGGAGCAGAGGTCTCCGCTGCCGTCGCGCGGCGGCTTCGGCCACCGCCTCGGGGTGCTCGGCACGGATCCGGACGAGCTCGTGGACGGAGGGCGCGGCGGGCGCGGGGCTCATGAGGCCGTCCCGGAGGGCCTGGAGGCCGAGCCGCCGTCCCCGCCCGTCCCGGAGGCCCCGGGCTCGGAGGGCGCGGTCCCGGAGGCCCCGGGCTGGGAGGGCGCGGTCTCGGAAGGCCCGGTCCCGGAGGCCCCGGACTCAGAAGACCCGGTCGCGGGCGGCCCGGTCGCGAGGTCCGCCCGTACGGCCCCCTCCGCCAGCGCCTGCTCCACCTCGTCCGGGAAGGGCATGGCGGAGGAGCAGGCGAGGCGGGAGGCGACGATGGCCCCGGCGGCGTTGGCGTACCGCATGATCAGGTCGAGATCCCACCCGGCCAGCAGCCCGTGGCAGAGCGCCCCGCCGAACGCGTCCCCGGCGCCGAGCCCGTTGACGACCTCCACCGGCAGCGGCGGGACCTCGGCGGTGGAGCCGTCGCGGTGAACGGCGAGGACGCCCTTCGGCCCCTGCTTCACGACGGCCAGCTCCACCCCGGCCGCGAGCAGGGCGCGTGCGGCGGCGTACGGTTCGCGCTCGCCGGTCGCGATCTCGCACTCGTCGGTGTTCCCGACGGCGACGGTGGCGTGGGCGAGGGCCTCCCGGTAGCGGGCGCGCGCCACCGAGCCGTGGTCCCCGCCGTCCCAGAACATGGGCCGCCAGTCCAGATCGAACACGGTGGCGGAGGTGCTGGGTTCAGCGGCCGTGTCCGTACGGGGCTCCCCGGCCCGCCCCTCGCTGCGGGCCCGGAGCGCCGTCAGCGTCGCGGCCCTGCTGGGCTCGGCGCTGAGTCCCGTACCGGTCATCCAGAAGATCCGGGCGGCGCGCACCGCGTCCAGGTCGAGTTCCGACGGGTGGATCTCCAGGTCGGGGGCCTTGGGCTGCCGGTAGAAGTAGAGGGGGAAGTCGTCCGGCGGGAAGACCTCGCAGAAGGTGACCGGCGTGGGGTACTCCTCGACCGGCGTCACCCACCGGTCGTCCACCCCGAAGCCCCGCAGCTCCTGGTGGAGGTAGTCCCCGAAGGCGTCCCGGCCCGTCCGGGTGACCACCGCCGTCCGCCGTCCCAGCCGGGCCGCCGCCACCGCGACGTTCGTCGGGGAACCGCCGAGGAACTTGCCGAACGTCCCGACCCGGGCGAGCGGCACCCCGATGTCCAAGGGATAGAGATCGACCCCGATCCGCCCCATGGTGACCACGTCGTACGGCTCAGGCATCGCGCATCCCTTCGGCCTCCGTTCCGCCCCTCGGTCCGCCTCCGTGCGCCCCCGCCGGCCGGCTGGTCCCAGGTCTAGTCCCCGCCCGGGAGCCCTGTCAACATTTTGTCCGGACATTCGGACGAACTCTTGACACTCATCCGTACGGCCCGCGACGCTGGCCGATATGACCCCCTCCGCACCCTCTTCGGCCCGCATCCGTATCGGCTCGGCACCCGACTCGTGGGGGGTGTGGTTCCCCGACGACCCGCGGCAGGTGCCCTGGCAGCGCTTCCTCGACGAGGTGGCGGAGGCCGGGTACGAGTGGATCGAACTGGGCCCGTACGGCTATCTGCCCACCGACCCGGCCCGGCTCTCGGACGAGACCCGCAGCCGCGGGCTGACCGTCTCCGCCGGCACCGTCTTCACCGGATTGCACCACGGGCCCGCCGTCTGGGACCGGACCTGGGCACATGTCGCGGACATCGCGGAGCTGACCCGGGCCATGGGCGCCGAACACCTCGTCGTCATCCCCTCGTTCTGGCGCGACGACAAGACGGGCGAGGTCCTGGAGGACCGCACGCTCACCCCGGCGCAGTGGCGGGATCTGACGGTCCAGACGGAGCGGCTCGGCCGGGAGGTCCGGGAGCGCTACGGGCTCCGTATCGTCGTCCACCCGCACGCGGACACTCATATCGACAGCGAGGAGAACGTGACCCGCTTCCTCGACGCCACCGACCCCTCCCTCGTCTCGCTCTGCCTGGACACCGGGCACTACGCCTACTGCGGTGGCAGCAGCGTGAAGCTCATCGAGACGTACGGGGAGCGCCTCGGCTACCTCCACCTCAAGCAGGTCGACCCCGAGATCCTGGCGGCGGTGGTGGCGGACGAGATCCCGTTCGGCCCGGCCGTGGCGCGGGGCGTGATGTGCGAACCGCCCGGTGGCGTGCCCGCCTTGGAGCCGGTCCTGGCGGCGGCGCGCGCCCTGGACGTCGACCTGTTCGCGATCGTGGAGCAGGACATGTACCCGTGCGACCCGGACAAGCCGCTCCCGATCGCTCGCCGCACCCGCGCGTTCCTCCGCTCCTGCGGAACCCCCGGGCCCGGCGCGGCCGTCTGACACCACCGCCCCGCCGGGCGACCGGACGCCTTCAGACCCCCGTGCGCCCATCGATGCGCTCCCGGATCAGATCGGCGTGCCCGCAGTGGCGCGCGTACTCACCGATCATGTGCGTGTAGATCCACCGCAGCGTCACCTCCCCGCCCATGAACGGGCTGGTCTCGTCGAGCCCCCGGCCCGCGCAGTTCTCCCGGCCCCGCCGGATCTCGGCCTCCCACACCGCCACCGCGCCGTCGTACGTGGCGTCCTCGGCCGGCTCGAACCCCCCGTCGTGCCCTTCACCTCCGCCCCCTCCTCCGCTCCCGCCCCCGTCGGCAGGGGCGAACAGCCGCGGAACGTCCTCCTGCGCGAGGACCCGCCGGAACCAGTTCCGCTCCACCGCCGCGGCGTGCTGGACCAGCCCCAGCAACGTCATCCCCGAGGGCTCGACGGACGCTTCCCGGAGCCGCTCCTCGGGCAGCCCCGCGCATTTCCGGGCCAGGGTGGCGCGGTAGAAGTCGAGCCAGCTCTCCAGCGTGGTGCGCTCGTCGGCCACCAGTGGCGGCATCGCGCGTTCGGGCGTACTCATGGTCACCATCGTGGCACCGGGGTCTGACAACGCCCGTGAACCGGTCGGACATTCGCCCCTTCTGTCACAACAGTCACTGTTTCGCGACACATATCTCTGTTACGCGGGTTTTCCGTCACAGGCGCACAACAGCCCCACCCCGCCTCCCGCCGGAGTTCGTTCAACCGAGCACAGGCTTGAGTGATCACCGGACAGAGCAGCGCAGAGAGGTGTCACGGATGACGGACAGGACACTCTGGTCCTACAAGGACATTGCCGCGCACATCCAGGTCCAGCCGGACACCGTCCGCTCCTATCGCAAACACGGTCTCCTCCCGCCGCCCGACCAGGTGCAGAACGGAAAGCCCTACTGGTACGGAGACACCGTCCGCGCCTGGGTCGCCTCCCGCCCCCGCAACCGCGGCCGTTGACCGTTCCCTCTCTCCCTTCTCACGCCTCTTTGCGGAACAGCGCCGTCCAGAGGAAGGGTTCACCGAAGAGCGGCGAGTCGGGTGTCTCGTCGCGCATCCGGCGCAGTTCGATCTCCGCCAGGCCCGGGAGCGAGAAGATGCGGCGCAACTCCTCGGGGGTGTAGGCGAGTCCGCCGCCCAGGCCCCCCTGCCGGTAGAACTCCACGTCCGGCAGCTCGGAGCCCATTCCGCCCTCCCCCGCGGCGAAGCAGGTGAGCGCGAAGTGGCCGCCGGGGGCGAGGCAGCGGTCCAGCAGGGCGAGGTAGCCGATGCGCCGGTGGGGCGGCAGGTGATGGAAGCAGCCGGAGTCGTAGACCAGGTCGTACGGTCCTGCCGCCGCTGCCCCCGCCGCCGTCAGATCGAAGGCGTCCCCGAGGTGGAACCGGGCCTCGACCCCCGACGCCCGTACGCGCTCCTCGGCCCAGGCGACCGCCGCCGGGGAGAGGTCGACGCCGTCGACGTCGAAGCCGAGCGCGGCCAGCCGGTGGGCGTTGCGCCCGGGACCGCAGCCGAGGTCGAGCACGCGGCCCGGCCCGATCAACCCCCGGTCGACGTACGCCACGAGGTTCTCGTCCGGCTTGTCGGCGAAGAAGGGCACCGGCTTCGAGCGGTCCTCGTAGAAGCCGTCCCACCAGGAGGCGGCCCCGGTGGTCCAGCGGTGCGCCTCGGGTGCGAACAGGTCGTCCAGAAGCCTCATCACATCGTCCGCCGTGCGGATGTCGCGGCCCATCAGATCCCCTTTCCCCATGCACCGATTTTAGTGATACGGAGGAAGAAAGCCCAGGTCAAAGCTGGTGTTGCGAAGGCGGAGAGGGCGCTTGGAGGGCAGGGGGCCGAAGGGGAGACCCGACCCCCCTGCCCTTGGCCGCCATCCGCTCCACGCAGCCCCCACGGCCCGCCTGAAGGCCTTCCACGGCCGGCCCGAGACCCCTTTCCGAACGGGTTCACGGGCCGGCCGTGGAGCGGTCGTCGGGCGGCTACGCCCCCGTGGTGACCTTCTCCCCCTCCCGGGCCGCCCCGGGTATGTCGCCTGTCCCGTCATCGGCAGCGGGCGTCACCGGGCCGCCGGAACCGCCCCTCGCTCCGGAGGTGTCGGGTGCCGACTCCCCTTCGCTGAGGCCGAACCGCTGGTGGAAGGCGCGCAGGGGCCTGGGCGCCCACCAGGTGGCGTGGCCCGTCAGCTTCATCACGGCCGGAACCAGCAGGCTGCGGACCACCATGGCGTCCATCAGGACGGCCAGGGCGATCCCGAGCCCCAGCATCTTGGTGTTGGTGACCCGGGAGGTACCGATGGCGACCATCACGACCGCCAGGATCACGGCGGCCGCGGTGATCAGCCCACCGGTGCGGGAGAGCCCGAAGGTGACCGAGCGCTCGTGGTCGCCGGTGCGGTCGTACTCCTCCTTGATGCGGGAGAGGAGGAAGACCCCGTAGTCCATGGAGAGGCCGAAGGCCACGCAGAACATCAGGACGGGCAGGGTCGTCTCGATGTCCCCCGTGCTGGTGAAGGCGAGGATCCCGGAGAGGTTCCCGTCCTGGAAGACCCAGACCACCGCGCCGAACATCGCCGTCAGGCTGAGGGCGTTGAGCACGACCGCCTGGATCGGGATGAGCACACTGCCGGTGAGCAGGAAGACCAGCAGCAGCGTCACCACGACGATGATGCCGATCGCCCAGGGCAGCCGGTCCGCGATGGCATCCTTGGAGTCGACGAGGACGGCCGCCGTGCCGGTCACCGAGGTGTCGAGGGAGCCGGAGCCGGTGGGCAGTGCGCGCAGGTCCCGTACCAGCTGCTGGGTCTCCTGCCCGACCGCCTCGCCCTTCGGCAGCACGCTGAAGTAGGCGACCGCGTCCCCCGCGACCGGACCGTCGACACGCTCCACGCCCGGGACCTTCTCGATCCGCTCCTTGAGGGCCGCGTACGCGGCGGGCGTCCCCTCGCCCTCGGCCAGCAGGTGCAGACCGCCGCCCGGGCTGCCGGGGAAGCCGTCCCTGATGTACTCCTGGACCACCCGGGACTCGGCCCCGGCGGGGAGCTGGCGGTCGTCCGCCGTACCGAACTTGACGCCGAGGAAGGGCAGTCCGAGGAGGACCAGCCCCACCGTCGTGACGACGGCGAAGACGGGGGCCCGGCGCATCACCAGCCGGGCGAAGCGCGCCCACCCTGCGCCGGACTCCTCGGCGGCGGCCGCCGTGCCGGACCCGCCCTTCCGCCCCCGGCGCAGCAGGCGGCGCAGGTCGAGCGCGTTGACCCGGTGGCCGAGCAGCATGAACGCGGCGGGCAGCAGGACGAGTGCGGCGGCGGCCGCCAGCAGGACCACGGCGATCCCGGCGTAGGCGAAGGACCGCAGGAAGTACTGGGGGAAGACGAGCATCGCGGAGAGGGACACGGCCACGGTCAACGCCGAGAAGAGCACCGTGCGGCCGGCCGTACGCAGTGTGGTGCCGATCGCCGCCCGGGTGTCGGCCCCGGCGTCCAGCTCCTCGCGGAAGCGGCGGACGATGAACAGGGCGTAGTCGATGGCCAGTCCGAGGCCGAGGGCCGTGGTGAGGTTCATGGCGAAGACCGACACGTCGGTGAACTCGGTCAGACCGCGCAGCACGGCGTTGGTGCCGAGGATGGCGACGATGCCGACGAGGAGCGGCAGCAGGGCGGCGACCGCGCTGCCGAAGACCATGACCAGCAGGATGAGCGTCACCGGCAGGGCGATCAGCTCGGCCCGCAGCAGGTCCTCCTGGATGATCGTCTGCATCTCGTGCTGGACGGCGACGGGCCCGCCGACCGAGACCGTCACCGGACCGCTCTCCCCGGCGAAGTCGGGTGCGATCCGTTCGAGCGTCTCGCCCGCCTCCGTCTCGTCGCCGCCTATCCGGGCCGCGATGAGCGCTTCGCGGCCGTCCTCGGCACGCAGGGCGGGGGCCTTGGTCCGCCAGTACGAGGTGACCCCCGATATGCCCGGCTCCCCGGCGAGCCGCTCGGTGATCCTGGCGGCCTCCGCGGCCACCGCCGGGTCGTCGACGGAGGCGGTGCCGCTGTCCACCAGCAGGAGCAGGTTGGGCTGCGAGTCGGGGAACTCCCGCTCCAGCGCCTCGGTCGCGTACGACGACTCGGCGTCGGGGGCCTGCCAGCCGCCGCTGCCCATCCGGTCGGCCACCCCGCTCCCGGCGAACACGGCGAGGGCGGTGATCACCAGGGCGGCCAGCAGGGAGAGCCGGGGCCTGGCGGTGACGAGGCGGGTCCAGCCCCCGACGGGCCGCGCACCGGCCGGAACGGACGGGCCGGACCGACGGGACGAACCGGACGTGCCGGGCGAGCCGGCAGCATTCGGCGAGCTGGAGGCGGTGGATGAACCGGAGGGGCCGGACGGGCCAGGCGGACCGGACGGCCGGGCCGACCCGGATGGACCGTTGACTTCGGACATGGTGCGGTGTCCCCTTCACCGAGACCCGGCGGCACAGGGCAGCATGGGTCAGTCGTTGCCACTTACACTGGCAAACACGAGTGATCGCTCGCGTTTCACAAGAATGCGAGCGAGTGCTCGCGTTTGTCAAACGCATCACGAAAGCTGGGGATTCGCCGTGCCGGAGGCCAGAGCCAAGAAGGGCGCCGCAGGGGACGGCGCAGCCGGAAAACCCGGAGCCGACGAGGCGGGCGGCACCGCGGGGGCCGCCCGTCCGCGCCGCCGCCAGGCCCGTGGCGAAGCACGTATCGCCCAGTTGCTGGAGGCGGCGGCCAGCGTCTTCTGCACCAGCGGCTACACCTCGTCCAGCACCAACGCCATCGCCCGCGAGGCCGGCGTCTCGCCGGGCACGCTGTACCAGTTCTTCCCCAACAAGGAGGCCATCGCCGTCGAGCTGGGCGACCAGCTGCTCGCCCGCTGGCGCGACACCTACGGAGCGGCCTTCACCCCGAGCCACATCGAGCTGCCGCTCGACCGGATGCTCGACGCCGTGCTCGACCCGCTGATCGCGTTCAACTGCGAGAACCCGGCGTTCTTCGTCCTGATGCACGGCTCGGAGATCCCCGGCCGGATCACCGAGGAGCACGACACCCTGCACGTCACGATGCTGGGCCAGGTCGAGGGGATCCTCGCCGGCTACCTCCCGACGACCCCCGCGGCCCAGGTCCACCGGGTCGCCGACATGACGTTCATGATGTTCAAGGCCGGGCTCGACCTGATCCTGGCGCACGAGGGCGAGGAGCGGGACGCGTACATCCAGGAGCTGAAGACGGCCATGTACCGCTACCTGGACCCCCTGATCGGCGACGATTCACCCCGCACGGCCCCGCACGCCCGGGAGGGCCGCATCCTCTAGGGCCTGTCGGAGCCCCGACCGGCGCGCCCGCCTCCCCCTAATACCCCCTAGGGGTATAGCATGGAGGGAGCGAGGCGCCCCGGTCACCCCTGTGGCCCCCCCGCGCCACACTCGTACGCCGAAGAGGAGAACACCATGACCGCCGAGACCGAACCCACCACCCAGTCCACCGGCTCCTGCTGCTCGCCCACCGGCGCCTGCCACGGCGGGGGCGCCGCCGACGTGCAGATCGAGCCGACGGAGGCGGTCACCGCGGTCTACGAGGTCAAGGGCATGACCTGCGGCCACTGCGAAGGGGCCGTGTCCGAGGAGATCTCCGCGCTCGGCGGCGTGACGTCCGTCGAGGCCGTCGCCGCCACCGGGCGCGTCACCGTCTCCTCCAAGGCCCCGCTGACCGAGGACGCCGTACGGGCCGCCGTCGACGAGGCCGGTTACGAACTGGTCGGCCGGGCCGCCTGAGCGCCGCCCGCACCACCTTCCCGCCTCGGGCCGGCCCCACCAGCAGATACTGGTGAGGTACGGCCCGATGTGCGTCACCGGGCCCCACCCGTCGCGGTCCAGCGCCGCGACCGGTGACCCGCCCGCGTACCACCGCGCCACCGCACCACCCAGGAGTTCGGACATGGCCCGCACAGCAGCAGCCGGGACCCCGGCCGCGAACGCCTCCGAGGCCGAACTCATGATCGGCGGGATGACCTGCGCCTCGTGCGCGGCCCGCGTCGAGAAGAAGCTCAACCGGATGGACGGCGTCACCGCCACGGTGAACTACGCGACCGAGAAGGCCCGCGTCACCTTCGCCGAGGGGCTGGAACTGTCGGATCTCGTCGCGACGGTCGAGAAGACCGGCTACACGGCCCGCCCGACCGCACCCCCGAAGCGCCCGGCCGCGCCTCCGCAGCCGGAGCAGCAGGAGCAGCCGGAGCAGCAGGAAACGGAACCGGGACCGCGGCCAGAACCGGACCCGCAGGCCCCGCAGGCCCCGCAGAAGGAGCGGACGCCGGAGCGAGCGAAAGCGGAGGCGGAGGAACGGGCGGAGGCGGAGGAACAGTCCATGGATCGGGCGCAGGAGCCCGCATCGGCCGACGTACCGGCAAGGGAAGCGGAAGCGGAGCAGGCCGCCGCGGCGGAAACCGCGGAAGCGGAGCAGGCGGCAGCCCTCGCCGCGCTCCGGCAGCGGTTCATCGTCTCCGCCGTCCTCAGCGTCCCCGTCATCCTGCTCGCGATGGTCCCGGCCCTCCAGTTCGACTCCTGGCAGTGGCTCTCCCTGACCCTCGCCGCGCCCGTCGTCGTCTGGGGCGGCCTGCCCTTCCACCGCGCCACCTGGACCAACCTGCGGCACGGCGCGGCCACCATGGACACGCTCGTCTCGATGGGCACCCTCGCCGCCTTCGGGTGGTCGCTGTGGGCCCTGTTCCTGGGGGACGCGGGGATGCCGGGCATGCGCCACGGCTTCGACCTCACCGTCTCGCGCGCCGACGCGAGCTCCACGATCTATCTGGAGGTCGCGGCCGGGGTGATCACCTTCATCCTGCTGGGCCGCTATCTGGAGGCGCGGGCGAAGCGGAAGGCGGGTGCCGCGCTGCGGGCGCTGCTGCACCTGGGCGCCAAGGACGTCGCCGTCCTCAGGGACGACGGTACGGAGGTACGCGTTCCGGCCGACCGGCTCACCGTCGGGGACCGGTTCGTGGTCCGGCCCGGGGAGAAGATCGCCACCGACGGCACCGTCGTCGAAGGCACCTCCGCCGTCGACGCCTCCATGCTCACCGGCGAATCCGTGCCCGTCGAGGTCGCCGCCGGAGACACCGTCACCGGCGCCACCATCAACGCCGGCGGCCGCCTCCTCATCGAAGCCACCCGCATCGGCTCCGACACCCAACTCGCCCGCATGGCCCGCCTGGTCGAAGACGCACAGAACGGCAAAGCCGCAGCCCAACGCCTCGCCGACCGCATCTCCGCCGTCTTCGTCCCCATCGTCATCGCCCTCGCCCTGGCAACCCTCGGCTTCTGGCTCGGCAGCGGCGCCGGACCCACCGCCGCCTTCACCGCAGCCGTCGCCGTCCTCATCATCGCCTGCCCCTGCGCACTGGGCCTGGCGACCCCCACCGCCCTCATGGTCGGCACCGGACGCGGCGCCCAGCTCGGCATCCTCATCAAGGGCCCCGAAGTCCTCGAAACCACCCGCCAAGTCGACACCATCGTCCTCGACAAGACCGGCACGATCACCACCGGCAAGATGACCCTCCTCGCCATCCACACCGCCCAGGGCACCGACGAGAACGACATCCTGCGCCTGGCCGGAGCCATCGAGTACTCCTCCGAACACCCCATCGCCCAGGCAGTGGCAGCAGGAGCCGTCGAACGCCTGGGCGGGACGGCCCTCCCCACCCCGGAGAACTTCACCAACATCCCCGGACTCGGCGTCCAGGGCACCGTCGACGGCCACACCGTCCTCGTCGGACGCCCCCGCCTCCTCACCGACGCCGGTATCCCCCTCCCCCCGGAGCTGGCCGCCGCCCTCACCGAGGCCGAGGAGCGCGGACGTACGGCGGTGGCCGTCGGCTGGGACGGGGCGGCACGGGGCGTGCTCGCGGTGGCCGACGCCGTCAAGGAAGGCAGCGCGGCGGCCGTGGCCGAGCTACGGGCCATGGGGCTGCGGCCCGTCCTCCTGACCGGCGACAACCGGGCGGTGGCCGAGGCCGTGGCCCGTGAGGTGGGCATCGAGGAGGTCCACGCCGAGGTGCTCCCCGAGGAGAAGATGGCCGTGGTCCAGGGCCTTCAGGCGGAGGGCCGGAGCGTCGCCATGGCCGGCGACGGGGTCAACGACGCGGCGGCTCTGGCCACGGCAGATCTGGGGCTGGCGATGGGTACCGGGACGGATGCGGCGATCGAAGCGAGCGATCTCACACTGATTCGTGGAGATCTCAAGGTGACTGCTGACGCAATCCGCCTTTCCAGGCGTACTCTTTCCACCATCAGGGGCAACCTCTTCTGGGCCTTCGGGTACAACGTCGCGGCTCTGCCCCTGGCTGCAAGTGGCCTGCTCAACCCTATGATCGCGGGAGCCGCCATGGCGTTTTCGTCCGTGTTCGTCGTCACGAACAGCCTCCGGTTGCGTGCCTTCACGTAACTTCCACAAAGAGATTTAGATCACACCGGCTTCAGGGTAACCATCCGGTGGGTTCATGAGTCTTAGAGTGCGATGCCAAGGATGTCTTGGGGGACGTCCGAGTGGGAGTGTCTTGGGGGACGCTCCCGTGGCAAGCGTTGAGCCGGGGCACGTGCACCGGGGAGCTTTGAGCGGCCCTCCCGTGCGTACGTACCCCGGCAGACCGCAGCACAACAACGGGAGCTTCGGCTCCCTGCACAGACGCCCGGCCGGATCCCGTGGGGGGAATCCGCTCCGGGATATGGGAAGCGCCCTGACCGTCGACCCGTGGGGGGATCGGCGGCGGGGCGTTTCTCGCGTTCAGGGCCGCGCCACTTCACAGGCGCGTTCAGGACCGCCTCACCGCCCCCGCGCGTGCACAGCCCGACCGGCCCCCGCCCGGGTAGCCGCCCAGGTCCGCCGCAGCGCCACAGGGCCGCCTGCGCCCTCCTGGAGGCCTACAGGGTGCCCGCCCGTAAGCCAGCCGCAAGGCCAAGGAATCCCACCACCACCCACCCCGGACGGCTTGCCCACCCCCGGACACACGGGCACCCCGCACCACCCCCGGACACACGGGCGCCCCCGCACCACCCCCGGAACGCCGAATCGCCCCGGACACCGCGCTCTGTGCGAAGCGCGGTACGCGGGGCGAAGGCAGTCGGCCGAAAAGGCCAAGCACGACAGGGTCGTGCGGAAACCCGGCAGTGCGGTGATGCGGTGGTGCGGGTGTGCGGTGGTGCAGGTCGTACGCGCACGGGTCGTACGCGTAACGGGTACGGGACCCGGCTCAGCGACCCTCGACCGGGACGAAGTCGCGGAGGACCTCACCCGTGTAGATCTGGCGCGGGCGGCCGATGCGCGAACCCGGCTCCTTGATCATCTCGTGCCACTGGGCGATCCAGCCCGGGAGGCGGCCGAGCGCGAAGAGCACGGTGAACATCTCGGTCGGGAAGCCCATGGCCCGGTAGATCAGACCGGTGTAGAAGTCCACGTTGGGGTAGAGGTTGCGCGAGACGAAGTACTCGTCGGAGAGCGCGTGCTCCTCCAGCTTGAGCGCGATGTCGAGCAGCTCGTCGGACTTGCCGAGCGCGGACAGCACGTCATGGGCGGCGGCCTTGATGATCTTGGCGCGCGGGTCGAACGACTTGTACACCCGGTGGCCGAAGCCCATCAGGCGGACGCCGTCCTCCTTGTTCTTCACCTTGCGGATGAAGGAGTCGACATCGCCGCCGTTGGCCTGGATGCCTTCGAGCATCTCCAGCACCGACTGGTTGGCGCCACCGTGCAGCGGGCCCCAGAGGGCCGAGATGCCGGCGGAGATCGAGGCGAACATGTTCGCCTGCGAGGAGCCGACCAGACGCACGGTGGAGGTCGAACAGTTCTGCTCGTGGTCCGCGTGCAGGATGAGCAGCTTGTCCAGCGCCGAGACGACGACCGGGTCCAGCTCGTACTCCTGGGCGGGGACCGAGAAGGTCATGCGCAGGAAGTTCTCGACGTACCCGAGGTCGTTGCGCGGGTAGACGAAGGGGTGGCCGATCGACTTCTTGTACGCGTACGCCGCGATCGTCGGCAGCTTCGCCAGCAGCCGGATCGTGGAGAGGTGGCGCTGCTTCTCGTCGAACGGGTTGTGGCTGTCCTGGTAGAACGTGGACAGCGCGCTGACGACCGAGGACAGCATGGCCATCGGGTGGGCGTCGCGCGGGAAGCCGTCGAAGAACCGCTTGACGTCCTCGTGCAGCAGCGTGTGCTGGGTGATCTCGTTCTTGAAGTCCGCCAGCTCGTCGACCTTGGGAAGGTCGCCGTTGATCAGCGTGTACGCGACCTCGAGGAACGACGAGCGCTCGGCGAGCTGCTCGATCGGGTATCCGCGGTAGCGCAGAATGCCCTGCTCACCGTCGAGGTACGTGATGGCGGATTTATAGGCGGCGGTGTTGCCGTATCCGCTGTCCAGCGTGACCAGGCCCGTATTGGCCCGGAGCTTCCCGATGTCGAAGCCCTTGTCGCCGACGGTGCTGTCGATCACCGGGTAGGTGTACTCGTCATCGCCGTACCGCAGTACTACAGAGTTGTCGCTCACGTCATCCCTCACCGACGTAGTGCCTCTTCTTCGAGGTGCCCTGACTGTCTCCACCCTCCCCCATTCGGCTCAGGAGAGTGCACTCGGGGTCGTCCATTGGACCTACTGACGGCACTGAGTGCCGCCAACTTACTCATCCTGCCCCCTTGACTGCGGTTCCGGAAGACCTCCGTGATGTTTGCCACCGATTTGATCGATCATTTTTGTGCAGGGGTCACGCGAAGTCTCCTCCCGAGCCGCCGCGGAGCCGGAAATCCAGTGCCGTACAACGTCTGCCTGCGGAAACCGTGCGGACGGCCTGGCCGATCGCCTTACGGGACCCGACCAGCACGACGAGCTTCTTGGCCCTGGTCACGGCGGTGTAGAGCAGGTTGCGCTGGAGCATCATCCAGGCACTGTTGGTGACGGGGATGACGACGGCCGGGTACTCGCTGCCCTGGGAGCGGTGGATCGTCATGGCGTAGGCGTGGGCCAGCTCGTCCAGCTCGTCGAAGTCGTAGCCGATCTCCTCGTCCTCGTCGGTGCGGACGGTGAGCCGCTGTTCGTCCAGGTCGAGGGCGGTGACGACGCCGACCGTGCCGTTGAAGACGCCGTTCTCGCCCTTGTCGTAGTTGTTGCGGATCTGGGTGACCTTGTCGCCGACCCGGAAGACCCGGCCGCCGAACCGCTTCTCGGGGACGTCGGGGCGGCCGGGGGTGATGGACTGCTGGAGCAGCCCGTTCAGCTCGCCTGCGCCCGCCGGCCCCCGGTGCATCGGGGCGAGGACCTGCACGTCTCGGCGGGGATCGAGGCCGAACTTGGCCGGAATACGGCGGGCCGCCACGTCCACCGCCAGCTTGCCCGCGTCCGCCGTCTCGTCCTCCACGAAGAGGAAGAAGTCGTTCAGCCCCTGGGTGAGGGGCGGCTGCCCGGCGTTGATGCGGTGGGCGTTGGTCACGACCCCCGACTGCTGGGCCTGCCGGAAGATGCGGGTCAGCCGCACGGCGGGCACCGGGCCGCCCTTCGCGAGGAGATCGCTCAGCACCTCCCCCGCCCCGACCGAGGGCAGCTGGTCGACATCGCCCACGAGGAGGAGGTGGGCACCGGGTGCCACGGCCTTCACGAGCTTGTTGGCGAGGAGCAGATCGAGCATGGAGGCCTCGTCGACGACGACGAGATCGGCGTCGAGCGGCCGGTCCCGGTCGTACGCCGCGTCCCCGCCCGGCTTCAGCTCCAGCAGCCGGTGCACGGTGGACGCCTCGGCCCCGGTCAGCTCGGAGAGGCGTTTGGCCGCGCGCCCGGTGGGGGCGGCGAGCACCACCTTGGCCTTCTTCGCACGGGCCAGCTCGACGATGGACCGGACGGTGAAGGACTTCCCGCAGCCGGGGCCACCGGTCAGGACGGCCACCTTCCGGCTGAGCGCGAGCCGTACGGCCTCCTCCTGCTCGGGGGCCAGGGAGGCCCCCGTGCGCGTGGCGAGCCAGGCCAGCGCCTTCTCCCAGTCCACGTCCTGGAAGGCGGGCATCCGGTCCTCGGCGGTGTTCAGCAGCCGCCTGACCTGCCCGGCGAGGGACAGCTCGGCCCGGTGGAAGGGGACGAGATAGACAGCGGTGACCGGCTCGCCCCCCTCGGGCGACGGCACCTTCTCCCGTACGACGCCCTCCGGATCGGCGGCCAGCTCGGCCAGGCACTCGATGACCATCCCGGTGTCGACCTGGAGGAGCTTCACGCCGTCCGCGATGAGCCGCTCCTCGGGGAGGAAGCAGTGCCCCTGGTCGGAGGACTGGGAGAGGGCGTACTGCAGACCGGCCTTGACCCGCTCGGGACTGTCGTGCGGGATGCCGACCGCCTGCGCGATCCGGTCGGCGGTGAGGAACCCGATGCCCCAGACGTCGGCGGCCAGCCGGTAGGGCTGGTTCCGCACGACGGAGATCGAGGCGTCCTCGTACTTCTTGTAGATGCGCACGGCGATGGAGGTGGAGACGCCGACGCCCTGGAGGAAGACCATGACCTCCTTGATGGCCTTCTGCTCCTCCCAGGCCGCCGCGATCATCTTCGTGCGCTTGGGGCCGAGGCCGGGGACCTCGACGAGCCGCTTCGGCGCGCTCTCGATGATGTCCAGGGTGTCGACACCGAAATGGGTGGTGATCCGGTCGGCCATGACCGGCCCGATGCCCTTGATCAGCCCGGAGCCGAGATAGCGGCGGATGCCCTGGATGGTGGCGGGCAGGACGGTGGTGTAGTTGTCCACAACAAACTGCTTGCCGTACTGGGAGTGCGAGCCCCAGCGGCCCTCCATCCGCAGCGACTCACCGACCTGCGCCCCGAGCAGCGCCCCGACCACCGTGAGCAGATCCCCGGCACCGCGCCCGGTGTCGACGCGGGCGACCGTGTACCCGTTCTCCTCGTTGGCGTACGTGATCCTCTCCAGGACCCCTTCGATGACGGCCGTGTTGGACATGAGCCGACGCTACCGCCCGCCACTGACAACGCGGTTCACGGCCCCGCCCAGGGGGTGGGACGGGGAACGGCCGACCTGGTCGACAACTCACTCGTACACGCCCCTCCCCCGCCCCCATGATGAGCGCATGGCCCTGAACGACACCCTGGCCCGCGTGGACGCGGACCTCGCCTCCGGACGCGTACCGGTGGCGAGGCAGCGCCTGCGCGGGCTGGTCTCCTCCTACCCGCGCGAACCGGCGCCCCGCCGCCGCCTGGCCGAGGTCTACCGCCTGTACGGGGACCCGGCGGAGGCGGGCCGGTGGATGTACCTGGAGGAGGACCGCTCCCCGGAGGAGACGGCGGCCTTCGAGGAGCGGTACGCGAACGCCGTGCGCCGGATGCGCGCGGTCGCCTGGCGCGGCCCGGAGTCTGCGGCTCCGACACCGTTCGCCGCCCGCCAACTGGCCGCCGTACGGGAGGCCGCATCGGACACCCTCGGGCACCCGGTGACATGGGAAGGCCTGGCGAAGGTGAAGGGGGACATCGGGGAGAGCAGCCGGCTGTCGGACCTCCTGACGGCCGGCGGGTGCCTGCTCCTCGCGATCGTGTTCCTGGGTATCTGGGCCTACGGCCTGGTGTCGCTGTTCACCTGAGGCCGCGCTCCCGCGAGCGCGGCCTCCAACCGGGTCCCCCGGCTCTCCGCGATCCGCTGGACCTGCTCCAGGGACTCGCTCAGCCGACTGGCGAGGAAGTGGAGTTGCGGCGCGGTGGCATCGGTCCCGGACAGGAGCCCTTCGGCGTGCCCGAGCAGCTCGTACGCCATGTCGAGCTGGATCTCCTCCACCTCGTCGGCCCTGCGCGCCACGTACCCCGTACCGCTCCCGACGAGGTAGCAGGGCCTCCCGCCCGCCCCCGTCCACGGCAGCAACCGCGCGGGGGCGCCGGCGCCGCTCTGCCCACCCATGACCCTCATGCGCGGACCTCGCTTCCGGGGGTGGAGCACGGAATCGGGGAGGGCGGCAATGGGGCGGGGGGCGAGGCGACGGGGTGGTTCATGGGGGCCTTCTCTCTGGCTGCAAGGGTGAATGAGATCGCTTCTTTCCGTAGCGAACCCATCACAGAGTGGGGTCGGAGGTCGCTACGCTGCCAGGGGGTCGGGCATGACAGCACGCTGGTCAGATCGAGGAGTTGGGCGCGCATGAAGGCGGACGGAAGGCCGCGTACGGCACGGGAGAAGTACGGCGAGGAGCTGAAGCTGCGCCGCATGGCGGCCGGGTTGACGCAGGAGGCACTGGCGAGAGAAGTGGTCTGCTCCCCGACGCTCATCAGCCACTACGAGGCGGGGCGACGGCTGCCGAGCCCGGACGACGCGCGGCGGATCGACCAGGCGCTGGGGACGGACGGGTTCTTCGAGCGGTGGCTGGAGGACCTGGATCCGGCGTTCGCCCACTACTTCGGTGTGGTGGCGGAGTTGGAGCAGGAGGCCACGGAGATCCGTCAGTACGGAGGGTCGCTCATCCCTGGCCTGCTCCAGACGAAGGAGTACTCACGTGCCGTGTTCCAGGCCTATCGCCCGAACTACTGCGCCGAGGAGGTTGACGAGTTGGTTGTCAGCCGCGCCAAACGAGGACTCCTGCTGGAGAAGACGTCAGCGCCGGAAACATGGACTCTGCTGGACGAGGGTGCGCTCCGGCGCTCCATCGGTGGACCACGGGTGATGGCAGAACAGCTGAACAAGGTGGCAGACATGGCCGATTCGGGCCGCCTACGCCTACATGTACTGCCCCTCGCCTGCGGAGCACACGCTCTCCTGGAGGGCATGCTCTACCTGCTGTCCTTCGCGGACGCCGCCCCGCTGGCGTACATCGAGGGGCTTCACAACGGGCGGCTGCTGGACGATCCGGCGCTGGTTGACGCCTGCCGCACCTCCTACACTCTCGCCCTGAGTGACGCGGCCTCGCGGCAAAAGTCGGTGGCGCTCGTCAGAAGCATCGCGGAGGAGCACGAACATGCACATCACCGAGCCCACTACTGACGTCGCGACCCCGACCGGATGGCGTAAGTCCAGTTACAGCGGCGGGGCCAACGGCGAGTGCCTGGAGGTCGCGGACGGCCACGCCTCCGTCCCCGTACGCGACAGCAAGACGCCCACCGGCCCCACGCTGACCTTCTCGCCCCAGGACTGGTCCGCGTTCGTCACGGCCGTCAAGCGCGGCGAACTCTCCGCCTGACCTTCCGCCTTACGTACGACGACTGCCCAGCGGCCCCGTCACGGTCATCGACCTGACGGGGCCGTTGTCATACCCCATTGCCCACGTAATCAAATTTGACTACCTTCAAGGCCATGACCGAGAAGACCATCCCCCTGCTGCCCTGCCGCACGGAACTGCTCCAGTCCGTGGTCGACTTCTACGCAGCCCTGGGCTTCGAGATGACGCACTTGCAGAAGAGCCCGTACGCGTACGCGGTGGTCGAGCGCGGGGCCGTCGAAATCCAGCTGTACGGCCTCAAGGACTACGACCCCAGCACGTCGCACGCGAGCTGCTACGTGCTCACGGAGGACGTGGACGGCCTGTACGCCGCGTTCAGGTCCGACCTGAAGGCGACGTACGGACGCATTCCCGCACGCGGGCTGCCGCGTATCGGCCCGCTGAAGGACATGTCCTACGGAGTACGGCAGTTCCTGACGACCGACCCGACGGGCAACACGATCCGGGTCGGCCAGACGATCGACGACGACAGCCCGGAGGACTTGGCCGACGCGGCACCGAAAGACGTCTTCGCCCGCGCCTTGCACATGGCGGACCTCTTCGCGGACTCGAAGCAGGACTTCCCGGGGGCCGCCAGGATCATCGACCGGGTACTGAAGCTGAAGGACGAACAGCCCACGCCGGCGCAGCGGTTGCAGCTGCTGGTGTTGCGCGGGGACCTCGCGCAACGGATGGGAGACGCGGAGGGGGCACGGGGGTGGCTGGAGACGGCGGGATCGGTTCAACTCGCCGCCGAGGAGGAGGCCTTGGCCCGTGATGCGCTGGCTCGGCTGGAGGAGCTGCGGGGGTGACGGAGCAGCCGGTGGACGCTGAAGGCTACCCCTCCAGGCTCGGCGGGGACGCCCCCTCACGTCTCTCCGCCGAATCACCCGCCATGTGGACGGCTCTCGAACCAACTGCGCCCAGCCGCCCTCTCTGTGATCATGTAGAGGTGAGCACGCAGCCCAAGGGTCAAGGACTGGCAAAACCCCCATAAACCAGCAGGTCAGGAAGTGTGGTCCCCGCGTGAGCGGGGGTGTTCCGTACCGGCGCGACAGGGGGGTGCTGCCGGATCTGTGGTCCCCGCGTGAGCGGGGGTGTTCCGAGGATCGTGTGCAGCGGCGCCCCACCGTGCTTGTGGTCCCCGCGTGAGCGGGGGTGTTCCGCGGTCGGCGACGGCCCACCGCAGTTCCCTGTAGTGGTCCCCGCGTGAGCGGGGGTGTTCCGGCGTGGCGGACGCGCTCTTTGCGCTGGACCACGTGGTCCCCGCGTGAGCGGGGGTGTTCCGGCCCGCCTGCGCGCCGGGGCGCTGACCCTGAAGTGGTCCCCGCGTGAGCGGGGGTGTTCCGCCGGGCACCCACGCCGCGGAAGCGTTCCTGTCGTGGTCCCCGCGTGAGCGGGGGTGTTCCGCCCCAGCCGTATCTGGCCGCCGCCCGTCCGCGGTGGTCCCCGCGTAAGCGGGGGTGTTCCGCCGACGTCGGCACCGGCGCCCTCTACGCCACCGTGGTCCCCGCGTGAGCGGGGGTGTTCCGCAGTCGGAACCGCTCGACTCCTCGAAGGGTGGGTGGTCCCCGCGTGAGCGGGGGTGTTCCGCTCCCACAGCGCATCGGCATACCAGCCCAGCAGTGGTCCCCGCGTGAGCGGGGGTGTTCCTCCACCAGGCGGAGGCCGCCGATCTGCTCGGGGGTGGTCCCCGCGTGAGCGGGGGTGTTCCATGAGCATCGCCGCTCCAGAGGCGAAAGCTCCCGTGGTCCCCGCGTGAGCGGGGGTGTTCCGCGGATACGGGGCAGACGGGGAGCCGGTCGGCGGTGGTCCCCGCGTGAGCGGGGGTGTTCCGGACCGGCTCGTGCTCGCCCTGCGCACGGACGTGTGGTCCCCGCGTGAGCGGGGGTGTTCCGTGGGCCGGAGGCCTGATCACCGCCGGACTGGTGTGGTCCCCGCGTGAGCGGGGGTGTTCCGAGTCGATAGCGGACCAGATCGATCGAGCGTCGGCGGTCCCCGCGCGAGCGGGGGCGTTCCGGAATCAACAGCGGTACGGGTGAACGTCAGCAGTTCTCTTCGAACTTGACCGCACTGAACTCGACCGGCTGCCCGTTCAGAGCGGTCCCGGGGGAAGGCGACTGGGTGCACACCCGCCAGTTGCTCTCCATGAGTACCTTCCGGTCCTGGGTCGCGTCCTTGACGGTGATCGACGTACTGGAGTCGAGTGCCATACGGGCGACCTTCACGGACTTCCCGACGAAGTCCGGCATCTTTCCACCGACCACCTCAGGGTCTTTCCCGTCACCGGCTGGGCACTTCTCCTCCAACTTCGCGGTGCCGAAGTCCAGCACCGTGTCCGTGGGGATGACCTTGCCCGCCGCCATGTTCTGCGAGCAGACTTTCCAGTTCCGGTCGAAGGCCTGCATACGGCCACGACCGGCACTGTCGTGGGACCTCAGCGCGTAGAACCCTTCCTTCTGCGCAGCGTCCTGTGCGGACTGGAGTCCCATGCCGACGAAGTCGGGAACCGCCTTCGACTCGACCGGCTCCTTCTCCTTGGCCGGCGCCGACGTAGGAGTTTCACCGACAGGCGTGGCGGCGGAGGACTCGGGCTTCGCGTCGGTGCCCGCAGGGTCGCAACCGACAAGGGCTACGGCGGCGATACAGGCGAGCACGGCGGTGAGTGTGCGGCTCTTCAACTCGTCCCCCTTGGGAGGTTCGTGAAAGCCGACCGTAGTCACCCGAGCACACCTCAGGAAGCCGGAATGTTCCGGCGGTGACGGAGTTGTGACCCATGACGGCGGGCTGAGGATCCCTTCCTGAAACGCCAACGACGAGCAGGCCCCTACAAGTCGAGCACCGCCCACACCCGGCGACCGTCCTCGGCCGTATCCATCCCACACGAGGCCGCGCCCAACCCGGCAAGTTCCAGGAGCGCCCCGCCATCCACAACCGGGCGCACCGGCCGGTGGGACAAGGCAACGATGAGCGCCTGTTGCCCTTGGTCCGCGAGTTGCACGGAAACCTGACGGCCGCCGTCCGCAGCAGCCATGCGCACGAGCAGTTTCGTTAAATCCGTCGCACGCCGATCTCTTTCACGGTGGCCCCACTCATGCAGCTGGAGAACTACGTGATCCGAGGCCAACTTGGGCGCCCAGGAAGAGGATTCCAGTAGCCAGTTGACCGATCGCCTGCGGGGAACCAACATCCGGGGGTTCGCCGTACCGCCCCGTCCTGTCTCCGGGCGCGGCGGGGAGATCGGGCGCTTCGGCGGAGGCGGGGTCTTCGGCGGATGGTCCGGGGCGTGATCCGACACATTGGCTCCAGGGGCGGCGGGGCGCCCATCGTATGGCCGCATATCGCGGCGCCCGCCCCCTGTGAGCCGCTCCTTCACCCGTACAGATGGGGGCCCCGTACAACTTGACGCGACTTTGCGCCAAGTTTCCAGCGGGCGGGAGAGAGCGCGTGGGAGACGTAGGCGCTTGCCTGCGCAGGACCTTGCTTACGCCGACGCGAAGCACTGCTCGCACAGCAAGATGTTTGCCGCCGCTGACGATTTCAGCTCTGTCACCATGTCAGCGTGACGGCCGCAACCATGAGTCGAGAATCGGCATAGCCCCTATAGGACACCAGGTCAGAAAGATGTGCTCCCCGCCGAGCGGGGGTGGTCCGGAGTGATCGCCGGTCTGAACCCGCAGGACATGGTGCTCCCCGCGTGAGCGGGGGTGTTCCGAACCGCACCTCCTCTGCCACCGCTCCCTCCGGGTGCTCCCCGCACGAGCGGGGGTGCTCCGGCCTGGAGCCTGGCCAACGCCGTTCTACCTCCGCGCTCCCCGCGAGCAGGGATGTTCCGGCTATGCGCCGCTTCGACGCCGCCTCTGTCGCCATCCTGCCTCTGCTCGTCGCCACCACCGCACAGGCCGCCGAGCCCCTCGAAAGCTACGAGCGCAGTGCGTTCAAGCACTGGTGGAGGCCGACACAGACTCCAACACCAGGACGGATGTCCCGATCGCCGGGTCCCGTGTGGAGCCGACCGCCGAAGGGGCCCGCAAGGTGACCGGGGTGAGTGGTACACCTCGGACGGCGCGTCGGCGAAACTCCGCGGGGGGCTGTCGGTCGATCAGGCGACGGCGGAACCTTGGCCGTACTGGCTGAGAGCTGCGGCCAGGAGACCGTTGAGTTCGAGCCTGCCGGCTGACGTTGCCGCGCACTTTCCCGGGTACGACCCGACGCACTACGACCAGGCCATCTTGGACCGCACCCGGCAGGCCATCACCAGCCTGGGGTACGTGCCGGACGCGAAGCTGTGGGGCGAGCCGTCCGACGAGACCCTCGTGGCGGTGGCCGCACGGTGCCAGCACGCCCCGGAGTGCACGATCCGGCCCATGCCGAAGCCGGAGTGGCCGTAGCCTTCCAGGGAGGAGGTGCCTCATGGCGAAGGAATGGACCGACCCGCGGTATGCGGACCTGGTGGCCGCGTGGGAGGCGGGGCAGGAGCCGGACTCGCGTGACCCGGACGAGCCCCGCCCAGTACGGGGGTTCCTGATTCCCACCAAGCCTGAGGCGTAACCGCCCGGCTCCGCGACGGCTGCCGGCCCAGGCAACGAGCTCGGCGAGCGGTAGGCCGCGCGCCGCCGCCAGGCGGAGCGGCGTGGTCAGGCTCGGGGCGCTGGTGCCGTACTCGATACGGTGGACGGTCTTGCGGTCCATCCCGGTCGGCTCGCCGCGCTGTATCTGCGTGAGGCCGCGGTCCTCGTGAAGGACGGCTCTGGTCGGCCGTCGTCGCCGCGCCTTCCGCCGATGCGCTCCCGGGTCCGGGGTACTCATCTGCTCTCGCGTTGGAGAGGGAGCGGATGACGGCCCCGTACTCCCCGTGCTCCCCGCGTGAGCGGGGGTGTTCCGAACCACACCTCCTCTGCCACCGCTCCCTCCGGGTGCTCCCCGCACGAGCGGGGGTGTTCCGATCCAGCCCGGGGACAGAGTGTGGGTCCCCGGCGGGCAGGCCGGGGCGTGGTCCGGTGCGGTGGGTCCCGGAGGGTGGGAGCAGTTCCTTCGCGATCGTTCTCTTGTCCCCGGGGCGGGGGCGTGCTCCTTCGTCCGGGCCCCCGGGGCGGAGGCCGTACGGGGGAGGGAGCACGCCCCGCCCCGTTCAGCTCGCGGGGTTGAACGGCACCCCCTTGGGGAGGGCCTTGGTCAGGTGGCCGGTGAAACGGTCGTCCCTGATGCCGATCGTCGCCTTGCCGAAGTCGGCGGCGAGGAGCTTGTCGCGCAGGCCGTCCGGGTAGCCGTTCCAGCCGACCAGTGGTGCGTAGTGCCAGGTGCCGTAGTGGTTCTCCGGGGGCTCGTCCTTGGCGGTGGCCTTGCGGAAGCAGTGGGTGCTCGCGCCGTCCTTGTGGTAGACGACCTTGGGGTGCGTGCCGTCGAAGGGGACGTCCGCGGCCTTGTGGACCGTGAAGTTGCCGTGGGCCGATGTCGCCACGTACTGGGCCTTGTCGTCGTGGACCCAGACCACGACGTGCTCCCAGTCGTGGCGGTGGCCGCCGAACAGGCCGCCCGGCGCCACCTGGTCCTTCTCGAAGTAGTAGGTGTAGAGGATGGCGCACCAGCCGTTGTCGCACTTCGCCCGGGAGTAGGCGTTGCTGTTCTCCAGGTCCGAGAGGTCGCGGCAGTCGCCGTTCAGGGCGCCGCCGAGCTTCAGTCCGGGCGCGATCGTGCCGTCCGGGCCGATCGCGGAGGTGGCGTAGCAGCCGTCCTTGTCGTAGTCGAGGGCCGGCTGGAACCTCCGTTCCAGGTCGTCGGCGTTGCCGGGCAGGGGCGGCGGCGGGGCGGCGTGGGCCATGGTGGCGGTGGTGAGGACGAGGGCCGCGGCCGTCAGGGTGACGGTGAGGCCTCGGCGCAGCACGCGCCCTCGGCGGGCCGGCCGGTGTGCGGACCGGGGCATGGGACTCCTTCGGGGCTGTGGTGGAGAGCTGTCGGGGGCCGCCCCCGCGCGGGCCGGGGTGGGTCGGTCGGAGGCAGGACGGCGGTCGGGGCGGGGTGGGGCCGTCAGAGGCGGGGCGGCTGTCGGGCCGGGGGGCAGCCGGAGGTAGGACGGAGGTCGGGCCGAGGTGGGGCCGTCAGAGCCGGAACGGATGTCGGGGCGCGAGGGTGGCGCGGGAGAGGTCAGCTGTCCTCCGCCGCGTTCATGAGGTCCAGGGCGCTGTGCTGGCAGCCGTTGCCAGTGACCGTGCGCGGGCCCGCCCAGTGGGGGCCGTACTGGTCCAGGCTGTTGCGGTTCTTCGCGTACGCGGTGTCGGCCTGCCGGTCCAGGTAGGCGCTGTACGGGCGGTCCGGGAGCGCCTTGTTGAGCAGGCCCAGCCCCCTGACGTACGCGCCCTTGAAGGAGTCGCCGTCGGAGGTGCATCCCGTGCCGTCCGGCTCGTACGGCTCGTGGAGGGTGCCGCCGGGGTTGAGGTAGGCGGAGGTGGTGGAGGCGTCGGCCAGGGTGCGGGCCCGGGTGAGGAGCGAGGCGTCGCCGGTGGCCCGGTTCAGTTCGGCGAGGGCCGCCAGGATGACCCCCTGGTTGTACGTCCAGGTGGTGTCGCCGTTGTTGGTGCAGTCGTCCCGCAGGCCGTCGTTGACGGTGTTGCCGGAGTTGATCATCCCGCTGTTCCTGAACCAGTCCCAGCCGGTCGTCGCCCGCCGCAGATAGGTGGTGTCACCGGGGAGGCGGTTGTGGAGCGCGGCGTTGAGCTGGATGTACAGCTCGTTGGTGATGGCGTTCTTGTAGGCCTTGTCCGTGGCCCACTGCACCCCGCCGCCGCACTTGTCCGTCCAGTAGGCCGCCATGTGGTCGGCGTCCTTGCGCGCGGTGTCCAGGTAGCGGCGGTCGCCGGTCAGGTCGTACGCGGCGACCCAGGCGAGGCCCCACCATCCGGTGTCGTCCAGATAGGAGTTGGTGAAGTCGCCGCCCTCGGCCGAGCGCAGCTTGTCGTAGGTGTTGGCGACGGCGTAGCGGTAGCTCGGCATGTGGCTGATCCGGATGTTGTCGATCAGCGAGGTGAGCGCGGTGGCCGAGGTCCACCAGCCGGCGAACTTCCCGGAAGCGCGGTCGTAGTTCATCATCAGGGCCGTCGCCGCGGCCTTGCTCCGGCTCCCGGCGTTCCAGTCGACACGCGCCCAGCCGGTGCAGGCGATCTCCGCCCGGTCACCGGCCTTTCCGCAGGCGCGCAGGGCCCCGATGCCGCCGCTGTTCCAGTCGTCCACGTTGTACATCTGGGAGCGCCAGCCGGTCCGGCCCGCGGGGATCGCCGTGGTCCCGAGCCTGCTGCCCGAGGCCCAGGTGCGGCCGCCGTCGAAGGAGCGGTCCAGCCAGGTCTGGTCACCCGCCTGACCGTTGTCGATGGAGGCCCACCCCATGACATCGTTGTCGGACAGATGGAGGGCGATGGAGCGGCCGTAGAGGGAGGCGGTGACCGGGACGCGGTCGGAGGTCGCGGTCGCGGGGTCGCGGGCGTCGCAGTGCTTGTTGCAGAGTGCGGCCGAGACGGCGGCCCCGTCCGCGACGACGGCCGGCCGTGACGGTTCGCCGCCCGGCTCGGCCTGCCCGGACCGCTCGCTCCGGTCGGGCGGGAGGGAGACCTGAGGCGCGGCGGAGGACGGGGCTACGGCGTAGGCCGGAGGTGCGGCCACCGTCGAAAGAGCGGCGGAAGGCGGAGGCGCGGCAGGTCCGGCGGCCCGGGCCGTCGCGGCCGGCAGCACACCGAGCATCAGGGCGACGGCCGCGCAGAGCGCCGACCGGGCGGGACCGAAGGAGACGGGGCGGAGTGTCGGGGGCATCGGGCTGTCCTCCGGCGAATCGCGGGAAGTGGGGGGTGGCTGGGCGTCAGCGAACCGCCCCGCCTCCCCGCCGTCAAGGGCACAGCCCGGGTCCCACTGCCGTCACCGCAGGTCAACACGGTTCATACGGAGGGGATTTGGGCCCTGATAGGCCTGCGGGCCCACAGCCTCCCACCCGACCGCCGGGCCCTTGACAGGTCCGCACGCCACCCGCGAACGTTGAGAGCGCTCTCAGTCAGGCTCTCGCACCCGCGCTCAGGCGCTCGCATCCGCGTCGCCGCGCACCCGCCAGGAGGACCTCCATGCCCCCTTCCCGCCGGCTCGCCGGAGCCGTAACGCTGGGACTGGCCGCCCTGCTCGCCCTGGGGCAGACCGCGACGGCCGCCCAGCCCGTGCAACGGGACACCGACCGGCCCGCGTCCACCGCCCCGGGAGCCGCCGGCGACTTCTCGGCGCTCGGCCGCTCGCTGGTGGGCGGGGCCGATCCGACCGTCATCAAGGTCGGCAGCCTCTACGTCTCCGCCAAGGCGGTGGACGGCGGCATCGCGGTCCGGACGGCGTCCACGGCGGAAGGCGTCGCCACGGCCCCCAAGCACCAGGTGTGGCGCGACACCGGGAACCTGGGCGAGGTGTGGGCCCCGGAGATCGTGCACCACGCGGGTCAGTACCGCATCTACTTCGCCGCCGGGCGGGGCGCGGCCCACCGGATGTACCACATCGGCTCCGCCACCCCGACGTCCGGCTACTCCGCGGCCGTCAAGGTGTCCCTGCCCGGTGACAAGTGGGCGATCGACGGGGTCCCCTTCACCTTCAACGGCCAGCGCTGGTTCGTCTGGTCGGGCTGGTCCGGCGACACCAACGTCGAGCAGAACCTCTATATCGCCCGGATGAGCAGCCCCACCGCGGCCACCGGCGGCCGGTACGTCATCTCGCAGCCGCGCGAGCCGTGGGAGCGGGTCGTCGGCAACCCGTACATCAACGAGGCCCCCCAGCCCATCGTCGACCCGCAGGGCCGGCTGCACGTCGTCTACTCCGCCAACGGGAGCTGGAGCAGCAAGTACTGCATCGCCGACCTGAGGCTCAGGGCGGGCGGCGATCCCACCTACGTCTGGGACTGGTACAAGAGCAACGGCTGCCTCTTCGGCTCGCACGCGCCGTCCATGATGTCCGGCTGGACGCCGACGGTGAACGTGGACGGACCCGGCCACCAGACGTTCGTCCTGCCGCAGGGCGACGTCAACGAGGGCCCCCCGTCGGGCAACCGCTTCCCCACGCTGTACCACGCGGTCGCCAAGGGCACCCCGTACACCTGGTCCAACCGCCACTGGTACTCCGGGACGGCGGTCTGGTGGGGCAGCACCACCTACCGGCGCGCCAACGTCCCCGGCAGCCTCACCGACGTGGGCCACAGCCTGAAGTTCTTCGAGTGACCGGCGCGGCCTCCCCGGGGCCGCAGGCAAGAATGGGGTCCGACCTCGCGGCCGGACCCCTCTCGCTTTCCCCCTGTCGGGCCTTCCCGTTCCCCCCGGACCCCTCCCCGGAAGTCCCGACGCCATGTGTGACCCGGAAGGGCACACGAAGGTTGCAGCCCTTGACGATCTCTTTACCTTCGGGCTCCGTCAGGGCTCTCAGCAGGCATGTTGCCCGTAGCGGGCCGCCACCTCCGCCAGCACCTCCGCCCCGTCCCTGGCCCACAGCTCCTCGTTGAAGATCTCCACCTCGATCGGGCCGTCGTAGCCCGCAGCCTCCACCGCCGTACGGAACGCGCGGAAGTCCACGCTGCCGTCGCCCAGTTGGCCCCGGCCGAGCAGGACGCCCGCCGGGAGCGGGGTGATCCAGTCGGCCAACTGGAAGGCGCGGATACGGCCGCCCGCCCCGGCCCGGGCGATCTCGGCGGGGGCCCGGTCGTCCCACCAGAGGTGGTACGTGTCGACGACCACGCCGACCCGCTCGGCCGGGAAGCGCTCCGCGAGGTCCAGGGCCTGGGCCAGGGTCGAGACCACGCAGCGGTCGGACGCGAACATGGGGTGCAGCGGCTCGATCGCCAGACGTACGCCCCGCTCCGCCGCGTACGGGGCGAGTTCGGCCAGCGCCTCGGCCACCCGCTCCCGGGCGCCGGACAGGTCGCGGCTGCCGGGCGGGAGACCGCCGGAGACGAGGACCAGGGTGTCCGTGGCGACGGCCGCCGCCTCGTCCACCGCCCGGCGGTTGTCGTCCAGGGCGCGGGCCCGCTCGGCCGGGTCCAGAGCGGTGAGGAAGCCGCCCCGGCAGAGGCTGGTGACCGTGAGGCCGGCGTCCGAGAGGAGCCTCGCCGTGCGCTCGACGCCGTACGCCTGGATCGGCGCCCGCCACAGGCCGACCTGGCCGATCCCCGCCTTGACGCACCCCTCCGCCAGCTCGGGCAGCGACCACTGCTTGATCGTCTCCTGGTTGATCGAGAGACGCGCGAGGGAGGCGGTGGGGGTGGGGCTGGGTTCGGGGGTGGGGGTTTGCGCTGTTGTCATGCCGTTCCTCCCTGTACCTCAAGCAGGGTCCGCATACGGTGCGCCGCCAGCTCCGGATCCGGGAACAGGCCCAGTCCGTCCGCCAGTTGGTATGCCCTCGCCAGATGCGGCAGCGAGCGCGCCGACTGGAGGCCGCCCACCATCGTGAAGTGGTCCTGGTGGCCCGCCAGCCAGGCCAGGAGGACGACGCCCGTCTTGTAGAAGCGGGTCGGCGGCTGGAACAGGTGGCGGGAGAGTTCGACCGTGGGGTCGAGGAGGCTCCGGAAGCCGTCCACGTCACCCGTGTCGAGTACGCGTACCGCGTGTGCCGCCAGGGGGCCGAGCGGGTCGAAGATGCCCAACAGGGCATGGCTGAAGCCCTGTTCGTCGCCCGCGATCAGCTCGGGGTAGTGGAAGTCGTCGCCCGTGTAGCAGCGCACACCGGACGGCAGGCGGCGGCGTACGTCGATCTCGCGGTCCGCGTCCAGCAGGGAGATCTTGACGCCGTCCACCTTGTCCGGGTGTTCGGCGATCACCTTCAGGAACGTGTCCGTCGCCTCGTCCAGGTCCGCGCTCCCCCAGTAGCCCTCCAGCGCCGGGTCGAACATCGGGCCCAGCCAGTGCAGGATCACCGGCTCCCCCGACTGGCGCAGGAGGTGGGCGTAGGTCGCGAGGTAGTCCTCGGGGCCCCTCGCCGCGCGGGCCAGGGCGCGCGACGCCATCAGGATCGGCTGTACGTCGTTCGCCTCGGCCAGCGTCAGCTGCTCCTCGTACGCCGACGCCACCGCCGCCAGGGTCGGTTCGGAAGTCGGCGGCAGTTGGTCCGTGCCCACCCCGCAGGCGATCCGGCCGCCCACCGCCCGCGCCTCCGCCGCCGAGCGGCGGATCAGCTCAGCCGCGCCCGGCCAGTCCAGGCCCATCCCCCGCTGGGCCGTGTCCATCGCCTCCGCCACGCCCAGACCGTGCGACCAGAGGTGACGGCGGAAGGCGAGCGTGGACTCCCAGTCGACGGCCGCCGGGCCGTCCGGTCCGGTGTCCGCGTACGGGTCCGCGACCACATGGGCCGCCGAGTAGACCGTACGGGAGGTGAGCGGCCCGCCCCCGGCGGGCAGCTCCAGCGGGGTGGCACGCGGGGTGTACGGGCCCTGCGGCAGCGGTACCGGTGCCGATGCCGATGCCGATGCCGATGCCGTCACAGCGTCAGCTCCGGGACGTCGAGGCGGCGGCCCTCCGCCGACGACTTCAGCCCCAGCTCGGCGAGTTGGACGCCCCGCGCCCCGGCGAGCAGGTCCCAGGTGTACGGCTCGTCGAGCACCACATGGCGCAGGAACAGCTCCCACTGCGCCTTGAAGCCGTTGTCGAACTCCTGGTTGTCCGGGATCTCCTGCCACTGGTCGCGGAACGGCTCGGTGACCGGCAGGTCCGGGTTCCAGACCGGCTTGGGGGTCGAAGAGCGGTGCTGTACGCGGCAGTTGCGCAGCCCGGCGACGGCGGAGCCGTGGGTGCCGTCCACCTGGAACTCCACCAGCTCGTCCCGGTTGACCCGGACCGCCCAGGAGGAGTTGATCTGCGCGACCGCCCCGCCCGCCAGCTGGAAGATCCCGTACGCGGCGTCGTCGGCGGTCGCCTCGTACGGCTCGCCGCGCTCGTCCCAGCGGCGCGGGACGTGCGTGTGCACCTGGGCCGTCACGGAGGTGACCCGGCCGAACAGCTCGTGGAGCACGTACTCCCAGTGCGGGAACATGTCGACGACGATGCCGCCGCCGTCCTCCGCCCGGTAGTTCCACGAGGGGCGCTGGGCCTCCTGCCAGTCGCCCTCGAAGACCCAGTAGCCGAACTCCCCCCGGATGGAGAGGATTTCACCGAAGAAGCCGCCGTCGATCAGGCGCTTCAGCTTGAGCAGGCCCGGCAGGAAGATCTTGTCCTGGACCACGCCGTGCTTGATGCCCGCCTCGCGCGCCAGCCGGGCCAGGTCGAGGGCGCCCTCGACGTCCGTCGCCGTGGGCTTCTCCGTATAGATGTGCTTGCCGGCCGCCACGGCCTTCTTGACCGACTCCACCCGGGCCGAGGTGACCTGGGCGTCGAAGTAGATCTCCACCGTGTCGTCCGCGAGCACCGCGTCCAGGTCCGTGGACCACTCGGTCAGACCGTGGAGCGCCGCCATCTCCTCCAGGGCGTGGGCGCGGCGGCCGACGAGGACGGGCTCCGGCCAGAGGACCTCCCCGCCGCCGAGGTCCAGGCCGCCCTGCTCGCGGATCGCGAGGATCGAACGCACCAGATGCTGCCGGTATCCCATGCGACCCGTGACGCCGTTCATGGCGATGCGCACTGTCCTGCGTGTCACGAAGTTCCCTCCATACAGCCGTAGCAAGCGCTTTCTATACGAGATGACGCTAGCCTGCGGACAGCGGCCGGACAAGAGGGGCGCCGCACGTGACCTCACGGAGGAAAGCGATGACAGTCACCCTGGCGGACGTGGCGGCCCGCGCCCGGGTGTCCCCGGCCACCGTCTCCCGTGTGCTGAACGGCAACTACCCGGTCGCCGCCTCGACCCGGGAGCGGGTCCTGCGCGCGGTCGACGACCTCGACTACGTGCTCAACGGGCCCGCCAGCTCGCTGGCCGCCGCCACCTCCGACCTCGTCGGCATCCTGGTCAACGACATCGCGGATCCCTTCTTCGGGATCATGGCCGGGGCCGCGCAGACCCAGATCGGCGGGCCAGGGGACGGCACCGGGCGGGCGGGCGGCGAGAAGCTGGCCGTCATCTGCAACACCGGCGGCTCCCCCGAGCGCGAGCTGACCTATCTCACCCTCCTCCAGCGCCAGCGGGCCGCCGCCGTCGTCCTCACCGGCGGCGCGATCGAGGACCCCGACCACCAGACCGCCATGGCCGCGAAGCTGGCCAAGCTGGCGGACGCGGGCACCCGGATCGTCTTCTGCGGGCGCCCCCCGCTCCCCGGGGGGGACGCGCTCGTCGCCGCGCTCGCCTTCGACAACCGGGGCGGCGGGCGGCGGCTGACCGAGCACCTGATCTCGCTGGGCCACCGCAGGATCGGCTACGTCGCCGGGCCCCCCGAACGCACCACCACCCGCCACCGGCTGGAGGGCCACCGCGAGGCGCTGCGGGGCGCGGGACTGGACGGCGGGGACGGCGAGGGCGTGGGCGGGGACGGCGGGCGGCTCACCGTGCACGGCCCCTACGACCGGCGCTCCGGCTACGAGGCCACCCTCGACATACTGCGCCGGGAGCCCGGCATCACCGCCGTCGTCGCCGCCAACGACACCGTCGCGCTGGGCGCCTGCGCCGCCGTACGGGACCAGGGGCTGCGCATCCCGCAGGACATCTCGGTGGCCGGCTTCGACGACCTGCCGTTCTCGGTGGACGCCGTGCCCGCGCTGACCACCGTACGGCTGCCGCTCTTCGAGGCGGGGGCGCGGGCCGGGCGGCTCGCGATGGGCAAGGAGAACCCGCCGCCCGGCGGAATCGCCACCATCGCCGCCGAGTTGATGATCCGGGGGTCGACGGCCCCGCCCCGCGTGGAGTGAGCCCGCACCGCCTGGAGTGAGCCCGCACCGCGTGGAGTGAGCCCGCACCGGACCCGGTGAGACCGGCCCGGCCCCGGGGCGCGCCCGGCGGACCCCGGCCAGGCACGCGGCCCCCGGCGCGCGCCAGGACCGCGGCGCCCGGCGCCCGGCGCCCGGACCGTGCGGTCCTGATCCGCCGGACATGCCCTGGTGAGAGCGTACGGAACCCCCGGGCTGCGCGCCGACGGGCGAAAGATGGGGGCAACTCCCCCATGCGCCGCGGGAGTCACCACCGCCAGGATGGTCGCAGGCGGTCCGGTGGGCCGCTCCCGACCTGGGAGGTGCGGTGGAGAAGGAACTGATCGGCAGCGGCGGTACGGGGGCTGCTGCCCGTCCCGTTCCCCCGGCCGTCACCGTGAACGGGTCCACCGCGGTGGTGCACATGAACGGGACCGGCGGTGCGCACCCCGTGGGTGGGGCCGCCCGTGCCGCCGGTACCGTCCGCCCCGGCGCGTCGCCCAGGACCGCCACCGACAACTCCCCCCGCAGCGGACCCTGGTGGCTGGGCGGAGTCGTCGGGGAGCCGCCCGTGGGCGAGCCCGACTGGGTGGTCTTCGTCCAGGGGGTCATCGCCGACGCGCCGCCCGTGGTGGCCGTCCCCGAGCGGAAGTACCCCGGGCTCACCGGCTTCGCCCTCGTCGTGGCGCCGTTCGCCGAGCGGGCCGCCGCCCGGCTGCTCACCTCCCCGTCGAACAACGCCGTACGGGCCGGGACCGCCGTCGGGCTCGCCCCCGTACTGGACGACTTCCGGTCCCAGCTGACCACGCGGCTGGCCCGGCTCGCGGCGCGGACGCTGGTGCTGGAGCTGCACAAGGCGCGGCGGGCCGGGCGGCTGGCCGGCGAGGGGCCCGGGGAACGGTTCCGGGACTTCCTGCGGCTGACGGCCGGACGGGACGGGCTCGCGGCCTTCCTCACCGCCTATCCCGTGCTGGCCCACATCCTGGCCCGGACGAGCCTGAGCGCGGCCGACGCACTGACGGAGATGCTCGGCCGACTGGCCGACGACCGGGAACTGCTGGCCGCCTCCGGGGTGCTGGGCGACCGGGGTCCCACGGCCGGATCGCTGGGTGCCGGGCCGGGTCCCGGAGCGCTGACCGGGGTCGACACGGGGGCCGGCGACAGCCACCGCGGGGGCCGCTCGGTGATGCTGCTGCGCTTCAACGACGGCACCCGGCTGGTCTACAAGCCGCGCCCGCTCTCGGCGCACCGGCACTTCAACTCCCTGGTGGAATGGTTCGGTTCGCTGCCGGGCACACCGTCCCTGCGGGCGCTGCGGGTGCTGGACCGGGGCGAGTACGGGTGGGTGGAGTTCGTGGCGGAGCGGCCCTGCTCCTCCCCGGCGGAGACCCATCTCTTCTACCGGCGCCAGGGCGCGCTGCTGGCCCTGCTCCATCTGCTGGACGGCACCGATCTGCACCAGGAGAACCTGATCGCCTGCGGGCCGCATCCGGTCCTGGTGGACGTGGAGACCCTGTTCCACCCGCCGCTCACCCAGGCGCACTCCGCCGACCCCGCCGCCCGCGCCCTGCACGCCTCGGCCTACCGGGTCGGCCTGCTGCCCCAGCTGCTGGTCGGGGACTCGGCCGCGCTCGACGTCTCCGCGATCGGCGGCGGCCGGGCCGCCCCCTCCCCCATCGAGACCGCCGACTGGGCCGACGCGGGCCTGGACACCATGCGGCTGGTACGGCGTTCCGCGCGGTTCACCGAGTCCGCCAACCGGCCCCGGCTGGAAGGGGTTCCGGCCGATCCGTCCACGTACACCGACGCCCTGTGCGAGGGCTTCCGCGTCGGCTACACCGCCGTCAGCGAGTACCGCGACGAACTGCTCGGCAAGCGCGGCCTGCTGACCGACTTCGCCCGGGACGAGGTCCGGGTGGTCTCCCGGCCGACCTGGACCTACACCACCCTGCTCGACGAGTCGACCCACCCCGATCTGATGCGGGACGCGGCCGAGCGCCACCAGGTCCTCTCCCTGCTCCGCACCCCCACCCTGGGCACCCCCGCGCTGCCCGGTCTGGAGGAGGAGGAGATCGAGGAGCTGTGGGCCGGTGACGTGCCGGTCTTCCTCACCCGGCCCGGCTCCGCGGAGCTGTGGAGCGGCACCGGCCGCGGGGTGCCCGCCACGCCGGGGCCCACCGGCCTGGAGCGGGTCGAGGCGAAGGTCCGGGCCATGGACTCCGTCGACCGCCAGGACCAGGAGCGGATCATCCGGGCCGCGATGGTCTCCACCTCCGCCGAGCCGCCGCACCGCTCGGAGGGCGGGGCGCGGGCCCGGACGGCGGCGACGGCCCCCGAGCCCGAACACCTCCTCTCCGCCGCGCGGTCGGTGGGCGACCAGCTCGTCTCGCTCGCCTACCGGCACGAGCACCGCACCAACTGGATCGGCCTGGAACTGCTGGGCGAGCGGTACTGGCGGCTCGCCCCGATGGCGGCCGACCTCGCGAGCGGCTACACCGGTCCCGCCCTCTACCTGGCGCAGCTGGCCGCCCTCACCGGGGCCGAGCGGTACGCCGAGGCGGCCCGGGAGGCGCTGACCCCGGTGCCGGGGCTGCTGGACGCGCTGCACGGCCGGGTCGACGACCTCGCGGTGCTGGGATCCGGGGCCTTCGCGGGGCTCGGCGGCATCGCGTACGCCCTGGCCGAGGTGGGCGCCCTGCTCGACGACCGTACGGTGACGGAGCTGGTGGGCCCCGCCACCCGGCTGGCCTGCGCGGCGGGCGCCGCCGAGCAGGGGTACGGGGTCCGCGGCGGGGCGGCCGGCGGGCTGGTCTCCCTGCTCACGGTCCACCGCACGACCGGCCGGGCCGAGGCCTGGCGGGGCGCGGAGCGGTGTGCCGAGCGGATCGCGGTGGCCCCGCTCCCGGCGGCCGGCGGCTTCGCCGAAGGGACCGCGGGCATCGGCTGGGCGCTGCTGCGCTTCGCCGCGGCGGGGGGCGGTGAGCAGTACCGTACGGCGGGGCTGCGGGCCCTGCGCCGGGCGACCGTCGAGGTGCCGGACGGCGGAGCCTGGTGCGAGGGGTCCGTCGGGGTGGCCCTCGCGGTCGCGGACAGTCCGGCCGCCCTGGCCGACCCGGACCTGTCGGGCTGGCTGGCGGAGCGCGCCGGTGACCTGGCCGACCGCACCCCGCTCGCCGACGACAGCCTCTGCCACGGCGAGCTGGGCCTGCTCGAACTGCTCGGCCACCCGGCGCTGCCCGGCGACCGCACTCCGTGGGTGCGCCGGGCCGGGACGCTGCTGGCCGCCGCCGACCGGGAGGGGCCGCGCTGCGGGACCCCCGGCCATGTTCCGCACCCGGGGCTGCTCACCGGCCTCTCGGGGATCGGGCACGGACTGCTGCGGGCGGGGTTCCCCGACCGCATCGGCTCCGCGCTGCTGCTCAACCCGTCCCTGGGGGCCGCGTAACGGCCCCCGGGCCGGGACCGCTCCCCCGTACCGCACGCACCACAGCCGACCGTCCGCCCGCCCGCCCCGACGACAGACGACAGACGACAGACGACAGACGACCGACGACCGACCGCTTACTCGACCGAACGTCAGAGACATTCCGTTCCAAGGAGAATGAGGCAGAGATGACGCACATCAGCGAATCGGCGATGCAGGGATCCGGCAACCTCCCCCAGGACGGCGGCTACGACCACCCGGCCGGGCAGATCTCCTTCGGTATCGGCGGTGGGCTGGGCATGCGCAGCAGGCTTCTCAGCGCCTCGGAGGGCGAAGCGGGCAACACCATCGACCTGCCGTGGACCACGATGATTCCGCTTTAACCACGCTCGGCCGGATTGTGGCGCATTGGGGCACTGCCGGATGAGTTTCGACTCCAGTAACCTGCGCCCATGCGAGCCACTTCGCCGGTCATCGTCGGGCGGGACGAGGAGATCGGCCTGCTGAGCAGCGCCCTGGACGCCGTGCGACGGCGTTCGGGGCGCGCCCTGTTCTTCGTCGGCGAGGCGGGGATCGGGAAATCCCGGCTGGTGGGTGAGTGCGCCTACCGGGCCTACGGGCTCGGCATGCCCGTGCTGCGCGGCCGGGCCACCTCGACCGGTCTGGTCGTGCCCTTCCGGCCACTCGTGGAAGCGCTCTCTTCCCGGTTCCGGGCCGCGGGCACCCCGACCGATCCCGAACTGGCCCCCTACCACCCCGCGTTGGCCCGGCTCGTCCCCGAGTGGCGCCAGGAGGCCTCGCCCGGCTATCCGGAGACCGTGGTCGAACTGGCGGAGGCGCTGCTGCGGCTGCTCTCCGTGCTGGGCCGGGAGTCCGGCTGCACGATCCTGCTGGAGGACCTGCACGACAGCGACACGGAGACGATCGCGGTCGTCGAGTACGTCATCGACAACCTCGCGGACCTGCCGATCCTGCTGCTGGGGACGCTCCGCCCGGAGGCGGGGGCCGCACTCGATCTCGTACGCTCCGCCGAGCGCCGACAGGCGGCGGGCGTGAGGGAGTTGAAGCCTCTCGGGGACGACCAGATGCGGGTGCTGACCGGCGCCTGCCTGGAGGCGGCGCCCGAGGAGATACCCCAGGTGGTGCACCAGCGGCTGGCCGAACGGGCGGGCGGCAATCCGTACCTGGTGGAAGTACTGCTGGCGGATCTGCTCGACACCGACCAGTTGCGGCAGTCGGAGGGCGGCTGGGAGGCCGCCGACGATCCCGGCGGGCCGGTCCCCTCGGGGATCGTCCGGAGCTGGGCCCGCCGGCTGGACCGGCTGGACGAGCCGGTCCGGGAGCTGTTACTGGCCGCGGCCACCCTGGGCGGCCAGTTCTCGGTCACCGTGCTCCAGACCGTCACCGGCTTCGAGGACCGGGCCCTCTTCACCCATCTGCGCTCCGCCGTGGAGGCCGGGGTGATCGCCCCGGACGGGGCCGCCCCGGACCGCTACGCCTTCCGCCACTCGCTCACCGCCGAGGCACTGATCTCCTCGCTCGCCCCGGCCGAGCGCGCCTCGCTCGCCCGCCGCGCCGCCGGGGCCGTCGAGCGGTCCGGGCAGCCGCTGGACGAGGACGGACAGCAGCTCGTCGCCTCCCTCCACCTGGCCGCGGGCAACCGGGCCGGGGCCGCGCTGCGGTTCGCGGAGGCCGGGAGACGGATGCTCGCCTCGGGGGCCCACGGTTCGGCCGTGGTGCTGCTGGAGCGAGCCTGCCCCCTGGCCGCCGACGCCGACCGGGCCGCCATCTCCGAGTCGCTGGCGGTCGCGAAGGCCGAGGGCGGCGACCTGGACGCGGCCCTGGAGCTGGCCGACGCGCTGCCGCCGGTGCCCGCGCGGACCGAGGCCGCCGACCGGCGCGGCGAGATCCACATCAGGATCGCGTGGGTCGCCGTGATGGCCGAGCGGGCGGCCGACGCGGCCCGCCAGATCGAGGCCGCCCGCGCCCTGCTCGGCGAGGAGCCCGCCCCCGGCCGCCGGGCCGCGCTCGGGGTGGCCGACGCCCATCTCGCCCTGATGCCGGGCCAGGAGCACCGGTGCCCGTCGGAGACCGAGCGGGCCGCCCGGGAGGCGGCGGAGATCGCGGAGGCCGAGGGGCTGCCCGTGGTCGCCTGCCAGGCCTGGCAGTTGCTGGCGCTGCTGCTGCGCGAGAGCGGGTTCGACGCGGCGGACGCCTGCCTGGAGCGGATGCTCGCGCTCTCCACCGACCACGACCTGCCCGTCTGGCGGGTGGAGGCCCTGGTGCGGCTCGGCGCCAACGCCTTCATGCGGACCGGGGACTCCTCCCGGCTCCGCTCGGCGCGGGCGGCGGCGGTCGAGCTGGGGGCGCTGCTGCTGACCCAGACGGTGGACGGGCTGCTCGCCATGAACGCGGTGCTCTGCGCCCGGTGGGACGAGGCACAGGAGATCATCGACCGTTCGCTGGAGGCCAGCGCCCGGGTCGGCAACCACTCGGCCCACCGCTATCTGCTGCTCTCCACCGCCACCATGGCCGCGCACCGGGGCCGGCGGCGGGACATGGACCGCTCGCTGGCCGCGTTCAAACGGGCGGGCGGTGAGCAATCCCTGCTCGTACCGCACCAGTTGGGGCTGTGCAAGGCGATCGGCGCCCTGCTGGAGGAGGACCACGAGCGCGCTCTCGAGAAGCTGGACGCGGTGCTCGCCTGGGAGCAGGACCACCCCAGCTACTTCTACCTGAGCGGGAGTTACGGGCTGCGCCCCCTGCTGCGGGTACTGACGGGGGCGGCGGACGGGGCGGAGTTCACGGCCGTACGCGGCTCGCCCGGAGCCCAACTCGCATGGAACGGGCAGTTCCTGGAGCTGGCCGAGGCCGTGCTGCTGGGCCGGGACGGCGACCGGTCCGGGGCCGCCCGCCTGGTGGCCTCCTTCGACGCCCGGGCCACCCCCTTCCCGGTCGCCCGCCATCTCGGGCTGCGCCTGGTCGCGGACGCGGCCCGTACCGACGGGTGGGGCGAGCCGGTCGCCTGGCTGCGCCGGGCCGAGGAGTTCTTCTACGGGATCGGGGTGCAGCCGGTCGCCTCCGCCTGCCGGGCCGCGCTGCGGCAGGCCGGGGCCAGCGTCACCCAGCACCGGGGCGGCTGGGACCGCATCCCGCTCTCGCTGCGGACCAGCGGGGTGACCCCGCGCGAGTACGAGGTGTTCGTACTGCTCCCGGAGCGGCCGGGCAACCAGCAGATCGCCCGGCGGCTCTCCATCTCGCCGCGCACGGTGGAGAAGCACATGGCCAGCCTGCTCAGCAAGACGGGCCGGGCGGACCGCTCGGCGCTCTGCGAGTTCGCGGCGGAGTGCGCGGTGGAGGTCGAACCCGCATGAACGGCTGACTCCCCCGTCCCGCACCCCCACAACATGGGGGTGCGGGACGGTTTCGGTCGGGTGTGGGGGCGGAACATGCGGGTACCGCCCCGATGTGCCGGCCACCGTGCGGTAGGGAGCATCAAAGGGTACGTACGGCAGTCTGCCCTTCGTCCCCGCTTCCGGAGGCCCGCTGATGATCCGACCTCCCGCCCGCCCGGTCCCGGCCGGCGCCGTGTACTTCTCGCTGCTCGGCCCGCTCACCGCCGTACGGGACGGCAGGCCGCTCCCGCTCGGTCCCCGCAAACAGCGCATCGTCCTCGCCACCCTGCTCGCCCGGCCCAACACCCCGGTCTCCGTCGACGTGCTGACCGACGCGGTCTGGCCCGACGACCCGCCGAGAACCGCGCGCAAGAACCTCCAGGTCTATGTGAGCGCCGCCCGCACCCTGCTGGGCAGCACCGGCGACGACGACCGCGAGCGGGTGGTCCACGGCTGCGGCGGCTACCGGCTCACCATCGGCGAGGGCGAGTTGGACACCCTGCGCTTCCGGTCCCTGGCCCGCGCCGGGCGGGCCGCCGGTGAGCGCGGCGATCTGCGGGCGGCGGCCCGGCTGCTGCGGGAGGCGCTGGACCTGTGGGAGGGGCCGCCGCTGAACGACCTGCGGGACTCCACCGGGGTGGCGGAGGAGGCCGAGCGGCTGGAGGCCCGCTGTCTGACCGTCTACGAGGACTGGGCCGAGATCGAGACCGAGCTGGGCCGGGGCGCGGCGGCGGTGGACGGCCTGCGCGATCTGGTGGACCGCCACCCGCTGCGGGAGCGGCTGCGGGTGGCCTGGATGAACTCCCTGCACCAGTCCGGGCGGCAGGCCGAGGCGCTGGCGGTGTACGACGACTACCGGCAGCTGCTGGCCCGGGAGCTGGGGCTGGAGCCGAGCCCGGCGATGGCCGCCCTGTACAAGGTGATGCTGGGGCGGGGCCGCACCCACCGGCCTCCGACGGGCGGGCGGGAGAGCTCACGCGGTACGGCCCTGCCCGCCGCGCCGCGCCATTTCACCGGCCGCCGTGAGGAACTGCGCGAGTTATTGGGGCTGTTGGGCGCCGCGGACGAGCGGGTGGCGGTCGTCTCGGGTCCTGCGGGGTCCGGCAAGTCGGCCCTGGCACTGCGGGCCGCCCATCTGCTCGGCGACAGCTTCCCCGACGGGCGCTTCCACGTCGGGGTCCGCCGGGAGGACGGCTCCGCCCGTACGCCCGCCGAAGTCCTGGACGAACTGGCCCGGTTGTGCGGGGTCCGGGTCCCGGGGAGCGTCCCGGGGGTGACGGGCGGCTCCGGAGGCGTGCCGGGAGGCGCTGCGGGCGTCGTTCCGGCGGTGGGGGTCGCGGTGGCGGTGTCGCAGGGGGCGGAGGACGCCTGGCAGGAGTGGCTGTCGCTGCACCGGGCGTTGATCGTCCTCGACGACGTACCGGACGAGGCGTCCGTACGGGGGCTGCTGCCCCGGTCCTCCGGCCCGTCCTCGGTGGTGCTCACCGCGCGCGGCCAGCTGCCGGGCCTCGCCCCCGTGCACCGGATCGCCCTCGCCGCCCTGGCGGACGCCGAGGCGCTGGAGCTGCTGGGCAAGCTGATCGGGCCCGGCCGGCTGCGGACCGACCCGGCGGCGGCCCTGCGGATCGTCCGGGCCTGCGGGGCGCTGCCGCTGGCGGTCTGGGTGAGCGGGATGCGGCTCGCGGTGCTGCGCCATCTGCCGCTGGCGGAGTTCGCGGACCGGCTGGACGACCCGTCGGCGGCCCTGGACGAACTGGTCGCCGGGGACGTCTCCGTACGGCGGCGCATGGCGTCGGGCTGGCAGGACCTGGCGGCCGACGACCGGCGGGCGCTGGGGCGGCTGGCCCGGCCCGCGCAGGAGGGCGGCATCACCCTGGACGGGGCGATGGCGGCGCTGGAGTGCGGGGAGCGGGCGGCGATCCGTACGGTCGAGTCGCTGATCGACGCGGGGGCGGTGACCTCTCCGACGGGCGAGGTCACCGCGCACGCCGCCTTCTACGAGGTGCCGCGGCTGCTCTGCCTGTACGCCCGCGAGCGGGTGGGGGCGGCGCAGTAGGGCGGGGGTGCGCAGTGGGGTGGGGGCGCGTAGTGGGGTGGGGAAGGGGGCGGGACGGGGAAGGGGCCGGGACGGGGAAGGGGCCGGGACGGGGAAGGGGGCGGGACGGGGAAGGGGCCGGGACGGGGAAGGGGCCGGGACGGGGAAGGGGCCGGGACGGGGAAGGGGCCGGGACGGGGAAGGGGCCGGGACGGGGAAGGGGCCGGGACGGGGAAGGGGCCGGGACCGCGCGGGCCGGGCCCCGCCGGTCCCGGCCCCGGTCTTGGTCCGGCCCCGGTCTTGGTCCGGCCCCGGTCCTGGTCCGGCCCCGGTCCTGGTCCGGCCCCGTGGCCGGTCCGTCACCCCAGGGTGAGCAGTTCCAGCAGGCCGGGGGTCCCGTCCGTCTCCGGCCTGGCCGTGCCCGCCGTGCCCGCCGTGCCCGCCATGCCCGCCCCCGTACCGCCTCCGGAGAGGAAGTGCAGGGCCAGCAGCAGCCCCGCCGCGCCCGTCGCCAGGTCGGCGGAGCAGCGGCGCAGCCGGGCGCCCGGGACCAGCAGCCGGTCCTCCTCGGCGAGCAGATGCCAGGACAGGTTCCGTACGGAGGCGAGGATGTCGGGGGCCAGGCGGCCCTCGGGCGACAGCTGGCCCGCCGTAGCCATGAGCCCCGCCCGGCCGGTGAACAGCCCCGGCTCGCGGATGAATTCGAGCGTGCAGCCCCGCCGGACCCCGGGCAGCAGGGCCGCCAGCGACGGGGCGGCGCGGCGGGCCAGATACGCCTGGGCCACCAGCGCGACGCCGCCACTGCCCTGGTCCAGGTAGAGCAGATGGCGTCGGCCGTCCTTCACCTGGACCGTGCCACCCGGCATCGCCACACAGTGCCCCGCCTCCCGCTCCAGCGCCCGGCCGGCGGCCCGCAGATGGCGGTCTTCACCGGTGAGGGCGTGGAGTTCGAGGTGGAGCAGGGCGGCGCCGCTGAGCCCGCGCAGCAGCCCGGCCGAGGCAGGTGCTGCCAGCCCCGGTACGGATTCGCCGCGGACCAGGCGGTCCAGGTCGTGGGCGGTGCGCAGGGCCAGCTCGACGAGATCGTGGTCGACCTTGGCATCGGGATCGGCCGCGGCGACCGGGCCGGCCGCGGCGGCGGGACCCGCGCTCCCCCGGCCCGCCGGCCGGGCCAGGCGCAGGGCGGCGAGGGCGATGCCCGCGCGGCCGTTGAGCAGGTCGGCCGAGGCGGACGGCGGTGCGGCGGCGGCCCGTTCGAAGAGTTCCCGCCCCTCGTCGGCGCGGCCGAGCAGGGAGAGGACGACCGCCGTGCCCGGCAGCCCGCCGTAGAGTCCGCCGGGCGCGGCCGGGTCACGGCGGCGGGCGGCGTCGGAGAGCCAGTCGGTCCAGGCGGGGTCCACGGGGGCACCGACGCGGTGCAGGGCGTACAGCACCCCGGCGGCCCCGTGCGCCAGGTCGCCGCCGCCGGTCGCGAAGGCCTGCGGGTCGCCGGGGAAGAGGCGGTCGGTGCGCTCGGGGGTCGCCCCGGCGTGGATGCCCGCGATCAGCCGGGTCCGCAGCTCCGCCCAGTCGGGGACGGGCCCGTCGAGCAGCGCGGCGATCTCGCCCTCGCCGCCGAGGCGGTCCTCCGCGGCCCGCAGCGCGGCGGGCCGGATGGGGCCCGCGTCGGCCGCCAGGCGGTACCGCCTGCGGGCCCACCGCTCCAGGGTCACCGCCTTGGCCCGGTCGTGCCCGGCCATCTCCATGATCGGCATCAGCATGTAGAGCCAGGTCGCCCAGAGCGCGTAGGCGTCGGACTCGGCGCCGGGCGTCCCGGTGGGTGCCTGGAGGCCCGGTGCACCGGCGACCGGGGTGTCCTGGTCGTCGAGGTCGGTGGCGTACTCGAAGTCGACGAGGACCAGCCGGCCGTCGGGGCGGATGATGACGTTGGTGGGGTGGAGGTCGCCGAAGCGGAACCCGCGGGCGTGGATCGCCGCCAGCGCCTGGGCGAGCCGCTCGGCCACGGAGTCCACCCAGGCGGTGTAGGTGGCGAGTTCGGCGTCCGTGCCCTCCCCGTGGAGGAGGGCGAAGCGGGCGACGATCTCCTCCAGGAGGGTGGACCCCTCGATGTGCTCCTCGATCAGGAAGTGGTGCTCCCACACGCTCCGTACGCCGTGGACCTCGGGCACGCAGTCCAGCCCGGCCAGCGCGGTCAGCGCCCGGTACTCGCGGTGCAGCCGGGTCACCGCGTCATGTCCCACCGCGTCCAGCCCGCTGTGCGGCCGCGCCTCGCGGAGCACCACCTGCCGGCCGGTCTCGCGGTGCCGGGCCCGGTAGATCCCGCCCGCGTTGGAGAACTGGAGGGACTCCGTGACCGTGTACGGGAACGTGGTGTCCCCGGCGGCGGCGCGGGCCGCGAGGTGCGGGCGCAGCGGTTCGGGGACGGTGACCCACGGCGGCACCCGGAAGACCACGCCCCGCTCGTCGGGGACGAGTTCACCGGACGGGTGGCGCAGGGCCGGGACCCGCTCCCCGTCGGCGTCCAGGCACCAGCGGGCGACGAAGGCCCCGTACCGTACGTAGACCGGGGCGTCCCCGATCCGCAGATCGCTGAGGATGTACGGGCCACGGCGTCCGGTGAGCGCCGGGCACAGCTCGTCCAGCACCCGCAGGAAGACGGTCTCGTCCGGCGGGTAGAGCGTGAGGAACTTCCCGGCGCCGGAGCGGGCCATGTACTTGTCGGACATCAGCAGGAGCGCCTGCTCGCTGCGGAGGAACTTGAACGGTACGCCGTGGGCGAGGCAGATCCGGGCGGTGTCGCGCAGGGTCGCCTCGGCCTCCTCCGGGACGGTGGAGATGTGGATCTTCCAGCCCTGCTCGGCGATTTCGCGGTCCTCGGGGAGCAGCGAGGTCCACAGCCCGTTCCGGACCCGGCGCCTGCCCTCGGGGGGCGGGGCGGAGTCCAGGGGGTAGCGGGTCTCCTCGTCGCGGAGGCGGGCCGGGGTCTCGTAGTAGGTGGGGTCGGCGAGGCAGTAGAGCTGGGTCTGCTGGATACCGGAGACGGACACGGTGGCTCTCCTCAGTGCGCGCCGGGACCGGCGGGGTCGGGGGCGGGGCGGGACGTTCCGGCGGGCTCCGGTTCGGGCTTCGGGTCGGGATTCAGGTCCGGCAGCCGCTCCGCTTCCGGCTCCGTGGGCGGTGGGATGGCCGCCGCGCCCGCCCGTACCGAGGGGGCGAGCGTCACCACGGCCGCCGAGACGGCCAGCACACAGCCGATGGTGCCGAAGGCGATACGGCTGCCGAGCAGCGTCAGCAGGGCCCCGCCCGCGAGCGGCCCGAACGGCTGGACCATCGAGGAGAGGAAGCCCGCCGCGCTCTGCACCCGGCCGATCCGGTCCTCCGGGGTGACGATCAGCAGCGTGGAGAGGAAGCCGATGCTGGCGACCGTCGAGAGGCACATGCAGATCGCGCAGAGCAGCCCGGCCAGCAGCGCGCTGCTCAGCCAGGCCAGCGCGGCGGCCGTCAGGACGCAGGCCCAGCAGGTGGCGACGATCAGGGCGCGGGCGTGGCGGTCCGGGGCGATGCGGGGCGCGATCAGCGCCCCGGCGAGCGAGCCGGCCGAGACGCAGGTGAGGACGAAGCCGCCGCCGAGGCCGGAGGCGCCGTTGTCGGAGAAGACGGCGAGCGCCGTGAAGGTGAGGGCGCCGAAGGCGAAGTTCATGCCGAGGCCGAAGACGAGCAACACGGTCCGCAGATAAGGCAGTTGCCAGAGGAAGGCGAGCCCGGCGGTGAGTTCGCGGCGGCTGAAGACCGAACCGGCCCGGCTCCTCGCCTCGGAGCGGGTGCGCACGAGCGCCACGCAGACGGTCGAGAGGAGCAGTCCGAGGAACTGGGCCGCGAAGGGCAGGGCCTCGTGGATGCCGAACAGCCCGCCGCCGACGAGCGGGCCGACCATCTTGACCGTGGAGGTACGGGCCTGGAGCCGTGCGGTGGCCGTGCCCATCTGGTCCGGCGGGACGACCGCCCGCATCAGGCCGAAGGCGGCGGGGCCGTAGACGCTGCTCAGCACGGCTCCCGAGGTCGCGACCAGCAGCACGAGCACCATGGGGGCGTGTCCGTACCAGACCGCGATGGTCAGGGCCGTGACGGCGGCGAGGCTTCCGGCGTCGCAGAGCCGCATCAGCCGACGGCGCTCGACCCGGTCGGCCATGACCCCGCCCGGCAGCATCGTCACCAGCAGGGCGCAGACGGAGACCGTCCCCACCGCACCGGCCTGCACGGCGGAGCCGGTCATCTTGAGGACCAGCAGGGGCAGGGCGAGGGCGCTCATCTGGCTGCCCAGAACGGCGAAGAGGCCGCTCAACCAGAGCAGCCGGAAATCCCGGTTGGAGCGGAGCGGCGTGGCCATCGGGGGCTCCCGTTGTTCGTCGGGTCGTCGGCTGTGCGCGGGGGTGGCGGGCGGGTTCCGGTCCCGTAGGGGAGGAAGAGGGCCGGGCCCCGTACGCCGGTCGGGCGGTTGCCGGGCCCGTACGCGGGGCGGGGCGGTTGCCGGGCCCTTACGCGGGGCGGCCGGATGCCGGGCCCTTACGCGGGGCGGGGCGGCCTCCGTGGTGTACGGAGGCCGCCCCGACTCCGGCGGCCGGCGCCACGGCGGGTTCGAAGCCGCCGTGGCGCACGCCCCAGTGGACCCTGGGTCAGCTCAGGACGAGGCTCACGGTGCTGACGCAGTTGCCGGGGACGATCTCGCGGTCGATGACGCCCGGGGTCTCCTGGAGGTCCAGCACGGAGTGCGCCTCCACCTCGGGGGTCTCGGTCTCGTTGTTCTCGTCGGCGGCGGGCTTGGTGTTCTCGGACATGGTGGTCTCCGTCCACTCGGGGTGGGCCGGTCCGGTGTCCGTGGCGTCTGCCGCGGTCCGGTGCCTGCCGGTGCCGAGAACATTAGGAACGGCCGCCTGACAGACGCTTCGACGCCGGTATGGGGCCGGTATAAGGCCAGCGCGAAGTGGCCGGAGGGCGCCCCGGCCGACCGTCCGCCCCTCCCCCGGACCGCGCTGACCTGCGCCCATACCGACCCTGAAGCGTCGGCCGACCGCCCGCGAACCGGTCCGCCCCAGCCTGGGCGTGCGCCCGCCGCGCCCCCGGCCCCGAAGGAGGCGGCCCGTATGGAACTCGCCGAACTCGTCGGACTGCGGCCCTTCCCGGCCGCCGGTCTGCTCCTCGGCCTCACCCGCCGCTGCCCCCTGCGCTGCCGGCACTGCTCCACCGGGTCGGACCTGACCGTGCGGGAAGAGCCGAACGCCGCCCAACTGCTGCGATTCGTCGGCTCGTTCACCACCGAGAACCGGCCGGACGTCGTCATGCTGACGGGCGGCGAGCCGCTGCTCCTGCCCACGCTCGCGGGCGAGCTGAGCTTCCTGGCCCGCCGCGCCGGATCGCGTACGGCGGTGCTGAGCGGGATGTTCTTCGCCCGCTCCCAGCGGATCCCGCCCGCGATCCTGCGCGCGATCGCCCAGGTCGACCACTTCTCCGCGAGCCTGGACGTGTACCACGAGCGGGAGGTGGCGCGCGCGGATGTGTTCCGGGCCCTGCACCACATCCGCGAGTCGGGAGTGAGCGTGAGCTTCCACCTCACGGGGACGGGTGCGGACGACCCGTATCTGGCCGACATCACCCGGGCCATCGACAAGGAGTTCGGCGGCCGGGTGCCGTCCCTGGTCAACGAGGTGCGGCCGTTCGGCCGGGCCGCCTCCTGGGCCCGCCCCGCGCGCACCGGACCGGACCCGTCGGCGGCGGCGCCCTGCTCGATGGCCGCCTGGCCGGTGGTCGCCTTCGACGGTACGGTGCTGGCCTGCTGCAACCAGGACACGGTGGACCGGCGCCCCGCCCCGGCCCATCTGGACCTCGGCCACATCGGCTCCGACGACTGGGCGGCCGTACGACGACGGGCCCTGGAATCACCGGTGTTGCGGATGATCCGTACGGTCGGCCCGACCCATCTGGCCGCCCGCTCCGGCGCCGCCCCCCATCCCGGCTCCTACTGCGACGGATGCCGCGCGCTCGGCGGGAACGAGGCGGTGGCGGCCGGCGCCCGCGCGGTGGCCTCCGGCCCGGCGGGCGCGCTGCTCGACCTGGCGGCGGCCCGGCGCGGTGCGCTGGGCGGGCCCGAGGGGGTCGTCCGGCGGCACGGCTGCTCGGCGTACGCGCGGCTGGTGGGCGCGGGGGTCGGGGCGGCGGGGGCCGACGCGGCGGCGGCCGACGCGGCAGGCACCGGGAACGTGGCCGGGGCCGGAACCGGGGCCCGCACCGGAGCCGAGGCCGGAGCCCGGGCCCGTACCGGAGCCGAGGCCCGTACCGGAGCCGGGGCCGGGGCTGGAGCCCGTACCGGTACCGAGGTCGGAGCCGAAGCCCGTACCGGGACCGAGGCCGGTGCCGGGCCCGGAGCCGGAGCCGGAGCCGGAGCCCAGGCTCGCGCCGGGGCGGCGGCCCGCACCGGAGCCGGGAACGGGGCCCGCACCGGGGCCGGGAGCATGCGGTGACCACCGCGGCCATGGACGTCTCGGCGCGCCTGCGCACCAAACTCCTCCTCCTCGAACCGGAGTTCCGGGGAGCGACCAGCCATATGTGGCGCCCCGAGGGGCTGTTGGAGCGCTACCGGACCTATCTGTGCACCATGCACGCCGTGATCCGCGCCTCGGTCCCGCTGATGGAGCTGGCCCTGCGCCGCATGGCGGACCGGCCCGGCGATCCGCTCTCCGGGCCGCTGACCGCGTATCTGGCCGAGCACATCCAGGAGGAGGCGGAGCACGACGCCTGGCTGCTGGAGGATCTGCGCGCGGCGGGCGCGGCCCCCGAGGACGCGCTCGGGCCGCTGCCGCCGCCGGATGTGGCCGCCCTGGTCGGCCCCCAGTACTACTGGATCGAGCACCACCACCCCGTGGCCCTGCTCGGCTATATCGCGGTGCTGGAGGGGTACGCGCCCGCGCCCGGGCTGACCGAGCGCATCGGCGGACTGACCGGGCTGCCCGCCGCCGCCCTGCGGACCGTACGGGAACACGCGGCGCTCGACACCGGGCATCTGGACGAGCTGTACGCGCTGCTGGACCGGCTGCCGCTGGCCCGGGGCCAGGAGGCGGCCGTCGCGGTCAGCGCCCTGCACTCCTTCGACGCGCTCACCCGGCTGTTCGTCCGGCTCGGGCGCTCCGCACCGGCGCCGTCGCTGCGGGGAGCCGGACCCACCCCACCGACGGGAGTCACCCGATGACCGGACAACCACCACCCACCCCCGAACCCTCCCCGGACATGCCGTCCTTGGGGACACCTCCCTCGGGCACGTCCCCCCTGGACACGCCCTCCCTGGACACGTCCCCCCTGACCACGCACCCCCTGGTCACGTCGTCCCCGGATACGTCCCCTTTGGAGGCGACGCTGCACGCGGCGGGCTTCCCGGTGGACCTGCTCACCGACGAACAGCGCCTGGTACTGGGCGAGTTGACGACGGAGGAGCTGACCCTGCTGCTCGACGTCAAGAGCCGGCTGGACGCGGTGGGCCCCGAGGTCCAGGCCCACGGCGAGATCGCGGGCGGCGCCCTGTTCTGAGCGCACCGCCGCGGCCCCCGGGTGTCCGCGCCAGGACGGGGGTCCGGCGCGGCGGGGCCGGTGCGGCCGGCCACGACGGCCGGCCGCACCACTCCGGCCCCGGACCCGAAGCCGGAACCGAAGCCGGAGCCAGCGCCGGAGCCAGACCCACCGGGACCTGATCCCGGCCCCGGAGCCGCCCCTGACCCCGGACCTGACCCTGACCCTGACCCCGGACCTGACCCCGGCCCCGGAACTGGCACCGGATCCGGCCTGGACCGGCCCGAGTTGACCGACGACGTGGACCACGACCCCTTGAGGACCCGCCATGATCTGCCCCTCGTGCCGACAGGACCTTCCCGCCACGGCCCGGTTCTGCTCGTCCTGCGGGACACCGTGCGCCGGTCCGGCAGCGGCGGCTCCGCCCGCCCCCGTCGCGCCTCCCCCGGAGGACGAACGCAAACCGGTGACCGTGCTGTTCTGCGATCTCGTCGGGTCGACGGCGCTGTCGGGGGTGCTGGACCCGGAGACCCTGCGCACGGTGACCCTGCGGTACTTCGAGGCGATGAGCGCCCAGATCGTGGCGCGCGGCGGCACCCCGGAGAAGTTCATCGGGGACGCGGTGATGGCGGTGTTCGGGGTGCCGGTGGTCCGCGAGGACGACGCCCGGCGCGCGCTGGCGGCGGCGCTCGGGATGCGCCGGGCGCTGGACGCCCTGAACGAGGAGCTGGACGCCTCGCTCGGCATCCGGCTGACCACCCGCGTCGGCGTCAACACCGGTCAGGTGGTGGCGGGTTCGGACGCCACGGCCCGGCAGGCGCTGGTCTCCGGCGAGGTCGTCAACATCGCCGCGCGCCTGGAGCAGAACGCGGGCCCCGGCGAGATCCTGATCGGCCCGCAGACCCTGCTCGCCGCCGGGCCCACGGTGAAGGCCGTACCCACCGGCCCGCTCCGGCTCAAGGGGAAGCGGGAGAGCGTGGAGGCGTACCGGCTGCTCGCGCTGGGCGCCGACGACCCCGAGCTGCTGCGCCGCTTCGACGCGCCCTTCGTGGGCCGTACCACCGAACTCACCACGCTGGACCAGGCCTTGGCGGAGACCGTACGGAACGGCCGCCCCGGTCTGCTGCGGGTGACCGGCGAGGCGGGCATCGGCAAGACCCGGCTCGTACGGGAGTGGCTGACGCACCACGGCGGGGAGGGCGCGTTCCGTCACGGGGCGGGCCGCTGCCGCACCTACGGGGACCACGGCACGCTGGCTCCCCTGGCCGACGCCGTACGCTCCCTGCTCTCCCAGACCGACGACCCGGCCGACCCGCACGGGGACGCCCATCCGCAGAGGGGCGCCCACCCTCACAGGGACGCCGACGCGCTCACGGGCATCCATCCGCACAGGGACGCCGCCCCACCCACAGGCACCCACCCGCATACGGAGACCCACCCGCATACGGGCTCGCCCCAGGACGCCGACGCACCCGACGACGAGGCGACGGCCGACGCGATGGCCCTGCTCTCCGGGGGGCTCCTGCGCGACGGCACGCCCAACGCCCCCTTCGAGGACATGTGCGCGGCGCTGACCGCGGTCCTGAAGCGGGCGGCCCGCACCCGGCCCGCGGTCCTGGTCCTCGACGACTGGCATGCGGCGGCGCCCCTGCTCGTGCGGACGGTGGAGCGGCTGGCGGGCGACACCGGACCCGCCCGCACCCTGGTGATCTGCGCGGGCCGCCCGGACGGCATGCCCGAGGGCCGGGCGCACCTCCACCTCTCCGGCCTCCCCCGCGAGGAAGCGGCCCGACTGGCCGCCGGACTGGCCCGGCTGGACGGCAGGGCCGCCCCGGCCGACGAGCGTCTCCTCGCCCGCGCCGAGGGCAACCCGCTCTACCTGGAACAGCTCCTGGTCGGCGAACAGCTCCCGGACGGCGACCCGGGCACGGCCGCCACCCCGTCCGAGCCCGACCGCGAGCTACCGCCCACGCTCCAGGCCCTGTTGGGTGCCCGGATCGGCGCGCTCGCCCGGCCCGAGCGCGGGGTGGTGGACCTGGCGGCGGTGATCGGCCGGGAGTTCGCGGCGGCGGAGCTGGTCCGCCTGGAGCAGACGGTACGGACGGAGCAGTCGGCACGGACACCGGACCGGGCCCGTGCGGCTGCCGACGGCCCCGGGGGGACGGTCGACGGGCCCGGTGCGGCGGCCGACGGCGGCGACGGCCCCGCCGCCACCCCCCAGGACCGGCACCGCGTCGACGAGGCCCTGGCGGAGCTGGCCCGGCGGCGGCTGGTGGAGCCCGCGCGGCCGTCCGGGGACGGGGACCCGTCGGCGTACCGGTTCAGCAGCGGACTGGTGCACGAGGTCGCCTACTCCTCGCTCTCCAAGCGGGCCAAGGCGGAGCGCCACGCGTGGGCGGCCGATCTGCCGAGCGTGGCCCGGACCGGGGACGGCGCGGTCGGGGGCCATCTGGAGCGCGCCTACCGCTACCGCGCCGAGCTGGGGCTGCTGGACGACCGGGCCCAGGAGCTGCGGGACCGCGCCGCCGCCGCGCTGGGCCGGGCCGGTGCGCAGGCCGCCGCCCGGTCCGACCTGCACTGGGCGCACGGGCTGCTGGAGCGGGCGGTGGAGCTGCGGCCGGACGCGGCGCGGGCGGTGCTGGGGCTCGGTGAGGTACGGGTGGCGCTCGGCCGGACCGAGGAGGGCGCTGAACTGCTGCGTAAGGTAAGGGACTTGACCACCGCCCCGGTGGAGTCGGCGCACGCCCGGCTGGCGCTGGCGGTGCTGGACCCGACGGCGCCCCCCGGTCCCGCCGCCACGGCCCGCGCGGTGCTGCCGGTCTTCGAGGCCGCCGGGGACGCGGTCGGCCGGGCGCGGGCCCACCTCCGCCTCGCGCAGCGACTCCAGCAGTCGGGCCGCCACGAGGAGGCGGAGCGCGACCACGCTCGGGCGCTGGAGCACGCGGTGGCGGCCGGGGCGGAGCCGGAGCGGGCCGGGGCGCTGGGCGCGATCGGGATCTCCCTCTGGCGCGGTCCCGTCCCGGTGCCGGAGGCGGTGGAGCGCTGCCGCACCCTGCTGACGGCCCACGGCGCGGGCCGTCCCACGGTGCGGGTGACGCTCAACTGCCCGCTGGCCGTGCTGTACGGGCTCCAGGAACGGTCCGACGAGGCGTACGCGTGCCTGGCCGAGGCGGAACGGCTGGCCGGGAAGCTGGGGTTCGCGGAGTCCGAGGTGTTCCTCCCGGTGTTCCGGGCGACCGTGGAGGCGGTGCTGGGCCGGGGTGCGGAGGCCCTGGAGCTGCTGGCCCGGGCGGACGCGGCGGCCCGGCGGATCGGGGCGGCGGGCATGCGGACGGCCGTCGCGCTGGACGCGGCCCGGCTGGAGCTGGACGCGGGCGCGGAGGACCGGGCGGTGGAGTGGCTGGCGACGGTGGCCGAACCGTCGGGGCTGAGCGGGGCGGACGCCGTCGACCTGGAGGGGCTGCGGGCCCGGCTGGCGGCCCGGGAGCGCCCGGACGAGGCGCTCCACCACGCCGACCGGGCCGTACGCGCCTCCCTGCTCACCGACTCACCGCTGGTACAGGCCACCGCCGAACTGGACCGGGCCCGCACGCTCGCCACGCTGGGGCTCACGGCGGCGGCGGAGGCGGCGGCCCGGAGCGCGGCGGACCACTTCACGGGCAAGGGCCATCTGCCGGGGGCGCGCCGGGCGACCGCGTTCCGCACGGCGCTGCACCGCCCGAGGACGAGAACCACGACGGACACGGCCACGGCTGGGACGGTCGCGGCGGACACGGCCACGACTGACAGAGGCACGACGGACACGGCCGGGGTGGACCTGACCACGGCCGACCTGACCACGGCCGACCTGGCCACGACGATCACGGCGAGGGAGGGGAGCTGACCCGATGGGCACCACGGGAGAGACGACGACAGTGACCACTCATGCGGCCCCTGCGGCCCCCGCGGCCACTGCGGCTCGTACGGCCCCGGGGCTGGGCCTGACCTGGAGCCTGCGCGGACGCGGCCCCGAGGACGTCCTCGTACTGGGCGATCCGGGGCCGCCGGGCGGACAGCCCGCGGCCCCCGCCACCGGCCGCGGCGTACGCGTCTGCGTGGTGGACTCGGGCGTGGAACGCGACCATCCGCTGGTCGGCGAACCGGCCTCGTCCTGGGTGGTCGTCAAGGACGGGGAGAGCGGGGAGATCACGGTCGAGCCGACGACGACCGGCGACACCTGCGGCCACGGCACCGCGTGCGCGGGCATCATCCGCCGGACCGCGCCGGAGTGCGAGATCCACAGCGTACGGGTGCTGGGGGAACGGTTCTCCGGCACGGGCGACATCCTGATGGCCGGGCTGCGGTGGGCGGTCGAGCAGCGCTTCGACGTGGTGAACCTGAGCCTGTCGACCACCCGGACCCGGTTCGCGCAGGAGCTGCACTCGCTGGCGGACAGCGCCTACTTCGCCCGTACGGTGATCGTCGCCTCGGCCCACAACACCCCGGTGGAGAGCTTCCCGTGGCGGTTCGCCTCCGTGATCTCCGTGGGCAGCCACCAGGAGGACGACCCCGATCTCCACCTCTACAACCCGGCCCCGCCGGTGGAGTTCTTCGGACCGGGCCAGAACGTGACCGTGCCGTGGCTGGGCGGCCGGACGATCCGCACCACCGGGAACAGCTTCGCCACGCCGTACGTGGCCGGGCTCTGCGCGCGGCTGCTGTCGGCGCACCCGCGGATGACGGCCTTCCAGCTCAAGAACGCGCTCTATCTGTCGGCGGCCAACGTCCGCCACGACCCGAGCACAGCCGACCATGCCCCGCGTCCTTCAACAGCGGCAGGAGACACCCACGATGACGCCGAAATCTGATTCCGCCCTTTCGCTGTCCGCCCCCTCCCCCGCCGCCCCTTCCCCCGCTGTTTCCGCTTCCGACGCGCACCGTGACGAACTGCTCCAGTCGGTCGTCGATGTCGCCCGGGCCATCTTCGGCGCGGCGGCGGGCTCGGTGCTGCTGCTCGACGAGGAGGCGGACGAGCTGGTCTTCCGGGCGGTCTCCGGTGAGGGCCAGGAGTTCCTGGTGGGCCGCCGGTTCCCGGCCGGGCGGGGGATCGCCGGCTGGGTGGCGACCTCGGGCGAGCCGATGGTGGTGGACGACCTGACCGACGACCCGTCGTTCGACCGCTCGCTGGCGGAGTCCACGGAGTACGTCCCCGACTCCCTGATGGCGGCCCCTCTGATCAGCGACTCCCGGGTCCTCGGCGTCCTGGAGGTGCTGGACGCGTCGCCGCAGGCCAGGAGCAGCGTGCGGGAGCTGGACCTGCTGGCGATGTTCGCCCGGCAGGCGGCGGCGGCCCTGCGGGTGATCACCCCGGAACCTGCGGCCGCGGCTCCGGCGGCGCGTCCGCTGGAGGCGACCGAACGGGAGGAGGCGCTGCGGCTGCTGGGTAGCCTGGAGCAGGTGCTGCGGGGCACCGCATAGCGTCCCGGGCGGCGGGCAGGAGCCGGGGGAAGGGCGCCGGGCTCCCGCGCGGCGACGACGGAAGGACGCACACGTGAAGCTCGCTTTCTCCACGCTCGGGGTGCCGGGCATGCCGCTGCCCGACGTCGTCCGGCTCGCCGCCGAGCACGGGTACCAGGGCGTGGAACTGCGCGCCCACCCCGAGGAGCCCGTACATCCGGGGCTCTCCTCCCTCGAACGGGCCGATGTGGTGGAGGCGTTCAAGGCGGCCGGGGTGGAGATCCTGACCGTCGCGGGGTACGTCCAGGTGGCGGCCGAGGGCGACGACGAGTCCGTCTCCGCCGAACTGGCCGAGCTGCTGAAGCTCGCCCGGGACCTGGGCGCCCGGTATGTCAGGGTCTTCCCCGGCGGCGGCGACCAGGACCCGGCGGACGCCGACGCCACGGCCGCCCGCCGCCTGGGCTCGGCCGCCCCGGCCGCCGCCGACATGGGCGTCACCCTCCTGCTGGAGACCCACGACTCCCACCGCGCGGGCGCCGACGTGGCCCGGATCGCCGGCACGGTCGGCCACCCCAGGGTCGGCGCCGTCTGGGACGTCCTGCACACCTGGCTCGCCGACGAGGACCCCGCCGCCACGCACGCGATCCTGGCCCCGCACCTCGGCTACGTACAGGTCAAGGACGTCGCCTCCCCGACCGACCTCACCCCGCTCCCCCTGGGCACGGGCACCCTCCCCCTGGCCGCCTGCCTGGAACCGCTGGACCCCGACACCTGGGTCTGCTGGGAGTACGAGAAGCGCTGGCACCCCGACGCGGCCGACCTCCCGGGCCTCCTCAGCGCGGGCCGGGAGCACCTGCTGCGGCTGGGGGCGCCGAAGGGGTAGAGGGGCGGCCCCGTACGCCCCCACCAGTGACACTTTTCACAGACCGGATGCCCGGTTTTGGTCGCTTACCGCCTCCATAACTCCCTGGTCATTCACACAGGATCTTCATAGAGTCCCGCATGACTCCTCATTTGCGATGGGGAGCAGTATGCGTGGACGGGGTGGGGACTGTGTCGGGGAGACGGCGTTACCGAAGAGCATCAGGGCTGGTGGCAGGGGGTGTCGGCCTCGCCCTGCTGGCAGGTCTGGCGCCCCAGGCGGTCGCCGCGCCGGGCGTCCGGCAGGCTTCTGCACCGAGTGAGGCCGGGGGACCCGGCGGAGGCGCGGATGCCGCGCAGGCCATCGCCAAACAGACCGGTAAGTCGGTTGAGGTGACGTCGTTGCGCGGTGAGAGCAGCGAGGTCTTCGCCACGCCCGAGGGCAACTTGGAGGCGCGGGAGTATCTGCGCCCCGTCCGGGCCCGGGTCAAGGGCGTGTGGCAGCCCGTCGAGACGGATCTGGTCCGTGCGGCGGACGGCTCTGTGGTGCCGAAGGTGGCCACGGTGGATCTGGCGTTCTCCGGGGGCGGTGAGGCACCGCTCGTACGGATGCGGAAGGCGGGCCGTGAGTTGGCGCTGTCCTGGCCGGAGAAGCTGCCCGTGCCGGAGACGGATGGTCCCCGGGCCACGTACCGGAATGTGCTTCCGGATGTGGATCTGCGGATGGAGGCGCAGGAGGACGGTTTCACGCAGCTGCTGGTGGTCAAGTCCGCGGAGGCGGCGGCGAACGAGAAGCTCTCGGAGCTGCGTCTGAGGCTGGCCGCGGACGGTATGGAGGTGCGGGAGACGTCCGGCGGCGGCCTGGAGGCGGTCGACGAGGGTGCCAGGGGTGCGGTGTTCGAGGCCCCGCGCCCGATGATGTGGGACTCCAGCACTCCGGCGGAGAAGGCCGGCACCGCGGCGGGGAAGCCCGGCGGCGTGTCCGCCCGGTCGGCGCCCGCGGCACGGGGGGCCGCGGGCGCAGCCCAGGAGAGCGGAGACGAGGCGGCTCCGACCGAGTCGGGGAAGCTGGCTCCGGTGGGGGTGGCGCTTCCGGCCGGGGGTGAGGAGCTGGTGCTGACCCCGGACGCGGAGGTGCTGCGGGGTGAGGACACGACGTACCCCGTCTTCATCGATCCGCAGTGGTACTCGCCGAAGGCCGCGGCGTGGACGATGGCGTCGAAGTATTGGGCGTCCTCCCCGCAGTGGAAGTTCAACGGCCAGCCCGACGCCGGTATGGGCTACTGCAACTGGAACTACTGCCAGCCTCACGACACGAAGCGGTTGCTGTACCAGATCCCCACCTCCCGGTTCGCCGGTCAGACGATCCTGTCGGCGGAGTTCGTGGTGCGGAACACCTGGTCGGCCTCGTGCACGGCCAAGGGCGTTGAGCTGTGGCGGACCAAGGGCATCTCGTCCTCGACGACGTGGAACTCGCAGAACGCATCCGGTTTCTGGATCAAGAGGCTCGCTACGAGGTCTTTCGCCCATGGATATACGGGCTGTGCGGCGAAGGACGCCGAGTTCGATGTGAAGTCGTCGGTGCAGGAGGCCGCGAACGGCAAGTGGTCCACGATGACGTTCGGCCTGCAGGCGGAGAGCGAGTCGGACGGGCTGGGCTGGAAGCGGTTCTCCGACAAGGCGTTCCTGCGCGTGAAGTACAACCGGCCGCCCGGCCAGGTGAAGATGTCGCAGTTGTCGATGGAGTACGGGGGCGTGTGCAAGCCCCCCGCGAGTGCTCCGCGGGTACGCACCCTGGGCAAGATCAATATCGCCGGGGTGACCGACCCGGACGGTGACAACGTCGCGGTCCAGGTGCAGGCCTCCTGGGACGCGGGGGACGGCAAGGGCCTGATCACTCGGTGGAACCCCGCTCTGACCTCGTACAAGAAGTCGGGTTCCGCTTTCACCCTGAGCCTGCCGACGAACATCCCGCAGAACAGAGTGGTGGACTGGCGCGTACGGTCGTACGACGGTGCCCAGTACTCGCCCTGGTCGTGGGCGGGCGATCCGACGTCGTGCTACTTCGTCTACGACAAGACCGTCCCGGCGGCCCCGACGATCACGTCGCCGGAGTACCCGGCATCCCAGCCCGAGGATCCGAACGATCCGTGGCTGGACGGGGTGGGCCAGTACGGCACGTTCACCTTCAAGTCGTCGTCCAGCGACGTGACGCGCTACTGGTACGGCATCAACAACGACCCTTCTTCGGCACGCCAGTTGACCACCACGGGCGGCGCGGCCAAGAGCATCCCGTTCCTGCCTTCCAAGCCGGGGCTGAACTTCATCACCGCCCAGGCCTTCGACGCGGCCGGTAACGGGTCGGAGATCCGTACGTACCAGTTCCGGGTCAAGGCCGGACAGCCCGAACGAGCCACCTGGCAGCTCGACGAGGAAGCGGGCGCCACCGAAGCACAGGGAACGACCCCACCACGCACCCTGACCCTCAACGGGGGCGCGACCACCGGCGCGCCCGGCACGAAGGGCACCGCCCTCGAACTCGACGGCACCGACGCCTACGCCTCCTCCGACCTCTCGGTGGTCGACACGACCCGGGGCTTCACGGTCTCCACATGGGTCAAGCTGTCCAGGATCCCGGAGGGCACGGCGGTCATCGCGGCCCAGCCGGGCAGCCACAAGACGAGCTTCGAGCTGTACTACTCGGCCGCCTACGACCGCTGGGTGTTCAACCAGTACGAGGCGGACACACCGAACGCGAACCTCGTCCGGGCGATGGCCGCCCAGCCAGGTGGGGTCAGCACGGACACCTGGACCCACCTGACCGGTTCGTACGACGAGGCCGCCAAGAAGCTGCGGCTGTACGTCAATGGCCAGCTCGTCGGCGAGGCGCCGTTGCCGAGCACGTGGAACGCCCGGCGCGGTCTGATGATCGGGGCCGGCTCCTACAGCGGAGTGAAGAAGTCGTTCTTCCCCGGCACCGTGGACGAGCTCCAGATCTTCGACCGGACCCTCGCCCAGGGGGAGATCACCAAGCTCTACGCCAAGCAGCCCGTCGGCGACCCCGGCAGCCCCGCCCTGGCCCTCTTCCCGCTGGACGAGGAAGCGGGTGCCACGGAGATCCGGGGCCATGGCGGTGTCCTGCCCGCGAAGTACAGCGGCGGGGTCACCACCGGCGTCCCGGGCATCGCCGGAAAGGCCGCCGACTTCGACGGCACCACCGGATATGCCCGGGTCGGCCAGGCAGGCAGCCCGCACGTGAACACCTCACGCAGCTTCACCGTCAGCGCCTGGGCCAAGATGGACACCACCAAGCCCGGCAAGGCCGCGATCATCGCGGCCCAGACCGGCACCCACAAACCGGGGTTCGAGCTGTACTACTCGGCCGGTTTCGACCGCTGGGTCTTCAACCAGTACGCCACCGACACCGCACAGGCCCAGCCCATCCGCGCGATGCAGCCGGACGGCACGACGGCACGGGCCGGTGAATGGGTCCACCTGACCGGCGTCCACGACACCGTCGCCAAGACCCTGACCCTCTACGTCAACGGCCAGAAAGCCGGCTCCGCCCCGATCACCAACCCCTTCCACGCCGACCGGTCCATGACCATCGGAGCCGGTATCTACAGCGGAACCACCGACTGCCACTTCCCCGGCCTGATCGACGACGTCCGCCTCTTCCAACGCCCCGTCTCGGCCGAGGAGGTACAGCAGATGTTCCGGCAGCGCCCCATCGTCAAGAGCCGATGGAACTTCGAGGAGACGACGCCGGGAACGCCCTCGGGCACACCGGACTCGTCCGTGGAGAAGAACGACCTGACCCTCCGCGGAGCTGCCGAGCTGGGCATGGGCTGGGTCGACAGCGGCGGCCTCCAGCTGAACGGTACGAGCGGCTACGCGGAGACGTCGAAGATGCCCGTCGACACCAGCACCAGCTTCACGATGACGGCCTGGGCCCAGGCAGCGGCTCTGCCCGAACACGACATGACCGTGCTCAGTGCGGGCGGCTCGAAGCGCAGCGCGCTCGAGGTCCGCTACCGCCCCGATCCGGCCGACCCGAACGGGCCCGGCAGCTGGCAGCTCACTCTGCCCGACAGGGACGACGCGGCTGCCACGGTCAAGCAGCTGAGCAGCAACGACTTCTGGGACGTCCGCCTCTGGAACCACATCGCCGTGGTCTACGACGGCTTCGCCAAGGAAGCCCGCCTCTACGTCAACGGCGTGCTCCAGGAGGTCGCCTGCAGTGACGCGGACGGGGACGGCGAGCCGGACCAAGACGGCTGCCAGGACCTCATCGCCTGGGCCGAGGACGTCCTGACCTTCAAGGCCACCGGTTCGCTCCGGATCGGACGGGCCCAGAGTACGGTCGCCGACCAGTACTTCGCCGGGTCGATCGACGATGTCTGGACCTTTCAGGGGGCGTTGAACGACAGCCAGATCCGCTACCTCTTCGAAGGGTTTGTCGATATTCCGACCGAGGTCCCCGACGGCAGCTGACACCGCCACATCCGGAGGGCGGGCCGCCTCGACGGGGCGGCCCGCCCTGCGCCTTCCCGTCCTCAACTCTCGTTGCTGTGCCCGCTGTCGGGCACAGCACCCGGCAGCGATGGATTACCTCACCCCATGAAATCCAGACGTATACCTCCGACGCGGCTCCGGTTGGCCCGCCGCATCTCGTTGGCCGTGTCCACCGTGATGGTGGCGACCCTGCTGCAGGCCACGGCCACCCCGGCCCCGGCCGTCGCAGCCGCCGGCGACCTCCCCGGCCTGCCCGCATCCGAGAAGGCCATCGAAGGCCGGCGGATCAGCGAGGTCAAACCCCGCGCGGTGGACAAGGGACCCGCCTCCCCCGCCGCTGCCCCGCGGGCGACGGTGCCCCCTCCCGGCCGGGCGACGATCGCGGTGCCGTCCGCGACCGCCGACGGCAGGACGCGCTTCGCCCGGCCCAAGGACCAGCCCATCGGCATCGGCCGTACCGCTGCGAGCCGGGGCTCCGACAAGGAGGGGAACGGAACCCGACGCTCAGCTCGTGCGCTTCCCGCCGCCCCCACCGACGTCACCTCACAGATCCTCGACAGCAAGCAGGCCAAGCGGGCCGGGGTGAACGGGCTGCTCTTCGCGCTCACACCGCACACTCCGGACGCCCCGGACGCCCCGGACGTCACGAGCCGTACGGCCGGGAACGGCGGCGAGGCGCCCGTCGCCCTGTCGGTCGACTACTCGGCATTCGCCCAGTCCTACGGGGGTGCGTACGCCTCCCGCATGCGGCTGTTCCGACTGCCCTCCTGCGCGCTCACCACCCCCGACCGTGAGGAGTGCCGCGAGGGCACCCCGGTCGACGCGACCAACGACACGGCCGCACAGACACTCACCGCGGACGCCGTCGCGCTGCGGTCCGGTACGGCCACGGTCCTGGCCGCGACGGCCGCCGCTGCGGGCGACCGGGGGGACTACAAGGCGACCTCGCTGTCCCCCTCCTCCAGCTGGAGCACGAGCCTCAACACCGGTGACTTCACCTGGTCGTACGGCATCGAGGTCCCGGAGGTGCCCGGCAGCCTGAAGCCCCGCCTCGGGCTCTCGTACTCCTCCGGGTCCATCGACGGCCGCACCGGCGGGACGAACAACCAGGCGTCCTGGGTAGGCGACGGCTTCGACCTGTGGCCCGGCTTCATCGAGCGCCGCTACAAACCCTGCGCGGACGACGGCGTGAAGAACGCCGACGGGAGCAAGCCCGGTGACATGTGCTGGGCGTACGACAACGCGTTCATCTCCTTCAACGGCGCCAGCGGCGAGCTCATCCCCGTCAGCAAGGACGAGTTCAAACTCAAGCGCGACGACGGCACACGGATCACCCGGCTGAAGTCGGCCGACCGGGCCAACGGCGACAACGACAACGAGTACTGGCGCCTCACCTCCCCCGACGGCACCCAGTACTACTTCGGCTACAACCGTCTGCCCGGCTGGACCAGCGGCAAGCCCACCACGGACTCCACCTGGACCCTCCCGGTCTTCGGCAACAACTCCGGGGAGGACTGCAACGGCTCGACCTTCGCCAACTCCTGGTGCCAGCAGGCCTGGCGGTGGAACGTCGACTACGTGGTCGATCCCCACGGCAACGCCATGAGCTACCACTACGCCAAGGAGACCAACTCCTACGGCCGCAACCTCAAGGCCGCGGACAACACCCCGTACACCCGTGGCGGCACCCTCCAGCGCATCGACTACGGACAGCGGTCCAACGACCTCTACAGCACCAAGCCCCTCTCCCAGGTGGTCTTCGGCAGTGCCGAGCGCTGCCTCCCGCAGTCCGGTGTCACCTGCGCCGCGGACACCATCGACTCCAACGCCTTCCACTGGTACGACACCCCCTGGGACCTCAACTGCAAGACCGGGGCCACCTGTGACAACGGGCGGTTCTCCCCGTCCTTCTGGACGCGCAAGCGGCTGACGGACATCACCACCCAGGTACTCAAGTCCGACGGCACCTACGCCAAGGTCGACGCCTGGAAGCTGGCCCACCGATGGGGCATGGCGGACACCGACTACCAGCTGCTCCTGACGAGCATCCAGCGCACGGGTGAGTCCACCACCCCGCAGGCCACCGGCGAGCCCGCCGTCCCGGCCGTGACCCTCCCGAAGACGACGTTCGCGTACACCCAGCTTGCCAACCGGCTGGACAGGACCGGCGACGGATTCGCCCCCTTCATCAAGGAACGGCTCTCCGGGGTCGACGACGAGTCCGGTGGGCAGATCAGCGCCAACTATTCGGCGGCGACCTGCGACTGGAACGCGCTGCCCACTCCTGAGACGAACACCACGCGCTGCTTCCCCCAGTTCATCGGCGGCAGCGACACGGACCCCGCGACCGTGCACTGGTTCAACAAGTACGTGGCGACGTCCGTCACCCTGACGGACCGCACCGGCGGTTCACCCGACCAGGTGACCAGCTACCAGTACCTCGGTGACGCCGCCTGGCACTACGCCGACGACGACGGCCTGACCAAGGAGAAGGAGAAAACCTGGTCCCAGTGGCGCGGCTACGGGCAGGTCAGGGTCAAGACCGGTGGGCAGGGCGGCGACGCCGCCCTGAAGACGCAGGAGGACTCCTACTTCCTGCGCGGGATGCACGGCGACCGCAAGAACGCGTCCGGCGGGACCAAGTCCGTCTCCGTCTCCCTCGCCACGGGCGAGGGGGCCGCGATCACGGACCACGAGGCGGCGGCGGGCTTCGCGTACAAGACCGTCACCTTCGACAAGCCCGGCGGGAAGGTCCTCAGCAAGTCGGTCAAGCGGCCCTGGTACCACGAAACGGCGAAGAAGGTCCGCGACTGGGGCACCGTCACGGCCAACTTCACCGGCATCAGCAGTGGGAAGAACTGGATCTCCCTCGACGAGGGCGCCGGCAGCTCATGGCGCACCACGTCGACGTCCCTCACGTACGACACCGTCGCCGGACGTCTGACCGAGGCCGACGACTTCGGCGACGACGCCACGGCGGCCGACGACCAGTGCACCCGCACGACCTATCCGTCCAACACCAGCGGCATCATCACCCTTCCCGTCCGCGTGGAGACCGTCGCCAAGGCGTGCTCCGCTTCCGTGAACCGCGCCAAGGACGTACTGAGCGACACCCGGTCCGTCTACGACGGCGGGGCCTACGGCGCGGCACCGGTGAAGGGTGACGTCACGGCCACGGCCACCCTGAAGAGCCACGACGGTTCCAAGGCCGCGTACCTGGAGTCGGGGGCGACCTACGACACGTACGGGCGGCAGCTGACCACCACCGACCTCACGGCCGATGTGACGGTCACCGGCAGCGCGGCCCCCGTACGCACCGCGCGGGACGACGGCCGTACCGGCACCGTGGCCTACCTCCCCGCGACGGGTTTCGCCACGCAGGTCAAGACCACGACTCCGCCGGCGAAGAAGGGCGACGCCACCACGGCCCAGACCTCGACCACGGACGTCCTGCCGGGCCGCGACCTGGCGACGAAGCTGACCGACACCAACGGCAAGGTCACCGACGTCAGATACGACGCGCTCGGCCGCACGAAGAAGGTGTGGCTGGCCGACCGTCGGACCAGCCAGACGCCGACCCAGGAGTTCGGCTACACCATCGCCGAGAACAAGCCGGTGTCCGTGACCACCTGGACGCTGAACAACTCGGGCGGCCAGACGGCGACCTCGTACACCCTGTACGACGGCTTCCTCCGCGAGCGCCAGACGCAGGTCCCCGGACCTGAGGACGGCGCCCTCATCGGTGACAGCTTCTACGACGAGCGTGGCCTGATCGCGACGACGTTCACGCCCTACTACGTGGTCGGCAAGCCGTCCGCCACGCTCTTCAAGCCCGACAACGCCCTGTCCGTCGAAACACAGACCCGTACCACCTACGACGGCCTCAACCGCCCCGTCGAGACCCGCCGGATCGCCGGCAACGGAGACGGCGGCACGGCCCTCGACATCACGAGGGCCGTCTACGGCGGCGACCGGACCACGACCGTCCCACCCGTGGGCGGCACCACGACCACCGCGCTCACCGACGCCCGGGGCAATACCACCGAGCTGCGCCAGCACCACACCCGCGCAGCGGACTCGGCGTTCGACAGCACCCGCTACGAGCACACTCCTCGTGGCGAACTGAGCAAGGTCACCGACTCGGCGGGCAACAACTGGCTCTACGAGTACGACCAGCTCGGCCGCCAGACGAAGGCCACGGACCCCGACAAGGGCACCACCACCAGCACGTACGACGACCGCGGCCAGCTGACGCTCAGCAAGGACGCACGCACAGGCGTTCCGGGGCTCGCCTACGTCTACGACGGGCTCGGGCGCCGGACCGAAGCCCGTGAGGGATCGGACAGCGGACCGCTCCGCACCAAGCAGGTGTACGACACCTTCCCCGGAGCCAAGGGCCAACTCGCCGAATCCGTCCGGTACGTGGGCGGCCAGGCGTACACGACCAGGGTCGACGCCTACGACCAGCTGTACCGCCCGTTCAGAGCCTCCGTGGTCATACCGGCGGTCGAAGGCAAGCTCCAGGGCACCTACCAGACGAACAGCTCCTACCTCCCCTCCGGGCTGCAGGGCGGAGTCAACTACTCCCGTGCGGGGTCACTGCCGGGGGACACCTTCAGCTACACCTACGAGAAGGACACGCTCAGGCCGATCGCGGTATCCGGGGCGGGCATGACGTCCAGCACCTCCTACAGCTACACCGGAAAGCCCCTGCAGCACAGCATGGGCCTGGCCGACAGCGCCAAGAAGACCCAGGTCACGAATACCTACGAGTGGGGCACCCAGAGGCTCTCCACCTCTCGGGTCGACCGGCAGGACCAGCCCGGGGTCGACCGGCACGCCACGTACCGGTACAACGAGGCAGGCAACATCCTGTCCATCGCGGACGTGTCCCGTACCGGCACCGACAACCAGTGCTTCGCCTACGACCACCTCGGCCGGCTCACCGAGGCCTGGGCCCAGCCCGTGACCACCTGCGCGTCGGCTCCGGCGGGCGACAAGCTCGGCGGCCCGGCTCCCTACTGGCAGTCCTTCACCTACGAGAACGGCAACCGGAAGTCCGAGGTCCGGCACGACCCCACAGGGGATGCCGCCAAGGACGTCACCAGGCAGTACGGCTACCCCGCACCCGGCTCGGCGCGTCCCCATGCCCTCACCTCGCTCACCACGGCCGACGCGGCGGGCAGCAGGACCGAGTCCTACGGTTACGACGCGACCGGCAACACCACCACGCGCCCGGGCCAGGACCTGACCTGGGACGCCGAGGGTCACCTGGCCACGGTCACCGAGGACGGCAAGACCACCTCCTACCTCTACGACACGACCGGCAACCGGCTCATCGCCCGCACCCCCACGGAGACGACCCTCTACCTCGGCCACACCGAGATCACCCTCGCCGCAGGTTCCGACGAGCCCAAGGCGACCCGCTACATCCCCCTCGGCGGCGGCCACACGGCCATCCGCAACGACGACGGCACCATCGCCTTCACCATCGCCGACCACCACGGCACCGGCGAACTGGCCGTCCAGGCCACCAACCTCGCCCTCACCCAGCGCCGCACACTCCCGTTCGGCGCCCTCCGAGGCACGACCCCGACCACCTGGCCCGGCACCAAGGGCTTCGTCGGCGGCACCGACGACAGCGACTCCACCGGCCTCACCCATCTCGGCGCCCGCGAATACGACCCCGACCTCGGCCGCTTCGTCTCCGTCGACCCGATCCTTGATCCGGCCGACCCGCAGCAGATGAACGGCTACAACTACGGCAACGACAATCCGGTCCTGAACTGGGACCCCACGGGTCTCAAGAGTGACGAGTGCGGGTCGCTGTACCGCTGCGGCGGCAGCCAGGTCATCACCAGCAAGACCACCAAGTACCAGGACGTCAGCACCGTCGCCCGGCACTACCAGAAGAACGTCCCGGGAGCGACCATCGCCCAGTGGGGGGCAGACGGGCTCGGTAAGTTTCCCGCCTTCGGCAAGGCCAAGAAGGTCACCAGTTGGAAGAACCCCCACTACGACCCCAGCTGGGGCAAGAATCTCATCGCCGGCATGGCGCGCTATGGAATCTCCACCCTGGACTTCTATGTGTCGTCGATCTCTCCTCTGCCCACACCGTCGGCCGCCCCCATGTACGACAAACTCGTCAGCAAATTGGGGGTGGATGTTGACTCCCGGGCCTACGCCGATGGCGAAGGCGTCATGGAGATCGCGAGCGTAATCGGCGGGGTGGGTGCGCTCTCGTCGGGCGCGAGGAAGGCAGCGAAGAGGTGCGGCACCGGCAACAGCTTCACCCCGGGAACGGAGGTCGTCCTCGCCGACGGTACGACCAAGTCGATCGAAGACGTCAGAATCGGCGACGAAGTACTGGCCACCGACCCGGAAACCGGTGAAACGCGGGCGGAGAAGATCACCGCCGAAATCCAGGGCACCGGCACCAAGAACCTGGTGAAGATCACCGTCGACACCGACGGCGCCCGCGGCACAGAGACCGCCGAGATCACCGCAACCGACGGCCACCCCTTCTGGGTCCCCGAACTCGGTGAATGGATCGACGCCACCGACCTCCAGCCGGGCCAGTGGCTCCGCACGAGCGCCGGCACCCACGTCCAGATCGCCGCAGTCAAGCGCTGGACCCAGACCGCCACCGTCCACAACCTCACCGTCGCGAACATCCACACGTACTATGTGCTGGCGGGGGCCACGCCAGCACTCGTTCACAACTGCAACCTGGGTGACTATGCCGACAGTGTTCGCAACGAACCTGGGGTGAAGTTTGCCTCCGAGTACACGTCTCCTTCAGGAGCGAAGTACTACGGCCGCAACAAGCATGGCCAGCAGGCGGAAGGGCCGTTGGCGGATGCGCTCGAACGGACAGGGCATCATGGAGGATGCGCAGAGGTGCACTGTCTCATTCAGGCCCAGGCGGCAGAGGGCCCCGAGGCCATCGGGGGTGGAACGATGCGAACGGTAAGGACGCGAAACAACTCCATGCCGACATCGAATACGGATGGGCATGGGGAACCGGCTCACCCCTGCGGTCGTTGTGGCCGACTGCTGGAAGACCTGGAGATCAACTGATGTCCCTGATTCGCTTTGACTCGCTCAGCGAGGATCTGCTTGGGGCACTTGTTGCGTCCGGATGGAGCGCAGGAAGGAAGGTCGACCCAGGCCAATGGGTCGCGCCACTGGAGAGTGAAGGGTACCGGTCCCATCCATTGGCAGAGGAAATCCTCGCGGCGGTGGGAGGGCTCTCCATCGAGCCGGTCGATCGAGTTGGCCCGAACTTCAGTAATGACGAGCCTTACAATTTCGATCCCATCGCCGCTGGATCAGGGCAGCGTGATCTAGCAGCGGAGGTGGAGAGTGTTCTCGGTGGGGTCTATTTCCCCATCGGTGAATGGCTCAGTTATTCAAGCGTTTTCGTCGAAGCTGGGGGGAGGGTGGTTGCTGCCGGCATGGGCTGGATTTGGGAGCTTGGTTCCACCTTTGAAGACTCCCTAGAGTTGGCGGTCTGCGCGAATCGCCCACTGAACTGTCTGCACTCCGATCCGGGACTCGATCCTTGGCCGAGTCCTGATTCTCGTTAGTGAATCTCGGCCGCATAGAGCTTCACGTAACGGGGCTTCTGGCCGGGTTGACGGCAGTAGTTGACGGCAACGGCGGCGGACACCCAGGTGTCCGCCGCCGTTGCCTACGTATGTCAGGGGTGGTCGAGGGCGCGGCCGAGGGAGTCGATGGCGTCTCGCTGGAGGCGGAGTCGGACGTGGGCGTAGACGGTGGCGGTGACGCCGATGTGGGCGTGGCCGAGGAGTTCCTTGATCACGACGAGGTCCACGCCTTGCACCAAGAGCAGCGTGACAGTCGAGTGGCAAAGGTCGTGGAATCGGATACGCCGGAGTCCGGCGCGGTCGAGGAAGCTGCGGAAGCGGCGAGTGAGGTTGGCCGGGCCGAGAGGTGCGCCGGTTGGGGTGGAGAAGACGAGGCCGCTATCTCTCCAGACCAGTCCTGCGGTCTCGCGTTCCTTGTCCTGCCGTTCCTTGTGCGCCCTAAGGGAATGGAGGCATTCGGCCGGGAGGGCGATGCGCCGTTCGGGCGCTCGGGTCTTGGTGGGCAGATGTGTGAGACCCGGGGCGGGCGCGCTGGATCGAGCGGCGGATGCTGGTTGTTCCGGTGGTGGGGTCGAGGTCTTCCCCTCCCGCCGCGACAGCGCGCCCAGCCTGGCGAAGGCCGAGGCGCACAGGGGCGTGATCATCGCATCCGTACCGCCCGCCACGGCGGCATCGCACACGATCCGGGCGGCGCCTCGCGCCCGCTCCACCGGAACCGGGACGGGTTCGTGCTCGGCGAGGGGTGCGGGGTGCTCGTCCTGGAACGCACCGCCCACGCCACCGCCCGTACGGCCCGGCCCCTGGCGTTCCTGGCCGGTTTCGGGGCCACCGGCGACGCCCACCACGCCACCGCCCCCCACCCGGAAGGCGCCGGGCTGCGGGCGGCGACGGCCCTGGCGCTGGCCGGGGCGGGCCGTACGCCGGGCGAGGTCGACCACATCAACGCGCACGGCACCTCCACCGCGCTCAACGACGCCGTGGAGGCCACGGCGATCCGCGAGTTGTACGGGACGGGCGGCGACGGCACCGCCCCCGAAGCCCCCTCGGTCACCTCGGCCAAAGGGGCCCTCGGGCACACCATGGGCGCGGCCGGGGCGATCGAGGCGGCGCTCACCGTGCTGACCGTCGTCCGCGGGACCGTACCGCCCACCGCCGGGTTCACGGCCCCGGACGAGGCCACGGCGGGCATCGACCTCGTCCACGGGGCCGCCCGGCCGCAGCGCGTGCGCCTCGCGCTCAGCCACTCGCTCGGCTTCGGCGGGCACAACACGGTGCTGGCGTTCACGGCCGTCTGACACGGACCGCTCGGCGGCCACTCCTTCGCGCGCGTGTCGCTCCCGGTGCACCCCCGCCCCCTTGACCGAAAGTTACTTCCCCTATATCCGTATCATCTTGGAAGTTTCTTTCAGGCAAGGAAGGAGCTAACACGTGCCCCACCGCACCTCACGACGCACCCTCCTCACCGTCACCGCCGCCGCCACGGTGGCCGCGGCCACCGGCGCCCTCGCCTCCGCGGGCCCCGCCTCCGCTCACGCCGCTTCCGGGCACCACCCCGCGTCCGGCCGCCACGACGCCTCCACCGACCGCCGGCTGCGGCGGATCATCGCCGGGATGAGCCTGGAGGAGAAGGTCGGCCAGCTCTTCGTCATGCGGGTGTACGGGCACTCCGCCACCGACCCCGACCAGGCCGACATCGACGCCAACCTCCGCGAGATCGGGGTCCGTACCGCCGCCGAGCTGGTCTCCGCCTACCACGTCGGCGGGATCATCTACTTCACCTGGGCCCACAACACCCGCGACCCGCACCAGATCGCCGCCCTCTCCAACGGCATCCAGCGGGCCGCCCTGGCCGGGCGCCACCGCATCCCGCTCCTCATCTCCACCGACCAGGAGCACGGCATCGTCTGCCGGGTCGGGGAGCCCGCGACGCTGCTGCCGGGCGCGATGGCGCTGGGCGCGGGCGGCTCGCGCTCGGACACCCGGCGGGCGGCCTGGATCGCGGGCACCGAGCTGGCCGCGCTCGGCATCAGGCAGAACTACGCCCCCGACGCCGACGTCAACGTCAACCCGGCCAACCCCGTGATCGGCGTGCGCTCCTTCGGCTCCGACCCCGCGTCGGTGGCCGAGCTGGTCGCGGCGCAGGTGAAGGGGTACCAGGGCGCCGGGGTCGCGGCCACCGCCAAGCACTTCCCCGGCCACGGCGACACCAACACCGACAGCCACACCGGGCTGCCCGTCATCCAGCACACCCGGCAGGAGTGGGAGGAGCTGGACGCGCCGCCGTTCCGGGCCGCGGTCCGGGCCCGTATCGACTCGGTCATGACCGCCCACATCGTGGTCCCGGCGCTCGACCCGTCCGAGGACCCGGCCACCCTCTCCCGGCCGATCCTCACCGGCATCCTCCGCGAGGAGCTGGGGTACGACGGGGTGGTCGTCACGGACTCGCTCGGCATGGAGGGCGTGCGGACGAAGTACGGCGACGACCGCGTCCCGGTCCTGGCGCTGCTGGCTGGCGTGGACCAGCTGCTCAACCCTCCCGACCTGTCCGTCGCATGGAACGCGGTCCTGGAGGCGGTCAAGGGCGGCGAGATCAGCGAGGCCCGGATCGACGAATCGATCCTGCGCATCCTGCGGCTGAAGACGGGACTGGGGCTGTTCCGCGATCCGTTCGTCAGCGCCCGGGGCGTCGACCGCACGGTCGGCAGCCGGCCGCACCGCGCCGAGGCCGACCGGATCGCGGAGCGGACGACGACCCTGCTCGCCGACCCCGGCGCCCTGCTCCCGCTCTCCCGCCGCAGCCACCGGCGGCTGCTGGTGGTGGGCGCCGACCCGGCGTCCCCGTCCGGCACGACGGGCCCGCCGACCACCACCCTGACGGAGGCCTTCTCCGAACTGGGCTTCTCCGCAACGGCGTTGTCCACCGGTACGGCCCCGAACCCGGCGCGGACCGCCGAAGCCGTCGCCGCCGCACGGGACAAGGACGCGGTGATCGTGGCCACGTACAACCTCACCGCGACCAGCAGCCAACTCGCCCTGGTCGACGCCCTGGTGGCGACCGGCGTCCCGGTGGTGGCCGTCGCGATCCGCAACCCGTACGACGCCGCGCACCTCACCGGTCGCGGGCTCGGCGCGGTCCTGGCCTCCTACTCCTGGACGGACGTCGAACTCCGCGCCGCCGCCCGGGTGATCGCGGGACGCACCCGGCCCCGGGGCAGACTCCCGGTCCCGGTCCAGCGGGCGGACGACCCGGCGCGGGTGCTGTACCCGGTGGGGCACGGACTGACGTACTGACCGCGCACCACCCCGCCACGCTCAGCCACACATCGGTGCCCGCCGTCTCCGAGGAGCCGGCGGGCACCGGTCGCGTCGGCCGCGGGGGCTACGGGCGCAGGACCTCGTCGCCGCGCTCGATCTCACCGTTCAGCTGGTCCAGCCGGGTGTCGAACTTCGCCAGCGGCTTCGCCTTCGCCGGGTCCGCCTGGTCGGCCGCCGGGGCGACGCCCGCCCAGCGCTGGATGTCCGCGGTGGCCTTCGCCCGCTCGGCGTCGGGGAGTCCGGAGATCCGGGCCCCGTGGTTGGCGCCCGGCACGGTGTAGACGTAGCTGTCCTTGGCTCCGCGCCCGAGGCGGAAGGGCTCCGCGCGCCAGGGGTCGTTCTCCCCGTACACGTACAGCATCTGCCGGGCGTTGTTCCGCACCCAGCGGTCCACGTCCCGCATCGCGCCCCGGTCGAACTTCATGGGGATGGAGCGGGGCACGAAGTTGCGCGGCGGCTGGTAGCCGTAGCGGCTCAGGTTGCCGAGCCAGGGCTGCTTGATGTCCGGCGAGCCGAGCTGGGTGCCCGCCTGGTAGTAGTACGGGGTGTACGCCTCCAGCTCCTGGTCGGAGTAGAAGCCGAACCCGGAGACCGCGTCGACGGCGTCCCAGATCTCCTCGTCGGTGGCCTTCTTGGCGTCGGGCAGGATCTCGGTGCAGTCGGCGAGGGTGCTGTACTGCCAGAACCCCCAGATGTAGTCCATGACGGCGGCCTCGTAGGCGCGGTCGAAGGAGCCGAGGGTGGTGTAGGTGAGCTCGTTGGCGGCGGCGTGCTCCTTGAACTTCTTCAGGAGCGGACCCCGGCGGATCAGCCCCTCGCGCTGCACCGCCTGGAGCTTGTCGCGGCACTCCTTGGTCCCGACGTTCCGGAAGAACCGGTCGTACGCGGAGTCCTCGCGGTCGTCCACGTCGTTGGGCGCCACGTAGGCGACGACGGCGTCCATGTCCTTCGGGTAGAACCGCTCGAAGTACGTGGCGGTCATCCCGCCCTTGGAGCCGCCGGTGGCCAGCCACTTCTGCGGGTAGATCTTCTTGAGCGCCGTGAACACCCGGTGCTGGTCGGTGGCCGCCTGCCAGATGTCGAGCTTGGACCAGTCGGCGGGCGCCGGGCGGGACGGGGTGAAGAAGCGGTACTCCAGGGAGACCTGGTTGCCGTCGACGATCTGCGTCGGCTCGCTGCGGCTGGGGTTGGTGGAGACGTGGTAGCCGCCGGTGGAGAAGACCGTCGGGCGGGCGGTGTCCTTGTGCAGCACGGTGATCCGCTGCTGGAACGTTCCCTTGGACGGGCGCCGGTGGTCCACCGGCTGGGTGTAGTTGAGGACGAAGTAGCGGTAGCCGAAGTACGGCTTCTCCTCGATCAGGCTCATTCCCGGGATCGCCAGGATGCGGTCCTTGATGTCCTTGCCGCTCGTGTCACCACCGCGTACGGCGGCGGTGCCGCTGCTCTTCGCGTCCGGTTCCGCGGCGGTGGCCGCACCGGCCGAGGCTCCCGCCGCCGTGACGGTGCCGATGAGCACCGCGAGCGAGAGAACCCCTGTGAGCGCCTTGCGCATACACCCTCCCCTTGATTCACAACAGTCGCGGTGAACCTAGCGAGGTCAACGTGCCGGGCGCCAGACCCGGTTGGGTGTGTCCTGCGCGCTCACACGATTCCCGTACGGGCGAACCGGTGGCGGGTCAGCAGAGGATCCAGCCGGTGGAGGCCGACTTCCCGGCGACGGCTCCGGTGGCCCGTACGCAGCGGTTGAGGGCGTCCACCGTCACCGGACCGGCCATCGTGGTGAACGAGCCGCTGTCCTTGACCACGCGTCCGCCGCGCGGCTGGAGCGTGACGCTCATGGCCCGTTTCTTGCCCGGCGCCTTGGCCACGGCGACCGCGCACGCCTGGGTGCGGCTCTTGTAGACGCGCAGCTCACCGGTGGCGAACGCGACGGTCTTCGCGGGGCGGCCGGAGCAGCCCGGGGCGGCCTGGGCGGCGGTCGCCGGAGTGCCGAGGAGGAGCACGAGTCCGGCCAGCAGCGGCAGGACGAGCAGGCGTGCCGCCACTCCTCCGGGCCGGGACCGGGGCCAGGGCCGGGACTGCCGCCGCCGATGCCCCCGCTGCCGCTGCCCGGATCTGACCGTCCTGTCGAACACTTCCGCCCCCACCTGACATCCGTACGCACCGGTGCGTCTCTGCCTACGACGCAGCGGAGCCCTGGAGGGTTGCACGGGGCGGGTGAGGGGCCGGTCCTGGTGTCGGCCGCCAGCCGCCACCCGTCGGTCGTCACCCGACACCCGCCGGCCGTCGGTCGTCACCCGTCGCGGCACCGGACCGGACCGGCCACGGCCCGGTTCGGACCTCGGCCGGTTCAGGCCTCCCCCGGTTCAGACGTCCGCCGTCTCGCCCTCGCCTATGTCCTGCCCTATGAACGTGCGCCACAGCCGGGCGTACCGTCCGTCCCGGGCCAGCAGTTCGTCGTGCGTGCCGTCCTCCGCGACGCGCCCCTGGTCCATCACCACGACCCGGTCGGCGCGGGCGGCGGTGGTCAGGCGGTGGGCCACCACCAGGGTGGTGCGGCGGCCGGCGAGCCGGTCGGTGGCCTGGTTGACCAGGGACTCCGTGGCGAGGTCCAGGGCGGCGGTGGCCTCGTCGAGGAGCAGGATGTCGGGGTCGACCAGCTCGGCGCGGGCCAGCGCGATGAGCTGGCGCTGCCCGGCGGAGAGGTTGCGGCCGCGCTCGGCAACCTCGTGGAGGTAGCCGCCCTCCAGGGTGGCGATCATCTCGTGGGCGCCGACCGCGCGGGCGGCGGCCTCCACCCGGGCGTCGGTGGCGTCGGGGAGCCCGTAGGCGATGGCGTCGCGGACCGTGCCGGGGAAGAGGTACGCCTCCTGCGGGACGACGCCGAGGCGGTGGCGGTAGGCGGTCATGTCGAGCCGGCGCAGGTCGGTGCCGTCGGCGGTGACGCGCCCGCCGGTCGGGTCGTAGAACCGGGCGACCAGCTTGACCAGGGTGGACTTGCCCGCGCCGGTCTCCCCGACGAAGGCGACGGTCTGTCCGGCCGGGATGCGGAGGTCGATGCCGGTGAGGGCCTCCTCGTCGCCACCGTACGCGAAGGAGACGTCCTCGAAGGCGATCTCACCGCGCAGGGAGGGCACGTCGAGGGGTTCGTCCGGGTCGGCGGTGGAGGTGGGTTCGCGCAGCAGTTCCTGGATGCGGCCGAGGGAGACGGTGGCCTGCTGGTAGCCGTCGAAGACCTGGGAGAGCTGCTGGACGGGGGCGAAGAACAGCTCGATGTAGAGGAGGTAGGCGACCAGGGCGCCGGTGGTGAGGGTCCCGGCCTCGATCCGGCCCGCGCCGACGATGATGACGGCCGCGGCGGCGATCGAGGCGAGGAGCTGGACGAAGGGGAAGTAGACCGAGATCAGCCACTGGCCGCGGACCCGGGCCTGGCGGTAGCCGTCGCTGCGCTCGGCGTACCGTGCGGCGCCGTCGTGCTCCCGGCCGAAGGCCTGGACGATCCGGAGGCCGGAGACGGACTCCTGGAGGTCGGCGTTGACCCCGCTGATGCGCTCCCGGGCCAGTTCGTACGCCTTGACGCTGCTGCGGCGGAAGAAGAAGGTCCCGACGACCAGCACGGGCAGGGTGGCGAAGACGACCAGGGCGAGCTGGATGTCCAGGACCAGCAGGGCGACCATGATGCCGAAGAAGGTGACGACGGAGACGAACGCGGTGACCAGGCCGGTCTGGAGGAACGTGGAGAGCGCGTCCACGTCCGTGGTCATCCGGGTCATGATCCGGCCGGTCAGCTCGCGCTCGTAGTAGTCGAGGCCGAGCCGCTGGAGCTGGGCGAAGATCTTGAGGCGGAGCGAGTAGAGGACCCGCTCGCCGGTCCGGCCGGTCACGCGGATCGCGCCGGTCTGGGCCACCCACTGGACGAGCACGGTGGCCAGGGCGATCGCGGAGGCGGCCCAGACCGCGCCCATCGCCACCCGGTTGACGCCCTCGTCGATGCCGTACCGGATGAGGACCGGCAGCAGCAGGCCCGCCCCGGCGTCGACGGCGACCAGCCCGAGGGCCACGAGCAGGGCCCCGCCGAAGCCGCGCAGCAGCCGGCGCAGCCCGTAGGAGCCCTCGGGGCGCACGGCACGGGCCTCGTCGATCTGCGGGGTGTCCGAGGCGGGCGGCAGCGCCTCGACCTGGGCGATCAGCTCGGGGGTGGCGGGCATCCCGGCGACCGAGGCGTCCCGCTCCTCCTCCTCGCGGATCCAGAGCTGGGGCGTGACCCCGCGCTCGGCGTCGAACTCGGCGTCCAGCTCCTGCTGGAGGGCCCGGTCGCCGTCGGGGTCGGTCTCCCCGCGCGGGGGCCGGTGGCCCGGGGACGTACCGCCCAGTTCGTCGGGGTCGGTGAGGAGGCGGCGGTAGAGGGCGGAGGTGCGCTCCAGCTCCTCGTGGGTGCCGAGGGCGGCGAGCTTCCCGCCGTCCAGGACGGCGATGCGGTCGGCGAGCTGGAGGGTGGAGCGGCGGTGGGCGATGAGGAGGGTGGTGCGGCCCTCCATGACCTGTTTGAGCGCCTCGTGGATCTCGTGCTCGACGCGGGCGTCGACGGCGGAGGTGGCGTCGTCCAGGAGGAGGAGCCGGGGGTCGGTGAGGATGGCGCGGGCGAGGGCGACGCGCTGGCGCTGGCCGCCGGAGAGGGTGAGGCCGTGCTCGCCGACGGTGGTGTCGTAGCCGTCGGGCAGTTCGGTGATGAACCCGTGGGCCTGGGCGGCGCGGGCGGCCTGTTCGATCTGCTCCCGGGTCGCGCCGGGGAGGCCGTAGGCGATGTTGGCGCGGACGGTGTCGGAGAAGAGGAAGCTGTCCTCGGGGACGAGTCCGATGGCGGCGCGCAGGGAGGCCTGGGTCAGCTCGCGGACGTCGTGGCCGCCGATGAGGACGGCGCCGTGGGAGACGTCGTAGAAGCGGGGCAGCAGGAGCGAGACGGTGGACTTGCCGCTGCCGGAGGCGCCGACGACGGCGACGGTCTCGCCGGGTTCGACGGTGAGCGAGAACCCGTCGAGTACGGGCCGGTCGTCGTCGTAGCCGAACCGTACGTCGTCGAACTCGATCCCGGCCGGGGCGTCGGCCGGCAGCTCCTTCGTACCGTCCCGCATCGAGGGCTCGGTGTCGATCAGCTCCAGGACGCGTTCCACACCGGCGCGGGCCTGCTGGCCGACGGTGAGGACCATGGCGAGCATCCGGACCGGGCCGACGAGCTGGGCGAGGTAGGTGGAGAAGGCGACGAAGGTGCCGAGGGTGATCTCGCCCCGGGTGGCCAGCCAGCCGCCGAGGGCGAGCATGGCGACCTGGCCGAGCGCGGGGACGGCCTGGAGGGCGGGGGTGTAGCGGGCGTTCAGCCGGATGGTGCGCAGCCGCCCGGCGAAGAGCCGCCTGCTGACCTCGCGGAGCTTCCCGGTCTCCTGGTCCTCCTGCCCGAACCCCTTGACGACCCGGACCCCGGAGACGGCCCCGTCGACGACTCCGGCGACGGCGGCGGCCTGGCCCTGGGCGTACCAGGTGGCGGGGAAGAGGCGGGCCTTGGAGCGGCGGGCGATGAACCAGAGGGCGGGGGCGACGGCGAGGGCGACGAGGGTGAGCGGCAGGGAGAGCCACGCCATGATCACCAGGGAGATCACGAAGAGCAGGACGTTCCCGATGGTCATCGGGAGCATGAACAGCAGCCCCTGGATCAGCTGGAGGTCGCTGGTGGCCCGGCCGACGACCTGCCCGGTGGACAGCTCGTCCTGACGCTTGCCGTCGAGCCGGGTGATGGTCGCGTACATGTCCGTACGCAGGTCGTGCTGGACGTCGAGGGCGAGCCGGCCGCCGTAGTAGCGGCGGATGTAGGTGGCGACGTAGACGAGGACGGCGGCGCCGACCAGGAGGCCGGTCCACAGGAGGAGCGAGCGGGAGCGGTCGGTGACGACGTCGTCGATGATCACCTTGGTGATCAGCGGGACGAGGGCCATGACCGCCATCCCGGCGAGCGAGGAGCCGAGGGCGAGCACGACGTTGCGCCGGTACCGCCACGCGTACCCGGTCAGCCGCCGGCCCCACCCCTGTCCCTCTGCGCCCGCCACGCGTCGCCTCCCGTTCCGCTGATCCAGCTGCTCTGCCTGATCTTCCGGAAGGCACCAACGCGGCGAGGAGCGGATTTCATCCCTCCGCAACAAAAGGGGCCCGTGACAACCGTCCGGGCAGGGCCACTCGTCCGGGTGGCTGCGCGATGAAGGCCAGGGTCATACACTGGAGCATCTATACGTTTCGACGTATGAATGCGCCCTATGTGATCGAGATCGAACCCGAGGTTCGGTTGTGGCTGATGAACCTGCCGTACAACGACTTCCTGGTGGTCGAGCACGTTGCCGAGCTGCTGCGGGAGCGCCCCACCACGCTCGGGGAGCCTTACTCCCGGCACCTCGGCGACGGCGTGCGCGAGCTGCGGTTCAGCCTGGGAAGGCAGGGGCTCGCGACCCGGATTCCGTACTGGCTCGCTCCGGACCGCCGCATCGTTCTGCTTACGGTCTTCCGCAAGACCCGTCAGCGGGAGACCGCCGAGGTCGCCCGTGCCAAGCGCGCCAAGGTGCTCTGCGAGACCGAGCACCGACCGGCTCACGATGTGTACACGCGCACAGCCGACGAGGAGAAGAAGGAGAAGCGGTAATGGTCAGCCACGCACGCTGGAAGTTCGCCCGCGACGAGAAGGTCGCCCAGGGGATCGCCGAGAGCCCCGAGGTGGAGCGGCGCCGCGAGGAGATCTCTCTCGCGTTCGACCTCGGACAGGCCGTGTACAACCGTCGGGTCGCGCTCGGGCTCTCCCAGACTGAGCTGGCCCGCCGGGCCGGAATGACTCAACCTCAGGTGTCGAAGCTGGAACTCGGCGGTACGGTCCCCACCGTGCCGCTGCTGGCGCGGCTGGCCCGCGCCATGGACGCCGTGTTCCGGATGGAGCTGTTCGGGAGCAGCGCCCGCGTGAGGTTCACCGATCTCGACGGTGACGCACCGGAGGCGGCGGGACGGGGCCCGGAGGAGCCGGAGGCAGTCGAGGACCGGGCTCCGCGGGTGGCACAGGGGTAGCCGGCAGGCGGTGCGTGCCGGCTTCCCCCGCGCCCCGCGGACGCGTCGGCGCACGGCAGACGCGGCGGCGTCCTACAGATGCGTCGGCTCGAACATCCGCAGCAGCGCCGGAAGCACGACGACGGACGGTCCGGGGGTCGCCAGGGCCTTGGTGAGGTCGGCGGCGAGGGACTCCGGGGTCGTACGGACGGCCGGTACGCCGAAGGACTCGGCGAGGGCGACGAAGTCCGGGCGGGTCAGCTCGGTCCCGGTCGTCTCGCCGTAGGCGTCCGTCATGTACTCGCGCAGGATGCCGTACCCCCCGTCGTCCACGATCAGCCAGGTCAGCGGCGCGTCGTACTGACGGGCGGTGGCCAGCTCCGCGAGGGAGTACATCGCCCCGCCGTCCCCGGAGACCGCGAGCACCGGGGTCGTCGGGTCGGCGGCGGCGGCCCCGATGGCGGCCGGGAAGGCGTAGCCGAGGCCGCCAGCGCCCTGGGCGGAGTGCATGGTGTTGGGGCGCCGGGCGTCGAAGGCGGACCAGGCCCAGTAGGACAGGATCGTCATGTCCCAGAAGCTGGGTGACCCGTCCGGCAGCGCCTGGCGGACGGCGGCGAGGACCTGCTGCTCCAGGGTGAGTTCCTGGGCGTCGATCCGGGCCCGTACCTTCTCCAGCACCGTACGGACACGCTCCGCCGCCCCCGGGTCCTCGCGCCGCCCGACCGTCTCCAGCAGGTCGGACAGGGCCTCGCGGGCGTCGGAGTGGATGCCGAGCGCGGGGTGGTTGGACTCCAGCTTCCCGGCGTCCGCCTCGATCTGGATGACGCGGCCGCGCGGGCGGAAGGTGTGGTAGTTCGAGGAGAGTTCCCCGAGCCCCGAGCCGACGACGAGCAGGACGTCCGCGTCCTCCAGGAAGTCGGTGGTGTGCCGGTCCTCCAGCCAGGAGCGCAGCGAGAGCGGGTGCTCCCAGGGGAAGGCGCCCTTGCCGCCGAAGGTGGTGACGACGGGGGCGTCGATCCGCTCCGCCAGCGCGCGCAGCTTGCCGGAGGCGTCGGAGCGCACGACTCCGCCGCCCGCGATGATCACCGGCCGCTCGGCGTCGGAGAGCAGGTGCGCGGCGGCGATCGTCAGCTCCGGGCGCGGGTACAGCTCGCGCGGGGTGGCGTCCATGGCGCTGACGACCGGCAGCGTGGTCTCCGCCAGCAGCACGTCCTGCGGGATCTCCACCCAGACCGGCCCGTGCGGGGCGGTCAGCGCGGACTCCCAGGCGGCGGCGATCGCGGACGGGATCTGCGAGGCGGCCCGCACGGTGTGCACGGACTTCACGATGTCGCGGACGGAGGCCTGCTGGTCGCGCAGCTCGTGGAGATAGCCGTGGCGTCCGCCGCCGAGCCCCGCCGTGGGGACCTGGCTGGCGATCGCGAGGACGGGCGCGGAGGCGGCGGCCGCCTCCTGGAGCGCGGCGAGCGAGGTGAGCGCACCGGGCCCGGTGGAGAGGAGGAGCGGGGCGACCTCGCCGGTGATCCGGCCGTACGCGTCGGCGGCGAACCCGGCGTTGTTCTCGACGCGGAGTCCGACGTACCGCAGCGACGAGCGGCGCAGCGCGTCGAACATGGCGAGCGCGTGCTGACCGGGCAGGCCGAAGACGGTGGTGGCGCCGAGCCCCTGGAGCGACTCGACGACGAGGTCGCCGCCGGTGCGGCCGGGCGGCGGGGTCAGTACGGCGGCGGCCTGGGCGGCGGTGAGCTGCGGCCGGTCGTCGTGGTCGTGGCTCACCGGGCGTCCTCGGCGCTCTTCGGGCTCCTGGAGGCCGCGATCTGGCGGGACATGATCGTCGTCAGCTCGTACGCGGTGTGGGAGGCTGCCACGGAGGTGATCTCGGCGTGGTCGTACGCGGGCGCCACCTCGACCAGGTCGGCGGAGACCAGATGGCAGGAGGAGAGGCCGCGCAGGATCTCCAGCAGCTCGCGGGAGGTGAGGCCGCCGGCCTCGGGGGTGCCGGTGCCGGGGGCGTGCGCCGGGTCCAGGACGTCGATGTCGATGGAGATGTAGAGCGGCCGGTCCCCGATGCGCTGGCGCAGCTGGTCGGCGATCTCGTCGACCCCGCGCCGCATGACGTCGGCGGAGGTGACGATGCCGAAGCCCATCTTCTCGTCGTCGGTGAGGTCCTGCTTGCCGTAGAGCGGGCCGCGGGTGCCGACGTGGGAGAGGGCGGAGGTGTCGAGGATGCCCTCCTCGACGGCCCGGCGGAACGGGGTGCCGTGGGTGTACTCGGCGCCGAAGTAGGTGTCCCAGGTGTCCAGGTGGGCGTCGAAGTGGAGCAGGGCGACGGGCCCGTGCTTCTTGGCGACGGAGCGCAGGAGCGGCAGGGCGATGGTGTGGTCGCCGCCGAGGGTCATGAGGCGGGCGCCGGTGTCCAGCAGGTCGTCGGCGGCGGCCTCGACGGTCTCCACGGCCTCGTTGATGTTGAAGGGGTTGGCCGCGATGTCCCCGGCGTCCGCGACCTGCGCGAGGGCGAACGGGGAGGCGTCCTGGGCCGGGTTGTACGGGCGCAGCAGCCGGGAGGCCTCACGGATGGCGTTGCCGCCGAAGCGGGCGCCGGGCCGGTAGGAGACCCCGCTGTCGAAGGGCACGCCGACGACGGCGACGTCGGTGCGGCCGACCTCGTCGAGCCGGGGCAGCCGGGCGAACGTCGCGGGCCCGGCGTACCGCGGGACGCGGGAGGAGTCGACGGGGCCGCGCGGCGATGCGGTGCTGCTGCTCATGGAGGGTGCGCCTTCCTTCGGGTTCGTACGGTGTCCAGTGTGCGGGGTGCGGGCGGACACGGGTGCGAGGAAAACGGTAGGTGGCCCGGGGGCGGGGCAGAAGTGTACGTTTCCTCCACCAGCACCGTCCCGAATGGACGAATCATCCATGCCATCGCCCTCCGTGGCCGCCCCGGGCCCGCCCACACCCCCCGTCCCGCTCGCCGCCCTGCTCGCCCGCGAGGAGCTGGGCCTGCGCCGGATCGCGGGCCCGGCCGACGCCGATCTGCTCTGGGTGCACACCTCGGAGATGGCCGACCCCTATCCGTACCTCCTCGGCGGTGAGCTGCTGCTGAGCGCCGGGGTGCTGCTCACGGACCCGGACCGCTATGTGGCGCGGCTGGTGGAGGCGGGGGCGGCGGCGCTGGGGTTCGGGGTGCGGCCGGTGCACGAGAGCGTCCCGGAGGCGCTGGTCGAGGCGTGCGACCGGCACGGCCTGCCGCTGCTGGAGGTGCCGCCGGAGACCCCGTTCACGACGATCGCCCGGGCGGTGTGGCGGCTGATGGCCGAGGCCCGCCACCGGGAGCTGCGCCGGGTGACCCGCGCCCAGCAGGCCCTGGCGACGGCGGCGGCCCGCCCCGGCCCCGTACCGGCGGTCCTCCACCAGCTCGCCGCCCACCTGGACGGCCGGGCGGTCCTGCTGACGGCGAGCGGCGAGGAGCTCCACGCGGCGGGCCGCGGCCCGTCCCCGGAGACGGCGGCGGCGCTGGTACGGCTGGCCGGTCTGGTCACCCGCGACCGCCCCGGCGCCCCCGCCTCGGCCACGGACACGGACGCGGCGGGCGGCACCCACCTGTCGGCGTACGCGCTGGGCGGCGGCGAGGGCCTGGCACTGGCTCTGGCGACCGGCCGGCGGGAGCCGGGCGACCACACGGTGGCGGGGATCGCGGTGGTGCTGCTCTCCCTGCTGACGGCCCCGCACCAGGGGGCCGACGCGGCGGACCGCTCGGCCGCGCTCGTCCGGCTGCTGCTCGGCGCCCCGCCCGCCGAGGTGGCCCCGCTGCTGGACGGTACGGGCGCGGGGCCCAAGAAGGGGGACACCTCCCGGCCCGTGGTCCACGCCCGCCGGGAGGAGGGCACCCACTGGACCGTGGTGCACGCCCGCCGCACGGACGGCACGAGGGCGGACCCGCTCACGGCCGGGGCGCTGGGGGCGTCGCTGGGATCGGTGTTGGTGGACGCGGGTCAGGAGGGTGGAGCGGTACGGGTGTTGCTCCCGGGGGCCGTCCGGGAGCCCGGGGGCGCGGTACGGGAGTCCCAGGGTGCGGTAGGGGAGCACGGGAAGGCTGTACGTGAGCCCCAGGGTGCGGTACGGGAGCCCGGGGACGCGGTACGGGAGCCCCAGGGCGCGGTACGGAAGTCCGGGAACGCCGTACGTGGGTCCCAGGGCGCGGCACGGGAGCCCGGGAACTCTGTACGTGAGACCCCCTCCCTTGCCCCGCACCCCGGCTGGACCCTGGGCGCGTCCTCCCCCACCCTCCTCTCCGACCTGGCAGCAGCCGACCTCCGGGCCGCCCGCGCCCTGGCCCACGCGGAGGCGACCCGCACCCCTCTGGCGGTGGACGCCCCCGTCACCGGCCTGGCCGCCCTGATCCCGCCCGATCAGGCCGCCGCCCACGCCCGCGCCCTGCTCGCCCCGCTCACCCCGCCCCTCGCCGAAACCCTGCGCTGCTGGCTCTCCCTGCACGGCAGTTGGGACCGCACGGCGGTGGCCCTCGCCGTCCATCGCAACACCGTGCGCCAACGCATCCGGCGGTGTGGGGAGTTGCTGGGCATGGACCTGGACGACATGGACGTACGGGCGGAGTTGTGGTTCGCGCTGCGGCGGGAGTAGGGGGACCAGGCGGACGGCACGGCCTGCACCCCTACGGCTACGGCGGGGCGCCGGGTCGGCACAGCCTGTACCGGACCGCACCGACCGTCCTCGGTCCGCTCGCCGCCCTGCTCCCACTGCGCGGAATACGCCAAGGCCCGCGGCGCGATGCGGTCGTACGCGGAGGAGCAGCGGCAGCGCCACGAGCGGGACCGGATGGCCGGCCAGAACCCCACGGGCCTCTCCCCCGGGCAGCACCGCTCCGTCCTCCGCCTCACCGAACCGGCCGGCCACGAACCCCCGCCGGGACCGTCAGGGCAGCAGCCGGACAAGCCCCTGCCCTGACGGGTGCTCCTCCCCGGAGTCGTCGGGGATCCCCAGCCTGAGCCCCCGGCTCCGGGCGACCCGGTGCACGTCCCGCAGCGAGTGGACCAGAGCCTCGCCGACATGGCGGAGCTGGGGCTCGGTGGCCTGCGCGTCGGCCAGCATGTCGTCGGCGTGGTCCAGCAGTTCGAGGGCCATCCCGAGCTGGAGGGCCTCTACCTTGTCGGCGGACCGCGAGACCTTGCCCGTGCCGTTGCCGACGACGTAGCAGGGCCGGCCTCCCAGGCCGGTCCAGGGAAGCAGACGGGCTTCGTTCGGCGCCTTTTCGCTCATGAGAAGTCAACTCCGTGACATGTGAGGGTGAATTCTTCGCTGCGTAGCGATCCACTCACAGAGTGAGACGAGCGCGGATAGGCTCGCCAGAGGGTTCGGAGTGATATCGCCCTTGTCGCACGGGAGTTGGCTGTGAGTAACACCTATGGCAAATGGTTGAAGGCACAGCGTGAAGCGGCGGGCCTGACCCAGCAGGAGTTGGCGACGTTGGCTCTCATGACTCGGTCGCACATCTCTCACATCGAGGCCGGGCGCCGCGTGCCGAGCGAGGAGGACGCGCGGCGACTGGATTTGGCGCTGGGCACGGGCAATGTACTCACGAGTTTCCGGCCCGGCGCGGACGGCGACGCGATCGCGGACTACTTCGCACCGGTGCGGCACTTCGAACAGCAGGCCACCGCGATCCGTGAATTCGCACCCTCCCTGGTTCCGGGCATTCTCCAGACCGAGGCGTACGCACGGGCTGTTCTCGGCCGGTCGTTCCCCTCTCTCAGTCAAGCCGAACGTGACAGGGCAGTTGTCGCACGGCTGGAGCGTGCACGGATCCTGAAGAATCAGGCGTCCCCCGTGGTCTGGGCGGTGCTTGACGAAGCGGTGCTACGACGTCCGATCGGCGGAGCCGAAGTCATGGCCGAGCAGATCGATCACATCGTGGCTCTGACCGAGTCCGAACGCATCCGCGCGCATGTGATCCCGCTGGGACTCGGATATCACCCGCTACTCGACGGCATGCTGACGCCGATGTGGTTCGACGACCAGCCGCCGGTCGCCTACAGCGAAGGGCTGCGGGTAGGCAGGCTGCACGATTCGCCGTCCGTGGTCGAGGCGTTCGAGGCCGACTACACTCTGGCCCTGAGCGACGCACTGCCTCTGCAGGAGTCTCTGGCAGCGCTGAAAGCGACATCGAAGGGCTACAGAGGACATGGCTAGGAAGACCACCCACGCGACGTCGCCCCGCAGTGGCTGGCGCAAGTCCTCCTACAGCGGCAGCGAGTCGGGCAGTTGCCTTGAGGTCCAGGACCACCACCCCACCTCCGTCCCCGTCCGCGACTCCAAGATCCCCGACGGCCCCACGCTCCTCATCCCCGCCCCCGGCTGGTCCGCCTTCGTCACCGCCGTACGGAACGGGGCCCTGGCCCCCTGACCGGCCTGCGCCCCGTACACGCGCACACGGGCGGGGGCGGGACGCGCTGATGCGCGTCCCGCCCCCGCCCGTTCGGCGTCAGGCCGTCGGATCAGACCCGACGGTGGCGGCCGTAGTACTCACCGGTCGTGCGGTGGAAGTCCGCGTCGCCGATGTGCTTGTCCTTGTCGAACTCCGGGGCGTCCTTGATCTGGTCCTTCGTGAGGTCGATGTAGACCTTCTTCTCGCCCGCGTCGATCCGGCTGACCGTGCCCGCCGGGAGCAGGACGTGCTTGCCGAAGATCCATACGCCGGTGTCGACCACCAGGTACGAGGACGTGACGTCGTCGGAGTGCTTGTCGACCTTGCCGATGCTGCCGTCGGTGGCCTCGACCTTGTAGCCGATGAGGTCGGTGCCGACGGTGTGGCCGGCGGTCGGCTGGTAGCCCCACAGGTTCTCGCTCATGGAAAGCTCCTTCGTTCGCTTCGTTCACATGGGAAGCATGAGAAATATCGGACAGATGAGGTTGTGTCCGGCGGCCCGCACGCCTCCGAAAAGGCGGCATCCACCGTGCCCATTTCCGGGTATCCGAAAGATCGGGCGCCGCATGCCGGGCAGGCTGACCTGCGATCCCGGCGGGCTGCCCTCTTCCTGAGCAACCGCTGACAGCCTCGTGCCCCTGGTCATCGGGCGCATGTCCGCGAAGTCATGTGTTTTTCAAACCATTTCGCGGGAATTCGACACGCCCGCCCGCCCCGGGGGCGCGAACCTTGGTGTAGACCATTTGAGGCCGGAAAAATTGATGGGTTTCGGAACGCCGTAAGCGTGAACGCTAAGAAAGATGTGCCCTGAGCTGCGCCGTCGCGGTGGTGGCCGCCGCAGTGCCGGACGACGCGGTGCGCTCAGGGCCTGCAAGCCGACCGAGCTCGACCAAGGGTGTCCCAGCATGGGCGTAGAGCACTCCGGCCCTGACAAGAGGCTTCACGATGTCGCGAGGGCCATGCGCGGGGTGATCGAGTTGCTGGAGGTCTACTGGACGCGCATCCCCGACGGGTCGTCCCCCGTCACCGTGTCCGCCCCGCAGCTTCGGGTGCTCTACGTGCTGGAGGACCGCGAGGGCATCAATCTGCGGCAGCTCGGTACGGAGCTCGCCGCGGCGCCCTCGTCGGTGAGCCGGCTGTGCGACCGGCTCGAAGCGCTCGGCTTCGTCCAGCGTTCCTCCAGCGCGGCCAGTCGGCGCGAGGTGGAGCTGCGCCTCACTCCGCAGGGACGGGCGCACCTGGACCGGCTGCGGGCCCGGCGGGAGGAACGGCTCGCCCTCGTCCTGGCGCGGATAGCCCCGGACGCCCGGAGCCGGCTCGCCGATGCCGTGGAGGTCATCCGGTCCGCGCTCGTGATGGCCCGGGCCGGCGGTCCCGCACCCGGCACCGGGCAGCAGGGCCGCCTCGGTCCACGCGGGCGGGGCGGGCCGGAGCGGCGGGTCCGGGAAGCCGACGACCCGCCCGACGGCAGCCGGGGACAGCCGGCCCGGCCCGCCCCGGACCCCGGCGGGAAGGAGACGCACTCCTACGCCCCCGGCGACCCGGAACCGCACCGCGCGGGCCGCACGGGCGCCGATCCGACCCCCTCGGGCCGACGTGACGGAGAAGCGGCCGACCACAGCCGGCACGACACCGGCCCTTCCCCGGGCAGCACGTATCCGAACACCGCATGACAGGCCCGGACCGGCCCCCGGCCCGCAGCCCGCCCTCGTCCGAGACCCACCCCTGCGCAACTCCCCCGCGCACTTACCCCTGCGCACGTCCCCTGCCCACCCCCACACGCGCGCACCCCCACTCCCCCACCGCTCCCGGCCCGCGCTCCCGCCCGCCCGCGTCCGCGAAGCCGTGCGTCCGGGCGGCGAAGCTCCTCGGCCACCCCTCCGGCCCCGCCCTCTCGATCCGCTCCCCGGCCACCCCTCCGGGAAGCCGGTACAGTGCCGCTCGCGCGTGCTCGGCATCACCCTGGACAGCTCCGTGACCGACCGGTAACTTCGATGGGGAATGAGCAAGCGCTTAGCCATCTCCGGTGGGCGTGCGCGAGCGACCGACACACCAGCCGATCAGGGAGGCACCCCGTGCGCCGTACGGTATTCAACGAGGACCACGAGGCGTTCCGGGAGACCATCCGCGCCTTCATCGCCGCCGAGGTCGTGCCGGTCTACGACGAGTGGTTCGCCGCCGGCCAGGCGCCGCGCGACTTCTACCTCCAGCTGGGCGAGCTGGGCGTCTTCGGCATCGAGGTCGACGAGGAGTACGGCGGCGCGGGCATCGACTCGCACAAGTACGAGGCCGTGATCTACGAGGAGACCGCCCGCGCGGGCGTCACCTTCGGCGGCTCCGGCGTGCACACGCTGCTCGGTCTCCCGTACATCAAGATGCTCGCCACCGACGAGCAGAAGAAGCGCTGGCTGCCGAAGTTCGCGACCGGTGAGGAGATGTGGGCCCTCGCGATGACCGAGCCGGGCACCGGCTCCGACGTCGCGGGCATGAAGACCACCGCCAAGCTCTCCGAGGACGGCACGCACTACGTCCTCAACGGCGCGAAGACCTTCATCACCGGTGGTGTCCACGCCGACCGCGTCATCGTCTGCGCCCGTACCGCCGCCCCGCGCGAGGACGACCGCCGCTTCGGCATCTCCCTCTTCGCCGTCGACACGAAGTCCGAGGGGTACTCGGTCGGCCGCAAGCTCGACAAGCTGGGTCTGCGCACCTCCGACACCGCCGAGCTGGCCTTCGTCGACGTCAAGGTCCCGGTCGAGGACCTGATGGGCGAGGAGAACAAGGGCTTCGGCTACCTCGGCACCAACCTGGCCTCCGAGCGCTGGGGCATCGCCTTCGGCGCGTACGCCCAGGCCGCCGCGGCCGTCCGGTTCGCCAAGGAGTACGTGCAGGACCGCACGGTCTTCGGCAAGACCGTCGCCTCCTTCCAGAACACCAAGTTCGAGCTGGCCGCCTGCCAGGCCGAGGTGGACGCGGCCCAGGCCGTCGCGGACCGCGCGCTGGAGGCGCTGGACGCCGGTGAGCTGACGGCGGCCGAGGCCGCCTCCGCCAAGCTGTTCTGCACCGAGGTCGCCCACCGCGTGATCGACCGCTGCCTCCAGCTGCACGGCGGCTACGGCTTCATGAACGAGTACCCGATCGCCCGCCTGTACGCGGACAACCGGGTCAACCGCATCTACGGCGGCACCAGCGAGGTCATGAAGTCGATCATCGCCAAGTCGATGGGGCTGTGAACGCTCCGGAAATCGGTTCGGTAAGGACGGCGTTCTCTCCATGAGCGCAGCACTCGATTCCCTGCTCGATCTGCTCGACCTGGAGCGGATCGAGCGGGACATCTTCCGGGGCACGAGCCGCAGCGCGGTCGTGCCCCGGGTGTTCGGCGGGCAGGTCGCGGCCCAGGCGCTGGTGGCCGCGGGCCGGACGGTCCCGCCGGACCGGGGCGCCCACTCGCTGCACGCGTACTTCCTGCGGGCGGGCGATCCGGGCGCGCCCATCGTCTACACCGTGGACCGCATCCGCGACGGGAAGTCCTTCACCACCCGCCGGGTCGTCGCCGTCCAGCACGGGCAGCCCATCTTCCACCTCTCCGCCTCCTTCCAGACCTACGAGGAGGGGCTGGAGCACCAGGCGGACATGCCCGCGTCGCCCGATCCGGAGACCCTGCCCACCGCCGCCGAGATGCTCCCCCGGTACGCGCACCTCTTCGCGGACCCGGGGATGGCGGAGCGGCTGAGCGAGGCGCGGGCCGCCGTCGATCTGCGGTATGCGGACGAGCCGCCGTTCGGGACCGTGGGCGAGGCGCGCGAGCCGCGTTCGCAGGTCTGGTTCCGGACCAACGGCAAGCTGGCGGACGACCCGCTGCTGCACGTCTGCATGGCCACGTACGTCTCGGACATGACCCTGCTGGACTCGGTGCTCCTGGCCCACGGGCGGGGCGGCTGGGCGGTCGGGGACGTGGTCGGGGCGAGTCTGGACCACGCGATGTGGTTCCACCGGCCGTTCCGGGCGGACGAGTGGCTGCTGTACGACCAGGAGTCGCCGTCGGCCTCCGGCGGGCGCGGGCTGGGCCAGGCCCGGATCTACACCGCCGACGGGCGCCTCGCGATCACGGTCATCCAGGAGGGTGTCGTCCGCGTGCCCCGGGGATGAGCGCCATCTGACGCCCCTTTTCGGACATACTCCGCACCATGAGCCACACGAAGGCGGCCGGGGCGGACGGGACAGCCGACGGTGAGGAGTCCACCCTCACCGTGGTCGTGGCGGCCCTCGCCAATCTCGGCATCGCCGTGGCGAAGGCCGTCGCCGGGCTGATCAGCGGATCGAGCGCGATGCTCTCCGAGGCGGCCCACTCGGTCGCGGACACCGTCACCGAGGTCATGCTCCTCGCCGCGCTCAAGCGGAGCGGGAAGCCGGCCGACGAGGACCATCCGCTCGGTTACGGCCCCGAGCGGTACATCTGGGCCATGCTCGCCTCGATCGCCACCTTCGTCGGCGGCGCGGTCTTCGCCGTCTACGACGGGGTGCACACGCTGGTCGCGGGCGAGGAGCTGGGCGACCCGCTCGCCTCGTACGTCGTCCTCGGCATCGCCTTCCTGCTGGAGGGGTTCTCCCTGCGCACCGGCGTCAGACAGGTGCGGCGCGAGGCGGCCCGGCTGCGGGTGCCGGACTCGTACTATCTGCGCCACACCCCCGACACCGCGGTGAAGGCCGTCGTCATGGAGGACTCGGCGGCACTGATCGGGCTGCTGCTGGCGGCGGGCGGGCTGCTCGGCGGGCAGCTGACGGGGTCCGGGGTCTGGGACGGGATCGCGTCCTGTCTGATCGGGCTGCTCCTGGTGTACGTGGCCTGGGTGCTCGGCCGGTCCAACGCGCAGCTGCTCATCGGGCGCCCGCTGCCGGCGGCGATGCGGGCGGGGGTGCGCGAGGAGCTGCGGTCGGTCCCGCAGATCGTCGACGTACTGGAGCTGACCACGCTCATCCAGGGGCCGGCCGAGATCCTGATCGCCGCGAAGGTCGACTTCCGGGACATGGCCACGGCGGCGGAGGTCGAGTGGGCCTGCGAGGAGGCGGAGGCGCGGCTGAGGGAGCGGTTCCCGTCGGTGCGGCGGGTCTATCTGGACCCGACGCCGGGGCGCGGACAGCGGCGGCCCCCCGCGCGCTGAGGGCGGGCTCCCGGTCCTTACGCGGCCGGCTCGGCTTCCTCCCGCACCGGCGCGTCGCCGTCCTCCAGCAGCCCCGCCGCGTGCAGCAGGTACTCCGTCATCGGCTCGTAGGAGCGCGGGTCGGTGACGTGGTCGTCCAGCGGGACGGTGACCTGGAGGGTGCCCTCCGACTCGCCGAGGAAGAGGGCCGGGTCGTTGCAGTCCGCGTAACCGATCGCGTCCAGCCCGCGCTGCCCCGCGCACCCCGCCCAGCCGTGGTCCGCGACGACGAGGCCGGGCAGCGGGCGGCCCCGGTGGGCCATGGCGTCCAGGATGGCCGCCATCGGGGCCGGGGAGTGCGTGTGCCAGAGGGTGGCCCCGCGCTCCAGCATCGCGACGTCCGCGAACTGGACGACGAGCCCCTCGTCCGCGATCAGCCCCGACGGGATGCGGACGATCTCGCAGCCCGCGCGGCGCAGCGCGTCCGCCGTGCGCCGGTGCACGTCCAGCAGGCCGCCGGGGTGGCCGGTGGCGAAGAGGACCCGCTCCCGGGCGCCGGCGGCCTTGCGCAGCCGGGCCGCCATCCGCTCCAGGGCGTCGACCGTCAGCTCGGGGTCGATGGTGTCCTGGCCCGCCCGGTGCGCGGGGTCGTCGTTCACCCCGCACCGCTCGGCCATCACCGCGAGCACGTCCTGCTCGTCGGTCCAGCGGTCGCCCAGCTCCAGGCCCAGCCAGTAGTGGCGGTCGCCGTTGGCGAGCTTGCGGTAGTGGGAGAGGTTGTTGTCGCGAGGCGTGGCCACGTCCCCCGCGATACGCGTACGGACGAGGTGGTCGACGAGTGCGGCGCGGCTGGGTATCGGCATGCGTCCATTGTGCCGTCCGGGGTGCCGGGTGTGCCCGGTGTCCCGTACGGCGGACACCTCCGCCCGGGTCCGGCCCCACCCCGCCCGCCGGGGCCCGTAACCCCTCCGGGGGCTCTCCCGGAAAGTCTTCCGGGTCTGTTCACCCACGTGTGACCTGGCCCTTCCCCGGCCGGACGGCGGGGCGGGTCGAATGGGAACACCAAGAGGTCTGGACCAATTGAGATACGCCAATCCGCTGTCTCATTCCCGTTCACCGCCTCGGTCTCGCGCAAGTGGTCTATACCTTTGGCAGTAGGGTGGGCCACCTGAAACGGGTACATACGCAGCCGTGGGGGGCTATATGACCGTGCATCACCTTCCGCAACCTCCGTCCGACGACGAGCTGTACTGGTACTTCGGGCCGCAGCGCCGCTGGGTGCTGGTGAGCAGTTCGCTGGCCTTCGTCTTCACGGCCGCCACGATGTTCGCCTTCGCCTTACGCACCCCGGCCCTCTGGGCGTTCCTCGCGGTCCTCGCCCTCAACGTCGTGGCGCTGGCGCTCTCCTCCGTCAACAGCCTCCGCCAGCGGCGGCTGACCCGGGCCTCGCACGAGGTCCTCGTCCGGGCCTGGCAGCCCGCCGAGATGCCCACCGTGGACCTGTACCTGCCGACCTGCGGCGAACCCCTGCCCGTGCTCGACAACGCCTACCGCGCGGTCGCGGCCCTGGACTGGCCGGGCGCGCTGACCGTGTGGGTGCTGGACGACGGCGACCGGCCCGAGGTCGCGGAACTGGCCTCCCGGCACGGCTACACCTACGTCGTCCGCCCCGACCGGGGGCACCTGAAGAAGGCGGGCAACCTCAACCACGCGCTGAAGCTGAGCAGTTCGGAGTTCATCGCGATCCTGGACGCGGACTTCGCACCCCGCCCGGACTTCCTGCGCCACCTCGTCCCGTACCTCGCGGACCCCGCCGTCGGCATCGTGCAGAGTCCCCAGTGCTTCGACACCGACGGGACGATGGGGTGGATCCAGCGCGCCGCCGGCTCGGCCCAGGAGTGGTTCTTCCGCTGGATCCAGCCGTCCCGGGACGCCAGCGACGCCGCGATCTGCTGCGGCTCCAACGCCGTCTACCGGCGCACCGCGATCGACCTGGCGGGCGGCTTCGCCCGGCTCGACCACAGCGAGGACCTGTACACCGGACTCGCCCTGCACGAGCAGGGGTTCCGCACCCTGTACGTCCCCGTCCTGGTCGCCAAGGGCACCTCGCCCGACGAGCTGACCTCCTACGTCAACCAGCAGTACCGGTGGGCGATGGGCAACCTCCACCTCCTCGGGACGCCGGTCCTGAAGCGGATGCGGGCGCCCTGGCGGATGCGGCTCTGCTTCTACGAAGGTGTCGTCGGCTACCTCACCACGGCCGTGAACACCTTCGCCGCGCCCCTGCCGCCGCTGGTGATGATGTTCTGGTACCCGGACCACATCCGGCCCTGGCACGTGCTGCCGCTGCTCGCCCCGCTCTGGCTCTGGCACGTGCTGCTGCCCCGGATCAGCCGGACCCGCTGGCGTCTCGAGGTGATCCGGGCCAACGTGCTGACCAGCGTGGCGGCCGCCACCGCGTTCTGGCACACCCTGCGGGGCCGCAGCGCCGCGTGGGTGCCCACGGGGGTGCGGACCAGGGGGAGTTCGGGGTCGATGGCCCGCCGGGTGGTGGGCGTCTCGCTGGTCTGGCTCGCCCTCTCCAACGGGGCCGCCGCGGCCGGGCTCGCGCTGGCCGTGGCCCGTAACGGCTGGGAGCCCAACTGGGGGCTGCTGCTCTACCTGGCGGTGCAGCTCCAGATCAATGTGCCGCTGATCCGGGACCTGTGGACCGAGCTGCGTCCGGGAGCGGGAACCGGCGCGGAGGCGAAGGCAGCGGCCCCGACGGGGGCGGTGGCGGGCACGGGGCCGGGGACCGGACCGGGGGCGAGCGGTCTGCTCGACCGGCTCCGCTCCTCCCCCGCCGGGGTGCTCCCCCGCCGCTGGCCCGAGACCCTCGCCGCCTCCGCCCTCCTCCTGCTCACCGGGCTGCTCGCCTCGGGATGGGTCAACCCGATGCTCCCCTGGTCGAGCTGAGCCGCGCCGCCCCGAGCCGCCTCGAAAGGCCTCACCACCATGCCCTTCCTCCTCGCTCCCGGCCCCCGCCCAAAGCGCCCCGCCGCCCCGCCGCCGCCCGCACCGCCCGCCGGACGCACGGGCGGTGAGTCCGGGCCGAGCCCGCACCGCTCCGCCTTCCGGCCCGACATCGAGGGGCTGCGCGCGGTCGCCGTCCTCGCGGTCCTCGCCTTCCACGCCGAAATCCCGGGCCTGGCGGGCGGGTTCGTCGGCGTGGACGTCTTCTTCGTCATCTCCGGCTATCTGATCACCGGGCTGCTGGTCCGGGAGGCCGTCTCCACCGGCCGCATCCGGCTCGGCGACTTCTTCTCCCGCCGGGCCCGGCGGCTGCTGCCCTCGGCCGCCGTGGTGCTCGCGGCGGTCGCGGTGGCCGGGGCCTGGCTGACCGTACCGCTGCGCCGCACGGACCTGGAGTACGACGTCCTCGCGGCGGCGCTCTCCGTCGCCAACTGGCGCTTCGTCTCCCAGCAGACCGACTATCTGGCGGCCGGGCACGACCAGAGCCCGCTGCTGCACTTCTGGTCGCTCGCCGTGGAGGAGCAGTTCTATCTGTTCTGGGCCCCGCTGCTCGCGGTGGCCGCCCTCCTCACCACCCGTGCCGTGCGGCGGGGGCGGGCCGTGCGGGCGGTCGTGGCGGTGGCCACCGGGGCGCTGGTCCTCGGCTCGTTCGCCCTCTCGCTGCGCTGGACGGCGGACTCGGCCTCGCTCGCGTACCTCGGAACGCCCTCGCGCGTCTGGCAGTTCGGGGTGGGGGCGCTGCTCGCTCTGCTGCCCTGGCATCTGCTGCGCGGGCCGCGTCCACTGCGGCTGCTGTGCGGCTGGGGCGGGGCGGTGGCGATCGGCTGGTGCGTGGTGGCGTACGACGCGTCGACGCCGTACCCCGGCCGGGCGGCGCTCGTCCCGACCCTGGCCACCGCCGCCGTGATCCTCGCCGCGATACCGGGGCGGGGCGAGCGGGAGGCCCAAGGCGCTTACGGGGTGGGCCGGTTGCTCGCGGGACGGGCGCCCCGGGCCATCGGCCGGCTCTCCTACACCCTCTATCTCTGGCACTGGCCGGTGCTCGTCCTCGCGGAGGCCCGGCTCGGCACGCTCGGCTGGCCCGCGCGGACGGCGTGGACGCTGGCGGCCGTCCTCCCCGCCATCGCCACCATGCGCTGGGTCGAGCAGCCGCTGCGCCGCAGCCGTACGGTCTCCGAACTCCCCCGGCGCGGACTGGCGGTGGGCGTCTCCGCCATCGTGCTGCCGGTCGCGCTCGCCCTGGTCGTGGGCACCGCGACACTGCACCTGATGGGCCCCGCCACCCCGGTCGACGTCAAGGGGCTGCCGCCGGGGGCCGCTTCGGGCCCCTCGCTGCTCGGGGGCGCGGCGGCGGACGGCCCGGTGGTGCCGAACCCGGTGCAGGCCCGCGAGGACTTCCCGCCGGACGGGGACTGCCAGGTCGCCCCGGAGGTGACCAGCAGCCCGAAGTGCCTGTTCGGGGCGGTGGACAGCCCGGACCGGATCGTGCTGCTCGGTGACTCGCACGCGGGCCAGTGGTTCTCCCCGATGCTGGCGCTGGCAGCCCGACGCGGCTGGGCGCTGCAGGAGTTGGTCAAGCAGGGCTGCCCGCTCCCGGAGCTGGCGGTGACCAGCCCGCAACTGGGCCGCGCCTACCGGGAGTGCGACACCTGGCGTGCCGACGCCCTGGACCGGCTGCGTACGGGGCCGAAGCCCCGGCTCATCGTGATCGCCTCGCTCAACCGGTACACCACCGACCGTGAACTCCTCGCCACTGCCTGGGAGAAGACGCTCAGGCCGCTGCGGGAGACCGGCGCCCCGATCGTCTACATCGAGGACACCCCCGTCCCCGGCTCGGACATCCCGGCCTGCGTCTCCGGCGCCCCGGCCGACGCGGCCGCCTGCGCGTTCGACCGGGCGGAGGCGGTCCGGGACGATCCGCTGGCCCGGCGGATCGCGGCGGGCGCGGTGCCGGGCGTGCGGACCATCGGTGTGAACCAGGTCCTGTGCCCGGGGGACGGCCCGACCTGCCCGGCGGTCCGGGAGCGCATCCTGCTCTACCGGGACGACGCCCACCTCACCAACGCGGCGGCCGTCGTGCTCACCCCGCGCCTGGAGCGGCTGCTGACGGAGGCGGGCGCGCTGCCCGCCACCACGACGCCCCCGGCCGCCCCCGCCCCCGGGCCCGACGGCTGGACCGAGCTGCTGCGGGACGACTTCGACGGCCCGGCGGGCACCCGCCCCTCCCCCGCCCACTGGCAGTACGACCTCGGCACCTGCTATCCCGGCTGCCCGGCCCCGCGGTGGGGGACGGGCGAGATCACGACCATGACCGACTCCACGCAGAACGTGCGCCTGGACGGCCGGGGCGTGCTGGAGATCGTCCCCACGAGGAAGGGTGAGCAGTGGAGTTCGGGGCGGATCACGACCGTGCGCTCCGACTTCGCGCCACCGCCCGGCGGGGTGCTGCGGATCGAGGCGTCGATCGCGCTGCCGGAGGTGACCGGGGCCGGGGCGGCGGGGTACTGGCCCGCGTTCTGGACCCTGGGCGCCTCGCTGCGCGACGGGTACACCGGCTGGCCGGGCGTCGGTGAACTGGACATCATGGAGTCCGTCAACGGCCGTGACTCCGTGTTCGGTTCGATGCACTGCGGGGTGCTGGAGGGCGGCCCGTGCCGGGAGCCCGTGGGGCTGACCTCGGGTCCGCAGCCGTGCGCGTCCTGCCGTACGGAGTTCCACACGTACGCCGTGGAGGTCGACCTCGGCGCGGACGAGGTCCGCTGGTACCTGGACGACCGCGGGTACTTCCGGGTGCGGGCGGAGCAGATGGACCGGCGGACCTGGCGGCAGACCGTGGACCACGGGGTGTTCCTGATCCTCAACGTGGCGATCGGCGGCACGCTCCCGCTGGCGGACGGCGCGACGGCGGGACCCGCCACCGAGCCGGGCCGACCGATGCGGGTCGACCACGTCGCCGTACGGACCAGGGAGGGCTGAGCGCGGCCGTCGGAGGCCGTGGACCCGGCTCGCACGTTCCCGTGCCGGGCGGGCCACGGCCACGGTCGTACGGCCGGCCTCGCCCGGCGCGTGCCGGGCCGCACCGGGTCGGCGCTCACCGCCGCGCGTCAGACCGGCTCGGACTCCGCACCGTCCGGGAGCGGGCGGAGGGAGGCCCAGATCCGGTCCGGGAGGATGCGGGCGGCCTGCCGGAGGTCGATGTCGTACGTGCTGGAGAGCCAGCGGCGGGCGGTCTCCTCCACCGGGCCCATCACGAGCACTTCGAGGATCGGGTCGGGCAGGGGCAGCACCGCGCCGGACTCGACGTGCGGGCGCAGCCAGTCGGCGACCGCCGCGAACCTGGTCTCCTTGAACGAGCGGATCTCCTGGGCGTGGGCGGTGAGATGGCCGGAGTACGCCGAGGCGTGGAGGAAGAGGGCGACGTCGCGGTGCTCCTCGGTGAACCTCAGGTAGTGCCGGACGATGACCCGTACGCCGGCCCGTACCGTACGCGTACGGGGCAGCCCGGCGAACACCTCGTCGCACAACTGCCCCATGCAGCGCAGGTAGAGCTGGGCGGCGAGCCCGTCGAAGCTGCCGAAGTGGTGGTAGAGGCTCCCCAGGCTGACCCCGCTGGCCGCCGTGACCGCGTTCACCGTGAAGCCCTGGCGGCCGCAACTGGTGTGCACCTGGAGGGCCGTGGTCAGGAGCCGGTCGGCGGTGGCCTCGCCGCGCTGCTGCTTAGGAGTCATGCATCAGGAGTCGCGCTCGGGAGCCGTCACGTTCATGTCGGCGAGCCTAGCGCAGGCCCCTCTCCCCGGGACCTCGTCGGTCGAGGCCTCTGACCAGGGCTTCGTCCGGTCGTCCCGCCGGTCCTTCGGCTGCGCGCGGCAGGCCGTGCGGAGGGATCGGCCCCGCGCGGGTCCCTCCCCCGTTGCACTGGGGACCCGCGCGAGCCGTCGTACCGGAAGTATCCCCCCACGCACGGCACGGAGTCGAATGATTTTCTAGAATTCTCTTCTACTCAGGGGCAGTTCGCACCGATGCCCGGCGGCAGCTCACGGCACCACGGAGAGCACCGTCACCACGGTCACCGTGGAGATGGCGGCCTGGAGGTTGCGGATGGCCTCCCGCACGCTCACCCCCGCCCAGTGACCGTCCGAGATCTCCGCCATGCGCGGGGCCACCTGCTTCTTCGGCAGCCCGGGGAAGGTCTGCGGGTGCATCCCCGTGGCGTGCACCAGCGCGACCAGGGCGCTGGTCCGGGCGTCCGGCACCGCCCCGTCCAGCACCACCGAGGCGAGCCGCGCCCGCAGCTCCCGCTCGACGGACCCGTCGGCCTCCGGATAGCGGCGTACGGGGAAGAGGCCGAGGGCCCGGTGCCGCTCCTCGGTCACCAGACCGCGGGCGCAGAGGCTGTCGACGACGTCCTGGGAGCCCTTCACATGCTCCCGGGTCAGCCAGTCGACGACCTTGCGGCTGCTGGAGGCCCCGTGGACCCAGCGGACCAGCCGGTCGAGCCGCCCGTCCAGGAGGGGGTCACCGGTGGGCGTCGGGTCGAAGACCTCGACGCGGCCGCCCTTCACCGTGACGCGGCCCGCCATCACCAGCTCCAGGAGCATCCCGGCCGCCACGCCCCAGCGGGCCGCCGACTCCCCCTTCGCCGCGCCGGTCGTGTCGTCCAGCGACAGCAGCATGATCTCTTCGCCCAGCGAGACGGCCATGGCGGAACTCCCCCGTGCTCTCTTCACTCTCTGTCACCCTCGTGGTTCTGACCGGACAGACGTGAAGAACGGGACAAGGGTTGCCCGCCGGGTGAAACTCCTGCTCAGAACGGGTGCGCGGGCGGCCGGCCCCCACTCGGTCCGGGCGTCTCCTGCTCGGGCCGGGCGCCTCCCCCTCGGCCGGGGCGCCTGCCACTCGGTCCGGGAGCCACCCGCTCGGGCCGGCCCCTCCCCCTCGGGCCGGGCGGCTCCCCCCCCTGGTCCGGGCGCCTCCCGCTCAGGCCGGGGATGTCCCGCTCAAGCCCGGGGATGTACCGCTCAGGCCGGCCGTCGCCCGCTCAGGCCGGTTCCGCGGCGGCCGCCGCGAAGGCGCCGCGCGCCAGCCGGTGCAGCAGCGCGGCGGTGGCCTCGCGGCCGGGGCGCGCCTCGGGGCGGGTCTCCGGCCGGGCCAGGTGCGGGGTGGAGTTCAGCAGGCCGAAGACGGCGTGCACGGTGACACGGGCCTCGTTCTCGGCGAGGGCGGGGTAGAGGGCGCGGACGACGCCGACCCAGACCTCCACGTACTCCCGCTGGAGGCGCCGCACCCGCTTGCGGTCCGTGTCGCGCAGCCGGTCCAGCTCCCGGTCGTGGAGGGTGATGAGGGGGCGGTCGTCGAGGGCGAAGTCGATGTGGCCCTCGATGAGCGCGTCCAGGAGCGCCTCCGGGGAGCCGTCGCCCCGGGCCGCGTCCTCCGACACCCGCAGACGGCCGCCTTCGAGGAGCCGCTCACTGATCCCGACCAGCAGCTCGGCGAGCATCGCGTCCTTGCCGGGGAAGTGGCGGTAGAGGCCGGGGCCGCTGATCCCGACCGCCGCGCCTATCTCGTCGACGCCGACACCGTGGAAGCCGCGCTCGGCGAAGAGGCGCGCGGCCTCCCGCAGGATCTGCTCGCGGCGGGTGGGGGCCGCGACGCGGGCGGCGGCATGGGTGCTCATGAGGATTCATTCTAGACAGGGCCGTTAGCGCTCGTTAACCTGAGGGAAACGCGTTAACGCTCATTAACGGAGCGCAGATGATCGCGGTACGGGCAAGGGGGCTCGACACGATGCAGCAGGCACCGGTCCTGGCGAGCGCGGCCGATCCCGCCTCGGAGGCCTGGCAGGCCAACGAGGCGGCGCATCAGGCGCTCTCCGACGAGCTGGCGGGGCGCCTCGCCACGGCGCGGCTGGGCGGGGGTGAGAAGGCCCGGGCCCGCCACGAGGCGCGCGGCAAGCTGCTGCCCCGGGACCGGGTGGACACCCTCCTGGACCCGGGTTCGCCGTTCCTGGAGCTGGCCCCGCTGGCGGCCGACGGGATGTACGGGGACCAGGCCCCGGCCGCCGGGGTCATCGCGGGGATCGGGCGGGTCTCGGGCCGGGAGTGCGTGATCGTCGCCAATGACGCGACCGTCAAGGGCGGCACGTACTACCCGATGACCGTGAAGAAGCACCTCCGCGCCCAGGAAGTGGCCCTGGAGAATCGTCTCCCCTGCCTCTACCTGGTCGACTCGGGCGGCGCCTTCCTGCCGATGCAGGACGAGGTGTTCCCCGACCGGGACCACTTCGGGCGGATCTTCTACAACCAGGCCCGGATGTCGGCGGCCGGGATTCCGCAGATCGCGGCGGTGCTGGGCTCCTGCACGGCGGGCGGGGCGTACGTCCCGGCGATGAGCGACGAGGCCGTGATCGTCCGGAACCAGGGCACCATCTTCCTCGGCGGACCGCCGCTGGTGAAGGCCGCGACCGGTGAGGTCGTCACGGCGGAGGAGCTGGGCGGCGGCGAGGTGCACTCCCGGATCTCCGGCGTCACCGACCACCTCGCGGAGGACGACGCGCACGCCCTCCGCATCGTCCGCAACATCGTGGCCACCCTCCCGGACCGGGGCCCGCTCCCCTGGCCGGTCGAGCCGGCCGAGGAGCCGAAGGTGGACCCGGCGGGGCTGTACGGGGCAGTGCCCGTCGACTCCCGTACCCCCTACGACGTACGCGAGGTGATCGCCCGGGTCGTGGACGGCTCCCGCTTCCAGGAGTTCAAGGCGGAGTACGGCCAGACGCTGATCACCGGCTTCGCCCGCGTCCACGGCCACCCGGTGGGCATCGTCGCGAACAACGGCATCATGTTCGCGGAGTCGGCCCAGAAGGGCGCGCACTTCATCGAGCTGTGCGACCAGCGCGGCATCCCGCTCGTCTTCCTCCAGAACATCTCCGGCTTCATGGTCGGCAAGGACTACGAGCACGGCGGCATCGCCAAACACGGCGCCAAGATGGTCACGGCGGTCGCCACCACCCGCGTCCCGAAGCTGACGGTCGTGGTCGGCGGTTCGTACGGGGCGGGCAACTACTCGATGTGCGGCCGGGCCTACGGCCCCCGCTTCCTGTGGATGTGGCCCAACGCCAAGATCTCCGTCATGGGCGGCGAGCAGGCGGCCTCGGTCCTGGCCACCGTCAAGCGCGACCAGCTGGGCGACGGGTGGAGCGCCGAGGACGAGGAGACGTTCAAGGCCCCGATCCGCGCCCAGTACGAGACCCAGGGCAGCGCGTACTACGCCACCGCCCGGCTCTGGGACGACGGCGTGATCGACCCCGTGGACACCCGCCAGGTCCTCGGCCTCGCCCTGACCGCCTGCGCCAACGCCCCGCTGCCCGAGAAGGACCCGGCCGGGCCCGGCTTCGGCGTCTTCCGGATGTGAGGAACAGATGACGACGATGTTCGACACCGTGCTGGTCGCCAACCGCGGCGAGATCGCCGTCCGGGTGATCCGGACCCTGCGCGAGCTGGGGGTGCGCTCGGTCGCGGTCTTCAGCGACGCGGACGCGGACGCCCGGCACGTACGGGAGGCGGACACGGCGGTCCGGATCGGCCCGCCGCCCGCCGCCGAGAGCTATCTGAACGTGCCGGCGCTCCTGGAGGCGGCCCGCCGCACGGGCGCGCAGGCGGTCCACCCGGGGTACGGATTCCTCGCGGAGAACGCCGAGTTCGCGCAGGCCTGCACGGACGCGGGCCTGACCTTCATCGGCCCCCCGGCCTCCGCGATCGCGCTCATGGGCGACAAGATCCGGGCGAAGGAGACGGTCGCGGCGTACGGGGTCCCGGTGGTCCCCGGCTCCTCGGGCAGCGGCCTCACGGACACCCAACTGGAGGAAGCGGCAAGGGAGATCGGCACACCGGTGCTCCTCAAGCCCTCGGCGGGCGGCGGCGGCAAGGGCATGCGCCTGGTCCGGGACGCGGCGGTGCTGGGCGAGGAGATCGCGGCGGCGCGGCGGGAGGCGCGGGCCTCCTTCGGCGACGACACGCTGCTCGTCGAGCGGTGGATCGACCGCCCGCGCCACATCGAGATCCAGGTGCTGGCCGACGCCCACGGCAACGTGGTGCACCTGGGCGAGCGCGAGTGCTCGCTCCAGCGCCGCCACCAGAAGATCATCGAGGAAGCCCCTTCGGTCCTCCTCGACGAGGAGACCCGGGCGGCGATGGGCGAGGCCGCGGTCCAGGCGGCGCGGAGCTGCGGCTACGTCGGCGCGGGGACGGTGGAGTTCATCGTCCCGGGCAGCGACCCGTCCTCGTACTACTTCATGGAGATGAACACCCGCCTCCAGGTCGAGCACCCGGTCACCGAGCTGATCACCGGCCTGGACCTGGTGGAGTGGCAGCTGCGGGTGGCCTCCGGCGAGCGACTCCCGTACGCCCAGGAGGACATCACCCTCACCGGCTGGGCGATCGAGGCGCGGGTCTGCGCCGAGGACCCCTCCCGCGGCTTCCTGCCCTCCGGCGGTACGGTGCTGGCGCTGAGCGAGCCGCAGGGCGGCGGGGTGCGGACGGACTCGGGGCTCAGCGAGGGCGTGCCGGTGGGCAGCCTGTACGACCCGATGCTGTCGAAGGTCATCGCGTACGGCCCCGACCGGGCGACCGCCATCCGCAAGCTGCGGGCGGCCCTGGCGGACACGGTGATCCTGGGCGTCCCGACCAACGCGGGCTTCCTGCGCCGCCTGCTCGCCCACCCGGACGTGGTCTCCGGCAACCTGGACACCGGGCTGGTGGCGCGCGAGGCGGAGGGCCTGGTGCCGGACGGCGTCCCGGACGAGGTGTACGCGGCCGCGGCGGCGGCCCGCCTCGACACGCTGGCGCCCCGGCCGGACGCGGGCGGCTGGACGGACCCGTTCTCGGTGCCGAGCGGGTGGCGTACGGGGGGTGTGCGGGCGCCGCTGCTCTTCCCCTTGCGCGTAGCGGGAGTTGAACCCGTCACGCAGAGCGCCCCGGCTGTCGCGACCGTCACCCCCATCCGGGTCACGGTCGAACTCGACGGCGTGACCCACCACTTCCACCGTGACGGCGACTGGCTCGGCCGGGACGGCGACACCTGGCACGTCCAGGACCACGACCCGGTGGAGGCGTCGCTCAGCGGGGCGGGCCGGGCCGGGGCGGACACGCTGGCGGCCCCGATGCCGGGCACGGTCACGGTGGTGAAGGTGGCCGTCGGTGACGAGGTCGAGGCGGGGCAGAGCCTGCTCGTGGTGGAGGCGATGAAGATGGAGCACGTGATCTCGGCCCCGCACGCGGGGACGGTGACGGAGCTGGACGTCACGGCCGGAGCGACGGTGGCGATGGACCAGATCCTGGCGGTCGTGGCCCCGCTGGCCGAGGGGCAGGACCCGTCATGAGCGCTCAGGATCTCCCCATGAAGGTCCCGGCTCCCGGCCTCCCCGCCCGGGTCCGCATCCACGAGGTGGGCGCCCGGGACGGCCTCCAGAACGAGAAGGAGACGGTCCCGACGGAGGTGAAGGCGGAGTTCATCCACCGCCTGGCGGCCGCCGGACTGTCGACCATCGAGGCGACGAGCTTCGTCCACCCCAAGTGGGTTCCCCAACTGGCGGACGCGGAGGCGCTGTTCCCCCTCCTCGGCGACATCGCGGAGGCGCGGGAGGTCGCCCTCCCGGTCCTGGTGCCCAACGAGCGCGGCCTGGAACGGGCGTTGGCGCTCGGGGCCCGGTCGATCGCGGTGTTCGGCTCGGCCACGGAGACGTTCGCGGCCCGGAATCTGAACCGTACGGTCGACGAGTCGCTGGCGATGTTCGAGCCGGTGGTGGCGCGGGCGAAGGCGGACCAGGTCCACGTGCGCGGGTACCTGTCAATGTGCTTCGGGGACCCGTGGGAAGGCGCGGTGCCGGTCGCCCGGGTGGTGAAGGTCGCCAAGGCCCTGATGGACCTGGGCTGCGACGAGTTGTCGCTGGGCGACACGATCGGGGTGGCGACGCCGGGCCACGTAAGGGAGTTGCTGACAGCGCTGAACGATTCCGCCGTCCCGACGTCCTCGATCGGCGTCCACTTCCACGACACGTACGGCCAGGCGCTGTCGAACACCCTGGCGGCGCTCCAGCACGGGGTGACCACGGTGGACGCGTCGGCGGGCGGCCTGGGCGGCTGCCCGTACGCGAAGAGCGCCACGGGCAACCTCGCCACCGAGGACCTGGTCTGGATGCTGAACGGCCTGGGCATCGAGACAGGCGTCGACCTGGCCTCCCTCACCGCCACCAGCGCCTGGCTGGCCGAACACCTGGGCCGGCCGAGCCCATCCCGCACGGTCCGCGCCCTGACCCCTCCCCCTTCTTCCTCTCCCACAAGGAGTGAGTGACCCCATGCCCCTGGACCACCGGCTGACCGCCGAGCACGAGGAACTGCGCCGCACGGTCGAGGAGTTCGCGCACGACGTGGTCGCGCCGAAGATCGGCGACTTCTACGAGCGCCATGAATTCCCGTACGAGATCGTGCGCGAGATGGGGCGGATGGGCCTGTTCGGGCTGCCGTTCCCGGAGGAGTACGGCGGCATGGGCGGCGACTACCTCGCGCTCGGGATCGCCCTGGAGGAGCTGGCCCGGGTCGACTCCTCGGTGGCGATCACCCTGGAGGCCGGGGTCTCCCTGGGTGCGATGCCGCTGCACCTCTTCGGCACGGAGGAGCAGAAGCGCCGGTGGCTGCCGAAGCTGTGCGCGGGCGAGGCGCTGGGCGCCTTCGGCCTCACCGAGCCGGACGGCGGCTCGGACGCGGGCGGCACGCGGACGACGGCGGTGTTGGACGAGGCGACGGACGAGTGGGTGATCAACGGATCGAAGTGCTTCATCACCAACTCGGGCACGGACATCACCGAGTTGGTCACGGTCACGGCCGTGACGGGCCGCAAGGAGGACGGCCGCCCGAAGATCTCCGCGATCATCGTCCCCTCCGGCACCCCCGGCTTCACGGTCGCGGCCCCCTACTCCAAGGTCGGCTGGAACGCCTCGGACACCCGCGAACTGTCCTTCGCCGACGTCCGCGTCCCCGCCGCCAACCTCCTGGGCGAGGAGGGCCGGGGCTACGCCCAGTTCCTGCGCATCCTGGACGAGGGCCGCATCGCCATCTCCGCCCTCGCCACGGGCCTGGCGCAGGGCTGCGTGGACGAGTCCGTGAAGTACGCCGCCGAACGCCACGCCTTCGGCAAGCCGATCGGCGCCAACCAGGCCATCCAGTTCAAGATCGCCGACATGGAGATGCGCGCCCACATGTCCCGCATCGGCTGGCGCGACGCGGCCTCCCGCCTGGTGGCGGGCGAACCGTTCAAGAAGGAGGCGGCGATCGCCAAGCTGTACTCCTCCACGGTCGCGGTGGACAACGCCCGCGACGCCACGCAGATCCACGGCGGCTACGGCTTCATGAACGAGTACCCAGTGGCCCGGATGTGGCGCGACTCGAAGATCCTGGAGATCGGCGAGGGCACGTCGGAGGTCCAGCGGATGCTGATCGCCCGGGAGCTGGGACTGCCGGGCTGAGCCTGCTGCTGTCTGCTGGTTGCTGTCCGCTGTCTGCTGTCTGCTGTGCCGACATGACCGCCTCTGCCGCCTTGGAACGCTCCAGGGCGGCAGGGGCGGTCATCTTCCACCGCGCCCGGTGGTCGGGGGCGGGGCCACCGCTCGGCCGATCACGTAGCGCCCCGGGCAGCGCCCCGTCCCTCCCCTGCACCGAGGAGTACGCATGACCTCGATCACCGGCGGGGGGATGAACAGGAGCGGTAGGGCGGCTGGTACCGCCGGTTCCGCGTCGGCGCGCTCGGTGACCAGGGCGAGGACGCGGCCGCACGTGATGCCGGGCCCGGCCGGGACGGGCTCCTGAACGCCCCGGAGCGCGTGGTGGCCCGGGGCGGGTGGCAGCCCCGGGCCACCGGCCGGTGGCCCGGGGCCCGGGGCGGTCAGGGAGGCGGCGCCACGGACCCCGGAACCGTCCCCTACCGACCCCCCGGCACCCTCACGCCGTCCTCCGTCACGTACTTCACCCCCGCGTCGCTCTTCGTGATCGTGAACGCGTCCAGGACCTCGCCCACCGCCTTGTCCGTCGTCGAGCGGTCGTCCCACTTGGCCGCCACCACGGACTCGTAGCGGATCGTGTCCTTGGTGACCGTGATGCCCTGGAACGTCGACGTGTGGGCCGCGCGGGCCACCTGCGTGGCGCCGTTGCGGGTCCAGACGTTGTCGTCGGCCGGGGAGAGTTCGTAGTACTTCGGGCCGGACATCGCCACCGCGTAGACCGGGCCCGTCGTCACGCCCGGGGTGTCCGTCGCGTCCGCGTCGACGTAGCCGCGGGCGTAGACGTGGTCGTGGCCCATCAGGACCAGGTCGATGTCGTTGCGCTGGAAGACCGGGAGCCAGGCGTCCCGGACGGGCTTCTCGTCGCGGCCCACCGCCGCCGAGAAGACCGGCTGGTGGAAGGTGGCCACCGACCACTTGTTGGGGTTGTCCGCCAGGATGTGGTCCAGCCAGCGGGCCTGGAGGTCCAGCCAGAGCTTCTGGGGGTCCGGGCAACCCTCCGTGCAGGCAGGGAGGTTGGGCGGCGTCATCAGCTCGCGGGCGTCGTGCGTGCTCGCGTTGAGGGTGATGAAGCGGACTCCCTGGTAGTCCGTGTAGTACGCCGTCTCCGTCAGGGACTTCGCCATGTGGGCCTCATAGGCGGCCCGTTGGCGTTCCGCCGGGGTCTCGTCCTTCGCGGGGACGGGCGTCGGGCCGTTGGCGGGGTACTCGAACGTCGACTTCCACGTCTTCAGGAACAGGTCCGCGTTGTACTCGTGGTTGCCCGGCGCCGCGATCACGTTCGTCGTCTGGCTGCGGCCGTTCATCGCGCCGAACCACTCGTCCCACTGGCCCGCGTTGCCGCCCGAGTCCACCAGGTCGCCCGCGTTGACGCTGCCGACCGCCTTCGGGAAGCGCTGGTAGGCCAGGTCGACGACCGGGGCCCACTTCGCCTTCAGGTCGTTCTGGGCGTCACCGAAGTAGAGGAACGTGAACTCCTCGCCCGGGCGGCCGGCCGAGGTGAAGGCGTGCTGCTCGCTCAGCCTGTCGCCCGTGCCCACGCGGTACTCGTACCGCGTCCCCGGCTTCAGGCCCTCCATCACCGCCGAGTGCGTCCGCGTCGGGACCCCGCTGCTCAGCAGCTCCTCGTTCGTCACCGCCTCCGCCTTGCGCCAGGCGGCGTCGGAGCCCGCCTCGCGGTACCGCACCTCGCCGCTCGTCGTCCCGCTGCCCGTCCGCCACGTCACCGCCTGGGAGGTGGCGGGGGTCGCCGTCGGGGTGAGGACGATGCGCTCCGGGGCCACGCCCGGCGCCTCCAGGTCCGGGTTCACCGTCAGGGCCACGTCGAAGATGTGCATGATGCCGCGGTCCGTGCCCTGCGGCAGGACCACCGACCGTACGCGCTTCTTCGCGTCCAGCACCTGCGGGACCGTGCCGAAGACCACCGTACGGGTCGTGTCCGACGTGCCGTTCACCTTGTTGCGGCCCTCGGTGACCACCAACGGGACGTTTCCGTAGAGGTAGTTGGTGCCGGGCGTCCAGTCCGTGAACTGCACCGCCACGTTCTGCGTCGAGCCGTCCTCGTACTCGACCCTCGCCATGCCCTGTGACGGGCCGTTCGTCGCCAGGCCCAGGAAGGAGATGCCCGTCGCCTTGGTCCCCCTGCCGTTCCCGCCGGTCAGGTTCACCCGCTGGCCGTGCGGGATCCAGTTGTCCGGCTGTCCCTGCTTCGCCTTCGGCCAGGTGAAGGTCACACCCGTGTCACCGAGCGGCAGCTTCGCGCCCGGTGCCGCGCCCGCCGCCGCCAGCTTCTCGCGGGAGAGGGAGTTGTCGCTGAGGTCGAGCGAGCCCAGCCCGCCCCGGCCGTCCGGCGTCGAGCCGGTGTTGTTGCGGGCGTCGGAGCCGTCGGTGTACGAGGGGGGTACATCGGCCGGGCCGGTGCCCCAGGTACCCGGGGTAGCGCCCATCGTGTACGTCAGCACGCCGCCCGCCCGGGCGAAGTCCTCGGACAGCCAGGACTGCGTACGCTGGGCCCCGTTGACCTTCAGGGCCGTCACATAGGGCCGGTCCGCCGCCGCGCCCTCCGCCCTGACCGTGATCCGGCGGTCGCTCCCCGCGCTGTCGATCACGATCCGGTCGAACATCGGTGAGCTGAGCACCAGGTTCGCCGTGCCGTACACCATCGGGTTCATCCCGAGGTTCGCCCACACGTACCAGGCGCTCAGCGAGCCCAGGTCGTCGTTGCCCGGCAGGCCCGACGGCGTCGTGTCGTACATCTCGTCCGTGGCCCGGCGCAGCACCTCCGACGTACGGTCGGGCCGGCCCAGCCAGTTGTAGACGTACGGCATCGAGAAGCTCGGCTGGTTGGAGAGGTAGGCGCCCGTGGTGTTGTAGACGCCCGCGTCCAGGGACCTGGTGTGCTCGTCGAGGTCCCGCGTCACCTGCTCGGCGCCGCCCCGCTTCTCGATCAGCGTGCCGAGGTTCTGCGGGACCATCCAGCCGTACTGGTATCCCGTCGCCTGCTCGAACTGGTTGCCCCGCTCACCGAGGTTGAAGGAGCGGTCGAAGCCGTTGCGGCCGCGCGGGCGGATGCGCTGCGTCTCGGGGTCAAGCAGGTTCTGCCAGTTCTGCGCCCGCACCATGAACTGGTCGTGGGTCGCCTTCTCGCCCAGCCTGCCCGCCAGTTGGGCGATGGCGAAGTCGTCGATCGCGTACTCAAGGGTCTTCGACGTTGCCGAGTCGCCCTTGCCGTTGTCGATGAAACCGGCGCTGAAGTACTGCTGCGCGTGCGCCCGCTTCGTCGTGCCGGCGGGCAGTTGCTGCGTCTTCCGCATCGACGCCAGCGCCGCCTTGCGGTCGTAGTCCACACTGCCGAACGCGTCGATCGACGACAGGACCACCTGGAGCGAGTCGCCGCTCATCTTCTGCTGCGACTGGTTCAGATGCGGCCAGTTGGGCCAGGCGCCCGTCTGCTTCACCAGGTCCACCAGCGACTGGTTGATGTCGTCCCCGACCTTCGGGAAGAGCAGCGCGACGAGCTGGGCCTGGCCCCGGTACATGTCCCAGCCCGCGTACGTCACGTAGTGGTGCCGGCCGGGCGCCACCTTGCGGATCTTGCCGTCGTGGCCCGGGTACTGGCCGTTCACGTCGTCGGAGACGTTGGGGTGGAGGAGGGAGTGGTAGAGCGCCGTGAAGAACTTCACCCGCTCCGACTTGGTCCCGCCGGTCACCTTCACCGTGGACAGGGCGTCCTTCCACGTCCGCGCGGTCGCCTTCCGCACCTGGTCGAAGGTGCGGCCGCCGGTCTCCTCCTCCGCGTTGCGGGCCGCGTTCGCCACACTCACATAGCTCAGCCCGGTCCGCGCGGTGACCGTCGCGCCCTTCGGGAAGACGAGGTACGCCCCCGAGCCGTGCTGGGCCGCACCGCCGCGCGCGCTCGCCGCGCCCGGGGTGACCTCGCCGCCCTGCCAGGTGCCGTACGAGGTGAAGGCGCGGTCGAAGGTCGAGGAGAAGTAGGCCCGGTAGCGGCCGCCCTCGTCGCAGACCGACGCCGTCTCGACCCAGCCGCTGACCGTACGGCCCTCGACCTTCACCTCGCTGTCGAAGACCCGGTTGTTGGAGCCCGCCACGTCCAGGATCAGCGTGGCGGAGTCCTTGCGGGCCGGAAACTCGTACCGGTTGACGGCGGTTCGGGTGGTCGCCGTCAGCCCGGTCTCGACTCCGTTGCCGAGGCCGACCGTGTAGTGGCCGGGGGCGGCCGTCTCGTCGCGGTGGTCGAAGTCCAGGTAGTACGGCTCGATCCCCGCGCCGGGGCTGGTCGGCAGCGCACCCCCGTCGAGCCTGCCGGTGTAGGGCAGGACCGGGAAGTCGAAGGCGCTGAACCGGCCCTCGCAGCCGGTGCCGGAGAGCCGGGTCATCCCGAAGCCCCGGAGCTTGTCCGCGCTGTACTCGTAGCCGCCCTTCCGGTCACCGTCCGAGGAGCGGTACGTCGTCGGGCTCGACTGGACCATGCCGAACGGGGTCGTGGCGCCCGGCCAGGTGTTGCCGTACGCGCTGTTGCCCTTGTTCTGCGTCGGGTCCAGCTCCGTGCCGATGAACGGGTCGACGGCGTCGTACGCGCTGATCGTGGAGGCGCGGGGCGTGACGGCCGACGCGCCGGCGGTGGCGGTCGCCGTGGCCGGGGCCGGACCGGCGAGCAGCGCGCCGGACGTGAGCGCGGCCACGGCCACCGAGCGCCACCTGGCGTGTCTGCGCCGGGGGTTCGGGGGTCCGGTGGTGGCGGCGGGTTCCCGCATGTGCGGTCCTCTCGGGAAGGCGGACGGAGGGCGGAGGTGGGGCGTGGTGCCCCGGGCCCGGGGAGAGCGGAGGTAGGCGGGCAGGCACGTATGACAACGTTGTCTATCCCCCGTCCGGGCGCGGGCACCACCGTGCCCGGCACAGTTTTCCGGTAGCGGGCCGCCATGGGAAGACCTGACCAACACTCCCGTCCCGAACACGTCACGCGGACGTGGTAGCGGCCTCCCCCTCCTCGGCCTGCCCGGCGTGGCGTTCACGCCGGGGTCGGGCTCCCGGCCTCGGCTCCGGATCCGGCTGCGGCTGCGGCTGCGGCTGCGGCCCCGCAGCAGGCCGGCCCCCGCCCCGAATTCCGTTCGACAGGCCGGCCTCCCGTCCGGCAAAGTCCCTGCATGAGCCACCCTTCCCCGAGTCACCGCCACTGGCCCCTCCGGGCCCTCCGGATCCGCACGCCCCGCCTCGAACTGCGGCTGCCCGAGGGAGAGTTGCTCGACGAGCTGGCGTCGGTCGCCGCCGGCGGGGTGCATGCCCCGGACCGGATGCCGTTCCTCGTGCCGTGGACGGACGGCGAGCCGGACGAGGTCGGCCGGGCGACCTACCAGCATGTGCTGGGCACCGTCGCCGGGTGGACGGCCCAGGACTGGACGCTCTCCCTGGCCGTTCTCCACGAGGGCGAGGTCGTGGGGCGGCAGGACGTGATGGGCCGGGAGTTCGGCGTGCGGCGCGAGGTGCTGACGGGGTCGTGGCTCGGCCTCCCCCACCAGAGGCGGGGCATCGGCACGGAGATGCGGGCCGCCGCCCTGCACCTGGCCTTCGAGGGGCTCGGCGCCCGGTACGCCGTCTCCGACGCCCGGACGGACAACGCCGGTTCGCTCGGGGTCTCGCGGCGGCTCGGCTACCGGCCCGACGGCCTCCAGATCCAGGTGATCCGCGGGGAGGCCGCCACCTTGCAGCGGCTGCGGCTGGACCGGGCCGGATGGGAGGAGCACCGCACGGTGGACGTCACCGTGGAGGGTCTCGACGCCTGCCGCTCCGACTTCGGGGTGTAGCCGCCCGGACGGGGTGGGCCAGGCCTCGCCGCACGTACAACCTTTCGACCCCGAAGACGGTCTTGTGTCTGTCGTCGGCAGCCCTGCCCCCGCCCGGGCACGGCTCTGAGCCCCAGGAGCAGCAGCCCTTCATGAACCAGTACCTCAGACCCTCCCGCCCCGCCCGTGCGCGCCGGTTCCGTCTCCGTACGACGTCGATCGCCCTGGGGGTGGCGCTCGCCGCCGGACCGGTGCCGCTGCTGGCCGCCGCGCCCGCGTCGGCCGCCCCCGCCAAGCACACCGACGACTTCAACGGGGACGGCTACCGGGATCTGGCCGTCGGGTACGCGCACGACGGTCTGGGCTCCATCACCGGTGGCGCCGTCCTCATCACCTACGGCGGCCCCAAGGGGCTGACCTCGAAGAGGCAGGTCATCCACCAGGACACGGCCGGGATCCCCGGAGTCGGGGAGCAGAACGACCAGTTCGGGGCGGTGCTGGACAGCGCCGATCTGAACCGGGACGGGTACGCGGACCTCGTCGTCGGCAACCCGAGCGAGGAGGTCGGCCCCACCCCGGTCGGCTCGGTCACCATCGTCTGGGGTTCCGCCAAGGGGCTCAGCGGCGGAACGTCCCTGCCACGCAAGGGCGGTGGCGCGTACGGCGGCTTCGGCAGCGACATCGCCACCGGGGACTTCAACGGCGACGGGCGCCCCGACATCGCGGTGGTGAACGACGGTGACGTCTATCTCTACCGGGGCGGCTTCGCCAAGGCCGGCGGCCTGGGCAAGATCAGCAAGTACGACCGGGTGGGCCAGGGCTGGCACAGCGACACCATCGCGGCCGGCAAGGTCACCGGCGACGCGAAGACCGACCTGGTCGTCCTCGGGGTGCGCGGCGTCGGCAGCGCGTTCCGCACGGAGGCCTGGTTCCTCAAGGGCGCGGCCGGCGGGCTGACCTCCGGCCCGGTCAAGGTGATCGACGGCAAGAAGGCCCGGCAGGGGCTGGACGCGGCCATCGGTGACTTCGACCGGAACACGTACGGGGACATCGCCATCGGCAACCCGCACGCGAGCGACGGGCGGGGCGCGGTCGTCGTCTGGTACGGCACCTCCTCCGGCCCGGGCAGCAAGAGCGCCACGTTCACCCAGGACACGGCCGGCGTGCCGGGCGTCGCGGAGCGGGGTGACGCGTTCGGCGCGTCGGTGGCCGCGGGGGACGCGAACGGCGACGGGTACGCGGACCTCGCCGTCGGCGTACCGACCGAGAAGATCGGCACCCGGACCGATTCCGGCGGGGCCCACCTCTTCCTCGGCGGGAAGGGCGGGCTGACCGGGTCGCGCTCGACCGAGATCAGCAAGGCGCTCCCCGGGGTGGCCGGGGACATCGCGGCGTACGACAGCCTCGGTTACGACGTCCGGCTGCGGGACCTGAACCGGGACGGCCGCGCCGATCTGGCCGTCTCCGTGCCCGGCGAGAACACGGTCCGCATCCTGCCGGGGGCCAAGGGCGGGGTGACGGGGACCGGCTCGTCCGTCCTGAAGCAGGCCGGCCCCGGCCTGCCGGAGTAGGGCGTGCGGCCGGGCGTGCTCCGGCCGGTGAGGAGGAGGGGGCGGGCGCCACGGGCACTCGCCCCCTCCGGCGTAGGCCGTGGGCTCCCCGGCCACGATCCCCTCGGTGTACGCGGGGAATCTCCCGACCATGGCCGTACGCCGTCCCGGCCGGCCCTCGTACGGAGTCCGGGCCGATCTCCCGTGCAGGCTCCGCCCCCACCTCCGTAGGGCACCAACAGCCGCGGGTGGGAGCCATGGCGGCCCCTCCCGCGCGGCACCGGGCCCCGACACCCGGCGCGGGAACCCGCGCGACACCGTGACCGCCTAGCAAGGTTAGGCTAACCTTCCTTCGGACTGCCCTCGCCGGAGCCGGGCCCGTCCGCCCGCCGCTCCTGCCCGTTCCGGAGGAGCCCTCGTTGACGACGACTGCCGCCGTTCCCCATGTCGCCCCGTTCCGGTTCTTCGACCTGACCGTCCTGCGGGTCAGGCGGCTCGGCCCCTCCATGCTCCGGGTCACCCTGGGCGGGCCCGGGGTGGCGGGGTTCAGGGCCGGGGGGCGGGACCAGAGCCTGTCGATCTTCCTGCCGCACCCGGGGCAGGGCGAGGCCGTGGTGCCGGAGGGCGAGGACGGCGCCTGGTACCCGAAGTGGCGGGCGCTGCCCGAGGACGTACGGGCGGTGATGCGCTCGTACACCGTGCGGGCCCAGCGCGTGAGGGCCGACGGCTCCACCGAGGTGGACATCGACTTCGCGCTCCACGGCGACGGCGGGCCCGCCTCCCGCTGGGCGCTGATGGCGGCGGCGGGTGACCGGCTCAAGGTCCTGGGGCCGGCCGTCGAGGACAACACCTCCGTCCGCTTCCGGCCGCCGGAGGACACCGACTGGGTGCTGATCTGGGCCGACGAGACGGCCCTGCCCGCCGCGTCCGCCGCCCTGGAGTGGCTGCCCGCCAAAATGCCCGCCCGGGTCTGGCTGGAGGTGCCGAAGACGGAGGACCGGCAGGCCCTCAACACGGCCGCCAAGGCCCGGATCAGCTGGCTCGTCCGGAGCGAGGGCTCCCTGCCCGCCGTGGAGGCCGTGCGCGCCGCCGAACTGCCGGAGGGCACCCCGTACGTCTGGATCGCGGGCGAGTCGTCCGAGGTGCGGGCGCTCCGCCGCCATCTGGTCCAGGAGCGCGGCTTCGACCGCGAGCGGGTCACCTTCGTCGGGTACTGGCGGCGCGGGCTCAGCGAGGAGCAGTTGCGGGCGGAGACCATCGCCCGCGCCGGGGCCATGGAGTAGCCACCCCCGGGGCGCGGAAGGCGGCGGGCACAGAAGGCCCCGGGGCGGAAGCCAGCGGGCGCAGAAGGTCCCGGGGGCGGAAGGCGGCGGGCGCCGACGGCTGCGGGCACGGAGCACCCCGGGCGTCGACCGGAATACCGCTCACCAAACACCCACCAAGCGGACAACCAGCCCACCCGAGGGGGCGCCAGGCCAGCCGTGATCGAAGTTAGGTTAGGCTAACCTCACTTCGACATCGCGTCTCTCGTCCCCCTTTGTTCCTTCCCCTGCCCGGAGGGACGCGATGAAGTTCCCCTCACCCGGGAGGACCCCTTCATGCGTTCGCACCTGCTCAACAACACGACTGCGGAGCACTACCGGCGCACCGTCACCGCAGGAGTGGAACGGGTCGCGGCCAAACTCGCCGCCACCGAACGCCCCTTCAGCGGGGTCGGTGTCGACGAACTCTCCCCCGTCCTCGACGCGATCGACCTCGACCGGCCGCTGGGCGACGCCACCGCCGCCCTCGACGAGCTGGGCGAGGTCTACCTCCGCGACGCCGTCTACTTCCACCACCCCCGCTACCTGGGCCACCTGAACTGCCCGGTCGTCATCCCCGCCGTGCTCGGCGAGGCCGTGCTCTCCGCGGTCAACTCCTCCCTGGACACCTGGGACCAGAGCGCGGGCGGCACCCTCATCGAGCGCCGGCTGATCGACTGGACCAACGAGCGCATCGGCCTCGGACCGGCCGCCGACGGGATCTTCACCAGCGGCGGTTCGCAGTCCAACCTCCAGGCCCTGCTGCTGGCCCGGGAGGAGGCGAAGGTCCGGCCCGAGCACTTCACCCGGCTGCGGATCTTCACCTCCGAGTGCAGCCACTTCAGCGTCCAGAAGTCCGCCAAGCTGCTCGGCCTCGGACCGGACGCGGTGGTCACCGTCCCCGTCGACAGCAACAAGCGGATGCAGGCCGTCGCCCTCGCCCGCGCCCTGGAGCAGTGCGTGGCCGAGGGTGCCGTGCCCATGGCCGTCGTCGCGACCGCCGGGACCACGGACTTCGGCTCCATCGACCCGCTGCCCGAGATCGCCGCCCTGTGCGAGCGGTTCGCCACCTGGATGCATGTGGACGCGGCGTACGGCTGCGGGCTGCTGGCCTCCCGTGAGCGGCGCGGGCTGCTCGAAGGCATCGAGCGGGCGGACTCGGTGACCGTGGACTACCACAAGTCCTTCTTCCAGCCCGTGAGTTCGTCGGCGATCCTGGTCCGCGACCGGGCCACCCTGCGCCACGCCACGTACCACGCGGAGTATCTGAACCCGCGCCGGATGGCCGAGGAGCGGATACCCAACCAGGTCGACAAGTCCCTCCAGACGACCCGCCGGTTCGACGCGCTCAAGCTGTGGATGACGCTGCGCGTGATGGGCGCCGACGGCATCGGTGAGCTGTTCGACGAGGTCTGCGACCTGGCCGCCGAGGGGTGGAAGCTGCTCGCCGCCGACCCGCGCTTCGACGTGGTGGTCCAGCCACAGCTCTCCACGCTCGTCTTCCGCTACATCCCGTCCCCGATCACGTCCCCGGACGGGATCGACCGCGCCAACCTGCACGCCCGCAAGGCCCTGTTCGCCTCCGGTGAGGCGATCGTCGCGGGCACCAAGGTCGGCGCCCGCCAGTACCTGAAGTTCACCCTCCTCAACCCCGAGACGACCGCGGAGGACATCGCCGCGGTCCTCGACCTGATCGCCGGCCACGCCGAGCAGTACCTGGGAGACTCCCTTGACCGCGCTTCCTGACCCTCACGACTTCATCGGGATCGGGCTCGGCCCGTTCAACCTCGGCCTCGCCTGTCTCACCGAGCCGATCGACGAACTGAACGGTGTCTTCCTGGAGTCCAAGCCGGACTTCGAGTGGCACTCCGGGATGTTCCTCGAAGGGGCCCATCTCCAGACGCCGTTCATGTCGGACCTGGTCACCATGGCCGACCCGACCTCGCCGTACTCGTTCCTCAATTACCTCAAGGAGCGCGGCAGGCTCTACTCGTTCTACATCCGGGAGAACTTCTACCCGCTGCGGACCGAGTACAACGACTACTGCCGCTGGGCCGCGGCCGGACTCGGCAGCATCCGGTTCGACGAGACCGTGGAGGCGGTGACGTACGACGAGGGCGAGGCGCTCTACACCGTGACCACCGCCGCCGGGACGATCCTGCGCTCCCGCCACCTCGTCCTCGGCACCGGAACCCCGCCGTACGTCCCCGAGGCCTGCCAGGGCCTCGGCGGGGACTTCCTGCACAACTCCCGCTATCTGGAGGGGAAAGCCGAACTCCAGAAGAAGAAGTCGATCACCCTGGTCGGCAGCGGGCAGAGCGCCGCGGAGATCTACTACGACCTGCTCTCCGAGATCGACACCCACGGATACCGGCTCAACTGGGTCACCCGCTCGCCGCGGTTCTTCCCGCTGGAGTACACCAAACTCACGCTGGAGATGACCTCCCCGGAGTACATCGACTACTTCCACGCGCTGCCCGAGGAGACCCGCTACCGGCTGGAGACCGGGCAGAAGGGGCTGTTCAAGGGCATCGACGGGGAGCTGATCGACGCGATCTTCGACCTGCTCTACCAGAAGAACCTGCCCGGCCCCGTGCCGACCCGGCTGCTCACCAACTCGGCTCTGATCAGCGCGCGTTACGACGAGGAGGGCGGCGCGTACAGCCTGGGGCTGCGCCAGGAGGAGCAGGGCAAGGAGTACGGGATCACCACCGAGGGGCTCATCCTCGCCACCGGCTACCGCTACGAGGCGCCCGCCTTCCTGGCCCCCGTCCAGCACCGGCTGCGCCACGACAGCCGGGGCCGCTTCGACGTGGCCCGCAACTACAGCATCGACACCACCGGGCGCGGGATCTTCCTGCAGAACGCCGGGGTGCACACCCACTCGATCACCTCGCCCGACCTGGGCATGGGTGCCTACCGCAACGCGTACATCATCGGCGAACTGCTCGGCCGTGAGTACTACCCGGTCGAGAAGTCCATCGCCTTCCAGGAGTTCGCGATATGAACCGCCCCGAGACCAGCAGCGGCAAAGAACCCGGAGAAGACAACACCCCAGGGAAACCGGGCACGTTCACCGTCCGCCCGCTGGACCCCGCCTCCGACGCCGAGCTGGTGCACGGCTGGGTGACCCACCCCAAAGCCGCCTTCTGGCTGATGGGCGGGGCCCGACTCCAGGACGTGGAGCGGGAGTACAGGGACATCGCCGCCCACCCGCACCACGACGCGTTCATCGGCCTGCACGACGGGGAGCCCGCCTTCCTCATCGAGCGGTACGACCCCACCGAGGTCGAGCTGAAAGGGCTGTACGAGGCGGAGCCCGGCGACATCGGGATGCACTTCCTGGTCGCGCCGACCGACACCCCGGTGCACGGCTTCACCCGGGCCGTGATCACCGCCGTGATGGATTTCCTCTTCGCCGACCCCTCGGTGCGCCGGGTCGTCGTCGAGCCCGACGTCACCAACAGCGCCGTGCAGGCCCTCAACAAGGCCGTCGGCTTCGAGGTGCTGCGGGAGATCGCCAAACCGGAGAAGGACGCGCTGCTCAGCGCCTGCACCCGCGAGCAGTTCGAAGCAGCAACCGGAGGAACCGACCGATGACGAACGCGCTCACCTACAGCGTCGCCCACCTCTCCCCGGGCCGCTGGGCCACCGCAAACCGACTGCTGGTCCGCAAAGCACTGGCGGAATTCAGCCATGAACGGCTGCTGACCCCCGTTCCCGTCGGCGAGGACCGCTACACCCTGCGGAGCGACGACGCGGGGACGGAGTACCGCTTCACCGCACGGCTCTTCGCCCTGGACCACTGGCAGATCGAGGCCGAGTCGATCACGCGTCACCGGCACGGTTCCGAAGTGCCCCTGGACGCCCTGGAGTTCTTCATCGAGCTGCGGGTCGCGCTCGGGCTGAGCGATGATGTCCTGCCGGTCTATCTGGAGGAGGTCTCCTCCACGCTGGCCGGAACCGCCTACAAACTGACCAAGGAACCGGCCACCTCCCGGCAGCTCGTCGCCGCCGGATTCCAGGCCGTCGAGACCGGTATGACCGAGGGCCATCCCTGCTTCGTGGCCAACAACGGCCGGATCGGTTTCGGGGTCGACGAGTACCGCGCGTACGCCCCCGAGGCCGCCTCCCCCGTCCGGCTGGTGTGGCTGGCCGCCCACCGCGACCGGGCCACCTTCACCGTGGGCGCCGGCCTCGACTACGAAACGCTGATCGCGGACGAGCTGAGCGAGGAGACCCGGGAGCGGTTCGCCGCCACCCTGGGGGCGCTCGGCCTGGACCCGGAGGCGTACCTCCTGCTGCCCGTCCACCCCTGGCAGTGGTGGAACAAACTCGCGGTCACCTTCGCCGGTGAGCTGGCCGAACGCCGTCTCGTGGTGCTCGGCGAGGGCGAGGACGCCTATCTGGCCCAGCAGTCGATCCGTACGTTCTTCAACACCGACCACCCCTCCAAGCACTACGTCAAAACGGCCCTGTCCGTCCTGAACATGGGCTTCATGCGCGGCCTCTCCGCGGCCTACATGGAGGCCACGCCCGCCATCAACGACTGGCTGGCCGCACTCATCGAGCGCGACACCCTGCTCACCGGCGCCCGGTTCTCGATCATCCGCGAGCGGGCCGCGATCGGCTACCACCACCGGGCGTACGAGGCGGCCACCGCCAAGGGCTCCCCGTACCGGAAGATGCTGGCCGCGCTCTGGCGCGAGAGCCCCGTCCCGGCCCTGGCGCCGGGCGAGCGGGTCGCCACCATGGCCTCCCTGCTCCACACCGACCACGAGGGCCGCTCGGTCGCCGGGGCGCTGATCGAGGAGTCGGGGCTCGACGCGCAGGTGTGGCTGCGGCACTACCTGGACGCCTATCTGGTGCCGGTGCTGCACAGCTTCTACGCCTACGACCTGGTCTACATGCCGCACGGCGAGAACGTGATCCTGGTCGTGGAGGACGGGACCGTCACCCGGACGGTCTTCAAGGACATCGCCGAGGAGATCGCGGTCATGGACCCGGACGCGGTGCTGCCGCCGAAGGTCGACCGGATCCGGGCCGAGGTCCCCGAGGACATGAAGCTGCTGTCGGTCTTCACCGACGTCTTCGACTGCTTCTTCCGCTTCCTGGGCGCGGGGCTGGCCACCGAGGGGATCCTGGACGAGGACACCTTCTGGCGGACGGTCGCACAGTGCGTCCGCGACTACCAGGAGGCCGTGCCGTACCTCGCGGACAAGTTCAAGCAGTACGACCTGTTCGCCCCGGAGTTCGCGCTCTCCTGCCTCAACCGCCTCCAGCTGCGCGACAACCAGCAGATGGTCGACCTCAACGACCCCGCCGGGGCACTGCAGTTGGTGGGACGGCTGAAGAACCCGATCGCCGGGTACTGAGCGGTCCGCACCGAGCCGGCGAGCGCCCGGGGACGGCCCCGGGCGCTCGCCCTCCCGCCCCTCCCCGCAGGCCGTCGCCCTGGCCAGGGGCGTCCCCCGGAGGCGGCTGGCAGAATCGCGGACATGGCAGAAATCATCCAGCGCGACGGCACGTGGACGTTCGACGGGGAGACGGTACGCATCGTGCCGGGGGGCAAGGCCCATCCGGTCCGGCTGGCCCTGGGTGAACTGGCCGTTCCCGTGCAGGCACTGGCGGGCATCTCGTTCGAGCCGGAGCGCAAGGGCGGCCGGCTGCGGCTCCGGCTGCGCGGGGGCGCCTGCCCGGTGCTGCGGGCCGCCGACGGGAGGCTGAAGGACGGCTCCGACCCGTACGTCCTGGTGGTCGAGAAGGACCGTACCGGGGTGGCGGAGTACTTCGTGGACGAGGTCCGCAACGCGCTGCTGATCGAGCAGGTACCCGAGGGGCCGGTGGACCGCTTCCTGCTGCCGGGGCCCGCGCTGCCGGTCTCCGGCGGGGGCGGCGACGGCACGGCCTCCTTCGACGGGGAGACCGTGCGGCTGACCTGGAACTGGAAGGCGGAGGAGTCCAAGACCGCGAGCGGCCCGGCGTCCTTCCCGCTGTCGCGGATCGCGGGGGTGCGCTGGCTGCCCTCGATCGGCATGGAGAACGGCTACCTGCGGTTCGAGCCGGTGGACGGGCCGGTCTCGGCCCCGCCGAAGTACGACACGTACTCCCTGGATCTGTGGGGGCTGTCCAAGAAGGAGTACACGGCGGTCGTGGTCGCGGCGGCGGTCCTGGCCCGGCTGCCGCAGGCCCGTACGGCGCTGGACGGGCCCGCCGGGGCCCCTGCCCTCACCAAGGCGCCCGAGCCCCCCGCCGCCCCCGTGCCCCCGCCCGCCGACGACCACGACGTGCTGCTGCGACGGCTGCGGGAACTGGGCGAGCTGCACCGGGCCGGGGTCCTCACCGATGAGGAGTTCAGTACGGCGAAGCAGGCGATCCTGAGCCGGATGTGACCGGTGCGTGACCCGCTCGCACCACTTTCCCGGACGATCCTGCCCGACATCGGGCAGATTTCTTGCGCAACCGCGCCCCGGCACGCACTATCGACGGGTGCTTGAACGCCGCTCGTCGCACGACGACCTCATCGACCACCTCGTCCGCTCCACCGCGCTCCAGCGCGGTGAGGCGGCCCGGGTGGTCCTCGACGTGCTGGCGTACTTCGACGAGAGCACCGACGACTTCGTCCGGCGCCGCCACCGCGAACTGCAGTCCGGCGGCCTAGTCAACACGGAGATCTTCGAGCGGATCGCGGCCGAGCTGCCGCACCGCGCCGTGGCGCCGCCGGAGCTCTCGCTCCGCCAGCTGCGCCGCATCGTCTACGGCTGAGCGGGCCGGGCGCCCATGTGCGGGGCGCCGGACGCGAGCGGTTACGGAATGTGTACGTCGATGGAGGGGCAGAGAATCCATGTGCGGGATCGTCGGATATATCGGGAAGCGTGACGTCGCACCGCTGCTGCTGGAGGGGCTGCAGCGGCTGGAGTACCGGGGGTACGACTCCGCGGGCATCGTGATCACCGGCAAGGCCGCGGCGGGCAAGCCGGGCACGCTGAAGATGGTCAAGGCCAAGGGCCGGGTCCGTGAGCTGGAGGCCAGGGTCCCCAAGCGGTTCGCGGGCACCACCGGCATCGCGCACACCCGCTGGGCCACCCACGGCGCCCCGAGCGACGAGAACGCCCACCCGCACCTGGACGCGGAGAACAAGGTCGCCGTCGTCCACAACGGGATCATCGACAACGCCTCCGAGCTGCGCGCCAGGCTCACCGCCGACGGCGTCGTCTTCCTCTCCGAGACCGACACCGAGGTGCTGGTCCACCTGATCGCCCGGGCCCAGGCCGACACCCTGGAGGAGAAGGTCCGCCAGGCGCTGCGCCACGTGGAGGGCACGTACGGCATCGCCGTGCTGCACGCCGACTTCAACGACCGGATCGTGGTGGCCCGCAACGGCTCGCCGGTCGTCCTCGGCATCGGCGAGAAGGAGATGTTCGTCGCCTCCGACGTCGCCGCCCTGGTCGCCCACACCCGCCAGGTCGTCACGCTGGACGACGGCGAGATGGCCACCCTGAAGGCCGACGACTTCCGTACGTACACGACGGAGGGCTCGACCACGACGGCCACGCCGACCACCGTGGAGTGGGAGGCCGAGTCGTACGACATGGGCGGCCACGACACGTACATGCACAAGGAGATCTCCGAGCAGGCCGACGCCGTGGACCGCGTGCTGCGCGGCCGGATCGACGACCGGTTCTCCACCGTGCACCTGGGCGGGCTCAACCTGGACGCCCGTGAGGCGCGCGGGGTCCGCCGGATCAAGATCCTCGGGTGCGGCACCTCGTACCACGCGGGCCAGATCGGCGCCCAGCTGATCGAGGAGCTGGCCCGCATCCCCGCCGACGCCGAGCCGGCCTCCGAGTTCCGCTACCGCAACCCGGTCGTGGACCCCGACACCCTGTACGTGGCGGTCTCCCAGTCGGGCGAGACGTACGACGTGCTCGCCGCCGTCCAGGAGCTGAAGCGCAAGGGCGCGCGGGTGCTGGGCGTGGTGAACGTGGTCGGTTCCGCCATCGCCCGGGAGGCCGACGGCGGTACGTACGTCCACGCGGGCCCGGAGGTCTGCGTGGTCTCCACCAAGTGCTTCACCAACACCGTGGTCGCCTTCGCGCTGCTCGCCCTGCACCTGGGCCGCATCCGTGACCTCTCGGTCGCGGACGGCAAGCGGATCATCGACGGGCTGCGCCGGCTGCCGGAGCAGATCAGCGAGATCCTGGCGAACGAGGACGAGATCAAGCGGCTGGCGGCGGAGTACGCGGACGCCAAGTCGATGATGTTCATCGGCCGGGTGCGGGGCTACCCGGTGGCCCGCGAGGCGTCGCTGAAGCTGAAGGAGGTCTCGTACATCCACGCCGAGGCCTACCCCGCCTCCGAGCTGAAGCACGGCCCGCTCGCGCTGATCGAGCCCGCGATGCCGACGGTGGCGATCGTGCCGGACGACGATCTGCTGGAGAAGAACCGGGCCGCCATGGAGGAGATCAAGGCGCGCAGCGGCCGCATCCTCGCCGTGGCCCACCAGGTCCAGGAGAAGGCCGACCACACCATCGTCGTACCGAAGAACGAGAACGAGCTGGACCCGATCCTGATGGGCATCCCGCTCCAGCTCTTCGCGTACCACACGGCCCTGGCGATGGGCCGGGACATCGACAAGCCGCGCAACCTGGCGAAGTCGGTGACGGTCGAGTAGCGGGCCGTACGGGAACGGGAGCGGGCCCCGCACCGTCGTGCTGGACGACGACGGTGCGGGGCCCGACTCATGCCGGGGGAAAGGCTCTTGACAGGGCCTCAGGGGCGCTCAGGGGACTTCCGGCGGGTGTTGGGGCCCGGCACTCCCCGGCGGCGCCCCGGGGCACCCTCAGGGGATGACGACGACCGGGCGCTGGGCGCGGCGGGCGAGGCGGCCCGCGACCGAGCCGAAGATGCGGCCGACGATGCCGTGGGTGGAGCCGACGACGATGGCGTCGGCCGAGTACTCCCGGCCGACCTCCTCCAGCTCGTGGCAGATGTCACCGCCGCGCTCGACCAGCACCCAGGGGACCTCGGAGAGGTAGTCCGCGCAGGCCAGCTCCAGGCCGAGGACCTCGGTGCGGTGGTCGGGGACGTCGACGAAGACGGGGGGTTCGCAGCCGGCCCAGACCGTCGTCGGGAGCCGGTTGGCGACGTGGACGATGATCAGGCCGGAGCCGGACCTGCCGGCCATGCCGATCGCGTAGGCGAGGGCCCGCTCGCTGGAGGTGGAGCCGTCGAAACCGACCACGACTCCGTGCCGGAAGGCGGGATCGCACGCAGGGCGCGTTTCTTCGACCGTCCGCGGCTCCGACCGGGGGTCGGCTACCTGCTTGCGGTCTGCGGGTTCAGGGATTTCGTGACCGGCCATCGGTGTCTCGGCGAAGAGAATCCTCGTGAGGAGGGAACGGTTTCGACGTGCATGAGGGCGTCTACGGGCGGTGAACTCTGTCCGGGAAGCATCTTCCCAACCCCATACCCCCAAGGGTACGGCGTCACTCCTCCACTGCCCAGACCGCCGCAAAAGCCCGCGTGACGCTGGAGGGAGCATGCACGAGGCGGTCCGGTATGGCAATGCCGGATGTGTCGTACACGGGCCTCGGCGGGAAGCGGGACGAGGGCGGCCGTCCTGTTTTCCGGGCCGTCCGCGGCCCCTTGGAGCCCCGTGGGCGGCGCGTACCGGAAGGGGCGCGCCCCGGCCCCACGCCCCGGGCGCCCGGCGGCCACGGACCCAGCGGTCGGTAATCCGGCTCCGGTCGCCCCGGGGGCCGGCCGGACCCCCTCACCCCACGCCGTTCCGCCACGGCGGTCCGAACGCGCCACGTTTCACCGGCCCGAGGGAGCGCACCGGGGCGGCCGTCAGGCGGAAGTTGTGCGCCCGGCGTGACTGGAACCCGCGCACGCAACCGCATGTTTTCAGCCAACTTCATATCCTGGCCGAACCCTTAGCAGAATGGCCGGAGAGCCCACCGCCCACCAGGCAGGAAGAGACCGCGCGGTACGCTTTCACCCGACGCGGACGGGCCACCTTCGCGAAGGGCACTTCCCTGTGCGCTTCACGGGTGGAACGCTTCGTGATCGAACGCTTCACGCCACGTTTCCTTATCGACATAGCGCCGGTGGGGGAAGGTGTCACGGCGGGACCACGCGACGCAGTAGATTCGATCTTGAAAATCGGGGACTGGGGAAACGTGCGAAACCGAGGGGAAACGTGCAGGAGCGGCAGGCCCGTAGGGACCAGGGAGACGCGAACACCGAGGGGGGCTTAGCGTCATGAGCCAGGACTCCGCCACCGCGACGGAGGCCGCACGCAAGCTGACCGGGCGGCGACGCCGGGAAGTCGTTGCCGTGCTGCTCTTCAGCGGCGGCCCTATCTTCGAGAGCTCCATCCCGCTCTCCGTTTTCGGAATCGACCGGCAGGACGCGGGAGTTCCCCGCTACCGCCTGCTGGTCTGCGGCGGCGAGGACGGACCGCTGCGCACGACGGGTGGACTCGAACTGACCACGCCGTACGGCCTGGAGGCGATCAGCAGAGCAGGCACCGTGGTGGTGCCCGCCTGGCGGTCGATCACCTCGCCGCCGCCCGCCGAGGCACTGGACGCGCTGCGGCGCGCCCATGAGGAGGGCGCCCGCATCGTCGGCCTGTGCACGGGAGCCTTCGTGCTCGCGGCGGCCGGCCTGCTGGACGGCCGACCGGCCACCACGCACTGGATGTACGCACCGACGCTGGCCAAGCGCTATCCGTCGGTGCACGTCGATCCGCGCGAACTCTTCGTGGACGACGGCGATGTGCTGACCTCCGCCGGTACGGCCGCCGGCATCGATCTCTGCCTCCATATAGTCCGCACCGACCACGGCACCGAGGCGGCGGGCGCGCTCGCCCGCAGGCTCGTCGTACCGCCGCGGCGCAGTGGCGGACAGGAGCGCTACCTGGACAGGTCTTTACCTGAAGAGATCGGCTCCGACCCGCTCGCCGAGGTCGTGGCCTGGGCGCTGGAGCATCTGCACGAGCAGTTCGACGTGGAGACGCTCGCGGCGCGCGCCTACATGAGCAGGCGGACCTTCGACCGGAGGTTCCGCTCGCTCACGGGGAGCGCACCGCTCCAGTGGCTGATCACCCAGCGGGTGCTTCAGGCACAGAGGCTGCTGGAGACCTCCGACTACTCGGTCGACGAGGTCGCCGGCCGCTGCGGCTTCCGTTCACCGGTCGCGCTGCGCGGGCACTTCCGCCGCCAGCTCGGCTCCTCCCCCGCCGCGTACCGGGCCGCCTACCGGGCCCGTCGTCCGCAGGGGGTGGCGGAGAGCGCCGCGACGGTGCTGGAGACGGTCGTGCCCAGCCAGGGCTCGCCGTCCGGCCGCAGGGGTGCCCCGATGGGCTCCTCGGCTCCGGTCTCCATCGCGGCGTCGGCGGGCTCCCCGGAGCACTCGCTGCCGGTCCCCGACGCGTACGTTCCCGGGCGCCCGGCCCTGCCGGGACAGCGGAGTGCCCCGTAGGGTGGGGCGCATGAACGACCGCATGGTGTGGATCGACTGCGAGATGACCGGGCTCTCGTTGGCCGACGACGCACTGATCGAGGTGGCCGCCCTGGTCACCGACTCGGAGCTGAACGTGCTCGGTGAAGGGGTGGACATCGTGATCCGCCCGCCGGACGCGGCCCTGGAGACGATGCCCGAGGTGGTGCGGCAGATGCACACCACCTCGGGTCTCCTCGACGAGCTGGCCGGGGGAACCACCCTGGCCGACGCCGAGGAGCAGGTGCTGGCGTACGTCCGTGAGCATGTGAAGGAGCCCGGCAAGGCTCCGCTCTGCGGGAACTCGGTCTCCACCGACCGCGGGTTCCTGGCCCGGGACATGCAGCAGCTGGAGGGGTACCTCCACTACCGGATCGTGGACGTCTCCTCGGTCAAGGAGCTGGCCCGGCGCTGGTACCCGAGGGCGTATTTCAACAGCCCGGACAAGAGCGGGAACCACCGGGCGCTGGCGGACATCCGCGAATCCATCGCGGAGCTGCGGTACTACCGGGAGGCGGTCTTCGTCCCGCAGCCCGGCCCGGACTCGGAGCGCGCCAAGGAGATCGCGGCGCGCCATGTGGTCCCCGCCACACCCCGGGAAACCCCTGGTCAAGGCCGTACGAACGGCTGACGGCCGACCCCGGGAAACGGTGGCGCGAGCACCCTCCCGGACCCTGTACACTTTTTCTCGGCCGGTCGGAAACGACCGGGCGACATGGTGGGTATAGCTCAGATGGTAGAGCACCTGGTTGTGGTCCAGGATGTCGCGGGTTCAAGTCCCGTTACTCACCCTGAGGGAAGGGCCCCGGTCTTCGGACCGGGGCCCTTCTTCATGTCCGTACGCCTACGGGTCCCCCGTCCGGACGCGGTGCTCGGCGCCCGGGGGATCGCCGGGTCAGAAGGTGACGTCGGAGCAGGCGTAGAAGGCGTTGCCGGTGTTCGAGACGGTCCAGACGCCCAGGATCAGGTGCTTGCCGGACTTCTGCGGCAGGACGCCCGCGTGGCTGACGGTGGAGTCGGGGAGCCGTCCGCCGAACGGCACGGTGAGGAAGGGCTGCGGCTCCAGATCGGCGCGCGTGAGCGGCTTCTTCGGGTCGTAGCCGTCCTTGGTGACGTAGTAGCGGAAGTCCGTCGTGGCGTGCCGCGCGGTGATCCGCCACCGGAACGTATGGTTCTGCCCGGCCTGTACGGCGGTGGCGGGCCAGGCCCCGCCGCGCGGGTCGTCCAGCTCGGCGAACCGCTGGTTGCCCCCGGCGCAGATCAGCCCGTCCCGGGGCCCGGCGGCCGGGAACCCCTTGGGGCCCTCGACGCTCGGCGGCTCCCACTGGATCTGCCCGCAGTTGCGGACGGTCCCGTTGCCGCAGAGCTGCTGACGGCTAACGGGCGAGTCGGTGTAGCCGTGGCTCTGTGCGCTGCCGGAGGTGGCCGACAGGGAGGCCCCGGCGATGCCGAGGCCGAGGAGTAAGGCGGTGATCTTTCTGCGCATGTGGTGCTCCTGAGGTGAGGGGTGGAGCTTGCGGACAGAGAAATCTGCGGGTCCGTGGATCTTCCGGGGCCCGCGGCCGGACCGGCGACGGCTCGTCGCACTTGGTCTAGACCAAGAAGGAGGCTAGCCCCGCCGTTTGGTCATGTCCATACCACTGAAGGGCGGGGACAGCGCGACGGCCCCCGTCCGGGGACGGGGGCCGTTGTGACGGTGCGGGGCGCCGGTCAGCCGGTCGGCTCCGCGCTGCGGGAGCGGCGGGCCGGGGCCTCCAGCTGGGCGACGACCTGGGCGTGGAAGCGGTCGACCGCCTGGTCGACGCTGCGGATGAAGCCGGTCTCGGCGCTCCCCCGGCCGCTGCCCATGCTCTTGAAGAGGGAGAGCCGGAAGCCGGTGATCTGCGCCCCGTCCTTGGGCACGATGTCGGCGGGCTCCGGGCGCAGCCTCTCCAGCGTGCCGCGCGGGCCCGTGCCCTGGCCGTCGACGAGCGTCTCGATGTGCAGGTCGGCGGGGGCCTCGGAGAGCCTGCGGATCAGCCGCTTGACCCGGCTGAGGGGGTAGCCCGGCTCGGCGTCCGGGACCTCGATCGACGTCCGGAGCCTGCCGGTGCGCAGGTCGGCGGTGATCGCCAGGACCCCCGGCGTGCCCTCGATCCTCAGCTCGGCGTTCAGCCGCCCCTGCTCGCAGAGGTGGTCGGCCAGCTCGGTCCGCAGGGCGCGCGGGTCGGAGCCGCGCCGGGTGCGCCGGACCGGCAGGACCTTCTGCCCCAGCTCGCCGCCCAGCCGCAGGCAGACCTGGCGGACCAGGCGCTCCCAGTTCTCGATGACCTCCAGCGCCCGGGCGTCGCCCTGGCAGAGGGTCTCGTCGTCGATCCCCCGGCGCACCGGGACCCAGGCCGCCCCCATGTTCTGGAAGCCGTGGCAGCCGGAGTTCTCGTGCTGGAGGTAGTGCAGCAGTTCCTGGAGCAGCCAGGCGTGGGCCGCGTTGCCGACGCCCTCGTGGCGGATCAGCAGCTGGGCCTGGTGCACGACCTCGGCCCAGGACAGGTGCCACAGGGCCACCTTGTGCTTGCGCCGGCCGTCGATCCGTACGTCGACGAGCGGACTGCCCTCCAGCGCCACGTCGTTGGAGAGCGTGATCACGGCCTCGTAGCCCCGCCGGGCGGCGATGTCCATGTAGCCCTGCACCTGGTCGGGCTTGAGCGCGTTGCCGTTGGTCTTGGTCTCGACGAGCGCGGTCCACAGCTTGCCCGCCCGCTCGACGCGGATCACCCCGTCCGGGCGCCGGGGCGACTCCCCGTGCGGCAGGGTCACTTCGGTGTACGTCTCCATCCGGCCGGCCGGTGCGCCGAACCCGGCGGTGAGGCGGCGGCCGAACTCCGGCACCTGGGCCATCACCGAGAGGACGACGGAGGTGGCCCGCGTCTCGCGCTCCCGGTCGCTCTTGAGCGCGGGGACGGGGAACAGCCGGGCCGCCCGCCACGATTCGTTGTCGGCCAGGCTCTTCCTGGTGGTCCGGGGGAGGGTGACCTTCTTCTTGGCCGTACGGGGACGGCGTGCGGGCCTGGGCGCGGCGGGCCGCTCCGGGGCCGGGGGCTCGGGGGTGCCGTCCACCCGGGGGCCGGTGGCCTGGGCGGGGACCCGCGACACGGGGGACTCCCCCGGCGGCTCCTCCGGCCTCGGCGGCTCGTGGGCGGGCATGCCGGGCTCCGGCCGGCCGTCCTCCGCGAGGTCCGCGGCCTCCGCACGGTCCGCCGCCTCCGCACGGTCCGCGGGCTCCGGGGGGTCCTCCTCCTCCGTGTCGTCGATGTCGACGCCGTAGTCGGTCGCCAGCCCGGCGAGCCCCGAGGCGTAACCCTGGCCCACGGCACGGAACTTCCACTCCCCCGAGCGCCGGTACAGCTCGCCGAAGATCACCGCGCTGACCTCGTCCGCCCCGTCGACGGCGAACCGGACCAGGCCGTCGCCCGCGCTGTCGGCGAGGGTCAGACGCAGGTCGTCCAGCTCGCCGAAGCGGGATCCGCCGTAGCGGCTGGCGGCGACGACCACCTTGTCGATCTCCTGCGGCACGGCGTCCAGATCGAAGCTGATCCGGTCCTCGCTGCCGTCGGCCGTCGGGGTCTTGCCGAGCAGCTGCACGCTTCCGTTGCCCGCCACGGGGTTGTTGTAGAAGCAGAAGTCGCCGTCGCTGCGGACCTTGCCGTCACCGTCGAGCAGGAGGACCGAGACATCGGCGTCGCCCTCCCCCGTGGCGCTGCTCCAGCCCAGGCCCACCACGACCGAGCCGACGTTCTCGCTCAGCGCCGTGAGTCCGACGTTGGCGCCCTTGACCATCTCGTGCACGAGGCCCCCCAGATGCACCGCCGCACGGAACGCACCCGGGCAGCTCGCTGCGTGACGTGTGTGGTGCGTCACACAATCGCCGTACTTCGCGAACAGTAGTCGCCGGAACACGGGCGCGTGAAGAACTGGTGAAATCCGGAGGCACGGCCGCCGGTTCTCACGACGAGTCGCGGACCACCAGCTCCGTCGGGAGCACCACCGTCGGCCGTTCGCCGGAGCGGCCCGCGATCTCCTCCAGCAGGAGTTCGGCCATGCGGCGGCCCATCTCCTCGATCGGCTGGCGGACGCTGGTGAGGGGCGGGTGCATATGGCGGGCGACCACCGAGTCGTCGAAGCCGATCAGGGCCACGTCGTCGGGGATGCGGCGGTCCGCCTCGCGCAGGACCTGGCGGGCGCCGGCCGCCATCACGTCGGAGGCGGCGAAGACCGCGTCCAGGTCGGGGCGGCGGGCCAGGAGTTCGCGCATCGCCCGGGCGCCGCCCTCCTCGGTGAAGTCGGCGGGGGCGATCAGGCGCTCGTCCGGAGGCAGCCCGGCGGTGGCAAGGGCCGCGCGGTAGCCGTCCAGGCGGCGCTGGGCACCGTAGACCTCCAGGCGGCCGGTGATCGTGGCGACCCGGCGGCGGCCCCGGGAGACCAGGTGCTCGACGGCCGCCCGCGCGCCCTCGAAGTTGTCCGAGTCGACCGAGGCGAGGGGCTCGGCCGCATGGCGCGCACCGCTGATCACGCAGGGCATCCCGAGCTGTTCCAGCAGCTCCGGCAGCGGGTCGTCCGCGTGCACGGCCACCAGCAGGACGCCGTCCACCCGGTGCGCGGTCAGATACTGGGCCAGCCGGCGGCGCTCGCGGTCGTTGCCCGCCAGGGTGAGGAGGAGCTGCATCTCCGTGTCGGCCAGGGCCGCGCCCACGCCGCGCACGATGGCGGAGAAGTACGGCTCCGCGAAGAACCGGGTCTCCGGCTCCGGCACCACCAGCGCGATGGCGTCCGTGCGGTTCCCGGCGAGGGCGCGGGCGGCGCGGTTGGGGACGTAGCCCAGCTCCGCCACGGCAGCCTCGACCGCCTCGCGGGTCGCCTCGCTGACCCGGGGCGAGCCGTTGATGACCCGGGAGGCGGTGCCCCGGCCGACGCCCGCCCGGGCCGCGACCTCTTCGAGCGTGGGCCGCCCGCCGTTCCGTTCCCGCCCTGCCGCCATGGCCGCCTCCCCGTTCCCGGTCAATTTCTCACAGCCGTACAGTCAATCCAAGTCCGGGACCGATCACCCCGACGAGCGTACGGACAGTGTATTGGGAGCGCTCCCAGAGATCGGTGACGGGCGCGGACCCCGGCCGGGGAGTGGCCGGGGTCCGCTGTTCCCTGCGGTCGGGGATTCCGTACGGGCAGAGGTTCCGTACGGGTCAGGCCTCGGCCGGCAGGCCGTGGCGGGCGATCACCTCGCTGTACCAGTGCGCGCTGGACTTCGGCGTACGGCGCTGGGTCGCGTAGTCGATGTGGACCGCCCCGAACCGCTTCGCGTAGCCGTACCCCCACTCGAAGTTGTCCATCAGCGACCAGAGGAAGTAGCCGCGCACGTCCACCCCGTCCGCGATCGCCCGCTGCACGGCGGCGAGATGGCCGTGCAGATACGCGATCCGCTCCGGGTCGTGGACCCGGCCCTCGGCGTCGACCGTGTCCTCGAAGGCCGCGCCGTTCTCGGTGACCATCAGCGGCAGCCCCGGGTTCTCGCGGGCGACGTCCATGAGGAGGGCGTGCAGGCCGTTCGGGTCGACCGACCAGTTCATCGCCGTACGCGGCTTGCCCTCGGCCAGATGGAAGGCGACGTGCTCCGAGCCGGGCCACGGGGAGTGGTCGCTGCTGCCGTGGCCGTCGTTGCGGGTGTCGCCGGTGCCGTCGGCGGGCGTGGAGACGATCGTGGGCGTGTAGTAGTTGATGCCCAGGACGTCGAGCGGGCGGGCGATGGCGTTGACGTCGCCGTCGTGGACCAGCGCCGACCAGTCCACCAGGCGCTCCGTGTCCCTGAGCAGGTCCTCCGGGTACGCGCCCCGCAGCATCGGACCCGTGAAGATCCGGTTGCCGACCGCGTCGATCCGGCGCGCCGCGTCCGCGTCGGCCGCGCTGCCGGTGAGCGGGCGGACCTGGTGGAGGTTGAGGGTGACCGAGGTCCGCGCGGCAGCGGGGAGGTGGGTGCGCAGAGCCTCGGTCGCCCGTCCGTGGGCCAGGTTGAGGTGGTGGGCGGCCCGCAGGGCGGCGGCCGGTTCGGTGCGGCCGGGGGCGTGGACCCCGGAGCCGTATCCGAGGAAGGCCGTGCACCAGGGCTCGTTGAGCGTCGTCCACGTGCCGACCCGGTCGCCCAGCGCGCGGGCCATGATGGCCGCGTAGTCGGCGAACCGCTCGGCCGTGGCCCGCTCGGGCCAGCCGCCCGCGTCCTCCAGTTCCTGGGGCAGGTCCCAGTGGTAGAGCGTGGCGACGGGCTCGATGCCCGCCTCCAGGAGTTCGTCGACGAGCGCGCGGTAGAAGTCCAGGCCGCGTTCGACGGCCGGGCCCCGGCCGGTGGGCTGGACGCGGGACCAGGAGACGGAGAAGCGGTACGCCTTGAGGCCGAGGCGCTTCATCAGGGCGACGTCGTCGCGGTAGCGGTGGAAGTGGTCGGCGGCCACGTCCCCGGTGTCGCCGTTCAGGACCTTGCCGGGGGTGTGGCTGAAGGTGTCCCAGATCGAGGGGGTGCGGCCGTTCTCGGCGGCCGCCCCTTCCACCTGGTACGCGGCCGTGGCGGCGCCCCAGACGAAGCCCGTGGGGAAGGGGGCGGGGGCGGCGGGGGCCGTGGCCGGCTGCGGGACCGTGTCCGGTCGTACTGCTGTCATGTGGGAGCGCTCCCAAAGGGGGTGATGGGGTGGAGTGGAGAGGAGGGGGGCCACTGCGGCCCGGCGGGGTCAGCCCTTGACCGCGCCCGACATGATCCCGCCCACGATCTTCTTGCCGAAGACCACGAAGACCACCAGCAGCGGCAGCGTGCTGATCAGCGCGCCCGCCATGACGATGGACTGGTCGGGGGTGTACGAGGCGCTGAGCTGGCCGAGCGCCACCTGCAGGGTCGGGTTCTGCTGGTTGAGGGCGAGGTAGGGCCAGAAGAAGTCGTTCCACGCCTGGACGAAGGTGAGCATCCCGAGCACCATCATCGCGGGGCGGGCCACCGGCAGCACCACGCTCACCACGATGCGGAAGTTGTTCGCCCCGTCGATCTTGGCCGCCTCGATGAGTTCGTACGGCAGCGCCTCGATGAGGTACTGACGCATGAAGAACACGCCGAACGCGCTCACCAGCGTCGGGAAGATCACCGATTCGAGCTGGCCGCCCCAGCCGAGGCCGGACATCATCATGAAGAGCGGCACCACGCTGAGCTGCGGCGGGATCGTGAGCGTGGCGATGACGGCGGTCATCAGCCAACCCCGGCCGCGGAAGCGCATCTTGGCGAACGCGTACCCGGCGAGCGTGCAGAAGAAGAGCGTGGCCGCCGTGATGGACGACGAGACGATGACGCTGTTGACGATCGCCTTGCCGAGGTTGGCCTGCTCCCAGGCCGTCTGGAGGTTCTCCACCAGCTTGCCGCCGGGCAGGAACGGCGGCGTGGAGGCGAGGACCTCGTCCTGGGTGCGGGAGGCCGCCACCAGCGTCCAGTAGAGCGGGAGCAGCGAGCCGAAGCCGACGACGGCGAGCGCGAGGTAGGCGAACGGGCCGCCCTTCAGCTGCTGGCCGGCCCCCATCCGGAAGCGGCTCGGGCGGGCGGGCCCGGTGCTCCTCGGGGCCGGTGCGCGCTTCACGGGGGCGGTGGGGGTGGGGCTGGTCAGGGTCATCGGGTCGCTCCCGTTCGGACCGCGGAGTCGGACGAGCGGGCGGCGCGGCCGATGAGCCAGTTGACGGCCGCGATGAGGAGCAGCAGCGCGAGCATCGCCCAGGCGACGGCGGCCGCCGGGCCCAGATGTCCGAGGTTCCAGCCGTAGTTGTAGAGGTAGATGCTGAGCGTCTCGTACTGGTTCTCGTTGCCGCCGGTGGCGCCGAGCGCGCCGCCCTCCAGCAGCAGCGGTTCACCGAACAGCTGCATGGACCCGATGGTCGAGATGACGATGGTGAAGAGGATCGTGGGGCGCAGCGAGGGGATGGTCACCTTGAGGAACTGCTGCCAGCGCGAGGCGCCGTCCAACGAGGCGGCTTCGTAGAGGTCGTTGGGGACGGCCTGCATGGCCGCCAGGTAGATCAGCGCGTTGTAGCCGGTCCACCGCCAGATCACGATGATGGAGATCGCGAGCTTCGAAGTCCAGTGCCCGTTGGCCCAGTTGACCGGGTCGAAGCCGACCAGGCCGAGCGTCCAGTTGAGCAGTCCGCCGTCCGCCCGGAAGACCAGGGCGAAGACGAGGGCGGCGGAGGCGACGGATGTCGCGTACGGCGTGAGGATGATCGTGCGCCAGAACGTGCTGGCGCGCAGCCGGTAGTTGAGCAGGTGGGCCAGGCCCAGCGCCATCAGGAGCTGCGGGACGGTCGAGATGACGCCGATCAGGAAGGTGTTGCTGACCGAGGTCCAGAACTCCGGGTCGTGCAGGATCTTGTCGAAGTTCTCCCACCCCACCCACTCCATGGTGTCCAGCCCGGTCATCGAGACCCGGTGCAGGGCGATCCAGCCGGTATAGAGGAGCGGGTAGAGACCGAAGGCCCCGAAGACCAGGAAGAACGGGGCGATGTAGGCGTACGGGGAGGCCTTGTCGTCGAACCGCCACAGCCGGCTGCGCCACAACTGCCGCCGCCCGGACGGCGGTTCCTTCTGCGGTGGGCGGGGCGGCGGTACGTGCGCGTCCCGGGTGGGGGTCGAGGTTGCCACGGTCGGGGGTCCTTCCCTGGAGGTGCGGTGGTGGACGGGCGGGGCGGGCGGGCGCGGCAGGGTTCGCCCGCCCGCCCCGGCCCGGAGGCGGTCAGGCTCAGCCGATCGCCTTGTCGACCGTGCGGACCGCCGCGTCCCACGCCGCGTCCGGCTTCGTCCCGCGCTGCTCCATGTTGTTGATCTGCGTGGAGATCGAGTCCTTGATCACGCCGTCCTTCGGGCCGAGGACCGCCTCGGGGATGGACTTCGCCCCGTCCGCGTAGATCTGGCCGATGGGGGCGTTGTTGAAGTACGGCAGGGTGGCGCTCTTCACGTCCGGCAGCTCGTAGGCGCCCTGGTTGGACGGGAAGACCCCGATCGCCTTGAAGACGGCGGCCTGCTGCTCGGGCGCGGTCAGCCACTTCACCAGCTTGGTGGCCTCCTCCACGTTCTTCCCGGACTTGGGTACGGCGAGGAAGGAGCCGCCCCAGTTGGCGGAGGTGCCGCCGGGGGCGGTGGTGATGTCCCACTTGCCCTGGTTGGCGTCACCGGCGTACGTGGAGATCTGGCCGGCCATCCAGGCCGGGCAGACGATGGTGGCGATGGTGCTCTTGCGCAGGGCCGCCTGCCACTGGTCCTCGAACTGGGCCAGGCCCTGCGTCAGCTTCTTGGACGCGGCCTCGGCGGCGAGGTCCCAGCCCTTCTGGACGCTAGCGCTCTCCTTGTAGACCGGCTTGCCGCTCGCGTCGTAGTACTGCTCGGGGCTGGAGCTGACGACCGCGTTGAACATGGCGCTGGCGGAGTCCATGAAGAACGTGCCCGCGGGCGCCTTCTTCTTGTACTCCTCGCCCAGCGCCAGGTAGTCCTCCCAGCCGCCGGACATCCGCTTGGCGACCTCGGCGCGGTCGGTGGGCAGACCGGCCTTCTCGAACAGCTCGCGGTTGTAGCAGAGGGACATCGGGCCGATGTCGGTGCCCGCGCCGATCACCGCGCCGCTGGGGGCGGTGGCCTGCTTGGCCTTCCAGGAGACCCACTGGCCGACGTCGATCGCCTTGGAGAGGTCGGTGAAGGAGTCGGCCTTGGTGTCGACGATCTCCTTGATCCGGCCGACCTCGATGCCCTGGACATCCGCGAGGCCACTGCCCGAGTTCAGCTGCTGGAGCAGCTTCGGGTAGTAGTTCTTCTCCTCGGCGGTGGTGTCCTCCTTGACCGTGATCTTCGGGTTCAGCTCGTGGTACTTCTCGAAGAGCCCGGCCTCCTTGTACCCGAACTGGCCGAAGTCGGCCACGGTCAGGGTGATGTTGCCGTCGGCGTCCGCGCCCTTGCTGCCCGAGTCGGACGAGCCGCCGCAGCCGGTGAGCAGCAAGGCGGTGACCGTCAGACCGGTGGTGGCCACGATCGCGGTTCTCCGGCGCCGGCCGGCGACGCTGCGGGTGATGCGCATTCCACTGCTCCTTGTTCCGGGAAGTTCTGCGGGATGGTTCTGCGGGGGGTGTGCGGGGGGCTGGAGGTCCTCTGCGGGAGGTCCTCGGAAGGACGGGAGGAGGCGCGCGGGACCGCCACCCCCCGAAGTGTGGGAGCGCTCCCATGCGCCGATGCCGGAAGGTTCCTTCCTCAAGGGGGTGGGTGTCAAGAGTTGAAGACGATTCCGTTGCCGAGGGATGTCCGGGACGTCACGCGGGGGCTCCCGCCCGGTCCGGGCGTCGAGAGATGAACGCGCACGTGAGAAGCCCCGGCCGGCCGCGGGCGAGGTGCCGGGCCGGGGTGCCCCTGTTAATTTCGCCCTTATGTCACCTATGACCGAACATGCTGAGTGAGGCGGGATGGGCGTTCTGCGTGACCATCCCGAACTGGCCCTCTTCTTCTGTCTCGCGGCCGGCTATCTCGTCGGCAAGCTCCGCGTCGGCCCGATCACGCTGGGCGGCATCTGCGGCACGCTGATCGTGTCGCTGCTGATCGGCACCCGGCACGTCAGCGTCGACGACGACGTCAAGACCGTCTTCTTCGCGCTCTTCATCTTCTCGCTCGGCTATATGGCCGGGCCGCAGTTCTTCGCCAACCTCAACCGCTCCAGCCTGCGGTTCTTCACGCTCTGCTTCATCGAACTGGTCTGTGTCCTCGGGATCGCCTACGGGCTCGCCAAGGCCTTCGACCTGGACGTCGGCACGGCGGCCGGGATCCTCGCCGGGGCGGCCACCGAGTCCGCCGTCGTGGGCACGGCCACCGAGGCGATCGGCAAGCTGAGCGATCTGACCTCCGAGCAGATCACCCAGTACCAGGGTCACGTGGCGACCGCCTACACGGTCTGCTACCTGTTCGGCCTGATCACCATCGTCCTCTTCACCAGCCAGATCATGCCGATGCTCCTCCGCATCAACCTGGCCGACGCCTCGCGTGAGCTGTGGGAGAAGATGCGCGGCGGTCAGTCCGGGCTGGAGTCCGACGAGCGTGAGGCGCTGCCCGGCACGGTCGGCCGCACCTACCTGGTGACGCTCGCCGACGGACGTACGGTCGGGGAGCTGGAGGTCGCGTTCGGCGGGCACATCACGGTCGAGGGGGTCAAGCGCGGCAGCAAGCTGCTGACGCCCTCCCCCGAGCTGGAGCTGACCCTCAGCGACCTGGTCCAGATCGTCGGCCGGCGCTCCGCGATCATCGAGGCGGGCCGGGAGATCGGCCCGGAGACCCCGGCCATCCCGGGACTCGACACCCCGCTGGCCACCAGCCAGGTCGCCGTCACCGAGAAGGCGACCGCCGGTTCGTCCATCGACCGGCTGGAGAAGAACCACCCGGAGTTCCGCGAGGACGGCGTCTACATCACCGACGTCCTCCGCAACGACCAGCACCTCCCCGCCAGCGCGGAGACCGTCCTCCAACGCGGCGACGTCCTCACCCTGGTCGGCGCGCGCGGCGGGCTGAACCGGCTGGTCGCCAAGATCGGCGCGGTGGTCAAGAACGACTCCACCGACTTCGTCTACATCGGCTTCGGCATCGTCGCGGGCTCCCTGCTCGGCCAGATCGTGGTCAAGCTCGGGGATGTCCCGATGTCGCTCGGCACCGGCGGCGGCTGCCTCATCTCCGGGCTGGTCTTCGGCTGGTTCCGCTCCCGCAAGCAGACCTTCGGCGCCTTCCCGCCGCAAGCCGCGACCACCCTGAAGGACATGGGCCTGGCCGTCTTCATCGCCTGTACGGGACTGGCGGCGGGGCCGCAGGCCTGGCCCCTGCTCAAGGAGTACGGGGCGCTGCTGCCGTTCGCCGGGATCGCCATGGTCCTGGTGCCCGCGACGATCTCGCTGATCGTCGGGCGGAAGCTGCTGAAGATCGAGAAGCCGCTGCTCATCGGTGCCATCGCCGGACAGCAGTGCTCGACCCCGGCGATCACCTCCATCACCCAGGTGGCCCAGAGCTCCGTCCCGCTGCTCGGCTACACGATCACGTACACGCTCTCCAACTTCCTGCTGCCGCTGACCGGGCCGATCCTCGTCGGCGTCCTCGGGGCCTGAGAGGGGCGGGACGTGATCGACTTCCTCGACCGGAACATCTTCCAGCCCCACCCCGAACTGCTCGTCTTCATCGTCGTCGCGCTCGGCTTCCTGCTGGGCAAGGTCCGTTACCGGGCCATCGCGCTGGGCGCGGTGACGGGGTGCCTGGTGGCGGGGCTGGTGCTGGGCGCGCAGTTCAAGGTCGACATCGACGACACGGTGAAGAACCTGTTCTTCATCATGTTCCTGTTCGCCCTGGGCTACCGGGTCGGACCCCAGTTCTTCCGGGGTCTGAAGAAGGACGGCCTGCCGCAGGTGGTCAACGCGGTGGTGGTCTGTGTGACCGGGCTGCTGGTCTCGTGGCTCTTCGCGAGCATGCTCGGTTACGGCCCCGGGCTCGGCGCCGGGCTGATGAGCGGGGCCCTCACCCAGTCGGCCGCGATCGGCGTCGCCCAGGACGCCATCGGTACGCTGCCGGGGCTGTCGGCCGACGAGGTGAAGACCCAGGAGAACCTGGTGGCCGTCGGGTACGCGGTGACGTACCCGCTGGGCACCATCCTGTGCGCGATGCTCCTGGCCAACGTGCTGCCCCGGCTCTACCGCAGGGACCTGGCGAAGGAGAGCGCCGACCTCGCCGCCGAGCTGGACGCGCCGGACGAGAGCCCGGACGAGGGTGCGGGCTACTACGAGGTGGTGCTGCGCGCCTACCGCGTCGACCGCCCCGACCTGGCGGGCCGCTCGGTGGCCGGCTTCGAGGAGCAGCAGCGGGCGCTGGGCCGCCGCGTCTACCTCACCGGCGTCCGCCGCGAGGGCACGGTCCTGGAGCACGACCAGTCCCGTACGCTCCGGCTCGGCGACACCGTCGCGGTCAGCGCGATCCGGGGCGACCTGGTCGACTTCGACCCCCGTACGCACATCGGCGCCGAGGCCGACGACGTCGAGTTGCTCGGCTACCGCACGGAGACGCTGCATGTCGTCGTCTCGCGGAAGGAGCACCTCGGGCGGACGGTCGCGGAGGTGCGCCGGGAGCCGTTCATGGTCGGCGTCTACATCGACCGGCTGTACCGGGCGGGCGCCGAGTTCCCCTACCGGCTCTCCACCCCGCTGGAGCGCGGCGACACGCTGATCCTCACCGGCCCGGAGCGGCTGGTCGGCCCGGCGGCGAAGGCGCTCGGCAAGCCGGTGCCGACCAGCTTCGCCACCGACATGGTCTGGGTGGGGCTCGGCATCTTCCTCGGCGGCTGCATCGGCATCCCGGCGCTGACGGCCGGCGGGGTGCCGATCTCGCTCTCCACCTCGGGCGGCGGGCTGATCATGGGCCTGGTCTTCGGGTGGATCCGCGGGAAGTACCCGACGTACGGGAACGTGCCGCCGGGCGCCCAGTGGTTCATGGACACCCTCGGCCTCTGCCTCTTCGTCGCCGTCGTCGGCATCAACGCCGGTCCCGGCTTCACCAGCGGGCTCTCCACGGCCGGCTGGGGGCTGCTGGTCTTCGGGGCGGTCGCCACCGTGGTCCCGCTGATCGTGGGGTTCCTGGTCGGGCACCACATCCAGAAGATCCGGTTCCCGGTGCTGATGGGCGTCCTGGCGGGCGGCCAGACCACCACGGCGGCGATCGGCGCCGTCAACGAGACCTCCAAGTCGCAGATCCCCACCCTCGGTTACACGATTCCGTACGCCGTCGGCAACGTCCTGCTGACGGTGTGGGGCGCCGTGATCGTCATCCTCAACCACTGACCCTGCACGGGAGCGGACACCACCATGCCCAAGACCAAGCTCAGCCGGGAAGAGATCCGGTCCTTCGCCCAGCTCTCGCCCTTCGAGCTGAAGGACAAGTTCATCCAGATCGCGACGGAGGCGCAGAGCGACAAGCCCGGCCAGAAGGGGAAGACGACCCGGGCCATGCTCAACGCGGGCCGGGGCAACCCCAACTGGACCGCGACCGGCCCCCGCGAGGCGTACCACGCGCTCGGCTACTTCGCGATCTCCGAGTCCCGCCGGGTCTGGACGGCGGACAACCTGGGCGGGATGCCGGAGGAGGCGGGGTGCGCGGAGCGGTTCGAGCGGTTCGTCCGTACGCATCCGGAGCTGCCGGGCATCGAGCTGCTGAAGGCGAGCGTGGACCTGGCGGTGAAGCGGTTCGGCTTCGACCGGGACGCGTTCGCGCACGAGCTGGCGGACGCCTCGATCGGGGACAACTACCCGGTGCCGGACCGGATCCTGCGCCACACCGAGGAGATCGTGCGCGGCTACATCGCGGACGAGATGTTCGACCACCGCCCGCCGGAGGGGCAGACGCTGAGCCTGTTCGCCACCGAGGGCGGCACGGCGGCGATGTGCTACATCTTCGACTCCCTGATGAAGAACGGGATCCTGGCGAAGGGCGACCGGATCGCCCTGATGGTCCCGGTGTTCACCCCGTACCTGGAGATCCCCGAACTCGACACGTACGGCTTCGACGTGGTCCACGTGGAGGCGAACCTCTTCACCGAGACCGGGGTGCGGCAGTGGCGCTACCCGGAGGAGGAGATCGCCAAGCTGGCGGACCCGTCGGTGAAGCTGGTCTGCTGCGTCAACCCGAGCAACCCGCCCTCGCTGGCGCTCTCCTCACGGGTGAGCGAGCAGATCGTCTCCATCGTCGGTGAGCGGAACCCGAACCTGATCATCGTGACCGACGACGTGTACGGGACCTTCGTCGAGGGCTTCCGCTCGCTCGCCGCCGACCTGCCGCGCAACACGCTGCTCGTCTACTCCTACTCCAAGCACTACGGGGCGACCGGCTGGCGGCTCGGGGTGATCGGGCTGCACGACGACAACGTGATCGACGCGATGCTGAAGGAGCAGGGCGAGGAGCAGAAGGAGCGGCTCAACAGGCGTTACGGGACGCTGTCATTGGAGCCGGAGAAGATGCGGTTCATCGACCGGATGGTGGCGGACTCGCGGCAGGTGGCGCTCAACCACACGGCCGGGCTCTCGCTCCCGCAGCAGGTGATGATGGCGCTGTTCTCGCTCTTCGACATGCTGGACGAGGGCCAGGCGTACAAGCACCGCATCCGGGCCATCGTGCGACAGCGGCTCGAACTCCTGCTGGAGGGCGTGCACATGAAGGTCTCGGAGGACCCGAAGCGGGCCGCGTACTACATCGAGCTGGATCTGCTGGCCGAGGCCGAGCGCGTCCACGGGAAGCCGTTCGCGGAGTTCCTGGAGGCCAACTACGAGCCGGTGGACCCGCTGTTCCGGCTGGCCGAGCAGACGTCGGTGGTCCTGCTGAACGGGGGCGGGTTCGACGGGCCCGAGTGGTCGGTGCGGGTGTCGCTGGCCAACCTGGACGACCTGGACTACCTGAAGATCGGCCACCATCTGCGGGCGATCTTCGACGAGTACGCGCAGGAGTGGCGGGCCGGGGCCCGCTAGGGCCTGTCGTCAGACTGCCGTCCGTCGCGCGGCAGGCGGCCGGCGGCCGTTCGACGAAAGGCCCGGGGCGGAGGGGGCACGTCCCGGCCGGGGGTGGGGTGTGGCCCGGCCGGGACGCGCGCGTGGGGGGCTGGGTGGTCTGGGGACCGGAGTCCCCGCCGCCACCGGGGCGGCCGGTGGCAGCGGGGGTCGGCGTGGGGGTCGGTGCGCTCGCGCAGGGGGGCGCGGGCGGGTCTTCGGGGCTCCGGGGCGTCCGAGGGGGCTGGGCGCCGGAACCTCGGGGCGCGGGCCGGGGCTGGGGCCCGGGGGCTGGGGTGAGCCGGGTGGGCGGCGGGGTGAGCCGGGTGGGGTGTGAGCTGCGGGGTGTGGAAGACGTGACGGGATGGAGTCGGGCGTGGTCCCGGGGTGGAGGACGTGAGAACACGCTAGCGGCAGGGCAACGGGCAAAGAGGGCGTTACGGACCGGTGTTGATGTTCTTAGGGTTCGCTTAAGGAACGCATGGGCGCGGGTTAATGCTGGGCCCCGGGACCGGCCGCGGTCCGGGGCTCGTCGCGCTCCCTGCGGCGCTGCCGGCCGACCCGGCGGCCCACCCGGCGGCCGTGGCCGCGCCCGCCGCGCTCGGGGCCGCCGCCGCTGCCGTTCAGCCCGATCCAGATCCGGACCTCCGTGCCGCCGAGCACGGACCGGCCGATGCGCAGGTCCCCGCCGGTGGACTCGGCGACCCGGCGCACGATGTCCAGGCCGAGCCCGGTGGAGCCGACCGCGCCCTTCGCCCGGGAACGCCCGCTGGCGCCCCGGGCCAGGGCCGCCTCCGGGTCGTCGATGCCGGGGCCCGCGTCCGAGACGAGGACGATGGCCGCGTCCCCGCTGTGGTGGACGTCGACGGCGAAGGCCGTGCCCTCGGGCGTGTGGCGGAAGACGTTGCCGAGCAACGCGTCCAGGGCGGCGGCCAGTTCGGGGCGGGCGACGGGGATGCGTACCGTACGGTCCACTCCCGCGAGCCGCACCTCGCGGCCCTCGTCCTCCGCCAGCGCCGACCAGAAGCCCATCCGCTCCCGGATCACCTCGGAGAGGTCGCACCCCGCCCCGGCGCCCTTCTGCGCCCCCTGCGTCTGCGGGCGCTGTTCGCGGGCGGTCCGGATGATCGTGTCGACCTCGTGCTCCAGTTGCTCGACCGCCGCCCGGGTCTGGTCGGCCGCCGGGCCCTCGCCGAGGGACGCGGCGTTCAGCCGGAGGACGGTGAGCGGGGTGCGGAGCCGGTGCGAGAGGTCGGCGGCCAGCTCGCGCTCGTTGGCCAGGAGCTGGACGACCTGGTCGGCCATCGAGTTGAACGCCACTGCGGCGGAACGGAGTTCGGTGGGGCCCTCCTCGGGGACCCGGGTGGCGAGCTGCCCCTCCCCCAGGTCGTGGGCGGCCGCCGCGAGCCGCTGGGCGGGCTGGACCATCCGGATGCCGAGCCGGTCCGCGACCGCCACCGACCCGACGATCAGCGCGACGCCGACGCCCGCCAGGATCAGCCAGGCGGTGGCGACCCCGTTGGAGACCTCGCCCTCGGGGACGAAGACCTCCACCACGGCGATGTCCCCGGTGGAGAGCGCGGTGGGCTGGAGGAGGGCGAAGCCGCCGGCCACCTCGGTGATGGAGGCGCGGCCCGCCTTGCGCACGGTCGCGATGTCCTTGGCCGGGGCGCGGCGGGTGCCGATGTGCAGGGCCTCGGCCGCGGTGCCGCCGTCCACCGACTTGCCGGGGTCGGGGACATGGACGGCGAGCCGCCCCCGGTCGCCGGGTTCGGTGGAGAGGACGGCCCGGGTCAGCTCCTCGCGGTCGGTGGTGATGGAGAGCGCGGGGGCGATGGTCGCGGCCTGGCGTTCGGCGTCGGAGAAGGCCCGGTCGCTGGCCATCTCCCGGATGACGAGCCCGAGGGGTACGGCGAAGGCGATGACGACCATCGCGGTGACGGCCAGACACACCTTGACCAGGGCCCATCTCATGCGGGCGGCTCCACGGCCGGGGCGCCGCGGTGGGGCGGGGCGCCCGGCTGCGGCACCTCGGCGGGCGGCGGCATGCCGGGGGGCGGCATCTGAGCCGGAGGCATCTGGGGCGGTGATATCTGAGGCGGTGGCATCTGGGGCGGTGATATCTGCGCCGGGGGTGTCCGGGTCGGCGGCGTCCGGGTCGGCGGCACAGGGGCCGACGGCAGCTGGGCCGGAGCCGCGTCGGCCGGGGGCTGGAGCTTCACGCCGACGCCGCGCAGGGTGTGCAGATAGCGCGGGCGGGCGGCGGTCTCACCGAGCTTGCGGCGGAGCCAGGAGAGGTGGACGTCGATGGTCTGGTCGTCGCCGTACGACTGCTGCCAGACCTCGGCCAGCAGCTCCTTGCGGGCCACGACCACCCCGGGGCGCCCGGCCAGAAAGGTCAGCAGGTCGAACTCGCGCCGGGTGAGGTCGAGTTGGGCACCGTCCAGCTCGGCGCTGCGGCGCAGCGGGTCGATGGCGAGCCCGCCGACGCGGATGACCCGGGGCGGGGGCGCCTGCTCGCCGGCCGCACGGGCGCGGCGCAGTACGGCGGCCATGCGGGCGGAGAGGTGCTCGACGGAGAACGGCTTGGTGAGGTAGTCGTCGGCACCGTCGTTGAGGAGCCGGACGATCTCGCTCTCGTCGTCCCGGGCGGTGGCGATGATGACGGGGACGTCGGTGATGGAGCGCAGCATCTTGAGCGCCTCGCCGCCGTCCAGGTCGGGCAGCCCGAGATCGAGGATGACCACGTCGAAGCGGAAGTGCGCGACCTCGCGCAGGGCTTCGAGCGCGGTGCCCACACTCCGTACCGTGTGGGAGGCCTCACTGAGGTGCCGGATGAGGGCGGAACGTACGAACTGGTCGTCCTCGACCACGAGCACACTTGCCATGGGCCGCACCGTACGCCATGGCACGGGGCCCGGTCCCGCCACCGCCGGAAACCTCCGCAAAGGCCGGAACGGGAGGCGTTCCGAGCCGGAACGGAGGGAGTCGGAGGGGCGCGGTCCGGGTGCGGGCGGAGGGATGCCGGGGGATACCGGCGGGGGACAGTTCCGGTGCGGGTGGGGCAGGATGTGCCCGATGCAACGAGGACTCGTACACGCGCTCGCGTGGTCGCTCGCCACCGGCGCGGCGGTCACGCTGTCGTGGTGGGGTGTGCACACCGTCATGACGGGAACGGCCTACGACCCGCCCCGGGCCGTGCCGATCTCCGTGGGGGCGGGGGCACCGCAGCGCATCGGGCAGTCCACCGAGGAGCCCCTCGTCTCGTCCACCCACCGCGCCTCGCCGTCCCCCTCCCCCTCGGCGCGGCGCAGCGGACCGAGCCCCTCCCCGTCCACCGCGCGCCCGTCCCGTACGCCGTCGAGCGCTCCACCGGAGCCGCCCGCGTCCACCGGGGCGGTCACGGCCTCCGGTGAGGTGAAGGGGTACCGCACCAAGGGCGGCCGGGTCGTGTTCGAGCTGGGGAAGAGCTCGGCGAAGCTGGTCTCCGCGACGCCGGAGCCGGGCTGGTCGATGCAGGTGTGGACGAACGACGCCTGGATCCGGGTCGACTTCAGCGACGGGGGCGGGGTGAACGGGAAGACGTACTCGGTCTTCTGCACCTGGAACGGGACCCCGCCGATGGTGCAGGTCGTCGAGCCCTGAGCCTCCCCCTCGGGGTCAGAGGTCCTTGAAGACGGACGGCGGGGGCGCGGGCGACGGCTTGGCCGCCGCGTCGGTGACCACCGCGGCGCCGCCGGTGAAGTCCCGGAGCGCGCGGCCGTGTTCGACCCGGCCGGGGTGCGGGTCGCTCGCCACCCGGCGGGTGAACTCAGCCACCGGCAGCGGCAGGGCGGAGGCCAGCAGGACCGCGTTGCCGAAGCGTCGGCCGCGCCAGACCGCGGGGTCGGCGGCGAGGGCCAGTTCGGGGAAGACGGCGGCGGCGGTGGCGATCTGGCCGCGCAGATGGGCCAGCGGCGGGCCGTCGGCCAGGTTGGCGGCGTACTGCCCGGAGGACTTCAGCACCCGCCGTACGTCGGTGAGGAATTCGGCGGACGTCAGGTGCGCGGGGGTCCGGGCACCGCTGAAGACGTCCGCGACGACCAGGTCCGCCCAGCCGTCCGGGAGCCTGGCGAGCCCTTCGCGGGCGTCCACCGACCGGACCCGGACGCGCGCCTGCGGGTCCAGCGGGAGCCGTTCGCGCACGAGCCGGACGAGAGCCGCGTCGATCTCCACGATCTGCTGGGTGGAGCGGGGGCGGGTGGCGGCGGTGTACCGGGCGAGGGTGAAGGCGCCGCCGCCCAGGTGCAGGACGTGCAGGGGCTGGAGCGGCGGCGCGGCGAGGTCGATGACGTGGCCGAGCCGGCGCTGGTAGGCGAAGGAGAGGTGCGCGGGGTCGCCGAGGTCCACATGGGACTGCGGGGCGCCGTCGAGCAGCAGCGTCCAGCCGTCCGGGCGCTCCCGGTCGGGCAGCAGCTCGGCACGGCCGCTGTCGACGGGGGCGGCGAAGGGCTCGCGCTCCTCCCTGCCCCGGGTGCGGTCCTTCCTGCCCTTGTCCGGCGCTCCTCTTCGTGCCACGTACGCGGGTCCTTGCTGGTGGAGGGGCCGGGGTGCCGGTGGCGGAGGGTTCCGCCCGTACGGCCATTATGGGCGCCCCGGGGGCACCGGCGGTCTCCGGACGAGCGGCAGCCCTCTCCGCCCGGTGGCGGCGGACCGGTCACCGGCAGTTGTCGGCAACCTCCAGGAGCCGGGCCGCCTGGTCGAGGGCGGCGCGCAGGACGGCCGGGTCGGTGACGGGGGCGTCCTCGGCGGGCGGGAGCAGCCAGCCGGAGCCCGCGGCGGGCGGTTCGGCGGGGATGCGCAGCCCGCGCCCGTCCGTCCGCGTACAGGCGCTGCCCGGTACGTCCCAGGCGTCGGCGGTGCCGGGCGGGACCAGGAAGCCGAGGGTGTCGCAGGCGCCGTTGTGCAGGACCGGGCCGACGCCGACGTGGTCCCGGCCGCGGCGGAGGATGTCGACGGCCTCCAGCCCCTGGCGGGCGGGGACGGTGACGAGGTCGCAGGGCTGGTCCGCCGCCGCGGATGCGCGGGCGGGAGCGGGGGGCGGGGCGGATGCCGGGTTCGTGGTCGGGGCCGTGGGGGTCGTGGTCGTCGTCGGGTTCGTCGCGGTCGTCCGTGAGCCGGTCTCCATGCCGAGGTGCAGCAAGGGAACCCCTCCTCTCATCGCCGAACGGAGCCACACTCCGTCTCCACATGGACCAACGGCACGGGGGCGTCAAGGGCTACGGGAACACACCGCCGCAAAGGGTGGCAGTTCATGGCGGATCACGGTCGGTACGGGCTGATTTGCGACGAAAAGAGGCCTGTGTCCTCCGTCACAGCAGGTACGTTCATGCTCCGCCGGGACACCGGAAAGCAGGACCCGGCCAGCACCAGAGAGGGGCCGGCCATGGTGTCGACAGGGGCAGTTCCCAACCTCGCCTTCCGCCGACTGCGCGGACAGCGCTCCGCGGGGGAGTTCGCGGCCGCCGTCCGCAGGGCGGCGCGCGAGATCGGTGAGCAGGTCGCGTGTGACGCCCGGTACATCGGGCGCGTGGAGTCCGGGGAGATCCGCTGCCCCAACTACGCGTACGAGCGGGTCTTCCTGCACATGTTCCCCGGGGCGTCCCTGGCCGACCTGGGCTTCTCGGCCCGCGAGAGCGTACGGGGACGGGGGGCGCGGTCCGGTTCCGCTCCTTCCGGCCCTTCCGCTCCCGCGGCCGCCTCCGAGGCCCCCTCTGCCCAACCTGCCCCACCTGCCCCTGACGAGTCCCACCACACCGACGAGGAGAGCGACGTGCTGCGTCGCGTGTTCATGATGGGCGGTACGGCCACGGTGGCCGCCGCTTCCCTGGGGCTCGGCGGCCCACCCGCCTCCGCCGCCGGGGTCTCCCTGCCCGCACAGCGCCGGGTCGGCGAGAGCGAGGTGGACGCCGTCGAGCAGGCGGTGCGGCGGATCCGGGTGCTGGACGACCGGCGCGGGGGCGACGGGCTCTACCGGCAGGCCGCGCGGCCGTTGCGGGCGGCGTACGAGCTGCTGGACACCGGGGCCACGACCCGGCGGGCGGTGTCCGACCGGCTGCACGCGGGCGCGGGTGAGCTGGCCATCTCGGTGGGGTGGCTGGCCCATGACTCGGGGCGCTTCGAGGACGCGCGCTCGCACTACGCGGAGGCCCTGGCGACGGCACGGCTGGCCGGGGACGCGGGTCTTGAGGCGCACGCCTTCTGCAACACCTCGTTCCTGGCCCGGGACGCGGGCCGGCCGCGGGAGGCCGTACGGGCGGCGGAGGCCGGACAGCGGGCGGCCCGCGCGCTCGGCTCGCCCCGGCTGCTGGCGCTGCTCGCGCTGCGGGAGGCGGGGGGCCGGGCGGGGCTCGGGGACCGTACGGGGTGCGACCGGGCGATCGGGCGGGCGCGGGCGGCGTTCGAGCGGGGGACGGCGGCCGGGGATCCGGAGTGGATGAGCTTCTTCCGGGAGGCGGAGCTGGAGTTGCTGGAGGCGCAGTGCTGGTCGGCGCTGGGCGACTGGTCCCGTGCCGCGCGGCACGGGCGGCGGGCGGTGACGCTCCAGGACGCGCACTTCACCCGGAACCTGGCGCTGTACCGGGCGCAGCTGGCGGGGGACCTGGCGCGGGCGGGCAGGGTGGAGGAGGCCGCCACCACGGGCCACCAGGTGCTGGACCTCCTGGACCGGGTCCGCTCGTCCCGGATCCGGGGGATGGTGGCGGGGGCGGCGCGGGTGCTGGAGGGGCGGGCGGGCGGGGTGTCCGGCGCGGAGTCCTTCCTGACCCGCCACCGGGGGTTGGGGGGCGCCCACCCGGCCCTGCCCGAGGGCGCCTCCTCCAGCCGGTCCTGAGGCGACCACTCCAGCCCGTCCTGAGGGTGCTCCTCCGACCCGCCCCGGGGCGAACGCTCTAGCCCGTCGGCGTTCGAGGGCGCCCACCCGAGCCTGCCGGAGGGTGCCTCCTCCGGCCCGCCTTGAAGGTGCACCCTCCGGCCCGTCCCGGGGTGCCTTGCAGCCCGTCCGGCGTTTGAGGTCGGAACCGTCGAGCCCGTCCGGGGCACGTACAAGGGGCTCCCCCGCCACGGGGGCCGAGAGAGTGCCCGCCCACCCAGGCAAGGGTTCCGTCCTCAAGCGCCGGACGGGCTGGGATGACCACGGGCCTCCGCCCTCAAGCGCGGGAGGGGCTGGGACGGCCACGGGCCTGCGCCCTCAAGCGCCGGACGGGCTGAAAGGGGCGCCGGACGGGCCGCAGTGGGTCAGGCCGTCTCCAGGTGCCCCGTGTCGTTCCAGCGCTCCATCGCCGGCTCCCCGTACGCCCACCCCAGTACCGACAGCGACGTCGGCTCCAGGCGGATGCGGGCGCCGAAGGACAGGTCCTCGCCCAGCCAGCGCGCGGCGAGGGCGCGCAGGATGTGGCCGTGGGCGAAGACCAGCACGTCACGGTCGGCCGACCGCGCCCAGCCGACCACCTCGTCCGCGCGGGCGGTGACCTCCGCGACGGACTCCCCCTCCGGGACCCCGTCGCGCCAGATCAGCCAGTCGGGGCGGTCCGCCTTGATCTGCGCCGGGGTCAGCCCCTCGTACGCCCCGTAGTCCCACTCCATCAGCGCGTCCCACCGCTCGGCCCGCTCCCCGAATCCGGCGATCTCGCAGGTCTCGGCGGCCCGGGCCAGCGGGCTGGTGCGCACCTCGACGCCGGGGAGGCCGTCCCACGGCGCCCGGTGCAGCCGTTCGCCGAGCAGCTTCGCGCCCTCGCGGCCGGTGTCCAGGAGCGGGATGTCCGTCCGGCCGGTGTGGTTGCCCTGGACCGACCACTGGGTCTGGCCGTGCCGGGCGAGGAGGATGCGCGGTGCCATGCGGGGTGCTCCCTGGAACGGTGGTGCGGCCTTCCATCATCCCGTACCGCCCCGCCGGGCAACCTCCGGGCCCGCTCCGGCGTCCCTCCCTTGAGCAGCCGCTCGCAGCGGTAGGACCGCCGCGGCGGGGCAGGCTGCGTAGGGGATGTCCGGGAGGAGACCCCCGGGGGACAGGGCGGCCCGCCACCGCCTTACGGTTGAACGCTGACCGTCGGCCGCATGAACACGGGGAGAGCCACCGGATGCCGCACGCCACCGCCCTGCCCGCGACCGGTCACCGGCCCCGCTGGTGGACGGAGCTGCCGCTGATCGCGGTGGTCTACGCGCTGTACTCCGTGGGCCGCCTCCTGGTCCGCGGGGACGTGTCGACGGCGGTCGACCACGGGCTGGCGATCCTCCGGTTCGAGCAGGCGCTGTACCTGAACGCCGAGGAACCGCTGAATCGTCTCTTCACCAGCACCCCTGCCATAGGCATACCCGCCGACTTCGCCTACGCCACGCTGCACTACCTGGTCACCCCGGCGATCCTGGTCTGGATGTTCCGGCGCAGGTCGGCCGCGTACCGGGCGGCGCGGGTCTGGCTGATGAACTCCACGCTGCTCGGTCTGGTCGGCTTCACGCTCCTGCCGACCTGCCCGCCCCGGCTGCTGGACGCGAGCCACGGGTTCGTCGACACGATGGCGCAGTACAGCGCGTACGGGTGGTGGGGCGAGGGCGCGAGCGCGCCGCGCGGGCTGAGCGGGATGACCAACCAGTACGCGGCGATGCCGAGCCTGCACGTCGGCTGGTCCCTGTGGTGCGGCATCCTGCTGTGGCGCCACGGCCGCCACCCGCTGCTGCGGGCGGCCGGGATCGCGTACCCCCTGATCACCACCATCGTGGTGATGGGCACCGCGAACCACTATTTCCTCGACGCGGTCGCGGGCGCCGCCGTCATGGGCGCCGGAGCCCTGCTGACCAGGCCGGTCATCCGGCTGGCCGACCGGATCAAGGGGCGGCTGCGGGCTCTCCTCGCCACCGTGCGGACGGCATCCGAGCCGGTCAAGTCCCCGATTGTCAGTGGCGGATGCAAGACTTCCGCGGGTGAGCGAATCCCCGGCCAGCGGACCTCCTCCGCAGATTCCCCCGACGCGTCGGCCGACGGGCCGGCAGCACCCCGTGGAGCGGCAGCCGACGCCGCAGGACCAGGTGGGGGGCCAGGCGGCGCAGGACCCGGCGGCGCGGCCACGGAAGCCCGCGCCGGAGCACCGGCCGACGACGACGCTCCGGCAGCGGCTCGCTGAGCTGCGCGGCCCCTCGGTCGCCCCGCACCCGCTGGACGCCCGGGCGCTGGCCGCGCTCGCCGCCAACCCCGGCTGCAGGCGGCGCGCCCTGCTCGACGGCGCCGGGGTCGACAAGGGCGTGCTGGCCCAGGCCCTCGGCTCCCCCGCCCCCTTCGGCCAGTCCCAGTTCGCGTTCATGCGGGGCAACGCCTTCGAGGCCCGGGTGAAGGCCGACGGCGGCGCGGAGCTGCTGCGCCTGCTGCACGAGCGGCTCGCGGGCTCCTCCCCCGCCCCGGGCCCGGATGCCGCCACGCCCGATCTGAGCGCCGCCGGTCCCGAGGGCCGGGCCGCCCGGACCGCGCTCGCCCTGCGGGAGGCGACGGCGGCGGGCGGCTGGGCGCTGCTGGACCACCCGATGCTGGCCCTGGAGGTGGCGGGCTCCCCCGCCTATCTGGAGCCGGACGCGGTGGTGGTGCACCCCGACGGCCGCTGGACGGTGGTCGAGATCAAGTCGTTCCCGATGATCGACGCCTCCGCCGACGCCGCGAAGGTCGGGGCCGCCGCCCGCCAGGCCGCGGTGTACGTGCTGGCGCTGGAGCGGGTGGCGGCGGTGACCGAGGGCGCGGAGGTGGACCACCGGGTACTGCTGGTCTGCCCCAAGGACTTCTCGAACCTGCCGACCGCCTCCGTCGTCGACGTACGCAAGCAGCGGGCCGTCACCCGCCGCCAGCTGACCCGGCTCACACGTGTCGAGGACATCGCCGCGGCCCTCCCCGAGGGGACGACCTTCGACCCGGCGTGCTCGCCGCAGGAGCTGGAGTCCGCCGTCTCCGCCGTCTCCGCCGCGTACGCCCCCGAGTGCCTGGCCGCCTGCGAGCTGGCCTTCCACTGCCGGGCGCGGTCCCGGGCCGAGGGGGCCGTGGAGACCCTCGGCCGGAGCGTGCGCGGGGAGCTGGGCGGGCTGACCACGGTGGCCGGGGTGCTGGCCGCCGCCGCCGGCAAGGAGGGCGATCCGGCCGACCCGACCGTCGCCGCCCTGCGCCGGGCCGCGGCGCTGCGCGCGGAGGCCCTGGAGAGCGCGGCGGCCCGGCGCGCCGAGGCCCTGGAGAGCGCGGCCGTCCTGCGCGGGCGTGCCCGCGAGGAGGAGTCCGCCGCATGTCGCTGATCACCACCCTCGCCCGGCTGGAGGCCGTGGACTCCGGCCGCGCCCAGCCGCTCGCGACCGTCCGCCACCGCCATATCACCGACCGCCCGCTGGTCCTGGTCCCGCTCACCACCGCCGGGGAGGCCGGGGCGCCGCTCGGCGCCCTGGTCGGCACCGAGCGCGACCGGCCCCGGCTGCTGGCGGTCGCCCAGCCGCGCGACCGGGACCTGCGGTTCGCGTTCCTCGCCGAGCTGGCGGAGGCCGTCCTTCCGCACATCGAGGCGTACGAGGACGTCGTCGAGCCCACCGAGCGCAACGAGACCGACCCGGCCACCGGCAAGAAGACCAAGGTCGAGGTCGAGCTGTGCACGGACGCCCCGCAGCTGATCGTGCCGAGCCGGGCGGGCATCGAGTTCGTCCGGCTGCTCGGCCGCTCCATGCGGTTCCGCCGGACCGCCGAGGACGACCCGGAGACGCCGTACCCGGCCCCGGTGCGCGTCCCGCTGCTCGGCCGCTGGCTCACGCACTACGGGGAGCGGGCCCGGGTGCCCGGCTCCTCGCTGCTGCTGGCCGCCACGGACCTGCTCAACCGGCACTGGGCGACCGGCCAGAGCAGCCTGGAGGACCAGCACCTGGGGGCGCTGCTCGCCTGGATCGACCCGCCGGACGGGGCGTCCGGGGCCGAGGCCGCCCTCGCCGCCGAGCTGGCCCGGGACGCGGAGGGCCAGCTCCTGTGCCCGCCCGCCGGACCGGCCACCGACCCGGCCTTCGACAACCGGCTGCTGGCCCCGGCGATCGAGCGGTACGACCGGGCCCGTACGGCGTTCGCGGCGGCCGAGGACGGGCTCGCGGCCGACGAGGGCCACGGTGAGCTGAGCAGGGCCGAGCGCGAGATCCGCTCGCTGCTCGCCACGGTGCTCCTGCCGACCTGGGACAAGGTGTGGCAGGGGCTCGACCTGCTGCGGGAGCTGCCCGAGGGGGCCCGGACCGAGGACCGGTGGACCCGCGACCGCTGGTCCTTCACCGCCCACCGCGACCGGGTGCGCTCCGGCGAGCCGCCGCAGCCCCGCCGCGACGACGCGGTGACGGCCGCGCAGAAGCTGGCCTCCCGGGAGACCGCCCAGGCCCAGCTGGAGGCGCAGGAGGCGCTGGACGATCCGCTGGTACTGGCGGGGCGGCGGCTGGCGGGCGAGGCGTTCCTGGCGACGGTGACCGGCGTCGAGATGGCGTACACCGAGTCCAAGCGGCCCTCCCCGCGCCCCCTCGTCACCCTCCGCACGGACGAGCGGCCGCATCTCGGCGAGCGGACCAAGGTCTACCGCTCGCTGGACGGCAAGCCGCAGACGGCCGAGTTCGTCCGGGCCGGGCAGGAGGAGGGCCCGGACGGCGAGATCCTGATCGTGCTGCGGATCATGGACCGGATGGGGCGGGGCAAGGAGCCCGCGCCCGGTTCGCTGCCGGAGCCGGGCGAGCGGATCGCCTGGACCCTGTTCGAGCACGACCAGCGCGGCGGGCCGAAGCTGCCCGACCCGGAGGAGACCCCGTGGACCCACGGCGGCCCGCCGGGCGCGGACGCCGCGGCGCACGCGGAGCACCCCGACCCCGTGACCCCGGAGGACCTGCTGTGACGACCCTCGGCTGGGAGGACCCGCTGTGACCACCGTCTTCGCCCCGGGCGCCGCGGCGGCGCGGGCGACCGGGGCGATCCTCGACGACACCCTGCGCGGCTCCGCCCGGGGCATCGTCGTGGACTCCCCGCCCGGGGCCGGGAAGTCGACCCTGGTGGTCCGGGCGGCCCTGGAGCTGGCCGCCGCCGGGCACCCGCTCATGGTGGTCGCGCAGACCAACGCCCAGGTCGACGACCTGGTGGTGCGGCTCGCGGAGAAGGAGCCCGAGCTGCCGGTGGGCCGGCTGCACAGCAACGACTCCGACCCGTACGACAAGGTGCTGGACGGGCTGGAGAACGTACGAAAATCGGCCAAGGCCGCGGACCTGGCCGGGCTGGACGTGGTGATCTCGACGGCCGCCAAGTGGGCGCACGTGAAGAACGTGGAGCCGTGGGGGCACGCGATCGTCGACGAGGCGTACCAGATGCGCTCCGACGCGCTGCTGGCCGTGGCCGGACTGTTCGAGCGGGCGCTGTTCGTCGGGGACCCGGGACAGCTGGACCCGTTCTCGATCGTGGGCGCGGACCAGTGGGCGGGGCTGAGCTACGACCCGTCCGCGAGCGCCGTCTCCACGCTGCTGGCGCACAATCCGGAGCTGCCGCAGCACCGGCTGCCGGTCTCCTGGCGGCTCCCGGCCTCGGCGGCACCGCTGGTGTCTGCCGCGTTCTACCCGTACACGCCGTTCCGCAGCGGCACGGACCACGGGGACCGGAAGCTCTCGTTCGGGGTGGCGTCGGACGGGTCGGGGCCGGACCGGGTGCTGGACGAGGCGGCCGAGGCCGGGTGGGGGCTGCTGGAGCTGCCGGCCCGGCACACCCCGCGTACGGACCCCGAGGCGGTACGGGCGGTGGCGCTGGTGGTCCGCCGGCTGCTGGACCGGGGCTGCGTCGCCACCAGCGAACGGGCGGACGATCCGGTTCCGGTGACGGCGGACCGGGTGGCGGTCGGCACGGCCCACCGCGACCAGGCGGCGGCGGTGCGGGCGGCCCTGGCGGAGCTGGGCGTCACGGGGGTGGCGGTGGACACGGCCAACCGGCTCCAGGGCCGCGAGTTCGACGTCACGGTGGTCCTGCACCCGCTCTCGGGCCGCCCCGACGCGACCGCGTTCCACCTGGAGACGGGGCGGCTGTGCGTGCTGGCCTCACGGCACCGGCACGCGTGCGTCGTGGTGTGCCGGGAGGGGGTGGCGGAGCTGCTGGACGAGCACCCGTCGACCGAGCCGGTGCAGCTCGGCGTCACGGTGAAGTTCCCGGACGGCTGGGAGGCCAACCACGCGGTCCTGGCCCGTCTCGCGGAGCACCGGGTGCGCTGGCGGCCGTAGCCCCGCCGTTCCCTCTCCACCGGGCCGGGCGCCCGGCCCGCCGGGCGGTCCACGGGGGCAGAGCGTCCGAAAGCCGGTCGCACTCTTGCGCGGGGTTGGACAATGGAGGGTGGCCGTCCGGGCTGTCCGGACCGCCTGAGGAAGGAACAGCACATGACACAGTCCGAGCGGAACGAACGGCAGCGGCTGCGCCCCGCGCCGCTGCTCTTCGAGCCGTCGGAGGCGGTGGCCGATCCGGAGCACTTCTTCGACCTGGAGTCGGTGGAGGACCCCCGTGAGCTGCTGGCCCGCGCGACCGAGCTGACGCAGGCCTTCCGCGCGGCGACGGACCGGTCGGTGGAGTTCCAGGCGATAGCGGCGGCACAGCTCGCCGACCCGCGCCGGTTCGACCGGCTGACCGCGGCGGATGTCGCGGAGCGCGCGGAGTGGACCGAGGACTACGCGAAGAAGATGATCGAGTTCGGCCGCTCCCTGCTGGACGCCTCCTCCCCCACGTGATCAGGCGGCTCGGGCCCCCCGCGCGGGGCGAGAAGGGCCCGAGCGGATCCCTGATCGGCCGGGGCGCCCGGCGACCGCGCTCCACGGGCCTTCCGCAGGGGATTCGCCCCGGAAGCGATGCCTACGTCTTTGCATTGACGAACCCCCGGTAGCACCGGCCCGTCCGAGGCGAGCCGCCCGGCGCTGACACCGCATCAACCAGCGCTTCCGCGCCCAGTGTTGAGCTATGGACGATCTTCATCGCACCCCGAAAGCCCCGCGCACCCTCGCCCGCGCGGTGAATTCACCGGGGATTCTCCCGCCGCGACCGGCCCCCTCGGCGGCACCCACCGGATTCGACGGCGATGGTTTTCCGCCCTGTACCGGCGCATAGCGGACCACTGCAGACGCCCTATGAATAAGTCGACTTCTGTATTTAAGGAGCTGTCAACAACGGGGCCCGCCGCACGGTGTTTTCCCGACGGCGGCCCGTGCACACGACGCCCCCTCGGGCGCCCCGGCCTCCCGTACGGAAGGGGTCCGCACCGCGCCCCGGGGCCGGACGGGCCGCACCGCCGTCCGCCGCCCAGGGCCCACGCCCGCCCGCGACGCCCCAGGGCTCCCGCATGGGGCCACCTCCCGTGATACGTCCGGCATAAGGACGGAGCACCGCCGGCAGGCCCTTCCCGCCGGACCCCTCTCGGCCAACTCGCCGCCGGGCAGGGCACGCAGAGGCCGCCCGGCCCGGGCCGGGGCACGGGCACCGCCCCACCCCGGCCAACGCGCCGCCGGAGCGGCCGCAACCGTGGAATCGAGCGAACAGACCCGTAACTCCGCGTTCCCGGAAGGTAGCGGCCGGTTGCGATAAAACACGCACACCGGGAACACCGTGGCCCCGACGGATCGGGCTCACACCCTTCGGAGGTAACGATTCCGATTCAGAACACTCAAATCATGCCGCCGAGGAGCGCGCGGCGTCGCTCTCTCCATAGGATCTGCGCGTGCTCGCAGGGCACTTGGCACTGGTTTCGCGACTCTCCCACGTTTCTCGTGTGGCGCATCTGAACGCGCCTGCAAGGATGAGCCGCATCGGAGGGGACTTCTGTGTTTGCAAACTTCTCATCACCCACCGCGACCGGGCGGGGTACCACCGGTCGCCGAATAGCGACCTCGGTCGCCACGGCCGGACTTCTGGTCCTGGGCTCCCTCGCCGGGGCCGGCAGCGCCGCGGCCGACGGGGGCGACGTCCACCACCAGGGTGGCGCGGTGGCCACGCTGGACGGCCTCAAGACGTACGACACCGCCCGGCTCAAGACCGGCAACGGCCAGACCATCAACATCTCCGCGGGCCTGTTCGAGATGAGCGTGGAGGGTGGCGGTCAGCTGCAGACGTACTGCATCGACATCCACAACCCCACCCAGAACAAGGCGAAGTACCTGGAGACCCCCTGGGGCCAGACCTCGCTCGGCGGCAACAACGACGCGGGGAAGATCCTCTGGATCCTCCGCAACTCCTACCCGCAGGTCAGTGACCTGAACGCGCTGGCCCAGAAGTCGGGCGCCGGGCAGCTGAGCGCCAAGACCGCCGCCGCCGGTACGCAGGTCGCCATCTGGCGCTTCTCGGACAAGGCGAAGGTCGAGGCGAAGAACCCGCAGGCCGAGAAGCTCGCGGACTGGCTCGAGGCCCAGGCCCAGAACCTCCAGGAGCCGAAGACCTCCCTGACGCTGGACCCGAACGCGGTCTCCGGCAAGTCGGGCAGCAAGATCGGTCCGGTGACGGTGCACACCGACGCCGAGAAGGTCTCCGTGGCCGCCAACTCCGACGCCACGGCGGCGGGGATCAAGGTGACCGACAAGGACGGCCAGCCCATCACCTCGGTCAACGACGGCACCGAGCTGTACTTCGACGTGCCGGCGGGCACGCCCGACGGCACCGCCTCGCTGACGGCCAAGGCCACCACGCAGGTGCCGGTCGGCCGCGCGTTCGCGAGCCCCAGCAAGAGCCAGACCCAGATCCTGGCCGGCTCGACCGAGTCCACGATCTCCGCGGACGCGACCGTGAACTGGGCCTCGAAGGGCGCCATCCCCTCGGTCACCGCTGAGAAGAACTGCTCCGCGAGCGGCATCGACGTCAAGGTCAGCAACGACGGCGACGCCCCCTTCACCTTCAAGCTGGGCGACGCCGAGCACACGGTCGCGGCTGGCGAGACCAAGACCGTGACGGTCCCGGTCGGCGAGGACGAGGCGTACGACATCACCGTCACCGGCCCCGACGGCTTCTCGGAGCGTTTCCAGGGTGTCCTGGACTGCGAGACCCAGGGCACTCCGGCCCCGAGCACCGGTGGCAGCGGCGGCACCCCTCCCACTAGCCCGGCCCCCACGCCCGGTGACACCGACGGCGGCACCACCGGTGAGACGACCGGCGGCACCACCGGCGACACCACTGGCGGCACCACCGGAGAGACGACCGGCGGCACCACCGGCGGCGGCGACCTCGCCGAGACCGGCAGCTCCAGTGCGACACCCCTGATCGCCGGCCTGGCGGTGGCCCTCGTGGCCGCAGGCGGTGCGGCACTGTTCCTGCTGCGCAGGAAGAAGGCCGCGGGTCACTGACCCCCGGAAGTACGTTGACGGGCCCGGCACGCATGTGCCGGGCCCGTCGGCGTTTCGGGGCCGGTTGGTGCCCGGCCGGTCGTCGTCCGGGCCGCCGGTGCCCGGCCCGTCAGCGTCCGGCCCGTCAGCGTCCCAGTCCGTCGTCGTCCGGGCCCGGAGTTCACGACGGCGCCTTGCCGGGACGGTGTCACCGGCGGCCTCAGGCCGGGGGTCAGGTCCCCTGGCATGTCCCGTGGCATATTCCGGGTGGGCAAGATACCCCTTCCCCTCGCGCCCTGTCCTGGTTTCCGGCAACTCTCGGAATCAGCTCGGTCACTCCCGGTAGACCTTTTCTCCATGAGCGCTTGGCTGAAAGACGAAACGACCCTGCAGGCCGGCGGAGCCGCGGCCCACGCCGTCGACATCTTCGCCCTGCTGCGGGACCAGACCGGGGCGCAGGCCGCCCAGGTGACCGCCGCGGGTGCCGCCTGGCTGGCGGGCGCCTCCGCCTACCCGCGCTCCACGCTCGCGCAGTGGGAGGAGCGCCCGTCCTCGCCGGGGGTGCTCCCCTGCGGCAGCCAGTTCGACATCGTCAACGTGCCCGCGCTGTTCGGGCGCCGGATGCTGGAGCGCCTCTGGGCCGAGGGGCCCGGGACCGGCCCGGTCGCCGTGCACCGGGGGCGGATGCTGCTCTTCGCAGCCCCCGGCACGGCCCAGCGGCTGCCCTCGCTGCTGGCCTGGGAGGAGTGGGGGGCGGGCGGCGGCGCACCGCGCGGCGAGGTGCCCCCGGTGCTCTGCCACGGAACCGGCGACGCCGTGACCGTACCGGCGCTGACCTGCCCGTCCGGCGGTTCGGGGCCGCGCTGGCTGGTGGCGCCCGACACCCGGGCCCCCTGGCTGCCGGGGCCCGACGTGCTGCTGTGGGCCTGTGTACGGGTGAGCCGCTCGGCGGCCTCCCGCCAGGAGGCGCACGGCTCGGGGCGGACCTCCCAGGGGTCCGGGCATACGATTTTTCCTCGGGCGGATCAGGGTGCTAATGTCTACGACGTCAGCAGGCGCCGTTAGCTCAGTTGGTTAGAGCAGCTGACTCTTAATCAGCGGGTCCGGGGTTCGAGTCCCTGACGGCGCACCGACGGAAGAAGCCCCTCGCGGAAGCGGGGGGCTTCTTCGTGTTCCGTTTCCGTGACGTACGCGGGCGTGCGCGGGCCTGCGCACGGCCTGGGCGGCTCAGACGCCGGTGGTGATCCGGACCGTCCAGGAGCCGGACGGCGTACGGTCCGCGACCTCCACGCGGGTGCGCTCCCCCGGCACGGTGTAGGTCTCGCCCTCCGCGAGCGGGGCGTCCGCGAGCGGCGGGTAGACCGAGCGGTCCCAGCAGGCGCCGGTCTCCGGGTGGGTGTCCACCACCTCGACCGGGCCGCCGCCGGAGGCCGTACCGGCCCGGACCCGGTAGATCAGGATGCCTTCGGTGCAGGTCCCCTCGTCGTTGCCGGTGGCGCTGCGGGCCTCGATGGCGAGCACGCTGTCCTCCCCGGTCCGTACGACGGCGAGCCGGGTGCCGATGGACCCGCCGGGGACGGGGGCCGCGGCGACCGGCTCCAGGGTGAGGTCGGCGGAGCCCTGCACACAGACGACCTGGGCGCCGTCCAGCCAGCCGAGCTTCCACTTGTGCCAGCCGAAGAGGTCGGGGGCCAGGCCGAACTGGCTGCCCATGACGTCCCAGTCGCCCACGTAGGTGTCCCAGTCGCCCTTGCCGTCGGTGGGCCGGTGGTAGAGGTCGGCCAGGTCGAAGACGTGCCCGGTCTCGTGGGCGAGGACGTTGCGGTCGGGCGGGTGCTGTTCGAAGACGGTGACCACGCGCCGGATGTCCGTCCCGTCGGCGCGCAGCGGGCGCTCGAAGTTGACGACCTTCGTGGCGTCGGAGTCCACGCCCGGGGCGTCCGGGTCGGCCACCAGGTAGACCATGTCGTACGCCGAGAAGTCGACGTCCTCGTCGGCGGCGGCGATCGCGTCGCGCAGGTAGGCGGTCCGCTTCCCGGCGTCCCAGTCGCGCTCTATGGCGTACCAGGTGGAGGCGCGGGGCATCGGCGTCCAGTTCCGCTGCGGGTGCGGGCGGAGGGTGAACCGGCCGTAGCTGGCGCGCTCGAAGAAGCGGGTGGTGGCGGGGAAGTGGTCGGCGGTGAGCAGTTCGGGGGTGAGCCGGGGCTCGGAGTCCGGGAAGGAGAGGAAGATCATCACCGCGTCGAGGCTGCGGTCGGGGCGGGGGTAGGACCCGTTCCAGCTGTCCAGGCCGAGCGAGTGGTGGGCCGCGGTCCTGGGGAGCGCGCACGGGGTCGCGTCGCGTACGGCGGCCGCGGCCGGGCCGGCGACGAGCGAGGTGGCGGCGAGCGCCAGGAGGGAAGTCAGGGCGGCCGCGAGACTGCGCACACTCAGCCGCTCCACTGCCCCGGGTCCGGGCTCACGCTGCACATCGACCTCCGGGTGGGGAACGCGATACGTCCCGTCCACCCTGTTCCGGTTCGTGGCGATACGCCCTGTTGTGCTGCCCCACACGGGTCACAGGAGTCACACGGGTCGCAGAGCCGGCGCCCGGAAGCGCCCCGCCCCAGACCTTCACGGAACGTCACCATCGGTCGGATCAATGACTCGATACAACAGAAGCGCTCAGAAACCATCAGGGCCGGGCAAAGCGGAACGGCGCAGACCAGCCGCTCACGCGACCCGTGGCCGGATGCGAGCTGGAACGCCCGATGCGCCACCCTCTATGCTTCACCACGCTTTCCCGCGTGGATCGGGCCCCTTCACGGGTTCACCACCCGGTGCCCTGTCCGACCCCACCTGTTCACGACAACCTTCACAGCGGGAGCGAGCGGTGAGCGGAACCTCCGAAGGGCCCAGGGCCCCGGCAGGCACATCCCCGGACGCCGTGGACGCGACGGTCACGGAGCGTCATACGGAACGGCCCCCGGCGTCCCCCGCGACCCGGCCCGCCCGGCCGCAGAGGCCGGCGCAGCCGTCGGCGCCTGCTTCCCGGAGCGCGGCCGACGCCGGCGCGACCGAGCTGCGCGACCACCGGGCCGCCTTCAACGCCGCCACCCTCCCCATGGCCGTCGTGGACGGCCGGGGCCATGTCGTCCGGGCCAACGACGCCCTCGGCGCCCTCCTCGGCACCACGGCCGGGGCGCTGGCGGACCGTCAGGCGTGCGAACTGGTCGACCTGGCCTCCGACGACCGCACCTGGCTCGCCTACCGCGAGGTGCTCCAGGGCCGCCGCTCCCGGTTCCGCTGCACCCGCCGCCTCAAGCACCCCGACGGGCGCACCCTGTGGGCCGAGGTCACCGTCGTCCCGATGACGGGCACATCGGCGGCCGAGCCCGCGCGGGTGCTGCTGACGGTGGCCGACGTCAGCGACCGGCGCGAACTCCAGGACCGGCTGCGCCACCTCCAGATGCACGACCCGGTGACCCGGCTGGCCAACCGGACCCTGTTCTTCGAGCGGCTCTCGGTGGCCCTGGAGACCCCGCCGTACCAGGACGACTCGATGCTCCCCCGGCACGGCCGGATCGGGCTCTGCTACCTGGACCTGGACGGCTTCAAGGCCATCAACGACACTCTGGGCCACCGGATCGGGGACCGGCTGCTGGCCGCCGTCGCCGGGCGGCTCAACGACTGCGCCGAGAGCGACGCGAGCCGCAACCCCGGCGGCAGCCGGCTGGTGGCGCGCATGGGCGGCGACGAGTTCGCGATCCTGGTGGAGGACTCCGGCGGTACGGAGGCGCTGACCGAGCTGGCCCGCTCGGTCCTGGCCGCCCTCCAGCACCCCTTCGACCTGGCCGGGCAGCGGCTCTCGGTCTCCGCCTCGATCGGGGTGGTGGAGCGGCCGGTGGCGGGCACCTCCCCCACCGGCCTGATGCAGGCCGCCGACACCACGCTCTACTGGGCGAAGGCCGACGGCCGGGCCCGCTGGACCCTCTTCGACCCCGAGCGCAACGCCCACCGCATGACCCGCCAGGCCCTCTCCTCCACGCTCCGGCCCGCCGTGGAGCGCGGCGAGTTCACGCTGGAGTACCAGCCGCTCGTCGGGATGGCGGACGGGGTGGTGCGCGGGGTGGAGGCGCTGGTGCGCTGGAACCACCCCCAGTTCGGCGTGCTCTCGCCGAATCGGTTCGTCGGGATCGCGGAGGAGGACGGCTCGATCGTCCAGCTCGGCCGGTGGATCCTGCGCACGGCCTGCCGCCAGGCGCGCCGCTGGCAGCTCGACCACCCGGACGAGCCCGCGCTCTTCATCAGCGTCAATGTCGCCGTACGGCAGGTCTGGGACTCCGATCTGGTGGCGGACGTGGCGCAGATCCTGGGCGAGACCGGCCTGGACCCCGGGCTGCTCCAGCTGGAGCTGACCGAGTCGGCGGTGATGGGCTCCGGCGGCCGCCCGCTGAGAGCGCTCCAGGCGCTGAGTGACATGGGCGTCCGGATCGCCATCGACGACTTCGGCACCGGCTACTCGAACCTCGCCTACCTCAGCCGCCTGCCCGTCTCCGTACTGAAGCTGGACGGGGCGTTCGTGAAGGGCTTCCGGTACGAGGACGGTACGCATCCGAGCCCGGCCGACGAGACGATCGTGGAGGCCATGGTCCAGCTCGCCCACCGCCTGGGCCTGACCGTCACCGCGGAGTGCGTGGAGACGGCCGGGCAGGCGGAGCGGCTGCGCCGGATCGGCTGCGACACCGGCCAGGGGTGGCTGTACTCCCGGGCGGTGGCGCCGGAGCTGATCGCGGCGCTGATCACGGCCCGGCCGGCCGCCGAAGAGGGCTAGGGCCTCTACGGGAGCGGCCTGGGGCCCCAGGCCTCGGACTTCGGGCCCCACGCCTCAGGTCCCGGGCCTCGGACCTCGGGCCCACGCCTCAGTCGGCTCGCGGCAGCCCGTACGCGTCCGCGATCAGCTCGTAGCTGCGCAGCCGCGCCTCGCCGCCGTGGGCGTTGGCGGTGATCATCAGCTCGTCGGCGCCGGTGCGCTTGGCCAGGTCGTCCAGGCCGGCGCGGACCTCGTCGGCGGTGCCGTGGATCACGTCCGCGAGCCAGCCGTCGACGAACTCCCGCTCCATCGGGGAGAAGTCGTACGCGGCGGCCTCCTCCGGGCTCGGGATCAGGCCGGGCCGCCCGGTGCGCAGCCGGACCATGGACAGGGCCCCGGTCAGCACCTGGCGGCGGGCCTCGGCCTCCTCGTCGGCGGCCAGCGCGGAGACGCCGATCAGGGCGTACGGGGCGTCCAGCACGGCCGAGGGGCGGAAGGAGCTGCGGTACAGGTCCAGCGCCGGGATCGTGTTCCGCGCCGAGAAGTGGTGGGCGAAGGCGAACGGCAGCCCGAGCGTGCCCGCCAGCCGGGCGCTGAAGCCGGAGGAGCCCAGCAGCCAGACGGGCGGCCGGTGCGCGGACTGCACCCCGCCCGGGGCGGTCGCCTGGACCGGGCCGGGCACCGCGTGGATACGGCGGTACGGGTGCCCGTCGGGGAAGTCGTCGTCCAGGAACCGGATCAGCTCGCTCAGCTGCTGCGGGAAGTCGTCGGCGCCCTCGTTGAGCCGGTCGCTGCGGCGCAGCGCGGCGGCCGTCGCGCCGTCGGTGCCGGGGGCCCGTCCCAGGCCCAGGTCGATCCGGCCGGGGGCCATCGCCTCCAGGGTGCCGAACTGTTCCGCGATCACCAGCGGGGCGTGGTTGGGCAGCATGACGCCGCCCGAGCCGAGCCGGATGCGGTCGGTGTGGGCGGCGATGTGGGCGAGGAGCACGGCCGGGGAGGAGGAGGCGACGCCGGGCATGGAGTGGTGCTCGGCGACCCAGTAGCGGTGGAAGCCCCGGCGCTCGGCGAGCCGCGCGATGTCGACGCCGGTCCGCAGGGCCTGGGAGGCGGTGCGGCCCTGGCCGACGGTGACCAGGTCGAGGACGGAGAGGGGTACGGGGGCGGTGCCCGCCGCCGTACCCCGGATTCCGTCGCCGTCCGTCCGGCCGGTACCCGGCCCGCCCGTCCCGTCGCCGCCCTGGATGTCGTTCACGTGTCGCCCTCTCCCGTGGTGCTGGTCGTCATACGTCCGCGTGACGGAGGCGTACAACAGGAGGATGGCTCCGCTTATTCCGCACGGCCGGCCTCCGGGGGGCCGGGGGCCTCCGGAGGCCCGGGGCCTCCGGGGCGGGCCGGGGGCCTACTCCCGTACCTCGATCCCCTTCGGCTCCACCGCGCCCGGCACGGGCCGGCGGGCGGCGAAGAGGGTGCCGAGGGTGGGGGACCAGACCCGGCGGTCGGTCAGCCGCAGCCCCTCCCAGACGGTCACCTGGTTCGCCGTGAGGACCGGCTTTCCGACCGCCTCCTCCAGCTCCGGGATGTACGCGGCCGTGTGCAGGGCCGCGTCCGGGAGCAGCAGCACCTCGGCGTCCGGGTGGTCGGCGGCGAGCGCCAGCTCCTTGACCCGGCCGGCCTCCCACCCGGCGATCTCGGCGGCCGTGGCGACGCCCGCGCTGTGGGCGGCCACCACCTCGGCACCGCCGGCCACCAGGAACTCCGTGAGGAGCACCGTGACGTCCTCCGGCCAGGCGGCGGCGACCGCGACCCGGCCGGCGCCCAGCTCCCGCAGGGCGTGGACGAAGCCGAAGGCGGTGCTGGAGGCGGGCAGGCCGGCGCTCCGGGCGAGGGTGGCGATCTGGTTGTGGGCGCCCGCCCAGCCGTAGACGAAGCTGCCGGCGGGGTTCGCCTGGACGAGCGCCTCCGCTCCCGCCAGGCGCAGCTCGTCGACGCCTTCGGAGAGCCGGTCGGGGGCACCGGCCTCCAGCAGGGCGCCCGGCCGGAAGGTCTCCTCGTCGGCCTCGGTGGAGAACAGGGGCAGCCGGATGTCCGTGTCGAGCGTGATCTCGATCCGCGGGAAGTCGTCCTCGGCTGCGTGGCCCGGGTAGAGCAGTCCTACGGCGGTCATGGTCACCCTTCCTTCGCGCGTCTTCGCATCGGCCGCGGAAAACCACTGGTGCCCCTCCCCCCATCAAGTATTCCCCGGGTGGGCCGACGGCGGAGGGTGGGCGGCGCGGGCACCGGGCGAGCGCGGCGGGGCACCGGGTGGGGCAGGGCGGGAACACCGGCCAGAGGCTCGGGCGGGGCAGGGCCGGGGCAGCGGCCGCAGGCGCGGGCGCGGGCGCAGCCCGGGCACCGGCCGCGGGCGCGGGCACAGCCCGGGCACAGCCCGGCCGCAGGCACGGGCGCGGGCGCAGCCCGGGCACCGGCCGCGGGCACCACCGGACACCCGGGCGGCACACGCCCCGGACACGGGCAGCGGGCCGTGTTGACGGGGGCGGGCGCTGGTGCGAGCGTGGGGGCGCGGAGATCATGATCACGCCTGCACCCACGGCGACCTGCGATGTTGCGGAGTGATGAGCCACCGATGCCGGTACCCGTCGTTCTCGTCCTCGATGCCGACCCGCCCCCGCGCCTCGGCCGGCTGACCGGCCGGGCCCGGATCGTGCGCACCGGTCCGGCGGACCTGGCCGCCCGGCTGCCGGCGGCCGATGTGCTGCTGGTGTGGGACTTCGCCTCCGACGCCGTACGGGAGGCCTGGCCCGGCCCGGGGGCGCGGCCGGGGTGGGTGCACACGGCGAGCGCGGGGGTGGACCGGCTGCTCTGCCCGGAGCTGACGGCCTCCGGCACCGTGGTGACCAACGCGCGGGGCGTCTTCGAGCGGCCGATCGCGGAGTACGTGGCCGGGCTGGTGCTGGCCTTCGCCAAGGACCTGCCGACCACCCTCGCCCTCCAGCGGGAGCGGCGCTGGCGCCACCGGGAGGGCCGGCAGGTGGCCGGTTCGCGGGCGGTGGTCGTCGGCGCGGGCCCCGTCGGGCGGGAGATCACCCGGCTGCTGCACGGCCTGGGCGTCCAGGTGGCGCTGGTGGGCCGGAGCGCCCGGCGCACCATCCACGGCGTCGGGGACCTGGGCCCGCTGGCGGCCCGGGCGGACTGGGTGATCTCGGCGGTGCCGCTGACCCCGGCCACGTACGGCATGTTCGACACCCGCTTCTTCGGTCTGCTCCAGCCGTCGGCCCACTTCATCAACGTGGGCCGGGGGGCGACCGTGGTGGAGGCGGACCTCGTGGCCGCCCTGCACCGCCGCTGGCTGGCGGGGGCCGCGCTCGACGTGTTCGCGGACGAACCCCTGGGGGAGGAGAGCCCGTTGTGGGAGGTGCCGGGGCTGCTGGTCTCGCCGCATCAGAGCGGGGACACGGTCGGCTGGCGGGACCGGCTGGGCGAGCAGTTCGTGGACATGTACGAACTATGGACACATGGTGAGCCGTTGCCCAATGTAGTGGACAAGCAACGGGGATACGTCCCCTCCGAGGATCTTCCCACCGACAACTCCGGTGCGGTGGAGGGAACTTCCCCCGGATAGGCCGGTCACCGACCACTCTCACCCGGCCACGGGAAGGTCTCCTTCCGGCCACCGTTCGGTTACATGCCCCGGCTTCCTGCATAGACGCACGGGATCGGGCAGGCGCTCACCCTGTCCGGACTGAGCGACCTCCAGGAGACCGCGAACCATGGCTGACTTTCCTCACCTTTCCCGCCGAGGCTTTCTCAATCGATCGGCGGCCGTGGGTGGCCTGTTGGTCGTTCCCGGCCTCCTGACCGCCTGCAGCAAGACCGATGCGGGGGCCGCCACCGGCGCGGGCGCGCTCGACAAGCTGCGGGAGCAGGGGTTCGTCCGGGTGGCGTACGCCAACGAGGCGCCGTACGGGTACATGGAGGGCAAGGAGCTGAAGGGCGAGGCGCCGACGCTGCACCGGGAGATATTCAAGGCCCTGGGCGTGGACGAGCTGAAGCCGACGCTCTCCGAGTGGGACGGGCTCATCCCGGGGCTTCAGGCGGGGAAGTACGACGTGGTCAGCGCGGGCATGGCGATCACCCCGGAGCGCTGCGGCAACGCGATCTTCTCCGAGCCGGAGTTCATCTCCCCGACCGCGCTGATGGTGCGGAAGGGCAACCCCAAGAAGGTCACCGACCTGGACTCCGCCAAGGAGGCCGGGATCACCATCGGTGTCATGTCGGGTGCGGTGGAGGGCAGTTACGCCAAGGGGGCGGGCATCCCCGAGGGGAGCATCAAGACCCTCCAGAAGCCGCAGGACGGGGCCGACGCCGTCAAGGGCGGCCGGATCGACGCGTTCCTGCTCACCGGCATCTCGCTGCGCTGGCTGGCGAAGACCAACCCGGACACCGAGGTGACCGAGCCGTTCGTGCCGCAGATCGACGGCATGGCGCAGTTCTCCCCGGGCGGCGCGGTGTTCCGCAAGGGCAACGAGGATCTGCGGGACTCCTTCAACCGCGAGCTGAAGAAGATCGTCTCCGACAGCTCGCGCTATGTGCAGCTGCTGGAGCCGTACGGGTTCGGAAAGTCGGAGATCCCGCCGGAGGACCTGAAGACCGCCGACCTGTGCAAGGGCTGACGGGACGGGCGGGTGCGCACGTATGAGTGACTTCTTCTCCCTCCTCGCCGAGGAGTTCCCCCAGGTCCGCTCCGGGCTGTGGGTGACGCTCCAGGCCACCGTCCTCGGCGCGCTGCTGGCCCTGGTGCTGGCCTTCGCGCTCGGGCTGGCCGCGGGCAGCCGGATGCTCCTGGTCCGCGGGGTCTCCCGGGTGGTCGTGGAGTTCTTCCGGGGCACCTCCCTCTACATCCAGCTGTTCTGGCTCTACTACGCGATGCCGCTGGTGACCGGCTACGAACTCACCCCGGTGATCTGCGGGGTGGTGGCCTTCGGCCTCAACTTCGGTGCGTACGGCGCCGAAGTGGTGCGCGGTGCCGTCAACTCCGTACCGCGTGCACAGTACGAGGCGGCCATCGCACTCAACCTCAGTCCCTCCAGGCGGCTGTGGAAGGTGATCCTGCCGCAGGCCTGGGTGCAGATGATCCCGAGCCTCACCAATCTGCTGATCCAGCTGCTGAAGGCGACCCCGCTGCTGTGGCTGATCTCGGCCGCCGATCTGATGACGGTGATCCAGACGCTGCGCGACCGCACCGGTGAGACCCTCACCGCCTATCTGACCCTGCTGGCCGCCTACTTCGTGCTGGCCTACGCGCTGACGATGCTGATGAACCTGCTGGAGCGGAGCGCCAAGCGGCGGCTCGGCCTGGAGACGGGCGCCACCAGCCTGTTCAAGAGCCGCAGCGCGTCGACGGCCACCGTGGGAGGTGCCCGGTGAACGGTTTCGACTGGAACGCCCTCGGTGAGTCCCTGCCCCTGCTGCTGGAGGGGTTCCGGGTCACCCTGCTCGCCACCGTGCTCGGCACCCTGGTGGCCGCCGTCCTGGGACTGGCGGTCGCGGTGGCCGGACGCGCGCCCAGCAGATTCGTGACGCTGCCGGTGCGGGCGGTCGTGGAGTTCGTCCGCTCCACCCCTCTCCTGGTCCAACTGGTCGGCGCGGCGGCCCTGTTCAGCTCGGTGGAGCCGCTGTACATCGGGATCGCGGTGCTGGGCGTGCACTACGCCGCGTACACCTCGGAGGTCTACCGGGCCGGGATCGACGGCGTACCGAAGGGGCAGTGGGAGGCGTGCCGCGCGCTGTCGCTGTCGCCCCGGCGCACCTGGCAGGCCGTGATCCTGCCGCAGGCGGTGCGCAACGTGCTGCCCGCCCTCGGGAACTACGCGGTCTCGATGTTCAAGGAGACCCCGTTCCTCGCCGTGATCACGGTGCAGGAGATGGTCTTCGAGGCCCGGAAGTACGGGGCCGACCACTTCGCGTACACCGAGGTCTTCACCCTCGCCGGCCTGATCTTCCTGGTCGCGAGCTACCCGACGTCGCTGCTGATGAGAAAGCTGGAGAAGCGCCTTGGCCACTGAACCCCTGCCCCTGAGCAAGACGGAGGCCCCGGCCCCCGAGGACGCCGTCCCGGCGGCCGGGCGCACGGACGGGCCGCTGGTCCGCTTCGAGAAGGTGGTCAAGCGGTACGGCGACCATGTGGTCCTGGACCAGCTGGACTTCACCGTGGAGCGCGGCGAGCACGTCACCCTGATCGGGCCCAGCGGCTCGGGCAAGACCACGATCCTGCGGCTGCTGATGACGCTGGAGAAGGTCAGCGACGGGGTGATCTGGGTGAACGGCTCCCCCCTCTCCCACGTCCGCACCCCGGGCGGGGCGCTGGAACCGGCGGGCGAGAAGCAGCTGCGGGAGTCCCGGAAGAAGATCGGGATGGTCTTCCAGCAGTTCAACCTCTTCCCCAACATGAAGGTGCTCCAGAACATCACCGAGGCGCCGATCAGCGTCCTCGGCAAGGGGCGCGAGGAGGCGGAGGCGCGCGCCCGGGAGCTGCTGGAGCTGGTGGGGCTCTCCGACAAGATCGACGCGCACCCCTCCCAGCTCTCCGGCGGCCAGCAGCAGCGGGTGGCGATCGCGCGGGCGCTGGCGATGGAGCCGGAGATCCTGCTGCTGGACGAGGTGACCTCCGCGCTCGACCCGGAGCTGGTGGCCGGGGTGCTGGAGCTGCTCGGCGACATCGCCCGCAACACCGACATCACCATGCTCTGCGTGACCCATGAGATGAACTTCGCCCGGGACGTCTCGGAGAAGGTCCTGATGTTCGACGCGGGCCGGGTCGTGGAGTCCGGGACGCCGGAGAAAATCTTCTCCGACCCGTCACACGAACGTACGCGCGAGTTCCTCAACGCGGTGCTGTGACCTTGCAGTTGAGTCACCGCTCATGCCATTGGCATATGCCCGACGGGTGCGCCCCAGCTGACAGGGCCGGGGCGCACCCGCCCGCTTGTCAACTGCCACCCCGAAACCGGTGCCCGGCGGCTATCGTTGGGCCGAAGCTTGCGGTCACAACCTTTTAGGGGGACACCGTGGCGTTGAAGCCCGAGCCGACCGCACCGTTCCACTCGGTGCAGTACGCCCTGCGCGTACTGGAGTCGGTCTCCCGGCACGGCAACGGTGTGACCAATGCCCAGATCTCCCGCGAGACGGGCCTGCCGCCCGGCCACCTCGCTCCCCTGCTGCTGACGCTGCGCCGCGAGGGCTATGTCGAGCAGGTCAGCGACGGCGCGTACGTCATGGGGGCCTCGCTGCTGCTCCTCGGCTCGGGCCCGGCCCGCCGCCAGGCTCTGGAGGGGCGGCTCCAGCACGCCCTGGACCAGCTGCGCGACTCGGTCGGCGCCGCCGTCTACCTCAGCCGGTACGTCGACGGCGAGGTCAGCGTGGTCCAGGTCTCCGACGGGCCGCTCACCCCGGCGGTGAACGAGTGGGTGGACTTCCGCTCCTCCGCGCACGCCAGCGCGGTCGGCAAGTGCCTGCTGGGCCAGCTCGACCACGCGGGGCGGCGCGACCACCTCTCCCGGCACCGGATCGCCCGGCTCACCTCGCGGACGATCACCAGCGAGAAGGTGCTCCTGGCCAAGCTGGAGGCCCAGCCCGCCACGGTCCCGGTGCTGGATCTCCAGGAGTACGCGGTGGGCACCGTCTGCGCGGCGGTCCCGCTGACGGCCGGGTCCACCGCCGGCTGCCTCGCCCTCTCGCTGCCGATCGAGGACGCCCACCGGCTCCGCGAGGCGGCCGACACCCTCAACCGGCGCGCGGCCCCGGTGCTGCTGTCGCTGGCCCTGTAGGGCCCGGGATCCAAGGCCCGGGACCCAGGACCCGGGAGGCGCCTCGGGAGGGCCGGCGGCGGGGTGTCATCAGCACCCCTCCGGACCAGGTATTATTTTCGAGTCAGCAGGCGCCGTTAGCTCAGTTGGTTAGAGCAGCTGACTCTTAATCAGCGGGTCCGGGGTTCGAGTCCCTGACGGCGCACGACACATCTGTGGGCGGTCTCCTTCGCGGAGACCGCCCACAGTGCTGTTTCCGGCCCGGTTCAGCAGCCGCCCACCGCAACGGCGACCCCGGCTCAGGGCCGCCGTGTCGAACCACAGCGGAAAATGCACAGGCGCCCTAGGGGCTACCCGCGGGTGATCAGAACCTCACGTCCGAGCAGGCGTAGAACGCGTTGGTGGTGTCCGCGACGTTCCAGACGGCCAGGATGATGTGCTTACCGGTCTTCTGGGTGGGGATCGTGCCCTGGTGGGTCAGCGTGGCCGGCGGCTGCTGGTTCCCGTACGGCACGGTCATGAAGGGCTGCGACTCCAGCGCGGCCCGGGTGAGCGGCTTGGTGGAGTCCCAGCCGTTCTTGGTGATGTAGTAGCGGAAGTCGCTGGTGGAGTGGCGGGCGGTGAACTGCCAGCGGAAGTTGTAGCCCTGACCGCCGGTGACCTGCGTGGCGGGCCAGTTGCCGCCGCGCGGGTCGTCCAGCTGGGCGAACTGCCCGTTGCCGCCGGCGCAGATCTTGCCGTCGGCGGGACCCGAGGCCGGGAAGCCCTTGGGCCCCTCGACGCTCTGCGGCTCCCACTGGATGTTGCCGCAGCCGGTGACCGTGCCGTTGGCACAGAGTTTCTGGCGGCTGATGGGGGTGTCCGTGTAGCCGTGGCTGCTGGCGCTGGTGGTCGCGAGGACGGAGACGCCCGCTATCGCCAGGCCGATCACGGCCGCGCTTGCCTTTTTCCGCATTGTCGCTCCTCTAGAACGTGGGGGAGGTTCCTGAGCATTGCTCGACATGCTGCGCGCTTGGTGCGTGGTGGGTGGGTACTGCGGTCTAGACCAAGTCTTAGATTATTGACGCTTCATGAACATGTCCAGACCAATAAGCATCGGATTCCGGAGCGCCGGAAGGGGCCCGGAGTGGTCTCTCCGGGCCCCTTCCACCACGCGCGATCCGCTCGCGGTGCGCTCAGGCGCCGTCCCCTCCGGCGCTGCGGCCGGTGTAGAAGGCAACCGTCAAGTCCTTGACCAGCGCTTTACGTTCGTAGTCGTCCAGCTCGACGATGCCGCGCGTGGTGAGCCGGTTGACGGTGTCGTCGACCGCGTCCACCACCGAAGTCAGCACGCTGTCACGGTGCTTGGCGTCGATGGCGGCAATCCGCCGCCGCTGCATCGCCGCCGCCACCTCGGGGGCGTACTCGATGCCGGTGGGCTGCGCCGAGTAGACCTCGACCCCGACCGGCTCGCAATCCGCCTTCAGCATCCGGGTCAGCGCGTCCCCGACCGCCTCCGCGTCACGGAGAGTCGGGGCGTCCTCGTGGAAGGCGTCGGCGGGGAGTTGGGAGAGCACCCGGGCCATGGCCGACTCGACCTGCGCGCTCAGATACGCCTCGTGGTCCTCGATCCCGAGGGCGGCGCGCACGGTGTCCTTGATCCGCCAGACCACCAGGACGACCACGCGCAGCGCGGTGCCGTTGGCGTCGACGGCGGGGAGCGGTTCGCTGCGCCAGTGCCGCAGGCGTACGTCGACGCGGCGGCGCAGCAGGATCGGGGAGATCCAGACGAGGCCGGTGCGGCGGACGGTCCCCCGGTAGTCCCCGAAGAGCGTGAGCACCCAGGCGTGGCCGACCCGGCCCCGGCCGAGGCCGCCGAGGGCGAGCACGACGGCGGTGACCAGGAGGGCGAGACCGGCCCAGACCCCGGCACCGATGCCCTCGTACGGGCGGGGGGTCAGCCCCACGGTGCTCTGTACGGCGACGGGCAGGGCGCCCCGCCACCACAGCAGCGCCAGACCGCCGAGGAGTCCGGCGGCTCCGGTGAGCAGGGCGGCGTACCCGGAGAGGGCGGGGCCGGGGCGCTCGGCGAGGCGGGGGTCGGCCAGGGGGGCGGGCCGGGTGGCCGGCTCGACGCGGGGGTGCGGGGAGCGGGGGCGGGGGGCGCGGTCGGAGGGAGCGGGGGCGGTGTGCGCGGCCTGGCGGGCGACGGTGGTGGGGAGGGCGGTGGGCTCGGTACGCCGGGGGGCGTCGTCGTCGCGGAAGAGCAGGTGTACGGGGATGGCGGCGGTGGACTCCCCGGCGATGAGCGCGTGGCGACGGGAGTGGGGCGGGGGCTGCGGAGCCGGTACGGAGAGGGAGGGCGTGGGGGCGGGGGCGCCCTGGGCGCCGGTGGCCTTGTCCGCGTCCTGGGCCTCGGCCCCGGCCCCGGCCACCGCCGCGATCCCGGCCCCGGCCCCGGTCCCGGCCACCGTGCCGGCGTCGGCCCCGGTCTCCGCAGCGGTCCCGGTCTCCGCGACCGCGTCGGCGCCTGCCCCGGTCTCCGCCGCGCTCCTCGCCCGGTCCGCCTGCGCGGCGGGGGCGGGGGCCGGGCGGGGCCCCGCCTCTTCCCCGTACGCCGGAAGCGGGGTCCACTCGCCCGAGGGTTCCGTCCTCGGACGCCGTACGGGCCGGAAGAGCCCGAGGCCGTCCGCACGCTTCGCACCGCTGACGGGCCGGAAGGACGACCGGTCCACCGGCTCCGGGATCTCGGCTTCCCCCTGGCCCAGGCGCGGGCTCCGGCCCGGGTGCTCCAGGCTCACCGGCGGGAGGGGGCTGCCCGGGGGTGAGGCCGGACCCGAACCCGGGCCCGGATCGGGGTCGGGGACGGGGGCGGAACCGGGGGCCGGGGCGGGGGCTGACCCGCCCGCGCCCCGGGGGTCCGAGGCCGGGGCCTGGGCCGGGGCTGACTCGCCCGCGACCCGGAAGTCCGAGGCCAAGGCCGAGGCGGGGGCGGGGGCCGGGGCCGACCCACCCGCGACCCGGGAGTCCGAGGCCGGGGCGGGGGCCGTCCGGTCCGTCGCGCCGGGACGTGAGTACCCGCCCGGGCGGGCGTCGAGGTCAGGGCCGGGGCCCAGGTCCCGCCCCGGCCAGGTCCCGCCCGCCCCCGTCCGGCTCGGCGTCGGGTCCAGGCCAACGAACAGATCCAGATCCGGAACCGAGACCGACTCCCGGGCCGGGGCCGGAGCCTGTGCCGAGGCCCGGCCCCGCGCCAAGTCCGGGTCCAGAGCCGAGGCCTGGTTCCGGGCCAGGTCCGAAGCCGAGGCCGGGTCCAGCGCCGACGCCCGACCCCGCGCCAAGTCCGGGTCCAGCTCCGAGGCCAGGCCCCGCGCCGGGTCCGGAGCCGAAGCGAGGTCCCGCGCCCAGTCCGGTGCCTGGCCCGAGGCCGGACCCCGGGCCAGGTCCGGAGCCGGAGCCGAGGCCGAGTCCCAGGCCAGGTCCGGAGCCGGGTCCAGCGCCGGGGCCGGAGCGCCCCGGCCCTCCCCCACCGGGCTCCGGTCCAGGTCCAGGTCCAGGTCCAGGAGCGGGTCCCGGCCGGTCACCGGGGCCGCTGCCTCCGGCGGCCCCGCGTCGGAGCCCAGGTCCGGGTCCAGGTCCAGCGGCGGTCCCGAGGCCGACGGCGTCGCCGGAGCCCCTTCCTCCGCCCCGCTCCGCTCCTCCCTCGGGCGGAACAGGGGTGGCGGGGTCGCTGCGGGGGGCTGGTGCAGGGCCACTCCGTCCACCAGGGGCATCGGGGTCTCGCCGCGAGGGGCGAAACGGTCGTGGTCGGTCGGGGGGTGGGGGTTCTGGTCTGGGGTCACCGGTTCCCTGTTCCTTTCCGTCATCCGTCGGGTCATCGGGTCCGTCGGGCCTCGGAGGCCCAGGGGCTCGCCGCAAGGTCCGGGAGCCTCAGCGGCTCGGGGCCTCAGCGGCTCCGGGGGCTACTGGGCCCGGAGCCTCGGCGGTCCCGGGGCTCCAGGGCTCGGGGCCACAGCCGCTTCCGAGGATCCGGGGCTCGGGGCCTCAGTGGTCCCGAGGCTCCAGGGCTCCGGAGCCCCGTGCTCGCGGCCTCAGGCGAAGAGCCGGCGCCAGGTCTCCGGCCCCGGATATCCGTCGGCCGCGCTGCCGCGCCAGCCCTGGGCGCGCTGGAACGCCTCGACATTGCGCCGGTCCGCCTCGGTCCAGCGGGGGTCGGGACCCGACACGTAGTGCTTGCCGTATCCCTTCTTCACCAACTGTCTGCCGAGCCGCTCGACATGGCCGTTGGACTGACCCGGCTGGAAATAGCCGCGCCCGGGGAAGACCACCGAGGTGTTCGGGCTGCCGCCCGTCGCGGCGGGCGGGATGTCGCGGCCGGTGCCCGAGGTCAGCAGACGCCAGGTGTCCGGACCGGGGATGCCGTCCGCCTCCGCGCCCTTCCACCCCTGGGCCTGCTGGAAGGCCTGCGTGGCCCGCCGGTCGGCCGCGCTCCACACCGGGCCGGGTCCGATCTCGTAGAACCGCTTGCCGCCGCGTTCGACCAGCATCTCGCCGAGCCGGGTGACATGGGGGTTGTTCGCGCCGGGACCGAACTGGCCGGTGCCGGGGAAGGCCGTACCGGAGCCGGAGCCGGGGTTGCCGGCGCTGAGGCCCCTGTAGCGGTAGGCGATGTACCGGTCGGAGTTGTTCCAGTACGCCATGGGCGTGGACTGCTTCCGCGTCTGCGGGCGCGCCTGCTCGTAGGCGATGTAGTGGGTGCGCCGGTAGTCGGTCCAGCCGCCGAAGATCGTGACGTGGGAGCCCTTGGAGGGGTCGGCCGGGTTGTGGAAGAGGAGCATGTCGCCGGGCTGGAGGTCGGCGCGGGCGATCCGGGTCGCGTAGTTCGCGAGGCTGCCGGTCCACTCGTTGGTGCCGAGGTTCCAGGCCATCGAGACATAGCCGGAGCAGTCCTGGCGGTACCCGTCCGACCAGTACTTCTCCATGCTGTACGGGACCTTCGCGGAGACCCACTTCTTGGCCCGGTTGATGATCTCGGCCCGGGTGGTCTTCGCCAGGACAGCGTTGTCGGACGGCGGTCCGGAGGCGCCGCCGCCCTTCAGCGGGCCCGCCTCGCCCTGCGGGGTGGCCGGGACGGGGGCGGGCTCCTCGTCGGCCCGGGGCACCCCCGCGGTGGGTCCGGCGGCGGCCGCGGCACCGGTGGCCCCGCAGGAGAGGACCACCCCGGCGGCGGTGGCCAGGACGAGGGCGCGGCGGGCGCCGTGCGCGGCGGGGTGGCCGCCGTACCGGACGGCGACGGCCCGGGCGGCGGTCCGCCGTTGCACGGCGCACCCCGCACAGGTGCAGTCGATGGCGGGCTCGTACTCCTCGAAGACCGGCACAGTCATGCGATTCCCCTCCGCACTCGTCACTCGTCAAGATCTTTGGGCGCAGCTGCGACCGGGGTGAGCGTCTCAACTCTCCCGACATAAGGCATTTTGACGGACCAATGAGAAAAAACGACCATCTGACGTGGCGTGGCGGCAGGTAAATGGTCCGGAGCACTCTTCGGGGTCGGGTAGAGTTCTCCAGGTCAGCAGGCGCCGTTAGCTCAGTTGGTTAGAGCAGCTGACTCTTAATCAGCGGGTCCGGGGTTCGAGTCCCTGACGGCGCACGCACCATCAAGGCCCCCTCACCAAAAGTGAGGGGGCCTTGATCATTCCCCGCCCGGAGACCGGCGACACCGACGCACCATCAACGCACAGCGACACCGGGAGTGCGGAGCATCACGAAACGGCCCGGGGGAGGCTCCGGGGCGCATAACGCCGGCTCTTCACGCCCCACCACCGGCAGAGCCCTGACCGGCTCTCCCGGGTGCGGCCCCTCCCCCGCTCCGCGACCGGGGCGCTACCCGGTGGCGCGGGCCAGGCCGAGGGCGTACTCCGGCCACCAGTCGCCCGCCTTCGGGCCGCCCTTGCAGTCGCCGTCGGACTCGCCGGGGCGCTTGATCCAGAGATAGGCGTCGACCTTCGTGTCGCCGGTGCGCGTGGTCGGGGGCTCGCCCAGAGCACGGCCGGGCGGGTTGCACCAGTTCTCGGCGGGGTCGCCGCCCTCGTAGGGACCGTTGCCGTTGCGGCTGGTGTCGATGACGAAGGGCTTGCCCCCGACCCTGTCCGAGAGCTTCTTGCCGAACTCCGTGCTGACGGCCGTCGTCAGGAAGTTGGAGACGTTGAGCGAGAAGCCGTCCGCCCGTTCGATGCCCGCCCTCCGCAGCGGCTCGTGCAGGGCGTCCGGCGACTGCCAGGCCGCGTTGCCCGCGTCGATGTAGACCCGGGTGGCGGGCTGCCGCTTCAGCCGCTCGACGGCGGACCTGAGCAGGTCGTACCGCTCGTCGTGGTGCTCCTGCGGGGTGCAGCCGTCGACCAGGTGGAGCAGGGCGTCCGGCTCCAGGATCACGGTCGCCCGGCGGTCACCGATGCCCTTCGCGACGCCGTCCACCCAGGCCCGGTAGGCGTCCGCGTCGGCGGCTCCGCCCCTGGAGAACTGGCCGCAGTCGCGGTGCGGGATGTTGTAGAGGACGAGCAGCGCGTACCGGTCGGCCCGCGTGGCGGCGCCGGTGATCCGCCGCACCTCGCCCTCGGGGTCGTCGGGGCCGATCCACTCGCCCGTCGGCCGCTCGGCGATCTTCCGGATCAGGCGCGCCTTCTCCCGGTCGCCGTCCTGCTCGTACGCGGCGACCTGACGGGCCGCGCTGCCCTGGGGGTTCACCCAGTACGGGTCCTTCTCCCCGGGCTGCCGGCCGATGGCCGGGGAACCCTCGGAGGCGCCGCCGTCACCGCCCGAGCAGCCGGTGAGGAGGAGGGCGGCGCAGACCGCCGCCGTCCCGGCCGACCTGATGAGACCGGTGTGACTGCCGTACATCCGCTCCCCTGGGGTGCACTGCCCCGCCCCGGCCTGCCTGCTGCCGGGCGGGGCTCTCTTTTCGGGCCATCCTGGCACAACGGTCCGTCCCGCCCGGTCACAGAGAGGCACCGGGTTCCGGACATCCTGTTCGCAACCGGCGCCTCCGGGGTACCCGTCCCCCTACAGTGGCGGCAGAGATCGCCCCCGTACCGCACCGACCTCCCGTACCGCGCCGGGCAACTCCCGCGGCCCGGTGCACGCGGTCGAGGCCGGCCCGGTGAGCAGCCCGGCGACGGGTGTGCTCACCGGGCCGGGGATCCTGCCGAGCCCTTCACCGGGGATCCTGCCGAGCCCTCAGGCGGTGTCCCGGGTCACTGAGCGGTGTCCCGCGTCCCCGTGAGGTAGGCCGAGACCACGACGTTGGCGCTGTACGAGCGGCTCTTCTTGTCGTACGTCCCGCCGCAGGTGATCAGCCGCAGCTCCGCCCGCCCGGCGACGCGGGGCCCGTACGCCTTCCCGGCGTCGAAGCGTTCGCGGGTGACCACCTGGACGTCGTCCACGGTGAACTCGGCGACGCTGCCGTCGTCCCGGACCACCTCGACCTTCTCGCCCGGCCGCACCGTGCTGAGCCCGTAGAAGACGGCGGGCTCGGTCTCGGTGTCGACATGGCCGACCAGCAGGGCGGCTCCCTCGGCGCCGGGCCGGGTGCCCTTGCCGTACCAGCCGGCCGTCTGCGGCAGGTCGTACGGCGGTGGGTCGATGGCCCCGTCCCTGTCCAGACCGCGCGGGACGACCGGGGCGTCGATCCCGACCGAGGGGACCCGCACCGTGCGCGGGGCCACGCCTTCGACCGGTTCGTGTGCCGGGGGCAGCGGGGCGCCGAGCGGGCGGCCGACGGCGGCGACATCGCCGGTGGTCGGCGCGGACATCGCGCCGGACGCGTCGCGTCCCCAGAGCCAGAGACCGAGAAGGAGCACGGCCCAGGCCACTCCCGTGAGCAGTCGCCCGGTGCCTGCCGGGCGGGCGGGGGCGGACACGTCAGTCCATGGCCGCGTCGCGGCGGCGGCGCGAGGTGCGCAGGGCGACGGCCGCGGAGGCGACGGCGGCGAGGACGAGTCCGGTCACCGCGTGCCGGACGCCGGGGCCCTCGGACTCGGCTCCGCGCTCGGCGAGGGTGGCGGTGCCTCCGCCGCCGGCCTTGACGGGGGCGACGGGCGAGGGGCGGGTGTGGTGGATGACGGTGAGGGTGCCGGTGGCCTTGCCCTTGCCGTTCTCGCAGGTCACCCAGACGTCGTAGGTGCCGGGTCCGGCATCGGAGCGGACGGTGGCCTCGGCGTAGATCCCCTTGTCGTCGGCCGGGCGGAAGTGGGCGACCGAGGCGAAGGCGTCGGAGTTGCCCTTGGCCGACCTGCCCTTGCCGCAGGCGTCGGTCCAGAGTTCCACCTGCCCGCCGGGGGCGATCGTGGACGGGGTGACCGAGAGGGTGGAGCCCCTGCGGTCGTCGTCACCGGCACGGGCGGCCGGGGATGCCTGGGCGGCGGATATCGGCAGGGCTATGAGCGCGGCCGATATCGCGGCACAGAACGTGATGGGCGCTGAACGCATCGTGAACCTCCTAGGGGAAGGTTCACGCCTGTCCCGGCGGCCCGCATCCGCAGTCCCCCATTCGAGCGACGGAGGGAGGACCGCGGACGCGATTCCCGCAGGTGAGGGGCGGTGCGGCCGATTACGTCCGGTCGGCCTGGTCCGGCAGGTCGATGAGGTCCACCAGGTCGGCGATGGAGTCGACGACGTGCGACGGCCGGAACGGGTAGCGGTCGATGTCCGCGGTGCCCGTGAGACCGGTGAGGACCAGGAACGTCTGCATCCCCGCCTCCAGCCCGGCCAGCACGTCGGTGTCCATCCGGTCACCGATCATGGCGCTGGTCTCGGAGTGGGCGCCGATCGCGTTGAGCCCGGTCCGCATCATCAGCGGGTTGGGCTTGCCCGCGAAGTACGGCTCCTTGCCGGTCGCCTTGGTGATCAGCGCGGCGACCGAACCGGTCGCGGGCAGCGGGCCCTCGGCGGACGGCCCGGTCTCGTCGGGGTTGGTGCAGATGAAGCGGGCACCGCCGTTGATGAGCCGGATCGCCTTGGTGAGCGCCTCGAAGCTGTACGTACGGGTCTCGCCGAGCACCACGTAGTCCGGGGCGTGGTCGGTGAGGACGTATCCGATGTCGTGCAGCGCGGTGGTGAGCCCGGCCTCGCCGATGACGTACGCCGTGCCGCCGGGGCGCTGGTCGTCCAGGAACTGGGCGGTGGCGAGGGCGGAGGTCCAGATGTTCTCGACGGGCACGTCCAGGCCCATGCGGTTGAGCCGGGCGTGCAGGTCGCGCGCGGTGTAGATGGAGTTGTTGGTGAGGACGAGGAAGGGGAGCCCGGAATCCCGCAGCCGCTTGATGAAGGCGTCGGCGCCGGGGATCGGGGTGCCCTCGTGGATGAGGACGCCGTCCATGTCGGTGAGCCAGGAAGTGATCGGCTTGCGATCTGCCATGTGCGGGGACTCCTGCCATGCGTGCTGCGTGCTGGGGGTGCCCGGACCACGCCGTCCCGGCACCCCCAGCATAATTAGCCGACGCTGATCTTGACCCCGTCGATCACCCAGTACCAGTTGTTGCTGCCGGTGTAGTGGAACCGGAAGCTCACGTTGGTCGCCCCGGCCGGGACGGCGAGGTTCAGCGACTGCGGCTGGGAGATGACCTCGGTGGTGTACGTGCGCACGACGGTCGGGGTGCCGCCGTTCCAGGAGGCGAGGACGCGGGCGCTCTGGCTGCCCTCGGGGCGGTAGAGGGTGGTGAAGTCCAGTGTCACGGAGGACTTGCCGCCGACCGCGTACGCCGGGGTGACCAGCGTCGAGTCGAACCGGCCCGACGAGGCCTTGTCGTCCCACTCGTCGGAGTCGGCCACCGCGAAGATCCCGCGCGCGCGGACGTTCAGCTCACGGGACTGGTCTCGCTGGGTGCGGCTCCAGAACTCGTCGGTGGCGAAGGCCCAGCCGCGCCACTCGGCCACTCCCCCGGTGCCCATCGCGGAGTTGATGACCGACCAGCCGCTGGGCGCGGTGTGCGTCCAGCCGAGCACCCCGGCCGGGATGCCGGTCTCGTCGACCCGGCCGGCGAGCGCCGGGTACAGGGTCTCGAAGGGGTCGGCCGAGCGCTCCTGGACCGGCTTGCCGTCCAGGCCCCAGGCGGGATCGGGGACGATGCCGAGCTGGTTGAAGACGGTGGCGGCCACATCGACGAGCCGGGTGTCCCCCGGCGTGGCACCGGCGGCGATGCCGGGACCCTGGGCGAGGACGAAGGTGCGCCGCTCCTCGATGGAACTGCCGCCGTGGCCACCGGCGTCGGTGTGGCCGTGGTCGGTCGCGACGATGACCGTCCACCGCTCGGTGGAGTGGCTGGGGCGGGCCTTGATCGCGGCGAGGAACCGGCCCAGGTAGCCGTCGACGGTGGCGATCGCGGCGCGGTACTGGGCGTGGGCAGCGCCGAGGTTGTGGCCGACGATGTCGACCTGGCCGAGGTAGGCGAAGACGACGTCCGGGTTCTGGTGGCGCAGGATCGACTCGGTGTCGGCGGCGATGGTGGCGTCGTGGCCGGTGTAGCCGTCGCGGTCGCCGTCGAGGACGAGCTTGGCGTCGGCGCCCGCGGTGACGGTGCCCTGGGCGTCCAGGGGCTTCCAGTCGACGGCCGCGTAGGTGGAGAGTCCGGGGCGGACCTGGGCGAGGCGGGCGAGGAAGCCGGGGTAGCGCGTGTAGTTCTTGCCGGCGAAGGAGTTGTCCCTCACGCCGTGCTTGTCGGGCCACACACCGGTGGAGATGGTCGACCAGCCGGGCCCGGAGGAGGTGGCGGCCATCGGGTTGGTGTACAGCAGCGAGGTGCCGTACGTGCCGTTCGCCATCATCCCCTTGAGGTGCGGGGCGTTGGCGGCGGCGATAACGTCGTGGCGCAGGCCGTCGATGCCGACGACGAGCACCTTGTCCTTGCTGGTGCCGTCGGGAAGCGTGGGCGGGGCGGCGTACGCGGTGGTGGCGGTGGCGAGGGGGCCGACGGCGGCGACGGTGGCCGCGGCGGCGGTGGCGGCGAGCACGGAGCGCCGGGAGACGGTTCGGGACACGTGATCCTCCGGAGGGGGACGGTGACACGGGGACGGGGCGGGGCTGACTGCAACTCGCTTCTGGACCAGACCCGTTACCTTCGCGAGACGGGCGGGCGGAGTCCAGGGCACGCGGGACGGGACGGGCTGCGCGGGGTGTGTGGTGCGGGATGTGACCTTGGCAGGGGTCCATGGCCGAAAGGTGACCGGCCGGCTGCCGGTGGCCGTCTTCCGGGCGTCGATGTACGGGTCCGGTTCGGTGCCGCTGTCCGCCCGGTCCGACGGTGAGGTCGAGCCGCTCCGGGACCGTGGTCCTCCCGCACGCGGCGCCGACGCCGTCGAACCGGACGCGGCGGGGGCGATGGGGGTGATGGGGATACCGGGTGGCGTTTCGCCCCTCACGCCTCGGCCCGGGCGATGAGGTCCGGCAACTCCGCGATGGAGCCGAGGACATGGGTGGCGCCGGACCGCTCCAGCCGGTCGCGGTCGTGGGCCCCGGTGAGCACGCCCGCGACGATCCCGGCGCCGGACCGTGCGCCGCTGAGCATGTCGTACGAGGTGTCCCCCGCCACCGCGATCCGGCGAACGTCGTCCACGGCACCCGTGCGCAGGAAGGCGGCCAGGACCATGTCGGGGCAGGGGCGCCCCCGGCCGCCCGCGTCGGCGGGGCAGAGGGTGAGGGGGACGAGGTCCTGCCAGCCGAGGGCGGCGAGGACGGCGTCCTGGGTGCTGCGGGCGAACCCGGTGGTCAGGACGACGGTACGGCCTTCGGCGGCGAGCCGCTCGACGGCTTCCCGCGCCCCGGGGACCGGGGCGACGCGGCCGCCGTCGACGAGTTCCCCGTACGCCTCCTCGAAGGCGCTGTTGGCGTACCGGGCCTTCTCCTCCTCCCCGAAGAGGTGGCGGAAGACGGAGATCTTCGACTCGCCCATGGTGGCCCGTACGTAGTGGAGTTGGCGCTCGTGCTCCTCCGATCCCGGCTTCACACCGAGGCGTTCGGCGGCGACGGAGAAGGCCTGCTCGACGAGACCGCCGTCGGCGACGGTGGTGCCGGCCATGTCGAGGACGACGAGGCCGAAGCGGCGGTCGGGGACGGGTGTCGGTGAAGTCGTCGGATACATGGGACACATGGGATTCACCAGCTCAGTCGGTCGGCGGTCGTTTCGGCGATGGCGGGTGCGCACGTCATGCCGCGCCCGCCGGGTCCGGTCACCAGCCAGACCCCGTCGGCCACCTGCTGGCGGTGGACGACGCGCGAGGTGTCGGTGCACTGGGCGTAGACGCCCGCCCAGCGGTGCCGGATACGCGGCAGGGGCCGGCCGAGGAAGGCCTCGACGACCCGGGTGAGGTGCTCGTACGGCTCCTCGACGGTGTCGAAGGCGAAGGGGTGCTCGTACTCATGGGTGTCCCCGATGGTGAGCCCGCCGTCGTTCCGCTGGACCATGAGGAGTTGCATGCGGTGCTCGGCGGCGACCGGGTCCTGCGGCTGGTGGGCGTCGAGGGCGTCGAGGGCCTCGCCGCGGTAGGCGGGGTAGTAGCGGAAGCTGTCGGCGTCGGCGACCGAGGTGGTGAGGGGCTCGCCGAGCGGGTCGGTCTGCATCATCTGGAGGCGGACACGGCGTACGGGCAGATCGGGACCGGCCAGTTCGCGGACGAGCCCGCCGAGCCAGGCCCCGGTGGCGAGGATCACGGCGTCCCCGGTGTGGACGTCGCCGTGGTCGTCGCGCACGGCGGCGGTGCCGACGGCCTCGCGGACCTCCCGCCCGCCGAGATAGGTGTACCGCCCGGAGGCCAGCAGCTCCCGCTTCAGGGCGAGTTGCGCGGTGCGCGGTTCGACCGCCGCGTCCCGCTCGCACCACAGGGCGGCGGTGAACTCCCCGCGCAGGACGGGGTTGAGGACGCGGGCCTCCCCGGCGGTGAGCAGCTTGTGGCCGCGTGCGGCGGCGTCCGGCCGGGCGACGGCGGCCTCGGCGACGACGACTTCGGCGGGTGTCCGCAGCGGGGTGAGCGAACCGCAGGCCCGGAAGCCGACCCCCGGCACCCGCCGCCCGATCTCCTCCCACAACTCCCGTGCTCTCAGGGCGGTTTCCAGCTCCTCGCCACCGGCCCGGCCACTGACCCAGATCTGTCCGAAATTTCGGAGCGATGCCCCGCGCGCCTCGCTCTCGCGCTCGATCTGTACGACCTCGTGGCCGCGGCTGACCGCGTGCCAGGCGTGCATGGTTCCCACCACGCCGGCTCCTACGACGATGACTCTCACGGCGGCCACGCTCCTCGGGGCGGGTGTCACGGACCCGTCCGGTCGACAACGAGATGGTGAACGACCTCACAAGTTTGGACTAGACCCGTTATCTCTTCGTTATCAAATCTCTCTTCGCCGTCACTGAAGGAGAGCGGTCCGTCCCGGGGCTTCCGCCCGCCTCAGCGCCCCTCGTCACCGCCGCCCAGGTGCGTGGTGAAGGAGAACCGGTCCCCCCGGAACAGCGTCCGCACCCGTTCCACCGGCCGCCCCTCCGTGTCCCGGGAGAGCCGGTGGAGCAGGAGCATCGGCAGCGCGGGCGGGGTCCCGACGAGCAGGGCCTCGCGGGGCGTGGCGAGCACGGTCTCGATGCGCTCGTCGGCGTCCCCCAACGCGATGCCGAGCCGCTCGCGGAGGTAGCCGTAGAAGGAGGAGTCGGGGTCGAACTCCGTTTCCAGGCGCGGGAGTCGGGCGACGGTGACATACGTGCTCTCCAGCCCGACCCGCTCGTCGTCGGCGAGCAGCACCCGCTCCAGGTGCCAGACGGGTTCGCCCGGGGCCACCGCGATCTCGGCGGCGAGCGGGCCGGGGCAGGGGAAGCGTTCCAGCCCGATGAGATGGCGGCCGGGCCGCCTGCCCTGGCGGCGGACCCCCTCGGTGTAGCTGGCGAGCGAGAGCGGCTGCTCCAGCTTGGGCCCGGCGACGACGGTGCCGCGCCCCTGCCTCCGCAGCCGCCCCTCCAGCAGCAGTTCGCGCAGCGCCTGGCGGACGGTCTCGCGCGACACCTCGTGCCGCAGGGCGAGGTCCCGCTCGGTGGGCAGGAGCCCGCCCTCGCCCAGCTCGTCGAGGAGGAGGGAGATCCGGGCCTTGACCGCGTAGTACTTGGGGATACGGCCGTGTTCCGGGATGCCGGAGCGGATCGGTGCGCCAGGTGCCTGGTCGTTCGGGTAGTCCACCGCCCGATCCTGGCAGACCCAGGTGAACGGGCAGGTGCGAGGCCTGGTCGGAGCCGGTGGCCTGCGGTACGGGCAGCCGTGGGGGGCGGGGTCAGGGCCTTGGTACGGGGCGGGGTCCGGAGGGACGGGGGTGCGGGGCGGGGTCCGGGGGATGTGGGACGAGGTTGCGGGGTTCGGAGGTGCGGGGCGGGGTCAGCCGGCGGCTCGGCGCATGCGGCGGCCCTGCGCCACGAGGGCTCCGCCGCAGAGGATCAGGATCCCGGCGAGGGCTCCGGCCCAGGGCAGCAGTTCGGGTCCGGTGCGGGCGAGTTCGGGCAGCGGGCGCCCGGTGTCGTAGTGCGGCGGGCGCGCGGGGCGCTCCTGGCCTCCGCCGTCGCCACCGGTGACGCCATCGGTGACGCCATCGCTGGTGCTGTCGGCGTCGCTCCGGGGGGACGCCGAACCGTCCGGGCGGGTGGGGGGCCGGGTGCCGGACTCCGGGGCGGGCTCCTTCCCGGGGCCCGTATAGGCGGGGGTGGGCGTGGGCGCGCCGGAGGAGGTGTCCGTACGGGGCCGGGGCGCCGCCGGGACGTCCGTACGGCCGCCGCTGTCCTCCTCGGCCGGGGTGGCCTCCGGCCGGGGGTACTCACCCGTGGCGCCGTCGACGACCACGAAACGGTACGCCCCCGACTCCCCGACCCAGTCCCCGTCCTCCCGGCCGCCGCCCTTGGCCTTGGCCTGGTGGCGGCGCTGGACGACGGCGGCGTGGGCGGTGACGCGGGCGGGGCCGGTCTCGGAGCCGAAGGCCATCCGGACGCGGACGCTGATGGTGCCCCCGGCCGGGACGGTGAACCCGAGGAAGTCGTCGGAGCCGGAGTTGGAGCCGGAGCCGGATTTGGCCCCGGAGTTGGAGCTGGGGCTGGATGCCGGGCCGGAGCCGCCGAAGACGCCGATCTGCTCGTGGCGGTCGGTGGTCTCCCAGGTGGCCTGGTGCTCGGTGTCGGTGCGGCCGGGTTCGGAGAACTTCAGCTGGACCTGGTCGGCCGTCAGCCCGCGCTCCCCGTCGCTGAGCACCAGCACCGGGTGCAGGGCACCGCAGGCCGCGTCGGTGGTGTTGGTGAGGTCGAGGAACCAGGTGCCGTATCCGCCACCGGAGACGTACGCCTTCGGGGCGTCCTGGATCCGGGCCTCGATGGGGAACTCCTTGGCGTCCGGATCACCGCAGACGGGCTGCTCCTCCCCGGTGTCGGCGGCATCGGCGGCCACGGACCCGGCAGCGGCGGCGGTTAAGGAGGCGGGGGCGGCCGGCCGGGCGACGGCCTGCGGGCCGGCCAGGAGCGCGGCGGGGACCCCGATACCGGCGGCCAGCCCGAGGGCGGTGAGCGCACGGGCGTCACGCAGCCGTGCGCGGGAGGTGGGGGACATGGGGGGACACCCTTCACTGCTCGCGAACGACCGGGGCGGGGGCCACCGGTGGTGGCCTTCGACGCAAACACGCGCGCGCGGGAGCCGGAGAGTCGACATGCCGACACCCGTTCATCCGGTTCATACGATCACCCGACCGACGGACCGCCGGCTGGCGGCCGGTGGCCGACGGACCGCTGACCGCTGACCGACGAGCCGGTCGCCCACGGCCCCGGACTGGCGGGCCGGTGACTGACGGACCCCTGGCCGGCGGAACGGTGACCGGCGGGCCCGTGGCCGGCGGAACGGTGACCGGCGGGCCCGTGGCCGATGAACCGCCGGGCGGCGCACAGGGCAGAGGGGGCGGCCCGGCGGGGGCGTTGTCAGTGGCGCGTGTGACGATCGAAAGCATGATCGCCTCGCTCGTGGCTCTGCTGCCCACCGCCGGTACGCACACCTCGACCCTGTACGCCGACTGGGCGGCCGCCCACGACCCGGGTGCGGCCGGGGCCGCCCGTGATCTCACCGCGGACATGGGCTCCGAGCTGGCGCGCTCCCGGACGAAGCCCGGCCGGTTCGTGGACCGGATGGCTGCGCGGGCACGGCAGTTGCCGCCCGCGCATCTGCCGTGGTTCTGGGACACCGTGGGCCACCGGCTGATCGGTTACGGGAGCCGTCCCGCCGGGCGGGCCTACGGCGCGGCGCGGACGGCGGAGGCCGGGCACGGACTGCCCGTGGACCCCGCCTACCGCCGGGCCAACGCACTGCTGTTCGCGGCGGGCGGGGCCATGCTGGCCAAGGAGTTCGGCGCCCATCAGCGGTTTCTCGCAGAGACGCTGGAGCCGACCGGGGCGCACACCGCGCTGGAGGCGTTCCTGACGGCGTGGGCCGGCTCCTCCGGCGACCTCCCGGCGGATCTCGTACGCCGGGTGCGGGCCTCGGCCAAGGCGGCCGGGGAGGGGGACGAGGAGGTCGCCCGGCTGGTCGGCACGGTCCTGTCGGTGGCCCGCGAGAAGTCGGTGCCCGACGCGCTGCTGACCGCGGCGGAGCCGTTCCTGGCGGCCCATCCTCCGGCGGACCCGGTCGCGGCGGGGCTGGTGGAGGTCTTCCCGGCGGGGGCGACCGACGGCGGGGCGTGGCTGCGCCTGCTGACCGGCTGCGGGGCGGCCGAGGCGCTGGTGAGCGGCCGGGTGGTCCCGGAGGGCGGGCTGTCCCGCTGGGTCGGCCACTTCGCGCACATGTACCTGTACACGCCCGCGTCCGGCGGCGGGATCACCCGTCAGCCGCTGCCGCCGGACTTCCTCGACCTGGTGGGGCGGCTGGGCCCCCGGCTGAGGGCGGCGGGCGCTCCGGTGACGCTGCACACGACGCGCTACCGCCACCAGACCCTCGACGCGGACGCGCTGGACGCGGTGCTGGCGACCGGGGTCCCCGTGGTCGACCCGGGTGCGCGGGTGAGCATCCACTTCTGGGGCGAGAGGTCGCGACGGGACCTCGCCGCGCTGGCGGCCGACCCGGTGTTCGGCCCCCGGCTGGAGGGGACGGTCCACGCGCGCCTGCGCCCGGGGGCGTTCTCGTCCCGGCCCCGGCGGCCCGGCTCGGCCGTGACCCTGCTGCCGGGCAACGAGGGGATCGCCCGCACGGTGGCCGAGCGGGCGGGCAGGCTCCTCGACACGGTCGGGGGCGGCGGTATGGCCGGGGCCGAGGAGGCCATGGGCGGGCTGGAGACCCTGCTGGACCGCCCCACGGTGACGGCCCTGGGCGGCATCGTCGACGCGGTGGCCGGGGCGGGGGTGGCGGGCGCCCTGCACCGCTCCCTGACGTCCGGCCTCCCGGAGGAGCTGGCCTGGCCGGAACTGGAGGCGGTGTACGAGCAGTTCGCGACGGAGGGCGAGGGGGCCGGGGCGCAGGGAGCCGGGGCCGAGGGAGCCGAGGCGGAGAAGGCCGAGGCGGCGAGGGCCGGGGCGGAGGCACGTGCAGCGGGCGCCACCGGAGCCACCGCAGTGCCCGGGACGGTCGGTGCGCCCGGGACGGGCGATGCCCCCGGGGCGGCCGGTACCCCCGGGGCGGGCGATGGACCCGGGATGGGTGCCGCCGGGGTGCCCGGTGCATCCGGGGTCGTCGGGGTGACGTCCACCTGGCCGGTGCTGACGGTGTTCGGGCGGGACCGCGCGGTCGCCGTGGCCCCGGACGGGGTGCGCGGCTCCTGCCGGTTCGCCGTGCCCGAGGAGGCGACCCTGTTCGCCGTCCATTACGTGGGCGGGTCCTTCCTGGTCAGCTGGACCCTCGCGCCGAACCCGTACAACGGGAACACGGCCTTCTGGGCCGACCGCCCCGACGAGCCGTTCACGCCGGAGGAGACGGGCGGCCTGGTGCCGTTCGGCGAGGGCCTGCGCGGGGCGTACGGCTTCCAGTTCGAGAGCGCCGACGGGGGCGGGCGGCACAGCGGCGGCCATGTCCTGCGCCCCGGTGGCACGGAGGGCATCGACCGGGACGAGTCGCAGCTCGGTGACGGGGCCCGGATCTGGACCAACTGCGCCCGCGGGGGACGGCCGTGGGAGGTGGTGCACTCGGTCACCGGCGAGCGCCGGGGAGCGAGGCCGCTGCCGGACTTCCCGGGCCGCCCGGCGAACGCCGCCCCGGCCTCCGCCCTGGCCACTCCGGCCTCCGCGCCGGCCAACGCCCCGGCCGGCCCGGCCACCGCCCCCACTGCTCCGGCGACCGGTCCGGCCGCCTCTCCCGGCCCGTACGGTACCGCCGAGGAGGGCATGTCCCTGGCTGTCGATGCGCTGCAACTCGCGCCCCTGCCGGCCCCGTTGACGGACTCCCCGCTGGGCAGCAAGGACGGTCTGATCGGGACCCGGGTGCTGTTCCGCACCCCGCACCACGACCGTGTGCCCGACCGGTTCCTGGTGGAGAGCGTGGACGGGCGGACGGCCCGGTTCACCGCCGACCGGCGGGGCGAGCGGCCCTGGGCCCTGTGGTCACCGCCGGAGGGCGCAGTGGAGGATGTGGTCCTCACCGACGCGCGGACCTCGGCGGGGGTGCGCGCGTACGCGGCCGACGGCACCCTGCTGTGGGAGCTGCATGGCCCCCGCTCGCCCCGGCAGCCCGAGGCGCCCTCGGACCGGACGATCACCCGGCCCGGAGGTGTGGCCCTGCCCCCGGCCTTCTGGTATCTGCTGCGCACCCGGGACGCGGCCGGGTCCCGGGCGCTGCGGGCGGTGCGGCCGCAGACGGCGGACGCCCTGCTGACCGCCGCGCTCGACGGCACCGAAGCCCTGCGCGCGGCCGTGGCACGGGAGTTGCCCGAAGTCACCGACGCCGTGCTGGTGGCGGCCGTCGTGGCGGTGGCCGGGCGGGCGGCCCGGGTGGAGGAGCGGCGCCGCGCCCTGCACCGGCGCGTCTCCCTCCTGGCCGAGGCGCCGCCCGCCCTGCCCCGCCGGTCCGTGCCGGACACCGAGCTGCTGCCCGCCCTGTCCGGGCTGATCGAGCGGCGGGAGCGCGATCCGTGGCGGCGGGCGCCCGACGAGCCCCTTCCGGCGACGCTGAACGCGCTGGCCGCCGACGGCGCGTGTCTGGCCGGGGCGATCGGGGAGGAGGTGCGCCGGCTCTCCCCGCCCGCGCCCCCGCACGACTGGTCCCGGCTGCTGGGCGCGGTGGACGCCGTCGCGTGGCGGGCGGCCGTCGCCCCGACCCCGGCCCCGGAGCGGGCCGCGCTGCTCGCCCTTCTGGACACCTGGGCCGACGCCCCGTTCGCCCGCGCGGGCGGCCGATGGTGGGTGGGGACGGCTGCCGCCCCCGAGGACCTGGACGGGCTGCGGTCGGGCGGCAGGGCCGTGGCGTCCGCGGCGGTACGGGGAGGCGGCGCGGCGCACTGGTTCGTCACGGAGGCCGCGCTGGATCCGTCCGAGGGCGGCGAAGCCCCGGACCGGGCCGAGGACGCGGCCGTACCCGCCCGGCAGGACCGGCCGGTGACGGAGGTCGACCCGGAGGCCCGCCTCATCACGGTCGGACGGGACGACGCCGCCCGGCTCCGGGCCCTGGTGGCGGCGGTCGACGAGCGGGGGCCCGTCCCGCTGCCGGAGTCCGCGGCGGCGCGTTTCGCCGGACTCACCGGCGTACGGCGGCCCGTGGCGCGGCTGGTGCTGGCGGGGCTGACCGGCGGCGCGGACCGGGAGGCGGACCGCGCCCAGCTGCGGAAGGCCCCGTACAGGGCGACGCCGATGACGGTCGAGTCGTACCGGCGGCTGCTGGAGCGGCTCGGGGAGAGCGGCCGGCGCGCGGTGCTGGCGGCGGCCCTGCCGGACGACCCGGCGGAGCTGTGGCGGCGGGGCGGGACGGAGGCCGCCGCCGAGCGGATGGCCGGGGTCTGGCGGGAGCTGGTCGGGGAGCGGCCCGCCGTGCACGACGAGGCGGCCGACACCCTGGAAAACGCTCTCGGCCTCTCCGAGGTGTGGGCGCGGCGGCTGGCGGGCGGTTACGGGGCGGCCGACGACGGGATCGTGGAGGCGGCGGGCTGGGAGCTGGTGTCGACCGCGTACAGCTACGGGGTGACGGTGCGGCCCGTGCCGCCGCCCGGCGCCGAGCCGCCCTACGGCACCCCCGTGGGCCTCGCGCTCGGGGAGATCGCGAGCGCGCTGGTGTGGGCGTGGACGGACCGGCCGGTGGGTGATCCCGCGGTGGCCGGGGCGGCTGCGCTGTACGAACGGCTGCGGGAGGAACTGGCCCGCCCAGGACTGCTGCTGAAGCTGGAGGGCGGCCGGGTCCAGGACACCACGGACCGGATGGCCGAGCGGTTCGGGCCCGCCCGGCTGCCGGTCGCGCCGGGCCGCCGCAAGGACGACGGGACCCCGGCGCCGACGGCGTACGACGGCGGGCCGTTGGTGGTCTGCGCGCCCGGCGGCGTCTCCTTCCTCCGGCCCACCGCCGTCACCGGCCCGGAGGTGTGGCGGCGGCTCCGGGAGGTCACCGGCCTGACCGGCGCGCTGGACCGGGTGGCCCCGCTGCTGCCCGGCGGCGGGCTGGAGCGGATGCTGCGCCGGTCCCGTTCCGGGGCGGTGCCGACGGGAGCGTACGAGGCCGACCCCCGGCACTCCTGCCCGGAGCTGGTCGAACGGGTCGCGGAGGAGCTGGGGGTGGGCACGGACGCGGCAGCGCTCCACCTCCAGCTGGCGACGCTGGCCGCCCCCACCGACCGCAACGTCCGCCGCTGGAACGGCTGGTCGGCCGAGCAGCACCGGCAGGCCGCGGCGGAGCTGCTCGCCACGGACGCGGTGGTGGAGGCCAAGCGGGCGCGGGCGGGCCGGACGCTCTTCCTGCCGGGCGACTGGACGGAGATCGGCGCCCCGCACCTGCCGCTGGAGAAGGCGAAGCTGGCGACGCACGCGGTGTGGCCGCTGTACGGCGACCGCGTCGTCGCCCCGTTCGTACGGATCCTGCCGACGGCCCCCTTGCACGAGATGTTCACGGAGGCGTGGGAGCGGCGATAGGCCGAGCGGGGCGGGGCGGAGCGGTCGCCCGAGGGGCGGTCACCCGGGGGGAGAGCGGCCACCCGGGACCCCCGGGGAGCACCCCGGCGGGGGAGCGGCCACCCGGGCGGCATCAGCAGGAGAAGTGACCGTCAGGAGACAGCGGTAACCGGGGGAACTGCCGCAGGGAGAAAGGCCGTTCAGAGCCCTCCGGCCCCCTCCGCCCCTCCCCCCACGAGGTTCGCGCCCGACACCAGGGCGCGGGCGGTGTCGGCGAAGTACTGCTCGTCGGCGTCCGGGGCGAGCCCCAGCAGGACGCCCTGGCTGAGGAACCTGGCGCCCCGCAGAACGGCCGGGACCCGGCGCCGCACAGAACGGGAGGGACCTGACGCCCCGCAGAACCGGCCGGACCTGGCGAACCCCGCAGAGCGGGAGGGACCTGACGCCCGCAGAACGGGCCGGACCCGGCGCCCCGCAGATCGGGAAGGGCCTGACGCCCCACGGACCACACCGGCAGCAAGGGCCCCCTACCCCCGCTCCCCCACCCGTCCGAACACCGGAGCGAGCACCAGTTGGGCCGCGCCCTCCGCGACGGGCCGGTCGCCGCCGTCCGCGACGGTGACGGTCACATGGGCGCCGCCCGCACCCCGGGCGGCCCGGTCGGCGATCACGGCGCGGACGCCCCGCACGTACGCGTCCTCGTCGGCCGCCACCGTCCGCCCGCCCAGCACGACCCGGTCGATGTCGAGGAGCCCGACCAGGTTCGCCGCGCCCGCGCCCAGGATCCGGGCCGCCTCCGCACGGTCGCCGCGGGCCTCGGCGGCCAGGCAGAGGGCCTCGATGCAGCCGCGCCCCCCGCACTCGCACAGGGGCCCGTCGAGCTGGAGGGTCTGGTGGCCGAACTCGCCCGCCCCCGTCCGCGCACCCCGGTGCAGCTCGCCGCCCAGGACGAGCCCGGCGCCCAGCCCCGTACCGAGGTGGAGGTAGGCGAAGTCACCGCACGGCTCGCTCAAGGAGACGGTCAGGGCGGCGGCGTTGGTGTCCTTGTCGACGGTGACCGGCAGCCCGGTCCGCCCGGCCAGCGCGTCACGGAGCGGGAAGCCGTCCCACCTCGGGAAGCCGGTGACCCGGTGGAGCACGCCGTCCCGGTGGTCGAGCGGCCCCGGCACGGCGACGCCCACCCCCAGCACCGGCTTGTGCGGCTCGGCGGCGCGCAGATCCCGTACGGCGTCCGACGCCGCGCCGAGCACCCGCTCCGCCGGGGCACCGAAGTCGAGCGGAGCCGTGGTCACCGCGACCGGGCGGCCCGCCAGGTCGACCAGGACGGCGGTGAGTCCGTCCCGGTCCAGATGGAGGCCGACGGCGAACTGGGCGTCGGGAACGAGCCGGAGCACCGTACGCGGCTTGCCGCCCGTGGAGGGCCGCAGCCCCGCGCCCACGGCCAGTCCCTCCGCCCGCAGCCGGGCGGTGATCTTGCTGACGGCCTGCGGGGTGAGGCCGGTGCGCTCGGCCAGCTCCAGCCGGCTGATGCCCTCCGTCCCGGCCTCCCGCAGCAGGTCCAGGACCAGGGCCGCGTTGTGGTGGCGCACGGCGGGCAGGCCTACTCCGGCCTGGGCCTTCGTCAGGCTCCCGTTCACGGTTCGCTCCTCTTCACCACCCTATTGTGCCGGTCGCTTGCACTTTGGCAACAGCGTTGCTTAAGTGGAAGGCATGGTTGCCGACGCCCCGTTCCCGGGCTCCCCTCTCCCCGACGCCCGCCCCGGTGGCGCTCCCCTCCGCGTCGCCCTCGTCGGCTACGGCCTGGCCGGTTCCGTCTTCCACGCCCCGCTGATCGCCGCGACCGAGGGCCTGGTCCTCGACACCGTCGTGACGGCGAACGAGGAGCGCCGGGCCGAGGCCCGCGCCGCGTACCCGGACCTCCGGTTCGCCGCCTCGCCGGACGAGCTGTGGGAGCGCGCGGACGAGCTGGACCTGATCGTGATCGCCTCCCCGAACAAGACGCACGTCTCCCTCGCGACGGCCGCGCTCACGGCGGGCCTGCCGGTGGTCGTGGACAAGCCGATCGCCGGGACCGCCGCCGAGGCGCGCGAGCTGGCGGCCCTGGCCGAGGAGCGCGGCCTGCTGCTCTCGGTCTTCCAGAACCGCCGCTGGGACAACGACTTCCGCACCCTCGCCGCACTGGTCGCGGGCGGCGAGCTGGGCGAGGTGCAGCGCTTCGAGTCCCGCTTCGAGCGCTGGCGCCCGCAGCTGAAGGGCGGCTGGCGCGAGTCGGGCGACCCGGAGGAGATCGGCGGACTGCTGTACGACCTGGGCAGCCACGTCGTCGACCAGGCGCTGGTCCTGTTCGGCCCGGCGGCCTCGGTCTACGCGGAGTCCGACGTACGGCGTCCGGGCGCGGCTGCGGACGACGACACGTTCATCGCGATCACGCACGCCGGCGGGGTCCGCTCGCATCTGTACGTCAGCGCCACCACGGCCCAGCTCGGCCCGCGCTTCCGGGTGCTCGGCTCGACGGCGGGCTATGTGAAGTACGGCCTGGACCCCCAGGAGGCGGCCCTGCGCGAGGGCAAGCGCCCCGGGGCGACCGAGGATGAGCCGTGGGGCGAGGAGGTGGAGACGCTGTGGGGCCGGATCGGCTCCGGCGAGTCCCCGCTGACCGGCGGCGGCACCCCCGTCCGTACGCTGCCCGGCGCCTACCCCGCGTACTACGCCGCCGTCACCGCCGCCCTGCGCGGCACCGGCGAGAACCCGGTCACCGCACTCCAGGCGGCCGCCGCCCTGGACGTCCTGGAAGCCGCACGCCGCTCGGCCCGCGAGGGCGTCACCGTCACCCTGCCCGGACACCTCCCCCACGAGGAGCAGCCCGCCCCATGACCACCACCTCCCCCACGATCTCCGAGCTGATCGCCCAGGAGCGCCGGCTCACCCTCCCGCACTTCTCCTACGACGACGCGTTCGCGCTGGGCAGCCTGCTGGTCAGGCTGGCCCGGGAGCGGCACGCACCGGTGGCGATCGACATCCGGCGCGGGGCGCAGCAGTTGTTCCACGCGGCGCTGCCCGGCTCCAGCGCGGACAACGACGCCTGGATCGACCGCAAGCGGAAGGTGGTCGAGCGGTACGGCGAGAGCTCGTATCTGGTCGGCACCCGGTTCCGGGCGAAGGGCACGACGTTCGAGGAGTCGTCCCGCCTGGACCCGGACACGTACGCGGCGCACGGCGGTTCGTTCCCGATCGCGGTGGAGGGGGCGGGCGTGATCGGCACGGTCACCGTCTCGGGGCTGCCGCAGGCGGAGGACCACGCGATGGTGGTGGAGGCGCTGGAGCAGTTCACGTCGACGCCGGCGGGCTGAGAAACCGCGGGAGGAAGGGGCACCGCCACCCGCGCACAGCGGCGTACGGCGGACGCAGCCGCGCGTACGACCGGGTACGGCCGCGCGTACGGCCGGGTACGGCGGCGGCGCCCCTCCCCTCGTCCGGGCGGGCCTACGCGTCCTTCAACTCCTGCCGCTGCCGGCCGAGCCCGGCCACCTCCAGCTCCACCACGTCCCCCGCCTTCAGATACGGCTTGGGCTCGGGCTGTCCCATGGCGACCCCGGCGGGCGTACCGGTGTTGATGACGTCGCCCGGGTAGAGCGTCATGAAGTGGCTGAGATAGCGGACGACTTCGCCCACCGGGAAGATCTGGTCGGCGGTGGTGCCGTCCTGCTTCAGCTCGCCGTTGACCCAGAGCCGCAGCGGAAGGGCCTGCGGGTCCGCCACCTCGTCGGCGGTGACGAGCCAGGGACCGAGCGGGTTGAAGGTCTCGCAGTTCTTGCCCTTGTCCCAGGTGCCGCCGCGCTCGATCTGGAACTCGCGCTCCGAGACGTCGTGGGCGGTGGCGTACCCGGCGACATGGGCGAGGCCCTCCTCGGCGGAGGCCAGATAGCGGGCGGTGCGGCCGATGACGACGGCGAGTTCGACCTCCCAGTCCGTCTTACGGCTGCCGCGGGGCACGAGCACGGTGTCCTCGGGCCCGACGACGGTGTCGGGGGCCTTGAAGAAGAGGATCGGCTCCGCCGGGATGGCCGCCCCGGTCTCGGCGGCGTGGTCGTGGTAGTTCAGCCCGATGCACACGATCTTGCCGATGCGCCCGAGCGGTGGCCCGATGCGCAGCCCCGCAGGATCGAGGGCGGGCAGCACGGCGGGGGTGTCGGCGGCTGTCCGTACCCGGGCGAGGGCGGAGGCGTCGGCGAGCAGATCGCCGTCGATGTCGGGGACGATTCCCGACAGATCACGCAGAGTCCCGTCGCGGTCGAGAAGCGCGGGGCGCTCGGCGCCCGCCGTACCGACTCGAAGCAGCTTCAACGGTCCAACTCCTCTTGTTCGAGGTGGGGCCCTCCGGCGGGTTGCGGCCGGCGAAGGGCTTGTCTGATCCTCCAAGAGCCGGGATCACTCCGCAAGACCCCGTTCACACACTGGACCGCCCCACCGGCGGCCGTGATCCGGACGACCGGGCTACCGGCGGCGGGGACACCGGAAGCCGGCATACGGACGGCCGGGACACCGACGGCCGGAACTACGCCGCTGTGGCGACGGCACCACCGGCGGCGGCCGTGTCCCGGTCGCGGTACACGTCCCGGTAGAGCCAGGCCCGTTCGGCGGCGCTCCATGCGGTGGTGGTGACGACGTACAGGGCGGCGGCGAGCGGGACGACGGCGACGGTGATCAGGGTGGCGAACGAGAGCAGCGGCATCATCTTCGCCATCGCGCCCATGCCCGGCAGGGGCTGCCCGTCGGGGCCGGTGGCGGGGTTCACGGGGTTGGCGGCCATCTGCCGCCTGGTGAGCCGGTAGCTGAAGGTGGCGACGGTGAGGACGAGCGCGAAGAGCCCCACGTAGACCAGGCCGTTCCCCCCGAGGACCCCGCCGGCCGCGAGGGCGTCGTGCCAGCGCCCGCCGAGGGGAGCGCCGAGGATGTCGTGGCTGAGGAGCGCGTTGGGCTCGCCGCCGATGGAGCCGCTGGAGAACAGGTGGTAGAGGAGGAAGAAGGCAGGCATCTGGAGGAGGCTCGGCAGGCAGCCGGAGAGCGGTGAGACCTTCTCGGCGGCGTGGAGTTCCATGATCGCTTTCTGCATCCGCTCGGGGTTCTTCCCGTGCTTCTTGCGCAGTTCCGCGATCTGCGGCTGGAGCCGGGTCCGGGCCTTCTGCCCGCGCGCGGCGGCCCGGGAGAGGGGGTGGACGGCGAGCCGGACGAGCGCGGTGAAGAGGACGATCGCGGCGGCGGTGGAGGCGCCGTGGAACAGCGGCTGGAGCAGGTCGGCGAGGGAGCCGACCAGATGGGCGAAAGCGGACATGAAGGCGGACATGGGTGAGCCCTCCGGGGGTCTCGTCGTGCCGGAAGAGATACGCGGCGCGCGGGGACGCACGGGTTCACGCGGTACGTGCGAGCGACGCACGGGATACGGACGTGCGGTGCACGGGATACGGGCGTGAGATGCGCGTGGGGCGCGTGCTGCGCTCGGTGCATGGCAGGACGACCGGCGCGGAAGGGCGCTCAGGGGGTGATGCGGGTGGTACGGGGAGAGTGTGGGAGGAGCGCCCTAAACGGCGACGGCGGCCGTCGGAAGGCCGTACCCGGGGGCTCGCGGCCTGGTACGCCCGCGGGCGTCGGGGTCGCGTTGGGGCAGGAAGGCGGTGCGCTTCTCGCGGTCCCTGATCGCCGTACGGACCCGGGTGCGGGGCACCGGGGGCGCGCAGCGGGCGCTGATGACGGAGCAGGCGAGGAGCGCGGAGCCGGCCGCGGCGGTGGCGGCGAGCGCGACGGCGGCGGAGAGGCCACCGCCCTCGGCGAGGACCACCTGGGCGACGAGGAGAACGAGGAGGCCGACGGGCCGGAGGACCCGGGCGAAGGCGCCGCGCAGGGACTCGGCATCACGCATGGATGGCTCCTCCCGCACTCGTCACTCGTACAACGTCCTTGAATTCGTTATACACGATGATCGCCCCGGACCGGGACGGCCGCCGACCGGCTACCGGGGCCGCATGGCGGTGAGCTTCCCCCACACGACGAGCCGGTAGCGGGAGCTGAACTCGGGGGTGCAGGTGGTGAGGGTGAGGTAGTACCCGGGCTCGCCGTACCCGGCGGAGGTGGTGACGCCGGAGCGCGGCACGGGCGCGATGACCCCGCTGTCGGAGGGTGTGGTCCGGGCGAGTCTCTTGTCGACGGTGTACGTGTAGACGGCGTCCCGGGTCTCGACGGTGATCCGGTCACCGCGCCGTAGCCGGTCGATGCGCCGGAAGGGCTCGCCGTGGGTGTTGCGGTGCCCGGCGAGCGCGAAGTTCCCGGCCTGCCCGGCCTGGGCGGTGCGGGTGTAGTGCCCGACGTACCCGCGGTCGAGGACGCCGCCTTTGCCGGTGCCTTCGGCGACGGGGGCGGTGAGGCCGATGCGAGGGATGCGGAGGACGGCGTAGGCCTGGTCCCAGCGGGGGGAGGGGGGTTCGCCACGGGGAGCGGCGGAAGAGGAGGGACCGGATCCGGATCCAGCTCCCGGTGTCGGTAAGGGCTCGGTCACGGCCCCGGCTCCGGGTTCCCGCCCGGGCGAGGACGGGGACAAGGACGGGGGCGCGGGTGCCCTCCACTCCCTCTCCAGAGCCTGGACGGTCCGCCCGGCGTCGTCGCGGGCGAGCCGGTTGGTCCACCACAGCTGGTGGGCGACGAGGAGGAGCAGGACGACGCCGAGGCTGACGACCACCTCGGCGAACCCCCAGAGCGCACGGACGAGAAGTCGCCGCCGCACAGCACCGCCTCCCTCCCCCTCCCGCACGAGCGGCGCGGCAGGGACACCCCCGTGCCGCTCCCACACGGCGGGCAAGATAGACCCGTCCTCCGGAACTCTCCATACCTTTCCGCCGATTCCCCCCACTCCTCCCCTCCCGTTCCCTCTCCGTTTCCTCCCGACTTCCCTCCTGTCGTCGCATCCGTCGCCGCCTTCCGGTCCTGGTTGCGGCCTCTTCTCCCGGGGGCCGGGCTCCGGCAGTACCGTGTGATCCATGCGCCCCGACACGCCTGCCGACCACACCACCGAAGCCGAGCGCCTGCTGCGCACCGCGGCGCAGTATCCGGAGGACCGGGAGCCCCTGGTCCTGCGGGCCGCGGCCCATCTCGAACTGGCCGGTGACCGCGCCCGCGCGAGCACGCTCTACGACGACCTGCTGGCCGCCCCCGAGTCCGCCGTCGAGAACCCGCACCTGATCAAGGCCCTGAAGGCCGCCAACCTCTGGGAGTACGGGCACGAGGCCGAGGCCCGGGCCATCATCGAGGGCATCCGTGCCGCGGCCCCGCCGGACGCGGCACCGTGGCAGGTCGCCGCCGAGACCCTGGAGGCGCACGACGAGCTGGAGTCGGCGCACGACTTCTTCTCGACCGCGCTGACCCTGCTGCTGGCCCCAGGCGAGGAGGTCCCGTACGCCACGCAGTCCCTGCTCACGGGCCGCCACCGGGTACGCCGCCTCCTCGCCCTCCCCCACGACGCCTGGGACGAGCTGGCCGGCGCACTGAACACGGCCCCGGTCCCCCTGGACGAACTCCACGACCCGAAGCGCCTGTGGTCGCTGGGCTCCTCGGACCCGGCGGAGCTGGCGGCGGAGATCACCCGCCTGCGCGCGGAGCTGGGCACGTACCGCACGGCGCTCTCCCGCCCGTTCCCGGTGGCGGTGCTGCACTGGCCCAAGGAGGAGCTCCGCGAACTCCTCACCGCCTACCCCGACTTGACCGAGGAGTACGTGGACCACGCGACGCACCTGTCCCGCCTGGAGGCCTCCCTGCGCGACCTCCACGCGGCGGGCACCCCCAACCTGGGCATCGTCACGGGCACGGTCCCCTCGTACGAAGCCTTCGCCGCCTCCGAAGCCACCTCCCCCACCACCACCGCCCTCCTCCCCCAGTACGCCACCACCCTCGCCGCCCGAGGCCGCGCCACCCCGTGGCCCCCGTCCCGCACGGCAGCCTGCTGGTGCGGCTCGGGGGAGGTCTACGGGGTGTGCCACGGGGGCGGGTGACGCCTCCCGGACACCCTTGGCAGGGGCCGCAAACCGCGATACGGCGGTTTACGGCCCCTGCGGTTTTCAGGCGCCTTGGCTCCGGCTGTCAGCGCTCCTTGATACAACTGCACATGTAGTACGCAGCCACATGAGGAGGGCTCGGGGGCATGCCCAACGACATTTCGGATGACGCACCGGTTGCTGGGCTTTACGAATCGCTCATCACGCATCGGCTTGCCGAGCGGATGAAACAGCTCGACTCCACGGGATGGCGCTCCATCGATGCCTCAGTCGGTGCGGAGTCGGCACCCCACGTACTCTCCCGCCATATCGGCGCCACTGTGCGGCAGGTACTCCAGGGCCTCTCGCCTGCCGAGCAGGTGATTGCGGCCAATCACATTCTGGAATCGCTCAACACGATCGAGGGCGCGACGGAGTGGGTGGACCTCGTCACCGATGGGCCGCGGCAGTTGCTGGCCGTCGCGGAGCAGGAGGAGCCGGGTGTGTACTCCATACGCCCCGCGACACCGTTGTCCGAGACGGCACTCATCACGAACGCCCCCGAGGACCCCAGTCTCGGCTTCGAACTGCGCGCCGAACTCGCAACGGCCGACCGCGTCGATCTTCTCTGCGCGTTCGTGAAATGGCATGGACTCCGCGTCCTGGAGAAGTCTCTGTCGTCGGCGCGCGAGCGCGGCATCCCGATCCGCGTTCTCACGACGACCTACATCGGCGCCACCGAGCGGCGCGCTCTGGATCGACTGGTGCGCGACTTCGGCGCCGAGGTCAAGGTCAACTACGAACTCCGCTCCACCCGCCTCCATGCGAAGGCATGGCTCTTCCGTCGTGACAGTGGCTTCGACACGGCGTATGTCGGTAGCTCGAACCTCTCCAAAGCCGCGCTCCTCGACGGGCTCGAATGGAACGTCCGTCTCTCCTCCGTCGCCACGCCTTCGGTGCTCCGTAAGTTCGAGGCGACCTTCGACGCGTACTGGAGCGAGCCCGCCTTCGAGTCGTACGACCCCGACCGCGATGCCCAACGACTGGACGACGCCTTGTCCCGCGCAGGCGGCGGTGGTCGCCCCGGGTCGGGGTCGACGAGCATCACTCTCTCCGGCCTGGAGGTTCGCCCGTATCCCCACCAGCGGGACATGCTCGAACGCCTCGAAGTCGAACGCACGGTGCACGATCGCCACCGAAACCTTCTCGTCGCGGCGACGGGGACCGGGAAGACCGTCATGGCGGCGCTCGATTACAAGCGCCTGCGCCAGACGCTGGGACGCGCCCCACGCCTGCTCTTCGTAGCGCACCGCAAGGAAATCCTCGAACAATCCTTGCGCGTCTACCAGAACGTCCTCATCGATGCGAACTTCGGCGAGCTGTTGTTCAGCGGTGAGATCCCTACTCGCTGGACCCACGTATTCGCCAGTGTCCAATCGCTCACCACACAGGCTCTGGACCGCATCGCCCCCGACCACTTCGATGTCATCGTGATCGATGAGTTCCATCACGGTACGTCGCCCACCTACCGCAAGATCGTGGACCATTTCCGTCCCAAGGAACTCCTGGGGCTCACTGCGACCCCGGAACGCATGGATGGCTTGAACATCCAGGACGAGTTCTTCGATGGCCGGATCGCAGCGGAGATGCGGCTGTGGGAGGCGTTGGAGAACGAACTCCTCAGCCCCTTCCACTACTTCGGCGTCACCGACAACACGGACATGAGTGCGGTCACGTGGAAGCGTGGAGCCTACGACTCAGCAGCGCTGAGCAACCTGTTCACAGGCAACCAGGCGCGAGCTCGGCTCGTGGTTCAAGCGGTGAAGGACAAGGTCACCGACCCTGACTCCATGCGCGCCCTGGGCTTCTGCGTATCGGTCGCGCACGCACACTTCATGGCCGACTTCTTCCGGCAGGCCGGCCTGAACGCTGTGGCTCTGTCTGGCGAGACTCCCGCTCCCGACCGCAAGGCCGCCCTGGACGACTTGCGCTCGGGAGCGCTCCAGGTGATCTTCTCCGTCGACCTGCTCAATGAGGGCCTGGACATCCCCGACGTCGACACCCTGCTCCTGCTACGCCCCACCTCTAGCGCTACGGTCTTCCTTCAGCAGTTGGGCCGCGGTCTGCGCCGCACCGAGGACAAAGCGGTGCTCACCGTGCTGGACTTCATCGGTCAACACCGCAAGGAATTCCGCTTCGAGGAGCCCTTCCGTGCTCTGACCAATCTGACGCGCAACCGCCTCCTGAGCAACATCGAGCAGGACTTCCCTAAACTGCCCTCCGGCTGCCAGATCATCCTTGAGACCAAGGCCAAGGAATTGATCATCGACAACATCCGCACACAGATCGCAGTCAATGTCACGCAGTTGACCCGCGAGGTCGCTTCCTACGCGCAACCACGGCTTGCAGACTTCCTCAAGGAGAGCGGCCGGGAGATCAAAGAGCTCTACCGCGGCAGTGGAAACTCGTGGACGGGCCTACTCCGTCGGGCGAGGCTCCTGGACCCGGTGGGCCCTGAAGGCGAGTTGCCCCTCCTCAAGCGGGTGTCGGCCTTCCTTCACGTCGATGACCCGCTGCGTGTTGCGGCATACAGCAAACTACTGGCCGACGATGCCCCTCCCTACGATGAACTCAGCGAGCAGGAACAGGGGTACGCCCGCATGTTCTTCTTCTCGCTCTGGCCTCTGGGCGGAGGCTTCACCAGCTACCAGGCGGGCCTGGACTCGCTGAGCCATCAGCACGCGTTCCGGGACGAGTTGCAGCAGGTGCTCGCCCACGTCCTCCAGCAGGCCGACCACGTCCCGGTCCCGCTCCTCGGCACGCACGCTGCCATCCCCCTCACCATCCACGCCTCCTACAGCCGGGAAGAAATCCTCCCCGCCCTGGGCCAGGCCGCCGTGGACGGCTTCAAGCCGGGCCACTTCCGCGAGGGGGTGAAGTGGTGCGAGAACATCCGGACCGACGCTCTGTTCGTCACCCTTGAGAAAGACGAGAAGGACTTCTCACCCGAGACTCGCTACAAGGACTACGCCCTCAACGACCTCCTCTTCCACTGGGAGTCGCAGAACCAGACGTCGGAGAAGTCCCCCACAGGGATTCGCTATCAAACCCACAAGGAAAAGGGCACGCACGTTCTCCTCTTTGTGCGCCGGTACAAGAAGACGGATATCAGCGGTCCTCAGCCGTGGATGCTCATGGGACCGGCGGAGTACGTCAAGCACACGGGCAGCAACCCCATGGCGATCGAGTGGAAGCTCTCCCACCAGATCCCAGCTGACGTCTTGACCTACTCGGCCATCGCTGCCGGCTGAGAGCTTCTCTGTACAGGAGGGGTGGCCTGCCGAAATCGAGCAGACCGCCCCTCCCTGACCGCCCGCAGCCAAATCTGGGCAGTGGGGCCGGAAGGACTAGCTATGCCGCCTTCAGCTTCGCCACGGCGTGGATTCGGTCGTGAAGCCTTCGAGTCACAGGGGACTGTCGGGGCGCATTGATGGCGCGCAGCTTATCGAAGTGCTCGTCACCTCGCGCAGTCGACAACGCTTCATAGTCATCCAGGAAGCGTTCCCACGACGTGCACGACTCCTCAAGGTGCCCGATTTCATGCTGCCTCTGGGCGAGCACCGCGTGAGCATGGAGCCTGCCTTGCCTTTCCAGTGGAGACATGACTCGGATGGAATTGCGCAGCGCCTTGATCGAATTCTCGACGTCTCGCGTTTCGTAGTGCACATGCGAGACATGAAAGAGAAAGGCGGCCTGATCATAGCCACCCACTGCATCACGCCGAGAGTCGGCTTGACTCAGCGCCGACTCCGCTTCTTTGAGCCGTCGCACAGCCCCCCGGCGATCTCCGACCATGGCAGACGCATGGGCCTGTTGCCCTCGCAAGAAGGCCGTCAGGCGCGGGCTGGCCTGGGGCGCCGCCTCTGCCGCCGAGTCGGCGTACTCCAGTGCCTTCCGTCCGTGACGCAGGTGGGAGGCCTGGAGGCTCATGCCGCGAAGGGTTCGAGAGTAGGTCAGTTGGTCACTTGACTCACGGGCCAGGTCCAAGGCGCGGAGGTAGTAGGTCTGCCCCAGCCCATGAGCCCGCTCATACATGGCCATCCAACCCGTCAGGTATGTCAGGTCAGATGCGGCCGAGAGCATGTCGCGGTGAACTTTCTCCGACGCGTCAGCGTGCAGGTAACCCGCTACCGTATTGACAAGGAAGGCAGCAGCCATCGGCCGCGCATGCCCGCCACCCAGTTCGTCAAGAATTTCTGCGATCTTATCCGTCATTCGACGAACTGTTTCAACCTCACCCCCTCCAATGCGACCAGAGGGGCGAGTGAGGCGGTCTCGATCAGCGGCACTCGCTGTCCTTTCCAGAGCGGAGAAGGCGGGCACAGTCAGCGCCGCTGAATACATGCCCGCCGCTAAAATCTTTCGCCGCGATGGGTCCATATCTTGCCTCCCGAGGTCGATTAACTGTTCCACCGTCGTCGACTGCTCAGATGGTTCCGAAGCCGCCGGGAATCCGGCTTCCTCCCGTGTGACAGGCCGGTTGAGCCTGCGCGCAAGTGCCTCAAGGATCAGAGGCCTGACCGCCTCGCGCGGCAGGTGCCCGCTCAACCACTGGTGCACGGAAGCCTGCTGGTACTTCAGTGGAGATCCGCTTTCCGTCCCGAGGCGGTTCACCGCTTGGGCGAACTGTCGCATGGTCCACCCGCTCTCGCGGAAGAGCTGGCCTAGACCGGCGTTCGGCTGACGTGTGCTCACTGGCCCCAACTCCTGTGCTGCGGCTGCTAAACGCTCTTAACTTTTGCCCTCCCTCCAACGGTACCGCTCTCCGTGTCCAGGCTGTTGCCTAGTGCAAGCAGGAAGCAGCAAAGAAGCGCAAGCGCAGCGAGAGAGGGGAACGCGATCATGGTTGCGCGAGCCGCAACTAGCTATCGATCTCTGACACACACGGCGGTCTCGCTGTACTTCGGAGCGAGCGTGGACACCTCAGCGTTCGACTCACCCATGAGGTACCCCCCTTGCGCCTGCGGCAGGCGTGCGTGCCCCGAGTACAAGCCCGTACTAGCCGAGGACCGAAGCGAGTCGTACTCGCTCACCGAGCTCCGCCGACGCGTATAGGTGGAGAACACCCGCGACCGCCTGAATCGCCGCGTCTGACAGGCATCCGTTACGCCCTGACCCGGCCGCATCACCGGTCGAGTCAGGGCTGAGCCGACCAGCTACGAGGAGCTGAACGACCTATGAAAGATCGTATCGTCGGAGTGTTGGGCGCATTACTGACTCTCGTCCTTCCCCCGAAGAGCAGGCATCACGCCGTGTTCGTCCATGCAGTGAGCCCGGGCCAGGTGGGAGGCCTCCAGCCGTCCCTGCGCAGTCCGCGGCTAGATCCCTGGCCCGGACCGAGCCGCGAGACCGTCAGCCCGCGGTGGGCGGGCGATGAGCGCGAATCGACGATCGGCATTCCGTAATGCGCAAGGGGACGACGAGGGCCGACTACGCCCGACGCGAGAGCGTTGTTCTGACCGACCGGGCCCGGATCAGCGCCCGCGTCCAGGCGAACGTACCTATTCGAAGGATCGCTGAGGAGTACGGCATCGACCGGCGCACACTCGCCAGGATCGTCGACGGGTGGGGTGTCCCGCGCCGCCCGCCCAACCGAAAGGGCCACGCGAATCTGAGCCCCCGCAAGCGTCGGTAGCGATGCGCTTCCGGGGCGTTCCGCAACGAATGGAAGCGGTCTGTCCGGCCGCCGGCCGGTGGCAGTCGGCCAAAGGGCCGCCCAACGGCACGAGATCCCTGACTCGCCCCCTGCCGGACGTTCCGGTGGAGACGAGATCGAACCGCCGGCCCGGACGCCATCAGTCGTACCGATGAAGGCAGTCGAGCCGGGTTGCACGAAATCCACACAGCCAATAAGGAGAGTGCACCAGTGAGTCCCACGATCAAGCCTCTTCCCGCCGCTGAGACGGTGGCGGTACGCGCACACGAGATCCACGCGGCCATCGAGGCCGACCAGGAGTTCTCCACGTTCAAGGCGGCAAGCCTCAAGTACGACGCCGACTGGCAGTGCTTCACCGGCTCGGTCGTCGTCGCGCACTACGACCAGGAGCGGGACAAGCACGGTCTGTTCGATGAAGGGCTGCGGGCGCTCTGCCTCAAGGCCGCCGTCTTCGAGCTGACGGGCGACGAGAACGCGGCGGAGATCCCCGTCGCCGTCCCCGTGGACGAGATGACGCACGCGATGATCGCGCAACCGCAGCTTCTGGCCCGTATCGCCGCCCGCGTCGGCGTGGCGATCATCCACCAGACCGACCAGGAGCACACCGATTGGCGGGAGGGGGACTACACCCACCGGGCGTACCGCGCCGTATGGGGCGAGCCGGACCGGCGCCTGTGGCTTCCGGCAGAGGAGGTGACCCGGCGGCTCGCGTGGCTGGACCAGAAGTACGCGGCCATGGGGTTCCGCAAGCAGGGGCAGGCGCACGACTTCGGGTTCTCGGCGGAGGAACTCTCCGTCGTGGCCGCCTAGCAGTCAGCCAAGAGCCCGCCGCATCACCGTAAGAGGGTCCATCTCAGGGAACCGCTCCACCATCTGCTTCTGAGCCTGGGAGATCAGCTCATCAAGGAGGACGGGGGCAGCGTTCCACAGCACTTCACGCAAGTACGGAACCACCTCGGAGGGGTCGGGCGGAAGGTCCAGCGTGAAGGCCAGCGGGGCGTTTTCGCTCTTGTAACGCCCCGCAGGCAGCCCGACCTTTTCGGGGTGGACGCAGACCGGTGTTCCGTCCTCCGAGTACCGGTGCCCGTCGGTCTTGCTGAACGGGCAATCCGGCGTCGGGCGCTCGAAGACGTCGAAGTCGCCAACAGCGTGGACCCGGGACGGGCAGATGCCGCACGCACGGTGGTGCACGTCGCCGTTCACGAAAGGCTCGGACATAGCCGGAGCCTAGCTCCCGCCAGCACCACAGACGCCCGCTGCCGACCACGCCGCCCACCCAGGGTGGACGAGAGCCGGAGGGGATACAGAACCCGTTCCGGAGCTGCTGAGAGCGTTCCGCAACGGTTGAGGGGCCTACCCCGTGATGCGCATCGCGAGAGTCCCCGACCGCCCCGTCCGCGTTCTACGTCCGTGGCACACGGACGGGGCGGCCCCTACGCCGACACTCACACAGAAGAGACCTCCACCGTGCTGCAATGCACCGCTGTGACCGCCACGCCCCAGCTCGAAGCCCTGGAAGCGCTCGAAGAGATGGAGGGCGGTCCCGACGACGCAGATAGCCACCTCGACCACCACGAACATCTTCTCTGCCGACTGAGCGAACACGACGAGAGGACCGAGCACGCCGCGCACCTGTGGACCGCCGAGACCAATCCGTCCCGAGGCCTGTGGCTTCTGTGGACCGGGGCGAGCACCCACCGCGTCTACCGGTTCGCCGTGTTGGCCGAGTGTCCCGCCGTTCTCCATGACGTGGAACAGGGCTCAAGGCAGTGGTGCGGACTACCCGGTGATCACGCCCTCCCCCACAGCTTCCACGTAACGGACCCGCTTCGGGACCTGCTCACCGAACGCATTCGCCGTGAAGCGCACCGGCGCCCGGCCGACGACGAGTAGAGGGCCGCACATTCCGATGGACAAGTGCACCGCCGTCATGGTGACAAGCACCCCTGCGCCGGTCCTTGCCTTGCTGTGCCACATCCGCGAACTACGGGACGGACACGTGCTCTGCGAGCTGGGCGAGAATCACGAAGACGACCACGCGGTCATGCTGGACGACGCCGACGGCACGTTCGGAGGCGCCTTGTGGGCCCGGTGGAACGAGACGAGCGGACGGATCACGCTCCTCCCATGGTGCCCCGCAGGACTCCCCGAAGACCGTGCCTGCGGTCTGTTCGTGGATCACGGCTCCGGACACGGATGGGAGGTCATCGACCCCACAACCGAAGCGATTCGACGCGAGTTGGCCAAGCGGTACTCGGCCCACTTCCCCGAGTACGGCGACGACGACAGAGACTGACGAGCTAGTGCCAGGTGTCCGTACCCGGATCTCCCCGGCAAGCAGCAAGAAGGGTCGTCTACATCAGCCCGCATCCACTCAACTCTCCGTAGCAGTAGGCCCCACCACGGCCGTCTCCGCGTTGCGGCGGGTCTTGGCCCAGCCCGTTCGGCCGCGGGCGAGGCGTACGGAGCCTCGGGCGGAGACGATGAAGAGGTGGTAGGCGTACAGCCAGAGGGTGATGCCCCACAGCACCCCGGCGGCGCGTGAGTGGTTCGGGGCGAACTCCCTTCGGTAGACCGGGCCCCAGAGCAGGAACGGCACGATCGACAGGGTGCCGAGTGCCAGGGCGAGGGGCCAGGCGGCGAACAGGACGGTGCCGGCGGCGAGGCCTGTGGCGAGGATGGAGAGGAGCACCACGGTCAGGACGAGGACCGTGAGGTGGGCGAGCGGCTGGACGAAGGTGTACAGCGACTCCAGGACGCCCCGGGCCCGGTAGTGGCGGGAGCCGATGATGCGGGTCGCGTACCGCACGCACTGGATGTTGCCCTGGGCCCAGCGGGTGCGCTGGGTCAGGAAGCGCCGGGTGTAGGGCAGCGCCTCCTGCGTGACCCAGGTGTCGGCGATGTGCGTGACCCGGTAGCCGGCCAGGCGCATGTGCAGGCCGAGCTCGTAGTCCTCCAGGAGCGCGTCCTGCTTCCAGGGGCGGCGCTCGGCGGCGGCGATCCGGTCGAGCGCGGAGAGGCGGGTGAACTGGCCGTTGCCGCCGAGGCCGACCGAACCGGTCCGGCACCGCAGCAGCTGCATCCCCGTGTTCGACACGGCGAACTCCGCGTCCTGCATGCGGATCAGCAGCCGCGCATACGCGTTGACGACCCGGCCGCGGTCGGGTCGCGGGCGCTCGTCGTCCACGTTCCGCATCCGTACGCCGATCTGTACGCCGCCCGTCTCGGGATCACCGAAGCCGTCCGGGCCGCTCACATACGCCAGGGCGTCCGGCGACAGCCTGCCGTCGGCGTCCACCACGCAGACGACGGCCCTGGACCGGTCCGCGTCCTCCCCCAGCTCCGCGTCGAGCGCCTCATAGGCGGCGTTCAGCGCCGCGCCCTTCCCGATCCGGGCCTCGGGGCGTCGCCGCGTGACCAGTCTGATCCGGGCGTCCTCCGCCGCGAGGGCCGCGACGATCTCCCCCGTACGGTCATCGCTCGCGTCGTCGATGACCCAGACGTACGAGGCCGGGAAGTCGTCCCGCAACCGGTCGACCGTGGTGGCGATGACGGCCTCCTCGTCCCGGCACGGCACGAAGAAGTGCCAGTCCCAGGCCGCGGCGTCCCCCCGCTCGGCGGGCCGACGCCTGGCGTACGCGTGCCGGGAGCCCGCCCAGTAGACGAGGAAGCCGCCGAGCAGGAGGAAGGGGAAGACGTAGAGGAAGAGGTGGGGGGCCAACTGGGACTCCAGGGCAGGCAGGGGTGGGGATGAGGGCGAGGGTGTGGGTGGGGGGAGTGTGGGTGTGGAGGGGGGGTGGGGGGGTGCTCGGGCGGGCCGGTGGTGCTGGGTGAAAGCCGGAGGGGTGGGGAGGTTGGGGCGGCGCGCTTGCGCGGTCCCGCCCGGGGGTGCTCCCTGAGGGTGCTCCCCGTACGTCTCCTCGCCCTCAAGCCGCCGTCGTCAGGTCCTGAGCGGCGCCCGGGGCCGGGGCAGGAGAAGGAGAGGCAGAGGGCGGGGAGGAGGCAGGTACGGGAGCGGGCGGCGGCGCCGGCAGGCGGGTGATCAGGTCCACGATGCGGCGGGAGGCGGTGCCGTCGCCGTACGGGCTGGGCAGGGTTCCCAGGCGGCGCAGGCCCTGGGCGCCCTCGGCGAGGCGGTTGCGGGCGGCGGTGCCGATGGCGGGGCCCGGCTCCACCAGGTCGGCGAAGTCGGCGAACGCCTCGGGGCGCTCGGTGGAGCGGCGGACCACCACCAGGGGGCGGCCGAGGACGGTGGTCTCCTCCTGGATGCCGCCGGAGTCCGAGACCAGGAGCGCGGCGTGGCGGGCCAGGGCGAGGAACGTGCCGTAGCCCGTCGGGGCGAGCACCGTCATCCCGTCCAGGAGCGGGCCCAGACCGGCGGCCTCGATCCGGGCGCGGGTGCGCGGGTGGAGGGGGAGGACCACGGGGAGGGTGCGGGCGAGCGCGGCCAGCTCGCGCAGGACGGTGGCCAGGACGGCGGAGTCGTCGGTGTTCTCCGGGCGGTGGACGGTGGCCAGGACGTACGCGTCCGGGGTCAGGCCCAGGCCGTCGAGGAGGCGGGTCCGCTCGGCCTGCGGGGGCAGGTGCTCGTGCACCGCCTCCACCACCGTGTTGCCGGTGACCTCGATCCGGTGGTCCGGGACGCCCTCGGCGAGGAGCAGCGCCCGGTTCTCCGGGGTCGCCGCGCACAGGACGTCCGCGAGCCGGTCGATGACCACCCGGTTGTGCTCCTCGGGCATCGCGCGGTCGTGGCTGCGCAGCCCCGCCTCGACGTGGATGAGCGGGATCGAGCGGGCGTTCGCGGCGAGCGCGCCGGAGAGGGCCGCGTTGGTGTCCCCCTGGACGATCACGGCGCGCGGCCGCTCGGCCGCGAACCGTTCGTCCAGGGCAGCCAGGGCGGCGGCCACCTGGACAGCCCGGGGCTGTCCGCCGACGCCGGTCAGGTACTCGGGCTCGGGCAGCCCCAGCTCGTCCAGGAAGTTGCCGGAGAGCGTGTCGTCGTAGTGCTGGCCGGTGTGGATGACCCGGGCGGCGGGGCCGAGCAGCCGGATGGGTTCGGCGAGCTTGACCAGCTCGGGGCGGGTTCCGAGGACGACGGCGACACGGCTGTCCGGTTGAGCGTTCATGTAGCTGAGCTTCATGGAACACGGTTGCCGGATCCGTTGCGTCCCGGTTGCCCGACGGTTGCTCCCGCTCGGTTCAGCCCGCTTCGGGACGTCCTTCCCGGGTACTCCGGCCCTCCCCGGCGGGACCTTGGTCCGTTTTCATCCGATTCATTCTCCGGTGGCGAAACGGTACCCCGCGCCCCGTACGGCCTCGATCGGGTCCGGCGCGTCCGGCCCGGCCGCCTCGCGCAGCTTCCGGCGCAGCCGCAGGACCCCGAACTTGACGCGGTCGCCGCCGATGGCCGTCTCGTCCCCCCACACCCGGGTGAGGAGCTGCTGTGCCGTGACGACCCTGCCGCGATTGCGTACGAGGAGCTGGAGCAGCCGGTACTCGATCTCGCTGAGCCGCGCCTCACCCCCGTACCAGACCGCCGCCCGCCGCTCGGGTACCAGCCGCAGATGCTCCCCGACCCGCTCACCGGCCCACTTCCGGTGCCCGGCCCGGCGCAGCAGCGCCTCGACGCGCGCCAGCAGTTCCTCCGGGTGGAAGGGCTTCACCAGATAGTCGTCGGCCCCCGCGCGCAGGGCCTTCACCCGGTGGCCGACGTCGTCCAGGCCGGAGACGACCAGGACCGGCAGATCGCTCAGGTCACGGGCGCGGGTCAGGACCCGCCAGCCGTCCAGCTCGGGGACCAGAAGGTCCAGCAGCATCAGGTCGGGGCGTTCCGCGAACATCAGCCGCAGCGCGTCGCGGCCGTCGGCGGCCGTCACCACCCGGTACCCGCCGCGCGTGAGGAGTTCCCGCAGCGCCAGTACGGAAGCGGGGTCGTCCTCCACGATCAGAAGCTTGGGCATCACGCACCGCCACGCTCGGCCGTTCTCGGAGGGGGCGTCCCGGTCCTACACGGCCCGTGGCCCGCCTGCCTCCTCCCCAGTCAACCAGCAGCATCCGTCGGCCGCAGCGGCGTCCGGCAGCTGCGCCTCCGGTCCTGTGCCGGGCCGACCACGCCCGGAGCGGCGCGGCTCGGTTCAGATCGGTCCGGCTCGGCGCGGTCCGGTCTGGCGCGGTCCGGTCTGGCGCGGTCCGGTCTGGCGCGGCGCGGCGCGGCGCGGCGCGGCTCGGTCCGGCTCGGCTCGGCCCCGCCCGGGCCCGGCCCTGCGCGGCTCGGCCCTGCGCGGCTCGGTCCGGCCCGGCCCGGCCCGGCGCGGCGCGGCCCGGCGCGGCCCGGCGCGGCCCGGCGCGGCCCGGCGCGGCCCGGCGCGGCCCGGCGCGGCCCGGCGCGGCCCGGCCCGGCCCCGAGAAGATCCCGTGCCCCCCTGACGTGCGCGTACAAGGTCGGCCCCGGCGCCACGGACGGCCTCTGGGGTCCCGGACCCGCGCCGCCTTGGTCATGTACCAGTCCTCGGCGCACCTGCCGGCCGACGGCTCCGCGGGCCTGTGGTCCTGGCGGTCACCGCACGCGAGCGGGCACTACGCCCCGCTACCGCCCGCTGGCGCGGAGGTACGCCGGGAGTGCCTGCCGCACCCCTCGGCGCGACAGGCACTCCCGGCGCACCTCCGCCTGCGGCGGCATGCGATGCTGCCCTTCCACGAGCGGGAGGACAGCTACGTTGTCGAGGCCGGGACCGGTCCGCTACGCCCCGGCGACCCGGCGCGGCACCGTGATCGCCACGCTCGCGGTCGTCGCGGCCGGAGTGTCGGCCTTCCACCACACCGTGCCCAACTCCCCCGGCCGACTGGGCAGTCTGGTCGAATCCTTCCTCCCGTGGACGGGGCTGTTCGTCGTCCTGCTGCTCGTCGTCGCCCTGGTGCGGCGGTCCGGGGTGGCGCTGGTGGCGCTGCTCCTCCCGGTGGCCGTCTGGGTGCACGGGTTCGGCGGACTGCTGCTGCCCGCACCCGAATCCGCTCCCGGTGGAAGGGAGTTGCTGGTCGTCCAGCACAACGTCAGCGACGAGAACCCGGATCCGGAAGGGACCGCCCGCGCGCTCGCCTCGTCCGGGGCCGATCTCATCGCGCTGGAGGAGCTGGTGGTGCCCGCGCTGTCGACGTACGCGGACGTCCTCGGGGTGCGGTATCCGCACCACACCGTCCACGGCACCGTCGGACTGTGGTCCAAGTACCCGATCAGTGAAGCCCAGTTGGCGGACATCAGGCCGCAGGGCATCGAGGAGGGGTGGAGCCGCGGGCTGCGGGCCGTGGTGCGGACGCCGTACGGGGAGGTCGCGGCGTATGTCGCCCATCTGCCCTCCGTGCGGATCGGGGCGGGTGGTCTCGCCTCGGCCCGGCGGGACGAGAGCGCCCGGGCGCTGGGGGCCCTCGTCCGGGGCGAGAAGGTGCGCACCGTGATCCTCATGGGCGATCTCAACAGCACCGTCGAGGATCGCGGACTGGCCCCGGTGACCTCGCAGTTGAACGTCGCGGAGCGCGGGTTCGCCTTCAGCTTCCCCACCGCCTTTCCGGTGGCCCGGATCGACCAGGTCCTGGCCCGTTCCGCCACCGTCGACCACATCCGTACGCTCCCCGCCACGGGCAGCGACCACCTGCCCGTGGCCGCCCGCGTCACCCTGGATGCCACGGGCCGCTAGAGCCCTTCGCCGCCTCCCCCTTACGCCCCGCCCTCAGGCCGTTCGGCCCCGCGTGAAGCGACCCCCTCCGCCCCGCCGCCACCGCCACCACCACCGCGATGGAACGTCGGCGGGAGTCCGTACGCGCCCGTTCGCCTCGCCCCCACCGTTCGGGCTTGCGGTTGCCGCTGCGTCAACTCATACGGTCGTTCCCAGGGCCGGAGAGACCGGCCCGGCGATGGGAGGCACCACGCATGTCCTGGTCGATCGCGGACGTGTGCCGCATGTCCGGAGTGACCTCGCGGACGCTGCGCCACTACGACCGGATCGGGCTGCTGCCGCCCGCGGGGATCGCGGGAAACGGGCACCGCCTGTACGGGGAGGCGGAGCTGCTGCGGCTGCAGCAGATCCTGCTGATGCGTGAGCTGGGCCTCGGGCTGCGCGAGATCCGGGCCGTGCTGGACAGCCAGGCCGACCGGGTCGCCGTCCTGCGCGAGCACCGACGGCGGCTCCTCGGGGAGCGGGACCGGCTGGAGACGCTCGCCCGGACGGTCGGGCGGACCATCGCCGCACTGGAGGAAGGCAGGAAGAACGACGCCATGGTGAAGATCAACAGGCCGGAGAACCTGTTCGCGGGGTTCGAGGGCTCGCAGGAGGCTCTGGCCGAGACCGGGGCGGCCCTCGACGCCGAGGTACGTGAGCGGTGGCCCGCGGCGTGGGAGGAGTCCCGCGGGGCGAGGGCGGCGATGACCGACGAGGAGACGGAGGGGTGGCAGCGCGAGACGACGGCCCAGATGATCCGCTTCGCGGAGTTCATGGCCGCGGGCAAGCCGGTGGACCACCCGGCCGTGCAGGCCGAGCTGGACATCCACTACGCGAGCATCCGCCGGTTCTGGACCCCGGACGCGGCGGCGTACAAGGGGCTGGGCCAGACCTACGTCGACGACCCACGGTTCCGGGAGAACTTCGACCGGATCGCGGAAGGGCTGGCCGTGTACCAGCGGGACGCGATGGTCGTCTACGCCGACACCCTGCTGAGCTGAACCGAGCCGGCCGCGCCGCACTGCGCTGCTCCGAGGCCCGGGTGGAGTGACGCGAGGCGAGCCGAAGCGGAGGCGAGGTGGGACGAGGGGCTGCAGACCCTCGCTCGCCGCCCCTTCCGGCTTCCGGCTAGTTGGGCGGCGATAAAGCATACAGCTCCCGCCGTAATCGCCGCTGCCTGCTCAGACTCCAGATCAAACACACCATCCAGGAACCGAAGGACCAGCGGGCCAACCGAAGGCGCCGAGGAAGTCGAGGAGACCGTCCGGCGAGCTTTGAGGAGGAGAGATACAAGCGCCGCAACGAGGTCGAGCGCACGATCAGCCGGCTCAAGCACTTCCGCGCCCGTGGCTACGCGCTACGACGAGCGCGCCTACGTCTTCCACGGCACTGTCACCGTGGCCTCCCTCCGCCTGTGGCTCAGGTCATGAGCGGGCGGATAAAGCGGTGGCCGCCTGATCGGCGTCCCTGCCACGATCTGGGGGTGACCACGTTGTTCCTGATGGTCGGCCTGCCAGGGGCCGGGAAGACCACGCGGGCCCGGCAGCTCGCCGCGGAGCACGGCGCGCTGCGTCTGACGCCCGACGACTGGATGATTCCCCTGTTCGGCGAGGCGGAGGCCGACGGGAAGCGCGACGTGCTGGAGGGGCGCATGCTCTGGCTCGCCCTGGAGGCGGTCAGGCTCGGCACCGACGTCGTCGTGGACTTCGGCTGCTGGTCACGGGACGAACGGTCCGCGATCCGCTGGCTCGTGGAGGCCGAGGGGGTGTGCTTCCGCATGGTCTACCTGCCGGTGGACGAGGAGACCCAGCGCGCCCGTATCGCCCACCGCTGGGCGACCACCCCCGAAGAGACACTGCCGATGTCCGAGGCCGACGTCCTGCACGGGCGGGCGCATTTCGAGGAGCCCGACGCGGCGGAGCTGGAGAGCAGCAGGGTCGCCGGCCCGCCGCTCGGCTGGATCGACTGGCGGGAGTGGGCCGCCGACCGGTGGCCGTCGTTCGCGTGACCGCTGCGGCCCACGACGACTCAGCCGTACCAGCCACGCCCCGCACCAGCCCGAAATGATCCGCCGGACAGGCCCTGATCCTGACGCCCGCATCAGCGTCCCGGTTACGCCCTGGCGTCCGGCTCTGGCGGGTCCGACGGGGACCGGACCGGCCACGCCTCGGCCGTCGCAGGCTCAGCGGTAGTCGTCCGGGTGGTCCTGCATCCAGGTGTTGATGCCGTCGCGGGTGCCGACGATCGCGGAGAAGTGCTTCTCCAGGTGCGGGGTCGAACGGTCGGTGCCCAACTTCGTGAACAGGGCCTTCATATCGGCCAGTGGCTGCTTGAAGTGGCCCGGGCCCTTGGGGTCGGCGCGCATCGCCTCGTCCAGTTCCGTCAGTTCCCGGGTGACCCGGCCGAGGAAGTAGGCGCAGTCTCCGGCGCCCGGGGTGCAGGTGTCGCCCAGGGTCGCCTGGAGGGTGGCGAAGGCGTCGCGTACGGCCTCGGGGGCCGGTTCGGCGGAGAGTGCGGGCTCTTCCGTGGCCTCGGACGCCGCCGGTTCGGCCTGGTCGGTGTTGTCGGTGCTGTCCGCCGGGGCTGCCGACGGTGCGGCCGTCGCGGGGGCGGCGTCCTGCGGGCCGCCCTGGGTGCAGGACGCCAGTGCGGCGGCTGCCAGCAGCGCAACTGCCGTCGCGCGCAGTCCCCTTGCGGCGGCGGCCGATCTGCGTATGCCGTCGCGGGCAGTCGTCCGTACCAGCATGAGGCCCCCTCGTCCGATAGGTCCAGACCATACCCCGTCGCCCTGCCCGGATCGGCGTCACCCCGGTTCGCCTACGCCGCCCCTCCCCGCCGTACGCGCCCGGCGGGCTGCGGCTAGCCTCGGCCGGAGACACGTATCCGTACATGTACCCGAAAGCGATGGTGGCGGCGATGGCGAAGGTTCCGGCAGCGGCGGTGGCGGCGAGCGGGCTCGTCGGAGGGTACGGCGTCGCCCGGTGGACCGAGAAGCGTCCGCTCGGCGGGGTCGCGCTCGCCGCCGCCGGGTCCCTCGCCGCGTACGAGTGGAACCGGCAGGCCGGGCCGCGTGCGGCGACCGCCCTGACCGTCGCGTACGTCGCCGCCTTCGCCGGGTCGCACCCGCTCGCCAAGAAGGTCGGCGCCTGGCCCGCCGTCTTCGCCGTCGCGGGCGGTGTGGCCGCCGCCTCCTGGGCCGTCACCCGCCGAGCCGGGCGGTAGCCGACCGGCCGGCCGGCCGCATCGCCAAGCGCCGTACGTCGATGTTCCGTACGCCGGTGTTGCGTACGTCGATGTTCCGTACGCCGGTGTTGCGTACGTCGATGTTCCGTACGCCGGTGCCGGAACGCCCGTGTTCCGTACGCCGATGGGGCCGCGGGCCTGAAGGCGGTGCGCGGTGGGCGGTGGGCGGTGGGCGGTGAGCCGGCGGTCGGCGGTGGGCCCGTAGACCGTATGCCCGTGGCCGGGTGCGGCCGGGTGCGGCCGGGTCTCGTGCCCCCGCGCCCGGCCTCCGCACGTCCGGACCCGCACCCGGCCTCCATACGTCCGGACCCCGCGCCCCGCCTCCGCACGTCGGCCCCGGGTACGTACGCCCTCCGCACCTCCGCCCCGCACCGCCCGCGTTCATTCCACGTACGGTCGAAAAGGCTTGACGCATACGGAAATGTCGAACCTCTCAATATGCGCCAGGCGAATGTTCATCTACCGTCCACCTGCGGAGAAATCGGCCGACGGGCCACACCGTCACCGCACATCGGTCCACCGCCGGAGAAGATCCGGACGTGCCTGGTCACAGGCCCATTCAGGGAATGCGGATCCCCGAAACACACCTGACAGCTCGTCCTGCCCGCGATTGACAGGCACTTATCGGCCACCTAGTGTCCGGACCGTTCGGAGTCGGAAAAGCTCGACTCCGTTCCGTCAGAAGTGACTTGGGGGGAGATGGCATCGAGCCCCGAGTGTGGTATTGCGGCGCACCTGCTCGCCGTTCCATCTGCAATTGGGAGTCGTCCGGGATGCCTGCCCGAAATGTGTTACTGCTGCCGCAGACGAGCCTGTTACGCGCGCTGCACACCGCCGTACGGGACAAGAACGCGTCGGGGAGGGACTTCGAGATCTACTCCCGGCGCATCATCCGGCTGCTGCTGGAGGCCGGGCTCGATCTGCTCCCGTTCGAGAAGCGCGAGGTCACCACGCCGGTGGGCGAGACCTACCACGGGCTGGAATTACCCGGTCGCGTCTGCGGGGTCTCGGTGGTCCGCGCCGGGGAGAGCATGGAGGCGGAACTCCGCGAGATGGTCCCGGGAATCCGGATCGGAAAGATCCTGATTCAGCGGGACAAACGGACGAAGCAGCCCGAGCTGTTCTACAAACACCTTCCCGGTGACATACACACGGGCCATGTCCTGCTGATGGAGCCCATGCTGGCCACCGGAGGCTCCGCACTCGCCGCACTCGACGTGCTGCGCGAGGCCGGAGTTCCGGACGAGAACGTCGTCCTGATCAACTTCCTGGCCTCCCCCACCGGGCTGGAGCGCTTCGGTCTCGCCGCACCGGACGTGAAGATCGTGACCTCCGCCGTGGAGGACGGAATGAACGAGAACGCGTTCATGGTCCCCGGCATCGGTGATTTCGGGGACAGGTTCTTCGGTACGGTCCCGGCGGCCGCCTCATGAAGCAGCGTGTCGGGCTCGACTCCGCGCTCACCGTCCTCGCCCCCGTCGTCTGGGGCAGCACCTATCTGGTGACCACCCAGCTCCTGCCGCCGGACCGCCCGCTCCTCGCCGCCGCCGTACGCGCGCTGCCGGGCGGGCTGATCCTCACGCTGGCGGGGCGGCGGCTTCCGCAGGGGCACTGGTGGTGGCGGATCCTGGTGCTGGGGGCCCTGAACATCGGGGTCTTCTTCTACCTCCTCTTCGTCGCCGCCTACCACCTGCCCGGCGGGGTCGCCGCGCTCGTCGGCTCCGTCCAGCCGGTCTTCGTCCTGCTGCTCTCCGCGCTGCTGCTGCGTACGGCGATCCGCGGCTGGCAGGTCTGGGCCTGTGTGCTCGGCACGGCCGGTGTCGGCATGCTGGTGCTCGGGCCCGAGGCCGGGCTCGACACGGTCGGCGTGGTCGCCGGGCTCGGCGGTGCGGTGTGCATGGCGTCGGGCATCGTCCTGACCAAGCACTGGGGCCGGCCCCCGGGGGTCGGGCTGCTCACCTTCACCGGGTGGCAGCTCGCCGCGGGCGGGCTGCTGATCGCCCCGGTGACCCTGCTGGGCGAGGGCCTTCCCGACCGGGTGACCTGGACCAACCTCGCCGGGTTCGCCTACCTCAGCCTGGTCGGCGCGCTGCTCGCGTACGCCGTCTGGTTCCGCGGCATCGAGCGGCTGCCCGCGCTCACCGTGTCGCTCCTCGGCTTCGCCAGCCCGCTCGCCGCCACCATCCTCGGGTTCCTCTTCCTGCGCGAGGGGCTGACCCTCGTCCAGGGCGCCGGGGCCGTCGCCGTCGTGACCGCCGTCCTGCTCGCCCAGCGGTCGACCGCGCGCGAGGCCCGGGTGGCCCAAGGAACGGCCGGGACCCCGCCGGGGAGCACCGAGGCGGCCGGAACGCCTGCGGGGAGCACCGGCGTACGCCCCGGCGCCCCGGTCGCGGCCGGAACGCCCACAGCTGCCGGGACTCCCACAGTTGCCGGTGCGGCTGCAGCCGCACCGGCACCCGGCAGTCCCGCCGGCAGTCCCCCCGCCACCGCGCCCGCCCACCCCGTACCGCCTCCGGAGGCCGGGCCCGTCCACCCCGCGCCACCCACCACCGAGGCCGGCACCCGACCGGCCGCCCATTCGCCCCGGCAGACCACGGAAGGGGAGCAGTCGTGACGCGGCCGGTCCTGTTCGACCTCGACGGCACCCTCGTCGACACCCCGAACGCCATCGTCGAGAACTTCACCGCCACCCTCGCCGCCCTGGGCGTCCCGGCCGTCTTCCCCGAGGAGATCCGGGCCACCATCGGGCTGCCCCTGGAGAAGGCGTTCGCGCAGCTCATCGGGGCCTCGGCGGACGCCGCCACGGTCGAGGCGGCCGTGCCGTGCTACCAGCGGCTCTACCGCGAGCAGATCGTGCCCAAGGCCAAGTCCCTGCTCTATCCCGGAGTGGCCGACGGGCTGGCCGAGCTGCGCGCGGCGGGCCTCGTCCTCGCCATCGCCACCAGCAAGCACACCGCCAGCGCCGAGGTGCTGCTCACCTCGGCGGGCATCCGGGACCACTTCGCCATGGTCGTCGGCGCGGACGCCGTCACGGAGCCCAAACCCGCCCCGGAGACGGGGCTGCTGATCGCCGCCGAGCTGGGCCATCCCGCCGGACGGGCCGTCATGGTCGGCGACACCACGCACGACATCTCCATGGCCCACAACGCCGGGATGCGGAGTGTGGCCGTCACCTACGGCATCCACTCGGCCGCCCAACTGGCCGCGGTGAAACCCACCTGGACGGTGGCGGACTTCCCCGCGGCCGTCGCGCAGATCCTCCGCGCCGGGTAGCCGCCCGGCCACCCGCCGAACCCCCCGCGCGCCGACCGGCGCGCACCCGAGCCCCCCGCGCCGCACCACCGCGCGGGCCCCGAGCGCGGCACCCCGCGCGTCCGGCCTCCTCCCGCTCGCCCGCGGGCCGGGCGGACGGTCGCCCCGCTCCTCCGACCGGCCATGCCCCGGCCGCCCGGCCGACGGGCCATGCCCTGCTGCCGCCGGACGGGCGGCCGGGCCTGCCCGCCCTGCCTCCGCACGCCGGTGACAGGGCGCGGCAGGGCACCCCGGCCCATGAGTTCACCTCGCACGATCAGCCCCAGCCGGCACCGGCGCACCCTGCCCGGCACGGCCGGACCCACCGCAGATCACACTCCCACGGGGGATTTCAGAGATGAGCACCAGCACCTCGATACCAGCCAGACGACAGCCGGCGCCCGGCGTGCCTCAGCAGCGCACCGCCCTGCGGACCCTGCCGGACCTGCTCCGCCACCAAGCCCGCGAGCGGCGCGACGAGATCGCCGTCATAGCGGCGGATAGCCGCCTCACCTTCGGTGAACTCCAGTCCTCGGCCGACCTGTTGGGGTCCCATCTGGTCGGCGCGGGCGTCGCGCCCGACAGCTGTGTCGGGCTCTTCGTGGAGCCCTCCGCCGACCTGGTGACGGGCGTGTGGGGCATCCTCGCCGCGGGCGCCGCCTATCTGCCGCTCTCGCCCGACTACCCCGATTCGCGGCTGCGTTACATGGCCTCCGACGCGGGCGTCGGCGTGGTCGTCACCCAGCCGCACTTACGCGCCCGGCTGACCGGCCTGGTCCCCGAGGGGACCACGGTGGTCACCGTCGACGACGCCACGGCCCCGAGCGCCGGAAGCCCCGCCACCCCGGAAGAGCCCGGAGGCACCAGGAACACCGAAAGCACCGGAAGCGCTGGGAGCACGGGAAGCACTGGGAGCACGGGGAGCACTGGGAGCACGGGGAGCACCGGAAGTACGGGAAGCGCTGTAAGCACCGGAAGCGCCGGAAGGCTCGCCCACCCTCTTCCCGAGCCGCGCGCGGACCATCTCGCCTACGTCATCCACACCTCCGGCAGCACCGGCAGCCCCAAGGGCGTGATGATCGAACACCGCAGCGTCGTCGCGCAGTTGCGGTGGCTGGAGCGCAGCGGCTACCTCGGCCCCGAGGTCTCCGTCCTGCAGAAGACCCCGGTCAGCTTCGACGCGGCGCAGTGGGAGGTGCTCGCCTGCGCGGCGGGGGCCCGGGTGGTGATGGGCCCGCCGGGATCCTTCCGCGACCCGCAGGCGATCATCGACACGATCCGCGCGCACGGCGTCACCTCCCTCCAGGGCGTACCCACCCTGCTGCGGGCCCTCGTCGACAGCGGTGAACTCGCCACCTGCACCAGCCTGAACAGGATCTTCTCCGGCGGTGAGGCGCTCACCCGGACCCTCGCGCAGGAGCTGCTCCGCGCCCTGCCCGACGTCTCGCTGATCAACCTCTACGGCCCGACCGAGGCCACCATCAACGCGACCTCCCTGGCCGTCGACCCGGCCTCCCTCGACGACGCGAGCCTCCACATCCTCCCCGTCGGCCGGCCGGCCGACGACGTCACCTGCCACATCCTGGACGAGGACCTCCGCCCCGTGGAGGCTGGCCGGAGCGGTGAACTGTTCATCTCCGGGGTCCAGTTGGCCCGCGGCTACCTGGGGCGCCCCGAGGTGACCCGGGAGCGGTTCACCGTCTCGCCGTACGTCGGGGCCGAGCGGCTGTACCGTACGGGCGACCTCGCCCGGTGGAACGCGGACGGCACGATCCAGTACGAGGGCCGCACCGACAACCAGGTCAAACTGCGGGGCTACCGGGTCGAGTTGGAGGAGGTCGCCTCGCGGGTCGAGGAGCACACCTGGGTGCGCAAGGCCGCCGCGGTGGTGACCGACAACCCCCGTACCGGCTCCCAGGTCCTCGTCGCCGCCGTCGAACTCAACGAGCACACGGCGGCGGTGATGGACCAGGGCCGCTCCGACGCCGCGCACCACCAGTCGAAGTCCTCCAAGCTCCAGGTGAAGGCCCAGTTGGCGGACCCCGGTCTGCGCGAGCCCGCCGAACTCGCCGTCCGCCCGGTGGTCCCCCTCGCCGGCGCCGGGGCGACGCCCGAGCAGCGGCGGGCCGCCTTCGCCCGCAAGTCGTACCGGTTCTACGAGGGCGGGCGCGCGACCCTCGACGGGCTCCGGGCCCTCCTCGCCCCGCCGCGGCCCCCGGCCGCTCCCCCGCGCGGCCCCGGCGAGCTGACCGCCCCCGAACTCGGTTCGCTACTCCGCTGGTTGGGCCCGCACCGCAGCCCCGAACGGCTGCTGCCCAAGTACGCCTACGCCTCCCCCGGCGCCCTCTACGCCACCCAGCTCTACCTGGAGGCCGACGGGGTGGCCGGGCTGTCGGGCGTCTACTACCACCACCCCGCCGACCACACCCTCGTCCGCGTCGGGGACCACCCCGCCCCGGGCGGCGAACCCGGGCTGAAGGTCCACTTCCTGGGCAAGCGGCGGGCCATCGAGCCGGTCTACAAGAACAACATCGTCGAGGTGCTGGAGTTCGAGGCCGGGCACATGCTCGGCGTGCTGGAGGAGGTGCTGCCCGGCCTCGGCCTCACGGTCCGGCCCGACGGCTTCACCCCCGAGGCGAAGGCGCGGCTCGACGTGGCGGAGGAGGACCACTACCTGGGCACCTTCGCGGTGGTCCGGTACGACGGGCGCCCGCGCCCGGCGGAGACCGAGCTGTACGTCCAGGCGCACGGCGACCGGGTCGACGGGCTGCCGGGCGGGCTCTACCGCCACGAGGACGGCGCGCTGGTGCGGCTCGGCGACGAGGTGGTGGAGCGGCGCCACGTCATCGCCATCAACCAGGGCGTGTACGACCGGGCCTCCTTCGGGATCAGCGCCGTCGCGCGTACGGAGGACGCCTGGCGGCGGTACATGGTGCTCGGGACCCTGCTGCACCACCTCCAGCGCGTGCCGGGCACCGGCCTGATGTCCTCCGGCTACTCCTCGCGCACCGGCCATCCGCTCCCGGCCTCCCAGCGCCTGGACGACCTGCTGCGGCGCGCCTCGGCCCCGGCCGCCCCGGCCTCGTACTTCGCCGTCGGCGGGCCGGTCTCCGCGGCCCAGACCGAGCACGAGGGCATGAACGAGGACGCCGTGCACACCAAGGGCCCGGCGGAGATGATCCGGGACGACGCCGCGCAGTTCCTCCCCGACTACATGGTCCCCTCGCGGGTCGTCGTGGTGGACCGGCTGCCGGTCACCGCCAACGGCAAGACCGACCTCAAGGCCACCGCGCTGCTGCCGGAGGTGGTCAACAGCGGGAACACCGCCGCGCACGTCGAGCCGGAGACGCCGACCGAACGGTGGCTGGCCGCCGAGTGGGGACGGCTGCTGGGGTACGAAGAGGTCTCCACCCAGGACGAGTTCTTCTCCTCCGGCGGCAACTCCCTGCACTCCGTGGCCCTGGTGAACCGGATCAACCGGCGCTTCGGGACCCGGCTGCCGCTCCAGACCCTCTTCGAGACCCCGACCCTGGCCGGGCTGGCGGCCCGTGTCGACGACCGCGCCGCCGCGCCCGCCGCCTCCCGGCTGGTGCGGCTCAACTCCGACAGGGCGCCCGCCCAGGTCTTCGCCTGGCCCGGCCTAGGCGGCTACCCGATGAACCTGCGCGCCCTCGCGCTGGGCTTCGACGGGGAACGCTCGGTGGCGGGCGTGCAGGCGTACGGCATCAACGAGGGCGAGACGCCCCACGCCACCATCCGGCTCATGGCGGAGGCGGACATCGCCGAGATCCGCCGGATCCAGCCCAACGGCCCCTACACGCTCTGGGGTTACTCCTTCGGCGCACGGGTCGCCTTCGAGGCCGCCTGGCAGCTGGAGCGGGCGGGCGAGAAGGTGGAGAACCTGCTGCTGATCTGCCCCGGCAACCCCCGTGTCCGTACGGAGGACGGGCGGCGGTGGGGCCGGGAGGCGTCGTTCACCAACCCGGTCTACGTCACCATCCTCCACTCCGTCTTCGCCGGGACCACCCACGGGCCCGCCGTGGAGGCCTGTCTGCGCGAGACCACCGACGAGGACTCCTTCGTCGCGTTCGTGCACCGCACGATGCCCGCGCTGAGCGAGGGGACGATCCGCCGCATCACCCAAGTCGTCTCCGCCACGTACGAGTTCGACTACACCTTCCGCGAACTGCGGGAGCGCCGGGTCGAGGCGCCGGTGACGGTCTTCAAAGCGCGGGGCGACGACTACTCGTTCCTGGAGGACAGCTCCGGCTACTCCGCCGAGCCGCCCCGGATCGTCCCCCTCACCGGCGACCACTACGAGGTGCTGAAGGAACACGGGGTGGCGGAGCTGCTCGCCGGGATCCGCGCCCTGGACCTCTTCCCGTAACCCTCGCCACAGCCCCGTACGGTCCCGTCCCACTTGGCACGGACCCCGTACGAACCGTCCCGCACACCACCACCGAAGGACACCCATGGCTCCCGCAACACCCGCCATCCCCGTCATCCCCACCGAAGAGGTCCGCGAGGCCCTGCACGAAGGCCGTCCGGTCGTCGCGCTGGAGTCCAACGTCATCACCCACGGCCTGGCCTACCCGGACAACGCGGAGACCGCCCACAAGGTGGAAGCCGCCGTGCGCAAGGGCGGGGCCGTGCCCGCCACCATCTGCCTGGACGGCGGGGCGATCCGGGTCGGCATGACCGACGACGACATCGAGCGCTTCGCCTCCGAGCCCGGCATCCCGAAGGTCTCCAGCCGTGACCTGCCGGTCGTCCTGGCCCGGGGCGGCCGGGGCGCCACCACCGTCGCCTCCTCCCTGGTCGCCGCCGAACTCGCCGGCATCCCGTTCTTCGCCTCGGCCGGGCTCGGCGGGGTCCACCGGGGCGCGCAGACGACGATGGACGTCTCCTCCGACCTGATCCAGCTGACCCGGTCCAAGGTCGCGGTCGTCTGCGCGGGCGCCAAGATGATCCTGGACCTCAAGCTGACCATGGAGTACCTGGAGACCCAGTGCGTCCCGGTGATCTCCACCGGCTCCGACGACTTCCCGGCCTTCTACTGCGCCTCCAGCGGGGTGCGCTCCCCGCACCGCGTGGACGACGACGGTCTGCTCGCCCGGATCGTCGCCACCCACTGGGCGGCGGGCCACCCGGGCTCGGTGGTCATCACCACGCCGCCGCGCCCCGAGGACGCGGTGGACTCCGCCGAGGCCGAGCGGGCGATCACGGAGGCGCTCGCCCAGGCGGAGCGGGACGGGGTGAGCGGCCAGGGGCTGACCAAGTACCTGATGCGGGCCGTCGACCGGGCGACCGGGGGCCGGACCGCCCAGGCCAACATGGCGGTCCTCATCTCCACCGCCGAGACCGGGGGCAGGCTGGCCGCCGCCTACGCCCGGCACGTGAACGCCGGTTCCTGACGGGCCCGTCAGGCGGCCCGGGGAAGACCTCGGCGCGTTGAACACAGGGGCCGCCGGGCGCGTACTACCGGGCAACTCCCCCCGTGTGAGCCGGGTGCGTATCCGTACGACAGGACGGGTACGCACCCGGACCCCGGGCCCCGGAAGGCACGGGAGGGCCCCGAAGGGGAAGGGGACGGCTCCGAAAGGAGCCGGAGGCCCGGGCCGGGAGCCGGGGACGGAGCCGGGCTCAGCCTCCCAGGGCCCGTGACACCGTGTGGATCGCCAGGCCCGCCAGCGCCCCGACCACCGTGCCGTTGATGCGGATGAACTGGAGGTCGCGGCCGATGTGCGCCTCGATCTTCTTCGACGTCTGGTCGGCGTCCCAGCTCGCCACCGTCTCGCTGATCAGCGAGGTGATCTCGGCCCGGTACCGGTTGACCACATAGACCGCCGCGTCCTCCAGCCAGCCGTCCACCTTGCCCTGGAGCCGCTCGTCGGCCGCCAGCTTGGCGCCCAGCGACATCAGCGACGCACGGGCCCGCAGCCGGAGTTCGCTGCGCTCGTCCTCGGCCGCCGCGAGGAGCATCGTACGGACGGAGGACCACGCCGACGCGATGACGTCCTGGACCTCGCTCCGGCCCAGGATCTCCGACTTCAGCCGCTCCACCCGGGCCCGGGTGTCGGCGTCGCGCTGGAGGTCGGCGGCGAAGTCGGTGAGGAAGGTGTCGATGGAGGCGCGCGCCGGGTGGCCCGGCATGTCCCGCATCTCCGTGACGAACCGCAGCAGTTCCTTGTAGACCCGCTCCCCCACCCGCTTGTCCACGAACCGGGGCGTCCAGCCGGGCGCCCCGCCCTGCACCGCGTCCATCACCGAGTCGCCGTGCTCCACCAGCCAGTCGTGCGCCCGTACGCAGACGAGGTCGACGACCTTGCGGTGGCCGCCGTCGTCCACCACCCGCTCCAGCATCTTGCCGAGGCCGGGGCCGACCTCGACCGCGTTGGCCCGCCGGGTGATGGCCTCGCCGACGACCGCCTGGACGTCGGAGTCCCGGAGCACCGTGAGCGCGCCGCGCAGCGCGGTCGCCAACTCCGCTGTGACCCGGTCGGCGTTGGCCGGCTCCGCGAGCCACGCGCCGACCCTGCCGCCGACCCCCAGGGCGTGAATTCGGTCACGAATGACGTCTCCGGAGAGAAAGTTCTCTCCGACGAAGGAACCGAGGGACTGTCCCAGCTGATCCTTCTTGGTGGGGATGATGGCGGTGTGGGGGATGGGCAGGCCGAGCGGGCGCCGGAAGAGCGCCGTGACGGCGAACCAGTCCGCCAGCGCACCGACCATCCCCGCCTCGGCGGCCGCCGCGACGTAGCCCGGCCAGCCCGTCACCCCGGAGTGCTCCGCCCAGGTGGCCAGCACATAGACCAGCGCGACGAAGAGAAGGAGGCCGGTCGCCGTGAGCTTCATCCGCCGCACGCCGCGCTGTTTCTCCGCGTCGGCGGCGGTGTACGCGAACGAGGCCAGCGGGCCCGCGCCGCCGCCCGCACCCGAGCCGCCCTCCGCCCCCTCTCCCGGCTCCGCTCGCCCCCCGGTCCGCGTCCCGGCCCCACCGGCCCCCGCTCCCGTCCCGGGGTCAACCCCCGGCCGCCGCTCCGCGTCCTGCCCACCGGAACCGGTCCGTTCCATGCGTTCCACCCGCTCCACCCGCTCCGGCGGCCCCGGCCGCTCCAGCCATCCACGTACGCCCGTCCCCCGGGACGTACGCATTGTCCCTGCTTCCCCTACTCCCGGGCCGCACGCCGAGTTCCCCGGCGCCTGCCGCATCATGGGATCAGCACGATCATCACAAGGAGAGCCACCGCCCATGCCCAGGCGCCAGGGGTACGCCCTGCTCATCGCCCTACTGGCGGGCACCGCCGTCCTCGCGGCCGCCGCCGTGCTGGGCACCGCCCTGTTCACCGGGCCCCGCCCGGCCCCGCTCCCGTCGGCCGACACCCACGCGGCGGCCCGCAAGCCGGCCGCCCCCGCCCACACCAACGGCGGATGGGTGGCCACCTGGACCACCGCACCCGTCAGCGGCGAACCGCACACCGAACGCGGATTCCCCGGCAGCACCATCCGTAACACCGTGCACACCAGCGTCGGCGGGGACGCGGCCCGCATCACGCTCTCCAACCTCTTCGGGACCTCCCCGCTCCTCGTCGACCGGGCCACCGTCAACACCCGGCCGGTGACCTTCGGCGGCGCCTCCGCCGTCACCGTCGCCGCCGGTGGACAGATCGTCAGCGACCCGGTCGTCGTCCCGGTCGCGCCCGGCTCGGACCTGGAGGTCGCCTTCCGCACCCCGCGCCCGGGCGGTCCGGTCACCCACCACCCCAACAGCCACCAGACGTCCTACCTGGCCGACGACCGGGCCACCTGGTCCACCACCAAGTGGCGCTATCTGACCGCCGTGGACGTCCGCAACGAGGCCGTGGCCGGCACCGTCGTCGCCATCGGGGACTCGCTCACCGCGGGCAGCGGCTCCACCACCGACGCCAACACCCGCTGGACCGACGTCCTCGCGGAGCGGCTCGGCGGGCGGTACGGGGTCGCCAACGCGGGCATAGCGGGCAACCGGCTCTTCGCCCCGGGCTCGGCGGGGCAACCCGGCACCGTCCGGTTCGAGCGCGACGTGCTCGGGGTGGCCGGGGTGCGCACGGTGATCGTGGCCCTCGGCATCAACGACGTCCAGGGCGCCCCGCAGCAGACCGACGCCGGGCAGATCGTCGCCGGACTGCGCTCCCTCGCCGAGCAGGCGCGGGCCCGGAACCTGCGGGTGGTCGGCGCGACCCTGACCCCGTTCGAGGGCTTCGGCTCCTGGACGCCCGAGCGCAACGCCGTACGGCTGGCGGTCAACGAGCAGATCCGGTCCGGGACGGTCTTCGACGCGTACGTCGACTTCGACGCGGCCATCCGCGACCCCGCCGCGCCGAACCGGATCCGGCCCGCCTTCGACTCCGGCGACCACCTGCACTTCAACGACGCCGGATACCGGGTGCTCGGTGAGCGCGTGGACCTGGCGTCGCTGGAGCGGAGCCGGGCGGCGAAGCCGGTGTCGGACGCGCTGTGAGGTGACGGACGTACGCGTGCGGAGCCGGCGGCCCCGTACGCGGGCGGGCCGTCACCGGCCCCGGAGGCGCGGAGGCGGCCCGGCAGCGGCGGGCGGCCGCCCGGCCCCCGTGCGTACGGAGGCGGCGGCACCCGGCGGCGGGAGGCTCAGCCCAGTTCCTTGCGGCCGCCGCCGTCGCCCTTCTCCAGCCGCTTCGCCCGCTCCGCCTCCTCGGCCTCCTTCAGCCGGCGCCGCTCGGCCTTCGTCCGCTTGCGCTCCACGCCGACGCCGCCCATCAGGGCGAACCCCGTGATCGTGACGCGCGGGGCCTGCGGCAGGGGCTCGCCGTCCTCGTTCGGGCCCTCCCCGAAGCCGCCCATGATGCCGAGGCCCCGGACCTCCACGTTCAGCTCGGGCGGGGCCGTCACATGGATCCCGCCCATGATCGTGATGCAGCGGATGACCACCTCGCGGTCCTCGAAGTCCGCGTCGCGCAGGTCGATCTCGCCGCCGCCCCACATCGCGAACGCCGTGAACTTCCGGGCCACCGTCCAGCGGCCCCTCCGGTTGAAGCCGCCCCAGAACGCGAACCCGCCCTTCGAGGTGGGGGTGGAGCCGATCCGGGACGGCCAGTTCGCGGCCGAGCCCCGCACCGGGGCGGGCGCGGAGGAGCCCACCGGGGCCACCGCCGTGCCGGGCGCCGGGAGGTCGCTGACGAGCGGCTCCAACTCCCCGTGCGTACGGGCCTGGTAGGCCTTGTCGAGGCGCTGCTCGAACTCGTCCATCTGGAGCCGGCCCTCGGCGACCGCCTCCCTCAGCAACTCGGCGATCCGCTCACGTTCAGCATCGGAAGCACGCATCTCCGGACGTTCACTTGTCATACCGCGCACCCTATTGAACGGACCCGTTCCCGGCACAGACCCGCAGGCCACGAAGGTGCGCGCGCGTCGGGGCCGCGCCCCCGCGGGAGAACGGATCGCCCCCTCAGGGCGCCGCCTCGTACATCCTCGCGATCACTGCCTCGATGTCCGGCTCCCGCACGGAGAGGTCCATCAGCGGGTACTCGGCCGCGATCCGCGCCACCAGCGGGGCGGCCGACGCCGAGGCGGGAAAGGCCAGCCACTGGCGTACGCCCTCCACCCTCACCGCCCGCAGCCCCGGCCCCGCGCCCTCCGGGTCCAGGGAGATCGGCGGGAGTTCCCGCTCCAGGTCCACCACGAGCATCCGCTCGCTCTCCCCCACCTCGTGCAGACCGGCGAGCGAACCGTCGTACATCAGCCGGCCGTGGTCGATCACCATCACCCGGCGGCAGAGCTGCTCGATGTCGGTCAGGTCGTGTGTCGTCAGCAGGACCGTGGTCCCGCGCTCCGCGTTCAACTCCTTCAGGAACTGCCGCACCTTGGCTTTGGAGACGACATCCAGCCCGATCGTCGGCTCGTCCAGGTAGAGCACCTCCGGATCGTGCAGCAGGGCCGCCGCGATGTCGCCGCGCATCCGCTGCCCCAAGGAGAGCTGACGTACGGGTACCTCCAAGAGCTGCGCCAGGTCGAGGAGTTCGACACAGCGGTCCAGGTTCTCGCGGTAACGGCGGTCCGGGATGCGGTACATGCGGTGCATCAGCCGGTACGAGTCGCGCAGCGGCAGGTCCCACCAGAGGGTGGTCCGCTGGCCGAAGACGACACCGATGCGGTGGGCGAGGCGCGTACGTTCCCGGGAGGGGTCGATGCCCGCCACCCGCAGCCGGCCGCCGCTCGGGGTGAGGATGCCCGTCAGCATCTTGATCGTGGTGGACTTCCCGGCCCCGTTCGGGCCGATGTAGCCGACCATCTCACCGCGCGCCACCTGGAAGCTGATGCCGTCCACCGCGCGGACCTCGTGGCGCTCCCGGCGCAGCAGACCGGCCCTGCGGCGGACCTGGAAGACCTTCTCGACGCCGTCGAGGGCGATGAAGCCCTCGCCGCCCGCGCTCGGTTCCTCACCGGCGCGGCCCACGCTCCGTTCCTCACCGTCACCGCCCGTGCCCTGTCGCGCGACCCCGTCCACCGTGCCCAACTCCCTCTCCCTCTCGTTCTCCCTCAACTGCCCGTACTCCGGTACGACCGCAGCCCCGCCCGCCACACGAGCCCCGCCAGCCCCAGACACCCCACGGCCACCACCGGCGTCAGGAACGCCACCCACGACGGCAGGTCCAGCGGATAGTCGCGGCCCAGCACGTACAGCGCGGGCAGCCAGCTCACGAAGGCCAGCGGCACCACGAACGTCACCCCGCGCACCAGGTCCTTCGCGAAGATCGTCGGCGGGTACTGGAGCAGCGTCGCCCCGCCGTAGGTGAAGGCGCTCTGCACCTGCGAGGCGTCCTGGGCGACGAACTGGAAGGCCGCCCCGGCCACGAAGACCGCACCGAAGACCGCCGCCCCGCTGATCACCATCGCGGGCAGCATCACCGCCTTCAGCGGGGTCCACGCGATGTCCAGGGTGAGCAGCGCGTAGCCGAGCACCGCCAGCCCCTGGGTGATCCGCCCGATCCGGCGCAGCGCGAACCGGTCCGCCGCCACCTGCGCCAGCACCGGGACCGGCCGCACCAGCAGGGTGTCCAGCGTGCCGTCCCGGACCCGGCGGCCCAGCCGCTCCATCGAGCCCAGCAGCAGGTCGGCGAGGCCGAACGCGGTCGCCGAGACCCCGTACAGCAGGGCGATCTCGGACAGGGTGTAGCCGCCGAGCGCGTCGACGTGGGTGAACATCAGCACGATCGTGACGAAGTCGAAGGCGGTCGCCGCGAGGTTCCCGAGCGTCGTCATGACGAACGAGGCCCGGTACGCCATCGTCGAGCGCACCCACATGGCCACGATCAGCCCGTAGGCGCGCAGCCCCTCCAGCAGCCGGGGCCGGTCCTCGTACGCGAAGCCGCCCGGATCGCGGCCCTCCGCGGGCCGCACCGCGACCGTCTCAGCCACCCTGCACCACCACCCTCCTCGTCGCCACGCCCTGGAGCAGCCGCCCGGCCAGCAGCAGCGCCACCGCCCAGGCGCCCTGGAACGCGTACGCCTCCAGCAGCTCCCACCCGCTGTACTTGCCGAGGAACACGTCGGCCGGGATCTGGAGCAGCGAGGACCACGGCAGGAGCCGGGCCACCTCGCCCAGGAGGCCGGGGAAGAGCGGCAGCGGCAGCAGCATCCCGGAGAAGAACAGCCCCAGCAGCCACGACATCTGCGCCGCGCCCGCCCCGTCGAGCAGCCAGAACGCCGAGAGCGCGACCAGGAAGCGGACGGCGAAGCTCACGACGATCCCCAGCAGCACGGAGAGCAGGAACGCGGGCCAGATCCACGGCGACCCGGGGAGCGCGAGATCGAAGGCGAGCGCCCCCACGAGCATCGGCACCACCCCGCGCCCCAGCAGCTGGAACGCCGCCCGGCCCACGTCCCCCGCCAGCCACCAGAGCTGGAGGTCGGCCGGGCGGTAGAGGTCGACGGCGATGTCCCCCGTGCGGATCCGCTCCATCAGCTCGTCCTCGAAGCCGCCGCCCATCATGGCGCAGGCCGCGAGCAGGGCCTGCCCGATCCAGACGTACGTCAGCGCCTGGGACAGGTCGTACCCGCCGAGCTGCGGGCGTTCGTCCCACAGGGCGATGTAGGTGTAGGCGAGGACGAAGCCGAAGACGGTGTTGGTGAACACCCCCGCGGCCGTCGCCGTCCGGTAGGTGGCGAAGCGCCGGAACCCGCCCGCCGCCACCACTGCGTACAGCCGCACGCCGGCCCCTCTCCCCCGCTCCCGACACCAAAGCGACCGACCCTAGTGGACGGGCAGGAGCGGCCGCGACCGCTTTTCGAGCGGCGAAAGGGTGGAGCACGGAGACGGAGAACGGGGGAGATCGGAGGATGATACGAGGGTTTCCCGGCGAAACGGGCACTATGGGAGAACTGACCGCACCCGAGGAGCCCCCACCGACATGAGCGACGCGCCGCAGCACTGGGCCCCCCGGGACCCCTCAGCCGCCTCCGCGACCCCCGGGGACGGCGAGGGCGCGGCGGGGAGCGCCCCCGGGAAGGGGAAGCGGAAGGGGCGCACGAAACGCCCCAAGCGGACCGGCTGGCGCCGCCTCTTCCCGACCTGGCGGATGGTCCTCGGGACCGTCCTGGTGGCCGGCCTCCTCCTCGTCGGCGGGTTCTTCGCCGGATACCAGCTCGTCGGCATCCCGGCCGCCAACGCCGGCGCCGAGGCGCAGTCCAACGTCTACTTCTACAAGGACGGCACCGTCCTGGCCCGCGACGGCGAGGTCAACCGGGAGAAGATCAGGCTCTCCCAGGTGCCCGCCACCGTCCGGCACGCCGTGCTCGCCGCCGAGGACCGCGACTTCTACTCCCAGCCCGCCGTCGATGTGAAGGCCATGTTCCGGGCCGGCTGGAACACCGTGACCGGCAAGGGCAAGCAGGGCGGCTCGACCATCACCCAGCAGTACGTGAAGAACTACTACCTCGGCCAGGAGCGCACCGTCGTCCGCAAGGCCAAGGAGTTCTTCATCGCCATCAAGCTCAACCGCGAGCAGAGCAAGGACCAGATCTTCGAGGGCTACCTCAACACCAGCTACTTCGGCCGCAACGCCTACGGCATCCAGGCCGCCGCCCAGGCGTACTACGGCAAGAACGTCGAGGACCTCACCACCGCCGAGGGCGCGTACCTCGCCTCCCTCCTCAACGCCCCCAGCGCCTACGACGTCGTCGCCCGCCCCGAGAGCAGGCCCGCCGCCCTGGCCCGCTGGAACTACGTCCTGGACGGCATGGTCAAGGAGGGGTGGCTCGACGCCGGCGAACGGTCGGCCACCGAGTTCCCCGTCCCCGGCGAGGCCAAGCCGCCCAACGGGCTCTCGGGCCAGCGCGGCTACCTGGTCCAGGCGGTGGAGCAGTACCTCACCGGCAACGGGATCATCGACGAGAAGACCCTCGCCACCGGCGGCCACCGCATCACCACCACCCTCGACAAGAAGAAGCAGGACGCCTTCGTCCAGGCGGTCGAGGAGAACGTGATGGCCAAGCGCAGCGGCGAGCGCGAGGCCGACGAGGACGTCCGCGTCGGCGGGGCCTCCATCGTCCCGGGGACCGGCGAGGTCGTCGCGATGTACGGCGGCATCGACTACACCCGGCAGTACGTCAACAACGCCACCCGCCGCGACTACCAGGTCGGCTCCACCTTCAAGCCGTTCGTCTTCACCGCCGCCGTCGCCAACGGCTCCACCACCCAGGACGGCCGGGGCATCACCCCGGAGACGTACTACGACGGCACCAACAAGCGGACCGTGCAGGGCCCGCAGGGCTCCACCGGTTACGACCCCGCCAACGAGGACGACGTCGACTACGGGCAGATCACCGTCCGCACCGCCACCGACAAGTCCGTCAACTCCGTCTACGCGCAGATGGCCCAGGACGTCGGCCCGGAGAAGGTCCGCGAGACCGCGGTCGCCCTCGGCATCCCGAAGACCACCCCCGACCTCACCGCCTCCCCCTCCATCGCGCTCGGCCCCGCCACCGCCAGCGTCCTGGACCTCACCGAGGCGTACGCGACCCTCGCCAACCACGGCCGGCACGGCCCGTACACCCTCGTCGACAAGGTCACCAAGGACGGCAGCGAGATCGAGCTGCCCGACCGGAAGACCGAGCAGACCGTCCCCCGCGAGGCCGCCGACACCACCACCGCGCTCCTGCGCTCCGTCGTGGAGGGCGGCACCGGCTCCGCCGCCCAGGCCGTCGGCCGCCCCGCCGTGGGGAAGACGGGGACCGCCGAGGAGGACAAGGCCGCCTGGTTCGCCGGGTACACCCCCGACCTCGCGACCGTCGTCGCCGTGATGGGCCAGGACCCCGACTCCGGCATCCAGACCCCGCTGTACGGGGCCTTCGGCCTGGCCCGCGTCAACGGCGGCGGCATCCCGGCCGAGACCTGGGCCGCCTACACGGAGGCGGCCCTGCGCTCCTCCCCGGCCCAGGAGTTCGACCTCCGGACGGCCCCCGGCTCCGACGAACCGCAGGCCCCGGGCGAGGGAGAGGCGGCCGACGCCGACCCCTCCACCCCCGACGGCTCCGCCACGTCCCCCTCCTCCAGCACCCCGGCCGACCCGGCCCCCTCGGCACCGGCCGCCCCCTCCACCCCACCCGCACCGGCCACCCCGCCGTCCGCGCCGACCACCGGCACGGACGGCGGTACGGGGACGGGCACCGACCCCGGCACCGGAGACGGCGACGACAGCAACGGGGACGGCGACGGCGGGAGCGGCCACGGTCTCGGCGAGGGCTTCATCGAGGGCGTACAAGGAGTACGGAGCACCCGCGACCCGGCGGCGGTCGGCTGAGCAAGGGCGACCGGCGGCCCCTCGGTGCCCCTCAGTGCCCCGAGGTCGCCTTCAGCCCCACCACCGCGACCAGCAGCAGACAGACGAAGAAGATCCGGGCGGCGGTCACCGGCTCGTTCAGCACGACCATGCCCAGGATCGCCGCACCGGCCGCGCCGATGCCGACCCACACCCCGTACGCCGTACCGATCGGCAGCGTCTTCGCGGCATGGGACAGCAGCACCATGCTCGCCACGATCCCGAGGCCGGTGAACACGCTCGGCCAGAGCCGGGTGAACCCCTCGGTGTACTTCATCCCGATCGACCAGCCCACTTCGAGCAGACCGGCGATGATCAGCAGAACCCAGGCCATGAGAACCTCCGACGACGACGCGCGAGCGCGTGAACGAACACCGATGCGTCGTCTTTGCCTGCCCGGTACGGCGCGTCTCGTCGGGGTGGTTCCACCGTAGCAAGGAACGGCGGGAGGGCCTGGTGACCATGGTCACCAGGCCCTCCCGCCGTACGTCCTACAGATACAGCCCGGTGGAGTCCACCGACCCCTCGAACCGGTCCGCCGCCACCGCGTGCAGGTCGCGCTCGCGCATCAGCACGTACGCCACGCCCCGCACCTCGACCTCGGCACGGTCCTCGGGGTCGTACAGCACCCGGTCCCCGGGCTCCACCGTCCGCACGTTCTGGCCGACCGCGACCACCTCGGCCCAGGCGAGCCGACGGCCCACCGCCGCCGTCGCCGGAATCAGGATGCCGCCGCCGGAGCGGCGCTCACCCTCGGTGGTGTCGTTCCGCACCAGAACGCGGTCGTGCAGCATGCGGATGGGCAGCTTGTCATCGTCGTGGGTCTTGTCGCTCACGCCCGCAACCTACCGTCACCGCACCACCGGGCACGCCCGAGGGCCCCGTACGCCCCGCCACGGGCCCGTACGCCCCGCCCGGGGCGCGCACGTCCCGGCCGGAGGCACGTTCCTCCCGACCGGAGACACGTACGTCCCGCCGGGGAGCGCACCGGACCCGTCACTTCCGGCGGCGCTTCGAGGCGGTGAGCAGCCCCACCACACCCACCACGAGCAGCGCGGCGGGGATCACCCGCTCCAGCCGGGGCGAGCCGTCCGCCGCGACGAACTGGGCCTTCACATCCGACACCGAGCGATTCACCGCGACGAACGCCCGGCCGGCCGTGCGGTCCACGTTCGCGGCCACCCTCGCCTTCGCGTCACCGATGATCGTCTTCGGGTGTACCCGCACCCCGATCTCGTCGAGCACCACAGCGAGCTGCTCACGCCTGCTGATGATGTCCGCCTCGATCTGCGCAGGGCTCCTGGCATCCGACACTGCGCCGCCTCCGTGGTCGTGTCTCCGGTAAACCTTCATCTGAACCTTCGTCGACAGTCTGTCAGCTCGAACCCCCGCGCACCCGGCGGCACCCCTATTACGCTCGGTCCCGTCCGACCCGCGCACCACCCGAGGAGAACCCCCATGAGCGAGCGACTCACGCCCGGCGACCCCGCTCCCGCCTTCACCCTTCCCGACGCCGACGGCAACGAGGTCTCGCTCGCGGACCACAAGGGCCGCAAGGTCATCGTCTACTTCTACCCGGCGGCTCTTACCCCCGGCTGCACCAAGCAGGCCTGCGACTTCACGGACAACCTCGACCTCCTCACGGGCGCCGGGTACGACGTCATCGGCGTCTCCCCCGACAAGCCGGAGAAGCTCGCCAAGTTCCGCGAGAAGGAGAACCTCAAGGTCACGCTGGTCGGCGACCCGTCCAAGGAGACCCTGGCGGCGTACGGCGCCTTCGGCGAGAAGAAGCTCTACGGCAAAGTGGTGACGGGCGTCATCCGCTCCACGATCGTCGTGGACGAGGACGGCAAGGTCGAGCACGCCTTCTACAACGTCAAGGCGACGGGCCACGTGGCGAAGATCATCAGGGACCTGGGCATCTGACACCACCGGCCGCGCCGCCTCCGCCGCGCCCGCCTCGCCCCGGATGGTCCATCGGGGCGAGGCGAAGCCGCCCCCTCCCGCGCACCCCTCCCCGTACGCCACCGCACCACACCGCTCCCGTCCCGCACCGGGGGCGGGTACGGGCAGGGACGCGGGCAGGGACGCGGGCGCGGATGTCGGGAACATGTGAGGGACATCGCATCCGGCCGTGAAGTCGGTTTGCGACCGCCACCACCGCGCAGAAGCCTTTCCTGGAACACCCCCCGAGGAAAGGACCCCGGCCATGGCGGCCCCCGACCCCCACCAGGCGGCCGACCCCGAAGCGGTCAAACGCCATCCCGCGCTCTTCCGGGCCATCCGCAAGCGCCGGAACCCGCGGCTGCGCCGGACGGACATCACCGTCACGGACGACGCCGCGGTGAAGCGGGCCGTGAAGGCCGCCTCGCTCGGGAACGCCATGGAGTGGTTCGACTTCGGTATCTACTCCTACCTGGCCGTCACCATCGGCCATGTGTTCTTCCCGTCCGGGAACGACACCACCCAGCTCCTCTCCTCCTTCGCGACCTTCGCGGTGGCCTTCCTCGTGCGGCCGCTCGGCGGCATGTTCTTCGGCCCGATGGGTGACAAGGTCGGCCGCAAGAAGGTCCTGGCGCTGACGATGATCCTGATGGCGGTCAGCACGTTCGCCATCGGCCTCATCCCGTCGCACGAGACGATCGGCGTCGGGGCGGCGGTCCTGCTGATCTTCTTCCGGATGCTCCAGGGCTTCTCCACGGGCGGTGAGTACGGGGGCGCGTCCACGTTCATCGCGGAGTACGCCCCCGACAAGCGGCGCGGCTTCTTCGGCAGCTTCCTGGAGTTCGGAACGCTGGCCGGGTACGTCGGCGCGGCCGGCCTGGTCACGGCCCTCTACGCCCTCCTGGACACCGCCCAGATGGAGTCCTGGGGCTGGCGGATCCCGTTCCTCGTCGCGGGCCCGCTGGGCCTGGTCGGCCTCTACCTGCGTCTCAAGCTCGACGAGACCCCGGCCTTCCAGAAGCTGGAGGGCGGCACGGCACACGCGTCCGAGGCGGCGGACGGCGTGGAGACGACGGCCAAGGGGGACCTGGCGAAGATCTTCCGGCAGTACTGGCCGACGCTGATCCTCTGCATCTGCCTGGTGGGCGCGTACAACATCACCGACTACATGCTGCTGTCGTACATGCCGACGTACCTCTCCGACGAACTCGGCTACAGCGAGACGCACGGGCTGCTGATCCTGCTCGGCGTGATGGTGTTCCTGATGACGATCATCAGCCAGGTCGGCAAGCTCTCCGACCGCTTCGGCCGCAAGCCGCTGCTGATGAGCGGGATGCTGGGCTTCCTCTTCCTCTCCCTCCCCGCGTTCCTCCTGATCCGGGTCGACGGCATCCTCCCCATCACCATCGGCATGCTGATGCTGGGCCTCTCCCTGGTCTGCATGCTCGGCACGATGTCGGCGGCCCTGCCCGCCCTGTTCCCGACGCACGTCCGCTACGGGTCCCTGTCGGTGGGCTACAACCTCTCCACGTCGATCTTCGGCGGTACGACCCCGCTGGTGATCACGGCCCTGATCAGCTGGACCGGCTCCAACCTGATGCCCGCGTACTACGCCATGGCGGCGGCCCTGGTCGGCGTGATCGCGGTGGCCTGCATGAAGGAGACCGCCCAGCAGCCCCTGTCCGGCTCCCCGCCGTCGGTGGAGACGGCGGAGGAGGCGGCCGAACTGGTCCAGGCGCAGGCGCCGGAGCCGAAGTTCTGAGACCTTCCGCCGCGCCTGCCCCTCCGGATTGCGGACGTGACCATCCGGTAGACGGGCGGCGTGCGGTCCCCCAGTGCACCAGCTACGCGGACGTCATGCGAGCACTAGGGCTCGAAGTCAACGACACCAACCATCGCCGGGTACGACGCAAGACCACTCAGCTGAAGCTGGACACCGGCCACTTCACCCGACGTTCCTGGACGACAGAGCGGGTGCCCCAGCCCCGCGCGATCGCGCCGACCGCCCTCGTGGTCAGGCCGCCCGGATCAGCCCGTACCCACCGAGAACGGCAAGTGGCTCGGGCAGCCGTTCACACTCCAGATCGACCACATCAACGGCGACTGGCTGGACAACCGGGCAGAGAACCTGCGCTATCCGTGCCCGAATTGTCACGCGCTGACGGACACGTGGTGTCGTAACCGGCGACCAAGGAGTCGGACGGGAACCTGATCCGTATGCGCGTACCGTCCCGGACGCCGCCCCGGCTAGCATGGCTGTCGGACGCGGCCGTGTCGGAATTGGCATACGAGCGGCGCTTAGAACGCCGTGGGAGAGATCCCGTGTGGGTTCGAGTCCCACCGGCCGCACAGGAACCGAGAGGGGCCGCCCCTGGCCAGGGGCGGCCCCTCTCGGTATCCGACGTGGCGTTTCAGCCCACCAACTCCCGCACCACCGGCACCAGCGCCCGGAACGCCTTGCCGCGGTGGCTGATGGCGTTCTTCTCGGCGGGGGTCAGCTCCGCGCAGGTGCGGGTCTCGCCGTCGGGCTGGAGGATCGGGTCGTAGCCGAAGCCTCCTGTGCCGGACGGGGTGTGGCGCAGGGTGCCCGTGAGGCGGCCTTCGACGACGCGTTCGGTGCCGTCGGGGAGGGCCAGGGCGGCGGCGCAGGCGAAGTGGGCGGTGCGGTGGGGGTCCGCGATGTCGCCGAGCTGGGCCAGGAGCAGGTCCAGGTTGGCCTGGTCGTCGCCGTGGGTGCCGGACCAGCGGGCCGAGAAGATGCCGGGGGCGCCGCCGAGGACCTCGACGCAGAGGCCGGAGTCGTCGGCGACGGCCGGGAGGCCGGTGGCCTGTGCGAGGGCGTGGGCCTTGAGGAGCGCGTTCTCGGCGAAGGTGACGCCGGTCTCCTTGACATCGGGGATGTCCGGGTACGCGTCCGCGCCGACGAGGTCGTGGTCGAGTCCCGCGTCGGCGAGGATGGCGTGCAGTTCGGTGATTTTCCCGGCGTTGCGGGTGGCGAGGATCAGGCGCTTCATGCACCGATTATCGCCGTGCGGGGAGGTGGGCCCTACGGGGTGCAGACCTTGCCGATCTCGCCCGCCGCGTTCGTCACCGGGGTGATGTCGGGGGTGGCGTCGCCCTTCTCGATGGACTCGCGCACGTTCGCGACGCCCGCCTTGAGGTCGTCGACCGCCTTGGAGAGGTCGGCGTCGTCGGTGGTGTCGCCGAGGTTCTTGAGTTCGCGGTCGATCTCGTCCAGGGCCTCGGAGGCCTGGGTGATGTCCTCGGAGGCGCTGGAGACGGCCCGTTGGAGGTTGCCGACGCTGGTGGCGATGGCGTCGGCGGTGCGGACGCAGTCGAGGGCCTTGTCGAGGCCGGCGCAGCCGGCGGCCGTGGTCAGTGCCAGCAGTGCGGCGGCGGTGGCGAGTGCGAGGCGTTGGTGGCGGCGCGAGGCCATGGTGCGGTCCCTCCCCGGGGGTCGCGTACGTGGACGGGCGCACGGTTCGACCCGTGCGCCCGTGCCCGTAACGACGCTCTGTGGTGCGTATTTGGTTGCTTCTTTACCCGGGTGGGGCGCGTCGCTACGCGTTCTGCGTGGTTGCGAGTGCGTCACGCTGGAGCGTGGCGAGGTCGACGCAGCCCGCGGTGGCCAGGTCCAGGAGCGAGCCCAGTTCCCGGCGGTCGAAGGGGGCGCCCTCGGCGGTGCCCTGGACCTCGACGAAGCGGCCGTCGCCGGTGCAGACGACGTTCATGTCGGTCTCGGCGCGGACGTCCTCCTCGTAGCAGAGGTCGAGGAGCGGGGTGCCGTCGACGATGCCGACGCTGATGGCGGCGACGGTGTCGGTGAGCGGCTTGCGCCCGGCCTTGACGATCTTCTTGCCCTGGGCCCAGGTGACGGCGTCGGCGAGGGCGACGTAGGCGCCGGTGATGGCGGCCGTACGGGTGCCGCCGTCGGCCTGGAGGACGTCGCAGTCCAGGACGATGGTGTTCTCGCCGAGGGCCTTGTAGTCGATGACCGCGCGCAGGGAGCGGCCGATCAGGCGGCTGATCTCGTGGGTGCGGCCGCCGATCTTGCCGCGTACGGCTTCGCGGTCGCCGCGGGTGTTGGTGGAGCGGGGCAGCATGGAGTACTCGGCGGTGACCCAGCCCTCGCCGCTGCCCTTGCGCCAGCGCGGTACGCCTTCGGTGACGGAGGCGGTGCAGAAGACCTTGGTGTCGCCGAAGGAGATGAGGACTGAGCCTTCGGCGTGCTTGCTCCAGCCGCGTTCGATGGTGACGGGGCGGAGCTGTTCGGGGGTGCGGCCGTCGATGCGAGACATGGGCCGACCCTATCCGCTGGCGGGGGTGGCTCCGTTCGGGTGCCGGGGAGGGCCGCGGCCGGGGGGCGGCGGCGCCGGTCGCCCGCGGACCGGCGGGCGGGATGCGCGGGTACGGCGCAGGCCCCGGCACCGGTGGGGTGCGGGGCCTGCGGCGTGACGGCGGCGGGGTGTCAGCCGGTCACATCATGTCTTCGATGTCGGCGGCGATGGGGTCGGCGTCGGTGCCGATGACGACCTGGATCGCGGTGCCCATCTTCACGACTCCGTGGGCGCCGGCGGCCTTGAGGGCGGCTTCGTCGACCTTGCTGGCGTCGTGGACCTCGGTGCGCAGCCGGGTGATGCAGCCTTCGATCTCGTCGATGTTCTCGATGCCGCCGAGCCCGGCGACGATCTTCTCAGCCTTGGTGGCCATGCCTTCTCCCTGGTGTTCGCGTGCAGACGGGCCGCCCGCTGCGGGTCCGTTTCGTCACGGTAACGCACGGTTGGCCCAACTTCGCGGGCGGGTAACCGGACTATCACCAAAGATAACGATCACCGGCGCCCTGCCCCAGAGGCGGGCCCGGACGTGACGCAACTGGTCTACACCAGTTTCGGACAACCGCCAAACGAGGCCAGTTCCGGAAAGGACGCCGATGAGTTCGAGCGCCGCTGCGGCACCGCAGCCACGATGGTGGAACGGGCCGGTCCAGGGCTTGCAGAAGGTCGGACGCAGCCTCCAGCTCCCGGTGGCCGTCCTTCCGGCGGCCGGCCTGCTCGTCAGCCTCGGGAACCTCTTCGCCTCCTATCTGCACGGCGCCTTCTGGGAGAAGACCTCCAGCGTGCTGCTGAACGGGGGCGGGGCGATCCTGGACGGCAAGGTCGGCCTGCCCCTGCTGTTCTGCATCGGCGTGGCCATCGGCTTCGCGAAGAAGGCCGACGGCTCCACCGCACTGGCGGCCGTCGTCGGTTTCCTGGTCTACCGGGGGGTGCTCGGCGCCTTCCCGATCGACGGCACCGTGACGGACGAACTGCCCCAGGGCGAGCCGCAGAACCCCGGCGTGCTCGGCGGCATCCTGATCGGCCTGCTGACCGCGGTGGTCTGGCAGCGCTACCACCGCACCAAGCTGGTGGACTGGCTCGGCTTCTTCAACGGCCGGCGCCTGGTGCCGATCCTGATGGCGTTCCTCTGCGTGATCCTCGGCGTGCTGTTCGGGCTGCTGTGGCAGCCGGTGGGCGACGGCCTGACCTGGTTCTCCAAGCAGCTGATCGGCCTCGGCTCGTGGGGCGCGGCCATCTTCGGCTTCGCGAACCGGCTGCTGATCCCGATCGGCATGCACCAGTTCCTGAACACGTTCTTCTGGTTCCAGGCGGGCGAGTACACCGGGGCGGACGGCCAGACCGTCCAGGGCGACATCTCCCGGTTCTTCGCGGGGGACCCGTCGGCCGGCCAGTTCACCTCGGGCTTCTTCCCGATCATGATGTTCGGCCTGCCCGCCGCCGCCCTGGCCATCACCCACTGCGCGCGGCCCGAGCGCCGCAAGGAGGTCGGCGGGCTGATGGTCTCGGTGGCGCTGACCTCGTTCGTCACCGGTGTGACCGAGCCGATCGAGTTCTCGTTCATGTTCGTGGCGCCGCTGCTGTACGGCGTGCACGCGGTGCTGACGGGGGCGTCGATGGGCATCACCTGGCTGCTGGGGGTGCATGCCGGGTTCAGCTTCTCGGCCGGGTTGATCGACTACGTCGTCAACTGGCATCTCGATACGAAACCGTGGCTGATCATCCCGATCGGCGCGTGCTTCGCGGTGGTCTACTACGTGATCTTCCGCTTCGCTATCACCAGGTTCGACCTCAAGACCCCTGGCCGGGAGCCTGAGGAGATCGAGAAGGAGATCGAGAAGGATCTCACGAAGTAGCAGGTCATCCGGGGTTTCCCCGGATCAGTCAAGGCCCTCGGACCTCTCGGTCCGGGGGCCTTTCGCATGTCACCGAACGTGCCGGGTCTGCTACCGCGAATCTGGGGGGAATTGCAGGTTCCTTATCTAACCCTCACCGTGCTAAAACTGGTCTACACCACTGAGTGGTCCAGACCACGGCTGTCTGCCGCCGTCTGTCGAGTCGCCGCCTCCCCTCATCGATCGTCCGGGCGGCACCGTGTCCCATGGAGGAAGTTGATGACTACGGCTGAGACCGCACCCGCGGCCGAGAAGAAGAAGGGCGCCGGCGCCATGGCCGTCATGCAGCGCATCGGCCGCAGCCTCATGCTGCCGGTCGCCGTGCTGCCGGCCGCCGCGCTCCTGGTCCGCTTCGGCCAGAGCGACATGCTGGGCCGCGACTCGTTCCCGACCTTCGTCACGAAGCTCGCCGGGTACATGGCCGCCGGTGGTGGCGCCCTCCTCGACAACATGCCGCTGCTCTTCGCCGTCGGCATCGCGATCGGCTTCGCCAAGAAGTCGGACGGCTCGACCGCGCTCGCCGCCGTCGTCGGCTACCTCGTCTTCCAGAAGGTGCTCGCCACCTTCACCGACAGCAACCTGCCCCAGGTCGCCAGCGTCGCCGACGGCAAGATCGTGATGAACGACGCCCCGGTCAACGCCGGTGTCCTCGGCGGTGTCGTGATGGGCATAGTCGTGGCCCTGCTGTACCAGAAGTTCTACCGGACGAAGCTGCCCGACTGGGCGGGCTTCTTCAGCGGCCGCCGCCTGGTCCCGATCCTCTCCGCCTTCGCGGGTCTCGTCATCGGCATCGTCTTCGGTCTGATCTGGCCGGTCCTCGGCACCGGTCTGCACAACTTCGGTGAGTGGCTCGTCGGCTCCGGTGCCGTCGGCGCGGGCATCTTCGGTGTCGCCAACCGTGCGCTGATCCCGGTCGGCATGCACCACCTGCTCAACTCCTTCCCGTGGTTCCAGGCCGGTGAGTTCGAGGGCAAGCACGGCGACATCGCCCGCTTCCTGGCCGGTGACCCGGAGGCCGGACAGTTCATGACCGGCTTCTTCCCGATCATGATGTTCGCCCTCCCGGCGGCCTGCCTCGCGATCGTCCACTGCGCCCGCCCCGAGCGCCGCAAGGTCGTCGGCGGCATGATGTTCTCGCTCGCGCTGACCTCGTTCGTCACCGGTGTGACCGAGCCGATCGAGTTCACGTTCATGTTCATCGCCCCGGTGCTGTACGCGATCCACGCGGTGCTGACCGGTGTGTCGATGGCCCTGACCTGGGCGCTCGGCATCCGGGACGGCTTCGGCTTCTCCGCGGGCCTGATCGACTTCCTGCTGAACCTCGGCATCGCGTCGAAGCCCTGGCTGCTGGTCCTGATCGGCCTCTGCTTCGCGGCGGTCTACTACGTGATCTTCCGCTTCGCCATCACCAAGTTCAACCTGCCGACCCCGGGCCGGGAGTCGGACGAGGAGCTGGCCGAGCTGCAGAAGGCCGAGGCCAAGTAGCCCGTACGCCCGTACCCCACCGCCTGTACGACGGGACCCCCGCCTCCTTCCCGGAGGCGGGGGTCCCGTCGTACGCGTACTCAGATCTCGTACACCGCGCCCGGCACGGCCAGCTCGACCGGGCCCGGGTAGGCCGCCTGGGCGTCGGCGAGGTTGCGGGCCTCGTCGGTCCACGGCGGGATGTGGGTGAGGACCAGGCGGCGCGCGCCCGCGCGGGCGGCGGCCTCACCGGCCTCCCGGCCGTTGAGGTGCAGGTCGGGGATGTCTTCCTTGCCGTCGACGAACGAGGCCTCGCAGAGGAACAGGTCCGCGTCCCGGGCCAGGTCCTCCAGGGCGTCGCAGGTACCCGTGTCGCCGGAGTAGGCGAGGGTGGAGCCGCCGTGCTCGATCCGGATGCCGAAGGTGTCGACGGGGTGCCGGAGCTTCTCCGTCACGACCGAGAAGGGGCCGATCTCGAAGGCGTCCCCCTTCAGCGTGTGGAAGTCGAAGACCTCGCTCATCGCCCGGTCGGAGGGGGTGTCGCCGTGCGCGGCGATCAGGCGCTGCTCGGTGCCCTCGGGGCCGTAGACCGGGACGGGGACGGGGCGGGCGCCGTCGTGGCGGTAGTAACGCACCACGAAGTACGCGCACATGTCGATGAAGTGGTCGGCGTGGAGGTGGCTGAGGAAGATCGCGTCGAGGTCGTAGAGACCGACGTGGCGCTGCAGCTCGCCCAGGGCGCCGTTGCCCATGTCGAGGAGCAGCCGGAAGCCGTCGGCCTCTACGAGGTAGCTCGAGCATGCCGAACCCGGGGAGGGGAACGAGCCGGAGCAGCCGACGACGGTGAGCTTCATGGAGCGTGAACCTCCGGGACCTGGGAACGGGGAGGGTTCGTGCGGATGGGGTCGTGCGGGTGGTTCTGCGGGCGGGGTTCGTGCGGGTTCTGACGGGCGGGGTCCGTGCGGACCGGTCGTGCGGATGAGGTGGTGCACGTCCTGCCGGAACGTTTTGCGGTTCGTCGAGCGTAAGGCGCGAAACTCCGCGTCGCTCCTCTGCCGCCTGCCGTTGTGGGGGAACTCACCCGCTCTGTCACCGGTTCGATGGAAGCGCGTCCACTGTCGGCCCGGGCGCGCCGTCCGTGTGCGGTGCCCGGGCGGGACGGGGGGCGGGACCCGGGCGCCGGTACGGTCGGGGCATGGACACGATCTGGTGGGTGGCGCTGGTCGCCGTGGTTCTGCTGGCCCTCGTCGCCGCGGTGGTGGACGGACGGGGACGGTCGGGGCGGGGGCCGGGAGGGCGGGGACCCGGGCGGCCGGAACGGCCCGGGCGGCCCGCGGGGTCGACCCGGCCTCCGTCGCGGCCGTCGGGTCCGGCGGGGCGCGGCGAGGGACGTACGCCCAGGGCGGGTGAGGTGTGGTGGGCCGATGTGCCGTACGAGGACGGGCCCGGGTCCAAGGACCGGCCGTGCCTGGTCCTCTCCGTACGGGGACGGGGGCGGGGCGCGACGGCGCTCGTCGCCAAGATCACCAGCAAGGACCACGGGGAGCGGCCCGGGGTGATCCCGCTGCCCGCGGGGGCGGTCGGGGATCAGCGGGGGCGGCGGAGCTTCCTGGAGACGGACGAGCTGCGCGAGGTCCGGGTGGCGGCGTTCCGGCGCCGGGTCGGGGCGGTGGACCCGGGGGTGTGGGAGCGCGTGCGGGGGCTGGGGGCGGGGTGAGGAAGCGGGGCCCCGGGCGGGCCTTTCGGGACTCCGCCCCGGGCCCCGCTTCCTCAAGCGCCGGAGGGGCTGGAAGTGGTGCGGACGGGCCGCACGGCAGGGCCTGGGCCCAGGGCGTGAGCCCGGAAGCGGCGGACCGGGGCCTGAGCCCGGAAGCGCAAGCCCGGAAGCGCAAGCCCGGGGCCTGAGCCCGGAAGCGCAAGCCCGGGGCCTAAGCCCAGAAGCGGAAGCCCGGGGCCTGAGCCCAGAAGCGGAAGCCTGGGGCCTGAGCTCGGGAGCGGCCGGGCACTACGCCCAGAGCTGGCCCTGGAGCGTCTCGATGGCGGCTTCCGTCGTCTCGGCGGTGTAGACGCCCGTCGACAGGTACTTCCAGCCGCCGTCCGCGACCACGAAGACGATGTCCGCGCTCTCTCCGGCCTTGACCGCCTTCCTGCCCACGCCGATCGCCGCGTGGAGGGCGGCGCCGGTGGAGACGCCCGCGAAGATGCCTTCCTGCTGGAGGAGTTCGCGGGTGCGGGTGACCGCGTCGGCGGATCCGACGGAGAAGCGGGTGGTGAGGACCGAGGCGTCGTACAGCTCGGGGACGAACCCCTCGTCGAGGTTGCGGAGGCCGTAGACCAGGTCGTCGTAGCGCGGTTCGGCGGCGACGATCTGGATGCCGGGACGGTGCTCGCGAAGGTAGCGGCCGACGCCCATGAGGGTGCCGGTGGTGCCGAGGCCCGCCACGAAGTGCGTGATGGACGGGAGGTCGGTGAGGATCTCCGGGCCGGTGGTGGCGTAGTGGGCGCCCGCGTTGTCCGGGTTGCCGTACTGGTAGAGCATCACCCAGTCGGGGTGCTCCTCGCTCAGCTCCTTCGCGACCCGCACGGCGGTGTTGGAGCCGCCCGCGGCCGGGGAGGAGATGATCTCGGCGCCCCACATGGCGAGCAGGTCGCGCCGTTCCTGCGAGGTGTTCTCCGGCATGACGCAGACGATGCGGTAGCCCTTGAGCTTGGCCGCCATGGCGAGCGAGATGCCGGTGTTGCCGCTGGTGGGCTCCAGGATGGTGCAGCCGGGGGTGAGCCGGCCGTCCTTCTCCGCCTGTTCGACCATGTGGAGCGCGGGGCGGTCCTTGATCGAGCCGGTGGGGTTGCGGTCCTCCAGCTTGGCCCAGATGCGGACGTCCTCGGACGGGGACAGCCGCGGGAGGCGGACGAGGGGGGTGTTCCCCACGGCCGCCAGCGGGGAGTCGTACCGCATCAGCGCATGCCGCCGGCGACGGCCGGGAGGATGGTGACATTGTCGCCGTCGCTGAGCTTGGTGGAGATGCCGTCCAGGAAGCGGACGTCCTCGTCGTTGAGGTAGACGTTGACGAAGCGGCGCAGCTGCTCGCCGTCGACGATGCGCTCACGGATGCCGTTGTGGCGGCTGTCCAGGTCGGCGAAGAGGTCGGCGAGGGTGTCCCCGTTGCCTTCGACGGCCTTGGCGCCGTCGGTGTAGGTGCGGAGGATGGTCGGGATGCGGACCTCGATGGCCATGGCGTGGGCTCCTGTCGAAAGCGGGAGGTGGCGTGGGGCGCGCGTTTCTTCCCCCGCGCGGGGGGTGGGGCGTGGTGCGTGGGACTCGCGCGGGCCCGGCCCGTCAGGCCGTGCGGCTCGCGGTCAGGCTGCGGGCGGGGGACAGATCGCGCTCTTGAGCCTGCACAGGTCGACGTGCAGCCGCGCGACGAGCAGCGTGCCCGGCGTCCTGTTGCTCACGTCATGGGGAACCATGCGGGCATCGTATCGATTCCCGGCCGGGAAACCCGAGTGTGATCCCACATCGTGGATGGTTGGCGCCCATCATGCGGACAGGACTGGGCGGCCGGGTCCCTCCGGGAGGTAGACGACGGTGGGGGCGCCGGTCTTCGGATGGGTGCTGACCTCGGCGGCGACGCCGTACACCTCGCCCAGCAGCTCCGCCGTCAGCACCTCCTCAGGGGTGCCGGAGGCGACGACCCGGCCGTCCTTGAGGACGTAGAGGCGGTCGCAGTAGTACGCGGCGAGGTTGAGGTCGTGCAGGGCCAGCAGGTTGGTGGTGCCCAGGCCCCGGACCAGGGAGAGGATCTCCAGCTGGTAGCGGATGTCCAGGTGGTTGGTGGGCTCGTCCAGGACGACGAGCGCGGGCTGCTGGACCAGGGCGCGGGCGACCAGGGCCCGTTGGCGTTCGCCGCCGGAGAGCGAGGCGAACGTACGGGGTTCGAGCGCGGCGATCCCGACCCGTTCCAGGGCGTCGGTGACCAGGGCGGTGTCGGCGGCGCTGTCCGCCTCCCAGAACCGCTTGTGCGGGGCGCGGCCCATGGCGACGACCTGGCCGACGGTCAGTTCGAAGCCGGCGTGGCTCTCCTGCGGGACGGTGGCGATGCGGCGGGCGCGGGACTTCACGGGGAGGGTGGCGAGGTCGTCGCCGTCCAGGAGGACCCGGCCGTGGGTGGGGCGCAGGGTGCCGTAGACGCAGCGCAGGAGTGTGGTCTTGCCGCTGCCGTTGGGGCCGACCAGGCCGACCGTCTCGCCGTCGGCGGCGATGAGGTCGACCGCGTCGACGAGGTGGCGGCCCTCGCCGGTCCCGTACGAGAGGGCCTCGGTGCGCAGGGTGGTCACGGGCGGGCTCCCTCGGGCGTGCGGACAGTCGTCGTGCGGGCGCGGCCCCCGTCCTCGGGGGCGGATCGTACGGTGCTCATGCCGGCGCCCCTTCCGGCCGGCGCCGCAGCATCCACAGGAAGAACGGGCCGCCGGTGAGCGCGGTGAGCACACCGACCGGGATGTCCTGCGGGGCGGCCAGGGTGCGGGCGGCCAGGTCCGCGAGGACCAGGAACACCGCCCCGCCGAGCGCGGCCACCGGCAGCAGCGCCCGGTGCGAGGCGCCCACCGCCATCCGGGCCATGTGCGGGACCATCAGCCCGACGAAGCCGATCGCCCCGCTGTACGCCACCAGCGCCCCGGTCATGAGCGAGGCGAGGACGAAGACGGCGGCCCGGAAGCGGGCGGTGTCCAGGCCCAGCACGGTCGCGCCCTCCTCCCCCACCAGGAGCAGGTCGAGCGGGCGGGCCAGGGTGAGGAGGACGGCCGTACCGGCGATCAGGGTGATCGTCGGGAGCGCGAGCATGTCCCAGCGGGCCGCGCCGAGGCCGCCGAGGGTCCAGTAGAGGACTTCCTGGAGGTGGTCGGCGCGGGCGGAGGTGACCAGGATCAGGCTGGTGAGGGCGGAGAGGATGTAGGAGACGGCGACCCCGGCGAGGACGAGCCGGTTGGTGGTGAGGCCGCCTCCGCCGCGCGCCAGGGTGTAGACGAGCAGCAGGGAGAGCAGCGCGCCGGCGAACGCGGCGGCCGGGATGGTCACGGTGGTGGCGAGGGAGGCGCCGATACCGAGGACGATCACCAGGACCGCGCCGGTGGAGGCCCCGGAGGAGACGCCGAGGAGGAACGGGTCGGCCAGCTGGTTCCGTACGAGGGCCTGGAGGACCGTGCCGATGACGGCGAGTCCGGCGCCGACGACGATGCCGAGCAGGACCCGGGGCAGCCGCACGTCCAGGACGATCGTGCGGAACGGGCTCGCCTCCGCCCGCCCGGTCAGGATGTCGATCACCTGGCCGGGCGGGATGCGGACGGAGCCGAGGGCGAGGGCGGCGACCACGGCGGCTGCGAGGAGGGCGGCGAGGGCGCCGACGACCAGGGTGTAGCGGAGCAGCCGCCGCGGTGCGGGGGTGCGGCAGGTCACGGGGTGGTGGCCGCCGGGTGGAGCTGGGCCGCGAGCTTCTCGACGGCGGCGGGGACGCGGACGCCGAGGACCGCGTCGGAGAGCGGCATCACCGCGAAGCGCTTGTTCTTGATGGCCGGGACGTCCGCGAGGGCCGGGTCGGTGAGGAGGCGCTTCTTCTTCTGTTCGACGGTGGTGGAGCCGTAGTCGTAGATCACGATCGCCTCGGGCTTGCGGGCGACGACGTTCTCCCAGGAGGCGTCCCCGAAGGACTTGTCGAGGTCGGCGAAGATGTTGGTGCCGCCGGCGCGCTTGATCAGCTCGTTGCCGATGCCCTTGCCGCCCGCGGTGAACGCGGTCTTGTCGCCGCTGTCGTAGACGAAGACGGGGAGGGCCTTGAGGTCCTTGAGCTTCTCGGCCGTGGCGGCGTTGTCGGCCTTGGCCCGCTTGATCCAGGCCTCGGCGCGGTCGCTGACGCCGAAGGTGCGGCCGACCTCGCGGATCTCTCCGTAGAGGGTCTCCATCGGGGTGTCGGCCTCGGCGCAGCTCTCGGTGTTGAGCCGGGTCTCGATGCCGGCCTTCTTCAGCGCCTCGCGGCCGCGCCCGTCGCCCGCGGCGAACGCGCTGGCGTAGCCGCCGTAGACGAAGTCGGGGTCGGCGGCGAGGACCTGCTCGTAGGAGGGGTACTCCTTGGCGATGACCGGGACGGAGGCGTAGTCCTCGGCGTACTTCGGCAGCACCTTGTCGTCGAGGTAGGCGGTGCCGACGAGGGACTTGGTGAGGCCCAGCTCCAGCATGATCTCGGTGACGTGCTGGTTCATGGTGACCACGCGCTTCGGCGCGGCCTTGTACGTGGTGGTGACACCGCAGTTGGTGACGGTGTACGGGAAGCCGTCGCTCTTCTCCGCGGCCTCGGGCCCGCCCTTGGCGTCGGGGCTCTCCGAGGAGGAGCAGGCGGTGAGGGCGAGCGGGAGCAGCACGGCGGCGGCTATGAGCGCGGGGGTGCGCCGGGACATGGCGGGGCCTCTCCGGGGGATTTCCGCGTCCCCTGGTCGATGCGGGAGAAGGCGGCGGGCCAGTTCCTGGCTTCCGGGCCGCCCTCCCGCGCGGAGTCGTCCACCGGGGAGTCGTCCGTACGGGAGGGGGCCCGGTCACAGTGGCGGGACCGTGCCGGATTCGCACCGGCTTCCTGGTTCCTGCTGCCTTGTGTTCGGGTCTGGGGTGCAGTGTGCCAGACGGATCCGGAGGGTCGGCGGGGCCCCCGGGGAGGAGCGTCGCGGCTCAGTACGCCTCGACGACCTGCACGTCTTCCTCGGTGATCTCGCCGTCCACGATGCGGTACGAGCGGAACTGGAAGGGGCCCGAGCCGTCGGTGTCGGCGGTGGAGACCAGGACGTAGTGGGCGCCGGGCTCGTTGGCGTACGTCACGTCGGTGCGGGAGGGGTAGGCCTCGGTCGCGGTGTGCGAGTGGTAGATGATCACGGGCTCCTCGTCGCGGTCGTCCATCTCGCGGTAGAGCTTGAGGAGGTCGCCGGAGTCGAACTCGTAGAACGTGGGCGAGCGGGCGGCGTTGAGCATGGGGACGAAGCGCTCGGGGCGCCCGGTCCCGGCCGGGCCCGCCACCACACCGCACGCCTCGTCGGGGTGGTCGGCGCGGGCGTGGGCGACGATCTGGTCGTGGAGCGCCTGGGTGATGGTCAGCATGGCAAGAGGATAGGCATGCGGCCCTCTCCGTACCGGTGGGTGGTACGGGGAGGGCCGCATGGTGGACGCCGGGGCCGTGGGGGGAGCTGAGCGGCCGGGACGCCCTGGGGAGGAGGGCCGGTCCAGGGCCCGTGGTCGACGGGCCCGCCCTCGGGTTCGGTGCTCGACGCGAGCGGGTGGGGTGCTCGCCGGAGCCTGGGTCAGCGCTTGGCGAAGGCGGTGTTCTCCGGGTCGCGCGACTTGAGCACCAGGTAGGAGACGCCCAGGAGGAGCGCCCAGAGCGGGGCGCAGTAGAGCGAGATCCGGGCGTCCTGGTCGATCGCCATCATGACGATGACCATGCCGATGAAGGCGAGCGCGAACCAGCTGGTGTACGGGGCTCCCGGGGCCTTGAACGAGGAGTGCGGGAGCACGCCCCGGTCGGCCATGCGGCGGTAGCGGATCTGGCTGAACAGGATCATGATCCAGGCCCACATGCCGGAGATGGTGGCGAAGGAGACGACGTAGTTGAACGCCTCGCCCGGCCACTGGTAGTTGATCCAGACGCCGACGAGCATCAGGGCGGCGGAGAAGGTGGTCCCGGTGAGCGGCAGGCCGTTCTTCGTGAGCTTGGTGAAGGCGCGCGGGCCCTGTCCGTTCATGGCCAGGTCGCGGAGCATGCGGCCGGTGGAGTACATGCCGGAGTTGCAGGAGGAGAGCGCCGCGGTCAGGACGACGAAGTTGACGATGGCGGCGCCGATGCCGAGCCCCATCTCCTCGAAGGCCTTCACGAACGGCGAGACGCCCGGCTTGAAGGTGGACCACGGCACGACCGACAGGATCATGATCAGGGCGCCGACGTAGAAGACGGCGATGCGCCACGGCACGGTGTTGATGGCCTTGGGCAGCACGGTCCTGGGGTCCTTGGACTCGCCCGCGGTGACGCCGACGAGTTCCACGGCGAGGAAGGCGAACATGACGATCTGGAGCGTCATCAGCATGCCGCCGATGCCGTTGGGGAAGAACCCGCCGTCGTTCCAGAGGTTGGAGACGGTCGCGGTGTCGCCCGCGTCGGAGAAGCCGATGGTCAGGACGCCGGCGCAGATGAGGATCATGCCGACGATGGCGGTGACCTTGACCATGGAGAACCAGAACTCCAGCTCACCGAAGAGCTTCACGGAGATCAGGTTGGCACCGTACAGAATGACGGTGAAGACGAGCGCGGAGAGCCACTGGGGAATGTCCCACCAGTACGTCATATAGGTGGCGGCGGCGGTGACTTCGGTGATTCCGGTGACGACCCAGAACAGCCAGTAGGTCCAGCCGGTGACGAATCCGAAGAAGGGGCCGATGAATTCGCGCGCGTACTCCGAGAAGGAGCCGGAGACCGGGCGGTACATGAGCAGTTCGCCCAGCGCCCGCATGATGAAGAAGATGACCAGCCCCGCGAGGCAGTAGGCCAGGATGAGGCTGGGTCCGGCCCGGTCGATCGCTTTGCCCGCGCCGAGGAAGAGCCCGGTGCCGATGGCTCCGCCGATGGCGATCATCTGGATCTGACGGGCGCCCAGACCTCGCTGGTACCCCTCGCCACCGGTCTCCGCCGCCGCGGCGCCCGCGCCGGGCTTTCCGCTGTCGGCCTGTCCCTCGTCGACCTGTGCCGATGTCATGTGTGGTGCGCCTTTCTCCACGCCGATCCGCGCCCTCAAGGCCGCGGATCAGGTCCTGATCCCCCCGGATATGGATGGAGTGCCACCGGCGTTCGGCCGGCTTGTGGCGACCCCCGGGAACAGGGGTGGCGTCCCCGGGCGATCGTGAAGATTTATCACGGCCGTCACAGGACACCATGGGACATTCTGTGGCGCACCCCACAGATAAAAGCGGACAAGAAACCCCATCCATCAGGAAAGGCGCTTATGTCTTGGGGCGATCATTACCCGGATCTGAGCGTCCGTTGAGCGAACGGAGTGGGCGCGGGCCGGCGCGGGACGGGGGCGGCGCCGATTACGGCATCTGGGTCTCGACGAGCGTTTCCTGGAGCGCGCCGAGCCAGAGATAGGCCATCACCATGGGCTTGCGCGGGTCGCTGTCGGGGAGCCGGTAGAGCGAACCGCTCTCACCCTCGTCCTCGTCGGAGACCTCCAGCCGGGTGCCGATGGTGAGGCGCAGGTCGTTGAGCGCGCCGAGCCAGGCGCGGCACTCCAGGGCGGTGAGGGTGAGCACGGCCGCGCCGTCCCCGGCGGGCGAGAGGGCGTCCAGCGTCCGCACGACGGCGAGGGCGTCCTCGCGCTTGCGGGTGCGCAGGTCCATCTCGGTGAAGCGGCGGAACTCGGCGGACAGCTCGCGCAGCTCCTCCTCGCCCGCGCCCTCGGGGGCGGACCCGTCGGGGCCGCCGTACGCGTCGGGGAAGAGCCGGGCCAGGGCCGGGTCGGAGGGCGGCTTGCTGGGCCCCTCGGCGAAGAGCGCGGCGAGCGGGTCCTCGCCCTCGGCGGGGGTGTCGCCCGGACCGATCAGTTCGAGCAGCTGCACGGCGAGGGAGCGCAGGATCGAGATCTCGACCTCGTCGAGCGCGACGGCCGCGCCGCCGCCCGGGGTGGCCTCGAAATGGCCGGCCATGGATTCTCCGATGGTGGGACGGACGGGGCAGGGAGGCCGGGGCGGCGGTCGCGGCCCCGGGGCCGGGGGCTAGTTGCGGTCCTGGGTGAGGGTGGCCCACAGCCCGTAACCGTGCATGGCCTGGACGTCGCGCTCCATCTCCTCGCGGCTCCCGCTGGAGACGACGGCGCGGCCCTTCTGGTGCACGTCCAGCATGAGCTTGTGGGCCTTGTCCTTCGAATAGCCGAAGTAGGCCTGGAAGACATAGGTCACATAGCTCATGAGGTTGACCGGGTCGTTGTGGACGAGCGTCACCCACGGGACGTCCGGCTCGGGGACCACGAAGGTCTCCTCGGCCGAATCGGGACGTTCGATCTCCAGGGGGGTAGCAACGCTCACCTGTCCCATGCTGCCACCCGGAGGGGTCCGGCGCACAAACGGACCCCACATCTCGTCACTTTGACGAATAGGGGGTAGCATCCCAGCCATGAACTCAGCGGACCTCGGGCGACGGGTCGGCGTTCCGTCGACCGCGCTCTTCACCGACCAGTACGAGCTGACCATGGTGCAGGCGGCACTCAAGGCCGGCACCGCCTCCCGCCGCTCCGTCTTCGAGGCGTTCACCCGCCGGCTGCCCGAGGGGCGGCGGTACGGGGTCGTCGCGGGCACCGGCCGGGTGCTGGACGCGGTGGAGAACTTCCACTTCGACGACGAGATGATCGGCTTCCTGCGCCAGCAGCGCGTCGTGGACGAGCCGACCCTGCAGTGGCTGGCGGACTACCGCTTCAGCGGCGACATCTGGGGCTACCCGGAGGGCGAGGTGTACTTCCCCGGCTCCCCGCTCCTGCGGGTCGAGGGGTCCTTCGCCGAATGCGTGCTGCTGGAGACGGTGATCCTCTCCATCCTCAACCACGACTCCGCCATCGCCGCCGCCGCCTCGCGGATGTCGGCCGCCGCCGGGGGGCGCCGGCTGATCGAGATGGGGGCGCGGCGCACCCACGAGCTGTCGGCGGTGGCCTCGGCCCGCGCGGCGTACGTCGGCGGGTTCGACGCCACCTCGGACCTGGCGGCCGGGTTCCGGTACGGGATCCCGACGGTCGGCACCAGCGCGCACGCCTTCACCCTGCTGCACGACACCGAGCGGGACGCGTTCCGGGCCCAGGTGGACTCGCTGGGGCGGGGCACCACGCTGCTGGTCGACACCTACGACGTGGCCGAGGCGGTGCGGGCGGCGGTGGAGATCGCGGGGCCCGAGCTGGGTGCCGTACGGATCGACTCCGGGGACCTGCTGCTGGTCGCGCACCGGGTGCGGCAGCAGCTGGACGAGCTGGGGGCGACGGGCACCAGGATCGTGGTGACCTCGGACCTGGACGAGTACGCGATCGCCTCGCTGGCGGCCGCGCCGGTGGACGCGTACGGGGTCGGCACCCAGCTGGTCACCGGGAGCGGGCACCCCACCTGCTCGATGGTCTACAAGCTGGTGGCCCGCGCCGGGTCGGCGGAGCCGGACGCCCCGCTGGTGCCGGTGGCGAAGAAGTCGCTGGGGGCGAAGTCGTCGAAGGGCGGCCGCAAGTGGGCCGCGCGCCGGGTGGACGAGCACGGGGTGGCCGAGGCCGAGGTGATCGGCACCGGGGCGGTCCCGGAGGAGCTGGCCGGGCGCGAGCTGCTGGTGGAGCTGGTGCGGGGCGGCGAGGTGGTGGCCCGGGAACCGCTGGAGGCGGCCCGGGAGCGGCACGTCTCGGCCCGGGCGGGGCTGCCGCTGTCGGCGATGCAGCTGTCCCGCGGGGAGCCGGTGATCGGGACGGAGTACGCGTGAGGCCCCGGGCCCCGGAAGGTGCGGGGCCCCGGCCGCGAGGGTTCCGCCCCCGACCGCCGGACGGGCCGGGCCGACTGCCCCACGGGCTGGATCCCGCCACGGGCCCGGGAAGTGGGTAGGGGTTGATTGTGGGGCCCCGGCCTCTACGCTCGTTGCCATCCCCGTGAACCATGAACGACGAACGCAACACCACCGCTCACTCCCCCACCCACCGAAGGACACCCGCCATGCACCGCGCATTGATCGTCGTGGACGTTCAGAACGACTTCTGCGAGGGCGGCAGCCTCGCGGTGGCGGGTGGTGCCGATGTCGCCGCCGCCATCACCGACCTCATCGGGGCGGCCCAGCCCGGCTACCGGCACGTGGTGGCCACCCGGGACCACCACGTGGACCCCGGGGACCACTTCTCCGAGACCCCGGACTTCGTCGACTCCTGGCCGGTGCACTGCGTCGCCGGGACGGAGGGCGTGGGCTTCCACCCGAACTTCGCCCCCGCCGTCGCCTCCGGGGCGATCGAGGCCGTCTTCGACAAGGGCGCCTACTCCGCCGCTTACAGCGGTTTCGAGGGCGCCGACGAGAACGACACCACGCTCGCCCAGTGGCTGCGCGACCGGTCCGTCACCGAGGTCGACGTGGTCGGCATCGCCACCGACCACTGCGTCCGGGCCACCGCCCTGGACGCGGCCCGTGAGGGCTTCGTCACGCACGTGCTGCTCGACCTGACCGCCGGGGTGGCCCCGGCGACCACCGAGAAGGCCCTGGACGAGCTGCGGGCGGCCGGTGTGAAGCTCTCCGGCAAGCCCGTCGTGGCCGAGGCCCTGTAGGCCCGAGGACCCGCCGGACCCGGGGCCCCGCACCCCCGCGGGCCCCCGAGGCCTGCGGGCGGGGGAAAGCCCCGGGAAGCCCCCGGCCGGCCCGGACACTCCCTAAGCCGCCGGGCGGGCCGGTCCGGCGTGTCCGGCCGGGCCCAGCAGGGCCCGGATCGGATGCCACAGCTCCTGCCCCGACTGGAGCGTCAGGTGCCCCTGCGGCCCCTCGCCGGACGCGTCCGCCGTCGGCGCGCCGCGCCACAGCAGGCCGTCCGGGTGGTGCAGCACCGCCGTCACCTCGTCCGGTGTGGGCGGTGCCGCGTTGCCGCGCAGATAGACCGCCCGCAGCCCCAGATTGCGCAGCCTGGTCAGGGCGCGCGCCCGGTTCGCGGCGTGGACCAGCACTCGTACCGGAGCACCTGGCTCCGCGCCCGTACCGCCCGGTCTGGTGAGGGTCAGGGCGACCACCACCGAGCCGTTGGGCAACCTGCAGAAACCTCCGCCTGCCATGATCCGCACTCCCCCGTGAGACGTCGTGTCAATAAGGATGTGAACAAGACGCACCTAAACACGATCGGCCGCCGCCCGCTAGAGGGCGACGGCCGATCATGCTCTGACCTGGGGTTTTACTGAATTATCGGCCCGAGGGGCTGACGAGCACGGTCATCGTGCGGCCGTCCAGCGGCTCGTGGACGATGGAGATGCGGGTGTTGGTGTCAGAAACCTTGACACTGCCCGTCGGGTTCTCCTTGTACCAGTAGGTGCCCTTCCGGTCGTCGAAGACCGGGTTGCCCAGGGCGGGCTTGATGTACAGCGGGACGTCCGCGTTGTGGAGCGTGAAGCCCTTGTTCGGGTACCAGCTGAACGGGGCGTCGAACGGCTGGATCTTGTTCCGGACGAGCGAGCCGTCCTTCCACTTCAGCGGCTTGGCGTGCGCGTCGACCGGCAGGATCAGACCCTGGCCCGGGTGGACCGAGGTGTTGTTGTCCTTCTGGGAGGTGTCCCAGAGCCAGACCAGCAGACCGGTCTGGTACGCGTAGTGCTCGACCCAGCTCGGACGCGTGGTGGAGAAGCCGAAGTTGTACGGGCCGACCTTGAGGGTCTCGTCGTAGCTGACGTACTGGCGGTTCTCCGCGATGTAGTACTGCGGGTAGTCCTTCGAGAAGGACTCACCGATCCGCGAGAAGCCCTTGGCCGTCCAGCCGTTGTCGTCGCCCTCGGCGTTGTCCGAGAAGAGCGTGGCACCGTCGGCCGTGATGGTGATCTCGTCGGCGGTGAAGCCCTTGCCGCCCGCGCCGCCGTCCGTCTGGTAGCGGAAGCGGAGGTCGACCTTCTTGCCCGCGTAGGCGTCCAGCGGGAAGGAGAGCTTCTTGTACGAGCCCGAGACATCGGTCAGCGCCGGCTTGTCGCTGGCGTCGCGCGGGATGGCCTGGCCGTCGGCGGTGCCGTCGAGCGCGGTCCAGCTGGTGCCGCCGTTGTCGGACACCTCGGTGTAGAGGTAGTCATAGTCGGCCTCGATGTCGTACCAGCCCGAAAGGTCCAGCTTGGCGGAGGACTTGCCGGTCAGGTCGACCGAACGGGTCAGGGTGTTCGACAGGTTGTCGCCCTGGTCGCTCCACCACTGCTTGGTGCCCTGGGCAGGCTTGACGACGGTGGTGGTGACGGACTTGGCCGGCAGCTCGACGACGAGTGCCTGCGGGTCCTTGGTGTTGTACTCCGAGACGCCCAGCTTGTGCAGCGAGGTCTTGGCCGCCTTGGCCTTGTCGTAGTCGAGCCAGCCCAGCTGGAGCTTGTCCCACGAGGTCATGTCGCCCGGCAGGTTGCCGATCTCGCCCTTGCCGGTGCCGAGCCAGGAGCCCGCCGACATCAGGGACCAGAAGCCGACCGAGTTCTCGCCGCCGCCGGAGGTGTCGTACAGGTCCGGCAGACCGAGGTCGTGGGCGTACTCGTGGGCGAAGACGCCCAGGCCGCCGTTCTCGGGCTGGACGGTGTAGTCACCGACCCAGATGCCCGTGTCACCGATCTGCGCGCCACCGGCCTTGTTGTACTCGGGGCCGGTCGCACCCGCGTTGGTGCCGTACGCGTACCAGCGGTGCGCCCAGATGGCGTCGCCGCCCTGCGCGCCGCCGCCCGCCGACTCGTCCTCGCCGGCGTGGACCAGCTGGAAGTGGTCGATGTAGCCGTCCGGCTCGTTGAAGTTGCCGTCGCCGTCGTGGTCGTAGCGGTCCCACTGGTCGTACTCGGCCAGGTTCGCCTTGATCTCGGCGTCGGTGCGGCCCTTGGCCTTCTGGTCCGCGACCCAGGCGTTGACGCCGTCGCGGACCGCGTCCCACACGTTGGCGCAGTTGGACTGGCCGCAGTAGTTGGAGCCGTAACGGGCCTCGTTGTACTCGACCTTCACCCAGTCGGAGACCTCGCCCTCGACCGAGTAGCGGCCCGAGGAGGTCTTCTCGTAGTAGGTCTTGAGCGAGTGGACGCCCTTGCCCTCGCCGAAGTACAGCTTCTCGAAGTGCGCCCGGTTGTAGTCGGCCTTCCAGGCGGTGCTGTTGTCCTGCTTCGGGTCCGGCTTGGCGATCTCGTTGTGCGCCGGGCCGGGCGTGCCGCCGTACTTCTTGACGGGCGGCTTGGGGCCGTCGCCGTCCGGGTCGAACATGGTGGTGTCGTCGACCTTGTCGCCGAACTCCAGCAGGATGGTGAAGATCTTGTCGGTCTTCTCCCGGCCGAGCTCGACGTACTTCTTGTCGTCGAGCTTGACGACCTTCGAACCGCCCTTGGTCGTCACCTTCTTGTCCCCGGCGAGCACCTGCTCCAGCGCGGCCTCCCGCTGCGCTGCCTGCTGCTCGCTGAAGGGACCTTCGAGGTTGTGCTCCACGTGCCCCTTGCCGGGCGCCGGGTCATGGCGGTCGGCGGTGGGAGCGGCGGAGGCGACGGAACCTGACGTGGTGTCATGCGCCTGGGCGGTGGCGAAGGTGGACGCCGTCGCAGCCGTCGCGGCCATGGCCACGACAACAGCAGCGGCGCGAAGCGCCCGTCTCTGATTGGTCACTTGATGCAGTCCTCCCCGGGCGTTCCGCGTGGCGGCCAGGGGGGTATGGAGAGGGCCGCGCGCGTGAACGCGTCACAAGTGACGACATTCGATCGGAGTTGCGAGAGAAAAGACAGACCTTGACTTGAACAGACCAAGTGCACTATGCAGGAGCGCTCTTCCGGTATGCGGACGGATCCTCCGCCAACGGGCGCTCCGCACGGTCCGGTTGGCGGGAGACGTGACTCCGTGCGCCCCCTGTGCACCGGTACCGTGGGTTAGGTCACGCTTACTACCGGTCCCGGTCGGGCATCCACCGTCGTAGGGTCGGAAGGTACCTGTGCAGGTTCCGACCGCCCGCCCATCCGACGTCCCGAGGACGGAAACCGCCATGCCGCGTCCGACCGCCGCACAGCTCGTCTACGGTTCGGCCACCGTCGTCTGTACGACCCTCGCCCTGCTGCTGATCTCCGGTACGGAATCGGGGATCGGCGTGGCCATCGCCGCCACGACCGGGCTCGCGCTCGGCCTGCTGGTGGCCGTACGGCTGCCGCAGCCCGCGCCGCAGCCGCGCCCCGCCGCGCACCACCCGCGGACCGCGTCCGCCGGCGCCGCCCGCACGCGCCACCTGCCGGACGCCTTCGGGGCCCAGGAGCGCGTCCCGGCCGCCCGCCCGGCCCGGCAGGACGAGCACTCGCTGCGCCGCTGAGCCGGCCGCGGTCCCGGCAGCCGGGCGGGGGTGTCCACCCGCCCGGCCGTCGCCATGGCCGGATCCGGCGCGGTCCGGGCCGGTGAGCGGTCCGGATGTCAGGCCCTAACGGGCCACGACCACCACGGTCTTGGCCGCCTTGTCCTGCAGCGCCTGCCGGTAGGGCTTGTCCGTGAACATCAGCACGATGTTGATCAGCCACCACAGGCACGGGCAGCACAGCAGCGCCGGGGCCCAGAGCACGACGGCCCGCATCAGCGCCGCGCTCGTGTCGGGCACCCGCCCGTCGTTGAGCATCGCCACCCGCAGCTTCAGCAGCCGCTTGCCGATCGTACGGCCGTCCTTGTGCGTGAAGTAGGTGTCGTACGCGACGTAGACCACGAGCCCGATGAGCGACCAGAGCAACTGGTGTCCGCTGTAGGCGGCGTTGAACCCGTTGTCCCCGTCCCCGTCGACGTCGATCGCGCCGCCCCAGGGCAGCGAGATCAGATAGAGCGGGATCGAGATGATGAGGAAGTCGATCAGCCGCGCCAGGATCCGCTTGCCCGGCTCGGCCAGCGGCGGCATCCCGGCCAGCGGATCAGGAGCCCCGAAACCCGCACCGCTGCCGTACGGGTCGTTCGGCGGGGGCGGCGGCGGAGGGGGCGGCGCGCTTCCGTACGGCGGCTGACCGTACGGCGGCTGACCGTCTGACGGCGGAGGCTCCTGCGGCTTCTTGAGGAACGGATCGTCGTCCTCGGGCGGCTGGCCGGGCGTCGGCTGGTCGTTGCTCATGGGGGGAGTGCACCCCGTGCCACCAGGGCTCGCAACGGCTCGGGGGCGTTCGGGGGACGCGGCGCGGCATACGGGTCCGGACCGGCGTGTCGCCGCACGTCCGGGCAGCTCTTCGGATAAGCGGACGGGCGGCGGCTCCGCTCAGCCCGCCACGAACGTCCGGGCCGCCTTGTCGTGCCAGCACTGGCGCCAGGGGCGGTCGACCAGGCACCAGAGCACGTTGGCCACCCCGATGACCAGGAGCCCGAGCACCCCGTAGACGAGCCAGCGGCGTAGGGCGGCCCCCACGGTGGGCGTGTCGTGGGACTCGATGTCCCGTACGTCGAGCCCGAACAGCTTCTTGCCGAGCGTCCGGCCCCACTTGGCGGTGGGCAGCGCCTCCAGCAGGAAGCCGAGGACGAGGAAGGCCGCGAGCAGGGCCCCGAGCAGCGCCCCGGTGGTGGCGTCCAGCAGCCAGACGGTGACGGTCTCACCGGTCTGCTTGGCCGCGGTGATCTTCCGGTCGATGTGGTCCAGCCCCCGGGTGGCCAGGGGCACGGCCACCGCGCCGACGGCCGCGCCGAGCACCAGGTTGTCGACCAGCCGGGCCGCGAACCGCTTGCCGAGCCCGGCGGGCCGGGCCGCCGTCTGCGCCCGGACCATCTGCTGGAAGGGGTCGTCGGCCGCCGGGGGCTTCCAGGGCACGACGGGCTGGTCGGCGGCCGCGGGGGCGGCCTGCGCGAAGGGGGACGGCTGGGGGCCCGGCTGGTTCTGCTGGGGCACGGGGTGGGGCTGGTCCTGCTGAGGGGCCTGCTGTTGCTGTGGCGGTGCCTGCTGCCGGGACGTCTGCGGCTGGGATGCCTGCTGCGGGGGCCTCGGCTGTTGGGATGCCTGCTGCGGGGGCGTCCGCGGCTGGGCTGTCTGCGGCTGGGGCGTCTGCTGCTGCGGTTCGGGCTGGGCCAGTTGGTGGACCTGCTGCGCCCAGGACGCCGAACCGCCCCCGGGGCCGGCGGTGAGCGGGGTGCGCGGTGCCGCCGGGCGTACGGGCTCGGGGGCGGCGGGAGCGGGTGCCGGGGCAGGTGCGGGAGCGGGTGCCGGGGACGGTGCGGGCACCGGGGCAGGGGCGGCGGCGGAGACCTGGACCGGGCCCTGGACCGCGCCGTGGACCGGGCCCTGGGGAGCCTCCTGGGGAGCCGGGGCGGAGGCGGGGAGGGCCGCCGCCTGCCGCGGGCCCGTCGCGCGGATCGCGACCGCCCCCTCGGCCGGCGGACGCGCCCCCGCCTCCTCCCCGGGCGCCCGCATCCCCGGCAGCGCGCCGCCGGTCGGGTCCTGGTCGAGGGGCGCCCTCGGGTCGTGGGCGGGCTCCGGCGCCGTACCGCCCCACGCGACCGGCCGGTCCCCCGGACCGCCGAAGCCGCTCTGGCGCGCGGAGTCCGCCTGCCAGACGGACCCGGCACCCGGGCCGGACCCGGCCCCGGCGGAGGCCGCGCCCCCGGCCTCCTCCTCGTCGAAGAAGATCGGCCCGGTCTCCTCGGCCTGCGGTGCGGTGGCCGGGGCAGGAGCCGGGGAAGGGACGGGAGCCGGAGAGGAGAGGGGAGCAGGGGCGGGAGAGGAGGGAGCGGCGGACTGCTGGGGGGCGGGCCGACTCGTACCGGGGACCCAGGCCGCTCCGTTCCAGTACCGGACGTAGCCGGGGATGGAGGGGTCGGGGTAGTAGCCCTCGCGGGGGCTGTCGTCACCGGGTGCCGGAGTTGGCGCGCTCATCAGCGGGTCCCGTATCTCTTCGAGGCCTCAGGCCGTTCGGCGCCGGGAGGGCGGACGGCCTCCATACAAGGGTCCACATCTATCAGACCGCCACGTATCCCCGGGCCGGTCCGCCGCTTTGGGACCACTTCCGAAACGGATCGAAGTTTTTTTGAGAAGTCGCGTAATAGGTGGCGGGGAGGGCTCTCTCTCCTTGTGCGGGACGGTCAGCGGGACCGTCCCAGGAGCACCGGAAGGTCGTGCATTCCCATGATGAACATCGTGGAACGTGAGCTGGAGCTGAAGCTCGTCCTGTCCCCCGAGCGGTCCATCCCGGTCCCCGCCCGGCTGACGTACCGCACCGACGACCCGTACGCCGTGCACATCGCCTTCCACATCGGCTCGGAGTCGCCCGTGCACTGGACGTTCGCCCGGGAGCTGCTGGTGGAGGGGGTGTTCCGGCCGTGCGGGCACGGGGACGTGCGGATCTGGCCGACCAAGGTCGACCAGCGCAGCGTGATCTGCGTGGCCCTCACCTCCCCCGACGGCAACGCCCTGCTGGAGGTGCCCTCGGCCGCCGTGTCCGCCTGGGTGGAGCGGACCCTGCGCATCGTGCCGCCGGGCACCGAGGGCGAGCGGCTCGGGATCGACGAGGGGCTGGCGGAGCTGCTGGCCCCGCTGCCGGCGGACGACCTGTGGCTGAGCGACCCCTGGTCGGCGGACGAGCCGTCGGCCCAGGACGGTGAGGCGTGAGGTCCCCTCAGCGCGTGAGGGCCCTCTCAGGGCGCGGGGTTCAGAAGAGTTTGCCGGGGTTGAGGAGGCCGAGCGGGTCGAAGGCGGCCTTGATACCGCGCTGCAGCGCGATACCGGTCTCGCCCAGTTCACGGGCGAGCCACTCCTTCTTGAGGACGCCCACGCCGTGTTCGCCGGTGATGGTCCCGCCCAGCTCCAGACCGAGCGCCATGATCGCGTCGAAGGACTCACGGGCCCGGCGGGACTCGTCGGGGTCGGTGTGGTCGAAGCAGACGACGGGATGGGTGTTGCCGTCGCCCGCGTGCGAGCAGACGCCGATGGTGAGCCCGTACTCCTCCGCGATGGCCGCGGTGCCCGCGAGCATCTCGCCGAGCCGCGACCGCGGTACGCAGACGTCGTCGATCATCGTGGCGGACTTGACGGCCTCCAGCGCGGGGAGCGACATCCGGCGGGCCTGGAGGAGGAGTTCGGACTCGGCCGGGTTATCGGCGGGGACCACTTCGGTGGCCCCGGCGGCGGTGCAGAGCGCGCCGACGGCGGCGAGGTCGGCGACGGGGTCGGGGGTGTCGAAGGCGCAGAGGAGGAGCGCCTCGGTGGTCTCGGGCAGCCCCATGGAGGCGAGCCGGTTGACGGCACGCACGGTCGTACGGTCCATCAGTTCGAGGAGTGACGGGGTGTGACCGCGCTCCATGATCCGGCACACAGCGTCACAGGCGGCGGCAGCGGAGGGGAACTCGGCGGCGAGGACGAGCTGCTGCGGCGGCCGCGGTTTGAGGGCGAGGACGGCCTTGACGACGATCCCGAGGCTGCCCTCGGAGCCGACGAGGAGCCGGGTGAGGTCGTAGCCGGCGACCCCCTTGGCCGTGCGGCGGCCGGTGGTCAGGAGCCGCCCGTCGGCCAGGACGACGTCGAGACCGAGGACGTACTCGGCGGTGACCCCGTACTTCACGCAGCACAGGCCGCCGGAGGCCGTGCCGATGTTGCCGCCGATGGTGCAGGTCTCCCAGCTGGAGGGGTCCGGCGGGTAGTACAGCCCGTGCTCGTCGACGGCGCGTGAGAGCACCGCGTTGACCACTCCCGGTTCGACGACGGCGATCCGGTCGACCGGGCTGATCTCCAGGATCCGGTCCATCTTCACCAGGGAGAGCACGATGCAGCCGTCCGAGGCGTTGGCCGCGCCGGACAGGCCGGTACGGGCGCCCTGCGGGACGACCGGGACGCGCAGCGCGGTGGCCGTGCGCATGACGTGCTGGACCTGCTCGACCGTGCGCGGGAGCACGACGACGGCCGGGGTGCCGGCCGCGCAGAAGCTCGCCATGTCGTGGGCGTAGGACGCGGTGACGTCCGGGTCGGTGATCAGGGCCTCGGGCGGAAGGCCGGTGCGCAGGCGTTCGAGAAGATCGCTCATGATCCAAGCGTGACACCCGGGGCCAATGGTGTGAACCCGTCGGCGACGGCGATCCCAGAACGCGGTGTGCTCGTATGACTGACGCACAGTGAGGGCCATGGATGTCATGCCCCAGCAGGATCCCGAGTCCCGCCGGACGCCCGGACCGTCCCCGCACGACCGCAGCGCCCGTTCCGGAGCCGCACACGACGCGACGCCCGGTGGAGTGCCCGGTGCGGACCCCTCCGTGACGCCCGCCGGAGAGCCCGTCGCGACGACCGGCGCGGACCCGTCCGTGACACCCGGCGCGGACCCCTCCGTGCTGCCCGCCGAAGGCGCCACCGCCGTACCGCCGCCCCCTCCCACCCTGCGGACGACCCTGCGCAGGGCCGCGTTCGGGGCGGTGGCGGCCGGGGTGCTGCTGGCCGGGGCGCTCGTGGCCGTGCCGGACCGGGGGCAGGACGCGGCGAAGGAGCCGGGGCCCGTGGAGCGGGCCGAGGCGGCGGCGACCGCGGGCTCCCCCGCCTCCCTCTCCGACCTGACCGCCCTGATCGGGGACCGGCAGCAGTGGGTGGAGTCCCACCCGCAGGACGCGCCCTCGTGGGCGACGCTCGGTTCGGCGTACGTGGAGTGGGGGCGGCGCTCGGCGGACGCGGCGTACTACGAGCGCGCCGAGGAGGCGCTGAAGCGGTCGCTGGCGGCGCAGCCGGGTGAGCGGGGCAACGGCGAGGCCTGGATCGGGATGGCGGCCCTGGCCAACGCCCGGCAGGACTTCCTGGCGGCGAAGCGCTGGGGCGAGACCGTACGGAAGCAGGAGCCGGGGACCTGGCGCGTCTACCCGGTCCTCATCGACGCGTACACCGGGCTCGGGGACCGGAAGGCGGCGACCGAGGCGACGGAGAAGTTCGGGGAGCTGCGCAAGGGCGTCCCCGCGCTGGCCCGGACCGCCGAGCTCTACCGCGGCCAGGGGTGGCGCGAGGACGCCCTGGCCACCGCCCGGGAGGCGGCCGACCGGGCGACGGCCCCGGCCGAGAAGGCCGAGGCGCTGCACCGGCTGGGCGAGCTGGCCTGGGAGCGGGGCGAACCGGAGGAGGCGGTGGCCCAGTTCGACGCGGCCCTGCGCACGGACTCCGGCCACCACGCCTCCCTGGCGGGCAAGGCGCGGGCGCTGGTCGCGCTGGGCCGCACCGACGAGGCGCTGGCCGCGTACCAGAGCGTGCTCGCCAAGCTGCCGCGCCCGCTGTACGCCCTCGAACTGGGCGAGCTGTACGAGTCGCTCGGGCTCGACGGGGACGCCCGGAGCCAGTACGCCGAGCTGGAGAAGCTGCTGGCGCGGTCGAAGGCGGCCGGGGTGGACGAGTCGGTGCTCCGGGCCCGGTACGAGAGCGAGCACGGGGACCCGGCCGTGGCGGTGGAGCTGCTGCGCGCCCAGTGGAAGAAGCAGCACCGCGGCGCTGCCGTGGCGGACGCGCTGGGGTGGGCGCTGCACCGGGCGGGGCAGTCGGAGGAGGGGCTGACGTATGCGCGCCGGGCGGTGGACACGGGGGTGCGGAACGCCTCGTACGCGTACCACCTGGGCGTGATCGAACGGCAGCTGGGCGAGCACGGCGCGGCCCGCCGCCATCTGGACGAGGCGCTGCGCACCAATCCGGCGTTCTCGCCGCTGGACGCGCCGAAGGCCCGGGAGGCGCTGGACGCCCTGGGCGAGCCGCCGCCGGGCGGACCGGGGGCGACGGGCCGCTGAACACGGCTGTCCGTCGCCGCGCGCGACCGCGGTCCGGGGTGCTGCCCCGGACCGCGGTCGTGTGAGGGATACGTACGGCTCAGAGGTTGCCGCGCTTCTCCTGCTCGCGCTCGATGGCCTCGAAGAGGGCCTTGAAGTTGCCCTTGCCGAAGCCCATGGAGCCGTGGCGCTCGATCATCTCGAAAAAGACGGTCGGGCGGTCCTGGACCGGCTTGGTGAAGATCTGCAGCAGGTAGCCGTCCTCGTCGCGGTCGACCAGGATCTTCAGCTCGCGCAGGGTCTCGACCGGCACCCGGGTCTCGCCGGCCCACTCGCCGAGGGTGTCGTAGTAGGAGTCGGGGGTGTCCAGGAACTGCACACCGGCCGCGCGCATCGAGCGGACCGTGGCGACGATGTCGTTGGTGGCGAGCGCGATGTGCTGGACGCCGGCGCCGCCGTAGAACTCCAGGTACTCGTCGATCTGCGACTTCTTCTTCGCGATCGCCGGCTCGTTGATCGGGAACTTCACCTTCAGCGTGCCGTCCGCGACGACCTTCGACATGAGGGCGGAGTACTCCGTGGCGATGTCGTCGCCCACGAACTCCTTCATGTTGGTGAAGCCCATGACCTCGTTGTAGAAGCCGACCCACTCGTTCATCCGGCCCAGCTCGACGTTGCCGACGCAGTGGTCGATGGCCTGGAAGGTGCGCTTGGCCGGCGGCTCGACGATCGGGGCGGCGGCGGCGTAGCCGGGGAGGTAGGGGCCGTCGTAGCCGGAGCGCTCGACCAGCGTGTGGCGGGTCTTGCCGTAGGTGGCGATGGCGGCGAGGACGACGGTGCCGTGCTCGTCCTTGACCTCGTGCGGCTCGGTGATGCCCCGGGCGCCGTGCTCGACGGCGTACGCGTAGGCGGCGCGGGCGTCCGGGACCTCGATGGCGAGGTCGACCACGCCGTCGCCGTGGGCGGCGACGTGGTCGGAGAGGAAGGTGCCCCACTCGGTGGATGCCTTGATCACGGAGGTGAAGACGAAGCGGGCGGCGCCGTTGGTGAGGACGTAGCTCGCGGTCTCGCGGGTGCCGTTCTCCGGTCCGGAGTAGGCGACCAGTTTCATGCCGAAGGCGGTCGAGTAGTAGTGGGCGGCCTGCTTGGCGTTGCCCACGGCGAAGACGACCGCGTCCATTCCCTTCACCGGGAAGCGGTCGGCCTGCGCGGCGGTGTCAGGGCTGGTGTGCAGAGTCTCAGTCATGTTCGAAGGCTCTCCCCGCATCGCAAGGTGCGCAATAGTTTGCGCATTCGCTGGTCAATGTGTGCAGTGGATCGCCATGATGGCCGGACTATCTGTACAGGCTGACCACCGGAGGCGGGCCATGGCGATCGATCATCTGGACGGCCGGCTCATCGTGCTGCTGGCACGGGAGCCGCGCATCGGCGTCCTCGAAGCATCCCGGCGGCTCGGCGTGGCGCGCGGGACCGTGCAGGCGCGGCTGGACCGCCTTCAGTCGAATGGCGTCATCCGCGGTTTCGGCCCGGACGTCGATCCGGCGGCGCTCGGCTACCCGGTCACCGCGTTCGCCACGCTGGAGATCAAGCAGGGCCAAGGCGCCGACGTACGGGCCCATTTGGGCGGCGTACCGGAGGTACTGGAGCTGCACACGACCACCGGCCACGGGGACATGCTCTGCCGGCTCGTCGCCCGCTCGAACGCCGATCTCCAACGGGTGATCGACCGGGTTGTCGGATTTGATGGCATCGTCCGGGCCTCCACGGCGATCGTGATGGAGAACCCGGTTCCGCTGCGGATCATCCCGCTGGTGGAACAGGCGGCCCAGGACACCGTCTGAGCCGGGGAAATCCGGGCAGGGGATGGTCCGGGGAAGCGCCGACCGGGGCGAACCCGAGCACCGACCGATCCGAAGGAGTGCCGTGTGAGCTTCTGGGAGTACCTGAGCACCCGCCACCAGCAGCTCCTCACGGACGCGTTCCAGCACGCCAGCGCCGTCTTCCAGTGCATGGTCATCGCCACCCTGCTGGGTGTGCTCATCGCCGTGGTGGCCTACCGCAGCGGCTGGGGCGGCTCGCTGGCCATCAGCTCCACGGCGACGATCCTCACCATCCCCTCGCTGGCCGCGATCGGTCTGCTGATCCCGCTGGTGGGGCTCGGGGTGGCGCCGACGGTGATCACCCTGACGCTGTACGGGCTGCTGCCCATCGTCCGCAACGCCATCGTGGGGCTGCGGGGGGTCGATCCCGCGCTGGTGGACGCGGCGACGGGCATCGGGATGTCCCGGACGGCCCGGCTCTGCCGGGTGGAGCTGCCGCTCGCCTGGCCGCCGATCCTGACCGGGATCCGGGTCTCGACCCAGATGCTGATGGGGATCGCCGCCATCGCCGCGTACGCCTCCGGACCCGGCCTCGGCAACGAGATCTTCCGGGGCATCGCCTCGCTGGGCAGTGCCAACGCCATCAACCAGGTCCTGGCGGGCACGCTCGGCATCGTCGTGCTCGCCCTGCTCTTCGACGCCGCGTACGTCCTGCTGGGACGGCTGACCATCCCGAGGGGGATCCGTGCCTGAGACCGAGACCGTTCCGGAGAGGGAGAGCACCGCCACCTCCGGGGCCACGATCCAGCTGGAGAACCTGACCAAGAAGTACCCGGGCAACCCGAACCCGGCCGTCGACAACGTCTCGATGGAGATCAAGGCCGGCGAGACCGTGATCTTCGTCGGCCCGTCCGGCTGCGGGAAGTCCACCACGCTGAAGATGATCAACCGGCTGATCGAGCCGACCTCGGGGCGGATCAGGATCGGCGACGAGGACGTCACCGACATCGACCCGGTGAAGCTGCGCCGCAAGATCGGGTACGCGATCCAGTCCTCCGGCCTCTTCCCGCACATGACGGTCGCGGACAACATCGCCCTGGTCCCGAAGATGGTCGGCTGGTCCAAGTCCCGGGTGAAGGACCGGGTGGAGGAGATGCTCGACCTGGTGGGCCTGGACCCGCGCGAGTTCCACGGCCGCTATCCGCGCCAGCTCTCCGGCGGGCAGCAGCAGCGGGTGGGCGTGGCGCGGGCGCTGGCGGCGGACCCGCCCGTGCTGCTGATGGACGAGCCGTTCGGGGCGGTCGACCCGATCACCCGCGACCACCTCCAGGACGAGCTGATCCGGCTCCAGCACGAGCTGCACAAGACGATCGTGTTCGTCACCCACGACTTCGACGAGGCGATCAAGCTGGGCGACCGGATCGCGGTGCTGCGGGAGCGGTCGCACATCGCGCAGTTCGACACCCCCGAGGCGATCCTGACCAACCCGACGGACGACTTCGTCTCCGGCTTCGTCGGCGCGGGCGCGGCCCTCAAGCGGCTGAACCTGACCCGCGTACGGGATGTGGGCATCGCGGAGTTCCCGACGGTGACGGTCGAGGACCCGCTCCAGACGATCTTCAACAAGCTGCGGAACGGCCCGCACAACGAGCTGCTGATGCTGGACCGCCGCAACCGCCCGTACAAGTGGCTGCGGCGCGGCGACCTGATGCGGGCGCGCGGTTCGCTGGCGCGGGCCGGGCAGCTGGTGCACGACACGGTGACCCGGGACGCCACGCTGCACGACGCGCTGGAGGCGGTGCTGACCGACAGCGGCGGCCGGGTGGCGGTGACCGGGCGGCGCGGGGAGTTCATCGGGGTCGTCGACATGAAGACGCTGATGGACAACGTGCAGGAGCTGCTGGAGGCCGACCGGCTGACCGCGATGGAGCACCAGCACGAACTGGAGGAGCAGCGGGTCCACCAGACCCAGCAGGAGCTGGAGGGAGGTGGCCGCGGAGTATGAGCCCCAGCCATCAGTCGGGCTCCGGCAAGAGCCCGGCCACCCCCACCCGGCCGCCGGGCGAGCACGACGTCAAGGGCCACGCCTTCCACGACGAGGAGAGCGACCCCTCCCCCGCCCCGCCCGCTCCGGCCCGCAGGATCACCTGGCGGAAGCTGGTCGTCCTCCCCCTGGTCCTGGTGGCCGTCCTGGTCGTCACGTACGTCTGGATCACCAACATCCACCTGGACTCGATCGCGGAGAACTCCCTCTCCGGCGGAAACGTGCAGCTGCGCTGGTGGCAGCACGTCCGGCTGACGGCGATCTCCACCTTCTGGGTGCTGATCATCGCGATCCCGCTCGGCATCGCGCTGACCCGGCGGCGGCTGCGGAAGGCGGCGCCGGTCTTCACGGCGCTGGCCAACATCGGCCAGGCGACCCCGGCGATCGGTCTGCTGGCGCTGCTGGTGATCTGGCTGGGCATCGGCCCGCGTACGGCGATCATCGGCATCGTGATCTACGCGGTGCTGCCGGTGCTCTCCAACACGGTGGCGGGGCTGCGGGCGATCGAGCCGAACATGATCGAGGCGGCGCGCGGGATGGGGATGTCCGGCCGGGGCGTCCTGTTCAAGGTGGAGCTGCCGCTCGCGGTGCCGCTGATCCTGGCGGGCGTGCGTACGGCCCTGGTCCTGAACGTGGGCACGGCGACCCTGGCCACGTTCGGCGGGGGCGGCGGTCTGGGCGACCTGATCACCTCGGGGATCCAGACGCAGCGGATGCCGGTGCTGATCATCGGCTCGGTGCTGACGGTGGTACTGGCGCTGCTGGTGGACTGGCTGGCCTCGCTGGCCGAACTGGCGCTGACGCCGCGCGGGTTGGAGGAGCGGTGAGGGGTACGTACACAAGGTCCTGCCGGGTGCGGAGGACGGCGGCCCTGTCCCTGGCACTGGCCCTGCTGGTGGCCGGGTGCGGGCTGAAGAGCGGCTCCCCGATGGTGGACGACGTCTCCCCCGGCTCGGTCGGGCGGGGCGAGCCCCTGAAGGGCGCGACGCTCACGGTGACCTCGAAGAACTTCAGCGAGAACATCATCCTCGGCCAGATGACCGGCCTGGTCTTCAAGGCGGCCGGGGCGGAGGTCATCGACCGCACGAACCTGCCGGGCTCGATCAGCGCCCGCGAGGCCATCATCAACGGCGACGCCGACGCCCAGTGGGACTACACCGGCACCGGCTGGATCACCTTCCTCGGCCACGCCGACCCGATCGCGGACCCGAAGAAGCAGTACGAGGCGGTACGGGACGAGGACCGCGGCAACGGCGTGGTCTGGCTGCCGCCGGCCCCGCTCGACAACACGTACGCGCTGGCCATCAGCAAGAAGAACAACGCCCAGTACAAGCTCAAGACCCTCTCCGACGTGGCGGCCCTGGCGAAGAAGGACCCGTCCGCGGTGACGATCTGCGTGGAGAACGAGTTCGCCTCCCGGGACGACGGGCTGCCCGGCATGGAGAAGAAGTACGGGATGAAGATCCCGGCGGGCAACATCCAGAAGATGGACGCCGGAATCATCTACACCCAGGTCTCGGAGTCCAACTCCTGCCTCCTGGGCGAGGTGTTCACCACGGACGGCCGGATCAAGGCGATGGACCTGGACGTCCTGGAGGACGACAGGCACTTCTTCCCCAACTACAACGCCTCCCCGGTCATCCACCTGGCGACCTTCGAGAAGTACCCGGTGATCGCGGAACTGCTGGCCCCCCTGGCGGAGAAGCTGACGACGGAGGTCGCCCAGACCCTGAACGCGAAGGTGGACGTGGACGGGGAGGACCCGCACGAGGTGGCGAAGGACTGGCTGGTGGCGGAGGGGTTCATCGAGGAGGGGTGAGGCCCGGGCGGCGGGCGTCCCGGCGGGTCCCGCGCCGGGCCGGGGTCAGCAGCCCGGGACCTTGCCGCCGCTCTCCAGGGCCTTGAGCGCGTCCACCGCGCCGCCCAGGGTCGTGACCGGGATCAGCCGCAGGCCGTCGGGGCGCTCGGATTCCGCCTGGCGGCACTCGGCCTTCGGGACGAGGAAGACGGTGGCCCCGTCGCGGTGGGCGGCCTGGACCTTCATGGAGACCCCGCCGACCGCGCCGACCGCGCCGTCCGCGGTGATCGTCCCCGTACCGGCGATGGTGCGGCCCCCGGTCAGGTCGCCGCCCTTCCCGTTGCCGTCGAGCTTGTCGATGATGCCGAGGGAGAGGAGGAGACCGGCGCTGGGCCCGCCGATGTCCCCGAGGTCCACGCTCACCCTCATCGGGCCCGGCTCGCGCTTCAGCTGGTTCAGGGCCGCGTCGACGGCGACGTTCTGGGACTCCTTCATGTCGTTCAGGTTGTGCTGCTCGATCTCCTTCTCGGAGCCGCCGGTCGGGTAGACGGAGTCCCGGGGCATGACCGCCCGGTCCGTACGGAACCAGCCGTCCACCACAGCACCGATCCGGACGTCCGCCTTGGGCCCGGTGGCGACGATGGTGGTCATCCGCAACTGCCCCTCGGTGGCCCGGGTCTCGGCGCCCGTGATGGTGATCACCGGCTCGCCCCCCTCCTCGCCCAGCACATCGGCCGTCACCCCGGGCTGCGCCAGGGTGAACGGGAGCGGCGCGAGGGCCGCCGTACCGAACAGGGCGAGGAGGGGCAGCGCGCAGAGGGCGAGGGCGCGGGGGCGCGAGAGACGAGTGAGCACGCGTCCAATCTAGCCGCCGGGCGGAGACGGGAACGCGCCAGGCGTACGCCCGGCCGCGCACCCTGCCCGTGCCCGCCCCCCGTCCGTACGGAACGGGCGCCGCCTGCCGCAGCGTGTCCGCTACCGGAGCGCGTCCGCCACTTCCCTCGCCGCGTCCAGCACCCGGGGGCCGACCCGCTCCGGTACGGCGTCGGCGAGCATGACCACGCCGACGCTGCCCTCCACCCCCGAGACCCCGACCAGCGGCGCTGCCGCCCCGCTGGCGCCGGCTTCGAGTTCGCCGTGGGTGAGGGTGTAGCCGGGGTGGCCGGCGGTCGTGTGCTGGCGGGCGGACAGGATGGCGCGGCCGGCGGCACCCCGGTCCAGCGGGTGGCGGAAGCCCGCCCGGTAGGCCACGTGGTAGTCGGTCCAGGTGGGCTCGACGACGGCGACCGCGAGGGCGTCGCTGCCGTCGACGAGCGTGAGGTGGGCGGTGGCCCCGATGTCCTCGGCCAGGGAGCGCAGCGCGGGGAGCGCGGCCTCCCGGACGAGCGGGTGCACCTGTCGGCCCAGTCGCAGCACCCCGAGTCCGACCCGGGCGCGGCCGCCCAGATCACGGCGGACGAGGGCGTGCTGCTCCAGGGTGGCGAGCAGCCGGTAGACGACGGTCCGGTTGACCCCGAGTTTGTTGGACAACTCGGTGACGGTCAGGCCGTGGTCGGTATCGGCGAGCAGTTTGAGGACCCGCAGTCCTCGGTCGAGCGTCTGGGAAGTCTCCGCTGTCACGACGCCCTCTCCTCTTCGGGTGAGCGACGGCGGCCCTGTTCCGGGGGTTGCGGCACCGGTCCCAGCGGCGACGCACGGAGAGGCCGCCGGTCTGGCCATAGGCACCGGCTGCGCTCCGCGGCGGCTCTGCCACGGGGCGTTCATATGGCCGGGACAGTAGCGAGCCAGTCCGCTCAGCGGAAGCCCTCGTCCAGAATCCGGGCGCTCCCCGGGACCGGGCCTTGACCGTACGGCATAACCGCCGGTCAGCGCGGTGGCGTCCGAAACGCGAACATCTACGCGCGTCCAGGTCGAGAGACACGGCGGCGGCCGGCGGCACACCCCGCGTGAACCGGCGTTAACTCACCGTGGATGGAGGGGCCCACAAATTTTTGTGCGGCCCGCTCCGGAGGGACCGGAACGAGCCGCACAGGGGCGGACGGGCCGCACAGGGCCGGGAGGTGCGCCCGCCCGCCGGGGCATCCGCCCGCCGGGGCGTCCGCTGGCCGGGGGGGCGCTGGCCGGGGGGCGTCCGCCCGTCACTTCATCCGGGTCGCCCACTCCTGGACCTTGGCGATCCGGGTCTGGATCTGATGGGCCGTCGCCTCGGCGCTCGGGGGGCCGCCGCAGACGCGGCGCAGCTCGTTGTGGATCACGCCGTGGGGCTTGCCGCTCTGGTGGGTGTAGGCGGAGACCATCGTGTTGAGCTGCTTGCGCAGGCTCAGCAGCTGCTTGTGGGTGACCACGGGCCGGGCCTCGGCGGGCTTCTCCAGGAGGTCGGCCTCCTCGGCCGGCTTCTGGCGGCTGTGCGCGATCTGGCGGCTCTGGCGCTTCTGGAGCAGGAGCTGCACCTGGTCGGGTTCGAGGAGGCCGGGGATGCCGAGGTAGTCCTGCTCCTCCTCACTGCCCGGGTGGGCCTGCATGCCGAACTCGGCGCCGTCGTACAGCACCCGGTCGAAGACCGCGTCCGACTCCAAGGCCTCCCAGGGGAGTTGGTCCTCGGTCTCCTCGTCCTGAAGCTTCTCGGCGTCGGCGAGGAGCTGGTCCTCCTCCGCGAAGGGGTTCTCCTCGTCGCCGGCCTTCTTCGGCTTGTCGAGGACGTGGTCGCGCTCGACCTCCATCTCGTTGGCGAAGTCGAGGAGCATCGGGATCGTCGGCAGGAAGACGGAGGCGGTCTCGCCGCGCCTGCGGGAGCGCACGAAGCGGCCGACGGCCTGGGCGAAGAAGAGGGGGGTGGAGATGGTGGTCGCGTACACGCCGACGGCGAGCCGGGGCACGTCGACGCCCTCCGACACCATGCGGACGGCGACCATCCACCGCGACTCGTCCGCGCTGAACTTGTCGATCTTCTTCGAGGCGGCCTTCTCGTCGGAGAGGACGACGGTCGGGGTCTCGCCGGTCACCTTCTTCAGGATCTTGGCGTACGCGCGGGCCGAGTCCTGGTCCGTCGCGATGACGAGCCCGCCCGCGTCGGGGATGCCCTTGCGGACCTCGGTGAGCCGCTTGTCGGCGGCGGCCAGCACATTGGGGATCCAGTCACCGGTGGGCGAGAGCGCGGTGCGCCAGGCCTGGCCGATGGCGTCCTTGGTCATCGGCTCGCCGAGCCGGGCCGCGATCTCGTCACCGGCCTTGGTGCGCCAGCGCATGTTGCCGCTGTAGCTGAGGAAGATCACGGGACGGACGACGCCGTCGGCGAGCGCGTTGCCGTAGCCGTAGGTGTAGTCGGCGGAGGAGCGGCGGATGCCGTCGTTGCCCTCCTCGTACTGGACGAAGGGGATCGGGTTGGTGTCCGAGCGGAACGGCGTACCGGTCAGCGCCAGCCGCCGGGTCGCCGGGTCGAACGCCTCCTGGCAGGCCTCGCCCCAGGACTTGGAGTCACCGGCGTGGTGGATCTCGTCCAGGATCACGAGCGTCTTGCGCTGCTCGCACCGGTTGCGGTGCAGCATGGGGCGGACGCCGACACCCGCGTAGGTGACGGCGACGCCGTGGTACTCCTTGCTGAGCGGACCGGCGCTGTACTCCGGGTCGAGCTTGATCCCTATCCGGGCGGCCGCCTCCGCCCACTGCTTCTTGAGGTGCTCGGTCGGGGCGACCACGGTGATCTGCTGGACGACGTGGTGGTGCAGCAGCCACGACGCGAGGGTCAGCGCGAAGGTGGTCTTGCCGGCGCCGGGTGTGGCGACGGCGAGGAAGTCGCGCGGCTGCTCCTGGACGTACCTCTCCATGGCCCCCTGCTGCCAGGCTCGCAGCTTGTTGGCGGTGCCCCAGGGGGCGCGGCCGGGAAAGGCGGGAGAGAGGTGGTGGGAGGAGGCGGTGGTGGTGGTAGTCACGGTCTCCGGTTCGGGGCTCTCGGGTACGTGGGGCGCTGCCCGTACCGCACCCGGCCCGAGGGACCCGGCCCGCGATACGACAACCGGGCCACCCTACCGGGGGCCCGGGTGAGAACCCGTACGAACGAGTCGCGGTTCGAGTCCGTTGAGACCCTCTTCACAACTGCGGCTACCGGGCGAACCGCGGCAACTGCTCGGCGATCTTGGGCATGTCCAGAGCCCCCTGGCACGTGGCCAGCACAAACCGCTCCGCTTCGTCGACATCGAAGTGCGGATCGAGCGGATGGCCGTTCATGTGGAGAAAGACCCAGGTCGCGTACCACGCGATGCGCTTGTTGCCGTCGACCAGCCCGTGGTTGCGGGCCAGGGACTCCATCAGGGCCGCGGCCTTCTGCCAGACGTCCGGATAGGCGTCCTGGCCGAACACGCTCGCCTGCGGTCGGGCCAGGGCAGACTCCAGCAGCCCGTAGTCGCGCACCTCCGCAGCGCCTAGCCGCTGCGCCAGGTTCAGCAGCTCGGGCAGGTTCACGTACTGCATCAGGCGAGCCTCCGGTTCAGCTCCTCACTCGCCTTCAGGACGTGGTCCGCGGCCTCGTTGAAGAGCCGCGAGTGCTCGTTTATGGCAGTGATCACCGCGTCGTGGGCGAACGCCTGCATGCTCTTGCCCTCCGCCTCGGCGCGGGAGCGCAGGGAGTCCAGCTCTTCTTCGGTGAACCGCAGATTCAGACCAGCCATAGGCCCATGGTACCGAGTGGTACCGCGCGGTACCACTCACTTCTCCCGTACGACCACCCGCGTAGCCACCCACGCCCCCACCACCGCGACCACCGCCATCGGCACGAACACCGCCGCGAAGGCCGCCGGGTGGGAGCCCGTGGCCGCGCCGGACACCGTGCCGTGGGCCGCCGCGCCCAGGGCCTTGCCGCCGAGGGCGGCGAAGGCGGCGCCGCCCAGGGCCAGGAGGAGGACATTGGAGAGGCCGTCGGAGATCTGGAGGGCGGCGGAGTTGGAGCCCGCCTCCTCGGGGGCCGAGAGCTTCAGGAGCAGGACGCTGGTGGAGGCGATGACCATGCCCATGCCGAAGCAGCCGAAGGCCCAGGCCACGGCGACGATCCAGACCGGGACCGCCTCGATCAGCACGGTGGGGGCGACGGCGATGGACGCGGCCACGAGCACCATCCCGCTCACCATCAGCCGCTGCCGGTACGGCTCCAGGCGCGGCCGGGACTGGACGAACGAGCCGAGCGCCCAGGTCGCCCCGCCCACCGCCAGGGAGAGGCCCGCCATGGTCGGGGTCAGGCCGCGCTGGGTCACCAGCATCAGCGGGACGAAGGACTCGGCCGCGATGAACGAACCGGCCGCCACCCCGCGCAGCAGGATCACCGAGGGCAGCCCGCGCGCCGCCCGTACGGTCCCGGTGGGCAGCAGGCCCCGTACGGCGGGGACCAGCAGGGCGACGCCCGCGGCGGCGGGGAGCACCGCGAGCCAGTTCAGCTCCTGGCCCGCGTACTGGAGCAGCGCGGCCCCCGCCGAGATCCCCAGCGCGAGCCGGATGCGCCGGCGGTCGTACGGCTGCGCCGGCGCGTCCGGGTCCGCCGGGCCCGAGGCCATCCGGCGGATCTGCGGGAGGGCCAGGGCCAGCGGGATCACGATGAGGACGGGGATCCCGACGAAGACCCACCGCCAGCCGAGCTGCTCGGTCACCGTCCCGGCGGCCAGCGGCCCGACCACGGACGGGATCACCCAGCTCGCGGCGAAGGCGGCCATGATGGCGGGCCGGATGCGTTCGGGGTAGGCCCGCCCGATGACCACGTACAGGGCGACGATCACCAGCCCGCCACCGAGCCCCTGGACCGCCCGGCCCGCGATGAAGACCCACATGGAACCCGCCGCCCCGGAGAGCAGCAGCCCCACGCCGAAGGCGGTGATCCCGGTGGCGAGCGGCTGGAGCGGCCCGCGCCGGTCGGCCCACTGGCCGGAGAGCACCATGGCGAAGAGGCTGGTGGTGAAGTACGCGGAGAAGGCGAACGCGTAGAGCGGGATGCCGTGCAGCTCCCGCGCGGCCACCGGCATGGCCGTACCGACCGCCGTCGCCTCGAACGCGATGAGGAACACCACGGAGACGATGCCGATGCTCAGCGCCCGGTAGGTCCGCCCGAGCACCCCCTCGGCGGCCGCCTCCGCGACCGCTCCGCCCAGGTCGCCGGGGAGGGTGTCCGGCATCCCGGGCCGTACGTCGCCGGGTATCCCGGTCTTCAGATCGGCGGGAAGATCCGCCGGCAGCCCGGTCCCCGGGGCGGCGGCCCCGCCCCGGGGGTCACCGCCCCGGGACGCACCCGCCGGGCGGCGGTCGTGCGGCCGGTCGGCTCGGCGGTGCTCGTAGGGTGACGGTGGCGGCGGTTCGGTCGGCGCGGGGCGCGGGGCATCGGTGCCGTCGCGCTGTTCGGGGGCGGTCATTTCCCCAGAGTAAGGGGCGTGGCGCGGTTTGAGACCTGTCGCTGTGCCCGGTCGGGATCGTCCCTTGGTCGTAGGCCGGAGGGCCGGGCGTGAACGGCGTATGGCGGTCGTGTTGCGTACCGGCCCTTTCCCTTGTCGCCCGCTCCCCGCGCCCCCTAACGTCGTTCACGAAGCAGCAAACGCTTGGCCGTGTGCCCGAGAGGCTCAGGGGCTCGACTGCAACTCGAGTTACACCGGTTCGATTCCGGTCACGGCCTCCGGAAGAAGCGAACGCGGTGAGGGCCGCCCCCGTCGGACGGGGGCGGCCCTCACGCTTGCCGGGTGAGCGGTCGCCGCCGCGATCAGCCCGCCTTCAGCTGCGCCATCACCTCACGCATGTCGGTGATCAGGTCGGCGTGGTACGGCTCCGCAGCCGGGGTCTCGGGCTCCACCGGGGGTGGCTCCCTGCCCTCGTCGGAGCCCGCGTAGTCCATGGTGGTGGAGAGCGTGAGCGTGATGACGGCGCCGCCCTCCACCACCCTCAGCTCGGAGGAGCTCTCGTCCACGGCCAGGAGATAGGCGCGGTCGCCCAGGCCGGGCACCGGTTCGACGCGGTCCGCCCCGTCCCCCCAGCGCGTCTCCTCCTTGCGGGCCTCGAACTCGGGGAGGGGGTCGGTCTCCTTGTGGAGTTCGGCCTCCAGCCCCACGTGGAGCCCGTACCGCCACCCGTAGCCGTCCTCGGAGGACTTGGGGGCGGTGAGGGTCATGGAGCACTCGATGGTGTCGAGCGCCGGGTGTTCGATGCTGCCGGGTACGAGGCCCGGGGCGTCGGCGCGCTCCCCCACCGACGCGGTGAGCGCCGTCATGCGCATCGTGGAGCAGGAGCGGGCGTCCAGGTGGTAGCCGTGGGTGTCCGGCCTGGGGGCGGGGCCGATGCCGTACGCGAAGACGGCCGCCGCCCAGAGCGCGGAGGCCGTCAGCGCTCCGGCCGCGGCCCAGAGCAGGCCGCGTCCGCGTCCGCGCCCCGTCCCCGTCGGCGGCTTCCGGTCGGAGTCGAAGCCGCCCACCGCCTCTGCGGTGCGGTCGGGTCCGAACGCGCCTATCAGCTCCGGCTCGGAAATCATGCCGGTACCCCCCGTGGTCCTGCGTCGTCGGGCTCGTCGCCCCTGTTCTCAGCCCTTCGGAGCCGTCACCACCGCGGCCTGCGGCCTGATCGGCAGGCGGTTCACCGGGCGGCCCGTCGCCGAGCGGACCGCCGAGGCCACAGCCGCCGGGGCCGTGACGACCGGGACGGCGGAGGCCGGTTTGGCGCCGAAGGGGGCCACCACGTCGCGTTCCTCGACCAGTTTGACGATGCGGATGTCGGGGGCGTCCAGCGAGGTGGGGAGGGCGTAGCCGGTCAGGTCGGGGTGGCGGATCAGGCCGCGGGCGGTGCGGAGGTTCTCGGTGAGGGCCGCGCCGATGCCCTGGGTGACGCCCGCCTCGATCCGGGTGGCGAGCTGCTTCGGGTTCAGGACGCGGCCGACGTCCTGGGCCACCGCCATCTCGACCACCCGGATCGAGCCCAGCTCGATGTCGACGTCGACGACCGCCCGGACCGCGCAGAACGCCAGCCCCACGAACGCGTCGCCCTGGCCGGACTCGTCCAGCGGTTCGGTGGGGTGGGGGCGGCACTGGGCGGTGGCCCACAGCTCCTTGCCGTCCATCGCCTCCATGACGGTGGTGGAGAGGACGCCGTCGTACGAGGTGATCTTGCCGTCCGCGATCTGGAGCAGCTCCGTGGACATGCCGAACTTGTGGGCCAGCGGCTGGAGGAGCTGGGTGCGGACCATCTTCGCCGCCCGCTCCACCGCCCCGCCCGACACCCAGGTGTGGCGGCCGTGCGTGGCCGGGCCCGCGGGGGGCTGGTCGGTGTCGACCGGGGCCACATGGACCTCGTCCACGCCCAGGACCTCCTGGACGATCTGGCGGGCGAGGGTGGCGAAGCCCTGGCCCGTCTCCACCGCCGCGCAGATCACCGTCGCCACGCCGTCGTGGACCCGGACCGTGGCCGTGGAGACCTCGTCCGTGCCCTCGGCGCCGAGCATGTGGACCATGCCCACGCCGTATCCCACGCCCCGGCGCACCGCCCCGGGTTCGCCCGCGCCCTCGGGGCCGCCGGGCAGCAGCCAGTCGTCCTCCGGGGAGTCCTTGGGGAGCGCGGGGAGGGGGTGGTCACGGACCGCCTGGAGGAGCTCGGCCACGGGGGCCGGGCAGGTCACCGTCTGGCCGGTGGGCAGGATGTCGCCCGTCGAGAGCGCGTTGCGCAGGCGGAGTTCGGCCGGGTCGATGCCGAGCCTGGCGGCCAGCTTGTCCATCTGGCCCTCGTACGCCGCGCACACCTGCATCGCGCCTTCCCCGCGTACGTGACCGGAGGGCGGGTTGTTCGTCCGGACCGCCCAGCCCTCGATGAAGGCGTGCGGGACGACGTACGGGCCGCAGGCGAACGCCACGGCCGCCGCGAGCGATTCCGAGGAGGCGTCGGCGTACGCGCCCGCGTCCAGCAGGATCTGCGCCTCCACCTTGACCAGCCGGCCGTCCGCGTCCGCGTGGTGGCGGTAGCGCAGCAGGGTCGGGTGGCGGTGGGCGTGGCCGAGGAAGGACTCCTCGCGGGTGGCGGCCAGCTTGACCGGGCAGCCGGTGCGCAGGGCGAGCAGGCCCAGCGGGATCTGGAAGCCCGGGTCCTCGCGGTCGCCGGTCGCGCCGGGGACACCGGTGACGACGACCTTGACCCGGTCCGGCTCCAGGCCGAAGCAGGCGGCGGCCAGGTCGCGGTCGGTGTGCGGGTCGGTGGAGGCGGTGTAGATCTCGACGCCGCCGTCGGGCCGGGGCACGGCGAGACCGGCCTCGGCGCCGATGGGGGCCGGGTCCTGGCGGCCGATGCGGTACAGGCCCTCGACGACGACCTCGCCGGCCGCCTCGGGGTCCCCGTAGCGGAGGGGGATGTGCCGGATCAGGTTGCCGTCGGGGTGCAGGGGCTCCGCCGCGAACGCCTTCTCCGGGTCCGTGACCGGCTCCAGCACCTCGTACTCGACCGCGATGGCGGCGGCGGCCAGCCGCGCGGTGTCCGGGTGGTCGGCGGCGACGGCGGCGATCGGCTCGCCGTGGTGGCGGACCAGCTCGGCGGCGAAGACGGGGCGGTCGACGACCCGGCGGCCGTAGTTGCTGTCCCCGGGGACGTCCTCGTGCGTGACGACCGCGCGCACCCCGGGCATCGCGGCGGCGGCCGAGGTGTCGATGGAGAGGATGCGGGCGTGCGGGTGGGGCGAGCGGAGCACGGAGGCCCAGAGCAGCCCCTCGGCCCAGAGGTCGGCGGCGTACGGGAAGGTGCCCTCGGACTTCGCCCGGGTGTCGGCGGCGGGCAGCGAGGCGCCCAGGCCGGTCAGCGGAGGCTCCCCGTCCGGGCCCGGACCACCGCCGGCCGGACCGCCCGCGGCGGCGTCGATCCTGGGCAGGGTGGTGCTGGTCGCGTTGGCCGCGTCGCCGCTCACGCCGCCGCCTCCTTGTCGCTCGCAGGGGCCATGGGGTGGTGCGCCGGAGCCATGGGTGCGCCCGCGTCCGTCACTGCGCGCCTCCCTCGTGCGGGTGGGGCTGCTGCTGGACGCCGCCCGCGCCCGGTTCGGCCTGGTGCGGGACGCGGGGCTCGTCCTGGGCGGTGGCCGCCCGGGCGGAGGCCGTCTGCGCGGTGGCGGCCTCCGCGGTCGCCTCGCGGGACGCCACGACGTCCGCGACCGCGTCGAGCACGCCCCGGTAGCCGGAGCAGCGGCAGAGGTTGCCGCAGAGGGCCTGGCGGGTCTCCAGCTCGCTGGGGGCGTGGTTGCCCTCCAGCAGGTCGTGGACGGTCATCGCCATGCCGGGGATGCAGAAGCCGCACTGGACGGCCCCGCAGGCGGCGAGCGCGCGCTGGACATCGGAGGGTTCGCCGTCGACGGCCAGCCCTTCGACCGTACGGACCTCGCTGCCCGCGGTGGTGGCGGCGGGCACCAGGCAGGAGGCGACCAGCCGGCCGTCCACCTGGACGTTGCACGCCCCGCACTCGCCCTGCGAGCAGCCGTCCTTGGCGCCGGCGAGGCCGAGGCGCTCGCGGAGCACGTAGAGCAGGGACTCCCCGATCCAGGCGTCGGAGACCGGGCGGTCCACGCCGTTCACGTGCAGCACGTAGGAGGCGGCGGGGTGCTCGCTCGGTACGTCGAGGGGGGCGGCGACCGGGTCGTGCGCGATGTCGTGGGACGGGTCCGGTTCGGGTTCCGCTTCCGGGGCCGGGTCCTGGGCGTCCGCTGCGGGGCCCTCGGGGACGGGGGCGGGCGCCGCGTCCTCCGTCTGCCCGTCCGCAGCCGACGGCTCGGCGGCGGAATCGGGAGCGGTACCGGGCTCGGGGTCAGCCGAGGGAGTGGCCGGCGAGGCATCCGGAGAGGTCGGTTCGGGGGCGGGCCCGTCGGCGGTCGGGGACTCCGCTTCCGGCTCCGCTTCGAATTCCGCTTCGGGTTCCGCCTGGGGTTCCGCCGCTACCTCGGACGCCGGTCCGGGCGCCGGTTCCGCAGCCGCGTCCACGCCCGCTCCGGGGGCCGCGCCGGGGAGCGGGCGGGGCGCCGCCTGCTCCTGGTGCCGCTCCTCGGGCTGCGGCTGGGTCGCCCAGGGCGCGGGGGCGCCGCCGGGGAGCGTGGCCGGGCGCGCGTCGTCCGCGTACCACTGCTGCGAAGCCGCCGCCGAGGCCGGGAACTCGCCCGACTCGTCCGGAAGATCCCCGTCCGCGACCGGGATCGTCCACTGGCCGGTGTGCCCCGCGGGCGCGGAGGGGGCCGTGGGCTCGGCGGGTGTGCCGTGACCGGTGTGCTCCTGATGGGCGGAGTAGTCGGTGTGGCTGATCTGGCTGATCTGACCGGTGTGGTCCGGGTGACCGGTGTGAACGGTGTGACCCGCGTCGTCCAGGCGACCGGCGTGACCCGCGTCGTCCAGGTGACCGGCGTGACCGGTGCCGTCCGGGTGACCGGCGTGACCGGTGCCGTCCGGGTGACCGGCGTGACCGGTGCCGTCCGGGTGACCGGCGTGGCCCGCGTGGTCCGCCTGCCCCGTGTGACCCGCGTAGTTCGCCTGATCCGCGTGATCCGCGTGGTCGTTCCGCTCCGGGTGGCCGGTGCGGTCCGCGGGGCCGGAGTGGTCGGTGTAGCCGTCGGGGCCCATGTGGCCACCGGGGCCCATGTGGCCGCCGGCGCCCGGGTAGTCACCGTGACCCGCGTACTCCGCCCGGCCCTGACCCGTCTGGTCCGCGGCGCCCGGCCGCTCCCCCAGCGCCTCGGTGAAGTTCCACTGGGCCGTGGAGTGCGGGCCGTCCTGGTACGGCCGCGCGTAGCCACCCTGACCGTTCGGGTCCGGCCAGTGCACCGCGCCCGGGGCCGCCTCCTGGCCGTGCCCCTCGGCCCCGGTCTCCTGCCGGTCCTGCGTCCGCACGGCCCAGCCGCCCGTCGCGGCCGGGTCCGGACCGGCGGCCGGGGTGAGCGGCAGGATCATCGGCGGTACGTAGCCGTGGCCGGGGGCGGCCAGCGGGACGCCGTCCAGGTCCTCCGGCGGCAGCTGGACGAACGCCGTGGCGTCGACGTCGTACTCACCGCTCTGCGGCGTGGGTTCCCAGCCCCCGTACCGGGGGTCGGGGTGTTCCTCATTGCTCACGACAGTGCCCTCCCCAGTGCGCGTCGGGCGAGCGCGGCGACGGTGCGCCGCAGGTGGAGTACGGCCGGGGACAGCGGCGGGGCCTCTGACCCGTCGGCCGGGGGTGCGTGGTCCGGGATGCAGGCGGCGGCGACGTACTCGCCGAAGGCGGCCAGCGCGTCGGGGGCCAGGCCGCGTTCGCCGTCCCAGTCGATCAGCGAGGCGATCCAGCGCTCGGCCTCCAGCGGGCGCAGCGGCATCGGGGCGATGGCGCCGACCGCGCAGCGCACCCCGCGCCGGGCCGGGTCGAGCACGATGGCGACCGAGGCGGTGGCGCGGCCGGGGCCGGTGCGGCCGGTGGCCTTCAGGAAGACCTGGGGGGCGTGCAGCAGCGGGACCCGGACGAAGCCGATCAGCTCGGCCGGGCCGAGCATCTCGCGGCCGGCCAGCAGGTGCGAGACGGGGACCTCGCGGCGGGTGCCGCCGGGTCCGGCGACGACGAGTTCGGCCTCCAGGGCGGCCAGCACCGGCAGCGCGTCGCCGGTGGGCGCGGAGGTGGCGATGTTGCCGCCGAGGGTTCCGGCGTTGCGGATCTGGGGCGGGCCCGCCGCGCGGGCGGAGGCGGCGAGGGCGGGGATCAGGGCGGCGAAGTCGGGGCGTCCCATGCGGGCGTGGGTGAGACCGGCGCCGAGCAGGGCGTGGCCGTCCTGGTAGTGCCAGCCGCGCAGCTCGCTGATCCGGCCGAGGCCGACCAGTCCCGAGGGGCGCAGGAGCCCCTTGTTCACGGCCGCCATCAGGTCCGTCCCCCCCGCCACGGGGACGGCGGCGGGCATGGCTTCCAGCGCTGCCACGGCCTCGTCGAGCGAGGCCGGCAGCGTCACCGACTGCAGCGCCTGCGGTGCGTGCGTGGTCAACCCAGCTGCCCCTTCCCGGTCTCCCGGCTGGTCCGCCTGTTCCGCCGTACGGTACGTGTTCACAGGCCGGACGTGGCAACTCTGGCACATCTTCCGAGCGGACCGACGCTAGGGTCCATGAAGGGTGGTTCCACCCCTGACCTGGGGGATGGTCCGGTTTCGCACCTCTTCGGAGTGGAGGGCGAATTGCCACTCTTCAGCGATGCTTGTACGACTTATTCCGTTCGTTCCGGGGGCTGTTCGGTCCGCGCCGCGGCTGGTGCGGCGCGGACCGTTCCCGGGCTCACACCACCGGTGGCGCTCCCTCGATCGGGCGACCGAGGACGCCGGGCCGCCGCTGCCAGGGCAGCGGGCCGCCCGGCCTGCGGTAGTCGACGCCCAGGGCGTCGAGCCGGGCGTAGTGGTCGGTCATACGGGCCGCGAAGCCGGTGAAGTCCCGGTCGGCCGGGGCCGGGAGGACGGACCAGGCGACCTCGGCGAAGGCTGCGAGGCGCGGGAAGACCTGGTAGTCGACGCGGGCCCGGTTCTGCATGACCTCGGTCCAGACGTTGGCCTGGGTGCCCAGGATGTGACGGACCGCCTCCTCGCTCAGCCCCGGGGGAACGGGCTCGAAGCGGTAGACGTCCTCCAGGGTGCGGACGTACCCGATGGGCATCGGCTCGTCCGGGCCGCCGTCCTGACGGTGGTCCAGATACACCTGCTGCTCGGGGCACATCACCACGTCGTGCCCGGCCTCGGCGGCGGCGATGCCTCCGGCGTATCCGCGCCAGGAGGAGACCGCCGCTCCTTCGGCGAGCCCGCCTTCGAGGATCTCGTCCCAGCCGATGAGGCGGCGGCCGCGGGCAGAGAGCCAGGTGTCGAAGTGTCGGATGAACCAGGACTGCAGCTCCTCCTCGTCCTTGAGGCCGAGTTCGGCGATCCGCGCCTGGGCGAGCGGGGACTGCTTCCACTGGTCCTTGGGGCACTCGTCGCCGCCGATGTGGACGAACGGCGAGGTCTCGGCCGGGAAGAGCTCCAGGATCTCCTCCAGCACGCCCTCGTAGAAGCGGAGGGTGTGCTCGGTGGGGGCGAGCACGTTCGGGTTGATGCCCCAGGAGTCCCAGACGGTGAGCGCGGCGGTGTCGACGACGTCGGCGTTGCCCAGCTCGGGGTAGGCGGCGATGGCTGCCTGGGCGTGGCCCGGGATGTCGATCTCGGGGACGACCCGGATGTGCCGCTCGGCGGCGTAGGCGACGATCTCGCGGATGTCGTCCTGGGTGTAGTAACCGCCGTGCGGGGTCTCGTCCCACAGGTCCGAGTCCCGGTGGCCGTAGCGCGTACGGGAGCGCCAGGCGCCGACCTCGGTCAGGCGCGGGTGGCGCTTGATCTCGACGCGCCAGCCCTGGTCGTCGTTGAGGTGGAAGTGGAAGACGTTCAGCTTGTGGGCGGAGAGGAGGTCGAGGTAGCGGAGGATGTCGTCCTTGGGCAGGAAGTGCCGGCAGACGTCGAGCAGCATGCCGCGCCAGCCGAAGCGGGGCTCGTCCGCGATCTCCACCGCCGGGACCTGCCAGGTGCGCCCGGGCGCGAGGGGCGCGCGCCGGAAGGCGTCCGGGCCCAGCAGCTGACGGAAGGTCTGCGCCCCGTGGAGGAGCCCGGCCGGGGTGCCGCCCGTGATGCGTACGGCGTCGGCGTCGACGACGAGTCCGTACGCCTCCGGGGCCAGCGCCGCGTCGAGCGCCAGCACCACGCGGGACGCGCCGGGCCCTCCGGTGGAGCCCGCGCCGTCGGCCAGCGGCGCTCCGGTGGCGGCGCCGACGGTGGCGCGCAGCAGCCGGGCCACGCCCTCGGTGCCCGGGGCCGCGTCGAGCACGGTCGCCGCGTCCAGCCGGAACGGCTCCGCTCCCGGCGCTCCCCGGGTGAGGGTGCGCGGCGCGGGGATCAGCCCGGGGGCCGCCGGGCCGCCCGGGGCCGTCGTCGTGTCGCCCGGGCCCGCCGTCGTACCGCTCGGGGCCGTCGTGTCGTCGGATGTCATGGCGTCAGTCCTTAACCGCTCCGCCCAGTCCGGAGACCAGGCGTCGCTGTACGAGTACGAAGAAGACGAGCACGGGGATGGTCATCACGGTCGAGGCCGCCATGATCCCGCCCCAGTCGTTCTCGTCCGGTTTGAAGAAGACCAGAAGGGCCATCGGCAGGGTCGACTGGGAGGTGTCGCTGATGATGAAGGACTTCGCGAAGAGGAAGTCGTTCCAGGTGGTGATGAACGAGAAGACGCTGGTGGCCACGAGGCCGGGGAAGACCAGCGGGAAGAGGATCTGCCACAGGAAGCGGGTGCGGCTGGCCCCGTCGATGTAGGCGGCCTCCTCCAGGGCCTCGGGGACGGCCCGGACGAAGCCGCGCAGCATCCAGATGGCGAACGGCAGCGAGAACGCCAGGTGCGGCAGGATCAGCGAGCCGAGCGTGTTGAGCTGGCCGAAGTCCCGCATCAGGAAGAAGAGCGGGATGGTCAGCGCCTCCACCGGCACCATCTGCGCCACCAGGAACATGATGAGCAGCGTGGTGCGGAACTTGAAGCGGAAGCGGGTCACGGCGGTGGCGGCCAGGAAGGCGATCAGCGCCGAGAGGATGACGACCGTGCCCGCGACCAGCAGGCTGTTGAGGAAGTAGCGGCCGAAGTCCTGCTGTTCGAAGACCCGGCGGAACGAGTCGAGCGAGGGGGCGAGCGTCCAGGGGCGTGCCTCGGTGGACTGGATCTCGCCGGCCGGTTTGAAGGCGGAGAGCACCATCCAGTAGAGCGGGAAGGCGACGGCCACGGCGATCAGCAGGGCCGCGGTCTCGGCCAGCAGCCGGCCGGGCCGCTTGACCCGCAGCAGCTTGGTCACACTCACAGTTCCTCCCCCTGGCGCCGCACCAGGCGCAGATAGACGAGCGTGACGGCCAGCAGGATCACCAGCATCACGACGCCGATCGCCGAGCCGAGGCTGTACTGCGAGGACGCGAACGCCTTCTGGTACGCGTACACGTTGAGCACCAGGTTCTGGCCGGCGATGCCGCCGCCGTTGGTCATGACGTAGATCTGGGTGAAGACCTTGAAGTCCCAGATGATCGACTGGATGGTGACGACGATCAGGATGGGCTTGAGCATCGGCGCCATGATGGTGCGCCAGATGCGCCACTGGGACGCGCCGTCCAGCGAGGCGGCCTCCAGCACCTCGGTGGGGATGGCCCGGATGCCCGCGTACACGGTGACCATGACGAACGGGAACGAGCACCACAGGACTTCGAGGAGTACGAGCGCGAAGGCGCTGTAGCGCCCGTACGTCCAGGAGAAGTCGCCGAGCCCGAGCACCTTGTTCACGGGTCCGAAGTCGGGGTCGAAGAGGAAGACCCAGACCGTCGAGCCGGTGATCGCGGGGGTGGCCCAGGCGCCGAGCGCGGCCATCATCAGCGCGAGCCGGGGCAGCGCGCGGATGCGGGTGAGCAGGACGGCCATGGCGCAGCCGACGACGAGCGTGGAGACCACGCACGCGGCGGCGAAGAGGACGGTGGCGAGGAGGACCTGCCAGAACTGGCTGTCGTTGAAGAGGGTGGCGTAGTTGTCGAAGCCCTTGAAGGTGGTGGGTTCGCCGCCGCTGACCTGGGCCTGGGTGTACTCCAGGAACGAGATCAGGCCGAGCTGGTAGATCGGGTAGACCAGCAGTCCGGCGAGCAGGACGAGGGCGGGCAGCAGATAGAGCCAGGGGGTCCAGCCGGAGTGCCCCTTGGGGGACACGGACCGGCCGCGCCGGGGCGGGCGGCCGGCGGGGGTGCCGGCGCCCGCCCCGGCCGTGCCGGGGGCCGGGGCCTGGAGAGCGGTGGTGGGGGTGGTCATGGTCAGCCCGCGTCGGTGAAGGCCGCGTCCATCTTCTTCGCCGCGTCGTCCGAGGCTTGGGCCACGTCCTTACGGCCGGAGACGATCTCCTGGAACATCGTCGGCAGGACCAGGGAGGCGTCGATCTGGCCCCAGGCGGGCGAGGCGGGGACGAACTTGGCGCCGGCGCCGAGGGTCTGGACGAACGGGGCGACGAACGGCTGCTTCTTGGCCGCGTTGTCCAGGACGTCGGTGTAGGTGGGCAGGAAGCCCATCGCGTCGAACATCTCGGCCTGGGTCTTCTTGCTCGTCAGCGACTTCATCAGCTCGACGGCGAGGGTGCGGTGCGAACTGCTCTTGAGGACGCCGATGTTGTTGCCGCCCGCGAAGGCGGGGGCGATGGAGTTCGGGGCGACGCCGGGCAGCGGGACGACGGCGTACTTGCCCTTGACCGAGCCCGCCTCGACGGCCGCGTGGCTGAAGTCGCCGCCGATGGCCATGGCGGCCTTGCCGGAGGCGAAGGCGGTCACGGTGGCGTTGCCGCCCATGGAGGCGCACTTGGCGGCCGGGCAGTTGTCCTCGCCGAAGAGGGAGGTGTAGGCCTCGATGCCCTTGCGGGCCTTCTCGCTGTTGATGCCGGACTTGTAGGTGCCGCCGGTCTCGCCCGCGATCTCGCCGCCGTGGGACCAGATGAAGGGCATCGCGCCGTAGGTGTAGGCGCCGCCGACCGCGAGGCCGTAGAGGTCGGGCTTGGCCTTGCGGACCTTCTTGGCGGTGGAGATCAGCTCGGCCTGGGACTTGGGGGGCTCGATGCCGAGCTCCTCGAAGACGTCGGTGCGGTAGTAGAGGGCCCGGACGCCGACGAAGAACGGGGCGCCGTAGACCTTGTCCCCGACGGTGACGGACTGCTTGGCGATCGGGTCGGTGTCCTTGGCCTCCTCCCAGGCGCCGAACTCGGTGGTCACGTCCGCGAGCCCGCCGTCCTTGACGTAGCCGGCGGTGTCGCTGTTGCCGTACTCGATGAGGTCGGGGGCGCTCTTGGGATCGTTGAAGGCGGCCTTGATGCGCTGGGCGCGGGTGTCGACGGGTATGTACTCGATCTCGACCTCGGTGCCCTTGTGGCTCTTCTCGAACGCGGCGACTGCGTCGTCGACGACCTTCTCCTTGGGCTTGTTGCCGACCTCCTGGAAGAGCCAGACACGGAGGGTCCCGCTCTTCTCGTCACCCTTCGCACTGGTGTCGGAGGTCTGGGGGGCGCAGGCGGTGGCGGTGAGGCCCGCCAGCACAAGCGCCGCCACCGGGGCGGCAATTCGGGCAGAAAGCTTCATCCGGGAACCCCTACCGGTCATGCGTTGCATCATGTGCAACGTGCGTTTCGTTCTGCACAACTGGCAGGAGAGTAAGTCCGGTTCCGGCGCCCGACAAGTGGTCTCCACCACTCTGTGACCCGGCGGTGCAGCCCGTGCAACGCGAGCGTTCGGTCACCCTCCGTGAGGGTCACGCGGGCGACACCGCCCGGAAACGCAGAGGACCCCCGGCCCGCGCGTCACCGCGCGGGCCGGGGGTCCCGGGCCCGAGGCCCGTTACAGCCGGGAGGGGCTACTTCTTGTCCTTGCCGCCCTTGCCCTTGTCCTTGTCGCCACCGGCGCCCATGGACTCGTAGATCTCCTTGCACATGGGACAGACCGGGTACTTCTTGGGGTCGCGCCCCGGCACCCAGACCTTGCCGCACAGCGCGACCACGGGAGTGCCCTCCAGGGCGCTCGCCATGATCTTGTCCTTCTGGACGTAATGGGCGTAGCGCTCGTGGTCGCCGTCGCCCCTCGACACCTGTGGCGTCGGCTCTACGAGGGTCCCCGTACCTGCCCCGCGATCGGGCTCAAGAGTGCTCATAGCCGCCAAGGGTACTGAAGAGAACGGCCTTCAGTTGAGCGAAGGGTCGTCCGGATACGTGGCGATCATCGCCAGCTCGCTGCGCTGCCTCCGGAGCACCGCGCGCCAGAGGTTCTCCGGGCGCGGGGAGGAGACGTCACCGGGCTCCGACTCGACCACGTACCAGGCGCCCTCGGTCAGCTCGCCCTCCAGCTGGCCGGGCCCCCACCCCGCGTACCCGGCGAAGATCCGCAGCGAGCCGAGCGCCGGCCCCAGCAGCTCCGGCGGGGTCTCCAGGTCGACCAGGCCGATCGCCCCGTGCACCCGGCGCCAGCCGAGCGGCCCCTCGTCGCCCGGGATCACCGCCACGCCGAGCGCCGAGTCGAGCGAGACCGGGCCGCCCTGGAAGACGACGTCCGGCTCGCCGGTCAGTCCGGCCCAGGAGCCGAGGATGTCCCCGACGCCGACCGGGGTCGGACGGTTGAGGACCACACCGAGGGAGCCCTCCTCGTCGTGGTCGAGGAGGAGCACCACCGCGCGGTCGAAATTCGGGTCCGCGAGGGCGGGTGCGGCCACGAGCAGTCGCCCTGTGAGCGAGGACACCTCCGTCATGGCAGAGATGATCCCGCATCTTCACCCTCCACGGACACCGGGCGACCGCGGTGACCACCTCAGGAGAGCGAGCGCAGCTCAGGGCGCACGGGGGCACGGGGAGCGCACCGCGCGGGCGGGATCGGGGGGCCATCCGGACGGTGACCCTCCGCAAGATCGGATGCGCGGAGGGTGTTGTGGCGGATTCATGACGTTCGTACACCCCCCTTCGCCTTACGGAAGGGGGGTAGGAGGCCATTACCCTTTTCGTTGGCCCCCTGCCCGACCACTCCGGAACGCGAGATACATGACCGGCACAGACGATGTCCTGCTTGTCCACGGCGGCACCCCGCTGGAGGGCGAGATCCGCGTCCGAGGCGCCAAGAACCTGGTGCCGAAGGCCATGGTCGCCGCGCTGCTCGGCAGCGGGCCCAGCCGCCTCCGCAACGTTCCCGACATCCGTGACGTACGGGTGGTCCGGGGGCTCCTCCAGCTGCACGGCGTCACGGTCCGCCCCGGTGACGAGCCGGGCGAACTGATCCTCGACCCCTCGCACGTCGAGTCGGCCAACGTCGCCGACATCGATGCCCACGCGGGTTCGTCGCGCATCCCGATCCTCTTCTGCGGCCCCCTGCTGCACCGCCTCGGCCACGCCTTCATCCCGGGCCTGGGCGGCTGCGACATCGGCGGCCGGCCGATCGACTTCCACTTCGAGGTGCTCCGCCAGTTCGGCGCGACCATCGAGAAGCGGGCCGACGGCCAGTACCTGGAGGCCCCGCAGCGGCTGCGCGGCACCAAGATCCGGCTGCCGTACCCCTCGGTGGGCTCCACCGAGCAGGTGCTGCTCACCGCCGTCCTCGCCGAGGGCGTCACCGAGCTGTCCAACGCGGCGGTCGAGCCGGAGATCGAGGACCTCATCTGCGTGCTGCAGAAGATGGGCGCGATCATCTCCATGGACACCGACCGGACCATCCGGATCACCGGTGTCGACCGGCTGGACGGCTACACCCACCGGGCGATCCCGGACCGCCTGGAGGCGGCCTCCTGGGCGTCGGCCGCGCTGGCGACCGAGGGCAACATCTATGTGCGCGGGGCCCAGCAGCGCTCGATGATGACCTTCCTCAACACCTACCGCAAGGTCGGCGGTGCCTTCGAGATCGACGACGAGGGCATCCGCTTCTGGCACCCGGGCGGCGCGCTCAACGCGATCGCGCTGGAGACGGACGTCCACCCCGGCTTCCAGACCGACTGGCAGCAGCCCCTGGTGGTGGCGCTGACGCAGGCCGCGGGGCTCTCCATCGTCCACGAGACGGTGTACGAGTCGCGGCTCGGCTTCACCTCCGCGCTCAACCAGATGGGTGCGCACATCCAGCTGTACCGCGAGTGCCTGGGCGGTTCGGACTGCCGCTTCGGCCAGCGCAACTTCCTGCACTCGGCGGTCGTCTCCGGACCGACGAAGCTCCAGGGCGCCGATCTGGTCATCCCCGACCTGCGCGGCGGCTTCTCGTACCTGATCGCGGCGCTGGCGGCCCAGGGGACCTCCCGGGTGCACGGCATCGACCTGATCAACCGCGGTTACGAGAACTTCATGGAGAAGCTGGAGAAGCTCGGCGCGAAGGTGGAGCTGCCGGGCGGTTCCCTGGTCTGACCCCGCACAGCGCTGCCGCACACAGCACTGCGCACCCGGTGCCCCGGTCCCCTCGCCGAGGGGGGCGGGGCACCGGCCTTTTCCCGGGCCCCTCGGCGAGGCGGCAGGTCGGCCCGGGTACGCCCCTCGGCGAGGCGGCCGCCCGCCCGGAGCCCACAGCCGCCCGAGGCGGCCCTCAGCGGCCCCCGGACGCCCCTCCCGTACGGCGGTGGCACCCGGGCGGCACCCCCGGCGGCCCGTACGGCCTACGGGGGCATGAGCGGCCCGCATGTGCCTCTGGCATGCGCGAGGGCGGCCACTCCCCGTGGGAAGTGGCCGCCCTCATCGTGCGCCTCGGGGGTTACTTGCCCTTGGCGGCTTCCTTGAGCTTCGAGCCCGCGGAGACCTTCACGCTGTAGCCGGCCGGGATGTTGATCGGGTCGCCGGTCTGCGGGTTGCGCGCGGTGCGAGCGGCACGGTGGGTGCGCTCGAAGGTCAGGAAGCCGGGGATGGTGACCTTCTCGTCGCCCTTGGCGACGATCTCACCGACGGTCTCGGCGAGCGCGGCCAGCACGGCGTCGGCGTCCTTGCGGGTCACCTCGGCACGGTCGGCCAGGGCGGCCACCAGCTCACTGCGGTTCATGTTGTTACTCCCGTGTTCTTCTTGCCTGTGAGGCGTGAGATCGAAGCCGATGCTGCCAGGGCCCTCTGACAGTCCCCGGACCCGGGTCTGATGTCAGACCCTCGCGCCCGATTACGCATCCTGCCCCCACCTGCGGCGGGAAAGCCAATCCGGAACCCTTCGGGGTCAACGAAAAGCGCCACTGTCTGCTCGTGGTGACGTTCCGTCGGCTTCCCTTAGCGGTCCGCAGCGGATGCCGGGCCCTACGGGGCCCGCTGCCCGCCCACCCTAAAGGGGCGTTTGGGGCGCCGCGACCCGCGACGCGCCGTACGGCACGGGCGGGTGCGGCCCGGAGTGTCCCGCGCGTACCCCTGAACGGCCCAGCGAAACCGCGTGGCCTAGACGGCGGAGGCGGGGGCCTCACCGGTGCCCGCGGCCGCCTTCGCGGCCGCCCGGACGGCTCCGGCGACCGCACCGGCCACCTTGTCGTTGAAGACCGAGGGGATGATGTAGTTCGCGTTGACCTCGTCCTCGCCGACCACATCGGCGAGGGCTCCGGCGGCGGCGAGCATCATCTCCGTGTTGACGGTGCGGGACTGAGCGTCCAGCAGACCGCGGAAGACACCCGGGAAGACCAGCACGTTGTTGATCTGGTTGGGGAAGTCGGAGCGGCCGGTGGCGACGACGGCGGCGGTCTCGCGGGCGACCGCGGGGTCGACCTCGGGGTCCGGGTTCGCGAGCGCGAACACGATCGCGCCCTCGGCCATCGCCGCGACGTCGTCCCCGTTGAGGACGTTGGGGGCGGAGACGCCGATGAAGACGTCGGCGCCGACCACGGCCTGCTTGAGGGTGCCGGTGACGCCCTCGGGGTTGGTGTTGTCCGCGATCCAGCGCAGCGGCGAGTCGGGGTCGGCGGCGACCAGGTCCTCGCGCCCGGCGTGCACGACGCCGTGGATGTCGGCGACGACGGCGTGCTTGACACCGGCGGCGATCAGCAGCTTCAGGATGGCCGTACCGGCGGCGCCGGCACCGGACATGACGACCCGTACGTCCCCGATGTTCTTGCCCACCACGCGCAGGGCGTTGGTCAGCGCGGCGAGCACGACGATGGCGGTGCCGTGCTGGTCGTCGTGGAAGACGGGGATGTCCAGGGCCTCGCGGAGCCGGGCCTCGATCTCGAAGCAGCGGGGGGCGGAGATGTCCTCCAGGTTGATGCCCGCGAAGCCGGGGGCGATCGCCTTGACGATCTCGACGATGGCGTCGGTGTCCTGGGTGTCCAGGCAGATCGGCCAGGCGTCGATGCCGGCGAAGCGCTTGAAGAGGGCCGCCTTGCCCTCCATGACGGGCAGCGAGGCCATCGGGCCGATGTTGCCGAGGCCGAGCACCGCGGACCCGTCCGTCACGACCGCGACGGAGTTGCGCTTGATCGTGAGGCGGCGGGCGTCCTCGGGGTTCTCGGCGATCGCCATGCAGACCCGGGCGACGCCGGGGGTGTAGATCATCGAGAGGTCGTCACGGTTGCGGATGGGGTGCTTGGACGCCATCTCGATCTTGCCGCCGAGGTGCATGAGGAACGTACGGTCGGAGACCTTGCCCAGCACGACGCCCTCGATGCCGCGCAGGCCCTCGACGATCTCGTCCGCGTGCGAGGTGGAGGTGGCCGCGATCGTGACGTCGATCCGCAGCTTCTCGTGGCCGGACGCCGTCACGTCGAGGCCGGTGACCGACCCTCCCGACGACTCCACGGCCGTGGTGAGCTGGGAGACCGCGGTGCCGCTCGCGGGCACCTCCAGCCTGACCGTCATCGAGTACGAGACGCTGGGCGCCGTTGCCATGGCCGAGTCCTTCGCTTTCCTCAAGCTTCATTGCTTCGCATCCGGAACCCTCGTTCCGGTAACGCTTCCCGATCGTCGCACCTACCGACTGGTAGCCGTTAATGACTGCCATCTTTCGGAAAGTGTTTTCCACCATACGAGAAGTCACCCGTTCGGCGGAACCCCCAACCGCCTCCGAACACTCCAGCCGCCCCCGAACGGGCTCCGAACGGCTCCGAAACGACAACAGACCCGCGCCACCGACAGGTGACGCGGGTCTGTCCTTCACGTTAGGTGGCACCGACCCGCCATGCTCGCCTCGCGGCAAGTGGTCGCTCGAAGCGACGAAGGTTGGGCCCGGGGGCTTGGATCGAGCCGGTGCCAGTACCACGGTAACAAAGACCCCGGAGAAGTGATTCCCCGTGCGCCGTGTTGACGAAAGGTGCTCGGCCCCCGGGCCGGGGCATCCGCTCCCCCGGCCCGGCAGGACCCGCTCCCCCGGCCCGCCAGGTCAGTCCCGCAGCAGGTCCGGCACCCCGTCCGCGTCCGGCATGTCCCGCTCCCCCGACACCACCGTGAGCTGCTGCGTGGCCCGGGTCAGCGCCACGTACAGCACCCGCAGCCCCGCCGGGGACTCGTCCGCGATCTCCGCGGGCGAGACGACCACCGTGGCGTCGTACTCCAGGCCCTTCGCCTCCAGGCTGCCCAGCGCCACCACCCGCTCGCCCAGCTCCGCCAGCCACGCGCGGGCCTCGGCGCGCCGGTCCATCGCCACGACCACGCCCACCGTGCCGTCCACCTCCGCCAGCAGCCGGCGCGCCTCCGCGCGGACCGTGGCGGCCAGGTCCCCGTCCCGTACGGGCTCGAAGCGCGGCACCACCCCGGTCGAGCGGACCGCCGACGGGGACTCCATGCCGGGCATGGCGAGCGCCAGCACCTTCGCGGCCAGCTCCGCGATCTCGGCCGGGTTGCGGTAGTTGACGGTGAGGGTGAAGCGGCGGCGCGGCCGGGAGCCGAGCGCCTCGTCCCGGGCGGCGGCCGCCTCGTCCGGGTCGGACCAGGAGGACTGGGCCGGGTCGCCGACGATCGTCCAGGTCGCGTGGCGGCCCCGGCGGCCCACCATCCGCCACTGCATGGGCGTCAGGTCCTGGGCCTCGTCGACGATGACGTGCGCGTACTCCGTGCGCTCCGCCGCCAGCCGCTCGGCCCGCTCCCACTGGGTCTCCTCGCGCTGCGGCATCAGCTCCTCCAGGCCGGAGAGCTGGTCCAGCGGGTCCATCTCGCGCCTGCGCTTCGGGCGGGCCGGGGTGCCCAGCAGCGCCTGGAGCTCGTCCAGGAGCGCCACGTCGTGGACGGAGAGGGGGCCGCTGCCGTCCGCCGTGTCCAGCCGCTTCAGGGAGCGGGCCAGCCGGCGCGCCTCGCCCTGGTTGAGGACGCGCCGGGACCAGCGGGCGAGCCGCTTCTCGTCGGCCATCGCGGCCAGCACCCGGCGCGGGGTCAGCTCGGGCCACCAGGCGTCCAGGAACTCCAGGAACGGGGCCTCGGTGGAGACGTCCTCGTCGAAGGAGGAGCGCAGCTCCGCCACCAGCTGCGGGTCGGTGTAGCGGCCGCGCCCCGAGGATCTGCTCCACAGGGCGTCGAGGAGCAGCTTGCGGGCGCGCGGGCGCAGCAGGTTGACGGGGGCGGTGCCGCCGAGGACGTTGTGCCGGATGCGGCGGAGTTCGTCGGCCTCCAGCTCGATACGGGCTCCGAAGGCGACGACCCGGAGCCGGGTGGGGGTGGCCGGGGCGGCAGCCCGCTCGGGCTCGTCCCCGAAGGCCAGCTGGCCGCCCGCGCCGGCCGGCGCCGGCACCTCCAGCGCGCCCCGGGCCGCCTTGCGCAGCACCGCGAGCATCCGGGAGGAGCCCTTGATCCGGGCGATGGCCGGTTCGTCGTAGGCGGTGGCGCCCTCCGGCCCGGTCGCCTCCTCGGTGAGCGAGCCGATCGCGCGGATCGCGACCTGCCCCTCCTCCCCGAGGGAGGGCAGCACGCCCTCGGTGTAGGCGACCAGGAGCGGGGTGGGCGAGACGATCAGGATGCCGCCCGCGTACCGCCGCCGGTCCTGGTAGAGGAGGTACGCGGCCCGGTGCAGGGCGACGGCCGTCTTGCCGGTGCCGGGGCCGCCGGTGACCTCGGTGACCGAGGCGGCGGGGGCCCGGATGACCAGGTCCTGTTCGGCCTGGATGGAGGCGACGATGTCCCGCATGGTGTGGCTGCGGGCCTGACCGAGGGCGGCCATCAGGGCCCCGTCCCCGATCACCGGCAGCTTCTCGCCGCCCAGATACGCCGTCAGCTCCGGGCGCATCAGGTCGTCCTCGACCCCGAGGACCTTGCGCCCCTTGGAGCGGATGACCCGGCGGCGCACGACCCGGCCCGGGTCCTTGGGCGTGGAGCGGTAGAACGGGGCGGCGGCCGGGGCCCGCCAGTCGATCACCAGCGGCGCGTAGTCGGCGTCCAGGACCCCGATCCGGCCGATGTGGAGCGTCTCCGCGATGTCGGCGGTGGCGTCCTCGCGTACCGCGTCGTCGGCCGGCTCGACGGAGGTGTACGCGCCGTCCGGGCCGCGCTCACCGTCCTTGCCGAGCAGCAGGTCGATCCGGCCGAAGAGGAAGTCCTCGAACTCGCTGTTGAGCCGGTTGAGGTGGACGCCCGCCCGGAAGACCTGGGCGTCCCGCTCGGCGAGGGCGCCGGGCGTGCCGACCTGCCCGCGTTTGACGGCGTCGTGCATGAGAAATTCCGCCTCGTCGATCTTCTCTTCGAGGCGGTGGTAAACCCGGTCCAGATGTTCCTGCTCGACACCGATCTCCCGGTCCCGCAGCGAATCGACAGCGGCATCCTGCGCGGCCACCGAGGCCCCCTTCTGACGTGCATTGGGCAGCCGTCAACCCTATGCGAAGGGGGACCCGCGCGCACCTGCCGTCCACGCCGCGAGTGTTGCGATTGCGCGTCGGAAGGGCGTCCCGGAGGCCGCCTCGGGGGACGCCCCGGCCCGGAACGGTCCGGAACCGTCCGCTCAGGCGCCGATCTCCACCAGCCGCTCCCCGTCGAAGGTCCGCACCTCGAACCGGGCGATGTCCTCGCGGGACATCGCGGCGCCCCCGTGCACGTACAGCGGGGCCTTCGCCGACGCGTGCGACGAACCCTCGATGCCGTACCCCCACTTCGGGACCGACCAGGAGGTGACGACCTCCTCCTCACCGGTCTTGGAGACGGCGACGAGCACGCACTTCTGCGGCCCCTTGACGTTCTTCAGCTCCAGGACCGTGTGCGTGCCCCACGCCTTCTTCTCCATGCCGATCGTCGCGCCGACCCGGGTGGTGGGGTCGGTCCCGGAGACCTTCTCCGGGAGGTGCTCGAAGAAGGAGTCCTCGGCCGGGCTGGTGGGGTGCGGCTCCCCGGTGGCGGCTGGGCGTCCGCCGCCCTCGTCGCCCCCGGTGACGGCGACGGCCGCGACCGGGCCGCCGATGATCAGCGCGGCGGCGGCCACGAGATACCGGCTGCGCTTCGTACGGCGGTGGCGCCGGTGCGCGACCTCGTCCATCAGCCCGCCGAGCACCTTGGGCGCGGGCGGCTCGGGAACCCGCGGTAGGGGACGGGCCCCGGGCACCGCCGTCGGCGCCTCGGCCAGCATCGCGAGCATGGGCTCCATCCCGGCGAACTCGTCGAGATGCGCCGAGCACCGGGCGCACCCGGCGAGATGGGCCTCGAAGGCGCTCGCCTGGGCGTCGTCCAGGATGCCCAGGACATAGGCGGCGGCCGCGTCGTGCTCGGACCCCTCGGGCTCCCCGCCGAACGACGGCCCGGGGCCGGAGGGATGGCCGGGACCGACGGGTCCGGGGCCGCCGGAGGGATACCCGGGGCCGGTGGGACCGGAGGAGTGCCAGGGTCCGGTTCCGCCGACGGAATGCCCGGGGCCGGTGGGGCCGGCGGAGTGCCCGGGGGTGGAGAGATACGCGGGCCCTGAGGGGTGTGCAGGACCCGCGGGATACGGGGGATTCGAGGAACCCGAGGGGTGGGCGAAACCAGAGCGGCCCGAGGAGGGGGAGGAACCAGAGCGGCCCGGGGAGCCCGACGAACCCGGGAAACCCGAGGGGCCGGTGGAACCCGAGGGGCCCGGGGAGCCCGAAGGGCCCGACGAGCCGGAGGGGCCTGTGGACCCCAAGAAGCCCGGGGAGCCCAAGGGGCCGGTGGAGCCTGAGGAGCCCGGGGAGCCCGAAGGGCCGGTGGAACCCGACGAGCCCGAGGAGCCGGAGGGGCCTGTGGACCCCAAGAAGCCCGGGGAGCCCAAGGGGCCGGTGGAGCCTGAGGAGCCCGGGGAGCCCGAAGGGCCGGTGGAACCCGAGGGGTCCGGGAACCCCAAGGAGCCCGGGGAGCCCAAGGAGCCCGGGGAGCCCGAGCGGTGAGAGGGGGCCGAGGCGTGGGAGGGACGGCCGGAACCCGTGGGGGACGGGGAGTTCGAGGGACCGGTGGGCCTGCGGGGACCGGGAGGCCGGGGCCCGAACGGCTGCCACTGCTGGTCGCTCATGCCGTGATCCCCCTCTCTTCGAGTGCGAGCTTCATCGAACGGAGTGCGTAGAAGACCCGGGACCGCACGGTGCCGCTGGGAATGCCGAGTACCTCGGCCGCCTCGTTCACCGTACGTCCCCTGAAGTAGGTCTCGACCAATGCTTCCCGGTGCGCGGGCGTCAAATCGTCGAGCGCGTCCGACAGCGTCATCAGCCACAGCGCCTTGTCGATCTCGTCCTCCGCGGGAATGACCTCCAGCGGCGACGGATCGACCTCGCGCGGCCGGGCCTGCCGGCTGCGGTGGCCGTCGATGACGATGCGCCGGGCGACCGTCACCAGCCAGGGGCGGACGGAGCCGGTGGCCCGGTTGAGCCGGCCGGCGTTCTTCCAGGCACGGATGAGCGTCTCCTGCACGACGTCCTCGGCCCGCTGGCGGTCGCCCGCCACCAGGCGGAGGACGTACGCGAGCAGCGGCCCGGCGTGTTCGCGGTAGAGGGCCCGCATCAGCTCCTCGTCGGGTATCCCGGCCGGGGGCGTGGGCGGCTCACCGCGATGGCGAGCCCTGTGCGGACGGTCATCGGCCACGGCCGCATCCTTGCGCACCCGAAACCTCCTGGTCGAGACCCTGGATGGAGTCCTTCGGACAGAGTTACGGAGGGGGGCGCGGGATCATTCAACGCCGGGTCATATTTCTTCCGCGGAGGGGTCGGAAGGGGCGGCACCGGCCGTCGGCACGGCCGCCGCGGCGGCCGTGCGGCGCCGGTGCCGGGCGACCCGTTCCCGGTTGCCGCAGACCTCGCCGGAGCACCAGCGGCGCCGGCCCCCGCGCGAGGTGTCCAGGTAGAGCCGGTGGCAGGCGTCGCCCGCGCAGCGGCGCAGGGCGGAGCGCGCCACCGGGTCGGTGAGCAGGTCCACCGCGTCCCGGGCCACGACCGCGAGGAGCCCCGCGCAGTCGGGTTCGGTGCTCAGGGTCCGTACCAGCGCGCCGCCCTCGCCGCGCACCGCGCGCGGACTCGGAGGGGCATGCGCGGCAAGGGAGTTGACCCGCTCCAGGGCGTATCCCTCACCTGGGCAGCCGGGTTGGGAGGCGGCCGGTTCGACGTCCGTCTCCCGCAAGGCCAGTTGGGCTGCCATCAGCCGTTCCACGTCCGCCCGCAATTCCCGGAAGCGGGTCAGCCAGGCGGTGTCCAGGGCGGTCAGCGCGGTGCCCGGCGGGACGAGCCGGGCGGCGGTCAGCCAGCCGGCCAGCCGGGCCGGTCCTTCGAGCTGCTCCCGGGCGCGGGGCGTCCCGCCCCCGGGCCCGGTGGCCACCAGGTCGAGGCAGATCCGGCCGGAGTCGAACCGCCACACGTACGCGCCCCTGCCCGCCGCCATGAGCCTGTCACCGCCTCGGGGTCACCGGTCGGATGCCACCCTCCAGAGTGCCCCCGCCGGACCCGCGCGTCACCCCCGCTACGGTGACGGCCATGAACGGACGTGGCGGAGGGGCCGCCGGGGCGGAGTTCGCTCTCGCGGCAGACGGGCTGCTGCTGCGGCCCTGGGGCGAGACGGACGTACCGGCGCTGCTGAAGGCGTACGACGATCCGGTGATGCGGCAGTGGGTGCGGCGGCCCGTGTCCTCGCCCGAAGAGGCCGCCCGCTGGCTGGAGTCGCAGCGTGCGGGGTGGGCGTCCGGGACCCGGTTCAGCTTCGCCGTGACGGATGCCGCGCGGGGCGGGGAGCTGGTCGGCAACCTGGCGCTGAAGCGGCCGGGGCCGGACCCGGAGCGGGCCGAGGTGGGGTACTGGACGGCGGCGTGGGCGCGCGGGCGGGGCGTGGCGCCCCGGGCGCTGGAGGCGCTGACCGCCTGGGCGTTCGCGGCGTTCGCCGAAGAGGGGCTGGTCCGGCTGGAGTTGCTGCACCAGGTGGACAACGTGGCGTCCTGCCGGGTGGCGGAGAAGTCCGGTTACGCGTTCGCGCAGCTGCTGGACGCGCTGCCGCCGGAGTTCCCGCTCGACGGCCATCTGCATGTGCGCGGGGCGCCGTCGGAGGCGTACGGGGGTGGTGCCGCTCAGGACGCCCCCGGAGCGTCGCCCGCCGGAGCCAACGACACCCGGTAGCCGCGTTTCACGACGGCGTTCGGGGGTGGTGCCGCTCAGGACGCCCCCGGAGTGTCCCCCGCCGGGTCCAGCGACAGCCGGTAGCCGCGTTTCACGACGGTCTGGATCAGCTTCGGTACCCCCAGCGCCGAGCGCAGCCGGGCCATCGCGGTCTCCACCGCGTGCTCGTCGGTGCCGCTGCCGGGCAGGGCCCGCAGCAGGTCGGCGCGGGCCACCACCCAGCCGGGGCGGCGCGCCAGGGCGTGCAGGAGGGCCATGCCCGCGGGGGGCACCGCGCGCGGTTCGCCGTCGACCAGGACGGCGTGGCCCCGGACCTCGACGCGGTGGCCGGCGATGGGCAGGACCCGTGTCCGGGTGGGGAGTTGGGCACAGACGAGCTGGACGAGGGGGCCCAGGCGGAAGCGTTCGGGCTGGACGGTGGGGATGGCGCGGGCCTGGAGCGGGAGGGCGGCGACCGGTCCGACGCAGGCGGCCAGCACGTCGTCGCGCAACGCCCCCAGCAGTTCCGGGAGCAGCCCGCGCTCCTCGGCCCGGCCCAGGAACGAGGCGGCGGCGGGGGCGCTGGTGAAGGTGACGGCGTCCAGGGCGCGGGCGGCGGTGGCGTCGAGCAGCCGGTCGAGCGGGGCGATGTCCCTCGGGGGCGTCCAGCGGTGGACGGGGACGCGGACGGTCCCGGCGCCCGCCGCCCGGAGGGACTCGGTGAAGCCGGGGGGCGGTTCGCCGTGCAGCTGGACGGCGATGCGGCGGCCCGCGACCCCCTCGGCCAGGAGCCGGTCGAGGACCTCGGCCGGGGATGCGGACCCGGGCGACCAGGCCCCGGCGAGTCCGGCGGCCCGGACGGCGGCCTCGGCCTCGGGGCCCCGGGCGAGGAGTTCGGCGCCGCGCAGCCGCTCCAGGAGCGCGTCCCCGAGGCCCCAGCCGTGGGCGGCCTCCACCCAGCCCCGGAAGCCGATCGCGGTGGTGGCGACCACCACGTCGGGAGCGTGATCGATCAACTCCTGTGTCGTGTCGCGGAGTTCGTTGTCCTCGGCGGGCGGGACGATCCGCAGGGCGGGGGCGTGCTGGACGGCGGCGCCGCGCCGCTTGAGGAGGGTGGCCTGCTCCTCGCCGCGGCGCGCGGCGGTCACTCCGACCGTGAAGCCCGCGAGAGGGCCGTGGGTGGTGTCGTCGTCCTGCATGGCGTGTCCCGGCTCTCGTGGTCCTGCTGGCTGGTGCGGCGACCGTGGTCCTGGTGGGGCCGGGTGCCCGATCGCGGGTCCTGCTGACTCGTGTGCGGTGCGCGGCTGCGCGGCTGCGGAGGCCCGAGACTGCCAACCCTGCGTGACAGCACCGGTACTCCCGTATTTCCCGGCCGTTACGTCATGGGCCGCCGGGGGCACGCCTCCCCCACACCTGTGCGTAACCGACCTGTGCTTTCGGGGTGACGGACGCGGGGCGGCGAAGGTATACGGGATGCGGACCAGCGCCCGACGCCAGGTGGCGCACCTCTGGAGGCCGCGCTCGACCGACACCAGGCGCGCACCTCTGGTGGCCGCGCGACCCAGACCAGGCGCGCACCCTGGAGGCCGCGCGACCGACACCAGGGAGAGCGCCCCTAGAGGCCGCGCATCACGGACAGGTCCCCCTCGGGCAGCCAGGAGCCGGAAGGGCGCTCCAGCCACCCTTCCTCCCTGCCCAGCCGCTCGGCGGCGGCGCGGAGGGCGTCCAGGCCGGGGTGCCGCAGGCCCTTGCGCCAGACCATCGTCAGGGGCGACAGCGGAACGGGGTCGACGAGCGGGCGCAGCACGGTCCCCGGCAGCGGCGGGAAGTCCGTCACCGCGAGGACGGGGTGCCCGCCCTTCGCCATGACCCGCTGGAATTCGGCCACCCCCACGGCGAGCGGCACGGGCGGGGCCATGCCGATCCCCCAGGCGGCGAAGAGCAGCGCCGCCAGCTCGGTCCACTCCCGGGTCCGCTCGTTGCCCGCCCCCGCGTAGACGGTCGTCCCGGACAGTTCGGCCAGGGGGATGGCCGCGCGTCCGGCGAGGGGGTGGGCGGTGGGCAGCATCAGGGCCATCGGCTCGTACCGCACCGGCTGCACGGAGAGTCCGGCCCGCACCCCGGGGGCCAGCCCGGCGGCCCGGCCGAAGGAGACGTCGAGCCGCCCGGCCAGGATCTCGGAGGCGGCCCAGGTGAGCCCGGACTCGAACCGGGCCATCAGCTCGCACTCCGGGGCGATCTCCCGGGCCCGCGCCAGCACCCGGGCGGCGGTCATCCCGTCCGTGTTCAGGTCGACCAGCAGCGGCCGGGCGGACCCGCCGCCGAAGGCCCCGGCGAGTTCGGCGTGCGCGTCGAGCACCCGGCGCGCGTACGGCAGCAGCCGCTCGCCGTCCGGGGTGAGGGAGACCTGCCGGGTGGTGCGGACGAACAGCTCCGCGCCGAGTTCGCGCTCCAGCCGCCGGATGTCGCGGCTCAGCGCCTGCTGGGCGACGAAGAGGCGAGCGGCGGCGCGGGTGAAGTGCAGCTCCCCGGCGACGGCGAGGAAGGCGCGGAGGAGCCGGGGGTCGGTGTCGGGGGCGGGCACACGGCGAATCTACAACGCGACGGGCGATTGACAACAACAGTGCGTGAATGGGTCGCCAGAAGGTGTTGGACCGGGACGGCCGGGCACGGCGAGCCTGGTCCCATGCCGAAGTCCCCCGCCCCCGCTCCCCCTGCCCGCACGTCCCCCGCCTCCGCCCTCCGCGCCCGTACGTCCCCCGCCTCCGCGCCCCCCGCCCGTACGCCCTCCGCCCCGCTGCTGACCGTCGCCGGGGGCCAGCTGGTGGCGGCCCCGCGCCCATCGCCGGAGCAGGCCGTCCGGGTACGGGAGCGCCCGACGCCCCGGAACCCCTACCTCCGGCTGCTCGCCACCCCCGGCGCCCGCGCCTTCACGGCGGGCAACCTGATCGCCCGGCTCCCGATGGGGATGCTCAGCGTCAGCGCGGTGATCATGATCGCCGGGTCCCGGGGCTCGTACGCGCTCGCCGGGGCCGTCACCGCGACCGGCCTCGCCGCCACGGCGGTCGTCGCCCCCTTCACGGCCCGGCTGGTGGACCGCCACGGCCAGGCCAGGATCGCCGTGCCCGCGACCGCGCTCGCCGTGCTGGGCTCGCTCGCGCTGGTGCTCTGCGTCCGGTACGGGGCCCCGGCCTGGACGCTCTTCGTGGCGTACGCCGCCACCGCGACCACCCCCAACACCGGCGGGATGTCCCGGGCCCGCTGGGCGCACCTCCACCGGGGCGACCCGGCGGCCCTGCACACCGCGAACTCCTTCGAACAGGCGGCGGACGAGCTGTGCTTCATGCTGGGCCCGGTCCTCGCGGCCACCCTCTGCGGGGCGCTGTTCCCGGAGGCGGGGACGCTGGTGGGGGCGTTCCTGCTGATGACCGGGGTGCTGATCTTCGCGGCCCAGCGCGCGACGGAACCGCCGCCCAACCCCCGTACGCACAGGACCACTTCACCTCTCCGCACCCCGGGGATGCCCGCGCTGCTGGCGGTCTTCCTGGCGACGGGTGCGGTGTTCGGGGCGCTGGAGGTGGTCTCCATCGCCCATGCCGGGGGCGCGATCCTGGCGCTCCAGGCGGCAGGCTCATGCGCGGCGGGGCTGCTCTACGGCTCCCTGCGCCCGGCCCGGAACGTGCGCCGCAGGCTGCTGCTCTGCCTGGCCGCCATGACCGCCCTGATGTCCCTGCCCCTGCTGGCCGCCGCCTCCACGGCCTCGCTGCCCGTCCTGGCGCTCTGCCTGCTGCTGGCGGGCGCGGCGACGGCGCCCACCATGGTGACGGGCATGACGCTGGTCCAACGCTCCACGCCCCCCGGCCAGTTGAACGAGGGCATGACGCTCTCGGTGACGGCCCTGCTGGGCGGGGTGGCGGCGGGCGCGGCGACGGGCGGCTGGCTGGTGGAGCACGCCGGTACGGTCTCCGGCTACGCGGCCCCGACGGGGGCGGCGGCCCTCGCCCTGGTCATCGCGGCGGCGGGGGCGTACGGGTGGCATCGGCGGCCGATCCCAGCGGGATGACGAGCGGGCTGTGCGCCACGGGGTCCTCGATGACCCGGCAGGGCAGCGCGAAGACCTCCTCCACCAGGGCCTCGGTGATCAGCTCGGCCGGGGGCCCCTCCGCCACGACCGCCCCGTCCTTCATGGCGATGACGTGGGTGCCGTACCGGGCCGCCTGGTTGAGGTCGTGGAGGACGGCGACGAGCGTGCGGCCCTCCCGGTTGAGCCGCCGGAACAGCTCCAGGAGCTCGATCTGGTGGGCGATGTCGAGGAAGGTCGTCGGTTCGTCGAGCAGCAGCAGCGGGGTCTCCTGGGCCAGCACCATCGCCACCCAGACCCGCTGGCGCTGCCCGCCGGACAGCTCGTCGACGAGGCGGCCGGAGAGTTCGGTGGTGCCGGTCTCGGCCAGGGCCCGCACGACGGCCGCCTCGTCCGCGCGCGACCACTGCTTGATGAGCTTCTGGTGCGGATGGCGGCCTCGCGCGACGAGGTCGGCGACGGTGATGCCGTCCGGGGCGAGCGAGGTCTGCGGCAACAGGCCGAGCGTGCGGGCGACTTCCTTCGCCTTGTACGAGGTGATGGCGCGCCCGTCCAGGACCACCTGGCCGGTGCTGGGCCGCAGCAGCTTCGCGAGGCCGCGCAGGAGCGTGGACTTGCCGCAGGCGTTGGGGCCGACGATCACGGTGAAGGAGCCGTCGGGGATCGCCACGGAGAGGTTCGCCGAGATGGTGCGGCGGTCGTAGCCGATGGTGATGTCCTGTGCGTACAAGCGCACTTGGGCGGGCGCGGCTGCGGCTGCGGCTGCGGTGGGGGCGTCGGGGAGCCGGGTGGTCATGGGGTCTCTCTCGGGTGTCAGGGGGTTCATGTCCGGCGGGCTTCCCGCACGAGCAGCCAGATGAAGTACAGGCCGCCGATCGACACGGTCACGATGCCGACGGGCAGTTGGACGGGGGCGAACAGCCGCTGGCCCACCAGATCGGCCAGGGCCAGCAGGAACGCGCCGAGCACCGCCGAGGGCAGCAGGGCGACCGAGGGACCCCGGGTGATCCGGCGGGCGATCTGCGGGGCGGCCAGCGCGATGAAGGCGATCGGCCCGGCGGCGGCGGTGACCAGGGCGATCAGCGCGACCCCGAGCACCAGGGGGACCAGCCGCACCGCCTCCGTCCGGGTGCCGAGCGCGGCGGCCGCGTCGTCGCCCAGCTCCAGGGTGCGCAGCGCCGGCCCGCAGGCGGCGGCGAGCGGGACGAGCAGCAGGAGCAGACCGAGGACGGGCCACAGCTGGTCGTAGCCGAGGCTGTTGAGGGAGCCCGCGCCCCAGACCGCCGAGAGCATGGCCTCCTCGATGCTCGCCCGGAGCACCAGCCAGGTGTTGAACGCCCCGAGCATGGCGGAGACCGCGATCCCGACGATGATCAGCCGGAACCCCTGGGCGGCGCCCCGGCGGTAGGCGAGCACGAAGACCACGAACGCGGTGAGGACGCCCCCGGCCAGCGACCCGGCGGCCACCTGGTAGTAGCCGCCGCCGGTGAGCAGCATCACCACGAGGGCCCCGGTGTACGAGCCGGAGGAGAAGCCGATGATGTCGGGCGAGCCCAGCGGGTTGCGGGTGATGGACTGGAAGATCGCCCCGGAGACGGCGAGGGCCGCGCCGAGCAGCACGGCGAGCAGCACCCGGGGCAGCCGCCACTCCACGACGACCGTGCGGGTGGCCGCCGGGCCTTCGCCGAACAGGGCGCGGACGACGTCGGCGAGCGGGATCTCGTACGTCCCGTAGGCCAGGGTCACCACCACGACGGCGAGGGTGAGCAGGAGGAACACCGCACAGCCGACGGCCGTGCGCACGTCGATCCGGAACGACCAGCGGCGGCCTCGCGTGACGAGGACGGACCGCCCGGAGTCGACGGCGGTGCGGTCGGTGACCTTGCCCGGTACGGGAGTCGGTGTCGGGCTCACAGGCCGCTCACCTTCTTGCGGCGGACGAGCAGGATCAGGACGGGCGCCCCGACGAAGGCGGTGACGATGCCCGCCTGGAGTTCCTGCGGGGAGAGCACCACCCGGCCGATGACGTCGGCGGCGATCAGCAGCAGGGGCGAGCAGACGGCGGTGTACGGGATGATCCAGCGCTGGTCGGGCCCGATGAACCAGCGGGCCACGTGCGGGACCATCAGCCCGACGAAGCCGATCGGCCCGGCGGCGGCGGTCGCGGACCCGGCGAGCAGGGTGACCGCGACGATCACCAGGAGGCGGGTGCGGGCGATGTCCGCGCCCAGCGACCGCGCGAGGTCGTCCCCGAGGGCCACCGCGTTGAGCGGGCGGGCGGTCAGGAGGGCGAGCAGCAGCCCGGCGCCGATGAAGGGCAGGACGGTGAACAGGATGTGCCAGTCGCGCCCCGCGAGCGAACCGGCGGACCAGCCCACGAGTTTGACGAACGCGTCCGGGTTGAGCAGCGTGATCCCGGAGGAGATCCCGGCGAGTACGGCCCCGAGCGCGACCCCGACCAGCGTCAGCCGGACGGGCGTTCCGCCGCCCCGCCCGGCCGAGCCGATGACGTAGACGAGCGCGGTGACGACGACGGCCCCCGCGAACGAGAGCCAGAGGTAGGCCCCGATCGAGGAGAGGCCGAGGAAGCCGACGCCGAGGGTGACGGCGAACCCGGCGCCCGCGTTGACGCCGAGGATGCCCGGGTCGGCCAGCGGGTTGCGGGTCAGCGCCTGGATCAGCGCCCCGGAGACCCCGAGCGCCGCCCCGGCGGCCAGCCCCAGCAGGGCTCGTGGCAGCCGGAGTTCGCGCACGATGAAGGCGTGTTCGGACCCGTCGTACGCGGTCAGCGCCCGCCACACGTCGGCGAGGGGGACGGACCGGGCGCCGACGGCCAGGGAGGCGGCGAGGGCCAGGACGAGGACGGCGAGGGCGAGGAGGAGCCCGAGGGTCCGCCCGGAGTTGCTGCGGACGAGCCCGGGGCGCGCCTCCGCCCCGGCCGCCCCGGTCCGCACCGGGGGCGCGGGGGCGACGGTGGTGGTGGTCATGGCCCGAGCCACCCCGGTCCCGCTCCGGGCGGCCCGGGCCGCGCCGGCTCTGCCGCGTACAGGTCGGTGGTCATGCGCCGAGCCACCCCGGTTCGGCTCCGTACAGGTCGGTGGTCACAGCCCGAGCTTCTCCAGTCCCGCTTCGTACAGGTCGGTGGTCACAGCCCGAGCTTCTCCAGTCCCGCTTCGTAGAGGTCCCGGCGCAGTTCCTCGTCCTCGGTCCGCTCCCAGAGGGCGTTCAGCTCGGCCAGGGTGGCGGCGTCGACGGCCTCGTACTTCTCCAGCCACTCCTCCTGCCGGTGGCGCCAGTAGCCGATGACGTCGTACCAGGCGGGCGGGAGCTTCCGCTCGTGGCGCAGATGGCGGCGGGCGTGGCGCAGTTCGCCGGACTCGCCGGCCACCCACACGTAGGTGTCGGGCGGGAGGTCGAGGCCGCGCAGGATCTCGGTGATGGCGCTGGGGGCCACGCCGTTGCCGCGACCGGGCACCCAGCGCACCTCCAGCCGGTCGGGACCGGTCAGCTCGATGCGGTGGGAGGCGTCGGCGATCTCGACGACGGCGACGGCGTGCGCGGCCGGGTCGAGCTGCTCCAACAGCCTTCCCAGGGCGGGGAGTCCGGTGGCGTCGGTGACGAAGACCTGGCGGGCGGCCGAGCCGGGCGCTTCGTACAGCGAGCGCGGCGCGCCGAAGAGCAGCCGGTCGCCGGGGACCGCCCGGGCCGCCCAGCTCCCGGCCCGGCCGTGGCCGTGGAGCACGAAGTCGATGTCGACCTCGGCGGTTTCGGGGTCGAAGCGGCGCAGGGTGTAGGGCTGGATGTGCGGGTACTGCCCGTCCGGGTAGTGCCAGTCGCCGTCCTCGTCCACCTCGGGGAGGACCAACTCGCCGTCCTCCGGCGGGAAGTGGACGCGTACGTACTCGTCGCCCACCCGGGTCGAGGGGTAGTCGCGCAGGCTCTCGCCGTGGAGGGTGAGGCGGACCATGCCGGGCGAGAGGGGCACCGCCCGGACGACCTCGGCGACGACAGGGGCGGAGGTGGTCACGCCTTGGCCTTCTCACTGATCTCGGCGAGGACGCCGTCCAGCGCGTCCAGGCTCTCGGTGCCCCACTCGAAGGAGGAGACGACGGAGGCGGGGATGTTGCGGAAGACCATGCCGTTCTTCACGGCGGGGAGGTTCTTCCAGACGGTGTTCCTGGCGAGCGTCTTGTCGACGAAGTCCCCTGCCCCGTAGGCGTAGAGGAGGATGTCGGCGTTGTCGAGCTTGCCGATCTGCTCCAGCGAGAGCCACTCGCTGACCGAGCCCTCGACGCCCTTGTGCTCGCCCTCGGTGAAGGGCCGGAACGTGGCGCCGACCGCGTCCCACACCGGCACGTAGAAGTGGCCGGCCGGGTAGGTGCCCCAGGTGGAGTGGTCCTGGCCGTAGGCGAAGACGGCGATCCGGTTCTTCTCCAGGACGTCCGCGTACTTCTTCTTCAGCTCGTCTGCCCGCTTCTCGAAGACGGCGGCCTGCTTCTCGATCTCGGCGGACTTGCCGACGGCCGCCCCGATCATCAGGGTCCGGTCCTTCCAGGCGCCGACGCCCGCCGCGTCGAGCTGGACGACGGGGGCGATGCCCTGGAGCCGCTTCAGCTCGCCCTTACGGAGGAAGCGGGTCTCGGCGAAGATCAGGTCGGGGTTCTGCTGGGCGACGGCCTCGATGTTCAGCTCGTAGTACGTCCCGATGGTGGCGGTGTCCTTGAGCGCGTCGTGGTAGCGCTTGGGCCTCAGGTCGGGGTCGTCGCTGTCGAACCCTTCGACGACGCCGACCGGCTTCACCCCGAGGTCGACCAGGGTGGCGGGCGAGTAGAAGTCGACGGAGACGATCCGCTTCGGCTCGGCGGGGACCTCGACCTTGCCCGCGATGTCGGTGACCGTACGGGTGGCGGCCCCCTTGCCCGCCGATCCGCCGCCGCCCTGCGCGCCCTCGCCGCTCGCGGAGCAGGAGGAGGCCCCCAGAACGGCGGCGGCGCTCAGGGCGAGAGCGGCGAGGAGGCGTCTGCGGGACCGGGACGGCGGCAGGGCGGACGGGCGGCGGGTGGTCATGGGACTCCTTCGGGGACCCCTGTCCGACGGCCGATGCATGGCCGAAACAGACCGGTTAGGGGAGGCTTACCTAAGGACGCTATCGCAGTTCCCATGAGGGTATGGCGACACCCTGTCCCGGTTTTACGACACGCCCCCGCCAGGGGCCCCTCAGAGCGAGGCCTCGGGCACCCCGTTGACCGAGCGGAAGTAGGCGGCGGGCGTATGGCCGGTGACCTGCCGGAAGAGATCGATGAACGTACTGGGGTTGGCATAGCCGAGCCGCCGCGAGACGGCCACGACCGGCTTACCGGCCGCGATGTCGATCAGCGCCGACCGCACACGGACGAGAATGCGCCACTGCGTGAGACTCACCCCCGTGTCCCGCTGGAACCAGCGCATCAGCGTCCGCCCGCTGAGCCCGATCATCCGCGCCCACTCCTCCGTCGTCCGGTCGTCGGCCGGGTCGGCGATGATCCGTTCCGCGATGGTGAGCAGCTCCGGGGTCTTGGGGAGCGGGATGTCCAGCGAGGCGGCCCGGACCGGCCGGATGAGGTCCACCCCCACCTGCTGGAGGCGCAGCCGCTCGTCGGTGCCCATCTCCTCGTTCTGGTTGTGGAGCAGCAGCTCGCGCAGGAGCCGGCTCATCGGGATGCCGACGACGGTGGACCAGGCGACGGTCACCAGCTCCGGGCTGAGGAAGGTGGCGTACGTGACGGCGCCCGCGCTCGCCCGGACCCGGTGCGGCATCCCGGCGGGCAGCCAGATCCCGAGGGTCGGCGGCACGAGCCACAGATGCCCGGCGGCCTCGACGGTGACGTTGCCGGTGGTGGACCAGAGCAGCTCGTGCTCCTGGTGCGCGGTCTCGGCCCACTCGGTCGGCTCGGGGGTGGCGAAGGTGCCGGTGGTCAGCAGCCAGCGGGGCTCGACCTTGGGCCCGTCGGTCGCCACGGACGCGGTCCACTCGTCGCGCTCCAGGGTCGGGGCACCCCAGAGGCGTACGGCGGATCCCTGCGGCGCGGCCACCCGGTCCCGCGCGTGGCTCTGCTGGACGTCTTCTTGTCGCTTTACCGGCATAGCCTGTCACGATACCTGCTTGTGAACAGAGACGGTCCGTTCCTAGCGTGGAACGGTGATCGCTCCCCCCGCCGACCCCTCGCCCGCCGACTCCCCGCCCCCTTCCTCCCCCTCCCCTTCCCCTCCGCCCACCGCGCCTCCGTCCGCCGCGCCTCCGTCCGCCGACGCCCTGGTGCGCCGGGGTTCGTTCGGGGCGGGGCGCGGGCGGCGGCTCGCGGTGGCCGGGGCCGGGTTCGCGGGCCACCAGGTGGCCGAGGCCCTCGTCCCGGTACTGCTGGGCGTGGTCGTCGACCGCGCGATCGGCCGGGGCGAACCGGGGGCCCTGGTGGGCCTGCTGGCGGCGCTGGGCGGGCTGTTCGCGGTGCTGATCGTCTGCTGGCGTACGGGCTCGCGCCTGACGACCGGGGTGTACGTGTACGGGGAGCACGATCTGCGCCTGCTGGCGGCGGACCGGGTCCTGCACCCGGCGGGCCTGGCGGGGCGGCGACCGCCCGGCGAGGCGCTCACCATCGCCACCTCGGACGCCTCCAACGTCTCCGGGGTCTCCTGGCTGATCGCCGAACAGGGCGCGGCCCTGGCCGGGTTGCTCACCGCCGCGCTCTCCCTCTTCCTCATCTCCTGGCAGCTGGCCGCCGTGGTCCTCGCCGCGACGGCGGCCCAACCGGTCGTGCTGCACCTGCTGAGCGGCCCGCTGGAGCGCCGGGCCTACGCCGAACAGCGCGAGGCGGCCCGCGCGGGCGCCCTGGCCACCGACTTCACGGCCGGGTTCCGGGCGCTCAAGGGGTTCGGCGCGGAGGGGGCGGCGGCGCGGCGCTACCGGGAGGCGAGCCGGAGTTCGATGCGGGCCGCGTTGCGCCGGGTCCACGCGCTGGCCGGGCTCACGGCGCTCAACTCGGCGGTATCCGGGGCGTTCCTGGCCGGAATCGCCCTGCTGGCCGCCTGGCACGCGCTCGAAGGGCGCATCACCGTGGGCGAGTTCGTCACGGCGGTGGGGCTGGCCCAGGTGGTGGCGGGCCCGATGCAGACGCTGGGCTTCTTCGGTGCCTCGGTGGCCGCGAAGCGGGGCTCGGCACACCGGCTGGCAGAGCTGCTGGCGGAGCCGTACGCGGTGCGGGAACACCCCCAGGATTCCCAAGCCGCCTCCCTTGAAGCCCTGTTCGCGATGCGCCACGGTTCGGTGACCGTCACCGCCCGCCCCGGCGAGCTGATCGGCGTACGGGCCTGCGGGGCGGTGGCCGAGGAGGTGACGGCCCTGGCCGCCTGCCGCCGGGAACCTGCACCGGGGCAGTACACGGTGGCGGGCCGGGACGCGTACGGCCTCTCCCCCGACGACGTACGCCGGACGGTCCACGCGCCCCCGCACGGCGCGGCCGTCTTCACCGGCACGGTCGCGGAGAACCTGGTCACGGAGACCGTGCGCGCGGCGGCGGTCACCGCCTCCGGCCTGGACGACGTGCTCACCCACCTCCAGGACGGGCTCGACTCCCCAGTGGGCGAGCAGGGCCGCTTCCTCTCCGGTGGACAGCGCCAACGCCTGCTGCTGGCAAGGGCGTTGCACCAGCCCCAGCCCGTGCTGGTCCTGCACGAACCGACGACGTCGGTGGACACGGTGACCGAGGACCGGATCGCCCGGAACCTGCGGGGAGCCGCCCGGAACCCGCACGGCGAGGAGGCCCGGGCGATCGTCCTGGTCACCACCAGCCCGACCCTGCTCGGCGCCTGCGACCGGGTGTACGACCTGACGGCGGAGACCGTCACCACGGAGGCCGCACGATGACGACGACCACGGGAACAGGCGCAGACGCGGGCGCGGGAGCAGGCGCAGGCACGCACGCGGGGGCAGGCACGCACGCGGGGGCAGGCACGGACGCGGGCACGGGAACAGAACCAGACGCGGGCCCGAGTGCAGAGACGACCGTCAGCACAGAGAGCGACCCCGCCGCTGCCGGCGCCCGACTCCCCACCGCCACACCGCGCGAGACCGCCCGCACCACCCTCCGCCTGCTCACCCGCCACCGCCTGCGCCTGGCCGCGACGGTCCTGGTCCTGCTGGCGGCGACCGCCTCGGCCCTCGCCGTACCGGCCCTGCTCGGCACGATGGTCGACGCGGTGGCGGACGGCCGCCCCTGGTCCGCGCTGCTGACTCCCGCCGGGGGGATCGTCGCGGCGACGGCGGCGGGCGTCGGGCTGGGCTGGTGGGGCCAGTTGCTGCTGGCCCGTACCGCTCAGCACACCCTGGCGGGGCTGCGCGAGGACGTGTTCGCCACAGCGGTGGCCCAGCCGTCCGCCGTCCTGGAGCGGGCGGGCAGCGGGGACCTGGTGTCCCGGGTCGCCGGGGACGCGGAAGCGGTCAACACGGTGATCGGGCGGGTGCTCCCGGCCTTCGTGGGCGCCCTGTTCACCATCGCCCTGACGCTGGTCGGCATCGGCGTGATCGACCCCCGCTTCGCGCTCGCGGTGCTGCTGGCGACCCCGGTGCAGTACCTGGCGCTGCGCCGCTTCCTGGCCCGCTCGGGCCCGGTCTACCGGTCCGTGCGCGAGGCGGAGGCGGCACGCGGACAGCAGCTCATCGAGACGCTGGCGGGGGCCGACACCGTCACCGCCCTGCGCGACCAGCCCCGGCACCGGGCCGCCGTCGCCGCCACGTCGGAGCGGGCGATCGGCCACGAACTGCGGGCGGTACGGCTGCGCACCACGTTCTACGGGCTCCTCAACCTCGCGGAGTTCATCGGCCTGGCCGCCGTCCTGGCCGTGGGCTACCACCTGGTGGGCGCCGGGGCGGTGACGCTGGGCGCGGCCACGGCGGCGGCGCTCTACTTCCACCAGCTCTTCGGCCCCATCGGCGTCCTGCTCTCCAACGTGGACGAACTCCAGAACGCGGCGGCGGGGCTGGCCCGACTGGTGGGGGTGCTCACGCTCCCGGCACCGGCACCGGAGGCGAAGGCGGAGACCGGGCCGGAACCACGGGGAACGATCACCCCGGCCGGAGACCCGGCCCGTGCCGGACACCCCACCCCGGCCGGACAACCCATCCTCCCCGGCCGGCTCGCCCTGGAGAACGTCTCGTACGGCTACGCTCCCGGCCGCCGTACGCTCCACGGGGTGACGCTCACCGTGGAGCCGGGCGAGACGGTGGCGGTGGTCGGGGCGAGCGGCGCGGGCAAGACGACGCTCGCCAAGATCGCGGCCGGGGTCCTGGTCCCCGACACGGGCCGGGTCCTCCTGGACGGCACCCCGCTGGACCACATCCCCACGGCCGAACTCCGCCGCCGGGCCGTCCTGGTGAGCCAGGAGGTCCATGTCTTCGACGGCACGGTCGCGGAGGACCTGCGCCTCTTCGCCCCGGGGGCCACGGACGCCGGGATCCGGGCCGCGGCCGACCGCCTCGGCGCCACGGCCTGGCTGGACGCGCTCGCCCACGGCCTGGACACCCGTGTCGGCGCGGCCGGTGAACCCCTCACCGCCGCCCGGGCTCAGCACCTCGCCCTGCTCCGGCTCGCCCTGGCGGCCCCGGCGGTGGCCCTGCTGGACGAGGCGACGGCGGAGGCGGGCACGGCCGACGCGGACCTCCTGGAACACGCGGCGACGGCCGCCCTCACCGGACGTACGGGCCTGGTGATCGCCCACCGCCTCGGCCAGGCGGCCCGCGCGGACCGGGTCGTGGTCATGGACGCGGGCCGGATCGTGGAGCTGGGCACCCATGCGGAGCTGGCGGGGGCGGGCGGACCGTACGCCCGCCTCTGGGCGAGCTGGACCCGCGAACGGTGAATCGGGGCCGACGCGGTCAGACGCGTTCGCGGATCCATGCGGCCAGTTCACGGACGACCTCGGCGGAGGCGCCGCCGAGGTGGACCAGGGCCCCGTCGGTGATGGTGGGGAAGTCGCCGTAGAGGGAGGGCAGGGAGAAGCCCGCCGACCGGAGTGCCTCGGCGAGGTCCTTGGCGGCGAGGTTGCCCTCGACGAGCGCGGCATCCTGGGCGGGTCGCTGGTAGTACATGGGGGATCAGCCTTTCGTCGCGGCTAAGTGGAGCGCGGAGTAAGGGAACTGACGGGTCATGCGTCGCGCGGGGGCGCCGAGAGTACGAACCCCAGCTCTCCGGCGGCGTCCACGACCAGTGACATGAGCTGTGCGGTGGTCAGGGCCTCGCGCCGCTCCCCGTGCGGGCCGAAGAGCAGGACGTACGCCGCCGGCTCGCCCCGCACCAGCGGCACCCGGAGCCCCGGGGTGGTGCCCGGCGTCGGCTCGGACCTGTCTGTCACGCGGCTCCTCCAGAGCGCGGGGGCCTCCGGCCGACGGAACACCGTCCGGTGACGGCGGCACGGAGAGGACGAAGTACGTGGCCTTGCCGCGGGGCAGGACGCGTACGCCCCAGTCGTCGGCGAGGCTCTCCACCAGGAGCAGCCCGCGCCCCGAGGTGGCCCCCGGCCCCGCGTCCCGTACGGCCGGGAGGCCACTTCCGTGGTCGACGACAGTGACGGTGAAGGCACTTGCGGTCCGCGTACACGTCACACGGCAGGAGGGGCTGCCCGCGGCGTGCAGCACGGCGTTGGTGACGAGTTCACTGACGAGAAGCTCGGCGGTCTCCGACAGCTCGCCGCCGATCCCCCAGCCCTCCATCACCCCTCGCACGGATTTTCTGGCCGCCCGGACGGACCCCTCGGCGGCGGGAAAGGTAAAGGTCGGCTCTTCGCTGTCCACCAGAGTTCACCTCTCGGCATGTGGCGCGGACCGGCGAAATCACCGACCACACCACGGGCGTTGCCACGCTTCGCCATCATGGAATGACATTGCGTGACCGACGGGAACACCGTAGCGCTGCATACTCCCGTTCTGCAACTACCCTTTCGCATGTATGCATATCTACTTGCTGGCGCTCCCGCCGGAGCAGCGGGCAGACTGTCCACCGACACATTCGAGGAGCGTGATGGGCCAGACGATCAGGAGCCGCCGACTCGGTTCGGACCTGCGGCAACTGCGCCGCAAGGCCAACCTGACGGCTGAGGCGGTCGGCACCGAACTCGGCTTCTCCCAGTCGAAGATGAGCCGGATAGAGAGCGGCGACGTCCGCGTCTCGCGCACCGACCTGAAGGCCCTGCTCGCGCTCTACGACGTCACCGACGAGAAGCAGATCACCGCGTTCGTGGAGGCGGCGAAGGACGCCAAGTCCCGTGGCTGGTGGATCGCTTACGAGGACGCGCTGCCGCGCGAGTACCGGGACTTCATCGCGCTGGAGGGCTCGGCGGCCGGGATCCGGACGTTCGAGGGCATGATCGTGCCGGGCCTGATGCAGACGCCGGACTACACGCGCCACATCATCACGGCGGGCCCGGCGGTGCTGCCGCCCGGCCATGTGGACTCGCTGATCACGGTGCGAATGGAGCGCCAGTCGATCCTGGAAAGCGAAAATCCCCCGAAGATCTGGGCGATCGTGACGGAGGGCGCGCTGCGCCAAGTGGTCGGCGGCTATGCGGTGATGCTGGACCAGCTCAACCACTTGGTGCGCCTCACCGAGCGGAGCAACATCACGTTGCAGGTGCTGCCGTTCGAGGCGGGTGCGCACGCGGGCGTCCAAAGTCCCTTCGTACTCTTCGACTTCCCGGCAGACCCCAGCATCGCCTGCGTGGCGAACCTGACCGGGACGCTGTTCATGGACCAGACCGGACAGCTCAACGCGTTCTCCGACGCGTTCGACAACCTCCGGGCCAGCGCGCTGAGCCCGGCAGATTCACTGACGCGCATCACCGACATCATGGATCTGATGCGCCGAGAACGAGACAAGAGGAACCCATCATGACCACCGCCACCCCCACCGTCGTCGGCCCGTTCGTCAAGGCCACTGCCAGCGGCCAGCAGGACAACTGCGTGGAGGTGGCCCCTCTCTCCGACGGCGGCCGGGCAGTCCGCGACAGCAAGAACCAGCACGGCCCGCGCCTCCACTTCGGCCCCGCCCAGTGGACCGCCTTCACTGACAGCGTGAAGACTGGCGTCTGACCTACCCGCGATCAGACCCGAGGGAGTCACCATGCCCAACATCCCCGTCGTAGTCGGCCCGTTCGCCAAAGCCACCGCAAGTGGACAGTTGGACGCGTGCGTGGAGGTGGCCCCCCTCTCCGACGGCGGCCGGGCAGTCCGCGACAGCAAGAACCAGCACGGCCCCCGCCTCCACTTCGGCCCCACCCAGTGGACCGCCTTCACCGACGGTGTGAAGGGCGAGGCGTACGGGAGCTGAACCGACCCCGCCCCCTGACCGGGCCGGGCCGCACGGAGCGCAGATCCGTGCGGCCCGGCCCTTGTCATAGGCGGCCCTTAGGGTGAGCCGATGGCCGCAGCGAAGAGAAGCCCGAAGAACCCGCTCGACGTCGACCCCGGCGCGATATTCGCGTTCCGTACGTCGCCGCTCCACCCCGACTCCCCGCCCGGGACCGGACGCTTCGGCGCTCTCGCGGTGGTCGGGCGGGCGCCGGAGGTGATCGTCGTGGCGGTGTTCGACGGGGTGTGGGACCGGCTGCCCACGTCGGCGGAGGTACGGGAACACCGGGTGCTGCGGCGCCGGCGGTTCGCGCACACGGGGAGGCCGGCGGTGTTCGCGTGCGGGGTGGAGGACACGACCGGGCTGAGTGATCTCACCGCGCTGGGGACCGCCCCGCTCACCGCCGAGCAGACGAAGCTGGCCGCCCCCTACCTCTCCCCCCGGAGCGTCGGCACGTCGTTCTCCACGCTCGCCCTGGCCGATGCCGACGTGGAGGGCGAGTGGCGGTGGGCGCACGACCGGGAGGCGCTGCTGCGGGAGCAGGAGGCGGTGGAGGAGCGGCGGCGGCTCGCGGCGGAGGCGGAGAAGGAGCGGTACGCGGCGCGGCTGGCGGCGCTCACGTGGGAGCAGCTTCTGGCGGAGACCCCGTTCGAGCGGTGGACGCCGTCGCCGCCGTTTCCCCCGGCCGCGTTCCGGCGGGCGGCCGCGCGGCGGGTGCACCAGGCCTGCCGGGAGCTGCGGGACCTGGGACCGAAGCCCCGGAAGCCCGCCGTGCGGAAGGTGCTGAAGTCGCTGGTGCTGTGGTTCAACACGGCCGACCAGGCGGCGGGCTGGGTCATCGAGACGGAGGAGCGCGAGTGCATCTGCTTCGTGCTCGAAGAGCTGGCGCATGTCGCCGGACACCCGTCGCTCGTCATGGAGGTCGACGACTGGCGCGAGTGGTGAACGCCCGGAGCCGGAGAGCATGAGAAAAGCCGCTGCCCCGTGAGCGAACTCACGGGGCAGCGGCCTACATGGGAATTGTGGAGATGGCGGGAATCGAACCCGCGTCCAACGGTGCGGAACCAGGGCTTCTCCGAGTGCAGTTCGCTACGCTTTTCTCGGCCCCGGAGGTCACGCGAACAAGCCTCCGACAGGCCCAGCCACTGTTTGATTTCCTCCTCGGCCCCGTGGCCGGGCCGAGAAGTTTAGATCCCTAGTTGATGCCAGGATCCGGGTCGGGATCACCCCCGGGCTGACACTCCGCAGAGTCTTCGCTAGCTGCTAATTAGGCAGCGAGGGCGAAGGCGGAGGAATCGCGCTTGGAATTGGCGATTATTGTTTGCGACATATGGTTTACGAGATCATTGCCGCTTCCTCGACTCGCTTCCCCTGCTTCGACATCCGCTGTCGAAACCGATCATCCCCATGTTGATTTTTCAAAACGCGCACCTTCGGTGAGGTGCACGGCCCATCGTACGTGACCAACGCGGGACGATGCCAGCGTATTCCTCCCGGGCGGGCCCGGGGCGGGTCTGGGCGGACCCGGATGCACGCCTGGGCGGGCCCGGACAGGGCTGCTCAGGCGCTGCGCTGCCGGCGGCGGGCGGCCGCGATGGCGCGGTTGGTCTCGCGGGTGTCCTGCTTCTCGCGGAGGGTCTGGCGCTTGTCGTACTCCTTCTTGCCCTTGGCGAGCGCGATCTCCACCTTCACTCGGCCGTCCTTGAAGTACAGGGCGAGCGGCACGATGGTGTGGCCGGTCTCCGAGGACTTGGACTCCAGCTTGTCGATCTCGGCCCGGTGGAGGAGCAGCTTGCGCTTGCGCTTGGCCGCGTGGTTGGTCCAGGTGCCCTGGACGTACTCGGGGACGTGGATGTTGTGGAGCCACGCCTCGTGGTCGTCGATCTGGACGAACCCGTCGACCAGGGAGGCCCGTCCCATGCGCAGGGACTTCACCTCGGTGCCCATGAGCACGAGGCCGCACTCGTAGGTGTCGAGGATGGTGTAGTCGTGCCGCGCCTTCTTGTTCTGCGCGATCATCTTGCGCCCGGTGTCTTTTTCCTTCGCCATAGTGCGGTCATTTTCGCACTACGACCCACCCCCGAGGCCACTCAATACCGTCTCGGCCCGCTGCTGGGCCCGATCGGGGGCCACCAGGTCGGGGGTGATGCCCGTGCCCTCGACGGTGCGGCCGGCCGGGGTGCGGTAGTGGCCCACGGTCAGCTCGGCCACCGCGCCGTCCGCCAGCTCGCTGGGCATCTGCACCGAGCCCTTGCCGAAGGTGCGGGAACCGACGGTGACGGCCCGGCCCCGGTCCTGGAGGGCGCCGGTGAGCAGTTCGGCGGCGCTCATCGTGCCGCCGTCGACGAGGACCACCACCGGGCGCTCGGTGTCGCCGCCGGGGTCGGCGTAGAGGGCCTGCTCCTCGCCGCGTACGTCGTAGGTGGCGACCAGGCCGCCGTCCAGGAAGGCGGAGGCGGCGGTGACGGCCTCGGTGACCAGGCCCCCGGAGTTGGCACGGAGGTCCAGGAGTATGCCGGCGTCCTCGGGGGCCTCGCGGACCGCGTCCCTGACCTGCCGGCCGCTGCCCTTGGTGAACGCGGCGACCTTGAGGAGATAGGCCGCCGAGGGGCCGGTGCCCAGACGGCTCACGGTGACCGCCTCGGGGGTCAGCCGGGCCCGTTTCAGCGTCCGTGTGGAGGGTTTTCCGTCCCGTACGAGACCGAGGACGACGGGGGTCCCTTCCCCGGCTCCCGTACCGTCACCGCGCAGTAACGCGACGACCTCGGGGACGGGCCTGCGGTCCATGCGGCGGCCGTCGACCGTGCGGAGCAGGTCGCCCTCGCGGATCCCGGCCCGGTCGGCGGGCCCGCCGGGCTGGACGCGGGAGACGGCGACGCCTCCGCCCTCGGTGCGGCGGGCGGAGAGGCCGACGCCCAGGTACGAGCCGTCGAGGGCCTGCTCGAACTCCTCGTACTCCCGCTCGTCGTAGACCGCGCCCCACCGGTCACCGCTCCGGCTGACGACCTCCCCGGCCGCCTCCTTCACGGACTTCCCGTCCGCCTCGGCCCGTGCCGCCGCGTCCTCGATCTCCGCCCGGTCCACCGGTGCGCGGCTGGAGGCGACCGTACGGGCCGGGAGTTCGGGCAGGGGGTCGGGGTCCTGGGGCAGCGAACCGGTCGCCGCGCCCGTGGCGAGGACACACCCGAAGACCAATGTCAGGGCCGCCCCGCGGCAGAGGCCGCGGGGCCGGAAGCGTTGCGAACAACCCGACATGGCGCCGAGTCTAGGACAAGCCCCCCGGGGCGCACGGGTGATCGCCCATGCGCCCCGGGGAGGCGTATGTCATACCTTCAGGTACTTGCGGAGCGCGAAGAGGGCCGCGACGGCCGGCATCAGCAGACCGATCGCGAGCACCAGCGGGAGCTTGGTGAGGACCGCGTCCCAGCCGATGAAGTTGATCAGGTTCAGCTTCTCCTGGAGGGCGAGTCCGCCGTCGATCAGGAAGTACCGGCCGCCCAGCAGCATCGCGCAGGCCAGCAGACCGCCGATGAGACCGGCGACGGCGGCCTCCATGATGAAGGGGGCCTGGATGTAGAAGCCGGAGGCGCCCACCAGGCGCATGATCCCCGTCTCACGTCTCCGGCTGAACGCGGAGACGCGCACGGTGTTGACGATGAGGATCACCGCGATGACGAGCATGAGGATCATCACGTAGATCGCGACGACGTTCATGCCGTTCATCAGCTCGAAGAGGTTGTCCAGGATGGACCGCTGGTCCTGGACGGACTGCACCCCGTCCCGGCCCGCGAAGGCCGTCGCGACGACCTTGTACTTCTGCGGGTCCTTCAGTTTGACGCGGAACGACTCCTGCATCTGGTCGGGCGTGATGTTGCCCGCCATCGGGGAGTCGCCGAACTGCTCCTGGTAGTGCTTGTACGCCTCGTCGACGGTCTCGAAGTGGACCGGCTTCTGCACCGCCTCCATCTTCTCCAGGTCGGCCTTGATCTGGGCCTTCTGCTCCGCCGTGACCGCGCCCTTCGCGCACTTGGGCATGTCCTTGGCGTCGTTCTTGTTGCAGAGGAAGATCGAGACGTTGACCTTGTCGTACCAGTAGTCCTTCATCGTGCTGACCTGTTCGCGCATCAGCAGCGCGCCCCCGAACAGGGCGAGCGAGAGGGCGACGGAGACCACGACGGCGAAGGTCATCGTGAGGTTGCGACGGAGACCGACGCCGATCTCCGACAGGACGAACTGGGCGCGCATGGCGTCCTTTCAGTGACTCGATGCTCGAAGTGCGCGAGGGGCCCGCGGGCCCCTCGGTCAGTGCTGGTAGCCGTAGACGCCGCGTGCCTGGTCGCGTACGAGACGGCCCTGTTCGAGCTCGATGACGCGCTTGCGCATCTGGTCGACGATGTTCTGGTCGTGGGTCGCCATGATCACGGTGGTGCCGGTCCGGTTGATCCGGTCCAGCAGCTTCATGATCCCGACGGAGGTCTGGGGGTCGAGGTTGCCGGTCGGCTCGTCCGCGATCAGCAGCATCGGGCGGTTGACGAAGGCCCGCGCGATGGCCACGCGCTGCTGCTCACCACCGGACAGCTCACCGGGCATCCGCTCCTCCTTGCCGCCGAGGCCGACGAGGTCGAGCACCTGGGGCACGGCCTTGCGGATCTCGCCGCGCGGCTTGCCGATGACCTCCTGCGCGAAGGCCACGTTCTGCGCGACGGTCTTGTTGGGGAGCAGGCGGAAGTCCTGGAAGACCGTCCCCAGCTGGCGGCGCATCTGCGGCACCTTCCAGTTGGACAGCCGCGCGAGGTCCTTGCCGAGCACATGGACCATGCCCGTGCTGGCGCGCTCCTCGCGCAGGATGAGCCGCATGAAGGTCGACTTGCCGGAGCCGGAGGAGCCCACCAGGAAGACGAACTCACCCTTCTCGATGTCCAGCGAGACATCGCGCAGAGCCGGTCGGTTCTGCTTCGGGTAGGTCTTGGAGACGTTGTCGAATCGGATCACGGATGCACCACGGTCGGCCGGGAGTAGGTGAGCGTGACCATACGCGAACCGGGCTCACGCGTGCAGGCGGCGTCCGGCAATGGGCGATTTATGGCGGATCGCCGTACGGAACGCATCGGGTCGGACCGTCCCTTGTCCGGCGGGCCGCGCCGAAAGCGGCGGGAGCTGGCACAGTGGTGGGGGGAACGGTTGTGTTTCCCGGAGCGTTGTACGGAGAGAGCGGTCGACAAGCTCCGCCGCGCGGGAGGAGGAATGCGCATGACCTATGACCGACTGGTGTGCGCGAACTGCGCGGCCCCCGTCAGCGAGGGGCGCTGCCGCGTCTGCCGTGCCGTGCGGCAGCAGATGCTGGAGGAGCAGGGCCAGAGCCCGCTGGCCGGGCTGAATCCGGCCATGCTGATCGCGCTGATGGTCGTGCTGCTCGCGGGCCTGGCGCTGCTGGCCCATCAGACCGCCTGACCTCCGCCCGCCCCCGGGGGCGCACAACCCCCTGAGGGACGCCTCGGAACGTCCGCGTACGGCCGCCGGAGAGACCGACGCGCGCCGGAACGCACAGAAGGGCCCGGAAGGCTTCTACGGCCTTCCGGGCCCTTCGCTGTGCCGTGCGGCGCCGGAGCGGGTACGGAGGGGGCAGGTGCGCCCTCCGTACCCGGTCCTCAGCGGGCCCTAGGCGACCGTGCGGCCGCCGCCGACCAGACGCGGCAGGATGCGGAAGCCGATGCCGCCGGCGATCATCGTCGCGGCGCCGATGACCAGGAAGGTGGTCTCGGCCGCACCGGTCTCGGCCAGTTCTTCCTTGCCCGTGCTCTGCTCGACCGGCTGGTTGCCGACGCTGTCGGTGTCCGTCCGGTCCTCGCACTCGACGACACCGGAGTCGACGGTGCAGGCGTCGTCGCCACCGGTGGCGGTGCCGCCGTTGGTGCCGGTGCTACCGGTGCTGCCGTTGGTGCCGCTGGCACCGGTGTTGCCACCGTTGTTGCCGTTGCCGCCCTCGGAGGCGCCGCCCTGCTGGCCACCCTGGTTGCCACCCTCGGAGGCACCACCCTGGTTGCCCTCGGAGGCGCCGCCCTGCTGCTCGCCACCCTCGGAAGCGCCACCCTGGTTGCCCTCGGAAGCGCCGCCCTGCTGCTCGCCACCCTCGGAAGCGCCACCCTGGTTGCCCTCGGAAGCGCCGCCCTGCTGCTCGCCACCCTCAGAGGCACCACCCTGGTTGCCCTCGGAAGCACCGCCCTGGTTACCTTCGGAAGCGCCGCCCTGCTGCTCGCCACCCTCGGAAGCGCCACCCTGGTTGCCCTCGGAAGCGCCGCCCTGGTTACCTTCGGAAGCGCCGCCCTGCTGCTCGCCACCCTCAGAGGCACCACCCTGGTTGCCCTCGGAAGCGCCGCCCTGCTGCTCGCCACCCTCAGAGGCACCACCCTGGTTGCCCTCGGAAGCACCGCCCTGCTGCTCGCCACCCTCAGAGGCACCACCCTGGTCGACGCCGCCGGCCGGGTTGTCCTCCTCGTTCTGGATCGACACCTCGGCGCTGAGGCCCGAGTCGCCGAGTCCGGTGTCGACGCCGATACCGACCGCCTGCGCCGCACCCGCGACGGTCAGCGAGGCACCTGCCGCGATAACCGCACCAGCGGCTATCCGCGCGACGCGAACGCGCGTCTTCTTCGTCATCTGTTGCTACCCCCAGTAGCCGATCTCGTCAGTGGAGCAGCCATATGCGGGCCACGGCAGCCCTCGGGGAATCGCTCGTCGCTTTCGGCTGAGGCCACGTCATGTCGTGGTCACCCCCGCCGGCCCCCGGTTCACACCCGTCCCAGACATACGCATGCTGCTCCAGCACCCTGACCAGAGTTGAGGATTCAGTCAAGGCCGTTCCGTGCAGTACCCACCCATATGAGGGTTCTTGACGGGTATTCGGCAGCCCGACTGTGACGCATCGGGCACAGGTTCCCCCCAACTCGCCTTCCCCTCGGCTCGCCCCGGCCCTCCCCGAACGCGGAAGGGCCCGGACAGTTCCCTGTCCGGGCCCGGCCTTCGTACGGCGGAGGCTACTTCTCGCGCTGCTTGCGCCAGCGGATACCGGCCTCGACGAAACCGTCGATCTCGCCGTTGAAGACCGCCTCGGGGTTGCCCATCTCGAACTCCGTACGCAGGTCCTTGACCATCTGGTACGGGTGGAGGACGTACGAACGCATCTGGTTGCCCCAGGAGTTGCCGCCGTCGCCCTTGAGCGCGTTCATCTTGGCCTGCTCCTCCTGACGGCGGCGCTCGAGGAGCTTGGCCTGGAGGACGTTCATCGCGGACGCCTTGTTCTGGATCTGCGAGCGCTCGTTCTGGCAGGAGACGACGATGCCGGTGGGCAGGTGGGTGAGACGGACCGCGGAGTCCGTCGTGTTGACGCCCTGTCCGCCGGGGCCCGAGGAGCGGTACACGTCGACGCGCAGCTCGGACTCGTCGATCTCGATGTGGTCGGTCTGCTCGACGACCGGGAGCACCTCGACGCCCGCGAAGGACGTCTGGCGGCGGCCCTGGTTGTCGAAGGGCGAGATCCGGACCAGGCGGTGGGTGCCCTGCTCGACGGAGAGCGTGCCGTAGGCGTACGGGACCTGGACGGCGAAGGTGGTCGACTTGATGCCGGCCTCTTCGGCGTAGGCCGTCTCGTAGACCTCGGTCTTGTAGCTGTGCTGCTCGGCCCAGCGGAGGTACATGCGCTGGAGCTTCTCCGCGAAGTCGGCGGCGTCGACGCCACCGGCCTCGGCGCGGATGGTGACGAGCGCCTCGCGGGCGTCGTACTCGCCGGACAGGAGGGTGCGCACCTCCATCTCGTCCAGCGCCTTCTTCACCGACTCCAGCTCGGCCTCGGCCTCGGCCAGCGTGTCGGCGTCGCCCTCGTCCTCGGCCAGCTCGAAGAGGACCGCGAGGTCGTCGATGCGACCGCGCAGGGCCTCGGCCTTGCGGACCTCGGCCTGGAGGTGCGAAAGCTTGCTGGTGATCTTCTGGGCCGCCTCCGGGTCGTCCCACAGAGACGGTGCCGCTGCCTGCTCCTCGAGCGCGGCGATGTCCGCCCTCAGCGCATCCAGGTCCAGGACGGCCTCGATCGACCCCATGGTCGAGGAGAGGGACTTCAGCTCTTCGGAAATATCGACGACTGCCACGGGTCCAGCGTAACGGCATGGCGGAAGAAGCTTGCCCTCCCCCGGGGACCCCCGCGCTCCGCGGGCGGTCCCCACCGGCCCCGCGGCGGGCTCCTACGGGGTCGCCGGGGCCGAGTTCTCGCTGTCCTGGGGGCCCGCCGGGTCCCCGTCGCCACCGCCCGCCGCCAGCCAGCCGCCGACCGCCACGGCCCCGCAGAGCAGGACGGCCGCGGCGCCCAGGGTGATCCGGCGCTTGCGGACGGCCGCCGCCTTGTTACGGGCGGAGCCGGGGCGCGGCTTCCCGGGGGCGCGCGGGGCGCGGGCGGTGCCGAGGGGACCGCCGGCCAGTTCGTCGGGGGCGGGGACGCGCATGCTCGTGTGGGTGTCCCGGTTGGAGTCCGGTGCGGAGCCGGGCACCAGGGGGACCGCGCCGCGGCGGCGGGGCTCCTCGGCGGAGGGGGTGTACTGCTGCTCGTCGTACGCGGCCGGCTGCTGCTCCGCCCCGTCGCCGCCGGGCTCGTCCACGTCCAGCGGCGGGATACCGGCCAGGAGCGGGAGCAGGTCGCGGAGGCGGGCGGCCAGCTCGGAGGCGCGCAGCCGGGAGGCGGGGGCCTTGGCCAGGCACTGGACGAGGAGCCGCCAGAGCTCCTCGGGGATGCCGGGGAGCGGGACGACGGTCTCGGTGACATGGCGGCGCAGGACCGCGCCGGGGTGGCCGCCGCCGAAGGGGGTGAACCCGGCGAGCAGCTCGTACAGCACGGTCGCGAGCGCGTAGATGTCCACGGCGGCGCGCGGCGGGAGGCCCTCGACGATCTCGGGGGCCAGATAGTCAGGCGTACCGATGATCTTGGTGGCCTTGGTGCGGCGCGGGGTGTCGATGAGCTTGGCGACACCGAAGTCGGTGAGCAGGGCCGGGTGGGAGCCGCCGGGGCCGAGGGGCCCCTCCATGTCGAGGAGGATGTTCTCCGGCTTGACGTCCCGGTGGACGATCTGGGCCTTGTGGGCGGCGGCCAGGCCGTCGGCGACGTCCGCGATGATCGCGACGGCGGCCTCGGGGGCGAGGCGGCGTTCGCGGTCCAGGCGGGTGCGCAGGTCGGTGCCGCGTACGAGGGTCATGACCAGGGCGAGGTCGTTGCCGTCCACCACGAGGTCCCGGACGGCGACCACGTTGGGGTGGTCGAGCCCGAGCAGGGCGGTGCGCTCCTGCACGAACCGCCCCACCAGCTCCTGGTCGGACGCGAGGTCCTCACGGAGCAGCTTGATGGCGACCGGCCCCTCGGGGCCCTCGCCGAGCCACACCGTGCCGGCGCTGCCGCGCCCCAGGATCTGGTGGGCCGTGTACCGGCTGCCGATATTCCGTGCCAAGACTGCTCCCTCAGCGGCTGGCGGTGGACCCCCGGTCGACAAAGTTACGCGGCGCCGGGGGTGATGCGTGCCAGGGATGGCGCCGAACCGCACTTCTCCGGGCGTAATCCGCCCGGAGAAGTCGACAAAGGGACAAGGAGGGGCGGGGTCAGCCCCCGTCAGGCTCCGCCCGTGCCGCCGGATTCGCCGGTGGCCTCACCGAGCTGGGAGACCCAGTCGGTGACCTTGCCGATGGCGTCACCGATGGCTTCCCAGTACCCCTTGCCCTGGGCGACCCAGTCCTGGAGCGGGGTCAGCTCCCAGATGAGCCAGCCGGCGATGACGAGGAGCACCACGGTGAACAGACAGCCCTTGAGGCAGCCGAGTCCGGGGATGCGCATCGGGTTGGCGCTGCGCTGCCTCGGGGGACGCGGTTCGCGCGGCGGGCGCGCGGCGGGCTGCTGGGGCTGCTGCGGCTGGGGCGCGTACTGCTGGCGCTGGGGCTGCGGGGGCGCCTGGTAACGCTGGGGCTGATGTTGCTGCTGCTGGGACGCCGGGTACTGCTGCTGGAGCGGCTGCTGCCGGTGCTGCGGAGGCCGCTGCTGGGGCTGCTGGGGCTGCTGGCGCTGGGGAGGCTGCTGGGGCGCCTGGCGCTGGGGGCGGCGGCGCAGCGGGTCCTGGCTCGGGTCCAGGTACTGCACCTGCGTCTGCTCGTTGCGGTCGCGGGCGGCCTGGAGCTGGGACTGCCAGGGGTGCGGGCTGTCCGGCTGCCCGTCGGGCTGCTGCGGCGGTACGGGCGGCAGGACGGCGGTCGGGTCGGCGTGGCCCTGGTTGCCGCCGGGTCCCCGGTTGCCGCCGGGCCCGCTCTGCGGGAGCACGCTGGTGGCGGCGGCCGGGTCGTACGAGCCCGCGTTGCTCGGCAGCACCTGGGTGGGGTCGGCGGCGCCGGGGGTCTCGGGGACGGCCGTGGGCGCCGGGTCCGGGGCGAGCAGGGCGCCCACCCCGTCGGCGGCGGCGATCTGGGCCGAGTTGGCGTGGACGCCGATGCCCGCGGCGACCGTACGCAGCGCACGGGCCAGGTTCTCGGCGCTGGGCCGCCGGTCGGGGTCCTTGCTCAGGCAGCGCTCTATGACCGTCCAGAGCGGCTCGGGGACGGTGGAGGGGCGGCGGGGCTCCTCGCTGAGGTGCCGGTGCAGGACTTCGAGGGCGGTGCCCCCGGCGAACGGCGGACGGCCGGTGACCAGCTCGTACAGCAGGATGCCCGCGCCGTAGATGTCCACGGCGGAGGTCTGCGGGCGGCCTTCGGCGGACTCCGGGGCCACATAGGCGGGGGTGCCGACGAACTCGTGCGTCCGGGTCAGCCCCGGGGAGTCCGCGAGCCGCGCGATGCCGAAGTCGGTGAGCATCGGGGTCATCCCGCCGTCGCGCTCGTCGAGCAGCACGTTGGCGGGCTTGAGGTCGCGGTGGACGACGCCGTCGGAGTGGCTGGCGGCGAGCGCGTCCGCGATCTGCGCGGTGAGCAGGGCGGCGGCGACCGGGGTGAGCGGGCCGTTAGCGCGGAGGTAGCGGTGCAGGTCGGGACCGTCGATCAGGTCCATCACCAGGGCGAGGAGGTCGCCCTCGACGACCAGGTCGCGGGTGCGCACGATGTTCGGGTGCGTGAGCCTCAGGAGGACCGAGCGCTCCCGCAGGAACCGCATCACGACGTCCGCGTCGTTGGCCAGCTCCTCCTTGAGGACCTTGATCGCCACGGTCTCGCCGGGCTGCCCGGCGACGGCCGCCTCGGCGCCCGCGGTCTCCCGCTGGCGGGCTCGCCAGACGGTGCCCGTGGCGCCGCGTCCGAGCGGCTCCTCCAGGAGGTACTTGCTGCCTACAGGCCGCACGTCTTGCACTCCCTGCTGATCGTGGTGCTCGCGGTCCCCCGGGCCTGCCCGGATGTTCCCGGCCCGATGTTCCGGCCCACTCTAATGCCGCTGGACAAGGGGGCGGGATGGCTCTCGGGGAGGGGTTCCGAGGGTCGCGTTTCGGGGGAAGACGCGCAGACCGGACAGTTGGTTGCCACGGCGGGCGGGGCGGTTGGCCGCGACGGCGCGGGCGGGTCGCCGCGACGGCCGGGGCGGATCGCCGCGACAGCCGGAGCCAGGTGTCGCGGACGGCCGGGGCGGATCGCCGGGGCGGGCGGAGCCGGGCGCCGGAGCCGGGCGGGGCGGATCGCCGGGGCGGGCGGGACGGGTTGCCGGGGGCGGCGGGAGCGCGACCGGCGCGAGGTGGAGCGCGGGGGTGCGCTCGCGCTCCGGGGCGGCGGGAAGAGCCGGGCGGAGGGGCGGGAACCGGACGCAAGCAGGCACTTTTGCGCCCACAGCCGACCATTCAAGATCATTTGAAGGTGACCGGCGGGCGTGTTGTCAGTGGCAGGTGCGAGGATGCCTCCAAGCACGGATCTGACGGGTCGGGAGCCCGGGGTCCGTGACGACCTGTACGGACGACCTGTCCGTGCCGGGTGGGGGGAATCACAGGGCGTTTCCCCTGCCGGGCACCCCGCGCAGAAGGGACCGCCGACGGCGATGCAGATCCGGCTGACCGTCCTCGCGCCGCGCAGCGGCCAGACCCCGGCGCGCGCCTGCGATGTGCTCGTCACCGCCCCCGCCGGGACGGCGCTGGCCGCGGTCGCCTCCGGCCTCGCCCAGGCGGTCTCCGGGCCCGAGGGGTCCCAGGGCGGCGGGGCGGTGGTCCTCTTCGCCGGCCGGGAGCGGCTGGACGCCCAGCGGATCGCTCTCGGTGAGCCGCCGCTGGTGGACGGGGCGGTGCTCTCGCTCCAGGTCCCCGGCGAGGACGAGGCGACGGACGACGCCGTTCCGGCCCAGCTCCACGTGGTCGCCGGGCCGGACGCGGGCGGGGTCCACCTGCTGCACGGCGGGCAGATCCGGATCGGCCGCTCCGCCGAGGCCGACGTCCCGCTGGACGACCCTGACGTGTCCCGGCTGCACTGCGCGGTGACGGTGGCGGAGGACGGCCGGGTCTCGGTCGCGGACCTCGGCTCGACCAACGGCACGTCCCTGGACGGTACGGAGGTCCGCGACCGGCCCGTCCGCTTCCCGCCCGGCGCCCTGCTGCGGCTCGGTGAATCGACCCTGCGCCTCACGGCGGGCCCGCGCCCGGGGGCCCTGCCGACGGCCCCGGACGGCGAGGGCCACCTGCGGGTGAGCCGCGCGGACCAGGCCGCGCACGGACCGGTGCACGGGGGTCCGGGGCCGTCCACGGCCCTCGGCACCGACTCCGGCTCCGGGTCCGGGTCCGGGCCCGGGTCCGGGTCCGGAGGGTTCGACGGGTCCGGTGGGCCTGCGGGGCCCGGCGAGGGGGCGGGGCAGGCGTACGGCGGGCAGACGGGGGCCACCGGCTCCGGAGCGTCCAGCGCGGAGCCGGTGGCGTACGGGTACGAGACCCAGGAGCCCGGCCCCGGTCACGGTGTCCCCGGCACGGTCCCGGCCCGGCGCGCACCCGAAGGCGGGGAGGCGCCCCGGCGTGGGGGCATAGGTGCCTGGGCCCGACGGCTCAAGGGCGGTGGCAGGGGCGGCGAGCAGGGGGCGGAGCGGCCGGGTCGGGCGGGACGGCCGGAGACAGGGGCCTCGCCGGACGGCCACGCGTACGGAGAGCCGTACGGACACGCGTACGGCGATGCCCACGGCCACGGCCATCCGGCGGGGGCCCCGGGGGCGGGTGCGTACGCCGCTTCCCCGGCCGGTGCCGCCGGGGCTTCCGGCTCCTTCGACTCCTCCGGTTCCGCGGGCTCCTTCGGTGCCGGTGGCGACTCCGGCCATCTGGCCACGCCCGTATCGCCGCTCTCCCCCTTCTCCGCCGTGCCGTCCGCGCCCGAGGGCACCTGGCCGGACCCGGCGGCGGTGCTGCTGACCGCGCTGGGCCCGGGGCCCCGCCTGTGGGAGCGCCACGACGGGCACCCGGAGGCGCTGGTGGTGCGGCTCGGGACCACCGACCGGGCCGGTGTGCCGTCGGTGCCGGTGACGGTGGGGCTGCGGGAGGCCGGTTCGCTCGGGCTCGCCGGGCCGCGCGCCCGGCTGGCGGGGCTGGCCCGTGCCACGGTGGCCCAGCTCGCCGCGCTGCACTCCCCCTTCGACCTGGAGATCGTCCTCATCTCCACGGACCGCTCCCGCTCCCTGGAGGAGCGGCGGCGCGAGTGGTCCTGGCTGGGGTGGCTGCCGCATCTGCGCCCCCTGCACGGGCAGGACTGCCGGCTCCTCCTCGCGTACGACCGTGAGCAGGCGGACGCCCGGACGGCCGAGCTGGTCCGCCGCCTCGACGAGGGGCCGCTCGGCCCCGGCTGGCCGAACCTGGACCGCACCGAGGTGGCCGACGCCGCCCGCGCGCACAAGGGCCCGCACACGGTGGTCGTGCTGGACGGCGACCCCGGTACGGCGGCGCTGCGCGAGACGACGGCCCGGCTGGCCGGTGCGGGGGCCGCGTCCGGCATCCATCTGATCTGTCTGGCCGAGACCCCTGCGGCCTCCCCCACCTCCCCGGTGGCCGCGACGTACGACGCCGCCTGCCGGGCCTCGATCGCCTTCCGCGAGTGCGGGGCGGTCGCGATGCTGAGCGGCGATGTGGCGACGGCGCTGCGGCTGCTGCGCACGGCGGGCGGCCAGGCGGCGGGCCACGGCACGGTGGCGGCGGTGGACGCGGTGTCGGCGGCCTGGGCCGAGCGGTTCGGGCGGGCGCTGGCACCCCTGCGCGACGAGGGCTCGGCCGCACTGGCGGGCCGCCCGACGACGGCCGCCCTGCCGCCCTCGGCCCGGCTGCTGGACGAGCTGGGCCTGGCCCGCGCCACCCCGGCCTCCCTCATGGCCCGCTGGGCCTCCACGGCGGACGACCAGCCGGGCGCCTCCGTACCCCGCCCCGCCACCGCCCCCTCCCGGGCGGACCTGGAGACCCCCGGCTCGGGCCGCACCCTGAGCGCCGGCCCCCGCGTGGGCCCCCAGCGCACGGCAGCCGAGCCCCGCCGCTCCCCGGACACCCCGGCGTCGGGACGCATCCCGTACCCGGCCGACCCCGGCACAGGCCGTACGCCGTACCCGGGCGCGGAGGACCGGGGCTCGGGGCGCACCGCGTACCCGGGTGACCCGGCTTCGGGGCGTACGCCGCATCCGGGGGCGGGCGACCGGGACACCGGCCGCACTCGGTATCCGGGTGACCCCGATACGGGCCGTACGCCGTACCCGGCGGCAGGCGACCGCGACACCGGCCGGACCTCGTACCCGGGGCCGGACGCCCGGGACTCCAGCCGTACGCCGTACCCCCCGGCCGCACGTCAGGACTCCGGCCGCACGCCGTATCCGGGTACGGAGAGCCGGAGTGCGGGGCGCACGCCGTACCCCGGGACGGACAGCCGCGGCTCCGGTCGTACGCCGTACCCGGGCGCGGACGCAAGGGACCCCGGCCGCACCCCGTACCCCGGGGCCGGCAGCCGGGACTCCAGCCGCACGCTGTACCCGGACACGGACGACCTGGACTACGGGCACACCCCGTACCCGGCCTCCGAGCCCCGGGGTTCCGGCCGGACGCCGTACCCGGGGGCGGACAGCCGCGATTCGGCCCGCACGTCCTCCCCGGGCACGGAGGGCAGGGACTCCAGCCGCACCCCGTACCCGGGCGCCGACGCCAGGGACCCCAGCCGCACCCCGTATCCGGGCGGCCACAGCCGGGACCCGGAGCGCACGCCCTACCCGGGTGCCGATGGGCGCGACTCCAGCCGCACGCCCCGGGGCGGCCCGCAGGGCGGGGAGGCTCCGGGGCCCGTGCCGCAGGCGGGTGACTCCGGGCGGCCCGTGCTCGTGCTCGGTGCCGGGCCCCGGGGACCCCTCAGCGTCGATCTCGCCGACGAGGGGCCGCACCTGCTCATCGAGGGCCCCGCGGGCAGCGGGCGCACCGAGCTGCTGCGGGCCGTCGCGGCCTCGCTCGCCGCCTCCGCCCGGCCCGACCGGCTGGGCATCCTGCTGGTCGACGGTGCGGGCGGGAAGCCCGAGGAGCGGGGCGAGGGGCTGCTCCCCTGTACGGAGCTGCCGCACGTCTTCACCCACCTCGTCGCCTCCGACCCGGTCCGGATGCGGGAGTTCGCGCAGGCCCTGGGCGGCGAGCTGAAGCGCCGGGCCGAACTGCTGGGCCCGCTGGACTTCGCCACCTGGCACGCCCGCCACGCGGAGGCGGCCGAGCAGGCGGAGCCCCGGCGGGTCGTGGGCCAGCGTCCGCCGAGCGGCGCCGAGCGCCGGGGCGACCTGGACTCCCCGGCCAGCGGCACCCTGCGGCTGCGCCAGGTCGCCGCCCGGGCGTCGGACCCGGGACCCTCCCCGCTGCCGCGCCTGGTGGTGCTGGCCGACGACTTCGACGCACTGGTCGCCCCGGGGCTCGGCAGCCCCGGCCGCCCCGCCGCCGGTTCCGTGGTGCGGGCGCTGGAGGCCGTGGCCCGGGACGGCGGCCGGCTCGGGGTGCACCTGGTGGCCACCTCGGCGCGCCCGGACCGCACGGAGGACACCGAGCTGGCCCGGGGGGCGAGGCTGCGCATCGTGCTCGACGCGCCGGTCCTGCCGCCCTCTCCGGACGAACCCGCCCCGGGCCGGGGCAGGTTGGGCCACCCGGACGGCCGGGTGACCCCGTTCCAGGGGGGCCGCGTCACGGGGCGCATCCCGCGTACGGCGACGCTGCGGCCCACCGTCGTGCCGCTGGAGTGGGAGCGGATGGGCGATCCGCCGACCCGCCGCCCGGTCCGCGAGCTGGGCAACGGCCCGACGGACCTGGCCCTGCTCGCCAGCGCCCTGGAGCGCGCGGCCCGTTCGGTGAACGCCGAGCGGCTGCCCCCGCTGATCCCGTTCCCGACGTGACCGCCCGGGGCCCGGCGCCCGTACACCCCGTAACCCATAGCCGGAAGCCCGCACACCCGTAGCCCGTACACCCACAGCCCGTAACCGGAAGCCCGTACACCACGGAACCAGTAACCCCGCGAATCACACTCGCCCCGGGCCTCGCCACGCACCCTCCCGGCCCGGCTCTCAAGCTGCCACTCCTGCCCCTGCCCGCCCCTTCCTCACCTCATTCCGCCACATCCTCCGGCATTTGCTGACGTGACGTCACGAGGCCATCACGATCTTCGCGTTGGGCCCTCCGGCGGTATTGCGGGGCCCGTGCGCCGGGCGTAGGACTGTGCGCACGGACGGCGCGGGCCCGGGGCGACGACAGCGTGGTCGGGCGCGTACGGAAGAGACGGGACAGTGATGCGGACAACCCTTTCCCTGCGCAGGGCGGCCCTCGTCTTCACGGCGGTCGGCGCGCTGGCGCTGACGGGCTGTGGGGACGGCGGCGATACGAAGAAGTCGGACGGCGGGACGGACAAGGGCACGGACAGCGCCCCCACCGTCACCCTGCCGAAGCTGGACGGCGAGAACATCTCCGTCGCCGCGGTCTGGACAGGGCCCGAGCAGGCCAACTTCACCAAGGTGCTGGGCGAGTTCGAGAAGCGCACGGGGGCGAAGGTCAGCTTCGTCCCGGCCCAGGACCCGATCGTCAACTTCCTCGGTACGAAGATCGCGGGCGGCGAGCCCCCGGACATCGCGATGATCCCGCAGGTGGGCGCCATCCAGCAGGCCGTGGCCAGGAAGTGGGCCAAGCCGGTCGGCGAGGAGGCCAAGGCCCAGCTGACCAAGAACTACGCCAAGGTCTGGCAGGACCTCGGGGCGGTCGACGGCACCCAGTACGCGGTCTACTTCAAGGCCGCCAACAAGTCCCTGATCTGGTACAACGCGGCGGCCTTCGACAACGCGGGCGCCAGTGAGCCGAAGACCTGGAAGGACTTCATCACCACCGCGGAGACGATATCCGCCTCCGGGGTCACCCCGGTCTCCGTCGCGGGCGCCGACGGCTGGACGCTCACCGACTGGTTCGAGAACGTCTACCTCTCCCAGGCGGGCCCGGAGAAGTACGACCAGCTGGCCCGGCACGAGATCCCGTGGACCGACCCGTCGGTCAAGGACGCGCTGACCACGCTGGCCGAGCTGTTCGGCAAGCCGGAGCTGATCGCGGGCGGCGCGGACGGTGCACTCCAGACGGAGTTCCCGGCCTCGGTGACCCAGACGTTCACCGGGGGCGACCAGCCCAAGGGCGCCATGGTCTTCGAGGGCGACTTCGTCTCCATCAACATCGCGCAGACCGAGGCGAAGATCGGCACGGACGCGAAGGTCTTCCCGTTCCCGGCGGTCGGCGCGGACTCCCCCGTGGTGACCGGCGGCGACGCGGCCGTGGCGCTGAAGGACAGCAAGGGCGCCCAGGCGCTGCTGACCTGGCTGGCCTCGGCGGACGCGGCGAAGATCTGGGCGGAGGCCGGCGGGTTCATCTCGCCGAACAAGAACCTGGACTCGGCCGCGTACCCCAACGACGTGCAGCGCACGATGGCCGAGGCGCTCGTCGCGGCCGGGGACGACGTCCGCTTCGACATGTCCGACCAGGCCCCGCAGTCGTTCGGCGGGACGCCCGGGAAGGGCCAGTGGAAGATCCTCCAGGACTTCCTGAAGAACCCGAAGGACATCGCCGGGGCCCAGGAGAAACTGGAGTCCGAGGCCGCCAAGGCGTACAAGAGCTGACGCGGTGGCGACGACGAACGCGGAGGGCGCCGGCGCGGCGCCCTCCGCCTCCACGGACCGGCGCCCGTCCCCGAAGCCCGGGACCAGGAGCGTGACCGGGACCCGCAAGGTCATCGCGGCCGCGTTCCTGCTCCCCGCGCTGGTGCTGCTCGGCGCGCTGGTGGTCTACCCGATCGGCTACTCGGTCTACCGGTCGTTCTTCGACCAGGCCGGTACGGGCTTCGCCGGGATCGACAACTACAAGGCGCTCTTCACCGACGAGACGATTCTGACCGCGGTGAAGAACAACGCGATCTGGGTGGTCTTCGCCCCGACCGTCGCCACCGCGCTGGGCCTGATCTTCGCGGTGCTGACCGAACGCATCCGCTGGGGCACGGCGTTCAAGCTGATCGTCTTCATGCCGATGGCGATCTCGATGCTGGCGGCGGGCATCATCTTCCGGCTCGTCTACGACCAGGCGCCCGAGCGCGGGGTGGCCAACGCCGTCGTGGTGAGCGTGCACGACATGTTCAGCGAGTCGGCGGGCTTCCCCAAGGCACGGCCGCTGCCCGTCCATCCACTGGAGAAGGGCGAGGGCGGATCGTACGTCTCCAAGGAGCCGGTACGGGCCGGGGCGCCGGTCCAGGTGCCGCTGGTGGGCGTGGCCCCTGCCAAGATGCCCTCCGACGCCCTTCCGGCGAAGGCGGACCCGGTGGCGGACGGGGACGCGATCACCGGGACGGCCTGGCTGGACTTCACCCGGGGCGGCGGCGGGAAGCCGAACGTCGTCGACCCGGAGGAGCTGGGGCTGAAGGGGCTGAAGGTGGAGGCGGTCCGGGACGGCAGGGTCGTCGCCACCGCGACCGCCGGGGCCGACGGGGTGTTCACCCTGCCCGCGTCGGCGGACGGGGCCCAACTGCGGCTGCCCGCCGAGAACTTCCGCGAGCCGTACAACGGGGTCGACTGGCTCGGCCCGACGCTCGTCACGCCCGGGATCATCGGGAGTTACGTGTGGATGTGGGCCGGGTTCGCGATGGTGCTGATCGCGGCCGGCCTGGCCGGGCTGCCGCGTGAACTCCTGGAGGCGGCCCGGGTGGACGGCGCCAACGAGTGGCAGGTGTTCCGCCGGATCACCGTGCCGATGCTGGCGCCCGTACTGGCGGTGGTGCTGGTGACGCTGATGATCAACGTGCTGAAGGTCTTCGACCTGGTCTTCATCATCGCGCCGGGTTCCACCCAGGACGACGCGAACGTCCTGGCCCTCCAGCTGTACCGGTCCTCCTTCGGCACGGACGCCGACCTGGGCATCGGCAGCGCCATCGCGGTGCTTCTGCTGCTTCTGGTGCTGCCGGTGATGCTGTTCAACATCCGGCGGATACGGAAGGAGAGGCAGCGATGACCGCCACGCCCGACGCGCCCGACGCGCCCGGAACACCCGGAACACCCGGGGCTCCCGGAACGCGCGGAGCACCCGGAACGACCGAGGCGCCCGCCGCCCGATCCCGGGCCACGCGGTCCCTCGGCGCCCGGATCGCCGCCCGGACCGGCGGCGGGGTGATGCGGGTCTTCCTGGTCCTGGTCGCCCTGTTCTGGATCATGCCGACGATCGGGCTGTTCCTCTCCTCGCTCCGCGGGCCGGAGAAGATCGCCGCCACCGGCTGGTGGCAGGTCTTCACGGCACCGTCCGAGCTGACCTTCTCCAACTACCAGCGTCTGCTCGACAATTCGACGATCACCGGATCGCTCCTCAACACCATCATGATCACCGTGCCGTCCACCGTCCTGGTGGTGGTGATCGGATCGCTCGCCGGATACGCCTTCGCCTGGCTGGACTTCCCCGGCCGCGACTGGTGGTTCCTGCTGGTCGTGGGCCTGTTGGTGGTCCCCGTACAGGTCGCGCTGATCCCCGTCTCCGAACTCTTCGGCACCATAGGGATCTTCGAGACGACGCTCGGGGTGGTCCTGTTCCACACGGCCTTCGGGCTGCCCTTCGCGATCTTCCTGCTGCGGAACTTCTTCGCGGAGATCCCCCGCGAACTGCTGGAGGCTGCGCGGCTCGACGGGGCGGGCGAGATCCGCCTCTTCACCCGGGTCGTGATGCCGCTGGGCGGTCCGGCGATCGCCTCGCTCGGGATCTTCCAGTTCCTGTGGGTGTGGAACGACATGCTGGTGGCGCTGATCTTCGCGGGCTCCGACTCACCGCCGATCACCGTGGCGCTCCAGCAGCAGGTGCGGCAGTTCGGCAACAACATCGACGTGCTGGCGCCGGGCGCGTTCGTGTCGATGGTGATCCCGCTGGCGGTGTTCTTCGCCTTCCAGCGGCAGTTCGTGTCGGGCGTGATGGCGGGGGCGGTCAAGTGACGTCTTAGTGCGGTCCGTTGACCGGGACTCCCGGGACCACCGGGACTGGGTACGGCTGCGCGCGGGCCTCCGTGGGGCGGCGTGTGCAGCCGTACGGGGGTCGCGGCAGCCCGGTCGTCCGCCGCGCCCCGGCCGCCCGACAGGGCACGACCGCCCGAAGCGGCCCGGTTCCCCGGAACCGGGCCGCTTCGCCGCGTGCGTCACCCGCTCGGCACCCCGGTCCGGAGGACGACGGGGACGCGGCCGAGCGGGTGGTGCGGCGGCTCCTCCCCGGCTCATCCTCGGCTTCGCCCAAGTGGGACGAACGGCCGCCCGCTGCCGCTGTCCCCGCCGCTGACCTGCCCCTCCGGGCGCGGGGTCGGCGAGGTGGCTCTCCGGTCGGCGAGGTGAGGCCCGGGCCGACGCGGTGGAGCTCGGGCGGAGCGGTAGGGCGCGGGCCAGCGCGGTGGCGCTCGGGGCGACACGGCGGCGCTCGGCCCGACACGGTGGCGCTCGGCCCGACGCGGCGGCGCTCGGGGCGGAGCAGTAGGGCGCGGGCCAGCGCGGCGGTGCTCGGGGCGACACGGTGGCGCTCGGCCCGACGCGGCGGCGCTCGGGGCGGAGCAGTAGGGCGCGGGCCAGCGCGGCGGTGCTCGGGGCGACACGGTGGCGCTCGGCCCGACGCGGCGGCGCTCGGGGCGGAGCAGTAGGGCGCGGGCCAGCGCGGCGGAACTCCGGCCGACACGGCGGGGCTCAGGCCGACACGGCGGCGCTCGTGCCAGCGCGGCGGAACTCCGGCCAACGCAGCAGCGCCCGGTTCGGCGCGGGCGCCTTCCTATCGGCACTGCCTACGCCCGCCCCCGGTCCCCCGCCACCTCGGGGCGGCGGTCGGACCAACGCCCCGTATCGATCTCCCCGGCCGCTCCCCACTGCCACTCCACCCGGCCGCTCCGCCACCCCCGCTCTCCGGAAGAACCGCCGCGCCCCCGCTCAGGCCCCTCCCGCGCTTCCCCCGGAAGAGTGGCGGCCGGGAGGGACGGCCCAGGACACGGAACCCATGTCCTGTGTCCCTCCCCTCTTCCGCCACCCCAGCCCCGTCCGACGCCCCTCCCTCGTCGCCCTCGCGCGCGGGGGCCGACGGCGTCGACCAGTACGTCGCGGCGCCCCGGTGGCTGCCCTCGCCCTACGTCCTGCTGGCCGGTCTGCTGTGGGCCGTGCTCTCGGCGGCGGCCTGGCAGGTGCCCATGTGCTGCGAGGCCGGGCTGAACGCGGCCGTCGCCGAACGGCTGCGGGCCGACCTGCTGCACCCGACGTTCCCGATGACGGACCTGCCCGCCGTGGCCAGCGCGCACTACTCCCCGTACGCCGTGCTCCAGGGGCTGGGCGCCCGGGCGAGCGGGCTCTCCGGGCAGACCGTGCTGGCGCTGTCGGCGGCGGTGAACCTGGCGCTGCTGCTCACCGGGATCGGCCGGCTGGCCCGCGTGCTGACCCCGAACCGCTGGGTGCCGGTCCTCGCCCTGATCCCGCTGGCCCTGATCCACTGGGCGGACCCGGGACGGTGGAGCGCGCCGAGCACGTTCGCGGTGGCGCTCACCCTGCATCTGTGGGCGTGGACCGGGCGCGCGGTCACCCGGGTCCCCCGCCCGGTCTCCGGACGGCTGCCGGGGCGGTGCCCCCGCTGGGCGGAGGCGGCCGGGATCGGGGCGCTGCTCGGGCTCGTCCTGCTGGTGCATCCGCCGACGGCGTTGGGGGCGGCGCTGGGCGTGGTCGCGCTGATCGCGGTGGTGCAGCGGACCCGGATCAGGCCGACGGTACGGCGGTGGGCGCTGGCCGCGCTCTGTGCGGCGGCCGTGGCGGCGGTGTGGCCGTACTACAACGGGCTCACCGCCGAGCGGGCGCCGTCGTCGGCCGGGGCCACGAGCCGCCCGGCGACCGGCGGTGCCCCGGTGACCGGGGAGCCGTACACCTGGGCCACCGCGCACATCCCGCCCGGTGAGGTGGTGCTGACGGACAGCCGCCCGGCGATGTACGCGCTGGCCGGGCACGGGGCGTACGTCCTCGCGGAGGGGCTGCCGGACGCGGGCCTCCCGGCGGCGGAACGGCGGGCCCGGGGCCGGGCGGTGGCGGAGTACCTGAAGGCGGCGACCCCGCAGGAGGAACGGGACCGGATCACCGGGCGGTACGGGGTGCGGTGGGTGCTGCTGACCCGGTTCCAGAAGCTGCCGGGGGACGCGTCGGTGCTGGCGTACAGCCCGCGCACGGGAGAGGTCCTGGCACGCGTACCGGAGCGGTGAGATCCGGGTACGTACGGGAGCGGCGACCGCGCGGGCGGGGCTGAGCGCCCCGCTCGACCGGGGCGGCCCCCGGCGGCATCAGCACCGGCTCGGCCCCCGGCGGGACGGCGCCGGCGCGCCACCCGGCAGGTAACACCCCGAGGGCGCCGCCCCGTCCCCCGGCCGGATCACCCCCTTCCGGATCACCCTTTCCGGCTCACCCCCCGCCCGGGTCACCGCTCCGCAGCGCCGCGACCGCCGAGGCCGCCAGATCGTCCAGGTACCCCTTCGGCAGCTCGCCCCGGACCACGACGAGCCGCCAGTAGAGCGGTCCGACGATCAGGTCGAGGGCCCGGTCCGGATCGCTCCCCTCCGGCAGCTCGCCCCGGGCCACCGCCTCCCGCACCACCACGGCGGCGACGCCCTGCTGCTGGTCGAGGAGGGCAGCCTTGATCGCCTCGGAGATCTCCGGGTTGCGGGCGGCCTCCACCAGCAGGTCCGGGATCACCTGCGAGGCGACCGGGTGGCGCAGGGCGTAGGCGGCGAGTTCGAGGACGGCGCGCACGTCCCCGTAGAGCGAACCGGTGGCCGGGGCGGGCATCCCCTGCGCGGCGACGGCCGCGACCAGGTCGAGGACGAGGGCGAGCTTGGACTTCCAGCGGCGGTAGACGGCGGTCTTGCCGACGCCCGCGCGCCGCGCGATGCCCTCGATGGACATCCGGGCGAACCCCACCGCGGCCAGTTCCTCGAAGACGGCCGCCCGGATGGCGTCGGTGACGTCCTCGCGCAGGACGGCGGCGCCCGCGGGGGCGCGGCGGCGGGTTCCGCGTTCGGTGGTCATGGCCCGAATGATAGTGCGCCACGACGGGACGGTTGCGTTGCGACGTACAAGCGTCCTACTCTCGGCGTTACGACGATACGGTCCCGTCCCAACGAGGGCGTCCCCACGGGACCGTACCGTCCACTCCTCGCCCCTTCACCGAAAGTGACCGTCCGTGGTGAGCCAGACAGCAGCCCCGCCGCCCCCGGTGAGCACCCCCGCACCGGGCGTCCCCGCATACGCCCCCGGTGAGCTGGCGGCCCTCGCCGCGCGGCACGGGCTGAAGGTCAGCGGCGCCCGGCCCTCGCTGCCCGCGTACGTCGGGCAGCTCTGGGGCCGGCGGCACTTCATCGCGGCGTTCGCCACGGCCAAGCTGACGGCGCAGTACAGCCAGGCGAAGCTGGGCCAGATCTGGCAGATCATGACGCCCCTGCTGAACGCGGCGGTCTACTACTTCATCTTCGGTGTCCTGCTGAACACCAGGCACGGCGTGGAGGACTTCGTTCCGTTCCTGGTGACCGGGGTCTTCATCTGGACCTTCACCAGCAGTTCGATCACCGCGGGCACCCGGGCGATCAGCGGCAACATCGGGCTGGTGCGGGCCCTGCACTTCCCCCGGGCCTCGCTGCCGGTGGCGCTGGCGCTCCAGCAGTTGCAGCAGCTGCTGTTCTCCCTGGGCGCGCTGACGCTGATCCTGCTGGCCTTCGGGCAGTACCCGCGGCCGTCCTGGCTGCTGGCGGTCCCGGCCCTCGCGCTCCAGGCGGTGTTCAACACCGGGGTCTCGATGGCGGTCGCCCGGCTGACGGCGAAGACCCCGGACATCGCGCAGCTCATGCCGTTCGTGCTGCGGACCTGGATGTACGCGTCCGGGGTGATGTGGAGCCTGGAGCAACTGCTGGCGGGCGACCGGGTACCGCACGCGGTGATGGTGGCGCTGGAGTACAACCCGGCGGCGGTCTACATCAACCTCATGCGGTTCGCGCTCATCGACAGTTACGGCGCGGGACAGCTGCCAGCGCACGCGTGGGCGGCAGCGGCGGGATGGGCGCTGCTGTGCGGGGTGGCGGGATTCGTGTACTTCTGGAAGGCAGAGGAGACGTACGGACGTGGCTGAGACCAAGGACCTCTCCGGCGAACCCCGGGACATCTCCGACGACCTCAGGGTCCCGACGGTCGTGGTGGACGACGTCCACATCACGTACACGGTCAACGGCGCCCGTGCGGGCCGGGGCAGCGCGACCTCGGCGCTCAGCCGGATCGCCTCGCGCCGCCGTACCCCCGGCGCACGCCAGGTGCACGCCGTGAAAGGGGTCAGCTTCGCCGCGTACAAGGGCGAGGCGATCGGCCTGATCGGCTCCAACGGCTCGGGCAAGTCGACCCTGCTCAAGGCCATCGCGGGGCTGCTCCCGCCGAGCCGGGGCAAGGTCCACACCCAGGGCCAGCCGTCGCTGCTCGGGGTGAACGCGGCCCTGATGGGCGATCTGACCGGCGAGCGGAACGTGGTGCTGGGCGGGCTGGCGATGGGGATGACGCGCGAGCAGATCCGCGAGCGCTACGACGACATCGTCGACTTCTCCGGCATCAACGAGAAGGGCGACTTCATCACGCTGCCGATGCGGACGTACTCCTCCGGCATGGGCGCCCGCCTCCGCTTCTCCATCGCGGCGGCCAAGAGCCACGACGTGCTCCTGATCGACGAAGCGCTCTCCACGGGCGACGCGAAGTTCCAGCGCCGCAGCAAGGACCGCATCCAGGAGCTGCGCGCCGAGGCGGGCACGGTCTTCCTGGTCAGCCACAGCAACAGCTCCATCACCGAGACCTGCGACCGGGCCCTGTGGCTGGAGGCGGGAACGCTGAGGATGGACGGCCCGGCGAAGGACGTGGTGGCGGAGTACGAGGCGTTCACCAAGCGCAAATAGCCTCCACGCGTCCAGCCCGTCCGGCTCCACGCGTCCGGCCCGTGCGGCGTTCGAGGACGGGCCCCACGCCGAGGGGGCCGGCGCCACCGACGGCACCGGCCCCCTCTCCCCCCGTACGGCGACGCCTACGCGTGCGTGCGCAGCAACGTCCGCATCGTCCGCATGGCCACCGACAGGTTCGCCAGGTCGAACGCGTCCGACCCCTGGATCTCCTCCAGCGTGGAGCGCGACCGCGCCAGGATCGCCGCGTTCTTCTCCTCCCACGCCCGGAACCGCTCCTCCGGGGTGGAGGTGCCGTTCCCCACGCTCAGCACGTCACCCGTGAGCGCCGCGTGCGCCGCGTACAGGTCCTCGCGGATCGAGGCGCGGGCCATGGACTGCCAGCGGTCGGCCCGCGGCAGCTCGATGATCCGGTCCATGAGCTGGGTGATCCGCAGCCGGTCCGCCAGGTCGTAGTAGACCTCGGCGACCTCCAGCGGGTCCTTGCCCGTGCGGTCCGCGATGGCGACGATGTCCAGCGCCGGGAAGGCGGAGGAGAAGCCGGCCACCCGGACCGCCAGCTCGCTCGGCACCCCGGCGGCGGTCAGCTCGTCCAGGATCGAGTGGTACCAGTCCAGGTCGGCGCCGCGCAGCAGCTTCGGCAGCTCGTTCCAGACCTGCTCGACCCCGTCCCGGAACCCCTCGATGGTCTCCGCGATGGCGACGGGCTGCGGCCGGTTGCCCAGCAGCCAGCGCGAACCGCGCTCGACCAGGCGGCGGGAGTGCAGCCGGATCCGGGTCTGGACATCGGCGGAGACCTGGTTGTCCAGGGCCTCGACCGCGTCCCACACCTGGGCGAGACCGAAGATCTCCCGGGCCGTGAACTGGGCCCGTACGATCTCCTCGATCGACGCCCCGGTCTCCTCCCGCAGCCGGTGCAGGAAGGTCGAACCGGCGGTGTTCACCGTGTCGTTGACCAGCACCGTCGTGATGATCTCGCGGCGCAGCGCGTGCCCGTCGACCGCCTCGGGGAACCGCTCGCGCAGCTCGCTCGGGAAGTAGGCGTGCACGAGCTTCTGGAGGTGCGGGTCGTCGGGGAGGACGGTGGAGATCAGCTCGTCCGCCGTCGTGATCTTGGTGTAGGCGAGCAGGACGGCCAGCTCGGGCTGGGTGAGCCCGCTGTCGTTGTTCAGCAGCTCGCGGATGTGCCGGTCGGCGGGCAGGAACTCCAGCTCCCGGTCCAGTGCCCCGTCCCGCTCCAGGCGGCGCATGAAGCGCTGCTGGGCGTGGAGGAGGGAGGGGGCCTGGGCGGAGGCGTTGGCGAGGGCGACGTTCTGCGCGTAGTTGTTGCGGAGGACGAGCGCGCCCACCTCGTCGGTCATGTCGGCCAGCAGCTTGTTGCGCTGCTTGACGGTCATGTCGCCGTCCCGGACCAGCCCGTTGAGCAGGATCTTGATGTTCACCTCGTGGTCGGAGGTGTCCACCCCGGCGCTGTTGTCGATCGCGTCGGTGTTGATCCGGCCGCCGCTGCGGGCGAACTCGATCCGGCCGAGCTGGGTGGCGCCCAGGTTGCCGCCCTCGCCGACGACCTTGGCCCGCAGCTCCTCGCCGTTGACGCGGATCGCGTCGTTGGCCTTGTCACCGACGTCGGCGTTCGACTCGGAGACGGCCTTGATGTACGTGCCGATGCCGCCGTTCCACAGCAGGTCGACGGGGGCCTTGAGGATGGCCTGCATCAGCTCGGCGGGCGTCATCTTGCTGACCGACGCGTCGATGCCGAGCGCCTCGCGGACGTGGTTGTTCAGCGGGATCGACTTGGCGCTGCGCGGGTGGATGCCACCGCCCGCCGAGAGCAGGTCGGTGCTGTAGTCGGCCCAGGAGCTGCGGGGCAGCTCGAAGATGCGGCGGCGCTCGGCGTACGAGGTGGCCGCGTCCGGGGCCGGGTCGATGAAGATGTGCCGGTGGTCGAACGCGGCGACCAGGCGGATGTGCTCGGAGAGCAGCATGCCGTTGCCGAACACGTCGCCGGACATGTCCCCGACGCCGACGACGGTGAAGTCCTGGGTCTGGGTGTCGTGGCCCAGCTCCCGGAAGTGCCGCTTGACGGACTCCCAGGCGCCCCGGGCGGTGATGCCCATGCCCTTGTGGTCGTAGCCGGCCGAGCCGCCGGAGGCGAACGCGTCACCGAGCCAGAAGCCGTAGGCGACGGCGACCTCGTTGGCGATGTCGGAGAAGCTCGCGGTGCCCTTGTCGGCGGCGACGACGAGGTAGGTGTCGTCCTCGTCGTGGCGGACGACGTCGGCGGGCGGCACGACCTCGCCGGCCACCATGTTGTCGGTGATGTCGAGGAGCGCCGAGATGAAGGTGCGGTAGGCGGCGATGCCCTCCGCGAACCAGGCGTCCCGGTCCACGGACGGGTCCGGGAGCTGCTTGGCGACGAAACCGCCCTTGGCGCCGACGGGCACGATGACGGTGTTCTTCACCATCTGCGCCTTGACCAGGCCGAGCACCTCCGTACGGAAGTCCTCCCGCCGGTCCGACCAGCGCAGACCACCGCGGGCGACCTTGCCGAAGCGCAGGTGGACGCCCTCCACGCGGGGCGAGTAGACCCAGATCTCGTACGCCGGGCGGGGCGCGGGCAGGTCCGGGATGGCCTGCGGGTCGAACTTCATGGAGACGTACGCGTGCGGCTCACCGGCGTCCGTCTTCTGGAAGAAGTTGGTGCGCAGGGTCGCCTTGATGACGGTGAGGAAGGAGCGCAGGATCCGGTCCTCGTCGAGCGAGGCGACCTGGTCCAGGGCCCCGTCCAGCTCCTCCAGGAGCCCGTCGGTCAGCTCGGTGCCCGCGCGCTGGCGGCCGGGCGACATCCGGGCCTCGAAGAGCGAGACGAGCAGCCGGGTGGTGTGGACGTTGTTGCGGAGCGTGGACTCCATGTAGTCCTGGCTGAAGGTCGAACCGGCCTGCCGCAGGTACTTCGCGTAGGCGCGCAGCACCATGGCCTGACGCCAGTTCAGCCCGGCGCCCAGCACCAGCGCGTTGAAGCCGTCGTTCTCCGCCTCGCCCTTCCAGACTGCGGCGAACGCCTCCTGGAAGCGGTCGCGGGCGTCGTCGGCGAGGTGGCCGCCGACGCCGCCGGCCTGCGGCATGCGCAGCCCGAAGTCGTAGATCCAGGCGTGCGTGCGGTCGGCGCAGCGCAGCTCGTACGGGCGCTCGTCGACGACCTCGACGCCGAGCTGCTGGAGGGCCGGGAGGACGGCGGAGAGGGAGACCTGCTCGCCGGTCCGGTAGATCTTGAAGCGGCGCTCGCCGGGGCCCGCGCCGACCGGCTCGTACAGGCTGAGGGCGAAGTCCTTGTGGCCCTCCTTGAGGGTCTCCAGGTGGACCAGGTCGGCCACGGCGGCGCGCGGCGAGTGGTCGGCCTTGTAGCCCTCGGGGAAGGAGTGGCCGTACAGGCGGGTGAGTTCGGCGGCGCGCTCCTCGCCCAGCTCGGCGTTGAGCGCCTCTCCGAAGCCGTCGGCCCAGGAGCGGGCGGCCTCGACGAGGCGGGCCTCGATGCGGTCGGCGTCGGCGTCCGTGAGGTGCGGCAGCTCGGTGCCCGGGGGGACCCGGATGACGAAGTGCAGCCGGGAGAGGATCGATTCGGTGTTCCAGGCGGTGAAGTCGACGCTGGTGCCGCCCAGTTCCTCCTTGAGGATGTCGATCAGCCGCAGGCGTACGCCGGTGGTGTACCGGTCGCGCGGGAGGTAGACGATCGCGGAGTAGTAGCGCCCGTACTCGTCCTGGCGCAGGTAGAGCCGGAGCCGACGGCGCTCCTGGAGGTAGAGCACGGAGGTGACGACGGCGCGGAGCTGGTCGACGGGGGTCTGGAAGAGCTCGTCGCGCGGGTAGGTCTCCAGGATCTGGAGCAGGTCGCGGCCGTCGTGGCTGTTGTACGAGAAGCCCGCGCCCTCCACCACTTCGGCGACCTTGCGGCGGATGACGGGCACCCGGCGCACGGACTCGGTGTAGGCGGCGGAGGAGAAGAGGCCGAGGAAGCGGCGCTCACCGATGACGTTGCCCTTGGCGTCGAACTTCTTCACGCCGACGTAGTCGAGGTAGCTGGGGCGGTGCACGGTGGCCCGGCTGTTGGCCTTGGTCAGGACCAGGAGCTTGTGCTCGCGGGCCTTGGCGCGGGCGTCGGCGGGGAGCCGGTCGAAGGACGGGCTGACCGGGTGGTCCTCGTCCACGCTGTGGTGCGGGTCGGAGCGGAGGATGCCGAGGCCGGTGCCGGGAACGGCGGCCAGGGCGTCGCTGTCCTTCAGCTCGTACTCGCGGTAGCCGAGGAAGGTGAAGTGGTCGGCGGCGAGCCAGCGCAGCAGCTCGCGGGCCTCCTCGACCTCCTCGTCGGCGAGGTCGTCGAGCGGTTCGCCGGGCAGGTCGTCGGCGATCCGGAGGGCGGCGTCGCGCATCTTCCCCCAGTCCTCGACGGCCTCCCGTACGTCGGACAGGACGCGGCGCAGGTCGGTGGTGATCTGCTGGAGGTCGGCGCGGTCGGTCTCGCGGTCGATCTCGACGTGGATCCAGGACTCGACGAGCGCGTCGTGCGGCAGCTCGGCCTTGGTGCTCCGGCCGGCCTTGAAGGCCTTCGGGATGCCGGGGCCGCCGGAGAGGACCTCGATGAGCTTGCCGGTCACGTCGCGGCGGACGGTGACCTGCGGGTGGATCACGACATGGATGCCGCGGCCCTGCCGGGACAGCTCGTTGGTGACGGAGTCGACCAGGAACGGCATGTCGTCGGTGACGACCTCGACGATCGAATGGCTGCAGGTCCAGCCGTTCTCCTCGACGGTCGGCGTGTGCACGCGGACGTTGGCGGTGCCCTGCGGACGGTTCTCGGCCAGCCGGTAGTGCGAGGCGGCGGCGCCGTAGATGTCGTCCGGGTCCCGGCCGCTGAGGTCCTCGGGAGCCGTATGCAGGTAGTAGCGCCGAAGGTAGGCGAGCGCCGCGTCCTGACCCGGACGGGCGTCCTCGTCGGCCCCGGCGGCGGCGACCCGCACCCGGGGGGTACCGCCCGGGCCACCGACACCACCGCCCGAGGCGTTGTCAGCTACCTGAGCAGCCCGTGCGAGCAGCTCGGCCTTGGCTTCGTCCAGCTTGGTCTGCATGTCCTCTGGCTCCTGTCGCGCGCCGTTGCGTGACGTAGGTGAGAAAAGCGGCGTACCGCCGCGACACGGGATGTCCGGCCGGGGTCGACGCTATGCCGCTTCGAGAGTCACCCGGGACCGCATGGGCCGTTCGTGGCGGCCGGTCCGGGGTCGGGAGATCGCGGATCGCCCGGGTGCGGTGGCACTCCGGGCGGCGGCCGGGGGCTTCGCTGCCCCCGAGGCGTATCGCGCTGATCACGGCACCAGGCTATCGCCCCTTCACCCCACCCCGTCATGAGCCGCATGTGTACAAAAGAAGACATCGAACTTTGACACTTCGGACAGTGCGGTGCATCGCCTTGGCGAATGTACGGAACGGGGGCAACCTGATAGCGGGGGACGCGAGCAGGTCCCGAGAACCCCGAGGAGCGCACCATGCCCGAGAAGATCCTCATCGTCACCGGCGACGCCGCCGAGTCCCTCGAAGTGCTCTACCCCTACCAGCGGCTGCTGGAGGAGGGGTACGAGGTCGACATCGCGGCCCCCGAACGCAAGACGCTCCGCTTCGTGGTCCACGACTTCGAGCCCGGCTACGACACGTACACGGAGAAGCCCGGCTACACCCTCCCCGCCGACCTGGCCTTCTCCGAGGTGGACCCCGGGGCCTACATCGCCCTGGTGATCCCCGGCGGCCGGGCCCCGGAGTACCTCCGCAACAACGCCGAGCTGCGCAAGATCGTCGGAGCCTTCTTCTCGGCGGACCGCCCGGTCGCCCAGATCTGCCACGGCCCGCTGATCACCGCCGCCACCGGCAGCCTCAGCGGCCGCCGCGTCACGGCGTACCCGGCGCTGGAACCGGACATGCAGAGCGCGGGCGCGGAGTTCCAGGACACGGAGGCGGTGGTGGACGGCCTCCTGGTCTCGTCGAGGGCATGGCCGGACCACCCGGGATGGATGAGGGAGTTCCTGAAGGTGCTGCGCTCCTCCAACCGGTCCAGCTGACCCGACCACATCCAGCCACACCCGCTCACCACAGCTGCCCCGGCCCGTCCGACCGAATCCAGCCCGTCCGGCGCTTGAGGACGCCTTTCCACGCACCCAGCCGCCCCACCCACCGAACCGAACCAGCTCGCCCGGCGAATCCAGCCCGTCCGGCGTTTGAGGACATCTTTCAGCCCGTCCGGCGCTTGAGGACCGGGCTCGGGGCAGCGCCCCGCACCCGCACGACGCCCCCGCACGCCCCACCGCCCCCGCTACGCGGAGAACGTCTCCGCCAGGGCAACCGCCTCCCCCAGGCTGTCCACCACCGGCACCCCCGCGGCCAGCAGGCTGCTCCGGCTGTGCGAGCCCCCGGTGTACAGCACCGCCCGCGCCCCCACATGCGCCGCCGCCACCGCGTCGTCCACCGCGTCTCCGATGACCACCGAGTTCTCCGGGGATATCCCGCCCGCCCGGGCCAGCGCCTCGAAGTGCCGCTCCATGTGGAGCGCCTTGCTCCCGCCCGACGGGCCCGTCCGCCCGTCGACCCGGACGAAGTGGGACTCGATCCCGTACCCCCGCACGACCGGCACGAGGTGCTCGTGCCCGAACATGCTCAGGATCGACTGGCTGTGCCCGGCCAGCTTCCACTGCGCGAGCAGGTCTTCCGCCCCGGCGGTGAGCCCGCAGCCGACCCGGCGCTCCGCGTAGTACCGGTGGAAGATGTCGTCCATCCGCTCCCACTCGGCCGCGGTGGGCTGCCGGCCCAGGAGCCGCTCGTAGAAGCGGGGTATGGGCACGCAGTACGTCTCCCGGTACTGCTCCAGGGTGAGCGGCGCCAGCTCCACCTCGGCGAAGGCGGCGTTCGTCGCGTGGACGACGGCATGGATGTCGTCGAGCAGCGTGCCGTTCCAGTCCCAGACCAGGTGGGTGCGTGTCTTCCCGGGTGTCATACGGAAAACGTACCCGCAGGGTCTGACAACGCAGAAGCGCCGGCCGTGCGCGGGCGTCAGCCGATGAGCTGCGGAATCTCCTGGACGCCGAACCAGAGCAGCTCGTGGTCCTCCGCCCCGTCCACCGTGAACTGCGCGTCGTCGTCCCCGAGGTCCGCCGCCCCCAGGGCCGCCGCTGCCGCGGCCACGTCCTTCTCGGCCTCGTCGGCGTCCACGTGCACCGCCGCCGCCCTGGTCAGCGGCAGCGCGGCGGCGAGGCGCACCTCACCGAGCGAGGCGGCGCTCAGCGCCTGGTCGGGGTCGGCAGTGGCGGCCCCGTCGGACACGTCGACGGCGACGACGATCCGGCGCCGGGCCGCGTCCGGGTCCCCGGCGATCAGGCGGAGCGAGGCGGCGGCGGCCCGGCTGAGCGCGGCGTACTCCAGCTCCTCGATGTCGTCGGAGACGTACCACTCGCGCAGCCCGGGCGTGACCGCGTAGGCCGTCAGCGGCCCCGGGCCGACCTCGCCGACCGCGTGTGCCGCTGCGAGACCGGAGAGCGTCAGGGGGACGTACACGCGCATGGCAGGCCGCTTTCGTAGTCGGAGACGCGTTCAGGATACGTGGGGAGCCCCCTTTCGGGTTTCGGCAACCGGGGGCACCCGTCCACGCACGGAGGCCCGTCACCCCCGCTCCGGCCCTTGCGGCGCAAGGGCCATGCCCCGGATAGGTGAATCCCGCCGGGCCCCCGACCGGGCGCGGGAGCCCCTTGCGGTGTTGCCGACCGCCCCCGTAGAAGATCCCCAGCACAAGTTACCGCCCGGTATCAACCGGGCCCGGTTCACGTCACGGGGGCGATGAGCATGAGCACGAACAACACCCGGCCCGCCGGCCGGCACGACCGGCGCAGGCCCCAGTCCGTACCACCCCAGCGGTCCCGGCGGCTCCAGCCGCACCGCCCGCCCCGGCCCCACCAGTGGTTCGCGGAACGGCTGCTCGCGGTCCTCAGCGGCCAGCGCCCGGTGCACTGGATGCTCGGCCACACCATCGGGGAGGCCTACGACCAGCTCGCCGAACTGGCCCCCGGCCTCCCGCTCGGGGCCACCCGGGGCAGCCGCCCGGTCCTGCGCCACTGCCACGGCGCCCAGCCCGCCACCGGGGTGGTCGAGGCGTTCGCCAGCATCACGGCGGGAGACCGGGTCCAGGCCATGGCCTTCCGGCTGGAACAGGGCGCCGACCAGCGCTGGCGCTGCGCCGCCGTGGAGCTGGGCGGCGAACCCCTGGTCCCCTCCGGCCCGGGGCCGCGGTGACGCTCGTACGACGGCAGGGGCCGGACACCCCGAGGTGTCCGGCCCCTGCCGCTGTCGTACCGCTGCGGTTACTTCTTACGACGGCGACCGCCGCCGCCACCGCTGCTCTTCTGCGCCTTGCGGCGCTCCGCACGCGTCATGCCGTCCGTGGACCGCGTGGCACCGGAGCTGTCGGTGGCGAAGTCGCCCTCGACGACACCGCCCTCGCCGTCCACCGTGGGGGCGGAGAAGTGCAGCCGGTCGGGGCGCTGCGGCGCCTCCAGGCCCTTGGCCCGGATCTGCGGGGCGGCGGGCTCCTTGGCCAGCGACGGGCGCTCGGCCGCGTCCTGCACCGGAACCTCCTCGACCTGCTGCTCGACCTGGACCTCCAGGTTGAACAGGTAGCCGACGGACTCCTCCTTGATGCCCTCCATCATGGCGTTGAACATGTCGAAGCCCTCGCGCTGGTACTCCACCAGCGGGTCCTTCTGCGCCATGGCCCGCAGGCCGATGCCCTCCTGGAGGTAGTCCATCTCGTAGAGGTGCTCACGCCACTTGCGGTCCAGCACGGAGAGGACGACGCGCCGCTCCAGCTCACGCATGATGTCGGAGCCGAGGGTCTTCTCGCGCTCCGCGTACTGCTCGTGGATGTCGTTCTTGACGGCCTCGGCGATGAACTCGGCGGTGACGCCCGCCAGGTCCCCGGCCTCCTCCTCCAGCTCCTCGACGGTGACCTTCACCGGGTAGAGCTGCTTGAAGGCGCCCCACAGCCGGTCCAGGTCCCACTCCTCGGCGAAGCCCTCGGCGGTCTCCTGCCGGATGTAGTCGTCGATCGTGTCGTCCATGAAGTGCCGGATCTGGTCCTGGAGGTCCTCGCCCTCCAGGACGCGGCGGCGCTCGCCGTAGATGACCTCACGCTGCCGGTTGAGCACCTCGTCGTACTTCAGGACGTTCTTGCGCGTCTCGAAGTTCTGCTGCTCGACCTGCGACTGGGCGGAGGCGATGGCGCGGGTGACCATCTTGTTCTCGATCGGGACGTCGTCGGGGACGTTGGCCATCGACATGACGCGCTCGACCATCTGGGCCTTGAACAGGCGCATCAGGTCGTCGCCCAGCGACAGGTAGAAGCGGGACTCGCCCGGGTCGCCCTGACGGCCGGAACGGCCGCGCAGCTGGTTGTCGATCCGGCGCGACTCGTGCCGCTCCGTGCCGAGGACGTACAGCCCGCCCAGGTCCTTGACCTCTTCGAACTCCGCCTTCACGGCCTGCTCGGCCGCCTCCAGCGCGGCGGGCAGCGCGGCCGCCCACTCCTCGACGTTCTCCACCGGGTCGAGGCCGCGCTGGCGCAGCTCCGCCTCGGCGAGGTCGTCCGGGTTGCCGCCGAGCTTGATGTCGGTGCCTCGGCCGGCCATGTTCGTGGCGACCGTGACCGCGCCCTTGCGGCCGGCCTGGGCGACGATCGTCGCCTCCCGGTCGTGCTGCTTGGCGTTGAGGACCTCGTGCTGGACACCGCGCTTGGAGAGCTGCTGCGAGAGGTACTCGGACTTCTCGACCGAGGTGGTGCCGACCAGGATCGGCTGGCCCTTCTCGTGCTTCTCCGCGATGTCGTCGACGACGGCGGCGAACTTGGCGACCTCGGTGCGGTAGATCAGGTCCGACTGGTCGGCCCGGACCATCGGCCGGTTGGTCGGGATCGGCACCACGCCCAGCTTGTAGATCTGCTGGAACTCGGCGGCCTCGGTCATCGCCGTACCGGTCATGCCGGAGAGCTTGTCGTAGAGGCGGAAGAAGTTCTGCAGGGTGATCGTGGCGAGGGTCTGGTTCTCGTCCTTGATGTCCACCCCTTCCTTCGCCTCGATCGCCTGGTGCATGCCCTCGTTGTAGCGGCGGCCGGCGAGGATACGGCCGGTGTGCTCGTCGACGATCATGACTTCGCCGTCGATGACGACGTAGTCCTTGTCCTTCTTGAACAGTTCCTTCGCCTTGATGGCGTTGTTCAGATAGCCGACGAGCGGGGTGTTGACCGACTCGTAGAGGTTGTCGATACCGAGCCAGTCCTCGACCTTGGCGACGCCGGACTCGTGGATGGCCACGGTCCGCTTCTTCTCGTCGACCTCGTAGTCGCCGGTCTCCTCGATGCCCTTGAGCTGGTTGCCCGCCTCGCCCTTGGTGAGGCGCGTGACCAGCTTGGCGAAGTCGCCGTACCACTTGGTGGCCTGGTCGGCCGGGCCGGAGATGATCAGCGGCGTACGGGCCTCGTCGACGAGGATCGAGTCGACCTCGTCGACCACGGCGAAGTTGTGGCCGCGCTGGACGAGCTCGTCCTTGGACCACGCCATGTTGTCGCGGAGGTAGTCGAAACCGAACTCGTTGTTCGTGCCGTACGTGATGTCGCAGGCGTACTGCTCACGGCGCTGGGCCGGGGTCATGTTGGCGACGATGCAGCCGACGGAGAGGCCCAGGAACTTGTGGACCCGGCCCATCAGCTCGGAGTCGCGCTGGGCCAGGTAGTCGTTGACCGTGATCAGGTGCACGCCCTTGCCGGAGAGCGCGTTGAGATACGCGGGCAGGGTGCCGACGAGGGTCTTGCCCTCACCGGTCTTCATCTCGGCCACATAGCCGAGGTGCAGGGCGGCTCCGCCCATGATCTGTACGTCGTAGTGGCGCTGTCCGAGAACGCGCTTGGCGGCCTCGCGAATCGTGGCGAACGCCTCGGGGAGCAGGTCGTCCAGGCTCTCGCCGTCCGCGTACCGTTCCTTGTACTCGTCGGTGAGCGCCCGCAGCTCGGCGTCGGAGAGGGTGACGAAGTCCTCTTCGATGGAGCTGACCTGGTCCGCGATGCGGTGCAGTTTGCGCAGGATCTTGCCTTCGCCTGCACGCATGAGCTTGTTGAAGACGGACACTGAGGCTGGTCTCCTTGCCGGTCGGGCCTGGCACTGGGTCGTGTGATGGACTCTGGCGCGGGCACGGCAGGTGGGCCCCACCGCAACGGCCATCGTAAGCGAGGACACCACCGCGTCGGGAGGGCTGCCGTCGCGTGGACCTCGCCGCACCCTCCCGGGACAACGGCCGAGAGGCACGGAAGGTGCCGGGAAGCCCCAAAAGTGCTCGCATCGCGGCTCCCGGCTCATGAGAATCACTGTATGGAGCCGACCACTCTCACCACGCGACGCCTTCTCCTGCGGCCGTTCGGTCCGCAGGACACCTACAAGGTGCACGCGGCCTGTCAGGATCCGGACATCCAGCGCTGGACGGTGATCCCCTCCCCGTACCGGCTCACCGACGCGGAACTGTTCATCGCCCAGCTCGCCCCGGCGGGATGGCGGGACGACTCCGCCTACAGCTTCGCCCTGGTGCTGCCGGAGAGCGGCACGCTCGTCGGCGCGCTCTCCGTCGACCGCCGCAGCCGCCCGGGGACGTACGAGGTCGGCTACTGGTCCTCCCGGGAACACCGCAACCGCGGGTACGTCACCGAGGCCGTACTCGGCTCCGCCCGCTGGGCGTTCACCGCGCTCGGGGCGGACCGGCTGGAGTGGCGCGCCGAGATCGGCAACGCGGCCTCCCGGGCGGTCGCCCTGCGGGCCGGATTCCGGCTGGAGGGCGAGCAGCGGTCCGGGCTGCTCAACAAGGGGGTGCGGCGGGACGCCTGGACGGCGGCGCTGCTCCCGTCCGACCTGGGGCTGCCGGGCACCCACCCGTACCTCCCCGAGCCGCGCGGTGCCGCCCCGGACTCCGCGCGGTGAGGCGACCGCCGGTGCCCTCCCTGACCGACCGCCGGTGCCCTCCCTGACTGTCAGTGGCGCGGTCTAGGGTTCGACGTATGACGTCTGTGCCGCCTCCCGCAGTCGAACTCTCCGCCGACCAGGCCCGCCGCATCGCGCTGCGCGCCCAGGGCTTCCTGGGCGCTCCGGACCGCCGGGCGGGGGTGCCGGGGGTGCTGCGTCACCTCGGGGCCGTCCAGCTGGACACCATCTCCGTGCTGGCCCGCTCGCACGAGCTGATCCCCTACGCCCGGCTCGGGGCGGTGGGCAGACGCGCGGTGGAGGAGGCGTACTGGTCGGGCGGCCGGTCCTTCGAGTACTGGTCGCACGCCGCGTGCATCCTGCCCGTCGAGGAGTGGCCGCACTTCGCGTTCCGCCGCCGCGCCTACCGGGCCCGTCCGCACTGGCACCACGATCTGCCCGACGGCGCCTACGACACGGTGATCCGGCAGTTGCGTACGGAGGGCCCGCTGACGGCGACCGAGCTGGGCGGCGCGAAGAACGGCGGGGAGTGGTGGGACTGGTCGGCCTCCAAGGTCGCCGTCGAGCGGGCGCTGATGTACGGCGAGGTGGTCTGCACCGAGCGGCGCGGCTGGAAGCGGGTCTACGACCTGGCCGAGCGGGCGATCCCGGACGCGGTGCTCCACGACGACCTGAGCGACGCCGAGTGCCGGCGGCGGCTGGTCGCGCTGGCCGGCCGGTCGCTGGGGGTGGGCACCCGCAGCGACATCGCGGACTACCACCGCCTGAAGGGCGAGGAGTTCGACGCGGTGGTGGCGGACTCGGGGCTGGTGCCGGTGGCGGTGGAGGGCTGGTCCAAGCCCGCCTGGGCGGACCCGGAGGCGCTGGCGGCCGAGCCGCGCGGACGCCACCGTACGACGCTGCTGTCGCCGTTCGACTCACTGGTCTGGGAGCGGGCGCGGACCGAGCGGATCTTCGGCTTCGCACACCGTCTGGAGGCGTACGTCCCCAAGCAGAAGCGGGTCCACGGCTATTTCGCTATGCCGCTGCTGGCGGGCGGGAAGCTGCAGGGCCGCGTGGACCCGGCGCGCGAGGGCACCACGCTGGTCGCCCGGCAGGCCTCGCTGGCCGGTCCGAAGGCCGTGGCCCCGATGGCCCAGGCACTGGTGGAGGCGGCGGCCTGGGTGGGCTGTACGGACATCAGGCTGGAGCGGATCGACGCGCCGGAGCTGCGCGACCCGCTCAGGGACGAGATCGGCAGGGCGCTGCAGCGGGCCTACCGGTGAGCCCCCGCCCCCCGCGGATCACCTGATTTCGAGGATCTTCTCCCGCATGGCATAGACCACGGCCTCCATACGGGAGTGCAGCTGGAGCTTCTCCAGGATGTTGCGGACGTGGTTCTTCACCGTGTTCTCGGAAATGAACAACTCCTTGGCGATATCCCGGTTGTTCATGCCGGTCGCCACGAGTTTCAGCACTTCCAGCTCACGGTCGGTGAGCCGGGGAGCGGGGACGAGCCGCCGCTCGTCGGTGCGCTGGATCATCGACTTGAACTCGGTGAGCAGCTTGGAGGCCATGGAAGGGCTGATCTGGGACTGTCCGTCGGCCACGGCGCGGATGGCCGTCGCCACCTCGTCGGTGGAGATCTCCTTGAGGAGATACCCGGTGGCGCCCGCCTTGATCGCGTCGTAGAGGTCGGCCTCCTCGTCGCTGATCGTCAGCATGATGATCTTCGCGCTGGGGGCCACCTCCTTGATGGCGGTACAGGCCTCGATGCCGCCGCGCTTGGGCATGCGCACATCCATCAGGATGATGTCGGGCAGCAGGTCGGCGGCCTTGTCGACGGCCTCCGCGCCGTCTCCGGCCTCACCGACGACCTGGATGTCCTCCTCCTGCGCGAGGACGATCTCCAGCCCCCTGCGGAAGAGCGCGTGGTCGTCGACCACGAGGACCCTGATCGGCTCCTTGCGCGGGGGGCCGTCCACGTCGTCGACGGCATGGGCACCGTCGCCGTCGGAGCCACTCGCACCGCGCACGGGCCCGAAGGTGTCCACCATCGTTCCTCCCCCTGAAGGCCACGGCCTGATAGTCATCGGTCGTCCGCCAACGGCGTTCCAGCGAACACCGGTTGGCTCGGGACGCCATGATTCCATGCCGCGACGCCCCAGCGGTGAATCCGTACCCGCGCGCAGGTGCCCCTGGTGGCGTGAAAACGCTCCAGGGGCACCGTGGTGGCGGGACGTCAGCCGCCGAGCGCACCACCCGCGCCGCCTGCTTCGTCAGCGGCGAGCGGGTCGGTCCTCAAGTGGATGACGCCGTAGTCGTAGGCGTGCCGTCGGTAGACGACACTGGGCTCCTTCGTCTCGGAGTCGACGAACAAGTAGAAGTCGTGCCCGACCAGTTCCATCTCGTAGAGCGCCTGGTCGAGCGCCATGGGCGCGGCGGTGTGGGTCTTCTCGCGCATCACGAGAGGCCCTTCGCCCTGCACCTCGATCGATCCGACCTTCATGGTCGGTACGGGTTCCGACGGCTGCTCGCCGACCAGCTCGCCGTCCTCGTCGAACGACGCGACACCCGGCACCACGTCCCCGACCTCGGCGGCCGAGAGACGGCCGTTGCCCCGGCGGCTGTAGCGCTTGTCGTGCTGCTTGCGCAGCCGGGCCTCCAGCTTGCCGGTGGCCAGGTCGAGCGCTGCGTACGGGTCGCCCGCTGCCGCCTCCGCCCGGATGACCGGGCCGCGCGAGCGGAGCGTGATCTCCACCCGGTCGGAACGGTCGGCCTGACGGGGATTCGGCTCCTTGGACACCTCTACGTCGAGGCTGATCACCTTGCCGTCGAACTTCTGGATCTTGTCCAGCTTCAGCTTCTCGGCCACGTGCTTGCGGAACCGCTCGGGCACCTCGGTCTTGCGGCCCTTGACGACGATGTCCACGCAGAACTCCGTTCCCGGATCGCCCCGCTCGGACGGCGGAGCATCTCCCTTTTGCACCAGCCCCCGGTGATCCCAGGGGCCTCGGACTCGGTGACTTTCGCCTCCTCCTCCCCCGTCGGAGAGGTCTCTGCCGGGACCGGCTCGACTGCTTCCGGTCCGTCGGTGAGTTACCTGCCCGAAACCTCAAGGTGCATTCATCGAGGTTCGGCCTTCACCGCCCCTCACCACCGAACATAGCCTGCGGAACCGGGTATCGGCACCCGCTACCGGCACTTACCTCCGTTCAGGGGGTTTTGCCCTCTCATTACCTGCAACGACACAAGTTCTCGGTCGGTTCCGGTTTATTTCGAAGGCGGATGGAGACGCGGAGACGACCGCCGCCACGCAGACCGCGCCGCCCGGGAAGCCCACCGCGCGGCCGGAGGATCCGCGAGGTCCCCCGGGCCCCTCCGCGACGGCCCGCGCCGCCTCGGCCAGCGTCGCTCCCGTCGTCAACAGGTCGTCCACCAGGACCACCCTTCCGTGGGCGAGCAGCCGCTCTCCCCCGCCGGCCACCTCCAGCGCCCCGGCAAGATTCGCCCGCCGACCCCGGGCTCCCAGCCCCGACTGGTCGACGACCGTGCGGCACTGCCGCAGCACCGGGAGGACCCGGGCCGGACACCCCGCGCGCCGCAGTTCGTACGCCGCCGAGCGGGCGATCCGGCGCACCGGATCATGGCCGCGCGCCGCCGTCGCGGAGCGCGCGGAGGGTACCGGCACCAGCAGCAGGGGCCCCACGGCCCCCATCTGCCCCGTCCCGGCCCGTACGGAGGCCGCCAGGGCCCGGCCGAGGGGGCGTGCGAGCCCGAGTGCCCCGCGCTCCTTGTGGGCCAGCAGCACCGCGCGTACGGCGTTCTCGTACGGCGCCGCCGCATACACCTCGGGGAGCCCCGCGGGCCGGGGCGAGGGGCGCACCCTTCGAGGGGCAGCCCCGCTCAGCGCGGCCCCGCACACCGGGCACAGCTCCGCACGCGGTCTGCCGCAGCCCGCGCAGGACACCGGCAGGACCAGACCGGAGAACTCCCGCCACCACTCCCGCACGACTCCAGAGTGCCGGGGCTCCGCAGGACGGACCACCCCTGTGGAAAACCCCGCCTCACGGGCCGTCCCGTGTCCGGGGCCGCGCCCGGGGCGACGTCACCCCGGGTAGACCAGCGAGGTGCCTTCCTCCAGGACCGTCTGCCAGTTGTCCCCCGGCGAGAGCTTCACTATGCCGTCGCCCTCGGTCTCCGCCATCAGCGGCAGCAGCTCGTCGTCCGCCGCGGCTACCGCCCGGACCTGGTTGACCCCCGGCAGCACCCCGGAGGCACCGGAGGAGGTCGTGGAGCCGTCCGCCTGCACGTACCGCACCTGCTGGATGCCGCCCGCCTCCTTGCCGACCACCACGAGCCGGCTGCGGCCCGACCAGGAGATGGCCGAGACGTCCGTGAGCTGGGGCGCGGCCTGGCGCAGGTCCTCGACGGAGATCTCGGGCGCCTCGTCGGTCCCGCGCCGCTCGACCCGGCCGATCTTCAGTGTCGTGTGCCCGTCCTCCGTCACGAGCAGGGCGATGCGCACCCCGTCCGCCGAGAGCCTCAGCTCCTCGATCCGCCCGCCGTCCAGGCCCGGGACCCGGACCTCCTGCGGCTCGCCCTCGCCCTCGGCCAGCCGCAGCAGCCGGGGGCGCGCCTTGTCGCGGTCGGCGACCCAGAGGTCGCCCTGCCCGTCCCAGCTCGGGGAGGTCAGCCGGTCGGCGGCCTTCTTGCCCGCGCTGGTCACGGCGGGCGCGGCCAGTTCGCCCGACGCGACCAGGGAGGCGACGTAGAGGTGCTGCCCGTCGGCCGAGACCGCGGCGGCCCGCTGCTCGTCCCGGGCCACGCCGACGGCGCCCATCGCGGCCGCACCGGTGCCGAGGGGGCCGTGCACCGCCTCGGGGGTGCCGTTGCCCCCGGTGGCACCGGGGATCTTCTGGACCGTCCCCTTGGCGTCGATGAAGTACTGGCTGTCGGGCCCGTCGGACCCGCTGTCGGCGGAGAACTTCGCCGCCTCGTCCGCGTCCAGCGCGCAGAGCCGGCCCTTGCCGCCTTCCAGCTCCACCTGCTCGACACGGGCGGAGGTCAGGTCCCGCAGGGTGAAGAGCACCTGGGCGGCCATCATCCGGCAGGCTGCCCGGCCGGCCTTGTCGGCCTTGTCGTTGAGCGGCACCTTCAGCACGTTCTGGTCGTCGGGGGCCAGCGCGACGACGCCCTTGCGCAGGGCGGTGCCGGTGGGGAACCGGGAGTCGACCACGGGCCGCAGCCAGTTCGTCGGCCCCTCCAGCAGCGTCCTGACCGTCTGCGTCGCCGTACTCATGCGGGTGAGCGGATCGGTGCCCGTGCGCACGTAGACGGGGTCGGCGACGAGCGCCGGGCGGCCGTCCGTCCGCCCGGTGGCGAAGTAGTACTTGTTCACGGAGCGGTAGAGCCGCTTGAAGTCGGACTGCCCGAGGACCAGGCCGTCGGGCACGATGTCGATGCGCCACTCGATCTTGCCGTCCGCCACCTTCTCCCGCACCAGGTGCAGGACCTGGGAGTAGTCGGTGGGGGCGAGCGGCTGGTACGAACTCTGGGCGTCGACCGCCGCCACCTTCTCGCCGGTCAGCGTGTAGGAGGTCTCGGAGTCGCGGCGCTCCTCGTCGTGGAGGAGGGGGCCGCTGCGGTTGGGGGCCTGGGCGAGCACGGTGGTGCCCTCGCTCGGCTGCCAGGTCTTGGCCGCGGCCTGGCTCAGGTATTTGCGGGTGGTCCGGAAATCGGGGTCGTCGCTGGTCATCGATTCCAGGAAGCCGTCGACGATCTCGCTGGGCGCCGCGCCCTCGCGGGGTTCCACCGCGTACACCTGCACCTGGGAGTCGCCCGGCTGCGAGGCGTCGACCGCCTTGACGTCACCGGTCACCGGCATGGACCCGCAGCCGGTGAGCACGATGACGGAGCAGCCGAGCAGCGCGGTGAGCCGCACGCCGCGTCCGGGGCCGCCGCGACGGCGGTCAGTACCCACGAGTGGTGTCCTCCTGGTCGGAAGGGTGGGCCGGGAACCCGGCGTCGCCGGGGCGCTCCGGTGCCGGGCGGGCCACGACCCGGGCCCCGTTGCCGGGCAGGGCGGCCGGATGCGCGGAGGCGGGGGCCGGGTGCGGCACGGCGTGACCACGGCCCGGGACGGACAGCGGGGAGCGCTTCGCCGCCCCCGTCTGGCTCGGCACGGAGAGCAGCCGGTTCTCGCCCGTCGGCGCCTCGTCGCGCTCCCGGCTCTCGCGGTTGCGCCGGGAGTCCTCCGGCTCCAGCGGTATCGGTGAACCCCGCAGCGGCTCGTCCGCCGTACGCGGCAGGGTCAGCCGGAACTGGGATCCGCCGCCGGGCTCGCCCCAGGCCTGGAGCCAGCCGCCGTGCAGCCGGGCGTCCTCGACCGCGATGGAGAGGCCGAGGCCGGTGCCGCCGGTGGTCCGGGCCCGCGCCGGGTCGGCGCGCCAGAACCGGTTGAAGACCCGGGTCGCCTCGCCGGGCTTGAGCCCGACCCCGTAGTCCCGAACGGCCACGGCGACCGCGCCCTGGGCCACCCCCATCCGCACCACGACGTCCCGGCCCTCACCGTGCTCGACGGCGTTGACCACGAGGTTGCGCAGCACCCGCTCGACGCGCCGGGCATCGGCCTCGGCGATCACCGGCTGGTCGTCACCGACGACCAGGATGCGGCTGCCCTTGCGCTCGGCGAGCGGCTCGGCGCCGCCGATCACCCGGCGCACCACGGTCCGCAGGTCTATCGGCTCGGCCTCCAGCGCCGCCGCGCCCGCGTCGAACCGGCTGATCTCCAGCAGGTCCGAGAGGAGCGACTCGAAGCGGTCGAGCTGGTCGCCGAGGAGCTCGGCGGAGCGCGCGGTGACGGGGTCGAAGTCGACACGCGCCTCATGGATGACGTCGGCGGCCATCCGTACGGTGGTGAGCGGGGTCCGCAGCTCGTGCGAGACGTCGGAGACGAAGCGCCGCTGCATCCGGGAGAGCTCCTCCAGCTGCTGGATCTTGAGCTGGAGGTTCTGCGCCATCTTGTTGAAGGCCTCACCGAGCCGGGCGATGTCGTCCTCGCCGGTGACCTTCATCCGTTCCTGGAGCTTCCCGGCGGAGAGCCGCTCCGCGATGCCGGCCGCCATCCGCACCGGGGTGACGACCTGGCGCACCACGAACCAGGCGATGGCCCCGAGCAGCACGACGACGAAGAGCCCGGCGGTCGCCAGGGTCGTCTTGACCAGCGTCAGGGACTTCTCCTCCTGCGTGAGGGGGAAGAGGTAGTACAGCTCGTAGGCCTGCTGGTCGATGTCGTAGAGCCGCTTGCCGACGACGAGTCCGGGCTGCGACTCGGTGCCGTTGGAGTAGCGGATCAGGGAGTACGTCTGGAAGGCGCCCTGGCCCTTGCCCACGTCCTGGCGCAGCCGCTCGGGCACACTGGCCGCCTCGACGCTGCCCGAACCGCGGGGGGCACGGCTGCCCGCGCCCTCGTTGGCCGAGTCCGCGCTGAGGGCGACCACGTTGAAGGCGTTCTTGCCGCCGCTCGCGAGCTGATCGACGAGTTCGGTGCGCCAGGAGGTGCTGGCCGTCATGCCGTCGGGGCCTTCGGTGCCCTGGCCGCCCGGGGCCAGGGAGGCGTTAGCCCGCTCCTGGGCGGCGGCGAAGCCACCGGCGGCCTGGGTCTGGGCGGCTTTGCCCTTCGCGTCGAGCAGACCGTTGCGGACCTGCCCGATCACGACGAAGCCGAGCAGCAGCACCACGCCCATCGACATCAGCAGCGTGCCCGCGACGACGCGGAGCTGCAGATTGCGCCGCCACAACCGCACGGCGGGCAGCAGCGGACGACGCACCCATCGCATCAGCAGACGGGGTACGGGCCCGCCGGGCGTCCGGTCCTGGAACAACCGGCCGCCCTGCAGGAATCGGCTCATACGAGAAGCCTTCCGTCCCGGACCGGCAGCCCGCTCCGTACGGACTCCCGGCCCCCCGGGGTTCGGAGCAGCGCTGCCCTCGGCCATGTCAGCTCGGTCCGGCCTTGTAACCGACCCCCCGGACGGTCACGACGATCTCCGGCCGCTCCGGGTCCTTCTCGACCTTGGAGCGCAGCCGCTGGACATGCACGTTCACCAGCCGGGTGTCGGCCGCGTGCCGGTAGCCCCAGACCTGCTCCAGCAGGACCTCACGGGTGAAGACCTGCCAGGGCTTACGGGCGAGGGCGACCAGCAGGTCGAACTCCAGCGGGGTAAGGGCGATGGACTGCCCCTCCCGCTTCACGGAGTGACCGGCCACGTCGATGACCAGGTCACCGATGGTCAACTGCTCCGGCGCGGGCTCTTCGGACCGCCGCAGGCGGGCCCTGATCCGGGCGACCAGCTCCTTCGGTTTGAACGGCTTGACGATGTAGTCGTCGGCGCCTGACTCCAGGCCGACCACGACATCGACGGTGTCGCTCTTGGCGGTGAGCATGACGATCGGCACACCGGACTCGGCCCTGATCAGCCTGCACACCTCGATGCCGTCCCTTCCGGGCAGCATGAGGTCGAGCAGCACCAGGTCCGGCTTGGCCTCACGAAATGCGGCCAGTGCCTTGTCGCCGTCCGCTACGAACGACGGCTCGAAACCTTCTCCACGCAGCACAATCCCGAGCATCTCGGCCAGTGCGGTGTCGTCGTCGACGACAAGGACGCGTCCCTTCATAATCGACATCATCCCATTAGCTAATCGTTACCTGCGATGACCTGGCACACAGCTCGGCCAGTCCGACCCCCGTGACCGGGGAAATGACACCCTCCTCGGTGACGATCGCCGTGATCAGCTCCGGCGGCGTGACGTCGAAAGCCGGGTTGTACACCGGGGCCCCGAGGGGTGCGACGACCATCCCACCCCCACCGCCCGTCGACCCGCTCCGCGGCGATGTGACCTCCGTCACTTCTTGCCCGGAACGCTGCTCGACGACGATCGATGTGCCCTCCGCCGTCTCCATGTCCACGGTCGTCGTCGGCGCCACCACGATGAACGGGACGTGGTGGTACTTCGCCAGCACCGCCAGTGGATAGCTCCCCACCTTGTTCGCCACCGAGCCGTCCGCGGCGATGCGGTCCGCCCCGATGAGCACCGCGTCCACCTCCCCCGCGGCGAACAGGGACCCCGCCGCGCTGTCCGTGAGCAGGCTGTACGCCATCCCGCCGCGTGCCGCCTCGTACGCCGTCAGCCTCGCCCCCTGGAGCAGCGGCCGGGTCTCGTCCACCCACAGCCGGCGCAGCCGCCCCTGCCGGTGCACCCGCAGCGCCACGGCGAACGCCGTCCCCTCGCCCCCGGAGACCAGCGCCCCGGTGTTGCAGTGGGTCAGCAGCTGGTAGCCCCGGCCCGGCAGCAGTTCCTCCAGCAGCGCCGTCCCGTGCTCCGCCATGCGCGCGCTGGCCCGGGCGTCCTCCCGGTGCAGCTCCTGCGCCTCGGCCAGGGCCACGGCGGCAGCCTCCGCCGCCTCCGCACCCTTCCGGGCCGCCGCCCAGTAGGCCGTGGCCACCCGTCGCACCCCGTAACCGAGGTTCACCGCGGTGGGCCGCGCCCTCTCCAGCAGCCCGGCGGCTTCCGCCACGTCGTAGCCCCGCGCCGCCGCGAGCGCCACGCCGTACCCCCCGGCGATGCCGAGCAGCGGAGCCCCTCGCACCGCCAGCGTCCGGATCGCCCGCACCAGCGCGGGCACATCCGTACAGACCAGCTCGACCTCCTCCGCGGGCAGCCGCGTCTGGTCGAGGAGCACCAGTACGGGACCTTCCGGCAGCTCGTCCCAACGGAGCACGGAAAGCGCGGGAGGCTCTTCACCCACCGGCGTTTGCACGTCCTGATCAGCCATCTGCCCAGTCTGCCCGGTGAGCCGCCCACAAATGAAGGCACGAAGGAGAGAAGGCTCCCGGTCCGCCCCGCACCGGCCCGTGGCACGATGGCTGCCAACCTGCCGCGCCGATGAGCGGTCAGGACGGTGAAGGAGCGAGAATGAACGACTCTCCGGGCTGGGCGACGCCCGGATCTGCCCCCTCCGACGGCCAGGAGGCGGCCATTCCCCGCCCCTCCGAGCCCAAGGACGGAAGCGCGCCGACGGGACAGTGGTCCCCCGAGCAGCCGCCTCCCGGGCAGTGGTCCCCGCCGAGCAACCCCGCCGGCGGACCCGGCGCGCGCCCGCCCGCTCCCGGCTGGGGCGGCGGACCGCAGCACCGGCCCTGGGGTACGCAGCCCCCGGCCGCGAAGCCCGGCGTCATCCCGCTGCGTCCGCTGGGCCTCGGTGAGATCCTCGACGGCTCCGTCTCCGCCCTGCGCGCCCACTGGCGCACCGCACTCGGCTTCAGCCTCGCGGTCTCCGTGGTCGTCCAGATCGCCGTCGTCCTCATGCAGCGCTACCTCCTGCCCAAGCCGACCGACATCGATCCGAACGCCTCCGGAACCGAAGCCCTCCGCCAGGCTTCCGAATCCCTCCGGACGACGCTGTTCTCCCTCGCACCGACCTCGCTCTTCACGATGATCGCCACGCTCCTCACCGCGTCGATCGTCACCGTGGTCATCAGCCGCTCGGTGCTGGGCCGCCCCGTCACGCTCTCCGACGCCTGGGCAGAGGCCCGCCCGCGACTCCTCCCTCTGATCGGGCTGACCCTGCTGGTCACCCTGGCCATCGCTCTGGTCATGACCGTCGGCATCGGCCCCGGGCTGCTGATGGGCTCCGGGGGCGGCGTGGCCCTGGCGTTCGTCGGCTTCCTGGCCGCCTGCGCCGTGATCCTCTGGCTGCAGGTCAGCCTCGCCCTCGCGGCCCCGGCCCTGATGCTGGAACGGCAGGGCATCTTCGCCGCCCTGCGCAGGTCGGCGAAGCTGGTCCGCGGCGCCTGGTGGCGCACCTTCGGAATCCTCGCCCTGACCTACCTGATCGTCTTCCTGCTGAGCTTCGTCGTCTCCATCCCGTTCACCGCCATCGCGGTCATCGCCGACGGCACCGAACTCAGCGAGTTCTTCGAGAGCGGCGGCCCCTCCTTCGGCTGGCCCTTCCTGATCGTCACGGGCATCGGCGAAGTGATCGTCTCCACGCTGCTCTACCCCTTCGTGGCAGGAGTGATGGCCCTGCTCTACGTCGACCAGCGCATCCGCCGCGAGGCGCTCGACCTCGACCTGGCCCGGGCCGCGGGGCTCCCGGACCACGACACCGACACCCCTCGGAGCTGATGGAGTGCCGGGGGCGGGGGGCGCCACAACAGCACGGCAGGTCATCGGCGCGGGCGACATACCCGTGGACACTCCTCGGGTCCCGGCTCGAGAGGCGGCCGAGACCGAACTGTCCAAGCCGATGTACCACGAAAACGATCCGAACGTCCTCGAACGCGCCCTGAACGACTTCTGGGACTGGGTCGGCGGGGTGTTCGACGCCGCCGCGAACGCCGCCCCCGGCGGCCCGGTCGGGCTCATCGTCCTGGCCCTCCTGGTCACCGGCCTCGCCGTCGCACTCTGGTGGCGGCTCGGCACCCCGCAACGCTCCCCCCGCCCCGCCGCGGACGCCCTCTTCGAGAGCGACGGCCCTCGCAGCGCCGCCCAGCACCGGGCCGCGGCCGAGGCACACGCCGCGGCCCTCCGCTGGACCGAGGCCGTCCAGGAACGGATGCGGGCCATCGTCCGGTCCCTGGAGGAACGCGCCCTGCTCGACCCCCGCCCCGGCCGCACGGCGGACGAAGCCGCAGCGGAAGCGGGCCGCGTCCTGCCCGACCACGCCACCCGGCTCCGCTCCGCCGCCCGGGAGTTCGACGACGTCACATACGGCGGCCGCGCCGCGGGCCAACCCGCGTACCTGGCACTGCGCACCCTGGACACCGAGCTGGACGAGGCCAAGCCCCTCCTCTCCGGAGCCCTCCGAGGAGCCGCCGGATGACCACGACCACCGCCCCCTCCCCCACCTCGACCGCGCCCACCCCGCACCAGGTATGGAAGCGCGCTCGAGGACTGCTGATCGCCCTGCTCGTCCTCGTGATCGCCGGGATCACGTTCGCCGCAGTCCGCTCCGGAACCAACTACGGGCAGCTCGACCCGCGTTCCCCCGATCCGAAGGGCAGCCGCGCCGCGGCGGAACTCCTCAGGGACCGCGGAGTCTCCGTCACCGTCGCGACGACCCTCGACGAAGCCACCGCCGCGTTGGGGCCCGACACCACGCTCCTGGTCACCGGCCCCAACCTGCTCACCCCCTGGCAACAGCGCCGGCTCCACGAGGAGACTTCCGCCTCCACCGGCCGCACCCTCCTGATCGCCCCCGGCCCGGCGGCCGTCTCCAGGCTGGCCCCCGGCGTACGCGCCGAGCCCCACCGCCCGGTGAGCGCGATCCCCCCGTCCTGCGCACTTCCCGCAGCCCGCAGCGCCGGTCCGGCGGACATGGGCGGCATCCGCTACACCACCCCCGACTCCACCGCCACCGCCTGCTACCCGAGCGACGGAACCCCCAGCCTCCTGATCCGCAAGGAGCGCGGAGACGGCGACACCGTCCTGCTCGGCTCCCCCGACTTCCTCCACAACGAGCGTCTCGACCAACAGGGCAACGCCTCGCTCGCCCTGCAACTCCTCGGTTCGCGTCCGCATCTCGTCTGGTACCTCCCTTCTCTGACCGATCCATCCGCCACCAGCGACGACGGCTCCTCCGACGGCACCGACGACGGCAGCAGCACTGGCGAGGAGACCTCCGACGGCGAGAGCGACTTCCTCGACCTGCTCCCCTCCGGCTGGCTCTGGGGCACGCTCCAACTCACCCTCGCCGCAGTCCTCGCCGCGATCTGGCGGTCCCGTCGACTCGGCCCTCTGGTCACGGAACGGCTGCCGGTCTCCATCCGCGCATCGGAATCCGCCGAAGGCCGCGCCGGCCTCTACCGCAAGGCCAACGCCCGTGACCGGGCGGCCACATCGCTGCGAGCCGCCGCCCGTACCCGCATCGCCCGTCTCAGCGGCGTCGCCGCCCGTGAGGCCCACACCTCTCACGTCCTCCTCCCTGCCGTGGCCGCCCGCACCACCACCACGGACGGCGAACTGAGCACCCTGCTCTTCGGCCCGGCCCCCGCCGACGACGCGGCCCTTGTCCTGCTGGCCGACCACCTCGACGCCCTCGAAAGAGAGGTACGCACTTCATGAGCGCCCCGACCCCCGAGCCGACCGACCCCACAGCGGTCCCCGCGACCCCTGCGGCTCCGGAGCCCGCCGACGGCGCCCGCGCCTCCCTGGAGGCACTCCGCTCCGAGATCGCCAAGGCCGTGGTCGGCCAGGACCCGGCCGTCACCGGCCTCGTCGTCGCCCTGCTCTGCCGAGGGCACGTCCTCCTCGAAGGAGTCCCCGGTGTCGCCAAGACCCTGCTGGTCCGGGCTCTCGCCGCCTCCCTCCGACTCGACACCAAGCGCGTGCAGTTCACCCCCGACCTGATGCCGAGCGATGTGACGGGCTCACTCGTCTACGACGCCCGCACCGCCGAGTTCTCCTTCCAGCCCGGCCCGGTCTTCACCAACCTGCTGTTGGCCGACGAGATCAACCGCACTCCTCCCAAGACACAGGCCTCCCTCCTGGAAGCGATGGAGGAGCGTCAGGTCACCGTCGACGGCACCCCCCGCCCGCTGCCGGACCCCTTCCTCGTCGCCGCCACCCAGAACCCCGTCGAGTACGAGGGCACCTATCCGCTCCCGGAAGCCCAACTGGACCGCTTCCTGCTCAAGCTGACGGTGCCTCTCCCTTCCCGGCAGGACGAGATAGACGTCCTCACCCGTCATGCCGACGGCTTCAACCCCCGGGACCTCAAGGCAGCCGGCCTACGCCCCGTCGCCGGTCCCGCCGATCTGGAGGCGGCCCGCTCAGCCGTAGCCAAGACCGCGGTCTCCCCCGAAATCGCCGGCTACGTCGTGGATATCTGTCGTGCCACGCGCGAATCCCCCTCGCTCGCTCTGGGCGTCTCCCCCCGAGGCGCCACCGCACTGCTCTCGACCGCGCGCGCCTGGGCCTGGCTCACCGGCCGGGACTACGTCACCCCGGACGATGTGAAGGCCTTGGCGCTCCCCACGCTCCGCCATCGCATCCACCTGCGGCCCGAGGCGGAGATGGAGGGAGTCACCCCCGACTCCGTCATCACCTCGGTGCTCGCCCACGTCCCCGTACCCCGATGAGGCGGTGACCATGGCCCTCACCGGACGTACCGCACTGCTGGCCGCGCTGGGATCACTCCCCGTAGGCATCCTCGCCCCGAGCTGGACCGGGATGCTCGCGGTCAACGCACCGCTCTCACTAGCGATTCTGTGCGACTATGCCCTGGCAGCGCCAGTGCGCCCGCTCCGATTCACCCGATCCGGCGACACATCTGTTCGACTTGGTGACGCGGCTGAGGTGCAACTCACCGTCACCAACACCTCACGTCGGCGCCTGCGGGCCCAGCTCCGCGACGCCTGGCCGCCGAGCAGCTGGCCTACGGGGAGCGAACAGGCCTCCTCCCGCCACACGTTGACGGTTCCTCCCGGCGAACAACGGCGTCTCAGCACCGCGCTGCGCCCCACCCGCCGCGGCGACCGCCGGGCCGAGCGCATCACCGTCCGCTCCTACGGCCCCCTCGGGCTCGCCGCGCGCCAGGGTGATCACCGCGTCCCTTGGACCGTACGCGTGCTGCCTCCGTTCACCAGCCGGAAGCATCTGCCCTCCAGGCTCGCCCGGCTCAGGGAACTCGACGGCCGCACCAGCGTTCTGACCCGGGGCGAGGGCACGGAGTTCGACAGTCTGCGGGCCTACGTGCCGGGGGACGACACCCGTTCCATCGACTGGCGGGCGACAGCACGCCAGTCGTCTGTTGCCGTCCGCACCTGGCGTCCCGAGCGCGACCGCCACATCCTGATCGTCCTGGACACCGGACGCACCTCCGCAGGGCGGGTGGGTGACGTCCCACGCCTCGACGCGGCCATGGACGCCACGCTCCTCCTCACCGCACTCGCGACACGCGCCGGCGACCGCGTGGGCCTCCTGGCCTACGACCGCCGTGTACGAGCCCGGGTACAGGGCCGGACAACGGGAGGGGACGTCCTGGCCAAGGTCGTCGACACCCTCGCTTCGCTGGAGCCCGAGCTCGTCGAGACGGATGCCCGGGGTCTCAGCACCACAGCTCTCTCCGACGCTCCCCGAGGTTCGCTGATCGTCCTTCTGACGAGTCTGGAGGCCGCCCCCATCGAGGAGGGGCTTCTCCCGGTCCTCCCTCAACTCACCCAGCGGCACACGGTTCTGCTGGCAGCCGTGTCCGATCCCCGGATCGAGGAGATGGCGAGGAGCCGGGGCACAGTGGACGCGGTGTACGACGCTGCTGCCGGCGCCCAGGCCCAGGCCGAACGGCGCAGCACCGCGGAGAAGCTCCAGCGCCACGGCGTCATCGTCGTGGACGCCACCCCGGACAACCTCGCCCCGGCCCTCTCGGACGCCTATCTGGCTCTGAAGGCCGCCGGTCGCCTCTGAGCAGGGCTCCTGCCACCCGCTAACCACGGGCTGATCAGGGTGGCAGTCTGCCGCAGAACGCAAAAAAGCCCCGCACCACAAGGGTGCGGGGCTTTCCCACAAAAATTGTTCGGCGGCGTCCTACTCTCCCACAGGGTCCCCCCTGCAGTACCATCGGCGCTGAAAGGCTTAGCTTCCGGGTTCGGAATGTAACCGGGCGTTTCCCTAACGCAATGACCACCGAAACACTATGAAACTATGAAGACCGGACATAAACACGGCCGTTCATTATTTCAGAACCAACACAGTGGACGCGAGCAACTGAGGACAAGCCCTCGGCCTATTAGTACCAGTCAGCTCCACCCCTCACAGGGCTTCCACATCTGGCCTATCAACCCAGTCGTCTACTGGGAGCCTTAACCCCTCAAAGGAGGTGGGAATACTCATCTCGAAGCAGGCTTCCCGCTTAGATGCTTTCAGCGGTTATCCTTTCCGAACGTAGCCAACCAGCCATGCCCTTGGCAGAACAACTGGCACACCAGAGGTTCGTCCGTCCCGGTCCTCTCGTACTAGGGACAGCCCTTCTCAATATTCCTACGCGCACAGCGGATAGGGACCGAACTGTCTCACGACGTTCTAAACCCAGCTCGCGTACCGCTTTAATGGGCGAACAGCCCAACCCTTGGGACCGACTCCAGCCCCAGGATGCGACGAGCCGACATCGAGGTGCCAAACCATCCCGTCGATATGGACTCTTGGGGAAGATCAGCCTGTTATCCCCGGGGTACCTTTTATCCGTTGAGCGACAGCGCTTCCACAAGCCACTGCCGGATCACTAGTCCCGACTTTCGTCCCTGCTCGACCCGTCGGTCTCACAGTCAAGCTCCCTTGTGCACTTACACTCAACACCTGATTACCAACCAGGCTGAGGGAACCTTTGGGCGCCTCCGTTACTCTTTAGGAGGCAACCGCCCCAGTTAAACTACCCATCAGACACTGTCCCTGATCCGGATCACGGACCCAGGTTAGACATCCAGCACGACCAGAGTGGTATTTCAACGACGACTCCACAACCACTGGCGTGGCCGCTTCACAGTCTCCCACCTATCCTACACAAGCCGAACCGAACACCAATATCAAACTATAGTAAAGGTCCCGGGGTCTTTCCGTCCTGCTGCGCGAAACGAGCATCTTTACTCGTAGTGCAATTTCACCGGGCCTATGGTTGAGACAGTCGAGAAGTCGTTACGCCATTCGTGCAGGTCGGAACTTACCCGACAAGGAATTTCGCTACCTTAGGATGGTTATAGTTACCACCGCCGTTTACTGGCGCTTAAGTTCTCAGCTTCGCCACCCCGAAGAGCAGCTAACCGGTCCCCTTAACGTTCCAGCACCGGGCAGGCGTCAGTCCGTATACATCGCCTTACGGCTTCGCACGGACCTGTGTTTTTAGTAAACAGTCGCTTCTCGCTGGTCTCTGCGGCCACCCCCAGCTCACGGAGCAAGTCCGATCACCAGGCGTGGCCCCCCTTCTCCCGAAGTTACGGGGGCATTTTGCCGAGTTCCTTAACCATAGTTCACCCGAACGCCTCGGTATTCTCTACCTGACCACCTGAGTCGGTTTAGGGTACGGGCCGCCATGAAACTCGCTAGAGGCTTTTCTCGACAGCATAGGATCATCCACTTCACCACAATCGGCTCGGCATCAGGTCTCAGACACATGTTGCGCGGATTTGCCTACACAACGTCCTACACCCTTACCCCGGGACAACCACCGCCCGGGCTGGACTACCTTCCTGCGTCACCCCATCGCTTACCTACTACAAGTCTGGTTCATCGGCTCCACCACTACCCTCAACTCCGAAGAGATCGGGCCGGCTTCACGGACTTAGCATCGCCTGATTCAGTACTGGGCGTTTCAAAGCGGGTACCGGAATATCAACCGGTTGTCCATCGACTACGCCTGTCGGCCTCGCCTTAGGTCCCGACTTACCCTGGGCAGATCAGCTTGACCCAGGAACCCTTAGTCAATCGGCGCACACGTTTCTCACGTGTGTATCGCTACTCATGCCTGCATTCTCACTCGTGAACCGTCCACCACTGCCTTCCGGCGCGGCTTCACCCGGCACACGACGCTCCCCTACCCATCCCAGCCCCCGTTGGGGGTACATGCTGGAATGACACGACTTCGGCGGTACGCTTGAGCCCCGCTACATTGTCGGCGCGGAATCACTTGACCAGTGAGCTATTACGCACTCTTTCAAGGGTGGCTGCTTCTAAGCCAACCTCCTGGTTGTCTCTGCGACTCCACATCCTTTCCCACTTAGCGTACGCTTAGGGGCCTTAGTCGATGCTCTGGGCTGTTTCCCTCTCGACCATGGAGCTTATCCCCCACAGTCTCACTGCCGCGCTCTCACTTACCGGCATTCGGAGTTTGGCTAAGGTCAGTAACCCGGTAGGGCCCATCGCCTATCCAGTGCTCTACCTCCGGCAAGAAACACACGACGCTGCACCTAAATGCATTTCGGGGAGAACCAGCTATCACGGAGTTTGATTGGCCTTTCACCCCTAACCACAGGTCATCCCCCAGGTTTTCAACCCTGGTGGGTTCGGTCCTCCACGAAGTCTTACCTCCGCTTCAACCTGCCCATGGCTAGATCACTCCGCTTCGGGTCTAGAGCGTGCAACTCAAACGCCCTGTTCGGACTCGCTTTCGCTACGGCTTCCCCACACGGGTTAACCTCGCTACACACCGCTAACTCGCAGGCTCATTCTTCAAAAGGCACGCAGTCACGACACACCGAGCAAGCTCGATGTGCGACGCTCCCACGGCTTGTAGGCACACGGTTTCAGGTACTATTTCACTCCGCTCCCGCGGTACTTTTCACCATTCCCTCACGGTACTATCCGCTATCGGTCACCAGGGAATATTTAGGCTTAGCGGGTGGTCCCGCCAGATTCACACGGGATTTCTCGGGCCCCGTGCTACTTGGGTGGTTCTCAAACGAGCCGTTGATGTTTCAGCTACGGGGGTCTTACCCTCTACGCCGGACCTTTCGCATGTCCTTCGCCTACACCAACGGTTTCTGACTCGCCTCACAGCCGGCAGACTGTGAAAGAGAACTCCCACAACCCCGCATACGCAACCCCTGCCGGGTATCACACGTAAACGGTTTGGCCTCATCCAGTTTCGCTCGCCACTACTCCCGGAATCACGGTTGTTTTCTCTTCCTGAGGGTACTGAGATGTTTCACTTCCCCTCGTTCCCTCCACACTGCCTATGTGTTCAGCAGCGGGTGACAGCCCATGACGACTGCCGGGTTTCCCCATTCGGAAACCCCCGGATCAAAGCTTGGTTGACAGCTCCCCGGGGACTATCGTGGCCTCCCACGTCCTTCATCGGTTCCTGGTGCCAAGGCATCCACCGTGCGCCCTTAAAAACTTGGCCACAGATGCTCGCGTCCACTGTGCAGTTCTCAAACAACGACCAGCCACCCACCACCCCACCCCAACAGGGGCAAGTTCACTGGGACCGGATCAGAAGGCAGACCAAACGGCCGCACCCTCAGACACCCAACAACGTGCCCGACACGATCCCTCAACTCCTGTGTTCCACGCCGAAGCAGTACTGACAGAAACCGATAGACCGTGCCGAATAGTCAACGTTCCACCCATGAGCAACCAGCACCGGACACTCGCCGGTGTACTGGCCCCTGACCAGGCAAAGCCTGGTAAGAAGTGCTCCTTAGAAAGGAGGTGATCCAGCCGCACCTTCCGGTACGGCTACCTTGTTACGACTTCGTCCCAATCGCCAGTCCCACCTTCGACAGCTCCCTCCCACAAGGGGTTGGGCCACCGGCTTCGGGTGTTACCGACTTTCGTGACGTGACGGGCGGTGTGTACAAGGCCCGGGAACGTATTCACCGCAGCAATGCTGATCTGCGATTACTAGCAACTCCGACTTCATGGGGTCGAGTTGCAGACCCCAATCCGAACTGAGACCGGCTTTTTGAGATTCGCTCCGCCTCACGGCATCGCAGCTCATTGTACCGGCCATTGTAGCACGTGTGCAGCCCAAGACATAAGGGGCATGATGACTTGACGTCGTCCCCACCTTCCTCCGAGTTGACCCCGGCAGTCTCCTGTGAGTCCCCATCACCCCGAAAGGCATGCTGGCAACACAGAACAAGGGTTGCGCTCGTTGCGGGACTTAACCCAACATCTCACGACACGAGCTGACGACAGCCATGCACCACCTGTATACCGACCACAAGGGGGGCACCATCTCTGATGCTTTCCGGTATATGTCAAGCCTTGGTAAGGTTCTTCGCGTTGCGTCGAATTAAGCCACATGCTCCGCTGCTTGTGCGGGCCCCCGTCAATTCCTTTGAGTTTTAGCCTTGCGGCCGTACTCCCCAGGCGGGGAACTTAATGCGTTAGCTGCGGCACCGACGACGTGGAATGTCGCCAACACCTAGTTCCCAACGTTTACGGCGTGGACTACCAGGGTATCTAATCCTGTTCGCTCCCCACGCTTTCGCTCCTCAGCGTCAGTAATGGCCCAGAGATCCGCCTTCGCCACCGGTGTTCCTCCTGATATCTGCGCATTTCACCGCTACACCAGGAATTCCGATCTCCCCTACCACACTCTAGCTAGCCCGTATCGAATGCAGACCCGGGGTTAAGCCCCGGGCTTTCACATCCGACGTGACAAGCCGCCTACGAGCTCTTTACGCCCAATAATTCCGGACAACGCTTGCGCCCTACGTATTACCGCGGCTGCTGGCACGTAGTTAGCCGGCGCTTCTTCTGCAGGTACCGTCACTTGCGCTTCTTCCCTGCTGAAAGAGGTTTACAACCCGAAGGCCGTCATCCCTCACGCGGCGTCGCTGCATCAGGCTTTCGCCCATTGTGCAATATTCCCCACTGCTGCCTCCCGTAGGAGTCTGGGCCGTGTCTCAGTCCCAGTGTGGCCGGTCGCCCTCTCAGGCCGGCTACCCGTCGTCGCCTTGGTAGGCCATTACCCCACCAACAAGCTGATAGGCCGCGGGCTCATCCTTCACCGCCGGAGCTTTCAACCCCCACCCATGCAGGCAGAAGTATTATCCGGTATTAGACCCCGTTTCCAGGGCTTGTCCCAGAGTGAAGGGCAGATTGCCCACGTGTTACTCACCCGTTCGCCACTAATCCACCCCGAAAGGCTTCATCGTTCGACTTGCATGTGTTAAGCACGCCGCCAGCGTTCGTCCTGAGCCAGGATCAAACTCTCCGTGAATGTTTACCCGTAATCGGGTGCACACATCACGAGAGCGGAACAACAAGGTCGGAATAAGACCCGTCGTTCACAGCGTCCTCGCTGTGTATCGCCTACCACCACCACATGGTGGCCGTAGGACTTTTCAAAGGAACCACCAACCTGCCGAAACAGGCCGGGGTATCAACATATCTGGCGTTGACTTTTGGCACGCTGTTGAGTTCTCAAGGAACGGACGCTTCCTTCGGTCCCGTATCACCGGGCCCCTCCGGGCGCTTCCCTTCATTCACTTCTCTGTCCTGCTGTCTTGCGTTTCCGACTCTATCAGACGCTTTCCAGCGTCCGAACCCGGTCGAAGCGGGGTGCTTTCGAGGTTCTTCGCTTTCGCGTTTTCCCTTTCAGGCGGTTCCAACTTTACCAGACTCTTTTTCGTTCCGTTTCCGGTCCGAATTCGATTTCCGGTGGCCAGTGGAGTGGCCTTGCCTTTCGGCGGATCCGACTTTATCAGAGGTTCACCGACCGAATGAACGGCCTGCGATTCGAGATAAAGAGAATCAATGGCTCTGCCGGATATATGAGCTTTCCGGTGTGAGCGAGCTAGATGGTATGCGCTTCACTCAGGCCTGTCCAGCCCGAGGCAACCGTTTGAATCTACCTCCCCACATCGACCGTGTCAACGGTTTTGTGGGCGAAGAGGAGACTAGCAGCTCGGCGAGGGTGAACGCACACCGGTGGTCAGGCGGCGGAGGGAAGCTCGGCGCTGCGTTCGACCGCGACGAGGTCGCCGGTGTCGCCGGCCCGTACCGCGCGGCGGCCCAGGATGTAGACGTACGCGAGAAAGGCCAGCTCAGCGGCGATGCCGATGGTGATCCGGGCCCAGGTCGGAAGGCCCGAGGGAGTCACGAAGCCCTCGATGACGCCGGAGACGAACAGCACCAGGGCGAGGCCGATCGCCATGCCCAGCGCGGCGCGGCCCTGTTGGGCGAGGGCGGTTCGGCGGGAGAGGGGGCCGGGGTCGATCACCGTCCAGCCGAGGCGGAGCCCCGTACCGGCGGCCACGAACACGGCGGTCAGTTCCAGCAGGCCGTGCGGCAGGACCAGGCCGAGGAAGACGTCCAGGCGGCCCGCGGAGGACATCAGGCCGATGCCGACGCCGAGGTTGAGCATGTTGATGAAGAGGATCCAGATCACCGGCAGGCAGAGGAACGCGCCCAGGACCAGGCACATCGCGGCGGCCTGCGCGTTGTTCGTCCACACCTGCGCGGCGAACGAGGCCGCCGGGTGGCTGGAGTAGTAGGTCTCGTACTCCCCGCCGGGGCGGGTCATGGCCCGGAGGTCGTCCGGGGCCGCTATCGCGGCCTGGACCTCGGGGTGCGTACCGATCCACCAGCCCAGGAGGGCGGCCACCAGGGTGGACAGGACGGCGGTGGGGACCCACCAGTGGCGCGAGCGGTAGACCGCTGCCGGGAATCCCGTCGTGAGGAAGCGGGCCGCGTCACGCCAGGAGGCCTTGCGGGTGCCGGTGACCGTGGCGCGGGCGCGGGCCACGAGCTGGGTGAGGCGCGCGGTGAGCAGGGGGTCGGGTGCGGTCGACTGGATCAGGGAGAGGTGGGTGGCCGTGCGCTGGTAGAGGACGACGAGTTCGTCCGCTTCCTCGCCCGTCAGGCGGCGTCCCCGGCGCAGCAGGTGGTCGAGGCGGTCCCACTCCGTGCGGTGGGCGGTGACGAAGACGTCGAGGTCCATGGGCGGCTGTTGCTCCAGGCTCCGGGCGAGGGTGCGTGCGTACGGGTCGTCCTACTGCGGCGCGTTGCGGGTCAGCTTGGCAGACTGGGGCCGGCCGGAGCAGCGAAGGCCGGGGATGAGTGGGGGCGCGATGAGCGAGTTGGTGACCGGGGACGCGGTGGTCCTGGGGCTGAGGCCGGCACGGCTGCCGAGCCGGGCGCTGGCGGTGGCCATCGATCTGGCGGTGGTCTCCTTCGTCTTCGTCCTGATCTCGGTCGTGGTGGGGATCGCCTCCGCCACCTTGGACGAGGCGGCCGTCGCGGCCATCACGGTGGCCCTGTTCCTGCTGGTGCTGATCGGTGGGCCGATCGCCGTGGAGACCCTGAGCCACGGCCGTTCCCTCGGGAAGCTGGCCTGCGGGCTGCGCGTCGTGCGGGACGACGGCGGGCCGATCCGGTTCCGGCACGCGCTCGTGCGCGGGGCGATGGGCGCCGTGGAGATCCTGATGACGTTCGGGGCCGTGGCCTGTATCGCGTCGCTGGTGTCGGCACGCGGGCGCCGGCTCGGTGATGTCTTCGCGGGCACGCTGGTCGTCCGGGAGCGTGTGGCGGCCAGGGGGTCGGCCGCCTTGCCGCCGCCTCCGCCGTGGCTGGTCGGGCGGTTCTCCCAGCTGGACCTCTCCGCCGTACCGGACGAGCTGTGGCTCGCTGTTCGGCAGTACCTGACACGGATGCATCAGCTGGATCCCGGCGTGGGCGGGTCGATCGCCGGGCGGCTGGCCGATGAGCTGGTGGCCCGTACGGGGATCGTGCCGCCGCAGGGGATTCCGGCGGCCGCGTTCCTGGCCGCCGTGGTGCATGAGCGGCAGGCTCGGGATGCCCGGCGGGCGTTCGCGGGGGTGTCGCCGGCTGTCGGGGCTGTGCCCGCTGCGGCCTCCGGAAGCCCCGCGGCATCCGGGCCGCCCCTTGCGAACGCGCCCTCCGGGGACCCGGGAACCTCTCGGGCTGCCGGGACTTCTGCGGCTTCCGGCTCCTCTGCGGCTGCGGGTGCCGTGCCTGGTGATGCCGACGGGCGTGCGGCCGAGGGGCCCGGGGCCGTCGGGGGCTCCTCGGGCGGGTTCGCTCCGCCCGGTTAGTCGGTGGGCCGGGGGGACGGCGGGGTCTCCAGGTGCTCCAGCTCGATGCCCGGTGCCGCGACGACCACGTCCCCGGCGATGTGAACGGTGTGCCGCTCCCCCGTGTCCAGGGCGCTGACCTGGTATTCGTCCACGACCAGAGGGCCGTTGTCAGTGGCGTGCGCTTCACTGTTCACCAGAGCCCAGGACTGGTCGTCGGTACGGGGCGCGAGGACCGGGTCCGTGAAGGTGACCACGCGGACGCGGGTCTCGGGGGAATCGGGGGTGAGGCGCAGGAGTCGGGTCAGGGCGATGAGGAACGCGGGGGAGGTTCCGGAGAAGGCGTGGGCGCGGACGTTGCCCTCGGTGGCATGAGCGCCGGTGGGGTCCGTGCGGACCCAGGTGACGCCTTCCAGGGCCGCTCCCCGCACCTGCCAGCTCGCGGAGTGGAGTTCGAGACGGATCGGCCGGCCCCGTTCGTCCAGGGCCAGGTCGACGGAGCCGAGGTGGTCGCCCGAGGGGGACGTCGTCTGGGAGACATAGCGCCAGCCGGAGGGGCCGGGGGCGCAGTGGAAGTGTTCTTCACCGAGGGGGGTGTGGTCATGGAGATCGTGGAGCGAATACCTGCCGCGGGGCATGGGGTCCTTCGGGTTCCTCGAGCTGTACGGGGGCGGTGACAGCGGGCGGTGACGAGACAGGCCCCCGACACGGGGGTGCGGGGGCCTGTCTCGTCAGCCGTCGGCCGTCGATCGGCACATGGGCTGCTGCGATCAGTCAGTGGTGCGGTGATGCGGCCGCTGGGTCTCACCGACCCGGCCGGTGAACTGCCGGGCCGGTGAGCGGGGTCGATCAGTAGCGGTAGTGGTCGGGCTTGAACGGGCCCTCGACCTCGACACCGATGTACGCAGCCTGCTCGGGGCGGAGCGTGGTGAGCTTGACGCCGAGCGCGTCGAGGTGGAGGCGGGCGACCTTCTCGTCCAGGTGCTTGGGGAGCACGTAGACGTCGGTCGGGTACTCCTCCGGCTTCGTGAACAGCTCGATCTGCGCGAGGGTCTGGTCGGCGAAGCTGTTGGACATCACGAACGACGGGTGGCCGGTGGCGTTGCCCAGGTTCAGCAGGCGGCCCTCGGAGAGCACGATGAGGACCTTGCCGTCGGGGAACGTCCAGGTGTGGACCTGCGGCTTGACCTCGTCCTTGACGATTCCGTCGATGGCGGCCAGGCCGGCCATGTCGATCTCGTTGTCGAAGTGACCGATGTTCCCGACGATCGCCTGGTGCTTCATCCGCGCCATGTCCGAGGCCAGGATGATGTCCTTGTTGCCCGTCGTGGTGATGAAGATGTCGGCCGTCTCCACCACGTCCTCGAGGGTGGCGACCTGGTAGCCGTCCATCGCGGCCTGCAGCGCGCAGATGGGGTCGATCTCCGTGATGATCACGCGGGCGCCCTGGCCGCGGAGGGACTCCGCGGAGCCCTTGCCCACGTCGCCGTAGCCGCAGACGACGGCGGTCTTGCCGCCGATCAGGACGTCGGTGGCGCGGTTGATGCCGTCGATGAGGGAGTGGCGGCAGCCGTACTTGTTGTCGAACTTCGACTTGGTGACCGCGTCGTTCACGTTGATCGCGGGGAACAGGAGGGTGCCGTCGCGGTGCATCTCGTAGAGACGGTGAACGCCGGTGGTGGTCTCCTCCGTCACGCCGCGGATCTCGGACGCCAGCTGGGTCCACTTCTGCGGGGACTCGCCGAGGGTGCGGTTCAGCAGGGTGAGGATGTGGGCGTACTCCTCGCTGTCCGCCGTCGACGGGTCCGGGGCCGCTCCGGCCTTCTCGAACTCGACGCCCTTGTGGACGAGGAGGGTGGCGTCACCACCGTCGTCCAGGATCATGTTCGGACCGCCGGTGGGGGTGTTCGGCCAGGTCAGCGCCTGCTCGGTGCACCACCAGTACTCCTCCAGCGTCTCGCCCTTCCAGGCGAAGACCGGGACGCCCGCGGGGGCCTCCGGCGTGCCGTTCGGGCCGACCGCGATGGCCGCGGCGGCGTGGTCCTGGGTGGAGAAGATGTTGCAGGAGGCCCAGCGGACCTCGGCACCGAGGGCGACGAGGGTCTCGATGAGCACGGCCGTCTGCACGGTCATGTGCAGCGAGCCGGTGATCCGGGCGCCGGCCAGCGGCTGGGCGGCGGCGTACTCCTTGCGGATGGACATCAGGCCGGGCATCTCGTGCTCGGCGAGCGTGATCTCCTTGCGCCCGAAGGCGGCGAGGGAGAGGTCGGCGACCTTGAAGTCCTGGCTGTTGGCGGCCGTCGTCATAACGGGCTGCTCCTCGTGATGGGTCGAGGCGGGCTGTCGGGGCTGGCTCTGCGGCGGCGGGCAGGCGGCGGATACACGAATGCCCGGGCGGTTCGCAGTGCAGTCCGTCGGAGGCCTTCTGTCCCTCGCCCGGCTCGCGTCGGCTGACCGGTCGACCGCCATCAGCAGCGACGTCTGTTCTCTCTCGAATCTACACCGAACGGCCCAGTGACCCATCGGCCCGTTCCTGGAACCGGGCGTGGGGAGGGTCACTGAGCCGTTCGGAGCTATGGGGATCCGTGGTGTGGGGATCCGTGGTGTGGGGAGGGCCGTGCCCCGGGGGGCGAGGTCAGGGGGCGGACGGCTTGCCCGGGTCGGTGGCGGTGGCGGTGGCCGCCGCGGCCTCCGCGTCGAAGATGTCGGGCTCCAGATAGATGACCCGGGCGATCGGGACCGCCGCGCGGATCCGGCTCTCGGCCGCGTCGATCGCGCGGGCGACCTCGACCGCGGTGTCGTCGTGCTGGACCGCGATCTTGGCGGCGACCAGCAGTTCCTCCGGGCCCAGGTGGAGGGTGCGCATGTGGATGATGCCCGTGACGGTGTCGCCGTCCACCACGGCCGCCTTGATCTTCTCGACCTCTTCGAGGCCCGCGGACTCACCGAGCAGGAGGGACTTCGTCTCGGCGGCCAGGATGATCGCGATGACGATCAGCAGGATGCCGATGCAGAGGGTGCCGATGCCGTCCCAGACGCCGTTGCCGGTGGCGAGCGCGAGGCCGACGCCGCCGAGCGCGAGGATCAGGCCGACGAGGGCGCCGAGGTCCTCCAGGAGGACGACCGGGAGTTCGGGGGCCTTGGAGCGGCGGACGAACTCGGTCCAGGAGCGGTCGCCGCGCGTCTGGTTGGACTCCTTGATCGCCGTACGGAAGGAGAAGACCTCGGCGATGATCGCGAAGACCAGGACCCCGACCGGCCAGTACCAGGCGGTGATCTCGTGCGGGTGCTTGATCTTCTCGTAGCCCTCGTAGACGGCGAACATGCCACCGACCGAGAAGAGGACGATGGAGACGAGGAAGGCGTAGATGTAGCGCTCGCGGCCGTAGCCGAAGGGGTGCTGCGGGGTGGCCTCGCGCTTGGCCCTCTTGCCGCCGAGCAGCAGCAGGCCCTGGTTGCCCGAGTCCGCGAGCGAGTGGACGCTCTCCGCGAGCATCGACGAGGACCCACTGAAGAGGAACGCTACGAATTTGGCCACGGCGATCGAGAGGTTGGCGGCGAGCGCCGCCACGATCGCCTTGGTTCCGCCGGACGCGCTCATGAGTGCGTTGTGTCCCTTCCTGGGTGGACGTCAGCTGGTGCTGGTGCCGCGTCGCGGCGGCACATTGTCGCAGCCACGGGAAGGGACGCTGTGTCAGGCCGCCACCGTGGCACGGAAGAGTGTGCCCGGTCCCGTGGCTTCCACCGCCTCGGCGGCCGGTACGTAGACGGACTGTCCGGGGGTCAGGTCGAGTGCGCCGACCCGGACGGTCCCCGCCGTGCAGAGCAGGATCTGCGGGGTGGGGACGGTCAGTTCGGCGGGGGCGGCCCCGGGCGCGAGGGTGTAGCGGGACAGGGCGAACTCGTCGGCGGGGGTCTCGTACCGCTCCTCGCCGGACGGGGAGGCCTCGGGGCGCAGGACACCGGGGTCGGTGGCCTCGAAGCGGACGATCCGCAGGAGTTCGGGGACGTCGATGTGCTTGGGGGTGAGACCGCAGCGCAGCACGTTGTCCGAGTTGGCCATGATCTCGACGCCGAGGCCGTCGAGGTAGGCGTGCGGGACGCCGGCGCCGAGGAACAGGGCCTCGCCGGGCTGGAGTTGTACGTAGTTCAGCAGCATCGCCGCGAGGACGCCGGGGTCGCCGGGGTAGTGGTGGGCGATGCGGGCGTACGGGGCGTGGGCGCCGCCGAGGCGTTCTGCGGCGGCCGCCGCCTCGGCCACGGTGTCGGCCATCTCCGCCGGGTCGGCGCCGAGGATCGCCGTGAGCACCTCGCGGAGGGCGGCCTTCTCGGGGTGGGCGCGGAGGAGGTCCACGTACGGCTTCAGGGAGTCGACGCCCAGGGCCTCCATCGCGTCCGCCGCCTCGGAGGGCCGGCGGAAGCCGCAGAGGCCGTCGAAGGGGGTGAGGGCGCAGATCAGCTCGGGCTTGTGGTTCGCGTCCTTGTACGTGCGGTGGGGGGCGTCCGCGGGGACGCCCCGGGCCTCCTCGTCCGCGTACCCCTCGCGGGCCTGGTCCAGGTCGGGGTGGACCTGGAGGGAGAGGGGGGCGCCGGCGGCGAGCAGCTTGAGGAGGAAGGGGAGGCGGGGGCCGTACCGGGCGACGGTGGCCGCGCCGAGCTCGCCTTCGGGGTCCGCGGCGATGACCTCGATGAGGGGGAGTTCCGTGGGCCCGGTGGCGGTGGTGGCCCTGGTGCCGGTGGTGGGGCGGGTTATGCGGGAAGGGGCTCCTGGGTGGGCGCCCATCCACATCTCGGCCTGCGGTTCGCCGGTGGGGGCGGTGCCGAGCAGGGCGGGGATGGCCGTGGTGGAGCCCCAGGCGTAGGGGCGCACGGTGTTGGACAGGCGGTCCATGGAGTCGTCCTCGCTGGTGGAGTGGTGCGGCGGGTGGTGCTTCTCGCTTACGTGGGCCTTGATGCCAGAGCCACGTAAACAGCAGCGAAATCCGTGATGGCCAGCAGTTCCGCCAGCGTCTCCAGTTCGCCGCCCTGTTCCGGTTCCAGTTCGCTGACCGGCGTGTCGTGGCCGAGCGCCAGTTCCCGGGCGGCCGGGTAGGCGCTGAGGCCTCCCGTGGGGCGGTCCCGCAGCAGGACGACCCTGGCCCGGAGGGTCTCGCCCTCCTCCACCCGGTCGCGGAAGAAGTCGTCCGGGTCCGCGCCGGCCGCGAAGTCCCCCGCGAGCAGGGTGCCGTGCGAGGGCAGCGCCTCCGGGAGTTCCGCCGTCAGGGCGGGGCGGCCCGCCAGCTCGGACAGTACGGCGGCGAACCGGCGGCCGACCGGGCCCGCCGCGTCGCCCTCCGTCCACAGCAGCGGCAGGCTGTCAGCCAGCTCGGCGGCGAGCGTCTTGGCCGGGTTGCTGTACGTGGCGATGGCCGGGCCGCAGCGTTCCGCCGTGCGGTCCAGGCGGTCGGCCACCTTCTCCAGCTCCTCGGGGGGCGCGGTCACCAGGCCGACCCGGTCGAGCAGGGCCAGCAGCGGGGTGAGGAGCGCCCAGAGGGTGCCGGGGCCCGCGGCCGAGGTCTCCGCGTCGTACTCGCCGTGCGGGGCGGCCGCCATCGGTACGACCAGGCCGTGCACCCCGTCGACCGCCTCGCGCAGCGGGGAGCGGGTGGGGGCGACGGCGACGACCGTGCAGCCGCGGCGGTACGCCTGCTCGGCGAGGAGGGCGAGGCCCGGTTCCGAACCGTCGGCGGTCGCGATCAGGAGCAGGTCCACGGAGCCGGCCCAGCCGGGCAGGGCCCAGCGCAGGGCGCCGGGGGCGGGGGCCACGCCGGTGGGGTGGATCCGTACGACGGGGGCGGCCGCGCCCGCCAGTGCGCCGATCAGGTCGGCGACGCCGGATGCGGCGGTGCCGGGGCCAGCTACCAGGACGGCCCGGGGACGGCCCTCCGGGGCCAGGTTGCCGATGCCGGCCTCGGCGGCGTGCCGGGCGGCGGTGCGGACCCGGGCACCTGCCTCGGCGGCACCGCGGAGCAGATCGCGGCGGTCGGCCCTGGCCAGGGCTTCCGGGGCGTCGAGCAAGGACTCGTCGAGCATGGCGGTGGGCCTCCGAATCACCGGGTGGGGTGCGGGTGCGCGGCCGGGGGGCTGGGCCGGGGCCGGGGGCGCCTTCTCGGGGTGCGCCTCGTCCCGGCCGGTCCCGTCCGCCCCGTGGGGCTCGCCCGCACGCGCTTCGCTCGCGGTCAGGCGGGGCGGCGGGCCTCGTCGACGAGGAGCACCGGGATGCCGTCCCGGACCGGGTAGGCCAGGCCGCAGTCCGTGCCGGTGCAGACCAGCTCCGGGCTGTCGGCCGCGGTGCGGTCGTCGAGCGGGGAGTGGCAGGCGGGGCAGGCCAGGATCTCCAGGAGGCCGGCTTCGAGCGGCATGGGGTGGGTCCCTTCGAGCGGTGCGGTTTCTGATCCACGTTCTGATTCACGTGGATCAGGCGTCGTCAGCCTACCGCCGGGGGGACGGGGGCGCGGCCCGGCCGGGGAGGTGTGGCTGGGGATGGGGCAGTGGGCTGCCGGGGGGGTGGGCGGGCAGAGCCGTGGCCCCCGAGGGGGGCGGTGAGGGTGCGGGTGCGGCTGGGGGTGGGCGGGGGTGGGGCGCCTGCGGCGGGCCTCTCCCCTACCCGCCCCTTCCCGAAACCGGGGCGCTGCCCCGGGCCCCGCTCTGTCCTCAAGCGCCGGACGGGCTGGAATGTCGGGGCCCCGCCCCGGGCCCCGCTCCTCAAACGCCGGAGGGGCTGAAACGCTCAGGCTCAGTGCCTGATCAAGGCCAGTACCTCGTCCCGTACCGTCTCCATCGTCCGCCGGTCCCTCGCCTCGACGTTGAGGCGCAGCAGGGGTTCCGTGTTCGAGGCGCGGAGGTTGAACCACCAGTCGGGGGTCGTGACCGTGAGGCCGTCCAGTTCGTCGAAGGTGGCGTCGTCGCGGGTGGCGTAGGCGGCCTTGACCTCGGCCACGCTGGCGGACTGGTCGGTGACCGTGGAGTTGATCTCGCCGGAGCCGGCGTAGCGGTCGTACTGGGCCACCAGTTCCGAGAGGGGGGTGGTCCGGCCGCCCAGGGCCGCCAGGACGTGGAGGGCCGCCAGCATGCCGGTGTCGGCGTTCCAGAAGTCGCGGAAGTAGTAGTGGGCCGAGTGCTCGCCGCCGAAGATCGCCCCGTGCTTCGCCATCTCCGTCTTGATGAAGGAGTGGCCGACCCTGGTGCGGACCGCCGTGCCGCCGTTCTCGCGGACCACCTCGGGGACCGACCAGGAGGTGATCAGGTTGTGGATGACGATGCCCTCGCCGCCGTTGCGGGCCAGTTCGCGGGCGGCCACCAGGGCCGTGATCGCGGACGGGGAGACGCCCTCGCCGCGTTCGTCGACCACGAAGCAGCGGTCCGCGTCGCCGTCGAAGGCGAGGCCCAGGTCGGCGCCCTCCGCGACCACGCGGGCCTGGAGGTCGACGATGTTCTTCGGGTCGAGGGGGTTGGCCTCGTGGTTGGGGAACGTGCCGTCGAGCTCGAAGTAGAGCGGGACGAGGTCGAGCGGCAGGCCGGCGAAGACCGTGGGGACCGTGTGGCCGCCCATGCCGTTGCCCGCGTCGACCACGACCTTCAGGGGGCGGATCGCCTTGAGATCGACCAGGCCCAGGAGGTGGGCCGCGTAGTCGGTGAGGGTGTCGCGCTCCGTGATCGTGCCGGGGGTGGCGGGGGCCGGGGGCTGCGGGGCGCCTTCCGACCACTGTTCGACCAGCGTGCGGATCTCGCGGAGGCCGGTGTCCTGACCGACCGGCGCCGCGCCCGCCCGGCACATCTTGATCCCGTTGTACTGCGCCGGGTTGTGCGAGGCCGTGAACATCGCGCCCGGCAGGTCCAGCGCCCCCGACGCGTAGTACAGCTGGTCCGTCGAGCAGAGGCCGATCAGCGTGACGTCCGCGCCCCGCGCCGCCGCGCCCCTGGCGAACGCGCCCGACAGCACCGGGGAGGTGGGCCGCATGTCGTGGCCGACCACGATCGCGTCGGCCTCCGTGACCTGGACGAACGCCGCTCCGAACAGTTCGGCCAGCGACTCGTCCCACTGGTCGGGCACTACTCCGCGCACGTCGTACGCCTTCACGAGCTGCGACAGATCAGCAACCACGGCCGGTCCTCCTGGGGTCTTTACGGACCGCCCAAACTACCCGGCCGTAGGAACCCTCAGAACTCGGTCCCGCAAGTCGGGTCTCCGGGGTCGCACGCGGCGGCCGGCCTCAGGAGTCGGGGGAACGCAGCACCCTCAGATGACCCCGGCGGGCCACCTCCACCGGGTCCGCGGAGCGCGGGCCCCTGCCGCCGCCGTCCGGCCCGCGGTCGTGCGGCCTGGCCGCCTCCCGTACCGCGTTCGCCAGCGCTTCCAGGTCGTCGCCGCTCGGGTGCGCGGGGGCGGAGCCGTCGGAGAGGCGCACCACCTCCCAGCCGCGTGGCGCGGTCAGCCGCTCACTGTGCTCGGCACAGAGGTCGTAGCAGTGGGGCTCGGCGTAGGTGGCGAGCGGGCCGAGGACCGCAGTCGAGTCGGCATAGACGTACGTCAGTGTCGCGACGGCAGGGCGGCCGCACGCGGTGCGCGAACAGCGACGTACAGGGCTCACGATGTTGGACGGTACCGCACTCTTGAGCGGGCCGCGACGACTCTCCCCCGGCTCACCCCACCGTGTCGCCCTGTGGTCCTCGACACACCCCCGCCCCCGGCGACCCGTCTGACCTGCGTCGCGCCGATTACGCCGTTCGACGGCGGCGTCCGCCAGGGGCGTGCGCCGGGGTGGAAGCCGATGTCCCGCACACCGTCGATGATCGGATGAGGGGCCTGAAAACGGCTCAACCTTGGCCTGAATGTTCAACTCCGGACAGGAGGCCCACATCAGGGCCGTGGCGGATTCCGCCGGGTGCGGCGGGCCGGCGGAGGGGGCCGGAGGAAACGGTCACGGGCCGTCCGTCGGCGCCCTCGGCGCGGGCCGCCGAGCGTTACGCTGCGTCGGTGATGGACAGCTCCGTACCCTCCCCCCACCCGTTCGAGCCGAGGCCCCGCCACCGCGACCGGCACGGCCGCGGAATGCGAGGGCCGGTCGCGCCGCCCCAGGTGCCGCTGTCGGCCAGCCGGGGCGAGGTCTTCCGCGATCTGGTCCAGGACTCGGTGGAGCGGCTGGAGCGGCGCTGGCCCCAGCTGACGGAGGTCGACTTCGTCGTCCTGGATGTGCCGGGCGACCTGGAGGACACCGTTCCGCTGGGCAGCGCCCTGCCCGCCGGCAAGGGCCGGCCCGCGCAGATCGTCGTCTACCGGCGACCCGTCGAGATCCGCACCAAGAGCCGTGACGAGCGGGCCCTCCTGGTCCACGAGGTCGTCGTCGAGCAGGTCGCCGAGCTGCTGGGGCTGGCCCCGGAGTCCGTGGATCCGCGGTACGGGCAGGAGTAGCCCCCGTAGCGGCGGGAGGCAGGCGGCCGTGCCACCGCGGGGGCGGCCGGCCCTGTGCCCGTAGCGCGCGCCCCGCCCCGCCGCGCCCCGTACGCCCGACCGGCTTGCCCCGCGTGCCCGTAAGCGCGCGGACCTCCGGGACGGGCTCGAGCGGCCCCTCGTACGGGGCGGAGTGCCGTCCTGGCCACCGCTGAGGCGCGCGTGAGGCTCCATAGCCGCCGCTGGGGCGCGCGTGGAGCTCTGCAGCCACCGCAGAGGCGCGCCTAGGGCTCCGTAGCCACCGCCGGGGCGCGCACGTGGAGGCTCCATAGCCGCCGTCGGGGCGCGTGTGGAGCTCCGTACCGCCGCAGAGGCGCCCGTGAGGCTCCGTAGCCACCGCCGGGGCGCGCACGTGAAGGCTCCATAGCCGCCGCCGGCGCGTGCGTGGGGCTGTGGCCCCGCACGTTACGCACGCGCCGTGCCGATGCCGGCATCCGCACGGCGCCGGACGTCCACGCGTCCACGTACACCCGCACGCGGGCGCACTCCCCCTCAGTCGTCCAGCACCGACAGGTCCTGCCGCGCCGACGGCACCAGCACCGTGCCGCCGTCGTCCGGCAGCGTCTGGACCGTGAACATCTGGACGCCGTCCTCCGGGAGGACCAGCGCCCGGGACGCGTGGACCGGGCCGCCCGAGACCGTCTCGACGGTCAGCGCGTACGTGCCCTTCAGGCCGGCCGGGGGCTTCGGGGTGACGGCCATCGTCGTGCCCGCCTTGACCGTGTACGTCTCCACGGCCGCCTCGCCGCCCTCGCTCCCCGCCGACGTGGTCACCTTCACCTCGGCGTCGGCGCCGGGGGCGGCCAGGGAGAGCGTGGAGCCCTTGGCCCGGTTGTCGGTGACGGTCGACCTCGCGCCCACCGGGCCGGTCGCCGGGATGTAGGCGTACTCCTGCTTCTCGCCGGTCCCCCGCACCACGCGGAGCGCGGCGACGATCGGGGTGGCCCGGCTCTTCTCGACCGGGGTGAGGCGCAGGGAGCCCGGTTCGCCGCGGGTGATGTCCTTCAGGTCGACCGTCGCGGTCATGCCCGACTTGATGTGGAGGGTGTCGTTCCCCGCCGGGGCGAAGGTCGTGTTCTTCCCCATCAGCTGGACCTTGACGTCCGCGTCGCTCTCGCCGGGCGCGTACGCCACCAGCTGTACGGAGGTGGCGTCGGCAGGGATGCCCGGCATGACCAGGGTGCCCGCGGGGTCCGCGGCCGCCGTGAGCCAGTCGGTGCCCGAGCCGTCGTCGGCGGTCAGGACGACCGCGCCGATCCGGCCGGAGCGGGTGGTGATGTGGGCCGTCAGGTCGTTGACGGCCTCGTCGGTGAGGGTGGAGAGCAGCAGCGCGACGCTGGAGCGGCCGGGCACGGTGATGCCGTCGCCGACCTCGGACGTCACCGGGCCCTTGGGGCCGAACAGCTCGATGTCGGCCACGGCCGCGCCGTCGTCGGGGTTGGTGAGGTGCACGTAGTCCTGGCGGGAGCGGGCGGTGCTCACGCCCGGGAACCAGAAGTCGGTGTCCGGCGCGGTGCAGCTGACCCCGAGGAGGCCCCGGGCGCCGCCCGCGGTGACCGTGGTGGTCTGCTGGGCGGCCCAGCCGGGGGCGAGCGTGCCGGTGGCCGTGCCCACGAGGGCCGGGGCGGCGGAACCGTCCGCTTCGGCGGTGACCGGCTTTCCGGGCTCCTTCACGGCGAGGACCGGCTTGTCGGCCTTCTCCTTCGCCTTCTTCGCGGCCTCTTCCGCCTTCTCGGCCTTCTTGGGGTCGGTCTCGGGCTCGTCCTCGTCCAGGACGGGCAGGGCCGGCTTCAGCTCGGCCGTGCCCTTCTCGCCCTCGGCCCCCTGGCCGGTGTCCTTCCCGGGCGGGGTGAACGAGGTGTACCGGGTCTCCGCGAGATCGGACGTGCTGGGCGCCGGGCAGACCAGGCTGGAGCGCTCGACCGGCAGCGAGGCGGCGGCCTTGGCCTCCGTCGTGGCCGGGCCCTGGGGGGCGGTGAGCGAGGCGAAGCCGGTGATGGCGGCCAGGGCTGCGGCGCCCGCGATGAGGGACAGGTGGGTGGACTTCACTCGGACTCGCCTCGCGATGCGTTACGGGTCTGCCAGGGGGCCTGGCCCGGGGGGTCGGGGTGCTCGCCGCGTTCGCCGGGGGCGGCGGGGGGCTGGGCGGGGTCGGTGTACGGGGGCTGCTCGCCGGTGTACTGGCCGTACGGGTCGTACGCGCCGGAGCCCGCGCCGGAGCCGCCGTACGGGCCGGCCGTGTCGCCGTACTGTCCGCCGTCACCGTGCCCGTCGCCGTACTGCTGCCGGGCCTGCTGCTGTCCGTACGGGTCCTGGGCGCCGTAGCCGCCCTGGTGGTCCGGGTAGCCGGCGGAGTAGCCGGTGTTCTGCTGCGCGTACGGGTCCTGCTGGTACGTGGCGTAGTCGCCCTGCTGGTACGCGGCCGGGGCCTGCGGGTCGGCGCCCTGGTACTGCTGCCCGTCCCACTCCCCGTACCCCTGCTGCGGGAGCGCCGCGTAGCCGCCGGTGGACTCCTGCGGGTCGTAGCCGCCGTCCTTGGCGTACGGGTCGGCGCTCTGCTGGTCGGGGATGCCGGGGGTGTACACCCCTGTGCCGGAGTCCGTTCCCGGCGGGGCCGGGGGTGCGGAGGACGGGGCTGGCGGGACCGCGTCAGGGCCGTCGGTGTCTCCGTGGCCGTCCGCCGCCGCCGTCGCCAGGGCCTCCGCCTCGGCCGCGGCCCGGAGCCTGCGGGCGCGGCGGCCGTCGCCGTCGGCGTCCGCCGCGACGGCGAGCGCCTCCTCGGGCAGGTCGTCGTCGATGTCCCGGCGGCGGCCGGGCAGGGCCATGACCACCAGGACCACGGCGAGCGCGCACTGGGTCCAGATCCAGACGGTGTGCGTGAAGGGGGCGTCGTACGTGAGGGCCAGGCGGCCCCCGCTCGCGGGGAGTTCGAAGCCCTGGGCCCAGCCGTCCACGGTCACGCGGGTCAGCGGCGTGCCGTCGACCGTTGCCTGCCAGCCGGGTGCGGCCTCGTCCGCGATGCGCAGGATGCGGCCCTCGTCGCCCGCCGGGATCTCGGCGTCGGCGTCGACGGGCCCGGAGCCGACGGGGACGCGCTCGCCCTCGCCGCCCGCCGGGACGACCATCACCCGGGCGACCTGGCGGTCCACCCGCCACAGGGCGCTGCCGTCGAGCTGGCTGAGGCGGCTGAGGCCGGGGGTGGTGTCGAGGACGCGGCTCATCTGGCGCGGGGCTCCGTCGCGTACGAGGACGTAACGGATGGCGAAGTTGCCGAGCTGGCCGCCCTGGTCGGCGCCGGAGCCCGCGACCAGGTTGGCGACGACCTTGTCGAGGTGGCTGTTGGAGCCCGCCGCCTCGGTCAGTTCGCCGTCGCCGAGCCGGGCGCCGGAGCCCCGGACGAGGCTGTACGAGACGGAGCCGGGCGAGGTGCCGCCGAGGACCAGGGTGCGTGCCTGGTCGCGGGTGGAGCTCTCCTCGGCCACGAACGCGGGCACCTGGACCGGGTCGCGGCGCTCCAGGGGGCCGTCCGCGCCGCCGAACATCCAGCCGAAGGCGGCGAGGGCGGGGGCGAGGGCGGCGGCCAGGGCGATCAGGGCCGCGACGGGCTGGCGCCAGCCGAAGCTCTGCTCCGCGACCCGGACCCGGGCCCCGTCCGCGCCGACGAGGGCGGCCGCGATCAGGGCGGCGCCGTAGACGAGGGTGGCGGGTCCGGACCAGGTCGAGCCGTTGGCGAGCGCCGCGAGGAGCAGGCCCACCAGCGCGGTGGCCCAGGCGGCCCGGACGGCGAACTGCCGGTCCTCGCGCAGCAGGGCCGCGAGCGCCGCCAGCACGATGCCGAGGAGCAGGACGCTGCCCGCCGCCTTGGGGCCGCCGGGGCTGATCCCGAGCAGGTCGAACGCCGAGGCCGACCCCGTACCGAGGTCCAGGCCCGCTTCCCGCAGGAACGCGGACGGGTCGGTGAGCAGCGTCAGCGACCAGGGCGCCAGCGCCAGGAGCGGGGTGCCGACGGCGGCGAGGAAGCGGAGCCCGTACGCCGTGATGTCCCGGCGGCGCAGCGCCAGCACACCGAGGCCGAGCACCACGGCGAGCGGCCAGACGACCGGGGTGAACGCGGTGGTGACGGTGAGGAGCAGGGCGTACGCCCAGGTCGCCCGCCAGCTGCCGCGCGGCGCGTCCGGGTCGGTGCCGTCACGGAACCCGTGGGCGGCGACGGCGGCGCGGGCGATCAGCGGGAGCAGGACGAGGAGGACGGCGGTGCCGATACGGCCGGTGGCCAGGGCGCCGGTCGCGGCGGGCAGGAAGGCGTACGCGACGCTCGCCCAGGCGCGCAGCAGCCGCGAGGGGAGCAGCGGCCGGGTGGCGAAGTAGGCGGTGAGTCCGGCCAGCGGGACCGAGCAGACCAGCAGCACGGTGACGGTGAAGCCGGTCGAGCCGAGGAAGAGGACGGAGAGGACCGCGAGCAGCGCCAGATAGGGCGGGGCGGACTGGGTGCCTCCGGTGGCGACGGTGTGCCAGGCGTCGGCGTACCGGCCCCACAGCTGACCGGCCGTCTCGGGGACGGGCAGCAGGGCGCCGCCCGCGAGGGAGCCGCCGGTGAGCAGGTTGCGGCAGGCGATGAGGGAGACCAGGAGGAGCAGGGCGAAGAGGACCGGGCCGGGCTTGCGGCCGATCCGCTTGAGCCGGGCGAACTGGTCGACCTCCAGGTAGTCCGCGTCGTCGCCGCCGGGCCCGGACTCGACGGCGCCGTGCCGGGAGCCGCTGGACTCGGGCTCGCCCTTGCTGCCGAAGTTGCCCGCGACCTGTTCGACGGTGGCCCGGACGGTGGCGCCCGGCGGCGGGAAGAGCGCGCGCAGTTCGGCCGCGTCGACCGCGCCCTTTCCGCGTTCGCGGCGGGCGGCGAGGATGCGGCCGGGCCGGAGCAGGGTGCTGAGGAGGCCGGTGACCTCGTCGAGCGCCTGGCCGGGGACCTTGCCGACGAGGTAGGCGAGGGTGCGCAGGAGGGTGCCGACGACGAGCCGGAGCAGCACCCAGGGCAGGGCGGCCGCGCGGGCGTTGACGAGCATCGTGTAGACCGCGCCCGCCTTGTCGACGCGGTGCGGGCCGACGACGGAGCGGCCGGCGCAGTCGATGGGGCGGCGCTCGCGGGCGGAGGCCTCGGCGTGGCGCAGCACGGCGTCGGGGGCGACGAGGACCCGGTGGCCGGCGAGGTGGGCGCGCCAGCAGAGGTCGACGTCGTCGCGCATCAGGGGGAGGCTGCGGTCGAAGCCGCCCAGCTCCTCGTAGACGTCGCGGCGGATGAGCATGCCGGCGGAGGAGACGGAGAGGACGGTACGGACCTGGTCGTGCTGGCCCTGGTCCTGCTCGCGGCGGTCCAGGCCGGTCCAGCGGCGGCCGCTGTTGGCGATGGAGACGCCGACCTCGAGGAGCTGCTTGCGGTCGTACCAGCCGCGCAGCTTGGGGCCGACGACGGTGGCGTGCTTGTCGTTGTCCACGACGCGCAGCAGCTCGGCGAGCGCGTCCGGCTCGGGTGCGCAGTCGTCGTGGAGCAGCCAGAGCCACTGGACCGGTTCGCCGTGCGGCAGCTCCGGCAGGTCGTAGTTCTCGTCGACCCAGGTCCGGGTGGCCGGGTCCCAGCCGCCGGGGCGCTTGAGGTAGGGCAGGTCGTCGGGGGTGGGCGCCGCGAAGGTGCGGGCCGCCTCGTCGACGGCGGTGCCGAAGCTCGTACGGCGGGCGAGGTGCAGGACCCGCTCGTCGCCGAGCGCCTCGGTGACCAGCCGGGCGGAGTCGTCGGCGCTGCCGGTGTCGGCGGCGACGACGTTCTGTACGGGGCGTTCCTGCCCGAGCAGCCCGGCCAGCACGTCGGGCAGCCAGCGGGCGCCGTCGTGGGAGACGAGCACGGCGGTGACGACGTGCCGGGGGAACTCTGGGGCGGCGGCGGCCGCGTTCGGCGCCGCCGAGTGGCTGTGCACGGACATCGAGGTACGGGCCCTCCGGCCGGGTCCGGGGGCGTATCCCCGGGGGCTGCATCGGTGTACACGCGCGCCCCGGCGGGGCGTTGGCGCATCTCGGACGGGGCCCCACACTAACGGTACGGATACCCGGGGACGGCCCGAGCGGGTGGAGCGGCCGGATGCGCACGGGTGCGGGACGCGCCGACGGCCCGTGCTCCGCTCCCCGGGGACGGGGGTTACGGGCGACGGGCCGTGGGGGGTGTGGTCCTGCGGAAGTCCGCCGGGAGCCGGGGAGGTCCCGCCGGATTCCCGCGGGTGTTCTGCGGGGTTGTGCCGGGGCCCCTGCCGGAATCCCCTGGGAAGCCCTGCTCGGGAAAGGGCTGCCGGGGCCGGGAGGAGCGGTGCGAGCGGTGTGCCCCGTGGGCTGTGTGAGCCGTGGGCTGCGGGTGCCCCGTGGGCTGCGGGTGGTGGGGGGATGAGCCCTGAGGTGCGCGGACCTCGCGTCCGCGGCGCGCGGGCCGTGCGGGGCCGGAGGCCCTAGATCGCCGCCTTCTTCAGGCGCCGCCGCTCCCGCTCCGACAGTCCGCCCCAGATACCGAAGCGTTCGTCGTTGGCGAGGGCGTACTCAAGGCATTCGGAGCGGACCTCACAGGCGAGACAGACCTTCTTGGCCTCGCGGGTGGATCCGCCCTTTTCGGGAAAGAAGGACTCGGGGTCGGTCTGGGCGCACAGTGCGCGCTCCTGCCAGCCGAGTTCCTCGTCCGCGTCCTCGACCAGCAGTTGCTGGAACAGCTCGGTCATGTGCGCCCCTCGTCTGTCTCTTGCGTCCCGTGATGCGGCCGTTACTGACTGGTCACGGCCGAACGACACGAGTGAAATTACAAGTGTGTATCTCCGAGGCAGTCAAGCGAGGATCTGCTATTGGCCCAGGGATTCACTCTGCGGAACCAAGCGTATGCGGAAAGTGTTCAAATCACCAAAAACCTGACATATGCCACAGGCGCCACTCCATCACGCCTTCCCGCGGTCAAGACGATCAGGGGTGCGGTTGCGTTGCGATTCGATCACTGTAGCGATCAAGATCACAGTCAGGTCACGGACCATCAGCCATGTTTGGCGGCATGGGTGATGCGCCATGTCTCCGCTCTCGGCGGTGAGCAAACCTTTCTCCTGGCACGACAACCGGAAGGGGTGAAAGATTCATCGCAAACCAGCCATCGGGTTGACATGGAGCGATTCAACCGGTCTGCTTGGCTGCATGTCAGCGATCGCAGCGATGCACGTCACCCATGTCCGTGGGTTCCGCAGCGCTGTCCAGGCTCGCTGTTGCTGTTCCAGCTGTCACAGCTGTTGATGCCGTAGCGCTCCAGCTCTGATCCAGCCCCTCCCCCCGCATCACGCAGTCCGCAGGTCCGGCTCCCGTGGGATCCCTTCCCACGACGGCTGCCGACGCTCCACGCGACTCCCCGCACGCGCACCCCCCATGCCGAGGAACCACCGCACCCCATGAACAGCGACAGCGACCTTCAGATCGCCGGCGACATCCTCGAGGTCCAGCACCTCCTGCAGCCCGCCCGCGAGCACCCCTCCACCGTCTCCGATTTCGTCGGCCTCGCCCGCTCCATCGCGGCCGACCGATCGCGCTGGGCCGGACTCGTCCGGTACGACACCGCCACCCGCTGGTACCACCGTCTCCAGACGGGCCCCGGCTACGAGGTGTGGCTGCTCAGCTGGGTGCCCGGGCAGGGCAGCGGACGTCACGACCACGGTCGCTCCGCCGGTGTACTCACGGTCCTCGAAGGCGAGTTGACCGAGCACACCGAGCGCGGGAGCCGTTCGCTGGGCGCCGGCGCGCAGCGCGCCTTCGCCCCCGGCTATGTCCACGAGGTGGTCAACGACTCGCTCGAACCGGCCGTCAGTCTGCACATCTACCACCCGGGTCTGACCGAGATGCCGATGCACGCCGCGCAATGCGCCCCGACGGCCGTGGATGTCGTACCCGCCTGACAAACTGCGTGCATGCGCATTGTTGTTCTGGCCGGCGGCATCGGTGGTGCCCGTTTCCTTCGTGGCCTCAAGCAGGCCGCGCCCGACGCGGACATCACGGTCATCGGCAACACGGGTGACGACATCCATCTGTTCGGGCTGAAGGTCTGCCCCGACCTCGACACCGTGATGTACACCCTCGGCGGTGGCATCGACGAGGAGCAGGGCTGGGGGCGGAGCGACGAGACCTTCCAGGTGAAGGAGGAGCTCGCGGCGTACGGGGTGGGGCCCGGCTGGTTCGGTCTCGGTGACCGCGACTTCGCCACCCACATCGTCCGTACGCAGATGCTCGGCGCGGGCTATCCGCTCAGCGCGGTCACCGAGGCGCTCTGCGCCCGCTGGCAGCCCGGCGTGCGGCTGCTGCCGATGTCGGACGACCGGGTCGAGACGCATGTCGCCGTCGAGCTGGACGGCGAGAGCAAGGCCATCCACTTCCAGGAGTACTGGGTGAAGCTGCGCGCCTCCGTCGAGGCGCAGGCGATCGTGCCGGTCGGGGCCGAGCAGGCGAAGCCGGCGCCGGGCGTCCTGGAGGCCGTCGCCGCCGCCGACGTCATCCTCTTCCCGCCGTCGAACCCGGTGGTCTCCATCGGCACCATCCTCGCCGTGCCCGGTATCCGGGAGGCGATCGCGGAGGCAGGGGTACCGGTCGTCGGCCTCTCCCCCATCGTCGGGGACGCGCCGGTGCGCGGGATGGCGGACAAGGTGCTGGCGGCCGTGGGCGTCGGGTCGACGGCGGCCGCCGTGGCCGGGCACTACGGGTCGGGGCTGCTGGACGGGTGGCTGGTCGACACGGTGGACGCGGGCGCGGTGGACGAGGTCGAGGCGGCGGGGATCCGGTGCCGGGCCGTGCCGCTGATGATGACGGACGTGGACGCGACGGCGGAGATGGCCCGGCAGGCGCTGGGACTGGCCGAGGAGGTCCGGGCGTGAGCGGGGCGGTGGGGGGTGGTGCGGTGTCCTCCGGTGGGGGGTCCGCTGGTGATGGGTCCTCTGGTGGGGGGTTCGCTGGTGGCGCCTCTGCTGGTGTGGCCTCGTCCGGTGGGGTGACCTCTGGTGGGACCTCTGCCGGTGCGGTCTCGTCCGGTGGGGTGACCTCCGGTGGGACCTCTGCTGGTGTGGCCTCGTCCGGTGGGGTGGCCTCCGGTTCGGTGCCCGCCGACGGCGCGCCTTCCTTTCGGGTGTGGGCTCTGACCGGCCTGCCCGAAGTGCGTGCCGGGGACGATCTCGCCAAACTGATCGCCGGGGCCGAGCCGGGGCTCGCCGACGGGGACGTCCTCCTCGTCACCTCGAAGATCGTCTCCAAGGCCGAGGGCCGGATCGTGCGGGCCGCCGACCGTGAGGCCGCCATCGACGCCGAGACCGTACGGGTCGTGGCCCGGCGCGGCACGCTCCGCATCGTGGAGAACCGGCAGGGGCTCGTCATGGCCGCCGCCGGGGTCGACGCCTCCAACACCCCCGCCGGGACCGTCCTCCTGCTGCCCGAGGACCCCGACGCCTCCGCGCGGGCCGTCCGGGACGGGCTGCGGGACGCCCTCGGCGTCGAGGTCGGCGTCGTCGTCACCGACACCTTCGGGCGGCCCTGGCGCAACGGGCTCACCGATGTCGCCATCGGGGCGGCGGGCGTGCGGGTGCTCGACGATCTGCGCGGCGGTTCGGACGCGTACGGCAACCCCCTCAGCGCCACGGTCGTGGCGACCGCGGACGAGCTGGCCGCCGCGGGAGACCTGGTCAAGGGCAAGGCCGCGGGGCTGCCGGTCGCCGTGGTGCGGGGGCTGCCGCAGGTCGTGGCCCCCGCCTCCGAGGACGACTCCGGTGCGCGGGCGCTCGTGCGCGGGGCGGCCGACGACATGTTCCGGCTGGGGACGTCCGAGGCCGTACGGGAAGCGGTGACCCTGCGGCGTACGGTGCGCGAGTTCAGCGACGAGCCGGTGGATCCCGGGGCGGTGCGGCGGGCGGTCGCGGCGGCCGTGACCGCTCCGGCGCCCCATCACACGACACCCTGGCGGTTCGTGCTGCTGGAGTCCGCCGAGTCGCGGACCCGGCTGCTGGACGCGATGCGGGACGCCTGGATCGCGGATCTGCGGCGCGACGGCAAGAGCGAGGAGTCCATCGCGAAGCGGGTGCGGCGCGGGGACGTGCTGCGCAACGCGCCATATCTGGCGGTGCCGTGCCTGGTGATGGACGGCTCCCACACGTACGGGGACGAGCGGCGGGACACGGCGGAGCGCGAGATGTTCGTGGTGGCCGCCGGGGCCGGGGTGCAGAACTTCCTGGTGGCCCTGGCCGGTGAGCGGCTGGGGTCGGCGTGGGTGTCCTCGACGATGTTCTGCCGGGATGTGGTGCGGGAGGTGCTGGCGCTGCCCTCGTCGTGGGATCCGTTGGGGGCGGTGGCGGTGGGACATGCGGTGGGGGTGCCTCGGGAGCGGGGGGTTCGGGACGCGGAGGCGTTTCTCACCGTGCGGTGAGGTGGGGTGGGGGGTTGGAGGCGCCTGGCGGGGTGCGGTGGGGGCCGCTGCGCGGGGCTTGTCCCCTACCCGCCCCTTCCCGAAACCGGGGCTCCGCCCCGGGCCCCGTTTGTCCTCAAGCGCCGGACGGGCTGGAGATTCGGGGCTCCGCCCCGGACCCCGCTCCTCAAACGCCGGAGGGGCTGGGGTTTCCGAGCCCCGGCCCTGTCCTCGGACGCCGGACGGGCTGGGTGAGGCGGAGGGGCCGGATTGGCAGCCCGGGTCTACAGCGCCGCGATGTTGCCCGGGGTCATCCTCGGGCCCCTGCGTTCCGGGATGCGGCCCGAGAGCAGGATCAGGCGTGTCGCCCTGTGGCGCTGGCCCTCGTAGGGGGCCAGGAGGGTCAGCATCTCCTCGTCGGTCGCGTGGCGGTTGTCCGCCAGGGCGTGGCCGACGATGCCCGGGAGGTGGTAGTCGCCCACCGTGACGGCGTCGGGGGCGCCGTTGGAGCGCTGGAGGGTTTCGGCGGAGGTCCAGGGGCCGATGCCGGGGATCAGTTCGAGGCGGGCCTTGGCCTGGGGGAAGGGCATCGCTGACGCCTGCTCCAGCCGGGGGGCCACCCGTACCGCCCGCAGGATCGTCGACGAGCGCTTGGTGTCCACGCCCGCCTTGTGCCACTCCCAGGACGGGATCATCGCCCAGGTGCGGGCGTCCGGCATGACGTGGAGGCCGAGCGCGGCCGTGGGGCCGGGGGCCGGAGTGCCGTAGCGGCGGACCAGGAGGCGCCAGGCTCGGTACGCCTCGTCCGTGGTGACCTTCTGCTCCAGGACCGAGGGGATCAGCGACTCCATCACCAGGCCCGTCCGCAGCAGCCGCAGGCCCGGGCGGCGGCGCTCGGTCACGGCGAGCAGGTGGTGGTGCGGGGTGAAGGCGTCCGGGTCGTCGTCGGCGCCCAGGAGGGCGGGGAGGCCGGCGAGCAGCCACTCCGCGCCCGGGCCCCACGCCTCGGCCCCGACCCGGTCTCCGCGGGCCGCCACCCGCAGGGTCCCCGGGCCCTCCGGCGTCCGCGCGGCCCGCCAGAACGCGCCGTCCGGGGTCATCCGGAACGTCGGGTCGGCCGGGCCCCGGCGCAGCGGGCCGAGCACCAGGCGCAGGTCGAGCGGGCCCGGCGGTGTCCACTCCCGGGTCAGAGACGGTTCGGCGCGCCCCTCGACCCCGGGAGACGGTGCTCGGGCGCCCCCCTCGGCCCCGGGCACCGCTGCCTCGGTGCGCCCCGCCGCCGCGGGCCCGGACGGCAGTGCTCCGGTCTGCGGCGCCCCGGTACGCCGCCGTGCGGCCGGAGCCGCCTGGTGGGGCAGGGCCGGGCGTGCGGTGCGGGGGGCGAATCGTCCTGCCACGGGTGGGGCCTCGGGGTCTCTGGTGCTGGAGGTGTTCCTCTTGAGCGTACGGGCGCGTGGACGTGGGGGCGCGGGACGTACGGGCTGGAGTCGCCACGCCGGCCCGGCCGCTGCCCCGGCCACCGGCCCGGCTGCTGGTCCGACCGCCGGTCACCGGCCCGGCTGCTGGTCCCTACTGGCCCAAAAGAAGTCCGGTCCGCGCTACTGGTCCGAGGAGAAGCGGATCGCGGCGTCCGGGAGGGTCGCCCCGCACCAGATCCGCACCCCGTCGCGCAGTTCGTTGTCGGCGCCCACGTGGGCGCCGTCCCCGATGACCGCGCCGCTCAGCACCGTACGGCTGCCGATCCGGGCGCCGGCCCCGATGAGCGAGTCCGTGACGACCGCGCCCTCCTCGACCACCGCGTCCGCCAGGACCGTCGAACCGTCGATCCGCGCGCCCGCGCCGATCACCGCACCGGCGCCGATCACCGTGCCGCCGGTGAGCTTGGCGTCGGCGGCCACCGTGGCCGTCTCCAGGACCAGGCGGTCGCCGCAGCGGCCCGGGACGGCCGGGGAGGGGGCGCGGCCCAGGACCAGGTCGGCGGAGCCGCGTACGAAGGCCTGCGGGGTGCCGAGGTCGAGCCAGTAGGTGGAGTCGACCATGCCCTGGAGGTGGGCTCCGGAGGCGAGCAGTCCGGGGAAGGTCTCGCGCTCGACGGAGACCGGACGGCCTTCGGGGATGGTGTCGATGACCGAGCGCCGGAAGATGTACGCCCCGGCGTTGATCTGGTCGGTGACGATCTCCTCGGGCGTCTGCGGCTTCTCCAGGAAGGCCGTGACCCGGCCCGTCGCGTCGGTGGGGACGAGGCCGAAGGCGCGCGGGTCCTCGACCCGGGTCAGGTGGAGCGAGACGTCCGCCCCGGAGCCGTTGTGCGAGGCGACCAGGGCCCGGATGTCGAGCCCGGTGAGGATGTCGCCGTTGAAGATCAGAACCGGTTCGTCGGGGCCGGAGGAGAGCTTGGCCGCGACGTTGCGTATGGCGCCGCCGGTGCCGAGCGGCTCCCGCTCGGTGACGTACTCGATGTGCAGACCGAGCGAGGAGCCGTCGCCGAAGTACGGCTCGAAGACCTCCGCCAGGTAGGACGTGGCGAGCACGATGTGCTCGACCCCGGCCGCCCTGGCCCGCGCCAGCTGGTGGGTCAGGAACGGGACCCCCGCCGCCGGGACCATCGGCTTGGGGGTGTGCACCGTGAGCGGGCGCAGTCGGGTGCCCTTGCCACCCACCAGGAGGATCGCTTCTTTTGCCTCTGTCACAGCACCGTCTCTGCTTCCTGCTGGGGCCTGGCCCGGATATATGGCTGGCCAGTCTAAGCAGACCGGTGCGACATGAACCGGTCAGCGGCCCTGCAGTTTGGCGGAACTGGTCCGAGCCGTGCCGAGCTTCTTGTAAAGACGCGCTCCGGGGCATTCGGTTGCGAATCCGTCCCGATGACCCGAGATCACGTTCATGCTCACCTTCGCGCCCGCCTTGTACTTGTTGCTGCCGCCCGAGACGAGCGTCACCTTCCCCTTGGGGTTGGCGCCGAACAGCCCGAGCTTCCAGGCCGTGAGCTTGGAGACGGCCGTGACGGCGGCGGCGGGCGGGTTGGTACCCCCGTAGGAGCCGAGAACAGCGATGCCCATGGTGTTGGTGTTGAAGCCCAGGGTGTGCGCTCCGAGGACCGCCTTCGAGACGCCTCCGGCCCGGCCCTCGTAGATGTTCCCGCACTTGTCGACGGCGAAGTTGTAGCCGAAGTCCCGCCAGCCGCTGCTCTGCACGTGGTAGCGGTAGATGCTGCGCAGCACCGAGGGGGCCTGCTTGCAGGTGTAGTTGTTGCCGGTCGCGCTGTGGTGCACGAAGGCCGCCTTCACCGTCTTCGTGTACGCGAAGTTGCGCTCCCGGAGCTTCTCGTCGGCGCCCCAGCCCTTCCGGGTGATGATCTTCGGGCGCGGACCGATGTACGGCTTCGCCCCGGGCGCCGCGTTCACCGACTCCAGCGTCTCCTTCCGCGTGAGGGCGGGAATGGCGGTCGCGCCCAGCTCCGCGAGTTCCGCGTTGACGGCCGAGGCCGCGGCGACCTCCGCGGTGAGGGCATCCGGCAGGACGGCCGCGGTCGGCGGGGTGTCCGCGAAGACGGCGGGGGTGACCGCCGCCCGGCCACCGGGGGCGGACCGGGCGGGCTCCGGCGCGGGGTCCTCGCCGGGGTCGACGAGTTCCAGGCGCAGCCCTTCCGGGAGCGGTACGGGAGTGGCCGCCCGGTCCTGCGGCAGTGCGGAACCGTGGCGCTCCGACGGCTCGGCGTTCTCGTGCTCGTGCTCGTGGCCGTCCGACTCCTGCGGGGACTGCGGGCGTACGCGTACCTCCACCCCGTCCGAGTCGCCGACCCAGAGCGGGGCCGTCGAGCCGCGCACCGTACGCCCCTCGCGCTCGGCGCTGCCGGGGTCGGCGGCGTGCTCGGCGTTGTGCGTCTCGATGTCCTGCCACTCCGACCAGCGGGTGGTGCCCGTGGCGCGGGTGCGGACCTGGACCGTGCCGTGCAGTTCGGCGTCCGGGTCGTCCCAGACCACACCCACCAGGGAGAACGGGCGGGCGTCGCGCTGCGGCAGGCCCTGGGCCGCCGCTCCCCCCGCGACCCGGTCCGAGGACGCGGCGAGGGGTGCCAGGGGCAACGACTGCGTCGAGCCCGCCGGTTCGGCCGCCCCGGCCCGTACGGCGGGCGGTCCGGCACCGGGCGACGCGGGAGAGGTGGAGGGCGGTCGGGAGGAGGCGGTGAGGAGGTCGGGGGCGGGGACGGCCGCCGCGGCGGCGGCGAGCGGCAGGGTGAGGGCCACGGCGCAGGTGACGCCGGCTGAGGTGACGAGGAGTGCACGCATACGCATGATCCTGGGCATAACCACCCATGTGCGGCTACCCGGACGGAGAGCCGCACCTGATGCCGTGTCCGATGCCGCGTCCGCCGAACCGGTGTACGTGACACCCGTTCAGCCCGCCCCGCGCAGCGGCCCCGCGTACCCTTGCGCGGATGAACCCCAGCGACCGCACCGCCGCCGACCTGCTGCGATCCGCCCTCGCCGCGGACCCGGCCCGTCCCCTGGTCACCTTCTACGACGACGCCACCGGAGAACGCGTCGAACTGTCGGTGGCCACCTTCGCCAATTGGGTGGCCAAGACCGCCAATCTGCTCCAGGGCGACCTGGCCGCCGAGCCCGGTGACCGGCTCGCCCTCCTCCTCCCCGCGCACTGGCAGTCGGCGGTCTGGCTGCTGGCCTGCGCCTCGGTCGGCGTCGTGGCCGACGTCCAGGGCGACCCGGCCGCCGCCGACCTCGTGGTGAGCGGGCCCGACACCCTGGAGCGGGCCCGCGCCTGCCGCGGGGAGCGGGTGGCGCTGGCGCTGCGCCCGCTGGGCGGCCGGTTCCCGCAGGCGCCCGAGGGGTTCGCGGACTACGCGGTGGAGGTGCCGAGCCAGGGCGACCGCTTCGCGCCGTTCGCGCCGGTGGACCCGGACGCGCCCGCGCTGGCCGTGGGCGGGGAGGAGCTGACCGGCGCCGGGCTCGTCGCCCGGGCCCGTGCGGACGCCGGGGCCCGCGGGCTCGTACCGGGGTCACGGCTGCTGACCGGGCACCCGTACGACACGTGGGAGGGGCTGAGCACCGGGCTCTTCGCGCCCCTGGCCGCCGGCGGGTCCGTGGTCCTCTGCCGTCATCTCGGGCAGCTCGGCGCGGACGGGCTGGCGAAGCGGGTCGAGAGCGAGCGGGTCACCGGCACGGCGGTCTGACGGGCGGTCCGGGATCCCGGATCCACCCGTCCGGCCCACAGCGGGCCGAGCCCCCGGTGACGAGCGGCACCGGGGGTAGATGATCTGCGGTACAGACCACTCTCCGGCAGTGCACAACCAAGCGTGAGGTTCAGCCGTCTACTCCTGCGACCGGCGGTCCTCACGCCGCCGAACGTGAAGGATGGACGCAGACGTGACCGACAGCGCTGGCACGCCGGCCGACCCGGACCACCCGGCCGGGGAAACGCCGCAGGGCAGGTCGCAGGAGGGCCCCGAGGCCACCCCGGACACCGAGCCGGACACCACCGGCCCCGCGAAGGAAGAGCCCGGAGCCGCGACCAGAGCCGAGGCCGGGTCCGACGAGAAGGCCGGGGCCGACGCCAAGCCCGAGGCCGGGGCCGACCCGAAGGCCGGGACCGGGTCCGGGCCGGAAGGCGAACCGAAGGCCGGGGTCGACGCCGAGCCCGAGCCCGAGGTGGAAACCATGGCCGGGCCTGAGCCCGGGGCCGACCCCGGGCCCCGGCCCGGCCCCGACGCCGAGGCCTCCCCCGCCGCCCCCGCGGGCGCCGGGAGCACCGGCGTACAGACCTGGGCCGATCACCCCAAGGACGGTTCCGCGTCACGGCGGAAGCGGCCCTGGCTGCGGTGGGCCGCCCTCGGGGCGTCGTTCCTCGTGCTGGTCTCCGCCGGGGCCGGCTGGTGGATCTACAACAAGCTCGACGGCAACATCACCACCGACACCGGCGCCGCCGCCGAGCTGAAGGTGTATGAGAAGGAGCGGCCCACCCCGGTCGCCATGGACGCCCAGAACATCCTGCTCATCGGGTCGGACAGCCGGGCCGGGGACAACAGCAGGTACGGCCGGGACGACGGCGGCAGCCAGCGGTCGGACACCACGATCCTGCTGCACCTCGCGGCGGACCGGAAGAGCGCCACCGCCGTCTCCCTGCCGCGCGACCTGATGGTCGAGATCCCCGCCTGCCGCACCGGGGACGACAAGGAGACCCGGGAGCGGTTCGGGCAGTTCAACTCGGCGTTCGAACTGGGCGGGACCGCCTGCACGATCCGTACGGTGGAGCGGCTGACCGGCATCCGGATCGACCACCACATGGTCGTCGACTTCAACGGGTTCAAGGACATGGTCGACGCCGTGGACGGGGTCGAGATCTGCCTCAAGGAGCCGATCAACGACAAGGACGCGCACCTGGAGCTGCCCGCCGGCCGGCAGACGCTGAACGGCGAGGAGGCGCTCGGTTACGTACGGGCGCGCAAGACCCTCGGGGACGGCAGCGACACCGAGCGGATGGAGCGCCAGCAGAGGTTCCTCGGTGCCCTGGTGAACAAGATGCAGAGCAACGGCGTCCTGCTCAACCCGACGCGGCTCTACCCGGTCCTGGACGCGGCGACCAAGTCGCTGACCACCGACCCGGGCCTCGACTCGCTGCGGGACCTGTACGACCTGGTCCGGAGCATGCGGGACGTGCCGACCGACCAGGTGCAGTTCCTGACCGTGCCCCGGCAGCCGTACCGGAACAACCCCAACCGGGATGAACTGGTCGAACCGGACGCGGGGGAGCTCTTCAAGCAACTCCGCGAGGACAAGCCCGTGGCCGTGGTCCCGGCGGACGAACTCAAGGACGCCGAGAAGGGGACGGAGACGGAGACGGGCGCGGGCGGCGACGGAGAGCCGGACGCGGCCGCCTCCGAAAGTCCGACCCCGACACCCACCTATTCGGGTTCGAGCGCGGCCGACGATTTGTGTGAGCAGTAAAGCAATTCCCAAGACAGACAAGACAATCGACGTGTAATGGGAGGAATGCCCGGTTGTAAGGGGCGTGGTGTGGGTCACGCCCGTCGCTCCTTCACAGACCGGGCGGATAGTGTGACGCGATCCGGTGCTTCCGGCCACCTGGTCGCGCACTGCCGGAGCGAAGGAACGAGCGCCTTGCCGGGGGATGGCGCCTCGCGTGGCACCGACGGAGGACTCGAGCAACCGTGGATGCGCAAAGCCGTGGGCGGGCGGACGATATCGACCCCGCCGACCAGTGGGTCCTCAACCCGCAGACCGGCCATTACGAACTGCGACTGGACCATTCCGCAGGGGAGTCGCCGGTCGCGGCGCGTACGGCCACCGGCGCGGATTCCGGCCATCGCGGCGACACCCGGATCGGTTCCCAGCGCGACGGCTCCGCCTCCGGGGACGCCGGACTCCGTGAAGGCTCCGGACGCCGTGAGGAGTCCGGGAGCCGTGCGGAATCCGGGGGCCGCGAGGGGTCCGGGCGCCGCGAGGTGCCCGGACAGCGCAGCCGCCGGGCCTCCCAGGGCGGCGGTCGCGGCGCGGACGCCTCGGCGGCCGGGGGCGCGGGCCGCCGCAAGCGCAAGGCCCCCAAGGCGCGCCGCAAGAAGGCGCTCATGTGGACGGGCGGGGTGACGGCGTTCGTCGTGGTCGCCGCCGGGGTGGGCGCGTACGTCCTGTACGAGCGGTTCAACGGCAACATCAGCACCATCGACATCGGCGACGCGGGCAACAAGGACGTCCTCAGCGAGGGCCCGATGAACATCCTGATCATCGGCACCGACAAGCGCACCGGCAAGGGCAACGAGGGGTACGGCGACAAGGGCAGCGAGGGCCACGCCGACACCAACATCCTCTTCCACGTCTCCGAGGACCGCACGAACGCGACCGCGCTGAGCATCCCGCGCGACCTGATGACCGACATCCCCGACTGCGAGACCAAGCAGCCGGACGGGTCGACGAAGACGATCCCGGGCACCCCGGGCGTCCGCTTCAACGTCAGCCTCGGCCAGGAGGGCCGCAACCCCGGCTGCACCATGCAGACGGTCGAGGCCATCACCGGGATAAAGCCCGACCACTTCATGATGGTCGACTTCAACGCGGTCAAGGAGCTGACGACGGCGGTCGGCGGCGTCAAGGTCTGCATGGCCAAGCCGGTCGACGACCCCAAGTCCCATCTGAAGCTGCCCGCGGGCGAGTCCGTCGTGGCGGGCGAGGACGCGCTGGCCCTGCTCCGCACCCGGCACAGCTTCGGCAACGAGAGCGACCTCGACCGGATCAAGGTCCAGCAGCAGTTCCTGGGTTCGATGATCCGCGAGATGAAGTCGAGCGACACGCTCACCAACCCGACCAAGCTCTTCAAGCTGGCCGACGCGGCGACCAACGCCCTCACCGTCGACCAGGGCATCGGCAGCGCCAAGAAGCTGATGACCCTGGCGCAGGAGATCGGCAAGGTCGACGCCAAGAACATCACCTTCGTGACCCTGCCGGTGATCGACAACCCGGCCGAGGCCGTCCGGGCCACTGTCGTCCCGCATCCCACGCAGGCGGAGCAGCTCTTCGCGATGATGCGCTCCGACACCTCGCTCACCGAGGTGAAGCAGAAGGAGAAGGCCGCCAAGAGCGCGCAGGCCGCCCTGCTCAAGGGCCCGAAGGCCGCGCCCGCCGACGTACGCGTCGATGTCCTCAACGGCGGCGAGATCGCCGGCGCCGCGGGCGCGACCGTCACCTGGCTGCAGAACCAGCAGGGCGTGCTCAAGTCGACGAACAAGGCCAACGCCCCGGAGAAGGCCGGCAAGACGACGCTGGAGTACGCGCCCAACCAGGCCGACCAGGCCCGTGCGCTGGCCGAGATGATGGGGCTGCCCGCCGCGGCCATGAAGCCGGGCACCGCCGACGCCGGTGAGCTGGAGGCGATGGTGCTGACCCTGGGGGCGGACTTCAAGGGCGCGGGCATCCCCATCACCGGACCGGCGAAGGCGCCGGAGGGCATCGAGAAGGCAAGCGCCGACAAGGCGGTATGCGCCAAGTGACTCCGGGTCACCGCACCGCGGCGGGAATCTGAACAGCATGGGGGGTCCGGTGGGACGGAGCAGTATGCCCGGGGAGGGGACACGGTCGCGCGTACGCCACGCGGACCGGCCCGATGGGGACGAGAGTCCCTACGAGGGCGAGAGCGAGGACGGCGACGGGAGCGCGAGCGGCGCGTCCGCCGTGCAGGCCGCCGCCGACGGCCCGGGGCGGCGCTCCGGCGCGCGCGGCAGGAGCGACCGGGGCCGGAGCGGTCGGAGCACCCGCCGCGCCCCCAAGAGCGCCAAGCGGCGCGTGCTGCGCTGGAGTTCCGCCGTGCTCGCCCTGCTCATACTCGGCGCCGGTGGGGCCGGCTACCTCTACTACGAGCACCTCAACGGCAACATCAGGAAAGAGGATCTGACCCTCGGCGACAAGCGGATGGCCGACCACAAGGCCAACGCCGCCGGGCAGACCCCGCTGAACATCCTGCTCATCGGCTCCGACGCCCGGGACTCCGAGGCCAACCAGAAGCTGGGCGGCGCCAAGGAGACCTTCGGCGCTCCCCCGCTGGCCGACGTGCAGATGCTGCTCCACCTCTCCGCGGACCGCTCCAACCTCTCCGTGGTCAGCATGCCGCGCGACACCATGCTCAAGATGCCCAAGTGCACGGCCCCGGACGGCGAGGTCTTCCCGGCCAGCACGCGGGACGTCCAGACCAACCAGAGCCTGGGACGCGGTGGTCCGGGGTGCACGGTGGCCACCTGGTACGAGCTCACCGGCATCCGCATCGACCACTTCATGATGATCGACTTCGCGGGTGTGGTCTCGATGGCCGACGCGATCGGCGGCGTCCCGGTCTGTGTGACCGACAACGTCTACTCCCGCGGGGCGGACGGCCGCGGCGGCTCCGGGCTGAAGCTGGAGAAGGGGACCACGTACGTCAAGGGCGAGCAGGCCCTCCAGTGGCTGCGCACCCGGTACGGCTTCGAGGACGGCAGCGACCTCGCGCGGGCCAAGGCCCAGCACCAGTACATGAACGCGATGGTGCGGGAGCTGCGCAAGGGCACCAAGCTCACCGACCCGGGCAAGCTGATGAGCCTGGCCGAGGCGGCGACCAACGCGCTGACGGTCGACAAGGGGCTCGACACGGTCAAGAAGCTCTACGACCTGGCCGAGGAGCTGAAGAAGGTCCCGACGAAGCGCATCACGATGTCGACGATGCCGAACGTGTACGGCACCGGGGTCAACGCGGGCCGGGTCTACCCGAAGGCGGGCGACGCGGAGCAGCTGTTCCGGATGGTCCGCGAGGACATGCCGCTGGACGGCAAGGCCTCGAAGCGGAAGCCGGAGGAGCCGAAGGACCCGTCCGCCCCGGTGGGCGAGATCGCCGTCGCCGTACGGAACGGGACCGCCACCGACACCCTCGGCCCGGTCTCCGGACGGGCGGGTGGCGTGGCCGACCAGCTGAAGGAGGCGGGGTTCGTGCGGACCACCGTCGACTCGGACAACGTGACGAAGTCGGCGCGGACCGGGATCCTCTACCCGAGCGCGGACCTGGAGGGCGACGCCCAGGCGGTCGCCAAGGCGCTCGGCATCCCGATCTCGCAGGTGAAGAGGTCGACCGAGGTCTCGGGCATCTCGCTCGCCGTGGGCGCCGACTGGCGCGAGGACGGCCCCTACCCGGTCTCCAAGGGCAAGGAGAAGACCCCGGAGTCGGCGGGCGCGCTCAACGGCGAGGAGAAGGGCTGCATGCAGGTCGACCCGAACTACACCTGGTGACCTGCTAGCGGACCGTACGTACGGGGAGCGGGCCGCCGTACGCGTACGCACGGAAAGCGGGCCCGGGCAGGCACCGGGAGCCGGCGGGCATGGGCAGCCGGGCGCGTGCGCGTGCGGGTGCGTGTGGGTGCCGGCCGGTCAGGAGGCGGCGGTTTCCGGCCGTCGCGTTACCGCGAACGGGGGACACCGGTGCGCGCCGCCGGGTCGTGGGCCGGGGCGGAGATCGTATGGGCCTAACGTGCGATGGTCCCCTCGCGCCACGGAGGTGTCTCCCCACCGTGACCACCCGGAGGTGTCCCCGCCCGTGACCGCCCCCCGTCCCCCGCAACGCCCGCAGCGCCCCCGCGCCACTCCCCCGCGTCGCCGCCCCCCGCAGGGCGCGCGGCCGGGCCGGTCCCGGAAGCAGGACGAGCGGCCGCGCTGGGGCATGCGGGTGGCCACCGGGCTCTCCGTGCTGGTGCTGGGCGCGGGCGGCATCGGCCACGCCGTGGTGAGCAACCTGGAGGGCGGGATCGGGCGGGTCGACCCGTTCAAGGACATGAAGAACCGCCCGCAGTCCGGGCACGGCACCAATCTGCTGCTGGTGGGCACCGACGGCCGGGACACCATCACCAAGGAGGAGAAGCGGAAGTACAAGCTCGGCGGCGCCCCCTGCCACTGCACCGACACGATCATGCTGGTGCACCTCTCGGCCGACAAGCAGCGGGCGAGCGTCGTGAGCCTCCCCCGGGACAGCTACGCCGAGATCCCGCCCCACACGGACCGTACGACCGGTGAGAAGCACTCCAGCCACCCGGTGAAGCTGAACGCGGCGTACGCGGAGGGCGGGCCGACGCTGACCGTGCGGACGGTCGAGCACATGACGGGCGTCAAGATCGACCACTATCTGGAGGTCGACTTCACCAGCTTCATGAAGACGGTGGACGCGGTGGGCGGGGTGCAGATCTGCACGGCCCGCCCGATGAAGGACTCGTACACCGGGCTGGACCTGCCCGCGGGCACGCACCGGCTCGACGGGGGCCAGGCGCTCCAGTACGTCCGCTCCCGCCATGTCGACGTCGGCTCCGACCTGGGCCGGATGCAGCGCCAGCAGAAGTTCATGGCGGCCCTGATCAAGCAGGCGACGGGCAACGGGGTGCTGCTGAACCCGGTGAAGTTCCAGCAGGTCTCGGCATCCGTGCTGGGGTCGGTCCGGGCGGACGAGGGGTTCGGTACGGAGGAGATGCTGGCGCTCGGCAAGGCGATGAAGGACTTCAGCCCGGCGTCGTCGGAGTTCGCCTCCGTACCGGTCGGGAACCCGAGCTTCCCGGTGAAGGGCATCGGCTCGACGGTCCAGTGGGACGAGGCGAAGTCGAAGAAGCTGTTCCAGGCGCTGCGCGAGGACCGGCCGCTGGCCCCGGCGAAGCCGAAGCCCGCGGCGGGCGCCCCGAAGCCGCCCGCCGCGACGCTGGTGGAGGTGGCCCCGGCGGAGATCCGGGTGCAGGTCTACAACGGCACCCCGAAGGACGGCCTCGGCAAGGACGTGGACGCGGGCCTGCGCGCCACCGGCTTCAACACGACGAACGCCCCGCTCAACGGCGAGCTGCGGAACCTGGAGCGGACGCTGGTGACGTACGACCCGCGCTGGGACCGCTCGGCGAAGTCGCTGGCCACGGCGTTGCCCGGGAGCGAGCTGAAGGCCGTGAAGGGGCAGGGCGCGGTGATGGAGGTGACGGCCGGCTCGGACTTCACGAAGGTGCGGCCGGTCCGGGCGGAGACCAAGCAGTCGGGCCAGTTCTCCACGGTGACGGGGGACGAGGCGGTCTGCCCGTAGGGCGTGCCGGGCGGGCGGGGCAGCGCGGGTCTGCGGCGTGGCGCGGGTCTGCGGGATGGTGCGGGCGGGCCGGGCGGCGCGGGCGGGGCCCGGATCGTGGGGCGCCGGGGACGGATGGCGGTGCGCGGGGCCGTAACGGGCCGGGACGCGAGCCGAGGCACCGGGACATGTGACGCCTGGACGTGTGGCGCCGGGACGCGAGGTCTCAGCTCTTCGCGGTCTGGACTCCGTCCCCCGGCGGGCGGGCTCAGTCGTCGATGCCGTCGGCCGCGCGCCTCTCGCGCAGTTCCTTGATCGCCCGGCGGCGGGCGAGGCGGTGGGTGCGCCGGATCTGCGCCTCCTGGTAGCGCCGCTTGTCGCGCTCGGTCTCGGGGACCACCGGCGGTACCCGGCGCGGCTTGCCGTCCGCGTCGACGGCGGCGAAGACCAGGTAGGCGCTGCCGACCTGCTGGGCGGGGGTGGACTCGTTCCACCGCTCGGCCATCACACGGACGCCGACCTCCATGGAGGAGCGGCCGGTCCAGTTCACCTGGGCGCGTACGTGAACGAGGTCACCGACCCGGACCGGCTCCAGGAAGACCATCTCGTCCATCGACGCGGTCACCGCGGGCCCGCCGGAGTGGCGTCCGGCCACGGCGCCCGCCGCGTCGTCGACGAGCTTCATGATCACGCCACCGTGCACCGTACCGAGGAGGTTGGTGTCGCTGCCGGTCATGATGTGGCTGAGGGTCGTCCGGGACGCCGCGGTGGGCTTGCCCGGAATCTCTTCCTCGGGGCGGGTGGCCTGATCTGTCATACAGTCCACCTTATGCGCGGCCCGTCCACCGCGTACGGCAGGCGGTCCCCGCCCGCGCGGAATGCATCAGCTTCGCAACAGCCCTGGTGCGATTTCCCTTACACCCTGTAATACCTGTGGGCCGGGACGGCACACTGTTCGGATGAACGATTGGCCCGATCGACGGACCGGCGACCCCAACGAGCGCTACGGCCGGGGCAGCGCCAGCCCCCAGCCCGAGAGCGCCCGGGCGATGCCCCACATCCAGCGCCGCCCGGCCCCGCCGCAGAGGCCGTCCGTACCGCCGCAGAGGCCTCACGTACCCCCGCAGGGCCAGGGGTACGACGACCGCTACCCGGGCTCCGGCGGCCACAGCCCGGACTCCGGCTACGACAGCGGTTACAACACCGGCCAGGTGTACGGGGGCGGAGGCCGGGGCCCCGGGGGCGGCGGTCGCGGAGGCGGCGGTGACGGGGGCTACCGGCCGAGCCGCCCGGCGCCGAACTGGGGCCGCCGGATCAAGCTCGGCGCGCTGACCCTGGTGGTCGTGTTCCTCGTGGTCTCCGTCTCGACGTACTTCTGGGCCGACTCCAAGCTGAAGCGCGAGGTCGACCTCGCCAAGGTCATCGAGCGCCCGAGCGAGGGCGAGGGCACGAACTATCTGATCGTCGGCTCCGACAGCCGTGAGGGCATGTCGGCCGAGGAGAAGAAGCGGCTGCGCACCGGCTCCGCCGAGGGCAAGCGCACCGACTCGATGATGATCCTGCACCGGGGTTCCAACGGCCCGACGCTGATCTCGCTGCCGCGCGACTCCCAGGTGGAGATCCCCTCCTTCAAGGGGTCCGAGTCCGGCAAGCTGTTCCCCGGTACCGGCCGCCAGGTGAAGCTGAACGCCGCGTACGCCGAGGACGGCCCCGAACTCCTGGTCCGTACCGTCGAGTTCAACACCGGGCTGCGCATCGACCACTACGTCGAGATCGGCTTCGGCGGCTTCGCGCAGATCGTGGACGCGATCGGCGGGGTCGAGATGGACATCCCGAAGGCGTTCAAGGACAAGAAGTCCGGCGCCGACTTCCAGGCCGGGAAGCAGACGCTCAACGGTGAGCAGTCCCTGGCCTTCGTCCGCACCCGGTACGCCTTCGCGGGCAGCGACCTGGACCGTACGAAGAACCAGCAGAAGTTCCTCGCGGCGCTGGCGAGCCAGACGGCGACCCCGTCCACGATCCTCAACCCGTTCAAGCTCTACCCGACGATGGGCGCGGGCCTGGACACGCTGATCGTGGACAAGGACATGTCGCTCTGGTCGCTGAGCCAGATGTTCTTCGCGATGAAGGGCGTCACGGGCGGCGACGGCACGTCGATGAACATGCCGATCTCGGGCAGCAACGGCGGCAACCTGGTCTGGGACAAGGCGAAGGTGAAGCAGCTCGTGGAGCAGCTGAAGAACGACGAGAAGGTGACGGTCAAGGGCAACTGACCCTCCGCCACCTCCCCCTGGGACACCGGACCTTCTGCGAGACGGGACCTTCCCTACGACGACGCCTCCGCGCTCGACCCGTAGGTGATGGTCCCGTGCTCGTCCATACGGGGGTGGATCTGGGAGGGGCCGTAGTCGTCCGTGTCGGACGGGCGCGGTGTCTCCGGTCCGTCCGGCCCGATGCGCATCACGCGCTCGACCCGGACGACGTCGAACCGCTTGCCCCGCACGACGAGTTCGTTGGGCCGGCGGCGGGCGGTGAACTTCTTCGCGGCCCGCTCGTTGACGGCGGCCTCCTTCTCGTCCACCTTCATCCACTCGGGCAGCTCGGGCATGCCCGGCAGGTCGGGAAGCTCCGGCATGGGCCGGGTGAGGTGGTCGACGAGGGCGCGCCGGGCGCCCTGCGGGGTGGCGTGCTGCCCGGTCACCATCGACCAGGACTGCTCGTTCCGCTCCACCACCCGGAACGTGGGCGGCAGGAGCACGACGCCCGGGTGGGTGGTCAACGCCCGCTGGGAATCGGCCCGTACGTCGTCGGGGAAGCGGCTCGCGGTGTACGAGAGGTGGAGCAGCCCGACCCGGTCCATCCCCTCGGTCAGCCCGACGGCCGCCGCGTGGTCGACCACGAAGCCCTTGGTGCGGGAGGTCTCTGGGGCGTCCAGGTCCCAGCCGTCCTCGTCCGGGTCGGTGGCCCGGGGCGGCTCCAGGCGCCCGCCCCCGATCCGGGCGAACTCGTCGGCCCGCACGACGCGGTAGCGCACCCCGGCCGCGGTCACCTCGTTGACCGGCCTGGTCTCCAGGAGGGTCACGGCCTCCAGCAGCGAGCGCCGCTCGGCCCGGTCCCCGGCCTCGTCCTTGGCCTTGTTCCAGAGGTACGAGTTCAGCTCGTCCCGGGCCATCTGCGGGAAGCCGGTGTCGAGTTCACCCAGCAGCCGCCAGCGCGGCCGCTCCCCGCGCCGCTGCTCGGCGAGGCCGAACAGCGGCCCCCGGACGACGATGTTCGGATACTTGCGGACCGAGGCGAAGGCGTCCGCCTCGGTGACCTCGGAGACCGGATCGTCGCGTCGCGTGACGCGGATCGTGAGATGGTCGGGCGACTTCGATGGGTGATCATCCATGCACCCAGTGTGCCGAAGGGGGGTGCCGGTGTCAGGGTTTCCGCGTTTCCGCTCCAGAGGCGGGCGCCTCACCGGCCGCAGGCGTACGGGAGGAAGCGGGGAGCCGGGCCATGAGCACGGAGGCGGGCGCGGGTGCCGGCGTACGCCTCGGCCTTGCCGGACCGGATGCGGCGCTCCGCGCGGTCGACGGGGGTGATCGCGGGGGCGGTGTCATCGGATACGTCGATCACGGGGCGATTCCCTTCGGTTCGAGTTCGGCGAAGTCCTCGTGCAGGGCGTCGAGATGGCGGCCGGTCGGTGCGCCCGCCGCGTTCAGCTCCGCCAGCCGCCAGCCGGGCAGTTGCGCCTCGACCTCGGCGGGGAGCGAGCCGTCCGCCGGGTCCGCCAGGGCGTACAGCACCCCGAACGCCGTCTCCCTGGCGACCTCGCGGGCCAGCGTGCCGAGGTCCTCGGGGGTGAGCCCGGCCGCGAGGGCGCGATCGACGGCGTCGGCCGCCGCCCCGTCGGCTCGGTAGGCGTCCACCCACTGCGGGGCGGCCGTGCCCCAGGCGTCGACGTCCTGCCACACCGCCCGCAGGAGCCGGTAGCGGGCGAGCTGCGGCAGCCCCTCCTCGGCCTCGGACTCCGCCCAGTCCCGGGCGTCGGCGTCCGCCCCCAGGGCGCTGAAGAGGGCGGTCAGCCTGTCGAGTTCGGTCATGGGGAGGGAGGCTACCGGCCCGTGGGCGGGAAGCCGTCCGGCGGTTCGCGGGTGCGGGAGCGATGAGTTCCCGCCTGGCACGCGGTCAGTACATCCGTAAGAGTGAGAAGCGACGCCGGGCGCCGCACCAAGCCCGCCACGACATCCTCAGGAGACCTGATGCGCACCCTGATCAGCACCGCCTTCGTTTCGCTCGACGGTGTCATGGAGGCCCCGGGCGGCGAGCCCGGCTACCGGAACTCGGGGTGGACGTTCAAGGACATCGCGTTCCTGCCGGAGGCGTACGAGCTCAAGGCCCGGGAGCAGGACGAGGCCGCGGCCCTGATGATGGGCCGGGCCAGCTACGAGGCGTTCAGCCCGGTGTGGCCGGGCATGGAGGAGTTCACCGGGTACAAGGCGATGCCGAAGTACGTCGTCTCCACCAAGCTGACCGACGGCGACCTGGTGTCCGACTGGGGCGAGACCACCATCCTGCGGTCACTCGACGAGGTCGCCGCGCTGAAGGAGACCGAGGGCGGCCCGATCATCGTCCACGGCAGCACCGGGCTGAACCGGGACCTCGCGGACGCCGACCTGATCGACCGGTACCACCTGCTGGTCTTCCCGGTCCTGCTCGGCGCGGGCAAGCGGCTGTTCAGCACGACGGACAAGGACCGGCAGAAGCTGAAGCTGGTCGAGCACGAGGCGTACGCCAACGGCATCCAGAAGAACGTCTTCGAGGTCGTCCGCTGACGGGACGGGGTGGTCAGCCGATGCGTGCCCCTCGCAGGACGGTCGTCGCCAGCGGACCGGGGTGCCGGGGTCGACGGTCGCGGTGGGGGCTCCGCCGGCGTACGTACCGGTGGCGATGTAGCCGCCGGCCACGTGGTCGCCGTCCCGGATGGGGCCGGGGTCGGTGGTGAACCGCACGTCGTGCAGGAGCCCGCGCACGGCGCGGACCCAGTCGAGCAGACCGTCCCGGGTGGTGATCCGGTTGGAGTCGGGGAAGCCCAGGTAGCGGGCGAGTTCGGCACTGTGCACCGTGAACGCGTCGGCGATGAACTCCGGGGTGTCCGCGAAGTCGACCTCGCCGTTCCACAGGCCGACGAACCTCTCGAAGAGGATCTTCCCGTGGTCCGTCTCCGGTACGGCGGGGGCGCTCATGCGGAGGCCTCCGTCCCGGGGGCGGGCTGGACCGGAGCCTTCTGCGGTGCGGTGACCCGTACACCGACCAGCAGGGGCAGGACGGCCAGGGCGCAGACCCCGCAGAGAATGCCGATCGTGGTGAAGGAGAAGCTGCTCTGGAGGAGGGCAGCCGCGATGCTGGTGGCCAGCATCATTCCGGCGTACTGGGCCGAGCCGTTGAGGGCCAGGGCGGTGCCGCGCGTCTCCGGGCGCAACTCGCTCACCAGGGTGTTGAGGACCGGCTGGCCGACGCCGACGGCGGTGCCCCACAGGATGAACACGATGAGCACGGGGACGAGGTGCTCGCCGATCAGCGGTACGGCGCTGACCCCCGCCGCGGCGACCAGCGCGGCGGCGACCAGGACCCGGCGCTTGCCCAGCCGGTCGGCGATCCGGCCGCCGAGGAGGGCACCGGCCATGCTGCCCGCTCCCGACCCCATGATCGCGAATCCGGTCTGGGCCTCGTTGAAGTCGAAGCGTTCGGAGAAGAAGACGCCGATGTTGGAGAACATGCCGTACAGGGCGGCGCTCCACAGCAGCGTCGAGCCCAGGACGCACAGCAGGGCGGGGGTGGTGACGGCGCGTCGGATCATGCCAAGGTAGCTCGCCAGTGGGTTGCCCGCCCGCTCCTGCGGGTCCTTGGGGGCCATGGCCGGGAGACGTACCAGGACCATCAGGTAGACGGCGGCGGCGACGAACGCGACGGCGACGAACGCGGCGCGCCAGTTCATCAGGTAGGCGAGGTAGGCGCCGAGCGGGACGCCGAGCACGGTGGAGCTCAGCAGTCCGGCCACGACGATGCCCATGATCTTGCCGCGCTTCTCGAACGGGAAGTTCTCGGCGATCATGGCGTAGACACTCGGCATGATCATGGCCGAGCCGAGTCCGGCCACGGCACGGCTGATCAGGATGACGGTGAAGTCGCCGCCGAGGCCGGTGAGCACGTTGGCCAAGGCGAAGATCACCAGGCCGGTGCAGAGGATCCGCCGCCTGCCCAGGCGGTCCGACATCGCGCCGCACAGCGGTGCCACCAAGGCGAAGAGCAGTGCGTAGGCGCTGACGAACAGACCGCCCGCACGGGCGGCGGTGTTCGTGTCGGCCGCGATCTCGGGAATCAGCGGAACCGTGATCATCGAGTCGAGGCCGACGAGGAACGCGCTGCACACGGCAACGGCCAGCACACGGCCCGGCAGGGCCGGAGCCGATGTGGGGGTGGTCATGAGGAACAGTCCTTCGGTCGTCTTCTGGGTACCTGGTCAGACGCGGGAGGGTGAGGTCCCGGCCAGGATTCGGGTGGGTGTGGCGCTGCGGCGTGCGGCGGCCGGCGGAACGACCGCGGTGCCGGTGGCACGGCAGACCAGGGCCGGTTCGCCGGACGCCTCGGCTCTGAGCAGTTCCGCGACGGTGTCCCCGGCCGCGATGCCGCTGGCGCAGTTCTGTCGGCTGAGGGCGAAGGCCTCGGCGCCGGAGAGTCCCAGCCGGCCCTTGATCTCCTGGGCGGGGTCGATGTGGGCCGGTGCCACCGCCTGTGTGGTGTGCGCGTAGACGGCGTACGTGAGCCGAGCGCGCACCAGCGGGTTCGCCGTGATGCGGCGGGCCGCCGGCAGCACCACGTCGAACAGGTCGAGGTCCGGGTCGAAACGGATCTCCTTGAGCCCGTGGACGCGCTCGAAGAGACGGAGCTCCGTCCGGCGCAGACCGAGCCGGTCGGCCAGTTGGCCGATGGGCACGATCCGCTCCGGTGCAAAGGATTCCACGGCCTCCAGGGTCGTGACGGACGCCTTCATCGCGGACTCTCCAGGTTCGTGGGGCAGGCCGGTGCGGCTCCGCTCGGTGGCTGTCACCGCGCACCTCCCCGGTGGGTCAGTGCCAGAGCGGTGACGGTCGCGCCCGCGCCGACGCCGGCCATCAGGTCGCGCCGGCCGTCGACGAGGCGCCCCGCGGTCCGCAGGGTCGTGCAGTCGACGAACGGGTCGGCGGCGAAACAGTGGCTGTAGCGGGGGATGTTCTCCAGGAACACCCGGTCCGCGGTGACGCCCAGCTCGGCGATGGTGTTGCGCCAGGCCAGCATGTTGACGTTGCACGGGACGACCAGGTCGATGTCGTCCAGGGCGAGGCCCGCCTCGCGCACCGCCCCGCGCATCAGGGCCCGGTCGGCCGGTGCGCCGTCGGCGAGGAGCCGGGTCGCGACCTCGACGGCTCCGAGCCCTCCGGCGCAGTTCTGCTGGCTCAGCGCGAACGCCTCCGCGTGGCCGGGTCCCAGGGCGTCGCGCAGGACGGCCGCCGCGTCGAACCCGGCGGGCGCGACCTCGTGGATGGCGTGCACGTAGATCAGGAAGCGGATCCGGTGCGGCTGCTCCAGGCTCTCGACGACCTGTCGGGCGGCCGGCAGGAGCAGGTCGAACAGCGATGCCCCGGGGTCGTGGTGCAAGGTGTGCAGGCCGTGGACCTTGCGGAACAGCGACATCTTGGCCCGGCTCAAGCCGAGAGGCCCCGCCAGGGTCTCGATGGCGACCCGGCGGTCCGGGAGATGGCTCTCCACCCGTTCGAGGGTGGCGATCGGCGCGGTCATGACCGTGCTCCGTCCGGGTCCGCGCCATCGGCCAGGACCGGGTCCAGCCAGCGGGTGACGGCGTGCGCGGTCGTGCCCGCGTGCTCCGCCGGCACAGTGAAGTGGTCACCCGGTACGTCCACCGTGGTGTCCGCGAGCGCCCAGCGCGGCCGGTCGTGCGTACCGGTGCGCTCCTCGGCCCGTACGAGCAGGGGCGGCACGGACAGCTTCCGCGGAGTCTGCCCCTCGAAGAGCTGGATGCAGCCGCCCATCGCCACGAGCCGGTCGTCGTCGAGCCACTGGCTGCTGTGCTCGTCCAGCATCCGGTCGGCGACCATCGAGAGATCGCTGATGTCCAGCGGGCAGTCCAGGGTGTCGATCAGAACGACGGACCGCGGGGCCGTGCCCTGTTCAGCCAACCGCTGGGGCGACCGCGTGCGCGATCCAGCCGCCCGTGGACCGGCCCACCAGCACCAGCGGCCTGCCGTCAGCGAGTCGGGCCGTGCCCCGGGCGAGCGCGTCGACGAGCGCGCGCACCGACGCGACAGGCGATGTAGTGGGCCGGCGACCAGAAGTCGTGCCCCTGGTGATACGTCCACCCGTGCGCGACGAGTCCGATACGGGTGGGGTCCCACCCGGTGCCGTCGAGCACGCGGGCGGCGGCCCGGACAGCCATCTCGGGCGCCGAGAGGTCTTCCGAGACCGGCACCTCCGTGAGTGCCAGGTCCTCGGCGTCACCGGCCGTCAGGCGTCCGGCGGAAACCATCTCGCCAACGCTTTCCCGGCCATCGGGAATCCACGTGGCCACGTCGAATAATAATGACGGCTCCAACTTCACTGCTGCCTCTCCCCCGTCTTCACCGGTACGCGCACCTGCGTGCGGCCATATGCCCGCACGGTCGGCTCCATCCCGTTCCGGCCACCGATGATCTTCGCACCCAAACCCTGTCAACCACCCGATCGGCCTGTCAAGGCGAATTCTGCCGACCCATCTCGCCATACCGGCAGTGGCGCAAGTGCATTGCCTCCTCGATCGCCAAGCGGAAGGCACATCGTGGCTGCCACGGGCCCAGGCAGGGCTTCAGGCCCCCGACGGGAAGGGCGGAAGCGGAATAGATCCGAGCGTCACGAATTCGAAAATCGGCCAAATATTTGAGCGATCGAGAATCGGGGCCCGGATCCGGTCGACCGAGGAGGAGAAGTGGCCCGAATGATGTCGCACCATTTGTGAGGGCATCGTGAAGTCCGACATCGACAGGCGAAAGAAGCTGAACAACAAGATGAATTTCAGCCCCGCTGTCGCGGAAATAAGCCCGTTCCTCCGCCGGCAACGACAAAGCCCCCGGAGTCATTCCGGGGGCTTGTCGCGTCGGGAGCCGTTTCCGGCCCACCGCACAGAAGGCCGTTACGGCAGGTTGCGCGCCATCACGATGCGCTGGACCTGGTTCGTGCCCTCGTAGATCTGGGTGATCTTGGCGTCACGCATCATGCGCTCCACCGGGTAGTCCCGCGTGTAGCCATAGCCGCCGAGCAGCTGGACGGCGTCCGTGGTGACCTCCATCGCGACGTCCGAGGCGAAGCACTTGGCGGCCGCGCCCTGGAAGGTCAGGTCGGCGTCGCCCCGCTCCGACTTGGCGGCGGCCGCGTACGTGAGCTGGCGGGCCGCCTCGATCTTCATCGCCATGTCCGCGAGCATGAACTGGATGCCCTGGAAGTCGGCGATCGGCTTGCCGAACTGCTTGCGCTCCTGGACATAGCCCTTGGCGTAGTCCAGCGCGCCCTGGGCGATGCCGAGGGCCTGGGCCGCGATCGTGATGCGGGTGTGGTCCAGGGTCTTCATCGCGGTGGCGAAGCCCGTGCCCTCCTCGCCGATCATGCGGTCCGCGGGGATGCGCACGTTGTCGAGGTAGACCTCGCGGGTCGGGGAGCCCTTGATGCCGAGCTTCTTCTCCGGGGCGCCGAAGGAGACGCCCTCGTCGGACTTCTCCACGACGAACGCCGAGATGCCCTTGGAGCGCTTGGTCGGGTCGGTGACCGCCATGACCGTGTAGTACTCGGAGACGCCCGCGTTGGTGATCCAGCGCTTCACGCCGTTGAGGACCCAGAAGTCGCCGTCGCGCACGGCCTTCGTCTTCATGCCCGCCGCGTCGGAGCCGGCGTCCGGCTCGGAGAGGGCGTACGAGAACATCGCGTCGCCCTTGGCGAGCGGGCCCAGGTACTTGGCCTTCAGCTCCTCGGAGCCCGAGAGGATCACCGGGAGCGAGCCGAGCTTGTTCACGGCCGGGATCAGGGAGGAGGAAGCGCAGACGCGGGCCACCTCCTCGATCACGATGACCGTGGCGAGCGCGTCCGCGCCGGCCCCGCCGTACTCCTCCGGGACGTGGACGGCGGCGAGGTCCGACGAGACCAGGGCGTCCAGCGCCTCCTGCGGGAAGCGGCTCTCCTCGTCGACCGCGGCGGCGAAGGGGGCGATCTTCGACTCGGCGAGCGCGCGGATCGTCTCGCGGAGCATGTCGTGCTCCTCGGCCGGACGGTACAGGTCGAAATCGGTCGAACCCGCCAAGACGCTCACTCCCCAGATGCTAACTACCGTTAAGTAACTCAATTTTAGTGGGCCGACCGCCCGGCGGCATACGTGACGAGCACGTGAGCTTGCCGACAGGGGTGGGGCATGGGGGAGGTACCGGGCATATCGAGCGGTGAGATCCGGCCTCCGGGTCCCCGACTATGCTCGGTCCGCACGTCCGCCCGTACCTCCCAGGAGCACCCCATGGCCCTCAGGATCACCGTGATCGGCACCGGCTATCTCGGCGCCACCCATGCCGCGGCCATGGCCGAGCTGGGCTTCGAGGTCCTGGGGCTCGACGTCGTGCCGGAGAAGATCGAGCTGCTCTCCGCCGGGCGGGTGCCGATGTACGAACCCGGGCTGGAGGAGATGCTCCAGCGCCATGTCGCCGGGATCGCGGGCTCCACCGGGCGGCTGCGCTTCACCACCTCCTGGGAGGAGGTCGCGGACTTCGGGGACGTGCACTTCGTCTGCGTGAACACCCCGCAGAAGCACGGCGAGTACGCCTGTGACATGAGCTACGTCGACAGCGCCTTCACCTCCCTCGCCCCGCACCTCACCCGGCCCACCCTGGTCGTCGGCAAGTCGACCGTCCCCGTCGGCTCCGCCGCCCGCCTCGCCGCCCGCCTCGCGGAGCTGGCCCCCGTCGGCGCCGACGCCGAGCTGGCCTGGAACCCGGAGTTCCTGCGCGAGGGCTTCGCCGTCGACGACACCCTGCACCCGGACCGGATCGTCGTCGGCGTGGAGAGCGAGGGGGCCGAGAAGCTGCTGCGCGAGGTGTACGCCGTGCCGGTCGCCGAGGGCTCGCCCTTCGTCGTCACCGACTTCCCCACCGCCGAGCTGGTGAAGACCTCCGCCAACTCCTTCCTCGCCACCAAGATCTCTTTCATCAATGCCATGGCCGAGGTCTGCGAGGCCGCCGACGGGGACGTCGTGAAGCTGGCGGAGGCCATCGGCCACGACGACCGCATCGGGAAGAAGTTCCTGCGGGCCGGGATCGGCTTCGGCGGCGGCTGTCTGCCCAAGGACATCCGGGCCTTCATGGCGCGCGCCGGTGAGCTGGGCGCCGACCAGGCCCTCACCTTCCTCCGCGAGGTCGACTCCATCAACATGCGCCGCCGCGGCCACATGGTCGAGCTGGCCCGGGAGGCCGTGGGCGGCGGCTCGTTCCTCGGCAAGCGGGTCGGCGTCCTCGGCGCCGCCTTCAAGCCGGACTCCGACGACGTACGCGACTCCCCCGCCCTCAACGTCGCCGGGCAGATCCACCTCCAGGGCGGCCAGGTCACCGTCTTCGACCCGAAGGGCATGGACAACGCCCGCCGCCTCTTCCCGACGCTCGGTTACGCGGACTCCGCGCTGGAGGCCGTGCGCGGCGCGGACGTGGTGCTGCACCTGACGGAGTGGCGCGAGTTCCGCGAGCTGGACCCGGCGGCGCTGGGCGAGGCGGTCTCCCGGCGGATCATCCTGGACGGGCGCAACGCCCTGGACAGCTCCGTGTGGCGCGAGGCCGGGTGGACGTACCGGGCGATGGGGCGGCCGAAAGCCTGAGCGCCCGCGCACCTCTGCGCCGGTACGGGGTAGGCCTCTCCCCGTGCCGCGACAACGCGGTGCCCACCGGGAGGTATGCCTCATGCCCATCGCCACGCTCGGCGCCGTCGTCCTGGACTGCCCCGACCCCGTCGCGCTCGCCCGCTTCTACGCCGCCCTGATCGGCGGCACCGTCGAGGACGAAGGGGGTCGCTGGGTCGACCTCACCGGCGCCCCGGGCACCCCGCTCGCCTTCCAGGCCGCCCCCGGCTTCGCACCTCCGCAGTGGCCCCGCGCCGACGGCTCCCAGCAGTTCCACCTGGACCTGACCGTGCAGGACCTGGACGCGGCGGAGCGCGAGGTGCTGGCGCTGGGGGCCCGGCCGCTGGACACGGAGGACCGGAAGCGCTCCTTCCGGGTCTACGCGGACCCGGCCGGGCATCCGTTCTGCCTCTGCGCCGACTGAGGCCTGCCGCACCGGGGTGCGCGGTGTGCCGGATACGTGGTGATCATGGCGTCCGTGGAAAGGCTGAGGGCATGGACGACTCGTACGGCCCCGATCCCGCCACCGCGCCCCTGCCGGCCCCCTGGGTCACCACCCCCGTCACCGGCGACCTGCTGCGCGGCGCCCTCGACCTGGAGCGCACCGCGCGCGGCGGCCTCCTCCCCCACCGGCTGCCCGCCCGGGCCCGCGCCCAGTCCGGCGGCGACGAGCAGGTGGCACAGGCCGAGTCCCAGCCCGCCGGGGTGCGGGTGGTGTTCCGGACCCGGGCCACCGCCGTCGAGCTGGAGGTGCTGCGCACGGTCGTCGGCTACCGGGGCGTCCCGGCCCCGCCGGACGGCGCGTACGACCTCCATGTCGACGGGGAGCCGGCCGGGCGGGCCACCGCGAGCGGGGGCGACCGGGTGACCGTCGATCTGGCGGAGGGGGGCCGGGAGACCGTACGCGGGCCGGTCTGCCGGGTCCGGTTCGACGGGCTGCCCGGGCGGGAGAAGACCGTCGAGATCTGGCTCCCGTACACCGAGACCGCCGAACTGTTCGGCCTGCGCACCGACGCCCCGGTCGCCGCGGTGGCGCCGGACGGGCGGCGCGTGTGGCTGCACCACGGCAGCTCCATCAGCCACGGGGCCGCCGCCGACAGCTCCGCCACCGCCTGGCCCGCCCTGGCCGCCGCCGTGGGAGGCGTGGAGCTGGTCAATCTGGGGCTCGGCGGCAGCGCCCTGCTCGATCCGTTCACCGCGCGCACGCTGCGGGACACCCCGGCCGAGCTGATCAGCGTCAAACTCGGCATCAACGTGGTCAACCGGGATCTGATGCGGCTGCGCGCCTTCGGCCCGGCCGTCCACGGCTTCCTCGACACCATCCGCGAGGGGCACCCCGCCACGCCCCTGCTGGTGGTCTCGCCCATCCTCTGCCCGGCCCAGGAGGAGACCCCGGGCCCGGCCGCGCCGGACATCCGGGACGGGCGGGTGGAGTTCGCGGCCCTGGGCGACCCGGCGGAGGCGGCGCTCGGGAAGCTGACCCTCCGGGTCGTACGGGAGGAGCTGGCCCGGATCGTGGCGGAGCGGGCGGCCGAGGACCCGGCCCTGCACTACCTGGACGGCCGCGTGCTCTACGGGGAGGCCGACTTCGCGGAGCTGCCGCTGCCCGACCGGCTGCATCCGGACGCCGCCGCCCACCGCCGCATGGGCGAGCGCTTCGGGGCGTACGCCTTCGCGCCGGGAGGGCCGTTCGCGGCGCCGGGAGAGCCTTTCGCGAGGGCGGGAGAGCCGTCCGCGGGGGCGGGAGAGCCGTTCACAGGGCCGGGAGGGCCGTCCGCGGGGGTGGGAGGGGGCTCCTAGGGGGTGGGTGGTGGGCGCCCTGCCTCGGGGGCTGCCCCGCCCGGAGCCTCGGGGGCTGCCCCGCCCGGACGCACCTGGGCCGGCCACCGGTGGAGCGGGTGGCCGGCCCAGGGGTGCCGCCCGGCTTCCGCCGGGGGTGACGCGCGGTTCAGTTGCCGATGCCGGAGCTGCCCACGCCGGTGTTGCCGATGCCGGAGCTGCCGAGGCCCGAGTTGCCGTGGCCGTGGCTGCCGACGCCCGTGTTGCCGATACCGGCGTTGCCCCAACCCCAGTTGCCGAGACCGGCGTTGCCGACGCCGCCGTTGAAGCCGCCCGCGTTGCCGACGCCCACGTTGTGGATGCCCGCGTTGCCCAGGCCCCAGTTGCCGATGCCCGCGTTGCCGGCGCCGCCGTTGAAGGCGCCCGCACTCCCGACGCCGGAGTTCCCGATGCCCGAGCTGCCCACGCCACCGGCGCTGGCCACGCCCGCGCCGCCGAGGGTGAGGACGGCCGCGGCACCGAGCGCGGTCGTGACACGGAGAAGATTCGTGCGCATCGTTGCGTACCTCCTGTTAGGGATTCCTTGAGGGGATTCCTGCCAGCTATCCCTAACATGAGGTTGCGTCAGATACGGGGATGATTGCCCGAATTCACCGTGTCGCCGGAAGCATCGGGGAACGTCCCGCAGGGCGCGGCGCGGACCTACCGCAGCCGTCCCCCGTCCAGCTCCTCGATCGTCGCGTGCGAGGGGCCCCGGGTGCTCTGCTCGTCGCGGGCCACGGCCTCCGCGTCGCGCAGGACCCGTACGGCGTTCTGCCAGGTCAGCTTGGCGAGGTCGCCCTCGGACCAGCCGCGCCGCAGCAGCTCCGCGATCAGGTTCGGATAGCCGGAGACGTCCTCCAGGCCGCGCGGGGTGAACGCCGTGCCGTCGTAGTCGCCGCCGATGCCGATGTGGTCGATGCCCGCGACCGCCCGCATGTGGTCCAGGTGGTCGGCGATGGTGGCGACCGTGGCCTCGGGACGCGGGTGGGCGGCCTCGAAGTCCTCGTGGATGCGCATCGCCTGCGGGGTGGTGTCCAGGTGGTGCAGCCCGTGGTCGCGCATGTTGCGGTCGGCGGCCAGGGTCCAGGCGACCGCCTCGGGCAGCACGAACTTCGGCACGAAGGTCGCCATCGCGACGCCGCCGTTGGCCGGGAGGGAGGCCAGCACGTCGTCGGGGATGTTGCGCGGGTGGTCGCAGACGGACCGGGCCGAGGAGTGCGAGAAGATCACCGGCGCGGTGCTGGTGGCGATCGCGTCGCGCATGACGCCGTCCGCCACGTGGCTGAGGTCGACCAGCATGCCGACGCGGTTCATCTCGCGGACGACCTCGTGGCCGAAGGCGGAGAGGCCGCCGAGGCGGCGCAGATCGGTGGCGCTGTCGGCCCAGTCGATGTTGTCGTTGTGGGTGAGCGTCATGTAGCGGACGCCCAGCTCGTACAGGGCGCGCAGGGTGCCCAGCGAGTTGTTGATGGAGTGGCCGCCCTCGGCACCCATCAGGGAGGCGATCCGGCCCTCGGCGCGGGCCTTCTCCAGGTCGTCGGCGGTGAGCGCGCGCCGCAGGTGGGTGGGGTAGCGGGCGATCAGCTCGGCGACGACGTCGATCTGCTCCAGCGTGGCGCTGACCGCCGCGTCGCCGGTCAGGTCGGTGCGGACGTACACCGACCAGAACTGGCCGCCGACCCCGCCCGCGCGCAGCCGGGCCAGGTCGGTGTGGAGCAGGCCGCGCTGGTCGGCGGCGATGTCCCGGGCGTCCAGGTCGTAGCCGACCTGCTCGCGCAGGGCCCAGGGGAGGTCGTTGTGGCCGTCCACGACGGGGTGGGCGGCGAGCAGTTCGTGGGCGCGGGCGAGGTGGTCCATGGGGCCGCCCCCTACTTTCCGAAGCCGAAGGAGTCGGAGCCCTGGACCTTGGAGCGCAGGCGCTTGCCCTTCTCCGTCGCCTGGGCGTTCAGCTCCTGCTGGAACTCCCGCATCCGGTCCTGGAGCGCGGGGTCCCGGGTGGCCAGGATGCGGGCGGCGAGCAGGCCCGCGTTGCGCGCGCCGCCGACCGAGACGGTCGCGACGGGGACCCCGGCGGGCATCTGGACGATGGAGAGCAGGCTGTCCATGCCGTCCAGGTACTTCAGCGGCACCGGGACGCCGATGACCGGCAGCGGGGTGACCGAGGCGAGCATCCCGGGCAGGTGGGCCGCGCCGCCCGCGCCCGCGATGACGGCCTTCAGCCCGCGGTCCGCCGCCTCCTCGCCGTACGCGATCATCTCGCGCGGCATGCGGTGGGCGGAGACGACGTCGACCTCGTACGGGATCTCGAACTCGTCGAGCGCCTTGGCGGCGGCCTCCATGACGGGCCAGTCGGAGTCGGAGCCCATGACGATGCCGACGAGGGGGGCGGGGGATCCGGTGCCGGGGGAAGTCATTCGGTGATCGTTCCTCGCAGGTAGTCGGCCGCGTGCCGGGCGCGCTCCCGCACGTCCGCCAGGTCGTCGCCGTAGGTGTTGACGTGGCCGACCTTGCGGCCGGGCTTCACGTCCTTTCCGTACATGTGGATCTTGAGCTGCGGGTCGCGGGCCATGCAGTGCAGGTACGCCTGGTACATGTCCGGGAAGTCGCCGCCCAGGACGTTGCACATGACCGTCCAGGGGGCGCGCGGGCGCGGGTCGCCGAGGGGGAGGTCGAGGACCGCCCGGACGTGGTTGGCGAACTGCGAGGTGATCGCGCCGTCCATGGTCCAGTGGCCCGAGTTGTGCGGGCGCATGGCCAGCTCGTTGACCAGGATGCGGCCGTCGCGGGTCTCGAACAGCTCCACCGCGAGGTGGCCGACGACCCCCAGCTCCGCGGCGATACGGAGCGCCAGCTGCTGGGCCTCGCCCGCCAGCTCCTCCGAGAGATCGGGGGCGGGGGCGATCACCGTGTCGCAGACCCCGTCGACCTGGATCGACTCGACCACCGGGTAGGCCACGGCCTGGCCGTGCGGCGAGCGGACGATGTTCGCCGCCAGCTCCCGTACGAAGTCGACCTTCTCCTCCGCGAGGACCGGGACCCCGGCGCGGAACGGGTCGGCCGCGTCCGCCTCGGAGCGGACCACCCACACGCCCTTGCCGTCGTACCCGCCGCGCACGGTCTTGAGGACGACGGGGAAGCCCCCGACCTCCTCGGCGAACGCGGCGGCGTCGGCCGGGTCGCTCACGATGCGGTGGCGGGGGCAGGGCGCGCCGATCTCCGTGAGCCTGGCGCGCATCACCCCCTTGTCCTGCGCGTGCACCAGGGCATCGGGGCCGGGGCGCACGGGGATGCCGTCCGCCTCCAGGGCCCGCAGGTGCTCGGTGGGCACGTGCTCGTGGTCGAAGGTGATCACGTCGCAGCCCTGGGCGAAGGCACGGAGCGTGTCCAGGTCGCGATAGTCGCCGATGACGACCTCGCTGACCACCTGGGCCGCCGAGTCCTGGGGCGTGTCACTGAGGAGCTTGAATTTCAGGCCGAGGGGGATACCCGCCTCGTGGGTCATGCGGGCGAGCTGACCGCCGCCGACCATGCCGACTACCGGGAACGTCACACCCCCAGGGTATCGGGCGCGCCGGGGGCGCCCGGACGCCGTCCGGGTGCCGTGCCCGGCGGGCTCGCGGACATCGCCGGTCCATCACCCGGGAGGGCTGGATAGCATGGCCGGGTTGACGGAACCGTCGACGCCATCGAACGGACGGACTGGGCGATCACCATGAGCGAACGGGGCGCACTGCGGACCCGGCTTGATCTGCTGGCCCGGGAGGTCGCCAAGTTCGGCGCGGTCGGTGCGGTGGGGCTGCTGGTCAACATCGCCGTCTTCAACCTGCTCCGGCACACCACCGACCTCCAGGTCGTCCGGGCGAGCGTGCTGGCGACCTTCGTCGCGATCCTCTGCAACTACGTGGGCTTCCGCTACTGGACCTACCGGGAGCGCGACAAGACCGGCCGGACCCGTGAGCTGTCGCTGTTCGTGCTGTTCAGCGCGGCGGGTGCGGTGATCGAGAACGGCGTGCTGTATCTGGCGACGTACGGCTTCGACTGGAACAGCCCGGTCCAGAGCAACTTCTTCAAGATCCTCGGCATCGGGATCGCCACCCTCTTCCGCTTCTGGTCCTACCGGACCTGGGTCTTCAAGACGCTTCCGGCGCCGCCCCCGGCCGACGAGGAGGCCGTGCCCGGCACGGAGCGGTTTCTGGAGCAGCGACGGCCGGCGGAGACGGTAGAGCGCGCTCCCGTACGGAACTGAGCCCCGGACCCGGGAAGGCGCTCAGCGCACCGGGCGTTCGGGGTCCTTGCGGTCCAGCGGGATGCGGCTGAGGAAGAGCGCGAAGACCGCCGGGTGCTGCTGGAGCAGCTCCAGCCTGCCGCCGTCCGCCTCCGCGAGGTCCCGGGCGACGGCCAGGCCGATGCCGGTGGAGTTGCGGCCGCTGATCGTCCGCTCGAAGATCCGGGCGCCCAGCTCGGCCGGGACGCCGGGGCCCTCGTCGGTCACCTCGATCACGACCTGGTTGCCGGTGACCCGGGTGCGCAGGGCGACGGTGCCGCCGCCGTGCATGAGCGAGTTCTCGATCAGCGCCGCGAGGACCTGGGCGACCGCGCCCGGGGTGCCGACCGCCCGCAGCCCGTGCTTGCCCGAGCAGACCAGGGCGCGGCCGGTGGAGCGGTAGGCGGGGCGCCACTCCTCGATCTGCTGCTTGATCACCTCGTCCAGGTCGAAGACGACGGCGGAGCCCGTACGCGGGTCGCGGGAGTTGGTCAGCAGCCGCTCGACGACGTCGGTGAGGCGCTCGACCTGGGTGAGGGCGATGTTCGCCTCCTCCTTGACCGTCTCCGGGTCGTCGGTCACCGAGATCTCCTCCAGCCGCATGGAGAGCGCGGTGAGCGGCGTACGGAGCTGGTGCGAGGCGTCCGCCGCGAGCCGCCGCTCGGCGGTGAGCATCCGGGCGATCCGCTCGGCGGAGGCGTCCAGGACGTCCGCGACCCGGTCCAGCTCGGGCACCCCGTACCGCTTGTGGCGCGGGCGGGGGTCGCCGGAGCCGAGGCGTTCGGCGGTCTCGGCGAGGTCGGTGAGCGGGGAGGCGAGCCGGTTGGCCTGGCGTACGGCCAGGAGCACGGCCGAGATGATCGCGAGGAGCGCCACCGCGCCGATGATCAGGAGCGTGCGGCCGACCTCGCGGGTGACGGCCGAGCGGGACTCCTCGATGGTGACCTTCTCGCCCTGCTCACCGGTCTCGGTGGCGCGCAGGACGCTGCCGGTGGGGCGCTCCCCCACGGCGATGGGCTCGCGGCCGGGGATCTCGATCAGGGCGAACCGGGTGGGGTCGATCTGCTCGGAGAGCACCCCGGCGTTGATCACCTCGTCGCCCAGCAGCCTGCTGTCCACCACGCTGATCAGCCGCAGCGCCTCGGACTCGACGCTCTCCTGGGCGCTGGCGCTGATGGTGCGCGTCTCCACGATGACGAGGGAGACGCCGAAGACGGCGATGACCACGAGGACCACGGCGAGCGTGGAGTTGATCAGCCGGCGGCGCATCGTCGTCCCGCGTCATCGAGTCGTCCCGCGTCATCGAAGTGCATGAGGGCTTCGTACGTCAGCTCTTCTCGAACCGGAAGCCGACGCCCCGGACCGTGGCGATGTAGCGCGGATTGGCCGCGTCGTCGCCGAGCTTCTTGCGGAGCCAGGAGATGTGCATGTCCAGCGTCTTGGTCGAGGACCACCAGGTCGTGTCCCAGACCTCGCGCATCAGCTGGTCGCGCGTGACGACCCGGCCGGCGTCCCGGACCAGGACCCGCAGCAGGTCGAACTCCTTGGCGGTGAGCTGGAGTTCCTCCTCGCCCATCCAGGCCCGGTGCGACTCGACGTCGATCCTGACGCCGTGGGTGGCGGGCTGTGCGACGGGCTCGGCGGCACCGCGCCGGAGCAGGGCCCGGACCCGGGCGAGCAGCTCGGCGAGGCGGAAGGGCTTGGTCACGTAGTCGTCGGCGCCGGCGTCCAGGCCGACCACCGTGTCGACCTCGTCAGCGCGGGCCGTCAGCACCAGGATCGGCACGGTGTGGCCGTCGGCACGGAGGCGGCGGGCGACTTCGAGGCCGTCCATCCCGGGCAGTCCCAGATCGAGGACCACGAGGTCGATGCCGCCCTGGAGTCCGGCGTCGAGCGCCGTAGGGCCGTCCTGGCGGACCTCGACCTCGTAACCCTCCCGACGCAGTGCGCGGGCCAGCGGCTCCGAGATGGACGCGTCGTCCTCGGCGAGCAGTACACGGGTCATGGACTGATGGTAGTCCGGCCGGGACGTACAGGGTGAGGCCCGGACCGGAGCCTGCGGGTCAGCGCCATATCCCGGACGGGAACCTTGGAATGTGGGAGCCTGGTTCCAGCCTTACCTGTGATCCATGTCTCAAGTCCTTCCATATGGTGCTGTGTCGTGTCGTATGGTGTCCCGACGCCTGATGCACTACGCAAGGACCTTTGGGCCGCCATGAGCGCCAAGGGTCCCTTCTGTGTGCTGGACCGGTTCGCGCCGGCCCGTAATCGAGTGAATGACCTGTGAGCCGGGCCCGGAGCGTGAGGACGCGCGACGGGTGTGGATCCCGACGCGGTACTCCCCCGCCCCGCCGCCGAACGCTCCGACCGGAGCCCGGCCCCGGGGCGAGTCCTCCTCAGGCGTTGGGACGGGGTGTGCCCGCGCCGGTGCCGGCTACCCCCCACCGGGCGCGCACCGCTCACGAGGCGCGCGCGTCCCGACCAGCAAGGATCGACCATGGCGTCCAGCCTGACGAAGGACTCGGCCAGTTCCGGCGAGAAGACCTTCTTCGGCCACCCTCGCGGCCTGGCCACACTCTTCATGACGGAGATGTGGGAGCGCTTCAGCTATTACGGCATGAGGGCACTGCTCCCGCTCTACCTGATCGCGCCCGGCGGGCTCGACATGAACCCCGCCACGGCGACCGCGATCTACTCGGTCTACCTGTCGCTGGTGTACCTGCTCGCCATGCCCGGCGGCTGGTTCGGCGACCGGGTCTGGGGCCCGCGCAAGACCGTCGCCATCGCCGGCGGGGTCATCATGGCGGGCCACCTGGTCCTGGCCCTGCCCTGGGAGGGCACGTTCTTCGCCGGCCTGGGCCTCGTGGCCATCGGATCGGGTCTGCTGAAGTCCAACATCTCGACGATGGTCGGCCACCTCTACGACGGCCCGGACGACCCGCGCCGCGACGGCGGCTTCACGATCTTCTACATGGGCATCAACATGGGTGCCTTCGCGGCGCCCCTGGTGATCGGCACCGTCGGTGAGAACGTCAACTGGCACCTCGGCTTCGCCCTCGCGGCCCTCGGTATGGGTCTCGGTGTGCTCCAGTTCCTCATCGGCACCCGCCACCTGAACGAGCGCAGCCTGATCGTCCCGAAGCCGCTCTCCAAGGACGAGCGCGCCTCCACCCTGCGCAAGTCGATGATCTGGCTGGGCATCGCGGCCGTCTTCTACATCGGCACGGTCGTCACCGGCGTCTACACGCTGAACTGGCTGCTGGTCCCGATCACCATCGCCGGTCTCGTCATCCCCGTGATGGTCCTGACGCGCATCAAGCGCGACAAGGAGCTGAGCGAGGCCGAGCAGTCGAAGATGTCCGGCTACATCTGGTTCTTCGTGGCCGCCGCCATCTTCTGGATGATCTACGACCAGGGCGGCTCGACGCTCGCGATCTTCGCCGAGTCCTCGGCCGACAACAGCGTCTTCGGCTGGGACTTCCCGGTCTCCTGGTACCAGTCGGTCAACCCGGTCCTGATCATGGCGCTCGCCCCGGTCTTCGCCGCCGTCTGGCTGGCGCTGAACCGGCGTGGCAAGGAGCCGAGCACGATCGTGAAGTTCAGCTCCGGTCTGGTGCTGGTCGGTGCCTCGTTCTTCGTCTTCCTGATGCCGCTGACCATCGCGGGTGACGGTCACAAGGCCGCCGCGATGTGGATGGTCGCGATCTACTTCATCCAGACCGTCGCGGAGCTGACGCTCTCGCCGGTCGGCCTGTCGGTCACCACGAAGATGGCTCCGGCGAAGTACGCGAGCCAGATGATGGGTGTCTGGTTCCTCGCCGTCACCGCCGGTGACTGCACCACGGGTCTGCTCTCGCTGGCCGGTGTGGGGCTCAACGGCACCGGGGTGGTCGCCCTGGAGGCGACGCTCGCGGTGGGCGCCGGTATCGCGATCTTCATGTACCGCAACAAGGTCAAGAAGCTCATGGGCGACGTCCACTGAGCTTCCTGAGGTCCGCCTCGTAGGACCGTACGGCGGAGGGCCGTCGCACCGGAACGTTCCGGTGCGACGGCCCTCCGCGCGTGCCGGGGGCGCCGGTCCGGTCGAGCCCGTTCGGTGGGCTCGGCCCTGGCCGGGTGCCGGATCTGTCGGGTGCTCAGCGCGTGCCGCGCAGCCTGCGCCACGGGGTGAACGTGAAGACCGCGCCGCCCAGCAGGATCGCCGTGCCCGCGACCAGGCCGAGCGCGCGGAGGGCGCCGTCGTTCTCGGCCCCGGTGGCCGCGAGGCCGCCGCCGGAGTCCGTGCCTCCGGAGCCCGTACCGCCGGTCCCGCCGGAAGCCGCCGCTCCGCCGTCGGAGCCGGAGCCGCCGGACGCGCCGCCCGGCTGGGCCGAGGTGTCCAGCTCCAGGGAGACGGCCACATCGGCGGGCGGGGTGCAGGTCGTCGTCGTACCGGCGGCCATCACCGTGAGGACCCCCGGGCTGAGCGTCGACTTCCCGCTCGCGCCGGGCTTGTACGTGCCGGTGAGGTCCGGGATCTCGATCGGGGCGCCGGTCTTGATGACCTCCTTGTTCAGCGGCCCCTCGACCGTGACCGTGCCCTGGTCCGCCCCGCCGAGCCTGACCGCCATGGACGGTTTGACCTGCTCGGCCGGGATGTCGATCGGGCTGTCCATCACGGACTTGCCGAACTTCACCGTGAGGTCGTACGAGCCCCCGTTCTTCCTGGCGCCGATACGGACCGGGGAGGTGGCGTCCTTGTCACCGATGGGGGTCTTGCAGGCGTAGGCGACGGAGACCTCCTTGCCGGGGAAGTCGGTACCGCCTCCGGAGCCGCCGGTGCTACCGCCCGAGTCCGTACCGCCTGCCGCCGTACCGCCGGAGGTGGTGCCGCCGGTGGTCGTGCCGCCTGAGGTGTTCCCTCCGGAGGTCGTGGCGCCGGAGGTGGTGCCGCCGGAGGCCGTGGCGCCTCCTGCGTCCGTACCGCCCGACGTCGTACCGCCCGTGTTCGTACCGCCGGAGTCGGCGCCTCCGGACGTGGTGCCGCCCGTGCCGGAGCCCCCGTCCGTCACCTTGATCGTGGCGCCCGGCCGGACCGTCTCCTTCGGGGCGCACCTGGTGTCCGTGGAGATCGGCCTGGAGACGTTGATGGCGTACGCGCCCGGGGTCAGCGTGATCTCCCCGGCCCTCTCCAGCTTCAACGTGGCCGTCATGTCGGGCAGCAGCATGGGACTGTTCTTCGGGATGGGCGGATTCTGCCGGGGCCCCTCCAGCTTCAGCTCCCCGCTCGCCGCGCCGCCCAGCGTGATGGTCCCGGTGGGCTTCACCGTGTCCTTGCCCAGGTCCAGCACGTCCGGGTTCCTCGACGCGGCCTCGACCGTCTTCCAGACGACCTCGATCTCGTCCCCGACCTTCGCCTCGGCCGGTGCGGTCAGCAGCACCTTGGTGGTGCCCTGGACCGGCGGCAGTCCCGAGATGGGCGGCGGAACGCACTCCGTCGCGTAACTGACCTCGGCTGCCTGCGCCGGGCTCGCGGCCAGGACGATGCCCGCGCCGCCGAGCACCAGCGCGAGTGCCGCCGCGCTCATCCTCCGTTGCGTGTCCACACGTGTCCCTTCGTCGTGGGTGGGGGTCGTTTCTCCGACGGTGCGGAACGCCGGTGCTGTGCCGGTGCGGAGTCCTGGGTGAACCACGGCAGGGCGGCCGTGCCGGTGCCCGTGCCCGTGGGCCGTGCGGGGGTGCGGTGGGCGTGGCGCGGCGGGGTGCCGGCGGGGCGGGGGCGGACCTTGTCCACGACGGCCATGCCGATACGGAAGACGGCGGCCGGGACGACCAGGCAGAGCAGCACCCAGAAGAGCGTGACGCCCCACGGTCGGCTCACCCGCCACGGCTGCTCGGCCAGCAGCTTCGTCCCGTACCGCAGGGAGACCTGGTAGTCGCCGTGGGCGCCGGCGGAGAGTTCGACCGGCAGCCTGACCTGGGCCCGGCCCCCGGGGGCGACCGTGCCGCGCCACTGGCGCTCCTCCCACTGCGGGGCGAAGACGCCGTGCGCGGTGCCGATCTCGAAGACGGGGTCCTTCACGGGCGCGGTCCCCGGATTGCCGACGGTGACCACCAACTGCCGTACGGGCGGGGCCCCGAACCAGGTGAGCAGCGAGCTCTCGCCCGCCAGGCGGGGAGGGGACAGGACCGCGAGCCGCCCCTCGTCGGCCGGGGGCGGCAGCTCGGCCGTGGGGTGGCCCGCCACCGTGAACACCGCGTCGACCACTGCCTGTTCACCGGTCACCGTGGCGACGTGCACCACACAGGGGCAGGGTTCGGGCGGCTCGGCCACCGGCAGCTTCTTGCCGAACGCCCCCTTCCTGTCCGTGGTGACGGCCCGGCCGTCGGCGTTGGCGCAGGAGTTGGTGCCGCCGCTTCACGATTCCGCTCCTGTTCTCGCGAGGGGGCCGGGGACGCGGGGCGGCCGGCCTGCCGTAGGCGCGCCGACGGGGGCCGGGGAGGGCGGGGGCGGAGTGGCCGGGGCGGCAGGTGGCGGGGTGGCCGAAGGCGCGGACGCAGGGGCGGCAGGAGCGGCGAGGGTGGGGGCGGCCGGGGGCGCAGCGGCAGGAGCGGCAAGGGCCGGGGGCACAGTGGCAGGAGCCGGAGCAGCCCGGAGCGGGGCGGCCGGGGGCACAGTGGCAGGAGCCGGAGCAGCCCGGAGCGGGGCGGCCGGGGGCACAGTGGCAGGAGCCGGAGCAGCCCGGAGCGGGGCGGCCGAAGGCGCGGCCGCAGGGGCGGCAGAAGCCGGGGCAGCCGAGGGCACAGCGGCAGAAGCCGGGGCGGACGGGGTGAGGGCGGCCGAAGGCGCAGCGGCAGGAGCGGCAAGGGCCGGGGCCGCCGGAACCGGGTCCGGGGCTCGCTGCCCGCCTCGGCTGTGGCGCCGTCGGTGCGCCACCGTGCCGAGCACCGCCAGCGCGCCGAGCAGCAGCAGCCCGCCCCCGGCGACCGGCGCCACCGGGACGTACGCCGCCGAGACCGTCCCCTCGCCCCGTGCCCCGCCCGCCGCGGTGACCCGGAGCCGTACGGTGACGGAGTCCAGTGCCGGGGCGTCCGGCCAGGGTTCGGTCAGCTCCACCCGGCGGCCGGGGGCCAGCTCCAGGGGCAGCGGCCGCTCCGGACGGTCCAGCAGCACCCCGAACACCCCGTCCGCGCGCACGGCCAGCCGCGGCCTCAGCGGCGTGTTGCCCCGGTTGACCAGGGCGTACCGGACGGTCCCGCCCGACACCTCGACATCCTCCACGGTGAGCGCCGCCAGGGTGGGGCCGCCGACCCGTACCCGTACCTGCACACGCCCCTCCGTCCCCCCGCCCGCCGTCGCCACGATCGCGCCCGCGAGGTCGCCCGGGGTCGCGTTGCCCGGCAGGGCGAGGGCGAACGGCACGTCGGCGCGGGTCCGGGCCGGGACGGTCACCGTCCGCGCCCCGAACCGGAGCCACGGCCCGGCCCGGCCGTCGCCCCGCAGCCGTACGGTCAGCGGGGTACGGGCGGGGTTGGTGACCGAGATCCGGTCCTGGAGCACCGAGTCGGGGACGCCCTCCAGATACACGTACGGCCGCGTCTCCCGCCCGGCGCTCCCGCCGCCCGCAGGCCGGACCGTCCAGCCGGGGTCCTCCCCGGCCGCCGCGGCGGGGGCGGGGAGCAGCGCCAGCAGAAGGACGGCGAGCACCATCGGCAGCACGGCGGCGGCCCCACGTCCGGACCGTCCGTACGGCCCGTACGGGAAAGGCGGCGGCCCGGACGGCCCGGGCGACGCTCCGAACCGGACCGGCAGGACGGACGCCGGGGACGGCGGAGACGGCGGAGACGCCGGAGACGGCGGAGACGGCGGAGACGGCGGGGAAAGAAGAGGCGGTGCGGACGGCATGGGCGGCTCCCTCGCGCTGGCGTGTCCGGCCTTCAGCCCGTGGGGCGCTGCCCTCGCCGGGTCAGCCAGAGCACCCCGGCCGCCCCGGTGAGCAGGACCGTCCCCCCGAGGGTGCCGAGCGCCGCCACCGAGTCGAGCGGCCCGGTCCTGGGCAGCTCGCCCCCGCCCGTGGCACCCGCCGAACCGGTCGATCCGCCTCCGCTCGACGCCCCTCCCGAGCCTCCCGAACCGGTCGGCCCTCCCGAGCCGCCCCCCGCTCCTTCGACGTCGAGCGTCAGGGAGGGCCCGGGGCTGTTCTTCGGCGTACAGGTCGTCACCGTGCCGAGCGCCTTGATCGTGAGCACGCCGGCGGTGAAGGTGACCTTGCCGCTCTTCCTGGGCGTGTACGTCCCCGACAAGTCACTGATCTTGATGGGGGTGTTGGCCGGAATGGCCTCTTCGTTCGCCGGGCCCGAGACCTGGACCTTCCCCGTCTCAGCACCGCCCACCTCGATCACGGCGCTCGGATTCATGGCGCCCTTGCCCAGCTCGACCGGGCTGGAGGAGACGCCCTTCCGGAAGGACATGGTCAGCTTGTATCCGCCACCGCTCGCGGTGCTCTTGATATCGATGGGAGAGACGGCTCCTTTGGGCCCGATGGGCGTCTCGCACTGGTAGTTGACGTCCACGACCTCGGCGTGGGCGGCGGGCGCGGCCATCACGACCACCGAGCCCGCCAGCGCGGTCGTGAGTGCGGCCGTCAGCGCGAGAGCTGTCCGCTTCTGGTTCGACACCTCGTGTTCCCCTCATGCCGGACGCCGCCGCGCGCCACGGCCGGTGCGGGCACGCTGTGCTGACGGCACATCAGATCGGTCGCTCAAGGTACGCCCGGGGCCTGATGGAGGGAAGACAAAGAGCGCGCCGGATCGGCGCGCTCTTCGGCGTATGCGGTTGTACGGGGTCACCCCGCGATCACGTGCGCTCTGCGGTCACCCGCACTCCACGGTCACGGTCGCTCCGGGGGCACGGTCGCTCCGGGGTCACGCGGGGGCGGCCAGCTCCGCCCAGACGGTCTTGCCCGGCCGGTCCGCCGTACGCTGCACGCCCCAGTCCAGGCAGAGGCGCTGCACGATGAACATGCCGTGCCCGCCGGGGCGGCCGACGCGGTGCGGGGTACGGGGTGCGGGCTGGCCGGCTCCCCGGTCGACGACCTCGACGCGCAGCGCCTTGGGCGTACAGCCGATCCGCAACTCCTCGGGGCCCCCCGCGTGCAGGCAGGCGTTGGTCACCAGCTCGGAGACCACCAGCAGGACGTCCTCGGCGGCGGCCCGGCGGTCCGCGCTGGACGCCGGGAGCCACCCCCAGTCGTGCAGGGCCTGCCGGGCGAAGTCACGGGCCATCGGGACGATCCCGCTGGCCTGCCCGAGTGAGAGCGTGCGCCACTGCCGCTCGGCCGGGGCGGGCGAGACTGCGCCCGCTCCCTCCGGCTCGCGACCGAGGTCGCCCGGCGGATGCTGCCGGGTGGTGCTCATCAGCGCTTCACCTCACCGATTCGCCATGTCGTTCGCCATGTCGCCATGTCGCATTGAACAGAAATGATCAGTTACCGAGTCTGCCGGATCCCTGATCCCCAGGGGATGCCGACGGGGTGTCTCCTGCCCGGCCGCTCCGCTACAACACCCACTTCAGGCAGTGGATCGCGTAACACGGCCATCATCGGGCACAGCGCGGGGCGCGCCGCACCCGATCTAGGTGTTCAGGGCGTCTTCGAGGGTGGCGTGGACGGTGAAGACCGCATCGGCGCCGGTGATCTCGAAGACTCTCGCCACCACCGGCAGCATGCCGGTCAGGTGAACGCCGCCCCCGGCCGCCTCCGCCTTGAGGCGGGCGCCGAGCAGCACGTTCAGTCCGGTGGAGTCGCAGAAGTCGAGCCGTGAGCAGTCGACCACCAGGCGTGACCGCCCCTGCTCGACCGCGCTCTCCAGGGGCTCCCGCAGCAGATCGGCGGTGTGGTGATCCAGCTCACCCACCGGCGTCACGACCTCGCTGCGCCCCTCGGTCCGGGCCTCGACCTGAAGCCGACCCCGGTTCGCACTGCCGACCGTCCCGCGGTCCATGCCCCGTACCTCTTCGCCGTCCGTCACTGTGCGCCTCACTGCCCGTGCGGCCATATGCAGAGTCGCCGCCGACCTGCGTAAAACAGTACGCGTTCCGTAGGCCGCGCGGTAGTCGGAGACCTCAACAAACCGGACATATGCGGTGAATTGGCGCTTGTAACTGTCAGCGGTAACCGGGTAAGGGTAGAGGGACACCTGAAATCACGACCGGCTTCGGAGGCGCCGCTTCACCGCAGGAACACGTATGGGCATCGGCAGCCATATGCCGAGAACGATGGAGGAGAACCATGTCACCCCGGCTCGACGAAGCGCGTACCCGCGACGCGTCGTCGGCATGTCCTCAGGGACCGACCAATTCCGACTCCCCCGCCGCGAGCGCCCTCCCGGGCCCGCGCGCCGGCACCACCAGCACCACCCCCGAATCTCACGGCGAGGAGTTCGATGGCTTCACGGGGCTCGAAGGACTTCCCGAGATCCCGCCCTACGCCGAAGTGGGGGCCATGGACGCCAGGGCCCTGTCGAAGACGCTCTTCGAGCGCCTCGAAACCCTCGAAGAGGGCACACACGAGTACGCGTACGTCCGCAACACCCTCGTCGAGCTGAACCTCGCGCTCGTCAAGTTCGCCGCCTCCCGGTTCCGCTCGCGGAGCGAGCCGATGGAGGACATCGTCCAGGTCGGCACCATCGGTCTGATCAAGGCGATCGACCGGTTCGAGCTGAGCCGCGGTGTCGAGTTCCCGACGTTCGCCATGCCGACCATCGTCGGTGAGATCAAACGATTCTTCCGTGACACCAGCTGGTCCGTGCGCGTTCCGCGCCGGCTCCAGGAACTCCGGCTCGACCTGGCCAAGGCCGGGGACGAACTCTCCCAGCAGCTGGACCGCGCGCCCACCGTGGCGGAGCTGTCCGAGCGCCTGGGCATCACCCCGGACGAGGTCGTCGAGGGCATGTCCGCGAGCAACGCGTACACCGCCAGCTCGCTGGACGCCAAGCCCGAGGAGGGCGACGGCGAGGGCGCCCTCGCGGACCGCATCGGCTACGAGGACCATGGGCTCGAGGGCATCGAGTACGTCGAGTCCCTGAAGCCGCTGATCGCCGCGCTGCCCTCGCGGGACCGCATGATCCTCTCGCTCCGCTTCGTCAGCAACATGACGCAGTCGGAGATCGGGGAGGAGCTGGGCATCTCCCAGATGCACGTCTCCCGCCTGCTCTCCCGGACGCTGGTCAAGCTCCGCAAGGGGCTGACCGTGGAGGAGTAGCGGCCCGCGCTCCCGGCGGAAGGGCCCGCCCCGGTACGTACGTCGCACGACGGCGTACCGGGGCGGGCCCTTCCGTGCGTACCGGCTACTCCACCCGCGCCCCGCCCCGCCACACCGCGCTGACCAGCGGGACACCCGGGCGGTAGGCGAGGTGGACGTGGCTGGGGGCGTCCAGGAGCACCAGGTCGGCACGGGCGCCGGGGGTGATGCGGCCGATGTCGGTGCGGCGGAGGGCGGCGGCGCCGCCCGCGGTGGCGGACCAGAGGGCCTCGTCGGGGGTCATCCCCATGTCCCGTACGGCCAGGGCGATGCAGAACGGCATGGACGAGGTGAACGACGAGCCGGGATTGCAGTCCGTGGAGAGCGCGACCGTGGCCCCCGCGTCGAGCAGGCGGCGGGCGTCGGGCCAGGTGGCGCGGGTGGAGAACTCGGCTCCGGGGAGGAGGGTGGCGACCGTGTCCCCCTGGCCCAGCGCGTCGACATCGGCGTCGGTGAGATGGGTGCAGTGGTCGGCCGATGCGGCGTCGAGCTCCACGGCGAGCTGGACGCCGGGGCCGTACGTCAGCTGGTTGGCGTGGATACGGGGGTGGAGCCCCTTGGCGCGGCCCGCGGTGAGGATGGCGCGGGCCTGGTCGCCGTCGAAGGCGCCGCGCTCGCAGAAGACGTCGACCCAGCGGGCGTGCGGGGCGCAGGCGTCCAGCATCGGGCCGGTGACCAGGTCGACGTAGCCGGCCGGGTCGTCGGCGTAGTCCGGGGGGACGACGTGGGCGCCGAGGTAGGTGACCTCGTCGGTGTGGCGGGAGGCGATGCGCAGGGCGCGGGCCTCGTCCTCGACCGAGAGGCCGTAGCCGGACTTGGTCTCCAGGGTGGTGGTGCCCTGCCGCAGGGCCTCCGCGAGGTAGTGGGCGACGTTGTCGGAGAGCTGCTCGTCGGAGGCCTCGCGGGTGGCGGCGACCGTGGTGCGGATGCCGCCCGCGGTGTAGGGCTGCCCGGACATCCGGGCGTTGAACTCCTGGGTGCGGTCGCCCGCGAAGACCAGGTGGGAGTGGGAGTCGACGAAGCCCGGGATCATGGCCCGGCCCGCCGCGTCGAGGACGTTGTCAGTGGCGGGTGCTTTGCTTGATTCACCGGTCCAGACGATGCGGTCGCCGTCGATGACGACGGCCGCGTCCTGGATCAGGCCCAGGGGGGTCCCGTTGCCGAGGGAGGGGTCATTGGTGACCAGGCTGGCGATGTGGGTGACGGCGGTGGTCGTCATCTGGAGAGTGTTCTCCTTGCGTTCCGGGAGGGCTCGGGTGAGGGGCGTGCGACGGCCGCCGGTCAGCCGTGCAGGGCGGACACGGCTGCCGCGAGGGCTCCGGGCACGTCCTCGACCAGCGTGTGGCGGCCGTCGCGGACGATATGACGCCCTGCCACGACCGTGTGCCGCACATCGGCGGCGGAGGCGGCGAATACGGCGGTCTCCGCTGCCAGCCGGGGCACCGGTCCCGCCGTTCTGACGGAGTCCAGGGCGATGGTCGTCAGGTCGGCGGGGGCGCCCGGTTCCAGGACGCCCGCGTCGGGGCGGCCGAGTGCGGCGTGCCCGTCGGCGGAGGCGGCCCGGAGCAGGGCGGCGGCCGTCCAGTGGCCCCGGGTGTGGGTGCGCAGCCGCTCGTTCAGCTCCATCGCGCGCGCCTCCTCGAAGAGGTCGACGACGGCGTGGCTGTCGCTGCCCAGGGAGAGCGGCGAACCCGCCTTCTGGAGGGCCACGGCGGGCCCGATGCCGTCCGCCAGGTCGCGTTCGGTGGTCGGGCACATGCAGGTGCCGGTGGAGGAGGCGCCGAGCAGCGCGATGTCCTCCTGGGTGAGGTGCGTGTTGTGGACGCCCGTGGTGCGGGGGCCCAGCACCCCGTGGTCGGCCAGCAGCCGGGTCGGGGTGCGGCCGTGGGCGGCCAGGCAGGCGTCGTTCTCCGCGAGCTGTTCGGAGAGGTGGACGTGGAGGGGGGCCTCCCGCTCCTCGGCCCACCGCGCCACGGTGGCCAGTTGGTCGGCCGGGACCGCCCGGACGGAGTGGATGGCGGCGCCGATCAGGGCGTGGCCGCCGCCCTTGAGGAGGGAGGCGCGCTCGGCCCAGGCGTCGGCGGTGGTGTCGGAGAAGCGGAGCTGGTGCCGGTTGGGGGGCTCGCCGAAGCCGGCCGCGAGGTAGGCGGTGTCCAGCAGGGTGATCCGGATGCCCGCCTCGGCCGCCGCGGCGACGAGGGCCTCCCCCATGGCATTGGGGTCGGCGTAGGGCGTTCCGCCGGGCGCGTGGTGCAGATAGTGGAACTCCCCGACGGCGGTGATCCCGGCCAGGGCCATTTCGGCGTACGCGGCACGGGCCAGGTCGAAGTAGCTGTCCGGGGTGAGCCGGGCGGCCACCTGGTACATCAGCTCGCGCCAGGTCCAGAAGGTCCCGGTGCCCACCTGGACGGTGGCGCGCAGGGCCCGGTGGAAGGCGTGGGAGTGGGTGTTGGCGAGGCCGGGGAGGGTCAGGCCGCGCAGCACGGTGGCGCCGGGCGGGGGCGTCCGCACCCCGGTCCTGACCCCGGCGATCCGGCCTCCGGCGACCTCCACGGTCACATCGGGCTCCACATGGGTCCCGAGCCAGGCGTGGTCCGCCCAGTACGTCGCGGTGACGGGCCCGTCGGCCGTCCCGGCCGCCTCCGCGCTCCGCGGCGCCTCCGCGGTGCCTGCCCTCTCCGCGGTGCCTGCCCTCTCCGCGGTGCCTGCCCTTTCCGCGGTGCCTGCCGGCTCGGCGGCCTGTGCCCTCTCCGCGGCCTGTGCCGTCTCGGCGGTCCGGTTCGTCAGCTGCACGCGAGACCTTCCAGTACGTCGGCGAGTGCCCGCACCCCGGCCACGCAGTCGTCCTCGGCGGCGTGTTCGGCCGGGGAGTGCGAGATGCCGGTGGGGTTCCGTACGAAGAGCATGGCGGTGGGCACCGAGGCGGACAAAATACCCGCGTCGTGGCCCGCGCCGGTGCCGAGCACGGGGACGGGGCGCCCCGTGTCGCCGCTCCCCCGCAGGATCTTGGCCAGCTCGTCCCGCAGGGCGTGCTCGAACTCGACCACGGGCGTGAACGACTCCCGTACGACGTCGAGATCGATCCCGGCCCGGTCGGCGTACTCCCGGGCGGCGCGCTCGATGCCGGTGACGACGGCGTCCAGGGTGGCCTGGTCGGCGGCGCGGGAGTCGAGCCAGCCCCGGACGAGGGAGGGGATGGCGTTGACGCCGTTGGGCTCGACGGCGATCTTGCCGAAGGTGGCGAGGGCGCCGGTGAGTTCGGCCTCGCGGCGGGCGGCGAGCACGGTCTCGGCGTACGTGAGCATGGGGTCGCGGCGGTCGACGAGGCGGGTGGTGCCCGCGTGGTTGGCCTCGCCCCGGAAGTCGAACCGCCAGCGGCCGTGCGGCCAGATGGCGGAGGCGATGCCGACGGGGTCGCCGGTCAGGTCGAGGGCGCGGCCCTGCTCGACGTGGAGTTCGACGAACGCGCCGATCCGGGCGAGCCGTTCGGGGTCGGGGCCGATGGTCCCGGGGTCGTATCCGGCGCTCTCCATGGCGGCGGGCAGGGCGACCCCGTCGGCGTCCTCGAGGCGGTGGGCGTCGGCGACGGTGAGCTGTCCGGCGGCGAGCCGGGACCCGACGCAGGCGAGGCCGAAGCGGGCGCCCTCCTCGTCACCGAAGTTGGTGACGGCGAGGGGGCGGGTGAACGCCACGCCCCGGGAGCGGAGTTCGTCGAGCGCGGCGAAGGAGGAGACCACGCCCAGCGGCCCGTCGAAGGCACCGCCGTCGGGGACGGAGTCCAGGTGCGAGCCGGTGACGACGGCGTCCCCGGCCAGGGGGTCACCGAGCCAGGCCCACTGGTTGCCGTTGCGGTCGGTCTCGTAGGTGAGCCCGCGCGCCTCGGCCTGCGCCCGGAACCAGGCCCGGCACTCCAGGTCCGCCGCCGACCAGGCGTAGCGGCGGTAGCCGCCGCTGCCGGGGTGGCGGCCGACGGGGGCCAGCTCGCGCCACATGGAGAGGAAGGAGTCGCCCGTACGCCACTGGGGCGCCGGCCCCCCGGAGGGCACGGCGGCCCCCCGGGACGAGCCCGCCGCCGGGCCGGGCCCGGCCGCACCCGACGGTGTGCCGGGGTGCGTCCCCAGGGAGGCGGGGGCACTCGACGATGTGCCCGGGTGCGCCGTCGGGGAGGCGGGGGCACTCGACGGCGTACCCGGGGCGGGAGCGCCCTGCGTGGTGCTCCGGGGCGTGCCCTGGCCCCTGCCGTCCGGCGGGGCGGCCGTGCCCCGCGACGTACCGCCGGTCCCGGGCAGGTCCCCCGGCGTGCCCGTCGGCATCAGTGGTCCTCCGTCATCGGGACGCGTACGCCCTTCTCCGCGGCGACCGACTCCGCGATGTCGTAGCCCGCGTCGACATGGCGGATGACGCCCATGCCGGGGTCGTTCGTCAGGACGCGGCGGATCTTCTCGCCCGCGAGCTCCGTGCCGTCCGCGACGGTGACCTGGCCCGCGTGGATGGAGCGGCCCATGCCGACGCCGCCGCCGTGGTGGAGGGAGACCCAGGAGGCGCCGGAGGCGACGTTGACCATGGCGTTGAGCAGCGGCCAGTCCGCGATGGCGTCGGAGCCGTCGAGCATGGCCTCGGTCTCGCGGTACGGGGAGGCGACCGAGCCGCAGTCCAGGTGGTCGCGGCCGATGGCGAGCGGGGCGGCCAGTTCGCCGCTCGCGACCATGTCGTTGAAGCGCTCGCCGGCCTTGTCGCGCTCGCCGTAGCCGAGCCAGCAGATGCGGGCGGGCAGGCCCTGGAAGTGGACCCGTTCGCCGGCCATGGTGATCCAGCGGTGCAGGGACTCGTTCTCCGGGAAGAGGTCCAGGATCGCCTTGTCCGTCTTGTGGATGTCGGACGCCTCGCCGGAGAGGGCGGCCCAGCGGAAGGGGCCCTTGCCCTCGCAGAAGAGGGGGCGGATGTAGGCGGGGACGAAGCCGGGGAAGTCGAAGGCACGGTCGTACCCGGCGAGCCGGGCCTCGCCGCGGATGGAGTTGCCGTAGTCGAAGACCTCGGCCCCGGCGTCCATGAAGCCGACCATGGCCTCGACGTGACGGGCCATCGACTCGCGGGCGCGCTGGGTGAAGTCGGCGGGCTTCTCGGCGGCGAGGGTGGCCATGTCGTCGAAGTCGACGCCGAGCGGGAGGTAGGCCAGCGGGTCGTGGGCGCTGGTCTGGTCGGTGACGATGTCGACCGGCGCGCCCTCGGCGAGCATCCGGGGCAGCAGCTCCGCCGCGTTGCCGAGGAGGCCGATGGAGAGGGGGCGGCGGGCGTCGCGGGCCTCGACGGCGAGCTGGAGGGCGTGCTCCAGGCTGTCGGCCTTCACGTCCAGGTAGCGGTGTTCGATGCGGCGGTCGATGGCGCGCGGGTCGCAGTCGATACAGATGGCGACGCCGTCGTTCATGGTGACGGCGAGCGGCTGGGCGCCGCCCATGCCGCCGAGCCCGGCGGTCAGGGTGATCGTCCCGGCCAGCGTGCCGCCGAACTTCTTGGCGGCGACGGCGGCGAAGGTCTCGTAGGTGCCCTGGAGGATGCCCTGGGTGCCGATGTAGATCCAGGACCCGGCGGTCATCTGGCCGTACATCGTCAGGCCCAGCTGCTCCAGGCGGCGGAACTCCTCCCAGTTGGCCCAGTCGCCCACCAGGTTGGAGTTGGCGATGAGGACGCGCGGCGCCCACTCGTGGGTCTGCATGACACCGACCGGCCGCCCGGACTGGACGAGCATCGTCTCGTCCTGCTTGAGCGTCTGCAGGGTGCGGACCATCGCGTCGAACGAGCGCCAGTCACGGGCCGCCTTGCCCGTACCGCCGTAGACGACGAGCTTGTCGGGGTGCTCGGCGACCTCGGGGTCCAGGTTGTTCTGGAGCATGCGCAGGGCGGCTTCCTGCTGCCATCCCAGGGCGCTGAGGGCGCTGCCGCGCGGCGCTCGTACGGGGCGGGGTCCTGACATGGCGGTGCCTCCTCGCGACGATGACTAGATATTCACATCCTGAGGCGCTGAATAGTCGTAGTCAACAGGTGCGGCCCGCGCCACGTCGGGGAAAGCCGCCCGGGTGCCGCCGCAGCCCGCCCATGAGGCACCACCGAGCGCTCCCGCCTCACCCTCCACCCCGGCGCCTTCGGCCTCTCCACCCCGGCACGATCCAGATCCTGGCCGCCCCGGCACCCCGGCACCCCGGCACCCCGGCACGATCCACACCCTGGCCACCCCGGCGCCCCTGCCCCCCTCGGCCCCGACCGACTCCCGCACCCCGGCGGAATCCAGCAGTCCGCTAATGGAGGCGGCCCAGGCGGGCGGCGTCGATTTTCCGCCGAATGCCTTCGGCCCGATCGCCCTGTTCGGGGTCACCGACCCGGCCTTGATCGATCCGATGGGCGGCCTCCCCGTTCTGCTACGGCAGCGCGGACGAGCACGTCCTGCCGCCCGCGCCGGGCAGGGCCCTGGTGGGCCGAAGATCCGTCACCCCACTTCCCGGCCAATGCGTTTCAGCCGCTCCTTTACACCCTGCGGAGCATGTACCAAAGGAAAATGCCAGAACCTCCACCTGCCGTGAGCACGTTGCGTAGCCTCAGGGTCACAGCCGTACGCCGCGTCGGGAGGGGAATCCGCGTGCCCGGAATCGACGAGTGCCTGCTCGAAGTCATGAGGCTGCCCGGTGCCCGTGGCGCCTCGGTGGTCGACTGGACGAGCGGCCTCGCGCTCGGCACCATCGGCGAGTCCCCCAACGGCGACCACGAGGCGACGGCGGCCGAGACCGCGGAGGTCGCCCGGATGACCGCCGAACAGCCCGCCTTCGCCCGCCTGGTGGCAGGAGGCTCCGCCGACGGCTCCGGGGAAGCGCCGGGCACCGCCGTCGAGGACGTCATCGTGACCACCCAAGACGGTTACCACATGCTCCGCTTCGTCGAGACGGCTTTCGACAGCAGCGTCTTCCTCCACCTCTGGCTGAACCGCTCCGAGGGCAATCTCGCGCTCGCCCGGTTACGCCTGGGCGAGCTGGCCGAGCGGCTGGTGCTGGCGTGAGCGCGATAGCCGCCGACCCCGGCGCCGAGACGGACCGGCTCCCGGTCCTCTCCCCGATGCTCCAGCGCCTCGCCGCCGAACGGGCCACCGGCGCCCTGATGCGCGACCGCGGCACGCTCTACCTCGCGGAGGGCCAGGTGGTCCACGCTGAGAGCCCCGCCACCCCCGGCATCGACGTGCTCCTCACCACCGGCGGCACCCTGCGCCACGAGGGCTGGTGGGACGCGGTGGCGCAGGCCGGGGCCGGACAGCGGGTCGGCCGCTATCTCGTCGACAGCGGCCATGTGCCCGGCGGCGCGCTGGAGCTGTGCCACCTGGGCGCGCTGTACGACGCCGCGTTCTTCGCCCTCGCCCCGACCGGCACCCCCGCCCGCTTCCGCTACGGGGTGTCCCACTGGATCGGACCGGTGCGGCCGGTCCCGGTGGCCGCCGTCCAGCGCGAGACCCTGCGCCGGCGGGAGCTGCTGGACCGGATCTGGCCCGACGCCGCCTGCGACGGCGCCCCCGTCCTGCGGAGACCGGCCCACCCGGGCGCCGGCCCCGTGCCGTACCGCCAGCGCGCGGTCCTGGAGCTGGCCGACGGCGTCCGTACGGCCTCCGACATCGCCCAGGCCCTGGGCCGTTCGGCGTTCCACATCCTGGTCGACCTGCGGCGGCTCGCCGCGGCCGGCCTGGTGGAGGCGGTCCGCGAACAGCCGCTGCCCGCCACCGCCACGACGGCCGGCCGGATCACGCTCCCCGAGGTGACGGCCGACCCCGACATCGCCCTGCTGCGCCGGCTCCGAGACGCATTGGAGGCCCTGTGATACGCGCGCTCAGACAGCGTGCCGGGAGGAGACAGCTGATGGTTCCCGAGGCCGAGACGCGGAGTGTCCTCGACGAGCTGCAGCGGTTACGGGCCCGGGTCCCCCTGCTCTCCGGGGCGCTGGCCGCCTCCACCGACGGCCTGGTCCTGGCCCACGACACCCCGGGCATCGAGGCCGAGGGCGTCGCCGCCCTCACCGCCGCCGCGCTCGGCGTCGCGATCCGGATGACGGAGGCCACCGGCCGCGGCGGCTTCCGGGAACTCCTGGTCCGCGGCGAGAGCGGCTACATCGCCACCTACGCCGCCGGCTCCTCCGCCGTCCTGACCCTGCTGGCCGAGGACCGCATCAACGTCGGCAGGCTCCATCTGGAGGGCCGCCGCGCGGGCGCCCGCATCGGCGAACTCGTCGACTCCGCCCTGGAACGCGTCGAGCGCACGCCCCCCATGCCCCGTACCGCCCCGGCGCGCACCACCCAGAACCGCACGCTCCCGCAGCGCCCCACGTAACCGCTCCTCCCCCACACGCACGCACCACGACCACCCACCACACCCATGCCACTCACGCGGAAACGGACCCGGTCACCGCGACCGGCCACGGAAAGGAAACGAGCCTCCATGGCGAACACCGAAGCGTCACTGAAGGAAGCGATGAGCTCGATCGAGGGCACCACGGGTGTCGCCCTCGTCGACTACACGAGCGGGATGGCCCTGGGCACGCTCGGCGGCGGCAAGGACTTCAACCTGGAGGTCGCGGCCGCGGGCAACACCGATGTGATCCGCGCCAAGCTCCGCACCATGGAGCACCTGGGCCTCAAGGAGGAGATCGAGGACATCCTCATCACGCTGGGCACCCAGTACCACCTGATCCGGCTGCTCAAGACCCGTGGCAGCAACGGCCTCTTCCTCTACCTGGTGCTGGACGCGAGCCGCGCGAACCTGGCGATGGCCCGCCACCAGCTGAAGAAGATCGAGGCCGAGCTGGAGGTCTGAGCCCCTCCGGCTCCGCTCACCGGTGGCGACGCCGCGCCCCGCCCGGCGCGGCGTCGCCCGCCGCCGGACCGGTCGTCCGGTGCCCGTGCACGCCCTTGGCGACCGGGCTGCCGTTCCCGGCCCAGTCGGTGCGCACCCAGTACAGGACGTCGTCCCGGCGCTCCCGCTGCCCGATCCGTACGGCCTTCGCCCAGAGGCCGGCCCCCGCGCCCGCGAGGACCAGCCCACCGGCGCCCGGCAGCGCGAACGAGGAGGCCACGGCCACGACGAACGCCCCCAGCAGCCACCACCGGTGCCCGCGCCGCCACGCCCGTACGGTCACGGCCCGGTCCTGGAGGAAGTCGCCGCGCCCGGCCCGTGAGGCCCCCCGGGCCAGCTCCGCGTACCGTCCGCCGCGCGCCAGGGCCACGGCCGCCGCCGTGACGATGAAGAGCGCGGCCCCGGCCAGCAGCCCGATCCGGCGCCCGGCCGGCCCCGGGACGAACGCCCCCGCGGCGGCGGCCACCAGCCCGGCCCACCACAGCGGTGCCGCCCCGGCCCGTACGATCACGGCCACCCTCGCCAGCGACTGACCTCCACGTCCCACGTCCGCACCCCTCTCGCACGACGGGCCCGTCCGGCCCGGTCTCCGTTCCGGGGGCGGAGATTAGCGGCCCCGGATGAGGGGCCCGTGAGAAACGGTCACTCCACGAACAGGCCGCGCGCCGCCGCCCGTACGTCGAACTCCTCGAGCCTCGCCTGGGCGTCGGGGAGTTCGTCGCACATCGCCTCCAGCAGCACCCGGCCCAGCAGCATCGGGGCGCAGACGGTGTCGAAGGAGAGGCCGGAGCCGATGGCCGCCGGGAGGAGGAGATCGCTGTGCTTCGCGACCGGGGCGAAGGCGGAGTCCGCGACGGTGATGACGGTGAGCCCCTGCGCTCCGGCGTACGCCAGCGCCTCCACGGACTCCTTGGGGTGGCGGGGCAGCGCGAAGCACATGAGGGCGGTGGCACCGGCCCGGCGGGCGGAGTCGATGCGGTCCAGGAGCATGGAGCCGCCCTCGTCGAGGACCCGGACGTCGGGGTGGACCTTGGCCGCGAAGTACCCGAAGCCGCGCGCCTGCGAGGAGGCCGCGCGCAGCCCCAGCACGGGCAGCGGCCGGGATCCGGCGAGCAGCCGTCCCGCCCGCTCCACGGGTCCGGGGTCGGCGAGCAGCTCGGAGAGGTGCTGGAGGTTCTCGATCTCGGCGCGGACGGCCTGCTGGTACTCGTTGTACGTCTCCCCCGCCTCCTCCTGCTCCGCGTCCGCGGGGGCGACCTCGCGGAGGTGGCGGCGGAGCGCCGGGTAGCCGTCGAAGCCGAGGGCGACGGCGAAGCGGGTGACGGAGGGCTGGCTGACCCCGGCCAGCTCGGCCAGCTCGACGCTGGAGAGGAACGGGGCGTCGGACGCCCGGCGCACCATGCAGTGCGCGATACGCCGCTGGGTGGGCGTGAGCCGGTGCCCTTCGAAGAGCCGCTGCAACCGCGCGGCGGGGCTGCTCCCACTCATGCTGTCCCCTTGCTGGGCGTTCTCCTGCCGGATAGGCCGCCGGGTCCGTTGCCGGATCCCGTGGCCGGATCCGTCGCGCCCTGATCGGCGCCGACGGATCCATTCAGCCAGGAAGGCTCCTGCATGTCCATATGCAGCGGTGGAGGGGCGGCTTCCTCCCCGGGAAATACGGGGGTTAGCCCCCGTGTTCGGGGCCGTCGGCGCTCGTAACGTAACGGGTATGGAAGCACGGGACCACGAGCTGAAGAGGGAGCTGGCCGCCACGCTCCAGGCGCGCGGCGAGCTGGGGCCGGAGTACGAGTCGGCGCTCGTCGACTCCTTCCTGGAGAAGGTCGAACAGCGTCTCGACTCGACCATGGACCGCCGGGTCCGGCGCCATCTCGCCGAGCAGCAGGTGACGGCCGCCCGGGGTCCCGGGGCCGCTCGTCCGCCGTCCGCCGCGGGGGTGGGGACGGCGGGTGCGGCGGCCGGTTTCGGGGAGCGGTTCGGTTTCGCGGTCGTCTCGCTCGTCCTGGCCGTGCCGCTCTCCGCGATCGGAGTCGTCAACGCGGGCATCGAGGGGCTGGTGGTGGCCTGGCTGGGGATCGTGGGGGTGAACGCGGTGCACGCGGCGCATTACGGGGGGCTGTTCAGACAGCGGGAGCGGGAGCGGCGCCGCGCGGTCCCGGAGTGGCAGGAGTGAGCGGGCGAGGAGAGGAGTGGGCGGAGGGGAGCAGGAGAGCAGGGGAGGAATGAGCCGCAGGGGGCAATGGGCTACAGGGGGGAATGAGCCGCAGGGGCGGGAGGGGATCCTCCGGGACCATGGGCGTGAGCGCGGGCGCGGGCGAGCGGGAACGGGCGAGCGGGAACGCCCGTGCGGGAACGCCCGTGCGGCCGGGCCCACGAGGGGTCCGGCCGCACGGTGAGGTATATCGCGGGGGCCGCCGCACCCCCGGTGGCCCGGGGGGCGGGACGACGGCGGTCCCCGCGAGGGACGCGGTCCGGGTCAGGGCCGGATGGCCGCGTCCGGGCGACGGTGGAGGTCCGGGAGCCGCTCCGTAGTCCGGTGTCGCCGTTCTGGGTGCCGGCTGGTCTCCCTGCCGACACCCACTAATCTGCCGGAGCCGTGTTAAGCGGGTGCTGCGCCGACGTGACGTGCTCGTACCGTTTTCGCGAAGCCCGGGCCACCCCGCGCGGATACCCGGTCCGCGCGGGCCGCGCCGGCCGGACCCGCGGGGGCCCGACGGCGGCGGACCGGGTCCACGCGCCGCCAGCCGGTCAGGTCCACGCACCGACGCCGGACCGGATCTGCGGGGCCGGGCACCGACCGGCCAGGTCCACGCGCCGTCGGCCGATCCAGGTCAGGTCCGCACGCCCGGCCGGTCCAGGTCCGGTCCGCGAACCGACGGCCGTAAACCGGCGACCGCATCCACGCGCCGACGACGGCCGACCGGGTCAGGGCACCGACGGCCGGTCGGACCTGCCAGGCTGGACACCGACCGGCCAGGTCCACGCGCCGTCGGCCGGTCAGGCCTTCGCGGTGCCCGCGTCCTTCGCGAGGAACGCGAGCACGTCCTGCCTGCTGACGACGCCCTTCGGCTTGCCCTCGACGAGCACGATCGCCGCGTCGGCACCATCGGCACCGCTGAGCGCGGCCATCAGGTCCTCGACCGGCTCGCCGGAGCCGACCTGCGGCAGCGGGGCCGACATGTGCTTCTCCAGCGGGTCGGTCAGGGAGGCGCGCTGGGTGAACAGGGCGTCCAGCAGCTGCCGTTCCACGACGGAGCCGATGACCTCGGCGGCCATCACGTCGGGGTGTCCGGCGCCCGGCTTCACGATCGGCATCTGGGAGACGCCGTACTCCCGCAGGACGTCGATCGCCTGGCCGACCGTCTCGTCCGGGTGCATGTGGACCAGCGAGGGCAGCGGGCCCTCCTTGAAGTTCAGCACGGCGCTGACCTGCGGGGAGGAGCTGGTGTCCTCCAGGAAGCCGTAGTCGGCCATCCACTCGTCGTTGAAGATCTTGCTGAGGTAGCCGCGGCCGCTGTCGGGCAGCAGCACCACGACCACGTCGTCCGGGCCGAGCCGCCTGGCGACCTCCAGGGCCCCGACGACCGCCATGCCGCAGGAGCCGCCGACGAGCAGGCCCTCCTCCTTGGCCAGGCGGCGGGTCATCTGGAAGGTGTCCTTGTCGGAGACCGCGACGATCTCGTCGGTGACCTCCGCGTCGTAGGCGGAGGGCCAGAAGTCCTCACCGACGCCCTCGACCAGATACGGGCGGCCCGAGCCGCCGGAGTAGACCGAGCCCTCCGGGTCGGTGCCGATGACCTTGACGGCGCCGTTGCTGATCTCCTTGAGGTAGCGCCCGGTGCCGGTGATCGTGCCGCCGGTGCCGACGCCCGCAACGAAGTGGGTGATCTTCCCCTCCGTCTGCTCCCACAGCTCGGGACCGGTGGTCTCGTAGTGCGAACGCGGGTTGTTCGGGTTGGAGTACTGGTCGGGCTTCCAGGAGCCCGGCGTCTCGGCGACCAGCCGGTCGGAGACGTTGTAGTACGAGTCCGGGTGCTCCGGGTCGACCGCGCTGGGGCAGACGACGACCTCGGCGCCGTACGCGCGCAGCACGTTGATCTTGTCAGTGGACACCTTGTCCGGGCAGACGAAGATGCACTTGTAGCCCTTCTGCTGGGCGACGATCGCCAGGCCGACGCCCGTGTTGCCACTGGTCGGCTCGATGATCGTGCCGCCGGGCTGGAGCTCGCCGCTCTGCTCGGCCGCCTCGATCATCCGCAGGGCGATACGGTCCTTCACCGACCCGCCGGGGTTGAAGTACTCGACCTTGGCCAGGACGGTCGCCTGGATGCCTGCCGTGACGTTGCGCAGCCTCACCAGCGGGGTGTTGCCGACAAGAGTGATCAGCGAATCGTGGAATTGCACCGTGTACTCCGGGATCTCCGAGATGGTCCGGCCCAGAGTATGCGTACGGGCCGCACGATGCGCACGGAAGCCCAGCACCCCCGGAAAAGCAGGCTGGAAAGGACGGTCGGACACGGAGCGTACGGATACCCGGACGGACCGTGCGATTGGGCGGCGCCCCTCGCGGGGCAGGTAGGTAGTTGTAGGGCGGTACGGCGAGGAGGAGGTGGACCGGACTGTGTCGAGAGCAAGGGTGGCACGGCGGATCGCGGCGGGCGCGGCCTACGGCGGCGGCAGCATCGGACTGATCGGTGCGGCGGCCGTCGGCGTGTTCCTGGCGGAGGTCCAGCTCGCGAAGAGGCAGGTGGGCGGCGGTACGGCGCCGGTCCCACCCAGCGCGGACGGTCGGTACGGGGTGGCGTTCGCCGGCCCGAACGACCCGTTGCGGCTCGGGATGCTCGGGGACTCGACGGCGGCGGGCCAGGGGGTGCGGCGGGCCGGGCAGACCCCGGGGGCGCTGCTCGCCTCGGGGCTCGCGGCGGTGGCCGAGCGGCCGGTGGACCTGCGGAACGTGGCCCTGCCGGGGGCCAGGTCGGACGATCTGGAGCGGCAGGTCTCACTGCTGCTGGCGGACCCGGCCCGCACCCCGGACGTCTGCGTGATCATGATCGGGGCGAACGACGTCACCCACCGGATGCCCGCCACCCAGTCGGTGCGCTGCCTGACGACGGCGGTGCGCAGGCTGCGGACGGCGGGGGCGGAGGTGGTCGTGGGGACCTGCCCGGACCTGGGCACGATCGAGCCGGTCTACCAGCCGCTGCGCTGGCTGGCCCGGCGGGTGAGCCGGCAGCTGGCGGCCGCGCAGACGATCGGGACGGTGGAGCAGGGCGGGCGCACGGTCTCGCTGGGCGACCTGCTGGGCCCCGAGTTCGCGGCGAACCCGCGCGAGCTGTTCGGGCCGGACAACTACCACCCCTCCGCCGAGGGGTACGCCACGGCGGCGATGGCGGTGCTGCCCACCCTGTGCGCGGTGCTGGGCCTGTGGCCGGAGTCGGACCGGCTGGACGGCTCGCGCCGCGAGGACATCCTCCCGGTGGCCAAGGCGGCCTCCCAGGCGGCCCGCGAGGCCGGTACGGAGGTCACGGGGGCCCGCGCCCCCTGGGCCCTCCTCAAGCACCGCAGGCGGCGGCGCCTCCCCGCCTCCGCCCAGACGGAACCGGCACCGTCCTCGCACCCGGACGCGGCACACGGCCACACGTAGGGGCCGGGCCCGGCGGCCCGGCCACCGCGGACCTCCCACGGCCCGGGACCGCCGGACCCCGGCCTCCCCCGGCCCGGGGCTGCCGGTCCCGGATCCCCGGGCCGCGCGGGTCCGTCGGACCCCGGCCCCAGCCCCGGCGGGCCACCCTGAGCAAGCGCTTAGAAAAGAGTCACTCATCACATGGCCTGCCGGGTGACCCGGGCGATACGCCCGGGTAGCTTCCAGGGGAGTTCTCTCGTCCACCCAGCTTTCCAGCCCTCATGGAGCCGCGTGATGCCCGAAGCCGTGATCGTCTCTGCCGCCCGTTCGCCGATCGGCCGCGCCTTCAAGGGGTCCCTCAAGGACCTGCGCGCGGACGATCTGACCGCCACGATCATCCAGACCGCGCTGGCCAAGGTCCCCGAGCTGGACCCGAAGGACATCGACGACCTGATGCTGGGCTGCGGCCTGCCCGGGGGCGAGCAGGGCAACAACCTGGGCCGCATCATCGCCGTACAGATGGGGATGGACCACCTTCCCGGCTGTACGGTCACCCGCTACTGCTCCTCCTCGCTGCAGACCAGCCGGATGGCGCTGCACGCGATCAAGGCGGGCGAGGGCGACGTCTTCATCTCGGCGGGCGTCGAGATGGTGTCCCGCTTCACCAAGGGCAACTCCGACAGCCTCCCGGACACGCACAACCCGCTCTTCGCCGACGCCGAGGCCCGCACCGCCGCCCGCGCCGAGGAGTCCGGCGCGAGCTGGCACGACCCGCGTGAGGACGGCCTCGTCCCGGACGCGTACATCTCGATGGGGCAGACGGCGGAGAACCTGGCCCGGTTCAAGGGCGTCAGCCGCCAGGAGATGGACGAGTTCGGCGTGCGGTCGCAGAACCTCGCCGAGGAGGCCCTGAAGAACGGCTTCTGGGAGCGGGAGATCACCCCCGTCACCACCCCGGACGGCACGGTCGTCGCCAAGGACGACGGCCCGCGCGCGGGCGTCACCCTGGAGGGCGTGCAGGGCCTGAAGCCGGTCTTCCGCCCCGACGGCCTGGTCACCGCGGGCAACTGCTGCCCGCTCAACGACGGCGCCGCCGCCCTGGTGATCATGTCCGACACCAAGGCGCGGGAGCTGGGCCTGACCCCGCTGGCCCGGATCGTCTCCACCGGCGTCTCCGGCCTCTCCCCCGAGATCATGGGTTACGGCCCGGTCGAGGCCAGCAAGCAGGCGCTGAAGCGGGCCGGCCTGACGATCGACGACATCGACCTCGCCGAGATCAACGAGGCGTTCGCCGCCCAGGTCATCCCCTCCTACCGGGACCTCGGCCTGCCGCTGGAGAAGGTCAACGTCAACGGCGGCGCGATCGCGGTCGGCCACCCCTTCGGCATGACCGGCGCCCGCATCACCGGCACGCTGATCAACAGCCTCCAGTTCCACGACAAGCAGTTCGGCCTGGAGACGATGTGCGTGGGCGGCGGCCAGGGCATGGCGATGGTGATCGAGCGCCTGAGCTGAGCCGCGGCGGAGGGCGGGGGTCGCACGGGGAACGGGTGCGGCGCGTGCCCGCAGCGGAGACGAGGCTCGGCACGAGCGCCCGGGCCGAGCCCCGCAGGCCCCGTACGGGCTCGCACCGGCCCCAGGCTTCCCTTCTCACCGGGTGTCCGAATCCGGCCGAGCCCCGACCGTGACCGAATCTCCCCCAGGATGTGATCTGCGTCCCGGGGGAGAGCCATTTCCCCAGGTCACGGGCTTTTGGGGCTAAACACAGGACCGAAAGACCTGTCCATTTCGTGACGTAATGCACTGACAGGCGGTACGACTACAGGCCAAGCTGATGTAGGAAGTCGGGGGTATCGATTGAAACCGGGAGTTGTCAGTGAGCGCCATGTCATTTGCCCTGTTGCTGACCACCGCCGCTGCCACGGCCGTCGGCGCCGCCGCGCTGCATGCCGCTCACGGGCTGCGCAAGCAGGTCGCGGGCCTGCGCACGGAGCTGGCCGAGGGACGCGCTCTCGGTGCGTCGGTGCCCCCGCAGAGCCGTCACGCCGCCACCCCGGCGGAGGAGATACGCGCGGCCGTGGCCGACGCGCTGGCCGAGGAGCGCGAGCGCGAGCTGGCCGAGGCGCGCGCCTTCTGGGCCGCCCAGGAGGCCCGTGACGCGGCGGACACCCCCTCGCTGCTGGGCGGGGTGCCCGTGCTCGGCGAGGAGACCCCCTTCTACCTTCCGCGCCAGTCCGACTTCGCGGGTCTGGAGTCGCTGGACATCGAGGCGGCCGAGGCGATGGAGGAGCTGAGCGAGCGGACCCTCGCGGAGCACGAGACGGCCGACATCACGGGCGAGTTCGCGGGCGAGTTCGCCGGTGAGTTCACGGACCTGACGGAGATCGCGGACCACCCCGAGGACTCCCCCGAGCTGGCCGCGGCACGCCGCCGCCACCCCTCGCACCCGGACTTCGTCCCCGTGCAGACGCCGGTGGTCACCGACCACGAGCGCACCGTGAGCCGGCTGGAGGAACTGGCCGACCTGGCCACCGAGCTGACCGATGTGCGGCCGGGCCCGCTGGGGACGCTCGATGTGTACGTCTTCGCCGACGGCACCACGCTCTGCATGACCCCCGGCCACCGCGAGACGGCCGAGCGGCTCGCGGACGCGCTGCGGGCGGGCCGGCAGCCGGTGCTGCTGGGCGGTTCGGGCGTCTCGGGCGCCTACGCCCTGACCTTCTCCTGCGGCGAGGAGAACGTCTACATCCTCGCGGACCGCGTCATCGCCTCGTTCTGACCCGTCCCCGCCCGACCAGTGGGCACCCGACCCGCAAGCACCCGTCCCGCCCGACCGGTGGGCACCCGTTCCGGCTCGCGGCTCCGCGACCCTGCGGGCACCCGCCCGCCCCCCCGGCGGTCACGCGAAAGCCCGCGCAGCCGCCCCCTCGACATAGCGCACGGCCTCGTCCAGCTCTCCGGGCGGGGCCGTCACCAGTGCCACCGCCAGATCCCGCCCGGCGACGGCGAGCTGGTCGCCCACGGCGAACATCCCCGCGTCCGGCAGCTCCCGAGGCTCCGTGCCGGGGCTCTCGACGCGCTGGGCCCGTACGGCGAGTTCGCGGGCGGCGGCCAGCGCCTCGGCGGCCGCACCGCGCTGGAGGCGGCTCTGCGGGGCCGAGCGCAGCCGGTCGGCGAATCGGTCCACGGCCAGGATGAGAGGCGTCGTATCGAGCACGCACCGGACCCTACGCGCCCCTCCCACCGCGATGCCAGGCGGACCGGACGGGGCGAGCAGACCGGCAGGGACGACCAGACCGGCAGGGACGACCAGACCGGCGGGGACAAGCTGACCGGCGAAAGCAGGCGGACCGGACGAGGGCGGTGAACACCGACGCCCCTCCCGGCACACCCGACTCCCCGGCAACGCCGAAGGGCCCGCAGGCGCGATGCCTGCGGGCCCTTCCGGTACCGCGGATACGACGAGTGGTGCGGGTCCCGAGCGGTCGGTCAGTCGTCGCCGCTGAGGATGGCGACCAGGCGCAGCATCTCGATGTAGATCCACACCAGGGTCACGGTGAGGCCGAAGGCGGCCAGCCATGCCTCCTCGCGCGGGGCGCCGTACGCGATGCCGTCCTCGACCTGCTTGAAGTTGAGGGCGAGGATGCAGGCGCCGATCACGATGGCCACGATGCCGAAGATGATGCCGAGCGTGCCGCTGCGGAAGCCGAGGCCGTCACCGCCGCCGAAGACGGCGAACAGCATGTTGACCATCATCAGCAGCATGAAGCCGATGGCGGCGGCCATCACGAAGCCGTAGAAACGGCGCGTGACCCGGATCAGACCGGTGCGGTAGGCGATCAGCACACCGGCGAAGACCGCCATCGTGCCGAGCACCGCCTGCATCGCGGCGCCGGGGGCGACGTAGACGCTGACGATGTTGCTGACGATGCCGAGGAAGACACCCTCGAAGGCGGCGTACAGCAGGATCAGCGGCGGCGAGGGCCGGCGCTTGAACGAGTTCACCAGCGACAGCACGAAGCCGATGATCGCGGCGCCGATGGCGACACCGTAGGCGGTGCCCAGGTTCGCCTGGTCGACCGGCATGGCCCACCAGGCGACGGCGGCGGCCACGACGACCAGTCCGAGCGTCATCGCCGTACGCGTCACCACGTCGTCGATGGTCATCGCGTCGGTCCGCGCGGGCGCCGGGGCGCCGGGCTGGACGCCCTGGGCGTAAGGGTTGGTGGCGTACGGGTTTGCGGCGGTGCCCTGCGCGAACGGGTTGGTCCCCGCCGTGGCGGCCCCGGCCTGCGGCGCCGCGTTGAAGCCCGCGTGGCCGTTGTCGCGGCTGAACCCCCGTCGCGAGAAGACCGGGTTGCTGCTCCTCATCTCACTCCTCCATGGCCACACTGCGTGGCCTTGCGACAAGAGTAATGGGTAGGCAAAAGAAGCACCCTAGTGCCAGGGGAGGATCTTTATCACGGTAGGCCGTCCGGGGGCGGTACGGACGCGTTCCCGGCCCGGGAGACACCGCTCCGTCCGCGCGCCGTCACACCTGGTCACACCCTGTGAGAATCGTGGTGCCCGGAGCCGGACTCGAACCGGCACGCCCCCGAGGGGCAGCGAGGTTTAAGCTCGCCGTGTCTACGTTCCACCATCCGGGCGTGCCGCGCGGCTCCGCGTTGGCAACTGACCCTATCCGGGGGCGTCCCCCGATCAGCGGAACAGTGGCGCGATGTTGTCCTATTTTATTGACCGCCTGAGGGACCGTCAGCACATACGCGCGGTCTCACCACGCACCCACACCGGTTACCGGTCGGCAACAGGCTGTACAGGATTGACGGAAAGTCGCCGCACCCGTACGGCCCAATGCGCCAGGCGCGCGCCACGGTTCGCCAGGGGGTTCGCCACCCTCGGGTTCCGGCCCGGCCGGGAGACCGTCCGCTCCGCGCCCGCGGGCGTCCGCGCGGCCCGCCGACGGAGATCACCCTGAGTCATCGGACCGCCCCTCGGATGAAGCCTCGGGGTCGGTGTCATACCCGAGGAGGACCCCTTCACCCCGGTGATGCGACTCAAGGGGGCCACGGGAACGGGCATAGGGAGTGACGACCCGGGGCCGTCGGGACGTGACGATGGAGTAGTCCCCGAGGCACCGCCGTCAGCGCGGGCCGCGTCCCCGTATGCATCCGCATCCCCCCGAACCAGGAGCGTCCCTGTGACCACCACCCCCACCGTTCACCGCGCCACCACGGTGGCCGCCCGCGCCACGGAGCTGTCGAAGGTCTACGGCGAGGGTGAGACCCAGGTCGTCGCCCTGGACCGGGTGACCGTGGACTTCCCGCAGGGCGAGTTCACCGCGATCATGGGCCCCTCGGGCTCCGGCAAGTCGACGCTGATGCACTGCGTGGCCGGTCTCGACAGCTTCAGCAGCGGTTCGGTGCGCATCGGCGAGACCGAGCTGTCCACGCTGAAGGACAAGCAGCTCACGCAGTTGCGCCGGGACAAGATCGGCTTCATCTTCCAGGCCTTCAACCTGCTGCCGACGCTGACCGCCCTGGAGAACATCACCCTGCCGATGGACATCGCGGGCCGGAAGCCCGACGCCGCGTGGCTCCAGAAGGTCATCGACATGGTGGGGCTCTCGGAGCGGCTCAAGCACCGGCCCACCGAGCTCTCCGGCGGCCAGCAGCAGCGCGTCGCCGTGGCCCGCGCCCTGGCCTCGCAGCCCGAGATCATCTTCGGGGACGAGCCGACCGGGAACCTGGACTCCCGCTCCGGCGCCGAGGTCCTGGGCTTCCTGCGCAATTCCGTGCGCGAGCTGGGCCAGACCGTGGTGATGGTGACCCACGACCCGGTGGCCGCCTCCTACGCGGACCGGGTGATCTTCCTCGCGGACGGCGCGGTCGTCGACCAGATGATCCAGCCGACCGCCGACCGGGTCCTCGACCGGATGAAGGCGTTCGACGCGAAGGGCCGCACGAGCTGACCCCCGCGGTCGGCCGGAGCGGCCGCCGTCCGACGGCCCGCCGCACCGAGACCCGCCCGCCGTGCTCCACGTCCCCCTTCCGGCACCCATCCCAGGACACACAGACATGTTCCGTACCGCCCTGCGCAATGTGCTCGCGCACAAGGCCAGGCTGCTGATGACCGTGCTCGCCGTCATGCTCGGCGTAGCGTTCGTCTCCGGCACCCTCGTCTTCACCGACACCCTCGGCAACGCCTTCCGCAACCAGTCCGCCAAGAGCTACGACGACGTCGCCGTCGCCGTGGAGACCCACGCCGGCGGGCGCGACGACAAGACCCCCGGCCTCGACGCCGCGACCCTGGACAAGATCCGCGCCGTGGACGGCGTGGCCTCGGTCACCGGCCGGGTCAGCGGCTTCGCCGGGGTGGCCGACCCCGACGGCAAGCTCATCGGCAACGGCTGGTCCAACACCGGCGGCAACTTCGCCCCCGGCGAGGACGGCAAGGACTCCGCGTACGACTTCACCCAGGGCGGCGGTCCGGTGAAGGCCGGTCAGATCGCGCTTGACCAGGACACCGCCTCCAAGGGCAAGTACCGCGTGGGCGACCCGGTGCGGGTCGCCACCAACGGCCCGGTGAAGGAGTACACCCTCTCCGGTGTCTTCACCACCGAGGACGGCGCGGTCAACGCGGGCGGCAGCCTGGTGCTGTTCGACACCGCGACCGCCCAGGACCTCTACCTGAAGCCCGGGGTCTTCCAGAACGCCACCGTGGCCGCCGACGCGGGCGCCTCGGACCGGAAGCTGCTGGACGCGATCACCCCGCTGCTGCCGGAGGAGGCCACCGCCCAGACCGGCAAGGCCCTCGCGGACGAGCAGGCCAAGCAGATCGAGTCCGGGCTGACCAGCCTGAACACCATGCTGCTGGCCTTCGCGGGCATCGCCCTCTTCGTCGGCATCTTCCTCATCGCCAACACCTTCACCATGCTGGTCGCCCAGCGCACCCGTGAGCTGGCCCTGATGCGCGCCATCGGCGCCTCCCGCCGCCAGGTCAAGCGCTCCGTGCTGATCGAGGCCGCCGTCGTCGGGCTGCTCGCCTCGGTCATCGGCTTCCTCCTCGGCCTCGGCCTCGCCACCGGGCTGCGCTCCGCGATGGGGCTCCTCGGCGGCAAGATCCCGGCCGGTCCGCTGGTCGTCTCGACCACGGCGGTCGTCTCCGCCTTCGCCGTCGGCGTCCTGATCACCGTCCTGGCCGCCTGGCTGCCCGCCCGCCGGGCCGCGAGGATCGCCCCGGTCGCGGCGATGAGCAGCGTGCACGCCACCGCCACCGTCAAGTCCCTCGTCGTACGGAACTCGATCGGCGGCTTCATCGCCCTGGCCGGTGCCGTGGGCATCGTCGCCGGTGCGGGCGCCGGCGGGACGAACGGCCGCTACCTGGTCGCGGCGGGCGCCTTCCTCGCCCTGATCGGCATCATCATCCTGATCCCGCTGCTCTCCCGCCCGGTCATCGCCCTGGTGCGGCCGCTGCTGAAGAAGCTGTTCGGCGTCTCGGGGAAGCTGGCCTCGCAGAACGCGGTCCGTAACCCGCGGCGTACCGGAGCCACCGCCTCCGCCCTGGCGATCGGGCTGACCCTGGTCACCGGCATCTCGGTCCTCGGTGTCACCCTCGGCCAGGCCATCGACAAGATGACCACGGACAACATCAAGGCCGACTACATGGTCACGATGGCCAGCGGGGACTCGCTCGACGAGTCGGCGCTCACCGCCCTGTCGAAGGCCGACGGCGTCGCCGCGATCTCGCCGCAGCAGGCGGCCTGGTTCGAGGTCGACGGGGAGTACCAGTCCGCCTCCGGCGTCAACCCGGGCGATGTGGAGAAGATCTTCTCGCTGGACACCGTCTCCGGCTCGCTCGCCTCGCTGAAGGACGGCCAGGTCGCGGTCGGCGCCAAGACCGCGAAGTCGAACGGCTGGAAGACCGGCGACACCCTCCCGGTGAAGTTCGACGACGACAAGAAGGGCGAGATCACGATCGGAGCGGTCTACAAGGAGAACGACTTCCTGTCGACCTTCGTGATCCCCAAGGAGCTGGCCGACCGGCACAGCGCCGCCTCCCGCCCCGAGATCCGCGAGATCTGGATCAAGGCCGACGGCGGCGCCGGCAAGGCCAACGAGCAGTCCATCGTGGACGCGCTCGGCGACAACCCGGCGATGAGCGTCATGGACCGGCAGGACATCCGTGACATGTTCGGCGGCTTCGTCAACACCGCGCTGAACATCATGTACGGGCTGCTCGCCATGGCCCTGCTGATCGCGGTCCTCGGGGTCGTCAACACCCTCGCGATGTCCGTGTTCGAGCGCCAGCAGGAGATCGGCATGCTGCGGGCGATCGGGCTCGACCGCCGCCGGGTGAAGCGGATGATCCGTCTGGAGGCCGTCGTCATCTCGGTCTTCGGCGCGGTGATCGGGGTCGGCCTCGGGGTCTTCCTCGGCTGGGCGATCGGCCAGACCCTGGCCGACGACATCCCCGGCTACGCCCTGGTCATCCCGTGGGACCGCCTCGCGGTCTTCCTGGCCCTGGCCGGCCTGGTGGGCGTCCTCGCCTCGCTGTGGCCCGCACGCAGCGCCGCCCGGCTCAACATGCTGACGGCGATCAAGACGGAGTAGCCGGGACCCGGGGAGGCCGGGACGCAGGGACGACGAGGGGCCGGTGCACCGCTGGAGAGCGGTGCACCGGCCCCTCGCCCGTACCCGAGGCGTACGGAGGTCGGCCCCGCGCGCGTCGGGCGTACGGGTCAGCCGCCCGGCTGCTCCGCCTCCGCTGCCTGCACCGTCTCCCCCGGCTGCTCCGTCCAGGCCCGGGAGCGCAGCGGCAGGCGGGCGGACCCGCCGTCCTGGGGGCGCACCGCGAGGATCTGGTTGACGCCGATGCTGTTGCGCTCGAAGGAGAGCGCGGAGGCGGCCATGTAGAGCCGCCAGACCCGGGCCCGGCCCGGTGAGGTGGCCCGTACGGCCTCCTCCCAGCGGCGCTCCAGGTTGGCCACCCAGTGGCGCAGGGTCAGCGCGTAGTGCTCGCGCAGCGCCTGGACGTCCCGGGCCTCGAACCCGGCCTCCTCCAGAAGCGAGAGGGTGCGGCCGACCGGGGCGAGTTCGCCGTCGGGGAAGACGTAGGAGTCGATGAACTCGTCGATGCGGTAGGCGTCCTCGTCCTTCTCGGGGCGCCGGGCGATCTGGTGGTTGAGCAGCCGTCCGCCGGGTCTGAGGAGGGCGAAGAGGACGTCGGCGTACTCGCGGTAGCGGACGGAGCCGACGTGTTCGGCCATCCCGATCGAGGAGATCGCGTCGTACGGTCCGTCGGCGACGTCCCGGTAGTCCTGGACGCGGATCTCGATCCGGTCGGTGAGCCCCTCCTCCGCGATGCGTTTGCGGGCGTGGGCGGCCTGCTCCCGGGAGAGGGTGATGCCGGTGACCTGTGCCCCGTACTCGCGGGCGGCGTGGATGGCCATGGAGCCCCAGCCGCAGCCGACGTCCAGCAGGCGGTCGCCCTCCTTCAGGGCGAGCTTGCGGCAGACCAGGTCGAGCTTGTCGCGCTGGGCCTCCTCCAGGGTGCCGCCGTCCTCCCAGTAGGCGCAGGAGTAGACCATGGAGGGGCCGAGGACGAGGGCGTAGAAGTCGTTGCCCACGTCGTAGTGGTGGCTGATGGCCTCCTTGTCGCGGCGCCTGGTGTGCAGCGGCCCGGTGCGGCGGCGGACCTCCTCGACGGGCGGGGCGGGCGGCGGCCAGGGTCCGGCCAGCTTGAGGAGGCCGGCGGCGAAGGCGCGCACGGCGGGGTCGCGGACCGGGTGGACCGCGTCCTCGGCATCCGCGCCCCGGTCCCACAGGAACCCGGACAGCCGGTCGAGGAGTTCGTACAGATCGCCCTCGACGTCGATCTCCCCGGCCACCCAAGCGCGGGCCAGGCCCAGCTCTCCCGGCTTCCACAGGAGCCTGCGCAGGGCACGGCGGTGGCGGATCACGAGAACGGGGGCGCCGGGCGGACCCGATTCGCTGCCGTCCCAGGCCCTGATGCGGACCGGCAGGGGTTCCGAGAGCAGCTCTTCGGCGAGAGCGGTCAGCCGCGATGCGGCGCGTGCCATGGCGCACACCTCCGTGGTGGTGTTTCCCCGACAAACACAACAAGCTCACTGCGTACGTACGCACTCATGGTTCGCCGTCATGTGCCGCGGTGCCAGTACGCCGTACTTCTCCGTCAACTCTTCCGCCACGCTCCGTCATCCCGCCAGCGGGCAACGAATGGGCAAAGCGCGCGGCGGCGAGCCGTGGACACGCCGAAGGGGCCGTCCGCACCACGGATGGCGGACGGCCCCTTCGGGCGTCGTACGGGGTGCTCCTCGCGGAGCGGTCACCCGGGGGTCAGGAGGCCTTGGCCTTCTCGCCCTCGGGCTTCGCGGCGGCGACCGGAGCCGGGGCCGGCTTGGCGGCCTCGTAGAACTCCTCGCGCGGCGTCTCCATGGCGCCGAGCGAGACGACCTCGCGCTTGAGGAACATCGCCAGCGTCCAGTCGGCGAAGATCCGGATCTTACGGTTCCAGGTCGGCATGGCCAGACCGTGGTAGCCGCGGTGCATGTACCAGGCGAGACGGCCCTTGAGCTTGATCTTCACCTTGCCCATGACGATCATCGCGACGCCCTTGTGCAGGCCGAGACCGGCGACCGCACCCTTGTTGGCGTGGCTGTACTCCTTCTGCGGGAAGCCCCGCATGCCGGAGATCACGTTGTCGCCGAGGACCTTCGCCTGCCGCAGCGCGTGCTGGGCGTTGGGCGGGCACCAGGCGTTCGGGTTGCCCGCGCGGCGGCCGACCATGTCCGGCACCTGGGCGTTGTCGCCCGCGGCCCAGATGTAGTCGGTGCCCTGCACCTGGAGCTTCTCGGTGGTGTCGACGTGGCCGCGGGGGCCGAGCGGCAGACCGAAGCGGGAGAGCGCCGGGTTCGGCTTCACACCGGCGGTCCACACGATGGTGTTGGAGTCGACCTCCAGACCGTTCTTGAGCACCACGTGGCCGTCGACGCAGGAGTCCATGGAGGTGGAGAGGTAGACCTCCACACCACGGCTCTCCAGGTGCTCCCTGCCGTAGGAGCCCAGCTTCGGGCCGACCTCGGGAAGGATCTTGTCGGCGGCGTCGACCAGGATGAAGCGCATGTCCTCGCGCTTCACGTTGGTGTAGTACTTCGCCGCGTCGCGGGCCATGTCCTCGACCTCGCCGATGGTCTCCGCGCCGGCGAAGCCGCCGCCCACGAAGACGAACGTCAGCGCCCTGCGGCGGACGTCCTCGTCGGTCGTGGAGTCAGCCTTGTCCAGCTGCTCCAGGACGTGGTTGCGCAGGCCGATGGCCTCCTCGATGCCCTTCATGCCGATGCCCTGCTCGGCGAGGCCGGGGATCGGGAAGGTACGGGAGACCGCGCCCATCGCGATGACCAGGTAGTCGAAGGGCAGCTCGTAGGCCTCGCCGACGAGCGGCGCGACCGTGGCGACCTTGCGGTCCTGGTCGATGGTCGTGACACGACCGGTGAGAACCTCAGCCTTGGGCAGCACGCGTCGCAGCGGGACGACGACATGCCGAGGCGAGATGCTGCCTGCGGCAGCTTCGGGGAGGAAGGGCTGGTACGTCATGTACGACCGCGGGTCGACGACCGTGACGGTCGCCTCCCCGTACCGCATCTTCTTCAGAATGCGACGAGCTGCGTACAGGCCTACGTACCCACCGCCTACAACGAGGATCCTGGGACGCTCCGTGGTGCTCATGCCATCGAGTATCCACCCCGCCCCAGGGGGGTGCTCGTGAGCCCCTTCACAAGGATTGAGCCACCCTCTGCTACACTTCGCCGCCCGCGTGACCCAGGTCATGGGCCGGAAAGGGAACCCCGTCGGCCCGGGAATCGTTCCTGACCCCCTGTGAGCTGGCCCTTGGCCCTCCCGGAGGGCCGCACGCCCGCCCCTCTTCACACCCGCGCAACACCCTTGGAACGCGCCCGTACGCCTGCCGCGGGGCCCTCTGTACGGCCCGGACGGCCCTTGCGCGCCGGAACTGCGCCCAAGAGGGCCGAATTCCTTGTGAAGAAGTTCACGAAGTTCGGCGTGGCGCGGTGCCCAAAGCCCCCTCCCGGAGGCCTTTTCCCAGCTCAAAGGTGCGGTCGGGGACGCTTCTGAGCAGCCTGGCGACCGCGGGGTTCAGGCCCTCGGAACGGACGGCAGCAGCCGGGGAACGGCCCGCACGTAGACCACCATGCCGATGACCTCGACGAGGGTCTGCGTGACCACGACGACGGCGGCGATCGCGTAGGCGTCGGGCAGCGAGAGCGCGAGGGGCAGCACGACGAGGGAGTTGCGCGTCGCCCCGCTGAAGACCACCGCCCGCCCGCCGGGCACGTCCAGCCGGAAGGCCCGGGCCACCGCCTTCCCGGCGAACGCCGTCACCACCAGGAAGGCGGCGTAGAAGGGGATGACGGCGGCGACGTCGGTGAGGTTCCCGCCCAGCTTCGGCACCTGGGAGGCGACGACCACCAGCAGGGTCGCGGCCATCAGCGGGACCATCGTCGTGGTGGCCGCCTCCGACACCCGCAGCCCGCTCCCCCCGCGCCCCGCCCAGGCCTGGAGCCCCCAGGCCAGCGCGAGCGGGATGACGATCAGGAAGGCGAACGCCTCCAGGAACGGCCCCGCCTCCACGATGTCGCCCAGCCCCGGCCCGAAGAACGCGTACAGGAACACCGGCAGCAGCGCCATCTGCGCGACCAGCAGCAGCGGGGTCGCGGCGAGCAGCCGGCGGGCCGACCCCCCGGCGAGACCGCTGAAGACGATCACGTAGTCGACGCACGGGCAGAGCAGCACGAGCAGCACCCCGAGCCGCACCGCCCGGTCGGCGGGCAGGAACGTGAACATCGCGGCGACCACGAGCGGCACCACGAGGAAGTTCACCACCAGCGCGGCGGAGAGGAACCGCCCGTCCCGCAGCGACCGCAGCAGCTCGGCCGCCGGGACCTGAAGGAAGGTGACGAACAGCAGCGCCCCGAGGACGGGGTTGATCAGCCGCTCGAGACCCGGCCCGAGAGAGGGGACCGCGAGACCGAGCAGGGCACCGAGGGCCATCGCGGCGAGATAGACGGCCACCTGATGGTGTTCCATCCGCTCGACGGCCCCACGCGGCACACCGTCCCCCATGTCGTACGCCCCTCCCCCGCTCCCGCACCCGCCGCCCTGCCGGACGGTTACGCGGCGCTCCAGGCGATCCCGTCCAGGATGTCGTGCTCGCTGACGACGACCTCGTGGGCGCCCGTCCGTTCCATCACGGCGAGCAGGACGAGGGCGCCCGCGGCGATCACGTCGACGCGGCCGGGGTGCATCACGGGGATCGCGGCGCGTTCCTCGTGGGTGGACCGCAGGAGGCGCTCGGTGATCGCGCGGACCTGGCCGCGGGTGACACGGGAGTGGTGGATGGCCTCGGAGTCGTACGCCGTCAGCTCCAGGGCGATCCCGGCGATCGTGGTGACCGTGCCCGCCAGACCGACCAGCGTGGCCGCCTCGGTGAGCGGCACGGACTGAGCGGCCACGTCCAGGGCGGCTTCGACGTCCCTGCGGACGGCGGCGACCCGGTCGTGGGTGGGCGGGTCCACGACGGCGCCGTCCTCGGTGAGGTGGCGCTCGGTCATCCGTACGCAGCCGATGTCGACGGACCGCGCCGCCGCCACCTCGTCCGAGCCGAGCACGAACTCGGTGGAGCCGCCGCCGATGTCGACCACCAGGTACGGCTTCGCCAGATGGTCGCCGCCGGTCAGCTCCTTGGTGGCGCCGTCGAAGGAGAGCTGCGCCTCCTGGTCACCGGTGATCACCTCGGGCTCGACGCCCAGGATGTCCCGGACCCCGGCCACGAAGTCGGCGCTGTTCTCGGCGTCGCGGGAGGCGGAGGTGGCGACGAAGCGGACGCGTTCGGCGCCCAGCTCCCCGATCACGGCGGCGTACTCGCGGCAGGCCGCGAAGGTGCGCTCCAGCGCCTCGGGGGCGAGCCGGCCGGTCCGGTCGACGCCCTGGCCGAGGCGGACGATCGTCATCCGCCGGTCCAGCTCGGTGAAGGAGCCGGTGGCGGGGTCCGCGTCGGCGACGAGGAGCCGGATCGAGTTCGTACCGCAGTCGACGGCGGCGACCCGGGTCACGCGCCCTGCCCTTCGGCGGGGCCGTCGACCGGGCGGAAGGCGAAGTGGCCCCCGTCGCCCTCGTCCACCGTCCAGCCGTCCTCGGCCTTCGGCGCGCACGACGTGACGCACGGGCCCTTGGCCCACCACTCCGGCAGCATCGCGATGGCCTCGTCGCCCAGCGGGTTCACCCCGGGCCCGGCGGCCAGCGAGTGGCCGACCAGGACGTGCAGGCACTTCACCCGGTCCGGCATGCCGCCCGCGCTGGGGAAGCCCTCCAGCACCTCGATGGCGTCCCGGCGGGTGATGTAGTCCTCGTGCGCGGCCCGGTAGGCGTCGGCCAGCTCCGGGTCGGTCTCCAGACGGGCCGTCATCTCCTTCATGACCCCGTTCGCCTCCAGCGTGCCGATCGCCGAGGCCGCCCGGGGGCAGGTCAGGTAGTACGTCGTCGGGAACGGCGTGCCGTCCTCCAGACGGGGCTGGGTCTCCACCACGTCCGGGTTGCCGCACGGGCAGCGGTGCGCGATGGCGCGCAGGCCGCGCGGCGGGCGGCCGAGCTGCTGCTCGAACGCGGCGATGTCCGCGTCGGTGGGCTTGGTGGACTCGGTCTGCGGAGGGGGCGTTTCCATGCCTGCCTTGGTTCTGCTCGGAAGCTCGTCGGGGAAGGGGGCGGTGCGGGGTGCGGTGGCGCGTGGGCCGGTGTGCGGACCGGCCGGTGCGTCGGTACGTGGGGTCAGTCGCCGTCCTCACGGTCGGCGTTGTCCACACCGTCCCAGAGGTTGGAGTGCCAGGGGCGGTGGCCGGAGCCCGGCTCCCCCCGGCGGTCCTCGGCCGCGTCGGGATCGGCGACCGTGAAACCGGTCTCCCCGGGGAGGACGTAATGGAGGTGCTGGCGGGCCAGCCGCACGATGTACGCGTCGTCCTGGAGCCGCGCCTTCTCGTCCCGCAGCTCCTCGGTGCGCACCTTCGCCTCCTGAGCGAGCCGCTCCTGCTCGGCGATCTCGTCGCGCTGGGAGACGTACTGGCGCATCGGGTAGGCGAGCGCGACCACCAGGGAGCAGACCACCAGCGCCAGGAAGGCGGCCCGGCCGGTCAGCCGGGAGCGGCGGGCCTGACGGCGGTTCTGGGAGCGGTAGACGCGGGCGGCGGTCTGCTCGCCGAGCACCCGCAGCCTGGTCGCGGTGGAGAACCGGTCGCGGTCCTTCCCGGCCATGTCTCCCGCCTCCCCGTTACGCACGTCCGTCCCCGCACACGGTACGGGACCGGGTGCGGGGACGGACGGAGGCTACCGTCTTACGGCTACGGGTCAGCCCCGGGGGCCGGTCAGCCCTTGAAGCGCGGGAAGGCGGAGCGGCCCGCGTACACGGCGGCGTCGTCGAGGATCTCCTCGATGCGCAGCAGCTGGTTGTACTTGGCGACGCGGTCCGAGCGGGCCGGGGCGCCGGTCTTGATCTGGCCGCAGTTCACGGCGACGGCGAGGTCCGCGATGGTGACGTCCTCGGTCTCGCCGGAGCGGTGCGACATCATGCACTTGAAGCCGTTGCGCTGGGCCAGCTCGACGGCGTCCAGGGTCTCGGTCAGCGAACCGATCTGGTTGACCTTGACGAGCAGGGCGTTGGCGGAGCCCTCCTCGATGCCGCGGGCCAGCCGCTCCGGGTTGGTGACGAAGAGGTCGTCGCCGACGATCTGCACCTTGGCGCCGATGCGGTCGGTGATGACCTTCCAGCCGGCCCAGTCGTCCTCGTACAGGGGGTCCTCGATGGAGACCAGCGGGTACGCGGAGACCAGCTCCTCGTAGTACTCGGTCATCTCGGCGGCCGAGCGGGACTTGCCCTCGAACTCGTAGACGCCGTCCTTGTAGAACTCGGACGCGGCGACGTCGAGCGCGAGCGCGATGTCGCGGCCCGGGACGTAACCGGCCTCCTTGATGGCCTCGACGATGAGGTCCAGGGCGGCGCGGTTGGACTCCAGGTTCGGGGCGAAGCCGCCCTCGTCACCGAGTCCGGTGGACAGGCCCTTGGTCTTGAGGACCTTCTTCAGCGTGTGGTAGACCTCCGCGCCCCAGCGCAGGGCCTCGGAGAAGGACTCCGCGCCGATCGGCGCGATCATGAACTCCTGGATGTCCACGTTGGAGTCGGCGTGCGAGCCGCCGTTCAGGATGTTCATCATCGGAACGGGCAGCAGGTGCGCGTTCGGGCCGCCGAGGTAGCGGAAGAGCGGCAGGTCGGATGCCTCGGAGGCGGCGTGGGCGACGGCGAGCGAGACGCCGAGGATGGCGTTCGCGCCGAGCGAGGCCTTGTTCTCGGTGGCGTCCAGGTCGAACATCGCCTGGTCGATGAGGCGCTGCTCGGTGGCGTCGTAGCCGACCAGCTCCGGGCCGATCTGCTCGATGACGGCGAGGACGGCCTTCTCGACACCCTTGCCCAGGTAGCGGTTGGGGTCACCGTCGCGAAGCTCGATGGCCTCGAACGCACCGGTGGAGGCGCCGGACGGAACAGCAGCACGGCCGGTGCTGCCGTCGTCGAGGCCGACCTCGACCTCGACCGTGGGGTTGCCCCGGGAGTCGAGGATTTCCCTGGCTACGACGACGTCGATGGACGGCACGAGGCATCTCCTTCTGGGATATGACACTGGTTGTGCAGGGTCACTGTGGCCTTGCGACACGAGCCTAACCGGCCCGGCCGCGTCAGTCGGCCGACCGCCCGCCTCCTGGGACGAAAAAGGACCCAAGGACCCGCATGACGGGACAAAACTCCAGAAATCTACTGGCCGGTAATAAGCGCTGCCGACAAGAGGTGAACGCATCCCCGGCCGGAGGAGCCCCTCGGACCCCGGGAACGCGGGCCCCCCACACGGACATGCCCCGGCCCGGCGCGCACGGGGGGAGTAGCGCGCCGGGCCGGGGAGCCGTGCGAGGGAGGGTGCCGCCGGACCCCCTCCCTCCGGGGAGGAGACGCTGCGGTTACTTCAGGTGCAGCTGCTGACCCGGGTAGATCAGGTCCGCGTCCTGGACGATGTCGTCGTTGAGCTTGAAGAGCTTGCTCCAGCCGCCCTTGACGCCTTCCTTCTGAGCGATCTTGCTCAGGGTGTCACCGGCCACGACCTTGTACTCGCCGTCGCCCTTCTTGACCTTCTTGCCGGTCGGCGTGGTGACGGTCTTCTTGGAGCTCTCGGCCTTGGGGGCGGCCGGGGCGGTGCGCTGCTCGCTGCGCGTGGTGGGCTGCTCGGCCTTGCGCTCGGGCTGCGCCTTCTGCGTCTTGGCGGTGGACTGGCCGGAGCCGGTGCTCACGCCCGGGTCCACGCCGTCGTTGGTGAGACCGCCGGCACCGGCGCAGGCCCAGGCGCCCGGACCCTGCATGTCGAGCAGGCGCTCGGCGGTGGCTATCTGCTGGCCCTTGGTGGCCAGGTCGGCGCGCGGGGCGTACTGCGTACCGCCGGCGGCGGCCCAGCTGGACTGCGAGAACTGCAGCCCGCCGTAGTAGCCGTTGCCGGTGTTGATGGACCAGTTGCCACCGGACTCGCACTGGGCGACGGCGTCCCAGGTGGAGACGGAGGCGGCGGAGGCGTTGGTGGCGCCCATCAGCGGGACGGCCACGGCGGCACCGGTGACGCCGACCAGGGTGGCGAGACGGGTGGCCTTGGACGGGCGGCGGTGCTTGCCCTTGCTGTTCAGCAGCATGGAACGAATCTCCTCACCGACGCCTACGAGGTGAGCTGTCGGGTTCGGACTGATGAGTTGCCCGGCCGCGCGACCTTGCGCGCGGCTTCACCCCAAGCCGGTCCCGTACGTTCCCGTCTCCGTCCTGGACGTCGACGAGGCCGTGCGGACCCGGCGGCCTACCTGGGTCCCCCGCTCCTGCCTACGGCGCTTTACGCGTCTGTTCCCTCCGACCGACGGCAGGATTCGGCGTGACGGTCGACGGGGCCCGCGGTGCGAGCGGCTCCGACCGTAAACACAGGCAACCCCGACATTCAAAGACGGACATAGCGCCCCAATCGAGGCTTACCGCCTGACCTTGACGGGCCGTTTCCGCAGGTCGGAGGGGATCTCCGCCGAGCGGGCGGCCATGACGTGCCAGTTGAAGCAAAGAGACCCATGTCTCACTTACGCATAAGTGGACATAGGCCTCTGAACTGCCCTCGATTTTGAGGTGTTTCGCCGGGTTCGATCAGTTGGCGGCAGGCGCCTCGGCGGCCTCGTCGGCGGTCTCGCCGGCCGCCGCACCGGCACCTTCCGCAGCGTCCTCGCCCAGCCCCAGGTCCAGGCTCTGGCCGGGAAGGATCAGGTCCGGGTCGGAGCCCAGAATGTCCTTGTTGGCCTCGTACAGGCCGGTCCACCCCTGGGGAAGTTCCTGTGCGTCAGCGATGGCCCAGAGGTTGTCGCCGGGCTGCACGGTGTACCCGCCCCCGGCGACCGCGCCGCCGTCCCGCGCGTCGCCCGCACCCCGCGAGGCGTGCCGGCCGGACTCACGGGGGCCGTCCTCGCCCACCGCCCCGGTCTCCTCGGGAGCCGGGGCGCCCCGGTGCTTGCCGCCGCCGGAGCGGTCGGGGATGGAGGGCCGGGAGGCGTCGGGGGAACCGGCCTCACCGGCCTTCCCGGTCTTCCCGGTGGCGGGCGGGGCGGAAGACTCACCGGAGGGGTCGAGCGCATCGCTGCCGCCGCCCGTCCCGTCCCCCTTCTCGCCCGTGCCGGTGCTGCCGGGCTTACCGCCCACGCCAGTTGAATCCTTTTCACCGGACTCTCCCGCTTCACCCTTTTCATCCGCTTCGTCCGCCGGAGCGGTCGTCGGGTCCTGGGTGGGGTCGGCGGAGGGCGTCGTACCGGGGTCGACGCCGGGCAGGCTGCCGTCCACCGCGAGGCCCGAGATGACCGCGCAGCTCGGCCACGCCTGCGGACCCTTGTCCGCCAGGACCTTCTCCGCGACGGCTATCTGCTGCGAGCGGCTGGCGAGGTCGGCCCGCTCCGCGTAGGCGGTGCCTCCGTACGCCGACCAGGTCTCCTGCGAGAACTGGAGCCCGCCGTAGTAGCCGTTGCCGAGGTCGGCACTCCACATGCCGCCGCTCTCGCACTCCGCGACCCGGTCCCAGGTGGTGGCGTCGGCCGCGTGTGCGCCGGTCGCGCCGAGGAGCGGAAGAGCGATGGCCGATCCGGTCACCCCTGCGGCGACGACGATGGCGGGTGCCTGACGAGGGCGGCGGTGTCTGCCGTTCGCGGAGCCCATGGAGTTTGCCTTCCGTGCGACTGACAAGCAGGAACTGAGGAGCATGAAGCTGATGCGCGTGGGCGTGGAGCCGTTGCGCGTGCGCGTGGCGCAGGTTGCGCAAGTGACGGACGGGCCAACGGTGAACGGCCGGCCGACGCGTCGAACCGTGAACCTAGCGGGACTCGAACGCATGTCACAAGTCGGTGCAGCGCAGATCACGTGAAAGTCACAGAGGTGACAGCGTGTCACCTTCCCCGAGCCGGCGTCCCGGCTCGAACTGCACCGGCAGCGTGCGCAGTCCACGCATGATGAGCCCGCCGCGCCAGCGCAAATCGGCAGGTTCTGCCGCAAGTCGCAGGCCAGGAAGGCGTTTCAGCAGCGTCGCGACCGCCGCCTGGCCCTCCAGCCGGGCCAGCGGCGCTCCCAGGCAGTAATGGATTCCGTGACCGTAGCCGAGATGCTGATTGTCACTCCGTGACAGATCGAGCGTGTCCGGATCCGTGAACCGCTCCGGGTCCCGGTCCGCCGCCGCCAGCACCACCAACACCGGATCCCCGGCCGCGATCTCCTGCCCGCCGAGCGTCAGCGCCTCGGTGGCGTACCGCCAGGTCGCCAGCTCCACCGGCCCGTCGAACCGGAGCAGCTCCTCGATCCCGGTGGCCAGCAGCGCACTCTCGCCGGCTGCCAGCGACTCTTCGAGCCGGGCGCGCTGTTCGGGATGGCGCAGCAGGGCGTACGTACCGTTCCCGATCAGATTGACCGTCGTCTCGAACCCGGCGAAGAGCAGGATGAACGCCATCGCCGCGGCCTCGTTCTCGGTGAGGTGCTCGCCGTGGTCGCTGGCCCGGATCAGCCCGGAGATCAGGTCGTCGCCGGGGTTCTCCCGCTTCCGGTGGATGAGTTCGGCGAGATAGCCGCGCATCTTCTTCACCGACCGCGCCACCCCGCCGCGCGGGCCGCCGCCGTGGCGGATCATCATGCCCGCCCAGTCCCGGAAGTCGTCCTGGTCCTCGCGCGGGACGCCGAGCAGATCGCAGATGGCGTAGATGGGGAGCGGGAAGGCGAAGTCGTGGATGAGGTCCGCCTCCCCCTTCTCGACGAAGTCGTCGATCAGCCGGTCGGTCAGCTCCTGCACCCGGGGCGCGAACTCCGCGACCCGGCGCGGGGTGAACGCCTTGGATACGAGCCGGCGCAGCCGGGTGTGGTCCGGCGGGTCGATGTTGAGGAGATGCGTCATCAACTCCGCCTTGCGCTCCCCCGGGATCCCCGTCTTCCCCTTGGCGGCCGCGGACCCCGCGTGGTTCGCCGGATCCTTGGAGAGCCGCGCGTCCGCGAGCGCCTGCTTGGCATCCCCGTACCGCGTCACGAGCCAGGCCTCGACCCCGCTGGGCAGCGCGGTGCGGTGCACGGGGCTGTGCTCCCGGAGCCAGGCGTAGGCGGGGTAGGGGTCGGTGGCGAACTCCCAGGTGAAGAGTTCGGGGGCGCTTTCGGGGGCTGCGGTGCGGGGGCAGGCGGGGGTGTCGTTCACTCCACGACCGTATCGGGCGGGGTGGCGGTGGCCGCGCGGAGCGGGGGAAGGCCTCCGTCCGTCGTGGCCGGCACCGGCACGCGCGGCCGTGGGAGGTCCGCGAGGATCCCCGGGGTCAGCCCGTGCTCGCCCCCGTGGCCTTCCAGGCCGTCCAGCCACCGTACGGCGGCAGTTGTCCACGCCGACCGCCGTGTCCTTCGGCACCTCCCGTCCGTCGGGCCCGCCCGTCCCCGCCCTTCACGACGCCCCTGATGGGGCCGTACTAACCCGCCCCGCCCTCCGCCGCCACGATCGCGTCCCGGTAGGCGCGGGCCGCCGCACGGAGGGCGGCCTCCGGGTCGGTGCCGGTCGCCTCGGCGGCGACGGCCAGGGCGAGGAGTTCGTAGCCGATGGTGTCGCCCGTGGGGAGGGGGACGTCGAGACCGGCCGTGCGGGCGCGGCTGCCGAGCTTGGCGGCGAGGGCCAGGCCGGGCTGGCCGAGGGGGACGCCCTCGGTGACCGAGGTGCGCTGCTTCTCGATGGCCTTGGTGCGGAGCCAGTGGGCGTGGACGTCCTCCGGGGTCTCGGCGGTCTCGTCGCCGAAGACGTGCGGGTGGCGGTGGATCAGCTTCTCGACGAGGCCGCCCGCCACGTCGTCCACGTCGAAGGGCTCCTCGGGGTCCTCCTCCGCGATGCGCGCGTGGAAGACGACCTGGAGGAGTACGTCTCCCAGTTCCTCGCGCAGCTCGGTCCGGTCGCCGTCCTCGATCGCCTCGACCAGTTCGTACGCCTCCTCGATGGCGTACTTCGCGAGGCCCCGGTGCGTCCGCCGCGAGGTCCACGGGCACACGCGGCGGATCCGGTCCATGACCTGGACCAGGTCCAGGAGGCGGGCGCCGGGGAGGTCGTACGAGCCGGGGAGCAGTTCCAGGTCCGGCATGGCCACCCGGCCCGAGCCGCCGAGCCGGGCCAGGCCGTCGGTGAGGGGCTGGTTCCCCTCGCCGCCGGTCAGGACCACCACCGTGCGGCCCCCCGCGCAGGCGTCCACCAGTTCACCGGCCGACGGGGCCGCGTGCTCGACGTGGACGCCCGCCTCGCGGAGGTAGGGCAGCTGCGGGTGGTCCGGGTCGGCGCACAGGACCCGGTCGGCGGCGTGCAGCGTCTGCCAGGCCGGCCAGGAGAGCAGGCCGGGCGCGACCCGGTGGCTGGCGGTGAGCAGGACGATACGGCCGGGGCTGTCGGGGTGGCCGGGCGTGCCGGAGGTGTCGGACGCGCCGGGGGTGCCGGGGATACCGGACGCACCGGGGCTGCCGGGCGTACCGGAGGTGTCGGGAGTGCCGGGGGCTTCAGCGTTCACCCCGTCGAACCTACCCCTCGGCCCGCCGCCCCGGCCGGGGTCCCCGCTCAGGCGCCCGCCTGCGGGTCCTGCGGGGCGAACTCGGTGACCTGGGTGATCCACGGGGCCTGGTAGTTGCCGAGCTGCATCTTCTGGTCGTCCCAGGCGCCGAAGCGCGGGTTGACGTCGATGTCCAGCGCCTTCGACGCCTTGGTCAGCGCCTCGCCGACGACCTGCTGTCCGGCGGGGGTGCCGAGGTCCGCGCCGAGCGCCTTGGCGAGCTTCGGCAGCAGCACCTCCTGGCGCATGTCGTTGTCGATCTGCTCCGGGGCGACCCACCGCTGCTGGAGCATCATCGCCCGCAGCTGCTCCTCGCCGCCCGCCTGGGCGCGGCTGGCCGTCCGGGCCTCCTGGATCTCCTTGCGGGTGACGGTGACCCCGGCGTCCTCGGCGGCCTTGTCCAGGATGCGGCCGAAGATCAGCCCGTGCAGCTTGGCCCGGTTGAGCTGGCCGGACTTGTTGACCAGCTGGGCCGCCTCGGGCGAACTCTCCTGGGCGGCGCGGACGTCGGCCGCCTGGGCCTGGACCGCCGAGACCTCGATCCGCTCGCCGCCCACGACGGCCGCGGCCCCGGGGTGGGCCTCGTTGCCGCAGGCGGCCAGGAGTGGGGCCGCGAGCAGTACGGCGGCGGAGACGGCGAGCGCGGTGCGACGACGGCGGTGCAAAGGAGCCTCCCGGGGAGAGTTTGTGCATCGGTGCACAAGCCTTGCGGTGATCGATGTTAGGCAGTGGATGTGATCGGTGCCACTGATTCGACCAACGATTCGGACAAGTCCCGGGCACGCAACGCCTCCCGGTACCCCGTACGCCCCGGAGCGGGGTGCTCCGGGGCGTACGGATCGCGGGGTGCCGCGGGCTCACCGCTCAGGCGGTGCTGGTCAGTTCAGGGCACGGAATCCCGTCAGGCCGGAACCGACAGCGTTGCCGCCGCCCTGGATGTTCGGGTAGAAGAGCAGGCTTCCGGCGGAGTTGGCAGCCCAGACCGAACGCTTGCCGTCACCCAGCACATCCGGTACCGAGGTGACCAGCGGACGGGCGGTCGTGGTCCAGCCGGTGCCGATCTGGGTACGGTCGCCCGAGGCCAGGCCTTCGCCCTGCGGTCCGGTGCCGGTGTAGAGGTAGAGCTCGCCGGTCGCCGTCTTGCGGGCGAGCAGGTCCACATGGCCGTTTCCGGTGGTGTCGCCGGGAGCCATGATCTCGTAGCCCGACCAGCCGCCGTCGCCGATGAGCACCGGCGGCTGCTCCAGGTACTCGTCGAGGTAGCCGGAGGGCGAGCCGAAGTACAGCCAGAGGTGGTCGCCCTTCTTGACGAGCAGGTCGGGGTAGGCCGGCCGGTCGTCAGGACCGATCGTGCCGTCTCCGTCGAGGTCCAGCGGGCCGTCGACATCGCCGATGGCCAGGATCTGGTCCGCGCCCTGCCAGTGGTCGTTCTCCGGCTCCCAGACGTTCAGCTCACGCGTGTCGGCCGTGTCGATCCCACCGGCGCCGTCGTTGGCGTGGACCCACAGGCGGTCCCGCCGCTCGGTGGTGTCCTGGGTCTTGACCAGCAGGTCCTCGAAGCCGTCGTCGGTCCAGTCGCCGCGCCGGGTGGTCTTGCTGCCCTGGTAGCGGCCCGGCGCGGAGGCGGGCTCGCTCGCGCGGACGGCCCTTCCGGTGCCGTCACCGAAGAAGCGCTGCAGGGTTCCGGCGCTGTCCACACCCCACAGGTCGGGGTGGCCGTCACCGTTCAGGTCGCCCGCCTTGTCGGGGACGGCCGCGCCGTTGACGTAGAACAGGTACGCCTGGACGTCGGACTTGTTCTTCGCTCTGTCGAGGCTGCGCGCGTACAGGTAGTGTGCGCCCGCCTTGACCGGAGTGAGCTCGGCGGTCACGCTGCCGTTGGTCGCCGCGGGGGTGAGAGTGCGGACGGTCGGGTCCACGGTGGACCAGTACTCGTACGACTCGATGTCCTTGGCGCCGCCGGCGGTGAGGGTGAACCGGCCCTTGGTGCGCACCGGGCTGGTGTTCGCGGGCCAGCCCGCGTCACCGTCGGGGAACTGGATGGAGCTGACACCTGGTGGAGTGCTCGGGCGCTCGGGGACGAAGACGAAGCGGCAGCCCGGAGTTCCCGCGGCGGGTACCCAGCCGGAGAACAGGCTGCCGTCGTTGGCCTGAGCCTTCCACGAGAAGTTGCCCTTGGCCGTGGCGATGTGCGGCTTCAGCGTCGTCTTGTCGACCTTCAGCTTGGCCACGGCTCCGGAGGTGATGGCCACGGTCTTGTCGACGATCATGACGCCGTCGGGGTCGTCATTGGGGTGGTGACCGGTCGCCCAGAGGTGGAACTTGACGTTGACGGTGCCGCCGTCGGGGTCACTGCCCTTGGCCGTCAGATACACGTCGGTGTCCCCGATGGCGCCGTACGGGGCGACGTTGCACGCCGTGCTGTTCTTCGTACTGGGGACGGTGTCCAGGTCGGACGGCGCGGCGGGCGGCGAGTTGTACTCCGTGGAGATCACCGCGGTCTTGGCGTCGAACTTCTTCCAGCCGAACGTGTCGGTCTCGCTCGCCCGGAGGCCCAGGGTGATGGTGTTCAATTTGCCTGCCGCGGCCTTCTTGGCCGCGTCGAGCGTGGAGAACTCCAGGTTTCCGGCCGGGCAGCCGGACGACCAGCCCTTCGAGTCGGTCACCGTCTGCTGCTTGGTGCTCCAACTCGGCTGGTTGTTCCACGTGGTGGTGGAGCTGATCTTCCCCGTCAGGTAGAGGTCGACCGGCTTCTTGGTGCAGGACCAGGAGTGGGTGTTCTTGATCCGGAAGGTGGACTTCACGATCGTCTTGCCGTGCAGGTTACGGGTGTCCATGGTGTAGAACGAGCGCCAGGTGCCGCCGGTGTCCGACTCGTAGCCGACACGGGAGACGTTGTCGGTCTTGTTCCAGTACGCCGTCGTCGGGTACTTCTTGGCGACCGCGGCCCAGTTGTTGCGCGCCCCGGAGACATACGGGTCGATGTGGACCGGGTACACCGTGTCCGCGGCGGTGAGCAGCTCCTCGTCAGGGGTCAGCTTCAGTTCGCCGCCCTCGACGACCGCGGGCATCGCGGCTTCCTTGGCCCCCACGGCCGAGACGAAGCCGTCTTCCTCGACGGCCGGTTCGGCGGACGCGGCGGGTGCCGCGAGCGCCGCACTCGCTGAGCGCAGCCCCATGGGGGCCGGTTCCGCGGCGACACCGGAGCTGTCCCACATGACCGGCGTCGGCGAGGTGAAGACCTCCTGGCCCGCCGGGTTGACCGCGGTGAGGTTTCCCGCCCGGTCGGTCTTCGCCTCGACCCCTTCGGCGTCCAGCGGGTAACTGAGCCGCTTGAGCTGAGGGTGGGCGGCGGCCTTGCGGCTCTTCACCACGAGGAGCTGCTGGAATCCGGTGACGCTCGCCCGCAGCTTGAGGTCGACACCGGGCAGCACCTCGGCGTACGTGGCGGTGTCGCCGTCGAGTTCGGGCTCGGGGAGCTCGCCTCGCCAGCCCAGCGACATGCTCCGACCGTCGCGGGTGATGGTGGCCATGTTCGCGTCCCCGCCGCCGGAGAACCCGATGCCGACGGCTGTGGCCTTCGGGTGGACCGTCCCGTCCTTGCCCCGGACCAGCGTCGGGTCGGCGGCGACCAGTGCCCCGTTCTGCCGCACGCGGATCGGGACGGCGTGGATCTCCTCGGTGAAGGTCCCCGAGGGGTTGGCGAACGTGCTGGAGAACTCCGTTCGGCCCGAGGTCACCTCGACGCGCTTACCGGTCTCGGCCGCGCGCAGGGCGGCTCGCTCGGTCTCCGGCCGCTCGATCCCCGTCTCGCTGTCCACGGCGACGGACGGCGACGCGAGGGCCGGTACCGCGGCGGCGGCCAGACCGACCGCGACAGCGGCAGCGACCACGGGGCGCGACCCTCCGCGTCTGCGGTGACGTAGCGATTGAATTCCCAAAACTCTTCCCTCCCCAGGCCTTTGACGCACTGTCGGTAAACAGGTGCCAGAAGGCGCGCCGACATCCCGCCACCGGCAAGGGGGATGCGGTTAATCGACAGAACCCGAAGGAGGGTAATGGCCCTGCCCGAATCGACCCACACCGGGCTGAATTTTAATCACATTTTGCCAACGATCTCCCGAATGCTCACCTAAACGGGGCGATATAGGCAACTTGTCCGCATTTGCGACGAGCGGAAAGATCGTAGCGTTCCCTCCGTTTATCTGTTCTTCACAGGGGTGGGAATGAACTTTCCTTTGACTCGCGCCGGAGGCCGGCGGCGCAGTAGACCGCCAATACGCAATCGGGGGTGGGCAAGAGTTACAGCCGCCGCCACCGTGGTATTCATGGCGAGCGGATTCCTCGGCACCGACTTCGCGGTAGCGGCTACCAAGCCATCGCTTCCCGGGCTCGACGAAACCAAGCCCGTACCGGTGTCCCCGGTTCTGGCCAAGCGGCCCGGCGGCCGGGACGACGCCGCACGGGACGCGCTGAAGTCCGCGCCCAAGGCGGAGTGGCCGCGAAAGGGAGCGGCCCAGGTCGACATCCCCGGCAAGCGGGGGGACGCGAACCAGGCGGGCGACCTGCCCGTATCCGTCGGCCCCGCGTCAGACGACGCCGGGAACGGCACGAAGGACCGCGCCGGCGGCGAGACCAAGGCGCCGGCGCGTGCCCAGGTCCAGATCCTCGACCGCGCGACCAGTGACAAGCTGGGCGTGGACGGTCCGATCGTCGCGATCAGCCCGGCCGCCGGCTCTGGCGGCGATACGGATGCCAAGGTCCGCGTCACACTCGACTACTCCGACTTCGAGCGCGCCTACGGTGCGGACTGGGCCTCCCGGCTCCGCCTGGTGCAGCTGCCGGAGTGCGCCCTTGAGTCCCCGAACGCGAAGGGCTGCGCGGCGAGCGAGCAGCTCGCGACGGACAACGACGCCGACGCGAAGACCCTGAGCGCCGATGTGCCGGTGGACGCCGCGCCGGAGGAGTCCGGGAAGCCCGTCGAGGACGCGACCGGCGCCCGTCCGCAGGCCAGGTCCGCGGCTTCTTCCGGGATGACCGTGCTCGCCGCGACCGCCGCCCCGTCAGGCGGCGGCGGCGACTACAAGGCCACGCCCCTGGCGCCTTCGGGCCACTGGGCGGCGGGTTCCTCCAGCGGCGGGTTCAGCTGGGGCTACGACATCCAGATCCCCGAGACGCCGGGCAGCCTGGAGCCGGAGCTGGCGCTCGGCTACTCGTCGCAGGCGCTGGACGGCCTCACCGCCGCCACGAACAACCAGTCCAACTGGGCGGGTGACGGCTGGTCGCTGACCGAGAACTACATCGAGCGCCGCTACACGTCGTGCAACGACGACATGACAGGCGGCAACAACAAGGCGAAGAACGGTGACCAGTGCTGGTTCACCGACAACGCCACGATGTCGCTGAACGGTCAGTCGCACGAGCTGGTCAAGGACGACGAATCCGGCACCTGGAAGCTCAAGGACGACGACGGCACCAGGATCGAGCGGCTGACGGACACCGCCCGCGCCAACGGTGACAACGATGGCGAGTACTGGCGGATCACCACCACCGACGGCACCCAGTACCACTTCGGCTACAACCGGCTGCCTGGCTGGTCCGCCGGGAAGCCCGAGACCCGCTCGACCTGGACCGTGCCGGTCTACGGCAACCAGCCGGGCGAGCCCTGCTACAAGTCCGCGTTCGCCGACTCCTCCTGCCAGCAGGCCTGGCGCTGGAACCTCGACTACGTCAAGGACACCAACGCCAACGCCACCGCGTACTACTACGCGGCCGAGACCAACCGCTACGCGCGTGGCGCCAACCCGGCCACCGGCCTGGGCACCGTCACCGAGTACACGCGTGGCGGCCACCCGCTGCGCATCGAGTACGGCCTGCGCGCCGACGACATCTACGGCTCCAACGCCGCCGCCGCGAAGGTCGAGTTCACGGTTGCCGAGCGCTGTCTCCCCGACGCCGGCTTCGACTGCGCCCCCGCCAAGATGACCACGGCCAACGCCAAGCGCTGGCCCGACGTCCCGGTGGACCAGCACTGCAAGGCCGGCGAGGACTGCAAGAACAAGATCGCCCCCACCTTCTGGACCACCAAGCGGCTGACCCAGATCGCCACCAAGGCGCTGGTCGGCTCCGGCTACCAGACGGTGGACACCTGGGACCTCCGCCACCAGTTCCCCGACCCCGGTGACGGTTCGACCCCTGCCCTGTGGCTCGCGGGCATCACCCGCACCGGCCACACGGGCGACGCTCCCCAGAAGCTGCCCGAGGTCACCTTCATGGGCCAGCAGCTGGCCAACCGCGTGGACTCCACGGGCGACGGTATTCCGCCCATCGTCCGCTACCGGGTGCGCCAGGTGAACACCGAGACCGGCGGCACCACCGGTGTCACCTACTCGGCCCCGGACTGCCAGCCGGGCAGCCTGCCCGCCGAGGCGTCCAACACCAAGCGCTGCTACCCCGTCTACTGGTCATCCGCCGATTCCCCGGCCGCCGACTACAAGCCGGTCAAGGACTGGTTCCACAAGTACGTGGTCACCCGGGTCCTGGAGAACGACCTCGTCGGTGGCTCGCCCACCCAGCAGACCGACTACACCTACGTGGGCGGCGCGGCCTGGGCCAAGAGCGAGGACCAGTTCACCAAGGCCGCACACCGCACCTACAGCGACTTCCGCGGTTACGGCGAGGTCCGCACCCAGGTCGGTAACGGCATCGACGGCACCAGGCTGGACAGCAGGACGCGCTACTTCCGCGGTATCGAGGGCGCCAAGGTCGCCGACTTCGAGGGCAACGAGGTCGCCGACCACCCGGCCTTCGCGGGCATCGAGCGCGCCGAGGCCACCTACGACGGCGGCACGCTGATAGAGGAGGAGACCAGCACCCCCTGGCGCAAGGGCCCCACGGCCACCCGCGCCCGGCCCGGCCTGCCCGCGCTCACCGCGCACATGACGGACGTGCGGGAGGAGACGGAACGCAGCCAGGCCAAGGGCGGCGGCTGGCAGCGCACCAAGACCGAGCGCACCTTCGACGCGTACGGCATGGAGGCCACCGAGACGGACCACGGCGACATCGCCAGGACCGGCGACGAGTCCTGCACCGTCACCACCTACGCCCGCAACACCTCCGCCAACATCCTGGAACTGGAGGCCTCGGAGAAGACGTCGGTGGGCACGTGCGCCTCGCCCGCCGAGGTGATGACCGAGGAGCGCACGTACTACGACGGTTCGGGCACGCTGGGCGCCGCCCCCACCAAGGGCAACCCCACCCGCGTGGACGAGACCGACGGCAAGGGCACCGGCTTCGTCACCGCGGCCACGACGTCGTATGACGCGTACGGCCGCCCGGTGTCGGTCAAGGACGCCGAGAACCGCGAGGTCAAGACCGCCTACACCCCGGTCACGGGTCCCACGACCAAGACCGTGGTGACCAATCCGCTGGGCCACACCCTCACGACGGAGTTCGACCCGCGGCGCAACGTGGCGGTCTCCGAGACCGACACCAACGGCAAGCGGTCGGACATCGCCTACGACGCGCTCGGCCGCGTCGCCAAGGTATGGGAACCGGGCCGGAGCAAGGGCCAGTACCCCGCGTCGCCCAGCGCCGCGTATGAGTACCGGATCTCCCGCACCGAGCCCGCCGCCATCACCACGCGCGAGGTCCGCGGCGACGGCTCCACGGAGACCAGCTACGTCCTCTATGACGGCCTGCTGCGCGAGCGGCAGACCCAGAGCCTGACGGCCAGCGGCAGCGGCCGCCTGCTGACGGAGTCGCAGTACGACTCGCGTGGCCTCGAGTGGAAGACGTTCGACGACTACTTCGCGACCGGTGACCCGGAGGCGAAGCTGGTGACGGGTGACGACACCAAGTCCCCGGCCGTCCTCCGCTCCGTCTTCGACGGCGCCGGGCGGACCACCGAGTCCATCGCCATGAAGTACGGGACGGAGACCCACCGCACCAAGACGGTCCACGACGGCAACCACACCACGGTCATCCCGCCCGAGGGAGGCAAGGCGTCGACCACCGTCGCCGACGCGCTGGGCCGGACCACGGAGATCGTCGAGTACACCAACGCCGCCCGCACCACGTCCCAGTCCATCAAGTACGAGTACGACAAGCGCGGTCAGCTCTCCCGGGTCATCGACCCGGCGGGCAACGAGCGGACGTTCGCCTACGACACGCGCGGGCGGCAGATCCGGGCCGAGGACCCCGACCAGGGCGTCAACACCGTGACGTACGACGTCATGGACCGTCCGGTCACCAGCACCGACGCCCGCGGCACCACCCTGACCACCGTCTACGACGCGCTGGGCCGCGCGACCGCGGTCAAGCAGGGCTCCAAGGTCCTGTCGGAGTGGGTCTACGACGCGGTCGCCAAGGGTGAGATCAGCGAGTCCCGCAGGTACGTGGACGGCAGCCCCTTCACTCAGAAGGTCACCGGCTACAACGACGAGTACCAGATCACCGGTCTGGATGTCACCATCCCCGCCTCGGCGGGCGAGCTGGCGGGCACGTACAAGTGGGGCTTCGGCTACAACAAGGACACCGGGCTGCTGACCCAGATCAACCAGCCCGCCATCGGTGACCTGCCCGCGGAACGTGTGGCTACCCGGTACGACGCGGACGACAAGGCCCAGGGCCTGACCGCGGGCGGCCGCATCCTGGTCAACTCGACGGCGTACGACGTCTTCGGGCGGGCCCAGCGCACCGAGTACAACGACCAGGCACGCCGCCTCTTCCGCAGCTGGTCCTACGACGAGCACACCGGAGAGCTGCTCCGGGTCACCACCGACCGGACGCAGGCACCGCACCGGGTCGACGACACGCGCTACCGGTACGACCTGGCCGGCAACATCACCAGCATCACCACTGAGACAGGCGAGGATCAGGCGAAGCAGACGGACACCCAGTGCTTCGTCACCGACTCCCTGGAGCGGATGACGCAGGCCTGGACCGCGACCGACGACTGCGCCGCGGGCCCGTCCGCGGCGAACGTCGGTGGCCCGAAGCCGTACTGGCTGTCCTACAGCTACGACGCGCTCGGCAACCGCACCAAGGAGACCCGTCACGACATCGGCGGCAACACCGCCGACGACACGGTGCGCGGCTACTCCTACGACAAGCAGGCGGGCTCGAAGCCGACCGCGCTGGACTCGGTCGAGACCACCAAGGGCGGCACGACGGCCACGACGGACTCGTTCACCTATGACGAGGCCGGCAACACCGTCACCCGCAAGTCCGACGGCCGGGACCAGAAGCTGACCTGGGACGCCGAGAACCAGCTCACCAAGGTCGAGGAGCAGGGCAAGGTCAGCACCGAGTACACCTACGACGCCGAGGGCAACCGCCTCCTCAGGAAGGACGCCACCGGCACGACGCTCTATCTTCCCGGCGGCAACGAACTCCTGCTCAAGCCCGACGGCAAGAAGGCGGGCACCCGCTACTACGACTTCGACGGCGAGACCGTCGCGGCTCGTACGGACGGCGCGATCCAGTTCCTCTTCAGTGACCATCACGGCACGGGGACGACAGCGATCGACGCCACGACACAGGATGTCTTCCAGCGCTCTCTCGACCCGTTCGGGGCGGAGCGCGGAACCTCTTCCGGTATCTGGCCGGTGGACCGGGGCTTCGTCAACGGCGTCATGGACGACACGGGGCTGACCCAGTTGGGCGCCCGCGCCTACGATCCGAAGCTGGGCCGGTTCCTGAGCGTCGACCCGTTGGCTGACTTCGGCGATTCGCAGCGCATGAACGCGTACGCCTACGCCAACAACAACCCGGTCACCTTCTCCGACCCGGACGGCCTCTTCTTCGGAAAGATCAAGCAAGCGGCGAAGAAGGTCGGGGCCAAGGTCAAGAAGGTCACCAAGAAGGCGGTCAAGAAGGCCACGAAGGTCGTCAAGAAGGCGGTCAAGGCGACCAAGAAGGCCGTAGCCACGGTCAAGAAGGTCGTCAAGAAGGTGGCCAAGACCGTCAAGAAGGTGGTCAAGAAGGCCGCCAAAGTCGTCAAGAAGGTGGTCAAGAAGACCGTCAGAGTCGTCAAGAAGTATGCGGCGAAGACCTCCAAGTATGTGAAGAACAAGGCCAACAGCGCCAAGAAATGGGCGAGCAACACCTGGAGTTCCACCAAGAAGGCGGCCAAGACCGCCGGTCAGAAGGTGTCCAGCGGAGCCAAGGCGGCTGCCTCCAGCGCAGGCAAGGCCGCCTCCAGCGTCGGCAAGGCCGCGAGCAAGCACCGCGGCGGCATCATCGGCGGGGTCGGAGCCGCCCTGTCCATCGGCGGCGCCCTGGTGACAGGCCAGTCATCGGGCGGCGGCGTCGCCGACCTGCTCGGGCGCGTAAGCTCCCTGGCGGGCTCGGCCGCGTCGATCGCGGCGATCATCCCCGGCGGGCAGGGAGCGGCGGCGGCGCTGGCGCTGGTGTCCATCGGCACAGGGGTGGCAAGCACCGCCGTGTACGCCGCAAACAAGGACTGGGACGGTGCGCGCAACGCCGCGATCGGAACTGCCCTGGGCGGCATCGGCTTCGGTGCGGGACGAGTGGTAGGGAGGGCGATGAGCACCAACGCGTTCACCGGTATGACGGGCCGAACCTACTCCGAGACGCACCAGAAGGTCGTGCAGACCGGGCTGACCGATCTACCTGGCCTCGCGTTCGCGCACGCCACCACCGATTACCGATAGTCACACGGGTGCCCAGGGTCAACCACCCTGGGCACCCGTCCTGACCAGAGGAACAGCATGACCGAAAAGTCAGAAGAAGACCGCCGCGACACCGGGGCACGCGACAGCCTCTCCCTGCGTACTGCCTGCAGCCTGCTGCCCTTCGAGCCGAACGGCGAGCGGATTCCGGTGTCCTACATGGAGCACCGCCTTGGCCTCTCTCTGTTCATCATCGGGCCGGGAGGGCTGTTCGTGGGCGCCCTGGCCGCGCTCGACGCGCAATGGTGGTTCGCCGTCGTCTGCGGGGCCGCGGGACTGGGCGCGACCATCGTGAGCGTGCTCATGGTCCTGGGCCTGATGGAACTGCGCACGCGGCGCCGCGGGCGCGCCTCATGAGCTGACGGGAGGGTGCGCGCCCCTCACACCCGGTGCCGCACCCACACATTGGGCTCCGTGTAGACGGCGTACCCGTGTACGGGCGAGCAGTGCACCGGCACCAGGGCGCCCGGCACCTCCACCGGGCCCTCGGTGTAGAACGGCAGCCCGGTCCAGGATCGCCACTGCTCCGGCGTCCCGCTCACCGTCATCGGCACCGGGGCCACCGAGTCGACGACTCCGCCCGCCCGTACGACGTGATCTGCGGCGGCAAGGTCCAGGCGTCAGCCGGCGGGACCATGGACCGTGGTCCCGCCGGGCGGCCGGACGGCCGGTTCATCCCCCGCACTGGGCGAGCATGGCCCGCTTGTCCGGCGGGGTGACGGGGAGTTCGTACTTCAGCGCCACCTGGGCGAAGCGCACCGCGTACGAGCAGCGGACCGGCTTGTACGGCGGCAGCCAGGAGGCCGGGCCGGAGTCGCCCTTGGCGTTGTTGGCCGGGCCGTCCACCGGCAGGAGGTTGAGCGGGTCGTTGGCGATCCGCTGCCGTTTGGCGGCGCTCCAATGGGCGGCGCCCAGCTGCCAGTTGTACGACAGCGGCACCACATGGTCGATCTGCACCCGGTCCGCCCGCCGTTTGCGCCAGTCGATGGACTCGCCCGTGTAGGGGTCCTTGAGCTTCATCGCGACGACAACGCAGCGGGAGCCCGAGCGGTGCTCGATGTCCCGGCCGTCGCGGGCGAGGAGGTCGTTGCGGGTGTCGCAGCCGTTCTGGGCGTACGGGACCCCGTCGACCTCGTCCTTCCACGCCGGGCCGAACCTGCTCCGCCCGTACCCGGTCTTCGGGCCGCGCCCCTTGGTGGCGACCTTCTCGATGACCGCCCGCGCGGCGGCCCGCTCCCCCTCCGACACGATGGGCGCGAGCCCCGGCCCCGTACCGTCGGGATTCCCCAGCGGGCTGACCCCGAACCCGTCGACGGACTCCCCGCCACCGCTCCCGCCCGCACGCCCGTCGGGCCCGCACCCGGCCAGGGCGAGCGCGGCGAGGGCGCCGAGGGCGGACAGGGCCAGGGCCCGGGGCGTACGGGGAGGGAGCACGAGAAGCCGTCCTGACGGGGGCGAGAACCGGACACGCGAATCCTATGGTTGACCTCAAGTCGGGTTGAGCTTCTAGGGTCGGGGTGCCCCTGTCGACGTGTTGGGACGTACCCCCGGAAGGAACGGCCATGAGGACGCTGGTGCTGGGAAGGACGCCCGCCAGGGTGGCAGCTGTGCTGGCCACGCTGCGCGAGGACGGTTTCGACGCGGAGGGGGTGAGCACCGACGAGGAGACCCGGAAGCTGCTGGAGACCGAGGAGTTCGGGGTGCTGATCATCGGCGGGGGTGTGGGTCCGGACTCCCGCGCCACGATCAAGGAACTCGCGGCGCGGCACCGGGTGCGGCGGGTGATCGACGGCGCCCTGTCGGCCCCGTTCGACGTCTACGTACGGCGGGAGTTCGAACCGCTGATCCGGGAGACCGCCGCGGAGGGGTGACCCCCTCCGGCAGCCCACCGGCGAACGGGCCGGATGGACCCAGGGTCAGGAAGGCTCGGGCCCGTTGTCCCGTTCGCCGCTTCGCCTTCAGCCTTCGGACACTCCGCCGGCCCGTACCGACACCTCCGGCCGGCGGATCCGTGAGGGTGCTGGTCACCCCGGGGTGAACTCGTACTGCACCTCGTACAGATGCCCCGCCTTGACCATCACCGTGGCCTCGATGGGCCGGTCGTGGTCGCTGAACACCACGCGCAGGGTGCGCAGGACCGGCAGGTCGCCGGGGAGGCGGAGGAGGCTGTACTGCTCCTGGGTGGCGACACGCGCCGAGACCCGGTCCACGCTGAGCCGGGGCGGGTGGCCCAGGGAGGCCAGGAGGGTGGGCGTGCCTCCCGGGATCCGGCGGCGCTCGGTGATGGCCGTACCTTCGGCGATGTCCAGCGGGTAGTAGGACGACACGAGTTCGGCGGGCTCGTCGTCGATCGACAGCAGTTGGCGACGGAGGATGGCCGTACCGCCCGGCCGGAGCCCGAGCGCGTCGGCCACATCCGCCGGAGGGACTGCCTCGGTGACGTCCAGCAGTGTGCTGCGGGCACGGGCGCCGGAGTTCGCCGCCTCGGTCAGCCAGCGGTAGGGCTCGCCCGATGGTGACGGCGCCATGTACGCGGCGGGCCGTATCGTGCGCTGGCGGTGTTCGCGTACGGTCACCGAAGAGCCTGCCCGTCCGACCACCAACTGCTCGCTCTTGAGGCGCTGCACAGCCTTCTGGACCGTGGCGTTCGCCGCGCCGAACCTCTCCTTCAGCTGTGCGGTGGAGGGAAGACTGTCCCCCGGAGCCAGTTCCCCGGACATGATGTCGTCCCGCAGATCGGCCGCGATCCGCTCGTGCAGCGGGCGGCCGTCCGCCTCTTCCGTCTCGGGTCCGCGCACCGTCATCCGATCCTGATCTCGTACCGCAGTCTCTGGCCCCGGGAAGGCATCACCATCACGTCGGCCTGGATCGGCCGGCCGGCCGCGTCCAGGGTGAGCCGGGTCAGTTCGAGGACCGGCTCGCCGTCCTTCAGCGACAGGGCCGCCCGCTCGCTCCCGGACGGCGTGCGGGCCACCACGTCCTCCTGCGCCAGGGTGCCGACGTGACCGAGTTCCGCGAGCAGCCGGACGGCTCCGCCACGGATCTTCGCCGTGCCCGCCAGCCCTGTGCCCCGGGCGATGCCCACGGGGTAGTAGGTGTCGGTCAACTCGCAGGGCTCACCGTCGAGATACATGATCCGGCACCGCTCGACGACCTGCCCGCCCCGCTCCACTCCGAGCAGGTCGGCCACCCGGTCCGGGGCGGCCACTTCACCGGCGCGCACCACCTTCTGTGTACCCCGCCGTCCTGCCGCCGCCGCCTCGGCGCCCCAGGCATCGCCTGGGGCGGACGGCGCCAGGTAGCGAGCGGACGCACTGACCATCTCGCCCTCACCCATGGCTCCTCCTTCACCGTTCGGACCACGCCGCTGCACACGGTAGGCGACTCCGTCGAACACCCCAGAGAGCACCTTGCCTGCTTTCGCGAATAGCAGTACGGCCCTCTCGTTGTCATCCACGAGCAAGGCGGTGAACCACCGTGTCTCTCTCAGTTACGGCTCTTTCCTCGACGGCGCCCCTCCGTCCACGCCTCCCGGGAATTCGTCGCCAACGCCCTCACCGGGTGGCAGCTCACCGCCCTGATCGATGACATACAGCTCTGCGTCTCCGAGCCGGCCACCAACGCCCTGCTCCACGGCGCCCCACCGAGACGGGAATTCGCCGTTCGGCTCGAACTGACTGACGACTTCGTGCGGCTGGAGGTCCGCGACAGCGGTGACGGCCGACCGGTTGTCCAGGATGCCGACGAGAGCAGTTGCTCCGGGCGCGGCCTGTTCCTCGTCAGTGAACTCGCCTCGGACTTCGGCATCGACGACCACACCGTGGGCAAAACGGTCTGGGCCGCGTTCAAGCGGCCCGCAGTGCCCTAGCGACGGAGACGGAAACGCACCGCACCCCGCCGGTTCAGCCCGGCGGGGCGCGGTGGACCGGAACTCCACCGGCCCTACGACCCCAGGATCGTCGCCAGGAACTCGCCCGTCCACGACAGCAGTTCGCGGCCCACCACCGGCTTGCCGCCGATCCTGCCCGTGGTCGGGCGCGGGACCAGGATCTGGTGGGCGGCGGGCTTGATGACCGTCTTGGGGTGGAGGCGCTTGAGGCGGAGTTCCTGGGACTCGCGCAGCTCCACGGGGGCGAAGCGGATGTTGGAGCCCTGGAGGACGATCTCGCCCACTCCGCAGGCGCGGGCCAGCATGCGGAGGCCGGCGACCAGGAGGAGGTTCTCGACCGGTTCGGGCAACGGGCCGTAGCGGTCGGTGAGTTCCTCGCGGACCGCTCGGATGTCGTCCTCCGAGGTGGCCTGGGCGATCGCGCGGTACGCCTGGAGGCGGAGGCGCTCGCCGGGGGCGTAGTCGTGCGGGACGTGCGCGTCGACCGGGAGCTCGATCTTGACCTCCAGCGGGGGCTCCTCCTCGACCGAGCCGTCCATCTGGGCCCGGTAGTCGGCGACTGCCTCGCCCACCATGCGGATGTACAGGTCGAAGCCGACGCCCGCGATGTGGCCGGACTGCTCGCCGCCCAGCAGGTTGCCCGCGCCCCGGATCTCCAGGTCCTTCATCGCCACGTACATGCCCGCGCCCATCTCCGTGTGCTGGGCGATCGTCGCCAGGCGCTCGTGGGCGGTCTCCGTCAGGGGCTTCTCGGGCGGGTAGAGGAAGTAGGCATAGCCCCGGTCCCGGCCTCGGCCCACCCGGCCGCGCAGCTGGTGGAGCTGGGAGAGACCGAAGTTGTCGCCGCGCTCCACGATCAGGGTGTTGGCGTTGGAGATGTCGATGCCGGACTCGACGATCGTCGTGGAGACCAGGACGTCGAACTTCTTCTCCCAGAAGTCCACCACCACCTGTTCCAGGGCCTGTTCGGACATCTGCCCGTGGGCCGTCGCGATCCGCGCCTCGGGGACGATCTCGCGCAGCCGGGCGGCGGCCCGGTCGATCGACTCGACCCGGTTGTGGATGTAGAACGCCTGGCCCTCGCGCAGGAGTTCACGGCGGATCGCCGCGCCGATCTGCTTCTCCTCGTACGGGCCGACGAAGGTGAGCACCGGGTGGCGCTCCTCCGGCGGGGTGGTGATCGTGGACATCTCGCGGATGCCGGTGACCGCCATTTCGAGCGTACGGGGGATGGGCGTCGCGGACATGGTGAGGACGTCCACGTTGGCGCGGAGCTTCTTCAGCTGCTCCTTGTGCTCGACGCCGAACCGCTGCTCCTCGTCCACGATGACCAGGCCGAGGTCCTTGAACTTCGTCTCGGAGGAGAAGAGGCGGTGCGTGCCGATGACCAGGTCGACCGAGCCGTCCCGCAGGCCTTCGAGGGTCGCTTTTGATTCCGTTTCGGACTGGAAGCGGCTCAGCGCGCGGACGTTGACCGGGAATTGGGAGTAGCGCTCGGTGAACGTGCCGTAGTGCTGCTGGACCAGGAGCGTGGTGGGGACGAGCACCGCCACCTGCTTGCCGTCCTGGACCGCCTTGAACGCGGCCCGCACCGCGATCTCCGTCTTGCCGTAGCCGACGTCACCGCAGATCAGCCGGTCCATCGGGACCGTCTTCTCCATGTCCTCCTTGACCTCGGCGATGGTGGAGAGCTGGTCGGGCGTCTCCGCGTACGGGAACGCGTCCTCCAGCTCCCGCTGCCACGGGGTGTCGGGGGCGAAGGAGTGGCCGGGGGCCGCCATCCGGGCCGAGTACAGCTTGATCAGGTCGGCGGCGATCTCCTTGACCGCCTTCTTCGCCCGCTGCTTGGTCTTCGTCCAGTCGGCGCCGCCGAGCCGGTGCAGGGTCGGGGCCTCGCCGCCGACGTACTTGGTGACCTGCTCCAGCTGGTCGGTCGGGATGTAGAGCCGGTCGCCGGGCTGGCCGCGCTTGGCGGGGGCGTACTCGACCAGCAGGTATTCGCGGGTCGCGCCCTGGACCGTGCGCTGCACCATCTCCACGTACCGGCCCACGCCGTGCTGCTCGTGGACGATGTAGTCGCCCGCCTCCAGCGTCAGCGGGTCGATCGTCTTCCGGCGCCGGGCCGGCATCCGGCCGAGGTCCTTGGTGGCCGTGCGCTGGCCGGTCAGGTCGGTCTCGGTGAGCACCGCCAGCTTCAGAGCCGGGTCCACGAAACCCTGGTCGAGCGCGCCGCAGGAGACGTGGACGACGGACGGGGCGATCTCGGCCAGGTCCGGGACGAAGCGGGCCGCGATGCCCTCGCCGCCGAGCACCTCGACCGTACGGGAGGCGAGCCCCTGGCCCTCCGTCACGTACACCGTGCGCCAGCCCTCGGCCAGCCACCCCTTGGTGTCGGCCAGGGCGCGGGCGGTGTCGCCCCGGTACGCCTCGGGGGCGTGCATCGACAGCTTGAGGGTGTCCTCGTCCAGGTCGGCGTCCTCCGCCGCGAACGGGGAGGTCGACCACCACATCATCCCCAGCTCACGGGCCCGGTCCCGGACGTCCGCGATGCTCCGCAGCGAGGCCGCGCCCACGTCGATCGGGGCCTCGCCCCCGCCCGCGCTCGCCGCCCACGACGCCGTCAGGAACTCCTGGCTCGTCGCCACCAGGTCCGCCGCCCGCGTCCGCACCCGCTCCGGGTCGCAGACCAGCGCCATCGCGCCCTTCGGCAGCACGTCGAGCAGCAGCTCCATGTCGTCCACCAGCACCGGGGCCAGCGACTCCATGCCCTCGACCGCGATGCCCTCCGCGATCTTGCCGAGCAGCTCGCCCAGCTCCGGGTGCTCCTCGGCGAGGGCGGCGGCCCGCTCCCGTACTCCGTCGGTCAGCAGCAGCTCACGGCAGGGGGGCGCCCACAGTCCGTGCGCGGCGACTTCCAGGGACCGCTGGTCGGCGATCTTGAAGTACCGGATCTCCTCCACGTCGTCGCCCCAGAACTCCACCCGAAGGGGGTGCTCCTCGGTCGGCGGGAAGACGTCCAGGATCCCGCCCCGTACGGCGAACTCGCCCCGCTTCTCCACCAGCTCCACCCGGGAGTACGCGGCGGCCGCCAGCGCCTCCACCACCTCGCCCAGGTCCGCGCTCTGCCCGCTGGTCAGCGAGACCGGCTCCAGCTCCCCCAGCCCCTTGACCTGCGGTTGCAGTACGGAACGGATCGGCGCCACGACGACGGAGACCGGGCCCGTCTCCGGGTCGTCCTCGCGCGGGTGCGCCAGCCTGCGCAGCACGGCGAGGCGGCGGCCCACGGTGTCCGAGCGCGGCGAGAGGCGCTCGTGCGGCAGGGTCTCCCAGGACGGGAACTCCGCCACCGTGTCCGGCGGCAGCAGCGTCCGCAGGGCGGCGGCCAGGTCCTCGGCCTCCCGGCCGGTCGCGGTGACGGCCAGCACGGTCCGGCCGGTCTGCCGGGCCAGCGCGGCCACGGCGAAGGGCCGGGCGCCGGGCGGACCCACCAGGTCGACATGCGTACGGTGGCCGTCGGCGGCGGCCTTGACCGCCTCGGCGATCGCCGGGTCCGTCACGACGACATCCAGCAGACCGTGCAGGCTCATAGGGGCATCCGTCCGGGTCTTGAGGTGTTCAGGTGTGCACGAGGTGTTCGGGTGGGGCCGCGGCAGCCGGCTGCCGCGGCCGGGGGGCAACGCGAAGAGCCCGACACGTGGGACGAGCCGGGGGTTCCAGACTACGACCCGGTGGTGACAGTCGCTCCCGCAAGCCGGAGGGTGGCCGGTATGCGGGCCCGCGCGGGCGGTGGTCCCCGGCGGGGGCGGCGGGTGGCGGGGCGTCGTCCAGGACGCATACCGGGGCGGAGGCGTGGGGAGTCTCTACGGGTGTCGGGTGCGGGGCGTCCGTCCATGACCGGTTCACGCCGTCCGGAAGGCCGCCCCTCTCGGGTACCCGCGGTACCCCTCCCCGTCCGTCCGTCGCTCCACCAGCACCGCTCGTCGCCAGTCGCCCACCGTTCATCTCCGTACGGCACACAGTTCCGTCCGGGGTCCTCACAGGAGTGATCCCAGCGTCTAGTCTGTGGCCGACCATGGCACGAACGGTTTCCGAAGGATCCACCGGCGCACGAACAGTTCCACCGGCCGCCACAGCGGGCGGCGACCGGCAACCGCAGGGCGATCCCCCGCGGTGCACGGACTCAAGCGGACACCAGGTATCGGGTATCGGGGGCGTACGTGGGCGAGAACGAGATGGCGGTTTTCGGAGTCTCCGGCGCCGAGGAGGAGATCTACCGCCACTTCCTGCGCAACCCCTCCACCGCCGCCGACGACCTCCACCTCCTCCTGCACACCGAGCCCGGCCAGGCCCGCGTCCGGATCGACCGGCTGCGGGAGCTGGGGCTGCTGCGCGTGGAGGACGACGGCCGCCGGATCGCCCCCGAGGACCCCGAGACCGCCCTCTCCCGTCTGATCGACCTGCGGCTCCACGCACTCCACCAGGAGCTGCAGCGCGTCACCAGGTCGCGGCACGTCATTGATGGTCTACGCGCGGAGCAGGGGGCCCGCACACCGCCTCCGCAGGGCATCGAGCAGCTGGAGGGGCTGGCCCAGATCCGCAACCGGATCGACGACCTCGCCTTCTTCGCCCGGGACGAGATCCTCTCCGTGGAGCCGTACACCCGGCTCTCCCCGGAGAACATCGCCCGCTCCAGACCGCTGGACCTGCGCTGTCTGAGACGGGGGGTCAAGATCCGCAACGTCGTCTCCGCCGTCGCCCTCCAGGACCCGCCCACCGCCGCCTATCTGCGGGAGCTGTCCGAGCACGGGGCGTGCATCCGGGTCACCGCCGACACCACCGAACGGCTCCTCGTCTACGACCGCCGGGCCGCCCTCGTCCCGCTGGACCCCCGCGACACCTCCCGGGGCGCGCTGCTGGCCCACCGCAGCGGTCTCGTCTCCAACATCATCGCGCTCTTCGAACGGATCTGGGACCAGGCCCACGAGCTGCCCACGGCCGACGGCGGGGGCGGGCCGGCGCGCGACGGGCTCTCCGCCATGGAGCGGCGGGTCCTGGTGGCGATGTGCACGGTCGGCAAGGACGAGGCCGGGGCCCGGGAGCTGGGCGTGTCGGTGCGGACCTACCGCCGCCATGTCGCCGAGCTGATGCAGACCCTGGGCGCCGCCAGCCGCGCCCAGGCCGCGCTGCTCGCCCGGGAGCGGGGCTGGATCTGACGCGTCCGGTACGGGGCCCGATCACGGGGGCCTGCTACCGGGGCGGGTGCTCTGCGGGGGCGGGTCCTTACGGGGTCGGGTGCTCTGCGGGGGCAGGTCCTTACGGGAATGGGTCCGCTGCCGGGGCAGGTCCTGCACGGGAGCGGGTCCGCTGCCGGGGCAGGTCCTGCACGGGAGCGGGGCCGCTGCCGGGGCAGGTCCTGTTACGGGAGTGGGTCCGACGGCCCTCGGAGCGGCGCCGTCAGAACTCCTCCGTCCACCCCCGCAGTGCCGTGTCCGCCAGGACGCAGGAGACCGCCCGCCGCACCGCCGGGGCGTCCGTCGCCCCCGCCAGCTCGACCCGCAGCACCACCCGGTCCTGGCCCACCTCCGAGTGGCAGGACCAGTGGCCGGGGAGCAGCCCCAGGAGCCGTACGACGGTGGTCCAGCCGGTCGGGGCGGCCCGGTCCCGGCGTACGAGGACGACAGCGGCGACCCCGCCCCGCGCGGGCGTCATGAGCCCGCCTCCCGGACGTGACCGTGGGCTACGGGGCTCCACGGGTCCTCCCCGCCGCCGTCCGGTCCCGGGGCCAGCACCTGCCGGGCGGCGGTCGCCAGCGCCGTGATGCCCGCCGGGAGCGCCGTCCGGACGTCGGGGGCGAAGCCGGGGGCGTGGTTCGGTTCCACGGGGGCGCCCCCGGAGCGGGCCGCGCGCCACTCCCGTACGCCGGTGGTGCCGAGCAGCCAGTACGCCGTCGCCACCCCGCCCGCCGCGAAGTGCGGGAAGTCCTCGGTGGCCGTCGCGGGGGCGGTGTCCAGGACCCGGTCCGCGCCGAACGCCTCCTCGTGGGCGCGGCGGACCGCCGCCGTGAGCGCCGGGTCGGGGTGCAGGGCGGGCGAGCGGACGGTCACCGTGAGGTCCGGGTCGCGCGGGGCGCCCGCGGCGGCGGCCTGGCCCCGTACGACGCGTGTCGCCGCGGCCAGCAGGCGGTCGAGGGCGGAGTCGGTGAACGCCCTGGCCGTGAGGGAGAGTTCGGCGGTCTCGGGCGTGACGTTCCCGCGCTCGCCCGCCTGCACCGAGCCCACGGTCAGCACGGCGTGCTCGGCGGGGGCGGTCGCGTGGGCCACCACCGGCTGGAGCCCGAGCACGGTGGCGGCGGCCATCAGGACCGGGTCGACGGTGAGGTGCGGGGTCGCCGCGTGGCCGCCCCGGCCGTAGAGGGTGACGTCGGCCGCGATGCTGCCCGCCATCAGGGGCGCCCCGGCCGGAGCGTGGGCGACGGTCCCGGCGGGGAGCGGGGCGGTGTGCTGGGCGAGGGCCGCGTCCGGGGTGCCGAACCGCTCGTACAGCCGCCCTTCCACCAGCATCGACCGGGCCCCGCTCAGCGTCTCCTCGGCGGGCTGGCCCACCACGAGCAGGGTGCCGCGCCAGCTCTCCCGGTCGGCGGCGAGGAGGGCCACCGCCCCGGTGAGGGCCGCGATGTGCAGGTCGTGGCCGCAGGCGTGCATGACCCCGGGGGTGGTGCTCGCGTACGGCAGGCCGGTGGCCTCGGTGACGGGGAGCGCGTCGAGTTCGGTGCGCAGGAGCAGGGTGGGGCCGGGGCCGTTGCGCAGGACGCCGACGAGGCCGTGGCCGCCGCCGACGGCCCTGGTGACCGTGAGACCGAGTTCGGCCAGCCGGGCGGCGAGGAGGCCGGCGGTGCGGTGCTCGTGGCCGGAGAGTTCGGGGTGGGCGTGCAGGTCGAGGTAGAGCGCCAGGGCGGCGTGGAGCAGGGGGCGCGGCGGAGGCATGCCTCCCGGACCCGCGCGCCCGTCGCCGCCCGCGCCCGCACGCCCCTCGCCGTTCGCGCCGTCCGTGTCCTTCGCCGTTCTCGCCGCTGCGACCACTTCGCACCTCATCTCTGCTCAACGAGCTTGATCCGTCGGGCTGTCAGGGGCCCTGCCGTCCCGCTGTCACCGGGTGCCAGCGAAGTGACAGCGAAAGCGCGGCCGATCTGACAGCGGCCGCCGCTCCAATGGGTCCAGGACGGGGACACCGGGCCGGAGTGGCCGGCCGGTCCCCACGAGACCAGGGAGAACACCATGGCCCCCAAGACCGAGCTGACCACCCTCGCCGACGAGATCCTGGAGCTGGAGTCGGAGACCTTCGAGATCTCGGACTACTCCGACGCGTCCGAGGTCGTGCTGGCCGGTTCCACGTCCTGCTCCTCGACCTCCACCTGCTCCAGCACCACCAGCACCACCTCCTGCAGCGCCTGACACCCTCTTCCCGGCGCGCGCACGCCAGCCCCCTCCGTCGGTCGGAGGGGGCTGCCGTACGTGGTGCGGCGCGGGCCCGGTCCGGGGCGCGGGTGCGGTCATGGGAACGGGTGCGGGGCGGCCTTGATCTCCGCCTCCGGCAGGTCGTCGGCCCGCCGCCCGGCCGCCCGCAGCGCGGTCCGCAGCCGGGGCATGCGCAGCGCCCGCTGCCTGCTCCAGCCGAAGTCGAGCGGGAGCAGGCCCGGGACGATGGCGGAGACGGTGTGCAGGCCCATCCGGCGCTGCTCGGGGGTGGTCTGGTCGACGGCGATGACGTCGTACCCGGCCGCCGTCAGCTGGTCGCGCAGACACCGCAGATCGTCCAGCAGGTCGCCGGTGCGCGGGCGCAGCGGCTCCCAGTCGGCGAACGCCTCCTCCAGCGGGAGTACGGCGACGGGCTCCAGGTACTCCGCCGCGTGCCGGGCCATCGACGGCAGCCCGTAGAGCTGGGCGTGGTCCTTGAGGTGCAGCACCTTGGTGAAGTCCCGCTCCATCGCCTCCAGTTCGGTGCGGCGCTCGGTCACCTGGTAGGGCAGGTGCGGGATGTAGGTGAGGACTTCGGAGAGAGCCGACTCCACCGTCTCGGCCGGGTCGAAGCCCGCCGCCGCGCTGAAGGAGAGCGTGCCGGGGCCGCCGTCGCGCCGGACCGCGAGGGCGGTGACGACGGGGGCGGCCAGGTCCATCCGCGTATCGAAGGCGTGCACGTCGTAGCCGTGCAGGGCGGCCCGGTCGAGCATCGAGCGGACGGCGGGCGTGGTGGCCGTGGCGAGGTCGATGGCGGCGAGGCGGGCGCGGCCGTACCAGGCGAGGAGGAAGGCGTCCCGCTCGACCAGTTCGAGGAGGCCGAAGAGGATCGCCTCCTCCAGACTCCCGCCGGTGGCGCAGCCGTTGGAGCACTCGAAGACGAAGTTGTCGGCGTCGACCCCGGCGCTGTAGTGGGCGAGCCGGGCCGGGACCAGGATCGGGGCGTCGTCGCGCAGGGAGTGGGCCCAGACCCAGGGGATGGCCCGGTCCGGGTCGAAGGGGCTGACCAGGCGGTCGGAGGCGTAGGTCTCGGGGGCGTAGAGACCGCAGTCGGCGGGGTTCAGGACCCGGGTGCCGGGCTGCGCGGCGAGGACGGTGTGGCTCTCGGTGACCGGGGAGGTGCCGCGCCTGCGGTGGGTGCCCGCGTACCGCTCCAGGCCCTCCAGGTAGGCGAGGGTGCGGCTGGTGGCGTACCGGTTGGCCTGGCCGCTCCAGGTGACGTCGTTGAGGCCCGCGTAGCCGCGCACGAAGTGGGATCCGGCGACGGGTGCGGTGGTGGTGGAGGCGGGGTTGATCCAGATGTCCGAACCGAGCGCCCCGCAGACGGGGTTGGCGAGCGCGGCGGTCGGCAGGGGGTAGGAGTCGAGGGTGCGGACGCGGTAGGTGCCGGGGGCCGGCTTGGGGGTGGCGGCGAGCGCCATCCGGGCGGCCTGCGCCGTGTCGGGGACCTCGGAGACGCAGGCGGGGCAGAGGGGTTCGGGGAGCAGCGGGAAGGTGGCCGTGGCGAGGGTGACCAGGTCGATGCGGGTGACCTGCGGGAGCGCCCGGTCGGCGGGGGTGGCGTCGGGGTGGGAGACCCGGCCGTCGGGCCCACCGGGGCCGCTTCCCCCGGCCGCGCCCCGCAGCACCGCGCCGTACGCCGCCCAGACCGCGTCCACCGCGTACTCCGTGAGCACCGGCCACCGCTCCGCGCCCCGCGGCTCGTGGCCCAGCTCCAGCGCCTCCCGCTCCGACCGGCTGCGCAGCCGCTGCCACCGCATCGCCAGGCACTGCCCGCACGCGGCGTCCGAGGGCCCGCCGCCCCAGGGGCCGATCAGCACGGCCCGGGAGGTGAGCTGGACGTTGGCGGCCGGGCGGGTGTCGGCGTACGGGTCCGGGTGGCCGAAGCCGAGGGTGTCGGCGGCCCCGAGCGGGACGACGTACGGCGCGGGCAGGCCGCTGCCGGAGCCCGTGCGGGCGTGGCGGGCGGCCAGGGCGTCCTGGAGCCGGACGCGCGCCCGGTCCAGCGGGGTCGTGGCGGTGACCGTCGTCATGACTTGTCGCTCCAGCGGAAGGTCTTCAGCGCCACCGCGCCGAGGACGAGGGCGAATCCGGCGAGCACCGCGCAGGCGACGCCGATGTCCGACAGGGTGCCGCCGCCGGTCAGCGCGCCGGAGACCCCGTCGTTGAGGTAGCGCAGCGGCAGGACCCGGGAGAGGCTCTGCATCCAGCCGGGCATGGCGTCGAGCGGGAAGAACGAACCGGAGAGGAACGCCATGGGAATCATCAGGCAGTTGGCGATCGCGGCGACCGCCTCCGGGGTCTTCGCGTAGCTGCCGACGATGACGCCGAGCGCGAGGAACGCGGTGATGCCGAGCACCAGGACGGGCACGGCGAGCGGCCAGCGGCCGTCCAGCTGGAGCCCGAAGGAGGGCAGCAGGGCCACGGCGACGAAGAGCACCGCCTGGACGGCCCCGATGCCGAGCGCCAGCACGTAGCGCGAGGCGAGGACGGCGGAGACGGGTGTGGGCGTCATCCGGATCAGCCGGAGGATGTCGTCGCGCCGCCACTGCATGAGGACGAAGCCGACGCCGAAGACGGCGGCGTTGCCGACGCCCCAGGAGAGGACGCCGGGCGCGATGTAGTTGATGTAGGGCTTGCCGCTCTCCTCGACGGTCTGGCCGTGGAAGATCAGCCCGAAGACGACCAGGAAGATCAGCGGGAAGGCGAAGGTGAAGAAGAGGGTGGTGCGGTCGCGGGTGTAGGCCCGGTATCCGGCCTGGCTCAGCGCGGTGTAGGCGCTCATGGGGGTGTCTCCGTATCGGTGGTTCGCGAGGGGGCGTCAGCAGGTGGGCCGGGGGCGCCGGCGGGGCGGGAGGGCTAGGCCTGCGGCTGCTGCTGCCCGGGCGCCTCGGCGCCGGTCAGCGACAGGTAGACGTCCTCCAGGCTCGCCGTCCTGGTCTGTACGCCCTGGAGTCCCGCGATCCCGTCCACGGCCGCGAGCACCGGGCCCGAGGTGAGGGTCTCCAGGACGACCGAGCCGCCCTCCACGGTGACCCGGTCCACGCCCGGGATGGCCCGGGCCCGCTCCACGCTGAGCCGGTCGGCCGGGACGAGCAGCCGGGTGGTGGGGCTGGAGGCGGCGATGAGCCGGCCGGGGCTGTCGAGCGCGGCGACCTTGCCGTCGACCATGATCGCCACCCGGTCGCAGAGCGCCTCGGCCTCGTCCAGGTGGTGGGTGGTGTAGACGATGGTGCGGCCCGCGCCCTTGAGGTCCCGGAGCACCTGCCAGAGCGAGCGGCGGGCCTGCGGGTCGAGGGCGGCGGTCGGCTCGTCCAGGAAGATCAGCTCGGGCTCGTGGACCAGGGCGGAGGCGATGGCGAGCCGCTGCCGCTGTCCGCCGGAGAGGTCGTCGACCCGGGTGGAGCCCTGCTCGGTGAGGCCGACGGAGGCGAGGGCCCGTTCGGCGGCGGACGCGTCGCACCGGTAGAGGGCGGCCATGGTGACCAGGTGCTCGCGGGCGGTCAGCCGGACGAAGAACGACGAGGTCTGGGTCTGCACGCCGAGCCGGGGCAGCAGGGCGGTGTTGCGGGGCCAGGGGCTCTCGCCCAGGACCGCCACCGTCCCGGAGTCGGCGCGCCGCTGGCCCTCCATGATCTCCACGAGCGTGGTCTTGCCCGCCCCGTTGGGCCCGAGCAGCCCGAAGAACTCCCCGCGTTCGACGGTCAGCGAGACCCCGTCGACGGCCCGGGTGGTGCCGTACGTCTTGTGGACGCCGGTCAGCGCGACGGCGGCGGACCCGGCGGCCGGTTCCACCGGGGGGTCGTGCGGGGTGCGGGGGGCGGTGGACGTCATGGAACTCTCCTTGGGGTGGAACAGGGGGCTTCGGGGCCCGGAGGGGGATCAGGCCGTCAGCAGATGATGGACGCCAGCGACGGCCGCCGCGACCAGAGCGGCGAGAACCAGCACCGTGCTCAACGCGTAGGCCGGGTAGGCGATTCGGGCCCGGCGGGGGTAGGCGGCCGCCTCCGGGGCGCGGCGCAGGGCGAGCCGCAGGTAGGGGCCGGTGGAGGCGGCGAGTCCGGTGGCCCCGGCGAGCTGACCGGCGATCTTGTACCCGTCGAGCGGGGGCAGCGGCACGAGCATCGCGAACGCCTGGACGCTGCCGAGGAGCAGGAGCGCGGAGATCGCCTCGTGCGTGGCGTCGTCGAGCGGGGCGAGGAGCCACAGCACGCAGAAGGGGAGCAGGAAGAGGAGGTTCATCACCGCGCCCGCCAGGGCGGTGGCGATACGGGGCCAACGACCCTTCAAATAGAGGTAGTTGTCGACCGTGCAGTACATGATCACGGCCGGGAGCCGCCATCGCAGCCCGATCTCCGCGACCCGGCCGCCGTAGTGCCGGGCCACCACGCCGTGGGCCAGTTCGTGGAGGGCGGTGCTCACCCAGAGCAGGATCGCGGTGCCGGTCAGCAGGACGGGGTTGGTGAACAGTTCCCCGACGGCGGTGAGCAGTTCGCCGGAACGGGCGATGACGAGCGCCTCCATGGCCACCACCAGCACCAGCAGCGGCCCCATCGCCCAGGGGGTGAGCAGGAAGCCGAGGACCCGGTGGAGGCGGGCGGTGGTGGCGTCGGCGTCGGCGACCAGGGGGAGGGTGCCGCGCAGGAGGGTGCGCGGCTCGGGCGGGGTGACCGGTGCGGCCTGCGCGGGCGTTCCGGCCAGCAGCCCCTTGGTCCCGAGCATGGTGAGGATCTGCTGCCAGTGGGCGTCGCCGAGCCGCCGCCCGTACTCCCCCGCGTACTCCTCACCGATCTCCGCGAGGCTGCGCTCCCCGTCCATGCGGGCGATCAGGAAGTGCTCCTTCGGCCCGACCTTGAAGGAGTTGCCGCTGCCGGTGTCCTTGATCAGGTGGACCGTGGCGGCCCCGTCGAGCAGCGGGTCGCTGAGCAGGACGCGGGGGCGCAGCTCGGGCCGGTAGGCGGCGAGCCCGGTGGCGGCCCCGGGCCCGCCGGGCGCTCCGGACACCCCGGGTGCCCCGGATGCGCTCACGCGGACTCCTTGAGGACCCGGCCCAGAACATGGCTGAGATACGCCTCGTCCCGGATCGTCACGTGCAGCCGGTTGTTGGTCATGTGCAGGTACGGGGAGAGCAGCAGCGGCAGCGCCATCTCCGGGTCGGTGATCCGCTCGTCCCGCTCGCCGTCCCAGGACCGGAAGACCAGGTCCCCGTCGACGGCCAGCTTCCGTGCCCGGTCCCGGAGTTCGGCGCAGTGCTCGGCCCAGCCGGCCAGCGAGCCGGGCAGCGAGCGGGGGCTCCCGGGCGGGGCGGTGGCGGCCCGGACGCGGGCGAACCGGTCGCGCAGCCCGTCCGCCGTACGGGCGTAGTTGCGGTCGTACTCGTCGGTGCCGATGAAACCCGTGCCGGGGAAGGCGCGGTGCCAGAACTCGTAGTAGCTGTCCAGGTACTGGGTCAGTTCGTCGCGGTCCGGGAGGAACGTCGACGACATCACCATCATCAGCTGGGCCGCGGTGCCGAGCAGGACCGTGCGCAGATGGAGGTTCTTGGTGGCGAGCGCGTCGATGACCAGGTCGCTGGAGTGGCGGAAGTGCCACTCGGCCAGTTCGATCCCGGCCGGGCCGCCGTACTTCCCGAACTCCGGCTCGTAGGGCTCGCGGTGGCGGGAGTTGTTGGGGCGCAGGTTCATCCGGCCCTGGTCGTCCGTGTAGTGGCCGCGCTCGCTGCCGGGGAACTCGATCTCGAAGAGGGTGTTGTAGAAGTCGTTGAGGAACCCGGAGTCGACCTCGTAGAGCGCGGGGCGCTCCGCGAGGAACGCGTCCACGGCCTGCTCGGTGCGGCGGGCCACCTCGGCCTCGGCGCCGGGCGACGACGGCTTCAGGCGCAGGCGTACGTGGGGGCCCTCCAGCCAGTAGTTGATGAAGAAGTACCCGGCGAGCAGCCCGTCCGCCTCCAGCTCCGCGACCAGCGGGCGGACGCAGTGCAGGAGGAAGGGGCGGGGGTTGGCGGCGTAGAAGACATGGGTGGCCTGCCAGGCGCCGGTGGTGCCGTCGGGCGTGGCGGTGGGGGCGGTGGGGAGTGTCACGGGGTCCTCCTGCGGGCGGGTACGGCCGTCTCCACGGCCAGTTCGGCGACATGGCGGCCGTGGCCGGAGACGGTGTGCAGGGCGTCCTCGTCGGGGAGCGCCTCGCGGAACACCACCCGGGCCTCCGGGGTCCTGATCAGGGCCTCGAAGGCCGCCAGGGAGAGCGGGCTGTCGAAGTCCAGGTACTGCGGCTTGGCCCCGGTCGCGCCCCGGGCCCCGGTGTCGGAGACGGTGGCGAAGACCCGGTCGGGCAGGCCGTGTCCGCGCCGGAAGGCGTGCCAGTCCAGGAACCAGCCGTCCTCCGGCACCCCGGCCCGGTGCAGCGGCAGGGCGGTGGCCGGGGCGCTCCAGCTGCGCCGGCTGAGGACCAGCGAGCCGTGCCGGACCCGGGGCCGGGTGGTGATCCCGCCCGCGTCCGGCGCGCCCTCGGGGACCCCGCCCCAGACGTTGAGCGGGGCCATGGAGGTCGGGGAGAGGAGGAGCAGGGTGCGGGGCAGTTCGGGGAGGGCGAGGGGGACCAGGTAGCCGAGGTAGACGGGGATCACCTCGCGGCCCAGCCGGGCCGAGCGCAGGACCAGCCGGCCGTCCTCGGGGTCGTGGACCAGGAAGAGGTCGTCCAGGGTGATCCTGAACTCGGCTTCCAGCGTGCCGCGTTCGCCCGGGCAGACGATCTCGTACGGGACGAGCCTGCCGTGCAGGTTGAGGTTGCTGGTGACCGGGCCGCCGGTGACCTCGGCCAGGACGGCGCCCTCGGGCACCAGGGTCTCCGCGCCGGCCAGGAGCCGCTCGTCGAGCCCGTCGAAGAGCTGGGTGAACCGGCTGAAGGGGAACGAGACCCCTCCGTAGGACCGGTTGAGGACCACGAGCGGGTCGCCGGGGCGGTCGGCGATCTGGAGGTGGTGGCTCATCGGCGCGAAGTCCGGTGCCAGTCCCTCCAGTTGCCCGGCGACCTCGGCGAGGAATCCGTCGTCCACCCGCACCTCGGCCGCCTCCGGCCCGGCCGCCTCCGACAGGGCGGTCATCCGGGCGGTGAAGGTGCGCCGGGCGGTGTCGAGGGCGCGCAGCCGTTCCAGGCCCAGCCAGTTGATCTCGGGGACGTAGGTGCCGTCGGCGTCGTACGGGGTGCGGGTGGCGGTGAACGTCATGTACTGGTCGAAGAAGTCCTCGTGGAAGTCGTGGACCAGCTTCAGCAGGTCGTCGCACCGGCCCCCGTGCCCGTACCGCGCGAGGAAGAACCCCTCGAAGGTGATGCGCTGCGGCAGGGTGAGGTCGAAGGCGGGCAGCACCCGCTCGACGGCGGCCAGCGGCCGGGCGGCCAGCTCGGCCCAGGCGGCGGGATCCAGCTCCGTCCGCACACCCGCCGGGGAGCCGCCCGCAGCACCCGAGCCACCTCCCGGCGCGCCCGAGCCGTCCGGTGCGCCCGAGCCGTCCGTTGCGCCCGGTGTGCCCGAGCCGCCCGAGCCGCTCGGTCCGTCCAAGCCACCGACAGCGCCTCCCGGTCCGTCCGCGGCGCCCGAAGCGCCCGAGCTGCCCGCGGCACTTCCCGGAACGCCGGCCACCGGCCCCCGGCCGCCCGCCGCCGCGTCCTCGTACAGCAGCGTCTGCGGCACCTTCGCCCGCTCCGCGCCCAGCTCCTCCTCCTGGACCGCCCGCAGTTGGGCCCGCAGGGTGTCCAGCAGCACGCGCCGCTCCTCCGGCGAGGCGTCCGCGAACCACTCGACGCACCGGGCGGGCCCCTCCAGCCGGTCCGCCAGCCGGTCGGCCCACGGGCGCTCCAGCCCCCCCAGCGCCCCCTGGAACGCCCGCAGCGGGTCGGTGTCGTGCACCTCGGTCCGCAGGCACGGCACCTGGACCATGCCCACGTCCAGCAGCGCCCCGAGGTACTGCTCGCACTCCTCGCGGGCGGCCCCCTGGTCCCGGGCCAGCCACTCGACCAGCTCGCCGTACCGCAGCACGCTCCCCCGCCGCTCCTCGAAGAGGCCGAGCAGCCGGTCCAGGGTGCCGCTGCGGCGCAGGAAGAACAGCCGGTCCTTCACCGCGTCGAACGTGACGGCCGTGTCGTCGTCGCCCGCCGTCACCCACCGCCGCACGTACCGCACCCGGTCGTCGTCGCGGCCCCACCCGGAGGCGGGGGCGACCGGCAGATCGGCGCGGCGGGCCGGGTCCGCGATCACGGCGTCGGCGAGGCGGCCGAGCGCCACGACGTTGAGCCGGGCCTGCGCCCGCCACTCCTCGTCCACCCGCAGCCGCAGCCCGTCGGATCCGGTGAGCGAGCCGAGCGCGACGCCGGTGAAGGTGGAGAAGGGGCTCGTCTTGCACGCGGTCCGGTACACGTAGCTCAGCAGCGAGCGCTCGATCTTGCGCTGCTTCTTGCCGGGCCGGTCGCCGTCCGCCGGGGCCGTCCGCCGGTACGCGTCCAGCTGGGCGTCCAGGGCCGGGGAGGCGAGCAGCAGGGCCCGGCGCAGCCGCTCGTGGCCGGCCAGCCCACGCAGCGCCGCGCGGCTGCGGCCGGTCTCGGCGGCCAGCAGCGCGGCCCCCTCCCCGCGCCGCTCGTCCAGGGCGCGGCGGCCGGTCAGCCAGTCGGTGAGGGTGGCGGCCGCGGCGGGGTCCAGGGCGCGGACCCGGGTGAGCAGGGCGTCGGCCGCGTCGGCGGCGGGCAGCCGGTTGTTGAAGATGTCCCGGCGCAGCTTGAGCAGGGCGCGGCGGAGCGGTTCGTCGTCGCTGCCGCCGATCAGGTCGTGGAGCCGGTCCCCGGCCTTCTCCGCGACCAGCGTCAACTGCGCCGACTCGTCCAGGACTTCGTCGGCCCAGCGGCGGCTGTCCGGGCAGCGCAGCGCGTGCACGCTCTCGACCGGCAGCCCGGCGACCCGGACCATGAAGGCGGGCCGCAGGCCCGAGGGGTTCGTCTCGAAACTCATGTCCGCTCCCCCGCTCAGGCGATCTCGTAGCGGAAGTCGGCCGGCGCGGGCCGTTCGTTGCCGATCATCATGATGAGCAGCGGCGCCTCGCCCGTCCCGTCGAGTCCCAGCTCCTCGATGTAGGAGATGTTGTCGAAGCCGAGGGCCACCCCGCAGCCCAGGTCGACGGCGGACGCGGCGGTGTAGAGGGACTGGGCGACGGCCCCGATGGTGGCGTTGACCAGGCGGTATCCCCGGTCCCCCACGGCGTCCAGCACGGCGGTGGTCCGGACGGTCGGCACCAGGACGGCCCCGGCCTGCTCCAGGTTGTAGTTGGCCAGGAAGTAGTTCCGCTGGAGGAACTCCCCCGGCCGCCCCTCCTTCACCCGCCGCAGGCTGCCCCGCTCGGGGTCGTAGGCGTACGACCCCGGCTCCACCCCCTCCACATGGCTGACGAACACGTACAGCTTCGCCAGCCGTACGTCACCGGTGTCCCCGCCGAGCCGCGATCCGGCCGCCGCGGCGGCGAGGCAGGCCGCCAACTGGGGCCGGGTGACCGGCTGCTGGGCGTCGAACCGGCCGAAGCTGGAGCGGCGGTCGCGCAGCGCGGTGCGGACGTCGGTCTCCAGGGGCCGGGCGGGCGGCAGTTCGACCTCCTCCGCCGCCGGGTCGACCGGGTGCGCGGCGGCCGGGGCGAGCGCTCCGGGGGCCGGGCGGGCGGTGGCGTCGGCGGAGGTGGCGGCCTGCATCCGCAGGAGGGTGTCGAAGGTGAGGACGGTACGGGAGCGCTCGACGTCCTTGCGGCGCACGGAGACCGGCGCGGCGGGCGGGTGCCCCGGACTCCCTTCGTATCCGGCCCACTTCAACGGCACGACCGCGAAGATCCCCTCCGCCTTCGGGTCCACCCCCAGCAGCTCCGCGAGCCGCTCCTCGTCGAACCAGAGCGCGGGCTCGACGGCCAGCCCCCGGGCCGCCGCCCACATCCGCCAGGTCTGGACGCAGGCGCCGAGGTCCATGGAGACGGCGTGGAAGGAGAAGCTGTTGTACTTGAAGGCGTTCTGCCAGTACTTGATGGAGAGCACCAGATACTGGTCCGTCTCCGGCCCCGGCGCCCCCTCCCCCAGGGCTGCGCGCACCCGGCCGGTCACATCGCCGGTGAGCAGCCGCTGCATGGTGTGGTGCCGGGTGGAGTAGTAGTGCACCCCGGGCGGCACGGGGCCGCTCGGGCCGGAGACCCAGTGGACGGCGACCGGGTAGAGCCCGCCGCCGGAGGCCGAGCCGCGCGACCAGTTGGCCAGCGGGTAGAAGGGCAGGGCGCTCAGGTCGGTGTTGGCCTGGACGCCCAGGCGGCGGCCGGTGAGCCCGTAGGAGTCGCGGAGCATCCCGGAGAGGGTCACCAGGTCGAACTCCCCTCCCTCCGTGCTCCGTTCACCCGGGGCGCCCTCGGCGAACAGGCCCCGGTCGAGCGTGGCGTCGGCGGGGTACGGGGCGTCGGGCAGCGGGAAGCCGTCGGCGCCCGGGTAGAACTTGGCCTTCCGGGGCCCGTCCTGCCAGTTCGGTACGAAATCGGCGGGGTCCATCGGGACCCGGCCGCGGTGCATGATCGCGTCGGCGTATTCATGGGCGTATCCCATGGCGGGCTCCTTGGTCACGGCAGGAAGGCAGAAGGAGGGACGGGAGAGGGGGCGGGAGGAGGGGACGGTCATGGGAACGGGTGCGGGGCCGGGTTGAGGTCGGCGTCGGTGAGGTCCGTCGTCCGCAGCCCCGCCTCGCGCAGCGCGGTCCGCAGCCGGGGCATGCGCAGGGCGCGCTGCCGGGTCCAGCCGAAGTCGATCGGCAGCAGACCGGGCACGAGGACGCTCACCGTGGTCAGCCCCAGGGCCCGCTGCTCGGGCATGGTCTGGTCGACCACGACCACGTCGAACCCGGCGGCCGTGACGGCGTCCACGCAGCTCCGGAGGTCCTCGCGCAGATCACCGGAGACCGGGAGGACCGGCCGGGCGCCGGGCCCGTCTCCGTACAACTCCTCGAAGGAGAGTGGCGGTTGCCGTACGGAGCCGGGGGCGCCGAGCAGGAAGTCCGCGTGGTCGCCCATCTCCGGGATGCCGTAGGCGAGGGGGTGGTCGTGGAGGGCGGCCACCTTGTCGAAGTCGTACGCCATCGCCCGCAGCCGCTCCTCGTCGCGCTCGGTGCGGCCCTGGAGGTTGACGGCGTCCGTGGCGATCTCGCAGAGGGCCCCGGTGAGGGCGGCCTCCGGGTCGAGTCCGGCGCCCGCGCCGAAGCACATCCGGCCGAGACCGCCGTCGGGGCGGACGGCGACCCCGGTGACGACGGGGATCGGGAAGGAGATCCGGGTGTCGAAGAACCGGGCCTCGTAGCCGTACATCTCCAGCCGGTCCACCATCTGGCGGGTGGCCGGGCGGCGGCTGGTGCGCGGGTCGATCTCGGGCAGCGCGGCCCGCCCGTACCAGGAGAGCAGGAACGCGTCCCGCTCCACGACCTCCATCAGCCCGAAGAAGACGGCCTCCTCCAACGCCCCGCCCGAAGCACAGCCGTTGGAGCTCTCCTGCACGAACCGGTTCTCCAGGCCCGGCGCGTGGTAGTACGTGAGCACCTCCGGCACCAGGACCGTCCGCTCGTCCCGCAGCGACCAGCCCCGCACCCACGGGATCTCCCGGTCCGGAGTGAACGGCAGGACACGGGGGTTGGCGGCGTGGAAGGCGTCGGAGTAGAGCCCGACGGTCCGGGGGTCGACCACCGCGCGGCCGTCCGCCCGCAGATCGTCCAGGCTCGCGCGCACCTGGGCGCGCTTGGCCCGCGACCGCATCCCCGCGTACCGCTCAAGCCCCTCCAGCACCCCGATCCGCACGCTCTCGGCGAAGGTGTCGGCGTGCCCGCCCCAGAACGTCTCGCGCAGATAGGGGCCCGAACGCATCGAGAAGCAGCCGATGGTGGCCGAGGTGGAGGTGGAGGAGACGTCCTGGACCACGGAGGGGCCGAGGGAGCCGCAGACCGGGTTGGCGTACGGCTCGATCGGCAGCTCGTACGTCCCGATGTCCCGGACCCGGAAGCTGCCGGGGCGCAGCTCGGGCGCGGGCTTCAGGGTGATCGTGGCGGCCGCGTCGGTGTCGGGCTCGGGGGTGGCGCAGTGAGGGCACTCGGGGTCCGGGACCAGCGGGTAGTGGCGGACGGTCAGGGTCTGGAGGTCGATCAGGTGGACGGCGGGGAAGGCCCCGGTCTCCGGTCCGCCGCCGGTCAGCCGGGCGGCGATCAGCCCGGCCACCGCCTCCGCGGCGAAGGGTGTGAGATACGGGGACGGGCCCGCCGCCCGGGTCCCCTCGCCCAGCTCCAGCGCCTCGCGCAGGGAGACCGGGCGGACGGCCTGCCAGCGCCGCTCCAGGCAGCGGGAGCAGGGGAGCCGGGGCCCGGCGGGACCTGCGGGGTCCGCTGCCGGGAAGGGGCCGATGACGGCGTGGCGGCCGTAGTAGCGGACCGGGACGGCAGCGTCGGCGGGGACCGCCTCCGCCCTGAACGCGTCCTGCACTCCGAGGGGTTGGACGTCCAGGAGGGGAGTCCCGGCCTCGGCGTGCGGGGCGAGCCCGGCCCGTACCAGCTCGGTGAACAGGGCGGTGGACTCCCCCAGGACGGGTGGGGCGGCGGCCACGGGTGTCTCAACGGGCATCGGGGCCACCCGGGATGAGGGAGTCCACCGTGACCAGGACCCGGGCCGTGGCGATGGAGCCCGCCGGGAGGTCGGCCGGGGTGGTGTCCGCGTACAGCGCGTCGCGCCCGGTGGCACGCAGCCGGTCCAGCACCGCGTCGAACGTCGTCTCCGCCCCCTTCACCGCCACCGACTCCCCGCCGACCGCGATCGCCGCCGGGGCGAGGTCCCCCAGCAGCGGGTCACCGAGGTCGACCACCGCCCCCGGGTCCTCGGCGGCCAGCTGGACCTGCCCGAGGAGGTCGCGCAGGGCCGAGGCGGCCGCCGCGCGCCGGGAGAGCCCGGCCCCGACCGCCCAGCGGCCCTGCGCGGAGGCGTCGGACGGCTCACCGTCCGAACCCCCTTGGACGGAGGGGCCGTTCGCCTCGCGGGCCAGGACCGCGTGGGCCGAGGTGCGCCCCTCCTCCCCCAGGTCCAGCAGCTCCACCGCGATGTCCAGGTTGGCCGCCGACTTCAGCAGGAACACCAGCTCCGGATCGTCGCCGTCGGCCGCGACCGGGCTCACCGTGGTGGCCCCCCGCACCGCCCGGACCAGCGCGTCGTGCGCGAGGGCCGAGAGCAGCCCCTGCCCGGCCGCCTCCGCCGCGCTGCCGCCCGCCCCGGAACCGGCCCGGCTCGCCAGCTGCGCCCGGTCCCGGTTGTACGGGCCGAAGGGGCGCAGGGCCGCCGCCGGAACCCGTACCGGCTCCTTGGTGATCAGCGAGGCCGCCGCCGCCCAGGCGGTGGGCTCGGCCCCGGTGCCGCCGCCGGTCGTGAGGTCGGCGGGAACGAGGGTGCGTACCGCCTCCCCCCGACCGTCCTGCCGGGCCTCCACGAGCGGCACGACGTGCTCGACGTACGCCTCCGCCGCCGCGTACAGCGCCCGCAGCCGCGCCCCCGCCAGATGGTGCACGTCGAACGCGGCGATCCGCCGGCGCACCCCGCCGCCGAGCGCCACCTCCACCCGGCTGAGCTTCAGCGGGGTCTGGGTCAGCTCCTCGTCGTCGTACCGGCTGAAGATCCCGGTGTACGGGCGCACCAGCGCCGTGCTGATCCGGTTCAACTCCTCGACCAGCGCCTCCGCGTCCCGGGCGGTCTCCACGGTCGGGGTGGCGGGCAGCGCGAGGGCGTCCGGCAGCGCGGCGGGGGCCGGGGCCTGGTCGGCCGCCAGGGCGGCGCAGCGGGTGCAGCGGGGATGCGGGTGGACCGGTTCGGCCATCACGTCGAGCGATGCGAGGTCCTGGACGAGGAGCTGGCCGGACGTCTCGGCGGGGAGGGCGCCGGTGGTGAGGCGGAAGATCTCGTAGCCGACGAGGTTGCCGACCATCGCCGCGACCGGCCCGGTCAGGGCGTCGCCGGGGACCGGTACGGCTCCGGCCGCCTCGCTCCACAGCGCGGCGGCCGTGCCCGCGTCGACGTTGGCTCCGAGGCGCAGGAGCGCGCAGGACCAGCAGCCGGTGGAGGTGGCGGTGGCGAGCGGGCCGACGATCAGGCGGCGGCCGAAGATCCAGGCGGGGATGACCGTGACGCCCTCGGGGACCCCGGCGGCCAGCAGGGCGTGGGTGCGCGCCCCGGCCCCGGCGCCGGTGACCACGACGACGTCGTACCCGGCCAGCCCGGCCCAGTCCGCTTCCGCCCCGGCCGGGGCGGTGACCGTCTCGATCCGCGCTCCGGCCCCGGCGGCCTCGGCGGTCACGTCGTCGTGGGCGGTGGTGGTGCCGATCCGGGCGCAGCCGTTCCGCACCAGGCTCAGCGCGCACCAGCGGGCGGTCTCGTCGTCGCCGAGTACGGCGACGCGGGTGGCGCGGTAGCGGGCGAAGCGGGCGGGGGCCCCGTCGGTGTAGTGGTCGACGTAGGCGATCTGGGCGGCGAAGCGCTCGGCGATGTCCTCGGGGAGGCCGTCGTCCCCGGCGGTCGCGGTGGTCCCGTCGGCTCCGGCCGTGCTCGCCGTGGTCTCGCCGGCCGGGATGTCGCGGGCGAAGCCGCGCGCGTACAGCGTCTTGACCAGCTCGGCGGCCATCGCCCGCTGGGCCGGGCCGAATCCGGCGCACAGTTCGTCCAGCCGGTGGTGGCCGGTGAGGTGGGGGACGACGAGGGAGGCGAAGCGGTAGGCGGTGCGGCCGGTGAGGTGGAAGCCGCCGTCGGCGTTGTGGAACAGCACGCCACCGGGGGTCTCGGTGAACAGGACGTCCCGGCGGATGCGCGGGCGGGTCGCCGCGAGCGCGTCGAAGGCGCCGGTGGGGGCGGGGGCGGACCCGGTGGGGGCGCTGGGTGCGGACCCGGTGGCGGGTGCGGCGGGTGCGGGGGCGGCGCTCTCGGCCATGGGGATCACACCTTCTCTGTGCGGCGGTTGCGGATCCGGACGGTTCTTCGCAGGTGGGCGCGGAGCAGATCGTGGACGCGGTACGGGCCCGGCGGCCCGTCCTCCAGGAGCCCGGCGTCGGCGAGCTGTTCCAGGACGTCCTCGGGAACGGACGGGTGGTCGTGCTCCTCCGTGCCGTCCGGGCCGGCGTCCTCGCGCAGGAGGTCCGGCGGCCCGGTGCCGATGCGGAGGAGGGCTTCGGAGAGCCGGGGGTCGAGGCGGCCGAGCGCGCGGTCGAAGAGGCCGCTCACCGAGTGGTCCGGGGAGTCGGTCAGGGTGAGCCGGGCCAGCGGGTCGCCGCCCAGCCAGTCGACGGCGTCCCCGAGCCGCAGCCCAGGGCGGGTGAGCAGCCGGGCGGCGAGGATGCGCAGGGCGGCCGGGAAGTGGCCGCAGAGGGCGGTGAGCCGGCGGGCGGCGCGCTGTTCGGCCTCGACCCGTTCCGTGCCGAGGGCGGCGAGCAGGAACGCGTACGACTCCGCCTCCGTGAAGGCGGTCAGCCGGTGCACCCAGCCGCCGTGGGTGGCGATGAGGCCGCCGAGCCCCATCCGGCTGGTGACGACGACGGCCAGGTCGGGGGCTCCGGGGTGGGTGCCGGGGGTGGCGCGTGCCCCGGGGGTGAGCAGTGGGCGGACCTGGTCGGCGTCGACCACGTCGTCCAGGATCAGCAGCGCCCGCCCGACCGCCGTGCCCGTTCCGCCCGTTCCGCCGGGGCCGAGCGCGGCGGCCACGTCGGCGGCGACCTCGTCCGCCGTACGGGGGTGGCCGTCCGCGCGGGTCATCCGGACGAGCAGCCGTCCGGCCGGGAAGCTGTCCCGCACCAGGTGGGCCACGTGCTGGGCGAGGGCGGTCTTGCCGATGCCGGGGGCGCCGGAGACCAGGACGGCGAGGGGGCGTTGGCCGTCGGTGCCGGGGGGCGGCTCGGCGGTGAGGCGGGCGGCCATGGCCTCGGCCTCCGCCGCCCGGCCGGTGAAGTGCGGTACGGCGGCGACGGGCCCGACCACGGGGGCGGCGGCCGGGGGCGGAACGGCCGCGCCCTGGACGACCCGGGGGGCGGGCGCCGGATACGGCCCCGGTTCCGGCGCACCGGCCTCCAGGGCGGGCACACCGGGCACGGGCACACCGGGCAAGGAGGCGGCGGTCACGGAGGCCACGGTCCCGGTGGGGGTCACGGTCCCGGTGGGGGCGGCGGGCACGGTGGGGGCGGCGGCGCCCAGGTCCTCGCCGCGCAGGATGGACAGCTCCAGCTGCCGCAGGGACGGCGAGGGGTCCACGCCCAACTCGTCCAGGAGGAAGCCCTTGACCCTGCGGTACTCAGCGAGGGCCTGGGACTGGCGGCCGGTGCGGTAGAGGGCCTCGATGAGCTGTTCGTGGAACCGCTCGTGCCCCGGATATACGCGCGTAGCGGTCCACAGGTCGACCAGCGCCTCGCCGCAGCGCCCGAGCCCCAGCAGCAGGTCGCAGACCCGCTCGACCGCCCGCAGCCGCTCCTCGGAGAGCCGGGGCACCTCGTCCCGGTGCAGGACGTCGGACCGTACGTTGGCGAGCAGCGAGCCCTGCCAGAGGGAGAGGGCGTCCTTCAGCGTGTACAGCTCCGCCTCCGGGTCCCGGGCGAGGGCGGTGGCCCGGCGCACCTGGTCGCGGAAGCCGAGGAGATCCAGGGTGGGAGGTCCGGCGGTGATCCGGTAGCCGCCGGGGACCGCCTCGATGGAGGTGCCGGTGACCCCGTGCTTGGTGAAGAGCCGGCGCAGCCGCAGGACGCAGGTCTGGAGTGCGGCCTTGGCGGTGGCGGGCTGGTCCTCGCCCCACACCGCCCGCTGCAAGTACTCCGCGGAGACGGTGGAGTTGGCGTTCAGGAGGAGCGCGGCGAGCAGGATGACGGGCTTGGAGGGCTGGAGGACGACGACATCGGGGCCGTCCGCGAGGGCCAGCGGGCCCAGGAGCTGAAACCGCATCACGATCGGTCCGGCCCTAGTCCCAGCCGTTGACCAGCTTGCACACCTGGCCGGGCACGGATTCCGGCGGCAGCTGGCCGATGGCACCGGACTCCGTACAGACCAGCCGGGTGACGGGCTCGTGCTCACCGGCCGGCGAGGTCGGGGCGGCGGAGGCGACCGGGGCGGCGGGTGCGGTCTGCTGGGGCGCGGCGGCCGCCGCGGGTCCGGCCAGGAAGGTGACGGCGGCGAGGGCGGTCCCGGCGGTGAGGGCGGCGGCGGTACGGGGCGAGCGGCGCGGCTTCGGGTGGGGCGAAGTCCTGAACACGTTGTCCCCTTTCGGCGTTGGCGTCCGGGCCGGGGTGGGTCCCGGCACGGACGACGATGCCAGCGCGGGGCGGGGACGCAGAGGCGTAGTCGTGTCAGCTTGCTGCACACGGCGGCGACCGCGCGTGCAACAAGCTGACAGCGCTCACCGGTCTGGGAGAGCGCTGTCGGGGGAACGTGTTCGGCCCCGGGGCGTTTGGAGGAACACCCCGGGACCTGTCGGCCATCCTACGGTGAACACCGGCTGACCAGAGGCCAGTTGGGAGTCCGAGCGACGGTGACCCTACCGGTCGCCGCGTCGGCTACCGGGGCCCCGGCCGTCCGTCGCGGCCGTGGCGGCGAGCGCCTCGGGCGTCCACCGGCACGGCCGCGCGGAACCCCGGCCCGCCCGGCCGCGCCGGCTCCGTCCCGGCCGGGTCTCAGCCGTCCGTCGCGATGGCGTTGAGGACGTTCATCCGGCCGGCCCGGAAGGCCGGGACGAGGGCGGCGAAGAGTCCGACCAGCGCCGAGCAGGCGAAGACCGTGAGGATCGTCGGCCACGGGATCTCCAGGACCTCCAGCCCCTCCAGGGCCAGCAGCTTCTGGGCCGCCGTGCCCCAGCCCATCCCCAGGCCCAGTCCGAGCAGGGCGCCGAAGAGGGCGATGACCACGGACTCCAGCCGGATCATGCGGCGGAGCTGGCGGCGGGAGAGGCCGATGGCCCGCATGAGGCCGATCTCCCGAGTCCGCTCGACCACGGAGAGGGCGAGCGTGTTCACCACACCGAGCACCGCGACGATGATCGCGAGGGCGAGCAGGCCGTAGACGATGTTCAGCAGCTGGCCGATCTGGTTCTTCAGGTCCTCCTTGAAGTCGGCCTGGTTCTGCACCTTGTAGACCGGGTACTCCGCGAGGGCGCTCTTGAGGGCCGCGTACGCCTCCTTCTCCTTGCCCTCCTCGGCCTTGCCGAACATCGCCACGTTCTGCGGCATCTTGTCGGCGGGCATGTAGGAGGTGGCCGTGGTGATGTCGGTGTACATCGCGCCGCGGTCGATGTTGGTGTCGTCGGAGGTGATGGCCGCGACCTTCAGCCGCGCGGTCTCCCCGGCGGCGAAGGCGACCGTGAGGGTGTCCCCGACCTTGACGCCGTGCTTCTCCGCGTAGTCCTCGCCGACGGACATGGCGTTCTTCCCGTACGCCTGGGCGAGGTCGCCGGAGAGCGCGGTGCGGCGGACGTCCTTCTGATAGGTGGGGTCGGTGGCGGTGATGCCCTCGTCGGCCGTCCTGCCGTCGGGCGTGGTGACCTTCGCCTTGAGGTAGGTGTAGTCCGTCATGTGCTCCAGGCCGGGCACGGCGCGCAGGGCCTCGGCGGCCTGGGGCACGATCGGCCGTCCCGCGCCGCTGTCCTGGACGATGAAGTCGGCGCCGACCGACTTGTCCAGCTCCTCGGTGGCCGAGGCCACCATGGAGGAGCCGACGACGGAGAGGCAGGCCACCAGGGCGAGCCCGATCATCAGGGCCGCGCCGGTCGCCCCCGTGCGCCGGGGGTTGCGCAGCGCGTTGCGCTCGGCCAGCCGGCCGACCGGGCCGAAGAGCCGCAGGACGACCACGCTGAGGGCGCGGACGACGACTCCGGCCAGCAGCGGGCCGATCACGACGAAGCCGATGAGCGTCAGCAGCACCCCGATGGCGAGGAGCCCCGAGCCCTCGGTGGCCTTGTCGGCCTGCGCGGTCGCCCACAGGGCGGCACCGCCGGCCGCGGTGAGGAGCAGCCCGATCCCGGCGCGGACCCGGCCGGAGCTGCCGTCGGCGGGGGTCCCGGCGTCGCGGAGGGCGGCCATCGGGGAGACCTTGCCGGCCCGGCGGGCCGGGATGTAGGCGGCGAGGACGGTGACGACGACACCGAGCACGAGGCCGGTGACGGGGGTCGTCCAGGCGATGGTGAGGTCCCGGGTGGACAGCTCCATGCCCACGGCGCTCATCAGCTTCATCAGCCCGACGGCGAGCCCGATACCGGCGGCGACCCCGAGGACCGAGCCGACGATGCCGAGGAGGACCGCCTCCAGCAGCACGGACCGGTTGACCTGCTTGCGGCTAGAGCCGATGGCCCGCATCAGACCGATCTCGCGGGTCCGCTGGGCGACCAGCATCGAGAAGGTGTTGACGATGAGGAAGATGCCGACGAGGAAGGCGATCCCGGCGAAGCCGAGCATCGCGTACTTCATGACGTCCAGGAAGGCGCCCATGTCGTCCTTGTTGGCGTCGGCGGCCTCCTGCTGGGTCTGGAGCCTGTACGCGGCGGAGCCGTCGAGGGCCGCGGCCACGTTCTTCTTGAGCTGGGTGTCGCTGACGCCGCTCTCGGCGGTCACCAGGATCTGGGTGAAGACGTCGGGGGCGCCCAGCAGGTGCTTCTGGGCGGTGGCCGTGTCGAGGTAGACGATGGCCGCGCCCGGGTTGGTGACGGTGAAGGAGGCGATGCCGCTGATCTTCGCCCTGATGTCACCGGTGACGGCGATGGTGCGCAGCTCGTCACCGATCGTGAGCCGGTGCTTCTTCGCGGTGTCGGCGTCGACCATCACCTCGGTGGGGCCACGGGGCGCGTGTCCGGAGGTGATCTCCATCGAACGCAGGTCGTTCTGCGTCCAGTTGCTCGCGATGGTGGGGGCGCCGGTCTCGGAGCCCATGTTCTTGTTGTCGCTGTCGACGACGGTGACCGCCATGGAGAAGGCGGCGCCCTCGGCCCGCTTCACCCCCTCGGCCTTCCCGACCTGCTGGACCAGCGAGGCGGGCAGGGTGGCGGGCTTGCCGTCGATGGGCTGCTCGTCGCTCTCCCCGGCGTTCTTCGGGCTGACCGTCACGTCCGGGGAGGAGATGGTGAAGAGCTTGTCGAAGGTGGTGTTCATCGTGTCGGTGAAGACGAGCGTGCCGCAGACGAACGCCACGGAGAGCAGCACCGCCACCGCGGAGAGGGCCATGCGGCCCTTGTGCGCGAAGAAGTTGCGCAGGGAGGTCTTCCAGACGGTCATGACGTCCGCCCACGGGCGTCGAAGTGCTTCATGCGGTCGAGGACCTGGTCCGCCGTCGGGTCGTACATCTCGTCGACGATGGAGCCGTCGGCGAGATAGAGGACCCGGTCCGCGTAGGAGGCGGCGACGGGGTCGTGGGTGACCATGACGATGGTCTGGCCCAGCTCGTCGACCGATCTGCGGAGGAAGGAGAGGACTTCGGCGCCGGCCCGGGAGTCGAGGTTTCCGGTGGGCTCGTCACCGAAGATGATGTCCGGCTTGGCGGCGAGCGCCCGGGCGACCGCCACGCGCTGCTGCTGGCCGCCGGAGAGCTGGGTGGGGCGGTGCTTGAGGCGCTCCGCGAGCCCGACGGTCTCCACGACCTGGCGCAGCCACTCGGCGTCCGGCTTGCGGCCCGCGATGTCCATGGGCAGCGTGATGTTCTCGATCGCGTTGAGCGTCGGGAGCAGGTTGAACGCCTGGAAGATGAAGCCGATCCGGTCGCGCCGGAGCTGGGTGAGCTTCTTGTCCTTGAGCTTGGTGATCTCGGTCTCGTCGAGGAAGATCTCGCCCGACGTCACCGTGTCGAGACCGGCCAGGCAGTGCATCAGCGTCGACTTGCCGGAGCCGGACGGGCCCATGATCGCCGTGAACTGCCCGCGGGCGATGTCCACATCGACATGGTCGAGCGCGACGACCCGGGTCTCCCCGCTGCCGTACGCCTTGACGACCTGCCGCGCTCGCGCCGCGACGGCCGTACGCCCTCCAGTGCCCCCGTGCCTGGGAATGGTTACAGCCGATGTCACGGTATGTCTCCTATGTCGAACGATGACTGGACGTCGCTGCTTTACGTTTCTCAGTCTGGATTCAGGTGACCGTCCGGCGCGATGGTGCCCAGCGCAGTCTTGAGGTGGGGTTTTCCCCACCCTCCCCCCTGCTGTGCTCCGCAGGTGCGACGTAAGAACAGGTTAAGGAAACGGCCTCGCACGCCACGTCCTCCGCCGGGAGGAAGGGGCCCTGGCCACTATGAGGGGGTGCCCCCTAGGGGGAGTCGTTCTCCGGGCGGAGACGGGGTCAGGGTCGCCCCCCGTCCCGCTGCCCGACGGCGTGCGCCGCCCCCGTCCCGCTGCCCAGCGGCGTGCGCCGCCTCCCCGCCGTCCCGCCCCGGACCGGCTCCCCGCCCGAGCTGCGCATCCGACCGCCAGGAGGCACAAGAGCCGGGGAGCCGAGGCCCCTTGGGCGCGAGGCCCCAGCAGATCGCAGCCCCCCGGCGGCCCGGGAATCCCGCGAAAGCCCCCGCTCCCGCCGCCGGGATGAGACAGTGCCCCCGGAGATACGTGCATAGGGAAGGAAAACCGGTGGGCGGCACGGACGGCGAGCACAGGACGCACGGAACGGCCGGCCCGGGCAGCCCCGGTACCACGGACGGCCCCGGCAGCCGCAGCACCACGGACGGCCCCAACGACCCCGGCGGTCCCACCGCCCCCCGCACCCCGGACGGCCCCGACGACCCCGCCGCCCCGGGCGACGCCCCCATAACCGCGTCCGGATCCGAGCCGCCACCGGCAGCGCCCGCCACCGCCCTCACCACGTCCGGGCCGCCGCCATCCGCACCCGCCGCCCTCACCACCCCCCGCGGCCGCCGCCCCGTCGTCGCCGCCCTCATGCTCGGCATGGCGCTGGCCGCCATCGACGGCACCATCGTCTCGACCGCCGTCCCGCAGATCGTCGGGGACCTCGGCGGGTTCGCCGTCTTCTCCTGGCTCTTCTCCGGCTATCTGCTCGCCGTCACCGTCACGCTCCCGGTGTACGGGAAGCTCTCCGACACCTTCGGCCGCAAGCCGGTCCTCATCGCCGGGATCGTCCTCTTCCTCGTCGGCTCCCTGCTCTGCGCCCTCGCCTGGAACATGGGCGCGCTCATCGCCTTCCGCATCGTCCAGGGGCTCGGCGGCGGCGCCCTCCAGGGCACCGTCCAGACCATCGCCGCCGACCTCTACCCGCTGAAGGAACGCCCCCGCATCCAGGCCAAGTTGTCCACGGTCTGGGCCACTTCGGCGGTCGCCGGGCCCGTGGTCGGCGGGCTGCTCGCCGGGTACGCCGACTGGCGGTGGATCTTCCTGATCAACCTGCCGGTCGGCGCACTCGCCCTCTGGCTGGTCGTGCGCCACCTCCACGAGCCCGCACGCCCCCGGCCGACGGCCCGGCCCCGTATCGACTGGGCGGGCGCCCTCGGCGTCTTCGCCACCGGGACCCTGCTGCTCACCGCCCTCGTGCAGGGCGGGGTCGCCTGGCCCTGGCTCTCGGCGCCCTCGCTCGGCCTGTTCGCGGCGAGCGCGGCGCTGGCCGCCCTGACCGTGGCCATCGAACGGCGCGCGGCCGAACCGATCATCCCGGGGTGGGTCTGGCGCCGCCGCACCATCGCCTCGGTCAACCTGGCGCTCGGCGCGATGGGGCTGCTGATGGTGGCGCCGACCGTCTTCCTCCCCACGTACGCGCAGTCGGTGCTCGGCCTCGGCCCGATCGCCGCCGGCTTCGTGCTCTCCGTGATGACCCTGAGCTGGCCGGTCTCGGCGGCCCTCTCCGACCGGGTCTACAACCGCATCGGCTTCCGCCTGACCGCCATCATCGGCATGAGCGCCGCCCTGCTGGTCCTGCTGGCCTTCCCCCTCCTCCCCTACCCCGGCGAACCCTGGCAGCCCGCCCTGATCATGCTGCTCCTCGGCGCGGCCCTCGGCCTCTTCCAACTCCCTCTGATCGTGGGCGTGCAGTCGACCGTGGGGTGGGCGGAGCGGGGTACGACGACGGCGTCCGTCCTCTTCTGCCGCCAGGTCGGCCAGAGCGTCGGAGCGGCCCTCTTCGGCGCCGTCGCCAACGGTGTGCTGGCCGCCCGGCTCCTCGACGCCCCCGCCCCCGGCCTCCCCGACGACCTGGACGCGGTCGCCCGCGCCCTGGAGGACCCGGGCGCGCTCCCGGCGGCGGCCACGGACCATCTGCGGCGGGCGGTGGACGCGGCGGTGGACCACGTCTACATCGGCGCGGCGGGTGCGGCGGCCCTCGCCCTGCTCGCCCTCGTCGTCCTCGCCCCGCGCCGCTTCCCGGTCATCACGGAGCCGGAGGACCGGCGGTCCTGAGGCCCGCCCGGGGCGGCGCTCCACGGCTGTCCGGGGCGGCACCCTCCCGGCATTTACACGAGTCAGCAGAGGGGGACCAATAGCCCGTGAATTTCTTGCAGATTGACTGAAAAGACAACCCTCGTAAGAGTCAACGCCCCGCGCATATCGCGCTTTCGCCCGAATACTCGGGCGGCCGTTACGCCCTTCCCGCACGCACCGCCGGACCTGCCGAAGCGCACTTGTCCTTGCATTTCGGCCTTCTCCGCAGGGTGTACCACTCATCGCGCAACGAACGCGCTGCGGTGCACAGTTCACGACAATCTTGTCCTGCCCCCGGACTATGCCGCTCAGCAGATCACTGCGTGCTCCAGGATGGCTACGATGAGGTCGCTGCCCGCCGGACAGGGGCCTCTCCCGCCTCACCTCACTCCCCCCATCTCCGTGGTCAGGGCTCCCGGGGCGGCTCACACCTTCTGCTCGGCATGAACTGAGGGACCCGCACCGATGCCCAAACCAGAACCCCCCACACCGCGGCGACCGATGAAGGCACCGAGGGCCGTCCCCGCCCCGGTCTGGGCCCTGCCGGCGCTGAGCGCGGTGGCAGGGCTCGTGGCCCTCGTGCTGGCACCGCAGGGCACGCGCGGCTGGACCGCGGCCGTCACCGTCACCGCCTGGGTGATCCTGGCCGCGGCCCTCGCCACGGCGCACCGGCTCGTCCGGCAGGCGCAGCGGACGGCCACCGAGCGGATCGTCGAGGCCGACCGGCTCAAGGCGTCGACGGCCGCCCTCGAAGCGGACGCGGCCCACACGTCCGACGTGGCGCTGCCCGCCGTGGTCAGGCTGGTGCGCGGCGGCTGGAACACCGCCGCCGCCCTCGACCAGGTGCCCCCGCCGCGCAGCCAGCGCCACCGCAAGCTGCTGCACATCGTCGCCGCCACCGTCGAGGAACAGGGCCAGCAGGCCGCGTCGTTCCAGGCCGCCAACGCCCAGCTGCGCGAGGAGCTGGGAACGGAGATCGCGCGGCTCCGCGAGGAGCTGGAGGCCATGACCGCGCAGGTGGAACGGTTCACCAGGGAGACACTGCCGTCGGTGACCGCCCGGCTCCGCGCGGGGGAGACCGGCGCCTCGGTGCGGGCCGAGACCGTGCTGCCCGACCACCCGCTGCTGAGGACGTCGGCCGAGTCGGTGGTCCGCGAACTCGCGCTCAGCGAACGCCGCGCCCTGGCCGCCCAGACCGCCTCCGCCAAGGCCCTCAGCCGCGTCCAGGCGAAGGCCGTGAGCATGCTCGCCGACCTGCGCTCCATGCAGGAACGTCACGGCGAGGAGGTCTTCGGCGACCTGCTGAAACTGGACCACAGCACCTCGCAGCTCGGCCTGATGACGGACCGGCTGGCCCTGCTGATGGGCGGACGGCCCAGCCGCGCCTGGAACAGGCCGATCGTCATGGAGAGCATCCTGCGCGGCGCGGTCGGCCGCATCGCCGCCTACCAGCGGGTTCGGCTGCACTGCTCGTCCACCGCCGCCATCTCCGGCTTCGCCGCCGAGAGCGTCATGCACCTCCTGGCCGAACTGATGGACAACGCCGCCAACTTCTCGCCGCCCATCGACGAGGTCCACGTCTACGTCGAGGAACGCGGCACCGGCATCGTCGTCACCATCGAGGACAGCGGTCTGAAGATGGCCGACGCCGCCATGCGCCGGGCGGCGGACTCCGTCTCCGGACGGCTGACCGACCTCGCCACCCTCCAGGGCACCCGGCTCGGCCTGGCCGTCGTCGGACAGCTGGCGCTGAAGCACCGGATCAGCGTCAACTACCGCCCGTCCTCCCGCGGCGGCACGGGCGTGGTCGTCCTGCTGCCCCGTCAGCTCATCGCCCAGCAGAACCTCGAGGACCACCAGAGCCCGGGCCTGCCGACCACAGCGGCGACGCTTCCGAACCGTCCCCCGGCCGCGGCCGCCTCCGTGCCGCCGCCCGCCACCTCGGTGACACCCCCCGCCGGCACGGCCCTGCGGTCCCTCCCCGCGCCCGCGACGCCCCCGGACCTCACCCCCGTACCCCTGACTCACCCGGACCACGCACCGGCCGCGCACGGGCCCGCGGACCACCTCCCGGAGTACGTGCGGGAGCCGGCCCGCCCGGTGGAGCCGGTGGCGCCGCCGGTCCGCTCCGCGGCCCCGTCCACGCCCAACGGCCTCCCCGTGCGCACCCCCGGCCGGACCATGGGCGAGGCCGAGCGGGAGCGCGGCCGCCACCGGGCCGCCCCCGCCTCCCCGTCCCCGGCGGACGGCGGCGCCCCGAAGGCCCCGCCGCGCACCGCGGCCCAGCAGTTCGGCGCCTTCCAGCGCGGCCGCCGCCCCCAGGCGGACCCCGCCGCCCCGGACGGCCCGGCCGCACCGCCCCCCGGCGCCCCGTAGCGCCACTCCCCCGTGTCCGGCGCACCGGACGCCCCCGCTCGAACCGTCCGAGATTGGAGGTACGGGCCGACAGCCGGCCTACCGGCCCGCACGGTCCCGCCACATCATGCAGACCACAGACACCAGCCTCACCTGGCTCCTGCAGAGGCTGCTGGAGCAGACCCCCGGAACGCGTCACGCCCTGGCCCTGTCACGGGACGGGCTGAAGCTCTGCTGGACCGAACACCTCACCCTGGACCAGGCGGACCAGCTCGCCGCCATCTGCTCCGGCATGCAGGCCCTGGCCCAGGGGGCATCGATCGAGTTCGGGGACAGCACCGGGGGCGTGCGGCACTCCATGACCGAGTTCCACGGCGGTCTGCTCTTCATCGTCGAGGCCGGCGAGGGCGCCCATCTCGCCGTGGTCGCCTCCGAGGAGGCGGACCCGAGCGTGGTGGGCCACCAGATGACGCAGATGGTCGAGCAGATCGGCGACCATCTGCGGGCCGCGCCACGGGGCGGGGCGCCCGGGGGCCGGTCATGACCCTCCGGCCCGTCGACACCGGGTCCCCCGACCGGCTCTACACGGTCACCGGGGGACGCAGCCGGGCCGTGGACTCCTTCGACCTGGTGACCCTCGTCGTCGCCGAGTCCCGGCCCACCACGGGCATGCAGTCGGAGCACGTCCGCATCCTCGAACTCTGCCGGCACCCCACGGCCGTCGTCGAGATCGCCGCGGAGCTCTCCCTCCCCGTCACCGTGGTGCGCATCCTCCTCGACGACCTGCACACCGCGGGCCGGATCACCGCCCGCCACCCCCGGACCGCGGCCGCCGCCGCACTGCCCGATTCCGAGCTGCTGATGGAGGTGCTCCATGGACTCCGTAGGCTCTGAACTGCCCGCTCAGCGCACACCGCTGCCGGACGCGGCGGAGACCGGACTGAAGATAGTCGTCGTCGGAGGGTTCGGTGTGGGCAAGACCACCCTCGTCCACTCGGTGAGCGAGATCCGCCCGCTCAACACCGAGGAGCTGATGACGCAGGCCGGCGTCGGGGTCGACGAGACCAGTGGGGTCGACGGGAAGACGACCACCACGGTGGCGTTCGACTTCGGGCGCATCAGCCTCAACGAGCGGATGGTGCTCTACCTCTTCGGCGCCCCGGGCCAGAAGCGGTTCTGGTTCCTGTGGGACCGGCTGTTCTCCGGCACCCTGGGGGCCGTGGTCCTGGTGGACACCCGCCGGATGGACGACTCCTGGTACGCGATCGACCGGCTGGAGCACCACGGGACCCCGTTCGTGGTGGCGGTCAACCGGTTCGACCACGACACCACGTACTCCCTCGACGAGATCCGCCAGGCCCTGGCCCTGCCCCCGCACGTCCCCATGGTCGACTGCGACGCCCGGGTCCGGACCTCCAGCAAGAACGTGCTGATCACCCTCGTCGACCATCTGCGCACCATGGCCCTCGCCCGGGAGGCGACCGCATGAGCACGTCCAGCCCCGCCTTCGATCCCGCCACCGCCCCCGGCTGCCCGGCCGGCCGGGGCGCGGTGCGGCTCTCCGGCACCTCCTACCAGCAGACGCCCACCGAGCTGTACCGCTCGCTGCGGTCGGAACACGGCGCGGTGGCCCCGGTGCTGCTGGACGCGGACATCCCCGCCTGGCTGGTGCTCGGCTACGCGGAGCTGTCCTACGTCACCGAGCACGACGAGCTGTTCGCCCGGGACTCCCGCCGCTGGAACCAGTGGGAGAACATCCCCGCCGACTGGCCGCTGCTCCCCTACGTCGGCTACCAGCCGTCGGTGCTCTTCACCGAGGGCGACGAGCACCGGCGCCGGGCCGGGGTGATCACCGAGGCGCTGGAGACGGTGGACCAGTTCGAGCTGGCCCGCGACTGCCGGCACATCGCCGACCAGCTCATCTCGGCCTTCGCCGGGAGCGGCCGTACCGAGCTGATGAGCCAGTACGTGCACGCGCTGCCGATGCGGGCGGTGGTCCAGCTGTGCGGCATGCCCCTCTCGGGCGACGACACCGCGCAGCTCGTCGACGACCTGCGCGTCTCCCTGGACGCCGGTGAGGGCGAGGACCCGGTGGCCGCCTACGGGCGGGTGGGCGACCGGCTGCGGCAGCTGGTCCAGGAGCGGCGCGCGGCCCCCGGCCCCGATGTCGCCTCCCGGCTGGTCACCCATCCGGAGGGGCTGACGGACGAGCAGATCGTCCAGGACCTGATCTCGGTGATCGCCGCCGCCCAGCAGCCCACGGCCAACTGGATCTGCAACACGCTCCGGCTGCTGCTGACGGACGAGCGGTTCGCGCTGAACGTCTCCGGCGGCCGGCTCAGCGTCGGTGAGGCGCTCAACGAGGTGCTGTGGCTGGACACCCCGACGCAGAACTTCATCGGCCGCTGGGCCGTCCGGGACATCCAGCTCGGCGGACGGCACATCCGGGCCGGTGACTGCCTGGTGCTGGGGATCGCCGCCGCCAACACCGACCCCGAGATCTGGCCGGAGTCGTACGTCGGCGCCGAGAACGCGGCGCACCTGTCCTTCAGTAACGGCGAGCACCGCTGCCCCTACCCGGCGCCGCTGCTGGCGGACGTGATGGCCCGTACGGCGGTGGAGACGCTGCTGGAACGGCTGCCGGACCTGATGCTCGCGGTGGAGCCGGAGGCGCTGCGCTGGCGGCCGTCGGTCTGGATGCGGGGGCTGTCGGAGCTGCCGGTGGTCTTCAGCCCGGTTTCGCAGTAGGGATCTTGGGCTTGAGGGGCCCGAGGCTTGAGGGCCTCGGGCGGCCGACGCACGCGCTCCGGGCACGGCGGACCTGAGGCGTGCGGGCAGCCGACGTACGCGCTCCGGGAACCGACGGACCTGAGGGGTGCAGGCGGCCGACCGTACGCGCTCCGGGCACAGGCGGATCTGAGGGGTGCGGGCGGCCGGAGGCGTGTTCCGGCCGCCCGCACCCCTCCCGGTCAGCCGGAGATCGGGGTGAACCGGACCGGCAGGCTCTGCGGCCCCCGGGTGAAGACCCCGTGCTCGACCGGGTCGAAGCCGTCGGCCAGGCGGATGTCGGGCATGGCGTCCAGCAGTTGGCCGACCCCGATCTCCACCTCGGCCTTGGCCAGCAGAGCGCCGACGCAGAAGTGGCGGCCCAGGGCGAAGGCCAGATGGTCGGCCGCCGCCGAGAAGGCGTTGGTCGCGGCCAGGTCCTCGCGGAAGATGTCGAAGGAGTCGGGGTCCCGGTAGCGATTCCCGTCCCGGTTGGCGGCGCCGATGAGACAGGTGACCGTGGCGCCCGCCGGTACGGTGCCGCCGCTCAGGGCGACCTCGGTGGTCGACTGCCGCATGATCATGTGGACCGGTGGCGTGTAGCGCAGGGTCTCCGCGAAGGCCCGCGATATCAGCTCGCGGTCGGCCCGGACGGCCGCCAGCTGGTCCGGGTGGCGGAGCAGGTTGGCGAAGATGGCCGCGATGGCCTTGTCGGTGGTCTCGCCCCCGGCCGCCAGGAGCAGGCTGCAGAACGCCTTGATGTCCTCGTCGCTCATCCGCACGCCGTCGACCTCCGCCGTGCACAGGACGGACAGCAGGTCGTTCCCCGGAGCCTCGCGCCGCTCACGGATGATCGGCAGCATGTACTCGGCGAACTCCACCCGCGTGCGTTCGCCCGCCCGGATGACTTCCTGGTCGCCCGAGAGATTGCCGAGAAAGGCGATGACGGCGGTGTACCAGCCGTGGAACCGGTCGTAGTCGGACTTGTCGAGCCCCAGCATGTCCGCGATGACGTTCACCGGGAATCGGCTGGCGTAGTCGGTGACCAGGTCGACGGACCCGGTGGTACGGAACCGGTCGATCAGCTCGCGCGAATTGCGCTCGATGACCGGTAAAAAGGTGTCCCGGAGATCGCTGCCCCGGAAGGCGGGGGCGACCAGGGCCCGCCGCACGGCGTGCTCGCGCCCGCTGAGCTGGAGAATCGTCCGGCCGTGCACCGGCTCGATCTGCCAGTCGTAGTTTTCCGTACTGAACTCGCCTTTTTTGTCCTTGAAGACGCGCTCGACGTCCTCATAACGCGAGATGATGTAGCTGTTCGTGGCTTCGTGCCAGATGAGTGGCTCGTCATCACGCATCCGCCGATACGCCCGATAAGGGTCCCTCTCGAACTCTGGCGACAGAATGTCCGGTGTTCGGACCGTCATGACCACTCCTTTGCGCGGAGAACGGGTATCGCGAGGTGCAGCCCCCATTCAGCTCGCACCGGCAGGTATATGCAAGAGCCACCGGTCAGGAAATCCCCGGGCATCGCCCACGGCGGAATGCGGGCGCACGCCCGCCCGGCTCGCCCCGGTTTCGCCGGGCGGGGGGCGAGAGCCCTTGATAGGCAAGTGAACACTTGCCTATGGTGGCGTCATGGCGGAGGATGACGTCTTCAGGGCACTGGCCGACCCCACGCGTCGGCGCATTCTCGACGAGCTGGCCGAACGCGACGGCCAGACCCTGTTCGAGATATGCGCGCGCCTGGTGACCAGGCACGGCCTGGGACTGTCCCGTCAGGCGGTCAGCCAGCACCTGGCCGTGCTGGAGTCGGCGGGCCTGGTCGCCACCCGGCGCCAGGGCCGCTACAAGTTCCACGACCTCGACACCGGCCCCCTCCAGCACATCGCCGACCGATGGCTGAGACCCGAGACACCGGAGAGCACCCCATGAGAATCCATCTGACCAGCGTCTTCGTCGACGACCAGGAGAAGGCCCTGCGGTTCTACACGGATGTCCTGGGCTTCGAGAAGAAGCACGACATCCCGATGGGCGGCGAGGACCGGTGGCTGACCGTGGTCTCGCCGGAGGACCCCGACGGCACCGAACTGCTGCTGGAACCCGACAAGCACCCCGCCGTGAAGCCGTACACGAGCGCGCTGGCCGAGGACGGCATCCCGGCCGCCTCCTTCGCCGTGGACGACGTACCGGCGGAGTTCGACCGGCTGCGCGCGCTCGGCGTGCGCTTCACCCAGGAGCCCCTGGCGATGGGGCCCGTCACCACCGCCGTCCTGGACGACACGTGCGGCAACCTGATCCAGGTCGTCCAGGGCGGGTGACCCCGGCCGCCGCCTCCGCCCGGCCGTCGTCCCCGGCACCCACGATCCGCGGCCGGGGACGACGGCCGAACCGCTCCACGGGCGTCTACGGCTGACGCCTGCCGGGGGGCACCTGCGCGGGGGCCCGGTCCCGGTCCCCGGCCGAGGCGTCCGACGGGGAGGGGGACGGGGTCCGGTAGCCGTGCGCGGGGGCGCGGCGGATGGTCAGCGAGACCAGGGCCGCGAGCGCGCACGCGGCGCCGAGGAGCAGCCAGACCGGGTCGTAGCTGCCGAAGGCGTCCCGGGCCGCGCCGCCGAGGAAGGCGGCCAGGGCCGCGCCGACCTGGTGGGCCGCGTTGACCCAGCCGAAGACGATGGCGCTGTCGTCCCCGTAGAAGGTGCGGCAGAGCGCGATGACCGGCGGGACGGTGGCCAGGTCGAGGAGGCCGAAGGCGACCACGAAGACCATCATCGCCGGGTTGACGGTTGCGGCCATCATCAGCGGGAGCAGCACCAGCAGCACCCCGCGCAGGGCGAAGTAGACGGCGAGCAGCCTGCGGGCGTCCTTGCGGTCGGTGAGCCAGCCGGAGGCGATGGTGCCGAAGACGTTGAAGACGCCGATGAGGGCGAGCAGGGTCGACGCGGTGGTGATGGCCATGCCGTGGTCGTGGGCGGCCGGGGTGAAGTGCGTCCACATGATGCCGTTGGTGGTGGCCCCGCAGATCGCGAAGGCTCCCGCGAGCAGCCAGAACGGTTTGGTGCGGGCCGCGTCGCGCAGCACGGCGAGGGTGCGCCGGGCGACCCCGCCGACGGGCGGTGGCTTCGGGACGAACTCCGTGCTGCCGTACGGGCTCCGGCCGATGTCGGCCGGGTGGTCGCGCAGCACCAGCCAGATGACGGGCGTGACGGCCAGCGCGACGAGCGCGAGGGTGACGAGGGCCGGCCGCCAGTCGTAGTGGTCGATGGTCCAGGCGAGCGCGGGCAGGAACACCATCTGCCCGAAGACGCTGCCCGAGGAGAGGATCCCGGTGACCAGGCCGCGCCGGGTGGTGAACCAGCGGTTGGTGACCGTGGCGCCGAAGGCCATGGCCATGGAGCCGGTGCCCAGGCCGACGAGGAAACCCCAGAAGAGGGTGAACTGCCAGGGTGCGGTCATCACGGTGGTGAGGAGCGACCCGGCGGCGACGGTGCCGAGCGCGGCGACGACCACCCGGCGGATGCCGAAGCGGTCCATCAGGGCGGCGGCGAACGGCGCGGTGAGCCCGTAGAGGACCATGTTCACCGCCGAGGCGACCCCGATCGTCCCGCGCGACCAGTGGAACTCCTGCTGGAGCGGGTTCATGAGGATGCCGGGCATCGTGGAGAAGGCGCCCGCGACGACGATGGCGAGCGCGGCGGCACCGGCCACCCACCACGCGCGGTGGATCCCCCGGGGCCGGGGCGCCTCGGTGTTTCCGGTCGTTTCTTCGTCCATGTTCCTCATCCTCGGCAGGTCGGCGATCATCCACCACTGGCCAGCTGGACATGGAGTGAAACAATCTGGCCATGGCGACAGGGAGCGGAAAGCAGGAGCGACCGGGACAGGAAGCGCAATCCGACCACCCGGTGCACCGGGTGGTCACGCTGGTCCGTCCGGGGCTGCTGCCGATGGAGCTGGGCATCGTCCACCGGCTGTTCGGCACGGCGCTCGACGCCACCGGCCGCCCGCTGTACTCGGTGGTGACCTGTGCCGTCGAACCCGGCGAGATCCCCACGGACGCGGACTTCACGGTGAACGTGCGCCACGGTCCCGAGGCGCTGGAGAGCGCCGACACCGTGCTCGTACCGGCGGCCGTGGAGGACTACGGACCCCAGGAGCGCGGCCGGGTCCCGGAACCGGTGCGCCGGGCACTCGCCCGGATCCCGGCAGGGGCCCGGGTGGCGTCGATCTGCACGGGCACGTTCGTCCTGGCCGCGGCCGGGCTGCTCGCGGGGCGGCGGGCGACGACGCACTGGAAGTCCTGCGACGAACTGCGCACGCTCTACCCGGAGGTCGACGTCGACCCGGACGTCCTCTACACGGACGACCGCGACGTCCTCACGTCGGCGGGCGTCGCCGCCGGAATCGACCTCTGTCTGCACATGATCCGCAGCGACCACGGCAGCGAGACCGCCAACGCCGTCGCCCGGCGCACCGTCGTCCCCCCGCACCGGGACGGCGGCCAGGCCCAGTACATCGAGCAGCCCGTCCCCGAACCCGGTGCCAGCCCGACGGCCGCCGCCCGCACCTACGCCCTGCGCCACCTGGGCGAGCCGCTGGCACTGGAGGACCTGGCCCGGGAGGCGGCGGTCAGCGTACGGACGCTCAGCCGCCGCTTCCTCCAGGAGACCGGCCAGACCCCGATGCGCTGGCTGGCCGCCCAGCGGCTGCACCACGCCCGGCACCTCCTGGAGCGGACGGACCAGCCGGTGGACCGGATCGCCGCGGCGGCCGGCTTCGGTACGGGCACGGCGATGCGCCTCCACTTCCGCGAGGCCCTCGGGGTCTCGCCGCGCGCGTACCGCACCACCTTCCGCGGGACCGGGGAGGAGACCGGAACGGGGACGGCGGCGGAGACCGGAGCGGGGTGACGCGGTACGCGACGCCGGGCCGGCCCTCGGCCCGGCCCGCTCACCCCGCCCGTGGGGCGAGCGGGCCGATCCGGTACAGCACCTCGTCGTGGTGCTCGCCCGGGAAGAGGTCGCCGGGGAAGAGGACCCGGGTCTCCACCTCGGCCGCGTACCGCTTCGCGACCTTCTTCAGCACCATGATGATGGCCTTGTTGTCGGCGGAGACGGTGGCCTCGATGAAGCGCGCCCCCTGCTCCACGGCCCGGTCGGCGGCCCGTTCGAAGAGCTGCACACCGAGCATCGGGATGCCGTGCCGGGGCCGTACCGCCTCCTGCCACACCAGATAGGTGTCCGGTTCGTCGGGCCGGACGTACCCGGTGAGGAAGCCGATGACCTCGTCGTCCACGGTGGCCACGAGCGAGGTGGCGGCGAAGTCCCGGCACCAGAGCGCGTAGTAGTACGGGCTGTTGTTGTCCAGCTCGTCGGCCCCGTCGACCAGTTCCCAGAGCGCGGGCGCGTCCTCGACGCGCGGGGTCCGGAACTCCGGCCGGACACGGGCGGCGGAGGCGGTGGTTCCGGCGGAGGAAGCGGGAGTTCCGGTGGAGGAAGCGGCGGGGGCGGTCATACGGCCTCCTCCGTGAGCAGCGGGTAGACCCCGTCGGCGTCGTGGTCCTCGCGCCCGGTGACCGGCGGGTTGAACACGCAGACGAAGCGGGAGTCGGTCCGGGGCCGCAGCGTGTGCTTCTCGTGCCCGTCGAGCAGATACATGGTGCCCGGGGTGATCACGTGCGTCTCCCCGGTCTCGTCGTTCGTCAGCTCGCTCTCGCCCTCGACACAGAGGACGGCCTCGATGTGGTTGGCGTACCACATGGACGTCTCCGTACCCGCGTACACCGTGGTCTCGTGGAGCGAGAACCCGACACCCTCCCGGGCGAGCACGATGCGCTTGCTCTCCCAGGTGCCGGACCTGGACCTGACGTGCCGGTCGGTGTTCTCGATGTCCTTGAAGGAGCGGACGATCATGACGGTTTCTTCCTTCCCTCGGCTGATGGAACGGCTACGACGCGGTGGTCAGGCGGCCTGCCCGGAACCCCGCCGCCCCGCCTGCTCGCCCGCGAGCTGGGCGAGCGCGAAGTCGGTGAAGGTGTCGACGGTCTCGAAGTCGTCGGCGTCCAGCTCCTCGGGATCGACCTCCAGGCCGAGCGAGTCCTCCAGCTCCATCAGCATCTCCAGCATCGTGGTGGAGTCGAGGTGCAGATCGTCGAAGAGCCGTGTCCCGCCCCGCAGTTCGGTCACGGGCCGGTCGAGCACCGTGCTGAGCGCGGTCTCCAGAGCGGTGGTCACATCGGTGCGGTCCATACGTGTTCATCCCTTCCGGTCGGTCGTTACGGAGTCGTCGGCTCCGGCTTCTGTACGGGTACGGGCACGGGTGCCGTCCCGGCCACCGGCACCGGCACCGGCACCGGCACCGGCATCCACAAGGTCGGCGAGCGCGCGCCGGTCGACCTTGCCGTTGCCGTTGGTGGGCAGCGCCGCCACGGGGACGCAGCGGCGCGGGATCTTGTACTCCTCGATGAACCCGCGCATCCGGTCCAGGAGGTCGGCCGGGTCCAGCGGGGTCACCGCGACGAGCACGGCCCGGCCGCCGGTCCGGGGCCCCGGTGTCAGCACCGCCGCCTCGGCCACCTCGGCCACGCGCCGGGCGGCGGCCTCCACCTCGGTGGCGCTGACCCGGAAGCCGCGCTCCTTGTAGAGGTCGTCGCGGCGCCCGGAGAAGTACAGGTAGCCGTCCTCGTCGAGCCACCCGTAGTCCCCCGTACGCAGCTCGGGGAAGAGGCCGTCGGCGCGGGGGAACCGCTCGGCGGTCAGCTCCGGCCGCCGCCAGTACCCGGCCATGACGTGCGGGCCGCGCACCACGAACTGGCCGACCTCGCCCGGCGGCAGCCGCGTCCCGTCCTCGTCGACGGCGACGACCTCGGTGCCGGGCAGGGCCCGCCCCGACGAACCGGGCCGCTCCAGATCCCCGTCGGGCGGCATGATCGTGGTCCGCTTGCACTCGGTCAGCCCGTACATGAGCTGGACCCTCAGCGTGGGAATCGCCTCCCGCAGCGCGGCGACCGTGCCCGGGTCCAGGGCGGCCCCGGTGTTGGTGAGCAGCCGCAGCCGGGGCGGCCGCCGGGCCCGGCGCACCAGCCACGCCAGCCGGTCGGTGACGGACGGAACGGAGGCCAGCACCGTGGCCCCGCTCCGCTCCAGGCTCCGCAGCAGCGGCGGCCCGGCCTCGGCGACGCTGCCCAGGTGCAGCCGGGCCCGGGCGAGGAACGTCAGGAACACCTGGTAGAGGCCGTAGTCGAAGGAGAGCGGCAGCGGGCTGTGGACGACGTCGTCCGCGCGGTAGCCGAGGCTGCTGTGGATGGCGCGGGCGGCGAAGAGCATCTGCTGGTGGGTGCAGACGACGGCCTTGGGGAGCGAGGTCGTTCCGGAGGTGTAGATGAGGCAGGCCCCGTCCACGGGCAGCGGCCCGTCCGCGCGGAGCGGCCCGTCTCCGGGGAGCGGCCCGTCTCCGGGGAGCGGCCCGTCTCCCGACTCGCCCGGGTCCGGCGCTGGTTCGTTCAGGGACCGCGGTGCCAGGACCCGTACACCGTGGGCCGCCGCCGTCGCGGCCGCTTCCGGGTCGTCGGTGACCATCACGGCCGGTTCGCAGTCGGTCAGCACGTGTTCCAGCGGCCGGCCGCGGACCTGCTCGTGCAGGACGCTGAAGAGGGCGCCCGTCCGGGACACGGCGTGTACGGCGACGGCGGCGGCGAGCGGGTCGGGCGTGGAGACCACCACCCGGCCGCCCCGGCGCACCCCCTCGCGGCGCAGCCGGTGCGCGGCGGTGACGGTGGCCGCCGCCAGTTCGCCGTACGTCAGTGAGCCGGTGGCGGACGTGAGGGCGACCCGGTCGCCGGGCACGGCCGCCGCGGCCTCGTCGAGCAGGGTGTGCAGGACGTCGGTGCCGGACATCAGCGGACTCCCTTCGCCGTGGGGGTCTTCCGGGGGACGACGGTCGTGGCGCGGGCCGTGCAGACCGTGACCGGCTCCGGGAGTACGGCGGCGGAGCTGGGGCCGTCGTCGGTGGCGGCGATCACCTTGCGGGCCGTCAGCTCCACGAACCGCCGCAGCTTGGTGGAGCGGACGACGCGTCCGGTCGCCTCGATGTAGTCGCCGGGGTGGACCGGGGCGGTGAAGCGGATGTCGGCGTACTCGGTGAGGAGCCCCTCGTCGCCGTCGCTGCGGATGGTGACCTCGGTGACCAGATCGCCGAACAGCCGCAGGATGCGGGCTCCGTCGACGAGCCCGCCGCCGTAGTGCGCCTCCTCCTGGCCGATCCTGACGCGCAGGCCGACCGTGAGCGGTTCGGGTCCGGGTTCGCCACCGGTCCGTTCGACGTCGTTCGTGGGGGTCACGAGCCCCTCCTTTCCTCTTCGTCGTGGGTGCGGGGGATGTCGTCGCGGGGGATGTCGTCGCGGGGGACGGTGAGCGCCACGGCCGCGACCGCGTCGCCCTTGTGGGTGATCGAGATCAGGACGGTGGTGCCGGGTGCGGCCTCCGCCGCCGAGCCGCGCAGCTCCACGTGCGGGGCTCCACCCGCGGCGCGGCCCACGAGGATGTCGCGCGGGGCGACGCCCTGGAACAGCCCCCGGCCGAGCGCCTTGAGCACGGCCTCCTTGGCGGCGAACCGCCCGGCCAGATACTCCTGGCGCCGCCGTCCGGTCAGCCGGTGGGCCCGCTCGATCTCCTCGGGGGCGTAGCAGTACCGCAGGAACCAGCGGCGGGTGGTGAGCCGGTCCAGTTCGGTGCGGTCGAGCAGATCGAGGCCCACGCCCGTCGGGCCGGACCCGCCGTTCACCCTGCGGCCGGCGGGTCGAGTCCGACCAGGTGCTGACGGGCTAGCAGGTCCTCGGGGGTGTCCCGGTCGCGTACGAGGTGGGCGCGGCCCGCGTGGACCAGGACCTCGGCCGGATAGCCGTGGCTGAGGAAGAGACCGGGCGAGGCGGTGGGTCCGTAGGCGCCGGACCGCTCGACGCCGAGCAGGTCACCGGGGACCACCTCGGGAAGGGCTGCCCGCTTCACCACGGTGTCGTTGGGGGTGCAGAGGGGGCCGGTGACCGTGTAGGTGCGGTCGGCCGGGGCGTGGGGGCGGCCCAGGTGGCGTACGGGAAAGTTCCGCTTGACGAAGCTCCCGATGCCGACGGCAGCCATGTGGTGGTGGGTGCCCCCGTCCGCGACGACGAACGACTCGCCGGACGACTCCTTCACGTACAGCGCGCGGGTCACATAGGTGCCGGCGCGGGCGGTGAGATAGCGGCCGAGTTCCATGATGAGACGGCAGCCGGGGTGGCGTTCACGGAATTCCGTGACGGGGCCGGTCAGCCCCTTTCCCAGGGCGTCGGCGTCGAGATCCTCCTCGTTCTCGAAGTAGGCGACTCCGAGACCGCCGCCGAAATCCACCGTGTCGAGACGGATCCGCAGATCGGCGGCGAGGCTCTCCGCCATGGCGAGAATGTTCTCGGTGTTCGCCACGATGTCCTCGTGGTGCAGGAAACGCGTTCCCATATAGGCGTGGAATCCCACCACCTCGACCCGGCGGAGGGTGTCGAGCAGCGGGCGGCACGCCCTGACCTGCTCCTCGTCGATGCCGAACTGGCGGGGTTTGCCGCCCATCGCCAGCCCGGAACCCTTGCTGGCGAAGGCCGGGTTGACCCGCAGCAGCGCACGGACGGGGGCCGTGCCTCCGTGCCCGTCCGCGATCCGGTCGAGCAGCCGCAGCTCGGCGAAGGACTCGCAGACCACGGCGTGGATCCCGGCCTCCAGGCAGGCGACCAGGTCGGCGCGGGTCTTGCCGGGGCCGAGGAAGACGATGTCCCCGGGGTCGACTCCGGCGCGCAGCGCGGTGGTGAGTTCGGCGGCGGAGGAGACTTCGGCGCCCGCCCCGGCGCGGTGCAGCACGGCGCAGACGCTGATGTTGGGATTGGCCTTGAGCGAGTAGAGGACGTCGACGCCGGCCGGGAGCACGTCCCGCAGCTCTCTCAGGGTGGTGGACAGGATGTGGGCGTCGTAGACGAAGAACGGGGTTCCGTGCTCTTCCGCGATGGCGGTGTAGGGAATTCCTTGTATTTCCGCCCCGACGGACTCGGATTCGCCGGAATGCACATGGTGCTCGGACAAGCAGCCCTCCCGGATCAGACATGGATTCGCCCGCCGGATCGGAGATCGGAGATCGCGGATCAGAGATCGGAGACCGGAAATCCGAGGAACCGGAACGGTGCGAACTTTCTGTTGCTCTCGGGTACTGCCGAAACCCTAGGGGACGGAGGGGCGGACGGAAGGAGCGGCCAGGGGGAATGAGACATTCCGGAAGGGCGCCGCACCGTCCGCGCGAGGACGGGACGCGCCCGGGTACCCCACCCCCATGAGGCACATGCACCCGCCCACCGAGGAGTGATCCAGGTCACACAAGAAAGACCCTGAGGTAGACGATATCCGCCATGCCCGGATTGCCCTCATCCCGGGCGACCCGGCCGGGATCGGCCTTCTGCCACGATGGCCGAATCCGCCGCGAGACGGGGCGAGTTCAGCCACGGGAGCCGCTCGTCCGGCTGGAGCCGCCGGGCCCGGTGGGACCACTGAGTCCGGTGGGAGCCACCGAGCCCGCCGGGGACCACTGGGCCGGCCGGAGACCCTGGGCCCGGTGGGACCGCTGAGCCCGCCGGAGAACCTCGGCCCTGCGCCGGACACCCTGGGCCCGCGCCGCGTCCCTCACGACCCCGGACCCGCGCCGGTGATCACCTCGGGCCCGGCCCGCACCGGCGCCCCACGCCGGGTCCCTCGCGCCCCCGGACCCGCGCCGGATGCCCGGAGACCCGGCCCGCGCCGGAGCTCAGTCCTCCGCGCCCGCCGTCACCCGGCCCGTCAGGGCAGCGAGCGAGCTGCGGACGTGCGCCATGTGGGCCTGGACCTCCTCGCGGGCCTCCTCGTGCTCCCGCAGCACCCGCTCGGTCTCCCGGACGACCCGCTCCTCGCGGACCCGGGCCTCCGCCAGCAGCTCCGCCGCCCGCGCCTCCGCGTCCTCCTGACCGTGGCGGGCCGCCTCCTGGGCCTCCGCCAGCGTGCGGGCCGCCTCCGCGAGCCGGGCCTCCGCCCGCTCGGCCAGCGCCGCCTCCCGGGCCTCCGCCTCGGCCTCGGCGGCGGCGATCCCGGCCTCGGCGGCCTTGTGGCGCTCGGCGTGCTCCTGCTCCTGGTGGGCCAGCACGCTCGCCGTACGGTTGCGGGTCTGCGCCATCGCGGCCTCCGCCGCCCCGCGCACCTCCCCGGCCTCATCGCGGGCCGCCACCAGCACCCCGTCCGCCTCCCGGACCGCCTCCGCGACCCGCTCCTCGGCCGCCTCCACGGCCGCGGCCCGCACCGCGTCGGCCGCCCCCCGGGCCTCGTCCACGGCCGCCCGGCCCGCCGCGTCGGCCGCGTCGGCCAGCTCCTGGCCCGCCGTCTCCGCGTCCGCCCGCAGCGCCTCGGCCTGCTCACGGACCAGCGCCAGAATGTGCTGGGCCCGCTCCCCCAGCTCCGCGTAGTCCTGCTCGGGCAGCGCCGCCGCGGTCTCCGCCAGCCGGGCCGCCTCCGCCGCCAGCTCCCGGGCGGCCCCCTCCAGCCGTACGACCTCGGCCAGCGCCCGCTCCCGCTCGGCGGTGCGCTCGGCCACGGCACGGTCGACCTGGTCCGGGCGGTAACCACGCCCCCGCATGCCGACCACGTCGAACGCGGACACCGGTCCAGCACTCATAGCCTGAAGCCCCTCTACGACTTACGGACACGCGGACGCACACGGGTCTCCCGTGATAAGCCAAGGATGCGGCAAATGGGGCCGGAAGTCGGAATCGATCAGATGCTTTCAGGACGGAAAGCGACGGGCGTCACACGCCCGTAACGTGGCGAGGCACCCGATCCGTCCCGGAGCGGGTGCCTCCTACACCACTTATCGGCCAGGGGTACGGATCAGAGCAGACCGTCCCACATCTGCTCCAGCAGCACCGACCACCAGCTCTCCGGCGAGGCCAGCGCCGCCGGATCCAGCGCCACCAGCTGTGCCTGGAAATCGACGGTCCACCGCCCCGCCTGCTCCGGCGTCAGCCCGTACCGCAGCCGCCACATCCGGCCCAGCAGCGCCATCGACCGCACGAACTCCGGCAGCCCCGTGTTGACGAACTGCGGCGGCACCGGCTGACCGCCCGGACCCGCCTCCACCGGCACGGCCACGATGTTCGCCGTCCCGTACTGGACACAGACCGCCCGCCCGAAGTCCGTCCCCATCACCAGGTACGACCCCGCGTCCGGCGCGGCCTGCACCTGCCGCTGCGCCGCCAGCTCGCCCAGCGTCGGCACCACCGGCTGCCCCGGCTGCGCCCAGAAGAACGGCCCGAAGTCGGCGGGCAGCCCCGCCCACACCAGGGTCCGCGCGACCACGTCCGGCACCCCCTGGCGGGAGACCGCACGCTGGTCGAACCGGAGGATTCCCTGCGGACCGAACGCCTGGAGCAGCTCCTCGGCCACCGCCTCCGGCGGCAGCGCGGGCGCGGGCGGCATCTGCGGCAGCGGCGCCCGCACCGGGGCCGGCCGCGCCGGACCGTCCGCCACCTGGTGCAGCTCGCCCTGGTGGGTCAGCAGATGGCGCATGCCCTGCTGCCGGCTGGCGTGATCGGTGCCGTACGGAGCCACGCTCGTGATCCGCACCTGCGGCCAGGTCTCCCGGATCATCCGGGCGCAGTACCCGCCCGGCAGCTCGCACGACTCCAGCTCCGTGTGCAGCTCGATCACCTGCTGCGGGGAGACGTTCATCGCCCGCAGCTCGTGCAGCATCTGCCACTCGGGGTGCGGGGTGCCCGGCGCCGAACGCCGGATCAGCTGCTGCTCACTGCCGTCCGGCGCCCGGAACCGCAGCACGGCCTGGTAGCCGGGACCCACGGTCGGCAGACCGGTGGGCTGCTGCGGATAGCCGTACGCCGGGGGCGGCGGGGTGTGGTGCGGTACGGGCCCGGGGCCGTGGGGCGGGGTGCCGCCCTGGGGCGCGCCGGGCGGGCCGGGGGGACCCGGCGGACCGGGCACCGGGATCGGCCCGGAGTTCGCGAACATCGTCTCGGCGTGGTGGACCCCGCCACCCGGAGGCGGCGTCGCACCCGGCGGCGGCCCGGGAGGACCGGGCGGGCCGGGAGGCTGGGGTGCGCCGGGACCGGCACCGGCTCCGGCACCGGGTACGCCGGGCGGGCCCGGAGGCTGCGGGGCGCCCGGGGCACCGGGCGGGCCCGGCGGACGGGGCGCGCCCGGAACACCCGCGCCGATGCTGCTCCCGTCGGCGAGCATCGTCGCCGCGTGGTGGACCCCGCCGCCCGGAGGCGGCGTGGCACCCGGCGGACCGGGGGGAGCGGGCGGGTTGGGCGGCTGCGGGGCGCCGGGCGGACCGGTGGGCGGCGGGGTCGAGCCGGGCGGCGGGGGCGGGCCGAGCTGGGAGACGAGCTGCGTCGGGATGTACCCGCCCGCCGGGGCGTCGGGCGCACCCGGGCCCGGGGGAGGCGGGGTCGCGCCGGGGCGTACGCCGGGGATCCCGGGCGCGCCGGGCGGCGGCGGAGTCGTCGGACCGCCCCCGCGCGTACCGCGCGGCGGGACCACGGCCTTGCTGGTGGCCGCGTCCGCGATGTCCCCGGCGCCCGGGGAGCCCGGCGCGTCCGGCGAACCCTCGTCGGCGGGCTGGAGCCTGGGGGCCACCTGCGTACGCGGCAGCTGGCTGCCCCCCGACATCAGCGCGGTCGGCGCCTCGTCCGGCACCACCGGCGGCGGGGCCTCCTCGTCGTCGGTCCCCGAGAGCGGCGGCGCGAACACCGTCGCGGGCAGGGGAACGGCCCCGTCGTCGGAGTCCGTGGAGTTGGTGTCCGTACCGGCCCACGGCGTCGCCCCGGCGGGCACGCCGTCGGACTCGGTGGGCTCGTAGGCCCCGCCCGCGCTGCCGCCCGCGGCGGGCCACGCGGGCGAAGAGGGCGCGGAGCCGCCGGGACCGGGCCCGGCGGACGCGTCCGCCGCGGCGGCGGAGGAGACAGAAGCGGCGGAGGAAGGGGAGGGAGCAGAAGAAGGGGACGGCGTGGAAACGGAGGAGTCGGCCGGCTCGTCCGCAGCTCCCGCTGCCGCCGGCTCTGCCGATCCCGTTCCCTGCTCGCCCTCGCCCGCATCCGCCGCCGCGGCCCGCCGCTCCGCCCGGTGGTCCGGGATGCCCAGCTTGTCCGCCGCCTCCTGGAGCCACTCCGGCGGCGTCAGCAGGAACGACGTCTGGTTCAGGTCCACCCGCTGCGGCGGCTCAGGCGCGGCGACCGGCTCACCGGCCGGAGCCCCGTACTCCTCCTCGTACCGCCGGATCACCTCACCCACCGGCAGCCCCGGCCACAACGTCGCCTCGCCGCTGTCCCGGGCGATCACCAGCCGCTGACGGCCACCGTCCGAGACCGGGCCCTCCGCCCGGTCCTCGGCCCACACCACGAAACCCAGTTCGAACTCACGGACCCGGACCTCACGGTGCTGGTACGCGGGCACGTCACCGTTGACCCACTCGTCCGCCCGCTCCTGCGCCTGCGCGAAAGTCACCACCGCGCTCACCCCTCCACCGGGACGGTGCGCGCGAAGCCACCGTCCACCATCAGGTTCGCCACCGTCTCCAGCTCCGGCGGGTTGCCCGCGAGCCGCTGGAGGAAGGCGTCGAAGTCCTCGCCGCAGGGCAGCAGCAGCCGCTCCACCCGCTCCTGCACGCTCCAGCCGTCCTGGTCCCGGGCGTCGTCGTACGGGCAGAACCACACCGAACCGACGTCCTGCCCGCGCACCTTCACGGCCAGGATCCCGCCCTGCACGAAGGCGACACCCAGATAGTCCTTGGTGAAGTGGTCCCGCAAACACTTGTTCACGTACACCAGGTCGTTGACCCCGGCCTGGTCACGCACCGTGAAGAACGGCTGGTCCACCAGGAGCCCCAGCTCGGCGTCGAGCGCGGCCCCCACCGGGGCCGAACCGCCCGCCGCCTTCAGGAAGGAGCGGTAGGCGCCGGGCAGCCGGTAACCGAGGTCCTCCTCGACGCCCTGGACCTGCTGCTCGCTCACCGCGACCGCACCCTTGGGCAGCCGGAAGTGGGCCGGGCGGGTCTCCTGCAACGGACGGGTGCCCCGCCGGTCCTGGTCCACCTCGGTCGTCACCAGACCGCCGTGATGGCGCAGCAGCGCCTTCACCTCGACCGGCACCAGCTCCACCCGCCGGCCGCCCGCCACGTGGTGCCAGGTCCAGCCGTGCGGCGTCGCCACCGCGGGAATCGTGTCCCACAGCTCATGACCGGAGGCCGCCATCGCCGCGTTCGCCGACACGTAGTCCGTCAGCCGCAGCTCGTCCACACCGAACCCCGGCGGGGGGTCGGCGATCTCGGCGGCGGCACGCGCGTACGGCGAGAAGTCCGGGTAGCCGCTGCCGTCCACACGTACACCCCTGGGGTGACGGGACGCCCGGACCGGGTCCGGGAAGTGCACGACCTGCCCGGCATAGGCCGCGTTCGGTGGCGCGGCTTGCTGCCCGAGCCGACCTGTCGTCATGGCGGATGCCCCCTGCTGCGTCTGGTGGTTCCGCACAGCCTAAGCGGTGGGGCGACAGGGGGTCCCGTCCCGCCGGTTCCGTGACCGAGCGTCACATTCGCGTGACGGTGAGGCGACAGTCTCGCACCTTCGGGCGACACGCACACACGTTTCCCCCACCCAGCTTCCCCACCTCGCCGCACATTTGGCAGGCTGTCCCCGCAACTCGGGGGATTGCAGGGAGGGACGACAGCACCATGCATTCGGCACGAACAGCGACAACGGGGGCATCCGGGACATCCGGTACGACGGGGCTATCAGGAGCCCCGGGGCCGTCGGGAACGTCAGGGGACCCGCGGCTCCACTGGAGCAGCACCGATACCAGCCGCACGCCCCACCTGCTCCACCGCCGCGACGGGATCCTCCCCGCCGTGGCCGCCGCCCTGTCCGTACGCGGAGAGACGCTCACCTGCACCGCCGGCAAGGGCGACCTGCCACCGGTGCTGCACCCGCTCGTCCAGGACTTCCTCGACACCCTCACCAGCGGCCAGCGCGAACGGTTCACCGGCCGCTGCCCCGAAGCCATACTGCTCTCCCGCCAGCTCACCGCCGCCGAGAGCGGCCGCTCCAAACGCGCCCAGCGGAAACCCCTGACCAACGGGGAAGCCCGGCGCGCGCTCAAACACTCCCGCATCACCGCCCGCCGCATCCGCGAGGACGGCGACCCGCTGCACGGCAGCTACGCACCACCGTGCCGGTCCTGTTCGGCACTCCTCTCCCACTTCGGCGTACGCCCCGTCGACCTCACCACCACCGGCGCCGCGACCACCGCCGAGAAGGGCTGACCGCCCACCGATGCACGACCACCTCCCACCCCCGCCGCCCACCGCGCCCTCCGGCCCTCCGGGTGCGCCGGCGCACCCCGCGCCCCCGGCGCGGCTCCCCCGGCAGCACAGCTCCACCCGCTTCGCCGTACCCGTCGACGCCGCCCTGCGCGGGGCCGGATGGCAGCCCGGCCGCTGGGACATCCGGCAGGCCGAGGAGTGGGCCGACGCCCTGCGCGCCCACACCTCCCCCGCCGGGCACCGCCACGCGGTCTTCCCGGCGGCGGTCGAGGCCTGGGCGGAGTTCGGCGCCCTCCACATCACCGCGTCCGCACCCGGCCGGCAGATCGCCCCCGTCGCCATCCGCATCGACCCGCTGCACGGGCTGCACCTCGCCCGCACCCTGGGCGACCTGGGCCGGGCCCTGGAGACGGAGGTGGCCCCGCTGGGCGTGGAGGGCGACGAGCAGGCCGTACTGGCGATCGACACCGAGGGACGGGTGTTCAGCATCGACCACACGGGCGACTGGTTCCTGGGCCAGGACATCGACGAGGCCCTGACCACCCTGGTCACGGGCGCCCAGCCGGCCCGCCTGTCGAGCCCGCCGCAGTCCGGGCCGTAGGGCGCCTTCCCGCCCGCCCGCCGGGCGCCTTCCAGCCCGCCCGGCGGCCAGGGTGGGGGGGGTGACCCGTCAGGCCCCCGGAGAGGCGGACGTGTCCGGCAGCACCGCCGACACCCGGAAGCCCCCCGCGTCCGTAGGACCGGACACGAACACACCCCCCAGCGCCAGCACCCGCTCCCGCATCCCCACCAGCCCGTTCCCCCCGCTCGGCAGCCCCGCATCCGCCACCGCCGCGTCCGACGGGCCGTTCTCCACCTGCATCGCGACCTCGGCACCCCGGTGCGCCAACCGCACCCACGCCTTCGCCCCCGCCGCATGCTTGTGGACGTTCGTCAGCGCCTCCTGCACCACCCGGAACGCCGTCTGCTCGACCTCCGGCGCGTACGGGCGCAGCTCGCCGTCGACCGACAGCTCCACCACCATCCCCGCCTGCCGCGACTGCGCCACCAGCGCCTCCAGCTCGCTCAGCCGGGGCCCGTCCTCCGAAGCCGCAGCGGCGGCAGCGGCGGCGGCAGCCGCCTGCCCCACCGCGGCCAGCGGAACCGCGCGCCCGCCCTCACCGGCAGCCGCGGGCGCCACCAGCGCGTCACCACTCCGCAGCACGCCCAGCATCTCCCGCAGCTCCGTCAGCGCCTGCCGCCCCATCTCCCCCACCAGAGCGGCGTTCCGCACCGCCTTCGCCGGGTCCTTCGGAGCGACGGCCTGAAGCGCCGCGGCATGGACCACCATCAGGCTCACTCGATGGGCCACCACGTCATGCATCTCCCGCGCGATCCGGGTCCGCTCCTCCGTACGCGCCCACTCGGCCCGCTCCTCCGCCCGGTCCGCCAGCAGCGACAACTCCCGCTCCAGCGAGTCCGCCCGCTCCCGCAGGCTCTCCATCAGGCGGCGCCGGGCCCCTATGTACAGGCCGAACAGCACGGCGGGAGCCGTCAGCCCCACCGCCATGAACACCGACACCAGCGGCACATACCAGTCCCCCGGACCGAAGTCGGCATCCTCCGCCACCGTCTGGCGCAGCCGTACGTAGGTGACGATGAACGTCCCCACCAGCGCCATCCCCGCCAGCACGACGGTGATCCGGCGCGGCACCTCCGACGCGGCCAGCGTGTACAGACCCACCAGGGCCATCAGGAAGCCCATCTCGGCGGGCGTCATCGCGATCGACACCAGCACCACGACGATCGGCCACCGCCGCCGCACCACCAGCACCGAACCCGCCAGCAGCCCGAACACCACACCCACCGGCACCGGCAGCCCGGTGTTCCCGGCGAACTCCACCCCCTCCAGGCCACACTCCAGCGCCGAGACCAGCGCCAGTCCCACGTCCAGGGCGACACTGCGCCGCCGCCCCCACCACCAGTAGCCGCGGGTGGTCGATCCCGCCGCCTCCTGGTCTGCCCCCGTTGCGGTCATGGCATCCACCCTACGGGCGGACGCATCCCCATTTCCTGTGACCGGCAACAGCACGTTCCGCATTCGAACGTGCACGAAACGCACACCGATCGCCCGAAATGGCGAATCGACCACGCTTTCGACCTGGACGTTCGCATTCCGGACGACGATCACCGTATGACGGAAACCACCGGCAAGTACGCCGACTTCGAGGGCCTGCGCGCCCGGGCGGTGGCGCTGCGCAGGGAAGGCCTCAGCCGCCGCCAGATCCGCGACCGCCTCCACGTCGACAACAACGACCTCCTCAACCGCCTCCTCCAGGGCGAACCGGCCCCGGAGTGGACGAAGCGCCCCCGCGCCAAGGACGACCTGCGAGCGAAGGCCCGGGAGCTGCGCCTCCAGGGCATGACGTACGACCAGATCCAGGTGGAGCTGGGGTGCTCGAAGGGGTCCATCTCCCTCTGGGTACGGGATCTGCCGAAGCCGGAGCGCAGACGCACCCGCGAGCAGTCGTCCGCCATCGGGCGCCGCGGCTGGGAGGCGACGCTCCAGCGGCGGGACGCCGAGCGCCAGGCGGCCAAGCAGAGGGCGGCGGCGGAGGTCGGCACCCTGAGCGACCGCGAACTCTTCCTGCTGGGCGTCGGCCTTTACTGGGCGGAGGGCTCCAAGTCCAAGCCGTACCGCACACAGGAGCGAGTCACTTTCGTCAACAGCGACCCCGGCATGATCGAGGTCTTCCTCGCCTGGCTGCGCCTCGTGGGAGTGGAGGAGGAACACCTCCGCTTCCACATCCTCATCCATGAGACAGCAGACGTCGCGGCTGCCGAGCAGTTCTGGGCCGAACTCACCGGCGCAGAACCTTCCGCCTTCGGCAAGACGTCGCTCAAGAAGCACTCGCCGAAGACGAACCGCAAGAATGTCGGCGAGAACTACCGCGGCTGCCTCGTGGTGCGCATCCTGAAAGGCGCCGATCTGTACCGTCGCATTGAAGGCTGCTGGTGCGGCATAGTAGGGGCTGCAGCACGAACCGATCATCAGAATCGGACATAAGTGGCGTTCCATCCCGGGTCGTCTAATGGCAGGACAAATGGTTTTGGTCCATTGAATGAGGGTTCGATTCCTTCCCCGGGAGCCTTAATGCGCGGGCCCCGACCACACCGGTCGGGGCCCGCCCTCATTCCCCGCCGAAACACCCCCGGTATCCTGCGGATGACCACCACCCGAAGCCGAAGGGCACATCCGTGAGCGCAACCAGCCCGGCAGCCGTCGTCGTCCTCGCAGCGGGTGAGGGCACCCGTATGAAGTCGAAGACCCCCAAGGTTCTGCACGAGATCTCCGGGCGCTCGCTCGTCGGACATGTCGTCGCCGCCGCCCGTGAGCTGGAGCCCCAGCACCTCGTCGTGGTCGTCGGGCACGCCAGTGAGCAGGTCACCGCGCATCTGAACGCCGGCGACGCCCCCGTGCGCACCGCCTTCCAGGCCGAGCAGAACGGGACCGGGCACGCCGTCCGGATGGGGCTCGACGAGCTCGGCGGGACCGTCGACGGGACCGTGATCGTCGTGTGCGGCGACACGCCGCTGCTCTCCGGCGAGACGCTCGGCGCGCTCGCCGCCACCCACGCCGCCGACGCCAACGCGGTCACCGTCCTGACCGCCGAGGTCCCGGACTCGACCGGCTACGGGCGGATCGTGCGCGACGCGGCCACCGGGGCGGTCACCGGGATCGTCGAGCACAAGGACGCGACCGACGAGCAGCGGGCCATCCGTGAGATCAACTCCGGGGTGTTCGCGTTCGACGGGTCGCTGCTGGCCGACGCGCTGGGCAAGGTGCGGACCGACAACAGCCAGGGCGAGGAGTACCTCACCGACGTGCTGTCGATCCTGCGCGAGGCGGGGCACCGGGTCGGGGCGTCCGTGGCGGATGACCACCGCGAGATCCTCGGGATCAACAACCGGCTCCAGCTGGCCGAGGCGCGCCGTCTGCTGAACGAGCGGCTGCTGGAGCGGGCGATGCTCGCGGGCGTGACGATCGTCGACCCGGCGTCCACGCTGATCGACGCGACCGTCACGTACGAGCGCGACGCCCTCGTGCACCCGGGGACGCAGTTGCTGGGGAGCACGCATCTCGCGGAGGACGCGGAGGTGGGGCCGAACTCGCGGATCGAGGACACCCTCGTCGGTGCCGGCGCCCGCATCGACAACACCGTGACGCTCTCGGCCGAGATCGGGCCGGGGGCGACCGTGGGTCCGTACGCGTATCTGCGGCCGGGGACGCGGCTGGGGGTCAAGGCCAAGGCCGGTACGTACGTGGAGATGAAGAACGCCACGATCGGGGAGGGGACGAAGGTCCCGCACCTGAGTTACGTCGGGGACGCGACCATCGGGGACCACACCAACATCGGTGCGGCGAGCGTCTTCGTGAACTACGACGGGGTGGCCAAGCACCACACGACGATCGGCTCCCACTGCCGTACCGGTTCGGACAATATGTTTGTGGCACCGGTCACGGTCGGGGACGGGGTCTACACCGCCGCCGGGTCGGTGATCACGAAGGATGTGCCGTCCGGTTCGCTGGCCGTGGCCCGGGGCCAGCAGCGGAATATCGAGGGTTGGGTGGCCCGGAAGCGTCCGGGTAGCGCCGCCGCCCAGGCTGCTCAGGCGTCGTCGCAGGGAGCCGACGGCGAAAGCTGACCGGAAACAGGTGCGCCGGTGACGGCGTACCGTGATAGATGCTCACCCATTTCGGCTGGCTCGTTGCACATCGGGACCTATGCGTGCAGCGCCAGATACACGTCTGAGGAGACTGTGCTGTGACCGGGATCAAGACGACCGGCGAGAAGAAACTGATGCTCTTCTCCGGCCGCGCCCACCCCGAGCTGGCCGAGGAGGTCGCACACCAGCTGGGTGTCGGTCTCGTGCCGACGAAGGCCTTCGATTTCGCCAACGGTGAGATCTACGTCCGCTTCCAGGAGTCGGCGCGTGGCGCGGACTGCTTCCTGATCCAGAGCCACACGGCTCCGATCAACAAGTGGATCATGGAGCAGCTGATCATGCTGGACGCGCTGAAGCGCGCGTCGGCCCGCTCGATCACGGTGATCGTGCCGTTCTACGGGTACGCCCGCCAGGACAAGAAGCACAAGGGCCGTGAGCCGATCTCGGCGCGGCTGATCGCGGACCTGATGAAGACGGCGGGTGCGGACCGGATCCTCACGGTCGATCTGCACACGGACCAGATCCAGGGCTTCTTCGACGGTCCGGTGGACCACCTGTTCGCGCTGCCGATCCTGGCGGACTACGTGGGTGCGAAGGTGGACCGGTCCAAGCTGACGATCGTGTCGCCGGACGCGGGCCGGGTCCGGGTCGCGGACCGCTGGTGCGACCGGCTGGACGCGCCGCTGGCGATCGTGCACAAGCGCCGTGACAAGGACGTGCCGAACCAGGTCTCGGTCCACGAGGTCGTGGGCAACGTCGAGGGCCGGGTGTGTGTGCTGGTCGACGACATGATCGACACGGGTGGCACGATCTGTGCCGCGGCGGACGCGCTGTTCGCGCACGGTGCGGAGGACGTCATCGTGACGGCGACGCACGGTGTGCTGTCGGGTCCGGCGGCGGACCGGCTGAAGAACTCGAAGGTGAGCGAGTTCGTGTTCACGGACACGCTGCCGACCCCGGGTGAGCTGGAGCTGGACAAGATCACGGTGCTGTCGATCGCGCCGACGATCGCGCGTGCGGTGCGTGAGGTGTTCGAGGACGGTTCGGTGACGAGCCTCTTCGAGGAGCAGGGCTGACAGCAGTGACGGTCGTCCTGTGCTGATCCACTGACGATCATGCTGTACTGATCCACTTTGGGGTGCGGCCTCCCCGCCGGGTAGACTCAGCGAGTTGCTCGGCGAGGGAGGCCGTACCTGTGTGTACGGCGGTCCGTTATCGACGCGCTCTTCGTAGCAGGCCTGTCGTGGGCCGGGTGACCGTTCGAGTTCCGTCACCCCCGACGGCTCTCCGTACCTGACGAGGAGTGCAACCATGGCTGAGATCAAGCTCGCCACCGAGGTCCGTACCGAGTTCGGCAAGGGCGCCGCCCGCCGTATCCGTCGTGCCGACAAGGTTCCCGCGGTCGTCTACGGCCACGGCGCCGAGCCGGTCCACGTCACGCTGCCGGGTCACGAGGTGCTGCTGGCGCTGCGTACGGCCAACGTGCTGATCGGTCTGGAGATCGACGGCAAGGACGCGCTGGTCATCCCGAAGGCCGTGCAGCGTCACCCCCTCAAGGGCACCATCGAGCACGTCGACCTGCTCACCGTGAAGCGCGGCGAGAAGGTCCAGGTCGAGATCGCGGTGCAGGCCGAGGGCGACCTGGCGCCGGGCGCCAACCTGCTGGAGTTCGTGCAGAACACCCTGCTGGTCGAGGCCGAGGCCACCCACATCCCCGAGTCCGTCACGGTCTCGGTCGCGGGTCTGGACGCCGGTGACTCGATCGTCGCCAAGGACATCACGCTGCCCAAGGGCGCCACGCTGGCCGGTGACGAGGACGCCATCGTGATCCAGGTCGTCGCCGCGCAGGCCGAGGAGCCGGCCGCGGACGAGGCCGGCGAGGGCGAGGCCGAGGGCGCCGAGGCCTGAGCCTCGCCCCTCACCGTTTCACCTGGCGCACCCGCTGCACCTGCTTGACTGACGGGGTGGTGGTTCCCTTCCGGGGAGCCGCCGCCCCGTTCGCCTGCCATCACCTGTACCCGTACGAGGAGACCGAGCGCTGATGTCCGAAGCCACCGACCCCTGGCTCATCGTGGGCCTCGGCAACCCCGGGCCCGAGTACGCGGCGAACCGGCACAACGTCGGGTTCATGGTGGCCGATCTGCTGGCGTCGCGGATCGGCGGGAAGTTCAAGCGCGCGCAGAAGGCGCAGGCGCAGGTGGTGGAGGGGCGGATCGGTCCGCCGGGTCCGGGGAGCCGGCGGGTGGTGCTGGTGAAGCCGATGTCGTACATGAATCTGTCGGGTGGTCCCGTGACGGCGTTGCGGGACTTCTACAAGGTGCCGACGGACCATGTGGTGGCGGTCCATGACGAGTTGGACATCGACTACGGGATGCTGCGGCTGAAGCTGGGTGGCGGGGACAACGGTCACAACGGGCTGAAGTCGATGACGAAGGCGATGGGGCCGGACTACCACCGGGTGCGGTTCGGGATCGGGCGGCCGCCGGGGCGGATGCAGGTGGCGGACTTCGTGCTGAAGGATTTCGGTTCGGCGGAGCGCAAGGAGCTGGCGTATCTGGTGGACCGGGCGGCGGACTCGGTGGAGTGTCTGCTGGCGGAGGGGCTGGAGCGGGCGCAGAGCGCGTACAACTCCTGACATTCCCTTCTCTCGTGGGGCGTTCTCCGGCCATGAGTTGACCGGGGGCCGTGCTCTGGCCAAGGATCTGCCCCCATGAAGCGGAGCGGTTCGCGGCGTGCGGCCGTGGTGGGCCTTCGGGCCGTCATGGGGCTGGTGGCCCTGGTGCTGGTGGTGGCGGGCGTGTGGTCGTCCTGGGACGCCGCGCACCACATCGTGCTGGCCCAGGGGCGTGAGCACGGCACGCTGACGGTGACGGAGTGCGGTGCTCGGACCTGCACCGGGCGGTACGAGCCGGATGCGACGTCGGCCGCGCGGGCGCGGGTGACGGTGGAGCGGTCGGTCGCCGCCGAGGTGGGGGACCGTTTCCCGGTGGTGGTGAGGCCCGGTACCGATGCGGTGGTCCGCACGGGGGTGCCGGGCCTTCTGCATGCCTGGATGCCGTTCGGCGGGGCGATGGTGCTGGCCGGGTTCGTGATCGGCGGCGGGATGCGGATGCCCCGTACGGCGTGGATCGTGGGAACGGCCGGGGCGGCCCTGCTGGTGGCGACGTTCGTCGCGCTGTAGCAGGGCCGCCCCTTTTCCGTACGCGGTGCTACGCGGTGGTCAGCCGGTGTTGCGCAGGCCCGCCGCGACCCCGTTCACGGTGAGCAGCAGGGCGCGGGCGAGGAGCGGGTCGGGCTCTTCGCCGCGTTCGGCGGCCTGGCGCTGGCGGGCGAGCAGGGAGACCTGGAGGTAGGAGATCGGGTCCAGGTAGGCGTCGCGGATGGCGAAGGTCTGCTGGAGCGCCGGGCTGGTGCCGAGGAGTTCGGTGGAGCCGGTGACCTTGAGGACTTCCTTCACCGTCAGGGCGTGTTCGGCCTCGATGGCCTCGAAGACGTGCTTCAGCTCGTCGGGGACGAGGGTGTCGACGTAGTGGCGGGCGATGCGCAGGTCGGTCTTGGCGAGCGTCATCTCCACGTTGGAGAGGAAGTTGCGGAAGAAGTGCCACTGCTCGTGCATCTCTTCGAGGACCGTGTCGAGTCCGGCCTCGCGCAGGGCCTTGAGGCCGGAGCCGACGCCGAACCAGCCGGGGACGATCTGGCGGGACTGGGTCCAGCCGAAGACCCACGGGATGGCGCGGAGGCCGTCGAGGGAGACGCCGGAGCCGGGGCGGCGGGAGGGCCGTGAGCCCAGGTGGAGGTCGGCGAGCTGGTCGACCGGGGTGGAGGCGAGGAAGTAGGCCGGGAGGTCGGGGTCCTCGACGAGCTTGCGGTAGGCGCTGTGGGCGGCGTCGGAGACGGTGTCCATGGCCGCGTCCCAGCGGGCGAGGGCCTCGTCGGACTGGCGGGGCGCCGTGTGCAGGGCGGAGGCCTGGAGGGTGGCCGCGACGGTCAGTTCCAGGTTCTCGCGGGCGAGGGCGGGGATGAGGTACTTGTCGGAGATGACCTCGCCCTGCTCGGTGACCTTGATCTCGCCCTCCAGGGTGCCCCAGGGCTGGGCGAGGATCGCGTCGTGGGAGGGGCCGCCGCCGCGGCCGACGGTGCCGCCGCGGCCGTGGAAGAGGCGCAGGCGTACGCCGTAGCGGTGGGCGACGTCGCGGAGGCGGCGCTGGGCGCGGTGGATCTCCCACTGGCTGGTGGTGATGCCGCCGAACTTGGAGGAGTCGCTGTAGCCGAGCATGACCTCCTGGACGTCGCCGCGCAGCGAGACGAGGCGGCGGTAGGAGGGGTCGGCGAGCATCTCGTCGAGGATGACGTCGGCGGCCTTGAGCTCGTCGGTGGTCTCCAGGAGCGGGACGATGCCGATCTTGGCCCAGCCGGCGTGGAGGTCGATGAGTCCGGCCTCGCGGGCGAGGACGGTGGCGGCGAAGACGTCGTCGGCGCCCTGGCACATGGAGATGATGTAGGACTCGATGACTTCGGGGCCGAAGCGCTCGAAGGCTTCCTTGATGGTGTGGAAGACGCCGAGGGTCTTCTCGCCTGCCTCGTCGAGCGGGGCGGGGGTGGGGGCGAGCGGCCGGCGCGAGCGCAGTTCCTTGGCGAGGAGCTTCTGCCGGTAGTCGCGGGGCATGTCGGCGTAGCGCCAGGACTCCTCGCCGAGGCGGTCGAAGAGCTGGCCGAGCGCGTGGTGGTGGGCGTCGGCGTGTTCGCGTACGTCCATGGTGGCGAGCTGGAGGCCGAAGGCGGCCAGGGTGCGGATGGTGCGGTCCATGCGGCCGTCGGCGAAGAGGCCGCCGCGGTGCTCGCGCAGGGAGGTCTGGATGAGGGCCAGGTCCGCGAGGAGCTCGGAGGTGCCGAGGTAGTCGCAGCCGGGGCGGTGGGGGGTGCCCTGGGCGAGGCGTTCGCGGGTGTTGACGAGCTTCTGGCGGATGCAGGTGGCCTTGAGGCGGTAGGGCTCCTCGGCGTTCAGCCGCTTGTAGCGGGGGCTGATCTCGGGGAGGCGTTCCAGGTCGGCCTGGAGGGAGGTGAGCAGCTCGTCGGTGGCGCCCGTGTAGCGGATGGAGTTGGAGAGCAGGCCGCGCAGGTAGTCGATGAGTTCGAGGGCGTCGGTGATGCCGTGCTCGTGCTGGAGGATGAGGACGTCCCAGGTGACGGCGGGGGTCACGTTGGGGTTGCCGTCGCGGTCGCCGCCGATCCAGGTGCCGAAGGTGAGGGGGCGGGTGCCGGCGGGGAGTTCGACGCCGACGCGCTCCAGTTCGGCGGCGAGGTCTTCGAGGACGTCGCCGACGGCGCCTGTGTGCAGCTCGTCGAGGTAGTAGATGGCGTTGCGGGCCTCGTCGGCGGGCTCCGGGCGGACGACGCGGAGTTCGTCGGTCTGCCAGATGAGGTCGATGTTCTCGGCGAGCCGGAGGTCGTGGCGGCGGCGGTCGGCCTCGATGACCGGGGTCTCCAGCAGTTCCGCGATGCGGCGGAGCTTGTTGAGGACGGAGCGGCGGGCGGCCTCGGTGGGGTGGGCGGTGAAGACGGGCCGGACGTTGAGGTTCTTGACCGTCTCGCGCAGGTGCTCGGGGTCGGCGTCCTTGAGCCGGTCGGCGGTGCGGGCCAGCAGGCCGCCCTCGGCCGAGCGGCGTTCGCGCATCTCGCGGGCGCGGTGGACCTGTTCGGTGACGTTGGCGAGGTGGAAGTAGGTGGAGAAGGCGCGCACGAGCTGTGCGGCGGTCTCCAGGGCGGTGTCGCCGAGGAGGTCGGCGGCCGCTTCGCCGTCGGTGCGGGTCAGGGCGCGTACCCGCTCGACGAGGTCGAGGAGTTCCTGGCCTTCCTGGCGGACGAGGGTCTCGCCGAGGAGGTCGCCGAGGCGGCGGATGTCGGCGCGCAGCTCGGTGGTGGCGGCGGGGGTCTGGTCGGCACTGCTCACAGTGTGCGGCTCCTTGCAGTGAATGAGGAGGTGCGTCGCTTCGGCGTCTCCCGGTGGCGGTGGCGGTGGGAGAGCGCGTGGCGGGGTATCGGGGCCCTGTGGCACGGCAGCGGGTGCTGGTGCCACGCCCCGACGAGCGGGTGCGGACCGCGCTGTCCGACCCTCCCAGGATAGGTGTCGTCGCCTTCGGCGTGTCCGCTGCCCTGGCGGGGTGCGGGCGGATGCCGTCGGCCATGGGTGCCCTACCCCGTGGGAGGCGTGGGGTACCGCGGGTGACGGGCTGGACCGGCCTCTCGTGTTGTGGGCCCCGTCACTGCCATACTTACCAAGCCGTAGGTTACGGAACCGTAGCCACGGCCGTCCGGAACTGCTTCCTCACCCTCCGAGGTATCCCTTCATGCCGTCCTCTCCCGATGTCCTCGACGAGACGGGCCCCATCCCCTCGCCCTCCCCCGCACCGTCCGGCCCTCCGGTCCTTCCCGCCGCCACGCTGGGCGGGGACCAGAAGCGGTCGATCGAGCAGTTCGCGCTGCTGGCGTTCATCGTGGTGCCGTTCATCGCCCTGCTGGCGGCGGTGCCGCTGGCCTGGGGGTGGGGGGTGAGCTGGCTCGACGTCGGGCTGCTGGTGGCGATGTACTTCATCGGCTGCCACGGGATCACGATCGGTTTCCACCGGTACTTCACGCACGGTTCGTTCAAGGCGAAGCGCCCGCTGCGGATCGCGCTGGCCGTGATGGGGTCGCTGGCGGTGGAGGGGCCCCTGGTGCGGTGGGTGGCCGATCACCGCAAGCACCACAAGTTCTCGGACGCGGAGGGCGACCCGCATTCGCCGTGGCGGTTCGGGGAGAGCCTGCCGGCCCTGATGAAGGGGCTGTGGTGGGCGCACATCGCGTGGATGTTCGACGAGGAGCAGACCCCGCAGCAGAAGTACGCCCCCGACCTGATCAAGGACCCGGCGATCCGGGGGATCTCGCGCCACTTCCTGACCTTCACGATCGTGTCGCTGGCGATCCCGCCGCTGGTGGGCGGCCTGGTGACGATGTCGTGGTGGGGTGCGGCGACGGCGTTCTTCTGGGGCTCGCTGGTGCGGGTGGCGCTGCTGCACCACGTGACGTGGTCGATCAACTCGATCTGCCACGCGGTGGGCAAGCGTCCGTTCAAGTCCCGTGACCGTTCGGGGAACGTGTGGTGGCTGGCGGTGCTCTCGTGCGGCGAGTCGTGGCACAACCTGCACCACGCGGACCCGACGAGCGCGCGGCACGGGGTGATGCGGGGGCAGATCGACTCCAGCGCCCGGCTGATCCGCTGGTTCGAGAAGCTGGGGTGGGCGTACGACGTGCGCTGGCCCGACGCGGACCGCATCGCCTCCCGGCGCACGCCCGTACCGGCCGACCCGGCATGATTGACGACGTGGCGACCGACTCCAGCAGCGAGAAGAGCAGACCTCCGTCCTCCCGGCGGGCCCGGCGGGTCCGGATGACGGGCAAGGAGCGTCGGGAGCAGCTGCTGGACATCGGCCGGGCCCTCTTCGCCGACAAGGGGTTCGAGGGCACGTCGGTGGAGGAGATCGCCTCGCGCGCCGGGGTCTCCAAGCCGGTGGTGTACGAGCACTTCGGCGGCAAGGAGGGCCTGTACGCGGTGGTGGTCGACCGCGAGATGCGCCAGTTGCTGGACATGGTGACGGGTGCGCTCACGGCGGGTCATCCGCGCGAGCTGCTGGAGCAGGCGGCGTTCGCGCTGCTGGATTACATCGAGTCGTACACGGACGGTTTCCGGATCCTGGTCCGGGATTCTCCGGTGGCCCAGTCGACGGGCACGTTCGCGTCGCTGATCAGCGATATCGCCACGCAGGTGGAGGACATCCTCGGCCTGGAGTTCAAGGCCCGCGGCTTCGACCCGAAGCTGGCCCCGCTGTACGCGCAGGCGCTGGTGGGCATGGTGGCGCTGACGGGCCAGTGGTGGCTGGACGTCCGCAAGCCGAAGAAGGCGGAGGTCGCCGCCCACCTGGTGAACCTGTGCTGGCACGGGCTGGAGAACCTGGAGGCGAAGCCGCGGCTGATAGGGCACCGGAAGAGCTGAGGAGCGGGCGCCGGGCCCGCCCCGCAGGCGGTGCCCGGGCTCACCCCGCCGGAGGCTCCGGTTCCAGGAACTCCAGCCGGTTGCCCACCGGGTCGTGGGCGTAGAAGCGGCGGTGGCCGGGGAGGTCCGCGTCCCATGCGGTGGGGACGCCGTGGGCCTCCAGGCGGGCGGCGTACTCCACGATGCCGGTGACGCGGAGGCCCGGGTGGGCCTTCTTCGCGGGGTGGAAGTCGTCCTCGATGCCGAGGTGGAGCTGGACGGGTCCGGCGGCGAACCAGCAGCCGCCGCGGGCGGCGAGCACCGGGGGTTTCGGGATCTCGGTCATGCCCAGGGCGTCCCCGTAGAAGGCGCGCAGGGCGTCCTCGGAGCCGGGCGGGGCGGCGAGCTGGACGTGGTCGACGGCAGCGAGGCCCACCCGTCCGGTCATGGCCGCTCCTTGCGGGCTACCGCGAAGATGCGGCGGAACGGGAAGACCGTGCCGTACGGGCCGGGCGGGTACGCCTCGCGCAGCAGGTCGCGGTAGTCGGTGAGGAAGGCGTCGCGGGCCTCGGGGTCGTCGGCCAGGGCGGTGAGGACGGGGCGCAGCGCGGTGCCCTTGACCCAGTCCAGGACCGCGTCCTCGCCGTGCAGGGTCTGGAGGTAGGTGGTCTCCCAGACGTCCGCCGTGCAGCCGAGGTCGCGGAGGCGGGTGAGGTAGTCGGCGGGGTCCAGGACGGCGGCGGTGCGGTCGCCCGCGGAGTGGAGGCGGGGGCGCCAGCGGTCGGATGCGCGGAGGCGGGCCAGGAGGGTGTGGCTGGGGGCGGTGAAGTTGCCGGGGACCTGGAAGGCGAAGGTGCCGCCGGGGGCGAGGGCGTCGATCCAGCGGGGGAAGTACGCGGTGTGGCCGGGGATCCACTGGAGCGCGGAGGTGGAGACGATCAGGCCGTACGTCCCGGTGGGCGTCCAGGTCGCCGCGTCGGCCTCGACGAAGTCGAGCAGGGGCGGGCGGGCGTGGGCGGCGGCCTCGGCGAGCATCTGCGGGGAGCTGTCGTAGCCGGTGATACGGGCCTGCGGCCAGCGGTCGGCGAGGAGTGCGGTGACGTTTCCGGCGCCGCAGCCGAGGTCCGCGATCCGGGGTGCGGGGTGGCCGGGAAGGTCCCCGATCCGGGCCAGCAGGTCCTGGAAGGGGCGGGTGCGGTGGTCCGCGTGGCGCAGGTACTGCCGCGGATCCCAGGTGGGTTCGGGAGGGGGCGTCATGGGGGACAGGGTGCCCCGCACAATATCTTGATGTCAAGACACTTGAATTCAAGAGACTTCATGTCGACAGACCCTCTACACTGATCGACATGGAGGACGAGGTCGACCGACTGGTCGCTGCATGGCGCCGCGAGCGCCCCGACCTCGACGTGGAACCACTCGAGGTGCTCAGCCGCGTCTCCCGCCTGGCACGCCACCTCGACCGGGCCCGCCGCATAGCGTTCGCGGAGCATCATCTGGAGCCGTGGGAGTTCGACGTCCTCACCTCGCTGCGCCGGGCCGGCCCCCCGTACCAGCTCTCCCCCGGCCAGCTGCTCACCCAGACCCTGGTCACCTCGGGCACCATGACCAACCGCATCGACCGGCTCACCAAGAAGAACCTGGTCGAGCGGCTGCCCGATCCCAGCGACCGGCGCGGGGTGCTCGTGCGGCTGACCGCCGAGGGGCGCGACAAGGCCGACCAGTCGCTGGCCGGGCTGCTCGACCAGGAGCGGGCCATCCTCGGCGAGCTGTCCCGCCACCAGCGCGGCGAACTGGCCGGGCTGCTACGCCAGTTGACTGCCCCGTTCGACAACATCCCCGGCTAGCCGGGCCGTCGCCACCGGCTCCGCGGGGCCGACCCCCGCACGCCGGGCCAGCGCCACGGCGGCCAGCGTCGAGTGCACCCCGAGCTTGCCCAGCACGTTCTGCATATGGGTGCGGACCGTGTGCGGGGAGAGGAAGAGCCGCTCGGCCACCGCCTTCCGGCCGAGCCCGGCCACCATGCAGCGCAGCACCTCGCGCTCGCGCGGGGTCAGCGACTCCACCAGCTGCTGGCTCTCGGTGCGGTGCTTACGGGTCGCCGTCAGCTCCCGCAGCACCCCCGTCAGCAGGGCCGGCGGCAGATGCGTCTCGTCCCGCAGCACTCCCCGGACCACCGTGAGCAGCCGCTGCAGCGAGCAGTCCTTGGCCACCCACCCCGAGGCCCCCGCCTGGAGGGCGCGGGCGGCGCACCGGGGGTCGTCCTTCTCCGCGAGCACCACCGAGCGGACGCCCGGCCGGGCGGCGCGGACCTGGGCGACCAGCGCGATCCCGTCGACCGCGCCGGGCTCCTCCTGCCGGGGCAGCGGGAGGGCCGGAGCGCCGCCGCCGGGGGCGAGGGCGCCCAGCTCGGCGTCGACCAGGATCACGTCGTACGGGCGCGCCTCGGCGGCGGCCCGCTCCAGCGCGCGCAGGGCGGCCGGGCCGCTGCCCGCCGCCGCCACCTCCACATCCGGTTCGGCCGCGAGGGCCGCCGCGAGCGATTCGGCGAAGATGCGGTGGTCGTCGACCACCAGAACCCGGATTCGAGCCACAGCGAGACCCCCATCGACGGGGCGGACAGCCGCGGGTACGGCGCCCGGAACCTTGGTGACGGCCCCCTGGCCGTCGCTGCCGGTGGACCCGGGTGCGCCGACCGCCGTCGTCCGCACCGCCTGCCACCCCGTCCCGGGCGCCGCACCCGACTCTCTCGCCCCCTGATTCGGCACCGGCCCCCACCGGTGCTGGGATCAGCGTACGGGCGGGGGCCCCGGGCGGAGGGGAATTGGCGGAACTGATGGACCGGGGCGGTTCCCCTCGTGTTTAGGGTGGGGTGCATGTTCCGTCTTGAGACAGAAGTGGACAAAGAACGTCACCGACTGCTGAGCAAGCGGCTCCAGGAGGACAACATCGCGGCCTCGGCCGGCCTGCGGGCCCTGCTCGCCACCCCCGCCGAGCACGAAGTCCCGCTGGAGGTGTGGGCGTTGGACCGGGACGGCGCGCTGGCGGGCGGGCTGACCGGGCGGACCTGGGCGTACTGGCTCCATGTCGACCTGCTCTGGGTGGACGCCCGCCACCGCGGCTCCGGCCTCGGTTCGCGGCTGCTGGCCGAGGCCGAGCGGACGGCCCGCGCCGAACGGGCCTGCACCCGCTCCCGGTTGGAGACCTGGGACTTCCAGGCCCCGGAGTTCTACCGGAAGCAGGGGTACGAGGTGATCGGCCGGGTCGAGGACTATCCGCCGGGCGTCACGGAGTTCATCCTCGTCAAGCAGCTCGTCTGAACTCAGCCCACCCGTAAGGGAGTTCAGCTCAGGCGGCGGGCTCCGGCCGACGGGACGGCGGCGAAGACGCCCGGTGCCGCGTGGCCCGCCGCGGCGAACGCCTTGGTGACGGCCCCGGCCACCGCGTCGGCCTCCGCGGCCTCCGCCAGCACGATCGCGGAGCCGCCGAAGCCGCCCCCGGTCATCCGTGCGCCGAGCGCCCCCGCCTCCTGGGCCGCCGCGACCGCCAGGTCCAACTCGGGGCAGGAGACCCGCAGATCGTCCCGGAGCGAGCGGTGGCCCTCGTTCAGGACCGGGCCCGCCGCCCGCGCCTCGCCCGCGTCGAGCAGGGCGATGACCTGCTCGACCCGGCGGTTGTCGCCGACGACATGGCGTACGCAGCGGAGGACGGACTCGTCCGCCCCGGCGTCCGCGAGGACGGTCAGGGCCGCGTCGAGACCGTCGTACGGGAGGTCGCGCAGGGTGGGTATCCCGAGGAGCCGGGCGCCCTCCTCGCAGCCCGCCCGGCGCTCCGCGTACGCCCCGTCCCCGAGCGCGTGCTTCACCCGGGTGTCGACGACCAGGAGGGTGAGGCCCTGGGCGGCCAGGTCGAAGGGGACCTGGCGCAGGGTGAGGTCACGGGTGTCCAGATGGAGGGCGTGGCCCTCGGTGCAGCAGGCCGACGCCATCTGGTCCATGATCCCGCAGGGCACGCCGACGAAGTCGTTCTCGGCGCGGCGCCCGATGACGGCCAGTTCGGGTGCGCTCAGGCCGAGGTGGAAGAGGTCGTTGAGCGCGAGCGCGGTGACGGTCTCCAGGGCGGCGGAGGAGGAGAGCCCGGCGCCGGTGGGGACGGTGGAGGTCAGGGCGATGTCCGCGCCGGTCACCGGGTGGCCGGCCTCGCGCAGCGCCCAGACCACGCCCGCCGGGTAGGCGGCCCAGCCGTGGCCGGAGCGGGGGGCGAGTGCGTCGACGCGGAGCGAGACGACACCGCCGGGCACGTCGGTGGAGTACAGCCGCAGCACGCCGTCCGTGCGCGGGGCGACGGCGGCGCGGGCGGTGTGCGGGAGGGCGAGCGGCATGACGAAGCCGTCGTTGAAGTCGGTGTACTCACCGATGAGGTTGACCCGCCCCGGTGCCGCCCACACCCCGTGGGGCTCGGCCCCGTACAGCGTGGTGAAGGTGGCGGACGGCTCGGTCCCGTGCCCGTACTCGTTCGACGGTCCGGCGGTTGCGGTCATGCGGTGGTGGTCTCCTGTCGGCGGGCGAACTCCCAGGCGTCGGCGACGATTCCGGCCAGGTCGGCGCGGGAGGGCTGCCAGCCCAGGCGTTCGATGGCGGTGGCGGCGGAGGCGACGAGGACGGCGGGGTCGCCGCCGCGGCGCGGGGCCGGGGTCTCGGGGATCGGGTGGCCGGTGACCTTGCGGACGGTCTCGATGACCTCGCGCACGGAGAAGCCGTTGCCGTTGCCGAGGTTGCAGATCAGGTGCTCGCCGGGGGCGGCGGCGTCCAGGGCGAGGAGGTGGGCCTCGGCGAGGTCCGCGACGTGGATGTAGTCGCGGACGCAGGTGCCGTCGGGGGTGGGGTAGTCGTCGCCGAAGACGGAGATCGACTCGCGCCGGCCGAGGGCGACCTGGAGGACGAGCGGGATGAGGTGGGACTCGGGGGTGTGGCGCTCGCCACAGCTGCCGTACGCCCCGGCCACGTTGAAGTAGCGCAGCGAGACGGCGGCCAGGCCGTGGGCGGTGGCCTCGCCGCTGATCATGTGGTCGACGGCGAGCTTGGATGCGCCGTAGGGGCTGGTGGGGGCGGTGGGGTCGGTCTCGGTGATGGGGCTGGAGACCGGCTCGCCGTAGGTGGCGGCGGTGGAGGAGAAGACGAGCGTGCGCACCCCGTGCTCGCGCATGGCGGCGAGGAGGGCGGTGGTGCCGCCGACGTTGTTGACCCAGTACTTCTCGGGGTCCGCGACGGACTCCCCGACCTGGGAGAAGGCGGCGAAGTGCAGGACGCCGTCGAAGGAGGGGTCGAGGTGGCGGGCGGCGTCCTGGATGCGGCCCTCGATGAAGGTGGCACCCGCCGGGACGCCCTCGCGGAAACCGGTCGAGAGGTCGTCCAGGACGGTCACCGCGTGCCCGGCCTCCAGCAGGTGCTGGGCGACCACGCTGCCGACGTAGCCGGCGCCGCCGGTGACCAGGTACTTCTTCTTCGGGTTGCTCACGTGCTCGCTACCTCTCGCAGACGACTGGCAGCGGCCTCCGGAGGCACGTCGTTGATGAACACGCCCATGCCCGATTCGGAGCCCGCCAGGAACTTCAGTCTGCCGGATGTGCGGCGGATGGTGAAAAGCTCCAGATGCAGCGCGAACTCCTCCCGGTCCGCGATCCCGAACGGTGCCTGGTGCCAGGCGGAGATGTACGGGGTCGGCGGCTCGCCGGGGCCGAAGATCCGGTCGAAGCGGCGCAGCAGTTCCAGGTAGACCCGGGGGAACTCGGCCCGCGCGGCCTCGTCGAGCGCGATCAGATCGGGGACGCGGCGGCGGGGGTGGAGGTGGACCTCGTAGGGCCAGTGCGCGGCGTACGGGACATGGGCGATCCAGTCGTCGGTGGCGAGGACGATCCGGCTGCCGTCCTTCTCCTCGCGGGCGACCACGTCGTCGAAGAGGTTGCCGCCGTGCTCCGCGCGGTGGCGGGCGGCGGAGCGGAGCATCAGCTCGGTGCGCGGGGTGACGAAGGGGTAGCCGTAGATCTGGCCGTGCGGGTGGCCGAGGGTGACACCGATCTCGGCGCCCCGGTTCTCGAAGCAGAAGACCTGGGTGACCTGGTCGAGGGCGCCCAGGGCGGCGGTGCGGTCGGTCCAGGCCGCGAGGACGAGCGCGGCCTGCTCCTCGGTGAGGTCGGCGAAGGACGCGTCGTGGTCGGAGGTGAAGCAGACGACCTCGCAGCGGCCGGAGTCGCCGGCGAGGGAGGGGAAGCGGTTCTCGAAGACGGCGACGTCGTAGTGGCTGTCGGGGATCTCGCTGAGGCGGTCGTCCCGGGTGGGGCAGAGCGGGCAGGCGTCGGCGGGCGGGTGGTAGGTGCGGGCCTGGCGGTGCGAGGCGACGGCGACCGCGTCCCCGAGCAGCGGGTCGTGGCGGATCTCCGAGGAGGTGGCGACGGCGTCGAGCGGGCGGCGGTCGACCGCGTTCCGGACGGTGCTGTCGACGGAGTCGTAGTAGATCAGCTCACGTCCGTCGGCCAGGCGCGTAACCGTCTTCTTCACCAGGATCCTCCACCCGTTCCCCCAGCCAACATAAGCGCACATAACAAATCACGAGCAAACATCCCCGTCAATGGCCGCGCGCGACGCGGGGCGCCCGGCGCGCACCACATACGGGCATACCTGAATATTTCCCCGCGCTCGATCACGATCAAACAAAGAACCTCAACGAAACTGTTCATTTAACGAACGCAGAGGCGTAGGTTCCGTCGGGTTCAGTTCGCGCAACGAAGCGAGTACCCCCCATGCAGACACTGGCCGAAGGGCTCCGTCTCCCCACGAACGGGCTCGACTACGCCATCCTGGCGATCTACTTCGTCGTCGTTCTCGGCATCGGGTTCATGGCCCGGGCGAGTGTGAGGACGAGCCTCGACTTCTTCCTCTCCGGACGGTCGCTGCCCGCCTGGGTGACCGGTCTCGCCTTCGTCGCGGCGAATCTCGGGGCCACCGAGATCCTCGGCATGGCGGCGACCGGCGCGCAGTACGGCGTGGCGGTGGTCCACTGGTACTGGATCGGCGCCATCCCCGCCATGGTCTTCCTCGGCCTGGTGATGATGCCGTTCTACTACCGCTCCAAGGTCCGCTCCGTACCGGAGTTCCTGCTCCAGCGGTTCGACAGGTCCGCCCACCTGCTGAGCTCCGTACTCTTCGCCTTCGCGGCGATCCTCATCGCGGGCGTCAACCTCTACGCCCTGTCGATCGTCGTGGAGGCGCTGCTCGGCTGGCCGCAGTGGGTCGCGATCGTCGTCGCGGGCCTGTTCGTGCTGGTCTACATCACCATCGGCGGCCTCTCCTCGGCGATCTACAACGAGGTGCTCCAGTTCTTCGTCATCCTCGCCGCGCTGATCCCGATCACCGTGCTCGGCCTCAAGCGGGTCGGCGGCTGGGACGCCATGAGCGAGTCGCTGACCAAGCAGCACGGCGGCGACTTCATGACCGCCTGGGGCGGCACCGGCATCGGTGACGCCAACCCGCTGGGCGCCAACTGGCTGACGATCATCCTCGGCCTCGGCTTCGTGCTCTCCTTCGGCTACTGGACGACGAACTTCGCCGAGGTGCAGCGCGCCCTCTCCGCCAAGAACCTCTCGGCCGCCAAGCGCACCCCGCTGATCGCCGCCTTCCCGAAGATCTTCATCGTCTTCGCGGTGATGATCCCCGGCCTGGTCGCCGCCGTGATCGTCCCGCAGATCGGCACCCCGGACTCCGACCTCACGTACAACGACGCAATCCCGCTGCTCATGCAGGAACTGCTGCCCAACGGCGTGCTCGGCATCGCCGTGACCGGTCTGCTCGCCGCGTTCATGGCGGGCATGGCGGCCAACGTCTCCTCGTTCAACACGGTGTTCACGACGGACATCTGGCAGCGGTACGTGGTGAAGGACAAGCCGGACACGTACTACCTGAAGTTCGGGCGGTTGATCACCGCGATCGGCGTACTGGCCTCGATCGGCACGGCGTTCATCGCGGCGAGCTTCTCGAACATCATGAGCTACTTGCAGACGCTGTTCTCGTTCTTCAATGTGCCCATGTTTGTCGTATTTATTATCGGAATGTTCTGGAAGCGGGCTTCGATGAAGTCCGGCGTCTGGGGCCTGGTGGCCGGTACCGCCGCCGCGATGGTCAACTACTTCTGGATCTACAAGGGCGGGGTCATCGACATCCCGTCCGACCAGGGCGCCAACTTCGTCTCCGCGATCGTCGGCTTCGTCGCCGGGGCCGTCGTCATGGTCGTCGTCACGCTCTTCACCGCCCCGAAGCCCGAGGCCGAGCTGGCCGGTCTGGTGTACGGGACCGAGTCCCCGAGCCCCGACGAGGCGCTGGAGGAGGCGGACCGGGCCTGGTACCGCAAGCCCGCGCTGCTCGGCTGGGGCGCGATCGTGCTCGCCGCGCTCTGCTACGTCCCGTACTCGTTCTGATACGCGTTCCGATCGGAGGAACCCACCATGTCCGACCTGCAGAAGGAAGTCTCCGAGCTGGAGCGCAGGTCCGCCACCGCGGCCCGGCTCTTCGACATCCGGCGGATCATCGGCGGCCTGTTCGTCGTCTACGGCGTGATCGTCACGCTCGCCGGGATCAGCCCGTCCGACGCCGACCTGGAGAAGGCCGAGGGCGTCCACATCAACCTCTGGACCGGGCTGGCGATGCTGGCGCTCGGCCTGTTCTTCCTGGCCTGGATGAAGCTGCGCCCGGCTCAGGCACCGGCCGCGCCCGCCCCGGAGGCTGAGGGGCCGGAGGAGGGGCCGGGTTCCGGGGCGTAGCCGCCGCGGGCGGTGCCCCCGTCGCCCGCGGCCCGGTCCAGCAGGCCGGTGCGGGCGGCGAGGGCGGCCGCCTCCAGCCGGGAGCCGACGCCCAGCTTCATCAGGACCCGCTGGACGTGCGTACGGGCGGTGCTCGGCGCGATCCGCATCCCGGCGGCGATCAGCCGGGTGTCCTCGCCCTCGGCCACCCGGACCAGGACCTCCGCCTCGCGCGGGGTCAGCATCCGCAGCAGCCGGCGGCCCTCGTCGTCCGGCTGGGCCGCCGGGTTGAGCAGCTCCGCGAAGGCGCCGCGCAGGAGCTGCGGGGCGATGGCGCTCTCCCCCGCCCGCGCCTTCAGCATCGCCCGCTCCACGCCCTCGATGCGCTCGTCGTGCCGGACGTACCCGACCGCCCCGGCCGCGAAGGCCGCGGCTATCCCGCGCGGGCTGGGCACCGGCCCCAGCACCACCACCGCCACCTGGGGGCGCTCCTGGACGATGCGCACGATCGGGTCGAAGACCCCGGGGGCGGCGGGCGACGCCGTACCGAAGAGGCAGACCTCCGGGGCCCTGCTGACCACCGGCTCCGCCGACCCGGCCGTCGGGGCGGCCGCCGCGAGCACCCGGTGCCCGCGCAGTTTCAGCGCCGAGGCGAGTGCCTCGGCGAGCAGGCGGTGATCGTCGACCACCATGAGCCGCACGCTCATCGATCAAGGGCCTTTCGTCTGGATCAGGTCGGGTCGGGGAGCGGGGTCCGGTGCGTGCAGCTGCAAGGCGGAGGAGGGAGTCGACGCGGAGCGTCGGCGACCGACGGGAACGCCGCAGGTGTGCGTGCCGGGGCACGCGAGCCCGGCCTGGTCCGAACGAAAGGTCCTCACCCCAAGTGCCCCTCGTGCGCCCTGGATACCGGCCCCCCGGGCTCTCTTGACCCGGCAAGCTACACGCTTGTTCGACGCTCTGTGCCCCGTACGGGGGAGAACGCCCCCGGCCTGCCGGATTCTGCGCCGTTCAGGCCCACTTGAGCAGGAGAAAGGCAGAAAACGATCAGCCCTGCCGGACGGTGACCGTCCGGCAGGGCTGATCGGGAGAGGCCGGGTGTGTCACCCGGCGGGGTGCGTCACTCGGTGCGGAAGGCCAGCGAGAGGTAGAGCTTCTCGTCCGCCTGGCTGTCGCGGCGCTCGCTGATGAGCTGCTTCGCCAGGTAGAACCGGCCCTCGCCGTAGAGGACCTCGGAGTGGTCGATGGAGAAGCTGGTCTCCGCGCGCCGGACCGTCTCGTCGGCCGGGTTCTCCATCAGCAGCGTCTGCTTGAAGGTCTCGCCGTCGATGGAGACGATCTGGCCGCCCTTGTCGTACGGGGGCCGCTTGTACGCGATGACGCTGGTGCCGTCCATCCGCAGCGGGGTCAGCGAGTAGCGGTCGCCCGCGTCCGCCCGTCCGCCCAGCAGCTTGCCGGTGGCCAGGTCGAAGGCGACGATCTCGTTGGTCTTGCCGTACTCGCCGGTTCCGTCGTGGTCCTCGGTCGGCAGGTAGAGCCGGTTGTTGCCGACGGCCAGCCCCTGGCAGCTCTCGACGTCCGTGGTGCGGCAGCGCGCCGCGTACTTCTCCGCGTCGGCGGAGATCCGCACGATCAGCTTGCCGGTGGCCGCGTCGATCGAGAAGAAGTCGGAGATGCCGCTGCCGTCGCCCGCGGTGTCACCGACGTTGGCCGCGACGACCAGCGGCTTGGTGGAGACGACCGAGGCGTAGTCGACGCCCGCGGGCATGTCGAACGAGGAGAGCGGTGCGCCGGTCGCCGGGTTCAGCATCTGGACGGAGAGCTGCGGGCTGTCGTACGAGCCGCACTTGCGCACCACGGCGAGGGCCTCGCCACCGGCGTACCCCGTGTCGTAGCAGCGGTTGCCGTCGACCTTCGGCTTCCACAGCTCGGCGCCGTCCTCCAGCTTGAAGGCCGCGCCGCCCGACGTGCCGCCCGCGGCGACGGTGGTCCCGCTGATGGTGACCTCGTCGAACTGGACGGGCCGGTCGCCGCCGGTGGCGGAGGTGACGGACTTGCTCCACAGCAGCTTGCCCGCCGCCAGGTCGACCACGCCGACCTGGTTGCACGCCGGGTACTTCTTCTCCGCGGTCGGCTTGCCCTCCTTGAAGAGGATCGCCGTCCGGTGGTCCTTGGTCAGGTGGCGGGTGGCGCCGCAGACCTCGCCGGCCACCGGCACGGACCAGAGCTTGGTGCCCTTGTCCCGGTCGTAGCCGACGACCTCGGAGGCGCCGGACTTCACGTACGCCTTGTCGGTGAGCCAGGAGCCCTTGACCGAGGTGACCTGGGTGACCTCCGGCTGGAGGACCTGGAAGGCGACCTTGGCACCGGTGTTGCCGGGCGCCTTCTCGGTGCCGCCGGCCAGACCGCCCTCGCCGCCCTTGCTGTCCTTGCCTTCGCCGTCCTTGCCCTCGCCACCGGTGGAGCCGGACGAGGTGGAGGCCTGGTTGCCCTGGTCCCCGTCGTCCTTGGTGACGCTGTAGACGACCGCCGCGCCGATGATCAGCACCACGGCGACGGCCGCGGCGACGATGATCTGCATCTGGGTGGAGAACTTCTTGCCGCCGTTGCCGTCGCCGCCCGGGCCGGGCTGCGGGGCGCCGTACATCGGCTGGGTGGGGTAGCCGTAGCCGGGCTGGCCGCCCGGGTACCCCGGCTGGCCCTGCTGGGCCGGGTAGCCGGGCTGACCGGGCTGCCCCGGGTAGCCGCCCGGCTGGCCGGGGGCGCCCTGCGGGTAGCCGTACCCGGGCTGGGCGCCCTGCGGGTAGCCGTAGCCGTTGGGCTGCGGGGCCGGCGGGGTGGGGTAGCCGGGCTGCGGGGTGCCGTAGCCGCCTGCGGGCGGGGTGGGCGGGGAGCCGTAGCCGCCGGGCTGCGGGGTGGGCGGGGCCGCGGGCGGCGGCTGCTTGGCGAAGGGGTCCGCGGGCGGCGGGGTCGGCTCACCGAACCCACCGGGCGGCGGGTCCTGCGGGGCCCCGAACCCGCCGGCGGGCGGACCGGCCGGGGGGCCCGCCGGGGACGGGTCCGAGGGCCCGCCCTCGGACTGGCCCCGGGGCTCGTCGGAGTTGGGGGGCTCGTTGGGGGGCTGCGGCGGCTGGGTCATCGCGTACGTACCTCAGGAGACGGGAGTGGTGCGGGGGCTGCGGACGGAGTCGGGGCGGCGGTCACTTGGAGAACACCAGAGCCGTGGCCTGCTCCATCTCCCCGTCGTCGCGGCCGCTGAGCCGCCGGGGCAGGAGGTAGGAGCGGCCGTCCTCGTACCGGACGGTCTGCCCGCCGAAGAGGCTGTTCTCGATCCGGTTGGTCCCCTCCGGGTGCTGGAGCAGGACGCTGGTGGAGCCGCCGGACGGCGGGAGCGTGAGCATGGCGCCGGGCTTGTCGTACCGCGGCTCCATGTAGAGCACCAGCTTGCCGCCGTCCATCCGGACCGGGGTCACGGCGCGCTCGGACGGGGCGGGCGCCGTCCACTTGGGCTTGCCCGTGTTGAGGTCGAAGGCGACGACCTTGTTGGTCCGCGCGGAGCCGGACCCTTCGGCCTTGGTGGCCATGTAGAAGGTGTCGCCGTCGGCGACGATCCCGGTGCACCCTTCGAGCTTCTGGCCGAAGATCGCGAACGTACTGCCGCAGTTGGCGACGACCGTGTCACCCTTGGCCGGGCTCATCTGGGAGCGGAGCTTGCCGCTGTCGGTGAACGCGGCGATCGACCACTGCTTCTTCTTCTTGTTGTCGAGCGAGACCACGAGCGGGCTGACCGAGTAGACCTTCTTGATCTCCCAGCCGCGCGGCGGCTTGTAGGTCCACTTGGGCTTGCCGCTGGCGGGGTCGAGCTCCTGCAGTTCGTGCTGCGGGTTGTCGCTGTCGCTGGTCCGGCAGTTGGCGGCGGCGATCAGCTTCGGGCCGCCCGCGAAGGCGAAGGTCTTGCAGGTGCCCGACGGGGTGCCGAACAGTTCCTTGCCGTCGCTGACCCGGTACGCGCTGGAGTAGCTGGTCCGCCCGGCGGTGACCGTGTTCCCGCTGATCGCGACCCCGATGTCGGAGATCAGGTCGAAGGCGCCGGCCTTCTTGACCTCGGACTTCCAGCCGGCCTTGCCGGTGTTGAGGTCGACCATCTGCAGCACGGAGCAGGTGGACCGGTCCGTGGTGCCGTTCTTGATGGCGATGACGATCTTGCCGTCGGGAGCGACCGTGTTGGGGGTGGCGCAGATGTCGGCGGGGAGGTCGACGGTCCACTTCTTCTTGCCGTCGGCGACCGAGTAGCCGGAGATGCCGCGGTACAGGGCGGTGACCATGGTGTCACCGGCGTACCAGGGGCCGTAGATCTCGCCGCCGTTGCGCGGCAGGTCGACGTCGTTCTTCTGGAGCCAGGCGACCTTGGCCTCGCCCGGCTTGCGCCCGGCGTTGAGGTCGTCGTCGGTCTCCCGGCCGCCTCCGGTGCCGTCGCCCTCGTCCACGGTGGGGGACGCGCTGGGCGTCTCGGGCGCCTTGGGGTCGCTGCTCGGGCCCGCGACCGGCTTCTTGGGGTCGTCGCCGCTGTCGCTCACCACGTACCAGGCGCCCGCGCCGACGAGCAGGACCACGGCGACGGCCGCGGCGGCGAGGACGCCGGTCTTCCCCTTGAAGGGCCCGGAGCCTCCGGGCCCGCCGGGGGCGGGCGCGCCGGGGTACTGCTGCTGCGGATAGCCGTAGCCCGGCTGTGTGGGCTGGTTGTAGGGGCCGGGGGCCTGACCGTACGGGCCGGGCTGCTGGCCGTAGGCGGTGGCGGGCTGCTGGCCGTACGGGGAGGAGGGCGGCTGGCCGTAGGGGCCGGGGGCCTGACCGTACGGGCCGGGGGCCTGGCCCGGAGCCTGACCGGGCGCCTGTCCCGGTGCCTCGGGGTAGCCGTAGCCGGGCTGGGCGGGGGGCGCCTGCGGGTAGCCGTACGCCGGGTCGCCCGGGGGCGGCGTCTGCGGCGGGCCCGCCGGGGCCTGCGGCGGCTGGGCGGGCTGCCCGGCCGGAGGCTGCGGGGCGGACGGGGCCTGGGCGGGCGGACCGGCCGGGGCGGCCGGCGGCTGGGCCGGGGCCGACGGCTGGTCCTGCGGCTGCGGCGGCTGAGGAGTCCCCTGCGGCGGCTCCTGCGGAGCCCCGAAGCCCCCCTGCGGCGGTTGCTGGCTGGGCGGCTGGCTCATCAGCACGTCCCCCTTCGTGCGGGCCGGTGTCCGATCCGGTCTCCCCCGCGATTCCGAAGAGGTCAATTCCCCTCGGAAAGGAGCGAATCGGGCATGGCTTCCGCGGTGTTACGACAGTCGGGCGGGGCTTCTTTGTACCACCCGCCCGGCGTCGAACACCGGATCGGTCCATGCCCTGTTCCCAAGGGAGAACCGGGTCGTGATGCCCTCGTTACGACCGGCGGAAGATGACGGCCAGTCACCGAGGACGAAGCTCCGGCCCCATCGCCTTCGGCCACCGGCCGTCGCCCCGCCGACGGACGACCGCATGAGCACGGTGCGTCCGCCGGAGCGGGCGGGCCCTCAGGCGTCCTCGGCCAGTTCCAGCCAGCGCATCTCCAGCTCGTCGCGCTCGGTGACGAGTTCGCGGAGCTCGGCGTCGAGCTTGGCCACCTTCTCGAAGTCGGTGGCGTTCTCCGCGATCTGCTTGTGCAGCGCGGTCTCCCGGGTCGAAAGCTTGTCGAGCTGGCGCTCGACCTTCTGGAGCTCCTTCTTCGCGGCGCGGGCCTCCTGCGCGGAGACGGCGGGGGCGGCCGGGGCTCCGGACGTACGGGGCGCGGGGGCGGCGGAGGGGGTGGCGGCCTCCTCCATGCGCTGCCTGCGCTCCAGGTACTCGTCGATGCCGCGCGGCAGCATCCGCAGGGCGCGGTCACCGAGGAGGGCCATGACCCGGTCGGTGGTGCGCTCGATGAAGAACCGGTCGTGGGAGATCACGATCATCGACCCGGGCCAGCCGTCGAGGAGGTCCTCCAGCTGCGTGAGGGTCTCGATGTCCAGGTCGTTGGTGGGCTCGTCGAGGAAGAGGACGTTGGGCTCGTCCATCAGGAGCCGCAGGATCTGGAGGCGGCGGCGCTCACCGCCGGAGAGGTCCCCGACGGGCGTCCACTGCTTCTCCTTGGTGAAGCCGAACTGCTCGCAGAGCTGCCCGGCCGTCATCTCCCGGCCCTTGCCGAGGTCGACCCGGTCGCGGACCTGCTGGACGGCCTCCAGGACCCGGAGGTTCGGGTTCAGCTCGGAGACCTCCTGGGAGAGGTAGGCGAGCCTGACGGTCTTGCCGACGACGATCTTCCCGGCGGCGGGCTGCTCCTCTCCCTGGCTGCGGGCGGCCTCGGCGAGGGCGCGGAGCAGCGAGGTCTTGCCCGCGCCGTTGACGCCGACGAGGCCGATCCGGTCGCCGGGGCCGAGCTGCCAGGTGAGGTGGGTGAGGAGGGTCTTGGGCCCGGCCTGGACGGTCACGTCCTCCAGGTCGAAGACGGTCTTGCCGAGGCGGGCGTTGGCGAACCGCATCAGCTCGCTGGTGTCGCGCGGCGGCGGCACGTCGGCGATCAGCTCGTTGGCGGCCTCGATGCGGTAGCGCGGCTTGGAGGTACGGGCGGGGGCGCCGCGGCGCAGCCAGGCCAGCTCCTTGCGCATGAGGTTCTGCCGCTTGGCCTCCTCGGTGGCGGCGATGCGCTCCCGCTCGGCGCGGGCGAAGACGTAGTCGCTGTAGCCGCCCTCGTACTCGTGGACGGTGCCGCGCTGGACGTCCCACATGCGGGTGCAGACCTGGTCCAGGAACCACCGGTCGTGGGTGACGCAGACGAGGGCGGAGCGGCGGGCGCGCAGATGGCCGGCGAGCCAGGAGATGCCCTCGACGTCGAGGTGGTTGGTGGGCTCGTCCAGGACGATCAGGTCCTGCTCCTCGATGAGGAGCTTGGCCAGAGCGATCCGGCGGCGCTCGCCGCCGGAGAGTGGGGCGATGACGGTGTCGAGCCCGTGCTCGAAGCCGGGGAGGGCGAGGCCGCCGAAGAGCCCGGTGAGCACGTCCCGGATCTTGGCGCTGCCGGCCCACTCGTGGTCGGCCAGGTCCCCGATGACCTCCTGGCGGATGGTGGCCTGCGGGTCCAGCGAGTCGTGCTGGGTGAGCACGCCGAGCCGCAGCCCCCCGTTGTGGGTGACCCGGCCGCTGTCCGCCTCCTCCAGCCTGGCGAGCATCCGGATGAGGGTGGTCTTGCCGTCCCCGTTCCGGCCCACGACACCGATCCGGTCGCCCTCGGAGACCCCGAGGGATACGCCGTCGAGCAGGGCACGGGTGCCGTACACCTTGCTGACCTGCTCGACATTGACCAGATTGACGGCCATTTCACTCCTGCCCAGGGGGTTGATCGACCCTCCCAGGGTACGGCGCGGCGGAGGGGGCCGGTGGCCGGGCGAGGGTCCCCCGAAGGGAGCGGGGCGGTACGCGTACGCGTACCGCCCCGCGGTCGGAGTGTCAGCCGGGTCCGTCCGTCACCACAGGTGGCGGCGCAGGTTGGCGGCCAGCTTGCTCCAGGTGCTGTTGGCACCCTTCTTGTACATCCAGCCCGGTATCCACCGGTCCGCCCATGTCTTGCCGTTCGTGTGGCCGTGGACGATCAGGTAGTACTGCCCGTACCTCTTGCTGTCCGACTTGGGCTTGCTCAGCGAGAAGTTGATGTACGAGTTCTTGCCGTAGACGATGCTGCCCTTGCGGGCGTCCAGCCGGAGCGAGGTGGATCCGATGTAGCCGACCCGGACGTTGAAGTTGATCGACCCGAATCCGGCGATGGAGTCCCGGAGGTCCATCTTCTGGCCCACGTGGGTGATCTTCTTCGCACGGCCCTTGAGCGGGAAGATCTTGCCGAAGTTCTTCATGAAGTGTTTGAAGTAGTCCGACAGGTACGCCCGGCCCATGCCCAGCTGGTACTTGAACGTGTAGTCCAGCAGGCCCGTGGTGTCCCGGCAGTTGACCGGGTCCGCGGAGCAGTAGACGTACGGGTTGCTGCCGCCGGCCGGGTCGGGGTCGGTGCTCAGGAACCGGCCGGTGGCCGGGTCGTAGAGGCGGACGCCCATCAGGGTGACCCCGGTGAGGGTCTCGGCGGAGCGCTGCTTGGCGCCCAGCCAGCCGTACCGGACGGACGGCTGCCCGGCCCGCGGGTTGCCGAACTCGTCGGAGTCCAGGACCAGCGGGGCCTCGGCCGGGTCCAGGGGCAGCTGGAGGCCGATGTCCCCGTGGATTCCGGACATCTGCAGGACGACGTCCCCGGTGGCCGAGGTGGTGGCGGAGAAGTCACCGGTCACGGAGTCGACGATGCGGGTGGTCTCGCCGGTCGTGGTGTCCTCCACGATCCAGCGCGGGCTGTCGCCCTCGCCGTCGTAGTGGTTGCGCTTGGACTCGACCTGGGTCCAGGCACCGGACCCGTCGGACGCCTCCACCGTCCAGGAGCGGATGCGGTGGTCGGCGTCCAGGGCCCACGTCTGCCGCTGGTCGGCCGTGGTCTGACGGCGCACCAGGTCGTTGGCGTAGTAGCCGAACGTGCTGCCCGGCACCTCGGTGGTCCGGCCGAAGGCGTCGTACCGGTAGCCGGGGCTGGTCAGCCGGTCGGCGCTGTCGTACGTGTGGCTGGTCACCGTGGCGCCCGTGCCGCCGGCCGCGGGGCAGTCGGCCCCGGCGGCGCCGGTCACGGTCGAGGCCGAGAGCCGGTTGGCGCGCTTGTCGTGGGTGTAGCCGCGTGTGGTGCACACGTCGCCCACCTGGTCGGTGACGGTCCTGAGCCGGCCCAGGTCGTCGTACCCGTAGGACTGACCGCTCCAGCCGGAGCGCTGGGTGATCTCGCCGTGGACCGAGCGGTCGACCGTGTCGGACATGACGACCATGCCGTCGCTGTCGCGGGTGTAGGTACGGGCCATGACGGCGCCCGCCGCGTCCTCCCGCTGGGTGAGCGTGTAGCCGCCGGGCAGCTTCTCCGTGGCCACCGAGCCGTCCGCGTCGTAGCCGACCCGGAAGGTGCCGGCCACCGAGTCGGTCGCCGAGACGGCCATGCCGCGCGGCTCGACGGTGTGGTCGTAGGCGTACGTCACCTCGGACGGGAGGGAGTCGCTGATGCGCACCGGCCGGTCGAACCGGTCGTACTCGGTGCGGGTGGTGGCGCCGTCGGCGTCCGTGTACGAGACCAGGCGGCCGAGCTTGTCGTAGCCCATGGCGATGGTCCCGCCGGTGGTGGAGATGCTCTTGACCGGGAGGCCGGTCTCGGGGTCGTACTCGGTCCGGGTCTCGGGCAGTTCCTCGCCCAGGCCGCCGGTGACCTTCACCTTCTCGGGGCGGCCGGCGTTGTCGTACGTGGTCGTGGTGGTGCGGGTGACACCGCCGCTGGTCTCGGACACCTTGGTGTCGTGACCCCACCAGTTGTACTCGGAGGTGACCACGGGCCGCTGGTCGGCGCCGCCGGAGGCGGAGCCGGCCGGGGTGGTGGAGCAGGCCCAGTCCGCCCACTCCGGGCGGCCGGAGCAGGCCCCGGTGCCGGTGGCCGACCAGTACGTGGTCAGCTGGGTGGCGGCGTCGGCACCGTTGCTGCCGGGCTGGGTCTCCTTGACGGCACGGCCCTGGTCGTCGTACTCGATGAGGGAGGTCAGGGCCTCCCCGCCCGCGTCCTCGACCGTCCTGACCGGCAGGCCCTTCTTCCAGTCGTAGCTCTGCTCGGTGCTGCGGGCGTCGGCCATCAGCGTCGGGTGGGCCAGGAGCTGGGCACCGGAGACGGTGCTGGTGACCTGGTTCTCGACGCTCGCCGTCCCGTCGGTGGGGCGGCCCTGGTCGTAGGCGGTGCGGGTCCAGTTGCGGGCGGCGACCGAGGTCCCGGCCGGAACCAGCACCTGGCCGCCCTGCGCCAGGTTCTTGGTGAGGGACACCCGGCGCAGGGGACCGAAGGTCTCCAGCGCGACCACGCCCTCGTCGTCGTAGACCGTGCGGGCGGACAGCAGGTCGGCCCGCTCGGCCGTGGTGAGACCGGCGATGCCGAGGTCGGCGAGTTCGGCGCGGTCGGCCGCGGTGGCGCCGAGGGCCAGGGTGCGGTTCCCGGGCGACAGGGAGCGGACGATGTTGCCCAGCCGGTCGTACTCGGTGGTGGTGAGGTGCCCGCCGGGGGCCGCCGTGTTGACCTCACGGCCTGAGGCGTTCGTGTAGTGCACGGAGGCCCTGCGGTAGGCGGTGGCGGTCAGGGTCCGGCCGTCGTGGGAGGTGACGGGGGTGTCCGGGGGCAGGACGGCCGTGGCGTCCGTGGGAGCGTCGGTCTGGCCCCAGGCGGCGGTGTCCGAACGGCCCAGCCGGTACGGGGCGGTGGCGCCGGTCAGCGGGACGTCGTAGACGACGTACTGGGTGACGTCGCCCTCGGCCACGTTCGTGGTGCCCTGCTTGAGGCCCTCGCGGGACAGCTTCAGGAGCATGCCCTCACCGGCGGTGGCGGCGTTGCCGGCCTTGCCGTACGCGAAGGTCCACGGGAGCTGGTTCTGCGGGTGCAGCCAGTTGACGCGGTTGGCGCTGTCGTAGGAGTACTGGTTCTGGGTGCCCTGGGACAGATGGGGGTTCCAGACCTGGCGGAGCCGGCCTGCCGCGTCGTAGCGGTAGGCGGCGGCCGGACGGGAGCCGGCAGCGGCGGCACCGGGCTCGGTGGACCACTGCTTGATCTCCTTGACCTGCCCGGAGAAGTCACCGAAGTCGGCGGCCGTGCTGTGGCCGGTGGCGGTGGTCGTGGTGGCGTACACGAACTCCAGGGCGCGGCAGCCCTTGGTCGTGGGGGCGCTCTGGCAGGTCTCCGGGGAGACCGCGGAGCTCCAGGCGATGATCCGCTTCGGGCGGACCAGCTTCTTCCCGCCCACGGTCACCGTCTCGGAGACCACCTTGGTGCTGCCGGCGAGGCCGCTGCGCTTGACCTCGGTGGCCTGCCAGGAGGTCAGTGCCGGGTCGGACTTGGCGAAGGTGGTGACCTGGCCCGCGGTGTCCGTCAGGGTGAAGGTGCCGGTGAGCGAGCCCGTCAGGGTCAGTTCCTCGGCGCCCGGCTCGGGACGCCAGCCGCCGCCCGTGGTGGCGGTGAAGCCGAGCTCCAGGCCGTTGGGGCCGACCAGCGACACGGAGGTGCCGGACGTCTTCTTGAGCAGGGAGAAGGAGTTGGAGTCCGAGTCGTCGTCGAGATTGGTGTCGGAGCGCCAGCCGGGCCCGAAGATGGGCACGGTGCCGGACGGCTCGTCGTCGCGGCCGCGCGAGGTCGAGGTGCGTCCGACGCTCAGGCCGAAGGCCGACGCGTCGGTCGCGGACAGGACGAAGTCACCGGTGAGCATGTTGAGCACGCCCGGCCCGAACTGCTGGGTCGGCGCCGTACCCGCGTTGCGGTCGATGGTGATCCGGCGGTGCGGGGAGTACAGGGGCGAGGTGCCCACGAGGAACACCGCCCGGACCTCGATCGGACCGTCCTCGGCGAGGGTGTCGGTGATGTTCCAGGTCAGCGGGGCCGGCTTGCCGCTCGGAGCGGCCATCGGCCAGGAGGTGACGGCGGAGCCGTCCGCGGTGCGGACGTCGGCGGTGGGGACGTCCTTCCAGGTGTCCGCCTCCCCGCGCCGGTACTGGTAGGTGACCTTGGAGATGCTGCCCTGGCCCTCGGCGTGCAGGACGGTGCGCCGGGCCGGCCGGTCGCCCTCGTTCGGCGCGAGCAGGGCCGCGCCGCCGCCCGCGAGGAAGGAGTACGCCGTCTCCGCGGAGATGTTGCCCGCGGCGTCCCGGGCCCGGACCGCCAGGGTGTGCTCACCCGCGGCGAACGTGGGCTTGATGGTGACCGGGGAGCCGGTGGTGGCGACGGAGACCCAGCTTCCGCCGTCGAGGCGGTACTGGACGGACGTCGCTCCGGACGCGGGCGGGGTCAGGGTGAAGGTGCCGGTGAAGCGGCCCTGGGCGTCGGGGACGCCGGACCACGTGCCCGCCGGGAAGTCCGTCGAGGAGACGGACGGCTTGCCCGGGGCGGTGGTGTCGACGGTGAAGGTCTGCCAGGGCGACCAGGTGCCGTTCCAGGTACTGCCGTCGTAGACCGCGGCACGCCACTTGTACGAGCCCTGGGCCAGGGCGGTGCCGGGGGTCCAGGGGGCTGCCGCGCCGGAGGCCACGAAGGCCGACTTGCCCGTCTGCAGTGCGGCGGTGCCGTTGGCGGCCCAGATCTCGTAGGTGAGCTGGACGGTGTTGCCGTCGGCGTCGGTCGCCTTGGCCGTCACGGTGGGCTTCGTGTCGTTGGTCTGCGCCCCGGTGAGCGGGGACTGCGGGACCGCCTGGCCGGGCTTGGTGTTGTAGGTGACCGAGAGGTAGGGGGTGTTGGAGGCCGCGTTGCCGGAGTTGAACTTCTTCCAGCCGTACGGATCGCTCTCGTCCGTGGCGCGCAGGCCCAGGGAGTTGGTGCTGTTGCCGTTGCCGGCCCAGGCCGTGGCGAGGGCCGTCACGTCGGTGGTGACCCAGCCGTCGGCGCAGCCGGAGGAGTACCCCTTGGTGGCGGTGGTGGCGGCCCACTTCTTGCCCCAGCCGGGCTGGGCGGTCCAGCGGCTGGCGGTGGAGGGTGTGCCGGTGTCCCAGATCTCCCAGGACCTGGCCGTGCACGACCACGAGTGGAAGTTCCACAGGCCGAGCTTGGCGCCGAGGATCTGCTTCCCGGTGATCCTGGACATCGGGAAGGTCAGGAAGGACCGGGCCGTCTGACCGGAGCCGTTGTTGCCGAGCTTCAGCTCGGTGACGGCCGACTGGTCGGTGCCGTACCCCTGCTGGACGAAGGTGTCGAAGCTCGCCCCGAGGCTGACGGCCGGGTCGACGGTGACCGGGAACGCGGTCTTCGGGTCCTTGAGGAACCCGGCGTCCGGGGTCAGCGTGAGGTCGACGTCGTCGCCGCGCTGGGCGACGGATATCGCCACGTCGGCGCGGCGGGTGTGGTCGCCGCTGCGCGGGTCGACGGTGGCGTCCCACATGACCGGGGCAGGCAGGACGCCCGCCTCCTTGCCGGTCTTCGGATCCAGGAAGGAGACCGAGCGGTCGTCGTTGGCGCGGACCCGCAGACCCTTGGCGTCCAGCGTCATGGTGACCGAGCCGGTGGCCGCGACGGCCCGGGGGCTCTTGAGCTCCAGGAACTGCTCGAAACCGGTACGGGTGGCCTCGACGATCAGGTCGGTGTCCGTGAGGGCGTCCGGGTAACGGGCCTCCGTGCCGTGCAGGACCGGCTCGGGCAGGTCTCCGCGCCAGTGCAGGGTCACGCCGCGGTCCTGCCCGTCCCCGAGGGTGACCAGCGGCACGGACGACGGCGCGGCGGCACCGGCGATCGCCCGGCCGCTGCGCGGTGCGGACTTCGGCTGGGCCTTCCCGGGGCGGTCCGTCTCACCGGCCAGGCGCAGGCCGAGCGGGTGCGCCTTGGAGGTGACGGAGCCGTCGCGGTGCTTGGCGAGCGTGATGTCCACCGACTTCCAGGCACCGGCGGCGTCACGGAAGCGCAGCGGACCGGAGTTGGCCTCCAGGGTGGTGCTGCCGTCCGGGTTGGCCCAGGTCGTGGTGGACTCGGTGCGCTCCGAGAGCGCCTCGACACGCCGGTCCTGGAGCTTGGCGGCCAGTTGGGCGGAGGCCAGGTCGGCGGCCTCGGTGATGTTCTTCTGCGGGGACGCGGGGGCGGCCGGTCTGTCGGCGGCCGGCCGGGTCACCGCGGTCGCGTCGGTGGCCGACGCGACCATCAGGGCGGCGAGCCCTGCGGCGACAGCGCGCACGCGCCGGCGGCCGGCGCGATGGCGTGCGGGTGGTCTCACGTGGTGGATCCTTAACCGAGAGTGATCTGACCACGTGAAGCTAGAGGGGCGAACCCGCGATATTCGAACGGATCTTCACCAAACGGTCATATCTTGATCATCGTTAAGCGATCTTTACTGTTCAGCGCTTGAAAGGTTATGTTCCGCTTGTTCGGAATGAGCGAGCTATAGCCGGACATACCCGACAGAACCGCGAAGGGCGACCGGACTCCCCCTGCCGGGCCCCACGTTGCGCGGGTTCACCACCCGCGACCCCACCAGAACAGCGTCACCGCCACCGCCAGCAGGAAGCCGGCCCCCGCCAGGAACCTGGCGGCGCCCGGGTACCGCCGCGGGTCCGAGAAGACCGAGAGGACAAGGAGGGGGACCGACGGGAAGAAGACGAGCATCCCGAACCAGGAGCCGATCAGCGACCACGGCAGCAGAACCGCCGAGACGATTCCGGCCGCCGGGCGGAAGGCGGAAGGCCGGGCGTAAAAGAACAGCGGCACAGCGGCCAGCGCCGCGGTCGCGACCACCAGGGGAAGGACGAAGAAGGACTCCCCGGAGGCGATGACCGGCACCAGTGGGGTGACCACGGCGCACACGGCCAGGCCGATCTGCCACGGATGGATGCGCTCGCGTGTGGTGACCTGCATGACCGTCCCCCGGAACTCGGTTTCTTGAACGCGTTCAGACTACCCCGGCCGACGGCGGGAACGGCCATCGGGACCGGCGGACCTCCGGACCCTCCTCCGGTTCGCGGCGGACCGGGGTCCGGGCCCCGGGAGCCGCTCCGGGATTCCGGGGCACCACGGGCTTTCCCCGTACCGGGGAGTAGATCTGGACAGGCTGCCACGCGAGGCGTAAACAGGGCCAAAAGCCACTGCTCGGCCGGACGGACGCCGGGGGCAACACCCGTACGCGTACGTCCTGTTCGCCGTTCTCCTGAATCGGAGTACCACCATCGTGCGGATCCCTCGCCGCCTCGCCCCCGTCGCCCTCGCCGGCCTGCTCGCCCTGGCCGGCTGCTCGGGCGGCTCCACCAGCCAGGCCGAGAGCGGCGCCCCGGCGACCCCGTCCCCGTCCGCCACCACGGCCACGGCCACGGCGACGGCCACGGAGACAGCCGGTCCCAGCCCGAGTCCCACTCCCACGCCCGACCCCGTCATGCCCGCCCTGCACAGCCGGACCTACGAGCAGGCACGGGCGGAGCTGGTCCGCCAGGACATATCCACCGCGCTCCTGAAGGCCGCCGCCCAGCACAAGGACGTCACCCTCCCGCCGGACCACGGCAGTTGGTACGTCTGCGACGTGAGCCCCCGGATCGGCACCGAGGTCACCGCCACCACCACGGTCACCGTCAGGCTCGCGCAGGACTTCAGCGACTGCACGACCAGCTTCAACGGCTATCTGCACCAGAAGAACGACCCGGCCTACACCCCGCCCGCGCCGAAGCCGAAGTCGGCGCCCACCACGCAGGCCCCCGCCGCAGCCCCGGCCCCCGAGAAGGCCGCACCGAAGCCCGCTCCCAAGCCCGTCGGCGGCTCGATGGTCACCTGCTCCGACGGCAAGCAGGGGTACGCCTGCACGTCCAACGGCCACCCCGTCGTCGACGGCCAGTTCTGCCCGAAGGCCGACCGCGGCCGCACCCTCAAGGCCACCAACGGGACGACGGTCACCTGCTCGTACGACCCGAGCGTCCGGCCGTACCGCTGGCAGTAGGAGCGCCCCCGGCCGGGTGCGGTGATCAGGTCCGGTCGGCGTCAGGTCGGGATCGGGTCCGGTCGGGATCGGGGTCGGCGTCAGGTCCGGTCGGGGTCGGAGCCGGCGTCAGGTCCGGTCGGGATCAGGGCCGGCGTCGGGGTCGACGTCAGGCCCGGTCGGGTCGGCCCGTACGTGCGCCCGCATCCCGTGCGGGCCGAACAGGATGAGCAGTTCGACCGCGCCCCCGTCCGCGCTGCCCAGCCAGTGCGGCAGGGACGTGTCGAACTCGGCCGCCTCCCCGGGCGGCAGGACCAGGTCGCGGTCGCCGAGGACCAGCCTGAGGCGGCCGCCCAGTACGTAGACCCACTCATGGCCCTCGTGGGTCTGCGGGGTCGGTTCGAGCGGCTCCGGGCGGGCCGGGATGATCATCTTGAACGCGTGGATCCCACCCGGCCGCCGGGAGAGCGGGACGAAGATCATGCCGAACCGGTGGACCGGCTTCAGATGGATCCGGGGATCGCCCGTGCGCGGGGCGCCGACGAGGTCGTCCAGCGGGACGTCGTAACGGCGGGCCAGCGGCAGCAGCAGCTCCAGGGTGGCCCGGCGGCGGCCGCTCTCCAGCCGGGAGAGGGTGCTCTCCGAGATCCCGGTCTCCGCCGCGAGGTCCGCGAGGGTGATGCCGCGTCGGCGGCGCAGCGCGCGCAACCGGGGCCCGACCGCGTCGAGCACGCCGAGCACGTCGTCCGTCGCGCGGCTGCCGCTGTCCCGCCCCTGGCCTCGGCCGCTCTCCCGGCCGCCGCCTCGGCCACTCACCCGGCCGCCCTCGCTCCCGGTGTCCCGGCTGCCGGTGCTCCCGCTCTCCCGGCTGCCGGTGTTCCCGCTCTCCCGGCTGCCGGTGCTGTCGGCGCCCTGACTGCCGCCGCCCCCGGCGCCCCGGCTGCCGGTGCTGTCGGCGCCCTGACTGCCGCCGCCCCCGGTGTCCCGGCTGCCGGTGCTGTCGGCGCCCTGACTGCCGCTGCTTCCGGTGTCCCGGCTGCCGGTGCCGTCGGCGCCCTGACTGCCGGTGCCCTGAGCGCCGGTGCCTGCAGTGCCGGTGCCCTCAGTGCCGCTGTCCCGGCCGCCGCCCGCGTCTCCGCTCATGCCCGCATCTTGCCAGAACGGCAAGATCCCGTGCGGTCTGCGGCGGGCCTGGCAAGACTGGGCGCGTACCCCGTTCGTTCCCGCCCCACCCCCGAGGAGCCCGCCCATGGACACCACCGCCGACGCCCGCACCGCCTGGGACGGCATCTACGCGTCCCGGCCCACCGCCACCGATCCGCGGCCGAACGTCCGCCTCACCGAGACGGTCGCGGAGCTGCCGCCCGGTGACGCGCTGGAGCTGGGCTGCGGGGAGGGCGGCGACACACTGTGGCTGGCCCGGCGGGGGTGGCGCGTCACCGCCGTCGACCTCTCGGCCGTGGCGGTCGAGCGGCTGAACGCCCTGGCCCGCTCGCACGGGCTGGCCGACCGGGTCACCGCCGAACAGCACGACCTGGGCGCGTCCTTCCCCGAAGCGCCCGAGGATCCCGATGGGCCCGAGGGTCCCAAGGCGCCCGAGGGACCCCAAGGTCTCACGGGCGGGTTCGACCTGGTCACCGCGCACTACCTGCACACCCCGTTCGACCTGGACCGGTCCGCCGTCCTGCGCCGGGCCGCCCAGGCGCTGCGGCCGGGCGGGCGGCTGCTGGTCGTCGACCACGGTTCGACCGCGCCGTGGTCGTGGAACCAGGACCCCGACGTCCGCTTCCCGTCCCCGCGGGAGGTCGCGGAGGGCCTGGCGCTCGACCCCGCCGGCTGGACGGTCGAGCGGGCCGACGCCCCGCGCCGCACCGCGACCGGGCCGGACGGCACCACCGCCGAGGTCACCGACCACGTCCTGATCGTCGTCCACCGTCCCGCCGGACGCGCCTGACGCACCCGACCGCCGCCGATCCCGCGAAGGAGGCCCACCATGGCCACCGGCCCCCGCACCCACCGCCGTCGCGACACCCCGCCGCCCCGCACCGGCACCACCGAGGCCGAGACGCTGCGCGGCTTCCTCGACTACCTCCGTACCTCCGTCGCCGCGAAGGTGGAGGGCGCACCGGAACCGGCGGTCCGCACGGCCGCCGTGCCCTCGGGGACCAACCTGCTCGGCCTGCTCCACCACCTGACGCACGTCGAGCGGGCGCTCTTCCTCGGGGAGGAGGTCACCGACTGGCCGGGGACGTTCCGGGCCCCGCCGCAGGACACCGTGGACGAGGTCGTCGGCCGCTACCGTACGGCGGTCGAGCGCGCGAACGCCGTCCTCGACGGGTGCGCCGACCCGGCCGCCCCGCTCCCCCGCGCCCGCCCGGGGAAGCCCGCCCCCAGCGTCCGCTGGGCGCTCACCCACATGATCGAGGAGACCGGCCGGCACGCGGGCCACGCGGACATCCTGCGCGAGCTGATCGACGGTACGACGGGGCGCTGAGCCGGTCGTCCCCGCTCAGGGGTCAGGCCGTCACCACGTGCGCGCCCCGCGCGGGCGCCGGAGCCACCCGTGCGTCGCGGCAGGTCCCGGAGGCCAGCAGCGCGTCGGCCACCTTCCGGGCCGCCGGCCCGTCCGCCACCAGGAACGCCGTCGTCGGCCCGGAACCGGAGACCAGGGCGGCCAGCGCCCCCGCCTCCGTGCCCGCCGCCAGCGTGTCGGCGAGGGAGGGGCGCAGGGAGAGCGCGGCGGGCTGGAGGTCGTTGCTCAGGGCGCCCGCGAGTGCGCCGGAGTCGCCGGAGCGCAGGGCGGCCAGCAGCGCGGGCGAGGCGGTCGGCTCGGGGACCTCCGCCCCCGCCGTGAGCCGGTCGAACTCCCCGTACACGGCGGGCGTCGACAGCCCTCCGTCCGCCACCGCGAAGACCCAGTGGAAGGTGCCGCCCACCTCGATCGGGGTCAGCTTCTCGCCGCGTCCGGTACCGAGCGCGGCCCCGCCGACCAGGCTGAACGGCACATCGCTGCCCAGCTCGGCGCAGATGGCCAGCAGCTCGTCGCGGCTCGCGCCCGTCCCCCACAGGGCGTCGCAGGCGACCAGGGCGGCGGCCCCGTCGGCGCTGCCGCCCGCCATGCCGCCCGCGACCGGGATGTCCTTGGCGATGTGGAGGTGGACGGCGGGCTCGATCCCGTACCGCTCGGCCAGGGCCACGGCGGCGCGGGCGGCGAGGTTGGTGGCGTCCAGCGGGATCTGGGCGGCGTCCGGGCCCGAGCAGGTGATGCGCAGCTCGTCGGCGGGGGTGGCGGTGACCTCGTCGTACAGGCCGACGGCGAGGAAGACGTTGGCCAGGTCGTGGAAGCCGTCCGCGCGGGCGGCGCCCACGGCGAGCTGCACGTTGACCTTGGCGGGGACGCGGACGGTGACGCCCGTACGGACCGTGCTCACCGGGACGCCACCTCCGGCTTGTGCTCCGCGATCGCCGCGAACTCCTCCACCGTCAGGGACTCCCCGCGCGCCTGCGGCGAGATCCCGGCGGCGGTCAGCGCGGCCTCGGCGGCGGGCGCGGACCCGGCCCAGCCGGAGAGGGCGGCCCGGAGCGTCTTGCGGCGCTGGGCGAAGGCCGCGTCCACCACGGCGAAGACCTCGGCGCGGGAGGCCTTGGTGGCGAGCGGTTCGGTGCGGCGGACCAGCGAGACGAGACCGGAGTCGACGTTCGGGGCGGGCCAGAAGACGTTGCGGCCGATGGCCCCGGCGCGCTTGACCTCCGCGTACCAGTTGGCCTTCACCGACGGCACCCCGTAGACCTTGTTCCCCGGCCGGGCGGCGAGCCGGTCGGCCACCTCGGACTGGACCATGACGAGGGTCCGCTCGATGCTCGGGAACCGCTCCAGCATGGTGAGCAGGACGGGCACGGCCACGTTGTACGGGAGGTTCGCGACGAGCGCGGTGGGCGCGGGGCCCGGCAGCTCGGTGACCAGCATCGCGTCCGAGTGGACGAGGGCGAAGCGGTCGGCGCGCTCCGGCATCCGGGCCTGGACCGTGGCGGGCAGCGCGGCGGCGAGGGTGTCGTCGATCTCGACCGCGACCACCCGGTCCGCCGCCTCCAGCAGCGCCAGGGTCAGCGAGCCGAGCCCGGGGCCGACCTCGACGACCACGTCGTCCGGGCGGACCTCGGCGGTGCGCACGATGCGGCGGACGGTGTTGGCGTCGATGACGAAGTTCTGACCGCGCTGCTTGGTCGGGCGTACGCCCAGCTTCGCGGCCAGGTCGCGGATGTCTGCGGGGCCCAGGAGGGCGTCGGGCTCTGTGCTGCTCACCCGGTAAGCCTACGGCCGCAGTGCGGCCACGGACTCGCCCCCCGCTGTACGTAGAGCTTCTTCGCCCGGTACGTCTGCTCGGCGGCGGGCGCGTCCTGGGGGCGGCCGCCGCCGCCGAGGGAGTGCCAGGTCCGGGTGTCGAACTGGTAGAGCCCGCCGTACGTCCCGCTCGGGTCGACCGCCCCCGGCCGCCCGCCGGACTCGCAGGCGGCGAGCGCGGCCCAGTTCAGCCCGTCCGCCCCGGCGACGGACGCGGGGCGCTGCCGGGTGCCGGTGCGCACGACGCGGCTGACCGGCCGGTGGACCAGCTCCTCGGCGGTGCGGCGGGGCTTCTGCCGTACGCCGTTGACGGTCCGGACGGCGTACGTGACCCGGCGCACGCCGTTGCGCCCCGCGCGCTCCACCCGTTCGATGCCCCGGAACAGCTCGGGGTCCTCGCTCCGCTCGACGGCGTACGGGACGCTCTCCTCGCGCACCTCGTGGGTGTCGGTGATCCGCAGGACGGAGACCGTCTGCCCGTCGCGCGGGAAGCTCGTGGCGGCGACGGAGGTGGTGTCCGGCCCTTCCAGGGTGATGCCCGCCTGGGCGAGGGCTTCCCGGACGGTGGCGACGTTGGTGCGCAGGGTGCGTTCCTGGCCGTCGGCCATGAAGGTCACGGTGCGTTCGGTGCGGACGGTGAGGGTGAGGCCGGTGCGGGCGACGGGGGCAGAACGGGCGACGGAGAGGTACGCGCCCTCGGTACGGACCCCGAGGGCGCGCAGGGCCTCCTCCACGGTTCCGGCGGTCGTCCAGACCCGGCGGTGGTGACCGTCGAGGGTGAGGTCGAGGGGCCGGCCGTAGCGGACCGTGACCTCGTCGCCATGGGCCAGGCCGGTGCCGGGGGCCGGGAGGACGCGGTCGTGGGCGCCGACGGTCACGCCCTCGTCGGCCAGCAGCTCGGTGACGTCGTCGGCGAAGGTGTGCAGGGTGCGGGGCGTGCCGTCGACGTCCAGCCGGACCGCCTTGTCGTGGGCGACGAACGCGGCGGTGCCCCCGGCCAGGAAGGCGACGACGAGGGCCCGGGGGACGAGGCGGGCGAGCCCGGGAGTCCCGGGGTTCGGGGCGGGCGACCGGCGGCGCTTGGCGGCCCGCCGCACCTCGGCGCGGGTGGGACCCTGCCCGGGCACGCCGGACGGCGGCCCGGCGGAGAGCGGAGAGTCGGCGGCGGGCGGGGGCCCGGCGGAGAGCGGCCCGGCACAGGGCGGCCCAGCGAAGGGCGGGGAGTCGGCGGCCGACGGAGGGCCGGCGAGGGGCGGAGGCCCGGCGAGGAGCGGCCCGGCGAGCGGGAGGTCGACGACGGTCGGGGCGTGGGCCTGGGCGGCCGTCGGGGCGTGGGCGCCGGGGACGGGGGTGGCGGGCACGGGGGTGGCGGGCGCTGCCGCGGAGAGTCCCTGGGCCACGGTCGGCCGGTCGTGGAAGGGGGCGCGGAACGGGTCGTGGAGCGCGCCGCCCGGCTCGCCGGGGAGCGCACCGGGGAGCGGCGCCGCCACGGGCGCGGGAGGCGGCGGCGCCATCACCGTGCCCCGGCCACCGCCGCCGCGCGCTGCCCGGTGACTGCCCTGCGAAGTTCTCACGCCGCTCCCACGTTCCGCCCTTGTCCCCGTCGTGCGCGGGGACGATAGCGGAGCTTCGGTGACGCATCAAAACGACACGGCTACGGAGAGTCGCAGCAGGGCGCTCCTGGCCTCAGAAGTCGAACGCGCGTGCCGTGTTGTCGTAGACCGCGGCGGCCAGCGTGTCCTCGTCGACCCCCTTGACCCCGGCCATCGCGCGGAGCGTGACGGGGATGAGGTAGGGGGCGTTGGGCCGCCCCCGGTACGGAGCGGGGGTGAGGAAGGGCGCGTCCGTCTCGACGAGCACCAGTTCCATGGGGGCGACGGCGAGGGCGTCGCGCAGCGGCTGGGCGTTCTTGAAGGTGACGTTGCCCGCGAACGACATGAAGTACCCGGCCCGCGCGCAGACCCCGGCCATCTCCGCGTCGCCGGAGTAGCAGTGGAACACGGTCCGCTCGGGCGCGCCCGCGTCCGCGAGGACCCGCAGGACGTCGGCGTGGGCGTCCCGGTCGTGGATGACCAGGGCCTTGCCGTGCCGCTTGGCGATCTCGATGTGGGCCCGGAAGGACTCCTCCTGGGCGGCGATGCCCCCGGGGCCCGTACGGAAGAAGTCCAGGCCCGTCTCCCCGACCCCGCGCACGTGGTCGAGGGCGGCCAGCGCGTCGATCTCCGCGAGGGCGTCGTCCAGCGCGGCCTTGCCGCCGGGCTCCCGGGCCCCCTGCCGCGCGGTGCCGTCCGGGTCGCCGTGGACGATGCGCGGGGCCTCGTTGGGGTGCAGGGCGACCGAGGCGTGGACGGCGGCGTGGGCGGCCGCGGTCTCGGCGGCCCAGCGGGAGCCCGCCACGTCGCAGCCCACCTGGACCACCGTCGTCACGTTCACCGCGGCGGCCCGGGCGAGGGCCTCCTCGACGGTGGAGTCCTGCATGTCCAGGTGGGTGTGGGAGTCGGCGACCGGGACCCGGAGGGGTTCGGGCAGCGGCGGGGCTTCGGTACGGCTCATGCGCACGACTCTACGAGGGGCCACGACTGGACGAGGGGCCCGGTCCGCCGGCGTACGAGGACCGGGGGCAACGGCTCCCACGGTCCTCACGCGGGGAGGCGCGTCACCGGCGGCACCGGGCCCGGTTCACGTACGCCGGGCCCCGGCCCGGGACCGGAGCGGACCCGGACCACGAGGGGGGTCGGGCCCGTGCCGGTCGCGGTCCCCGGACGACCGGCTCGGGCCCGGGTCTCACCTGCGGTGGAACAGGTCCGACAGCCGCCAGTGGTGGCGCTCCGGTCCGGCGTCGGCACCGGCGCTCCCGCCCGGCGCGTCCGTCTCCGGCGGACGCGCCGGGCCGTGCTGACGTTGGAGCAGCTTCTGTACGTCGGCCACGCGCCCGGCCCGCATGATGCGGACCACGTGCCCGCCGCAGTTGGTGCAGGTGGGGGTGGAGAGCGGGGACGGCACGCGCTCGCCGTCGGCCGTGTAGGTGACGAACTCATGGCCGTGGATGTCCACGTGGTGCTCTATCTCGTAGGACTGCTCCCAGCCGTACCCGCACCGCATGCAGGCGAAGGCGTAGGCCTCGTGGACGGTGGTCGCTGCGATCTCGCTCATACCCGCTCCTCTTGTCCGCCGGTCAGGCACTCCGGGGACGGCCTCCCCGCCCGAGGGGTTCGAACAGGTGGCCCGTCCCCTCCAGTGGACACCCGTGCGGGGGCGGACGCACCAGCTCAGAGCCGTTATTGATGCGTTCTTGGCCTCCTTTTGCCGCCCTTTGCCGCCGCATGGCCCGCCTGAGGGCTCCCGCCGGACAGCCCGTGACCGGCGGACGGAACAGCCGTGACCGGCGGCCGGGCGAGCGCCCCCGTACACGCCCCGCCCTCCGGCATGAATGCGCCCGCGCACCACCCCCGCACCACCCCCGGAAATTCCCCGAATTACCGCCACCCCCTCACCCGTTCGGCCCATGAATTCACTATTCAATTGAATAGTCGATTTCCACAGCTTTCCGCTCCCGATTTGCGGAGCCTCCATTCCTGCTTTTCACTCGTTACGTCCACCCCATTTCCCACAGGACGGGGAACAACCTCATGTACACCACGGACACCACTGCCACCGACGTCGAGTTCGACCTCGACGCCGCACTCAACCCGGGCGAGATCGACGGCGTGTACCGCGACACCCGCGAATGCGCCTACCTCGCGCTTCTCGCGGGCGGCGGCGCCCTGCTGCTTTCGCCTCCGACCCCGCGCCCGAAGAAGGGCTGAACGTCGGAACATGGACCAGACACATGCTCCGTCCCCGCTAGCGGGTGCCGTGCATGACCTGGCAACAGAGGTGGTTCTCGCTCTTCGGAGCGGGGACCACCTCGCCACGGTGTGCGGCGCGGCGGGAATCGACGAGGAGAACCGGACCGGAATCGCGGCGGCGCGGGTCATCGGCGCCGACGTGCTGCTGCCGAGCGTGCTGTACGGACGCGACCCGCATCCCGGGGACGTCGCCGTGCTCGACCGGGCGGTACGGGAGTTCCCGCCCAAGCCCGACGCCCCGGCCGCGACGGCCTGGAGCCACTGGCACATGATCTCCACGCTCCGGCGGATCGCCCCGCCGCCCCCGGGCGCCCCGGCGGTCACCTACGAGGAGCCGGACGCGGCCTGGCTGGAGCGGGCGCCCTGGCAGTCCTTCACCCACCAGCTCTCGGTCCTCGCCCCGCTCGCCGTGCCGGCCGCCCCCTCGGCCGTGCGGCAGGCCGCCTCCGCCAGGGCGGTCGACCTCGCGCGCGGATTCGTCCGCGCGGTCCGGCGGCGCGACTGGCTCCAAGCGGCGGGCGCGGGCCGCTGGCTCGCGGCGACCGGCGGCGAACCGGCCACCCTGGGCCTGGAGCGCGGTCTCGACTTCGTCGAGCTGATGGGCGGCCACGACCCCCGCGTCACCCTCCATGTGCGGGCCGCCCGGCTGATGGCCGAGGCGAGGACACGATGACGACGACCGCGACGCCCCAGCACCCCGGACCCCACCCGGGCCACGCCTCCCGGGAGCGCCCCTCCCCCGGCGCCGCGCTCGCCGTCCTCCCGCACGTCCTGCGCGGGGCCCTCGCCTGGACCGACGCGCACCGCACCCGGTTCGCGCTCACCGACGACGTCCTGGAACCCCACACCCAGGTCAACGCCACGCTCAAACCCCTCGGCGAACTGGCCCAGCTCTGCTCCACGGTCACCGCCGCCACCGCCCCCGGCACCCCGGAGCACGAGGTGGCCGGGGACCTCGTCACGTACGCCTGGGAACAGGTCGAGGCGGGCGGCCTGCTCCTGGAGCTGCTCCGCCTCGAACCCTTCGCGGCCTACCCGTACGAGATCTACGCCGCCTTCGCCGGGCACGGGCTGCGCCACGAGGGGTTCGAGGCGCTGGCCCGCCCGCTCACCGCGACCCGCGCCTGGGCCCACACCGAGCAGCACGCCAACCGGCAGCTGGGGCTGGTCAACTCGGAGCGGCGGGTGGGGGTGCTGACCCACACGGACGCGGGCGGGGTGCTCGCCCGGACATGGCTGGGCGGGCTCTCGGAGCCGTGGATGTTCGAGGGCCCGTCGGGATACGCGCTGACCCACACCGTCTTCCACCTCACCGACTGGGGCCGGATGCCCGACCGGGTGCCGGAGAAGGTCGACGGCTATCTGCGGACCTGGCTGCCGGCCTGGGCCGACGGCTGTCTGGAGAGCGGCCAGTGGGACCTGACCGGCGAGCTGCTGGCGGTGGCGGCCTCGCTGCCGGGCCCGGCGCCCGGGGAGCTGCTGGACGCGGTCTGGCCGGTGCTGGCCGGTGTCCAGCACCCGACCGGCTGCGTCCCGGAGACGGGCGTGCCGGTCCAGGACCCCGCCCCGGACCCGTACCCCTTCATCGACTGCTACCACTCCACGCTGGTCACGGCCTTCGCGGCGGCCCTGTCCCTCGGGTCGCTGCGGCGCACGGGCGAGCGGACGGGCGACCGGACGGACGAGACGACTCCCGGCCGGGAAAGGCACATCCCATGAGCAGCGGCAGCACCACGACCGGCATCCAGCAGATCCACGACGTGGGGGCGAAGGCCCTGGGCTGGCTGTACGAACACCGCGAGGGCTTCCGGCTGGAGGCGGACCCGTCCCCGGAGGCGGGGATGCTGGACCGGTTCAAGCCGCTGGGCGAGCTGGCGCTGATCGGGAAGGTCATCTTCCGCGAGGGCGTGGCGGGTTCGCAGCAGTCGGCGCTCGCGCACAAGCTGCTGGACCACGCCTGGCACGAGCTGCTGGGTTCGGGGGCGCGGCTGCTGGAGGGCCAGCGGCGCGAACCGCTCTCGCCGGTGCCGCTGGAGGTCTACGTACCGTTCCGGGAGCTGGGCTACCGGCAGCCGGACCTGGAGTCCGCGATCCGGCTCAACCACCGGCTGGCCAGCTGGGCGGGGCTGGAGGTGCTGCCGGTGCGGCGGCTCGGGCTGAGCGCGATCGAGCGGCGGTTCGGGGTGGAGCCGAGCGTCCCGGAGACGGCGGCGCTGGCCCACACCTGGCTGGCGCGGCGGGCCGAGCCGTGGACGGTGGAGGGCCACATCGGCTACGACATCACGCACACGGTCTTCCACCTCACGGACTGGGGCGAGAAGCCGGCCGGGCTGCCCGCCGACATCGCGGAGTACCTGGCGCTGTGGCTGCCGGCCTGGCTGGACGACTGGCTGGACCTGAAGCGCTGGGACCTGCTGGGCGAGCTGCTGGTCGTGGACGCCTGCCTGCCGGAACCGACGCTGGACCCGGCGGCCTGGCAGGGGTTCGCCCAGGCGCAGCAGCCGGACGGGGCGATGCCGGTGGTGGACGGGATGCCGGAGGGGGACGAGGAGGCGGTGTTCGACCTCGTCTACCACCCGACGCTGGTGGCGGCCTTCGCCTCGGCGCTGGCGATGAGCCGGGCCCTGTCCGACCTGAGCACGGAACCGGCCCCGGCATGACGGACGTCGCCGTGCCCCGTGCCGACGCCCCCGGCACCCCCTCCGCCACCGCACGCCTCCTGGCCGGGGCGGCCGGGCGGATCGACGCCCCGGACGTGGTGCTCGCGCTGAGCCGGGACGGGGTCCGTACGGTCCACACGGGCGGCAGCGCGGAGCCCGGCCCGGTCCCCCGGGAGCGGCTGCACCACGAGCTGGGGTCGGCCTCGAAGCCGTACGCGGGACTGCTGCTGGCCCGGCTGGTGGCGCAGGGGCGGGTGCGGTACGAGGACCGGGCGGCGGACCTGCTGGCCCCGGGCCTCCCGGTGCACCCGGCGGTGCGCCGGATCACGCTGCGCCAGCTGCTCACCCACACCTCGGGGCTGCCGGGGCTGCCCGCCGACTTCTACCCGCAGGCCGTGCCCCGCTGGTCGACGGACCCGTACGGGAACTATCCGGCGGACCGGGTGGTGCGGGCCTTCCTCCGCGCCCGCCCGCGCCACCGCCCCGGCACCCGCTGGCACTACTCGAACTTCGCGGTCTCCGTCCTCGGCCACACCCTCGCGGCCGCCACCGGAACCCCGTGGGAGGTGCTGCTGCACCAGCAGGTGCTGGCCCCGCTGGGCCTGGGGGCGACGCTGCTGCGCCCGGGCCCGGACGGCACCGACGCGACCGGCCACCGCCGTGACGGCACGCCGCTGCCCGCGCTGGACACAGGGGGCTTCACGGCGGCGGGGGCGCTGCGCGCGACCCCGCTGGACCTGCTGACGTTCCTGGAGGCGCACCTGGGGGGCGGCGAGCCCCGGGACCCCTCGCTGGCCGCCGCGCTCACCGAGGTGGTCCGCCCGCTGCTGCGGCGCGGCTGGCGCCACGCGCACACCCACACGCTGACGTGGTTCCACCACCCGTCCCCGTACGGTCCGGTCCTCTTCCACGCCGGGGCGACCCTGGGCCAGCAGGCGTTCCTGGGCTTCCGCCCGGGGACGGGTCTCGCGGTGGCGGCGACGGCGACGCGGCGGGTGCACCGGAAGGACACGTTCGTGGCGACGGCGTACGAACTGCTGACGGAGACGCCGTAAGCACGGGTACGGGTACCCGTACGGCTTGAGGGCCTCGGTTGGGCCTCCTACGACCGGGGCGCCTGCGGGGAGGCGCCCCCGGCCTCCATCCCGCCCTTCTCGCCCTTCTCGCCCTTCCCGCCCTTCTCCGCGTTCTTGGCGGCGACCACCGCGTCGAACACCTCCCGCTTGGGCAGTCCGGCCGCGGCGGCGACGGCGGCGATGGCTTCCTTGCGCCGCTCCCCCGCCTCCTCCCGCACCCGCACGCGCCGCACCAGCTCCTCGGCGTCCAGCTCCTCCGGCCCGGAGTCGGCGGCGCCCTCGACGACGACGGTGATCTCCCCCCGTACACCGTCGGCGGCCCACTCGGCCAGCTCGCCGAGCGGACCGCGCTTGACCTCCTCGTACGTCTTGGTCAGCTCGCGGCAGACCGCGGCGCGGCGCTCGGCGCCGAAGACCTCGGCCATGGCGGCGAGGGTGTCGTCCAGCCGGTGGGGGGCCTCGAAGAAGACCATGGTGCGCCGCTCGTCGGCGTTCTCGCGGAGCCGGGAGAGCCGCTCACCGGCCTTGCGCGGCAGGAACCCCTCGAAGCAGAACCGGTCGACGGGCAGCCCGGAGAGGGCCAGCGCGGTGAGGACGGCCGACGGCCCCGGCACGGCGGTGACCCGGATGTCCCGCTCCACGGCGGCGGCGACGAGCCGGTAGCCGGGGTCGGAGACGGAGGGCATTCCGGCGTCCGTGACGAGGAGCACCCGGGCGCCACCGGCGAGGGCTTCGACCAGCTCGGGGGTGCGGGCGGACTCGTTGCCCTCGAAGTAGGAGACGACACGCCCCGAGGTGTGGACGCCGAGGGCCTGGGTGAGCCGGCGCAGCCGCCGGGTGTCCTCGGCGGCGACGACGTCGGCCTTCTCCAGTTCGGCGGCCAGGCGGGGCGGGGCGTCCGCCACGTCGCCGATGGGGGTCCCTGCGAGCACGAGCGTTCCAGTCGTTCCAGTCACATCAGCCATCCTCGCAGCACGGGCAGCGCCCTTCGCACAGATGCGTTCCCTACGATGGCGCGGTGACGAGTACCGCACCCGAGACCCAGCGGGGCCAGGACGCCGGGGACCCGCTCGGCGAAGAGCCGACCTCCTGGCAACGGCGGCTGCGCCGTTTCGGCCATGTCCCCCGCCCGGAGACGCCGCTCCGCGACCGGCTGGACCCGCCGTACACCCGGCCGGGCCGCCAGGTGTGGTCGGTCTTCGCGATCTCCCCGGCGCTGGCCGACCGGCTGGTGCGGTGGTCGGGCTGGGGCGGTCCGCTCCTGGTGGCGCTGGTGGCGGGCGTGCTCCGCTTCTGGAAGCTGGACCAGCCGCACGCGGTGATATTCGACGAGACGTACTACGCGAAGGACGCGTGGGCGCTGGTCAACCAGGGGTACGAGGGGTCCTGGCCCAAGGACGTCGACAAGCTGATCCTGAAGGACCCGTCCTCGGTGCCGATCCCGACCGACCCGGGGTATGTGGTGCACCCGCCGGTCGGCAAGTGGGTCATCGGCTTCGGCGAGCAGCTCTTCGGCTTCACGCCGTTCGGCTGGCGGTTCATGGTGGCGGTGCTCGGCACCCTCTCCGTCCTCATGCTGTGCCGGATCGGCCGACGGCTCTTCCGCTCGACGTTCCTGGGCTGCCTGGCCGGGCTGCTGCTCGCGGTGGACGGCCTGCACTTCGTGATGAGCCGGACGGCGCTGCTCGACCTGATCGTCATGTTCTTCGTGCTGGCCGCGTTCGGGTGCCTGGTGGTGGACCGGGACCATGCCCGCCGCCGGCTGGCCGCCGCGCTGCCGGTGGACGAGGAGGGGGTGCTGCGGCCGGACGCCCGGATCGCGGAGACCCTGCGCCTGGGGTGGCGGCCGTGGCGGCTGGCGGCGGGCGTGATGCTGGGCCTGGCGTTCGCCACGAAGTGGAACGGGCTGTACGTGCTGGCCGCGTTCGGCCTGATGACGGTGTTGTGGGACGTGGGCGCCCGCCGCACGGCAGGCGCGGCCAAGCCGCATCTCGCGGTGCTGCGACGGGACTTGGTCCCCGCGTTCGTCTCCACGGTCCCGGTGGCGATCGTCACGTACCTGGTCTCCTGGACCGGCTGGATCGTCACGGACAAGGGGTACTACCGGAACTGGGCGGCCACGGAGGGCAAGGACTCCGGCTGGAGCTGGCTGCTGCCCGACTGGCTGCGGAGCCTGTGGCACTACGAGACCCAGGTGTACGACTTCCACGTCGGCCTCACCTCGGGCCACACGTACGAGTCGAACCCCTGGAGCTGGCTGGTGCTCGGCCGCCCCGTCTCGTACTTCTACGAGGAGCAGACGGGCTGTCAGGAGTCGGCCACGGGCAAGTGCGCCGCCGAGGTCCTGGCCATCGGCACCCCGCTGCTCTGGTGGCTGGCCTGCGTCGCCCTCGCGTACGTGGTCTGGCGCTGGCTCTTCCGCCGCGACTGGCGGGCGGGCGCGATCGCGTGCGGCGTGGCGGCGGGCTGGCTCCCCTGGTTCTTCTACCAGGAGCGCACGATCTTCCTCTTCTACGCGGTGGTCTTCGTCCCGTTCCTCTGCCTGGCCGTCACCATGCTCCTGGGCGCGGTCATCGGCCCGGCCGCGGGCCGGGGCACCCGCGCCGAACTGGGCCTGACGACAGCCGACCCGACCGGCGAACGCCGCCGCACCCTGGGCGCCATCGCGGCGGGCGTCCTGGTGCTCCTGATCATCTGGAACTTCATTTATTTCTGGCCGCTGTACACGGGCACGTCGATCCCGGAGGACCTGTGGCGGGACCGGATGTGGCTGGACACCTGGGTGTAGCCGAGCGCCCGGTCTGCATGCCCGGAGGGCCCGACACCATCAGGTGTCGGGCCCTCCGGGCATGCAGACCGCGTTTCCGCGTTTCCTTCGTCTCAGCATCGCTCGCGTCCAGAGCGTCAGACCGACGAGGGAGAGGATCACCGCTCCCCCGACGACCACGGGGACGGCCCCGATGAGGAGGAACGAGACCAGCAGTTCCGCCCACGTCGGCTCTTCGCCCATCGTGCTTCCGCTCTGCTCCATGGACTCCATGACGCGGGCGGACGGTGATCGGTTCCGAGGGCGGAGAGCGTCTTACCGACGCATTCCCGTGCCCGGCTCACCACCCCTTCACCGCTTCCCGGAATTCACACCAGGAAAGCCGACCGGGGAAGGTGGACACATGGACGCGGACGCGTGGACGGGAAGACTAGAAGAAATGCTTTCGCCCACCGACCGCCCGGCCGGTCGCGCCCAGGATCCACAGGATGGCACCCACCACGATCAGGATGCCGCCGATCGTCGTCAGCAGCGACACCTTGACGAACAGGCCGATTATGAGCAGAAGAAGTCCAAGGAGGATCATGTTTTTCATTCCCATCGTCAAGTCCGGTTCGGACGCGTGTGCGCCCAAAACTTCACAACGGCCTCAATGCACCCCACCGGTACATCCCGACTGCGATCACATAATCGCCAGGATCTCGTTGCGTCCGTCCTAGTGCCCGGCAAATTCGGGTTCACTCACCACGACGGAAATTTGTTCGTGTCCCGGTCTCCGGGGCTCGGCCTTCGGGACCGTCGCCCGGTCTTCGCCCAGGTCAGGCCGGTCCGGCGGCCTCAGGACCCACGGCCACCACCGGACTCACGCGGCCGCCACCGGACCGACGACCGCCACCGGACTCACACGGCCGTCCCCGGACCCACGGCCGTTCCCGGATCCACGGCCACCCCCGGACCCACGACCAGCTCCGGACTCGCGGCCTTCTCCGGGCTCGGGGCCTTACCCGTACGCCGCTGCCGCGCCATGAAGAAGGCCGCCACGGCCGACAGCGCCAGGACCAGCAGGGCCGCGCCGCCCGAGATGACGGTCAGCACCAGCGCCCCGCCGCCTCCGGTGTCCGCTTCGCGGGCGACGGTCCGGGGGTCGTCCGGCTGGTAGCGGAGGGCGACCGGGGCGCCGGCCGGCTCCTTGTCGCCACCGCTGCCCACCGGCAGGTCCGCGACCACCGCCCGGCCGTCGGCCTCGAAGGCGACCCGGCAGTGGCCGATCATGCACGAACCGTCCGTGTGCAGCGTCGCCTGGACCCGTTCGCCGGTCCGGAGGGAGCGCAGATGCTGGGCGGCCGGGAGCATGACCAGGCTCGACAGCGCGCCCGGCAGCAGGCCGAGCGCCAGCAGCATCACCAGGGACGCGCGCTGCCCAACACCGTCCTGGCCACCGGGCTTCCGTCCGTACGTGCCGTGGGTCCGCGCCACCGTCGTACCGCCCACACCGCGCACGCTGCCCGTACCGCCTCTGCCGTCCAGACCTGTCGCCATCCGCTTCTGCCCCCCTGCCGTCGGACGGGCAGCGTAAAGGGCCGGTCGGGGCCCTTTCATGTGCTGATGTCGGCACACCGGGGACGGGCCCACTGCCTGCCCCCGGCAACGGAGGAGGCGGGGAGGGCGACGGAGGCCCGGGTTCCGGGAACAACCCCGGAGAACGCGACCGGAGAGCGCTTTCCGGCCAAGCATTCCGGTCCGGTAACAACGCCCTCACCGGGCGCGACGGCCCCTTAGGGTTCCTCACTGTTGCCCCGTGAACATATTCGGGGGGCGCTTCCGGGGAGGGGGGACCGCACAGATGCGCAGTGGAGCGAAGGTCGCCGTGGTCGGCGGAGTGTTCGTGCTGGTGGCCGGCGGGGTCGGCTACGCGGCGTACGACACGCTCGGGGGCGACGGGGGCGGCAGCAACAACGTCGCCTCCCGCAACGCCACGCCCGAGGTGAAGACCGGGCCGCCGAGCGCGGAGGAGATAGCCGAGACGTCGAAGGGGTTCTTCGACGCCTGGGCGGCGGGGGACGCGGCGGGCGCGGCGCTGCTCACCAACAACGAGGCCGAGGCGGAGCCCGTACTCAGCTCGTACGGCGAGGACGCCCACATCGGCGACGTGAAGATCACCCCGGGACCGGCCGTCGGCACGAAGGTGCCCTACACGGTCGCGGCCACCGTCACCTACAGCGGGACGTCCAAGCCCCTCTCGTACGCCTCCGAGCTGACCGTCGTCCGCGGCCTGACCACCGGGAAGGCGCTCGTCGACTGGGAACCCACCGTCGTCCACCCGCAGTTGGCCGCGGGTGCGACGCTCAGGACGGGTGAGTCGTCGACGGCGGCGATCGAGGCCGTCGACCGCAACGGGACGGTGCTCACCAAGGAGAAGTACCCCTCGCTCGGGACGGTCCTGGACACCCTGCGCCAGAAGTACGGTGCCACGGCGGGCGGTTCGCCCGGCATCGAGACCTGGATCGACCCCGCCGAGGACGGGCAGCCGGACATCAACCTGCTGACCCTCGCAAAGGGCAAGCCCGGCAAGGTGCGGACCACGATCGACGCGGGGGTCCAGGCGGCGGCCGAGCGGGCGGTGAAGCGGTACGGGGAGTCCTCGGTGGCGGCCGTCCAGCCGTCCACCGGCGCGATCCTGGCCATCGCCAACCACCGCGCCGACGGCTACAACGCGGCCATGAGCGGCCAGTTGGCGCCGGGCTCCACGATGAAGATCGTGACGGCGGCGATGATGATCCGGAACGGTCTGGGCCGTATCGACGCACCGGTCGAGTGCCCGGCCACGGTGACGTGGAAAGGGGTGACCTTCCAGAACCTCAACCGCTTCTCCGTCGACGGCGGCACCCTGCGCGAGGCGTTCGCCCGGTCCTGCAACAGCACCTTCATCAAGCCGGTCAAGCCGCTCGGCGCCCGGGCGGGCACGGCCCTGGGCCAGGAGGCCCGTGACTACTTCGGCCTCGGCCGGGACGACTGGCAGACCGGCGTGCCCTCCTTCGACGGCAGCGTCCCGGAGTCCTCGGGGGCCGAGACCGCGGCCTCGTACATCGGGCAGGGCAAGGTCCTGATGAGCCCCCTGAACATGGCGTCGGTCACCGCCACGGTGAAGAACGGCGGCTTCAAGCAGCCGTACCTGATCGCCCGTGACGTGGACGACCGGCCGTTCGCCACGGCAAGTCCGCTGCCGGGCGACGTGGCCGAGCAGCTGCGGCAGATGATGCGCTACACCGCGACCAGCCCCACCGGCACCGGCACCAGGTCCATGGCGACCGTCGGCGGCGACAAGGGCGCCAAGACCGGTTCGGCGGAAGTCGACGGGCAGACGTCGAACAGCTGGTTCACCGGCTTCAGCAACGACCTCGCCGCGGCGGCGGTCGTCCAGGAGGGCGGCCACGGCGGCGACGCGGCGGGCCCGGTGGTGGCGGAGGTGCTGCGCGCGGGGCGGTGAGCCGGAGGCCGGGGCCGGGCCGACGGCGTCGCCGGACCGGGCACCTGGACCGCGTGCTCGAACCGGGCCGACTCCAGCGGCCCCTCGCCACCGGGCCACCAGGCCCACCCCGCGCCCGGGCCGGGCAACGTACGGCCGGCCACCCCACCCCGTACGACAGCGCCCCGTCACGCACGCCACGCACGACGGCGCCCCGGTCCACCCGGAGGTTCGGGTGGACCGGGGCGCCGCTCCGTGCCGGTATCGCCTACTTCCCCTCGTCCAGGACGACCCCGTACGCGTCCTCGTTGTCGTCCCCCTTGCCGCGCAGGGTCATGGACAGCGTGCCCGGTCCGCCCTCGAAGGTGACCTCGACCGAGACGGACCGGTCAGGTTCGCTGAAGTCGGCGGTCATGGGCTTCTGGGCCGCGTCGCCCCAGGTCTTCACCCAGGAGCGGGCCGTCTCCTTCACCGTGCCGCCGTTCCTGTCGCCGCCCTCCGCCAGCTCCGCGAGTCCGTCCGCGTCGCGCGACTGGATCCGGGCGAGGACGTGCTCGACGGCGGAGAGCGAGCCGGGGGTCGGCATCCCGGTGACGCTCAGCTGGAGCCCGGTGATGCCGTCCTTCGCCCGCTGCGGTGTCTTGTCGGTGTCGAAGACCCCGCATCCGCCGAGCGCCAGCACGGCGGCCAGCGCCGCGGCCACTGCGCGTACGTTCCTCAACTGCGCCTCCCCGGACGGATGATGCTCACGGCGGTGATGTCCTTGTTCTTCAGCCAGTTGTTGAGCGTGGTGTGGTCCTTGCCACGGCCGCCGTGCTGGCTGATGTTGACGTTGCCCTTGTTCCGGGCCGTGATGATGCCCGCGTGGTCCCAGCGCTTGTCACTACGGTAGAACGCGAAGATGACATCGCCCGGCTTGGCGTCGTACCGGGAGATCTCCCGCCCTCCCCGGTAGTCCTTGAGGTGGTTGCGGAAGTTGGTCGCGCCGGCCCAGGTGTAGCTGTCGAGAAGCTTGGGGCCGATGCGGTTGCGGAACCACCGTGACGGGTTCTTCCTGCCGCCCTTGCGCTGCTTCATCTTGCCTCCGTGGTAGGCGGCCTTGGAGACGAAGTTGGTGCAGTCGTTGCGGTACTCGCGCTTGATCTTGACGTTGCGCTTGGCCCAGGTCGCGGTCCCGCTGCCGTTGGGCGCGGCCGCCCGGAGGGCCAGGCCACCGAACGGGTCGGGCTCGTCGGCCAGCATCCCGTCGGCGTCCAGCTGGATCGGCAGGCTCTCCTGCTCCCCCTCGGCCACCTCGTCGAGGCTGTCCTCGGCGGGCGGCGCCAGGTTGACGGCTCCGGCCGCGGCGGCGGTGGCGGGCAGGGTCACCTCCACGTCCGCGTCGTCGGCCTCCATGCGCAGGACACCGCCGGTGAAGACGAACCGGCCGGGCAGCTCGCCCTCCTCCGGCTCCTCGGTGCCGTCCTTGTGGGTGAGGACCGTACGCTCCTGGAGCCGGCCGCGGACGACGACGTCACCGCCGGGACCCGCCCCGGTCAGTACGTCGTCGAACGCGCTGACGACGGAGGAGTAGTGGCGGTCGTGACGGGCGTACGCCTCGCGCCTGCGGTTCAGTTCGGGCACCTGCTCGGCGAGCAGGTCGCGGAACATCGCCCCGTGCGGGGAGGCAGCGGCGGCCTTGTCCGCCGTGGTGTGCCTGCCCTGGAGCACGGCCGCGCGGGCCGCGGCGTAGTCGCGCACCGCCTGGACGTACCGGGCCGCGTCGGGGACGGCGGCGGGCTTCACCGCGTCCGACAGGGCCGCGTCGGAGGTTCCGTACGCGGACCGGGCGGTGACCTGGACCGTGTGGTCGGCGCCGTTGGCCAGACCGGGGAACAGGGCCCGGGTCTCCTCGGTCGTGGTGCGGGCGACCTCGGCGGCGCCCTTGCGGACGACCACCGTGTACGTCAGCGCTTCGGCCTCCGCACCGGGATCCGCCGGGACGCTGCCGGGGTCCGCCGGGGCGTTCCATGTCGCCAGGAGGCCGGCGTCGGCCGGGACCGCCTTGACGTTCTCCGGGGCGCCCGGGGCGGCAGCCGGGACGTAGCTGACGACGAGCTTCGGGCGGTCGGCGGGGTTCGCGGCTCGGGCGGAGTGGTAGGCCACACCGGCGGCGGCGGTCTTCTCGTCGCCGAGCTGGAGGCTCACCCCGTGGTTCTCGCCCTGCTGGAGCCAGTCGGCGACGAGGTATCCGAGGTTGAGATCGCCGAGAGGGGCGGGCAGTTCGTCGTCCGCCTCGTACGCCTCGTCGCTCGCGGCGGCCGCCAGCTCCTCGCCGGTCCCGGCCGGCGACCACGGGTCGACGAGTTCGCGCAGCGTGGCCGCGGGCTCCTCGCAGCCCTCCTCCGGCTCCCCGGCCGGGCAGTCCGCGCGGTGCAGACGCAGTCGCGCGTCGGTGATCCGGGCGCCGGCCGGGACGGCCGAGAGGTCGGCCCGGAACCAGGTGCGCCAGGCGGTGGAGTCCGGGGTGCCGACCTTCAGCAGCCCGTCCTGGACGGGGGCGCAGGGTGCGCCGCCGCAGTCCTGGGCGCCGACGGGCACGGTGGCGTCCTGGAGCGCGCTGCCGGTGATCTCGACGGTCCGGGTGGGCGGTGTCCTCTCGGTTCCGGGCTTCTGCGCGGTGAAGGACCGCCTGACCGTCCAGGCAAAGCACGCCTCGGCTCCGCAGCCGCGCATGGCCCACTGGTAGCGGGTGCCCGCGGTGAGCGTGCCTTCGGGGACCGCGGTGGCCACCCGGCTGCCGCTGTCGGCTCCGGCGGTGGGAAGCGTCACTCCGGACAGCGCCTTTCCGGCGGCGTCGAACAGCGCGAACTCGCCGCGCACCCGCTCCTGGTCGCCGGAGGTCACCACACCCGAGAGCAGCGGGGTGGCCGTGTCCGTGGCCCCTTCCTGCAGGGCGACCGGGACATCGGGAACCGGAACCTCCACGGGCTCGGGGCCCATGCCGAACCGGAACGCGGTGGTGCCGGAGAGCAGGCCCGCCGAGTCGACGGTGCGGGCGTGCAGGGTGTGCCAGCCCTTGCCGGCGGTGAACTTCACGGTCTGCGGCTTGCCGCCGGTGCCCGCGGGGTCGTTGACCGCCTTCGGTGTCGTCGGGTCGTCAAGGCCCCAGAGGAAGCCCCGCCCGTCGGTGGAGGTGGTGGCCAGGGTGCAGGTCATGGCGCCTGCCGCCGTGTCCTTCCACTGCTCCTCGGGGTGGCCTTCGCAGGTCACGGCGGGGGCGGCGGGCTTGGCGGTGTTGACCCGGAAGGGGACGTAGCCGCTCCAGGGACCGTAGGCGGAACCGTCGTGGGAGCGGGCGCGGAGCCGGTATCCGTGGGGGCCGAGCTTCTTGTCCGCCGGGAGCGCCAGCTTGGCCGTACCGCCGGAGGCGACGCCACCGCTCGTGCCGGTCCAGCTGTAGCCGCCCGCGTCGTTGAAGGCGGGGTCGGCGCTCACCTCGAACTGCGCCTTCACCGTGCCGCCGTCGGGGTCGGCGACCTTGGCGGAGAAGGTGGGGGTGACGGAGGTGGCGTACGTCCGCTTGTTGAGGGAGTTGTGGGCGGAGGGCGTGAGGGCCACGGCGGCCGGGGTGTCCGGCAGGCTGTTGTACGTCACCGAGAGCACGGGCACGTTGCTCGCGGCGTTGCGGGAGTTGAACCGCTTCCAGCCGTACGGGTCCTTCTCGTCGGCGGCCCGGATGCCGAGGGAGTTCTCGGGGTTGGGGTTGTCGGCCCAGGCCTGCGTCAGCGCCTTGACGTCCGCGCTCACCCAGCCGCCCGCGCAGCCGGTGCCGCCCTTGGTGGCGGTGGAGGTGGCCCAGAGCCGGTTCCACTTGGGCTGGGCGGTCCAGCGGCTGGCCGTACCGGGGTTGCCGGTGTCCCACACCTCCCAGGCACGGGCCGAGCAGGACCACGCGTGGTGGTTCCACAGCTTCAGTGTGGCGGCCTTGATCTCCTGCTTCTTCACCGGCCTGTTGGTGAAGCGGAGGAAGGAACGGGCCACCTGGCCGGAGCCGTTGTTGCCGAGCTTCAGCTCCTTGGCGGTGGACTGGTCGGTGGTGTAGCCGTCCTGGACGAAGGTGGTGAACGTGGTCAGCAGGTTGACGGACGGGTCGACCGTGACGGGGAAGACGGTGTCCGGGGCGGCGAGGAAGGCCGCGTCGGGGGTGAGCGTCAGGTCGATGTCGTCGCCGTGCTGGTCGAACGCCATGGCGACGGGCGCCCGGTGCGTGTGGTCGCCGGAGCGCTCGTCCGTGCGGGCGTCCCACATGACGGGCGCGGGCAGGGTCCCCACGGGCTTCCCGGTCGCGTTGTCGGTGAAGGCCAGTCCGCCGCCGGGCGCGGTGCGCGCGGTCAGCCCCTTCGCGGTGAGCGTCATCCGCAGGGTGCCCGCCTCGGAGACGGCACGCTTCGAGCGGAGCGTCAGGAACTGCTCGAACCCGGTCCTGGTGGCGTCCACGACGAGGTCGGCGTGGGGCAGGGCGGACGGATAGGTCGCCCGCGTGCCGTCGATGCGCGGGGCGGGCAGCGCACCGCGCCAGCCGAGCTCCACGCGCTGCCCCTGGTCGTTCGTCAGGGAGACCAGCGGGGTCGCGGCGGCGACGGGTTCGGCCGCCCGCAGGCGACGCGTGGCCGCCGTGTCCTTGCGTACGGGGGTGGCTCCGGCGAGCGTCAGGCCGAGCGGGTGCGCCTTGGCCACGACCTTCCCGCCGGGTGCGGCGGCCAGGTCGATGTCGACGTCGGTCCAGGACCCGTCGGCGTTCCGGAACCGTACGGGCCCGGCGGACCGGTCCTCGGTGAACGTGCCGTCCGGGTTGGCCCACACGGTCCGCGTCTCGGTGCGCTCGTCGAGGACTTCGACGCGCTCGCCTTCCAGGCGCGCGGCCAGGGTCGCCGATGTGGCTCCGGTCCCCGCCACGGGTGCGGCGGCCGGTGTTCCGGGCGCGGCGGTCGCGGTGACCGTCGCCCCGGGTATCGCCACCTCCAACGCGAGCAGACCGGCCAGCACGGCGCAGGCGGTGAGTGCCCGGCCACGTCTGGACGTATGACGCTTCTTCACCAATATCCCCTCCCAGTTAAGGAAAATCTCAGGAGGGAATAAAGTAGACATAAATTCACAGACCGAAGATCAGTAAAGCGCTCAAAAGGTACATCTCACCTATGGCATGTCTCACACACTTCGCCACATATCACACCTCTTCACCCCATGAGCGATTTCACCCCGCCATGGACCCCGCCCAACTCCCCACCCCCGGCGGCCGCTCCCCCGCAACCCCCTCGCATGCCCCCTACACCGACCGCTAGCGTGCAGCCATGAGCACACCCGAGCCCGCCGAAACCACCGCCGCCGAGGCCACTCCCGCCGCGCCCGCGCCCGCACCCACACCCGCGGAGGCCTCCCCCGCCCACCCCCGCTTCGCCGAGGCCCTGGCAGGACTGGGCCTCCAGGTGGAGGTGCGCCGCTTCCCCGACGCGACCCGTACGGCGGCCGAGGCCGCGGCGGCGGTCGGCTGCGAGCTGAGCGAGATCGTCAAGTCCCTGGTCTTCACGGCGGACGACGTCCCCGTGCTGGTCCTGATGGACGGCTCGTCGCGGGTGGACGTCGAGCTGGTACGGCGTGAACTCGGCGCGCGGAAGGTCGGGCGGGCGGACGCGGCCCTGGTCCGGGAGACGACCGGCTACGCGATCGGAGGCGTACCCCCCTTCGGCCACGCGACGAAGACCCGCGTCCTGGCGGACCGCCGCCTCCTGGACCACGCCGTGGTGTGGGCGGCGGCGGGCACCCCGCACACGGTCTTCCCGCTCGACCCCAAGACGCTGATCGCCCACGCGGGCGCGACGGTGGTGGATGTGCGCGAGCCCGCCAAGTGACCCCGCTGGTCGCCCTGGCGGTCCTCATAGCCGCGATCACGCACGCCAGTTGGAACGCCATCGCCCACGCCATCAAGGACCAGCTGCTCTCCTTCACGCTGATCTCCGGCGGCGGCCTGCTGATCGGCGCGGCGATGGCCTTCTTCGCCCCGTTCCCGGCGGCCGGGGCATGGCCGTACCTCGGCGCCTCGGCCGCGCTGCACGTGGCGTACATGCTGCTGCTGATGCGGTCGTTCACGCTCGGGGACTTCGGCCAGATGTACCCGATCGCCCGGGGGACGGCCCCGCTGGTGGTGACCGTCCTGGCGGCGGTCTTCGTCGGCGAACGCCCGGACGCCTGGGCGGCGACGGGCGTCGCGGTCGCCTCCGCCGGCCTGGTCGGCCTGGCCCTCTGGGGCATCCGCGGCTCCGGCACCCGCCCCCACTGGCCCGCCGTCGTGGCGGCGCTCGGCACGGGCCTGGCCATCGCGGGCTACACGACGGTGGACGGCGTCGGCGTACGGGCCTCCGGCACCCCGCTCGGTTACGTCGCCTGGCTGATGATCCTGGAGGGCCTGGCGATCCCGGCCTACGCCTACTACCGCCGCCGCTCCGGACTGGTTGCCCAGCTCCGCCCGTTCGCCGTACGCGGCCTCCTCGGCGCGGCCCTCTCCGTCCTCGCGTACGGCCTGGTCCTCTGGGCCCAGACCCGCGCCCCGCTGGCCCCGATCGCGGCACTGCGCGAGTCGTCGATCATCGTGGGCGCGGCGATCGGCACCCTGTTCTTCAAGGAGCGCTTCGGCGCCCCGAGGATCGCGGCGGCGGGGCTGATGGTGGTGGGCATCGGGCTGATGCTGCACACGAGTTGACGCCTCACGCTCTCGGTGCCGCCCACTCGGGGGCCACCGGGGCTCGCCGTCCGCTCCCGCAGCACGGCCGGCGGGCGCGGACCGGATACGGCGAAGGCCCCGGCCCCCTCATGGAGAGGGTCGGGGCCTCCGGGAGCCGGGGCGGCGATCAGGTCACGCACTCAACCGCGTCGGACGCCCGGGACTCGGTCAGACCGCGGCCTTGGCCGACTCGTCGTCCTTGTCCCCGCCGTCTCCTCCCCCGTCCGTTCCGCCGACCTTCCGGACCCGCACGTACTCCAGGAAGTTGTTCAGCTCCCGCTTGACCACCGGAGCCAGGAGGTACAGGCCGATGATGTTGATGACGGCCAGGGTGAAGAGGACCGCGTCGGCCAGGTCGATGAGGGTCTGCAGGGTGAGCAGGGACCCGGCGACCGCGAAGAGCGTGTAGGTGATCTTGTAGATGGTCTCGCTCGTGCGGCTGCGGCCGAAGAGGTACGTCCAGGACTTGAGGCCGTAGTAGCCCCAGGTCAGCACCGTGGAGATCGCGAAGAGCATGACCGCGACGGTCAGGATGTACGGGAACCAGGGCAGCACGGTGGCGAAGGCGTCCGAGGTGATCGTCACGCCGCCGATGGACTCGCCGTCGCGGGCCTCGCCCCAGCTGGCCGGGTTGGCGATGACGATCGTCAGCGCGGTCATGGTGCAGATGATGACGGTGTCGATGAACGGCTCCAGCAACGCGACCAGGCCCTCGCTGGCGGGGTGCTTGGTCTTGACCGCCGAGTGGGCGATGGGGGCCGAGCCGATACCGGCCTCGTTCGAGAACGCGGCGCGCCGGAAGCCGATGATCAGCGCGCCGAGGATGCCGCCCGCGACGCCCTCGGGGTTGAACGCGCCCTCGATGATCGTGCCGATCGCGGCGGGCACGGCGGTGACGTTGACGAGGATGACGACGAGACAGGCGACGATGTAGATGCCCGCCATCGCGGGAACCAGCCGGCTGGTCACGGCTGCGATGGAACGGATGCCGCCGAGCAGCACGATGCCGACGAGCGCGGCGACGAGGATGCCGAAGAAGAGCGCCCCGCCGGAGGAGCCCATCATCCCGTCCTCGCCACCGGTGACGGAGACGAGCTGGGCGTAGGACTGGTTGACCTGGAAGAGGTTGCCGCCGAAGAGCCCGAAGAACAGGATCATGATCGAGGCGAGGACGGCGAGGACCTTGCCGAGGCTCTTGCCGTTCTTCCCGAAGCGTTCGGCCAGGCCCTTGGGCAGGTAGTGCATCGGTCCACCGGAGACGGTGCCGTCGGCGTGGACCTCGCGGTACTTCACACCGAGGGTGACCTCGACGAACTTGGTGGCCATGCCGAGCAGGCCGCAGAGGATCATCCAGAACGTGGCCCCGGCGCCGCCGATGGAGACGGCGACGGCCACGCCCGCGATGTTCCCGAGACCCACCGTGCCGGAGACGGCGGCGGTCAGCGCCTGGAAGTGGTTGACCTCTCCGGCGGAGTCCTTGTCGTCGTACTTGCCCCGGACCACGTCCACGGCGAGCCGGAACTTCCGCACCTGCACGAAGCCGAACCAGCCGGTGAAGACGAGGCCCGCCAGCCCCAGCCAGGTGACGATGAGCGGTACGTCCGCCCCGGCGATGGTGACGGAGTAGAAGACGATGTCGCCCAGCCAGCCGGCTATGGGCTCGAAGAACCCGCTGACGGATTCGTCGATGTTCTGCGTGATGGAGTCGAGTGACACGTTGGCTACCTCGATGACGCGCGAGCGGCGGACAGCGGAGTGCCTCGCCGGTCGCTGCGCGGTGGGGGACGTTTGCGGACGTTGGGGAACGTGTGGGGGGCGCTTCTCCCGGCCGGACGACGGCGTCGTCCGGCTGGCGGTCCGGGCGTGCGGCGCGGTGCGGACTACGCCGACGATCGCCCTGGCCTGCTGCCGGATCGGTTTCGGCACTCCGGCCGACGACCACTTCCTGCTGCGAAGTTGGGCATTTGTACCACGGTCTTTACCGGATCTTTAGTGACGAGCTTCACATTTATGGAAGTTAGGGGCGAATTGACTGAAAAAGTGACACCGCCGTTGACCGGAGCGGAGAGTCCGTCTATCGGACAACTAAGGGACGTGCTCCGCCCTGTCGGGCCGGCTGAGGAGCCGGGTTCCTATGACGGCGGTCTGCAGGGGATAGCGCTGCCGGGGGTCGGTCGGGTCCGAACCGGTGAGCTGGTGGATACGCCGCAGCCGGTACGTCAGTGCGCGGACGCTCAGGGAGAGCCGCCGGGCGGCCCGGGTGGTGACACAGCCGGCGTCGAAGTAAGCGGTGAGGGTCTCCAGGTACGGTTCCGGACCGCCACGCGCCTCCAGGAGCGGCCCCAGAGTGGCCTGGACCAGCTCCGCCATGGCCTGACGGTCCCGCGTCAGTACGGGATAGACGAGCAGGTCCGCCGTGTGGAGCACCGGGCCCTCCAGTCCGAACCGCTCCGCCAGATCCAGGATCTGGAGCGCCTCCTCGTACGAGCGGGCGACACCGCCCGCCCCGGCGTGCGGCCGCCCGACAGCGACCCGCCCGCCACCGGCCGCCGCGTGGGCCCGCTGGGCGAAGTACCTGAGGACCTGGCGCTCGCCCCCGGGCGCGACGCAGACCATCCGGCCGCCCTTGGTCGTCAGGAGGACGTGCCGCTCCCCGAAGCGCCCGGTCACGGCCCGCTCCACCCGACGGGGCACGGAGTCGCCCTCGGCATAGGGGGTGGGCCCCTCGGCCGTGGCGACGGCATGGGCGTGGGCATGGGACAGACGCAGCCCGAAGCGCTCCGCACGTTCCGGCAGACGCACCGGGTCGCCCCGCCCGTCCAGCAGATCGTCGACGAACTCCCGTCGCGCCGATTCCTGCTGCCGCACGGCGAGCCGCTGGGCCCGTTCGTACCCCTCGCAGAGCGCCTCGACGGACAGCTGTACGGCGACGAGCACCCGGTCGTCCTCCGCCGTTCCGGCGGGCCAGGTCTCCCGGGCCCGGGAGAGGTGGTGCACGACGAGTCCCCGCAGGGTGGTTCCCTCGGCAGCGACCTGTTCCCCGAAGGACCTGAGCCGCTCCAGCTCCGTCCCGTCGGGGCCCCGGCCCGTGGCCGCGGCCCGGCCGAGCACTTCCGCGTACCCGGGCCACGTCGGCGCCCGCTCCCGGGGCGGCTCCACCGCCGTCACCGGCGGACACGGGCCCGACGCCTCTTCGGCGGTGACAGATCAAGGCAATGCACGCGCTGGCGCAGACATACGTCCATGGCGGACGGCCCTCCGGGCTCGGCAAGCAGAGGGACGGCTGTCCCTCCACGCCGACCAGACTTCCCGGCACACCAGCGCGCCTCGCGACGCGTTGCCCGCAGCATAGTGGGGGATGGCGGCCGAGCACAGGGCCCGCCGGACTGCGGATGCCCTCCCGGCCGGGGCAGAGACCCGCCCCCTCACCTGTACCGATCAGTAGGGGTGAGGAGTGGCGGCGGCCCGCATCAGCCCTCGATCAGCTCCCGGCAGCGGCGGCGTACGGGAGAAAGCCGAGCCAGGCGGCGGGGGCGAGGGCGAGGCGGGGGCCGTGGACGTTCTTGGAGTCGCGGACGTGGACCGTCCCCGGGGAGGTCGCGACCTCGACGCAGTCATTGGGATTACTGCTGTCGCTGTAGCTGCTCTTGAACCACCGCAGCCCAGAGACTTCCCCGGCGAACGCCTCGCTGATCATGGCTCTCCCGGACGAGTCAGTGCCCTGCGGCATACGAAACGAAGCCGACCCAAGCGGCGGAGGTGAGAGTGAGACGCGGGCCCTGGATGTTCTTGGAGTCGCGGACGTGGACGGCGTCCCTGACGGCGGCGACCTCCACACACTCGCTGCCGTTGCTGCTGTCGCTGTAGCTGCTCTTGACCCACCGCAGCTCGGAGGCATCCCCGGCGGGCAGCTTGCGCATCATGTCTCTCCCAGTACTCGCTCGATGAAGCCCGTCGACTCCCGAGGGGTGAGAGCCTGGGCCCGGATCATGCCACACCGCAGATCAAGGATTCGGACCTGCTTCGGATCCGAGACCGGCCTCCCGCCGAACGCCCCGTCCGAACGTCCCACCGCTGTTCCGTCCTTGAACTTCAGCACCTGGATCTCCCCGTCGATCCCCGCGTGCTCGTCGAGGTCCATCGGCATCACTTGGACTGTCACATTGCGCAATTCGGTGACCGCCAGCAGGTGTTCGAGTTGGTGGCGCAACACCATCTTGCCTCCGAGTGGGCGGCGCAGCACCACCTCTTCCAGGACGAGTCCGAGCGTCGGGCCGGGCTTCCGTTCAAGGATGGCCTGGCGAGCCAGACGTGCGGCCACCGCCCGTTCGATCTCTTCCTGCGGGTAAGCGGGTTGGCGCATCGCGAACAGTGCGCGTGCGTACTCAGCCGTCTGCAGCAGACCGTGCACGCTGCTGTTGCTGTAGGCCACCAGCTCCACCGCCGCGGCCTCCATCTTCGCCAGTTCCCGGATCTTCTTCGGGTACCGCACCTCCGCGATGTCCGCCTTCATCGCCGCGAGCTTCCCGGCCGCCCCCAGCACCACGTCCGCGCCGTCCATGAACTCCGGGCGGGGGATGCGCCGGCCGCCCTCCACCTTGTAGACGAGGTCCTCCCCGTACCCCATCGCGGCCCCGAACTCCGCCGCCCGCATCCCCGACGCCTCGCGCCACGCCTTGATCTGGCGGCCCACGGCGGCGACCACCGCCGCGCCCGACTCGTCGTCCGGGTCGACCTCCCAGCCGGGCTCGTCCGCCCCGGCATCCCCTCGCTCCGTACCATCGCCAACCACGCTCATTCGGGCCCCACTTCGACGTCGTGCGTGCCGTTCTTTCCTCAACCGCGTACGTTCCCGGGGCGTCACCCCCGACAGCCGGGACAAGGCCGGACAAGCACTGGACAGCGACCGTACGCATGGGCTCTGCCACTGGGAACGGTACGCAGACGCCGCCACGCTGAGTGACATGAACGAAGAAAACCACCGCACCCAACAGGCCAGCTTCAAACGGACGTTCACCGTCCTGCTCTCCCCCACCCACCGGGGCGCCCGCCTCGCCCGGCTGCTGGCCGTCGCCCATCTCGACGCCTGGGGGCTCCCGTCGGAGGCGGCGGCGCACATCGTGGCCGAGCTGGCGGCCAACGCGTCCACGCACGGCCGGGTACGGGGCCGGGACTTCCAACTGAGCCTGACCGTCAGGGAGAAGACCCTGCGGATCGAGGTCACCGACACCCGGGGCGACAGCGTTCCTCCCGGGCCGGGAGCCGTGAAGGCGCCCGAGGACGACGGCGCGGAGAACGGGCGCGGCATGCTCATCGTGGAGGCCCTGGCCGACCACTGGGGCATCGCCCCCGGCCCCGTACCGCGCAAGACCGTGTGGGCGGAGATCGACCTCGTACGGTGACGGCCTCCACCGGGTCGTGTACGGGCACGATCCGGTCGACCGCGAACACCCTCCACCGGATCGTGCTCCACCGCGACGCGGTGACCCGGGACGTCAAGTACTAAAGAACCAAGGGAAATAACCAACCCCACCCGACCCACCCCGGCAGCCATCTGACGACCCCCCCGGGCTCCGTCACCCACATGGGTGAGGTTTGCCAACTGAGCTGGATTTCGTGCCGGTTGGCAGGCATATGCTCACGCCAGCACCACATCCGACATCAGACATACGTCGGCCCCCGGCCGGGACAGCCATCCCGAACGAGGGCCTGACCACCAAGGAAGAAAGCAGCTTCCCGATGGATACCCCGCAGAATACTGCCCTCATGCGCGCCCTGGTAGAGGTTCCCGGACCTCTCCCGACCTCCGGCGTCGTCCACATCACCCTCCCGCACACCGAGCGCTTCACCGTCGTGGGCAACCACCTCGCCCAGAACGCCGCGCTCAGCACCGCCGCCGTCGGCTTCGCCGTACGCATCCAGTCGCTGCCCCAGGGCACCGAAGTCGGCATCAAGGCGCTCGCCGCCCGCTTCCCCGAGGGCGAGAAGCTCATCGCCGCCGCGCTGCGCGAACTGGAGTCCCACGGCTACCTGCACCGCACCCGCGTACGCCTCCCGAACGGCCGGATGGTCACCCGCACGGTCTTCTGCAACCACCCGGAAGCCCTGTTACGCCCCCGTCCGGCGATGCCCCCGCACCAAGTTCCGGACCCCCGTGCGGCCCCAGCCTCGACACAGGCGCCGGCCCTGGTCACGGCCCCGCTCGCGACCCCGTCTCCGGCCCGGGATACACCCCCGATCGCGGCCCCGGTCACGGTCCCGGCTCAAGCCCCGGTTCAGGTCCCCGCCCCGGTCCCGGTCCCGGTTCATGCCCCGGCTCAAGCCCCCGCCCCCGCCCCGGTCACCCCGCACGTCCCGCTCGCGGCCCCCGAGGCCCGGGAAGCGCCCGCCCCACCTCCCGTAACCGACCGGCCCGTACCGGCGGAGCCCTTCCCACCGGCCCCGCCCGCCCCACGTCTCGTACCGCCCCCGACCGCGCCCAAAGCCCCGCCCCGGCCGCTCCCGCAACCCCGCGAGCTGACCCCCGGGCTCCGACAGTCAGCCGTCGCGCTCCTCTCCGACCTGCGGCGGCACGCGCCCGAACTCGTGCTCTCCGAGGCCGACATCGAACGCCTCGCCCCCGTCACGGCCACCTGGCTCGAACGGGACGCACACCCCGACACCGTCCGCCGGGCCCTCACCACCGACCTCCCGCAGCCGGTGAAGTACCCGGCCAAGTTCGTCAGGCACCGGCTGACCGTGCTCCTGCCGCCGCCCCTCCCCGGCACCGAGGAACTGGCCCCGGCCCGGCCCCGTACCGTCGTCATCCCCCTGCAGACCTGCGAAGGCTGCGAACGCGCCTTCCGCTCGCGCACCCCCAGCCTCTGCCGCGACTGCCGGACCGCCTGCGAACAGCCCGCCGCCTGAGGGGACAGGCCACCTTTCCGCGAGCACGGGGCGGTGCGGTCTGCGGTAGCCCGGCAGGCCCGGTGCCTCAGCCTCCCCTACGAAGGACGCCCGGCGTCACGAACTGTCCGCACACCCCGGGGCGCTCACCCCGCCCACTCCGCCACCACCTCCCCGTCCTCCTCCGCCCCCGTCGGGCGGAAGCCGAGTGCGGTGTACAGGTGGGCGGCGGCCCGGTTGGCGGGGGCGTAGGAGAGGCGGACCGCCCGGCAGTCCTCCAGGGTCGTGAGCCAGGTGGTCAGGGTGCGTACGGCGGCGGAGCCGATGCCCCGGCCCTGGTGGGCGGCGTCGATGAGCATGCCGCCGATCCAGTACGAACCGTCCTCGTCCCGGGCCCACATGATGTGGCCGGTCACCTCGTCGCCCGCGAGGACCGCCCGGGAGTGCCAGGTGTCCTCGCGGGCCGTCAGGACGAGGTAGCGGGCGGCCAGGGCCGGGACCCAGGCGCGCTGGTCGTCGTGCGGGGCGCAGTCCGCGACCGCCCGCCAGTTGGCCGCGTCCACCTCGTGGAGGGTGACCGGGCGGCCCGAGCGGTCCGTGTGGCCGTACGTGATGATCATGGGGGGAGGGTAGGGGCGGGCGTGACGGCCCGCCAGGGGATTACTCCCGGGACGCCCCAGAGAATCAATCCCCGGACGCCATCGCCCGCCGGAAGCCCGTGTTCACCGCCAGGATGCCGCCGTCCACCCGCAGCGTCGTCCCCGTGATCCACGAGGCGTCGGAGGAGGCGAGGAAGGCGACCGCCGACGCGATGTCCTCGGGGGTGCCGACCCGGCCCAGAGGGTAGAGGGCCGCCGCGCGTTCGAGTTCCGCGTCGCGGCCCGACCAGGCCGCCGTGCGGATCGTGCCGGGCGCCACCAGGTTGACCCGTACGCCGCGCGGGCCCGCGTGGCCCGCCAGCGTACGGGTCAGGCTCGCCAGGCCCGCCTTGGCCGCGCTGTACGCGTGACCGCCGAAGTCCTGCTCGCCGTTGACCGAGCCGATGGTGACGATCGCGCCCCGGCCCGAGGCCACCAGGTGGGGCAGGGCGGCGCGGGCGCAGCGGAAGGGGCCGGAGAGGGTGATGTCCAGGTCGCGGTCCCACGCCTCGTCCGTCTCGTCCTCGAAGAGTCCGGCGTCCTCGCTCGCCGCGTACGCGTTGTTGACCAGGACGTCGAGCCCGCCGAAGGTCTCGACGGCGTACGCCACCGCCGCCTCCACCGCCGCCCGGTCGCCCACGTCGCAGGGCAGGGACGCGGCGGTGCCGCCCGCCTCGCGTATCGCCGCCGCCGCGCCGGAGGCACGCTCCGCGTCGAGGTCGGTGACGAGGACTCTGGCGCCTTCCGCCGCCAGGCGGTGGGCCGTTGCGGCGCCGATACCCTGGCCGGCGCCGGTGATCAGGATGCTGTAGCCGTCGAAGCGAGGTCGTGTCATAGCGCCGACCGTACTGCCCTGACCAATGCCTGGGCACGGGGGTCGGCGGTGACTCCCTTCTGGAGGCCGTTGGTCACGTAGCCGAACGCGATGCCGGATTCGGGGTCCGCGAAGCCGAGGGAGCCGCCGCGCCCGGGGTGGCCGAACGAGCCGGGGCCCAGCAGCGGGGCCGCCGGGCCGTGCAGCATGTAGCCGAGGCCGAACCGGGTGCTGACGACCAGGACCCGGTCGGGGCCCGCCGACTCCTCGGTGCGGGCCAGCGTGAGGGTCGCGGGGGCGAACAGGCGGCGGTGGCCGTCGACCGGGCCGATCATCGCCGCGTAGCAGTGGGCCAGGCCCCGGGCGGTCGCGATCCCGTTGGAGGCGGGGAGTTCCGCCGTACGGTAGGCGGCGTCGTTCTCGTCGGGCAGCGGGTCGATCGCGCCGAACGCCCGGCGGGTGAGCGACTCGGGGTCGCGGTAGGCGTCGACCACCGAGCGCTTGGGGCGGACGCGCAGGGCCCCGGAGGCCGCCCCCGGCGCCGGGGGCTCCACCGGGCCGATGCGGCCGATGCGGTGGGCCTCCTCGGCGGGCAGCCCGAACCAGAAGTCCAGGCCCAGCGGGCGCGCGATCTCCTCCGCGATCCAGCGGCCGATGGTGCGGCCGGTGGCACGGCGGACCAGTTCGCCGATGAGCCAGCTGTAGGTCTGGGCGTGGTAGCCGTGGTCCGTGCCCGGCTCCCACTGCGGGCGCTGCGCGGCGACGGCGGCCGGTCCACAGACCCCGTCGGCGGCCTCGGCGGGGGTGAGCGGGCGGTCCAGGGCGGGGACGCCCGCCCGGTGGGCCAGGAGGTCGCGGACCAGGACGCGTTCCTTGCCGTTCGCCTTGAACTCCGGCCAGTACGTGGAGACCGGGGCGTCCAGGTCGACCTGCCCGCGCTGGTGGAGCAGGAGGGGGACGGCGGCGGCGATGCCCTTGCCCGCCGACCGCACGATCTGGACCGTGTCGACCGCCCAGGGCTCGGTGCCGTCCACGTCCCTCGTACCGGCCCACAGGTCCACGACCTTGCGCCCGTCGCGGTAGACGGCCACGGCCGCGCCGCGCTCGCCTCGCTGCTCGAAGTTGCGGACGAAGGCCTCCGCGACCGGTTCGAATCCGGGCGCCACCGTGCCCCGTACGTCCACGTCCGCGTCCCCGCCCATGTCCGCTCCCGGACCCGCCGTGCTCGCTCCCGCGCTCCCGCTCATCACCCCATGGTGCACGGCCCGGCGGGGTGCCCGGGGAGCGGGTCGCCGTCACCACCGCACTGTCACGAGCTGTTTACGGCGTCGGAACCGTCACCGACCTCGGGTCGAAGCCGAACGGCAGCTCCAGCCGGTGCGCGCGCATCAACTCCTCGTCGCAGAGCAGGTCCTGCGTCCGGCCGTCGGCGGCGATCACCCCCTCGCTGAGGATCACCGCGCGCGGGCACAGCTCCAGCGCGTACGGCAGGTCGTGCGTGACCATCAGCACGGTGACGTCCAACGAGCGGAGGATGTCGGCCAGTTCGCGGCGGGAGGCCGGGTCCAGGTTGGAGGACGGTTCGTCCAGGACGAGGATCTCCGGCTCCATCGCGAGGACGGTCGCCACGGCGACGCGGCGGCGCTGGCCGAAGGAGAGGTGGTGCGGCGGGCGGGCCGCGTACTCCGCCATCCCGACCTGTTCCAGCGCGCGCACCACCCGCTCCTCCAGTTCGGGGCCGCGCAGCCCGGAGGCGGCCGGGCCGAAGGCGACGTCCTCGCGGACCGTGGGCATGAAGAGCTGGTCGTCCGGGTCCTGGAAGACGATGCCCACCCGGCGCCGGATCTCCGCCAGGTTCCGCTTCGCCACCGGGAGTCCGGCGACGCGGACCGTGCCGGAGCCCGCCTCCAGGATGCCGTTGAGGTGCAGGACGAGCGTGGTCTTGCCCGCGCCGTTGGGGCCGAGGACCGCGACGCGTTCGCCGCGTCCCACGGTCAGGTCGACGCCGAAGAGGGCCTGGTGGCCGTCGGGGTAGGCGTAGGCGAGGCCGCTGACGTCGAGCGAGGGGGCGGGGGCCTGGGGCCCGGAGGAAGAGGTCACAGGGTCCATCCCAGCAGACAGATCACGAGCGCGAGAGCGGGGAGCGTCGCCGCGTACGCCCATTGGGTCCGGTCCGCCGTCACCTCGTCGATCACCGGCATCGTGCCGGCGTACCCCCGGCTCACCATCGCGAGGTGGACCCGCTCACCGCGTTCGTACGAGCGGATGAACAGGGCGCCCATCGAGGTGGCCAGGACGCCCCAGTGCCGCACGCCGCGCGCCTCGAACCCCCGGGAGCGGCGGGCGATGGACATGCGCCGCATCTCGCCGGTGATGACGTCCCCGTACCGGATCATGAAGGACGCGATCTGGACCAGCAGCGGCGGCAGCCTCAGCCGCTGGAGGCCGAGCAGGACCTCGCGCAGTTCGGTGGTGGAGGCGAGGAGGACCGAGGCGGCGACGCCCAGGGTGGCCTTGGCCAGCACGTTCCAGGCGCCCCAGAGGCCGGGGACGCTGACGGAGACGCCGAGGACCATCGTCTGCTCGCCGGGCACGACGAACGGCATGAGCAGCGCGAACGCCACGAACGGCACCTCGATGACCAGACGCTTCAGGAGGAAGCCGGGCGGGATCCTCGCCACCGCCGCGACGGCGGCGAGGAGGGCCGCGTACAGGCCGAAGGCCCACATCGCCGCGCGCGGGGTGGAGACGACGACGAGGACGAAGCCGAAGACGGCGGCCAGTTTACAGTGCGGGGGCAGCCGGTGGACCGGGCTGTCCCCGTGCCGGTAGAGCTTGTGGGCGTGGCCCGTCGCCGCCATGGCCGGCCCCCTTCCTGTCGGACTGTTCCGGGCTGTCGGGCGGCTCGTTCATCCGGGCCGGGCCGCTCGCCTTCCGGGCCGGGCCGCTGGCCTTCCGAGTCGGGCCTCTCGCTCGCCCGTGTCGGGCCGTACGCCCCCTGGGCCGGGCCGCTCGGCTTCCTCGCCGGGCCCCGGCCCCCGGCCCTCAGACGTTCTCGTGGTCGGAGCGGGCGGGGCCGCCCCGCTCGTCCTCCCGGCGGCGGCGCACCACCCAGAAGACGCCCGTGCCCACGACCACCGTGGCGCTGACGCCGATCACCCCGGCGAGGCCGCCGGAGAGCCGGGCGTTCGCGATGTCGCCCACCCCGTAGTCGGCGAGCGGGGAGTCGGCCGCGCCGTGTTCCTCCGCCTTCTCGTCGATGCCCTGGTCGGCGGCGACCCGCTCCAGGCCGTCGGGGCTGGCGGAGGCGTAGAAGGAGACGAAGCCGGCGAGGAGGAGGGCCGAGACCAGGCCGGTGATGAGGAAGCCGCGGTTGGAGCGGTGCGCGGTGGCGGGCTCGGGCTCGCGGGTGGGGGCCGGGGCGTCGACGAGTTCGCCGTCGACCCGGAGCTTGAGGGGGGCGGTGCGGGCGCCCCGGACGCCGTGGACGAGGTCGGGGCGGACGGCGAGGACCGCGCCCACCGTCAGCGCGGTGATCACCGCCTCCCCGATGCCGATCAGGACGTGCACGCCGACCATGGCCGTGAACACCTTGCCGATCGGGATGTCGGTGGTGCCGCCGATCCAGTAGAGCAGCGTGAACGCGGCGGCCGACGCCGGTACGGAGACGAGCGCGGCGACGAACGCCGAGGCCGTCGCGGACCGGCGCGTGCGCGGCAGCAGGCCCGTGAGCAGGCGGAACACCCCGTACGCCACCACGACGGTGACCACGCCCATGACGGTGATGTTCACGCCGAGCGCGGTGAGTCCGCCGTCCGCGAAGAAGATGCCCTGCATCAGCAGCACCACGGAGAGGCAGAGCACGGCCGTATAGGGCCCGACCAGGATCGCGGCCAGGGCCCCTCCCATCAGATGGCCGCTGGTACCGGCGGCCACCGGGAAGTTCAGCATCTGTACGGCGAAGATGAAGGCGGCCACCAGCCCGGCGAGCGGGGCGGTGCGCTCGTCCAGTTCACGGCGGGCCCCCCGGAGGCTGACGGCCACCGCGCCCGCGGCGAACACCCCGGCGGCGACGGAGACAGGTGCATCGATGAATCCATCGGGTACATGCATGACAGAGGCTCCGCTTCCTGCGGTTCCGCACGGTGTCCGCGTCCGCGTGGACGAGGCTCCGCGGGCGGGGTCATGAACCCATCAATAATAGTGCCCTCTTGCGAACCCTGTGCAAGAGCGGAGGCCCGGCAGCAGGATCCCGTTCAGCCGCCGGGGTGCCACTCTCCGTCACGTGAGCGCACGCTCACCGTGCCACATTCGTGAAATATGGGACATTAGAGGGCAGAGCGATACATATAGGAGGAGCCGGCCCATGTCCCCTGTGATCGAAGAACATGCACGCGCCCGGCTCATCACCGATGGCCCTCTGACCCGTCCGGTCCCCGTCGATCTGCGCTACGACGCGGCCGACGACCCCCGCACCGTCCACATCGGTCTGCCCGACGGCACCGACTGGGCGTTCGGCCGCGATCTGCTGGAGCGCGGGCTGCGCACCCCGATCGAGCGCGGGGCGGTCCGCGTCTGGCCCTGCGGCCGGACCCAGCTGATCGTGGAACTGCACTCGACGGACGGGGTGGAGGTGTTCCAGTTCGAGATCAGGACGCTGATCCGCTTCCTGGCCCGCACTCGCGCCCAGGCCCCGGCGACGGGAGCCGCCGCGCAGTCGTCCGGCGGGGGCCCGGAGAAACGGCCCTCCCGCACCCGCCCGGGGCCGAAGGAGGCCCAGCCGGACCCCAAGGGCGCCCAGCCGGCCCGCGGTTGAGACCGACGCACCCGAGTCCACCGCGCAGGGGTCCGGCGTCCGGCGTACACGTCACCGGCACCGCCCGAATCCACCGCGCGGGAATCCGGCGCCCACCGTTCCGGCGCGCAGGCGGCCCGCGTACACGTCACCGACGCCGGCACCAGCACCAGCAGGAAACCGGCGCACCCCCACACGGAGAAGGCCCCCGTGCTCATCGCACGGGGGCCTTTCCGCTGCCCCGGTCCCCCGTCCCCACAGGTAACCGGCGCTGCCGGGGCCGCGCTCCGCTCAGACGCGGCCCCGGGGTCCGAAGGGCCGGTGAAGGGCCCCGGGGATCAGACGCGTACGAGCTCGCGCTCGCCGCCGTGGCCGTCCCCGCCGTCGGAGTCCGAGCCGGACGCGGCGGGCTCCTCCGTCAGCTGCTTCTGCAGCTTCTCGCCCTCCACGTCCACGTTGGGCAGCGCCCGGTCCAGCCAGCGCGGCAGCCACCAGGCCTTCCGGCCCAGCAGGGCCAGGACGGCCGGCACGATCGCCATACGCACCACGAAGGCGTCGAAGAGGACCGCGACCGCGAGCGAGAAGCCGATCATCTTGACCATCTGCTCGCTGGAGCCGATGAAGCCCGAGAAGACCGCGATCATGATCACCGCTGCCGCCGTGACCACCCGTGCGCCGTGCTTGAAGCCGGTCACGATGGCCTGGCCGGGGCTCTCGCCGTGGACGTACGCCTCACGCATCCGGGTGACGAGGAAGACCTCGTAGTCCATCGCGAGACCGAAGACCACACCGATCATGAAGATCGGCATCATGCTCATGATCGGACCGGTCTGCTCGACACCGAAGAGCGAGCCGAGCCAGCCCCACTGGAAGACCGCGACGACCGCGCCGAGGGCCGCGACGACCGAGAGCAGGAAGCCGAGGGCCGCCTTCAGCGGGACCAGGATCGAGCGGAAGACCAGCATCAGCAGCAGGAACGCGAGGCCGACGACGAGCGCCAGGTAGGGCAGCAGCGCGTCGTTCATCTTCTGCGAGAAGTCGATGTTCATCGCGGTGGCGCCGGTGACCAGGACCTCGGCCCCGGTGTCCGCCTTGATGTCCTTGCCCGCGTCCCGGATGTCGTGGACGACCTCCTCGGTGGCGTGCGAGGACGGCCGGTCCTTGGGGATGACCGTGATCGTCGCGGCGTCACCGGCCTTGTTGAAGGCGGGCGGGACGACGGCCGCGACGCCGAGGGACTCGATCTTCTTGGCGACCTGGTCGGCCGCGGCCTTGGGGTCGGAGCTGTTGCTGCCGTCCACCACGACCAGCAGCGGGCCGTTGAACCCGGGGCCGAAGCCGTCGGAGAGCGTGTCGTACGCCTGGCGCTGCGTGGTCGACTTCGGCTGGGCGCCGTCGTCGGGCAGGCCCATCTCCAGCGAGGTCGCCGGGATGGCGACGACACCGAGGCCGAGGACGCCGACGAGCATCACCCAGACCGGCTTGCGGAGCACGAAACGCGCCCAGCGGGTGCCCATGTTCGGCTTGGCCTCGGGGCTGTTCTCCGCCTCGGCGGCCTTGCGCGCCTTGCGGCCCATGATCCGCTTGCCCGCGAAGCCGAGGGCCGCCGGGACGAGGGTGAGCGCGATGAGGACGGCGATGGAGACCGTACCGGCGGCGGCGAGACCCATCTTGGTCAGCATCGGGATGTTGACGACGGCCAGGCCGGCCAGCGCGATGACCACGGTCAGGCCCGCGAAGACGACGGCGGATCCGGCCGTGCCGACCGCCCGCCCGGCGGCTTCCTCGCGCTCCCGGCCCTCGGCCAGCTCCGCGCGGTAGCGGGAGACGATGAAGAGGGCGTAGTCGATGCCGACCGCGAGGCCGATCATCATGGCGAGGATCGAGGTGGTGGAGCCCAGGTCCATCACGCTGGCCAGCGCGGTGATCGTGGAGACGCCGATACCGACCCCGACCAGCGCGGTGACCAGCGGCAGCCCGGCGGCGATCAGCGAACCGAAGGTGATGACCAGGACGACGGCGGCGATGGCGACACCGATGATCTCGGCGGTCCCGGTGTGCGGCATGACCTGGAGGGCGTCACCGCCGATCTCCACCTTCATGCCGCTGCTCTCGGCGTCCTTGCCCACGCCTTCCAGGGCGTCCCGGGTCTCATCGGTCAGCTCCATGGAGTTGACCTTGTAGGAGACCGAGATGTACGCCGTCGAACCGTCCTCGCTCACGGCCTGCGCCTCGAACGGGTCGGCGACACCGGCCACCTGGTCGGAGCCGGACTGGAGCTCCTTGACGATGCCGGTGATCTCGCCCTTGTTCTCGGCGTCGGTCACCTTCTCGCCCTCGGGCGCCTTGAAGACGACCCGGGCGGTGGCCCCGTCGGCGTTGGAGCCGGGGAAGCGCTGTTCCAGCAGGTCGAAGGCGCGCTGCGCCTCGGTACCGGGGATGGAGAAGGAACTGGAGGCGGCGGTGGACGCGGAGGCGGCACCGAATCCGGCGAGCGCCAGCAGTGCCACCCAGATCAGGGCGACATAGCGGCGGCGGCGGAAGGTGAGCCGTCCGAGCTTGTAGAGGAAAGTGGCCACGGGGGCGTACTCCCGGTCAGGTCGTATGAGTGGAAATCGGGCGTGAGGTGCCGGCCCGACGACGAGAGCGGCGTGTCAGGTACGAGTGATGCGTCGGGGAGAGGGCCGTACGGTGGCGGGACCCTGGGGAGGGGCCCTACCGGGGACGTCGGACTCCGAAGCCGGGGAGCGCCACGGAGCCGCGTGCGGTCAGACGCCGAGGGCGGGGAGCACCACGGAGTCCACGTAGTCGGTGAGGAACGCCCGGTCGACCGGACGGTCCTCGATCAGCTGCCGGGCGGCCAGCGCGCCGACCAGCATGTGCGGGATGTACTTCAGCGCCGGGTTGTCCGCGCGCAGTTCGCCCCGGGCCACGGCCCGCTGGAGCATCTCGTCGAACCCGTTCATCTCCGGTTCGATCAGAAGCTCGCGCAGGGCCTGGAGCAGCTCGGGGTACTCGTGGACGGCATGGCTCAGACCCCGCATCAGCGCGGCGTCCTTCTCCATCTGGCAGTCGTCGGTCCGGCTCAGCACGGTGTGGAAGTCGCCGCGCAGCGAGCCGGTGTCGATGTCGGAGAGGTCTCCCGGCTTGTTGTGCCGGAGCGCCTTGGCGACCAGCTCGGGCTTGGAGCCCCACTGGCGGTAGAGGGTGGCCTTGCTCGACCGGGTGCGGGCGGCGATGGCGTCCATGGTCAGGGCGTCGTAGCCGACCTCGCGGAGCAGATCGAGGACGGCCTCGTACAGCTCGCCCTCACGCTCGGGCGTCAGCCTGGTGCGTGCCATGGGCCGACCTCCTTCGCTCACTCACGCGTATCCGTCGTTCCGGTCACGGATTATGCCGCGCCCGGTCCGTTCCGCTCACCATCGAACGAAACTGTTTCGTACAGCAGAACCGTACCCCCTTCCCCCAGCGAAACGAAATCGTTTCGCTTGTGGGCTGCACCACAAGTTGCCCCGGGCCCTGCGCGCGGAAAGCATTGGGGGGTGAGTGACGACGTCGCGTATCTCCGGTTCCCGCACCTCCACCAGGACATGCTCTGCTTCGCCGCCGAGGACGATCTCTGGGTCGCCCCCCTCGCCCCGGCGGGCCACCGGCCGGGGCGGGCCTGGCGGGTGACCGTCGACCGGACCCGGGTCAGCCACCCCCGCTTCTCGCCCGACGGCACCTCCCTCGCCTACACGACCTGGCGCACGCTGGACCCCGAGATCCACCTCGCCCCCGTCGACGGCGGCCCGGCCCGCCGGCTCACCCACTGGGGCTCGACCGACGCCCGGGTCTGCGGCTGGACCCCCGATCCGCCCGACGCCTCGCAGATCCTCGCCGTCTCCTCGCACAACCAGCCGTTCTCGTACTTCTCCTGGGCCTACAGCGTCCCCACCGACGGCAGCCCCGGCGGGCGGCTCCCTTGGGGCCCGGTCTCCGACATCGCCGTGGCCGACCTGGACGGCGAGCGCCGCACCCTGCTCCTCACCGGCACGCCCCCGCACGAACCGGCCGCCTGGAAGCGCTACCGGGGCGGGGCCATGGGGCGCCTCTGGCTGCACGGGGAGCGGCTGCTGCCGGACATCGACGGGCACCTCGCCTCCCCGATGTTCGTGGGCCGCCGGATCGCGTTCCTCTCCGACCACGAGGGCGTCGGCAACCTCTACTCCTGCCGGACCGACGGCACGGACCTGCGCCGCCACACCGACCACGACGCCTTCTACGCCCGGCACGCCTCCAGCGACGGCCACCGGGTCGTCTACCAGTGCGCGGGCGACCTCTGGCTGGTGGAGGACCTGGATTCGCCGGACGCCACCCCGCGCAAGCTGGAGGTACGGCTCGGCGGGCCGCGCACCGGCCGCCGCTGCCACCAGGTGCCCGCCGCCAGCAACGTCGACTCGCTCTCGGTCGACGAGACGGGCCGGGCCAGCGCCGTCACCGTACGCGGCAGCCTCTACTGGCTCACCCACCGCGACGGCCCCGCCCGCACCATCAGCGACACCCCCGGGGTGCGGGTGCGGCTGCCGGAGATGCTGGGGAGCGGGGGCCGGGTCGCGTACGTCACCGACGCGGACGGCGAGGACGCGGTGGAGATCGGCTACCTCCCGCGCGCCAGCGGCGACCGGGCCCCGCGCCGGCTCGCCTCGGGGCAGCTGGGCCGCGTCCAGGAGATGGTCTCCGACCCGGACGGGGAGCGGCTGGCCATCGCGTCGAACGACGGCAGGCTGCTGCTCCTGGACACGGGCGAGCCGGAGGAGACGGGCGCGGTCGCGACGACAGGGGCGGCCGACGGGTCCGGGACGGCCGGGGTGACGGAGGAGACCGAGGAGATCCGGGAGCGCCCCCGTACCGGCTCCACCCGCGCCGACCTCTACGCGGCCACGGGCGGAGCCGTCCCCGACAGCATCACGGCGTCCGTCGACGAGCACCCCGGCCTCACCGAGCTGATCCGCTCGGTCAACGGCCCGGTCCGCGATCTGGCCTTCTCGCCCGACGGCTCCTGGCTGACCTGGTCGCACCCGGGGATCGGCCGCTCGCTGCGCCAGATCAAGCTGGCCCGGATCTCCGGCCCCGGCGCCCCGGTGATCGTGGACGTGACCAACGGCCGCTTCGAGGACGAGAACCCGGTCTTCACGGAGGACGGCCGCTATCTGGCGTTCCTCTCCTGGCGGGGCTTCGACCCGGTGTACGACGTCCACACCGGCGACCTCTCCTTCCCCCTCGGCTGCCGCCCGTATCTGGTCCCGCTCTCCTCGGCCACCCCGTCCCCCTTCGCGCTCTCGCCGGACGGGCGCCCGGCGGCGGGCGGCCTGGACCCGATAGACGTTCCGGAGGCAGGGGGTACGGGCGAGGGGTCCACGGTCATGGTCGAGTTCGAGGGCCTGGAGAGCCGGGTGACGCCGTTCCCGGTCTCCGCCTCCAAGTACTCGGCGCTGCACCCGGTGAGCGGCGGCGGTCTCGTCTGGCTGCGGTGGCCGATCTCGGGGGCGCTGGGCGAGACCTTCGCCAACCCGGCCGACATGTCGGGCCGCCCCACCCTGGAGCACTTCAACATCGCGAAGGCGCGGAAGACCGAACTGGTCGACCACCTCGACTGGTTCGCGGTCAGCGGGGACTGCTCGCGCCTGGTCGTGATGGACGACGGCGAGCTGCGGGCGGTCCCCGCGACCGAGCCGGGCGACGGCGACTCCACGGTCTATCTGGACCTGCGCCGCATCCTGCACGAGGTGGACCCGGGGGCGGAGTGGCGGCAGGCGTACGGGGAGGCGGGCCGGATCATCCGCTCCTACTTCTGGGAGCCGGACATGTGCGGCATCGACTGGGACGGGGTGCTGGAGCAGTACCGTCCGCTGGTCCAACGGGTGTCCTCCCCCGACGAGTTCGCGGATCTGCTGCGCGAGGTGCTGGGCGAGCTGGGCACCTCGCACGCGTACGTCACCCCCGCCCGCCGCAACGAGGGCCCGCCGCACTACCAGCGGGCGATCGGCCTGCTGGGCGCCAACCTGGTCTGCCGGGACGGGTCCTGGGTCGTCCAGCGCATCCTCCCCGGCGACTCCTCGGACTCCAAGGCCCGTTCCCCGCTGGCCGGTACGGGCATCCGCGAGGGCGCGGTCCTCACGCATGTGGACGGCCGCCCGGTGGACCCGGTGACGGGCCCGTACCCCCTGCTGACGGCGGCGGGCGGCACGACGGTGGAGCTGACGTTCACCCCGGCGGGCGGCGGCCCCTCGCGCCGGGTGGCGATCATGCCCTTGGTGGACGAGCGCCCTCTCCGCTATCAGGACTGGGTGGCCAAACGGCGTGATGTCGTACGGGAGTTGAGCGGCGGAAAGTGCGGCTACCTGCACATCCCGGACATGGGCGGCTCGGGCTGGGCCCAGTTCAACCGGGACCTGCGGCTGGAGGTCTCGCGCCCGGCGCTGATCGTGGACGTACGGGGCAACGCGGGCGGCCACATCAGCGAGCTGGTCGTGGAGAAGCTCACCCGGAAGATCCTCGGCTGGGACCTGACCCGCAACGCCCAGGCGGTGAGCTACGCCTCCAACGCCCCGCGCGGCCCGGTCGTCGCCCTGGCCGACGAGGCGACCTCCTCCGACGGCGACATGATCACCGCCGCGTTCCGGCTGCTGAAGCTGGGCCCGGTGGTGGGCCAGCGGACGTGGGGCGGGGTGGTCGGCATGACCGGCCGCCACCGGCTGGGCGACGGCACGGTGATCACGGTCCCGATGAACGCGGCCTGGTTCGACACATACGGCTGGTCGGTGGAGAACCACGGCGTCGAACCGGACGTGAAGGCCCTGCGCACCCCCCTGGACTGGGCGGAGGGCCGGTACGCCGTCCTCGACGACGCGGTCCGGGTCGCCCTCGACCTCCTCGCCGCCCACCCGGCCTCGACCCCGCCCACGTACGACACCGCCCCGGACCTGCGCCGGCCGCCACTGCCGCCGAGGTCTTCCTGAGGGCGGGGGCGCGCAGGGACAGGGCCCCCACCCCATATAAATTTCCATATAATGGATGGGATGGAGAAACTTTGGCAGGTCGAGATCGAGCCGGAGGTCCGGCAATGGCTGGAGTTACTCACGGACGCGCATTACGACAAGACCGAGCGTGCCGTTGACATGCTTCTGGCCGGGCCGACGACCCTGGGAGAGCCGTATGCCAGGCACCTCGGCGGCAAAGTGCGGGAACTACGCTTCACCATGGACGGCAACGCGGTCCGCATCACCTACTGGCTCGCCCCTTACCGGCGCATCGTCTTGTTGACCGTGTTCCGCAAGACCAGACAGCGCGAGGAGGCAGAGGTCGAAAGAGCCCGGCAAGCCCAGCAGACCTGCGAAGCCGAGCACGGCCCTGCCGAGCACAGCTACGACCGGACAGAGGAGCAGAGCCCATGAACCACTCCGCCTGGAGAACCCGCCGGACTCGCAAGCTCCTGGGCGAGAAGGTCGAGGAGTCCGCCGCCTACACCGAAGCCGGGCACTCCTTCGCCCTCGGCCAAGCGGTCCACGACCGCCGGGCCGCCCTCGGGCTCTCCCAAACCGAATTGGCACGCCGGGCCGGGATGAGTCAGCCGCAGATCTCCAACATCGAGGGAGGTGACTCCGTCCCCACCCTGGCGCTGCTGAGCCGTCTGGCCACGGCACTCGACGCATCACTGACCATCGATCTGGACGGAGACGCATCGGCTTTCGTCTTCACTCCGCACGAGCCCCGTCGGCCGGGCGAAGCGTCCACACATGGACAACACTCCGCGGCTTGATCCCACCCGGGGTTCACCGCGGTGCCGCACGCCTCTCGTAGAGGGTCACCCGGCGGCCGCGGGTCTGGGTGTCGGTGACGATCCTGAAGTGGTTGCGCAGGACGGAGCGCTTCATCCGGTCCCGTTCGGTGGCGGGCGGGCGGGAGACGGCGGGGGCGTCCGTCACCAGGAGGATGCGGCGGTGGGTGAGCATCGCCGTCCGGATGCGGGCCGGGCCGTCCTCCACGCCCTTCAGGGTGCCGGACCGCTCCGGGGTGCGGGCCAGCGCTATGTCCTCCAGGCCGGAGAAGGCGTCCGGGGAGACCAGCCGGGTGTCGCGCCGGGCCGACGGGAAGAAGAGCACCGCGTCCCCGGGCCGCTTCAGCCGCCGTACGGCGTCGGCCGCCGCGAGGACGTCGTCCACCCGGCTCTCCGGGGACCGCTTGGCGAGCGCCTGCGGAAGCAGGGCCACCGACGCCACGGCGACGACCGCCGGAAGGAGCCACCGGCCGGCCCGCGGGAGCCGCCGTGACACCGTCCGGACCCCCGCCCCGATCGCCGCGCCGATCAGCAGCGCCAGGCCCAGCAGGCTGAAGAGGACGTACCGGTCCAGGAACAGCGGCTGGACCAGGGAGAGCCCGGCGAGGCCGAGCTGGGGCACCACGAGCAGCGGCAGCCCGACGGCCGCCGCCGAGGGCCCGTCCGGCCGGTACGGGGACCGTCGGTCCAGCAGCGCGCCCGCCCCGCCGACGGCCAGCAGGACCGCCGGGCCGATCAGCATGTGCCAGGTCAGCGGAGGTATCCACGAGACCTGCGCGGACTGGCTCCGGCTGAACAGGACCAGCGGGAGCACACAGACCACGGCGGCCCCGGCGGCGACCGCCCAGCGCTTCCCGAGTCCGCCGGGCCTGCCGGGTCCGGCCGCTCCGCCTGGTCTGCCCGGTCCGCCGAGCCTGCCTGGTCCGCCCGGTCCGCCGGATTCGCCAAGTCCGCCGATCCTGCCTGATCCACCAAGTCCGCCCGGTGCGCCCGGTCCGCCCGGTCCGCCCGGTCCGCCCGGTCCGCCGACGTCGTGGCCGCTCCGGACGCTCCGGACGCTGAGCAGCAGCGTCAGCAGATGGGCCGGGAGGATCATGAGCGAGAGCCAGTTCAGCAGACCGCACAGGGCGACCGTCCCGCCGTACGCGATCCAGTGCACCGCCCTCCCCCGCCCCTCCAGCAGGGTGACCAGGAGCAGCGTGGAGACGCCGGCCCCGGCCGCCACCAACGCGTACGGCCGCCCCTCCTGGAGGTAGAACTGCACGGCCGGCAGCAGCCCCAGAGCCGCTCCGCCGCCCAGCCCGGCCCATGGGCCCGCCAGCCGGTGGCCGAGGGCCGCCACGCAGGCGGCGGCCACCGCCATGGCCGCCACCGAGGGCAGCCGCAGCACGGTGGTGCCGGGGCCGAACAGCTCGAACAGGCCGTGCATCAGCAGGTAGTAGAGCCCGTGCACGACGTCGACGTTGCCGAGCAGCTGCGCGATCTCGGCCGTGGAGCGCCGGGCCACCTGCCAGGTCGCCGCCTCGTCCCGCCACACGCTGTTCTGCCGTGAGAGCCCCCACAGGCCGAGGGCGAAGGTCCAGAGCGCCGCTGCCGAAGGGACGAGGAGACGGGCGGTGCGAGCTGTGGACACGGAGGAGCTTCCCGGGGTGACGGCGGTCGTGCAGGGCAGGGCGGGAAGCCCCTGCGGCCCCCCACCGACCCCGCATCGTACGCATCACTGTTCGATCGATGATCAAACGTGCGCCCCGGACCCGGCTCGGCACGGCACGACAAGTCCGTACGGCAATCCCCGTACGGCGATCCCGGTACGGCAAGTTCCGTGCAGCAAGCCCCGTACAGCAAGAAGGAGGCGCATCCGGTCACCCGGATGCGCCTCCTGACGCGACGCGCACGCACGCGCACAGCGCAGCGCGCACGCGTCACACCTCAGCGACCGTCAACGGTCAAAGCGGTCACGCGCCTGCTCGGCCGCGTCACGGGCCTGCTCCTGGGCCTGGCGCCCGCGCTCCTGACCCTCCTGGCCGCGCTCCTGGGCCTGGTCCTTGTCCTGACCGACCTTCTGCTTGGCCTGGTCCGCGAGCTCCTGCGCCTTGTCCTTGAACTGGTCTGCGATACCCATGCTGTTCACTCCTGTGGGATGCGTGGGGTACGTGGGGGATGGCCCCAGCGGGGCCGTGCTCAGCGTTGCACGCCCCGACATCCCGCGCATTTCGGACCGCTACCCACCGTGACACCCGCCGGGGCGCCCCGCCGGGAGGCCCCACGCGAGGGCCACCCCGGGGGCCACCGCGAGCCCACTCCGCTACGTACGCTCCGCCCGCGCGTCCTGGTCCGCCGCTCCCCCGGCCCCCACCAGCCCCTTCGGCACGGTGTGCAGGCGCGGTTCGAAGCGCCGCATCTCGCGCTGTCCGCCGATCGCGATGACCGAGGGCAGATAGCCCCGGACCGACTGCATCCCGCGCAGCCACCACTGGGCGTACACATGCGGGGAGCGCCGGGCTATGCCGTCCACGATCCGGTCGACGGCCGGGCCGAGCGGGTACGTGCGGTTCATCGGCCACGGCAGCCGCTGCCTCAACTCCCGCATCACCTCGTCCTGATCGGCGCCGCGCACCATGTCCGTGTCGGTCCAGGAGAGGTAACCGACGCCCACCTTCACGCCCTTGTAGCCGACCTCCGCGCGCAGGCTGTGCGCGAACGCCTCCACGCCCGACTTGGAGGCGCAGTACGCCGTCATCATCGGCGCCGGGGTGATCGCGGCCAGCGAGGCTATCTGGAGGAAGTAGCCGCGGCTCTCCATCAGCACCGGCAGGAACGCCCGCCCGGTGACCGCCCCGCCGATGAGGTTGACCTCGATGACCCGCCGCCAGGCGTCCGGGTCGGAGTCGACGAACGGGCCGCCCGCGGCGACGCCCGCGTTGGCGACGACCACGTCGACCTTGCCGAACCGCTCCTTGACCTCGCGCGCCACCCGGGCCATCTCCGCGTGGTCGGTGACGTCCGCGAACCAGTGGTCGCTCTCGCCGTGCAGCCGGTCGGAGACCTGCTTCAACTCGTCCGGCTCCAGCCCCACCAGCGCCAGCGTCGCACCGCGCGCCGACAGCTTGCGGGCCAGCAGCTCGCCCACGCCCCGGGCCGCGCCGGTCACGACGACGACCTGGCCCTCCAGACTCCGCCTGCTGCTCATGCGACATCCTCCTTCTCGGACGTGGCGGCCGTGTTCGCCCCGGTGGCCCCGGTGATCGCGACGTACCGGGTGGTCAGTTCCCTGAGCTTCGCCGTGACCGCCTCCGGGGCCTCCACCGGCGTCATGTGCCCCGTGCCCGCCAGCTCGGTGAGCCCGAGGCCGACCGGCAGCGCCGCCGCGATGGCCCGCGCGTGCACCGGCGGGGTGAGCCGGTCGTCCGTACCGGCGATGACCGCCGTCGGCACCCGCAGCTCGCGGACCTCGGCCGTCACCTCCAGCTCCGCGAGCACCTGCCCCCATCCCACCCTCGCGCGGCGCGGGCAGGCGTGCACGATACGGGCGCAGGTGTCGACCCGGTCGGGGGCCGAACCGGCGCCCATCGTCGCGTACTTGAGGATGCGTTTCGACACCGGATTGACCGGCCCCAGCGGCGCCTTCGCCCCCAGGACCGCAGTCGTCAGCCGGGTCCGGAACCCGCTCGGACGCAGCGGTACGACGGTGGCCTCGGCGGTGAGCCGGCCGCTGCCGGTGGAGCAGAGCAGGACGGCGGCGGCGTGCTCGCGCAGGCCGGGCCGGCGGGCGGCGGCCATCAGCGTCATCCCGCCCATGGAGTGCCCGGCCAGCACCGCCTTCCGCCCGGGGGCGAGGGTGGCGGCGAGCACGGCCTCCAGGTCGTCGGCGAGGGCGTCGACGCTGTAGCCGCCGGGGCCGGGCTCGGGGGTGAGGCCGTGGCCGCGCTGGTCGTAGGCGATGACGCGGTGGTCGGCGGCGAGGTCCCGGATCTGCGCGGCCCAGAAGTGGGTGTTGCAGGTCCAGCCGTGGGCGAGGACCACCGCGGGGGCGTCCTCGGGGCCGTGCAGCTCGACGTGGATCCGGGAGCCGTCGGCCGAGGTGACGAAGAGTTCACTCGCGGGGACGGGCGGAGCACCGTCACGGTGCAGGAGCCGGCTCATCGGGCGGCCTCCTCGGCCATGACGCGGTGCGGAAGGCGACGCTCGGCGGCCTCCCCGGCCGTGACCGGGCGCGGAAGGCGATGCTCAGCAGCCTCCCCGGCCGTGACCCGGTACGGGAGGCGAGGCTCGGCAGCCTCCGTACCCGTGACGCGCTGCGGAATCCGGCTCATCGAGCGGCCTCCTCGGCCACCGTGTCCCCCGCGGCGACCGTCTCGCGTTCGCCGCGCCCCGGCTGCTCCGGTACGAGCCCGCTCCCGCCGAGCCGCCCCGCCTCGCCCGCGCGCACGCCCCCGGCCGCGCCCGGCGTCCCGGTCGCCCGGATGACGTCGTACTCCGCGAGGTCCACCGTCCGCGTCTGGCGCCGGAACTCGCCCGTGGTGCCCGGCCAGACCGTGGTGTTGCGGCCCTCGGCGTCCAGGTACCAGCTGGTGCAGCCGCCGGTGTTCCACACCGTGCGCTTCATCCGCTCCTGGACCTTGCCGTTCCACGCGGTGACGGCGGCGGAGCGGGCGCCGAGCGCTGCCCGGCCGCCCAGCACGTTCAGCTGGCGCAGGTAGTCGGCCATGTAGTTCAGCTGGGACTCGATCATCAGGATCATCGAGGAGTTCCCGAGGCCCGTGTTGGGGCCGATGATCGTCATCCAGTTGGGGAACCCGGTGGCGGTCGCGCCGCGCAGCGAGTTCATCCCGTCCTTCCAGGTCTCGGCGAGGGTGATCCCCTCCTCGCCGACGACCCGTTCCGCGATCGGCATGTCCGTCACGTGGAAGCCGGTGCCGAAGATGATCGCGTCGACCTCCGCCTCGCTGCCGTCGGCGGCGACGACGGTCGAGCCGCGTATCTCGCTGAGCCCGGAGGCGACCACGTCCACATTGGGCTGGGCGAGGGCCGGGTAGTAGGTGCTGGAGAGCAGGATGCGCTTGCAGCCGATGCGGTAGTCCGGGGTCAGCTTGGCCCGCAGTGCCGGGTCCTTGATCGCCCGCGCCATGTTCGCCTTGGCCAGCTTCTCCACCAGGCCCAGCTGGTCGGGGTGCTTAGTGAAGGCGCTCACCTGCAACTCCCGTATGCCCCAGAGCAGTCCGCGGCGGGCGGTGCCGGTCGCGGGTATCGCCCGGTGGAGCGTGCGCTCGGCCTTGCTGATGGTGCGGTCCATGCGCGGCATGACCCACGGAGGCGTGCGCTGGAAGAGCGTGAGTTTGGCCGTCTTCGGCTGGATGGCCGGAACGATCTGGATCGCGGAGGCACCCGTTCCGACCATCGCGACCCGCTTGCCGGCCAGGTCGTAGTCGTGGTCCCAGCGGGCGGAGTGGAAGACCTTGCCGGGGAAGGAGCCGATCCCGGGGATGTCGGGCGTCTTGGGGTCGGAGAGCGGCCCGGTGGCGGAGATGACGACGTCCGCGCGCAGGGTGGTGCCGTTGGCGGACTCGATCACCCAGTACAGGTTCTCCCTGTCCCAGCTCATCAGCTTCACCTCGTGGTTCAGCCGGATGTGCGGGCGGAGCCCGAAGGTGTCCGCGACCCGCTCCAGATAGGCCCGGATGTGCTCCTGGCCGGAGAAGGTGCGGGGCCAGTCGGGGTTGGGCGCGAAGGAGAAGGAGTAGAGGTGGGACGGCACGTCGCAGGCGCAGCCGGGGTAGCTGTTGTCGCGCCAGGTGCCGCCCACGGAGTCGGCCCGCTCCAGGACGACGAAATCGGTGATGCCCTCGCGGCGCAGCCGGACGGCGGCCCCCAGGCCCCCGAATCCGGTTCCGATCACCGCCACACGTACGTGTTCCTGCTGGGCCATGCTGCCGCCTCCCGCGGTACGTCACGCGACTGTGCCAGCAATCACTGGCATGGTTCGGAGAGTAGAGCAGGGCCGTACTGATGGGTAGGGGTCCGACCGAGGAAAGTTACTGGCGGTACAACATAGGGTGCCCCTGTGGCTGACGGACGCGAGCACCGCGAATACCGCATGGAGGAGCTGGCCGAGGAGGCCGGGATCACCGTGCGGACCCTGCGCTTCTACCGGGAGCGCGGTCTGATCCCGCCGCCCCGCCGCGAGGGCCGGATCGCCTGGTACGACGACCACCACCTGGCCCGGCTGCGGACGATCGCGGCCCTGCTGGAGCGCGGCCACACCCTCAACGGCATCGCGGACCTGGCCGCCACCTTCGAGAGCGGGCGCGATGTGGCCGAGGTGCTGGGGCTCGGGGAGCCGACCGAGGAGACCCCGGTCCGGCTCACCCCGGAACAGCTCGCGGACTACTTCGAGGGCGAGGTCACCCCGGAGAACCTGGCCACCGCCCTGGACCTGGGCTATCTGGCCACCGACGGCGACGAGATCGTCCACATCAGCCGCCGCCTGCTGGAGGTGTCGGCGCAGCTCGTACGGGAAGGGGTGCCGCTCGCCACGGTGCTCTCCTCGGGCCGACGCGTCCGCGAGCACGCGGACGCCCTCGCCGAGATCTTCGTACGCGTACTGCATGCCCACGCCCAGGAGACCGAACCGGCCCAACTGCGGCCGCTGGCCCGCGCGGTGGTGGACGCGGAACTGTCGATGGCCCTGGACCGGAGGCTGCGCCGCGAGGACGGCACGCAGCCCCCGAGGGCGGAGTGAGCGAGCGGGACTACCGCTCGTAGACGACCGTCACCGGCGCGTGGTCGCTCCACCGCTCGCCGTGCGTGGCGGCCCGCTCGACCCACGCCTTGACCGCGCGCCCGGCCAGCCCCGGCGTCGCGACCTGGTAGTCGATGCGCCACCCGGCGTCGTTGTCGAAGGCGCGCCCCCGGTAGGACCACCAGCTGTACGGCCCGGCCACGTCCGGGTGCAGCCGCCGTACGACGTCGACGTACGCGGCCTCGTCGAAGACCCGGGTCAGCCAGGCCCGCTCCTCGGGCAGGAAGCCCGAACTCTTCTGGTTGGCCTTCCAGTTCTTCAGGTCGGCCTCCTGGTGGGCGATGTTCCAGTCGCCGCAGACCACGACCTCGCGCCCGTCGGCGGCCGCCCGCGCCTTCAGCCCACGGAGGTAGGGCAGGAAGGCCGCCATGAAGCGCTCCTTCTCGTCCTGCCGCTCGGTTCCGACCTCGCCGGAGGGCAGATACAGGCTGGCGACGGTCACGCCGGGGAGGTCGATCTCGACGTACCGGCCGCTCGCGTCGAACTCCTCGGCCCCGGGGACACCGAACCCGCCGAAGCCGATCTGGGTCCGCTCCGGCGCCTGGCGGGAGTAGAGGGAGACCCCGGCGCGCCCCTTGGCGGCGGCGGGGGCGTGGACGGTGTGCCAGCCCTCGGGGTCACGGACCTCGGCGGTCAGCTGACCGGGCTCGGCGCGGACCTCCTGGAGGCAGACCACATCGGCGTCGGTGCCCGCCAGCCATGCCACGAAGCCCTTCTTCGCGGCGGCACGGAGGCCATTAACATTCACAGATGTAACAGTCAGCATCGGAAAACAGTACCTACCTCACCCGAACTCATAGATATACGATACTCAGCATGAACATCCACCCCCGCCGCTTCGACCACCCCGACGCCGTCAAGCTCAACGACCAGGTCCAGCTCGAGTATGCCGAGCGCTACGGCGACGAGGGGGACGTCACACCGCTCGACCCGGCCATGTTCGACCCGCCGCACGGCCTGTATCTGCTCGCCTACGACGAGCAGGAGCGCCCGGTGGCGACCGGTGGCTGGCGGACGCAGGACCGCAACCCGGAGGGGTACGAGGACGGCGACGCCGAGATCAAGCGGATGTTCGTGATCCCCGAGGGCCGTGGCCGGGGGCTGGCGCGCCGGATGCTCGCCGCCCTGGAGGAGGACGCCCGCGCGGCGGGCCGCGTCCGGATGGTCCTGGAGACGGGCGACCAGCAGCCCGAGGCGGTCGCGCTCTACACCTCGTGCGGCTACACGGTCTGCGAGGTCAAGTTCGGCCACTACCGGACGTACGACAGCAGCATCTGCATGGCGAAGCCGCTCCGGCAGCCGTGACTCACCGGCGCGGCGTGGCCAGCACCTGGGTCCAGTAGGGCCCGCGCGGCGAGTCCGCGATCCCCACGCCCACGTGCGTGAAGTCGCAGTTGAGGATGTCGTCGCCCTGCCCGGAGCTGCGGCGCCACTCCTCCACGACGGCGGCCGGGTCGGTGTTCCCGGTGGCGATGGTCTCGCCCACGGCGGACCAGAGGTAGCCGGAGCCGGTCACCCGGTCGCCCGCGCCCCGGCCGGTGGAGTCGGTGTGGCCGAAGTAGGCGTGTTCCGCCATGTCCTCGGAGTGGTGCTGGGCGACCTCGGTGAGCCGGGGGTCGGTGGTCAGCTGCGGACAGTGGTTGCGGGCGCGCAGGGTGTTGACCTCCGCGACCAGGCGCGTCTGGGGACGGGGCCGCGCCCGCGGTGCCGGGCTCGGGGAGGCCGCCAGGGGCGTGGTGGAGGGCGAGGCGCTCGGGGCGGCGGTGCTCGGCGTGGGCGACGGTGTGGGGGTGGGCGTCGGCGAGGCGGACGGGGTGGCCGCCGTGGTGACCGGCCCGGGCGCGGGGAGCTGGGTCGTACCGCCTTCGGCGCGGGGCGCGGGCGGGGCGGGCGCGGAGGGCCACAGGAGTACGGCGACGGAGACGGCGGCGGCCCCGGCGGCGACGAGCCCCGCCGCCTTGCCCGCCGAGAACGCGGCCGGTGCCACGGCCGGGGCGACAGCGGCGGCGGCGTGCCCGCCGCCCTCGTACAACGGCACCACCAGAGCCAGCCCGGAGAGCAGCCCCTCCGGCGGTACGAGCCCCGAGCTGCCGGCCGAGCAGGAGGCGCAGCCGCGTATGTGGCGGGCTGTGCGCTTGCGCCACAGCGGCGTGGGCACCCCGTCCCAGTCGGCCACCAGGTCGGCCAGGAAGGGGCAGCGGGGCTCGGCGGCCAGCGCCCGGACGACCGCACGACCGACGTCGAGCTGGTTCTTCACCCGCTGGACGCGTACGGCGGCGTGCTGGGGGGAGAGCCCGAGGGCGTCCGCCAGCTCGGCCCGGGTCAGCTCACCGGTGGTCTCCAGCCACCAGAGCGAGAGCACGTCGCGCTCCGCATCGTCCAGCCAGCGGGTGGCCTCGGCGGTCTCGCGCCGCTGTCCCGAGAGCTCCAGCCGCAGGATGGTGAGGTCGACGAAGTCGGCGGCCGGGTCGGCGGGCTCGTCGGTCTCCTCCAGCGCGGCGGGCCGGTGGCCGAGGACGGACCAGCGGGTGCGGACCTGGTTCATGGCGATGGCCACCAGCCAGGACCGGAAACGGGTGGGATCGCGCAGCGAGGAGAGCCCGGAGAGCGCCCGGAGCATGGTCTCCTGCACCACGTCGTCGACGTCCGGATGCCCGTTGAGGGCGCGGCCCACCACGTTGTAGACCAGCGGCAGGTAGAGGGCGGCGAGCCGCTCCCCCGCCGCCTGGTCCCCGTCCCTGGCCGCGACGACCAGAGCGGTGACGTCCACGCCGTTCACGCTGTTCACCACGTGCTCACTTCCTCGGGCCGTGCGGAGGGCGCCGGGCGGTGCCTCCCGGGAGTGTGGGGCAGGTCACTCCCGGGGGTTTTGTTATCCGGTGCCTCTCCGGTGGTCAACCAGTATGCGGGGGCCTGACGGGTGCCCCGCGGCGGGAGTACCGGGTGCACCGGGTGAGTGCGGGGATGCGGGAGGGACATGTCGAGCCGAATGGAAGCCGGCGTCGGGCCGCCGGACGCCGAGGGCGCCCCGAGCGCCACGAGGCCAACGAGAGCCACGAGCGCCCGCGACCTGCGCACGGCGCTGAAGGCGGGCGTGCCGGAGGGCGCCGGGGCGGCGGGGCGGGCCCGCACGCCCCGAGGCGGTTCGGCGGCCGGCGGCTCGACGCCCGACGACGGCCCGGGACACGGCGACGGCCCCGGGCACGGCGGCGGGTCTCCCCGCGGCGGCCCGGTCGGCGACGGGTCCTCCAGCAGCGGCCCACCCCGTGACAGGTCCGCCCGCAACGGCGCACCCGGCGACGGGACCCGCGGCGCCGGGTCCTCCCCGGCCGACGCCCCCACCCCCGCCCCCGACGCCTTCCCGGCCGCGCTGCGGGAGGCGCTGGGCCGGCGCGGCCTCTCCCTGGAGCGGGTCAGCGAACGGCTGCGGGCGCGCGGTATCGCGGTCAGCCAGGCCACGTTGAGCAGTTGGCAGCGCGGCCGGAGCCAGCCGGAGCGGGCCCGTTCGCTGCGGGCGGTGGAGGTGCTGGAGGAGATCCTGGAGCTGCCGGGCGGGGCCCTGCGCTCGCTGCTCGGCCCGCGCCGACCGCGCGGCCGGGTCGCACCGGCCCGGGGCGAGAGCGCGGCCCTCCAGGTGCTGGGCAAGGACTCGGTGGTGGAGAAGGCGCTCGGCGAGCGGTTCCGCCACTTCAACCAGGAGACCGGCTCGCTGCTGATCCACGACGTGGTGACACTGGGCGAGCGCGGCACGCTCAGCAACCTCACCACGACCAACGTGCTGCGGGCCAGCCGCGCCGGGGCCGACCGCGCGCTGTTCGTCCTCAGCTTCGACGACGAACAGGCCGAGCCGCTCGACATACGCGTCACCAGCGGGCGGCTGGGCGAGGCCACGTACCTCAAGGGGCTCAAATCCCTGGTACTGGAAATCCACTTCGGCCGGGAACTCGCCAAACTGGATACGACGGTGGTGAGTTACGCGGTCGACGTGAGCCCGTCCCGGGAGCCGGCCACCCACTACGAACGGTGGTCGCGGGCGAATCTGCACGAATATCTTCAGCAGGTCTTCTTCCATCCGGACGCGCTTCCCTCGGGCTGCCGGCGGTACTTCCGGGACCAGGTGGGCTCCCCGCCGCGCGGGCAGCGGCCCATTTCGATGAACGATTCCCACAGCACCCATGTGCTCGTCTCCCGCTGCAAACCCGGAGTGCACGGAGTCGCCTGGGATTTCGGCACCCCGGAATGACCGATGGAAGCCGACGGAAATGATGGAAACGGGAGACCGCCCAGGGTCAGTGGACGGTCTCCCGCGTATGCGGCACCTTCACCCGGTCGGGGCTACTTGGTGTTGAGCGTCAGCCCGTAGTACTTAAGGGCATCGTCGAGCGGCTGGAAGTACGACGAACCGGGCGAGTTCACCTGGCCGTTGCACCGCTGGCCGATCGGCCCGCCGGAGGTCATGCCCTGGGCCTGGTTGCCGGAGACGTACGCGCCGCCGCTGTCGCCGCCCTGGGTGCAGACGGAGGAGCTGGCGAGGCCGGTCACGACGGTGTCGGGGCCGCCGTTCTCGTCGGTGTAGGTGACGCTGACGTTGTACGAGCCGACCTTGCCGCAGGTCCAGCCGGTGGTCTGGCCGGACTTGCAGAGCGCCGAGCCCTGCGGGGCCCGCTGGCTGCCCCGGACGGCGACGGTGCCCGCCTTGCCGTACGTGGTGATGTCCAGGCCGATCGAGTGGCCGGCGTCCACGGTGGCGATGCCCATGTCCACGCTGCGGGTGCCGAGCGCGAACCGGGTGTGGGTGCCCTTGGCGAACCGGGTCCCGTTGTACGCCAGTGCCGGCAGGTCCTCGATGCAGTGCCCTGCGGTGACCAGCACCTGCTTGCCGTTGCGGTCCTTGGCGCCGTAACCGACGGAGCAGAGGTAGCCGTTGAACGTCATGCGGCTGCCCGGCGGCACGACGGCCTGCGTCTCCAGCTTCTCCTGGCCCTGGACGACCCGTACCGCGTCACCGTTGCTCTTCGCGGCCTTGAGGAAGTCACGGGTGGCGGCGTCGGACGCCCCGTTGACCTCGACGGTCACGGTGTCGGAGGCGAGGTCGACGGACCAGGCCGAGACCCCGGCCGGGGCGCTCTTGAGGGCCTTGGCGTCGAGCTGGGCCTTGATCCGGTCCAGCTCGCTCTCGCCGCGCTCGGGGACCCGTGCTGCGAGCCCCGCCGCCTTGACCTCCTTCGCGGCCTCGGCGTCGGCCGCGTTGACGACGAGCGTCCCGTCCTTGGCGAAGAAGGCCCCGAGGGTGGAGACCTTCTCGGCCCGCAGCTTCGCGAACCGCTCCTGCTGCCCGGCCTCCTTGTCGAGCCGCTCCACGGCCGCCTGCTCACTCACGCCCAGGGTGGTGGCGAGAGCCCGGACCATCTCCGGCTGGTACCGCAGCGGCGCGGATTCCTCCGTACCGGCGTAAGCCCCTGTGGCGACTCCGGCCGACAGGAGGGCGCCGATGGAGGCCGCCACGATGTATCTGCGCGCGTTCTTCTGCTTTCCGTGCTTCACGCGATTCCTTCCGCTACACGGGCGGAGTGTCCAGACAATGGGGGGGGTGGCCACACCGCGCTTGGGGACACGCGATGTGTTCCATGGACACTGCCCGGCGGCGATGACATGTTCCTGTCGCCGCGTCCCGAACTCTCGCGTAAACGGAACTCCCGCGACAAGGACCGGAGATGGGGCTCTTTTCTACAGAACTGGCCGAGAACTGTAGTGAAACGCGGCAGAAACAAACGGGCCCTTCCCCACCGGGGACGACGACACCCGCCTCGGCACCCGCCCCCGCGCACCGCACGCCGGAGAAGGTCCCCACACACACCCTGGCCGCCCGGGCACACCCGGACGGCCAGGAAACGAACGCCTACGAGCTCCCGTCACCCGCGGCGGCAGACGACAGGAGGACCACCGACCGGACCGGTCGGGCCGATCAGGCCGGCTGGCAGTACGCGATCGGCACGTCGAAGCTGAAGTCGCAGCCGTCACCGGCGAAGCTGGTACCGGCGAACCCCAGCGAGAAGAGCGCACTGAGCGCGAGAACCGTCAGGGACTTGCGGACGACGGACATGATTCCCCCTCCACACAACGGCAGGGTGGCCGCCCGGTCGAGGGCCGCCCCGGCAGCACGGCGGGCGCCGCGCGGCAGGGGAAGCGTAGAGCCGGCGGAGAGCCGGAGACAGAGGGCGGACGCAGAAATCCCGCCCGATCGATGTGATCGGACGGGATTCCCGTCAACCGCCTGCGAGCTGACTCGCGAGACAGTCTGTTGTTGTGGACCTGTGGGGATTTGAACCCCAGACCCCCTCGATGCGAACGAGGTGCGCTACCAGACTGCGCCACAGGCCCTTGCAACGAGTGAAACTCTAGCACCCTCACCGGGGTGCTTGGAAATCCGTTCCTCCGCTGGTCAGCGGTGTCGGGGTTCCGGGGGTCTCACTCGTTGGCAGCACGGGGCCGGTCCTCGTCGTCGTACTGGTCGAAGAGGGGGGTCCGGCCCCGGTCGCGGGTGCGGCGGGACTGGTTGGTGCGCTGGCGCGGGGCCGGGTCCACCGTGGGGTGCGAGGTGCCCGTACGGGTGGGCTCGGCGGTACTGGAGCGGGCCGCGCTCCAGGTCTCCGGGTCGCCGACCTCGACGCCGCCGGTGGCCCGGGGGGCGACGGGGGCCGTGACATAGGTGGGCAGCGGTACGGGGACGGGCTCCCAGCTGTCGCCCTGGCCCCGGTCGCGGTCACGCTGCTGGTCCACCCACTCCGCGTGGTCCGTCTGCTCGACGAGGGCGCGGCGGCCGGCCTCCTGGGGGGAGACCGTGGGGGTGGGCTCCGGCGCCGGGTGGTGGGCTTCGGAGTCGTCGTCCTGCCCGGCGGGGGCCGAGGCGGCGGGCTGGTGCCCGCGGGGCCGGTTCTCGCGCAGCCGCTGCGCCGCGACCTCGGCCCGGCGGCGGTCCATGGTGAAGGCGAACCGGCGCCGCTCCTGGGCCCGCAGATGCACGATGTACGTACTCAGCAGGACGGCGGGGACGGCCGGCGCCCAGAGGAAGCCGAGTCCGCCGACCGCCGCCACGATCGCGCCGAGGGTGAAGGCCAGGAAGAGGACGATCGTCGTCCGTCTGCGCCGCGCCAGGACCTGGGAGCGCTGGGCGCGCCGGGCCCGCTCGGCGTCGGCGGCTCCGGTGCGCGGGCGGCGCTGGGCCGGGGGGACACCGGGCGACGCGGGGCGCTCGCCGGACCGGCGGTCGTGCGCCTGGCGGTCCGACGGCTGCCGCTGGTCCGGGGTCTGATGGGGCGTCCGCCGGTCGTGCGCCTGACGATCGGAGCCCTGGGGTCCCGGGGCGCGCTCGGGAGCGTGCGCCGGGTCGTGCACCCTGGCTTCCGTATGCGCCGGAGGCGCGGCAAAGGCCCGGACGTCCACGGAATCCATACGGTCCGTCTCGGCGTCCGGGTCGACGTCGGGCCCCGCCTCCTCGGCGGTGCGCTCCCGCAGCTCCCTGGCGTACCGGCGCTCCATCGCAGCCCGTCCGGACAGCAGCCGGATGGCCGTGCTGAAGCGTTCCGTCGGACGGGCTTCGTTCAGCTCGTCCTGCCTGCGGAGCCACATCGGCACCAAGTAGGCGGCCCAGGCCCCGACGATGACTGCGTAGATGAGGCCGCTGCTGCTCACGCTCACACCGTAGAGGGGTTTACGCGGAGGCATCCGCCAATTGGCCCGGTGTGTCGCACGATCCGGCTGATATCACGGACTTTTTTTGTGATTGATCCGATCAGCAGATGCCGACGAGTGGGCGCATCACGGTCGCCCGGCGATTAAATTCGAACATTTATTTTATTCAGCCGGACCGGCAGCACCCGGCCCCGCACCCGGACTCGGCCTCGGACCTGTCCCCGGCCCCGGAGCCGGACCCCGGGGTGCCGTCGGCCGCGTGCGCCGCCAGCGCCGGAGCATCCCCTCGGGGACCTCCTCGGCCGTGAGCGCGAAGATCAGGTGGTCCCGCCAGGCCCCGTCGATATGCAGATAGCGCGGGCGTACGCCTTCGGAGCGGAACCCGAGTTTCTCCACCACCCGGCGGCTCGGCGCGTTCTCCGGGCGGATGCAGACCTCGACGCGGTGCAGCCCGACCGAGCGGAAGCAGTGGTCCACGGCGAGCGCCACGGCCGTCGGCATCACTCCGCGCCCGGCGACCGCCTGGTCGACCCAGTAGCCGATATGGCCCGAGCACATCGAGCCCCAGGTGATCCCCGCGACCGTGAGCTGGCCGACGAGCCGGCCCTCGTACTCGATGGCGAACGGCAGCATCCGCCCGGCGTGTGCCTCGGCGCGCAGATGACGGACCATCTGCCGGTACGTGGGCCGCTGTGCGACCGGGCCGCCGGGCGCGGGCGGCGGGACCGTGGCCTCCCACGGGCGCAGCCAGTCGCGGTTGCGCCGGTTGACCTCACGCCACACCCGCTGGTCGCGCATCTTTATCGGGCGCAGGACGATCTCGCCGTCGGTCAGCGTCACCGGCCAGGTCGCGATGTTCAGCTCGGGCTCCCCGGTCGGGGGTGGTCGCCGCCGCGGAGCTGGTCGACCGCGTGCACCAGCAGCCGGGAGAGGACGGCGAGGCCGTCGCGGACCCCTCCGGTGGAGCCGGGCAGGTTGACGATCAGGGTGCGGGAGGCGACGCCCGCCAGGCCCCGGGAGAGCGCGGCGGTGGGGACCTTGGCGAGCCCCTCGGCCCGGATCGCCTCGGGGATGCCGGGGATCTCGTGGTCGAGGACGCGGCGGGTGGCCTCGGGGGTGGCGTCGGTGGGCGAGATGCCCGTACCGCCGGTGGTGACGATCACGTCGTACCCGGCGGCCACGCCCGCCCGCAGGGCCGCCTCCACCGGGTCGCCGTCGGGCACGACCTGCGGTCCGTCGACCGTGAAGCCGAGGGCGGTGAGCCCTTCGGCGATCAGGGGGCCGCCCTTGTCCGCGTAGACCCCGGCCGAGGCCCGGTTGGAGGCGGTGACGACGAGGGCGGCGTACGGCCGCGGGTGCGCGGCACCCGCAGGCTCCGGCACGTGCGCGGGCTGTCCGTGGGCGGGGGCTCCGGGCCCGGGTCCGCGGGCGGCGGCGGGGTCGGGGGTGTGCGCGGGCGCGGGCGGGGCGGCGGGCGCTGGGGTGGCATGGCCCGGCGCGTGCGCCGACTGCCCGTGTCCTGGCTCTCCGCGCTCCGGCGCGCGCCCCGCCTGTTCGTCGCCCGGCGTCCCCGGGCCGTGCGGCGGCGTCACGCGTGCGGTCCCGTCGGGCCCTCCGGCGCCGGGCGCCGGTAGTCGCCGGACTTGCCGCCCGACTTCGCCTCGACCCGCACGTCGGTGATGACCGCGCTCTTGTCGACCGCCTTCACCATGTCGACCACCGTCAGGGCTGCCACCGAGACCGCCGTCAGGGCCTCCATCTCGACGCCCGTGCGGTCCGTCGTCTTCACCGTGGCCGTGATCTCCACGGCGTCGTCGGCCACGCCCAGATCGACGTTGACCCCGGAGACGGCCAGGGGGTGGCAGAGCGGGATCAGGTCCGGGGTGCGCTTGGCGCCCATGATCCCGGCGATCCGCGCGGTGGCGAGGGCGTCGCCCTTGGGGACGCCCTCGCCCCGGAGCAGTTCGATGACGCGCGGCGAGACGAGGACCCGGCCGCTGGCGCGGGCGACGCGCGTGGTGACGTCCTTCTCGGAGACGTCCACCATGCGGGCCGCGCCCGCCTCGTCGATGTGCGTCAGCCTGTTCTGCGTACTCAACTCACTCCGCCTAGCGGTAGGGGCACCGGTCGGCCCGGCCCGGAGAGGGTCCTCCGGAAGGCACGGCGGCAGATAGTACCGCCACCGGGTGGCCGTCAGCGGAGCAGGATCACGTCCGTCTCCGTGCCGGGCTCGGCGGTGGTGGTCTCCTCGGGCAGCACGATCAGCGCGTCCGCCTGGGCGAGGGCGGCGATCAGGTGGGAGCCGGAGCCGCCGACGGGGGTGACGGTGCCCGCCTCCTCGTCGTACCTGCCGCGCAGGAACTGGCGGCGGCCGGCGGGCGAGGTCAGCGCCTTGTCGGCGCTGATCCGGGCGCGGACCGTGGGGCGGTGGAGGTCGTCCGTCAGGCCCATCAGGGCGCGGATGGCGGGGCGGACGAACAGCTCGAAGGAGACGTAGCTGGAGACGGGGTTGCCCGGCAGGGCCAGCAGCGGGGTGTGGTCGGGGCCGATGGAGCCGAAGCCCTGCGGTTTGCCCGGCTGCATGGCGAGCTTGCGGAACTCGATCCCGCTGCCCGGCTCGTCCTCGTCACCGACGGAGGAGAGCGCCTCCTTGACGACGTCGTACGCGCCGACGCTGACGCCGCCCGTGGTGACGAGGATGTCCGCTCGGATCAGCTGGTCCTCGATGGTGGCGCGCAGGGTCTCGGCGTCGTCGGTCACCGCGCCGACCCGGTAGGCGATGGCTCCGGCGTCGCGGGCGGCGGCCGTGAGCGCGAAGCTGTTGGAGTCGTAGATCCGGCCGCCGGTCAGCTTCTCGCCGGGCTGGACCAGTTCGCTGCCGGTGGAGAGCACGACGACGCGGGGGCGGGGCCGTACGACGACGGTCGAGCAGCCGATCGCGGCGAGCAGCCCGATCTGCGGCGGGCCGACGATCGAGCCCGCGCGCAGCGCCAGATCGCCGGGCCGGACGTCACTCCCGCGCTCACGGACGTGGGCGCCGGCCTCCACGGCCCGGTGGACGCGGACCTCCCCGGTGGCACCCTCCGGCGCGTCGGAGTGGGCGCGCATGGCGGCGGCCGGGCCCTCGCCCGTACCGCCGTCCGTCCACTCGACCGGGACCACGGCCTCCGCCCCGGCGGGCAGCGGGGCGCCCGTCATGATGCGGGCGGCCTGCCCCGGGCCCACGGCCCGGCCGTCGGCGAGTCCGGTGCTGCCCGCGGCGACGTCACCGATGACCGTGAGGACGGCGGGGAACTCCTCGCTCGCCCCCTCGACATCGGCGATCCGCACCGCGTAACCGTCCATCGAGCTGTTGTCGAAGGGCGGCAGGGCCACCTCCACGACGACGTCCTCGACGAGGACGCAGCCCTGGGCGTCGGGCAGTTGCAGCTCGATGGGTTCGAGCGGCCTCACCGTGGCGAGGATGTCGTCCAGATGCTCGTCCACCGACCAGATCGTGCTGCTCACAGCGGTTACATCTCCTCGGTGACGTACGTGCGGAGCCAGGTCCGGAAGTCCGGCCCCAGGTCTTCACGTTCGCACGCGAGTCTGACAATGGCCCGGAGATAGTCGCTGCGGTCCCCGGTGTCGTAGCGGCGGCCCTTGAAGACCACGCCGTGCACCGGGCCGCCGATCTTCTCGTCCTGGGCGAGCAGCTGGAGGGCGTCGGTGAGCTGGATCTCGCCGCCGCGCCCCGGCTCGGTGTGTCGCAGTATGTCGAAGACGGCCGGGTCGAGGACGTACCGGCCGATGACGGCGAGGTTGCTGGGCGCGTCCGCCGGCTCGGGCTTCTCGACCAGGCCGGTGACGCGGACGACGTCGCCGTCCACCGTGGCCTCCGCGGCGGCGCAACCGTACAGGTGCACCTGGGCCGGGTCGACCTCCATCAGCGCGACGACGCTGCCGCCCTCACGCTCCTGGATCTCCACCATGCGGGCCAGCAGCGGGTCGCGCGGGTCGATCAGGTCGTCGCCCAGCAGCACGGCGAAGGGCTGGTCGCCCACGTGCGGGGCGGCGCACAGCACGGCGTGACCGAGGCCCCTGGGGTCGCCCTGGCGCACGTAGTGCATGGTGGCCAGGTCGCTGGACTCCTGGACCTTGCCCAGCCGGTCGGCGTCACCCTTCTTCTGGAGGGCCGACTCCAGCTCGTAGTTGCGGTCGAAGTGGTCCTCCAGGGGACGCTTGTTCCGGCCGGTGATCATCAGTACGTCGGAGAGTCCGGCCGCGACGGCTTCCTCGACGACATACTGGATCGCCGGCTTGTCGACGACAGGCAGCATCTCCTTGGGAGTGGCCTTCGTGGCGGGCAGGAACCGGGTGCCGAGACCTGCTGCCGGGATGACGGCCTTGCTGATCCTGGAGGGCGACTGAGTCATGCGCAGCACCATAACGGCTGCACACGCTCAGAAGATGAGCTGCCACTAACTTTGTCCTTAAATATGCCCATACGAGAACTGTGTGAGTCTCTGGTGAACACCGAAAAGTCCGGAAAGAGCCCTGTGCGGGTGCCCGAGAAGGCCGCTCTCCGGCGCGAACTGCTCGCCGCCCGGGCCCGCCTGAGCGCGGAGGACGTCACGGCGGCCGCCACGGCTCTCGCGGCCGGTGCCCTGGCGCTCGCTGAACTGGCCGACGCCCGGACGGTCGCCGCGTATGTCTCCGTGGGACGCGAACCGGGGACCCGGGCCCTGCTGGACGCGCTGCGCGAGCGGGGCGTCCGGGTGCTGCTCCCGGTACTCCTGGCCGACAACGACCTGGACTGGGCGGTGTACGGGGGCGCGGAGCACCTGCTTCCGGCCGGGCGCGGGCTCCTGGAGCCGGACGGGCCCCGGCTCGGCCCGGCGGCCGTGGTCGAGGCCGACGCGGTCCTGCTGCCGGGGCTGGCCGTAAACGGGGCGGGCATGCGGCTCGGGCGCGGCGGCGGCAGCTACGACCGGGTGCTGGCCCGGCTCTCGGCGGCCGGGGCCGACCCGGCGCTGATCGTGCTCCTGTACGCGGACGAGGTGGTCGCGCGGGTCCCTGTGGAACCGCACGACCACCCCGTGGACGCCGTGGTCACCCCGGCCGGAGCCCGGCGCTTCACCGCCTGAGCCCCAGCCGCAGCCGCAGCCGCAGCCGCAGTATCAGCGTGCCAACAGCTACGGCTACGGCTTCAGTGTCAGCGTGTCGACCGTGGACTCGTCGACCGTCTCCGTACCGAAGGACCAGTCGAGCAGTTCGCCCTTGGCCCACTTGTCCGTCTGGTCGGTGTAGTGCGCGTTGAACGCGTGCCCGGAGGCGCCGGTGAGGTTGATCCAGCGGGACTTGTCCCAGTCCCCCACGTTGACGACCATCCGCATCGACGGCACCCAGACGACCTCGTAGCCGCTCGCCGCGTTCCAGCCGGTGGCGTTGACCGCCGCCTCGCCGCCGCCGAGGTTCCAGGGACCCCGGTTCAGCGCCCGCTTGAGCAGGTCGGGCCCTTCGGTGCCGAGGGTCTGGTTGGTCAGCGTCAGGCGGTGCAGCCGGCCCCAGCTCCAGGTGGAGATGTCCTTGCCGAGCTTGGCGGTCAGCTCCCAGCGCGCGTCCTCCAGCGCCCGGGCAAAGAGGTCGTCACGGTTCTCCAGCGCCTGCTCGCGGCCCCGGGAGGGCGCCTTCCACCACTCGTTGTCCTGGTCCTTGACGATGTCGCGGACCACCTGGAACCAGCGGTCGCCGCCGTCGGGCTGTGCGGAGTCGCCGTCGCGCTGGCCGCACTCCCGTACGAGCTTGTGCTGCTGGTCGGCCGGGCCGCTGTTCCTGGCCGGCGGCACGTTGATGCAGTCGCCCTTGACCCGCAGCTCCTTGGGGAGCTTGTTGCCGAAGGCGAGCTTGAGGATGTTGCGCCAGACGCCGTTGAAGTACGCGGCGGCGGCCGAGTCGGGCTCCTGGGTGTAGTCCCAGCCCTCCAGCAGCTTCTGCGCCTCGCGCACGCTCGGGTCGGAGACGTTGATCTTCAGCAGTTCGGGCACCAGCAGCGCGGCGATCTCGCTGGTGTTGTCCATCTGCATCTTCTGCATGTCGTCGGTCGAGACCTTCTCGCCGCCCTTGATCTTCTGGGCGATGAGGTCGTTGATCCGCTGGCTGCGGGTGCCGTAACCCCAGTCCTTGGTCAGCAGGTGGGGGTAGGTGCTCTCGTCGATCACGGCCTGGTTGGCGGTGACGATGTAGCCGCGCTCCGGGTTGTACTCGTAGGGCAGCTCGTCGAACGGGACCGGCTCCTTCTTCCAGCCGTACGCCGGGTCCCAGCCGGGGCTGGGGAGCGTGCCGTCGCCCTTGAGGCGGACCGGGATCGTGCCCGGCGCCTGGTAGCCGATGTTGCCCTCGGTGTCGGCGTAGATGAGGTTCTGCGAGGGGACCTCGAAGTTCTTGGCGGCGGCCCGGAAGGTGGTGAAGTCCTTGGCCCGGTTGATCGCGAAGACCGCGTCCATGGACTTGCCCGGCTGGAGCGCGGTCCACTTCAGCGCGACGGCGTAACCGTCGGCGCGGTCGGGGGCGGAGTTGCCGACGGGGGCCTTCTGGCCGACCTTGTCCAGCTCCTTGCTGCGGTCGGAGACCAGGGGGCCGTTGTTCGTCTCACGGACGGTGATCTTCCGGTCCCTGCCGCCCGCGACCTTGATGATCTCCTCGCGGGTGACGAAGGACTTCACCTTGTTGTCGTACAGATAACCGTCACCGGAGACCTTCTCCAGGAAGAGGTCGGTGACGTCCGCGCCGAGGTTGGTGAGGCCCCAGGCGATGTCCTTGTTGTGGCCGATGATCACACCGGGCATCCCGGAGAAGGTGTAGCCCGCGGTGTCATACCGGCAGGACTGGGAGACCTCCCGGCAGTGCAGCCCCATCTGGTACCAGAGCGAGGGCAGCATCGGCGCCAGGTGCGGGTCGTTGGCCAGCAGCGCCTTGCCGGTCGTCGTGTGCTCGCCGCTGACGACCCAGGAGTTGGAGCCGATGCCGTTGCCGTTGGGGCCGAGCAGCGCGGGGATCTCGTCCAGGGTGTCGGCGAGCGCGGAGAGCTGGGTGTTCAGGCCCTCGGTGGCGCCCTGCGCGGTCTGGGAGCCGATGGTGCCGGACGGGGCGGCGTCGGGGTCGAACTTCCCGGTGACCGGGGAGACGGCGCCGCGGTCGACGATCGGCTGGTGCGTCTTGTACGGGTAGTCCGGGTACAGGTCCCGGATCTGGGCCTGGTCGAGCCGGCTGGTCAGCAGCGAACGGTCGATCTCGTCCTGCATGTTGCCGCGCAGGTCCCAGGCCATCGCCTTGAGCCAGGCCACCGAGTCGACCGGGGTCCACGCGCCGGGCTTGTAGTCGTTGGTCAGGCCGAGCGCCGCGTACTCGACCGAGATGTCCCGGCCTTCCTTGCCCTTCAGATACGCGTTGACGCCGTCCGCGTACGACTGGAGGTTCTTCTTGGTCTCGTCGTCCAGGACCTTGTCGTACTCCTCCTGCGCGACCTTCCGCCAGCCCAGCGTGCGCAGGAAGGCGTCGGTCTCCACCTGGCCGGAGCCGAACATCTCGGAGAGCCGGCCCGCCGTCATATGACGCCGTACGTCCATCTCCCAGAAGCGGTCCTGGGCGTGCACGAAGCCCTGGGCGCGGAAGAGGTCGGCGTCGGTGTCCGCGTAGAGCTGGGGAACGCCGTACGCGTCCCGCTTGACCTCCACGTCGCCGGAGAGGCCTTCGAGCGTGATCGTCCCGGTGGTCTGCGGGTACGAGGCCCGCACCGTCGAGACGGACCAGTAGGCGCCGAACCCGACACCCGCGACGAGCGCCAGCACCAGGACGAGCAGAAGAAGGCGGACGCGGCGCCCCTTCTTCTTCCTACCGGGCTTCTTCGCGTCGGAAGGAGCGGAAGAGTCGGTTGTATTGGCGGGCATCGCTGTCCTTCGAGGGGCAGGGTGGTCCTGGGGGTGCAGGAGCAACCATAGGCGCAGCCGAGAAGCCACTCGGACGCGGTATAGGGATGCATCCATTTGCGCGTATCCCTCGTACGGGCACGCGAAGCCCCGCCGACCTCACCGGGCACCCGCCGGTGCCGTCACGGACGAACGCGCAAACCACCGGGAACGAACGCACAAGCCGTCAAGAACGAACGCGGAACCCATCAAGAAAGCGTTAAAGATTAGGTAAGGTAACGAAGTACTGGCTGCCGGAGGACGATCCGGCCGGCGTACGCAGGGAAGGAACGGACCCTGACTGTCCACGCGCTCAACGAACTCCTGCTCGTCTGCTCGCTCGTCCTGCTCGTCGCCGTGGCGGCGGTACGGATCTCCTCGCGCAGCGGGCTGCCCAGCCTGCTCCTGTATCTCGGCATCGGGATCGCCCTCGGGCAGGACGGCATCTTCGACGTCAAGTTCGACAACGCCGAGCTGACCCAGGTGATCGGCTACGCCGCCCTGGTCGTCATCCTCGCGGAGGGCGGACTCGGAGCGAAGTGGAAAGAGGTCAGGCCCGTCCTGCCGGCCGCCGCGGTGGTCTCCACCGTCGGCGTCGGCATCAGCGTGGGCATCACGGCCGCCGCCGCGCACTACCTGGTCGGCCTGGAGTGGCGCCAGGCCCTGATCATCGGCGCGGTCGTCTCCTCCACCGACGCCGCGGCCGTCTTCTCCGTGCTGCGCAGGGTCCCGCTGCCGTCCCGGATCACCGGCGTGCTGGAGGCCGAGTCCGGCTTCAACGACGCCCCCGTGGTCATCCTCGTCGTCGCGTTCTCCGCCGTCGGCCCGGTCGAGCACTGGTACGTCCTGATCGGCGAGATCGCCCTGGAACTGGCCATCGGCGCCGCCATCGGCATCACGGTGGGGTGGCTGGGCTCGCTCGGACTGCGCCATGTCGCCCTGCCCGCCTCCGGCCTCTACCCCATCGCCGTCATGGCCATCGCCGTGATGGCGTACGCGGCCGGCGCCATGGCCCACGGCAGCGGGTTCCTGGCGGTCTACCTGGCCGCCATGATCCTCGGCAACTCCAAGCTGCCGCACTGGCCCGCCACCCGGGGCTTCGCGGACGGGCTGGGCTGGCTGGCCCAGATCGGCATGTTCGTGCTGCTCGGCCTGCTGGTCACCCCGCATGACCTGGTCCAGGACTTCTGGCCCGCCGTCGTGGTGGGGCTGGTGCTGACGATGGTGGCCCGGCCGCTGTCGGTCTTCCTGAGCCTGGCGCCGTTCCGGCTGCCGGCCCGCGAGAAGGCCCTGATGTCGTGGGCCGGGCTGCGCGGGGCCGTGCCCATCATCCTGGCGACCATCCCGATGGTCTCCGGGGTGGAGGGCAGCACCAGGATCTTCAACATCGTCTTCGTGCTCGTCATCGTCTACACCCTGATCCAGGGCCCCACCCTGCCGTGGGTCGCGGCCAAGCTGAAGATCGCCGACGACCAGGCCGAGGCCGACGACCTGGGCGTCGAGTCCGCCCCGCTGGAGCGGCTGCGCGGCCACCTGCTGTCGGTCGACATCCCCGCGAAGTCCCGGATGCACGGCGTCGAGGTCGGCGAGCTGCGGCTGCCGCCCGGAGCCGCGGTCACGCTGGTGGTCCGCGAGGAGCAGAGCTTCGTGCCCTCCCCCACCACGGTGCTGCGGCGCGGCGACGAGCTGCTGGTGGTGGCGACCGATCCGGTGCGCGACCAGGCGGAGGCCCGGCTCCGGGCGATCGACGAGGGCGGCAAGCTGGCCGGCTGGCTGGGCACGGGCAACAGCCCCGCGCGGAAGGCCGGACTCGCGGACGACACCCCTCGCGCCGGCGCGCGCCAGCAGTAGGCATCACCTGCCAGCACGCCCGCACGCCCGCACGCCCGCAGTAGACCTGCCCATTCCCTGACAAGGAAGCATCCCCAAGGGACGCCCCCCCCTATAGGACGCACTCCCATAGGACGCACTCCTATAGGGCGCTGATCACAGGCCCACCGGGAAGCCCTGCGCACATTCACAGGCACACAGGGCTTCCCGGCCTGTACGATAAAGGCACACTGATCGACCAACTCTGTCTGATGCAGAGCTGGCGCGACCGTATGGCGGTCGTGGTGTCTCTTCGCCCGGCGTTTCTCCGCCGCTGGCAGCGAGTCGCCCGGCATCTACCGCAGTTCCGCGCGAAGAGGACAGCTCTCGGCCGCTTCCGTCCGGCCCGCCCCACAAAGGCGCCAGGAAGCAGCGCTACCAGGCGGCAGAAAGGCAAGGACCGTGGCGACCACGGTCACCGACCGCCCCGGTTACGGGCAACTGCTCCGCACCCCTGGTGCGTGGACCTTCCTCCTTCCGGGTTTCGCCGCACGGCAGCCCTTCGCGATGCTGACCATCGGCATCGTGCTGCTCGTCCAGCACACCACCGGCTCCTACGGCAGCGCCGGGGCCGTGGCGGCGGTCGCGGGCGTCTCCATGGCTCTGGTGGCCCCGCAGGGCGGCAAACTCGCCGACCGGTTCGGCCAGCGGGCCGTGCTGCTGCCCGGCGTCCTGCTGCACGCCGCCTCCGGCAGCGCGCTGGTGGCCCTGGCGCTGGCGGACGCGCCCCTGTGGGCACTGTTCGCCGCCGCGGTGCCCACCGGCGCCTCGGTCCCGCAGATCGGCCCGATGGTGCGGGCCCGCTGGGCCGCGATGCTGGGGGCCACCCCGGACCGGCCCGCCTCCCCGCTGATGTCCACGGCCGCCGCCTTCGAGTCGGTGACGGACGAGTTCACCTTCGTGCTCGGACCGGTGATCGCCACCGCGCTCTGCACCGGCGTGCACCCGGCGGCCGGACTGATCACCGAGGCCGCCCTCACCCTGGTCGGCGGTCTGCTCTTCGCCGCGCAGCGCGCCACCGAGCCCACCCCCCGGCCCGCCGCCACGGCCGAGCGGCCGCACACCTCGGCGCTCTCCGTGCCGGGCGTCCGGGTCCTCATCGTCGCCTTCCTGGGCATCGGCGCGGTCTTCGGCGGGATGCAGGTCTCGCTGACGGCGTTCACCCAGGAGATCGGCCACCCCGGCATGAACGGTCTGCTGTACGGGATCTTCGCCGCGGGCAACATGCTGGCCGGCATCGTCTGCGGTGCCGTCGCCTGGAAGAGCAGCCCGCAACGCCGCCTCGTCGTCGGCTATGTGGCGCTGACCCTCATGGCCTCCGGCCTCTGGGCCGTGCACTCCGTACCGCTGCTGGCCGGACTCGGTCTGCTCGTGGGCCTCTGCATCGCTCCGGCGCTGATCAGCGGCTACACCTTGGTCGAGTCGCTGGTCCCGGCCACCGCCCGTACCGAGGCCTTCACCTGGCTGACCGGCGCCGTGGCGCTGGGCCAGGCGGCCGCGGTGACCGTGGCGGGCCAACTCGCCGACGCCCGCGGTGCGAGCACCGGATTCCTGGTCCCGCTGGCCGGTACCGTACTGGCGCTGGCGACCCTGCTGGCCCTGCGCTCGCGGCTGGCACCGAAGTCCGCGGGCCGCACGGTGGCACGTGGGATCGGTCACCGAGAGCCGGTCACGGTGGACTGATCCCGCGGAATGCGTCAGTATGGAGCGTCGTTAGCACTCATTGAGTGAGAGTGCCAGGAGGAGCAAGTGCCGACCTATCAGTACCAGTGCACCGAGTGCGGCGAGGGCCTCGAGGCGGTGCAGAAGTTCACCGATGATGCCCTGACCGTGTGCCCGAGCTGCGACGGACGCCTGAAGAAGGTGTTCTCTGCGGTCGGCATCGTCTTCAAGGGTTCCGGTTTCTACCGGAACGACAGCCGCGGCTCCTCGTCGAGCAGCACGCCGGCCTCGTCGACCTCGAAGTCGTCCGACTCGGGTTCGTCCTCGTCGTCCACGTCGACGGGTTCGGACACGAAGTCGTCCGCCTCCTCGTCGTCGGCCCCCGCGCCGGCTTCGTCGTCGAGCGGTACGTCGGCCGCCTGAGCCCACGTACGCCCCACCTGCACCATCCGCACCACCCTGCTTTTCACCGGACCCCGCCGAGCCCCTCGGCGGGGTCCGGTCGTGTGCCGGCCTCCGTGTGCGCGCTCGGCGGGTCCGGTCACGTCCGTCCCGGAAATCGCTCCTCCGGATACGGTGATCACATGGCGAACGCACATACGGAAACGTCGGAAACGGGCTCCGGTACGGGTACCGAGGGTTCCGCGGAGATCGGTGTCATCGGCGGCTCGGGCTTCTACTCCTTCCTGGAGGACGTCACCGAGGTATCCGTGGACACCCCCTACGGCAAGCCCAGCGACTCGGTCTTCCTCGGCGAGATCGGGGGCCGCCGGGTGGCGTTCCTGCCCCGCCACGGCCGCGGTCACCACCTGCCGCCGCACCGCATCAACTACCGGGCCAACCTCTGGGCCCTGCGCTCCGTCGGGGTCCGCCAGGTGCTGGGCCCCTGCGCCGTCGGCGGGCTGCGCCCGGAGTACGGACCGGGCACGCTCCTCGTCCCGGACCAGCTGGTGGACCGCACCAAGAACCGCGTGCAGACCTACTACGACGGTGAGACCCGCGCCGACGGGACCGTACCCCACGTCGTGCACCTGGGCTTCGCCGATCCGTACTGCCCCGAGGGCCGTAAGGCGGCGCTGGCGGCGGCGCGCGGCCAGGACTGGGAGCCGGTGGACGGCGGCACCCTGGTGGTCGTCGAGGGGCCCCGCTTCTCCACCCGGGCGGAATCCCGCTGGCATGCGGCGATGGGCTGGTCGGTGGTGGGGATGACCGGGCATCCGGAAGCCGTCCTCGCCCGGGAACTGGGGCTCTGCTACACCACGATGACCCTCGTGACCGACCTGGACGCGGGCGCGGAGGCCGGGGAGGGCGTCTCCCACGAGGAGGTGCTCCGGGTCTTCGCGGCCAACGTGGACCGGCTCCGGTCGGTGCTGTTCGACGCGGTGGGCGGGCTGCCGGCCACGGACAGCCGCGACTGCGTCTGCTCCCACGCGCTGGACGGGATCGACACGGGGATCGCCCTGCCGTAGGGGTGTGCCGGCACAGGACCGTGGTGCCCGAAGGGGGCAGGCGGTGCCGAACCGTAGCGGCCGGGTGACCGTACGGGTCGTGCTGCCGGATCGTGTTGCTGGGTCGTGCTGCGGGGCAGTGCTGCCGGGTCGCGAGGTGGCCGGTCCGCCGGATCGGGTGACGGGGTTTTCCACAATCCCGGAGTTGTCCACAGGCCCCGGCGGGATGTGCGCGGATCGTGGATCGTGAGGGGAGTTCGGCCGGGACCTCCGGCCGGGCTCCCCTCGTCGCGTCCGATCGCAGGTGAAGCCATGTCTCCGTCCTCCTTCTCCGTCCCCGACCGTTCCGCCCTCCACCACTGCGGCCACTCCGCTCCCTCCGGCGCCTCCGGCCGTGCGAAGCCGCCGCCCAGGCCCCCGGCACCGCCGCCCGCACCGTGCGGGGTGGGGCCGTTCGCGCCCCTGCGGGTTCGGGGCGGCGGGGCGTACCGGCTGCGGCGGATACTGCGCAGGCGGCGGCGCACACTCGCCACGGGGCTCGCCCTGGCGGGCGCGGCCCTGGCCACGACGGGCGGCCTGAGCAGCGCCGGTTCCGGCACGGGCGCCCCGGAGGCGGCGGCATCGGACACGGCATCCCCGGGCACGGGGGTCTCGGGAATGCCGGTCCCCGGCGCGGCCGCCGTGTCCGGTGCGGCGTCCGATACGGCGGTGGGGGCCGGGCACCCGTCCGCTCGTCTCGTCTCCGCGCCGGTGCGGATCGCGGACGCGGCGACGGTACGGCTCCTGCGCCCCGGAGACCGGGTCGACGTGATCGCGGTCGGCGAGGCGGGCGACGACGCCCGACTGGTCGCGCGGGACGTGCGGGTGGCCCGGGTGCCGGGCGGGCCCGCCGCCGGGGCTCCGGCGGCGGACGGGGCGCTGGTGATGCTGTCGGTGGAGCGGTCCACCGCCACGGCGCTGCTGGGTGCGGGCGCCGCGGGACGGCTGGCGGTGGCGGTGTCCGATGCGAACTGACGCGCTCTCAAGTCACCCGTGCGCATTAGCGGATTGGACAGCTTCACCTTCTCCCGCCTTAGGTGGCGGAGCAGTTTGCTCCCCTCACCGCACATGCGAAAGAAGGCTCACCTGTGAGCGAGAAGAAGGTCAGTCTCCTGGAGGGCTTCAAGGCCTTCCTGACGCGCGGCAACGTGATCGATCTGGCGGTGGCCGTCGTCATCGGCGCCGCGTTCACGAACATCGTGAACGCGTTCGTCAAGGGCATCATCAATCCGCTGGTCGGCGCGTTCGGCACGCAGGACCTGGAGAACTACAGCTCCTGCCTCCGGGGCCCGTGCACGACGGATCCGGCCACCGGCGAGATGGACGGGATCGAGATCCTGTGGGGATCGGTGCTCAGCGCCGCCCTCAGCTTCCTGATCACCGCAGCCGTCGTGTACTTCCTGCTGGTGCTGCCGATGGCGAAGTACCTGGCCAAGCGAGCGCAGATGCAGGCCGCGAAGGAGGGCGTGCAGGAGACGCTGGAGGTCAGCGAGCTGGAGGTGCTCAAGGAGATCCGCGACGCCCTGATCGCGCAGCGCGGTGGTGGCGGCGCGGCCGGTGTCGGCGGGCCCGGTGCCGGCGGGCCTGGTGTCGGGGGCGCCGGTGGGCCCGGCGAGAGCGGCGGGGCGCTGCCGGGCCGGGACGAGGGCCGGTAGCCCGCCGGTCACCGGTTCGGATGTGGTGGGGCGGCTTCTCGCCGGTTCAGATGTGGTGCGGCGGCTTCTCGTCGAGGAAGCGGGCGAGGTCGGCGGCGCCGGAGCCGCCCGAGGGCCGCTCGCCCCATCCCCGGTCCGTGTCGTCCGCGGACTGCTGGTCCAGCGGATCGTCGAAGATCAGAGCCGGCCTGGGCTTCGGTTCCCGCGGCTGCTGTACCTGGGGCTGCTGTGGCCGGGGCTGCTGCTTCGCGTCTCGCGGACCGGGGGTGGCACTCATGGTTCCAGGGTACGGCCGTCGGCCGTGGCGTCCGGGCGACGGCCGTCGAGGGCGGCCGTCAGCGGTCCTTCGGGTCGAGCAGCCAGAGAGCCAGCACGACGAGGAACGACAGGCAGAGGAAGCCGGCTCCCCACCAGGCCGTGCCGGTGTTGCCCTCCATCCACTCGTCGATCAGCACGGTCAGCCCCCAGAGCTGGCCGACGACCACGGTCATCGCCAGGGCGAGGCGTGCCGTGAGCTTCGAGGAGCGCTCGGGTTCCTGGTCGGTGCCCGCCCCGGGGCCGGGCCCGGTGTGGCGGACGCGCGGGTCTCCGTACCCGCTGGTGGGGCGGATCTGGGGATACCGCTCGTGGACGGGCCGGTTCAGCGCGGGGTCGGCGCTGCCCGGGTGGTACGTCGGGTGGTGACTGCCCGGGGGCGGCAGCGGCTGCTCGGGGTGCGGGGCGTCGGTCATGCCCGCCCGCCGGGGGTCTCGGTGGCATCGGCGGTGGCGGAGGCCCCGGGGCCCGGCGCCCGGGGTGGGGCTTCGGCGCCGCCGCCGATGTCGGGACAGCCGATACGGGCGGCGAGGTCGGGGCGCTCGCCCCCGAGCCCGCGGCAGAGACCCGCCTCGACGCTCTCGCCGGAGCGGGTGGTCCCGATCGCCCAGATGCTGCCGTCCTCCTCCTCGATGACGACGACCTTCGGCAGTCCGCGCGGAGGCGGCCCCGCGGTCACCTCACCGGAGCGGGCGTCGAAGACGCCCTCGTGGCAGGGGCAGTACAGCTCGCCCTCCCGGCCCCGGTCCTTGCGCCACAGGACCGCGCAGGCGAGGTGGGTGCAGACGGCGGAGTAGCCGACGAGCGTGCCGTCGTCGAGCCGCACGGCGACGGCCCGGTCCTCCTCGCCCGGGTAGCGGAAGGCGATGGACTCGCCGGGCGGGAGCTGCTGGGCGATGCGTCTGGCCTCGGGGGCCTGGCCGTCCTCGTCGTCGCCGTGGCGGTGCAGGATGCCCGCGGCCACGCCGATGCCGCCGAGGGCGAGGCCGCCGGAGACGGTGGTGACGATCCGGAGGTAGTCGCGCCGGGTGGTGAGGGAGTCGGCGGCGATCCGGTCCTGGAGCGCCTCGCGCGGGTCTCCCCCGGCCGGGCGCTCGCCGCCCGGCTGCTGCTCGGTGACGCTCATCGGCGGACGTCCTTCCCGTTGATCTCGACGACGGGCAGTCCACCGGGGACCGGCCACTGCACCTTCTCGGCGGGGACGACCATGGCCACGCCGGTGCGGACCTCGGTCTCGCCGAAGACGAAGGTGTCGGCGACCTGCACGCCGGGACGCTCGGCCTGGAGTTCCTCGACGGTCCCGTAGAAGAGGGCGCCGGTCGGGCAGACGGTGGCGCACATGGGGGCGAGGCCGTAGGCGGTGCGGTCGTAGCAGAGGTTGCACTTCAGCTGGAGCTTGGCGCCGAGGTCGATCTTCGGCACGCCGAAGGGGCAGGCGTTGACGCAGTTGGCGCAGCCGATGCATCGGGTGGTGTCGGCCTGCTGCACCACACCGTCGGCGGTGACCAGGATCGCGTCGGCGGGGCAGACCTCGGCGCAGGGGGCGACCGGGTCCTCGCAGTGCATACAGACGGTCGGAAGGGAGGCGACGGAGTGGCCCTCGTCGGTGTAGTCGAGATGGATCATCGATTTGCCGCGGTGCGAGTCGCATTCGCGGCAGGCGGAGACACAGGCCTGGCAGCCGATGCAGCGCCCCGGGTCGATGAAGATCGTTCTGCCCATCATGGGCCTTCAGCTCCTCTCCGAGGTGCCACGGCCCTGGGGGGACGTGGGCGGCAGCGGGTCGGTACGGGAGACCTGGGTCTCCGGGTAGGCGACATGGCCCGGGGCGACCGGCGGGGCGGGGACCTCGTCGATCCGGTCGGCGTGCTCGACGCGGCAGGCGCACACCTTGTACTCGGGGATCTTGGAGCGGGGGTCGAGCGCGTCGATGGTGAGGGCGTTGGCCGCGGTGGGGACGGGCCAGTGGTAGGGGACGAAGACGGTGTCGGGACGGATCGCCTCGGTGACCAGGGCGGGGAAGACCTCGCTGCCGCGCCGGGTCACGATCCGTACGGGCTCGCCGTTGCGGAAGCCGTGGGAGGGGTGGATCTCGGCCCAGGGGCGCGGGGTCTGCTCCACGAGGGCGCCGAGCCTGCGGGTCTGGTTGCCGGAGAGGAAGTGGGCGACGGTCCGGCCGGTGGTGAGCGACATGGGGAACTCGTCGTCGTACGGGTCCATCGGCGGGTGCCACTCGACGACCTGGAGGTGGATCTTCCCGTCGGGGTGGTAGGTCCTCCCGTCCTCGAAGAGGCGCGGGGTGCCGGGGTGGTCGGTGGTGGGGCAGGGCCAGGCGATGCCGCCGGTCTCCTCCAGGCGCTCGTAGGTGATGCCGTAGTAGTCGTTGACGGTTCCGGCGGAGGCGGTGCGCAGTTCCTCGAAGACGGACCGGGAGTCGGAGAAGTCGAACTTGTCGCCGGCGCCGAGGCGGCGGGCGAGTTCGCACATGACCCAGGTGTCGGTACGGACGCCGGGGGGCGGGTCCTGGGCCTTGTTGTGCTTGACCACCCGGGCCTCGGCGTTGGCCATCACCCCTTCGTCCTCGGCCCAGGTGGTGACGGGGAGGACGACGTGGGCGTTGGCGGCGGTCTCGGAGAGGAAGAAGTCGAACTGGGCGTGGAACTCGGTGGCGTCGTACCCCTCCTTGACCACCCCGTAGTTGGGGAGGGAGACGAAGGGGTTGTTGCAGATGCCGATCAGGCCGCGGATCTCGCGGCGCCGCATCTGCCAGACCATCTCCATCATGGAGGTTCCGGCGGGCGGGAGTTCGGACTCCTCGATGCCCCAGATCTCGCAGATCTGACGGCGGTGCTCGGGGTTGGTGATGGAGCGTCCGCCCGGGAGGAGGTCGGACTTCTGGCCGTGTTCGCGGCCGCCCTGCCCGTTGCCCTGGCCGGTGATGGTCCCGTATCCGGCACCGGGTTTGCCGATGTGGCCGGTGGCGGCGCACAGGTTGATCACGGAGAGGCAGTTCTCGACGCCCTGCGAGTGGTGCTCGATGCCACGGGCGTGCCAGGCCATGGCCCTCGGAGCACGGGCGAAGGCGCGGGCGACCTGGACGATCTGCTCGGCGGGGATGCCGCAGATGGCGGCGGCTCGGGAGGGCGGGTACTCGGCTGCCTTGGCCTTGACCTCCTCCCAGCCGGTGGCGTGGGCGGCGAGGTAGTTCTCGTCGGTGAGCCCTTCGGCGATGACGACGTTCAGTACGGAGGTGAAGAAGGCCGAGTCGGTGCCGGGCTTGAGGGCGACGTGGATGTCGGCGGTCCGGGCGATGGCGGTCTCGCGCGGGTCGACGACGATGAGGCTCGCCCCGCGGTCCCGGGCTCCCCAGACGTACTGGGTCATCACGGGGAAGCACTCGCCCACATTGGAACCGGCGATGAGCAGGCAGTCCGTGAGGAGGATGTCGGAGAAGGGGTTGCCGGCCCGGTCGATGCCGAAGGCGAGCTTGTTGGCACCGGCCGCGCTGACCATGCAGAGGCGGCCGTTGTAGTCGACGTGCCGGGACTTGAGGGCGACCCGGGCGAACTTGCCCACCAGATACGTCTTCTCGGAGAAGAGGCTGGCGCCGCCGAGGAGCCCGAAGGCGTCGTTGCCGTAGGTCTGCTGGATGCGCCTGATCTCGGAGACGGTGAAGTCGAGCGCCTCCTCCCAGGAGACCTCGCGGAACTCCTCGTCGCGGGAGCGGCGCATGAGCGGGGCGGTGAGCCGGTCGGGGTGGTTGACCTGCTGGTAGGCGTTGATGCCCTTGGGGCAGAGCCGCATCCGGTTGATGTCGTGGTTGCGGGGTTCGACGCCGAAGACCTTGCCGCAGTGGTCCACGCGCAGATACATCCCGCACTGCACACCGCAGAAGCAGCAGTGGGTGGGGACGAGCGTCTCGCCGTTCTGGTCGGCGTGCCACCGGTCGGCCGGGATACCGCCCGCGTCCCGGAAGGCGCGGGTGCCGGGCGGTGCGAGGGAGGGGTCGAGCGGGATGAAGGTGCGGCGGTCGGCGGCGGCTCGCGGTTCCGCGGTCACTTGAAGCCCTTCTTCACATGGGAGAGATAGGCGCTGCCGCGCAGCACCCGCTTGCAGCGCGGGCAGTACTCGGCCCAGGCGTCGAAGTCGAGGCTCAGGTCCCGCATGGTTCCGCGCAGGTTCTCGACGTACGGGCCGGTGTCGATGGGCTCTTCGCAGCGCCGGCAGGCGAAGACCTTGTCGTCCTGGCGGCCGGTGTACTTGAACAGCTGCATACCGACCGCGGCCGGGCGCTGGACGATGTGGAAGAACTTCCCGAACGGGATGTAGATGAGCGTGAAGACGACCGAGGCCATGTGGAGGATCGCCAGGAACTGGTAACCGCCGCCGTGCAGGAAGATCGACGAGAAGGTGAGCAGCAGTCCGGTCACGGAGATGACGATCAGCGCGATCAGCGGCACCAGGTCGTAGGCGAAGCGCTGGCCGGTGGAGGCGCCGCGGTCCTTCATCCGGCGCCAGAGGAAGTACGAGGCGCCGGGGATGACGAGCACGGCGGCGATGTCGAGGCCGTGGAACATCAACCAGCCGAGAAGGGAGAGCGAGTCGAATCCGAGGATCTTGAAGCCCCAGATCCGCATCTCGTAGCCGGGCCCCGACCCGTTGCCCGAGGTGAAGGTGAACCAGCCCCAGGTGAGCGGGAAGGTGATCAGCGCGGCGAGGACGCAGCCCCAGAAGATCAGCTGGTGGGCGGCCCAGCGGGCGTGGGACCGGGCGCCGAGGAACTTCTGGAAGCCGAGGTAGGTGGCGATCATCCTCGGCAGGGCGGTGGGGGCCCTGCGGAAGTTCTCGTACGAGAAGAGGCTGCGCCACCCCTGCCGGAAGAGGCGCCGGGCGCCGGGGGCGGAGATCCAGACGGTGTAGCGGTAGGCGACGCCAAAGGCGAGGAAGACGGTGGCGACGGCGTACGGGAGGAGCGCCGAGTCGAAGTTCCGCAGCATGCGGCTGCCGAGCACGATCGCGAGGATCAGCAGGCCTGACACCACGGCCCCGGCCAGACTCGCCCGGACGGTGACCGACCGGAGGCCGGCCGCGGTACGGGACGCACCACCGGCCTCGGAACCACCGGTCTCGGCACCACCGGCCTCGGAACCACCGGAGGGTGGCGGCTCGGCGGAGGCGGGGGCCTGGGCGGGGGTGGCCGGGGCGGTGGGGGTTGCGCGGGGTGCAGGGGGCTCTGGCGGCTCGGTCACTCGGCCACCGTAGGGCGATTTACTGCACTTGGTTCCGTTTTAGGCGATACGGGGGTGAGGGGGTCGCCCGGACAGATGCAGGAGGCGGGGGCGGGGTGGGGGTGCGGGCGCGGGGCGGGGGCAGGGGGCAGGGGGCGCGGGGGTGGGTGGGGAGGGGCGGGGGGGGAGGCCCCCAGGAGGGTGGTGGGGAGGCTGGAGTGGGGGCAGGCGCAGGGGCGGCGGTACGTTCGGGGCGTGGGTACGAGGCTGCGCCTGTCGCGGGCGCCGAACCGAGGAGCGCGCCATGACCGCCGAGGAACCACAGCCGCTGTCGCCGGACGCCCCGGGCGCCCTCAGCTCATCGGATGCCCTGGACTCCTCGGCGGAGGGTGCGCGGAGCGGCTCGGCGGAGGGTGCGCCGGGTGGTTCGGTGCGGGATGCGTTGACCGACGTGGCCGGGATTCGGGTCGGGCATGCGGAGGTGGCAGGGGCCGGGGCGTTGAGCGGGACGACCGTGGTGCTGGCGCCGGAGGGCGGGGCGGTGGCCGCCGTGGACGTGCGGGGCGGCGGGCCGGGGACCCGGGAGACGGACGCGCTGGACCCGCGCAACCTGGTGCAGCGGGTCGACGCGGTGGTCCTCACGGGCGGCAGCGCGTACGGCCTCGACGCCGCGTCCGGGGTGGTGGCCTGGCTGGAGGAGCAGGGCCGGGGCGTCCGGGTCGGCGCGGAGCCCGGACAGGTGGTGCCGGTCGTTCCGGCGGCGGCCCTCTTCGACCTCGGCCGGGGCGGCGCCTGGCGGGCCCGCCCCGACGCGTCGACCGGCCGCTCCGCCGTGGAGGCCGCCGCCGCCTCCGGTCCGGGGGCGGCGGTGGCCGAGGGGAGCGTGGGCGCGGGCACGGGTGCGGTGGCCGGGCAGCTGAAGGGCGGCATCGGCACGGCGAGCGTGCGGCTCCCCTCCGGGGTCACCGTCGCCGCCCTGGTCGCGGTGAACGCGGCGGGCTCGGTGCTCGATCCCCGTACCGGAGTGCTGTACGGGGAGTACGGGGCCGAGGAGCCGCCCGCGTTCCCGGCGGCCGCGACCCATGCGGCGGCGGTGCGGCGGCTGGAGCAGGCCCGGGAGGCGACGGAGGCGGCCGCCGGCGGGGTCCCGCCGTTCAACACCACGATCGCGGTGGTCGCGACGGACGCGGCGCTCGTCCGGGCCCAGGCGCAGAAGCTGGCGGGTACCGCCCACGACGGCATGGCCCGTGCGGTGCGCCCGGTCCATCTGCTGACCGACGGGGACACCGTGTTCGCGCTCGCCACGGGCCGGGTGGCGGTGGAGTCGGAGAATCCGGCCGCGGTCAACGAGATCCTCGCGGCGGGCGCCGACGTACTGGCCCGCGCGATCGTGAAGGCCGTACGCGCCGCCCGGAGCGCCCAGGGGCCCGGCGGCACCTTCCTCGCCTACACCGACCTCTACGGGCCGGGAACGGGACCGGGGACGGGGCCAGGGCCAGGAACGGGACCGGAGGCGGGGCCGGGGGTGGCCCTGGCCTGAGCGCCGGCGCCTGAGGCCAGACCCCGCCGCACCAGGGCCCCACTCCCCGACCCCGCGCCATCGAACCCCCTCGGCGGGGGCGCGCGGCGGTCCGGGGAGGGGCGCGCGGGCGCTCGACTCGCAACTGTGGCAGGGGAGTTCACCCGCAACCGCCCGAAATGCACCGGGAACAGACGGGGAACTTATCTCGTACGCCTTACGTTTTTACGAACCCCGGTCACGATGTCAGACCCAGGGACTACGTTAAGCACGCACCAAGTAACACGCGGCGACGGCCTGGAGACAGCACCTTGAGCGATCCGTATGAGACAACCGAGCAACACCTCGACCGACTCCTGCGACGCGCCCTCAACTCTTTCGACCTTCCCGACAGCACGGTCGACCTGCTCGGTTCGGCGCTGGCGCACAGCAGTTCACTGCACTCCTCGCACCACAGCCCCGTCCTGCACCGGGAGACCTACCGTCACACCTTCCTTCTGACCGACGGCTCCGATCTGACCCTGTGGGAGCTGGTGCACAGCTGCGGCCGCGACGAGCGGGAGCCCCGGCGCCACGAGTTGTACGCCGACGAGGGCGACGCCCACATCGCCGCCGCCCGGCTGGCCGGGAGCCTCTCGGACGCCCCCGCCTTCGGCGAGGAGGCGGGCCGGGGGGACATGGAGACCCTGACGGTCCTGATGTCCGCTCCCCCGGTCCCGGCACCCCGGACGTACGCCCCCGACAACTCCGCCGACCACGCCCGCCGGGTGCTGCGCCGCGCGGAGAACGGGGACCGCCCGGGCGAGGAGAAGGCCCGGCTGCTCCGGGCCGCCTTCGCCCACCACATCACCCAGGTCTTCGGGCGTCAGTGCGAAGTCGACGGCCAGAAGGCCGGGTTCACGCTCTACGAGCACGCGTTCCTGCTGCTGGACGGCAGCGAGACGAGCCTGTGGGAGGTCGAGCACACGGCGACCCCCGACGGCCGCCACATGTGCGAGGTGTACGAGGACGAGGAGACCGCCCGCGCGGCGATGGAGAGCCGCACCGGAATCTGCTGACCCGGGACGGGTCCCGGACCGGGGCGGGCCCCGATGAAGGGAGCCGCCACCGGCCCCGGACGCGGACCGGCCCGGCTGCCGGTCCGGACGACCGGCCGCCCCCGCCACCGGACCGCCCCGCCATCACCCCGGACGCCGCTCAGACCTTCAGGACCGGTTCCGCCGTGAGCGGGGTGTCGTCGGGCGCCGCGGCCTCGCCCTCCACGTGGGCCTTCGGCCGGGCCGGCAGGGCGAACATCAGCAGGAAGATCACCGAGAGCACTCCGGCCACCCACCACAGCGACTGCTGGAACGCGTCCACGAAGGCCGGGCCGATCTCCTGCGGTGCCAGCCGGTCGCCGATCGCGCCGAAGAAGACCACCGAGACCAGACCGAGGCCGAGCGCGGTGCCCATCTGCTGCACGGTGTTGATCAGACCGGACGCCGAACCGGCGTGCTCCTTGGGCACTTCGGAGAGGATCGCGTCGGTCAGCGGGGCCACGATCAGCCCCATCCCGACCCCCATGACGACCAGCGGGACCGCCATCTGCCAGGAGGTGATGGCCATGCCGTAGTGCTCGGCCTCCCAGAGGTAGACCAGCAGCCCGGCGACCATCAGGAGCGCGCCCGCCTGGAGGACCTTGCGGCCGAAGCGGGGCACCAGCTTCTGTACGGAGATCCCGGCGGCCACCGAGACGGCGACGGAGAACGGGATGCCCGTCGTACCGGCCCGCAGCACGCTCCAGCCCAGCCCCATCTGCATGTAGAGGGTCCAGACCAGGAAGAAGATGCCGAGGCCGACGCCGAAGGTGAGCTGCACGGCGATGCCCGCGGCGAAGCTCTTGACCCGGAACAGGGACAGTTCGATCAGCGGTGAGCCGTCGATGACCGCCTTCTGCCGCTGGTGCCGTACGAGAAGGGCGAAGACGAAGAGGCTGCCGGCCATCGAGAAGTGGCCCCACCGCGGCCAGTCCAGTTCGTGTCCGCGGGTGAGCGGGTAGATGAGCATCAGCATCGCGAGCGTGACCAGGCCGACGCCGACGAGGTCCAGCCGCATGGCCCGGGGCGCCTTGGACTCGGTGATGAACTTCGCGCCGAGGACCAGCCCCGCGATGCCGACGGGCAGGTTGATCAGGAAGATCGGTCGCCATCCGAGGCCGAAGAGGTTCCACTCGGTCAGCAGCGCGCCCAGCAGCGGCCCGGAGACCGCGCCGAGGCCGACGACCGCGCCGAAGAGGCCGAAGACCTTGCCGCGCTCGTGCGCCGGGAAGGTGGCGTGCACGATCGAGAGGACCTGGGGCACCATCAGCGCCGCCGTCGCGCCCTGCAGGATGCGGGCGGCGACGAGTACGTCCGAGTTGGGCGCGAGACCGCAGAGGGCCGAGGCGACCGTGAACCCGGCGATGCCGATGAGGAAGAGCCGCTTGCGCCCGTAGATGTCGCCGAGCCGTCCGCCCGTGATCAGTCCGGCGGCGAACGCGAGGGCGTAACCGGCGGTGATCCACTGGATCGCGGAGACGGAGGCCCCGGTGTCCCGGGTGATGCTGGGGATCGCGATGTTGACGATCGTGACGTCGACCAGGTCCATGAAGGCCGCGGTCATCACGATGGCGAGGGCGAACCAGCGACGCCGGTCGGCGGGGGCGGGGGCGGAGTTCGCTGCCGGGTGCGGCAGCGCTGCGGAGGAAGACATGGGGAGAACCTAGATCTTCTTTAGGTCTGATCCTGTCCTGTTGGGGTCGCATCCTGGTTCCCATGACCGACACCACCCCGGCACGCCTGCTGAAACTGCTGTCGCTCCTCCAGACCCCGCGCGAGTGGCCCGGCGGGGAGCTGGCCGAGCGGCTCGACGTCACTCCGCGCACGATCCGCCGCGATATCGACCGGCTGCGCGAACTGGGCTATCCGGTCGAGGCCTCGCGCGGCTCGGCCGGCGGCTACCGGCTGGTCGCGGGGGCCGCCCTGCCGCCGCTCGTCCTGGACGACGAGGAGGCGGTCGCCATCGCCGTGGGGCTGCGGGCCGGCGCCGGGCACGCCATCGAGGGCGTCGAGGAGGCCTCCGTACGGGCGCTGGCGAAGCTGGAGCAGGTGCTGCCCGCACGGTTGCGGCACCGGGTCTCGTCCCTGCAGAACGCCACGGTGCCGCTGGCCCGGGGCGACGGGTCCACCATCGATCCGCGGACCCTGACGGCGCTCGCCGCGGCGGCCACCGGACAGGAGCGGCTGCGGTTCGCGTACCGCAGTGGCGAGGGTACGGAGACGAAGCGGCAGGTCGAGCCGTACCGGCTGGTGAGTACGGGGCGGCGCTGGTACCTGGTGGCGTACGACCTGCTGCGGGAGGACTGGCGGACGTTCCGGGTGGACCGGGTCTCCGAACCGTTCGCGACGGGCGCCCGGTTCACGCCCCGGCCGCTCCCCGGGGAGGACGGGGGCGGGGCGGAGGACGCGGCCCGCTACTTCGCCCGGTCGATGGCGGGCAGGCAGCCGGAGTTGCGGCTGGATGTGTGGTTCGCGGCTCCGGCGGAGTTCGTGGCGGCCCGGCTGCCTCCGACGCTCGGGGTGCCGGAGGCAGCCGGGCCGGAGCCGGTGTCCGGGCCGGAGCCGGTGTCCGGGCCGGAGCCGGTGTCCGGGCCGGAGAGGGAGAACCCTGGCGGGGAGAACACCGGAAGCGCCTGCCGGTTGCGCTCCTCCTGCACGGACTCGCTGGAGTGGGTGGCACTGCGACTGGCGCTGGTGGACTGCGAGTTCACGGTGCAGGGGCCGCCGGAGCTGGTGGAACACCTGGGGCGACTGGGCGCCCGGTTGACCCGCGCGGCGAAAGCGCCCCGGTGACCTCGCGCGGCGGGCACGCCCCGTTCATCCGCGTGATGCGGGCGGCGGGCACGCCGCCTTGATGCGCGTGGTGTGTGCGGCGCACGTGATGTGTGCGGTGCGGGGTGATGCGGGTGATGTGCGTGATGCGTGCGGCTGACTGCCTGGCAGGCCTACCGGGGGGGGGCGGGGAAGGGCAGCCCCTGCGCGTGGGACCCCTGACATGGATGAGCCCCGGCGCCGGGGGGGGTGGGCGCCGGGACTCAGTTCCGGGGACCGGCCGCGAGGGCCGGTCGGGGTGACCGGTGGAGAACCGGTCGGTCGGCCGGGGTGAACCGGCTTGATGGGGAGGCTAGCGGGTTATCCGCTCACGCCACAGCGTCAAAGCCCGTGTCGTGTGCCATTCGCTTCAATTCGAGCAGTGCGTGCTTCTCTATCTGCCGGATCCGCTCCCGGGTCAGGCCGTGCTGCTTGCCGACCTCGGTCAGCGTCCGCTCGCGGCCGTCCTCGATGCCGTACCTCATCTTGATGATGGAGGCGGTCCTGTTGTCGAGCTTGCCGATCAGGTCCTCCAGCTCCTCGCTGCGCAGCAGCGAGAGCACCGACTGCTCGGGCGAGACGGCGGAGGTGTCCTCCAGCAGGTCGCCGAACTGGGTGTCCCCGTTGTCGTCGACGGACATGTTGAGACTGACCGGGTCGCGGGCCCAGTCCAGGACGTTGCCCACGCGCTCGGCGTTGGTGTCCAGCTCGGCGGCGATCTCCTCGTGCTCGGGATCGCGGCCGTTCTCCCGGTTGAACTCGCGCTGGACACGGCGGATCCGGCCCAGCTCCTCCACCAGGTGGACGGGGAGCCGGATCGTGCGGGACTGGTCGGCTATGGACCGGGTGATGGCCTGGCGGATCCACCACGTCGCGTACGTGGAGAACTTGAAGCCCTTCGCGTAGTCGAACTTCTCGACCGCGCGCACCAGGCCCGCGTTGCCCTCCTGGATCAGGTCGAGCAGGGGCAGCCCCGCGCGCGGGTAGCGCCGGGCCACGGCAACGACGAGGCGGAGGTTGGAACGGATGAATATGTCCTTGGCGCGCTCGCCATCGGCGACCAGCGCCTCCAGCTCCTCACGCGTCGCACCACCGGCTTCGCTCTCGGCCTCGCCGTCGAGGATCTGCTGGGCGTAGACGCCCGCCTCGATGGCCTGGGAGAGGTCGACTTCCTTGGCGGCGTCGAGCAGCGGCGTACGAGCGATCTCGTCCAGGTACATGCCGACCAGGTCGCGATCGGCGATCTCCCCGCCCACGGCGCGAACACTGCTTGCCCGGTCGGTCCCACCGGAGGTGGTGGACGAACGACGGGCGACGGCACGGGTTGCCATGCGTGCTCCCTTGCTGAGTAGGTCGCGACACCCTTCCGGGTGCCCTGCATCCGATGGAAACAACGACTGGAATCCGGACAGAATTCCCATGCCACCCATTCATTTTCGCGATCATGCAGTACCCTGTCCGGCGCCGAGCGGCGGACGCCTCGTGCGGGTACCCCCGTAAGCCCAGGTCAGGGCTGGTTTCTCCGGTGCACCGGAGGCCCTGGCGGGGCCGGTGACAGCCGGTCCGGTGAGATGGCGCTCACCGGATGCCACACCCTTGGGGCAGAACGCCACGTCCGGATCACCCCGGCGTCCGGGCCTCCGGGGGCCGCGGAACCCCCGGGAGCGCCCGAACCGCTCCGACCTCGCGTCTACCCAGGAAGACGATCCGTATCGCCTCGGGGTTGCTCGCGTCACCCCCGGCCCGGGTCACACCCGGGGTCCTCGGCGGCAGGCCCTAGGTCCCGAGGCGGAGGTCCGTCCTCCGCCGACCGGGACCTCAGCCCGATCCGCCGGGCCGTCCGCGCGCCTACCGTGAGATCCATGACGGACACCCAGCGCAACCACGCGGTCACCCCGGCGGACGGCCACCGGAACGGGGACGGGCGCCGGAGCCCGGCACCCGGCACCTCGGGCACCTCCGCCTTATCCGATGCCTCGGGCACCTCCGGCCCGAAAGGTTCCAACGGCTCCAACGGCTCCCCGGACGCCCACGACACCTCGGGCACCCTCGACGAGGCCCTGGAGCGCATCCATCTGGCGGGGCCCGAGCGCGACGGCTGGCTCAGCAACCACGCGCCCATGGCCGTCGAGGCCCTGGTGCGGCGCGGGCAGGCACCGGCCGTGCACCGCTGGCTCGACCAGTACCGCTCCCGGCTGGAGGACATGCCGGGCTCCGTCGAACCGGTGACCTCCGGGAACTGGCACGAGGCCCTCGGCGACATCGACCGCGTCGGCGACTGGACGGTGTTCTTCGAGCGGGAGACCGAGAGCCTCCCGTGGCGTGCCGTCCTCGCGGAGTGGTGGCCCCGGCTGCTGCCCGGCATCACGGGCGGTGCCACCCACGGGGTGATCCGGGTCGGCCACTCCGTACTGACGCTGCTGGACGGCGAGGAGACCGCCCCGCGCGTACGGGAACTGGCCCACGCCCTCGCTTACTGGGCCGCCCGCTTCCAGCCCCTGCCCCCGCTGGAGCGCCTCGCCGGGCCCGCCGACGCGGCCGACGCCCTGGAACGGGTGCCGCTCATCGCGGAGCAGGACGGCGAGATGCTGGTCCGGCTCGGCCGGCTCACCGCCTTTCCCGACTGGCCCGGCGCGCTCCCCCAGGGGCCGGAGGCGGTCCGTACCGCGCTCCAGGAGCTCATCACGGCCGCCACCCACCGTTACGCGACCCACGGGCACGCCTCGCCCATCATGCTGGTCCACGCGGCGACCGCGCCCAACGCGGTCCTGCGCGCCCTGCCCGCGCTCCCCGACTCGCTGTGGGTGCCGAGCCTGCACGCGGCCTGGACGGCGAGCGCCGCGGTGACCTCCGCCTACGGGCCGCGCGAGGGGGTGGCGGTAGCGGAGCTCCGGAGCGGGCCGCGGGATCCGCAGGAGGTGTTCGAGCGGGCGGCGGCACACGGTGACGACCACACGATCAAGTTCGCCGACACGGCGCTGGACGTGGGGGACGCGACCGCGCTCATCGCCGCGGGGCGCGCGGCCGAGCTGAACACCCCCGTCTGGTGAACCCCGGGCCTCCGTCCGCCGCCCCGGCGGGCCGACCGCCGCCGCACCCCGCGGCCCCGTCGGCCCGGACCGCACCGGGCCCGGGAGGGGCCGCTTCCGCGGGACCGGAAGCGGCCCGACCGGTCCCGGGCGAGTCCGCCTCCCCCGGGCCGGCCTCCCCCGGACCGGAGCCGGAGCTTCCCGGGCCGGGCTCAGCCGAACTGCACCGAGCGCTTGGCCAGCCCCATCCAGAAGCCGTCGATGACGCTCCGCCCCCGGTCCAGCTCCTCCTCGGCGGCGCCCAGCGTCACGAAGAGCGGGGCGAAGTGCTCGGTGCGCGGGTGGGCCAGCTTTCCGGCGGGGGACGTGTGCTCGAAGTCGAGCAGGGCGTCGATGTCCTGGGCCCGCAGCGCGCGGTCGCCCCAGTCGTCGAACTCCGCCGACCAGCCGGGGACCCCGCCGCCCTGGTGGCGCAGGGCGGCCAGGTTGTGGGTGAAGAAGCCGCTGCCGACGATCAGCACGCCCTCGTCGCGCAGCGGGGCGAGCTTGCGCCCGATGGCCATCAGCTTCTGCGGGTCGAGCGTCGGCATGGAGATCTGGAGTACGGGGATGCCGGCGTCCGGGAACATCTCCACCAGCGGTACGTACGCTCCGTGGTCCAGCCCCCGGTCGGGGATGTCCTGGACCGGCGTCCCGGCTCCGCGCAACAGCTTGCGCACGCTGTCGGCCAGCTCCGGGGCGCCGGGGGCGTCGTAGCGCACGGTGTAGTAGTGCTCGGGGAATCCCCAGAAGTCGTAGACCAGCGGGACCGGCTCGACGGCACCGAGCGCGAGCGGGGCCTCCTCCCAGTGGGCGGAGACCATCAGGATCGCGCGGGGCCGGGGCAGATCGGCGGACCAGGCGGCGAGCTGGCCGGGCCAGACCGGGTCGTCGGCGAGCGGCGGGGCGCCGTGCGACAGGTAGAGGGCGGGCATGCGCTCCGCGGTGACGGTCATGGCGTCTCCCCATCCACTGGACACTGGAATCGGAACACTGGAATCGGATCTGATCATGGATCCGAAGGCATGTGAGAGGTTCCCGAGAGGTTCTTGAGACTTCAAGTTCCTACCTTCGGAGATCTTAGCCCTATCTAGTTCAACTTTCAAGAAAAGGTCGTACAGTGGAGTACATGACCACGGCATCCCCCAGCGCGACCCGCTGGCTCACCGATGAGGAGCAGCGCGTCTGGCGTGCCTATCTGCATGCCACCACGCTGCTGGAGGACCACCTCGACCGCCAGTTGCAGCGGGATGCGGGCATGCCCCACACCTATTACGGACTGCTCGTCCAGCTCTCCCAGGCCCCCCGGCGCCGGATGCGGATGACCGAGCTGGCCAGGAACGCGAAGATCACCCGCTCCCGGCTCTCGCACGCCGTGGCCCGGCTGGAGAAGAACGGCTGGGTGCGGCGCGAGGACTGCCCCTCCGACAAGCGCGGCCAGAACGCGGTGCTCACGGAGGAGGGGTACGCGATGCTCGGCCGCTCGGCCCCGGGCCATGTCGACGCCGTACGCCAGGCGCTCTTCGACCGGCTCACGCCCGAGCAGGTGCGCAGCCTCGGCGACATCATGCGGGTGCTCGCCCACGGCCTCGAACCGGAAGGCGCGGACGCGGACCTGCCCTGGCTCCGCTGAGCGGCGGAACCAGGGCAGGTCTCGGGGCCGGAAGGGGCCCGAAGGGGCCGGACGGGCTCGAAAGGGCCGGCGAAGCAGGGTGTCAGTGGGCGATGACCGGAATCCGGAACTCGTCCTCGGAACCCTCGGCGCTCCCGTCCGAAGCGCCGGACGTGCGGGACGCGCCGGACGCACCTCCCGTACCGCCGCCGCCCGCGCCCGTTCCCGGGCGGCCGGTGTTGATCAGTACGGCGGCGACCGCGGCGGCGGCGATCAGGATGCCGACCGCCCACCAGATCGCGCTGGCGAAGCCGTTGACCATGGCCTGGAGCTCCAGGAGCTTCGGGTCCGTGGCGCGGGCCGCGTGGTCGGCGACGTACGCGGTGGTGGCGCCGGCCGCGATGGTGTTGAGCAGGGCGGTGCCGATGGCGCCGCCGACCTGCTGCGAGGTGTTGACCATGGCGGAGGCGACCCCCGCGTCACGCGGCTCGATGCCGTGCGTGGCCAGGGACATGGCCGGCATGAACGCCGTACCCATGCCGAGGCCGAGCAGCAGCATGCCGGGCAGGATGACGGCCGCGTAGCTGGTGTCCAGGTCCAGCTGGGTGAGGAGCAGCATGCCGACGGCGGCGACCAGGAAGCCGGGGCCCATCAGCAGCCGGGGCGGGACCCGGGTCATCAGCCGGGTGCCGATCTGGGTGGAGCCGGTGATCATGCCCGCGATCATCGGGAGGAAGGCGAAGCCGGTGCGGACCGGGGAGTAGCCCTTCACGATCTGCAGGTAGTACGTCAGGAAGAGGAACAGCCCGAACATCGCGATGATCGCGAGCCCCAGCGAGAGGTAGACCCCGCCGCGGTTGCGCTCGGTCAGGACGCGCAGCGGCAGCAGCGGCGACCGTACGCGCGACTCGGTCACGACGAAGGCCAGCAGCAGGGCGGCGGCGGCGGCGAACATGCCGACGGTCAGCCCGTCGGACCAGCCGGCCGACTCGGCGCGGGTGAAGCCGTAGACCAGGGCGACCAGACCGAGGGTGGAGAGGACGACGCCGGGGATGTCGAGCGGCGAGCGGTTACGGGCCCCGGACGGCTCGCGGATGACGAAGTACGCGCCCGCGGCGGCGATCACGGCGAACGGGATGTTGACGAAGAACGTCCAGCGCCAGTTCAGGTACTCGGTGAGGAAACCGCCGAGGATCAGCCCGACCGCGCCACCGCCACCGGCGATGGCCCCGTAGATGCCGAAGGCCTTGGCGCGCTCCTTGGCGTCGGTGAACATCACGGCGAGCAGGGAGAGGGCGGCCGGGGCGAGCAGGGCGCCGAAGACACCCTGGAGGGCCCGGGAGCCGAACATCATCGCCTCGTTCTGGGCGGCCCCGCCGAGCGCGGAGGCCAGGGCGAAGCCGACCAGCCCGACGACGAAGGTGCGCTTGCGCCCCCGCAGGTCGGCGATCCGGCCGCCGAAGAGGAGCAGACCGCCGAAGGCGAGGGCGTAGGCGGTGATGACCCACTGCTTGTTGCCCTCGGAGATGCCGAGGTCGGTCTGGGCGGAGGGCAGGGCGATGTTCACGATGGTCGCGTCGAGCACGACCATCAGCTGGGCGAGCGCTATGAAGGCCAGCGCCTTCCAGCGGCCGGGATCGGGGATCCGGGGTTCGGCTGCCGTGGACAGCGGTTCGGCTGCCTCGGGCAGCGGGGTGTCAGCGGTTTTCGACATGGGAGTAGCCACCTAGGGACTGACGGGAGCGCCGGGCATCGGCGTGAGCGACGGACGCGTGCGTGAAAGGACGGGGAAGTGACGTGGGAAGCGAGCCCTGCGGCCCGCGACTTACGGACTGCGGGCCATGGGCTATGTATGGGCTACGGGGCTATGGGCTATGGGCCATGAGGTACGGACTGCGAGGTACGGAACCGGGGCGGGCGTCAGTCGCGGCGCCTCAGGTTCTCCAGGGTCGCCGCCGATCCGGGCAGCTCCGAGCGGGCCGGGGCCTCCAGCCCGTCCAGGAACAGCTGCAGATGGCGGTGGGTGAAGCGGTCGATGTCCAGGCAGGCGATGCCGGGCAGCGGCCGGGTGAGCTGGGAGAGGGCGACGAGCACGTCACCGACGGCGATGTCGGTGCGCAGCCGCCCCGCGGACTGGGCGCGCGCCACGAGCCCTTCGACGGCCTCTTCGAGACGGTCGCGCTCGGCGAGCAGATCGGGGTGGTCCCGGTCGAAGACGCCGGAGAGCATCGGGCACAGGGCGCCGATCCGTTCGTCGGCGGCCGCGTGCACGAAGCGGCTGAGCGCGGCGAACGGGTCGGCCTCCGCGGCGACGGCCTCCTCGGCCCTCCGGGTGGTCCGGGAGGTGACCGCGAGCACGACCTCATGGGTCAGGGCCGCGCGGTCGGGGAAGTTCCGGTAGAGCGTGGCGTTGCCGACGCCCGCGCGGCGAGCGACGTCGTCGAGCGGCACGTCCGGCCCGGACTCGACGAACAGCTCGCGGGCGGCCGCGATGATCCGCTCGCGGTTGCGCAGCGCGTCGGCCCGCGGCCTCGGCGTACGGCGCGGGGATGCCGCCTGTGCGGTGGTGGTGTCGGCGACGGTCTCCACGACTGCGGCCTCCCCTCTCTCTCCGTCGGGACGATGCGCGGCGGGACGATGGACAGCTGGACGATGTGTAGCTGGACGACCCCCATCCGTAACCGGGGACCATCTCCCCGCTTCAGGGGGACACGGGTGCAAACGGGGAACAGCTCCCCGCTTATTTCCACCCCTCGACGTGACCTGAGTCACATCACCCGGAGGCGAAAACCCACCGATCGGCGCACCCAGCGAGCGCCCCGGGACCGCCCGGCAGAGGCTGATCGCCAGAGCGCAGTCAGGGTCGGCCGGCTGCCGCGGACCCCGAAGGCGCCTCTATGCAGCAGCCCCGCCACCGGATACGCAGTCACCGCCGCCCCGTCGCCCTGGCCGGGGTGACCGCCCTGGTCATAGCGGCCATGGCATCGGCGAGCACCACCCTCCCCGGCACCGGCCGGGCCGCGGCGGGCCCTGCCGCCACCACCGAGGACTCCGCGGTCGCCCCGTGCCGGATCGCCACCGCCATGGGCGTCCAGATGTCACTGGGCATGCCGACACCTCCCGGCTACGCCCGCTCCACCGGCGAGATCAGGGCGCTCAACCTGATGATCGACTTCCCGGACGCGGAGGCGACGGAACCGGCGGAGGACCGGCTCGCGGAGTTCTTCCCGCAGACCTCCGACTGGTTCACGACCAGCTCCTACGGCCGCCTCGACTACCGCCCCGAGGCCCCCGTCAAGGAGTGGCTGCGGATGCCGCTGCCCTTCGCGGAGTACGGGATCGAGCGCGGCTCCCCGTTCGAACCGGGCTACCGGCAGCTGGTCGAGGACATCGTCGCCGCGGCCGACCCGCAGGTGGACTTCTCCACGTACGACCTGGTCAACGTGCTGGTCACGCCCAACGCGGGCCCCTCCGCCCTGGACACCGTGCTCTCGGTGACCTTCTCCGGCAACGGGGACGCCCCGGAGGCGGACGGCGTACCGCTGGCCAACACGTCCTTCGTCTACAGCCGGCAGGACGACGGCTCGGGGTCGTACGCGCAGACGGGCTACCGCGTCCTGCCGCACGAGAACGGCCATGTCTTCGGCCTGCCCGACCTCTACACGATGGAGGGCGGCGGCTCCGTCGGGCACTGGGACATCATGTCCGAGGACTGGGGCGCCAACAACGACTTCCTGGGCTGGCACAAGTGGAAGCTCGGCTGGCTCGACAACGAGCAGATCAGCTGCGCCTCCCAGCCCGGCGTCAGCGAACACACCCTCGGCCCGCTGGCCACGGCGGGCGGCACGAAGCTCGCCTTCGTCCCGCTGAGCGCCCAGTCCGGCTATGCCGTGGAGGTCCGTACGGAGGGGGGCAACGACGAGGCGGTCTGCCGCCCCGGGGTGCTGATCTACAAGGTCAGCTCGGACGTGGACACCGGCCAGGGCCCGGTCTCCGTCGCCGACGCCACCGAGGACAGCGGCGGCTGCACCCGCCGCCCCAACGTCCACGCGGAGCTGTCGGACGCCCCGTTCCGCCCCGGCCAGACCTTCACGGACCGGGCGAACGGCGTACGGATATCCGTACTGGACGAGGACGGGAACGGGAACTACCGCATCCGCGTCACCCGCCCCTGACCCGCCCGGCTCCCGACCGCACCCCCGGCCTCTCCGGTCCCTGACCGCACCCCTGACCCACCCGGCTCCCGACCTGCCCGGTCCCCGGCCGCGCCCCTGACCCACCAGGCTCCCGACCTGCCCGTTCCCCGGCCGCGCCCGGCCCTGCCCGGCCCCTGACCCGCCCGGCCCCTGACGTGCCCCGGCCCGCTCCGGCGCTCACTCCCCCGCCCGGCCGACGACGGTGACGCCTCCTCCGTGCCGCACGGCGAGATCACCCGTACGGAACCAGCCGCCGTCGAACGCCTCGGCGGTGGCCCCCGGGTCCCGCCAGTGGCCACGGGGGGCCGACTGGCCGCGCACCCACAGGCGGCCCGGTCCACCCTCGGGGACCGGCTCGCCGGAGGGGCCGGTGACCCGGAACTCCGTTACGGGGGTGGGCTCCAGCTCGTACGGGACGCCCCCACCGCCCTCCGCCTCCGCCGCCACGACGGAGCCGCCCGCGGCCATCGCCCCGTAGACGGCGGCCAGGGCGACGGGGTGGGAGAACGGAAACGCCACCGGGGTCTCCGGGACGGGCCCCAGCCCCGGAACGGCTCCCCGCGCCAGCGCGGCGGCGGCAGCCCGGTAGCGGGCATCGAGCGCGGCCCCGGCCTGGGCGAGATGGGTGGTCACGGCCCCCCGGGCACCGCCCCCGTAGAGGATCACGGAGTCGTCCTCCGGCCGCGGCTCGACGGCCGGGGGCGCGGCCCACGGATCGGGCGCGGGAAAGTCCGCGTACCGCTCGACGGCCGCACCGCCCGGAAGCCGCCCCTCCGCCCGGCCCTCCCGGAACAGCACCACCCGCACCCCGTCCCGCCGGGCCGCCCACTCCCCCGCCCGCTCCAGCCACTCCCCGTCGACGAGCAGCACCCCGGGCGCACAGTCGTCGAGTACGGCCCCGAGCGCGTCCCCGTCCTCCCGCCCGTCGAGCGGCACGGCGACGATCCCGGCCAACTGGGCGCCCCAGAAGGCGATCTGCCACTCCGGAAGGCTCCGCGTCCCCACGACGGCCCGGTCCCCGGGGCGCAGCCCGTACCGCTCGGTCAGCCGGACGGCCAACGCGGAGGCGGCGGCGAAGAACTCCCCGTACGACCACCGCCGTTCACCGTCGACGAGAAAGACGGCGTCCCCGTAGGCCCAGGTCGTCTCCACGAACTCCCGCAGCGTGCGCGGCCCGTCGGCGTACTCCGGGGTTCCCCGCTCCCCCAGCACCACGGCGAAAGGGGCGCCGGGAGCGGTGAGCCGGGCGACGGCCCCCGCCCACTTCTCCCGCTCCTTCCGCTTCTCCCGGTCGGAAGGTCGGCCGGTCAGGGGCGGGGACGGCTCGGTGTGCGGCACGGGCGACGGCCTTTCTCACGCTGACTCGGCGGGGCGGAGGCTACACGGGCAGCGACACCACCGGACCGTCCGGCGCGGGGCCGGGGAAGGGGAAGCGGGCCGTCAGCGTGTAGTGCCCGGAAGGATACGGGCCGTGGGCCAGCACACCGCCGACGGCGGCGATCCGCTCGGCGAGGCTGCGCAGCCCCAGTCCCGGGCCCACCGCCGGTCCGCCGGTACCGCCCCCGCCGCCCTCCTCGCGTTCCCCGCCCTCCCCTGAGCGCCCGCAATCCCCTTCCCGCGCGCTCGGGTCTGGCCGTCCCGGCTCGCGTGCCCCGTCGTTCGTCACGGTCAGCACCACCTCTCCCGGGGGTGCGTCCACCGCTATCCGGCAGACACGGGCACGGCTGTGCCGCAGCACGTTGGCGGACGCCTCCCGGACGATCGTGGCCAGGACCGTCTGGAGGAGCGGGGGCAGCGCGACGCCCGCCGGTCCCGGTTCCGCCTCGGCACGGACACCGGCCGCCTCCAGCAGGCCGCGGACGGCATCGACCTCCGTGTCGAGGGAGAGGCAGTGGTAGCCGTGCGCCACCCGCCGGGCCTCCTGCTGGATCTCCCGCATCCCGGAGAGCGCCTCGGCCAGCCGGGTGCGGGCCGACTCCGGTGTGCGGTCCATCAGGCGCAGGGCCAGCTCGCACTGGAGGGTGATCGCCAGGAGCCGCGGGCCGAGCAGGTCGTGCAGATCGCGGGCGAAGCGCACCCGTTCCCGTACGGCGATGCGCCGCCGGAGGGCGTCGGCCTCGGCGGTACCGGCGTCCTCCGCCGCCGGTGCGGACGGTACGTGCAGGGCCTGCGCCATGTCGTCCCCTTCCGGGAGATGCTGCCTCCAGTGGTGGTGGCAGAGCTTCACCGGCCCCGCTATCACTCGGCTATACGAGCCCCGCCGCCCGTGCCCTCCCCGGTGGTACACAGGGCGCCGGAGTCGCAACGGCCCGCCCACCGGGAGGGCCTGGACGGACAACGGGGGTACCCATGCAGAGGATCGTGCTGGCCGAGGACATGCACATGATCCGGGTGGCGCTGGCCGCGCTCCTGGAGATGGAGGAGGACATGGAGGTGGTCGCCCAGGTCGGGCGCGGCAGCGACGTGGTGCCCGCGGTGATCCGGACGGAGGCGGACACGGCGGTGCTCGACATCGACATGCCGGGGATGGACGGCATCACCGCCGCCGGTCTGCTGCGGGACCAGGTGCCCGGCTGCCGGACGCTGATCCTCACCGGGGCCGCCCTGCCCGGCCAGCTGTGGCGGGCGCTGGACGCGCAGGTGAGCGGCTTCCTGCCGAAGCACGCGTCGCCGGAGGAACTCGTCGAGGGGGTCCGCAGGGTGGGCGCGGGCCGCCGGGTCATCGACCCCGAACTGGCCATGTCCGCCTGGGAGATCGGGGACAACCCGCTGACCCGGCGGGAGGTGGAGGTGCTGGGGCTCGTCGCGGCGGGGGCGGAGACCGGACAGATCGCCACCGCCACGAACCTGTCCGTGGGGACGGTCCGCAACTACCTCACGACGATCGTGAACAAGCTCGGCGCCCGCAACCGCATCGACGCCCTGCGCACGGCCAGGGAGAACGGCTGGCTGTGACGCCGGCCGCAGCGGACCGGGACGCCCTCCCCGGCGTATAGGGCCTTTATCGGAACGCGCGCTGTACTCCCGCCATGCCAAGGAGACCACGTGCGCGGAAGCAGGGCCCGGCGGAGCCGGAGGAGGCGCCCTCCGGCGGGCCGCCGCCGCCCGCGCTGCACGCCCAGGACCGCACCGCGCCGCACTGGGCCCTGGACTACGCGCACCGGCTCGCCGAACGCCATCCGCCCCACCACCGCATCCTGATCCAGACGAGCATGTCCCCGAGCGGCTACTTCCACGTCGGGAACTTCCGGGACACCGTCTGCGCCCACCTGGTCCACCGGGCCCTGCGCCGGATGGGCCGCCGCTCCGCGATCCTGCTCAGCTTCGACGACTACGACCCCGTACGGGCGGGCCAGGCCGCGCGGGAGCCGGAGCTGGCGGGCCACGGGGAGCGACCGCTCGGCGCACACCGGGAGCGCGCCGCCCGCATCTGCCGCGCCTACCTCGCCGAGCTGCGGGCGGTGGGCATCCTGCCCGCGGAGGCCGACGACGACGGACGGACGCCCCCGGACGGTGACGGCGACTGGCAGACCCACTACCAGTACGAGCGCTACCGGTCCGGTGCGTACCGCCCGATCCAGCGCCGCTACCAGCGCGACGCGCGGCGGCTGGCGGCGCTGCTCGGCAAGGACGACGGGCGGGACCTCTTCTCCGTCTACTGCCTCCAGTGCGGCCGCAACAGCACCGAGATCCACCACCTGGACGGGCGGGCCGCGCGCTACCGGTGCCTGGCGTGCGGGGCCGAACTGACCGCCCGCGACCCGGCGCACGTCAAGCCCTCCTGGGCCCTGGACTGGACCCTGCGCGTCGCCCATGAGGGCATCGACTGCGAACCGGCGGGCCAGGACCACTGCAGCGCGGGCAGCACCATGGACCGGACCCGGCCGGTGTACGACGGCTATCTGGGCTCGCCGCAGCCGGTGATCGTCCCGTACGGGCTGGTCCGCGCCGAGCGGGGCAGCGGCAAGATCTCCGGCTCGCGCGGCGGCGGCCCGTACGTACGCGATCTGCTCGCCGTGCACCCGGCCCCGCTGGTGCTGTGGCTGTACGCCCGCCGCAACTGCCTCTCCGATCTGCGGCTGGGCTTCGGCCCGGCCGCGTTCCTGGGCGCCTGCGACGAGTTCGACCGGTTCGCCCGGTCCGTGGCGTCGGGGTCCGGCGACGGGCGGGCCCGCGTCCTGTGGGAGCTGCTGACCGACGAGCGGCCCGACGGGTACGGCACGCTGCCCCCGATGCGTACGGTCCTGGGGGCGCTGTACGGGCACGGCTGCGCGCCCGGGGCCGCACGGCGCCACCTCACGGCCCGTCACCCCGGTGCGGACACGGCCCTGCTGGAGGAGCGGATCGGCCATGCGCTCTCCTGGCTCACGGCCCACGGCCGGGACCGCTACTGGCCGGCGGCCGGCGACCCGCCCGACGGGGGCGCGGTCGGCCTGCTCATCGAACAGCTGAGGGCGCACACGGGCCCGGGCGCGCCACGGGCCGGGCGGACCCGGGCCGACTTCCGGGAGATCTACGGGGCGCTGTTCGGCACGGAACACGGTCCCCGCCTGGACACCCTCGCCGACGTCTTCGGCCCGGCCGTGCTCGCCGACGCGCTGGAGGCCTACCGCGACCGGGGTGAACGCCCCTTGTGCGTACGGGTACCCGCCGCATCCGACCCCGTCCTCCAGGAGGCCGTGAGCCGTGCGAGCTGAACTCTTCACACCCGGCGGTGACGGTCCGGTGCCCGAGGGCTGGGACGCCTTCGTCGGGGACCGCCGCGCCTGCGTGCTCTGGGAGGCGGGGCTGCTGGAGGCGGCCGCCTGGGGAAGCCCCCGGCCGGTCTTCGCCGGTCTGGTCCGGGAGGCGGGCGAACCCGTCGCGGCGTTCTGCGGGCGGCTGGGCGTCCGGCCGCTCGCGCTCCGGTTCCGGCCGCCGGGCCGGGCGGCCGTGCCCGGCTGGTTCCAGGTCCATGTGCCCAACAGCTTCAGCCCGGGGCGGCTGTACGCCCCCGGCCTGGACACCGCCGGGCGCCGGGCCGCCACGCGCGCCTTCGAGCGGGAGGTACGCCGCCGGCTGGGCCCGCGCTGCCTGGGCATCGTGCACCTCGACGCCGGCACCTCCGAACTCCCCCATCTGGGTGGCCCGTTGAGGTGGGCGCGGGCCACCGCCCCCAACACCGTCCTGCACAACCGCTGGGAGAGCATGGACGCGTACTTCGCGGACCTGCCCCGGAGCAGGCGGCGCCGGCTGTCGGCCCTGCACCGGCGGGTGGGCGGGGACCCGGAGCTGGTCGTGGAGTCGGCGGTGCCCGTGATCGACCCGGTGCACGCCAGCCGGCTGGACCAGCTGACCCGGATGAAGCACACCGGCCGCCCGAGCCGTGTCGTCCCCCTGCTGCCCGCCTACTTCGAGCGGCTCAACCACTCGCCCGGCGCCTCGTACTTCGCCCACCGCGACAGGAGCTCCGGCCGGCCGGTCTCCTTCGACCTGGTCCTGGACGCCCCGGGCGGCTGGCTGACCACCGTGACCGGCTCCGACGGCGGCCGGGACCTCTATCTCGACCTGTATCTGCGGGAGATCGACCGGCTGATCGCCACCGGGGTGCCCGCCGTGGAGCTGGGCCCCGGCATGCGGCGGCTGAAGGAGTCGTTCGGCGCCACGGCGGTCCCCCGCCACGCGGTGGCCGTCCCCTTCTGACCTCTCCCGCCCTCTCCGCGCCCCCCGTTCACCCCTCGACCCCGACCGCACACCCCATGACCGAAAGCAGACCCATGGACTTCACCACCGCACTCGACCACCACCTGGCGGCCATCGACGCCCGTGACCTGGAGGCCTACATGGCCACCGTCCACCACGAGGCGACGATCGTCCTCCCCGGCGGGGGGACGCTCACGGGCTCCGACGCCATCCGCGCCTTCCACCGGAAGTGGTTCGACGACCCCGACTGGACGATGACGGCCACGAGGACCCGCACCGTGCTGCACCGGGACACCGCGGTCGCGGTGTTCGACGTCGACTACCGGGACCTGGACGGGGACGGCAGGCCGTACACGATGCGCCAGGTCCTCGGGCTGGTCTTCGCCCTCGTCGACGGGGACTGGCTGCTCGTCCACGACCAGAACACCGTCCTCTGAGATGCGCGGCCGACACCGTTACGCACGCGCCGTGCGCCGGGCCGTCGCCACCGTCCCGTACTACCGGGAGCGGTACGCGGCGACCGGCACCCTGCCGCCGCTGACCCGCGAGGAGGCCGAACTGCGGCGCCATCTGCTGATGCCGCTCGGCTCGGCGCTGCTCGCCCGGCGCGACCCCGGCCGCCCGGCCGCCGAACACGTCGCGGAGCTGTACGAGGCGCTGCGGCTGGCCGGCCACCGGACCGGCGGCCGCGAAGTGTACGAGGTGGCCACGGCGCTGCGCGACCCCGTGCGCGCGCACGGCACCGACTGGCGGGTGGTGCTCGCGAACACGGCGGAGACCGTGGACCCGGCGGAGGCCACGGAGGCCGGACGGTCCGTCACCGCGCTCCCCACGCCCGCGCGGGGCGCGCTCGTGGTCGGCGAGGCCGGGCAGCCGGCGGGTCCGGCGGCTGGGGCGGAGGCGGTGGAGCGCTTCGCCCTCGCGGCGGCCGCCCGCACCCGTCCCGCTCCCGGTTCGCTCTGGTACGAGCCGTGGCTCGGCCACCTCGGCGCTGTCCCCGCCGACTGCGGGGAGCTGCACCTCAACACCGCCCGGGTCCACGCCCGGCTGCTCGACGGGGCGACGGTGCTGACGCTGCTGCGCCGGCGCCGCCCCACGCTCGTCCACGTCCGGCCGGAGGGCGCCGGGTCCTTCGCTCCCGCCGCCTGCCCCCGGCACGGCGTACCGACCCTGGGGAGAACACCGTGAAGTCAGCCGTCTCGCCCGTCATGCGGCTCGTGCCCGTCCTGCGCGGCCTGGTCCGCACCCACCGGCTGGAACGGGCCGCTCCGGACCGCCTCGACGCCGAGCGGCGGCGGCTGCTGGTACGGCTGGTCCGGCACGCGCAGGCCGACGTACCGCGCTACCGGGAGCTGATCGCACCGGAGACGGCGGCCGCCTTCCGGGGGCCGGAGGATCTGCCGTCGCTGCCGGTCCTGGACCGGGCCGAGTTCCACGAGCGGCCCCCCGAGGAGCTGCTCGCGGCCGGTTTCACCCCGGCGAACACCAAGGCGGGCACCACCAGCGGCTCGTCCGGCATCCCGATCACGATCCGCAACTCCGAGCGGGATCTGGGCTATCTGCGGGCGTCCTATCTGTACGACATGCTGGCGACGGGCCTCCGTCCGTGGGACCGGATGGCCTACTTCCGGGTCAACCCCTTCCTGCGGCACCCGCTGGAGCGGTTCGGGCTGCTCCGTACGTTCCACATCGACACCAGCGCGACGCTGGACGACCAGGTCGAGGCCTTCCTCACGGCCCGGCCGACCTTCCTGGTCGGCTTCCCGCACGTGATCGCCTCCGTGGTGGAGGAGCTGGAGCGGCGGGGCGTGCGGTACCGGGGCGCGCGGCGGGTGCTGTTCGGCGGTGAGCGGCTGACGCCGACCGCCCGGGCCCGGGTCCTCGGTCATCTGGGGGCGCGCTGCCACGAGGTGTACGCCTCCGTCGAGGTGTTCACGATCGCCCGCACCTGCCGGCGCGGCTCCCTGCATCTGCGGGCCGCGGACGTCGTGGTGGAGCTGGAGCAGGAGGACGGTTCCGTCGTGCCCGCCGACGGGAGCAGCGAGGCGGAGGGCGAGATCCTGGTGACCCGGCTGCACAGCGAGGCGATGCCGCTGATCCGCTACCGGCTCGGTGACCGGGTGGCCGTCGGCCCGGCCGACTGCGGGTGCGGGCGGCACACCCCGGTGGTGCTCCGGGTGCAGGGGCGCAGCCAGGACCGGTTCCGGGGCCCGGACGGGCGGGAGTTCTACGCCGACTTCCTCACGTACGCGGTGCAGCGCTTCCCCGAGGTCTCCCGGATGCAGCTGGTGCAGCGGCGCCCGGCGCAGGTGACCGTCCGGGTGGTCCTCGCTGCGGGGACCGGGGCCAGCCGGGTGGCGGAGCGGATCGCGGCGGCGGTGCGGGAGGCCGTTCCCGGCTTCGACGTGGAGGTGGAGGCCGTGCACGCCATCGCGCCGGAGGCCAACGGCAAGATCAGGATCGTGAAGGTGGAGCCGGCCGCCTCGGTCTGAGCGGCGGGGAGGGCCCGGCCGGGTGGCCGGGCCCTCCCCGTGCGTCCGCCGCCATCTCAGATGGCGCGGCGCTCCTCCAGCGCGGCCCGCCAGGACGGCGGGAGGTTCCGCACCACCTCGATGCCGGAGAAGACCGACGGCTCCTGCGGGCCGACCTCCTTCACCCAGGCGGCCATCCTGCCGATGCCCTCCTCCAGGCCGATGTGCCGGTCGCCGGTGCCCAGGACCTTGCGGGCCTTCTCGTGGGTGGCGTAGGCGTCGCGCACCTCGTTGCGTTCGGGCAGGTGGTTGACGCGCAGCTCCACGCCCATGGCGTCGCAGACGGCGGTGGCGATCCGGTTGACGCTGTAGACGTGGTCGCCGCCGACGTTGAAGACCTCGTTGTACGCCTCGGGGATCTCCACGGACCGGGCGATGGAGGGCGCCACGTCCTTGATGTAGCTGAAGGCGCGGGTCTGTTCGCCGTCGCCGAAGACCGTGAACGCCTCGCCGCGCAGGGCCTGGTTCATGAAGATGCCGATGACGTTGCGGTAGCGGTCACCGATGTTCTGGTACTCGCCGTAGACGTTGTGCGGCCGGAAGACGATGTAGGGCAGGCCGAACATCTCGTGGGTGACGCGGAGTTCCTGCTCCACGGAGAACTTCGCGATGCCGTACGGGTCCTCCGGCGCGGGCACCAGGTCCTCGCTCATCGGCAGCTGGTTGGCGCCGTAGACCGCGATGGACGAGGTGAAGACGAAGCACTTGACCGTACCGGCGTTGACGGCGGCGTTGATCAGGTTGACGCTGCCGACGACGTTGTTCATGTAGTTGAACCGCTTGATGAAGTGGCTCAGCCCCTCGGCGGCGTACGCGGCGAGGTGGAAGACGTAGTCGACGCGGTGGGCGGCGAAGACGGCGTCGACGACCTCGGGGTCGCAGACGCTGCCGTGCCGGAACTCGGCGCCGTCGGGGACGTTGGCGCGCTCACCGCCGCTGAGGTCGTCGAGGACGACGACCCGGTGGCCGGCGGCGAGGAGTTCGCGGGCCACGTGCGAGCCGATGAAGCCGGCGCCTCCGGTGACGAGGGAGACGGGTGCGGAAGGGTCGAGGTTCATGCCGGTTCCATTTCCTTTTCCTGGGCGGGGGTGGGTGCGGGTGCGGGGGCCGGGTCGTCGGCCGCCGGGGCGGCGCCGGACGGGCGGGAGAGTTTCAGCAGGTGCAGCGCGGGCCCGGTCATGACCGTGGTCAGTACGGCCATCACGACGAGCACGGTGAACGCGTTCTGGTTGATGAGCCCGGCGTCGAGTCCGGCGCGGAGGACCACGATCTCGGTGACGCCGCGGGCGTTGAGCAGGACGCCGAGCCCGAGCGACATCCGCCAGGGCAGCCCGGCCGTGCGGGCGGTGACGGCGGTCCCGGCGAGCTTGCCCACGACGGCGGTGACGACCGCGACGGTCCCGGCCAGGAGCAGGCCCGCGTGACCGGTCACCTCGGTGAGGTCGACCGTCATGCCGACGGAGACGAAGAACAGCGGGAGCAGCAGCCTGCGGTTCACCGAGTCGAGCCGGGTCTGTACGGCGGTGAGCGCGGTGCCCGGACGGTGCGGGACCAGCATCCCGGCCAGGAACGCGCCGAAGATCGAGTGGACGCCCATCAGGTCGGTGACCCAGGCCAGCGAGAAGGCGAGCAGCAGCAGGGCGAGCAGCCGGACGGCGGAGGACACCCGGGCCCGGTCCGCCCACCGGTCGGCCGCGCGCACCAGGGGGCGGCCGGCGATCAGCACGACGGCGGCGAACGCGGCGGCGAGCAGGACCGTGCCGCCCGCGCCCCAGACGCTGCCCGCCGTCGCCACCGCCATGGCCGTGGCCAGGGCGCACCAGGCGATCACGTCGCAGGCGGCGGCGCAGGTCATGGCCATGGTGCCCAGCGGGTGGCGGGACAGGCCCGACTCCTGGACGATCCGGGCCAGGACCGGGAAGGCGGTGATGCTCATCGCCGTACCGAGGAAGATCGCGAAGGGGACGAAGCCGATGCCGCCCCCGGCGAACTCGCGGTAGACCAGAGCGGCGGAGAGCACCCCGAGAACGAAGGGGATGATCATGCTGCCCTGGCTGACCGCGCCCACGACCCGTCCGCTGCGCCGCAGTTGGGAGGCGTCGAACTCGGAGCCGACGGCGAACATGAAGAGGATCAGCCCGACCTGGGCCAGGACGCCGAGGAGCGGTTTCGCCGTTTCCGGGTAGAACAGCTCGGTCGAGCCGGGGAAGATCCCGGCCAGGAACGACGGCCCGAGCAGCAGACCGGTGGCGATCTCCCCGATGACCGGGGGCTGGCCGAGCTTGCGGGCCAGCAGACCGCCCGCCGTCGCGGCGGCGGCCACCGCGGCGAGGGCGACGACGACGCGGAGCACGGTCCCGGCGATGTGCGGGCCCTCGGCGGGCGGCCCGGCTCCGGCGCCGCCCGTACCGCCCGGTTCCGGCGCCCCGAGGCCGAGGGCGAGCGCGGCGGCGAGCACGCCGATGGCGGCGGCGGAGATCAGCAGGGGGTAGACGATGCCGCGCCAGGCGGGCGGTGCCGCGGCGCGCGGCGGAGGCTGGGTCATCGTGGGGCTCCAAGGTCGGTCGGCACGGCGGGGTTCGCGGTGGGCACGGGTGCGGCGGGTGCGGCGGGTGCGGCCGCGGGGGTCCGTGGGACGCGCGCGGGCGGCTCCTGCCGACGGTGGGCGGGGCGGCTCCCGCGCGGGGGCCCGGCGGACAGGGGGCTCCGGAGCAGGAGGCGGGCGAGCACCGCGTGGGCCACCTCGCCCGAGGCGAGCGCGGCCACCGCGCCCAGCGCGCCCAGCGCCGGTACGAGCACCAGGCCCAGCAGGACGGCGCAGAGCAGTCCGCCCAGCGCGCTCAGGGCGGTGGCCCGCAGGGTGTGCGGAGTCGCGTTCTCCAGCAGGTAGTTGAGGCTGCCCACGGTGAAGAAGAGCGGGACGCACAGCACGTACAGCAGCAGGACGACGACCGGGGGCGGAGCGAGCGCGGTCCGCTCGGCCCACCACGCCAGCGCCAGGCTCCCGGCGCTCCACACCGCTCCGGCGGCCGCGACGGGCAGCAGCCGCCGGACCACCCTGCGGTCCAGCGAGGCGGGGTCCACCGACCGGAGGGTCAGGGACACATGCGGCTGGAAGAGCCGCAGCAGATAGCCGAAGCCGTTGAGCAGCACGGACGAGGCCAGGATCATCAGGTACAGATGGCCGGTCTGCTCGTGGTGCCGGGAGGCGCCGAGCATCAGGAAGAGCAGGCTCACCGTCCCCGCCGCCGCGATGTCACCGCAGGCCATCAGGGCGGAGGTGGTCACCACGGGCCGGACGACCGCGCCGCGCACCGGCCTGCCGGTGGCCCGGTACAGGGCGGGCAGATGGGCCAGGTCGAGCAGCGCCGTGCCGCCGAGGATCCACCCGGTGAAGGCCACCGGTCCCCAGCCGAGCAGAGCCACTCCCCCCGCCCCGACGGCGATGACCAGCGACAGCGCCGCGAAGTTCAGGACGTCGGCACGGTTGCGGTCCAGGGCCCGGCAGAGCCCGACCAGCACGGTGTTCAGCCCGAGGAGCGCGGCGTACAGGCCGGCGAGCAGGCCCAGCGCGACCGCGTCGCCGGAGCGGACGAACAGCGCCGCGCACCCCAGCCAGACCACGGCGGCGCCGGTGAGCAGCAGGGCGGAGAGCAGCAGGACGGTGATGAGCTGGGGCCCGGTGCGCGTGGCCCTGGGCACGAGCTTCAGCGCGGACTTCTCGATGCCGAGGGCGGTGAGGGTGGTGAGCACCTGGGCGGTGCCCATGGCCGCGGCGTACGGTTCGTACCCGGCATCCCCCCAGCTCGCCAGCAGGGCCGCGTTGGCCCCGAGCAGCGCCAGCCGGAAGGCGGTGCGCCCGGCGAGCAGCGAGGCCAGCGACCGGAGGGTGGGGCGTCGGCCCCGCTGCCCGCCGGGCGGCCCCGCCGTCATGCGGGCGCGGGGCGGGCGGGCCCGGAGGCCGCCGCCGCGTCGGGGAGGGAGGGGGAGCCGGACGACGGCACCGCGCCGGGGAGACCGGGAGCCGTCGCCTCGGAGGTGACGAAGCGGCCCTTGCCGCCCGCCGTGATCTCGACGCTCGAAGCCCTGGCCACCTCCAGCGGGAAGTCGCAGTCGGCCACGGCGAACAGCCGCTCCCGGACCCGAGCGGTCAGCTCGTCCCACTCACCGGCGGAGGGTTCCCCCTCCGGTACGACGTGGAGCCGCACCGCGCCCGTACGGTCCTGCACCACACCGCACTCCGCGATGCCGGGGAAGGTCGCGGCCAGGTGCAGGAACGTGTCCGGGTACAGCTGGCGTCCGGTGGGCAGCGTGACGGCGTCGTTGACGCGGCCCGCCGTCAGCCGCAGGGTCCTGAAGCGGCGCCCGCACGGGCACGGCCGGGTGTCGATCCGGCCCACGTCCCCCAGGTCGTAGCGGATCAGCGGCATGGCGCGCTCCATGAACGCGGTCACCACGACCCGCCCCTCCGCCCCGTCGGGCAGCGGGTCCCCGTCCGGGCCGAGGATCTCCACGAGCAGCCGGTCCTCGGCGAGGTGGGCCCGCTGGTGGCGGCACTCGTAGGCGATGTTGAGCACCTCGAAGGCGGAGTACTCGTCGTGCACGGGCGCCCCGAACTCCCTTTCCAGCAGGGCCCGGTGCTCCGGTACGAGCAGTTCGGACTCGGTCATCACCAGCTTCAGCGTGGTGCGCAGGGCGGCGAGTTCGTCCGGGTCCAGCGCCCGCAGCAGGGCCCGCAGATGGACCGGGTAGCCGATGACGACCTGCGGCCGGGCGGCGAGCAGTTCGGCCTTGATCTCGTCCATCGGCCGGTCGGTGAGCAGGACGTGGCGGCGGAACAGCCCGGCCTTCTGGTAGCCGCGCGAGGGCGGGGCGAAGGGCCGGATGTGGGAGAGCCGGTCGGTGGGCCGGTAGCGCCCGGTCGCCAGGAACCGGCGTACGCAGGAGGCGAGGTGGTAGTCGTGGCTGTGGTGGTCGTGGACGACGGTGACCCGCCGCCCGGTGGACCCGCTGGTGCGGAAGGTGGGCAGGGCGCCGGGCTCCGCCCCGTCCGCGAGAAGCTCCTCCAGGGGCCGGTCCCGCAGGACCTCCTTGTCGATGACCGGCAGCTTCGCCACCTCGGCGAGGGAGCGCAGCCGCCCGGTGCGGTAGCCGGGGCGCTCCCGGTAGTACGGGACCCGGGTCCTGGCGTGGGCCAGCATCCGGTTCAGCCGGCTGAGCTGGCGTCGGCGCAGGGCGCGCCGGGACCCGTACTGCCGGGCGAACGTGACGGGCACGTACCAGGCCTCTCGGAGGAACATCTCGTCGACTCCCCTTCCGCGGGCGGGCCGTCAGGCGGTGGTGCCGGACACGGCGGAGCGGCGGCCCGGGACGAGGCGGCCGAGTGCGGCGAACCAGCGGGTGGGGGCGAGCAGCACGAACAGGGCGAGCACGACATGGGTGATGATCAGGGCGAACGCCTCGTACTTGCTGGCCGGGTGGCCGAGCCGCACCGTCATGTGGGAGGCCCAGGTCCACACCTCGGGGATGGTCTGCCACTGCGGGTCGGTGTGCTCGTTGATCGTGAGGTACGCGAGGTCCTCCAGGCCCGAGAGCATGATCAGGAGCATCGCGTAGCCGAGCCGGCGCACCAGGTGCGCGGCGCCGCCGCCGATCCGGAAGCAGAAGAGGAAGGTCAGGATCAGGAAGGGCGTCAGCGTCAGGACGTAGTAGTACAGCTCGGGGTGGTTCTCCGCGTGGAAGAAGATCTTCGGCACGAAGTAGAGGAAGTAGAGCATGAAGCACAGCGGCGCGAAAAGGTGCAGTCTGAGCTTCTGGGCCCACTCGGGGTCGAGCTGGGCGAGCGCCTCGGTGGCGAGGACGAAGGGCACCAGCTTGAAGAGCATGATGCCGAGGCTCTTGACCTCGCGGTCGTGCGGCATCACGAACCACACGACGGAGGCGAAGGCGAGGGCGAGCCCGGCCAGGATCAGGAAGGGCGCATGGCGCCGGAGCGTGGTCAACGCTTCTCCGTAAGCAGTTCGGTGCGAATGGGGGTGGCGGCGGGCGCGGCGGCCGGTCCGGGGGCGGCGGGCGCGTCGGGCTCCACCTCGAAGCGGAGGAGGGACTTCGCCCTGGTCTGCGCCTCGCGCAGCTCCGCGTAGGTGTCGGCGACGAGCAGCAGGTACCCGAGCTTGTGCCCCGCCTGGGTGTAGCGCCGCACGCGGCTGCCGGGGGTCGGGAAGATCCTCAGCTCGGCCGTCTGCGGCAGGGCGCGGACCTCGTCGGCGCCCTCGACGGCGCGCAGGATGCCGTCGGTGTCGGTGGTCAGGATCTGGAGGGCCGTCTTCCTGTCGTGACGGGCCTGGATGTCGAAGGGGAGGCCGAGCGCCAGGCGGAGCGCGGCCTCGTAGGTGTCGATGCCGTACGCGTGCCGGACGAGCAGGGGCATGCCGTTGCCGCCGAGCCGGGCGCCCATCTCGATGAAGCGGATCTCCTCGGTGCGGTCCACCACGAAGTCGAAGTTGACCGGCCCGTCCGTGTGGCCGAGCGCACCGCAGATGTCCATCACCATGGAGCGCAGGGCGATCTCGGTGACCGGGGCCAGTTCGGCCGGGACCATGTGGCCGGTGGTGATCATGTGGGGCGCCCCGGTGGTGGAGCGCTCGGTGACCGCGATGGTCGCGAGCTTGGCGTCGCGGAGGAAGGCCTCGGCGGAGAGGTGCCGGCCGAGCAGCATCTCCTCGACGATCACCTCGCCGGAGAAGGAGTACGTACGGGCCTCGGCGACGGCCTCCGGCAGCGCGGCCTGGTCGGCGACGACCTGGACGCCCTTGCTGCCCGAGGAGTCGCTCGGCTTCACGATGACGGGCAGGGGCAGCGCGGCGGCGGCGAGGCGCAGCTCCACCGGGTCCGCGGACTGGACGTAGGCGTAGGTGGGCAGTCCGAGCCCCTCCAGCACCTCGTGGAAGTACCCCTTGTCGACCGAGGCCCGGACCGCGTCCGGAGCCGGCCGGTAGGGGGTGCCCAGCAGTCGGCTCAGTTCGGCCACCGACTCCTGGGCGGCGTCGCTCGCCGGGGAGATCACCGCGGCGATGTGGAGGTGGCCGATCATGGCGGCGATCCGCTCGGGGGCCCGGGTGGTCATGCAGAGGAACAGGTCGGCGGCCGAGGCGCCGAGCGCGTGCGGGCGCTGGTCGACGCCGACGACTCCGTATCCGAGCCGGCGCGCCGCGTGGTAGGCGGGCAGTTGGTCCTCGCCGCCGCCCAGCACGAGGATGTGAGGCTTTGTCATGGCAGGTTCCCTGTCTGGAGCAGCGGCGCGGGCGCCGCCCGGCCGGTGGACTCGTTCCGATGGGTGTGGGGGTCGGCGTAGAGGTGGTCCCCCGGCCGTACGGGCACGTTGGCCTCGCGGATCTGGTAGCGCGGGAGCCCGGCGCTGCCGCGCATGATGCGCACCAGGTAGCGGGCGAGCAGGGCGAGGGCGCCCAGTTGCGCCGTGTGCAGCAGGACGGAGGCCAGCGCCAGCGGCTGGAGCCCGCTGCCGGCCGCCGCCAGGGCCGCGGCCGTGCCCGCCGCGGCCAGGGCCGCGAGGTGGATGAGGGTGAGCGGCCGGTAGGAGAACCCCACGAAGAGGTCGACGGCGTGCCGGAACAGCTTCCCCAGCGACCACTTGGCCCGCCCGGCCGCGCGGGGTGCGTGCGCGGTCTCCACCGTGGTGTAGCGCGCGCCGATCAGCGGGAGGGTGGCGAGGAAGTAGGGGGTGCTGACCCTGCAGTCGGCGACCTTGCGGGCCACCACCGTGCGGACCACCCGGAACACCGAGGCGTGCACCGGGAGTTCGATGCCGAGGATGCGGGTGGCGATGGCCTGGTGGCCGACCGTGCCCAGTCGGCGGTACCAGGGGTCCTGCCGGCCGGTGCGGATCGCGAACACCGCGTCGTAGCCGCCCTCCACGGCCCTGCGGGTGAGCTTGTGGATCTCGGCGGGCGGCGACTGGAGATCGGCGTCGAGCTGTACGGTCCATTCCTTCGACGCGTACGAGAATCCGGCGGTGAAAGCCGATTCGAGTCCGAAATTGCGGGCGAATGAGATATAGCTGACGCGGGGGTCGGCGGCGGCGATCCTTTTGATGATGGAGAGGGTGCCGTCCGTGCTGCCGTCGTCGACGAACAGGATCTCGGCGTCCCCGTACGGATACACCTCCTCCTTGATGCGCAGGTATGCCTGCTCTATGCATTCCTCCTCGTTGAAACAGGGCACCATCGCGGTGATGGAAAGCGTGGCAGGCATCCTGGCCATCGTCCGTCGTTCCTCTGTTCGCGTCCGGTTCCGGTTCCGTTGTCCGGTTCCGTTCTCGGTTCCGGTTCCGGGTCAGTCGAACATCGCGTTCATGGTCTCGTGCGTGGCCGCCTTCTCCTGGTCCGCGCGGCTGGCCCAGCAGGTGTTCAGGATGATGCGGGTCCTGTCGGCGTTCAGCGGGACCGTGCGGTGCAGCGTGGTGTCCGAACGCAGCAGGTACAGCTCGCCCCTGGCGTGGCCGTAGCTGCGGATGGGGTGCTTCTGGAGGTACTCCTGGACGCGCGGGTCGTCCTTGTTCCAGTCGGTGTGCGGGATGCACTGGAGCATGCCGCCGTACTCCAGCGACGGGGCCTCGATCAGCCAGATGACGGTGAAGGAGAAGTCGCCCCAGTGCCAGCCGTGGGTGTCGCCCTTCTGGTGCTGGCGGGTGATGATGTACTTCTCCTCGTCCCACGGGCAGCTCATGACCTCCTCCTTCGCCAGCCGGGAGAGGAACTCCTTGAGCGCGGGGGACTCGTAGACGGCCGGGATCAGCGAGCCGTCCGTGGCGATGGCCTTCTGGCCGACCGTGGACATGTAGCGCGGGGAGTCACCGGTCTCCTTGAGCCGGATGTCGATGCGCTTCTGGTGGGTGTCGATCAGTTCGTGGGTCTCGGCGGCGACCGCCTCGAAGACCTCCGGGGAGACCAGGCCGGGGAGCTTGACGTACCCCTCGCGGCGGAAGTGCTGGGAGAGCCCGAGCACCTCGTGGTCGTCGGCGAACCGCTCCGCGATGTTCTTCGCGATCAGCTCTTCCACGTTCTCGGCGGTGATGCTGTTCTGCGACACGGTGAACTTCCCCTCGATTCAGGCGCTGCGGACATTCCCGGAGAACGGCTCCGCGGTGGAGCCGCATCCGCCTCCGCTGTTGACACCTGGAGTCTCACGAAAGCGCGAGGGGTCCGGTAGTGCCGGGCTCACCGATTACCCGTGAGGAAGCCATACGCCGACCGGATGTGAAGATCTCACCTGCCGTATGAGGAACTCACACGGCCCCTGCTCCATGAAATACGCAGGCTTGCGGGAGTCGTTTCCTTGCGGTCAAATCCCAGAGGAAGCGGGGGACTCATGGAACTCCGCCGCATAAATCTCGTGCGCATGACGGAGTCTGTGCGGATGACAGGGAGAAGAAGGACGATGACGAGAACAGCGGTGGTGGCCGGCGGAGCGGGATTCCTGGGGTCGCATCTGTGCGAAAGGCTGCTCGCGGACGGCTGGCGGGTGCTCTGCGTCGACAACTTCGTCACCGGCTCCCCCGACAACGTGGCCCATCTGATGGGCGACGCGTTCCGGCTGGTCGAGGCCGATGTCACGGCGGGCCCGCAGAGCGTCGAGGGCCCGGTCGACGCCGTGATCAACCTCGCCTCGCCCGCCTCTCCGGTCGACTACCACCGACTGCCCCTGGAGACCCTGCGGGTGGGCTCCGAGGGCACCCGGCACCTGCTGGACCTGGCCCGGGAGAAGGGCGCGCGGTTCGTCCTGGCGTCCACCTCGGAGACGTACGGCGACCCGCTGGTGCACCCGCAGCCGGAGAGCTACTGGGGCAACGTCAACCCGGTCGGGCCGCGTTCGGTGTACGACGAGGCCAAGCGGTACGCCGAGGCGATCACGATGGCCTACCGGCGGACGTACGGCACCGACACCGGAATCGTCCGGATCTTCAACACCTACGGGCCCCGGATGCGCGCCCACGACGGCCGCGCGGTGCCCACCTTCATCCGGCAGGCGCTGGCCGGGCAGCCGATCACCGTGGCCGGCGACGGCTCCCAGACACGCTCGCTCTGCTATGTGCCCGACCTGGTCGACGGCATCGTGCGGATGACGGAATCGGAGCTGGCGGGCCCGGTCAACCTCGGCAACCAGGAGGAGATATCGGTCCTCCGGCTCGCCGAGTGGATCCGGGACCTCACCGGTTCCGCCTCCGGCATCGTGCACGTACCGCGCCCCACGGACGACCCGTCGATCCGCCGCCCCGACACCACGAAGGCACGTGAAGAGCTGGGCTGGGCGGCCGAGTTCACCACGGAGCGCGGCCTGACCGCCACGATCGACTGGTTCCGCACCCGCCCGGAGTCCGCGGCCGAGGAGCTGCGGCCTGGGGCTCCCCTGGAGGACCTGCGCTCCGGGAGCGCCCTGGCGGACCTGCAGCTCGCCGGTGCAGAGGAAATGTAGAAGCCGCTGCCACTCTTCGCGGCAGGAGCTACCGGAACGGGGACACAGGTGACAGGTCGGGGGTCGGCGGGCGGGCGCGGCCGACGGCGGTCACACGCCCACCCACCCCTTGGTGGTGGCGAGCACCCCCGCCTCGAAGCGGCTGCGCGCCCCCAGCCGGTGCATCAGATCGGCGGTGACGCGCCGTACGGTCCGCACGGAGACGCCGAGCTGGCGGGCGATGGCCTCGTCGGTGAACCCCTCCGTGAGCAGATCGAGCACGGCCCGCTCCGGCGGGCTCAGCGGACCGTCCTGGCCGGCGGGCGCCTCGGCCGTGCTCTCGCCGAGCGGCTTCGCCTGCTGCCAGGTCTGTTCGAAGAGGGCGAGGAGTCCGGTCAGCGCCCCGGTTCCGTCGAAGACCAGCGCCCCCCGGTCCGCGGCGGTGGCGTCCATCGGCACGATCGCCCGGCTGCGGTCGTAGATGAGCATGCGCAGCGGCAGCCGGGGCACCGTGCGCACCAGCCCGCCGCGCTCCCCCAGCCAGGCCACGTACTCCCTGGTCGCGGAGGAGTTGCGGCAGCTGTCGAGGAAGATGTACCGGAGGCGCACCCCCCGGTCGCTGGTCGAGGTGTCCAGCGGCCGGGCCGCCTCCAGATGCTCCGCGCTCTGGCCCCCGCCGGGGACGAACGCGGCGATCTCGCTCGTACAGGTCCCGGCCAGATGCTCGATCTTCGACTGGATCTGGTCCATCGAGCGCAGCTTCTGCACCTCGGAGACGCCCTGGCCGGTGGCGCGGATGTCCGCGAGGAGCCCGGCCATGGCGATCCGGCTGGCTCTGATCTGCCTCTCCTTCTCCAGGAGTTCGGTCTCCTGGCTGGCGAGCAGCGACGCCAGTCCCACCTCCGGGTCGACCGGACGCCCCGGCCCGCCGTCCGCCGAAGGCCGTACGAGGGAGAGCGCGGCCAGCCGGTCCAGCGCGGAGCGCGCCCGCGCCTCCGGCCACCCCAGGGCGTCGGCGAGCCCGGCGACGGCTCCCGGCCCGTCCTTGAGCATGGCGCGGTAGACCGCTTCCTCATCCGGGCCGATCCCCAGTCGACCGAGCATGGTTCCCCTCCCCCAGAGTGGCGGTGGGTCGCACCGCACAACGCTTCCACGCGCGTGGTCACGGACGCGGATGCGGGCGAAGAATATACGCCATGGCCGATTCTGGACAGCATCGGCTGCGGCGGCTCGGGGCCGCGGGCGGGTGTCCGCGCAGGCCAGGGACGTACGACGGCCGCGCCGCACCGGGCGACGCGCTCCTTCCCGAGGGCGGGAGGGCCGTGTACCTCGTAGACATCCGGCTGGAATCCGCCGCCCGCCTCTCCCCCGCCGACGTACGCGGTCTGCTGTCCAGGGCGGCCCTTCCCGGGGACGGGGTGGAACACATCTACGTCCAGCCCTCCCGGCCGCCATGCCCCACACCGCTGCCACCCGATCAGGCCCCCCTGCCACCAGCTCCGGCCCCCCTGCGGTCCGATGGGGCACCCCCACCGCCCGATCCGGCTCCCCCGCGGTCCGATGGGGCACCCCCACCGTCCGACCAGGCTCCCCCGCGGTCCGATGGGGCACCCCCACCGTCCGATCCGGCCCCCCTGCGGGACGCCGCGCTCTGCCTGGACGCGGTGCTCTTCCTCTCCCACCTCACGCTCACCGAGTCCGAACGGGCGGCCGACGCGCTGCTGGAGCGCTGTACGAGGCGGGGTCTGCGGCTCAGAAGGCTCTCGGCGATCCCGCTCACGCTGCTGGTGGAGCTGCTGGCCCTGGAGGGCTGACCCGGCCGGGCGGGCGTGTCCTCGTCCTGCCATTGCAGGTCCCTGTCAACGGAAACCCCTGGGCAAGGCCGGGGGCTGCGAGCAGAGTGTCCTCACCGGGACGGCGCGCCGGTCGAAGGGGAGGGGCGCGCACCTGGCCGGCCCGGCCGGCGGACGTACCCGGACCACACTGCTCAGCCGATGCGTTCAGGGGGAACCATGCAGACTCTCATCCGTACCACGTTCACGACGGTGTGCGCGGCGGCCGCGCTCGGCGCCGTACTGCTGGGGGCGGGAACGGCGTCCGGGGCGACGGCCGGCGACACGCACACGGCGACGCTCCGGGCCCAGACGGCCCTGCCGGTGACCGGCGGCCTGGACGGCAAACTCGCCGGCTCCACGCCGAACGGCAACATATGGGGCCCGTGACCGGGGCGGCCACGGCGGTGATCCCGGTGGAGACCCTGCACCTGAACCTGCTCGGCCCCGTGGAGGCCCAGCGCGGCGACGCGCCGGTCAAACTCGGCGGGCCGAAACCCCGCACCGTACTGGCCGCGCTGATCCTCGCCCGGGGCCGGGTGATCAGCGACACCCGGCTGACCGCCCTGCTCTGGGGCGACCACCCGCCCGCCACCTGCCCGGCCCAGCTCCACACCTACGCCTCGCGCGTCCGCCATCTGCTGGGCCCCGGGGTCGCGGTGGAGCGGCGGCGGCCGGGCTATCTGATCCGGCTGCCGGAACAGGGCGTACGGGTGGACCTCCTGGAGTTCCAGGAGCGCGCCGCACGCGGGGCCCAGGCGCTGGCGGCCGGGGACCCGGCGACCGCCGCCGGGGAGCTGCGCCGGGCCCTGGCGGTCTGGCGGGGCGTGGCGCTGGGCGGGGTCTGCGACCCGCTCGCCGACGCCGAGCGCGACCGGCTGGAGGAGGAGCGGCTGGTCACCCTGGAGCGGCGGATCGACGCCGATCTGGAGCTCGGCCGGCATGCCGCCCTCATCCCCGAACTCATCGCGCTGATCGCCGCCGACCCGCTCCGGGAGGGGCTGCGCGGCCAGCTGATGACGGCGCTGTACCGGTCGGGCCGCCAGGCGGACGCGCTGGCCGCCTACCGGGCGGCCCGCGCCACCCTGGCCGCCGAGCTGGGCCTGGAGCCCTCGGCGGAACTGCGCCGGCTGCAGCAGGCGCTGCTGACGGGCCACCCGTCGCTGCTGTCCCGTACGGCGAGGAGTGCGCGGGAGGCACCAACGGCCGGGCCTCCGCGGCGCGGCGGGACCACCGTACGGGCCACCCGACCGACCGCGCCCGCACGCGCGGAGACCGTTCCACCCCCGGCCGAACTCCCGCCCGCACCGGCGGACTTCACCGCCCGGGACCAGGAGGTCATCCGGCTGGCCACCGCGCTGGCCGGCCACCGTCCACGCCGCCCGGACCAGGCGGTCCACGTGGTGACCGGCATGCCCGGGATCGGCAAGACGTCCGTGGCGCTCCAAACGGCCCACCGCGTCAAGCGCTCCTACCCGGACGGCCAGATCCACCTGGACCTGCGCGGCTCCGGCCCGCGCCCGCTGGACCCGGCCGAGGCGCTGGGGGAACTGCTGCGGCTGGTCGGCGTGGCACCGCACCGGATCCCCGCCGACCCGGACGGTCGCGCCCGCGCCTGGCGCAGCCGTACCGCGGACAGCCGTCTGCTGCTGGTGCTCGACGACGCGGCCGACGAACGGGGGGTGCGCCCCCTGCTGCCCGTGACCGACGGGTGCGCGGTGCTGATCACCAGCCGGTCGGGCCTGTACGCGCTGGAGGGGGTGAGCCGTACGGTGCTGGCCCCGCTGACACCGCCGGAGTCACGGGCCCTGTTCACCAGGCTGGCGGGCACGTCCCTCACGGACTCCGAACCCGCCGCCGCGGCCGCGGTCGTCGACGCCTGCGCAGGCCTGCCGCTCGCCCTGCGCGTCGCGGGCGCGAAGGTCATGGCGCGACCGCACCTGCCGCTGTCCCGGTACGCCGACCGGCTCGGCGACCCCGACCGCACCCTGGCGGAGCTGGCCGTCGCCGACCTGTCGGTGCGCGACCGCCTGACGGACGCGTACGGCCGGCTGGCCCCGCCGGCCCGCCGGGCGCTGCGGTTCCTCTCGGCGCCGGGCCCGCATCCGGTGGAGCCCGGCACGGTGGCCCGCCTCCTGGGGACCGGTCCGGAGGAGGCCGACGACCTGCTGGCCGACCTGGCCTCCGCCCACTGGGCCGAGGCTCTCCGCCACCCCCGCGGACCCGCCTACCGGCTGCACCCGCTGGTGCGGCTGTTCGCACAGGGCATGCTGGCAGCGGAGGAGGGCTCCGTACCGAGGGTGCTCCCCCAGCACGCGTCATGGGCGGCGACACGGACGGACAACACGGCGTGAGCGCCGAGGGACGCACCCAGCACACCTGACCGACGCACGGACGGAACGGAACGGACGAGACCCCATGCCGAACCCATCGGATTTCAGCTACGTGACCCGGGCCGACGGGACCATCGTGATCACCCACCGCCGCCGGAAGGCCGCGACCCTGCGGGGCGAGCGGGCGGCGAAGTTCGCCGAGGAGGTGGAGTCGGGCGACGCACAGGAGGTGATGGCGCGCTGGACGGGCGCGTACAAGTTCGGCAACGAGCGCACCGCCCGCAACCATCCGAGAAACCAGGGCCGCCGCACCTGACCCCGCCGGTGCGGGAACGGAAGAACGGAAGAGGACCACGACCGGCGCGTCCCACGGGATCGCCGTCCTCGGCGCGGAGACGCTCTTCGCCTGCGTCGACACCCCGCCGACCGCGCCGGGCGACGCCGATCTGTCCCGGGTCTCCCGCGCGATCGGCCTGGACCACCGGCGGGCCCCACTCCCTGAAGGCGGTCCGCCCCCTTCGCCCATCGCCTTCCCCCCGGCCAGGCCGGGCCACTCCCCCGGCAGCCCCACGCCCGCCCACCCCGCACCCGCTACACTGACGGCGGTGCGCCGGTCCGCCGGGGCACATTGGACCAGTGGGCGAACGCGACCGGGACGAGGGCTGAGGCCACCACTCCCGCCGGGTTCTCCTACGGATCCCCGCCTTCGTAGCTCAGGGGATAGAGCACCGCTCTCCTAAAGCGGGTGTCGCAGGTTCGAATCCTGCCGGGGGCACAACGTATTGCCGCTCTGACCTGGGGTTCCTCCCGGGAGGGGCTCCTGCTCGGCCTCGGACTCCTCGTCCGGGGCCGTTTGCGTGAGCGGACGGAGAGTTGATCTCCGAAGTTCCCAACGGATCAACACACCATCCGGCACGGAATCCGGGCCGGGATCCTCCGCCGTGCCGGGCTCCGGCTCCGGCATGGGCCCAGCACCCGCAGAGTGAACGCAACCGTGGCTTTACCGGGCCCATCCGAAGAAGGCCGTCGCTGTACCCGGATCACGCCGTAGGCATGAGGTAGCCGCTCGCCCCTCTTGGCTCAGATGCCCCCTGAGCACCGCAGCTCGCTGCTACGGTCCCGGCATGACGCACTCGGTCTCCGCTGCTCGCCCTGTCGACCTCCGAGTTGAGCCGGTCGACAGGGTTCTCGACCGCGTCGAGCGCTCCCTTCGGACCCGCCTGGATCCGAGCACGGTGGTGCGTAAGCGCCGGTCCGTCGGTGCACGGACCGACCGTGACACCTGGGTACGGGTGGAGCGGCGCCCGCTCGACAGGATCACCGGCCAGGGATGGAACGGTACGGAGAGCGCAGCCCGCCTTGAGGGCGTCGCCCAGCCCGCGTGGTGGGGATGTGTGGTCTGGCGGGACGCGGACGAGCCCGTGATGTGGCGGGCCGACGAAACTGATCTCCTTCCCGGTACGCCGATCGGAACCGCCGTCCTGGTCGAGGAGCCGGCGCTGTCCGGAGAGTGGTGGCGGGCCTTCGGATCCTCCCTGGACGCGCTCGCGCGGAACACCACCGGGCGCGTGGCCACTCCGGACACGGTCACGATCACGCAGGGCCTGGTCACCGAGTCGGTCCAGGGCGTGTTCCCCGAGGTGATCGATACGGCCGTCGGGCGATGGGTTCCGGCCCACGCCGACCTGAACTGGGCCAATATGAGCGCGCCGGCCTTCTCGCTCTTCGACTGGGAGGACTGGGGGAACGCACCTCAAGGGCTTGACGCGGCGACGCTCTGGGGCGCCTCGCTCGCCGTCCCCGCCCTGGCCGACCGTGTACGGAGCGAGCGGCGGCACGACTTCGAGAGCCGGGACGGCAGGCTGATGACGCTCTTCGTGTGTGCGAAGGTCCTCGGGCCGGACGCACACCCGGAGGACCCTCGGGTCGAACCCGCCCGGCACCGGGCACGCCAGGTCATCGCGGAGCTTCAGGCGGGCTGAGCGGTCAACCGCTCCCGGAGGAGGACGCGGTACTCGTGGATCGTCCGCTCATCAGGTTCGGCGACCAGGGCGTCGAGCAGTTCACCCAGGTGAGTCCGATCGTCCGTGCCCACGGCTACGGTCCCGACATCGGGAAGGCGGTAAGAGGCCCGGAAGGCGGCCTGGACACGGGAGAATCCGTCACCGTCCCGGAGGAAGACCCGAGGGTCGATCCGATCCCATACAGGGTCTCCCGTGCTGCCGCCGAAGGGGCTCATGCCCCACGCTCGACCGGGGTCGAGGCCCCAGGCCGCCGTGAGGGCTTCCACGGCGTCCAGTGTTCCGGCGCCGACCAGCAGCCCGGCGCGCGCCATGAGAACCGATGGTTTCAGCGCGGTCGGATCGACCAGGCCGACCAGTGGTATCGGGTCCCATGAGGCGACGCCCCAGCTGCCGCACAGCCCTTTTGATGTGGCGTCATCCAGCGCGGCGCACGCCTGAGCCAGTGCGTCCCGTCCGTTGCCGACGGTGCCGCCGAGGGAGTGTTCCGGGTTGTGCAGGAACACCAGGTCAGGCTCCCGTCCGAGATCCCGGGCGGCGCGCTCCACAGCCTCGTACAGCCGTACGGGGTCCAAGGAGTGCTCGGCCCTTTCCCGTCCGGGGAAGTAGCCCACCTTCGTGGAGACCGTGAACCTCGGCAGGAGGTCGCCGGCCTCCCGCGCCAGGACGGTGTGTGCGTGGAAGCCGAAGTAGTTGGTGCTCGTGTCGATCGAGGTGACGCCGAGCTCCAGCGCTCCGGTCAGGAGGCGGCGTTCGTGACGAGACCGGTGTAGCCCGAGGACAACTCGGGGGTGAGCACCGCGCACAGCTCCTCCTTCACCAGGATCTCGGCAACCGCTGCGGCCTCGGCCCCGACGACGGAGACCGCCTGGGCCAGCGGGACAGGCCTGCCGCTCAGCAGCAGCCGCAGTGAAGGCAGCGCCTTGGCCATGAAGGTCAGCTTCTTGCCCGAGGCCAGAACATCGACGGTCTCACCGTGCTCCTCGATGCGTGGAGCAAAATGGGTGGTGCACACCACCGCGTCCAGCGTTCCGAAGACGTCCAGGAAGGGAACCTGCCTGGGGAGCGGCATCGCCTGCTCGTACGCGGCCAGGAAGTCGGTCGGCGGGCGGTCGGTGACCAGTTGGGCCGCGGCCTCAGCCAGGGCGTGGAGCGGCGCTTCATCGCGACGGTCGAGGTCGTGCCGGAAAATCTCCTTCTCGCGGCACCAGTCGCCCAGCCACGCCAGCCAGCTTGCCCCGGTGCGCTTGGTGATGCCGAACGTGACATGGAGGCTCTTCCCCGAACCGTGGCCGTCGCGGGTCGCCTGGTGCCAGTGTCCGCGGGGGATATGCATCACGTCACCGGTCTTCATCGTCCCGGACCAGATGGCCTCTTCACTCGGGGTGTCATTGGGGTCGGCGTCCCGGTACAGGGGTACGGCCCGGGAAGTGCCGCGGACCTCCCAGCTCTTCTCGCCGGCCAGCTGGACGATGACCACGTCGTGGTCGTCCCAGTGCAGGGGAAAGCCCGACGCCTTGTTCGTCGTCAGATAGGCATTGACCTGGACACGCTCGCGCGTCCACCACTGGAGCGCCCGGCAGGCGACCTCCATCGTCGGGTCGAAGACGTTGGCCTGGTCGAGGATGACCGTGGCCCCCTCCCCCAGCAACCGGCCGAGGCTGTGCATGTTCACCATGGGGATGCTCTGACCCCGAGGGCTGACGCTGTCGGTGAAGTAGATGGCTGGGTGGACTTCCCTGCTCTCCTGGAAGACGCGGAACTGCGGACGGTTCATGCTCCGGCGCATGACGATGTCGAGCAGGCGGTTCGGGGTGAGTACGCGCGAGATCAGGTCCGGGTCGTCGATGCTTCCCCGCGCGAAGCCCTTGCCGAGTCCGCCCGCGCCGTTCCACCCGAGCGCCGTCTCGATGGCACTGGTCAGTCGGTGTTCCATCTCTTCCTCCTCATGAGATCGGCTGCCAGGGAGCGGCGGGGCCGCACGGAGAACCGGGCGACCCCGCCGCCGCCCGCTACTCGCTGTCGTGCAGGTTGCCGTCGCCTCCGGGCCACGGCGAGTCGCCGGAGCTACCGGCGTTGTCCGACCGGAGGCTGTCGTACCGGTCGTGGACGGAGGCCAGCTCCTCGACCGCCACCAGAAGGCCGCTCCGGGCCGACGACGGCGTCGTGACTTCTGCCATCTCGCTCTCCTTCCTCTTGGGTTCCTTCGCCGGAATTCCGGCGCAGGCTGGGGGCCGCGCCCGTATTCGTGCTGGGCACGGACGACTTGAGTGCGGTTGCTGGGAGGCGGGGAGACAGCCGGACGGAGCGGGATCTCGGAGAGCCACCGAGAACCGACGGCACCGCCGACCGCCGCCTGCCCCGGGAGTGCGGTCCCTGCCCGGACTCGCTTGCCGCGGCCGAACGGGTCCCGTCCCGGAGGACGACCGATGTCCAGTGAACGGCCGGGCCCCTCGGGTGCGGAACGTTTCCAGGGGGTTTCTCCAGGGGACGCCACCCCCGTACACAGGGATGGAATGCGGTCCACAGCAGCCCTGTTGGGATACGGCAGGAGTGATGACGTGCCCGGTGAGTCCTTAGCCGTCCACCCCTTGACCTTCGTGCGTCAGTCGCGCGGATGGGGAAAGGCCGAGTTCGCCCGCCTCATGCAGGCGCGCGGGAAGCTGCTCGGCATCCCCCTGGCGACGAATCGCACGACCGTCTGGAAGTGGGAGCAGGGGCAGGAACCGGACGCGGACGCCCAGCGCGTGCTCAGCGACCTGCTGTCCATCCCGTACGAACGGGCACGGGCAGAGGGCTGGCCCCGATGGCTTCCGGTCTGGGAGGTGACTGAGCTCACCGCGTCATGGACCGAGGCCGGCACCGTCGAGGCGCTGGCGGATCTCGTGGGGAGTGGACGGTTGGATCGACGGGGCTTTCTCACCATCACCGGTGCCACTTTGACGGGGCTCGCGTCGAGTTGGGTCGAGGCGCCCTCCGCGTTCGCATCGGCGATCAACGGAGACCGCGTCACCGACGTGATGGTCTCGACGATCGAGCAGCGCGTCAGCACCCTTCGTACCCTCGATGATCAGTTGGGAGGGGCCCGGCTCCTGGAACAGGCTCGGGGTGACCTCTCCCTGGTCACGGGTCTGCTCAGCGGCGGCCGGTACACGGACGGCATCCGCGTCCGCCTGTACGCACTGGCCGCCCGGACATCGCATCTCACCGGATGGATGGCATACGACGCAGGGCTGCGGTCCGCAGGGCAGCGGTACTACGTCGGGGCGCTTCGCAGCGCCCGTACCGGTGGGGACGATGCCTTCGGCGCCTTCATCCTGGCCGAGATGGGCGTCCACGTCTCCGAGGCCGGACGCACGGCCGAGCGGGTCGACCTGATCTCGGTCGGCATCGACAACGCTCCCCGCACACTGCCGCCCGCCGCTCAGTGCTTCCTCCACCTGCACAAGGCCGAGGCGCTGTCACGCGACGGCGATCACCAGAGGGCGGGTACAGCCCTCAACCGTGCCGCCTCCCTATGGGAACGCCAGACGGCGGGAGATGCCCCGGACTGGCTCGGATGGTTCGGCGAGGCGCAGGTGAAATCGACGGAGGGCAAGGTGCTGTTCCGCGCGGGCCAGGTGGAGCGAGCGACACGCTCTCTGGAGACTTCCGTCGAGCGGGCCGCGCCCCGGGACAAGGCCGTACGCTCCAGCCGACTTGCCGAAGCCCGGCTGGCCGGCGGTGATCTGGACGGAGCACTGGACGCCGCGAACTACGGCACCGCGCTCCTGGAGGACGAGGTCAGCTCCGTACGGGCACTGGACCGTTTGAAGGAGTTCTCCTGCCAACTCGAACCCCACAGGACCGTCCCGTCCGTACGGGAATTCCGCGAACGTCTCCACGCGGTACCCGTCACGGCCTGATCTCCGCTGCTCAGGAACTCGCACCTCGGAGCGAGCGTCCGCGGGTGCCAGGATGGGCGTCATGACGGTGATCAACGGTGAGGTCGCGGCAGGGTTCGAACCGGTACGGGATGCGTTCGCGGCGAACTTCGCCCAGCGCGAGGACATCGGTGCGGCGGTCTGCGTCTACCAGGACGGCCGCCCCGTGGTGGACCTGTGGGCCGGCGTCGCCGATCCGGACACCGGCCGCCCGTGGGAGCAGGACACCCTTCAGCTCGTCTACTCGGCGACCAAGGGTGCGACCGCGACCGCAGCGCATCTGCTGGTCCAGCGCGGCGCCCTGGACCTGGACGCGCCGGTAGCCGAGTACTGGCCCGGGTTCGCCGCGAACGGCAAGGCGGAGATCCCCGTGCGCTGGCTGCTGTCCCACCGCGCCGGCCTGGTCGCCCTCGACCGGGCGGTACCGCTGGACCAGGCGCTCGCCTGGCACCCCATGACGGCGGCCCTGGCCGCCCAGCGCCCGCAGTGGACTCCGGGAACGGCACACGGGTACCACGGCCGGACCTGGGGCTGGCTCGTCGGCGAGGTGATCCGCCGGGTGTCCGGCCGGACACCGGGCCGATTCTTCGCCGAGGAGATCGCCACACCGCTCGGGCTGGACTTCTTCATCGGGCTGCCGGCCGGTGAACGCGACCGGGTCAGCCGCATGGCGTACCGAAGGCCGGACGTCGACCTCACCACCGTGCCCGAGGAGGCGGTCCCCGAGGACCTCCGCGACCTCGTCACCGCCTGGCGCGACCCGAACTCGCTCAGCAACACGGCGTTCGCGGTCACCGACCCCGCGAACATCGACTTCGACTCCCCCGAGGTCCAGGCCGCGGAACTCCCCTCGTCCAACGGCATCGGTACCGCGCACAGCCTGGCACGCATGTACGCCTCGCTGATCGGCGAGGTGGACGGGGTACGCCTGCTCACCCCGGAGACGTTGGCCTCGGCAACCGAGGAGCAGGCCCACGGGCGCGACCAGGTCATGGTGGTCCCGAGCCGCTTCGGCTCGGGATTCATGCTGCCCACCGCCGCTATTCCTATGACCGGCTCTGCCGCCTTCGGACACACGGGCCGCGGGGGCTCACTCGGCTTCGCCGACCCGGAGCACCTCGTCGCCTTCGGCTACGTCATGAACCACATCATCAGCGGCTCCGACGACATGCGAGCGACGGCCCTGACCAACGCAGTGCACAAGTCACTGGGAATGCGGTGAAAGCCGAAGCCGTTCCCACCCGTCCACCGGGCCCACCCATACCAGCGCTGCCCCCGTCTGCGATGCCCCTCGCCTCACTGGAGGAACCCATGAACGTCCGCCTCGGCCCGCTGACCGCCCAGAGGCGAAGCGAGAGCGACCCCCTGCGAGCCGGTGGCGGTGCTGTGGGGACGCTCGGTGACTTCTGGCAGTGGGCCTGCTCCGATCTCGTGGGCAACACCATGCGCGGAGTCCTGGCCGAGTACATCGTCGGCACCGCGCTGGGCTGCGTCGACGGCACCCGTGTGGAATGGGACACGGTTGACATCCGCACCCCCGAGGGGTGCCGGATCGAGGTGAAGTCGGCCGCCTATCTGCAGTCCTGGGCGCAGAAATCTCTGTCGAAGATCTCCTTCTCCATCGCTCCCACCGCCCGGTGGGAGGCCACACCGGGCATGATGTCGCCCGAGGTCGTCCGCCGCTCGGACGCGTATGTCTTCTGCCTGCTGCACCATCAGGACAAGCAGAGCCTGGACCCTCTCGACCTCACGCAGTGGACCTTCTACGTCCTGCCCACCCGGGTGCTGGACGAGCGGTGCCCTGCTCAGAAGACGATCAGCCTCGTCGGCCTCCAGCGGCTGGAACCCGTACAGACCGGCTTCTCCGGCCTGGCGGAGGCGGTGACCGGTTGCGACTGGAGGCCGTCCCCGCCACCGGCCGTGCCGCGCAGCAGGCTTCAAGCGGACGCCTGATCCGACTCGCTCGACCGCTCCGGCCCCGCGCCGCCCACAAGCCCTACCCGTCTGGGGCCGAGCGGGCCGATCCACCGGCGCCTCAGCAGCCTCCGGCGAAGATCCGACCCCACTCCTGACGCCGGTGTCGCAGGTTCGGACCCTGCCGGGGGCACACCTCAGGGAACCTCTCGGGATCACCCCCGAGGCGCCTCCCTCGCGTTCCCCGGCACGTGCCCTCCCCATACGCGGAGGCCCTCTGCCCCACCTCGTACGGGCATATGCGACAAGGGCATGGGCCTATGGCTGGTTGCCGACTAGAGTCGGTTCATCACTGCTGGTTATGGGGCCAGGGGCCAGGTGCGGGTATGCCGGGGCGCTGGTGGGGAGGGCCTGTAGAGCATGAGCCGTCGCTCCAATGGGTGGGTCGGCGCCTGGGCTGAAGCGCAGCGCCAACAGCAACGTCGACAGGAAGCGCAAGCCGGTTACCAGCGGGATCTGGACTGGCAACAACGCTCCCGGCAGCGGGAGTTCGGGCCCAGCTATCGCGAGCAGCGGAGGATACACCGTGAGCTGCGGGAGGCGGAGGCTCGGCGGCGTACCGAGGAACTCGACGCGCAGGTCGAGGCGTTGCAGGGGCTGCTGGCGGCGGGGTGCCGGGCCCCGGCCTTCAGGGTGGGCGCCCTGGCTCGGGCGGAGAGTGTGCCGCCCTGTGCGCCGGGGCAGTCGGCCGCCTACCGGCAGCAGTACCAGCAGTGGGCCGCAGGGCAGTTGGCCGAGATACGGGGGCACAACGCGGCCATAGCGGAGATGGCGGCGGGGCTGCGCAGCGGGGAGCCCGAGGCCACCGTCGAGTACTTCTCCGCCGCGCTCTACGCCTCGACCGGGTGGCCGGAGGGGCTGCCGCGGCAGGTGTCGGCGGCGTACGACTCCGGGGCCCGGCAGCTGGTGCTGGACTGGGAGCTGCCGCGGTACGGGATCGTGCCGGAGGCGAAGTCGGCGCGCTACATGATCAACGCAGATCAGGTGAAGGACTCGCCCAGGCCGGTCACTCAGCGCCGCACCCTGTACCGGGACGTCCTCGCGCAGTGCCTGCTGCTGGTGCTGCGTGATCTCTTCGCGGCCGATGAGTTCGGGGCGCTGGAGTCGGTCGCCCTGAACGGGTTCGTGGACGATCACGATCCGACGACCGGCCGGCGGGCGCCCATGGTCCTCGGCACCGTCATGGCCTCGCGCTCCACCTTCGCCGCCCTGCACCTGGAGCAGGTGAACGCCGTCACCTGCCTGGTGGAGGGGCTGCGGGGGCAGTTGTCGACGCGCCCTGACCAGTACGCGGCCGTGCGGCCCGGACGGGTCCCCGAGGACGTCGGCAACGGGATCATCACCCATGGCGGTGACGAGGAGCCGGACCTGAACGAGATGGACCCCATCGCCTTCGAGGGGCTGATCGCCGACCTCTTCCGGGCCATGGGCATGCAGGCGGTGACCACCCAGCGTTCGAACGACGGCGGGGTGGACGTGGACGCGCTGGACCCGGCCCCGATCCGCGGCGGCAAGATCGTCGTTCAGGTCAAGCGCTACCGCAACACCGTGCCGCCCTCCGCCGTCCGCGACTTGTACGGCACCGTCCAGGACGCCGGGGCCAACAAGGGCGTGCTCGTCACCACCTCCCGTTTCGGGCCCGGCGCCCACACCTTCGCCAACGGCAAGCCCCTGGAGCTGGTCGCCGGTTCCGAGCTGGTCGATCTGCTCCACCGGCACGGGCTGCGGGGGCGGCTGGGCGGTGGGGAGGGACCCGGTGCTGTGCCTGCGGAGCCTGGTGCGCCGGACCGTGCGGGGCACGGCGACGGTGACGACCACAACGTGCTCGGCATGTACTGGTCGGGTGATGTCGCCCTCGACGTCTGCGCCCTCGTCTGCCACGGGAACCAGGTCCTGGACGACGACCACTTCGTCTTCTACAACAACCCCCGGACGCCCGACGGCACGGTCCGTGCGCTCGCCCCCGTGCCGCCGGACAAGGCCGCCATCCAGGTCTCCTTCGACGCGCTGCCGCCCCGCGCCGACCGGGTGGTCGTCATCGCCGCCGTCGACCCCGTCGCCGATCCCACGGCCGATCTCTCCGGGTTCAGCGACGCCGGAATCCGGCTGCTCGACGCCGAGGGCACCCAGCTCGACCGGCTGGACGTCTCCGACGGCCGCGACGACGAGACCGCCCTCGTCCTGGGGTCCTTCCGCCGGCGGGCCAACGGGGACTGGCAGTTCGTCACCGGCGGTCGTGGATATCCGGGCGGGCTGGAGGAGCTGGTCCAGGATTACGGCATCGAGGTGGACTGACCGAAATCGAAGGGGACCATGCCGGCCTTCCTCCTCCCGCGATCTCTTCCTCCCGGACTCTCCCCCTCGGGCTCTTCCTCTCGGTCTGTTCCCCTCGGCCTCACTTCACGCAGGTCTCGTCCTTCCTCGGCAGCTGGCCCGTCGCCAGGTAGCGGTTGACCTTGTCGTCCACGCAGGCGTTCCCGTACTCCCCGTACAGGGCGTGGCGGTTGGCGTTCTTGAGGGTGAGCAGCCGGGAGCCGGGGAGTTGGGCGTGCAGGGCCGTGCTGCTGCGGTAGGTGGTGCGGGGGTCGCCGGTGGCGGCGACTATGAGGGCCTGGGCGCCGTGGGTGATGCGGGTGGGGGCTTCGCGGGGGGTGTTCCAGAAGGCGCAGGGGCCTACGTTCTCGGTGAGGGGGCCGAAGAGGGGGTGCGCGGCTCGGGTGCGCTGGATGTCGCGCCAGTAGACCTCGGGGTCGCGCGGGGCCCGTACGTCCCCGCAGATGATCGCCGTCTGGGCGCTGCCGAAGGCCGAGTCCGCGCCCGTCAGGGCGAAGCGCAGCATCTCCGCGAACTCCGGGGGGAGTGGCGTCCTCCGGTTCTTCGCCGCCTGGCGCAGGGTCTTCACCTGCTCGGCCAGGAACGCCCTCGAACCGTCGGTGTCGTCCGCCCCTCCCATGAACAGCAGCGTCGGTATGTGGGTGTCGTCGATCCGGAAGACGTCGGGGGCCGTGCCCAGCGTGAGGGGACCGCGGGCCGCCTTCGCCATCACCTGGTCGATGGTCGCGAGCACCGCCGTACGGGAGCGGCCCAGGCCGTACGTCGTGTGGCGGGCGGCCGCCCAGGTGGCCCAGGCGGAGAGCGCCTCATCGTTCTCCCGCACCGCGTTCTTCATCAGGCGGGGGCCGTAGTCGTCCGGGCTCAGTGCTCCGTCCAGGACCATCCGGTCGTAGCGGCCGGGGAACATCTGGGTGTAGACCGTGCCCAGGTAGGTGCCGTACGAATAGCCCAGGTAGGAGATCTTCCGCTCGCCCAGCGCGCCCCGGATCACGTCCATGTCTCGGGCCGTATTCCGTGTGGTGACATGCGGGAGCACCGAGGCGTTGGTGGCCCGGCACTTGGCGGCCAGGCTCTTGCTCAGGGCCACCTGGCGATCGAAGCCCGCCCGGCCCGCGCCGGCCGAGAACCAGGTGAAGCTGACGGGCCAGTCGCAGTCCAGCGGGGTGCTGCGGCCGACGAAGCGCGGGTCGAAGCCGACGATGTCGTAGCGGGGGCCGACCTCCTTCATCGCCGTGCGGATGGCCGGCGGGGAGTCCACGGCCGGGCCGCCGGGGCCGCCGTTGTTGAGCAGGATCGAGCCGATGCGGTGGCGGGTGTCGGTGGCCTTCAGCCGGGATATCGCGACCGTGATCGTCCGGCCCCTCGGAGCCGCGTAGTCCAGCGGGACCGTGACGTCCGCGCACTGCACGCCCGCCTTGTCCAGGTCCTGACCCGCCGTGTCCCCGGGCGACTGCGTGCAGGTGCCCCAGGACAGGCGCTGGTGGTAGTAGCGGTCCAGGCCCCCGCCCGTGCGGAGGCCCGACCCGTCGGCGTCCGGAGAGGGCGAGGCCGGCGGGGAGGGCCGGGGAGGTGCGGCCAGGGCCGGGGAGGTGGTGAGGCCCACGGCGAGGGTCAGGGGCAGGGCCATGGCGGCGGCGCTGCGAACGGCCAGGCTACGGGTGCTCTTCTCTGTGTTTCTCACCCATCAGACGCTAGAAGTCCGCGCGTTGGGACTCACTGGGGTTGGCCCCCCACTTTCTCCGGGGGGCACCGCCCCTCTCGACCGGGGGCCAGGGCGAACCCACGCGGCCGCCCCGCCGGTTCCACGACGTGACCGGAAGGCCGTCCCGCCGGTTCCACGACGTGACCGGAAGGCCGTCCCGCCGGTTCCACGACGTGACCGGAAGGTCGTGCCACCGGTCCCACGAGGTGGACGGAAGGCCGTGCCGCCAGTTCTACGCGGCCAGGAGGCCCTCCAGCACCCACCACGCGTTCCGCGCCATCACCGGGTTCGACTCCCGGTAGGCCGCCAGCTCCATCACCGCGATGGACAGGGCCCAGCCCCGCCCCCGCTCCCAGCTCGCGTCATCGGCCTCCACCGTCGTACGGAACGCCTCCCTGGCCCCGGCCGGCAGCAGGTACCAGGCGGCGATCAGGTCGACGGCCGGATCGGCCAGGCCCATGCACGCGAAGTCGATCACCCCGGTGAGGCGGCCCTCCGCGACCAGGACGTTCCCCGGCTGGAGGTCGCCGTGCACCCACACCGGTGTCCCCGAGCCCGCCGGGGCGGTCAGCGCCTTGTCCCAGGCGGCCGTGACGGCGCGCGCGTCGATGACGCCGTCCAGGTCGGTGATCACCCTGCGGGTCGTTTCCTCCCGGGAGGCCAAGGACTCTCCGCGGTACGCGGGCGGGGCGCCCGCCACCTCGATCCGGCGCAGCGCCAGGACGAACTCCGCCAGATCCACCGCGAAGAGTTCCGGCGCCCAAGTCCCCTCATCCGGCATGGGGTTCCGGCCTTCCAGCCATGTGCACACCGACCAGGCCCACGGGAAGCCCTCCGTCGGCTCCCCCTGCGCCAGCGGGGCCGGTACGGGCACCGGCAACTGCGGCGCCAGCCGGGGCAGCCAGAGGTGTTCCGTCGCCACGTCCGCCGCGCTGCTCGCCGTACGCGGCAGCCGTACCGCCTTGTCGTCCCCCAGCCGGTAGACGGCGTTCGCCGTTCCGCTCGCGTCCACCGCCTCCACCGGCAGGTCCGCCCACTGCGGGAACTGCGCGGCGATCAGCGTGCGGACGAGGGTGGCGGAGTGCGGGGGCATCCCGGTAGTGGACCAGGTGCGTTCGTGGCGGGGCAAGGTCATTTCTGACCCCTGCCCCCGCCTGCCGCCGAACAGTCTGGGCCGGGCGGGAACAGGCCGATTCCGGTCCGGTCCGGGGTGTGAAAAGCGGTGGGCCTCTGCCCTCCCGCCCTCGGAGTCGCCCTGCTGGGCCCGCCGGGACTCCTCACCGGCACGACGCCCTCATCTGCGCCGCCGCGTGGTGTGCCCCCACCCGGTCCGCCGCGCCCCAGTCCCGGCCCCGGTCGATGAGCAGGACCGCGAACGTGTCGCCCTTCACCGGGTAGTTGCCCACCTCCACCGGCCTCCCCAGGTGCCGCGTCTGGCGCACCGCGAAACCGGTGTACGCGGAGTCCGTGTCGTCCGGGTCCGAGAGCACCCGGTACACGGTCGGGTCGCCCGCCACATCTTGGGCGCGGCCCTCCGGGGCGGCCGGTACGAACACCGTCAGCGCGCACTCCCGGAAGCCGTCGCCCAGGTGCCAGGACCAGGTGGCGGTGGAGCCCCGGTCCTCGGTGGGGCTGCCGGACATCGGGACCGCGCTGAACCGGCCGTCGCAGCCGCCGCCGGTGAAGCCGCCGGAGCCGACCCCGTACCAGCCCGCCTCGCCCTTCTCGAAGCGGCCGTACTCCCGGTACTCCCCCGCCTCGCACCCCGGGCCCGCCCACTCCGTGAAGCGGCCTTCCGGCGGGGGCTCCCGCACCGGGGGCGTGGCCGGGGCCTCCTCCCCGGGGCCGATACGCGTCGGCGGGCCGCCCCCGGTCCCGTCCGGCAGCGCGCCCGCCCGGCCCGCCGCGTCCGTACGGCTCGTGCCGCCGCCCACGCTCCCGCCGCCGGCCAGGAGCAGCGCGGCCACCGCCGCCAGCCCTCCGGCCGCCACCGCAACTCCCGCCACCAGCAAGGCCTTACGCCGACGGGGGAGGGTGGAGACGCGGCCTGCCAGGGTTTCGTGCGCGACCCAGGAGCCGTCCCCGGCCGCCGTACGGGAGCGGGCCGCCCCGCAACCGGGGCAGACCATCCCCGGCAGCGCGCCGCGCTGACCACCGCAGTGTTGGCACCTCATGCCAGGACACCTTGCCAGGGCGGCGCCCGCAGAGGGAGGGCCCACGAACAATGGCCCGTACAGCGAACATCCGCCCTAGGCTGTGGGCGTATGTGTCCGTGCACACGTACACCTACGCGTACACCCACCGCCCACGCTCAGCTCAGCTCCTCCGGGCACGGTGTCCCCGGCTGGAGCTGGTACGGGGCCGCCAGCCGGTACACCCCCGGTTTCGGCGCGAGGAGTTCGGTCCATTCGTCGCCGTACGGACCCTCGTCCTCGATCTTGTTCAGGCAGCCGTGGATGTTCTCGAAGGTCCGGGGGGCCGTCTCGTCCTCCTGCGTCCGCAGCTTGGACTCCTCGGTCTCCTGCGGGCGCTCCAGGCTCTTGCCGTTCTCGTCGACGAGCGCGAGCCAGCGCGAGTGCGGGACCCGGATCAGGACCCTGCCCGCCGACTCGACCCGGATCGTCAGCTCGTTGGCGCCCGCCCGCTCCACCGTCGCGGGCGGGTCCGCCAGCGGGGTCGGCTCCAGGACCCGGTAGAGCTTCCAGTTCTCGTCGCCCCAGATCTCGCGGAGGTAGGAGAGCCCGCCGCCGACCAGCTCGGCCTCCTGCTGGGCTCCGCCGTCCGGCTTGCCCGTGGGCAGCACGACGAAGTGGACGGCCCAGCGATCGAGCCACTGCCGGTAGTTGACCGCGTTCAGGGTGTCGTCGTAGAAGAGCGGGTTGCGCTTCATGTCGGCCTGCCGGTTCCAGCCGCGGGCCAGGTTGTACGCGGCCAGCGCCGACGCCTCCCGGTGGCTGCTCGCCGGGACGACCTCGACCCGGCCGCGCTCGGCGCCGACCTGCTGGAGCTGGTTGACCAGGGGCGCCAGTTCGCGGGCCCAGGAGGCGGTGGGGGCGGTGCGGACGATGTCGTCGACGCTCTTGAAGCCGATCCAGAAGTTGAGCCCGGCGAACGCGAGGACCAGCGCGTACCAGCGGCGGCTGCGCGGGACGCTGTACGGGAGCGCCGCCAGCAGCACGACCCCGGCGAACAGCATCGCCATCCGGGTCACGTTCGACCCGATCTGCGAGTCGACGAAGTACGTCAGCACCGTGCCGGCCCCGTAGACAGCGGCCGCCGTGCGGACCGTGCTCCAGTCACGCGGTACGAGGAGGAAGACGAGGACCGAGAAGAGGAACGGCAGCGACACCGTCCCCAGGGACATCGGCTGCGTACCGGAGAACGGGAAGAGCAGGGAGGACAGCCCCACCACGGCGACGGGCGCCAGCCCGATGGCGTACGCGCCGGGGCGCCGTTTGTGGAGGAAGAGCGCGGCGGCCACGACCCCGAGGAAGAGCCCGGCCACCGGGCTGGAGGCGGTGGCCAGCGCGGCGAGCGGGGCTGCCACGGCCGCCTTCGCCCACCGCTTGTACCGCCAGCGGTAGGGCCAGCAGAAGACGGCGGCGACGGCACCGACCGCGAACATCATGCCGAGCCCGAACGTCACCCGCCCCGACAGCGCGTTGCACAGATAGGCGAAGACCCCGGCGAGCGAACAGGCCAGCGGATTGCGCACGGCCCGGACCCGGACCAGGATCAGCGCGGTCAGCCCCGCCGAGACCGTACCGGCGATCATCATCGTCGTGCGGACGCCGAGCACCGACATCAGATACGGCGAGACCACGCTGTACGAGACGGGGTGCATGCCCCCGTACCAGGCCAGGTTGTACGCGGTGCCCGGGTGCCGTCCCACGAACTCGGCCCAGGCGTCCTGCGCCGCGAGGTCGCCGCCGCTGTTGGCGAAGAAGAGGAACCACAGGACGTGGGTGACGGCCGCGGCCACCGTGGCGATGGTCGCGGGGTGGCGCAGCAGCCGCCTGGTCCTGGTGGGGGGCGGGCTTTTGGGGTTGGGGGCGGGGGCGCCCCGGTCTGCGGAGCCCTGAGCGGAGGCGCCCGGGTCGGAGGCGCCTGGGTCGGAGGCGCCCGCCTCGGAGGGAGCGGGCTGCTTCGTGGAGGATTCCGGTTCGGAGGATTCCGGTTCGGAAGATCCGGGTGTGGAGCGCTCCAGGCCGGAGGATTCCGGTGTGGAGGATTCCGACGGGGGCGTTTCCGGCGTGCGCGGCGAAGGCAGCCGGACGCGCGGGTCGGCGCTGCCTACGGCGGTCTCCTCCTGCTGGGGAGCGGTGTCGCCGGTCCCGCCGGTCGTCCCACCGGTCGTCCCGGTGGTGCTGTCCGCCTCTCGGCCGGGTCTCGGCTCCGCGGTGGTCACTACGGTCTCTCCCCGTCTCCGCCGGCCCCGTACACCTTTCAGGACGCGTCCCGGCGTCCTTCAGTTGTCCGGGGACGCTAACACGTACCTCCGACACATTCCCGTGACATCGGGGCGGGGTGAGCGACACCGCTCACCCCGCCCCGTGCCTTCCCCCGTACCGCCTCGTGCTCAGCCGATCCTGGTCAGCTTGTCGCCGAAGGCCGGCTGGGCCAGGTCGTCCTGCAGCACCACCGGTGCCGTGACCTTTCCGGTGCCCGTCCCCACGGTCACCATGCCGACCTCGCTGCCGGCCTTGGCCTCGTGCCCGATGCCCTTGCCGTTGTCGGTGACCTTCAGCTCGACCTCCAGGCCGGGCCAGCCGACCGCCTTGAGGTCCTTCGTCGCCACCACCGGGGTCCGCGCGCCGAAGCCGTTGTCCACGTACCCGACGACATCGCCCTTCTTCACCACCGTGGCGGAGGTGACGGCCTGCTGCGCGTCCTTGATCAGCTTGAGGCTGTTGGTCAGGGAGAGCGACAGGCTGTCATAGACCCGGCCCGTACCGGCCTGCTGGCCCATGACCGCTCCGTAGATCCACAGCACCTTGCCGTCGACCTTGGTGTTCGCGGACCAGAGCAGGTTGCCGCCCGCCGGGGTGGACGAGCCGGTCTTGATGCCGCTCACACCGGGCTCCAGGAGCAGCGTGTTGTTGTTGTAGATCTTGCCGTCTATGCCCTCGATCTCGATCTCGGGCATGTCCACGATCGTCCGGAAGACGTCGTTCTTCATGACCGCCTGGGCCAGCTTGAGCTGGTCGGTCGCGGTGGAGACGGTCGCCTTGTCCAGTCCGCTCGGGTCCGTGTACGTCGAGTCGGTCATCCCGAGGTCCTTGGCCGCGTCGTTCATCTTGTCGACGAACGCGTCCTCGCTCCCCGCGTCCCAGCGGGCGAGCAGCCGCGCCGCGTTGTTGCCCGACGGGATCATCAGCAGCTGGAGCATCTGCCGCTGGCTGAGCTTCTGGCCGTTCTTCAGCGGGGCCACCGACTCGTCCGCGTTCTTGGACTCGTCCTCCGCCTTCTGGTCGGCGGTGATCGTCTCGCCCTGCTCGTCACCCTTGAGGGGGTGCTCCTTGAGGATCACGTAGGCGGTCATGACCTTGGCGACGCTGGCGATGGGCGCGGACTTCTGCTCGCCCTCGGAGCCGAGCGACCCGACGCCGTCCACCATCACGGCGGACTGCCCCTGGCCCGGCCAGGACAGCTTCGTGTCGCCGCCCTCGAAGACGTACGTCGGCTTCGCCGTGAGCTCCAGGGCCGGTTCCGGCAGCGGGCGCATCACCTGCACGATCGCAAAGATGATCAGCAGGAGGAGGATCAGCGGGGTCCAGATCTTGACCCGCCGGACCGCCGTACGGACCGGGGTCTCGGGCGGGGGCGGGGTGTTCGTCAGCTCGGCGAGCAGGTCGAGCGGCGGCTTGGGCGGCAGCGGCTGCTGGCGGGTCCGCTCGGCCGCCGCCCAGGAGGGGGTGGCCGACGCCGACGGGGCCGGGGCCGCCGTCGGGGTGGACGAGCTCGTCGAGGCCGGGTCGGTGCCGGTCCCGTCGGGTGCGGGGGCGGTGGTGGACGCGGCGGGCCGTACGTCGTCGGAACGCAGGGGCACGAAGGTACTCGTCCGCTCGACGGCACTCTCGGGCTCGTCCCGCTTGCCCTGCTCGTCCTGGCCGGGCCTGGCCCGGTCGCCGCCCTCCGCCGGCTTGTCCTGCGGCGGGAGCTTCAGCGCGGTCGTCGGCTGGTCGACCTTCTGGGGCGGCGTGACGGCCTTGAAGACGGCCGTGGGCTGATCGATTCCTCGCAGGTCGGAGCCGGTATCGGAGGCAGAGGCGGGGGTAGAGGCAGGGGCGCTGTCGGTGTCGCTGTCGCTGTCGGTGTCGGTGTCGGTGCCACCGTCCGTGCCGGCTTCGGTCTTGGCTTCCGTGCCGGAGTCGGCCTTGTCGTCCGTGCCGACGTCGGTCTTGGCTACAGGTCCGGCCTCGGCGTCGGCTTCCGGTCCGCCTTCGGCCTTGGCCCCGGCCTCCGGTCCGGCTTCGGATGTCGCCTTCGCCTCGGCGTCCGCCTTCGCGACGGCGTCGGCGTCGGCGTCCGCCGCCGGCTCGCCCTCTCGCTCCCCCTCGGCCTCGGTCCCGTCCTCGGCCTCGTCCTTCGCTCCGGCCTTCGACGGCTCCGCGTCCTCCGACGGCTTCTCGTCCCCGTCCGCCGCGTCGACCCAGGCGGCCACGGCCGCGCGCAGCCGTACGTCACCGGGCTCCGGCGCGTCCTCGGAACGCTCGGTCGTGTCAGCCGCCTCGGCCTCGGCCTCGACGTCCGTGTCCCCGGCCGCGCCCGCCGCCGCAGGGGCCTTCGCGGCCACGCCGGAGGCTTCGGAGCCCTCGGGGCCCTCGCCGGGGCCCTCTGAGGGCTTCTGGGGCGTTACAGCGCCCTCAGGGGCCTTCCCGGCCCCCTCCACGGACTCCGCAGCCTCGGCAGGCTCCTTCTCAGCCGTGGCGGACGCCTCTTCGGCCTTCGCGGGCGCCCCCTCGGCCTTCGCGGCCTCTCCCGCGGCGGGGTCGGCACCACCCGCAGGCTCCTCCGCGGTGGAGACACCGTCGGCAGCGACGCCGTCCGCAGCGGTTCCACCCGCCGCAGAGGCAGCACCCGCCACGGAGGCCGCACCCGCACCCGCACCCGCCTCGTCGTCCTCCGGAAGCCGGGGGCGGAAGACGGCGGTGGCCGTGTCGGACGGAGGCGTGCCCGGCGCAGACGTGTCCGACGCAGACGTGTCCGACGGAGCTGTGTCCGGCGTCACCCCGTCGGCGGCCTTCACCCCGTCGTCCGCACCGGGTTCACGGAACACCGCGATGCGTGGGTCGCGTTCCTCCGCAGCCGTCCCCGACGACTTCCGCTGCTCCGTTTTGTCGGGGGACTCGCCCGCCACCGATGCCTCCTGATGCACTGCGGGGGCAACCCCCGCGTTGTCCGAACCATCTACCAGTGTCCTGTGTGAACCCCTGGCCGAGCTGCTAGACGAGAACGACATACCTACTGGTTCCCGTACAAAGCAGTCAGGCGCTCTCGACAGATGAATGTGAGAGGGGTCACCCTGTCAGACATCCACGCGGGGAGGCATGGATGGGCAGGAGCCGCAGAACAATCCCGGAGGAGCTTCTGTTGCTCGCTCTGGACCCGGCCACGGGTACCACAGCGCAGCCGCAGTCGCTCGACCTCGGCCTGGCCGGGGCACAGCTAGTAGAGCTGGCTCTGGCAGGACGGATAGCCCCTGACGGGGATCGTATCGCCGTGGTGATGCCACGGCCGACAGGAGATCCGACACTGGACTCCGCACTGGAGCTGCTGCGCCGTCGTGGCAGCCCGGTCCGGGCGGTCCACTGGATCGGCGGGCCCCGGCTGGGGCTGCGCCAGATCTATCTCGCCCATCTGGAGCGGTGCGGCATGGTTCATGCCGTGGCGGGCCAGATGTGCGGGGTGCTGCCGACGACTCGCTACCAGGCGACGGACACGGCGATCAGCCGGGACATCAGGGCCCGGCTGGACAGTGCGATCCGCACCGGCGTACCGCCGGACCCGCGGACCGCGGCGCTCGCCGCACTGGCCCACGCGGTCGGACTCGGCAAGCACCTGTACCCCGGGAACGAGGGGCGCTCATCGCGCTCCCGCCTCCGGGACCTGATCAGGCACGACCCCATGGGCGGCCTCGTGGCGCACGCCGTGATGGACGTCCAGAACGGTGTGGCGGTCCAGCCGCGCCGGACGCAGCAGGCAGCGGGCGTTCCGTTGCAGCCGCAAGCACAGGCACGCCGGAGCAGCATGGCGCACACCGCCGCGAGCTGACCGGGCAGGCCTGCGTCACCACCGCCCGTACGACACCGTCGTACGGTCCGGGCAGGACCCGCGCAGAGGACCGCGCGGACAATCGCACACCGCCGTGCCGTCGTCATCGGACCCGGTTCGGGAGCCGCACCACGCGCGGGGCAGCCGGTCTTGACCGGCTGCCCCGCGCGCTTGCGCGCCGTATCGCACACCCTGGCGTGCGCCGGTGCGTGCTCCGGTGCGCGGCCGGGCGCTTATACCGCACGCACCTGCGTGTGGCTGTTTCCCAGCGCGGCCGGGGCACGGGGTGGCAATCTGCTGAGCAGTAGATACGCACAGCTACATAGCCGGAGGTGCACTTTCCGTGCCGTCCAACGTCAATCCCACAGTCAGGCGACGCAGGTTGGGCCAGGAACTGCGCCGCCTGCGCGAACTCAAAGGCATGACGGCCGAGGAGGTGGCGGAGCGCCTGCTGGTCTCCCAGTCGAAGATCAGCCGCCTGGAGAACGGCCGCCGATCCATCAGCCAGCGCGATGTGCGTGACCTCTGCGGGGTGTACGAGGTCGAGGACCACCGCATCGTCGACTCCCTGATGCAGATGGCCAAGGACTCGCGCCAGCAGGGCTGGTGGCACGCCTTCGGCGATATTCCGTACAGCGTCTACATCGGCCTGGAGACGGACGCGGAGTCCCTGCGCGTCTACGAGCCCCAGATGGTTCCGGGCCTGCTCCAGACCCGGGCGTACGCCGAGGCCCTGATCAGCGGCGCGCTCCCCGAGGCGCCGCCCTCCGACATCGAAAAGCGCGTCAACGTACGCTCTCGGCGCCAGGACCGGGTCAACGCGCCGGAGAACCCGCTGCGGCTCTGGGCCGTGATCGACGAGTCGGCGCTGCGCCGGCGGGTCGGCGACAACCAGATCATGATCGACCAGTTGGAGCACCTCGTCGAGCAGTCGCACCTGCCCCATGTGACCGTGCAGGTGCTGCCGTTCGAGATGGGCGCGCACCCGGGGATCAACGGGCAGTACGCGATCCTGGAGTTCCCGGACGCCGCGGACTCCAGCGTCGTCTACATCGAGGGCGTCACGAGCGATCTCTATCTGGAGAAGGCGAACGACGTGCAGCGCTACAGCGTGATGTACGAGCACCTGCGGGCGCAGGCCCTGAACGTGGACCAGACGCGGGAGTTCATCTCCAAGATCGCCAAGTCGTACACCAGCTGAGAGCCGACCGACGGCCGCCGACGGCTGACAGCCCTGCAGGTCGTGCAGGTCGTGCACGCCATGGACCCTGCAGACCCCGCGGACCCCGTGCACCGGCTGAATCAGGACACCGCACGGTCCGCACCTCCGGACAGCGAACGGCTGCGCAACGGCTTCGCGCATGAGGCGGCGGCACGATACACCGCCGCCGCCTCATGACGTAAGGGTTCCCCGCCAAATGCCACCCGGTCGAGTGAACGCCCCTCTCACGGACAGAGCTTGGCGAGTAGCGTCGATCACGCCAATCGGAATTCGGAATCCGGCTGGTGCGACTCACCCGACTCGCTCGACTCTCTGAACCGGAGTGAACATGGCAATTCTTCAGGGTGCTACGGAAATGTGGACGAAGTCGTCGTACTCGGGGGGCAACGGCGCGTGCGTCGAGGTCAAGTCCCCGGTCGCTCTGTCCATCGCCGTGCGTGACTCGAAGGCCCCCGAGGGCCCTTCGCTCACCTTCGTCCCCGGTGCGTGGAACGCGTTCGTGCGCGATGTCTCCACCGGCTCGATCAACGCCTGACCGGACGCCCGACGTCCGGGAATCGCCTGACCGTACCGCAGGCCGCACCACCTGATGGAGCCCTCTCGACCGGTCCGCCGTCCTGGCCGAGGGGGCAACGGCCGTCACCACGACGGCTCCCACCCCCAGGGCACATCACCTCAGCCGGTCCCTATCGCCCCAGTCGGCCCACATCACCGCATCCGGCCCCGATCACCGCATGCGGCCCACATCACCGCAGTCGGACCCCATCAGCTCAGCCGGTCCAGATCACCGCAGTGGGACCCCATCAGCTCAGCCGCCGGTCCAGATCACCGCAGGCGGTCCACGTAGAGATCGGTCCCCGGCACCGTCGGGATGAACGGCGCGACCAGCTCGACCCGCCCCAGCCCCGCCTCCGCGACAGCCGCGCCGAGCCCCGCGAAGTGCGCGTCCCAGCAGGCCCGGGGATCCTCCTGGAGGAACCACAGCAGCGTCAGCCGGGTCTCCACCCCCTCGACCTGCTTCACGTACGTCATCCGGTCACCGGGCAGCGGCGTCGGCCGGAAGACGGTCACCAAGGCGGCCGGGGACCCCTTCAGCCGCTCCGGCAGATGCCGTGAACGCAGCCACTCCAGCAACTCCGCCCGCCCTTCCGGGCCCTCGGCGTCGACGACCTGGAGGACGAGCCCCTCGTACGGGTGGTCCAGCGCGTGGAAGTCCCGGGGTCCGGCGGCCCCGTCGCGGTAGACGGTGGCCTCATGGTCCTGGAAGGCCGTGAAGACGTGGGTCCGGTCCCCGTAGACGCGGCCGTCCCGGTTGAGCCGCCTGTTGATGGCGACGGTCCACTTCATGTGCTCGTCGTAGCGGCCCTCGGTCACCCAGTACGTCGACAGATAGCACCCGGCCCCGACCGGCTGCGCGACCGCCGAATCCTCCGGGTAGCGCAGCTCCTGGAGCTCCTTGGTTGCCACCCAGCGCCGACCCGCGAACATCCACGGCATGGCCAGGGCGCCCGCGTAGTAGTGGTCGTCCTCGTACCAGCGGTTGTACGCGTACTCATGGCCCGGATGCGGCTCGACCATCGTGATCAGGGCGTGCCCGGGGCGCACCCCGTACGGACCGACCGCCGCCAGCTCGGCATAGCCCGCGCCGCCCGCCCTCCCGAGCCCGCGCCCCTGCCCCTGCCCCCGCTCGTTCCCGCCCTCGCGTTCGTCCGCCATCCCCCGCGCCCCCTTCCTCTTCCATCGGCCCCCGCCGCCACCTACTCTGACGATTCGTCAGAAAAACGTCCAGGGCCGGGAGGCGCCGAGATGCTGCTAGCGGGGAAGACCGTCGTCGTGTCGGGCGTCGGCGCCGGGCTCGGCCACCGGGTCGCGGAGACCGTCGTACGGGACGGGGGCCGCGCGGTGCTCGGAGCCCGCACGGCGGCCAACCTGGCGAAGAGCGCGGCCGAGATCGACCCCGGCGGCCGGCACACCGCCCACCTGCCGACCGACATCACGGACGAGGGCCAGTGCGAGGCGCTGGCGGCGCTGGCGGTCGAGCGGTTCGGCGGCATCGACGCGGTGGTCCATGTGGCCGCCTGGGACAGCTACTTCGGCGGGGTCGAGGACGCCGACTTCACCACCTGGCAGTCGGTCCTCGACGTCAACCTGCTCGGCACGCTGCGGATGACCCGGGCCTGTCTGCCCGCCCTGAAGGAGCGCGGCGGCTCGGTGGTGGTGATCGGCACGCAGTCCGCGGTGGCCGCCCCCTCCCAGGTGCGGCAGGCGGCTTACGCGGCGTCCAAGGGGGCGCTGACCTCCGCGATGTACTCCCTGGCACGGGAGTTGGGGCCGCACCGCATCCGCGTCAACACCGTGCTGCCGGGGTGGATGTGGGGGCCGCCGGTGCAGGCGTACGTACGGTTCACCGCCGACACCGAAGGCGTACCGGAATCGGAGGTGCTGGCCCGGCTCACCGAGCGGATGGCGCTCCCCGAGCTGGCCACGGACGGGGATGTGGCGGAGGCCGTCGCCTTCCTGGCCTCCGACCGGGCGCGCGCGATCACCGGCCAGTCGCTGCTCGTCAACGCGGGCGAGCTGATGCGCTGAGGACCTCCCTGGCCCGGGCCCCGCTTCACGCCCCGCGCGGGTAGCGGGCCAGCCAGCCGGGCGCGGCGGCGGTCGGGCTGTGCAGCGCCGGGCCCTGGGTCATCTCCATGGCGAAGTCGTCGGCCAGTTCGAGGAGGGTGGGGCGCCCCTCCAACTCCGCCAGCCAGGCCGGGGGCAGCGCGGTCTCGCCGTGCAGCGCGCCCAGCAGCGCCCCGCAGGCGGAGCCGGTGGCGCGGGAGGGCCCTCCGTGGTTGACGGCGAGCCGCAGCCCGTGCCGTACGTCCTCGCTGACGAGCGCGCAGTACACGGCGACGGCGAGCACCTCCTCGGCGGCGTCGCCCGCGCCCAGCGCCTCGATGAGGGGCGGGCCCGGGATGCCCTGGCGCACGGAGCCGAGGGCCTGCCGCAGGGCCTCGGTCACCGGTTCGTGTCCGGGGCGCTCGGCGAGCAGGGCCAGGGCGTTCTGGACGCAGCCGTCCAGGGTCTCCCCGCGCGCCAGCCCGTGCACGAGTACGGCGAAGGCCCCGGCGGCGAGCTGGGCGGCGGGGTGGCCGTGGGTCTGGGCCGCGCACTCGACGGCCAGCTGGAGCACGAGCTGTGGCTCCCACCCGACGAGCAGTCCGAAGGGCGCGGACCGGGTGAGCGCGCCGGCGTCCCGGGCGGTGGGGTTCTTGGGCCGCTCCAGGGTGCCCATGACGGTGTCGCCGAAGCCGCCCAGGCACTCCCGGGTGGGCTCGCGGCGGGCGTAGAGCCACTCCTCGGCGGCCAGCCAGCCGTTGTCCTTGCGCCGCTCGTCGGGCCCCCAGTCGTGCTGGGTGGCGGCCCAGCGCAGATGGGCCCGGTGGACGTCGGTGGGCGGGTGCCAGGCTCCGGTGTCGCGGCGGACCTGGGCGCGGATCAGCCCGTCCACGGTGAAGAGGGTGAGCTGGGTGAGGGCGGTGACGGCCCCGCGTCTGCCGTGCGCGGGAACGTAGTCGGTCACCCCTTCGGGCCCGTGCGCCGCCCGGATCTCCTCCAGCGCCAGGCCGTCCGCCCCGGCGCCGAGCGCGTCCCCGATGGCCCCGCCGAGCAGCGCCCCGCGGACCCGGCTGCGGAAGTCCTGCTGTTCGGCCCGCCCCCAGACCGCCGTGGTCCCTGTGCTCACCCCGCCGCCTCCCGCCGCCGCCTGGCCGCCGCCATGGTCACCGCCTGTGCGGGCCTCTGCGGGCGACCGCGCAAGCACTGTAATCGAACGGGAACGGGGGGTAGAGGGGGCGACCGGGGAACGGAAGGCGTACGTACGGGTATGGCGACGGACGTCCCGCAGGTCGCTTTTGGGCGGCTGAGGAAGGAGATTCCGCGTACGGCTCAGAAGTCGTCCGGGAGGATCCGGAAGTGCGCGTAGCGCCCCGCGAGCGGCCGCAGCGCCCGGAAGTCCCGGATGTCGCGGGTCAGCACGGCGTCCGTGTCGTACTCAGCTGCGAGGGCGACATTGACGGCATCCACCAGATCGAGGTTCAGCGAGGCGTACCGGGCCCGCACGGCGAGGGCGGCATCGAGGATGTCGGCCGTCGGAGGCGCGAGCACGAGCCGCGCTTCCCTGACCTGTTTGCTGAGCGAGCGCAGGATGTGGTCGGCGGCCCGTCGGCCACCTCGGGCCGATGCCACGTGATGGACCTCGGTCAGGGCGAGCGGGCTCGCGACCAGGAGGCCGCACCGGTCGACAGCCTTGCGTGCGGCAAGGTGGGCCGGGTCGGAGCTGTTGTAGAGAGCGAGCAGCCCGGATGTGTCAGCGACTGCGATCACGCGGCGCGCCCGCGGTCGCGGGGCTCTCCGCCGCCGAACGCGTCGTTCACCGCCTCGCGCACGTCATCGCGCGTGATGGGCCCGCCCAGGTCGAAGGTCTCCTCGTCGGTGACGAAAGGCTCGTCCCACACACGCCGGGCAAGGGCGATCCGGTGGATGCCCTCCCGGATCAGCTCCGCCTCGGACACGCCCAGCCGTCCCGCCGCCTCCTTGATCAGGGCGAGGTCCTCGTCGTCCGCGTACACGTTCGTCCGTTTCAGCGCCATACCATCGATGGTACAGAATATGTACCAGCAGCGCAGCTTCTCCGTCATGCCTCGCCCAGCCGCGCCCGCTGGGCCCGTGCCCACCCGTACTCCGGGTCCAGCTCCAGTGCCCGGTCCAGCTCCGCGCGGGCCTCCGCCACCCGTCCCAGGGCCTCCAGCGCCAGGGCCCTGCTGCCGTGGGCCCAGGCGTAGTCCGGGTCCTGGGCCAGCGCCCGTCCGTAGCAGGCCACGGCCTCCTCGTACCGCCCGGTCGCCCGGTAGACCTCGCCCCGCTCCCCCTCGGTGCCCGCGAGCCCGGGGGTCAGCTCCTCGGCCCGGTCCAGATCGGCCAGGGCGCCCACGGGGTCCCCGAGGGCGGTCCGCACCCGGGCCCGCCGCACCAGCGCCCACGCGTACTCCGGCCACAGCGCGATCGCCCGGTCGAAGTCCTCCAGCGCCTCCTCGTGGCGGCCCAGCCGGTGCCGGACCAGCCCGCGGCTGCCGAGCGGCACCGCGTCGGCCGGATCCAGGGCGTGCGCCCGGTCCAGCACGGTCAGGGCCTCCGTGAGCCGCCCCATCCGCCGGTAGGTCTCGCCCCGCTCCCGCACGGCCCAGGCCCAGGCGGGCGCGATCTCCTCGGCCCGGTCCAGGTCCGCGAGGGCCTCCTCGTACCGGCCGAGCGACCGCAGCACCACCGACCGCCCCTGGTAGGCGCGTTCGCTGCGCGGGTCCACGGCGATGGCCCGGCCGTGGTCGGAGAGGGCCGCGTCCGGCTCCCCGGCGCGGAAGCGGTCCCAGGCGCGCGCCACCAGGGCGGCCGCCCGGTCGGTGTCGGTCAGCTCGGCACGGGTGAGGAGGAGGCCGAGGGCGGCGGTGGGCCGGGGGCCGTGGTCCATGACGGCGGCGAGGAGGTCGCGGCCCCAGTCGCGGAGTACGGCGCTGTCGGCGTCCTCCCCGGCCTCCACCAGGGTCCGGGCCCAGTGGCGGGCGGCGGAGGGCTGCTGGCCGCACACCTCGATCCCGGCGCGCAGGGCGTCGGGCAGGGCGGTGCGGGGGCGGGCGCAGAGCCGGTGGTACAGCACGTCCAGGGCGGCCCGGCGCCACGGTTCGTCGGCCCAGAGCCGGTCCGGGTCGACCCCGTCCGCCGCCGCGTCCCGGCGCACGGCGAAGGCGTCGGCCAGCCGGTCGTGCGCCTCGGTCCACCGCTGCGGGGAGCCGGTGCGCTGGAGCCGGAGCATCGGGGCCCGTACGACCCCGTGGTAGCGGGAGCGGCCCGAGTGCGGCTCGACGACGAACGGCAGCTCGTGCAGCCAGTCGTAGAGCCCGGGGACGGGGGTGGGGGCGGCGACGGCCACCAGGTCCTCGTCGAACCGCCGGGGCAGCGCGCAGGCGAGGGCGGCCGCCCGGCGGTCCGGGTCGCTCTCGCCGGCCAGGAAGCGTTCGACGGCGGTCGCGTTCGCCTCTCCGGCCGCGCCGGGGTTGGCGGCGAGGGTCGACACCAGGACCGGCAGCCCGCCGGAGAGCCGCAGCACCTCCCGTACGACGGGCTCCGCCACCACCCCGCGCCCGTGCAGGAGTTGACGCGACTCCGCCTCGGTGAACGGCCCCAGCGGCACGTCGGCCACCAGGCGGCCCCGGTCGCCCCAGCGCGCGGGGTCCAGGCGCCGCTGCCCGGCCAGGGTGAGGACCAGGTTGGCGGGCAGCTCGCCGTACCGCCCGGAGAAGAGCAGGTCCGCGAGCCACCGGTCCGGGAGGGGCGCGGTGCGCTCGTACGTGTCCAGGAAGAGCACGACCCATGGCACCGCGTCCCCGACCCGCCCCAGCTCGGCGACCAGGACCGGCGTCAACTCCCTTACCGGGTCCGCCAGTAGCCGTGCCTCCTCCTGCTGCCGCGCCCGCCCGCCGAACACCGCCCGCAGCCCGCCCGCGCCCCGCGCCACGACCGCCGGGTCGATGCCCCCGGCCAGCGCCCCGACCACGGGTATCGCCCCGGCCGCGATCAACCCGGCCTGCGCGGCGGCGAGGGCCCCGGGCGAGGGGTCGTCCCCGTCGGCCGCGAGCCGGTCGGCCACCGCGTGGAGGGCCCGCCGGTATGCGCCCAGCATCCGGTCCAGCGCCTTCAACGGGTGCCCCTGCTCGGCGCATTGGGCGGCGACGGCCGCGAGCACCTCCGGCACGGAGTCGGCCCCCTCGTCGACGGATGCGGCGAGCGCCCCGAACTCCCGTGCCACCTGCTGCCATTCCCGTACCAGCGAGGTCTTGCCGACCCCCGCGTTGCCCCGCACATGGAAGACGAACCGGTGCCGGGGGTCCTCGGGCGGGATGGTGAAGTTACGCCGGAAGAGGTCGAGTTCGGCCTCCCGCCCGACGAACGCGGCCCGGCGCCGCCCTTCGACGATCTGCTGGAGGGAGAGGCGGCGGGGGCTGGACGGCGGCATAGGGCCAGTCTGTCAGCGGTCCCCGGGATCCGGCAGCCGCTCCCCCCGGCTGTACGCGACGAGCAGCACGTCCCGCAGGGACAACAGGGCCTGCGTCAGCGCGAACCGCAGGGCCACCTCACCGGCCGCCTCGTCCGCCAGCACCTCCTGCGCCCCCTCCAGCACGACGTTGCCGCACTCGATCTGGTCCTCCTCCATCTCGTCCGCGAGACGGGAGAACCGGCTGTGGGGGTTGCTGCTGCTCAGATAGCAGGGCTTGCCGTCGGGCGAGCTCCAGGGCAGGAGACGGAGCTGCGAGGTGTCGGTCATGTCATCGTCCTTAGCGCGTGGGGGTACGTGACCCTGACGGGTGGCGATTACCGTTCGTGCCCCCATCGTCACGGCCGCCGCCCTACGCTCGACAGAGGCACGCGATTGCCTGCGCACAGGACAACGGCAAGGGGTCGGGGATGACCGAAGTCGCGGAAGCGGACGTGGAAGCGGAGTCAGGACGGGCGGCGCTGGGGCGCGCGCTGAGGTTCTTACGGGAGCAGGCGGGGCTGTCGCTCGGCCAGCTCGCGGAGAAGACCCGCTACGACAAGAGCTACCTGTCACGCCTGGAGTCGGGGAAACGGCTGTCCAAACCGGCGGTGATGGAGGACCTGGACAGCTTCTACAAGACGGGCGGGCTGCTGGTCGAGCTGTGGAAGGTGGCGCGGAGGGAGGTCTTCAAGGACAAGTACAAGGAGTTCATGCGGCTGGAGTTCGGGGCCCGCATCATGCACCTGTTCACGCTCGGCATTCCCGGACTGCTCCAGACCGAGGACGTGGCCCGCGCCCTGTTGTCGGGCGACCAGGAAACGGAGAGCGAGGCCGAGTCGGTCGAGGAGCAGGTGATAGCGCGCCTGGGCCGTCAGCAACTGCTCTACCGCAACCCGGCTCCGACCGTCCGGATCATCATCGATGAGTACGGGCTCCGGCGTCAGGTGGGCAGCGCGGAGGTGTGGGAAGCGCAGCTGGAGCATCTGATCGCGATCGCGGAGCTGCCGATGGTCACGCTTCAGGTGCTGCCGCTCTCGGCCGGTGCGCATCATCTGATGGACGGTTCACTCACGCTCCTGTGGCAGGAGGACGGCAGCGCGGTTGCCTATATGGAAGGCAACCAGTGCTCCGAATTGCTGGAGGATCCGGAAGACGTCACGCGCGCCCGGCTGGCCTACGATCGGGCACGGGATCGGTCGTTGCCCCCGCCCGCCTCCATCGCGTTCATCAGGGGCGTTCTGAAGGAGTTCAGAGGATCATGAAGCGCACTCCCGACCTCTCGACCGCCACCTGGCGCAAGTCCAGCTACAGCGACGGGGGCGCCAACAACTGCATCGAAGTGGCCGACGGCTACCCCGGTGTCATCCCCGTACGCGACAGCAAGGCCCCCACGGGCCCGGTGCTCCTCGTGGCCGCCCCCGCCTGGGCGGCCTTCGTGGAGTTCGCGGCCGCGGGCTGAACGCACCCGCCGCTCGCGCCCCGGTCCGCGCGGCCGGGGGCGTGAGCGGTCACTCGTCGGGGACGTACCGCAGCACGTCCCCCGGCTGGCACTCCAGTACGCGGCAGATCGCGTCCAGGGTCGCGAACCGCACCGCCTTCGCGCGGCCGTTCTTGAGAACGGCGATATTGGCGGGCGTGATGCCGACGGCCGCGGCGAACTCGCCCACGGACATGTTGCGTCGGGCGAGCAGGACGTCGATGTCGACGACGATCGGCATCAGATGACCTCGGCCAGCTCTGTCCGCATGTCCATCGCCTTGCCGAGCAGCGTGCGCATGATGACCATGAGCATGGAGAATGCCGCACCCACCCCCACGCAGGCCACCGCCGCGAACAGCGCGCCCTCGGCGTCCATGCCGTCGTCGGGTGACGGGATGGTGCCGAAGGTCAGGTGCACCGCCGCCCCCAGGGCGATCACGGTCGCGACCACGGCCGCGCCGATGATGGTGTCCACCCAACGGAAGGCGGAGCGCGTGAAGATGGCGTCGCGCTCGACCATCGAGAGCAGCATCCACATCGCGCCCAGGGCGACCTGCACGCAGGCGACGCCGATGATCGAGGCGATGGTGTAAGGCAGGGCGTAGGGCTCGTACGGAGGGAAGAGGTCGACCTCGTCGGCGGCGGTCGTCGGGATGATGACGGCCTGGGCGAAGAGGCCGAAGAGAACCGTTACCGCGATGCCGATACGGAGGATGCCTACCAGGAGACTGTGCATCTATCGATTTTCGATCGACAGCTATCGAAAGTCAATAGATGCACAGCTCCCCCGACGGTCCTCGCCTCAGGCCCAGGGGTCGAAGGGGATCCCGGCGGGCTTCGAGCTGTTGAGCAGGTTGCGGAAGCGGTCGTCCTTGTCGGTGACCTTGATGGTGGCGGCGCCGAAGTCGGCGTTCATGAGGCGGTCGCGGAGTTCCGTGGTGGGGAAGCCGTTCCAGTCGACGATCGGGGGGTAGCGCCAGTTGCCGTAGTGGTTCTCGGGCGGCTCGTCGTTGTTGTTGGCGAGCCGGAAGAAGTGCGTGCTCGCACCGTCCTTGTGGTAGACGACCTTGGGGTGCGAGCCGTCGAACCGCACCTGGGAGCGGGGGTAGGTCTTGACCGTGCGGTGCTGGGTGGTCGAGACGTAATCCACCTGGTTCGACGCCTGGTTGACCCAGGAGATGACGTGCTCGAAGTCATGGCGGTGCCCGCCGAGGCCACTGCCGTGGACGGCCTGGTCCTTCTCGAAGTAGCTCGCGTAGACGATGCCGCACCACCCGTTGTTGCACTTCGAGCGGGCGTACGTCTGCGAGTTGTCCAGGTCCCACTTGTCCCGGCAGCTCCCGTTGATCGCCCCGGTGGTCTTCAGCCCGGGCGCGAGGGTGCCGTCCGGCCCGATGGCGGGGGTGGCGTAGCAGCCGTCCCCGTCGTAGTCGTAGGCGGGCGAGAAGCTCTGTTCGTAACCGCCGGCGTTCTGCGGGAGGTGCTGCGGCGGGTCGGCGTGGGCAGCGGACGCGGTGCCCAGCACGAGGAGGCCTGCGGCGGCGAGGACGGTGGCGGTGCGGGTGGCGGTGCGGTTGCGCAGGCGAAGAGAGGCGCCTGCGGCCTCATGCGTCTGACGGCGGACTTTGCGGACGAATACCGGTATCGGCGGGGTTCGCATGCTTTCTCGCTCCTGTCTCGACAGCACGTGGCGGCGGGGATGACCCCCGCAAGAATTGCCCGGGTCATGACAGAAGGAAACGGAAGGCAGGCTCCCGGATGCCCGCCGGCACCCCTTCAGCAAACGATCAAGGAGCGAAGATAACGTGGAACAAGAGGCGACCTCACGGCGGAAGATGAATCGGCGTACGGCTTCACGGAGGACCTATGGCATGGGACGAGTGGGAGCAGGCGAAGACCAGGACGCAGCAGGATGCGTCCATGCGGCTGAACCAGGTCGCGCCTGAGAGCGGCGGCGGGGGCGGCGGCCAGGGGGACCTGGTCGTCCACAACGACGTCCTGGGAGCGTTGGGCAACCTGGCGTACGGCCTGCGGCAGCAGTTCTCGACCGCGTCCGACCACGCCCGGCAGAACACCTTCGACGCGTCCGTCCAGCTCTTCAACGACGGCCTGGACATGGGCTCCGCCCTCACCGAACTGCATGACGCCTGGATCACGAAGTCGGGAACGCTCAAGCAGGCGTGCGCGCACATCTCCAACCATCTCGACTACTCACGCGCCGAGCGCGCGAAGGACGAGGTCAAGATCGCCACGGACATGCGCACCGCCGACGGGGACGACCTCTCCGTATCGCGTATCCGCGACTACTACACGTAACCACGGCGAACCACGGGGGCGAACGGCATGGTCACCTTCCAAGAGCTCAACGATCTGCGGCTGGGCGGACTCCAGGCGGCGGTGACGGACTGGCAGGCGATGATCGACAAGTTGGTCAAGGTGGCCGACGGCGGCAACGGCCAGGTCAGCGCGGCGGACATGGACCGCAAGGCCAAGGCGGCCGACTGGAAAGGGCTGAACGCGACCGTGACCAAGGACTTCGTCACGGTCACGGCCAGGGAGTTCGACGATGTCGTCACCGTCGCGCGGAGCGTACACACGATCCTGAGCGGCGCGCACACCAAACTGAGCAGGCACAAGGCCGACTTGGCCGACGCGGTGAGCCGGGCGGCCAAGAAGAACATCTACGTGAACGACAAGGGCGTGGTGAATGCCGCCCTCCCCTCGCCGCAGGCGGCCGGGGACGCGAAGATCGAACCGCCGACGCAGGCGGAGATCGACTCGGTGGCCAAGGAGATCAGCACGATTCTGACCGCGGCGGGTGAGACCGACAGCACGGCGGCCACGGCGCTGCGCTTCCACGCCAAGGACAAGCACGGGTTCGAATCGAGCGGCTTCCGGAGCTTCGACGCGGCGCAGAAGTCCATCGACGACTCCGACGAACTCATCGCCCTGGGCAAGTTGGACCCCAGCAAGATCACCAACGAGCAGCTGGAACGCTTCAACGCCCTGCTGAAGGCCCACCCGAACGACCCCGTCTTTGCCGAACGCGTGGCCCTCGGCCTCGGCCCGGAAGGGACGCTGAAGTTCTTCGCCGGGGCCGTGGACCTGGACAGCTGGGAGAACCGGGACGGCGGCGGTACGGGCACGCGGGAGGCGCGCGAAGAGCGCATGAAGCTGCTCGGCACGCTGGAGAAGCAGTTGGGCACCACGCTGGCCACCGCCTCCCACTCCAACAGCGAGGGCATGGAGGCGTGGAAGGAGCGGGTCGTCGCCCTCGGCGGCGAGGACGTCGGCAACGGCAAGGGCACCAGCCAGACCCGTGTCTACGGCTTCCAGGCGATGAGCAACCTCATGCGCCACGGCACGTACGAGGCCGGCTTCCTCAACGACTACGGCAACGCACTCGTCAAGTTCGAGAAGGAGAACACCGGGGACGTCAGGGACCCGGGCCCCGGCGGCAAGCGCCGCGAGGACGTGCTGCCCTGGGACAGGCTCCCGTCGTACGCGAAGATCGACCGGCTCCACTACGGGGAGAACAACGACGCCGGTACGGACCCGATGACCGGGTTCATGAAGGCGCTGGCACACAACCCCGACGCGGCGACGGAGTTCTTCAGCTCGACCGACCCGCAGGACAACGCCCAGCACGTCCTCAAGGACCGCAAGCCCTTCAACGACGTGGTGCCCGACTCCATGGGATACGGGAAGTCGGCGAGCGACTACAAGGGGCCGAACGCGAGTTACGAGGCGACCGGCGACGCGCTGGTCGCGGCGGCGACCGGGGTCGACCCGGACGACCGGTCCGCGCGGCCCGTCGAGCACACCGGACAGCACCGGCAGGTGCTCGACAGCTCGCTCAAGTACCTCGCGCAGCGGGGCGACGACTTCCCCGCTGAGCTGCGGGACGACATGGCGATCGTCCTGACGAACCACGGGGACGTGGTGCACCACTCCGCCAGCGCCCTGGCCGACGACCCCAGGGACGCGAGGCTGCTGGACCGGGACCAGTTGCTGGAGGTCTCGAAGCAGATCTCCCGCGACCAGAACGCCTACGGCCTGCTCAACGAGGGGCTGAACCGGGAGATGGTCAGGGACATCCACGAGGACAACCCCAAGGACCCGAAGGAGACCCTGCTCCGAGCGGGCAACACCGTCGGTTTCCTGGAGCAGGCCCGCTACCAGGCTCTGGAGACCGACAAGGACGACCCCTCGTGGGACGCGAAGTGGCTGTACCACGGCTTCGGCTCCATCGTGAACTTCGCCCCCGGCGTCGGGGACCTCGCCCAGCGGGGGATCGACGCGGTGGCGTACGAGTGGCAGACGCAGGAGCAGGAGAGGATCGACGACATCCTGGTACGCGACAACCAGAAGGTCTTCGAGGGCCGGGAGAATCAGTTGCAGGCACTCGCCGACGAGTGGGCCAAGGCCAACCCCGGTCACTCCAACACCCGCTACACCCTCACCAACGAGATCAACGGAGCCGCGTACAACGGGAACGACCGGGCCAAGGGCCTGGGGGGCGGATGACGATGGGAACACCGAGGAAGCGGACGACGGCACCGGTGCGCGCAGCCGCGCTGCTCGCGGTGGCAGTGCTCAGCGCGACAGGGTGCAGCGGTCAGGAGACGTTCGAGGTGGCGGATCTCTGCGGAACGAAGGCGGACCCTGCCCTCGTGGCACCCTTCCTTCCCAAAGGCGACGAATTGAAGGTGGACGACAGCCTCTCCAAGCCGGGGCAGCCGCGCTGCAAGGTGTCCGTGGACGGCACACTCCATCTCTATCTGCGAGGAGACATCGTGGAGCCCGACTTCGACCCGCTGGAGGCCACGGAGCAGAGCATGCGACGGCTGGGGAACCCGGCCCCGGCCGACGGCATCGGTGACGGCGCCACCATCGCGGACCACGGAGCCATGGCGGTGGGGGCGTGTACCCACCAGGGCGAAAAGCGGCAGTACGTACTGGATGTCGACGCTGTCGACCACCCCCAGGACACCTCTGAGCGCCGCCTGGCACTCGAAAGGTTCGTCCGCGCGCAGTTGCCCGTCGCCATGGAGGCCGAGGGCTGCCGCCCGTAGACCTCACGCGGGGGCAGGGACGCCCATCCCTGCCCCCCTCTCGCCTGCGCCCCCTCAGCCCGGCACCACCGGCAGCAGCTCCGGCAGGTGCCCGTCCGACGCCGTGGCCGCCGCGACGCGTTCGGCCGGGACCTCGCCGTACAGCGTGGTGCGGGGGCGGGACGGGCGGCCCGCCAGTTCCGCGATGGCCTGCAGGTCCTGGATCGAGCGGTACGAGCCGTAACTGGAGCCCGCCATACGGGAGATGGTCTCCTCCATCAGGGTGCCGCCCAGGTCGTTCGCGCCCGAGCGGAGCATCTCCGCCGCGCCCTCCGTGCCGAGCTTCACCCAGCTCGTCTGGATGTTGGTGATGTGCGGGTGGAGGAGGAGCCGGGCCATCGCCGTCACCGCGCGGTTGTCGCGGTCGGTCGGGCCGGGGCGGGCGATGCCGGCCAGATAGACCGGGGCGTTGGTGTGGATGAAGGGGAGGGTGACGAACTCCGTCAACCCGCCGGTCTCCTGCTGGAGTCGGGCCAGCGTACGGAAGTGGCCCAGCCAGTGGCGGGGCTGGTCCACGTGCCCGTACATCATCGTCGAGGACGAGCGCAGGCCCACCTCGTGTGCCGTTCTGATGACCTCCAGCCAGGTGGCCGTGGGCAGTTTGCCCTTGGTGAGGACCCAGCGGACCTCGTCGTCCAGGATCTCCGCCGCCGTACCGGGGATCGAGTCGAGCCCGGCCTCCTTGGCGGCCGTCAGCCAGTCGCGGATCGACATACCGGTGCGGGTCGCGCCGTTGACGACCTCCATGGGCGAGAACGCGTGCACGTGCATGCCGGGGACGCGTTCCTTGACCGCGCGCGCGATGTCGAAGTACGCGGTGCCGGGCAGGTCCGGGTGGATGCCGCCCTGCATGCAGACCTCGACCGCGCCGACGTCCCACGCCTGCGCCGCCCGGTCCGCGACCTGGTCCAGGGAGAGCGTGTACGCGTCGGCGTCGGTGCGGCGCTGGGCGAAGGCGCAGAAACGGCAGCCGGTGTAGCAGACGTTGGTGAAGTTGATGTTCCGCGTGACGATGTACGTGACGTCGTCGCCGACCACGTCCCGGCGCAGCGCGTCCGCGATCCGGCACAGCTCGTCCAGCGCCGGGCCGTCCGCGTGGAGCAGGGCGAGGGCCTGGTCGTCGGTGAGCTTCGTCGGGTCGTCGGCGGCCTGGCTCAGCGCCTGGCGTACGTCGGCGTCGATGCGGGACGGGACCATGCCGGGGGCCGCCGCCTCGCGGAGCGCCTCCCAGTCCCCGTACACCTCGTCGAAGTCGTCACGCCGGTCGCCGGTGCGGCCCTCGGTGTCGATGGTGGCGTGCAGGTCGGTGCGGCCAAAGGAGGTGAACCCCTCGTCCGGCTCCTGCCAGAGCAGGCCGGCCGGGAGCGCGCCCTCGCGGGCGAGGCCCGTCTCCGGGTCGGCCAGGGCGCGGACGTGCGGGAGGAGGCGGGGGTCGAGCCACGGTTCGCCGCGCTGGATGAACTCGGGGTAGATGGTGAGGCGTTCGCGGAGCGTGAAGCCCGACTCGGCTGTGCGTGCGGCCAGTTCGTCGATGTGCGGCCAGGGGCGCTCGGGGTTCACGTGGTCGGGGGTGAGCGGCGAGACCCCGCCCCAGTCGTCGATGCCCGCGCCGATCAGCAGCGCGTACTCGGCGTCCACCAGGTTCGGCGGGGCCTGGATCCGGGCCGACGGGCCGAGAATGTGCCGGGCCACCGCGATGGCGGCGGCCAGCTCCTCCAGCTCCGCGTCGGGCATCCCGCGCATCGCCGTGTCCGGCTTGGCGCGGAAGTTCTGCACGATGACTTCCTGGATGCCGTGGTAGGCGCGGGCCGTCTTACGCAGCTCGAAGAGGGAGTCGGCGCGCTCCTCGTACGACTCCCCGATCCCGATGAGGATGCCGGTGGTGAACGGGACGTTGGAGCGGCCCGCGTCCTCCAGCACGCGCAGCCGTACGGCCGGTTCCTTGTCCGGGGAGCCGTGGTGCGGGCCGCCCGGCTCGGACCACAGGCGGGTCGCCGTCGTCTCCAGCATCATCCCCATGGAGGGCGCCACGGGCTTCAGCCGCTGGAGATCGGTCCAGGTCATCACGCCCGGGTTGAGGTGGGGCAGCAGGCCCGTCTCCTCCAGGACCCGGATCGCCATGGCCCGTACGTACGCGAGGGTGTCGTCGTACCCCTCCGCCTCCAGCCACTCCCGCGCCTCGGGCCAGCGGTCCTCGGGACGGTCGCCGAGCGTGAACAGGGCTTCCTTGCAGCCCATGGCCGCGCCCTCGCGGGCGATCTCCAGCACCTCGTCGGGGGACAGGAACATCCCGTGGCCGGCGCGGCGGAGCTTGCCGGGGACGGTGACGAAGGTGCAGTAGTGACACCTGTCACGGCAGAGGCGGGTGAGGGGGATGAAGACCTTGCGCGAGTACGTGATCACGCCCGGCCGGCCCGCCGCCTCCAGCCCCGCGTTCCGGACCCGGGCGGCCGACGCGGCCAGATCCTTCAGGTCGTCGCCGCGTGCCTGGAGCAGGACGGCGGCCTCGGTGACGTCGAGGGCGACCCCGTCCCGGGCACGTTTGAGCGCGCGCCGCATGGCGTTGGTGGTCGGGCGTCCGTGCTGAGGATCGGGCTCGGAATCGGTCATGCTCCGAGCATACGAGCGGGGCGGGGGGCCCTGACCAGCCCGCCTGGCGTTTGCTCCTCGCCGCCCCGGCCTGCCCGGCGCACCACGCGGCCCGTCCGACTCCTGAGGACGGACCCGGAGACATAGGTCAGCGGGTTGTCGCCTTGGTGGAGGTGCTTGTCGACGTGCCGCTCGCGTGTCCCGTGCGGTGCGCCGTGACCTTCACCGTGATCTTCTTCCCCCGCTGCGCCGCCTGCAGCGTCAGCTTCGCCCCCGTCGCCTTGGGGATCGCCTTGCCGTTCGCGTACCACTGGTAGCTGTACGACGTCGGCGCCGGCGTCCACTTCCCCTTCCCGGCCGTCAGCTTGGCGCCCACCTTCGCCTTCCCCGAGATCGTCGGCTTCGCCGTCGTCCTGGGAGCGTCACCCTTATCGATCTTGACCGCAGCGCTGGTGGCGCTGCCGCTGTGGTGGCCGGTCAGCCCGGCCGTGACGGTGACGGTGATCTTCTTGCCGAGCAGCTTCGCCGGGACGGTGTACGTGGTCCCCGTCGCGCCCGCGATCGCCTTGCCGTCCGCCTTCCACTGGTACGCGTACGACGTCGGCTTCGGCGACCAGGAACCCGTGCCCGCCGTCAGCTTGACGCCGACCTTGGCCTTGCCCGACACCACCACCTTGGCCGACGGCTTCGGTGCGTCGCCCTTCGCCACCGTGACCGGTGCCGAGGTGCTCTGCCCGTCCGGGGTCGCGGTGCGGCGGGCGGTGACGGTGACCGTGATCTTCCTGCCGAGCAGGGTGGCCGGGACGGTGTACGTGGACCCCGTCGCGCCCGCGATCGCCTTGCCGTCCGCCTTCCACTGGTACGCGTACGACGTCGGCTTCGGCGACCAGGAACCCGTGCCCGCCGTCAGCTTGACGCCGACCTTGGCCGGGCCGCCGATCACCGGGAGCGCGGTGCTCTTCAACGGGGCGTTGGTGACGGTGAACGAACCGCGCTGGTACTCGTACCCGTTGTGCGTGACGACGCTGAGGCCCCAGGTGCCCACCTCCGCCCCGGCCAGGTCGAGGACGGCCGTGAGGGTCTTGCGGTCGGCGGAGACGGCGGTGGTCGTCGACTCGATGGGCGCGGTGCCCTCCCGGAGCCGGAGGCTGACGACGTCCTTCTCGTGCAGGGCCGTCCCCGTCACCTTGACCGTCACCTTGCCGCCGGTCGTCCCGGTGGCCGGGCTCACCCCGCTGACGGAGACCCTGTCGACGCCGCAGCGGATGCCGTGGCAGAACCCCTGCATGGTGTACGAGGTCTTCGGGGCGGTCTCCGGGAGGGAGAGGACCAGTGTGCTCGGGGAGACCTCCTTGGAGGTCGGCTCGTTCACATGGCAGCGGTAGCCGTCGGGGATGTACCGCACGCAGCCGTTGCCGAGGCTCGCGTCGTACAGCGCGGGCACGGCCGTCTCCTGGGCACCCGTCGTGTCGGCGATCCGCATGGCGAAGCGGTCGCTGTTGGCCGTGGGCAGCACCGCGCAGAAGGTGGTGCGCGTCTCGTCGAGGGCGCCGGTGTAGGGGCCGAACCCGTAACTGACGCTCGGCACCCGCACGCAGCCCTCGGCCGGTCCGGCGGCGGTGGCGATCCGGACGGCGTCGAACCGGTAGTCGGGGGCCGCCTTCAGCCCGGCCCGTACGGTGACGAGGACCTGGTAGCTGGTGGAACCGGTGACCGCGCACGCCTCGTTCCCGTTGCACAGCGGGGCCCCGTCCGCGCCGTGGGCCACGACGTTCGCCGTGCCCAGGGCGTCCCGGACATCCAGGTGCACGACGTCCTTGGCATCGGCCGTGGTCACCTGGCGGCAGCGCAGGTCGCCCGGGGCCGCCATCGTGCCGGCCGAGGACGGACCGCCGACCGCGGTCGCCGGGTTCGGGGAGCAGCCCTTCGCCGTGGCGGTGATGTCGCGGCGGGTCAGGGTGTACGAGGCGGCCGCGTCGTGACCCGTGACGAGCACGGTGTGCTCGACGCCGGGGTCCATGGCGCAGGTGGCCCAGCTGTTGAGCGCGGGGTAGCCCGAGCAGACGGTCCGGCCGTCCTTGTCCAGCACGGTGAACTCGGCGGTGCGCCACGTCCCGGGCTCCGCGCGGAGCTGGATGTTCTCCGCCGCGCTGTGCGCGTCGGCCGGAATGGTGAGGCAGTGCGAGAAGACCCCGTCACCCGTGGTGATCCGGGCCGACGCGCTCTGCTCGGTGAAGTCGCCGGCCGGGAGGACCGGGCAGCCGCTCATCGCGTCGGTGCGGTGCAGCGCGACGGCGTAGGGGCCGGTCGGCGGGGCGATGTCACGAGTGGAGACCTGGAGCCGGTACGGCGACGGGCCGGTCAGCTCGCACGTTCCGGACGACAGGCTGCCCCCGCCGCACCCGTACTCCCCGGTGGCGTCGGACAGGGAAAGCTCGGGGCGCGGTTCCGGTCCGCCCAGAGGCTTCAGCGCGGCCAGCCGGGCGCCCTCGGGCAGCGCCAGGGAGAGGCAGTCGATCTCACCGGCCGCGGTGAGGGCCGAGCGGTACAGCCCCGGGGTGGCGGGCTCGCAGCCGGCGGCCGAGGCGCGGTCGAGGACCAGGGTGGCGCCGTCGGTGTAGACCACGTGGTCACCGGCGGGCAGTACGCAGGTGTTCCAGGGTTCGCAGACGGTCCTTCCCGTCCGGTCGTACACCTTGAGCGGCGTGCGGGCGGAGTCGACGCCGTACGCCTCGTACCGGCCGGCGTGCGGCGCGGTGAAGGTCTTGCAGCCGGTCGCCGGAGTCACGGTGGTGGGGGCGGAGTTGTACGTGTTGAGGGGGACGCGGGCGCAGCCCTCCGGATCGGAGATCCGGCGGGCGGTCAGCCGGTACTGACCCGGAAAGCCGCCCTCCACCGCGCTCACCTTGGACAGGACGCGGTAGGGGCCGTCACCGGGCAGGACGCAGCCGTCGCTCCGGTCCTCCGGGAAGCGCGGGCAGATCCGGGCGCCGGTCCCGTCGGTGATCCAGGAGTAGGCCTGCCCGGACCTCACCGTGCTGGCGTCCACGGTGATCCGGTCGCCGGGCCGCGCCGCGATGCGGACGCAGTGGAGAGCTGTGGGGCCGGCGGAGGTGGAGATGACGGGGGCGCTGTTCCACGTGAGGGTGATCGCCGGGGCGCAGCCCTCCTCGGTGCCGATGGGCACGACGGCGAAGGTGACCGTTCCCGGATCGATCCCGTAATTGTCCAGCTTCACGGTGTACACGCCCGCGGTGTCCAGGGAGCACCAGCCGGTCTCGCCCCATGCCTTGTCCACGCAGCTGACCGGCTCCTCGCCGTCGAGGACGGTGACGGAGACTCTGCCCCGACCCGTATTCGACTCCATGATCCGGTGGAGTCCGGGCTTCTCGACGGTGAGCGTGAAGCAGGCCGTTCCCCCACCGGGCAGCGTGACCGTGCCCGCGGCCGGTGCGGACTCGCCGTAGGCGGAGAGCGGGAATGCGGGGCACTCCCCCGCCGCGGGTGTGGTGGCGGTGGGCGCGACGGTGTCCGCCTGTGCCGTTCCCGCCGGGACCAGCAGGGAAAGCAGGACGGTGAACGTGAGCAGAAGCGCGGTGTGCGCCGCGGATCTCGCGGTCGTCCACAGGTGGCGTGGCATGGGTCCGTTCCCCCCGGAGCGGTGGCGTGCGTGCGCCGGGTCTCCGCGGACGGCATGGTGCGGCGGGACGGTGAGCACGGCGAGTTGTGAGCGCCGCGTGAAGGGCGCACATGATGATCGCACAACCGTACGGGGGGCCAGTCCCTGCGGGACCCTGCGGTTTCTCCGGCGTACCACGTCCCGTGCGGGCCCGCCCCGGCAAGGGTTACGTCCTCGAACGCCGTCCGGGCCACGTCAGTCCGTCCGGCGTTCGAGGACGGACTGACGTGGCCCGAACGGCGCTTGAGGAGAGCCCGGTCCCATCTCCAGCGCCGGAAGGGCTGGAGGCGGGACCGGACCGGGCCCGGGTGGAGCCGGCGGGGCGGAGGGGGGCCGGGTGGCCCCGGGTTCCTACGCCGGGGCCAGGCGGTTGACTACGCCGGGTCCAGGCGGTTGATCTGGCCGCCGATCGCCAGGACGTACAGTTCCCCGTCACCCGCCTCCACGAACGAGATCACCTCGCCGCCCTGGACCCCGAGGTCGCCCTCGGCCGTCACCTCGCCGTTCTCGATCTTCAGGGTGCGGAGCGTGCCGTCGCAGTAGTCGCTGTAGACGTAGTTTCCCGCCAGGGCGGCGATCGCCTCGCCCCGGTAGACGAATCCGCCCGTCACCGAGCAGCCCAGGCCGCTGCGGTCGTACTCGTGGACCGGGGGCACGTGGTTCGCCGGCTCCGTGCCGCCCCGGAACGGGTGGTTGCCCTCCATCGAGGACCAGCCGTAGTTCTCGCCGCCCTCGCTGTCCGCGGGGGCCCAGTCGATCTCCTCCCACTCGCTCTGGCCCACGTCACCGATGAGCAGGTCACCGGTGCCCGCGTCGAAGGAGAACCGCCAGGGGTTGCGGAGCCCGTAGGACCAGATCTCGTCCTTCGCGCCCTCCTCCGCCACGAACGGGTTGTCCGCCGGGACGGCGTACGGCTCCGCGCCCCGCGGGTCGATCCGGAGCAGCTTGCCGAGCAGCGTGTCGAGGTTCTGGCCGTTGCCGTGCGGGTCGCCGCCCGAACCGCCGTCCCCGAACGCGATGTAGAGGTAGCCGTCGGGCCCGAACTTGATGTCGCCGCCGTTGTGGTTCGGGTACGGCTGCTCCTGCGTGAGGACCGTACGCCGGGTGTCCGGCAGGGGTTCACCGTCCTCCACGGCGAACTCGTCGATGGTGCTGGTGCCTTCGAGGTCCGTGTACGAGATGTAGAAGTGGGTGAACTCGGGGGCGAACGCCACGCCCAGCAGGCCGCGTTCGCCGTCGGTCGTGGTCTCGGCGGAGATGTCGAGCACCGGCTCGCTCAGGCCGTAGTCACCCAAGATCCTTACTGTGCCCGCTCGTTCGGCTATCCAGACCTTGCCGTCCGGACCGGCCGCGCCCGCCGACGGGCCCTGCGCGCGGGCCACTTCCGTGAGGACGACCTCCGGCTGTGCCTGGGGCTCGTCGGCCGATGCGGTGGCGAACGTCAGGGAGACGGAGAGGAACAGGGCGCCGATGATCGCCGAGCTTCTGGTGCGAACTTTCACCGTGGCCTCCTGGAGGCGGCGAGTGGGGGAGTTCACCCTGGCTGCTCGGGGCAGAGTTCGGTGGGGGTGCCCGCGCCAGCATGCAACCGGGGTGGGGGGCGTGTGCCACTGGCTACGGATGAGGGTACGGGGACGGAGGCGACTTGGCCTAGGCCAATGCGCCGCCCATTGTCGGCCAATCCCGGGGCGGGCCGTCCCCTGAGGAGCCCGTACGCCTACTTGCCCAGGACCGCCTGCATCACCTTCTTCGCGATCGGCGCGCCCAGGCGCCCGCCCGAGATGTCCGAGCGGGAGATGTCCATGTCCGTCGGGTCGATGAAGACCGCGACCGCCACCGAACGGCCGTCGTCCTTCTTGCCGTAGCTGACGAACCAGCCGTACGGCACCTCGTCGCGCACGTTCACCCCGCGCTGGGCGGTGCCCGTCTTGCCGCCGACCGTCACCCCGTCGATCAGGGCGCGCTGCGCGCTGCCCTCCTTCGCGGTGTGCTCCATCATCTCCTGGACCTTCCTCGCCGTCTCGGGAGAGACCGCCCGGCCCTTCTCCATCGGCTCGTTGGTCTCCAGCGTGGAGAGGTCCGGGCCCTTCAGCTCCTCCACGATGTACGGCTGCATCAGCTTGCCGTCGTTGGCGAGGGCCGCCGTCACCATCGCCATCTGCATCGGGGTGCTCGTCAGGCTGCCCTGGCCCATGCCGGTGAGGGCCGTGCCGGGCTTGTCGAGCTTCTCGGGATAGAGGCTCTTCGTGGCCAGCATGTCGCCGAACTCGTCCGCGTACACGTCCTCGTTGAAGCCGAACTTCTCCGCCGTCTCCCGCATCTTGTCCTCGCCCAGCTGGGCGGCCACATCGAGGAAGACGTTGTTGCAGGAGTACTGCATGGCCGTCTTCAGCGACGCCTTGTCGCAGACCGCGTCCCCCGCCTCGCTCCCGATCTTGTTCCGGGAGAGCGGCAGAGGGTAGGGCGAGACCGCCTTCGTCGGGGCGTCCACGTCCGAGATCACCCCGTGCTCCAGCGCCGCCGCCGCGGTGAGGATCTTGAAGGTCGAGCCCGGCGGGTAGGTCTCGCGCAGCGGGCGGTTGGCCAGCGGCTTGGCCTTGTCGTCGAGGAGCGCCTTGAAGCGGTCGCTCTCCTTGAACGAGATCCCGGCGAAGACCCCGGGGTCGTACGAGGGGGTGGAGACCAGGGCCAGCACCTTGCCGGTGCCCGGCTCCAGGGCGACGACCGCGCCCCGGGCGCCCAGATCGGTCAGCGCCTTGTAGCCGGCCTTCTGGGCGTCGGGGTCGATCGTCGTGATCACACTGCCGCCGCGCCTCGGCTGCCCCATCAGGACGTCCTTGGCGTGCCGGAAGGCGAAGCGGTCGTCCTGGCCGCTGAGGATGCTGTCGTACGTGCGCTCCAGCAGCGAGGTGCCCTGGGCCTGGGAGGCGTAGCCGGTGACCGGCGCGTACATCGGGCCCTCCTTCCAGGTGCGCTGGAAGGCGTAGTCCCTGCTGCCGGTCTCCTTCGAGCCGGTGACCGCCTTGCCGCCGACGATGATGTCGCCGCGCGGGGTGGCGAACCGCTCGAACCGGACCCGGTGGTTGTGCTCGTGCTGGGACAGCTCCACCCGGTCGACCTGCTGGAGCCAGTTCACCCGCAGCAGCAGCCCCAGCACCAGCAGCCCGCAGAAGATGGCTATGTGCCGCAACGGCCTGTTCATTCCACTCCCCACCCAGCCGGGCCACCGCCCGCACGCCCGGAAACGCGTGCGGGCCGCGCCCATGTACACGATCCCCCGGGAGTAAGGATGCCCTGGCGACGCTCCCGGTTGCACGGGCCCGTGGGACGGGTGCGACTTCAGAGGCGGGCCTCAGAGGTACGCCGCGTAGCCGTCCAGCACCCGCAGCACCTCCCGCTCCCCCGCCGGCGGCAGCTGGAGCACCACCTCCTCGATGCCCAGCTCCGCGTAGTGGGCGAGCTTCCCGGGGTCGGGGAGGACGGCGTACGGCACCACCTGGAGGTCCTTCGGGTCGCGCCCGGCCTCCTCCCAGACCGCCCGCAGCTTCGGCAGGGCCTCCGTCAGCCCCCGGCCGCCGATGGGCAGCCAGCCGTCCGCATGCTCCGCGATGGCCGCGAACAGCTTCGGACCCGCCGCGCCGCCGATCAGGGTGCGCGGGCCGACGACCGGGCCGCGCGGTGCCCGTACCGGCTTCGGGAACGCGAAGCTCGCCGCGACCGACCCGAACTCCCCCTCGTACGCCGTCGGTCCGGCCGACCAGAGCGCCCGCATCAGCGCCAGCCGGTCGCGCACCAGCTCCCGGCGCGTGGACCACTCGACGCCGTGGTCGGCGGCCTCCTCCACGTTCCAGCCGTAGCCGACGCCGAGCGTGAACCGGCCGCCGGAGAGATGGTCCAGGGTCGCCGCCTGCTTGGCCAGGTCGATCGGGTCGTGCTGGGCTACCAGCGTGATGCCGGTGCCGAGCGCGATCCGCTCGGTGACCGCCGCCGCCTGGCCGAGCGCCACGAAGGGGTCGAGGGTACGGCCGTACTCGCGGGGCAGCTCGCCCCCGGCCGGATAGGGCGTACGGCGGCTCACCGGGATGTGGGTGTGTTCGGGCAGATAGAGCCCGGCGAACCCGCGCTGCTCCAGCTCGCGCGCCAGGCGTACGGGCGTCACCGTCTCGTCGGTGAGGAAGATGGTTGTGGCGATCCGCATCAAGAGAGCACCTCCGTCATCTGAGGGAAGGGCCAAGGTAAGCCGTACGCCGGTGAAATCCGAGACCATGTCGGCCATAGCCTGGGCCACGGAGCGGACATGGACCGGACCGGCGGACGGATCGATGGGAGGGACGGGAATGGGACTGGGGTTCTTCCTGCTGCCCGCGGGCGGGGTGCTGAGCCTGACCGGCGTGTACCTGGGCAGCAGCACGCTGATCAACCTGAGCTGGATCATGTGGGTCGCCGGTGTCCTGCTGCTGGTCGCCCAGCGCTACCGCCGCCCTCCGGACCCGCAGGCGCTGGCCGCCGCCGCTGCCGCCGGGGACGCCCGTGCCGTACGGGGACTGCGGACGCTCGCCCTGGACGCGCGGAGCCAGGGGCGGCCGGCGGCGGCGGAGCGGATGCTGCGGCAGGCGGTGAAGGCCGGGGATGTGGAGTCGATGTGGGAGCTGGGCCGGCTGGTCCAGGAGCGCGAGGGGCTGACGGCCGCCGAACCGTGGTTCCGGATGGCCGCCGGGCGCGGACACGTGGTCGCCCGGCGGCTGTTCAGGGAGGGCGGCGAACTCAACCCGGACGGGACGAGTCCGCTGTAGCCGTACCCCTCTTCGGGTGACGCGGTGCTTCCATGCCGGTCCGCCCACGCCGGTCCTGCCACGCCAGTCCTCGCACACCGGTCCTCGCACACCGGTCCTCCCACGGCGGAGGCCGCGCGCCTGCGCCCCTCGGGTCCGGGCCTCACGCCAGGCCCAGCGCCTCCCTCGTCAGGAACGCCAGCCGGGCCGTCTTCTCCGGCTTCCGGATCTCCGGGCCCAGCTCGAACCCGACCCGGACCATCCGCGCGAGCGCCTTCTCGTTGCGGGCGTCCGGCTCGACGACGACCCTCCGGCGGGCCGGGTCGCTGAAGACGTACCCGATGAACGCGGTCAGGAGGAAGTCCGTGTACCCCTTCACCGCCCCCTCCCCCTCGGCGGGCGCGATCAGCAGGTGGATGCCGAAGTCGCCGGGCCGGACGTCGTAGCACTCGCCCACGGGGTCGGCGTCCGGCTCGTACGTCTGGAAGAGCGCGGCCGGGACGCCGTCGCGCAGCGCCAGATAGGCGTGATGGGTGGGGAGCGAGTCGACGAACTCGTAGATCTCCCGGACCTGTTCGGCGGTGTGGTCGGCCATGCCCCAGAACCGGGCGCGCTCCTGGGTGACCCAGCCGTGCAGCAGTTCCTCGTCGGCGGCCGGGGCGACCGGGACCAGGCGGACGACCCCGAAGCCCTCGACCTTCTGCTCGTACACGGCGGGGCGCAGGGCGGGGACGGGGGCGTCGGAGCCGGAGGTGGTGGTCATGGTGGCGGTGGTCTCCTCGGTGCGGTGCAGCAGGTTCCAGTCCGTGGTCACGGGGGCCGGGCGGCCGCTCGCCCACAGTTCGGTCTGGTCGCGGTGGTGGGGTGAGCCCGGCACTCCGGACGCGCCGAACGGCACCACCCAGAGGCTGTCCTCACGGCGGGCCAGGTCCCAGACGTACCGGGCGGCCGGACCGCGCGCGAACAGGTCGGTGACCCCGGGGACGCCGGAGGTGGAGAGCACGCAGTCGTGGTCCCCCGCCAGCCCCGGCCACACCTCCTCGGGCGTCGCGTCCGGCAGCGCCTGCCAGGGGGCGACCCGGTGGACCTCGCCCCACGGCGGCGGGCCGTCCCCGGTCTGCACGGCGGCGACCGCCTCCGCCGAGGCCGCGACGAGCGCCAGCCGCTCCTCGTACGGGAGGAGTCCGACGGTGAGCAGGGTCTCCAGGGCGTAGCCGATCCGGGGTACGGCGGCGAGCCAGGGGCGGAAGAGCGGCGGGTAGGCGGGCGAGCGCCAGGGGTCGGCCTCGCCCGTGACGGGCCGCAGGGCGGGGTGGCCGGCCAGCCGGTGGACGACGTCCGCGCGGAGCCGGGAGTAGAGGGTGGCGTCGGTGCTGTCCGCGTCCATGTGGCGGTCCCAGCGCAGCAGCCGGTCCCGGAGGCGTTCGGCGGCGGGGCCGAGGTCCGGGGCCCAGGCGAGCAGGGAGAGGAGCTGCCGGGAGGAGGCGAGGCGGGTGTCGGTGTGCACGACGGCCATGTCGGCGGCCGACCAGGGCGGGCCGGTGACCTCACGCGCTCCCGCGCCCGGGGGCGCGCCCAGCAGCTCCCGTATCCGGTCGGCCCGGTGCGGAGGCGCGAACTCGATGCCGAGGGGGGCGGCGAGACCGCGCTCGTTGGCCATCACGGCGGTGCCCGTGACGGCGTCGACCTCGGTACGGGGCGTGGGCTCGGCGCCCTCGCGCCAGGCGTACGCGGGATCGTGCGCGGGGACGACCCGGAGCCGGTTCGCGTACGGGCGCACGGGGACGTGTCCGGCGACCCGGTGCAGGGTGGCCCCGGTGGTGTCGGCGGCCAGGACCACGTTGACGGGTTCGACCCAGCCGTCCAGCGCGGTGTCGAGGTCGGCGACCGTACGGGCCCTGAGCAGCGCGGGCAGCACGTCGAAGCCGAGGTCCCCGGTGACGCGGGGCGGGTAGCGGAGGCTGATGAGGGGGGCGTCGCCCCGTACACCTGGTGCGTCCGGCGTGTGCGGTGCATCCGCCCCGTGGGGTCCGTCCGGCGTGTGCGGTGCATCGGGCCCGTGGGGTCCGTCCGGCGCGTGAGTGACGTCCGGCGCGTGAGTGACGTCCGGCGTGTGGGCTGCGTCCGACGCGTACGGCGCGTCAGACGCATGGGGCGCCTCCGGCGTGCGCGGTACGTCCGACGCATGGGGTCCGTCCGGCACATCCGACGCGCCCGGCACCTCCCCGATGATCACCGGCCCCAGGTCCGTCTCCACGACCTCCACCGGCTCCGGCTCGCCGCCCGCCACCTCGATGGTCTCCGTGTGGGCGTGGGCCCGGTACCAGCCGTCCGGGCCGAGGGCCTCCACCCCGCCGTCCGCCGTGCGGCGCAGTTGCTCCCGGTAGAGGTCCTGGTAGTCGGCCATGGCGTTGGTGATCGCCCAGGCCACCCCGCCCGCGTGCCCGAAGTGCGCGATGCCCGGGACGCCGGGGACGGCGAGGCCCACCACGTCGAACTCGGGGCAGGCGAGCCGGAGTTGCTGGTAGACGCCCGGGTCCTCGATGAAGCGGTGCGGGTCGCCCGCGATGACCGGGGCCCCGGTGGTGGTGTGGGCGCCGGTCAGGAGCCAGCCGTTGGAGCCGGAGGTGCCGGGGCCGTCGGTGGCGAAGAGGGTCGCGCGGTCGTCCCCGAGCCTCCGGGCGACCTCTTCGCGCCAGAGCTTGGTGGGGAACCCGGCGAACAGGATGTGGGTGGAGAGCCAGACGCCGAGCGGGGTCCAGGGCTCCCAGCGGCCGGGGGCGAGCCCGGCGGCGGTGAACTCCGGTGCGCGGGCGGCCCCTTCGGGCAGCCCCGCGTTGACCCCGTCGACGTACGCGCGCACCCAGGCGGCGGTCCCGGGCGCCAGCCGCTCGTAGCAGCGGCGGGCGGTGTCGGCGAGCCGGGCCCGCCGGGCGAACCGGTCCCAGTCGACGGCCTCGGCGCCCAGGTGCGCGGCGGTCGTGCCGAGCAGCCGGTGGCGCTCGGTCTCCAGCTGCCAGGCCCGGTCCAGGGCGGCGTTGTGGCCTTGGGCGCGGGCGAGCGCGAGGGCGCTGCCGGCCCGCAGATGGGGTATCCCCCGGTCGTCCCGGAAGGTCTCGAAGGCCTCGGCACCCTTGGAGACCCCGGAGTTCTCGAAGGCCTCGGCACCCCCCGAGACCCCGGAGTCCTCGAAGGCCTCGGCGCCCCCCGAGACCCTGGAGCTCTCGAAGGCCTCGGCGCCCCCGGAGACCCCGGAGCCCTCGAAGGCCCCGGCACCCCCGGAGGCCTCGAAGGTCGCAGACCCCCCAGCTCCCCCAATCCCCTCGGCCCCCGCAGACCCCCCGGCCCCTCCGGACTCCCCGGACGTGCCCGGACCCGGTCTCTCGCCGTCGACACCAGCGGTCGTCATCGCTCTGCCCATCCCCTGTTCCCAGTGGTTTTCGGCCACTCCCCAGCCCCCGAAATTTAGGTTAGCCTAACCAAAGTGACCCTGAGGGCAGCGGGCCGGGGCAGCAGGAGAGGGTGGGGAGCACCGTGGGGCATGGCTGGGAAGGCGTCGTTCTCAAACTGTTCCGGGGGCGGGACTTCACGTTCACCGTGACCGGCGCCGAGCAGGTCACCGACCGGTTCCACCGGGTGCACCTGACCGACGGCGGGCTGCTCGCCGCGACCGGCGGGGCGCACCCCACGATGTGGGTGCGGCTCTGGTTCGAGAAGGCCGGCAAACCGCATCAGCGCGCCTACACTCTGGTCGACCCGGACCCCGAGGCCGGGACCTTCAGTCTGGAATTCGCCCTCCACGAGGGCCCTGCCTGCGACTGGGCGAAGACGGCCAAGGCCGGTGACACGATCGACGCGACGCTCCAGGGCACCGGTTTCACGCTGCCCGACCCGGCGCCGAAGCGGCTCTTCGTGATCGGTGACGCGGCGGCGCTGCCCGCGGTCAACTCCCTGCTGGACGCGGTCCCGGCGACCCCGGCGACCATCTGGTTCGAGACCGCGCACGAGGAGGACCGCACCCTGCCGTTCCGCCTCGACGAGGCCCACCACACCCTGCACCACGTGGAGCGCCGCGAGGACGGGGCGCACCTGGTGGCCGAGGTGAAGGCGGCCCTGCCGGGGCTGCTGGGCGAGGACCACTCGGACGCGTACGTCTGGGTCGCCTGCGACACGTCGACCACCCGGACCCTGGCGGCCTACCTCCGCAAGGAGCTGGGCCTGCCCAAGGACCGGGTGAACGCGCTGGGTTACTGGCGCCCGTAGCCGGGCGGCGTGGCGCAACGCCGTACCAAGGACCGACGCCGCACCCGAGACCGACGCCTTACCGGAGATTGACGCCGTACCCGGGACCGACGCCGTACCGGAGACCTCAGTCCTCGACCACGAGGGCCGGGGTCTCCTTCGTGAGCACCTCGCCCCGGAAGAACGCCGGGCTGCGGCGCTCCATCGCGACCATCAGCACCACGCCGAGGAGCAGCAGCCCCACCCCGATCACGAAGACCGAGCCGACGCCGAGGACCGAGGAGCCGGAGCCGTACGCCGGGTCCCACATGTCGTAGAGGGTCTTGGCGAAGACCGCGGCGAGCAGGATGCCGCCGAGGACCGGGAACAGGCCCTTGAAGACCAGGTCGCGGCCGCAGCGGGTGAGTTCGGCGCGGAAGTACCAGGCGCAGGCGAAGGCGGTCAGCGCGTAGTAGAAGCAGATCATGAGGCCGAGCGCGTAGATGGTGTCGATCAGCACGTGCTCGCTGACCAGCGTCATCACGGTGTAGAAGACACCGGTCCCGACGCCCGCCACGACCGTCGCCCGGCCGGGCGTCTTGAAGCGGGGGTGGACCCTGGCGTACGACGCGGGCATGGCCTCGTACGTGGACATCGCGAGGACCGTGCGGGCCACCGGGATGAACGTGGTCTGGAGGCTGGCGGCGGCCGAGGCGAGGACGGCGACGAAGAGCAGCACGCCGAGCCCGGAGCCCATGACCGGCCCGGCGAGGGCGGCGAAGACGTTCTCGCCGGTCTCCGGGTTGGCGAGGCCGAGCCCGGTGGTGCCGGAGCCGACGGCCATCTGGGCGGCGACGGCGGTGGCCAGGTAGGAGCCGACCAGGACGACCATGGCGATGAGCGCGGCCCGGCCGGGCGTCTTGTCGCTGCCGGTGGTCTCCTCGTTGGCGGTCAGACAGGTGTCCCAGCCCCAGAACATGAAGATGGAGAGGGAGAGCCCGGCCGTGAAGGCCGCGAAGGACTGGACGGCGAACGGGTTGAGCCAGGACCAGGAGAAGTCGAGCGAGGTGGCGAAGTCCGCGCCGCCGCTGCCCGCCTTGTTCAGGGCCATCGTCACGAACAGCGCGAGGACGGCCAGTTGGAGGGCGACCAGGGTGTACTGGATGCCCTTGGTGGCGGTCATCCCCCGGTAGCTGATGGCGGTCGCGACGGCGATCAGGACGAGACAGGTGCCGATGTGGACGAGTCTGTTGTCGTCCAGGGCGGCGACCGACGGGCTGCCCGTGACCTCGCCCGCCAGCAGCCAGAAGAACGAGGTGGCGACGCCCGCCAGGTTGGACAGGACGATGATCGTCGCGATGACCAGGCCCCAGCCGCACATCCAGCCGACGCGCGGGCCGAACGCCTTCACCGTCCAGGTGAAGGAGGTGCCGCAGTCCGGCATGGCCTTGTTCAGCTCGCGGTAGGCGAAGGCGACGAGCAGCATCGGCAGGAACCCGGCCAGGAAGACGGCCGGCATCTGCACCCCGACCTCTCCGGCGGTGGAGCCGAGGGTCGAGGTCAGGCAGTAGACGGGGGCGACGGTGGAGATGCCGATGACGGCGCTGCCCGTCAGGCCGACGGAGTTCCCGCCGAGCCCTTTGCCGCGTACGCCTCCGTCACCACCGCCGGCCGGGGCACTTCCCCGTACCGTGTCTCCGGCCCGAGGCCGCGCGTCCAGCTGAGTCATGAGAGGGACGTTATGCGCTGCGATATCCACATCCGGAGCGTGAGACTCCCACGTCTCACCCTTGGTTGCATCGACCGCTTCCCCGTGAACACCTCATCAATTCAAGGTCACATGCGCGTGAAGCCTTGTAATGCACGGCGGTCACGCGCGGGCGACGCCGTACGGTAATCGCAGCACTGTCCGTTTTGACCCGTTTCTAAAATTTCCCGCGCGCTTCCCGCGGGGGTGGCCGGACGGTCTCAGCCGGGCCAGACGATCGCCTGCGTCTCGCTGTAGGCATGCAGCGCGTACGAGCCCACGTCCCGCCCCACCCCGCTCTTGCGGAACCCGCCGAACGGGGCCTCCATGTTCCGCCCGACCGTGTTGACACCGACCCCGCCCGACCGCAGCCGCCGGGCGATCCGGAACGCGCGGGCCACGTCGGCGGACCAGACGTAGTCGATGAGGCCGTAGTCGCTGTCGTTGGCGAGCGCCACGCCCTCCTCCTCGTCGTCGAAGGGGACGACCACGACGACCGGCCCGAAGATCTCCTCGCGGACGACCCGCATGTCCGGGGTGCAGCCGGCGAGCAGGGTGGGGGCCACATAGAACCCCCGGGCCGGGCGGTCGGGGCGGGCTCCGCCCGTGACCACCCGTGCGCCCTCCTTCCGGCCCAGCTCCACATACGCCTCCACCCGGTCGCGGTGGGCGGCGGAGATGACCGGGCCGACGACCGTGGCCCGGTCGGCGGGGTCCCCGACGGTGAGCGCGTCCGCGTACGCGGCCAGCCCGGCGACCAGTTCGTCGTACCGGGACCGGTGGACCAGGACGCGGGTCGGGGCCGTACAGATCTGTCCGCTGTAGAAGGAGAAGGTGGTCCCGATCCCCGCGACCGCCGAGCCCAGGTCCGCGTCCGCCAGGACCAGCGCGGCGCCCTTCCCGCCCAGCTCCATCAGCTGCCGCTTCATCCCGCGCCCGCACACCTCCGCGATCCGCTGCCCGACGGCGGTGGAGCCGGTGAAGCTGACCATGTCGACGTCCGGGGAGTCGACGGCGGCCTCACCGGCCGCCGCGCCCGACCCGGTCACGACGTTGACCACGCCCGGCGGAACGCCCGCCTCCGCGAGGGCGGCGGCCATCCGGTAGACGGAGAGCGGATCCTGCGGGGCGGGCTTCACGACGACCGTGTTGCCCATCGCGAGGGCGGGCGCGATCTTGCCCGCCGGGTTGGCCCAGGGGTTGTTGTACGAGGTGACGCAGGTGACCACACCGACCGGCTGGCGGACGGCCAGCGCCCCGAAGATCCCGGCCCTCCCCATCGGCCCGGCCTCGTTGACCTGCGGCGGGACGGCCTCCTCGACCGGCTCCAGGGCCCCTTTCGCGTACCGCCGGAAGCGGGCGATGCCGACCCCGACCTGCATCCCCCGGGCGGTGGAGGCGGTGGCCCCGCTCTCCCGCCGGGCGATCTCGGCGTGGGCGGCGAAGTCGCGCCGGACGATGTCCGCCGTGCGGTCGAGGAGCGCGGCGCGCTCCTCGGGGCGGGTGCGCGACCAGGCCGGGAAGGCCGCTCTCGCCGCCGCCGCGGCCTCGTACACCTGGGCGCGGCTCGCCTCGGGGGCGAGGCCGACGACCTCCTCGGTGGCGGGGTCGACGACCTCGTAGTGGCCGTCGGCGGGCTCGGTCCACTCGCCGCCGATGAAGAGCCTCCCGGGGCTGTGACCGCTCACGCCGTACTCACCGTCCGGGTGTCACGGCCCGAGCGCAGGACCGTCCCCGGCACCGCCCCGGTCACCTTGTCGTCGCGCAGGGTCTCGGACCCGTTGACGCGTACGGAGACGATCCCGATGGCCTTGGCGTCCAGGCGCGGGCTCTCCCCGGGGAGGTCGTGGACGAGGGTGGCGGGCCCGGCGTCGATCCGCTGGGGGTCGAAGAGGACCAGGTCGGCGTGGAACCCCTCCTCGATCCGGCCGCGTTCGCGCAGGCCGAAGAGGCGGGCGGGGTCGTCGGTGAGCATCCTGACGGCGGTGGTCAGCGGCACGAGCCTGCGCCCGCGCAGGCAGTCGCCGAGGAAGCGGGTGGTGTACGGGGCCCCGCACATCCGGTCCAGATGCGCGCCCGCGTCGGAGCCGCCGAGCAGCACGTCCGGGTGGTCCCAGGTGCGGCGGCGCAGCTCCCAGGAGGCCGGGTCGTTGTCGGTGGGCATGGGCCACAGGACCGTACGCAGGTCGTCGGCGGCGCAGATCTCGACCAGGCAGTGGAAGGGGTCCTGGCCGCGTTCGGCCGCGATGTCGTCGACGACCCGGCCGGTGAGCCCTTCGTTGGCGGTGCTGTACGTGTCTCCGATGACGTACCGGCCGAAGTCCGCGAGGCGCCGGAAGACCCCGGCCTCCTTGCCGGCGGCGCGGCGGAGCATCCCGGCGCGGGTGGCGGGGTCGCGGAGGCGTTCGATCCGCTCGGGGACGGGGAGGGCCAGGATCTCGCCCCAGCCGGGGATGAGGTTGAGGGCGCAGAAGGTGCCGAGGGACATGTTCATCGGCGTGAGGATCGGCATGGTGAGCGCGACGATCCGGCCCCCGGCCGCGCGGGCGCGCTCGCTGGGGATCAGCTGGCGCGGTACGCGTTCGGGGACGGCGGCGTCGATGGTGAGCACGTTCCAGTTGAGCGGGCGCCCGGCGGCGGCGCTCATGTCGACCAGGAGGTCGATCTCCGCGTCGGAGAACTGGTCCAGGCACCCGGCGACGATCGCCTCCAGCTGAGTCCCCTCGTGCTCCCCGACCGCCCGGGAGAGGGCGAGGAGTTCTTCGGGGCGGGCGTGCCGGGAGGCGACGGGTTCGCCGTCGCCGTCGGAGTGCGTGGACGACTGGGTGGTGGAGAGCCCCCAGGCCCCGGCGTCCATCGCGTCGTGGAGGAGGGCGAGCATGGCGTCCAGCTGGGCGGGGGTGGGCTGCCCGCCGACCGCGTCCGCTCCCATGACGTACCGCCTCAGCGCGCAGTGCCCGACCATGAACCCGGCGTTGACGGCGATCCGCCCTTCGAGGGCGTCCAGGTACTCCCGGAAGCCGGACCAGGACCAGTCGACGCCCTCCTCCAGGGCTTTGAGGGCCATGCCCTCGACCCGGGCCATCATCCGGCGGGTGTAGTCGGCGTCCTCCGGCCGGTCGGGGTGGAGCGGCGCGAGGGTGAAGCCGCAGTTGCCGCCCGCGACGGTGGTGACGCCGTGGTTCATGGAGGGGGTGGCGTACGGGTCCCAGAAGAGCTGGGCGTCGTAGTGGGTGTGCGGGTCGACGAACCCGGGGGCGAGGACCAGCCCGTCGGCGTCCTCGCTGGTCACGGCCTCTTCGGCGACGGTGCCGGGCTCGGCGATGACGGCGATCCGGCCGCCGCGGAGGCCGACGTCGGCGGTGTACGCGGGCCCGCCGGTGCCGTCCACGACGGTCGCGCGGCGGATGAGGTGGTCGAGCATGACGGAGTCCCTTCCGGTGGGTTCCTTCTTCGGCTCGGTGGGACAGCCGGGGCACGTACGCCTTGGCCGCGGTACGTGCCCCGGCTCGCCGGGCGACGGTCCGGGAAGCCGCCGCCCGGTTCCGGCCCCGCCGGCGTTCGGGGCGCGGGGTTCGGGGCGCGGGGTTCGGGGCGGAGCCCCGGTGGGGGCCCGGGGCAGGCGGATCAGCCGGCCGCGGCCCGCATCCGCGAGGTCCGGTGCACCGGGTCCGTGTCGATCTCCGGGATCACGTGCTCCCCGATCAGCCGGATCGTCGTCATCGTGTCCTCGGGACTGATCCCGATCGGCAGCCCGAAGCTCAGCTGGTCCGCCCCCGCCCGGTCCCACCTCCGGCACTGCTCCAGCACCTCGCCGGGATCCCCGCAGATCATCAGCTCCTCCGCGATGAGGAGTTCGACGATCTCCTCGGTGTACTCCGGCAGCAGCTGCGGCCACTCCGGAATCCCCTCCGGCCGCGGGAACGTGTCGTGGTAGCGGAACAGCAGCGACTGGAGGTAGTTCAGCCCCCCGCCCACCGCGATCTCCACCGCCTTGGCGTGCGTCTCGGCGCAGATGGCCGTGGAGGTCACCATCACGTTGTCGTTGACGAACGCCCCCACCGGCTCGGCGTCCTTGACCGCGTTCTTGTAGGACTCGACGACCCACTCCATGTCGGAGACCTTCTGCACGCTGAAGCCCAGCACGCCGAGCCCCTTCTTCCCCGCCATGGCGTACGAGGACGGGGACCCGGCCGCGTACCACATGGCCGGGTGCGCGCCCCCGTACGGCTTCGGCAGGATCTTCCGGGGCGGGAGCGACCAGTGCTTGCCCTGGAAGCCGGCGTACTCGTCCTGGAGCCACATCCTGGGGAACTCGGCGATCGTCTCCTCCCACAGCTCCTTCGTGTGGTTCATGTCGGTGATGCCCGGCATGAACCCGAGGATCTCGTGGCTGCCCGCCCCGCGCCCGGTGCCGAACTCGAAGCGCCCTTCCGAGAGATGGTCGAGCATGGCGACCTTCTCCGCGACCTTCACCGGGTGGTTGACGGGCGCGAGCGGGTTGAAGATGCCCGAGCCGAGGTGGATGCGCTCGGTGGCGTGGGCGAGATAGCCGAGGTAGACGTCGTTGGCGGAGAGGTGCGAGTACTCCTCCAGGAAGTGGTGCTCGGAGGCCCAGGCGTACTTGAAGCCGGACTTGTCCGCCTGGATGACGTACTCGGTCTCCTCGATCAGCGCCTTGTGCTCTGCCTCGGGATCCGCCTTCGCGCGCGCGGCGGGCACGTACCCCTGAACAAAGAGCCCGAATTCCACGGAGGTTCACCGTCCTCACGTAAGCCTGAAGTAGTCCTGCCGGGCCCCCCGGCAGATTTCTGACGCTTCGTCAGATTGTGATGCGACCGACTGTTCCACCGCCGCTGCGGCCCGTCAATAGCTGACGCTCCGTCAGATACGGTGCCCGCACCGCGCGCAGTCCGGCTCAGAACGGACTCACTCCGGCCAGCCACCCCCCGTCGATCACGAACGGCTGCCCGGTGATGTACGAGGAGTCCTCGGCGGTCAGGAAGAGGGCCAGCGCGGCCACCTCCTCGGGCCGCCCGATCCGCCCCAGCGGCACGAGCTTCCGGTAGTACGCCTCCAGCGCCGCGTCCGAGGTGCTCAGGTCGGCGTCCGGGTCCAGCCGGGCCGGGTTGCTCATCGCCGTGTCGATCGCCCCCGGGCAGATGGCGTTGACCCGCACCCCCTTGCCCGCCAGCTCCACGGCGGCCACCTTCGTGAGCCCCAGGACGGCGTGCTTGGTCGCCGCGTACGCGCCCACCAGGGGCATACCCGTCAGGCCCGTGTACGAGGAGGTGTTGACGATCGTCCCGCCGCCCGCCGCCTCGATCTCCGGCGCGACGGCCCGGATCCCGAGGAACGCACCCGTCAGATTCACCTGCACCACCTGCTGGAACTCGGCCAGCGGGGTGTTGACCAGCTCGTTGAAGCGCAGGATGCCCGCGTTGTTGACGAGCCCGTCGATCTTCCCGAAGGCGTCCCTCGCAGTGGCGACGGCGGCGGCCCACTCCTCCTCCCGCCCCACGTCCAGCCGGACGAAGAGAGCGCGGCCCGCCCCGAACTCCTCGCCCAACTCCTCTGCCAGCGCCTCCCCCCGCTCGACCAGAACGTCCGCGACGACCACTCGCGCCCCCTCGGCCGCGAAGAGCCGCGCCTCCTGCTCGCCCTGCCCGCGCGCCGCCCCGGTGACCAGGACGACCCGCCCGTCCAGCTTGCCCATGCCGCTCTCCCCTACTGGTCGGACCGGTCGAGGTGCGGGGCCACGTCCGCCCCGAACGCCGCCATCTGGTCGGTCAGTTCGGCCACGCTCCGGCTGCGGAACCGCACCTGGATCTGGTGCACGCCCATCGCCGCGTACTCCCGCAGCGACGCGGCCAGCTCCTCCGGCTTCCCGGCGAGAGTCCGCCGCCCGACGGGCCACCCGGGCTCACCGACGTACAGCGGTTCGGTGATCGCGCCGATGACGATCGGCTCCTCGACCCCCGCCTCCGCCCGCAGGGCGCGCACCCGGGCGATCTGCGCGGGCAGCCGGTCCCGCGGGTCGCCCTGCGGGAGCCAGCCGTCCCCCCGCACGGCGGCCCGGCGCACGGCGGCGGGCGAGGAGCCGCCCACCCAGACCGGCACCCGTTCCTGCGCGGGGCGCGGCAGTTGGCCCAGCCCGCCGAAGGAGAACCGCTCCCCCGCGAACTCCGGGTACTCCTCCGGCCCGAGCGCCGCCCGCAGCGCGTCGATGGTCTCGTCGAGGACCGGACCGCGCCCGTCGAAGTCGGCCCCGACCGCCTCGAACTCCTCCCGTACGTGACCGGCCCCGACGCCCAGGATCAGCCGGCCGCCGCTGAGGTGGTCGAGCGTGGCGTACTGCTTGGCGGTGATCAGCGGATGGCGCAGCCCGACGACGGCGACATGGCTGAGCAGCAGGACGCGTTCGGTGATCCCGGCGAGGTACGAGAGCGTGGCGACGGGGTCGTACCAGACCGTGCTCATCCCCTCCGCGAGGCGGCGCGGGATGGCGATGTGGTCGCAGCTCGCGATGTAGGCGAAGCCGGAGCGGTCGGCGGCCCGGGCGATCCGGGCGAGGTCGGCGGGGGCGGCGGACGCCTCCCAGGGTTCGGCGTAGAGGGCGCTCTGCGACTGGATCGGGAGCTGCATCCCGTACGGGAGCCTCCCGCCGGGCACCGGCCGGAGCGGCTGGTTCCCGTCGGGCGGCCGTGAGGGTGAGAACGGCGGCGGCGGTGGTGAGGGTGGCGGTGGTGGCTGCGGTCCCGGGTTCGGCACGGTGGCCTCCTTCCCTTCGGTCCGGCCCGGCGCGATCCCCGCCGCCCCGGGTCACGGCAGCCGCCATCGTCATACCTGACGGACCATCAGACAAGGGGTGCGGGGCGGGGAAGAGGAGCGACCACGACCGGAGCGGCCCGGCCGCCAGCCCGCCCGCCCGCCCGCCCACAGACGTACGCCGACACGACCCACGGGACCTGCCGGGGCCCGCAAACCCGCGAACCCGCGAATAAGCGGAATCATGGATACCCGAATGCCGCACTCCGGATAAAGGGAAGGGAATGCGGGTGCACCGGCGCCACGCCACCCGGCATCCCTTTTCCATGGTGTTGATCACAGGAAAAGCACAGCCCCGGAGAGCAACTGTCCCTTTTCGCTCTCTCTGTCTGTCGACAGCACCACCTGTCCGCCCGTACCGGCCGGAAAACTCCCACCGTACGTTCGCACGTGCGCCATACCATCACCACAGGCCACCCGCGCGTGATCCTGCCGCCGGGAGGGCCGCTCCCCATTCTTCGTCCCGAACCCAAAGGGCCCATGTGAAGATTCGCCGCATTCTCGCTACGGCCGTCGTCGCCGCCGTGACGACGCCCGCCGTCATACTCTCCGTCACCCCGGCATTCGCCGACACGAAGCCCGCCGGGCAGACGCAGACCCCGGCGGAGGCACAGGCACAGGCACAGGCACAAAAGCAGGCTCAGGCACAGAACAAGCCGACCCTCAAGGAACTCGAGAAGGCGGCGGCCGAGGCGCGGAAGGCGTACGACGCGGCCCTCGCCGCCGAGAAGGCCGCGGAGGCGGCGGTGCAGGCGGCGACCTCCGAGACCGCTCCCCTCGCCGTGGAGGCCAAGGCCGCCCGGAAGGCCGCGGACGACGCCGCAGTGGCGAAGGGCACCGCCGACAAGGCGGTCAAGGAGGCGCAGGAGGCGCTCGGCAAGCTGACCGAGACCACCCCCGACGAGGAGCGGAAGGCCGCCGAGAAGGCCCTCGCCGATGCCACGACCGCGGCCGAGAAGGCTGCGGCGGCCCACCTCACCGCCGAGACCGACGCCAAGGCCGCCGAGAAGCTTGTGGAGGACGCGCGGGCCGAGGCGTTCCGCGTCCTCCACAAGGCGCGGGAGGCCGTGAAGGAGACCCGTGCCGCCAAGGCGGCCGCCGACGCGGCCGTGGAGCGCGCCAAGGAGGAGGAGAACCAGGGCGGCGGCGAGGAGTGCGTCGACGACCCCGGCCTCACCACGACGGTGACGGGCCTGCCCGACACGGTCACCGCCGGCACCGTCACCACCTTCTCGGTCCGGGTGGCCAACAACACCGGGAAGGACCTGGAGAAGGTCCTCACGTACGCGAGCGTCCACGCCACCGACAAGGACGGCGCCGAGGACATCGCCAAGTACCTGGAGCTGAAGTGGTCGACCGCCGCTTCCCCGAAGTGGCAGAACGTCGACGGCGACCTCTACATCGACGCCATCGGCGCGCTGAAGCAGGGCAAGCAGGCGGACATCAAGCTGCGCCTGGACGTCGACGCCAAGGCCCCGGCGGGCCAGGGGCTCACCTTCATCGCGGGTGACTACTTCAACGAGGACGGCTCCTGCGGCCTGACGCCCGACGCCGCCGTCAACGAGTTCGCCATCAAGGCGGCGGCCAAGCCCGTCACCAAACCGTCCCCCGAGCCGAGCACGACCGCCCCCGCCGCTGGCTCCGGCGTGACCCCGCAGGGCTCGGGTTCGAGTGTCCCGGTGACCACCACGAACGGCACCCTCGCCGCCACCGGTTCGTCCGACGCCACCGCCCGGCTCGCCCTGGCGGCCGGCGCGGCCGTGGCGCTCGGCGCGGGCGCGGTGTTCATCACCCGCCGCCGCACGGCGGGCGCCGACGCCTGAGGCGTACGACCGTGAACGGAAAGGCCCCGCCGCGCACCGCGGCGGGGCCTTTCCCGTACGCACGCCCTCTCCTCACCGCCCTCTCCATTCCCTTGCCCTGGAGTGCGCTCCAGGTCCTAAAGTGCCGCGAAGCACGGCCGTCCGACAGCGGGCGGCGGAACCGCGGGAACGGGAAAGGGAGGAACGGGGACATGCGTTATCGCACACTCGGCGGCACCGGAATCGAGGTGAGCGCCCACTGTCTCGGCACGATGATGTTCGGCGCGGTGGGCAATCCCGACCACGACGATTCCGTACGGATCATCCACGCCGCCCTGGACGCGGGCATCAACTTCGTCGACACGGCGGACATGTACTCCTCCGGCGAGTCCGAAGTCATCGTCGGCAAAGCGCTCAAGGGCCGTCGTGACGACGTCGTCCTGGCCACGAAGGTCCATTTCCCGATGGGCGAGGGACCCAACCGGGGCGGCAATTCCCGGCGTTGGATCGTCAAGGAGGTCGAGGAGAGCCTGCGGCGCCTCGGCACCGACTGGATCGACCTCTACCAGGTCCACCGCCCGGACCACACGACGGACATCGAGGAGACCCTGTCCGCGCTGACCGATCTCGTACGGCAGGGCAAGATCCGTACGTTCGGCTGCTCGACGTTCCCGGCGGAGGAGATCGTCGAGTCCCATGTGACCGCCGAGCGGCGGGGGTCGGGGCGCTTCAGGACCGAGCAGCCGCCGTACTCGATCCTCGCCCGGGGCATCGAGAAGTCGGTGCTGCCTGTCTGCCGCCGGTACGGCATGGGGGTCCTCACCTGGAGCCCGCTGGCCTCCGGCTTCCTCACCGGCAGGTACCGCAGGGGCGGCACGATCGACCTGTCCACCGGCCGCGCGGCCCTGCAACCCCACCGCTTCGACCCGTCGTCCCCGCTCACCGCCGCCAAGCTGGAGGTGGTGGAGCAGCTGGTGGCCGTGGCCGAGAGCATCGGCACCACGCTGCCCGAGCTGGCCGTCGCGTTCCCCCTCGCCCACCCGGCGGTCACCTCGGTGATCATCGGCCCGCGCACGATGGACCAGGTGGAGAGCCTGCTCAAGGGCGCTTCGCTGACGCTGGACGACGAGACCCTGGACCGGATCGACGCGATCGTTCCCCCGGGGACGGACGTCTACCCGCCGGACGGCGCCTGGACCCCGCCGTCCCTCACCGAACTCCCGCTGCGCAGGCGGCCGGTGGGCGAGAGGTCGGGAGCGTAGGCCAGCACGGCCGGCGGCCCAGGCACGACGGGCGCGACAGCTGCGACAGCTGCGACAGCTACGGCACCCGCGCGGCCCCTACGAACGATCGGCGGCCTGGAGCAGCAGCAGGGTGTGGGGCCAGAGGCCGTCCAGGACGGCCGGGTCGTTCTTGAGCTTGGCCAGCAGGACCATCCCCTCCAGCTGGGAGATCACCGCCTGGGCGGCCTCCCGCCCGGCGCGCCCGGCGGGGATGGACCCCTCGGCCGCCGCGTCGACGAGCGCGCCCTCCACGAGGCGGATCTGCTCGTCGAAGACCTCCTCCAGCCTGGCCCGCACGTCCGGCTCCTGGGTGCTCAGCTCCAGGGCGAGGTTGCCCAGCATGCAGCCCTCGACCGCGCCGGACTCCTCCTTCGCCCGCCGCTGGACCCCGGTCATGGCCGCGAGCAGCCGCTCCAGTCGCTCCAGAGCAGCACCCTCGCCGCTCAACTCACCATGCCAGCAGTCCCGTTGACTGTCCCAATAGGCGTCGATCACCGCGACCGTCAGGGCCTGCTTGGAGGCGAAGAAGTGGTAGAAGCTGCCCTTCCGCACATCCGCCCTGGCGCAGATCTCGGCGACGCCGAGGCTGCCGTAGCCACGGCCGCGCATCAGCTCCTCGGCCGCGCCGACGAGTCGTTCCTTCGCGGTGCTGGTACGTCCCATGGCAGCGAGTATACGTCCGGTCAACTATCACCCGGGAGGGCCGGGGGTGATTTTTAGTTGACCGGTCGTCTAGAGTCATCACCGGTGGCGGGACCAGCCCGCCGTCGATCTTTGGAGCCCCCATGTCCGAAGCCAGGACACCCGCACCATCCGAGACGTCCTCCGCCCCCGTCTCCGTCGCCATCGCCTACCACAGCGGCTACGGGCACACCGCCCGCCAGGCGGCGGCGGTCGCGGCGGGCGTCGACTCCGTCCCCGGGGCGGCGGCGGACCTCCGGGACGTGACCACGCTCGACGCCGACCTCTGGGCGGCCCTGGAGGCGGCCGACGCGATCGTCTTCGGCTCCCCGACCTACATGGGCGCCACCTCCGCCGTCTTCCAGCAGTTCGCGGAGGCGAGCAGCGCGATCTGGGCGGCGCGCGGCTGGCAGGACAAGCTCGCGGCGGGCTTCACCAACTCGGCCGGTCTCAACGGGAACAAGGACAACACGCTGCTCTCCATGGCGGTCCTGGCCGGCCAGCACGGCATGCACTGGGTCTCCCTCGGCCTGCTGCCCGGCTGGCTCTACACCTCCACCGGCACCCCGGACGAACCGAACCGCCTCGGCGGCTTCCTCGGCGCGATGGCCCAGTCCCCCGCCGACCTGGGCCCGGACCGGGCGCCGGGCGAATCCGACCTCCGTACGGCACACCACCTCGGCGCCCGGGTCGCCCGCACCGCCCTCCGCCTCGCCCACGGCCGCGAGGCCGCCGCGCACCTGGCCGCGGCATGAGCGGGGCCGGCATGAGCGGGGCCGGCATGAGCACGGGCAGCGCCGGCGGTACGGGAGCGGGGCGGCTGGAAGAGCTGCTGGACCTCCGGCTCCCGGTCGTCCAGGGCCCGTTCGGCGGCGGGCTGTCGACCGTCGCGCTGGCGGCGGCGGTCAGCGAGGCGGGCGGGCTGGGCTCGTTCGGGGCGCACATCATGACGCCCGACGCGATCACGGAGGTGGTCGGCAGGCTGCGGGCGGCGACGGCGCGGCCGTTCGCGGTGAACCTCTGGGTCCCGCAGGAGGGCGAGCGGTCCTCCTTCCGGGCGGCGGAGGCGGCACCGCACGCGGAGCGCCTGATCCCGTACGCGGACGAACTCGGCCTCCCGGCGCCCCACGACGGAGGGCACGCGGAGAGCCACCCTTCCTTCGACGACCAGGTCGACGCCCTGCTGGCCTCGGCGCCCCCGGTCATCAGCTTCGTGATGGGCGTGCCGCCGGTACGGGTGGTGGCGGAGGCGCGACGGCGGGGCATCGTGCTGTTCGGTACGGCGACGACGGTGGACGAGGCCGTGGCGCTGGAGGCCGCGGGCGTCGACGTGGTCGTGGCGTCGGGCAGCGACGCGGGCGGGCACCGGGGGGCGTTCCTGCGGCCGGTGGCGGAGTCGCTGGTGGGGACGTTCTCGCTGGTGCCGCAGGTGGTGGACGCGGTGTCGGTGCCGGTGGTCGCGGCGGGCGGCATCGCGGACGCCCGGGGCGTGGCCGCCGCGCTGGCACTGGGGGCGCACGCCGTACAGGTCGGGACGGGGTTCCTCGCCACGGCGGAGTCCGGCGCACCGGCCGTCCACAAGGAGGCGCTGCACAGCCCGGAGGCCCGGACGACGGTGCTCACCCGCCTCTACTCGGGCCGCCCGGCCCGGGGCATCCCGAACCGTTTCGTACGGGAGATGGCGGCGTACGAGGGAGAGGTGCCGCCGTACCCGCTCCAGAGCCTGCTGATGCAGCCGCTCCGGACGGCGGCGGCGGCCCAGGACCGCCGGGATCTCGCCGCGCTCTGGGCGGGCCAGGCGGCACCACTCACCCGCCCGGCACTGACGGCCGGGGAGTACCTGGCCAGGCTGACGGGGAGCGCGAGCCCCTCGGGTACCCGGGGCACCCCGGGCGCCTCAGGCACCCCGGGCACCTCAGGTTCCTCCGGCACTCCGGACTGAGCCCTTCGGCAGGTACACGAGCGCGGGGGACGGGTGGTGGTCGGGATGAGGACCGGTACGGCACCGAGGAAGCGCACGCCCATGCCGACCACCACCCCGAACGGTCCCGCCCCACACGATCCAACCCCGCACGATCCGGCCCCGCATGGCTCGTTGACACCCCCACCCCCCGCCGGGATGCTGTGAGAGCGCTCTTCCAACGATAGAAAGCCACCCCGGACGCACGCCCCGGATACGCGAACACCGGAAGCGCACACCGGACAGGGCGGCCCCCCACCCCGCAGCCTCCGCCGCTCACCCCCGCCCGCCCTGCCCGCGCACCACCCCCCTCGGAGGCACACACGGGAGCGAGCCCGCCCATGAGACCGTTCCGCCGCTCTTCCACCCCGGCCGCCACCACCCTCTCCGCCCTCGGCGTCCTGGCCCTGGCCGCCACCCTCACCGCCACGCTGTTCCTGTCCGCCCCCACCACGGCCCAAGGCGCCTCACGTGCGGCCGAGTTGGCTCCGCGTGGCCAGACGAGCCTGCGGGCCGCCGACCCGAGTGTGCTGAGGGTGGGCAGCACGTACATCGGCGTGCAGTCGACCGGCGGAGGCATCGCCGTACGGCAGGCGTCGTCGACGGACGGCCTCGCCACGGCCCCCGCACGCCAGGTCTGGGCGGACACCCGCGACCGGGGCGAGGTCTGGGCGCCGGAGATCGTGATGGACGGCGGCCGGTACTACATCTACTTCACGGCCGGCCGGGGCGCCGCGCACCGCATGTTCGTGATCAGCTCCGCCGCCCCCGACAGCGGTTACGGCGCCGAGACGCAACTCGCCCTGCCGGACGGCAAATGGGCGATCGACGGCACCCTGTTCACGTTCGAGGGGCAGCGCTGGTTCGTCTGGTCGGGCTGGGCGGGTGACACGAACGTGGAGCAGAACCTCTACATCGCCCGGATGAGCAGCCCCACGCAGCCCACGGGCGCCCGGTACGTCATCTCCCAGCCGCGCGAGAGCTGGGAGCGGGTGGTGGGCAACCCGTTCATCAACGAGAGCCCGGAGGCCATCAAGGACCCCAACGGCCAGCTGCACATCGTCTATTCGGCCAACGGCAGCTGGAGCGAGCAGTACTGTCTGGCGGATCTGCGGCTGCGCAAGGGCGGCGACCCCACGTACGTATGGGACTGGTACAAGTCGAACGGCTGCCTCTTCGGCTCCAACCGGTCGACGATGATGGCGGGTTGGGACCCGACGCTGTACGTGAACGGGCCCGGCCACCACACCTTCGTCCTGCTGCACGGCGACATCGACACCAGCCCGCCGGCGGGCCCCAGGTTCCCGTCGATGTTCCACGCGGTCCCGAAGGGCACCCCGTACTCCTGGGCCAACCGCCACTGGTACACGGGCACGTTCGCCTGGTGGGGCAACACCACGTACTCCCGGGCCAACGTCCCGGGGCCGAACACGGACACGGGGTGGAGCCTGAAGTTCTTCGAGTGAGCCGTACGGGCACGGGTGCGGCAGCTCGGGGGCCACGGGCCTTGCGTGGGCGGGACGCCACACCGGGCGCGGAGGCCGGCAGGCCGGGGCTCGGGTGCCCGGGGCCCCGGCGGCTCGGGTGCCCTGGGGCCCCTGGGGCCCAGCTATCCGGTGCCCCAGGGCTCGGGTATCTGCCGTGGCTGGGAACCGCGCACCCAGGAAGGCCACGGCCTGGTAGGTGAAGGTCCCCTGCCGGAAGCATGGCGAGGGCCAGACCTTCCCCCGCCCCCGCCCGGCAAGGAGACGCACGATGGACCGACCGAACCGCCGCACCGCCCTGCTGGGCGGACTCGCGGCCTCCGCAGCCCTCGTCGGCGCCACCACCCCCGTCCAGGCGGCCGCCCCGCCCGGCCGGGAGGACCGGCGCGAGCGGAACAAGGCGCTCCTGCGGCGGGCCTTCGCCCGGCAGAACAGCGGCGGCAGCGTGTACGAGATCCTCGCCGACGATGTCGTGTGGTCGATCGTCAACGGCCGCACCTACCGGGGGAAGCGCGAGTTCCTGGACGAGGGGTCGGCCCCCGTACTGGACCGCCTCTCCACCCCGCTGCTCATGCGGATCCAGGACATGTGGGCCGAACGGAACACCGTGGTCGTCCACTTCGAAGCGGACGCGACCGCCCTCGACGGCGTGGCGTACCACAACGAGTACTGCTGGGTCATGACCCTGCGCGGCGACCGGGTGGTGCGGGTCGGCGCGTTCCTGGACCTGGTCGCGGTCGGGGAGCTGGTCGAACGCGTACCGCTCCCCGACCAGACCGCCGCCCGCTGACGTCACCGGAAGGCGCCCCGGGTGTCCGTGCCGCTCGTCCACCACACGCCCAGTTCCTGGCGGGCCAGCAGCCACCCGGATCCGGTGCGGTGGAACTCCCACGCGTACGGGCCGCCCATCGCGTACGGCTCCGACCTGGCACCGGGTGCGTCCACGGCGACGAACCACATGTAGCCCGCTCCGGCGGCCCGGTCACCCGCCACCTCGGTGTGCAGGTTGAGGATGTGGTGCTGCATGGCCGGGTAGGGCGCCTCCGCCTCCCGCACCCTGGCCGCGATCGCCTCCCTGCCGTGGATCTCCTCCCACGGCCCGAAGCGCAGCACCGCGTCCCGCGCCCAGCAGGCCGACCAGGACGCCCAGTCCTTGCGGTCCAGGGCGTGCCAGCCGCGCATCAGCAGATCCCGCAGGGCCTCCTTGTCCTCCAGGGCCCGGAGCCGTCGCTCCAGGCCCTCATCCGGCTCAGGTGTTCCGTTTCCGTTTCCGTCCGTCTGCGGCATGGGCCGCCTTCCTCTCCGGAGTCGCGCGATGGTCGGTACGTGCAGGGGGCGGCGGCTACTGGGCGCTGCCCGTCGGACGGATGACGATCTCGTTGACGTCGACCGCGTCCGGCTGGTCGACCGCGTACGCGATGGCCCCGGCCACGGCCGAGGCCGGGAGCGCGACGGCCCGATAGCTCTTCATCGCCTCCCGGGCCACCGGATCGGTGATGCCGTCGGCCAGTTCGGACTCGGTCACCCCGGGGGAGACCAGGGTGACCCGCAGTTCTCCGCCGGACTCCTGGCGGAGGCCCTCGGTGATCGCCCGTACGGCGAACTTGGTCCCGCAGTAGACCGCCGCGGTCGGGGACACCTCGTAGGCACCGACGGATGCGATGTTCACGATGTGCCCGCTCCGCTGCGCCCGCATGACGGGCAGCGCGGCGGCAATGCCGTTGAGGACGCCGCGTACGTTCACGTCGAGCATCCGCTCCCACTCCCCGGTACGCCCCTGGCCCAGCTCCGACAGCGGCATGACACCGGCGTTGTTCACCAGGACGTCCACCCGGCCGTACCTCTCCCGCGCGGCGGCGACGAAGGACCGCACGTCCGCCGCGTCCGTGACGTCCAGGGGGTGCGCGGCGCTCGTTCCACCGGAGGCGCCGATCTCCGCGACGATCGCGTCGAGCCGCTCCGTGCGCCGGGCACCGAGCAGCAGACGGTGGCCGTCGGCGGCGAGACGACGCGCGGTCGCCTCACCGATACCGCTGCTCGCCCCGGTGACCAGGACGACCTTCCGGGCATACGTCATGCTGCTGCTCCTCATCGACAGACACAGGGACATCCGCTGGACACGGAATGCCGACGGAGCCGGACAGTCCGGCCCCAGCGGGACGGTGGCTTCCGCCCCGGTGGCGGGCTCCCGCTCCGGTGGCGGGGTTCCGCTCCGGTGGCGGGCTCCCGCTCCAGTGGCGGGAGGCGATCCTTCGCACCGCAGGGCTCCACACTGAGCCGCACCGGCCGGGGTGAACAGGACCTGCGGTGCCTGGGTGCACCGCACCCAGGCACGCCCCGCGTCCTCGGCCCTACGCTGGAGCGATGAGCCAGAACCCGCTGGGCGACTACCTCCGGGCCCGCCGCGGCTCCCTCATACCCGCGGACGCGGGGGTGACCTTCTCCGGGCTGCGCAGAGTGAAGGGGCTACGCCGCGAGGAGGTCGCCGTCCTGGCCGGGATCAGCGCCGACTACTACACCCGCCTGGAGCAGGGACGGGAGCGCCACCCCTCGGCACAGATCGTCGACACCCTCGCCCACGCCCTCCGCCTGGGCCCGGAGGCCCACGCCCATCTGCACCGACTGGCCGGCACGACACCCGCCCGCCGCATCTTCCCGGCGACGGACCGGGTCGGCCCGGGGCTGCGTCAGCTCATGGACAACCAGCCGGCCGCCCCCGCCTTCGTCATCAACGCCACCCTCGACGTCCTGGCGGCCAACGCGCTGGCGCAGTCCCTGCACAGCCCCTTCAGGCACCTGGACAACCTGGCTCGCATGATCTTCCTGGACCCGGCGGCGCGGAGCTTCTACACCCGCTGGGCCACGGCCGCGGAGACGGCCGTCGGCCAGCTCCGCCTGGCGCAGGGGCAGAACGGGAACAGCGAACGCCTGCGGCAACTCGTGGCGGACATCGGCCCCCGCAGCCCGCACTTCACCCGCCTCTGGCAGAGCCACGAGGTGCACAGCAAGACCCGCGCCGCCAAGGAACTCCACCACCCCTGCGCCGGTCCGCTCTCCCTGACCTACCAGGCCCTCGACGTCCGCGACGCCCCCGGACAGGAGCTCATCGTCTACCAGGCGGAACCCGGCAGCCCCGACGCCCTCGCCCTCCACCGGCTCGCCACCTGCCCCACCTGTTCGGCCCGTTCGCCCTCTTCCCCGGCCGAACGGAGGGGCTGACCGGCCACGGCAGCGGAGCCACCGCCTGCGGGCAGCCGTCGGAGCGAGTGACCGGAAGCGCGGCGTCGCGGCATCACGTCCCTGATCCGCCGCCCACGCCCTAGGGTCGACGGCATGACGACTCCCCTTGCAGGCAGCGCCTTCGACGCCCTCCGCCTCGACGCCGTCTCCGACCAGGAGGCGCTGCGCCAGGCCTACGAACTCCCCGGCGCGGCGGCCCTGCGCAAGCAGATGACAGAACTGACTGCCGAGACACGGCGGTTGATCGGCTGCGCGTCACTCGTCCTGATCGCCAGCGCGGACGCCGAGGGCAACTGCGATGTCTCCCCGCGCGGCGGCCCCGCCGGGTTCGTCGCCGTCCTGGACGAACGGACGGTGGCGATACCGGACGCGACCGGCAACAAGCGCCTGGACACCCTGCAGAACGTCATCGACACCGGACGGGCCGGGCTGCTATTCGTCATCCCGGGACGCACGACCACGCTCAGGGTCAACGGCCGCGCCTGCGTCTCCACCCGCCCGGAGCTGCTGTCCCAGCTCACCCCGGTGGGCAAGCCGCCGGCCAGCGCGCTGGTGATCGGGATCGAGGAGGTCTACCCGCACTGCCCCAAGTCGCTCCTGCGCAGCGCGGCCTGGAAGCCGGACCAGTGGCTGCCGAAGGACGCCCAGCCGACCTCGGCCGAAGTGACCCTGGCCCAGCTGCGGATGCCGGAGCTGACGATCGCGGACATCGAGCGGGTGGAGGCGGACTCCCTCAAGTACCGGTACGAGTGAGGGGGCGGCGGGCGCGGCCGCCATACTGTGAGGTCCGAACCTGCAGCCCCGCATGTCAGTCGCGGCCGGACACAGGCGGCTGGGTGGACCCGGAAGCAACACCACTGGGTTGCGGCACTCTGGCAGGTTGCGTGGGCACGGACACTGTCGACGAGGCGGTTGGAGCGGCGTTCACAACGAGGTAGGCGGCGTCGATGAAGTCTTCGAGGTGGCTCTGCATGCGCCGGATCGAGTCATGCCAGTCCTGGAGGACCTCCGAAGGCCTGTTCTGCTGAGCTGCGCGAATGCGTTCGTCCGAGAGGTTGAGGTATTCGTTCATAACGAGGCTCATGGCCCGGGCATGCGAGGCCACATCGAGCGGGCCAGCGAGCCGCACGACTTGTGCCTGCTGGAAGGCCTCTTCGTACAAACTATGCATCCGCGTGCGGGTGTCGTGCAGGCGACTCAGCTCGCCAGGCTCTAGTCCGTTGACGATCGGGAAGGATCCGCTGAGCTCGCGGGACAGGGCAGCAACGGTGTCTCGCAGTCTCTCGGCTGCCGTGACGAACTCCACGTAGGTCTTCTGCCGCGCCTCCAGACGCCATTGTTCGCGTTCGGCGTGCCGCTGATTGGTCTCGCGGTACCGCTGGGCTTCGATGTCCTGACGTCCACGTTCCGCCTGAGCATTCAACGCAGCAAGGTTGTCCTGCTGCTGAGATTGGAGTTGCTCGCTGTGCTGCCTCAGCTGCGCCTCCAGTTGAGAGATGTGCTGCTCGCGTTGGGCGTTGAGCTGCTTGTCGAGCATCGCTTCCTGCCGGTCCAACTGCTGTTTGAGCTGCCTGCGGCTAGCCCGATTGTTGAGGAGAGCGACAGCGGACGAAACGATGCCGGCACCGATAGCTCCGATGCCGGCGCCCAGGGCGGTGCCCCACCAGGGAGCGGTTGTGGTGGGCACGGCACTGCCTGTCGCGAGGACGGCATGGTACGCGATGAGGGCGAACATGCGCGCCAGTCTGCCTCAGCGGCCGGGCCGTCACATGCGATCCGGCAGAAGTTCGGACATCGGAGCGTCTTTCAAGGTATCGGCGGCACTCCGCTCCTGATCGTTCTGAGGCCAGTTTGGATGGTATCTAACTGCTGCCCACACTTTTCAACGGATCTGCCCCACTCGGGAGTTACTAGACTCTACGCTTCGTCGCACGGCAGGCGACCAAGCCTGCGAATCTGGGGGTGCGCATGTCGTCGGAGCCGACTCAACCTAGTGTGGTGACCCTGGAGGCTGCCATTGCGGGGGTGCGCCAGGCGCTCGGGAAGGCACGCGAGGATGCGACAGGCGAGCGCTTCCGCTTCGGATTGTCCAGCGTTGATCTGGACTTCCACATCGAGTTCTCTGCTGGCGCGTCCACGGACGGCCCGGCAGAACTGCGCGTGGTCCAGCTGACCGAAGACTCGGCAGCAGGGCACCGCATCAAACTGTCCTTGCGTCCACTGGACTTGAGCAATGGCACGCAGGACGATGTCTTCATCGAAGAGATCACCCGGGATCTCTCGTGAGAGATCACCAGGAAGCGCATCCGCGTCCGGACCGGGTGGTGGAGACGGTCATGGATCTCAGGGATGGAAACAAAAAGTGGGGAACGGGTTACCTCATCGCTGACCGGGTTGTGCTGACTGCGCGCCATGTGGTCCACCACCCGAACGGCGACCCCGGCCACGTCACCGTTTGGGGGATGTCTCCGCTCGAACCGGTACCGGCACGGGTGGTGTGGGTTCCTGCCGATCCAGCAATCGATGTCGCACTCCTCGAGTTCGAAGTGCCGTCGGCGGGCGTGAAGAACGTGCACTGGGGACGCATCGACAACGGCTCACCCCGTGAGGTTTCGGGCATGGGCTTCCCCAGTCGTCAAGGGCGGGCCGATGACGGAGTTCGCCACTCCGATCACCTGTGGGGACGCGTGACTTTGCAACCCCGGCGGAACATCCTCGCCGTCGATATCGGCAGCCCGATCCGACGAGCCCCAGACCTGCGCGACGAGCCAGGGCAGCTTGAGCGGTGGAACAGCTCGCAGTGGAGCGGGGCGTCGGGAACCGCGCTGTTCTGCGGCCCTCTTCTGGTCGGCGTGCTCTCCAAGGACGCCAGCCCCGATATGTACGACGGCAGACGACTTCATGCCGTGCCGGTATCAGCCTGGTGGAATGATCCTGAGTTCGTCCAGCAGAGTCAGCGCTTAGGACTCGACGGGCATTGCTATCCCGTGCCGGACTCGACTCCCGAGGCAGCCGTTGCGGCACCGCCGTTCGCTCGCACGCCGGAGGAAGACGCTCTGCATCTGGCCATGGCGAAGCAGATCGAGGCGTTCACCGCAGGGTGGCACGGAGTGAACGAACAAGCAGACCAAGCGATTGACGTGCACTGCCGCGCCGTGGACGGCAAGGAGCAAGCACGCAAAGCACAGGCCATTCCGATCACTCACGACCTCATCCATGAGTACTACCTAGCGCTCCACCCTCGCCGGTTGGTCATCACTGGCCCGAGCGGATCAGGCAAAACGATTTTAGCGTTGCGGTTGATGCGGAGACTCCTCGACATTCCCGGCCATCCAGTACCTGTCTACTTCAACCTTGCCTCTTGGCGGGCGCCCCGTCCGAAAATCCGGCAGATGCCACCCGAAGCTCGACCCAAGGCGCTGGCCAATTGCTTCGAGGGCTGGCTCATTGACCAACTCCTTGAAAATGATCTTGTTGTGACGCGGCGTGTTGCCCGCAGATTGGTCAACGGACGAAAGATCTTGCCCGTTCTGGACGGCATGGACCAGATCCTTCCCGACTCTGCTGCCAATTCTGCGTCCACTGATGAGGACTCCGTTCTCGGTGACCTAGTATGCGCTCTCGACAGCTATCGCGATATCCACGGGGGGTCACGCGCCCCTCTTGTACTGGCTACCCGCACCCGCAAGGATGCCAAGTCGGAGACCGGTGATATCCCTCTACCGGAGGGTTCCGTCGTGGAAGTGGAACGCCTGACCTGGCGACAGATCCAAGAACGCTTGGAGTCGGACCAAGGACCACACGATCAGGAGACCAACAGACCGGTCAACTGGCAGCCTGTACTCAGGGACCTGGCCGAGCACAGAGACCAGTCGGTCGCCGCTCGCCGTCTCGACACCCCATGGAGACTGACACTGGCCGAATGGGCAGCAGCATCCGGCCGCGTGAGCCCCGCCCAACTCGTAGCTACTGACACGTCCGACATGGAAGTCGAAAGGGAACTACTGGCATCGTTCGTCCCTTCCGTACACGGATATCACAGCGTTTACAGCCAGGGGACTAGCGGGGAGAGCCCGGAGCAGGTGATGAGTTGGCTCGCCGTGCTTGCCCACCACCTCGAACAGAACCGGGGCACCGTCCACGGTGTCCCACTGTCCGGCCGCGAGGTGGTCCTGAACCGGATTTGGCCCATCGCAGGGACAAAGCGCGTGCGGATTGCGCACCTCTTCGTCCATACCGTGCCCCTCCTGTTCTTCGGTCTGGCCTGTATCATCGCCACGATCAGCGGCCCAGGTCACGCTGGGGAATTCTTCACGGATCTATGGCAAGGCCGCCTGCCGGCGCTGTCAGACGTCACCCGCCGACGTCTGACAGGGGCCCTGTGCCTGACAGGCGGACTGCTACTGGCGGGTGTCTACTACGCGCTTCGCTACTGGCCATGGATGCCCCCCACCCACTGGCCGCTGCTTGCCTTCGCCCAACGGCGCACCCAGGGGCTTCGCGCCCGTCATGGCCCGCGCCGGATAGTGTCTGGCATCGAAATCGGGGGCGCTATCGGGCTGGGTGTCGGCATGGCCGTCACCCTTGCCTTCGGATGGGTGTCCGGCGTCGCCGTGGGAGCCGTCACTTCGGCCGTTTTCGGCTGGGGTATGGAAGTCAAAGTCGGGCTCGACCGCACCCTGAGCGGCAACTTCCAACCGGAATTCTTTTGGGCCCTGGACCTACTCGGAGCGGGCGGATTCGCCACCGTCGGAGCACTCGTATTCCCGCTGCTGGACTACACGTGGACCATGGGAGCGCTCTTCGGAGGCTGCTTCGGCTTCGTTCTGGGATTCGGCTTCTTCCTGGTGCCCTGGCTGCGCTACATCACAGCGATGACACTGGCCCGAAAAGAGTTGCCCTGGCGACTCGCTGCCTTCCTAGACTGGGCGAAGAAGGCTGGACTCATGACTATCAGCGGTGTTGGATTCCAGTTCCGCCACCAGGAACTCCAGGAATGGATCGTGAGGAAACAACCTCCCTCGGCCTGACCCATAGCCGGTACACAGGGCGAAAGAATCTCACCAGGGCATACGGACTCGTGCCACGCTACGGATGAAGCCCCCCTTGAGGGCGTTTTACTTGGGTAGCCAGGTATTCTGTTGAGTCGTGGTGGGGAGCATGAGCGGTTGGTGCCGGAGACACCTTCGCGTCCGCAGGGTGGTGGACGGCGTCGGTACGGCGACCGGGTGGCGCTAGCCGCAATCGTCTTCGTGGCCACATGGAGTTGCACCTCACAGCAGCTGCCCTCGGCGTCGTTCGGTCCGTCCAGTGCGACGGCTCGCCGGTAGTTCTCGGAGTGGTCGAGGGCCAGGGTGCGGGCCTAGCTCCAATCGTCTAGTCCTCGACGAACTCAGTCTCCGTGGCGAGCTGGACTGGTCCTGGTGCGTGATCGACTTGCTGAACATGCGGCCCTGAAATGGGGGATCTGACAGGTCCGAATCCTGTCGACCGCGGCAAGTACTGCCCGAAGATCCACCCGATCACAGAACGGTCCGGAACGGTCGGGTCCGCCTACATCCTTCGGGGCCTACCTGGGCGACAGCCAGGCTCTGATCCCGCCCGTGAAGAGTATCCCGCCGCTCTGCTCAGGCCGTGGACGACGGCGCAAGCCCTGGCAAACTCCAAGCCAAGGGCTACGACTACGCCTCCCCGTGGCGATGGTTAGGCGAATGTGGCATCACACGCCAAGGAGTCGAGCCCTCGCAACGACTGGGCCGCCACCGGTGGACCGTAGAGCGCACCACAAGCTGGCTCGCTAGCTGTCGCTGTCTCCACCTCCGCTACGAACGCAAGGCCGACCCTTTCCTCGCCTGCACCCTCATCTACTATCCCAGACTCACAAAGTGGGACGACTTCTGAAGCACATTTTGTCCCGGCCCACTCTCTTTTCCTTAACGGGCGATCCCGCACACAGCTGCAGAGGACCGGGCCGCACGACCCGATCGTCACGCACGCACGACTGCCTGAAGCCGCCCTGCAATCCGATATATCGAACAGCTTTGTCAGGATAGAAATCTCTTTAGGGCCCGAGAAATCACCGCCGAACTCGAGGGACTCCCATTGGTCGAACGGGGTACCGGCGTTGCTCTCGGTGTCGATGGGCACGTCAACCGACGAGGGAAAGGATTGGCCGGCTCGGGGTCGGCTGCAGCCGCCAGGCCGGCGTTGCCGAAAAGGGCAATCGACGCGAGGGCAGTGCGTACGCGCACACTCGTTTCTCCAGGTCAGGAGAATACTGCCCACGGTCAGCGATGGCGGGAAGCACACGGTTACGGGAATGCCTCCATTGGGCCAGCGGTGTGATCATGGTGCGCGCACTCTGGTCAACAACACCGGGCCGGGCATCGAGCCGACTCACACTACGTGGTGCACGTCTCGCTGACCGGCGGAAACAGGCACAACGTAACCCAGCTGACGCCTCTGATGGACGCAGTCCCCCTCCATCTGCAGACTTCGCGCACCGCCGCGACACCGGCCGGGTGGCTCTTAGAGCTCATAACACGATCTTGTTGAAGTGTGCAGGTTGGCCGTGACCGGTGTGACGATTCGTCCGTTCGTGATGGTGTGAGTACTCGGCCGTGGATCGTGGACGACGACTTGTGAGCGCTGATCGAGCCGCTCCTGCCGCCTTGGCCGGAACGGTCTCCAGGGCCTCGGCCGGTGCCGGACCGGCTCTGCCTGCCGGGCATCCTGTTCGTCCTCTGCAACGACATAGCCTGGCAACTCCTGCCCGGGAGTTGGGGTTCGGCTCGGGGCAGACGTGCTGGCGCCGACTGGGCCGGTGGCAGAAGGCAGGAGTCTTCGAGCAGCTGCACCGGGTCCTGCTCGCCGAACTGAAGTCGGCCGACGAGCTCGACTGGTCGCGGGCCTGCGCGGACGGCTCCCACGTCCGGGCGGGAAAGGGGGTGCCGACACCGGTCTTGCGCCGGTCGACCGGCGCAAGACCGGCAGCAAGCACCACTTGATCTGTGACGGTCGCGGCACCCCGCTCAAAGTCATCACGACCGCGGCGAACGTCAACGACGTCACCCGGACCCTCGCCCTGGTCGACGGCATCCCACCCGTCGCGGCCCGCCCCGGCCGGCCTCGCAGCCCGACCAGACGCCCTGCTCGGCGACAAGGGCTACGACTCCAACCCGAACCGGAAGGCGCTGCGCGAGCGCCGGATCCTGCCCGTCATCTCGCGCAAGGGATCACCCAACGTCAAGAGCATCGGCAAGCTCCGCTACGTCGTCGAGCAGACCTTCGCCCTGCTCCACCAGTTCAAGCGGCTCGCCGTGCCCTGGGAACGCCGCACCGAACTCCACGACGCCTTCGTCTCCCTCGCCTGCAGCCTGATCTGCTACCGACGCCTCAAGAAGACCCGCACATGATCGTGTTACGAGCTCTCAGCCGAATGCGGCTACAACCAGGACAGGTACTTCCGCATCCTTCAAGCCTGTGGCAATGCACACAAGATCGCCCGACGCAGCGTCTCCCGCACGGCTCCGGACCGAGCGAAATCCCAAACCACTCCGAACCCGCTGCGAGGTGCGCGCCGACCTCGCCCCAGGCCTGGTCCGACTCGCCTGCAGCATCATCTGCTTGAGTTGACTCCGAATCTCGTTCTGAAGAGATCAGTTAGAGCGGGCCGTCCTGCACGGCGGCGACGCAGGCCTGCCGCTCGATAGGGGTGCAGACGTGGGCGCCCAGGGAGCGGTTCTTGGTGTCGCGGACCGCTTAATGGCCGGAGGGGAGGGCTGCGTGTTCGATGCAGCCATTGTTCGAGCCGCTGTACGTGCTCTTGCACCAGGACACGGCGTCAAGCATCAACACCGTCCCATAAGCAGCCGCCTGCTTGGACATGTCCCACGCCCCTCGATCAGCCGCGAAAGAGACCTGCCGGACCTGCCGGACCGCCTAGAGCGAGCCGTCCTGCACGGCGGTGACGAACGCTTGCCACGGGGCAGGGGCGAAGGTGTGCGCGCCGAGGACGCGGTCCTTGCTGTCACCCACGGCGATACGGCCGTCCGGCGTCGACTGGGTCTCTACACACGTCCCTCCGTTGTCGCCACTGTAGGAGGACTTCACCCAGGCACTGTCCGGCAGGCCATATCGCACCATCAACTGTCTCCGTCTTTACGCTCTGTCCGCGAACTCTTGCCGCACGGACGAGACTAGCTTCATGGAGTGTCGTGACGCGAGTGCGGCGGCCCGCAGTTCATCGAAGGCCAGCTGATAGCGCTCCACAGGCAGATCCTCCTCCAGGTAGAGCGCACCGTCGAGATAGTCCAGGTTGACGACGTCGAGGTCCATCGGGTCGGGATAGCTGTAGATGTTGAAAGCGCCGTCAGCCCCCGCGTGCCAACCCTGCGAAAGGGGCACCACCTGGATGGTGAGCTTGGGCGGGTTGTTCACTTCCATGATCTTGTCGAGCTGCCGCACCATGACAGCCGGCCCGCCGACCTCGCGACGGAGCACGGCCTCGTCGAGAAGGCAGACGAACTGCGGAGGGTTGGGCCTCGCAAGGATCTCCTGCCGACTCGCACGCACCTCGATGTAGGACTTGATCTGGTCCTCGGTCTGGGATTTGCCTGCGGCTCGGATCACTTCCGTGGCGTACTCCGCCGTCTGAAGCAGTCCTGGCACCAGCATCGACTGGAAGGTGAGAATCCGCGCGGCATCCGACTCGATCGACAGCCTCTCCTGGAAGCCCGCCGGAAGTATGTCGCTGTACTGCGCCCACCAGCCCTTCCGCCGCCCCTCCCGGGCCAGCGTGGTCAGCGCCGTCCGGAGCCGGTCGTCCGACACCCCGTACAGCGCGAGCAGTGCCTCGATCTCCAGCTTGCTGACGCCCTGACGGCCGTTCTCCTGGCGGGAGATCTTGGGTTTGTCGCCGCCGATGCGCTCGGCGGCGACCTCCATGCTGACTCCGGCCTTCTCACGGAGTCGCTTCAGCTCGGCGCCGAGACGTCGGCGGCGCACTGTTGGGCGCGGGTGGCTTGGCATGCGGTCCCTCCCCTGACGTAAGTGGCTCAGTGTTACCCACTTCTCACCGGTTTTAGCAACTCCCGTTATATGCACAAGCGTTCACCCACACAGGCGAATCTACAATTTTGCAGCTGAAGTAGTTGCGATGAGCGCTCGGGGCAGTCCACTCTGTTGTTCACCACTCGTGGCATCGACACGGTAACCGTGCGTTGCCATGGGGGCCGGATCCCCTTCCCTCACACAGGAGGAGCCATGCCTGTCACCCCCGAGCCCGACCCGCCCGACTACCGCCAGGACCTGGTCGCCCACCCCGAGAACCTCGCGATCATGCGGCGCATCGTCAGCGCCCACGTCGACCTCTGGGGGTTCCGGGAGCTGGCCGACTCCGTCACGCTCTGCGCCCATGAGCTGCTGGCCAACGTGGACCGGCACACCGGGTCACCGCACTGCACGATCACCTTGCGCCGCCGCCCCGACGGCGTACGAGTGACCGTGACGGACACCAACACCGACTCGCCCACGCCGTGCGACCCCGACTGGGCCACCGAGAGCGGGCGCGGGAGCAAGGACGTGTGGGCCGAGATCCTCACCTCCCGTCCGTCCGCACGGGCGTGAACGCCCCACTCCCCCGGGCCTATTGGTGCCACGCAGATGTGGACGACGGCCCGTACCACCCCGCCCCGGACGGCCTTGTCACCACCGCACCGGGACCGGCCGTCGCCTGGATGCGCGAATCCGTACGAGGAATGACCCCGCGGCTCGACCGTGACGCCTTCCACCGGGCGTGGGCCTGGCTCGGTGACCGCCGGAGCGCGGAGGTGGCCGTACAGGCGCTGCGACGGGGCCAGTTGTACGCGTACGAGCTGGACACCCGGGCCGCCCGCTGGCGCTGGACCGCGTACCCCGTCTCCGTACTCCCTCTCCCTCTCGACCACGTACCGATCGAGCCTCCCGTCAGGAGCCACGCATGACCGTCATGACCTCCGCCGATTCCGCGCCCGGGGACGCCGCTGCCGCCGAACTGAGTGCCGCCCTCCGGGAAGCCGGGCTGCCGGTGGCGGCGACGAGCGGCGCCGGGGAACACGTACGACTGGACCACCTGGAGGCCTCGGACGCACGGCAGTTGGCGCGGCTCATCCGGTCCGGGACCAAGCGCACGCTGAAGGCCGCACGGGCGTTGCGGGAGATCTGTGAGGCGTACCGGATCGACCTGCCCGAACTGCGCGTACGGCAGGGCCGGATCACGCTGGGCGTCTGCCGGCTCGACGATGCCGTACGGCTGGCGCGGCTGCTGGGGGCTTCGCCGCCGGGGGCGGACGTCCCCGAGGCCGCCGCTGTACGGGATCTGCTGGTGCAGGCCTTCCCGGGCGGGACGGGCGGTGGGGTGCTGCGCGTCTCCGTACGGGAGGACGACCCGGGCGTCGTGGAGTTGGGGGCCGTCGACGCCCGCACCGCCCGGCGGCTGATCGGGGCGCTGCGGTTCTGAGGGAGAGGAACGCATGCGGGCGGCACAGGCCGTGCGCGGGAAGGCAGCCGCCGCTGCCCTCCCGCGCACGGGGTCATGGGGGGGTGCCGCGCTCAGCAGTTGGGGATCACGGTGCCGTTGTTGTCGCGGGCTTCGTCGTTACCCCAGCGGGAGAGGTAGTACGCGGAGACGTAGGCGTTCCGGCCGTTCTTGCCCGGGTAGACGCTGTCCAGGTCGGTGCGGAGCCACCAGTGGTTGAACTGGGTGGCCGTGCCGACGCGGGCACCCCATACCTTGCAGTAGACGTAGTTCGTACCGGCGTTGAGGATGCCCTGTGCGTCTGCGGTGTTGGGGGCTGCGTAGCCGGTGGCGTTGGCGAAGGTGTCGACCCAGTACCTGCCGGTGCCACCGCCACAACCGTTGTCGCTGGTCAGGTACTTGTTGTAGTACGACCCCGGATACGGGCTGAGCGACTGGCCGTTGATGACGATGTTCTGGCCGACCCCGTTGAGCAGCTGCTCGTAGTGGATGTGGGCGCCGGAGCTGTTGCCGGTCGATCCGGTGGTGCCGATCTGCTGGCCCTGGGCGACGCGGGCCCCGTTGGCGACGGAGAAGGCGTTGAGGTGGAAGTAGTAGGTCTGCCAGCCGCCGCCGTGGTCGATGGAGATGTAGTTGCCCGCCCCGCTCGGCTGCGAGTGACGGTAGGCGGTGCCCGCGGCCGAGGCGAGGACCGGGGAGCCGGCGGTGGCGCCGCCGTCCGTGCGGACGAAGTCGAGAGCCCGTCTGACCTCGGCGGAGTGGTGACTGTAGGTCCATTGCTGGCCGCAGCCGTAGGGCGCCTTGAAGTTGGGCGCGGCTGCGGCGGGGGACGCGGTGGTGGCGACGGTGAGCAGCCCGCCGAGGAGCGCCAGCAGGGCGAGGAGCGCCGTACGGCTGCGTGGGTGCGTACGGGTTGCGTACGTACGGTTCTGGGTTCGCGGAGCACGCATGGGTGGGGGAATCCTCCGGGTCGACAACCTGGCCGTGGGGTGCGGGGTGCGCGAAGTGCCGTGGAATCTACGCGAGTTGAACGGACACCAGAGTGCCGCAAGCCGGGCCGGGTGGACAGCCCCCGGAGCCGGGTGCATCAGGTCCAGGGGCACCAGGAGGCGCCTGGAGAGGGTTCGAGGGGGTTCGAGGCGCTCCGTGACCTCCGGCCTCCGATGACGCTCAGAGGCAGGCGAACAGGTCGTCGAGCGGGGCACCCCGACCATTGATCACCAACGACCGTTCCCCGAACAGCCGGCCGCCCCGAGAAGGCTCCACACCCCCCTCGCACCTCCCCGACGACCGGCCAGGAGCGCAACTGGCGCACTCTTGACCTATTTCAACCCTCAAGGCTGAATATCAACAAAGAAATTCGAGCCTATACCAGGAGAAATATGAGCAAAACCACCATCATTCCTCCACGGCGTATCACCTCGCGATTCAATTAGTCGGCAGCCGACGCGATCCACGACTGTTAGAGTCCTGAACTGCGCGAGTGCCTCAAAAGGCGATGCACTTACGCTTTCGCTTATTTCTCTGGGGGGAGAAATGACTTCTATCGCGTCGCGGATAACCGGTTCGAGGGCAGCCAAGGGCGCGGTCGTGGGCGCCATGGCCGTCGCCGCCATAGGACTGGCCGCCCCGACATCGAGCGCGTCCCACGAGGCGAACTGGTCCTGGGGGTGCAGGGGGTACTGGTACTCGACGGCCGGTCACGGCTACTGCACCAAGGCGACTTACACGCGCGGCAAGTACCAGATCACCTACGACTGCAACTTCGAAGTCGACAAGCAGCGCCTCAAGGGCCCGTTCAAGTGGGGCTACCAGGGGAAGTTCGACTCGTACGAGTGCACGTTCAAGATCAACAAGACGAGCGTCGGCCTCGGCACCTGATCTCAGCCGATACGATGGGCCCGCAGCCTTTGCGGGCCCATCCCGCTTTCCGGGGAATACACCGATGACCACCAGCCCCATTGCCCTGCTGACTTCCATCACTCAGGGATACGGCAATCAGAGAATTATCGACGGGCTCAATCTCTCCATCCAGTCCGGCGTCACCGGACTTCTGGGCCCCAACGGTGCCGGCAAGACCACGCTCTTCCGCACTCTCGCAACGATAACTCCGCCCTGGAGCGGGCAGTTGGAGCTGTTCGGCAGACATATCGGCAACGAGCGACAGGCCCGCCTGGCTCGGCGCAGCATCGGCTATCTTCCTCAGGAGTTCGGCTACTACCCGGCCTTCTCGGTAGCCGACTTCGTACGCTACTGCGCCTGGTTGCGCGAAGTCCCGTCGAAGAAGGCCGGGCTCATGACGGAAGAGGCTTTGAGCGCCGTCGGGCTGTCCGACCGGGCACGGGACAGCATGAAGTCCCTGTCCGGTGGCATGCTCCGCCGGGCAGGAATCGCGGCGGCCATCGTCGGCGCCCCTCCCCTGCTCCTGCTGGACGAGCCGACAGTCGGTCTCGACCCTGCGCAGCGCCTCGACTTCCGTGACCTGATCCGGTCCCTGGCACGCTCGGGAACAGCCGTCATCCTCAGCACCCACCTGGTCGAGGACGTCGGGGCCGCCTGCGACACCGTCCTCGTGCTGAACGATGGACAGATCCGTCACAGCGGTACGCCGAAGCAACTGGCCGACATCGCCGCAGCCACAGCTCCCGGTGACAGCCCACTGGAACGCGGCTACATGACGGTGCTCGGCAAGGTCGGATCCACAAGGCACACATCATGAACGCGTACTGCATCGAGCTGCGCCACTCGCCCCTTCTGACCGCCCTTCCCGTGCTCATCGCCGTCGACCTCCTGGTCCTTTTCGGCCGATCCCGTTACTGGATCGGGGTCTGGCCCGAAGCAAGCGCGGCAGCACAAGTCGTCACGCTCTTTCTCGGTCCCGTGCTCGCCGGGGTCTCTGCCTGGCAGGCGGGGCGCGCTTCCCGCTCGGGAATGCCTGAGACCGTACTCGCCGCCGCCCGGCCGGCCTGGCAGATCGAGTCCGCGCGGCTCGCGGCCACGCTCACGCTGGGGTTCCTCGCGTACGCGATCGGCTGCCTGACCGCCGTAGCCGTGTCGTTCAGGGACGCGGGGCCTGGCTTCCTCTGGCCCTCCTACCTCCTGCTCGGTGCCTCGACCCTCATCATCTTCGCGGCTGTGGGTCATCTGGCAGGCCGCTGGTGGCCCTCGGCCACTTTCACACCGGTCGTCAGTGCGCTGGGGTGCTTCATCAGCATGCTGGCGCTGCCCTTCAAGCTGAACGTTCTGGCAGGTCCCCCGGACCAGCACCTCCGGCCCCTCCCTGTCGCCGTGCGACTGCTCTTCGCACTCGCCCTCGCTCTGCTGGCCGTGACGGCCCCGCCCTTGCGAGGTGGCGCCGGACGGCAGGTACGACGCCACCGGACGCCGCCGCTGATCCGGGGCGTAGCCATCGCGTCCGCCGTACTCTCCGTGGGGGGACTCGCTGCCATTCCGCTCGTCGGCGAGCTGCGGGTCGAGCGCCCCTCGACCGCGGTCAGCCCCGTGTGCGATCGAGCCGAGGAGGGCGCCCCGCAAGTCTGCGTATGGCCCGAGCATCGTAAGTACCTGCCTGAACTGGCCCACATGGCACTGCGCCTGGACCGGACACCGTATGCGTGGCTGAAGTCGCCCCGCGTGTTCCACCAGTACGGCCTGCGGCGGAGCGACATGGGTGACGGCGGCTTCGACATCGCCGAAGGCCATGTACGAACGGCGGCGATCGCGATGGCCGACCACGTACTCAACGAGTCGCTAGGGGTCTGCACCCCTCCTCCCGAGGAGAAGCGGGCCTGGCAGGCCATGGACAACATCCACCTCTGGCTCGAGTACCGCTCCATGGACAGGGATCCGGCAGCCGCCGATGCAGGACTCCACATGCAGGGTGTCGCCGCGGCCCAGCGCGCGGCCGCTCAGGTCTCGCGTGCATCCGAGGAAGAGCAGGGGAGATGGCTGGCCGAGGAACGACGCCATCTCCTCCGGGACCCCGCCTGGTGCAGGTCCGATGTCCAGGAGTGACTTCCTCCGCTATGCGAGAGTCCACCACGCGGCAGCCATTCTGGTGGGCACGGGAGCTGTCGTTGTCCTGTCCGCCTTCTTCGGCGGGGTTCACATCGGGCTGCCCTCGATCGGCAGCGGGGGCGTCACCACCGGCGTTCCGTTCCGGCGTGAACTTCCCCTGATGTCAGGCGTCTTCCTCGCCGCAGCGCTCAAGAGCGCGATGTCGACCCACGAGGAGATGGGCACCCAAGCGATGCATCGGTACCGTCGCCTCTACTGCATCGGCTTGACAGTCACTGTCTGCGTCTTCTCCTTCGCCGTCGAGGCGCTATCGGTCGATGCCGAAGCGGGTGTGGTCTTCGCTCGCTCCCTCCTGATCTGGTACGGCCTTGCCCTGCTGTCCGCCAAGTTGCTCGGGGACCAGCTCGGTTGGGCCGTGCCTCTCGCGTCGGCCTTCCCACTCATCTGGTACCCCCAGCAGTGGTGGGACTGGACGTTCACGTCGGCTGGGGACCCCTTCACCTGGGCCTTTGCCGCGTTCACTCTCTCTGTCGGAGCGGGAGTGAACGCGGCGACCGCGTGGCGGAGAAGGAGTTGGTCCCGGAGATGACGGATCTCGCAGACGCTCAGAGGCAGGCGAACAGGTCGTCGAGCGGGGCGGGGGCGTCGTCGGGGCCCAGGGCTTCGACGAGGACGCGGCCGTAATGAATCTTGCGCCCCTTCTTCGTACCGAGGAAGCGGCGCAACTGCTGGATCGGGGGGCGGCCTTGCTGGGCGGGCTGCCGCAGGAAGATCTGGAGGGCACGCGCGTCACCTTCGGCCTCGATGAGTTCCGCGACCCGGCGCACGCCGAGTGCGCGGATCAGCTCCTCCTCCAAGTCCGCCGCGCAGACGAAGAACTCCTGCCGCGCCGCCGCTCCGGCCCGCTCCCACCCCCGCTCGTAGAAGCCGCGCTCCTGCTCGTCGCACAGGCCGGTGAGGCGCAGGCCCAGGCCGGTGGGCCCGAGGAGCGGCGCGAAGCGGCCGACGCTCATCGCCCCGCCCATCGGGAGCACGCAGACGCCCTCGCCGGCCAGGTCCCGGCCGCGCCGCTCGGCCAGCGCGTCGACGGCGGCGGCGTCGCTCGGGCCTTCCAGGAGAACGACGGTCCATACGGAGAGCCGCTCGGCCAGCTCACGGGCGGGGTCGGACGGCCCGCCCGCCGCCCACGCGGTGACCGCCTCCCGGAACGCCTCCATGTCAGCCATGGTCCGAGTCTCCGTCCTCGGTGGCCGGGACGGTAACGCTTTACGGTGACACGCGGGGCGGGAGGGCCGTGCGCTGGGTTGTCCCTACGGTGGCCGGCGCCCCGTCTCCGCCCGCCTCGCCCCGCCTCGCGTCAGGGGCTGGAGACCTCACCGTCCGACGCACGAACGGTCTTGCCCACGAACCGGCTCAGCCGATAGGTGCTCAGCTCCACCGGACGCCGGCACAGCGTGTCGATCCGGATGAGCGATGCGGCGACGCCTGACTCCCGGAGCCGCCGCAGGTGCGCACGCACCTCCGCCTGGTCGCTGGTCTCCAGCACCACTTCCCACTGCCCGGCATCCGGCGCGGTGCGCGCGGCCGACCGTCGCGTCCCGGCGTCCTGCCGACGCCGCCTTCTCGCTTGCTTCGGCATCGCTCCGTCCCCCTGTCCTCACTGGTCGGCCCGCTTCTCCGAGGCGGTGCGGAACTCCAGGGCGATCTCAGCGGCCTTGGGGAGAGTCTTCTCGTCCAGCGGCCCAGCTGTCCCGGGTGGCATCCTCGCGTGCGCGGGGAGCGCGGGGCGAGTCCCGGCCCCTGCACCGGCCCGGTACTCAGTTCCCTGCTCGGACGGCGGGCTGTCACCCCCGCCGCCGCACAGGTTTCCCGGGTACGCGGAGCCTGGCCAGACCCCTCGCCTTCTGACTCATATGCAAAAATTACGAAACTGCACATCAGGTGATCTTGAAGGGGGCTTGCGCACCGATGACTGTCCATTCCGCCCGAAGACCGTGCCGCCGCTCGTCGGAGGCGACGGTGGCCACCGTCCTCCGTCCCACGGCAGGGGATGCCCCGGTCACGCCGTCGCAGGCGGTCAACGAGGCGCTGCCGCAATGCCGCTGACCCGCCGCACGATCCTGACCGCCGCGGCCGCCGCGGCCACGACTCCGGTCGTCGCCTCCACGGGAACCGCCCAGGCGACCGGCCACCGGCTCACCCCCGCCTCTGCTCTCGCCTCCGCCCCCGTGGCCGAACCGCGGGTCGGGAGCAGCCTGCACGCGCGGAACCGGTTCGACCTGCGGGCCGAACCCGTCGACCTGTTCGGCAGGGAACTCCGGCTCACCCAGGGCAGGGTGCATCAGCAGGTCGCCTTCGACCCGGTGACCGGCCTGGCCTACGCCACCCAGATCATCAGCGACGGCCGTCAGCTCGCCGACGAGCAGGCTCCCGTACCCGGTGCCGAGCGCGACCGCCGGGGCGACCTCTGCATCAACGAGGTCTCCCCCGACGGGACCGTCCGCGCCGTCATGTACCTGAGGGGCGTCGGCCACGGCGGCGGGCTCGGCGTCGAGCACACCGACGGCCGGCCCTGGCTCTGGCTGGAGACCGACGCCACCCCCGTCACCAGCGGGTTCGCCTACGGCAAGCGCATCGGCCGTATCGCGTTCACGCCCGACGCCGTCGTCGACGCGGGGAGCACCCTCATCGAGGTGTTCGACCCCGTCCCGGCCTCCTCCGGCACCACCCCGTCCCTGGACGTCGAGCACGGTCGGATAGGCGTACGCCACGGGCCGGCCGGCGCCGTGGAGTACCGCGTGTACGACCTCGCGGCCTTCAAGCGCCGCGCCTTCACCCCGCTGTACAGCTTCCCGGTCCTGTACCGCACCCAGGCATGGTGCCTGTACGGCGATCTCCTCTACCAGAACGAGGGCAGCGCCTACGGTCCCGCCAACCCCGCACCCGGCAATTCCTGGTGGAACGTCTACGACATCACCACCGGCCGGATGATCGAGCGGCGCTTCAACACCACCGCTCTCGGCCTGTCCCACCGTGAGACCGAGTCCATCACCGTCCGCCGGACGCCCGACGGGCCGCAGCTCGTCTTCGGCTTCGCCACTCAAGAACCAGGACCGCGCCGCATGGCCCTCTACGGCATCACGAGCACCACCGACGGCACGGGCGACCACGTCCCGTGGACCACCCTGGCCTACGACACCGCCGTCTACACCCCCAACTCCGGCAACTACGTTCCTCAGTACCGCCAGGTCGGCAACCGCATCGACCTCCACCTCCGGCTGTCCCGTGCGGACAAGGCCCCGTGGACCAACGGCGAGAAGGTCCTCACCCTCCCGCCGCACATCCGCCCCAACCGCACCCAGGGCATGGTCGGTCAGACCACGGGCGCCGGAGTGTCCGGCTCTCTCACCGTCCGCTGGGAGATCCTCGCCGACGGCTCCCTGCACCTCTACGATCCACGCGGAATCACCGGCTGGGTCGGGCTCGACGCCGGATACTTCACCAGCTGAGCGTCTCGGACGAGCGCGGAACGTACGGGGAAGGGTGGGGAGGGCGCACCGGGCCGCGCCCTCCCCGCCACCGTCACCTCCGCCGGTACAGCTCCTCGATCTCCGCCGTGAAGTCCCGCGCGATCGCCGCCCGCTTGAGCTTCAGCGACGGCGTCAGGTGGCCCTTCTCCTCCGTGAAGTCCACCGGGAGGACGGTGAACTTCCGGATCGACTCCGCCCGCGACACCAGGCGGTTGGCCTCGTCGACCGCCTTCTGGAGGGACGTGCGCAGCTCCTCGTCGTGGACCAGCTCCCTCAGCGGCACGTCCTGCTTCTTCACCATCTGGCGCCAGTGGTGGAGGCCGTCCGGGTCCAGGGTGAGGAGGGCGGTGATGTACGAGCGGTTGTCGCCGACGACCATGCACTGGCTGACCAGGGGGTGGGCGCGGAGCCAGTCCTCCAGGGGGGCCGGGGTCACGTTCTTGCCGCCCGACGTGATGATGATGTCCTTCTTGCGGCCCGTGATCGTCAGATAGCCGTCCTCGTCGAGCGTGCCCAGGTCGCCCGTCGGGAACCAGTCGCCGTCCAGGAGGTACGGGACCGGCTCCGCGCGTTCCGCGTCCCAGTAGCCGCGGAACACCTGGCCGCCCCGGAGCAGCACCTCGCCGTCGTCCGCGATGCGTACCGACGTACCGGGCAGCGGCCAGCCCACCGTGCCCAGGCGGGGTTTGAGGGGCGGGGTCACCGTGTGGGCCGCCGTCGTCTCCGTCAGGCCGTACCCCTCGAAGATGCCGATGCCCGCGCCCTCGTAGAAGGAGGCCAGCCGGCGGCCCAGCGGGGAACCGCCGCAGATCACGTACCGGACCTTGCCGCCCAGCGCCGCCCGGATACGGCGGTAGACCAGCGGGTCGTAGAGGGCGCGGGCCGCCCGCAGGCCGAGGCCCGGACCGGGGCCCGTGCCGTGTTCGGCGGCCTCGACCGCCTTGCCGTACCGCTGCGCGATCCGGGCCGCGCGGTCGAACGACGACGCCCGGCCCATCTTCTCCGCCGTCGCCCGGCCCGTGTTGTAGACCTTCTCCAGGACGTACGGGATGGCGAGGAGGAAGGTGGGACGGAAGCCCGCCAGGTCGGCCAGGAGGTCGTCCGTCTGGATGGAGGGGGCGTGGCCCAGGCGGACGCGCGCCCGCATGCAGCCGATCGCCACCATCCGGCCGAAGACGTGGGAGAGCGGGAGGAAGAGGAGCGTGGACGCCGGGTCCTTCGAGACCGACTTGAAGACCGGGTGCAGCAGTTCGATCGCGTTGTCGACCTCCGCGAAGAAGTTGCCGTGGGTGGTCACACAGCCCTTGGGGCGGCCGGTCGTCCCCGAGGTGTAGATCAGCGTGGCCGGGGTGTCCGGTTCCAGCCCGGCCCGGCGGTCCGCCACCGCCTCGTCGGGGATGTGCCTGCCCAGCGACTTGAGATGGCCGATGGCCCCCGTGTCGAACTGCCACAGGTGCGCCAGGCCGCCCAGTTGCTTGCGCTCCTGGCTGACCAGGCGGCCCTGCTCCTTCGTCTCCACCGCGCACGCCACCGCGCCCGAGTCCTGGAGGATCCACCGGGTCTGGAAGGCGGACGAGGTGGGGTAGATGGGCACCGTCACCAGGCCGGCCGCCCAGGACGCGAAGTCCAGGAGCGTCCACTCGTACGTCGTACGGGCCATGATCGCGATCCGGTCCCCCGGCCGCAGCCCCTCCGCCAGCAGGCCCTTCGCCACCGCCAGCACCTCGGCGGCGAAGTCGGCGGCGGTCACGTCGTGCCAGGTGCCCTCGGCGTCCTTGCGGCTCAGCACCGCCTCCGCCGGGGCCTCCCGGGCGTTGTCGAACGGGATCTCCGCCAGCGAGCCCCGCAGCACCGGGGGCGCGAAGGCGGGTACGGAGACCTCCCTGACCCGGCCGGACCCGTCTCTCTTCTTCGTGGGCTCCACCAGGGTGGGCGTGGGGGTGGGATCGGTGGCGGTGTTCGGCGTTGACACTTGCGGCTCCTCGGTGGCGGGCGGGGGTCGTACATGTCTCGTCGCCGGGTCGTCCGTCCGGCAGATCGCCAATGGGCTCAGGGGCGTTCCAGGATCGCCGTCACCCCCTGGCCGCCCGCCGCGCAGACCGAGATCAGCCCCCGTCCCGGGGCCTCCCGTTCCGCCAGCAGCTTGGCCAGCGTGGCGACGATCCGGGCGCCGGTGGCGGCGAAGGGGTGGCCGGTCGCCAGCGACGAACCCGCCACGTTCAGACGGGTCCGGTCCAGCGGGGCCAGGCCCTGCTTCTCCCAGGCGGCGAGGGTCGCCAGCACCTGGGAGGCGAACGCCTCGTGGATCTCGTACAGGTCGAAGTCCTCGATGCCCAGGCCCGCCCGCTCCAGCAGGCGCGGCACCGCGTACGCCGGGGCCATCAGGAGGCCGTCGTCCCCGTCCACGTAGTCGACCGCCGCCGTCTCGTAGAGGGTGAGGTAGGCGAGGGGCTGCAAGTCCCTTTCCCGCGCCCACTCCTCGCTCGACAGCAGGACCGTCGCTGCGCCGTCCGTGAGAGGCGTCGAATTCCCGGCCGTCATGGTGGGGTTCGGGTCCGAGATGCCGAACACCGGTTTCAGGCGGGCCAGTTGTGCGGCCGTGGAGGCGGGGCGCAGGTTCTGGTCACGGGTCAGGCCCTGGTACGGGACGACCAGGTCGTCCAGGAAGCCGCGTTCGTACGCCGCCGCCAGGCGCTGGTGGCTCGTGGCCGCCAGCTCGTCCTGGGCCTCGCGGGTCACGCCCCAGCGGCGGGCGGTGCGGGCGGCGTGCTCGCCCATCGAGAGGCCGGTGCGCGGCTCGGCGTTGCGCGGGATGTCGGGGGCGAGGTGGCGGGGGCGTACGGCGGCAAGTGCCTTGAGGCGGCCGCCCGTCGTCTTCGCACGGCGCGCGGCGAGCAGGATGCGGCGCAGTTCGTCGTTGACCCCGAGCGGGGCGTCGCTGGTCGTGTCGGAGCCGCCCGCTACGGCCGAGTCGACGACCCCGAGAGCGATCTTGTTGGCGGCGGCGATCACGGCCTGGAGGCCCGTACCGCAGGCCTGCTGGATGTCGTACGCCGGGGTGCGCGGGTCCAGGGCGGAGCCGAGGACGGTCTCGCGGGCGAGGTTGAAGTCGCGGCTGTGCTTGAGGACCGCGCCCGCCACGAACTCGCCGACCCGCTGCCCGGCCAGGCCGTACCGCTCCACCAGGCCGTCGAGCGCGGCCGTCAGCAGCTGCTGGTTGGAGGAGGTCGCGTACGGGCCGTCCGAGCGGGCGAAGGGGATACGGCTGCCGCCGATGACCGCCACGCGCCGGACCGCCGGGGCGGGGGTGAGGGCAGCGGCGGGGGCGGGTTCGGGGGTGGGGGTGCTCATGCGGTGGGTCCCGGGTCGGTCCCGCCTGAGGTCTGCATCTCGACCAGCTCCTGACTCTTGAGTAACCTTACTCAGTAGTAAATCTACGACCGAGCAGGGAGTCAGGACAATGGCCGATCGCTATCTGCACCTCACCGGCACAGCACCCGGCCGCTTCCTCACCCGCCGCCTCGGTCTCCCGCAGCCCGCCCCGCTGCGCCGCTGGTCCCCGGAGACCCCGCGGCTGGAGGGGCCGCTGCTGCACCTCACGGCGGGCAGCGGGGCGGGGGCGGACGCCGGGGCGCGGGCACAGGCAGGGGCCGGGGCGCGGGCGGACGCCGGAGCCGGAGCGGGCGCGGACGCCGGAGCCGGAGCGCACGGCGGAACCGGAGCGGGCACGGCCGTCGGGGCGGGCTCGGGGCTCGCGGAGGTGCTGGCCGGGGTCGGGCTTCCCGTCGTGGGGCGCGCCGACCGGCCCGGTGCCGTCGTCCTCGACGCCACCGGGGTCACCACCGCCGCCGGGCTCGGGGAGGTCCACGCCGCCCTGCACCCCGTCGTCCGCTCCCTCGCGCCGGGCGGGCGGGTCGTCGTCCTCGGTACGGCCCCCTCCCCCGACGACCACCACCAGGCCGCCGCCCAGCAGGCGTTGGCGGGGTTCGTCCGGTCGCTGGGCAAGGAGATCGGGCGGGGCTCCACCGTTCAGCTGGTACGGGTTCCGGGCGGCGGCGCTACGGCACAGGGCGCCGCGTCCACCCTGCGCTTCCTGCTCTCGCCCCGCTCCGCCTACGTGAGCGGCCAGGTCATCGAGCTGACCGACGCCACCCCCGAGCCCGTCACCGACCCCGCCGCCCCGCTCGCCGGCCGCACCGCCCTGGTCACCGGGGCCGCCCGGGGCATCGGTGCCGCGGTCGCCTCCGTGCTCGCCCGCGACGGGGCGCGGGTCATCGCGCTCGACGTGCCGGGGGTCCGGGAGGAGCTGGAACGTACCGCCGCCCGGCTCGGGGCCACCCCGCTCCCCCTCGACATCACGGCGCCCGACGCCGCCGACCGCATCGCCGCCGCAGCGCCGGACGGGCTCGGCGTCCTCGTCCACAACGCGGGCATCACCCGCGACCGCCGCCTCGCCAACATGCCCGCCGAGCGCTGGACTCCGGTCATCGACGTCAACCTGGACAGCGTGCTCCGCACCACCGACGAGCTGCTGAAGGGCGGGGCCGTCACGCGCGGCGGCCGGATCGTCGCCACCGCCTCCATCGCGGGCATCGCGGGCAACACCGGGCAGACCAACTACGCGGCGAGCAAGGCCGGGATCATCGGTCTCGTCCGCTCGCTCGGCCCGCGCGCCGCCGCCGACCACGGCGTCACGGTCAACGCGGTCGCACCCGGCTTCATCGAGACGAGGATGACGGCGGCCGTCCCCTTCTTCATCCGCGAGGCGGGCCGCCGTATGAACTCCCTGTCCCAGGGCGGCCTTCCGGTCGATGTCGCCGAGGCCGTCGCCTGGTTCGCCCAGCCCGACTCCACCGCCGTCAACGGCCAGGTGCTGCGCGTCTGCGGCCAGAGCCTGCTGGGGGCGTGAACGCGATGACCTCCCTCAGCGCCTCCCTCGTCCGCGGAGCCGTCACCTCGCCCTTCCGGCGCGCCGGCCGGCCGGACGCCACCCTGCCCACCGAACGCCTCACCCTCCCGGCCGCCCCCGCCGCCCCCGGCCCCCTGGCCGCGTACCTGAGCATCTGCGGATTCCCGGAGGCCGGGAGCGGGGCGGAGTCCGGGAGCAGGGCGGGGGCCGGAGCGGGAGCGCTTCCGCTCACGTATCCGCACGTCCTGGCCTTTCCGCTGGCCATGCGGCTGATGACCGGGCGCGGCTTCCCGCTCCCGGTCGTCGGACTCGTCCACACCTGGTTCGAGGCCTGCGGCCACCGCGCGGTGCGGGCCGAGGAGCCCATGCAACTGACGGTGTACGCGAAGGAGTTGACCGCCCACCGGCGCGGCACGGAGGTCACCATGGTGACCGAGGCGCGCGTGGGCGGGGAGCTGGTGTGGGAGTCGCGAAGCGGATATCTCTCCCGGCACGCCACACAGGGCGCGGCGGGCGGAGGCCGTGAGGAGACCGGTGCCGAGGCGCTTCCCGCTCTCCACGAGTGGCGGCTGCCCGGCGATCTCGGGCGGCGGTACGGAGCCGTCTCCGGTGACCGCAACCCCATCCACCTCCACCCTCTGACCGCCCGCCTCTTCGGCTTCCCCCGGGCCATCGCCCACGGCATGTGGACGGTGGCCCGCTGTCTGGCCGAGGCGCAGGCGGCGGAGTCCGACGGGGCCGGTCGCCGACTCCGTACGGTACGAGCCGACTTCAGGGCCCCCGTCCTGCTGCCCGCCACCGTCGTCCACGCCGCCGAGCCGGGCGGGGACGCCTTCGCCCTGCGCGGCCCGGGCGGGCGCGTGCACCTCACGGGGGCGGTCACGCGGGAGGCCTGAGGCCGATGGCCGCCACCCGGGGGGCCGGAAGGGGGCGCGGCGCGAAGCCGGAGCCCGCCCGGGTGCGCGGCGAGGGCGGCGCCTGGGCGGGTCGGTCCGGACCCGGCCGCCGTGCGGCGGCCGGGGAGCCGGCGCCTCCCCGTCGTGCCGGTCGGGCGCCCTCCCCGTCGTGCCGCTCAGGCGTGGAGCATCGGGTGCGTCCTCAGCAGCGTCCGGGACCCGCCGAAGGCGTGGGTGAGGGTCAGCGCGTGGGGCTCCAGCAGGCCGAGGACCGCGTCGACCGCGTCGGGCAGGCGCTCGACGTGGTCGGCCGTCAGCCGGCCGCGTGCGAGCAGGTCCCCGCTGTGGGCGGCGATCCGGCGCAGGGCGAACAGGCTGTGCAGCCCGTGCAGCAGGTCCGCCGGTACTCCGGAGGGGGCCTGGTCGGCGGCGGTCAGCAGGCACTCGGCGGCGAGCCGGTGGACATGGGCGTCGGCCAGCGCCACCGCGGGCGTCACCGTCGCGTTCCAGCGGGCCAGTGGCGATGCGGCGGGCTGCCGGAGCCGGGCCTTCGCCCGTCCGTGGGAGATGCGCTCGATGTCGGCCAGGAGGTCCTGGAGGAACTGAGAGTCGGTCAACTCCCGGTGGGCGGGCGGGATCTCGCTCTCCGGCTTGAGGTCGATGCCGCCGAGCAGCATCTCGCCCCCGGCCTTCTCCATGATGACCTTGTTGTCGCCCTCGGCCGTGATAGCGCCTTCGACGGAGGCCAGTTGGAGCGCGATGCCGTTCTCCTGGACCAGGCCCTGGGCGCCGCACCGCTCGCGGCACTCGGTCATGACCGCTCGGGCCCTCCAGGTGATCCAGGCCTTGGATATCGCCGTCAGCCGCTCGTACGCCTCGCGCTCCTCACCGCTCGCCCGGCCCCACTGCCGCACGACCGATCTCTGGAGCAGCGTGGCGGCGTAGGCCGTCGCCGTGGCGTCGAGCAGGGCGGTGTGGTGGCCGCGGTGGGATATGAGCGGCACGCGCTGGCCGTTCGTCATGCCCGAGGTGACCCGGGTGTGGGCGTAGCGCATGGCGACGTCGAGGGCGTGCCGCATGACGCCGAGGCTGTGGGCGCTCATGCAGAGCTTGCCCATCGTGACCCGTCCGATGGACTGGAGGAACCGCCGGCGGGGGCTGCCGAACCCGCTGGTGAACTCACCGTCCGGGGTGAGGCGGCCGTGGTCGCCCTGGAGGAGGGCGCTGAAGGGGAGGCGGACGTGGTGGAAGGTCGTGGCGCAGTGGTCGACCGGGCTGCTGACCGTCTGGGGCAGCGGGCTCACCTCCACGCCCGGCAGCGGGCTGCCGTCGCCGTCGCTGAGCGGCGTCAGGAACAGCAGCACGCCGTGGTCGGTGCCGTCGACGATCAGGCGGGCCGCGACGACCGCCCCCTTCGCCCCGCCGGCCGGGCCGGTGTTGGGCATGAACTTCCGCGCCCCGGCGTGCGGGGTGTGCAGCACGAACTCCCGCGCCGCCCGGTCGTACGTCGCCGTGGTCTCCATGTTCGCGGCGTCGTTGCCGTGGGCGGCCTCGGTGCACAGGAACGTCCCGATGCGGTCCGCGCGGACGTACTCGCCCAGGTCCCGGCCGGCCGGATCGTGGTCGGCCAGACTGCCGAAGAAGAGGTTGTAGTGGATGGAGGCGATGGTGGCCATGCCCGGGTCCACCACCCCGGCCCACTCGTGCAGGGCGGTGAGATCGACGGGGTCGCCCGCCAGGGCCTGTGGAGCCGCTACGGCCTCGTTCACCAGCCGGAGCCGGTCGTAGCTCAGGGCTATGCGCTCCCGATGGGTCAGCCCCTCCTGGAAACGGAACGCGGCGGAGCTGAAGAAGTCCCTCCACCGCCGATGAGTCGCGCCCAGCTGACCGGGGAAGAGCAGGTCGGCGAGGGCGGCGGACACGGGCGTGGGGGAACCGGGTGCGGTATGCGGAATCTGAGTGGCAGTCACACCCGAGAAAACTAGTCTGCCCGGGCACGGTCGCCGGAGTGACGATCAACACGATTGAACCGGGCGACTCCACGGTAGGCGCCCGCCGGGCCGCCCCTCCGCCGCCCCGCGCGAGGAACCGGTCCCGCGGCGGCGGGGCGCGGGCCCCCACGGCATCGCCTCCGGGAGGGGCGGCTGCCTACGACGCGTCGGCCGGGGGCTGCCACGGGCGGGCGTGCATCAGGTTCTCCAGGCCCGCCCAGGCGAAGTTCATCAAGGTCGCGGCGGCTTCCTTCGCCGAGACGCCCGGGGTGTCATTGGCCCAGCCCGCCAGGGACTCGGCGGCGCCCACCAGGGCCTGGGCGAGGCCCGCCACATCGCGGTCCGCGAGGGCGGGGTCGCGGTGGGCCTCACGGGCGGCGGCGCCGATGAGGCCCGTCACGAACGCGACGATCTCGTCGCGCATCACCACGACCTCGCTGATGAACGGCTCCCCGTGCGAGCGGGCCTGGCGGTGCAACACCGCCCAGCCGTCCGGGTGTTCGGCGGTGTGTGTGAAGAACGCGCGCAGTCCTGACCAGAGTTGGCCGTCGGGGGGCAGCTCCGGATCGACGCCGGCCCGTACCGCCGCCACCAGGGCCTCCGCCTCGCGCCGGATGCAGGCGGAGAAGAGGTCCTCCTTGGAGTGCAGGTACAGATAGACCAGTGGCTTGGAGACGCCCGCCAGCTCCGCGATCTCGTCCATAGAGGCGGCCCGGTACCCCCGCTGCCCGAACGTCTGGACGGCGGCGTCCATCATCTGCCGCTCCCGCACGGCACGGGGCATCCGCCTGCTCTTCACCGCACCCATGTCACGGCACCCGCGTCTGTCACAGCACCCACGTCAGCACCCACGTCCGACTTCCTCCCCGCCCTGCCGCCTGCACCTGCCCAGGGTACGGCGCCGCGCCCTCCGGCGTCGTACGGGAAGGCCTCAGCGGGACGGCAGCGCGGGCCCTCCGCAGACCCGCAGCGGGGCCCCCGGAGCCGTCGCGTACAGCACCCCGGCGTGGGCGGCGAGGGTCGTACGGGGGTGGGGCGGTGGGCCCGCCGTCCCCGCGTCCGCGAACGCCACCGGGCCGTCGGACGGGCCCGCCGGGAGCCGGGTGCGCAGCCGGCCGTCGGCGGTGACCGCCCAGAGGCGGCAGCTCAGGGTGGTGAGGGCGATCGCGCCGCCCGCGTCCCCCAGCACCTGCCACGGCTCGTCCAGCGCGAGCGCGGAGAGGTAGTGCAGGGTGTCGTCGTGCGGGGTGACGGCGAAGATCCCCGCGTCGCAGAGCGCCAGGCCGGTCGTGCCCGGGGGCACCTGCCCCACCCGCGTCCACTCCTCCCCGTCCTCGCCGGGTACGGGGGCCGGCTCCGGGTCGCGGCGGAGCAGGCGGCCGTCCTCGGTCGCCGCGTACAGCTCCAGCGGGAGCCCGCCCGCCGCCTCCCTCGCCGAGGCCAGCGCCCGTACGCCGGGGGCGAGCCCCACGGGCCGCCACGGCAGGTTCTGGCCGGACACCTCCCGGCAGAGCAGCCTGCCCCGGGTGTCCGCGCCGAACAGCACGGACGCGCAGGCCGCGAGCGCCCGCACCTCGTCCGGGGCGCCCGCCGCGTCCCAGCCGTCGCCGGGGGCCGCGCCGCTCAGCCGGTCCAGGACGTTGCGGGTGATGCGGTCGGCGACCGGGTCGTCCGCGAGGACGCTGCCCCAGTTGATCGTCCCCGCGTTGAAGACCGTGCCCGCGCCGAGCCGGAAGACGCCCATCGTGGCCGCGCCGCCCTGTCCGTACTCCCGCCAGTGCCGCAGGTCGGCGGTGGCCAGCACGACGAAGGAGCCGGGGGTGCCGTCCACGCCCGTCGCCCTCGGCACCCCGTCGGTCCACTCCAGCGCGCAGGCGTCCGTCTCGTAGCCGAGGGCGCCGCGCGCGAAGGGTTCGCCGTCGGTGAGGCCCGTCCCGGCGAAGGCCCAGTGGTCCGCGAACCGGACGGTGTACGCCTCCTTCCCCATCACCGCCATGCCCTCGCCCCAGGCGCCCGCGCCCCGGCGGAAGCTGAGGCCGGTCATCGCGTTCTCGGGGCGGTCGACGGGGGCGCTGGACCACTCGACGGTGGTGCGGCGCGGGTCGGTCGCCGTCATCGGGTCGGTGACCGCGTCCCGGTGGCAGACCATGGTCCGGCCGTCGTCCTCCAGCCGCATCTGCCACCAGGCGGTGTTGGCCGCGAAGAAGGCCACGTTGCCGCCGCGCCGGGCGAAGTTCTCGACGCTGTCGCGCATCTCCATCGACCAGTACTCGTCATGGCCGTTCACCACCAGCAGGCGGTAGTGGGAGAGGAGTTCGTCGCCGTCGTGCAGGTCGAGGCCGGAGCAGAAGTCCACTTGGTAACCGGCGTCGGGCAGCCAGCGCAGCAGCCCCTCCTCCCAGCGCTCGGGCGGCGGCCCGCCGCCGGGCGAGGCGAAGGAGACCCGGGCCGCGCGGTAGGGCTGCTCGGAGTAGTACAGGCCCCGGTGCGGCTGTCCGGCGTGCGTGTAGGCCCGCCAGGTGGCGAAGGGGATGGAGACGAGGATGCGGGAGGGGGCGGAGCGGGTCGCCTTCCCGGCGGGGGCCCTGGTGCCGGTGCTGGTCGCGGGTCCGGCGGGGGTCGCGGTTCCGGCGGAGGTCACGGGTCCGGTGAACGCTGCGCGAACGGCGAACCAGACCTCGTGTTCGGCCTCGTCCGTGGTGGGGCGGTTCTCCAGCGGTACGTCGAAGGTGGCGCGGTAGAGGGAGCTGGGCCACTCGCCGGGGACGGCCAGGGTCCAGTCGGCGGCGCGGACCGTGGCGGTGAGCCGGGTCTGCTCGCTGACGGCGTCGGTGATCCGGACCCGTACGGCAGACCCGGCGGCGCCCGTCAGGTGGAAGGCCAGCTCGCCGCCCTGGACGCAGGAGGTGCGGTCGGCCCAGGCGCGGAGGGGTTCGCCGGTGGGGAGGGGTCCGGTGGGCGGTGTGGCGGTGGGCGGGGGTCCGTCCGCCGGCGTGCTCTGTGCGGTCATGCCCGTACCTCCTCCGCCGCCGCCGTCGTCGTCGTCGTCTCCAGCAGTTCCCGCACCCCGGTGAGCGGCAGGGAGCGCCCGGAGGCGGCGGCGACGATCAGCTCCTCGATGCCGTACAGGTGCGCCCGGACCGTCTCCGGCGGCAGGTACGCCGTGTCCGCCGTCAGCGACACCGCCAGCGCGTCGCCCTCCTCGGTGATGTGCAGGCAGTAGCGGCAGGCGACCCGTTCCTGGGTGGCCGGGAAGCCGAAGGCCGTCCGGCCGCGCAGCTCCGCGAGTTCGGCGGCGGTGGGGGCCGGGCCGGGCGGAGCGGGGCGCTCGACCAGGCGCATGTCGTTGAAGCAGCAGTACGGGTGGACCTCGGCCCCGGTCTCCGTACGCAGCCGCACGCCGAGCGCGTCCCACGCGGCCGGGTCGTACACGGCGGCCCGGTAGGCGCGCAGGGCCGCCCGGTAGGCGGTGGGGAGCAGGTCGGTGAAGGTCGGGGTGTCCGGAGTGGTGCCGGTGCCGGAGTCCGTGCCGGTGTCCAGGATGAACAGGCCGTCCTGCGACAGCGTGGTGACCAGGTCGCGGTGGGCGGCGGACGTGCGGTTGCCGACGATCGGCATGACCGCCGCCGTACGGTGGCCCTGACCCGCCGCCACCAGCACCGCCGCCGCCGTCAGCAGCACCGTGGAACCGCTCACCCGGTGGGCGGCGGCGACCGCGGCGACCGCACGGGCCAGGGCGGGCGAGACGATCCGGCCGGTCCAGAAGCGGGGGGCGCGGGGCGCGGCGACCGGGTCGGGGAACATCGTGGCGGGGGCCGCCCGGTACCCCGACTCCCAGTGCTCCAGGGCCGCCGCGCCCCGCCGCCTGCCGGTCTCGCCGTGCTGCTCCCGGGCCAGGTCAAGGGGGGTGGTGGCGGGCGGGCGTCCGGCCGAGCCCCGGCGGACCAGGAGGCGCAGATCCCGTACGAGGACCTCCGCGCCGTGGCCGTCCGCCGCCAGGTGGCAGAGGACCAGGACGGCATGGGTGACCCGGTCCCCGACGGCCACCAGGGCGGCCCGGACCGGCCATTCGGAGGCGTAGGCGAAGCGGGTGGCGGAGAGCCGGTCCAGGAGGGCGTGCGCCGTGCGTTCGGCCTCCGCCGGGTCCTGGGCGCGGGCGAGGGTGACCGGGAGGCTGCCGGTGGCGGCGAGGTCCTGGGCCGCCTCGGTGCCGTCGGCGGACAGCTCCAGCCGGGTGCGCAGCGACTCGTGGCGCTCCACCAGGGCCGTCAGCGCGGCGGTCGCCCCGGCCACGGTGGCGGGGCGGCCCCGGTCGGCCAGCGGGAGGACGCGGCCGATGTTGAAGTAGTGGTCGTTCGGCGCGGTACGGCGGATCGCGTGCCAGATCGCGCGCTGCCCCCAGGTCAGCGGCGCCCGGCCGGAGCGGTCGCCCCGGAACCCGACGGTCACGGTCTCCTCGGCGGAGCCGTACCCGGGACCGGTCTCCACGGCGGAACCGGATCCGGGCCCGGTCTCCACGGCGGAACCGGATCCGGAACCGGAACCCGGGCCGAGGCCGGGGCCGGTGCCGGCCGCCTCGGCGGCGCCGGTTCCGCCCCCGGCCCCCGTCTCCTCGGCCAGCGCCTCAGCCATGGTCCCCGCCGCCCGCCGTCAGCTCGCCGATGTGGTCCACCAGGCCGTCGAGGTCGTCCAGCAGACGGAACGGGCCGTCCAGGTCCAGGATGACCCCGAACTCCTCCTCCACCGTGTCGATCAGCCGGAGGAAGGCCAGCGAGGTGACGCCCAGCGCGGTCAGCGAGCCGCCCGACGCCAGGATCTCGGCCTCGGTCACCTCGCCGTCGGTCGCCCCGGCGACCAGCTCCGCGACCCGGCCGCGCAGCACGGCCCGCGCCTCCGGACCGGCCGTCACCGGTCCACCACCGGCGAGACGGCGGCGGGGCCGGAGCCGTCGGCCGGACGGGAGGCCTGCTCCGGTCCGTCCGCCGACTCCGCGAGGCGGCGGCGCAGCGAGAGCGGCCGGATGTCCGGCCACACCCGGTCCACATGCGCCATGCACGCCTCCTCCGAGCCCTGGAAGCCCTCCACCCGCCAGCCGGCGGGCGGGGCCGTCCGGGCGGGCCAGAGCGCGTGCTGCTCCTCGTCGTTGACGACCACCTGGTACACCGTCGCGTCACTCATCGCGCTCTTCCTCACTGCTCGCTGTCTGCTGGAGTCCGCTCACCGCGTCCGAGACGCCGGCGAGCGTGGGGGTGTCGAAGAAGACGTCGAGCGGCACCTCGACACCCAGCCGTTTGCGGATACGGGCCGCGATGGAGGTGATCGTCAGGGAGTGGCCGCCGAGGTCGAAGAGGTCCTCGTCGGGGCCGATGTCGTCCAGCCGCAGCACCTCCTGCCAGATCTCCCGCACCACGGCGCCGACCCCGTCGCCCGCCGTCGCCGGCCCGCCCTCGGCCGTCTCCCCGGTCGCCGTGAGCGGCCCCGGGGCGTCCGGCCGGAGCCTCGGGGGCTCGGGCAGCCTGGCCCGGTCGACCTTGCCGTTGGGGGTGAGGGGCAGGGCGGGCAGCGGGACCCAGACCGCGGGCACCATCGCCGCGGGCAGGGTGCGCGCGAGGCGCTCGCGCAGCTCCTCGGCCGCCGGGACCTCTCCCGTACCGGCACCCGTACCCGTACTCGTACGCGCACCCACGACGTACGCCACCAGCCGGGCATCCGCACCGGCCCCGGCACCCGTCCCGCCCGGGCCACCGCCGTCCAGGACCACCACCGCCTGGGAGACGCGCTCGTCCTCCACGATCCGGGCCTCGATCTCCCCCAGCTCGATCCGGTGGCCGCGCAGCTTCACCTGGCTGTCGAGGCGGCCCACGAACTCCAGCCGCCCGTCCGGGAGCCGGCGCACGAGGTCGCCGGTCCGGTAGAGCCGCGAGCCGGGCGGGCCCCAGGGATCGGGGACGAAGCGCTGGGCGGTCAGCCCGGGGCGGCCCCGGTAGCCGTGGGCCACGCCCGCGCCGCCGAGGTGGAGTTCGCCGGGGATGAAGTCCGGTACGGGCGTGCCGCGTCCGTCGAGGACGTACGCCCTCGTCGCGGTCAGCGGGCGGCCGATCGTGACGGGGGCGCCGGTGGCGAGATGGGCCAGGGTGGACCACACGGTCGTCTCGGTGGGGCCGTAGACGTTGACCAACCGGCCGCAGACCGCGCCGAGTTCATCCGCCAGCGGCCCCGGCAGCGCCTCGCCGCCCGCGACGGCCACCAGCCCCGGACGGTGGAGCCCGGCGGCGAGCATCAGCCGCCAACTGCTCGGCGTGGCCTGGACATGGGTGACGCCGTGGGCGTCGATCAGCTTCACCAGGGCGCCGCCGTCGCGCTGCTGCCCCTCGGGGACGAGGACGACGCGCGCCCCGGTCGTCAGGGGCAGCAGCAGCTCCACGGTGGAGATGTCGAAGGAGAGCGAGGTGAGCCCGAGCCAGCGGTCCCGGGGGCCCGCCTCGACGTGGTCCGCCATGGTCGCCAGCAGGTTGGCCAGCGCCCGGTGCGGGATCTCCACACCCTTGGGGCGACCGGTGGAGCCCGAGGTGTAGATGACGTACGCGGGGTCCCCGGCGGCCGGACCGGAGGCGGGCACGGCCCCGGACGCGGGCACCGCCCCCTCCCCGGCGTCGGGGGCCAGGACCGGCAGCCCGGCCGGAAGCCCCTCAGGCGCCGGGCCCTCCACCACGAGTGCCGCGAGGCCCGCGTCCGACCGTACGAACTCCAGCCGCTCGGACGGGTATCCGGGGTCCAGGGGCACATAGGCCGCGCCCGCCGTCAACACCCCGAGCACGGCCACGAGTTCGCCCACCGACCGGCCGACCTGCACCCCCACCGGATCCCCGGCACCGAGCCCGGCGGCCCTCAGCTGGTCGGCGAACGCCTGTACCCGGTCGTGGAGTTCGCCGTACGACAGTTCCGCGCCGTCCGCCGTCACCACCGCGACGGCACCCGGATCCTCCGCCACCCGGTCCGCGAACATCGAGACCACCGTGTCGCTGTCCGCGCAGGCCGCCGGCAGGTCGTTGCCCGTGCGCAGGGCCGCCACCAGCTCGTCGCCCGCCAGCAGCGGCAGCCCGGCGAGCGCGGCCTCGGTGGCTCCCGGCGCGGTCAGCACGGCGTCGAGCAGAGTACGGAAGTGACCCACGATCCGAGCGGGCGCGCCGGGCTCGAAGGCGTCGGTCCGGTACTGCAACGAGCCCGTCAACCCGTCGGGCCCGTCGACCAGTTGGAGGTGCACGAGGTTGCGTACGGCGTGGGTGAAGCCGATCCAGTCGACGGTGACGCCCGGCGCCTCCTCCGCCTCCCACCCGGTGCGGCGGCGGAAGCTGACCGAGAGCGGGGCGATGGCGGTACGCGGGGTGAGGCCGCCGACCGCCCGGCCGAGCGGGACGGGCCGGTGCGCGTAGACCTCCCGCAGGGCGGCGCGGACCTCCCGGACGTAGTCCGCGAAGGGGCGGTCCGGGTCCGGGTGGGTGAAGACCGGCAGTTCGTTCACGTACAGCCCGATGCGCCCGGGGCTGCCGGGGAGGCGGGTGGACAGTTCGAGGGCGGTGACGGGCGCCTGGTTGCCGTACCGGAAGAGGAGGGTGTGCCAGAGGGCGAGGAGGAGTTCGAAGCGGGTGACGCCGAGGACCCCGGCGGTCTCGGTGAGGCGGGCGTCGAGGGCGGAGCCGAGGGCGAAGGGGACGGCCCCGCCGGGCGCGGGGGCGGTCGCGTCCGGTACGGAGGAGGTCAGCCCGGGGAGGACGGGGGGAGCCGGTTCGTGCCAGCGCTGCGACCAGAACTCCCTTGCCAGGGCGATCGCTTGACCGTCCGGCTCGTCCGCGCCCACCTGGGCGTCCGGCAGGCCGGGATCGGTCCCGACACCGTGGATCTCCGCGAGCAGCACGTCCTTGGAGGCGCCGTCGAAGACCAGGTGGTGGACGACGACGTGCAGCACCGGCAGCCCGGTCCCGGCCGTCACCAGCGCGAACCGTACGAGAGGCCCCTCGGCCAGGTCGAACGGCCGGGCGCTCTCCGCCGCGAGCAGTGCGTCCAGCCCATCGGCGGCGCAGGCGAGCCGGCGCAGTCCGGGTGCGGGGCCGGTCGCCGGGGCGAGTACGGGCCCGTCCGGGTCGACCCGGGAGCACAGGACCGGCTGCCGCTCCAGGAGACGGGCGCAGCGGGCCGCGAGCGCGTCCGGGTCCGGCGGGTCGGGGAACCGGACGGTGAGCGCGAGGTGGTGGGCGGCGCCGGGGGCCAGCACCTGTTCGGTGACCCACAGCCCGTGCTGGGCCGGGGTGAGCGGGCGGGAGGGGAAGGGCGTCGTCATCGCAGGGCCTCGTCGTCCAGGAGCAGGCGCAGCTCGCGCTTGAGGATCTTGCCGCCCTCGTTGCGGGGCAGGGAGGGGCGGAACAGCAGGCGGGAGGGGAGTTCGTGGGCGGCCAGCCGGTCGAGCAGGAAGGTGCGCAGCGCGGGCCCGGTCAGCTCGCCGCGCACCACGACCACGGCGGCGACGGCCGACCCCAGCACGGGGTGCGGGATGCCGAACGCGGCCGCGTCCACCACCTGCGGGTGGGCGTGCAGCGCGTCCTCCACCTGGATCGTGGAGACCTTGTACGCACCGGACTTGACCACGTCCCGCTCCCGGTCGAGCAGGTGCAGATACCCCTCCTCGTCCAGCAGTCCGAGGTCCCCCATCCGCACCCACCGGCCCTGGAAGACCGTGTCACCGGCGGGCGCGGGCGCCCCGGCCGGGCCGAGGTAGGCGCGCGGGGCGGCCGGGGTGCGGAGCCACACCTCACCGGCCTCGCCGGGCGGCAGCGGGGTGCCGTCGGCGGTGGTGATGCGCAGGTCGCGCAGGGAGGCGGGGCGGCCCGGGGAGTCGGGGCGTTCGGGGTCGAAGAGCAGGGTGACCTGGGCGGGGGCGGCCTCGGTGGAGGTGTAGTAGTTGACGATCTGGGCGCGGGGGAAGGCGCGGGCCAGGCCGAGCGCGACCGGCTGCGGCAGGGCGGCGGCGGTCGAACCGACGAGCCGGACGCTGTCGGTGGCGTACCGGCCGGTGGAGGCGGAGTTCAGCAGTTCGATGGCCATGGACGGGACGAGGAAGATGCTGCCCGCCTCGTACTCCTGGATGAGCCGCGCGAACCGCCCCGGGGTGAACTGCGGTGCGGCCACGGCGGTCGCGGCCGAGTCGAGGGCGTTGACCAGCATGGTCTGCCCGGCGTTGGTGCCGACGGGGAAGGCGTGCAGGAAGTGGCGGGAGTGGCGCAGCGGGCGGCGGCGCTCGTCGAGCGTGCAGCCGTGCGCCAGGTTGCCGTGAGTGGCGGTGACGCCCTTGGGGGTGCCGGTGGTGCCGGAGGTGTAGAGGATCTGGGCCCGGGCGCCGGGGTCGGGGGCGCGGAGCACCGCCGTGCGGGCCGCGCCCTCCGCCTCGACCTCCTCCTCCGTCGCCGCCCACACCCCGTCCGGCAGCACCCCGTCCGGCAGGTGTGCGCCGGGCGGGTGGAGGACGCCCGACGCCCCGCTGTCCGCGAGGACATGGGCGGCGACGGCGGGGGCCTGCCGGTCCGAGAGGGGTACGGCCACCAGGCCGGCGCGCAGGACCCCGCAGTACGCGACGGCGTACGCGGTCCAGTCCCCGCCGCCGTACCGGAGCACGATCCGCTCCCCCGGCTCCAGCCCCCGGGACCGCAGCCCGGAGGCCAGGGCCATGGCCCGCGCGTACCAGGCGCCGAAGGTCAGCGTGTGCGGGCCGCAGATCAGCGCGGGCCGGTCGGGCTCGGCGCCCGCGCGGTGGGCGAGCAGGGCGGGCAGGGTGGAGGGTCCGCCGATCCGGGAGGGGGCCGGAGCGGGGGCGCGGTACGGGGCGGTGGTCATCGGGCTGCCTCCACGGTGCGGGCGGGGGTGTCGTCGTCCGTGGGGGTGTGGTCGTGCGTGGGGGTGTCGTCGTCCGTGACGGGGCTGCTGTCGGTGACGGCGGAGGGTGCGGCGGAAGCGGCAGGGGAAGCGGACTTCGCCTTCTTCGCGCGGGCCGCCTTCACCCGGCGTTCGCGCTCCTGGATGCCGACCAGGTCGTCCGGCAGCGCGTCCGGCACGTCCAGGTCGAAGCGGGCCAGCACCCGAAGGCGCAGGCCGACCACGACCAGGCCCAGCATCGCCGCCCCGAAGAGCAGGTACATGAAGCCGATCCCGCGCCCCGGCCCCGTACCGATGAGGGCGCCGACCGTGGAGGTCAGCGAACCGCCGTCCTCGAACATCGGGCCGAAGAACGCGGAGCCCGCCGGGGCGATGATCCCGTGGCCGATCGGCAGGGTGGACCAGGCGACCAAGGTGTTCAGGGCGAAGACCCGGCCGTGGAAGCGCTGCGGCACCTTGATCTGGACGATCGTCGTGTAGACGCCGTTGACCATGGAGAGCGCGCAGGACATGCCGAACGCCCCGATCCCTATGATCCACAGGTCCGCCCGCACCCCGACCAGCGCGCTCGCCACCGCGAGCAGCCCGGCCAGGCCCAGCATGCCCTGCATCCGGTTCCGCTTCGGGCCGCCCCAGAAGCCCATCGCGATGCCGCCGAGGATGGCGCCCGCGCCTCCGGCCACCGCGACCCGGGCCACCGACTCCAGCGAGTCGAAGGAGAGCACCAGCGGGGTGACGAGCAGGAAGAGCGGCGAGAGGAAGATGTTGAGCGCGGCGAACCAGAGGAGCATCGCCCGGAAGCCCCGGTTCTTCCAGGAGTAGGCGAAGCCGTTCCTGATCTCGGCCACCAGCGACTCGCGCCGCGTCCAGGGCAGGGTCCTGGGGAACTTGACGATCAGCAGCACCGTGATCGCGACGGCGTAGCCGGTCACGTCCAGGATGAGGATGCCCTTGAGCCCGATGCCCGCCATCAGCGCCACGGCGGCCAGCGGGACGATGAACTGGGCGAAGCCGAAGGCCATTTGGGTGATGCCGTTGGCGTGACCGAGGTACCGCTTGGGGACCAGCTGCGGTACGGAGGAGGCGTACGCGAGCCGCTGGAAGGTGAGGGCGACCGAGAGCATCCCGAGGAGGACGTAGATGTGCCAGGAGGAGAGGTTCCCGCTCAGCAGCAGCGTCAGCAGGGCGGCCTGGGTGGACCCGGCGACGGCGCTGGCGGCGAGCATGACCCGGCGGCGGTCGAGCCGGTCGACGACCGCTCCGGCCAGCGGGCCGACGAGGATGCCGGGGAGCATCCCGATCACGGCGTAGAGGGCGTACTTGCCCATCGAGCCGGTCTCCATGTAGATCCACACGGGCAGTGCGAACTCGGTCAGCGCGGAGCCGGTGATGGTGATCAACTGGCCCAGCGCGACGGCCAGGAAGCGCCCCATGCCGGGGGCGGGACCGGAAGCGGTCCCGGGGCCGGCAGCGGGACCGGAACCCGTGTCGGAGCCGGAGGCGGAGGCCTCCGCCGGGTCGCCCGCGGGGCCGTCCCCGCCCGTCGCCTCGGCCTCCTCCGGCCCTGCGCCGCCGGTCTCCGCGACCGGCAGGTCCCTGCCGCTCGCCCCGTGGAACCACCACGGCCCGTCCTCCGCCCGCGGGGGCAGCTCGCGGACCGCCGTACCGGCCAGCACGGCCGGGTGCGTACGGGTGATGATCTCGACGAGTTCCCGGGCGCGGTACTTGAGGAAGAAGTGCCCGCCCTCGTCGAGGACGGCCAGCGCCGAGCGCTCCGCCAGGAGTTGCCACTCCCGGTAGCGCTCCTCGAAGAAGTCGGTGGCCGGGTCCCGGTCGCCGATCACGCTGATCACCGGGGCGCGCAGCAGGGCGCCGCCGTCCTCCACCTCGGCCAGGACCTCGGTGAAGTACTCCTCCGCCGCCCGTGAGTCGGCCCGCATGTTGCCGATCATGAACTTCATCTGGGTCTCGTCGAGATCACCGACCTCGGCGCCCATGGAGCGCAGCCAGTTGAAGTAGACGCGGTCGCTCAGCAGCGGGTCCAGCGCGGAGACGCGGCTGAGCAGTCCGAGGATGCGGCCGCGCGGCCGGGCGAAGGGGAACTGCGCCCCGATGTACAGGGCTTCGACCTCCCGGCCGGCCGCTTCGAGGAGGCGGCCGACGGCGACGGTCAGCGCGCTGCCGACCGCGCAGTGGCCGTAGAGGGCGATGGGGCCCTCGACCCGTTCGCGTACCTCCGTCGCGATCTTCTCGGCCAGCTCGTCGAAGGGCAGGTGCTCCTCGGTGACGCCCATGTCGTGGCCGGGGATGGCGACGGACCACAGGTCGTAGCCGGGCGGCAGTTCGTCGGCCACCGGCTGGTAGACGACCGCGCTGCCACCGCCGTACGGGACGCAGACGTACGACAGGACGCGGGAGTCGGCGGGAGTGGCGCGGGTCAGCCGGTGCAGCAGGTGGCGGGGGCCGCGCTCGGACTCGTCCAGGTCCGCGAGGACGGCGAGTTCACGGACCGTACGGGAGGTGAACAGGTCCATCACGCTGACCGGCCGGGCCCCCACCTCGGGCAGCCGCTTGCGGGCGCGGGCGATGACCTGGGTGGCGAGCAGCGAGTGGCCGCCGAGGTCGAAGAAGTCGTCGTCCACGCCGACTTCGGGCAGTGTCAGGATCTCCGCCCAGATCTCGGCCAGCACCCGCTGGGTCTCCGTCTCCGGGGCGGCGAGCGCTCCCCCGGTCCGGCGGGCCTGCGGGGCGGGCAGGGCGCGGCGGTCGAGCTTGCCGTTCGGGGAGAGCGGCAGCGCGTCCAGGGTGACGAAGGCGGCGGGGACCATGTAGTCGGGCAGGGTGCGGCGGAGCGCGGTGCGCAGCTCGGCGGGGTCGGGCTCCCGAGGGGCGGGGGCGGCGGAGCCTTCGGGGGCGGGCTCCCCGGCGGGCGCGGGACCGTCCGCGGCCACCAGGTACGCCACCAGCCGCTTGTCGCCCGGGTTGTCCTCGCGGACGATCACGGCGGCGGCGGTGATGCCGGGTTCGGCGCGCAACGCGGCCTCGATCTCGCCGGGTTCGATGCGCTGGCCCCGGATCTTGACCTGCTGGTCGATCCGGCCCAGGTGCTCCAGCTGCCCGTCCGCCCGCCAGCGGGCCAGGTCGCCGGTGCGGTAGAGGCGGGAGCCGGGCGGGCCGTACGGGTCGGGGACGTACCGCGCGGCCGTCAGCCCCGGCCTGCGGTGGTAGCCGACGGAGACCTGGACCCCGCCGATGTGCAGCTCGCCCGGGGTGCCCGGGGGGAGCGGGCGCAGCTCGGCGTCGAGCACGTACAGCCGGGTGTTGTCGACGGGGGCGCCGATGGGGACGGTGTCCAGCTCGCCCTCGCACTCCCAGCTCGTCACGTCCACGGCCGCCTCGGTCGGCCCGTACAGGTTGGCGAGCGCGCACCCGGGCAGCCGGGTGGTGAACGCGCGGGCGGTGTGCGGGGCCAGTTCCTCGCCGCTGCACACCACGCGCCGCAGCGAGGCGCACCGCTCGACGTCGTCCTCCGCGAGGAACACGTCGAGCATGGCGGGGACGAAGTGCGCGAGGGTGACGCCGTGCCCGGCGATGGTGTCGCGGAGATGGGCCGCGTCCTTGTGGCCGCCGGGCGCCGTGACGACCAGCCGGGCCCCGGTGATCAGCGGCAGGAACAGCTCCCAGACCGAGACGTCGAAGCCGGTCGGGGTCTTGTGGAGGACGCGGTCGTCGGGGCCGACTCCGTACGTACGGGCCATCCAGCGCAGCCTGTTGACGATGGAGCGGTGGGTGTTGGGCACGCCCTTGGGGCGGCCGGTGGAGCCCGACGTATAGATCATGTACGCGATGTCGTCGGCGCCCGGGGCCGTCAACTCGCCTTCGTACGAACCCTCTTGCCCGTCCTCGTCGTCGAGCAGCAGGACGCGCGCCGCGCACCCCTCGGGCACCGGCAGCCCCCGCTGGGTGAGGAGGATCCCGGCGCCGCTGTCGGCCAGCATGAAGGCGAGGCGCTCGGCCGGGTACTCCGGGTCGAGCGGGGTGTATCCGGCACCGGACCTGAGCACGCCGAGGAGCCCCGCGACCAGGTCGAGCGAACGCTCGGCGCTGACCGCCACCAGGGTGCCGGGCCCGGCCCCGGCGCCGGTCAGCCGGCGGGCGATCCGGTCGGCGGCCCGGTCCAGCTCCGCGTAGGTGAGGGAGCCGGCGCCGAACTCGACGGCGACGGCGTCCGGCGTACGGGCGGCCTGCGCGGCGATGAGCGCGGTCAGGGTCTCGGTGCCGTCGCCGCCCCCGGATGCCTCGGCGAATGCGAAGGGTCCGGCGGATTCGACGGCCGTGTCGTTCCACTCGGTGAGCAGCCGGTGCCGCTCGGCCGGGTCGAGGCCGTCGTGGGCGGAGACCGGCTCGTCGGGCCGGTCGGCGGCGGCGCGCAGGAACCGGCCCAGGTGGGCGGCGATCCGGGCGATCGAGGACTCGTCGAAGAGGTCCGTGTTGTAGTTGAAGGCGCCGCGCAGACCGCCCTCCCCCTCCATGAGGAAGAGTTCGAGGTCGAACCGGGTCCCGGCGGCGTGCAGCCCGAACGGCTCCACCTCCAGAGGGAGTTCACCACCAGCGGTGGCGTCGGCGGCCGAGGCGTAGTTCTGGATCGCCAGGACGGCCTGGAAGACCGGGGAGCGGGTGACGTCCCGCTCGACGTTCAGCTCGGAGACCAACTGGGCGAAGGGCAGCTCCTGGTGGGCGTAGGCCTCCAGGCAGGTCTCCCGGGTCCGCCCGACCAGCTCGGTGAAGGCGGGGTCGCCGTCCAGCCGGGCGCGCAGCGCCAGGACGTTGACGAACATCCCTATGAGGCCTTCGAGTTCGGGCTCGGGGCGGCCCGCGACGGGTGAGCCGACGGCGAAGTCGCGCTGCCCGGCGAACCGGGACAGCACCACCTGGAACGCGGCGAGCAGCACCATGTGCACGGTCGCGCCCTGCGCCTTGCCGAGGGCGGTGAGCCGCTCCAGCAGCTCACCGTCGATGTCGAAGCCGTATCCGGCGCCCTCGAAGGTCTGCCGTTCGGGGCGGGGGCGGTCGGTGGGCAGCTCCAGGGGGCGTACGTCGGCCAGCTCCCGGGCCCAGTACGCCACCTCCTCCTCCAGCCGGCCACCGGTCAGCCGCTCGCGCTGCCAGAGGGCGAAGTCGCCGTACTGGACGGGCAGTTCGGGGAGCGGGTCGGCGCCTCCGGCGGCGTACGCGGTGTAGCCGCGCAGCACCTCGGAGACCAGCACCTCGCTGGACCAGCCGTCGCTGACGCTGTGGTGCACGACGAGGAGGAGGACGCGGTCGTCGGCGGCGAGGCGGACCAGCAGGCCGTGCATCAGGGGGCCGGTGACCAGGTCGAAGGGGAGGGCGCCCAGCTCGTCCACCAGCCGGGCCGCGTGCGCCTCGTCCTCCGCGTCGGCGGTGCGCAGGTCGAAGGGGGCGGGCTCGGCGATCTCCAGGACCGGGCGGCCGTCGTCGGTGGCCGGATAGCGGGTGCGCAGCGTCTCGTGGCGGGCGACGACGGCGTCCAGGGCACGGCGGAGGGCGGGGAGGTCGAGCGGGCCGCGCAGCCGGCGGGCGACGGGGATGTTGTACGCGGCGGTGCCGGGCGCGAACTGCTCCATGAACCAGAGGCGTTCCTGCGCGAAGGAGAGCGGGGGGACGGTGCCCTCCGGCCGCCGCGCCACCGCCTGTGCGGTCCGCGCCCGCGCCCGGCCGCCCCGCAGCCGCTGGGCGAGCAGGGCCCGCTTGGCGTCGGAGAGGGAGGCGGCGGGCCGGGACCCTGTGGAGGCGGATCCCTCGCCGTCGGAGGCGTCCGTGCTGCCGACGGAGGCGCTACCACCCGTGGGTGCCGTACCCCTGGCGGAGGCCGTGCTCCCGGCGGGGTCCGTGTCTCCAGCGGGGCTCCCACCGCCACCGCCTGCGGGGTCCGTATCCCCAGCGGGGTTCCCACCGCCTGCGGGGTCCGTACCTGCCGCGGGAGCGGCGCCTCCTTCGTGGGCGGGGCCGTCCGCGGGGGCCGGTCTGTCGCCGTCTCCGGTATCCGTCCCGGTGTCGTCGGGAAGGCCGGGGAAGCGGTCCGTACTGCTGCTGCTCATGCCGTCGTCGTTCCGTTTCTCTGCGGTGCGGACTCGGCGGCGAGCAGGCGCCCGGCGTCCTCGTCGGTCAGGGCTTCGATCTCGGCCAGCAGCAGTTCCTCCACCGCGAGGGCGAACGCCTCGGCGGTGCGGTGGACGAACAGCGTGCGCAGGGGGACCACCAGGTCGGCCGCCGCGCGGATCCGGGCCAGTACGCGGGTGGCGAGGAGCGAGTGGCCGCCGAGGTCGAAGAAGTCGTCCAGGGCGCCGACCCGGTCCAGCCCCAGCACCTCGGCCCACACCTCCGCCACCAGCTCCTCGGCGTCGGTGCGCGGGGCCACGTAACCGCCGCCCAGATCGGGCCGCCGGTCGGGGGCGGGCAGGGCGCGGCGGTCGAGCTTGCCGTTCGGGGTCAGGGGAAGGGCGTCCAGGACGACCACGGAGTTGGGCACCAGATAGGCGGGCAGGCGCGCCCCGAGTGCGGCCCGCACCCCGGCGGGCGACAGCGCGGGGGCCGCCGCGCCCGGAGCCGAGGCCGGGACCGGGCCCTCCGCGTCCGCAGCCGCCGGGCCCGCGCCCGACGCCGGGACCACGTAGGCGACGAGCGCGTCCTCCCGGACGATCACCGCCGCGCCGCCGACCCCCTCCAGGGCCAGCAGGGCCGTCTCCACCTCGCCGGGCTCGACGCGGTAGCCGCGCACCTTCACCTGGTCGTCGATGCGGCCCAGGAACTCCAGCTGCCCGTCCGGCCGCCAGCGCACCAGGTCCCCGGTGCGGTAGCGGCGGGAGCCGGGCGGGCCGAACGGGTCGGGGACGAAGGCGCGCGCGGTGGCGCCGGGGCGGCCGCCGTAGCCGAGGGTCACGCCCGCGCCGCCGACGAGGAGTTCGCCGGGGGCTCCGTACGGCATCAGCCGCCCGGCCGGGTCGCAGACGGTCAGCGTGGTGGAGCCGACCGGGCCGCCGACGGGCGGCCGGCGTACGGCGTCGGCGCGGCCCAGCTCGGCCGTGGTGGCGATGATCGTGGTCTCGGTGGGGCCGTAGGAGTTGACCAGCCGTACGGTGTCCCCGAAACGGGCCCGCCAGGCGGCGACGGCGGTGGGCTGGACCTGGTCGGCGCCGAGGATGAGCAGGCGCAGGCCGGGCGGCCAGGCGACGGCGGCGAGATCGTCGGTGAGCCGGTGCCAGTACGGGGTCGGCAGGTCCAGGACGGTGATCCGGTCGCCGCGCCCGGCCGCGAGGTGGTCGGGCAGGGTGGCGCCGGGCCCGGCCACGGTGAGCGTGGCCCCGGCCGTGAGCGCGGGGAAGACCTCCTCGGCGTGGGTGTCGAAGCTCAGCGAGGCGAACTGGAGCACCTCGTCCGCCGCCGTGATCCCGTAGTCCGCCCGCATCCAGGCGATCCGGGCGGCCAGGGCCCGGTGCGGGACGACGACGCCCTTGGGCCTGCCGGTGGAGCCGGAGGTGTGGATGACGTACGCGGGGTCACCGGGCCCGGCCTGCCAGCCGGGGTCACAGACCGCCGCACCGCCCCCGCCCCCGAAGTCCCCGTCCCCGTTCCCGGAGCCCCCGCCCCCGGGGCCGTCCTCCCGCCCGGCGCTCCCCCCGTACCCGGCACCGCCCTCCTCGCGGCCGGGAGCGGCCGGGGGCGCCACCACCGTGACGCGCTCCCCCAGCCACGCGGTCTCCTCCGCGGCGGGGTCCGCGACCACCACGCGTACGGCGGTGTCCTCGATCATGAACTCCAGCCGCGGGCGCGGGTGGTCGAGGTCGAGCGGCAGATAGGCCGCCCCGGCCCGCCAGGCGCCCAGGAGGGCGGTGACCGCCGCCGTACCGCGGGGCAGGCAGACCCCGACGGTGTCGCCGCCGCGCACTCCGGCGCCCCGCAGCCGCACGGCGAGCGCCCCGGCCGCGTCCCACAGCTCCCGGTAGGTCAGCTCCCCCTCGGGGGCGCGCACCGCCGTCCGCTCCGCGTGCCGCTCCACCGCGCGGGCCAGCGCGACCGGCACCGGCGCCTCATCGCGCGGCAGCGCGGGGGCCCCGGTGCCGAGGGCCAGCAGCTCGTCGCGCTCCGCCGGGGCGAGCAGTTCCAGTTCGGAGACCGGGGTGTCGGGGGCGGCGAGCGCGCCGCGCAGCAGGATCTCGAAGTGGCGGGCGAGCCGGGCGGCCCAGGGGGCGTCGAAGAGGTCGGTGCGGTAGCCGAACACGGCGACGAGGTCGTCGCCCTCGCGGCGCAGGTCGAGCATCAGCTCGACCTTGCTGGCCGTGTGGCCGCCGTCCGCGTCGGCGCACTTCAGGTCCGCGAACTCCCTTTCTCCGCCGCCGGTTCCGTCCTGGGTGTGGACGGTCAGCAGGGTCTGGAAGAGCGGGCTGGAGCCGAGCCGGCGTTCGATGCCGAGGGCGTCGATGAGCCGCTCGAAGGGGACCCGGTCGTGGGCGAAGGCGGTGAGGGAGGAGCGGCGGACCCGGCGCAGGAGTTCACCGAAGGTGGGCTCACCGGCCAGTTCGGCGCGGAGCACGAGCGTGGTGGAGAAGTAGCCGATCACCTCCTCCAGTTCGGGTTCGCCCCGGCCCGCCGCCGGTACGCCGACGCAGAAGTCCTCCTGGCGGGTCCAGCGGTGCAGCAGCACCTGGTAGGCGGCGAGCAGCACCATGAAGGGCGTGCACCGGCGCTCCTTGGCCAGTGCGTCGACGGCCGCGCGGGCCCCCGCGATCCGCCGCGTGTGGAAGGCGCCGCCCCCGGTCCGCTCTCCGCCCGCGCCGCCTCCCGTACCGGTCCCGGCTCCGGCCGCTTCCTCCCCCGGCTCCGACACCGGCACGGTCACGGTGGGCCGCAGGTCGAGCACCGGGGCGTCGGCGAGCCGCTCCCGCCAGTGGGCGAGCGCCGCCTCGGCCTCCGGGCCCCCCGCGGCCTCCCGCTCGCGCCGGGCGTACTCGGTGTACGGCAGGACCTCGGGCAGCTCGACGGGGTGACCGGCGAGGTGGGCGGCGTACCGGGTGGCGAGTTCCGTACGGAGGAGGTTCAGCGACCAGCCGTCCGCGACGATGTGGTGGAGGGCCAGGCAGAGCAGGTGCTCGTCGTCGGCGGTCCGCAGCAGGGTGATCCGCAGGAGCGGGCCCCCGGCCAGGTCGAAGGCGCCGTTCGTCCGCTCGGCCAGCAGCGGTTCGGCGTCCCCGGGGCGGGCGCGGAGGTCGATGGTCTCCACCGCCACGGGTCCGGGCGGGTCCACGACGGCGACCGGTCGCCCGTCCACGTCCGGGAAGCGGGTGCGCAGGGACTCGTGCCGGGCGACGGTCCCCTCGAACGCGGCGGTCAGGGCGGGCACGGAGAGGTCTCCGGTCAGCCGGAGCACCAGCGGGATGGTGTACGCCGCGTCCAGAGGGTCGAGTTGGTGGAGGAACCAGAGCCTCTCCTGCCCATGGCTCGGCGTGAGGCCCCCCGTGACCGTGACCGCGGTTCCGCCTGCTGCTCTGTCGACCACGTGTTGCCGCCCCCTTGTTGCCAACGCCGGGACGGCACGCCGAAGACAGCGCGCGGCACCGGACGGAGTTGCCGACGAACCGTCAGATGGCACGTCAGGGGGCGGATACGGAGTGTTCCGGAACCCCCGGCGGCATCGGCCGTCGGCAAGCGACACGCTAGGAGGAGGCCGGGGGTCGAGTCAATGGTCTGGACCACCGAGAAGTGGCCGGTACCGGCGCGAAGGCCCGACCGAAAGCCTCACGCATCCGGCATTTCCCCCTCTCCCCCTACCGCTCCCTGGCCAGAACTGCCCACCCCGGGCCCCGAGAACACCGGAGCGCCCCTGGTCCACCTCGCGAGGTGGACCAGGGGCGCTCCGGGAGACGCGCCGCCGTCGCGGCTACCGCTAGGCGGTGGCCGGAACCGCGGACTTCGGCTCCCTGTCGTGGACCCCGTCGCGGGCGGCGTCCTCGGACGGGCCGAACGCGTCGACCGGGGAGGCCGAGGCCGAGTTGTACTTGTCGTGGTCGAGGATCTTCTCGCGGGCCGCGACGATGACCGGGACCAGCGCCTGGCCGGCCACGTTGGTGGCGGTGCGGATCATGTCCAGGATCGGGTCGATGGCCATCAGCAGGCCGACGCCCTCCAGCGGGAGGCCCAGGGTGGAGAGGGTCAGGGTCAGCATGACCGTCGCGCCGGTGAGACCGGCGGTGGCGGCGGAGCCGATGACCGAGACGAAGGCGATGAGGATGTAGTCGCCGATGCCCAGCTGGACGTCGAAGATCTGCGCGATGAAGATCGCCGCCAGCGCCGGGTAGATCGCGGCGCAGCCGTCCATCTTCGTGGTCGCGCCGAACGGGACGGCGAAGGAGGCGTACTCCTTCGGGACGCCGAGGCGCTCGGTGACCCGCTGGGTGACCGGCATGGTGCCGACCGAGGAGCGGGAGACGAAGGCGAGCTGGATCGCGGGCCAGGCGCCCTTGAAGAACTGGAGCGGGCTGACCTTGGCGAGGGTGGCCAGGAGCAGCGGGTAGACGCCGAACATCACCAGGAGGCAGCCGATGTAGACGTCGGCGGTGAAGGTGGCGTACTTGCCGATCAGGTCCCAGCCGTAGTCGGCGATGGCGTAGCCGATGAGACCGACGGTGCCGATCGGGGCGAGGCGGATGACCCACCACAGGGCCTTCTGGAGCAGCTCCAGGACCGACTGGCTGAGCGTGAGGATCGGCTGGGCCCTGTCACCGAGCTTGAGGGCCGCGATACCGGCGACGGCCGCCATGAAGACGATCTGGAGCACGTTCAGCTCGGCGAACGGCGTGATCACGTTGGTCGGCACGATGCCGGTCAGGAAGTCGATCCAGCTGCCGGTGCGGGAGGGCAGCTCGCCGTCCTTGGGCGTCAGGCCGGTGCCGGAGCCGGGGTTGGTCAGCAGGCCGATGAGGAGGCCGATGGCGACGGCGATCAGCGACGTGATCATGAACCAGAGCAGGGTGCGGGTCGCCAGCCGGGCGGCGTTGTTGACCTTGCGGAGGTTGGTGATCGACACCAGGATCGCGAAGAAGACCAGCGGGGCGACGGCCAGCTTCAGCAGCTGGACGAAGATCGAGCCGATCTTGTCGAGCGTGGTGACGAGCCAGGAGACGTCCTGGCTGCGGGCGAGCCAGCCGAGCAGGGCACCGAGGACCAGACCGGCGACGATCTGGGCCCAGAAGGGGACCTTGGGTATACGTGAACCGGGGCCGGAGCCGGTGGACGGCTGCTCGGCCTCGGGGGCGGCGGACGCGGAATTCGCGGACACGGACACACTCCAGTGGGGACGCATCGGGACGTACGAGGACAGACGTACGGACGTGCGGTGGAACGGGGACGGGGTCGCGGCGCCCGCGCCGAGGGCGGCGCCGCTGCATGATGCCGTATCAGACGTTGCGGCAACAGACCGCGGACATACAGCGGCAGAGATCGACGTGCAGGCGCGCCACGAGCGGGATGCCCGGGGCAGGGTGGAGGCGCACTGCTGTCGTCATGTCGAACACGTTAACACTTGAACTTTGAGAACCTCAAAGCCTTTCTTTGACCATGAGACATGGGGCAAACCGTCCCGGCGGCCGGAGGAACGCCGGACCGGGGGCGCGGAAACGCCGAAGCCCCGGTACGGGAGCGGTGCGCTCCGGTCCGGGGCTCTCGGCGGGTGTGAGGAACCTTACTGAACGGCGTCCTCGCGGGTCCGGTTGGCGTCGAGGCGGGCCTTGGTCCGGTCGACGGTGGAGACGATCTGCTGGGACATCTCGTCACGCTGCTTGCGCAGCAGTACGTAGCTGAGCGGGGCGGAGAGCACGAGGCCGAGCAGGATCACCCAGACCATGTTGGAGCCGCCGAGGCCGGCGGGGATCAGACCGAAGTGGACGGCGACGCCCGCGACGAGGAAGCAGCCGACGAAGATCAGCAGACGCAACGCCGTGTACCGGATCATCGCGCTCGGCTTGGCAACGGACACGGCAGGCCCTCTCTTCCCGTGGTCTCTCGGTCTCTTCACACACTCCTGCCCGTCCAGTGAAGCACGGCCCGAATTCTCTCGGTTCAGGGGGTTGCCGGCCCACGGCCCGGGGGCTGCCGGGCCGCCGGGGCTCAGCGGACCGCCGGGCCGAGCGGGAGCAGCATGACGATGTCGTCGCGGTCGTCGCCGGGAGCGACCCGGATCGCCCCGGGGATCCGGCCGACCTCCTTGTAGCCGCAGGCGGCGTAGAAGCGGTCGTTGCCGGTGCCGCCCCGGCAGGTGAGCCGGATGGCCTCGATGCCCTCGATGGAGCGGGCCGCGTCGGCGGCGGCGGCCATGAGGTCGCGGCCGTACCCCCGGCCCTGGTGTCGGGGGTGGACCATCACGGTGTAGAGCCAGAGCCAGTGGCGCATCAGCCGGTGGTCGTTGAGGGTGAGGAAGGCGGTGGCGGCGACCGCACCGCCCGCGTCCCGCCCGACCAGCAGCCTGACCTGCCCCTTCTCGATGGCGACGAGATGCTTGAGCAGATCGGGGCGGATCTCCTCGGGGGTGACGGGCGGCACGAACCCGACGGCTCCGCCGGCGTTGGTGACATCGGCCCACAGGGTGGTGATGCCGTCGCGGAGGGCGGGGGTGAAGTCGGGATCCAGCTCGAATGTAAGTGCCATGATGCGAGAGTAACTATTACCAACCCGCCGGCTCAACCCCGTTCCGGTACGACGAAGCCCCGGCCGGGACAGCGGCCGGGGCTTCGTCGTGCGGAGGGGGGAGGGGGTCAGACCCGCATCGGCTGCGGCGACTCGCGCAGACCGGCGTCCGGGCCCGGGTACTCGCGCAGGATCTCGTACCGCGTGTTCCGCTCCACCGGCCGGAACCCGGCGTCGCGGATCAGGTCGAGCAGGTCCTCGCGGCCGAGCTTGTTCGGCGTACCGAAGTCGTCGGCGTCGTGCGTGATCTTGTACTCGACGACCGAGCCGTCCATGTCGTCCGCCCCGTGCTGGAGCGCGAGCTGCGCGGTCTGCACGCCGTGCATCACCCAGAAGACCTTGACGTGCGGCACGTTGTCGAAGAGCAGCCGGGAGACGGCGAAGGTCTTCAGCGCCTCCGCGCCGGTCGCCATCGTCGTGCGCGCCTGGAGCCTGTTGCGGACCTTGCCGTCCTTCATGTCGACGAAGTCGTGCTGGTAGCGCAGCGGGATGAAGACCTGGAAGCCGCCGGTCTCGTCCTGCATCTCACGCAGCCGCAGCACGTGGTCGACGCGGTGGCGGGGCTCCTCGATGTGCCCGTACAGCATCGTCGCCGGGGTCTTGAGCCCCTTCTCGTGCGCGAGGCGGTGGATGCGCGACCAGTCCTCCCAGTGGGTGTTGTGGTCGACGATGTGCTGGCGGACCTCCCAGTCGAAGATCTCCGCGCCGCCGCCGGTCAGCGATTCGAGACCGGCCTCGATCAGCTCGTCGAGGATCTCGGAGGCGCTCAGCCCGGAGATCGTCTCGAAGTGGTGGATCTCCGTCGCCGTGAACGCCTTGAGCGCCACGTCCGGCAGGGCTTCCTTCAGCGCGCTGAGCGAGCGCGGGTAGTAGCGCCAGGGGAGGTTGGGGTGCAGCCCGTTGACGATGTGCAGCTCGGTGAGGTTCTCGCCCTCCATCGCCTTGGCCAGGCCGACGGCCTCCTCGATGCGCATCGTGTAGGCGTCCTTCTCGCCCGGCTTGCGCTGGAACGAGCAGTACGCGCACGAGGCGGTGCACACGTTGGTCATGTTGAGGTGGCGGTTGACGTTGAAGTGCACCACGTCACCGTTCTTGCGGGTGCGCACCTCGTGGGCCAGTCCGCCGAGCCAGGCCAGGTCGTCGGACGCGTACAGCGCGATACCGTCCTCGCGGGTCAGCCGCTCGCCGGCCCGGACCTTCTGCTCCAGCTCGCGCTTGAGTCCCGCGTCCACCTGGCCGCCTCCATTCCTCCGTACAACAGACCCGCCCACCGTACTCCCCCGCCCACCGGCCGGGAGGGGCCCCCTTCGCGGCGTTCCGCGCCTACGACTCCTCGGGAAGTTCCCCGACCCGGTTCTCCCACTTGGTGGAGAGCACGATGGTCGTACGGGTCCGGGAGACGCCCTTCGTACCGCTCAGGCGCCGGATCGTCTTCTCCAGGCCGTCCACGTCCCCGACGCGCACCTTGAGCATGTAGGAGTCGTCGCCCGCGATGAACCAGCAGTCCTCGATCTCCGCGAGGTCCTTGAGGCGGTGCGCCACGTCCTCGTGGTCGGCGGCGTCGGAGAGCGAGATGCCGATCAGCGCGGTGACGCCGAGGCCGAGCGAGGCCGAATCGACGGTGGCGCGGTAGCCGGTGATGACACCGGCGGATTCCAGCCGGTTGATGCGGTCGGTGACGCTGGGCCCGGAGAGCCCCACGAGCCGCCCCAGCTCGGCGTACGAGGCCCTGCCGTTCTCCCTGAGGGCCTGGATGAGCTGCCTGTCCACCGCGTCCATATGACTGAAACCTTCCATTGTTCAGCAGTACCGCGAGTCTACGTGTAGAATCTAAGGCATGCAGGGCCGACACCCTGCAAATCTTCTAGAACATCCAAGAAACGCTTTCGAATCTTCAGGAGTGAACTTCACCGTGTACACGATCGAGATGGCCTACGCCCGGATGCGCGAGCTGCAGGACCTGGCCAACCGCTCGCGTGCCCACCAGCCCGCCGCCGCCCACCGCGTCGACAAGACCCGCGCGCCGCGCGCCGCCAAGAAGCGCTGACCCGCGCGCACCTCCTTCAGCCCTCGGGGCTGCGGGAGCCGCCACCGAGCTCTCCCTCCCAGCGGCGGTACAGCCGGTGTTCCACCCCGGCCGCGTCCAGCACCCGCCCCGCGACGAAGTCCACCAGGTCCTGGATGTGCGTCGCGCCCGCGTAGAACGCCGGAGAGGCGGGCAGCACGACCGCGCCCGCCTCGTCCAGGGCCACCATCTGCTTCAGCGTCTGGCCGCTCAGCGGGGTCTCGCGCACCGCGACGACGAGCGGCCGGCGCTCCTTGAGCGTCACGCTCGCGGCCCGCTGGAGCAGGTCCTTCGACAGCCCGAGCGCCACCCCGGCCACACAGGCCGTCGAGGCCGGCACGATGAGCATCCCCTTCGCCGGGTACGACCCGGAGGACGGCCCCGCCGCCAGATCACCGGCCGGCCAGTGGCGTACGCGCTCCAGCTCCGCGTCGCCCACCGCGAAGGCGTCCGGCTTCCCGTCGGCGCCGCGTTCCAGCCAACAGCGCAGGTCCTCGCGCCAGTGCGCGTCCCGGAAGGCGATGCCGGTCTCGTCCAGCAGGGTGAGCCGCGAGGCCCGGCTCACCACCAGGTCCACACTCTCGCCGCCCGCCAGCAGTCCGCGCAGGACGGCGGCGGCGAACGGGGTCCCCGAGGCGCCGGAGACCCCGACAATCCAAGGCCGCCGCTGCTGATGAGTCACTGAAGTCCCGGATTCCACATCTGCGAGCCTATCCGGCACGCCCCGGAGCCCCGCACCCGGAACCGGGCGGCGGCCCCGGACGTTCAACGGATGACGGGCAACCCGGGGGCAGGGGCAGACCATGGGCGATTACTGGACGACCGGCCGCGACACGAACTCCACCATGTCCGGCAGCGCACGCGCGCTGACCGCGGGCATCGTCATGGTGAGCTGGGTGGCTCTCCTCTGGCTGCTCGAAGGCATCGACGTCCTGACCGGAAACGCGCTGGACACCTATGGGATCAGCCCGCGCGAGGTGGCGGAGCTGCGCGATGTGGTGCCCGCCGCCTTCCTCCACAGCGGCTGGGAGCACGTCGCCTCCAACAGCGTCCCGCTGCTGGTCCTCGGCTTCATAGCCGCCCTCGGCGGACTGCGCCGGTTCGCCGCCGTCGTCGCGACGATCATCGTGGTCAGCGGTCTCGGCGTCTGGCTGACCGCCCCGGCCTTCACCGTGACGCTCGGCGCCTCCGGCGTGGTCTTCGGGCTGCTGGGCTATCTGCTGGTGCGCGGCTTCGTGGACCGCAGGCCCTGGGACGTCCTCATCGGCATCGGCGTCGCCGTGGTCTACGGCTCGCTGCTCTGGGGCGTCCTGCCCACCGACTCGGGCGTCAGCTGGCAGGGGCACCTGTTCGGGCTGCTGGGCGGGGTGGCGGCGGCCTTCTTCTTCCGCCGCCCGCCCGCACGCCGGGGCCCGGACAACCTGGTCACGGTCTGAGCCGCGAGGTTTTTACGGCCGTAAAAAACACCGGTGGGCCCGCTCCGAGGTGAGGGCCCCGGCACCCACGGGGCCACGGCACGAGGCCGCCCCACGGCGTGAGGCCGTGCCACGGTGTGCGGCCTTGCCACCGGGCGGGACCGCGCTACGGGGTGAGGCCGCGCACCAGCAGGTCCAGGAGCGCGCAGGCGAAGAGCGCCATCCCGATGAAGCCGTTGACGGTGAAGAAGGCCCGGTTCAGCCGGGACAGGTCGTGCGGCCGCACCACGCGGTGCTCGTAGACGAACGCCAGCGCGACGACCACCATGCCGATCCAGTAGAAGACCTCGGCGTCCGTCGCCAGGCCGAACCAGACCAGCAGCCCGGTCGTCACCACATGGCAGACCCGCGCGCCCCAGAGCGCCGCCGGGATGCCGAAGCGCGCCGGGAAGGAGAGCACCCCGTGCGCCCGGTCCGCGGCCACGTCCTGGCAGGCGAAGATCAGGTCGAAGCCGCCGATCCAGATGCCGACGGCCAGCCCCAGGATCACCGCGTCCCACGACCAGCTGCCGGTCACCGCGAGCCAGGCGCCGATCGGCCCGATGGCCTGCGCCAGCCCCAGGATGGCGTGCGGATAGTTGGTGAACCGCTTGCCGTACGGATAGACCACCATCGGCACCACCGCGACGGGCGCGAGCACCAGGCAGAGCGGGTTGAGCAGCGCGGCGGCGCCCAGGAAGACGGCGAGCGCGACCAGCGCCCCCGTCCACGCCGACTTCACCGACACCGCCCCGGTCACCAGCTCCCGCCCGGCCGTGCGGGGGTTCCGGGCGTCGATCTCCCGGTCGATGATCCGGTTGGCGGCCATCGCGAAGGTCCGCAGCCCCACCATCGCGAGCGTCACCAGCAGCAGGACGCCCCAGTGGATCGTGCCGTCCAGCCGGAACATCGCGGTCAGCGCGGCGATGTAGGCGAAGGGCAGCGCGAAGACCGAGTGCTCGATCATCACGAGCCGCAGGAAGGACTTGACCCTGCTGCCGGCGGGCGTGGAGCCGGAGACCGTCCCGGCCGCTTCTGCCGCGCTGCTCACAGCCCGTACTCCTTCCAGCGGCGGTCCACCTTGGCCGCCGTCTCCGGGTCGGACTCGACCATCTCCGGCCAGCCGCCGTCCCGGGTGTACCCCTCGGTGGGCAGCTTCCGGGTGGCGTCGATGCCCGCCTTGCCGCCCCAGAACTGCTGGTAGGAGGCGTGGTCCAGATGGTCGACCGGGCCCTCGGTGACCATGAGGTCGCGGGCGTAGTCGGTGTTGCCGAGCGCCCGCCAGGCCACCTCGTGCAGATCGTGGACGTCGCAGTCGGCGTCGACGACCACGATCAGCTTGGTCAGCGACATCATGTGCGCGCCCCAGATCGCGCTCATCACCTTCTGGGCGTGCTTCGGGTACTTCTTGTCGATCGAGACGATCGCGCAGTTGTGGAAGCCGCCCGCCTCGGGGAGGTGGTAGTCCACGATGTCCGGCACGATGATCTTCAGCAGCGGCAGGAAGAACCGCTCGGTGGCCCGGCCCAGCGGCCCGTCCTCGGTCGGCGGACGGCCGACCACGATGGACTGGAGCAGCGGGCGCTTGCGCATGGTGACGCAGTCGATGGTCAGTGCGGGGAACGGTTCCTGCGGGGTGTAGAAGCCGGTGTGGTCCCCGAACGGGCCCTCAGGCAGCATCTCGCCCGGCTCCAGCCAGCCCTCCAGGACCACTTCGGCCTGGGCGGGGACCTGGAGCGGCACGGTCTTGCAGTCGACCATCTCGATCCGCTTGCCCTGGACGAACCCGGCGAACAGGTACTCGTCGATGTCCCCGGGCAGCGGGGCGGTGGAGGCGTACGTCACGGCGGGCGGACAGCCGAAGGCGATGGCGACGGGCAGCCGCTCCCCGCGCCGGGCAGCGACCTGGTAGTGGTTGGCGGAGTCCTTGTGGATCTGCCAGTGCATCCCGATCGTGCGCTTGTCGTGGCGCTGGAGGCGGTAGAGGCCCAGGTTCCGCACGCCGTTCTCGGGGTGCTTGGTGTGGGTGAGGCCCAGGTTGAAGAAGGAGCCGCCGTCACCGGGCCAGGTGAAGAGCGCGGGCAGCGCGTCCAGGTCGACCTGGTCGCCCTTCAGCACGACCTCCTGGACGGGCGCGTCGTCGGCCTTCACCTTCTTCGGCGGCACGTGGACCATCGAGCCCAGCTTGCCGAAGGCCTCCCGCACGCCGACGAAGCCCTGCGGCAGCTCCGGCTTGAGCAGCCCGCCGATCTTGTCGCTGATGTCGCCGTAGGACTTCAGCCCGAGCGCCTTGAGCAGCCGCCGGTCGGTGCCGAAGACGTTCATGGCGAGGGGCATCGAGGACCCCTTGACGTTCTCGAAGAGCAGGGCGGGGCCGCCCGCCTTGTTCACCCGGTCGACGATCTCGCCGACCTCCAGGTGGGGGTCGACCTCGGCCTTGACGCGCTTGAGATCACCATCGCGTTCAAGAGCCCGGAGCAGGGAGCGGAGATCCTCGTAAGCCATGCGGTCCAGTTTGTCATCCCCGTCCGCGCCGCCCCGCCGGGGCTCCCCCGCCACCGCACCCCGAAAGTCCGGACGGTTGCCCGGAAAGTGCTGCTCCGGGCCGGGGATCGAAGGTGACGAGCCGGTACCCTGGCCGCGACACCGGGGAAACACCGAGCCCCACCACCACTCACTGGGGGACGCACCATGTTGAGAGCCCTGATGTTCATCGTTCCGCTGGCTCTGACGATCTACGCGTTCATCGACTGCCTGAACACCTCGGAGGAGGACACCAAGCATCTGCCGAAGATCGCCTGGGTCTTCATCATCCTGCTGTTCTGGATCGTCGGCCCGGTCGTCTGGCTCGTCGCGGGCAAGACCCGCCAGAACGCGGCCGGTGGCACGGGCCCGGCGGGATGGCAGCGCAGCCGGCGGCAGCAGTGGGTGGCCCCGGACGACAACCCCGACTTCCTGAACTCGCTGAAGGACCAGGAGCGCGAGGAGCAGGAGCGCCGCGAGGGCGGCAAGGGCCCGGACGACAAGATCCCGCCCGCCTCCTGAGCCGCGAGGCCACCGGCGTACGCAGTGGAGCGCCCCCGGACGGAGAACCGTCCGGGGGCGCTGTGCGTGCGGTCGATGTCCTTCAGGGCTCCTGAAGGCCCCGAAGGACTCAGACCCCGGCGTAGGAGTGCAGGCCGGAGACGAAGATGTTCACGCCGTAGTAGTTGAACAGCCAGCAGGCGAAGGCGATGAGCGCCAGGTAGGCGGCCTTGCGGCCCTTCCACCCGGCGGTGGCGCGGGCGTGCAGATAGGCGGCGTAGGCGACCCAGGTGATGAAGGACCAGACCTCCTTGGGGTCCCAGCCCCAGTAGCGGCCCCAGGCGTCGCCCGCCCAGATCGCGCCCGCGATGATCGTGAACGTCCAGAGCGGGAAGACCGCCGCGTTGATCCGGTACGCGAACTTGTCCAGCGAGGAGGCGGAGGGCAGCCGCTCCATGACGGAGGTGGCGAACTTCCCCGGCGTACCACCGGAGGCGAGCTTGTTCTCGTAGCTGTCGCGGAAGAGGTAGAGGATCGTGCCGACCGCGCCGAGGTAGAAGACGGCACCGCAGAGGATCGCGGTCGAGACGTGGATCCACAGCCAGTACGAGTGGAGCGCGGGCACCAGCTGGTCGCTGTCGGTGTAGAGGACCGTCGTGGCGAGACCGAGGTCCAGCAGGACGGTGGTGACCAGCGGGAGGCCGATCCAGCGGACGTTCTTCTTCAGCGCGAGCAGCACCAGGTAGGAGCCGACCGCCACCGTGGAGAAGGTGATGGAGAACTCGTACATGTTGGCCCAGGGGGCCCGCTGCACCGACAGGGCGCGGGTGAGGACGCCGCCCGCCTCCACGACGAAGGCGATCACGGTCATCGAGACCGCGATCCTCCCCCACATGTCGCCCTTGAACGAGCCGCCCGCGGCCCCCGGCCCGTCGGGCACGTCACGGGTGCCGGAGGCCGCCCGGGTGACGACCTTCGGCCGCTCCAGCACGGTGGTGGACCCGCCCTGGACGACCACCGGGGCCGCGGCGGCCGGGGTGCCGGAGGAGGCGGAGCCGGCCAGCGCGGCGGCCGTGCGGCCGACCTTGCTGCGGCTGCCGAGGACCCACTCCGCGATGTGCGCGAAGAAGGCCAGGGTGTAGACGGCCATGGACGAATAGATCAGCACATTGCTGATCTGCGCCAGGTTCTCGTTGGTTGCGGCGGCGAGATTCACTTCTCAGCCCCTTCGGCAGGTGCTTCAGCAGGGTGTACGGGCCGGCTCCCGGCCTCGTTGGTGGCGTCGTCCTCGTGGGTGGCGGCGGGCCGGTCGGCCGGGGCCGGGGCATCCGGCTCCTCCGCGTTCTCCGGCGTCCCGGGCTTCTCCGGATCACCTGGATTCTCCGGCCCGCCCGGGTTCTCCGGGTTCTCCGGTTTCCCCGGGCTCTCCGGTTTCCCCGGCTTCTCCTGAGCGACCGGCGCCGTGGCCAGCAGGGCGCCGGCGAGGTCGCCCAGCTCCTCGGGGAGCTTCGCGGACTCGCTGCGGCCCAGGCCCGCCATCTCCACGACGGTCACCCCGTCCGCGCCCCGGACCGCCCGCACCCACACCCGGCGGCGCTGGATGAAGAGGGAGGCGGCGAGTCCGGCGATGGCGGCGATGGCGCCGCCGAGCGCGAGGCCGTTGCCCGGCTGCTGCGAGATCTGGAAGCTGGCCCACTCCTCGATGCCCTCGAAGGTGATCGAGCCCTCCCCGTCGGAGAGGTCCAGCCTCTCGCCGGGGCGCAGCATCTTCTTGAGCAGCTCGCCGTTCTCGTCCTTGAACTCCTCCATCTTGGAGGTGTCGAGCTGGTACACGTTCTGCGGCAGCCCGGAGTCCACCCCGAGGGAGCCGTGGTAGGCGCTGAGCGCCAGCACCGGGAACTCCGCGCCGGGGAACTGCGAGAACATCTCGCCCTTGCCGTGGCCCGCGAAGGTGGGCACGAAGAAGGCCTTGAAGCCGAGCTGGGTCTTCTCGCCGTTCTTGTCGCGGTAGCCGTCCATCACCTTGATCGCGCCGGTGGAGGTGATGTTGTTGTCGATCGGCAGCAGCGGGACGGCGTTGCGCGAGACGACCTTGCCCTTGCCGTCCCGGACGGTGACGACCGGGGCGTAGCCGTGGGCGATGAGATAGATCTTGGTGCCGTCCACGACGAGGGGTTCGTTGACGCGGATGACGGCCTTGCGGTCGGGGCCGTCGGCGCCCTCGTTGTACGTCACGCGGGCCTCGAAGGTCCGGGGCGTGCCGCGCTGCGGGCCGCTCTCCTCGTACGTACCGACGAACTTGTCCATGACGAAGCTGAAGGGTGCCAGCGTGTCCGAGTCGTAGAGCGAGCCGGACTTGAAGTCGTCGTACTGGGTGAGCGTGTTGGCGAAGCCGTCGCCCTCGACGACCAGCTTGCCGCCCTCGGACTTGAAGAGCTGCCCGGTGGCGAAGGCCACCAGCATGACGATCAGGGCGACGTGGAAGACCAGGTTCCCGGCCTCGCGGAGGAAGCCCTTCTCCGCAGCGACCGCGTCGCCCACGGTGTGCGCCCGGAACCGCCGCTTCCCCAGCACCCCGAGGGCCGCCTCGCGGACCTGCTCGGGGTCGGCCTCGGTGCGCCACGTGGTGTACGCGGGCAGCCGGATCAGCCGCTTGGGGGCGCCCGGCGGGCGGGAGCGGAGCTGGCCGACGAACTGGCCGGTGCGCGGGACGATGCAGCCGATGAGGGAGACGAACAGCAGGATGTAGATCGCGGAGAACCACACCGAGCTGTAGACGTCGAAGAGCTGGAGCTTCTCGTAGATCGGCGTGAGGGTGGTGTGCTGGTCCTTGAACTCCTGGACCTTGAAGTCGTCGACGCTCGTCTGCGGGATCAGCGAGCCGGGGATGGCGCCGAGGGAGAGCAGGAAGAGCAGGATCAGCGCGACCCGCATCGAGGTGAGCTGGCGCCAGAACCAGCGGATCCAGCCGACCACCCCCATGGCGGGAACGCCCCCGCCGCTCCCGCTGCCGGGCTCGGAGCCCTCCTCGCGGGGTGCGGTGGAGAGCCGTTCACCGGCCGCGCGGTCGGCCCGCCGCTGCGCGCGCTCGTCGGCGCCGGTGTCCGTACGCGTTCCGGCGCCGGTGTCCGTACGCGTTCCGGCACCGGTGTCCTGGCGCGCGGAGGCGTCCGTACGCCCGTCGGCGCCCGTGTCCGTGCTGCTGTTCGCCTTGCTCATGAACTCAGATCCCCACAACGAAGCCGCTGGACCAGCCCTGCATGTGCTGCATCAGCGTGGCCCACACGCCGGTCAGCAGCAGGATGCCGGTCACGATCATCATTCCGCCGCCGATCCGCATGACCCATGCGTAGTGGCGCTTGACCCAGCCGAACGCGCCGAGCGCCTTGCGGAAGGCGACGGCGGCCAGGATGAACGGGACGCCGAGCCCGAGGCAGTACGCGACGGTCAGTATCGCCCCCCGCCCGGCGGTGGCGCTCTCGGCGGAGAGGAACAGCACCGAGGAGAGCGTCGGGCCGATGCACGGCGTCCACCCGATCCCGAACAGGGCCCCGAGCAGCGGCGCGCCCGCCAGTCCCGCCACCGGCTTCTTGTGGAGGCGGAACTCGCGCTGCGTCACCCCCGGCAGGAGCCCCATGAAAAAAATCCCCATGAGGATCATCAGACCGCCGAGCACCTTGTTCAGGACGTCGGCGTGGAGCTGGAGCTCGTTGCCGAAGTAGCCGAAGAGCGCCCCGGTGGAGGCGAAGACGACGGTGAAGCCGAGCACGAAGAGCGCGGCGCCCGCCACCACCCGGCCGCGCCGGGCCTCGGCCAGGTCGGTGCCGCTGACCCCGGTGACGTAACTCAGATAGCCGGGGACCAGCGGCAGGACGCAGGGCGAGAAGAAGGAGACGAGCCCGGCCAGCAGGGCGATGGGCACCGCCAGCAGCAGGGCCCCGCTCACGACGGTGTCGTTGTACGAGGCCAGCGTGACGGGGCTGTCGGGCCCGGCGAGCAGGGTGCTCCCGGGGAGGGCGGCGAGCGGGATCACCGGGTCACTTCTCCGCGATGATCGGGGCGATCATCTTCCGCAGCTGGTCCGCGTCCAGCGACTGGAGCGTGCGGGCCGCGATCTTCCCCTCCCGGTCGACCACCACGGTGGACGGGATGGCCTTCGGGTTCAGGGTGCCCTTGGGGAAGCGGAGCATGAGCTTGCCGATCGGGTCGAAGTAGCTCGGGTAGGTGATCCCGTAGTCCTTCTCGAAGTTCACGGCGGGGTCCCGCTGCGCGTCCCGGGTGTTGATGCCGAGGAACTGCACGCCCTGGTCGGCGGTCTCCTCGGAGACCTGCGCGAAGTACTTGGCCTCCAGCCGGCAGGGGCCGCACCAGGAGCCCCAGACGTTGAGCACCACGACCTTGCCCTTGTAGTCGGCGAGGTCGAGCGGCTTGCCCTCCAGGCTCTCGCCCTGGAGCTTCGGAGCGTCGGGCCGCTCCCCCTTCGGGACCGTGGCGATGCCCCCGGTGCCGGTGATGAAGTTGGTGTTCCCGCCGCCCTGGGCCTTGTTGCCGTCCCCGCACGCGGAGAGGGTCAGGGCACCCGCCACGGCGACGGCGGCGAGCAGGGTGGTGCGGCGTCGGGATGCGCGGCCAAAGCTCATGTGAAAAGTTTCGCATGGCAGTTCCGGGGATCTCTCGCACCCCCCTCGGTGCCCGTAAAGCCCCTTGTCAAGCCTGTTTAAAGAAGGAGTTCCAGCCACCTGCGGGCGACTGTCCGACCTCCAGGGTACGGAGCTTGGCGAGGACGGCGGGATCCTGTACGTCGAGCCAGTCGACGAACTGCCGGAAGGAGACGAGCCGTACGTCCTTCTTACCGGCGGTCTTCTTGATCACTTCTTCCACGGCGTCCATATAGATACCGCCGTTCCACTGTTCGAAGTGGTTGCCGATGAAGAAGGGTGCGCGATTCGTCGTGTAGGCGCGCTCGAATCCGGCGAGATAGGCCCCGGTGGCCTGCTTGCGCCAGCCCGGATAACGCGAGGGCATGCCCTTGGTCGAATTCTTCGACTGGTTGGCGAGGATGTTGTAGTCCATCGAGAGAACCTCGAAGGAATGGCCGGGGAACGGCATGGCCTGGAGCGGCAGGTCCCAGACGCCACCGCGCTTGACGGGCCACATCTGGCGGCCGCCGGGTGAGCTGGCGTCGTAGCGCCACCCGAGTTTGCTCGCGGTGGGCAGGAGATTGTCCTGGCCGAGCAGACAGGGAGTGCGTCCGCCGATCAGCTCCTTTCGGTAGTCGAAGGGGAGCGGGTCCTCGTCCTTCCAGCCGGTGTTGGTCCGCCATTCCGTGACGAAGGACACAGCCTGATCGATCTCGCTCTGCCATTGCGCGGGGGTCCAGCGTTCGACGGAACCCGAACCGCCGCAGAAGTGCCCGTTGAAGTGGGTGCCGATCTCGTGGCCGTCCAGCCAGGCCTGACGTACGTACTTCAGCGTGTCCTTGACATGACCATCGGTGAGATAGCCGATGTCCGAGGCGCCGCGGGGGTTGTTCGGGGGACGGTAGAGGGATTTCTTCGACTCGGGCAGCAGATACAGCCCGGAGAGGAAGAAGGTCATCGCCGCGTCGTGATCCTTGGCCAGTTTCAGAAAGCGCGGGAAGAGGCCGTTGCCGACCTCACCCGCCCCGTCCCAGGAAAAGATCACGAACTGCGGGGGTGTCTGGCCGGGTTCGAGCCGGACGGGGGCATCGGGCTGGTGGGGCTGCTTCCCGGTGTCGGCGGTGGAGCCGTCACCGATCAGGCGGGCCTCGCTCTTCGAAGAACCGTTTCCGCCGCCGGTGCCGCCGTCCCCGGCGTCCCCCTTGCCGGTCTCCCCCTTGCCGGTGTCACCCTTGTCGCCGCCGCCCTGGGCGGAGCCGGAGGAACCGGAGAAGCCACAACCGGCGAGTCCGATCGCCGCCGCCGTGCCGAGCCCCGCGCCGAGCAGTCCCCTTCGATTGATGTCGCGCATGCCGTCCCCATCTGCGGTCGTTTTATCTCAAGGCCATACAAACTGCTGAAGAGTGAGAGGCCTTGGGCAACACGAAGGTTCCGTGCAATTGGGGACTTTCTTTACGCTTTACCTTGCGGCGGGGCACCGCGGGCAGGGGTACGGGGCCGGCGGGCGCCCTCCGGGCAGGCCGGGCCCGGGGGCCGCCCGGAACCCTCAGGGTTACCCGGCCGAGCCGCGGGCCGGACCGCTTCCACCCTGGGACCCTGCCGCGGCCACGTCAAGGGCGGTGCCGGTGCCGATGCCTGGACCGGCCCCCGGACCGGTGCTCGCGCCGGCCCCCGTGCCCACCAGCTCCACCAGGGCGTCGACCAGGAGCCCCCGCCAGCAGGCGTAGTCGTGGCCGCCGTTGTGGACGGTGCGGGTGACCCGGTGCCCCCGGGCCCGGAGCACCGCGCGGAGGGCCTCGGTGTGTTCGGCGAGGGCTCCCTCGTGCAGGCCGACGTCGAAGTGGACGACGGCCCCGCGCACCCCGTCCCGCCCGGACGGGAGTCCGTCGCGCAGCCCGGCGGCGAGCGTGGCCAGCCAGGGGGTGCCGACCGCGTCCGGCGCGACGGTGCCCGGCTCCAGTCCCGGCCGCCACCAGAGCGAGGGCGACTGCGCGACGACCGCGCCGAACCGCTCGGGCCGGGTGAGGCCCGCGTACAGCGCGGTCATCCCGCCGAGCCCCTGCCCGGCCACCACCGTCCGCTCCGGCCGCCCGGTCAGCGGCCACCGGGCACTCGCCCAGGGCACCACCTCGTCGGCCAGGAAGGAGACGTAGCTCTCCCGCCCGCCCAGCTCCAGTCGGCGCGTGGCGGTGCCGACCGCGTCCGGGGCGAGGACCGCCAGCGGCGGAAGGACCCCGTCCGCGATCAGCGCGTCCACCGTGTCCCGGAGGCCGAGCCGCCCGAACCACATGTCGCCGTCGCAGAGCACCAGCAGGGGCAGCCGGTGGCCGTCCCGCTCCCCGGGCCCGCGCGCCGGCCGGTACGGGACGGCGTCCGGCGGCAGGTAGACCCAGACGTCCCGCTCGGCCCCCAGGACACCGGCCGCGAGGGTGTGCCGCTCGACCGTGCCGCGCGGGATGACGGCGAGCGGGACACCGGAGCGCCGACCGCCGGAAGGCAGGCTGCCGGGAGGCGGCACATCGGAACTCGGGGCACCTGACCCCGGGCCATCGGCATGCGGGCTGCCGGTCCAGGGCTGGGGTGGGGCGGCGGGCAGGGCGAAGACCGAGTCCTCCGCATCGCGCCAACGAGCCGGTACCCGGTCCCGGTTGAGCGGGTCGGCGCCCGCGTGGGCCCGCAGGGCCAGCAGCCGCCGCTGGAGCAGGGCGGGATCGACGGGGACGGCCCCGGCGGAGATGTCGGCCACCATCCGGTAGGAGCCGCGGTGGTCGGCGCGGAGCCGGTGGCCCAGATACCAGATGTCGGTGCCCGGCAGGTGGTGCAGCAGCGAGTCCGCGAGCCGGTCGCGGTCAGTGATGCCCCGGGCCAGCAGCAGGACCCGGCGGGTGGCGCGGTGGCCGCGCCAGAGGAAGGTGACGGCCCGGTGGCCGGGCGCGTCGTCCAGCTCCTCCACGAGTGGGGTGCCGCTCCGGGCGGCCTCGGCCCAGAAGGCCTCGGTGAGGGCGTCCCGGGCGGCGGCGTCCCGGGCGCTCTGGAGCTGCCGGGCGAGCCGGGCCACGCGGGGGCCGGTGACAGGGCGGGGGGTGGCGTCCAGACCGGTCAGATCCGGGAGGCCGGTGGGGCCGAACAGGTCGACGGAATCGGTGAGGTCGGTGGAATCGGTGAGATCGGTGGCGCTCGCCGGGGCCATGGGGTCTGCGGGATGTGCCGGAGGCGCGGGGTCTGCGGGATGTCCCGCAGTTACGGGGGTGGTGAGGCCCGCCGGGTCACCCGGAGCCGTACGGCCTTCGAGGGGCGGACAGTCACTCATCGGCGTGCCGCCTCACCGGCCCGGAGCGCGGTGCCGGTCTCTGGTCGGGGGCGTTGGCCGGGGCAGTACGCGTCATTGCTCCACCGCTCTCGTCACAGCGAACTTAGCTTAGGCTAACCTAATCTAACGCACCGCCATGTGGGGCCTGCCATGGAGGAGAAACGGGAACGGGACCGACCGCGGTGGCGGTCGGTCCCGTATGTTCACGGCACGCGCGTCCCGTATGGTCACCGCACCCGCGTCCCGTCTGATCACGGCACCCGCGTACGGCGGCCGGCGGCCTACGCGCCGAAGGCCTTCGACTTCCCCTTCACCGGCTTGGCCCCCGCCAGCAGATGCGCGGGCACCAGGTCCCGGGCGGGCTCCGAGTAGCCGACGGAGACGATCGTGTCGCCCCGGTAGGTGAAGCTGGTCAGCGAGGCCAGCGTGCACTGCCGCTTGCGCGGGTCGTGCCAGAGCCGGCGGCGCTCCACGAAGGAGCGGACGATCCAGATCGGCAGCTGGTGGCTGACGCAGACCGCCTCATGGCCGCGCGCCGCGTCCTTGGCCGCGTCCAGCGCGCCCATCATGCGGACGACCTGCTCGATGTACGGCTCGCCCCAGGACGGCCGGAACGGGTTGGTGAGGTGCTTCCAGTTGTCCGGCTTGCGCAGCGCCCCGTCACCGACGCCGAAGGTCTTGCCCTCGAAGACGTTGGCGGCCTCGATGAGCCGGGGGTCGGTGGCCAGGTCCAGGCCGTGCGACTTGGCGACGGGCGCGGCCGTCTCCTGGGCGCGCTCCAGCGGGGAGGCGACGACATGGGTGATGTCGCGCTTCTCCAGGTGGTCCGCGACCCGGTCGGCCATCTGCCGGCCCAGCTCGGAGAGGTGGTAGCCGGGGCGGCGCCCGTACAGCACGCCGTCCGGGTTGTGCACCTCGCCGTGGCGCATCAGGTGCACCACGGTCAGCTGCTCGTCGCGGCCCGCGTTCCCGTTGCTTCCGTTGCTCATGCGGTGGCCTCCGATGCGGCGCGGGCGGCGGCGGGCAGGGCGGCGGCGACGCGCTCGACCGCCCGCTCGTCGTGGGCGGTGGAGACGAACCAGGACTCGAAGGCCGAGGGCGGCAGATAGACGCCCTGCTCCAGCATCGCGTGGAAGAAGGCGGTGAAGCGGAAGGCCTCCTGCCGCTTGGCGTCCTCGTAGTTCCGCACCGGCTGGTCGGTGAAGAAGACGGAGAACATGTTGCTCGCCGAGGAGACGGTGTGCGCGACGCCTTCCTTGGTGAGCGCGTCGCCCACCAGGGTGCGCAGCTCGGCGGAGACCGCGTCGATCTTCGCGTACGCGGCGTCGTCCAGCAGCCGCAGCTGGGCCAGCCCGGCGGCGGTGGCGACCGGGTTCCCGGAGAGGGTGCCCGCCTGGTAGACCGGGCCGGCCGGGGCGAGGTGCGCCATCACGTCGGCACGGCCCCCGAAGGCCGCGGCGGGGAAGCCGCCGCCCATGACCTTGCCGAAGGTCATCAGGTCGGGGCGGACGCCGTCGACGCCGTACCAGCCGGCCTTCGACGTACGGAAACCCGTCATGACCTCGTCGGAGATGTACAGGGCGCCGTCGGCCGCGCACAGCTCCTTGAGCCCGGCGTTGAAGCCGTCGGCGGGCGGGACGACGCCCATGTTGCCGGGCGAGGCCTCGGTGATCACACAGGCGATCTCGCCGGGGTGTGCGGCGAAGGCCGCGCGCACGGCGTCCAGGTCGTTGTACGGCAGCACGACGGTGTCCCCGGCCGTGGCGCCGGTGACGCCCGGGGTGTCGGGCAGCCCGAAGGTGGCGAGGCCGGAGCCGGCGGCGGCGAGCAGGGCGTCCACGTGGCCGTGGTAGCAGCCGGCGAACTTCACGACCTTGGCCCGGCCGGTGAAGCCGCGGGCCAGCCGGATCGCGGACATCGTCGCCTCGGTGCCGGAGGAGACCAGCCGCACCTGTTCGACGGGCTCGATCCGCGCCACGATCTCCTCGGCGAGCGCGACCTCGCCCTCACCCGGCGTACCGAAGGAGGTGCCGCGGGCGACCGCTTCCTGGACGGCGGCGATGACCTCCGGGTGAGAGTGGCCGAGAATCATCGGCCCCCAGGAGCAGACGAGGTCGACGTACTCCCGCCCGTCGGCATCGGTGAGGTACGGACCGGTGCCGGACACCATGAACCGGGGCGTACCGCCCACGGCCCGGAAGGCACGCACGGGTGAGTTCACGCCGCCGGGCGTCACGACGGACGCCCGGTCGAACAGCGACTGCGAAACTGGGGCTTCGTATGAATACGCCACTTTGGTCCTGATCTGCGGTTCGGGTATCGGGAGGCCGGGCCGGAGAATCCAAGGTAGTCCCGGCCACCGGTGAGCAGGGAGCGCGCTCCCCTCGTATCACGGAAGAGCGTCGGCCCCCTCACGTCTGCGAAACTGGGGCGACACAGGGAAAGCTCACACATGCCATGGTGTCAGAGGCACGGACGGTCTTGCGGACAGGTGTTTCACCGCACGCCCGCGGGGGAGGTCACTGACACGATGATCGGGTTGCGCGGCGGGGGCTGTGCCTCCTAAGAAGTAGTCGGGTGGATGAGATATGCATCGCGGTGGCGGAGTGGGCGAAGGGACCGACGACCTGGGGCCCGAGCCTGCCCGGCGAGGGCGGCACCGGCGCAGGGCCGAGCGGGCCCAGAGCAGGGGCGCGGAGAGCACACCGCCCCCCGGGACCAGGAGCGGGGGCGGGATGGGGGTGACCTACAAGTACTTCGGTGCCCCGGACGGGGCCACCGCCGCACGCGTACCCATCTCGATGCGCCCGGAGGAGCTGGGCGGCGACGAGCTGGGCATGGGCGGCATGTTCACCAAGATCAAGCCGGAGACGGTGGCCGCCATGGTCCTCACCGGCATCCAGGGCATACCCCTGCACAAGGTCCCCCCGCTGGAGCTGGTCGTCCTCCACCCCGACTACGCGGTGGTCAAGCTCCCCATGACCGTGGTCGACCCGCTGCGCGGCGTCGGCGAGGAGTCGGTCGGCGCGGCGGCCTTCATCTGGTCCACGGTCCCCGACCGCGGCGGCCCGCGCGACGCGTTCAACGTCTACCAGCTGCTCCACGAGTGGCAGGACTTCTCCCACCGCCTGCACGACGCGGGACATCAGGCGTACTGCCTGGTCTGGCCCTGACGAAGAGCACCGGACCGGCGGCGCGGCGAGTCCCGTGATCCGGCGGCGCGGCGGGTCCCGTTGGAGCGTGCCCCGGCGGCTCGCACAGCCGGGCGGCGCGGACGGAGCCCGTGGCCCCCGCGGCCCGATGGGTCCCCGCGAGTCGGCGGTCCAGCGGTTCGCCGGCCGACGGCCCCGCGCCCCCGTGGCTCCTGCGGCTGGGTGGCCCGGTGGCTCCCCGCCGGCCCGCCCCCTCACCCCGCGTCCGACCCCGCCCCCTCACCCCGCGTCCGGCCGCCACCCCGGGTCGCGGCCCGTCAGCCCCAGCAGTCGGTCGAAGGCCGTGGCGTCGGCGCCCACCGGGACCGGCTCGCCGAACACCTTCATCTCCCGGCCCTGCGGGGCCAGCGCGGCCAGCCCCGGGCCCACCTCCCCGACGACCTCGGGGGCGGGCACGAAGTCGGTGCCGGTCGCCCGCGCCAGGTCCCACGGGTGCACGGTCAGATCGCCCAGCACCATCAGCCCCACCGTCCGGGCCGGCATCCCCATCTGCCCCGTCGTGCCCTCCTCGGCGCCGGGCGCGTCCCACGCGGCCACCAGACGGGCGGTCTCCTCCTCGAACCGGGCCCGCCAGTCGCCGTCCGCCACGAAATCCGGCTCCTGGCCGAAATCCGCCTCCTCGCGGGCGGCGAGCGCCTGGAAGTTCACGACCACCAGGAACAGGTGGTTCAGCAGCGCCCGTACGTCGTATTCGGCGCAGGGCGTACGGTTCGCCAGCTGCGCGTCGTCGATGCCGCGCACCACGGGCAGCGCCCGGGCCGCGGCGGCTTCCAGCAGTTCACTGATCTTCTGGGTCATGGATCCCACGCTCCCCCTCCGGACCGCCCGCGTCTTGAAGAAACGCGACAGGCCGGCCGGAGCACCGCCCTCTAGGATCAGCACCATGGCCACCGGACCGGGCCCCGGCCCCGAACACGGCCCCGGACCGCGTCGGGACACCCGGGGCATCGTGGACGCCCCGGACCTGTTCACGCACGTACGCTTCCGCCGCCGCGAACCCGCCCCCGCGCTGCGCCCGTACCTGGAGCACTACTGGCTCATCGACTGGCGGCTCGACCAGCCGTACGCCGCCCATGTCGTCCCGCACCCGTCGGTCAACCTCGTCGCGCAGCGGTACGAGGCCGGGGAGGCGGACCGGGAACGGGCCGGGTACGCCGAGGTGGCGGGCATCGCCCTCGGGCTCTTCACCCGGAAGCTGGCCGGGCGCGGCCGGGTCTGCGGGGTGCAGTTCCGGCCAGGAGGCTTCCGCCCGTTCGCGCCGGAGCACGCACTGAGCGAGCTGACGGGGCGCCGGGTCGACGCCGCCGAGGTGCTCCGTACCCCGCCGGACCTCCACGCGGTCCTGGACCCGGACGACGAGGACGCCCGGGTCGCCGCGCTGGACGCCTGCCTGCTCGCCCTGGAACCCCGCCCGGACCCGCAGGCCGCGCTGGCGATGGAGCTGGTCGACCGGGTGCGCACGGACCGCTCGGTGCGCCGGACCGGGCAGCTCGCCCGGGACGCGGGCCTCTCCCCCCGGACGCTGCAACGGCTCTTCGCCGCGTACGTCGGGGTGGGCCCCAAGTGGGTCATCCTCCGCTACCGGATCCACGAGGCGCTGGAGCGGGCGGAGTCGGACCCGGCCGTGGACTGGGCGCGGCTGGCCGCCGATCTCGGCTACAGCGACCAGGCCCACCTGGTGCGGGACTTCACCGCGACGGTGGGCGTCCCCCCGACGGCGTTCGCCCCGCCACCGCCTCCGTAGGCGCCCCAATTCCCTGGCAGTCCGCCGCTCCCCGGTGGCATCCTGGCCGGGTGAACGGACCCGAGATCACCCTCGAAGTAGCCCCTGAGCTGCGGCTCTTCGTCCCCCATGAGCGTCGCGCGGGCCGCACGCCGCTCACCACCGACGGCGCCTCCACCCTCGGCCATGTCATCGAGTCCCTCGGCATCCCGCTCACCGAGGCCGGCACGCTCCTGGTGGACGGCGCCCCGGCGGACCGCTCGCACATCCCGGGACCGGGCGAGCACGTCGACGTCACCGCGGTCGAGCGCCCCCAGGGGGTCCCCGGCGCCCCGCTCCGCTTCCTCCTGGACGTCCATCTCGGCACGCTGGCCCGCCGGTTGCGGCTGCTGGGCCTGGACACGGCGTACGAGAGCGAGGACATCGGGGACCCCGCGCTCGCCGCCCTCTCCGCGCGGGAGCGGCGCGTCCTGCTCTCCCGGGACCGCGGGCTGCTGCGCCGGCGGGAGATCTGGGCGGGGGCGTACGTCTACAGCGACCGCCCCCAGGAGCAGCTGCGGGACGTCCTCGGCCGCTTCGCCCCGGCCCTCGCCCCGTGGACCCGCTGCACGGCCTGCAACGGCACGCTGGCCCGGGCCGACAAGGACGCGGTGAGCGATCTGCTGGAACACGGCACGCAACAGGCGTACGACGTGTTCGCCCAGTGCACGGCGTGCGACCGGGTGTACTGGCGGGGCGCACACCACGGCCATCTGGAGGCGATCGTCGCGGAGGCGGTACGGGAGTTCGGCGGCGCGGCGGCGCAGACGTAGGACGGTGCGGCGGGTGCGGCTGGGCGGCTGTCAGTCCAGGGCAGGGCGGGGGTACGCCTGCGGGTCGGCCGGCCCAGGGCGCGGCGGAGGTGCGCCTGGCCGCCGGTCAGCCCAGGACGTGGCGGAGGTACGCCTGCGGGTCGGCCAGATAGCGGCGCCAGTGGTCGACGAGTTCCAGGTCCGCCCACCGCACCCGCTCCATCCCGTCCTCTCCCACCTGCACGATGTCCGCGCCCGGCAGCGCGGTCAGCAGCGGTGAGTGGGTGGCGCACACCACCTGGCCGCCCGCCTTCACCAACTGGTCGATGTGTCCCAGGAGTTCGAGGCAGGAGGCAAAGGAGAGCGCGGCCTCCGGCTCGTCCATGACGTACAGCCCCGGCACCACGAACTTCTCCCGGAAGGCGGCGAGGAACCCCTCGCCGTGGCTGCGGGTGTCCGGTGCCAGGCTCTCCCGCTCCAGCGCGTCGAGGGCGGTCTCCGCCCGGAGGAAGAACCCCTTGCGCGCGGACCGGCTGTAGGCCATGCGCCGGCCCCGGGGCGCGGCGTCGAAGCGGACGCGTTCGCCGAGGAGGGACTTGCCCCGCGAGGTCGCGTACTTCCAGTCGGCCGAGCCGCCGTAGCTGTCCAGCCCGAACCCCTCCGCCAGCGCCTCCACCAGCGTGGACTTTCCGGAACCGTTCTCCCCGACGAGAAAGGTCACCGGGGCCTCGAACCGCAGCCCCTCGCCGAGGAACTGCCGTACACACGGCACCGACCAGGGCCACTCCCCCGGATCGGGGGAATCCACATGGGCATACGCGCGTTCGACGATCACCGCACCATGATCACCGGTTCAGAAGGCGTACGCATCTCCCGTGGCGGGCGCGAGCACCTCGTGCGCGTCGTTCGTGCGGTCGGCGTCCCGCACCCCGCCGTTCCAGACGGTGTCGAGCCGTACGACGACCTCGTCGTGGCCGCCCGCCAGCCGCAGGTCGAGCGCGGTCTGCCGGGCCCCGCCACGGGACCGCAGCGCGCCGGTCTCGCAGAGCACGGTGGCCCGGCCGCTCCGGAGGCAGCCGTGCGGCAGTTCCTGGCGCACGGCCAGCGGCTCGGAGAAGCGCAGCCGTACGGTCGAGGCGGCGACGTCGGAGGGGCCCAGGTTCTCGCTCCGGATGCGGATCGCGACGTGATCGCCCCCGACGGAGACGTACCCGTGGTGGGTGAGATCCGCCGCGGGAGCCGGAGCGGGAGCGGCGGGTACGGCGTCCACCGATCCGGCAGCCGGAGCGACGTCCCCGACCGGCACGGCTTCCGCGGCCGGGGCAACAGGGGCACCCGGGGCGACAGGGGCACCCGGGGCCGCACGGCCGGCCGGGGCCTCGCGGCGGGTCTCGGGTGAGGCGGCGGCCTCGGGCACGGCGGCCGCCACCAGTACGGTCATCGTCGCCGCCATCGCCGCGGCGGCGGACAACGGCATCAGCAGTCCTCTACGCGTCAGTCCCATGGCCGGAAGATACCGACAAGGGCGATTAACCCTATTAAAAGACGAGTCCGACGCGCTCTCCCCCACCCGCACAGCCCACGGCGGAGCCCCCGCCCCGGTGCGGCCCGCCCCGCCCCGCCCACTCCGCCCCGCTCCGTCCGCTCCGTGGAGGCGGGGCAGACCGGGCGGGCAACGGCTGCCTATCCTTTTCCCGTTACCGATCAACTGCCCGAGGAGATCGCCATGACCGCCACCCCCATCGCCGTCGTCACCGGCGCGAGCAGCGGCATCGGCGCCGCGACCGCCCGCACGCTGGCCGCGGCCGGCTTCCGGGTCGTCCTCACCGCGCGCCGCAAGGACCGCATCGAGGCGCTCGCCGCCGAAATCGTCGAGGCCGGCCACGAGGCGACGGCCTATACCCTCGACGTCACCGACCGCGCGGCCGTCGACGAGTTCGCCACCGCCTTCCGCTCGCTGGCCCTCCTCGTCAACAACGCGGGCGGCGCACTGGGCGCGGACCCGGTGGCGACCGGCGACCCGGACGACTGGCGCCGGATGTACGAGACCAACGTCATCGGCACCCTCAACGTCACCCAGGCCCTGCTCCCCGCCCTGACCGCGAGCGGCGACGGCACCGTCGTGATCCTCTCCTCCACCGCCGCACTCTCCTCCTACGAGGGCGGCGGCGGCTACGTGGCCGCCAAGCACGGCGAACACGTCCTGGCCGAGACCCTGCGCCTGGAGATCGTCGGCACCCCGGTCCGCGTGATCGAGGTGGCCCCCGGCATGGTCAAGACCGAGGAGTTCGCCACCACCCGCTTCCGCGGCGACACCGAGAAGGCCGCCAAGGTCTACGCGGGCGTGGACGCCCCCCTCACCGCCGAGGACGTGGCCGACACGATCGGCTGGGCCGTCACCCGCCCCAGCCACGTCAACATCGACCTCCTGGTGGTCCGCCCCCGCGCCCAGGCCTCCAACTCGAAGGTCCACCGCGTGCTCTGAGGCGTCCCGCCCCTGCCACGCAACCCTGTCGGCCACTCGTACGGGTGATCAGCGTCGATCACCCGCCCGGTCGCCGAAACCGCTGCCTAGGGTCGTTCGCAACGAACGCAGAGCAGCCCCCGGCCAGGATTCCCGTCCCGGCCGAGGGCCTCACCACCAAGGAAGTAGGGCTTCCCCGTGGCTGGACACGACCCTAACGCGCCCGCGCTCTTCGACATCGGCGCTCTCGCACCCGCCCCACCCCCACCATCCGCGTCAGCAGGCTCACCGACGCCGCGCCCTGTCCCGGCCTTCATGGATCTCGAAGATCCGCGTTACGCCTACATGTTCGGCTTCCTCCAGGCCGACGGGCATCTCGCGTCAGGCACCGGGCACAAAGGCCGTCTCTCCGTCGAGATCAACGTGCGGGACATCGCCATCCTCCGCGAGTTCCAGCAGCTGACTCCGTACAACAGCAGCATCACCGAGCGCGTACGGTCCACGAATTTCGCGGAGCGGCACCACTCCGCCGTCTGGACTCTCTGCGATCGGGAGGCCAGGGCAAAGGTCAACGATCTGGGGCTCCCCTACGGCCGGAAGTCGAAGAGGATCACCCCACCTCGGGTGGAGTTCTCCCGCCGCGACTATCTGCGCGGAATCGTCGACGCGGACGGATCCATCGGCTACACGGGACAGGGGCTGCCGTTCGTCTCGCTGACCACCGCGAGCGCCGCCGTCGGCGCCTACCTCTGCCGGTACGCCAAAGCGGTCACGGGAACCGCACGCCGGATCGGGCGCAACACCCGCGACGGGGTCTACAACGTCGTCTACGCGAAGGAGGCGGCGGTCCAGCTGGCCGCGCACCTCTACTACCCGGACTGCCTCTCCCTCGCCCGCAAGAGCACGGCGGCCGCGTCCCTGGCCTCCTGAGAGCGTCCCGCGACCATGCGTGTCCGTCCGCCGGGCCGCCGCTGGAAGCCATGGGAGGACCGCACTCTGCTGAATTCGGAGGACACCAACGCGGCAGCCGCCGAGCTGGGCCGCAGTGAGGCCTCCTGTTCGGTACGTCTCTGGCGGCTCAGGACCGGACAGGTCCGGCGCCCCGAGGACCTGCCGCCCAGCCCGTAGACGCCCTGGAGGACGGTGAGGGAACCGCCCTGTAGACGCCTGGAAGGGCGGTGAGGGGCCCGCCGCCCCACGACGACGGGCCCCTCACCGCAGCGCCTCAGTAGCTCACCCCTTGATGCAGATGACCTGCTTGAGCTTCGCGACCACCTCGACCAGGTCGCGCTGCTGCTCCATGACCTGCTCGATCGGCTTGTACGCGGCCGGGATCTCGTCCAGGACGCCGGAGTCCTTGCGGCACTCCACGCCCCGCGTCTGCTCCTCCAGGTCCCGCACGGTGAAGCGGCGCTTGGCCGCGTTCCGGCTCATCCGGCGACCGGCTCCGTGGGAGGCCGAGTTGAACGCCTTCTCGTTGCCGAGACCCTTGACGATGTACGAGCTGGTGCCCATCGAGCCGGGGATGATGCCGTACTCACCGGAGCCCGCGCGGATCGCTCCCTTACGGGTGACCAGCAGGTCGGCGCCGTCGTACCGCTCCTCAGCCACGTAGTTGTGGTGGCAGGAGATCTCCTGCTCGAAGACCGGCTTCGCCTTCTTGAACTCCCTGCGGACCACGTCCTTGAAGAGCGCCATCATGATCGCGCGGTTGTACTTGGCGTACTCCTGAGCCCAGTACAGATCGTTCCGGTAGTCGGCCATCTGCGGAGTGTCCGAGATGAACACCGCCAGGTCCCGGTCGATGACGCCCTGGTTGTGCGGCAGCTTCTGCGCGATCCCGATGTGGTGCTCGGCCAGTTCCTTGCCGATGTTCCGGGAACCGGAGTGCAGCATCAGCCACACGCTCCCGTCACTGTCGAGACAGAACTCGATCATGTGGTTGCCCGATCCGAGCGTTCCCATCTGCTTCGTGGCACGTTCCTGACGGAACCTGACCGCTTCCGCGATCCCGTCGAACCGCCCCCAGAAGTCGTCCCACCCCGCCGTCGGGAACCCGTGCAGCCGTCCCGGGTCCACGGTCTCGTCGTGCATCCCGCGGCCCACCGGAATGGCCTGCTCGATCTTGGAGCGCAGCCGTGACAGGTCGCCGGGAAGATCGTTCGCCGTCAGGGACGTCCTGACCGCGGACATCCCGCAGCCGATGTCGACCCCGACCGCGGCCGGGCAGACCGCGCCCTGCATCGCGATCACCGAACCGACCGTGGCCCCCTTGCCGAAGTGGACGTCCGGCATGACGGCGAGACCCTTGATCCACGGCAGCGTGGAGACGTTCCTCAGCTGCTGCATCGCCACGTCCTCGACGGACGCCGGATCGGTCCACATCCGGATGGGGACCTTCGCCCCCGGCACCTCTACGTACGACATAGCTCCTCGATTCCCCCGCGATTCCCCCGAAAAGACTGAAAGCGCAAAACCGGTGCCAAGGTCGGCAAACAAGTCGGCCGACCGGCATTCACAGCGGCGCGTGCGATACACATTGTGTCCATCGGCCGCCTCTCGGCGGCAACACGTTTTTCCGTACCGAAGGGAGCCTGGGACGGTGCGACACATGGCCTACGTACCCGGCGTCGCACTCCTCGCGGCGCTCGCGGTCGGCTGCAGTGCCGGCTCCGGCGGCGGCGCGAGCGACGCCGACAGCAAGCCGGGCAACCCCGCCGTGACCACCGCACCCCCGGGCAAGTACCGCACCCTGCCCGCACCCTGCCGGGCCGTGCCGGACGCCACGCTCAAGGACCTGCTGCCGGGCATCGCCCAGCTCTCCCGGCAGCAGCAGGAGAAGGCGTTGCGGGGGGCGGCGACCATCACGTACGACACCGACCGCAAGGTCGGCTGCAGCTGGAAGTCCACCGCGCCGGACTCCTCCCGCAACCTGACGATCGACTTCGAGCGCGTCGTGTCGTACGACCCCGCCGTCAGCGACGAGGACCGCGCCCGCGCCCTGTACGTGAAGAAGGAGAACGCGGCCGAACTGCCGGGGACGGGCGGCGGCACCCCGGAGAAGGGCAAGGGCGCGACGGCGAGCGCGGGAGGAGGGGAGAAGGGGACACCGAAGCCCGGTGACGACCAGGACGCGACGGACCCCTCCGCCTCTTCGTCTTCCTCCTCCTCTTCCGCCCCGCCCTCCCCGTCCACCTCCACCTCCGGCGCCCCGGGCCCCTCCGGCAGCGGTGACGAGGACCTGCGGCCGCGAGTGCTCGACGGACTCGGAGATGCCGCATTTCTGGACGATCTCCTCACTCGGGCAGGTTCCACCGCACAGCACCGCACGGTGAGCGTGGTATTCCGCACATCGAACGTGCTCGTGACGGTCCGGTACGGGGAGCAGCCGGCCCTCGTCACCAAGGTGCCCGACAGCAGGGAACTGCAGGAAAAGGCCCGGTCACTGGCCCGGAAGCTGGCCGAGGCGATCAGCGGGTAGAGCCGCTCCGCGGAGCCGGAGGCCCTCGGTGACCGGGGCGCCGGGAAACCGTCGTCCGTCGTAACGTGGCTCCCCTGCAGACGTACCGGCAGAGAGGTACCGACGCAGACACCTACCCCCACATGTATGCCGACACAGACGTACCGACCGAGCCTCCACGACCGAGACCTCCGTGCCATCCGAGTGAAGGAACCATGCACCGTTCAGCTCCGCGCCTGTCCCGCATCCTCGCCTGCGCCGCCGTTCCGGTGATGCTCGTCGCCGTCGGCTGCTCTTCGGACTCCGGCTCCGGCTCCGGGTCCGACGCCAAGAAGAGTGCGGACTCCTCGTCGTCCGGCGCCGCCTCCACCGAACCGACGAAGCCCGCGGTCGAGCCGGCGAAGTTCGGTGACCTGCCCGACCCCTGCTCCTCGATCGGGAAGGGCACGATCGAGGACCTGGTGCCCGACGCCAAGAAGAAGGGCGGCACGGCGGGCCGCTCCAGCGATCTCTCGGTGCGCGGCAGCTGCTCGTGGAACGGTCTCAAGGACAACGGCGTCAAGGGCTCGCAGTACCGCTGGCTCTCCGTCGCCCTCACCCGCTTCGACTCCGACCAGTCCCTGGGCAGCGGGGCCGACCGCGCCGCCGAGGACTACACGAAGCAGGTCGCCAAGGAGAAGGCGACCGAGGGCGCGCAGAAGGTCGCCACCGCCGACGCCGCCGGCATCGGCGACGAGGCGACGGCGATCACGTACGGCCTCGACAAGTCGGACGAGAAGTTCGAGAACAGCACGGTCGTCGCCCGTACGGGCAATGTCGTCGTCACCCTGACGTACAACGGCGCGGGCTTCGCGGGGGCGAAGACCCCGTCCGCCGCCGACATCCTCAAGGACGCCCAGAAGGCGGCGAAGGAAGCGGTCGCCGCGGTCGGCAGGACCGCCGAGGCCTCGAAGTCCGACGGCCCGTCGGACGGCAAGTCCGACGAGAAGAAGGACGAGAAGTCGGACGGCGACAAGGACGCGAAGAAGGACGACGCCGAGGCCACGCCCAAGTCGTGACCTGAGCGGGCCCGGCCGGCCGAACTCCCAGGCCGTACGGCGTTCTTCCGGAGCCCGACCCTCCGCCGAGGGCCGGGCCTCCCCCTCCCCGCGCAACGGAACTCGCACACATGTGCCAGGCTGTGCCAGCGCCGGACATGGATGCCGGTCCGGGAGAGAAGAAGTCGGGGAGGGGAGCGCCGGTGGCCGCCATACCGCTGACACGCACGCACCGGATACTCATCGGGATCGTCGTCGCCGGTGCGGTGATCATCGCGGCGATCGGGTTCGCGGGCTCCTACGCGGCCGTGCGCGAGCTGGCCGAGGCCAAGGGGTTCGGCCAGTTCTCCCTGGTCTTCCCGATCGGCATCGACGCGGGCATCTGCGTCCTGCTCGCCCTGGACCTCCTGCTCACCTGGATGCGGATCCCGTTCCCGCTGCTGCGCCAGACCGCGTGGCTGCTGACCGCCGCGACCATCGCGTTCAACGGGGCCGCCTCCTGGCCCGATCCGCTCGGCACCGCGATGCACGCGGTGATCCCGGTCCTGTTCGTCGTCTCCGTGGAGGCCGCCCGCCACGCGGTGGGCCGGATCGCGGACATCACGGCGGACAAGCACATGGAGGGCGTGCGCCTCACCCGCTGGCTGCTCTCCCCCGTACCGACGTTCAAGCTGTGGCGGCGCATGAAGCTGTGGGAGCTGCGCAGTTACGAGCAGGTCATCAAGCTCGAACAGGAGCGGCTGATCTACCAGGCGCGCCTCCAGGCCCGGTTCGGCCGCAACTGGCGCCGCAAGGCCCCGGTCGAGTCGATGATGCCGCTGCGGCTGGCGAAGTACGGCGTCCCGCTCGCCGAGACCGCCCCGGCCGGGCTCGCCGCCGCCGGTATCGAACCTGCTCTGCTGCCGCCCGCCCCGAAGGCCGGACTGCCGGAGCGGCCGGAGCTGTCGTACGACCCCGGGCAGGATCAGGAGCGGGAACGGGAACAGCAGGGGCAGATCCAGGCCCAGCCGCAGCCGGGTCCGCAGGCCCAGGCGGAGCAGCAGCAGCCCCCGTCGCTCCAGAAGCAGGCACCCCAGCAACAGCAGCACCACCCCGCCGAGCAGACCGCCCAAGCCCCCGCCGCCCCAGGGGTCCCGGTCGCCCCGGAATCCTCACAGGTCCCGGAGACCCCCCAGGCACCGCCCACCCATGAAAGCCCCTGGTTCGCCGCCCAGAAGCTGCCGGAGGGCCCGCACTCCAGCGCGTACGACCCGGAGTACACCGAGGGCCTGGAGCCCACGCCCGCCGCCGTCCCCCTGGGCCCCGGCCGCACCCGCCCGCTCGGTGACGTCGGCACGATCGGCGCGGTCCCGCATCCCCGCCAGGAGGAGCGGCCCCGGGTCCAGGAGGAGCGGCCCCAGGTCAGCGCGCAGGCGCCCGAGGCGGCCCGCGTCCCGGACCCCGGGCCCGAGGAGGCCCCGCAGTTGGAGGAGTGGCCGCAGGAGGACGCGGAGTACGCCGATCTGGCCTTCGAGGTGTTCACCTCGTACACGGACCAGGAGGGTCAGTACCCGAGCGTGGAGATCCTGGACATCCACCTCGCGGACACCCGCAACGTACGGCACCCCCGCTCGACCGAGCTTCTCCAGCGTCTGATGCCGGAGTTCAGGAAGGCGTACGTCCCGGCGCAGGCGACGGCCGACCAGAGCGCCTGAGGTACGGCCGGCGCACACGGTGGCGTACCGCTGACGTACGGCCGTGCGCCACCCGGGCGACACCCTTGATTAGCATGGTGTACATCACGTTCATCAAGCGCGTGCAACCATCCCGCGGGCACGCGGGTCAAGTAATTGGTGTCGGCTGCGCCCTTCACCAGGCCATATCGGCCGAATCCCGGAAGGGGGCCACTCCTTCTGCACCCTGTAACCCCGTAATAGCCCTATATAGCTTATGTGCTTATATGAGGTGCGGAGTCGTGTGCGGCTCCCCCCACTCCCAAGGAAGCCCCACGCATGAGTCACACGCAGAACCCGGCGAACCCCCGGATAAGCCTTGTCGTTCCTGTGTACCGGGTTCAGGGTTACCTGCGCGCGTGTCTGGACTCCATCCTGGAGCAGTCGTTCACCGACTTCGAGATCATCGCCGTCGATGACCACTCCCCGGATTCCTGTGGGCGCATACTCGACGAATACGCGGCACGGGACAGCCGGGTGCGCCCCGTCCACCTCGACGAGAACCGGGGCATAGGCAAGGCCCGCGATCTCGGTGTCCAGCGTGCGTCCGGGGACTACCTGTTCTTCCTGGACAGTGACGACACCCTGGCCGAGGGCGCCCTGCAGGCCGTCGCCGACCGGCTGGAGCGGGTCGGGGACCCGGACATCCTGCTCCTCGACCACGTCCGTACGTACTGGACGAACCGTGTGCAGGTCAGTGCCGCCGGCGAGCTGCTCGCCTCGGCGGGAACCGACGTGTTCACGGCCCTGGAGCGGCCCGAGTACCTCACGATGTTCGCCGTGGTGTGGAACCGGGTGTACCGCCGCGAGTTCTACGTCGGCAACGGGTTCACCTTCACCGACGGCATCTACGAAGACGCGCTGATGGTCTACAAGACCATGCTCACCGCGGAGACCGTCGCGGGCCTGGACCACGTCTGCGTGCGGTACCGGCAGCGGCGCCAGGGCAACTCGATGCGGACCCCGGGGCGCGAGCACTTCGGGATCTTCGAGCAGTACGCCCGCCTCTTCGACTTCCTCGACGAGCGGCCGCACCTCGAACCCGTACGCGCACTGCTGTTCCAGCGCATGGCCAACCACTTCCTGTTCACCCTCGCCCGCGAGAACCGCGTCCTTCCCCAGGACCGCCCCGCCTTCTTCAAGCGGGCGTCGGAGCAGTACAAGCGGTTCAAGCCCGTCGGCTTCAAGAAGCCCCAGGGCGGGACCGGGCTGCGGTTCGATCTCCTGGAGCGCGGCTCCTACTCCGCGTACGCGGCTGCCGTCTTCGCTGGCACCGCCCGGACGAAGCTGCGCAAGCGGGCCGCCAAGGTCAGGACCCGGCTGGGCCGGAAGGCGTACGACCAGCTCTACCAGATGCACCTGCGCCGCCCGATCGACGAGAACCTCGCGGTCTACAGCGCCTACTGGAACCGCGGCGTCACCTGCAACCCCGCCGCGATCTTCGAGAAGGCCAAGGAGCTCGCCCCGCACATCCACGGCGTATGGATCGTGCGCCCGGGCGAGGAGAAGAACGTGCCCGCGGGGGTCGACCACGTGGTGGAGCGTTCGCCCCGCTACTGGGAGGTCATCGCCCGGGCCAAGTACTTCGTCAACAACGCCAACTTCACCAACGAGGTCGTCAAGCGGCCGGGGCAGGTCCACCTGCAGACCCACCACGGCACGCCGCTGAAGCAGATGGGCATCGACCAGCAGCGGTTCCCCGCCGCCGCGAAGGGCATGAGCTTCCGCAAGATGCTCGAACGGGTGGACCGCTGGGACTACAGCCTCTCCGCCAACCAGTACTCGACGGAGATCTGGGAGCGCGTCTACCCCTGCGCCTTCGAGCCGATCGACTCCGGCTACCCGCGCAACGACGTCTACTTCCGGGCGACCGCCGAGGACGTCGCGCGCATCCGCGCCGAGCTGGGGATCGAGGAGGGCCGGACCGCCCTGCTGTACTGCCCGACGGTGCGCGACTACCAGAAGGGCTTCGTGCCCCGGATCGACCTGGAGCGGATGAGCCGTGAACTCGGCCCCGACCACGTCCTCCTCGTGCGCGCGCACTACCTCCACAACGCCGACCCGCAGCTCCAGGCCCTCCAGGACCGCGGTCTGATCAAGGACGTGTCCGCGTACCCGGTGGTGGAGGATCTCTGCCTGGCCGCCGACGCGCTGATCACGGACTACTCGTCGATCATGTTCGACTACGCCTGCCTGGACCGGCCCATCGTCGCCTACGTGGACGACTGGGAGGTCTACAGCCAGGCCCGCGGCGTCTACTTCGACCTGCTCTCCCAGGAGCCGGGGCAGACCCCGGGCGCCACGGCGACCGACGAGGACCAGCTCATCGAGGTCTTCCGCAGCGGCGCCTGGAAGGACGAGCGGTCCACCGAGCTGCGCGCCGCGTTCCGGAAGCGCTTCGTCCAGTTCGACGACGGCCACGCCGCCGAGCGTGTCGTACGCAAGGTCTTCCTGGGGCAGGACGCCACCCCGGCGGTCATCCCCCTCGACCAGCGCACCCCCGCACCCGCGCCGGAGGCGGTCGGGGCCGCCGTGCTCATCCCGGCACAGGCGAGCGGCGACCGCGTCACCACCTGACCGACCCTCCCACGCGCACCATGGATGCCGCTCGGCTACGGCGGCGCCGTGGTGCGCGCCCATCTCCACCACACCTCGGGGAATCCACATCATGCACACCAGCATCACCAAGGCCGTCATCCCTGCCGCGGGCCTGGGCACCCGGTTCCTGCCGGCCACGAAAGCGACCCCGAAGGAGATGCTGCCGGTCGTCGACAAGCCGGCGATCCAGTACGTGGTCGAGGAGGCCGCTTCCGCCGGTCTGGAGGACGTCCTCCTGATCACGGGCCGCAACAAGCGCGCCCTGGAGGACCACTTCGACCGCAACTACGAGCTGGAGTCGGCCCTCCAGAAGAAGGGCGACGCCGACCGGCTCGCACGGGTGCAGGAGTCCAGCTCGCTGGCGACCACGCACTACGTGCGCCAGGGCGACCCCAGGGGCCTCGGTCACGCCGTGCTGTGCGCCGCCCCGCACGTCGGCGACCAGCCCTTCGCCGTGCTGCTGGGCGACGACCTCATAGACCCGCGCGACCCGCTGCTGGCCCGCATGATCGAGGTCCAGGAGCGGCACGGCGGCAGCGTCGTCGCGCTCATGGAGGTCGAGCCCTCCCAGATCCACCTGTACGGCTGCGCCGCCGTGGAGACCACCGAGGACGGCGACGTCGTCAAGGTCACCGACCTGGTCGAGAAGCCGGACCCGGCCGACGCGCCGTCCAACTACGCGGTCATCGGCCGGTACGTCCTGGACCCGGCCGTCTTCGACGTGCTGCGGCAGACCGAGCCGGGGCGCGGCGGCGAGATCCAGCTCACCGACGCCCTCCAGGCGCTCGCCGCGGACGAGAAGATCGGCGGCCCGGTGCACGGCGTCGTCTTCAAGGGCCGCCGCTACGACACCGGCGACCGGGGCGACTACCTGCGCGCCATTGTCCGGCTCGCCTGCGAACGCGAGGACCTGGGGCCGGAGTTCCGCTCCTGGCTGCGGACCTTCGTCGACGAGGACGAGGCCGCGGCGGGCTGACACCACAAGCACCGCACGGCGAAGGGCCGCCGCCCGGGAGGGGATCCCGGGCGGCGGCCCTTCGCACGTACGGCGGGGTCCTACGCGCCCAGCAGCCTGCGCACCCGGTCCGCCCCCACCGCGAGCAGCAGCGTGGGCAGCCGCGGCCCGGTGTCACGGCTGACGAGCAGGCGGTAGAGCAGCACGAAGAACGACCGCTGGGCGGCCTTCAGCTCGGGCGTCGGCTTGGCGTCCGGCTCCAGCCCCGCCAGCACCTTCGGCACGCCGTAGACGAGCGTGGTGAGCCCGTCCAGGGACCAGTGCGTGTCCAGCCCCTCCAGGAGGAGGCGCAGCGAGTCGCGGCCCTGGTCGTCGAGCGAGCCCAGCAGCTCCTTGTCGGGCTCGTCGCGGACGATGGTGCGGGCCTCGGCCGGGACCTGGGTGGTGATCCAGTTCTCGGCCCGGTCGAGCCGCGGACGCGCCTCGTCCAGCGAGGTCAGCGGGTTCTCCGGGTCCAGCTCGGTCAGGATGCGCAGCGTCTGGTCCTCGGCGCCGGCCGTGATGTCCGCGACCGAGGCGAGCGTCCGGTACGGGAGGGGGCGCGGGGTGCCCGGAAGCTCCCCGGCCGCCGTGCGGACGGCCCGCGCGTACGCGGCGGCGTCGGCGGGGAGCACCGTGCCGTCCTCGACCTTGCGGACCAGCGAGTCCCACTCGTCGTACAGCCGCTGGATCTCCTGGTCGAAGGCGATCTTGAACGACTGGTTGGGCTTGCGGCGCGCGTAGAGCCAGCGCAGCAGCGGCGCCTCCATGATCTCCAGCGCGTCGGCCGGGGTGGGGACCCCGCCCTTGCTGGAGGACATCTTGGCCATGCCGGAGATGCCGACGAAGGCGTACATGGGCCCGATGGGCTGCACGCCGTCGAAGACCTCGCGGACGATCTGGCCGCCGACGACGAAGGAGGAGCCGGGCGAGGAGTGGTCGACGCCGCTGGGCTCGAAGATCACGCCCTCGTACGCCCAGCGCATCGGCCAGTCGACCTTCCAGACCAGCTTGCCGCGGTTGAACTCGCTCAGCCGGACCGTCTCGGCGAAGCCGCAGGCCGAGCAGGTGTAGTTCAGCTCGGTGGTGTCGTCGTCGTAGGAGGTGACGACGGTGAGGTCCTTCTCGCAGTTGCCGCAGTAGGGCTTGTACGGGAAGTAGCCGGCGCTGTTGCCGCTGCCGTCGTCCTCGGCGGCGGCGCCGGAGCCCTCGGCGGCCTCCAGCTCGGCCTCGTCGACCTTCTTCTGCTGCGGCTTCCTGCCGCCCTTGGCCGCCGCCGGGTCCTTCTTGGTCCGGTAGCGGTCGAGGACGGCGTCGATGTCGGCGCGGTGCTTCATCGCGTGCAGGATCTGCTCGCGGTAGGTCCCGGCGGTGTACTGCTCCGTCTGGCTGATCCCGTCGTACTCGACGCCCAGCTCGTCCAGGGCGGCCGACATGGCGGCCTTGAAGTGCTCGGCCCAGTTCGGATACGCCGATCCGGCCGGGGCGGGCACCGAGGTCAGCGGCTTGCCGATGTGCTCGGCCCAGGACTCGTCCACGCCCGGGACGCCGTTCGGGACCTTGCGGTAGCGGTCGTAGTCGTCCCAGGAGATCAGGTGGCGCACGGTGTACCCGCGGCGCCGGATCTCATCCGCGACCAGGTGCGGGGTCATGACCTCGCGGAGGTTGCCGAGGTGGATCGGGCCCGAGGGGGAGAGGCCCGAGGCGACGACGACCGGTTTGCCAGGCGCACGACGCTCCGATTCGGCGATGACATCGTCCGCGAAGCGGGAGACCCAGTCGGTCTCGGTGCTGGTCTGACTCTCGGCCACGGTCGGCACGTCCTTCTCTCGTCTGTCGGTTCCCAGTGGGTTACCGACCATTCTCCCAGCTACCCCCCGTAGCGCGAAAACGGCTTTGCACCCCGTGGGATACTGGACCGAATCCCCTGTACCCCTACGGAAACGGCAGCCCGTCCCATGCCTGAGCACGGCTCGGTCCCCTCCCTCGCTTCCACGCTCCAGCAGCAGCTGGCGGACGCCCTGACGGCAGCCCTGCCGGATGCCGGCACCGCGGACCCGCTGCTGCGCCGAAGCGACCGGGCCGACTTCCAGGCCAACGGCATCCTGGCGCTCGCCAAGAAGCTCAAGGGCAACCCCCGGGAGCTGGCCGGCCGGGTCACCGCCGCCCTCCCGGCGGGTGAGCTGATCAAGGACATCGAGGTCTCCGGCCCCGGCTTCCTCAACATCACCCTCGCGGACCGGGCGATCGTCGAGACGCTGGCCGCCCGCGCCGCCGACCCCGAGGGCCGCCTCGGCGTCCCGGTCGACCCGGCCGCCGGCACCACCGTCATCGACTACGCCCAGCCCAACGTGGCCAAGGAGATGCACGTCGGCCACCTGCGGTCGGCGGTCATCGGTGACGCGATGGTCCGGATCCTGGAGTTCACCGGCGAGGACGTCGTCCGGCGCCACCACATCGGGGACTGGGGCACCCAGTTCGGCATGCTCATCCAGTATCTGATCGAGCACCCGGGCGCCCTGAAGCACGAGGGCGGCGCCAGCGACGGCGAGGCCGCCATGTCGACGCTGAACCGGGTCTACAAGGCCTCGCGCGCCCTGTTCGACGCCGACGAGGAGTTCAAGGCGCGCTCCCGGGACCGGGTGGTGGCCCTCCAGGCCGGGGACCCGCAGACGCTGGAGCTGTGGCAGGGCTTCGTCGACGAGTCGAAGATCTACTTCCACTCCGTCTTCGACAAGCTCGACATGGAGGTCCGCGACCCGGACATCGTCGGTGAGTCCGGCTACAACGACATGCTGGAGGAGACCTGCCGGATCCTGGAGGAGACGGGTGTCGCAGTCCGCTCCGAGGGTGCGCTCTGCGTCTTCTTCGACGATGTGAAGGGCCCGGACGGCAACCGGGTCCCGCTCATCGTGAAGAAGACCAACGGCGGTTACGGCTACGCGGCCACCGACCTCTCCGCCATCCGCGACCGGGTGCGGAACCTCAAGGCCGACACCCTGCTGTACGTGGTCGACGCCCGGCAGTCGCTGCACTTCAAGATGGTCTTCGAGACGGCCCGCCGGGCGGGCTGGCTGAACGAGGACGTCAAGGCCGTGCAGCTCGCCTTCGGCACGGTCCTCGGCAAGGACGGCAAGCCGTTCAAGACCCGTGAGGGCGAGACGGTCCGGCTGGAGGACCTGCTCGACGAGGCGGTCGAGCGGGCCACCGCGGTCGTGCGGGAGAAGGCCGGGAAGGTGGGCCTGTCCGAGGACGAGATCGTGGAGAACGGCCGGTACGTCGGCATCGGCGCCGTGAAGTACGCCGACCTGTCGACCTCCGCCGTGCGGGACTACAAGTTCGACCTGGACCAGATGGTGTCGCTCAACGGCGACACGTCGGTCTACCTCCAGTACGCCTACGCCCGGATCCAGTCGATCCTGCGCAAGGCGGGCGACGCGGTCCCGGCCGCCCACCCGGAGCTGGCGCTGGCCCCGGCCGAGCGGGCGCTCGGGCTGCACCTGGACCAGTTCGGCGAGGTGCTCGCGGAGGTCGCGTCCGGCTACGAGCCGCACAAGCTGGCCGCGTATCTGTACCAGCTGGCGTCCCACCTGACCACGTTCTACGACCAGTGCCAGGTGCTCAGCGCGGACAACGCGCCCGAGGTGGTCGAGAACCGGCTCTTCCTGGTGGACCTCACCGCCCGGACCCTGCACCGGGGCATGGAGCTGCTCGGCATCCGGACCCCCGGCCGCCTCTGACGCCACCAGCCGTACGTACGTCGGCCCCGGCACCTGCGAGGGTGCCGGGGCCGACGTGTACGTACGGGTCAGGTCACTGCGGGCGGCCCAGCGCCCACCCCGACACGTCGGAGAGGCGTCCGCGCCACAGCGGCAGGGAGACGGGCGTCATGGCCCCGGAGACGAGGGTGACGTCCCGCAGGTGGATCCAGCGGGGCAGCCGGGCCGCCCCCGACGCGTGCTCCTCCGCGCGCAGTTCCCGTACGCCCTGGTCGACGGTCTCCGGGAACTCGGCGAGCAGGTTGGCGCCCTCGCCCTCGACCTGGCGCAGCGACCTGGCCCACTCGGCCTTCCACTGCTCGTGCCCGATCGCGTCGCCGTGCAGCAGTCCGCCCGGGTGGGTGAGGGTCATGGGCAGACCGGCGCGCGGGTCCTCGTCCAGGAGCTGGATGAGCAGCTGGAGCTGGAGATCGGGCAGGGGCTCGGTGATCACCGCGGCGGACGGTGCCGGCGAGGTCTCGGCGGTGGCGCTCATGGGCCCTTCCCTTCAATGGCGTACGACCAATGGCGTACGACGGCCGTGCTCACCGCCTGCCCGGTGAAGGCGCGGGCACACGCCCCATGGGCCGGGTCCGGCGGGATCAGAGGAACCGGCGGATGGGCACGACGGCCGCTTCCCTGGCCCGCTGGACGAGATCGCGCCGCTTCCACCGGCCGCGCTCGATGCGGACGCTCTTCTCCCGGTCCTCGTCGAAGTCGGCGTCGAGCGCGTCGGTGAAGTCGCAGTCCAGGACCGCGAGCATGACCTCCTCGTCGTGTTCGAGGGAGCGCCGGTTGAAGTTGGTGGAGCCGATGAGCGAGGCGACCCGGTCCACGGTGACCGTCTTCGTGTGCATCATCGTGGGCTGGTACTGGTAGATCTTCACCCCGCACGCGGTGAGTTCCTCGTAGTGCCGCTGCCCGGCGAGCTGGCAGACCCGCTTGTCGGTGTGCGGCCCCGGCAGCAGGATCTCGACCTCCACCCCGCGCCGGGCGGCGGCGCAGAGCAGGGCGGTGAAGTAGTCGTCGGGGGCGAAGTAGGCGGTGGTGAGGCGGATGCGCTCCTCGGCGGACTCCAGGACGACCCGCATCAGGGTCTGCATGTCCTGCCAGCCGAAGGAGGAGGAGCCGCGCACCACCTGGACGACCGCGTCGCCGTGCTGGTCGCTGGGGACGAACCGGTCGTGCTCGTCGAACAGCTCGTCCTGGCACTCGGCCCAGTTCTGGGCGAAGGCGGCGGCCAGGCCGTCGACGGCGGGTCCGCGGACCTGGACGTGGGTGTCGCGCCACTCGTGCTCGTTGCGCGCGTCGCCGCACCACTCCTCGGCGATCCCGACGCCGCCGGTGAACGCGGTGGTCTCGTCGGTGATGAGGACCTTGCGGTGGCAGCGGTGGTTCTGCTTGAGGGGCGAGAGGTAGAGCGGCTTGCGGAACCAGGCCACCGTCACGCCGGCCTCGTCCATCATGGCCAGCTGGTCCTTCTCGATCAGCCGGGAGCCGAAGCCGTCGAGCATCAGCCGCACCCGCACCCCGGCGCGGGCCCGCTCGGCGAGCGCCTCGGCGAACTCCCGCGCGATGTCGCCGCGCCAGTAGACGAAGGTCATCATGTCGACGGTGTGCTCGGCGGTGCGGATCGCCTTCAGCATCGCGCCGAAGATCTGGTCGCCGTTGCGGAGCGGGAGGAGCGCGTTGCCCTCGGTCGCGGCGATGCCGATCAGCCGCTCCAGTCTGCGTCTGAGCCGTTGGGAGCGCTCCGCGCAGACGTCGGGGTCGAGCGCCGCCTCCGGCGTCCGCGCGGGCGTGCTCCGCTCGCCGTCGCTGGGATCCCGCTCGGCCTGTTCGGAGGCTTCGGCTATACCGGACATCGGTCACCTGGGGTGGTAGGGGCGGGCCGCCGACCGTTCGGAGCGGTGCCCCGCCGGGGTGGGCTGGTGAGGGCGTCGGAGACTGTACTCCTCGGTACGGGCCGGGCTCAGCCCCCCGTACGCCTTCGGCCCCCAGGACAGGCCCGAGAGGCCCGAACTCCCCCGCCACGCGGCCCGATCCGGCCGAAACCCTTCACCTCGCCTCCGGGGTGAGTATGGTTAGCCTAACCTAAGTAACGGCTCGTCTCCGGTCGTCCGAAACGCGCCGCCCCGCCCCCGGACACCCACCCTCCCGGAGGACCCGTTGACGTCCGCGCCACCGCTCGCCCCGCTCACCACCGGCGACACCCTCCCGCTCGACGGCCACCTGATCCACCTGCCGCCCGCCCCGCCCGCCTCTCTCGCCACCGCCACCGGGATCGTCCGCGACCACCTCACCCGGCTCGGCGCCCGGTTCGGCCCCGGCTCGGGCCCCTGGCACGGCGGCGGCACGGGCCCGGTCCGCGACCGGTACGCCACCCCCGGCCCGGAGACCGTCATCGGCCTCGGCGGACCGCACTCCGCCCCCGGCACCGATCTCACCCTGCGGGGCTGGCCCACCGGCGACCCGACGCCCTTCGACGAGACCACCGCCCAGGCGGCCACCGGCCTCATGGCCCTCCACGGCCGCGCCAACGGCGGCCCGCGCCCCCTCGGCGTCGACCTCCTCTCCACCCTCGGCGGAGTCGCCGCCTCCCAGGCCCTGCTGGCCGCCGCCCTCTCCGGCCTGCGCGGCACCCCCGTCCGCTCGGCCCGCGTCAGCGTGGTGCGGGCGGCCCTGTTCTCGCTCGGGCCGTACGTGGCCGCCGCGACGGCCGGCGAGGAGCCCGAGGAGGTCCCCAGCCCGCCCTACCGCCGGGCCGCCCGCCCCCCGTTCACCTCCTCCGACGGGGTGCGGTTCGAGGTGGAGGCCCTGGCGGTCCAGCCCTGGCGCGACTTCTGGCGGGCGGTCGGCGCCCCCGCCAAGGACATCGCCAACAGCTGGCGGGCCTTCTCCGCCCGGCCCGCCCGCGCCGCCTCCCCGCTGATCACGACCCTCGCCCAGAGCGCCGGCCGCCACCGCTTCGCCGACCTCCAGCTCCTCGCCGAGCGGACCGGGATGGGCATCTGCGCCCTGCGCACCCTCGCGGACCGGCGCGCCGACAGCGACGTACGGTACGACGACGACCCCTGGGAGCTGCGCGAACTCCCCCGGGACCCCGGCGCCCCGCACCCCGCACCCCGCCGCGCCGCCCGCCCCGGCTCCCTCCCGCTCCCCCTCACCGGCCTCACCGTCGTCGAGTCCACCCGCCACCTCCAGGGCCCGCTGGCCACCTCCGTCCTGCGGGCGCTCGGGGCCCGCGTGATCCGGATCGAGCAGCCGGGCGGCGACCCCGCGCGCGGGGCGGCACCCCTGGCGGGCGGGGTCTCCGCCCGGTTCGCGGCGCTCAACGCGGGCAAGGAGGTCCGCGAGATCGACATCCGTACGGCGGCGGGCCGCCGGGCGGTCGCGGAGACCGTGGCGGAGGCCGACGTCTTCCTGCACACCTGGGCCCCCGGCGAGGCGGCCCGGCTCCGGCTCGACGAGGAGGACCTGGCCCGCGCCCGCCCCGGCCTCGTCCACGCCTGGGCCTCCGCCTGGGACCGCGCCCCCGACGGCCCCCGCCCGCCGGGCACCGACCCCATGGTCCAGGCGTGGTCGGGCGTGGCCGACACCGTACGGACCCCCGACGGGAACCCGGCCCCCTCCCTGGTCACCGTGCTCGACCTGCTGGGCGGCCAGCTCGCCGCCGAATCCGTCCTGGCGGCCCTGCTCGCCCGGGAGTCCGGGGCGGCGACGGGCAGGCTGCGCGTCGACACCTCCCTGCTCGGCGCCTCCCGGGTGCTGCTGCGGCCCCTGCTGCGCGGCCTGGACGACCCGGCGGGGGCCCCTCCGGCGCCCGCCGGTCTCGTCGCCCCCACCGCCGACGGCCTGATCGCGGTCGGCCCGGCGGCCGGGGTGACCCCCGCAGAACTCGCCACCGCGCCCACCGCCACCTGGCTCAAGCGGCTCCACGCGGCCGGCGTCCCCGCCCGCGCGGTCATCACCGACCTGGCCGCGCTCCCCCAGGACCCCGCGCTCTCCCCGTACTTCACCCACGACGGCTACGCCCGCCCCACACCCCCCTGGAGCTTCTCGTGACCGCCGCCACCGCCCCCGTACCGACAGCCACCGCACCCACCGTCCCCGTACCGACCATCCCCGCAGCCGCCACCGCCACCACCGCTGCCACGGCCACTGCCGTGTCCGGGCCACCGGCCACGCCCCTCCCGTACGCCACCGACGACGACCCCCGTCCGGCCCTCTCCCACGACGACGCGGTGGCCGCCGCCCGCGCGGTCGCGCGCCGGCTCGCGGCGTACGCGGCCGAGGCCGACCGGCTGCGCACCCTGCCCGCCGAGGCGGTCCGCCTCCTGGACGACGCCCGCCTCTTCGACGTCCTGACCCCGCGCGTCTGGGGCGGCGGCGGACACGGCTTCGCCACCGCGCTCCGCACCACTGAGGAGCTGTCCCGGAGCTGCGCGTCGGCCGGCTGGCTGCGCGCGGTCATGGGCGGCAACACCTGGATCGTGGCGCAGTTCCCCCTGGAGGCCCGCCAGGAGGTCTTCGCCGCCCCCTCCAGCCGGATCGCCCTCCAGCTCCGCCTCTCCGGCCCGCCCGCCCAGCGCGTCCCGGGCGGCTATCTGCTGCGCGGGATGTGGGGCCGCTTCTGCTCGGGCATCGACCACGCCGAGTGGATCGTCGCCGAGGTGAGCGCCCCGCCCGCGCCGGGCGCCGAACCGGAACCCCACCTCGTCCTCATCCCGCAGGAGCGGACGGTCCCCATCGACGACTGGCACACGAGCGGTCTGCGCGGCACGGGCAGCCGCTCGTTCACGGTCCCCGAACTCCTCGTCCCCGACCACCGCGTGCTCCCGCTGACCGCCCTGGACCCCGTCGCACCCGCGCCCTACGGCCGCCCCCGGACGGCCCCGTACCGGATGGCGTTCACGGCCGTCGGCACGGTGGCGCTCGCGGGCGTCCTCCTGGGCACGGCCCGGGCGGCCCTGGACGCCTACACGGGCTCTTCGGCGGGTCCGGGCGGCGGCGCCCGGCTGGACACGGCCGCGCTCACCGCCACCGTCGACACCGCACGGGCGCTGCTCCTGGCCGACCTGGAGACGCTCGCCGTCTCCGGCACCCCGGGCGGGACGGCCGAGGAGCGGGCCCGGATGCGCCGGGACATCGCGTACGCGGGGACGCGGTGCCGCGAGGTGGTCAACGCGGTGTACGAGGCGTCCGGTTCGGCCGTGATCTACGACGACGCGCCGGTCCAGCGGATCTGGCGGGACGCCAACGCGGCCGCCCAGCACCCCACGTTCGACCTCCGCCGCTGGGGCGCGTCCCCCGCATGAGGAACGCCCGGACGGGCACCCGAACGGGGTCCGGCCGCTGCCATGGACAGCGGCCGGACCCTCCCACCGGGCCACCGCCCGGACCGCCCGCCGACCGGCGCACCTGACCGCACCCGACCGCACCCAGGGCTCAACCGCTTTCGTACGGCTCCCACTTCACCTCGTCGTTGCCGTACGTGTACGCCGGGCGCCCCCGCATCCCGCTCGTCCGGAACGGCTTCCCGTGGTCGTCGATCCGCAGCATCCCCTCACGCCCGCCGCTGCTCCACCTCAGCTCCAGGTACCAGGTCACGTCGTACCCCACGGCCTTCATGTCCAGGTTGAAGACCTCCACGTCCTCGGAGGTCACCTTGAACGGGAAGGGCCTGGCCGGGATCGAACGGTCGCCCTGCGTCCCCGGTACGGGCGTGATGATGGGGTGCCGCGTGTCGAGGTCGGAGGCGAAGGTCTGCGGCGCGATGCCGCTGCCGCAGCCGTTGCCCATGAGGTACGCCGACCAGGGCAGCGGCGCCTTGCGGGAGAGCACCCGCACGTACAGGCCCTTCAGGACGACCGCCTCGCGCGAGGTCCCCTGCACGGTCAGCTGGAGCAGCATGTTCCCGGCGTCGACCCCGCCGTACGACTCGGCCCAGGCCCGCCGGTCCTGCGGCGGGGGAGGCGGGGAGACCCCCTTGGGCCCCCGGTCCAGCAGATAGAACTGGCCGCAGGGCTCGTCCCAGTTGTACGAGGAGATGGTGACGGCGGGCGGCGCACCGAGCCCCGTACCACCGCCCTCCGCCCCTCCCCCACCGGAACCGGAACTCGCGGGCCCGCCCCCGCTCTCCGAGGACCCGGCCGACGGCGTACCGGAGGACGAGGACAGCGACGACGGGGAAGCGCCCGGGGAGGACGGGGAGCCCGGGGACGGCGAGGAGGGGGGCGTGGCCGGGGTGCGGTCCGGGGGCGCGAGGGGCGCGTCCCCCTCCGGTGCGCCCCGGTCCGGAGCGGCGGCCGCACCCCCGGACCGCGACCCGGCGAGATCGGCGGCGACCACGGCGGTCGGCACGAGGAGGGCGGCGACCCCGGCGGCGGCGATCAGGACCCGCGTACGCCGGGAGAGCCGGGACCAGCGGGCCGGGCGGCCACGTCCGTCACCGGCGGGCGGCGGCGGGCCGGTGACGAGGGCGGCCGGCGCGGACGCGGGCTCGGGTTCCGGTACGGAAGCGGGCGCGGGCGCGCGCCCGGCTGCCGGTACAGGCGCGGGCCCGGTCTCCGGTACGAGGGTGGGCGCGGGCCCACTCCCCGGTACGGGCCCAGGCACAGCGCCGGGCCCGGTCCCGGTCCCCGTACCCGTCCCGGTCCCGTGCTCGGCCGCAGACACCGGAGCGACCGGTTCCGGAGCGGTCTGCTGCTGGGCGGCCGGTTCCGTGACCCTCCCGCCCACCGCCGCCCCCGGAGGCCTCCGCCGGGCCGCGTCCGCCACGATCCACCGCCGGTGCACCTCCACCAGCTCGTCGCCGCTCGCGCCGCAGAGCCGGGCGAACCGCTCGACGGGGGCGTACTCGTTGGGCACCGCGTCCCCGTTGCAGTAGCGGTGCAGGGTCGACGTGCTGACGTGCAGTCTTCCGGCGAGCACCCCGTAGCTACGCCCCGAACGGCCCTTCAGTTCCTTCAGCAGGGCCGCGAAATGCTCGGCCTCCGGCGTCGCCACGACGGCGTTCCCCTCCCTGGTCCGTCCCGGAACGGCGTTCCAGGGACGCGGAATTCCCGCAGGTCACCGTATGCGTAGACGTTCCGGCATCCCCAATGGTTCGCCGGGCGTTGCGTCCGGAACCGGCCACGCCACAAGCTCGGACCGACCGATCCACAGCACCGTCCGCACCACCGAACACGGGGAGTACCACCGCCATGCGCACCCACCGCTTCCGCACCACCACGCTCGCCGCCACCGCACTCGTGGCCGCCCTCTCGCTGACCGCCTGCGCCGGGAACGAGGGCACGAAGAGCGCGGGCCCGGCCCCCGCCGCCGCCTCGACCCCGGCGGCGACGGGCACGGACGCCACCCCGGGGCCCGCCGCGTCGGAGACGCCGGAGTCCTCCGCGTCCCCCGAGGCCCCGGCCTCCTCCGGCGAGAACACCGCGCCCCACAGCGCCACCACCAAGGCGCCGCAGGCGACCAAGGCGACCCCGGCCGCCTCCGCGGCCCGCACTGCCTGCACGACGGCGAACACCCGGGTGACGGTCACCCAGGTCTCCCGCCCGATCAACCACCTGCTGCTCACCCTGAAGAACACCGGCTCCGGCCTCTGCGACGCCTACTACGCACCGCATCTCGGCTTCGACGGAGCCCAGTCCGTCTTCCCGATCCTGGAGGACAGCAAGCCGCAGGCGGTCGTCACGCTCGCGCCGGGCGAGGAGGCGTACGCGGGCATCGGCCTCACCGGCGAGCCCGGCCAGAGCAAGCTGTACAAGAGCAAGAACCTGAGGGTGTTCTTCGCCAAGCGGAACGGCTCCACCTACGACAAGCCCGCCACGCTGAAGCTCCCGGCCGAGACGTCCTGGGACGGGAACGGCTTCGTCACCTACTGGCAGTCGGACCGGGCGACGGCCCTCACGTTCTGACCCCCTGGGGACTCACCCCCCGGAACACCGCTGGCCAGCACCTGACGTGCCGTAGCACCGCGCGACCCGTACAGATTTGTTGTACGGGTCGCGCAGGCGTGAAGGGGGTTCCGGGGTGGGAGGGGGAACCGTATGCACCCCAGAAAGCGACAGCGTAAGAACGCGTCGACGATGAAGCTCGTGGGCAAGCTCCTGGCCCGGTTCCGCACCGAGGCGGGCATGACCCAGGCCGAACTGGCCCTGGCAGCAGGCGTACAGGAGGACACGATCGCCTCCATCGAGCAGGGCAGACGCTCGCTCGTACCGGATCTGGCGGAGACGGTCGACGATCTGCTGGACACCAAGGGGGCGTTGTCGACGGCGGTCGACAACATGCCGGAGTTCGACCTGATCCCGCTGTGGGCCGAGCACTACCTCAACATGGAGCACGAGGCGCTGGCGCTCTCCTGGTACGACAACCAAGTCATCCCGGGCCTGCTCCAGACGAAGGCGTACGCGGACGCGGTGTTCCGCAACAGGATCCCCGTGTACAGCCCGGAGGAGATCGAGACGCACACGGCGACGCGGCTGCAACGCCAGCAGATCCTGGACCGGAAGAAGCCGCCGACGATCAGCATGGTGATCTGGGAGCCGGTGCTGATGATGAAACTGACGTCGGACGAGGACCACCGGGAGCAGTTGCGCCACCTCCAGGCGGTGGCCCAACTCCCGGGCGTCTGCCTCCAGGTGCTCCCGCTCGACAGCACGGCCCACGCGGGCCTCAACGGCCCCTTCACCCTCCTGGAGACACCGGACCACCAGCACATCGCCTACACCGAGACCCAGCGCGGCAGCCACCTGATCTCCGACCGGAACGAGATCAGCATCCTCGCCCAGAAATATGCGATGCTGCGAGCCCAGGCGCTCACCCCTTTCAAGACCCTGCGCCTGCTGGCCCGTTCACTGGGAGAGACATGAGCACCGCACTGAACTGGTTCAAGTCGAGCCACAGCGGCGACGAAGGCGGCCAGTGCCTCGAAGTCGCGTACGACTGGCGGAAGTCGAGCTACAGCTCCGACGAAGGCGGGGCCTGCGTCGAGATCGCCGCGCATCCCGCCGCCGTCCACGTCCGGGACTCGAAGGACACCGAGGGCCCGACGTTCACCGTCACACCCCAGGCCTGGTCGGCGTTCGCCGCCTACGCGGCCACCGCCTGACGACCGCCGTCACCCCTTCTGAGACCCTGCGCTTGCCGGCCCGTTCACTGGGAGAGACATGAGCACAGCACTTAACTGGTTCAAGTCGAGCTACAGCGGCAGCGAAGGCGGGGCATGCGTCGAAGTCGCCTACCACTGGCAGAAGTCGAGCCACAGCTCCGACGAAGGCGGGCAGTGCGTCGAGATCGCCGCGCACCCCGCCGCCGTCCACGTCCGCGACTCGAAGGACACCGAGGGCCCGACGTTCACCGTCACACCCCAGGCCTGGTCGGCGTTCGCCGCCTACGCGGCCACCGCCTGACCCCCGTCGCTGCCCCTGCCCATCACCGTAAGCCTCATCCCCGGACCGTCTCGTAACGGAGCATCGCAACCCCGTTCCCGAAGGTCCGGGTCTCCACCAGCCGGAGCCTCTGCCGCTCCTCGCTGTCCCGGAAGAAGCGGCGGCCCCGGCCGAGGATGACGGGGTGGACGTAGACCCGGTACTCGTCGATCAGATCGGCCCGCCGGAACGACTCCAGAAGGTCCGCCCCGCCGACCGCCAAATCCCCCCGGGCGGCGTCCCGCAGACCGCGCACCTGCTCGGGGTCGACCTCGTGGAACAGGGTCGCGTTCGGCCCCACGCTCTCCAGCGTCCGGGAGAAGACGAACTTCGGCATGTCCCGCCAGATGCCGGCGAATTCGGCCATCACACCTTCGTTGGCCGGGTCCTGATCGGCGGTCGGCCAGAACTCCTCCATCAGCTCATAGGTGACGCGCCCCTCGACGAAGCCGCCCATGGTCCGGAAGTAGTCGTTGAAGTGCTGGTGCAGCTCCTCGTCGACGGTGTGCCAGTCGATGTCGTGGTCGGGCCCCTCGAAGAATCCGTCGAGGGAGAGCGAGATGGACGTGATGATCCTGGCGGGGCGGGGCCCGGAGCCGTCCGTGGAGTGGCTCATGAGGGGGTTCCTTCCTGTCGCCGGACCATCTCGGCGATCCAGACGGGTGCGTACGGGGACGTGCAGTTCGGCGGGGTCGGATAGTCCTTGAGCACCTCCAGCCGCTCCCCGATGGCGACGGCACGGGCGCGGCGCTCGGGGTGGTGGATGCCGATCTGGGCCAGGCAGTGGTTCATCGCCCACTGGAGACGGTCCGGGGCGCCCTTCATCTCCGCCTCGACGGTGTCCAGCAGCCCGTCGAGGTCGAGGCCCTCGGGCTTCTTCGCCACCCGCTCGGTGGTCAGCGCCCATCCGGCGCTCGCCACCACCGGGTCGGGATCGGCGGTCCAGGCGAGGCGCAGTTCCTCGGCGTACGGACTCTTCTTCACGACGTAGTTGACGAGCCAGTCGTGCACCTTGGGGGCGCGGGCCTCGCGGAGCATGGTGTCCAGCTCGTCCCGGCCGTAGGCCTTCGGCCGGGAGACCAGGACGGCCAGGAGCCGGGCGGCGGTGTCGCCGGTGGCCCAGAGTTCGCGGGCGAGGTCGGGCTGCGTCTTCAGCCGCTTGGCGACGGCGCGGAGCTTGCCGAGGTGGACGCCGTGGTCGTCGCCGTGCCGCTCGTTGACTGCGCGCGTCTTCGGATCGTCGAGTCCGGCCAGCTCGGCCATGACCTCCGCCACCGCTGTCCCGGCCATCGGGTCTCCCGTCGTCCACACGTGGGTCCAGCCTAGAGCGGGTGGCGGCCTGCGCACCTCGGCGGCGCAAGGCGTTGTCCTCCGGGCTCCGGGACCGGGCGCGAGGCCCCGCGCGCTCGCTCCGGCGACCCGGGCATGGCCTCAGCGCCTCGGCGCCCGGGCGTGGCCTCCGCGCTCCGGCATCGGGCGTGGTCTCCGCGTGCTCCGGCACAAGGCGTTGTCAGTGGGGCCGCCTAAGGTCTGGTTCATGGCGACGCTTCCGAACCCCCTGCCCGATCTGGCCTCTTCCGGCCTGGATCTCCCGCCCGGCTCCCTGGTGGACGGGACGCTGGACGGCCCCTGGCACGAACCGCTGCTCTGGTACGCGGACGGGCCCGCCGCGCCCCGCGACTGGACGGTCCTGCGCACGGCCGGGCGGCGGCTGGGGCTGCTGCCGGTGCTGGTCACCGGCGGCGCGCGCGACCAGTGGCCCGACGCGTGGGACCTGCACCCGGGCGGCACGTCGTATCCCGGCGACCACGACGCCGACGAGGTGCTGGCGGGGTACTGGACGGACTACGCGCACGAGGAGGTGGACCTCGACTCCGACGGCTCCGGCTCCGAGGCCGCCGCGGGCTCCGGCACCGGGGTCACCGCCGCCGGCTCCGGCGACGAGGACGGCCGCGGCTCCTGGCCCGGTCTCGCCCCGGCCCCGGCGGCGGAGTCCGGCGAGGACCCGGACGAGGCCGCCGCGGGCCTGGCGGGCGTGATCACCGCCGACCCGGACAGCTGGCTCGGCGGGGCCCGGATGGCGCTCGTCCCGGCCCGCCGCAGCGCGGACATACCGGCGTCGATCGGCTGGTCGGGACCGATGAACCACGAGAACGACGTGGCCCGGCTCTGCGCGGTGCTCCGCTCCTGGGAGGACCGGTACGACGCCCGCGTCGTGGCGCTCGGCTTCGACACCATGATCGTTTCCGTGGGGCGCCCGCCGACCACCCCGGAGGAGGCCCGCGCGCTCGCCGCCGAGCACTACGCGTTCTGCCCGGACAACATCGACCAGTCCCCGCCGTACGACCTGGAGGTCTACGCGCAGAAGCGGCTGCTCGACCAGGAAGTGTGGTCGTTCTGGTGGGACTGACCTCGGACCGCGGGGCCGGAGAGCGCTCGGACCTCACCCGGATCAAGAAGTGGTGGCGCGGGCTGGGCGGCGCGGACTTCGTCGCCCTGCCCCCGCCCACCCGGAGCCGCTACACCCAGTCCGACGGCCACGAGGACGCCGCCGAGCTGTTCGCGGCCCGGGGGATCACCGGGCGCGCCTCCTTCGCGTACTGGCACTGGCAGTCCCACGCCGCCTTCGACCGCGCCGGCGCGCTCCGGGGCCCGCTGTATCTGCACTGGGGCGGCGACCACGCCACGGTCGCCGGGGGCCTCGGGCCGGGCCCGGACGGCTACCGGCTCGTCGGCAACGGGCCGCGCGGCGCGTTCGAGCTGGACCGGGTCACGGCGACGGACCCCGACGGGCTGCCCGACCCGCAGGACGAGGCAGGCGTGCGCCAGTTCCTCGACCGGATCGGCGCCGACCGCCACGGCCACCCCGCCTCCCCGCTCACCGGCCCCGAGGAGCGCTGGCTGCACGACCGCCTGGCCGGACCGACCGGGCCGGTCACCGCCGCCGGCCCCTTCGCCGCCACCGACCCGGTCACCGCCACCGACCGCTTCGCCACCGCCCTGGAGCTGCGGCAGGCGCTGACGCCCGAGGAGGCCTCACGGCTGCTGGCCGCCGGGCAGGAGGAGTACGCCGGGCGGCCGGCCGCGTGGCGCGGCTGGTGGCCCGTACTGAACGCGCTGCTGCGCCAGGGTCGCGAGGAGGCCTGGGAGCTGGCCGCCGCCCTCGGCCCGGCCCCGGCCGACACCCTGGCCGAGCACCCCTCCCCACGGGCCCTGGACGCCCTGCGCGCCCTGGTGCTCGCCGGTCACGACGAGGCCGTCCGCGCCTGGTTCCGTACGTACCGGACGCTCCACGAACCCGACCCGTACGCCGCCGCCCGGGCGCTCTGCGCGGAGCTGCCCGACCGGGAGACCGTCCGGGCCGCGCTGCTGGGCGCGGTGCGCACCGCCGTGACGGAGGAGTGGCGCACCGCCCACCCGGACGCGGACCAGGAGCTGGCCCGGTCCGCCGCCGCCCTCACCGCCGTCCGGCTCACCACGGACGGCCGGCTGCCCCGCCCCCTGCGCGTGGCGGCGGCACGGGCGGCGTACGACCAGGTCGCCCATGTCCGCGAGCGCGCCGCCCGCGCCACCGGCCCCGAAGCGGCCGAGGCGCTGGCCGCCGCCGACCGGTACGAGGCCGTCCGCGACGAGCTGCTGGCGGGCACCGGCCCGGACCTGACCAGCTACGAAGGGGCGCTCGGGGACCTCTGGCACCGCTACCGCACGCTCTCCCCAGCCGACACCGGGTGGCTGCGGGACCAAGTGGCCGACCCCGCCACCGGCGTCCAGGGCATCGCCTTCTGCCTGGAGCTGCTGTACGCCCACGGCGCGGCGGGCGAGGCGGAGGTCCGGGCCCTCCTGCCGCGCTGGAAGAAGGAGCTGGCCAAGCAGTACCGCACCACCTACACCGAGTGGCGCCACCCCCTGGTCACCCTCACCTGTCTCGCCCAGGACCTGGCCCACCCGGCCGCCGACGAACTGCTGGCCTGGTGGGCGAAGCCCAAGCCGCTCTGGAAGGATCCCCTCCGGCTGCTCACCCACCTCGGCGCCCCCGACGAGGCGAAGGCCGCCGAGCTGTGGGAGTTCGTGGTCTCCGGCGGCCACGACACCGGCCACCTGATGACCTGGGTCCTGCTCCGCGCCCGGCTCGACGGCACCCACCCCCTGCTCGTGGCCGAGCGGCTGATCGGGGAGCCCGGCGTCCGGGAGTACGTCCTGCACCGGGTCCTGATCGGCGTGGCCGACCCCGCCCAGCCCCTCTGGCACTACGCCGTCGACCCGCGCAGCCACAGCTGGTGGCGGCGCGCCCAGGAGGTGGCGGACGACCCCCGGCTCCCCGCCGAGGCCCGCGCGATCGGGATGAAGGCGGCCCGGGAGCACTACGTCACGCGCCACCCGGACCAGGTCCGCCCGCCCCTCACGGACGGCGAGCTGACCGGGGCCCGCGCCTGGCTCGCAGCGAGAACGGCGGGAACGGACTGAACAGGAGGGCCGGAGAGCCCACGGCACCGACACGAACGCCCGGCGGCCGGCCGAGCCCCGACTGAGTCCCCGTACTCATGCGGGGCCCCGTCCCCGCACGGTTCACTCGTACGCATGCCCGACACCACACGCGACCCCCGTGCCTGGATCGCCCCGCTGGTCTGCACGCTCGTCACGCTGCCGATGGGGCTCGTCGCCCTCTTCATCGGCGGGCTCACCCCGATGGCGTGCGACGCGTGCGACGGGGCCGAGGCCGCCCGCTTCGACGCGAGCTTCGCCCCGGCGTGGACCGTGCTCTGCGTGGGCCTGCTGCTGACCCTGATGGTGCTGGTCGCGAGCTGGGCCATGCCCTGGCAGGTCCGCAACACGGGCCGCCGCGTGGGCCTGTCCCTGGCCGCACCTGCCACCACGATGGTCACTTTCGTAGCATTCATGGCACTGGTCGACTGGCCCTGACAGAAAGTGTCCACCCCCATGAACGACACACACCCCCCGACCACGGCAGCTGCCACCGCAGCGGCCGAAGCCGCAGAGCGCCTGATAGCCGAGTACCGGTCGCTGCCCCCGGGCAGTGACCGCAAGCGCGAGATCATCACCGAGCTGGACGCCAACGCGCAGGCGCTGCCGTTCCTCGTCTCGGTGGTCGCGGACGCCGAGGAGTACGACCTCGCCCGCGTCGAGAGCGCCACCGTCCTGCGGGTCTGGCCCCCGGCCGACCCCGACCTCCGCCGCCGTGCGGGCCGCGCCCTGCTCACCGCCCTGCGGGAGCCGGAGGAGGACCTCGTCCGCCAGTACGCGGCGATGTCCCTGGCGCCCTACACCTCCGACCCGCTGGTCGCGATGGCCCTGGACTCCACCGCCCGCGCGGACCAGGACCCGCTCGTCCGGGACAGCGCCCGCTTCTCCATCATGGAGGCCCACCGGCTCCAGGAGGCCGGAGCCGGCGGCCCCTGAGGACTCTCAGCTCCTGCCGGGCGCTCCGAGCCACTGGGCGACCTCGGTCGCCCAGTAGGTGAGGATCATCTGCGCCCCGGCCCGCCGGATCCCGGTCAGGCTCTCCAGGATCGCCTTGTCCCGGTCGATCCAGCCCTTCTCGGCGGCGGCCTCGATCATCGCGTACTCGCCGCTGATCTGGTACGCCGCGACCGGCACGTCCACCGACTCCGCGACCTTGGCGAGGATGTCCAGATACGGTCCGGCGGGCTTCACCATGACCATGTCGGCGCCCTCCGCCAGGTCGAGCGCCAGCTCCCGCAGCGACTCCCGGGCGTTGGCCGGGTCCTGCTGGTAGGTCTTGCGGTCGCCGGTGAGCGAGGAGCCGACGGCCTCGCGGAAGGGGCCGTAGAAGGCGGAGGAGTACTTCGCGGTGTAGGCGAGGATCGACACGTCCTCGTGGCCGGTCTGGTCCAGGGCGTCCCGGATCACGCCGACCTGACCGTCCATCATCCCGCTGGGGCCCACCACATGGGCCCCGGCGTCCGCCTGGACCTGGGCCATCTCCGCGTACCGCTCCAGGGTCGCGTCGTTGTCCACCCGGCCGTCGTCGGTGAGGACCCCGCAGTGCCCGTGGTCGGTGTACTCGTCCAGGCACAGGTCCGACATGACGACCAGGTCGTCCCCGACCTCCTCGCGCACCGCCCGCAGGGCGACCTGGAGGATCCCGTCCGGGTCGGTGCCCGCCGTCCCCCGGGCGTCCTTCTTCGCGTCCTCCGGCACCCCGAAGAGCATGATCCCCGAGACCCCGGCCGTCACCGCCTCGACGGCCGCCTTCCGCAGGGTGTCCAGGGTGTGCTGGTGCACACCGGGCATGGCCGAGATGGCGACCGGGGCGTCGATGCCCTCCCGGACGAACGCGGGGAGGATCAGGTTCGCCGGGTCGAGCCGGGTCTCGGCGACCATCCGCCGCATCGCCGGGGTCGTCCGCAGCCGCCGGGGGCGGGAGCCGGGGAAGTTTCCGTACGCAGTCATCCTTCGACGATAGACCCGTACGCAGCACGGTCTTACCGACACCGATACCGGCAAAGACACCCCCGCAGCGGCACCCGCCGACACCGCCCCGCCCACGGCAACGGCACCCGACGACACCGCCCCGCCCACGGCAGCGGGCCCGGCCGCCGAAGCGACCGGGCCCGTTCACCGCCGTAACTCCGCTACGTCGTCGTCCGGCGCCTGCGCGCGCCCGGGCGGCGCTCGCTCGGCCGGGTCACCGGGTCACCGGCCTCCTTCGCCGCGTCCCGCCGCTGCGCGCCGAAGGCGGCCAGCGCCTCGGCGAGCTTGTGCACGGACGGCTCCGGGGACAGGACGTCCACGCGCAGGCCGTGCTCCTCGGCGGTCTTCGCGGTGGCCGGGCCGATACACGCGATGACGGTCACGTTGTGCGGCTTGCCCGCGATGCCGACCAGGTTCCGGACGGTCGAGGACGAGGTGAACAGGACCGCGTCGAAGCCGCCGCCCTTGATCGCCTCGCGGGTGTCGGCCGGCGGCGGCGAGGCGCGGACCGTGCGGTAGGCGGTGACGTCGTCGACCTCCCAGCCCAGCTCGATCAGCCCGGCCACCAGGGTCTCGGTGGCGATGTCGGCGCGCGGCAGGAACACCCGGTCGATCGGGTCGAAGACCGGGTCGTAGGGCGGCCAGTCCTCCAGCAGCCCGGCGGCGGACTGCTCACCGGAGGGCACCAGGTCCGGCTTCACACCGAAGTCGACCAGGGCGGCGGCGGTCTGCTCACCGACGGCCGCGACCTTGATCCCGGCGAACGCCCGGGCGTCGAGACCGTACTCCTCGAACTTCTCCCGGACCGCCTTGACGGCGTTGACGCTGGTGAAGGCGATCCACTCGTAGCGGCCGGTGACCAGGCCCTTGACCGCGCGCTCCATCTGCTGGGGCGTACGCGGCGGCTCGACGGCGATCGTCGGGACCTCGTGCGGCACGGCACCGTACGAACGCAGCTGGTCGGAGAGCGAGGCGGCCTGCTCCTTGGTGCGCGGGACGAGCACCTTCCAGCCGAACAGCGGCTTCGACTCGAACCAGGCCAGCTGGTCGCGCTGGGCGGCGGCGCTGCGCTCACCGACCACGGCTATGACCGGCCGGTGCCCCTCCGGCGAGGGGAGCACCTTGGCCTGCTTGAAGACCTGGGCGATCGTCCCGAGGGTCGCCGTCCAGGTGCGCTGGCGGGTGGTGGTGCCCGCGATCGTCACCGTGAGCGGGGTGTCGGGCTTGCGCCCGGCCGAGACCAGCTCACCGGCGGCGGCCGCGACCGCGTCCAGCGTGGTGGAGACGACGGCGGTCGCGTCGCTCGCGCCGACCTCGCTCCAGCACCGGTCGGTGGCCGTACGCGCGTCGACGAAGCGGACGTCGGCGCCCTGCGCGTCGCGCAGCGGCACTCCGGCGTACGCGGGCACGCCGACGGCGTTCGCCACGCCCGGGACGACCTCGAAGGGCACCCCGGCGGCGGCGCAGGCGAGCATCTCCGCGCCCGCGTCCCCGTCCAGGCCCGGGTCGCCCGCCACGGCACGGACCACCCGCCTGCCGCCCTTCGCAGCCTCCATGACAAGATTGGCCGCATCCCTGAGAACGGGTACTCCGGCGGCTGTTGACGCCACGTCAACAACCGTCAGCTCAGGCGTGCTCACGCCTGCCCGCGCATGGCCGCGAACGACATCGAGCACATCGGGCTCGGCGACAAGGACGTCCGCGCTCGCAAGCGCCTCGACGGCGCGCAGCGTCAGCAGTCCCGGGTCGCCGGGACCGGCGCCGAGGAAGGTGACCTGACCTTGGGGGGACAGGGGCGGAAAGTCGGATGCGGCGGGGCCGGTGGGGCTCAAAGTGCTCGCTCCCCCATAAGACCGGCCGCACCCTTGGCGAGCATCTCGGCCGCGAGTTCGCGACCGAGGGCCGCCGCGTCGTCGTACGACGTGGGGACGGGACCGGTGGTGGACAGCTGTACCAGCGAGGAACCGTCGGTGGTACCGACGACTCCGCGCAGGCGCAGTTCGTTGACAACCTGTCCGTCGACCAGGAGGTCGGCCAGCGCACCCACGGGTGCGGAGCAGCCGGCCTCCAGGGCGGCGAGCAGGGCGCGCTCGGCGGTCACGGCGGCCCGGGTGTACGGGTCGTCGAGTTCCGCGAGCGCGGCGGCGAGGTCGGCGCTGGACGCGGCGCACTCGATCGCCAGTGCTCCCTGGCCGGGAGCGGGCAGGACGGTGTCGACCGGCAGGAAGTCGGTGACTTCGCCGGTCCGGCCGAGACGGCTGAGCCCGGCGGCGGCGAGGACCACCGCGTCGAGCTCCCCGTCACGCACGAACCCGATCCGCGTGTCGACGTTGCCCCGGATGGGGACGGTCTCGATCCGCAGGCCGTGGGAGCGCGCGTGCGCGTTGAGCTGCGCCATGCGGCGCGGCGAGCCGGTGCCGACACGGGCACCGTCGGGCAGCTGCTCGAAGGTCAGCCCGTCGCGGGCCACCAGGGCGTCGCGGGGGTCCTCGCGCTGCGGCACGGCGGCCAGCACCAGCTCGTCGGGCTGGCTGGTGGGGAGGTCCTTGAGCGAGTGGACGGCGAAGTCCACCTCGCCCCGCAGGAGCGCCTCGCGCAGGGCGGCGACGAACACACCGGTGCCGCCGATCTGCGCCAGGTGCTCGCGGGAGACGTCCCCGTACGTGGTGATCTCGACGAGCTCGACGGCGCGCCCGGTCACCTCGCGTACCGCCTCGGCCACCATGCCGGACTGGGCCATGGCCAGTTGGGAGCGCCGGGTGCCCAGCCGGAGCGGCGCGGCGCTCCGCGCGTCCGGCGTTGAGTTGTCGGTCATGACCGCCCTCTATTCGGGTCGTTCAGGTCGGCCCGGGAGACGGCGGCCACCGTCTGCGGGTCGAGGTCGAAGAGTTCGCGCAACGCGTCCGCGTACCCGGCGCCGCCGGGCTCGCTGGCCAGCTGCTTGACCCGCACGGTGGGCGCGTGCAGGAGTTTGTCGACGACGCGGCGCACGGTCTGGGTGATCTCGGCGCGCTGCTTCTCGTCCAGGTCGGGGAGGCGGCCGTCCAGCCGGGCGATCTCGCCGGCGACCACGTCGGCGGCCATGGTGCGCAGGGCGACCACGGTCGGGGCGACATGGGCGGCGCGCTGGGCGGCGCCGAAGGCGGCCACCTCGTCGGCGACGATCGTGCGGACCCGGTCCACGTCGGCGGCCATCGGCGCGTCGGCGGAGGCGTCCGCGAGCGACTCGATGTCGACGAGGCGGACCCCGTCGATGCGGTGGGCGGCGCCGTCGATGTCGCGCGGCATGGCGAGGTCGAGCAGGGCGAGCTTCACCGGCCCGGTGGACTGCGCGGGCAGCGTGACGCGGCGCGGTGCGGCGGCCGGGGCTGCCGGGGCCTGCGGGGCGGAGGTGGCGGAACCGTTCTCCACCCAGGCGGCGTGCTGGTCGACGTCGGCCGGGGCCGGGATCGGGGCGAGGGCGACGGCGGGGGCCTCGGCCGGGGCGTCCAGGGTGGTGCCGAGGGCGTCCGCGAGGGTGTCGGCGGTGAGGACGAGGCCGGTGGAGCCGGTGCAGGAGACCACGATGTCGGCACGTGTCAGTTCGTCACCGACCGCGGACATCTCGACGGCCCGGGCGCGCACGGTGGTGTCGTCGCCCTGCCGGAGGATCTCGACCAGCCGGTCGGCGCGGGCCCGGGTCCGGTTGGCGACGGCGATCTCCGCGACGCCGGTACGGGCCAGGGTGGCGGCGGCCAGCGAGGACATCGAGCCGGCGCCGATCACCAGGGCGCGCTTGCCCTGGGCCCAGAGCCCCGGATCGGCCCCGGCGGCGAGCTGCTGGAGCCCGAAGGTGACGAGCGACTGCCCGGCCCGGTCGATGCCGGTCTCGCTGTGGGCGCGCTTGCCGACCCGCAGGGCCTGCTGGAAGAGGTCGTTGAGCAGCCGCCCGGCGGTGTGCAGCTCCTGGCCGCGGGCGAGCGCGTCCTTGATCTGGCCGAGGATCTGGCCCTCGCCGACGACCATCGAGTCCAGTCCGCAGGCCACCGAGAAGAGGTGGTGGACGGCCCGGTCCTCGTAGTGCACATAGAGATACGGAGTCAGCTCCTCCAGCCCGACGCCGCTGTGCTGGGCGAGCAGGGTGGACAGCTCCGCGACGCCCGCGTGGAACTTGTCCACGTCGGCGTACAGCTCGATGCGGTTGCAGGTGGCCAGCACGGCGGCCTCGGTCGCGGGTTCCGCGGCGAGGGTGTCCTGGAGCAGCTTGGCCTGGGTGTCGGCAGCGAGGGAGGCCCGCTCCAGTACGGAGACGGGGGCGCTGCGGTGGCTCAGTCCGACGACGAGGAGGCTCATGCGGGCATCACGGCGGGCATGTCCCCGTCGGGTCCCTTCCGGCTCGCGGGCGTGGCACGCATCGGCGGGGCCTCGGGGTCCTCGCCCTCCGCGGGCGCGTCCTCGCCGGCCTTGCGCTGCTCGTGGAAGGCCAGGATCTGCAGCTCGATGGAGAGGTCGACCTTGCGCACGTCGACGCCCTCGGGCACCGAGAGAACGGTCGGCGCGAAGTTCAGGATGGAGGTCACCCCGGCGGCCACGAGCCGGTCGCAGACCTGCTGGGCGGCGCCGGGCGGGGTGGTGATCACCCCGATGGACACACCGTTGTCGCTGATGATGCGGTCCAGGTCGTCCGTGTGCTGGACGGGGATCCCGGCCACCGGCGTACCGGCCATGGCGGGGTCGGCGTCGATCAGCGCCGCGACCCGGAAGCCGCGGGAGGCGAAGCCGCCGTAGTTGGCGAGGGCCGCGCCGAGGTTACCGATGCCGACGATGGCGACCGGCCAGTCCTGGGTGAGGCCCAGCTCGCGGGAGATCTGGTAGACGAGGTACTCGACGTCGTACCCGACACCGCGGGTGCCGTAGGAGCCCAGGTAGCTGAAGTCCTTGCGGAGCTTCGCGGAGTTGACCCCGGCGGCGGTGGCCAGTTCCTCCGAGGAGACCGTGGGTACGGATCGCTCGGAGAGCGCGGTGAGGGCGCGCAGATACAGCGGAAGCCGGGCGACGGTGGCCTCGGGAATTCCTCGGCTACGGGTCGCCGGTCGGTGTGTTCGGCCAGTTGCCACGGTGCTCCTGCGGGATGAGCGGGGCTGCAGGCGGCCGTATGTCCCAAGACCGCCCCGTCGAATGCAGGCTATGTCTTTGTGAACGCGTGCACAAAGATGGTGTCCGTTTTGTCCGGTCAAAGTGACCGGGGTCACGCACATTCCCCGCGCGATCCCGGAACCAAGGACCGCATCATCCCGTTGCAGCCTCGAAGGGGGCAAAGCGGTACACACTCCTCACGTCCACTCCCCCGAGACCACTCAAAACGCCCATGATGTTAACCGAGTTTCACGTCCGCCCCCAGCGCCTTGCGCAGCCTCGCGGGGTCCACCCGCCAGAACGTGTGCTGTTCGCCATCGATCAGCACCACCGGAATCTGCTCCCAGTACTCCTTGTACAGCTCCTCGTCCTCGGTGATGTCCTTCTCCACCCATGACGCCCCGGTCTCGGCGCAGACCGCGCCGACCACCGCCCGGGCGTCCTCGCACAGATGGCAGCCGGGCTTCCCCACCAGGGTGACCACCCGGTCGGCGGGCTTCTTCTTCGTACGGCGCAGCAGCGGACTCATGCTCTCCATTCTGCGCCCACGATGCCTAGTTACTGGGCCTGCGATGCCTAGTAACTAGGCATCGCCCGCCCGGCACCGGACCGCCCGGTATCGCCCGATTAACGGTTCGGCCCCGCAGAGTTCACGCCGTCGCATCCCGGCAGGTCGGGCAGGTACGGACGGACTGGCTATGCTCACCGCATGGCCGCTCTTGGATGGCTCACCCCCCGTAGGCGTTCCGCGACTGCACGGAGCGTCCTGGCAGGCGAGGCCGCGGCCGAGGCCGCACGCAAGACCTCGGCCGAGGACGAGTCCGCCCTTCTGACCGGGACCCCCGAAGAGACCCCCGGCGAACCGCCCGAGCAGGCTCCCGAGGAGCCCGCCTTCCCGGTCGCCGGGGACGACCGCGCCGCCGCCTTCTTCGACCTCGACAACACCGTCATGCAGGGCGCCGCGATCTTCCACTTCGGCCGGGGCCTGTACAAGCGGAAGTTCTTCGAGCGCCGCGAGCTGACCCGGTTCGCCTGGCAGCAGGCCTGGTTCCGGCTGGCCGGCGTCGAGGACCCCGAGCACATGCAGGACGCCCGCGACAGCGCGCTCTCCATCGTCAAGGGCCACCGCGTCTCCGAGCTGATGTCCATCGGCGAGGAGATCTACGACGAGTACATGGCCGACCGCATCTGGCCCGGCACCCGCGCCCTGGCCCAGGCCCACCTCGACGCCGGCCAGCGCGTCTGGCTGGTCACCGCCGCCCCCGTCGAGACGGCCACCATCATCGCCCGCCGCCTCGGCCTGACCGGCGCGCTCGGCACCGTCGCGGAGTCGGTCGACGGCGTCTACACCGGCCGCCTGGTGGGCGAGCCCCTGCACGGCCCCGCCAAGGCCGAGGCCGTACGCGCCCTGGCGGCGGCCGAGGGGCTGGACCTGGAGCGGTGCGCCGCCTACAGCGACTCGCACAACGACATCCCGATGCTCTCGCTGGTCGGCCACCCCTACGCGATCAATCCGGACACCAAGCTCCGCAAGCACGCCCGCGCCCGCGACTGGCGGCTGCGCGACTACCGCACCGGCCGCAAGGCGGCCAAGGTCGGCATCCCCGCCGCGGCCGGGGTCGGCGCCCTGGCGGGCGGTACGGCCGCCGCTCTCGCGCTGCACCGACGCCGCCGCTGAACCACCGCCGCAGGGGCGGCAGATCGACAGATCACGAAGCAATTCGATCAATAACTGATCACTATGCGCTACCCGTTGCATCACTTAGCGATGCAAGAAACGACGTAATCGGTGATTTAGACAACTGGGTGTAGTGCCGCCTGCACGAAGCGTTATTCTCCTCAGACGCATCACGGAGACCGCCGCTCGCTACGACGAGTGACGTTTTTCGAACTGCTCGTGATGGAAGCTCTGCCTCTGGGAGTCCCGTGTACCCACACGTCGGGGTTGACGCCTCGGGCCTGGCTACGCTGCGTGCATCGGTCATCGACCGCTTGCGCGGCTTCGTCCCCACCGCGTACGCCGTCCCCGCCTTTGCCACCCCTGCACCTGTCGGCCCCTGCTACGCGATGGCCGAGCGGAGTGCGGCGGTCGGAAGACGCAGCACCCGCGCGGCCTCGGCCACGTCGACCGTCCGCCGTCCCACGGCCGACAGCGACAGCGCGCGCATGATGGATCTCGTCGAGCGCGCCCAGGCCGGTGAGGCGGACGCCTTCGGCCGCCTCTACGACCAGTACAGCGACACCGTGTACCGGTACATCTACTACCGCGTGGGCGGCAGGGCGACCGCGGAGGACCTCACCAGCGAGACCTTCCTGCGCGCGCTCCGCCGGATCTCCACGTTCACCTGGCAGGGCCGCGATTTCGGCGCCTGGCTGGTCACGATCGCTCGCAACCTGGTCGCGGACCACTTCAAATCCAGTCGTTTCCGACTGGAAGTGACCACCGGTGAGATGCTCGACGCCAACGAGGTGGAGCGCTCCCCCGAGGACTCCGTCCTGGAGTCCCTCTCCAACGCCGCGCTGCTCCAGGCCGTGCGCCGGCTCAATCCGCAGCAGCAGGAGTGCGTCACGCTCCGCTTCCTGCAGGGCCTCTCGGTCGCCGAGACGGCCCGGGTGATGGGGAAGAACGAGGGCGCGATCAAGACCCTGCAGTACCGCGCCGTACGGACGCTCGCCCGGCTGCTGCCGGACGACGCCCGCTGACCGGAACCGGCGCATCCGGCGCCGGTGAGTGACCGTCCCCTCACGCACTGGTCCGATCATCTTTCGTGCGTAACCCAAGTGCCGCGCCACTCGTTGTGCCGGTTGCAGGCCCCCTGCCGTCACCCCATGTCCGTCGCCACTCACTCCATCGAGTGGAAACGCTCAAGGTGTGCAACTTCCGGACCGCCAGGGGAGTCGACCGTCATGACGAGAGGAGGTGCCGCCAGTGATCGCAAACGTTTCGGCACACCGGCGGGCGAACGCCTTCGCCCAGGCCCTGGAGGAGCAGACGCCCCAGGGTGCGGCGGCCGTACAGCCCGAGGAGCCGGCCGACCAGGCCGACCGCGGACCGCTGTTGGCCCTGGCGAACGGCCTCGGTGAGCTACCGAAGCCGCAGTTGGACCCCGAGGTCAAAGAGGTGCAGCGAGCCCAGCTCGTCGCCGCCATGGAGGCCATGTTCGCCGAGGGCGGCGCATCGACGGGCCCTACGGTGCCCGTGCAACGGGGCAAGGGGGCCCACCGGGCCTCTCCACTGCGCAGACTGCGTCCCCGCTCCCGCTGGGCGAAGGGGCTCACCGCCGGCGGCCTCACCGTGGGTGTGGCGGCCGGCGCCTTCGGCGGAGTGGCCGCTGCCAGCTCCGACGCCCTGCCCGGTGACTCGCTGTACGGGCTGAAGCGCGGGATGGAGGACATCAGCCTCGGCATGACCAAGGGCGACACCGACCGCGGCGAGGCCTATCTCGACCAGGCCTCCACCCGCCTCAACGAGGCCCGCAGACTCATGGAGCGCGGCCGCGCCGGAGAGCTGGACCACGAATCCCTCGGCGCCGTCAGACGCGCGCTCAACGGCATGTCGCACGACGCCTCCGAAGGCCACCGCCTCCTCCACTCCGCCTACCAGCGCGACGGCTCCATCGGCCCCATCCAGGCCCTGGACACCTTCTCGCGCTCGCACCGCGCCACCTGGAGCAGCCTCAGCGACCGGCTCCCCGTCCAGCTCACCGACATCCGCGACCAGGTGAGTTCCGTCTTCGAAGCCATAGAGGACGACGTCGCCCCGCTCCAGTCCCTCCTCCCCCGCCCCCCGGGCGGCGGCAAGGAGAGCACCGAGCGCTCCGACACCACCACCCCGGCCCCCGGCTCCCCCAGGACCGACGGCCCCTCCCCCGCGCCCCCCTCCCAGTCCGAGGGAAGCGCCGACTCCAGCACCGCACCGAAGCCCTCCGGACCGTCGGACTCCTCCGACCCCTCCGGCTCGGCCCCGGCCGACGGCCTCCTCGGCGGCGGTACGGACGGACTGCTCGACGACCTTCCCACCGACGGGCTCACCCAGCCGTCCCCGGAAGACCGGCCCAGCACCACGCCCCGCCCCGCCCCGGACGTCACCCTGCCGCCGCTGCTCCCCGGCCTCCTGCCGGGCCTGGGCATCGACGGGGAGAACCTCAAGCCCAAGCCGTAACCACGGGCATGGGGAGGGGCCGGTACGCACTCCGCGTACCGGCCCCTCCGCACACCTCGGAGCAGCCCGGAATCGGCAGCGGGCCGGAAGAAGCGCGGCCCGGAACCGGAGCGGCCCGGAAGAAGCGCGGCCCGGAAGAGGCGCGGCTCAGAAGAAGACCGACCGCCGCTGCACCAGCAGCTTGTACAGCGTGTGCTGGATCTGCTCCCGTACCTGGTCCGTCAGGTTGAACATCAGCATCGGGTCCTCCGCCGCCTCCGGCGGATACGCCTCCGTCGGGATCGGCTCACCGAACTGGATCGTCCACTTCGTCGGCAGCGGCACCGCGCCCAGCGGCCCGAGCCACGGGAAGGTCGGCGTGATCGGGAAGTACGGGAAGCCCAGCAGCCGGGCCAGCGTCTTCGCGTTGCCGATCATCGGGTAGATCTCCTCGGCGCCCACGATCGAGCACGGCACGATCGGCGCCCCCGCCCGCAGCGCCGTCGAGACGAACCCGCCCCGCCCGAACCGCTGGAGCTTGTACCGGTCACCGAACGGCTTCCCGATCCCCTTGAAGCCCTCCGGCATCACCCCGACGATCTCGCCCAGCTCCAGCAGCCGCTGCGCGTCCTCCGCACAGGCCAGCGTGTGCCCGGCCTTGCGCGCCAGCTCGTTGACGACCGGCAGATGGAAGACCAGATCGGCGGCGAGCAGCCGCAGATGGCGCTCGGCCGGGTGGTGGTCGTGCACCGCGACCTGGAGCATCAGCCCGTCCAGCGGCAGCGTCCCGGAGTGGTTGGCCACGATGAGCGCCCCGCCCTCCGACGGGATGTTCTCGACGCCCTTCACCTCGACCCGGAAGTACTTCTCCGCCAGCGGACGCAGCGCCGACATCAGGACCTGGTCGGTCAGCTCCTTGTCGTAGCCGAACTCGTCGACCTCGTACTCGCCGGTGACCCGCCGCCGCAGGAACGCGAGCCCGCCCGCGATCCGCCGGTCCCAGCCACCGCCGCCCGCCTCATCCGCGGGGGAGGTCGCCGCCTCCTGGGCCTCCTGGGGCTGCCGAGGCTGCTGAGCCCCCGCCACAGCCCCCTCCGGGACCTCCGGAGCGCCTTCCGGCGGCTCGGGGAGCCGGCCGCCCGGCAGGGCGCTCACGGCGGCCGAGGAGCCGTCGCCCCGGGCCCCGGAACCCGCCGCCCCCGTCCGGCGCCGGGCCGGACGCGAGCCGCCACCGGACCGCGAACGGTCGTCGTCGAACGGAATGACCTTGGCGTCCGCCATCGTGACCGCGCTCCTCTACCTGCCGCCGTGAATCGTCTCTACCGCACCGGCCCCGCGCTTCCGCGCTCCGGCACCCCCCGGCAGCGGCAGCTCCGCCAGCCGGTCCACCGCTCTGCCCACCGTCTCCGGCGGCAGCAGTCCGGGGCCCCGGCTCCGCGCGAACTCCGCGAAGGTCTCGGCCGTGGTGAACTCCGGCCGGAAACCGAGGGTCTCGCGCATCTGCACGGTCGAGACCACCCGGCCATGGGTCAGCAGCCGGATCTGCTCCGGCGAGAAATCGGTCATCCCGATCGTGCGGAGCGCCGAGCCGACCCACGTCACGGCGGGCAGCAGCACCGGCACGGTCGGCTTCCCCAGCCGCCGCGAGCACTGCGAGAGCAGCAGCACCCCGTCCCCCGCGATGTTGAACGTGCCGCTGTTCAGCGTCCCGCGCCGGGGCTCGCGCGCGGCGATCCCCAGGACCTCGATCACATCGTCCTCGTGCACGAACTGGAGCCGGGGGTCGTAGCCGAAGACGGTCGGCAGGACCGGCAGCGAGAGGTAGTCCGCCAGCGGCGAGTCCGGCCGCGGCCCGAGGATGTTGGCGAACCGCAGCACACAGACCGCGACGTCCGGGCGGCGCCGGGCGAAGCCCCGTACGTACCCCTCGACCTCCACCGCGTCCTTCGCGAACCCGCCGCTCGGCAGCGACTTGGGCGGAGTGGTCTCGGTGAACACCGCCGGATCGCGGGGCGCCGACCCGTACACGCTGGTGCTGGACTTCACCACCAGCCGCTGCACGGTCGGGGACTTCTGGCAGGCACCGAGCAGCTGCATGGTGCCGATGACGTTGGTCTCCTTGATCCCCGTACGGCCGCCGGCGCCGAGCGCCTTGCCGGAGACGTCCAGGTGCACGACCGTGTCCACGGCGTGCCGGGCCAGGATGCGGGCCAGGGCCGACTGCCGGATGTCCGCGCGCACGAACTCCGCGTCCCCCAGCGGATGCGCGGGCGCCACCGCGTCCACCGCGATCACCCGGTCCACCCCCGGCTCCCGCTGGACGCGCCGGACGAAGCGGCCCCCCAGCTGCCGGGCCACTCCTGTGACGAGGACGACCTTCCCCACGACCCGCGCCTTCCCTCGGACCGGGAAACGAGACCTGCTTCCCGCGGTAACTTCCCTGGCCGTCACCGTAGCGGGTGGACGCCGTCCTGTGACGACCCCGTGCCCCGAAACGCACCGCAGCCCTCCCGCCGGAACGGCGGGAGGGCTGCGGATCTCACGAACTGCGTTCGCCTACTTCTTGTTGCGACGCTGAACGCGCGTGCGCTTGAGCAGCTTGCGGTGCTTCTTCTTGGCCATCCGCTTGCGCCGCTTCTTGATAACAGAGCCCACGACTACCCTCGCTCACTTCTTCTTCACTGGTGCGGGGCGTCTGGGCCCACACGACCTACGTCGGCCTAGCCTACCCGCCACCGCGTGAGGGACGTAATCCGAGGGCAAACCCCAGGCGTCCGAGGCCTGTCCTCAGGGCCTCAGGCCGATTCCACCCCCACAAAGGACTCGCGGAGATACGCGTGAACCGCTTGCTCCGGCACCCGGAAGGACCTGCCCACCCGGATCGCCGGCAGATGACCGCTGTGCACCAAGCGGTACACGGTCATCTTCGACACTCGCATGACCGAGGCGACTTCCGCCACGGTCAGAAACCTGACCTCGTTGAGAGGCCTTTCGCTGTCAGCAGCCATGACCCACCTGTACCTTCCGCACCGGACGCGCACCGGCTTCCCCTCCGGTGACTCTTCGTCGCTGTGCGCTCACTCCCCAGATTAGGGGCGGGTGATGCGAGTGGGGAAGAGGAGGGGCGACCGGGCGGCTACGAGGACAGGCCTGCCCGGTGGAGCACATAGCGCGTCAGTGGCCGGTAGTAGTGCGAGCGGACCCCGTCGTCGAGCGGCACGGCGACCGAAACCCGCCCTTCGGCCTCGCCCACGAAGAGCGCGGGATCGTCCGTATCCGCCGGTCCGATCGCCTCGATACCGAGCTGACCTGCGCCGCAGACCCACCCATGGTCGCCGACCACCAACTCCGGAAGCACCCCGTACCGCTCGGCCGCGTCCTGGAGCGCCACCCGGACCGGTAACGGCGAATGCGTGTGTGCGCCGGTTTCACCACCTGAGGGCCGCCCCCCGGGCTCACGGACCAGCGCGACCCCCCGTACGTAGTCGAGACGGTACGTGCGTACGCCGAACCGGGTCGTTATGTCGATACATCTCCCCTGCGCCGGGGTGAGAACAGCGCACCCTGCCGCCGACAAGGCGTCTGCCAGCCCGGCGTAGAAGCCCAGCAGCCGGTGCGGATGCCCGGTCCCCAGCAGCACCGGCGCCCGCAGCGCCGCCACCCGCCCCAGCCGCTCAGCGAACGCGTCCAGCGCCGCCACCGTCCGCTCCGGGTCGATCGCGTCCGGCCCCGACACATGCGCGGGATCGGCCGAGACCCCGCACCGCTCCGCCATCAGCCGCAGGACCTCGGGCTCGTCCCAGGTCCGCTCGGGGGTCAGCCCCAGCAGCACCCGCGGATCACGCGCGGCGAACAGCCGGTAGCTGCGCAGGCTGTTCTCGCGCGAGGTGGCCACGGGCCCGGCCAGCCGGGCCGCCAGCAGATGGGCGCGCAACGCCCCGGTGCTCAACACCCCACGGATGCTGCCGTATCGCACCGGCCGGGCGGCCGGATTCCCGCTTTCACCCCACCGTTGGCGTAACCGCCCGGCACAATGCCCCCGCCGGTATGCAGGTACGCCGGTCCAGGCCCGGTACGCGGATGCGGGCCCGTACGCCAGCTCAGGCGAGCAGCCCCCGCAGCGGGAAGGCCGCCTTGCGGGTCGCGATGACCGCCTGGTCGAGCCGGTCCGCCGGGTCGTACCCGTCCTCCCAGGACTGCCAGGCGGGCGTCCGCCCGTCGGTCATCCGGCCGGGGCCCAGCTGCCGCGTACGGGCGTAGACGAGATCGCGCCATGACGGCGGCACCACCGTCTCCGGGTCGACGGGCGCGTGCGCGGCGATCCCGACCAGATGCGTCCACGACCGGGGTACGACGTCCACCACCGCGTACCCGCCCCCGCCGAGCGCGACCCACCGCCCGTCCGCGTACTGGTGGGCCAGCTCGTGGCAGGACTCCATGACCGCCCGCTGCGCGTCCAGCGAGACCGCGAGATGGGCCAGCGGGTCCTCGAAGTGCGTGTCGGCCCCGTGCTGCGTGACGAGCACCTGGGGCCGGAAGTCGGCGATCAGCTCCGGGACGACGGCGTGGAAGGCCCGCAGCCACCCGGCGTCCCCGAGCCCGGCGGGCAGAGCCAGATTCACCGCCGAGCCCTCGCCCGCCCCGGACCCGGTCTCCTCCGGCCACCCGGTCTGCGGGAAGAGCGTGCGCGGGTGCTCGTGCAGCGAGACGGTCAGCACACGGGGGTCCTCCCAGAACGCGGCCTGCACCCCGTCCCCGTGGTGGACGTCCACATCGACGTACGCGACCCGCTCGGCGCCCAGCTCCAGGAGCCGCGCGATGGCGAGGGCCGGGTCGTTGTAGACGCAGAACCCGGCGGCCGCCCCCGGCATGGCGTGGTGCAGCCCCCCGGTGAAGTTCACCGCGTGATCGGTCTCGCCCCGCCACACGGCCTCGGCGGCCCCCACGGACAACCCGGCGATCAGCGCCGACGCCTCGTGCATCCCGGCGAAGGCGGGGTCGTCGACCGTCCCCAGCCCGTACGCCTGGTCGGCCGCCCGGGGATCGGCCGAGGCGGCCCGGACCGCCGAGACGTAGTCCTGCCGGTGCACGAGCCGCAGGGTCGAGTCCCCCACGGGCTTCGCGCCCCGCACCTCCACCGCCTCATCGAGCCCGAACGCCCGCACCAGCCCCATCGTCAGGGCCAGCCGGACCGGGTCCATGGGGTGGCTCTCCCCGAAGTCGTAACCCGTAACTGCGTCATCCCACATCAGCTGTGCGCGGCCGCTCATGCCCGCCACCGTATCGGGCGCCCTCCGCCGCGAACGAGCGGGCATACACCAGCGTCACCAGCACCAGGACCATCGGCACGAGCATGGCGCCCCGATAACTCCACGCGTCGCCCAGAACCCCCACCAGCGGCGAACCCACCAGGAATCCCACATAGTTGAAGATATTGAGCCGCGCCACGGCGGCGTCGCTGTTCCCCGGGAAGAGCCGCCCCGCCGCCGCGAAGGTCTGCGGCACGATCACACAGAGCCCGAGCCCCAGCAGGGTGAATCCGGCCATCCCCACCCAGGCACCCGGCGCCACCGCCACCACCGCGAACCCCCCGGCCGCCAGCAGGCTCCCGGCCCGCACCACGGCCACCGCCCCGAACCGCCGCACCCCGAGGTCCCCGACGGCCCGCCCCAGCAGCGTCGTCACCATGTAGACGTTGTACGGGACCGTCGCCAGCTGCTCCGAACTGCCGAGCACGTCCTGGAGGTACTTGGCACTCCAGTTGGAGACGGTCGAGTCACCGATGTACGCGAAGCACATCACCAGGCAGAGCGGCAGCAGCAGCTTGAAGGACAGCGCCCCACCCGCCCCGCCGCTACCGTCACCGCCGGGCTCCGGCGCCTTCCCTCTCCCCTCCGTGTACCACCGGCTGCCCACCAGCGCGGCGGGCAGCAGCACGGCCACCACCGGCAGGTACGAGACGAACAGCGACAGCTCCCACCGCGCCCCGGCCCACGCCAGGGAGGCCCCCACGATCCCGCCGAGGCTGAACGCGGCGTGGAACCCGAGCATGATGCTCCGCCCGTACGCCCGCTGAAGGCTGACGCCCAGCATGTTCATCGAGGCGTCGAGCGCCCCGACCGCCAGCCCGAAGACGCCGAGCGCGACGGCGACGTGCCACATCTCCCGCCCGGCTCCCGCCCCGAGCAGGGCGAGCAGGACGAGCGGCTGGGCCCACCGCAGAACGGTCCCCGGCCGCACCCGGGTGACCGCCTTCTCGGTGAGTACGCTGCCGACGCCGGCCAGGATCGGAACGGCGGCCAGGAAGGCGGGCAGCAGCCCGTCGGATATCCCGTACTGGTCCTGGAGGGCGGGTATGCGCGTCACCAGGAGCGCGAACGCCACCCCCTGGACACCGAAGCTCAGCGCCAGAGCGACCCTGCCGCGCCGCAGTGCCGGATCGGTTCTGCCGACGCCCGCACCGCCGGAGTCAGCACGACCGGAGTCGGCACCGCCGGAGTCCGTCCCACCGCAGTCCGCCCCGCCCGGACGTGTCATGCCCGCGTCTGTCATGGCGGCGAGCGTAAGCCCCCGCTCTACCCGTGGGTAGATGGATCAGGCGAGCAGTTCCGGAAGTTGGGACATGTCCGAGAAGTACCCGGTCACTCCGGTCAGCCGGTCGGCGGGCATCATCGAGGTGAACCCGTACACGTCCATCCCCGCGGCCCGGGCCGCCTCGACGCCGAGCGGGCTGTCCTCGATGACGACGCACCGCTCCGGAGCGACGCCCATCCGCTCGGCGGCGTGCAGGAACAGGTCCGGCGCCGGCTTGCCCCGCCCGACATCCTCCGAGCTGAAGATCCACTCTTCCTCGAACCACTGGTCCAGCCCGGTCTTCCGGTGCCCGACCCGGATCTTCTCGTGGCTTCCGGAGGAGGCGACGCAGTAGTCGACACCGTCGGCGACGAGCTTGCCGAGCAGCTCCTCGGCCCCGTCCACCGCGGCCAGTTCCTCCTGGAAGGCGGCAAAGGTGCGAGCGTAGTAGGTGCTCTCGAAGTCGGCGGGCAGCTTCTCACCGCTCCGCTCCTGCACCAGGTCGTGCACCCGGTGCATGGCGGCCCCCATGTAGTCGCGGAGCGATTCCTCGTACGAGGTGGGGTGGCCGAGTTCGGTGAGGTAGCCGGCCAGGATGGTGTTGGCGATGGGCTCACTGTCGACGAGCACACCGTCGTTGTCGAAGATGACCAGTTCGTAGCGCATGGTCCGACCCTAGACGTTCAGAACGCAGAAAAGCCCCGCACCATACGGTGCGGGGCTTTCCCACAAAAATTGTTCGGCGGCGTCCTACTCTCCCACAGGGTCCCCCCTGCAGTACCATCGGCGCTGAAAGGCTTAGCTTCCGGGTTCGGAATGTAACCGGGCGTTTCCCTAACGCAATGACCACCGAAACACTATGAAACTATGAACACCGGACATAAACACGGCCGTTCGTTATTTCAGAACTAACACAGTGGACGCGAGCAACTGAGGACAAGCCCTCGGCCTATTAGTACCAGTCAGCTCCACCCCTCACAGGGCTTCCACATCTGGCCTATCAACCCAGTCGTCTACTGGGAGCCTTAACCCCTCAAAGGAGGTGGGAATACTCATCTCGAAGCAGGCTTCCCGCTTAGATGCTTTCAGCGGTTATCCTTTCCGAACGTAGCCAACCAGCCATGCCCTTGGCAGAACAACTGGCACACCAGAGGTTCGTCCGTCCCGGTCCTCTCGTACTAGGGACAGCCCTTCTCAATATTCCTACGCGCACAGCGGATAGGGACCGAACTGTCTCACGACGTTCTAAACCCAGCTCGCGTACCGCTTTAATGGGCGAACAGCCCAACCCTTGGGACCGACTCCAGCCCCAGGATGCGACGAGCCGACATCGAGGTGCCAAACCATCCCGTCGATATGGACTCTTGGGGAAGATCAGCCTGTTATCCCCGGGGTACCTTTTATCCGTTGAGCGACAGCGCTTCCACAAGCCACTGCCGGATCACTAGTCCCGACTTTCGTCCCTGCTCGACCCGTCGGTCTCACAGTCAAGCTCCCTTGTGCACTTACACTCAACACCTGATTACCAACCAGGCTGAGGGAACCTTTGGGCGCCTCCGTTACCCTTTAGGAGGCAACCGCCCCAGTTAAACTACCCATCAGACACTGTCCCTGATCCGGATCACGGACCCAGGTTAGACATCCAGCACGACCAGAGTGGTATTTCAACGACGACTCCACAACCACTGGCGTGGCCGCTTCACAGTCTCCCACCTATCCTACACAAGCCGAACCGAACACCAATATCAAACTATAGTAAAGGTCCCGGGGTCTTTCCGTCCTGCTGCGCGAAACGAGCATCTTTACTCGTAGTGCAATTTCACCGGGCCTATGGTTGAGACAGTCGAGAAGTCGTTACGCCATTCGTGCAGGTCGGAACTTACCCGACAAGGAATTTCGCTACCTTAGGATGGTTATAGTTACCACCGCCGTTTACTGGCGCTTAAGTTCTCAGCTTCGCCACCCCGAAGAGCAGCTAACCGGTCCCCTTAACGTTCCAGCACCGGGCAGGCGTCAGTCCGTATACATCGCCTTACGGCTTCGCACGGACCTGTGTTTTTAGTAAACAGTCGCTTCTCGCTGGTCTCTGCGGCCACCCCCAGCTCACGGAGCAAGTCCGATCACCAGGCGTGGCCCCCCTTCTCCCGAAGTTACGGGGGCATTTTGCCGAGTTCCTTAACCATAGTTCACCCGAACGCCTCGGTATTCTCTACCTGACCACCTGAGTCGGTTTAGGGTACGGGCCGCCATGAAACTCGCTAGAGGCTTTTCTCGACAGCATAGGATCATCCACTTCACCACAATCGGCTCGGCATCAGGTCTCAGACTATATGCACGACGGATTTGCCTACCGTGCGTCCTACACCCTTACCCCGGGACAACCACCGCCCGGGCTGGACTACCTTCCTGCGTCACCCCATCGCTTACCTACTACAAGTCTGGTTCATCGGCTCCACCACTACCCTCAACTCCGAAGAGATCGGGCCGGCTTCACGGACTTAGCATCGCCTGATTCAGTACTGGGCGTTTCAAAGCGGGTACCGGAATATCAACCGGTTGTCCATCGACTACGCCTGTCGGCCTCGCCTTAGGTCCCGACTTACCCTGGGCAGATCAGCTTGACCCAGGAACCCTTAGTCAATCGGCGCACACGTTTCTCACGTGTGTATCGCTACTCATGCCTGCATTCTCACTCGTGAACCGTCCACCACTGCCTTCCGGCGCGGCTTCACCCGGCACACGACGCTCCCCTACCCATCCCAGCCCCCGTTGGGGGTACATGCTGGAATGACACGACTTCGGCGGTACGCTTGAGCCCCGCTACATTGTCGGCGCGGAATCACTTGACCAGTGAGCTATTACGCACTCTTTCAAGGGTGGCTGCTTCTAAGCCAACCTCCTGGTTGTCTCTGCGACTCCACATCCTTTCCCACTTAGCGTACGCTTAGGGGCCTTAGTCGATGCTCTGGGCTGTTTCCCTCTCGACCATGGAGCTTATCCCCCACAGTCTCACTGCCGCGCTCTCACTTACCGGCATTCGGAGTTTGGCTAAGGTCAGTAACCCGGTAGGGCCCATCGCCTATCCAGTGCTCTACCTCCGGCAAGAAACACACGACGCTGCACCTAAATGCATTTCGGGGAGAACCAGCTATCACGGAGTTTGATTGGCCTTTCACCCCTAACCACAGGTCATCCCCCAGGTTTTCAACCCTGGTGGGTTCGGTCCTCCACGAAGTCTTACCTCCGCTTCAACCTGCCCATGGCTAGATCACTCCGCTTCGGGTCTAGAGCGTGCAACTCAAACGCCCTGTTCGGACTCGCTTTCGCTACGGCTTCCCCACACGGGTTAACCTCGCTACACACCGCTAACTCGCAGGCTCATTCTTCAAAAGGCACGCAGTCACGACTGACAGCACAAGTGCTGCCAGCGACGCTCCCACGGCTTGTAGGCACACGGTTTCAGGTACTATTTCACTCCGCTCCCGCGGTACTTTTCACCATTCCCTCACGGTACTATCCGCTATCGGTCACCAGGGAATATTTAGGCTTAGCGGGTGGTCCCGCCAGATTCACACGGGATTTCTCGGGCCCCGTGCTACTTGGGTGATTCTCAAACGAGCCGTTGATGTTTCAGCTACGGGGGTCTTACCCTCTACGCCGGACCTTTCGCATGTCCTTCGCCTACACCAACGGTTTCTGACTCGCCTCACAGCCGGCAGACTGTGAAAGAGAACTCCCACAACCCCGCATACGCAACCCCTGCCGGGTATCACACGTAAACGGTTTGGCCTCATCCAGTTTCGCTCGCCACTACTCCCGGAATCACGGTTGTTTTCTCTTCCTGAGGGTACTGAGATGTTTCACTTCCCCTCGTTCCCTCCACACTGCCTATGTGTTCAGCAGCGGGTGACAGCCCATGACGACTGCCGGGTTTCCCCATTCGGAAACCCCCGGATCAAAGCTTGGTTGACAGCTCCCCGGGGACTATCGTGGCCTCCCACGTCCTTCATCGGTTCCTGGTGCCAAGGCATCCACCGTGCGCCCTTAAAAACTTGGCCACAGATGCTCGCGTCCACTGTGCAGTTCTCAAACAACGACCAGCCACCCACCACCCCACCCCAACAGGGGCAAGTTCACTGGGACCGGATCAGAAGGCAGACCAAACGGCCGCACCCTCAGACACCCAACAACGTGCCCGACACAATCAACCCGATCCCGTTTTCCACGCCGAAGCAGTACTAACGAAACCGTGCCAACCGTGCCGAATAGTCAACGTTCCACCCATGAGCTGACCACCGTCGAACATTTGCCGACGTAGTGGCTCTGAATCCCCCGAAAGGGACTTAGATGCTCCTTAGAAAGGAGGTGATCCAGCCGCACCTTCCGGTACGGCTACCTTGTTACGACTTCGTCCCAATCGCCAGTCCCACCTTCGACAGCTCCCTCCCACAAGGGGTTGGGCCACCGGCTTCGGGTGTTACCGACTTTCGTGACGTGACGGGCGGTGTGTACAAGGCCCGGGAACGTATTCACCGCAGCAATGCTGATCTGCGATTACTAGCAACTCCGACTTCATGGGGTCGAGTTGCAGACCCCAATCCGAACTGAGACCGGCTTTTTGAGATTCGCTCCGCCTCGCGGCATCGCAGCTCATTGTACCGGCCATTGTAGCACGTGTGCAGCCCAAGACATAAGGGGCATGATGACTTGACGTCGTCCCCACCTTCCTCCGAGTTGACCCCGGCAGTCTCCTGTGAGTCCCCATCACCCCGAAAGGCATGCTGGCAACACAGAACAAGGGTTGCGCTCGTTGCGGGACTTAACCCAACATCTCACGACACGAGCTGACGACAGCCATGCACCACCTGTATACCGACCACAAGGGGGGCACCATCTCTGATGCTTTCCGGTATATGTCAAGCCTTGGTAAGGTTCTTCGCGTTGCGTCGAATTAAGCCACATGCTCCGCTGCTTGTGCGGGCCCCCGTCAATTCCTTTGAGTTTTAGCCTTGCGGCCGTACTCCCCAGGCGGGGAACTTAATGCGTTAGCTGCGGCACCGACGACGTGGAATGTCGCCAACACCTAGTTCCCAACGTTTACGGCGTGGACTACCAGGGTATCTAATCCTGTTCGCTCCCCACGCTTTCGCTCCTCAGCGTCAGTAATGGCCCAGAGATCCGCCTTCGCCACCGGTGTTCCTCCTGATATCTGCGCATTTCACCGCTACACCAGGAATTCCGATCTCCCCTACCACACTCTAGCTAGCCCGTATCGAATGCAGACCCGGGGTTAAGCCCCGGGCTTTCACATCCGACGTGACAAGCCGCCTACGAGCTCTTTACGCCCAATAATTCCGGACAACGCTTGCGCCCTACGTATTACCGCGGCTGCTGGCACGTAGTTAGCCGGCGCTTCTTCTGCAGGTACCGTCACTTGCGCTTCTTCCCTGCTGAAAGAGGTTTACAACCCGAAGGCCGTCATCCCTCACGCGGCGTCGCTGCATCAGGCTTTCGCCCATTGTGCAATATTCCCCACTGCTGCCTCCCGTAGGAGTCTGGGCCGTGTCTCAGTCCCAGTGTGGCCGGTCGCCCTCTCAGGCCGGCTACCCGTCGTCGCCTTGGTAGGCCATTACCCCACCAACAAGCTGATAGGCCGCGGGCTCATCCTTCACCGCCGGAGCTTTCAACCCCCACCCATGCAGGCAGAAGTATTATCCGGTATTAGACCCCGTTTCCAGGGCTTGTCCCAGAGTGAAGGGCAGATTGCCCACGTGTTACTCACCCGTTCGCCACTAATCCACCCCGAAAGGCTTCATCGTTCGACTTGCATGTGTTAAGCACGCCGCCAGCGTTCGTCCTGAGCCAGGATCAAACTCTCCGTGAATGTTTACCCGTAATCGGGTGCACACATCACGAGAGCGGAACAACAAGGTCGGAATAAGACCCGTCGTTCACAGCGTCCTCGCTGTGTATCGCCTACCACCACCACACGGTGGCCGTAGGACTTTTCAAAGGAACCACCAACCTGCCGAAGCAGGCCGGGGTATCAACATATCTGGCGTTGACTTTTGGCACGCTGTTGAGTTCTCAAGGAACGGACGCTTCCTTCGGTCCCGTATCACCGGGGCCCTCCGGGCGCTTCCCTTCATTTACTTCTTTGTCCTGCTGTCTTGCGTTTCCGACTCTATCAGACGTTTTCCAGCGTCCGATCCCGGTCGAAGCGGGTCCTGCTCCTCGCTTTCCAGGGCTCTTCGCTTTCGCGCTTTTCCCTTTCCGGCGAGTCCGACTCTATCAGATCCTTTCGGGCCTGACTTCCAGTCAGCGGGGCTTGCCATCCCGGCCGTTGGGCCGTTCCGACGAGTGAGACTTTAGCGGAATCCTGCGCCCCGACGCTAATCGGGGTGCGTCCCTTCGAACGCGGATTCCTCATTTCGCGAATGCGCACGAAAAAGCAGGCGACACGGAGTCGCTCGCTGATCGTGGTCACTGCGGAATGGTTGTCCGGGGACCGACCGGGGTCGGCGCTCACGTCGGACAACTCGGAGCACATTACGGTTCCGGCCGGGGCGTGTCAACCCCCGGCCGGGGCGGGGGTCAGCCGTTGCCGGAGGCCAGGGCGCGGCTGCGGTCGCGGGCGGCTTCGAGGGCGGCGATGAGGGCGGCCCGTACGCCGTGGTTCTCCAGCTCTCGGATGGCGCTGATCGTGGTGCCGGCCGGGCTGGTGACGGCCTCGCGGAGCTTGACCGGGTGCTCGCCGCTGTCGCGGAGCATCACGGCGGCGCCGATCGCGGCCTGGACGATGAGGTCGTGGGCCTGGGCGCGGGGCAGGCCGAGCAGGATGCCCGCGTCGGTCATGGCCTCGACCAGGAAGTAGAAGTAGGCGGGGCCCGAGCCGGAGAGGGCGGTGGCCGCGTCCTGCTGGGACTCCGGGACGCGCAGGGTCTTGCCGACGCCGCCGAAGATCTCCTCGGTGGTGGTGAGGTGGGCGCCGGTGGCATGGCTGCCGGCCGAGATGACGGACATGCCCTCGTCCACGAGGACCGGGGTGTTGGGCATGACCCGGACGACCGGGGTGCCCGTGGTGAGGCGCTCCTCGATGAACGTGGTGGTGATGCCGGCGGCGGCGCTGATCACCAGGCGGTCGGTGCCGACGTGCGGGGCGAGCTCGTCGAGGAGCTTCCCCATGTCCTGCGGCTTCACCGCCAGGATGAGGATGTCCGCGGCCTTCGCCGCCTCGGCGTTGCCGACCGACTCGACTCCGTACCGTGTGCGCAGTTCCTCGGCGCGGTCGCCGCGGCGGGTGGTCACCAGGAGGTCGGCCGGTCGCCAGCCCGCCCGGATCATGCCGCTGAGGAGGGCCTCCCCGATCTTTCCGGTACCGAGGACTGCGACTGTCTGGGTCATGTGTTCACCCTCCGGGCGGTGCTGGGGCCGTGGCGCGTCGGATGCGTGGCCGTCGTCTTGCCGTGCGCCGTCATCCTCGCACCGGGGTCCCCGGGTGTGCGGAGGCGTCTCACGGGGTGCGGCGGCGGAGGGTGACCGCGCCCAGGCAGAGCACCAGGAGGGCGCTGCCCGCGACGACCGCGACGTCCCGGAGGAAGGCGCCGGTGAGGTCGGAGTGGCGCACGACCTGGTCCATGCCGTCGACGGCGTACGACATGGGCAGGACGTTCGAGATCGCCTCCAGCACCGGGTGCATCCGGTCGCGCGGGACGAACAGGCCGCAGAGCAGGAGCTGCGGGAAGATCACCGCCGGCATGAACTGGACCGCCTGGAACTCCGACGCGGCGAACGCCGAGACGAAGAGGCCGAGCGCCGTGCCGAGCAGGGCGTCGAGCAGCGCGACCAGCAGGAGCAGCCACGGTGAGCCGGTGACGTCCAGGCCGAGCAGCCGGACCGAGACGGCGGTGGCCAGGACGGACTGGACAACGGCGACCGCGCCGAACGCGAGGGCGTACCCGGCGATCAGGTCGCCCTTGCCGAGCGGGAGGGCGAGGAGGCGCTCCAAGGTGCCCGAGGTGCGTTCGCGCAGGGTGGCGATCGAGGTCACCAGGAACATCGTGATCAGCGGGAAGATGCCGAGGAGCGAGGCGCCGATCGAGTCGAACGTCCCGGGTGCGCCGTCGAAGACGTACCGGAGCAGCGTGATCATCAGGACCGGGACGAGCAGCAGCAGGGCGATGGTGCGCGGGTCGTGGTGGAGCTGGCGCAGGACCCTGGCGGCTGTCGCCGTCGTACGGGAGAGGGAGAGGGGACTGGTTGCGGTCGCCGTCGCCGTCATGGCCGCGGCTCCTTCCCTTGGTTGGCTGCCGCCTCGTCGACCAGGTGGAGGAAGGCCGCCTCCACCGTCTCCGTGCCGGTGCGGGTACGGAGTGCCTCGGGGGTGTCCTCGGCGAGGATGCGGCCCTCGCGCATCAGGAGGAGGCGGTGACAGCGTTCGGCCTCGTCCATGACGTGGGACGAGATGAGGAGGGTGGCGCCCCGGTCGGCGGCCAGGCGGTGGAAGAGGTCCCACAGGTCACGGCGGAGTACGGGGTCCAGGCCGACCGTCGGTTCGTCCAGGACCAGCAGGTCGGGGGTGGAGAGCAGGGCCACCGCCAGCGAGACCCTGCTGCGCTGGCCGCCGGAGAGCGCACCGGCCGTGACGTCGGCGTGGCTCGTGAGGTCGACGTCCTGGACGGCGCGGGTGACGGCGGTGCGGCGGGTCTCCCGGTGGGCGCGGCCGGGGTGGAGGACGGCCGCGAAGTAGTCGAGGTTCTGGCGGACGGTGAGGTCCGTGTAGACGGAGGGCGCCTGGGTGACGTACCCGATGCGGGGGCGCAGGGCCGGGGCTCCGGCGGGGTGGCCGAGAACGGTGAGCGTGCCCGTCACCTTGGCCTGGGTGCCGGCGACCGCCCGCATCAAGGTGGTCTTGCCGCAGCCCGATGGGCCGAGGAGGCCGGTGATCGTGCCGGGTTCGAGGGTGAAGTCGAGGCCGCGCAGGACCGTGCGGTCACCTCGTACGACGGTGAGGCCCCGGGCCTCGATGGTGGGGGGCGGAGGTTGCGCGGGGTGCGGGGGTGGGTGTGTTTCCCCGGAGTCGTAATTCACCATGTGATGAATTAGAGACCCGAGGAGGCCGCCCGTCAAGGGGGCGCGGTGATGTGGAGCGGGTGGTGTGGGGCGGTGCGGTCGGTGGCGTGTGCGGTCAGCGGCGCTTGGGGCGCTTGCGGGCCGCCGGGTTGCCGGTGCGGGTCGCGCGGCGCTTCTCGAACTGCGTACGGGCGCTCTCGTACTCCGCGCGGTGCAGCTTCTCGCCCGGGGCCTCGATGAGCGAGCGGAAGAAGTAGGCGAGCAGCGAGCCGATGAAGCCGATCGACTTCAGGCCGCGCAGGCTGTCCTCGCGGGCCGGGTCCTTCGGGCGGGCGCCGAAGGACTCCCAGGTCTTGCGGAACGCGATGGCGCTGCAGACCGCGAACATCACGATCACCAGCATCCCCACGATGCTGTCGACCTCGGCGATCGCCAGGCCCTGATAGGCGAAGCGCAGGGCGAGGCAGCTGCCCACGGCGGCGGCGAGCGAACCGGCCGCGACGCCGGCGCGGCGGAGCCCGTAACCGCCGTCGTGGTCGACCCAGGTCGTGCCGAAGAAGCGGATCGGCTCGGGCTGCGGGCCGGGGGGTGTGGGGGCGCCGCCGCCGGATCCGGAGCCGGTCGCTGCGGCGGCGGGCGGGGTTCCGGGTGCTTCGCTGTTCTCGCTCACGGGGTCGATTATCCCCGGGCGGGGGGTGAGGTGGCGGAGCGTGGGGCGTCGGCCTGTGGCCTGTGTGAGACGTCGGGCGGTGGCCGGGGACTGGTGCGGTCCGGGTGGGCCTGCCCGGACCGGTGGTCCCGTGGGCCCGCCCGGACCGGTGATCCCGTGGGCCCGCCCGGACCGGTGATCCCGTGGGCCCGCCCGGACCGGTGATCCCGTGGGCCCGCCGGGATCGTGGTGTCCTCAGTCGCAGCGGGGGGCCACGTAGCCGTCGCTGCCGGTGTAGACGTACGTGTCCGAGACGAACTCGCCGTTGGCGATGTTGCACCAGAGGTTCGACGTGCCGTACGGGCCGGTGACCCGCTCGCCCGGCTTCTGGCAGTAGATCGGGACCTTCATGCCGAGCGGGAGCGTGCGCACGATCCGGTAGCCGGTGCCGGGGCCGGAGCGGACGTTGACCCGGTAGCCGGGGGCGATCGGGTACTTGCGCAGCGAGGCGGTCGCCGCGGTCGCGGCCGGGGCGGTCACCGCTTCGGGTGCCTCCGCGGCTCTCTCCGCCGGCGGTTCGATGGTCTGCTCGTCAGCGCCCATGAGGGCCTCCCCCGTCGAGAAACGATGCGTACGAAGCCGTACGACGCGCAGGCTAACAAGCCCCGCGCCACTCGCACGCACCATCGACTAGGCTCCGTGCGTCGCGCTTGCGCATCACAACACGGGGGTGGGCGATGCCGCCGCTGCCAGGGACCGGAGCGCATCCGGAAGCGGAGTTTCCGGAATACGCGGGTACCTACCGCCTTGAGGCATGTCTCGGTTCGGGCGGCATGGGTGTCGTCCATCTGGCGCGCTCCGCCTCCGGGCTCCAGCTCGCGGTGAAGGTGGTGCACCGGCCGTATGCGGCGGACCCCGAGTTCAGGGCCCGGTTCCGGCAGGAGGTGGCGGCCGCGCGGCGGGTGAGCGGGGCGTTCACCGCACCCGTCGTGGACGCCGACCCGGACGCCGGACGGCCCTGGATGGCCACCCTGTACGTCCCCGGGCCGACCCTCGCCGAGCAGGTCAAGCGGAACGGGCCGCTGGCCCCCGCCGAGCTGCGCAGGCTGACCGCCGGACTGGCCGAGGCGCTGCGGGACATCCACCGCGCGGGGGTCATCCACCGCGACCTCAAGCCGAGCAACGTGCTGCTCTCCGACGCGGGCCCGAAGGTCATCGACTTCGGCATCTCCCGCCCGTACGACAGTGATCTGCGCACCGAGACCGGCAAGCTGATCGGCTCGCCGCCCTACATGGCGCCCGAGCAGTTCCAGCGGCCGCGTGAGGTGGGGCCGGCCGCCGACGTGTTCGCGCTGGGGGCGGTGCTCGTCCACGCGGCGACGGGGCGGGGGCCGTTCGACTCGGACAGCCCGTACATCGTGGCGTACCAGGTGGTGCACGACGAGGCGGATCTGAGCGGGGTGCCGGAGGATCTCGCGGAGCTGGTCGGGCGGTGCCTGGCGAAGGACCCGGCCGCGCGGCCGACGCCGGACGAGGTGATGGCGGAGCTGCGTCCGCCGTCGTACGAGGCCGCCGCGTTCATACCGGCTCAGCGGCGTGCGGTGGCGGTCACGGGCACGGCGGTGGCGGGCGGCGAGCGGGAGGGGGCCGAGGACGCCACGCATGTACGCGGAGGCCTTCCGGGGCGGCGCTGGGGGCGTGGAGGGTCGCGTGGGCGGCTGGTGGTGGCGGCCGCGCTGCTCCTGGTGGTGGCGGGCGTCGGCGCCGGGGGGTTCGCGCTGTGGGGCGGCGGTGGCGGTGGGGCCGCGGAGGCTCCGGGGCGTATGACCGAGGGGAAGGGTACGGAGTCGGGTCCGGCGGAGGCGTTCTCGCCGTGGAGCACCGTGGTGCGGACCTCCGGGAACGCCACCCCCGTCTGTTCCTCGGCCGGGGTCGGCGCGGCCCTGTACTGCGCGGTGGACGGGACCGGGACCGTACGGATCGATCCCGCCGACGGGCGGGTGCTCTGGTCGGACCGGAACACCGCCCTCCGCGAAGCCTCGGCGCCCGTCGTCTCGGGCGGGGTGGTGCTCTCGGCGGGGCCGGACGGGAAGTTGCGCGCGTACGACCCGGTCAAGGGCGCACCGGTCCGGGAGACCGGCCTCTCCGCGAGCCCCGGGTCCGCCTTCGCCGCCGGTTCCACGCTGCTGGTCGTCGCGGACGACGGCACGGTGACGGCGCTGGACGGCGGCAGCGGGACCGAGCGGTGGGAGCGGGCGCTCGCCGGGCACACCCGGCCGGACTTCGGGCTGTACGACGAGGCGTCCGGTCTCGCGTACGCCGTCGAGCACGCGGCGAGCGGGGGCTCCACCCTGGTCACCGCCGTGGACGCGACGAGCGGCCGGGTCGCGTGGCAGCGGCGGCTGGACGGGATGCTGACCCCGGTCTCCACCGCCGGGGCCGGGGAGCTGGTGCTCACGGCGATGAACCGGGACGCGGAGACCGTCGCGCTGGTGCGGTACGCGCCCGGGAAGCGGGCGGCCACCCGGATCGCGCTGCCCTTCCGGATGGACGAGCCGCAGGTGGCGATGGCCGGGGACGCGGCGTATCTGCTGGCCCGGGGCGGGTCGCTGCTGGCCATGGACACGGGGGCGGACGCGGGAGCCGGGGCAGGGGCCGGTGGGAAGGCCTCCGGCGGGGCCGGGGCGAAGGCTTCCGGCGGGGCCGGGGCGAAGGCTTCCGGCGGGGCCGGGGAGTTGTGGCGGCTGGAGACCGGGGTGGGGCGGGGGTCCGCGCCGGTGCTCGGGGAGGGCGGGCACCTGTACTTCTCCGCCTCGGACGGTCGGCTGCTGGCCGTGGACACGGACCGGGGGGCGGTGGTGGGGCAGACCCGGGCGCGGCTGAGCGGGGGGAAGCTGACGTACGCCTCCGACCTGCCCGCCCCGGTGACGGCGGGGCGGGCCGTCGTGGGGACGGCACCGGACGGGTCGGTCTTCGCTGTGGACGGGCTGGCGCCGGGGGGTTGGTGAGGGGGCGCCCTTGGCGCCGGGTCTCGGGGGCTGGGGGTGGGAGTCCTGCCTCTGCCTCTGCCGGGCGCGGGCCGCCCTGGGTGCTCGCCTCCGCACGGTTCGGGCGCGCCTTGGGGGCGAGGCCCTCTCGGGTCTGCCGGGGAGCGGGCCCGGCGCGGGTTACCCCCGGGGCTCCGCCCCGGACCCCGCTCCTCAAACGCCGGAGGGGCTGAAAGTGCGGGCCCAGCCGCCGGAGGGGAAGGCGGAGACGCGGGCGCTCCGGAGGGGCTGAACGTGTGGGCCAGACACCGGGGAGGCCAGCGCTTCGGAGGGGCTGAACGGCAGGCCCAGCCGCTGATCGAGCAGCGGCTGGGGCGCGCCGGAGGAGCTGACGGACTGCCCAGCCGCTGACCGGGCGGGAGCACGAAGGCCCCCGAAGAACGGGAAGGGTCGGCCCAGTCGCCGACGGAGCGGGGAGCCGGAGAGCGGGCGCGCGGGAGGAAGCGGCGGGGGGAAGGGCGGGCCTTGGGGGAGCCGGAGGCGGCTCCCCCAAGGCGTCAGCCCAGCTTCGTGACGTCCCTGACCGCGCCTCGGTCGGCGCTCGTCGCCATCGCCGCGTACGCGCGCAGGGCGGCCGAGACCTTGCGTTCGCGGTTCTTGGGGGCGTACACGCCGTTGAGGGCGGTGCGGCGGGTGGCCAGTTCGGTGTCGTCGACCAGGAGCTCGATGGAGCGGTTGGGGATGTCGATGCGGATGCGGTCGCCGTTCTCGACGAGGGCGATCGTGCCGCCGGAGGCCGCCTCGGGCGAGGCATGGCCGATGGAGAGGCCCGACGTTCCGCCGGAGAAGCGGCCGTCGGTGACCAGGGCGCAGACCTTGCCCAGGCCCCGGCCCTTGAGGAAGGACGTCGGGTAGAGCATCTCCTGCATGCCGGGGCCGCCGCGCGGGCCCTCGTAACGGATGACGACGACGTCGCCCGCCGTGATCTCCTTGCGGAGGATCTTGTCGACGGCCTCGTCCTGGGACTCGCAGACGACGGCCGGGCCCTCGAAGGTCCAGATCGACTCGTCGACCCCGGCCGTCTTCACGACGCAGCCGTCCTCGGCCAGGTTGCCCTTGAGGACGGCGAGGCCGCCGTCCTTGGAGTAGGCGTGCTCGACGTCGCGGATGCAGCCGCCCGCCGCGTCCAGGTCGAGGGTGTCCCACCGCTCGGACTGGGAGAAGGCGGTGGCCGACCGGACGCAGCCGGGGGCCGCGTGCCACAGCTCGACGGCCTCGGCGGACGGGGAGCCGCCGCGCACGTCCCAGTTCTTCAGCCACTCGGCGAGGGTGTCGGAGTGGACCGAGCGGACGTCCTCGTTGAGCAGGCCGCCGCGGTGCAGTTCGCCCAGGAGGGCGGGGATGCCACCGGCGCGGTGGACGTCCTCCATGTAGTACGTACCGCCGGGGGCGACGTTCGGGGCGACCTTGGAGAGGCACGGGACGCGGCGCGAGACGGCGTCGATGTCGGCCAGGTCGTAGGCCAGCTCGGCCTCCTGGGCGGCGGCCAGCAGGTGGAGGATCGTGTTGGTGGAGCCGCCCATGGCGATGTCCAGCGCCATGGCGTTGTCGAACGCGGCGCGGGTGCCGATGGCACGGGGCAGGACCGTCTCGTCGTCCTGCTCGTAGTAGCGCCTGGTGATGTCGACGACCGTGCGGCCCGCGTTCTCGTACAGCGCCCTGCGGGCGGTGTGGGTGGCGAGGACCGAGCCGTTGCCGGGGAGGGAGAGGCCGAGGGCCTCGGTCAGGCAGTTCATCGAGTTGGCGGTGAACATGCCGGAACAGCTGCCGCAGGTGGGGCAGGCGTTCTCCTCGATGCGGAGGATGTCCTCGTCGGAGATGGACTCGTCGACGGCGTCGCTGATCGCGTTGACCAGGTCGAGTTTTCGCACGGTGCCGTCGACGAGGGTGGCCTTGCCGGCCTCCATCGGGCCGCCGGAGACGAAGACGGTCGGGATGTTGAGGCGCATGGCGGCCATCAGCATGCCCGGGGTGATCTTGTCGCAGTTGGAGATGCAGATCAGCGCGTCCGCGCAGTGCGCCTCGACCATGTACTCGACGGAGTCGGCGATCAGGTCGCGCGAGGGCAGGCTGTAGAGCATGCCGCCGTGGCCCATCGCGATGCCGTCGTCCACGGCGATGGTGTTGAACTCGCGCGGGACCGCGCCCGCCGCCTGGATCGCCTCGGAAACGATCCGGCCGACCGGGGCGAGGTGGGTGTGGCCGGGGACGAACTCGGTGAAGGAGTTGGCGACCGCGACGATCGGCTTGCCGATGTCCGCGCTCGCTACGCCCGACGCGCGCATAAGGGCGCGCGCGCCCGCCATGTTGCGTCCGTGGGTGACCGTGCGGGACCTCAGCTGGGGCATCGTCGCTCGCTCCTTCGGCAGAAAAGACTGTCTTTCGAGCGTACGCCCCGAATCCAAGATCTGGACAGGCTGTCCGGAATACGGGACACGGCGGTCGGTGGGTGGTCGCCGGGCCGGACGGGGCTGTCAGACCCCGCCCAAGTATCGCTGGAGCGTCGGCGCCACCATCGCCACGATCTCCTCGGGCTCCGCCGAGGCGAGCGGCTCGGCGCGGACCACGTACCGCAGCATCGCGATGCCCAGCATCTGCGAGGCGGCCAGCTCGGCCCTGAGGGTGGGGTCCGGCACGTCCAGCTCGGCCGCGATCCGCTCCAGCAGCCGCCGCAGCACGAAGTCCCGCAGGACGTTGGCCGCCGCCTCGTGGGTGACCGCCGACCGCAGGATCGCCAGCAGGGGCGTACGGGTGCCGGGGTCCTCCCACACGGAGAGGAAGAAGCGCGCCAGCCGCTCCCCCAGCGCCTCCGGCGGGCCGCCCACCACGGCGGGGAGGACCAGGGCCGGTTCGAAGGTCAGCTCGACGGCGGCGGCGAAGACCTCGTCCTTCGTGCCGAAGTAGTGGTGGACGAGGGCCGCGTCCACCCCGGCGGCCTTGCCGATGCCCCGGATCGAGGTCTTGTCGTAGCCCCGCTCCGCGAACTCCGTACGGGCCGCCCGCAGGATCCGCGTACGGGTGTCGGGACCGTCGGCGGCGGCCTTGCGGGAGGGGCGGCCCCGGCGGCGGGGGGCGGGTGCGGGGGCGTCGTCGGTCACGGGCGGCGGGTGCCGGGGGCCGGGTCGGAGGACGCGGCAGGGTCGGCAGGGCCCTGGTCGGAGGACGCGGCAGGGTCGGCAGGGCCCTGGACGGAGGACGCGGCAGGGTCGGCGGGGCCCTGGACGGAGGTGACGGCCGGGTCGGTGGAGGAGGCCAGGTCGGGAGCGGCCGGGGCAGGGGCGGCACGGCCGGAGGACGCCCGGAGAGGTGCGCCCGGGGCGGCCGTCGTCGTCGCGGACGTGGCCAGGTGGAGGCGGGTGAAGGCCAGGGCCTCCGCGAGGTCGGCCTCGCGTTCGGCGGAGGACATCGCTCGGCGGGTGTTGACCTCGATGACGACATGGCCGTCGAACGACGTACGGGCCAGCCGCTCCAGCAGCTCCGCGCACGGCTGGTCGCCCCGGCCGGGCACCAGGTGCTCGTCCTTGGCCGACCCCTTGCCGTCGGCGAGGTGGACGTGGGCGAGCCGGTCGCCCATCCGGTCCACCATGGCGAGGCTGTCGGTGCGGGCGGTCGCGGTGTGCGAGAGGTCGACCGTGAAGTGCCGGTAGTCGTCGTTGGTGACGTCCCAGTCGGGGGCGTACGCGAGCATCTCGCGGTCCCGGTAGCGCCACGGGTACATGTTCTCGACGGCGAACCGGACGTCCGTCTCGTCCGCCATCCGCCAGATGCCGGTCACGAAGTCCTTGGCGTAGTTGCGCTGCCACCGGAACGGCGGGTGCACCACGACGGTGGAGGCGCCCAGCTTCTCGGCGGCGGCTCTCGCCCGCTGGAGCTTGACCCACGGGTCGGTGGACCAGACCCGCTGGGTGATCAGGAGGCAGGGGGCGTGGACCGCCAGGATCGGGACCTGGTGGTAGTCGGAGAGCCGGCGCAGGGCCTCGATGTCCTGGCTGACGGGGTCGGTCCAGACCATGACCTCGACGCCGTCGTACCCCAGACGCGCGGCGATCTCGAAGGCCGTCGCGGTGGACTCGGGGTAGACCGAGGCCGTAGACAGGGCGACCTTCGCATCGGGGATGCGCACCACTGGTTCTGCCACCTGGACAGCCTACGGGCACCGGTGCGCAAGGCGGAGGGGCCCTGGCGGAAAGTGATCAGGGCCATGGGCCGGTGACCGTACGTCACCCCGGCAGTGCGGCCCGCTGCCCCCGCACTCCTGCCGGGCCGTGCCCCCGCCCGCTGCCGCCCCGTATGCCGGTCGGGCCGTGCCCCCGCCCGCTGCCGCCCCGTATGCCGGTCGGCCGGCGTACGAGCCGTCCGGCCGGTGTCCAAGGGGCCCGGCCGGTGTCGCGGCTCCCGCCGTACGTCACCCCGGCAGTGCGGCCCGCTCCACCGGGAGGTGGTCCAGGCGGCGCAGGATGACGCCCTCGCGCAGGGCCCACGGGCAGATCTCCAGCTCCTCCACCCCGAACAGGTCCATCGCGGCCTCCGCCACCAGCGCCCCCGCCAGCAGCTGGGCGGCACGGCCCTCGGAGACGCCGGGCAGCCGGCCGCGCTCCTCCACCGTCATCGCGGCCAGCTTCGGCACCCACTCCTCCAGGGCCCGGCGGCTCAGCGAGCGCTGCACGTAGAGGCCCTCGGTGGAGCGGGCGGCGCCGGCGATCCGGGCGAGCTGCTTGAACGTCTTGGAGGTGGCGACCACGTGGTCCGGGCGGCCGGAGCGGCTGAACACGCCCACCGTCCGCGCGATGGTGGCCCGTACGTGCCGGCGCAGCGCCCGGACCTGCTCGGGGTCGGCCGGGTCGTCCGGCAGCCAGGCGCCCGTGAGGCGGCCCGCGCCGAGCGGGAGGGAGACGGCCGTGTCCGGCTCCTCGTCGATCCCGAAGGCGATCTCCAGCGAACCGCCCCCGATGTCCAGGACCAGCAGCTTCCCCGCCGACCAGCCGAACCAGCGGCGGGCGGCCAGGAAGGTGAGCCGCGCCTCCTCCTCACCGCTCAGGACGGCGAGGTCGACCCCGGTCTCGACCCGTACGCGCTCCAGGACCTCGTCCGCGTTGGTCGCCTCGCGCACGGCGGAGGTGGCGAACGGCAGCACGTCCTCGCACCCCTTGTCCTCGGCGGCCTGGACCGCGTCGGCGATCGTCGAGACGAGCCGGTCCACGCCCAGCGGGCCGATCGAGCCGCCCTCGTCGAGCAGTTCGGCGAGCCGCAGCTCCGCCTTGTGCGAGTGGGCGGGCAGCGGGCGGGCGCCGGGGTGGGCGTCGACCATCAGCAGATGAACCGTGTTCGATCCCACGTCGAGGACTCCGAGTCTCATACGGGAACGCTACTGCGCCGCGCGACTTACTCTGGGCGCGTGCCAAAGACGAAAAAGGCTAAGCAGGACAAAGCCACGAAGAAGCAGAAGTCGAACAAGCAGGCAGCACGGCCGGAGGCGAACGGACCCGATCCGTCCGACGAGAAGGGCCTCGACTTCGCACGGGCCTGGGTGGAGTTCCCCGACCCGGGCGACGACGAGCAGGTCTTCCGCTGCGATCTGACCTGGCTCACCTCCCGCTGGACCTGCATCTTCGGCAGCGGCTGCCAGGGCATCCAGGCGGGCCGCGCCGACGACGGCTGCTGCACGCTGGGCGCGCACTTCTCCGACGAGGACGACGAGAAACGGGTCGCGGGACACGTGGCACGCCTCACCCCGGAGCTGTGGCAGTTCCACGACGTCGGCACGGAGACGGGCTGGGTCGGTGTCGACGAGGACGGCGAACGCCAGACGCGCCGCTGGGAGGGGTCCTGCATCTTCCAGAACCGGCCCGGCTTCGCCGCCGGGGCGGGCTGCTCGCTGCACATCCTGGCGCTGCGGGAGGGCAAGGAGCCGCTGGAGACCAAGCCGGACGTCTGCTGGCAGCTTCCGGTACGGCGTACGTACGACTGGATCGACCGGCCGGACGACACCCGGGTGCTCCAGGTGACGATCGGGGAGTACGACCGCCGGGGCTGGGGTCCGGGCGGCCATGACCTGCACTGGTGGTGCACGTCGGCCACCTCGGCGCACGGGGCCGGGGAGCCGGTGTACGTCTCCTACCGGCCGGAGCTGGTCGAGCTGATGGGCAAGGAGGGGTACGACCGGCTCGTCGAGCTGTGCGAGGAGCGGCTGGCCTCGCTGCTGCCGATGGCCCCGCATCCGGCGGACCCGGAGAGCTGAGGGGCCCGGAGGGTCTCGGGTGCGCGGAAACCCTCGGGTGCGCGGAAGCCAGCGGGTCTGCGTCGTCAGTCCGTCGGCGTCGGATCGCTCGGGGCCGGGTCCGTCGGGGGCGGGTCCGTGGGGTCCGGGTCCGGTGGGTCCGTGGGGTCGGTCGGGGCCGGGTCGGTGGGGGTCGGGTCCGTGGGGCCGGGGTCGGTGGGGCCCGGGTCGGTCGGACTCGGACCCGGGTCCGTGGGGCCGGGATCGGTCGGGCCCGGGTCCGTGGGTCCAGGTCCGGGCCCCGGACCCGGACCCGGATCGGTCGGGCCGGGGTCGGTCGGGTGCGGGTCCGTGGGACGGGGGGTGCCGGGGCCCGGGCGGGTGGGGTCGGTGGTGGTGGGCGGGGTGGTCGTGCCCCGGCCCTCGATGATCACGGCGGAGCCCGAGGGGTCCAGCGCGATCCGGGCCCGCCACGGGCCGCGCGGGGCCACCGCGTGGTCGACGGCGACCGTGACGGTGGTGGACCGGCCGGCCGCGAGCGTGCCCGCCGTACGGCTGAGGCGCAGCCACCGCGCGTCGGTGGCGGCCGTCCAGTCGACCGGGCCGTGGGCGGACGCGGTCAGCGTGATCGTCGTGAGCGCGCCGGAGGTCCTGGCCGTGACGGTCAGGCGGCCCGCGCTCCCCCGGTCGCCGCCGACGCTGACGACCTCGGCCGTGACGTCCGGGGAGTGGACCCCGCGCCGGTCGCCGGGGTGGGCGCTGCCCGCCTTCTCGTAGGCCGATCCCGGGTCGTCGGTCCGCTCGCCCGCACCCTCGATCTCGGTGGCGGTGACCTTGGAGCCGTCGTGGCCCTCGCCGGTGAGCGGGGCGCCCCGGTAGGCGGCCCACAGGGCGATCACGGGGGCGGCGACCACGGTGGCGACCACCGTCGTCGTCACGACCCGGGCGCGCAGCCGGTCCCGGCGGGCGGCGTCGTCCTTGGGGTCGAGCGGATAGCCGGTACGGCCGAAGCGCGGGTGGCCCGCACGGGAGCGGCGGGCCTGGACCAGGGCGACGTGGACCGAGGGGCGCGGGGCCTCGACGAGCGGCAGCCGGGCGGTGACCGGGGTGACGGTGGCCCCGGGCCAGGGCCCTGCGGCGTCGACGCGTTCGGCGGCGCGGCGGCAGCGGGGGCAGTCGTCGACGTGCCGGACCAGTTCACGGCGGAGCGTGGCGGAGAGGAGCACCCGGTGGTCGCCGGTGAGCCCGGCGACGGTGGGGCAGCCGGCGGTCTCCACGACGGTGAGCGCGGCCCGGGTGCGCTCGACCTCGCAGGCCGCGGCGGCGAGCAGTTCGCGGGCGGCGGCCGGTTCCAGGCCGAGCACGGAGGCGACGGCGCGCGGGGTGAGCCGGTGGCGTACGGCCAGCTCGAGCGCCTCGCGCTGCTCCGGGGTGGTGCCCGCGGCCTCGGGCCAGGCGAGGGTGGCCAGCTCCCGGCGGCGCGCCTCGGCGGCCGGGGACTCGGCGGGGGCGGGGGCGGCGGCGTCCTCGGGGGTGGTGGGCGGGACCGGGCGGGGGTCGGCGTGCGGGCCGGTACGGGTGGGGTGGGGAGCGGTCCCGGCGATGGAGGTGGCCGCGGAGACGTCGGTGGCGGCGGAGCGGCCGGTGGCGGCGGAGCCCGTGGTTCCGGAGCCCGTGGTTCCGGTGCCCTCGGTGGTGAGGGCTGCCGGTGGGCACCCGGCCGGTGACGTGCTTCCGGCCGCCGCCGACGGCCTGCGGTGGGCCTGGCGGCCGCGCCTGCGCGCGGTGAGCGTGCGCAGACAGATCCAGCGGGCCAGGGCGTAGAGCCAGGATGTACGTTCCTCCTCGCCCTCGGGGCACCGGGCCTCGTGCCGTTCGGCCACCGCCAGAACCGCGCCGAGGGCCTCGGTCGCCGCGTCGTGGTCGCAGAGCACGGAGAGGCAGTAGGTGAAGAGTCCGTCGAGATACGGCTCGTAACGTGCGGCCGGGCGCTGGGCCGAGGCGTGCGGTGCTCGCCGGTGCGCCCGGTGTGCGCCGGTGGTGTGCGTGGAGGTCTGCAGCCTGCTGCTCGTCACCCGGCGACCGTAGGCAGAGGAGTACGCCCCCTTGGCGCCCCTTGAGGACATTTAATCCTTACGGGTGAACGAATCCCTCGAAAGGGGTGGGGGGCCACGCATTCCGCCCCCGATGCTTCCGTGCGCCCTCTGTGCGTGGAGCCCCCGCGCCCCCTCTCCGCCCGGATTCCCGGCCCTGCGCGGCCGCGTTCCCGCCCTGCGCGCGCGGCGTTGTCGGACCCCACCGATACGGTGACGCCATGGCTGCCCGTACGAAATCCGCGAAGGACCGGCCGTCCTACCGCTGCACCGAGTGCGGCTGGACCACCGCCAAATGGCTCGGCCGTTGCCCCGAATGCCAGGCCTGGGGGACGGTCGAGGAGTTCGGCGGCGCGCCCGCCGTGCGCACGACCGCGGCCGGGCGGGTCTCCACCGCCGCGCTGCCGATCGGCCAGGTCGACAGCCGTACGGCCACGGCGCGCTCGACCGGCGTCGGGGAGCTGGACCGGGTGCTCGGCGGCGGGCTGGTGCCGGGGGCCGTCGTGCTGCTGGCCGGTGAGCCGGGCGTCGGCAAGTCGACGCTGCTGCTGGACGTGGCGGCCAAGGCGGCGAGCGACGACCACCGCACGCTCTATGTGACCGCCGAGGAGTCCGCCAGCCAGGTCCGGCTGCGGGCCGACCGGATCAAGGCGATCAGCGACCACCTCTACCTCGCGGCGGAGACCGATCTCTCGGCGGTGCTCGCGCATCTGGACGAGGTCAAGCCGTCGCTGCTGATCCTGGACTCGGTGCAGACGGTCGCCTCGCCCGAGATCGACGGCGCGCCCGGCGGGATGGCCCAGGTCCGGGAGGTGGCCGGGGCGCTGATCCGGGCGTCCAAGGAGCGCGGGATGGCCACGCTGCTCGTCGGCCATGTCACCAAGGACGGCGCGATCGCCGGGCCCCGGCTGCTGGAGCACCTGGTGGACGTGGTGCTCTCCTTCGAGGGCGACCGGCACGCGCGGCTCCGCCTGGTGCGCGGCGTCAAGAACCGTTACGGGGCGACCGACGAGGTCGGCTGCTTCGAGCTGCACGACGAGGGCATCACCGGCCTCGCCGACCCCTCGGGCCTCTTCCTGACCCGGCGCGACGTCGCCGTCCCGGGCACCTGCCTCACGGTGACGCTGGAGGGCAAGCGGCCCCTGGTCGCGGAGGTGCAGGCGCTCACGGTCGACTCACAGATCCCCTCGCCCCGGCGCACCACCTCCGGTCTGGAGACCTCCCGGGTCTCGATGATGCTCGCCGTGCTGGAGCAGCGCGGCCGGATCAGCGCGCTCGGCAAGCGGGACATCTACAGCGCGACGGTCGGCGGCGTGAAGCTCACCGAGCCCGCCGCCGACCTCGCGGTCGCGCTGGCGCTGGCCAGCGCCGCCAGTGACACCCCGCTCCCGAAGAACCTGGTGGCGATCGGCGAGGTGGGGCTCGCGGGCGAGGTCAGAAGGGTCACCGGGGTGCAGCGGCGGCTGGCGGAGGCCCACCGCCTCGGCTTCACCCACGCCCTGGTGCCGACCGACCCGGGGCGGGTTCCTTCGGGTATGAAGGTCACAGAAGTCGCCGACATGGGGGATGCTCTGCGGGTCCTCCCGCGCCGGTCTCGTCAGGAGGCGCCGCAGCCTCGTCAGGATGAGAACGCGCGCCGGTAGACTTTGCCCTGGTCTCGCCCGCCCGTGGACACGGCATGGGGGACGCAAGGGCACCGCAAACCTGTTGACCGGAGGAGTGCAGTGGCAGCCAACGACCGGGCGGCAGCGCCCGGAAAGTCCGGCCAAGGCACCGGCAACGAAGCGCTGATGCGCGCCTCGTTGAGCGCGGTCGCGCCCGGAATGGCCCTGCGGGACGGCCTGGAGCGCATTCTCCGCGGCAACACCGGCGGGCTGATCGTCCTCGGCATGGACAAGACCGTCGAGTCGATGTGCACCGGCGGGTTCGTGCTGGACGTGGAGTTCACCGCGACCCGGCTGCGGGAGCTGTGCAAGCTCGACGGGGCGCTGATCCTCGACAAGGACATCACCAAGATCCTGCGGGCCGGGGTGCAGCTGGTCCCGGACGCCTCGATCCCCACGGAGGAGACGGGCACCCGGCACCGCACGGCGGACCGGGTCTCCAAGGCGTGCGGCTTCCCCGTCGTCTCGGTCTCCCAGTCCATGAGGCTGATCGCGCTGTACGTGGACGGGGAGCGGCGGGTCCTGGAGGAGTCGTCCGCGATCCTCTCCCGGGCCAACCAGGCCCTCGCCACGCTGGAGCGGTACAAGCTCCGCCTCGACGAGGTGGCCGGCACGCTCTCCGCGCTGGAGATCGAGGACCTGGTCACCGTCCGGGACGTGACGGCGGTGGCGCAGCGGCTGGAGATGGTCCGGCGGATCGCGACCGAGATCGCGGAGTACGTGGTGGAGCTGGGCACCGACGGCCGGCTCCTCTCGCTCCAGCTGGACGAGCTGATCGCGGGCGTGGAGCCGGAGCGGGAGCTGGTGGTCCGGGACTATGTGCCCGAGCCGACGGCGAAACGGTCGCGCACGGTGGCGGAGGCGCTGACGGAGCTGGACTCCCTCAGCCACACGGAGCTGCTGGAGCTGCCGGTGGTGGCGCGGGCGCTGGGGTACAGCGGCTCGCCGGAGACCCTGGACTCGGCGGTCTCGCCGCGCGGCTTCCGGCTGCTGGCGAAGGTGCCGAGGCTGCCGGGGGCGATCATCGAGCGGCTGGTGGAGCACTTCGGGGGCCTGCAGAAGCTGCTGGCCGCGAGCGTGGACGACCTCCAGACCGTGGACGGAGTCGGCGAGGCGCGGGCGCGCAGCGTGCGTGAGGGGCTCTCGCGGCTGGCGGAGTCGTCGATCCTGGAACGGTACGTCTGAGCCGGCCGCACCCACCCGGCCCGTCCGGCGTGTGAGGACGGCAGCCTCGGCCGAGGCGGGCGGTACGCACAGGGCTCACCCGGTCCCGTGAGGGCGACGCCCGCCCACGTACAGGGTTCCGTCCTCAAACGCCGGACGGGCTGAGGTTCCCCCGGCTCACCCGGGCCCGTGAAGGCGACGCCCAACCACGTGCACGGTTCCGTCCTCAAACGCCGGACGGGCGGGAAGTGGTGCGAACGGGCTGGAAGTGCTGCGGGCGGGCTGGGAGTGGCCCGCCGGACCGGCGGGAAGTGCGGCTAGTCCTTCTTCAGGACGAACGACGCCCGGCGGAGCGGGGTGTCCGGGGCCTTCGCCTCCAGGAGGTACGTGCCGGGGGCGGCCTTGCCGGGCGGCGGGGTGGCGCAGTTGGGGGCGGAGCGGGCCCGGTTCCAGTCCACCGTGTGCACGATCGTCGCACCGGCCGGGACCTGGAAGAAGAGCGGGCCCGGGGCCGCCGGGCAGTCCTTCGAGGACCAGATCACGTCGTCGTTGTCCTCGCTGGCCTCGGTGACCGTGAGCACGACGTTCTTCGGGCCGAGGTCGGTCTTGCACGCCGCCGACGAGGTGTTGCGGGCGATGATCTCGAACTTGGGCCGGTCGTCGGGGCCGTAACTGACCTTCGTGCGCAGGGTCAACTCCAGTGCGCCCGGTTTGCATTCGGGGAGCGGGGAGTTGGCCGGGACCTGCCGGCCGGCCGTGGAGCCGCCGGAGCCCGTACCACCGTCACCCGCACCGGCCGTGTCCGCACCGCCTGTTGACGTACCGCCGGATCCGGATCCTGAGCCGGAGTCGCCCTCCGAGCCCGCGCCGGACGTGTCGCCGCTGCCGCCGCCGGAGCCGCCCGTGCCCTCGGAACCCTCCGAGTCCTCCGACTCGTCCCGCCCGCCCGGCCGTTGGGTGATCCTCGGGCCGGAGCTGCCGGGACCGGGAGTGATCGACTCGACCGGGTCGGAGCCGCCGGGCTTGCCGTCGTCCTTCGTCCCGCCGCCGTTGACGGAGGTGACGGCCCAGGCGATCAGCGCCGCGAGCAGCGCAACCAGAAGCCCCGCTACCGCCCTTCGGCGCCAGTAGATGCTGGAGGGAAGCGGACCGACCGGATTGCGCATAGATCCCACGGGTCGAACTCTACGAGAGATCGAAGCGGTCCCGACCCCCACCCGCCGCTCCGGTCACAGTTTTTGCCGATCATCATCAAGTTCTGCCGATGATCACCACGGCGGCCGGTCGCGGGGACCCGGTCCCAGGGGACAGAACGGGTGGCGTTCCCGCCTCTCGGGGCAGCCGCGCGGGCCGACACCCCCGCACCCGTGACGCCCTTCCCCGCTTCCGTGCCAGGATCGTCAGTGCCATGACTGCCATGACTTCGACTTCCTCCCAGACGCCCCGCTCGCCCCAGGGGCCGCAGACGCCCACCGCCGACTCTCTCCACACCCCCGTCATCGGGTGGTTCGAGCAGCATGCCCGCGATCTCCCCTGGCGCCGCCCCGAGGCGGGCGCCTGGGGCGTGATGGTCAGCGAGTTCATGCTGCAGCAGACCCCGGTGAGCCGGGTCCTCCCGGTCTACGAACAGTGGCTGGCCCGCTGGCCCCGCCCCGCCGACCTGGCCGCCGAGGCGCCCGGGGAGGCGGTCCGCGCCTGGGGCCGGCTCGGCTACCCGCGCCGCGCGCTGCGGCTGCACGGGGCCGCGCAGGCGATAACGGAACGGCACGGCGGTGACGTACCGAGCGAGCACGCCCAGCTGCTGGCGCTGCCCGGGATCGGGGAGTACACGGCGGCCGCCGTGGCCTCGTTCGCTTACGGGCAGCGGCACGCCGTACTCGATACGAACGTCCGCCGGGTGTTCGCCCGCGCCGCGAACGGCATCCAGTACCCGCCGAACGCGACCACCGCCGCCGAGCGCAAGCTCGCCCGGGCCCTGCTGCCGGAGGCGGACGAGCGGGCGGCGAAGTGGGCGGCGGCCACCATGGAGCTGGGCGCGCTCGTGTGCACCGCCCGCAACGAGAGCTGTGAGCGCTGCCCGATCTCCGCCCAGTGCGCCTGGCGGCTGGCCGGGAAGCCCGCGCACGAGGGGCCGCCGCGCAAGGGCCAGACGTACGCGGGGACCGACCGGCAGGTGCGCGGGCGGCTGCTCGCGGTGTTGCGGGACGCGCTCACCCCCGTCCCCCAGTCCGCGCTGGACGCGGTGTGGGACGAGCCGGTGCAGCGGGCCCGGGCGCTGGACGGGCTGGTCGCGGACGGGCTGGTCGAACCGCTGGCGGACGGCCGGTACCGGCTGCCGCTGACCTGAGGGGTACGGCCCCGGGGCCGTACCCGCCCCCCGCTGTTACACAACCGATGGGCAGCCGTGCATCCGCCTACGGCTGCTCCGCACAACCTCGTGACAACGCCTCCGTAGCGTCTCCGACAGCAGTACACGGGGATCCAACGGGGACGGAGGCGGTTGTCATGGCGCAGGGCGAGGTGCTCGCATTCGAGGACTACGTACGCACACGGCAGGAGGCGCTGCTGCGGAGCGCACGGCGTCTGGTCCCCGACCCCGTCGACGCACAGGACCTGCTCCAGACCGCCCTGGTGCGGACGTACGGCCGCTGGGACGGCATCGCCGACAAGTCCCTGGCCGACGCCTATCTGCGCCGCGTCATGATCAACACTCGTACGGAGTGGTGGCGGGCGCGCAAGCTGGACGAGGTGCCCACCGAGCAGCTGCCCGACGCGAGCGTCGACGACGGCAGCGAGCAGCGCGCCGACCGGGCGCTGCTGATGGACGTCCTCGGGATCCTGGCTCCGAAGCAGCGCAGCGTGGTCGTGCTGCGACACTGGGAGCAGATGAGTACGGAGGAGACGGCCGCGGCTCTCGGGATGTCGGCGGGCACGGTCAAGAGCACGCTGCACCGGGCGCTGGCCCGGCTGCGGCAGGAGCTGGAGAGCCGTGAGCTGACCAGCCGCGAGGCGGTCGCCCGCGAGCACGGGCGGCGGACCGGCGGTCGCCCGGAGACCGCGGGCCGGACCGGGAACCACCGGGAGGCCGTGAGCCGGCCCGGGAACCATCAGCAGGCCGCGGGCCGTCCCGGTAGTCATCGGGGCGCGGCGCCCGTCACTCCCTCCGGCCGGGTCCCGGCCCAGCGGTCGAAGGCCTCCGCCGCCCCGGCGTCGGTCACCTCCGTGACGGCGGCGCGGGCCAACACACCGGCGCTCCACGGCGGGCGTCACGACGAGCGGGGGCGGGAGCGGTGCGCGGCCTGACAGCCAGTAGCGACGGGACCGGCGGAGACCGCGGGGCACCCCGGAGCGGCAGCGGAGCCGGAGCCGGTACGGGCCTCGGGGGCCGCACCGGCGGGACGAGCGCCGACGACGGCGGCGCCCCCGGCAGACCCCGACGGAACCGTGGGTTCCGGGCAGGTATGGCGGCGAGTGGTACGGCCCTGGCCGGACTCGCCGCCTTCGGGCTGTTCTGCGTCGGCTGCGCCACCGGCGGCACCGGCACCCGCGACGAGGGCCCCGCCGGCAGCCAGCCGGTCGCCCAGGTCTCCCCCCGCTCCGCCCCCTCCGGCACCGCCCCGGCGGTCCGGCGGGTCGACGCCGTACGGCTCCTGAAGGCCGACCCCAAGGTGGGCAAGGAGGTCCGGGAGGTCCTGGAGCCCTGCGCGGGCAAGGCCTACCCCGTCGACACCTCCTACGGCTCCATGACCGGCGGCCGGTCCGCCGACGTCCTGGTCAACGTGATGAGCTGCGCCGACTCGGTGGGGCTCGGGACGTATGTCTACCGGGCCCGCGAGGACGGCTCGTACGAGAACGTCTTCACGGTCGAGGTGCCCGCCGTCTACGGCACCATCGACCGCGGCGACCTGGTGGTGACGACGCAGATCTACCAGGCCGAGGACCCGATGACCTCCCCGTCCGGCTCCGAGGTGGTCACCTACCGTTGGACCGACGAGCGCTTCACCGAGCACGACCGGGTGCACAACGACTTCAGCAGCCCCGTCGACGCGACGGACGACGACCTGCCCCCGCAGTCGGAACCGGGCCGGCGGCCCGGACCGAGCGGGAACTGAAAGCGAGACCCAACCCCCATGGCCGAGACCCACGTCCTCTTCGTCGAGGACGACGACGTCATCCGTGAGGCCACCCAGCTCGCCCTGGAACGGGTCGGCTTCACGGTCACCGCGATGCCCGACGGGCTCCAGGGCCTGGAGGCCTTCCGGGCCGACCGGCCGGACATCGCGCTGCTCGACGTGATGGTGCCGGGGCTCGACGGAGTGAGCCTCTGCCGCCGTATCCGGGACGAGTCGACCGTGCCCGTGATCATGCTCTCCGCGCGGGCCGACTCCATCGACGTGGTGCTCGGCCTGGAGGCCGGGGCCGACGACTACGTCACCAAGCCGTTCGACGGCGCGGTCCTGGTCGCCCGCATCCGGGCCGTGCTGCGCCGCTTCGGCCACGCGGCCGGTCCGGAGGGGACGGGCCAGGGCGGCACGGAAGGGGAGGCCGAGGGGCTGGCCGGGGTGCTGGTCTTCGGCGACCTGGAGGTCGACACGGAGGGCATGGAGGTCCGGCGCGGCGGCGAGCAGGTGGCGCTGACGCCCACCGAGATGCGGCTGCTGCTGGAGTTCTCTGCCGCGCCCGGCACCGTGCTCTCCCGCGACAAGCTCCTGGAGCGGGTCTGGGACTACGGCTGGGGCGGGGACACCCGCGTCGTGGACGTCCACGTCCAGCGGCTGCGCACGAAGATCGGCCAGGACCGGATCGAGACGGTCCGCGGCTTCGGCTACAAGCTGCGCGGATGAGACGGGCGGCGCGGATGGAACGGGCCGCGGGGATCGGACGAGCTGCGGGGACGGGACCGGCTGCGGGAGCGGGACGGGTCGCAGGAGCAGAACCGGCCGCAGGAGTGGAACGGGCCGCAGGAGCGGGACCGGCTGCAGGAGCGGGACCGGCTGCAGGAGCGGGACCGGCTGCAGGGACAGGGCGGACAGCGGGGGCGGGGCGGCTGCACACTGCGCGGCCGCGCCTGGCCACGGGGACGGAACGCATGCGGATACGGACGGAGCGGCCGGTGGGGGGCGTATGAAGCGGCTGGCCCTGCGGACCGGTGTCCGCTGGAAGATCAGCATCGCCATCGCCGCGGTCGGCGCGCTCATCGCGGTGGCGCTGAGCCTCGTCGTCCACAACGCGGCCCGGGTCTCGATGATCGAGAACGCCCGCGAGGTACAGCTGGAGCGGCTCCTCGGTGCCCAGCGGTTCTACGAGGCGGCGAGCACGCAGAAGAACCTGCCGAAGTTCGGCGCGAAGCTCAACGACCCGGCGATCCCGCCCAGCCTCCGCGACGAGGTCCGCAAGAACCGGCGGGCCACCCATGTGGCCGAGACGCCCGACGGGGTGCCCGACGTCTGGGCGGCCGTCCCGCTGGCCAATGGGGACGTGCTCTCGCTGCACACCCGGTTCGCCGACCGGTCCGCCACGATCATGGACGACCTGGACCGGGCGCTGATCATCGGCTCGGTCTCGGTCGTCTTCGGCGGCTGCGCGCTCGGCGTCCTCATCGGCGGCCAGCTCTCGCGCCGGCTGCGCAAGGCGGCGGCCGCGGCGGGCCTGGTCGCCCAGGGCCAGACCGACGTCCGGGTACGCGAAGCGGTCGGCGGGGTCGTGCGGGACGAGACGGACGAGCTGGCGCGGGCGGTCGACGCGCTGACCGACGCCCTGAACGAGCGGATCGAGGCGGAGCGCCGGGTCACCGCCGACATCGCCCATGAGCTGCGCACCCCGGTGACCGGGCTGCTCACGGCGGCCGAGCTGCTGCCGCCGGGCCGCCCGACCGAGCTGGTACGGGACCGGGCCCAGGCGATGCGGACGCTGGTCGAGGACGTGCTGGAGGTGGCCCGCCTGGACAGCGCTTCGGAGCGGGCGGAGCTCCAGGAGCTGCCGCTCGGGGAGTTCGTCAGCCGCCGGATCGGGCTGCTGGACCCGGATGTGACCGTGCGGGTGGTGCACGAGTCGTGGGTCTCCACGGACCCGCGCCGTCTGGAGCGGATCCTCGGCAATCTCCTCGGCAACGCGGCCAAGCACGGCTCCACGCCGGTGGAGGTCACGGTGGAGGGCCGGGTGGTCCGGGTGCGGGACCACGGTCCGGGATTCCCGGAGGAGCTGCTGCGGGACGGGCCGAGCCGGTTCCGTACGGGGTCGGTGGACCGGGCCGGGCACGGACACGGCCTGGGCCTGACGATCGCGGCAGGCCAGGCACGGGTCCTGGGGGCCCGGCTGACCTTCCGGAACGCGGCGCCCTCGGGTGCGGCGGAGGGCACGGGCGGGGCGATCGCGGTGCTGTGGCTGCCGGAGCACGCGCCGACGAACACGGGCAGCTTCCCGACGCTGCGGAGCGCGGAGGAGCGGCAGCCGCAGGCGTGAGAGCGCCTGTGGAGGGCGCGGCCGTGGAGGGCGACCGTGGAGGGCGCGTCTGCGGAGGGCGCGTCCGCGGAGGGCGTCCGGCAACGCCGACGGCGACCCCGAGGAGTGAGCCATGAGGCTGTCCTCGACGTCGCCGTCGGTCGGGTGACCCGGGCGCACGCCCCGGGTACCGGGGTGTAACGGGTCCACTGAACGCTCTTCGGTTGTGCTGCGCGGCCGCCGGGCGGCGCTGGGCGCCTGGTCTCCGGCTGCGGACCGCGCGGTTACGCCGGCCGGATCAGATGGAGACGTGCACCGAGCGGAGGAACGCGGCCGGGTTCAGCGCCGAGCCGTAGTTCGGGGTGGTGCGGATCTCGAAGTGCAGGTGCGGGCCGCTGGAGTTTCCGGTGTTGCCGGACAGGGCGATCTTCTGGCCCGTCTTGACCTTCTGGCCGATCTTGACGTTGACCTTCGACAGGTGCGCGTACTGCGAGTACTTGCCGTTGGCGTGCTTGATCACGACGGCGTTGCCGTACGCGGGGCCGTCGCCGGCGCCGTTCGGGCCGGCCTTGACGACGGTGCCGGTGTGGACGGCCGAGACCGGGGTGCCGACCGGCACGGCGAAGTCCTGGCCGGAGTGCTTGGCGGCCCAGCGGGCGCCGCCGGTGCCGTAGCTGGCGGTCAGCGTGTACTTCTTGACCGGGGACTTCCAGGAGGCGGCGTTCTTCTTCGCCGCCTTCTTCTTGTCCTCGGCCTTCTTCTTGGCGTCCGACGCCTTCTTGACGGCGGCCTTGCTCTGCGCGGTGGCCTGCTGGGCGACCGACTCGGCGGTGGTGCCCGCGGCGAGGGCGGCGGTACCGGTGGTGCCCGAGGCGAACGCCGTGCCAGCACCCAGCACCACGGACGCCCCCAGGCCGGCGGCCAGAACGGCGCCGCGGATGCGGGAGGCGGACGGGCGGTTGGTGAGCTGGTTCGTTGCGCGCTTCATACGGTGAAGTCCTCCGAAGGTGAGTGGACCCGGCGTGCTGTCCGGGCTTGCTCAACCTTGGTAACCCGCACCCCCGCCGGTGCTCAAACACCCCATCTACGAAGAAAAGCCGTAGAGAGGGGCCCGGGAATTCGTCTCGGTTGTCCTGTTTCGGGGCCTCGGGGAGGCGACGAAATCCCTCACCCGAACGAGGTTTAAACGCTGTTCTGCGGGCACTTTCCCGGACATGGCGCCGCGAACGGGCCGTATCGCCCGAAGCGCGGGCGGGGCGCCCGCCCGCCGGGGCGAAGGTCCCTCCACCGGGCCGGGCACCGGCTACGGCCCCGGGTAGTAGGCCTGTTTCGGCCTGTGCGCCTTGTCACCGCCGGTGGGACCTAGGTCCTTCCGATTCGGGACCTTCGGCCCGCTACGTCACTGCGCTGACGGGAAGGGGGACGGCGCCCGGAGGGACCGCCAGGACCGCCGGAAACACCCCCTGTCCCGGACGGCATCGAGCCGCCCGCCGCCGTCGAATCCCTCCGTAACGGGCTGGTGGAGGCGGCTTTCGCGGGCCCCGGACCGCCTGCTCGCCTTCGCGGTCGGGGACATCCGGATGGAGTCCCCCGCGAACCGCGCAAGAGGGGCCGAGGCGGGCGGCAAGGGGAGGGCCTGGGGACCGAGGCGCGTGCGGGAACGGGCACGACCCGGGTACAGGGCCGTACGCGCACGGCTGCCTTCGCCCTGAGCCCGCGGAACGCGGCGCCCGGGGAGGCGTGGGCGATCGGCCCGGAGATCGGCCCGGAGGACAACGGGGCAACGGGGCAACGGGCCGACCGGGCAACAGCAACAGCAACGGATCGACGGCGGGTTCGGTGGCAAGGTTCGGTGGCGGGGCCCCCGGTACATGAGCCGGTCCGTCCGCAGGGAGGCCACGATGGAGCACGCGGAAAAGGGGCTGCCCCGGACCGGCCGTAAAGCCGATTCCGGGGCAGCCCCTCACACGCGCTCGGGCTCACGCCCTACATCCGCGTCACGCGTCCTTCGACAGGTTCGGGCCGGCGCCGCCTGCCGCCTGCTCGATCGGGGGGACGTCGGGCAGGGCCGACTTCTCCTCGCCGCGGAACGAGAACTTCGCGTCGTCGCCCTCGCCCTCGACGCCGACGACCACGATGTGACCGGGGCGCAGCTCACCGAAGAGGATCTTCTCGGAGAGGACGTCCTCGATCTCACGCTGGATCGTCCGGCGCAGCGGCCGGGCGCCCATCACGGGGTCGTAGCCCCTCTTCGCCAGGAGCGACTTGGCCTCGGAGCTGAGCTCGATGCCCATGTCGCGGTCCTTGAGCCGCTCGTCGACCTTGGCGAGCATGAGGTCGACGATCTGGATGATGTCTTCCTCGGTCAGCTGGTGGAAGACCACCGTGTCGTCGACACGGTTGAGGAATTCCGGCCGGAAGTGCTGCTTGAGCTCTTCGTTGACCTTGACCTTCATGCGCTCGTAGTTGGTCTTGACGTCGCCCTGGGCGGCGAAGCCCAGGTTGAAGCCCTTGGAGATGTCCCGGGTCCCGAGGTTGGTCGTCATGATGATGACCGTGTTCTTGAAGTCCACGACCCGGCCCTGGGAGTCGGTCAGGCGACCGTCCTCCAGAATCTGGAGCAGGGAATTGAAGATATCGGGGTGGGCCTTCTCGACCTCGTCGAAGAGGACGACGGAGAACGGCTTGCGGCGCACCTTCTCGGTGAGCTGGCCGCCCTCCTCGTAGCCCACGTAGCCGGGGGGCGAACCGAAGAGGCGGGAAACCGTGTGCTTCTCGCTGAACTCCGACATGTCGAGGGAGATCAGCGCGTCCTCGTCGCCGAAGAGGAATTCGGCGAGCGTCTTGGACAGCTCCGTCTTACCGACACCGGACGGACCGGCGAAGATGAACGAGCCACCGGGGCGCTTCGGGTCCTTCAGACCGGCTCGCGTACGGCGGATCGCCTGCGAGAGGGCCTTGATGGCGTCCTTCTGGCCGATGACGCGCTTGTGGAGCTCGTCCTCCATGCGCAGCAGACGGGAGGACTCCTCCTCCGTCAGCTTGAAGACGGGGATGCCGGTGGCGGTGGCCAGGACCTCGGCGATCAGCTCGCCGTCGACCTCGGCGACGACGTCCATGTCGCCGGCCTTCCACTCCTTCTCCCGCTTGGCCTTCGCCGCCAGCAGCTGCTTCTCCTTGTCGCGGAGGGAGGCTGCCTTCTCGAAGTCCTGGGAGTCGATGGCCGACTCCTTGTCGCGGCGGACGCCCGCGATCTTCTCGTCGAACTCGCGGAGGTCCGGCGGCGCGGTCATCCGGCGGATGCGCATCCTCGATCCGGCCTCGTCGATCAGGTCGATCGCCTTGTCCGGCAGGAAGCGGTCCGAGATGTACCGGTCGGCCAGGGTCGCGGCCTGGACGAGGGCCTCGTCCGTGATGGAGACCCGGTGGTGGGCCTCGTAACGGTCGCGCAGACCCTTCAGGATCTCGATGGTGTGCGGCAGCGACGGCTCCGCGACCTGGATCGGCTGGAAGCGGCGCTCGAGGGCCGCGTCCTTCTCCAGGTGCTTGCGGTACTCGTCGAGCGTGGTGGCACCGATGGTCTGCAGCTCGCCTCGCGCCAGCATGGGCTTGAGGATGCTCGCCGCGTCGATGGCGCCCTCGGCGGCACCCGCACCGACCAGCGTGTGCAGCTCGTCGATGAACAGGATGATGTCGCCGCGGGTGCGGATCTCCTTGAGGACCTTCTTCAGGCGCTCCTCGAAGTCACCCCGGTACCGCGAACCGGCGACCAGGGCGCCGAGGTCCAGGGTGTAGAGGTGCTTGTCCTTGAGGGTCTCGGGCACCTCGCCCTTGACGATCGCCTGGGCCAGGCCCTCGACGACCGCCGTCTTGCCGACGCCGGGCTCGCCGATGAGGACCGGGTTGTTCTTGGTCCGGCGGGACAGCACCTGCATGACCCGCTCGATCTCCTTCTCGCGCCCGATGACCGGGTCGAGCTTGGACTCACGAGCGGCCTGGGTGAGGTTCCGGCCGAACTGGTCGAGCACCAGGGAGGTGGAGGGCGTGCCCTCCGCGGGGCCGCCCGCGGCCGCCGTCTCCTTGCCGCCCGAGTAGCCCGAAAGCAGCTGGATGACCTGCTGCCGGACCCGGTTCAGGTCGGCGCCCAGCTTCACGAGGACCTGGGCGGCGACGCCCTCGCCCTCGCGGATCAGGCCGAGCAGGATGTGCTCGGTGCCGATGTAGTTGTGGCCCAGCTGAAGGGCCTCGCGGAGCGACAGCTCCAGGACCTTCTTGGCTCGCGGAGTGAAGGGGATGTGCCCGGACGGAGCCTGCTGGCCCTGCCCGATGATCTCCTCCACCTGCTGGCGGACCGCCTCGAGCGAAATCCCGAGGCTCTCCAGGGCCTTAGCGGCGACACCCTCACCCTCGTGGATCAGGCCCAGGAGGATGTGCTCGGTGCCGATGTAGTTGTGGTTGAGCATCCGGGCTTCTTCCTGAGCCAGGACGACAACCCGCCGCGCGCGGTCGGTGAACCTCTCGAACATCGTTAATCGCTCCTCAGAGCGGTCGGTCAGTGAGGGGTCGGTCCCCTCCCAGTCCTTCCGCATGCTAGTCCCGCAGGACGGGACAGCTCATTCCAACTGCCGACATCCGTCCGGATCACCCCGCACCGGGCGGGGATTCTTACTGCCGAACAGCTGACAACTGCTCCAACCCGATGGTGCGAGACGATGTTCCCGCAGGCCAGGCAGATACCCCTATCGCCAGTACGCCGATGGCGAACGTGAGACGCCTCGGCCTGCGTGTCGCCCCTTCCCACTAGGAAAGTCTTACCCGCAATCACTGACAGTCCATGCGGCGCGCCCCGGTTCCCTCCGCTACGGGCGAACAACCTTGCGCTGCCGAACACTCCCGCGCGCCCCGGAAAAAGGGACGCAAAGTGTCCATTCAGGGACGGTGCGTAACTTCGCTGTCGCTTCGGGGGTTCATCGGACATGGCCCTCCCCGTCCCGCCGCCCCGATCGTCACCCGGCACCGGTCCGGATTCCTTCGGTCCCGGGCCCGCCGCTCTCGCCCGCTGGTACGAGCGGAAGCTCGGCTGGGCGACCGAGGGGCGCGCTCCGGTGCGGCTGCTCACCGGGGTCCGCTTCGACGTGCTGGAGCTTCCCGCCGAGGCGGGCCGTGCCCTGCTGCGCCGCCCTGTGCGGACCGGGCCGGTGCTGCTGAGCGGTGACCGGATGGGGCTGCTGGTCGCCCCGGGCGGCGCCGACGAGCTGCCGGGGCTGCTCGACTGGCTGGAATGGGGTCCCGTCGCGCCCGATCTGACCGCCCTGGGCGCCGGGGGCCGCATCACCGCTCCGGCGCTCCGGGGCGGTGCGGGCTCGCCGGGGGCCGCTCTGTGGCTGCGGCCCCCCGAGCCGGGGCTTCCGCCCGGGCCGGCGCTTCCCGCTCTCGCGGGCTTCGGGAGCGGTGGGGATGCCCCCGATCTCGTACGCCTGGTGGACGCGGCGGCGACGGAGTGCCATCGGGTCCGGTTGTCGCGTGCCCGGGCCGGGCTGCGTGACGGCAGTGCGTCGGATCAGCCGTTGGCCTTCTCGTAAGCCTCGCGGATCTCGGCGGGAACGCGGCCGCGGTCATTCACGTTGTGGCCGTTCTCCCGCGCCCACCGGCGGATTTCCGCGGTGTCCTTGTTGCCACCGGAGACGGCGCGGCCCTTGCCGCGGCCCGTCGCGGCGCGGCCACCGGTGCGGCGGCCACCCTTGGTGTAGGGCTCGAGAAGACCGCGAAGCTTGTCCGCATTGGCCGTGGTGAGGTCGATCTCGTAGGTCTTGCCGTCGAGGGCGAACGTCACGGTCTCGTCCGCCTCGACACCGTCGAGGTCATCGACAAGAAGGACCTGAACCTTCTGTGCCACGGGATTTCCTTTCATCGAAGAAAAGGGAGTACGCGGAAAGGAAACCGCTTTTCTCCGGAAAACACAAACCCCCGGGAGAGGTTCAGGAGCGCGAGAACACGGGAAACGTGCGCGATTCGGACATAGGGATGCGGGGATGAGGGCACGGCTTGAGTGCTTCATCCGCGCATCACAGGTGCAGAAGCATCCGGCTGTTGCCCAAGGTGTTCGGCTTCACCCGTTCGAGACCGAGGAACTCGGCGACACCCTCGTCGTAGGAACGCAGCAGCTCACTGTAGACATCGGTGTCGACCGGTGTCTCTCCGATCTCGACGAACCCGTGCTTGGCGAAGAAGTCCACTTCGAAGGTGAGGCAGAAAACCCTGCGGACCCCGAGCCAACGGGCGGTCTGCAAGAGCTTCTCCAGTACGTGATGCCCCACCCCGGCCCCCTTGATGCCGGCGTCGACGGCGAGGGTCCGGACTTCCGCGAGGTCTTCCCACATCACGTGGAGAGCGCCGCAGCCGACGACCCGGGCGTCCTCGTCGCGTTCCGCGACCCAGAACTCCTGGATGTCCTCGTAAAGGGTGACGGTGGCTTTGTCGAGCAGGATGCCACCGGACACGTACCCGTCGAGGAGGCGGCGTACGGATGGCACATCACCGGTCCTGGCGCGGCGGACGGTGATGGCGGGCTTATTTACCGACGGGTCGGTATGAAAGTCGGTATCCGCTTCGGTTTGCGGCTGCTCGGAGGACATGGCCCCGACGCTATCGCCCGCTCTCGGACTCCGTGTCATCGGCCGGGGTCTCCACGGGGCCCGGGGAAACCATACGAACGGCGTCCTGAAGTGCTTCGCGCTGCTCGGGCGACATCATCCCGAAGAACGCGACAAGGGCGGCGGCCGGGTTGTCGCTCTGGGACCAGGCTTCGTTCATCAGTGCGGCCGAGTAGGCGGCCCTGGTGGAGACGGCCGTATATCGATATGCCCGGCCGTCCACTTCCCTGCGGACCCAGCCCTTCTGATGGAGATTGTCCATTACCGTCATCACGGTCGTGTAGGCGATGGACCGTTCCTGCTGGAGGTCCTCAAGGACTTCCCGCACCGTGACCGGACGGTTCCATTGCCAGACGCGTGTCATCACGGCGTCTTCCAGCTCTCCCAATTGGCGGGGCACGGGATCACTTTAGTGCTAGATGTCCCGAATGGCTGGTTATTTACGGAGCCAAAAGAGCGCACGACTCCGATGAGCCGTGCGCTCCGAGGGGCGGGCGACGGGTTCCGCGGTGCGGAGGGGCCGCCGCAGCCGTCAGGCGTTCTCCGGACGAGCGGTCTGCTTTACCGATTCCGCGCGCGCCATCGCCGCGTCCACGGCGTCGTCCTCCTTGGTCTTGTTCGGACCGCCCTGACTCTTGACGATCGTCACGACCACACCGATGAAGAAGATGGCCATCACCACGGGGGGCACGAGCGCGGATACGTAGTCCATGCCGTCCAGAGTAGCGAGCCCCGGACGGCGGGACGCGGCGACCTCCCGTCTCTTCGGGAGGCCGCCGCGTCCGGGCGTGCAAGGGGCGGGGATCAGCCCGCGGCGCGCTCCTCCTCCGCCGGGGGCGGCGTGGGGCGGCGGCGGGGCGGGAAGACCTCGCCGGGCGTGGGCACCGGGCGCTTCGGGGCAGGTGTACGGCCCGGAGCCGGGGCCTTGGGGCGGTCCGGCTCCCGGTCGGCCACCCGGCCGCCGGGGAGGGCGAGCAGCCGGCCGCGCGGAGCGGGGGCCGCCGGGGCGGGCGTGCGGCCGGCGAGCCGGGCCCGTACGGAGCGCTCCGCGAGGATCTGGCAGCGCTCCAGGAGGGCCGCGGCGGCAGGTCTGCCGCGGAGCGCCCGCAGGGCCGCCAGATCGTCGGGGCGGGGGTCGTATCCGGCCGCCAGGGCGTCCTGGAGCAGTTCCAGATAGCCGGTGACGGAGCCGGGGAGGGCGTCGCGGTAGCGGGCCAGGTCGGCGAGGAGGAACGCTCGCAGCCGGCCAGCCTCCCCGACCGCCTCGTCCACGGAGCCCGCGAGCCGCAGGCAGTCCTGGACGTCCTCGTCGGACAGGGGCATGGGGTGGAGGGCGATGGCGAGGGCACGTCGGAGCACCCGCAGCTCGTCCGCGCTGAACGCCATGCCGCCTCGTGAACCGTAGGGCGTGGGCATGACGCGACAATACGTGCTAAATGGACAAAATCCTCTTAACTGGCTGCCGGTGGCGCGGCGCGGCCGAGAGCGGTGGTCCGGCCCCGCCCCGGCCCTTCCCGCAGGTACGCCGGGGTCCCGCGCCGCACCCCTTACGCGCGGGAGACGTTCCGCTCGTAGACCAGGCGCAGCCCGATCAGCGTCAGCCACGGCTCGTGCTCGTCGATGACGGAGGACTCCCCCAACACCATCGGAGCAAGGCCGCCCGTCGCGATGACCGTGACGTCGTCCGGGTCGGCGGTCAGCTCCTTCTTCATCCGGGCCACCACCCCGTCGACCTGGCCCGCGAAGCCGTAGACGATGCCGGACTGCATGGCCTCCACGGTGTTCTTGCCGATCACACTGCGCGGCCGGGCCAGCTCGATCTTGCGGAGCTGGGCGCCCTTGACGCCGAGCGCCTCGACGGAGATCTCGATGCCGGGGGCGATGACCCCGCCCGTGTACTCCCCGCGCGCGGAGACCGCGTCGAAGGTGGTGGCGGTGCCGAAGTCGACGACGATCGCCGGTCCCCCGTACAGCTCGACGGCGGCGACCGCGTTGATGATGCGGTCCGCGCCGACCTCCTTGGGGTTGTCCATCAGGACCGGCACGCCGGTCTTGACGCCGGGCTCGACGAGGACGGCGGGCACGTCCCCGTAGTAGCGGCGGGTGACCTCGCGCAGCTCGTGCAGGACCGAGGGGACGGTCGCGCAGATCGCGATGCCCTCGATGCCGTCGCCCAGCTCCATGCCGAGCAGCGGGTGCATGCCCATCAGCCCCTGGAGCAGGACCGCCAGCTCGTCGGCGGTGCGGCGGGCGTCGGTGGAGATCCGCCAGTGCTCGACGATCTCCTCGCCGTCGAAGAGGCCGAGGACCGTGTGCGTGTTGCCGACGTCGATGGTGAGCAGCATCAGGCTTCGGCCCCGTCGCTGGTGGTGGATGCCTCGCGGAAGTCCAGGCCGATGTCGAGGATCGGCGAGGAGTGGGTGAGCGCGCCGACGGCCAGGTAGTCCACGCCCGCGTCCGCGTAGGCGCGGGCCGAGTCGAGCGTGAGGCGGCCGGAGGACTCCAGGTTCGCGCGGCCGTCGACCAGGGCCACCGCCTCGGCGGTCTGGGCCGGGGTGAAGTTGTCCAGCAGGATCAGGTCGACGCCCGCGTCCAGCACCTCGCGGACCTGCTCCAGCGTGTCGACCTCCACCTCGATCGGCAGGTCGGGGAACTCGGCGCGGACCCGCTTGAACGCCTCCGCGACCCCGCCGGCCGCGACCACGTGGTTGTCCTTGACCAGGGCCGCGTCGGAGAGCGACATCCGGTGGTTGACGCCGCCGCCGCAGCGCACCGCGTACTTCTCCAGCGCGCGCAGCCCCGCCGTCGTCTTGCGGGTGTCGCGGACCTGGGCCTTCGACCCCTCCAGCACGTCCGCCCAGGCACGCGTGGCGGTGGCGATGCCGGAGAGGCGGCAGAGCAGGTTCAGCGCGCTGCGCTCGCCGGTCAGCAGGTCCCGGGTGCGGGTGGTGACCGTCAGCAGCTTCTGGCCGGGCGCGACGCGTTCGCCGTCCTCGACGTGCCGCTCGACCTCGAACTCCTCGGTGCAGACGATCGACAGCACCGCCTCCGCGATCCGCAGCCCGGCCACCACCCCGGCCTCGCGGGCGGTGAAGTCACCGGTGATCACGGCGTCCTCGGGGACGGTCGCCACGGTCGTGACGTCCACCCCGCCGTCCAGGTCCTCCTCGATCGCCACATGGGCGACGTCCTCGACCTGGACGGGGTCGAGACCCGCCTCGGCGAGGAGCAGGGCGAGACCCGGGTCCAGGCCGCACTCCAGGGCGTCGGCGTCGTAGCCGTCACCGCAGCCGCAGTCGTCGCCGCAGCCCTCGGAGGGCGCGGACGGGGCGGGCGCGCCGACCCGGATCAGCGGTACGTCCACGGGTGTGGGGCGCGGATTCTCTTCGGGCGTGGACACGGTTGCGGCTCCTCGGGGCGTGGCGGGTGGTGCGGGTGCTTCTCTGTTCGGCTGCGGCTGCTGTCCGGGGGCGGCCGCTGTTCCGGTGCGGCTGCTTCCGTTCAGCAGTCTGGTCAATCCGCCGGGCGTACGGGCGGGAATGCGGCGGTCTCCGTACGGCGGACGACCGGCGTGCGGTCGGCGGCGGTCCGGACGACCAGGTGGCGGCGCCAGTGCTCGTCGTCGCGGTCGGGCCGGTCCTCGCGCCAGTGGCAGCCGCGGGTCTCCTCGCGCTCCCGGGCGGCGGCGACCAGGACCCGGGAGACCAGCAGCAGGTTGGTGACCTCCCAGGTGTCGACGCCGGGGACGGCGACCTTGGGTTCGGGGTCGTCCGCGTCGGCGGCGGCGCTGCGGTGCAGGGCCTCCAGCTCCTCGGCGGCGGCGGCCAGGCTCTCGGCGGAGCGGAGGACTCCGGCGCCCCGGGTCATGGTGCGCTGGATCGCCGTACGCGCCTCGGGGGCGAGCAGCGGGACGGGGGCGTCCGCGTCGCCGGGGGCCTCGGCCGGTTCCGTACGGGGCGGGCGGGTCTCCGCGATGTCGGCGGCGATGCGCTCGGCGAAGACCAGGCCCTCCAGGAGGGAGTTCGACGCCAGCCGGTTGGCCCCGTGCACGCCCGTGCAGGCGACCTCGCCGCAGGCGTACAGACCGGGGACGGTCGTGCGGCCGCGCAGGTCGGTGCGGATGCCGCCGGAGGCGTAGTGCGCGGCGGGGGCGACCGGGACCGGCTCGGTGACGGGGTCGATGCCGTGGGCCCGGCAGGCGGCCAGGATGGTGGGGAAGCGCTGCTCCCACATCCGCGCGCCGAAGTGCCGGGCGTCGAGGTACATGTGCTCGGTGCCGTGCTCGTGCATCCGCCGGGTGATGGCCTTGGCGACGATGTCGCGCGGGGCCAGCTCGGCCAGCTCGTGCTGCCCCAGCATGAAGCGGGTGCCGGTGGCGTCGACGAGGTGGGCGCCCTCGCCCCGTACCGCCTCGGAGACCAGCGGCTGCTGGCCCTCGGAGTCGGCGCCGAGGAAGAGGACCGTCGGGTGGAACTGGACGAACTCCAGGTCCGAGACCTCCGCCCCGGCCCGGAGCGCCAGCGCCACGCCGTCGCCGGTGGAGACCGACGGGTTGGTGGTGGCGGAGAAGACCTGGCCCATGCCCCCGGTGGCGAGGACGACCGAGGGGGCCCGGACCGCGCCGACGCCGTCGTGCTGGCCCTCGCCCATGACGTGGAGCGAGACCCCCGCCGTACGGCCTTCGGCGTCGGTGAGGAGGTCCAGGACGAGCGCGTTCTCGATGATGCGGAGGGCGGCCGCGCGGACCGCCTCGACCAGGGCGCGGGAGATCTCGGCGCCGGTCGCGTCGCCGCCCGCGTGGGCGATGCGGCGGCGGTGGTGGCCGCCCTCGCGGGTGAGCGCTATGTCGCCGCTGTCGGTGGTGTCGAAGTGGGCGCCGGTGGTGATCAGTCTGCGGACGGCGTCGGGGCCCTCGGTGACCAGGGTCCGTACGGCCTCCTCGTCGCAGAGGCCCGCGCCCGCGACCAGGGTGTCGGCGAGATGCTGCTCGGGGGTGTCGCCCTCGCCGAGCGCGGCGGCGATGCCGCCCTGGGCCCAGCGGGTCGAGCCGTCGTCGAGCCGGGCCTTGGTGACGACCACGGTGTCCAGGCCGGCGGCGGCGCAGCGCAGGGCGGTGGTGAGACCGGCGACCCCGGAGCCGACCACCACGACGTCCGCGTCGATGGCCCAGCCGGGGGCGGGGGCGGTCAGCCGTATTCCGGTCACGTGAGGGCTCCGAAGGTGAGGGGGATGTTGTCGATGAGGCGGGTCTCCCCGACCCGGGCGGCGACGGCGAGGACCGCCTCCCCGCTCTCGCGGTCGTCGGGGATCTCGGTGAAGTCCGCCGGGTCCACCAGCGCCAGGTAGTCCAGGACCAGCGGGTGCCGGTCGCGGGCCGCCGCCTCGTCCAGGATCGCGCGGGCGGTGGCCCGGACGGCGGCGGGCGCCCCGTTGGGCCGGGCCAGGGCCACGGCCTGGGCGTCGGCGGCGGCCCGCGCCTCACCGAGCCGGTTGAGCCCGGCGGCCCGGTCGGCGCCGGAGCCGGGGGCGGTGGCCAGGGCGCGTTCGTGCAGGGCCTGCTGGGCGGCGAGGCGGTCCCGCGCGGCGAACAGGGCGTGCGAGAGGGCGAGGGCGGTGTGCCGCTCCTGCGGGGAGAGGAAACGGTTGCGGCTGGAGAGCGCGAGGCCGTCCGCGTCCCGGACGGTGGGCACGCCGGTGATCCGGACCGGGAAGTTCAGGTCGCGGACCATGCGGCGGATGAGGGCGAGCTGCTGGGCGTCCTTCTGCCCGTAGAGCGCCTCGTCGGGGCGGGTGAGGTGGAGGAGCTTGGCGACGACGGTGAGCATGCCGTCGAAGTGGCCGGGGCGGGAGGCCCCTTCGAGCCGCTCGCCCATCGGGCCCGCGGTGATCCGGACCTGGGGCTCGCCGCCGGGGTAGACCTCGTCCACGCCGGGGGCGAAGACCGCGTCGGCGCCCGCGGCGGAGGCGGTGGCCAGATCGGCGTCCAGGGTGCGCGGGTAGCGGTCGAGGTCGGCCGCCTCCCCGAACTGGAGCGGGTTGACGAAGACGGTCACCACGACCTGCCCGTCCGGACCCGCCGCCTGCCGGGCGGCCCGGACGAGGGTGGCGTGCCCCTCGTGGAGGGCGCCCATGGTCATGACGACGACCCGCTCGGCCCCGGCGGGACGGGGCAGCGCGTCCAGCTCGGCGGCGGTGCGGAGGAGGGCGGTGGCGGGCGCAGGGGCGGGGGCGGGGGCGGTGTGGCTTTCGGTGTCCGGATCTCCGGAGGCCTCGGGGGTCGAGCCCCGGGAGACCGCGGCGCCCGTCGTGCCCCTCGTGTCCGCGTCCCGGGGGACCGTTACGCCCGTCGTGTCCGAGCCCCGGGAGACCATGGCACCCGTCGGGCCCGTCGTGCCCGCGCCCCGGGGAACCGCGGCACCCATCAGGCCTGCCGTACCCGTCGTGTCCGCGTCCCGGGAGACCGTGGCACCCGTCAGGCCTGCCGTGTCCGTCGGGTCCGCGTCCTGGGGGTCGTGCCCGGTGGTCGTCATCGGGTCTCCCCCGGTCCGGTGGAGCCCGGCCGGCTCTCCTGGTCGGCCAGGGCGACGAGCAGGTCCTCCGCCAGCTCCGGCTTGAGCAGGCCGTGGGCCAGGGCCCGGTCGGCCGTGGCGCGGGCCATCGCGAGATAGCCGCCGACCATCTGGGGGGCGTGGGCGCGCAGCTCCGAGACATGGGCGGCGACCGTGCCCGCGTCGCCCCGGGCCACCGGGCCGGTCAGCGCCGCGTCGCCGGAGCGCAGGGCGTTGTCCAAGGCGGCGCCGAGGAGTGGGCCGAGCATCCGGTCCGGGGCGGTGACCCCGGCCTTGGCCAGCAGCTCCATCGCCTCCGCTACCAGGGTGACCAGGTGGTTCGCGCCCAGGGCGAGAGCCGCGTGGTAGAGCGGACGGGACTCCTCCGCGATCCACTCGGGCTCGCCGCCCATCTCGATGACCAGCGCCTCGGCGGCGAGCCGCAGCTCATCGGGGGCGGTGACCCCGAAGGAGCACCCCGCGAGCCGCTGGACGTCGACGGAGGTGCCGGTGAACGTCATCGCCGGGTGGAGCGCCAGCGGCAGGGCCCCGGCCCGCAGCGCGGGGTCCAGGACCCGGGCCCCGTACCGCCCGGAGGTGTGGACGAGGAGCTGTCCCGGCCGTACGGCCCCGGTCTCCGCGAGCCCCTCCACCAGCCCCGGCAGCGCGTCGTCGGGGACGGTCAGCAGGACCAGCTCGGCGCGGGCCAGCACCTCGGCGGGCGTCACGACGGGCACATCGGGGAGAAGCGCGGCCGCCCGGCGCCGGGAGGCGTCGGAGACCCCGGAGACGGCCACCGGGCGGTGGCCGGCCAGCTGGAGCGCGGCGGCGAGTGCGGGACCGACGCGGCCCGCTCCCACGACGCCGACGGTGAGGCGGGCGGGGCGGTCCCTCGCGTCGAGGGGTTCCTTCGGAACTGTCGTATTCACGCGGCGATGGCCTTCCGTTCCAGTCCGCGGGGGGTACCGGACGATTTCTCTGCATGCTACGCCAGCGTTTCGACGGAGCACGCCCGCCGCCCACAGCCTGTGGATAACTCCGCGGGGCGGGGCGGACCGGTCGGAGAAACACACGGGCGTGCCGTGCGGGGTCCGGGGGATGATCGTCCCATGACAGCCATCGATGAGCAGGAGCAGCGGCGGCGCCGACTCGCCGCCTGGCGCGGATCCCACCGGGTGCTGGCCCGCCGGTCCACGGACGGCACGGTGGGCGAGGGGCTCGCGGCGCTGGCGGCCGGGGCCGGTTCCGTACACGATCCGGACAGCGCGGTGGATGTGTACGGGGGCGGGGTCGTCGCGGAGCTGGAGCGGCGGGTGGCCGGGCTGCTGGGGACGGAGGCGGCGGCGTTCTTCCCGACCGGGACCATGGCCCAGCAGGTCGCGCTGCGGTGCTGGGCGGGGCGGACGGGCGACGCCACGGTGGCGCTGCACCCGCTGGCCCACCCGGAGCTGCACGAGCAGGGGGCGCTGGCGGCCGTGAGCGGGCTGCGCACGGTCCACCCGACCTCCGCGCCCCGGATGCCGAGCGCGCAGGAGGTGCGGGACCACCCGGAGCCGTTCGGCACACTGATGCTGGAGCTGCCGCTGCGGGACGCCGGGTTCGCGCTGCCCACCTGGGACGAGCTGGAGGCGACCGTGGCGGCGGCCCGGGAGCGGGACGCGGTGGTCCACCTGGACGGGGCGCGGCTCTGGGAGTGCGGTCCGCACTTCGGGCGGGGCCTGGAGGAGATCGCGGGGCTCGCGGACAGCGTGTACGTGTCCTTCTACAAGTCGCTCGACGGGCTGTCGGGGGCGGCGCTGGCGGGGCCCTCGGCGCTGGTGGAGGAGGCCCGGGTGTGGCGTCACCGGTACGGGGGGCAGCTCTTCCAGCAGTACCCCGCTGCGCTCTCCGCCCTCATCGGCCTGGACCGGGAGCTGCCCCGGCTGCCGTCGTACGTGGCCCACGCGAAGGTGGTGGCCGGGGCGATGGCGGAGGGGTTCGCGGCGGCCGGGGTGCCGTGGTTCCGGGTCAACCCGGAGCCGCCGCACACGCACCAGTTCCAGGTCTGGCTGCCGTACGGGGCCGGGGTGCTGGACGAGGCGTCGCTGCGGCAGGCGGAGGAGACCGGCGTGACGCTCTTCCGGAGCTGGTCGGAGGGGGCTCCGGGGGCGGCCGGGCTGCCGCCGGGGGTGTCGGTCACGGAGGTGACGGTCGCCGGGGCGGGGCTGGAGTGGTCGGCGGAGGACGTGCGGGAGGCGGTGGCCGGGTTCGTGGAGCTGCTACCGGCGTAGGGGGTTGCCGGGGCCTTGCCGAGTGGACGGTCCCCGCCCTCGGGTTCCGTCCTCAAACGCCGGACTGGCTGGATCTCCCCGGCCTCAAGCACCGGACGGGCTGGATCTCCCCGGCCTCGATCCCCGCACCGGCCTGTCCTGTGTCGGCGGGTGGGTCAGCCAGTGGCGGTAGAGGTCGCGCAGGGTCCTGCGGTCGTGGCGGCCCGGCGGGGGCGGGGCGGGCTCGCCCAGCCGGGCCGCGCGGTAGGTGTCGAGCATGTGCTGCTGGATGGCGTCCATGCATCCAGCGTGCGCAGGTCACGGCGGGTCCGCGCGTTGATTGACGGCCACCGTCAAACGGAACGACGGCCCGGTCCCCGTACCCGCACCATGGACGGGTGAGCGTGCACATAGACATCGCGGGCCTGACCCCCGACCGCATCGAATTCGCGACCTCGCCCCTGGCCGAGCTGGGCGTCGCCCTGCACGCGCTCTCCGAGCCGGGGCACCACCCCGGGGTGCACGGCTGGGCCACCGCGACGGCGGCCGGGCTGGAGCCCGATCTCGCGGACCGGCTGATGGAGGCGGAGTTCCTCTGGCGGAACACCTTCTCGGACGTCTTCATGCCGTTCGCCGGGATCCGCGGGGGCGACGGCCGGACCGGGGCGACCCTGGCGGAGGACCTGGACCTCCTGGACCGGCTGGACGACGAGCGGTTCGTGACGGCGGCCCTGGAGTTCACCTGCAGCTGTGTGTACGGGGCGGGCGCCGCATCCCCGCTCTCGGACCCGGCGATGCGGACCCGCGCCCTGGACATGGCGGCCGCCCGGGGCCCGCGCCAGGTGGACTTCACCCAGCGGCTGCTGGCCGACCCCGCTCCCGTACGCCGCTGGCTGCGGCGGCTCTTCGAGGACCTGGACCAGGCGTTCTTCGCGGACACCTGGCGCCGGGTCTCGGTCCAGCTGGTCGCGGACGCCCGGCACAAGACGGAGCTGCTGCGGCACAAGGGCCTCGCGGAGGCGGTCGGGGCGGTCTCCGCCGCGCTCACCGTGGACGAGGAGGCGGGCAGGATCACCGTCGACAAGCTGGCCGAGGGCCGCACCACCGCCGTCGACCCGGACGTCGGCTCCGGCCTCACCCTGATGCCCAGCACCTTCGGCTGGCCCCATCTGATGGTGCTGCACGCCCCCGGCTGGCGGCCGGTGCTCCACTACCCGGTCCGGATGCCCGACCTGCCGACCCCCGCCTCCGTGGAGCTGCTCCAGCGCCGGATGGAGGCCCTGGCCCACCCGATGCGGATGCGGCTGTGCCGCAACCTCGCCCGCTCCCCGTACACCACCGGCGAACTGGCCGAGTCGCACAGCATCACCGCGCCCGAGGTCTCCCGGCATCTGTCGGTGCTCAAGAAGGCGGGGCTGATCACGACGCGCCGCCGGGGCCGTTACGTACTGCACCAGCTGGACGTCACGGTCGTCGCCCGCCTGGGCAGCGACTTCCTGGAGGGCGTGCTGCGGTGAGCCGGGCCCCACGCCCCCCCGGGGGGGGGTCAGCCCGCGCCGCCGCCCGCGCGGACCAGCCCCGTCTCGTAGGCGAGGACGACGACCTGGACCCGGTCGCGCAGGCTCAGCTTGGTGAGGATGCGGCCGACGTGGGTCTTGACCGTGGCCTCGGAGAGGACCAGGCGGGAGGCGATCTCGCCGTTCGAGAGGCCCTGCGCCACCAGGAGCATCACCTCGCGCTCGCGCTCGGTGAGCTTCTCGATGTGCTTGTTCCTCGGCTCCTTCTCGCTGCTGGGCAGCATCGGGGAGAACCGGTCGAGCAGCCGACGGGTGGTGGAGGGCGCGACGACCGCGTCACCGCTGTGCACCGAGCGGATCGCGGAGAGCAGCTCGGCCGGGGGCACGTCCTTGAGCATGAAGCCGCTGGCCCCCGCCTTCAGCCCGGAGAAGGCGTACTCGTCCAGGTCGAACGTCGTCAGGATCAGCACCTTCGGCGGGTTCGGCCGCGCGCAGATCCGGCTGGTCGCCTCCACCCCGTCCAGCCGGGGCATACGGACGTCCATCAGCACCACGTCCACGGCCGTCGAGCGCAGGATCTCGATCGCCTCGGCGCCGTCCCCGGCCTCCGCCACCACCTCCATGTCCGGCTGGGCGGCCAGGACCATGCGGAAGCCCGTACGGAGAAGCACCTGGTCGTCGACGAGCATCACGCGGATGGCCATGGGGTCTGTGTCCTGTCCTGTATGGGTGGCGAGAAGTCGCCGGGAACGGGTGGGGCGGGATGCTACTCGGCCGGTTTCAGCGGCAGCAGCGCGCTGATCCGGAAGCCGCCGCCGGGCCGCGGCCCGGCGTCCAGGGTGCCGCCGACCATGCCGACCCGCTCCCGCATCCCGATCATCCCGTGCCCGGCCCCGTCCGCGCCGCCGTCCTCGTACAGCTCGTGCGCCGCGCCCCGGCCGTCGTCCTCGACCAGCAGCCCGAGGCCGTCGTCGAAGTAGACCAGCCGGACGCTGGCCCCGGCGTCCGGGCCGCCGTGCTTGCGGGTGTTGGTGAGGGCCTCCTGCACGATGCGGTACGCGGTCAGCTCCACGCCGCTCGGCAGTGGACGGGCGGTGCCCTCCACCTTGAAGTCCACCGCCAGGCCCGTCCTGCGGACCTGCTCGATCAGCTCCTCGATCTGCTCCACGTCGGGCTGCGGGACGTACTCCCCGCTCTCCGGGGCGTCCCCCGTCCGCAGCACCCCCAGCAGCCGCCGCATCTCGGCCAGCGCCTGCCGGCCGGTGGAGGAGATCGTGGTCAGCGCCTGCCGGGCCTGGTCGGGGGCCGTGTCCATCACATACGCCGCGCCGTCGGCCTGGACCACCATCACCGAGACGTTGTGCGCGACGACGTCGTGCAGCTCCCGGGCGATCCGGGCCCGCTCGGCGGCGACCGCGACCTTGGACTGCGCCTCGCGCTCCCGCTCCAGCCGGGCGGCCCGCTCCTCCAGCTGGCTGAAGTAGGCCCGCCGGGTGCGCAGCGAGTCGCCCATCACCCAGGCCAGCACGAACGGCACCGTCATGATCACCGTCACGAAGACCTGCTGCGGCCAGGAGCCGCCCGGCTCGGCCTCCCAGCGCAGCTGCGACAGGGCGGCCGCGCTCAGGGAGCAGACCAGGGCGAGCCGGGAGGCCCAGCGCTCCCCGATCGTCGCCACCGTGAAGGTGATCACCAGCATCGCGAAGTTGCCGATGCCCGGCCGGACGTCGAAGAGCAGCTGGCAGAGCCCCACCGCGATGGCGAGCAGCAGCATCTTCTCCGGGAGCCGCCGGCGCAGGGCCACCACCGTGGAGAGCCCGAACGCGACCGGGATCGCCACGATCTCCTCGCGCCCGGCGTCGTACATGCCCGACGCCAGCGACATGCCGGAGAGCCCGAGGAGGACGACCGCCCAGAAGACGTCGACGCCCGTCGGGTGTCTGCGGAGAAAATCGTAGAGGCGCTGCACGTAGCCCAGCGTAAGGACAGCGGATAGGTGCCCGGGTCAACCGGAGGGCCGATCCAGATCCTGGGACCGTACTCCCCAAGGTGGAGACTTGCCCACATGACGGAGGAGTGGCGCGGATGGCGGGCGGCGGCGCGGACCGCGCTCTACGGGGACGAGGGCTTCTACCGGAGCCCGGTCCGCAGCCCGGAGGGGCCGGCGGGCCACTTCCGTACGTCGGTCCACGCCTCACCCCTCTTCGCCCGGGCGGTGGCCCGGCTGCTGGCCTCGACCGCGGCGGAGCTGGGCACGGGGACGGTGGCGCTGGTCGATGTGGGCGCGGGGCGCGGTGAGTTGCTGACCGGGGTGCTCGCCGCCGCCCCCGAGGGGCTGGAGGTGATCCCGTACGGGGTGGAGGTCGCCGCCCGTCCGCCGGGGCTCGACCCGCGCGTGCGCTGGTGCGCCGAGCCGCCCCGGGGGGTGCGCGGGCTGCTGTTCGCCAACGAGTGGCTGGACAACGTGCCGGTCGAGGTGGCGGAGGTGGACGGGGAGGGGGTCGCCCGGTACGTCCGGGTGCGGACCTCGGACGGGGCCGAGCGGCTGGGTGCGCCGGTGACCGGGGCGGACGCGGAGTGGCTGGAGCGGTGGTGGCCGCTGTCGGCGCCGGGCGAGCGGGCGGAGATCGGGCGGCCCCGGGACGCGGCGTGGGCGGGGGCGGTGGGGTCGCTGGAGGCCGGGCTCGCGGTGGCGGTGGACTACGCGCACGTACGCGGCGAACGGCCGCCGTTCGGGACGCTGACCGGCTTCCGGAGCGGGCGGGAGGTGCGCCCGGTGCCGGACGGCTCCTGCGACCTGACCGCCCATGTGGCGCTGGACGCGTGCGCGGCGGGGGCGGGCCCGGGGGCGGTGGAGCTGACGGACCAGCGGACGGCGCTCGGGCGGCTGGGGGTTTCCGGGGAGCGCCCGGCGCTCGCCCTGGCCGCCTCCGACCCGGCGGCGTACGTACGGGCGCTGGCGGCGGCGGGCGAGGCGGCCGAGCTGACCGCGCGCGGCGGCCTGGGCGACTTCGGGTGGCTGCTGCACCGGGTGGGGTGACCCCTGGGGGCAGGGGCGGGTGAGCGCACGGCGAGGGGGTGACGGCGGGACCGGGTGACCGCCCCTGCCGCGGGGCCGGGCAGGGAATACTGGCCCCATGACGGAGACGACCATCGGCATCGGCGGCGCGGCGGAGAGCACCGACATGGTGCTGAACATCGGCCCGCAGCACCCCTCCACGCACGGCGTGCTCCGGCTCCGGATCGTCCTGGACGGTGAGCGGATCCAGCACGCCGAGCCGGTCATCGGCTATATGCACCGGGGCGCGGAGAAGCTCTTCGAGGCGCGCGACTACCGGCAGATCGTCATGCTCGCCAACCGCCACGACTGGCTCTCCGCCTTCTCCAACGAGCTGGGCGTCGTGATGGCCGTCGAGCGGATGCTCGGCATGGAGGTCCCCGAGCGCGCGGTCTGGACGCGGACGCTGCTCGCCGAGCTGAACCGGGTCCTCAACCACCTGATGTTCCTCGGCTCCTACCCCCTCGAACTCGGCGGCATCACCCCGGTCTTCCACGCCTTCCGCGAGCGCGAGGAGCTGCAGACGGTGATGGAGGAGGTCTCCGGCGGCCGGATGCACTACATGTTCAACCGGGTCGGCGGGCTCAAGGAGGACGTCCCGGCGGGCTGGACCGGCCGGGTCCGCGAGGCCGTCGCCTCGGTCCGCTCCCGGATGGACGTGTACGAGGACCTGGTCCTCGGCAACGAGATCTTCCGGGGCCGTACCCGCGGGATCGGCGTGCTCTCCGCCGGCGCGGTGCACGCGTACGGGGTGTCGGGGCCGATCGCGCGCGCCTCGGGCGTCGACTTCGACCTGCGGCGCGACGAGCCGTATCTCGCCTACGGGGAGCTGCTGGACACCCTGGAGGTGGTGACCCGGTCCGAGGGCGACTGCCTGGCCCGGTTCGAATGCCTGCTGGAGCAGACCCTGAACTCCCTGGAGCTGGCCGACGCCTGCCTGGACCGGCTGGCCGGGCTGGAGCCGGGGCCGGTCAACCAGCGGCTGCCCAAGGTGCTGAAGGCGCCCGAGGGCCACACGTACGCCTGGACGGAGAACCCGCTCGGCGTCAACGGCTACTACCTGGTCTCCAAGGGCGAGAAGACCCCGTACCGGCTGAAGCTGCGCTCGGCGTCCTTCAACAACATCCAGGCGCTCACCGAACTGCTGCCGGGGACGCTGGTCTCCGACATGGTGGCGATCCTGGGCTCGCTCTTCTTCGTCGTCGGGGACATCGACAAGTAGGAGCGGCCGGCGGGTTCCTCAGGAGACCGCGCCGCGCAGCTCCGCCACGTCGATCTGCTCGGTCTCGTCGTGCGCGGTGAGGTCGATGACCTTGCCGACGGCCCGGTGCTGCGCCGCACCCGTGCGGTGGACGGCGAGCGCCTCCTCGCCGACGACGTCCGCGAGGTCCTCGTTCTGCACGGACTCGATGGCGGCCTTCGCCTTCTGGCCGTTCTGCGTGCCGAAGAAGTCGAAGCTGCCCTGGGGGACCAGGTGGCGGCGGGCCGCCGCGTACGGCACGACGGCCGAGGCGGCGGGGACCGTACGCGGTACGTGGACGGGTGCGGCGGAGGCCGGGAGCGGGGAGGCGGGGGCCGGGGCCGGGAGTTGCGGGGCCGGGGCGGGCGGGGCGGTCGACGGGCGGCTCTGGCGGTGCTCGTCCGCCCCGGTGGCCGCCGCGTCCTTCCCCTGCGGGCCTTCCCCCTCCGCGCGCTTCTCCGGACCCTGCGCCGGGTCCTTCTTCGCGGCCTGCTTCGAGGCGAGCAGCTGCTGGGCCACTTCCGCGGCGCGGCGGGCCTCCTGGCGGGCGGCGTTACGGCTGAGGTTCCGCAGGGCCTCGTCGGCGCGGCGGTAGGCGTCCGGGGTGGGCGTCGACCGTCCGGCGGTCAGCTCGGGGGCCGGGGCGGACGACTCGATGGCGAGCTGCCTGCGGCCCTCCAGCGCGCTGGCCCGCTCGGTCTCGGCGTTGGCGTACCGGCGGAGCAGCCCCGCGTGCTCGCCGCGCAGTCCGGCCAGTTCGACGCGCTTGCGGCGGAGCTTGGTCTCCAGACGGGTGCGCAGCTCGCGCGACTCCTCCAGGTCCTGCTCCAGCTCGGCTATGCGCTCCTCGGCCCGCCACTCGTCCCGGGTGCGGGCCCGGGTCAGCTCGGCGACCCGCAGCCCCGCGGCCCGGTCCCAGCTGCGCATCAGGTACGCGCCGGTCAGCGCGGCGGCGGCCACGGCGGCCACCAGACCGCGCAGCACGAGGGGTTCGGCCAGGAACCAGGCGCCGGTGGCGCCGACGACCGACACTCCCGCCACCACGGAGGGCGGCAGGATTCTGTGAAGGGGCGGCGAATGGCGGTGGCGTCCTCGTGGCATGGCCTGAAATTTACCGTGTGTACGCGCTACTTGGGGGGCCGCCCGGCAATCTTTCCCGGGTGGTTACCCGACGGCCCCCCGAAACCCCCTGTTCCTTGATCGAAAAAGCCGTCGATCAAGCACACCGCGGCCGGGCCGCGCCTACTTCTCGATCAGACCCTTCGACTCCAGATACTCCTTGGCCACATCGGCGGGCTTCGCGCGCTCGGCGTCGACCTTGCGGTTCAGCTCGGCGAGATCCTCCGTGGTGAGCGCGTCGGTGAGCTTCTGCAGCGCGGCGGCGATCTCCGGGGCACCCGCGTCCTCGGCGTTGAGGACCGGCAGGACGTTGTCGGCGTTCTGGAGCTTCTTGTCGTCCTCCAGGAACACCAGCCCGTCCAGCACCGCGTCGGTGGTCGTCGTCAGGACCAGCTCGACCTTGCCGTCCCGGACGGCCTGCTTGGACTGCGGGGTGCCGACGCCCTTGGGGTCGATACCCGTCACGTCGATGCCGTACGTCTTCTTCAGACCGGGTGCGCAGAAGGGCCGCACCTCGCACTCGTCGCCCGCCGCGATCTTCACCTTGAGCTTCGACTTCCCGAGGTCGGAAAGGGTCTTGAGGTTGTGCTTCGCGGCGAATTCCTCGGATACCGCGAAGGCGTTCTGGTCGACGGCCTTACCGGCCGGGAGCACCTTGAGACCCAGCGGACCGGCGAGCTTCTCCAGGGCGGCGACCGTGGCGGCGGTGTCGGGGGAGGCGAGGGGGTTGTTCTGGGCCTTGTCCGCCCCGTTCACCTTGGCGTTGAGGAATTCGGTGATGGTGGCCGCGTATTCGGGGACGACGTCGATCTCGCCCTTCTCCAGGGAGGGTTCGTACAGCTCACGGTTCTTCACCGTGGTGACCGAGGTGCTGTATCCGGCGTCGCCCAGGATCCGGGCGTACAGCTCGGCGAGCACCTTGGACTCGGTGAAGGCGGCCGAGCCGACGACGAGCGAGCCCTTCTTGCCGTCGCCGCCCGAGGAGCCGCTCCCCTCCTGCTCCAGGGTGTCGCCGCCGCAGGCCGCCAACGACCCTGCCAGCGCCACCATGCCGATGACCGCTCCGGCTATCCGCGAGGTCCTGCTCATGTGTTGCTCTCCGTCCGAACAGAGGAAAAGTGACCAGTTGAAGAAGTGGGGGGTGGGGCGCGGGGTGCGTGCTCAGGCGGGCCGGCGGCGGCGCAGCGGGGACAGGGCCCGGTCCAGCGCCACCAGCGCCCCTTCCACCAGCAGGGCCAGCGCGGCGACCAGGACCGCGCCCGCGAAGACCTGGGCGGTGTCGTAGGTGTTGAACCCGGCGGTGATGATCCGGCCGAGGCCGCCGAGGCCGACCATGGCGGCGATCGAGGCGGTGGCCACGACCTGGACGGCGGCGGAGCGCAGTCCGGTCATGATCAACGGGTAGGCGAGCGGCAGCTCGACCCGGACGAAGAGCTGCGCGCCGGACATCCCCATGCCCCGGGCGGCCTCCACCACGGACCGGTCCACCTCCCGCATCCCCACGTAGGCGTTGGTCAGCAGCGGCGGTACGGCGAAGAGCACCAGCGCGATGACCGTCGGCCAGTACCCGGAGTTGCGCAGGGGCGTGAGCATGAAGAGGGCCAGCACCGCGAAGACCGGGACGGCCCGCCCCACGTTGGAGATGTTGACCGCGAGCGCGCCGCCCTTGCCGATGTGGCCCAGCCAGAGGGCGATCGGCAGGGCGATGGCGCAGGCCACCGCGAGGGCGGCCCCGCTCACGAACAGATGCTCGCCGAGGCGCTGGGCGGCGCCGCCGTCGCCCGACCAGTTGGTCCCGGTGGTGAGCCAGGTCCAGGCGTCGCCGATGACTCCCACGGGTCAGCCCGCCTCCACCTTCGCCGGGGCGGGTATCCCCGCCGGACCGCCGGAACCGCCCGGACCGCCTGCGGCACCGCCCGGAGCACCGGGCGAGCCCTTCGGCCCGCCCACGCCGCCCGTACGCGTCTCCCCCGTCGCCGCCGGTATACGCGTCCAGGGCGTCAGCAGCCGCTGAAGGCCCAGGAGCAGCAGGTCGGCGGTGATCGCGAGGAGGACGCAGAGCACGGAGGCGGTGAGCACCTGGGCCTTGAAGAAGCTCGGCAGCGCGTCCTCGATGAGATTGCCGAGGCCCCCCTTGCCGACGAGCGAACCGACCGTGGTCAGCGCGACCGTCGACACGGTGGCTATGCGCAGCCCCGCCATCAGCGCGGGCAGCGCGAGCGGCAGCTCCACCTCCCACAGCAGCCGCCACGGCCCGTACCCCATGCCCCGGGCAGCCTCCTTGGCCTCCTGGGGGACCGCTTCGAGACCGGCCAGGATGTTCCGCACGAGGATGGTCAGCGAATAGAGCACCAGGCCCGTGACGACGAGCGCGGCGGAGAGCCCGAACAGCGGCAGCAGCAGCGAGAACATCGCCAGCGAGGGCACCGTGTAGAGGACCGTCGTCAGCCCGAGCACCGGCCCCGCGAAGCCGCGGCCCCGGCGGGCGAGCAGCGCCAGCGGGAAGGCGACCGCGAGCCCGATGAGCACCGAGACCACGGTGATCCCGATGTGCTGCACGGTGGCGTCGGTCAACTCCTGGCTGCGGGAGCGCAGATACTCGCCGCAGATCCAGTCGTTCGTCGCCAGGCAGTTCGCTCCGGCCATCCGGCCCCCACCTCCCGATTCCCTGTGATGCCCCGTGGCGCCCGTATTCCGCGGCGCGTTCCGCCGTGTTCCCCGTCGCGCCCGATGTCGAACGGATGTCTGGCGAGCCTATCCTCGACCACTGACAATCGCGGAGGCTGTCGCATTCCGGCAACACGCCCTTCACGAAACGCCCGCCACAATGGGGACCCATGATCCGTTTCGAGCACGTCACCAAGCGGTACGCGGACGGCACCACCGCCGTCGACGACCTTTCCTTCGAGGTCGCCGAGGGCGAACTGGTCACGCTCGTCGGACCTTCCGGCTGCGGCAAGACGACCACCATGAAGATGGTGAACCGGCTGATCGAACCGACCGAGGGCACGATATTCCTGGACGGGGACGACATATCCGCCATCGACCCCGTCGAACTCCGCCGCCGTATCGGCTACGTGATCCAGCAGGTGGGCCTCTTCCCGCACAAGACCGTCCTGGAGAACACCGCGACCGTCCCCCACCTCCTGGGCTGGAAACGCGGAAAGGGACGCGCCCGCGCCGCCGAACTCCTCGACCTCGTCGGACTCGACCCCTCCGTATACGGGGACCGCTATCCGGAACAGCTCTCCGGCGGACAGCGCCAACGCGTCGGTGTGGCCCGCGCCCTGGCCGCCGATCCGCCCGTCCTGCTGATGGACGAGCCTTTCGGGGCGGTCGACCCGGTGGTCCGCGAGCGGCTCCAGAACGAATTCCTGAAACTCCAGGCCCAGGTCCGCAAGACCGTCCTGTTCGTCACCCACGACATCGAGGAGGCCGTCCGCCTCGGTGACCGGATCGCCGTCTACGGGCACGGCCGCATCGAGCAGTTCGACTCCCCCGCCACCGTCCTCGGCGCCCCCGCCACCCCGTACGTGGCCGACTTCGTCGGCGCCGACCGGGGGCTCAAGCGGCTCTCGGTCACCCCGATCGAGGAGAGCGACCTCGACCGGCCCCCGGTCGTCCACCTCGACGACACCCTCGCGGAGGCCACCGCCCGGCTCCGCTCCGAGGGCGCGCGCTGGGCGGTGGTCCTGGACGGCCGGGAGAACCTGCACGGCTGGATCCCGGCCGACACCCCCGCCGACGGCACGGCCTCCGTACGGGAGCACGCCCGCCGCATGGAGGCCTGGCTCCCGCTCGGCGCCCCGCTGAAGCAGGCGTTCGCCACCATGCTCCAGCACGACGCCGGGTGGATCGCGGTCATCGACGAGGGGGGCGAGGGCCGGTTCCTCGGCGTCCTGACCCCCGCCCGGCTGCACGAGGCGCTGCGCCGCTCGATCGACGCCGACGCCCAGGCGCTGCCGCGCGCGGAGGTGGCGGTGGAGACGGTGGCCACGGCGTAGGACCGTCGTCGGACTGCCGCCTGCCGCGCGGACGCCCGGCCCCAGAGCCGGGGCGCCCGGGACCCCACCGCACGCCGGGGCGAGAGCGGGAGACGGTGGCCGCGCGCGGAGACCTCCGTGCGCGGCCGGGGGCGTCACCGCGCGCTGAGGCGCGCGCTCAGCCACTCCAGGGCCGGCGGGATCTCCCGCCGCCAGGTCGTGAAGTTGTGCCCGCCGCTCTCCAGCACGATCGAGGAGACCCGCGCGGGCGCCTTCACCTTGCCGATGAACGCCATCGTGCTCCTCAGGTTCCCCTCGCCCTTCCTGGACGTCGTCACCAGGAACGACCCCCCGGACGGCGGCCGGTTCTCCAGCGTCCACATCAGGTCCGCCCGGTCCCGCAGCGCCTGGTTCCCGTGGAACAGGTCGCCGGTCGTCGGGTCCTCGGCCGCCTTGTAGTACGCCGACAGCCCGGCGCTCGCCGCGTACCGGTCCGTGTGGTGCAGGCCGATCTTCAGCGCGCAGTAGCCGCCGGTCGAGTTGCCGATGATCCCCCAGTTACGGGCCTGCTTCCCGACCCGGTACGTCTGCGCGACCGCCTCCGGGAGGTCCTCCGCGAAGAACGTCTCCGTCCGCGGCCCCTTCGGGATGTCCACGCACTCGGTGTCCCGGGGCGGGGCCACCGTCGGCCGCAGCATCACCAGGATCATCGGCTGCGCCGTGCCCGCCTTCACCCGCTCGTGCGCCGTGCGCGGGTAGTGCAGGCCCTTGAGGAGGTTCTCCGCCGTCCCCGGGTAGCCGGTCAGCACCACGACCGCCGGGAAGGTCCGGTCGGCGTGGGCGGGCTGGAAGTACTCCGGGGGGAGGTAGACGTACGCCGGTGACTCGATGCCCGACCGCCGCCCCGAGATCACCACCTGGTCGATCCGCCCGCCCGCCGACGGCACCCCGCCGCCGGGGACGTCCGGCTTCTGCGTGCCGATCCGCGTCATGTGGCGCGAGCCGGCCGCCCCGTCCCGGTGGTCGGTGACCACGCCCAGCTCCTGCTCCTGGCCGAGGAGGTCGGCCCAGGAACCGTAGAAGAGGAACGCGTTGTTGGCGGCCAGGCCGACCGCGGCGAACAGCGTCAGCTGGGTCGCCAGCAGCAGCCCCACCCGGCCCGTCACGGCCGCGGCGCTCCGCCGGGCCAGGCGTGGCCAGAGCCAGACCGTGGCGGCGAACAACGCCGCGGCCGAGGCGATCGCGACCGCCAGAACCACCTTGCTGGTGAGACCCATGAGTGAGCTTCTCTCCACGTTCTCATCGACGCCCCCGGCGGGCGCTCTCCGCACCGGGTGGGCAGGAAATTTCCGGAATGTGGATGAACCCTCGCCATCCAACGCCCGTCCTACAGAGCGCACATCGTCCGTAGGGCCACGCCGGCGGACCGAAGAAATCTCTGCAATCTCATCTGGAGCCACGGGAAGCGATGTCTGTCACGGTAGATGGGGATAAATCGGTGTCGGTTCCACCACGTCTGCGGCGGCTGCTGCGCGGTCCCCGCCCCGAATCGGTGCCGGCGGTCGTCGGCACCGCCTGCACCGTCGTCGGGCTGATCGACGTCGCGGCCGGGGTCTTCCCGCGCTTCCGGCACAGCCGGATGCACTCCCTGGCCGAGGTGCTCCCCGGGGCGCTCGGCCCGTTCGCCGCCGCGCTCTCGCTGAGCGCGGGCATCCTGCTGCTCCTGCTCGCGCACGGGCTGAAGCGGCACAAGCGGCGGGCCTGGCGGGCGGCGGTGGTGCTGCTCCCGGCGGGGGCCGTGGCGCAGTTCGCGTACCGCCACTCGATCGTCGGCGTACTGGTCTCCCTGACGCTCTGCGCGCTCCTGATCCGCCACCGCGACCAGTTCCGCGCGCTGCCCGACCCACGCAGCCGCTGGCGGGCGCTGGCCAACTTCGTGCTGCTCGGGGCCTCTTCGCTGGCGCTCGGCCTGGTCATCGTCTCCGTCCACCCCGGCCGGGTCGTCGGTGACCCGTCCATCGCGGACCGGCTCCAGCACGTGCTGTACGGCCTGTTCGGCGTGGAGGGGCCGGTCGACTACGCGGGGGCGACCAGCTGGACCGTGGCGTACTCGCTGGGCGCGCTCGGCCTGCTGACCGCCGTCACGACGATCTACCTCGCCTTCCGGCCCGAGCACCCGGCCGCCCGGCTCACCGAGGACGACGAGAGCCGGCTGCGGGCGCTGCTCGCCACCCACGGCGGGCGGGACTCGCTCGGCCACTTCGCGCTCCGCCGCGACAAGGCCGTCGTCTTCTCCCCCAGCGGCAAGGCCGCCGTCTGCTACCGGGTCGTCTCCGGGGTGATGCTGGCCGGCGGGGACCCGATCGGGGACGTGGAGGCCTGGCCGGGCGCGATCGAGCGGTTCATGGACGAGGCGAAGGCGCACTCCTGGACCCCGGCCGTGATGGGGTGCAGCGAGCGCGGCGGTGAGGTCTGGACCCGCGAGACCGGGCTCACCGCCCTGGAGCTGGGCGACGAGGCGGTGGTGGACGTCGCGGATTTCTCGCTCGCCGGGCGGGCCATGCGGAACGTCCGCCAGATGGTGGGGCGCATCGAACGCAACGGCTACGAGACCCGGGTCCGGCGGGCACGTGACATCGGCGCCACCGAGCTGGAGCGCATCCGCCGGGCCGCCGCCGACTGGCGCGGCACCGACACCGAGCGCGGCTTCTCCATGGCGCTCGGCCGGATCGGCGACCCCGCCGACGGCGACTGCGTGATAGCCACCGCCCACCTGCCCGGCTCCGAGGACGGCCCGCACGGCGACCTGAAGGCGGTCCTCCACTTCGTCCCCTGGGGGCGCGACGGGATGTCGCTGGAGCTGATGCGCCGCGACCGCTCGGCCGACCCCGGTATGAACGAGCTGCTGATCGTCGCCTCGCTCCAGGCCGCCGGGAAGCTCGGCGTCCGGCAGGTCTCGCTGAACTTCGCGATGTTCCGCTCGGCCCTGGCCCGTGGCGAGCGGCTCGGCGCGGGACCGGTGCTGCGCTGCTGGCGCGGGCTGCTGATCTTCCTCTCGCGCTGGTTCCAGATCGAGTCGCTGTACAAGTTCAACGCCAAGTTCCGGCCGCGCTGGGAGCCGCGCTTCATGGTCTTCCGCTCCAGCCGGGACCTGCCCCGGATCGGGATCGCGGCGATGCAGGCGGAGGGGTTCGTCAACTTCTCGCTGCCCCGCCCCTTCCGCTCGCGCGCCCGGCGTCCCTGCGGTCACACGCTGCGTACGGCCCAGGAGCACGAGGTACGCGCGGCGTGACGGGCGGACCGGACGGGCGCCTACGCTGGTGGCATGAGTACGACACGCGCGCGGGGCACGGTCCGAGGGCTGCCGGAGTGGGACCGCTGTGCGGTCATGGGCGTCGTCAACGTGACGCCCGACTCCTTCTCCGACGGGGGCCGCTGGTTCGACACAACGGTCGCGGTCAAGCACGGCCTGGACCTGGTCTCCGAGGGCGCCGACCTGGTCGACGTCGGCGGTGAGTCGACCCGGCCGGGCGCCACCCGGGTGGACGAGTCCGAGGAGCTGCGGCGGGTCGTCCCGGTGGTCAAGGGGCTCGCCTCCGAGGGCGTCACCGTCTCCGTGGACACCATGCGCGCCCGGGTCGCGGAACAGGCCGTCGCGGCCGGGGCCGTCCTGGTCAACGATGTGAGCGGCGGCCTCGCGGACCCGGACATGATCCCGGCCGTCGCCGCCGCCGGGGTGCCGTTCGTGGTGATGCACTGGCGCGGCTTCAGCGAGTCGATGAACAGCCTCGCGGTGTACGAGGACGTGGTCGCCGAGGTCCTCGCGGAGCTGCGGCAGCGGATGGACGCGGTGGTCGCGGGCGGACTCGACCCGGACCGGGTGGTGATCGACCCGGGCCTCGGCTTCGCGAAGCTGGCCCCGCACGACCTGGCCCTCGTCGCGCGCCTGGAGGAGCTGCACGCGCTGGGCCGGCCCCTGCTGGTGGCCGCCTCCCGCAAGCGCTTCCTCGGCCATGTGCTGGCCGGGCCCGGCGCCACCCCGCCGCCCGCCCGCGAACGGGACGCGGCGACCGCGGCCGTCTCCGCCCTCGCCGCCCGGGCCGGGGCCTGGGCGGTCCGGGTCCACGAGGTGGGGGCCACCGCCGACGCCGTACGGGTCGCCCGCGCCGTCGAGGGAGCCGCGTGAACGAGGAGCACGCGCGGGCCGCCGCCGACATCGCGGAGGTGGAGGCGGCCAACACCGCGTTCTACGAGGCGGTGGAGCGCGGCGACCACGAGGCCCTCTCCGGCCTCTGGCTGCCGGGCGAGGACCTCACCATCTCCTGCGTCCACCCGGGGTGGCCGGTGCTCACGGGCCGGGGCGACGTGCTCCGCAGCTATGCGCTGATCATGGCGAACACCGAGTACATCCAGTTCTTCCTGACCGACGTCAGCGTCGCCATGACCGGCGACACCGCCCTGGTGACCTGCACCGAGAACATCCTCAGCGGCGGCCCCGCCGAGGACGGCGACGCCCTGGGCCCGCTGGTCGGCCAGCTGGTGGTCGCCACGAACGTGTTCCGGCGCACGCCCGACGGCTGGAAGCTCTGGTCGCACCACGGCTCGCCCGTCCTGGCGGAGACCGGCGAGGAGGACGACGAGGAGCCGTCCTCCTGACCCGATGGCCGGCGGCTCAGCGGTTCCGTGCCGGGAGGCCGGGGACGCCGGGCACGGTCAGCGGCTTCCCGGCGAAGAGATCGCCGCTGAAGGGCTTGAAGGGCTTGAAGGCCGCGTGGGGGGTGTGGGCCCCGTGCGGCTCCTGGTTCTCATGCGGCTTCTGGTTCTCATGGGGCTTGTGGTTCCCATGCGGCTTGTGGGGCTTGTCGCAGTCGTCCGCGACGGGAACCTCGACCGCGCAGCGGCCCTCCGCCACACAGGTACCGCCCTCGGAGGTCGGGGTGACCGTGTTCCGCAGGACCCGGTCACCGGTGGCCGGGTCGTCCACCCGCACCTGGTAGGTCACCGTCGCGGTGCCCTCCGGCGCCAGGACACCGCTCCAGTTCAGCGAGGTGCCGGTGAGCGCGGCCGTCCCCGTCGACGCGGTGACCGAGCCGGGCACCACCTGGCCGTCGTCCAGCACTCCGGCCAGATCGTCGGTGAAGTCGGCGTTGACCGTCACCGTGCTGGTGTTGACCACGGTCACGGTGTACGTGAGGGTGTCGCCGGGGTTCACCGGCCCGGCGGACGAGGCCGACTTCTCGACCGTGTACGAGGGCTCGGGGCACTCCCCGGCGTCCTGAACGGCCGTCGCGCCGTAGAAGCCGTTGCCGGTCGCCTCGACCACCGTGACGGGCAGCGGGGCGGTCGAGGCCTCCGTCGGCACGTCGGTGAGCCGGTAGATGTCCCCGTTCGACCCGAAGCCGTACACGCTGCCGCCCGAGAGGGCCCCGCCGAAGACCTGCGGCACGGTGCCGATCTGCGTGACGGTGTTGTCCGGATGGATGCGGAAGACCGCCGACGGGTCGCCGGCGGCCGAACCCGCCGCCGTGGCGAAGGCCAGGACGTCCCCGTCGTCGAGCGTCAGGAAGTCACCGGCCGAGACGAACCCGGCGGGGAACGAGGCGGGGTACAGGCTGCTCACCCCGGTCGCCGGGTCGATCAGGAAGATCTGCGCGGAGACGAAGGACCCGGCGATCAGCATGCCGTCCGCCCGCGCGGTCAGACCGTTGACGGCGGAGCTCCCCTCCGACACCCGCAGATCGTCGAGCGGCCCGGTGACCGGCACCGACGCCGTCTCGGCACCGGTGACGGTGTCGATGGTGTAGAGCGTGGTCATGTCGGCCCCGGGAAAGTTGACCCCGTACAACGTCGATCCGTCCGGGCCGAAGGCGATGTCTCCGTAGTCGCGGGCGAGCGGCGCGGAGGACAGGACGTCCCCGTCGGGGCTGTACTGCACCAGCTGCGGGTCGGCGCCGCCGGTGTTGGCCCACACCGGGCCCGGCGGGCACTCCGCGAGTGCCGCCCCAGTCACCTGCCCGGACCCCGCCGACGGCCCCGCCGCCACCGCCGCCCCGCCGGACGCCGTCACCGCGAGCGCGAGAGCGACCGCCGCACCCAGCAACCGCCCCCTGCCGGGAGACATCGAATTCCGCCTCATCAGACCTCCGTCTTGTCGTCGGCGCGTCGGCGCGCCTCCGTCGGCACCGGGCCGAACTGCTGTATGCCTCCCACGCGGTACGCGGGGTGAAGACCGGCTTCACTCGCACAGGTGCACAGCCCCTCCGGCGGGTATCACCCCCGGAGGGGCCCGACCGCGGCCCCCCACGGAGCAGGGCTGTCGGTGTGCGCGGGTAGATTCGGAAGGAGCGTCCCGTCGCCCGCACGCGGCCGGACGCCCTTGGACCAACGACAGCAGGAGTGATTCGCGTGGATCGTGTCGCGCTGCGCGGCCTCAAGGCCCGTGGGCACCACGGCGTCTTCCCCAAGGAGCGGGAAGAGGGCCAGACCTTCATCGTCGACCTGGTGCTCGGCCTCGACACCCGCCCCGCGGCAGCCACCGACGACCTGGCCCGCACCGTGCACTACGGCGTGGTGGCCGAGGAGGTCGTCGAGGTGGTGACGGGCGAGCCGGTCGATCTGATCGAGACGCTCGCCGAGCGCATCGCCCAGCGGTGCCTGAAGCACGAAGGGGTCCAGGAGGTCGAGGTCGTGGTGCACAAGCCGGACGCACCGATCACCGTCCCCTTCGACGACGTGACCATCACCATCACCCGGAGCCGAGCATGACCGCGTTTTCCACGGAGGGGCAGAGCGACCCGACCGTACAGCCGGTGCCCACCGCCGTCGTCAAGCAGGTGGACGCCGCCGACATCACCCTCTCCAACCCCAAGATGGCCGTGATCGCCCTCGGCTCCAACCTGGGCAACCGGCTGGAGACCCTCCAGGGTGCCGTGGACGCGCTGGAGGACACCCCGGGCCTGCGGGTCAAGGCCGTCTCCCCGGTCTACGAGACGGAGCCCTGGGGCGTCGCCCCGGACTCCCAGCCGTCCTACTTCAACGCGGTCATCCTCGTGAAGACCACGCTGCCGCCCGCCTCCCTGCTGGAGCGCGGCCAGGCCGTCGAGGAGGCCTTCGACCGGGTCCGCGAGGAGCGGTGGGGCCCGCGCACGATCGACGTCGACATCGTGTCGTACGCCGACGTCCTCTCCGACGACCCGGTGCTCACCCTCCCCCACCCCCGCGCCCACGAGCGGGCCTTCGTCCTCGCCCCCTGGCACGACATGGACCCCGAGGCCCAGCTCCCCGGCGCCGGCCCGGTCGCCGACCTGCTCACGGGCGTCGGCCGCGAAGGCGTCCAGCACCGCGCCGACCTGGAACTGCGCCTGCCGGAGTAATCGTTAGGCTCGACGGGCACGAGCTGAGACAGCAGCCGGCACCAGGCGACAGGCGAACAGGCGACGAAGGGCGGCTCACGCGGTGAAGCAACTACGGCTCGGGGTGCTGGTGGGCCTCTTCGCCGCCGCCGGCGTCCTCTCCTGGGGCGGCGCCCGCCTCTGGGACTCCCTCGGCACGCTCCCGAGCGTCCCGCTGGCCGCCTCCATCGTGCTCGCCGTGATCGCGGTGATCCTGCTGGCCACCGCCCTCTCCCTCCGGGCCCGCCTCCGCGCCCAGCGCGAACGCCGCCCCGGCGCCAAGGCCGTCGAACCGCTGATGGCCGCGCGAGCGGTCGTCTTCGGCCAGGCGAGCGCCCTGGTCACCGCCCTGGTCGCCGGGATGTACGGCGGCACGGGCGTCTTCCTGCTCTCCTTCCTCGACGTCCCGCCCCGCCGCGACCAGGCCATCTACGCGGGCGCGGCGGTGGTGGCGGGCATCGGCGTCATCGCCGCCGCCTTCTTCCTGGAGCGCGTCTGCCGCCTCCCCGAGAACGGCGACACCGACCACGACGGCACGGGGGCGGCGGCCGCGTAGAGCGGTCCGGGCCCGTGCCTCCGTGGTCGGTGGCGGTGGCGGTACGAGGCGGGTTCAGCCCGCCATGATGAGGCTCATCGCCTCGGCGCGCGTCGCGGGATCGCGGAGCTGGCCGCGTACGGCCGAGGTGAGGGTCTTCGCGCCGGGCTTGCGGATACCGCGCATGGACATGCACATGTGCTCGCACTCGATCACGACGATGACGCCGCGCGGCTCCAGGATCGCCATGAGGGACTCGGCGATCTGGGTGGTCAGCCGCTCCTGGACCTGCGGGCGGCGGGCGTAGACGTCGACCAGGCGGGCCAGCTTGGACAGGCCGGTGATCTTGCCGGTGGCCGCCGGGATGTAGCCGACGTGCGCGACGCCCCTGAACGGCACCAGATGGTGCTCGCAGGTGCTGAACACCTCGATGTCCTTGACCAGCACCATCTCGTCGTGGCCCAGGTCGAACGTGGTCGTCAGGACGTCCTCGGGCTGCTGGTACAGGCCCGCGAATATCTCCTTGTACGCCCGCGCCACCCGCCCCGGTGTCTCCCTCAGGCCTTCGCGGTCCGGGTCCTCGCCGACGGCGATGAGGAGTTCGCGTACGGCCGCCTCGGCCCGCTTCTCGTCGAATTCGCCGATCGGTCCCTGGCCGTCCAGCGTCACCGGGTCGGTCATCTGTGCCTCGTTCCTCTGTGCTGCCCCGTGCGCGGTTCGCACGTGGACATCGCAGGCATACGGAAAAGCCGCGCCCCCACAGGCTAAAACCTGGGGGGCGCGGCATCCATTCCGAGCCTGGCGGGGCCTCCGTGACGGAGGTCTCAGCAGAGCGGGAGGAAGGGGCTAGCTCTCGGGGCGTTCCTCGGGGTGCGGCTCCGGGGTGGGAGTGACGCCCTTGGTGAGGTCCGTCGTCGGGGCGATCTCCGGCGGGGTGGCCGAGCCGTTGGCGGTGGAGGCGCCGTTGGTGAGGGCCAGCTCCTTCGGGGAGAGGACCGGGGGCCGCGTCGACGGGGTGCGCCGGGCGGATCCGGTCCACGCCGGGCGGGCGGGACGCTTGACGATCGGGGCGAAGATCTCCGCGATCTCCTCCTTGTTGAGCGTCTCCTTCTCCAGGAGTTCGAGCACGAGGGCGTCGAGGATGTCGCGGTTCTCGACGAGGATCTCCCACGCGTCGTTGTGGGCGGTCTCGATGAGCTTCTTGACCTCCTCGTCGACCAGCGCCGCGACCTCTTCCGAGTAGTCGCGCTGGTGGCCCATCTCGCGGCCCAGGAAGGGCTCCGAGTTGTCGCCGCCGAACTTGATCGCGCCGAGCCGCTCCGTCATGCCGTACTGCGTGACCATCGCGCGGGCCGTGGCCGTGGCCTTCTCGATGTCGTTGGCGGCGCCGGTGGTCGGGTCGTGGAAGACCAGCTCCTCGGCCGCGCGCCCGCCCAGCATGTACGCCAGCTGGTCGAGCATCTCGTTGCGGGTCGTGGAGTACTTGTCCTCCTCCGGGAGCACCATCGTGTAACCGAGGGCGCGGCCGCGGGAGAGGATCGTGATCTTGTGGACCGGGTCCGACTGGGGAGAGGCCGCCGCGACCAGGGCGTGTCCGCCCTCGTGGTACGCGGTGATCTTCTTCTCCTTCTCGGACATGATCCGGGTCCGCTTCTGCGGACCGGCCACGACCCGGTCGATGGCCTCGTCGAGGCTCTCGTTGTCGATGAGCTTCTTGTCACTGCGCGCCGTCAGGAGCGCGGCCTCGTTCAGCACGTTCGACAGGTCGGCACCGGTGAAGCCGGGCGTGCGGCGGGCGACGGCGCCGAGGTCGACGTCCTTCGCGACGGGCTTGCCCTTCTGGTGGACCTTGAGGATCTCCAGGCGGCCCTGCATGTCGGGGCGGTCGACGGCGATCTGCCGGTCGAAGCGGCCCGGGCGCAGGAGTGCGGGGTCGAGGATGTCGGGGCGGTTCGTGGCGGCGATCAGGATGACCCCGCCCTTCACGTCGAACCCGTCCATCTCGACGAGCAGCTGGTTGAGCGTCTGCTCGCGCTCGTCGTGACCGCCGCCCATGCCGGCGCCGCGGTGGCGGCCGACGGCGTCGATCTCGTCCACGAAGACGATCGCCGGGGCGTTGGCCTTGGCCTGCTCGAAGAGGTCGCGGACCCGGGAGGCACCGACACCGACGAACATCTCGACGAAGTCGGAGCCGGAGATCGAGTAGAACGGCACCCCGGCCTCGCCGGCGACGGCACGGGCGAGCAGCGTCTTGCCCGTACCGGGCGGCCCGTAGAGCAGGACGCCCTTGGGGATCTTGGCGCCGACGGCCTGGAACTTCGCCGGCTCCTGGAGGAACTCCTTGATCTCGTGGAGCTCCTGCACGGCCTCCTCGGACCCGGCCACATCGGCGAAGGTCGTCTTCGGGGTGTCCTTGGTGATCAGCTTGGCCTTGGACTTGCCGAACTGCATGACCTTGGAGCCGCCGCCCTGCATCTGATTCATCAGGAACAGGAAGACGACGACGATCAGGACGAAGGGCAGCAGCGAGAGGAGGATCGAGATGAAGGGCGACTGCTTCGACGGCGAGACGGTGTAACCCTTCTCGATGTCACCCGCCTCGAACTTCTGCTGGAGCGTGTCGGCGAGCTGGACGCCCTGGTTGCCGATGTAGCTCGCCTGGAACTTGGTGCCGGACTCGCCGGCCAGCTTCTGGCCCTTCTTCAGCTCGATCTTGAGGATTTGTTCGTCACCGGTGGTCAGCTTGGCCTGCTCCACCTGGTCCTTGCTGATCGCCTGGATCACCTTGGCGGTGTCCACCGTCTTGTAGCCGCCCGACGAGCCGACGACCTGCATCAACACGACCACGGCGAGGACGGCCAGCACGATCCACATGACCGGCCCACGGAAGTATCGCTTCACGTCCATCCATACGGAGCGAAGACGCCCCGTCCCTCCTGCCCGTAGGTAAATGCTGCTGTGTGGGAAAGCTCTGCTTGAAAAGAGTGCTCTTCGGACGGTACCCCAGCATGGAGGCCCGCGACCGCTGCGTGCGGCGGAGAAACCCGCTTTCGCAGCTTCAACGGCTCGCGGGCCGCAAGGGTTCCCCGGCGGTCAGCCGCCGTAGACGTGCGGGGCGAGCGTTCCGACGAAGGGGAGGTTGCGGTACTTCTCCGCGTAGTCCAGCCCGTAGCCGACGACGAACTCGTTGGGGATGTCGAAGCCGATCCACTTCACGTCAATGGCGACCTTGGCGGCGTCCGGCTTGCGCAGCAGGGTGCAGACCTCCAGCGAGGCCGGCTCCCGGGAGCCCAGGTTGGACAGCAGCCAGGACAGCGTCAGGCCGGAGTCGATGATGTCCTCGACGATCAGGACGTGCTTGCCCTTGATGTCGGTGTCCAGGTCCTTGAGGATCCGCACGACACCGGAGGACTGGGTGCCCGCCCCGTACGAGGAGACGGCCATCCAGTCCATCGTGACGGGGGTGGACAGCGCGCGCGCCAGGTCCGCCATGACCATCACCGCGCCCTTGAGGACGCCGACGATCAGCAGGTCCTTGCCCGCGTACTCCGCGTCGATCTTCGCGGCCAGCTCGACGAGCTTCGCGTCGATCTCTTCCTTGGTGAGGAGCACCGACTGGAGGTCGCTGCCCATGTCCTTCTCGTTCACCCGCGTCTCTTTCTCGCCTGCCGGGCCCCGGGGGTGCGCCCCCGGGGCCCGGCCCGGCTGTTCGCCTGCGTTTGTGCCGCTCGCGCGTCAGCTCTGCCGAATGACCAGTCTGCCACCCTGCCGCCGGGCCTCGACGCGGCCGGGCAGGTTGATGGCCCGCTGGCCGCGCCAGCCGGTGATCAGGCGGTCGACTTCTTCGAGATGGCGGGCGAAGAGGGAGCCGGCCGGCGCCCCGGCCTCGATGACGGCCCGGCGCAGCACCCGGCGGCGCACGGCGGGCGGCAGGACGTAGAGCTTGGCGCACTCCAGCTGGCCGCTCTCGTCCCGTACGGAGCGCTCCGCCTCGGCGGCCCAGGTGTCGAGGGCGTCGGCGTCGTCGCGGGAGAGCTGGGCCGTCCGGGCGAGGGCTTCGACGACGCCCTTGCCGAGCGCCTTCTCCAGGGCGGGCAGGCCCTCGTGGCGGAGGCGGGAGCGGGTGTAGGCGGGGTCGATGTTGTGCGGGTCGTCCCAGACGGGGATCGACTGGACCAGGCAGGCCTTGCGGGCGGTCTGCCGGTCGAGCTGGAGGAAGGGGCGGCGGTAGCGGCCGGCCGGTCCGGAGGCGGCGGCCATGCCGGAGAGCGAGCGGATGCCGGAGCCGCGGGCGAGGCCGAGGAGGACGGTCTCGGCCTGGTCGTCGCGGGTGTGGCCGAGGAGTACGGCGGCGGCTCCGTGGCGCTCGGCGGCGGCGTCCAGCGCGGCGTAGCGGGCGTCGCGGGCGGCGGCCTCGGGGCCGCCCTCGCGTCCGACGTGCACGGCGACGGCCTCGACGGGGTCGAGGTCCATGGCGGCGAGCCGGGTGACGACCTCGGCGGCGCGGAGACCGGATCCCGGCTGGAGGTTGTGGTCGACGGTGATGCCGCCGGCCCGGACGCCGAGCTTGCGGGCCTCGAAGGCGAGGGCCGAGGCGAGCGCCATGGAGTCGGCACCGCCGGAGCAGGCGACGAGGACCAGCGGGGCGGCCGTCCGGCCGGAGGGGGCGGGCCCGTCGGCGAGGGCCGGCCGGTCGGGGAGGCCGGGGCTGCCGACTTCGGCGTAGCGGGGGGCGAGGGCCGGGACGGACGCGGTGGTGCGCCGGGGCTCCGGGGCGGAAGCGCCGTGGCCGTCGTGGCGGTGGAGTTCGGTGAGGACGTCGTGGAGTACGCGGCGGACCGCCAGGCGTATCGCCGCGACCGCAGGATGGGGACCCATGTCCGGTGCCCTTCGTGGAGTTTCGGGAGGAGCGCCGAGCGCCGGAACGCGTGAGTCCCGTCACTCAGAGTGCGTCGATGGTGACAGAGGCAAGCTGTTCATCGAGCATTGCACGCCTTCCCATGCCCTCATGGTCCCTCGGATGGGTGATTGGAGGGCAGATTCCCGGACGTGGGCCGGAAAAGGGTCACGATTCCGCCTTGCGGTGCACCCTTGCGACCCACTCCGCGGGTTTGGCGATCTCCGCCTTGGTGGGGAGGGTGTTGGGCGAGGTCCAGACGCGGTTGAAGCCGTCCATGCCGACCTCGTCGACGACCGATCGTACGAACTTCTCGCCGTCCTTGTACTGGCGGAGCTTGGCGTCCAGGCCGAGCAGCTTGCGCAGCGCCTGGTCGAGTCGGCCGGCGCCCTGGGCGCGGCGCTTCTGGAACTTCTCGCGGATCTCGGCCACGGATCCGACGACCTCGGGGCCGACGCCGTCCATCACGTAGTCCGCGTGGCCTTCGAGGAGGGACATGACGGCGGTGAGGCGGCCGAGGACCTCGCGCTGGGCGGGGGTCTGTACGACGTCGACGAGGCTGCGTCCGCCGTCCTCGCCCTTCTCGCCCTCGGGGCGGCCCGCGCCGGAGAGGGACTGGGCGGCCTCGCGGAGCCGCTCCAGGAAGGTCATCGGGTCGACGTCCGTCTCGTCGAGAAACGTCTGGATCTCGCCCCGGAGGTGGTCGCGGAGCCAGGGGACGCCGGTGAACTGGGTGCGGTGGGTCTCCTCGTGGAGGGCGACCCAGAGCCGGAAGTCGTGCGGGTCGACGTCGAGTTCCCGCTCGACGTGGACGATGTTCGGGGCGACCAGGAGCAGCCGTCCGCCGCCCTCGGCGGAGCCGGGCAGCTCCCGGGTGGCGGGGGCGAAGGTCTCGTACTGGCCGAGGATCCGGGAGGCGAGGAACGAGAGCAGCATGCCCAGCTCGACGCCGGTGACCTTGCCGCCGACCGCGCCGACAACGGCACCGCCGGGTCCGCCGGGGCGACGGCTCTCCATCTTGGCGAGCAGCGGGCGGAGCAGTTCGCGGAAGCCCGCCACGTTGGCCTTGATCCAGCCCGCCCGGTCGACGACCAGGACGGGGGTGTCCTCCGGTTCGGTCCCCTCGGGGATCATCCGGGTGAAGGCGCGGACGTGCTCCTCGGAGGCCTTGGCGTGCCGACGCAGCTCCGCGACGACGGCTCGGGCGTCCTCGCGGCTGATCTCGGGTCCGGGCCGGACCAGTCGGGTCGCGGTCGCGACCGCGAGGTTCCAGTCGACCATCCCTGCACCACCGATGCTCGTCATGCGTCAACCGTACGTGAGGGGGTCGCCCGGTGGTGGGGTGTTGGACGGCTCTTCGGGTGCCGGGGGCTCCCCGGCACCCGTGATCGTCCTGCCTCAGCCCGCCGCTCCTCCCGCGCCGGTGAGTGCCGCGGCCAGGGCGTCGAGGGAGGCCTCGGCGTCGGCGGGCGCGGTGGAGCCGGAGGCGAGGAAGGCGAAGGCGAGCAGCCGGCCCTGCGGGTCGACGACGGTTCCGGCGAGCGAGTTGACGCCGGTGAGGGTGCCGGTCTTGGCGCGGATCAGGCCGGGCGTGCCGGTGCCGTCCTGGTAGCGGGTGCTGAGGGTGCCGGTGAAACCGGCGACGGGGAGACCGGTGAGGACGGGGCGCAGTCCGGGCCGCTCGGGGTCGGCGGCGCGGGCGAGGAGGGTGGTGAGGAGGGCCGGGGTGACCCGGCCCTCGCGGTCGAGTCCGCTGCCGTCCGCGAGGCGGGCTCCGGCGGTCGGCACCTGGAGCTTCTTCAGCTCGGTGGTGACGGCCCGGCGGGCGCCCGCGAAGTCGGCGCTCTCCCCCTTGGCGATGGCGGTCTGCCGGGCGAGGGCCTCGGCGATGTCGTTGTCGCTGTTGGTGAGGGTGCGCTCGACGAGGGCGGAGAGCGGGGCGGAGTGGTGGGTGGCGACGGTACGGGACCCGGCGGCCGGGCGGGCCGCGCGGGGCTCGCCCCCGACCGTGACGCCCGCCGCCGTCAGCTCGGCGGCGAAGGCGCGGGCGGCGTCCCCGGCCGGGTCCTTGCTGCGGTCGGCGGGCCCGCGGTCGCTATCGTCGAGCCGGCCCTCGTCGACCATCAGGGCGGTGACCGGCGCGATGTTGGGGTTCTTCCCGATGGGGTGGCGTACGGGCCCGGTGTAGCGGGAGGTGTCGTAGGCGAGCCGTACGGGGTCCTCGCCGTCCCCGCCCAGGGCCTTGGCGGCGGCGGTGGCCAGGGAGCGCAGGGCGGCGGTGTCCAGGGTGGGGTCGCCGCCGCCGACGAGGGTGAGGGTGCGGCCGTCCTCGGAGAGCCGGACGGTGGTGGCGATGCGGTGGTCCGGGCCGAGGGCGGAGAGCGCGGCGGTGGCGGTGGCGATCTTGACGGTGGAGGCCGGGGTCATCGGGGTGGCCGCGCCGCGCCCGTACAGCTGCTCGCCGGTGGCGGCGTCGACGACGGAGGCGGCGACCCGGGTGCCGAGTTCGGGTGCGCCGATGAGCGGGGCGAGGGCGGTGCGCAGACTCGCGGGATCCTGCGGGGCGGAACGGGTGACGGTGTCGAGCGCGCCCAGGACGGCGGGGGCGCTGGGGGCCGGTTCGGGGGCGCCGGGGAGCCTGCGACCGTGATGTACGCCACCTGTGGGGTGCTCGGCGGCTGCGAGCTGCCGCTCGGCCTTACGCTGACCGTTGTCCCAGGGACCGGCGGCGAGGACGGCGCCGGTGGCCACGACCAGGCCGAGCACGGCGGAGCCTGCGACGACCTGCCAGGTGTTGGACCCGTTGCGCTTGCTCTTCAGGTTCTTGATCCGGCCCCACGGGTCCGACGGGCGGTTCGACGGTTCTTCCACCGGCTCGGCCACCGTTGACCAGCCCCTTTCGCGAGCACTCTTCTGCGTGGGGGACACTTAACCACCAGTCGTATGTGTTGATCATGGAGGAGCCACCCGTGGAGTTCGACGTCACCATCGAGATCCCGAAGGGTTCGCGGAACAAGTACGAGGTGGACCACGAGACCGGTCGGATCCGCCTGGACCGTCGACTCTTCACCTCGACCAGCTACCCGGCCGACTACGGCTTCGTCGAGAACACCCTCGGCGAGGACGGCGACCCGCTGGACGCGCTGGTCATCCTGGACGAGCCGACCTTCCCCGGCTGCCTCATCACCTGCCGCGCCATCGGCATGTTCCGGATGACGGACGAGGCCGGCGGCGACGACAAGCTGCTCTGCGTCCCGGCGTCCGACCCGCGTGTGGAGCACCTGCGCGACATCCACCACGTGTCGGAGTTCGACCGTCTGGAGATCCAGCACTTCTTCGAGGTCTACAAGGACCTGGAGCCCGGCAAGTCCGTCGAGGGCGCCGACTGGGTCGGCCGCGCCGAGGCGGAGGCCGAGATCGAGGCCTCGTACAAGCGTCTTGAGGCCCAGGGCGGCAAGCACTGACGTCCCTCTTCCGGTTCCGTTTGTGAGCCGGACGGCCGTACGGGAACGGGCGGCACACCTTCACGGGTGTGCCGCCCGTTCCCGTGTCCGCCCCCGCCCGTCATGCGGTGGCCATGTCCGTGGCCATACTGGGCAGACGTGCGCCCGGAGGAGCAGCCGAGGAGGAGCGAGGTCGAGTGGTGGCGGAATCGGGCGGTCCGGAGGACCAGAAGCCCCAGTCCGACGAGGCACGGAGCGCTTTCGCCCCGCCTGCCGGGACCATGCAGCCGGTGCCGCCGCCCGAGGAGGACCATCCGACGTCGGAGTTCGCGATCCCGACCGGGGTGCACCCCGAGCCGGGTGGTACGCAGGGTTCCGGCGGCGGGTCCGGGGGCGGCTCCCCCTCCGACACGCTGAGTTCCGCTTTCACCCCGCCGAAGACCTACCGGGCCCAGCAGGCGCCGCCCGCGTTCACCCCGGCGCAGGGCATTCCGATGGTCAAGCTGACCAAGGAGGCGCCCTGGCAGGACCGGATGCGCACGATGCTGCGGATGCCGGTGACCGAGCGCCCGGCCCCGGAGTCGATCCAGCGCACGGACGACGACACGGGCCCCGCCGTGCCGCGCGTGCTCGACCTGACGCTCCGTATCGGGGAGTTGCTGCTGGCGGGCGGCGAGGGGGCCGAGGACGTCGAGGCGGCGATGTTCGCGGTGACCCGTTCGTACGGGCTGGACCGCAGCGAGCCGACGGTCACCTTCACGCTGCTGTCCATCTCGCACCAGCCGTCGCTGGTCGACGACCCGGTGACGGCGAGCCGTACCGTACGCCGCCGGGGCACCGACTACACCCGGCTGGCGGCGGTCTTCCGGCTGGTGGACGACATCACCAGCGAGGACACCGAGATCTCCCTGGAGGAGGCCTACCGGCGGCTGGCGGAGATCCGCAGGAACCGGCACCCGTACCCCGGCTGGGTGCTGACGGCCGCCGCCGGGCTGCTGGCCGGTTCGGCCTCCGTGCTGGTCGGCGGCGGCGTGCTGGTCTTCCTCGTGGCGGCGGCGGGCGCGATGCTGGGCGACCGGCTGGCGTGGCTGTGCGCCGGGCGCGGGCTGCCGGAGTTCTACCAGTTCACGGTGGCCGCGATGCCGCCCGCCGCGCTGGGGGTGGCGCTGACGCTGACCCACTCCACGGACGTCCGGCCCTCAGCGGTGATCACCGGTGGGCTGTTCGCGCTGCTGCCCGGGCGGGCCCTGGTGGCGGGGGTGCAGGACGGGCTGACCGGCTACTACATCACCGCCGCGGCCCGGCTGCTGGAGGTCATGTACTTCTTCATCGGGATCGTCGCGGGCGTGCTGATCGTCCTGTACCTGGGGGTGCAGCTGGGCGCCCAGCTCAACCCGGAGGCGCAGTTCACGCCGTACAACGAGCCGGCGCTGCAGATTCTGGCCGCGATGGGGCTGAGCCTGGCCTTCGCGGTCCTGCTCCAGCAGGAGCGCTCGACGGTGCTGGCGGTGACCCTGAACGGCGGGGTGGCCTGGATCATCTTCGGGGCGATGGCCCGGACCGGGGGGATCTCGCCGGTCGCGGCGACGGCGGTGGCGGCCGGTCTGGTGGGCCTGTTCGGCCAGCTGTTCTCGCGCTACCGGTTCACCTCCTCGCTGCCGTACATCACGGCGGCGATCGGTCCGCTGCTGCCCGGTTCGGCGACGTACTTCGGTCTGCTGGGCGTGGCCCAGAACGATGTGACCCGGGGGCTGACCTCGCTGTCGACGGCGGTCGCGACCGCGCTGGCCATCGCGATCGGGGTGAACCTGGGGAGCGAGATCTCCCGGCTGTTCATGGGGGCGCCGGGGTCGGTCGGCGGGGAGCGCCGTCGGGCGGCGAAGCGGACCCGGGGGTTCTGACCCCTTCGTCCGTACGGGACCGGGCCGGTGGCCCGTGGCCGTACGGGAGGAGCCCCTCCCCGGTGCGGGGAGGGGCTCCTCTGCTGCGTGTACGGATCTCCTGCGGGAACGGACGCCAGGAGGGTCAGCGCTTGGCGTGGCGGCCGCGGCCGGTGGCCGGGGGGGCCGGCGGGCCGTCGGGGCCGCCCGCCAGGGCCTCGGCCGCCGCGGCCTTCTTGCTCTGGCTGCGGGCCTTCAGGACCTCGACCACGATCGGCAGCACGGAGAGCAGCACGATCAGGATGAGGATCTTCTCGATGTGCTCGTGCACGAAGTCGATCTTGCCGAGCATCGCGCCGAGCACCGTGACGCCCACGCCCCAGAGCAGCGCGCCCACGATGTTGTAGATCACGAAGAGGCGGTAGTTCATCCGGGAGACGCCCGCGATGATCGGCGTGAACGTACGCACGATGGGCACGAAGCGGGCCAGGACCAGGGACTTCGGGCCGTGCTTCTCGAAGAAGACGTGGGCCTTCTCCACGTTCTCCTGCTTGAAGAGGCGGGAGTCCGGGCGCTTGAAGAGGGACGGACCGACCTTGCGGCCGAAGAGATAGCCGACCTGGTCGCCGAGGATCGCGGCGATGGCGATCAGGGTGCAGACGAGCCAGAGCGGGTACTTCAGCTGTCCGGTGGTGACCAGCAGCCCCGTGGTGAAGAGCAGGGAGTCGCCGGGCAGGAAGAAGCCGATCAGGAGTCCGGACTCGGCGAAGACGATGAGAAGGAGGCCGGGGAGGCCGAACGTGTTGAGCAGATAGTCCGGGTCCAGCCAGCTCGGGCCGAGCGCAAGCGTATTCAAGGGTCCGGGCTCCAGGATGATGTGTGCGATGGCGGCTGCGTAGCAACCCAAGCTACCAACGCCCGGTGAACGCCCTGGGTTCCAGTGGCGCACAGCGGGAATGCGCATCCTGCGAAGCGGGCGGAAGCTGATCCCAGGAGGTGCCACAAACATGGGCATTGAGGAATTCGGCGGCGGGCAGACCGCCCAGGCGGACGTGCTGGTCGTCACCACCAATGACGTACCCGGCTACCAGGTGACGCAGATCATCGGCGAGGTCTTCGGACTGACCGTGCGGTCGCGCCACCTCGGGAGCCAGATCGGCGCCGGGCTGAAGTCGATGATCGGCGGCGAACTGAAGGGTCTGACCAAGACCCTGGTCGAGACCCGCAACCAGGCGATGGAGCGGCTGGTGGAGCAGGCGCGGGCGCGGGGCGCCAACGCGGTGCTGATGATGCGGTTCGACGTCACGGAGGCGGCGGACGTGGGGACGGAGGTCTGCGCGTACGGGACGGCGGCGGTGATCAGCAAGGTGTGACGCCCCCGGGGGGCGGGAGCCGCTCGGCGTGACGGCCGGGCGCGGCTCGGCGTGACGGCCGGGCGCGGCTCGGCGTGACGGTGGCGGGGAACGTTCGGCGTGACGGTGGGGCGCGGGTCGGCGTGACGGTTGCCGGGAACGCTCGGCGTGAGGCAGCGGGGCGCGGTTCGGCATGACGGCGGCGCGGAGCGCTCAACGTGACAGCGGCCAGGAGCCGCTCGGCGTGACGGCGGCCGGGAGCGGCTCGGCAGGGGTGGCGCCATCCGGGCCGCCATGAAGGCGTGATGCCCGTTTCGCGAACCTTGTGAATCTATGGTGAGCCGGTGGCTGCCTCTGAACCCTCCGCGCCCCCGTCCCCCGCCGCCCCGCACCCCGCCGCCGCCCCCTCCCGGCGGCTGGCGCTGCTCGTACTGCCCGCCGTCGCCGTCGGCGTGGTCTGCGCGCTGATCCTGCTGGGGGTCAGCCTGCTGGCCGAGCAGCTGCAGGACGTGCTCTGGGAGACCCTGCCCGACGCGCTCGGCGTGGGGCGGTTCTCCTCGCTCTGGATGATCGTCATGCTCACCGCGACCGGTCTCGCGGTGGGCCTGGTCCTGCGGGCGGTCCCCGGGCACGGCGGACCCGACCCGGCCACCACCGGGCTGGTGGACGCCCCGATGCGGCCGGGCATCGTCCCCGGGCTGCTCCTGGTGACCGTGCTCGCGCTGGCGGGCGGGGTGAGCCTCGGGCCGGAGAACCCGATCACCGCCGCCAACATCGCGCTCGCCTACTGGCTCGGCCGGCGGGCCGCGCCCGGCGCACCGGCCGAGCTGTGGGTGGCGCTCGCGGCGGCCGGGACGATCGGGGCGCTCTTCGGCACACCGGTCGCCGCCGCGCTGATCCTCTCCGAGACGCTGGCCTCGCAGCCGGGCCCCGGGGCGTTCTGGGACCGGCTCTTCGCCCCGCTCGCCTCCGGTACGGCCGGTGCGCTGACCATGTCGCTGATCGCGGAGCCCAGCTTCGACCTCTCGCTCCCCGCCTACTCGGGCCCGCACTGGGGCGACCTCCTCGCCGCCCTGCTGATCGCCTCGGCGGGCGCGGTGCTCGGCCTGCTGGCGGTGTACGCGTTCCCGTGGGCGCACCGGGCCTTCCGGGCGCTGCGGTACCCGGTGCTCGCGCTGACGCTCGGCGGGCTGGGGCTGGGGCTGCTCGGGGCGCTGGGCGGCCATCTCACCCTCTTCAAGGGGCTGGACGAGGTCAAGGAGATCGCCGGGGACCCGGACGGGTGGTCGGCCGGCGAGTTCGCGGTGATGGCGGTGGTGAAGATGGCCGCCGTGGTGGTCGCGGCGGCCTGCGGTTTCCGGGGCGGGCGGATCTTCCCGGCGGTTTTCGCGGGCGTGGCGCTCGGACTCTGCGCCCACGCCCTGGTCGACGCCGTGCCGCCGGCGCTCGCCGTCTCCTGCGGGGTGCTGGGCGTGCTGCTCGCGGTGACCCGGCAGGGGTGGGTGAGCCTGTTCACTGCGGCGGTGATGGTCAGCGACGCGTCCGTGCTGCCGTTGCTCTGCGCCGCCACCCTGCCGGCCTGGCTGCTGGTGACCGGGCGGGCCCAGATGCAGCTGGACCGGGAGGGCCGGGCGCTGCGGTGAGGCTTCCCGGCCCCCGTACGCGTACCGGGAATCGAAGGCGTACGCGTACGGAAGGGGAAGGCGTACGCGTACGGGAGCGGGTGGCTCCGTCCGGCGCGCCGGACCTCGCGAACCTCCGTATCGTCTGATGCGTACCGAAATGTGCGCATATGCAGCGCTGTCGCTGTTCCGACGGAGGTCCCCGCATGTCCACGCCCGTCAACGTCGCCGTCATCTACTACTCGTCCACCGGCACCATCGCCACGATCGCCCGGGCCATCGCCGAGGACGCCGAGCGTGCCGGGGCGCGGGTGCGGCTGCGCAAGGCGGCGGAACTCGCCCCGCAGGAGGCCATCGACTCCAACCCGGCCTGGGCCGCCAACGCCGAGGCGACCGCCTCCGTCCCCGAGGTCTCGCCGGACGACATGGTCTGGGCGGACGCGGTGGTCTTCGGTACGCCGACCCGGTACGGGAACGTCACCGCGCAGCTCAAGCAGTTCATCGACACGCTCGGCGGGCTCTGGCAGTCCGGGCAGCTGGCCGACAAGGTCTACAGCGGCTTCACCGCCAGCTCCACCGCCCACGGCGGCCAGGAGTCCACGCTGCTCGCGCTCTACAACACGATCCACCACTTCGGCGGCATCCTCGTCGCCCCCGGGTACACCGACCCGTCGAAGTTCGTCGACGGCAATCCGTACGGCACCTCGCACGTGTCCGGCCAGGGCGACATCCCGGTCGGTGACGTGACGCTCACCGCCGCCCGGGTGCAGGCGGAGCGCGTCGTGAAGTTCACCCGGGCCCTGAAGGCCGGGCTCGCCGCCGAGAGCTGAGAAACCGAAGCCGACCGAGGAGGCTCCCCCATGCCGCTCCACCGAGGCGCCCAGCCGCACCGGGACGAACACTCCGAGGAGCGGCGCCGGCTCGCCCTCAACCCCTTCTACGGCGAGGCCGATCCGACGGCGGCGATGACCACCGCGCCGCCCCGGCACAAGCTCCCCGAGGGGCCGCTGCCGCCCCTGACGGCGTACCGGCTGGTCCATGACGAGCTGATGCTCGACGGCAACTCCCGGCTCAATCTGGCCACCTTCGTCACCACCTGGATGGAGCCCCAGGCCGGGGTGCTGATGGGTGAGTGCCAGGACAAGAACATGATCGACAAGGACGAGTACCCGCGCACCGCCGAGCTGGAGCGGCGGTGCGTGGCGATGCTCGCGGACCTGTGGAACGCGCCCGATCCGTCGACCGCCGTGGGGTGTTCGACCACCGGGTCGAGCGAGGCGTGCATGCTGGCCGGGCTCGCCCTCAAGCGCCGCTGGGCCAAGCGGAACGCGGACCGCTATCCGGCGACCGCCCGGCCCAACCTGGTGATGGGCGTCAACGTGCAGGTCTGCTGGGAGAAGTTCTGCAACTTCTGGGAGGTGGAGGCCCGTCAGGTACCGATGGACGGTGAGCGCTTCCATCTCGACCCGCAGGCCGCCGCCGAGCTGTGCGACGAGAACACGATCGGGGTCGTCGGAATCCTGGGCTCCACCTTCGACGGCTCCTACGAGCCCATCGCGGACCTGTGCGCGGCCCTGGACGCCCTCCAGGAGCGCACCGGCCTCGACATCCCCGTCCATGTCGACGGGGCCTCGGGCGGGATGGTGGCACCCTTCCTGGACCCGGAGCTGCAGTGGGACTTCCGGCTGCCGCGCGTCTCGTCGATCAACACCTCGGGCCACAAGTACGGGCTGGTCTACCCGGGGGTCGGCTGGGCCCTGTGGCGTACGTCGGACGAGCTGCCGGAGGAGTTGGTCTTCCGGGTCAACTACCTGGGCGGCGACATGCCGACCTTCGCGCTGAACTTCTCCCGGCCCGGGGCGCAGGTGGTCGCGCAGTACTACACGTTCCTGCGCCTCGGGCACGACGGCTACCGGGCGGTCCAGCAGTCCGCCCGGGACGTGGCCTGCGGGCTGTCCCGGGAGGTGGCGGAGCTGGGCGACTTCCGGCTCCTCACCCGGGGCGACGAGCTGCCGGTCTTCGCCTTCACGACGAACCCGGACGTCCACGCGTACGACGTCTTCGACGTCTCCCGCCGGCTGCGCGAGCACGGGTGGCTGGTCCCGGCCTACACCTTCCCCGCCAACCGCCAGGACCTGTCGGTGCTGCGGGTGGTCTGCCGCAACGGCTTCTCCTCCGACCTGGCCGCCCTGCTGATCGAGGACCTGAAGCTGCTGCTCCCCGAACTCCGTTCGCAGAAGCACCCGTTGAGCCATGACCGGCCGGCCCGGACGGCGTTCCACCACTGACGGCCGCCGGACAGCCGCCGAGCCGGGTGACGGCCATCGGCCGGCCGCTGAGCCGGGCGACGGCCGGCGGTTAGCGGCTGAGCCGGGCGAACTTCCCCACCGCCAGCGGGAAGAACACCGCGATGATCGCCAACGGCCAGAGGACCGCGAGGAGTTGGGCGTGTTCGGCGGCCCACGAGCCGGTGGCACCGCCCGGGTTGCCGAACAGCTCCCGTACGGCGGTGGCGGTGGCGGACATCGGGTTCCACTCGACCACCGCGCCCAGCCACCCCGGCATCGACGCCGGGGTGGCGAAGACGTTGGAGAGGAAGCCGACCGGCCAGACCAGGATCTGGACCGCCGTGACCAGCTCGGGGCGGCCCGCCACCATGGCCAGGTGGATGCCGACCCAGAGCATCGCGAACCGGAGCAGGAGCAGCAGCCCCACCGCGGCGAGCGCCGACGCGGCCCCGTCGTGCCAGCGCCAGCCGACCGCGTAGCCGACCCCGGCCATCACGGCGAGCGCGGCCACCGACTGGAGCATGTCCGCGGCGCTGCGGCCGACCAGGACCGCGCCCGGGACCATCGGCAGGGCGCGGAACCGGTCGATGACCCCCCTGTTCAGGTCCTGGGTGACCGCGAACATCGTGCTCTCCAGGCCGAAGGCCATGGTCAGCGCGAGCATCCCGGGGACCAGGAACTCGGTGGGGTCGCCGTCCACGCCCCGGCCGCCGCCGACCAGGTACGTGAACATCAGGAGCAGCATCACCGGGAAGGCCAGGCCCACCACCACCTCGACGGGCTGCCGGGCCCAGTGGGCGAGTTCGCGGCGGGTCATCGTCCAGGAGTCGGCCAGGGCCCAGGCGAGCCGGCCGCCGCCCTGATCCGCGGGTGCGGCCGGGGACGGCGCCGGGGCCGGGCCCGGGGCCGCGCTGTCGCCGTACGCCGTCGTCGCGCTCATGCCGCCGCCTCCGTCCCGCGGGCCGTGCGTCCGGCCGCCCCGAGTGCCGTACGCGCGCCGGTCCCAGCCTCCGCACGCCGGGCGGCCCCGCCTTCCGTGCTCCCGCCTGTCCCAACTTCCGCACGCCGGGCGGTCCCGCCTCCCGTACGCCCGCCGGCGCCGCCTCCCGTGCGCCCGCCGGTCCCGCCGCCCGTACGTCCGCGCGCCCCGTGCGCCGTGCGTTCACCGGCGGGGCCGCCGGTCAGGGAGAGGAACACCTCGTCCAGCGTCGGGCGGCGCACCGCGATGTCCTCCGCCTCGACGCCCGCCTCCTGGAGTGCCCGGACCGCCCGCGTGAGCGCCGCCATCCGGTCCGGGGCGGGGGCGCTGATCAGCCGGCGGTCCGGGTCGAGCACCGGGTCGGGGCCCAGCAGCGCGGCCGCCTCCGCCAGGCGGGCCGCGTCGCGCAGGACGATGTCGATCCGGTCGCCGCCGACGAGCGCCTTGAGCTGGTCGGAGGTGCCCTCCGCGGCGGCCCTGCCCTCGTCGATCAGGGAGATCCGGTCGGCCAGCTGGTCCGCCTCCTCCAGATACTGCGTGGTCAGCAGGACGGTGGTGCCGCCGCCGACCAGGGACCGTACGGCGTCCCAGACCTCCGCCCGGCCGCGCGGATCGAGGCCGGTCGTGGGCTCGTCCAGGAAGAGGACGGCCGGTTCGGTGATCAGCGAGGCGGCCAGGTCGAGCCGCCGGCGCATCCCCCCGCTGTACTGCTTGACCGCCTTGCGCCCGGTGTCCGCGAGCCCGAACCGCGCCAGGAGTTCGTCGGCCCGGCTGCCCGCCCGGCGTGCGCCCAGGTGGTACAGCCGCCCGAACATCTCCAGGTTCTGCCGTCCGCCGAGCTGCTCGTCCACCGCCGCGTGCTGCCCGAGGAGGCCGATCCGGCGCCGCACGTCGGAGGCCCGCTCGCGGACGTCGAACCCGGCCACCGTGACCCGGCCCGCGTCGGGGCGCAGCAGCGTCGACATGATCCGTACGGCGGTGGTCTTGCCCGCCCCGTTGGGGCCGAGCACCGCGTGGACGGTGCCCGCGCCGACCGCGAGGTCCAGCCCGTCGAGGGCGCGTTTCTCCCCGTACCTCTTGTGGACACCGTCCAGGACGATCGCCTCGGTCACGTAACCCGCCACCCCTCCACACCCTTGTAGTCAAACTTGACTAGCAGCACAAAAGTAGACCCGGGCGATTCATTAGTCAAACTTGATCAGTCGTTGTCCCCGGGGTCCGGCACACCCGTCGCGTACGGGTTCTCCTCGCCCTCGGCCAGCACGCCGACGAACGGGTCGCCCTCGCCCGCGAAGGTGTACGCGCCGCCCTCGATCCGCTCGATCAGCCCCCGGGTCCACTCCGCGCCCGCGTCGGCCGAGTGCACCCACAGGTTCATGATCTCGCCGATGTGGCCGAGGGACTCGGGGCCCTCCTCGGGCGTGTAGTACCCGGTGACCGAGTCCCGCCACGCCTTGATCCCCGCCACCCGCTCCCTGAGCAGCGCGACCGCCTCCTCGCGGGGCAGGTCGACGATGAACCCGATCGCCGCCGAGAGGACGTCGAGGTTCTGGTCGTACGAGCGGATCGCGTCGCGCAGGAGGCTGCGGTACTCCGCGAGCCCCTCGTCGGTGACCTCGTACTCGGTGCGCGGCGGGCCGCCGGCGGTGGAGGGGGCCGTCTCGTGCGCGAGGAGCATCCCCTGCTTCGCCATCTGCTTCAGGGCGTGGTAGATCGAGCCCGGCTTGGCGGTGGACCACTCGTGGGCGCCCCAGTACTCCAGGTCGTTGCGGACCTGGTAGCCGTGCGCGCGGCCGTGCATCCGCACAGCGCCGAGGACCAGCAGCCGGATCGCGGACATGGGGCCCACCCCTTCCTATTCAACTTTGACTAGGGTAGCCCGAGCGGCCGGAAGGGGAGAGTCCGCCAGGCCCCTGGAGGGGCGGCCCAGAAGCCGGAGGGGGCGGCTCAGAAGGGGAAGGCCGCGCGGCCGTGCTGGATCGACATCCACCGCTGCGTGGTGAACGCCTCCACCGCCGCCTCGCCGTTCAACCGCCCCGTCCCGGACGCCTTCTCCCCGCCGAACGGGACCAGCGGGTCGTCCTGGACGGTGGAGTCGTTGACGTGGAACATCCCGCTGTCGATCCGCCTCGCGAACCGCACCCCGCGCTCCACGTCCCCGGTGTGGACGGCGCCGCTCAGCCCGTAGGGGCCGTCGTTGACGATCCGTACGGCGTCGTCCTCGCCGTCGAACGTCACCAGCAGGGCCACCGGGCCGAGGATCTCCTGCCGGAGCAGCGGGGAGTCCTCCGCGAGGCCGGTGAGAACGGTCGGCGCGACGACGTTGCCGACGGTCCGGCCGCGTACGAGAGCCGTCGCACCGTCCTCGACCGCCCGGTCCACCAGGGCGTCCAGGGCATCGGCCTGGAAGGCGTTGATGACGGGTCCGACGGTGGTCTCCGGATCCCTCGGGTCGCCGGCCTTGAGGGCGGCCACCCGGGCGGTGAACTTCTCGGCGAACTCCCCCGCCACCGCCCGGTCCACCAGGATGCGCGTGGCGGCCAGGCAGGTCTGCCCCTGATAGACGAAGCGGCTGAAGAGGGCCGCCCGGACCGCCTGGTCGACGTCGGCGTCCGCGAGCACCACGAGGGCGCTGTTGCCGCCCAGCTCGAGAACGGTCCGTTTGAAGAACCCGGCCGCGGTGGCGGCGATGTGCCGGCCGACCCGCTCGGAACCGCTGAACGAGATCACCTTGGGCACGGGGTGCTCGATGAACGCGTCGCCGATCTCGGCGCTGTCGGTGATGACGACGTTGAGCAGCCCGGCCGGCAGCCCCGCGTCCTCGAATATCTTGGCGATCAGCCCGCCGCCGACGACGGGCGCGTTCTGGTGGGGCTTGACGACGACCGCGTTGCCGAGCGCCAGGGCGGGTGCGACCGACTTCATCCCCACCAGGAAAGGGAAGTTGAAGGCGCTGATGACGCCCACGACACCGACGGGCAGCCGGTGGACCCGGTTCTCCCGGCCGTCGCCCACGGCCGGCAGCAGCCTCGCCGTGGGCCGCACAGCCTGGCGGACCGCCTCGCGCAGGAACTCCGACGCCGCGTGCACCTCGTGCGCCGCCCGCGACCGGATGCCGCCCAGTTCGTCGATGATCGCCTCGGTGATCTCCTCGGCGAGTTCCTCGGTGATCCGCAGGGCGCGCTCGATGACGGCGCGCCGCTCGTACGGGCTGACGGCGGCCCACTCCGGCTGCGCCCGCTCGGCCGCCCGGTAGGCGCGGTCGACCTCCAGCGCGGTGGCCACGGTGACGGCGGCGAGTTTCTCACCGTTGTAGGGATTGAAATCGATGATGTCCCACGAGCCGCTGCCGTCCAGCCACTCGCCGTCGATGTACTGGTGGGCCAGTTCACGGAAGAAGGACATGCAATCCCTTACTGCAGGCGTTCGCAGACTCCTGATGTGACGTCATCGTAACGAGAAATCACGTCAGTTGGAGGAGTCCGCGCAGGAGATCGCGGCTCTCCTCGGGCCCGGGACTGTCCTTGCGCAGGCACTCCATGGCCTTTTCGTACTGCGCGACTTCCTCGGTCTTGTCCAGATAGAGCGCACTTGTCAGCTGCTCCAAATAGACAATGTCCGACAGATCGGATTCCGGGAATCGGAGCAAGGTGAACGAACCGCTCTCGCCCGCATGCCCTCCGTAGCTGAAGGGCATCACTTGGAGCGTGATGTTCGGGTGCTCCGACATATCGATCAGATGCCGCAACTGGGCGCGCATCACCTCGCGTTCGCCGTACGGGCGGCGGAGCGCGGCCTCGTCGAGCACGGCGTGGAAGTCCGGCGCGCGCTCGGAGACGAGGACCTTCTGGCGCTCCAGGCGCAGCGCGACCCGGCGCTCGATGTCGGCCTCCGGCGCTCCGCGCATACCGCGGGAGACGACGGCATGGGCATAGGCCTCGGTCTGCAACAGGCCGTGTACGAACTGGACTTCGTAGATACGGATGAGGGAGGCCGCTCCCTCCAGACCCACATAGGTCTGGAACCAGCCGGGCAGCGCATTGCCGAAACTGTGCCACCAGCCCGCCACATTGGCCTCGCGGGCCAGACCGAGAAGCGCATCGCGCTCCGCGACGTCCGCGACTCCGTAGAGCGTGAGCAGATCCTCGACGTCCCTGGCCTTGAAGCTCACCCGTCCCAACTCCATGCGGCTGATCTTCGATTCGGAGGCCCGGATGGAGTAGCCGGCCGCCTCACGGGTGATACCGCGCGACTCCCGCAGCCTTCTGAGCTGAGAGCCCAGCAGGATGCGCCGCACCACTGATCCACTCGACTCGCCTGCCGACACTGGCCCAACCCTCCCCATCGCCTACCGGGCACTCGGGGCGCCCCCAGAACCCTCGACCCCGAAGCCAAGGATTCTGCCACCAAAACGCTTCAGCCCGTACTCAATCGATTACGGAAATGGGAAGACGTCCAGAAAGCTCCGAAACTGCCCGACGGAAGAAATACCCCGGAATCACCACGGTACCGGGCAGGTCCGGCGCGTGCACGTGCATCTGCCCTTGCATCTGCTGTGCGCATTGGGAAGCATGAGCCCTGCGCACCTGCGTGCTCGTGTTGTGCCGCTGTACCCCCCGCAGTACCGCTGACAGGCAGTGCCGCTACAGCCGCGAATCCCGGGAGTGCCTCGTATGGGGACGAATGGATCGACGATGCTCGAGCCGTTACGGCAGGGGCTTCCCCCGACCGACCCCTCAGGGGTCGCCGGCTCGGCCTCCTGCGCTCTGCCCGCCCGCTACGAAGCGGTCGGCGGAGCACGGCAGTTCACCAGGTCCACCCTGGACCGGTGGGAGCTGAGCGACCGCTTCGACGATGTCGCCCTCGTGGTGTCCGAACTCGTCACCAACGCCCTGCGCCACGCGCTGCCGAGCGACCCGCTCCGGGAGTTCCAGGACCCGCCGGTGCGGCTCCATCTGATGCGCTGGAGCTCGCGGCTGGTCTGCGCGGTGCGCGATCCCAGCCGGGAGAGCCCGGTGGCGGGCGAGGCGGCGGATTCGGCCGAGTCGGGCCGCGGGCTGTTCCTGGTGGAGTGCGTCAGCGACAGCTGGGGGTGGCACCCCTCGCCCGCTCCGGCCGGTGAGTTCCCGTCGGTGCCGCTGTACGGCAAGGTCGTCTGGGCCCTGTTCCGGCTCTCGGACTGCGCGAAGAAGGGGATGTGAGGGGCCCTTCGGGGCCCCGGACCGCCGGAGCGGCTTCCACCTCCGGCCACCGGCCTCAGGAACGGTCCGGCGTACGGCCGTCGCAGCGGTCGGGTCTGCGGGCGCAGGAGCGGTTCGGCGTCCGGAGCGGTTCGGCCGCCGACGACCGGAGCAGGTCGGCCTCCGACTGCCGGAACGTTTCAGCCGCCGGTCGCCAGATGGTCGAACTCGCCGTCCTTGACGCCGAGCAGCAGCGCCTCGATCTCGGCCGGCGTATAGACGAGTGCGGGCCCGTCGGGATGGCGTGAGTTCCGCATCGCCACATCCCCTCCGGGCAGTTTGGCGAACTCCACGCAGGAGCCCTGGGAGTTGCTGTGCCTGCTCTTCTGCCAGACGACTCCGTGAAGCTCTGCGGCCGCCATGCCGTTGTACACGTGGTGCACAGGACGCTCCCCGAGTTGCAAGGTGCAAGTGTCAACTGGATCGGATCATAGCTCTGTTCATATGCGCATGCATGAGCAGATGCACGTGCACGCCGGGTGTTGCTTCGATTACAGACTTTCCGCACTGGAGGGTATCCGCCCCCGGGGAGAGACGAACAGCACGCGTATTTCGCTCCCGCTTAACGGAGTTGACGAGAAGAACCTTGGTAACGTGACGCGGTCTTTACGACCGGAAAACAGCAAGGGGGAACTCCACGTGACCAGGTTCGCAACCACCGGTGGTGTCGTGGTGGCCGCGCTCGCCGCCGCGCTGACGCTGACGGCGTGCGGCAGCGACGACGACGGGGGCAAGGGCTCGGGGCCGGACGCCACGTCCAGCGCGAAGCCCGGCGACGGCCAGGGCTCGACGGGCCCCGGCGTGGACGCCGCGGCGCTGGAGGGCACCTGGGTGGGGCTGACGGACGGCAAGAACGTCACCGTCTCCATCACCGCGGGCAAGGTCGCCCTCGTCGCCGACAAGGCCGTGTGCCAGGGCGATGTGAAGGACATGGGCGAGGTGATGCTCGCGCTGAAGTGCACCGGCGGCTCCACCGACCGCACGATGGCCTCGATCGAGTCCAACGACGGCGAGAAGCTGGTCCTGTCCTGGGACGGCGGGGTGAAGGACACCCTGTCCAAGGCCGAGCAGGGCAAGCTGCCGACGGATCTGCCGTCGCTGCCGACGGACCTGCCGACGGACCTGCCCTCGGACCTGCCGACGCTTCCGGAGATGCCGGAGCTGCCGTCCTCCTGAGACCTGTCTGTACGGGCCGGTCTGTACGGGCCCGGTCTGTACGGGAACGGTCTGTACGGGAACGGCGTGTGCGGGAGCGGCCCGTACGGGAGCCGTGTGCGCGGGAGCGGCCCGTAGGGGAGCGGGCGGTATCGGAGCGGGCTGTACCGGAGCGGTCGGTGCGGGCGCGGTCCCCGGCGGAGCGCGGCTCAGTTCTTCGCGAGGGTGCTGCTCACCCGGGTGGAGCCGCCGCGCTCGTCCAGGGCGCGGGTGAACTCCTCCAGCGCCTCCAGGAGCAGGGCCGCGCCCCGGCGCACCACCGGGTCGCCCACCGGGGTCGTGCCGTCCTCCGTCGGGGTCGCCACGTCCCAGTGGGCGACCGCGTCCACCACCGGCTGCCAGTCGGGCAGCCGCCGCTCCCGTACCGCCTTGGCGCCCTTCTCGGTGGCCCGGCGCAGCGCCTCCGCCAGTTGGGCGGCGCCCGGCACCGGGTCGGCCGACCGGGCCGGAAGGTGGGCCTCCAGCACCATCGCCGAGCGGCCGAGCTGGGCCAGGGCGTGCTGGGCGTCGGTGGCGGCGGCCCGCGAGATGCCCCGGTGGCGTACGGGTTCGTGCTGGGCGGTCGCCAGCGCCTCCTGCCAGGCGACCCTGGCCTCCCGGGTGGCGATGAGGGCGTCCCGCACCTCCTCCAGGTCCCGGTGGGCCGGGTCGGCGTACCGGTCGACCACCGTCGCCGCGTACTTCCCGTCCGCCACCAGCCACTCGGCCAGCCGGTTGCGCAGCCGGGGGGTCTCCCAGGCCGGGTAGATCGCGTACGAGACCATCGCGAGGAGCCCGCCGACCAGGGTGAGCACGATGCGTTCGGTGACGGTCTGGGACCAGTCGTCGCCGGCCATGCCGAGCAGGAAGACGACGTAGGCGCTGACGCAGACCTGGCTGACCGCGTACCCGGTGCGCATCAGCAGGTACATCAGCCCGGCGCAGACCACCGACAGCAGCGCGGAGAGCCGGGCGTCGGGGTGGGCGGTCTGCACGATCGCGGTGGCGAGGCCGACGCCGACGAGGGTGCCGCCGAAGCGGGCCACGGAACGGCCGTACGTCTGCGAGAACTCCGGGCGCATCACCATGACGGCGGTCATCGGCGCCCAGTAGCCGTGGCCGAGCGGCACCGCCTCACCGACGAAGTACCCGCACACCGCGACCACCGCGACCCTGATCGCGTGGCGCAGGATCGGGGAGCCGCGGTACAGCTCGCGGCGGATCGCCTTGAGCACGACCGGCACGAGCCGCAGCAGGGTGGGGCGGTGGCGGGTGTCGGGGGTGAGGTGTTCGGGGAGCCCGCTGTCGGTGCCGGTGCCCTCCGCGATCTCCAGGACGTCGTCGAGCAGGGCGGCGAGCCGGTCGGCGGCGCGGAGGGCGGGGCCGACGAGGATCACGTCGTTGTCGGGGGTCTTGAGGACGCCGAGGTCGGTGGCGGAGAGGTGGACGGGCTCGCCGTGCCGGACCGCCCGGGCGGCGGCGTCGAGCACGGAGCCGGCCGCGCCCAGCAGTTCGTTCACCCAGGCCCGCTCCAGGCCGTCGGCGGGGACGCCCATCGCCGGGTCGGCCAGCGAGGCGAGGACCGGACGCAGCCGTTCCGCGATGCCCCGGGCGCCCTGCAGCTCGGCGGGGCGGCGGCGGGCCTGGCGCGGGGTGACGGCGGCGGCGCTGCGGGCGGTCATCAGGGGCAGCGGGTCGAAGGGGGCGACCGGGTCGTGGCGCAGCCGCCGGGCGTAGTCCGCCTCGGCGGCCAGCGCGTCGGCGAGCGCGTCGCGCTGGGCGCCCCATCTCCGTACCGGGAACAGCACGATCAGCGCCGCCTGGACCACCCCGCCGGCCAGGATCATCCCGGCGTGGGCGGCGGCGTCCGCCACGGAGGTGGGCAGGGTGATCGTGACCAGCATGATCGCGACGTTGGACGAGGCGATGATCCCGCCCGTCGGCCCCGCAGCCCAGGCCAGACCGGCGAGGAAGGTCCAGGCGCCGAGCAGGCAGAGGAAGAGCACGGGGTGCGAGGCGGAGACGTAACCGACGAAGGTCGACACGGCGAGGCTGGCGCCGGAGACGAGGGCGAGCACGGGGCGCGGGCGCCAGCTGCGCTGGAAGGTGGCGATGGCCGCCTGGAAGGCCCCGAACGCCGAGCTGGCCGCGATCTCCGGCCCGAAGAGGACCAGGCTCGTGCCGACGACGAGGGCGAGCCCGGCCGCCCCGCGGAAGGCGATGAGCGGTTCGAGTCGCTGCCGCTCGATCTCCAGCCCCGAGCGGGCGGTCTCCTTCAGCGCCCGGAGCCAGCTCATGGGCCGAGCCTAGCCCGAATTACGGACAAGCCCGACTTACGCCATGATTTCGCCGCTACCGCGTCCGTGTCCGCCACCACGACCGTGCTCGCCACCGCCGCGGCCCCCTTGGCCCTTCCCGGGGCCGCCCACCCGGGCGCGGTCGGCGGCCTCGGTGCCGTGGTTCCAGCCGTCCAGGTCGGTGGCGCCCCGGACCCGGGTGGTGGTGGTCCGGGGGAACATCCGCTCGGTGGCCTCGGTGACGGCGACGTCCCGGGCGGCGAGGACGGGGAGCAGGCCGGTGGGGGCGGCGGCACCGCCCGGGCCGGCCCCGGCGGCCGTGTCCGCGTCCGCCTCCGCCGTGGCCCGTTCGGCGCTGTCCGCGAGCCGGGAGCCCAGCCGCTGGGCGTACGCCATCAGGAACGACTGCCGGAAGGTCTTGGTCCGCTTACGGCCGGAGGCGCGCTGGCCGGCCTCCGCCCGGGTCATCGCCGCCGTGCCCTGCACCAGCAGCGAGGTGAACAGCAGCTCCACGGCCTCCAGGTCCGGCTCGAAGCCGACGACCGTGCTGAAGCCGAGGTCGCCGTTCCACACGGCCTGGCAGCGGTTGGCGGAGGCGACTGCGTCGAGCAGGATCGCCTTCGCGCTCTCGTACGGGGGCTCCACCCCGATCCGGCAGGCTCCGGGGCTCCCGTCGCTCCGGCTGCGGGCGGCTATCAGCGCCTCGTCGATGCTGTGCCGGGCCATCAGCTCCTGCGCCTTGGCCGTCAGCGCCTCGGCCTCCTCGGGGAAGCCGGTCGCCTCCGCCTTGGCCAGCAGCGCCCGGATCCGGGTGAGCATGCGCGGCTCGTCGGCGGCGGGCGTCCGATGGAGGTGGCCGGTGGCGGTGCCGGGGGCCGGGCCGACGGGCTCGATCGCGGGGAGCCGGAGCAGCAGCCGGAACAGCTCCAGCAGGTCGGAGGCGTAACCGAACCGGTCCGGTTTGTTGCGCGGTGCGGGCGGCAGTCCCGACAGCTCGTCGAGCTGGGCCCGCCAGCGGGGCGGCAGCTCTCCGTACCGGGCCGTCTCGGCGGTGATCAGCGTGGCCGCCAGCACCGCCCGCCGCTCGTCCAGCTCCAGCCGGACGAACCGGATCAGGTCGGCGGGGAGCCAGCCCCTCCCCCAGGCCCGGGTCACGAACTCCTCGCCGCGCCGGTGCAGCGCGTCGTCCGCGTCCGGGGCGGCCGCGAGCAGGGAGGCCCCGGTGTCCAGGGCCGCGTCACCCTCCGCGTACAGCGCCGCCGCGCAGGCCTGGTCGATCACCGATTCCATCCGCCCAGGGTAGGCCGCCCGCCGCAGCGGATCCGGGCGCGGGCGGCGGGGATGCCGCCTGCGCCGGGGGTGAGGGGGGAGGAAGGGCGGCGGGTCGGAGGAGCGGCCGATCCGGAGGTGGCGGGTCCGGGGCCCGGGGGGCTGGGCGGAGGGGCGGCGAGTCCCGGGGGGGCGGGGGATGCGGAGGCGGCGGGTCCGAGCGTGGCGAGTCCGAGGGCAGCGGGTGCCAGGGCAGCGGGCCCGGAGGGCAGCAGGTCCCGGGGGGGCGGGCTGTGGCCGGGATCCGGGCTGTGGCCGGGATCCGGGCTGTGGCCGGGATCCGGGCTGTGGCCGGGATCCGGGCTGTGGCCGGGATCCGGGCTGTGGCCGGGATCCGGGCTGTGGCCGGGATCCGGGCTGTGGCCGGGATCCGGGCTGTGGCCGGGATCCGGGCTGTGGCCGGGATCCGGGCTGTGGCCGGGGATCCGGGCTGTGGCCGGGGATCCGGGCTGTGGCCGGGGATCCGGGCTGTGGCCGGGATCCGGGCTGTGGCCGGGGATCCCGGGCGTTGTCAGTGCTGGGTGCCAGACTCACCGTATGACCGAACGGTGGGCGGTGGCGGCCGCGGACGGGGGCGGGGACGGCGCGCTGCTCGTGCCGCTCGCCGCGGACGGCACACCCGCCGGTCCCGTGCTGGCCGAGCCCGATCTCGTCGCGTCCGTCCGCTCCCGGCCCGGGGTGGGGCGGTGGGTCTGGCGGTCCACCGAGGGGATCTACCCCCGGCTGCTCGCCGCCGGGGTCCGCGTCGAGCGGTGCTACGACATCGAGTGCGCCGAACTGCTGCTGCTCGGGCACGCGGGGCGGCTGGGCGAGCCCCGGTCCGCGGCCGCCGCGCTGGCCCGGCTGGAGAACGCGCCCGTGCCGCCGGACCCGCCCGCCCGCTCCGCCGAACCCGGTGCGCAGTCCTCCCTCTTCGAGCCGTCCTCCGGCCCCGGTGTCCCCTTCGCGGGGCTGCTGCGGGTCTACGCGGACCAGGTGCGCCGCCACGACACCGCCGAGCACCCGGACCGGATGCGGCTGCTGACCGCGTCGGAGTCGGCGGGGATGCTGGTCGCGGCGGAGATGCGCCGGGCGGGGCTGCCCTGGCGGGCCGACGTCCACCGGGAGGTGCTGCACGGGCTGCTGGGCGAGCGGTACGCGGGCGGGGGCGAGCCCCGGAGGCTGGCGGAGCTGGCGGACGAGGTGTCGGCGGCCTTCGGCCGGAGGGTCCGGCCCGATCTGCCGGCCGATGTGGTGAAGGCGTTCGCGCGGGCGGGGATCGCGGTGAAGTCGACCCGGCGGTGGGAGCTGGAGGGGCTGGACCACCCGGCGGTCGAGCCGCTGATCGCGTACAAGAAGCTGTACCGGATCTGGACGGCCCACGGCTGGAGCTGGCTCCAGGACTGGGTGCGCGAGGGCCGCTTCCGCCCCGAGTACCAGCCGGGCGGCACGGTCAGCGGCCGCTGGACGACCAACGGCGGCGGGGCCCTCCAGATCCCCAAGGTCATCCGGCAGGCCGTCGTCGCCGACGAGGGGTGGCGGCTGGTCGTCGCCGACGCCGACCAGCTGGAGCCGCGGGTGCTGGCCGCGATCTCGCGCGACCGGGGTCTGATGGAGGTGGCCGGTCATGACGGCGACCTCTACAAGGCGCTCTCCGACCGGGCGTTCCACGGTGACCGCGAACACGCCAAGCTGGCGCTGCTCGGCGCGGTCTACGGCCAGACGTCCGGGGACGGGCTGAAGAACCTGGCCGCCCTGCGCCGCCGCTTCCCGCTCGCCGTCGCCTACGTGGACGACGCGGCCCGGGCGGGCGAGGAGGGGCGGACGGTGCGGACCTGGCTGGGCCGCACCAGCCCGCCGGTCGCCCTGGCGGGCCAGGACGAGGAGGCGGGCATCCCCCAGGAGGGCGGCGAACCCTCCTCCGACGGCGGCCTGGCCCGGGCCCGGGGCCGCTTCACCCGCAACTTCGTGGTCCAGGGCAGCGCCGCCGACTGGGCCCTTCTCCTGCTGGCCGGGCTGCGCCGCACCCTCCATGAGCAGGGGCTCCGCGCCGAGCTGGTCTTCTTCCAGCACGACGAGGTGATCGTGCACTGCCCGGCCGGGGAGAGCGCCGCCGTGACCGAGGCCATCCGGGCCGCCGGCGAGCAGGCCGGACGGATCGCCTTCGGGGAGACCCCGGTGCGGTTCCCCTTCACCACGGCGGTGGCGGAGCGGTACTCCGACGCGAAGTGACGCGCGGCCGGGACGGCGCGCATGCGGAAGCGCCCCGTTCACGCGCCGGACGGCGTGAACGGGGCGCGGGGCGGTGGTGCGCGTCCGCTGCTGCCGTCGCTACCCGCGTTCCCACAGCGCGGGGACGTTCGGCGGCTCCCAGCCCGTCATGGCCTGGTGTGCCTGCCGGCAGCGGTAGGCGACCCCGCCGTAGGTGACGCGGTCTCCCGCGCGGTAGGAAGTCCCGGGCGCCCAGGTGCCGCCCGGCGGATCGGTCGGGCCGGGCGTCTGGGCGACGTCCAGCACGAAGTCGAAGGTGCCCTGGCGCCCGTTGCCGGCGCTGCGGACGTTCATCAGCAGCCTCGGGTCGAACAGGGCGTCGGTGTTGTTCCGCGGCTCACCCGGGAAGTACAGCTGCGTGGTGAGGACGCGGCCCCCGGGGGCCTGCGCCTTCACATGGATGTGCCGCGTACGGCCCGGGTAGAGCCCCGGCACGACGGTGGTGAGGCTGAACGAGCCGTCGGCACCGGTGAACTGGTGCCCCCGGAAGGCGTACTGCGCCATGTCGTACGAGCCGTTGGTGTCGGCCTGCCAGAAGTCGAGCAGCGCCCCGGAGACCGGTCGGCAGGACCGGCCGAAGACGTAACCGCTCACGGTGAGCGGTACGCCCGGGGTGCCCGATGTCACCAGGCTGGTGCGCCGCGGGGAGTTGGGCTTGAAGTACGGGCCCTCCATCTGCGGCGGGGTCGGGTCGTCGCCGTCGTCGCACTGCGGGGTGGGGTCCAGCAGGACGTCCCCTCCCGACGACGCGGTGTCCCGGGCGAGCGCGACACCTCCTCCGGCGAGCAGAGGAGCCGCGCCCGCGACCATCGCGGCCTTCAGGAGACCTTTGCGGCTGATGCGCCGCCGGCCGGCGGACGTCTCGTCGGTGCCGGAGGCGTCCGGCTCGTGGGGGGTTGCGTTGTCCATTTGTGGGGTCATGACAGTTTCCTCGGAGTCCTCGGTGCGGGGAGCGGAGAGGTTCAGGAGGTTCGGTGACGCCGGATGTCGCTGGAAGTAGTGCCCCGGACCCGGCCCCGGCTCGGCCCCGGCCCCGGCTCGGGCGGCGGTGGGTTGCGCCGCCGCCCGAGATCCGGAACGGAAGTCGGGAGCCAGGAGCCGGAGTTCGGGAGTCAGGAGTCGGAGGCCGGGAGTCGGAGGCCGGGAATCTGGAGCCAGGAACCGGGATCCGGAGTCCGGGCAGGGCAGGCCGTCAGACGCGCTGCCAGAGGGCCGGGACCACGTCCGGGGTCCAGCCGGGCTGGGCGGTGTGCGCCTGGAGGCAGCGGAAGGTGGAGCCGCCGTACGTCACCGTGGAGCCGACGGCGTAGGAGGTGCCGGCCGCCCAGGTGCCGCCCGGCTGCTCGGTGGGCGGCTGGGTGGTGGGCGTGTTGGTCGGGGTCGGCTGGCCGCCGCCGCTGGTGACGAGCGTCAGCCCGTACGCCTGCAGGGCCGGGAGGAGTGGCTGGAAGTACGTCGTACCGCCGGAGCGGCAGTTGCCGGAGCCGCCGGAGGTGACACCCTGCGCCTGGCTGCCGGAGATGTACGCGCCGCCGGAGTCGCCCGGCTCGGCGCAGACGCTGGTGCGGGTCACGCCGGAGATGGTGCCCTCCGGGTAGGTGACGCTGGTGTTGAGCTGCTGGATCGTGCCGCAGTGCCAGCCGGTGGTGGAGCCGGAGCGGCAGACCGAGGCGCCGACGACGGACGGGGTGGAGCCGGCGACGGTCACGTCGCCGCGGCCGTAGCCGTTGACCAGGGGCTTGGGCACCCAGTTGGCGTTGGTGGCGACCCAGGCGTAGTCACGGCCCGGGAAGGTCGAGCCCTGGAAGCTGCCCTGGGCCTGCTGGTTGACGCCGGTGGTGGTGGTGCCCACCCGGCCGCAGTGGCCGGCGGTGACGAACCCGTTCTGGGTGCCGCGCGTCACGGAGAAGCCGACGGAACAGCGGCCTCCGCCGCCCATGTAGTACGCGTCGCCGCCCCGGATGTCCGCGAGGGCGCGGGGCTGCTCGGTGGTGCGGGCGACGGTGACCACCTGGTCGCTGACGCCCGCGGCCTTCGCGAACGCCTCGCCGGCCCGGACGTCCGTGGCGTTGACGACGACCCGGTTGGCCTCGACGTCGACGTACCAGACGGGCACGTTCTTCGGGGCCTTGCTCCGCGCCGCCTTGTCGAGGGCGTCCTTGGCCGCTTCGAGGCGGTCCAGGCTGTGGCCGACGACCTCCGCCTTCGCGCCCGCCTCCGTGATGAGCGCGGCCGCGGAGGCGTCGGTGGTGGAGACGGTGAGGTCCGCCTTGTCCCCGCTGACCCGGGCCCCGGCGTAGCTGGCGCCGAGGGACTTCTCCAGGCCGGTGGCGACGGCGGCGGCCCGGTACTCGCCGGCTATCCGGGTCCTGGCCTCGTTCTCGTCGAGCCCGAGGTCGCGTTCCATGGCGGCGAGCAGTCCGGGCGAGAGGCTGTCGGCGGAGACGGCCGGGGCGGCGGAGTCCGCGGGGCCGGCGGACGCCACTCCGGTCAGTCCCGCGAGGGCGAGCGCGCCCACGGCCACCGTGGCGGTAGCGGTGGCGAGCACGCGTCTGCGGAGCTTGGTGTTCTCCACGTAACTCTCCTTGTTTCAGGGGGGTGTCCGGTCCGGCAGGGGGTTGGTCCGGACCAGGGAATTGCCGACACCGTAGCGGCGCGCGGACCGGGCACAGGAGATCCCGTTCACCCCCTCCTCCGGCGTTATGGGGCCCTTCCGGAGCGGCATACTCCCGGGTCGCGGCCCCGGGCCCCGGGGCCGGTGTCTCCCCTTCACCGGTACGCCCGGGTAGGTTCGGCCCCATGCACACAGGGCAACTTCTGGGCTCGGGGCGCACCGCCGACGTGTACGAACTCGACGGCTCCTGGGTCCTTCGCCGCTACCGCGACCGCTCCTGCACCACGGAGGAGCTGGCCGTGATGTCGTACGTCCGTGCCTTCGGGTATCCGGTGCCGCGCATCGGACCGCCCGCCGACGGGGCCCGCCCCACCGATCTGGTGCTCCAGCGGCTCTCCGGCCCGACCATGTCCGAGGCGCTGCTCGCGGGGAACCTGGGCGCCGCCGAGGGGGGCGCGCTGCTCGCCCGGCTGCTGCGCGAACTGCACGCGATCCCGCCCCGCGTCTCGGCCGACCCGGGTGACTGCATCCTCCACCTCGACCTGCACCCGGCGAACGTGATGCTGACGGAGCGGGGTCCGGTGGTGATCGACTGGTCCACCGCCACCGAGGGCCGGCCCGGCTTCGACCGGGCCATGTCGGCGCTGACCCTGGCCCGGGTGGCGCTCGACCCTGAGTTCCCGGCGCCGGAGGCTCAGGCCCGTACGCTGCTGGCCTCCCTGCTGGCGGAGCTGGCCGACGACGGGGGCGCCGACCCCGCCGACCTGGCCCGCGCCCGCGCGAACCAGCAGGAGAACCCGTTCCTGACGGCCCCCGAACGCGACTGCCTGGACGCGGCGGTGGAGCTGGTGCTGAGCTGCGCTCCGTAACCATCCGAGCCCGCGCGAACCATGATTGACGCAGCGTCAGCCAATCTGCGCCAGGGTACCTTCCGCCCAGCGCCACGCCACTCCTAGCCCTGCACCGCCCCACCTTCCGCCCTGCGCCACGCCACTCCTAGCCCTGCACCGACCCGCCTTCCGTCCTGCGCCGCTCCTGGCCCTGCGCCGCGCTGCTCTCAGCCCTGCGCCGCGCCGCCCTTGGCCCTGCCCGGAGGCTCGCCCGCCTCGCGCGCTTGACAGCCATTCCCTCAGAACACCATGATTCCATTAATTGACTAATGGAATCGAGGCGAGGCGCGTGGCAGACACGAGCACTTCGAACGGGACCACGGGCGGCTGGGCACTGGAGGCCCGCGGGCTGGGCAAGCGCTACCTCGGCGGCGGCTGGGCGCTGCGCGACTGCTCCTTCCGGATCCCGGCCGGGCGCATCTGCGGACTGGTCGGCCCGAACGGGGCCGGGAAGAGCACCCTGCTCGGACTGGCGACCCGTCAGGTCCGGCCGACCACGGGCGGGTTGAGCATCTTCGGGACGCCCGTGGACGACCCCTCCGTGATGCCGAGGTTCGCCTTCCTCGGTCAGGAGAAGCCGCTGTTCAAGCGGTTCACGGTCGGCGACACGCTGCGGATGGGCGCCGAACTCAACCCCGGCTGGGACGCCTTGGCGGCCGAGCGGATCGTCCGCTCCGGCAACATCGCGATGCACACGCGGATCGGGGCGCTCTCCGGCGGCCAGCGCACCCGCGTGGCCTTCGCGCTCGCCTTCGGCAAGCGCCCCGGCCTGCTGCTCCTCGACGAGCCGATGGCGGACCTCGACCCGCTGGCTCGCGACGAGATGAGCACGCTGCTGATGGCGGAGGCCGTCGAGCGCGGCACCACCGTGGTGATGTCCTCGCATCTGCTCACCGAGCTGGAGGACATGTGCGACTACCTGCTGGTGGTCGCGGAGGGCCGGATCCGGATGGCCGGTGACGCCGACGCGCTCGTCCCCGCCCACACCCTGGTGACGGGCGTGGTCCGGGACGGCCGCCTGCCCGCCGAACTCGACGGGCACACCGTGGTCGAAACCCGCGTCCAGGGACGGCAGTTCCGCGCGATGATCCGCCCGAAGGGACCGCTGCCCGCCGACTGGGAGAGCGTCGAGCCCTCCCTGGAGGAGGTCCTGCTCGCCCATCTCCGATCCCCGGGCGCGCCCTCGCTCTACACCCAGGGCGCCCGCGTCGAAGCCGAAGGGAACCAGGCCGCATGAGCGCCCCCGCCTCCACCCCCGCCCGCACCGAGGACCACGCCGGACTCCGCCCCCGGCGTCGCCTGTTGCGCGGCCTTCCCTGGCTCGTGCTGCGCCAGCACCGCATCGCCCTGGCCTACGTCCTCGGGCTCTCCGTGCTCGGCACGCTCGCGATCGTCTACCAGCGCCACGAGATGGCCGGGGCGCTGGACGCGGCCGGCTGGCCGGGGAAGGAGGTCCGGTACGCGGTCGAGGACACCCGGGGGTACGGCTACATCGTCACCCTCCTCGGCGGCATCCCGCTGATCCTCGCCTTCTTCGTCGGCGCCCCGCTGATCTCGGCCGACCAGGAGAACGGCACCGCGCAGCTGGTCACCACCCAGTCCGTGACCCGCCGCCAGTGGATCATCGCCAAACTGGGCTTCGCCTACGGCCTCGCCCTGGTCTGCGGGGTGATGCTCTCGGCCGCGTTCACCTGGTGGTGGGAGCCGCACCGCGCCTTCTTCTCCACCCGGTGGATCGAGGGCACGGTCTTCGACAGCACCGGCCCGGTCCTGCCCGCGCTCCTCCTCTTCACGACGGCCCTCGGCGTCACCGTCGGCGTCGTGGTGCGCCGCCTGCTGCCCGCCATGGTGGTGACGTTCCTCTTCACCGTCGTCACCCAGTTCGTCTGGGACGAGCTGCGGGTCAAGCTCGGCTCCACCCGGATGTTCACCTACCCGCTGGACACCGAACTCCCCTCCCGCTTCGACGAGTCGTACGAGGTGGACCGCTGGGTCGGCAACGCGAAGGGGGACCTCTTCGGCTGGGGCACCTGCGCCGAGGCCACCGACGAGGCCCAGAACGCGTGCATCGCGAAGCACGGGATCGTCAACAACGTCATCGAGTACCTCGACTACGACCAGATGGCGGCGATGCAGTGGACCGCGGCCGGCATCCTGCTCGCCGGTACGGCGCTCCTCACGGGGTTCGTCCTGTGGCGGGTCTCGGCCCGCCCGCTGTAGGGGCGGTGCGCACCGTCTACGTAAAGTGTCGGCAAACGAGCGGAAGGTGAAGTCCGTGGTCGTGTTCCGCATCGACCGGCGCAGCGGAGTGGCGACGTACCTCCAGATCGTCCGCCAGGTCGAACAGGCGCTGCGCATGGGGGCCCTGGAGGAGGGCGACCGGCTGCCCACCGCAGCCCAGGTCGCCGCGGACACCAAGGTCAACCCGAACACCACCCTGAAGGCCTACCGCGAGCTGGAGCGGGCGGGCCTGGCCGAGGTCCGCCAGGGCGCGGGCACGTTCATCACCCGCTCCCTGGCCCGCCCCCAGTCCGCCCCGGACTCGCCGCTCCGCGCGTCCCTGGCCGAGTGGATGGACCGGGCCAGGGCGGAAGGGCTCTCCGGCCAGGACGTCTCGGACCTGTTCCACTCGGCGTTCGGGGCGGCGTATCCGGGCGAGGCGCTCGGGACCGGGTACGGGGGCGGCCAGGAGAGCTGACCTCCCGCGACCGGGTACGCGGGCGGCCAGGAGGGCTGACCTGCCGCCGCCGGGTACGCGGGCAGCCAGGAAGGCTGACCTCCCGCGACCGGGTACGCGGGCAGCCAGGAAGGCTGACCTCCCGCCGCCGAGTACAGGGGCGGCCAGGAGAGCTGACCTCCCGCTTCCCCGGCGCTCCCCATCTCCCGAGGCTCCCCTCCCCCGTTACCCCTATCTCTCGAGCTCCCCCTCCCCGACGCTCGGCGCTCCCTCCGGCGCTTGCCGGACCGGCCTTCCGCGGCCGGCCGGTCAGGCCCGGTTGCGGCGGTGGCCGCCACCGTGGGCAGGCGGCAGGAGCTGGGGCGTGGACAGGAGCCGGGACGGGGCAGGGGCGACGGCAGGAGCTGGACGGGGACAGGAGTGGGGGCAGAGGCAGGGACGACAGCGCGCGCCCCGGCCCCCGCCCCCTCCTCACGCCTCGTCGCGCAACTGCGCCGCCAGGGAGGCCAGCGGCTCGCGCTCGTCGGTGTGGCCGAGGGCCGCCAGCCGGTCCACCGCCGCGTCGAGACGGGTGAGCGCGGCGGCGGGCCGCTCCAGGTAGACCCCCTCCACGATGCCCGCGAGCCGGACGCACTCCGCCCACTCCCCGGCGCCGCCCGTCTCCGGCCCCGGCTCCCCGACGAGGGCGAGGGCCTTCTCCAGGGCGGCGAGGGCGTCGTCGTACTGCCCGACATAGGCGTTGACCCGCCCGTGCTCATAGGCCAGGGCGCTCTCCAGGGACCGCCCCACGGGCTCGAACCCGGCCGCACGGGCCTCGTCGGCGATCCGCTCCGCCGTGGTGAGATGGGCGAGGGCGCCGTCCAGCCCGTCGGGCCCCTGCTGCTGGGCCCGGAGGCGGGCGAGTTCGCGCAGGCAGTTGCTGAGCTGCTCGTAGCGCGGGGCCAGCGCGTGGGCGGCGAGCGCCCGGCCGGCCGCCTCACCGGCCCGCTCGAACTCACCGGACTCCGCCAGCAGCATCGCCGTCTCGGCGGCGATCATGGCGTGGCTGCCCGGGTCGTCCTCCCAGCCGGCCGACTCGGCGGCGAGGGTGACGAACTCCGCCGTGGCGGCCTTGAGATCCTCCCCCGCGTGCAGCGCGCGGGCCCGGACCAGCCGCAGCTGGGCCACCAGCCGGTCGTCCACCTTCCCCGCCACCACGTCCGGTTCGGTCAGCAGCGAGTCGAGCAGCGCGATGCAGTCCTCGATCCGGCCCAGGTCGAGGCAGAGCTGGGCCGCGTTGCTGTACGCGCAGAACGCGTCCGTCCGCTTCTCCGCCCGCAGCTCCGCCTCGGCCGACCGGGTCAGCTGGGTCAGCGCCTCGTCGGGGCGGCCGAGGTGCATGCAGGCCTCGGCGAGATCGCCGTGCAGCCGGCCGGTGTCGACCGCTTCGGCGGGCCAGGCGGCGGCCTGCCGCAGCCCCTCGGTCAGATCCGCGTACGCGGCCGACGCGTCCCGCAGCCCGAGCTGGAGCCGCCCGCGCAGACCGAGGACGCGCGGCAGATGCCAGGCGGGGCCGTGTTCCGTCAGCCGCTCGCGGAGGGCGTCGGCCTCGGTGACGGCGGCCGGGAGGTCGCCGGAGAGCGCGTACGTACCGGCGCGCAGCAGCTTCGCGCCGGAGACCTGCCCGTCGATGGAGTGCCGGAGGGCGAAGGACTCCAGCAGCTCGACCTCGGCCAGCACCGGGGCGACATGCTCCTGGTCCCCCGACGCCTGGAGGCGCAGCCCGAGCGCGGAGGCCCGCAGCCGCAGCAGCCGCCCCTCGATGTACGGAGCGAGACCGGGCGTCTCCTCGTGCAGCCGGACCAGGCCCGCGTGGGCCCCGGTCAGAGCGTCGGCCATCGCCTTCCCCGCCCCGCCTTCCGACCCGCCTTCCGAGGGAGTCCCGGCGGGGATCTCGGCGGCGGCGAGCAGCCCGCAGGCGCGGGCGAGCACCGCGTCACCCGGCGCACCGGCCTCGTCGTACAGCCCGGCGGCCTCCTCCTGGAGCTCGACGGAGACGGCGAACTCGTCCCGCTCCGCCGCCCGGTTGGCCTCGTCCGAGAGCAGGTCCGCGCGGAGCCGGACGTACGGGCCGACGGCCGGGTCGTCCGGGTGGGTGTAGCCGGGGGCGGCGACGAGGGTGCGCAGCCGGGCCCAGCAGGCCCGCGCGTCCGGGTGCCCCAGCTCGTCCAGTTCCCGTGCGCGCAGGATGAGTTCGGGCACGGACTCCGGAAGGGCCTCGGCGGTCCGGGGGGCGGTGGGCGCGGGCGCCGTCCCGGAGCCGGTGGCCACGTCCGTACGGGAGGCGCCCTCGGCCAGGTCGTCCAGGCCGCGGCTGCGCAGGGTCAGCTCCAGCGCGTCCAGGAGCGGGGCCCGGTCGAGCCGTTCCCGGCGGTGGTCGGAGTGGAGGGTGGTGCCGTTACGGGTGTCGAAGCGGGCGGCGAGGCCCTCCCCCCGCTCCCGTACCTCGGCGCGCAGCGAGGCCACGGTCCAGGCGCGCCCGGCGTACCCGGCGACGGGCAGCTCACCGTGGCCGAGGCCCTCGACCCGGCTCAGCAGCACCTCGACGCCGGTCAGGAAGTGGAGCAGGTCGAGCGGGGAGTCCACCTCGTCGAACAGGTTCCGGTTCTCCGCGAGGAGTTCGACGCCCCGGCCCTCGTTGCCGGTCAGCGCGCAGAACTCCAGGTGGCGGCCGACCTCACCGGCCATCCCCGCGTTGCGGCGGCAGGCGCGGTACCCGGCGAGGTGCAGCTCGCGCGCCCGGTCGGCGCGGCCGGTGCGCACCAGGGGGAGCAGCGCGTACGAGACGGAGCGGGCGGGCTCCTCCTGGCAGGACTCCTTGCCCGCCAGGACGGGCGCCCAGATCTCCAGCGCGCGTTCGTCGTCGCCCGCGTCGGCCCGGTGGAGGGCGCGCTCGCGGATCTCGCAGGCCTCGCAGTCGCTGAGCGGGGTGCGGCGGCGGGCCGCCCACAGCTCGTAGGCGAGGGTGGTGTCCTCGCCCACGTGGGCGGCGAGCTGGTAGGCCTGCCCGTAGTACGGCTGAAGGCCGAGCCCGGCCTTCTCGTACCGGTCGCGCATCTCCCCCAGCCACTGGCGCAGGCTGGTCAGCGGTATCTCGGGCAGCGCGATCAGGGCGTTGGCCACCCACTTGAACCGCCAGAACAGCTGGTGGCGCAGGCGCTCGTCGAAGGCGTCGGGCTGCTCGTCGAAGAGGGTGAGCAGCCGGGCGAAGACGACGGGCGACTTCCGGGGGTCGGAGCCGTAGGTGTACGCCTCCTGGAGTTCGAGGAGGGCGTGGATGAGCGGTACGGGCTCGTCGAACCGCTCGGCGGCGTCGACGAGTTCCTCCGCGGTGACGGTCCTGGTCCGGCCGTAGGGGCGCCGGTGGTTCTCCTGGAGGGCGTGGAGCAGCTCGTCGGTGCTCTGGGGGTGGGGTGCGTCGGTCGGCATCGTCGGCTGTCCTTAGCTGTCCTCGCGCAGGGAGCTGTCCTTGCGCAGGGCGTGGGCGAGAAGGTCGAGGAAGGAGCGGTTGATCAGGCTCGACTCGGCGGGCCTGAGCGGGCGCCGGGAGAGCAGCGCGGCCTGTCCGTAGAGGGCTTCGGCGCTGGTACGGGCGAGTTCCGGCTCGTCGATGGCGACGGCGGTGCGCACCAGCGGGTTGAGCTGGTTGAGGATCAGCTGCGCGCGCGGGGCCTCCTGGCGCAGGGCGCCGAGGATGTCGCCCCAGAGGCCGCCCTCCTGCTCACGGGCGAGCTGGGAGCGGGTCCGCTCGTGCCGGGCCTCGCGGCTGTCGACGAGGAGGGCGGGCGCGGAGGCGGGGTGGAAGGTGCGCAGCGCGACATCGCAGTCGAAGACCGCGAGGGCGTCGCGGGCCAGGGCGAGGTAGGCCGCGGCGGCGAGTTCGGTCTCCCGGTCGACGGGGTCGAGGTGGGCGGTGAGGGTGGCCGGGTCGAGGTCGGCGACGCTCGCCCCGGGCCGGATCTCGGGGAGCCGGTGGACCAGTTCGCGGTCGTAGGTGTAGCCGCCGTTGACGACGCCGAGCCCGGCGGCCGAGGCGATGGCCGCGACCTGGCGGAACTCCTCCACGCTCGACGTCACCAGCACCGTGCGGTGGGTGCGCGCGAACTCGTCGAGGGTGGTGTGCCCGTCGGTCGTCTCGAACGGCAGCCAGGGCAGCAGCAGCCGCAGGATCTCGTCGTCGTGCACGGCGAGCGACTTCACGGCCAGGTGGTGCGTCTGGAGGAACCGCCCGAGCAGCTCGGGGTCGCTGGCGGCGGCCCGTGCGATCCACTCCCGCAGCCGCTCGGCGAGGGCGTCGCGTACGGCGGCGAGGGTGTCGTCCTCGTACAGCGCCTCGCGGGACGCGGTCGGGCGCAGGCTCTCGGCGTCGATGACACAGCGGACGAAGAAGGCCCACTCGGGCAGGATCTCGTCGGCCTGCTCGGAGAGCAGCATCCCCTTGACGTGCACCCGGTGCCCGTGGCGCCGCCCGGCCGGCACCGCCTCGGGCAGCACACAGGCGATGCCCCTCAGCCCGACGGCCGGGAGGTCCAGCTCGATGGTGTCCAGCGGCGCGAACCCGAAGACCTCCTGCCCGTACGCCGCCAGCGCTCGGGACCGGGCACCCGGCGTCGGATACGTACGCGCCCAGGGCGCCGGCTCGGGGTTGACGGAGACCCCGGCCCCGCCCGAACCGTCGTCGAAGACGACCGGATGCCGCAGCAGCGACCCGAAGTGCCGTCCGAGCGCCTGCACCTGGGCGGGCCGGGTCCACTCGCCCGCGTCGCTGCGCGGGGTCAGCGTGACGGTGGTGCCGGGCGCGGGCCGGGCGGATGCGGGCAGGGTCCGGACGCTGTAGCTGCCGTCCCCGTGCCCGCGCCACTCCACGGCGGGGGCGTCGGGGTCGCGGGCGGACCGGCTGAGGACATGGATCTCGTCGGCGACGAGAAAACAGGACAGCAGCCCGATCCCGAACTGCCCGATGAAATCGCCGCGCTGCTCGGCGATCCCCTCGGCGCGCTTGCTGCTGCGCCCGATGGTGGCGAGGAAGGTGTGCACGTCCGCCTCGCTGAGCCCGACCCCGTCGTCCTCGACGCGCACGACGGACCCGTCGGCGTACAGCCGGATGCCGAAGGCGTCGGCCGGGGCGTCCGGTTCGAGGGCGCGCCGGGCGGTCAGCGCGTCCACGGCGTTCTGGAGCAGCTCACGCAGATAGACGCGGGGGCTGGAGTAGAGGTGGTGGGAGAGGAGATCGACGAGGCCGCGCAGATCGACTTGGAAGGCGCGGTCGGCGGGGGTCAGGGTCATGGAAGCGTCCAGGGAAGAAGATCAAGGGCAACGGGTAGGAGAGCGGGCACGGACGGAACCGGCCTACGCGGGCACGGGCCGGAGCCACCCCGCGCGGGCACGAACCGAACCGCCTGCACGGGCAGGGACCGGAACGAGCCTGCACGGACGAGAACCGGCCCGCGCGGTCACGGACCGAACCACCTGCGGGCAGTGACCGGAACCGGCCTACGCGGACACGGACCGGAACCGCCCTGCGGGGGGGGCACCGGCCCGCGGGGGCACCGGCCTCAGCCGCGACGGGCGCGCCGGTCGAACTGCTCCTCCGGCTCGGCGAAGTAGTCCCAGGGCCACTCGGTACGGGCGCCGTCGAGCGCCTGGAAGACACGGCGGACGGTGTGGCGCTCACCGGAGAGGGACAGGGCCATGGCGAACGCGTTGAAGTCGTGCTGCCACCCGGGGCTGCGCACATAGGAGGGGTGGAGGATGCTGTGCTCGGCCGCGGCCCGCAACTCCGCCCGGATCTCGTCCGTTTCGAGGCAGTCCCCGTCGTCGGACTCGACCCACTCCTCGATCCGGGCGCTGGCGATCAGACAGCCGAGCCGATGCCCCTGCGGAGCCCGCCCGAGCGCCTCGCGGGCGAAGGCCAGCGCCTCCCCCGGCTCGCCGCCCCACCGGGGCTGCAACTGCGAGAGCCAGTCGATGTGGATGTCCAGGTCCAACGGCTCCCGCCGCAGGGCGGCGTCGAACCGGGCGCGGTTCACCTCGTCCCCCAGCGACATCCCCCGCCCGGAGGCGAGCAGCCACCGCCACGGGGTGACCCACCCGCTCTCCAGCTCCACGGCGGCCAGCAACTGCTCCTCCGCGACGGCGAGCCGCTCCCCGAAGACCTGCCACTGCTCCCGCGTGACATCGACGGCCCGCGCGGCGGTACGGGCCTCCCACCCCCAGGTGACCTGGCGCGCCCCGGATATCAGCAGCGCGAGGGCCCGGTGCTCGGCGTCCCCCTCCACGGCCTGCCCGATCCACTCCTCCACCCCGCCCACGTCGGCCAGCTCACCGAGCACCCGGTGGTCCCGCCCGAGATCGAAGGGTTCGAGCCCGGCCTTGACCTGCTCCCAGTCCCCCCTCCCGGCGGCCTGCACCACCGCGAGCACCCGCCGGTCCCCGAGCGCTCGCACGCGATAGCTCTCGCCCTTCCGCCGCCGCTCCCCCGGCAGGGCATACGGATCCCGCACCGCCGCTCTCTCCCCGCCCCTGCCGAACAACTTCCCGAGCATGCCCGAGCCCTCCCCTGATACCGCGTGATCTTCGGGTGCAGCATAAGGGGGGCCTCCGACAGGGGCTCTACGGGATATTCACAGGGGCTTCACGCGGGGGCGGAGGCCTCCAGCCCCGCGAAGTCCGACAACGCCAGCGGAACCGCGGGGTCAGTGCCCACCCGGTCCGTGCCCGCCCGGCTGAAGTCCCCCCGGCTGGAGCCCCGCGTCGCGAGCGAGGAGGGCGGCCTGGACGCGGTTGCCGCAGTCGAGCTTGGTGAGGATCCGGCTGACGTACGTCTTCACCGTGGCCTCGCTCATATGCAGCCGCCGCCCCGCGTCCGCGTTGGAGAGCCCCTCCCCGAGCAACGCCAGCACCTCGCGCTCCCGGGTGGTGAGCCCGTCGAGCCGGCGCCGCGCGGCCTCCCCGCGGGTGGTGGCCCCGGGGGCGGAGAGCGCGTCCGCCACATGCCGGGTGGCCGCGGGTGAGAGGTACGCGTTGCCCGCCGCCGCGGCCCGCACCGCCTGGATCAGCTCGCCGGGCGCGGAGTCCTTCAGCAGGAACCCCGCACCGCCGTGGCCGAGCGCCCGCAGTACGTTGTCCCGCTCGCCGAAGGTGGTGAGGATCAGGGCCCGTACCTTCGGCGCGGCGCGGCCGAGCTCGACCAGCGCCGTCAGCCCGTCCATCACCGGCATCTGGATGTCCAGCAGCGCCACGTCGACCCCGCCGCCCCGGGCCTTCTCCACCGCCTCGCGGCCGTCCCCGGCCTCGGCGACCACGTCGATGTCGTCGGCCGAGGTGAGGATCGCTCTGATGCCGGCCCTGATGAGCGGCTCGTCGTCGGCGACGAGGACCCGGATCACACAGCCTCCTGCGCGGTGTCGATCATGACGTTGTCAAGGAGAACGGACGGGGTGGCCCCGCCATCATGCCCTGTACCGGCCGGCCCGCCGCACGGAGCCCGGCATCACGTCGCCTTGTACGTCTCCTTGGAGACCAGCTTCCCGTCCCGGAAGCAGAACCGGAAGACGGTGAGTTCGTCGACCCCCTGGTCGTCCTCGGAGGTGAAGTGCCGGCACGTCGCTCCCTCGGGAAGCGGGGGCCCCTGGTCCGCCAGGTCCGAGGTGAGCCACGAGTCCTCCTCGGGGAGCGTGGCCTGGACGTCCGCCTCGGCGTCCCCGACCTTCGCCTCCTCGTAGACGCTCGGCGAGATCTCCGCCTTCTTCACCTCTTCCGTCATGACGCCGATCCCCCAGACGCCCAGGCCGATGACGCCCCCGACGAGGACGACGGCGGTGACGGCGCAGCCGATGGCGACGTTCTTCCTGGTACTCATGATGGTGGTGAACTCCCTCTGTGGATCGGCCCTGTTGATGACCGTTCCACCGTCGCCCACCGCCCCCGGACGCCACTGCCCCCGAACGTCGCGAGCCGGTACGACGGAGGTCGCGCCGTACGGCCCCGCGCCCCGGGCAGCGTTTCCCGCCCCGTACCCCCCGAGGTTCCCCGACCGGCCCTCCGCCCCGCTTCCCGCCGTGCTCTCCTCCCCGTACGGCAGCATCCCCGCGATCCGGAAGCCGCCGTCCTCGGTGGGCCCGGTGTGCACCATGCCGCCGACCCGGCCGACCCGCTCGCGCAGCCCCTTCAGCCCCTGGCCGCCGCTGATCTCCGGCGGCACCTCGGGCGCCCCGCCCGGCACGGGCCCGTTGGTGACCTCCACGACCAGGCTGTCCGGTTCGTACCGCAGGGCAAGGCGTATCGGGGCGCCCGGCGCGTGCTTGTGGGCGTTGGTCAGCCCCTCCTGGACGATGCGGTACGCCTCGTGGTCGGCGGCGGGCGCCAGCGGCTGCCGGACACCGCTCCGGTCCAGCGACACCGTCGTGCCCGCGCCCCGGGACGACTCGACCAGGCCGTCGATGGCGGCAGTGGTACGGGGCGCGTACGGCACCGAGGCACCGCCGCCCGCCGACTGCTCCCGGCGCTCCCGGTGCTCCCGGTGCTCCCGGTGCTCCCGGTGCTCCCGGTAGGAAGCCTCCCCCTGATCCTCTGGATCCCCCTGCCGAGACGGATACCCCTGGTACTGCTGCTCGTTCTGGCGCTCGTTCTGCTGCTCCCAGTACTCCGCCTCATCGTGGAGCACCCCCACCGCCGCCCGCAGCTCCGCCATCGCGGTGACGGAGGCGCCCCGGAGGATCCGTACGGCCTCCTGTTGGTTCCCGGTCAGCTCCGGGTCGACCTGGAGGGCTCCCGCGTGCACGGAGATCAGGGCGAGCTGGTGGCCGAGGCTGTCGTGCATGTCATGGGCGATGCGGTTGCGCTCCAGCAACCGTGCCTCACGGGCCACCATCGCCTGCTCGCGCTGGAGTTGCTGGTTGTTCTGCCACAACGCGTCGAGCAGCCGCCTTCGTTGGTCCCGATAACGGGCGACGAGCGCCGGCACCACAGCCAGGGTGAGGAAGGCCAGGACGTTCAACCCGAGGGTGACGGGCAGTACAGACGCGGCCCCCGAGGTGACGTCGCGGTACAGGCCCGGGACGGTGTAGAGCACACCCGCGGCCCCGAACGCGGCGGCCACCCGCCAGGGTTCCGTGACCCGCCGCCCCGCCGACCAGGCGGCGCAGACCAGCAGCACGGAGGCCATGGCGTTCCACCCCCCGGCCAGCGGGGCGGAGAGGATCAGGGTGGTCGCGGGCAGCGCGTGGCGCGCGGGCACCAGCAGGGCCATCGCCCCGGCGAGGAGGACGGTCCCCGCACCGAGCGTGCCCACCCACGCGCCGAGGCCAGTGGCGAGCCCGGCGAGGGTGACGGCGAGCACCGCCTCCCCGACGATACGGGCGGGACTCCAGACCACTCCGCCGGCCAACCGCCGCCGAAGGCCCCGAACGGCGAGCCCGGCGGAACGTACCCGTCGATCTCCCACACCCGTACCCGCCCTCACATCCACATCCACTTCCCTGTCCGCATACACCGGACCGACGGTAGGACCCCCGGGAAAGAGCGCGCATCGGCCGGGCGTCGTGCCACCGTACGACGAAAGTTGACACCTTTCGTCGCCCGGGACCGCGACTTCCGGAGACTGCGCCGGGCCGGTCGCGCGGCCGACGATGGACGGACAGGAGCGGGGACACGGGGACAACGGGAGAGGTCACATGGACAGCACGGGCACGGAGTCGACTGCAGGAACGGGCACGGAGAAGGACGAGGCAGCCGTCAGCCTGACCAAGCCCACCCCAGCCCCCGCGCCGACCCCGGCCCCCACCCCCGCGGAAGTACCGGACATCCAGTCCCACGACACCTTCGTCATCAGGAAGTCACTGAGCCTCACGGCCGGCGATTACGTGGTGAGCGTGGCCCGGCCGGACGGCTCCGAGGGCGAGCCCGTCGCCTACGCACGCGAGAAGCGGCTGTCGCTCAGGGGGCAGGTGACCGTCTACACGGACGCGTCCAGGAAGTCCGTCCTCGCCTCCTTCAAGGGCCGCGACCACGAAGTGGGCTACATGTACGACGTGCGGGACGCTTCGGGCCAGGCCTTCGGGTCGTTCCACGAGGACGCGGGCGCGTCTCTCCTCCGCAGAACATGGCAGGTGCGGCAGCCGGGGACGATGAACCTGACCGGCCGCGAGCGCAGCCGGGTGGCGGCCTTCGTTCGGTTCGTCTGGGAGTTCGTGCCGTACCTCGAATACGTGCCGTTCATCTGGCCGTACCGCTTCAAGTACACCGAGAGCGGCAAGCCGCTGATGACCATCACCAAGAAGCTGGGGCTGCACACCCGGTACGTACTGGAGATCCTCGCACCCGACATCGACCGCCGCCTCGCCATCGCCCACGCGCTGGCTCTGGACGCCCTGGAAGTGGACTGACGCGCCGCACCGCTGCGCTTGCGTCGACCTCAGGTGTTCGATTGACCCATGTCCCAAGGCCAGCAAAAGAGAAAAACCCCAGGCCACGAGCTACGTGACCTGGGGTTTCACTGAGCCGCCTTCGGGATTCGAACCCGAGACCTACGCATTACGAGGGCTTGCAAGATCGTCCCGGCTGGTGCCGAGCGGTGCCGCTCAATCCCGTTTCCGCTGATCAGGGGCTTGCGATCTCGATCGGCATGACGCCCAGTCCAGCGTGTGCCGCCCCGTCCGCTCACGCAGCGCTCACGCAAGAGCGGTCGGCACTGCTCCGTGACTTCGACACGGGAATGGATATTGAGCGCTGAGGGCGTCTACGGGCCCGACCCAGTTCCTGCGGCTCACGGGCCTGTGGAACGTCACGGAATTGCATGACCGTCGACACAGCCCGCAAGCGAGCTACCACCGCCCCTGCGGAGCCGGCCCGCCGGAAACCCGTTGTGTCCCGGTGGCCGAGGGCGTGGATGACACGAAAGCGTGAGGCAGCCGACAGCGGATCCTGCGGCCCGTCCTGGACCTCATATGGATCTCAAGGCTGTTCAGGTGTGATCGCGGTCCAGCACACCACATGGATGTCATCAAGATCGATCGCGGGCCGGAGTGGCGGCGGCTCGGGCGGAGTCAGCCCGTGCCGGTCCGCGATCTCCGCGAGCGCCTGGACTTTGCCTGCGGCTGTGATTTCCTGGCTGGTGAGGGCGTTCCGGACTTCGCGCTGGACACGGACTGAGTACGGGGCGTTAAGACGGGCTGAGAGTGTGTCCTGTTCATCACCGAGGAACTGGCCGTGTTCCCGGACAAACGCGGCAGCGTCACGCATGACTTTGGGTACCTGGGGCTCGAAGTTGGCCGGGTCGGCCTGGAAGTCCCACCGGTTCTTTATGTGCTTCCGTACGGCGGACCATGCTTCGAACGCCGCAGCGTACATCCGCTCGGTCAACAGCGCCGGGCAGGTGTCTGTCTGCGGGTCGGCATGGGCGAGACAGGCGAGAGTGTCGTCGATGACCACCGGCTCGCTGTCCGGGCCGCTGGTCTGAGGGGTCAGGTCGTCGTTGAGGGGAACATACCGGTACCAGGGCTTCGGGTGGTTTCCGATACGGGCACAGAACACGAAGCCTGGGCTGGCTCCCTCCCGGTGAAAGCCCGTGCCGGACCCCCAGGGCAAGCCCCGAACCCGGTTCTCGGTAGCGTTGTTCTGGAACGCGTTCGCCAGCCGCCGGCGGTATTCCTCGCCGGAGAGCGCAGCGTTTCCTCCGTCGTTGAACAGGACGGCTTCCTCGCGGCGGATCTGCTCAATCCGTTCGCGGGTCTCGGCAATGTTGTGCTCCACTGCCTCGATGCCGGGCAGCACCTCGCCGACGCCGACGGACGCGGCGGCCTGTTTCAGCTTGCGCTGGAGGCGTTCCTCCAGGCGAAGGATCTCATCGAGGTCTTTGTCGGGGAAGAACGCCCGCATGTAGATCTCTTTGTGCGGGGATCCGATGCGGTCGATGCGGCCGTGCCGCTGCACGAGCCTCATCGGGTTCCACGGCAGGTCGTAGTTGATGATGTGCCGGGCCTGTTGGAGGTTGACGCCTTCGGCGAGCACATCGGTGGTCACGATCAAGTCGTATATGTCATCCTCGACGCCGGTACCCGCGGTTTTGGGGGCGAAGCCCATGATGATGTCGGAGCGGTGGTCACGGTCTGGGCCCGACACGGTGGCCATACGGCCTCGGTAGGCAGCCAGCCGCAGATCGTCGGCAAGCGCGTCGCGGATCGCACCGCCCAGGTAGTCGGCGGTGTCGGCGTAATAGGTGAACACCAGTACCTTCCGCTTGTTGCGGGTGTCCTCCTCTCCGATCCCTTCGGCAGCGGCATCCTTCGCGATGGAGGCGAGTTCCTCGACAAGAGCCTCGACCTTTGGATCGTTGCCTGTGTGCACGGCACGTACACGGTCTCGGAAGGTCTCCAATAGGTCCCGGTCCGCCTCGACTGCCTCCCGCAGGGCCTTCACGTTGAATTCCGAGGTTCGCGCGACGTTCTCAGCATTTTTCTCATCCAGTGACGCGATCCAGTCTTCAACCTCCTCGCCCGAGAGACCGACCCACTCGCGCAAGGGGTCTCCAGTGAGGACCAGACCGGAGTCCAGGGCGCTGAGGAAGGTGTTGTGCGAGGCGATCATTTTGGTGACGGTCTGTTCGAACGCGTAGGAGGACGACTCAAACCTCTTGAGGAGGTTCGAGCGAATCAGCCCGGCGTTCTGCGCCTGGTACTGCTCGGTCTCCCCATGCCAGTGGAACCGGGAGGGAACATAGCGGGCCATGGTGAGGACTTCGCCGGGCTCCTCCAGGATGACGCCGACCGCCGGCGACGTGGCCAGGGTCTCCTCGGCTATCTCCGCGCCGAGTGCGACAGCCAGATCGTGGAATACCCCGGGCAGAATCCTGTCAAGGTTGTAGTCCACCCGCACTACGCGGCATGTGGGGAACCGGACTTCCTGCACCTGGTCACCGACCACGATCCTTTCCCGGACGTAGTGGTTTTTGACGAATCGCCGGGTACGGCGGACGGCTATTTCGTCCAGCACGTCGAACAGGTGTTCCGGAGACAGGGCGTCGGGGTTCATCTCCATGGCACGCTTGAAATAGTCGCGCAGGCTGGGGATGCCCACGTCGCTGAATGCGGCGTCGTTCGGCGTGAAGTAGGCGATGAGGTTGTAGAGGTCTTCCAGGCTGTTGTTCACCGGTGTCGCGGTCAGCAGCACCAGGTCTTTGGGGACCGAGCCGGCGAGCACCTGCCGCAGCGCCTCGGCACGCTGTGTCTTGCTGTTACGCAGCGCGTGGGCCTCGTCCACGACCACCATGGCGTACTCGTCGAAAGCCTGAAGGTGGGCTGCTCGGGCTCCGGCGTCCTCGACACCGGCGACCAGCTGCTCGTACGACCGAACGTCGGCGCGCAGGTTCTTCTCCCGCAGGAACGGCTCCCACGTAGAGTCCCGCAGCGTCGCCGGTGCGATGATCAGGACCTTCTGACGGCGGTCGAAGACCGCCTCGTGGATCATCTCACCGGCTACGTACGTCTTGCCGAGACCGACCTCATCAGCGATGAGGACGCCCTTGCGGCGGGCCAGGATGCGTCGGGCGCGCCATACCCCGTCCGCCTGGAACCCGGTCAGCCCCAGCCGGGATGTGGCGTTGTCCTCCTCTTCCAGGTCCGCGCCGTACAGCTCGAACAGCATGCGCAGGAACACATCCCACGGCTGGTGCGGGAACCAGCGCGCCTCATACAGGGCGGCCAGGTCGTAGGGCTTGGCAGCATCCCAGTGCTCGTTGAACCACTCGATCACCTGCCGCACCGTGCCCGGCTGGTATTGGCCGAGGTTGAGCTCCTTGTTCTTGGCCAGCCCCGCATAGGTGAAGTTCGAGGACCCGGCGATCACCCCAGTGGCATCGGTCTCCACGATGAATGCCTTGCCGTGCAGGAACTCGGCCTCGTACCTGCGGATCTCTACGTTCGGGTTGCCGCGCAGCCAGTCCACCAGCCGCCGGGCCTGCGCATCAGCGTTGCGGGTGAACCCCAGAAGGTCTCGGTCCTCCTCCATCGACCTGTGGTGGCCTTCTAACGCCTGTACGACCTCCGGTGACGGGCCGCGGCGACGCCGACGAGGTTTCTGCCCCAGTGCGCTCACGCGGGCCCGCTCCCCTTCCGGTGACGGCTCGGCACCGAGCAGCAGCCTCACGCCCCCGGCCTGCTCCAGTTCGCTGGCAAGGAGCGCGAACCCACTCGGATTGAAATACGCAGTCGCGATCGCCAGCCGCGGAGGGACCTTAAGCCGTGCACGCAAGCCCCCCAGCAGCGCGTTGATCGCGTCGGCGACCCGTTCGCCACCCGCACGGTTGGTCGCGAACTCCGACCGGTAACCAGAACTGGGCTCCATCACGCTCCCACCTGGGCCTGCCAGCGGTCGTAGTAGGTCAACACCGCGGCCAGGCGTTCTCGAGAGTCCCAGGTGCGGTGGAAGGTGGCGAAGATGTGGGAGACCTCTTCCCGGTCGAGGCCGTACAGCAGGGCGACGACGGCATCGAGTTCGGCCATCAGATCGTTCTTGGTTTCCTCGTCGGTGACGGATCCGACGGGAACGCCGACCCTGCCGGCCCAGTCGGTGTAGCGACCGTCCACCGCGGCCAGTCGACCGGCGGTCTGCACAACCCGCTCTCGTAGTACGGAATCGGGTTCGGGCCGGGGGATGGGAAGACTGTTGAGGATGTGGAAGTTCAGATGAGTCTCGACGATGGTTCGGGCGAGCCAGTCCAAGGGGATGCTGGACAGCACGCCAAGCAGGTATGCCTCATCCCGCTCATCCCCTCGGGGAAAGAGCAGGTAGGGCGCTTGATTCGTGGCGACCACGTTCCCTGGCACGAGTGCGACCCGCACCGTGCGGCTGTCATTGGAGCGAGTGATGTCACGCAGCATGATCCGCGGGCGCAGGCACGGTAGCGTCCCCGCGTCCCGGATGACCGCAGGGGCGAACTCCGTGAAGGCGGACCTGGTGGTCCGCGCCTGGCGTAGCCTGCGGGACTGCAGCTCCTTCGTGACGTGGGCGGGGTCGGCCCAGCCGTAATAGGTCCCGGTGTCGGGGCTCCACAGGTCGAAGGACGCGCCTTTGTATACGGGCCACCCCGACGGGTTGGCGAGGTCGACGGAGAAGTGCCCTTTCTTCTTGTCGCTCGTCGCGTGGAACTCGGTGACAGGGCGGGCACGCCATGTCCCACTCGTGTCGTCCAGGCGCGACTGTCGGCGCATCTCGGCGAAGACGCGGAGCGCTGCGGCATCGGGGATGGCGGGGAAGGCAGCCCACTCCGACCAGGACAGGAAGCTGTCGGTGGCGACCTCGACCCGGCCTTCTGCCGTACGGGAGCGGTAGTCCCTCAGCGACACGAACGGGCCGCTCATCCGAAGACGTCCCGCATGGCCCGAGCCCTTGCGGATGCCGACGAGCCCGATCGTGTACTGCGGATGTACTTCGTCGAAGACCCATTCCGCCGAATTGCGCAGCAGGGTCACGTCGTTGAAGGTGCCCTCACTCAAGACCTTCTCGCGCCACTCGGCGCTGCCGACCGCGCTCAGAGCGCTGCGGGGGAGGACCACACCAGCGGCTCCGTCCGAGCGGAGAGTCTGCCAAATCCTCCAGGTGAACGCTTTGTAGAGGTCCGGGTCGCCTTTCCCGATGCCTGGAAACGGCCCGCGCAGCAAGGCTTGCCGCAGCAGGGCCGCGGCGCTGACCTCGGCCTCGTACTCAGCGGCCAGATCCAGTCGGTCGCGCTCCAATGCGGCGATCTTCTCCGCCTGCGCTTTCGCAGGAAGACTCTTCAGGCCGGGGAACCGCAAAGCCCAGAAGCCCAGCTTCTCAACGGTGACTTCCTCCCACGGCGGGTTTCCCAGCAGTACGTCGAAGCCCGGACGATCACGAAGGAACACCTCGGGGAACAGCACCGGGAAGTACGCGGCGTTGAGGTTTCGCACCTCTTCCCGCACGTACTCGGTGGAGGCCGCGGCGACGGCCTGCTCCGGTTCGGGCTGCCACTTGACGAGTCCCAGCCGAATGGCCACGGCCGCGTCGAACAGGGCCGTGACACGGCCAGCGGCTGCCATCGCCTCGGCGTGTGCGGCCTTTGCGTCCTTTACTTCCTGCTTGTTCGCCTCGCTGGTGCGGGCGACACGCACCAGCAGGTCACGCGCTGGGGAAAGCTGGGACCGGATCCGGTCCTCAAGGAGGCTGATCGTGCCGTCTCCGCTTGCTGGGTCGAGAACCTCGATGACCTCCTCGATGGTGGCCATGCCTGTCAGGCTGTTCCCGACGACGAGCCCGTGATCGAGGCTGCTCATCGGCAGACCGGGCACGAAGGTGTGAATCCACACCGCGAGACGCGCGAGCTCAACTGCCATGCGGTTGATGTCCAAGCCGTAGACGCAGCGGCGGGCGATCTGCCGGCGCAGGAGCGCGGACGGCTCAACCTCAATGTCGGCGGAGTTGGATCCCAGGGCGGCCCTGGCCGCATCCGCGAGGCGGTGCAGCTCGTCGTTGACTGCCGGGATCGGATGGAGGGTGAGGAAGACGGAGAACTGGTTCTCGATCCGGTCGATGGCAGCGACTAGGAAATGCCCCGACCCCATCGCGAGATCGGCGACACGGAAGTCGAAAAACGTCTCTGCCGCTGCCGCCTCGTCCCCGGCATCCAGCAGGGCCTTGACCATGGCCAGGTGATCGGTGAGCACCGGCGTCAAAGCGGTGTCGAGCAGGTGCTCGACCGCGAAGGCTTTGGTGAAGTAGGAGCCAGTGGACTTGCGTGTCCCGGAGGCGTTGTGGAAATAGACGTCGCCTGCGGCGACAACGACCGTATCGGTCTTCTTGGCCGGGACGTACGCCTCTGTCTTCGGGTCAACGGCGAGCGGGCCGGGAGCGATCGAGAGAGAGGACTCCAGCAGTCCCTCGTAGATGGTGCCGAACTCCCGTACGGACAGAGATCGGAAGTCCACGGGCCCGACCGACCCGTCCTCGCCTGTGTCGATGAGCAGGGCGCGCAGTGCGGGCCCGATCTCATCGTCGGTCAGCCGCAGGTCTGCGATGGCCCGGCCGGCGGAGTGGACGTCGTCGGAGGCGAACAGGCCACCGTTGTAGGCCGGAACACCCCATGGGGTGTTTCCGTCATCGATGGCCCGCCAGACGGCGAGAAGGTCGTCCCACCGACCGGTCGCGACAGCGTTGAACTCCTGCTCCGGCTTCTCGGCGAACTCCCGCGCGAGAGTCTTGAGGGCTTTCGCGGTGTAGCAAGGATTACGCAGGTAGGGCAGCAGGCCGCGGTCTTCGGCATAGGCGGTGAACAGAAGCCGGAACAGGATGATCAGCGTTCGATGGTACGCCTCGGCTAGCTCGGCCTCGTCGGCGGCTCCCCTATGCCGGGCGACTGCGGTGGCCAGCTGCGGCACCACGTCCTTGTACACGCGCTCCCGAAGGCGCCTGCCCAGCGCTGCGGCGTGGTCGGCGGAGGTTTCCAGGATCTGGGGAACGCTGCCGTCGTCGGTCAGAGCGGCAGCGGAGAACAGCAGGGGCAGGTAGGCGGCATCCGCTTCGGCCAGGAGCGCCAGGTCAATTTCGACGAAGGTCTCGGCCTGGCCCTTGCGGCCGACACCGATATCAGGGTTGGCCGAGTAGAGACGGATCTGGGTGTCCCGGCTGATCACCAGCCACGGAAGCCCCTGCTCCTGCGCTATGGCCAGGCCCAACGCCACGGGGGAGACCGCTCCGAGGCGGGCGGTGGGACGGTCGAACATCTCCTGCTCGTTCAGCAGGACGCCCACTGCCCTCCGATCGTTTCCGGCCGAGAGGATCATTGCGGTGGATCCGTGCGGGGTGGTCGAGTAGCCGAGCCCGTGGATGAGTTCGGCGCCCCGCTGCCGCAACAGCGGCACTCCCTTCATCTGCGCGTTTGCCCAGTCGGCGCGGATGGGGACACCGTGGCGCAGTTCGTGGGCGGCGAACAGACCAGAGTTGAAAAGGCCCGGGACCATCTGGTCTTTGAGCCCCGCAAGCAGGCGGTGCAGGGTGCGTTCCGCGTTCGCCGAGTCGGGAGCCTCCAGGGATGCGGTACAGATACGTTCTACCTGATCAAGGTTCAGGTCGGGCAGGACGGCCGGGTCGTCCTTGGTTCCGCAGACGGCTGCCTTCCAGGTGCCGTCATCGAGGTAGCCGACGACCAAGACGACCGGGGCGGCCCGGCGATTCCACCGCAGGGCCCACAGACGGCGGACATCGTCTACACGGGGCCGGGTGACCGCTGAGGCGATGGCGACTTCGAAGGCTTGGGGTCCTTCGGCAATCAAGACTCGTTCCGCAGCCAGTGATTCCGGTGCACCGTCCGGCTGATTCCAGGATATTTCGTGGGCTTCCGCCTCGCCGAGGAAGTCCTCGATGCCTGCCTGGGTCAACACGTCCCCCTATGACGGAACCTCAGAAGTGCTTCAAGCAGCGGTTCTTGTCTCAAGATTAGTATGAAAAACTGATCTTACTCGGCTCCATGATTGTGCCCTGCGCGCCTGTTGCCCTGCTCTAGCCTTGATCTGCATGAGGGCCCGTCAGCTTGCTGACTGGAACCTTTTCTGCTCGTTCAGGGCGGGGATTTCTTCTTGTGGGCAGGCTGATGGCCCCGCTGTCGCGCCGCCGGGGACGCCGGGTTCCACGGCTCGGGGGTGTGCTTGCTGCCCGTATGGGCGGGACGCTGCTGGTCAACAGGGGTTTGGGAGGGCATCGAGCCGCGAGCGCGCTGGTGATCACGTCGGTCCACGGCCAGTGGTGTGCCAGGCGGAGGATGTGGCAGCGGCCGGTGGTGACGAGCTGGGCCGTGGTGGAGAACAGCCGCGGGCGCAGGCGGCGAGGCTCCCAGAGCCGGGCTTTGCCGGTCAGGGCGAGGAGGGGCATCCAGGCAAGGAGGTCGAGTGCGAGGGAGACGATCTCCAGCAGAATCCGGTTCTGGGTGGTGTCGTGGAGGGGCAGACATCCGGTGCGGTTGATCTGTCAAACGGCAGTGGCGAGTTGTCGGTCCGCTGATGCGGGGAAGGCAGTCGCTTCGTCGTAGCGGATGCATTTGGTCAGGCAGCCGTGGAGGCAACCGACCATGCGGTTGAAGAGGTTGCGTTGGCAGCGGTGTGGCGGTCGCCCTCGTTGCGTCGCCGGTCGTAGTGGTCCTTGGCGCCGGGTGAGGCGGTCAAGGCGGAGAAGGCCCATACGTAACCGACGGAGGCCAGGCGCTGGTTCTTGATCCAGCGAGCCATGACCGCGATGCTCTTGCCGGACGCTCGGGTGGCTGGTGCGGCCCTTCGACCCGCCCCGCAGCCCCGAGCACACTGCTGACCGGCGCGCATTAGGGTGCAGGATGTGCAGCACCCTCTGGTTCTCTTCGATCTCGACAACACCCTCGTGGACCGGCGGGGAACGCTCGCCGGCTGGGCCGCAGAGTTCACCGCCCAGCACGGCCTGGGAGACGAAGAACAGGCGAATGTCCTAGACATGGTGTCCGAGCGGGCCTATCCGTCTACCTTCGACGTGATCCGCGCTCGGTACCGGCTGCCCGTGTCGACTCCGGAGTTGTGGCACACGTACTGCACTGACATCGCGGCCTTGGTGTCGTGCCAGGCGGGGGTCCTCGACGGCTTGGACGAGTTGCGTGCGGTCGGCTGGCGGGTGGGGGTGGCGACCAACGGTGCGGTGGACATCCAGCGCGCCAAGCTGCGGGCCACTGGTATCTCCGAGCGCGTGGACGGCGTCTTCGTCTCCGAGGAGGCTGACGCGCGCAAGCCGCAGACCCGGCACTTCGCCCTGGCGGCGTCCCGCTGCGGCACCGTACTGGGCGACGGTGGCTGGATGGTCGGGGACAACCCGGTCAACGACATCGGCGGCGGACGCTCCGCAGGACTGCGCACCATCTGGATCGGCAACGGCCGTTCCTGGCCGCCGGACGATCCCAGGCCGGACCACGTGGTTCCGCATGCACGCGCCGCCATCGACCTGCTGCTTTTGCACCCCGTCGACCACACAAGGACCGCGGCATGACGAGCACCATTGGGCTGTTGCACCCCGGCAGTATGGGCTCCGCTTTCGGCGCCCAGCTGCACGCGAGAGGCCACATCGTGCTGTGGTGCCCCGACGGACGCAGCGACGCAACCCGCCGCCGGGCCGAGGGCGCGGGCCTCGAAGCCGCGGCGCTGTCCGAGCTTGTCTCCCGGTCCGATGTGCTGCTCTCCCTGTGCCCTCCCGCCGCAGCGGAGGACACCGCCGGCCAGGTAGCCGAGCTCGGCATGTCCGAAGCGGGCACGATCTATGTCGACGCGAACGCCGTCTCGCCGTCGCGCGTGATGAATATCGCCGATCGCCTGGCCCCGATGCCGGTCATCGACGCAGCGGTGGTCGGATCGCCTCCGGTGGGCGGCAAGTCCCCGACGCTCTACCTTTCCGGCGCCGTCGAACAGACCGACCGGATCGGCGAGCTTTTCGCCGGCACCGACGTGCACACCCACGTCCTGGGCGACTGCATCGGCAAAGCTTCCGCACTCAAGCTCGCGTACTCCAGCTACCAGAAGGTCTCCCGGGTGCTGGCTGCCGTGGCCTACGGGGCGGCGGACACGTACGGGGTCGCGGACGAGCTGCTGCTGATCGCGGCCAAGCGCACCCGCAGCTACCTCGTGGAGACCGACTACATCCCCAAGACCGCTTCTCGTGCCTGGCGTTGGGGCCCTGAGCTTGAGGACGCGGCGGCCCTTCTCGCCGACGCCGGGTTGCCGGACTCCCTTATGCACGCGGCTGCCGCGACGCTTGCCCGGTGGGACGGGAACAGAGACGAGCGGCTGGATATCGCTGAGGCCCTGGAAGCTCTGCGCCTTGAGCGGGACCCGGACAACCCGAGTTGAGCAGGTCGCATCCGCGCGGGCGCTGACGTCCTGGCTGTCAGGAGCGAGGGGGCGTGGTGCGGACGATGTCGTCGATCCTCTGTGCGGTTTCATGGGGTGCCGTCGCGTCCGTCTCCACGCGCAGTTCCCATTGGGCTCGCGGGTGAGCCGCAAGGTCGGCCTGAGTGGCGTCCCAGGCGGCCAGCCGGGCCGCCGTGTCGGTGTCACCGCGCTGTGGTGAGCGGCGAGCGGTGGTCTCCTTGGAGCACCACAGAAGAACGCGCACCCAGCGCGCCGGGGAGAGGGCGGTCACCTGCTCCATCCCCGCCATCTGGCCGAGGTGGACGACGGGGGTCTTGCCGCCCTCCATGGCCTGGTCGAGGCCGGGACGGTCGACGACGTAGATGTTGCCGTACCGGTCGTTGCGGTAGATGACGTCGCCGCGTGCCTCTAGGGCGGTCAGCTGCTCTGGCGTACCCATCCGGTAGCCCTGAGTCTTCCCGGTCCCGATCTTCAGCCGGGTGAACAGCACATATCGCTCGTCGAGTTCGGCGAGCGCCGCCGTGATCGTGTCCTTACCCGCCGCCGGCGGCCCGTACAACAGGATGCCCTGCCTCACTGGAACACCGTCCCGAAGACCTGGCGCACCTGGTCCGTGAGCGATATCGCGGAGCCGAGCCGGTTGTCGACAACCAAGTGCGGCACGACGGGCCGCAGCTCAAGATCGATCCCGGCGGCGTACGTGTCCCAGTTCTGGAGTTTCCAGCTGTCCCGCGCTGCGGACCGGAAGCCGATGTACTCGTGCATCGTGTCGAGGTCGCACTGAATCCAGACGACGGCCACGGAGACGCCGCGGGCTTCGCAGCGGTTGATCAGGCGCCGCATCCACCGAGGGTCTGTGGTCTCGGCGATGAAGGGCGCGGAGAGGACGGTGCTGATCGCGCAGTCGACGTTCGCGTACGCGGTCTCCAGCAGGCACTGGTACTCCAGCGGGCGGACCTTCTCCCGGTAGAGGTCGGTGTGCCGGTCGTTGGGCTCGCTGCCCATTTCAACAAGGAGGCGCTCGACGAGCGGGCGCGTGATCGGGTCCTTGTCGAGGACGGGCCATCCAGTGAGTTGCGATACGAAGCGGGCAAACTCCGACTTCCCGCTGCCCGCGTAGCCTCCGACCATCATCAGCGTCGGCCGGTTCGGATCGCCGCCGGTGTGACGCCGCTTCCAAGCGTCGAGGATTCGCTGCTGGACGCCCACGCCGTCGGCGTCCTCCGCGCTCGGCGCCAGCTGGTGCAACGCCCGTTCCACGGCCAGGACGTGGGCGCCGTTCTGCGGTTCGCTCGACGCGGTGAACTTGAGCTTCGTGGCCTCGTCGGGCAGAGCGTTACGGAAGCCGAGCTCGGGCTCGGTCGCGCGGTACAGAAGGCAGTACGCGCGACGGTAGTGCGGTCCGGGATAGACCTCTCCCTGCTCGTGCTGCCACAGCGTCTGAAAGTTGGCCGCCGGCACCGTGAGCCCCGCGGCCCGGGCCACCTCGCGCAGTTGCTCACCCGCGCCTTCGAGGGTCAGGCCGTGAGCTTCGCGTTGTTGTCTCAACTTGTCCGGGCGCCACCCCGGGCGACTCTTACTCACCGCGCCTACCGCCTGCCCATCCCTGGTCATGATCCGGAGCCTAAGTCTGCCTGTCATGAACCCGTGTGTAAGCGGATGTTGAAAAGTCAGGTCGTCCGGCCATGAGCTGCTGATGAGCAGCTTCAGGAACGGCTTGTGATACTCCGCACAGCTCCGAGCCGCTGTCATGGTCACACCGACGCGGTCGTCCCAGTGCCCGCCTCGGTCTCCACTATTTGTCCGAGATCGAAGGGGGCTCCGCGGTGGCTGTCGATGTTGCTGTCCTGCTGCTCCTCGGCATCGTGATCGTCTTCTTGTGCCGCGGAGGTGGGCTCAAGGCGGGTCACGCCGTTGTCTGCTCAGTTTTCGGTCTGTATCTCGCCGGGACCCACACCGTCGGCCCGTTCGTGAAGGACGTCACGGCGTCGGTCGCCGGCTTGCTGTCAGGGCTACGGCTGTGAGCGCGTCGACGGCATCACCGGGCCCTGGCGCCCCAGCGTGGCCTCGACCTGATGGCAGTCAAATCCTCCTTCCTCGTCTGTCGGACGCCCGAGAAGGCGTCATCTGGCCGCAGCCCAGCCAGCCGGAGAGTTCGGTTCTGCACGAGATCACCGATCTACCGATGGAGCCTCACCATGCGCTATCCGCCGACGTGCACCTCCATGTCGACGAGCCTGTCCGCGCCCGCCACACATCCGGTGGGCGACGTACTGCTTGCCCCTTCACCGCAGCGGAGTTCTGCTGCTTCGGCTCTACGCCCGACCGCAGTGATACTCGATCTATTCGGAACGCTCGTCGCAGCCCCGAGTGTGGTCGAGCGGAGGGCTGCCGCTGCCCAGTTCGCTGCGATACTGCGCGTATCTCCGGCGGTCGCCGAGTCGATACTGTCCGACAGTTGGCAGGCGAGGCACGACGGGGAGATGGCGTCCACCACCGAGGTAGCGGTTCACCTCGTCGCCTGCTGCGCCGCCACTGCGGCCTGTGTGGATGAGCTGGAAGTGCTCCTGGCCCGGCTCGCCCATGTCCGTCTCCAGGCCGATGCCTCTCTCCTGCAGGCGCTGGAGCAGCTTCGGCGCGGTGGCGCCAGGCTGGCCGTCCTCAGCGACGCGTCTCCGGACATTGCCGAAGCGTGGAGCTCAAGCGACCTCGCGCCACACTTCGACGCTGTCGTGTTCAGCTGCCGGGCGGGGGCGGTAAAGCCCGACCGTCTGCTCTTCCACGCGGTCCTCCGAAACCTGGGTGTCGCCCCGCAGCAGGCCCTCTACTGCGGCGACGGCGGCGGTGACGAGCTTGCTGGCGCAGAGCGGGCCCGCATGCGTGCCGTGCGAGTGGAGCGTCGGGGCGGGCCGAGTGGCCTCGCGTTCGGCGAGACCGCCTGGTCCGGCAGGGCGATACCCAATGTGGAAGCTCTCCCCACCTTGCTGGACAGATGGGGGCAGCGATGACCGGCCCGTACGCGTGGGCGGTTGCGAACGGAGTCCTCTGCCGACTCCCCGCTCCGGTCGCCATGTCCTCGGCACCCGACACGACGCTCGTCGAGACACGCTTCTCAGGGTTGTGCGGAAGCGACGTCGCGAAGCTCAATCACCCTTGGCAAGGACAGTTGCCGGAACCGTGGTACCCCGGGCACGAGATCGTCGGTGTCGACACGGAGACAGGTGGCTGGGTCGCAATCGACCCGCTGGTCTCCTGCCGGTCGTGCCACTACTGCGACCGAGGCCATGTCCACCTCTGCCCACGACTCCAGCGCATCGGGTGGGATCTTCCCGGAGGTCTCGCCGACTGCGTACGGGCGCCCCGCGACAGCATCGTCCCGCTTCGCCACCTGCACGATCCCGCGCACGGAGTCCTCGCCGATCCGATGGCGGTAGCCCTGCACGGAATCCGCTGCGGGCTACGTGTGCCCATGGGGCGGCTCGGCATCATCGGGGGCGGCGTCCTTGCGGTGTGTACGGCCGTCTGCGCGGCAGAGGCTGGATGGGACGTGCACATGCTGGTCAGGGAACCCTCGCGATCGCATCAACTGCGCTACGTCCTCGACCGGCACATCACTCTCCACTCTGCCGAGCTGCCGGCGTGCGACGCCGTGGTGGACGCCGCGTCTGGTCAGAGCGAAGCCCCCATACGCCAGGCGCTGAGGGCTGTTCGTGGCGGGGGAACGGTTCTCGTCCAGAACGCCTACGCCCCCCGCGTCGTTCTCTCGGTCCCCCTGCGGGATGTCTTCCGTCGCTCGATCACCCTGCGCGGCTCCTTCTCGTACTGCCGCGCGGACGGCCAGGACGACTTCCAAGACGCCATCGACGTGATTGCCAAGGGCGGCGACTGGGCCGCCCTCATGACCCGAGACCGATTCCCCCTCGGCGAACTGCCGCAGGGACTGGCGGCCCTGAACAACGAAACCCGCCCTCGCCCCTTCAAGGTCCTGCTCACATCCGACACGTGACGGAAGGAGACCACGCCATGGCGGTCACAAAGCCATTGCTGGCCCACAAAATCAACTCGCCTGCCGACATTCCACCCCAGGACGTCCACGCCGGGATCACGCGCATCCTCGCCTTACCGGAGGGCCACACGCGCGACGTGATGCTGGGAAGCGTCCTGACGGGACTGCTCCTGCGGGGGCCACGGTTGGAGGAGATCGAGGCCGCTGTCCAGGCCGCGACCTCCCTGGACCGAAGCAGCTGGGACTTCCACCAGCCACCGGAGGGCATGCGGTTCGTCGGCTACACGGGCAGCGGGAAGAAGACCTTCAAGACGATCAACCTCAGCACCGCGGCCGCGCTGGTGGCGGCCACCGGGGGAGCACACGTCGCCAAGCTCGGATCGCGCAGTGCGTCCTCGAAGACCGGGTCCCGCGACTTCATCGACCTCGTGGGCGCGACGAGCGACACGGTGCCGCACCAGGAGATGGTCGACATCACGGCGGAGACCGGCTTCGGGTTCTTCTCCATCGAGAAGCGCGTGCCCGAGTTCGACCGCCGCTACGGCGGCAGGTTCCAGGCCGTGCACGCCCTCAGCCTGGCGTTCCCCGCCCTCCTCAGCCCGGTCACCTGTTCCGCCTACGTGTACGGCCTCTCGCACCCGGCGGTCGGCGCTTCCGCCCGGCTGCTCTCCAAACTCGGCCTGCCCGACGTGACGGTCATCAACTCCAGCCTCGGCAAGGCGGTCCAGGTCGACGAGCTGATCCCCGGAAGCACCGTGCGAGCCTGCCGCATCAGCGCCGGCGACGAGGACCTGACCTTCAACGACGAGGTACGCAAGAGCGCGTCCTCGATGCCGCAGGACCTGATGTCCGTCGCCCAGCACGAGGACCCTCGGGAGAACGTCGCCGCCGCGATACGCGTACTGGCGGGCCATGACATCGGTCAGGCGCGGAACGCGGTCGCCCTCAACGCGGCTTTGCTCATGGTGATGTCCGAGGCGGTGCCCACCGTCCAATCCGGGATCGACACGGCCCTCACGATCATCGACGCCGGCGCGGGTCTGGACACGCTGCAGCAGTTCGTACGCCTCACCGGCGGTGCCCCGGACAGACTCCGCTCGCTCCTTCGGCACGTCACCCCGACAGCCCTCCTGGTCAGCCCTGGCAACAAGGAGAAGGCCCCATGCTGACGCACGACGAACTCGCGATCGTTCACCTGGTCCTCAACACCGACTGCAACGCCTGGGACCTGACCCCGACCAGCGCCTCACCGGGTGTGTGCCGGTTCTGCTACCGGGAGCGCAACCGAGTCACGACGGACCCGGACACCGTCCGGAGGGTCATCGACCAGGTCCGTACCGAGTCCGAAGCCCACCGTGTCGTGTTCACCGGCGGCGACCCCGTGATGCCCTACGACAACCACCTGGAGGTCGCCCTCCGGCACGCACGGGAAGCCGGCTTCGAAACCAATCTGCACACCAACGGGCTTCTACTGAGCGACCGATACGCGGGGGTGCGTGACCACGTGACCCTCTACTCCCTGGCCATCGACGGTCCGGAGGCGGACTCGGCCGACTGGTTCCGCGGGCAGGGCTACTTCGAACGGTTCCGGTCCAACGTCGACTTCCTCGTCGCTGACCGGCGCCGACTCGCCTTCAACACGTTCACCACGGCCGCGTCCGTGCGGGAGCTGCCGCGGCTCGCGGAGTTCGTCACCGGCATCGCTGACCGCACGGAGGTCGAGTACTGGCTGATCTCCCAGTACAGGCCCATCGGCCGTGCCAGCGCGGGCAAGGCGGAGCTCTACGGCTTCGAGCGGGATGGCTTCGTCCGGGCCGTGGACGGGGTGCGCGGCGTCGTCGCCCCGGTGGAGATCTTCGCCCAGCCCACACGGGCGCCCGAGGACCCGTACCCGTTCCGCGTCTGGGTCCTCTCCGACGGAACGGTGACCGCGGACCTCGGCAGCGTCGCCGCACCTCGCAACGCCGTGATCGGGGACCTGCTGGTCGACGGCTTTGAGCCGCTGGTCCGCCGAGCCTTCGCCCTACGAGAGCAGCCTCAGTTGGAGGGGATCGCATGAAGTTCGACACCGCGTACTACGAGAGCGTCATCGACCAGCACCAGTACGAGCACCTTGGCCTCGGCACCATCGACTTCGCCCTCGCGGGGATGAGCCCCGGCGACCTGCATACGAAGTGGGTCTGCCACACCGGGGCGCGGGAGTTCGCGGACGCCGTCTCGGCGGGTCGGCCGGCGATCGTCACCACCGGCATCGGGCTCGGCGGCGCGCCGCACGCCGGCACCCTCTTCCAGCTGCTGCGCGCGGTCAAGCTCCAGCAACACGGACTCGACGTGCAGATCGTGCTGGGCGACCTCGACTCCTACAACGCGCGACGCACGCCGCTGGACGCGGTGCGCCGCCTGGCCGACCAGTACGAGGAGTTCGCACTTGGGCTCGGCTTCGATCCAGGGCACGGTGTACTACGCCGCCAGGAAGGCGAGACCGACGTCATGGCCACCGCGTTCCTGCTCTCACGCCATCTGGACGACGACGACTTCCAGTGGGCCGAGGAGGACCTCGCCGGGCTCTACCGCAACCACGGCGTCTTCGACCACCTCAACTACGGCATGAAGCAGGCCACGTTGCTGATGGCCGCTGACTTCGTGCACCTGCTGCGCGAAGGACGGCACGTGCTGGTGTCCCTGGGCGTCGACGAGCACAAGTACGTCGCCCTCGCCCGGCGCGGGGCGGAACGCTGGGGTCTGCCCGCAGACCGACTGGCCGGCATCTACACCAAGATGATCCCGGGCCTCGGGGGCCTGCCGAAGATGAGTAAGAGCATCCCCGGCTCCGGAATCGACGGCTCCATGCCCGCCGAGGACATCAGGGCCCTGCTGGCGGCGGACACCGACTCGGCACCCTCCGACGATGGGTCGACCCTGCTCCAGATGTACGCGTGTCTGCCCGAGGTCGGCCAGGCGGAGTACGACCGCGCCTCCGCCGCGCGGCGCGCCGGAGACCGGGAGTGGCGTGTGATCCGCGAGGAGCTCGTCGAACGACTGATCACGCTGTTCTCCTGCTGGCCGAAGTAGCAGGCCCCCTCCGGGGGAGCGCCGAACCCGCGGCTGTAGCAAGCCGTGTGCCCTCTGCCGCACCACACATCCGAGCAAGCAAGGAGTCTGACTGTGCACGCGGACACCACGACCACATCACAGCCCCTGACCGGCCCCGATGCCCCTCAGCCCCCGGCCCTCTCCGAGTCCTCGCAGCCGATAGGCGGCCCCGAGACCTTCTTCATTCGCTGCGGCTACCGCAGCCGGAGCGAGGTCGAGTACTTCCTTGACGAGACGGACGACACCGTCACCTGGCAGCCCGACGTGTACCCCTACGCCGCCGAACGGGCCAAGGAGCTCGGCCGTGACGTCGTGATCGACATCGGCTGCGGGCGGGCGGGCAAGCTGGCCTCGCTCGCCGCCGAGCACCCCGACTGGACCTTCGTCGGCGTGGACTTCGGGGACAACCTGCGCTGGTGCCACGACAACCACCCCTTCGGACAGTGGGTGGAGGCGGACCTCGAATCGGCAGAGCGGCTGCCGCTCGACCCGGACCTAGTTCGCCGGTCGGTGGTGATCTGCTCCGACGTGATCGAGCACCTGGTGGACCCGGCCCCGGCCCTGTCCCTCATCCTGGCCCTGTTGCAGGAGGGCAGCGCTGCTGCGGTCCTGTCCACACCGGCCCGTGAGTGCCGCAGCGGCTACGACACCCCTGGACCGCCGCGCAACCCCAGCCATGTGCGGGAGTGGGCAAGCGACGAGTTCCAGGCGCTGCTGCGGGAATCCGGATTCGAGATCCACTACGCGGGCCTCACCCGAAGCGACGACGCCTCCAACGGTCTGTCCACCCAGCTGCTCCTCGTCGGTGTGGGAGGGACGGAGGTGGGAGAACAGTGACGGCGGTTCCCCGGTCCAGGGGCCTGCGTGTCGTTCACCTGCCGGCTCGTACCCCGTACGCGTGGAAGCTCCAGAGCCCTGACTTCCACATCCTGAACGGGACAGAGATTCCCACGGGCGAGACTGTGCCAGAGGCGGTCAGCGCCGCATGGCTCCTCGAACACGGCCCTCTCACGTGGCTCGACGTGCTGCACCTGCACCACATCGACTTCGAGGACATCGCCACCCTGGAGCGCCTGCTCGACGCGTGCCTGGGCTACGGGGTCAACGTGGTCTTTACCGCCCATGACACCCGGCCCATGGTCGGCAACGCCGAAGGCTTCGTGGAGCGGCTGCGGCTGCTCCGATCTGCCGAGGTCAACTGGGTCTGTCTCACTGAGGGATCCGTCACGAAGCTGACGGAGGTCCTCGGCGAGCGGGTCACTGCAACGGTCATCCCCCACGGATACGTCGCTGCCCCGGAGTCGCTGGCTGACCTGGAGCGCGAGGCGAGAGGCCCGGGGGCCAGGTACCTCATGTTCGGTGCCTCCCGTGCCAGCCGGGACCAGTTGTCCACCATGGCCAACTGGAGCCTGGGGATCACGGATCCCCACAGCACGCTCCACGTCCTCCTGCGCGCGTTCAGCCCTTCGGACTTCGCGCATGCCGGCCGAGCCCCGCTGCTCCTGGAGACGGCCCGGCACGATTCCCGTATCCGCCTCACCATGCGCCCGTACCCCACGGACGACGAAGTGGTCAGAGCTGGGCTGGCTTCGGACTCCCTGCTGCTGCCGTACCTCTGGGGGAGTCACTCCGGGCAGCTGGAACTGGCCTTCGACCTGAACCTGCTTCCGGTCTGCTCCCTCACAGGGCACTTGCCCGAGCAGTACGAGCGGCACAAGGGATTCGTCGAGGAACCTGAATGGTTCGATTGGTCGCAGGGGCATCCCAACCTCTTCGGAGAGAAGTTCCTGACCGCGTTGGAGAAAGCGGTAGCACGGCTCGGCTCCAGGCCCCGCCGCCTCGACCGCGATTTCCTCGACTACAGGACCCAGGAACACAGGGCGATCCTGGACGACTACGCCCTCGTGTACGGGGGTGACCGGTGAGCACCATTCCGCGTATTTCGTGTGTGATCCTTTGCCACAACTACGGCAGATATCTCGACCAGGCCATAACAAGCTGTCTGGAACAGGAGCCTGGAAATTTCATCCTTCACGAAATAATCGTCATCGACGACGGATCCAACGACGAAACTGAGGAGGTATGCCGTCGCCACGAAAAGAACGTCAAGGTCATCCGGAGGAGCCAGCAAGGTTTCGGCCAAACCTTGACCGACGCTTTTCTGCTCAGTACAGGCGACTGGGTGGCTCCGCTCGACGCCGATGACTGGTTCCACCCATCGAAGCTCCGTACATGCGCCGAGGCGATGACGGGTGAAACGCTGTTCATCGAGCACTGGGAAAACGTCGTCGACTCAAACGGAAACCCCAGGCTGAAAGATCCGCACTCGGGCGGAAACACAAGCACGTTGGTGGTCCATCGCGAGGCTGCTCTCAGCCTCCTTCCGGTGAGCAACGAGATCTTCTTCCACGCGCTGCGGGAGGCTGGCCACGGTGCCGTCCTCCAGGACCCGTTGACCTTCTATCGGGTCCACTCGCACAGCATGACCGACCGAAGTACGCCCGGCCTGTCGCAAGACTATCGGGCCGAGGTATGTCTGGGACTCTCGGATCGGCTCCGCAAGATGGATGGGAACCCTCCCACCTGGGCGACGACTCGCCAGCTCAGGAGGATCTCCCAGCATTTCCGCGTACTCGCTTCCGGGCACAGTGTGGAATCCGCCCTGCAGCGAAAGAAGCACCTCCGCGCCATGATCTTCCTTCCGGGGATGCTCATCGCCACGCTCCGAGCCCAAGACCCAAAAGCCCCGTGGCTCCGCTCCCTCTCCAGTGCGATCGTGGGCCGGCCGCTGGTACAGCTCTCGACGCCCCAGGGAGAGCGGTCTGAACCGTGATCATTTCGGTGATGCGACGGGGTTGGCGATGATAAAATCGCCGCTTCCAATCCCTACTGGTCAGGCCAGTTGTCCGACCCAGGAGCGTATAAGCGCCATGAGCCGTTTGAGCGAGTCCGTCACCCGTGTCATGCACATCCTCGATGGAGCGGACCTGGGCGCGGACTATACGGCCGCGCAGCTGCTCAGCGAGACAACGGCACGGCGTTCCCTGGACCTCTCCGACCTCTCCCCCGAGGAGCAGGCCGCACTGGTCGAGGGGCGTGCGAACCACCTGATTCCCTCAGCGGCGGTGCTGGCCGGGAAGATCGAAGCCGCGCAGGCCGCCGGACGCCCGTTCGTCGTCAAGTACGGCATCGACCCGACCTCGCCCGACGTCCACCTGGGCCACGCAGTACCGATCATCATCGCCAGCCGGTTCCAGCGGATGGGCCACCACGTCGTCTTCATCATCGGTGACGTCACGGCCAAGATCGGTGACCCGTCGGGACGGTCCTCGGATCGACCGCCCCTCACCGACGAGGACATCGCCCGCAATCTGAGCGGCTACCAGCAGCAGGTCACGCCGTTCATCGACTTCGAGCGTGCCGACCTGCGCTTCAACGGCGAGTGGCTGAACAAGGTCACCCTGCCGGAGCTCGTCGGAGTCCTCGCCCGGGTGCCGGTCTCCATGTCGCTCCAGCGCGAGGACTTCCGCACCCGGCTGGCCGATGGCCATGGACTGTCCGTCGCCGAGTTCGTCTACTCCGTCGTCATGGCCTGGGACTCCGTGGCCATCGACGCCGACGTCGAACTCGGCGGTGTGGACCAGCTGCTGAACCTCCAGATGTGCCGCAAGGTCATGGAGATCTCGGATCAGTCACCCGAGGTCGTCATCACTACCCCGCTCATCGAAGGCACCGACGGTACGGGCACCAAGATGAGCAAGAGCAAGGGCAACTACGTTGGCCTGACGGCGTCGCCTGATGACGTCTACGGCCGACTGATGTCCATCCCCGACCACCTGACCGAGCCGTACCTCCAGCTGCTCACCGAATGGACGGACGACGAGATCCGCGTGGTCACCAAGCGCCTGGAGGAGGGGACCGCGCACCCGATGGCGATCAAGCGCATCCTCGCCGGCGAGGTGGTGGCCGCCCTCCACGGCTTGGACGCTGCCGCCGCCGCCCGCGCGGAGTTCACGGCACGCTTCTCCAAGCGCTCTTTCGCGGACACCCAGAACCTCCCCGTCATCTCCCTGAAGGACCACGCCGAGGACACCCTCGGGGCGCTGATCAGCCGCACGCTGGACTTTGCTCCCAGCATCTCCGCGGTGCGCCGCGTGGCTCAGCAGAAGGGGCTCCGCCTGATCCGCGAGTCGAACGGAGACCAGCAGCCGACGCCACTCACGGAGGCTTCTGTTCAGCAGACGCTCGGCGAAGTCGTCGGCGAGATCGGCGCGCTCGAAGGTGCCGAGCTGTACCTCAAGGTGGGCCGCAAGGTCGCCCGCATCGACGTCTGAGACCAGGCGCGGTGCCGACTCACGATCGTGGGTCGGCACCGCACTGTTTGCCCTCGGTGTAGCTGGCGAGGAGCGTTCTCATGACCTGGGATGTGGGGAGAGACACCAGGACCACGAGGTCCAATCGGGGTTGCGCTCGCAGCCGGTCCGCTATCGCCTGGGGCGGTGCCGTGCAGGAGCAGAAGAGGGAATCGTCGTCTGTGATGCCGGAGCCCCATTGTTAGGCGATGTTCCCATGGTGGTGCGTTGGCGGGCGGCTTCGGCACGGCGGTTGGCTGCCGGGTTACGGCTGGTGTGCTGGATGCGGGTGATCAGGACGCGGGCGGGTTGGCGGGCGCTCGTGAGTTCGCGCTGAGCGGCGGCTTCCTTGAGGAGCTGGTGGGGTTTGTGGCCGCCTGCTTCGGCGTCGGCGAGGACGGTGGCGAGGGCCGGCCAGGCGGGGTCGGTGAGGATGCGGTCGGCGTGGTCGGGGACGGCGGCCCGGACGTCGTGGGCCAGGGTTCGGCTGGCCTGGTCGCTCGGCTGACGAGCGGCGAGGTTGTCGATGACCGGGGCGAGGGCGTGGTCTGCGGCGTTGTGTAGGTGGTGGAGAGTCTGGCGGGCGGCTTCGGCCTGGTGGGCGTGGTTCTTCGCTTCGTGCCAGCGGGCGGCGATGATCGTGGCCCAGACGAGGGCGGCGAGCAGGGCGGCGAAGGCGCTGCCGTCGGGGCCGGTGGTGGTGTGGGCGATGTCGCGGGTCGCGCGGCGCAGGGTATAGGCGGTCTGGTGCTCGGCTTGGATCTGGGAGTGCTGGGCGCGGGCGAATGTCTGTGCTGCGGTTCGTAGTTCGGCTCGGGAGTGGTCAGGGGCTTTCTGTGCGGTGGCCTCGATGAGTTCGCCGAGCGCCGTGATGTGGGCCTGGGCGTGGGTGTCGTCGGTCATGCCCTGGTGGAGGGTGTCGAGGGCGTCGGTGGCCTGGTGCCAGGGGGTGGTGGGGCGCTGTCGGCGTGCGGTGGGGTGTTCTTCGGGTGCGGTGGTTTCGAGGCGGGCCCTGAGCTTGGGGAGGGTGAGGTCGGGGGCGATCGTTCCGCCGGGGTGGAAGATCTGTTTCCCGTCCTTGTTGAGGTCACCGGGGCGGCCGGCGGCGTAGCCGAGGAGGTCTCCAGACGGGGCGCGGCGGGGCTTGATCGCGATGCCGTCGGCTTCGAGGTAGGCGAGGAGTTCCTCGGCGTTGCTGGCGTGGGGGATGGCGGCGCGGATGCGGTCCTGGAGCCAGTCGCCGCTGGTCTGCTCCCAGCCGAGGCGTTGAGCCTTGTGCATCTCTGCCTGGGTGGGGCGCTTTCCGGCGGTGCGGTCGCCCATCTTCAGCTGACGCAGGCCGTACTCGGTCTCGATCTGGCGGCAGGCGTCACCGACGCGGATGCCGCTGCCGTGGAGTTTAGGGCGGCGGCCGTCTTCGCGGACGGTGGTGGCGAGGATGTGGATATGGTCGTCCGCGTGGCGCACGGCGATCCACCGGCAGCCGAGGTCGTCTCCGGGCGGGGCGATGCCTGCGGCTTCGACGATGCGCTGGGCGATGTCGGCCCACTCCGTGTCGGAGAGGTGCCGGTCCTCGGGGGCTGCGCGGACGGGACAGTGCCAGACATGGTCGGTGACCTTCTTCCCGAACTCGCTGTTCCGAAGGTGCACGGGTTCGTCGAGGTGGCGGGCGAGCTGGGTGAGCGTGGCGTCCGGGTTCCGGCCGGGGTCGGGCATACCGAGCATGGCGAAGCCCGTGACGATGTGCGGGTCGAGGTGCTCGTCGTGGCGGCCGGGGCCGTAGAGGTAGGCGAGCAGGCCACGGGTGTTGGACCCGGCCGGTTTGATGGCGGCGATCACGCGGCCTGCTCCTTCTCCGTCTCGGCGGGTTCATGCAGGGCTCGGGCGAGCAGGTCCAGCAGGTGGTGGAGCTCGTCGAGACGGTGACGTACGTCGGGTGGGGTGAGGTCGCTGTTGAGGGCGCGGGCGATCTGGTTGACGTTGACGCCGATCCGGTTGAGTTCACGCAGTACCTGGGCGCGGAACATGTGGGTGCGGCGACGGTCCTCGGACAGCGGCAGGTTCGCCGTGAACCGGCCGGTGATGAAGGCGAGGGCGATGTCCGCGGTGAAGCCGGATTCCCCTTTGTAGCCGTGCTCGGCTGCGGCCTCCTGGAGCGCGGCGTGCTCGTCTCCAGTGAAGCGCAGCGGTCCGACACGGACGGTCCGCTTGGTGCCGGTGAAGCGGCGGATCGTCGGCTGCACGCTCTGCGGTGCTCGTTCGCCGGCTGTCGGATCGGTGGCGGGTGCGGGGCGAAGGATCTGCTGCTGGACGGCGTGGAGCTCGTCCGGGTCGGGGCCGCCCTCGGCCCCGACCTCCCGGCCAAGCGCCCCCTGGCGCTGGGCCGTCTCCGCCACCCCCGGGGCGGAGATCCCCGAAGACCGGCCTTGAGTCGGACTCGGGGTACTACTGGCTCCGCCCGGGGCAGCCCGTCCGAACGCCCGACGCAGTCGGGACAGCAGCGTACGGGGCTGTGCCGAGGCGGGCGGCTCAGCGGAGGTGTCGTCAGGTAGGTGCTGGCTGTGCTGCATGGAAGATGCTCCAGATGCGGCTCGGCGGACAGGATCACGGCGACCCGGTGGCGCGAGCCATCGCGTTGTCACAGGTGTGGGGATCTGCGGGGCGACCGGCGTGTGCTCGGGTGACCGGAAGGGTTCCGGTCACCCGAGCACATGAGGCGTCAGCCTCCGGAGACCTTGATGCCAGCGGCTTCGAGTTCCGGCCGGAGCGACTCCATGACTTCGGTCTGCCGCGCGCTTCCGATCGTCAAGTTCTGTTCCTTCACGGCAGCTCGCAGCAGGCCACGCGTGAGTTTGCCGTGCTGGCGACCGGCGGCCCGGCCGATGGCCTTCAGTTCTTCGATGGTCGCCTTCGGAGGACGGCCGCCGACTGGTTTGGCCTTCGGCACCGGGGACGTGGATTCCGTCCGCTCCTCGCCGGAAGCTTGCGGAACCTCGGCGGCAGCGTCCTGCCGTCGACCCTCGCCGTGCTCACCGACCGGCCGGTTCCGCACAGCTACGGAGCCGATACCGGATGGGGCATCGGTTGGTGCCACATGCTGGTGGATCTGTCGCATCAGCACGCCGAACGCGACCATCGCGGCGGCTGGAGGGACGGCAGCGACCACGTAGTCGAGGAGCGGAACGCTGCGCTCGCTGTCCGCGCCGCTGACCCCAGCGACGTTCAGTGCGATAGAGCCGACCGATCCGGCAGCGGTTACGGCGACGGCCCAGAGGTCGGTCGTACGCCGGAGCGCAGCCCGCAGCATGAGCAGTTCACCGGCGACGATGAACGCGTCCAGGGTGGCGGGCCAGGCCCACCGGCGGATGGGGGATGCGCCCAGCCCGTGCTGGCCTGCGACATCGGCGAGGTGCGCGTAGGACAGCCAGAAGGCTCCGGCTGTCAGAACCACGATGACGATGCCGGCCGCGCCGAGCACGAGCCGCTCTACGTCGGCACGCTTCGGGCGCTGCCCTTCGGCTGGGACGTCATCTCGTGTCTGCGGTGATGACGTGGTGAGGTGCGGAGCGGTCAAGCGGGAATCTCCTTGGGGGTAGTGGGTGAGGGGCGTCTTTGCCGTCTTGTGCGTTGCACGTGCAGGTCAGCGCGGTACGGCAGCGCGCTGGACGTGCCGTCTTGGCGGGAAGCTCTGGCGTCTTGTCCCGACTCGGGACAGGGGTGAGGCGGATCCGCCCCGGCTCGTGTCCGGGCGCCTGCATCCGCTGGGACGGCCGGTCGCGGCAGCCGTCCCAGCGAGCAGGACTGTGACCTGCTGCGATACGGCGAAGACGCCTGGGACGGGGCAAGACGGAGCTGGACGCCGTCCCCCTGCTGGCTGCACGTGCTCAGGCGCGTGCGCTGCCGTCTTGCCCTCGGCTGCCGTCTTGCTGCTGTGTGCCCTGACCTGCACGATCACGGCAGGGACGGCAAGTACGGCAACCAGGGAGGTGGGGGTCAGCTTTCGCCACGCCGAGCGTCGACCGGGTGGACGGTCGGGCAGTACCGCCGCCAGGCGTCCAGGAACTTGTTGCGCGTGTAGCCCTTGCGCTGAGTCCGGTCGGCCATGCGCACGTTGCCGGGCCGGATGTCGTAGTCGCGCAGCATCCCGCTGAGCTCCCGGGAGGTCAGGCCGTAGCGTCCACGCTCTCCCCACGGGGCTTCGGCATCCGCGTTCAGATGGTGCAGGAGGTCTTCGGTGGAGAGGCTGTCCGCCTCCCGCTGCGCGAAGAAGACCCGTCGGATGTCAGCGAGGATCCGCGCCCCACTCGGGTGGTCCTCCTCAGCTGCCACCTCGGCCGCGACCATCCGTGCGCACGCGATCCGCGCAAGCCGTGGCCAGCGACCGCCGGCCAGGTCCGCGATGATCACCAGAGGCTCCCAGGTGTCGGCGGCTCGATCCTCGACCGGCATCTCCGGCTCCAGGCTCGAAGCGTCCTCCAGTAGCGGGAGAGCCCAGGCACGGATACGGTCGCGCAGTTCGTGCAGGGCCGGGATGTCGCGTCGCGAGCGGAAGGGTTTGACCTTCTCGCCCTCGGCCCTGCGGCGCATACGGATGACGACGGATCGATCCATGACGGTGTCCGGCAGGTCACCGATCCCCGCGATGGCCGCCATGGCGAAGGTGGCGAACCTGTGCGGGGTGTGGTCGTTGCCGACGACCCGGGTGACGTACCGGCCGCGCTGGTGGCCGGCGTTGAGGAGTCCGCGTGTCTCCTCGTTCTTCTCCGCGACCTTGGGGCCGAAGATGGTGTCGGCCTCGTCCACCAGCAGCGTCGGTGGCTCCTCCTCGTTGATCGAGCGGAAGATGGCCGCTGGTGTGGTGTTGATGGTGAGCATCGGCTCGTGGACCGTCTCGGTCAGCACGTCCAGGAGCCGCGACTTCCCGCACCGTTTCGCAGGTCCCACCACTGCCAGCCGAGGGGCGTGCTGCCAGGCGGGCTGGAGCTGCGTCGCCGCCACCCAGAGGGTGGTCGCGTCCAGCGCCTCGGGAGAGGGCGGAATCACGAACTGGGCTATCTGGGAGCGCAGTTCGTCCAGCAGATCCGAGCCTGGCGTCGGCTCCGCGTCGGGAATGGTCTCCAGGCCGCTTGCCGGGTCCGCCTCGCTGCCGTCAGCCGGACCATCGTGCATCTCCGGTGTGGCATAGGCGGCCTGGGCCGGACCCAGATGAGCGCCGGGCCGGCCGGGGATGGCCGTGGCGGGCCAGGCCGCTCGGGCGGGGGTGGAATAGGAGTCGGGGTTCTCGGGTTGCACTGGGCGGCTCCTCGTCTGGCGGCTGCGGGCTTGCACGCCCTTGCCGCCGGGTCGGATCTCACGGGATTGCTGGGGAGTCCTGGAGCCTCCGACGTTGCACCGTCGGAGGCTCTCCCTCTTCTCGCGGGGGTCTCGGTACCGCGAGCGACCACGGACAGTACGTCCACGGCGTGCCACAGTCCAGCGTTTCTGTGTCAGCTCAGCGCAGAAGCGCCTACGGCGCATCAGACGCCTCATGCGGCCAGCCCCAGCAAAGCCAACAGGTCTGCCGTCACCACCCGGTAGGCGTTCCCGAGCCTGAGCACCTTGCACGGGTACTGGCCGCGCTTGGCCAACTCGTAGCCCTTGCTCCGGCCGAGCCCCAACGCGCGGTTACCCGTCTCCAGGTCAACGGCCGCCGGGAGCCCCAGAAGCTCCTCGCGACTCATCCCCTTCGCCCCTCCGGCGTCCTCGTTCTGGCGCATGCGCACTCCATCCATGACTGAGCCCACGGCGAACGCGACCTCCGCGTCCGTCTCCAGGTCTTGGAATCAACGCTAAGCGAGCTAATGTGTCTGTATGACACAACGCCGAAGTCACCATGGATCGAGCAAGGCCGACGACGAGGACGACGTCCCGGAGTGGGTGGACCAGGTCATGGCCACCGTGGCCGCCGAGGTCCGCAGACGACGGAAGGAACTGGGTTGGAGCGCACAGGACTTGGCCGACAGGTGCTCGGAGATCGGCCATCCGATCCCCCGCAACGTCATCGCCAACATGGAGTCCGGACGCCGCTCCAACCTGCCCTTGGTCGACGTCATGGTGCTGGCCGAAGCCCTGAACACCCCACCCATCTGCCTCCTCTATCCCGTGGGCTACATCGAGGATGTGCAGCGGCTCCCGCTCCAGGACTCCACTTCCACCCTGGATGCACTGCGCTGGTTCACGGGAGAGGAGACCGATCTCGGCGCGGACGACGACATGCTCCGCTACTTCCGAGCCCATCACGCCGCTCAGGAGCGGCTGCGAAGTGCGCGACGCGACGAGGAGTACGCGCGCTACCACGCCCAGACCGCCCCGAATGCCGACCGGAAGGCCGAGGCCCTCCGCTCCCAGGCCCGCGCCGCCGAGACGGCGGACGACGCCGAAGACCGCCTGCGCAGAGTTCGCGCCTTCATCGAGGAAGAGGGCGTCACGCCCCCGTTCCTGTGGCCCGACCTGGCCGACGTAATCGACTCATCCGGGAGCGATCCCGAAACCAGCGAGGAGAATGATCTTTGAAGGGCTCCACCTACCGCCGCTGCTCCTGCCGCGACCCGAAGACCGGCAAGGAACTCGGCACCTCCTGCCCCAAGCGCAGCAGCAGGAACCACTGCACCTACTCCGTACGACAGGAGCTCTCACCCCGCGAGGACGGCAGCCGCCGCTCCTTCGCCCGTGGCGGGTACGCCAGTCTCAGGGCAGCCCAGGCCGACCTCGACCACGTACGCGCCCTCCTCGGGCTCGCCGACTCGGACGACCCCGAGGGCACCGAACTCATCGCCGAGATGCTGGCCGAGGTCAGCCGCGAGCGGTCATCTCTGCCCGAGGTCGAGGAGACGCGGCGGCGCCTCAACTCCGGTCAGGACCTCATAGGCAGCCTGACCGTCGCCGAATGGCTCGACCGGTGGCTGGCCGGCAAGCGCATACGCAAGTCCGGTCTCAACCGCTACGAGACCGATATCCGCGTCCATCTGAAGCCGCGCATCGGCAGCCGGCGCCTGGACCGGCTGCGCGTCAGCCACCTCAGCGAGATGTTCACCGACATTCGCGAGGCGAACGCCCAGATCCTGGAGGACAACGCCCAGCGGCGAGCCGCTCTCGACGAGCTGGCGACGGTGCCGTGGAAGGGTGTCGGGAACCGGGCTCGTCGCAAGGCCATGAAAGCCGCGATCGACGAGATGCCGCCCTTTCGGCGCGTCACCGGCCCTGCCACGCGGCTGCACGTCAAGGCCACCCTCCGAGCAGCCCTGAACGACGCGATCGGGCAGCAGATCATCACGTTCAATCCGGCCGCCCATGTCGAGATCGACCCCGTGCGCAAGCCGAAGGCGCTCGTGTGGACGGACGAGCGGGTCGCCAAGTGGGAGCAGACGGGCGAGAAGCCGTCGCCCGTGATGGTCTGGACGCCGGAACAGACCGGTGCCTTCCTCGACTTCGTCGCCGAGGACCGGCTGTACGCGATGTGGCACCTGATCGCGTTCCGCGGCCTGCGCCGAGGCGAGGCGTGCGGCCAGCCGTGGTCGGAGACGAACCTCGACACCCACGTCCTCACCGTCTCCTCTCAACTCGTCCAGGACGGCTGGGAGGTGGAAGCGTCCGACCCCAAGACCGACAGCGGCTCCCGCGTGGTCGCCCTCGACGACGACACCGTCGACGTCCTGAAGCACCACCGCGAACGGCAGGAAACGGCCCGCGAAGAGTGGGGCACAGCCTGGGTCGAGACCGGCCACGTCTTCACCCAGGAAGACGGCTCCTGGCTCCACCCCGGCAAGGTGACCGACCTCTTCGAGCGCCTCGTCGGCGCCTCCGGTCTCCCGCCGATCCGCCTGCACGATCTGCGCCACGGCGCGGCCACCCTCATGCTCGCCGCCGACATTGACATCAAGATCGTGTCGGACACCCTCGGGCACAGCGACACCCGCATCACGCGGGACATCTACCAGAGCGTCCTCCCCCACGTCGGCAAGAGCGCCGCCGAGGCCACCGCGAAGCTCGTCCCCCTCCAGCGCAAGGCCGAGGCCGAGAAAGCCGCGCGCAAGGCCGCGAAGAAGGAGAAGGCCAGGAAGGCTGCGGCCAAGGCGGCCGACGTCGGCAAGGGCAACAAGGGCAGCGGCAAGCCGAAGCGGGACAAGGCGAAAGCCCAGGCCAAGGCAGCCAAGAAGGCCACACGCCGCAAGCCCACAAAGTAGGTCCCGAGCGGCTCCGCTCACGCATCGCTCACGCATCGCTCACGCAAGCAACGTCACGGCAACCCGGCCGTATGACCCACCATGCCCCGAGCAACAGAAAACCCCAGGTCACGGGCTATGTGACCTGGGGTTCTTCTGAGCCGCCTTCGGGATTCGAACCCGAGACCTACGCATTACGAGTGCGTTGCTCTGGCCAACTGAGCTAAGGCGGCACACCCTGTCGCACTATGGTGCGATCAGCAGCGGGGCCAAGTCTACACAGTTTCCGGGGGTGCTCCGCACACCGCACCCCCGGGGTCGTCTGTGCTGGTCAGGGCCGGTGTGGGGAGGTCAGGTGCACTTCTTGCCGTCGGTGGGCGGGGTGCCTTCCAGGAGGTAGGTGTTGATCGCCGTGTCGATGCAGTCGCTGCCCCGGCCGTACGCCGTGTGGCCGTCGCCGTCGTAGGTGAGCAGGGTGCCGGAGTCGAGCTGGGCGGCGAGGGCCTCGGACCACTTGTAGGGGGTGGCCGGGTCGCGGGTGGTGCCGACCACGAGGATCGGGGCGGCGCCCTTCGCCTCGGTGCGGTGGGGGGTGCCGGTGGGCTCGGTGGGCCAGTAGGCGCAGTTCAGGGAGGCCCAGGCGAAGCCCCGGCCGAAGACCGGGGAGGCCTTCTCGAAGTCCGGGACCGCCTTCTCCACCGCGTCGGGGCCGTCGAAGGCGGGCGGGAGGTCGAGGCAGTTCACGGCGGCGTTGGCGAACATCAGGTTCGCGTACTTCCCGTCCGGGTCGCGCTCGTAGTAGCTGTCGGCCAGCGAGAGGAGGCCCGAGCCGTCACTGCGCTGGGCGCCCTCCAGCGCCTCGCGGAGCTGGGGCCAGGCCGCCTCGTCGTACATCGCCGCGATCACTCCGGTCGTCGCCAGGGACTCGCCGAGCTCGCGGTCCTCGTCGCCCGTCGGGATCGGCTCGGCGTCCAGGTCCTTGAAGAGCTGCTTCAGCGCCGCCGCCGCGTCCGCCGTGGACGTCGTGCCCAGCGGGCAGTCCGGCTGCTTGACGCAGTCGGCGGCGAAGGACTGGAACGCGCCCTCGAACCCCGCCGTCTGGTCGCGGTTCATGTCGACCGCCGGGAGGGACGGGTCCATCGCGCCGTCCAGGACCAGACGGCCGGCCCGGTCCGGGAAGAGGTCCGCGTACGTGGCGCCCAGGAACGTCCCGTACGAGGCGCCGACGTAGTTCAGCCTCTCGTCGCCCAGCAGGGAGCGCAGCACGTCCATGTCGCGGGCCGTGTCGACGGTGGAGACGTACGGGAGGATCTCGCCGCTCCGCTTCTCGCAGCCCTGCGCGAACTTCTCGAAGGCGTCGGTGAGCTTCCGGACCTCCGCCTCGTCGTCCGGGGTCTGGTCGACCTGGGTGTAGGCGTCCATCTCCTTGCCCGTCAGGCACTCCACCGGCTCGCTGCGGGCCACACCGCGCGGGTCGATGGCCACCATGTCGTAGCGGGCGCGCACCGGGGCCGGGTAGCCGAGCGCCGCGTACCCCTGGAGATAGCCGATCGCGGAGCCGCCGGGGCCGCCCGGATTCACCAGGAGCGAGCCGATCCGCTTGCCGGGGCCGGTGGCCTTCTTACGCGAGACGGCGAGGTCGATGTCGCCGTCGGCCGGCTTGTCGTAGTCCCTCGGCGCCTTCATCGTCGCGCACTCGAATCCCTCCACCCCGCAGTCGCGCCAGCTCAGCTTCTGCGCGTAGTACGGGTCCAGCCCGGCGGGGGCGGCCGTGCCGGTGGCGGAGGCGCTCGGCGACGAGCCTCCGCCGCTGCAACCGGAAGCGAGCAGACCGGCCGTGCCGATCCCGATGGCGAAGGTGCGGAGCAGGCGCCTGGTGTTCATTCTGGGAGCGTATCCGGCAGGTGACGAGTCGTCCGATTCCCTGCTCATTCGGGTGAACCGGATCCGGCCCCCAGGTCCGTCAGCCCGCTCTCAGCGACATCGTCATCGCCTCCACCGCCAGCAGTGGTGCCACGTTGCGGTCCATCGCCCGTCGGCACGCGATCACCGCATCGATCCTGCGCAGCGTCTGCGCGGGCGTCGACGACTCCACGATCCGGTCCAGCGTGTCCTGCACGTCCACATTGGCGATCGCGATCCGCGAACCGAGCTGGAGCGCCAGCACGTCCCGGTAGAAGCCGGTCAGCTCGGTCAGCGCCAGGTCCAGGCTGTCGCGCTGCGTACGCGTCTTGCGGCGCTTCTGCTTGTCCTCCAGCTCCTTCATCGCCCCCGCCGTGCCGCGCGGCATCCGGCCCCCCGCGGCCGCGCCGAGCGCCGCCTTGAGGTCCTCGGTCTCCTTGGCGTCGACCTCCTCAGCCAGCTGCTTGGCGTCCTCGGTGGCCGTGTCGATCAGCTCCTGGGCCGCCTTGAGGCAGCCGCCGACATCGGCGACCCGCAGCGGAACCTTGAGCACCGCCGCCCGGCGTGCCCGCGCCCGCTCGTCCGTGGCCAGCCGGCGCGCCCGGCCGATGTGCCCCTGGGTGGCCCGCGCCGCGGCGTGGGCGCGCTCGGGGTCGACGCCGTCGCGGCGGATCAGGACGTCCGCCACGGCCTCCACCGGCGGGGTGCTCAGGCTCAGGTGGCGGCAGCGGGAGCGGATCGTGGGCAGCACGTCCTCCAGCGAGGGCGCGCAGAGCAGCCAGACCGTGCGGGGCGCCGGCTCCTCGACCGCCTTCAGCAGCACGTTGCCCGCGCCCTCGGTGAGCCGGTCGGCGTCCTCCATGACGATGACCTGCCACCGGCCGACCGCCGGGGAGAGCTGTGCCCGGCGGACCAGGTCGCGGGTCTCCTTCACACCGATGGAGAGCAGGTCCGTGCGGATGACCTGGACGTCGGCGTGCGTACCGATCAGGCTCGTGTGGCAGCCGTCGCAGAAGCCGCAGCCCGGCTCCCCGCCCAGCGCCCGGTCCGGGCTGGTGCACTGGAGGGCGGCGGCGAAGGCCCGGGCGGCGGTGGCCCGCCCGGAACCCGGCGGTCCGGTGAACAGCCAGGCATGGGTCATCTTCGAGCCCTGCGCCCCGGGGTCCGCCGGCCTGCCGTCGGAAACCGCCGTGACCAGCGCGTCGGCATCCCTGGCGGCGGCGGAGAGCTGCTCCCTCACCCGGTCCTGCCCGACCAGGTCGTCCCATACGGTCATCGGTCACCGCCTTTCGGATTCCATTGTGGGGGACGCCACTGACAGTCCGGCCCGCCCACCCCCTCGGGGGCGGACGGGCCGGGTGCCGGACGTCGGTGTGCCGGTGCGTCAGCCGCGCGGGCGCCGCCCCCGGCCACCGGTGGGGCCGTCGTCGTCGTGCCCGCCGAGCAGTTCGTCCGCCAGCGTCGGCAGGTCGTCGAGCGGGGTCTCCTCGGCCCAGTCCGGACGGGGGCGCTTGCGGCGGCCGCGGGAACCGCTGTCAGCCGGGGCGGCCGCCTGCGGGTCCTCGATCTGCGGCAGCTCCCGGGTGCGCTCGTTCTCGCTCTCCGCCGGGGAGGGCTCCGGCGCCTCGTCCCGGAAGTAGCCCTTGGGCACCCGGTCGGCGGGACGGGAGGGCCGATCGCCCCGTACGGGCGGCAGCACGGCCGTCTCGTCGGCGTCACGGTCGGCACCGGCGGCACGCGGGTCCCGGGAGTCCCGCGCGTCCCCCGGGTTCCGCGAGTCCCGGGGGTTGGTGAGGTCGGAGTCCCCGGCCTCACGTGCGCCCCAGGAGCTACGAGCGCCACCGGCGTCACGTGAGTCCCGCGCGGCACGGTCGCCCCCGGCGTCTCCGCCCCGGCGCTCCTCCGTGACCCGCGGCAGCATCGCCGTCACGTCGTCGTCCGGGCGGGACGCCCCCGAACCGGACTCCTGCGATCCGGCCCTCTCCGGACCCGACGCCCCCGGACGCGCCGTCGGCACCGGCTGAGTGATCTCGTTCGGGTTCACGATCGGCGTGGGCACCGTCAGCTCGTTCTCCGGAACGGTCGGCCCGTGCCCCTCCGACCGCGAGGACGCCTCGGACCGGGCGTCACGGGAAGCGCGCTCCGCCTCTGCGCGCGCCGCTTCCGTACGCTCCGCCTCCGCCCGAGCCGCCTCCGTACGCGCCGCGGCCTCCGCCTCGGCCCTCCGGCGGGCCTCCTCGGCCCGTACCAGCGCCTCTTCCGCCTTCCGCTGCTTCTCCAGGCGGAGCGCCTCGGCCTCCTTGCGCTGCCGGGCCTCCTCCTCGGCCTGCTTGCGGAGGCGTTCCTGCTCGGCCTCGCGGGCCCGCTCCTCGGCCTCCAGCCGGCGGCGGTCCTCCTCGGCGCGGCGGCGGGCCTCCTCGGCACGCTGCCGGGCCTCCTCCGCCTGGCGTTCGGCCTCGCGCTGCCGCGCCTCCTCCAGCTCGCGCTGCTTGCGCTCCTCCTCCTCGGCGCGCAGCCGGGCGAGCTGCTCCTGGCGCTCCTTCTCCAGGCGCTCCTCCTCGGCCTTGCGGGCGGCCTCTTCCTCCGCCTTGCGCCGCGCCTCCTCCTCGGCCTTGCGCCGGGCCTCCTCGATGGCCTGGATCTCGGCCTCGGAGAGCGGGAGGAGCTGGTCGAGCCGGTGCCGTACGACCGTGGTGATCGCCTCGGGCTCCTGCCCGGCGTCCACCACCAGGTAGCGCGTCGGGTCGGCGGCGGCCAGGGTCAGGAAACCGGACCGGACCCGCTCGTGGAACTCCGCGGGCTCCGACTCCAGCCGGTCCGGCGCCTCCGTGAACCGCTCCCGCGCGGTCTGCGGGTCGACGTCCAGCAGCACCGTCAGATGCGGTACGAGGCCGCTCGTCGCCCACCGGGAGATCCGGGCGATCTCGGTCGGGGCCAGGTCGCGGCCCGCGCCCTGGTAGGCGACGGAGGAGTCGATGTAGCGGTCGGAGATGACGATCGCGCCCCGCTCCAGCGCCGGGCGGACCACGGAGTCGACGTGCTCGGCGCGGTCGGCCGCGTACAGCAGCGCCTCGGCGCGGTTGGAGAGACCGGCGGAGGAGACGTCCAGCAGGATCGACCGCAGCCGCTTGCCGACGGGGGTGGCCCCGGGCTCGCGGGTGACGACGACCTCGTGGCCCTTGGACCGGATCCAGTCGGCGAGCGCCTCGACCTGGGTGGACTTGCCCGCTCCGTCGCCGCCCTCCAGGGCGAGGAAGAAGCCGGTGGCCGCCGGGGCGACCGCCGGGTCGCCGCCGCGCAGCGCCTCGCGCAGATCGCGGCGGAGCGGTACACCCGCCCGGTCGTCGGTCTTCGCGACGAGGATCGCGGCCAGCGGCAGCAGCAGCGCGCCGACCAGCATCAGGGTGAAGGCCGCGCCGCCGTGGGCGAAGACGAAGTCGCCGGAGGCGGAGGCCAGCCGGTGCTGCCCGATCGCGGCGGCGAGCAGCGGACCCGCGACCGCGCCGAGCGCGACGAGCACCCGGACGAGGGCCTGGAGGTGCTCGGTGGTCCGGGTCTGCCGGGCCGCCTCGGTCTCCTGGTCGATGATCGCGTGCCCGACGCCCGCGGTGACGCCGGCCGCGTAACCGGCGAGCAGCGCGATCGCGATCCCGGTCGCCGTGTCCGGCACCAGGCCGAGCGCGAGGAGCGCGATGCCCGTGACGGCGGTGGCCAGTGCGAGGAGGCGCCGCCGCGACAGGGCGGGCAGCACCTTCTGCGCCGTACGGATGCCGAGGGCGGTGCCGCCGGTCAGCGCGAGGATCAGCAGCGCGTACGTGACGGGCCCGCCGCCCAGGTCGTAGGCGTGCAGGACGGATACGGCTGCGGCCGCGGCGATCGCTCCGGCGACGGCGGCGCAGACGGCGACGGTCAGCGGGAGCGCGCCGGTGCGGCCCTTGTCGGGGCGGCCGTCGTGGGTGGGGCGGCGCAGCCCCTCCAGGGGCGAGCGCGGCCGGGGGGTGGCGGTGTCGGGCAGTTCGAGGAAGTACAGGGTCGAGATGGAGGCCGAGAACAGACCGGCCGCCACATAGGAGCCCAGCGCCGCCTGGTGGAAGGAGAACCACTCCAGGCCGGTGCCCAGGAGGTTGCCGATCAGCGTGGCGACCAGCAGGACCACCGCGGCGACGGGAACGGCGAGGAAGTTCGTACGGAGCGACAGCCTGCGCAGGGCGTCGAGGTGGTCGGGGAGCGGGCGGACGGCGGCGCCTTCGAGCGGCGGGGCCGGCAGCAGCGCCGGGGCGGCGCTCTCCTTGGCCACCGCCCACAGGCGCTCGGCCGCACCGGTCACGAAGACGGTGATGAGGACCATCATGAGCGCCTTGTCCGGCACCCAGTCGATCCACAGCGGGGCGATGATCAGCAGGGCGAGCCGCAGCCCGTCCGTCCCGATCATCAGCCACCGCCGGTCCAGCTTCCCGCCGGGCGCCGTGAGCGACGTCAGGGGCCCCAGGAGTACGGCTCCGAAGAGCACGGTGGAAAGGATCCGGGCACCGAACACAGCGGCGACGGCGAAGGCCGCCCCGCGGTATCCGGCTCCGAACGAGCCCTCCAGGACCGCTGCTTGCAGCGACAACAGCACCAGCACGAGAAGGGCGACTGCATCGCCGATACCGCCGACGAGCTGGGCGCTCCACAACCGCTTCAGCGGGGGAACACGCAGCAGGGCCCGTACGGCGCGCTCGCGTGAGTCTGCGGCAAGTGTGTCGGAGGTGGGGCTCACGACCGTTGGCTGCTCGGCTCGCGTCATCCGCCCAGCCTATCGGCAGCGACACGGTGGCTGTCGGCCCGTCCGAACATATGGCCGCAGATCACTTCCGGCCGACTCGCTCACGCCCTCTTGACGTGACGCTGCCCGGCACCTCTATAGGCAGGTGCCGGGCAGGATCACGCGCCGGCCGAAGGGATCGGTCCTCGGCCGGTCTCTTCGGTCAGTCCTCCGAAGAAGCGGACGCGGAGGCGGTCTTCTTGGCCGTCGTGGCCTTCTTGGCCGTCGTCGTCTTCTTCGCAGCGGTCTTCTTGGCGGCCGTGGTCTTGGTGGCCGTCGTCTTCTTCGCGGCCGTCTTCTTGGCCGTCGCCTTCTTCGCCGGGGCCTTCTTCGCCGTCTTCTTCTTGGCGGGTCCCTTGGCGCGCTTCTCGGCGAGCAGCTCGTAGCCGCGCTCCGGAGTGATCTCCTCGACGCTGTCGCCGGTCCGCAGGGTGGCGTTGGTCTCGCCGTCGGTGACGTACGGGCCGAAGCGGCCGTCCTTGACCACCACCGGCCGCTCGCTGACCGGGTCGGTGCCCAGCTCCTTCAGCGGCGGCTTGGCCGCGGCCCGGCCGCGCTGCTTGGGCTGGGCGTAGATCGCGAGGGCCTCTTCGAGGGTGATGTCGAAGAGCTGCTCCTCGGAGGTGAGCGACCGGGAGTCGGTGCCCTTCTTGAGGTACGGGCCGTAGCGGCCGTTCTGCGCGGTGATCTCCACGCCCTCGGCGTCCGTGCCGACGACGCGCGGCAGCGACATCAGCTTGAGGGCGTCCTCCAGGGTGACCGTGTCCAGGGACATGGACTTGAAGAGGGAGGCGGTCCGCGGCTTCACCGCGTTCTTGCCGGTCTTCGGCGTCCCCTCGGGCAGCACCTCGGTGACGTACGGGCCGTAGCGGCCGTCCTTGGCGATGATCTGGTTGCCGCTGCCCGGATCCGTACCCAGCTCGAAGTCGCCGCTCGGCTTGGCCAGCAGCTCCTCCGCCAGCTCGACGGTCAGCTCGTCGGGGGCCAGGTCCTCGGGCACGTCGGCGCGCTGGTGGCCTTCGGCGTCCTTCTCGCCCCGCTCGATGTAGGGGCCGTAGCGGCCGACGCGGAGCTTGATGTCGTTGCCGACGGGGAAGGAGGAGATCTCCCGGGCGTCGATCGCGCCGAGGTCGGTGACCAGTTCCTTCAGACCGCCGAGGTGGTCGCCGTCGCCGTTGCCCGCGTCGGACGCGGAGCCCGCACCGGCCGGGTCGTCGCCGGAACCGGCCGCTCCGAAGTAGAAACGCTTCAGCCACGGCACGGACTGGGCCTCGCCCCGCGCGATGCGGTCGAGGTCGTCCTCCATGCGGGCGGTGAAGTCGTAGTCGACGAGCCGGCCGAAGTGCTTCTCCAGCAGGTTGACCACGGCGAAGGAGAGGAAGGACGGGACGAGCGCGGTGCCCTTCTTGAAGACGTAACCGCGATCCAGGATGGTCCCGATGATCGAGGCGTACGTCGACGGGCGGCCGATCTCGCGCTCTTCCAGCTCCTTGACCAGCGAGGCCTCGGTGTAGCGGGCGGGGGGCTTGGTGGCGTGGCCGTCGACCGTGATCTCGTCGGCGGTCAGCGCGTCGCCCTCGGCGACCTGCGGCAGCCGGCGCTCGCGGTCGTCCAGCTCGGCGTTGGGGTCGTCGGCACCCTCGACGTACGCCTTCATGAAGCCGTGGAAGGTGATCGTCTTGCCGGAGGCGGAGAACTCGGCGTCCCGGCCGTCGCTCGCCCGGCCGCCGATCTTGACGGTGACCGAGTTGCCGGTGGCGTCCTTCATCTGGGAGGCGACGGTCCGCTTCCAGATCAGCTCGTAGAGACGGAACTGGTCGCCGGTGAGGCCGGTCTCGGCGGGCGTGCGGAAGCGGTCGCCGGAGGGGCGGATCGCCTCGTGCGCCTCCTGCGCGTTCTTGACCTTGCCGGCGTACGTACGCGGCTTCTCGGGGAGGTAGTTCGCCCCGTACAACTGCGTGACCTGCGCCCGGGCCGCGGCGACCGCGGTGTCGGACAGGGTCGTGGAGTCCGTACGCATATAGGTGATGAAGCCGTTCTCGTACAGCTTCTGCGCCACCTGCATGGTCGCCTTGGCCCCGAAGCCCAGCTTGCGGCTCGCCTCCTGCTGGAGGGTGGTCGTGCGGAACGGGGCGTACGGGGAGCGCCGGTACGGCTTCGACTCGACGGACCGGACCGCGAAGGAGGAGTCGGCGAGCGCGGCGGCCAGGGCGCGGGCGTTCGCCTCGTCCAGGTGGAGCGTCTGGGCGGAGCCGGCCTTGAGCTGCCCGTCGGGGCCGAAGTCGCGGCCCTGGGCGATCCGGCGGCCGTCGACCGCGCTGAGGCGGGCGGTGAGCGTCGAGGGATCGGAGGCGTCGCCGGTACGGCCGGTGGCGAAGGTGCCGGTCAGGTCCCAGTACTCGGCGGAGCGGAAGGCGATGCGCTCGCGCTCCCGCTCGACGACGAGGCGGGTGGCGACGGACTGGACGCGGCCCGCCGACAGCTTCGGCATGACCTTCTTCCACAGGACCGGCGAGACCTCGTAGCCGTAGAGGCGGTCGAGGATGCGGCGGGTCTCCTGGGCGTCGACCATGCGCTGGTTCAGCTCGCGCGGGTTGGCGACGGCGGCCCGGATCGCGTCCTTGGTGATCTCGTGGAAGACCATCCGGTGGACCGGGACCTTGGGCCGCAGGACTTCCTGGAGGTGCCACGCGATGGCTTCGCCCTCGCGGTCCTCATCGGTGGCGAGGAAGAGTTCGTCGGACTCGGCCAGCAGCTGCTTGAGCTTCCTGACCTGGGCTTTCTTGTCGGCGTTGACGACGTAGATGGGCTGGAAGTCGTGTTCGACGTCCACGCCGAGGCGGCGGACCTCGCCGGTGTACTCGTCCGGGACCTCGGCCGCGCCGTTCGGGAGGTCGCGGATGTGCCCGACGCTCGCCTCGACGACGTATCCGGGGCCGAGATAGCCCTTGATCGTCTTCGCCTTGGCAGGCGACTCGACGATGACGAGTCGGCGGCCGCCCTGTGCGGTCTCGCTGGTCGGGGACAACTTCGCTCTTCTCTCCGGTCGACACTCGATGGGCATCCGGGCAGCGCCGTAGCGCTTCCCGCGGTGCTGTCGCTGCGGAGTGTGACGGTACAACCCGCCCCCGTGTCAAACGGCAAAAGCCCGCAACGGCCACTCGAACGGTAACCCGACTTCCGCCATTCCTGCCGCCCGGACCGTCGGGTCCGCGCCGTGCGAAGCCCTGTCCTACGGATATCAGGAAGGGGCGGAGGTGTGCGCGGAGCAGCACCGGGACCGGGGCGCGGCCCCGGCGGAGGAGGGGTCAGGCGAGCGTGAAGCACCAGACGCCGAGAGCGAGGAAAAGTACGCCGAAGAGGGTCGTGAGAGCGGTGGAGGCGACGGGGCTCACACCGTGCAGCACCGGCGCACGGTGCAGGGCGCGCGCCCCGGTCCAGACGAGGAGGGCGGCACCGAACAGTGCGAAGGCCGTGCCCGCGAAGACTGCTGCGACGCTCTCCATGTCGTACCTCTCGACCTTCCGAACCCTCTCGTACCGCCCGAGCACGTCGTCGTACCGCTCGATCATGAGGGAGGCTGCCACCCCGGAGCGTCGCCGACACGAACCCCGGGTGAACAGCACACACCCACCGGGAGTACCGGCGCTGTCACCAGCCGTGAGGGCGGTCGGGGGGCGAGGCCCGGGGCCCGTGGCCTGGGGCGGAGCCTGGGACCGGGCCCGGGACGTGACCTGGGGGCGGGTCGCCGCCCGGTGGTGGTCGCCGCCCGGCGGTGGTCGCAAGGCCCGCGCAGGGATGCGCCCGGTGGCGCTGTACGCCGGTGATGGCACGCGCGGGTGCCGCCCTACGCCGTACGAATCCGGCCACACCGGACGTCAGGGGCACGTCATCGGGGCAGGGCCCGGAATCCCCCGGTACGGCCCCGGCCACCGAGCCCCCTCGCGCGGCCGCGAGAGGCACCGGGACGGACCCCGGCGGAGCGCCCGCGAACCCGGGAGCGGAATCAGTGGAACGGACCGGGACGGGAGGACGGCGAACGCGAAGGGGCTGGTGGAGGGGGTGCCGGGAGAAGGGGGTGGCGCCGGTCCGTTCCGGAGCGGAGTGCGGCGGGGCGGCCGGGGCGACCGGCGCCCGGTGAGCCGTACCTGCGTTCGCCGGAGATCACCGCCGCGCCGCCGTGGACGCGGACGGCGACCGGACCCGACACCGCGTCACGCGGCGGAGAGAGGTGGGCCGTCGGCCATGCGTACCGCACGGGGCGCGCGCCCCCGGAGGCCGAGGGAGAAGGCCGGTACGACCGCCACCCGGGGCCCCGTTCCTCCATGACGGCCCCTCAGCCGAGCCCCTCCTCCCGTACCGCCCCGGCCACCGGCACCGGCTCCAGGAAGCCTTCCTCGACCAGGAGCCGGATCGCCTGCGGGGTGCGGTCGCGCAGGAGCACCGGGTCCTCGGACATCAGCTGGGCGATGGCGTCCAGGATCCGCCCGGCGGGCAGCGAACCGTCGCACACCCCGGCGAACCCGGCGGCCACCGCGTCCACCTTGGTCGCCCGCATCATCCCGCGGTGCTGGCGCAGCACCACGTGCTCGGGGTCCTCCGCCCCGGGCAGGCCCACCTGCTCCTGCACCACCTCGGCGGCGAGGGTGAAGTGCCCGGCGAGCAGCGCGGCGTCGTCCTGGTCGCGCAGATAGTCCTGGCGGGCGAAGTGCTCCTCCACCGCCCGGCCGAGGGGCTGCTGCACGGCGTGCGGCCACTCCTCGACGACGATCGACGGGTGTCCCCCGGCCGCGGCGGCGGAGCGGCGCAGGGTGATCCAGCCGAAGCCGACGGACGTGGTCCCGCGCGCCTCGAACTCGTCGAGCCAGGCCTCGTACCGCTCGGTGTACACGGCCGGGTCGCTGCGGTGGTCGCCGCCGTCGCGCAGCCACAGCTCGGCGTACTGCGTGACGTCCTGGACCTCGCGCTGGACGATCCAGGCATCGCACCCGGCGGGCACCCAGGAGCGCAGCCGGTCCTGCCACTCCTCTCCTTCCACGTGCTCCCAGTTGGCGAGGAACTGGGCGTATCCCCCCTCGTTGAGGTGGTCGCCCGCCTGCCGCACCAGCGTGCGGCACAGCTCGTCACCGGCCATGCCGCCGTCCCGGTAGGTGAGGCGGGCGCCGGGCGAGATGACGAAGGGCGGGTTGGAGACGATCAGGTCGAAGGTCTCGGTGCCGACCGGCTCGAAGAGCGAGCCGACGCGGAGGTCGGCGGGGGCGGCGCCGGAGAGGGCGAGGGTGAGCCGGGTGAACTCCAGGGCACGGGGGTTGAGATCGGTGGCGGTGACCCGGGTGGCGTGCTGCGCGGCGTGCAGCGCCTGGATGCCGGAGCCCGTACCGAGGTCGAGGGCGGAGGCGACCGGCGTACGGACGGTGATGGAGGCGAGCGTGGTGGAGGCCCCGCCGACGCCGAGGACGACTCCCTCCTCGCGGGAGCCGATCCCGCCCGCACCGCCGACCGCGCAGCCGAGGTCGGAGACGATGAACCAGTCCTCGCCGTCCGGCCCGCCGTACGGCCGTACGTCGACGGTGGCGCGGACCTGGTCGTCCTGGAGGCGCACCCAGCCGTCCTGGACGCACTCCTCCAGCGGCAGCGCGGCGCGGGCCTGCTCCTGGGGGACGGGGCGCTGGAGGAGGAACAGCCGGACCAGCGTGTCGAGCGGTGACGCTCCCCGGGTGGCGCGCAGGGCGGGGACCGTCTCGCTGCGGGCGAGCGCGGCGTAGGCGGCCGCGCCGAGCCGGTCGAGAAGGCCGTCGGCGGTGAAGTCCGCGGCGAGCAGCGCCTCGCGGAGGGTGGCGGTGTGGTCGGGTGCGGGAAGGCTGGTCTCACTCACCCGACCATTGTGGCCGGTCCCACTGACAACGGCAGCGGCCCGGCCACCCACCGGGTGTCCGGGCCGCCCCGCGCCGGGACCGTTCCGCCGGCCCTCAGGCCACCGGGGATCCCCGAAGGCCGCGGGCTACGACTTCTTCTCTTCCGGCTTCTCCTCCGAAGCCTTGTCTTCCGAAGCCTTGTCCTCCGAGGCGGACGCCGAGGGAGTGGCCGCCGCGTCCGGCGCCGCGGATCCCCCGGGGCTGGCGGGTCCGGTCGAGGCCGCCGACTTCTGGCAGCCCTTCTGCTTGGACATCGCCGTGCCCAGTTCACCGGACTCCAGCTTCTTCAGCGCCTGGTCACCGTTGGTGCCGATCTTCTGCAGCTCCTCGGCGATGCCCTTGAGGCCGTCGGCGAACTTCGCCTGGTCCTTGATCTCGATGGCCTCGACCTTGACCTTCAGAGCCGCGTAGGCCTTGGAGGCGTCGTTGAGCTCCTTCACGGCCTCCTTCTGCATGGTCTCGCCGTCGTCGACCGGCGGCGGACCGGCCGATTCCACGGCCTCGCCGAGCTCCTTGTACGCCTGGGAGATCTGCTGGAAGGCGATCGAGTCGGCCTCCCGGACATCAGCGGGCTTGCTGTTGTCGGCGGTCTGCTTCTGGATGGAGGCGTTGGCGTCGGTGATCTTCTGGAGCTGGGGCTGGAACTGGTCACAGACTTTCTTGGCCCAGTCGTTCACCTTGTCGCCGCTGTCGTCGCTGCAGCCCGACAGCGTCAGTACGAGTACCGCACCGCCGGACAGGGCGGCCGCAAGCTTCTTGTTCACCGGATGGGTCCCTTCCAAGGCTCTCGGCCCCGGAACTTACACGCCGGGAGGGCTCCATCCGGGTGCCGGGCATCTGGTACACCCCCTTTTGAAGCCATTTGCACCAAGGGAAATGAGGGAGACGCCACTCCGCCGAGGAATCCGACGCCCGTACGGTCACTCACCGGAACGATGGTTTCCGTCAGGGGACCGCACCCGTGAGGCGGCCCCTCATGGGGACCGGCCGCCTCACGACGAGACGAACGGGCGGGCGGGCGGCCCGTCAACACGTGCCGCCCACCCGCCAGGTGACCTCCCGTCACGCGGGGAGCCCGAACGGTCCGGAAGCGGCGAATCCCCTTCCGTGACCGCGCCCGCACACTCACCCGTCCCCGCGCACCCCTCTCACGGGGCCGCCGCTGGGCCGGGCGCCGGGAGCGACGGGCCGTCGCCCCCGGGCGCACCGCTGTCGTCACCCACGGCGATGCCGCGCCGCTTGGAGACGTACACCGCGCCGACGATGACCGCGATGGCGAAGACGGCCACCACCGCCCGTACCCAGGGGTTCGCGTCCGTTCCGTAGCTGAACTGCACGACCGCCGGGGCGATGAGCAGCGCGACCAGGTTCATCACCTTCAGGAGCGGGTTGATCGCCGGGCCCGCCGTGTCCTTGAACGGGTCACCGACCGTGTCCCCGATCACGGTCGCGGCGTGCGCCTCGCTGCCCTTGCCGCCGTGGTGACCGTCCTCCACCAGCTTCTTGGCGTTGTCCCAGGCGCCGCCGGAGTTGGCGAGGAAGACGGCCATCAGCGTGCCGGTGGCGATGGCGCCCGCGAGGTACGAGCCGAGCGCGCCGACACCGAGGGTGAAGCCGACCGCGATCGGCGCCAGGACCGCGAGGAGGCCGGGCGTGGCCAGCTCGCGCAGGGCGTCCTTGGTGCAGATGTCGACGACCCGCCCGTACTCCGGCTTCTCCGTCCGGTCCATGATCCCGGGGTGCTCGCGGAACTGCCGCCGGACCTCGTGGACGACGGCTCCGGCCGACCGGGAGACCGCGTTGACGGCCAGCCCGGAGAAGAGGAAGACGACCGCCGCGCCCAGGATCAGGCCGACCAGGTTGTTGGGCTGCGAGATGTCCAGGCTCAGCCCCAGTTCCCCCGCCCCCGCGCCCACGTCGGCCACCGCCGTGGCGATGGCGTCGCGGTAGGAGCCGAAGAGGGCGGCCGCCGCCAGGACGGCGGTGGCGATGGCGATGCCCTTGGTGATGGCCTTGGTGGTGTTGCCGACGGCGTCCAGGTCGGTGAGCACCTGGGCCCCGGCTCCGGTGACGTCCCCGGACATCTCCGCGATGCCCTGGGCGTTGTCGGAGACCGGTCCGAAGGTGTCCATGGCCACGATGACGCCGACCGTGGTGAGCAGCCCGGTCCCGGCGAGCGCCACCGCGAAGAGCGCCAGCATGATCGACGTACCGCCCAGCAGGAACGCCCCGTAGACGCCGAGGCCGATCAGCAGGGCGGTGTACACGGCCGACTCCAGGCCGATGGAGATGCCGGCCAGCACCACGGTCGCCGGGCCGGTCAGGGAGGACTTGCCGATGTCCTGGACGGGGCGGCGCTTGGTCTCGGTGAAGTAGCCGGTGAGCTGCTGGATCAGCGCGGCCAGGACGATGCCGATGGCCACCGCGACCAGGGCGAAGACCCGCGGGTCACCGCCGTGGGACGCGACCGCCTCGTCGGTGACCCCGCTGAGTTCGGCGTACGAGGACGGAAGGTAGGCGAACGCGGCCACGGCGACCAGGACGAGCGAGACCACCGCGGAGATGAAGAAACCCCGGTTGATCGCGGTCATCCCGCTGCGGTCGGCGCGGCGCGGGGCGACGGCGAAGATCCCGATCATCGCGGTGAGGACGCCGATCGCCGGGACCATCAGGGGGAAGGCCAGGCCGGAGTCGCCGAAGGCGGCCATGCCCAGGATGAGTGCGGCGACGAGCGTCACGGCGTACGACTCGAAGAGGTCGGCGGCCATGCCCGCGCAGTCCCCGACGTTGTCGCCCACGTTGTCGGCGATGGTGGCGGCGTTGCGCGGATCGTCCTCCGGAATGCCCTGCTCCACCTTGCCGACGAGGTCGGCGCCCACGTCGGCGGCCTTGGTGAAGATCCCACCACCGACCCTCATGAACATGGCGATCAGCGCCGCGCCGAGGCCGAAGCCCTCCAGCACCTTGGGCGCGTCGGCAGCGTAGACGAGAACGACGACGGAGGCACCGAGGAGCCCGAGCCCCACGGTGATCATTCCGACCACACCGCCGGTACGGAAAGCGATTTTCGTCGCCCGGTGGGCGACGGCGGTGAGATCCTTTTCCGGCTCGCCCTCTTCCGGAGTCGCCTCACGCGCGGCGGCGGCCACGCGCACATTGCTCCGCACGGCGAGCCGCATACCGATGTATCCGGTCGCCGCCGAGAAAAGCGCACCCACCAGGAAGAAGAGCGAACGCCCCGCGCGCTGTGACCAGTTGTCGGCCGGCAGCACCAGCAGCAGGAAAAACACGATCACGGAGAAGACACCGACCGTGCGCAGTTGCCGCGCCAGATAGGCGTTGGCGCCCTCCTGGACCGCCGCGGCGATCTCCTTCATCCGCTCGGTGCCCTCACCGGCGGCCATGACCTGGCGCACCAGCAGCCGGGCGAGGGCGAGCGCGGCGACGGCCACGACCGCCACGATGATGACGATCAGCCGGTTGTCGTCGGTGAGGACCGCCGCCGCGAGGGAGACGGGCCCGTCGGAAAGTGCGGATTCTTGCGTCGGTGCAGCCGTTGCGGCCGGTGCAGCCATTGGGGTGGTGAAGAACTCCGCCATACGTCCTCCTTGACGCTCAGCGCTCAAGACGTGGACGGATTGTAGGGAGCGGAACCGGATCAAAACAGTGGTCCGGAAGAGAATTGATCGCGCTCCCCCCAACACCGAAAGATCGACGGATGATCCTTCCCGAATGCAGTAATGGGGCGGGAACATTACGCAGGGGAATTACGTGGCCGAATTACGGGGAGGCGAGCCCGCCCCGGCCGTACTGACCATGTGGACCACAGGGTCCGTACGGGCCCACATGGAAAGGGCCCTGCGGGGGGCAGGCAGGGCCTCGGAAAAACCGGCACGGGCAGCAGGAGCCGCCGTCCGTCACGTCACGGGCCACGCCGTACGGCACGGAGCAGCCCGGCAGGGGTACGCAGCACGGAAAGCAGGACAGGTCAGCGCGACGCGGACGGCACGGGCCACGCCGTACGGGACAGCACGTCCCGGGGGGTACGCGTCAGGGGTGCACCGCGGCGAGGGCCGTCGGCCAGCTCATCCGGATGGTCCCGCCGCCCGCACCGGACCGGACCTCCACGTCGTCGACGAGTCCGCTGATCACGGCGAGGCCCATCTCGTCCTCGCCGCCATCGCTCTCGGCCTCGTCCGGGCCTCCGGACGCGCCGTGCGCCCCGGGCATGGCGGAGTCGCTCCCGGGGCCGGGGACACCGTCGCCGACCTCGATGGAGAACGCCTTCTCCTCCTCGGTCAGCACCACGCTGACCGGCTCGGTGATGCCGTGGCTGCGGTGCAGCCCGACGGCACGGCTGCACGCCTCACCGACGGCGAGCCTGACTTCGTCGAGCACCGCCTCGTCGACACCGGCCCGGCGTGCCACGGCGGCCGCCACCAGACGGGCCGTCCTGACATGTTCAGGCTGGGCACTGAAGCGGAGTTCAACGGTGGCCATGCCATCCCCCTGGAACGTTCGGGCGTACGCGTCAGAGGCCCCGGGCCTACAGCCCGGCACCCCTGTTCTCCTCCTCCGGAGGCCGACAGAATCCACCGCGGTGATCCACCGCCGGGGGATCGACGGAACCGACAGCCGGCCCGAAGGCCGACCGCCTGCCCGTCGCGGCCCGGTCGCTGCCGCTGTCGGTTCGATCCACTGCCTGACGACCGGCCCGGGGACCGGTCGAAGCCGACCTCAGTCGGTGGCGGCGACGGCCTCGTCGACCGTGGTGTGAATCGGGAACACCTTGGTCAGACCCGTGATCCGGAAGATCTTGAGAATGCGCTCCTGGTTGCAGACCAGGCGCAGCGAGCCCTCATGGGCCCGGACACGCTTCAAGCCGCCCACGAGCACGCCGAGGCCGGTGGAGTCGAGGAAGTCGACACCTTCCATGTCGACAACCAGGTGGTAGCTGCCGTCATTCACCAACTCGACCAACTGCTCGCGCAGCTTGGGCGCGGTATACACATCAATCTCGCCACCGACCTCGACGACCGTACGGTCGCCACCAGGTCCGGACACATTGCGAGTCGACAGGGACAGGTCCACGGATCCTCCAGCACCTTGCTATCGAGCGGTCGCCCCTCGGTCTCCCCGACGGAGGCCAGGGGACGGATCGCCAGCCGCGATGGCATTCAATCACTTACCAGCAGCCATGCACGACGCCTTGGGACCATTGTCCGTCACGCCAGTGACACACTCGGTGCCGATGGCCAAGAATCACCGTCCCGGACGACCACCCGAGAGTGGGGACACGCGCCCCTCTCCCGACATGATCCTCGACCGGCTCGCCACAGGGGCGGGCCGGGCCGCGCGCATCACTCATACGGAGCACCTGCCCCCCAGATCGGGAACCCATGCCATCTGGCCGGATCGCATCCGGCCAGAAGTGATCTCGGCGATCGGGAAGGCCGGGATCGACCTTCCGTGGGCCCACCAGGCGGCCGCCGCCGAGCACGCGCTGGACGGCGAATCGGTGGTGATCGCCACCGGCACGGCGTCGGGCAAGTCGCTCGCGTACCTCGCTCCGGTCCTCAGCACCCTGCTGGACGGCTCCGAGGCCCCCAACGGCCGCGGGGCGACCGCCCTGTACCTCGCCCCCACCAAGGCGCTCGCCGCCGACCAGCGCCGCTCCGTGAAGGCCCTGGCCGCGCCCCTGGGCAACGCCGTCCGGCCCGCGGTCTACGACGGCGACACCCCGGTCGAGGAACGCGAGTGGGTGCGGCAGTACGCGAACTACGTCCTGACCAACCCCGACATGCTGCACCGCGGGATCCTGCCGTCCCACCCACGCTGGTCCTCCTTCCTGCGCGCCCTGCGCTTCGTGGTGATCGACGAGTGCCACACGTACCGCGGCGTCTTCGGCTCCCATGTGGCCCAGGTCCTGCGGCGGCTGCGGCGTCTCTGCGCCCGTTACGGGGCCGACCCGGTCTTCCTGCTGGCCTCCGCCACCGCCGCCGATCCCTCGGTCGCCGCCGGGCGCCTGACGGGCCTGCGGGTCAGGGAGGTGTCCGACGACGCCTCCCCGCGCGGCGAGCTGGCCTTCGCCCTCTGGGAGCCCCCGCTGACCGAGCTGCACGGCGAGAAGGGCGCCCCCGTACGGCGTACCGCGACGGCCGAGACCGCCGACCTGCTCACCGACCTGACCGTCCAGGGGGTCCGCTCGGTCGCCTTCGTCCGCTCCCGGCGCGGCGCCGAGCTGATCTCGGTCATCGCGAAGGAGCGCCTGGCGGAGGTGGACCGCTCCCTGCCCGGGCGGGTCGCCGCCTACCGCGGCGGCTACCTCCCGGAGGAGCGCCGGGCCCTGGAGCGGGCCCTGCACTCCGGCGAACTGCTCGGGCTGGCCGCCACCACCGCCCTCGAACTGGGTATCGACGTCTCGGGCCTCGACGCCGTCGTCATCTGCGGCTATCCGGGAACCCGGGCCTCCCTCTGGCAGCAGGCGGGCCGCGCCGGCCGGTCGGGGCAGGGCTCCCTGGCCGTCCTGGTCGCCCGGGACGACCCGCTGGACACCTATCTGGTGCACCACCCCGAGGCGCTGTTCCGGCAGCCCGTGGAGTCGACCGTGCTGGACCCGGACAACCCCTATGTCCTGGCCCCCCACCTGTGCGCCGCGGCTGCCGAACTGCCGCTCACCGAGCCCGACATCGCGCTCTTCGGACCCGCGGTACCCGAGCTGCTGCCGCAGTTGGAGGCCGCGAAGCTGCTGCGGCGCAGGGCGTCGGGCTGGCACTGGACCCGCCGCGAGCGGGCCGCCGACCTCACCGACATCCGGGGCGGGGGCGGGCGCCCCGTCCAGATCGTCGAGGAGGGCACCGGACGCCTGCTGGGCACGGTCGACGCGGCCGCCGCCCACACGGCCGTCCACGAGGGCGCCGTCCACCTCCACCAAGGCCGCACCCACCTGGTCCGCAAACTGGACCTGGAGGACTCCGTCGCCCTGGTCGAGCGGGCCGACCCCCCGTACTCGACCGTCGCCCGCGACACCACGGCCATCTCCGTCCTGGAGACCGACACCGAGATCCCCTGGGGCCAGGGACGGCTCTGCTACGGCTCCGTCGAAGTCACCAACCAGGTCGTCTCCTTCCTCCGCCGCAGACTCATCACCGGCGAGGTCATGGGCGAGACCAAGCTCGACCTGCCTCCCCGCACCCTGCGCACCCGTGCCGTCTGGTGGACCGTCACCGAGGACCAGCTCGACGCCGCCCGCATCAACCCGGAGATCCTCGGCGGGGCCCTCCACGCGGCCGAGCACGCCTCGATCGGCCTCCTCCCGCTCTTCGCCACCTGCGACCGCTGGGACATCGGCGGCGTCTCCGTACCGCTGCACCCGGACACCCTGCTGCCGACGGTCTTCGTGTACGACGGCCACCCGGGCGGCGCCGGGTTCGCGGAGCGCGCCTTCCACACCGCCCGTGCGTGGCTGACCGCGACCCGCGAGGCCATCGCCTCCTGCGAGTGCGAGGCGGGGTGCCCCTCCTGCATCCAGTCCCCCAAGTGCGGCAACGGGAACGAGCCCCTGCACAAGCGAGGTGCCGTACGCCTGCTCACCGAACTCCTCAGGGCGGCACCGCCGGAACCCCCCGCGACGGATCGGCCCGACACCTGACGGGTTCCGCCCGATCACGGGGGCGGCCGGCCCGCCTCCCCGTGCGGCGCTGCCGTCGGAGGACCGGCGCGGGCCCTGACCGCGGGCTCGTAGGGCCCGAAGCCCGACCGGGCGACCACGTCCGCGATGTCCCCGTGAACCGTGCACCGGACGATCACCGCCTCCTGCGCCCGGGCTACCCGCCGGGCCGCCCCGCAGGCGGCCTCCGGCCCCTCCAACGCCCGGTCGGCGGCCGCCAGTGCCGCCAGATCCGCGGCACCACCGGCCCGGTGCCGAGCAGCCACCGCCTGCCCGAGCGCCAGGACGAGCGCGAACACCCCACACAGGGCAGCCGCGGTGACGGTCACCCACACGGTCGCCACTCCCCGGTCCGCCGCCCGCCCCGCTGCCTGTTCCCCCGTCCGCGCCGCCGCCCAGGAGCGCCTGTCGGCCGACCGTCCGAGCATGGTCCGGAGCCGGGCCCAGTGGTGGAGCGGGTCCCGGATACGGGGCCGGGTACGGCGGCGGAGGCGAGCCCCTGAGCGCAGGCGAGTCCTTAGGCGCAGTTGGGCCCTTGGGCACAGTTGGGCCCTTGGGCGCAGTTGGGTCTTTGGGCACAGACGAATCCTCGGGCTCAGGCGGGCCCAGTGCCGGAGGCAGCGTGACCGATACCCGCCGCGCTCAGGGCCCATCGACGTCAACCACGTCATGGCCGACACCTCCCACCGTGTCCTCGGCCAGGGCGACTGCCTCGGCTCGCAGCGTCAGGGACAGCACGGCGGGGCCCGGAGTGGGTGCCTCCACCCGGACGCGCCACAGGTCCCCCGCTCTCCCCACCTCGACCCGGGCCCGCCGGGGCGCTGTGTCCCTCGCCGCCGCCAGCACCACCGCCTCGGGCTCCGAACGTGCCGCTGCCCGTGCCCCCGCCCGTGCCGCGTCCACACACCGGATCTGGTCCGCAGCCGCCACCAGAGCCCAGAGCAACGCCATGGTGAAGGCCACCAGCACCGGGATCACCACGGCCGCCTCGGCCGTCACCGCGCCACGGTCCCGGCTCCGGAAGCGGCCCGGGTCTCCCGCCCGCCTCCGGCCGTGGGCCCCCGCCGGACTGTGCCGCCGAACCGCCCCCTGGCCCGTCCCGCCCTCAGAACTTCGCATCGAGCGCGCCCTCGACCAGGGATTGCAGCGCCGACAGCACCGGCCCGCTGTTCACCACCTTGTAGAGCACGGCGGCGAAGGCACAGGCCGCAATGGTGCCGACGGCGTATTCGGAAGTGGTCATTCCGCGATCGGACGAACGCGCGAGCCTTGCCGCCCACCGCGCGAACCCTGCCATCGTCCCGACGGCTCGCTCTGTGATCTTCTTGTTCATTTCATCCCCCGATGGACATGGATGGATCCTGTGGATCACGAATGTTGAGAGTGGCTCCCGCCCTCGGGCGAGAGCCGGACCGGCCTAACCCGCCGCCAGCAGCCCACCGGCCAGGCCGATGATCACCGGCGCCACCCCGACCGCCAGGAAGGCGGGCAGGAAGCAGAGCCCGACCGGCGCGGTGATCAACACCCCGGCCCTCTGAGCCCGCGCCACGGCCGCACCGGCCCGCTCGGCGCGCATCGCCTCGGCCAGCCGGGACACCGGTTCTGCCGCCGGGGCCCCGGTCGAGGCGGCCCGGTGCAGGCAGCGGGCGAGTGGGCCCGCGCCCGGTATCTCCCCGAGCCGCCCCCACGCCTCGGCGGGCTCCCCGCCCAGGCGGATCTCGGCAGCGGCGCGGGCGAGCAGGTCTCCGACCGGGCCGCCGATGGACTCCCCGACGGCCTCCGCCGCCTCGCGGGGTCCGGCGCCGACCGCGACACAGGCCGCCAGCAGATCGGCGGCCAGGGGAAGCTGCCCGGCGATCATGGCCTGCTCCTCCCGGGTCCCGCCCGGTCCCGCCCGGGGCCGGGAGCGCTGCCAGCGCCACATCCCGTACGCCGCGGCCGAACCGACGGCACACCCCGGCAAGCCGCCGAACAGGACCCATCCGGTCAGCCAGGCCCCCACCGGAGCCCCCCACAGGCTCACACGGGCACGTTTCCGAGCCCGGGGCCCGGGCCCGGCATCAGCGCCGCCACCCGCCCCGGACCCACCCGCTGCTCGTGCACCCCCGCCCGCCCGGACGCCGCTCCCCGTCCGGTCCCGTCCGGCAGCCGCCGGGGACCACCAGCCGGCTCGCGGGAGCGGAGTGGCGTCCAGGAGCGCGGCGCCCCGGCCTCGTACCGTTCGTCCCCGGTGCCGTGCCGTCACGGCGAGGACGAGCTGCGCCGTGACGCCCGCCAGCGCCACCGGCATCCCCAGGCTGTGGAGAACTTCTGCGGTTGCACTCACGGCGCCTCCCCTCCGCGCACGATCCGGCCGGCCCAGAAGAGCCCGGCCGCCTCCAGAAACCCTCCGACCACCAGGCAGAGCAGCCCGCCCGGCGTGTGGAGCAGCACCCGCAACGGCTCGGCCCCGAGCGCGGCGCCCAGCCCCAGACCGGCTACCGGCAGCAGTGCCAGGACCACGACGGTGGACCAGGCCCCTGCCAACTGGGCCCGTAACTCCTCCCGTCTGCGCCGGTCGGCCCGTAACGCCGCCTCCAGGCGGTCCAGCCCGGCCGCCAGCCCGGCGCCCCCGTCCACCGCCACCCGCCAGCACGCGGCCATCCCCGACAGGCCCTCCAGCCCCGGCCCGTCCGCCGCCCGCCGCAACGCGGCGGGCACATCACCTCCGAAGCGGGCGGCCGCGAGCACGGCGGCCTCCGCGTCCCCGAGCCACGCACCGACTCCCGGCCCGCCCCCGGCCTGCGGCTCCACCGCCGCGCACTCCCGCAATCCGGCCAACAGGGCCTGGCCAGGCTCCTGTCCGGCGCGCAGTTCCCCCACCACGGCCCCGCACAGCGCCGCCACGGTGTCCGCCGCCCGCTCGCGCTGCCGCCGCCGGGCACGACCGCGCAGCCACCTCCGTACCAACGGCACCGCCACGGCGCCCGCGAGAAGTGGCAGCACCGACTCCCCCAGCACCGCAAGCAGCACCGCGACCGGGACGCACCACCACTCGCGCCGCTCTCCGGCCAGCTCCCGGGCCCTGAGCAGAGAAGGCCATGGTCGCCAGCCCGGCCGCGGCTCGACCGGCCCGTCCACGAACAGGACCCGCGCCCTCCGCACCCCGGGCTCCCGTATCGCGACCAACCAGACCGCCACACCCGCGCAGAGGGCCGCCAGATGGATCGCGGAGCCCTGCACTCCCCCGTTCACATCGCACCCCCGATCAGCGACTCCAGCCGCGCCCAGCCCCGCTCTTGGACGAAGCCGTCGGCACCCCAGCTCAGGGCGGGCACGGTGAACACCAGCCCGGCCGCGTCCCGTTCGAGGACGTGTACGTCGGCGATCCTGCGTCGGCCCGCCCGGTCCCGTACGAGGTGGACGACCACCGAGAGCGCTGCCGCCAACTGGCTGTGCAGGGCGGTCCGGTCCAGCCCGGCGGCGGTCCCCAGCGCCTCCAGCCGGGCGGGCACATGCTCGGCGGCGTTGGCGTGGACCGTGCCGCAGCCTCCTTCATGACCGGTGTTCAGGGCGGCCAGCAATTGGGCCACTTCAGCGCCTCTGACCTCTCCCACCACCAGCCGGTCGGGACGCATCCGCAGCGCCTGGCGTACGAGATCTCGGAGGGTGACCCGGCCCGCGCCCTCCTGGTTGGCGGGGCGGGACTCCAGGCGCACCACATGGGGGTGGTCGGGGCGCAGTTCCGCGGAGTCCTCGGCGAGCACGATCCGTTCGTCCGCGCCGACGGCGCCCAGCAGGCTGGCGAGGAGCGTCGTCTTGCCCGCTCCGGTGCCTCCGCTGATCAGGTAGGAGAGACGGGCCTGCACCATGGCGCGCAGGATCCGGTCGCCACCGGGCGGAACGGTCCCGGCCGCCACCAGCTCAGCCAGGGAGAACGCCCGCGGGCGCACCACCCGCAGGGAGAGACAGGTCGAGCCGACGGAGACCGGGGGCAGCACGGCGTGCATCCGCGTCCCGTCCGGGAGGCGGGCGTCCACCCACGGCCGGGCGTCGTCCAGGCGTCGGCCCGCCACCGCAGCGAGCCGCTGGGCCAGCCGCCGCACCGCCGCGGCGTCCGCGAAGGTGATGCCGGTCAGCTGCAGGCCGCCTCCCCGGTCCACCCACACCCGGTCGGGCGCGGACACCAGCACATCGGTCACTTCGGGGTCCGCGAGCAGCGGCTCCAGCACTCCGGTCCCGACGAGTTCACCGCGCAGCTCGGCCGCCGCCCCGAGCACCTCCGTGTCGCCCAGCAGCCGCCCCTGGGCCCGCAGCGCGGCCGCCACTCCGGCGGGCGTCGGCGCGTCCCCACTGCGCGCCAGCCGTTGCCTCACGGCGTCGAGCAGCGCATCGGTCATGGCGCCCCACCCCCGGCCGGGGCGGCGGCGGAGCCGGGCCCGCCCGCTGCCTCCGCCTGCTCCCAGAACTCCGCGCAGAAGCGGGCCAGTGGACCCCGGGCGCTGCCTCCGGGTGGTGTCCCGCTGTCCTGGGCGGCCAGGAGGCCGGGTTCCAGAGGCAGTTCACCGATGAGTGGCAGACCGAGAGCTTGGGCGACCCAGCGTTCGTCCAGACCGGCCGCGTACGGTCCCCGGGCCACCACCCGCACGTCGTCCAGCACCGTGCGAACCGTGGACGCCACACGTTTCGCCGCCGCGACCGCCCTCAGCTCGCCCGGCACGACGAGCAGGCCCAGGTCGAGCTGGGCCAGGGCTTCCGCGACGCCCTCGTCCACCCGGCGTGGCAGATCCACGACCACCGCGCCACCCAGCCTGCGCGCGGCGGCCAGGACCGCCTGGACGGCCTGGGGCGCGATGGCCGTCTCCTCGTCGCGGCCCCAGCTCAGCACCCGCAGTCCGTGGAGCGCGGGCAGGGAGTCCTCCAGCGCCCCGCCGCCGAGCCGCCCCTTCGAGTGGGCGAAATCAGGCCACCTCATGCCTTCTGCCCGTTCCCCGCCGAGCAGGACGTCGATGCCGCCCCCCAGCGGGTCCGCGTCGATCAGCATCGTCCGCCGTCCGGCCCTCGCGGCGCTGACGGCGAGGGCGCAGGCCAGCGTCGATGCGCCGGAGCCGCCCCGTCCGCCGATCACCCCGACGGTGAGCGCCGGCTGGCCGACGCCCTCGGCCGCATTGGCGATCTGGTCGACGAGCCAGCCCTCCGCCTCCGGCAGCCGCAGCACGTATTCGGCCCCGATCTCGACCGCCCGTCGCCAGACGTCCGGGTCGTCCTGGTCCCGCCCGACCAGCATCACCCCCCTTCTGCGGGCAGCCCCGCGACACCGCGCGGCCGCGTCGTCGCCCACCAGGACCATCGGGGCCTGCTCCCAGCCGCCACGCCGCCCGGGCTGCTCGGGCGGCCCGTGATGGACCTCCGGCTCCGCCCCGGCGGCCGCGCAGAGCCGCAGCAGGTCGTCGAGCAACTCCATGTCCTCCGTCACGATCAGCGGCCCGCCGCGTCGCCCTCCGGCGACCGTCAGCCCTTCTCGCGCAAGGGATCCAGCCACGATCTCCGCCCCCTTCTCACTGCCCGTCCAGTGCGGTTCGCGGCGATCTCGGAGCGTTTCCGAGATGCGCGATTCCGGTACCCGCGGACTTCGCGGGAGGAATCAACGTGCAGCACCCCGGAAAAAGATGTGGATCTTGCTCCAAAACTGTGGACAACTTCGGCGTTGTGAATATCTCCGTCACCCGAACCAGCGACTTCCGGAGCGCAGCGCCGCTGCTACACACTGTGACGAGACGGAGTCGGCGCCATCGCGTCGCAAGAGCGGGCTCATCAGGCCCGGAAGGGAGGGAAACGCTGGGCCCGGGAATCGGAAACGCATCCGGACATGCGACGACCCCCGCCGGGGGGGAGAGCGGGGGTCGTCCCCACGGCCGACTCGGGGGGGGAGGAGCCGGACCGGGGTTAGCACGGTCGCGAACGATCCGTGACTTCCATGGTGTACCCGAGGGCCTTCTCAGGCAAACCCACGCGCCGGATTTTACGCCGAATGGCGGGCCCCTATGCTCAGCGTTGTGGAAAACTGCTTCTCGCCGCGCACAGCAGCCTTCTTTGACCTGGACAAGACGGTCATTGCGAAGTCTTCGACGCTGACCTTCAGCAAGTCCTTCTACCAAGGCGGGCTGATCAACCGCCGCGCCGTACTGCGCACCGCGTACACACAGTTCGTGTTCCTGGCCGGGGGCGCCGATCACGAGCAGATGGAGAAGATGCGTGCCTACCTCTCCGCCCTCTGCAAGGGATGGAACGTCCAGCAGGTCAGGGAGATCGTCGCCGAGACCCTGCACGACCTGATCGACCCGATCATCTACGACGAGGCGGCCACCCTCATCGAGGAGCATCACACGGCCGGCCGTGACGTGGTCATCGTCTCGACCTCCGGCGCGGAGGTCGTCGAACCGATCGGCGAACTGCTGGGCGCCGACCGCGTCGTCGCCACGCGCATGGTCGTCGGTGACGACGGCTGCTTCACGGGAGAGATCGAGTACTACGCCTACGGGCCGACCAAGGCCGAGGCGGTCCGGGCGCTCGCGGTGTCGGAGGGGTACGACCTCTCACGCTGCTACGCCTACAGCGACTCGGCGACCGACGTACCGATGCTGGAAGCGGTCGGCCACCCGCACGCGGTCAATCCCGACCGCGCGCTGCGCCGCGAAGCGACCCTTCGCGAGTGGCCGATTCTCGTCTTCAACCGCCCGGTCCGACTGAAGCAGCGGCTGCCCGCCTTCTCGATGCCGCCGCGACCGGCACTCGTGGCCGCCGCCGCGGTCGGGGCCGCAGCCGTCACGGCGGGGCTGGTCTGGTACGCCAGCCGCCGACGCACCGCGGCACTGCCCGGCTGAACCGGCCCACGACAGAGCCTGCGACGGAGCAGTCACGCCCCCGAGCAGCACTATCGGACAGCAGCGTCCGATTCGCTCTTGATTGAACCTAAAAGTAAAGAAGTCCGGCCAGGGCTTTCGCTTCACTCGGCCCTGGAGTACAAAGGAGTCAACGGCCCGCGAGACCAAGGACATCCGGGAGGATGACCTGTTTACGCAGTGACGGCCCCACGGACCGAGCACGAAAGCCGAGCACCCACGCGACGTCGACCCGTCGATTACGGGCCAGCCGCACCAGGTGACGGGCAAAGCACCCGACCTGATGGGCAATTCACGAGGACGCTTGGTAACTGGGCGGACGTGCCAGCGGCGGTACCGCAGTGCGGTACCGCCGCAACCCTTTCCCGACCCGCACAGCCCGCCGCCTGCCGCCCGCTCCGGGGGGCGCCTACGCGGCGCCGCGCTGCAGGGCCTCGCAGACCGCCGTCGACTCGCGCACACCCAGCTCGACCGAGCGCCCGCAGTGCGCGATCCACGCCGCCAGGCCCTCCGGGGTCCCGGCCGTGTACCCCTCGAACGCCGCGACGTACGCCGCGCGCCCTTGTTCCGCGTGGCCCACCTCGGCCGGACAGATGGACTTCGGGTCCAGTCCGCTGCCGATCAGCACGATGCGCTCGGCCGTACGCGCCACCAGGCCGTTGTGCGAACCGAAGGGGCGCAGCGCCAGCAACTCGCCGTGCACCACCGCGGCCGTCACCAGTGCGGGGGCCGTGGTTCCCGCGATGATGAGCCGGGAGAGCCCTTCGAGCCGCCCGGCCACCTCGTCGGCACTGGGGAGCGGCCCCTCGATCAGCGGCTCGTCCACCGTCTCGCCGGCCAGCCGCGGACGGCCGACGGCGTCGTCCGGCGCGGCACCCCCGGCCGCCACCAGGTGGAGCCGCGCCAGCACCCGCAGCGGCGACTGCCGCCAGATGGAGAGGAGTTGACCGGCCTCGGCGGTGAGCCTCAGCGCGGCGCCGACCGTACGCGCCTCGGCCTCACCGCTGAAGTCGGTGCGCCGGCGCACCTCCTCCAGGTTCCAGTCGGCACCGGCGAGCGCGGCCGACCCCCGGGAGCCCCGCAGCGCGGCTTCGGCGGTGACCTCGTTGCTGCGGCGGCGCATGACGCGGTGGCCGTAGACCCGGTCGACGGCCTTGCGTACGGAGTCCACGGCATCAGGCACTCCGGGCAGAGAACCGAGCGTGGCGAGCGGATCCGAGGGAGTCGTACTCATAAGTAGCGAGGCTACGCGCCCCCTGCACCCGGACCGCGCCCAAGTGGCCATCTTCACGAACATCGACAGCGCAAAGCGATCGACCCACTACCCTAGGTGAACATGAAGATCGCTTTCGTCGGGAAGGGCGGCAGCGGAAAGACCACGCTGTCCTCGCTCTTCATCCGCCACCTCGCCGCCAACGAAGCCCACGTCATCGCCGTCGACGCCGATATCAACCAGCATCTGGGGGCCGCCCTCGGTCTCGACGAGGCGGAGGCCGCCGCGCTGCCCGCCATGGGGGCGCACCTCCCCCTCATCAAGGACCATCTGCGCGGCACCAACCCCCGTATCGCCTCCGCCGAGACGATGATCAAGACGACTCCCCCCGGCGAGGGCTCCCGGCTGCTGCGGGTCCGCGAGGACAACCCGGTCTTCGACGCCTGCGCGCGTACGGTCCGGCTCGACGACGGGGAGATCCGGCTGATGGCCACCGGCCCGTTCACGGAGTCCGACCTCGGGGTGGCCTGCTACCACTCCAAGGTCGGGGCAGTCGAACTCTGCCTCAACCACCTGGTCGACGGCCCGGACGAGTACGTCGTGGTGGACATGACGGCGGGGTCGGACTCGTTCGCCTCGGGGATGTTCACGCGCTTCGACATGACGTTCCTGGTCGCGGAGCCGACCCGGAAGGGGGTGTCGGTGTACCGCCAGTACAAGGAGTACGCGCGGGACTTCGGCGTCGCACTGAAGGTCGTCGGCAACAAGGTGCAGGGCCAGGACGACCTGGACTTCCTGCGCGCGGAGGTCGGCGACGACCTGCTGATCGGGGTGGGGCACTCCGACTGGGTGCGGTCCATGGAGAAGGGGCGGCCATCACGGTTCGAACTGCTGGAGGCGGACAACCGGATGGCACTCCAGGCCCTCCAGGACGCCGCCGAGGACTCGTACGAGCTGCGTGACTGGGAGCGCTACACGCGGCAGATGGTGCACTTCCACCTGAAGAACGCGGAGAGCTGGGGCAACGAGAAGACGGGCGCCGACCTGGCCGCCCAGGTCGACCCCTCCTTCGTCCTCGGTGAACCGCGTACGGAGGCGTCCGTCCCCGCGGCCGTCTGACGGAACGCCGACCGCCCGGCCGGACATCCGGCCGTTGCATCGACGGGTCTGCACCACGCGCACCTCCCGCCCCCGACGACCGCAGTCAGAGGGGGACGGGAGGTGCGACCGTGGCGGCGTCACCGCGTCGGCACGGCATCGTCACGGTGCCGGTGCCGTCGCACCGGCACCGGCGCGGCCCGGGAAGGGCGCGGGCCTGTACGGCACAGGGCAGCGCGGGGGCGGTCGGTCAGCCCGCGTTACGGGGCGCCGGCTCCGCGGCCTCCGGTCCGGCCGCCTTGTCCTTCTCACCCTGCTGAGCAGCGGCGGCCTGGGCACCCAGGAAGGTCTTCCACCCCTGCTTGGGCGCTTCGCCGACGCCGAGGGTGGTGAGCTTGGCCAGCGCCTGCGAGTCCTGCGCGTCCAGCCAGTCCGCGAGCTGCCGGAAGGTCACGCAGCGCACGTCCTTCTTGGTGCACACCTTCGCGATGGTCTCCTCGATGGCGCGCATGTAGGTGCCGCCGTTCCAGGACTCGAAGTGGTTGCCGATGATCAGCGGCGCCCGGTTGCCGTTGTACGAGCGGTCGAAGGCCTGGAGGAGGCCGTCGCGCATCTGGTTGCCCCAGTACGCGTGCTGGGAGGGGTCGCCCTGGGTCTTCGTGCCGGACTGGTTGACCATGAAGTTGTAGTCCATCGAGAGGGTCTCGAAGGCACGGCCGGGCATCGGGACGAGCTGGAGCGGGATGTCCCAGACGCCGTCCTTCTTCTTGGGCCAGACCTGGTTGCCGACGCCGCTGGAGTCGTAGCGGAAGCCCATGGTCCGGGCCGCGGCGACCATGTTCTTCTGGCCCTCGAGGCAGGGGGTGCGGGCGCCGACCAGTTCCTGGTCGTAGTCGAAGGGGAGCGGCGCCTCGTTCTTCAGCTCGGGAGCGTTGGTCTTCCAGTTCTTGACGAAAGCTTTCGCCTGACTGATCTCGCTCTTCCACTCCTCGACGGACCAGGTGCCCACTCCGCCGTCCTTGCCGCAGAAGTGGCCGTTGAAGTGGGTGCCGATCTCGTTGCCGTCCTTCCAGGCGGCGCGCAGTTCGGCGAGGGTGTCTCGGATGCCGTCGGTGTCGTTGAAGCCGATGTCGGACCGGCCGGCCGCGTGCTGCGGCGGGGCGTAGAGGGATCGTTTCTCTTCAGGCAGCAGATACACACCGCTGAGGAAGTACGTCATTTTCGCGTCGTACTTCTTGCCGACGCTCCGGAAGTGGGAGAAGAGCTTCTGGCTGTCTTCTCCGGCGCCGTCCCAGGAGAACACGACGAACTGCGGGGGCTTCTGACCGGGTGCCAGGCGCTGGACGGCCGGCATGTTCGGCTGGACTCCGGTGAAGGCGGTGGAGCCGTCACCGATGAGCTTGACGGCTCCCTTGGGGGCGGCCTCCGGAGCGTTCTCCTTCGCGCCGTGGGCCCCCTTCTCGGCTCCCGCACCGGCACCCTCGGACGCGGAACTGCCGGATCCCGCACCGGAACAGCCCGCGAGTACGGCGACCAGCACCGTGGTCATCACGCCCAAGGCGATCCTCTTCGTGGCGGCCATCATCCGCCCACCTCTTCCCTGCAGCTCTGTTTGCGTCGAGTGCCGACACGGCGCGGTCAAACTCGCACGCGCCTCGGCGGGGAGAAGGGCGACAGGCCGAATGAAAAGCTGCCTATTCACTTGAAGGAGTGACGTGATGACCTAAATGCCGCATATGCGAACCACTGAACTTTACTCTCCATTACCATTCATTTACCGAGAGTTGAGGATTCCACTGCTAAGCACCGCGTCCCAGGGGAGGAGGAACGTGTCGGCCCACGCCCCCACTCGGCATGACAGCGCGTCCCGCGGCACCCCTCACCCGTCGCCCGGGCGACCGCCCCGCCTCCGTTCACGCATCGCGGGCGCGGACGTGTCCGCCTCCATCACCGTCTTCCTCATCGCCGTCCCGATGGCGCTCGGCCTTTCCCTCGCCGCGGGCGCCCCACTGGAGGCCGGGTCGGTGGCCGCGGCCCTCGGGGTCATCGGCTTCGGCGCGCCGGCGGGGGTCGCGCTCGGGCTGACGGTTGCCATGGTCGTCTCACTGCGGCGGTCGGGCCGTACGAAGATCACCGTGAGCGAGCAGGACGGACGCCATGTGGTCACCGTCCGCGGCCAGTTGACCTTCCTGTCCGTCCCCCGGCTCACCCGGGCTCTCGGACAGCTGCCACCAGGTGCCGACGCGGCCGTCGAACTGGACGTGTCCTTCGTGGACCATGCCGCCCACGAGGCGATCCAGGCATGGCGCGGCGCACAGATCACCCAGGGCGGCAGTGTGGCCCTGACCGACCGGTCCGGCGGCACGTTCGCCCCCGCCGGTCGACCCGGCGGCAGCATCACCCTCCCCGGCCGACCCGATGACGTCGCCGCCACCGCGCCGACCGCCGCAGCGGCCCACTCGTGCTGCCGCCCCTGGACCCCCTGGCGCAACCACCACTGCCACGACCACCCCGCAGGACCCACCCACGGCACGAGCACCCACACCAGCAGCGCCAGCACCGGGACCGGCATCACCGAAGCGGTCACCTCCGCGCCCGGCCCCGCACCGGACACCACAAGCCCTGAGAGCACCCATCGCCTACTCAGCGGCCTGAGTTCGTTCCAGCGGAACACCGCGCCCCTGGTCCGCGACGAGTTGGCCCGGCTCGCCTCCGAAGGGCAAAGCCCCTCGCAGCTCTTCATCACCTGCGCCGACTCCCGCCTGGTCACCAGCATGATCACCGCCAGCGGGCCCGGCGACCTCTTCACCGTGCGCAACGTCGGCAACCTCGTGCCCCCACCCGGCGCCCCGCCCACCGGCTCTCCGTCCACCGACACCCCGGCCATCCCCGCCACGCCCGCCACCAGCGGCGACGACTCGGTGGCCGCCGCGATCGAGTACGCGGTGGAGGTGCTGCGGGTCGAGTCCATCACCGTCTGCGGGCACTCCGGCTGCGGTGCCATGCAGGCGCTGCTCAGGGGCGAGCCGGAGGCCGGTCCGGACGCGCCGCGCACCCCGCTGTGGCGATGGCTGCGGCACGGTCTGCCGAGCCTGGAGCGGATGGCGTCACGCCGTCACTCCCGGCCGCGGCTCTCCGGCCGGCTGCCCGCCGACGAGGTCGAGCAGCTCTGTCTCACTCATGTGGTCCAGCAGTTGGAGCATCTACGGGCGCACGAGGCCGTGGCGCGGCGGCTCGCCGAAGGGACGCTCCAGTTGCACGGCATGTACTTCCACGTCGGTGAGGCGCAGGCGTATCTGCTGACCGAGGGGGGCGGCTCCAGAACGGGCCGGGACGACGTCTTCGACCGGGTCGGCACGGAAGAACCGGAGCCCACCACCCCCCGCCCCGCCACCTTCACCACCGCCCGACCCGCCACCCGCCCCACCACCTGCACCACGGCCTGATCCACCGTCTGAACCGGACAGCCCCCGGGTCCGTGGAACCTGATGACCCCACTCCGCGAGCGGACACCCCCTGCACCGGACACCTCCACGCCGCACACCCGACAACAGCAGGGAAATCCGACAGGGCGACTTTGCGCCACACGCCGTGAACACACGTCGTAAAGCCGTCCTGACCAGCGGAGCGGGATCATGCTTCCATACACGAAGACACAGGTCTAAACCAATTCCCGGCAGACACTTGTCACCCGGCCCCGCGCCTGATGAGCTATGCCCCGGGACACAACGGACACCCTGGGACTGGGAGAAGTCGTGAGCAACGAGAGCCTGGCCAACCTGCTTCGGGAAGAGCGGAAGTTCGCTCCGCCTGCCGAGCTGGCCGCCAACGCCAACGTCACCGCAGCGGCGTACGAGCAGGCCGAGGCGGACCGGCTGGGCTTCTGGGCCGAGCAGGCCCGCCGCCTGACGTGGGCCACCGAGCCGACCGAGACCCTCGACTGGAGCAACCCGCCCTTCGCGAAGTGGTTCGCGGACGGCACGCTGAACGTCGCGTACAACTGCGTCGACCGCCACGTCGAGGCGGGCAACGGCGACCGGGTCGCCATCCACTTCGAGGGCGAGCCCGGCGACAGCCGCGCCATCACCTACGCGGAGCTGAAGGACGAGGTCTCCCGCGCCGCCAACGCCCTGACCGAGCTGGGCGTCGCCAAGGGCGACCGGGTCGCCGTCTACCTCCCGATGATCCCCGAGGCCGCCGTCGCGATGCTGGCCTGTGCCCGCATCGGCGCCACGCACTCGGTGGTCTTCGGCGGCTTCTCCGCCGACGCCATCGCCACCCGCATCCAGGACGCGGACGCCAAGGTCGTCATCACCGCCGACGGTGGCTACCGCCGGGGCAAGCCCTCCGCGCTCAAGCCGGCGGTCGACGACGCCGTCTCCCGTATCGAGAGCGTCGAGCACGTCCTCGTCGTCCGCCGCACCGGTCAGGACACCGCCTGGACCGAGGGCCGGGACGTCTGGTGGCACGAGATCACCGGCCGCCAGTCCGCCGAGCACACCCCCGAGGCGTTCGAGGCGGAGCAGCCGCTCTTCATCCTCTACACCTCGGGCACGACGGGTAAGCCCAAGGGCATCCTGCACACCTCCGGCGGCTACCTCACCCAGGCGGCGTACACGCACCACGCGGTCTTCGACCTCAAGCCTTCGAGCGACGTCTACTGGTGCACCGCCGACGTCGGCTGGGTGACCGGCCACTCGTACATCGTCTACGGGCCGCTGGCCAACGGCGCGACCCAGGTCATGTACGAGGGCACGCCCGACACCCCGCACCAGGGGCGCTTCTGGGAGATCGTGCAGAAGTACGGCGTCACGATCCTCTACACCGCGCCGACCGCGATCCGTACGTTCATGAAGTGGGGAGACGACATCCCCGCCAAGTTCGACCTGAGCAGCCTCCGGGTCCTCGGTTCGGTCGGTGAGCCGATCAACCCCGAGGCGTGGATGTGGTACCGCAAGAACATCGGCGCCGACAAGTGCCCGATCGTGGACACCTGGTGGCAGACCGAGACCGGCGCGATGATGATCTCGCCGCTGCCGGGCGTCACCGAGACCAAGCCGGGCAGCGCCCAGCGCGCCCTGCCGGGCATCGCGGCCACCGTCGTGGACGACGAGGCCAACGAGGTGCCCAACGGCGGGGGCGGCTACCTGGTCCTCACCGAGCCGTGGCCGTCGATGCTCCGCACCATCTGGGGCGACGACCAGCGGTTCCTCGACACCTACTGGTCGCGTTTCGAGGGCAAGTACTTCGCGGGCGACGGCGCCAAGAAGGACGAGGACGGCGACGTCTGGCTGCTCGGCCGGGTCGACGACGTCATGCTCGTGTCGGGCCACAACATCTCGACCACCGAGGTCGAGTCGGCGCTCGTCTCGCACCCGTCGGTGGCCGAGGCGGCCGTGGTCGGCGCGGCCGACGAGACGACCGGCCAGGCGATCGTCGCGTTCGTGATCCTGCGCGGCAGTGCGACCGCCTCCGACGAGCTGGTCGCGGAGCTGCGCAACCACGTCGGGGCCACGCTCGGGCCGATCGCGAAACCCAAGCGCGTCCTGCCGGTGGCCGAGCTGCCCAAGACCCGTTCCGGCAAGATCATGCGCCGCCTGCTGCGCGACGTCGCCGAGAACCGCGAGCTGGGCGACGTCACCACGCTCACCGACTCCTCGGTGATGGACCTGATCACCACGCAGCTGCCGTCGGCACCCTCCGAGGACTGACAGCTCTCTCCCGTACGGTTCCGATGGGCACCCGGCCGCACGCCGGGTGCCCATCGGCGTCTGCCCAGGCGGTCACCGGGTAGTGGATGATCACCGGTAGTCACTGGCAGCACCCCAGGTAGAGTGGGCGCTTCCAGCCATAACGTCATACAGATATCCACAGGGGCGCCGGGAAGTCTGGTCGGCACGTGTCATCAGCCGTGCCGTTTTCGCCATTCCGATTCGGAGGATCCCTTCGTGGCCCCGCCCAGCCCCACTCCCACCCCTCCCCCGTCCCAGCGCACCCTGCTCGGACGGCTTCCGCTCCCGGAGCGGAGCTATGTGGCCGAAGCCCTTCGCACCGAGACGGTCGGCGGCGTGCTGCTCCTGGTCGCCGCCGTGGCCGCGCTCATCTGGGCCAACACCTTCGGCAGCTCGTACGAAGCGGTCGGCGGTTTCCATTTCGGCCCAGGCTTCCTCGGCCTGGACCTCTCCGTGGCGCACTGGGCAGCGGACGGGATGCTCGCCGTCTTCTTCTTCGTGGCGGGCGTCGAACTGAAGCGAGAGCTGGTCGCCGGCGAGCTCCGTGACCCGAAGGCCGCCGCCCTGCCCGTGGTGGCGGCCATCTGCGGCATGGCGGTCCCGGCCCTGGTCTACACGCTCACCGCGGTGGTCGGCGGCGGTTCCCTCGCCGGCTGGGCCGTGCCCACCGCCACCGACATCGCCTTCGCCCTGGCCGTCCTCGCGGTGATCGGCACCTCGCTGCCGTCCGCGCTGCGCGCCTTCCTGCTCACCCTGGCCGTCGTCGACGACCTCTTCGCCATCCTGATCATCGCGGTCTTCTTCACGTCGGATCTGAACTTCCTGGCCCTGGGCGGCGCCCTGGCCGGGCTGGGAGTCTTCTACCTGCTGCTGCGCTTCGAGGTCCGCGGCTGGTACGTGTACGTTCCCCTCGCCCTGGCCATCTGGGGCCTGATGTACAACAGCGGCGTCCATGCCACCATCGCCGGCGTCGCCATGGGCCTGATGCTGCGCTGCACACGCAGGGAGGGCGAGAAGCGCTCCCCGGGGGAGCACATCGAGCACCTGGTCCGGCCGGTGTCGGCCGGGTTGGCCGTGCCGCTGTTCGCGCTGTTCGCGGCAGGCGTGTCCATGAACGGAGAAGCCCTCGCGGGCGTCTTCACCCGGCCCGAGACCCTCGGCGTGGTCCTCGGACTCGTCGTCGGCAAGACCGTCGGTATCTTCGGCGGTACGTATCTCGCCGCCCGCTTCACCAGAGCCGAGCTGAACAAGGACCTGGCCTGGGCCGACGTGCTCGCCCTCGCCTCGCTGGCGGGCATCGGCTTCACCGTCTCCCTGCTGATCGGCGAGCTGGCGTTCACGGACGACGCGGAGATGACCAACGAGATCAAGGCCGCCGTCCTCATCGGCTCGCTCACAGCGGCCCTGTTCGCCTGCGTCCTGCTCAGGATGCGCGTGCGCCGGTACCGCTCCCTCTACGACGCCGAGGAGCGGGACGAGGACGGTTCCGGGGTGCCCGACATCTATGAACAGGACGATCCCGGGTACCACCTGCGGATGGCCGCGATCCACGAGGAGAAGGCGGCCGAGCACCGCCGTCGCGCCGAACAGGCCGGGGCGGCGGGCAACGGACCGGAGAGTCCGGCATGATCTGACATCGGATGTGTCGAAGACGGAGAGGGAGTCAGGGATGAGCGACCCCGGCAACTACGCGGGCAGCACGGACCGCAGCATCGGGCAGTTGGTCGCCGCGGCGACGGCCGAGATGTCCGCGCTGGTGCACGACGAGATCGCCCTGGCGAAGGCGGAGGTGCGCCAGGACGTCAAGCGCGGGGTGATCGGCAGCGCCGCGTTCATCGCGGCGGGGGTGCTGCTCCTCTTCACGATGCCGATGCTGAGCTTCGCGGCGGCGTACGGGATCCACAACCTGGGCCTGGGCCTGGCCTGGTCGTTCCTGATCGTGGCGGGCGCCTTCATCCTGCTGGCGGCCCTGATCGGCTTCATCGGGCTGCGGAAGTTCAAGAAGATCAAGCCGCCGGAGAAGTCCATCGCCTCCGCCAAGCAGACCGCGGCCGTCCTGCAGAACGCCAAGCCGCACCCGCGCCCGGCGATCGAGGCCGACGCGATCCTGCGGCGTTCCGGCTCCAGCCTCGCGGCGGGCAAGGGCGTCGAGAGCCTGCCGGGCGGGGACAAGGCCGGCTCTGTGGCACGCTCGTCCACATGACGGTTCCCGATTCCAGCGCATTCGGCCCGGCGGGTGCGGTGCGCCCGCCGGGCCCGGCCGCCCCGGCGGGCTCATCGACGAGTCCGGCCGGCCCGGCCGGTGCCGGAGGCCCCGTACGGCTCGACGGCCCCTGGACCCACCGCGATGTGGCGGCCAACGGGGCGCGGTTCCACATCGCCGAGATGGGCGAGGGGCCGCTGGTCCTGCTGCTGCACGGGTTCCCGCAGTTCTGGTGGACCTGGCGCCACCAGCTGCCCGCCCTCGCGGAGGCGGGCTTCCGGGCCGTCGCGATGGACCTGCGCGGGGTGGGCGGCAGCGACCGGACGCCCCGCGGTTACGACCCCGCCAACCTGGCGCTCGACGTCACCGGGGTGATCCGCTCCCTCGGTGAGCCGGACGCGGCCCTGGTCGGCCACGATCTGGGCGGCTACCTCGCCTGGACGGCCGCGGTGATGCGGCCCAAGCTGGTGCGCCGGCTCGCCGTCTCCTCCATGCCGCACCCACGCCGCTGGCGCTCCTCGATGCTGTCGGACTTCGCGCAGTCCCGGGCGGGCTCGTACATCTGGGGCTTCCAGCGCCCCTGGCTGCCGGAACGTCAGCTCGTCGCGGACGACGCCGCCCTGGTGGGGAGGCTGGTCGAGGAGTGGGCCGGACCCCGGAACCCGGAGTTCCCCGACGAGGAGACCCTCGCCGTCTACCGGCGGGCCATGAGCATCCCCTCGACCGCCCACTGTTCGATCGAGCCGTACCGCTGGATGGTCCGCTCGATGGCTCGTCCCGACGGGGTCCAGTTCAACCGGCGGATGAAGCGGCCCGTCCGCGTCCCCACACTGCACCTGCACGGGTCACTCGATCCGGCGGTCCGGACCCGGAGTTCGGCGGGGTCGGGGCAGTACGTCGAGGCGCCCTACCGGTGGCGACTTTTCGACGGTGTCGGTCACTTCCCCCACGAGGAGGATCCGATCGGCTTCTCCACCGAACTCATCAACTGGCTCAAGGATCCCGAGCCCGACCGGTAGCCGCGCACCCGCCCGGGGCACAGCTGTCCGACGAACGGCCACTTGCCTGCCGCATAAGCCAATTGGCTGACTCGCGCACGATTACCGACCTTGGGTCACGGGCAGACGTCGGGGTATGGGCTGGACGCACGACTTCACTGACGAAGCACGCAACCGCCGCTCCACCGCCGCAGCCGGTGCGAGCACTCATGAGGGGGGCGGCCCTCTGGGCCGGGTGCACGAAGTGCAGGACCTTCATCATCACCGGCCCGGGGCTCACCAGCCCGGGAAACACCGGCTCGGGATCTCGCGCATCCTCCGCCGTCGGGCCCGCTGGGTCTCGGCGCGGCTGCGCCACACCCGCAGCTGACCTCTCCGGTATCTCCTGACAACCCCACCCCCGCCGATCGGCGCACACCGGCCGGCGGGGGTCTTCATGGGTTCCGGAGCGTCCGTGACCGGCCTCGGGGCCCCGCAGCCGGCCTCAGAGGGCGCAGCCCTGGCTGTCGACCTGCTGATTGGCCGTGCGGCCGATCTCGATGTCCTCGCGGATCTCGTCGGCCGTGAGCGCGTAACCGGTGTCCGGGTCGTCGAGCGACTTGGCGAACACCACCCCGTACACCTTTCCGTCCGGGGTGAGCAGCGGGCCGCCCGAGTTGCCCTGGCGGACGGTCGCGTAGAGGGAGTAGACGTCGCGCACGACGGTGCCGCGCTGGTAGATGTCGGGGCCGTTGGCGTCGATACGGGCGCGGACACGGGCGGAGCGCACGTCGTAGGCGCCGTTCTCCGGGAAGCCCGCGACGATCGCGCTGTCGCCGGTCCTCGCGTCGTCGCCGGTGAACTCCAGGGGCGTGGCACGGAGGTCGGGGACGTCCAGGACCGCGATGTCGCGCTGCCAGTCGTAGAGGACCACCTTGGCGTCGTACAGCCTGCCCTCGCCGCCGATCTGGACGGTGGGCTCGTCGACACCGCCGACGACGTGGGCGTTGGTCATCACGCGGCGCTCGGAGAAGACGAAGCCGGTGCCTTCGAGGACCTTGCCGCAGCTCGGGGCCGTACCCACGACCTTGACGATCGACTTCTTGGCGCGGGCGGCGACCGGGCTGCCCACGAGGGCCGGGTCCGGGGGCTGGACGTCGGTGATCGGCTCGTTGGCGAAGGGGCTGAAGACCTGCGGGAAGCCGTTCTGCGCGAGGACGGAGGAGAAGTCCCGGAACCACGGCGGCGCCTGTTGGGGCATCACCCGGGAGATCCCGAGGAGGACCGAGGAGTTGCGGACCTCCTTGCCGAGGGTCGGCAGCGAGGTGCGGGCCAGCGGCAGGGCGATCAGCCAGGCGACCAGCAGCATGGCCACCACGTTGACCAGGGCACCGCCGGTGGCGTCCAGTGCGCGGGCGGGCGACCAGGTGATGTGTCTGCGGAGCTTGTTGCCCAGGTGGGTGGTGAAGGCCTGGCCGATCGAGGCGCAGACGATCACGACGACGACGGCCCCGATGGCGGTCGCGGTGGAGACCTCCGCCCCCTCGGTCACCCGGTCCCAGATGATCGGGAGCAGGTAGACGGCGATGAGACCGCCGCCGATGAAGCCGATCACCGACAGGATGCCGACGACGAAACCCTGTCGGTAGCCGATGACCGCGAACCATACGGCGGCGAGCAGCAGCAGGATGTCCAGCACGTTCACCGTCAATAGCCTCGCAGTTTCGTCACCTGGCCCGTCGGGGGTGACGGGGTCCGGGCCGGGCCCGGTCCAGCGCAGCAGGACAGCAAGGGTGTCATGCGCGCCAGTCGAGCGGCACGTGTCTCTCCCGGTCCCACGGGCGTTCCCAGCCCGCGTAGTGCAGGATCCGGTCGATCACTCCGGCGGTGAACCCCCAGACCAGAGCCGATTCGACCAGGAAGGCCGGGCCGCTGTGCCCGCTCGGGTGGACGGCCATGGCCCGGTTGGCCGGGTCCGTGAGATCCGCCACGGGAACGGTGAAGACCCGGGCCGTCTCCGCCGGGTCCACTACCCCGACCGGGGTGGGCGCACGCCACCAGCCGAGGACGGGCGTCACGACGAAGCCGCTGACCGGGATGTAGAGCCGGGGCAGCACGCCGAAGAGCTGGACGCCCCGGGGGTCGAGCCCGGTCTCCTCCTCGGCCTCGCGGAGCGCGGCGCGCAGCGGACCGGTGGTGGCCTGGTCGCCGTCCTCCGGGTCGAGCGCGCCGCCGGGGAAGGAGGGCTGGCCGGCGTGGGAGCGGAGGGTGCCGGAGCGCTCCATCAGCAGCAGCTCGGGGCCGCGTGCGCCCTCGCCGAACAGGACCAGGACGGCGGACTGCCTGCCCGCGCCGCTCTTGGGCGGCAGGAAGCGGCTGAGCTGGTGCGGGCGGACGCTGCGGGCGGCCTCGGCCACGGGGTCGAGCCAGGCGGGCAGACCGGCGGTGGTCACGTCGACCGCCGCACCGTCCGCCGTGGGCACCGCGCGGTCTGCCGTGGCCGCCGCGCGGTCCGCCGCCACGCGGTCCGTCACCGTACGGTCCGTCGCGGGGCGGCCTGGCGCCGTGCGGTCCGTCGGCGGGTGGTCCGCTGCGGGGCGGTTCACCGCCGTACGGGTGTCGTCCGCGCGGGTGACGGACGGGCGGACATCGGCCGGGTGGTTCCCGGGCGGCCGGTTCTCGGGCGTGCCGTTGCCGGGCAGGCGGCTCTCGGGCGTGCGGGTGTCCGCGTGTGTGTCGGTCTGCGTGTGCGTCATGGGCACCCCCCTCGTTCCCCTGGTTTCACAACGCCTGTCGTCGGCCATTTCGTTCCGAGCCATTCCGTGGTTCGTCGGGCGGGCGCTCGATGCGACGCTCCCTCAGCTGCCTCAGGCGGCTCCCAGCGCGGGAGCGGGCTTGCCCGGGAAGTCCGGGGGCGGGCTGAGCCGCTGGCCAGGCCGGCCGCCCATCTCGTACTTCAGCAGCTTCCTGGCCTTCTCCGGGTCGGTCTCCCCCTCACCGTACGAAGGACAGAGCGGGGCGATGGGGCAGGCGCCGCAGGCCGGTTTACGGGAGTGGCAGATGCGGCGGCCGTGGAAGATCACCCGGTGCGAGAGCATCGTCCACTCGCTCTTCGGGAAGATGTCGGCGACCACCGCCTCGACCTTCACCGGGTCCTCCTCGTCCGTCCACTTCCAGCGCCGGACGAGGCGGCCGAAGTGCGTGTCGACGGTGATGCCGGGGACGCCGTAAGCATTGCCCAGAACGACGTTGGCGGTCTTGCGGCCGACACCGGGCAGCTTGACCAGGTCCTCCAGGCGGTCGGGGACCTCGCCGCCGAAGTCGTCCCGCAGGGCGGCGGAGAGGCCGAGGAGGGACTTGGTCTTGGCCCGGAAGAAGCCGGTCGGCCGGATCAGCTCCTCCATCTCCTCCGGGACGGCCGCCGCCATGTCCTCGGGCGTCGGATAGGCGGCGAAGAGCGCGGGGGTGGTCTGGTTGACCCTCAGGTCGGTGGTCTGGGCGGAGAGGACCGTGGCGACGAGCAGCTCGAACGGGTTGCGGAAGTCCAGCTCGGGGTGGGCGTACGGATAGACCTCGGCCAGCTCCCGGTTGATCCGGCGGGCGCGGCGGACCAGCGCGAGGTGCGACTCGCCTTCGGGGACCTTGGGGGCCTTGACGGTCTTGGGGGCCCTGGCCGGTTCGGTCGCTCTCCTCGATGCGGCGACCTTGGCGGATTTGGCCGGTTTGCCCACCTTGGCGGCCCCCGGGGTCCTGACGGGCACTTCGGCGGACACCTTGGCGGGCGCCTTGGCGGCCTTGGCCCTCGTCCCGGACTTCGGCGATGTCACTACGGGCCTCCTGGCCGTCTTGCGGACCGGCTTCCCCGGCCCTCCCGAGGAGCCATTTGCGGCACTCTCCGGGCGAACCGGGGAGTGTTCGCCCACGGCGGAATCACGCTTCTCCGACACCCCATCAGCCCCTTCGGTCCGCGTTCTCCCCGGCGTTCTGGACACCCGGCCAGCCTAGAGCCCGCCACTGACAACCGCCCCGGTCACCGCGTATCCACCCCCGATCGGCCCCCTGCCGTAGGGAACGGCACGCCCGTGCGTCAAACTGGTTTGTGATTGATCGCACTGTTTTACCGTCCGGCATGATGGGGACCACGGTTCCCTGAACAGGCCGACAAGGAGAGAACTCGTGGACGACGTTCTGCGGCGCGCCCCGCTTTTCGCGGCGCTCGATGACGAGCAGGCCGCGGAGCTCCGCGCCTCGATGAGTGAGGTGACCCTCGCGCGCGGCGACGCGCTTTTCCACGAGGGCGACCAGGGTGACCGCCTGTACGTGGTCACCGAGGGCAAGGTGAAGCTCCACCGCACCTCGCCCGACGGGCGCGAGAACATGCTGGCCGTGCTCGGCCCCGGAGAGCTGATCGGTGAGCTGTCGCTCTTCGACCCCGGCCCGCGTACGGCGACCGCCTCCGCGCTGACCGAGGTCAAGCTCCTCGGCCTCGGCCACGGCGACCTGCAGCCCTGGCTCAACGCCCGGCCCGAGGTGGCCACCGCGCTGCTGCGCGCGGTCGCCCGGCGGCTGCGCAAGACCAACGACCAGATGTCCGACCTGGTCTTCTCCGACGTGCCGGGCCGGGTCGCCCGCGCCCTCCTGGACCTGTCGCGCCGCTTCGGCGTCCAGTCCGAGGAGGGCATCCACGTGGTCCACGACCTCACCCAGGAGGAGCTGGCCCAGCTGGTCGGCGCCTCCCGCGAGACGGTCAACAAGGCCCTCGCGGACTTCGCGGGCCGCGGCTGGCTGCGGCTGGAGGCCCGCGCGGTCATCCTGCTGGACGTCGAGCGGCTGGCGAAGCGCTCGCGCTGAACGCGAGCGGCCCGTGCCCACCCGGACGTACTCCGGTGGGCACGGGCCCCTCGCGTTCAGCGGGCCTCTACGGGACCCTTCACGCTCAAGCAGGTCTCTAATCAGGACCCCTCACACTCAAGCAGGCCCCTACAGGGGCTCACGCTCAAGCAGGCCTCTACGGGGGACCTCTCACGTTCGGGGAAGCCTCTACAGGGGCGGCCTCAGATGAGCCCGTGCCCCGCGAGGTACTCCAGCTGAGCCCGTACCGACAGTTCGGCGGCCGGCCACAGGGAGCGGTCCACGTCGGCGTAGACCCGGGCCACCACCTCCGACGGCGTACGGTGCCCGGCCTCCACCGCCGTCTCCACCTGGGCCAGCCGGTGCGCGCGGTGGGCCAGGTAGAACTCCACGGCCCCCTGGGCGTCCTCCAGGACCGGCCCGTGGCCCGGGAGCACCGTGTGCACGCCGTCGTCGACCGTCAGCGAACGCAGCCGCCTGAGCGAGTCCAGGTAGTCCCCGAGCCGCCCGTCCGGGTGCGCGACGACCGTCGTACCGCGGCCCAGGATCGTGTCGCCCGTCAGCACCGCCCGGTCGGCGGGCAGGTGGAACGAGAGCGAGTCGGCGGTGTGGCCCGGCGTCGGGACCACCCGCAGCTCCAGGCCGCCGGTGGTGATCACATCGCCCGCCCCGAGGCCTTCGTCCCCCAGCCTGAGCGCCGGATCCAGCGCCCGTACGTTGGTCCGCGTCAGCTCCGCGAACCGGCCCGCGCCCTCCGCGTGATCGGGATGGCCGTGCGTGAGCAGGGTGAGGGCGACACGGCGCCCGGACCGTTCCACGGCGTCGACGACGGCCCTCAGATGTACGTCGTCGAGCGGCCCGGGATCGATGACGACCGCGAGATCCGAGTCGGGCTCCGCGACGATCCAGGTGTTCGTGCCGTCGAGCGTCATCGCGGACGGGTTCGGCGCGAGGACGTTGACCGTACGTGCGGTGGCGGGCCCGGAGGAGACCGCTCCGCGCGGCTGTCCCGGGAGGGCGGCCGCGTCGCTCATGCCGCACCTCCGTCGTCGTGGCCCGATCCGGGCCGGTGCGGGGACACGTGCTTGGTGAACTCGTCGTGCCCCGGCCAGCTCAGCACCAGCTCGTCCCCCTCCAGACGGGCCTGCGCGAGTACGGGGGTCAGGTCCTGGGCATCCGCCGCCCCGAGCGCCTCGGCGGCCGTCCTGAACGGCGTCAGGGCCCGGAGCGTCGACACGGTGGGCGGCATCATCAGCAGCTCGCCCAGGTCGTAGCGGCGGGCCGCCTCCCCCGGCGCGATCCACACCGTACGGTCCGCCTCCGTGGAGACGGCACGGGTGCGCTGCCCCTCGGGGAGCGCGGCGACGAAGAACCAGGTGTCGTACCGCCTCGGTTCGAACTCGGGCGTGATCCACCGTGCCCAGGCGCCCAGCAGGTCCGAGCGGAGCAGCAGCCCGCGCCGGTCCAGGAACTCGGCGAAGGACAGGTCCCGGGCCACCAGCGCCTCGCGGTCGGCCTCCCAGTCCGCCCCGGTCGTGTCGCTGACCACGGTCCCGGCGGTCTCCCCGGCGAGCAGCACCCCGGCCTCCTCGAACGTCTCGCGCACCGCCGCACAGACGACGGCCTGCGCCTCGGCCGCCGTCGCCACGCCGAGCCGGGCGGCCCAGTGCTCCAGGGAGGGGCCCGCCCACCCGATCAGCCGGTCGTCGTCGCGCGGATCGACACCGCCACCCGGATAGGCGTACGCGCCCCCGGCGAACGCCATGGAGGTCCGCCTGCGCAGCATGTGCACGACGGGTCCGGGCGTCGGGGCCCGGTGCCCGGGGTCGCGGAGCAGCATCACGGTGGCGGCCCGCCGGGGCGTCACGGCCGTCAGCTCACCGGCGGCGAGCGCCCGGATCCGGTCGGGCCATTCCGGGGGGTACCACTGACCTTGGGACATGGCCGGAGGCTATCCGGAACCGCGCCGATGTTCGAGAGGCACCGTGATCATCGCAGCGCCGCGACACGGACCGGCAGGCGCCGTACACCGGACCACGCGCCGCGCACACGACGATCCCGCCCGGTCACGGGGACCGGACGGGATCGGAGAACGTACGCGGAAGACGAAGGCGTACGAGGAGGACGTAAGGGAGGAGCACGTACGGGAAGGGGCCCTCAGGCCTCGACGTGGATCCTCTCAGGCCTCGACGTCGGTCCTCAGGCCTCGACGAGTTCGACCTGGACCTCGACCTCGACCGGCGCGTCCAGCGGCAGCACGGCGACGCCCACGGCGCTGCGCGCGTGCACGCCCTTGTCGCCGAGGACCGCGCCCAGCAGCTCGCTCGCACCGTTGATCACGGCGGGCTGCCCGGTGAAGTCGGAGGCCGAGGCGACGAAGCCCACGACCTTCACGACGCGCTTGATCCGGTCCAGATCACCGGCGACCGACTTCACGGCGGCCAGGGCGTTGAGCGCGCAGGTCTTCGCCAGCTCCTTGGCCTCGTCCGGCGTCACCTCGGCGCCGACCTTGCCGGTGACGGCGAGCTTGCCGTCCACCATCGGGAGCTGGCCGGAGGTGTAGACGTACACCCCGGACTGCACGGCCGGCTGGTACGAGGCCAGCGGCGGCACGACGGCGGGCAGGGTCAGGCCCAGCTCCGCGAGCTGTGCCTCGACGGCGCCCGCCACTACGCCTTCTCCCGCTTCAGGTAGGCCACGAGCTGCTCGGGGTTGTTCGGCCCGGGCACGACCTGGACCAGCTCCCAGCCGTCCTCGCCCCAGGTGTCCAGAATCTGCTTGGTCGCGTGCACGAGAAGGGGCACGGTCGCGTATTCCCACTTGGTCATGGGCCTGACTGTAACGCCTGGCACGTACGGTCCCGTGCGTAGCCCGGGGCCGGACTGGTTAGGCTCGAATACGTGAGCAGGTTCCAGGTCGTCAGCGGCAAGGGCGGTACCGGTAAGACCACGGTCGCCGCCGCCCTCGCGCTCGCCCTCGCGACCGAGGGCAGGCGCACCCTCCTCGTCGAGGTCGAGGGCAGACAGGGCATCGCGCAGCTCTTCGGTGCCGACGCGCTGCCCTACGAGGAGCGCAGGATCGCCGTCGCGCCGGGCGGCGGCGAGGTGCACGCGCTGGCGATCGACGCCGAGCAGGCGCTCCTCGACTACCTCCAGATGTTTTACAAGCTCGGCAGTGCGGGCCGGGCGCTCAAGAAGCTCGGCGCGATCGACTTCGCCACCACCATCGCGCCCGGGGTCCGGGACGTGCTGCTGACCGGCAAGGCGTGCGAAGCCGTACGCCGCAAGGACAAGCAGGGCCGGTACGTCTACGACCACGTGATCATGGACGCCCCGCCGACCGGCCGGATCACGCGCTTCCTGAACGTCAACGACGAGGTCGCGGGGCTGGCCAGGATCGGCCCGATACACAACCAGGCCCAGGCCGTGATGCGGGTCCTGAAGTCCCCGCAGACCGCGGTCCACCTGGTGACCCTGCTGGAGGAGATGCCGGTCCAGGAGACCGCGGACGGCATCGCCGAACTGCGCGCCGCCGACCTCCCCGTGGGCCACGTCATCGTGAACATGGTCCGCCCGCACGTCGTCGACGAGGAGACCCTGCGCACCGCCGCGACCGGCCGCCGCAAGGAGATCGCCAAGACGCTGACCCGCGCCGGAGTGACCGGCTCCGCCGCCCTCGTACGGCCCCTGATCGAGCAGGCCGCCGAGCACGCCCAGCGGGTCGGCCTGGAGCGGGAGCAGCGTGCCGTGCTGGCCAGCCTCGGCCTGCCGACCGCCGAGCTGCCGCTGGCCGGCGACGGGGTGGATCCGGCGGCCCTGCACGACCTGGCCACGGAACTCCGTAAGCAGGGCGTGGGGGAAGGGGCGGACTCATCGGGGGGAGCGGATTCATGAGCACGGACACCGGTACAGAGACCGACACGGGCAGCGGCACCGACACCAGTACGGGAACCGGCACCGGCCCCGGCACGGAGGGGCTTCCCGGGCTGGACACCGACGCGCTGCTCGACGACCCGGGGATCCGGATCATCGTCTGCTGCGGCTCCGGCGGTGTCGGCAAGACCACGACCGCCGCGGCCCTCGGCGTGCGGGCGGCCGAGCGCGGCCGGAAGGTCGTCGTCCTCACCATCGACCCGGCCCGCCGCCTCGCCCAGTCCATGGGCATCGACCAGCTGGACAACGTCCCTCGCCGGGTCGACGGCATCGCGGGCGACGGCGAACTGCACGCCATGATGCTGGACATGAAGCGGACCTTCGACGAGACCGTCGAGGCCCACGCGGACGCCGAGAGGGCCCGCGCGATCCTGGAGAACCCCTTCTACCAGTCCCTGTCGGCCGGGTTCGCCGGTACGCAGGAGTACATGGCGATGGAGAAGCTCGGGCAGCTGCGGGCGCGCGACGAGTGGGACCTGATCATCGTCGACACCCCTCCCTCGCGCTCCGCGCTGGACTTCCTGGACGCGCCGAAGCGGCTCGGCTCGTTCCTGGACGGGAAGTTCATCCGGCTGCTGATGGCGCCCGCGAAGGTGGGCGGCCGGGCCGGGATGAAGTTCCTCAATGTCGGCATGTCGATGATGACCGGGACGCTGGGCAAGCTGCTCGGCGGCCAGTTCCTGCGGGACGTGCAGACGTTCGTGGCCGCGATGGACACCATGTTCGGCGGCTTCCGCAGCCGCGCCGACGCCACGTACAAGCTGCTCCAGGCCCCCGGTACGGCGTTCCTCGTGGTCGCGACCCCGGAGCGGGACGCGCTGCGCGAGGCGGCGTACTTCGTGGAGCGGCTGGCGGCGGAGGACATGCCGCTGGCCGGCCTCGTCCTCAACAGGGCGCACGGCAGCGAGGCGTCCCGGCTCTCCGCCGAACAGGCGCTGTCCGCCGCAGAAAATCTTGACGCCGCCCGCATTGTGGATCAGGCGACCGGGAAGGCTGGCCTTGGTGACCGAGAGCCCCCCGCCCCCACGGCCACCCACCCCGAAGCCGCCGCGCCGCTCTCCCCCGAGCGCGGACATGAGCACGACGACTTCCCGCACGACCACGAGACCACGCACGAGCAGGACGACTCCACGCACGAGCACGACGAATCCGCTGACGGGCACGACCACGCGGACCAGCCCGCGAAGAGCACCGGAGACGCCGGTCACTCCGTTGACGCCGAGAAGACGACGGACGGCGGCTCGGCCACCGACAGCGGCACAGGCGTCGCCACCGGCACATCCGGAGCACCCGCCGAAGCCGCCGAAGCCCCGCTGGACATCGACGAACTGACGGCCGGTCTGCTGCGTCTGCACGCCGAACGCATGCAGGTGGTCGCGCGCGAACAGCACACCCGCGACCGCTTCACCGAGCTGCACCCCGAGGTCCCGGTGACCGCGGTGGCGGCGCTGCCGGGCGATGTGCACGACCTGGACGGCCTGCGGGCCATCGGCGACCGACTGGCGACCGGTTCCTCCCCGGCCCCGGCCGGAGCGGCCTAGCCCTCGGCCTCCCGCGCTCCCGCGACTCCGCCGATCAGCGAGCAGCCCCGCCCTGATCAGCCGGCAGCCCTGATCCGATCGACCGGCGGCCCTGCCCGAGCCGCCTGCCCTCCGGGGCTGCCCGCCCCTTTGAACCACGCGGGCGTCTAGCCCACCGCGGCGTACGTCTCCTGAAGCTCGTCGTCCTCCAGCCCGATCACCGCGGGCAGCATGCCGGTGGACCGCTCGTACTCACTGCGTGCGGTCTCCAGCAGGCGACGCCAGGACGTGACGGTGGGCCGGCGGCGCAGCAGTGCGCGGCGCTCCCGCTCCGTCATTCCGCCCCACACGCCGAACTCGACGCGATTGTCCAGCGCGTCGGCCAGGCACTCGGTCCGCACCGGGCATCCGGTGCACACCGCCTTGGCCCTGTTCTGCGCTGCCCCTTGTACGAACAGTTCATCCGGATCGGTAGTGCGGCAGGCTGCCTGCGCACTCCAGTCGGTTACCCAGCCCATGCCGGCGCCGTCCTCTCCCGAATCGAGGCTCCCCCACGGCGGCAGAGGCATATTCACCGCTGCCAGTTGAGGACGTTACGGAAGGTGGGGACAGCACAACACCCCCTTCGGGCCCAATCTTGAATGGTCCGAACGGACTATGCGTATGCGGCAGATCACCCAGGGGAGTGAGGGGAAGACATGCACGACTAACGCCGCGAAATCGGGACAGTACACCCGAATGGCAAGGGGCGTTCAGTGACACACGGGGCGTTTTCGGGAACGCCGCGATGTGCGATTCACCTGTGCGTCGGCCGGGAGAAGAATGACCAGAAGAGGTGCATGGGGTTGCAGGGGGGTTGATACGGAACCGGACTGCTGTGACAGTTGAGAGCAGCTTAGGCCAAGGCCTGTCCGCCTGTCCGGCGAATGACAACGTCGGCACGAGAACGCGGATGCCTGCCGTCATGGCCACGCGGTCCCACCCACGCGCCCCATGCGTCCCCGTCCATGCCTCGGGGGTGGCCACCCCCGGTCTTCGAGGTGACCACCCCGGTCTCGGGGCGGTCCACCCCCGGCCTTCGGGGCGGTCACCCCCCGCCGGATGTCACGGTCTGGTACGCGAACGCTCCGAGGGCCCCCCGTTCCTACAGAACGCTCATCACTACGGATTAGGCTGCCCCCATGCCAAAGAAGCGCTCGGGCGGGGGTCTCACCACGACCCAGCAGGCCGCCAAGTTCCTCGGTGTCGCCGCGCTCTCCGGAGCTGTCCTGGCAGGCATCGCGCTGCCCGCGGCCGGAGCGTTGGGGCTCGCCGCCAAGGGGACGGTCGAAGGGTTCGACGAGATCCCCTCCAATCTGAAGACTCCGCCGCTCAGCCAGCGGACCACGATCCTGGACCGCGACGGCGGTGCGATCGCGACGGTCTACTCCCGCGACCGGACGGTGGTCCCGCTCAAGGACATCTCCCCGTACATGCAGGACGCGATCATCGCGATCGAGGACTCCCGCTTCTACGAGCACGGGGCGGTCGACCTCAAGGGCATCCTGCGCGCGATGAACCGCAACGTGCAGACGGGCGGGACCGCGCAGGGCGCGTCGACCCTCACCCAGCAGTACGTGAAGAACGTGTTCGTCGAGGAGGCGGGCGACGACCAGGAGAAGGTCGCGCAGGCCACCCAGCAGACGATCGGCCGCAAGGTCCGCGAGCTGAAGTACGCGATCCAGGTCGAGGAGGAGCTGGGCAAGAAGAAGATCCTGGAGAACTACCTCAACATCACGTTCTTCGGGCAGCAGGCGTACGGCGTCGAGGCCGCGTCCCAGCGCTACTTCTCCAAGCGCGCCAAGGACCTGAAGCTGGAGGAGGCCGCGCTGCTCGCCGGCATCGTCCAGTCGCCGACCCGCTACGACCCGGTCAACGACACGGAAGAGGCCACGAAGCGGCGTAACACCGTGCTGGCCCGGATGGCCGCCACCCGCGCCATCACGCAGGCCGAGGCCGACAAGGCCATGGAGACCCCGATCAAGCTGAAGGTGAGCAAGCCGAAGAACGGCTGCATCACGGCCGTCAGCGGTTCCGGGTTCTTCTGCGACTACGTACGCAAGACGATCCTGACCGACCCGGCGTTCGGCGAGACCGAGGAGGAGCGCTCCAAGCTCTGGAACCTCGGCGGGCTCACCATCAGGACCACGCTCGACCCGCGCGCCCAGCAGGCCGCCAACCAGGCCGCGACCGCCCGGGTGAACAAGGACGACAAGTTCGCGGCCTCCGTGGTCCAGGTGCAGCCGGGCAGCGGCAAGATCCTCTCGATGGGCCAGTCCCGCCCGTACGGCCTGGACCAGAAGCAGAACGAGACCGTGCTCAACCTCGCCGTCAGCAACCGGATGGGCGGCAGCACGTACGGCTTCCAGGTCGGCTCGACGTTCAAGCCGTTCACCGCGGCGGCGGCACTGGAGAAGGGCATCGGCCCGGAGACCTCGTTCTCGACGGACTGGAAGATCACCCTCCAGGAGAAGGACTTCCGGAACTGCTCGGGCTCCCCGGCGGGCTACGCGGAGTGGCCCCTGCAGAACGAGCTGGAGTCCGAGACCGGCTCCTGGGACATGACCAGCGCGCTCGGCAAGTCCATCAACACCTACTTCGCGCTGCTGGAGCAGAAGGCCGGCCTCTGCGAGACCGTGGAGATGGCGAAGAAGCTCGGCTACGAGCGCGGGGACGGCAAGAAGATCGTGGAGGCCCCCTCGATCACCCTCGGCAGTGAGGTGAGCACTCCGCTCTCCATGGCCGCCGCGTACGCCGGGTTCGCCAACCGGGGCACGTACTGCACCCCGATCGCCATCGAGTCGATCACCGACCCGAACGGCAAGAAGCTCAAGGTCCCCCAGTCGGCCTGCTCGCGGGCGATGAGCGAGAAGACGGCGGACACCATCAACCAGATGCTCAAGGGCGTGGTGGAGGACGGCACCGGTACGCAGGCCGGGCTGAGCGACCGGGACAACGCGGGCAAGACGGGTACGACGAACGACCGCAAGGACGCCTGGTTCGTCGGGTACACGCCGAACCTCTCCACCGCGGTGTGGGTCGGGGACGACATCGGCGAGAAGAGCTCGATGTTCAACGTCACCATCGGCGGCCAGTACTACCCGAAGGTCTGCGGCGGCTGCCTCCCCGGCCCGATCTGGAAGATCGCCATGACCGGCGCGCTCGACGCCTCCGAGACCCCCTCGTTCAACCCCGTCTCCGTCCCCCGGGCGAAGGAGAAGGAGGACAAGGAGAAGGGCGACGGCGACCGTGAGGGCGGCCGTGGCGGCGACGGCGACCGCGAGGACGGCAAGCCCGGCCGCGACCGGACGCCCGGCGGCCAGCTCCCGCCCGGCCTGATCGGCGGCCCCGGCGGCGGCGAGGACCAGCGGGGCGGCGGCAGGTCCGGCCCCTGAGCCGCAGAAGTACGTACGAAAAGGGGGCGCCCCGGTCGATGGACCGGGGCGCCCCCTTTTTTCGTCTCCCTCGGTGGGCGCGGCGTCCTTGGGGGGCTGGGCTTGAGTGGGACCCATGAGGGCCCTTGGGGGCCTTGGGGGCCTTGGGACCCATGAGGGCCCCTGGGGCCCTTGGGGGCTGGGCTCGAGCACGGCCCCTGAGGGTTGGGTTGAGAGGCTCGGCAGCCGTTCTCGACAGGGCCGGTCTCCGGGCCGGGCGGCGTCCCTGCCGGGCCGAGCCCGCGAGGGACTCCAGCGGGCCGTGCTCCCCCGGCGGGCTCGGCTTCCCTGCCGGGCTCAGCCTGTAAGAAACTCCAGCGGGCCCGGCCTCCCTACCGGGGTCAGCCCGCAAGGAACTCCAGCAGGCCAGGCCTCCCCGACGGAGTCGGCTCGCGGGGGAACTCCGGCAAGCCCAGCCTCCCGGACTCAGCCCGCGAGGAGCTTCTTCACCGCGGCGGCGACGCGGCCGCCCTCGGCGAGACCCGCCACCTTGGGGTTGACGATCTTCATGACAGCGCCCATGGCACGCGGCCCCTCGGCTCCGGCGGCCTTGGCCTCCTCGACGGCGGACGCCACGATCGCGTTCAGCTCGTCGTCGGAGAGCTGCTTGGGCAGGTACTGCTCCAGCAGCTCACCCTCCGCCTTCTCCCGCTCCGCCTGCTCGGCGCGGCCACCCTGGGCGAACGCCTCGGCCGCCTCACGGCGCTTCTTCGCCTCCTTGGCGATCACCTTCTGCACCTCGTCGTCGGAGAGCTCGCGCGCCGACGTGCCGCTGACCTCTTCCTTCGTGATCGCGGTGAGGGTGAGCCGAAGGGTGGACGAGGTCAGCTCGTCACGCGCCTTCATGGCCGTGTGGAGGTCTTCCTTGAGCTTGGACTTGAGCGTGGTCATGCCGTGATTGTGTCAGGTACGGGGCGTACGCCGCCCTCCGGTTTTCCTCGGGCCGCACCGGGTCTGCGACGATGGAAGCATGCGCGCACGCTACGGAGTTCCCCTGAAAGTCACGGCAGTCGGCGCGGCGGTCGGGGCTGCCGGCCTCGCCTACGCCGCCGGGTTCGAGGCCCGCTCGTTCCGCCTGCGGCGGGTGACCGTTCCCGTACTCCCGCACGGGGCACGTCCGTTGCGCGTCCTCCAGGTGTCCGACATCCACATGGTGAGCGGCCAGCGCAAGAAGCGGGCCTGGCTCCAGTCGCTGGCGGGTCTGCGCCCGGACTTCGTGGTGAACACGGGCGACAACCTCTCCGACCCGGATGCCGTACCGGAGGTGCTGGACGCGCTCGGGCCGCTGATGGAGTTCCCGGGGGTGTACGTCTTCGGCTCCAACGACTACTACGGGCCGAGGCTGCGCAACCCGGGCCGCTACCTCCTGGAGAAGGTCCAGGGCAAGCACGGCCTCAACGGCAACGAGCCCGTCGTCGGAGCCGTCCACAATCCGTGGGAGCCGATGCGGGACGCCTTCGACGAGGCGGGCTGGCTGGACCTCTCGAACACCCGGGGCCGGCTCAAGCTGGACGGCATGGAGATCGCCTTCACGGGCCTGGACGACCCGCACATCAAGCGGGACCGGTACGCGGAGGTCCAGGGCGGCCCGGAGACCGGCGCCGACCTCTCCATCGGCGTGGTCCACGCCCCGTACCTGCGCTCCCTCGACGCCTTCACGGCCGACGGCTACCCCCTGATCCTGGCGGGCCACACCCACGGCGGCCAGCTGTGCATCCCCTTCTACGGGGCCCTGGTCACCAACTGCGACCTGGACACCGACCGGGTCAAGGGCCTGTCCACCCACACAGCGGGCGGCCACCGCGCCTACCTCCACGTCTCCGCAGGCTGCGGCACCAACCGCTACACCCCGGTCCGCTTCGCCTGCCCCCCGGAGGTCACCCTGCTGACGCTGGTGGGGCGGGACTGAGGGACCGGGGCCAGGGCCGGAGAAAGCGGATTTCGCCTCCGGCCGCAGGTGGGCTAAAGTAATCGATGTCGCCGGGAGACCGGTGGGCATCGGGGTGTAGCGCAGCTTGGCAGCGCGCTTCGTTCGGGACGAAGAGGTCGTGGGTTCAAATCCCGCCACCCCGACAGCTGAAACACCAGGTCAGGGGCTTGATCCGCATCGCGGGTCAGGCCCCTCCTGCGTCTCTGGTGATCGTTTGGGAGAATACTGGGAGAAGATCTTGGTCGGCTTATCCCCGACGGTCCTGCATCTCGAAGCCCGCGACCGGCAGCCATCGCGCGGCTGACCCTGTGCACTCGCCAATCGGCATCCATAGTGCCCGGCCGCCGACGCGGTATTCCCTCGCCCCTCCGATCGCACCTATCCTCGCGATCACGCAACCGGGGGGTGGGCATGGCTGCTGAGGCAACGAGCTGGCAGAAGGAACAAGTCAGTCGCGCGTACGTGCACGCCCTAGCAACGCAAGGTGGATACACGATCTGCGACTGGAACGTAGACAAAGACGGGGTCGACGTCACGCTCCGCTCGCGCGGCCTCATGGTCGATATCCAGCTCAAGTGCACGCAGAACCCACGCACCATCAGAAGCGGCTACAGCTTCGACCTCGACATCGAGACCTACGACAAGTTACGTGACCCAGAGCGCTCAGCACCTGGTCACCTTGCGCTGCTCATAGTCCCGCCCGACATCGGACGCTGGGTGACCCACCAGCCAGATTCGATAGTCCTTGCTTGCCACGGCTACTGGTCCTCCCTCTGCGGAATGGGACAAGCCCCTGGTGGATCAACTACTGCGATCCACCTTCCAGAGCACCAAGAGCTCACCGTGAAGGCCATGGGGACCATGTTCGATGCTGCTCGACGCATGACCAACAGCACCGGTCTGGGGTTGAGCTGACATGGCGGACAACACCCCAGACTTCGGTCCCAAAGAGATTCTCAGCTATCTCAAGGTCACCGGCTGGGCCCCGGTATCGGGCGGGGACGTAGCCGAACTCTGGAGGCTCCCAGGGCCAGCGGACGAAGTCGTCCTCGTCCCCATGAAGCCCGGCGCACCAGACTTCGCCAAGAGGGCACGCATCCTCATCCAGGACCTGGCGAGAGTCGAAAGCGAAGACGTTCAAACAGTTCACGACGCCATCGCAACGGTCTACAACGACGTCACTGATCTCCGGGCCTCCCACCCGTCGATGAGCGACGGATCGATCCCGCTTGAATCCGGGTATGAGCTCTTCGTCTCCGCGAAGCGTCTCCGCGTGGCCTCTGCTGCGGCTACCATCCGACGCCAGGGGCACTTCCGCAACTTCCCCACGCGGGCACGTGATCAAGCGCGGGAAGTCCGCCTGGGCCAGACTCGTCGAGGCTCCTACATCGTGCCCATCATCAGCCAGGCACGCTCGCCCGAGGACGTCTACTCACCCCGGCAGGATCACATCGACGTTCAGATCGAGGAGACTCTCTTTGACCGCCGGGTGACGGCCACGATGTCTCGCGCCCTCGGCGTACTGGAAGAAATGGCAGGCGCCGAACACGCGCCCACCGCAAGCGAGATCAACGACTCCATCAGTGAAGGAGTCTCCTACGAGCTATGCCAGGCTCTCGCCAAGGTCGTGAATACAGAGGCCGTCAACGCGCTCGACGTTGCTTTCAACTGGTCCCGCGTGGCTGCGCCACCTCCCGGTACGCCAGCACATGTTGAGTTCAACCGCGATGCGATCGAGATTGTGGACCTGGTGTCCGAACAGCTGAAGACCAAGGTCTACACACGAGAGCACCTGATCTACGGCGTGGTCACAGACCTCAGTCGCCACCCCGATGACGAGACCGGCCGAGTCGGAGTCCAGACGCTCATCCAGCGCCGCAGCCGCACGGTATGGATGGACCTTGCCGACCGGGACTATCACGCAGCCGTGCACTGTCACGATGCCGGAATACCGGTGCGCGTGAGCGGCACGCTGACCAGCCCACCCGGTGGACTCGCCCGGATGGTCGTCACTGCCTTCGGCCCTGACCCGTCGCTGGGAGCAAACGACTAACAGCCCAAAATTGGAGAGGTGGGACTGTCTCAATGACAGTCCCACCTCTCGGCCCAACGCCGCCCCCGGTCTATCCCCTCGGCCTCAGCAGGCGATCGAGAACTCGAACCGGCGAGGTGGGGCACAGAGCGCGACGCACGTCGAGCGCGGCCTCCCACTGCTCGGTCAAGCCGAGCATGAGGCGTCGACGCATGCCGGGCGTGACATGGGCGTAGCGCGCGGAGACCGAGCCGTCGATGTGGCCCATGCGTTCATCCATGAGGACCTTCTCGGTGCCGAGGTCCTCCATCATCGTCCGGTGCGTATGGCGGAGGCCGTGGGGTGTGAGGCCCTTGGCGATCGGGAGCCAGCAGGCGTCGGCCCGAGCAGCAGCGCCTCGGCCTCTGGCCGGGATGCCGGGCCACGGCTCGCCGAGGATCGGTACCGGGCGGGCCTCCTGTGGCGCCTTCTTCGGGTACCAGCCGGAGGTCGCCGGGGTGAACAGCCAGGTGGCGAAGCCGTTTCGGCGCCAGTGCGCCGCGTGCTCTGACGCGGCTCCGCCGCGTACGAACCCCAGCTCTGCGATGGCGAGTTCAACACGTACGCGCGTGTCTTCGCGTACGCGGTCGGGATGGTTGAGGACGTTCGAGACCGTGCCCGTGGAAACTTCGGCACGGCGGGCGACGTCGACGAGCTTCGCGCCCTGGTGGCCTCCTGTGCGCGCCTTGCCCTGGCCTCGGAAGACGTACGTCCTGCCATGGCAGGGGCAGGGCGTCGGCTTCGTACGGGCGATGTGGTTGAAGATCAGGGCCGACAGCCAGTCCGTCGAGTCGATGTCGCGGTAGCTGTCGTCCTTGGGCGGGCAGCGGACCAGTTCGCCGGTGTCCAGTTCGTACAGCTGCCACTCGACGCGGACCGCGCCAGGCCGGACAAACTCCGTTTCCAAGCCGACGATTTCGCCCCACCGTTTACCGGTGTAGCCCTTGAGGACGGTGGCGATGAACTCGTCGTCGCGGCCGGAGAGCAGGGCCGCCCGCTCAGCGGTAAGCAGGATGCCGAGCGCGTCGGTGACGACCTTCTCCGGGCCGCGGTCGCGGGAGCGGCCGGCGCGCTTGCCCCGTCCGCGCCGCCTGGCCGCCGGGTTCGACGTGATCAGGCCCTCGTCGATCGCGTCCTCGAAGATCAGGTGGAGCGTCGCGCGCCACGTCTTGACGCTGGAGGCCGCGTACGCCGCCCGCTCCTTCTTCTCCCACAGCTCGACGTCCGTGCGCAGAATGCTGGCGAGCGCCTTGTGCTCGAAGTCGGGGAGCAGGTGCTCCTCGATGTGGCGCTTGTAGTTCTGCATGGTCGAGGCGGCCAGGTCCTGGGCGGCGTACCAGCGGCTCGCGTACTCGCCGAAGGTTTCCTGGCCGAGGCCCGGATCGCGCCACTGACCACGGCGAACGGTCACCTCTTCGGCGTCTGCGGCCTGCTTGGCCTCGCGCTTGGTGGCGAACTTGGCCACGGTGCCCATGGAATCGGCGACGGTGCCGTACTTGCCGTCCTCGATCTTGTAACGGCCACGCCAGTAGCCACTGCGCTTCTCTGCGTACCCCACGGTTTTCCCTCCCTTCCGTCGTGTGGGGTGCGTTAAGCAGCAGTTCCGTACTGGGACTTGGCCATCCGGCGCGGTGGCCGGGCCTGGAGCCGGACGGTGGGTACAGCCACATCGGGCCGGTGCCGAGCGGGAGGCTTGCGCGTCGGCGCAGGAGCGCCGCCGGTGCGCTGCGCATTCACGGCGGGGCGCTCTTCGTGCATGCGGATGATCTCCGCGAGGTGCTCGTCCGAGAAGCGGTAAGCACGGCCGACGCGGGTGAACGGGATGAGCCGACGGCGAGCGCGGTCCTTGACCCACCAAACGGAGCAGCCGAGTACGGCGGCGACTTCCACGGGGACGTAGAGGCGCGGCAGGCCGACCTCGGCGGGCGAAGTCGGTTCGGAGGCAGGGGTTATCGCGGGTTGACGCAAGGGGTGGGTCCTCTTCTGGCGGGCATGGGGCGCGGCAACGCCTACCCGCCGGTTGATCACTAGGGATGTGGGTGAGCTGCCCGGCCTGGGGGTTTGCGGCTCCAGGCCGGGAGGGGGTGCCGGAGGCTATACCCCGTCGGTGGAGTGACCGTCACGGCCACCGGGCCGAGGGCCGTGCATCTTCAGCATGGTCTTGTTGGCCTCTTCTGCGATGGCGGACTGGACCATGAGGTCGGCCTCCTCGCGGATGTCAGGGTGCTCGGTCAGGTAGGCGTCGAGAGCGTCGCGCGCCTTGGTGAAGGCCATGTTGGCCCTCTGCGTCGCGCGGAAAGCGTCCAAGACCTCGTCGATGAGCTCCATAGCTCGGGCCTTGGCCGCCAGCTGAGGTGGCCCGACGAGGTTGCGCAGGTCAATGCCGAAGACCTCGGCGAAGCCGATGGCGTCATCGAGGTTGATGCGGCGCTTGCCATTTTCGATCCGCCAGACCGCGGATGGGTTCATGTCGAAGCCGGCCTCGTTGAGCCGGTCGGACAGGGCATTGGTACTCCAGCCACGCGCCTCGCGCTCCACCCTGATGCGGGTCGCGACGTTCGCCTCACCGCTGAGCAGAACGCCCTCGGACGACTCCTCCTCCGCCACTGACACGCCCTTCCGTTCGTAGCAATGCACTGCGGTTTGCAGCACAGCCTAAACAGTAGCATCGTCACTGCGAGATGCAAAATACTTCTGCGATCCGCAATTCGTGTGGCATAGTGGTGGCCCCCACCCCACTGACCTCAGGAGTCCGCACGCCCACACGTCACATGAAAGAAGCCCCCGGCGATGCCGGGGGCTCAAGCGCAAACCTCTCAACCGCCATCCCTAGCGATCAACCCGCGGAGTCCGGGATTGCCGTCCCATATGGCCCGCAAGCAGAGGAGCTGATGCCCAGTATGACCGATGCCCAGCCGAATACGCCATCCCTCCCGGACGACTCCGGCACGTCGTGGCCCCCAGTCGCCGTCCCCGGCCAACCGTCCGGCGCTGCTGCGCCTCCAACAGAAGAGGACCCCGACGACACCGCCTCGCCTACGCCGCTATCCGAGGGGGTGCAGATCCTGGACGACCTGCGGGCGCAGCTGAAGCGGTACGTGGCGATGCCGAGCGAGGAGGCCGTCACGGCGGTGGCCTTGTGGGTCGCGGCAACGCATCTTCAGCGTACGTGGCAGCACGCGCCGCGCCTGGCGATCGTCGCGCCGGAGAAGCGGTGCGGCAAGTCCCGCCTGCTGGACGTGGTCACCGAGACCGTGCACAACCGGCTGATCACGGTCAACGCCAGCGCGGCGGCGATCTTCCGGTCGATCGACGGGAACGACCCGCCGACTCTCCTGGTCGACGAGGCCGACACCATGTTCAGCACCACCAAGGCCGCGGAGAAGAACGAGGAGGTCCGCGGTCTCATCAACGCCGGACACCAGCGCGGCCGGCCGACACTGCGAGTGTCCGGCCCCGAGCACCAGGTGCAGGAGTTCCCCACCTTCGCCATGGCGGCCCTGGCGGGGATCGGTGACCTGCCGGACACGATCATGGACCGTGCGGTGGTCATCCGAATGCGCCGCCGAGCAGCGGGCGAGAAGGTGGCGTCCTTCCGCACCGGCCGGGACACACCCGCCCTGAACGCGATCCGCGATCGCCTCCGCGCCTGGCTCCAGCCGCTCTATGAACTGGCCATGGAGATGGAGCCACCGATGCCGGTCGAGGACCGCGCGGCGGACACCTGGGAACCGCTGGTCATCGTCGCCGATCTCGCCGGAGGTTACTGGCCCGCGCTGGCCCGCACCGCCTGCCGCACCATGACCGACTACGAGGCCGGCCAGGACGAGGAAGGCGGTCTTCGCACCCGCCTCCTGGTCGGCATCCGCCGCGCCTTCGCCGCCGTCGGCGACCCTGCCGTGCTCAGCACGAAACACCTGTTGGAATCCCTGAACGCAGACAGGGAAGCACCGTGGGCGGAGTACGGCGCAAACGGCCTGACCCCGCGCGGCCTGCAGCTGCTGCTCAAGCCGTACGGCATCGGCTCGGCCAACCGCCGCTTCCCGGAGGGCACCCAGGCCAAGGGCTTCGCGCGCAACCAATTCCTCGACACCTGGGCGCGCTACTGCCCTGAGCCGAAGGCGGCAGACGCGTCCGTCTCGTCAGCCGACGGTCCCCTACCCGGCACCCCAGCCTGACCCGACTTCACTCGCACCACTCGTCCCCGCGCAGGTCAGCACGGGGACGAGTGAACGCCTCGCAACGAGTCGTCTCGACATCGCCACGCCACTCGTACCTGTGCTGACCAGGCACGCGACGAGTGGTACGAGTCCCCGCACCTCACGGCGGCCACGCCCTGCCCTCCCCCGCACCAAGGCCGCCGCCTCAAGCCCACCTGGAGCACCCCCGCTTGCTTGCACGCATCACCGCCCTGCTCAGCCGAACTGATTCGCATCAGCGTCGCCCCGCTGCCGATCCTGGAAGTGGACGCCGGGCGGGCGCACGCGCCACCCTCGTCCTCGGCCTGATTGCCGTCGTCCTCATGGCCTTCCGAGTCTCGTGGAACGCGCTGTCCGACGTGGCCCGCGCCATCGGCGCCGATCCCACCGCCGCCCTGCTCTACCCGATCGTGGTCGACGGGCTCATGGCCCTCGCGCTCATCGCCACACTCGTGCTGGCCGGCCCCGATCGGACATTCGCGCTACGAGTACTGGCGACCTACACCATCGCCAGCCTCCTGCTGAACTACGTCCACGGCCTCATACCGACCCTGCACACCGAGTCGACCCGGCTGGGTCGACTCACCAGCTGGGACCCTGCGAACTGGGCCCTCGTACTGCTGGCCACGTCACTCCCAGTCGGGTCGATCTACTTCGGCTCGGACCTCGTGGCAAAGGTGCTGCACCGCAAGCACGAGTCGGCCGACTCGACCCAGTCGGCCACCCGGCAACGAGAGGAATCCGCTGGCCAGCGCGCCAGTGAGCAGGCCGCACCGTCGGTGGCCGACCGAGCCGAACCGGTCCCCGAGGAGCCGCCCGAGTCGACCTCCGTGAAGGTCGACGAGGCACACATGACCGGATCGACCGGAGCCGACGAGTCGGCCCTCACTGCCCGACCGCCCCGGTCGACCACCATGGCGAAGTCGACCGAAGCCGCCCCGCCGGAGAAGGCCGGTAGGCGTCTCACCAACGCTGAGTCGACCACCAATCGCCATCGCACCGACGCCGAAGTGCTCGCTGAAGGCCGCCGCCTGACCGCCGACTGGAGCGACGACCAGTTGACCGCCAAGCGCCTGCGCAGCGAACTGCGGATCGCCCAGACGCGCGCCGGCGCCGTGCGCGACCGGCTGCGGGCCGAGCGCGCCAGTCGGCCCGAGCCTGTCGCGGACGATGGCTTCGGGGGCCAGCGTCTCGGCACGTACGACGACGCCAAGTTCCAGCAGAGGGAAGCCGCCGCAGCCCCCTCCGCCACCGCCTGATCCAGCGCACGCCCTGGCCGCCCCCTCCATGCCGACAAGCACGAGGGGGGCACCCACATACAGCGAACACTCGCCCCCAGCACTCCACGGAGAACCAGCCCATGCACGACCCGCACCACGAACTCGCCATCCCACAGCAGGAGATGACCACCGGCCTGAACAGCGCAGCAAGGTATCCCGCTGGACCGTCCAAGGGCCGGTCTCACGGTGAAGCCACCGCCCCGGGGGTGGCGGAGGCACGCGGGCACCAGGGGGTGCCTGAGCAGGAACAGCCCACCGCCATCGCCGACAGCACTGCTGCCGTCGAGATGCCGTTGCCGCGTGCCGCCGAAGCAGCCGCCTTGCACCGCGTCGCCCAACGGCGCAAGCCCGACCCCAACGGCCGTCGCGAGGGACGAGTCGACGTCCGCTACAGCAAAGAGGAAGAGGCCGTCATACGCGCCAAGGCAACGTCGCTGAACCTCAGCGGCGCCCACTACGTTGCCGCAGCCACTCTGGCCCACGTCCACGGCGACCTCACCCTGGCCGGCCAGCGCACCCAGCTCGACGACTACATCGACGAGATCAACGCCCTGCGCGAGCAGGTCACCGCCATCGGCCGCAACGTCAACCAGATCGCCAAGAAGCTCAACTCCGGCGGCCATCCACACCCTGGGGACAGCGCTCTCCTCGCCCAGACCGACCGGACCCTGGACGCGGTCGGTGAGACGGTGAGCCACATCGCGGCCGCCGCGAACCAGGCCGTCAGCCACAAGGCGCCGTGATGATCGCGAAGATCACCGGAGGCAAGGACACCGCCAACCTGATCCGCTACCTCTACGACACGAAGAAGAAGGGCCACACCGACCCGCACCTGGTCGCCTCCTGGGACGGCTTCGCCCCCGACCCCGGCCGCACCAATGATGTCGATGCCACGAAGCGGGCTCTCGTCGCCGACCTCGACCTGCACGTCAAGCAGGCCGAGCGGCTCGACCGCGCACCCGAGAAGCACGTGTGGCACTGCTCGATCCGTGCCACCAAGGCCGACCGCCACCTCAGCGACGACGGCTGGGCTGACATCGCCCACCGCATCGTCGCCGCCACCGGCATCGCACCCGACGGCGATCCGGACGGCTGCCGCTGGGTCGCCGTCCGCCACGCCCCCGACCACATCCACATCGCCGCCACCACAGTCCGCGCCGACCTGCGCACCGCCCGGCACTGGAACGACTACCTCACCGCCGACCGCGAACTCGCAGCCGTCGAAAAGGAGTACGGCCTCTTCCAGGTCATACGCGGGGATCGCACAGCCGCGAAACGGCCTACCCGTGCCGAGCAGGAGAAGGCCAAGCGTGCCGGCCAAGCCCGCACCGCCCGCGAACACCTGCGCACCACCGTGCGCACCGCCGTGGCCGCCGCCACCAGCACCGAGGAGTTCGTCCACCTGCTGGAGCACACCGACGGCATCCTCGTGGACATCAAGCACTTCCCGTCCGGTGATGTACGCGGCTACACCGTCGCCCTCGACGGCGACGTCAACGCCCAGCAGGAGCTGATCTGGTACTCCGGCTCCGAACTCTCCCCCGACCTGTCCCTCCCCAAGATCCGCAAGCGTCTAGAAGCCACCGAACCCCAGCACAGCCCCCGTCGGGTGAACCCGTGGCACCAGGCAACCGCCGCTGCGGAGCGCATCCCCCACCACCTCGACGGCGATGACAATGCAGCCGCTCAGGCCCACCTGGCCGCCTTCGGCGAAGCCCTCGACGCCCTGCCCATGCGCGCACCCCAGGAAATTCGTCCCCAGCTATGGAAGGCCGCCGAGGCGTTCGAGCGCGCCACCCGCTCCCGCGTCCAGGCCGAGCACCAGCACGCCCGCGCCCTGCGTAGCGCCGTACGAGCCATGGTCCGCGAGCCCGCCCCCAAGGACGGCGCGCTGTTGGCGATGCTCCTCGACGCCGCAATCCTCGCCGTCATCGCCGCCGCCCGCTGGCACCAGCTCCGCCGCCACGACCAACAGGTGGCCGCAGCCCAACAGACCCTGATCCACCTGCAGGCCGCTTACAAGCAGACAGCCACCGCACCACTGACCGTCCTCGCCCAGCGCCGGCCACCCCAGCAGACGGTGGAACGGCACATCCTCCTCATCCGACAGGCCATGCCTGGCCACGCCGAGCAGGTGGTCAGGGACCCGGCCTTCGACGCCCTCACCGCCGCCCTCGCGACCGCCGAGAAGGCCGGGCATGATCCGAAGCAGCTGCTGCAGCAGGCCACCGACGAACGGGCACTCAACGACGCCCGAAGCCCCGCACGGGTAGTGACCTGGCGCGTCGAGCGGCTCAGCACCAGGCCAGTTCCGAGCGACCGTGCACGAGTGGCACGGATGCGGAGCGCGGCACGGCGGCAAGGCACATCGGTCAGCCCGGCAGCGGTCGCGCCGGCCTCCCAGCCACAGCCGCCACAGGCACGTCGACGTTGATCACACCCGCTTCCGTACCCGAAGCGGGTGTCAGGCCGCGCACCCCAGCGCATCGTGGGCGAACGCGAGAGCCCGAAACCGAGCTCCCACAGCGTCGGGGCCACGGAAGGCCAACGCCCGCAGAGCACTGACCTGTCGCCCCGAGGCCCACAGACCAGTGGCCGGCGAGAGAAACGGGACGACGGCTACGCCCAGCTCGGTGAAGGAGGCATGGTCCAGGTAGGTCATGCCGCCGGTGCCGCACAGGTACACGCGTGCGCCGGTGGCGTCGGCCAGGTCGGTCAGCCGCTCGGACCGACCCGTGCGTGCGGGCAGGGCGCTGCTGGTGAAGATCTGCCTCCGCCAGCCGAGCAGCTCGAGCAGGGCGCGAGTCGAGGCCGTGGCGACCGGTGCGACCCTTCCTGTATCGAACGCATTCCAGACCGGCTGAAGGGCACGGTCAAGTGCGGGCCAGTGAGGACTGGTCCCGTACTGCTGGCGCAGGATCGATGAGGCTCTGCGTCGGGCCGCGGCAGGGTCGGCGATCAGGGTGTCTCTGATAAGGGTGGCGCGCCCGGAGGGGCGGTGAGTGGGGATGGTCAGCCACCGGTTCGGGCCGAGGCCGTCGAGTGTGGCGACGCGGGCGCGATGCTGGTAGTCGCGGCGGGCGAACTGCACGTCGTCCAGGACGATCCAGTGGTCCGACGCGAACAGCTTGGCCAGCGTGGTCAGCCGGGGCATGAAGTTGGGCTGGTGGATGGCGCACAGGCTGCCCGGGGAGGAGAGTTCAGGAAGCGATAAGGCGGCTGGTGAAGCCGGCGTGGATGAGGGATTCATACGCACCATGCACGTCCTCCGGGACCTCCTGCTCGATGGCGAACCCGAGCTTCGGATACTCGATCACCCGCTGGAGGTCGCCGACGAGCATGTCCACCACTAGCTTCTCGTCGCCGATGGACTTGAGGTAGTCGTCGAACTCCAGGGTTTCCGAGGCGCACACCATCTCGACCTCGGGCCACAGCTTGCGGGCGGTGGCGTACGACCGCCGTTCCATGTAGGGCTTGGAGACCAGCAGCACCTTCTCCGGGGTGATGCCGGCGTCGGCCAGGACCTCGCGGGCGAGGGTGATGTTCTGCCCGGTGTTCGCGGCGTGGGGCTCCAGCAGGATCGCTGAGGCGGGAACGTCGAGGTCGATGGCGTGCTCGCGGAAGTGGACCGCTTCGCCGCGTGGGAAGACCTTGGCGGTGGTCGGGCTGTTGCCGCCGGTGAAGACCAGCGTGGGGAAGAGACCCGCGTGGTACAGCTCGGCGGCGCGCGTGGCCACCCCCAGGTCGTGGCTGCCCAGGCCGATCGCCACGTCCGCGGGATGGGCCTGGTGGTGCATCTGGTGGTAGTCCCAGATCGCCTTGGCCTGGTGCCACTGGTCTTCAGTGATGACCTGCTGGCTGTCACTCATGCGTTCGTCTCCCTGATCACCGTCGGCGGGGCCCCGGGCGCCCTTCACTGCTGGCCTTAACGCTCTCGATACTGCGCAGTTGGTGCACGAGGCCGTACTGCGCGGCCGTCCGAGCGGCCTGGCCGAGAACGCGTAACCCATCATCGCGGGTCGCCGCGTCGGACAGCAGGATGTGGCCGTGAGCGGTGTCCAGTCGTACACGTTGCATCGGTGAGTCGCTGCTCCCGCTGCTTCGGGCGATGTCGATGAAGTGCAGGGCTTGGGTGAGGTCCCCGACGCCCCGGCGGGCCAGGGCGAGCTTCTGATGGGCCACCGACCAATCGTCGGGTTCGGTGAGGTCTTCGAAATCACGGGTCGCGGCCTGCATCACGCGGGTCGCGTAGTCGTGGTTGCCGTCCTTGCTGAGTGCGGTGCCCACCCACAGACGGGCTCTGGCCCGGTCACGGCGAGAGAGCCGGTCGTCGACGGCGAGCGTCTCGTACATACGGGCCGACGTCTCCAGGTCACCGGACATCTCCGCGACGACCGCGAGGGACAGATCGAGCTGGGCGACACGGCGGGGAATGCCGAGCTGGGTGAAGATCGAGCGCGCGCCCGCGTAGGAGTGGCGTGCGGACAGTGGTCCGAGCACCGCGCCCTGATCGCGCTTGAGGTCTCCGAGTAACGCGGTGGATCGGGCGTAGAGGTACAAGCCCTTGTCATCGAGTTCGGCGGCCGTGAAACGGTTGAGCCATCGGCCCAGCAGGCTGTCGGCGAAGGTGAAGTTCTGCCGGGACAAGGCGACGACGGCACGGTCCAGGTCATCGGTCCACGACTCGTACTCCCAGGCTCTGGGCCCGGCGGCCGTCACCCGGCGTCCGGCTGCCACCTGCCCGGGGCCGGCCATCTCCGACAGGAGCGTTTCGAAGCGCAGGTGCACGGAGGCATCGGCGCGACCGAGCGCGGTGTCGAGAATGGCCTGCGTGTCAGGGCGGGGCTCGGTCGCGGACCGGAGCTTTTCCCACTTCGAGATGGTCGCGACGGCGAGACCGAGGCGCTCGGCGAAAGCACGCACGCTCAGGCGGAGGGCGAGCCGTAGAGCTCTGGCCTCCAGGCCGGTCCAATGGTGCACGGTCGCCACGCGTCGCTCCCTTCCACCAGCCATGGAAGCAGAAGCGTGCGGCCGGTGGGGCGGAAGTAGAGCGCAAGTGGAACAGCCGGTGATTCCCTGCGCATTGAGGTACGGCGACCCTCAAGGGGTCTCTTTTCGCCGAGTCCCTTGGACGGTCACCAGCATGGAACTCCTTACCGAGCACCGCCCGGTCAACGGGCCCGTCGTCTACGGCTTCCTGCGGCTGGCCGGAGTCTCCGCAGCCCGTCAAACGGCGTTACAGGCGTCACTGACGGAGTACTGCCGGATCCATGAGCTGCAGCTCTCCGGCGCCTTCAAAGACAGGCTCGCGACGACCGAACCGAGCTCCACCGCGTTCACCGGCCTGCTGGACGCGTTGGCCCTTCCTGACGTCTACGGCGTCATCGCTCCCGCCCTGTCTCATCTGGGGCCGAAGCACCTCGCCGCCGAACGCACCCGCCTTATCGAGGCCGCCGGCGCCCGCCTGCTGCTGGCCCGCCGCCCCCGCATCGGGCCTGGCCACGTACCTCGTCAGCAGACCGCCCGCCGCCGCTTCCCGCGCCACTCCTCCTCCTGAGCACGGAGTCATGAGGCACCCCATGCCCGAGTCGCTTCAGCAGTTCTTCGAGGCCCGCCGCCAGTCCGTACGCAAAGCACGGGAGTTCGCCACCAGAGCGCTGGACGGCTGGGGCCTGACGAGCCGCACCGAGGACATCCGCCTGTGCGTCTCCGAACTCGCCACGAACGCCGTTCTCCACGGCACCGCCCGCGGGCACGGCTTCCTCGTCCGGCTCGACATCGACGACAACTGCGTACGCCTGGAAGTGCACGACAGCCGTCGCCAGCAGCCGGTCGTACGCGAGCCGACCGCCACAGATATCTCCGGAAGGGGCCTGACGTTGGTGGCCGCGCTTTCCGACGAGTGGGGAGTGAGGGACCGCACCCCGCTCGGGAAGATCATCTGGTCCCGCTTCAAGACCGTGGGCGACGCCGTGCATCCGATCAGCCGTTCCGGCTCAGACCACGACGACCAGCCTATGGAGGTCCGATGACCGTAACCGGCACACCGGAGCGGGTGGCGTCTGCCGCGTCAAGCACGCGTCTCGTGGCCAGTCCGTTCCTCGCCCAGCATCTTCTTCTGCAGCCCGGACGCGCAGCCGGTGTCCGTCTCCCCGAGTCCCGCTACGAGGAGCTGCGCACCGCCAGCGCCGAAGGAGGCCCCGTCCCGGCCTGGCTGGTCGACGCGGCACAGCAGGCGTGGGGCACCACGCTTCCTGCGTCCCCGCTCGGCGATGTCGTCCTCGTGCGCGAGCGGTCGCCGTACGGGTACGCGAAGGCGTCCTGGGAGATCAACCTCGGCTGCGACTACGACTGCGAGTTCTGCTACCTCGGCGAGAAGCGCTTCGAGGGCCTGGACTGGACGGGCAAGCAGCAGCTCCTGGCGACGATGCGCGACGCGGGCGTGCTCTGGCTGCAGATCACCGGCGGCGAGGCGCTGATCGACCACGAGTTCGGCGCGGCCTACGAGTACGGCCACCAGCTCGGGATGATGGTGCAGGTCTCCTCGAACGGCTCGTCCCTGCGCAAGCAGCCGATCCGGGACCTGTTCGCCCGCCGCCGCCCGTACCGGCTCACACTCAGCGTCTACGGCGCGAGCGCGGGCACGTACGACAGGGTCACCCGCAACCGCGGCGCGTTCGACCGGTTCATCCAGGGCCTGGACGCCGCCCGCCAGGACCGGCTGCCGGTCCGGCTCAACGTGATCGTGTCCGACGACAACGCTCACGAACTCGACGCCATGGTCGCCCTATGCAGGCGCTACGGCTTCCCCCACCAGGTGTTCACCAACATGTCGCCGACGATCGACGGCGAGGCGAACCCGCTGGCGACCCAGGCCGAGGACCACATCAAGGCCCGGAGCATCTTCACCGGCTGCAACGCGGGCCGGACGTTTTCCACGTCAACCCGCACGGCATCGCATCTGTCTGCAAGGTCGGCCGCGACCCGAGCATGAATCTCGCCACCGAGGGCGTCGCCGCCCTCACCCGGCTCGGCACCATCGCCGAGTCCCTACAGCTCCGCACCGGTGGATGCTCCGGCTGCACGAAGGTCGGCACCTGCCGTACCTGCCGGCCGCTGGCCAAGCTCTATCAGGAGGCGGGGGACCGACGAGAGCTCTACTGCCAACACGGAGGCTACGGATCATGACTCCACCCACCACATCCGCCCCGGCGACGTCGTCCTCATGAAGGCGTCCCGCGGCGGCCAGCTCTGGCAGATCGCCCAAGCACTCACTGAGCAGCCCGTCACGGGCCTCTGAGCTGGCTCCGACCTGCTGCGTCCTGTCCACCGGTCAGGTCCACCCCGAGTGATGGGTCTGTCAGCCGCGCGTTGCGGCCAGATGTGGACCGGCTGCGCTGACTTCTCCCATCTAAGGATGGCCCTCAGCTGGGGAGCAGCATCAGTATTCGGGGGCGGCCAGCTTTTCGCCCTCTTGGCGCGCATCCAACGCCTGGGGCAGCCTCATCGTGGTCACGTAAACCTCGTTCGCCAGCTCGGAGGCAGACCCGAGCGCATGTGCATCGGGATCAGGGGTCACTGTCAGACCCCCGCCGTAGGGTCCAGGCGTCAGGATTGACTGACCCCAAGCCCTGTTGGGGCGGGACGCATGGATGTGATCACTTCTGTAGTGTTAGGCAAAGATAGCCGCGCCCTGGGCCAGCGAGCGCGCATCCTCGCCGCGCCCCCGCTCCCAACCCGTGATCGCGTCGATCACGACGTCCGGAACACTGAGGATCAAGAGCATGGTGGCGGCGGTGTGGCGAGCGTCACGAAGACGGCCGTCTCGTAACCCCGCGTCCCGAAGCACCGCTTTCAGACTAGGTACCGGTAGCGCCGAGCCGCTTTCAGCTCCGGGTACCAGCTGCCCACCGATAGCGTCCCGACGGCCGGGCCGGGCTCGTTCGGCCACACCGGCCTAGGAGGCTCCCTCGGATTCGTCGACCTGGCACACGACATCGCGTTTGGCTACGTGGACATCACCGTCCCAGACTCGGTTCCCTGGTGGGACCACATCTGTCGGCGCGCATCCGCAAGGCGCTCCCACCGCAGTCAGCCAGCGAGTGGGCAGTCGCGCTGCTCAACTCAGCGTCGAAGCCGGTCTGTAGCCTCTTGGGTAGTAGTCACGATCAATGCTGAGCGGGGGAGTATGGCCGAGCCGGTTAAGGAAGCAGCTCGAACCTTCTGGGCTGTGCGTGAGCGACGCGACCTTCAAGAAGTAAGAGTGGGCAACCGGTACGGCGAGCTGGTGACAGCTGTAGTCGACTCTCTTACCACTCGCGGCATTGACCCAGCATGGATCCGGATCGGCCGGGCTGCCGAGTTTCCGGGTTCCTATGGCCTCGGACGCGCCGCATGGGACCTAGCTATATTCAGGGACGACATCCCGCTTGCCGCCGTCACCATTAAAACCCTCGGCGGACCAAGCTATGGAAATAACTTCAATAACCGGATTCAAGAGCTCACAGGAAACGCCTTCGCCGTCAGGCAGCATGATGGCCAGAGTATCGAGAGATTCCGTCCCTACCTTGGCCTCTTCTTCATCATCCAGGAGGGCGAAGGCGCAAATAGGCCCCTCCAGAGGCCGCGGGGCTCCTCCACGGATACCATTTGGGGGCTCTCTTATAAGGAGCGACTGGGCGAGACATTTGCACAGTTCCGCAGCGACGGTCTCTACGATGGAATCGCCTACGTATCTGCAAGCAAGGACGAGAACCCATCGCTTGAAGAGCCTCGTCCAGACATGTCAGTCAACGGGTTCGTCGATGCTCTCGCGACGCGAATACTCTCGTATGTTGCAGCACTATCTGCGGGAACTTCGACCCCGGCATCCATACACACACCGCATGCTCTATCTGAAGTCTCCTCAGACAACCTCAACCGCTACAAAGAAGTCCTCCGTAATGCGCACGGAGATCGTGCCGCCTACGCACTCGACCGACTACCGATGGGAGAGGGCGGCCAGGCGCAAGTATTTCGCGCCGTCCATAAGTCTTCACAGACAGAGGTCGCGTTCAAGCGTCGCCGCTCCAAGCGTGATCTCGCCGTCTCGCGAATGCAGCGCGAGATCGAGATATCCCGTCTACTGAGTACCCATCCACACGCCATGCCAGTACTTGATGCCGAGCCTGATGGCGCTTGGTTCGTAATGCCTATGGCTGACGCGACGGCAGAGGACCATCACGAGCAACTCCGAGATCCTGAGCAGCTGCGCGACCTGGTTAATGCAATGGCATCCGTGTTGTCAGAAGCCCACAAGCGGGACTGGGTGCACCGCGATATCAAGCCCTCTAATATCCTCCGCCTGCAGGGGCGTTGGGTCCTCGCCGATTGGGGAATCGGCCGTCGACCTCGGGGGCAGACAACTATGCCCGGTCGGACAGGCCGCTACATCGGTACCGAGGGGTTCGCCGCCCCCGAACTGTCCATGGACCCTCATGAGACCACCACTCATGCCAGCGACATCTACAGCCTTGGACGAGTAATTGCGTGGGCACTCACCGGCCAGGCGCCCCAGGCGAACGTGCTCTTGCTCCCACCCGCGGGCCCATGGCGCAGCATCGTCAGGGCCGCTACTCAGCCGGACCCCGCATTGAGGCCCCAGAGCATCGAAGAACTACTCACTCTGATCGCCCGGGAATTCAGCGTGCCCCAAGGCCCACCCGTTGAGCAGGCGGCACCACTACTCACCGCCGCTTGTACAGGTGACTCCACATCCATTGACGCGTTGCTCGTACTCATTTCGGACTACCCGGACGACTATGACCTGTATCTGGACGTTCTGACCCGGCTTCCTCCAGAACTGGCAGCACCACCCCTCTCCCGCAACCCCCAGCTGGCCAACGCACTCATGCACGCATTCGCGGGACATGTGGGTGGAGTCGGCACGAGGCTAGTGCAGTTCGGTGAGGCAGCACGTGCTGTCTCCTGGCTCCATGCTGTGTCTGCCTACGCAGCTGAGCGGAGCGAATGGGACCTGCTTGACGAGGCCGTCCGCACCATGTGCTGGTGGGATGAGTCCTGGAACCAGTGGGACCCGCAGGACGTGGTCCGGCCCTGGTTGCGCTTGCTGGATGGAGACGCCGCAAGCATCATGGCATCTGCGTTCCGAGATCATCCGGGCTCAGCACGCCACTTCGCGGCACTGGCGGACGAGCAAGCTGTCGACCTGGGCATACGACAGGCCGTCCGGACCGCTGTTGAGAGACCCCGCCAGGCCAGCCATTAGCACCAGCCGCGGCTCGATACACGGGTCAGTACACCCGCTCAGCGCCACTGCCGTGGTTGCAGTTCTGGTTGCATTCACCGCCGTACAGCACCGTTCAGAAGCCCGACCCGCACCGGCCGCACCGCAGGTCAGAACGCTCCCGTACGCCCCAGGACCCCCAAACGAACATTTGGAAAGCGTGCTGGGCCCAGGAGGCGCCGGCGCATGCCGGACGTCACGTGCGCGAGAACAGGGCGGTGGGGCGCGAGTCCCGGTGGAACGGGACAACGACGTACGAGTTTCCCGGATGCTCCACTCGTGGGGCTTGAGGTCGACACCGGGCATCTGCGCGGCCCCAGCCAGGAACCTGCGGAACTCTCGCCGGACGTTCGCCGCGCCCAGCGCCGTGGCGACCGCCGAAGTGAGACGAGCCCCGAATCCTGCCATTGATCACCGGCCGCGACACGCTGCCAGCCCTGACGCTCACGCTGGATTTTGAGCGCGTCAACGGCCCGACCCGGCAGCGCGAGCGTACGGCGGGACTTGCTCGTCCTGGTGTCGCCGGAGCTACGGACCGAGCGCCAAACGGCGATGTGCGGCGGGACCTCCGGAGTGACGGTCAGATCTCCGTCAAGGTCGACATGATCCCAGCGCAACGGACGCATCTCCTCGGTACGGCTACCGGTGAGGAGCAAGACCACGACGTATGCGTAGAGCGGAAGCCGGAACGAGGCGGATCCGCCCTTCCTTGACGGTCCGGAGACGACCAGCACGGATTAAGCAGGTCGACGCCGTCTGCTTCGTGGCACCCGCCTGAAGACGAGAGCTGTAACAGGTTTCTCTACCTCATCAAGGCACCCGGCTGCGCTCCGCTCCGCCGGGCGCGCTTCCCGGCTCTGGCTGCGCCCGCGCTCCTGCCTGCGGCCCGCTCGGCGCTGCCGCCGCCGACGCGTGCCCACTGTGTAGGCCCGAGGGCATGAGACGAGAACCAAACCCGCGTCTTCAAGAGGACGCCTCCGGCGGGGGCGCTCAGACTCCGGGATGGGAGGGGAACCGTTCGCGAGTGCCGGCCGGAGCGGGGCGAGCGTCGTTGGGCTCCCATCCCGACCACCTCCGACCCAGGCAGAGCCGAGCAGTCGCGGCCCAGGGCGTCAAGGTCGTTCGTACAGTGGCGCGCTCCACCTTGACGCCCTGAACCAGGACCGCTCCACGAGGTGTGGGTCGAAGGCGGACGGGATGGGAGCCGAGCGAGGCGGTGGGTTGGGGGCGACTGCAAGGCTCTGACCAGGGAAAAGGCGACGATGGAGAACTCTAGCTTCCTCTATAGATCCCTAAGAATCGCTAAGGCTAACTAGAGCTAGGGCCGTTATAGTGGCAAACAGACTTGGCCAACAGAGGTTGTCCAAGTCGGGTTGTCCAACCGAGTCTGGGCAGTGAGCCCGAGATGGTTCACATAGACCTCCGACGCAGAAGCCCGGTCCTGGGGCCTAAGCCAGGGCCGGGCTCATGCGTGGAGTTGCCGAAGCGGGTCCGGCCGAATTGTTGGCGGTCGGGCCCGTTTCGCATGGCCCTGCCGTCCGGCACCACTTCGTTCAAGCGCTATCGCGCCAGTTGTTCCACGCAGCCTGCGATCGCCGTCACAGCCGTGAGAATCGCGATCAAGAGCTGGGCCTTCGTGGGGCCCCTGCTCTGCCTGTTCTCCGCCTCTTCAGGCTCCCGCTCCGCTGCCATGTCCCACTTCCGATCAGGTAGTGCAACGCCCCTTCATCTCCGGGGCCTTCGGCTCTGAGGTCCGAAGCTAGGAGGGATCGGAAGCAGACAGCGAAAGCATATCGGGCGACTTTGACGTCAACGGCTTTTCTTGGCCCTACCTGTCCACCTAGCGTGGACGCATGGAGCCAGAAGCTGCGAAAAAATTATCCGTCACTTCATCGCCCAGGTCTGCCTTGGACCCTTCTCGCCCCTGGCCTTGGGTGTCGTACCACGACCCAGCTTGGTATGCGACGCCCTGGGAAGTGGCCTCCGATGAAGACCTTGCCGACGCCGCGGTTCGCCTAGCCATCCGGTACCTCCTCTCCCAGACGGGTCCGAACGTGAAGATCTGCCGCTCGGCAGCGTTGGTTGAAGCGGCCGCCAAGCGAGTGATGGCCGATGTAGTAGCCGAAGCTCGCACTCAGAGGTACTCGTGGGGACGCATCGGGGAACAGCTGGGGGTGCCCAGGACGGCGGCGCAGAAGCGCTTCGGTGGAGCGCCGACTGCGGAGCGGGCGCAGACCCTGGAGGATCAGTACACACGGATGAGGGACTTCGTGAAGAGTGCAGAACTGCATCCGGAGATGTACGGGGACCTTGACGAAGACGAGGATGGCTACGAGCTGCGCGCCACGCGCGATCGCTGCGTTCGGCGCCGCCGAGGGCAGACCATCGATCCGCTGGACCAGCTACACAAAGTGCTGCCGCGACGGCGCAGGGAAACTGGCGCACCGAAGGAGTGATCGTGGTCTCTTGACATCAGAGACCGACGTCAACAGGTGCGAACTGGCGATGCAGGGGTCACCAGAAAGCTATGGCCTCGGAGGTGACATGCGGGTACAGACCAAGAGGTTGGCCATGCCGGCCATGCCCCTCCGGCGGTGAACCACAGGAACGAGGGGTCAGGCAGCACGTGAGCGCCCCTGAAAAATGTGCCTGCCCAGGGGCAGCTCATCTGGCGGTGGGTGTGGGATTTCAACCCACGGTGACTCGCGCCACTACGGTTTTCCAGATGGCCGGCCGGTGAGTAGCCATCGGAACTCCGGCGACCGCGCGCACGCGCTAAAATCATCTCGGAGCTGTGCTGAGCTCGGCATTGCCGGGTCTCGCGCTGTCCCTCTCCGCGGCCGTTATCTGCAAGGTCCTGGCATCGAAGTTGAACGACAACGACCAGGGCATGGAGACGAACGAACGTGAGGAGAACCGCATGGCTGAAGAACCGAAGTCAAGCAGGATGAAGCAGTGGGCTAGCGCTCTGTGTGACGTACTGGGAGACCTTGCAGTTGGCTTCGCGGGTGGGGCAGTGTCGAGCTGAGCACAGCTCCTTTGTGTTTCGGCTGTGTCGTACGCACGGCCGAGGGATGAGCGCCGAGTGTCTAACTGCGTGACAACCACGCCGCACAACCGCGAACACCCATGGACGTCAGCGGACCACCACCGCAGGTAACGAGTGGAGCAGCCCACGGTCAGCAAGCATCCCGAGTTACTTCGGGACGAACAGGTCGTGGGTTCAAATCCCGCCACCCCGACAGATGAAACACCAGGTTATGGGCCTGATCCGCCTAGCGGATCAGGCCCATAAGTGGTTTCCTCGAGCGCTTCGGGAGCCAAGTGCGGGAGGCGGCTCCCCGGACAGCTCGCACGAGAACGCCAGTGGGTTGGGGAGTTTCAGTCGGCAGGGCATCCACCGATCAGACTTCGCTGACCTTTGACTGTCAGTGGCCGCCCCTACCGTGAGAGGTGATTCGCCGCACGTCCCAGGAGAGCCCGTGGACCACCTCGTCAAAGATCTCGGCAGCCTCAAGAGAGGCTCCGTAGTCGTCGTCACCCTGCGCAAGCAAGCCAACGTCCAGGTGATGCCTCGCAGCGAGTACACCAAGTACAAGTCGGGGAGGAGGTACCAATACCTCGGTGGTCGTGTCACTCGCTCTCCTCACCGGATCACCATCCCGAGAAACGGACACTGGGTCGTGGCTATCGACCTCGGCGGCAATGCTGGCCGCATCGCAGCATCTGTTCAGGTGCAGCCACCTCCGCGCGGGCCCCTCCCGATGGCCCGGGAGTCGCAGGGCAACCCAGCCCGCTCCGTCGCAGTCCATGAGCCGGAGGAACCAGCCGGAGACGTGCTGGGCGGCCAGACCTGGGACGTCTTCATCTCGCACGCGTCCGAGGACAAGGCAGCTGTTGCCCGGCCCCTCCGGGACGCGCTTACCAAGTTGGGCGTGACTGTCTGGCTAGATGAAGCTCAGATGCGGATCGGGCACAGCCTCCGTCGCAAGATCGATGAAGGGATCAGCGCAAGCCGATATGGCGTCGTAGTGCTCTCCGAGCCCTTCATCTCCAAGGGCTGGACCAATCACGAACTTGACGGATCGTCACCCGCAACGTGGCTGGGGAGCAGTCGCTCCTGCCAATCTGGCACAACCTGAGCGCAGACGATGTTCGCCGCTACAGCCCTTCCCTCGCGGACAAGGTGGCAATGAGCACCGGTGAATACTCCATCGAGGAGATCGCACAGCAGATCGCCGACGTGGTGCGAGAGGACGGCGTGGCCTGAGTCCGCAGCTCTTTTGGCCGATTCGGCGCGCATCCAAGGAGGCAGACGCACACGACTTGTGCTGTCGCAGCTTTTGTCGGACCACGAGCTGCCGACACCCCTTTAGAATTGCATGGCCACGATCGCCGGACCTGTACGCCCGCCTGCGCCCACGCGCCGGCCACGACGCCGAGCGAGACCTCGCCACTCTTAGCACCTGCCCGCTGGTGATCCTGGACGACCTCGGCGCGGCCAAGCAGTCGGAGTGGACCGAGGAGATCACGTATCGGCTGATCAACCGCCGCTACACCGATCTGCTCCCCCCGCTCATCACGACCAATCCGCCGACCGCCGCGCTGCGCGACGCCGTCGGCGACCGCGTCGCCTCCCGTCTCGCCGAGATGACCACAACCGTCGTCCTCACCGGCACAGCCCGCAGGAGCCGGTCCCGCGCCTGACCAGACGGCGCCGATCCACCTCACCACTTGCCCATGCTGCCCGTCTGAGCCTACGCCTGCCCGAACGGCGCGGCGGGCCTCTCTGGAAACCCCTGTATGACGCAACTCGCCCTGCTCACAATCGGGCTCTGGACCTCAACGTCTCTCGCCCTTACCGCAGTGAACCCCGAAGAGCGGTGTCCGGCTTGGCCCGGATCACGAGAGCAGAGCCTCATCGAGATAGTCCTGTACCAACTCGAACAGTCCGTAGGGCACGTAATGCGGGATCTCACCGTGCGCGACCCAAGCCAGATCGGCTACCTCGCCCGGACTCGCGATGCCCGCTTCGCCACCAGAGCGTCTACACGCGATGTAGTGGATCTCCCAGCCGGTCATGGGGTGAACCCGTTGCCCGAGCACGATCTGGGGAGTCACCAGCAGCCCAGTCTCCTCCCGGGCCTCGCGCGCCGCCGCCTCCCCCGCACTCTCGCCGGATTCGATCTTCCCTGCCGGGAACTGCCACGAAAGCGCGCCCTCCGACACGCGCCGTCGCACGAGCAGCACCCGCCCGTCCTGCACGACGACGGCTGCTGCAACCGCCGGATTGACCTCAGTGGTCATCGAGATCCCTTCCCGAGTACCTGGGTCGTCGCGCGTATCCCACCGCTGTGGTCTCAGCCCTTGGTGGGCACGTCCCTGGCCGCGTAGTAGGCGTGCAGTGCGGCCTCGCTGCCTGACCCCAGAGCGGTCATGATCCGCTGGAAGCGGGCGGAGCGGAGGTCGCCGGCCACGATGATGCGGGGGTGCTGGTCGGTCGGCGGGCAGTACCCGTCCGGGCCCCGGGTCAGATCGCCGAGCGGGGCGGTCGGGGCGTTGCCGATGCTGAGGTAGGCCGCATCCGCTGTGATCGTCCGCCGCGTGCCGTCCTGGCTCACTGCTTCCGCCCACACCGATGTGCCCTCTTCGGCCTTCAACGTCAGGTGCTCGACGGGAACGAGGGTGACCCGGGAATCGTCCCGGATCTCCTCGATCTTGTACGCGTCGGCTGCCGGGTACGCCACGAGCAGGCGGGTGTCTGTGGTCGGGTGGGCGCGCAGGAACGTGCCGATCGGGCGGTCGCCGCCCAGGACGAGGAGGGTGTGCCCTTGAGCGTCGTCGGCTTCGGCCTCCCAGAGCGGGGGCAGGACACCGCCGCCGGGAGCGGTGATCCAGGTGACGTCGTGGGGCTGGAGGGGGCCGACGCCGGTGGCGACGACGGCGTACGGAGCTGTGAGACGTACACCGGTGTCGACCGTGGCGGTGACCCGGTCGTCTTCGGCGCGGAGTTCGGTGACCCGCCTGCCGAGTTCGAGCCGGCACAGCTCGGTGCTCTTCAGCTCCGCCACGATGGCGTCGGCCAGGTCGGGGCCGTTGGTGTGGCCGCCGAGGACGTTGTTCAGGGCCGGGATCCGATAGAGATTGCGGCACAGCCGGTCCGGCTCGACCAGGATCGAGCGCATGCCCACGCCGGCGGCCATGCGGGCGGCGGCGCAGCCAGCCGGTCCTCCGCCGATGATGATCAGGTCGGTGTCGAGCGGTGTGTCGGCCATGAGGCTATTCCAGCACCGGGTCGGCCCCACGCGTATCGAGTTGGCACATCACATGCTCGACGTCCACGAGTTGGCCTGTTCCGATCAGGCGCCGAGCTACGAGCAGACCGGCGTCGTGGACGTCCGGGCCGGCGTCGCTGGCACAGGCGTCCGTGACGATCCAGGGTGCGTACCCGTGCTCGAAGGCGTCTGCAGCGGACTTCAGAACGCAGCTCTCGGTGGCGATTCCGCAGAAGACGAGGTCGGTCCAGCCGGCCCGTCGCATCAGTTCTGCGGCCTCGGGTGTGAAGAGCGTGTATCCGGTCTTGTCGACGCCTGCGTGCGCGTGGCCCGCCGCCTCGGCGAGCTCCGGAACGATGTCGGTCTCGGGTGGTTCCTGGAGCCGGCGCCACTGGAAGAAGCGCTCGTAGGGGCTGTCGGGATAGTTGAAGTACCGGGTGAAGACGACAGGGCGCCCGGCGGCGGACCATCTGGCGACGAGGTCGGCGACGGCGGGCACGACGTGGCGACTGTGGTGGTTAACGAAGCCGTTCTGCATGTCGATCACGACCAGCGCGGCACTGCTGATGTCCATCGGCTCTCACTCCTGCCCGTTCTCAGCCGGCGCTCTCGCGTAGAGCTTCCTGCGCGGTGCGCAGCCGTTCGGCCAATCCGCTGGTCTTCATGATGGCCTCCCGCATCAGGACGTGCTGCGCGGTCTCCTGAGCACGGGCGGTGGTGAGCCGGGAAGCGGCGGCACGCAGGAATCGCCAGCCGTACCGCTCCGGCATGGAGGGGTCCTGGCCGTCCTCGACCATCTGCTGGATGTGGCGGGTGAAACACCACAGGGCCTGGACGGTCAGCTCGCAGGCGACCAGCTCATCGGTGGTGAGGCTGCGCTCGCTGGAGTGGGAGGCGTAAGCGACGCCGGACCAGCCGGCGTAGGCGGTGGACACTCCCCGTACGCCGAAGGAAACGATGTCCGGGTGGTCGAAGCCCGTGGCAAGAAGAGACTCCTCGACCGTGCAGGCCAAGGGCGCGGGACCACCCGGGGCCCCGCGGTCGACCAGAACCGAGGGAGTGGAGAGCAGGCGCAGCGCGGTGTCGTAGGCGTCCCCGGCCCACGGACCGGAGGTGAGGCAGTAGAGGGAAAGGACGTATTCAGGGTTGGGGGCCCCGGCGTGGTCCCCTTCGAGGAGTTCGCGGATCCTGTCCCGAGCCCACGGAAGGTCGGACGCGTAGGAGCGGTAGCGCCAGACGGCCAGGTCGGTCAACGCGGCAGGTTCGTGCGGCTGGACAAGGTGGAAGACGGCCACCCCGCATGCGAAGACGTGCAGGACACAGCTCTGCGCCTCGGGGTGGTCCAGTCGGGTCGAGGAGGACTCCAGCCACTGAGCGCCCTCACTCGGTGTCAGATACTCCCGGAGTCGGCCGGCGCGCTCGACACCGATGAAGACCGGCAAGAACTTATGGGAATCGACTTCTATCCGTCCCGTGACAGGTGCAGCCTTGTCGCTCATTCCCAGCGCTTCCGCGAACCGGGTTCTCGCGTCGTCGGGTGCGCGACCGAGCGCGGTGTCAAGAATTCCCTGAGACTCCGCGCGAGGCTGATAGCCGGCGCCGCCTGCCTCCCAGTTCGACACCGTGCGGTCGCTGACCCCGAGGTACGCGGCGAAGTCCCGCAGGCTCATGCGCAGGGCGTCGCGTAGCAGCCGGGCTTCCCGACCGGACCATCTCTGCACCGTGACCACCATGGCACCCCCCGTCCATCACCCGGTGGAACGACCGAACGACCAGCGTAGCCAGCCTTGTTCAGCAACAGTGCGGCATTGCTGCAGCATCCGTACATCACACTCCGCAACCGTCTTGCTCCATGCTGAATCCACCGCGCCGGGGCCGGCCACCACCAGGCAACCCCTCCGCCGTTCCCTCCTGCACCACCACCAGAAGGAGCAACCGGCATGACCGACATCGTCAAGCGCAACGCCCGCGCCATCCTCCTCGACGGCGACGAACTGGTCCTGATCAAGCGCACCAAGCCGGGCAGGGAGCCGTACTGGGTGACGGTCGGCGGAGGGGTCGAGACGGACGACGCGACCATCGAATCGGCTCTGCACCGCGAGGTGTTCGAGGAGCTCGGCGGCAAGCTGGCGCGCGCCGAACTGATCCACCTGATCACCGACCAGTTGGAGGGTGGCATCGGCGTCCAGCACATCTTCGCCGCACGCCTGGAGTCGATGGACCTGGCCGCGCGTACGGGAACGGAGTTCGCCAAGCCGGAACGGGGCGAGTACGAGATGGTACGCGTCCCGTTCACCGGCGAGGCGGTCAGCGAACTGAACCTGATGCCCCCGGAGCTCGCCGAGTTCATCGCCGCCAACACGTACGCGATCACCTCCGTCCTCGACACCCCGATCCGCGAGGCGTGAGCAATGACACGAGCTCCGGACTTCGTCAGCCTCAACGGCCCTGACAACGTCGGCAAGACGACCCACTTGGTGCGGCTGGCCGAACGGTGGAACGCTTTCCAGCCGCTGGGCGCGGTCCACGAGCACGATCCCGAGCCCTGGGCACGGGTGGCCGCAGGCGACTACGCCCGGTGGTGGTTCGAGACGTCCACGACCGTCGAGCTGACCGAGATGCTGCTCGCCGGTCATGCCATACGGGCCGCCGCACGCGAGAACGGACGAACGGGTCTGCTGGACCGGGGCCTGCCCATGCTTCTCGCCGTGGCCGCTGCGACCTGCGTGGTCAAGGACGGGCTGACCGTCGGCGAAGCGTTCAAGACCGTGACAGGAATTGCCGGTTCGCGGGCCGCCACACCCGAGACCTCCATCCTCCTGCTCCCGTCATTCGACGCCGAACGCAGTTACGCCATCACCAGCGCCCGCGAGGGCCGCCCCTGGACCGGGATCTACCCGGAGTACCAGAAGACGCTGCACGCGGTCCTGCTCCACCAGGTCGACCACGGTGCGTTCGCCGCGGTCGTCGACTGCGAGGACCGTTCCTTGGACGTCGTGCACAGCGACGTGCTCGATCGCATCGGCCTCAGCCGACTCACCGACGGGAGTCCCGGATGACGCAGAACTCCCCGCCCCTGGTGTTACCACCCAGTCTGTCCCGCACCGTGGCAGCGCTCCCGGACAAGGACAGGAACCGCCTGAACGACACCATCACCCGGCTCCACACCGTCAACGGGCGCCTGTGGGACACCGAGGACCGGGTGCGCGGCGCCTTACTCTCCGCCGCCCAGGTCGCCGACTGCAAGCGGGAGATCGATCAGCTCAACGCCGAACGGAACCTGCTCGCCGAGCGGGCTGACGAGGTCCTCGGATCGCTGGCCGACGCGGGCCGCGCCGACGTACCGCTGCACACCGAGACGCTCGCCTCCGTCGTCGACCGCCTCTCGGTGCTGACACTGAGGATCTGGCACAGCGAGCGGGCGGCTGCCCGGGACGAGTTGGCCCGCCGACGCGTCCCCGCCCTTCACGGCCAACGGGAGGAACTGTGCGCCGCCCTCGACGCGCTGGTCTCCGACGTCGTCGCAGGCCGCCGCCGGCTCCCCGTACCGGCTCGCTTCAAGCTGTACGGCCGGGACGACGCTGCCCCCGCAGAGATCAAGCCGAGTCGGCGTCTGCGCCGGGTCCTCGCCTTCGGTGGACTGAGCGAGTGCGGCAAGAGCACCAGCGCCGAGTTCGTCCAGCGCACCTGCGGTGCGCAACGCTTCAAGATCGGCTTCCTGCTGCGGCAGGCGGCCCACCGGGAGAGTCTCGCGGACCCGTACGCCCTGTCGTCCCGTCGGCAGGCCGAGCTGCTGCTCGGTGAGCTGAACCGTTTCGCGGATGCGCACGTCGACACGGAGCTGTTCACCATCGAGTCCGTCCACGACGACGCCTCGATCACCGAGCTCAAGCGGCTCATGGGCGACGCACTCCAGATCGTCTACCTGGACGCCTCCTTCGCCGTTCGCGTCGAGCGGTCCGGCACTCCGGCGCAGGCCGTCGCCGCGAAGGACGAGATCAAGATGAGCCGTGGCGCCCACCAGGTGGCCGAGCTCGCCGACCACGTCATCGACAACACCGGCAGCATCGCCGCCCTCCGCGCCCGGCTCCGGCGCATCGCCTCCCCGCCCGCCTCCACGGCGCTGCGCGCGGCCACTCCGTACGGGCTGGGACTGCCTGCCGCCATAGCATCGGCGACGGCCGACTTCACCGATGCGGTACGGGCCTACGGCCCCAGCGTTCGGCTCGCCGCCCTGACCGGCAGCCCCGGCGAGGGCAGCTGGATCGCCGGCTGGTCCGACCTGGACCTCCTCGTAATCGCCGAGCACGAGGCCATCGGCCGGGTACACGAGGCCCTGGAGCAGTACCGGACCGCCCTGGGCGGTGCGGCCTCCCTCGGCCCCACCCTCATCACCCCCGGCGAACTGACCGCCCGGCGCCTCACCCCGCGCCTGGCGTTCGTCCTCCACCAGCTCCAGCAGGGCAGCCCTGTTCTGCATGCCGCACCCGGCCTCGAACTGCCGAAGATCAGCAGAGGCGAGCTGGCGTTCGCCGCTGTCCGGGAACTCCCCCAGGTCATCCTGACCATGCGCCGTCTGCGCGCCGACGCGGGGCCGACCGCACTGCGGCAGCTCTACAAGCACCTCGTGCTCGCCTACCGCCTCCTCCTGCGCGAGCACAACCAGTGGGAGTCCGGACCCGATCGGATCCTCGCCGCGGCCTCCCGCATGCCGGGCCTGACGGCCCTCTCGGTGCCCTCCCTGGCCGAGATCTCCAGCGCTTGGCGCGACGGCGAGGTCGAGCTCGTCCTCAAGCCCGTCACCGTGGCCGTCGACCAGCTCCTCACTTGGTACGCCGCCCAGCTCGCCGCCTGAACAGTTCCCCTCTCCTTCCTCGTTCTCCGTCCGACAGGAGCTTCGCCATGCCCGAAACCATCGCCGCGCCGTCCTTCACCGCCCGGATCGTCGAACGGCTCAGCGTCGGAGCTACGAGCCGCCGCGAGCGCGTCATCCATTCCCTGGACGGCCTGGAGCACCCGGTCCACCCCGACACCCTCGCCAACACCGGAGCCGAGCTGTGGCGTCTGCTTCAGGAGCAGGTGCCGGACGGGCTCGGCTCCGTGGACTTCCTCCTCGGCCTGGACGCCGGCGGCATCCTGCCGACCGTTTCCCTCGCCAGCGCCGCTCAGCTCCCGTACAAGATCGCCTGGAAGCTGCACCTCCCGCTCGACGGGGCGGTCCGCTTCAGCGAGCCCCACGCGATGCGCACCGACGTCTTCGCGTACGGCATCACTCCCGGCCAGCGCATCGTCATCGTGGACGACGAGATCACCACCGGCCGGACCCTGGCTGACCTCACCCGCCGCCTCCGCGAGGCCGGCGCCGTCCCGCTGGTGGCGGCCTGCCTGGTGGAGGACACGACCCGCGGAGCCCGCGACCTGCTCACCGACCTCGGTCTGCCGCTCGTCTCGCTCACCACGATCGAGGGCGCGGAATGACAGCTCTGGCCCCGGCGGGGATCCGGTTCCACCACGGTTCCCTGATCATCCCCGCCGGGGCCGTCCACACCACCCCGCTCGGGTACGACCGGGCCAGCGTTCCCGTCGGCGCACCGCTACCCCTGGCTGCCTCCGCCGAGCTTGTCCACCGCCTGAGCGGGTGCGGCGAGATCGTCGTGGCCTTCGAGGGGAAGCTCGGTGACACGCTCCTCGCACTGTCGGGGGTCCGCGCGGTCCTCGACTGGCTGCGGCTGCGGTCGGTACGCGTGGCCATCCGGGCGGTGGGTCCGTACGCAGGGCTGATCGCCCGCACGGGGCTGATCACGCAGCCCCAGGCCACCGCTCCCAACGGCTGGCGAGCCGTGATCGGCGACCGCACGGGCGTTGAGGCGCACGGCTCGGAGGAGGCGGTGAGCCTGGTGCTCGACCCAGCCGCCCCACCGTGCTGGTCGAGCGACGGCCGCGCCCACCCGGACCTGCCCGCCCGCCACTACCTGGCTCTGGAGCGCCGCCTAGGCATCCGCCTGCCCGGCGCGGCTCCTTTCGCTCCCACCCTCGCGACCGGGCCGAACAACCTCGTGGAGGAGCTGCGCTCCGTGGGCTGGCTGGGCAGTCTGACCATCGCCGCCATCACCGCCACCAGTTGGCCGGAGCGCAAGGACTACACCGCCCAGCGCTACATCGCCCTTGCCGAGCACATCGCCGAGGCACAACAGGCCCAGGCCCGGCTGCTGCTCATCGGCGGCAACCCAGGCCACGGCCTCCGCGTCACGGCGGAGGCTCCCCGGCGTCACGTGCAAGCCCTCCACATCAACGGGATGCCAGCCGACGGCCTCGTCGACCTCTTGCCGCACTGCCACCTGATCGTCGGCAACGACACCGGCCTCACCCACCTCGCCGCGATGACGCGCGGCGACCAGGATCGCGGCGGACCGCCGGTCATCGGCCTGTACGCGCGCCACAGCCACAGCAAGTGGCGCACCGGCCTGTCGCACCACCATGCCGTCGCCACCAACCTGTCCGACCGCATGCATCAGGGCGACCTCTGCCCCGTCCGAGACGCCATCGCCCCGGACACAGACAGGCATATGGACGCCTTCCCGCCCGCCACGCTGGCCCAGGTCGGCCTCGAACTACTCAACAAGGTGGGGCGATGACCTCCCAGCCTCTCTTCCGGGTCGGGACGGTGCGGCACTTCACCCGCAACCTGCTCTGCCCGCTCGACCTCTTCGGCCACTCGCTGCTCCTGAAGTACACCCGCAACCGGGCCGAGGCTGGCGAGGAGATCAACGGCCACGCCCGCCTGGCCCGGCACTACCGCGTCCCCGCCCTCCACTCCCACCTGCGCGTGCCGGGCGGGTACCTGCTCGCGTACGAACGCCTGCCGGGCGGCACCGACCAGGGACTTCTGCTCGACCTCCTCAACACAGTCGGGCCGACCAGCCACCTCCACACCTACATGGACCAGCTCACGGCTGCGTACCAGGAGGTCATCCTCACAACGGCATGGCCGACCGATCCGGCGCACGTCGTCCGCAAGCTGTACTGGGACCGCGCGGCACCCGGCGGCCGACTCGACACGTACTACGCCGGCAAGGACTTCCTGATCGCCGACGGCCTCGTCGACATCCCGGTATCCCGCCTCAGCACTTACGCCCTGAAGATCAACGGCCGCCGACACCACCTGGATTGGGCCGCCGCCCTCCGTTGGCTGCGCGCGCACTTCGCTACGGCAGAGTCGGTCTGGGCGGCCCTCACCCAAGGCGACCCCACCGATGTCAACCTCGCCCATCCGCTCGCCTGGTTCGACTACGACACCGCGGGAATGAACAGCATCCCCGGCGAGTTCGCCAACTTCCTCTGGTACGCCTCCGCTCTCGGCGGCTGGCTCGTACCCACCTACAACCCGATTGCCTTCGCCGACCACCCCGCCACCTTCACCCACGTCCCGGCCAACACCCCCGAGATCCGACGAGCGGCGATCGACCACACCACCAGCACCATCCACATCGACTACACGCCGCGCCTCTCTGCACCTCGGCGAGCCGCCGTGACCGCGTACTGGAACAAGCTCGTACGACCAGTCGCGGACCGTCTCTGGCCAGGCGAGGACCTGGCGAACCTGCTCCGCCCCTACCTCGCCATGCGCATCCTCGGCGTCTACAACCTGGCCGACCTGGCCTCCGAGGACCGGCTCGTCCTGCTCGCCCGTCTTGCGGAGGCCATGAGCCCCGCCTTCGACCCCACCACCTACTTCTGCCCGCTGGAGTCGCCATGCCCGGCCCCCTGAACGGTCGCACCGCCCTGGTCAGCGGAGCCACCGGCGGCCTCGGCTCGGCCATCGCCCGCCGTCTCGCCGCCGACGGCGCCACCCTCGCCCTCGCGCACTTCGACGACGACCTGGCCGCAGCCGAGCTCACCGCCCACATCGCCGGCAGCGGCGGCGCCGCAATCAGCCTGGCAGCCGACCTCCGCGACGCCGAGGCCGTACGCGCCCTCTGTCACCAGGCCCACGACCAGCTCGGCCCGATCGACATCCTGGTCAGCAACGCCGGCGCCTACCCGCGCCACCCGTGGGCGGAGACAACGCCGACTCACTGGGACGGGGCTCTGGCCTCCAACCTGACCAGTCACTACCTCCTCGCCCACGAGCTGACCGCTGCCATGACGGCCGCCGGCTGGGGCCGGATCATCACCATCGGCTCGGTCCTCGCCACGGCGGGCCGTCACGACCTCGCCGGCTACATCAGTGCCAAGGCCGGCCTCGAAGGACTCACCCGTGCCCTCGCACGCGAACTCGGCCCCGCCGGCATCACCGCGAACTGTGTCGCCCCCGGTTCCATCCGCGTCCCCGCTGAGGACACCGTCGTCGACGATCCGGAAGCCATGACCGCCCGGCAGCTCGCCCGCCAGTGCGTCCAGCGCCGGGGCCGCCCGGAGGACATCGCCGCAGCCGTCGCCTTCCTCGCCACCGAGGACGCCGGCTTCATCACCGGCCAGACCCTGCGCGTCGACGGAGGCTGGATCCTTGGCTGACATCTGGCTCATGCGCCACGGCGCCTACGAAGGTCACCGCCCCGGCTACCACGCCCCGCATGAAGCCGCCCTCACGCAGGAGGGGCGCGAGCAGGTACGCCGCTCCTTGCCCCTCCCCGACGACATCACCGCAATCGTCACCAGCCCCATCCCCCGTGCCCGGCAGACCGCCACCCTCGTCTCGCACCTCACGGGCCTGCCGATCGTGGCCACCTCCGGCCTCCTTGCCGAATGGCGCGCCCCGAGCATCGTTCTCGGCCGCACGGCCGAGACCTACCCACCGGCCTACCGCGCCTGGCGAGCCCGCCGCCTCGCCAACCCCTCCCTACGCTGCGAAGACGGCGAAAGCCTCACCGACCTTCACACCCGTGCCCGCCGCTGCGCCGCCTTCCTCCACCACACCTCTGGGCGCCACGGCTCCCTCCTGGCCGTCTCCCACGCACTCCTCCTCGGCGTACTCTCCCACCTCCAAGAAGGCCCCGCCGCCTTCACCACTGCGGCAAAGGCGCCCCTGCAGTTCGCCGAGACCCGTCTCTTACCCGCCCACCAACGCGTGGGACCTGATGTTCGGCGACCTGCCCGGTAAACGACTGGCGATCCGACTACTACGCCCGGTGGAAGACGCTCCTACCCGTACGTCTCCTTCCAGCGCTCCCGGTGCCGACGGTCTCCCTGCCCCGTACCGTTGACCGCACTGAGCGACAGCAGCGAGGCACCGTTGTTCCACAGACCGAAGTGATCACGGTGGACCGCCAGGATGTTGTTCTCCGCGGCAAACATCTCCGCCGGGCCGCTGAAGTAAGTGGTGGCCACGAAGATCGCCACGTCGGCCTTGAAATGCACCTTCGCGCCTAGCAGATCCCTGACCTCCCGGCTGGGGATCTTGCGCTTGGGCGCGTATCGCTTGCACTGGATCACCATGCTCCGCCCATCGGGAAGGTGCCCCAGCACGTCAGCCCCATTGTCGTGTGAGCCACCGACCCTCCGCACATCAGTGCACCCGTCACGACGGCACAGTTTTACGACGAAGTCCTCAAACTCCGTCCCCGTCATCACGTCAATCTCGGCAAGCGTCCGCTGCCCTGCCCGCACGGCCTCGTCATGCCGCCACTGCCGATCACCGCCTCTGATGAACCGATCGGTGCGCCACAGCCACCACCCGCCACCGCCGAGGCTACTGAGAGCAAGTGCACCGACGAGATAGGGCCAGATCACGCCCCAAAACGCCACTACCGCGACAAGACCGAGGCCCCCGGCGGTGGCCCCGATCTTGAGATGCAGCTGCCGACGTCTACGCGCAGCTGAGGTCCGCAACTTCCGTGCCACTGCCGTGCTCCTCCCATGTGCTCTGGCACAGCAGGATCAAGGAAGCAGCGCCGAAGCATCAGGTTGCCAATCAGCCATTGGCTGATTGGCAACTCTTCGCCCACCTGGCTATCGGGCCACAAGAGCGGAGCCTCGCCATGGCCGCACGGGATACGCGCCGGGGGCACCACGGCATTGCTGCGTACAACCAGAAGAACCTCGTCCAGCTACTCACGGAGTCGGGCGACTGCGCCACCATGGCCTGAATCGCATTCTTGTCGTCGACATCGGGAGTTCCTACCGTCCCTTTGCATGGACTCCACGGCCTTCGACGTGATCAAGCGTCTCGGTGACCTTCTGACCGTGCAGGTGAACTCATCGACCGAACTCAGCGCCGGAGTGGAGAAAGCAGCCAGCGCCGTCGACCGCGAGCGGGCGAAAAAGAAGACCTCGAACGAAGGTCATGGTCCGCGCAAGCCGGGTCTGCGCCAACTACCCCGGGCCGAGCGTGATCCCCTATGGGTGACTCCATGGGATGTGCTCGCGACATTCGCGCGCGGTACGGCGTTGGCGCGGCAAGGACGAGGCAGGGGACTGGCTGAGCACTGGCAGGGGCTGAAATACTGCCGCGCCTTCGCCGCCGACCGGCACGGAAGTCTGCGCCTTACCGATGAGGGAAAAGCGCCCGAACTGTCCTATCGGGCCATGCAGGCAAGGGAGCTGGGCCGAGCGTTCGGGCTCGCCGTCGCTGAGTGGGCGCTTCGCGAAAGGTATCCGGACCACCTGATCAGCATTGTCGACGCGGAAACCGTCCTGCTTCCCGGCTTCGCGCGAACAAAGCCGGCCGGGACTCTGGGCGCGAGGCCGCGGCCGGACTTCCTGTTGGAGGCATGGCGTCCCGGTGAAGGCTCCCGAGTCTTCGTGGTGACCGTGAACGGCAACCACCAGGCCGTGACGCCGAAGACCTCCGCAAGCTCTCGCACGACATACAGGCAGCTGGCCCGGGGCAGTGAGCGCGTGGAGCGATTCCATCTGGGGCAGCGGAACGCGACTCCCGCGCTCACGACCTCGACCGAGTTCCTGGCCGCCGCCGGTGTGACGGTGCATGTCCTGCACACGGATGGAGGTGTCGAGCTTCCCTTACGACCGGCGGCCGGTGCGGATTCGGCCGATACGGCCATCGGCCGCCGGACCCTGCCGTACGTGGACTCCGTGGTCCTCCCCAAGGAGCTGGGGGCGGAACGGCACAACGCATTCTTGATCCCCGAGAAGGAGTTCTCGTGGTTCAGCCGCGTTGTCGCCCGGGCGCACGCCGCCGGGCAGCTCTCCCTGGCCGGCGGCGGTGGGACTGTCGGCCAGTATTTGATCGACGAGCAGGGCCGCAAGCACTTCAGCGAGACCGCCTACGCCGGGACTGCCAGTGTCCACGACGCGAAAGCCTGCTTCGCCGGCGAGCAGTACGTCGGCACTGACCAGGTCTTCCGTGTCAACGGCACGCGGGTCGAGGCGTTTTCAGGCATGGCTGCAGATCTCTACGCCCTGCTCGCGAAGGGCAAGGTGGAGGAGTATCGCCGACGGACTTACGAGCGGCGGAATGACTGGCCTGAGCCGGACGACATCGACGACTGGGGCGCGAGTTCCATCCGGCCGGACGGCACCGCACTCGCGATAAGGGTGGTGCCGGAGCCGGCATCGTCCGACGACCGTTCCCGAGGCTGATCCGTACGAAGGAGAGTCCCGGAGGAGAAGCCGGCTCTTGCCGGTCCGTGCCGACTCGAGCTGGTCCGGCGCCTCCCCTCCGGCGCTGGGCGGAGTGGCCGGATGCCGTCCCTCCAGCTCATCCCTGGCTGTCCCACTCGACGGCCTACGTGCCAAAGTCGCTGGACGGGCCAGCAAGCGCATACGCGAAGGCAAGGAGCGGCACATGCACAACGGGGGATCGCCATGGACACTCACTGTGCCCACAGGGGGTGACACACTCCGGCAGGAGCGTCTCACCCGGGATCTGCACGACAGTCTTCGGAGGGCAGACGATCTCGTCGTCGGCTTCCATGACGCCGAAGAGCCCGCCGAACCGGGCAGTAAGGGCACAGGTGTCGGCGAGGTGGCTCTCTGGGCCGCCACCACCGCGGCAGTCGCCCGTCCGGCGTCCCAAGTCCTGATCACCCTGATCAAGGAGTGGTGCGCTAAGGAGCGGCACCGCAAGGTCGTGGTCACCGTCGGGGACGACTCCATCAAGATCACCGGCCGTCCGGACGCCGCACAGGAGCGCATGGTCCGGGAGTTCCAGGATCGGGTCGCCGGCGACGACGGCACCGCATCGGACGACGACGCGACGTGACCCGCTTCCACAAGCGCCGAGCTCTCCTGATCGGCAACGAGCACTACGACGATGGCCGCTTCTCTTCGCTGGCTTCCGTAAGGGCGGACGTATGGGGACTCACCCAGGTCCTGAAGCACCACAAGATCGGAAACTTCGTCTCCGTACAGACAGAATCCGATCTCGCCGCCGATGACATGCGAGCAGTCATCGGTGAGTTCCTCCAGGAGCGCGACGAGGACGAACTCGCGTTCGTGTACGTCTCCGGGCACGGCGTGCGCACCGTACGTGACGGCGGCGAGTTCCACTTCGTCGCCAAGGACACCGACTACGACCGGGTGGCCGCGACCGGAGTCAGCGCCGGGTTTCTCAACGACGCGTTGGAGGAGTGCGTCGCACCGCAGAAGATCGTGATGATCGACTGCTGCCGCAGCGGCGGGTTCGCTGTGGGTCTGCGTACGTCGGACCGGCAAGGTGACGGCTCCGTGGCCAAGTCCGGCGAGCGGCCCCCGCTGACGAGCAGGGGCGTGTACGTCCTGTCGTCCTCGCGGGCCGGGGAGGACTCGTACGCGGACGCGGGCGGCGGCGATGATGTGAAGCCGTCAGCATTCACCGGCGAGGTCATCGAGGCGCTGCGCACAGGGAAGGTCAGCAAGGACAGCGGCAGCGCGGTGACGGTCAGCGACCTGTTCCACTATGTCAACCGGCGTATGCGTGCCCAGGACAGCGGGCGTCAGGTGCCGGTGCAGTCCGCGCTCGGCGTCGACGACCGCATCGTCATCGCGGACAGCCCCTTCGGCCGAGCCCCCATCCTGAATCCTCTGAGCCCCCGGCCCCGGGCAGCCGCGGGAGAAGCTGCACCGCCACACGCCGTGAAGTCCGCTCACGCACAACCCACCTGGACCAACCTGCTGGACTACTACCGCGAGTGCGTCCTGGCCGAGAGTGCCGAGACACCTCTCATGGACGTGAGTCGGCAGGGCACGTCGTACGTGTGTCTGGACGGCGCGGAGAGGTTCATCTCCGGCGACGTCGACGACGACGGCTGCGTCGCGCTCCCCAAGGAAGCGGGCCCGCTGGTGGATTCAGCGGCAGAGGAGGATGCCGAGCTGTGGGCGGGCTATCCGGCCGTGCTGCTCACCGGGCCTCGTACCGGAAGCCCCTGGCAGCAGCCGAAGTTCGCGCCCCTGCTGGTACGCCGGGTCGAGATCGTCCAGGATGAGGGCGAAGTGCGACTGAAGCCGTTCGGGCCGGTCCAGCCACACCCTCAGTTGGCCCACGACTGGCTGGGCGAGGACGAGGCCAACCAGCTCATCGACACGTTTCAGCCGTCCTGGCATCGAGGACAGCACGACCGTATGGCGGTGGAGGTACGCAACCTCCTCACCCAGGAGTTCGAGCTGCCGTGCGTACAGGAGCTCCGCCCCGACCAGCTCGCCGACCACATCGACGTGCGCACACCCGGCCACGGGGCCCGCAACACCGCGGTCCTGTTCTCGGCACGCCCCCAGACGAACTTCACGAAGGGACTTCTCAACGACTTCGCCCGCATCGCCGAACAGACGGACCAGATCGGAAATACCGCCCTCGGGGTGCTCGCGCCCGACCCCTCGCAGCGCATTCGATGCCTCGCCCACACAGATCCCGAGCCGACAGGCCTCGTGACTCCGCTGCCCTGCAACGAGGCGCAGAGCTTGGTTCTCCGGTCCGCCATGACCCGTCGCCTCACCGTGGCCACGGGCCCGCCCGGCACCGGCAAGAGCCAACTGGTCGCCAATCTCGTAGCCACGGCGATCGCGGCAGGCCAGACCGTGCTCGTTGCGTCCACAAACAACGATGCCGTGGACGAAGTATGGCGCCGCTGCGACGAGCTGGTGCCCGGCAGCGTCGTACGCACCGGCTCGGCACGGAAGACCGGCAAGAGCAACGCGGAGCACGAGACCGCCGCGCTCCACGCGCTGCGTACCGGACCGGAGCCGTCCACCACCGTGGCCACGGCAGCCATGGAGACCATGCTGGCCGCCGACCGCCTGGCAGCGGTACGGCGGCATCTTGCCCATATCGCCGAGACCGAGCTGAAGCTCCGCCAGGCAGGCGAGGCGCGAGTCCACTACGCGGGACAGCTCGGGATCACCGTCACCGAACTGCGGGAGCTGCTCGGCGGCCCGCAACTGCCGAGGGAGCTGGAGGACAGCGCACGCCGCCGCTCCCGCGCGCGCTTCCTCGGATCGTGGCGCCGATCCCGTTTTCTGCGCAAGGTCGGCCTGGAGGGGTACGCCGGTGATCCCGTCACGGGCTGCCTCGCGCTCGCCGGGTTCGCCGCGGCCGAGGCGGAATGGCGTGACGGGCGCGAGCGCGCGGCCGTCGTTGACGACACAGCGCTCACGCGTGACCTCCGCGATGCGGAGAGCGCCGTCCAGGACGCTTCACGTACGTTCCTCGCCACCAAGGTCCAAGCTGCCGCCTGGGCTGGACGCCGCCGCATCATGGAGCTGTTGACGGCCCGGGAGGGCAAACGCGGCGACTGGCCGCAGTTGGGAAAGGTCCTCGGGCGCTCGGGAACCTCGATGACCGCGCCCGCGGTGGCCGGATGGGCGGTCACCAGCCTCTCCGCCCGGCGTTTCCCACCGGACCCGGCCCTGTTCGACCTGGTCGTCATCGACGAGGCCAGCCAATGCGCCATCCCCCAAGTCCTGCCCCTGCTGTTCCGCGCACGGCGCGCCCTGGTCATCGGCGACCCCATGCAGCTGACGCACATCACGAAGACCAGCCCGCACCGCGAGGCTCTCATCCGGCGCGGGCACGGGCTGCGGTCCGACTGGCTGGAGAAGCACCACCTCGCCTACCGGCGCCACTCCGCCTTCCACGCGGCCGAGCAGTCCGCGGGCGGCACGCTGCTTCTCGATGAGCACTTCCGCTGTCATCCTCACATCGCGGGGATCTCCAACGAGTTCTTCTACGACGGTGGGCTGACCGTTCTCACCGACACCCGTGGCCGTCCAGCTCTGGCCAACCGCTCCGCCGTGATCTGGACGGATGTGGCCGGGCGGGCCGCCCGGCCTCCGTTCGGTGGCTCCTGGGTCAACGAGAACGAGATCCGCAAGGTGCACGACAGCGTCCGCTACCTGCTGGAACATCTGCCGCCCGAGGCCACCGTTGGTGTCGTCACCCCCTTCACGGCACAGGCCGAAACCCTGCGCAAACGGCTACGCCCGTACGACGAGGAGCGTCTGCGCATCGGTACGGTGCACACCTTCCAGGGCGGTGAACGCGACGTCATGGTGTTCTCCCTCGTCGTCGGCGAAGGCATGCACCCGGGCTCCGTCGCATGGGTCGGTGAACAGCTGAACCTGTGGAACGTCGCCATCACCCGGGCCCGCAGTCACCTGGTCGTGGTCGGGGACAAGAAGCTCTGGCGGAAGCGGGGAGGCGTGGGCGCCGCACTGCTTGAGGCTGCGGAGCGGGACGGCCTGGCCCCGGGAGGCGAAGACAAGGACGTGCTGCTCAAACGCCTGTACCAGACCCTCTCCCTCGCGGAAGAAGCCACTGTCACGCTGGGGGAAACCGTTCACGGATATCCCGCGGACGCCGTGATACGCGCCGACGGAGCTACCCCCCAACCCGTACTTCTCGATCGGGGAATGGAAAAGAACGGCGACGCGGCACGCCACCTCCGGCTCATGTTGCACCGCCGGAATCTGCTGAGCGATGGTGACGGTGGAGCCGAAGCGGCGCGTTGGCCGGCCTGGCGGCTGTACGACACCGACAAGCAGCGGGGGTGATCCTTCGGGCGTTCCGACGAATCCACGAAATGCCGCGTCTGACGTCATGCCTCGCCAGGGGCTACAGGACAGCGCTTGACCAGGAAGCTCTCTGCTTCAACCTCGACCGGAGCCACTGACCGGCTTCCGGAAGTCGTTGAGAGCCGCCCCCTTCCTGGTCTGCGCACAACGACGCGAGTGCCGCATACGGCTGTGCAGCCATCGCGGACGTGCTGGAATGCGAGTGCAGAATCGAGAGTTTCGGTGCGATTGCCGCGCGGCTGCAAGGACGAGGGGCACGCTGTGGTCACTTCACCCGGGTGGATCCGCTGCAGCAGACCCGAGGCACCACGGATTCCTCCCGGCCTGCGGCGCGGCAAGAGCCTGACTGGCTGAAGTATCCCGCTCAGGATCCACTAAGACGCTGCCTGACAATCAGCGGCGGAATCCACGGCGGGGATCTCGCGCCTGGACGTTCAGGAACGGTTCGAACCAGGCAGCGACACGGAGATCACCGATGCCCATGTGCTGGTTCGTCTCGCCGTCCGGGTCCTCGATTCCGTCGAAGCGAGAGTTGTAGAGCATCAGCACGTCGGTGTCTTGGAAAAACACTTCGGAGCACATGTCGAAGTCGTAGTCGTCACGGTGGGTGGGCAGCCTCCCGTGGTCACCAGCGTCATCGCCTTCGTCCCCGCGGTCTCCCGCGTCGCGGATGGCGAGGTGAAGGGCAAGTTCCTCGGCCGTGCAGGTGGGCTCCGGCCACTGCCCGCGTTCGAGGTCACCGGCAAGGTCGTCGGCCGCCCGGGCGAACCGGCGGCGCCACTGGAGGTCGGCCGCGAAGGTCAGCTTCGGGAGATAGGCGAAAACGCCCCATTGGCCGTCGTGCTGGTCTGGCACCACCGGCCTGTCACCAAGTTCCTCGCTGTCCTCGTACGCCTGATCGGCGAGCACGCGCAGTTCCGTGTAGAGGATGTCGGCGGTTCGGGGGGTGAGTTGCCACTGGCACCGCTCCTCTTCGCACTCCGGGTCGTCGCAGTGCAGCGCCTCCGTCGCGAACAACGCCGCGAAGTCCGGGGTCTTCTTCCTCATCGACGGCGTCGCCAGCTCACCTCGGCGGACAGCCGCTGTGTACCGCCAGCCCGCGCCGAAGTCGGCGACCACCGCTTCCTCGCTCCAGTCGGCGACCTCGTGCCCGTTCTCGGTGTGCAGCCGCAGGCCCTGAGAGGTATCGGTGACCGTGTCCGCACCCTCGATCTCGCTGTCGGACTCCCCCAGCCACATGATGGCCCCGACGACATCCTCAGGGTCCTCGCCCTCAAGGTCGTCGTGTGGCTGAGGCTCCCAGCCCGCGCTCCTAGCTGCCTTCAACACGGCCTGCTGGTCATGCACGTGGAACTCTCGGAGTACCTCTACCCGGATGACCGGACCAGCCAAATCAGCGAGCCGTGCGGCGTTCGGGGTGCGCACGGCGCGCGTGACCGCGTCGACGTCATTGCCCTCGTACACGTCGCCGTCGCCATCGGCGATCTGCTCCCACTTCAGGAAGCTGCCGGCAGGCATGGGCCAGACGCCCGCGAGAGCGTGCCGTGCGGCACTGCGAAGGGAGGAAGCCGGAGCATCCGGCAGCTGGGCGCACAGCCTCTCCAGCGGCTCGGGATTCCAAGCATCGGCGGAAGAACCGATGGCCTGTTGGAGGATGCCCACCGCTTGCTGCGCGAGTTCGGGGTGCCGACAAGTGAGAACGGCCTGCAGTGAGGCAGGGCCATCTCGATGGTGGACGAGAGCGAGGATGCGGCTCTTGCTAGGGGTGTGCTCGCAGTAGAAGCCGCGGAGCGCGGCCATGATCGGCTGAGCGGGCATGCGGAGGACTCCGAACAGTGGACGCACGAAACCGTGCGCGGAAGCGAGTGGAGTTCCGCTGGTGGGCACGCTGCTGACGCGCCTCCGGACGGCGACGATTAGTGCCCTCGGCTGGTTCCCCCGGTGCTACCGGGAGTCCGGACCTGGCTTCCCCAGCTTACTCACACTAAGCAGCCGAGAGTGGTCGAACACCGGCCATCCGGCCTGACCGGTTTTCGGTAGGTGACGTACTCCTCACCGCTAACCTGGTTCGACCGTACGACGCTTGGAGGTGGCCTTGAGGCCGCAAGAGGTGATACCACCGCAACGCCTAAGCCACCTCGGACGCGAGTCCAGGGGTTATCCCGTGATCGCAACGGTTGGGCGTGACGCGGAGGGGGCAAACTTCGGAGCGATCGATGAGCGGCGAAAGCTCGTACTGGCCACGTTCGACTGGTGCGCTGTCTGCGGGCTTCCCTTCGGAGACGAAGCACGATGGCAAGTCCTCCCCCACTTCGGCGACATACCGCTTCCAGAAGAAGTTGGGCTCGCAGAGGCACCCGTACACGAGATCTGCGCTGTCTACTCTGCGCAGGTGTGCCCATTCCTGTCGTCGCAGGGCGCACGTCTCGGGGATGACAAGCGCCGCGGTACGCGTCGCGAGGAAACCGTTCAGGTTGTGGGATACAGCCGCACCAAGTCGGTCGAGGCGTTCCGTTCCTCGCTCCAGGACGATCTCTTCGTCCTGCACTTTCTCCACGACAAGGTGATCGACTCCTTCTCCTACAGTGGCCCCGAGGAGGTCAAGGAACGGTACGAGGATCTCCTGGCAGCAGAACTGCGGATCGAAATTTCGGCGGCGGAGAAGGTACTCATCGACCGGTTCAACGCGATGAGCACCCCGGATGAGCCGACCGGTGACCCAGGCGCGGTGGTGGCTGGCGCCGCCGTCATGATCGGCGCCGGCTTCGCGCCCGACATCTTTCGGGTCCAGGGGATGCAACGCTTCGACGAACGCGACTCGTACGGGCTTATCGCTCGGCAGTTCCTGGAGCGCAGCGGGCTTACTGAAGCCGCAGCGACCTTCCCTGACGCATCCGGCAAAGCAGCAGCACAATGGCTCCTGGACAAGGGCGATGACGCCCCTGCTGTGCTGTCGCTGTGGCGAGACCTCGGGAAGCAGCGGGTGTCCGGGCGCACGATTCCCAAGCAAAGGCCCGTCGGGCCGGGCCGCAGCGTTGGCAAGAACACTCCCTGCCCATGCGGGTCGGGACGCAAAGCCCGACGATGCCACCCTGCAGGAGTACCCGAGTCCCTCTAAGGAGCGTGCAAACTCGCCTCTGCGAAGCGGCCGACGGGAACAGCGCCGCTTCGCGAGGCGGTCACAGCATCAGGGCTTGGGAGAATTCTGGGAGATGATCATCCTCCGCAGGCCGACCGAGCCCTTGCCACACCAACCCGAAACTTGGCCCTGACCTGCACCGTTAGCGAGGCGACCAGGTGCCGATCCTGCCCGACCCTCGTTCGGGACGAAGAGGTCGTGGGTTCAAATCCCGCCACCCCGACAGTGAAGTACCAGGTCAGGGGCCTGACTCGAGTCATCGAGTCAGGCCCCTGACTGGTTCCAAGCCGCAGTCGGCTTCTGGGCCGAGCGGCCCTCGGCAATCGCCCGCTAGCCGCCCCCGCTGCGCGTACGGCATGGAGATGCCCCGACGTTCCACTCGGGCACAGCTAAGACGATGCTCCTATCACGATGCCCAGCAGCGTGAGCGTGAGGAAAGCGGCCCCCCAACCAAATGCGTGGCGTATGCAGCGGTATTTGGTCCAAACGATCTGGGACAGGATCGCCAGTTGGTGCAAGTCCCTGGATACGAGGTCTGTACGGCGAATCGTGTGTTCCAGCCGCGCGACTGACCTCGCGAGCCTTGCATCACCGAAATAGTGGGTGCGGGAGTAGTGCGGGCTGCCGAGCCGTGGCGTAACGGCCAAGCCCAGCAGGACTAGCGTCGGCACACACGCCGCGCAGCCCGCCCATATGAGAAGTTGCGGAACCAGGTCGTACTGCCTCAGGGGGATTCCGCCGCTACCGATCGCGCCGAGCAGGGCGATCAAGGCTCCGCCCACGGACGCCAGCATGAGGCCGGCCTTGTTGTCCGCCTTGACGAGTTCCTCACGGACTTCGGACAGCAGCACTCTGGCAAGCCCGGTGCCGTGGTCGGTCTCGGTGTCGACATCCAGGTCCGGGTCGGCGTCGCCTCCAGGTATGGTCACGCATCCCCTCCGTTCCATAGGTGTGGGACGGCCGCCCCGTTGGACGGGGCGGCCGAGGTGTCGCGTTTCGTGTACGGACGTGGATCAGACAGTCGATGAGCGGCGAATCTCGTCCTCCAGCGCGTTCACCGCCTGCCGGACACGGATGTTCATCGCCGCAGTGTGCTCCCTGAGCGCTGCCTCCGACTCGGCGCGGTGACGCCGGACCTGCTGCTCGATGGTGCTCTGGGCGATCTCTAGGTTCGCCTCCGCCCGACGCTCGGCGAGCCGGACCTCCCCGTCATGGATCTTGACCGCGCTGTTGCTCGCGCTGGTGAGCATCCGGTCGTATGCCGAATCACCACTCAGGTACTTCACCAGCACGGGAAGTACGTCGAGGAAAACGAACAGCAAGCGGACCAGCCAGACGCCCACGAACAGAACAGCGTTCCCGGCCGCCAGCTGATCAAGCGCGCGCATTCGCTCCAGGAAGCCGATTTCCTTGTGCTTGGCGCGCTCCTCGCCCAGACGCCGCTCGATGCCATCAGCCCGGTCCCTGAGAAATGCGCCACGTGACGTGGTCTGCTGGGCCTCGATCTCCGAGATACGGCTGTTCATCCCGGCCAGTCGCTGCTCGTTCTCCTCAGTGCGGTGTGTCGTCCGGTAGTCCCGTGCCTTGGCGCGCAGGCGCAGGCACTCCGACGTCCGCTGGTACAGGCCAGTGGCCGCTATGCGGATCAGTCGGCGGCACTCGTCCCGCACCTCGGAGTCGAGGGTCTCCAGCCTGGCGGTCTCCCGATCCACTCGCTTCTGCAGGGCGGCGGCGTCCGAACGCACGGCGGTCAGTTCCTCCACCCGTTCACTGGGTGTCTTGCCGAAGGAGAGGACGAACGTGCTGTCACAGCCCTGCGGCGTGACACTCTGCGGCGCGGACGGTACGGGGTTGCACCGGACCAAGTTGGTCCGCAACCGGTCGATCGCACTCGTACGTTCGTCGGCGACGTGCTGCTCGATGGCCGTCTGGAAGATGCGCAGTACCAGGGGCTCGGCGATCACGGCACCGAGCATCAGGGCGACCAGAAGGCGCATGAGAACCGGACCCAGCCGCCGCCGCGTGTTGGGCTGTGGCGTGACCAGCCAGCGGTCGAGGTTGAGTACGAACAGCATCCAGATGACCGTCGGAACCAGGGCCACCAAGGAGACCCTGCCGAGCGCCTCGGTCGTGAAGTTCCACATGGAGAACGCCGCGATGACAGAGGTTCCGAGCACCACCCCACCGAGTGCCGTGTACTTGCTCCGCTCATACTTCACTCTGGCCAGGAGTTCCTCGTCGACCCCGGTCAGGGCACGCAGCCGTCGTGCGACGTCGAGCCCGGAAGGTCGGAGAGCGGTACAGGCAGCCCCGTCCTCAGTAGTGCGGAGGTCGTGCCCGGGAGGCACGGCGGAGCCGTCGTCGGCGCCCTTGCCCTTCTCCGAGCCGTGTTCCACCACACGATCAGTCAGAAAGTCAGTCAACGAGATCGTCCTCGTCCCTGACGAACCCACTCTGCGGATCGCGCGGACCGCCACGCCCCGCCACCTGGTGATCGGGGCGAGCCGGACCCGACTCGACCATGCGGCCGATGTCGGGTGCGGTCGCGAGACCGGAGGATGTCTGGCCGCCCGTCTCGCGCAGGACCTGTTCCAGGACCTGGTGATAGTCGACGTACTCGCTGCCGCCCATGTGCCGCAACAGCGTCAACAGCATGTCACGGCGCATCTGCGTCTCCGCCGTCTCCTTGGCCTGGTCGTGGGCGCGCTTCGACGTCTCGGCCTGATGCCGGCGAACCGACTCCTCGTCGGTGATCCGATGGATGCGGGCCGCCGCGTCGGTGACGCCAATCTCATTCCGAACGATGCCGACAGCATCCGCGTGGTCGGAGCCCTGGGAGAGCAGCTCCGCGACGCGAAGGACGTCCTGAGTCTCGAAGTCGCGCTGTCCCCTCTGAAGTTCCCGGAAGCGCCGCTCATCGCGCATCCTCTGTTCCCAGTCCCGCAGATCATCCGACGTATGCACCTCCGCGCTGACGAACTCCACACTCATCCCGGAAATCCGCGGCGGAACAATCGCGCTGTAGGCAGTCATGCGGTGGCTCACCTCCGTGCGCACCGCGTTCACCTCCTCCACCCGGTGCCCGGCGCTCACCCTCGGGAGGTCGCCGTCTCCCAGCAGGTAGGTGCGCAACGGAACGGTCACGTCGACGACGCCATGGCGTGCGATGACGGCCGGGTCGGTCACCTGACAGGTGAAGGAAGCCCTCACGGTGAAGTTGTCCGCCTCGCTCACCGACGGCAGAGTGCGTTCCACCTCGACCAGACGTGCCCGGGTGTCGACCAGGCTGACCGACGAGGCGTCGAGGACATCGGGGTGGGAAGGGTCGAACACCATGCCCTCGGGGTACGCGCGGTAGTTTCCGCCGACTCTGAAGACGTAGACCGCGCCGGGCGGCAGGTGCGGTACGTCGTCGCGTCGGCGACGGCGAGACCACCATGTGCCCTGGACCGTGGCCAGGACCTGCTCGGCGGTGACGGGGTAGTTCACTTGCTTCGGCCTCCTTGAGCGTGGGTGAAGGGAGCGACGGATATGGGAGCCGTGGCTGAGCGCCGGAAGTCGGCCGACGGCCGTCCTCGCAGTGATCCGAGGAGCACCTGCGCCAGTTCGTTAGCGCCGGGGGTCGCGTAGTCGGGGTGCTGCAGGGCGATGGACAGGTGATGGCGCAGCGCGGTCCACTGGCGCTCGCTCATGGCGTTGCGCATGGTCTCGCCGAGTTCGTTCACGGTGCTGACGACCGACGGGGTGTCCCGCAGCTGGACCAGCGTCCGGCACAGCGCGCTGATCGCCCGACTCCGGTGGCTGCTGTGCAGGACGTACGGCCACAGGAGACCGAGGTGGCGAGCGCTCTCCGGGGTGGTCCGCAGCAACGCCGCGGTGAGGGGCTCAAGACTCTGCAGGCTTCTGGTCTGCAGGAGTTGGACTGTGGCGCGCAGCAGGATCGACCGCTCACGAGAGCCCGGCGCGGCATGGACGAGCAAGGTCCGCACGTACCGGAGTATGAACACCGCCCGTTCCGCGTCCTCTTCGGCGGTCTGCAGGAGCAGGACCAGTGATCGGTGGGCGGAGAACGCGATCCGCTCCCCACGCTGCATCAGGAACCACAGCCACTTGAGGGCATCCAAGCGGTACAGAGAGCCCAGGCTGCCGGTCAGAGCCATGGCCGCCGTCAGCGCCCGTTCAGGTCCGCTGTTGTCCGTCCAGCTCAGGGCGATGGTCAGGGCCTGCGGCGCGAGGTGCTCGACGTCGCACATGAATTGCAACGTCAACGCGGCGGTCACGCGCTGGTTGATGGGCCCACCGGACCACGCCTTCAGCATGGTCTCGTCCACCTCGACGAGTGCGTGCCTGGCCAGAAGTGCCACGCCCCGCGCGACCTCCGTACGTGTGTCCAGGTCGCCCATCAGGGCCAGCTCGCCCAGCCACTGACGCAGCGGGTACCAGAGCTCGTATCCGTAGAGGTCATGCAGTTCCGCGATGATGAACTCGCGGACACGGGGCTCGGTGAAGACCAGACACCGCTCGCTGCGCCCGGCGCTGTGACCGGGCTTCAGGCGGTGCTCGGTTGTCACGAGCCCCTCCGCCCGGTCCCTCCATCTGGCGCGTGACTGCTGGGATACCGCACCGGACAGCGCCGACCTGACCAGGTCCTCCGGCTCGCTTGCGGGCACCCCGCCGCTCTCCTCCCAGCGTCTTACGTAGGCGGCGAGGCCGGCACACTCCTTCTCGAACGTTCGCTCCGAGATGCCTTCCAGAAACGCCAAGGCCGCGAGTGGAATCAGATCTTCCGGAGCGGGCTGTTTCCGGAACAGTCCCTGAACCAGCTCCCGGCACGTGTCCCGCAGGGTCTCCAGCGCCTTCACCACGCCCTCCTGCGAGAGGACCACAGCTGCGGCGACGATGTCCGCAGGCCGTCGCTGTTCGCCGACGCGCTCCCGCAGTTCATTCTCGGTCTCAGGACTCAGGACACCATGCGGCAACGACTCCAGGCAGTGGTCGAAAAGCACCACGGGGTCGGGGGCTCCCCAGGGCACGCAATGGTCTTGGAGGGCCAGCCTCCGACGGATCGTGCCGCCCGCCGTGATCACCAGATACGACCCCTTGCGGCGCAGTTCCTCCCTGAGCCGACCGATCGAGTACGCCTGCACAGCCTCCACGTGCAGCTCGCCGACATAGTCGAGGATGACGTACCCCTGCCCGGGCTTGAGCTCCCGTGACGCGGCGAGATCGGCTAGGGAATTAGCGGGTGACAGGCTCCGCAACCTGGCCTTGTCACCCAGGACCTCCCTGAGCAGGGCCAGGGAGCCCGCGCCCCGCCCGCAGTTGTCCTGCCCTGTCAGGACGACGAGAGCGTCATCACGCAGCTTGTCGAGCGCCTCACCGAAGCAGGGCTGAGGCGCGACATAGAACCGCAACGCGCGGTCCATCTCATCGGGCTCGATGACGCCGGGGGCGAGGCCAGGCGCCGGGCCGGATCCGAAGCCGAACGCCGCTCCGGAGGCATCGACGACACCGTAGAAGTTGTTGCTGACGAGTTGGTGGACGCGACGTAGGTCGTCGTAGCCCCGGTCGTCCTCCTCGCGTTCGTCCGACTCCGCCCGCCGCGGGTCAGCCGTCCGCGGCGCGGTCTCCGCGCCAAGGATGTCGTCCCCGCACTCCGGCACGCCTGCCGCGACGTTCTCAGGTGCAAGGGGTCCAACGCCGTCTTCAGGGACAGGTGCAGGAGGTGGGACGGGCTCATGGGCCGTCGCCGGTTCCTCAGCCACCGGCGCTCCCGAAGCCGAAGACGGCACCCCGGGCATCCACAGGGCCGGAGAGATTGTTCACGCTCACCTGGTCGGCCTGGTACTCGTTGCTGATTCCCGCCCTGCCGGATCCGCTGGCAACGTCCAAGCCGGACCTGGCCGCTGCCGATCCCTCCGACGCGTGATCAGCGTGCCTCGAGGATTCCGCTTTCCCGGACGCACGCGCGAACGCAGCCGATAACCCGATCTCGGGAACGCGTAGCCATGCCGCAGCGCCGTACTCCTTCACCTGCGCATCCACACGGGTGAAGTCCTCCGGGAGCAACGACGTATGACGACCGACCACCGTGGAACGGAAGACCTCGTCGGACAGCACCAGAACCAGGTCCGCACCGGGGTGCTCGGCCAGCGCTTCGTAAAGCGGCCTCGCATTCAACAGACGTGACGTGACCACCACGGCCGTGCCGGCGAAGCCGTTGTCGGCCAGTTCCACCAGCCCCTGGTGAATGGCCGCCCTAAGCCTCATGCGGGCCTCGGGGACTCGCTGGGCGTTGTAGTCACGCAGCTCGGCGACGAGGTGGCGGATGTAGTCGTCGACCAGGCGGGGTTCACTGCCGTCGACAGGCCGCACCGCCAACTGCTCATCGCCCTTGCGCTGGATCTGCCACTGGTCACGGTCCAGGCCAGCCCTCCTGGCGGCGTGATCGAGAAGGCGCGGCAGGTCGTGCTGGATTTCGGACTGCCTACGGTCGTTGTTGCTCCCGTAGGCCTGGGCGTCCACGGCAATACAGGTGCAGGGATAGAAGTCAGGCCACGCAGCCACCCGATCTCTTCCTCTCTGGATAGACGGTGGGCAGTGACTGCCCACGAAGTACTGCCCGAGAGGCTAGGAGAGGGAGCGCGAGCTGAATCCGTATCAGTACGGGTTGTCAGCGAGGAGTTTGGCGAATTTCAATAACTCCGGAACGTCACAGATGGTTATGCTTCGGTAGTTGCGTTCCACCAGGCCCTGGGCGGTCAGTGCGGCCAGGCTCTTTTCGGCCGTGTTGAGCTTGAGGCCGGCCAGCGACGCAAGTTCCTTCTGCGTCAGCGTCACGCCGAGGTCGCACCGTTTACCGTCGCTGTCCGGAACCGGTTGGGCGTATGCCTGTCCCAACTCAGCCAGGACTCTGGCCAGTCGGGTCAGCGAGTCATAGGCCTTGAAGTCGAGCCGACGCCGGTTGGCCCAGCGCAGCCGGGCGGACAGCATGTGGAGGATGGCTCGCATGGCATCAGGGTGGCGGGAGAGGAACGCCTCCAGCGCACCCACCTGAATGACTCTGGCGGTCACCTCACTGCAGGCGATCACCGTGCCCGACCTGGGGCGCTCCTCGAAGGCCGCCATCTCACCGACCAGGTCCCCCGCTATGCGGATGGCAAGGAGCATGTCGTAGCCACTTTCCGCGCTGGCGACGACCTTCACAACACCACTGGTGATCAACAGGACGTGCCGACTGTCATCGCCTTGGTGCAGCAAGGCACGATGCGGCGGATAGGTCAGCAAGGTCCCCTGTTCCAGCAGTTGTTCCCGCGTCGCCCTCTGCAATCTGCCAAGAAATGTGGACGGCTGCCACGCGTGATTCATTAGCACCCCCGACGTTCCCGCTCCGCGACACAACGCGCGTCTCACGCCTGATCATGCTTCCGCCGAGGTGGGGTGTCGCAAACGAGCCGGACCGAATATGGCCTGTTTCCCAACATCTCATCCAGAAACGATCGAATACATGTTGATCATCAAAGAGATCAACTGGGCCCGAGTGCGGTCTGTGAGGGCCCCCGGCCGCGCCCATCAGGTGGGACTCGGGTCCCGCGCGCGTCACCGACAGGGGATCACAGCCCAACGAGCCGACGCGGCGGCGAGTGTGCGGACCGGACGGAGCGCCGTCTCAGGTGAGTGGCGCTGTGCGCCGTTCGGCTGAACTTCGGAGTGGACAGGGAGCACACGCCGTCCTTCGTGTGGGCGGGACCGCCATGGAGACCGGCAGCGGGCCGACGCACGACATTTCCCCGAATTCCGCTGTTCTGACACAGAGTTGAGGGTTTATCTACGCGCGGAGCATCGGGTGCCGAACGACCATCCGGCCATATCAGACGACTTCTCGCATGGGCATTACCGGTGGGTGCCAAGTGCTGCTAGACACGGCATCGCACCTTCCCCCCACCCCCCACAATTCGAAGGTCGGCAGCCATGTCCGTACGCAGGATCTGGGCATCCCTCTCCACCCTCACACTCGCCGCCGCGGCCGCGCTCGGTATGGCCGGGACCGCCGTCGCGGCGGACTCCGCCGCGGCCGGTGGCTATGTCGCACTCGGCGACTCCTACTCCTCCGGAGTCGGCGCCGGTGACTATCTGCCCGACAGCGGCGACTGCCGGCGCAGCGCCAACGCCTATCCGCAGCTGTGGGCGGCGGCGAACTCCCCCACCTCGTTCGCCTTCGTCGCCTGCTCCGGAGCCACCACGTCCTCCGTCGCCAGTGGTCAGCTCGGGGCGCTGGACGCGTCCACCGCGCTGGTCAGCGTGACGGCCGGAGGCAACGACGTCGGGTTCGCCGATGTCATGCAGGACTGCGTGCTGGGCAGCGAGGCCACCTGCATCAGCAGTGTGGACGCGGCGATCGCCCAGATGAACAACTCCCTTCCCGGGAGCCTCGACTCGCTCTACGCCGGTATCCGCGCCGGTGCTCCCTCCGCCCAGGTCGTGGTCCTCGGGTATCCGCGCTTCTACCAGCTGTCGGGGAGCTGCATCGCCGGGCTGACCGAAGCGGAGCGGGCGGCCATCAACAACGCGTCGGACGTCCTGAACGGAGTGCTCGCCAAGCGGGCCGCCGATGCCGGATTCACCTTCTCCAGTGTCGTCGACGAGTTCACCGGGCATGAGCTGTGCTCCGGCGACGCCTGGCTCCACAGCGTGACCGTGCCCGTCTACAACTCGTACCACCCCACCGCCGCCGGGCAGTCGGGCGGCTATCTGCCGGCCTTCCGGTCGGTGCTGTAGCCAGGGCACGTGCACCTGTAGCGGCCTGACGGAGTGGTCGAGGCGGCTCGCCGGGCGGGGCCTGGCGGGCCGCCTCCGCGCGTCGGCCCGGTGCCGCCCGCCCGGCCGATCAGAAGCGCTCCACCAAGTGCTCGCGCCCCGCCGGGGGTTCGTACGCCTCCGGCCAGAAGTCCGTCACCCCGGTGATCAGGCCCCGGTCGTCGAAGGTGAAGAAGTGGATGGCGTGCAGCTCCTCCGGGCCGACCGTGAACTCGGTCCGGGCGGCGGCCTGGTGGCCCTCGGCGTCGGCGACGATCCGCTCGATCCGGACGTGCCAGTCACCCGGATACTCCTGGTTGAACCGGAGGTAGCGATCCTTGCCCCGGATGCGCTCGCGGGTCTGCGGCAGCTCGTACACCACGTCGTCCGCCAGGGTCGCCGCGAACGCCTCCCAGTCCCGGGCGTCGGCCGTCGCCCAGTACGCCTCCACCGTCGTGCGCAGGCCGGCCGTGGTGGTGCTTCTGCTCGTGTCGTCGGTCATGGGAAGAGTGTGGACCTCGGCACTGACAATCCCCTGGAGAGGCACCACTGACCTGCGCTCATGTGGTCGGGTGGCAGGTCGTCCGGGGAGCGGTCGTGGGCCGCCGTCATGCCTGTGCCGCGGTGTCGTCTCATCTCTCGTGCGGCTTGGGGCGGGTCGCCTTGAGCGAGTACATCAGCGGGATGCGCGGACGGTCCGCCGGGAAGCGGTAGTAGCCGTCCGACTGGCGTTCCAGCGTGCCGAAGCGCGGGAAGAGCGAGACGTCGTGCTCGCGGAGGAACTCGATCCGCAGGCCGGCCGCCGCGAGCGCCGTCACCACCTCGCCCACCGGATGCTGCCACTCGACGCTGCGGTTGTGCACGGTCGGTGCGTCGAAGTCGGCGTACGTCCCCGGAGTCTCGTCCACCCAGGCCTCGCGGCTGAAGTAGTCGTGGGTGACGACCGAGCCCGTCCCGTCGTCCAGGGTGTCGGTCAGCGGGTGGAACTCCGCCAGGTAGAGGAACCCGCCGGGTGCCACCAGCGAGGCCGCCGTCTCGGCCCATCGCTCCATGTCGGGCAGCCAGTTCAGGGCGCCGACGCCCGTGTACACGACGTCGTACGAGGAGTCGGGGACGGCCGAGGGGGCGTCGTACACATCGGCCGCCACGAACGCCGCACGGTCGGGTCCCAGGCCCAGCGATTCCGCGAGGCCCCGGGCGGTCTCCACGGCGGGCTCGGAGAAGTCCAGCCCCACCACCTGCGCGGCGCCGTGCCGCGCCCAGGACAGGGTGTCCAGGCCGATGTGGCACTGGAGGTGCAGCAGGGTCTTCCCCGTGACGTCACCGACCTCCGCCAGCTCGAAGGGGCGCAGGGCGTCCTTCCCCGCCCGGAACGCCTCCAGGTCGTAGAAGTCGCTCGCCGCGTGTATCGGCACACGCTCGTCCCAGCGTGCGCGGTTGGCGTCCTGCCAGTCGTCCGGAGTCGGGGAGTACATATCCGAAAAGTTACCCACCGGACAGAAGCCTCGCGAGCCGTTATCCACAGGCGGACACGGCCGGTCCGATCATCACAGGGGCGTTGTGGACAGCCCGCTCCGGCCGGACTCGGGATCGGGTTGGATGGAGGCATGAGCGAATCGGAGAACGTCTCGACCATGCCGGAGTGGGAGCAGCGGTTCCGCGCGCCCAGGGTGTCCCTGCCCGACTGGGCCGAGGACGCGCCTGACCGCTCCCTCTTCGTGTCCAACGCGACCGGGACCTATGAGCTGTACGCGTGGGACCGGGCGAGCGGGCGGCAGCGCCAGGTGACCGACCGGCCCAACGGGACCACCGACGGGGTGCTGACGCCGGACGGCCAGGCCATCTGGTGGTTCAGCGACACCGATGGCGACGAGTTCGGTGTGTGGATGAGCCAGCCGTTCGGCGGCGGGGAGGACGAGCCCGCCGTCCCGGGCCTCGCCCCCTCGTATCCGGCGGGCCTCGCCATCGGGCGGAACGGGTCCGCGGTGATCGGCCGTTCCACCGATGAGGACGGGACGACCATCCACCTGGTGCCGACCCCGGGCGGTGGCGAAGCCGTCGAGATCTACCGGCACCGGGAGTCCGCCGGGGTCGGGGACCTGTCGCACGACGGGACGCTGATCGCCCTGGAGCACACCGAGCACGGCGACGCCATGCACTCCGCCCTGCGCGTGGTGCGTCCGGACGGCTCCACGGTGGCCGAGCTGGACGACACCGAGGGCGGCACCAAGGAGCTGGGGCTCGCCGTGCTGGGCTTCGCGCCGGTGGCCGGTGACACCAGGCTCCTCGTGGGGCACCAGCGCCGGGGCCGTTGGGAGCCGATGATCTGGGACCCGGTGGCGGGCACGGAGACCGCGCTGCCCGTCGATCTGCCCGGTGACGTGGGCGCCGAGTGGTATCCGGACGGCTCCGCGCTGCTCATCGAGCACAGCTTCGAGGCCCGCAGCGAGCTGTGGCGGTACGAGCCGGGGGCCGCGGAGCCCGTGCGGGTGGAGACCCCCGCCGGGACGGTGTCGGGCGCCACGGCCCGCCCCGACGGCACCGTGGAGTACCTCTGGTCCTCAGCCGCGCAGCCGCCCGTGGTGCGCTCGACCAGCGGTGCGGTGGTCCTGGACCCGCCGGGTGCGAAGGCCCCGGCGTCCGTGCCCGTCGAGGACGCGTGGGTCGAGGGGCCGGGCGGCCGGATCCACGCCCTCGTGCAGAGGCCCGCCACGGGCGAGGGGCCCTTCCCCACCGTCTTCGAGATCCACGGCGGGCCGACGTGGCACGACAGCGACGCCTTCGCCTCCGGCCCGGCTGCCTGGGTGGACCACGGCTTCGCCGTCGTGCGGGTCAACTACCGCGGCTCCACCGGCTACGGCCGAGCCTGGACGGACGCGCTCAAGCACCGGGTCGGACTCATCGAGCTGGAGGACATCGCGGCCGTGCGGGAGTGGTCGGTAGCCTCCGGGCTCGCGGACCCGCGGCGCCTGGTCCTGGCCGGTGGCTCCTGGGGCGGCTATCTCACCCTGCTCGGCCTCGGCACCCAGCCCGACGCCTGGGCCCTGGGGCTGGCGGCGGTGCCGGTCGCGGACTACGTCACGGCATACCACGACGAGATGGAGGCCCTGAAGGCGATGGACCGCACGCTGCTGGGCGGCACGCCGGAGGAGGTGCCCGAGCGGTTCGAGGCCTCGTCCCCGCTGACGTACGTCGACGCGGTGCGCGCCCCCGTCTACATCTCGGCCGGCGTCAACGATCCGCGGTGCCCCATCCGTCAGGTGGAGAACTACGTGGACCGGCTGGCGGCGCGCGGCGCGGTGCACGAGGTCTACCGGTACGACGCGGGGCACGGCTCGCTCGTGGTGGAGGAGCGCATCAAGCAGGTGCGGCTGGAGCTGGAGTTCGCCCTCAGGCATCTGGGTGGTGGTGCCGTCCAGGGGGCGTAAGGGCCGGATAAATGGGCGACCCCGCTCCGGGGGGCCGGAGCGGGGAACCGTACCTTGGAGGGGTGTACCGGTTCCTGCTGACCCCGCGATGGTGGGGGATCAACCTCTTCGTCGTCCTGGCCATCCCGTTCTGCGTGTTCATGGGCACCTGGCAGCTCGGCCGCTTCGAGGACCGTGTGCAGTCGCACGAGCAGGCGACGAAGCAGCCCGATCCGAGTACCCGGGCCGCCGAACCGCTGGACGAGCTGCTGCCCGTCGACAAGGTGACGTCCGGCCGCCCGGCCGTCGCGACCGGGACGTACGGCGACCAGTTCCTGGTCCCCGGCCGTGAGCTGGACGACCGCCGGGGCTTCTACGTCCTGACCCTGCTGCGTACGGAGGGCGGCGGCAAGGCCCTGCCGGTCGTCCGCGGCTGGCTGCCCGGCACCGCGGGCGACGTGCCCGTTCCGGCCGCGCCGCAGGGCGAGGTCACCGTGACCGGCGATCTCCAGGCCTCCGAGAACATCCACAGCGACGGCGTCAACGCACGGGGCGGGCTCCCCGAGGGCCAGCTCGGCATGATCAGCGCCGCGTCCCTGGTGAACCTGGTCGACTACGACGTGTACGACGCCTGGATCACGCTTCCCGAAGCGGAGGCCGGCGGGGCGGCGGGCCCGGACGACGTGTTGAAGCCGGTCCCCGCTGCGGCTCCGCAGGGCAGCGGGCTCGACCTGAAGGCGTTCCAGAACCTGGGGTACACGGGCGAGTGGTTCGTGTTCGCCGGCTTCGTGCTCTTCATGTGGTTCCGCCTGGTCCGACGCGAGGCCGAGACCGCCCGCGACGTAGCCCTCGGGCTGGTCACGGAGGACGGGGAGCCGGGGGTTGGTGGGGCCGGAGAGGCTCCAGGGGCCTCGGGGGCTGCTGGGGCTGCTGGGGCTGCTGGGGCTGCTGGGGCTGCTGCGGACGCTCAGGCTGGTGGGGCTCAGGCTGGTGGGGCTGCCGAGGACGGTGGGACTGGTGGGGCCGCTGCGGACGGTGGGACTGGTGGGGCTGCTGCGGACGGTGAGGCTGGTGGGGCTGTCGCGGCCGTCGGTGGAGCCGAGGGCAGTGGGGCCGATGAGGTTGCCGTAGCCGCCGGTGGGGCCGTCGTCGAGGTTGGCGCTGGTGCCGGTGCTGCTGAGGCCGGTGGGGGCGGGGAGGGCTCCGGGGGCGCCGTACCGGAGGCTCAGGGGTCGAAGACCGCAGGGACCTCGCACGGTTCGTAGGCCACCGTCCGCAGTGGCTGCCGCCCTCCCGTAGGCCTTGGTCCTGGTCCGTAGCGCCTGGTTGTCGTACGTGGGCCCTGGTCACCGTACGGAGGTGCTGGCCGCCCTCCGTAGGGCTGCTCCTGGTCCGTCGTCGCTGGTATCCGGGTGCGGATCGCGTGCATCTGCCGGGGCCGCGATCCCAGGCCGGGCCCGGGTCCCGTCCTCGGGGGCGGGTCACGCCCTGTGGCCCGAGCCTGGGCATGCGCTTCGGCTCTGTCTCAGCTCCAGGTGCAGCCCCGGGGGCGTCGATCTCCCCGGCTCGCCTCGGCCCTGCTGCACCGTTGCCGTCGCAGTCGGAGTGGCATTGGCTGTTGCCGTCGCCCGCCCTTGCCGTCGCCCTTGCCGTCGCTCCTGAGGCTACGGCGCGGTGGGCAGGACGCCTGTTCGGTAGATCGTGCCCGAGCAGGCGTTGTTGATCTTCGTCTCGGCTGTGGGTGCGCCCGACTCCGGTGTGTGGGTGACGGCGATGCTGCCGTCCATCGTGGCGCCGTCCTGCCGCAGCGACTGCGTTTCGGTGCCGGACGGGCCCGATGCCTCGCCCGTCGATCCTCCCGAGCCGTCCGGCGTGGGGGTCGGGGAGGGCGAGGGAGCGACGGTCGGGCAGGTGTCGGCCGGCACCCACGCGAACTGCACCTCGTAGGCCATGGAGGGCTTCAACAGCACAGTGCCCGGCTCCTGCGAGGGGTCGGGGAGGCCGGAGGCCGCGTCGCCCGCCGTGTGCTGCACCACGTTGATCTTGAGCGGGTCGGCGGCGCCCAGGGCGGTGACACCGACGGTGCCGTTGCTGCTGACCGTGCAGTCCGTGCCGGACACGTTGGCGATACGGAAGCTGCCGTACACCTTGCCCTCGGCGTTCGGGGCGCCCGCCGCCGCGGAGACGACGCCGAGCTGGCCCGGGTTGCAGGCGCGCAGCGCGGCGAAGTCGGAGCTGGGGGGCGCGGAGACCCCGCCCGTGGCCGTCCCGCTGCCCGGGTCCTCCGAGTTGTCCGGCGAGGTGCTCGCGGAGGGGTCCGGCTCGTCCGCGCCGGCCTGGCTCTCCTGGTCGGTGGGCTCCGGTGTCCGGTAGCCCGGGGCCTCGGGGCCGGGCGCCTCGCCGTTGCCGCCCTGGGCCTGCTCGCCGTGGCCGACGATGGCGGGGGACGCGGTGGACGTACTGTCCGAGTTCGCCACGTGCACGAAGGCGGGGACCGCCGTGCCGATCAGCAGGGCCGCCGCGGCAGCGCCGACGGTGGCCTGTCGCCGCCTGGCACGCCGGGCGGGCACCGCGCGACGCAGATGCTCCAGGGTCCGGTCGGAAGGTTCAAGGCCTCCCACGGCACCGTGCAGCATCCGGCGCAGGGCGACCTCGTCCAGCTCTCCGTCGGCGCCGAAGCCGCCGACGGAAAAGCTGCCCGCCCCGAAGCCGTCCGCCCCAGAGCCGACGGTGCCAGAGCCGGTGGCAGCGGAGCCGTCCCGGTCAGGGGTGCCGTTCGGGCCGCCACCGGGCCCGGATCTGCCCCGGCGACCCGCGAAGAGGTCGGTCAGCGTACCGGCGAGGTCGTCCCCGGCGGCGTCGCCGTCGGCCCGCGGCCCCGCGCCGCCCCCGGCCGTCGCACCGGCCTCGGCCGATGACGGCCCCGGCCTCAGCTCCGGCTCCGGCGCCGCTTCCGGAGCCTCGCCCGACTCCCTCGGCTTCTCCGACTCCCTCAGCTCGCCCGACTTCCCCAGGCCGCCCAGCGCGCCCGGCTCGTCCGACTCCCCCGACGCCGCCTCGTCGCGCTCACCGTCCGGTCGGCCCGGCTGGTCCGGTCCGCCCGACCGGTCCGGTCCGCCCGGCTGATCCGACCGGTCCGGCGCGGTCGTTCCGTCCGCTCGGTCCGGATCGGTGTGCGGAGTCTTCTCCGGCCCGTCGTTCACAGTTCCGTTTCCCGTCGGGTCATTCTCGTGCCTGTGCCTGTGCTCATGCTCGCGCTCATGCCGGTGGTGGTGCCCGCTCATGCCTGGGCCTCCATCACGACGCGCAGCGCCGCGATACCGCGCGAACCGTACGCCTTCACCGACCCCAGCGAGACTCCCAGCGTCTCCGCGACCTGGGCCTCCGTCATGTCCGCGAAGTACCGCAGCACCAGCACCTCGCGCTGGCGCCGCTGAAGCCCCTTCATGGCCTTGATCAGCGCGTCCCGCTCCAACTGGTCGTACGCGCCCTCCTCCGCACTCGCCATGTCCGGCATCGGCTTGGAGAGCAGCTTGAGCCCGAGGATGCGGCGGCGCAGCGCGGAGCGCGAGAGGTTGACGACCGTCTGGCGGAGGTAGGCCAGGGTCTTCTCCGGCTCCCGGACCCGGTTGCGCGCGGAGTGCACGCGGATGAATGCCTCCTGCACCACGTCCTCGCAGGACGCGGTGTCGTCCAGCAGCAGTGCCGCGAGGCCGAGCAGGGAGCGGTAGTGGGCGCGGTAGGTCTCGGTGAGGTGGTCGACCGTGGTTCCCGCTGCCACCGTCTCCTCAGCACCCCCGCGCTGCGAGGGCAGCTGGGCCGGGCGCGCGGCGGGCATGGGCGCGATCACCGGCATGCCGCCGGGAGCGCGGGGACGCCGGAGCGGACGCACGACCGCACCCCGCAACGGGCCCGCCACTGTGATGTCGAGAACCTCTGCCACGCCTGTTGGACACGCTTCCCCCCGCCAGGGTTGTACGCGTACGGCGTCACGTTCGACGCTGTGCGACACGCCCTCATACGCACCTGCTCTTCCCCGAATGCCCCGTACGCCCCGTATATGCGCCCCCGCCGCACAAGAAGTCACGGCATAGACGCACCCCGGCCCATGCGTGGTTGCAGGCGGCCGGTAATTCATCGTCGGATACGACAACGCCCCAGCTCAAGAGGTTCAGACCAGGTAATTGCTCATAGGGCGTTCACAGATTCTACAAAACAGGTTCGATCCGTACGAACGAGATCCGCGCCGCAGGTCCGTGCGGTGGGCCTGCTCAGGCGGAGGTAATTTCGGCGGCCACCGATTCCGCGATCTGCGCGACGTTCAAAGCCGCACCTTTACGGAGATTGTCCCCGCAGATGAACATTTCCAGGGCCCGGGAATCGTCCATCGAACGCCGTACCCGGCCGACCCAGGTGGGGTCGGTGCCGACCACGTCGGACGGGGTCGGGAAGTCTCCGGAGGCGGGGCTGTCGAAGAGGACGACGCCCGGCGCGGTGGCCAGGATCTCGTGGGCCCGGTCGACGGCGACCTCGTTCTCGAAGCGCGCGTGGACGGACATGGAGTGCGCGGCGACGACGGAGACGTACACGCAGGTCGCGCTGGTCCGCAGCTCCGGCAGCCCCAGCACCTTGCGGCACTCCTCGCGGATGGCCAGCTCCTCGGAGGACCAGCCGTCGCCCGCGTCCGTACCGGCCCACGGCACGACGTTCAGGGCGACGGGCGCGGCGAACGGCCTGAAGGGGCCGGCCGATGCGGGCGCGCCGTCACCGAGGGCACGGCGTACGTCTCCGGGGTGGGTGCCCAGTTCCGTACCGGCCACCAGCGACAGCTGTTCGCGCAGGGCCGTGACCCCGTCCCGGCCGGCGCCGCTGACCGCCTGGTAGGAGGAGACGATCAGTTCGCGCAGCCCGAACTCGGCGTGGAGCGCGCCGACCGCGACGATCAGCGAGAGCGTGGTGCAGTTCGGGGAGGCGACGATGCCCCGCGGTCTGAGCCGGGCGGCGTGCGGGTTGATCTCGGGGACGACCAGCGGTACGTCGTCGTCGAGCCGGAAGGCCGCCGAGTCGTCGATCACGACGGCGCCCTTGGAGGTGGCGATCGGGGCCCAGCGGGCGGAGACCTCGTCCGGTACGAGGAAGAGGGCCACGTCGATGCCGTCGAACACGTCCTCGCTCAGCGCGAGGACCTCGCTCTCCTCACCGCGCACGACCAGCTTGCGGCCGGCCGAGCGCGGTGAGGCGACGAGTCTGACCTCGCCCCAGACGTCCGCGTGCTGCGAGAGGATCCGGAGCATGACGCCGCCGATCGCCCCGGTCGCACCGACGACCGCGAGCGAGGGGCGGCGTGCGGTCATCGGCCGGTGCCTCCGTAGACGACGGCCTCGTCGGAGTCGCTGTCGAGACCGAAGGCGGTGTGCACGGCGCGCACGGCCTCGTTGACGTCGTCGGCACGGGTGACCACCGAGATGCGGATCTCGGATGTCGAGATCAGCTCGATGTTGACGCCCGCGTCGGAGAGAGCCTCGAAGAAACCGGCGGTGACGCCCGGGTTGGTCTTCATACCGGCGCCGACCAGGGAGATCTTGGCGATCTGGTCGTCGTAGCGGAGCGAGTCGAAGCCGATGGGGCCCTTGGCCCGCTCCAGGGCGTCGATGGCCTTGCGGCCCTCGGCCTTGGGAAGGGTGAAGGAGATGTCCGTCAGGCCGGTCGACGCGGCGGAGACGTTCTGCACCACCATGTCGATGTTGACCTCGGCGTTGGCGATGGCGCGGAAGATCGCGGCCGCCTCACCCGGCTTGTCCGGCACGCCGACGACGGTGACCTTGGCCTCCGAGACGTCGTGGGCGACTCCGGAGATGATCGCGTGCTCCACCTTCTGGTCCCCTTGCGGCTCGTTGCTGACCCAGGTTCCGCGCAGTCCGGAGAAGGACGAGCGGACGTGGATCGGGATGTTGTAACGGCGTGCGTACTCGACGCACCGGTGCAGCAGCACCTTGGAACCGGACGCGGCCAGCTCCAGCATGTCCTCGAAGGAGATCCAGTCGATCTTCTTCGCCTTCTTCACGACCCGCGGGTCCGCGGTGAAGACGCCGTCGACGTCCGTGTAGATCTCACAGACCTCGGCGTCCAGCGCGGCCGCCAGCGCGACGGCGGTCGTGTCCGACCCGCCGCGGCCGAGCGTCGTGATGTTCTTGCCCTCCTGGCTCACGCCCTGGAACCCGGCGACGATGGCGATGTTGCCCTCGTCGATCGAGGTCCGGATGCGGCCGGGCGTGACGTCGATGATGCGCGCTTTGTTGTGGACCGAGTCGGTGATGACACCGGCCTGGCTGCCCGTGAACGACTGGGCCTCATGGCCCAGGTTCTTGATCGCCATCGCCAGCAGGGCCATGGAGATCCGCTCACCCGCGGTCAGCAGCATGTCGAACTCGCGGCCGGTAGGCATCGGAGACACCTGCTCGGCGAGGTCTATCAACTCGTCCGTCGTGTCGCCCATCGCGGACACCACGACAACCACCTGGTTGCCGTTCCTCTTGGCGTCGACGACTCGCTTGGCGACCCGCTTGATGCCCTCGGCATCGGCTACGGAGGAGCCTCCGTACTTCTGCACGACAAGGCCCACGTGCGCTCCTCGCTCAGTCATTACTGCGGTCGGCTCAGTTTAACGAGCAGCCCGGAATCGACCCGTCCTTACCAGATGGTGAGATGTCCCGCCCACAACCCGGTACGGCGTGTCGACCCGAACTGCTCGTACGGGGCTGCTGCCCATCCCGGAGGAGCGCACTCCCTTTTGTGTCCCAGCCCACACCTTCGGGGCGGATCGCGCGAGCGGGGAGGCGCCGGTCGGCGTACGCCTGCACCCCTCGTGCGGGGACTACCGCGGCGGGTGGAGCTTCCTGAAGTACGTCCAGCTCGTCTCGTTCGGCTCGCTCCACGCCTCCGGGGCGTGGGCGAACTCCGGATGGCGGTCCGCGATGTAGGCGCGCGTACGCTCCGGGACCTCGTCGTACGAGCCCAGCTTGCGCCCCCGGCAGTGGAAGGTGAGCCCGCCGGGCCGCTGCCCCTGGGCCATCCACGGCAGCCACGGCGACATCCGGGACCACGACATGGTGGCCGGAACGCTGGGCTCCGGGCCGGCCAGGTCGGCACGGTCGGCGAAGAACTGGAAGAGCTCCAGCGCCTTGTAGGTGTCCCCGGCCGAGTGGTCCGGGTACTGACCGACCGGCAGCGGCGAGGGGTAGGAGAGCGGGATCTCCAGGCTGAAGCAGACCTGCCCGCCCAGCTCGGTCACCGGGACCGGGAAGGGCCGCCACTTCTGGTTGGCCGGGTCGTTCCAGACGTGCACCACCGGCCGGTCCTGCCAGGTCTCCAGGATCTCGCGGGTGGCGGGGTCCAGGTAGAAGGCGGCCTCCCGGGTGAGGAGCTGGTAGGCGTCCGGCCCGGCTTCGGCGTCCTGGACGAGTCGGGCGACGTTGAGCCCCTCGAAGCCGAAGATCCGCTGGTAGGGCTCGTCGGGGGCCCAGGAGTAGACGTCTCCCGACCACCAGTACGTGACCTCCTCACCGTCCAGCGAGGCCCGGGTACGGGCGAGCGAGCGGAGCAGCTCGGCGGGGGTGGGCCGTGCGGAGGCCGACTCGGCGGGGGTGGGCCGCGCGGGAGTCGGCTCGGCCGGAGTGGGCCGCGCGGGAGTCGGCTCGGCGGGGGTCGTTCCTGCGGGTGTCGTCATACGTCCCACTGTGCGCCATCGCCGCCCCGGGCCCGGACGGGGCACCTCCCCGCCCCCTGAACGGCGGCCGGTGACTCCGCGAGGTGCCGTGCCAGGCGCCGCGGACCCGGCCCCGATCCGCCGGACAGGCACTAACCGGCGGCCAACGACTCCGCGTCGATGACCAAGGTGTTCTGCCCGGCCGCGATCCGCCAGACCCCGTCGTCCTTGGCCAGCACGTAGGTCGGGGTGCCGGGGACCGACTCGGGGTGGGCGGCGACGAGTTCGGAGGGATCCTCCACGCCCCGGAAGATCTCGTCCAGGAACTCCCCTCCGTCACGGGCGGCCGGCCGCTGGCGGACCTTGACCGCGGCCACGTCGGAGCGGATGAAGAGGATGAGCGTGACGGTGTACGCGGCGGTCACCGGGGAGCCCGCCTGGGGCGGGAGCACCTTGCGGGTGAAGGCGCTGATCTCCGGCAGGCCGGTCAGCCTCTTCCCGTGGGCCGTGGTCCAGATGGCGTCCTCGCGGAAGCCGCTGAGGAAGGCGTCGGGCTGTGCGTTCCGCTGGGCCTCCTGGACCCCTGCCACGAACGCGACGATCGCGTCGACGTCCTCCTGCGGGACGGGTACGCCGAGAACGGTGGGAATTGCCGGGCTGTTGGTGCTCATGCGGGTCTCCTTCTACAGAGCGATGCCGGTTCTACAGAGCGATGCGGGCCGGTCCGGACGGGCATGTGCCGAGCGATGCGGGCCGGTCCGGACGGGCATGTGCCGAGCGACGCCGGCCGGTCCGGACGCGCATGTGCCGAGCGACGCCGGCCGGTCCGGACAGACGTGTGCCGAGCGGTGCCGAGCGCACCGGATGGACCTGTGCCGAGCCGTGCCGTTCGCACCGGACAGACGTGTGCCGGGGAGTGCCGGCCGGTTCGGACAGGCCGAGCCTCCACCCTCAAGCGCGATTGAGGTCAAGGGGTCCCACCGACCACGACCACCCGACCGGCTTGATCTCAAGGCCGGTTGAGGTTCTAGCGTCGTCGCGATCGAACGGGCCGGGGCGGACAGGCCCACGACGACGAGGAGCACGTGACGATGATCCTGGTGACCGGGGCGACCGGAAACATCGGCAGGGAGCTGCTGCGGCAGCTGCACGCGGACGGGCTCGCGCCCGCCGTCCGGGCACTGACCCGTGACGCGGGGAGGGCCGGGCCCGTGGTGCCCGAAGGGGTCGCGGTGGTGGAGGGCGATCCGGGCCGCGTCGAGACGTTGGAGCCCGCGCTGGCCGGGGTGCGCTCACTGTTCCTGCTCGCGGGCGTCGGCGCCGACGCGTCCATCCTGGACGCCGCCCGGAGCGCGGGGGTGGAGCACGTGGTGCTGGTCTCCTCCATCACCGTCGGCACCCATCCGCACCTGGGCCCGGCGCGGGCGAACGCCGCCGTCGAGCGCCGGCTGCGGGAGAGCGGGATGGCCTGGACGGTCCTGCGGCCGACGCAGTTCGCCTCCAACACCCTCTGGTGGGCGGAGTCCGTACGCGAGGAGTCCCTGGTGCGCGTGCCGTACGCGGAGACCGGGCTGCCCACGGTCCACCCGGCCGACATCGCGTCGGTGGCCCGCGCCGCGCTGACCGGGCCGGGCCACCGGGGGCGGACGTACTCGCTCACGGGGCCGGAGCGGATCACCCCGCGGCAGCAGGCCGGGGAGCTGGGGCGGGTGCTGGGCCGGGAGGTGGCCTGCGTCGGGATCGGACGGGAGGAGGCCTACGGGCCGCTGGCCGCGATGACGGGGGCCGAGGTCGCCGACAGCGTCCTCGACCTGATGGGCGGCGATGTCAACGACGCCCTGCTGGCCGTACGGGACACCGTGGCCCAGGTCACCGGCTCGCCCGCCCGCCCCTACCGCCGGTGGGCCGAGGAGAACGCCGACGCGTTCCGGTGACGGGGGAAGCCGGAGGCCGGGAATCCGGCCTGACGGGGAAGCCCGAGGCCGGGGACCCGGCTACTTCACCGGTCGCAGCCCCAGCGGCCCCGCGATCTCCTCCAGCATCACGCGGCCCGCCTCCTCGGCGAGGTCGTCCTCGCCCGGGTCCTGGTCGGTGTCCAGGCCGTCCAGCTCCTCCAGGGGCTGGCCGAGGCGGATGTGGGCGACCAGGGACTGGAGGGCGCGGAGGGCGGCGGAGGCGGTGGAGCCCCAGTTGGAGAAGTAGGAGAACTGCCACCACCAGAGCGCCTCGGCCGTGCGGTCCGCCTCGTAGTGGGCGAGGCCGTGGGAGAGGTCGGTGACCAGGTCGGCCAGGTCGTCGGAGATGCGGTGCGGGACCGGTGCCTTGCGGGGCTCGTACGGGTCGAAGACCTCGGAGTAGACGTCGATCGGCTCCAGCAGGGCGGCGAACCGCCCGCGCAGTCCGTCCGCGTCCGGCTCGGCGCCGAGGTCCGGTTCGTACCGCTCGTCGGGGAGGACGTCCTCGTACGCGCCGAGGCGGCCGCCCGCGAGCAGGAGCTGCGAGACCTGGAGCAGCAGGACCGGAACGGCCTCTTCCGGCTCCTCGACCTTGGAGACCTCGGTGACCGCGACGATGAACGTCTTGATCTGGTCCGCGATCTGGACGGCGAAGTCGCCCGGGTCCTGCGTGACGGAGTTCAGCGTGGCGTCAGACATCGAGGGGACCTCCCGTGGGCGCGGTCACAGACGGTGAAGCGGACGGCGGTGCGGGGGAGCGCCGAGGGCGGGCGGTGCGGACGGCCTCGGTCTCAGACATCCAGCAGCCGCCTCCCCTCGAACGCGCGGCCCAGCGTGACCTCGTCGGCGTACTCCAGGTCGCCGCCGACCGGCAGACCGCTGGCCAGCCGGGTCACCCTGAGGCCCATCGGCTTGACCATCCGCGCCAGGTACGTCGCGGTGGCCTCGCCCTCCAGGTTGGGGTCGGTCGCGAGGATCAGCTCCGTGATGGAGCCGTCCGCGAGCCGGGCCAGCAGTTCGCGGATGCGCAGATCATCCGGGCCGACGCCCTCGATCGGGCTGATCGCCCCGCCCAGGACGTGGTAGCGACCGCGGAACTCACGCGTCCGCTCGATCGCCACGACGTCCTTCGGCTCCTCGACCACACAGATGACGCTCGGGTCGCGGCGCTGGTCCCGGCAGATCCCGCACTGCTCCTGCTGGGCCACATTGCCGCAGACCGCGCAGAACCGGACCTTGTCCTTGACCTCCAGGAGGGCATGGGCCAGACGGCGTACGTCGGTGGGCTCGGCCTGCAGGATGTGGAAGGCGATCCGCTGCGCGCTCTTGGGACCGACGCCGGGCAGCCTGCCCAACTCGTCGATGAGGTCCTGAACCACGCCTTCGTACAACGGAACGCCTTTCTTTCCTCTGCTTTCCGCTCCGTACGGTAGTGGGTACGGGGCGGTACCAATAGGCCCCCGGCGTCAGCTCCGGGCGGCCACCGGCGATGTCAGAACGGCAGGCCCGGGATCGAGCCGCCGCCCAGGCCCTGCGCCAGCGGGCCGAGCTTCTGCTGCTGGAGCGCCTGCGCGTTCTCGTTGGCCGCCTGCACGGCCGCCACCACGAGATCGGCGAGCGTCTCGGTGTCCTCCGGGTCCACCGCCTTCGGGTCGATCACCAGGGCCCGCAGCTCGCCGGAGCCGGTCACGGTGGCCTTCACAAGGCCTCCGCCCGCCTGGCCGTCGACCTCGGTCCGCGCCAGCTCCTCCTGGGCGGCGGCGAGGTCCTGCTGCATCTTCTGGGCCTGCTGGAGCAACTGCTGCATATTGGGCTGGCCACCACCGGGAATCACGGTCACTCCTGGCATTTCGACGACAAATGTTTCGGTAAGCCGAGCCTACGTGCTCCCCGGTCACCGCGCTCCACCCGTCGGGGATCTCCGAGGGGGCGGTGCGGATCGATGGCGGACCGGCGGCGGACCAACTCTTTCGGGTGAGATTCGCGGCCGTAACCGATGGTCCTATACCTGACCAGCGGCCCCATGCGGATGAGAATCCCTCGTTTTCGGCATCACAGCCCACCATTCGGCGGTAGGAAGGGCGTGCACATCGATACGCGTGCGCGCATGGCCGGTGACGCACAGTTACTTTCACAGAGCGCAGAGGAGTGCCCCGGTGAGTCAGCCGGAGATGCAGCCCGGGGGGCCGCCCCGCAAGGAGTCCGATGCGGGTTCCGGTGAGAGCGGAATGGATTGCTCCACTTCTGGCTCACGGGCCGGGGGGACCGCGGGGACCGGAGGGGTCGGGGGCGCCGGAGGGACTGCCGGGGCGAGTGGAGCCGGCGGGCGCGGTGGCCGTGGTGGCCGCGGGGTGGGCAGCGGCGGGGGCCACGGGCGGGGCGAGCCGGGCAGTGGTGGCGGGTCCGGCGGATTCGATGGGGTCGGCGGGTCCGGCGGATTCGGTGGGTCCGGTGGGTCCGGTGGGCGGGATCTGACCGGGCGGCCCTTTCCTCTCGGTGACTGGGGCGAGCCCGCCGAGCGGCTCGACGAGCTGTACCGCTGGGTCGAGTCCGGCGCCCTCGCGACGGCCGGCTGGTATCTGGAGGACCGGGTCTGGAAGCGCCGGGGGGCCCGGGCCCTGCGGTGGGGCACCGCCGCAGGGGTCGTCACGGGGGCCGCGCTGCCGCTGCTCGACCTGACCGGGACGCTCGGCGGTTCGGCGGGATGGGGGTATCTGTCGCTGCTGCTGGGCGCCGCCTGCATGGCCTGCGACCGGTACTTCGGGCTGACCTCCGGCTGGATAAGGAACCTGGCCACGGCCCAGGCCGTGCAGCGGCGGCTCCAGGTGCTCCAGTTCGACTGGGCCTCGGAGTGCGTACGGGAGACCCTGGGGCCCACCGAGGGGACCGCCAGCGAGGCGGCGGAGCGGTGCCTGGGGGTGCTGCGGCGGTTCTCCGAGGACATCACGGAGCTGGTGAGGTCGGAGACGGCGGACTGGATGGTGGAGTTCCGGGCGGGACCCGCGCCCATGGGGACGCAGGCGCTCGTCTCCGGCAGCGCGGGCGGGCGGGCCGAACCGGGGGTGCCGCCGGGGCGGTTCTCGATGCCGTCCGTGGCGGCCCGGCCGAACATGCCGCGGCAGCGGCCTCCGGAGGCGCCGCGGTAGTCGGGGGCGGGGCTTGGGGCGGGCTGGGGGCGGTACGGGGGTGCGCCCCCCGGGGCCCCAGAGCCCGCGTCCTCAAGCGCCGGACGGGCTGGGTCTGCCCCCCCCCGAGCCGGATCGGTCGGCGCGGGAGCCCCCTCGTGAGGGTTCCGTCCTCAAACGCCGGACGGGCTGGGGGTGCGCGGGCGGGCCGGGGGGGCGCAGGCGGGCCGGGGGCGTGTGCGGGCGGGAGTTGTGTGGTCGGGGTGGGCAGGCCCGCAGGAGTGTTCAGCTGAAGATGATCATGGAGCCTTGGGCCAGGGAGCGGGTCGCCGCCGCGTGCAGGCCCAGCCAGACATGGCGTTCCCTCGCGAACGGGCTGTCGTCGTACGGAACCGGGCTCGCCGGTTCCTCCAGGGTCGTGGGGCCCGGGGGCGGCTGCGGGGCGGCCGGGGGGTTGGCCGGGTCGATGCCGATGACCGGAGCCACGTACTCCAGCTCCCGCAGCAGACCGTGCGCGGAGCCCAGCGGGCCGCCGCCCGCCAGCAGGGCGTCGTTCGAGAGCGGGGCCGGGAAGTCGAGCGGGACGTACGCCCCCGCGTGGTCGTAGTGCCAGACCAGGTGCGACTGCTGGGCCGTCTGCTCGAACATCTCCAGCAGCTGTTCGTAGTCACCGCCGAGGCCCTCGACCGGGGTGACGGCCAGGCCGCTCAGCTGGAGCAGATAGGCGCGGCGCAGATAGTGCAGGGCGTCGTAGTCGAAGCCCGCCACCGGGGCCACGTCCCCGTTGAGGCCGGGCATGTAGGCGAAGACCGGGACGGGCGGCAGGCCCGCGTCGCTCAGCGCCCGGTCGTAGACGGCGATCTCTTCGGCGAAGGGGTTGTCGGGGCTGTGGCACAGCACATCGACGAGGGGGACCAGCCACAGGTCACAGGCCACGAAGTCTCGCTCTCCAACGGGTTCGACGATCGTCGGAACAGCGTAATGGGAGGTGAACCCCGCGCACAGGGCCCCGGCAGCGCGCGGGCGGCCACGACACCGACACGAGCGAGCGCGGACGCGGTCCGGGCGCGGTCCCGGGCACTGTCCAGGACGCGGTCCCGGACGCCGCCCCGGGCGCGGTCCCCATCCCGGCCCGGTCCCTATCCCGGCCCGGTCCCTATCCCGGCCCGGTCCCGGCCCCGCTCCGGCAGCGTGGCGTGAGCGGCGGGTGGGACGAAGCCCACGGCGGGCGGGATCGCCGGTCGGGCACCGGGTGCGGCGGGCGCTACTCCGGGGCCGGGTTTCCTCGTTCCCGGGTCTCCAGGTGGTCCGCCCAGGCCAGGGCGTGCGCGTAGTAGTCCTGCATCACCGCGAGCACCCGCGGCTCGTCGCCGGCCGCGATGGCCTCGACCAGGTCTTCGTGGCCGAACCACAGCACATGCTCGTCCGCGTGCTCGCCGCGCAGCCGGTGGACGGTGAACACCCAGGCCTGGACGCGGAGTTTGGTGAGGAAGGCGCTGATGTACGGGTTGAGGACGAAGGCCCCCAGCTCCCGCCAGAAGCGGAGGTCGTACCCGATCAGTACGTCGAGATCGCCGCCCTTCGCCGCGCGGACGGCCTCCGCGGCCCGGCGCCGGATCGGAGGGAGCGCCTCGGCCCGGACGGCGACCTGGTCGGCCGGGGAGCGGAAGATGCCCTCGACGACGAGGGAGCGCGCCTCCACCATCGCCCGGTAGTCCCGGACCGTGAACTCGTGGACCTGGAAGCCGCGGTGCTGGTCGGAGGAGAGCAGCCCCTGCGCGGAGAGGTCGAAGAGCGCCTCGCGGACGGGGGTCGCGGAGACCCCGTACTGCTCCGCGATCTGCTTGACGGTGAACGCCCGGCCCGGACGGAGCCGCCCGGCCAGCACCTCGTCGCGCAGCGCGTCGGCGATCTGCTGGCGCAGCGTACTGCGGGTCACACCTCCGCTCGGCCCCATGGGCGGCCGCCCTTCCCGTTCGTCAGCCGTGTTCAGCCGGATTCGGCCGTCTTCCGGCTCGGGTCACCTTAAGGCAGGTGCCCGCCGTGCCCGATTTCGGGCACGGCGGGGGGCGATGACGTACGCGAGAGTGGCCGTACGGCTACACCGTGTGCTCGTCGGCCGCCGCGAGGGCGATGTCCAGCGCCGCGAGCCCCTCCTTCGCCTCGGCCTCGGTGACGTTGCAGGCGGGGACGGCGTGGGTGCGGTTCATGTTGATGAACGGCCAGAGCCCCTGCTTCTTCGCGGCCGCCCCGAAGGCCGCCATCGGGGCGTTGGCCCCGCCCGAGGCGTTGTACGGGACGAGCGGCTCGCGGGTCTCCCGGTTCCGCACCAACTCCAGCGCCCAGAAGGCGCCGAGGCCGCGCACCTCGCCCACCGAGGGGTGGCGCTCGGCCAGTTCGCGCAGGCCGGGGCCGAGGACGGTCTCCCCGATCCGGGCCGCGTTCTCGACGACCTTCTCGTCCTCCATTACGCCGATGGTGGCGACGGCGGCCGCGCAGGCGAGCGGGTGGCCGGAGTAGGTGAGGCCGCCGGGGTAGGGGCGGGTCTCGAAGGTCGCGGCGATCTCGGCGCTGATGGCGACGCCGCCGAGCGGTACGTAACCGGAGTTGACGCCCTTCGCGAAGGTCAGCAGGTCCGGCACGACGTCGAAGTGGTCGGCGGCGAACCAGGCGCCGGTGCGACCGAATCCGGCCATCACCTCGTCGAGCACGAAGACGATCCCGTACCGGTCGCAGATCTCGCGCACGCCCTCGAGGTAGCCCGGCGGCGGGGTCATGATGCCGGCCGTGCCCGGGACGGTCTCCAGGATGATCGCGGCGACGGCCGCCGGACCCTCGAAGGCGATCGTGTCCTCCAGGTGCTGGAGCGCGCGGGCGCACTCCTCCGCCTCGGTCTCCGCGTAGAACGGCGAGCGGTAGAGGAACGGCGCCCAGAAGTGGACCACGCCGGCCGAACCGTTGTCGGAGGGCCAGCGGCGGGGGTCGCCGGTGAGGTTGATCGCGGTGGAGGTGGCGCCGTGGTACGAGCGGTAGGCGGAGAGCACCTTGGGGCGCCCGGTGTGCAGCCGGGCCATGCGGATGGCGTTCTCGACGGCCTCGGCACCGCCGTTGGTGAAGAAGATCTTGTCCAGGTCGCCCGGGGTGCGCTCCGCGATGAGGCGTGCGGCCTCGGAGCGCGCCTCGATCGCGAACGCGGGCGCGAACGTGGCGAGTTTCCCGGCCTGCTCCTGGATCGCGGCGACGACGGTGGGGTGCTGGTAGCCGATGTTCGTGTAGACGAGCCCGCTGGTGAAGTCGAGGTAGCGGTTGCCGTCGTAGTCCCAGAAGTAGGCCCCCTCGGCGCCGGCCACGGCGAGCGGGTCGATGAGGCCCTGGGCGGACCAGGAGTGGAACACGTGCGCGCGGTCCGCGGCCTTCACGGCCGCACCGGCCGCGGGGTCGGCGTACGGGGCATGAGGGGCATGAGGGGTCATGCGGGGAGCGTAGGCGCTGGTGGGGGCGGTCTCCATGGCCATGTTGTACGGCGTTGGGCGCGGGGGTCGGCAGGGTGTCGGGTCGGGGCACCTCCCTCCCCATTGACAGCATGCTGTCGTCATGACAGGCTTCTGTCATCTACTCCGGGAGGTCATCATGACCAGCACCAGCGCCAGAGCGGTCGTCCATCTCGCCGTGTACGACACCCTCGCCGACTGGGAGACCGGGTACACCACGGCCTTCCTCGCCCAGAACGGCTACCGGGTCCGGACCGTGGGGCCGGAGCGGGAGCCGGTCACGACCATGGGCGGGCTGCGCGTCCAGCCCGATCTGGCGCTGGCGGAGCTGCGGCCCGAGGACAGCGCGCTGCTGATCCTTCCGGGGGCCGGGCTCTGGGACGCGGGCGACGACCTGGCCCCGTTCGCCCGGGCCGCGCGCGCCTTCCTCGACGCGGAGGTGCCGGTCGCGGCGATCTGCGGGGCGACGGCGGGGCTGGCCCGCGAGGGGCTCCTCGACGACCGGGCGCACACGAGCGCGGTCTCCTTCTACCTGGCGGCAACGGGATACGGGGGCGGCGCGCACTACGTGGACGCCGACGCGGTGACGGACGGCGGGCTGATCACGGCCGGGCCGACGGAGCCGGTGGCGCTGGCGCGGGAGGTCTTCGGGCTGCTGGGGGTGTACGGGCCGGAGAAGCTGGGGGCCTGGTACCGGCTGTTCCACGACTCGGACCCGAGTGCGTACGAGGTGCTGGAGGGTGAGTGAGCGGAGGGTGGATACGGAGGACGTGGGGGATGTCCGTTCCCGGCAGGAGCTCCCTTCCCGGCAGGAGTTGCCGTCCCCGCAGGAATCGCCGTCCCGGCAGGAGTTGCCGTTCCCGCAGGAGCTCCCTTCACGGCAGGAGTTGTTGAGCCGGGCCGCCTTGACGGTGTTCCGGCTGAACGGTCAGTTCCTGGGCGTGGCCGAGGAGTTGGCCCGGCCGAGCGGGCTGACCGCGGCGTGGTGGCAGGTGCTGGGCGCGGTGCTGCGGGAGCCGTTGCCGGTGGCGGGGATCGCGCGGGAGATGGGGATCACCCGGCAGAGCGTGCAGCGGATCGCGGACCTGCTGGTCGGGCGGGGGCTCGCGGAGTACGTCGAGAACCCGGCCCACCGCCGGGCGAAGCTGGTGCGCGTGACGGCCGCGGGCCGGGAGGCGGTGTCACGGATCGACCCGCCCCACGCGGAGTTCGCCGCGCGGCTGGCGGAGGTGCTGGGGGTGGAGGCGCTCGCGGAGACGGTGGGGGTGCTGGAGCGGTTGGCGGGGGCGGTGGAGGAGGCGGTGGCCGCGCCTTCCGGCGGGGCCGGCGCCCGCCCTTAGCCCGGGACGGGGCCGTTCCCGCCTGGGCGGGGCGCGCCTGAATGCCTGCGCTCCCCGGGGCAGCGCCCCTGCCCGCGCACCGGACCCGTGCTCCCCGGTTCCGTCCTCAAACGCCGGACGGGCTGGGTTGGTGCGCCGAACCCCGCCGAGCCGACGGGTCCGTCCTCGAACGCCGGGCAGGCCGGGGTGGCCCACCGAACCCGCCGAGGCAACGGTTCCGGCCTCAAGCGCGGGGCGGCCGGGAGAGCGCGCCCGACCAGGTGGGGTTGCGTGCCGGACGGGCTGGGGTGGCGCACCGAACCCCGCCGAGCCGACGGTTCCGGCCTCAAACGCCGGGCGGGCCGGGGTGTGCGCCGGACGGGTCGGGAGGGCGCGCGGCGGCGGGTGGGGGGCGCGCCGGACCGGGTGTGGCCCGGCGGAACCGGGGCGGTGGCGGGACGTGTCGTAGAGGGCGGCGGCGGCCCCGTGACGGCGGGGCTATTCTCGTGCGGGCCGCAGGGGAGGAAGCGCACATGGACAAGCTCGGGCCCGACGACCCGCACCGCATAGGTGCCTACCGCCTCCTCGGCCGCCTGGGCGAAGGCGGCATGGGCCAGGTCTTCCTCGCCCGCTCCGACCGGGGCCGCACCGTCGCCCTCAAGCTCGTCCGCCGCGAACTCGCCGAACAGCCCGAGTTCCGCGCCCGCTTCCGCCAGGAGGTCCGGGCCGCGCACCAGGTCGGCGGCGCCTGGACCGCCCCGGTCCTGGACTCCGACACCGAGGCCCCGATCCCCTGGGTCGCCACCGGTTACGTCGCCGGGCCCTCCCTCCACCGCGTCGTCTCCGGCCGCCCCGGCGCGCCCCTCACCGACTCGGGGGCGTACGGCCCGCTGCCCACCCGGTCCGTCCAGCTCCTCGGCTCCGGGCTCGCCCACGCCCTCCAGCACATCCACCGCGCCGGGCTCATCCACCGCGACCTGAAGCCCTCCAACGTGCTGCTCACCATCGACGGCCCCCGGGTCATCGACTTCGGCATCGCCCGCGCCCTGGAGTCCCTGGCCGACGGCGACCTCACCCGCACCGGGGCGATGATCGGCTCGCCGGGGTTCATGGCCCCGGAGCAGGTGCGCGGCGAGCGGGTGACGACGGCGTGCGACGTGTTCTGCCTCGGTTCCGTGCTGGCGTACGCGGCGACCGGCCGTCTGCCGTTCGGCGCGGCCGAGAGCGGCGGGGTGCACGCCCTGATGTTCCGGATCACCCAGGAGGACCCGGACCTGACCGGCGTCCCGGCGGAGCTGGCCGACGTCGTACGGGAGTGCCTGGCCAAGGACCCGGCCGCCCGGCCCTCCACCGACGACCTCCTGGCCCGGCTGGGCGAGGCGGAGGCGGACGAGCCCTGGCTCCCCGCCACCCTCCTCGCCCAACTCGGCCGCCAGGCGGTGGGGTTGCTCGACGCGGAGGACCCGGAGCAGCCGACGCCGCCCGCCACCCCTCCCGCCTCCGTCCACGCGCTCCCCACCCAGGTCGCCCCGGGCCCCGCCACTCCGCCCCCGGCCGCGCCGGTCACGCCGGCCGCTCCCCCGCCGGCCCCGACCCCGCCCCCGTACGCGCGACAGCCCGGGACCCACGCCCCGTACGGGCAGGGCTACACCACCGGCCCGGCCTACAACACCCCGCTCCCGTCCGGCTACTTCACCCCGGCGGCCGCCCCCGCGCCCGTACGCCGCTCCACCGGGGCGACCGTCGCGCTCGTCGCGGTGGCGATAGCCGTGGCGATCGGGGCGGGCGGGTCCGTGTACGCGTTCATGAACCACCGGAGCGGTGACACCTCCACCCCCGACCCGTCCGCCTCCACCGGCGATTCCGCCGGGAGTTCAGCCGGGAGTTCCACCGGATCGTCCGGCGACCCGGCCGGCACCGGCGACGAGGGGGCCGTGCCCGAGGACTACCTCGGCACCTGGACCGCCTCCCTCCCCGGCGAACGGGGCGATTCCACAAGGAAGTTGATTATTCGCCAGGGCGCTGTCGGCGACCAGGTCCTCTCCCTCACCGCCGAAGGCCCCCTGGCGCTCGGCGCCACGTACCACTGCGAGTTCACCGCCCCCCTCGCCGCCCGGCCCTCCGCCGACGAGGACGAACCGGTCCTCATCGGACCCTCCGCGGTCTCCGTGGGCCGCCCCGCCTCCTCCTGCTCGCCCGGCAAGTCCACCGAGCTGACGCTCCTCCCGGACGGCACCCTGCGCCGGGCGACGACGGGTTCGGGCGAGAGCATCGTCTACACGAAGGCGGAGTGACCCGGCTACACCGGGTCGGAGTGAGCGGAGGTCGCACCCTCGCCCACCGCACCCTCGCCCACCGCGCGCCCGCCCATCGCGCCCCTGCTCGCCGGTCCCCCGCCCTCGGCGCCTCCGCCCGCCGCCTCCCCGCCGTCCCCGGCCACCGGGGCGGGCGTCCGCCGCCGCAGCGCCCCCGTGATCAGCGCCGCCCCTCCCAGCAGCACCAGCACGACGATCATCGCCGCCCGCAGCCCCACGTGGTCGGCCAGGAAGCCCAGCGAGGGCGGGCCGACCAGGAACGCGGCGTACCCGGCCGTCGACACCGCCGCGACCCGGGCCGAGGCCTCCCGCTCCCCCTCGCCCTCCCCCGCGGCCGAGACCGTGACCGGGAACCCCAGCGAGGCCCCGAGCCCCCACAGCACGACGGCCGCCCCGGCGAGCAGCGCACTGGACGAGAACACCACCAGCGCCACGCCCACGGCCGCCACGATCGCGCTCGCCCGCACCACGGCCGCGGGCCCGTACCGCACCAGCAGCGGCCCGCCCGCGAACCGGCCCGTCGTCATCGCCACGGCGAACAGCATGAACGTCAGCGAACCGGCCGTCGCGCTCGTCCCGTGGCCGTCCACCATCAGCAGCGGCAGCCAGTCGTTGGCCGAGCCCTCCGCGAACGCCATGGCCAGCACGATCAGCCCGATCAGCACCAGCCGCCGGTCCCGCCAGACCTCCACCTGGGCCCGCCACCCACGACCCCCGGCGCGCTCGCCCCGACCGGAGCCACCGTCACCGGACCCACCGGCACGGGACTCCGCGTCCTCGCGTCCCGTGCCCGGCGGAATCGCCCGTACGGTCCAGATCCCGGCCGCCGCCACCGCCACGGCCACCGCCGCGAGGTGCCAGCCGACCGGGAACCGTACCGCCGTCAGCCCCATCCCCAGCAGCGCGCCGACCACCGTGCCGAGGCTGAAGCAGCCGTGCAGCACCGGCAGGACCGGGCGCCCCACGGTCCGCTCCACGGCGGCGCCCTCGATGTTGAACGCCACCTCCGCGAGCCCCAGCCCGGCGCCGAACAGCGCCAGTCCGCCGAAGACCCCGCCGGAGATCTCCAGCGCCGCGCCCCCGGCGATCACCAGCAGCCCGGCGACGAGCAGCCCCGCGCCGAACGTGATCACCGTCCGGCCGCCGTGCCGGCGCACCAGCCCGCCGGAGACCAGCACCCCGGCCATCGAACCGACGGAGAGCCCGAAGAGGACGAGCCCCATCGCCCCCGTGGAGACGTCGAGGGCGTCCCGTACGGCGGGGGTCCTGGCCACCCAGGAGGCCATGCTCACCCCGGTGGCGAGCATGAAGAGGAAGAGCGCGGCCCGCCAGCGGCGGGTACGGGCGTCGACGACCGGAGTGACCTTCATCGAAACGGAGCCTCGGCAGACGGGAGAGGGATGGAGGGAGCGGGGGAGCGGGAAGGGCAGGGGCGCGGGAAGGCGCGGGAGGGACGGACCGTGGAGCGTACGACCGTACACCTGAAGCGTACGTTCGTACATACTCTGCGCGACCGGTACGCCGTCGCCCCCGGCACCCAGCCCGCAACCGTCCGCCCCGGAACCATCCGTGCGCCGCCGACGTCCCCGGGGCCGTACCGCTCCCCTCCCCGGGCCGCCCCGACCGAAGGAGCCCCGTGCAGTCCGCCCTCGCACTGCCGTCCGCCGCCCCGACCGACTCTCTCGTCTGGTCGCTGCTCGGCCTCGTCTTCGCCGCCGCCCCCGTCGTCGCCTGGGCCCGCACCGCCCGTACCCGGAACGGGGGTACGGCGGTGGGGGCCGTCCTCGCCGCGGCGGGCGCCCTCCTCGTCGCCGTGCAGCACGGATGGGTCACCGGCGTCCCCCGGGCCGACGCCCACCTCCTCTTCGGCGTCACCGCGCCGCTCGTCATCTGGTGCGGGGTCCGGTGGGAGCGCGCGCGGCGTGGGCCCGCGTCCGAGAAGTGGGAGCGCCGGCGGAGCAGGTCCGCCGGGGTGTTCGGGGCGTACGCCGGGCTCACCGTCGTCGGCTCGCTCGTCGCGTTCCTGCTCGCGGGCGAGGCGAACGTCCCGCCGAAGGAGGCCGTTCCCGCGCTGCCGCCCGGCCTCGTGGCGCTCTCCGAGGACACGAGCTGCGGGTCGTCGAGCTGCGCCCGCACGGTGATCGTGGGCAGCCGGGACGGGCTCACCAACGCGGAGATCATCCGCAGGCTGGACCACCCCTCGGGCTGGACCTGCCGGGCCAACGGCTGGCTGCTGGACCGGCGGGACCTCTGCGTCAACGTGGCCGAGGTCAACGGCGAGGTGCGGCTCGACGTCTCCCTCGGCGACCTCATCTGACCCCGCGCCCCGCCGGCACCGCCCGGCCTCGTCCGGCCCCGCTCCCCCGCCCGCGTCCGACCGCGCCGCCCGCCCGCGTCCGGCCTCACCACCCCGCCCGCGCTCTATGCTGCGAGCCGGAACGGACACACGCCGAACGAGGAGGCGCCGGGTGGCGACAGGGCGCACCGACCCCGACCGGCGGGACCGCATCATCGACGCGGCGCTCGACGTGATCGCCGACGAGGGCGTGGCAGGCATCTCGCACCGCAAGGTGGCGGCGCGCGCCGGGGTGCCGCTCGGCTCGATGACGTACCACTTCGCGAGCATGGACGAGCTGCTCCACGAGGCGTTCACCCGCTTCTCCGGCACGATCGTGGCCGTCTTCGAGGAGCGCCTCGGCGCCGCGACCACCCGCGACGAGGCCCGCGCGGCCGTCGCCGACCTCGTCCACCACCTCTCCGGCGGCAACCAGCGCGAGCTGGTCCTCACCCACGAGCTGTACACCCTCGCGGCTCGCAAGCCCGCCTACCGCGAGCTGACCCGCACCTGGATGGGCCGCAGCCGCCGCGCCCTGGAGTGGCACTTCGACCCCGCCACGGCCCGCCAGCTCGACGCCCTCATCGAGGGCCTGTCCATCCACCGCGCCCTGGAGACCGAGCCGCACGACCGGGCCCTGACGGTGGAGGCCATCGCCCGGATCACCACGCCGGCATGACCGGACCCCGGATCACCACGTCGACGCGACCGGACCCCGGATCACCACGCCGGCATGACCGGACCCCGGATCACCACGCCGGCGTGACCGGACCCCGGATCACCACGTCGGCGTGACCGGGCCGCCGCCGGGTGCCGGCGTGAGCGGGCTTCTGCGCGCCGACGTCAGCGGGCCGCCGGGTGCCGACGCGGCCGGGCCCCCGGCGGATGCCGGCACGACCTGCGTCAACAGTCGCGAATGGCCCGCCATTTCGGCCACTAACGCGCTAATTCAGACACTGGTCCGATAAGAGGCGCGCACATGTCACCGGCATGCCATACCCTGCGATCCTGGCCGCGCCCCAACGCTTCTTTCTCTCGTCTCGGGTGACGCGCGGCCCCTTTCATACCGTGGGGGTATCACTCACTGTGCGTACGCGCAGAATTCCGACCGTGACCGCTACCGCAACGGCGTTCGCGGTCCTCTTCAGTTCCATCGTGCTGGTCGGCGGGGCGGCGAGCCCGGCAGCCGCCGACTCCAGCGCCTCGCTGCCGGTCAAGTCGAGCGGCGACATCGTCGTGGACGGCGTCCACCAGCGGGTCTTCATCAGCGACCCGCGCTCCGGCAAGATCGTCGCGACGGACTACAACGGCAAGGTCATCCGGCAGATCGGTTCGCTGCCCGGGGTGATCGGGCTGGAGCTCTCGCCCGACTCGAAGACCGTCTACGCGGCCGTGCCGGGCGCCGAGGCCATCGCCGCCATCGACACGGCCTCGCTCACCGAGACCAAGCGCTACCCGCTGGGCGAGGGCGTCACGCCCAAGTACCCGGCGGTGGCCGGGGGGAAGCTCTGGTTCGGTTTCGACAGTCCCGAGCCGGGCCAGCGGGGCCAGATCGGCTCGGTCGACCTCTCCTCGCCCGAGGAGACGGTGACGCTCGGCAGCGGCATGGAGGACGGCTGGTACTCGGCGCCGCGCCTCGCCGCCGACCCCGGCGCCCCGAACGTGCTGGCGGCCGCCCAGGAGGGCAGCAGCTTCATCACGCTCTCGGTGTACGACGTCTCGACGGGCACCCGGACGCGGGTGGCGCACGGGCCGAGCACCACCGGCCCGACGGGCGGGACCCAGTACCAGTCGTACCTGAGCGACTTCGACATCACGCCGGACGGCAAGAGCGTGCTGGTGGGCGGCGGCGGGACCCCGTACGCGGCGCAGTCGTACTCCACCGCCGACCTCTCCCGTACCAACACCCTCGCGACGAACGCCGGCGGCAGGGCCCTGGCCGTCGCGCCCGACGGGACGCTGGCGCTCGGCTCCTGGCAGTCCCCGAACGTCCTCGTCTACAAGCAGGGGGGCAGGTCCCCGTACCGGACGTACACGTTCCCGGCGTACGACGGCACCACCTCCACCAGCTACGACCTGCGCGAGGCGGGACTCGCCTGGGCGCCCGACCGCAGCCGGGTCTTCGCCGTCACCACCAACGTCTACAACGACGTCTTCAGGCTGCGCACGCTGACCGACGCCTCCAGGTCGGCGGTCACGGTCTCGGTCAAGGCCCCGTCCAAGGCCACCCGGGCCAAGAAGCTCACCGTCACCGGCAGGCTCACGACCAACCCGGCGCTCCCGGCCGGGGCCAGGGCCACCGTCGTACGGACCGACCTGGAGTCCCCGAAGGGCAGGTCCCTGGCCTCGGTGACGCCCAAGAAGGACGGCACCTTCTCCTTCACCGACACCCCGCACGTCGGCGGCAAGGTGACGTACAAGGTGAGTTACGCGGGCAGCGGCACGCACTCCCCCGCCTCCCGTTCCGCCACCGTCGACGTCTCGCGGGCCGCGACCTCGCTGAAGCTGAACCGGAACAACTCGACCCACGCGTACAACAAGAACGTCTCCTTCACCGCCACCCTCGGCACGACGCACAAGAACCGGGTCGTCGAGCTGTGGGCGGACCCCTTCGGCGCCGACAAGCCGAAGAAGCTCCTGAAGAAGGCCAAGGTCAACTCCAAGGGCAACCTGTCCGTCACCGTCAACATGAAGCGCGACACCGCGGTGACGGCCGTCTTCGCGGGTGACGCCCGGTACGCGCCGAAGACCGTGAAGTCGACCGCGTACGCCAAGGTCAACGTCTCGGTGAAGCTGTCCAAGCACTACAGGACGGCGAAGATCGGGAAGACCTCCTACGCGTACTACAGCAAGAAGAAGAACCCCGACTTCACCACGTCGATGACCTACTACAAGGGCCGCGCCCAGCGGCTCACCCTGCAGTTCAACTACCAGGGCCGGTGGTACGACCTGGGCCAGGAGTACTTCCCGCTCGCCTCCGACGGCAAGTCCGTCGTGACGCTCCCGGGGCCGCACGAGACCGGCTACAAGATGCGGGTGCGCGCCTCGTACGTCAACGGCTCCTCCGGCGACAGCGTCAACTCCACGACGCACTCCGCCTGGAAGTACTTCATCTTCACGAAGTAGCCCCCAGTTCCCGGGCCCTGAGCGCCAGCCACAGGTCGTAGCGGGCGCTCGGGGGACGGAGCAGCGAGCGCTGGAACACGGTCTCCAGCCGGGTCAGCCGCTTGCGGGCGCCGGGGACGGAGATGCCCAGCTCGGCCGCCGCCGGGCCGATGCGGCCCTCGCAGGCCAGCCAGGTGCGCAGGGTCTCGGCGGCCGTCCCGGTGCCCGGCGCCCTTTCCAGCGGGGCCAGTTGGTGGAAGGCCCACTCCTGGACCGCGGGGCGGCGCAGGACCTCGTCGAGGCCGTGCGCCGCCCCTTCCGGCGGTACGGGGACGGCGGACGGCGTGCAGGCCGGGGCGGGGGTCGCCCGGACGCGCAGGGCCAGATCGAGCGCCGCCTGGTCGGCCAGCCGGTCGAGGTCCAGGCCGAGCAGTTCGCCGATGAGCTTGAGGCGGGCGGCCAGGGTGTTGCGGTGGACCTTCAGATGACCGGTCGCGTGCGACGAGAACGCCAGCCAGGACGTGGCGGTGGCCACCAGCTCCTGGGCCCCGGGGTCCTGCGTCCGGCGCGGCACATACGTCAGGAGCGGGGCGAGCAGGGCCTCGGCCCACTGCCGCCCGGGCTCGCCGACGACCAGAGCCGGTTCCGGCGCCGCGCCGAACCGGACGTGCCGGCCGGGGAGTTCGCGGGCCACGGCCAGGGCGTGGAAGGCCTGGCGGTACCCGGTCGCGGTCTCGGCCAGCGGCACCCGCTCGCTGATCCCGACCACGCACTCGGCCACCAGGGCCGCGACCTTCTCGTCGGTGGCCGTACCGGCGCCCTCCTCCGTGCCGTCCGCGGGCAGCACCAGGATGAGGTGGCGGGCGTAGACGGGGCAGCGCACGATCCAGGACCGGCCGCCGTCCGCCTCCGCGCAGACCCGGGCCACCTCGTCGCGGCTGCCCCGGTGGCACTCCACGACACAGACCCGTACGGGATCGGGCAGCCGGGGGCGGAGCGCACCGGCCACCTGGTGGGCGATGGAGAGCTGGCCCGTCATCAGCAGGTGCAGCACCGCCTCCCGGCCGCGCGCATCGGCCAGGTCCACCCGGCGCCGCTTCCGCTCGACCGCCTCGGCCTCGCGGCACAGCGAGAGAGGCATCAGCGCGTCGGCCAGCAGCGTGGCGAGCCCGGCGGCGACCGGGCGCGGGGTGACGACCGCGAGGAGCGGGGCGGGGGCCTCCTGGCCATCGCGCGCGCGGGGGGCCGCGACGGGTTCGTGCAGCGGGAAGAGCAGCGTGGTGTGCGTGCCGGTGTCGTGCGAGTACGCCAGGGCCCCGCGGCCGGTCAGCGCCCGTACGCCCTCGGCGACGAGGGAGGCCACATCGGGCACGTAGGTGTGCCGGGCCCGGCCCGCGTCGCCGGGGACCGTGCCCGACGCGTTCAGCACCGTACCGCCGGAGCCCACGATTCCGGCCCAGCCGTCGGCCCGCCCCGCGAGCCACCGCAGCAGTTCCGCCGTGCCGCCATTGCGGGCCAGCCGCTGCATCCTCAGGGCGTCGTCGGCCCGATGCCGCGCTCGCACATGATCCCCCGATCACCACTGTGCGGACTGTTACCTCTGCCGGCGCCCCACTGGGCGCATTGATCCTCCCCGTCCCCTACCCACCGGTCTATGGTCCGAACGTGGTGGTCCGGTACGGCTGACGGTAGGGACACGCCGTCCGGGGCACTCGCGGTTCCGGCGGCAGCGGCTCACGGGGGTGGTCGCTGTCGTCGGGTTCCGCGTGCCCGGGTGCCTGGGACCCGGAGCCCGCTGTCGCGCTGTTCCGGGTGTTCGGGTGCCTGGGGCCCGGAGCCCGCTGTCGCGCTGTTCCGGGTGTTCGCGCTGTTCGCGCGCGTACCGGCTGCTGTTCCCGCATGTCAGGGGCGTTGTCAGTGGTGGCCTCTACCGTCGTGGGTGTCCGGACGACTGGGAGAAGAGGCCCCGCCATGGAGTTCCGTATCGAGCGCAGTGCCCTGGCCGAAGCGGTGGCCTGGGCCGCCCGGGTGCTGCCGGTCCGCTCCCCCGTCCCCGTCCTCGGTGGGCTGCTGCTGGAGGCGGAGGGCGGGCGGCTGCGGGTGAGCGGGCTGGACTACGAGGCGTCCGCGCGCATAGACGTGGCGGACGCCGAGATCCTGCGGCCCGGGAAGGTGCTCGTCATGGGGCGGCGCCTGCTCGACATCTGCAAGGTGCTGCCGGAGGGGGCGGTGGAGTGCGCGGTGGAGGGGTCGCGGTTCACCGTCTCGGGCGACGGCGCCCGTTTCGGCCTCTCCGTGCTCCCGCTGGACGACTACCCGGCGCTGCCGTCGCTCCCGCGGGTGCGGGGTGCGGTGGAGGCGGCGCAGTTCGCGGCGGCCGTCGCGGATGTGGCGGTGGCGGCGGGGCGGGACGACACCCTGCCCGCGCTGACCGGGATCCGGCTGGGGCTCGACGCGGTGACGGGGACGATGACGCTCGCCGCGACCGACCGGTACCGGTTCGCCGTACGGACGTTGCCGTGGAAGGCGGCCGGGGCGGGGGCGGATACGGGAGCGGGCGAGGGGGCCGAGGCCGATGCGGGGGCGGGTTCGGGGGCTGAGGCCGGTTCCGGGTCGGACGCGGGGGCGGGTTCCGGCGCGCGAGCCGGGGCCAGGGCCGGTGACGGGGCCGGGGCCGGGGAGAGCGCCGATGTGCTGGTCTCCGCCCGGCGGTTGACCGAGATCGCCCGTTCGCTGGGGCGGTCCGGGCTGGTGAGCGTCGCCCTGGACGCCGGTTCCGCCGGGTTCGAGCACGCGGGGACGCGGACCACCGTGCGGCTGCTGGACGGGCGGCTCCCGCGCCACGACAAGCTCTTCGCGATGGAGGACCCGGCCGTCGCGGTGGTGGACCGGGCGCGGCTGGTGGAGGCCGTCAAGCGGGTCTCGGTGGTCGCCGACGGGGACGGGCCGGTCCAGCTGGCGTTCTCCGCCGAGGACAACTCCGTACACCTGCGGGCGGGTTACGAGGACGACGTGGCCTCCCAGCGGCTGCCCGCGACCCTGGAGGGCGCCCGCGAGCTGACCGTGGCGTTCAACCCGGGGTATCTGGCGGACGCCCTGGCCTCCTTCGACGAGCCGTCGCTGCGGCTGCTGATGATGGGGGCGGGGCAGCGGGCGATGATCACGGGCGAGGGGGAGCCCGGCCGGGACGTCTCCCCTCCCCGCCACCGGCATCTGCTGATGTCGGTGAAGCCGCCGCTGGTCTGACGCACCCGATCCCGCCGGCCGCGCCGCCCCCGGAACGCCGGTACGGGGGCCCTCCCGGCAGCAGCCGGGCGGACCCCCGTACGGGACGGGTCGCGCGGGGAGCGTTCGTGGAACGCGCGCGGAATCAGCAGCTCAGGTTGGACCCGGTCGTGGTGCCGAGGACCTGCGTGAACTGCGTGAACTTGTCGATGCGGCTCTGGACCTGGGCCGGGTTGCCGCCGTTGCACTCGATCGCGCCGTTGATGGAGCGGATCGTCTCGCCGAAGCCGGGGCCGTTGACGATGGCGTTGTGGCCCGTGATGGTGCCGGGGCCGGTCTGGGTGTTCCAGTACCAGAGGGCGGTCTTCCAGGCGACGGCGGCGTTCTGCTCGACCAGGTAGGGGTTGTTCAGCAGGTCGATGCCGAGGGCGTCACCGGCGGCCTTGTAGTTGAAGTTCCAGCTCAGCTGGATCGGGCCCTTGCCGTAGTACGCGGACTGGCCGGCCGGGCAGCCGTAGGGCTGGGTGGCGTCGCAGTAGTGGGGGTAGTTCGCCTCGTTGACTTCCTTGATGTACACCAGCCCGCCGGTCTCGTGGCTGACGTTGGCGAGGAAGGCCGCGGCCTCGCGCTTCTTGATCTCGTCGCTGCCGGTGTTGGCGAAGGCCGGGTACGCGCTCAGGGCGTCGGTGAGGCCCTGGTAGGTGTAGAACGAGTTCCGGTTCGGGAACATCTGGTTGAACTGCGCCTCGCTGACGACGAACCCGTTGCTCTGGCCCGGGTCCTCACCGCCGCCGCCGCCCGTGCCGCAGGCGCCGTTGTCGGCCCAGACGTCGGAGGAGCCCGGACGCTCGTTCTGGGTCCACCACTTGGCGGTGTAGTTCCGGCCGTTGTGCGAGGCGGTCTGGCCGCCGGTGTAGACGGACGAGGAGTTCCAGGCGCTGAAGCATGTGGCGGCCTGCGCGGTGGCGGCGGGGAGGACGACGAGCGCCGCGACGACCGCGCCGAGCGCGACCAGCAGGCTGAGGACACGTTTGAACACGTGAACACACTCCTTAGGCGCGGCGCTACGTCCGGCCGTGCGCCGCCGTGGGGGTGCCGACACTCAAGCGATGATGGTCTGGACCTGTCAAGGTCTAGACCAGTTTTCGTGACGCTGCCGTACGCGTCGCGGCGGGCCACCGCCCCCTCCTGACAACGATGCCATCACCTCTCTCAACTGGCCTGATTCCGCCGGATGTTCCTCCCGAGGGCGGCCCGGGAGGGGTGGAGACCGGAGGTAAAAATTCCCGGGCCGTCCAGCATGCGGAACACCGCCGTCCCCCCTGGACCGGGAAACCGCCGGGCCTCCCCGCACCGGAGCACATCGGACTTCCCGAAGTCGTCGGAGGTCGGCAAGTAGGAGCGGAATGCTGTGCTCCGGCTGCCGGGGCTGCTGCCATGAGGGGGTCACATTCCTCTGTGGAGAAGGAGGTTCGCCCGCGATGCGGACCACAACGATGGGCAGGGACGGACCGGTCGTCGGCCGGCTGGGACTGGGGGCGATGGGCCTCTCGTACCGTTACGCGCCCGGCCTGACGGACCGGACCAAGGCGGTGTCACTCGTCCAGGAGGCGGTCGACCTCGGGGTCAACCTGCTGGAGACGGCCGACGCCTACGCGGACGGGGAGAACGAGCGGCTGATCGGTGAGGCCATCCGGGGGCGGCGGGACGAGGTGGTCCTCTGCACCGGCGGCGGCCTGCTCGGCAACCCGGACGGCGTGCTGCGGCCCGCGGGCGGCCCGCAGGCGCTGCGGGCCGCGGTGGACGAGAGCCTGCGGCGGCTGCACGTCGACCACATCGACCTCTATCTCCTGCGCCGCATCGACCCCGCCGTACCGCTGACGGAGAGCTGGGGCGCGCTGGCCGAGCAGGTCTGGGCGGGCAAGATCCGCATGCTGGGGCTGCCCGTCGTCAGCGTGGAGCAGGCCCGCGAGGCCGAGGCCGTGCACGAGGCGGCGGCGATCGGCGCCGAGGTGTCGCTGTTCACCCGGTGCGGCCTCGACGACGTCGTGCCGTACGCGGTGGAGCGCCGGATCGCGCTGCTGGCCGGTGCCCCGCTCGGGCGCGGGCTGCTGACCGGCGCGTTCTCCCGCACCGAGGACCTGGCCCCGGACGACTGGCGGCGCACCCAGCCGCGCTTCGCTCCGCGTGCCATCCGCCACAACTTCGCGCTCACGCAGGCCGTCGCCCAGGTGGCGGCCCGGCACGAGGCCACCCCCGCGCAGGTCGCCCTGGCGTGGCTGCTCCGGCTCGGTGACCACGTGGTGCCGCTGCCCGGCACGCGGGCCTCGTACCACCTCGCGGAGAACCTCGGCGGGGACCGGATCCGGCTGACCGAACAGGACATGACCGACCTGGAGTTCCTGCCCTATCCGGCGGGTTCGGCCGAGGTGTGAGCCGGGCCCGGACCACCCGCGCACGGCTGTCCCTCACTCCCCACCACTTCTGGAGTTCCTGACATGACGACCTCACTGGTACGGCAGGTCCTCCCGCGGCCACGGCCGCGGGCGGCGACGACCGACGTCCACGGCACCACGGCGCCCGGGTTCGCCTCCGTGCGCCACTTCTTCGAACGGGCCTGCCGGGAGGCGGGAACGCCCGGATCCCAGGGAGCCGCGCTGGCGGTCGTACGGGACGGTGAGCTGGTCGTCGACCTCTGGCAGGGCACCGCCGATCCGGTCACCGGGACGCCGTGGGCCGGCGACACCCTCGTGCCGCTGCTGACCGGCTCCCACGCCGTGCTGGCCACGGCGGTGCTGCTCCTCGCGGACATGGGCGCGCTCGCCCTGGACCGGCCGGTGGCGGAGTACTGGCCGGAGTTCGCGGTGCGGGGCAAGGGCGCGGTGACGCTGCGGGACGTCCTGACGTTCACCGCCCGGCTGCCGGGCATGGCGGCGGGGATCGACCAGCGGGACGTGGAGAACCCGCGCATGATGGCCGCGCTCCTGGAGATGCACAGCCTGGAGGACGATCCCCGGGCCGGGGGCGTGCTGCACGGGCCGTGGACCGCCGGGTGGATCGTCGCGGAGGTGGTCCGCCGGGTCGACGGCCGCGACCTCGACCTGTTCTTCCTGGAGGAGATCGCCGGTCCGCTGGGCCTGGACGTCCACTTCGGGCTCGTACCGGACCAACTGCCGCACACCGCCCGCATCTCGTACGGCGCGGACTTCCGCTCCCGGTTCCCGGCGCCGGACGGCGGGGCGGACGGTGGCGCGGCGGACCTCTGCGGGCGGGTGTGGAACAACCCGTCGCCGTTCCCGGCGGACGCGGGGGTGTGGAGCGAGAGCCGGCGGCGGTACGCGATCATCCCCTCGCTGGGGGCGTACGCGTCGGCCCGTGGTCTCGCCCGGCTCCAGGGCGTCCTGGCCGCCGACGCCGTACGGGCTCCGGGCGAGGAGCCGTTGCTGCTGTCGCGGCGCACGCTCGACCAGGCGCGGAGCTTCTGGGTCGAGGGGCTGGACCCGCTGCTCGGCGGGGTCAGCGCCTACGGCGAGGGGGGCCTCCAACTCCTCGACGACGGGCTCCATCCGGCCGTCCGCGCCGGGGCCTTCGGGCACCAGGGTCCGGGCGGGATCGCCTACCAGGCCTGGCCCCAGGCCCGGACCGGCGCCGCCTGGATCCGCGGCCGCCTGACGGCGGGCCCGGGCGCCCGCCTCCTGGACGAGGTGGCGGGCGCGGTGGACCGGGCACTGCGGGCGGGATGAGGACGGGGCGGGGTGGGCACCGGTCCGGGCCCGCGGGGCGGGCACCCGGCCGGGGTCACCGCCGCGGGTTCCCGCCCCCGTCCCCGTCCCCGTACGACCGACGGGCTCAGCGCCCGCCGGGTACGGCCGACCCGGCCGGGCTCACCGCCCCGCACGGCGACGCGCTCAGCCCCCGCCGCGCCTCGCGGCTGCGGTCATGTCCGGCGACGCGTCCCCCGAAGCCGCCACCCGGTCAGGCCGACCGCCCCGCTCACCCCGGCCACCCTGCCCGTCCCGGTCGCCCCGCTCGCCCCGCTCGCCCCGGCCACCCCGCCCGTCCCGGCCGCCCTGGTCGTCCCGGCCGGTCCCGGCGCCCCGGTCGTCCCCGTCGCCCCGCCCCGCGCGACCGCCCCGGTTCCCCCGGTCGTCCGCGTCGCGCCGATCGCCTCGGTCGCCCCGCACTCCCCGGACCCCCTGGTCGTCATCGGTCCGATCACCCCGGCCACCGTGCTCGCCCGGGTCGTCACCATCGGTGCGGTCGCCCCGGCCGTCCCGCTCGTTCCCGCCGCCTCCCTCCCCCCGGTCCGCGGCGAGGCCGTGCAGGACCACGTCCCAGACGGAGTCCCAGAGCGTGTCCCAGGCCGCGTCGCGGGGGGTGCCGTGGGCGGCCATCGCGCCCTCCGCCAGGTGGGCCAGCATCGCCACCGCGTCCTCGGGCGCCACGCCGGGGCGGAGCCGGTGGGCGCCGTGGGCCCGGTCGAGCAGATCGCGGAGGACGGGGAGCCAGGTCTCGGCCAACGGCGGTGCGCCCTCCGGCGGATCGGCCTCCAGGCGGCGTGCGGCGCGGACGAAGCGGTCCTCGTGCGCCAGCCGGGCCAGCGTGGCGATCAGGGTGCGCAGCTCCCGTAACGGATCGGCGGCGGGGGCGAGTTCCGCCAGGCAGCGGCCGAAGCGGTCGCGCCCGGTGGTGCGCACCTCGTCGGCCAGGGCGGTCTTGTTGCGGAAGTGGAAGGTCAGAGCACCGATCGAGGTCGCGGCCCGCCAGGCCACCCGCTGGAGGGAGGCGCCCTCGTAACCGCGCTCGGCGAACTCGTCGGCCGCCGCCTCCAGCACGGTCTGGCGCGTCCTGGCCGCCCGTTCCTGCATGCGCCTTCTCCTTGAACCTCGGTAAGTCGTCGCGCTTCTCCCTCAGAAATATAACGAACATTCTCTATGTTTGTTAGTCTGCTCAGCGACGCTCACCTGGGAGGGACCTGCAGTGACGACGATGCACGAAACGCCCGAGATGGCGACGGGCCGAGCGCTGGACGACCTGTCCCGCCTCCTCTTCGGCCATTTGCACCGCTCCGACCAGCAGCGTTGGGGCCATGTGTACTTACAGGGGCTGCTGCGCACGCACGGCAAGAAGACCGTGCGCCGCATGGCGGCCACCGTGACCGGATCCGAGGCGGCGTCGTCGTCGCTGCACCAGTTCGTGAACGCCAGCCCCTGGGAGTGGACCCCGGTCCGCGGCCGGCTGGCCCGCTGGACCGCCCGGACACTGCCGGTGCGGAGCTGGACCCTGGCGCCGACCGTGCTGCCCAAGCGGGGCGACCACTCGCCCGGAGTGCATCAGCGTTTCCTGCCGGAGTCAGGGCGTACCGTCAACTGCCAGCTGGGACTGGGCCTGTTCCTGGACGCGGGGCAGGCGCACATCCCGGTCGACTGGCAGCTCTTCCTGCCTCCCCGGTTCACCCGGGACCCCGCCGTACGCGACCGGGCGAAGATCCCCGCGACGGCCCAGGCCCGGCCGCTGTGGGACCAAGCCCTGCACCTGGTCCAGGAGATGACGTCCTGGACGGACGACGGGCGGACCGCACCCGTGGTGGCCGACCTGACGGCCCTGTGCGACATCGCACCGCTGGCACAGCGGCTCCAGGGCAGCGGGCACGCCTTCGTGCTCGCCATCCCGGGGCAGACCGCCCTCGGCGGACCCGAACTGCCGCCGGGCGAAAGGCCGTCGGCGCGCGCGCTGCTGCTGCGCCGCGGGGTGCGGCACCCGGCGGGCGCGGGCCGGCAGATCATCTCGTACGAGACCCCCGTGCGCGGGGTGCGCCCGAGCGGTGAGCACACCCAGGGGGCGGGCCGGCTGATGGCCGAGTGGGACGCGGGCACCGGGCGTCCGGGCCGGATCTGGCTGACGAACATCACCGACCGCCATCCGGCCGAACTGCTGGAGCTGGCCCGCTCGCCCCGGGGGGCGCAGTCCGCCGTCCGGCGCATGGGCGAGGACTTCGGGCTCCTGGACTTCGAAGGCCGCTCCTTCCCCGGCTGGCACCGGCACATGACGCTCGTCTCGGCCGCCTACGCGTGCGCCACCCTGGAGGCATGACCCCCTGACGCTTTACTTGCGCATACAAATAAATATCGGCCAGAGCTCACCCCGTGGGCTCCGGCACTCCCCAGATGATTGCATGGGCATGTATCTTGTTGTTATCGCAGTCGAGAAGGGGAGCTGTTCCATGACGATCAACCAGCAGCCACGCGCCGCCTCCGATCAGACCATGTGGGAGGCCGTTCTCGGCCTGCACGCCTTCGTGGAACGCCAGCTCGCGCACACCCTCCAGCGCCGCTACGGCGTCGGCCTGTCCGAGTACCGCGCCCTGGAGACCCTCCACCAGGCCGAGAACGGCGAGTGCCGCATGCAGGAGCTGGCGGACCACATCGGGCTCGGCCAGAGTTCGGTGACACGCCTGGTGGGACGGCTCGACAGCGCGGGTTACGCCTACAAGGACAGCTGCACCGACGACAAGCGCGGGGTCTTCGCCGTCATCACCGAAGAAGGCCGCAAGCGCTACCAGGAAGCCCGCGCCACGTACGCCGACGTCCTCAGCTCGGCCCTCAACACCGCGAGCGCCGACGCCCAGCTCGCCCGGGCGGTGCAGGCGCTGCGCAGCGCCGCCTGACACGATCACGCCAGACGGCGGGAGGCGGCCGGGGTAACCCGGCACCCCCGCCGTCTTTTGCATGTTCGGGCTTCTTCCACAACCGGCGAGGGTGTGGCCTGGATCACACGAACGCTCTATCTATTTGCTTGACCATGCAAATAGAGACCCGTAGATTCTCTCTCGTAGCCAGATCTCGCGGCCTCAGGGCCGGCTCATCCGGCTCAGGCCCGATCGCGTACCCGGCTCGCACAGCTCGATCGCGCAGCCGGACCGCACAGCCGGATCCTGCCGCCAGATCGCCCAACCACCGAGGGGGACCGTTGCCATCGCCTCGCCTGTTACAGGCATTCAGCAGACATGTGCAGGAACAGCCCGACAGCACCGCGCTCGTCGCCTCCGGCGAACGGGTCACCTACGCGGAGCTGGAGCGGCTGACCCGCCTCGCCGCCGCGGACCTGGACGGCGCCGGCTTCGGATTCGTCCGCGCCCTGTGCGTACCGGCCCACAAGTCGCCGGAGACCATCGCCCTGCTGCTGGCGGCCTGGCGCCAGGGGATCAACACCCTGGTCCCCTCCCCGAGTCTGGGCGCCGCCGCCCTGGCCACACTCACCGCCCAGGCCCACGGCCCGCTGACGGCCACCGCGGTCCCCGGCGGCGGCGTGGTCCTGGCGCGGGAGGAGACCGACCCGGCCCTGGCGGACGGCTTCGTCGTCCCCGACCCCGCCGAGTCGCTGCTGACGCTCACCACCTCCGGTTCCACCGGCGTCCCCAAGCTGGTCCCGATCCGCACCGAGGCCTTCGACCGGTTCGCCGACTGGGCCACCGGGAAGTTCGGGCTGGACGGCTCCACCCGGGCCCTGAGCTTCTCGCCGCTCAACTTCGATCTGGCGCTCCTGGACGTCTGGACGGTCCTGGAGGCCGGCGGCACGGTCGTGCTGGCCGACGCCGGGGCCAGCGGGGACGCCGGTTATCTGCGGGAGCTGGCCCTCGCCCACGAGGTGACCCTCGTGCAGGGCGTGCCCCTCCTCCACCGGCTGCTGGCCGCGGACGGGGCCCGCTACCCGGCGGTCCGCACGGTCGTCTTCACCGGGGAGGCCGTCTCCGAGCAGGGGCTGCGGGACGCGTTCGCCGCGTGCCCGGACGCCCGCTTCCACAACGTCTTCGGCTGCACCGAGACCAACGACAGCTTCATCGAGGACGTCGACCCGGACGCGTACGTCCATCCGCTGCCCATCGGCACCCCGATCGACGGCACCGACGCGGTGCTGCTGATCGACGGGCCCGAGGGCACCGAGGTCCTCCAGGGTCCCGGCACCGGTGAACTGCTGGTGCACACCCCCTTCCAGACCGGCGGCTACCTCGAACAGGCCCGCAACGCCCACGCGTTCATGCCCGACCCGCGCGGCGGCGGCGCCATGTTCTACCGCACCGGCGACCTCGTCCACCGCGACGCCGACGGCCGCTACTTCCTCCAGGGGCGCACCGACTTCCAGGTCAAGGTGCGCGGCGTGCGCACCAACACGCTGGAGGTCGAGACCGTCCTCGGCGCCCACCCGGACGTCGTCGAGGCCTGTGTCGTCGCCCTGCCCTGCCCCGAGGCCGGCAACCGGCTGCACGCCGAAGTGGTGCGCCGGGACGGGGCCTCCCTCAGCTCGCTGGGACTGCGGGCGTACGCGGCGAAGCACCTGCCGCGCCACGCCGTGCCCAGCTCGGTCGGGCTCGCCGGCACCCCGCTGCCGAAGACCCCGACCGGCAAGCCCGACCGCAACTCGATCAAGAACACCCGACTGAACGGAGACGCCCCATGAGCACCGGTGCCCACGACCCGATCCGCGCCTACATCGTCAACGAGTTCCTCGCCGGCGAGGACGCCGAGGACCTGACCGACGACTTCGACCTCATCGAGAGCACCGTCGTCAACAGCCTCGGCCTGGTCCGCCTCATCTCCTGGATATCGGAGACGTACCACATCCCCGTCGACGACATCCCCCTGGAGCCGGCCGCCTACCGCACGCTCGCGGACATCCGCGGCTTCGTCGCGCAGGCCGCCCCGGCCTCCGTCTGACCCCACGAGCCCCACCGCCCCATCCCCGTACCACCCCTCCCCCCACGCGCACAGAACGCGCACGCGCAGGACGCGCACGCACGGAACGCGCACGCACAGAGGCACGAACGCACCGGCACACACGCACCAGGCGCACCAGCACAGGCCCAGAACACGTCCAGACAACAGCGATGACAGGAGTACTCCCATGATCGTCCGTTCTCTCTCCGAGGTCCCCGCGGTCGAGTGGGGCAGCGGCACCAGCCACCGCCTGCTCACCGAGGCGGACGGTATGGGCTTCACCGTCTGCGAGACGCTGGTCCGCCGGGGCACCACGAGCGGGCTGCAGTACCTCGGCCACCTGGAGGCCTGCTACTGCATAGGCGGCTCGGGCGAGGTCGTCACCACCGACGGCACCCGCCACAAGATCAAGACCGGGACCATCTACGCCCTGGACCAGCACGACGCCCACCACCTGATCGCCTCCGACGACGAGGACCTCCTCCTGGTCTCCGTCTTCAGCCCGGCGCTGCGGGGCGACGAGAAGCACTCGCTCTCCGAGGACGGCTTCTCCCGCTACTGATCCCGCCGCCGGGTGCGGGGCCGCGACGGCGCGGCCCCGCACCCGGCCCATCCCGCGACCGGCGAACCGGCGAAAGGCAAGGCAGAGCCCTCATGGCAGCAGAGAAGGACACAGACACCTACGGCATCACGGCGCCGTACGGCGACGAGCTGAACGACGACGTCGCCCGCTGGGACCGGGCCGGCGAGTTCCCCCAGGAGAAGTGGAAGCCGCTCCAGCGCTCCGGCCTCTTCACCCTCCCCTTCGCCCCGGAGTACGGCGGCGCCGGCCGGACGCTCACCGAGACCATGGCCGCGCTGGAGGGCCTCGGCCACACCAGCCGGGACGCGGGCCTCAACTTCTCGGCGTCCACGCAGATCGTCAGCGTCGGCATCCCGCTCCAGGCGTTCGGCTCCGAGGAGCTGCGCTCGCGCCATCTGCCGCGGGTCACCTCGGGCGAGGCCATCACCGCGCACGCGATCACCGAGCCGGGCCACGGCTCGGACGTCATGAACATCCGGACCACGGCCGTCCGCGAGGGCGACGAGTACGTGATCGACGGCGGCAAGATGTTCATCACCAACGCCCCCGTCGCCGACCTCTTCCTGCTCTACGTCCGCACCGGCAAGCCGGGCGCCTTCGGGCTCAGCACCTTCCTCGCCGAGCGCAACACGCCGGGCCTGAGGATCGGCGAGCCGCTGGAGACGATGGGGCTGCGCACCTCCCCGATCAGCGAGGTCACGCTCGACAACGTCCGGCTGCCCGTCGCCAACCGGCTCGGCAGCGAGGGCGCCGGGTTCCTGATCATGGACTACGTGATGAAGCGGGAGGTGCTCTTCTCCTTCGCCGTCAACCTCGGCGAGATGACCCACCGCCTCAAGCGCGTCGTCGAACACGCCACCACCCGGCAGCAGTTCGGCACGGCCATCGGCAAGAACCAGGCGGTCTCCCACAAGATCGCGGACATGAGGATCGCGGTGGAGACGGCCCGCAAGTGGCTGTACGACACCGGGCGCAAGGTCGAGCAGGGCACGGACGCCTCGCTGGACGTGGCCGCCACCAAGATCGTGGTCAGCGAGGCCAACCAGCGCACCGCCCAGCACGCCATCCAGATCTTCGGCGCCCGAGGCTATCTGACCGACACCGGCATCGAGCGCGAGCTGCGCAACGCCACCTCCGGCTCCATCTACTCCGGCACCAACGAGATCCAGCGCAACTGCATCGCCGCCCTGATGGGCCTGTGACGAGAGGCATCCGCCATGACCGAGACCCTGACCGACGCCGTCCCCGCGCCCCCGGCCGCCGAGGACCTCGACCGCCTCACCGCGGCCACCGACTTCCTCGACCACGACCACGAGACCGTACGCGCCTTCGTGGACAAGGCCCTCCAGGGGGTCGACCGCGCCACCGCCACCCCCGTCGAACTCGCCGTCGCCCTCTACTACGCGGTGCGCGACGGAATCCACTACGAGGTGTACGGCGCCGACCTGTCGCCGCAGGGGCTGAAGGCGTCCAGCATCATCACCGGCGGCAAGGGCTTCTGCCTGCACAAGTCCGTCCTCTACGCCGCCGCCTGCCGCTCCGTCGGCATCCCGGCCCGGCTGCACTACAGCGACGTCCGCAACCACCTCGCCTCCGACCGGCTGCGCTCCTACATCGGCGGCGACGTCTTCTTCCACGGCCTGGCCACCGTGTACCTGGAAGGCCGGTGGCTGCAGGTGACCCCGGTCTTCAACAAGCTGCTGTGCCGGCTGTACGGCATGACCCCGCTGGAGTTCGACGGCCGCTCCGACAGCCTCTACCACCCCTTCGACGCGCAGGGGCGGCAGAGCATGGAGTTCCTCACCGACCACGGCGACTTCGACGACGTCCCCTACGAGTTCGTCATGGGCAACATGCGCCGCAAGCACCCGAAGTTCCTCGACGCGGAGGGCACCGGCACGGTCAGCGGCGGCTCGCTGGCCGACGAGGCGAGCTGAGCCCCGCCGCGTAGAGCGGCACGCCACCCGCGTACCGAGCACGCCATCTCCGTACCGGGCACGCCGTCCCCGTACACCGGCACATCCCGCTCGCCCGCTCGCCCGCTCGCCCGCTCGCCCACAGGCACGTCACGTCATGTCACGTCATGTCACGTCAGCAGCACGGCAGAAGAAGAGGAGAAGCACCCCATGACGCAGTTCCAGGCCCGAGAGGACGGCTGGGGCGCCGTCGCCCGCGTCGGTGTCGTCGTTCCGCACGCGGACGTCGGGCCGGAGTCCGAGCTCCAGGCGATGGCCCCGCGCGACGTCTACATCCACGGCTCCCGCGTCCACTTCGGGGCGATGCGGCCCGGCGGCGAGATGGACCCCAAGATCCCGCACGACCCGGTGCGCGCCTTCATCGACCCGCCCTTCATCGACGACGCCGTCGAACTGCTCGCGGCCTCCCCGCTGGACTCCATCGCCCTGGGGTTCACCAGCTCCGCCTACGTCCTGGGCGCCGACGGCGAGCAGAAGCTCTTCGAGCGGCTCGCGGAGCGGACCCGCGGCATCCCGCTCACCGGCACCACCCACGCGGCCGCGGCCGGGTTCCGCGCGCTGGGCGCCGAGCGGATCGCGCTGGTCAACCCGCCGTGGTTCGACGACGAGCTGTCGGCCCTGGGCGCCTCGTACTTCGGTGAGCGGGGGTTCGACGTCGTCCACCACGCCCCCTGCGGGCTCCCCAGCAACCAGAAGCTCATCACCCCGGAGGCCCTGGTGCAGTGGATCGAGTCCACCGTCGCCCCGCAGCGGCCGCAGGCGGTCCTGGTCGCCGGCAACGGCATCCGCGCCGTGGGCACCATCGCGGGCCTGGAGGAGCGGATCGGCCTCCCCGTCCTCACCGCCAACCAGGTGCTCTTCTGGCACGCGCTGCACCTGGCCGGCGGCACCGGGGCGGCCGCGCGGATCAGCGACTACGGCGCCCTGTTCGGCGTCCGCCCGGAACCCGGGAGCGTGACCGGATGAGCCTGCTGCCCGCGTACGGCTACCAGGCCGCCGTGCAGGAGACCTGTGACACGCCGGAGTACCACATGCCCCTGGTGTGCTGGCACGACGACGCCAACGGCGTGCGCGGCCTGGTGCTGTACCGCGGGGCGCTGCGCCCGGCGGAGCAGGTGCCGGGGTTCCGGCGCTATCTCGCCGCCGAGGGTCTGGAGCAGTACGCCACGACCGGCCCGTGGCCGCTGCTCGCAGCAACCGCCTGATCCGACCCGTGGCGGGGACCGGCCGGGTCCCCGCCACATCAGGAGCCGTATCGACATGACACACGACCTCAAGTGGTCCGACGCGCCTCCGGGCGAGATCCGCGACCAGGTGGCCGTCTGGATCGTCCGGGCCCCGGCCGGGCAGCGCCTGCCGCCCGACGGGTCCCCGCCCGACTGGCTCGACGAGAAGGAGCGGAGCCGGCTGGCCGCGATCCCGCAGCACTCCGGCAAGGAGGCCTACGCCTTCGCCCACTGGGCGCTGCGGAGCGTCCTCGGGTCCTCGCTCGGCTGCCCGCCCCGGAGCGTCGGATTCCTGCGGCAGCCGTGCCCCGGCTGCGGCGGGGCGCACGGCAGACCGGCCATCCGCGATCCGGACCGGGGCGGCGAGCCACCGGAGTTCTCGATGTCGCACAGCGGGGACCACGTCGCCATCGCGGTCGCCGAGGCCACCATCGGCATCGACATCGAGTCCCATCCGACCCCGGAGTCGGTCGCCGGCTATCTGCCCTTCCTCCACCCGAGGGAGCAGCAGTGGCTGGGCGGCCGCCCCGACGACGAACTGGTCCGGGACTTCGCCCGGCTGTGGACCCGCAAGGAGGCCATGGCCAAGGCGACGGGCCAGGGCATGGCGGCCGTCATGAACCGGCTGGACCTCACCGGCCAGCCGCTCGGCTGGCGGGTGCGGCAGCTGATCGCCCCACCCGGGTACGAGGCCAGCTTCGCGGTCCCGGCCTCGGTGCACCTGGAAGTCGTCATGCATGACGAACTCCCTTATCCGATGCCGGAGTTGGAGCGAGTCTGAGCAGTGGCGGGCGGTCCGTACCCCTGTGGAGGGGAGGTACGGGCCGCCCGCCGCGTCACGTCATGGAGCCGGTGGAGCCGGTGGAGCCGGTGGAGCCGGTCAGGCGAGGGTGACCTCGGAGGTGAAGACGCGGACGCCGTGCTGCTCGACGGAGACGGGGACGCGGCGGCGGCCCGTACCGGCGGGGACCGGGGATCCGGCCACGACGACGGCGGGGGCGTCGAGTTCGACGTACCGGACGAAGTCCGTACGCATCCCGATGACGGCCGCGCCGGCGGTGCCGTCGACGGCGTGCGCCGCCTGCCGGGCGGCTTCGAGCAGGAGCATCCCGGGCACATGGTCGACCGGGTGGTCGAAGAGGACCGGGTGGGCGGGGTCGACGCGCAGCAGCCACCGGCCGGGTCTCTCGCCCCCCAGCGCGGGAGAGAGGACCACGTCGGCCGGGGAGCACCGGCCCACCCGCTGCGGCTCCACCGGCGCTCCCGCCGGCAGGCAGTGCTCCAGGGCGGTGTGGATGTCCGCGTAACTCCCGCGCAGTCTGCGGTAGATGGCCTCGGGCTGGTTGTTGAAGCGGGTGTGCGCGATGCCCATCAGCCGTTTCCCCAGGTGGACATCGATGTCCATGGTCATCCCGGCGAACCGGGTGCCGCGCCGGACCACGTTCGAGCAGGTGACGACCAGGCGGACCTCGTCCTCGGCGGTGGTGACCAGCGAGGCCAGCGGCTCGACCGCGAAGCTCACGTATTCCCAGGCCTGCCTGTGCTCCCGGGGGACGCCGTGCACGGCGTGGGAGAGCAGCGGAACCGCCTGGCGTACGGTCTCCGCGAGCAGCAGCGGGTCGTAGGCGCCCTGCGACGGCCGGTAGAACGCGTGCCCCTTCGGCCAGCGCGCCGTGATCACGAAGCGTCCCGGGCACGGCTCGGCCCACGTGCTGAGCAGTACTTCCTCACCCCGAAGCTTGTGCACCTGCCACTGGTGCACCGGCGACCGCCGGACCGCCGGCCGCTCGACCGGCGCCTGCCGGACAGGCGCCTGCCGGACCGGCTGCGCGTCGCGTCTCAGCACGGAAACAGACAACGTGGACCCCCCAGATCGTTGATTGCTCGTGGACGACTACACAGAGGCGCGCTCAGGGCACTCCATGCACCGACCCAAAAATAATGTTTCTTTTGTTTTACTGGGTCAAGGGGTTGGGCGGCCAAGGTTTCCCCTGAGGCAAGCAGGGCGCATATCCAGCCCAACTCGGCTAAAAGACACTCAACTTGGCGGCAATCGGGCCAGGTAACATAAGGAGCATTCTTTTCGGGAAGGTGAAGGGCATGGCGCAACCGAAACAGGAGCGAGCGGAGCAGACCCGTCGCGCTCTCCTCCATGCAGCAGCAGAAGTCTTCGACGAGTACGGCTACGCGGGAGCCAGCATCACCCGCATCCTCAAACGCGCCGGTGTGACGGCCGGGGCGCTCTACTTCCACTTCGGCTCCAAGGAGGACCTGGCCAAGGCGGTGATGAACAGCCAGCCGGAGACCCTGGTCCCGCTGGTCGCCGCGGGCGGGCTGCAGCGGCTCATCGACCTCACGCTCGTCTGGTCGTGGCAGCTCCAGCGCGATCCGCTGCTCCGGGCCGGCGTACGGCTGACCAACGAGCAGACCTCCACGGAGGGCCCCGCGAACGCCGATCCGTACGAGAAGTTCCGCGCGATCATGACCGGCTATCTGGAGGAGGCCCAGGAGGACGGCGAGCTGCAGCCGGGTGTCGATCCGGCCGTGGTGGCGGAGTTCGTGGTCGCCGCCTGTACCGGGATGCAGATGTACTCCAACGTCGTCAGCGGACGCCGGGACCTCCCCGAGCGCACCCAGCAGATGTGGAATCTGATCCTCCCGGGTATCGCGGTGCCGTCCGTGATCACCCGCGCCGAGGCGACCCCCGCCCGGGGCGCCGCGATGATGCCCTGACCGCACCGGTCCACGGACCGGGCCGACCGCCCGCACCGACCGATCGCCCCGACTCCCCCGACCGCACCCGACGAACCGCACTCCGGCCACGGGCGTCCTGATCACGGGCGCCCGTGGCCGAGGGCGTCCCGACCGCACACGCCTCGACCGCCCACGTCCCGACCGCCCCACGACCGCTCTGCCCGCCGACCGTTCCCCCCGCCCCGGACGATCCCTACGGAGCCGCATGCTTTCCTTACGCCTGGCCGCGCTGAACATCGACGGTGTCCTGCTCAACGACACCTTCAGTCCGGTCATCCACCAGTTCGTCACCAGCAGGGGCGGTACGTACTCCGCCGCCCTGGAGCGATCCGTCTTCTCCCAGCCGCGGCACATAGCCGGCCGGCGGCTCGCGGCCGCCGTGGGCGGAGGCATGACCGGCGAGGCGGCGCTCGCCGCCTACTTCGAGGAGCGCGCCGCCCACGTCGACCGCCACCCGGTCATGATCACGCCGGGCACCCGCCAGCTGCTCCACCGGCTGCGGAGCGCGGGCCTGCGCACGGTCTGCTACGGCGGCCTGGGCAAGGAGCACTTCGACCACCATCTGAGCCGCTACGCCCACCTGTTCGACGGCCCCGGCTATGTCTGCACCAACGACTTCCGCCCCGGCCTCCGGGAGATCACCGAGGACGTCTTCGGCCTCCGCCCCGCCCAGGCCCTCTTCGTCGACGACGTCGCCCGGGTCGCGGACGCGGCCCGCGAGCTGGGCACGGCCTTCGTCGGCCGCCCCTCCGCCTTCGCCCACAGCCACCAGCGCGCACTCATGCGGGAGGCGGGCGTACGGCACCTGATCGACCGCCTGGACACGCTCGACGGCGGCCTGCTGCGCCGGATCGACCAGGAGATGAACGCGGACACCTTCTGGAGCGCCCCCCTCACCGCGGCGGGCCGGGGCGGGTACGCGTCCGCGTCCGGCCGGGGCGGGTACGCGTGACGCCGGGCGGAGGGCCGCAGCCCGGCAGAGCGGCGGCGGGCGGGCCGCAGTCCGGCAGAGCGGCGGCGGGCGGGCCGCAGTCCGGCAGAGCGACGGCGGGCGGCGGGCTGCTGTCCGGGAAGGTGGCGCTGGTCACCGGCGCCTCCAGCGGGATCGGCGCCGCCGCGGCCCGGCACTTCGCCGACGAGGGCGCCGCCGTCGTGCTCGTGGCCCGCCGGGCCGCCCTGCTGGAGGAGGGCGCCGAGCGCATCCGCAAGGACGGCGGCCGGGCCGTGGCCGTACCGGGCGACGTCACCCGCCCCGCGGACATGGAACGGGCCGTGGCCACGGCGGTCGAGCGGTTCGGCCGCCTCGACTGCGCGTTCAACAACGCCGGTCACGCCAGCGCCGGAACGCTCCTGCACGAACTCCCCGACGACGCCTTCGACCGCACCCTGGACGTCAATCTGCGCGGGGTGTGGAACTGCCTGCGCGCCCAGCTGCCCGCCCTGATGGCGGCGGGCGGGGGCGCGGTCGTCAACACCTCCAGCGTCGCGGGCGTCCGGGCCACCGCCGCGTCGGCCGCCTATGTGGCCGCCAAGCACGCGGTCATCGGCCTCACCCGGGCGGCGGCGGCCGAGTACGGCGAGCACGGCATCCGGGTCAACGCCCTCGTGGTGGGCGGCACCGACACCGAGATGATGGACGCCCTCCGCCCGCCCGGCCCCGCCGTGGGCGCGGGCTTCGGCTCCCAGGGCATCCAGCGGCGGCTGGCCGACCCGGTCGAGATCGCCCGCGCCGCCGCCTGGCTCTGCTCGGACGCCTCCTCCTTCACCACCGGGACCGCCCTCGCGGTGGACGGCGGGCGCACCGCCAAGTGACCCCTGTGGTACGCGACACGACGGAACGCCCCCGGCGGCTGCCGCCCATTCCTGATGGGAGGCAGCCGCCTGGGGCGTACGGTCGTGGTGCGTACGGTGGCGATGGCTGCGGCCGTGGTGGCTGCGGCCGTCGTGGCCACGGTCGTGGCGCGTCAGACCTGGAGCGCGCCGGGCCGGTCCGTGACCTGCTGGGCCGCCGGGGCCGGGGCGACCGCCTCGGGCTTCGTGCGGTCGGCCAGCTTCAGCCAGATGACACCGACGATGATGACCGCCAGCCAGATGCCCTTGGCGAGGGTGAGGGTCTCGTCGAAGAAGACCGGGCCCAGGACGGCGGCGCCGACCGCGCCGATGCCGGCCCAGACCGCGTAGCCGATGCTGACCTCGATCGTGCGCAGGGCCAGGCTGAGTGCGTAGAGCGTCAGCAGGAAGAACACCACGGCGACCAGGGACCAGGTCAGGACGGTGAAGCCTTCGCTGCCGCCGACGGCGAGCGCGTATCCGATCTCGAAGACTCCGGCCAGCAGGAGCGAGAGCCAGGCGTTGGTGGGGTTCTTGACCGCGTTGGACATGGGAGGTGGATCCTCTCTGAAATGGCGTCAGATGGTGTGCGGGGAGCGCCGCGTGCGCGGCCGGGGGTGGTGCACCCGGGCTCAGGCGGAACCGCTCAGCTGGAGGCCGACGACGCCACCGATGACGAGGACGATGCCGATCGCCTTGTTCCAGTTCAGGCGCTGGCCGAAGAAGAGCGCGCCGAGGATGGTGATACCGACGCCCGCGACGGAGGTCCACAGGGCGTAGCCGACGCCGACGTCGAAGGTCAGCAGCGCCTTGCTGAGGAAGAAGGTCGCGGCGGCGCCGCTGGCCAGGGTGATGCCGGTCCACTTGCGGTTCTTGAAGCCCTCCGCCTTTCCGGCGGCGATGGCGACAGCGATCTCGAAGGCGACGGCGATGGCGAGGTAGAGCCAGTGCATGGGAGGTCCTTCCGTGCGGTGGGTGAGGAGGGGAGCGGGCGTGGGGGAGGCGGTGCGTGCGGCGGTGTACGGCGATGTCGCGGGGCCGGGCCCGGGGCCTGGGGCCCGGGCTCCGGCGGGTACCGGAGCCGGGGCCCTGGTGCCTACCGGGCGCCGACCGGGGCCGGGGCCGTGGTCAGTGCCGGGTCCGGCTCATGGTGAGGAAGTCCTGGAACGGGGCCTCGGCCTCGGGGAGCTGGAGCGCGGTGACCTTGATGGGCCAGCGCTCGGGGTCCTCGGCGAAGAGGGAGTAGGTGCTGGTGTAGTCGAAGCCGTACCGGGCGGCGGTCCGGCGGTCGGCGGTGTGCACGATGTGGCCGATGCCGGCGAACCGCGCCGCCATGTAGCACAGGGCGCAGGGCTCGCCGGAGGCGATCAGGGTGGCCCCCGCCACGGCGCGGATGCCGTGCCGGGTGGTGGCCTCGCGGAGGGCGACGACCTCGGCGTGCGCGGTCGGGTCGTTGTCCTCGCGGACCCGGTTGAAGCCGGTCCCCAGGATCCGTCCGCCGCCCACGACGACACCGGAGAAGGGGATGCCGCCCTGGGCGACGTGCTCGCGGCTGAGCCGGATCGCTTCGTGGGCGAAGCCCATCAGTTCGCTGTCGTGTGTACCCATGGCAGTTCGTCTCCCGAGTTGCCCTGTAACGTTCATTTGCCTGCACATGCAATCGGATGGTTCCACAAGTCTCCGCCGTTGACGCGACCCGATGGACTTAATCTTGCATGTGCATGTAACTGGTGTCAAGCGGTTGCGTGCGTACGGGCGTTGTCCAAGGTCGCCAGCGGTTCCAGCACCCGCGGATCGAACGGCACCGGAGGAACCCCCGCGGCCACCTTGTGCGGCAGGTCGGGGTTGGCCAGCGCGCCCGTCCCGACGGCCAGGACGTCGGCGTGCCCCTCGTCCAGGACGCGCCGCGCCGCCGCGTCCTCGTGCAGAGCGCCGTTGGCGATGACGGGGAGCCCGGTGACCTGCCGGGCGAGCCCGGGGAGCGTCGGCCCGTCCGGCGCCCAGTCCCGCCCGCTGCCCGCGAGGTGCAGATAGTCGGCACCGGCCCCGGCGGCCGCCGTGAAGAGGACGCGCGCCTCGGCGTCGCCGCCCGGCCACCGCCACCCGAAGTCGTTGATCTTCCCCTGGGAGAACCGGACGCCGACCGTGAAGCCGGGCCCGGCCGCGCCTCTGACCTCGGCCGTCACCTCCCGCACGAGCCGTGAGCGCCCCTCGGCGTCCCCGCCGTACCCGTCGGTGCGCAGATTGGTGTACGGGGTGAGGAACTGGTCGAGCAGATAGCCGTTGGCCGCGTGGATCTCCACGCCGTCGAAGCCGGCGTCACGGGCGCGGACCGCCGCGGCGGCGAACCCCTCGACCGCCTCGGCGATCTGGGCGCGGGTCAGCTCCAGCGGTACGGGCCAGGGGCCGCTGCCCCGGTACTTGTCGAGCTGCTCGCCCTTCGGCCGTACCGCCGAGGGGCCCGCGCTCCGGTCGCGGAACCGGTTGCCCTGCGCGAGGGCCCCGGCGTGCATCAGCTGGAGGACGATGCGCGCGCCGGCGGCGTGCGCCCGGTCGACGACGGCCCGCCAGGCGGCGGCCTGCGCCTCGTCCGTGATGCCGGGCTGGTGCAGATAGCCCTGGCTGAAGGCGGTGTCGGTGTAGGTCCCCTCGGTGATCAGGAGCCCGAAACCGCCCTGGGCGAAGGCTTCGTAGTACTCGGCCATCTGCTCGGTGGCCCGGCCGTCCGCGGTGGCGGAGACCCGGGTCATGGGGGCGACGGCGAATCTGTTGCGCAGGTCGAGACCCGCGAACCGGCAGGCGGTGAGGGCGGGATGGGGGCGTAACGCGCCGGTGCGGACGTCGCTCACGTCAGCACGTCCCGTCGATGCCGCAGGCCGCGCCGTAACCGGCTTCCTCCGCCTGCCGGGCCTGCGCGTCCAGGATCGCCTTGCGCAGCTGGGCCGGGCGCGGGACGCCCTCGATGCGGATGCCCCCGACGAGCAGGGTGGGGACGGACCGCACCTGGTGCGCGGCCGCCTCCCGCAGGGCCTCCTGGTGCCGGGCGCGGTAGGTGCCGTCCGCCAGCGCGGCCCGGAACCCGGCCTCGTCCAGGCCGGTCTCGGCCGCCAGGGCGGCGAGGACGTCGACCTCGCCCAGGTCCCGGTCCTCCTGGAAGAAGGCGCGGAACATCCGCTGGTTGTAGGCGTCGCCCCGGCCGTGCTCGGCCGCGTACTGGTACCCCTCGAAGGCCAGGGCGGTGTAGGGCTGGGGCGAGACGGTGGGGAGCGTGATGTCGACCCCGAGCCGCCGGGCCATGGGGTAGACGGCCCGCTCCCAGATGGCGGGCAGGTACTCGTCCTCCGGCCGCAGGGTGGGCTGGGGGTGGGCCCGCAGCTCGAAGGGCATCCACTCGACTTCCACGTCGACGCCGACGTCCTTGATCGCCTCTTCGATGGGGCCCTCGGCCAGCATGCAGAAGGGGCAGACGTAGTCGGACCAGATCTTGATCTTCACGGGATCAGCCATGCACAGGCTCCAGATAATTGATCGCGCAAGCAACAACATCTCTCGACGGGGCGACGGGAGATGGAAGGGATCCCCAGAAGGTTGCACGATCATGCACTTTAGTGTCAAGTCCTGCCGTACCCGCCCCGGACGTGTCCCGGGCGCACCCGACGGCGCACCGGGGCAGCGGAAACGGCGGTGGCCCCCAGCCTCGAAGGCTGGGGGCCACCGCCGCGGTACCGCTGGGGCGCGCTCCTACAGGAACGAGTTGATCTCGATCGTCTCGGTCCGGCCGGGGCCGACGCCGATGGCGGAGATCGGGGCGCCCGACATCTCCTCCAGGGCCTTCACGTACCCCTGCGCGTTCTTCGGCAGGTCGGAGAAGGTCTTGGCCTTGGTGATGTCCTCGGACCAGCCCGGCAGGGTCTCGTAGATCGGCTTCGCGTGGTGGAAGTCGGTCTGGTTGTACGGGAGTTCCTCGACGCGCTTGCCGTCGATCTCGTACGCCACGCAGACCGGGATCCGCTCCCAGCCGGTGAGCACGTCCAGCTTGGTGAGGAAGAAGTCGGTCAGGCCGTTGACCCGGGTCGCGTACCGCGCGATCGGGGCGTCGAACCAGCCGCAGCGGCGGTCGCGGCCGGTGGTGACACCGCGCTCGCCGCCGATGCGCCGCAGCGCCTCGCCGTCCTCGTCGAACAGCTCGGTCGGGAACGGACCGGCGCCCACGCGCGTCGTATAGGCCTTGAGGATGCCGATGACGCGGCTGATCTTCGTCGGGCCGACACCGGCACCGGTGCAGGCGCCGCCCGCCGTCGGGTTCGACGAGGTGACGAAGGGATACGTGCCGTGGTCGACGTCGAGCAGGGTGCCCTGGCCGCCCTCGAAGAGCACGACCTTGCCGTCGTCGATGGCTTCGTTCAGGATCAGGGTCGTGTCGGCGACGAACGGCTTGATCTGCTCCGCGTACTGGAGCATGTCCTCGACGACCTTGCCGGCCTCGATCGCGCGGCGGTTGAAGACCTTGGCCAGGAGCTGGTTCTTCTGCTCCAGGGCGGCCTCGACCTTCTGCTCCAGGATCGACTCGTCGTAGAGGTCCTGGACGCGGATGCCCACCCGGTTGATCTTGTCGGCGTACGTCGGCCCGATACCCCGGCCCGTCGTACCGATCTTGCGCTTCCCGAGGAAGCGCTCGGTCACCTTGTCGAGCGTGACGTTGTACGGAGTGATCAAATGAGCGTTGCCGCTGATCAGAAGCTTGGACGTGTCGACGCCACGCTCGTTCAGACCGCTCAGCTCGGAGAGCAGGACCGCCGGGTCGACCACGACACCGTTCCCGATGACCGGGGTACAGCCCGGCGACAGGATTCCGGAGGGGAGGAGATGCAGTGCGTACTTCTGGTCGCCCACGACGACCGTGTGACCGGCGTTGTTACCGCCCTGGTATCGCACGACATAGTCCACGGATCCACCGAGGAGATCGGTGGCCTTCCCCTTGCCCTCGTCACCCCACTGAGCACCGAGCAGCACAAGTGCGGGCACAGGCGTACACCCCTTCCGGGCGGGGCATGTCCAAGGTCAGGGGGCGTACGTCAAGGTCGTACCTGCCGCACGACGATGTACGGCACAGCCTGAGCCGTCGAACCGGGTGCCCCGGAATAGACGAAGCCCCTGGCGCAATAGCGCAAGGGGCTCTTGCACCAAGATGCTACCCGAGGAAGGACCGAGGTGTCGGCTGCAGAGCCCCCCGGCGACGGCGACGACCAGCTTCTCGTGGTCATCGACCCGGCCGCCCGCAGGACCGACGGCGAGTCCGTCCGCATCGCGAAGGACGTGCTGAGCGCCGGCTCGCACGCCAAGATCTGCCTCCCGGACACCCCGGAGGAGTTCGCCCGCGCCCTCTCCCGGCGGGGCTCGCGCCGCCCGGTCGTGGTCGGTGACGACCACGCGCTGCTCCGGGCCGTGGCCCAGCTCCACCGGGAGCGGGAGCTGGCCCGGGGCGTCCTCTCCCTGATCCCCGTGGGCGCCGCGCACGCCCTGGAGGTCGCCCACGCCCTCGGCGTCCCCCGGGGCGCGGTGGCGGCCGCCCGGACGGCCCTGGACGGGGCGGTGCGCCGGCTGGACCTGCTGGTGGACGACAGCGACGGCGTGGTGCTCGGCCGCCTCCGCATCCCCGCGCCCGGCCCCGCGCCCGGCCCGGGGGCCCCGCACACCGGCGTCACGGCCGTCTGGGACACCTGCCGCTCCCTGGTGACCTCCCTGGTCCGCCCGGCCGTCCCCGGAGCCGCCACCGCGCCCCCGGGGACGTACCGGCTGCGGGTCGAGGCGGACGGGGTGCTGCTGAGCGACCTGGACGCGCCGGTACGGGACGTCTCGGTGCTCTCCCAGGGCGACGGGGGCCTGGCCGACGTGGTGGTCCGCACCTCGGACGGCGAGCAGGTCACGGTGGAGGCCAAGGCCGTCACCGTCTCCGGCGCGGACTTCCGCTACCGGGCCGACATACAGACCGCGGGCCCGGTCCGCACCCGGACCTGGACCGTCCGGGCGGGCGCCTGGGGCCTGATGCTGCCGCTCCCGGCGAGCGCGGACGGCACGACGGGCGCACGCTGAAAGAGTACGTACAGGAGGAAAGGGTACGTACGGCAATCGGCCGCGGAGGTGACCGTCATGACCGCAACCGCCACGCCCAGAGTCACGGTCGGCTGGCACATCGACCTCGCATTCGAGGAGGACGCGCACCGCACGCGCGCCGCGGCCCTCGTCCGCCTCTCCGACGGAACCGAGGTCCGCGCCCACGGCTACGCCAGCCGCCACCCCTCGGACGAGGACCAGCAGCGGGTCGGCGAGGAGATCGCGGGGGCCCGCGCCCTCAACGAACTGGCCATGAAGCTCCTCACCAAGGCCCACACGGAGATCGACGAGGCCTCGGGCCGCACGTCGTACCCGCTGACCTGAAGTAGCCCTTCAGGGCGGCGGTTCCAGCCCCTCAGGACGGCCCTCCAGCCGCTCCAGAAGGCATTCTCAGCCCCTCCGGCGCTTGAGGAGCGGTCCCGCATGTCCCGCCTCCCCCGCGCTTCGGGCCGGGCCCGCATATCCAGCGCCCCTCCCACCCCGCGTTCCGGGCCGGGTCGGCATATCCAGCCCCTCCGGCGCTTGAGGAGCGGGGGTCCGGGGGCGGCGCCCCCGAAGCCCGGGGCGGAACCGCGCCCGCACGCCACCGCGTCCCCCACCCCATGGAGACGCGACGACGAGAGGCCCTCACCGGCACCGCAGGGTGCGCGACCGCCGTGCTCGGCGCCCTCGCGGGGATCGCGGTCTGGTTCCCGTACGGCAGGCGAGGCCTCTCCGGCGCCTTCGAGGGCGAGACCGCCCCGATGGTCCTCCTGCTGGGCGCTCCCGTCCTGCTCCTCGGCGGGGCGACCGCCGCCCTGGCCCTCTTCGCGCTCGTACGGGGCCGGTGGCGCCCCGCGCTGGCACTGCTCGCGGCCCTCACGGCACTCGCCGCCCTCGGCTACGGTTTCGACGTGCTGGGCGCCCCCCGGGCCCTGGAGGACTGCGGCTCCCCCTGCTGACGAGGCGCTGACGGGGCCGTGGACGGGAACGGCCCGCCGCCTACACCTCCACCACCAGCTCCTTCAGCCCCCGGATCACGTACCCCGGCTGCCACTCCGGCTCCGCCACCATCCGCATCGCGGGCGCCTGCCGCAGCAACTCCCCGAAGGAAGCCTCCAGTTCGAGCCGGGCGAGCGGCGCGCCCAGGCAGTAGTGGATGCCCGCGCCGAACGTGATGTGCGGGTTGTCCACCCGGCCCAGGTCCAGCCTGTCCGGCTCCGCGAACCGCTCCGGGTCCCGGTTGGCCGAGCCGAACAGCAGCGCCACCTCCGCGCCCCGCCCGATCACCTGCCCGTCGACCTCGATGTCGTCCAGCACCCACCGCTCGAACATCTGCAACGGGGTGTCGTAGCGCAGGAGTTCCTCCACCGCCGTGGGCAGCGAGGCGGGCGCGGCCCGCAGGGCGGCGAGCTGCTCGGGGTGGTGGAAGAGGGTCCGCCACCCGTTGACCGTGGTGTTCACCGTCGCCTCGTGGCCCGCGTTGAGCAGCAGCACGCAGGTGGAGACCATCTCCTGCTCGGTCAGCCGCTCGCCCTCGTCATGGGCGGCGATGAGCGCCGAGATCAGGTCGTCGCCGGGGGCCGTGCGCCGCTCGGCGATGAGCCCGCGCAGATACGCGGAGAACTCCTCCGACGCCCGCACGGCCGCCTTCGCCGTCTCCTCCGACGGGTTCAGCTCGAACATCCCGCAGATCGCCGCCGACCAGGGCCGCAGCGGTCCCCGGTCCTCCTCCGGCACGCCCAGCATCTCCGCGATCACGGCGACGGGCAGCGGTTCGGCCACCTCCGCCAGCAGGTCGCCGCCGCCCCGGGCCACGAACGCGTCGACCAGCCCGGCCGCCAGCCGCCGTACGGTCGGGGCCAGGTTCTCGACCGTACGCGGGGTGAACGCCTTGGAGACCAGCCGCCGGATCCGGGGGTGGTCGGGGGCCTCCAGGTCGAGCAGCCCCTGCCCGTTGAGCGTGGTGAACGGCTCGTGCGCGGCGGGCGGCGGGGTCCGGCCGAACTCGTCGTGGGTGAAGCGGTGCAGATACGTGCGGCCCAGGCGCCGGTCGCGCAGCAGGGCCGATACGTCGGAGTGGTGCGGGATCAGCCACTGCCCGGTCGGCTCGAACCAGTGCGCCCGGCCGGCGGCGCGCAGGGCGGCGTAGGCGGGGTAGGGATCGGCGACGAACGCGGGTGACCAGGGATCGAAGGACACGTGCATGACCCGACGCTACCCGCGTCCACCACCACCGCAAGGGGTCCGCCCCACCGCGGGGGCCCGCGCACGACGCCCGGCCCCGCTCCGGCCCCCGCTCCCGGCCCCTGCTCCCGGGCCGCTCCCGGCCCGGCACTACCCCGGCGTCACCAGCCTCGCCTCGTACGCGAACACCGCCGCCTGCGTCCGGTCGCGCAGGCCCAGCTTCACCAGGATGCGGCTCACATGCGTCTTGATCGTGGACTCGGCGACGATCAGGTGCGAGGCGATCTCCGCATTGGAGAGCCCCTGCGCGATCAGGACGAGCACCTCCGTCTCGCGCTCCGTGAGGTCCCCGACCCGGGCGAGGGCGGGCGGTCTCGGGGCCTCCGCGAGCTTGGAGAACTCGGTGATCAGGCGCCGGGTCACGGTCGGCGCGAGCAGCGCCTCGCCCGAGGCCACCACCCGTACGCCGTCCGCGAGCTGCCGGGCGGAGGCGTCCTTGAGGAGGAAGCCCGAGGCCCCGGCCCGCAGCGCCTGGTACACGTACTCGTCCAGGTCGAAGGTGGTCAGGACCAGCACCTTGGCGTCCACGGCCTGCGCGACGATCTCGCGGGTGGCGTCGATGCCGTTCATCCCCGGCATCCGGATGTCCATCAGGACGACGTCCGGGAGGAGGGCGGCGACCTTGCCGACGGCGTCCCGGCCGTCCACCGCCTCCCCCACGACGGTGATCCCCGGCATGGCGTTGAGCAGGACGGAGAAGCCCTCGCGGACCATCATCTGGTCGTCCACGATCAGCACGCGGATGTCGCTCATGCCCGGTCCGCCTTCTCGTACGGGGCGGCCTCGGCGCCCGGCGCGGCGGCGGGCCCTTCCGGCTCGCTCTCGGCCGGCGGCACGGGCAGGAAGACCGCCACCTCGTACCCGCCGTCGTCCGTCGCCCCGGCCGTCATCACCCCGTCGAGCATCGCCACCCGCTCCCGCATCCCGGTGATCCCGTGCCCGGCCCCGGGCGACGGCTTGACCAGGCCGGTCGCGGGCCCGTTGACGATCCGCAGCCCGATCCCGCCGAGCACGTACGAGATCTCGACCCGGGCCGTGGCGCCGGGGGCGTGCCGCAGGGTGTTGCTGAGGGCTTCCTGGATGATCCGGTACGCCGACAGCTCGACGCCCTGGGGCAGCTCGCGGACGGCCCCGGTGATCACCTTCTCCGTCTCCAGGCCCGTCTCGCGGACGTTGTCCAGAAGCCCGTCGAGCACGGCCAGGGTGGGCTGCGGGGCGTCCGGCGCCTCGTAGTCCTCCGCCCGGACGACCCCGAGGACGCGGCGCAGCTCGGTGAGGGCGGCCACGGCGTTCTCGCGGATGGTGACGAAGGCCTGCTCCAGCTCGGGCGGCGGGTTCTCCACCCGGTAGGGGGCGGCCTCGGCCTGGATGGCGACGACCGACATGTGGTGGGCGACCACGTCGTGCAGCTCGCGGGCGATGGTGGTGCGCTCCTCCAGCAGCGTGCGCCGGTCGCGCTCGGCGGCGGTGACGGTGCGCTGCACGGTGACCTCGCGCTCGGCGTCGCGCACCTCCCGCTCGGCGTCGCGCCGGACCTGGAAGACGGTGACGACGAGCAGGGCGAAGGCGGACAGGATGGCCAGGGGCGCCGTGACGGACGGGTCCCCGGCCCCCAGGAACACCCCGAACAGCAGGGTCAGCAGCCACATCCAGACCGCTGTGCGGGGCCGGGTCCGGGCCGCCACGACCACCAGCACCACCACCTGGGCGATGAAGGCGCTGGCCCCCCAGAGCCCGTCGGTGCCCAGGAGCGCGCAGAAGAGGGTCGCGGCCCAGGAGGCCCAGAACGCGGCGACCGGCCGCACCAGGGTCATCGCGACCGGGATCGCGGGCACCAGCCCCATGAGGAGGCGGAAGTTCCAGCTGGCGAAGCCGGACATCATCACGATGAAGGCGGCGAACAGCACCAGGGCGTGCGGGGTCCACACGACGGCCCGCCGCAGCCCCTCGGGCAGCCGGCGTATGAACCGCCCCTCCGGCGAGAGGGGCGGCAGCGGGCGGTAGGCGAACACATGGCGGAAGAGGTCTTCCCGCAGGCCGTCCATCGCGCCGGCGGCCGCCCGGATCTCCGGGCTACTGGTCTTCGTCTGGGTCTCGGTCACGTTTCCACGGTAGGTGGCGGCGGAGTGCGGGTCGTCCCTACCGAAGCTGATTCCGGGGCGTCCCCCTCAAGGACTACCTTCCCCCTGCCGGTGGCTGTGCCGAGCCGCTCGCGCCCCGCTCACACCCCGCTCGCGCCCTGCGCACGCGCGGGGGCGGCGCCCCCCGACGCCGCCCCCGCACACCCCCGATGCCACCCACGGCACGCCGCCCCCGTACGCCCCGTACGCCTCGCACGGCCCACGCCTCCGGCACACCCGGCGCGGCCCTACGGGCGGAAGAACTCCGCGTGCTCCCCGGCCCACTGCGCGAACGTCCGCGCCGGGTGCCCGGTGACCTTCTCGACGGTGTCGATCACCGTCCTCCCCTCCGGCGGGGTGTCCCGGTAGACCGCGATCAGGAACCCGATCACGTCCTCGGGCATCCCCTTGGCCCGCCACCCGGCGAGCGCCTCCTCCTCGGTCAGCTCGACCAGCTCGACCGCCCGGCCGCGCGCCGCCGCGAGGGCCGCCACCTTGTCCCCGACGGTGAGCGCCTGCGGGCCGGTGATCAGGTACACCTGGCCGCCGTGGCCGTCCTCGGTGAGCGCCGTCGCCGCGACCGCGCCGATGTCCGACTCGTGGACCATCGCGCTCAGCCGGTCGACGAAGGGCTCGCGGACCACGTCGTCGGCCTTGATGTCCGGCGCCCACTCCAGGGCGTTCGCCATGAACTCGACCGGCATCACGACGGTCCAGGCGAGCCCGCTCTCCCGTACCGCGGTCTCCATCGGGGTGTCCCCGCCCCCGTTTAGCACGGTCACCCGGCGCACCCCCGCCCCGCGGGCCAGCCTCATGACCTCCTCGCCGGTCGTGAGCGGGGCGAAGAGGCCGCCGTCGAAGGTGATCAGGTGCAGCCCGGTCACGCCTTCCAGCGCGCTCTCCAGCGAGGCCGGGTCGGCCAGGTCGCCGCGGACCACGTCCACGCCCGCGGGGAACTCCGCACGCGCCGGGTCGCGGGTCACGGCCCGGACGGGCGCGCCGCGCTCCAGCAGCTGCTCGACCACTCGACGGCCGACCGTTCCCGTGGCCCCGGTCACCAGGATCGTCATGGCGGATCTCCTTCGTTCGGTTCGACATCGACCAACGTAGGGACCCTTGCGGTCAGCTTCCGTCCGCGATGCGCGGCGGGCTCACGGCCTCACCACGCCAGCTGCGTGATCTCCTCCGCCACGATCGCGCACGCGTCGGCGGACGGGTCGATCAGCGGGAAGTGCCCGACGTCCCCGAGCAGCGTGAGCCCGGCCGTCTCTCCGGACTTCGCCGCCGCGTCGACGTACGCCTCCGAGACGGCCGGCGGGACGACGATGTCGTCCTCGCCGTGGACGATGGCGGTGGCGATCCCGGTGGGCAGCAGGGCGGCCGGGTCGGCCTGGGCCGCACGGTCGCCGGGATCGCCCAACTCCCCTCCCCCGCCCAGGAGTTGGGTGACCGCGCCACCGCACACGCCCAGCTCCACGGCCGTGGCGAAGTCCGCGATCGGGGCCAGCGCGACGACCCCGCGCAGCGGGGGCGGGGCGGGCAGGTGCCACGGCGACCCCTCGGGCAGGACGTGCCGCGCCGCCGCCCAGAGTGCGAGGTGTCCGCCCGCCGAGTGGCCGGTGACCACGATCCGGCGCACGTCGGCCTCCGGCAACTCCCGTGCGGCCAGGGCCGGTACGGCGTCGAGCGCGGCGGCCACGTCGTCGAGGGTCTCCGGCCAGCGCCCCGCGACGGGGTCGCCGCCGGGCGCCGGATCGCCGTCGCCGCCACGCCGGTACTCCACGCTCGCCACCGCGAACCCCCGCCGGGCCAGGAAGTCCGCGAGCGGGGAGACATGGGCCCTGTCGTACGGGGCCCGCCAGGCGCCGCCGTGCAGCAGGACGACGAGCGGGGCGGCGGTGCGGCCGTCGCGCGGGGCGTAGAAGTCGATGACCTGGTCGGGATGGTCGCCGTAGGCGGCGGTCCGGTCGGGGGCGACGGCGGGATGGGCGAACGCCGACGCGCTCTCGGCCTCGTCCCGATCACGCGCCGCAGAGTCCGGGAAACCCGGGGAATCCGACATGCTGCTCAACCGTCCTATGCCCGTGGCCTGCGCCTGTGTCCTGTGCCTGTGTCAGTGCCCGACTGGGTTGACCTGCGGGGACGGTACCAGCCATCGGCACCGCCCCCGCCCGGTCGTACAGACATTGACGGACCGTCAGCCCGCCGGGGTCTTCACAGCACACGAACCGTCAGTCCGCCGGGGCCTCCCCCGGCACCCGGACCGTCAGCCCGCCGGGGTCTCCTCCAGCACCTCGGCCAGGACCCGCGCCGCCCGTTCCGCGTCGGCGAACCCCACGTACAGCGGGGTGAAACCGAACCGCAGCACGTCCGGCCGGCGCAGATCGCCCACGACCCCGCGCTCGATGAGCCGGCTCATCACGGGCCCGGCCTCGTCGCAGCGCAGGGCGACCTGGCTGCCGCGCTCGGCGTGCGCGACCGGGGTGACCGAGGTGACCCGGCCCTCCGGTACGTACGCCTCGACGCACTCCAGGAAGAAGTCCGTCAGCGCGAGGGACTTGGCCCGCACCGCGTCCACGGAGACCCCGTCCCACACGTCCAGCGCCGCCTCCAGCGTGAGCATGGAGACGATGTCGGGCGTGCCGACCCGGCCCCGTACGGAACCGTCCGCCGGGGTGTAGTCGGGGGTCATGCCGAACGGGTCGGCGTGCGAGTTCCACCCCGGCAGCGGGGAGTCGAAGGCGGCCTGGTGGCGCTCGGCGACGTACAGGTACGCGGGCGAACCGGGGCCGCCGTTCAGGTACTTGTAGGTGCAGCCGACGGCCAGGTCCACCCCGTGCCCGTCCAGGCCGACCGGCAGGGCACCCGCGCTGTGGCAGAGGTCCCACACCGCGATCGCGCCCGCCGCGTGGACGGCGGCGGTCAGCCCGGGCAGGTCGTGCAGCCGTCCCGTACGGAAGTCCACCTGGTTGAGGAGGACCGCGGCCGTACGGTCCCCGAGCGCTCCGGTGACGTCGGCGGGGTCGACCGGCACGATCCGGTGGCCGGTGAGCCGGGCGGCGGAGGCGGCGATGTACCCGTCCGTGGGAAACGTCGTGGCGTCAACCAGGATCTCGTCTCGTCCCCCGCCCGCGAGGGCCGCGAGGCGGGTGGCCGCGACGACGGCCTTGAAGACGTTCACGCTGGTCGAGTCGCCGACGACGATCTGCCCGGCGGCGGCCCCGACGAGCGGGGCGATCCGGTCCCCGATCCGCTCGGGCGCGGTCCACCAGCCGCTCTCGCCCCAGGAGCGGATGCGCAGCTCGCCCCACTGGCGGGTGAGGACGTCCTGCACCCGGGCGGGGACGTGGACGGGGAGCGCGCCGAGCGAGTTGCCGTCGAGGTAGACGCCGTCGTCGAGGGCGAAGAGCCTCCGGCGGTCGGCCAGCGGGTCGGCGGCGTCGAGCTTCAGGGCCCGCGCGCGGAGGTCTTCCGCCGTGGTCGTGGTCTCAGACATGGCTGCGCGCCGTCCACAGCTCGGGGAAAACGTTCTTCGTGGCGCGCTTCTCCAGCCAGGCGACCCCGGCGGAACCGCCGGTACCGGTCTTGGAGCCCATCGCCCGCCGGGTGGCGACCAGATGGTCGTTGCGCCAGCGCCAGACCAGCTCGCCCACGTCGGTGAGCAGCTCACCGAGGCGGACCAGCTCGTCGTTCTGGTCGTCGGAGGCGTAGATCTCCGCCCACACCGCCTCGACCTCGGGCGAGGGCACGTACCGCTGGGTCAGATCGCGGTTGATCACGGCCTCGGGGACGGCGTACCCGCGCCGGGCCAGCAGCGCCAGCGTCTCGTCGTACAGGCTGGGCTCCCCGAGCGCCTTCTCCAGCTCGGCGTACACCCGGGGCGCGCCCCGGTGCGGCACCAGCATGGAGGCCGACTTGTCGCCGAGCAGGAACTCCATCCGCCGGTACATCGCGGACTGGAATCCGGAGCCCTCGCCGAGCGAGCCCCGGTAGGAGTTGAACTGGGCGGGGGTGAGTCCGGCGAGCGGCCGCCAGGACTCGTTGAGCGCCTCCAGCTCGCGCAGCGACCGCTTGAGAGCGTCGCGCGCGACGGGTATGCGGTCCTCGCGCAGGGCGCGGGTGGCCGTCTCCCACTCATGGACGATGACGGTGAACCACAGCTCCATGACCTGGGTGGTGACCAGGAAGACCATCTCACCGGGGTCGTCCGAGCGGAGGTGCTGGAGGTGGGTCAGGACATCCGCCTGGACATAGTCCTCGTACGGAGTCGTACCCGCGAAGTCCAGGTACGGGGTGTCCGCACCGGTGGCTTCGGGGTCGGGGTGATGGGTCGACATCGCTGTCTCCTCGACACGAGCTTCCGGGTAGCGGTCCGCCCCTTCCATGAGGTGATGGGCTCCGGTCCCCTGCTCGCATACTAAGCCGCTCCCCGCCCGACGCGCTGGGGCGGGGAGGGCCGGAAGGTCAGCTGAGGATGTCGGCGGCGGTCGGCGAGGAGTCGCGCAGGAACGTCGAGCAGCGCTCGTGCTCCTCGGTCTCCCCGATGGACCCGGCGGCCCGGGCGAGGGCGTGCAGGGCGCGCAGGAAGCCCCGGTTCGGCTCGTGCTCGAACGGTACGGGGCCGTGGCCCTTCCAGCCGGCCCTGCGCAGGGCGTCGAGGCCGCGGTGGTAGCCGGTACGGGCGTAGGCGTACGACTCGACGACCCGGCCGCCCTCGTACGCCTCGTCGGCGAGCTGCGCCCAGGCGAGCGAGGAGGTGGGGTACTTCGCGGCGACCCCGGCGGGCGGGGTGCCGGCGGCGAGCAGCTCGCGCGGCTCCGGGTCGTCGGGGAGGTGGGTCGGGGCGGGGCCCCCGAGCAGGTTCTCGTGGATGGACATGGATCAAGTGTGCCTGGAGCGGGGCGCGGGCGGGGCCTCACCCGGGTCATGCGGAGCGGGATCCTCCAGGGGCGGGGCCACGACCCCGCAGTGCATGGTGCACTCGGGCCGCTCCTCCCGTTCCCCGGCGGCCGGGGCGGGCGGGGTGCGGACGGTCCACCAGGCGAGGAGCGCGCCCGCCACCAGCAGCCCGGCGCACATCGGCATCGCCCGCCGGAAGGTGGCCGCGAACTCGCCCGCGTCCCGGTACGCCTCCGGGCCCATCCCGGCGAGCAGGGGCAGCGCGGCCACCGCGATGAGCCCGGCGGCCCGGGCGGCGGCGTTGTTGATCCCGCTGGCCAGACCGGCCCGGCCGGTGTCCACGGCGGCCAGGACGGTGGCGGTGAGCGGGGCCACGACCACGACGAGCCCGGCGCCGAGCACCAGGACGGCGGGCAGCACCTCGGTGACGTACCCGCCGAAGGAGGCGCTGCCCGGCCCCACCCGCAGCATCAGGAGCATCCCGGCGGCGGCCAGCAGCGGGCCCACCGTGAGCGGGATGCGCGGCCCGATCCGCCGCCCCAGCTCCCCCGAGCGGGCGGAGAACAGCAGCATGAGCACCGTGGTCGGCAGCAGCGCGGTCCCGGCTCCCAGCGCCGAGTACCCGGCGACGACCTGGAGCTGGATGGCGGAGAGGAAGAAGAAGCCGCCAAGCGCCGCGTAGACGCAGAAGGTGACCAGGTTGACCGAGGTGAAGAGCCGGGAGCGGAAGATCGACGGCGGCAGCATGGGATCGGCCCGCCGCCGCTCGACCCGCACGAACACCACCCCGAGGGCCACCCCGGCGAGGGCCGCCCCGATCACCAGCGGCGACGCGCCCCGCCCCGGCGCCTCGATCAGCGCGTACGTCACCCCGGCCAGGGCGAGGGCCCCGAGCGCGGCCCCCAGCACGTCGAACCGGCCGTGCGCGGCCGGATCACGGGACTCCGGTACGTGGCGGAGGGCGACGGGGACGCAGATGGCGGCGAGCGGCAGGTTGAGCAGGAAGACCCACCGCCACCCGGGCCCGTCGACGAGCCACCCGCCCACGAACGGCCCCACCGCCGCCCCGACCCCGCCGAACCCGGACCAGAGCCCCACGGCCCGCGCCCGGTCGTCCGGATGGAAGCTGGCCTGGATGAGCGCGAGGGACCCCGGGGTGAGCAGCGCCCCGCCGACCCCCTGCAGGGCGCGGGCGGCGATCAGGACGCCCGCGTTCGGCGCGATCCCGCAGAGCAGCGAGGCGGCGGCGAACCACACCACCCCGACCAGGAACACCCGCCGCCGCCCGTACCGGTCCCCCAGCGCCCCGCCCAGCAGGATCAGCCCGGCGAGGGTGAGCATGTAGGCGTTGACGGTCCACTGGAGCGCGGCGAGATCGGTGTCGAGGTCGGCACCGATGCGGGGCAGGGCGACGTTGATGACGGTGGAGTCGAGCATCGCCATCCCGGACCCGAGCACGGTGGTGAGCACGACCCACCGCCCGACGGGCGAGGCGACCCGGATCTCCCCGGGAGCGGAGGGGGCAGCAGCCATGAGGTCAGCCTGCCCCGACGCGCCCGCCCCCGCACTCCCGTGCCCCCGTCACGGGGGCGCTGGGCGCGCGTTTCAAGCCCCTCCGGCGATCGAGGAGAGCCCGTCCCGGGGGCTGGGCCCGCACGAACAAGCCCCTCCGGCGATTGAGGAGCGGGGGCCCGGGGGCAGCGCCCCCGAACACCACCGACCGCCGCACGGCTCACACGGCTCACACGGACCGCACCGCCCGAACCGCCCGCACCAGCGCCTCCACCCCCCGCTCCACCTTCCCCCGGGGGCACCCCACGTTCAGCCGGACGAACCCCGGCGCCCCGTACACCGCGCCGCCCATCACCGCCACCCTCTCCCGCTCCACCAGCACCCGCTGCAACGCCTCGTCGTCCACGATCCCGGCCGGCCTCAGGTCGATCCAGGCCAGGTATCCGGCCTGCGGCGGCTCCCACCCCAGCTCGGGGAGGTCGGCGGCGAGCCGCTCGGCGACATACGCCAGGTTCCCGGCCACATACGCCCGCACCGCGTCGAGCCACGCCGCCCCCTCCCGGTACGCCGCGATGTGCGCGGTCAGCGAGAGCACCGCCGGGGACGCCAGCCCCTCCCCCGTCTCCATCCGCCGCAGATACTCCGCCCGGTCCGCCGGATCCCCGATGAGCCCGTACGAACCGGTCAGCGCCGGGAAGTTGAAGGCCTTGGACGCCGAGGTGACGAGCGCCCAGCGGCCCCCGCCGCCGCTCTCCCCGGCCACCCGCGTCCACGGCACATGGGCGCTCCCCGCGTACTCCTCGTGGACGAAGTCCGCGTGGATCTCGTCGCTGATCACCGCCACGCCGTACCGCTCCGAGAGCTCCGCCATCCGGGTCAGCTCGGCGGCCGTCCAGACCCGCCCGGTCGGGTTGTGCGGCGAGCAGACCACCAGCACCTTGGCGTCCGCCCGCGCCAGCTCCCGTACCAACGCCTCCTCGTCCCCCACCGGCACCCCGCGCAGCTCGCGCCCGAGCCCGGTGACGGCCTTGCGGAAGCCGTCGTAGGTGGGGGTGTGGACGACGACGCCGTCCCCCTCCTCCGTCCACATCCGGAGGAGCTGGGAGAGCTGGTTGAGGACGGACGGGCCGTAGACGAGCTTCCCGGTGTCGATCTCGGTGCCGTACCGCGTGGCGTACCAGTGGGCGACGGCCGAGCGGAAGTCGTCCTGCTTCCAGGTGGTGTAGCCGAAGACACCGTGGTCCAGCCGGTCCCGCAGCGCGGCCAGCACCTCGGGGGCGGTGGTGAAGTCCATGTCGGAGATGGTGAAGGGCAGCAGCCCGTCGACCCCGAACCGGTCCGCGACCCCGTCCCACTGGACGCACCAGGTGCCCCGCCGGTCGACGGCGGTGTCGAAGTCGTACAGCGCGGCCACGAGCGGCCCTCCTTGCTCTCGTTCACTCGGCACAGCAACGGGCCCGGCCCCCCGGGAAGGGGAACCGGGCCCGACGCCGTACATCCGTACCGAACCGCCGGTGTGCTACTTCAGCTTCGTACCGGTGGAGCGCAGGTTCGCGCACGCCTCGGTGACGCGCACGGCCATGCCCGCCTCGGCGGCCTTGCCCCAGGTGCGGGGGTCGTAGGTCTTCTTGTTGCCGACCTCGCCGTCGATCTTCAGGACACCGTCGTAGTTGCGGAACATGTGGTCCGCGACCGGGCGGGTGAAGGCGTACTGGGTGTCGGTGTCGAGGTTCATCTTCACGACGCCGTTCTCCAGCGCGGTGGCGATCTCCTCGGCGGTGGAGCCGGAGCCGCCGTGGAAGACGAAGTCGAACGGCTGGCTGCCGGCCGGCTTGCCGTACTTCTCCGAGACGCCCGCCTGCAGGTCCTTCAGCAGCTCGGGGCGGAGCACGACGTTGCCCGGCTTGTAGACGCCGTGGACGTTGCCGAAGGAGGCGGCCAGCAGGTAGCGGCCCTTCTCGCCCAGGCCGAGCGCCTCGGCGGTGCGCAGCGCGTCCTCGACGGTGGTGTACAGCTCGTCGTTGATCTCGTGCGTGACACCGTCCTCCTCGCCGCCGGTCGGAGTGATCTCGACCTCAAGGATGATCTTGGCGGCGGCGGCCTGGGCCAGCAGCTCCTGGCCGATGGCCAGGTTGTCCGCGAGGGTCTCGGCCGAGCCGTCCCACATGTGCGACTGGAACAGCGGGTTCAGGCCCTTGGCGACGCGCTCGGCGGAGACGGCGAGCAGCGGACGTACGTAACCGTCCAGCTTGTCCTTGGGGCAGTGGTCGGTGTGGAGCGCGACCGTGACGTCGTACTTGGCGGCGACGATGTGCGCGAACTCGGCCAGGGCGACCGCACCCGTCACCATGTCCTTGTTGTACTGGCCGCCCAGGAACTCCGCACCGCCCGTGGAGATCTGGACGATGCCGTCGCTCTCTGCCTCCGCGAAGCCGCGCAGGGCCGCGTGCAGGGTCTGCGTCGAGGTGACGTTGATGGCCGGGTAGGCGAACTTGCCCGCCTTGGCCCGGTCGAGCATCTCGGCGTAAGCCTCGGGGGTTGCGATGGGCATCTGACCGCTCCTTGGAATGTGCGGATGTGCAGGCTGTGGAGTCCCTGACCTGGGGGCGACGTCATCGTCGCCCCCATCTTCCCAGACTCTCCATCCGGCTCCACCCGGCGGACCCTGTTTCACGTGAAACCGTCCGGTCCGCCCGATATGGCTCAGGCGAGGCCGAGATCCGCCACCGAGTAGACCTGGACGTACGGCAGACCGGCCTCGGCGATGGCCGGAGCGGCACCGCGCTCGACGATCACGGCGACGGCGACGACCTCGCCGCCCGCCTCGCGTACGGCCTCGACGGCGGTCAGCGGCGAACCGCCGGTGGTGGAGGTGTCCTCGACGACCAGGCAGCGGCGGCCCTTCACGTCGGTGCCCTCGATCCGGCGCTGCATCCCGTGGGCCTTCTGCGCCTTGCGGACGACGAACGCGTCCAGGCTCTGCCCGCGCGCGGCGGAGGCGTGCAGCATCGAGGTGGCGACCGGGTCGGCGCCGAGCGTCAGCCCGCCCACGCAGTCGTAGTCCAGCTCGGCGGTGGCGTCCAGCATGGCCTGGCCGACCAGCGGCGCGGCCTTGCCGTCCAGCGTGATCCGGCGCAGGTCGATGTACCAGTCGGCTTCCAGACCCGAGGAGAGGGTCACCTTGCCGTGGACCACGGCCTTGTCCTTGATCTGCTGGAGCAGCTCAGCGCGTACGTCAGTCATGGTCACGAGGGTAAGCGGTGCGGCCCCCGGCCCCGAGCCGAGCCTCGGAGCCGCGCCCCGGAACCGGGCCTCAGAGCCGCGTCCAGCTCCAGGTCGTCGTGATCTCCAGCGGGTCGATCGGGGTGACCAGCCGGGGCGCGGTGTTCAGCCCGTTCGGCGGCCCGGACTGCGGCTCGACGCAGATCGCCTCGTCCTGCTCGTCGTAGATCACGACCCACTCGCTGCGGCTCTTCACCGTCAGCTCCAGCTGCTCCGGCCAGGTGAGCGTCACGTCCACACCGTCGGGCATCCCGAAGCAGTCGTCCCACGGACCGGGTACGGGGTCGATGCGCCGCCCGGTCGGCAGGTGGTCGTCCCCCCGCTCCTCCTGCCAGGCGGCGTCGAAGGAGAGCCGGGCGTCCTGGCCGCCGAGGCTGCGGTGGAACCAGGGGTGCCAGCCGGCCTGGGCCGGGAAGGAGGTGCCGTACGTCTCCACGGCGAGGCCGAGGGTCAGCGTGTCCTCGGTCAGCTCGAAGGTCTGGGTCACCCGGCCCTCGTACGGCCAGGGCTCGGCGAGGTCGTAGTAGAAAGCCGCCTGCGCCTTCTCCGCACGGGCGGTCCGCCAGGCGGTGTCCCGGCCGGTGCCGTGGATGGCGTGCGGCGGGGAGTTCAGGGGCAGTTGGTGGGCGACGTCGCCGTTGTGGAACTCCCCGTACCCGGTCCGTCCGCACCAGGGCACCATCGGGAAGCAGCCGTACCGCTCGCCCTGGCGCAGCAGCTCGGTGGAGCCGATCCGCAGACTGCCGATCCGGCAGCCGTGGGCGGGGTCGACGGTCAACTCGGCGTCTCCGGCACTCAGCCTGACGTTCTCTTCGCTACTGCTCACCCGACGACCCTACTGGCGGTCTCCTGGCGGTGCCTCACCTACGGCGCCGCAACGCCCTGCTCAGCACGACGGCGGAGGCCAGCGCGAGGGCGGCGGCCGGGGCGACCCAGCGCAGGGTGGTGCCCGCCCCGCCCGCGTCCGGCGAGGGCACGGGGGCGTACCGGCCGCGCGGCGGCGCGTGGTCGACCTCCTCCGCACTGCGCCCGATCATGGTGCGCCGGGCGTGCGCGGCCTCGGCGGGCGGCTCGTCGGGGACGGTGAACTCGACGCCCGCGACGGGGTCGAGGGAGGGCGGGGGGACGGGCGAGTCGAACACGGAGGAGGACTCGGAGGCCCCGGCGGCGGAGCCCGTACCGGCATCGGAACCGGCATCGGCGGACCCAGCAGCCCCAGCAGCGGAACCGGGCTCGGCGGAACCGGGAAGGTCAGCGCCTTCGGGTGTGCTCGTGGCCTCGGCCGCTGCGGCGGACTCGGCGGGCTTCCCGGGCTCCGGAACGCCGACGGCCCCGGCCGACTCGCCGGACTCGCCGGTTCCGGCGGGCTCGGAGGCCCCGGCGGCGCCCGTCCCGGCAGCGGAACCGGCATCGGCGGACCCAGCAGCCCCGGCAGCGGAACCGGGCTCGGCGGGCTCAGCGGCGGAGCCCGTACCGGCACCGGCACCGGCCCCCTCGCCGTCCCGACCGTCGGCAGACGGCTCGACGTCCCCCGCGAGCCCCTCGGCCGAGACGTCCTCCGCGCTCCCGGGAGCCGCGTCCTCCCCCTCCCCTACAGCCAGGGTCTCCGTGACCAGCTGCTGGGTGAAGCGGTCCAGGAGCCGCTGGGCGGCGGTGAGGGCGGCGCCCTCCTCCAGCTCGGCCAGCCGGCCGTCACCGCTCGCCGTACCGCCGTACGTGAGGGTCGTGCCGCCGTCCGCCGCCGTGAGGGAGACGGTCAGGGCCAGCTTCACCGCACCCGTCCCCCGGGCCTCCACGCCCTCCCCGGTCACCGTGAAGCGGTCGCCCTCCGCCGCCCCGGGGCCGGAGAGCTTCAGCTCGCCCCGGTACGTGATGGTGTGGCCGCCGGCCCGGAACTTCAGCCGGCCCGCCAGCGGCGAGGCCGATCCGTCGGCGTCCTGCTGGAGCCCCGGTACGCAGCGGGCGACCCGGACGGGGTCACCCAGCGTGCGCCGCAGGGCCGGGACCGGGACCGGAACGAACACCTGATGCTCCATACCGACCGAGCCTAATCGCCCCCGGCCCGCACGTCAGGACTTCCCCCCGCGCGGCTCCTCCCCGCTCCCCCCGCTCTGCCGTCCCGCCTCCCCCTGCCGCCCCGCCACCGCCGGCGCCTGCCGCCCCGCCACCGCTGCCGCCCCACCACCGCCGGCCCCTGCCGCCCCGCCACCGCTGCCGCCCCACCACCGCCGGCCCCTGCCGCCCCGCCACCGCTGACGCCCCACCACCGCCGGCGCCCCGCCCTCACGCGTCCTCCCAGTAGCGCGGGTGGATCAGCGTGGACGGTGCCCGGTCCGGCAGTCGCAGCCGGTCCGCCGCCCGCGCCCCCTCCCGCAGCTCCTCCTCCCCCAGCGAGCGCGGTACGGGCGCCCCGGCGCCGAGCCCCGGCTCCCCCACCGGTCCGGCCGCCGCGAGCAGGAACCCCCACTCCTCCGGCGCCCGACCGTCAGCGGAGCCGGGCCGGCCGGGGGGCGCGGCGGAGCCGGAAGCGGGGGCCGGGGGGCGGGCCGGGATGCGGTACGGGCGGGTCGCGAGCCCCCCGGCCCGCACCGAGGCCTCCACCGTCCAGAAGGTCTGCGGCCGGGCCACCGGCGGGCCCGCGTGGACCACCAGGCGCCCACCGGGGGCCAGGGCCTCGGCGATCAGCCCGTAGAACTCCGCGGAGTACAGCTTCGTGCTGGCCGTCACGCCCGGGTCCGGCAGGTCGGAGACCACCACGTCGTAGCGGTGGCGGTCGGCGCGCAGCCAGGTGAAGGCGTCCGCGCCGACGACGGTGACCCGTGGATCGCGGTAGACGTGGCCGTTGAGTCCGGAGAGGGCGGGGTCGGTGCGGGCCAGCCGGGTGACGGCGGGGTCGATCTCGACGACGGTGACCGAGCGGACGTCCGCGTACCGCAGGACCTCGCGGGCGGCGAGCCCGTCGCCGCCGCCCAGGACGAGGACGCGGGCGCGGGGGCCGTTCATCGCGGGGTGGACCAGCGCCTCGTGGTAGCGGTGCTCGTCGCGGGCGCTGACCCGCAGTCGGCCGTCCAGATAGAGGCCGAGGGAGTCCCGGTCGGTGCCGGTGAGGACGACCTCCTGCACCCCGGTCTGCACGGCGACCCGCACCTGGTCCCCGTAGACCGCCCGCCGCGCCGCCCGCTCGAAGTCGTCGACCAGGAACGTGGCGGTGGCCAGGGCGAGGATCACCGAGACGTTGACCAGGAAGAGGAGGCGGCGGGAGCGGGGCGTCAGGTCGCGGCGGAAGACCCACAGGACCAGCGCCCCGCCCGCGGCGGCGTTCACCGCGCCCGTGACGAGCGCGCCGGTGAGCTGGCCGAGCATCGGCAGCAGGAGGAAGGGGAAGGCCAGCCCGCCGACGAGCGCGCCCACGTAGTCGGCGGCGAAGAGGTCGGCCACGGCCCCGCCCGCGTCCTGCCGGTCGACGCGCTGGATCAGCGTCATCAGCAGCGGGATCTCGGCGCCGATGAGCACCCCGATGGCCAGGGAGAACCCGACGACCGGGTACCGCGACTCCCCGAGCCAGGCGAAGGAGGCGTAGAGCACGAGCGCCGAGGAGCCGCCGATCAGCGCGAGGGCCGCCTCGATCAGCCCGAAGCCGACGGCGGCATGGCAGCGTAAACGTTTCGCGAGGAGCGAGCCGACGCCCATGGCGAAGACCATCACGGAGAGCACCACGGAGGCCTGGGTGACCGAGTCGCCGATCAAGTAGGACGCGAGGGCGACCAGTTCCAGCTCGTAGACGAGACCGCAGGCCGCGCAGACGAAGACGGCGGCGAGGACGAGGAACCGGCCGGTCCTCGGCCGTACGGGAAGCCGCGCCGCGCCCCCTCGCAGCGACACCTGCTGGTCGATCATGCTGCGAACGCTACGTCACGACCCGGTCGCCGCCTGTCACCCACAAGGGTGCAAGTACCGCCCGGCGGCCACCCGCACCCGCACACCCGTACGGACCCGCACCCGTGCGCTCGCCCCCCCTCACATCGCGGGTGCCGGGATGCGCACCCCCACCCGGGTCCGGGTGACCACCAACTGCCCCTCCTGCGGGTACGCGTGCCAGGTGCGCCACCGCACCTGGCCCTCGATGCGCTGGGCGAGCATGGCGGTGAAGGCGTACGGGGAGCCGGGGAAGGTGCCGGCCAGTCCGTGCGGATGGTCGCTGACCAGGGCGAGCAGTTCCTGGGCCCGCCCCGCGAACTGCCCCTGCGTGAGGGTCTCGACGCGCGCCGCGAATTCGTACTCCCAGTCCCCGAGCCGCTTGGCGACACCGAGGGGGAGGGGGGTGCTGCTGCCCGGCATACAGGCGACGGTCTCGGAGCAGACTCCCTGCTCCTCCTGGAGCAGGACCTGGTGGGAGGCGCCGAGCAGCCTCAGCTGGAGTTCGGCGCCACCGAGCCGGAGGTCGAGGACGGCGAGGGCGGGAAGCGGCTCCCGGCCCAGGGTCCAGGCCAGGTCGGCGGCGCGGGTATCGGAGTAGGCCGTCTGGAGGGTGGTGAGCATGGGTCGGCTCCGCAAACACACATGGACGCATGGACAGCGGGCGCCCCCTGGGCATGCGTGTGGGAGGAGGGGAGCGCCCGATCTGGTCCAACTGGGGTCCGAGGGCTGAATGTTCTCTTCAACGAGGGAATCACGAAGTACGCCGCACTCGCAGCGTTTTTACCCAACTTGACGCGGTTTCCATCCCCTCGGGGGCAGCCCGGTTCAACTGTTCAACGGTTTTCTCCTGCGTGGCTCAACGACAGGGCGCCCGAAGGGAGTTCGCCCTCGGGCGCCCGGCGGCGGAACGGCTTCGGCGGCCGTGACGGCCTGCCGCCCCGGCCGGCACCGGAGACGGCGGCCGTCCGCCGCCCGCTCAGCTGCCTCCGCCGCAGCCACCGCCGCCGCACGACGAGCCGCCGCCGCAGGAGTGGCCACCGCCGGAGTGGCCGCCGGAGTCGCAGGACGAGCCGCTGTCCCCGCCGCCCGCCCACCAGCCGCCACCGCCGCCGTCCGACGAGGCACCGCGGCCCCCGCCCGCCCGGGCCGGAACGCGCTTGACGCTGGTCAACCGCGCCAGGACCACCATCAGACCGACAAGAATGCCCACACCGATCAGCACCGTGATGAGAACGGTCATGCCGCTCACCCGCCTTTCCCCCGAAGCGCGGTTCCCCCGTCGCTTCCTTCGCGTTTCTCTCTGATTCTCTTCCGTCTTCTGCGCTTGCCTTCTGCGCTCTCTGCGTTTCTCTTCGCGCCGTTGCGATGCGTACGCGTCCTTGCGATGCGTACGTGCCAGGGAAATCCCCATCCCCCGGGCGCCCCAAAGCAGACTTGAGCAACTCCAGAGCTTGAGCGCAGGATGACGCCCATGACACAGGGACAGCAGGGACGACCGCTGCTCAACAGCCGCCTGGCCGGGTTCGGGACGACGATCTTCGCGGAGATGTCCGCACTGGCCGCGCGGACCGGCTCGATCAACCTCGGCCAGGGCTTCCCCGACACCGACGGCCCCGAGGAGATCCGGGAGGCGGCGGTCCGGGCGCTGCGCGCCGGGCACGGCAACCAGTACCCGCCGGGACCCGGCATCCCGGAGCTGCGCAACGCCGTGGCCGACCACCAGAAGCGCTTCTACGGCCTGACCTGGTCGCCGGAGACCGAGGTCCTGGTCACCACCGGGGCCACCGAGGCGATCGCCGCCGCGCTGCTCGCCCTGGTGGAGCCGGGCGACGAGGTCATCGCGTTCGAGCCGTACTACGACTCGTACGCCGCGTGCATCGCCCTGGCGGGCGGCGTGCGCGTCCCGCTCACCCTGCGCGCCCCCGCCTTCCGCCCCGACCTGGACGAGCTGCGGACCCTGATCACCCCGCGCACCCGCCTGCTGCTGCTCAACTCCCCGCACAACCCGACCGGCGCGGTCCTCACCCCCGAGGAGCTGAGCGGGATCGCCGCCCTGGCGGTGGAGCACGACCTGCTGGTGGTGACGGACGAGGTGTACGAGCACCTGGTCTTCGAGGGCGCCCACCACCCGATCGCGGCCCTGCCGGGGATGCGCGAACGTACGGTCTCCATCTCGTCGGCCGGCAAGACGTACTCGTACACGGGCTGGAAGATCGGCTGGGTGACGGCCGACGCGCCGCTGGTGACGGCGGTGCGCTCGGCGAAGCAGTACCTGACGTTCGTGAGCGGGGGCCCGTTCCAGTACGCGATCGCGGAGGCGCTCCAGCTCCCCGACACCTTCTTCACGGAGTTCCGCGACTCCATGCGCCGCAAGCGCGACCTGCTCGCCGGGGGGCTGCGGAGCGCGGGCTTCCAGGTCTACGAGCCGGAGGGGACGTACTTCGTCACCACCGACATCTCCCCGTTCGGCGAGGAGGACGCGTACGCCTTCTGCCAGGCCCTTCCGGAGCGGTGCGGGGTGGCCGCCGTACCGAACTCGGTCTTCTACGACGACCCGGAGGCGGGCCGCAGCCAGGTCCGGTTCACCTTCTGCAAGAGGGACGAGGTGCTGGAGTCCGCGGTGGAGCGGCTGCGGCGGCTGGGCTGAACACGCGGGCGGCCCGGGCGGTGGTCGTGGTGACCGCCGCCCGGGCCGCCCGGGTGGATCGAGGGGCCGGGCTCAGGCGCCCGCGGACTCCGTGCCCTCGCCGTCCGTCTTCTCCTCGGCCGGGGCGAGGCCCAGGCGCTCCAGGAGCCACTTGTCGAACTCGATGGACGCGCGCACCCAGCTGACCGTCGAGGAGACGAAGTGCTCCAGGCTGACGCCGGTGCCGATGAGCATCTGCGCCTCACCGATCAGCCGGACGGAGCCCGCCTCGCCCTCCTCGCCCTCGTGGGAGTGGGTGTAGACCTTGGGCCACAGGGTGCGGCGGTTCCAGTCGTCGATGGCGTCCAGGAGGACGGGACGCTGGTCGAGCGCGTGGGGGCGGTCGTAGAACGTACGGACCGAGAAGACCTGCTGCTCGGCCTCGCCCCGGAACATGAAGTACGTCCGGAACTCTTCCCACGGCGCCGCGAGGTCGCCCTCGTCGTCGACGACGTACTTCAGCTCCATCTGGTCGAGGAGCTGCTTGACGAGGTCCTGGTCAGGGACGACGGGGCCCTCCGGTCCTGCCGCCTGCGGTTCGGGCTGGCCCCCGAAATTAGGAATCGAGGACGGATCGATGCTCACCGTAATTTCCCTTCGTGCGGTTGGCGGCCATCCTCTCCCATGGCGGGCGGGGCATGGCAACCCCGCACGGCCCCTATCCGCCACAAGCTGACAGAGAGCGGGCGGCGACGGGGCCGTGCGGGCGCTTACGCACGGTGAGCGAGGAGTTGTGACGCTCCGCGTACGGGGTGCGGGGCTTCGGGGGTGGAGAACCGGCCCGGCGCCGCGGGCGGGGTGGAGGACCGGTCCGCCGCCGCGGGGCGGTGCGGGCGGGCCCGCGCGCGTCCGGGACCGGCCCGGGTGCCACGAGGCCCGGAGGGGCCTCCCGGATGTCGCGAGGGCCGGGAGACCTCCCGGGCGTTACGGGCCGGAGGGCCTCCCCGGGCGCTACGAGGCCCGGGAAGGCCTCCCGGATGTCACGAGGGCCGGGGGGCCGGGCCCACGGTCAGGCCGCCCTCGTCCTCCTCCCGGGCGCGGTCCACCCGTACGGTGTCGCCGTCCCGGATCTCGCCGGAGAGGATCTCCTTGGCGAGCCGGTCCCCGATGGCCGTCTGGATGAGGCGGCGCAGCGGGCGCGCCCCGTACGCCGGGTCGTTGCCCTCCTGGGCCAGCCAGGCGAGCGCCTCGGGGGTGACGTCCAGGGTGAGGCGGCGGTCCGCGAGGCGCTTGGCCAGCCGGTCGATCTGGAGCCCCGCGATGTGGGCCAGTTCGTCACCGGAGAGGGCCGAGAAGACCACCAGGTCGTCCAGCCGGTTGATGAACTCCGGTTTGAAGGAGGCCCGCACCACGTCCAGCACCTGCTGCTTCTTGACCTCGGGCTTGACCAGCGGGTCCATCAGGAACTGGCTGCCGAGGTTGGAGGTGAGGACGAGGATGGTGTTGCGGAAGTCGACCGTGCGGCCCTGGCCGTCGGTGAGCCGGCCGTCGTCGAGGACCTGGAGCAGGATGTCGAAGACCTCGGGGTGGGCCTTCTCGACCTCGTCCAGGAGCACGACGCTGTACGGGCGGCGGCGGACGGCCTCGGTGAGCTGGCCGCCCTCCTCGTACCCGACGTAACCGGGCGGGGCACCGACCAGGCGGGCGACGCTGTGCTTCTCGCCGTACTCGCTCATGTCGATGCGGATCATGGCCCGCTCGTCGTCGAAGAGGAAGTCCGCCAGCGCCTTGGCCAGCTCGGTCTTGCCGACGCCGGTGGGCCCGAGGAAGAGGAACGACCCGGTGGGCCGGTCGGGGTCGGCGATCCCGGCGCGCGTCCGGCGTACGGCGTCGGAGACGGCCTGCACGGCCTCGGTCTGCCCGATCAGCCGCCTGCCCAGCTCCGACTCCATCCGCAGCAGCTTCTGGGTCTCGCCCTCCAGCAGCCGCCCGGCCGGGATGCCGGTCCAGGCGCCGACGACGTCCGCGATGTCGTCCGGCCCGACCTCCTCCTTGACCATGGTGTCCTTGGAGGCCTCCTGCTCCGCCTCGGCGGCCTCCTCCAACTCCCGCTCCAGGCCCGGGATCTCCCCGTACAGCAGCTTGGAGGCGGCGTCGAAGTCTCCGTCGCGCTGGGCCCGTTCGGCCTGGCCGCGCAGCTCGTCGAGGCGCTCCTTCAGCTCACCGACCCGGTTGAGGCCCTGCTTCTCCTTCTCCCAGCGGGCGTTGAGGCCGCGCAGCTCCTCCTCCTTGTCGGCGAGGTCGCGGCGCAGCTTCTCCAGCCGCTGCTTGGAGGCGGCGTCGGACTCGTTCTTCAGCGCCAGCTCCTCCATGCGCAACCGGTCGACGGAGCGCTGGAGTTCGTCGATCTCCAGGGGTGAGGAGTCGATCTCCATACGGAGCCGGGAGGCGGCCTCGTCGACCAGGTCGATGGCCTTGTCGGGGAGGAAGCGGGAGGTGATGTAGCGGTCGGAGAGGGTGGCGGCGGCGACGAGCGCCGAGTCCGCGATCTGGACCTTGTGGTGGGCCTCGTAACGGCCCTTGAGGCCACGGAGGATGGCGATGGTGTCCTCGACGGACGGCTCGGCCACCAGCACCTGCTGGAAGCGGCGCTCCAGGGCGGGGTCCTTCTCGATCCGCTCGCGGTACTCGTCGAGCGTGGTCGCGCCGACCATGCGCAGCTCGCCGCGGGCCAGCATCGGCTTGAGCATGTTGCCCGCGTCCATGGCGGAGTCGCCGCCCGCGCCGGCGCCGACGACGGTGTGCAGCTCGTCGATGAAGGTGATGATCTGGCCGTCGCTCTCCTTGATCTCGGAGAGGACGGTCTTCAGCCGCTCCTCGAACTCGCCGCGGTACTTCGCACCCGCGACCATCGCGCCCAGGTCCAGCGAGACCAGCCGCTTGTTCTTCAGGCTCTCGGGGACGTCGCCCTTGACGATGCGCTGGGCGAGCCCCTCGACGACGGCGGTCTTGCCGACGCCGGGCTCACCGATGAGCACCGGGTTGTTCTTCGTCCGGCGCGAGAGCACCTGCACGACGCGGCGGATCTCCTGGTCGCGGCCGATGACCGGGTCCAGCTTTCCGTCGCGCGCGGCGGCCGTGAAGTCGGTGCCGAACTTCTCCAGGGCCTTGTACTGCCCCTCCGGGTCGGGTGTGGTCACCCGGCGCCCTCCCCTGCTCGTCTCGAATGCGGCCAGCAGCTTCTTGGCGGTGGCCCCCTGTCCGTCGAGGATCTCACCGGCGCGGCCGCCCTTCGCGGCGATACCGATGAGCAGGTGCTCGGTGGAGAGGTACTCGTCGCCCAGCTCCTTGGCCCGCTGCGCCGCGTCCTGGATCACCGCCAGCAGCTCGCGGTCGGGCTGCGGCGGGGCGACGGTGGAGCCGGTGACGCTGGGGAGGCCGCCGAGCAGCTTCTCGGTCCCGGCGCGCACGACGGCCTGGTCGGCCTCGACGGCGGCGAGCAGGTCGGTGATGTTCTCGTTGTCCTGGCCCCCCAGCAGTGCGAGGAGCAGATGGCCGGGGGTGAGGTCGGGGTGCCCGTCCTTCACGGCCCGGTCACTGGCCGCGTTGATGGCGTCCCGGCTCTTGTTGGTCAGCTCGGCGTCCACGGGTGCTTGCTCCTCCTCGCAGCTGGGGGTGACTGTTCCTGTCCCTTGATGTATCCAGCGTACACAAAGTTGAGTCTATTCCGCTCAAGGCAATCGGACCGATTTTCCGGGCCGTGGACGCGGGCCATGGACGCGGGGCCCGGCACGTGGGGCAGGGGACGGGCGCAGAGGACGGAGGCCGGGGCGCCGCCCGCCACCGCGCGGGCACGGGGGGCCGCCTACGCTTCCCCCATGGCAGACGTACGGAACCCCACCCCCGAATACCTCGCGTTCTGGCGCGAGCGGCATGTGTGCACCCTGACGACACTCCGCCCCGACGGCACGCCGCACGTGGTCCCGGTGGGCGTGACGTACGACCCGGAGGCCGGGGTGGCGCGCGTGATCACCGGCGGGGGCACCCGCAAGGTCGCCAACATCCTGGCCGCCGGCCCGGAGGGGGCACGGGTCGCCGTCTGCCAGATGCACAAGGCCCGCTGGGCCACGCTGGAGGGCCGCGCGACCATCCGCACGGAGCCGGAGGCCGTCGCGGACGCGGTGAGCCGTTACGCGGAGCGCTACGAGCGCACGCCGAGGCACAACCCGGAGCGCGTCGTCATCGAGATCGCCCTGGACCGGGCCCTCGGAAACGCCTGACACCCGCACCGGCCGGCCCTCCCGTACGGGGACAGCACGACCCCTGTACGGGGACAGCACAACGGCGCCACCGTGTTCAGGTCACGGTGGCGCCGCTGTGTGGGGGAAGCGCCTGGAGCGACAGGTGACGACGGGGGAATCGCTCAGGCACTGCGGGGGGTGGCGGAAAGGGGTTCTGACGCGATCAGCTCGTGGTCCCGCTGATCGAGGTTCACAAAGATCATCCCGTACCTGACGGCGCAGCGGACGGGCTGCGGCGCGCCACGGGGGCGCCGGAGGCATCGATAGGCGCGGACGTCCTCGTCCTCTTCCATCACGACGACGATCGGCTCTCCGAACAGGGTGACCATCAACGAGTCGCCACGGCGGGGGAGTGCCGTGAGCAGATCGATGAAATGCCACCCTGAGCGATAGGCAGTTGCCATCTCGCGCCGGAAGGTGCGATCGTCCGGCGGCGTGGTCATGCGACCGGGTGGCTAGAGGTGACACCCCAGGTGATATCACCGGAGAGCGCGACCGATGCGGCCGACCCGGAATCGGGCTTCGGTGCGGTCCAGGTGATGTCCTCGGCGCCCTGGGCCGCCAGGGTCCCAAATGCCAGAGCCCCCACGAACACCGTGGCAAGCACCGAGCGAAGCATTCGCTTATACATTTCGGCTTCGTCCTCACTGGATGGATTCATCTCCCCCGCACCAAGACGATGTCTCATCCGCATACGCGAACACCACCGGCTCGGTGCATCATGTTCCTGCAGGTTCAGGAACATGGGGGGTGGACATATGGCAACAAGCAAGTCAAAAGCGGCACATCCTCACGGCATCACCGAACTATGCGATGCGGGACAGCGCGTCTACGCCAACGCGTTGCGATCCGGACGGATCCCCCGCGCGGATGCCGACCCGGCCCCTTGCCTGATGGACTTCGCCCTGCTCCACCCCGACCCCGACGACGCCGGCTGGCTGCGCCCGGTTTCGCCTTCCGCCGCACTCGCCCAGCGGCTCCACCCCATCGAGCGGGAGATACAGGAGCGAAGGCGACATTCCGTGGAGCTCGTCGACTCCTTCGAGCCCTTCATGGACATCAGCGCCCAGGACCCGCCGACGACGCACGCCATCACCGTGCTGGAGGGCAGCACCCGCATCAACGCGGCCATCGACGTGGCCACCGCGGAGTGCCGCACCGAAGTCCTGACCGTGCAGCCCGGCGGCGGCCGGAGCGAGGACATCCTCAGCAAAGGCCTCGAACGGGGCAAGGCCGTGGTGGACCGCGGCGTCAGCATCCGCACCCTCTACCAGCACACCGTCCGCCACCACCAGGGAACGTTCGCCTACGCCGAGCGCCTGGCCAGCGGCGTCGAGATCCGCACGCTCGAGGAACTGGTCGAGCGCATGCTCATCTTCGACCAGACCGTCGCCTTCATCCCCGCGAAGGACGACCGGACCGCGGCTCTGGAACTGCGCCACCCGGGGCTCATCTCCTACCTCACCAGAGTCTTCGAGCAGCTCTGGCAGCGCGCCACGCCCCTCCTGGAGGAGATCCGGTACGACCCCACGCCCGCGGGCATCAGCGGCGTGCAGAGGTCCATCGCGCAACTCCTGGTGGAGGGGCACGTGGACGACTCCATAGCGCGCCGGCTGGGCATGAACGTACGGACCTGCCGGGCGCACATCGCCAAGCTCAACGCGACCCTGGGCAGCAACAGCCGGGCACAGCTCGGCTATCTGATCGCGCTGTCAGGAATCCTGGATTCGGACTCCTGACAGCGCCCCCCGTGTGCGAACCCGGGCGCGACCGCACAACGGGGGAGAAGGCAGCCGACGCCCGGGCCCTGCCGAGGGAGTTCCCGGCTTCCTCGACACCCCCACACTCCCCTCACAACTACGCTGGCACTACCGTCATCTTGTTGCACTGCACAAAGCAGGGGGATCCCAAATGGGCAGCAGTGAAGGCAGATTAGGACATAGCCCGCACCGGAACGACGTACTGTGCGATGCGGCGCTCCGCCTCTACGAGCGGTCCCTGCGCACCGGACGGATAGCGCGCGCCGAACTCACCGACGCTCCCTGCCTCACCGAACTGCCCCTGCTCCACCCCGACCCGTGGGACGACGCGTGGATGCGGCCCGTGCCTCCCTCGGCCGCTCTGGCCCACATCCTCCAGCCGGTCTCCCGGGAGATCGACGAACGCCTGCGCCTCGCGACCGCCCTGAGCCGGTCCCTGTTCCCCCTGACCGCCGTGGCCCACGACGACCCCAACCTCGCCATCACCGTGCTGGAGGGGGGCCCGGCCATCCAGGCCTCCCTCGACGAGGCGACCGCCACCGCCACGGACGAGATCCTGACGGCCCAGCCGGGCAGCGGCCGCCCGGCCGGCAGCCTCCGGGCGGGCCTGGCCAACGCCCGCGCCGCCATCCGCCGCGGGGCCCGGATGCGCCACATCTACCAGCACCCGGCCCGGTACAGCGGCTCCATCAGGGACTACCTGGCCCAGGTCCCGGCCCAGCACCTCCAGGTGCGTACGACCGAACTGACCGTCGAGCGGCTGATCATCGTCGACCGGTCGGTCGCCTACATCCCCGGCAGCGCCGACCGCAGCACCGCCCTCCGGATCGGCCACCCCGCCCTCGTGGCGTATCTGGTCCAGGTGTACGAGGTCCTCTGGGCCCAGGCCGTGCCGCTGGCCGAGAACCACCAGGCGGCCCCGCCCGACGCCCGGGTCACCGCCGTCCAGGGCACCATCGCCCGCCTGCTCGCCGAGGGCCACGTCGACGACGTGGTGGCCCGCAAGATGGGCATCAGCGTCCGCACCTGCCGCTCCCACATCGCCAAGCTCATGCAGACCCTCGGCGCCACCAGCCGCACCCATCTGGGCGCCCTGCTCGTCCACTCCGGCATCGCCGAGGCCGGTCACGGCCGCGTGTGAGGGCTCGGGAAGCGCGTACGGCAGCGGGGCCGGGAGAGCGGATGAAAACGCTCTCCCGGCCCCGCTGTTCGCAGAAGCAGACGCGGCTGCGGCCGTCTCCGTGGTGCCGTTGCCGCAGGGGCCGGCCCCTGCCGTACGGCAGGGGCGACTACTCCCCCGCGGGCCGCTTCGGCTTCGGCCGCCACACCACCAGCGCGCCCGTCTGCTGCACGTCCTGGTACGGCACGAGGTCGCGGCGGTACGAGGCGTGCACCTGGGCCTCGCGCTGCTGCATGGCGACCGCCGCGCCGTCCACCGCCGCCGAGAGCTCGGCGACGCGCTGCTGGAGCGCGGCGACCTGGTTCTCCAGCTCGATGATGCGCTTGATGCCCGCCAGGTTGATGCCCTCGTCCTGCGACAGCTGCTGCACGGTGCGCAGCAGCTCGATGTCGCGGGCCGAGTAGCGCCGGCCGCGGCCGGCCGTACGGTCCGGGGAGACCAGGCCGAGACGGTCGTACTGGCGCAGCGTCTGCGGGTGCAGACCCGAGAGCTGGGCCGCGACCGAGATCACGTACACCGGCGATTCATCGGTCAGCTGGTACGGATTGCGTCGACGGCCGTCCATCTCAAGCTCCCTTCGCGGCCTGGAACAGTTCCGCCCGCGGGTCCTCGTCCGCGGTCGCCTTGCGGTAGGCCTCCAGTGCGTCCCGGGCCTCCGGGCCGAGGTCCGTGGGGACCGCCACCTCCACGGTGACCAGCAGGTCCCCGCGGGTGCCGTCCTTGCGGACCGCGCCCTTGCCCCGGGCGCGCATCGTACGCCCGTTCGGGGTGCCGGCGGGCAGCTTCAGGGTGACCGGGGGGCCGCCGAGGGTGGGGACCTTCACCTCGCCGCCGAGCGTCGCCTCGGGATAGGTGACGGGCACGGTGACCGTGAGGTTGTCGCCCTTGCGGCCGAAGACGGGGTGGGCCCCGACGTGGACGACCACGTACAGATCGCCGGCCGGTCCGCCGCGCTCGCCCGGTCCGCCCTTGCCGCGCAGCCGGATCCGCTGGCCGTCGGAGACGCCCGCCGGGATCCTGACCTGCATGGTGCGGGCCGACTTGGCCCGGCCGCTGCCGTGGCAGACGTCGCACGGGTCCTGGGCGATCAGGCCCCGGCCCTTGCAGTCCACGCACGGGTCGGTGAGCGAGAAGCCGCCGCCGCTGCCGCGCGAGACCTGGCCGGTGCCGACGCAGGTCGGGCAGACCCGGGGGGTGCCGTTCTTGTCGCCGGTGCCGGAACACGCCTTGCAGGGCGCCTGGCTGGACATCCGCAGCGGGACCGTGGCCCCGTCGACCGCCTCGCTGAAGCTGAGCGTCACCTCGGACTCGATGTCCTGGCCGCGCCGCGGCTGGACGCGGGTGCCCGCGCCGCCCCGGTTGAACAGCCCGCCGAAGACGTCGCCGAGACCGCCCCCGCCACCGCCGAACCCGCCGCCGGCACCGCCCTGTCCGCCCGGGCCGCCACCGCCGAAGAGGTCGCCCAGGTCGAAGTTGAAGTTGCCGCCCGCGCCGCCGGGTCCGGCGCGGAAGCCACCGTTGCCGAAGAGGGCGCGCGCCTCGTCGTACTCCTTGCGCCGCTTGGAGTCGCCGAGGACGTCGTTCGCCTCGGAGATCTCCTTGAACCGCTCCTCCGCCTTGGCGTCACCCTTGTTGGCGTCGGGGTGGAACTCGCGGGCGAGCTTGCGGTACGCCTTCTTGATCTCGGCGTCGGTGGCGTCCTTGGGAACGCCGAGGACCTTGTAGTAGTCCTTCTCGACGAAGTCCTTCGTGCTCATCGACGTCCCTCCTTCCGGACGATCGGCCGAGCGGCCGGCCCGTGGGCCGGCCGCCTGACCGGTCGGTGTGCACCCTGGTGGCCGGACGGGTTTCCGTCAGGCCTCCTCGGTGCCACCGCTCTCCTCGTCGTCTGTCTTCTCTTCCTTGGCCGCTGCGGGCGTGGCGCCCGGCTGCGGCTCGGCGACGGCCACCCGCGCGGGGCGGATCGTGCGCTCGCCGATGCGATACCCCGGCTGGAGGATCGCCACGCAGGTCGTCTCGGTGACATCCGGCGCGTAGCTGTGCATCAGGGCCTCGTGGATCGTCGGGTCGAAGGGCTCGCCCTCCTTGCCGAACTGCTGGAGGCCCAGCTTCGCGACGACGGTCTCCAGCGACTCGGCGACCGACTTGAAGCCGCCCAGCAGTTCGCCGTGCTCCCTGGCGCGGCCGACGTCGTCGAGCACGGGCAGCAGCTCGGACAGGAGGTTCGCGACGGCGATCTCCTTGACCGTGACCCGGTCCCGCTCGACCCGGCGGCGGTAGTTCTGGTACTCGGCCTGGAGCCGCTGGAGGTCACCGGTGCGCTCGCTCAGCGCCGTACGGGCCTGGTCCAGCTGGGCCGTCAGGCCGACCGCCCGGTCGGCCGTCTCGTCGGTGTCCCCGGCCGGGGCCGCCGCCTCCTCCTCGGAGGGTGCGGCGGCCTTCGGCTCGGCGTCATCAGGGGTGGCGCCGGAGGGGACGTCGGGCTTCTCCTCGAAGCCCGGAGTCTCCTCGGTCACGCCGCACCGCCCTTGGTGTCCTTCTCGTCGTCCACGATCTCGGCGTCGACGACATCGTCATCGGCCTTGGCCTGGGCGCCGCCCGGGGCCTCGGCGCCGGTCGCCGCACCCTCGGCCTGGGCGTTGGCGTACATCGCCTGGCCCAGCTTCTGGGAGACGGCGGCGACCTTCTCGGTGGCCGTACGGATCTCGGCGGTGTCCTCGCCCTTGAGCTTCTCCTTCAGCTCGCCGACCGCGGTCTCCACCTCCGTCTTGACGTCCGCGGGGACCTTGTCCTCGTTGTCCTTGAGGAACTTCTCGGTCTGGTAGACGAGCTGCTCGCCCTGGTTGCGCGACTCGGCGGCCTCGCGGCGGGCGTGGTCCTCCTCCGCGTACTTCTCGGCCTCTTCGCGCATCCGGTTGACCTCGTCCTTCGGCAGCGAGGAGCCGCCGGTGACGGTCATCTTCTGCTCCTTGCCGGTGCCGAGGTCCTTGGCGGCGACGTGCATGATGCCGTTGGCGTCGATGTCGAAGGCGACCTCGATCTGCGGCACACCGCGCGGGGCCGGCGGCAGACCGGTCAGCTCGAACATCCCGAGCTTCTTGTTGTACGCCGCGATCTCGCGCTCGCCCTGGTAGACCTGGATCTGCACGGAGGGCTGGTTGTCCTCGGCCGTCGTGAAGATCTCGGAGCGCTTGGTCGGGATCGTGGTGTTGCGCTCGATGAGCTTGGTCATGATCCCTCCCTTGGTCTCGATGCCGAGGGAGAGCGGGGTGACGTCGAGGAGCAGGACGTCCTTGACCTCGCCCTTGAGGACACCGGCCTGGAGCGAGGCGCCGATGGCGACGACCTCGTCCGGGTTGACGCTCTTGTTGGCGTCCTTGCCGCCGGTCAGCTCCTTGACCAGCTCGGCGACGGCCGGCATACGGGTGGAGCCACCGACGAGAACGACGTGGTCGATCTCGGAGAGCTGGATGCCCGCGTCCTTGATCACGTTGTGGAACGGCGTCTTGCAGCGCTCCAGGAGGTCCGCGGTCAGCTGCTGGAACTGCGAGCGCGTGAGCTTCTCGTCCAGGTGCAGCGGGCCCTCGGCGGACGCCGTGATGTACGGCAGGTTGATCGTGGTCTCGGTCGAGGACGACAGCTCGATCTTCGCCTTCTCCGCGGCCTCGCGGAGACGCTGGAGAGCCATCTTGTCCTTGGACAGGTCCACGCCGTGGCCGTTGGCGAACTGCTTCACCAGGTAGTCGACGACGCGCTGGTCCCAGTCGTCACCACCGAGCTGGTTGTCACCGTTGGTGGCCTTCACCTCGACGACGCCGTCACCGATCTCCAGGAGGGACACGTCGAAGGTGCCGCCACCGAGGTCGAAGACGAGGATCGTCTGGTCGTCCTTGTCCAGGCCGTACGCCAGGGCGGCGGCGGTCGGCTCGTTGACGATGCGCAGGACGTTGAGGCCCGCGATCTCACCGGCCTCCTTGGTCGCCTGGCGCTCGGAGTCGTTGAAGTACGCCGGGACGGTGATGACCGCGTCGGTCACCTTCTCGCCCAGGTAGGACTCGGCGTCGCGCTTCAGCTTCTGCAGGATGAAGGCGCTCATCTGCTGCGGGTTGAAGCTCTTGCCGTCGAGGTCGATCTTCCAGTCCGTGCCCATGTGGCGCTTGACGGAGCGGATGGTCCTGTCGACGTTGGTGACCGCCTGGCGCTTGGCGACCTCGCCGACGAGCACCTCGCCGTTCTTGGCGAAGGCGACGACGGACGGCGTGGTCCTGGCGCCTTCGGCGTTGGTGATGACGGTGGGCTCGCCGCCTTCGAGAACGCTGACGACGGAGTTAGTCGTGCCCAGGTCGATGCCGACCGCACGTGCCATTTCAATTCCTCCAACTGACTACTTGAGTGGATCTGACTCAAGAATGCATGACGCCGAGCATGGAGTCAACAGACCTGAGTCGGCTCGACTCAACTTAGATGCCGGTACGCGTCCCCCTCGCGCCGCTCCCCCGACCCACCATCCCACCGTGGGATCGTTCTGTCACAAAATGCCGCGAGCCGGTCAGAAACGCCATCGATCGGCCGGTACAGGCACACCACTGGCACAGCAGGCACAGGCACAGGCACACCATCGGACTCCGAACCCCGGGCGGGCGCGATGCGGAACGCGAGACAGCGGCGCGTGCGGCAGAAGAACCAGCAGAGGAAGAAGACCCAGAGACAGCGGGAGCGGCAGCAGCACCTCCCGACACCACCCCCCGAGGAGCCGCGCACCCCACCGCCGTACGCATCGGAGCCGTACGCCCCCGACCCGTACACCCCAGGGCCGCACGCCTCCGACCCGCGCACCCCCGCCCCGCACGGCCCCGACCCGTACACCCCGGGCCCACGCGCCTCCACCCCCTACGCCCCTGACGCACCCACCCCCACCCCGCACGCCCCCGGCGCACACCCCCGCACCCAGCCCCCCTCCGGCACCGCGCGCGGCCACTTCCCCTCGCGCCCCGCCGCACGCCTGGCGGGCCTGACCGACCGGGCCGGCGGGATCGCGGACCGCATCGCCCCCCGCGCATCCCCCGAACGCCTCCTGGACCTGGCCCTCGGCACCGCCCTCCTCGTCGCGACCGCACCCGTCCTCGCCGCCGGGGCCCTGGCGCTCGCGGTCCGGCGCGGCCCCGACGGCGTATGGGACCGCAGCCCCCGTACGGGCCTGGGCGGCCGGGTCTTCACGCTCCGCTCCCTGCGCACCCGCCGGTTCCGGCTCGACCTGCTCTCCCGGCTCCCCCACGTCGTCCGGGGCGACCTCTCCCTCGTGGGACCGGCCCCGCTGCCCCCCGGCGACCCGCGCGCCGCCTCGCCCGGGGCCCGGCAGTGGCGGCAGGAACTGCGGCCGGGGCTGACCGGGCTCGCACAGGTCCGGGCCCGCTCCGGCATGCCGTGGGACGACCCCGCCCTGCTGGACCAGCACTACGCAGAGCACCATGGAGTCGTGCTCTACCTGGCGGTCCTCGCGGAAGCCGTACGCAACCCCCTGCGCACGGCACTCCGGAGGGCGCGCCCCGGTGGCGGCACGGACCCCGTACAACCAAGGCACACCTGAGCGACACAGATCACCGCCCGCCCGGCTACAGCGGGGTGGAATAAGTGGATAGTGTCAGCACAGACTAATTAAGTTACTGCTTAGTAGTAGTGGGCAGTAGTCAACTGGATCCCGCTCTCGCAGGCCCGAGGAGCCCTACTCATGCAACTCGCCGCGATCATCGTGTCGCTGGTGCTGACGGTCGTCGGCGTTGCGCTCATCTGCCGAGCCGTCGCGCAGATCTACCGCTTCGTCCGTCTCGGACAGCCGGTACCAGCAGGCAGCCGCACCGACGACCCCAAGGCCCGCACGATCACGCTGGTCAAGGAGTTCCTGGGCCACACCCGGATGAACCGGTGGGGCATCGTCGGCTTCGCCCACTGGTTCGTCGCGGTCGGCTTCCTGACCCTGCCGCCCACGCTGCTCCAGGCGTACGGCCAGCTCTTCAAGGCCGACTGGGTGCTGCCGGTCATCGGCACGTTCCTGCCGTTCGAGATGTACATCGAGTTCATCGGCCTGATGACGGTCGTGGGCATCCTGGCGCTGATGGTGATCCGGCTGCTGAACCTGCCCTCCCGGGCCGGGCGGAAGTCGCGGTTCGCGGGCTCGAAGGCCTGGCAGGCGTACTTCGTCGAGTACGTCATCCTCACCATCGGCCTCGCCATCCTGGTGCTGCGCGGCCTCGAGGGCGCGATCCACCACGTCGAGAGCTACGACGCCGCGTACTTCGTGTCGTACCCGCTGGTCCTGGCGTTCAAGGGCCTGTCCCTGCCCACGCTCCAGACGCTCATCTACTTCACCGCGATGATCAAGATCGGCACCTCGCTGATCTGGATGATCACGGTCTCGCTCAACACCAACATGGGTGTCGCCTGGCACCGGTTCCTCGGCTTCCCGAACATCTGGTTCAAGCGGAACGCCGACGGCGAGGTCGCGCTCGGCGCGCTCCAGCCGATGACGACGGCCGGCAAGGAGATCGACTGGGACGACCCGGCCGAGGACGCGGTCTTCGGTGTCTCCCAGGTCGAGCAGTTCTCCTGGAAGGGCATCCTCGACTTCTCCACCTGCACCGAGTGCGGCCGCTGCCAGTCGCAGTGCCCCGCCTGGAACACCGGCAAGCCGCTCTCGCCGAAGCTCCTGATCATGTCGCTGCGCGACCACGCGCACGCCAAGGCGCCGTACCTGCTGGCCGGTGGCGGCAAGACGATGGAGGGCGAGGAGAAGGCGACCGAGGAGCAGCTCAAGGACGTTCCCGCGGCCGCCCTGGCCGAGGCCGAGCGCCCCCTCATCGGCACCGCCGAGGAGAACGGCGTCATCGACCCGGACGTCCTGTGGTCCTGCACCACCTGCGGCGCCTGCGTCGAGCAGTGCCCGGTGGACATCGAGCACATCGACCACATCGTCGACATGCGCCGCTACCAGGTGATGATCGAGTCCGCGTTCCCGTCCGAGGCGGGCACGATGCTCAAGAACCTGGAGAAGAAGGGCAACCCTTGGGGCCTGGCCAAGAAGGCCCGGGTGGAGTGGACCAAGGAGGTCGACTTCGAGGTCCCGATCGTCGGCAAGGACGTCGAGGACCTCACCGAGGTCGACTACCTCTACTGGGTCGGCTGCGCGGGCGCCCTGGAGGACCGGGCCAAGAAGACCACCAAGGCCTTCGCCGAGCTGCTGCACATCGCGGGCGTGAAGTTCGCGATCATGGGCGGCGACGAGAAGTGCACCGGTGACTCCGCCCGCCGCCTGGGCAACGAGCCGCTGTTCCAGCAGCTCGGCCAGGAGAACGTGGCCATGCTGAACATGGCGTACGGCGAGGACGACGAGGACGAGACGACGAAGAAGCCCAAGTCGTCGAAGAAGATCGTCGCGACCTGCCCGCACTGCTTCAACACGATCGCCAACGAGTACCCGCAGCTCGGCGGCGAGTACGAGGTCATCCACCACACCCAGCTGCTCCAGCACCTCATCGACGAGGGCAGGCTGATCCCGGTGACCCCGGTCGAGGGCCTGATCACGTACCACGACCCGTGCTACCTGGGCCGGCACAACAAGATCTACACGCCGCCGCGCGAGATCATCGCGAAGGTCCCGGGCCTGCGGAACGAGGAGATGCACCGCCACAAGGAGCGCGGCTTCTGCTGCGGCGCCGGTGGCGCCCGGATGTGGATGGAGGAGCGGATCGGCAAGCGCATCAACACCGAGCGCGTCGACGAGGCCCTCGCCCTCAACCCGGACATCGTCTCCACCGCCTGCCCGTTCTGCCTCGTCATGCTGACCGACTCGGTCAACGGCAAGAAGAACGACGGCCAGGCCAAGGAGTCCATCCAGGTCGTGGACGTCTCCCAGCTCCTCCTGGAGTCCGTGAAGACCCCGGTCGACCCGACCGGCGACACGGAACAGGTGGACGAGCCGGAGCCCGAACCGGCAAAGTGACGTAACGCATCGACGTGAAGAGCGGCCGGACCTGCCTCGGGGGCAGGACCGGCCGCTCTTCCGTGCCCGGGGCGGTACCCGTGCCGGGCACGGTTCGATACCCGTCCCCGAGGATCACCCCGACGTCCCTCCTCCCGGAACACCCCTCCGTACCTCTCTCCGCACCTGCCTCCCCATCTCCCTCCGAGCGCCCCGGAACTCCCTGAACTCCCCTGAACTCCCCCGCGTACGCCCCCTAGGGGATGTCACAGCTCGGCCGCAATGGCGGACGGGTTCCCCGGCCCCCCGCTCCCGAGCGCCGAGTACCAGGTACGTTCGATGGGTGGCTGGATTCAGGATCGGACGCGGCCGGGACAACCGCACCCCGCAACAACCGCAGCAGCAGCGGCAGCAGCCGTACGGAGGGCAGGTACCACAGCCGCCGTACGGAGCTCAGCCCTGGCCGACGGCAGGAGGCGGCGGCAACGGCTCGGCGCCCCCGCCGTACAACGCCCCGTACAACAACAACGGCGGCAGCTACGGGAACCACGGACACGGCGGCCACCAGGGCCAGGCCCCCCAGGGCCACGGCGGTCACGGCGAGCCGGAGTACTTCGGCGACCCCTACGCCGGCGCCCCCGCGCCCCATGACCCGTACGCCAACAACCCGGGCCACACACAGGCGTTCCGCGTCGACGAGGACCCGTACGGCGACGGCAGCACCTACCACGCCGGCTCCGCTCCCGCCCAGCCGGCAGGCCCCCGGCTGCACTGGAAGCAGCTGCTGACGGGCATCGTGATGCGCCCCGGCCCGACGTTCTGGCAGATGCGGGACTACGCGGTCTGGGGCCCGGCGCTGATCGTCACGTTCCTCTACGGCCTGCTCGCGCTGTTCGGCTTCGACCAGGCCCGCGACGAGGCGATCAACGCGACGCTCTCGACGGCCGTCCCGTACGTCCTCTTCACCGGCGTCGGCTTCGTCATCGGCGGCCTGGTCCTCGGCGCGGTGACCCACACCCTGGCCCGCCAGCTGGGCGGCACGGGCTCGTGGCAGCCGACGGTGGGCCTGTCGATGCTGATCATGTCGATCACGGATGCACCGCGCCTGCTCTTCGCCCTCTTCCTGGGCGGCGAGAACTCCCTGGTCCAGATCGTGGGCTGGCTGACCTGGCTGGCGGCGGGCGCGCTGTTCACGTCGATGGTGAGCAAGTCGCACGACCTTCCGTGGCCGAAGGCGCTGGGAGCGTCGGCGATCCAGCTGATCGCACTGCTGTCGATCATCAAGCTGGGCACGATCTAGGAACACGGGAAAGGCCCCGGAGCGCACACGGCGCTCCGGGGCCTTTCCACGTACCGCTGCCTCACGGGGCTATGCGTCGAGAACCTGCCCATCCCGCCGGACGACGGGCTTCTCCACGCTCCAGGGGAAGTTGATCCAGTCGTCGGTCTTCTTCCACACGTACTCGCACTTCACGAGGGAGTGGGACTTCTCGTAGATGACGGCGCTGCGGACCTCGGCGACGTGGTCGACGCAGAAGTCGTGGACGAGCTTCAGGGTCTTGCCCGTATCAGCGACGTCATCGGCGATCAGAACCTTCTTGTCGGAGAAGTCGATCGCGTTGGGGACGGGCGCCAGCATGACGGGCATCTCCAGGGTCGTCCCGACCCCGGTGTAGAACTCCACGTTGACGAGGTGGATGTTCTTGCAGTCGAGGGCGTAGGCGAGCCCACCGGCAACGAAGACCCCGCCCCGGGCGATGCTGAGAACGACATCGGGCTCGTACCCGTCGTCGGCGACGGCCTGGGCCAGCTCGCGCACGGCGCGCCCGAAGCCCTCGTAGGTAAGGTTTTCCCGCACGTCACTGGCCACGACTGATCACACCTGAGTCCGATGGAAGTTCTGGAAGGACCGGGAGGCGGTCGGCCCCCGCTGCCCCTGGTACCGCGACTCGTACCGCTCGGAGCCGTAGGGGAACTCGGCGGACGAGGACAGCTTGAACAGGCACAGCTGCCCGATCTTCATCCCCGGCCAGAGCTTTATCGGCAGGGTCGCGAGGTTCGACAGCTCCAGGGTCACGTGCCCGGAGAACCCGGGGTCGATGAACCCGGCGGTCGAGTGCGTCACCAGCCCGAGCCGCCCGAGGGAGCTCTTCCCCTCCAGCCGGGAGGCCAGGTCGTCGGGGAGCGAGATCACCTCGTACGTGGACGCCAGCACGAACTCGCCGGGGTGCAGGATGAACGCCTCATCCCCCTCCGGCTCGACGGTCCGCGTCAGATCGGGCTGCTCCACCGCCGGATCGATGTGCGGGTACCGGTGGTTCTCGAACACCCGGAAGTAGCGGTCGAGCCGCACGTCGATGCTCGACGGCTGCACCATCGATGGGTCGTACGGATCAATGCGGACTCGCCCGGCGTCGATCTCGGCCCGGATGTCCTTGTCTGAGAGAAGCACGCCCCGAGGATACGCAGAAGCCACGACCCCACCCCAACCGGACCGGCCCCCACACCTCCCGCCACCCCCGCCACGGCCTCGCACCCGCCGCTTCCGGCTTCCGGCTTCCGGCTTCCGGCTTCCGGCTTCCGGCTTCCGGCTTCCGGCACGGCCTAGCGCCTACCGCTCACCGGCTTCCGCCACGGCAGCCGGTCCACCGCTCACCGGCTACCGCCTCGGGGTCTCCGGCCTCCGGCTTCCGGCTACCGCCTTCCGCCATCAGACGTCCGGCCGACGCACTCCGGCCTACCGCTTCTCGGCCCCCACCGGAACGGCCTGCCGCAACCGGGCGCACCGGGGGCACCGGAGCAACCGCCCCGGCCCGATCCGGCCGGCCCCGAGCTGCTGCATCGGAAACGACGAGGTAGCGAAAACGTGCCCTTCGGCACAGCGGACGACGGTGCGCTCCATCGACTCCATCAAGTCCCTTCCCCAACCGCATATGGACGAGAAAGCCACATTAGGGGATGAACAGGACGCCACCACAAGCGGCACTCCGACCGCCCACGCTACGCCCCCAACTCCCGCCACCCCCAACCACGTCCACCGCCCGCACTCCACCACGGGCACGACGCAGGGACCCTACGGCTCCTACGCCGAGGGTCTGACATGGGGTAGAGTGTTGAACGGTGCAGCGCCGATGATCATCGGCAACGCTTCGCGGGTGTAGTTTAATGGTAGAACATGAGCTTCCCAAGCTCAGAGCGCGAGTTCGATTCTCGTCACCCGCTCTTTGATGAAGGCCCTGGTCGACGACCGGGGCCTTTCTGCTATCTGGACCTGCCCGGATATCGCTTCCTTCAGCGCTGACGAGTCAGCTGTTTCTTTCCGTCCGCAGCCGGGAGAGCGCATGCCCAACCGGCAGGTCGAACTGGTCCTTGTCCTGCTCCCAGTAGGCGAGCACCCGAGCCGTGGCCTCGGCCATGTCCGTGGGCAGGTCAGCCGCGCGGAGAGTATCGGCGACCTCTTCCATCTCGGGCGCCCAGCGCCAGGCTCGGGCTGCCACGCTCGGTAGATACTCCGGATCGGAGAGGATTGCGGAGATCATGACCTCGGCTTCGGCTGTGAGCTGATCACCGACTCCATGGGCGTCGGCGAGCGCGTGAGCGACTCCGGCGAGGGTGCGGGCGGCCTTCTGGTAGCTGGAGAAGGCCATCTTCAGCGCGGAAGCGGAACCGAGTATGTCCCCGACGCGGCACACGTTCAGCGCAGAGTCCGTGAACAGCGACGCCACCAGATCGACGGCAGAGTCGGCCCCTGCGAGATACAGCCGTGTGGCACGCCCCTCGCCTGGCGGCTGGCCGAAAACGGCACCGTCGACAACTGCGGAGCCGGGGCGGATCTCGTCGGCGATGCGCCGTACGCGTTGAGGGCTGATGGCGTTGGCATCGGCGTACACCCCCGCGAAGCCGTGCGCTGCCACCGCCGCCGCAACGTCCTCCACCGCCTGTGGTGGGCAGACCGAGAGAACGGCCGCGCTTCTGGACAGCGCTTCCGCGAGCGAGTCGTACGCCGTGGCACCGGCTTCCCTCGCGCGTAGCCAGGTGTCCTCACTGCGGCCCTTGGTCACCGACAGCACCTCATGGCCGCCGGCCACGAGCTCGGCGGTGATCGCCGCGCCCATGGTTCCAGGGTGGAGGACGGTCACGGTGATCACTGGCTGCCTCCGGCGGTACGCGACGTGGAAGTTCCTCATTCCCATGATCCGCTGCCGTTCGGCACCGGCGGCTTCGGAATCAATGCCTGATGGCAGTCCGGGCACTGATGGCGGACAGAAGTGCCTCCGGTCTCGGACTCGCCGTTCAGGACGGGACAGCGCTACACGGCCCGTCGCCCCCACTGTCCTGGCAGCTCGTCTCACGCTGAAGCCGCGTCATGGGTACCGTGCAGGAGACGAACTCTGTACGGACAGACCGGCGGTCGCGCCGGATCGTCCGGCGGCTGGGAGGTGTCCTGATGCTGGAAGAAGCCGAGGAGATCGGCAAGCGCGCTCGCAGGGCGCGGCTGCGACTGGGCATGCCGCAGGCCGACCTGGCGACGGCCCTCGGGAAGTCCCAGGGCTGGGTGTCGAAGATGGAGCGTGGCCTGATCGAGCTGGACCGGGTCGGCCTGCTCAATCAGGTGGCCGCAGAGCTGCACGTCCATCCGAACGACCTGATCGGACGCCCGTACAGCAGCTCCCCCGACGACAGCCAGTGGCAGATCGCCGCCTCGTCGATTCTGCGCGAGCTGCGTCGCTACGACCTCGTTCCCGTCTTCGACGGGGATCCCCGACCGGCGTCACAGCTATGGCGTGAGGTGACCCGGCTGCACCGCCTACGGGACACCGCCTCCAACGTCGCGATTCTCCGAGTTCTCCCGGACCTGTTCCGGGAAGCGCGCGCCCTGGCGGAGGACTCGGACGGGCACGAGCGGGAAGAGGCGTATGCCATTTACGCCGTGTGCTGCAAGTTCGCGCACACCGCCGCGCACGCCCTCGGGCACCCCGAGCTGGTGGCCATGGCGTGCGAACGGGCCGCGTGGTCAGCCAGGTTGTCGGGAGATCCGGTGCTGCCTGCCGTCGCCGACTGGATGCGCGTCTGGGACATGTGGGCGACGGCTGACTGGGCCGACGCTCTGACCCTCTCGGACAAGGCGATCGCCTCAGTGCAACAGCCGTACGAGCACGGTGATCCGCTGGCCGTACGGGCTTGGGGCACGCTTCAGCTTCGAGCAGCCATCTCCGCTGCTCGGGCCAACCGCCCATCGGAAGCAGAGGACCGGATCGGACACGCGAAGGACGCGGCGGAACGAATGGACGCGTACGTCGGCGCACCGGTGTACGACCGGCATTCGCTGACGTTCTCCGCCGGGAACGTGCAGATCCACGCAATCAGCGTGGCCCTGGAAATGGGCAAGCAGGGCAAGGCGCTGGAGATAAACCGCCGCACCAGCCCGAGCTTGATCGGTTCACTGCCCAACTCCCGTCAGGGACACCACCACATGGACGTGGCGCGGGCCTGGCTGTGGGACGGAAACCGGGCAAAGGCCCTCACCGAGCTGGAGACGGCTGAGCGGATCGCGCCGCAGCTCGTGCGGAACCATCCCATCGCCCGTTCAACGCTCCGCAGCATCGTCTACGCGGAACGAGCAGCCACGAGGGAGAAGCTGCGGCACATGTCCGACCGCTTTCACCTGGACGGATAGGGGTCGTATTCCTCCGGCTCATATTCGAGGCTCGTCCTGTCCCTAACTTCGGGGCATGACGCGACGACGTTCTTCTCATCTTCCCTCGCAGGGAACCGAGTTAGGTACGGCAGCACCCTTCCGTCCGCTGCTCGGCGACCTCGCCACGGACAGCGCTCGCGATGGCCGTGTGGGTGTCGTAGTCGCTCTCCCTGGTGAGGGCTCTGCTACGACGTACCACCTGCGTCCGCCTGGGGGCGGGGCCCCCTGGTCCGCGCCCGCCGACGGAACGACGCTCAGCCCCGTGCCGGTGAGGGCCACCCACGCCACGCTCTCGGCCGGACGGGACGCGGTGTACGACCCGAGGGCCCGACAGGGATCGGTTCCCATCGAGTTCCACCTGGATGACGGCTCGACCGTCGATGGCGCGCTCATCCTCACCTCTGCCGAGGTGGAGTGGCTGCACCAGCAGACCAGCCGCCTCGTCGACGCACACGAACGCGCCCTCGGCGGCACCCCGTGACCGAGCCTCGGCGACGCCACGCCCGAAAGGCCGCGCCGCGCTCCGTACGCCCCGAAGGCGGAGGCATCGCGCTCACGCTTCTGGCCGTCGCCGGCCTGGTGGGACCGGCCTGGGCACTGCGCGAGCAGGCCGCCCCGCTTCTCAACGGCCTCGGTCACCAGACCGCCGCCGTCTGGGCGGACGCGAGCTCGCCCTCCGACCACTGACTCCGCTCCGCTGTCCGGGACGTTCACACCACGTTCCCAGCAAACGGAGCCTGCCATGCACCCAGAACATCCAGGCGTGATTCTCCAGGGAGAGATCGTGGACATCCCGTACATCGTCATCGACCAGCTCACCCCCGACCAGCAGCAGGTCTGGAAGACCTACTTCGGCGACGCCGACCGACCCCGCTACATCGAGGAATGCATCTGGCGCCGTACGCAGGAGAAGGCCACGGCCGAACAGAGCGGCTGGACGGCCGCCGACGACGCTCGGCGGCGGATCATCCACTACCGCTACCGGTACGGCCTGGTCCCCACCACCGCCGCGCCGGCCATCGGCCTGACCGACCTGTACCTCTACCACTCCGCTACCGCTCCAGCGGACGAGATCGACGCGCACCACGACGCCCTGTGGGACTCGCTCGCCACCGGCGGCTGGAAGGAGGCTCCTGGCGGATTCTTATGGACACGCCGGGATCTGAAGTGCCGGATCACCGAGCACGACGCCCACCCCCAGGACGCGGCGGCGGGCCGTACCCTCCCCGTCGGCTACCGGAGCCTGGACGTGCAGATCGCCTCGGTGTCCTACGCACCGCCGCCCGCTGTCCGGCAGCTGCCGTGGAACGTCCTCTCCACCGGGATCAGGTGCAAGGACCGCCCCGGTACGCCGACCCGCGTCCCGGACCTGTCCGTCCTCGCGGACCTGCTGCCGTTCCAGGTGGAGATCGGATGCGGTACGTCGGTCGAGGCGGGCATCCCGCCCCTGCACCGGCTCCACGAGATCTATCGAGTGACCGACCGCCAGGGTCACGAGCCGAGGGAGCACAGCTTCACCCTCTCCCCGACCGCGGACACGCTCCTCCACGAGGTGCTGACGGAGCCGGAGGAGAAGACGGCGGAGTTCGTGGAGATGTTCCGTGCCTGCTTCCTGGCCGAACCGACTCCAGCGATGTGGGCGCTGAAGGAACTGAAGGACGCCGGTCACCTCGTCGGCCCGGTCATCACCAACAACTTCGACGTGCTCGCGGCGCGCGCCGGGCTCGACGAGTGCTTCATGCGCCGGTACGACCAGGCCGTGCCCGATGTCGAGTGGGTCGAGGGCGCCAAGGCCCTTCTCGTCGTCGGCCTGCACGCCGACCGCCGCAAGGTCCAGGCCCGAGCCCGCGCCCGCGGCATGCAGGTCGTCTACCTGGACCCGGAGGGCTTCTGGCGCGACGGCCAGTTCATGCCGTACCCGCTGGAAGGCCCCCAGAACGGCGACCTGGTGTGCCGGGCGACCGCCGCCGAGGCACTGCCCGCACTCGTCAACCTGTTCAAGCAGCACGCTGGTTGATCCACCTGCACGAAGAGGGCCGCGCCGGGTGTTGGCGCTAGCGTGACGCACCCGGCCGGCCCGGACTCCCCTGGGCGGGCGAGAGGCAAGGAAAGGAGCGTCGACCCATGCGCGTATCCGTCATCGGCTGTGGTCACCTGGGCATTCCCCACGCCGCTGCCATGGCCGAGATCGGCCACGAGGTCATCGGCGTGGACCTGGACCAGGCGAAGATCGACCGCCTCAACGCCGGCGAGTGCCCCATCTACGAGGATGGCCTGCCCGAACTCCTCAGCACCCACACCGCCACCGGCCGCCTGCGGTTCACCACCAGCCTCGCCGAGGCGGCCGAGTTCGCCGACATCCACTTCCTCGCCGTGGGCACGCCGATCGACGCGGACGGGCGGAGCTACGACACCGGACAGGTCTTCGGCGCCGCCCGCGCCCTCGCCCCGCACCTAACCCGCCCGACCGTCATCGTCGGGAAGTCCACGGTCACCGTCGGCACCTCCCGCGACCTCGGCGCTCTCCTCGCCCGCCTCTCTCCGGCCGGTGAGGACGTGGAGGTCGTCTGGAACCCCGAGTTCCTGCGTGAGGGCCACGCCATCGACGACACCCTGCGCCCCGACCGGATCGTCGTGGGCGTGCCCTCGGCCCGCGCCGAGGACGCGGTACGCCAGGTCTACGCACCCCTCCTCGCGAACGGCATCCCGCTGTTCGTCACCGACCCCGCAACCGCCGAACTCATCAAGGGCGCCGCCAACGCCTACCTCGGCATGAAGATCTCCTTCATCAACGGTGTCGCCGACATGTGCACTGCCGCTGGAGCCGACATCCAGCAGCTCACCGAGGCCATCGGCCTGGACCCCCGCATCGGCCGCGGCGGACTCAACGCCGGCCCCGGCTACGGCGGCGGCTGCCTCCCGAAGGACGTCCGCGCCTTCACCGCCTCCGCCCACACCCTGGGCGCCGCCGAGGCAGCGACCATGCTGCGCGCGGCGGAGGAGGTCAACGAGTCCCGCCCCACCGCCGCGCTGAAGCTCATCGAGCAGACACTCGGCCGCCCCGTCGAGGGCGTCCGCATCACCGTCTGGGGCGCTTCCTTCAAGGCCGGAACCGACGACGTCCGGGAATCCCCGGCCTTGGCGATTGCAGCGCTCATGCACCAGCGCGGCGCGACCGTCACCGTCCACGACCCGCACGCCGTACCCACAGCACTGCGCCGCCACCCCGAACTCGACTACTGCGAAACCCTCGAAGACTCCGTCGAGGCGGCGGAGCTGATCGTCCTGGCCACCGAATGGCCCCACTTCCGCGAGGCCGACCCCAAGGCGCTCGCCCCACTGGTCGCTGACCAGGTCCTCGTCGACCTCCGCAACCTCATCGACGCCGATGCCTGGCGCATGGCCGGATGGACCGTACGCCAACTCGGACGCCCCGCACAGGAATAACCGAACCCATCGACCGGAGGTCCGACGTCGACGCCCTGTGGGACGACATCGAGAAGCTCTCTGCCGTCTGCCGAGCGGCCAGCGCCCATCTCCCCGACGAGGAGCTGAAAGCCCTTCAGGTCGGCAAGGTCGCCGAGGAAGCCGGCGAGGCCATGCACGCCCTCCACGGCCTGAAGGGCCTCACCACCTGCGGCGACGACCACACCTGGTCCGAGGTCCAGAACGACCTGGTCGGCTCCGTCATCGCCGCCCTCCTGGCCATGCACTACATCGACCCCACGAGCGCCCGCGCCACCTTCGACGAAGTTCTCCACCACCGCGCACGTAGGGGCCGTGAGGCCGCCACATCTGCCTGACAATCTCCGGTCCCGCCGTCGGCCGCTCCCACCAGGTGCGGTCGACGGCCATGTTCGGGCACGACCCACGCAGTGCCTGACTTCAGCGTGGTAGATCTTCCCTACTTCGTCAAGGAACCCAGCTTTGGTTGCGCCCACGCTCCTGCCTCCGGCCCGCTCGGCGCTGCCGCCGACGACGCGCGCCCACGAGAGATAGGTCCGGAGGGCATGAGACGAGAACCAAGCCCGCGGCTTCAAGATGATGCCTCCGGCGGGGCGCACAGACTCCGGGATGGGAGGGGCGCCGTACGCGAGTGCCAGCGGATTCGTGGTGAGCGTTGTGGGCTCCCATCCCGACCACCTTCGGCCCAGGCAGAGCCGAGCAGTCGCGGCCCAGAGCGTCAGAGCTCCGGCGCTGCGGGCTGGACATCGCCCTTAAGCGAGTGCTCGACCTCCAAGGCGTCACGTGCAAACCTGAGAACAAACGAACTGGCACATCGTCGTCCGTGAAGACAAATAGGGACGCCCGAACCGACCCAAATCACTACAGGGTGAGCTTCCACAAAATCCTGGCTGCACAGGAAGCACCGTCGATCCGCCGAAGGATAGAGATGGGCGTCGGGGGTTACCACCGACATTCTTGTCCTCTCAGTTCAGATGTTGCCGACATGAAGCTTTGGCCACCTTTTGCTATGTAGAGCGACGCTTCTTTCTAGCCACCTCGCGCTTGATATAAAATGTCAACAGGGTGAGCAAACCGAAATGAGAAATCAGAACACTAGAAACCACTAACGCCTCACCTATCCATTCTGACCCCCTTCCCTCATCATCCATCACGGGGATCCATAGGTAGAGTCCGCAAACAGCGATCAGCCAGTTCCCCGTCTCCTCCGGGCGGCGCCCCGCGCGCAACTCAAAGAAGATCGTAAGCGTCATCCAGGAGATAAAAATGTACAGGCTTCCTACAGTAAGGACGGGACTGAGATCCGTGTAATTTTTTACGTAACGCACCTGATAGGGCCACTCATACACCAGCAGGCTAGCAAGCAGAAAGAGGGGGCAAGTCTGAAGTATGAACCGCGCGACCCGCTTTGCCCATTGCTCGTGACGAAATAGCAGCTCTGCCCATCCCTCGAAGAGCGGGTTGGGTATATTGTTGGGATCAAGGCCGTCCAGCGCCCGGGAAACTGCGGCAAACGCTTCCTCTAGCGTGAATTCCCGCAGACGCATGCCGGTCGAGTCGATGTAAGACTCAATCGCGGAGATAAAATCAAGGATAGTCCCCGAATTCAAAAGGGAGGCTTGAGGGATACTTACGCGCTTGACGACACCCTTGGCGTTTTCGAGTGCAGCCGTCAGGTTTACCCAATAAAGTTTCCTCATTTCGAGATCATAGACAATACCCACGACGGGAATCTTGCTATTTTTCCAGTCCTCGTAATGATCGTCGATCGGAATGCTATAGCCCTTGGCGCGCTTATATTTCCTACCGGACTTCACCTGGATAGCGAGAACGTGCCCGGTTCGGCGCCCGTCTCTCGTCAGGAGGACATGCAAATCCTCGCCGTGGTCATTACCGCCTTCGATCTCTTGGACAATGTGATCATGATCTTCTAGCAGTGTCCGAACGGCGTTCACGCCAGCTCGCTCGATGCGGCGGTTTGGCCTAACCCGTGCCATGCTCCCCCCAAGGTCGCATCCACGATAACGACGGTCTGGCATGGGAAGTTGCGATCTCCGAAACTCCTCGGAGACTAGTTGGGCGGGGCCGCCCGCTGACCGGGACCGACCGGGGCGTCCCGCTCTTGTTGCGGTCGTCGCCAAGTATCGACCTGCACTCTTGAGGTGGTCGTCAGCGACCGTGCGGTACAGCAGCCGCCGCAACCCCAGCTGATCCATCTCAGTCACCACCGTTGCCGCGACCAGGTCGAGTGACCTCAGTGACCCTCGTGACTGTAGTTCGCATCAAGGGGCAACTCGACTGCCTTGTCAGTGCCGCCTTCTAGAGTGACCCCATCACCGGAGTCACCCTGGGGGATGTGTGTCCACCTGGCTTCTGAGCTGCACCCCGAAAGAATTTGGCCTTGAAGGGCACCGCCGCGACGGCCCCGTTCTGAGCGCGTGGACCGTAGTTCGCTACGTGAGTGAGCTGGCCGGCCGGCGAAGAGTTCGTGATGTGGGTGGGTGGCCCTCACGCCGGAGGGGTCGCATACGGTCGCTTCACCGGTCCCGCAGTGGAGGTCCGTAGGTCGGCCGCTCGACCGCCCCCCCCCCCCCCCCCCCCCCCCCTCAGACTGGTTCTGAGCGGCTGAGCATGCTGCACGCTGGCGGCCATGGCAAAACGTCACACCACATGCACACCGCTGGCCCACGGTGAACCCACCCGCCTACACTGGCCGGTTACCCCAGTTGCCCCATTCCCACTGCCACGCGGTTCCTGACCCAATGAGGTGTTCGTGTCACTGATTCCCAGCGGCCTCCCTGAGTCGCACAGGGGCATCGCGCAAGAAGCCGACCGCATCCACGAGAGTGCGTTGTGGAGTGCTCAAGGACAGTTCGAGCAGGCCAAGTTGTGGCGGCTCATCAACCTAATGCTCGGTGTCCCGGCAGCAGCGCTTGCCGCCATCTCTGGCGGAACTGCCCTCGGTGGCAACCTCGGTATCTGGCCGGGGGTGTTGGCCCTTATCTCGGCCGCGTTCAGCGCGACCCTGACCACCGTGAACGCGTCGCGTCGTATGACACAGGCGCAGGCGTCGGCGAACGCCTACCTTCAGTTGCAGACAGCCGCCCGACAGTTTCTCGCGATCGACCTGGTCGATATGAGCCGCGAGGACGCGCGAGACACCTTGCGCAACCTCACCAACACTCGGGATGAGCTTAACAAGACGTCAGACCCACCGGGCCGCCTGGCCTACAAAAAGTCCAGCAAGAACATCAGCGGCGGTGGCCAGAGCTACGCCACGGACGAGGGGGAGTAAAAATGGCAACGACCACCGTGGCCGCGTTCAACGAGTTCGACCTCAAGACGAAGCCCTCATCTGCCACCCGGACCAAGGTCTACGGACGCCGAGATGCAGTCGTGAACGTCATAAAGGCAGCATTTCCTGCCGGTAACGACATCCGCTATCAGTCCCACAAGATCATCGGCTCGCTCGGGCGGAACACCGCTTGCAATCCTGTCGATGACATTGACCTCATGGTCCATATGCATGTCGACCAAGACTTGTGGAACCGAAGATACCGATACAACTCCTCCGAGTTTCTGTATCGGGTGCGGAAGGTACTCAACGAAAACTCGCCCGTACGCAAGGTTGGCGCTCGTGGCCAGGCTGTGCGGTTCTTCTACGCCGACGGCTTGAGCGTGGACGTGGCTCCGGTCGAAAAATACACAAGTGGTGATTTCGGCATCCCTGATGGTGCGGGTAACTGGTTGACCACCAATCCCAATAAACACGAGACATACCTCGACGATCGCAACAACGCCTTGGGCGGTAACCTCAAGAGAGTCATCCGGTTCGCCAAGAAATGGAATAAGGCACACAGTTCGCGTCTCTCCTCCTTCCATCTTGAGGTGTTGGTTGCGCGGACGTACGGAACTCTGGGAAACAACTCAAGGGAAGCGCTGCGATTGTTCTTCGACTACAACCTCTACAATCTCTCCGTACAGGACCCCGCCGGGTTTAGCGGCGACCTTTCCACCTACTTGAGTTGGGCGAGCAAGGGTGCCGCAAATGACAGCCTGAAGAGTGCTCGGGATAGAGCGGACTTGGCATTGGCCGCTGAGAACCGGGGCGACCACCGTGAAGCCATCCGTCTCTGGCGGATCATCCTGGGCAATGACTTCCCTATGTATGGGTGACAACTCCCACATCGCTCTTTACGGCAACCTGCATGACCTCCAGCGACCGGACTCTCCAGAGCTACGGATCAGAAGGTCTCTGACATCCGCTGCTGAAATCAACCGCGCCGGACAGGGGCGTACATGGGCACCTATGCCGTCGCTGTAGAACGTCAGCAGGGCGACCGGTTTCGGCTGGCGCAGTGCGACCTCGGCGACAGTGGCGTCGATGGCGTACTTGTGTCCGTGGGGCCCAGTTCAAGCGTGGGATGTTGGTGCGGGAGGGTGCCGACGGCACCTCGAGTTCCGCGGTCATGACGGCCGGAGCTCCGCCCCGGGGCGCACTCGTGCGGCGACACGGGGCATGCAACTTGGTGGCCACCGCTGCACCGCCACCGCTCGTGCCCCATCCGTGCCCAGCAGAGCGGACAACAGCGGTCAGATACGGCTCTCAGAGACAAGGGGCCATCCACCTGCCCACTGCAAAACCCCAGTTCAGGCCCCCTCTGGCAGCCGAAGAACCGCTGATTCCCAAGCTCAGAGCGCGAGTTCGATTCTCGTCACCCGCTCCACGAAAGAGCCCCAGGCCAGCGGCCGGGGCTTCTTTGTCGTCTGGACCGGTTCGGGTATCTCGTGCCATGTCCGTGCCAGATGCCTGGTCATCCACGGCTTCACGCTGCCCCCCGCACGAGCAGGTCGAGGCCGGCCGCAAGCTCGCGCTGCCGCTCCAGGTGAGAAAGGCCGACAGAACGACGACCCGCATGCCCGCTTCCGACGTGGTGGCACCTTCAGCACGCCTGCCCGTGGCCGGCTCCGCGGCCCGCCTGGCACAGACGGTGAGATGTTCAGGTCGATGCCCTTTCACACAGTTGAGCCTCTTCCTGAGGGCCGAGAGGTCCGTCCGCACCGTCGTGAACCATGAGAAGTGCATCCGCCTTCTGGTCTAGGTTTTGCCTGTGAACCACAGCCGTTCCAACGCTGGCGCACCCCGCGAGCCCGACTTGCCGCCGTACCAGGTAGTCCTGTCGGAGACTGATTGGGGTTCGCTCGAGACGCCTTTCGGGAACGGTGAGGACCTCCCCGAGGTCCTCTCACGACTACTGACGCCCGACCCCAGGGTCCAGGTCAACGCCCTGTCAGAGCTAGGTGAGATGGTCGGCCACCAGAACACGATCTACGAAGCCACTGCCCCCGCCGCCATGTATGTCGCCGGCATCCTCACCCACCCGGCGGCTACGACCCCCCGGCCCTATCGCAACGTCCCCATCCGTGCGGCGCTGTTGAACTGGTTGGCGTCCACGGCCTACGACGCCTCCGACGAGATTGTGGGCCGCACGGAGCAGCACTTCCCTGACTTCCTCGCCCCCGGCACCATCGTGGCGTCCTTCCGAGATCTGCGCCCGATGCTCTATCGGGCCGTCTCGCCCTTCCTCCGAGACAGCCACGAGGACGTGCGCGAAGCCGCCGTTATCGCCGCGATCATCCTCGCCGAGCACCCCGCGTTCGCCGAACACCGCGATCACCTCGCCGTGCACGCGCGCTCCCTCCTGGACACCAGCGGCAACGGCCACAACCAGCGTGTTGCCCAGAAAGCACTCGAAGCGTGGGGCCACGACGCCCCGGGCTCCGAGCCTTTCCTGGAGGGGTCCTGGGGCTGGGAGCCACACAGTGATGGTCGCAGCTATCTCGAACCGCCCTTCTGACAGATGCGCGCATGGTCGGCGGGCTCGTACTCCCCGCGCTGGAAACCTCACCCTCCGGTCGTGAAACCTTGACCGGAAGAATCGGTGCCGCAAACCCAGCCCTGTCGCGCATACTCCAGTATGCTTGACGTATGTCCTCAACGACTCGCATCACCGTCACGCTCCCCAGCGACCAGGTGGCGGAGCTCCGCAAGCTCACGGACAACGTCTCCGGCTACGTGGCGGAAGCCGTCGCCCGCCAGATCCGGCACCAGCTTCTGGGCGACGATCTTCGCCGTCATGAGGAGGAGCACGGGCCTTTCAGCGATGAGGAGCTCGCCGAGGCACGCGGGAAGATCTTCGGCTCCGCCAGCACCTCCAAGGGCGCGGACGCCGCGTGAGCGAGCGCATCGAGACCGTCGTCCTAGACTCCGAGGGGCTCTCCGCCTGGATCGCGCAGGACCGCAAACTGCTCGCGATGCTTCAGGTCTTCCACGACATGGGAGCCGACCTGGTCATCGGGGCCAACACCATCGTGGAAGTGAGCCACTCCCGCACCAACATGCCTCGCCTGAACTGGGCCCTGTCCCGCGTCAAGGTGGAGCCCGTTACCGAACAAGCGGCAAAAGCAGCAGCGGAACTCCTCAAAGGTGCCGGACTGCACGGGCACAAGTACGCCATCGACGCGACGGTCGCCGAGGCCGCGCTCCGCCAGCCGAAACCCGTCGCCCTGCTGACCTCCGACAGCGATGACATGACCAAGCTCTGCGGCAACCAAGTCCGCATCGTCCCCCTCTGACCAGTCGGCCCGCCCGGAGGACCCGTCGCACTGCCGGCTCTCGTGCCCCATCCGTGCCCAGCAGAGCGGACAACAGCGGTCAGGTACAGCCTCCAGAGGCCATGACAATCCCAACTTCCTCGCAGGAAAGCGCAGGTCAGATCCCATCTGGTAGCCCAGGCGCCGCTGATTCCCAAGCTCAGAGCGCGAGTTCGATTCTCGTCACCCGCTCTTTCAGAAAGGCCCCGGTCTCCGACCGGGGCCTTCTTCGTGTTCGGCGGCGGTCCGTGGTGTGGAGGCTGTGGGGACGGCTGGAACCACGTGGTTGCGGGTGGACGTGGTGTCCTAGCGTGTGCGGAAGTGAAGGGCGACGACTCGCGTACGGGGGAGGCTTCCGGTGGGTGACGGGGCAGCGCTGGTGGAGCGGATAGCCGAGCGGAGGGCCGGGGTCGGTGACCCGAGGGCTTTGGTGGGTGAGCTGCGGCGGGCGTTGGTGCTGGTGCCGTTCGACCGTGGTGGGCTGTGGACCGCGGAGTTCGGTGGGGTGCGGTGGGTGTGCGGGTTCACCGATGAGGCGGCGTTGGGCCGGTTCGCGGAGGAGCGGGCTGTGGTGGAGGGGGCCGGGGTCGCCTCGCGGAGTTGGGAGTATGCCGTGTTCCGGGGGGCTCGGTTGCTGGATGAGGTCATCCCGGCCATGGGGGTCCCGGCCGGGGTCGCGGTGAACGTGGCCGACCCGGACGGGTCGATGCTGTTTCCGCCGGTGGTGGGAATCGTGCCGGATGCCGTCGCCGTCGACGCGGATGTCCCGGGCGAGGGGCAGCACCGGTGAGCGGTACGGGGGCGGAAGACCTCAACGTCGATCCGGTCAGCGTTCAGCAGATCACCAGCGGGCTGCGTGAGGCCGTTGCCGAGTTGAGGGAGATCGGTACCGGTACCGGCGCGGTGCTCGGCAAGGGGCTCTCGGACCTGTCGATGACCGGGATGGAAGCCGGTCACCACGGGCTGTCGGTGGACTTCGAGGACTTCTGCGAGCGGTGGGAGTGGGGCGTCCGCGCGCTGGTCCAGGACGCCAACGCCATCGCGGCGAAGCTGGGGCTCGCGGCGGGGATCGTGTGGGAGGAGGACCAGTACGTCCACGGGATGTTCAAGATCGCCGTGAACGCGGGTGTGGGGAATCCGCATGCCTCGGAAGACGAGATCGTCCAGCAGGACTGGGGCGATGTGTTCACCCCGGACTACCTGAGTCCGGACTACAGCCGCGAGTCGTTCGAGCGGGCATCGGACGAGGCCGGACAGACCTGGAAGGACACCGGGAGGGCGCTCGTCACCGAGGGGAACGGAGGACGTCAGGCGGACCAGCTGAACGAGATGTTCGGCGTGGACCAGGACGCGTTCGACCGGTCCGTGGACGAGGCGTTCGGGCCTTCACCGGAGGAGCGGGCCCAACAGCAGCAGGACGGGGGGAACTAGGCCATGGGGATCGGGGATTTCGTCCGGGACCTCACGCCCGATGTCGTCGAGGACGTGGTCGAGGACGGTGTCGAGTGGGTGGGTGACCGGGTCGAGGACGCCGGGAACTGGACCGGCGACCGGCTGGAGGGCGCCGGCTGGGAGTCCGGGGCGGACTGGGTCCGGGAGAAGTCCCGGTCGGTGGCGAACCGGATGGGCGCCGAGGTCGACGAGATGGACCTCGGGCAGACCGAGGACAAGACCAAGCTCATCTACGGCAGCCCGTCCGAGATCCGGTCCACCGCAACCCACCTCCGTAAGCTCCAGGGCGCGTTCGACAAGGTCGGCGGCGGGCTCAAGGGAGTGGACTCGTCCGCGCTCAAGGGTCAGGCGGCGGACGCGTTCCGCAACTCCGTATCGGTCGAGCCGCCCAAGTGGTTCAAGGCCGCCGACGCCTTCGAGAAGGCGGCCGCCGCTCTCGACGCCTTCGCGGGGACCGTGGAGTGGGCCCAGGGGCAGGCGCAGACCGCGATCGACAAGTGGAAGGCCGGGACCAAGGCGTCGGAGGAGGCCCGGGACGCGTACAACGAGAAGACGACCACGTACAACAAGGCCGTCGACGCCTACAACGCCAAACCCGCCGACGAGCGCGACCCCTCCACCCTGCCGCCCAAGCCGGGCACCTTCAGCGATCCGGGCACCGGGCGGATGAAGGAAGCCCAGGAGCTGCTCGCCGAGGCACGCAAACAGCGCAACACCGCCGCCGAGACTGCCCGCAAGGCCGTGACCGCGGCCCGGGACGCCGCCCCTCAGAAGCCGCGCTACGCCGAGCAGGCCATGGACGGGCTCGCCGAGTACCAGGTGATCAAGACCCATCTCGCGGGCGGCGTCGTCAAGGGCGCGGCAGGCATTCTGACCTTCGCGCGCAGCGTCAATCCCATGGATCTGTACAACATCACCCACCCCGCCGAGTACGGGCTCGCGCTCAACAACACCGCCGCCGGGCTCGTCCGGGTCGCCAACGACCCCTGGGGCACCGGCAAGCAGATGCTCGACGACTTCATGAAGGACCCCGCCGAAGGCTTCGGCCGGCTCCTGCCCGATGCCGCTCTCACCGTTGCCACCGGCGGCGCCGGGGCAGGCGTCAAGGGTGCGCGGGTGGTGAAGGAGGCCGCCGACATCGCCTCCGACGCCCGCAAGCTGGAGAACCGCTCACCCGAAGGAACCCACAACCGGCCTGACAGCGAGCGCACCAGCGGGGGAACCGACCCGGTCGACCTCGCCTCCGGCCGCATGTTCCTTCCTCAGACCGACGTGAGGCTCCCCGGCGTACTGCCCCTGACATTCACGCGTCGCTTCGAGTCCGGGTACACCGTCGGACGCTTCTTCGGCCCCTCCTGGTCCTCCACCGTCGACGAGCGCCTGGAGGTCGATGCCGGCGGAGTCATCCACGTCACCGCCGACGGCCTGCTGGTCACGTACCCGCACCCCGTGCCGGGGACGACCACGCTGCCGGACTCCGGGACCTCACGGAGCACCCTGAGCCGCGACGAGGCCGGCGACTACACCCTCACCGACCCCGGCAACCGTCTGACCAAGCACTTCGCCGCCCCTCACGGAGCAGAGCCCGGTCAGGACGGAACCGCCTGGCTCATCCAGATCGGCGACCGTAACAGCAACACCATCAGCTTCGATCGGGCCGACGACGGCACACCCCTGGCGCTGGTACATTCCGCCGGCTACCACCTCGTCCTGGCCACCGTCGAAGCGCGGGTCACCGGGGTGTCCCTGCGGGACAAGGACGGGGCGGCGCTCCCCGTCAGGTCCTACGGCTACACAGAGGGCAACCTCACGACCGTCACCAAGCCCTCCGGCGCCACCCTCACGTTCACGTACGACGACCACCGCCGGATCACGGCCTGGATCGACTCCAACCGTCGTCGCTACGACTATGCCTACGACGACCGCGACCGCGTCATCGCTGAAGGCGGCGAGCACGGACATCTGCAGGTCGTCATCGACTACAGCGAACCGGATCCGGCCACCGGCCACCGCCTGACCACGCTGACCAACGCGCAGGGGCACACCACCAGCTACTTCATCGACGGCCACTGCCGCGTCGTGGCCTCCACGGACCCGCTCGGGCACACCAGCCGCTTCGCGTACGACACGCACGGCAACCTGGTGTCCCGTACCGATCCGCTGGGCCGTACCACCTCCTTCATCCATAACAGCGAAGGGCGCCTCACCACCGTCGTCCGCCCCGACGGCAGCGAACTTCACAGCGAGCGGGACGCGACGGGTCTTCGGTCCACCTACACCCTTGCGGACGGCACCCGTTGGCAACAGCAGTTCGACGACCGAGGCAACCGCGTCGCGCTCACCGGCCCGTCCGGTCACACCACGCGCTACTCGTACGACAACCACGGCCGGTACGTCTCCGTCACGGACGCGCTGGGGGCCGTGACGGAGGTCCAGTGTGATTCCGCAGGATCCCCCCTCCGTGTGACCGATCCGCTCGGGGCCACGACCTGCTTTGAGTTGGATGCGTTCGGCCGTCCCGTACGGATGGAGGATCCGCTGGGAGCCGTCACGGAGTTCGAGTGGACGGCCAACGGCGAGTTGGCTCGACGCACGGGCCCCGGCGGTGTGTTGGAGAGCTGGAGCTATGACGGTGAGGGCAACCGTCTCACCCACACCGACCCCGCGGGCGGTACAAGCCGTTTCGAGTACACCCACTTCGACCTGCTTTCCGCCCGCACAGGACCGGACGGCACCCGCCACACATTCGTCCACGACGCCGATCTGCGTCTGACAACGGTCGTCAACCCGCAGGGCCTGGCCTGGTCGTACACCTACGATCCGGCTGGGCGGCTGACAGCCGAGACGGATTTCGACGGTCGCACCCTTGCGTACGGCGTCGACCCGGCCGGTCAGGTGACCAGCCGGACCGACGTGCTGGGTGGCAGGGTGGACTACGAGCACGATCTGCTGGGCCGCGTGATCCGCAAGAACGTGGCGGGAGAGATCACGACGTACGCCTATGACAAGGCCGGGCGCATGATCCGGGCCGCCGCCCCGCAGAGCGAGCTGATCTACCAGTACGACCGATCGGGCCGGGTCAAGACAGAAATGGTCGACGGTCAGGTCATGACGTACGCCTACGACGCCCGGGGCCGCCGCAGCCGCCGCGTCACTCCCACGGGGCGGCTCACGACCTATGGGTACGACGACGCGGACCGTCTCGCCCATCTCACCACAGACGGTCATCGGATCGCCTTCGACTACGACGCGAACGGCCGCGAACGCGAGCGTTCCTTCGGTGACATGGTGACGCTCACGTCGAGCTTCGACGAAGCAGGCCGTCTCTGTGCCGAGCGCTTCGTCAACGCCACCCGAACGCTCATCAGTCGCACTTACAGCTACCGGCCGGACGGACATCTCCTAGGTCTGGACGACACCGCACGTGGCGGGAGGTCGTTCCGGCTGGACGCGGCAGGCCGAGTAACCGCAGTCACCGCGGCGGACTGGAGAGAGACGTACGCGTACGACTCGGCCGGCAACCAGACGGCGGCTTCGTGGCCGCCGTCCCAAGCGGGCGGCGCAGCCAACGGCTCCCGCTCCTACGAGGGCACTGTCGTCACACGTGCGGGAGACACCCGTTACGAACACGACGCGCTCGGCCGCATCACCCTGCGGCAGAGGACCAGGCTGTCCCGGAAACCCGACACGTGGCGGTACACCTGGGACGCCGAGGACCGCCTCACGGAGGCCGTCACCCCGGACGGCACTCGCTGGCGCTACGCGTACGACGCGTTGGGGCGGCGTACCCGCAAGCAGCGGCTGGGCGACGACGGGCAGACCGTGGTCGAGGAGACCAGGTTCACCTGGGACGGCTTCACCCTCTGCGAGCAGACCACCACCTCGACGGACATGCCCCACACCGTCGCCCTGACGTGGGACCACCAAGGAGTGCGGCCACTGGCACAGAGCGAGCGCATCCTGGCCGGGGACGCCGCCCAGTCGACCATCGATCAACGGTACTTCGCCATCGTCACCGATCTGATCGGCGCACCGACGGAGCTGATCGACGAGTCCGGCGATCTCGCCTGGCGCACGCGGAGCTCTCTCTGGGGAACGACCACCTGGGCGAGGGACAGCACCGCTCACACCCCACTGCGCCTTCCCGGCCAGTACCACGATCCGGAAACGGGTCTGCATTACAACGTCAACCGCCACTACGACCCGGAAACCGCCCGCTACCTCACTCCGGACCCGCTCGGTCTCGGACCCGCTCCCAACCCGGTCGCCTACGTCCACAACCCCTATCGGTGGTGCGACCCGCTCGGCCTCGCCCCGTACGACCCTCTCCGCGAGGGCTACACCTCGTCACCGGGCTTTGAGAGGGACCCCTATCACCCTGACGTCGTCGAGAGGCGAATCGAGGGGAATCGCGAGCTTTACGGCGTCAAGGACCCTGACGCCAAGGGGATGATCGGGGCCAACGGCACGCAGATCACCAGCAAGACGTTGTGGAACCACGGGCCGTACCGGATCGACGTGGAAAACCCGGACCCCGGCGGACGACCGGGGCAGCTCCACTTCCAGGACCAGAGCAACAAGGGCGCGAAGTACCAGTACGACTTCGAGACCGGAAAATTCGAAGGGCTTCCACGCAGCGTCGAGAAAGCCGTCGGAAACAATCCGGGCTTCATCGCAGGGATCAGAAAGGGGCTCGCCGCACTCGGCGAGGGATAAGCATGCGGAGTAACCCTCGGATGCGGGAGATCCTGCGGACGACAGAGATCACCAACCTGAGCGATCAAGATATCCCCCCCATGTTCCGTGAAGTTGTGGAGCGCGGGTGGTCCGTCACAGCCGCCGGTGGGCGCGTACTGACCGATCTCCGTCCGGAAACATCTGGCACCTACGTCGACCGGCTCGCGGAGGAGACAACGATCAACGGGAGGGGAATGACCGACTACGACCTCCCGGCCGCACCGGGTGAACGCACGCCCCTTCTCGTCCGGAGATGCCTGGCGTATGCGTGCGCCTGCCTCAGGAAGGCACAGGAGGAGTTCCGCGACACTCAGGTCAAGGCGTATGTCTCCCTCTCCTTCGCCGATACCGAGGAGGCCCTGCTCACCTCGAACGTCACCTTCTGCACCCCTCTTCCTGATGTTCGCCCTTACGTCCCGAACCTGGAGACTGTGACGGACGCGGCCATCGCGGAGATCTCGCTGGAGGACTGCTCGGCTTGGTCATGAGGACCCCTTGCCCCTCTGCTCGTGCCCCATCCGTGCCCAGCGGAGCGGACAACAGCGGTCGGATATGGCTCCCAGAGACCGGGAGCCATTGATCTGCCCACCCCGAAATCGCATGTCGGAGCCTCTGCAGCAACGTAAGGACCGCTGATTCCCAAGCTCAGGGCGCGAGTTCGATTCTCGTCACCCGCTCCACGAAGAAGCCCCGGATCAGAGATCCGGGGCTTGCTCGTTGTTCGGCTCATCGCTCGGCCTGGGATGGTTCACCAGAGTGTGGCGTGACCGTGCCGTCGGCCATGCGGGGGGGGGGGATCGTCCGTAACCGTCTGCACGGCGGCGCCGTTGGCCGTGCGCAGCCATCCTTCCGGCCTGGAGGCGAGCATGCGCGTACGCACCGCCCTCATCACCACCGCCCTCGCGGCCACTGCCCTTCTCGGCAGCGCCGGCCTGGCGGCCGCAGCCGACCCCGAGCCGACCAACCCCCTCGGCCTGTCGAACGACGTGCCCCTCGACTTCGAGAACAATGCCGTGGGCACCCCGTTCGGCCAGTGGGATGCCCCCGAGTTCCACGAGCACGTCTCGGGTTCTTAGGGCGTCAGCAGACAGGGTCCGGCTTTCGAACAGGGGCCCTGTCTACGTCACTGCCTCTCTCGGGCGGATCCATCGGAGGCCGGCGGCGGGGTCGGGAGCTTGCGGACGACGGCTGTCGTACCACCAACCAGGTACCGGGACGCAGGCGTGGGCCGGCTGCGGACGTCGGCGTCGATGAGGCGAGCGACTTCTCCCTCGCGCAGACGACGGTGCTGTACTGCGGCCCCGAGGCGGCGGAATCGACCCGCCTGCGGGACCTCGTGGTCCTCGACGATCCTCCGGCGCTCCACCGGCTCGTGGCCCGACTGATCGAGGACTACGGGAATGGGTGAGCGGGTCAGGTCACCCGGCCTTGTCCTCGGCGAGGGTGTGGGCGACGAGGGCGTTGGCGTGGCCGTGGCCGAGGGCGTGTTCGGACTTGAGCCAGTTGACCAGCTCCATGTGCTTGGTCAGCGGGGAGGCGCGGATGAGGTCCTTCCACTCGGCGATCGGGCGGCCGTACTTCTTCTCGATGGACGGGAAGTAGCTGGCGGGGCCCTTCACTGCGTCGGTCATGAGGGTCTCCGGTTCCTGGTCGGGTCGTCGTCGGACGGGAGTGATGCTTCCTCGAAGGGGTGACCGGGAGGGGGAGGCGAAGTCATCTGTCGTGTGTGCGTGTTGTGGGTCACATCGCGTCTCCGTGAGGTTTTCTTGATCGATCGTTCTTGATTGGACTACGGTCCTCGGTGTGGCCAGGACCAAGGAGTTCGATCCGGATGCCGCGTTGCAGTCGGCCCTTGAGCTGTTCTGGCGGCGCGGTTACGAGGCGACGTCGATCGCCGATCTCGTCGAGCACCTCGGCATCGGGCGGGCCAGCATCTACGCCACCTTCGGGAACAAGCACGAGCTGTACCTGAAGGCGCTGGACCGGTACGCCGAGGGGCGGGACGCGGTGCTGCTCGACGAGTTGTCGCAGCCGGGGGACGCGTTGCCCGCGGTGCGGGCGGTGGTGCGGCGGTTCGCGGTGGAGGCCGGATCGGAGGACGTGCGGCTGAAGGGGTGCCTGGTCACCAACACGGCCGTCGAACTGGCCCCGCACGAAGCGGCGTCGGCCCGGCGGGTCGGGTCGAGCTGGGACCGGTTCGAGACGCTGCTGCACTCCGCTCTCGTACGGGCGCAGGCCCAGGGCGAGTTGGCCGAGGGGCGTGATCCGCGCGCGCTGGCCCGTATGGTGCTCGTCCTGCTGCAGGGGGTCCGGGTGGTCGGCAAGGCGTCCGGCGACACCGCCCGGGTACGGGACGCGGTCGAGCAGGCCCTGAGCCTGCTGGAGTGAGGGGCACACCCTGAGATGGAGGCCGTCTGCCCGGATAGTGGATCGATCAGTCCAGTATTTTGCCTCAGTCATAAGGAGTTCCGCTCATGAACCGCCGCTTCACCGGCAGGACCGTCCTCGTCACCGGCGCCGGCTCCGGTCTCGGCCGCGCCATCGCGCTCGCCTTCGCCGCCGAGGGCGCCTCCGTGGTCGCCGCCGGCCGCACCGCCGCCTCCCTCGACGAGACGGTCCGGCTCATCGAGGCGGGCGGTGGTGGAGCCGCTGCGGTCACGGTGGACGTCACCGACTCCGGGCGGGTCCGTGATCTCGTACGCGAGAGCGTCAGCCGCTTCGGCGGGCTCGACATCGCCGTCAACAACGCCGGGATATTCCGCGGCGCCGGGCCGGTCGGGGAGGTCAGCGAGGAGGACTGGGACGCGGTGCTGCGGACCAACGTCACCGGTGTCTGGCTGGCCATGAAGCACGAGATCGCCCATATGAAGGAGAACGGCGGTGGTGTCATCGTCAACATCTCCTCCAACCTCGGTGCGCACCTGCGGATCCAGAACGCCGCCGCCTACATCACCTCCAAGGCCGCCGTCTCCGCCCTGACCCGGTCCGCCGCCCTCGACCACATCCACCAGGGCATCCGCATCAACGCGGTCAGCCCGGGGGCCTCCGCCGCGCCCATGTCCCTGCTGCCCGGCGAGACCGAGGCCGAGCGCGCCGAGCGGGTGAAGTCGGAGAACCCCCTCGGCCGGGTCGCGGAGGCCGAGGAGGTGGCGGCCGCGGTGCTCCACCTCGCCTCGGACGCTGCCGGTGCCGCGGTCGGGACCGACCTCGTCGTCGACAGCGGTGCGTCCGCCTGACGGCCCGGCCTCCATGGGGTGTCGGTGGACCGTTACGCCACCGTGCCGAGCCGGGCGGCGCCATCGGGTCGGTGCCGCGGCCCGGTAGCTGGTCGGCCGCGCCCGGTGGCTGGTCGGCCGCGGCCCGGTGGCTGTCCCGCCGCTTCCGGTGGCCGGTCGGCCGTCAGGGTGGTTGTCGGGCCGCCGCCTCCTCTCGGTGGCCATCTCGCCGCGCCCGGTGGCTGTTCGGCTGGTAGGCGCGCCCGGTGGCCGATCGGCCGCGGCCCGGTGGCCAGCTCGCCGCTTCCGGTGGCCGGTCGGGCCGCCCGACGTGGTTGCCGGACCGCCCCGGCGGCCGGTCGAGCCGCTCACGACCGTGGTCGGGGCCCTTCCGGCGCGGGGCCCGGGCGCGGGGAGTGCGGCTGCTCGCCCCGCGCCCGGGCCCCGCTCACAGGGTGAGCAGGGCGCGCCCGGCGGCCGTGGCGTCGGCGAGGGGGCGGAGGGCGAGGCGGACCAGGGCGAGCGGGTTGTCGTCACCGGCGATGCGGTTGACGCTCAACTCGCCGCAGGAGACGCACTCGTGGATGATCATCCACTCTCCGTCCGGGCGGACGGACAGCCCCAGCGCCTCCATCCGGCCACGGCAGTCCGCATCCCGGTCCCCGGGTATCCGGCGGTCGACGTGCAGGCTGGCCAGGCAGGTGGGGCAGTGGTTGCGGTGAGCGGTGCCGGGGGCGGTCAGCGGGACGTCCAGACGGCAGGACGCGCACCGGAAGTCGGCGGCCCGGTGGCCGCCCCGGGCGTGCAGGACGTCCTTGTGGCGTTGCGGGCGCCGGGACCGGCCCCGGCTGGTGTTACGGCGTGACATGGCGGTGTTCCCTTCCGGTCGGGCGGTCAGAGAGTTCCGAACGCTTCGAGCGGGAACGGCGGTTGGGCCAGCGGCCGGACCGCCATGCGCATCAGGATGAGCTGGTTGTCGTCGGTGCGGACCGGGTTCGAGGTCAGTTCGTCGCAGCGTACGCAGCGGTGGATCACCATCCAGTCCCCGGTGCGGAGCACGGCGATGGCGATCGCCGGCATCCGGCCCTCGCAGTCGCTCGGGCCGCCCTCGACGTGGTCGAGGACATGCCGGGAGTGCAGGCAGGACGGGCAGTGGTTGCGCGGCTCGCCGTCGGCGGCGTACGCGGACACGGTCAGCCCGCACCACGTGCAGGCGAAGGTGGTGAGGCCGAGGGCGGTGCTGGTGCGGTCGGTGTGGCTGGACACCCGGGGTGCTCCTTGCTGGGGAATGGGTCATGACAGCAAGAGCAGGCCGAGTGGCCTCGGTTCAGGGCACCGGAGGGCACGTCCGGCAGCGGCCCCCCGGACGACGGGCGGGCAGCGGGAAACGGCGGACGGTTACGCGGTGCGGTGAGGCGCACTCGGCGCGGGCCGGGTCATAGAACACCCTCTCCTCCGGGGCGGAGAGCCCGGAGATGTACGGAATCCGGTGGAACGAGGTCCGAACGCTAACAGCGTGCCCCTCGGGGGCGTCAACGGAGTTTCCGCGGGCCGACGCCACGGCGCCCGCCCATCCTGGTCAAGTCCCTTGTCCCGCAATCCCGTTGCGCCACGCCCAGGCCGCGGTCTCCACCCGGTTCCGCGCGCCGAGCTTGGCCTGCACGTTGGTGAGATGGGTCTTGACCGTGCCCACGGTGATGGAGAGGGCGGTGGCGATCTCGGCGTTGGTCAGCCCCTCGGCCAGCAGCACGACCACCTCCCGCTCGCGCGGTGAGAGGTGGGCGGCGCCGGGCCGGGCGGCAGCGGCCCCCGGGGCGGAAACGGAGCCCGGGGCGGGAGCGGAGCCCGGGGCGGGAGCAGCCGTACGGAGCCGCCTCAGCAGCCGTACGGTGATCGACGGGCTCACCAGGGAGTCACCGGCCGCCGCCGCCCGGACCGCCTCGGCCAGCAGGCGGGGGCCGGAGTCCTTGAGGATGAACCCGGCCGCCCCCGCCGCCACCGCGCGGGTCAGGTAGTCCTCGTCGTCGAAGGTGGTGACCATCACGACCTGCGGCCGGTGCGCGGCGTGGGGCCGGGTGAGGTGGCGCAGGGCGTCCAGCCCGTCCAGGCGGGGCATGCGGATGTCCATGAGGACCACGTCCGGCCGGTGCGACGCGGCCAGTTCCAGGGCGTGGAGGCCGTCCCGGGCCTGGGCCACCACCTGGATGTCGTCCTCGGCGGAGAGGATCATGGCCATGCCGGTGCGGACGATCTCCTGGTCGTCGGCGAGCAGCACCCGGATCACGGGCCGTCCCTCCACGCGCTCTCCAAGGGGATCCGGGCGCTCACCCGCCAGTGGCCGCTGCTGTCCGGGCCCGCGCGGAAGACGCCGCCCTCGGCGGTGACGCGTTCCTCCAGGCCGATGAGACCGTACCCCGCCGTGGCGGATGCGTCCGGACACGATCCCGGCTCACCGCCCGGGAACCCGTACGGCCCCGCCCCCGTCCCCGGCTCGCCGCCCGGCCCCGCGTCCAGGTTCGGGAGCCCGTACGGCCCCGCACTCTCACCCGGCTCACCGCCCGGCCCCGCATCCCGGCTCGGGAGCCCGTACAGCCCCGCACCCTCGCCCGCACCCTCGCCCGGCCCCGCGCCCAGCCCCGGGAGCCCGCCCAGCCCACCGCCCGGCCTCACGTCCACGCCCGACCCCCCGCCCCCGCCGGGGCCCGAGCCGTCGTCGACGACGGCCAGGTCCACCGTCCCGGCCAGGGCCCGCAGCGTCACGGTCACCTGGCGGGCCTCCGGGGCGTGTTTGCGTACGTTGGTCAGCGCCTCCATCGTCACCCGGTGCACGGCCGCCACCGCCGCCGCCGGCAGCCGGTCGACGGGGCCCTCCTCCGCCAGGCGGGCCGAGCCGCCGCCGGGCAGGGTGAAGGCGGCGACCAGGGTACGGAGCCCCGCCACACCGTCCGCGGCGGGCTCGTCCCCCGGGGCCGGCCCCGGCGCGAACGCATCCTCCGCTCGGAGCCCGCTCACCATGTGCCGCAGGGCCCGCAGCGCCTCGGAGCCCGCCCGTTCGATCTGCCCCAGCGCCGAGACGGCCAGCTCCGGCCGGGACGCGGCGACGACCTGGGCGCCCTGGGCCTGCACCACGATGCCCGTCACATGGTGGGCCACGAAGTCGTGCAGGTCCCGGGCGAAGGCGAGCCGCTGCTCCAGGCGCACCTGCTCGGCGTGGCGCCGGCGGTCGAGAGCGGCCAGCCGGGCGACCAGCGCCCCGATCAGCCCGGCGCAGACGGCCACGGTGCAGAACACGGCCAGGATCAGCCCGTTCTCCGTCACCCGTACGGCCACCGGCCGCAGGACCACGGCCAGGCAGAGCAGGACGGCCGCCCCGGCGGCGGGCCGGGCGGCCCCGTACCGGACGGTGAGGACCAGCACCACGATGAGCGCGGCGAGCTCGAAGAGGGTGTAGGCGTCCGCGTGCCCCGCCGACGACCCCGGCCGCTGCGCCACCGCCCGCATCCACGCGTCGCACCCGAGGGACCAGGCCCCGGCCAGCGCCCCGGCCGCGGCCACCACCCGCGGGTCGCCGCGCCACCGGCGTACGGCCATGAGCGACAGCGCCGCCACGGGCGCGAGCGCCGAGAGCCGGACCTGGAGCGCGAGGGAGGAGCCGAAGACACCCGTGCGGTGGTCGGCGGCCAGGGCGAGGAGCAGCGCGGCCCCGACGAGGACGACACCGACGCGGAACAGGGCACGGCGCGTCCGGGAGGAGCCGCGGCCGAAGTGCGGGGAGTGCATGCCCGCAGCGTACGTATCCGGGGTGAGCGGGCCCCTCTGCCGAAAGTCGTAGGGCGGCGGGGCCGGCTCCGTCCTTCGGCAGATCCGCGACCGTGTCCCGCGCGGACAGGATCGCCCCACGACGATCCGCCCGGGGCCGGCAGGTCCCCCCACCTCACACGGACTCCCCATGGACTTCCAGTACAAGATCCCCACCGTCGCCGTCCTCGGACCGGCGCTCCTCCTCTTCGCCCTGGTGGCTCTCGTACGCCACCGGCGCGACGCCCCCGGCTGGCGCGGCGGCCCGCTGCTGCTGCGGTGCGTCACCGCGCTCTACGCGGCGGCGGTCGCCTCGCTCACCCTCTTCCCGCTCTGGATCCACGGCGGGGCGTACCGCAACGAGGCGGAGTGGATCGGCCAGATCCAGCCGGTCCCGCTGCTCCTGGCCGACATCACCATGGTCCCCAACGTGATCATGTTCCTGCCGCTCGGCTTCCTCCTGCCGCTGCTGTTCCCCCGCATCACCCGGGGCCGCACGGTCCTGGCCTGCGCCCTCGTCAGCCTGGGCATCGAGGTCACCCAGCTGCTGCAGTACATCGCATTCGCCAATGGCCGCGCCGTCGACGTCAACGACCTGATCGCCAACGCCCTCGGCGGCCTCCTCGGCTACGCGGTCCTGGGTGCCGCCCGGCGCGCGGCCGCCCCGCGCGCCGCGCTGGAGAGGGTCTCCTCGCCCGCCCGCACGCACGGCTGACCGGCCCTCACGGCGGGGTGGCCCCCGCCGGGTCCGGGGTCCGCGTGGGGGCGTTCCCGGGGGTGCCGGAGCCGGTGAAGTCGACCGACGCGAGGGGGCAGGTGCTGGAGCGGGAGGTGCCGTCCCGGCCCTCCAGCTCGACGACGAAACGCCCGGCCGGGTCCCGGCTGAAGGCGATCGTGCAGCTCAACTGGTCGACGGCCGTGGCGTCCAGGCCCTTCAGGGCGATCGGGAGGCGGACCACGATGCGGTCGGCCGCCACGAGCGTGACGCCGACCTCTCCGCCGGGACGGGGGGCGGGGAGCGCGGTGGTGAGACCGGCGGCCCGGTCCGGCCGGCCGGGACCGGCGAGCAGCGCCGTGACGACCTCCTCCGTCGGTACGGGCCCGGGGCCGCGGGGGGCGGTGTACTCCTCCCCGAACGCCACCGGGGGCCGGACCGTCCGGATCACGGGCCGCACCGCCCCGTCGGGGGCGCGGAAGAAGAGCATCATGTCGTCCTCGCGGTTGTAGAACGCCTCGACGGTCGCCGGGCCGCCCGCTTCGATGACGTCGGTGCCCCGGATCCCGCAGCCGCCGAGCAGCGGGAGGGCGACCACCAGGACGGCTGCCGGTGCCGCCCAACGCCTTTGCGAACCACCGCTGTTACGCCCCATCGCCCGCCCCCTCCGACCAACGCCCGCGCGCACCGCTGCTGTTACGCCGCATCGTCCGTCCCCTCCGCCCGGAGCGGGATCGCGACCGTGAAGACCGCCCCGCCCTCCGGCCCGTTCCCCGCGCGGATCGTTCCGCCGTGCAGCAGCACGTTCTCCGAGGTGATCGCGAGGCCGAGCCCGCTGCCCGCCGAGCGGGTACGGGCCGCGTCGGCCTTGTAGAAGCGGTCGAAGATGTACGGGATCGCCTCGGGGCGGATGCCGGGGCCCCGGTCCGCCACCTCCACGGTCAACACCGTCGCCCCGGAGGAACGTTCCTCGGTGCGCAGCCGTACGGTCACCGGCGCGCCGCCGTGCCGCAGGGCGTTGCCGACCAGGTTGGCGACCACCACGTCGAAGCGGCGCGGGTCGAGCCGGGCCCGGATGCCGGCGGGGAGGTCGGCGCGGATCCGGTCGTCCTCGTGCCAGTGCCGGTTCTGGAGGGTCTTGCGGATGGCCTCGGCCACATCGACCTCGTCGGTGTTCAGCTCGGCCGCGCGGGCGTCGAAGCGGGAGATCTCCATCAGGTCCTCGACGAGCACCGCGAGCTTCCCGGTCTCCGCGCTGACCAGCCGGACCGCGCGGGCGGTGTCGGCGTCCAGGTGGTCCGCGTCCGCGCCCTCGTCCAGCACCTCGGTGACGGCGAGCATCCCGGCGAGCGGGGTGCGCAGTTCGTGCGAGACGTCGGAGGCGAACCGGCGGGCCCGCGCCTCCGCCTCCCGCAACTCATGCACGGAGTCCTCCAGTTGGCGCGCCGAGCCGTTGAAGGTACGGGCCATGTCCGCCAGTTCGTCGTTGCCGCGCACCGGGATGCGGGTGTCGAGCCGGCCGCTGCCCATGCTCCGGGCCGCCTGGCTCAGCTCCCGTACCGGACGCAGCACGCTGCGCGCGGCGATCAGCCCGGGGACCAGCGCGACGGCGAGACCGGGCAGGGCTCCGTCGCGGGCGGCCGTGAGGAGGGCGTCGACGTTGACCTGCTCGTCGGTCATCCGCATGACGGCGTACAGCACGAGCCCGCTGGGCAGCACGCTGTACGGCCCGGTCCTGAAGACGGTCGGCATGGCGATCGTCAGATAGGGGACGCCGTCCTTGACGACCCGCTCGAAGTGGCCGTACGGGTTGGCCAGCGCGGCGCGGCGCAGTTCGGGGGTGACGACGGTCGAGACGGGGCTCTCGCCCGAGGAGACGCGGACCGAACCGTACTCGGCGAACACCACCCACGGGCGCGGCTTGCCCTTGCGGGCGAGGTCGCGCAGGAACTGCTCCATCCCCTCCCGCTCCTCCCCCTCTCCCTTCAGGGGCAGGGCGAAGCCCGTCTGCTGGACGTGTTCGCGGAAGGTCGAGACCGCCGTGTCCTGGGCGGTCTTCAGCAGCGCGCTGCGGGCCTCCCGGTAGGTGAGCGTGGCCGTCGTGCCCGCGCTGACGGCCGCCACCAGGAGGAAGGCGGCCAGCAGCCGGGTCCGCAGACCGAACGCCCGCACCCGCGAACGGGGCCGCCGGGCGCCGGGCGTGCGGGCGGACCGCGTGCGGGCGCCCGCCGTACGGGCGCCGGACGGAGCACCGCCCGCCGGACGGGCCTCGGTGCTCACAGCGGTCCGAAGCGGTAGCCGAAGCCCCGCAGCGTCTGGACGTACCGGGGGCTGCCCACCTCGTCCTCGACCTTGCCGCGCAGCCGGGCCACGCAGGCGTCGACCAGCCGGGCGTCCGCGTGGTACGTGTGCTCCCAGACGTGTTCGAGGAGTTGCTGCCTGCTGAACACCTGCTCGGGGGCGGCGGTCAGGTGCAGCAGCAGCCGCAGCTCCGAGGGGGCGAGCGCCAGCGGGCGGCCCGCCTTGGAGACCGTCAACCCGACGCGGTCGATGGTGAGTTCGCCGTACGCCTCGATGGCCGGGCGGCCCGGACCGCTGTCGTCCATGCGGCGCAGCACGGCACGGATGCGGGCCTCGATCACCTCCGTACGGGCCGGTTTGACGATGTAGTCGTCGGCCCCGGCCTCCAGCCCGACGACCACGTCGAAGTCGTCGCCGCGCGCGGTGAGCATGATGATCGGCAGCTGGCTCTGCTCGCGGACCCGGCGGCAGACCTGGACGCCGTTCATGCCGGGCAGCATCAGGTCCAGCAGCAGCAGATCGGGGCGGAACTCGGCCAGCGCCGCGAGTCCGGCCTCGCCGGTGGCGGTCGCCCGGACGTCGTGGCCGCGGCGGCGCAGCCCGAGTTCGACCCCTTCGCGTACGGAGGGGTCGTCCTCGATGAGGAGCACGCGGGACATCGGTGGTTCTCCCTGGGGGGTGGGGGTGGTGGTCAGGAGCGGGTACGGGTCCGGACCCGGGTGACCCGTCGGCGTACGCGCGTCAGCAGCGCGTCCGCTTCGGCGAGCCCCAGCGGGCGGGCGAGCAGGGCGAAGGTGAGCACGACGGCGGCCGCCCCGGCGGTTGCGGCGACCGGGGCCCCCGCCGGTGCCGCGCCCGCGGCCGCGAGGCGGCCCAGCGCGGTGGCGGGGACGGCGGCGAGCAGCAGCCGTCCGTGGGCGCGCGCCGCCGCCGAGGCGCGCAGCGGGCGTACGACGGCGAGCCGGCGGCTCAGCACCCGCGCCGTCACCGCCCATCCCGCGCAGAGCGCCAGGGAGTACGCGGCGGCCATGCCGGTCACCGCCCAGCGGGCGGGCAGCAGATGGGCGGCGGCCAGGGAGAGCCCGGCGTTGAGGGCCACGATCACCAGGTTGAGGAGGAACGGGGTGCGGGTGTCGGAGAGCGCGTAGAAGGCCCGGGAGAGCACGTACTGCCCGGAGAGGGCGACGAGTCCCGGCGCGAAGGCCATGAGGACGAAGGCCATCGCGGCGGTGTCGGCGGCGCTGGTCCTGCCGTACCCGAAGACGAGCGCCATCAGCGGGTGGGCGAGCGCGAGCAGCGCGCAGGCGGCGGGGACGACGGCGGCGGCGCTGACGCGCAGGGCGTGCGAGACGTCGTGCCGGACCGCGCCGGTGTCCCCGTCGGCGGCCGCCGCGCTCATCCGGGGCAGGAGGGCGGTCACCACGGAGACGGTGACGATGCCGTGCGGGACGACCCAGAGGACGTACGCGTTGGTGTACGCGCCGAAGCCGGGGCCGCCCGCGCTTCCGGCGGCCGTGGCGAGCCGGGTGGTGACCCAGTACGCGGCCTGGTTGGCCAGGACCAGCAGCACCAGCCACCCGGCCGAGCGCAGGGGGCGGGTCAGCCCGCTGCCGCGCCAGTCGAACCGGGGGCGCCAGCGGAAGCGGGCCGCGCGCAGCGCCGGGACGAGGGCGAGGGCCTGGACGGCGATGCCCGCGGTGGTGCCCCAGCCGAGGAGCGCGGTCCCGGCGGCGGAGGGCGTGGCCCCCGGCCCCGTACCGAGGGCGAGCGCCAGGTAGAGGCCGAAGACGGCCATGACGACCACGTTGTTGAGGACCGGCGCCCACATCATCGCGCCGAACCGGCCGCGCGCGTTGAGGATCTGGCCGAGCAGCGTGAACAGCCCGAGGAAGAGGATCTGCGGCAGGCAGGAGCGGGCGAACGCGACGGTCAGGGCCGCCTGCCGGCCGGTGTAGCCGGTGTACGCGCCGACGATCGCGGGGGCGGCCCAGACGGCGGTCGCGGTGAGGGCGAGCAGCGCGAGGACGCAGACGGTGACCAGCCGGTCGGTGTAGGCGCGGCCTCCGTCGGGGTGCTGCCTGGCGGCCCGGACCAGCTCGGGCACGAAGACGGCGTTCAGCGCGCCGCCGATGAGCAGCATGTAGACGACGGTGGGCAGGGCGTTGCCGACCGCGTAGCCGTCGGCGGTCGGCCCGATGGTGCCGATGGCCGCCGCGACCACGGCGGAGCGGCCGAAGCCGGTGGCGCGGGCGACGACGGAACCGGCGGCCATGACGGCGCTGCCGCGCGGGGCCGACACCGTCGGCGCGGCCGTCGGCGGCGCCCCGGCCCGGACCGCGTCCCCCGTCTGCGCCCGCTTCAGCTGGTTCACCTGCTTCACCGGCGCTTCAGGTACGCCTGGAAGGCACGGTGAAGCGCGTGGTTGGCGCTGCCGCCCAACGGCTTCTCCCATTCCCCCAACGTCTCGACGACCCGTCCCCCGGTGCCGAGCTTCCACCGCAGCAAACCGTACGCACGTTCGCCCGGATCGAGAGTGGAGGGTACCCCGCGCATGTCGTACATGTCGGCCCCGAGGGCGTGGGCGTCCAGCAGCATCCGCCACTGGAGCGCGTTGGAGGGCCGGACCTCGCGGCGGTGGTCGGCGGAGGCGCCCGTCTGGTACCAGGCCCGGCGGCCGACCGTGATCAGCGTGTGGGCCGCCAGGATCTCCCCCTGGTGGCGGGCGAGGTACAGCTTCATCCGTCCCGGCTCCTCGGCGTTGAGCGCCGCGTACTGGCGTTCGTAGTACGCGAGCGAGCGGCCCAGCCGGAACCCGTCCCGCCGCTCGGTGACGGCGAGCAGCCGGCAGAATTCGGGCAGGTCCGCCGCGCTGCCGACGACCACCTCCACGCCCTCCTTCTGCGCCCGGCGCACATTGCGCCGCCACTCCTGGTTGAGCCCGGACCACAGGTCGTCCGTGGTGCGTCCGGCGAGCGGCACGTGGAAGACGTACCGGGGCTGGGCGTCCCCGCCCCCGTCGTCCCCGGTCCCGTCCCCGCCGCAGCGGCTCCAGCCCCGGGCCCGCAGCCGCTCGGCGACGGCGGTGCCGAGCGGGTCGACCTCGCTGGCCAGGACGTCGCCCAGGCGCCGCCCCGGGCCGGTGAGCGGCTTGAGCAGGGCGGCGTCCCAGCGCCGGTAGGCGGGCGAGGGCCCGATGCGTACGGCGAAGGCGCCGGCCCGCCGCAGATGCTCCAGCAGCGGTCCGAGCCAGCGGTCGACGCCGGGGTCGCGCCAGTCGGCCACGGGCCCTTCGGGGAGGTACGCGAAGTACTTGCGGGTGCCGGGGAACTGGCGCAGCAACACCATGGCCACGCCCGTCAGTTCACCCGCCTCCGGATCCGGCCCCCAGCCGAGCAGGAGGGCGCGCCAGCCCTCCTTGACGTCGGCCCAGGACGGGCACTGGAGGAACCCGGCGCCGAGGGCCGTGCCCCGGGGGGAGGCGAGGAAGGCGCGGTAGGTCCGCGCGGTGATGGCGCACAGGGTGAGGGGGCGATCCCCCACCGGGCGGACGGGGTCGGCCGACGGCGACGGTATGGACGGTGGCGGCGGCGGTACGAGCAGCGCTGACACGGGCTGGGCCTCTCCTTCTCCCCGGACCTCTCGCGGGGCGGTTCCCCGGCTCTCCGGCGGGACGGTTCCCCGGGCCTCCGGCGGGGGCGGCTCCCCGCGCTTCCACGGGGATGCGGAGGATGCTCACAGCGCTCCATGACCGCTCCGTCCGGCGAATGTGACCGGACCATGACCGTTCTTCACCAGTCGCCGTCACATCGCCCCAACCCCCTCTGACCTCGGGTTTCCCGGCTCTACAGTCACCGCATCACCTGCACCGAACGCCTCTTCCGTGATGCCCGGAGGTCCCGTTGTCCCGTCCGCCACACACGTCCCTGTCGCACACGTCCGTGTCACGCGCGTTCCTGTCACGCGCGTCGCTGTCCCGTACGAACAGCTCCCGTACGGACGCCTCCCGTACGGACCGCTCCCGTATCTCCCTGGCCCGCCCCGGCCTCTCCGCCGCACGCCTCCCCGTCGCCCTCCTGGCCGCCGCCCTGCTGGCCCCGCTCGCCGCCTGCTCCTCCGGCACCACGGAGACCACGGGCACCACGGGTGCCGGGGACGCCAAGGGGACCTCGGCGGCCGCCACGGCGTCGCCGGGCGCCGGGGACCGCCCCGTGACCGTCGCCGTGACGCCCGCCGGAAACCAGGTCCCGGCGGGCGGGCCGGTACGGGTCACCGCCATCGGCGGCACGCTCACCTCGGTGACCGTCACCGCCGCCGACGGCCGTACGCTCCCCGGCGAGGTCGCCGCCGACGGCCGGACCTGGACCTCCGGCCGCAAGGCCGCCCCCGGGGCCGCGTACGAGGTGAGGACGGCGACCCGGAGCGCGGGCGGCACGGCGGGTAGCAGCACGGCCGCCTTCACCACCGCCCCGGCCGGGAAGGTCAACAAGGTCGACTGGCGGCCGGGCGGGGCCACCACCGTGGGCATCGCCCAGCCGATCTCCCTGGTCTTCGACCACCCCGTCAGGAACCGGGCCGAGGTCGAGAAGCAGCTCAAGGTCACCACCTCGAACGGCACCGAGGGCTCCTGGGGCTGGCTGCGCGACTGGTCCGGCCGGGACCGGGTGGACTGGCGCCCCCGGACGTACTGGAAGCCCGGCACCCGGGTCACGCTGGAGGCCGAGCTGAACGGCACCGACTCGGGCCCGGACGGCGGCGGCTGGTTCGTCCGCGACTACCGGACCGCCTTCACCATCGGCGCCGGGCAGGTCGTCAAGGTCGACCTGGACCGCCACCGGCTCTCCCTCGTACGGGACGGGAAGACGCTCCGCCGCATACCGGTCTCCGGCGGCACGCCCGGCGGCGACAAGCGCTCCTGGCGCGGGACCGCCGTGCTCATGGCCAAGGAGGGCACGATCAACATGAACTCCGAGACGGTGGGCCTCGGCAACGCCTACGACAAGATGGTCGACCACTCCATGCGGCTGACCTGGTCGGGCATGTACGCCCACGCCGCCCCGTGGAACGCCAAGTTCTTCGGCCGGTCCAACCAGAGCTCCGGATGCATCGGGATGAGCGACGCGGACGCGGCCTGGTTCTACGCGCAGGTGCGGCCGGGCGACCCGTTCGAGATCACCGGCAGGGACACCAAGGGCGTGGTCGCCCCGGGGAACGGCTTCGGCGCCTGGAACCTCTCCTGGGCCGAGTGGCAGGAGAGGAGCGCCCTGCGCTGAGGCCCGGCCGAGCGGTCAGGGCCGAGCCCCGGCCGACTGGTCGGGGCCGACCGGTCACGGAGGCGTGTCTCCCCGTTCCGCCGCCGTCTCCAACAGTTCCCGCAGATCCTTGAGCCGGTCCAGGCCCTTCACCGCGCGGGCCGTGCGGTGGTTGGCGGCGAGGCGGGTGCGGTGGCGATGCAGGAAGGCCCAGTAGCCGGTGGTGTACGGGCAGGCCCGCTCGCCGGTCCGGTCGGTGGGGCGGTAGGCGCAGGGGGCGCAGAGGTCGCTCATGCGGTGGATGTAGGCCCCGCCCGAGGTGTACGGCTTCGTCGTCATCCGGCCCCCGTCCGCGTACTGGGACATGCCGACCACGTTCGGGAGCATCACCCAGTCGTAGCCGTCGACGAAGCAGCGGTGGAACCAGTCGGTGACGGCCGCCGGGTCCCAGCCGTCCTGGAGGGCCCGGCTGCCGAGCACCATCAGCCGGGGGATGTGGTGGGTCCAGCCGGTGTCCCGCACCTGGGCGAGGACGGTGGAGAGGCAGTGGGCGGTCACCGCGTCCGCGTCCAGGTCGAGGAACCAGTCGGGCAGTTGGGCGGTGTGGCGCAGGGCGTTGCGGTGGCGGTACTCCTCCCCGAAGTGCCAGTAGAGGTGCCAGACGTACTCGCGCCACCCCGCGATCTGCCGGACGAACCCCTCGACGCTGTTCAGGGGCGCGTCACCCGCCCGGTACGCCTCCTCGGCCAGTTCCACGCACTCGGCCGGGTCCAGGAGGCCCAGGTTCAGCGGCGCGGAGAGGAGGCTGTGGCTCAGCACCGGGTCGGCCGCCAGCATCGCGTCCTCGTGGGGGCCGAAACCGGCGAGCCGGTGGGCGACGAAGTGGCGCAGCGCGGTACGGGCCTCGCGCCGGGTGGCGGGGAAGAGCCTCGGGCCGTCCCGGCCGACGAACGCGACCTCGCCGTCGCGCTCCCAGCGGTCCAGGTCGTGGCGGATCTCGTCGTCGATCTCGTCCTCCGACGGCCGCCAGGGGCCCCGGACGTCGAGGGTCTCCTGCCCCCGGGGCGGTGGTTCGCGGTTCTCCTGGTCCAGGTTCCACCGCCCGCCGACAGGCCGGTCACCGTCCATCAGCAGCTCGTGCCGCTCGCGCACCCAGCGGTAGAAGCCCTCCAGCCGCAGGTTCCCGCCGCCCTTCCCCGTGCCCTCGGCTTCGCCCTTCCCCTTTCCTTCGGCCTCGCCCTCTCCCGTTCCTTCGGCCTTGCCCTTCCCCGCCCACCGCGCGAAGTCGTCGTGGCTGACCAGGAAGCCCTTGGCCGGGAGGATCTCCACGTCCTCCAGCCCGCGCACGAACTCCAGCGCCCGGCGGGAGGTGGGGTGGCAGACCGTCAGGGGCCCGCTCCTGCGGACCTCCGCCAGCCCCTCCCCATACGTCTCCGCCCGGACGTACGTAACCCGGTCGCCGAGTTCCGCCGCGCGGTGCCGCATCGCGGAGAGGACCAGATGCGCCTTGGCCCGGTGGAAGCGGCGCCGGCGCAGCACCGAACGCGCCTCGATCATGACCACCGGCGCCCGGTCGTCCGGGCCGCCGTGGCGCGGGTCGAGGAAGTGCGGACCGAGCTGGTCCCCGAACAGCCAGTGCGGACGTGGTGCCATGGGGGGGAGCCGCCTTCCGTGTCGGAGCCCGACGATCGTGGCAGCCCGCGCCCGTCCCCGTACGCCGACACTCCGGCACGGGCCTGTCGGGCCCTTCCCCGCCGTGGCCCCCGTAGGGTCGGGGCCGTGCACCAGCCCCCCGACCGGCCCCAACAGCCCGAGCAGCAGGCCCTCTTCGGCTGGGAGGAGACCGTGCTCGCCGAACCGCCGGGCCGGGGCGGCGGGTTCCGGGACAGTGCGCGGGCCCGGCGGATGCTCGACGTACGGGAGGTGTACGCGGAGCCCGCCGCGCTCGCCTCGCCGCGCGGGCAGCAGATCCTGGCCCGGCTGCCCGGCGTCCCCGTCACCGAGATCGCCGGGCACTGGCGGGTCCCCTCCCTCCACGGCAACGAGGGCAACATCGCCCGCTGGACCCGGATCAAGACCGAGACCCTGGTCCTGGGCGTCCGGCAGAGCCTCACCACCCGGCCCAACGGCCGCTCGGCCGACTGGATCGCCCCCGGGGCCTCCAACGGCTGCGCGATGGCGTGCGCGTACTGCTATGTGCCGCGCCGCAAGGGGTACGCCAACCCGATCACGCTCTTCACCAACATCGAGGCGATCACCGCCCACGTACGGCGGCACGTCCGGGCCCAGGGGCCCAAACCCGAGCCCAACCAGTGCGATCCGCACGCCTGGGTCTACGACATCGGGGAGAACGGCGACTGTTCGGTCGACGCCCTGATCTGCGACAACACGGCCGATCTCATCGCCGCGTTCCGCACTCTGCCCACCGCGAAGGCCTCGTTCGCCACGAAGTTCGTCAACCCCGATCTGCTGGCCCTGGATCCCCAGGGGCGCACCCGGGTGCGGTTCTCGGTGATGCCCCCGGACGACTCCCGGCTGCTGGACCTCCGTACCAGCCCGGTCGCGGAGCGCGTCGCGGCCGCCGCCGACTTCCTGGACGCGGGGTACGAGGTCCACTTCAACCTCTCGCCCGTGGTGCTGCGCCCCGGCTGGCAGCGCGACTGGGCCGCCCTGCTCGACCACCTCGACGACGTGCTGCCCGCCCGGGTGAAGGCGCAGGCGGGCGCCGAGATCATCATGCTGACCCACAACCAGCAGCTGCACGAGGTGAACCTCGGCTGGCACCCCCGGGCCGAGGAGGTCCTCTGGCAGCCCGCCGCGCAGGAGACCAAGCGCTCGGAGAACGGGGCGCTCAACGTCCGCTACGCCCGTGAGATCAAGCGGGACGCCCTGGCCCGGCTGCGGGAGCTGATCGCCGGGCACGCGCCCTGGCTGCGGATCAGATACGCGTTCTGAGCGGCGCCAGCGGCCTGCGGAACCCCTTTCGGTACGGACGGAGCCCCGTCCGTACCGGGGTCCCCGTGCGTACCGGGGTCCCCGTGCGTACCGGGGTCCCCGTCCGTACCGGTCCCCGTCCGGACCGGACCCCGTCCGTACCGGGCCCCCGTCCGTACCGGGCCCCCGTCCGCGCCCGGCCCCCTCACCCGGGGTCCGGCTCCAGCTCCCGGCCGAAGTGGAACGCGGCCACCGTCAGGCGGCGCGCGTGGTAGAAGCGGTGCGCGTCCACGTTGGTGGTGCCCGAGTCCAGCTCCAGCCGGGCGCACCCCTCCGCCCGGCCGCGCCGCTCCAGTTCCGCCATCAGGCGGGCGCCGACCCCCCGGCCCCGGGACTCGGCCGCCGTCACCAGGTCGTCGACGAACAGCAGCCGCCCCCGGCTGGTCGCCAGCACCCGGTGGGTGGCCGCCCCGAGGGCCCGGCCGGTGGCGGCGTCGTACGCGACGGTGAAGCGGAGCCCCTGGGCGTACCCCTCCTCCGCGAAGGCGGTGAAGGCGTCGGCCGACAGCCGCGGGCGCAACGCGCGGATCAGGGGCGCCACATCGGCGGCCATCCGGGGATCGCCGGGTCCGAGATCGACGAGGACGAGGTCGACGGGCGCGGGGGCTGCGAATGCGGGCTCGGGGGGCGCGGGTTCGGGGGGCACGGAGTCCACAGGTGCGGCGCCGGCGAGTACCGGGTCCGCGGGCACGGGCTCGGCGGGTTCCGGGCCGACGCGTACGGAGGCCGTGGGTCCGGAGTCCGCGGGTTCGGGGTCGGTGCGTGTCAGGTCCACGGCGTCCAGGCTAGGGGTGCGCCGACGGGCCCGCGGAGGTATCCGTCAGGTCGGATCCGGCGCCCCCGCCCAGGTGCCGCACGGTCCGCGCCGCGGGAGATCGACCGACCTGACAGAGAGTCCTTGCCGGTGGTGACGGGCCCGGTCCGCCGCTGACAGACTCCGGCACCATGCTCGCCGCTTACATCGAACAGCTCGGCTCCCCCGACACCATCCGGTACGGCGAACTCCCCCAGCCTGTGGCACAGGCGGGCGAGGTCCTGGTGGACGTGAGTGTCGCCTCCGTCAACCACGTCGACACCTTCGTCCGGTCCGGAGCCTGGCGCACGCCCGTGACCTTCCCCTTCGTGATCGGCCGCGATCTGGCCGGCACCGTCGCCGCCGCCGCGCCCGGCACCGGCTTCGAGGCCGGCGAACGCGTCTGGTGCAACAGCATGGGCCACGCCGGCCGGCAGGGTGCCGCCGCCGAGCGCGTGGCCGTCCCCGCCGACCGGCTCTACCGGCTGCCCGACGGGGTCGACCCCGAGGACGCCGTGGCCCTGGCCCACCCCGCCGCCACCGCCTACCTCGCCCTCCACCCGCACGGCCGGGTGCAGGCGGGCGAGACCGTCGTCGTCCTGGGCGGCGGCGGCAACGTGGGCAGCGCCCTCGTCGTCCTCGCCGTGCACGCCGGGGCGCGGGTCGTCGCCACCGCGTCGGCCCGGGACATCGACCGGCTCCGGGGCCTCGGCGCCGACGAGGTCATCGACTACCGCGACCCGGACGTGGTGGGGCGGCTACGAGCCGCCTGCCCCCAGGGCGTCGACGTGTGGATCGACACCTCGGCCCGCAACGACCTGGAGACGGCCGTCGACCTGCTCGCCCGGCGCGGGCGGGTGGTGGTGCTCGCCGGGCTCACCACCCGGCCGGTGCTGCCCGCGGGACCGCTCTATCTGAAGGACTGCTCGGTCGTCGGCTTCGCCATCTCACAGGCCACCACCGCCGAACTGGCCGCCGCCGCCGAGACCATCGGCACGCTGCTGGCAGCCGGGAAGCTGCTGCCCCCGGCCACGGTGCCGATGCCGCTGAGCGAGGCGGCGGACGCGCACGGCGCCCTGGAGCGCGGCGAGGTCCGCGGAAAGATCCTGCTGAGGGTCGGCCGGACCGGCGCGGAAGTCGCACCGGAAAGAACTTGACGGACCATCTCGGGGTTTGTTGACCCGCGTTCGGCGCGCCACCAGAGTTCTCCTTATGAGCGAATCAATCATCGACAATTCCCCCCTGTTCGAACTGCGCGCGGACATTGCGGTTTCCGCGACCCCGAAAGAGGTCTACGCGGTCGTCAGCGATCTGCCGCGCAGCGCCGAATGGAGCCCCGAATGCCGGGGCGGTGAATGGATCGATGGAGAGCCCGCGGCGGTGGGAACGATCTTCCGCGGCGAGAACCTCCGCAGCGAGGAGGTCGTGGCCTGGGCCCCGCTTGTGCGCGGGACCTGGTACACCGAGGCCCGGGTCACGGCGGCCGAGCCCGGTGTGACCTTCCGCTGGATGATGCTCTCGCACGCCCAGGACGACCAGGAATCCGTCTGGGGCTTCGACATCGAGCCGCTCGCCGAAGGCAGCCGGCTGGTCCACCATTTCCGCATGGGAAAGGCGACCGCCGGAATTCACAAGATCGTCTCCGAGCTCGACGAGGATGCTCGTAAGCGATTCGTCGCGGACTGGACCGCCAAGCTGGAACGGGACCTCGACGACACCCTCAAGCGAATCAAGGACGTCATCGAATCCGCATGACGGGTTCCTTCCCGCGTACGTGAAACGGAGTGGGCGAGATGTTTCTGCAACGAATAGGGAACAAGGGCATCCGGCTCGGGACGCTCTTCGACCGGGCGGCCGCCCGGCATCCCGGCAACATGGTGGTCCTGGACCACGACCTGGATGTCGCGCCCGAACTGGGCCGCCGGCTGGCGCTGCCCGAGGTGGCCGAGCTGGTCGCCGAGCTGGCGTCGCGGCTGTGGGCCGCCGGGGTCCGCACCGGTGAGAAGATCGTCGTCCACAAGACCGACGGCTTCGACATTTCGCTGATGGCCTGCGCCGCCGCGCGGATCGGCGCCGTACCGGTGCTGCTCTCCCCCAAGCTGGACGGCGAGACCGTCGTCGAGCTGGTGCGCCGGGCCCAGCAGCCCTACCTCTTCACCGACGAGGCCAAGCTCACCGACAGCCTTCCGGCCGAGGTCTTCGAGGTCGCCAAGAAGGTCCTGCTCGCCTCCGGCACCTTCGAGGGCGCCACGCCGCTGGCCTCGTACGCCGGCACCGCACGGGTCGACCCGATCACCATGCCGCCGGACCACCCGACGCTGATCACCCACACCTCGGGCACCACGGGCACCCCGAAGCTGGCCGTCCACACCGGCCACACCTTCCAGGCCCGCTACCGCCCGCAGGCCACCGTGGTCTCGGCGGTCCGCAGCCGCGAACCGATCGCCATCCACGTCTCGTTCGTGCACTCGCGGATGTTCACCGCGATGCCGATCGCGATCCTCCAGGGCCACCCGCTGATCATCCTGAAGGACGACGAGCCGGAGTCGGTCGCCAAGCTCTTCTCGCAGGTCCCGCCGGGGCTCATCGAGGCCCACCCCAACACCTTCCTGCGCTGGGAGGTGCTGGCGAAGGACCCGCGCGGCCCGCTGAGCAACGTCAAGTACTTCAGCTCCACCTTCGACGCCATCCACCCGCGCACCGTGCACACGCTGCTGGGCGCCTCGCGCCGGAAGCTGCCGCTCTTCGCCCAGGCGTACGGGCAGAGCGAGGTCGGCCCGATCGCCGCCCGTACGTACTCCCGCAAGCGCGGCGCCGAGGCCGACGGCCGCTGTGTCGGCTCGCCGTTCCACGGGATGACCAACGTCCGCGTGGTCAGCCGCGACGGCCGCCCGCCGACGAAGTCCTCGCCGGGCTTCATCGAGGTCCGCAGCGACGGCCGGATCGTCACCTACCTCGGTGAGCACCAGCGGTGGGAGAAGCAGGTCAACGACGGCTGGTGGCGGATGGGTGACGTCGGCTACCGCACCAAGTGGGGCTGTCTGCACCTGCTGGACCGCGAGGTCGACGAGATCCCCGGCGTGGAGTCGACCCTGGAGATCGAGGACAAGCTCTTCGCCCGGATCGAGGACCTGATCGAGGTCATCATCATCCCCGGCCCCGACGGCCGCCCCGTCCCGGTCGTCTCCACCCGTGACGACAAGCCGCTGGACGAGCGGGTCTGGAAGGACGCCGTCGTCGGTCTGCCCCCGATGGCGGACCCGGTCCGGTGGAAGCTGGAGGACCTCCCCCAGACGGCCACCACCAAGATCAAGCGACTCGAACTGGCCCGGCTGCTGGCGGCCGGCTCCGACGGGAACGGCGAACTGTCATGACGAAGGCTCTCCTGGAGATCTGTGTCGTGGGCGCCGGGCCCCGCGGCCTGTCGGTGATCGAACGGCTCTGCGCCAACGAGAGAGCCAACCCCGGCCACGCCGGGGTCACCATCCACGTGGTGGACCCGTCCCCGCCGGGGGCCGGTACGGTCTGGCGGCCCGAGCAGTCCCGCCATCTGCTGATGAACACGGTGGCCTCGCAGATCACCGTCTTCACCGACGACAGCGCCCGGCTGGAGGGTCCCATCGAGGCGGGGCCCAGCCTGTACGAGTGGGCCCGCGCCCTGGTCGCGCGGGTCGAGGCGGGCCACGCCGAGGCCGACGAGGACGTGCTCTCCGAGGCCCGGTCGCTCGGCCCGGACTCCTACCCCACCCGTTCCTTCTACGGCCGCTACCTGCGCAGCTGCTTCCAGGAGGTGGTGGACCGCGCTCCGGAGCACGTGTCGGTCAAGGTGCACCGCTCCCGTGCGGTGGCCATCGCCGATGTGCACGGGGTCACCGACGGGACCCAGGGCGTCCGGCTGGAGGACGGGACCCGGCTCAACGAGCTGGACGCCATCATCCTGGCCCAGGGCCACCTGCCGACCCGGCTGACCACGCGTGAGGCGCGGACGGCGGGCCTCGCCCGGATCCACCACCTCACCTATGTGGCCCCGGCCAACCCGGCCGACCTGGACCTCAGCGACATCAAGCCCGGCCAGCCGGTGCTGCTGCGCGGTCTGGGGCTCAACTTCTTCGACCACATGGCCCTGTTCAGCGCGGGCCGGGGCGGCACCTTCGAGCGCGGCGAGGACGGCAGGCTCGTCTACCGCGCCTCAGGCCGCGAGCCGAAGATGTACGCGTTCTCCCGGCGCGGGGTGCCCTACCACTCGCGCGGCGAGAACCAGAAGGGCGCCTACGGCCGCTACTTCCCCCGGCTCCTCACCGTCGAGTACATCGAGAAGCTGCGCGCCCGCTCCGCCGACGGCCAGCAGATCCGGTTCAAGACCGACCTGTGGCCGCTGATCTCCCGGGAGGTGGAGAGCGTCTACTACGAGACCCTGCTCACCGCCCGGGACCGGGCGGCGGACGGCGCCGAGCTGGCCGAGCGCTTCCTGAAGCGCCCGGCCGACGACGACGGGGTGCAGCTGCTCACCGAGTTCGGCATCCAGCCGGAGGACCACTGGTCCTGGGAACGGCTCTCCAAGCCGTACGAGAACCGGGAGTTCACCAGCCGGGAGAGCTTCCGGGCCTGGCTCCTGGAGTATCTGGCCGCCGATGTGGTCGCCGCCCGCAGCGGCAACGTCAGCGGTCCGGTCAAGGCCGCGCTGGACGTGCTGCGCGATCTCCGCAACGAGATCCGGCTCGCGGTCGACCACGGCGGACTGGCCGGTGACTCCTACCGGGACGAGCTGGAGGCCTGGTACACCCCGCTCAACGCCTTCCTCTCGATCGGCCCGCCGGCCTCCCGCATCGAGGAGATGATCGCCCTCATCGAGGCAGGTCTGCTGGAGGTGACCGGACCGGGTACGAAGATCGCCGTGGACACCGGCGCACCGCAGTTCGTCGCGGTCTCCACCGAGGTGCCCGGGCCGCCGATCCACTCGACGGTCCTGATCGAGGCCCGGCTGCCCGAGCCCGATCTGCGGCGCACCGACGACCCGCTGATGCGCCATCTGCTGGACACCGGGCAGGCCCAGCCGTACTCCATGGCCGCCTCCCAGGGCAGCAGCTACCAGACCGGCGGGCTCGCCGTCACCGAGCGGCCCTACCGGCTGCTGGACGGCAACGGCGAGGTGCACCCCCGGCGCTTCGCCTACGGCGTGCCGACGGAGTCGGTCCACTGGGTGACGGCCGCGGGCATCCGCCCCGGGGTCGACTCGGTGACGCTCGGCGACTCGGACGCCATCGCCCGGGCGGCCCTGGCGGTGTCCCCCGTCGCCAACCGCCCCTGGACCACCCAGGTCCAGACCTCGGAAGAGGGTCTCGTCGGGGTGATCGTGTGACCGCCGGAACCCCCGGCCCCGCCGCCGCCCCCGGTGCTCCGGCACCGGGGGCGGCGGCCCGTACGGGCTCCGGCCCGGGGGCACCCGCCGCAGGCACGACGGGCTCCGGCCCGGGCGCCCGAGCCACGGCCGGTAGCGGTACGGGCTCCGGTCCGGACGCCCGAGCCACGGCCGGTACGGGCTCCGGCACCGGCCCCGGACCGGCCGGTTCCGCCGCCACCGGGACTGGGCCGGCCGCGCCCGCCCGCCCCGGCATCGACTCCGGAATCCTCTCCCCCGTCCGCGCGGGCACGCCCGGTGAGGCGGCGACGGGCGACGAGGCCTGGCTGCAGGCCATGCTGGACGCCGAGGCGGCGCTGACCCGGGCCCAGGCCGGGATCGGCACCGTACCGAAGGAGGCCGCCGAGACGGTCACCCGGACCGCCCGGGCGGAGGCGCTGGACCTGCGGGCCCTCGCGGTCGCTTCCCGGGAGACGGCCAACCCGGTGGTCTCCCTGGTCGCCGCGCTGACCCGGGCGGTGGCGGAGGTCTCTCCGGAGGCCGCCGAGTACGTCCACCGGGGCTCGACCAGCCAGGACATCCTGGACACCGGGGCGATGCTCGTCGCCGCCCGGACCCTGGAGCTGATCGCGGCGGACCTGGAAGCGGCCGCCGAGTCGCTGGCGGGGCTGGCCCGGGACCACCGGGACACCGTGCTCCCCGGCCGCACCCTCGCCCTCCAGGCCGTACCGACCACCTTCGGGCTGAAGGCGGCCGGCTGGCGGCGGCTGCTGCTCGACGCCCACCGCCGGATCACCGCCGTCCTGGACGGCGGGCTGCCGGTCTCGCTCGGCGGGGCGGCCGGAACGCTCGCCGGGTACCTGGAGTACGCCCGGGTCGACGGCGACGCCCGGGCCCAGGACGTCGACGGCTACCTGGAGCTGCTGCTCGACGGGTTCGCCGCCGAGACCGGTCTCGCCCGGCCGCCGCTGCCCTGGCACTCCCTGCGGACGCCGATCGCGGACCTCGGCGCCGCGCTCGCCTTCACCACCGGCGCGCTCGGCAAGATCGCCATCGACGTCCAGTCACTCACCCGGACCGAGGTCGGCGAGGTGGCCGAGCCGTCCGTGGCCGGGCGCGGGGCCTCCTCCGCCATGCCGCACAAGCGGAACCCGGTGCTGGCCACCCTCATCCGCAGCGCGTCGCTCCAAGTGCCGCTGCTGGCAGCCGGGTTGGCGCAGTGCCTGGTCTCCGAGGACGAGCGGTCGGCGGGCGTCTGGCACGCCGAGTGGTCGCCGCTGCGCGAGTGCCTGCGGCTGACGGCCGGGGCCACCCACACCGCGGTCGAGCTGTGCGCGGGCCTGGAGGTCCGCGCCGACCGGATGCGGGAGAACCTGGGCCTGACGGGCGACCAGGTGGTGACCGAGCGGATCGCCGCCCACCTCACCCCGCACCTGGGCCGCGCGGAGGCCAAACGGCTCCTGGGCGAGGCGGCGGACGAGGTCCGGATGAGCCGCCGCTCCCTGGCCCAGGTACTGGCCTCCCTCCCCCAGGCGGCGGAACTGCTGCCGGTGGGCGCGGAGTTGGAGCGACTGTGCGACCCGGCCGGCTACACGGGGGCCGCGGGCGCCCTGGTCGACCGGGAGGTGGGGCGGGGCTAGTCCTCTGCCCGCTCCTCCGGATGTACGTGTGCGCGGTGGTCTCCCGGAGGGGGGCCACCGCGCACTCACCTGCCCAGCCCTGTTCCACGACCGCCTCGGGGAGGCGTTGCCCGGGGGCCGGCGAGCCCGGCGCCGAAGAGCCGACGCTCCGTCATCGATGTCCCAGGCGAGCGGCGAAGCCCCGTCACGAACGTGCTGGATTCCGGGGGCCGTCGCTCACCCCGCCCCGTGCACCCGCCGCAGCAGCTCCTCCGCCCAGGACTCGTCGTACGCCTCGAAGAGCGGGAAGCCGCCGTTCTCCGGGGAGTCCGTCCAGCGGCAGGTCACCCCGGGGTTGTGCACCGCGTAGCCGCCCGGGGCGAACAGGTGCGGGCTGCCCTGGACGTGGGGGCCCTGGGCGATGTCCCACTGGCCGTACACCTCGGAGCGTCCCTCGCCCGCGCGCAGCGCCTTCGCCAGGGCGTCCGCGTCCAAGTGCTCGCAGCCCTCGGCCAGCTCCAGGATCACCGCGTGCACGCCCACCGAGCGGCTCTCGGTGTAGAAGGCGCGGCGCAGGGCGATGTCCAGCTCGTCCGAGGCGCGCAGGCCGCCCACCGCCGGGGACTTGGCGGCCTGGACGGCCTCCAGGGCCGGCAGCATGCTGGAGGGGTAGGTCCACTCGGGGGCCGACCAGCGGCGCCAGCCCACCTCGGGGCGGCGGGCGGCGATGGCCGCCAGCTCCACGTCCACGATGAACTTCGGGGTGGACTCCCGGTTGAACAGCTCCAGCGGGAAGGCCCGGTGGTCGATGAGGACCGGCAGCTCCAGCCGGGCGGAGGCTGCCCGCAGGGTGTGCAGGGCCAGCGCGGCCCAGGGGCAGCCGACGTCCGACCAGACCGTGACGACCGGCCGACCCCCCTCTCTGGGCTCGATGTTGACCAGTGCCGGGTCGTCGCTCGTCATCGGACCGCTCCCTCCGTGCGTCGCAGCAGTTCGGTCAGCAGGTTACGGGTGATGTGCACCCCGTCGCGGGTGAGGACCGACTCCGCGTGGAACTGGGTGGAGGCGAACCACGGGCCGCGCAGCCCGTGCACCTCGCCGGTCTCGGGCGAGCGGCTGACCTCGACCGGTCCGATGCCCGGGCAGTCGGTCTTGTCCTCCTCGGAGACGGCGGCGAAGGTGTTGTAGAAGCCCACCTGCTCCCGGCGGCCGAAGAGGTCGATCTCGCGCTGCACGCCCTGGTTGGGCACATCGCGGCGGATCAGCGGCAGTCCGAGCCGGCCGCTCAGCACCTGGTGGCTGAGGCAGACGGCGAGGAACGGGGTGCGGTTCTCCAGCAACCTGCCGACTGCCGCGTCGAGATGGGCGATCTTGGGGTCGGTGAGGTCGCGCGGATCGCCGGGGCCGGGGCCCATGACGATCAGGTCGTGCTCGTCGGTGTCGTACGGCTCGTCGAAGCGCCGGACCGTCACGGCCAGCCCGATGGAGCGGAGTTGCTGGGCGATCATCGACGTGAAGGTGTCCTCCGCGTCGACCACCAGCACCCGCCGCCCGTCGAGGTACGGGTCCGGGGCGTGCCGGTCCCCGGCGTGGGCGAGCCAGAAGTCCGCGAGGGAGGAGTTCCGTTCGGCCAGCGCGGCCCGGACCTCGGGGTTGGCGGAGAGCCGGGCCTGCCCGCCGGACTCCAGGGCGGCCAGCAGCCCGGCCGCCTTGGCGCGGGTCTCGGCCGCCTCGGACATCGGGTCGGAGTGGCGTACGAGGGTGGCGCCGACGCCGATCCGCAGGCGTCCGGCGGCCGAGATGTCGGCGGTCCGGATGAGGATCGAGGAGTCCAGGGCGTGGCCGCCCTCCTCGTCCCGGCCCAGGAGGGCCACGACCCCGCTGTAGTAGCCGCGCCCCTCGGGCTCGTACTGGTTGATCACCCGGCAGGCGCTCTCCAGCGGGCTGCCGGTGACGGTCGGCGCGAACATCGTCTCGCGCAGGATGTCGCGCGGGTCGCGGTCGCTGTGCCCCTCGATGAAGTACTCGGTGTGGGCGAGCCGGGCCATCTCCTTGAGGAACGGTCCGATGACCCGCCCGCCCTCCGGGCAGATCCGGGACATCATCTTCAGCTCCTCGTCGACGACCATGTACAGCTCGTCGATCTCCTTGCGGTCCGCGAGGAACTCCATCATGGCGGGCAGGCTCGGGCCGCCGGGCGCGTACCGGTAGGTGCCGCTGATGGGGTTCATCACGGCGAGGCCGCGGGTGAGGCTGACATGGCGCTCGGGGGTCGCGCCGACGAAGGTGCGCTCCCCGGTGTGGACGACGAACGTCCAGTAGGCGCCGGTCTCCCGCTCCAGCAGCCGCCGGAAGAAGGTGAGCGCGGCCGCCGGGGTGTAGCCCGTGATGTCCGCCGCGTAGGAGCGCTTGATGACGAAGTTGGCGCCCTTGCCGGTGCCGATCTCGTCGGTGACGACCCGGCGCACGGTCTCGGCGTACGTCTCGTCGTCGGTGTCGAATCCGCCGTCGGTCAGCGCGATCGGGGTGTCCGGGATGCGGCGCAGCGCCTCCGCGACGCTCCGGACCTCCTGGGCGGTGACGGTCATCGCGAGCAGCGGGGAGCCGTCCTCGGCGCCGACGAAGCCGCGTTCGGCGATCTGCCGGTACGGCACGAGGACCAGGGCGTCGTGCCGGGCCTCGCCGTGGGGGCCCGGGGTGAGGGGGATGTCGGCGAGGGTGTCGTACGCGCGCACGTCCCCGACGAGCACGTCGAGCGTGCCCTCGCCGGTGGCCTCCGGGCGGTGGAGCAGGGCGAAGGGGGGCGGGTCGGCGGCGAGTATCCGCCCGAGCAGGTCCGTCATCAGCCGACCGCTTCCTTGGTCGTGAGCACGACGGCGCAGCGGTGTGCGGCGTACTCCATGGTCATCCGGTGCCGCTCCAGGGAGAAGTCCCCGACGGCGTCCGCGATCAGGAAGGTCTCGATGTCCTGGGTGAAGGACTCGATGGCCGTCGCCAGGATGCCGACGTGGCCGTAGACACCGCAGATGACGAGCTGGTCCCGGCCGGCCGCGCGCATCCGCTCCAGCAGGTCGGTGCGGAAGAAGGCGCTGTAGCGCCACTTGGTGAGCATCCAGGAGCCGGGGGCGGGCGTCAGCTCGTCGACCACCTCGCGGTCGGCGGGCTCCGCGCGCATGCCCGGCCCCCAGAAGTCCTTGAGCAGCCCGCGCTCCTCGGGGGTCATGCTGCCGGGCTGGGCGGTGTACGCCACCGGCATCCCGGTCGCCAGCGCGTGGGCGCGCAGCCGGGCGGCGTTCGCGAGCAGCGGGTCGCGCAGCTCGGGGGCGAACGGCTGGAGGAAGTAGCGCTGCATGTCGTGGACGAGCAGGACGGCCCGGTCGGGGTCGATGCTCCACCGGGCGGTGTTGTCGGGGAGGTCGCCGCGCTCGGGGAGCGGGTACGGCGGGATGGGGGCGATGCCGGCCATGGGTGGTCCTGGTTCCTTTCGTGGGTGGTCGCGTTCCGGTCGCCGGGCACCGCCCGGGTGGGTCAGGCCCCCAGGGAGGCGCCGCCGTCCACGGTGAGGTCGTGCAGGGTGATCTGGGCGGCCCGGTCGGAGAGCAGGAACGCCACCGCCTCCGCGACATCGTCGGGGCGGCCGATGCGGCGCAGCGGGATGCCGACCCGGTACGCGGAGGGCGAGCCGTCCAGGGTGTGCTGCTCGGCCTCCCGGTCGTGCCACATGGACCGGAGCATCGGGGTGTCGGTGGAGCCGGGGGCCACGGTGTTGCAGCGGATGCCGTACTGGGCGACCTCCAGGCCGAGCGACTTGACGAGCTGGGTCGCGGCGGCCTTGGAGGCGGCGTACGCGGCCATCCCCGCCCGGGGGGTGACGGCCGCGTTGGAGGTGACGGTGACGATGGAGCCCCGGGCGCGCGGGATCATCCGGTTGACGACCGCGCGCGTCACGTTGAGCACCCCGGTGACGTTGACGTCGAGCATGGCCCGCAGGTCCTCGTCGGTGATGTCCCTGACCGGGCCCAGCCGCAGCACCCCGGCGGCGTTGACCAGTTGGTCGATGGGGCCGATCTGCTCCTCGGCGGCCGCGACCACGGCCTCCACCGCCGCGCTGTCGGAGACGTCGACCGGGAAGTCCGCCACCTGGAGGGACTCCGCACGGAGCTTGGCGACCTCCTCGGCCAGCCGGTCGGCGTCGCGGTCGACCGCCACCACCGTGGTGCCCTGCTCCGCGAGGAGCCGGACCACGGCCGCGCCGATGCCTCCGGCCGCCCCGGTGACCAGCGCTGTCTGCTCTTCCACCTGAACTCTCCTTCGTACGAGGGTGGTACGGGTGTGCTCACGGGGTGCTGCGGGGGGCGGGGCCGGTGGCCCCGCCGGTCAGCCCCGCCAGGCCGCGATGACCGAGACCGCCTGGGAGGCGGTGAGGCGGGGGTCGCAGAAGCTGGTGTACTTCTCCCCCACCTGGTGGGCGCGGGTCTCGTTGCGCACGCACTCGGTGACGTCGTCGGGGGTGGTCTCCAGGTGGACGCCGCCCGCGGTGCCGCCGGCGCAGCGGACGGCGGTGAGGAAGCCGCGCACCTCCCGCTCCACGTGGTCCAGGTAGCGGGTCTTGAGCCCCTCGGGGGTGGTCACGGTGTTGCCGTGCATCGGGTCGCAGAGCCAGCTCACCGGGTGCCCGGCCTCCCGTACGGCCGTCACCAGCGCGGGCAGCCGCTCGGCCACGGTGTCCGCGCCCATCCGGGAGATGAGGGTGAGGCGGCCGGGCGAGCGGGTGGGGTCGAGCCGCTCGCAGAGGGCGAGCAGGTCGGAGACGGTCATCGAGGGGCCGACCTTGCAGGCCACCGGGTTGGCGATGGAGGAGAAGAGCTCCACGTGGGCCCCGTCCAGCGAACGGGTGCGCTCACCGATCCAGGGCAGGTGGGTGGAGGAGAGCCAGAGGGCGCCCGAGGCGTCCCGGCGGAGCATCGGCAGCTCGTAGTCGAGCAGCAGCGCCTCGTGGCTCGTCCACACCAACGGGTCGATGGCGCGGGCCTGTTCGCGCGGGGCGCCGTCCCAGCCGAGGTGCCCCATCATCTCGTCGGCCGCCTCGTAGCCGGTGAGCAGCCGGGCCGGGTCGGGGATGCGGCCCTTGGGGGCGGGTTCGGGGCTGTTGACCATGTGGCCCCGGTAGACGGGGAGTTCGACCCCGTTGACCCGCTCCGTCGGATTGGAGCGGGGCTTGGCGAACTGCCCGGCGATCCGGCCGATCCGGACGACGGGCCGGTGCGAGGCCAGCTTCATGGCCCCGGCCATCAGGTCGAGGACGGCGGCCTTGCGGGCGACGTACCCCGCGCTGGACTCCATGGGGTCCTCGGCGCAGTCGCCCGCCTGGACCACCTGGGCCTCGCCCCGCGCCACCTGCGCGAGGACCGAGCGTAAGGCCTGGACGTCCTCGTAGCGGACGAGGGCCCGGCGGCCGGACAGCTCTCTGCGCACGTTCTCCAGGTGTTCGGCATCGGGCCACTCCGGCTGCTGGAGTGCGGGCCTGAGCCGGATCTCGGACACGACGTTGTCCACTGGTGCCTCCACGGTCGCATGGCGCGAGCGGGAACGCTCGCTGTCGGGTGTGAGTCGGTGCGGCGTCGGCGAACCCGTCGCGGGCGTCGTCTGCGACGAGGCGGCGTACGGGACGTGCCCGCGCCACTCGGTTCCGGGATGACCCGAGCCCGCGGGTCGGAGGGGGCGGCCGTCCCGCCCTGGTCCGGCTGCCGATCCTGGGCCGCACGCCGGTCAAGCGCCAACCAACGGATCAGCAGTTCGTCAGGTGACGCGGATTCCATCAGGTCTACCCGCGTCCAGCGGCCCGGACCTGACGGACTACCCGGGCCGAACTGGGCCACCAAGGATGAAACGTTGCACCATGAGGCCGCTCCCGACCCCTGCTCTGCGCCCGTTCCGGCGCGAGGGAGTGCCTTGCCGATCAGGGCCGGACGGGCCCGCGCACCCGGTGCGGTGCCCAGCGGGACACCGCCGCCGTCCCCGTCGCCCGACGCGACGCGGAGGCGCGGCACCACCGCGAGGCGCCCGCCCGGGCGCCCTGGATCCCGGCCCGATCGGCGCGACACCTCTAGGCCCCTGGAGATCTCCCGTCATGACACCAAGCAACAGCTCCGGCCTCGCCCGGCGCACGTTCGTCGTCACCGCTGCCGCAGCCGCGGCCGCAGCGGCGACCGCCGGTTCGGCGGTGCCGGCCGCGGCCGCCGCCTCCTCGCACCGGGCCCCCCGGCCCCGGGGCGGTTCGTCGGTGGTGGTGCGCACCACCGAGGGCCGTATCGCCGGTGAGCGCCAGGGCGACGTCACCGTCTTCCGCGGTGTCCCCTACGCGGCCCCGCCGGTGGGCCCGCTCCGCTTCGCCTCCCCGCGCCCGGCCGAGCCGTGGAACGGGGTCCGGGACGCCACGGCCTTCGGGGCGCCCGCGCTCCAGACCGACTACCTGCCGGACAGCAGCGAGGACTGTCTCTACGCCAACGTCTGGACCCCGGGCACCTCCGGCCGCCGGCCGGTCGTCGTCTACATCCACGGCGGCGGCTGGTTCCTCGGGGCGGGCAGCGAGCCCGACTACGACGGCGCCAGGCCGGCCGCGCGCGGCGACATGGTCGTCATCAACTTCAACTACCGCCTGGGCCTGCTCGGCTGGGGGCTCCACGAGGAGTTCACCGACCCCCGTACGCAGTCCTTCGCCAACTGGGGGCTCCAGGACCAGGCGGCGCTGCTGCGCTGGGTCCAGGCCAACGCGGCGGCCTTCGGCGGCGACCCGGGCAACATCACCCTGGCGGGCACCTCGGCGGGCGGGTCGAGCACCTGGCAGCTGAGCCTGCTCCCGCAGCTGCGCGGGGTGATCAGACGGGCGGTGCCGGTCAGCGTCAAGCACGTCTGGAACCCGGCCAGTTCGACCACTCCGCAGGAGTCGCGCGAGGTCTACGCGCTGCTCGCCTCCCGGCTCGGCACCACCGTCGCCGGGCTGCGCACCGTACCGGGTACCGACCTCAAGGCCGCCTGGGAGGAGCTGTACTCCGGTGACCCGGCCGACCGGCCGGTGACCGGCTGGCGCGAGTACCGCGGACCGGTGCCCGACGGCCAGTGGATGCGCGGCTTCGACCACGAGCTGCCCACCCCCCGCATACCGATCATGCCGATATACGCCCGTACCGAAGGCTCGTTCTTCACCGGCGGACCCGGCTACCCCTACCCCGGCCCCCTCCCCACCAACGACGCCGAGCTGCGCGAGGCGGTCTTCATGGTGCTGCGCAAGGGCAGCGCCCGGGTGGGCCTCCGCGACGCGGACCAGGCCATCGCCTTCTACCGCAAGGCGGCCGTCCGGGGCGGGCTCCCGCAGGACCCGATGTCGATCTGGACCGAGATCTGGGGCGACGGCCTCTTCCGCTACCAGATCGTCCGGCTGGCCGAGCGCCACGCCCGCGAGGGCCGCTCCCCGCAGTACCTGATGGAGTTCGCCCACCCGGTGCGCGCCCCCTACTCCGGCACCCCGCACGAGGCGACGTCGAAGTTCCTCTTCGGCTCGCACGCGCTGCCCGCCAACGAGCCCGCCTACGGCGACGGCCCGCTGGAGCGCCAGGTCTCCGACACCCTGATCGACCTGATCGCCTCCTTCGCCCGCACCGGCCGGCCGTCCGCCCCGAACGCCCCCGTGTGGCCGGAGTTCGCCCCGCGGCGTGCCACCACGATGGTGGTCGGCGGCCCGGACGTCGCCCGTCTCTCCACCACCTTCAAGGCGGACCAGCTCCGCTACTGGGACCGGGCCGGCTGGGTGCCCCGTACCTGATTCGCGCGGCCCGACTTCTCCACAGCGCTGTTGACACGGCTGAACACGAGGAAAGGAACCGAGGCACTATGTGTGGACTCGCAGGCTGGGTCGGCTACGACCGCGATCTGACCCAACTGGGCGCCACCGCCCAGGCCATGACCGCCACGATGGCCTGCCGGGGCCCGGACGACGAGGGCGTGTGGACCGACCCGCACGTGGCGCTCGGTCACTGCCGGCTCTCGGTCATCGACCTGGAGGGCGGCCGCCAGCCGATGCACGTGACCGCGCCGGACGACGGTCTGCCGACCGTCGTCTACACCGGCGAGGTCTACAACTTCCTTGAACTGAAAGAGGAGTTGAGCGGGCTCGGCCATGAGTTCCGCACCTCCAGCGACACCGAGGTGGTGCTCCACGCCTACCTCCAGTGGGGCGAGGAGTTCGCGGAGCGGCTCAACGGGATGTACGCGCTGGCCATCTGGGACCCGCGCACCGAGGAACTCCTCCTGGTCCGGGACCGGATGGGCGTGAAGCCGCTCTTCTACTACCCGACCCGCGACGGCGTCCTCTTCGGCTCCGAGGCCAAGGCGATCCTGGCCCACCCCGAGGCCGAGGCGGTCGTCGACCGCGAGGGCCTGGCCGAGATCTTCGCCATCATCAACACCCCCGGCCACGCCGTCTTCAAGGGCATGCACGAGGTGGTGCCCGGCACCATCGTCCGCTTCACCGACGCGGGCCACTCGGTCCGCACCTACTGGGAGCTGACCGCCCACCCGCACGGCGACGACCTCGACACCACCATCGCCCGGGTCCGGGAGCTGCTCGACGATATCGTCCGCCGCCAGCTCATCGCGGACGTCCCCGTCGGCACCCTGCTCTCCGGCGGACTGGACTCCAGCGCCCTGACCGCCCTGGCCGCCAAGGCCTTCCGGGACCAGGGCCGCACCGAGCGCGTCAAGGCGTTCTCGATCGACTTCAAGGGCAACGACGAGGCCTTCGCCGGGAACGGCATCTGGCAGGACCCCGACACCCCGTACGCCGTCGAGGTCGCCGAGAAGTGCGGCGCCGAGCACATCATCGTCGAGCTGGAGAACGCCGACGTCCTGGACGAGTCCATCCGCGCCCGGGTGCTGCGCTGCCAGGACCTGCCCATCTCCACCGGCGACATGGAGCACTCGCTGCTCCACCTGTGCACCGCGCTCAAGCGCCAGGTGACCGTCGCCCTCTCCGGGGAGACCGCGGACGAACTCTTCGGCGGCTACAACTGGTTCTTCGACCAGGAGGCTGTCGAGGGCGACACCTTCCCCTGGTACGACGCCTGGCGGCGGCTCGGCGGGCTCGACACCATGAAGGAGATCGGCCTCTGGGACCGGCTCGGCATGGAGGAGTACGTCAAGGCGCGCTACGCCGAGGCGCTGGGCGAGGTCCCCCGGCTGGAGGGCGAGTCCGGCCGTGAGGAGCGCATGCGCGAGCTGCTCTACCTCAACATCTCCCGCTGGGAGAACTTCCTGCTCGACCGCAAGGACCGGATCAGCATGGCCGCCAGCCTGGAGGTCCGGGTCCCCTTCACCGACCACCGGCTCGTGGAGTACGTCTTCAACGTGCCGTGGGAGATGAAGACCTTCGACGGCCGGGAGAAGAGCCTGCTGCGCGCGGCCACCGCCGACGTGCTCCCGGAGTCGGTGCTGACCCGCAAGAAGAGCCCGTACCCCTCCACCCAGGACCACGAGTACGTACGGGCCCTGCGCGACAAGGTCGCCGCCCTGCTCCACGAGGGTTCACCGGTCCTGCAGCTGGTGCCGGCCGAGGGCATCCAGCGGCTGCTGGACAAGCCGCTGGAGTCGTACGCCGGGCTCGGCGGGCTCTGGGGGACCCGTGCGGTGATGGAACGGCTCGTCGAGTTCAACACCTGGGTCACCGAGTACGGGGTCCGGGTCGAGGCCTGACATGTCTCCCGACCCCACGCTGTCCGTGCCCCCCGGAAGGAGTGCCGACCTGATGTATGCCATCGCGCCGACGTTCGACATCGACCACTCACCCGAGTGGGGTTCGGACAGGCTCGATCTGGACGCCTATCTGCGACGGATCGGATACGACGGCGTCCGGGACAACTCGCTGAAGACCCTTCAGCAGGTGCACCGGGCCCATATGAGCACCATCTCTTTCGAGAACGTCGACATCGCGGTCGGCCGCACGGTCTCGCTGGACATCGCCGAACTGGAGCGGAAACTGGTCCGCTCCGGGCGCGGCGGCTACTGCTACGAGACCAACCTGCTCTTCGCCGCCGCGCTGGACCGCCTCGGTTTCCCGGTGATGCGGATGCTGTCGCGCATCCGGGAGGGCGACACCAGGCGCCGGTTCCGCTCGCACACCTCCCTGCTGGTCAGGACGGCGGACGAGCCGGACACGGTGTGGCTGGCCGACCCCGGCTACGGCTACGCGGGGCTGATCGAGCCGATGCCGCTGCGTGACGGCGCCCGCGCGACCGTGGGGGCCTGGAGCTGGGAACTGGGCGTGGACGACGGGCACTGGGTGCTGCGGTCGCAGGACGGCGAGGGCCGCTGGAGCGACCTCTACGTCTTCCGGCCCGAGCGCCAGTACGAGGTCGACTACCGGGCGGCGCACTACGTCAGCTCCACCCGCCCGGGCTCGCCGTTCGTCAACCGGCTGGTGGCGCAGCGCGGTTCGGAGACCGTACGGCACCGGCTGCGCAACGACGTCCTGGTCACCGACCACCCCGACGGGCGCACCGAGCGTGCCGTGCTCGCCCCGGGCGAGGTGGTCGCCGCCCTGCGGGAGAAGTTCGGTCTCACCCTGACCGACGAGGACGTCTCGCTGCTCCTGGGGTTCCTGCAGCGCGGCGAGAGCGCCGCCGCCTGCTGACGGACCCCGCACACGAAGAGAGCCCCGGCACCAGGTGCCGGGGCTCTCGCTGTACCCGCCGTCGTCCTAGAGGAGCGAGACGATGGCCGGTCCGAAGGCCGCGCCGAGCAGGTAGAAGAGGTTGAACAGACCGATGGCGGCGGGTCGTTCCTCGTCGGGCACCGCCTTGGTGGAGTGCACCGCGAAGACGCCCTGCCCGGAGGCGGCCGCGATCGAGGCGAGGGCCTGGGCGAGGAGCAGCAGGATCGCCACGGTGCTCACCGAGGCCAGCAGCACCCCGACGGCGCTGAGGGCGAGGAGGGTGAAGATGACCGGCTGCCGGCCCACCTTCGCCGAGAGGGCCACCACCAGCCAGGAGAGCGCGCCACCGAGCAGCAGCGGCCAGACCATGGCCCCGCCGATCGTCCCGCTCGACCAGGAGGTGTGGTCCGAGAGGGAGTTGGGCACCGCGAACATCAGCCCGAAGTTGACCGCCGCGAGCAGGAAGGCCAGCACCGAGGAGATCAGGAAGACCGGGCTGCGGACCACCACGGCCGGGACGAACCCCTGCGGCTTGACCCGCAGGTGCCAGACCAGGGCGGCGATCGTCAGCACCGAGAGCACCCCGGCGATGGCCGGGTAGTGCGGGACGAAGACCAGGGCCGTGACCACGGCGGTGAGCAGCACCGCGCCCAGTCCGTCGAAGGCGGCGGTCGAGGTCGGCCGGGTGGAGGCCCGGCCGATGATGACGAGCAGGGCGATCAGGCTGAGCGCGGGCAGGGCGAGGGTCGCCTGCCAGTTGATCGCGTCGTTGACCAGCGAGCCGACCAGCGGCGCGGTGGAGCCGACGACCGCGAGCGAGGCGGTGACGAAGCCCATCGAGCGAGCGGAGTTCGTCAGGCTCATCGCGATGGAGGTGAGCCCGGCGGTGCCGAGCGCCTGGAGCGCGCAGCCGATGATGACGGCCGGGAGCGCCGGTACGGCGAGGACCAGCAGGGCGCCCAGCAGGACCAGCGCCCCGCAGCCGGCGAGCGCGGCGCGCGCGCCCCGGTGCCGCAGCAGCCCGGTCATCAGCGGGGTGCCCACCGCGATGCCCCAGCCGAAGGCGGTGACGCCCCAGGTGACGGTGCCGGTGGTGGTGGACAGGTCGCGGGCGATGTCGTCGAGGACCAGCGCGGGTCCGGCGATGCCGAACGAGAGCGGTCCGGCCATCAGCCCCAGCCAGTAGGTGGGGATGCGGGGGGTGTCGGGTGCCGGGTGGTCCGCGCCCTCGGGGCGCGCGGTGCCCGGACCCGCGAGAGATTCACTCACGGTTCCTCCAGGGGTGAGGTAAGGGGCGTCGGCTCCGCCTGCGCGGGGCCCGGCACCGGAATCGCCCGGCGGACCGGGCGTCGTACGGTCGAGCGGTCACGTGGCCGGGCGGGGGCCCGGCCACGGAGCCGTGCGGTGCGGTGGTGCGGTGGTGCGCTCAGGCGTCGAGCGTCGGGTAGTCCGTGTAGCCCTTGTGGTCGCCGCCGTAGAAGGTGGAGGCGTCCGGCGAGTTGAACGGGCCGCCGACGCGGACGCGGCGCTGCAGGTCGGGGTTGGCGAGCCAGAGCGAGCCGAGGCTGACCGCGTCGGCGAGGTCGTCCTGGAGGACCTCCAGCGCGCTCTCGGGGGTCACGGAGGCCTCGGTGCCCGTCTTGTGCGGGTTGAGGATCAGCGTGCCCGGCCACTCGGCCCGGATCAGCTCGGTGACCTCGCGGTGGCCGAACTCCATGATGTGCACGTAGGCGAGGTTGTACGGGGCCAGCGTGCGGATCAGCGTGCGGTACAGCTCGGCGGGGTCGCTCTCGCTGATGCCCTCGCTGGTGGAGCCGGGCGAGATACGGATGCCCACGCGCTCGGGGCCGATGGCGTCGCTGACGGCCCGCGCGACCTCGTCGGCGAACCGGACCCGGTTCTCCACCGAACCGCCGTAGACGTCGGTGCGCTGGTTGGAGCCGTCGGCCAGGAACTGCTGGATCAGATAGCCGTTGGCGCCGTGCAGTTCCACACCGTCGAACCCGGCGTCCACCGCGTGCTTGGCGGCGGAGACGAAGTCCTCCACGGTCTGCGCGATGTCCTCCAGGGTCATCTCGCGCGGGACCGGGTGGTCGACCATGCCGTCGGGGGTGTACATCTGCCCGCCGGTGGCGATCGCCGAGGGCGCGACCGGAAGGGCGCCGTCCGGGTAGAGGCTGGGGTGGCCGACCCGGCCCGAGTGCATGAGCTGGACGAAGATCCGGCCGCCGGCGGCGTGCACCGCGTCGGTCACCCGGCGCCAGGCCTCGGCCTGCTCGGCGGAGTGCAGCCCCGGGGTGTCGATGTAGCCCTGACCGATCACGCTCGGCTGGGTACCCTCGGTGATGATCAGCCCGGCCCCGGCCCGCTGGGCGTAGTAGTCGGCGGTCAGGGCGTTCACGGAACGGTCGACGGAACGGCTGCGTGTCATCGGGGCCATCACCAGGCGGTTCGGCAGGGTCATCTTGCCTACGCGCAGGGGGGCGAACAGCTCGTCCATGGTCTCCTCCATCGGGTTGTGATCATCGGGGGATGTCCTGATCACAACGGTAGGAGCGGCGCCCTCGCGCGGAATCCGTAGTCTCTACTGCTCCCGGTACGTATTCACGGGTAAGTAACATGGGACCGTATACCGATGGCATGCGGGCGGGTCTGGTAACGGGTGGAGGGGGACGTCGGTGCTGTACGGGCGAACCACCGAACAGGAGCGGCTGACGCAACTGGTGGCCGCGGCACGTGCCGGGTGCAGTGGTGCACTTCTGGTACGCGGTGAGGCGGGGATCGGCAAGACGGCACTGCTCGACTGGCTCGCCGAGACGGCGGCCCGGCCGGAGCACGGGGACGACGGACGAGAGCTGCGTATCTTACGGGTCACCGGCATCGAACCGGAAGCGGATCTGGCCTTCGGAGGCCTGGTCCAGCTGCTCTGGCCGGTCCAGAGCCGCCTGGACGCCCTCCCCGAGCCGCAGGCCGCGGCCCTGCGGGCGGTGCTGGGCACCGGTGCCGAGCAGCGCGGCCCCGACCGCTTCCTCACCGGTCTCGCGGTCCTGACCGTCCTGGCGGACCTCGCCGAGGACGGCCCTCTCCTCTGTCTCGTCGACGACGCCCAGTGGCTGGACCAGGCCACGGCCGAGGCCCTGCTCTTCGCCGCCCGCCGGCTGGCCGCCGAGGGCGTGGCGATGGTGCTGGCCGGGCGGGACGACGGTTTCTCCGCCCCGGGCATCCCCGAGCTGCGGCTGAACCGGCTGGGCTTCGAGGACTCCTCGCGGCTGCTGGCCGACCGGGGCCGGGCGCCGGCCCTGCGCTCCCAGATCATCACCGAGTCCGCGGGCAACCCGCTCGCCCTCATCGAATTCGACTCCGCGCGGCGCGATCAGCCGCACCAGCATGCCCCGTTGCCCGTCGCGGACCGTGTGTTCTCGGCCTTTCGGTCACAGATCGGCAAACTGCCGGAGCGCACCCGGCTGATGATGCTCATCGCGGCCGCCGAGGCGCGCGGCGATCTGCCCCTGCTGCTGCGCGCGTCGGAGCTGCTGGGCGTGGACCTGGGTGATCTGGAGGAGGCCGAGCGGTCCGGGCTGATGTACGTCATGGACGGCACGGTCACCTTCCGTCACCCTCTGATCGCCTCGGCGACGTACCAGGGCTCCGTGCTCGCCCGCCGGATCGCCGTGCACCGGGCGCTGGCCGAGGCAGCCGTCGACCCCGACTGCCGGGCCCGCCATCTGCTGGCGATCACCACCGCCCCCGACCAGGACGTGGCGCTGGAGCTGGCCGGGGCGGCCGCCCGAGCCCGGGGCCGTACGGCGTACGCGGCGGCCTCCGGCCTCTTCCGGCACGCCGCCCGGATCAGCCCGGAGCAGGAGCAGCGGGCCGCCTGGCTGACCGAGGCGGCGGCCCTCGCCCTCGCCGGGGGTCATGCCGCACAGGCGGACCGGCTGGCCGAGGAGGCGGACCCGCTCCAGGACGACCCGGCCGTCGGCGCCACGATCGCCTCGGTGCGGGCGGCCGTCGTCTTCGAGCTGGGCGACCAGAGCGAGGCGGCGCACGGGCTGCTGGCCCGCGTCGGGGACGCCGCGACCCCGGAGACCTCCGGCATGCTCCGGACGGCGGCGGCCTACGGCTGGCTGGCCGGTGACGAGGAGACCGTGCGCGCCGCCGGGGCCCGGCTCGCGGCGGGCGGCTGTACGGACCCGCTGGTGGAGGGGTTGGAGCGGCTCTGCGAGGACGACGCCGAGCACGGGCTGCCGCTGCTCGCCGGGTTCCTGGAGCGCCGGCTCGACGCGCCCGACACCCGGGACGTGGACGAGCAGGCCGTCCGGATGCTCGCGCTCACCTGCGGCACGATCCTCGGTGACGACGAGGCGGCGCTCGACCTGGCCTCGACGGAGGTGCGGTGGTGCCGCTCCCAGGGCATCATCGGCGAACTCCCGTACGCGCTCGACGTCCTGGCCCAGAACCAGGTCCTGGCCGGACGGCACCGGGACGCCGAGGCGTCGGTGACGGAGGCGGAGGAGATCGCCCGGGACACCGGGATGCGCCAGCGGCTGGCCCGGCTGGCGGCGGTGCGCGCGCGGATCGCCGCCATCGAGGGGGACGCCCAGCGGGTCCGCGAGCTGGCCGAGGCGACCCCCGAGGCGCTGTGCACCGGGGTGGACTGCGCGGGCGTCCTGCTCGACCTGGGGCTCGGGGACTTCGACTCGGCCCTCAGCCGGCTGACCCCGCCGCCGCCCGGCCCCGACCGGTACATCTGGCTCTCCCTCTCCACCGCCGCCGACCAGGTGGAGGCGGCGGTCCGGCTCGGGCAGCCGGAGCGCGCCGAGGAGGCGCTGCGCCACTTCGAGAACTGGGCCGCCGCCGGGGCCCGCCCCCGCACCTCCACCACCGTCGCACCCTGGGCGCAGGCGGTGGTCCTGCGGTGCAAGGCCCTCCTCACCGACCAGCCGGAGTACTACACCCAGGCGCTGCACCTGCACGAGAAGGGCGGCCGCCCCTTCGAGCGGGCGCGGACCGAGCTGCTGTACGGGGAGTGGCTGCGCCGGGCCCGCCGGCGCAACGAGGCCCGGGAGATGCTGCGTTCGGCGCTGACCACCTTCGAGCGGCTCCAGGCGGAGCCCTGGATGCGCCGGGCCCGGGCCGAACTCCAGGCGTCCGGCGACCACCTGGTGACGGCCCGGATGCTGGCGGACAACCTGATCGACCGGCTCACCCCGCAGGAGCTCCAGGTGGTGCGGCTCGCCAAGGACGGCAGCAGCAGCCGGGAGATCGCCGCGCAGCTGTTCCTGAGCCCGCGCACGGTGGAGCACCACCTCTACAAGGCATACCCGAAGCTGGGTGTGGGCTCCCGGCAGGAGCTGGTCCTGCTCGACCTCTGAGGCCGCCCGCACGGCTGAAAGAGGACCGTCGGCAGACCGGGGGCGGACCGGGGAACCACCGCCCCCGCGACAGAATCAGACGGAAACGGACGGAAGATGTTCACCTTCCCGTCCGTTTCCGTCGCCGACCGCTGCTCCGACCCCCTGCCCCACGCTCCACACGGGTGTCCGGCCACCTCATGGGCCGTCGGCCGATATGGCGAAAAGTGCGCTCCCTACCGCCCGGGGCCGTTCTACGGTGCCCGGACCACCTCCCCCTGAAGATCAGGGCATATTACGCTTCCAAGCGGTGCCGGTGGCGGAGTGACGACGCGACCGCGTGGGCCGCACCGGGCCGCTGACCAGAGATGTTGCCGGGCCGCACAACGGGGGATCACGTGTTAAGACACGAAGCCGAGGCGAACGTCGATGCTGTGGCCATATTGGAGCTGCTGGCCTCCGACGCACCGCCTGACCGATTCGAATCGCTCCTCACCCGGGCCCGCTCCGCGGGTATGCCCGGACCGCAGCTGGACCGTCTGGAGAACGCCCGGAAACTCGGCCTGCACATCTACTCCCAGCTCGACCGCCGCCAGCAGCGCGAGGCCAGCCTCTCCGCCCTGGTGGACATCGCCCGGGAGCTGTCCGCCCCGTACGACCTGAAGACCCTGCTCAAGGTGACCACCCGCCGGGCCCGGATGCTGCTCGGCGCGGACATCTCCTACATCACCCTGCTCACCTCGGAGAAGGGCACCGCCCGGGTCGAGGCCAGCGACGGGCACGTCTCGTCGTTCCACGTCGGGATGCAGATCCCGCAGGGGGCCGGGAGCAGCGACGTCCTGACGACCTCGGCGCCCTTCTGGAGCGCGGACTACCTCAGCGACGCCCGCTTCCCCCACCACGAGCGGCTGGACGAGATGGTGCGGGCGGAGGAGCTGCGCGGCATCATGGCGGTCCCGCTCTCCCACGGCAGCGGCCCGTTCGGCGTGCTGCACGTCGCGGACCGCGAGCCGCGCCACTTCTCGGCGGACGAGGTGTCCCTGATGAGTTCGCTGGGCGATCTCGCGGGGGCCGTCATCGAGAAGGCCTGGCTGATGGACCGGACCGCGGCCGAGGTGGAGATGCTCCAGCGCCGGACCGAGGAGGCGGAGACGGGACACCGCCAGTGGCAGGAGGTCGGTGACCTCCACGAGTTCCTGATGTCCCAGGTGCTCTCCGGCTGCGATCTGCAGACCCTGGCCGAGGCCGCGGCCGACGGGCTCGGGGGCGTCCTCACCATCTGCGCGGGCGACGGCACCGTGCTGGCCTCCACCGCCGGGGAGCAGCCCGACGACGAAACGCTGATCCCCCGGGCGATGATGGACGCCCACGCCGCGGGCAAGGCGGTCCGGGTGAAGAACAGCCTGTGGGCGGCCCCGGTCATGATGGGCGACGAGAACCTGGGCGCGGTGCTCCTGCGCACCGAACGGCCCCTGTGGGACTCGGGCGTCCGGCTGCTGGGCCTGATGGCGCAGACCACCGCCGTCCTGCTGCTCCGGCAGAACAGCCACGGCATCGTGATGGAGAGCCAGGCCCGCGACGGCTTCCTGGACGACCTCGTCAACCGTACGCGCTCCACACGGGAGCTGGACCGGCGCGCCCGCAAGCTGGGCGTCGCCCTGGAGGAGTCGTACGTCGTCGTGGTGGCCAGCCCGGTCGGCGACGCCCGGCGCAAGGCGATGATCTGGGCCTCCTCCTACGCGCACCGCAACGACGGGCTGAAGTCGGAGCAGGCGGGCCGGGTGGTCTTCCTGCTCCCCGGCACCGACGCGGCGGAGGTCGCCCGCGAGGTGCACAACGACCTCTCGCCGCTGCTCCGGCACCTGGTCACGGTCAGCGCCGCCGGCCCGGTCTCCGGCGCGGGCCCCATCCACCGCAGCTATCTGGAGGCGCTGCGGTGCCTGGAGGTGATGGGCGCGCTGGGGCTCTCGGGCCGGTCGGCGGCCGCCTCCGAGCTGGGCTTCCTCGGACTGCTGGTCTCCGACGACCACGACGTGGACGGCTTCATCGAGTCGGTGATCGGCCCGGTGGCCCGCTACGACGACCAGCGGCTCACCCAGCTCACCGACACGTTGGAGGCCTTCTTCCACTCCTCCGGCTCACCCACCCACGCGGCGAAGGCCCTCCATGTGCACCCGAACACCGTCGCGCGCCGGCTGGAGCGGGTCGGTGAACTGCTGGGCGAGGACTGGCACCGGCCGGACCGCGCCCTTGAGGTCCAACTGGCCCTGAAGCTCAGGCGGATGAGGTCGGCCCTGATGGGGCGGGAACCGCTCGCCGGAGGTCACCGGACCGGCGCCGACGGGGAGTGAGGCTCAGGGCCGCCCGCCCGGCCCGGACCACCCCCGGCACCGCACCGGCGCCGAGGGGAAGCGGGCCGGGGTGACCGCCCTCAGCACAGGGCACGGGCCTCGTCGCCCACCCGGCTGAGGGCGACCACGGTGTGGGCGGCCGAGGCGAGGGTGACGTGCCGGTGCCAGCCGGCGAAGGAGCGGCCCGTGTAGTCGCGGATGCCCACCCGCTCCGCGACCTCGCGGAAGTCGTGGTCCACCCGGTCGACGAGCCGGGTGAGCCGCAGGAGTTCGGCGGCCGGGGTGTCCGTCATATTGGTCAGCCACAGCTCACCGGGCCACCCCCGCCCGTGCTCGCCCACGCCGAGCAGCACCAGGTCCCCGCGCCGGCGCGCCACCCGCATGGGGCTCGGTATCCGGGTCCGGACCGCCGCGACGAGGCTCCTGCGGGCCGGGCGCCCGGGGCCGTGGGCACGCCAGGCCACCGGCCGGCGCAGGTCCCGGGCGGCGCCCATGATCTGGTGCGCCGTGGACGTACCGCTGCGGCCGCGCAGCATCGGGTCGGTGACCTCCAGGCGGGTGCTGCCCGGCACGCGGGCCAGCACCTGGACGCCCGCCGCGTGGTACGAGCGCACGGTGGCCGCGGCCTCCGCCGCGTCGGTGGCGTGCCCGTCGAGCACCACCGGGCGGTCCGGCAGCCCCCAGGACCGCATCATGCCCAGGTACGCCTCGTGGGCGCAGTCGGCGGGCGACTCCGACGCGACGGCGTCCGGTATCGAGGCCTGGAGCCGGCGGGCCCCGTCCTCCAGCCAGGCGTCCGAGAGGTGCAGCCGCCAGTTGACGGGGAAGCTGCCGGTCTCGGAGGCGGCCCACACCCCCACCGCGTACTGGGCGTTGAGGACCTGGCCGGTATACGGAAGGAACTGCCGCTCCACCCCCACCGAGTTCTCCCCGGCCTTCGGAATGACCATCGAGCGGACGACCCACGCCTGCGGTGGTGCCACGCGCACCACGTGCTCGGCCAGGGCCCGGCGTACCGGCTTCCACCCCCAGGTGGAGCTGGCGACGAAGTGGTGCAGACTCTGCTCGGTCGCGCTGCCGCCCAGCACGGCGGCGATGTTCCGGATCGACTTGCGGCCCTCGGCCGCGATCAGCGCCTGAAGGTAGTTCATGCCCCTGCGCCGCTGGTCACTGCGGGGGAGGGAGAGGAACAGGCGTGAGCCCAGTTCCCCGAGAACGATGTCCTCGACTCCGGAGACGTCGAGCGGCAGGCGGTGCTGCTCGTCCGATAAACGATTGTCTGTATGAAGAGCAGCAGCGGAACTCATCCCTGTACCTTCCCTCTAGGCGATGCTTCTGGGAATTTCGTTCCCTACGGTGCGTGCCGGGCGGGTGGCATGCCTAGGTGCTCCGGACACCGGCTTGACCGCCGATACGGTGTTCGATCCACCGACGCCATAATTCGGCTGGGACGACTGCGACCTGGGTCACGTCGGGGATGGTGGCGATGCACCATGCAACGGATGTGTTACGGGCGGATACACACACGGATACCTGACGTCCGAGAGGCATCCGCGCACCACAACCCCCCTGTCCCGCCGGGTGTGCCCGGACCCCTGCCACGGAGCGTGACATGAAGGCGAGCGGCGCTCACCTTCCGTGCACCCCCGCACCGCGGAACGGCCGGTGGTCGCGCGGGGAGCACCCCGCACGGCCACCGGCCGCCGTCACTCTCGGCTCAGCGCAGGCCTGTCACCTCACGGAACGAGCCGCAGAAGCTTGTTGGGCGACCCGGACCCGATGTTGGTGAGGACGTTGTTCGTCGCACCGTTCACGAGGGCGTTGCCCACGGCGGCCGGGGAGGCGCCGGGGTTGCCGGTCAGATAGACGGCGGCGGCACCGGCGACGTGGGGCGCGGCGAAGGAGGTGCCGCTGCCGGTGTAGGTGGCGGTGTCGGAGGTGGCCCAGCCCGCCGTGATGTCGGAGCCCGGCGCGAAGAGGTCCACGCGGGGCCCGTAGTTGGAGTAGCTCGCCCGGGCGTCGGTCCGGGTGGTGGCGCCGACGGTGAGCGCGGTCTCCACCCGGGCGGGCGAGTAGTTGGAGGCGAGCGCGCCCGAGTTGCCCGCCGCGATGGAGTAGGTCACCCCGGCCGCGATCGACCGCCGTACCGCGTCGTCCAGGGCGGTGCTGGCCCCGCCGCCGAGCGAGACGTTGGCCACGGAGTTGGCCACCCGGTTGGCGGTGATCCAGTCGACGCCCGCGATGACCCCGGCGGTGGTACCGGAGCCGCTGTTGTTGAGGACGCGCACGGCGACGATCCTCGCCTTCTTGGCCACGCCGTAGGTGGTGCCGGCGGCGGTGGTCGCGACGTGCGTGCCGTGGCCGTTGCCGTCCTGGGCGACGGCGTCGTTGTCGACGAAGTCCCAGCCGTTCACGGCCCGTCCGGCGATGTCCTGGTGGGTGATGCGGACGCCCGTGTCCAGGACGAAGACGGTGGCACCGCCACCGGCGGAGTCCGGGTAGGTGAACGTGCCGTTCAGCGGCAGGTTCGCCTGGTCGATCCGGTCCAGCCCCCAGGGCGCGTTGGTCTGGGTGGCCGTCGCGTGCACCTTCTGGTCCTGCTCGACCGAGGCGACCGCCGGATCGGCGGCCAGCCGCCTGGCCTGCGCGCTGCTGAGCTTCGCCGCGTACCCGTTGAGGGCGGAGGTGTAGGTGCGCTCGATCGTGCCGCCGTACCCGGCTATGAGCGTCCGGCCCCGCGCGGCCGTCGCACCGAACCCGGCCGTCTCCTTCAGCGTGACGATGTAGCTGCCGGGCACCGCCCCGGCCGCCCCCGCGTGCAGGATTCTGCCCTCGGGCGCGGGGGCGGGAGCCGCCTGCGCCGGTAAGGCCGCGCCCGCTCCGACCGCGAGCGCCAAGGTCGTGGCCGCGGCGATCGCTCCGGCGATCCTTCGCTTGGTGGTGCGCACTGCTGCCATGAAGAGTCTCCTCGAACGGTGGCGCGCCAGGGTCCACGCGCCGGGGGAACGCGGCGTACGGGGTTTCGTCCGCCGCGTTTCGACGATGGAGCCGCGCGTCCGGGCGGGACAAGGGCGCACGGGTGGATGTCATGGCCGCGACACATACGGTGACGCTGCGTCAATTTGCCCTACACACAAGGAAATACGCCCGTCGCGCGTTCCGGAATGCGAGACGCCCCACGTACGCCCCCGGCCTCCGGGAGCCGTGCTTCCGGAGGCCGGGGGCGGGAGCCGTGCTTCCGGGCGGCCGGTGCCGTGGTTCGGGGACCGCGCGGGTCCGTCTCGGCCGTGGACCGGTCGGCGCGGCGGCGGGCCCGGGGCGGTTCCCTACGAGGTCGGTCCGGTACGGACCCGGCGGGCCGCCTCCTCCGGGGTCAGCCGGGCGCCCTCCGCGTACGCCTCCGAGAACGCCTCCGCTCCCAGGGCCGCCCGGACCGAGGCGGTGATCCGGTCGACGTCGGCGCGTTCGGCGGGCGGCAGCGGGGCCCCGGCCTCGCGGCGGGCGGCCGCCGCCGCGCCCAGGAGGACGGCCGCCCGGGTGGCGGAGGGGGTGCCGGCGGCGAGGGCCGCCGCCCCGGCGAGGCCTTCCAGGGAGAGGGCCAGGGCGCGGGGTTCCGCGAGGGCGCGGGCGATCTCCAGGCCCTGGAGGTGGTGGGTCTCCGCCGCAGCCGCGTCGCCGCGCAGCTCCGCGACGAAGCCCAGCTCGGCCAGGAGCAGGTGGTCGCCCGCCTGGGAGGAGACATCGGCGTACCCGTCCCGGATGTGGAGCAGGTGGGCCTCCGCCCCGTCCAGGTCGCCCGAGCGGCGGGCGCCGAGGGCGAGGCCCATCTCGGAGTGGATCTCGCCGTACTTGTAGCCCTGTTCGGCCGCGCTCCGGCGTGCCTGTCCGTGCAGCTCGCGGGCGCGCTCCCAGTCCCGGGCGAGCAGGGCCAGCCGGCCGAGTCCGGAGAGCCGCGCGGACACCTCCGCCTCCAGGCCCAGCTCCCGCGCCATGAGCAGCCCTTCGCGCTGGCGGCGGTCCGCCTCCTCGTACCCGCCCTTGATCTCGGCGAGCGCCGCCAGCGGGGACACGGTCTGCAACTCGCCCCAGCGGTCCCCCAGTTCCCGGAAGGCCAGGGCGCTGCGCGTCCCGTCGCGGCCCAGGCCGGCGAGGTCCCCGCGGACCAGCGCGAGCGTGGCGCGCAGACCGAGCGCCGCCGCCGTGCCCCACCGGTCGCCCGTGGCGGTGGAGAGGCCGAGCGCGCGGTCGTTCAGTTCGCCGCTTCCGGCCGCGTCCCCCGCGCTGAACAGGCCGTACGCGCAGAGCCAGAGCGCCCGGGCCCGGCGCACGGGGTCCGGGACGGCCTCGGCGGTGGCGGCGGCCCGGGCGGCGGCGACCGCCGTACGGTCCCCGGTGAGCAGCGCGAACGCGGCCTGGAGGAGGGCGAGTTCGGCCGGTCCGCCGTCCGTCACGGCGAGCACGGCGGCCAGGCTGCGGCGGGCCTCCGTGAGGCGGCCGCGCAGCAGCCACCACCAGGCCAGGGCGGTGGCCAGCCGGACCGCCTCCGCCGCCCCGTCCGGCTCCCGCGGCTTCCCCGGTTCTCCCGGCTCTCCCGGCTCCTCCGGCTTACCCGGCTCCTCCGGCTCTCCCGGCTTCCCCGACTTCCCCGCCCCTCCCGCTCCCTGTGCCTCCTCCGCCCTGCCCGGGCCCGCCGGTCTGCCCGGGCGCCCGGGATCTCCCGGCGCCCCCGGCGTCCCGGGCCCCCCGGCGGCCGCCCGGCGCACCGCCTCGTCGAGCGCCGTCCGCAGGTTGCCGGCCTCGGCGTCCAGGCGGGCCAGCCAGGGCCGTTGCCCGGCGCCGCGCAGCTCCGGCTCGGCGTGTTCGGCCAGCGCCCGGTAGTGGAGGAGATGGCGGTCGCGTACGGCGGTGAGGTCCTCCATCTCGTGGAGCCGCTCGGTCGCATACGCGGCGACGGACTCCAGGAGCCGGTAGCGGGGGCCGGTCGGGCCGTCCGCCACGACCACCAGGGACCGGTCGACCAGCCGGGTGACCAGGTCGAGCACCTCGTCCCGGGCGACCCCGTCCCCCGCGCAGACCGCCTCGGCGGCGGCCAGGTCGCAGCCGTCGGTGTGGGCGGCGAGGCGGCGCAGGACGATGCGTTCGGGGGCGCTGAGCAGCTCCCAGCTCCAGTCGATCACCGCCCGCAGCGTCTGCTGGCGGGCCGGGGCGCCCCGCTGCCCGAAGGTCAGCACCCGGAACCGGTCGTGCAGCCGTGCCGCCAACTCCCTTACGCCCAGAGCCCGCACCCGGGTCGCGGCCAGCTCCAGCGCGAGCGGGATGCCGTCCAGGCGGCGGCAGATCTCGTCGACCGCCCGGCGCTCGGGCTCGTCCGGCGCCTCCGGGTCGCGCGGGAAGCCGGGGGTGGCCGCGGCGGCGCGCTCCATGAACATCCTTACCGCGTCCGCCGGTTGCAGCGGCTCCACCAGGAACACCGCCTCGCCCGCCAGACCGAGCGGCTCCTGCCCGGTGGCCATGACCCGCAGCCCGGGGGCGGTGCGCAGGAGCAGCTCGGCGAGTTCGGCGGCGGCGTCCACGACGTGTTCGCAGTTGTCCAGGACGAGCAGGGTGCGGCGGTCGCGCAGGGCGGCGGCGAGGCGGTGCGGCAGGGACCGCGTGGCGGGGCCGGTGCCCGGCAGGGGGCGGGGGGCGTCGTCGCGGATACCGAGCGTGGCGGCGACGACCTGGGCGAGGTCGGCGGGGGTGCCGGTACGGAGGCCGGAGAACTCCACGAACCAGGCGCCGTCGGCCAGTTCGCCGCTCCGGGCCCCATCCCGGCCGGCGGTGGCCGCCGCCACGGCCAGCCGGGTCTTGCCGACGCCCCCGGGCCCGGTGAGGGTCACCAGCCGCGCTTCGGAGAGAAGCCGGTCGAGATCGTCGAGCGCCTGACGGCGGCCCACCAGGGGGGTGAGGGGGACCGGGAGGTTGGTGGAGGGCGGGGCGGAGGCGGAGGCCGCCCGACCCGGGGCAGGGTCCTGATCCTCGGCCGGGCTCCCAGGCCAGACAGGAGCCTGGTACCCACCCGGGGCCTGGCGGGCCGGGGCCTGATGGCGGGCCGGGGCGGAGGAGGCGGTGGCGGGAGTGGTGAAGACCGTGTCCGGGGTGGAGGAGGCGGAGGCCGAGGCGGAGGAGGCGGTGGCGGGAGTGGTGAAGACCGTGTCCGGGGCGGTGGAGGCAGTGGCCGGAGCGGAAGAGACCGTGGCCGGGGCGGTGGAGGCAGTGGCCGGAGCGGAAGAGACCGTGGCCGGGGTGGAGGAGGCGGCCGACGGGCCGGTGGGGACGGTGGCCGGGGCGGTGAGGACGGCGGCCGGGGCGGGCGGAGTCTCCGTCCTCAGGCCCGGCTCCTGGCGCAGCAACGCCTGGTGCAGGGAGGCCAGTTCGGGGCTCGGATCGACCCCCAGCTCCTCCGCCAGCCGGGTGCGGAGGTCTGCGTACGACGTCAGCGCCTCGCTCTGCCGGCCCGCCGCGTACAGAGCCCTCATCGAGGCCGCGCGCAGTCGCTCCCGCAGTGGGTGGCGCGCCACGAGGTCGGCCAGCTCCCCGGCGAGGAGCGCGTGGTCCCCCGTCTCCAGGCGCGCCTCCGCCTGCTCCTCCAGTACGGAGAGCCGCTGCTCGGCGAGGCGTTGGGCGGCCGCCTGTACGAAGGGGCCGTCCGCGAAGTCCGCGTACGCCGGTCCGCGCCACAGCTCCAGGGCCTCCGTCAGCAGCGCGGCCCGCGCGCCCGGGTCCCGTACGGGGCGGGCCGCCGTCACCAGGGCCCGGAACCGTACGGCGTCCACCTCGTCGCCGCCCTCGTCGAACCGGAGCCGGTAGCCGGCGGGCCGGCGCTCCACCCGGTCGCGGCCGATGACCCGGCGCAGCTGGGAGACCTTGGCCTGGAGGGCGCCCGCGGGCTTGCCCGGAGGCGCGTCGCCCCACAGGTCGTGGATGAGGCGGTCGGCGGAGACCGGGCCCCCGTCGTTCGCGAGCAGATCCGCCAGCAGGGCCCTGACCTTGGCCTCGGGGACCCTGATCTCCCGCCCCTCGCCGTCCCACACCACCAGTGGCCCGAGCACCCCAAACCGCATAGCCGCCACCGTACAGGCCCGGATGACGGGCGTCCGGGGGCTCCTCCCGCGCACGGCGGCGGCCGACAGCACCCGTCGGACCGCCCCGCCCCGGCGCACCACGGCCCGCCGCGGCCCGGCCGTCAGGCGGCCCCAAGGTTTCCCGAAGGTTCCCCGAAGCGGCCGGGCGCAGAGTCGTCGCACGGGTGGCACCTGGAGGGAGCGGCAACCATGACCAAGTACGCGCGCAGAAGGGCCCTGGTCGTCGGGGAGGCCACCGGTATCGGACTGGCCATCGCCAAGCGCCTCGTGGAGGGGGGTGCGAGCGTCCTGCTGGCCGCCCGCACCGCCGGGGCGCGCGCCCACGCGGTCACCGAACTCGGCTCCGCCGCCCGGGTCGTGGCCCCGTCCGCCGTGGAAGACGTCCTGGCGGGCGGCACAGGAGCGGACACCGCTGCGCGCACCAGCACCAGCACCAGCACCAGCACCAGCACCAGCACCGATACGCCTACCGGCACCGACCCTGACACCGGCACACGCTCCGGCGCCGCTACGGATACGGGCGCCGCCCCGCGTACCGGCACCGGCCCCCGTACCGCCCCCGGCCTCCGCGTCGATCTCCTCTTCGCCGACGCCATCCCCTCCGCGCGCCCCCTGCTGCCGTACGTCGAGGACGGCGGCGCGATCGTGCTGACCTCCCCGACGCCGTGTCCCGACGCCGTACGGGCGCTCGCCGCCGAACTCGCCGCCCGGGGCATCCGCGTCAACGCCGTGGCCCCGGGCTGTATCGAGGCGCCGGGCTCCGGCGCCGTACCCCTGCCTCCGCTCGGCCGGCTCGGCGCCGCCGAGGAGGTGGCCCGCGCCGCGCTCTTCCTGGCCACCGAGGCCACGTTCACGACGGGGGCCCGGCTCCCCGTGGACGGCGGCCTCGCCCGCCCGTGCACACGACCACCGTCCCCACCCCGACTCCCCTCAGGAAACCTGGAGCACACCCCATGAGCACCGCACCCGACACGGCGCCCGCCTCCTCGGCACCGGACCCGAGGAGCGAGGGCGGGGAGGAGGAGCGGAAGCTCCCCCTCTTCGCCCTGCTGGCCCTCGCCACCGCCGTCTTCATCACCTGCCTCACCGAGACCCTGCCCGCCGGTCTGCTCCCCGCGATGAGCGAGGACCTGCGGGTGAGCCAGTCCGCGACCGGGCAGACGGTCACCGTCTACGCGATCGGCACGGCCCTCACCGCGATCCCGCTCACCGCCGCCACCGCGGGCTGGCAGCGCAAGAAGCTGCTGCTCACGGCCATGGCCGGGTTCGCCCTCGCCAACACCGTGACGGCCGTGTCGTCGGTCTACGAACTGACGATGGTCGCCCGGTTCGTCGCCGGGGTCGCCGCCGGTCTCGCCTGGGCCCTGCTCGCCGGGTACGCCCGCCGCCTCGCCCCCGTCCACCTCCAGGGCAAGGCGATGGCCATCGCCATGGCCGGCATCCCCGTCGCGCTCTCCCTCGGGGTGCCCGCCGGAACGTTCCTCGGGGACTGGCTCGGCTGGCGCGTGGCCTTCCTGTCGATGACCGCGCTCACGGTCGCCCTGCTGGTGTGGATCTTCGCGGGCGTACCGGACTTCCCGGGCCAGGCCCGCGGCGAGCGGCCGAAGCTGCTGCGGACCCTGACCATCCCGGGGGTCTCGCCGGTCCTGTTCGTGACGCTGGTCTTCGTGCTGGCGCACACCATCCTGTACGCGTACATCGCCAGCTACCTCAAGGACCTCGGCCTGGAGGGGCACACCGGCCTGATCCTGCTGGTCTTCGGCGCCGCCTCGCTGGCGAGCATCTGGATCGTCGGCGCGCAGATCAACCGGCGGCTGCGCGGGCTCACCGTCGGCGGCGCGCTCCTGGTCGCCGTCGCCTCGCTGATCCTGGCGGTCCTCTCCGACACCACCGCCCTGGTCTACGCGGCCGCGGTGCTGTGGGGGCTCGGCTGGGGCGGTGTGCCCACCCTCCTCCAGACCGCCGTCGGGGACGCGGGCGGCGAGTCGGCCGACGCGGCGCAGGCCATGCTCGTCACGCTCTGGAACGTCGCGATGGCGGGCGGCGGCATCGTCGGCGGCATCCTGCTCGACACCCTCGGCAGCGAGTCCTTCCCCTGGGCGGTCGTGCTGCTCCTGCTGCCCGTGCTCGCGGTCGTGCTCGCCGCCCGGAAGGCCGGATTCCCCGCCGCGCGGCCGGGCTCCGGGTCGGTGGGGGAACAGGCGGGGGCCGAGGAGGAAGCCGCGGTTCCGGCTTCCTGACCCACCGCACTCCAGCCATGTTCATGATTTGTTGACACTTCACCGGACGGCTCCACGACCCGGTTCCACCACTGGTGGAACCGGGTCGCCCTCTCTCACGCACCCCCAGCCGAAGAGCGTTTTCGCAGGTCACAGGCCGAACTCGCGAAATCGACGGCCGAGCCGGGCAAACTCCGCGCCGAGCGGTACTTTCACCTCGTACTGATGTGCCATGAAGCCATGCGGCCAAAGTGGCCAGGTGGTCGAGGTGGCCAGGTGGTCACTGAGCCACGCGTCCGTGCCGGGCGGTGCGAGCGATGACGAGTACGAGGGGGCGTAGCGTTACATGTCGTCAAGTGAGGTACGCGCGGCCGTGCCGGGCGACGGCGGGTCCACGCAGACGTTGCAGACGTTCATGGACGAGATCTTCCGGGCACTCCGGCGGCCGGAGCAGCGCCGCTGGGCCCAGGCGTATCTGTGGGCCCTGATCCATGGCGCGGGCAAGAAGACACCCCGCACCATGGCGCTGGCGAAACCCTTACCTCCGGCCGCGGCACACGGCCTCCACCGGTTCATCAACGCCAGTCCGTGGGACTGGAATCCGGTACGCCACCGGCTCGCCCGCGAGGTCGCCGCGCGGACGGCACCCCAGGCCTGGACCGTGGCCGAACTCATCATCCCCAAGCGCGGCGAGCACTCGGTGGGCGTGCACCGGCGCGTCGACCCCGCCACCGGACGGACCGTCAACTGCCAGCGCGCGCTGGTGTTCTTCCTCGCCTCGGGCGGCCAGTGCTACCCGGTGGACTGGAGCCTCGTGCTCGGCGGGGCGTGGGACTCGGACCGGGAGCGCAGACGCCGGGCGCGCATCCCCGGCTCCGAGGCCGGGCGCACCCCCGCCGACCATGTGACCGCCTACGCCGCCGAGGCCGCCGCCCACCCCGGGCTCCCGCGTCTGCCCTGGGTCCTGGACCTGACCCGGTGCGACGACGCGGCGGGGGTCCTCGCGGGGCTCGCCCGGCAGCGGGCCGACGTGGTGTGCGAGATCTCCCCGGACCATCTGGTGCTCCTCACCGGGCAGCACACGCCCGTCGCGACCACGGTCGGCGCGCTCATGGAGGTCCGGCACGCCCGGCAGACCCACGTCCTGCTCCGGCAGACGCCCGACGGCGGCGTCCGGCCCGTACCGGTCCACACCTACGCGGGCACGGTGACGGCGGCCCCGCGCCCCGGCAGCGGCGACGACGTGGGCGCACGCCCGTACCGCGTCGTGGAACGCCCCGACCCGGACGGCCGGCAGCCCGCCCGGTACTGGCTCACCACGCTCACCGACCGGCGGGTGGAGGACGTCCTCCGGCTGGCGCGCAGCCACGCCGCGGCCCTCGCCGCCGTCGCCACGCTCCGGCGGCGGTTCGGCGTCCTCGACTTCGAGGGCCGCTCCTTCCCCGGCTGGCACCACCACATGACCATGGCCTCGGCCGCCTACGTCTACCAGCGCCTGTCCGGTGCCCCGGCCACCGCGCTCGCCGGTGCCGCCCCCTGACGTCGGGGCACCACCGGCCGACGTCAGGACTGCGGGAGGACCGCGAGGGCCATGAGCCCCGTGCGGCCGAGGAGACATGGAGGGTGGGCACGTGAGACAGGTACTCGTGGTGGAGCAGGACACCTCCGCCGCAGCGGCCATGGTGACCGATCTGAGACGGCAGGGCTTCACCGCCCGCGCCGTCGCCACCGGGGAGCGGGCGCTGCGGGTGTACGGCGAGGCGGATCTGGTGCTGTTCTCCCTGGAACTGCCCGATATCGACGGACTGGAATTGTGCCGGTCCCTGCGCAACGGCGGCGACACGGCCCTGATAGCGGTCACCGAGGCCGACGCCGAACTGGAACGGGTGCTCGCCCTGCACGCGGGGGCGGACGACTGCGTGGTGAAATCCTGGGGATTCCGGGAGGTCGGGGCCCGCATCGAGGCGGTCCTCCGCCGTTCCCGGCCCCGCCAGTCCCTTCCTGCCACCATTTCCCTGCGCGATCTGCATATCGATCCGCGGCGGCAGGAAGTGCGTCTCGGGGAACGGCTCGTCCCTGTCACATCGAAGGAATTCGAGCTGCTCTACACCCTGGCCGCCACCCCCGATACGGTGGTGACGCGCAAGGAGCTGATGGCCCGGGTCTGGGGCAGCAACTGGGGGCACACCAGCCGCACGATCGACACCCATGTGAGCAGCCTGCGGGCCAAACTCGGCTCCGGCGGCTGGATCATCACCGTCCGGGGCGTGGGCTACCGGATGGGGTACGCCTGGCAGATGCCGGAGACCACCGCCGGCTGAGCACGGGGGCGAGACGGGGGCCGGCTCGGGCCGCCGGGCCTCCAGGCCCCGGGGCGCGCCCGCCCGCACCCGCCCCGGGCCCCGCCGTCACACCGCCGCGGCCGCCCCCTCCAGCCGCCGCAGCAGCGGGTGGTGCGCCTCTCCCCGCGCGCCCGCCACCCGCCGCGCCCACCAGGCCGAGGCGAGGTTCGAGGTCAGCAGGGTGCGGTGCGGATCGCGCCGGGCCAGTTCGGTCAGGGCGGCGAGCGTGCCCATCCCCGTCCCCGTGAAGAGCAGGGCCGTGTCCCCGGGCAGTTCCCGCTCCCGTATCCGCCGCAGGATCGCGTCCGTGGTGACCTCGTACGGGTCGAAGTGCGCGCCCCCATCCGGGCCGGCGGCCTCCGCCGCCGGGACGAGCACCACCCCGTCGACCGTGAGCCCGGCCCGCTCCCAGAAGGCGCGGGAGGTGTCGGTCAGCCACGGCTGGTACGGGGAGACGAGGGTCAGCCGGGTCACCCCGAGCGCCTCGCAGGCCGCCAGGATCGCCTGGGTGGAGGAGCCCACGGGCGCGCCCGCCCGCTCGGACAGCTCCGCGCAGAAGGCCCGGTCGCCCGCCGGCTCCAGCAGGTAGTGCGAGGCGCTGCACGCCACCACGACCGCGTCCAGCCGCAGGGCGCCGAAGCTGCCCAGCAGTTCGGGAAGCACCTCGTTGTACGTCTCCAGCATGGCCCGGAGCCCGGACCCCGGAGTCACCGGGAAGCGGGAGGTGTACACATTCATTCCACCACCGAGCAACTGGTTGAACTCGGGTTCCGCCGTGGGGTTCTCCGGCGGCACGACGACCCCTAGCCGGGGCAGCGAGAAGAGATCCATGGGCGCCACCGTAGGACGCGCGTCACATCGACGGGGGTCGAACGTCCGCTATTTGGCACGGCCGCACACCACCCTTGCACTCCTTTTCCTTCCTGACATTCCCTGACACTCGGCAACACAGCCCTGACACCGCAGACATTGCTCTTTCCGGACGGGCGCCGAAGGATATGGGACAGCGAATACGGCGAATACCCCGATGAACGATCCACAGTTCAGGGAAAAGGAGCGGAGAGAATGACAGCAGAAGGCCCCGAGCAACTGGAGCGGCCGCCCCGGATATCCGATGCCACGCTGCGGGACTCCGCGCACATGGCGGGGGTCGAGTTCGGCCCGGCCGACGCCGCCGCCATCGCGGACCTGCTGGTGCGCACGGGCGTCGAGCTGGTCGAGGTGGGCATGGTCTCCGGACCGGACTCCAAGGACGCCGATCTCGTCCTCGCCACCCATGAGGCGGTCACCCCCGAGCGCAGCATGACGCTCCTGGTCGTCCGCGACCGCCGCCAGGTCGCCCGCGCGCTGGACGAGGCCGAACGGCTGGGCGTGCGCCACATCATGTACTCGATCCCCACCTCCGAGCAGCACGCCCAGCTCAAGCTGGACTCCGCCAGCCCCAAGTTCCTCCAGGCGCTGGCCCGCTCGGCGATCACCCAGGCGAAGGAGCGCGGCTTCCACGTCACCTTCAGCGGCGAGGACGGCGCCCGTACGCCCCGGGAGCGGCTGGTCCCCTATGTGGAGGCGGGGTTCGCGGCCGGGGCCGACCGGTTCCGGCTGGCGGAGACGGTCGCGTACCTCTCCCCCTGGCAGATGCAGGAGGTGATCGCGGACCTCACCGCGATCGACGGCTCCGAGATCGAGATCCACTCGCACAACATGCTGGGCCTGGCCGTCGCCAACTCCCTGGCCGCCGTGCGGGCCGGGGCCCAGTGGATCTCCGCGACCGTCGGCGGGATCGGGGAGCGCGGCGGGAACGCCCCGCTGGCCGAGCTGCTCACCGCGCTCCGGGTCGTCCACGGCGACACCCGGTTCGACCTGACCCACCTCACCGAGCTGTCCCGGATCGCGCTGCGGGGCGCCGGTCTCGGGGAGGCGTTCCAGTCCGGGCCGACCACCCCGCACGCCTTCGCGTACGAACTGCCGGGCCAGCTGAGCCACCCGCACGCGTACGAGACGCTGCCCGCCGAACTCGTCGGCAACCGGCGTGAGTTGCGCGTCCGCACCCGGCTCACCACCGCCCTGGTCCGCTGGGCCCTGGCCGATGCGGCGCCGGACGTCGACGTGGACGCCTTCACGGCGTGGCTGGCCGAGCGGCAGGAGCGGGACGGCCGCCCGCTGCTGGACCGCGACACGATCCGCGAGGCCGCCGCCGGCTTCCGCCCGGTCCCGGCGTAGCCGATCGTCCATCGCCCCCTCTTTTACAGCCGCCTTGACACCCCCCTCCACAACCCGCCTGACAGACAACGGAGTTGACCATGTCCACCGCCACCACCCTGACCGGCGTGTGCCCCGAGTGCGAGACCGACCTGACCATGCCCCCGGTCACCCTGGGCGAGACGCTCTCCTGCCCCGAGTGCATCCTGACCCTCCGCGTCGAGGCCGTCGAGAACGGCCGGCTGACGCTGGAGATGGTCGAGGTGCAGCTGCGCGACTGGGGCCAGTGAGATGAGCGCCCTCCGTCCCGTCGGACTCGTCGCGGACCGGATCGCCTGGGAGGAGCGCCTGCTGATCAAGGCGGCCCCGGACTTCGGCCTCCGGATCGACTGGGTCAACGACGAGGCCCTCTCCCTCGGCCACCCGGACGCCCCGGCGGTCCAGGGGTACGACACCCTCCTCGTCCGCAGCCGCAGCTACACCCGGGGCGGGCTCATCGCCACCCTCGCGGAGGCGGCCGGTGTCCCCACGCTCAACACCGCCCGCGCCATCCACGCCTGCGAGAACAAGGCCGCCCTGCGCGCCCTGCTCCACACGGCGGGCGTGCCGGTCCCCGACCACCGGCTCGTGCTCTCCCGCAAGGACTTCGAGAAGGCGCTGGCCGACCTGCCGCTCCCCCTCGTGCTGAAGCCGGTCTTCGGCGGGATGGGCAAGCGGGTCACGCTGATCCGGCACGCCGACACCGCGCACTCCGTCTACGACTACGTCGAGGACCTGGCCCACGCCTTCGAACAGGCGAGCCTGGTGGAGCCGTATCTCGGCGGCAGTTCGGTGCGGTGCCTGGTGGTGGGGCGGGAGCTGGTCGGGGCGGCGGAGTTCGAGAGCGGCGGCAGCGACTGGCGCAACAACGCGGCCCTCGGCAACAAGAACCGCGCCATCGCCCACGACCCCGACGTCGTCAAGACCGTCGACGGCGTGGTGGACGTCCTCGGTCCCGGGATCTACGGGGTCGACCTCTTCGCCACCCCGGACGGCTACGTCGTCAACGAGGTCAACCACGCCCCCGGCTTCCGGGCCGTGGCCTCCGCCACCGGGGCGGACATCCCCTCGGCCATCGGCCGCTATGTGCAGGAGCTGCTCGCATGATCCGCGCAGGAGTCGTCGGCGCCTCCGGGCTGGCCGGCGGCGAACTCATCCGCCTCATCACCCAACACCCCGAGCTGGAGCTGACGTTCCTCGGCGGCTCCTCCAACATCGGCCGCCGCCCCTCCGAGCTGCACCCCGGCCTCCGGATCGACCGGGGCCTGACCGTGCAGCCGGTCACCGAGGAGGTCGCGGAGAAGGTCGACGTCCTCTTCCTGGCCACCCCGGCGCCGGTCTCCGCCGAGCTGTCCTCGCTGCTCGCGGACCGCGTTCCGGCGATCGTCGACCTCAGCGGCGCGTTCCGCATCCGCACCCCGGAGCTGCACGACCGCTGGTACCCGAAGGTCAGGCGCCGCACCGACCTGGCCGACCGCTTCGTCTACGGCGTACCGGAGTTGATCGGAGACCAGCTCGAGGACGCGGCCCTCATCTCGCTGCCCGGCTGCTATGCCACCGCGATCACCCTGGGCCTGGCCCCGCTCACCCTCGGCCTCGGGCTCGACCTGAAGACGGTCGTCGTGGACGGCAAGAGCGGCTCCAGCGGCGGCGGCATCCAGCTCCGCACATCAGACCTGCACCCCTTCCGGGCCGGGGCCATCGCCCCGTACTCCCCGACCGGCCACCGGCACGCCGCCGAGGTCGGGGACTTCCTGGAACGGAGCAAGCCCGGCACGATCGGGAACCTGACCATGTCGGCGTACGGCGTCCCCAACGTACGGGGGCTGCTGACCAGTTCGTACGTGTTCACCGACGAGAAGGTGGACCAGCGGGAGCTGAACCGGGCCTATCTGCGCTTCTACAAGGGGCGCCCGTTCGTCCGGGTGCGGCGGCACGACGAGACGCTGATCCCGGTGCCCGACCCGCAGGTGGTGCTGGGCTCCAACTACGCCGACGTCACCGTCCTGCTGGACGAGGAGGGCGGGCGGATCGTGGTGCTCGCCGCGCTCGACAACCTGGTCAAGGGGGCGGCGGGGCAGGCCGTGCAGGTGGCGAACCTGCGGTTCGGGCTGCCGGAGGAGACGGGGCTGACACAGCAGCCGGTGATGCCGGCATGAGCACGCCCTCCGCCGTCCCCACGGTGGTCAAGCTCGGCGGCAGCTGCCTGGACGATCTCGACGGCACCTGGTGGGACGACCTGGCCCGGCACGGCCGGGGGCGGCCCCTGGTCCTCGTCCACGGCTGGTCCAAGCCGCTGAAGAGGCTCGACCCCCGCTACAGCGAACCGTCGGCCATCCTCCGCGACCGGTACGGCAACCAGAGCCGGTGGACCACGCCCGAGGTCATCGACGACATCAAGACCGTCAGCGCCGTCCTGGCCGAGGACGTCCTCGCCCGGCTGGAGCGCCGGGGCATCGCCGCCGAGCGGCTGCTCGGCAGCGACGGCCTGGTCGGCGCGGGCGAGGGCGAGCGCTGGTGGTGGCGGGAGAAGCAGCTCGTCGAGCTGGAGAACCTGGTCGGCCCGATCACCGGTGTCGACCCGGCCCCGCTGAAGAACCTCCAGCCGGGCCACGCCTACCTCGTCACCCCGCTCGCCCGGAACGCGGCGGGCCAGGAGGTCAACACCGACGCCGACCGGGCCGCCGCCGCCATCGCCGGAGCCACCGGCGCGTCCGACCTGGTCCTGGTCACCGACGTCGCCCATCTGCTCATCGACGAGCAGCCGGTACGCCGGATCAGCGCCCGGGACGCCGCCGCCTTCCGCGACAAGGGAGCCCGGGGCGGAATGCGCAAGAAGCTGCGGGCGGCGGGCGAGGCCCTGGAACGCGGGGTCGAGCGGGTCGTCATCGGCAGCGCCGCCGTCACGGAGCTGCTGGACGGCACGACCGGCACGGTGATCACCGATACACATGCCTCCGGGGAAGGAGCGGGCGCATGAGCAGGTCCCGCGTTCTGGTCGTCAACAACGGAACCCTGTCGCTCAGGCAACTCCGGTCCCGGTTCGAGGAGTTGGGATCGGACACGGAGGCGGTCGACGCGGCCTCCGTCCCCGCCCGGCTGAACGGCCGCTACCAGGCGATCGTGCTGAGCGGCACCAAGGTGCGCGCGTACGACAGCGAGTTCTACAAGCCTCTGATCGACCTGGTGACGACAGCGGACGTACCGGTCTTCGGTATCTGCGGCGGCATGCAGATCCTCGCCGTCGCGGCCGGCGGCCGGCTGGCCGAGGGACCGCAGCGGGTCGGCGGCCACGAGGCGCAGGTGGACACGGAGGAACCGCTCTTCGCCTACGTGAAACCGACGGTCACCGTCTTCCACCGCCACACCCTCTACCTCCGGGAAGCCCCGGCGGGCTACCGCTCGATCGGCCGCTCCGAGCACGCGCCCGTGGAGTTCCTCCGCTCGGACGACGGCCGCGTCCACGGCGCCCAGGCCCACCTGGAGTTCCGCAAGGACGGCCTGGAGATCCTGCGGGGCTTCGCGCAGCTCTACCAGTGACCCGGGCCTCCTTCCACCGCCCCTTCGTCTCCCCGCCCCTTCGTCTCCCCGCCCCTTCGTCTCCCCGCCCCTTCGTCTCCGTCTCCGTACAGAACAAGGACTTCACCATGAGCGCAGCAGGAGCAGCAGGAACAGCAGTGCCGGATGAACCGCAGGACCCCGCCCTCACCGTCCATCTCAACGGCAGCGGCGGGGCCGTCAAGGGCTGGGTGGTGGTCGACACGCTCGTCGACGGCCTGGCGATGGGCGGCACCCGGATGACCACCGGGGTGAGTGAGGAGGAAGTCGCGGGCCTGGCCCGGGACATGACCGAGAAGTTCACCCTCGCCGGACTGCGGATCGGCGGTGCCAAGGCCGGGATCGTGGCCGACGGTACGAACTCCGGGGGCGCGGCGCGCGAGGAGACCTTCCGCACCTTCGGCCGCACGGTGAAGCCGCTCCTGCACGGCGGCATCCACCTGGGCATCGACATGGGCGTCACCCCCGCCGACCGGGCCGTCTTCTTCGAGGAGGCGAGGTACGACCCCCGCTACCGGCTCGGCGCACCGGACATGCCGATCGACTGGCGTACGTACTACGAGCCCCTGATCGACGCCACCGGCCACGGGGTCGGGGTCGCCGCGATCACCGCCCTGGAGGCGAGCGGCCGCACCGAACCGGCCCGGGTCGTGGTGCAGGGGTTCGGCGCGGTGGGCCGGGCGGTGGCGCGGTTCCTGGAGGACCGGGGCCACATCGTCGTCGGCATCGCGGACATCGAGGGCACGATCAGCGCGGACCGGCTCCCGGTGGCCGAACTCGTCGCGATCACCGACCGGTTCGGGGCCATCGACCGCACCCGGCTGCCGCAGCACGTCACGCTCTCCGCCGAACCGGACGCCTGGCTCGACGTGGACGCGGACATCCTGATCCTGGCCGCGCAGAAGTACGCGATCAACGCCGAGAACGCCCACCGGCTGCGGGCCGGCCTGGTGGTGGAGGGCGCCAACCTCGCCTCCAGCGCGGCGGCCAAGGAGAAGGTGGCCGCCTCCGGGGCCGCCCTGGTCCCGGGCGTGATCGCCAACATCGGCGGCGCGGCATCGGCCGCCCTGGCCGTCACCCGGGTCGTCCCGTTCGACCTGGAGGCGCAGGCCCGTAAGGCGTGGGTCTTCGACTGGGTCGGTGACCGGGTCCGGCAGAACACCCGGGACCTGCTGGAGATCGCCGCCTCCCGCGCGGGCGACCCGCTGCCGGAGCTGCTCGCGGTCCGCCGGAAGGAGCGCGGATGAGCACGGCGGCGAGGGAGCGGCCGGCGCCTGTGGGGGCGGCTGCGGAGACGGCTGTCGCGCAGGAGCGCGCCGCCGAGTACCACCGCCGGGGCTGGTGGCGGTCGGAGACCTTCCTCGACGACCTGCACCGGCAGGCGCGCGAGCGCCCGCACCACCTGGCCATCGCGGGCCGCCGCATCGCGGAGTCCCGTACGGACGCCCTCACGTACGCCGAACTGAACCGGCTCACCGACCGGTTCGCCCTGGCTCTGCTCGAACTGGGCGTACAGCGGGGCGACTTCGTTGCCGTACAGCTGCCCAACCGGTGGGAGATGGTGCCGCTGATCTTCGCCTCGATCCGGGTCGGCGCGGTCATCATCCCGATCTCGCCCATCTGCACGGAGGTGGAGCTGCGCCACCGCCTCTCCCTCACCGAGGCGCGGGTGTGCGTCACGCTCCCCGAGTGGGCGGACACCCCGCTGGCCGCGATCGCGACGCGGCTGAAGGCCGAACTCCCCTCGCTGGAGCATGTGCTGGTGGTGGACGGGCCGCCGCCCGAGGGCGCGCTCCCCTTCCACGACCACTTCGTGGCCCGGGAGCGGGAGGCCTGGAAGGGCGCCACCGCCCGGCTGGAGGGGCTGGCGCTCGGCGCGGACGACCCGTTCGTGGTGCTGTTCACGTCCGGCACCACGGGTCTGTCCAAGGGGGTTCTGCACAGCCCGAACACGGTCCACTCGGCCGTACGCGGGTATGTGGACGCGTTCGGGGCCGCCGACGGGACGGGCGGGGACTGGGTGGCGGCCGTCTCCACGCCGCTCGTCCACTACTCCGGGTTCGCGCAGGGCGTCCTGGCCGGGGTGATGCTGGGCGGCACCGTCGCCTTCCAGGACGTCCGCCGCAACGAGGCGCTGCTCGACCTGGTCGAGCGGTACGGGGCGACCCTGCTCTACGGGCCGCCTGCCACCCTCGCCGACGTGGCCGCCGCGCAGCGGGCGGAGCGGCGGGACACCGGCACGCTGCGGCATGTGGTGATCGGGTCGGCGCCGGTGCTCCAGGAGCTGGCCGACGAGGTCCACGAGACGCTGGGCGCCCGCGCCCACTCGCTCTGGGGCATGTCGGAGAACGGGCCGGTGACCACCACCCGCCCCGAGGACCCGGAGGGCTGGGCGGCCCGCAGCAACGGCCACGCCATCGACGCGATGGAGACCCGGATCGAGGCCTCGGAGGCGTACGGGGCTTCGGGGGCGGACAAGGCTCCCGGGGCGGCCGAGGTCTCCGGGACGGCCGGGGTCTCCGGGGCTGCCGGGGTGCGCGGGGCTGTCGGGGTCTCCAGGGCTGCCGAGGCGCACGGGGCTGCCGGGGCCGGGGGGCGCGAGGGCGGGGGGCGCGAGGGGGAGGCCGAGCACCCCGTGGGGCGGCTCAAGGTGCGGGGCGCGTCGCTCGCGCTCGGGTACCACCGGCGCCCCGAGGCGTTCGCGGCCGAGCTGGACGCGGACGGCTGGTTCGACACGGGCGACCTCGCCCGGGACGACGGCCGGGGCGGCATCCGCATCATCGGCCGGGCCCGGGACGCGGTCCTGCGGGACGGCCGGGTGGCGCCGATGACCGAGCTGGAGGCGGTGATCGGCAGCCACCCGAGGGCGGAGGAGGCCGCGCTGGTGGGTCTGGAGGCCGCCGGAGGGGAGGGGCACGGCACCGTGATCGTCGCCGTGGTCGTCCCGCGCGGCGGGCGGGGACCGACGCTCGACGAGGTCCGGGACCGGATCACGGCGGCGGGCCACGACGCCCTCTTCCTCCCCGACCGGGTGGAACTCGTCCCCGCCCTCCCCAAGACCCTCACGGGCAAGGTCCGCAAGGCGGAACTGCGGGAGCGGTACGCGACGCCCGCCCACCCCGCCTGACCGCTGGACACCCCACCCCGACCGCTGGAGCCCCCATGCCCGAACCCCCGCCCCCGACCGCCTCCCGGCCCGCCCCGACCGCCTCGGACGCCCCGGCCGCCTCCGGGCCCGCCACGGCCACCGCGCACGCCCGGACCACCGGGCGAACCATCCGGGAAACCACCGGGGAATCCCCGCCGGAAGCCACGCGGGAAGCCGCCGGACACCCCACCGACACAGCCCCTGCCCCTACCCCCAGCCCCGTCTCCGCCCCCGTCCTCGTCCCCATGTCCGCCACCCTCGCCGCCGACGAGGCCCTGGCCCGCCGCCGGGCGGCCGGGGAGCGGGTCCTGTCGATGGCCAGCGGGGAGATCGGCCTGCCCGTCCTCCCCGCCCTCGCGGACCGGCTCGCGGCGGCGGCCACCGAGAACGCGTACGGCTCCGTCCCCGGCAGCCCCGCCCTCCGCACCGCCGTCGCCGGGTACTGGGAGCGGCGCGGTATGCCCGTCGACCCGGACCTCGTCGTGGCCGGACCGGGCAGCAAGTCGCTGCTCTTCGCCGTGCTGCTGGCCATCGGCGGGGACGTGATCGTGCCCGTGCCGAGCTGGGTGAGCTACGCGGCCCAGGCGCGGCTGGTCGGGGCGCGCCCCATCCCCGTACCGATCCGGCCGGGACAGGGCGGGGTGCCCGATCCGGCGCGGCTGCGGGAGGCGGTCGCCGACGCCCGGGCGTCCGGGCGACGCCCCCGGGCGGTGATCGTGACCGTGCCGGACAACCCGACGGGGACGGTCGCGTCGGAGGCGACCGTACGGGAGTTGGCGGCGGCAGCCCGCGAACTGGACCTGATCGTCGTCTCCGACGAGATCTACGGCGACCTGGTCTACGACGGCTCCGCCCCGGCCGTCTCCCCCGCCCTGCACGCCCCCGAGCGGACCGTCGTGACCACCGGGCTCACCAAGAACCTGGCGGTGGGCGGCTGGCGCACCGGCGTGGCCCGGCTGCCCGACGGCGAGCCGGGACGCGCCCTGCACACCCGGCTGGTCGCGGTGGCCAGCCAGATCTGGTCGAGTCCGCCCGCGCCGGTGCAGGCGGCGGCGGCGTACGCGTTCGGGGAGCCGCCGGAGGTCGTCGAGCGGGTCGCGGCGAGCCGGCGGCTGCACGAGACGGTGGTGCGCGCGGTCGCCGCCCGCTTCACGGCCGTGGGCGCGAAGCTGCACCCCGTGGCGGCGACCTGCTACCTCTACCCGGACTTCGAGCCGCTGCGGGACCACCTGGCCGACGCGCACGGCGTGCACGACGGGGACGCTCTGGCCGCGCTGTTCTCCGAGCGGTACGGGATCGGCGTCCTGCCCGCGAGCGCGTTCGGGGAGTCCGGCCGGCCGCTGCGGATCCGGGCCGCGACCAGCCACTTCTACGGCGAGACCGCCGAGCGGCGGACGGCGGCGCTGGAGGCGGCCGATCCGCTGGCCCTGCCGTGGATACGGGAGTCCGTCGACCGGGTCGGCGAGGCCCTGGCCGACCTGACGGGCCGGGCGGACCTGGCGGGCCCAGCCGACCTGACAGGGGCGCAGGTCCCCTCCGCTCTCGCCCCGCACCCCTGATGTACCCCAACTCACCCACGTACCACTGATGTCAGAGGAGTCACCCGTGTCCCACCCGCACCCCCATTCCCACCTTCCCGTCCTCTTCGAGGCGCTGTACGACGGCGAACGGTACGTCGGCTTCGGCCACCCCGAGGAGGGGGGCGAGCAGACCCTGCACCGGGTGGAGGACGGCCGGGTCGCCGCCGCCTTCATCGCCACCGACGGCTCGGAGGAGGCCCTGCGCGCCGCGCTCACCGAGGGGTCCGCGAGCATCACCGTCACCGCCGGGGACCCGGGGCTCCGGCTGCTGCCGCCGCTCCTTCCGCAGGCCACGGGCAACGCCCTGCTGAGCGGGTTCATGGGCACGCACAAGAAGAAGTGGGGCGGCGAAACGGCCCCGGAGGACGGCGAGTTCACCCCGCCGAAGTGGTTCTTCAAGGGGTTCGGGGAGTGGGTGAAGCTGCCCGGCGAGGACCTGAACGTGCCCGCGCGCCCGGTCGCCCTGATCGAGGAGCCGGAGGTGGCGCTCGTCTACGTCAACGATGCGGACGGCACCCCGCACTACGCGGGCTACACCTTCGGCAACGACCTGTGCGACATCGGCCTGCACCGCCAGGACCCGGGCTACAACCCGTACTGCAAGCTGTGCGACACCGCCCTCACCCCGTGGCTCTTCCTCGGCCCGCCGCCGCGCACGGTGACCGGCCGGGTCACCATCGTCCGGGACGGCGCGACGGCCTGGGAGGGCCCGTTCGACTGCGGCGACGACGCCCTCTACTACCGGGTGCGGGACATGGCGGACCACCTGTTCACGTTTCCCGCCGTACGGCGGCCCGGTCTCGTCAACTACGTCCTGCTCGGCGCCGACGAGGCGAGCTTCCACGACGGGTTCCGGATCGCGGACGGCGACCGGATCGCGATCGACGTGAAGAGCCACGGGGTCGCCTTCGAGAACCGGGTGCGCTACGTCTCCCCCACCCCGTCCGCGACGCCTTCCGCCGCCTCGGCCCCCGCTGCGGCCGCTCCTGTCACCACGGCATGAACTCCTCGTGAAACAGACCGGGTTGACCTGGGCAGACGCCGCTCTGCCCAGGCACGCTCGGTACGGCACACCGCCACCCCCCACTCCCGTCCCACTCCCGTCCCCGCACCCGACCCACCACCCGCTGCCGGACTTCGCAGGAGGAGACCGCACCGTGCCCGCCACCACCAAGAAACAGGTGCATCTCGCAGCCCAGCTGCCCGGCATCCACAATGTGACCGTCTGGTCGGACCCGCGCTCCGAGAGCCAGATCGCCATCGACTCCTTCATCCGGCTCGCGCAGACCATCGAACGCGGCAAGTTCGACTTCTTCTTCCTCGCCGAGGGGCTGCGGCTGCGCGAACACAAGGGGCGGGTCTACGACCTGGACATCGCGGGCCGCCCGGAGAACCTCACCGTGCTCAGCGCCCTCGCCGCCGTCACCACGCACCTGGGTCTGGCCGCCACGGTCAACGCCACCTTCAACGAGCCGTACGAGGTGGCGCGCCGGTTCGCCACCCTGGACCGGCTCAGCGGCGGCCGGGCCGCCTGGAACGTGGTGACCAGCTACGACGCGTTCACCGGCGAGAACTTCCGCCGGGGCGGCTTCCTCCCGGAGGCCGACCGCTACACCCGGGCCGCCGAATTCCTCACCGCCTCCCGGACGTTGTGGGACAGCTGGGCCGGGGGCGACCTGAAGGCCGACGCGTCGACGGGTGAGTTCACCGCCGCCGGCGCGGGCCGCTTCGCCCACCGGGGGCGGCACTTCGACATCTCCGGCCGGTTCACCACGCCGGCCGGCCCGCAGGGTCACCCGGTGATCATCCAGTCCGGGGAGTCCGACGCGGGCCGGGAGTTCGCCGCGTCCGACGCCGAGGTCATCTTCAGCAAGCACAACCGGATCGACGTCGCCCGGGAGTTCTACCGGGACGTGAAGCGGCGGCTCGCCGCCTACGGCCGGAGCCCCGACGACCTGCTGATCCTGCCCACCGCCAACGCGGTCGTCGCGGACACCGACGAGGAGGCGGCGGCCTACGCGGAGGAGATCAGCCGCGACCTGGTCAGCCCGCAGACCGCGATCGCCCACCTGGAGGCGGTCTGGGGCCGTGACCTCTCCGCCTACGACCCGGACGGGCCGCTGCCCGACATCGAGCCCGAGGACGACGCCCACTTCCTGAAGGGGCACTCGGTCTTCCGCAAGGGCCGGGCGGAGACGGCCCGGCAGTGGCGCAAGCTCGCGGAGGAACGGAACTTCTCCATCCGGGAGCTGGTCATCGAGGTCGGCGGACGCCAGACGTTCGTCGGCAGCCCGCAGACGGTCGCCGACGCCATCGACGACTACGTGCAGAGCGAGGGCGCCGACGGCTTCGTCCTCGTCCCCCATCTCACCCCCGGCGGGTTGGACGACTTCGTGGACCGGGTGGTGCCGATCCTCCAGGAGAAGGGCGTCCACCGCGACGACTACACCGGCACCACCCTCCGCGACCACCTGGGCCTGTCCGGCGCACCCCGCCCGACCGGCTGGGGCGGCCCCGGACAGCCCCTGCGCTCCGGGCGCGACGACAAGGAGATACCCGCATGACCGGCACGACGGGCTCAAGGGACGCGAACGGCACGGGAGCGACGTCCGGCTCAAGGGCCTCGGAGGATACGAGAGCCGCGACGGCCACAAGGCCCACGGAGGGCGCACGAGCCACCACGCGTACGAGGGCCACGACGGGTACGAGGGCCACGGAGGGCACCACGACCGGCGTGACGAGCCCTGTCGGCGCCCCAGGAGGGACCGCCTCCGGCACCACCGCCGCTCCCCTCCACCTGGCCGTCGCACTCGACGGTGCGGGCTGGCACCCGGCCGCCTGGCGCGAGTCGGGGGCCCGCCCCGGCGAACTGCTCGACGCCCCCTACTGGACCGACCTGGTCACCGAGGCCGAACGCGGCCTGCTCGACTTCGTCACCTTCGAGGACGCGCTCGGCCTCCAGTCCGCCGCCTTCCACCTGCCCGACGACCGCACCGACCAGGTCAGGGGCAGCATCGACGCCGTCCTGCTCGCCGCCCATCTCGCCCCGCTCACCACGCACATCGGCCTGGTCCCGACCACCAACGTCACCCACACCGAACCCTTCCACCTCGCCATCGGCATCGCCACGCTCGACCACGCGAGCCGGGGCCGGGCCGGCTGGCGCCCGCAGATCGCCTCCCGCGCCGCCGACGCCGCCCACTTCGGCCGCCGCACCACCCCCCAGCTCACCGAGGACGACGTCACCGACTCGGAGCGGATCTCCCAGCCGCTGCGCGCGCTCTTCACGGAGGGCGCGGAGGTGGTGGAGGCGGCACGCCTGCTCTGGGACAGCTGGGAGGACGGAGCGGAGATACGGGACGCGGCGACAGGCCGGTTCCTGGACCGGGACAAGGTCCACCACATCGACTTCCGGGGCACCGACTTCAGCGTGAAGGGCCCGTCCATCACCCCGCGCACCCCCCAGGGCCAGCCGCCGGTGGTGAGCCTCGCGCACGCCCCCGTCCCGTACGAGTTCGCCGCGCTCGGCTCCGACGTCGTCGCCGTCACCCCGCACGGCCGGGCGGACGCGGCGGCGATCCTCGCCCAGGTCGCGGAGGCGGTGGAGCGCACCGGCCGGGACCTGGCGGACCGCCCCCTGCGCACCTTCGCCGACCTCATCGTGCTCCTCGACGACGAACCGGGCGCGGCGGCCCGCCGCAAGGCCCGCCTGGACGAGGTGGCCGGGTCCGAACTCGCCTCCGACGCCGAGATCTTCACCGGCACCCCCGCCGAACTGGCCGACCTGCTCCTCGACTGGCGCTCCACCGGCCTGGACGGTTTCCGCCTCCGCCCGGCCGTCCTCCCGCACGACCTCACGGCGATCACCCGGGGCCTGGTCCCGGAGCTGCAACGGCGCGGGGTGTTCCGTACGGAGTACACCTCCACCACCCTCCGCGGCCACCTGGGCCTCACCCGCCCGGCCAGCCGCTACGCAAAGGCAGGCTGACGCGCCCCCGGCCGAGGAGCCCGGCACCCGGCCCGGAGCCTGATACCCGGGCCGGAGCCTGATACCCGGGCCGGGAGCCCGAGGTCTTCGCCGGGGCCCCGAGGCCTTCTGCGGCTGCCTGGTGCCTCCGGCCGGAAGGGTCGCCTTTGGCCAGAGGCAGACACCTCCGGCCAGAGAGACTGCCGTCCCAACTCGACGCCTTCGGCTGGAGCCGGCGGCTCGGTCCGTGGGCCGGCCGCTTCGGTCCGGGGCCAGGCGCCCGGGTCCGGGACCCGGCGCTCGATCCAGGGCCCGGCGCAGTCGCCAGGCCCGTCAGCCCCATCGGCCTTGCCAGCCCCGCCGGCCCCATCGGCCCTGCCACCCCCATCGGCCTTGCCAGCCCCGCCGGCCCTGTCGGCCCTGCCACCCCATCGGGCCGTCGGCCCCGCCAGCCCGTCAGGCCCCCGTCGTCGACCCGGGCCGCACGATCATCAGCACGACGACCGTGGCCCAGAGCAGGTTGAATATCCCGGTGGTCATGGCAAGCCGCCCCGCCGCCGCCCGCCGCTCGGCCGCCGTCCCTTCCTCCTCCCCCAGGAGTTCCCGCTGCCCGGGGAGGACCATCGCCATCAACACGGCGGCGGCGACCGTCGTCAGCACGATCGACACGAGCAGCCAGGCATCCCCCAGCACCCCCATCTGCGCCCCGGTGGCGAGGCCGAGGACGGGCACGGCGATACCGACCATCGCGTACACCCGGCAGATCTTGTGCAGGAAGGCCGCCGTCCGCAGATCGTGGTCACCCGCGCCCGTCCCGCCGCCCGCGCCCGTCCCGCCGGGCGCGGGCGGCCTGGCGTAGCGGGGAAACATCGAGGCCGCGACCGTGACCGGCCCGACCGCCAGGATCGACGCCAGGACGTGCAGCGAGAGCAGCAACTTGGTCACAGGGGTCCCTTTCGGAGATGGCGGAAGTGACAGAGACGCCGGAGGCGCGGAGCAAGGGATCGACGGCCGGGGCACGGCCGAGCGCCCCATACATTGGCTGCCAACGCATTCGGTACGCATAGAACTAGCACGCCCAGCGCTCGAATAGGTAGGCCGCCTACATATTCACCCCACTTCTGGCCACCCCCTCCCCTCACCTGTAGGCTGCCTACGCATGAGGCAGGATGCGGTACGCGGACATCTGGACGGTCTCCTTCTGGCGGTTCTCGAACCGGCTCCGCTGCACGGGTACGCGATCATCACCGCGGTCCAGCAGCGCAGCGGCGGGGCGCTCGAACTGCGGACCGGCACGATCTACCCGGCGCTGAACCGGCTGGAGCGGCTGGGCCTGCTGCGCAGCAGCTGGGAGGCGGAGGGCGGACGCAAGCGCCGCTGCTACGCCCTGACGGACGCGGGCGCGCGCTTCCTGGCCGACGAGCGCACGGCCTGGCAGGACTTCACCGCCGCGATCGGCGCGGTCCTCAACCCGGTCTCCCCCCACCCGCACGGCTCGCCGCACGGACAGAGCGCATGACCGGCAGCGCTCCGAGCAACAGCCCCGTTGGCTGCGGGGACGACGGCGGCGGCCACAGCAGCGACGACGACACCAACGACAGCCACAACAACGGCAGCAGCAACAGCGACCTCGTCGACGGCTTCGTCGAGGAGTACGTCACCGAGCTGGACGCCCTCCTGCGCGGCCCCGCCCGCGCCAAGTCCCGCCTGGTCGAGGAGGTGCGCGACGGGCTGACGGAGACCGTGACGGCCCACCTCCGCGAGGACGAGCCGTACGAGCGGGCGGTCCACCGGGCGGTGGCGGAGTTCGGCTCGGCGCGGGAGCTGGCGGAGAGCTTCCAGCGCGAACTGACCGTCGCCCAGGCCCGGCACACGGCCCGTGCCGTCGCCCTGAGTGCCCCCTTTCTGCTCGCGTGCTGGTTCCTGGTACAGCGGCTGGGCAGCCCGCAGGAGGCCGCGTCGGTGCCCCGGGCCGCGCAGTTGCTGGCGACGAACCTGGCCACGGTGGCGGGCGTGGCGGTCCTCCTGGCCGCGGCCACTCTGGCGGCGACCGGCACACTGGCCCGGCACCTCCCCGTCCCGAACCGGCTGCCCCTCACGGTGGCCTGGGCGGGCACCGCGTCGAGCGTCTCCATGGCGGTGGCGGCCCTGGCCCTCGCCACCGCGTCGGTCCTCGCGGAGAACTGGCCGCTGACGGCGGCGGCCTGCGCACTGGCCGCCGCCTCCCACGCCGTCGTCGCCGGCTCGGCCCGCGCCTGCCGCCGGTGCGCCCGGCTGCCGTCGGACGCGCCCGCCCTCCCTTGAGCGGAATCGAGCGAGGTCGAGCGGGATCGGGCGAAGCTGGGTGAGGCCGAGCAGGATGGAGCAGACCTGGATAGGACCGCGCGAAAATCGGGCAGAGCCGGGTGGGTCCGAGCGGAATCGAGCGGAGCCGGGCGGGGCCGGTGGGACCGCGCGGAATCAGGCAGGGCTGGGTGAGGCCACGCGAAATCGAGCAGAGCCGAGCAAGCCCGAGTGCCCTTGGACGGGAAGCGGCCGGAGCAGGGGCCGCGCGGGAAGCGGCCGAGCAGGCGCCGCGCGGGAAGGGTCAGCCGGTCAGGGCGCTTCTGTGCACCCCCTCCAGCAGCTCCAGCTCGTCCTCGGAGAGCCGGAGGGCGCCAGCCGCCACGTTCGCCATGAGGTGGCCGGGGTCGCCGGTGCCGGGTATGGCCAGGACGTGCGGGCCCCGGTGCAGGATCCACGCCAGCCGGACCTGCGCCGGGCTCGCGCCATGGGCCTTGGCGACGGCCAGGACCTCGGCGGGCTCGGGCACGGTCACGCCGTCCTGCCCACCGGCCGCGGCTATCGCGTAGAACGGCACGAACGCGATCCCCTGCGCGCCGCACTCACGGACGAACGCGTCGTCCTCGGGCCGCACCCCGATCCCGTACCGGTTCTGCACGCAGACGACCGGGGCGATGGCCCGGGCCTCGGCGAGGTGGGCGGGGGTGACGTTGGAGAGGCCGAGGTGGCGGATGAGCCCGGCCGTGCGCAGGTCGGCCAGAGCACCGAAGCGCTCGGCTATCGACTCCGTACCGACGATCCTCAGGTTGACCACGTCGAGGTGGTCGCGGCCCAGCTGGCGCAGGTTCTCCTCGACCTGGCCGCGCAGCGCCTCGGGGGTGCGGGCGTGGGTGGCCCACTGTCCCGTACGGTCGCGGGCCGGGCCGACCTTCGTGCTGATGACGAGGTCGTCCGCATAAGGGGCGAGGGCACTGTTGATCAGCTCGTTGGCCGAGCGCAGCGGGGAGAAGTAGAACGCCGCCGTGTCGATGTGGTTCACACCGAGCTCGACCGCCCGGCGCAGCACGGACAGGGCCGCCCGGCGGTCGCGGGAGGCGGCGTCCGCCACGAGCGCCGGGCCGGTCTGCGGCAGCCTCATCGCACCGAAGCCGATGCGGCTGACCGGGAGATCGCCCAGGGTCCAACGGCCGGACGCGGCCGCGGTGATCGTCTCTGTGGTGCTCACGGAAGTCATAGCTGAATGATCTCCGTCCGGCCGCTTCCCGGGCCATGGGGATACCCCGCCGGTTCCCCCTGAGGCTCACCCGAGCACATGACCCGCCTCCCATACCCACCCCTCGGCCCGGTCACTCCAGCGCTCACTCCCTGGCGCCCCTTCAGCCCGTGGCCGCCCTTCAGCCCGTGTCGGCCTTTCAGTCCACGGCAGCCCTTCAGCCCACGGCGACCGTTCAGTCCGTGGCGGTGAGCGGGCCGTACGCGTCCGGGCGGCGGGTGGTCAGGAACGGGAACAGCTCCAGCCAGTCGCGGCGGGCGTCGAGGTCGAGGTCCGCGACCAGCACGGCGGGCTCGTCGCGCGGGGCCTGGGCGAGGACGCGGCCGTACGGGTCGACGATGAAGGAACTGCCGTAGAAGGTGAGGCCGTTCTCGGCACCGATGCGGTTGGGCACGACCATGAAGGTGGCGTTGGCGACGGCGTTGCCGGTGATCACCTTCTGCCAGAGCGGCTGGGAGTCGAAGCCGGGGAAGCCGGGCTCGGAGCCGATGGCCGTGGGGTAGACGAGGACGTCGGCCCCGGCGAGCGAGTAGGCGCGGGCCAGTTCGGGGAACCACTGGTCCCAGCAGGTCGGCAGCCCGAAGCGGGCCTCGTCCACCGTGACCAGCGGGAAGGCGTCGTCGCCCGCCGGGCCGGCCCGGAACCAGTCGTCCTCGTAGTACCCCTCGGTGACCGGGATGTGGGTCTTGCGGGTGCGCTGGGCGAGGGTGCCGTCGGGGGCGACGAGGATCGCGGTGTTGTAGCCGAGGCCGTCGTCCCGGCCGCCGGGTGCCGGGGCCTTCTCGTACAGGGAGGCGTGGACGTACACCCCGTGCTCACGGGCAGCCTCGGCGGCGAAGGTGGAGGTGGGGCCCGTCAGCAGCTCCTCCGGCTCGGCCGGTGCGGGGTGGTCGGCGCGGCGGACGACCGCGAAGTACGGCGAGAGCGTCAGCTCCTGGAGGCAGACCACCCGGGCCCCCTCGGCGGCGGCGAGGCCGATGCCTTCCAGCAGGGCGGCGCGGTGCTCGGCGGGGTCGCGGTGCCACCGCTGCTGGACGGCCGCGACGCGCAGGGGGGCGCGGTCGGCGGGGCGGGTCCGGGTCGGGGAGGCGGGCGGGTTGTACGCGGTGATCAGACGCATGACCAGTTCCAGGGGGCGGGGTGCGGGGTGCGGGGTGGAGGGGAGCGACACTGCCGGAACGTTCCGGCACGGCCCGAATCTAACCCTGCCGGAACGTTCCGGCAACCCTCGGCCCCGTCCGATCACGACCGTCTAGACTTCACCCCCGTGACCTCCCGGACCGTGACCCTGCTCGATGTGGCCCGCGCCGCCGGGGTCTCCAAGAGCACCGTCTCCGACGCCCTCCAGGGCTCCGGCCGCGTCGCGGCGGCCACCCGGGACCGGGTCCGCGCGGTGGCGGAGGAGCTGGGCTACCGCCCCAACAGCGCGGCCCGGCGGCTGCGCCGCTCCAGCACCGGGGCCATCGGGCTGCACCTGCCGCGGACGGCGACCCGGCTCGACTACTACATGAACCTCGCCTTCGGGGCCGTCGAGCGCGCCCAGGAGGAGGGGTTCGACGTCGTGCTGCTGGCCCCGACGGGCGGCGGGGGCTCCAAGGGCTCCCCCGACTCGACGGGCCCCACGAGCCTCACCAGCCCCGCAAGCCCTGCAGGCCGCGCAGCCACCCCGAGCGGCCCGATCGCCTCGCGGGTCGACGGCCTGCTGGTGATCGACCCCGAGATGGACGACAGCGCGGTCCCCGGGCTGCTGGACGGGGGCGTTCCGGTGGTGACCGGGGAGCGCTACCTCGGCCCTACCACCGCCCCCACCGGGGCCGTGATCTGCGACAACGCCGCCTCGCTCACGGCGCTCCTGGACCATGTAACCGAACGCGGCGCCTGCCACCCCGCCGTCCTGGCCCCCGCGGGCACCTCAGCCTGGGCCACCGCCCTGCGGGCCACCGCCGACTCCTGGGCGCGGGAGCGCAAAGTGGCCGTGGCGCTGCGGACCGTACCGTTCGCCGCCACACCCGGCGAGGCCGAGGAGACGACGCTGGCCCTGCTGCGTACGGACCCGTCGGTGGACGCGGTGATCTGCGCCCCGGACGGAGCGGCTCCGGGCGTGCTGCGGGCGGCGGCGACCCTGGGCCGCCCGGTGGGTCCCGGCGCACTACGGGCGGCGGCGCCTCACGCCCGTACGGCCACCGGGCCCGACACCGGCGCCCGCGCCCGTACCCCTCTCCTCGTAGCCTCCTGCGTCGACGGCACCGCGACCCGCTCCGCCGAGCCGCCCGTCACGGCGGTCGACCTGCGCCCCGCCGCGTACGGGCGCGCCTGCGCCGAGCTGCTCTGCGACATCCTGGCGGGCCGCACCACCCCCGACACGGTCCGCCGCCACGCCTGGGCCCTGGAGACCCGCGCCTCCACCTGACCGCGCACCATCGCCCCCACCACGGCCGGCACACGCCGCCCGACCACTCTCAGCGATCGCGCGGAGAGCCCTCGCGCTCGCCCGGACCCGCGCCCGGCCCCTCCGCCCACATCCCCCTGACACCGGCAATCCTCTTGAGACCGGTGCCGCCGAAGTCGTAGGGACGGTTCTGGATCAGCGCCCGCCCGGCCCCCGGGCCGGCGCGCCAACTGCGGACCGCTCCAGCCCATTTGGACCGGAACGACCTCCTCCGTGTCTCCGCAATGTGAACGTTCTGAGTCAAGTGGCAACCGGCGCGCCGCGCTTGACATGTCAGCGCGCATCCAATGATAAGATCATCTTACTTCCAGTGGGCTGATGGCGTATGGGGGCATTCCGGAGAGGAATGGATTCCTCGGCCCCACCTTCGGAGGGGCACCTCCCGAAGCGGCGCACGGTCGTGGCGAACGAGCCCTGGTCGCGTGCCGCATGACGGGGTGTCAAGCCGTTTCCAGCCATGGCACTTGAAGTGAGTCTCATGACATTTCCACAGGGCCCCGTCATCTGGGCGCTGGTTGTCGTAGCACTGGTCGCCGTGGGTGCCGTTCTGCGGGCTCGCGCGACCAACGTCAGATTGCGCAGGGGCAACGCCGAGCTGAGCTCCGAGCGTGACGAGCTCCTGCGGCAGCGGGACGAGCTCCACGTCGTCCACAACGGGCTCCTCCAGCGGCAGGCCTCCGAGCTCGCCGAGGTCCGCAAGGACGCCGAGGAGGAGACCAAAGCGGTCCTCAAGGCCGCCGTCCGCACCCTCCAGGGCCTCGCCGACGAGCAGCAGGTCGTGATCGAGAAGGCCCAGCGCAAGTACGGCGACGACCCCGGGATCCTCGCCGACCTGATGGCCATGGACCACGCCAACAGCCAGTTCGGCCGGCGCGCCCAGGGCATCGCCGTCCTCTGCGGCGGCTGGCTCGGCCGGCGCGAGACCGTGGCCTCCGTCTTCGACGTGGCCCGCAGCGCCCAGGGCCGTATCCGCCACTTCGACCGGGTCCGGGTCAACGGCCAGGTGAACTTCTCGGTCGTCAGCCGGGCCGTCGAACCGGTCGCCGTGGTCCTCGCGGAGCTGCTCGCCAACGCCACCAACTACTCCGCCCCCGGCACCCCGGTGGAGATCAACATCCAGGCCGTGCCCACGGGCGTCTGCCTGATCGTGGACGACGCCGGTCTCGGCATGGGCCAGGAGGAGAAGGACCGTGCCGCGGCCCTCCTCTCCCCCCAGGCGGCGATCAGCCTCTCCAGCCTGGGCATTCCGCCGCAGTTCGGGTTCGCCGTCTCCGGGATGCTCGCCGCCCGCTACGGCTTCCGGGTCTCGGTGGACTCCGTTTCCCCCTATGGAGGCGTACGCGCGGTGGTACTGATCCCCGACGAACTGCTCACCACAGAGGTCCCGCAGCCCGCCCCGGCTGCCGTCCCCGAGGTCCCCCAGGACCCGGAGGCGTACGGGAACCAGCATCAGCACCAGATCCACCAGCCCGCTCAGTGGCAGCAGCAGGCGCACGCCCCCGCGCCGAACCCGCCCACCCCGCTCTTCCCCCCGGCGGACCGGCGCCCGGACACCGCCACCCAGCAGCTCGCCCAGATCAGCACCACCTCCGGCGGCCTGCCGAAGCGTCGTCGCAAGAGCCCCGTCTCCGCGGTGCCCCCGGCCGAGCCCCAGCCGCTGCGCAGCAACGAGGAGACCGCCTCCCGCCTGGGTGCCTTCCAGCGCGGCACCCGCTCCGGGCGGTCCACGACGACGACCACGGAAGGATCCGAGATCCAGTGAACCCCGATCTGTCCTGGGTACTGAACGATGTGCTCCAGGTACCCGGAGCCCGGCACGCGATCCTCGTCTCCGCCGACGGGCTGCTGCTGGCCAACTCCAGCGAGATCGGCCGGGACGACGCGGAGACCGTCGCCGCGGCCATGAGCTCCATGCAGTCGCTCAGCCGCGCCGTCGCCCCCTTCATCGGCACCCGCAACCCGGGACGCTGGCGCCAGACGCTCCTGGAGTACGAGGACGGCTGGATCTTCCTCATCGCCGCGGGCTCCGGCGCCTACCTGGCCGCCACCGCCGCCGCCGATGTGGACATGGAGGCGATGTCCTTCCGGATGCAGCAGCAGGTCACCGCGCTGGGGAAGGCGATGACGACGCCGCCCCGCCAGAACGTGAGCAGCGAGATATGACGGCGCCGGGCGAGGAGTCCAGCGTCAGCAGCGGATTCGTCCGCTCCTACGTCATCACCGGGGGTCGGGGGCTGCCCGACGCGGACGAGCTCTCGCTCGTCACCCTGGTGACCATCGCCCCCGACCGGCAGCCGCCGCCCAACCCCAGCCCCGAGATCAGGGCGATCTGGGAGCTGTGCTCCGGCGGCTACCTCTCGGTGGCCGAGGTCGCCGGCCACCTCGGGCTGCCGGTCGGCGTGGCCCGGCTGCTGCTCCAGGATTTAAACCAGCAGGGACATCTGCTGCGCCGCAAGGCGCCGCCGCCGGCCCAGCTCGTCGACAGGAAGATCCTCGAAGAGGTGTTGCATGGACTCCAAGTCCGGTTCGGCTGAGAGCATCTATGTGCCGGACGCGGTGCGGCGCGCGGCGAAGATCCTCGTCGTCGGGCACTTCGCCGTGGGCAAGACCACGCTGATCGGCACGCTCTCCGAGATCACCCCGCTGCGCACCGAGGAGCGGATGACGCAGGCCGCCGCGCAGGTCGACGACCTGCGCGGGGCGCCCGACAAGACGACGACCACGGTCGCCCTGGACTTCGGCCGTCTCACCCTCAGCGACGAGCTGGTGCTCTACCTGTTCGGTACGCCGGGGCAGCAGCGGTTCGTCGAGCTGTGGGAGGACATGGCGCGCGGTTCGCTCGGCGCGCTGCTGCTCGTCGACCCGGCGCGGCTGGCCGACACGTTCCCGGTGATCGACCTGGTGGAGACGTACGGGCTGGAGTACGCGGTCGCCGTCAACAGCTTCGACCCGTACTCCCAGCACGCCGAGAACGAGCTGCGCGAGGCCCTCGACCTGCTGCCGGACACCCCTGTCGTCTTCTGCGACGCCCGGGACCAGAAGTCCTCCGCGCAGGCCCTGATCACCCTCGTACGCCACCTGCTCGCGCACGCGGCCTGACACCGCGAGAACACCGCCACCCCCCACCCCCACCCATTCCGAAGCCGGGGACCACCCGCCCCGCGATCACCCCGAGGAAGCCGAACATGGACCCGTCGCCGGGAGCCACCCCGTACAGCGCCCCCGCCGGGTGCCCCATGCACCAGCAGCAGACCTCGCTGTACGGGCCGGAGTTCGCCGCCGATCCGCACCGCGTGTACGACACCTTCCGCGCGCACGGCCCCGCCGCCCCGATCGAGCTGGCGCCCGGGGTGGACGCCACACTGATCGTCCAGCACGAGGCGGCGCTGCGGGTGCTCCAGAACCCGGCGCTCTTCGCCCGGGACTCGCGGCGCTGGGCCGCGCTGCGCGAGGGCGCGATCCCGATGGACAGCCCGGTGCTGCCGATGATGATGTACCGGCCCAACTGCCTCTTCACCGACGGCGCCGAGCACCTGCGGCTGCGCAAGGCGGTCACCGAGTCGCTGGCACGGCTCAACAGCAGCCGGGTCAGCCGGGACGTCGAGCGCATCGCGGACTACCTGATCGACCAGTTCATCGAGCGCGGCTCCGCCGACCTGCTCAACGAGTACGCCAAGCTGCTCCCGCTGCTCCTCTTCAACCAGCTCTTCGGCTGCCCCGGCGACATCGGTGACCGGCTGACCCGCTCGATGTCCGCCATCTTCGACGGCGAGGACGTGCTGCGCGCCAACGCGGAGCTGACGGAGTGCCTGATGGAGCTGGTCGCGCTCAAGCGGCGCCAGCCCGGTGACGACATCACCTCCTGGCTCATCCAGCACCCGGCGGGGCTGCGGGACGAGGAGCTGAAGGACCAGCTGGTGATGCTGATGGGCGCCGGGGTCGAGCCGGAGCGCAACCTGATCGCCAACGCGCTGCTGCTGATGCTCTCCGGCGAGCAGCCGGGCGGGCACGAGCGGCGCGGTTCGGGGATGCTCGTCGAGGACGCGCTCGACGACGTGCTGTGGAACAACCCGCCGATCGCCAACTACGCCACCCACTACCCGGTCCGGGACATCGAGCTGGACGGGGTGGTGCTCAAGGCGGAGACCCCGGTCCTCATCAGCTTCGCCGCCGCCAACAGCGACCCGTCCCTCACCGACGCCCGCCAGACCCTCAGCAAGGGCGCCCACCTGGCCTGGGGCGCGGGCCCGCACGTCTGCCCGGCCAAGTCGCCCGCGACCCTCATCGCGCTGACCGCGATCGAGAAGATCCTCAACACCGTGCCCGACCTCGCGCTGGCCGTCCCCGCCTCGGGCGTCGCCTGGCGGCCCGGTCCCTTCCACCGCGCCCTGGTCGCCCTGCCCGTACGGTTCACGCCCACCGCCGCCCGCCGCACCCCGGCCGCCCAGCCGCCGGCCCCGACCTCGGCGCAGCTGCCCGATCCGTACCGGAACGCTCCTCCCCAGCCCGGCGCCGCCGCCCGTCACCCTGCGGAACCGGCCAAGAAGCAGAAGGGCTGGTGGAGTTCGTTCCTCGACGTCTTCCGTGTCTGAAAACTGGTTTTCACGTAAGACCCACAGGCCGACAATTCGCAAGTGACAACGGGCATTTGTGACGATTGCATGTGACGGGGGCAACAAAGTCCGATGCTTGGCGCAGCTATCCGGAGGGGTAGGTTCTGGGCGGTAACCCCGGGCCTAGTCCAAGGAACTCTGCGTGAGCATCACAGGTGGTACATCCAGGACCCCCGATGGTCGGCGCGCGGTCATCGGCCTGCTCCGCAGACTCAATTCGCCCGAGGGACAGGCCGAGCCGTACGGAATACTCGCGGAGCTGCGGACGATGGGTGACGTCGTCCGCGCTCCGTGGAACGGATACCTCGTCACCGGATTCGACGCCTGCAGCCAGGTGTTGCGCGGCCGCAACTGGCAGGCCCCCGACTTCGCCTGGCAGGAACGGCAGGACGACGCCAAACGGTGGGACGCCATCGCCACCCGGGAGATGACGAGCACCCTGGCCCGGCTCAACGCTCCCGAACACACCTGCCAGCGCCGTTCGCTGGGCAACCTCTTCGACCGGTCCACCATCGAACGCCTCACCCCCGACGTCGAGCGCCACGCCGACCGGCTCCTGGACGAGCTGGCCGACAAGCTCCGCTGGGGTGAGGCGGACTTCGTCTCCACGGTCAGCGAACAGCTGCCGATCCACACCATCGGCTCCTGGCTGGGGCTGCCGCCCGAGGACTATCCGCACATCCTGGAGATCACCCACAACCAGGTGTACGCGCAGGAGCTGCTGCCCACCAGCAGCGAACTGGCGGTCTCCGCCAAGGCGACCGCGCAGCTGCGCGCCTACTTCACCGACCTGGTCGCCCGCCGCCGCGCCGAGCCCCGCCACGACGTGCTGACCGGCTGGATCCACACCTGGGACGCGCTGGAGCCGGACCGCGAGCGGGCGGACGAGATCCTCTACCGGCTCACCATGTTCGTCACGATCGCCTCGCTGGAGACCACCGCGACCCTGCTGACGTCGATGGTCTCCCTGCTGTCGGCCGAGCCCGGCCGCTGGGCGTGGCTGCGCTCCTGCCCCGAGCACGTCGACGCGGCCGTGGACGAGGTGCTGCGCTACGACCCGCCGATCCACATCAACACCCGGATCGCCGCCGAGGACACCGTCCTGGCCGGCGTCCCCATCGAGAAGGACAGCATGGTCCACGTCCTGTACGGCGCCGCCAACCACGACCCGCGCCGCAACCCCGACCCGGGCGCCTTCGACATCCTGCGCGGCGGCAGCCACCTCACCTTCGGCGGCGGGGTGCACTACTGCCTGGGCGCGGCGCTGGCCAAGCTGGAGGCGCGGACGCTGCTGGCCCGCATGCTGGATCGTTTCCCCGCCCTGCGGACGGTCTCCCCGCCGGTCCACGCCCCCCGGATGGTCTTCCGGCGCGTCACCTCGCTGGGCGTGGCGCTGTGAAGCTCTCGCTGTCCGGTTTCCTGAACCCCTCCCCGGACGGGACGCCCGCTGCCGCGCAGGGGAGTGCCACCGCCCCGGACCAGGCGGCCGAGGCTCCGGACGGGACGCCCGCGACCGTACGGAGCCGGCGCGAGGGTGCCGTCCTGCACGTGCGGCTGAACGCCCCCGACTCCGGGAACGCGGTCACCGGGACGATGCTCGACGAGCTGCTGGCCGTCGTCGCCGTGCCGGACCCCGACGTGCGGGTGCTGGTCCTCAGCGCCGCCGGGGACGACTTCTGCCTGGGCGGCGACCGCGCCGAGTTCGCCGACTGGCTGGCGGAGGATCCGGCCGGGCGCGGCATCCGGATCGCCGGGGAGAAGGCCCGCCGGGTCTGCGAGGCGCTCTCCGGCAGCCGGGCCGTCACCATCGCCCGGGTGCAGGGCAAGGCGGTCGGCGCGGGGTTCGCGCTCGCCCTCGCCTGCGATCTGCGGGTGGGCGCGGAGAACGCCTCCTTCCGGCTGCCGGAGCTGGCGCTCGGGCTGCCGACGGCGTGGGGCGGGCTGCTGCCCCGGCTGATCCATGAGGTGGGCGCGGCCCGGGTCCGTGAACTCGTACTGACCGGTAGGGCGTTCGGCGCGGCCGAGGCGCAAGCGCTCTCCGTCCTCCAGCGAGTGGTTCCGGAGAACGAATTGGATCAGGCCGTGGAGGCCTGGGCGAAGCCCGTCGCACGCCGTCCCGAAGCCGCCCTCCGGGTGACGAAAGCCCTGCTCAACTCCTATGCGGCCGCCACCCGGATGGCCGATCCATCCTTCCTGGACGCGGAGCTGATGGCATCGGTCGCGGCAGCCGGTCGGCGCACAACCCCTCGCACTCCTGCGCCCGACACGTCACACTCGTAACAATCAACAGGGGAGGTCTCGGGCGTGGATGTACCGGTGTGGCTCTGGGTGGCGTTCGCCGTAACGGTGGTGGTGTCACTCACAGTCGACTTGCTTGCCCACCGCAAGGCGCATGTCATCGGCTTCAGGGAAGCGGCCTGGTGGAGTGTGCTGTGGGTGGGCCTGGCGCTCGTCTTCGGCGGTGTGGTCTTCTATGTCCTCGGGACGACCGCGGGGACGGAATACACGACGGCCTGGCTGCTGGAGAAGAGTCTGTCGGTCGACAACCTCTTCGTCTTCGCGCTGATCTTCGCCTACTTCAAGGTGCCGCGCGAATATCAGCACCGGGTGCTGTTCTTCGGCGTCATCGGCGCCCTCGTGTTCCGTGCGATCTTCCTGACGGCCGGCGTCGCGGTGGTCAACCGCTTCACCTTCGTGCTGTTCCTCTTCGCCGCGGTCCTGTTCTACAGCGCCTACAAGATCCTCAAGGGCGAGGACGACAGTTTCGATCCGAGCAAGAGTTTCGCGGTGCGGATGCTGCGGAAGATCATGCCGGTCCGGGACGAGTACGCGGGGACGCACTTCGTCATCAAGGAGGAGGGGAAGCGGGTCGCCACACCGCTGCTCGCGGTGGTCGCCGCGATCGAGGCGGCCGACCTGATCTTCGCCGTCGACAGTGTGCCCGCCGTGCTGGCGGTCAGCGACGACGCGTTCATCGTCTACACCAGCAACGCGTTCGCCATCCTGGGACTGCGTGCCCTCTACTTCCTGCTGGCGGGGCTGCTGGACCGCTTCCACTACCTGAGCACGGGTCTGGCCATCATTCTGGCCTTCATCGCGGTCAAGCTCCTGCTCCAGGCCTCGCACAAGATGATCAGCACGTCCATCCCGGAGATCCCGTCGCCGGTCAGCCTGGCGGTGATCGTGGTCATCCTGACGACGTCGATCGTGCTCAGTGTTCGGCGCCCACCGCCGAACGCGGATTCCGATGAGAGTGCGGACACCGCGGAGAAGCCCTCTGACGGTAAACCGGCCGGGTAATCGGTTGGGCAATGGCCGGGCAAAGCCATGGGAAAGGATCTCCCACGGCGGTGCCCGGCCTTTTGCGCGCCCACACCGGCCCGGCCCGGCCCCCTGCCCCTCCCGCGTACCAGCGCACGAGAAGTACGCACCGGCGCACAGGCCGGCGGGGTTCTCCCGGCGCGCGCGGAACCGGACCTCTGACTAGCGTGACGAGAGGGGGTGGCCAAGGAGCAGCAGCGGAGGACCACGAGAGGTCCGGGACCGGAAGAGGGCCAGTGCCATGGCTGGACAACCCGAAGGCACCCCGTGTTGGGCGGACGCCATGTTCGCCGATCTGGAGGGCGCCAAGAGCTTCTACGGTGATGTGCTCGGCTGGACGTTCGGCGAGAGTTCGTCGGAGTTCGGCGACTACACGACGGCGTACGCGAACGGCAGGGCGGCGGCAGCGGTGGTCCCGCCGATGCCGGGCGCGGACGCCCCGTCCGCGTGGTGCCTGTATCTGGCCTCGCCGGACGCCGCCGCCACCGGTGAGAAGATCCGCGCCAACGGCGGCGAGGTGCTGATGGAACCCATGCGGGTGGGCGACTTCGGCACGATGCTGCTCGCCCGCGACCCCGGCGGCGCGGTCTTCGGCGTCTGGCAGGCCGACGCGCACCAGGGGTTCGAGACGGAGATGGGCTCACCCGGCGGCTACTGCTGGGGCGAGGTCTTCACCCGGGACCCCGGGGCCGCGGACACGTTCTTCCCCGCCGTCTTCGGCTACACGGTGCGGAAGTTCGACGACGAGTCGATGGACTTCACCATGTACGACGTCCAGGGGCGGACCGTGCTCGGCCGGATGGCGATGGGCGAGGACTTCCCGCCCGAGATGCCCGCGTTCCTGAACGTGTACTTCACCGTCCCGGACTGCGACGCGGCCGTGGCGAGGACGACCGAGCGGGGCGGCGCACTGCGGTACGGGCCGGTGGACAGCCCCTTCGGCCGGTTCGCGGCGCTCTCCGACCCGCAGGGCGCGACGTTCTCCGTGATCGACGTGACGACGACGGAAGGCGAGATGCCGGCGACGAGCCCGGCCGCCTGACCTCCGCCACGGCACCCAGGAGCCCCCGGACCGCCTCGGTCCGGGGGCTCCGTACGATCCTCCGAGAACCTCGCATCTGCCATGGGTAATCGCCTCAAGAATGGCAAATGCGAGCCCAGTTGGCCTAGCGTGTCGTACATGCAGTCCTACACAATCGGCCAGGCAGCACGACTTCTCGGCGTCAGCCCCGACACCGCCCGACGCTGGGCGGACGCCGGCCGGGTCGCGACCCATCGCGACGAGACCGGCCGACGGCTGATCGACGGTCGTGCGCTGGCCGCCTTCTCGATCGAGGTCGGCCAGGGCGCCGCGGGCGAGGAGGAGACCCCGTACACCTCGGCGCGCAACGCCTTCCCGGGCATCGTCACCGCGGTGAAGCTCGGCGATGTCGCGGCCCAGGTCGAGATCCAGGCGGGCCCGCACCGGCTCGTCTCCCTCCTGACCCGGGAGGCGGTCGAGGAGCTGGGCCTGGAGGTCGGCATGCAGGCGACCGCCCGGGTGAAGTCGACCAGCGTGCACATCGACCGCACCTGAGCCGCTCGTGCCCGGCCGTCCCCCACCGCCGGGCACCGGACCGGGGCCGGTGCCGGTCCTGGGCGCCGCCCACAGGCCCGTACGCCCGAGAGCCCCGGCCGCGAGGCCCGTACCACCGCACCACCTCCCGTACGCCCCCACACGCCCACGCGCCCCGCGCGAACTCGTCCCTGCCCGGACGGCACCCCGCCGACCGGGCTCGCAGCCAAGGAGCCCGCCCTCATGTCCCTCCTGCTCACCCGCCGCCGTACCGCCGCCGCCGTCCTCACGGCCGCCCTCCTCGTCCCGCTCGCCGCCTGCGGCAACGACGGATCCGACACGGAGAAGGACAGCGCCGCCAGTGCCGGGCCCTCCGGCTCGGCGCCCGCCTCCGGCGCCCCGGCCGCCGAGCTGACCGTGCTGGCCGCCGCCTCGCTGACCGACGTCTTCAAGGAGGCGGGAGCGGCGTACGAGAAGGAGAACCCGGGCACGAAGGTGACGTTCTCCTTCGCCGGCTCCCAGGAGCTGGCCGCCCAGGTCAAGCAGGGCGCCCCGGCCGACGCCCTGGTCACCGCCGACACCAAGACGATGGACGGCCTCTCCGCCGAGACCGGCAGCCCGACCGTCATCGCCAAGAACCGCCTGGTCATCGCCGTCGGTGAGGGCAACCCGGAGAAGGTCGGCAGCCTCAAGGACCTCGCCGACACCAAGCTCAAGGTGGTCCTGGCCGCCCCCGAGGTGCCGGTGGGCCGCTACAGCAAGCAGATCCTCGACGCGCAGGAGATCGAGGTGAAGCCGGTCTCCCAGGAGCCCAACGTCCGCGCGGTCCTCAGCAAGGTCGAGCTGGGCGAGGCGGACGCGGGGCTCGTCTACAAGACGGACGCCGCCACCGCCACCGACAAGGTCGACGCGATCGACATCCCGGACGCGGAGAACGCCGTCGCCTCCTACCCGGCCGCCGCGCTGAAGGCGTCGAAGCACAGCGAGGCCGCCGCCGCGTTCGTCGCCTGGCTCTCCACTCCCGCCGCGCAGAAGATCCTCCAGGGCGCGGGCTTCCAGCAGCCGTAACCTGCGCCTCGGGCCGGCAGCCGCGGACCGGGCCATGCCCGGGCCGGCGGGCCCGTGACCGCACGGCACCACCCCACGTCCCGGCAGGCCCGTACCGTCCGACGGGCCCGCCGGGGCTCCCGCACCTCCAGCCGCCCGACGAGGTCACCATGAAACGACCGGCCCTCCGCCGTACGCCCGGGGTCCGCGCCCCGCTCCTGCTGACGGTGCCCGCGCTGCTGGCCGTGGCGTTCCTGATGCTGCCGCTCGTCGGCATCCTGGCCCGCACCTCCTGGGGCGACCTCGGCGCGCACCTCACCGCCGAAGCCACCACCCAGGCGCTCCGCCTCTCCCTCCTCGTCTCGCTCTGGTCGCTCGGCCTCTCGCTGCTCTTCGGGGTGCCGCTGGCCTGGCTGCTGGCCCGGGTGCCGTTCCCCGGCAAGGCGTTCGTGCGCTCGCTGGTGCTGCTGCCGATGGTGCTGCCGCCCACGGTCGGCGGGGTGGCGCTGCTGCTGGCGTTCGGGCGGCGCGGGCTGCTCGGGCCGTGGCTGGAGGACACGTTCGGGATCACGCTGCCCTTCCACACCTCGGGGGCGGTGCTGGCGGCCACGTTCGTCGCGATGCCGTTCCTGGTCATCTCGCTGGAGGGCGCGCTCGGCGGTCTGCGCCCCCGGTACGAGGAGACGGCGGCCTCGCTGGGAGCCTCCCCGGTACGGGTGTTCCTCACCGTGACCCTGCCGATGGTGGCCCCCGGGCTGATCGCCGGGGCGGCCCTCACCTGGGCGCGGGCGCTCGGGGAGTTCGGCGCCACCATCACCTTCGCCGGGAACCTGCCCGGCACCACGCAGACCCTGCCGCTCCAGGTCTATCTGCTGCTCCAGGAGTCGCCGGAGGCCGCGACCTCGGTCTCGCTGCTGCTCCTGGCCATCGCCATGGTCGTGCTCATCGCACTGCGCGGCCGGTGGACGGGCACCCCCGGCGACCACCGGCGCGAGCGGTCCGCCCCCCGCCCGGAGGAGCCGACGGCCGCCGCCGCACCGGACGTCCTGCCAGAACCTGCCGCGTACGTACGGGACGAGGCGGCCCAGGACGCCCTCGGCAAGGCCCCCGGCCACGTCCTGGAGAAGGCCCCCCGGGAGCGCTGGCCCCTGCACGCCGACGTCACCGGCTTCACCCGGCTCGCCCTGGCCGCCGACCCCGGCACCACCATCGCGGTCGTCGGCCCCAACGGCGCGGGCAAGACCACCCTCCTGCGCGCCCTCCTCGGCCTCACCCCCCGCGCCCACGCCGCACTCCGCCTGGGCGACAGCGACGTCACGGCCCTCCCCCCGCACCGCCGGGGGGTCGCCTGGGTCCCCCAGGACGGCGCGCTCTTCCCGCACCTGAGCGCCCTGTCCAACACGGCGTACGGGCTCCGCGCCCATGGGGTGCCCCGCGCGGCGGCCCGGCGCGAGGCGCAGTCCTGGCTGGACCGGCTCGGCGTCGGCCACCTCGCCCACCGCAGGCCCGGCCAGCTCTCCGGCGGCCAGGCCCAGCGGGTCGCCCTCGCCCGCGCGCTGGCCGCCCGCCCGCGCCTGCTGCTGCTGGACGAACCGCTCGCCGCCCTCGACCAGACCACCCGGGCCCATGTCCGCCACACCCTGCGCAGGCACCTCGCCGACTTCGGCGGGGTCTGCCTGATCGTCACGCACGACCCGGTCGAGGCGGTCTCGCTGGCCGACCGGGTCCTGGTCCTGGACGACGGCCGGGTCCTCCAGGACGAGCCGCCCGCCGAGGTGACCCGCCACCCGCGCTCCCCCTGGGTGGCCCGGATGCTCGGCCGCAACGCCTGGCCCGGCACCGCCACCGCCGACGGCCTGGAGCTGGCGGGCGGCGGACACCTCGTGGTCGCCGAGCCCCTCGCCCCGGGCACGGAGGCCCTCGCGGTCATCGCCCCCGAGGCCGTCTCCGTACACCGCGAGAAGCCCACCGGCTCCCCCCGCAACGTCTGGCCCGGCACGGTCCGCGAGATCACCTCGGGCGGCAGCCGGCTCCGCCTCCTCATCACCTCCGACCGGGCGCCGGACCTGGTCGCGGAGATCACCCCGCAGGCTGCGGCCGAACTGCGCATCGCGGACGGCACGGAGGTCTGGACGGGCGTGAAGGCGACCGAGGTGACCGTCGTCCCGCTCTGAGGCCGGCCGGGTTCCCGGAACCGCCCCGGGCCACCCGAAAGCATGGCACCGGCTCCGGCGGGAACCAGAACAACTGCCGTACGCGTACTCATGTACGACAGATCCGAGAGACGGGGCATCCATGGCACTGTTCGGCAACGCGCACACCATCAACCCGGCCACCGCCCAGCAGGACTACGAACGCCTCCTCGGCCAGGGCGAGCAGGTGCACGCCGCCTTCCTGCTGATCCGCGACACGATCCTGTTCACCGACCGCCGGCTGATCCTCGTCGACAAGCAGGGCATCACCGGCAAGAAGACCGAGTACCACTCCGTGCCGTACCGCAGCATCACGCACTTCGCGGTGGAGACGGCCGGGACGTTCGACCTGGACGCCGAGCTGAAGATCTGGATCTCGGGCAGCTCGACCCCGCTCCAGAAGACGTTCACCAAGGGCGTCGACATCTACGAGGTGCAGGCGATACTCACGCAGTTCGTCGCGCGGTAGCCCGCCCGGGCGGCCCTCAGAAGTACGGGCGCAGCCGGGAGTTCGCCGCGTTGCCGGGGGCGGAGTCGCGCATCCGGGCCACCCGCTCGCGCAGCTCCGGCAGCAGCCCGTACAGCACATCGCCCGGGCAGCGGGTCTCGAAGCTGTCGCGGTGGCCCGAGATGACGTTCAGCCGGGCCACCTGCCCCTCGTCGAAGCGGCTCTCGGCGTTGGTGGAGACCAGCTCGACGGTGGCGAGCGGGTCGGCGCCGGGCCGCAGCTTCCAGGCGGCCAGCTCGACCAGGGCGTCCATCATCGGCTCCGGCACCTCGGCGCCCGCCCCGAAGTCGCCGATGGCCGCGATGCCGACGGTGTCCGCGTTGAACCCCTTGGTGTGGGCGCCGAGCACCGACCGCCCCACACCGCCCGCCCGGCCCTCGTAGATGGTGCCGCAGCGGTCGACGAGGAAGTTGTAGCCGATGTCGTCCCAGCCGTCCTTCTCGACGTGGTCGTTCTGGACGGACCGGATCAGCTCGGGGGCGTCGGCGCAGTCGTAGTCGTTGGGGTTGCCGGTGTGGTGGACGAAGACCGCCTCCGCCGCTCCCGTGTAATGCGGCTTCTCCCGGACCAGCCCCTCGTCCGCGTGCCACTCCTCGCGGCTGACGACGGCGGGCTGCGGGAGCCCGCGCGGCGGCCGGGGTCCGGTGGCCAGTTCCCGGTGCTGCTCGTGGAGCGCCGGGCCGTCCCGGAAGATCAGGAGGACCAGGGGCAGCAGCAGGGCGCCCAGGACGATTCGGCGGGAGCACATGGACTCCACCCTGCGCCCCGGCCCCGGCCTTCGCAGAGGAGCGGGGGCGATCGGGTGACCCTCACCCCTGAGGTCTTTCAGCCCGGAATGCGCACTGATGTAGGTGTTCCTACGATGAGGTCCGGATCATCCGCCGCCCCCCGCGGCGAACCCGGCCGGATCGAGGAACCATGTCCCACGACGCTGTGCAGGACGGGGAGGGCGGGCGGCAGGACGGCTCGGCGGTCGGCCTGAAGCCCAACGCCATCGGGTTCGTCGACGCCCTGGTCATCGGCCTCAACGCGACCTCCCCCGCCTACTCCCTGGCCGCCGTGATCGGCCCCATCGTGGCCCTGGTGGGGATCTACGCCCCGGGTGTCATGTTCGCCTCGTTCGTCCCGATGCTGCTGATCGCGTCGGCCTTCTACTACCTCAACAAGGTCGACCAGGACTGCGGGACGACCTTCTCCTGGGTGACCCGGGCGATGGGCCCCTGGGCGGGATGGCTCGGCGGCTGGGCGATCACCATGACCGGGGTGCTGGTGGTCGGTTCGCTGGCCGATGTGGCGGTGAGCTTCACCCTGCTGGCGGTCGGGCTGGACGGCTGGGTGGCCAACGACTTCGTACGGCAGCTGCTCACGGTGCTGCTGATCATCGTGATGACCGGGCTCTGCGTGATCGGCACCGAGCTGTCGGCCAAGGTGCAGAACGCGCTGATCCTGGCGCAGGTCGCGTTCCTGCTGGTCTTCGTCGTGGTGGCGCTCTACCGGGTGTACGCGGGCACCACCGGCTTCGACTCCATCGAGCCGTCCGGGAGCTGGCTCAACCCGTTCGGCGCGGGCGGTGCCGCGCTGACCGGCGGGCTGCTGCTCGGGGTGTTCATCTACTGGGGCTGGGAGTCGGCGGTCAACCTCACCGAGGAGACCGAGGACTCGGCGACCGCGCCCGGCAAGGCGGGTCTGTGGTCCACGGTGGTGCTGCTGGTGACCTACCTGTCGGTCGCCGTCGCGGTCGTCGCCTTCGCGGGGACGGCGTTCCTCGCGGAGAACGCGGGCGAGGAGGAGTTCGTCTTCGCGCAGCTCGCCGGGGACGTGCTGGGCGGCTGGGACTGGATCCTGCTCCTCGCGGTCGCCACCTCCGCGATCGCCTCCACCCAGACCACGATCATCCCCGCGTCCCGGACCGCGTTGTCGATGGCCCGCCGTCAGGCGCTGCCGCAGCACTTCGGCCACATCAGCCCCCGGTTCCGTACCCCTGACGTCAGCACCTGGTGGGTCGCCGGGATCGCCATCGTCTGGTACCTGGTGGTCAACCAGATCTCCACCACCGCCCTCTTCGACTCGCTCACCGCGCTCTCCCTGCTGATCGCGTTCTACTACGGGCTCACCGGCGTGGCCTGCGCGGTCTACTACCGCCGCCATCTCACCGAGAGCGTCCGCAACTTCCTCCTCATCGGCCTGGGCCCGGTGGTCGGTGCCGGACTGCTGACCTGGCTGCTGGTGCGGTCGGTGATGGACATGTCGGACCCGGCGAACTCCTACAGCGGCACCTCCTGGTTCGGCCTCGGTCCGCCACTGGTCATCGGCATCGTGATCTCGCTGGTCGGCGTGGTCCTCATGGTGGTGTGGCGGCTGCGGGACGCGGTGTTCTGGCAGGAGCGGCCGGGGGTCGCCGACCCGGAGCTGGTGCACGCCACGACCGCGAGGTCCGCCGACCGGAAGGAGCGCTGAGATGTCGGTCGTCCTCGGCTACGACGAGTCCCCCGGCGCCGCCCGCGCCCTGCGCATCGCGATCGAGGTGGCGGCCGCGTACGGCGAGGAGCTGGTCCTCGTCTACGGCGCGGCGGCCCCGGGGCTGCGCGACGGGGCGGAGTACCGCAGCCACTACGAGGCGATCCGGCAGGCCGGCCGCACCGGCCTGGAGCACGCGCTGACGGCCGCCGAGGAGGCGGGGGTGCCGGCCCGGGTGGAGGTGCTGGACGAGAGCCCGGCACAGGCCCTGCTGGACGCGGCCGAACGGCACGCGGCCCGGGTCATCGTGGTCGGCACCTGGGGCGAGAGCCCGATGCGCGGCGCCCTCCTCGGCTCGACCCCGCACAAGCTGCTGCACATGTCCCCCGTCCCGGTGCTGTGCGTCCCGACGGAGGACGCCCCCTGACCGCCGTACGCCCTCCGCCCCACCCCGGACGCTTCTCCCTCACCAGGCCTCGCCGCTCTCCGCCGCCCGGCTCGGCGCCTCCGCCCCCGTGCCGCCCTCCTCCTTCCGCAGCAGCCGGAACGCCAGCAGCGGGAACGCCAGCACCGACACCATCGCGGCGGCGACCAGCGCGGCGGCCTCCCCCGCCCCGATCACCTTCTCGTCCAGGCCGATCGCGGTGATCGCCACCACCAGCGGCAGACACGTGGAGGAGAACAGCGCCAGCGCGGACCGGGACGCGCGCCCGGTCAGGTCGCGCGGGGCCAGGAGGTACGCCGGCACCCCCCGCACCAGCAGGAAGAGCAGCAGGAACACCGGCAGGAGCAGCAGCGGGCGGCCACCGTCCAGGAGCGCGGCCAGATCGAAGTCGATGCCCGTGACGACGTAGAAGAACGGGACCAGGAAGCCGAACCCGATGGCCTCGATCCTCCCCAGGATCTCCCCGCTGCGCTCGGGCACCGCCCCCTGGAGGACCAGCCGGGTCAGCATCCCGGCGGCGAAGGCGCCGAGCAGGGTGTCCAGGCCGAAGACATGGGCCAGGCCCAGCATCCCGGCGAGCAGCAGCATCACGAAGCGGACGGCGAACTGGCCGCTGCTGTGCAGGGTCAGGGCGATGATCCGGGCGAACCACGGGGGCCGGGGCCGCATCGCCCAGAACACCGCGCCCACGGTGATGACGGCGAACACCGCGAGCACCGCGCTCGCCGCCCCCGGACTCCGCCCGCTGAACAGCAGGGCCATCGCCACGATCGGTCCGAACTCGCCGACCGACCCGAACGCCATCACCACCGACCCGAACCTCCCCTCCAGCCGCCCCGAGTCCCGCAGGATCGGCAGCACCGCCCCCAGGGCCGTACTGGTGAGCGCGGTGCCGATCACCAGGCTCTTGGCCAGGTCCGCGCCGCTGAGGAGCAGGGCCACCCCGAGCCCGGCGGCGAACGAGCAGATCCAGGCCCCGCCGGCCCGGCGCAGGGTGGAGCCCCGGACCTCCGCGAACCGGATCTCGTACCCCGCGAGGAAGATCAGCATCGAGAGGCCGAGGTCGGACAGGGCGTCGATGACCTGGTCGTGGTGGGCCCAGCCGAGCACATCGGGACCGACCAGGATGCCGAGCACGATCTCGAAGATGACGACGGGAACGGACAGCCACCGCCCGGTCGCATAGCCGAGCAGCGGGGCGAGAACCGCCAGGGCCATGATCAGGACGAGGGTCCCGGGGTGCTCCATCGCTCGTGTATAGCAAGGAATGGTCGCTTATCACCCGGTATGACACCCTGCTGTCGGCCCCTCTCCCAGGTCGGGCGGAGGGTGTCCCGCGGCCCGTCCGGGGGCCGGTCGGGCCGGGGTGGGCCGGCCCCGTTCCCCCTGCGGCCCGCCCCCGTCACCCGTTCTCCCGCGCCGGAGTGCCGCGGGGCGGAGAGGGCCGTTGAATGCGAAGTCCCGACGCCTGGACGCGGAGTCCCGACGCCTCGGCGGAGGCGCCTTCACAGCGGGGGCGGAACAGGACAGGGAGCCGTATGCCGTCGTCACAGGCCCGCACCGACCGGGAGGCCGCCCCACGCCGTGACCGGGGAGCCCTGCGCCGCACCGGCGAGTGGTGCGCCCGGCACTTCGTGACCGTCCTCGTGCTGTGGGTCGCCGCCCTCGCCGGGCTCCAGGTCCTCCAGCACGCGTACGGCGGCGACTACTCCGACGACTTCTCGCTCCCCGGCACCCAGTCGCAGGAGGGCCTCGACGTCCTGAAGGCGCATGCCCCGCAGGCGGGCGGGTACAGCGCCCAGGTCGTCCTGCACGACGCCGACAAGCCGCTCACCTCGGTCTCCGACCAGGTCGCCACGGCCGTCGCGGACCTGGGGAAGCTGCCCGACGTGCTCTCGGCGCAGAACCCGCTGCCGTCCTCCGGTTCCGCCCCGCCCCCGCCTCCCGACCCCAACACCGGGCCGCTCTCCAGCGATCAGAAGACCGCCTACATCACCGTCCGCTTCAGCGTGCAGCCCGCCACCCTCGACCCCTCCTACCTGGACGGGGTCGACGCGGCGGTCCAGCCGCTGCGTTCGGCGGGGGTGGAGGTGGAGTACGGCGGTCCGCTCGGTGAACTGGCCCGGCCCGAGCCCAGCGACCGCACCAGCGAGGCGATCGGCTTCGGGGTGGCGGTCGTGGTGCTGCTGATCGGGTTCGGCAGCCTGCTCGCCGCCGTGCTGCCGCTGGTCACCGCGCTGATCTGCGCCCTGTGCGGGCTCGCGCTGCTCGGCCTGTTCGCCGCCGCCGCGACCTTCGCGACCGTCTCCCCCACGCTCGCCACGATGATCGGCATCGGCGTCGGCATCGACTACGCGCTCTTCCTGGTCACCCGCCACCGGCAGAACCTGATCGACGGCCGGGACCCGGTCACCGCCGCCGGGAACGCCGCCGCCACCAGCGGCCACGCGGTGCTGCTCTCCGGCTGCACGGTGATCATCGCGCTCTCGGGGCTCTGGGTCTCCGGGATCGGGTTCATCGGCAAGCTGGGCCTGGCGGCCGCGGTCACCGTGGTCACGGCGGTGCTCGGCGCCCTCACCCTCGTACCGGCGTTCCTCGGGCTCATCGGCCGCCGCATCGACCGGGTGCGGGTACGGAGGCCGGTGGCCGAGACCGTTCCCGCGCGGGAGGGCGCGGAGGCGGGCGGCTGGCACCGGTACGCGCAGCGGGTGGAGCGGCGGCCGTGGTGGTTCCTGGCGGGCGGGGTGGTGCTGCTGGCGGTCCTCTCCTTCCCCGTCTTCTTCATCCAGCTCGGCCACATCGGTGACGGCGCGGACCCGAAGTCGTTCACGGACCGGCGCGCCTTCGACCTGATGTCGGACGCCTTCGGGCCCGGCTCCAACGGCCCGCTGACCCTGGTCATCGACCAGAGCAAGGTGGCTTCCGGTGACCGTTCCGCCCTGGCCGACCAGGCGCAGAAGGCCCTGACGAACGTCCCGGACGCGGCCGTGATCACCCCGCTCACCGCCACGTCGGACGGCGACGTGCTGACCGCCACCGCCTACTCGGTGGCCGCCCCGCAGGACGGGCGGACCACCTCCCTGGTGAACCGGCTCACCGACGACGTCCTGCCGCAGGCCGTCTCCGGCACGGACGCGAGCACGTACGTCACCGGCACCACCGCCGCCCAGGTCGACTTCCTGGACATCGTCTCCAGCCGGCTGCCCCTGATCATCGCGGTCGTCGTGGCCCTGGCGTTCCTGGTGATCCTGGCCGTCTTCCGGGGCCTGCTCGTCGCGCTGAAGGCCGCCGTGCTCAACGTCCTGTCGATCGCGGCCTCGTACGGGGTCGTGGTGGCCGTCTTCCAGTGGGGCTGGGGCGGTCCGGCGCTGGGGGTGTCGGGGAAGGTGCCGATCGAGAGCTACGTCCCGATGATGATGTTCGCCATCGTCTTCGGGCTGAGCATGGACTACGAGATCTTCCTGCTCTCCCGCATCCACGAGGCGTGGGTGCGCACCGGCGACGCGCGGGCGAGCGTGGCGCACGCGCTGGAGATCACCGCCCGGGTCATCACCTGCGCGGCGCTGATCATGGTGAGCGTCTTCGCCGCGTTCGTCATCAGCGACAACATCGTGGTGAAGATGCTGGGCCTGGGACTGGCCGCCAGCGTGCTCATCGACGCCACCGTCGTACGGCTGCTGCTCGTCCCGGCGGTGATGACGCTGCTGGGCCGCTCCGCCTGGTGGATCCCCGGCCCGCTGGACCGGATCCTGCCGCACCTGGACGCGGAGGGAGGCAGCGCCTCGGCCTCCCGGGCGGACGCGAACGCGCGCTGAGGGGACGGGACCATGTGGGGCGGGGCCGGGCAGCGTGTGCTGCCCGGCCCCGCCCCACATGCGGGGCGGGGCCGGGCAGCGTGTGCTGCCCGGCCCCGCCCCACATGCGGCGCTCCGCGCCTCCCGCCGGGACTCCGACGGACTACGCGGCCCGGTTCGCCCGGCGCTGGGCGGCGGCCGCGCGTGCCTCCGTCGTCGGCAGGTCAGGGCGGCGGCGCCGGGCCGGGGCCCCGCCGCCGCGCTTGGTGCCGCGCCCCATGAACGCGCCGCCGCCACCGCGGCCGGAGCGCTCCTTGGGCGGGGCGGTGACGACCACGGGGACGCCCGAGGGCGCCTGCGCACCGGTGATCCGGCTCAGCTCGGCCTCGCCGGAGCGGACCTGGGCGATCTGCGGGGTGATCCCGGCGTCCGCCATCAGCCGGGTCATCTCGCGGCGCTGGTTGGGCAGGACGAGCGTGACGACGCTGCCGGACTCCCCGGCGCGCGCCGTACGGCCGCCGCGGTGCAGGTAGTCCTTGTGGTCGCTCGGCGGGTCGACGTTGACGACGAGGTCCAGGTTGTCGACGTGGATGCCCCGGGCGGCGACGTTCGTGGCGACGAGGACCGTGACGTGGCCGGTCTTGAACCGCTCCAGGGTCCGGGTGCGCTGCGGCTGGGACTTGCCGCCGTGCAGGGCGGCCGCCCGGACCCCGCTCTGCAGCAGGTGGTCGGTGAGCTTGTCGACGGCGTGCTTGGTGTCCAGGAACATGATCACGCGCCCGTCCCGGGCGGCGATCTCCGTGGTGGTGGCGTACTTGTCGGCGCCCTGGACGTAGAGCACGTGGTGCTCCATCGTCGTGACGGCACCGGCGGCCGGGTCGACGGAGTGGACGACCGGGTCGTCTAGGTAGCGCCGCACCAGCAGGTCGACGTTGCGGTCGAGGGTGGCCGAGAAGAGCATCCGCTGCCCCTCCGGGTTCACCTGGTCGAGCAGCTCGGTGACCTGCGGCATGAAGCCCATGTCGGCCATCTGGTCGGCCTCGTCGAGGACGGTGACGGTGACCCGGTCCAGCCTGCAGTCGCCGCGCTCGATGAGGTCCTTGAGCCGGCCCGGGGTGGCGACGACGACCTCGGCGCCGCCGCGCAGCGCGCTCGCCTGACGGCCGATGGACATGCCGCCCACGACGGTGGCGAGCCGCAGCTTCAGCGACCGGGCGTACGGGGTGAGGGCGTCGGTGACCTGCTGGGCCAGCTCACGCGTCGGTACGAGCACCAGAGCCAGCGGGCGCTTGGCATCGGCGCGGCGCCCCTCGGTGCGGGCCAGCAGCGCCAGGCCGAACGCGAGGGTCTTGCCCGAGCCGGTCCGGCCGCGGCCGAGGACGTCCCGGCCGGCCAGCGAGTTCGGCAGGGTGGCCGCCTGGATCGGGAACGGCACGGTCACCCCCTCCGCGACGAGCGCCGCCTTGAGCTTGGCGGGCATCTCCAGCTCACCGAAGGTCTCGGCGGCGGGCAGCGCCGGGGTGACGGTCACCGGCAGGGCGAACTCGCCCTTCAGCGCGGAGCCGCGGCGCCCGGCCCCACCACCGGAGCGCCCGCCACCGCCGCCGGAGCGACGGGGTCCGCCGCCGAACCCGGCGGCGCGGCGCTCGCCGCCGGAGTTCCCCGGTGCGCCGCCGCTACGGCCGCCGGAGGAGGGGGAGCCCGCACGGGTGCGGGCGAATCGGTCGTTCGAGCGGGGGGTGCGTTCGCGGTTCATGCAGAACCTTTCCTCGATGGGGCACGTATCGAGGGATTCTTTTTCAGGGGAATAAACCGTGAACGGCACCCAGAATCGCAAGAACGAGCCGATGAAATGACAAAGGGGCGCGGAGACGTGCTCCGCCGGCCCCGGAAACAGCAACGAGCTGGGGCCCGCACCCCAAGGTGCGGGCCCCAGCTGCGTAGTCCCGTCCGAGCGATCGGACGGTCCCGAGTGATCAGGCGCCCGAGTGATCGGGCAGACCGGATGATCAGGCAGGGACGATGTTCTCGGCCTGCGGGCCCTTCTGGCCCTGCGTGACGTCGAAGGAGACCTTCTGGCCCTCCTGCAGCTCACGGAAGCCGGAGGCGGCGATGTTCGAGTAGTGGGCGAAGACGTCAGCGCCGCCACCGTCCTGCTCGATGAAGCCGAAGCCCTTTTCCGAGTTGAACCACTTCACGGTGCCAGTAGCCATGTCATATCTCCTTAGGGGAGGGGCAGTGCCCGTGGGCCCACACCTTGTGGACCCCACGTCGCCGCGATGATTACCCCGTCCGGAAGAGCACCGGAAAACTTGTAAGTTTTTGGGAACCACAACTGCAACTGAGATCAACAGTAGCACGGGGGCCCCGGGCGGGGACGAACGAAATATCACGCGCGATGCGGGAACAAAACAGCGGGGGAAAAGCCTCATCGCGCATTGCGTGAAATTCTGCGCCGGCGAATACAGATATGTTCCGGGCGGGCCACCAGGGCTCGGGCGGCGAAGGAGCACCCCTCCGGGGTTCGCGGCACCCTTCCAGGCCTCAGCACCCGGGCCGGGGCGCGCGGCTCAGCGCTCGGGACGGCCGCCGCGCAGCTCCTCGTTGAGGCGGAGCGCCTCTTCGAGCTGGTCCTCCAGGATCACGATGCGGCAGGCGGCCTCGATGGGCGTGCCGCCGTCGACGAGTTCGCGGGCGCGGGCGGCGATGCGCAACTGGTAGCGGGAGTAACGGCGGTGACCGCCCTCGGACCGCAGCGGCGTGATCAGCCGGGCCTCACCGATCGCCCGCAGGAAACCCGGCGTCGCCCCGATCATCTCGGCGGCGCGCCCCATGGTGTAGGCGGGGTAGTCGTCGTCGTCGAGCCGGTCGATGGCGTGCGAGGGGGGCTCCGGGGGCATCTGCACCTCTTCTGTCACACCTGTCTGTCACACGTGACGGAGGGCCCGGGGCGCCGTACGCCTGCGGGGTGCCCCTCTGCCGCGTACCGCTGTTTCGCCTGATTGCACAAGAAACCCTAATCGCCCGGGAAGGACATGTCTATCGCGGCCGTGACAGCTTTCGGCCACCGGCGGCGTCACGATGGCCGACGCGCCGATGGAACTGACCGACTGGTCAGTTGTCGTCGGGCGGACCGCGGGGCCATAATGCACGCGTAGCCCTTCACGCATCCCCCGTCGTGAAGGGCTACACCCCTGTCCGGAACCGGTTCCGACACCGGCCCGGGACCGGCGCGGGCACCCGTCCGGGCCACCGTGGACACCCGTCCGAGCCGGTACGGACACCCGTCCGGGCCGGCGCGGGCGCCCCCGTCCGCGGCGGGCAAGGGGCGCCCTGGGTCATCACGGGCAAGGCACTCCCCTCGTGGTCCCCTGCCCGTGTTTTTTCGAGTTAACAGTGACGTAGAGTGTTTGCGCAAGCTCAGTTCCGACTCCGAGGTGAGCGTGGAGGACCGGATGGCCAAGGTCGACGGTGACGAACCCGGTGCGGAACGGAACGAACCACCCCGCCCGGCCGGCCCGCCGCCCCTGAACTCGCTGCGGGAAAAAGTCGAGTACATGGTCGAGAGGACCTTCCCCGGCCAGAAGATCTCCGGCCGGGTCTTCGCGGAGCTGGTGCGGGAGCGGGGCGGCTCCCTCTCGCACAGCTACTTCTCCAACATCCTCGCCGGCAAGGTCACCCAGCCGTCGGAGGAGATCCTCAAGGCCCTCGGCCTGGGGTTCGGCGTGGACTGGCGCTTCTTCAAGGAGGAGTCCGAGGTCGTCGACGACGTCGTCGCGGGGCTGCAGTTCCTGGCCAAGCGGCGGACCGGGGAGATCAGCGGGGTGGCGGGCCGGGGGCTGGATGACGAGGGCCTCCCCCCGGAACTGCTCCGGTTCGCGCTCTCGCTGCTGGAGGACGCGGCCCGGGAGACCGCACCGGAGGGTCGGGCCCCCTCACGGGAGAGTGCGGGGGAAACCTCGCGGAACCGCCCGCAGGACACGTAGCGTCGGTGGCATGTCCCTGCGGAAGCTGCGCAAAGAGTGCGAGGCACAGCTCGCCGACCTGCCCATCCCGGTCCCGTTCTCGCTGACCGGGCTGGTCGCCAACATGGAGGCGGCGCGCGGCCGCACGATCCGGCTGCACGAGATGCCGGACCGCCTCGCCCGCGTCAACGCCGCCTGCGGGCTGCGGCTGAAGGCGGACACCACCAGTCTCGTCCTCTACCGCCGCAGGCCGACCGCCTACCAGACCGAGCACGTCATCCTCCACGAGCTGTGCCACGAGTGGTTCGACCACGGGACGACCCTCGACGCGGAGCAACTGCGCACGCTGCTCCCGGTCTTCGACACCTCGCTGATCGCCCGGATGATCTCCCCCGAGGCCGCCGCGTCCTTCGCCGCCGGAGGCTCCACCGTGCAGGCCCGCGCGCAGTACGCGACCCATGACGAACGCATGGCCGAATTCGGTGCCTCCCTCATCCCCCGGATGGCGCGGGACCTCACCACCGATGACATGGTGGGGCGGCTGAGCGACTCCCTCTCCCGCCCGGTGGCCCACCGCCGGCGCGGACTGTTCCCCCGGATCGGCCGGAGGGAGCCCTCGGACGACGCGTGACCCCGAGTGCGCCCCTCTCGGTGACACGTGCCACCACCGCACCTCCCCCACCGCCGTGCCCCCGACACCCGAGGACGAGACCGCTGTGACCCCCCTCGATCTCGCCGGTTACCTGATAGCCGGCCTGATGACAGCCGTTGCCCTGTGGCGTATGCCCGCTGCCCTGTGGGGCGATGAGGACGACCGCAGACGGCGGGCCCTGTGGGGCTGCTACGCCGGATTCGCCCTCGCCCTGTGGACGAAGACCGAGGCGGTGCGCATCGGCCTCAACAACAGCGCCGTCACCGACCTCGCCGTCCTCATCAAGCACTACACCGCGACGGTGGCGATTCTGGCCATCCTCAGCTACATCGTCGCCATCTACGGCCGCTACCCGGAGGGGGGCGCGGTCCCCCGTCACGTACGGTTCGCCCGGCTCGTCCAGCAGGTCGCGGCGAAGGCCTCCGTGGCCACGCTGATCCTGCTGACCGTCCTCTTCTTCACCGTCGTCGACCGCTCCGAGCCCTCGGACCGCTTCGTCTCCGACCACGCGGGCGAGTGGGGCGCCACGCTCTACATGAGCGTCTTCTACCTCTATCTCGGCGCCGCCTCCGCCGTCTGCGCCTTCCAGTGGGCGCTGGCCACCGCCGACGCCCGGCGGCGCCATCTGCGCATCGGGCTGGGGATGATGACGTTCGCGATGTTCATCGGCGTCGGCTACACCGTCAGCCGGACCCTGTTCCTCTGGATCAGCGTGGTGGACGAGCCGAGCGAGTCGTTCGCCCTCCGTTTCGACCAGGTGACCGAGGCGGCGCAGCTGGTCCTCTTCGCCTTCTTCGCCCTCGGCGCGTCCGTCCCCGCCTTCAGCACCGGCGCACGCCGGGTGCGGCTCTGGCGGGCCCAGATCCGGCTGCACGCCCTCTGGTACGAGCTGATGACCGCCTTCCCCGACCAGCCCTTCGACCCGCCCGCCTCCCTCGCCCGGGAGCTGACCCGGTTCAACGCCCCGGCCGACCTGCGCGTCGACCGCTGGGCCGCCGACATCGCGGACGCGGTGGAGAAGCTGCGCCACTACGTCCCCGACGGGCTGGTCGCCGCCGCCGGTGAGGCCGCGGGCCGGGAGACCGCCGATGCCCGCCGGGCGGCGGCGCTCGGTGACGCGTACTGGATCAGGGCCGCCCTGCTGGCCAAGGAGTCCGGCGTCCCCGCGGGCCCCGCCGCGGCGGTGGCGGCCCAGCAGGCGGCGGACCAGGACGGCGAGGTGGCCCGGCTGGAGCGGGTCGCCGCGGCCTACCGGACGGTGACGGCGGAGCGGGCCCATGAGGTGCTCACGGCGGCGGCCGAACCCCGTACGGCACAGCGGGAGACCACGCCCCGCGCGGCGCAGCAGCAGACGGAGCAGCTCTCATGACCAACAACAGCACCACGGACACGACAGGCATCGCAGACACGACCGGCACTTCAGACACCACCGGCACCGCAGGCATCGCAGGCACCACTGGCACCACCAGCCCTTCAGGCGCCACCGGCACGACAGGTGCCACGGACACCGCGGACACCGGCAGCACCGTCGGTGCCGGGGAGGCCACCGCCACCCCCGAGGACGCCACCCGCCGCACCTCCGTCGCGCGCGCGGTCACCGACGTGCTCCAGCCCCGCAACGCCCTCCTCGCGGGCATGCTCGGCATCGGGCTGGCGGCAGCCGGGGAGTGGACCGGGCTGCTCTGGGGGTTGCTCGGGGCGCTCTGCGCCGGGCTGATCCCGGCGGGGTACATCGAGTGGGAGCGCGGGCGCGGCACCTGGGGCGACCGCCATGTCGTCGACCGTACGAAGCGGGCCCCGATCTTCTTCGTGATCCTCGGCTCGATCGGGGCCGGTTCGGTGGTGATGGTCCTCGGGAGCGCGCCGGCCGGCATCCTCGTCGCGATGCTCGCGCTCTGGGTGATGACCATCGGGCTGCTCGCCGTCAACACGGTGTGGAAGATCTCGGTCGACTCGGCGGTGGCCTCCGCGGTGGTCTCCCTGCTCGCGGTCGTGCACTCCCCCTGGTGGCTGGCCGCGTACACGCTGACCGCGGCCGTCTGCTGGTCACGCGTGGCCCTCGGCTACCACACGGTCGCGCAGACCGTGGCGGGCGCGGGGCTGGGGGCGGCGACGACGGTGGCGTACGCGATCGGCGGCTGACGAGCCACCGGGAAGCGGGCGTACGAGCCCGGCGTACGCGGCTTACGGCACGTCATCCGACGGCGTACGCGTTCGGGGGCTGGCGAAGGCGCGGGCGCGGGGAGGCGGGGTGCACGGTGCACCCCGCCTCCCCTCACGTGCGCGCTCCGGCTCACACCCCCGCGCACTGCCCCGAGCGCGGCCCGCGGACCTCGTTCGGCCGCCCGGTGTTCTCCGGCGCCGGGGCGTTGGACGAGCACGCGACGGGACCCGTCACCGTGTTGGCGGCGAGCTGGACGCCCCCGGTGTTGCCGGTCAGGACGACGGCCCCGGTCACCGCGTTGGCGGTGCACCCCGGCCCGCCGAACCGGACGGTCCCGGTGGTGCGGCCGATGACCAGCGGCCCCGTGATGCTCGACCCGCACACCCGGACGGCGGCGGCACGGTCCGACTGGAGCGGGCCCTCCAGCGTGGAGCCGGTCAGGACGAGGGCGGCTCCGGCGCGTACGGTGACCGGCCCGCGCAGGGCGGCGCGTTCGACGCAGGTGACGCCGTCCGTGACGGTCAGCGGACCGTTGCGTACGCCGGTGATCCTCGTGGTGCACGCGGGGGCACGCCCCACCGTGGCCTTGTACGCGAGGGATTCGGCCAGCTTGCCCGGCTTGGCGTCCGTCAGGGGCTTGCTCAGCTTGGCGAACTCCCCGCCCGTCTCCTTCTTGCCGCCGTTCCACTCCGCGATCCGGCCGAGCTGCCCGGCGGTCTTCCCGTCGTCGACGACCGCGTCGGCGTCGAGCGCGGCCATCGACTTCGAGGCGCTCTTGACCAGGTCGAGGTAGGGCCCGGGGGAGGTGAGGTCGTACGCGGACGTGTCGTGCTTCCCGCGCAGCCAGGAGCCCCACGAGAACTCCAGGAACTCCGTCGCCCCGTCCGGGACTTCGTAGCCGATGTCCCGCGTGAAGTAGACGAGGCTGCGGTACGGGTCGTCGCGGAAGTGCGTGATGCCCAGCCGGTCCGGCAGCTGGTCGACGCCCAGCGGGCGGTTGTTCTCGTCGCGCAGCCACACCTTCTTCCCGGCCGTCATCCGCTGCCAGAACGCGGCGGTGGACAGCGAGCTGAAGTTGTCGGTGACGCGGAGCCGGATCGGCAGCCGGGCGGAGCCGTCCGGGCCCTCCAGGAAGGACGTCAGGGTGTGGTGCCCGTCGGTGAGGTAGAGCTTCCCGCCGGGCCCGATGACGGCCGTCTTCATCGGCGCGATCGACTTCCCGGTCTCCTGGCCGAGCGGCACGGTGCAGGTGAAGCTCGCCGGGTCGTCCAGCCGGGCGCCCGGGCTCACCGAGGCCGCCTCGCCCTGGCCGTTGGTCTCGCACCAGTCGTCGAAGCGCTTGTTGAAGCCGCCCGCCGCCTCGTCGCGGTCGCTGCCGTAGCGGCCCAGCTTGTAGAAGACCTGGTCGAAGCCGAGGACGGCCTGGGTCGGGTGGAGTTCGCCCAGGGTGACGTCGATCAGATCGCCCGGCTGCGCACAGGCGCGCGGCAGCGGCCCGCTCCCGGCGCACGCCCCGGCGCTCCCCGGTCCCGCGCCGCCCGGTCCCGCCGCGGCCGCCGTGCCCGTACCCGCTCCGACGACGACCGTGCCCGCGGCCAGGACTCCGGCCAGCAGCCGGGCCCCGCGCCGGGGCAGGCCGGCAGCCTTCGATCTGTTCATGGACGACCTCTCCGTACGGGCGTTTCTTCCGCTGTCCGGCGCTTCCGCGCTTCCGCGGTGACGATCGCAAGGCACTGCGACGCGGGCGCGGACGGGGCGTGAACGCACGATGACGCTGTCATGCCACGGCAGCGGGGCTCCCTCCGCGACGGCGCGGCCGTCCGTTTGCGGGGGCGGCCGGCACCCGGTTACGTGGAGGAGGCCGGTCACGGAGGACGCGACCCGGACCACCTGGAGGTACCTCCCATGGCGAAGAAGAACCGTTCCGCTCCCGCCAAGGGCCTGCGGGGCAGCAAGGCGGGGCTGGCGCTGAGCCTGGGCAGCAGCGCGCTCGCCGTCATCAGGGCGTCCAAGCAGGTACGCCGGGCCAGGAACCGCCACGACAGGCTGAGCACCGCCGACGCGGTGGCGGGGATGCTGCCGCTGATCACCTCGGCCGCCCTGATCCTGCGGCAGCTGCGCGGCCGGAACCGGGAGAACACCCCGGAGACGGCGTGAGCGCCCGGCGGTACGGGGAGCGGTGCGCGAAGCCGTACGGGGACGTCACCCCGACGGCGTAACGACCGATCACTGAACCGCCCGGCCCCGGGGTACGGCTGTACCGTGCCGAACCCCGCCGAGAACACCTTCCGGATCGCCGCCGCCAGCGCCGAGGACATCGTCATGCTGGGCGAATGGGCCCACGAGGAGTCCTGGAACCCCGGCCTCACCGACGGCCGGGTCTTCTTCCCGGCCGACCCCGGCGGCTTCCTGATCGGCCGCCTCGACGGTGTGCCGGTCACCTCGGTGTCCGTCGTGCGGTACGGCCCCGACCACGGCTTCCTGGGCTTCTACCTGACCCGCCCGCACCTGCGCGGCCAGGGGTACGGGCTGCGCACCTGGCAGGCCGGGACGGCCCGGCTCGCCGGACGCACCATCGGGCTCGACGGGGTCCCCGACCAGCAGGACAACTACCGCCGCTCCGGCTTCCGCACCTGCTGGAGCAACGCCCGGTACGAGGGCACCCCGCCGCCGGACATCGCACCGCCCCCGGGCATCACGCTCGTCGACGCCCGTTCCGTACCGTTCGCCCTCCTCGCCGCGTACGACCGGCGGTTCTTCCCGGCGCCCCGGGACGGCTTCCTGGCGGCCTGGATCACCGCCCCCGGGCGTACGGCGCTGGCGGCGGTGCGGGACGGGGAGCTGCACGGGCTCGCGGTGGTACGGGAGTGCCGCGCCGCCTCCCGGATCGGACCGCTCTACGCCGCGTCCCCGCAGGTGGCGGCGGCCCTGGTGAGCGCGCTCGCGGCGACGGTGCCGGACGGGCCGGTGGCGATCGACGTGCCCGACCTGAACCCGGCGGCGGTACGGCTCGCGGACGGGCTGGGGCTGACCCCGTCGTTCGACACGGCCCGGATGTACACGGGCCCGCAGCCGGTGATCGACCGGGACGGCTACTACGGCATCACCAGCCTCGAACTGGGCTGAGAGGCCGAGGATCTACAGGGGCGGCCGGTCCGCGCACCGCCGACCGGCCGATTCGCGCACAACCGGACCAGGGCCTGCGCGGAGCCGACGGCCGACGCGGAGCCGATGGCCTAGGCGGAGCCGATACCCGACGCGGACCCGATACCCGACGCGGACCCGACGGCCTACGCGGAGCCGTCCGGTCTCCGGGGCGCCACCGGCGGATCCTCCCTGATCCGCGAGGCCAGCACCGCGATGTCGTCCTCCGCGTCGCCGCCGAACCGGTCCAGCACCCGGTCGAGCAGATCCTCCAGGCTCCCGCCGGAGGGCAGGGTCAGCGAGGCCAGCCGGGCCACGGAGACGTCGATGTCCTCGTCCCGGCGCTCCACCAGACCGTCGGTGTACATGAAGAGCACGGTCCCCGGGCCGCAGGGCACGGAGGTGGTCCGGTAGCCGCCGAAGCCGGTGCCGAGCGGAGGCCCGGCCTCCACCGGGACGATGTGGGCCCGCGAGGCCCCCGGGTCGATGAAGACCGGCGGCAGGTGCCCCGCGCTGGCCACCTCGCAGACCCCGCCGAACCGGTCCACGACGGCGAGCAGACAGGTGGCCGCCCGGTCGAGCCCCGACCGCTCCACCATCGTGTCGAGCCGCTCCAGGATCCGGTGCGGCGGCAGGTCCTCGGCGGCCAGCAGCCGCAGCAGCGAGCGGTAGTGGCTCATCGCCACGGCGGCCTCCACGCCGTGGCCCATCACATCGCCCATCGCCTTGAGGTGGCGCCCGTCCTGGAGCGGTACGACGTCGAACCAGTCGCCGCCCACCAGGACCCCCCGCTCGGCCGGGAGGTAGCGGGTGGCGATCTCCACGTGCGGGTGGGGGCCGCGGGGTTCGGAGAGCAGGGAGCCCTGGAGTTCGCGGGCGATGCTGTGCTCGCGGTCGTAACGGCGGGCGTGGTCGAGGTCGACGGCGGCGCGGCCGGCGAGTTCCCGGGCGACGACCACGTCCTGGTCGCTGAAGGCGGGCGAGCCCTCCGCCCGGACCAGGCTGAGCGTGCCGAGCTGACGGCCGCGGGCGGTGAGCGGGACGACGAGCGCCTGGCGCAGGCCGAGGGCCAGGATGGCGGCGATCCGCTGCGAGGTGGACGCGGAGCGGGCGCTCCGGTGGTCCTCCCAGTCGTCGAGGACCGGCTCGTTCTCGGCCAGGCAGCGGGTGACGGCGGAGTCCGCCGCGAAGTCGACGTACTCCCCCGGGTGCCCGAACCGCTGCATCTGCTCGTCGAGCGGCCCCCGGCCCCGCAGCGCGGCCCGCCGCAGCCGCAGGACACCGGGTCCGGCCCGGCGCACGGGATGTCCCACCTCGGGCGGGAAGACGTCGACGGCGGCCACGTCGGCGAAGGGCGGCACGACGAACTCGGCCAGCTCCCGGCAGGTGGTGTCCATGTCGAGCGTGGTGCCGATCTGCACGGCGGCCGTGGAGAGGAGGGTGACATGGCCCCGGGCCTCCTCCAGCTCCGCCCGCTGCCGGGCCACGTCGCTGATCTCGACGACGATCACCATCAGCCCGCACACGTCCCCGCCGGTCTCCAGCCGGTGGTAGGCGGCGCGCCAGAACCGGGGGTCGCCGGAGGCGGCGGCCCAGGTCCGGCCGCTGATCGTCTGCTCGCGGGGTTCACCGTCGCGCAGCACGCCGCGCAGGACGGCGGCCTGGCCGCGCAGCCCGGGCAGCACCTCGGAGAAGGTCCGGCCCAGGTGGGACCCGGCGCGCAGGCCGTTGATCCGTTCGAGGGCGGGGTTGACGTAGGTGTAGCGGAGGTCCGCGTCGAGTACCGCCACTCCCGCGGGGTTCCCGTCGAGCAGGGCGGCCACGGTGGAGCGGTCGAAGGACGACGGAATGCCGTCGCCGCACGCTGCGGCCTGCAAGGGGGCCTCCTGTGCCGTAGATCGGCCTCCGGACCTCCATCGTGAGCGGCCGCGCCCGGCACCGCATCCGCAGCACGGCGGCCCGCCCGCCGGGGGCGTTCGGCCGGGCTCAGGGGCTCGGCTGGAGTCCGGCCGTGCCCCGCCCGGCGCGCAGCCGGTCGAGGTCGAGGGTCCCCTCGGTGGGCTCGGCGGTCGGCGGCAGGCCGAGCGCGGCGGTGACGGGCTCCGGCAGACTGCCGGTACCCAGCAATCCGGTGACCAGGGTGGTCGTGAGGCGGTGCCAGGCCGGGGCGCGCCGGATCATCGCGTGGTCGCCGCCCCGGACGGTGATCATGCAGGTGCGGGCGCCGGCCCGGCGGGCGCGGGTGGTGAGGGACTGGGTGGCCTGGGGGCTGGTGATCCGGTCCCGGCTGCTGTGGACGAGGACGACGTCACGGCCCGCGAGCTGGGTCACCGGGTCGCCCGGCGGGCACCAGGGGGCGAGGCCGACGACCCCGCGCACGAGGGGGTGCCCGGCGGCGAGCAGGGCGGCGCGGGCGCCCATGGAGTGGCCGAGCAGCACCACCGGCACGCCGCCGCCCTCCTCGGACCCCCCGGTCTCCTCGCCGAGTGCGTCGAGCGCGGCCAGGGCGTCGTGGAGGGCGTCGGCACGGGACCCGTTCCACCCCCGGTGGGCGTACCGCACCTGCCGTACGAGGACGTCCGCACCGCTCCCCGGGCCGCTCGCCGGTGTGCGGGTCGCGCGGCGCAGGGCGCGGACGAAGGGGCGCATCCGGGTGCCGGGGAGGTTGAGGAGGCCGGGAGGCGGCGGCTCCGTACCGTTCTCGTAGCCCCCGTGCAGGACGAGAACCGCTGCCGACGGGGATCGTGGGGCCACGCGTAACCTCCAGGTCCGGGTGAAGGGGCGGGAGAGGGGCCGGGCGCCCCGCCCCGTACGTCTGCGGTGTCACGTATTCGGTGCGGACGCCGTTCCGGATGGGCCGAACGTGTCAACGGGCGGAAAGTGCCGTTCACTGTACGGGCAACGCCCCACCCCCGTTCGCACCGCGAACGCACACGAAGGAGTCGTCATGGCGGCAGGACCATCCCTCGGCACCCCGGCACCGGACTTCACCCTCCCCGGCGGTGTCCTGTCCGGGGACGCCTTCGACCGCGCCGACTACACGCTCTCCGCCGCCCGCGGCCGGGCCCTGGTACTGGCGTTCTACCCCGGGGACAACACCACGGTCTGCACGAAGCAGCTGTGCTCGTACTCCTCGGGCATGGAGACCTTCGAGGGGCTCGACGCGGAGGTCTGGGGCATCAGTCCACAGGGTGTGGACAGCCATGAGTCGTTCGCACGGACGTACGGGCTCCGGATGCCGCTGCTGGCGGACGAGGGCCGGGAGATCGCCAGGGCGTACGGGGTCGCCGCCCCCGGCATCGGCGTCCGGCGGGCGGTCTTCCTCATCGGCCCCGACGGCGTCCTGCGCTGGAAGCACGTGGCGTTGCTGGGTGCGACCTTCCAGTCACTTTCCACCCTTGCTGATCAGTTGTCCGGCATCAAAACGGCGTAAAGATTGCCGGGTTCCGGCAGTGCTTCGAACCGGACCCCTATGGGACCATCCAGTCAGTTCGACGGAAATACCCGGGGGAAGTCGAAGAACAGGGGAGTGATCAGGTGACCTTCTTTCTCGGTCTCGGCATCGCGGGGATCGTCCTGCTGGCCCTTTCCCTGGTCTTCGGCGGCGTCCTCGAAGGGCTGCTGGACGGGGTGCTCGACGGCCTCTTCGACGGGCTGCTCTCGCTCCCGGTGATCGCCGGGTTCATCTCGATGCTCGGTTTCGGCGGGGCGATCGTGCTCGGCACCACGGGCGCCGGGCCGGTCGTGGCCACCGTCGTCGGCGTCGGGGCCGGGGTCGTCGCGGGCTGGCTGACGTGGAAACTCAGCAAGGCCCTGATGCGGGACCAGACCTCGTCCACCCCGCGCGGCGGCGACCTCGTCGGCACGTCCGGGACGGTCGTGACGGCCATCCCGGCCGGCGGCTACGGCGAGGTGATGCTGCGGCTGGCGGGCCAGCCCGTCAAGTACGCGGCGAAATCCCCGGAGCCCGTCGTCCGGGGCACCGAGGTCTGGGTGGAGGCGGAGCTGTCGACGACGTCGGTGGCGGTCCGCCCGGTGGACCGCTGAGGCCACCCGCCCACCGCACCCCTTCAATTCAACGAACCGAACACCCCACCCCACCCACACAGCACCTGGCACCACAAACAATCTGCCGTCCCCCATCCGGGAGGCAGGGGGGACCTTTCTCATGAGTCCAGTAGCCATCGCCGTCATCGGCATCGTCGTCCTGCTCGTCCTGCTCGGCCTGGTCGTCATCACGCGGTACAAGGTCGCCGGGCCCAGCGAGGCGTTCATCATCACCGGGCGCCGCGGCAAGAAGTCGGTCGACCCGGTCACCGGCCTCACCAGCATCGACAACAGCGGCCAGAAGGTCGTCGTCGGTGGCGGTGTCTTCGTCGTGCCGTTCGTCCAGCAGAAGTTCACCCTGGACCTCTCCAGCCGGCACATTCCGATCGCCGTGCGCGGCGCGGTCACCCTGCGCGGGGTGAAGTCGAACCTCGAAGGCGTCGCGATCGTCAAGGTCGGCGGCAGCGAGGACGCCATCCGGGCCGCCGCGCAGCGCTTCCTCCAGCAGCAGGACGGCATCGTCGGCTTCACCCAGGAAGTGCTCTCCGGTGCGCTCCGCGCGATCGTCGGCCGGATGTCGGTCGAGGACATCATCCGGGACCGGGCCGCGTTCGCCGGGCAGGTCGCGGAGGAGGCCGAGACCAGCCTCTCCGGCCAGGGCCTGATCCTGGACGCCTTCCAGATCCAGGACATCACCACCGAGGGCTCCTACCTGGAGGACCTCGGCCGCCCGGAGGCCGCCCGCGCCAAGCAGGAGGCGGACATCGCCGAGGCGATCGCCAAGCGCGCCTCGGAGCAGGCCCGGCTGAAGGCGGCCGAGGAGATCGCCATCGCGGAGCGGACGTACTACCTGAAGCAGGCCGAGATCAAGGCCGAGACCGAGGCGGCCGCCGCCAAGGCCAACGCCGCCGGTCCGCTCGCCGAGGCCGCCCGCCAGCAGGAAGTGCTCCAGGAGCAGGAGAAGGTGGCCGAGCGCCAGGCCGCGCTGACCGACCGCGAGCTGGACACCAAGGTCCGCAAGCCCGCCGACGCCGCCCGCTACCAGGCCGAGCAGGAGGCGGAGGCCCGCCGTATCGCCCTGGTCAAGGAGGCCGAGGCGGACGCGGAGCGCTCGCGCCTGACCGGTGAGGGTGAGAAGCTCCACCGCTCGGCGCTGGCCGACGCGGTGCGCATCGAGGGTGAGGCCGAGGCCGCGTCGATCGCCGCGAAGGGTTCGGCGGAGGCCGAGGCCATGCAGAAGAAGGCCGACGCGTTCGCGCAGTACGGCGACGCGGCCGTCCTCCAGATGCTGGTCGAGGTCCTCCCGCAGGTCGTCGCGAAGGCCTCCGAGCCGCTGAGCGCGATCGACAAGCTGACGGTCGTCTCCACGGACGGCGCCAGCCAGCTGGCCCGTACGGTCACCGACAACGTCGCCCAGGGCATGGAGCTGCTCAGCTCCACGACGGGCGTGGACGTGGCCGCGCTGCTGGAGAACCTGAAGAACCGCACCACGGGCGAGACCGCCGGTGGTGCGCCGGAGAAGAGCACCACCGCCGCGTCCGACAAGGACAAGGACAGGATCGAGATCACGGGCTGAGGCCCACCGCCTCGGCTCCCTCGCTCCGTGCCCGGTGACCGGGCGCGCGTACGGCACCTCCCGTACGCGTACGCCACGGTCGCCGGGCACCGCCGTGTCCACGGCCCCGCCGAACTGCGGAAACCGGCCAACTACCGTTCGTCGGCGCTCCCGGACACCCCGTGCGCGGCGGCCGCGGCGGCGAGGCGCCCCCGCCAGCCGTTCGGATCGCGCCCGGCCTCCACGGCGGCGGCGGCCTCCTCCGCGAGGTCGACGCCCAGGTCGGCGGCGCGCCTCTCGGCCCACCGCGCCCAGGCGGCGGCCTGCTGACAGTCGGGGCACAGCTCCTCCCCGCCCCAGGACCGGAAGACATGCTCGGTGCCGGGCCCCTCACAGGTGACCAGGGGCGGCGGGACACAGGGGGTTGCGGGCCCCGCGTCCGCAGGCCCGTCCGCGTCCGTGTCCGCGACCGCGCGCCTGTCCGCGACCGCGGCGGAATCCGCGGCGGCGGACGAGGACTCCGCAGGGGCGGCCACCGCCTCCGCCCTCTCCTCCCGGCGCCGGGGCGGTTCGGGCATCTTGTGCTCCAGCCGATGCCGCAGGAACCCCACGGCCGACCGCACCCTCCCCGGCGGCAGATCACTGCTCAGCACCCGCCGGAGCTCGGCACCCGACACCCCGCGCCGCAGCCACTCGACGGCCTGGGCCACCAGGGCCCGCGCCTCGACGACGCCCAGACGGAGATCCGCGCGTACGTCGCGCAGGGACAACAACACCCGCTCGACCACGGCCTCTTCGCCCCTCGGCTCATCCGGCCCACGCTCCCCCGCGGGAACCCCGGCACCGGCTCCGGTGGGTGGGCGGGAAGAGTTCTCCACCCGTTCTTCCTCCACCGGTAGTTGATGACCGACGCTCCGGGGGCCCGGCCGGCCGACGGTCGGAAACCGCTCACTCGGAGACGGCTCCGTCCCCGCACCGGCCTCCCGCCACACGACACGGGCCTCGTCATCGCTCAGCGCGACATTGGAGAACAGCTGTCGGGTGGCCCACCGCCCCCGCTCCCCCACGACCCGCCACTCGTGCACGAATCCGTTGACGACCAACTGGCCTTTCGCGATCTGAAACCTGCGCCCGGCGATACCGACCTCGCGGGCGAGGTCGGACAGGGCTTTTCCGGCCCGTTCATCGGGCAGCCCCTGGACGTAGGCGATCATGACCTTCGCGTCGCTGCCGAGACGCGGATGGCGCATGACGTCGTGCGAGACCTTCGTGTAGCGCCGAACAGGCGCGATAGCATGCCGAAGCATCCTGGTGGACCTCGTGCTTCCACTCCTGGGTGAAGGCCCTCGGCTAGGTGCTGTGAACACCACCGGGGGCCGCCCCATGTGTGCGCGCACAAACGCACGCACAGAGGGTGATGACGCGATCACGGTACAACAGGCGCGCGGGCGCCCGTACCCAAATCAACCCGAGACGTCCTCAAGTCCCCCTACCGAGGCACGTGATCACTCGACACCGCCACAGCTGTTGAACTGTCAAGTTGTCGCAATCTCGATGGCGCCCACCAGCACGGCTGAGACGCTGATCCCCATGACCACGCCACTGACCGCCCGCCAACGCCTATCCGAGCTCCACCGCTATGCGGCCGTTAGCGGCGAGGACTTCACCCACCAGAACCTCGCATCCACGCGCACCAGCCAACTCCGCTTCGCCCGCTGCTCCTTCGCGGGCGCGGACCTTCGCTACGCGACCCTGGAAGGCTGTTGGTTCAAGTTCTGCGACTTCACCGGCGCCGACCTCCGCGGCGCCTCCCTCCGCGGCGCGGTCCTCGCCGGCTGCAACCTCCGCGACGCCGACCTCCGCGACACCGACCTCACCGGCGCCCGCCTCAGCACGGTCAACACCGGCATCCCGCGCCTGGGCCCGACGGACATCACCGGCGCCCGCTTCGAGGGAACGTCCCTGCGCAACGTCCACGCGGAGGACGTCGTCGGCTGGCCGCCGGGGCCGGTGCGGAGCGAGTAGCCGTACGCCGACGTCTCCTCACGACAACACGGAGACGGCCCGTACGTCGTCCACCGCGCGCCCGAGGATCGCGCCCACGGGCCGGCCGATCGCGATCAGATCCTCCCCCTCCGCGTCGAGGCGGTCGAGGTCATCATCGGTCAGCCTCCCGCGCAACTCCGCGTCCTCCTCGGCCCTGTGCAGCAGTTGGATCTGCCAGCGTGTCGAGGCTCGCCCCAGGAGCTCGACGTACCGCTCGTGGTGAGGTGACGCCCCCGGTGAGAGCTCGGAGTGGGCCAGCAACCGGGCGCACTCCGCCCAGGCCGCCGTCCTCTCACCGTCCAGAGTCCAGCTCTCGTCGTCCGGGAGCCGCCCCAGACAGCTCCCGACCCATGCCACGACCTCGGGCCGGCGGCACTGCCCGACGACCTGCTCGAAGATCGGTTCCGCCGCGTCGGCCCAGGTGTCCGGCTCCGGGCGGGCGATCCGGATCAGCCAGCCCAGGTCACGCCAGTGCTCCTCCGGGTTGGGCACGTAGCGCAGCCGCGATCTCTCCGCGATGACCTGCTGCGCCGCTTCGAGGTGGAGCAACGCCGCATCGGGGAAGGTCTCTTCCAGGGTGAGCAGGAGGTCCACGGCGGCATCCGTGCCGATCCGCACCACCGCGTCCTCGGGAAGCGCATGGGCGATCCGCTCCGCGCTCCCCTCCGGCCCCCAGAGGTCGAGGGCCTGGACGAGGCGGGGGGCGGATTCGATGTCGTGGGGCAGACCTCGTTCCAGCCTGCGCGCGAAGGCTTCGATGTTCAGAGCCCTCGCCCAGTTCTGCGCGATCTCCACGCCCTGCTCCCCTGATGCGGCGAAGCCGCAGATGATGCTCGCGGCAACGGCCGGAGACCGGTGGGTGTACGCCCAGGGGTGCCAGGCGCGGGCGAGCGCGTCCAGGACGCGCGGCGGAAGGGCCAGGTCCGCTTCCGCCATCATCCGCAGCAGGTTCCCCAGGTGCACCGGAGCATCCGTATCGAGCAGAGCACGGGCCTTCCTCTCCCAGTTGCCGCTGGCGGACAGCGCAGCGCCGATACTGCGCCCCGCCTCCTCGTCGATGGTCCGCGTCGCGTTGATGAGCTCGATGGCCTGGACCGGCTTGATGAACTGCCGCTGGGCGTGGCGCAGCATGCCGGGCAGCTGCCGGTCCGTCACATCGCGCTGCTCCTTCTTGCGTTGCTCGATCAGAGCGATCCTGACAGGGGCCGGGATCGGCTTCCCCGCGGGGGCCGCGACCGGCGGAGCGGGGGGAAGGGCCGGAAGAGCGGCGCCGACGCTCCCTCCCGGCCGGTACAGCACGTCGAGTTCGCGCAGGACGAGGCGGCTCATGGCCGGCGCGAGCCCGTGCAGGAGATGGAGTGCCTCACTGAGCTGCGACGGGTGGAAGAGCTTCTTCAACCGCTTGGCCCACACCTTCGGATCGTCGCTGACGCTCCTGAGCAGCCCCTCCTCCTGGAGGGTCACACAGGCGTCGCGCAGAAGGAGGCTGTAGGCGCGGAGTGCCTTGAGGGTGGTGAGTACGCTCCCGTCGCCGAGCGCCTTCAGGGAGTACGTGAGCCATTCGTCCTCCAGGAACTGCGCGAGGAAGTCCATGTCCTGCGTCCGGCGCAACGCACGGGCGAGGTCCATGTACGCCGCACTCGATTCGACGGACCGAGCTCTCGTCATCCGCTTCAACAGCAGGTCGTCGTCCAGCCGGGAATCGATCATGGAGAGGAACTCGTTTCCCACGGAGTCCAGTTGGCCGATCAGAAGCCCCAGCCGCGGTGCGTACTCCTTGTCGCTCTCCTTCGCCTCCATCTCCACGACGTCGGCACAGCGCCCGAGGAGCGCGCTCAGTGTCGCGGTCGAGACGTTGGCCTCCACGAGCGCGTTCACGACGGCGAGGACGACGCTCCCCCGTCGCTCGGTGTCCAGGGCGTCGTCGACGAACTGCTCGAACCGCGCACAGAGCAGGGAGGCCGCGTTGTCGGAGCCCCCCGGCCCCCATTGGATGTCGAACGCGGTGACGGCGGCCATGACCTGCCCGACCCCTTTGAGGTCTCCCATGTCCAGGACACAGCTGACGATCGCGTCGATCACGGCATGCTCCGCCCTGCTCCGGTCGGGGGAGTAGAGCGCACTCATCAGGGAACCGGCCTCGATCTTGCCCAGGGTGCGGATGAGCTGGGCCAGCTGCCACGGCGTCACATCGGATGTGACGCTCTCCAGTACGACTGTCCTGAACCAGGAGGTGAACTTCGACTGGCGCAGGATCCTGCGTCCCCACCCGAGATCGACCCGCTCGATGAGCAGCAGTCCCTGCGTCACGCTGTACGGCGTGGAGGCGGGCAGAGCGGCGGACAGCGCCGCGCACAGCTTCCTGAGCCCGCCGGCATCCGCGTCACCCTGTGTGGTGAGCGCTCGCTCCAGGGCGACCCGGGCGAGGATGAGTCCGGCGTCGTTCCTGTGCTCGGCCTCGACCAGCCGCCGCACACCGGGCGATCGGGCGAACTTCTCCCGGATCGTGGACCGGCGGTCGCCGCCGTACCTGTCCGCCGCGTCGAGCAGGCCCATCGCGGCCCCGTAGTGCTCCACGAGAGCGGGGTCGCATCCGCTGGTGGCCTGGACGGCGAGCGGCACCACCTCGTCCGCCGTCCTGCGGTCGAACCGGCGGCCGAGTTCGTGGACGAACAGCATCCCCTGCGCGGGGTCGCTGCGCGACAGGACCGGCTTCATGTCCCGGCCGATGCGTTCGATCACCTCGCCGTGGAGCGGCACGATCTGCCCGACGGCGTGGTCCTCGTTCGACCGGATGGCCCGCAGGCAGGTGGTCGCCTGACGTGCGGTCATCCCGCCCCAGCCCGTCACGAAGATGCTGCGTATGAGGGTCTCGAAGAGCTTCTGCCGCTGCTCCGCCCCGAAGGTGTCTCCGCCGGCCAGCAGAGCGTGGGCGACCAGGACGGGTGGAGCGTCCACGTGGATGTGGCCGGTCAGCATCGGAGAGACCAGTTCCAGCAGGCGCCGGTGGAGACCGGCCTCGACCGTCTTGGCCGCGACCAGGAGCGTGGTCACGAAGCCCACCGCCTTCCGGTCGTATTCGCGCAGATACGGCCGCAGCACCGCCGCCAACGCCATGTACTGCGCGTCGGCGGTGCGCATCCACTCCCGTCCCGTGGAGTCCGCGATGGCCTCGCTGGAGGCGAGCAGGGCCCGGCAGGTCGCGCTGCGCTCGATGTACCACCGTCCGGACCGGTCGCGCTGCGCCCCGGCCCGGTGGAGGGCCGAGGCAGGCAGATCCTTGATCAGGGACTCCGGCACACCGACCCGGAGCAGGCTGCTGGCGGCGACGGCCTTGATCAGGTCGAGCTGCTCCGGACTGACCTGACCGCGCGCCCGGCGGACGTAGGCGGCCCGGATGGCGGCGGACGGATCGAGTTCCGCGACCGACCGCCGCCCGGTCCGATGGAGAAGGGGCTCGTCCTCCGCCTCCGCCCACGGGCGGATGTCCGTCGCCGTCGACGCGAGAGCGAGGGTGTCCCGCGCTCCGGCACCGTCCGGCACCGGAGCCTTGTCCATGAGGAGGTGCACGAGCCACCAGAAGTCCTCGTTCGCGGCATGCCGCGCCACGGCGAGCTGTGCGTCGTCCAGTTCGATGCCGTTGAGCTGCACGAACCTCTTGGAGAAGTCGCTCACCTCACCGGCCCGGGGGATGCTCGGCACGGTGGCGACACTGTCGGTCGCCCACCGCGTCCCTCCGGTGTAGAGGCAGACGGCGATGATCCTGGTCCCGGTCGCCTCGGCGGCCTGGGGCAGCACGGTGTCGAGATCGGTCGCGTCGTCGTAGGGGAGCAGATCCTCCAGTACCACCACGGCCGGACTGCCCATGGACGTCTGAGTGGCGCGCCGGGCCAGCTCGATGGCGTGCGTGAGATCGGCCCGGTCCGGCAGAGCGCCGTCCTTCAGACGTAACTGCACCACGGCCGCGCCGTTCGCACCCGCCCACTCCAGCGCCGCCTGCCGCACCGAGGTCGTCCGGGCCGAGGCACGTGGACCGCCGACGACGACCGCCGAAGCGCCGGCATTCATCCGCTGCAGGATCTCGTCCACCATCTTGAGCCTGACCAGGGAGAACGACTGGCCGGTGGCGGTGACGCCGGTGCTGACCTTTCCCACCGCGCGTGCCTCGTGGGAGAGGGCGAGCAGGCCGCTGCGTGCTGTCCGCTCCACCGCGAACGCCCAGGACTTCGGCCACAGTTGCTCACACACCTCGGACAGTGGCCACTGCGGAACCATGCGGAGCAGGCCGAGGCCGTGGTCGCCGGCCGCCCGGCTCTTCGCGGTGAAGTCGGCCGGCGACGGGAGCGACATCACCGTGCCGTCACCGCTGACCTCACCCGAGACGAGTACGTCCGGGTCGGGCAGGTCGAGCAGGTGCCGGACCACCGCCACCGCGGTACCGACGCTGGCGGACGTGTCGTCGAGCCGGTAACTCGTCGGTATGCCGCGGAAGGTGTAGCTGCCCGTCTCCCATAGGTGCCGGTCTTCCGCCGACACACCGAGCCGTGCCGCCAGCTTCAGGCCGGCCTGGCGCCCGGCGGCGAGGCCTGACTTGAACTTCGGTGTCAGAGCCTGGCCCTCGGTGCCGGACGGCTCCTCCGGCTGCTCGGCGGCGTGCAGCGTCATCTCGACCAGGAAGCTGTTGCCGCTCGCCATGTGGATGACGGGGAACAGCATCTCGATACGGGTGGGGCGGCCTCCGGTGGCGCTCCCCTGTTCACCCCCCTCCTCCGGCTGCCCGGCCGGGTGGCCGGAGGCCTCGGTGGTCCGCGCCGGCTCCGTGGCGCCCGCCCAGTCACTCGTCAGCCTGGTGAGGAGGAACGTCCCCGCGGGTTCGGCGGAGAGGCATGTGCGGACCTGGGCCCAGACGCGGTCCTCGGAGGACAGGCGTTCCTGGAGCAGGCGCAGTCCGGCGGGCGCCCCCGTGGCGCTGTCACCGGACGTCGCCGCCGCGGGCCGCGGCCCGAGCCACGGGGGAACTCCGAGCAGGCCTGCGGTCCCCTTCTCCCGCAGGGCCTGGCGCGCGCTCCAGACATTCTTGATATCAGCGGCCAGTCTTTTCGCGTAGGGGGCCGCAGCACTCCGGACGTCCTCGTCCGTCGCGCCCTTCTGCACCTCGGGGGCCTTTCGGACGCACTGGTCCAGCGACAGCAGCGCGCACTGCAACTTCAGCGCGAGTTCCCGATGCCGCCGGTCGGCGGAGACCGCCGTCGTGTCGTCAGCCATCGCTCTCCTCACTGAGACCGAAGAGGCGCCGGAGCAGGACGGACGGCGGCTGGCCGTCCGGGTTGGCGACGACCACCGGTTCGCCGCTCACCGGCAGGGGCTCCATGGACTCCAGGACGACGACGGTGTCGGGTCCTCCGCGCTGCCAGATCCAGAAGTCCTGGTCGTTCCGTGCCACCTCGATCTTCGCCCCGCCCCCGCCGTCGGGCCGGCTGCCCGGCTCCGGCGACAGTTCGTACGTCACGATGAACTCATCGCTCTGCTCCTCGGTCGCGGTGGACGCGGCTACGACATCCCGCTCGTGAACGGGCAGGACGCGGGCGATCCGCCGCAGCCGTGTGCCGGACCGGTGGCTGCCCACGACCGGGCCCGACGCCTGCGCCTGCGCGTCCGCCAGCCGTTCCGCCGCCAGCCGACCGCGTTCGGTCAGCTGCGGAGGGGCGCCGACATCCACCAGGCGCAGCGCTTCCAGAACGAGTCTCGACCCGGGCCCCAGCGCCTGCAGGGCGTGCTCCTGGCCGGACGGCGCGAGATACACCAGGCTCGCCATGAAATCGGCGAGCCGTGCCGGTACGGCCTGGGCCAGTTCATCGATCTCCGGCCTGATCAGTGGCTCGTCCGTCTGGCCGACATTGTTAGGCATGCTGTCTGACCGCTCCATCGGGCACCTCTCTACCCCCACCATCGTTCGGGTTGGCTTACCTGGATCGGTTTCCACTACTCGTACGTACACGGGCGACCGCTTGGCCACCGCGGGAGGGTGAATCTCAATGTTGTTCACCGAGATACCGCCTGAACCGGAGAAGGGCGTTGGCCACGGTGGTCTTGCTGATGCCGACCTCCTGGGCGACAGCCCGGCTCGTGGGCTCCATGCCGTTGCGGTGCGCGAGGTCGAGCCACGCGGCGATCACGTCGAGGACCATCTGGTCCCCCTGGGCATGGGCGAGCGTGAGCGCGCTCCGCACGGAGTCGGCCGACGCCAGCTCGTCGAGGAGCTTGGTGACAGGGTTGACCTCGGCGTCGAACGCCGGAGCACGGCTGTCCAGGGGGATGGGGTCGGGCCCACGCCGCAGGGCGTCCCGTACGACGTTCATGGCGATGGTCATGAGATAGCCGGCCGGTGCCCCCTCCGGATCCACCCGGCCGGTGCTCGCCGCGGGGATGAAGCGCTCCAGCGCTTGCTGGGCGACGTCCTGCGGCTCAAGCCCCGCTTCCCGGACCCGCGCGCTGATCATGCGTGGCAGCGAGGAGGTGACGTGGGAGACCGCCGTCTCCAGGTCCAGCTCTTCGGCCGGGCTCAGGGCTCCGCGGTCGCCCTGCTGCCTGAGGATTCTGACGATCGTGGCGCAGTGGGAGGAGAAGGCATTCTGCTGGGGAGTGGTATCGGTCACCGGCGCTCCTAGCGTTGATGGTGTGCGGGCGGACGGTTCCATCGGCGGGTGGACATCTCCTCGGCGATCGACTCGGAGAGCTGGTGGGAGGCCCGCCGCCTGTCGCGCGGCTCCGCGAGAGGGTCGACCACGAGGTCCATCTGTTCCCGCAGGGTGTCCAGGCGCTTCTGAAGTTCCTTGCGCGGGCCGGTCTTCTGGACGGACGTGAGCTCCTGGCTGATGACGCCCTCGATCTCCTCGGCCGTCTGCAGAAGCCGCTGCGGATCACCCGGCGTCCCGTTCCGCAGCGACCGCAGGAACCGGTCGATGCCCGCCCGCGCCCGCGCGTCATAGCGCCGGCACACCTGCCGGTACATCCAGGAGAGCGCCGACGCGACCTGCATCTGCTCGTGGTCGGACCCTCCGCTGCGGATCCTCGTGTGCCCCCGGGTGTCCGCACGCAGGACCGCGGCAGCCGTCACCCCGGCCGCGGCACCGACCATCAACTGCGCGGCGATGCTGGTCGTGTCGGGTGCCGCCTGTTGCACGCCCAGGGCGAGCACGGCGGGAACCAGCATCAGGAGCGCGCGGCGCCATCGGTAGCCGAACCGACCGAGCCACCGGCGCCAGTAAGCGATGTCGCGTGTGTCGAATGCCAGCTCACTCAGCAGAATTGCCACCACCATGGCGGCCACGGTCGCTGTCAAGTTGCCTCTCCCACGGTCGTCCGAACAACACCTCGAAGATGACTACGGTGAGAAACGCCGGTTTGGCCACGCAGCCTGGCACGGGGAGTCGGCGAAGGACCCGGACTTGAGCAGATTCAGTGCTCACCTACGCACAAGCGGACACATGGCCTCATGATCCGTGGCGAGGGGACCTGCGCCGGCACCTGTCCGCGGCCCTGCGGCAGTACCTCGCCGGTAGGCCCGCCGGCCCCGTGAAGCCGCCCGATAGGGTCATGGCCGGAAAGAGAGTTCACCAGGTGCGCCGAGACACCGACGCACGTCTCGGGAGGTAGTCATGGGGACCCGTCGCACGTCGCTGCCCGGAGTCGGCGCTCAGTACGATTTCACCACCGAGACGGGGCAGCACATCTCCGTCGTCGTCCACCACGACGGCCGGCGGTTCATCGGGTTCTACGATCAGGACGACCCTGATTCGTGCCGGCTCTCCGTGCCGCTGACCACCACCGAGGCCACCGCGCTGGCGCACCTCATCGACCCGGCGCCCATCGACGCCGTACGGACCGAAGGCATCGACCTGGTCACCGAACACATCCCGCTGGGGTCGCGATCCCCTTACGGCGGGCGGCTGCTGGGGGAGACGCGGGCGCGGACGCGGACCGGGGCGTCCATCGTGGCGGTGCTCCGTACGCACAGCGCGCACCCGTCGCCGGAGCCGGACTTCCGGCTCGCCATCGGGGACACGCTCGTCGCCGTCGGTACGCGTGAGGGCGTCGACGCGCTCTCCGAGATCATTGCGGAGGGCTGACCGTGCATGACACGACCGCACTGCTGGTGGAGCTGGGCGCCGTCATCCTGGGGCTCGGGCTCATCGGGCGGGTCGCAGGGCGGATAGGGCTCTCGCCGATCCCGCTCTATCTGCTCGCGGGGCTCGCCTTCGGCCACGGCGGGCTCATCCCGCTGGACGCCAGCGAGGAGTTCACCATGGTGGGCGCCGAGATCGGCGTCATCCTGCTGCTCCTCCTGCTCGGCCTGGAGTACAGCGCCTCCGAGCTGGTGACCAGCCTCAAGACGCAGTATCCGTCCGGGGCCGTCGACTTCGTGCTGAACGCGACTCCCGGCGCCGTCGCCGCGCTCGTCCTCGGCTGGGGGCCGGTCGGGGCCGTCGCGCTCGCCGGGGTCACCTGGATCTCGTCCTCCGGCGTCATCGCGAAGGTGATGACCGACCTCGGGCGGCTCGGCAACCGCGAGACCCCCGTGATCCTCGGCGTCCTCGTCATGGAGGACCTGGCGATGGCGGTCTACCTGCCGCTGCTGACCGCCATGCTCGCCGGGGTCAGCCTGGCCGGCGGCAGCCTCGCGCTCGTGATCGCCCTCGGCACCGTCGGCTTCGTGCTCTATCTGGCCCTGCGCCACGGACGCCTGATCAGCCGCGCGGTCTCCTCCGACAACCCGGAGATGCTGCTCCTGGTCGTCCTCGGTCTCACCGTGCTCGTCGCCGGGATCGCCCAGCAGCTCCAGGTGTCCGCCGCCGTCGGCGCGTTCCTCGTCGGCATCGCGCTCTCCGGCGAGGTCGCGGAGGGCGCCCGCAAGCTCCTCACCCCGCTGCGCGACCTGTTCGCCGCCGTGTTCTTCGTCTTCTTCGGGCTCTCCACCGACCCGGCCGACATCCCGCCGGTCCTGCTGCCCGCCGCCGTCCTCGCCGTCGTCACCGTGCTCACCAAGATCCTCACCGGCTGGTACGCGGCCCGCCGCGCCGGAGTCGGGTCGCGCGGGCGCTGGCGGGCGGGCGGAACGCTCGTGGCGCGCGGGGAGTTCTCCATCGTCATCGCCGGTCTGGCCGTGGCAACCGAGCCCCGGATCGGGCCGCTGGCCACCGCGTACGTCCTCATCCTCGTCATCGTCGGTCCGCTCACCGCCCGTTGGACCGAGCCCGCCGCCGCGAAGATCCAGGCCCTGCGGGGTGCGAGGTCCGGGGGCGCGGTGGCGGAGGCGCCGCCGAAGTCCGCTCCCGAGCGCCGGGCCACCGCCTCCCACGACGACCTCACCCCGGAACCCGCGGGTGAGACCCGCGGCGACTGACCGACGTACCTGAGCGGTTCCGCAACGGCCGGTCCGGCCGCCGTCAACACGGCGGTCCGGGGCGGCCGTTGCGCTGTCCCGGGGCGGGGACGGTGCGCACGGGCCGGCCGGGGCAGCAGGCGTGAACCCGGGGCGGGGGACCACCGGTCCTGCTAGTTTCTACACGTCTGTAGAGTTTCTTTTGTTCCGGCATTGCACCGCAACGTATGGAGATGTCATGGCCCTGTGGGATCGGATCAAGGAATCGGCTTCGTCTATGCAGACGCAGCTGGAGGCGAAGAAGAACGACCTGAAGTCGGGGGCGTTCCGCGACGCGAGCATGGCCATGTGCGCTCTGGTCGCCGCGGCCGACGGCCAGATCGACCCGTCGGAGCGCCAGCGCGTGGCCGCGCTCATCGCCAACAACGACGTCCTGAAGAACTTCCCCGCGGACGACCTTCAGCGGCGCTTCAACGACTACCTGAACAAGCTCACCGCCGACTTCGACTTCGGCAAGGTCAGCGTGCTCCAGGAGATCGCCAAGGCGAAGAAGAAGCCCGCCGAGGCGCGTGCCGTCATCCAGATCGGCATCATCATCGGCGGCGCCGACGGCGACTTCGACAAGACGGAGCAGGCCGTCGTGCGCGAGGCGTGCTTCGCCCTCGACCTGCCGCCGCACGAGTTCGACCTGTAGACCGTTCCGCAGACCGTTTCGGCCTGCGGGACACGTGCGGTACGGGCCGGTCGGGGCGCTTCACAGCTCCTTGGCCGGCCAGTCCAGCAGACGGGCGCCGATGACGGCCGTCTGCAGGCTGTAGCGGTGCATCGGGTCCGCCGGGTCGGAGCCGGTGAGCTGGTGGATGCGTTCCAGGCGGTACGTCAACGCCCGTACGCTCAGCGCCAGGCGGCGGGCCGTCTCGGCCGCCACACACCCCGCGTCGAAGTAGACGGCGAGCGTCTTCAGCAGCGGCTCCGCCCCGCCCCGCGCCTTCTGGAGCGGGCCCAGCTCGCTGCGGACGAGATCCGCCATCGCCTGCCGGTCCCGGGTCAGCACCGGGTAGACCAGCAGGTCCGAGGCGTACAGCACCGGGTCCTCCATCCCCATCCGCTCGGCGAGGTCGAGGGCTTCGAGCGCCTCGTCGTAACTGTGGACCACTCCGCCCGGGCCCTTGTGCGGGCGGCCGACCGCGACCTGTCCGCCGTCCGTCGCCGCGTGCGACTGCTTGGCGAAGTAGCGCAGGACGTCGGGCTGGCTGCCGGGCGCGATGCAGACGATCCGCCCGTCCTTCGTCGTCAGCAGGATCTTGCGCCCGCTGAACCGGGTGAGCAGCGCCGCCTCCACGCTCCGCGGCACCGCGTCCGTCTCCGTGTACGCCTCCGGGCCCGACGCCACCGCCACCGCGTGCGCCCGGGAGAGCCGCAGGCCGAAGCGGGTGGCCCGCTCCGCCAGCCGCACCAGGTCGCTCCGCCCGTAGAGGAGGTCGTCGATGAACTCGCGGCGCGCCGCCTCCTCCCGCCGGACCGTCAGCCGCTGCGCGCGCTCGAAGCCTTCCGCGAACGCGTCGACCGCCTGCTCCACGGCGGCCAGCACCGCGTCCACCGTGGCAGGGCTGTTTCCGGCAGCCGCGCGCGGCCAGGCCTCGCGCGTCTGGGCCAGATGCATCGCCACCAACGCACGCAACTGGTGGCCCGCGTCGGCCGCCTCGCGGCCCAACGCCCGCCGCATCTCCAGTTCGTTACGCGTCAGACGCCGTCCCGTTGTGGCAACTTCAGCCAGAATGTGGGCATAATTTCCCAGCATTTCGCCGGGAATCCTTGGCTCGGCCACGCACACTCCTTCAGCCTTGCAACAGTCCTGTCATTTCCCCAACGCACACCGGGCGGTGCCGGTGCCCGGCATTAGGAAAGCGTAAAGATTGCCGGAATCCGGCAATGCGGCGGGTGGGGTCCAGATGACAGGATCAGGTCAGCAACACACGGGGGAACCCCACGGGAGACCGAGGGGGCACGGGGGAAATCGGGGGAAACCGGGGGACGAAGGAACGGGGCAACGGGGGAACGGGGGAGAACAGGCGGCCCGCCGGACAATCCACGGGGGATCCACGGGGGATTCGGGATTCGACGGCGGCACCTGAGGGGAACGGCCCGGCGCTGCGGCGCCGTTCGCAGCGCACCGGCGCCGGGCCCCGCCACCACCACCGATCCGCACGCCCCGGTCCGTATGCCCCCGGGGCGACCGGGCCGGACGACCACGGGCAGCAGCCCGGCGACCCGGTCGCCACTCCCCCGTACCGCAGGACGAACACCGCGCCCCGGCATCGGGCCGGCGCACGGAACAGCAGAGGGGGGTGGGACCTGTGGGCGAGTTCCTGGACGCGGCACTCGGCTTCCCCGCCGTCATCTTCGGCGCGGCCCTCGTGGTCGTCGTCGGCTTCTGGCTCCTGGTGCTCGTCGGCGCCGCCGACCAGGACGCCTTCGACTCGGACATCGGCTCCGGGACCGGACCGGATTCGGGATCGGCCGGCTTCGGCGGCGTGCCCGTCACCGTCTCCGTGTCGCTGCTCGTCCTCGTCGGCTGGTTCGGCAGCCTGAGCGGTACGGTCCTGCTGCACCGGACCGGCGTCGCGGGGACCGCCCGCACGGCGCTCGCCGTCGCCGTACTCCTCGGCTCGCTCCTCCTCGCCTGGGGCGCCGTACGCCTTCTCGCACACCTCTTCCGCCGGTACTTCCCGGCGGAACCTCCGCCATCGCGGATGGACTTCGTCGGGCGCGTGTGCACCATCCGCACCGGCTCCGTCACCGCCGTCTTCGGCCAGGCCGAGGTCGCCGCGGCCGACGGTTCGACGGCCGTCGTCCAGGTCCGCCAGGCCCCCCGAGGGCCGCGGCCCGCCGCGCCGCACGCCGAGGAGATCCTCGTCCGGGGCAGCACGGGACTCCTCTACGCGTTCGACGAAGAGGGCGAGTTCTTCTGGGTGTCGCCGTACGACGCGGCTCTCGCCCCGGGCCCGAAGGAGAAACCGGGCGGGCTGCTGGGGCTGCCGGAAGCCGGGAACGGCTGAACCTGCCGGTCGTCCGGTGCCGGCGCCCGGCCGCGGTGCGGTGCGGCCCGACCGGACGGTGTGCGCCTGCGCGGGTGAGTGCCTGTGCACCTCCGGCGGTACGTGCCCGGGTCGGTGCCGCCCGGACGGTACGTGCCCGGGCTGGTGCCGCCCGGACGGTACGTGCCCAGGCCGGTGCCGCCCGGACGGTGCGCGGCCGGGCCTAAGCCCGATGCCCATGCCGGTGGCCGCCGCGGCCTCTGCCCACCTTCCCCTTCTCTTCTCTTCGCTTCTCTTCGCTTCGCCCGACTTCTTTCCGTATCTTCCAGCCGCCAAGGACTCTTATGGATGCCATCTCCTTGGGCGTCGGCGTACTCATCGCCGTTGTCCTGCTCATCGTCATCACCATCGCCTTCGTCATCACCCGGCTGTTCCGCAAGGTCGAGCAGGGCAAGGCGCTGATCATCTCCAAGACCAAGAAGGTCGACGTGACCTTCACCGGTGCCGTCGTCCTGCCCGTGCTCCACAAGGCCGAGACGATGGACATCTCGGTGAAGAAGATCGAGATCCACCGTGCCGGGCGCGAGGGGCTGATCTGCCAGGACAACATCCGCGCCGACATCCAGATCACCTTCTTCGTCCGGGTCAACAAGACCGTCGAGGACGTCATCAAGGTCGCCCAGTCGATCGGCACCGAGCGGGCCAGCGACCGGGCCGCCATCCAGGAGTTCTTCGCCGCGAAGTTCTCCGAGGCCCTCAAGACCGTCGGCAAGCAGCTCGACTTCGTCGACCTGTACACCAAGCGCGAGGAGTTCCGGGACCGGATCATCCAGGTCATCGGGACCGATCTGAACGGCTACCACCTCGACGACGCCGCGATCGACTTCCTCGAGCAGACCCCGATGTCCCAGCTCGACGGCTCCAACATCCTGGACGCCCAGGGCATCCGGAAGATCACCGAACTGACGGCGATCGAGCACGTGCGCACCAACGAGTTCCAGCGCACCGAGCAGAAGGAGATCACCCGGCAGGACGTCGACGCCCGCGAGACCATCCTGGAGCTGGAGCGCCGGCAGGCCGAGGCCGAGATCAAGCAGCGCCGCGAGGTCGAGACGCTGCGCGCCCGCGAGGAGGCGGCCACCGCCCGGGTGCAGGAGGAGGAGCGGCTCGGCGCGCAGACCGCGTTCATCAAGACCGAGGAGCAACTCGGCATCCAGCGCGAGAACCAGGCGCGGGAGATCGCGGTCGCGCAGAAGAACCGCGAGCGGGTCATCGCCGTCGAGAGCGAGCGCATCGAGAAGGACCGGATGCTGGAGGTCATCGGGCGCGAGCGCGAGACCGAGCTGAACCGCATCGCCGCCACCAAGGAGGTCGAGGCCGAGCGCCGCGAGGTCGCGGACGTCATCCGGGAGCGGATCGCGGTGGACCGTACGGTGGCCGAGCAGGAGGAGTCGATCCTGACCCTGCGCGCCGTCGAGGACGCGGAGCGGGCCCGCAAGTCGGTCATCATCGCGGCCGAGGCGGAGGCCCAGGAGAAGCTGGTCAAGGACATCAAGGCGGCCGAGGCGGCGGAGGCGGCCTCCACGCACCTGGCGGCCGAGCAGCTCACGCTCGCGGAGGCCCGGCTCAAGACGGCCGACCTGGACGCGCAGGCCAAGCTGCGGCTGGCCGAGGGTGTGCAGGCCGAGTCGGCCGCGCCGGGGCTCGCGGCGGTGCAGGTCCGCGATGCGGAGGCGGAGGTCATCGAGAAGGCCGGTCTCGCGGAGGCCGAGGCCACGGCGGCCCGGCTCAAGGCCGAGGCGGAGGGCGCGCGGCTCAAGGCGCTGGCCACGGCCGAGGGCACCCAGGCCCAGGCCACGGCGGACGCGGCGGTCATCGGCGAGAAGCTGAAGGCGGAGGCCGCGGGGCTCACGGAGAAGGCGGCCGCGATGGCGGCCCTGGACGAGGCCTCCCGTACGCACGAGGAGTACCGTCTGCGGCTCGACGCGGAGAAGGAGATCCGGCTGGCCGGTCTCGAAGTGCAGCGGCAGGTCGCCGAGGCGCAGGCGACGGTGCTGGCGACGGGTCTGGAGAACGCCGACATCGACATCGTCGGCGGGGAGTCCGTCTTCTTCGACCGGCTCGTCTCGTCGGTCTCCCTCGGCAAGGCGGTGGACGGTTTCGTGGACAACTCGCAGACCGCGCAGGCGCTGGCGGGGCCGTGGCTGGACGGTTCGTCCTCGTTCACGGACGACCTGAGCCGGGTGCTGGGATCGGTCTCCACCGGTGATGTGCAGAACCTGACGGTGTCGGCGCTGCTGATGCGGCTGATGGGCTCGTCGGGTGCGGCCTCGGCCCAGGTCGAGCAGCTGCTGGCGGCGGCGAAGGAACTGGGCCTGGCGGACCTGCCGGTGTCCTCGGCGGGCGTCGGCGCCCCCGCGAGGGACGTGGCAGCGCGGAACGGGGCCGGTGCCGGGGCCGTGGGGTAGCCCGCCAGCCCCAGCCCGCCCGGCACTCGGGGGCGGAACCCTCGGCCGGACGGACCCGAACCGCGCAAGTGGGGTGCCCCACGGGGGTGGGCACCCCACCAGCCGGGACCGGCCGACACCCCCAGCCCGCCCGGCGCTTGAGGGCGGAACCCCGGGCCTGTGGGACCGGCCGCCAACTCCAGCCCGCCCGGCGCTCGGGGGCGGAACCCTCGGCCGGAGGGACCGGGACCGGGCGACCGGGGTGCCCCACGGGGGTGGGCACCTCATCGGCCGGGACAGGCCGACACCCCCAGCCCGCCCGGCGCTTGAGGGCGGAACCCTCGGCCGGAGGCACCGGCCGCCGATTCCAGCCCGCCCGGCGTTTGAGGGCGGAACCCTCGGCCGGAGGGACCCGAACCGCGCAAGTGGGGTGCCCCACGGGGGTGGGCACCCCACCCGGCCGGGACAGGCCCCCCAGGGCCAGGGTTCCGTCCTCAAACGCCGGACGGGCTGGATAGGCGCGGACCGGCCGGATAGGCGCGGGCAAGCTGGATGGCTACGGGCGGGCCGGATAGGTCCGGACCGGCCGGATAGGCGAGGGCGGGCCGGACGGGTGCGGACCCAGCCGGACCCAGCCGGACCCGGCCGGATAGGCGCGGGCGGGCCGGACGGGTGCGGACCCGGCCGGAGCCGGGCCCGGGACATGACGAAGACACGTAGGGAGCCGTACGCATGGACAGCGACATCACCACCACCGCCACCCCGCCGCAGGGCGGGTCGGCCGACGTGGATGCCGGTGCCTACGAGGTGCTGCGGCGGCGGCTCTCCGCCCAGGCCGGCGAGCTGATCCGGCGGGCCGAGGCGCTGAACGCGCGGCGGACCGAGGAGTTCGGCTCCACCGGGCTGCGGCTCCTCGCCACCGAGCAGGTCCGCACCGGGCACCCCGCCGTCCCGCGCGACCTCGTCGGCCTCGGCGGACAGTTGCTCTTCGGGTTCGAGCGGGGACCGGGGGCCCGAGGCGAGGCCGGGGTCGACGACGTACTCCTCGTACGGGACGCCGGTGCCGAGGACACCGGGGCGGACGAGGACGCGCCCGAGTCCCGGGGGCCCCGCCCCGACGGCGCCACACCCGCGTCCCCGGCAACCCGCCCCGACGGCGCCACACCCGCGTCCCCGGCCACCCGCCCCGACAGCGGCACACCCGACTCCCCCGGCGCAATCCCCCACGGCGGCACGCCCACATCCCTCCCCACCCTCCTCGACGACGAGGCCTTCCGGCGCGAGTTCTCCTCGCTCCACCGCTACTTCCGCGACGCCCGGCTCCTCCGGCTGCGCCGCGTCAACGGCAAGCTGCTCGCCGTCTTCCGTACGGGCAAGGACGCCGAGGACATCCGCGTGCTGCGCTGGGCGCTCGGGGCGGACGGGACGCCGGGCGCGTTCCTGGACGCGCAGGGCGAGCGCGACCACGTCTTCCCGGCCTCCCACGACTTCGACTGGACCGCCGCCGGGCGCGAGGACCACCGCACCGGCCGCCACCCGCACATCGCCGTCGGCAAGGGCGGCGGGCTCTTCGTCGACACGCTCGGCGGGACGCTCACCGTGAAGGTCACCGATGACACCGAGTCGCCGGACGGGATCTACGAGGAGCCCGTCGACGAGCCGTTGCAGTCGCTGGCGGACGCGGACGTGGAGTACGCCGAGGTCGGACCCCTGACGCTGCTGCGCGTGCGGCCGTACAAGGAGGAGAGCTGGCGGCATCTCGTCTTCAACTCCCTCCTCGGGAGCGTCCGGCGGCTCGACGCGATCGGGCCCGCCTGCCACCGGCTCCCCGAGGACCAGGGGATCATCTTCCCCGGCGGCTACTACCTCACCACCGGCACCGCGAAGACCTTCGACACCGCCGAGGAGCTGAACGAGCCGGTCTTCGAGGGCGCGGTGCGCTCGCCCAACGGCGAGGACGTGCTGTACGTCTTCCGCTCCCGCGACGGCGTACGGAGCCTGCTCCTCCCCTACAACCTGATCCGCCAGGAGGTCGCCACCCCGCTCACCGGACGCGGCCACGCCCTGCTGGACGACGGAACGCTGATCCTGCTCCGCGACAACCCCGACGGCCCGGACGTTCCGGCACGCGTCCACCCCTTGCAGCGGTGGCAGACGCCGTTCGTCTCCGACACCTACGCCGCCGCCCGCCCGGCCGGGACCGGGCCGCTCGCGCGGACGGGCAACGCCGACCTCGTCCGCGGTATCTCCGACTGTCTGGCGCTCGCGCACGGGGTGCGGGACATGACGCCGACGACCGCCGTGTACGGGCAGCTCGCCACCGACTGCGCCCGCGCCCAGGACCGCTACCACTGGCTCTCCGACCCCGAACTGGGCTCCCTGGGTGAGCCGTTGGCGGAGCTGCGGGCCACGGCCCAGCAGGTGCTGGCCGAGTTCACCGCCGTACAGGAGCTGACGCGGCGGGCCGCCGACGCGCTGGAGGAGACCGCCACGCGCATCACCGCGCTGGTGCGGCGGGTACGCGGGGAGGCGCCGGGGTCGGCCGCCGCGTGGGTGGAGCGGCTGACCGAACTCCGGCAGGCGCACGGCCACTTGGCGACCGTCGGGGAGATGCGGTACGCCGATGTCGAGCGGATCGCGGAGCTGTCGGCCCGGACCGAGGACGACATCGCCTCGGCGGCCCAGCGGGCCGTCTCCTTCCTCGCCCGCGAGGACGCCTTCGACGGGTACCACGCGGAGATCGCCGGGCTCGTCGAGGACGCGGGCGCGCTGGCGACCGTACGGGACGCCTCGGCCGTCTCCGACCGGCTCGCGGCGATGACGGACGGGCTCGCCACCGTCACGGACGTGGTGGCCGGGCTGGAGATCGGTGACGCGACCGTCCGCACGTCGATCCTGGAGCGGATCGCGGAGGTGCTGGGCGGCGCCAACCGGGCCCGCGCCACGCTGGACGCGCGGCGGCGGGAGCTGCTGTCGAAGGAGGGGCGGGCCGAGTTCGCCGCCGAGTTCGCGCTGCTCGGCCAGGCCGTGACGGGCGCGCTGGCCGCCGCCGACACCCCGGAGCACTGTGACGACCAACTCGCTCGACTCCTGCTCCAGTTGGAGAACCTGGAGTCGCGGTTCGCGGAGTTCGACGACTTCCTGGCGGAGCTGGCCGAGCGCCGGGGCGAGGTGTACGAGGCGTTCTCGGCCCGTAGGCAGACGCTCCAGGACGAGCGGGCGCGGCGGGCCGAGCGGCTGGCCGGGTCGGCGCAGCGGGTCCTGGAGACCATCGGCCGGCGGGTGGCCGGGCTGGACGATCCGGACGCCGTCCACACGTACTTCGCCTCCGACCCGATGGTCGCCAAGGTCCGCCGCACGGCTGACGAACTGCGTGAACTGGGCGACCCCGTACGGGCGGAGGAGCTGGACGGGCGGCTGAAGGCGGCCCGCCAGGAGGCCGGGCGCGCCCTCCGGGACCGCAGCGAGCTGTACGCGGACGGCGGTTCGGTGATCAGGCTGGGGCGGCACCGGTTCGCGGTGAACACCCAGCCGTTCGACCTCACGCTGGTGCCCTCCGGGGACCGGCTCGCCTTCGCGCTGACCGGGACCGACTACCGGGCCCCGGTCACCGACCCGGCGTTCGAGGCGACCCGCCCGTACTGGGAGCAGCTGCTGCCCTCCGAGTCGGCCGCCGTCTACCGGGGCGAGTACCTGGCGGCCCGGCTGCTGGAGGAGCACGGCGCCGACCGGCTCGGCGCGCTGAGCGCCGATGAACTGGCCGCGCTCGTCAGGGATTCGGCGGCCGAGGCATACGACGAGGGGTACACCCGGGGCGTCCACGACGAGGACGCCACCGCCGTCCTGCGCGCCCTGCTGCGACTGCACACGGGCGCGGGGCTGCTGCGCCACGAGCCCGCCGTCCGGGCGGCCGCCCAGCTCTTCTGGGCGTACGGCACCGAGGAGGCGCAGCGTGTCTCCTGGACCCGGCGTGCCGTCTCCCTGGCCCGCGCCCGCGACACCTTCGGGCCAGCCCCGGCCATCGCGGTGCTCCAGGAGGAGTGGGCTTCCGCCATCGGCGGGTTCGGGGGCGACGGCGGGTTCGCGTTCGACGGTGGACCTGGGGGTGACGTTGAGGGGCGAGCCGCCGCCGTATCCGCTTACCTCTTCGAGGAGTTGACCGGCGGGCCCGGCGGGTTCGTCGTGGGATCCGGGGTCCGTGCCTTCCTGGCGGGGTTCCACCGGGCCGCCGGGCCCGGCGCGTACGCGGACGACCTCGCCGCCCTCGGCGGCGACCTGGCCGCCCGGAAGCAGCTCGTGGAGGGGTGGCTCACCCCGTACGCGCGGTCCTCCGGCGAGGTCCCTGCGGACGGCGACCTCGCGGAGGCCGTGGCGGTGGAGCTCTGCCCGGAGCTGGAGCGGTACGGATGCGACGCCCCGCTCACCGAGCGCGTGGACGGCCTTCTCGGGGACCACCCGCGCATCGGCGGCGGGAGCCTGACCGTGCGGATCGATGAACTGCTGGCGCGGACAGGGGAGTTCCGGACGCGGGCCGTGCCGGGGTTCCGGGCCTACCAGCGGCTGCGCACCTCCCTGGTGGACGCCGAGCGCGGACGGCTGCGGCTGGACGACCACCGGCCGCGCGTGATGTCGGCGTTCGTCCGCAACCGGCTGCTGGACGAGGTGTATCTGCCGCTGATCGGGGACAGCCTGGCCAAGCAGCTCGGCACCGCCGACGCCGACCGGCGCACCGACTCGCAGGGCCTGCTGCTGCTCGTCTCGCCGCCCGGCTACGGCAAGACGACGCTGATGGAGTACGTCGCGGACCGGCTCGGGATGGTCCTGGTCAAGATCAGCGGGCCGAACCTGGGCCACGACGTGACCTCGCTCGACCCGGACCGGGCGCCGAGCGCGACCGCCCGGCAGGAGGTCGAGAAGATCAACTTCGCGCTGGAGGCGGGCAACAACACGCTGCTCTACCTGGACGACATCCAGCACACCTCGCCCGAACTCCTCCAGAAGTTCATCCCGTTGTGCGACGCCACGCGCCGGATCGAGGGCGTACGGGACGGGGAGCCGCGCAGCTACGACCTGCGGGGCAAGCGGTTCGCGGTCTGCATGGCAGGCAACCCGTACACCGAGTCGGGCGAGCAGTTCCGCATCCCCGACATGCTGGCCAACCGGGCCGACGTGTGGAACCTGGGCGAGGTGCTCAGCGGGCGCGAGGACGTCTTCGCGCTGAGCTTCGTGGAGAACGCGCTGACCGCCAACCCCGTGCTCGCCCCGCTCGCCGGGCGTTCGCGCGACGACCTGGCGCTGCTGGTGCGGCTGGCGGGCGGCGGCGACCCCTCGGCCCGCGCAGAGCACCTGGAACACCCCTACTCGGCCGTGGAGCTGGACGCCGTACTGGCCGTGCTGCGGCATCTGCTCACGGCCCGGGACACCGTCCTCGCGGTCAACGCGGCGTACATCGCCTCGGCCGCGCAGACGGACGCGACGCGCACCGAGCCGCCGTTCCGGCTCCAGGGGTCGTACCGCAACATGAACAAGATCGCGGAGCGGATCGTGCCCGTCATGAACGGTGCCGAACTCTCCGCCGTCGTCGACGACCACTACGCGGGGGAGGCCCAGACGCTCACCACGGGCGCCGAGGCCAACCTGCTGAAGCTGGCCGCGCTGCGGGGGACGCTCACCGCCGAGCAGGCCGGGCGGTGGGCCGCCATCACCTCTTCGTACGTGCGTACGCAGGCGCTCGGCGGCCCGGACGGCGACCCGATGACCCGGGCGGTGGCGGCGCTCGGGCTGCTCGCGGACCGGATCGCGGCGGTGGAGACGGCGATCCAGCGGGCGGCCGATCCACGCCACCTGCTGGCCGGACCGCCGAACCACGGGGGAACGCAGGCTCCCTCGAACCACCAGGGAACCGTGAACCGGCCAGCGGGAGAACAGAACCGGCCAGAGCTTCAGAACCACCGTGCGAAGATCACAAACATTCCACAGTGACCGGGGAGACCGAGCCGGAAGGATCACGGCATGCTGGGTTTCGTGCCCCCACTTCCTCAGCAGCCGGGACGGCCCCCGACGGGGCGACCGCAGCCCGGACGCCCCCAGCCGGGACACCCCCCGTCCACCGGTCACATGATCGTCTGCGGCGACGACGCGCTGGCGCGCCGGCTCGCCGTGGAGCTGCGCTTCGTCTACGGCGAACGGGTCACCCTCCTCCTGCCGCCCGGCCGTGACGCCAACAGCCCCGAGACACCGCTGACCCAACGGGGGCGCGCGGCCGCCCTGTTCGGCCGGATGTCGGCGGCGATGAACCGCACCACCGGGAACGGGAACGGCGGAGCGGGCGGCGCGGGCAACGACACCAACGCCGGGGTCGAGGCCGTCCGGATCATGGAGGCGCCCGAACCCTCCGACGACGTGCTGGAGGAGGCGGGCGTCGACCGGGCCGCCGCCCTCGCGCTCGTCTACGACGACGACGAGCGGAACATCCGCGCCGCCCTGACCGCCCGCCGCCTCAACCCCCGTCTGCGGCTGGTGATCCGGCTCTACAACCGCAAGCTCGGCCTGCACCTGGAGGAGCTGCTCGACCAGGCGGCGGCCGTCGCCATGCCCGGCATCGACCCGGCGACGCTCGACGCCTCCACCACCGTCCTCTCCGACGCCGACACCGCCGCCCCGGCCCTCGCCGCGACCGCCGTCACCGGCAGCAGCAAGGTCATCCAGGCCGAGGGACTGCTCCTGCGCGCCGCCGAACGCCCGCCACCGGGGCCGGGCGAGAGGGCCGATCCGGGGCTCTGCACGCTCGCCCTGCTCTCCTCCACCACCAACGACCCGGCAGGCACGGAGGGTTCGGACAGCAGCGGTGACGAAGGTCCCGAACTCCTGCCTGACGACCGGTCCGTGGCCGCCGCCACCGGGCGCGGGACCGTCGTCCTGGAGGCCGTCAGCCGCGCCGACCCGGACCGCCCCGCGACCCGGATGGGCGGCAGGGGCGCCCCGCTCGCCCAGGTCTTCTCCCGCCGGCTGCGCTGGTCGGCCCTGGGGTTCGCGCTGGCGGCGGTCGCCCTGGTGATCGTCTCGGTCCTCACCACCGAGGACAGCCTGCTGCACTCCGCCTACCTCATCCTGCTCGACCTGCTGAGCATGAACGACCCCTCGGAGGACGGCACGACGGCACGGAAGGTCATCCAGATCTTCTCCGGAGTCGCCGGAATCCTGCTGCTCCCGCTGCTGATCGCGGCCGTCCTGGAGGCGTTCGGCACCCTGCGCACCGCCTCCTCGCTGCGCCGCCCGCCGCGCGGCCTGTCGGGGCACGTGGTGCTGCTCGGACTCGGCAAGATCGGCACGCGCGTCCTCGTGCACCTCCGCGAACTCGACATCCCCGTCGTCGTCGTGGAGGAGGACCCCGAGGCGCGGGGCATCCCGCTGGCCCGCTCCATGCACGTACCGACCGTCCTCGGCGACGTCACCCAGGAGGGCGTCCTCGAAGCCGCCAAGATCCGCCGCGCCCATGCCCTCCTCGCGCTCACCAGCGTCGACACGACGAACCTGGAGGCGACGCTGTACGCGCGGTCGGTCAAGCCGGACCTGAGGGTGGCGCTGCGGCTGTACGACGACGAGTTCGCCACCGCCGTCTACCGCACCCTGCGCACCGCGCACCCCCAGGCCCTCACCCGCTCCCGCTCCGTCTCCCACCTGGCCGCCCCCTCCTTCGCCGTCGCCATGATGGGCCGTCAGATCCTCGGCGCGGTGCCGGTCGAGCGGAAGGTGATGCTCTTCGCGGCCCTGGAGGTGGCGGGCCATCCGCAGCTGGAGGGGCGCACCGTGGAGCAGGCGTTCCAGGCCCGTGCCTGGCGGGTCCTGGCCATCGACGCCACCCCGCCCGCCGACCGCAACCCGGACCTGGCCGCCCTCCCCCCGTACCCCCCGGACGGTGGCACTCCGCCGCCCTCCGGCCTGGTGTGGGACCTGCACCCCGGGTATGTGCTCCGCGCCCAGGACCGGGTGGTCATCGCGGCCACCCGGCGGGGGCTGGCGGAGCTGCTGCGCCGGCAGCGGTCGGTGGTGCCGGGCCAGTGAGGTGGAGACGGGGACGACGGCCGGCCCGGTGAGCCGCCGGCCGATGCCGGCGATGAGGAGGCGACGGCCGGCCCGGTGACCCGCCACCGGAACCGGCCGCGAAACCGGAACCGGCGGTGAGGAGGCGGCCGTGAGCAGCAGGCCGTGAGCAGGCGGTCGTGAGGAGGCGTCCGCCGATCCGGTGACCGGTGGCCGGTCACCCGCTACCGGAACGTGCCCATCGCCTCCCGTACCTCCTCCAGGGTCCGGTCCGCGACCGCGACGGCCCGCTCGTTGCCCGCGCGCAGGACCGACCGTACGTACGTGAGGTCCGCCGCGTACTCCGCCCGCCGGGCCCGGACGGGCGCCAGGTGGCTGTTGACCGCGTCGGTCACCGTCCGCTTGAGTGCGGCCGCACCGCCGCCGCCGATCTCCGCCGCGACCTCGCGCGGGTCCCGTTCCAGGCAGAGGGCGGCCAGCAGGACGAGCGAGGAGACGCCGGGGCGGGTCTCGGGGTCGTAGGTGATGTGCCGGTCGGCGTCCGTGGTCGCGCCCCTGATCAGGCGGGCCGTCTCGTCGGCGGTGGCGCCGAGCGGGATGGAGTTGGCGCGGCTCTTGCTCATCTTGGTGCCGTCGGTGCCGAGGAGCAGGGGTGCGGCGGAGAGCAGGGCCTCGGGTTCCGGGAAGACGTCCCCGTACCGCTCGTTGAAGCGGCGGGCGATCGTCCGGGTGAGTTCGAGGTGGGGCAGCTGGTCCTGTCCCACGGGGACCACGTTGCCCTTGCAGAAGAGGATGTCGGCCGCCTGGTGGACCGGGTAGGTGTACATCAGCCCGCTCACCGCCGACTGCCGGGAGTGCGCGATCTCGTCCTTCACCGTGGGGTTGCGGCCCAGTTCCGCCACGGAGACGAGGCTGAGGAAGGGCAGCAGGAGCTGGTTGAGCGCGGGAACGGCGCTGTGGGTGAAGACGGTGGACCGGGCGGGGTCGACACCGAGGGCCAGATGGTCCAGGAGAAGCCCGTCGGTGTGCTCCTGGAGCCGCTCGGCGGTGTCCCGGTCGGTGAGCACCTGGTAGTCGGCGATCAGGACGAAGACCTCCACGCCGAGGTCCTGGAGGCGGACCCGGTTGCGCAGGGTGCCGAAGTAGTGGCCGAGGTGGAGGGGGCCGGTGGGGCGGTCGCCGGTGAGGACCCGGAAGCGGGCGGGGTCCCGGGCGATCCGGTGCTCCAGTCCGGCGCTGCGGAGTCCGGCGCCGGTGGCCGTCGGGGAGGGGGTGGCGGTGATCGTCATGGCGGGGCTCCTCGCGGTGGCGGGTGGGTGCGCGGAGGACGGCCCGGAGCGGGGTGGAGCAGGCATGCGAAAGGGCCGTCCATGGTGAACGGCCCTGGGTTCCGTGCAGACAGATGCTGTGGCCGCTCCTAGAAGGAGCGCCACCAGTTCCGGCACGGTACGGAGGTCATACGGCGAGTGTAGCGGCCACGGGCCTACCGGGCGCATGAATAACAGCCGGGCCCGCCGACCGCGGCCTCCTGCTGTCCTGCTGCCCTCTGCCCTGCTGCCCCGCCGCCCCGCCGTCCTGCCGCCCCCCGCCGTCCGCTCCTTGCCGGCTACTTGTCCGCGTGGCCGCCCACGGAGAAGAGGATCCAGATGAAGCCCGCGAAGAGGTGCGTCACGAAGACGTAGACGAAGACGCGCAGGGCGACTCCCCGGGCCTTCCAGCTCTCGATGTCCCTGCCACCCATGGAATCCGCCTCCCTCAGCGCGCATGACAGCCCCCGCAGTGCGCAGGACAGCTCCCTCAGTGCGCAGGACAGGCTACGCCCGGTCCGGTCGGACAGTACGGCGATGTGACGATATGCACCTTAGGACCGCTTCCGCTCTACTGGGCTTCCATGAGCCACCTCCCGTTCGACGACACCACCGATCTCACGAACGCCGACCGCGGCTTCGTCACCGCCCTCGACCCCGCCGTGATCACCGCCGACGACGGCCGGGTGGTCTGGGACAACGACAGCTACGCCTTCCTCGACGACCCGTGCCCCGACACCGCCCACCCGAGCCTCTGGCGGCAGGCCCGGCTCTGTGCGCGGCAGGGGCTGTACGAGGTCACCGAGGGCATCTACCAGGTGCGCGGGCTCGACCTGTCGAACATGACCCTGGTCGAGGGCGAGCGCGGGGTCGTCGTCATCGACCCGCTGATCTCCGCCGAGACCGCGGCCGCCGCGCTGGCGCTCTACCGGGGCCACCGGGGCGACCGGCCCGTCACCGCGCTGATCTACACCCACTCGCACGGCGACCACTTCGGCGGGGCGCGCGGGGTGCTGCCCCCGGGCACGGAGGCGGGCGTCCCGGTGCTCGCCCCCGCCGGATTCCTGGAGCACGCCGCCAGCGAGAACGTCTACGCGGGCAACGCCATGCTCCGGCGGGCGATGTTCATGTACGGCGACAGCCTGGCGAAGGGCCCCGACGGCCAGATCGGCGCCGGGCTCGGCATGACCACCTCCACCGGGACGCTGACGCTGATCCCGCCCACGACGGACATCACGCACACGGGCCAGGAGGAGGTGCTCGACGGCGTACGGATCGTCTTCCAGCTCACCCCGGGCACCGAGGCGCCCGCCGAGATGAACTTCCTCTTCCCGGACCACCGGGCGCTCTGCCTGGCCGAGAACGCCACCCACACCATGCACAACATCGTGACCCTGCGCGGGGCCGTGGTCCGGGACGCGCGCGTCTGGTCGCGCTATCTGGACGAGGCCGTCGAGCTGTTCGGGGACGCGGCGGACGTCGCCTTCGCGTCACACCACTGGCCCACCTGGGGCCGGGAGAACGTACGGGAGTTCCTCACCGCCCAGCGCGACCTGTACGCGTACCTCCACGACCAGACCCTGCGCATGCTCAACGCCGGGCTGACCGGCCCCGAGATCGCGGAGACGATCCAGCTGCCGCCCGCCCTGGAGAAGTGCTGGCACGCCCGCGGCTACTACGGCTCGCTCAGCCACAACGTGAAGGCGGTCTACCAGCGCTATCTGGGCTGGTTCGACGGCAACCCGGCCCACCTGTGGGAGCACCCGCCGGTGGAGTCGGCCGAGCGGTACGTGGAGTGCATGGGCGGGGCCGACGCCGTGCTGGCCAAGGCGCGCGCGTACGCGGAGGCGGGCGATCTGCGGTTCGCCGCGACCCTGCTGAACCATGTCGTCTTCGCGGACGCCTCGCACCGGGCCGCCCGTACCGAGCTGGCCGGGGTCTACCGGCGGCTGGGCCACGGCGCGGAGAACGGCCCGTGGCGCAACTTCTACCTGATGGGCGCCAAGGAGCTGGAGGAGGGCGCGGGAACCCTGGCGCTGGACTCCGCGAGCCCCGAGGTGGTGATGGCGCTCACCGTGGAGCAGCTCCTCGACTCGCTCGCCGTGCGTGTGGACGGGCCACGCGCCTGGGACATGGAGCTGGTGATCGACCTGGTCGTGACCGACGGCTCCGCCGCCGCCCCCGTCCGCCACCGGCTCACCCTGCACAACGGGGCCCTCACCCACCGCACCGCTGGGCCGGGCGCCGGTTCCTGGGCCCCGGCGGGGCTGACGCTCACCCTCAGCAAGCCGCAGTTGCTCTCCGTCCTCGCGGGCGAGGGGGTGGCCGGGATCGAGCAGAACGGTGACGCGTCCCTCCTCGGGGAGCTCGTCTCCGTACTCACGGAACCGGACAGGTCGTTCCCGATCGTGACGCCGTAGAACCCGCGGAAGCCACGAAGCCTGGGGGTGAGCCGTGGAGGAATAGGTCGCGGGGGCGTCCCGTTGTAGGGTGTAGTTCAACGTTCAACCAATTATGGATCACCCCGCGACCCTCAGGAGGCGGACGCCATGCAGTTCGGGATCTTCACGGTCGGAGACGTCACCACCGACCCGACCACCGGCCGGACGCCGAGCGAGAACGAGCGGATCAAGGCCACTCTCGCCATCGCGCAGAAGGCCGAGGAGGTCGGCCTGGACGTCTTCGCGACCGGCGAGCACCACAACCCGCCGTTCGTCCCGTCCTCCCCGACGACGACCCTCGGCTACATCGCCGCCCGTACCGAGAACCTGATCCTGTCCACGTCCACCACCCTGATCACCACCAACGACCCGGTGAAGATCGCGGAGGACTACGCCACCCTCCAGCACCTCGCGGACGGCCGCGTCGACCTGATGATGGGCCGGGGCAACACCGGACCGGTCTACCCCTGGTTCGGCAAGGACATCCGCCAGGGCATCCCGCTGGCCATCGAGAACTACGCCCTGCTGCACAGGCTGTGGCGCGAGGACGTCGTGGACTGGGAGGGCAAGTTCCGTACGCCGCTGCAGTCCTTCACCGCCACCCCGCGCCCGCTGGACGGCGTCCCGCCGTTCGTCTGGCACGGCTCCATCCGCTCCCCCGAGATCGCGGAACAGGCCGCGTACTACGGGGACGGGTTCTTCCACAACAACATCTTCTGGCCGATGGAGCACACGAAGAAGATGGTCTCGCTGTACCGGCGGCGGTACGCCCACTACGGCCACGGCACCGCCGAACAGGCCATCGTGGGGCTCGGCGGCCAGGTGTTCATGCGGAAGAACTCGCAGGACGCGGTACGGGAGTTCCGGCCGTACTTCGACAACGCGCCGGTCTACGGCCACGGCCCGTCCCTGGAGGACTTCACCCGGGAGACCCCGCTGACGGTGGGCTCCCCGCAGGAGGTCATCGAGCGGACCCTGACGTTCCGGGACGCGGTCGGTGACTACCAGCGTCAGCTGTTCCTGATGGACCACGCGGGACTCCCGCTGAAGACGGTCCTGGAGCAGCTCGACCTCCTCGGCGAGGAGGTCGTGCCCGTGCTGCGCAAGGAGTTCGCCAACCTGCGGCCGGCCGGAGTGCCGGAGTCCGCGCCCGTCCACCCGGCGGTGACCGCCGCCCGGGCCGCCCGGAAGGAGGGCTGACCCCGATGTTCGCCACCACCCCCCTGCGGATCGTCGCCGTCTCGGCGGGGCTGAGCCGGCCGTCCTCGACCCGGCTGCTCGCCGACCGGCTGGCCACCGCCACCCGGGAGCGCCTCGCGGCCGACCAGGACCGGAACGTCGAGGTCCACGTCATCGAACTGCGAGACCTCGCCGTGGACATCGCCAACCACCTGGTCAGCGGGTTCCCGCCGGCCGCGCTGCGGGAGGCGATCGACGCGGTGACGGAGGCGGACGGGCTGATCGCCGTGACGCCCGTCTTCACCGCCTCGTACAGCGGTCTGTTCAAGTCGTTCTTCGACCTGATCGACCACACCGCGCTGACCGGCAAGCCCGTCGTGATCGCCGCGACGGGCGGCACGGCCCGCCACTCGCTGGTCCTGGAGCACGCGCTGCGGCCGCTCTTCGCCTATCTGCGGGCCGTCACCGTACCGACCTCCGTCTACGCGGCCTCCGAGGACTGGGGCTCCGCCGGCGACGAGCACACCGAAGGCCTGCCGTCCCGGATCCGGCGCGCGGGCGGCGAGCTGGCCTCGGCGGTCCTGGGCCGCACGGTCTCCGGGGCCTCCCGGACACCGGGCCTGGACGACGGGGAGGACGCGCTCGTCCCCTTCGAACAGCAACTCGCGGACCTGCGGCTGGACTGACTCCCGGGGCGCGACTGGAGTGACCCCCGGGCCTCGGCTCGACTGCCCCCGGCGGCGGCCGGGCCGGGTCCGGGCCGGGGCGGGCCGGGGCGGGCCGGGTCCGGGGCGGGGTGGGCAGCCGGGAGGAAGGCTGGACCGACTCCCCGGGCGGGCGGCCGGGCCGAAGGGGCCGGGCGGGAGTCCTGACCGAAGGGGCCGGGCGGCCCGATTGTCCCGTTTGATTACAGTGAAGCCGGACGCTGTACGAGGAAGCCGGACGCGGTACGAGCCGGAGCGAGCTAGCGAGCTGGAGGCAGACATGGGCAGGATCGTCGTGGGCGTGGACGGGTCCGATCCCTCGATCAAGGCACTGCACTGGGCCGTCCGTCAGGCCGAGCTGACCGGTGACACCGTGGAGGCCGTCAACAGCTGGGAGTACCCCGCGACCAGCTGGGCCTCGATGATGCCGGGCCTCCCGGAGGACTTCGACCCGCAGGCGCTCGCCACGGTCTCCCTCAACGAGGCCCTGGAGGAGGCCCTGGGCCAGGAGGGGGCCGCCGCGGTCACCAAGGTCGTGGTCATCGGCAACCCCGCCCAGACCCTGCTCGACCGGGCCAGGGGCGCCAGCCTGCTCGTCGTGGGCGCCCGGGGCCGCAGCGGCCTCAAGGCGACGCTGCTCGGCTCGGTCAGCCTGCACGTCACGCAGCACGCTCCGTGCCCGGTGACAGTGGTACGCGACTGACACCTCCCCCGCGCCGTGCGATGCGGCGGTACGGGGCTGCCCCCTTTCCCTCCCGAGCCCACGGGCTTCCTTCCGGAGCCCGGTGTTTCCGGCCCGGAGCCCACGGTTCTCGTTTCGGAGCCCACGGTTCTCGTTCCGGAGTCCACGGCCTCCGACGGCTTCGGCCCGGTGGGAAGGGGGCACCTGCCGTTCACGGGCCGGTGGAGGGGCTGTTGTCAGTGGGTGCTCCTATCGTGTGGTCATGACCCCTGCTCTGTTCGGGCGCGATCACCCCGCAGGCATCCTCCGCTCGGAGATCGTCCGGGCGACGGAGAGCCACGGCGGTCTCGTGCTCGTCACGGGCGAGGCCGGCATCGGGAAGACCACCCTCGTCACCGACGCCGCGCACGAGGCGCGGCGGCGCGGTGCGCTGGTGGTCGGCGGCTCCTGCTGGGACTCCGGGAGCACCCCCGGCTACTGGCCCTGGGTGCAGGTGCTGCGCGGGCTGCGCCGCTCCGCCACGGCGGCCGAGTGGGCGGCGGCCCAGGAGGCGTCGGACGGCCGCCTCGGCGTCCTCCTCGGCGACCCGTCGGGCGACGGCCGGGCGGAGGGCTGGGGCGGGGGCGCCGGTGTCGCTGTCGATGCGGCGGCGGCCGGGGCCTCCGGGGCAGTGGGGGCAGCAGACGGCGAAGGATCCGGTGCCGGTACGGCGGGTGCCGGTACGGCCGATGCCGGTGCGACCGGTGCCGGTACGGCCGGTATGGGTTCAGCCGGAGGGTCCGGTTCCGTCGGAGGGTCCGGTTCCACCGGGGTGCCCGGTTCCGCCGGGGGCACGCCGGACGGGGTCGAGGCCTTCGGGCTGTACGACGCGGTGACGACGGCCCTGGTCACCATCTCCCAGAGCCGCCCGCTGGCCGTGGTCCTCGACGATCTCCACAGCGCCGACCCCGCCTCGCTCCGGCTGCTCGAATTCGCCGCCCAGCACACCTGGTTCGAACGGCTGCTGCTCATCGGCACCTACCGGGACGTCGAGGTGGAGGCCCACGGCCACCCGCTCCAGCAGCTCATCCTGCCCCTCGTGTCGCGTGCCTCGGCCACCCTCACGCTGACCGGCCTCGGCCGGGACGAGGTGGGGGCGCTGATGGCCGTGACGACGGGCCGCGAGCCCGCCCCGCACCTGGTCGACGAGGTCCACCGGCGCACCGGCGGCAACCCGTTCTTCGTCGAGCAGACGGCCCGGCTCTGGCACAGCGGGAGTCCTGTCTCCACCATCCCGCCCGGCGTGCGGGAGGCCGTCCGGCAGCGGCTGAGCCTGCTGCCCGGGGAGGTCGTCTCACTGCTGACGTCCGCCGCCCTGCTGGGCCGGGAGTTCCGCCGGCAGGTGCTGGCCGTGGTGCACGGCTCCCCGGTCCCCCGGGTGGAGCGACTGCTGGAGTCGGCGGTCATCGCCCGGGTCGTCGTGCCGCGCCCCTCCGGGAGTTACGCCTTCGCCCACGACCTGCTCCGCGAGACGCTGTACGCCTCCCTCGGAGGGCCAGAGGCCCGCCGCCGCCACGCCTCCGCCGTACGGGCGCTGGACGCGCACGGCGGCCTCGACGACGCCGTGCGGCCCGGGGACCTCGCCCGCCACGCCCACCTCGCCGGAGGGGAGCTGGAGCGCGACCGCCGGATCGACCTGCTGCTCGCCGCCGCCCGGGACGCCTCCGGGCGCCTGGCCGACGAGGAGGCCACCGGCCACTACCGCCGGGCCCTCGCGGTCGCCTCGGACGAGGAAGGCGCGGAAGGCGAGGCGGGCGGCGAAGGCGAGGAGCCGGAGACGGGTGGCGAGACGGGGACGGGCTCCGGGCCGGGGGCGCGGGGCGGGGCAGCCGGGGAGGCGGCACCGGCGGGCACTCCGGGGCGCGGGGCCGACGGCCTCCCGGCCCATGACCGCCGCCGGGTCGCACTCATCTGTCTCGACCTGGGCGAACACCTGCGGCACACCGGGGAGCCCGCCGAGGGGGAGCGGCTGCTGGACCGGGCGGTCGCCCTGGCCCGGGATCTGGACGACCCCGAGCTGGTGGCCCGGGTGGCGATCACCCTGTACCGCCAGGGCGCCTTCGGCGGCAGCGAGGCGTTCATGGTGGCCTTCCTGAGCGAGGCCCACCGCAAGGTCACCGGCAAGGACGGGCAGGACGGTCTCTCCGCCGACCGGCTCGCGCAGGAGCTGGCCATCCACATCATGGCCCTCGCCCGCGACGGCTCGGACGACGAGGCGCTCGCCTTCTCCCTCTGGGCCCGCCATGACTCCGTCTGGGGCCTCGGCTCCGCGGTGGAGCGGCTGGGGCTGACGGACGAGATGGCCGTCGTCGGCCGCCGCACGCAGAACCTGGACATGGAGCTGCACGCCGCCTCCATGCGGTGGGTGACGCTGCTGGAGCTGGGCGACCCGGCCTTCATCGACCAGTTCCGCACCTTCGTCCGGGCCGCCGAGCGCTCCGAGCTGCCCCGGTTCGCCGTGTCCATCGCCATCGACAGCAGCCTGATCGCCTCCCTCCAGGGCCGGTTCGGCGAGGCGGCCGAGGCGCTGCGGGACGAGGTGCTCGGCCCCGAGGACGAGGAGCACGAGGCGTTCGGCTTCATGCGGTCCCATCTGCACTGGTCCCGGTATCTGCTCCAGGGCCGGTTCGCGGAGGCGGAGAAGATCCTCGCCACGCTCCCGCGCGTCCGGTATCCGTACCCCCGGCTGCTGGAGGCGCTCACCGCGGTCGAGCAGGGCGACGCCGCCCCGGCCCTCCGCCTGATCGCCGAGCAGTCGGACCGCCCCGCCCCCTACCCGCGGGTGTTCATGCCGCTCTGGCTCCGGCTGCTGGCCCGGACCGCCGCGGCCACCGGCGACCGGCACCTGATCGCCCGCGCGGAGGACGAACTCACCCCCTGCACAGGCCAATGGGTCGTCTCGCTGTACGGGTGCGACATCAGCGGCCCCGCCGACCTCTGGCTCGGAATGCTCGCCGCCGCCCGCCACGACCGGGACGCCGCCGTCGCCGCGCTCACCGAGGCCACCGCCTCCGCGGACCGCCTCGGCGCCCGCCCCTGGGCCGTACGCTCCCGGCTGGACCTGTCCCGCTCCCTCCTCGCCCGCGCGGAGCCGGGCGACACCGGCCGGGCCCGCGCGATCCTCACCGAAGCGGAGCGGGAGGCGGCCGAGCTGGGCCTGCACCACCTGGCGTCCGAGGCGGCCTCCATCCGTACGGCCTCCTGGCCCGCGGCCCGCCGCCCAGCCGCCGCACCCCTGGAACTCTCCTTCCCCGCCGACGCATCCGGAGCGGCCACACCAACCACCCCCGCCTTCCCCGCCCCTGACGCCGCCCACCCCGCCACCGCCTCGCAACCCGGCTCCGGGTCCAAGTCCGACTCCGGTTCCGACTCCAGTTCCGGCTCCGGCTCCAGCTCCGGCGAAGCCCAGGCCTCGGCCCCGGCCGCCGAGTTCCGTCGCGACGGGCCCGTCTGGCAGTTGCGCTGGGACGGGCGGACCGTGCACATGCCCGACGCCAAGGGGCTGCGGGACCTGCACAGTCTGCTGGGGCTCCCGGGCGCCGACGTCCCGGCCGTGCAGCTGCTCGCCCCCGAAGGCGGCAGCGCCGTGGTCGCCGCCGGGCGGCTCGGCGGCGACCCGGTGCTCGACGAGGAGGCCAAGCGCCGCTACAAGGAGCACCTGGACCGGCTGGACGCCGAGATAGACCGTGCGGCGGCCCGGGACGACACCCGGCAGATGGCGGCGTACGACCGGGAGCGGCAGGCCCTCCTGGACCAGCTGCGCACCGCGGCGGGCCTCGGTGGCCGGAGCCGCCGCCTGGGCGACCAGACCGAGCGGGCCCGCAAGACTGTCACCGCCCGGATCCGCGACACCCTGCGCAAGCTGGACTCCCTCCACCCCGGACTCGCGGCGCATCTGCGGGAGTCCGTGACCACGGGAACCACCTGCGCCTACCGCCCCGGCCGCACCCCCGACTGGCGGCTGTGACCCGACGCCGAGTCGCCGCCGCCACCCGTCACTTGCGGTTGTAGAGCCGCATCGTCACGGCGCCGAAGACGAGCATGATCACTCCGGCCCACCCCAGTGACCAGGCGAGATCCGCGACGGGCCAGTCGCCCGCCATCAGCCCGCGCACCGCCGAGACCAGGTGGGTGATGGGGCTGTTGTTCACGAACGCCTGCAGCCAGCCCGGCATCGTGCTCGGGAGGACGAAGACGTTGCTGAGGAAGGTCAGCGGGAAGATCACCATCATGCTGACGCCCATCACGGACTTCTCCGTGCGCAGCATCAGCCCGAACATGGTCCAGATCCACGAGAAGGCGAACGAGAACACCAGCAGCAGGGCCACTCCGGCCAGCACCCCGAGCACCCCGCCCTCGGGCCGGAAGCCGATGATCATGCCGACGGAGAGCATCACCACCGAAGCCAGCAGATAGCGCAGGACGTCACCGAGCAGATAGCCGACCATCGGCGCGGGCCGCCAGATCGGCAGCGTGCGGAACCGGTCGAAGACGCCCTTGGCGATGTCGGTGTTGACCGCGACGCCCGTGTACATCGTGATCATCACGACGCTCATCACCAGGATGCCGGGCAGCAGGAACTGGATGTACTCCTGCGTGGAGCCGGCCAGCGCTCCTCCGAAGAGGTACGTGTACATCAGGACGAGCATGATCGGGAAGGCCGTCACATCGAAGAGCTGCTCCGGCACATGCTTGATCTTCAGCATGGCGCGCCAGCCGAAGGTGAACGAGGCCGAGAGCGCGCTCGGCCTCGGCGGCCGGTCCAGACCGACCAGGAGAGCCGACAGGCGCTCCGCGTCCGGCGCCGCGAGCGCGACGTCCTCAAGCTCCGTCTTGGTGGTCGTGGTGCTCACGCCGCCACCCCCTTCTTGTCCGTGAGAGCGAGGAAGACCTCGTCGAGGCTGGGCTGCCCCAGCGAGAAGTTGTCGACCGTGATGCCGGACCGGGCCAGCTCGGCCAGGGCCCGTGCGGCCTGTTCCGCCGCGCCCCGGTCGGAGCCGTGGGCATCGACCCGGGCGGTGAGCGCCACCGGATCCGCGTCCAGCAGGACCGAGGCGTCCAGCGCCCGGGAGAGCACCCGCTCGGCCTCGGGCCGCTGGGCGGCGTCGCGCAGCCGCAGGTGGACCGTGCCGGAGCCGACGGAGGCCTTCAGCTCGCCCTTGGTGCCCTCGGCGATCACCCGGCCGTGGTCGATCACCGCGATCCGGGAGGCCAACTGGTCGGCCTCGTCGAGATACTGCGTGGTCAGCAGGACCGTGGTGCCCTGGGCGACGACCGCGCGCACGATGTCCCAGACCTGGTTGCGGCTGCGCGGGTCGAGTCCGGTGGTCGGCTCGTCCAGGAAGAGCAGGTCGGGGGTGTTGAGGATGGAGGCGGCGATGTCGATGCGGCGCCGCATGCCTCCCGAGTAGTTCTTCACCTGCTTGCCCGCCGCCTCGCTCAGCCCGAATCCTTCGAGCAGCTGGGCCGCCCGGTCACGGGCCGCGGGCTTGGAGTGGCCGAGGAGGCGGGCGAGCAGGACCAGGTTCTCGGTGCCGGTGAGGTCCTCGTCCACCGAGGCGTACTGCCCGGTGAGGCTGACCCGGCTGCGGACCGCGTCGGGGTCCTTCATCACGTCCTTGCCGAACACCTGAGCCGTCCCGCCATCGGGGCGCAGCAGCGTGGCGAGCATCCGTACGGTGGTGGTCTTCCCGGCCCCGTTGGGTCCGAGGACCCCGTAGACGGTGCCGGTCGGGACCGCGAGGTCGACGCCGTCCACCGCGCGGTTCTCGCCGAAGACCTTCACCAGCCCCGCGGTCTCGATGGCCAGTTCAGTGCTCATGAATCCATTCCTTGTAGGTCGTCATTGACTCGGGGTGTACCGTCGCCGTCCCGGCCGTCAGGAGACGTACGGGCGGACCGCGCGGGCCTCGCGCAGGGCCCGGCCCCACCAGCCGAGCTGGTCGAGCATCAGCCCGGCCGCCCGGTCCCGCGCGCAGGCTCCTGCGTGGTCCTCCAGCGGTGTGTGCAGGAAGTCGAGCGCGACCCCGTTGCGCAGGGTCACCGTGTGCAGCTCCGTGAAGACCGAGCGCAGTTGCTCCACCGCGTAGAGCCCGGAGGAGCCGTGCCCGTAGCTCACGAAGCCGACCGGCTTGGCCTGCCACTCGTCGTAGGCGAAGTCGATGGCCTGCTTGAGGGAGGCGGGAAAGGAGCGGTTGTACTCCGGGGTGACCACGACGAAGGCCTCGGCCCTGCCGATCGCTCCGGTGAACACGGTCATCTGCTCCGTCGCCCGCCGCGGGTGGTGCACGGGGAAGTCGAACTCCGCGAGGTCCAGCACGGCGAGGTCCAGTTCGTCCCGTGCCCGGGCGCGCTCCATGAACCAGCGGCCGACCGCGTCGCCGATCCGTCCTTCACGTGTGCTGCCGATGATCACCGCCACCCGCAGCGGCTCGTCGTCCGCCATCGCTCCCGCCTCCTCCCGCCCGCTCTCCGGTGCCCTCATCCCTGGGGCGCCAGATGCCGGGGCGCGGCCGCCAGATCGGATCTGGCGGCCGCGCCCCACGGGTGGAACGCACTGCTGGACGGGGCCTGGCGGCCGGGTCCGGCTCAGGGCTCCCGCGAGTAGAAGAGGTAGAACGTGGCGAGGAAGACGCCCACACCGACCACCAGTCCCAACCCGGCGGACCGCAGCACGCTGGTGTCCGTGAGGCTCACCAGGAAGCCGATCGCGCAGGCGGTCAGAGCGCCGTACGCCAGGGCACGCAGCCCGTGCCGCAGGTCGCGCTGGATCCGGCCCAGCGTGAAGCAGAGAGCCGCCAGCACCGCTCCGGAGACCAGGCCCAGGACGACCTGCCCGCCGGTGCTGGGGCCGCCGTCGCGCCGGATGAACGCGGCGTAGAACCCGTAGATGATGCCGAGCGCCAGCGGCACCCCCACGGCGTACGGGCTGAGACTGCGGGGCCGTGCGTGGGCTCCGGCCCGCTTCCTGCCGGGCATGGCTGCGTGTGTGACCATCGCGGACAGCTCCTTCCGTCACCCCCGTCGCGCGCTCCCGTCCCTCCAGGGCACACCCGCCCGCGCACCCCGGCAACTCGAACGGCGTACGGTCCGCAGCGGCCCGGCTCCGGAGGGGATTCCCTGGAGGGGTGCGGACCTCTCACTCGGCGGACTCGGCCGACCCGGCGGCTTCGAAGGCTTCGACGGCCCGGGGGACCTCGGCGGGCTCGGTGGCCCTCTCGGCCGTCCTGCTCGTCCTGCTCACGGTCCTCGTGCCGTTCAGCGCGCTCTCGGCCTGGGTCGACCTGGAGATCGACGACACCGACCGGTATGTCGCCGCCGTCTCCCCGCTCTCCTCCGACCCGGCGGTCCAGAGCACCGTCGCGGACCTGGTCACCGAGAAGGCCATGGAGCAGATCGACCTCGGCCCGCTCCAGGAGACCGTCCGGGACTTCCTGCACGAGACCGTGCGCTCCTTCACCTCCACCGAGGCCTTCCGCACCGCCTGGGACACCGCCAACCGGACCGCCCACCAGGCCGTGACGACCGCCCTGGACGGCGACAGCGGCGAGGCCGTCACCATCGACCTGGCGCCGGTGATCGAGCAGGTCAAACAGGATCTGGTGAGCCAGGGGGTGCCGTTCGCGGATCAGATCCCGGTCGAGCGGACGGAGATCACGGTGATCGGCGCCGACCGCGCGGACACTCTCCGGGACTCGTTCCGCTGGCTGCGCTACTGCAGCATCTGGCCGGCCGTCGCCACCCTGGTGCTCCTCGTGCTGGTGGTGGGCGTCGCGACGGTACGGGGAGGGGTCCGGGCCGGGCTGACCGCCACGGCGGCGGTGGGCGCCGGATTCGTCCTCGGCGCGATCGTGCTGCGGATCCTGGTGGCCGTCGGCCGGAGCAGGGTGCTGGACGAGGTGCCCGACGGTGACCGGGGCGCGGCCGCGGCGGTGGTCGACGCCCTGACCGACTCGCTGCGGACCACGGTGTGGATCGTGCTGGTGGTCGGCGCGGTCCTGCTCGTGGGGGCGGTGGTGGCCCGGGTGCTGCTGGGGCGCCGGAGGGCCGGTTAGCCCCGAGTCAGCCTGTCCCGCTGTTTCACGTGAAACAGCGGGACGGCACCGCCGCAGGGACCGTCACGGGCCCGCCGCTCGGCTCAGCGCTCCGGCGGGCGGCCCTGGAGGCGCTCCATCTCCCGGCGGTCCCGCTTGGTCGGGCGGCCCGTGCCCCGGTCCCGTACCGGAACCTGGATCGCCACCTCGCGCGGCGGCGGGGGCGGGCTGTTGTCGACGAAGCACTCGACGGCCACCGGCGCCCCGACCCGCTTCTTCACGATCTTCGAGACGACGACCACCCGGTCCCGGCCCGCGTGCCGCAGCCGTACCTCGTCACCGACCCGGACGGCCTGAGCGGGCTTGGCCCGCTCGCCGCCGACCTTCACATGCCCGGCCCGGCAGGCGGCAGCCGCCTGCGCACGGGTCTTCGTCAGCCGGACCGACCAGATCCACACATCGACCCGGACGCTTCCCTGAGCCTGCGCCGCATCACCGGAAACCATGGGTCCGACTCTAGTCCGGCGCGTGTCCGGACCGGCGTGCGTTTTCCGGGAGAACGGACCGGCGGCCGGGACGCTCAGGGCCCGGCCGCCGCTCACCTCGCTCATGCGGTGGCTGTACGGCCCCCGCCCGCGGCCGGGGCAGGAGGTTCTGGGAGCGTGCTCGCTGGACGCGGGGGCGTCGCTCACCCCGGCCGGCCCGATGACCGACCGCCGGATCGGGGCCGTGGACGGAGGTGCCGCCGCAGGGCGCCCCCCACCCCGGCATGCGGTTGGCCTGCTCCATCAGGCCCGCGCCCAAGGGGCACAGGCCTGATGGCCGGCCGTCCCGGAGGGAGCGGGGGTCACACCCCGATGTCGCGCCCGTCCTTGCGCCAGACCGCGACGACGGAGGGCCGGACGATCTTCCCCGGGCCGTCGGGCCAGGTGCTCGCGGGCTTCTCCACCGAGGCGCCGTCGACCTCGCCCGGGTGCTGGACGGCGACCAGGACCCGGCGGTCCTGGATGACGGGGCCGCAGGTCTCCGCGCCCGTCGGGACGGTGAGGAACTGCTTCAGCTCACCGCGCCGGTCGCCCTGGGTCGCGACACCGAAGAGGCCGTCGTGCGAACCGAGCTGGTTGCCGTCCGTGGAGATCCACAGGTTGCCGTGGGCGTCGAAGGCCACGTTGTCCGGGCAGGAGATGGGGCTGACGCGCTCCTTGGGGAAGCCGGCGAAGTACGTCGACGGGTCGTCCGGGTCGCCCGCCACGAGGAAGAGCCGCCAGGCGAACCCGTCGCCCGTCGGGTCGTCCCAGTTCTCCGCCAGTTCCAGGACCTGCCCGTGCTTGTTGCCGTTGCGCGGGTTCGCCTCGTCCGCCGGGGCCTTGCCCTCCTTGCCGCGGTCGGAGTTGTTGGTGAGCGCGACGTAGACCCGGCCGGTGCGCGGCGAGGGCTCGACGTCCTCGGGGCGGTCCATCTTGGTGGCGCCGACCTTGTCACCGGCCTGCCGCGTGTAGACGTACACCTCGTCGGCGGTCATGCCGGGTACGTGCGAGGTGGTGCCGGTGGCCAGCGGGATCCAGACGCCGCTGCCGTCGAACTCGCCGTCGTTCGGGAGCTTTCCGCTGCCGTCGATCTCGGCGGCCGGGGAGTCTCCGGTCAGCTTCGCGACGTACAGCGTGCCCTCGTCCAGCAGCGTCAGGTTGTGCTCGCGGGCGGCGCGCGAGGTGCCCTTCTTCATCTGCTTGCTGGAGACGAACTTGTAGAGGTAGTCGAACTTCTCGTCGTCGCCCATGTAGACGACCGGGCGCCCGTCCGCCGTCAGCCGGGGCTCGGCCGCCTCGTGCTTGAAGCGGCCCAGCGCGGTCCGCTTCCGCGGGGTGGAGTCGGGGTCGTACGGGTCGAGTTCGACGACCCAGCCGAAGCGGTTGGCCTCGTTGGGCTCCTTCGCCAGGTCGAACCGCCGGTCGAACCGCTCCCACTTGCGCTCGGTGGCGCCGGAGCCGATCCCGTACCGCTTGTGCATGGCCGTGGTGCCGTTGGCGAAGTACTGGTTGAAGTTCTCCTCACCGTGCAGCGTGGTGCCCCAAGGGGTCGTACCGCCGGCGCAGTTGTTGAGCGTGCCGAGCACCTTGCGGCCGGTGCGGTCGGCGGAGGTACGGAGGAGGGGGCTGCCCGCGGCCGGTCCGGTGACCCGGAATTCACTCGTGGCGGTGAGACGGCGGTTCAGCGGGTGACGGGTGACCGCCCCCAGCTTGCCGGTGCGGCTCTCCTCCTGGACGACGACCACGGAGAGTCCGTGCGCGGCCCAGGCGATCTCCACCTGCTCCCGGGTGGGGTTGGCCGGATCGTAGCCACGGAACATGAGGACCTCGTCCGTGTACTCGTGGTTGGCGACCAGGACCTGACGGCCGCGCTCGCCGCGGAGCGGGAGCAGCGAGAGGAAGTCGTTGTTGTAACCGAACTGGCCCGCCTGCGCCTTGGCGGTCTGCTTCTCCGGGTTGAAGGCGGGCGCCCCGCGCAGGATCGGCTCGCCCCAGCGGATCACCACGTTCTGGCTGTAGCCGTCGGGGACGGTGACCTTGTCGTTCTTGTTGGGCGCGACCGGCGAGAACCGCAGTCCCCGGGCGCCGGACGGGGCCGGTTTGTGGGGCGGGTGCGGTTTGTGGCCGTGGCCGGCGAGGGCCGCGGCCTCCGCCCGCGGGGCGTTCGGACCGGTCAGCGCGGCCGTACCGGCCGCGGCGGCGACCGTCACGACGGCGGCCGTGCGCATCATCGAACGGCGCGATACGGCACGGGCGATGATGTCGCCCGCGTACTCGTTGTCGCTGGTGTTCGGGGTCTCCTTGAAACAGGCGTCCCCGCAGCGGAAGCGGCAGGTCAGCGCGGAACGGCCGCCCGGGTGGGCGTTGTGGGAGCTGATGAGCGGCAGCAGGTTGCGCACGTGGATTCCCTCCGTCGGTGTGTCGTGCGTGACGGTAGGGGCGGACCCACGCGGTCCGAGGGACTCCCGGTGAACGCCGGGTGAAGTCCGGGCTACCGCTGTTCCTTTGAAGCCGTACGGGAACGGGGCCGGGTTACTCGTGGAACGCGTGCCGGACTCGGTCCGGAATCGGTTTCGGCTCGGTTGACGCACGGGTGGGCCGGACCGGCGTACGGCCGGATCCGGCCGCTAACCTTACGTATCCGTCCTGGCCAGGGATGAAATCACCCAGGTCGGACATTCCCCGCACCCAACTCATGCGAAAGGCCTCGCTCATGGGCATTCGGAGCTTGCTGCGTAAGGTGTTCGGCCGCACGGAGCAGGACGCGCCGACCACGGCCACCGTCCCGCCCCAGGCCGAGCGCACCCCGTCCACGGAGCCGGAGGCCGGGGCCACTTCGGCGGCGGCCGGGCCCGAGGCGTCCGAGCCGAAGCCCGCCGAGCCGAAGGCGTCCGAGCCGAAGGCATCGATCCCGGCCCCCGCTTCGCCCGTCGCGGAGACCACGGACAGTGACGCCGGTGCCGCGGACCTGGTGGCCGCGGCCTTCGACAAGGCCGCCACCGCCACGCCGACCGTCCCCGCCCAGGGCTCGGGCCCGGACGCGGAGCCGGAGGCGAAGCCCGTCGCGGAGCCTGTGGAGGCACCCGCTGCGGAGCCGGAGGCGAAGCCCGTCGCGGAGCCTGTGGAGGCACCCGCTGCGGAGGCGGAGGCGAAGCCCGTCGCGGAGCCGGTTGCCGATCCCGCCGCCGCCGCGCCGGTGAAGGCGGAGGAGCCGGTGAAGGCGGAGGAACCGGTCGGGACTGCTGAGCCCGCCGCCGAGCCCGTCACGGCGGAGCCCGCCACCACGCCGGAGCCCGCCCCCATCACGATCGACCTCGACCTGGACCTGGACGCCGCCCCGGTCCCGGCCGTGGCCCCCGCAGCCGAGGCCACGCCGGAGCCCGCCGCCGAGCAGGCGCCGAAGCCCGACCCGGAGCCCGTACCGGAAGCGAAGCCGGTCGCGACGACCGAGGCCGCGACCGCTCCGGAGACCACGCCGGAGCCCGCCGCCGGGGCGGCCCCTCAGCCGGAGCCCGTAGCCGCGACGCCCGAGCCGGAAGCCGCGACCGCCCCCGAAGCGGAAGCGACCGCCGCTCCGGAGCCGGAGGCCGCCCCCGAGCCCCCGGCGGCACCCACGGCGGCCGCGGGGAGCGCGGCGCCCGCGGCCACCTCCGTGACCTCGCCCGCCCCCGCCGCGAAGACCGCTCCCAAGGCCACCGCCAAGCCCGCCACCACCCTCGCCCGGGTCACCTCCCGCGCGCCGCAGCTCGTCGCCCCGTACAAGGCGGCGCAGACGGCGCTCAAGGGGCACGGGCTGACCGGGCTGCGCGCCCGCGTCTACCTGGTGCTGGACCGCTCGGGCTCGATGCGGCCGTTCTACAAGGACGGCAGCGCCCAGCACCTGGGCGACCGCGCCGTCGCGCTCGCCGCCCACCTGGACGCCGACGCCACCGTCTCCGTGGTCTTCTTCTCGACCGACATCGACGGCACCGGCACCATCGGACTGGCCGCCCACGAGGGCCGGGTCGACGAGCTGAACGCCGGTCTCGGACGGCTCGGCCGCACGAACTACCACCGCGCGATCGAGGAGATCGTGGCGGACCACGAGAAGCTGGCGGGCGAGCAGGCGCAGGACGCCGGTCCCGCCCTGGTGATCTTCCAGACGGACGGCCCGCCGGACGCCAAGCAGCTCGCCCGCCAGGCGCTGGCGGACGCGGCCCGGCTGCCGCTGTTCTTCCAGTTCGTCGCCTTCGGCGAGCAGGACGGGAAGGGCTTCGACTTCCTGCGGAGGCTGGACGCCCCCAACGCCGGCTTCTTCCACGCGGGCCCGGCCCCGCGCGAGATCGCGGACGCCGAGCTCTACCGGGAGATCCTCGCCGGGCTGCCGGCCTGGATCGCGGCGCGCGAGGAGCGCTCCGAGGGCTGATCAGCAGGCCGGTCGACGGACTGATCGACCGGCAGCCGTACGGTCACGGCGAGACCGCCGCCCCCCGGGCCCGGGACCGCCGTGACCGTACCGCCGTGGGCCACCGCGATCGACCGCACGATCGACAGCCCGAGCCCCGACCCCGGGCCCATCCGGTCGCGGCCCTCGCCCCGCCGGAACGGCTCGAAGAACCCCGCGATATCGGCCTCGGAGACCACCGGGCCGGTGTTGCGCACCACCAGGACGCCGTCCTCCGCCAGCGCGATGTCGACCGAACCGCCCGGCACGTTGTACGTCGCCGCGTTGGCCAGCAGGTTCGACACCAGCTGGGAGAGCAGCAGCCGGTTGCCCCGGACCGGACAGGGCGCCACGTCCACCCGCACCGCGGGCCGGCCCGGCCCCTCCGCCCGCGCCCCCGGCCGCCGGGCCGTCTCCTCGGCCACCACCCGGTCGAAGCGCACGTCCTCGCGCTCGTCCGCGGCCAGCCCCCGTTCGCTGCGGGCCAGCACGAGCAGCCCCTCGATGAGCCGCTCGCTGCGCCGGTTGGTGTCCAGGAGCGTCTGCCGGGTGCGGACGAGGTCGTCGGGGCTCGGATCGTCCAGCCCCACCTGGATCGCGGCGCGCTGGGTGGCGAGCGGGGTGCGCAGTTCGTGGGAGGCGTTGGCGATGAACCTGCGCTGGCTGTCGAACGCCTTCTCCAGCCGGGCCAGCAACGCGTCCAGCGTCTCGCCCAGCTCCTTCAGCTCGTCGTCGGGCCCGCTGGAGGCGATCCGCTCGTGCAGGGTCCGCTCGGAGAGGCTGCGGGCCTTGGCGGTCATCGCGTGGACGGGCCGCAGGACCCGGCCCGCGATCCACCAGCCGACGCCGACCGCGCCCGCCGTCATCACCAGGAGCGCGGCGATCGACCAGTACATGTGCTGTTTGCTGGCCGCGTCGCTGACGTGATCGGTCAGTTCGTAGACAGTGGGGCCGTCGGCTGAGCTGCGGGCGATGAACGGGCCGTTGACGGTGTAGCCGGGCGGGACGACGACGGCGGAGGCGATGGCGCGCGCCTCGGAGTCCGTACCGGCGCGGGAGGCCAGGTTGACGGTGGTGAGCAGGGCGGTGCCGAGCACGAGGAAGACCCCGCCGTACACGAGGGCTATGCGCGTCCTGATCGTCGAGTGCGGCAGCTTCGACGCGGTCACCAGCCGCCGCAGCCGGGCCCGGGGGCTCACAGCGCGTACCCGACGCCCTGGACGGTACGGATCAGCGCGGGCTCGCCCAGCTTGGCGCGGAGTTTGCTCATGCAGACGCGCACGGCTCCGGTGAAGGGGTCGGCGTTGGCGTCCCAGGCCCGTTCCAGCAGCTCTTCGGCGCTGACGGTCCCGCCGTCCGCCTCCAGGAGCAGCTGAAGCACGGTGAACTCCTTGGGCGAGAGATCCAGCTCACGCCCGTCACGGAGCGCGGAGCGCCGTACGGTGTCGAGCCGTATGCCGTGCCGTTCGAGCTGCGGCGGTACGGGGCGGGCGCTGCGGCGGCGCAGGGCGCGGACCCGGGAGACCAGCTCGGGGAACTCGAACGGCTTGCTGACGTAATCGTCGGCGCCGAGGTCGAGCCCGGCGACGCGGTCCTCCATCGTGCCGGAGGCGGTGAGCATCAGGATCCGCGTCCGGGAGCCGGAGGCGACGAGCCGCCGGGCCACGTCGTCGCCGTGGACGCGCGGAAGGTCGCGGTCGAGCACGACGACGTCGTAGTCGTGCAGCCCGAGGTAGGCGAGGGCCGCGTCCCCGCTGTAGACGGTGTCGACGGCGAAGCCGGCCCGGCGCAGCCCGGTGGCGACCAGCTCCGCGAGGATCTCCTCGTCCTCGGCGACCAGTACCCGCATGGTGATGTCCCCTGCCTCGTGCACGCTTGTCCGCTCCCTCCCAGGATGCGACTTTCCTGCGGGAAGCATTACGGGAAGGGATGTTTCGCAAAGCTCTCCACCGCCGGCCCGCCGGGGAGCACCCCCCGGGGCCCCGGTTATCGATGTGAGTGGATCTTCAACCGACCGTTAGGATTTCGACCATGGCGGCCACTGGATCCGAGAAGCAGGGGGCGACGGCGTACTACGTCTCGACCCCCATCTACTACGTCAACGACGCTCCTCACCTGGGCCACGCCTACACGACCGTCGCAGGCGACGTGCTCACGCGCTGGCACCGCCAGCGCGGCGAGAAGGTGTGGTACCTCACCGGCACGGACGAGCACGGTCAGAAGATCATGCGCACGGCCGAGGCGAACGACGTCACTCCGCAGGCTTGGTGCGACAAGCTCGTCGAGGAGGCGTGGAAGCCCCTCTGGGAGCATCTGAACATCGCGAACGACGACTTCATCCGCACGACGGAGAAGCGGCACACCGACCGGGTGCAGGAGTTCGTGCAGGACCTGTACGACAAGGGCGAGATCTACAAGGGCGGGTACGAGGGCCCGTACTGCGTGGGCTGCGAGGAGTACAAGCTCCCCGGCGATCTGATCGACGGCGAGGGCGAGTTCGCCGGTCAGAAGCTCTGCCCGATCCACAAGAAGCCGGTGGAGCTCCTCAAGGAGGAGAACTACTTCTTCAAGCTCAGCGAGTACGGCCCGAAGCTGCTGGAGTTCTACGCGGCGAACCCGGACTTCATCCAGCCCGAGTCGGCGCGCAACGAGGTCGTGAACTTCGTCGAGCAGGGTCTCCAGGACCTGTCGATCTCCCGCTCGACGTTCGACTGGGGCGTCCCGGTGCCGTGGGACCCCAAGCACGTCATCTACGTCTGGGTCGACGCGCTGCTCAACTACGCGACGGCGGTCGGGTACGGCGCCAACCAGGAGAAGTTCGACGGTACGTTCCCGGCGAACGTGCACCTGATCGGCAAGGACATCCTCCGCTTCCACTCGGTGATCTGGCCCGCGATGCTGATGGCGCAGGGCCTGCCGCTCCCCGGCAAGGTCGTCGCCAACGGCTGGCTGATGGTCGGCGGCGAGAAGATGTCCAAGTCGAACCTGACCGGCATCAAGCCGCAGGACCTGACCTCGCACTTCGGCGTGGACGCGTACCGCTGGTACTTCCTGCGGGCCATCTCGTACGGCAGCGACGGCTCGTTCTCCTGGGAGGACTTCTCCGCCCGCTACACCTCCGAGCTGGCCAACGACTACGGCAACCTCGCCTCGCGCGTGGCCGCCATGGTCGGCAAGTACTTCGGCGGGGCGCTGCCGGAGGCCACGGCCGCCGGTGACGCCGAGCGGGCCGTGCAGGAGGGCCTGGCGAAGGCCGTCGCGACGGCGGACGCGAAGATCGGCGAGGAGCTGGACTTCCAGGGCGGCATCCTGGCGATCTTCGACTTCGTGAAGCAGGTCAACGGCTACATCACGGAGCAGGAGCCGTGGAAGGTGGCCAAGGACACCACCCCGGAGGGCCAGGCCCGCCTGGCGACCATCCTCTACACGGCCGCCGAGTCGCTGCGCGGTGTCGCGGTCCTGCTGAACCCCGTGATGCCGGAGACCTCCCAGAAGCTCTGGGAGTCCCTGGGCGCCGAGGAGTCCCTGGGCGCCCTGGCCGACCAGAAGGTCCAGGACGCGGGCGTCTGGGGCACCCTGTCCGCCGGCGCGACGGTGACGAAGGGCGCGGTGCTGTTCCCGCGCCTGGAGGAGAAGCCGGCGTAGTACGTACCTGAGGGGCCCGGGACCACCGTTCGTGGTCCCGGGCCCCTGTCGTACGCGTACGGTTCCGGGTCACCGCCCCAGCGACTCCGCGTCCCCCATCACGATGACCGGGTTCATGGCCGGGTCCAGGGTGCCGAGGAGTTCCTCCATGCGGTTCTCGGGGATGGAGACGCAGCCCTGTGTGGGGCCTCCGTGGTCGACGTGGATCCAGATGCCGCCGCCGCGTTCGAGGCCGAGGGGGCGGGTGCGGTCGAGGGGGGTGACGCCCTCGGTGCGGTTGTAGTTGATCGCCACGACGTAGTCGAAGGAGCCCTCCAGGGGCTCCCCGAAGAACCCCACGCCGTCCACCGCGAACCGGGGGTGTTCGTCGTACGGGAGCAGGGCGCCCGGGTCGGGGAGGCGGCCGCCCGCGTCGGTGAGGGTGTAGACGCCCGTGGGGGACCTCAGGTCGCCCGCCACGTGGTGGTCGGTCCAGCCCTTCATCCCGTTGTGGGCGTCCCAGGGGCCGGCGACCGCCGCCCAGCCCTCCGCCGGGTCCTCGCGGGCGTACAGGACCGCACTGGACCGGTTGGCATCCACGCTCTCCCCGGTGACCACGAACGCCTGCCGGGCCTCCGCCGGGATCTCCGCCCGGGTCTGCGGCCCGAGCCCCGGGATCTCGGCCGGGCTCGGCTCCGGCGCCGGGGAGGTCAGGCGTACGGAGGCGGCGTCGGACTCCGGGCCCGCTGCGCCCTGCCCCGGGGCGCCGGCGGGGGACTTCGCGGGGGCGGAGCCGGAGGTGCAGCCGGTGAGCAGCAGGGCCAGGGCGAGGAACAGGGCGGCGAGCAGCGGTACGGGCGGGCGGAGCGGGACGGACACGGTGACGGGCTCCTCGGATGACGGCACGGCGGTGCGGCACGGGGTGCGAGAGGGGTGTCTCGGTGCCAGTTCTTGCCGCACCCGGCGCGGCCGAATCCGATCCGGGGCCATCCGGCTGTACGGCGTCGCCCCGGCCGTCCGGGTCACTCGTGCTCATGCGGCGAAACAGCCCCCGATCAGGTGATCGGGGGCTGTTTCACGTGAAACGTGCGCAGAGCGGAGCAGCCTGAGGAGGTGACGCCTACTGGTCGGCGGCCTTCTCCTGAGCGGGCTTCTCCGAGGCGCCCTTCGCCGCGACCGGCTTGCGGAGCTGGATGTTCAGCTCGCGCAGCCGGGTCTCGTCCAGCTCGGTCGGGGCGCCCATCATCAGGTCCTGGGCGTTGCCGTTGAGCGGGAAGGCGATCGTCTCGCGGATGTTGGGCTCGTCGGCGAGCAGCATCACGATGCGGTCGACGCCCGGGGCGATGCCACCGTGCGGCGGGGCGCCGAGGCGGAACGCGCGGAGCATGCCCGCGAACTCCTGCTCCACGGTCTCGCGGTCGTACCCGGCGATCTCGAAGGCCTTGAGCATCAGCTCGGGCTCGTGGTTACGGATGGCGCCCGAGGACAGCTCGATGCCGTTGCAGACGATGTCGTACTGCCAGGCGAGGATGTCCAGCGGGTCCTTCTCCTCCAGGTCGGCCAGGCCGCCCTGGGGCATCGAGAAGGGGTTGTGCGAGAAGTCGATCTTCCCGGTCTCCTCGTCCTTCTCGTACATCGGGAAGTCGACGATCCAGCAGAACCGGAAGACGCCCTCCTCGAAGTGGCCCGCGCGCTTGGCGGCCTCGACCCGGACGGCCGACATGATCTTGGAGACCTCGCCGAACTCGCCCGCGCCGAAGAAGACCGCGTGGCCCGGGACCAGCGAGAGGCGCTCGGTCAGCGTCTTGACGTCGGTCTCGGTGAGGAACTTGGCGATCGGTCCGGCCAGCGTGCCGTCCTCGCCCACGCGCACCCAGGCCAGGCCCTTGGCGCCGTGCTCGACGGCGTACTCACCGAGGCCGTCGAAGAACTTGCGGGACTGCCCGGCGGTGTCCGGCACCGGCAGCGCGCGGACGTGCTTGCCCGCGAACGCCTTGAAACCGGAGTCGGCGAAGACGTCCGAGATGTCGACCAGCTCCAGCTTGGCCCGCAGGTCCGGCTTGTCGTTGCCGTACTTCAGCATCGACTCGCGGAACGGGATGCGCGGGAACGGAGAGGTGACCTCACGGCCGTTGCCGAACTCGGTGAACAGCTCGGTCATCAGCTTCTCGATCGGCTGGAAGACGTCCTCCTGCTCGACGAAGGACATCTCCACGTCGAGCTGGTAGAACTCGCCCGGCGAACGGTCGGCGCGGGCGTCCTCGTCGCGGAAGCAGGGCGCGATCTGGAAGTAGCGGTCGAAGCCCGAGATCATCAGCAGCTGCTTGAACTGCTGCGGGGCCTGCGGCAGCGCGTAGAACTTGCCGGGGTTCAGCCGGGACGGGACGACGAAGTCACGGGCGCCCTCGGGGGAGGTCGCGGTGAGGATCGGGGTCGCCATCTCGTTGAAGCCGAGGGCCACCATCTTGGAGCGGATGGCGGCGATCACGGCCGAGCGCAGCATGATGTTGCGGTGCATGCGCTCGCGGCGCAGGTCGAGGAAGCGGTACTCCAGGCGCCGCTCCTCGTTGACGCCGTCCTCGGTGTTGATCGTGAAGGGCAGCGGGGCCGCCTCACCGAGCACCTCGACCTCGGTGACCTCGATCTCGATCTCACCGGTCGGCAGCTCCGGGTTGACGTTCTCGGCGCCGCGCGCGGAGACCTTGCCGTCGATGCGGACGACGGTCTCCTTGGTCAGCTTCGCCAGGGCCTCGTTACCGGGGGTGCCGGGACGGGCGACGAGCTGCACCAGACCGTAGTGGTCGCGCAGATCGATGAAGAGGATGCCGCCCAGGTCTCGGCGATTGTGCAGCCAGCCGCTCAGCCGGACGTCGGTGCCGACGTCAGAGGCGCGGAGCTCGCCGCAGGTGTGGGACCTGTACCGATGCATCGTCGTTCATCCAGTCTTCGCGATTCGGGGTGGATTGAGCCTCCCCAGGCTACCGCCCGGGGCCGGGCCCCTTCATTTCGCTTTCCCGCCCGCCCCCGGCGGCGGACCGCGCGCGGCGCCCCCTCGGTGGCGTACGGAGAGCAGATCTTCCTAAAGTGGGGCAATGCGCACCGAGGATGTCCTGGCCGCGATCGCGACAGGCCTGTGGCGCTGGGACAACGCAGCCGGCACGGTCACGCTCGACGCGGAGGCGGCCCGGCTGCTCGGGCTGCCCCCCGAGCCCGGCGTCTACCGGGAGGCGGCGGTGCGCTCCCGGTTCCACCCGGTCGACTGGAACGAGATCTACGGGGTCGTGAACCTGGCCGTCACGGAGGGCACCCTCGCCGAGGCCCGGCTGCGGATCGTCGACGAGCGGGGCCAGGTGCTCCGCACCGTACGCAGCCGCTCCAAGCCGGTCGTCCCGGCGGACGGGGACACCGAGAGCTATGTCCTGATCGGCACGCTCCAGGAGGTCGCGGAACCCCAGCCGGGCTCGTCCGCAGCGGACACCCCCATCACCGGGGACTGGCGCCGCTCCCGGGAGGCGTTCCTGCTGGACGCCGGGCGGGCGCTGGCCGAGGCCCGGTCCACGGAGGAGGTGCTGCGGGTCGCGGCCTCCCTCTCCATGCCCGGCTTCTCCCCGGACGGGCTCGCGGTCTTCGGCGTCGCGGGCGAGCGGCTGACGATCATCGGCCACCACGGGCAGAGCGCGGGCGAGGAGGACCCCTTCACCGACATGCCCCTGGACACCGACTACCCGGCCGCCGAGGCGGTCCGCACGGGCCGCGCGATCTACCTCCCCTCCCCCGAGGAGTACCGCCGCCGCTACCCCGCCACCTGGCCCCTCGCCCGCCGGTTCGGCCGGCGGTCGTGGGCGTACCTCCCGCTCGTCTCCTCGGGCCGCACGATGGGCGCCTGGATGGCCGGGTTCCAGCACCCCGTGCGCTTCTCGCCGGACGAGCGCGCGGTGCTCTCGACGGTGGCCCGGATGCTGGCCCAGGCGCTGGCCCGCGCCGGGGTCGCGGAGACCGAACGGGAGCTGTCGCTCGGCCTCCAGCGCTCGATGATGCCGACGCTGGGGCCGGACATCCCCGGGATGACGGTGGCCGCGCGGTACGTGCCGACCGGCGGCGGACTCCAGGTGGGCGGTGACTGGTACGACATGATCCCGCTGCCCAACGGCCGGATCGCCCTGATCATCGGTGACGTCCAGGGCCATGACGTACGGGCCGCCGGGCTGATGGGCCAGCTCCGCATCGCCCTGCGCGCGTACGCCTCCGAGGGCCACCGCCCGGACGCGGTGCTCTCCCGGGCCTCGCGCTTCCTCTCCGGGCTGACCGACGGGTACGAGGGGGTGGCGGGCGACGACGAGCCCGCCGCGCCCCGCTTCGCGACCTGCCTGTACGCCGAGGTGGACCCGGACGCCGGGACCCTGGACATCGCCCGGGCGGGCCATCCGGACCCGGTGGTGGTGAGCGCCGACGGCACGGCGGTGATCCGGCAGACGGCGGGCGGGCTGCCGCTCGGCATCGAGACGGACTCCGACTACCCCACTACCCGGGTCGTCCTGGAGCCGGGTGAAACGATCATGCTCTGCACGGACGGGCTCATCGAGACCGGCGGCCACGACATGGCCACCGGCTGGACCCGGCTGCGCCCGGTCCTGGAGGAGCCCAGAGAGGACCTGGAGGAGCTGGCCGACGCCCTGGTCCAGGCCGTGCACGGGCCGACCTCGCACTACACGACCGGGCCGCTCGCCGACCGCCGCGAGGACGACATCGCGGTGCTGGTGCTGCGGCGGGAGAGCGGCCGGGCGCCGGAGACTCCGGCCCGCCGCAGCGTGCTGACCATCGCGCAGGCCGAGCCCGAGCGGATCTCGGTGGGCCGCCAGCTCGTACGGGAGCTGCTGCACGACTGGAAGGACCCCGAGCAGGTCGACTCGGCGGTCCTGATGGTCTCGGAGATGGCCACCAACGTGCTGGTCCACACGGACGGGGACGCGCTGATGGCGGCGGAGGTGTCCGGGGAGCGGGGCGAGCGGCGGCTGCGCGTGGAGGTGGCCGACGCCAGCGACGAGCTGCCGCACAAACGGCGGCCGGGGGAGATGGCGTCCAGCGGGCGGGGGCTGGTGCTGATGGAGATGCTGGCCGACGCGTGGGGGGTGGATCCGCGGGGGGAGGGGAAGTCGATCTGGTTCGAGCTGTACGAGGGGGGTGGGGCGGGGGTGTAGGCCCGGGTGGGTGCGGGGCCCTGATGGCTGCGGGCCCCCGCCGTGAGGGTTCCGTCCTCAAACGCCGGACGGGCTGGGGTGGCTGCCCGACGGGTCGGATGGGGGCTCGGGAGACGGGGGCGGGTTTCCGTAGCCCCGGCGCAGCTCCCCCAGGACCCCGAAGGCCGCCGCGCAGAGGGGGACCGCCAGCAGCATGCCGAGGAGGCCGGCGACGCTCGCCCCGGCCGTCAGCGCCACCATGATCATCGCGGGGTGCATCTGCACCGTCCGGCTCTGGATCACCGGCTGGAGCACATGCCCCTCCAGCACCTGGACCGCGAGCACCACCCCCAGCGCCCAGAGCGCGATCACGAACCCCCGGTCGGCCAGCGCGACCAGCACGGCGACCGCGCCGGAGATGAAGGCCCCGAGGTACGGGATGTAGGCGCCGACGAAGACCAGCGCGCCCAGCCCCACCGCCCCCGGCACGTCCAGGATCAGCAGGCCCACCGTGATGCAGACGGCGTCGATCAGCGCGATGAACGTGGTGCCGCGCATGAACCCCTCGACGGCCTCGAACGCCCGCCGCCCCATCGCCTCCACCAGGTCACCGGTGCCGCGCGGGGCCACCGAGTGGGCGAGGTGGACGGCCCGGTCGGAGTCGCGCAGGAAGAAGAAGGTCAGCAGGAGCGCCAGCACGCTGGTCGCCACCAGGGTGCCGACCAGGCTGATCCCGCTGAGCAGACCGCCCGCGGCGCTCGCTCCGAACCGGTCGACCAGGTTCTTGGCGTTGTCGGCGAGGCTGTCGACGTCGGTGTTGCCGCCGATGTCCAGGTGGTCGACGACCCACTGTCCGGCGTCCTTGAGGGAGCGGACGATCTGGTCACCGGAGTCGACGAGGGCGGTGACCACGATGTACCCGGCCCCGCCCACCACCGCGACCAGCGCCGCGCAGGTGAGCCCGGCGGCCAGTGAGCGGTTGAGCCTGCGGGCGATGAGCCAGCGGTGCACGGGGCCGAGCAGCGCGGTGCCGAGGAGGGCGAGCAGCACCGGTGTGACCGCGGTCTTGAGGGCGACGACCAGCCAGATCCCGACGGCGGCGACCCCCACGACCAGCAGGACGACACCGCACCAGGCGGCCGTGCGGCGGGCGCCTTCGGGCAGGAGGGGCTTGGAAGCGGGCACCCTCCCACCCGATCACGGCCCGGACGGCCGGGCCCGCCGACGTACACCGCGCGGGTGACGCGCCGTCACCTGACGCGGCGCCCGTCTCCGTACGCCGTACGCCCCATACGGTGACGTCACACGTCGTGCACGGCGGGCCCCCTCACGGAGGCACGGCCGTGCACGACGTGTCCCAGCGGAGCGTCACATGCCGTGGACAGCCGGGACGGTCCCCAGGCGGCCCGCCTGGAAGTCCTCGAAGGCCTGCTTCAGCTCGGCCTGGCTGTTCATCACGAACGGCCCGTAGTGCGCCATCGGCTCCCGGATCGGGCGGCCGCCCAGAAGGACGACCTCCAGGTCCGGGGTGTGGCCGTCCTGCTTCTCGTCCGCGCGGACGGTCAGCGAGGAGCCGCTGCCGAACACCGCGGTCTGCCCGAGGTGGATGGGCCGGCGCTCCTGGCCGACCGAGCCGCGCCCGGCCATCACGTACGCGAGTCCGTTGAAGTCCTCGCGCCAGGGCAGGGTCACCTCGGCGCCGGGCCGGACGGTGGCGTGGATCATCGTGATCGGGGTGTGGGTGATGCCGGGCCCCTGGTGTCCGTCCAGCTCACCGGCGATGACGCGGAGCAGTGCGCCACCGTCCGGGGAGGCGAGGAGCTGGACCTCGCCACCGCGGATGTCCTGGTAGCGCGGGTTCATCATCTTGTCGGCCTTGGGCAGGTTCACCCAGAGCTGGAGGCCGTGGAAGAGCCCGCCGGACAGGACGAGCGACTCCGGCGGCGCCTCGATGTGCAGCAGGCCGGACCCGGGAGCGCGTCCGGGCGCGCACCCCGGCGTACACATGGCGTTTTCCCACCCCGCCGACGAGGGCGCGGAGCCACCGCGCGGACAGCGGGAGGACACCGCGCGAAGAGCGCGAGGACGCCGCCCCGACAGCGCGAAGGCCCGCGCCGAAAGCGGCGCAGGCCCTCACCCGTACAAGAAGACCGCAGGTCAGCGACGTGCGGACGCGGAACCCCTACCCGTACATCCGCCGCATCGCGAAGTCGACCATCTGCTCGACCGCCTTGGCGTCGAAGACCATACGGTGATCACCCTCCATGTCCAGGACGAAGCCGTACCCCGTGGGCAGCAGGTCGATCACCTCGGCGCCGGTGATCACGAAGTACTTGGACTCCTTGCCCGCGTACCGCCGCAGCTCCTTGAGCGTGGTGAACATCGGGATCACGGGCTGCTGCGTGTTGTGCAGCGCCAGGAAGCCGGGGTTGTCGCCGCGCGGGCAGTAGACCTTCGACGTGGCGAAGATCTGCTGGAAGTCCTCGGCGGAGAGGGAGCCGGTGGTGAAGGCCCGGACCGCGTCGGCCAGGGAGGGCGGGGAGGGCTCGGGATACAGCGGCTGTTCCCCGTAGCCGCCGCCCATCTGACCCATCTGGCCCATCTGACCCATCTGCTGCTGAGCACCAGGGTTCTGGTCGTAGCCGTACATGCTGCAAAGAGTAATCGGACACATCTACGGCCTGAGGGGTTGCGCCTTATTACTGACGGGTAGCATCATCGGAGAGGTCAGCTGATACACCCGCGTCTGCCTGTACCGAATGCCTGCCTGTCGCCCGACCCGCATCACTCCCCGGGGCGCTGCGCGCCACTGCTATTGATTACGGAGCCTTCCCATGGGGCACTACAAGTCGAATCTCCGCGACATCGAGTTCAACCTCTTCGAGGTGCTCGGGCGCGACAAGGTGTACGGCACCGGTCCGTTCGCGGAGATGGACGTCGACACCGCGAAGAGCATCCTGGAGGAGGTCGCCCGTCTCGCGGAGAACGAGCTGGCCGACTCCTTCGCCGACGCCGACCGGAACCCGCCGGTCTTCGACCCGGAGACCAACACCGCGCCGGTCCCGGAGAGCTTCAAGAAGTCGTACCAGTCCTTCATGGACTCGGAGTACTGGCGCCTGGGCCTGCCCGAGGAGATCGGCGGCACCACCTCGCCCCGCTCCCTGATCTGGGGCTACGCGGAGCTGCTGCTCGGCTCGAACCCGGCCGTGTGGATGTACTCCTCCGGCCCGGCGTTCGCCGGCATCCTCTTCGAGGAGGGCACGGAGGAGCAGAAGAAGGTCGCGGAGATCGCCGTCGAGAAGCAGTGGGGCTCGACGATGGTGCTGACCGAGCCGGACGCCGGCTCCGACGTCGGCGCCGGGCGGACGAAGGCCGTGCAGCAGGAGGACGGCTCCTGGCACATCGAGGGTGTGAAGCGCTTCATCACCTCGGGCGAGCACGACATGTCCGAGAACATCCTCCACTACGTGCTGGCCCGCCCCGAGGGCGCCGGCCCCGGCACCAAGGGCCTCTCCCTCTTCCTGGTCCCGAAGTACCACTTCGACTGGACCACCGGTGAGCTGGGCGAGCGCAACGGTGTGTACGCGACGAACGTCGAGCACAAGATGGGCCTCAAGGCCTCCAACACCTGCGAGATGACCTTCGGCGACCGCCACCCCGCCAAGGGCTGGCTCATCGGCGACAAGCACGACGGCATCCGCCAGATGTTCCGCATCATCGAGTTCGCCCGCATGATGGTCGGCACGAAGGCCATCGCCACGCTCTCCACGGGCTACCTGAACGCGCTGGAGTACGCCAAGGAGCGCGTCCAGGGCACCGACCTGTCGCAGTTCATGGACAAGACGGCGCCCAAGGTCACCATCACGCACCACCCCGACGTACGCCGCTCGCTCATGACGCAGAAGGCGTACGCCGAGGGCATGCGCTCCCTCGTGCTGTACACGGCCACCGTCCAGGACGCGATCCAGGAGAAGGAGACCGCGGGCGAGGACGCCAAGGCGCTCAACGGCCTCAACGACCTGCTGCTCCCGATCGTGAAGGGGTACGGCTCCGAGAAGTCCTACGAGCAGCTGGCGCAGTCGCTCCAGACCTTCGGCGGCTCCGGCTACCTCCAGGAGTACCCGGTCGAGCAGTACATCCGGGACGCCAAGATCGACACCCTCTACGAGGGCACGACGGCGATCCAGGGCCAGGACTTCTTCTTCCGGAAGATCGTCCGCGACCAGGGCGCCTCGCTCAACACGCTCTCCGAGGAGATCAAGAAGTTCCTCGCGGGCGCCCAGGGCAACGAGGAGCTGGCCCCCGCGCTGGACTCCCTCGCCAAGGCGGCGGTGGACCTGGAGGCGATCGTCGGCGCGATGATCACCGACCTCACCGCCACCGGCGAGGACGTCAAGAACATCTACAAGGTCGGCCTGAACACGACCCGCCTGCTGATGGCCTCCGGCGATGTCGTCGTCGGCTATCTGCTCCTCAAGGGCGCGGCCGTGGCCGCCGAGAAGCTGCCGACCGCCTCCGCCAAGGACGTCGCCTTCTACCGGGGCAAGATCGCCGCCGCGAAGTTCTTCGCCGCGAACGTCCTGCCGGGCCTCTCGACGGAGCGCGCGCTCGCCGAGAACATCGACAACTCGCTGATGGAGCTGGACGAGGCCGCCTTCTAGGTCCCGCCCGCACCGCTGGTACGCGAGCGCCGTCATCCGGACATCCCGTCCGGGTGGCGGCGCTCGCGTTTCGGCCGGACGGGACGGGTCCGCGGCCCGGCCCGGCCGCCGTACACGGGCCGGCCCCGGCGGTCACCGGAATCCGGAGCCGGGTCCCTCGATACAGTGAAGACCATGAGTTCTCGCCACCGGTTCGACCGTGCGCACACCGATGATCTGATGTCCTTCCTGGCGGCGAGCCCGTCCCCGTACCACGCCGTGGCCAACGCGGCCGCCCGGCTGGAGGTGGCCGGATTCCGTCAGGTCGAGGAGACCGCCGCCTGGGACGCGAGCCCCGGTGGCAAGTACGTGCTCCGCGGCGGGGCGATCATCGCCTGGTACGTACCGGAGGGCGCGGCGGCGCACACCCCGTTCCGGATCGTCGGCGCGCACACCGACTCCCCGAACCTGCGGGTGAAGCCGCTGCCCGACACCGGGTCGCACGGCTGGCGCCAGATCGCCGTCGAGATCTACGGCGGCACGCTGCTCAACACCTGGCTCGACCGGGACCTGGGCCTGGCCGGCCGGATCTCGCTCCGGGACGGCACCGACCGGCTGGTCAACATCGACCGGGCGCTGCTGCGGGTGCCGCAACTGGCCGTGCACCTGGACCGCTCGGCCAACACCGACGGCCTCAAGCTGGACCGGCAGCGCCACATGCAGCCGATCTGGGGGCTCGGGGAGGTGGCCGAGGGCGATCTGATCCGCTTCGTCGCCGAGGAGGCGGGCGTCGACCCGGAGGACGTCACCGGCTGGGACCTCATGCCGCACGCCATCGAGCCGCCGTCCTATCTGGGCCGGGACCGCGAGCTGGTCGCCGGGCCGCGGATGGACAACCTGCTCTCCGTGCACGCCGCGACCGCCGCCCTGGCCGCCGTCGCCGGCCGGCCGGACGACGAGCTTCCGTACATCCCCGTCCTGGCCGCCTTCGACCACGAGGAGAACGGCTCCCAGTCCGACACCGGCGCCGACGGCCCGCTGCTGGGCACGGTGCTGGAGCGCTCGGTCTTCGCCCGGGGCGGTGCGTACGAGGACCGCGCCCGCGCCTTCGCCGGAACGGTCTGCCTCTCCTCCGACACCGGCCACGCCGTGCACCCCAACTACGCCGAGCGGCACGACCCGACGCACCACCCGGTCGCCAACGGCGGGCCGATCCTCAAGGTCAACGTCAACATGCGGTACGCCACCGACGGCAGCGGCCGCGCGGTGTTCGCCGCCGCCTGCGAGAAGGCGGGGGTGCCGTGGCAGACGTTCGTGTCGAACAACTCGATGCCCTGCGGCACCACGATCGGCCCGATCACCGCCGCCCGGCACGGCATCAGGACCGTGGACATCGGCGTCGCGATCCTCTCCATGCACAGCGCCCGTGAGCTGTGCGGGGCGGACGACCCGTATCTGCTGGCCAACGCGCTGACGGCGTTCCTGACGGACTGACACCGGCCGGGACCCAGAACGGCACCGACGCCCAACGGCCGCCTCGGACATGGTTGTTGCCGGGCCGGGTACGCGACCCGTACACCGGTCCGGATACACCGGACCGTCGAGGAGGCGGGAATCATGGGACTCGGAGGATGCATTCTCCTGATCGGTGGCGGCGCGATCCTGGCGTTCGCGACCGACTGGAAGGCCGACGGCATCAACCTCGACCTGGTCGGCTGGATCATGATGCTCGTCGGCCTCATCGGGGTCTTCGTCTACATGAGCATCGCGCGCCGCCGCCGCATGGTCGTGCCGCCGACCACGACGGTCGTCCAGGACGACGAGCACCGCTACCACTGAGGCCGTCCCGCCGAGGCCCCAGGCCCCGGCGGGCGGTGTTCGCCTCAGCCCTGCTCGTCCATCCCCGCCAGCACCAGCGGCAGCCGGGCCGCGCCCTCGGGGGTCACCCGGACCGGCACGCCCCAGTCCTGCTGGTGGACATGGCAGGCCGGGTACTCGTTGGCCGGGTCGTCGTCGCAGGACGCGGCCATCGCGGAGACGTGCAGCACGCCCTCGGTGACCCCGTCCGCGAGGACCAGGTCCCGCCCGAGGTCGGTGCCCGCACCGGAGCCGTCCGCCAGCAGTTCGGGCGGGGTCGAGGAGACCAGCAGCCGGGTGGAGGGCCCGTAGCGGGTGTCCAGCTTCTGCCCGGCCGGCGCCTGGAAGACCACGTCCAGCCGGAGCGTGCCCGGGGCGATCCCGGTGGCCGCGCGCTGGGTGCGGTGCGCCTGGTCGGGGACGCGTACGGCCTCCTCGGGCAGCCGCAGGCGGGTGAGGCGGTGGCGGGCGGACTCGACGACCACCAGGTCCCCGTCGACCAGCACCGCGTCGCTGGGCTCGCGGATGTCGGTGGCGAGCGTGGTGACCTCGCCGGAGGCCGGGTCGTACCGGCGCAGGGCGTGGTTGTACGTGTCCGAGAGCGCCACGGACCCGTCGGGCAGCGCGGTCACGCCGAGCGGGTGCTGGAGGAGCGCCTGGGCGGCGGCCCCGTCACGGTGGCCGAAGTCGAAGAGGCCGGTGCCGACGGCGGTGTGCACCTGGCCGTCCCGGTCGACCCAGCGCAGGGCCGAGGTCTCGGAGTCCGCGACCCAGAGCCGCTCGCCGTCGGCGGAGACCGCGAGCCCGGACGGCTGGGCGAACCAGGCCTCGGCGACCGGTCCGTCGACCAGCCCCTCGTTGGTGGTCCCGGCCGCGACACCCACGCTCCCGGCCTCGGGGTCGTACGTCCACAGCTGGTGCACGCCCGCCATGGCGATCCACAGCCGGTCGCCGAACCAGGCCAGGTCCCACGGCGAGGAGAGGTCCACCTCGCGCGCCGGGCCGTCGGCCGGGCTCCCCTGCCACCACTGGCGGCCTGTCCCGGCGAGGGTGGTGACCGCCCCGGTCGTCAGGTCCAGGGCGCGGATCGCGTGGTTGACGGTGTCCGCCACGGCGATGCGGCCGTCGGGGAGGACCGCGAGCCCCTGCGGTTCGCTGAACCGGGCCTCGTCCGGGCCGCCGTCGCCCAGCCCGCGCTCGCCGGTGCCGAAGTGGCGCCGTACGGTCTCGCCGTCCGCGTCCAGCTCGACCAGGCGGTGGCGGGTGGTGTCGGAGACCAGGAAGCCGCCGTCGGGCAGCAGCAGCGCCTTGCCCGGGAAGCGGAGGTGCGTGGCGACGGGCTCGGGCGCCACGTACGGGCCGTCGCCCCGGCGGAGTGTGCCCTTGGCCGCGTGCTCGGCCTCCAGCTCCTCGACCAGCTTCTCGATGGCGTGGGCGTGCCCCTCGCCCGCGTGCTGGGCGACGACATAGCCCTCGGGGTCGATGACGACGAGCGTCGGCCAGGCCCGTACGGCGTACTGCTTCCAGGTGGCCAGCTCGGGGTCGTCGAGCACCGGGTGGTGGACCCCGTACCGCTCGACGGCGTCGACGACGGCCTGGTGGTCGGCCTCGTGGACGAACTTCGGGGAGTGGACGCCGATGATCACCACAGTGTCCCGGTGCTTCTCCTCCAGCTCCCGCAGCTCGTCGAGGACGTGGAGGCAGTTCACACAGCAGAAGGTCCAGAAATCGAGGATGACAATGCGTCCTCGCAGCTCGGAGAGGGTGTACTGCCGGTCGCCTGTGTTGAGCCAGCCGCCCTTGCCGATGAGTTCGGGGGCGCGGACGCGTGCACGTGTTGCCATGCCACCAGTCAACACCGCCACCGCCTGCACGCATTCCGCCGGGGGCCGGGGGAACCTGTCTCCCATGAGACTTCTCGTACGTGAGCGCCTGTTCTCCATCGGTGACGACTACTGGATCGAGGACGCCGAGGGCCGCAAGCTCTTCCTGGTCGACGGCAAGGCCATGCGGCTGCGCGACACCTTCGAGCTGAAGGACTCCGAGGGCAGGGTCCTGGTCGAGCTGCGCCAGAAGCTGGTCAGCCTGCGCGGCACCATGCTCATCGAGCGCGGCGGCGAGGAGCTGGCCCAGGTCAAGCGCAAGCGGCTCTCGCTGCTCCGCAACCACTACCGGGTGACCCTGGTGGACGGTACGGAGATGGACGTCAGCGGCAAGATCCTGGACCGCGAGTTCGCCATCGAGTACGACGGTGAGCTGCTGGCCCAGATCTCGCGCCGCTGGCTGACGATCCGGGACACGTACGGCATCGACGTGGTGCGGGAGGACGCGGACATCGCGCTGCTGATCGCCGTGTCGATCTGTGTGATCGTGCTGGCGGAGAAGGAGTAGACCGGCTCAAGCCCGGTGTCCCGTAAGGCGGTTCCTCGTTTCACGTGAAACACGGCGGTGTGCCGTGGTTGCCGGTTTCACGTGAAACACGGTGTCCGGGCGGCATGCTCAGCGCGGCGGCGGTGCGAGCCCCAGGCGGCGGTCCTTGAGCGCCGGGAACTCCTCCCGCGTCACGCCCGCCTTCGCCGGGTCGAACTCCACGGTGAGTACCTCCTCGTCCGCCCCCGCCCGGGCCAGCACCTCGCCCCACGGGTCGACGACGATGCTGTGCCCGGCCTGCGGGACGCCCGCGTGACTGCCCGCCGTGCTGAGGGCGAGGACGTACGCCTGGTTCTCGACGGCCCGGGCCTGGGCGAGGAGCGTCCAGTGGGCGCGGCGGCGCTCGGGCCATCCCGCCGCCACGACGAACGTCTCGGCCCCCGCGTCGACGAGGCCGCGGAACTGCTCCGGGAAGCGGAGGTCGTAGCAGGTGGCCAGGCCCAGGGTGGTCTGCGGCAGGGCGACGGTCACCAGCTCCTCGCCGGCGCCCATCATCACCGCCTCGCCCTTGTCGAAGCCGAAGCGATGGATCTTGCGGTAGACCGCCGAGCGCTCACCGTCCGGGGCGAAGACCAGCGTGGTGTTGTAGAGGGTGCCGTCCGGCGCGCGCTCGACGAACGAGCCCGCGTGCAGCCAGACCCCGGCCTCGGCCGCCGCCTTCGCCATCACCTCGTGGGTGGGGCCCTGGAGCGGCTCCGCCTCCTGCTCGAAGACGGTGTAGGCGAACGCCCCGACCGGCCACAGCTCGGGCAGGACCACCAGGTCGGCGCCGCGCTGCGCGAGGACCAGGGAGGCCGCTCGCTCCCGCCGGGCCTCGACGGATTCGTCCGGGTCTACTGCGATCTGGATGAGGGAGGCGCGCACACTACCACCGTCCTGGCATTCGAGCCGTCAACACGGGCCTACGATCGTCACACGAAAGCACTGCCGGGGTGCCTGCTCGCAGCGTAACTTAGCCACCGAACCTCCCACGCAGCTCGCCGACAGCGCCGTCAGTGCCCGCCCGCCCGTGACAGCACTCCCTGCTCGCCAGCCCATGCACCGAGAACCGCCGAGGGGTCCCGTGACGCTCCATCCCAGCCTCCAGAACTACACCGACGCCGCGACCCACTCCATCGAAGCGATATCCGACCTGGTCAAGCCGCTCGCGGAGGCGGAGTGGAACCGCCGTACGCCGTGCCCCTGGTGGTCGGTGCGGGACATCGTGTCGCACGTCATCGGCATGGAGTGCGAGATGCTCGGGGACCCCCGTCCCATCCACACGCTGCCGCGCGACCTCTACCACGTACAGAGCGACTTCGCGCGCTACATGGAGATGCAGGTGGACGTCCGGCGCCACCACACCGCCCCGGAGATGACGTCCGAGCTGGAGTACGTCCTCATCCGCCGTGCCCGGCACCTCCGCAACGAGTCGCGCGCCCCCGAGACGACGGTGCGCGCGCCGCTGGGTGCCGAGCAGACCCTCGAAGTGGCCTACCACATGCGGGCCTTCGACCTCTGGGTGCATGAGCAGGACCTGCGGGCGGCGCTCGGGCAGCCGGGCAACCTGGACTCCCCCGGTGCGCTCATCACCCGGGACGCGCTGCTCGCCGCGCTGCCGAAGGTGGTCGCCAAGGACGCGGGCGCCCCGGCCAACTCGGCGGTGGTGCTGGACGTGCACGGCCCGGTGGAGTTCCTGCGGACGGTCCGGGTCGACGCGGAGGGCCGCGGTTCGGTCGACGGCTCGCCCTCGCTGGGCCCGGCGGTGACGCTGTCCATGGACTGGGAGACGTACGTACGGCTCGCCTGCGGCCGGGTCCGTCACACGGCCGTGGCCGACCGGATCAAGGCCGAGGGCGACCAGGAGCTGGCCACGGCGATCCTGGACCACTTCGCCGTGACCCCGTAAGTCCGTAAGCCCCTCATCGGCGGCGCCCGCCCCGGAGTTCACGGGCGGGCGCGCCGCCGTACACGGACGGCGGCGGCACGCAGGACACGTACCGCGAGCGCCTACGCGGGTACGTGCACGGCCTCCACGCGGCTCACCACATGGTGGTCGCGCTCCCGGAGGGCCGCACGGCGGCGCAGCCGCAGGATCTGGGCGACGCCGAGCGCCTGGAGGACGAAGACCGAGGCGAAGGCGGCCCGGTAGTTGCCGCCCGTGGTGTCCAGCAGCACCCCCACGGCGAACAGCGTTGTCATGGAGGCGGTGAACCCGCCCATGTTGACGATCCCCGACGCGGTGCCCTGACGCTCCGGCGGGTTGGCCGGCCGGGCGAAGTCGAAGCCGACCATCGAGGCGGGGCCGCAGGCGCCCAGCACCAGGCAGAGGACCGTCAGCAGCCACACGGGGGTGTGGGCGGCCGGGTAGAAGATCGCGCAGCCCCAGAGGAGGGCGGTCGTCCCGATCGTGCCCAGGGCGATGGGGGCCCGTGCCTCGTGGTGGCGGGCGATGACCTGCCCGTAGACGAGCCCCACCACCATGTTGGAGAGCACCACCAGGGTGAGCAGCGTGCCCGCCGTCCCCCGGCTCAGCCCCTGCGCCTCGACCAGGAACGGCATCCCCCAGAGCAGCAGGAACAGCATCGCCGGGAACTGGGTGGTGAAGTGCACCCACATCCCGAGCCGCGTCCCCGGCTCCCGCCAGGCGGCGGCGATCTGCTTGCGCACGTACGTGGCTCCGGCGTGCTCGGCCGGTGGCGGCTCGTGGCCCTCGGGGTGGTCCTTCAGGAAGAGCAGGAGCAGCACCAGCACGACCACACCGGCCAGCGAGCTCCCGACGAAGGTGGTGGTCCAGCCGAAGCTGTGCAGGGCCCGGGCGATGAAGAGGGTCGAGACGAGGTTGCCCGCCATCCCGAAGAGGGCGGCGACCTGGCCGATCAGCGGCCCGCGCCGGGCGGGGAACCAGCGGCTGCCGAGCCGCAGCACGCTGATGAACGTCATCGCGTCGCCGCAGCCGAGCAGGGCACGAGCGGCGAGCGCCATCCCGTACGACGGTGAGAGCGCGAAGCCGAGCTGGCCGACCGTGAACAGGACGACCCCGATGGTGAGGACCCGCTTGGTGCCGAGCCGGTCGACCATCAGCCCCACGGGTATCTGCATCCCCGCGTAGACGAGGAGCTGGAGGATGGAGAAGGTGGAGAGGGCGGAGGCGTTGACGTCGAACCGGTCGGCGGCGTCGAGTCCGGCGACCCCCAGGCTCGTACGGAAGATGATGGCGACGAAGTAGACGGCGACGCCGATGCCCCAGACCCAGGCGGCACGCCGGCCCCCGGGCGGGTCACCGGGCAGCGGGAGGGTGGGCGCGGCCCCTGAACTCACCGGTCCTCACCCCTGACCAGCTCCCGCACGCGCCCGACATGGCGCCGCACGACCTGCGCGGCCTCCTCGGGGTTCCCGCCCCGGATCGCCTCCAGCAGCTCGGCGTGCTCGGTGATGTTGGCCTCGATCCGCCCGGGATGGGCCTCCATCACCGCGACCCCCATCCGCAGCTGACGGTCGCGCAGCTGGTCGTAGAGGCGCGAGAGGATCTCGTTCCCCGCGTACTTGACGATCTCCGCGTGGAAACACCGGTCTTTGACGGCCACCGCCGCCAGGTCCCCGGCCTCCGCCAGCTCCCGCTGCTCCTCCAGGAGCTGTTCCAGCCGCGCGATCAGCCGGGGCGAGGCGGGCACGGCCTTGCGCGCCGCGAACTCCTCCACCAGCAGCCGGGTCTCCACCACGTCCTTGATCTCCTGCGCGGAGACGGCGAGGACGAGGGCGCCCTTCTTCGGGTAGAGCTTGATCAGCCCCTCGACCTCCAGCCGCAGCAGCGCCTCTCTCACCGGCGTACGCGACACCCCCACCGCGTCCGCGAGCCCGCCTTCGGTGAGCAGCGTCCCGCCCTCGTAACGACGGTCCAGGACGGCGTCCTTGACATGCGTGTAGACCCGCTCGGCGGCGGGCGGCTGCTTGAGGGAGGAGGTGGTGGTCGGCGGCTGTGCGGGGGCGGCGGAGGGTGCGGCAGGCATGCGCACAGCATAGATACAACATGCACGCATGAGGAGCGGCGTCCGGATCCTGGACCACGGGCCGGCTCCCGGACGAGCCGACGCCCGACGAGCCGGAGAGTGGACAGTTCACACTTCCCTGAATTCAGGATCAGCTGTACTGTCAAGCGCATGCTGACCGTCGCTCCCGACATCGACGTGCTCGCGCGGTTCGGCCGTGCGCTCGCCGACCCGATCCGCTGCCGCCTGCTGCTCGCACTCCGCGCGGCCCCCGCGTACCCCTCCGACCTCGCCGACGCCCTGGGCATCTCGCGCTCCCGGCTCTCCAACCACCTGGCCTGCCTGCGCGACTGCGGCCTGGTCGTGACCGTGCCGGACGGCCGCCGGACCCGCTACGAACTGGCCGACGAACGGCTCGGTGCGGCCCTGGACCACCTGCGCGCCGCCGTGGTGGCCGTCGAGACCGACCGGACCTGCCCGGATGCCGGGACGGACGGGTGCTGCTGAGCCATGACCTCACTCTCCCTCGGCCCCTCCCCGGCCCGCCGTGAAGCGCTCGCCCGCCGGATACGGCTGCTGGTCGCGGCGACGATCGCGTACAACGTCATCGAGGCGGTCATCGCCCTCACCGCCGGAACGATCGCCTCCTCCAGCGCGCTGGTCGGGTTCGGCCTGGACTCCGTCATCGAGGTCTCCTCCGCCACCGCCGTCGCCTGGCAGTTCTCCGCCCGCGACCACGCGGTGCGCGAGGCCCGGGAGAGGGCCGCCCTGCGGATCATCGCCTTCTCGTTCTTCGCGCTCGCCCTGTACGTCTCCGTCGACGCGGTACGGGCCCTGACGGGCGACGGAGAGGCCGAACGGTCCGTCACCGGCATCGTGATCGCGGCCCTTTCGCTCGCGATCATGCCCTTTCTGTCGGCCGCTCAGCGCCGGGCCGGCCGCGAACTCGGCTCCGCCTCGGCCGTCGCGGACTCCCGGCAGACCCTGCTGTGCACGTACCTCTCCGCCGTCCTCCTCGGCGGCCTCCTCCTCAACGCCACGCTCGGCTGGTCCTGGGCCGACCCCGTCGCCGCCCTCGTCATCGCCGTGATCGCCACCAAGGAGGGCCGTGACGCCTGGCGGGGCAAGGGCTGCTGCGCGCCTTCACCCCCGATCGCGGCCGACGCCGCGCCCCTCGCGGAGCCCTCCGGCCCCGCCCCGGACGCGTGCGGCTGCCGACCCGGCTGCGCCTGTTGCGCCCCTGCGGATGCGGGTAGGCGCTGACCGGGGCCCGGGGCCGAGGTCAAGTCCGCGCAAATTCACCCGTCAGGAACCGCATCCTTTCCCCCGTCCCAGAAGTCTCATCATCGAGCGGCACCCTTATGTGGCCGCATATCAGGGGCATTTGGAGCGTTCAGTTGAAAATCGGGATCAAGCGCATCAATCGCGTGACCATCACGAGCACCGTGGTCCTCACCGCGGGCGCGGTGCTGGCGAGCGGTGCCTTCGCCTCGGCGGCCCAGGCAGCCACGGCGCCGCCGGCTCCGTCGATCGTCGCCAAGGGCGGCTTCGTGATGAACAGCGGCACCGGAAAGGCGCTCTACAGCAAGACCGCGGACACCCGCCGCTCCACCGGCTCCACCACGAAGATCATGACCGCCCTCGTGGTGCTCAAGCAGAAGAACGTGAACCTGAAGTCCCAGGTCACGATCCAGAAGGCGTACAGCGACTACATCGTCTCGAAGAACGCCTCCTCCGCCCGGCTCATCGTCGGCGACAAGGTCACCGTCGGCCAGCTCCTCTACGGCCTGATGCTCCCCTCCGGCTGCGACGCGGCGTACGCCCTGGCCGACAAGTTCGGCACCGGCAAGACCCGTGACGCCCGCGTGAAGTCGTTCATCGGCCAGATGAACTCCACGGCGAAGAGCCTCAAGCTGAAGAACACCAACTTCGACTCGTTCGACGGCATAGGGGGTGGGAAGAACTACTCGACCCCCCGCGACCTGACGATCATCGCCCGCGAGGCGATGAAGAACTCCACGTTCCGCACGGTCGTCAAGACCAAGTCCACGAAGCAGACGGTCACCATGAAGAACGGTGGCAAGCGCGTCATGTCGTGGGCCAACACCAACAAGATGCTCAGCAGCTACAGCGGCGCCATCGGCGTGAAGACGGGCTCCGGCCCGACCGCCAAGTACTGCCTGGTCTTCGCCGCCACGCGCAACGGCAAGACGGTCATCGGCACCGTGCTCACGTCGACCAACGAGTCGACCCGCACCGCCGACGCGAAGAAGCTGATGGACTACGGCTTCAAGCGGTAGCCGGTCCGCCCGCAACGAGCAAGGGGCCCGGCCCGCACGGTGTGTGCGGGCCGGGCCCCTTCGCCGTTTACGTGACGGCGTACGTACGGGCCTACGGCTGCCGCCGACGCAGGTCGGCCGTGAAGGCGCCCCAGGCGGCGGGCGCGAGGGTGACGACGGGGCCGCCTGGGCGCGTTGAGTCGCGGACGGCGACGGTACGGGGGATGTTGCGGGCGACTTCCACGCACTCACCGTTCGGCTCGCTGTAGCTGGACTTCTTGAAGCGGAACTCGCTCACTTTTCCATCCCCTTGGCGACGCTTTCCATGAACCGCAATGAGGCGTACGGCGACAGGCTCGTGCCGCAGATTTGCGCGAACAGATCATTGTAGGCCGCGCTCTCTTCAGCGCCCTCAACCCAGTTGGTGGAGCGCAGGCCATCCATGTGCACCACGTCGAGCGCGCCCGAGTCGGCGAACGAGAGGATATTGAACGGCCCGCCGCCGCACGAGTGCACTCCCGCCTCAAACGGCAGGACCTGCACGTCGATGTTGGGCTGCTCCGCCAGCTCCCGCAGATGCTGAAGCTGCTGCCGCATGACCTGCGGGCCGCCGATCATCTGACGCAACGCCGCTTCCCAGATCACGGCATGGATCCGCAGAGGCTCGTCTCCGTACAAGCGCTGTTGGCGCTGCAGCCGCACGCCCACGATCCTCTCGATCTCGGAGATCCGGTCGGGTGACACCGCGGCAACCGACAGGGCCCGCATGTAGTCGGGCGTCTGGAACAGGCCTGGAATCAGGGCCAGCTGCCAGATCCGCACCCGCAGGGCTACATCCTCCATGGCGATGTACTCGCGCAGGCTCCCCTGCGTGAGCGAGGAGACCCACCAGCCCTTCGCCTTGCGGCGCTCCCGGTCCACCCGGGCCACTTCCAGCAGGTGGCCAACCCGATCCGGGTCGTCCTGACCGTAGAAATCGCAGAGGGTTCGAATGTCCGGGTCCCTCATAGGAACCCATCCCCGCTCCATCTTCACGATCTTCGAGTTGGTCGCGCTGATGGCCTGGGCAGCCTGTTGCTGCGTCTTTCCAGCCGCGTCCCGCAGACGCAGCAGCTCACTACCAAGCCTGCGGCCCAGGACAGTTGAAGTCCTGTTGCCTTGCGGAGTTGCTCGATTCACGGGCCCAGTGTCCCGCTTTCAAGGGCGAAGCGTCGACCACCGTCACCCGATGGGGACAAGTGTCCCCGTTTCACTTGCACCGCATCCTGTGCGGTCGCTACGTTCAGCGCACCGCCGCTCGCACAGCGGAGCCGTCACGGCGGAAGCGCACCGCCCTGCCCAGGCGCAGGCGCGGCAGAGCCACCGCCCACCCCACCCGGAGGCACGCGACCATGACCGCAGCCAAGGAGATCCCCACCCCCGCCCCCGAACCCGTCCTCCGTGAGGACCAGGTCGACTACACGCCCACCGCCCGCAGCGTCTCGCTCAGTCGGCATCGGGCGGCCCGGCTCGTGCTGCAGTGGGGGCATCCGCTGATGGCCGGGGACGTGGCGCTCGTCGTCAGCGAGTTGGCCACCAACTCCGTGATGCACGGGGCGGTCCGGGGGCGGCTCTTCCGGGTGCATCTGACGCTCACCGAGTTCGTGCTGCGGGTGGCCGTCAGTGATCCGCGGGGGGAGCGGTTGCCCCAGCTCGGCCGGCCCGGGGACGACGAGTGCTTCGGGCGCGGGCTCCTGATCGTGGCTCAGCTCGCGGACCGGTGGGGCGTCGAGCAGCGTGACGTCGGGAAGACCGTGTTCGCCGAGCTGTCCGTACGGTGACCGGGGCCGGACATGGCGGTGGGCCCGTACGTCAGGACAACGTACGGGCCCACCACACGTACTGCTACGCCCAGGTGATCAGGCGCTTCGGCTGTTCCAGGATGGCCGCCACATCGGCCAGCACCTTGGAGCCCAGCTCGCCGTCGACCAGGCGGTGGTCGAAGGAGAGGGCCAGCGTGGTGACCTGACGCGGCTTCACCTTGCCCTTGTGGACCCACGGCTGGAGCTTGATCGCGCCGACCGCCAGGATCGCGGACTCGCCCGGGTTCAGGATCGGGGTGCCGGTGTCGACGCCGAAGACGCCGACGTTGGTGATGGTCACCGTGCCGCCCGCCATCGCCGCCGGGGAGGTCTTGCCGTCCCGGGCCGTGGCGACCAGCTCGCCCAGCGCCTCGGCGAGCTGCGGCAGCGTCTTGTCGTGCGCGTCCTTGATGTTCGGCACGATCAGACCGCGCGGGGTGGCGGCCGCGATGCCCAGGTTGACGTAGTGCTTCTGCACGATCTCCTGGTTGGCCTCGTCCCAGGCCGCGTTGACCCCGGGGTTCCGCTTGATGGCGACCAGGAGGGCCTTGGCGATGACCAGGAGCGGGTTGACCCGCACCCCCGCCATGTCCTTGTCCTCCTTCAGCTCCGCCACGAGCTTCATCGTGCGCGTCACGTCGACCGTCACGAACTCCGTGACGTGCGGCGCGGTGAACGCGCTGCCCACCATCGCCTGCGCGATCGCCTTGCGGACCCCCTTGATGGGGATGCGGGTCTCGCGGGCGGAGACCGTGGCCTCCGCCTTGTCCACAGCAACCGTCACCGGCTCGGCGGCGGGAACCGGAGCCGGAGCGGCCGCCTGGGCCGGGGCCGCCGCCGCGTGCACGTCCTCGCGGGTGATGATGCCGTCCTTGCCGGTCGGCACCACGCTCGCCAGGTCCACGCCCAGGTCCTTCGCCAGCTTCCGTACCGGCGGCTTGGCCAGCGGGCGGGTCACCGGTACCTCGGGCTCGGGAGCGGCGGGCGCCCCGTGGCCGTTCAGCTCCGCCTGGACCGCCGCCGCCACGGCAGCCGCCTCGGGGGCGGCCCCCTTGCGCGGGCGGCGCTTGGTGGAGGACTCCGCCACCCCGTAACCGACCAGGACCGGCGTACGGCCCTTCGGTTCGTCGGAGGCAGGAGCGGCGGGAGCGGGTGCCTCCACCGGCTCCTGTACGGCAGGGGCCGGAGGGGCCTCCTCCGCGCTCCCCGGCGCCACGTCCACCGTGATGATCACCTGGCCGACGTCGACCGTCGTACCCTCACCGAACCGCAGCTCGTGCACCACGCCGTCGAACGGGATCGGCAGCTCCACCGCCGCCTTCGCCGTCTCGACCTCGCACACGACCTGGCCGTCGGTGACCGTGTCACCGGGCTGGACGAACCACTTGAGGATCTCGGCCTCGGTGAGGCCCTCGCCCACGTCGGGCATCTTGAACTCGCGGAAGCGAGCGGACGTCTGGGTCATCGTCGTCACGTCCCCTTCCCTCAGTACGCCAGCGAGCGGTCGACGGCGTCGAGCACCCGGTCCAGACCCGGCAGGTACTCCTCCTCCAGCCGCGCCGGCGGGTAGGGCGCGTGGTAGCCGCCGACCCGCAGGACGGGGGCCTCCAGGTGGTAGAAGCTGCGCTCGGTGATCCGGGCGGCGATCTCCGCGCCGGAGCCGTAGAAGACGGGCGCCTCGTGGACGACCACGAGCCGGCCGGTCTTCTCGACCGAGGCCTGGATGGTGTCGAAGTCGATCGGGGACATCGAGCGCAGGTCCAGGACCTCGATCGACTTGCCCTCCTCCTGCGCGGCCGCGGCCGCCTCCAGGCAGACCTTGACCATCGGGCCGTACGCGACGAGCGTCAGGTCGCTGCCCTCGCGGACGGTGACGGCCTTGTGCAGCGGGCCCGGGATGGCGTCGGTGTCGACCTCGCTCTTGTCCCAGTAGCGCCGCTTGGGCTCGAAGAAGATGACCGGGTCGTCGCTCTGGACGGCCTGCTGCATCATCCAGTAGGCGTCGCTCGCGTTGGACGGCGAGACGACCTTGAGGCCCGCCACGTGGGCGAAGAGCGCCTCGGGGGACTCGGAGTGGTGCTCGACCGCGCCGATGCCACCGCCGTACGGGATGCGGACGACGACCGGCAGCTTGATCTTGCCGAGCGCGCGGGCGTGCATCTTGGCGAGCTGCGTGACGATCTGGTCGTACGCGGGAAAGACGAAACCGTCGAACTGGATCTCGACGATGGGGCGGTAGCCGCGCAGGGCCAGGCCGATCGCGGTGCCGACGATGCCGGACTCCGCGAGCGGGGTGTCGATCACCCGGTCCTCGCCGAAGTCCTTCTGGAGGCCGTCGGTGATCCGGAAGACACCGCCGAGCTTTCCGACGTCCTCACCCATGATGAGGACCTTGGGGTCGGTGTCGAGAGCGCGGCGCAGCGACTCGTTGAGCGCTTTCGCGATGGACATCTTCTCCACGGCCATGGCTACTTGCCCTCCTCGGCGGAGTCTGCGAACGATGCCTGGTAGGCGGCGAACTGGGCACGCTCCTCGTCGACGAGGGAGTTGCCGTCGGCGTAGCCGTGCTCGAACAGGGACATCGGCTCCGGGTCGGGCATCGCCCGCACCACCTCGCGTACGCGCTTGCCGAGGGTCTCGCTCTCCGCCTCCAGCTCGGTGAAGAACGCCTCGTCGGCGAGCTTCTCCTTCTCCAGGTACGTGCGCAGGCGCAGGATCGGGTCCTTGGCCTCCCAGGCGGCGCGCTCGTCGTCGGCGCGGTACTTGGTCGGGTCGTCGGAGGTGGTGTGGGCGCCCATGCGGTACGTGAACGCCTCGACCAGGGTCGGGCCCTCACCGCGGCGGGCGCGCTCCAGCGCGGAGCGGGTCACGGCCAGACAGGCCAGGACGTCGTTGCCGTCGACGCGGACGCCGGGGAAGCCGTACCCCTGCGCGCGCTGGTAGAGCGGCACGCGCGTCTGGCGCTCGGTGGGCTCGGAGATGGCCCACTGGTTGTTCTGGCAGAAGAAGACGACCGGGGCGTTGTAGACGGCGGAGAAGGTGAACGACTCCGCGACGTCGCCCTGGCTGGAGGCACCGTCACCGAAGTACGCGATCACGGCCGAGTCGGCGCCGTCCTTGGCGACGCCCATGGCGTAGCCGGTGGCGTGCAGGGTCTGCGAGCCGATGACGATCGTGTACAGGTGGAAGTTGTTGGTCGTCGGGTCCCAGCCACCGTGGTTCACCCCGCGGAACATGCCCAGCAGGTTGGTGGGGTCGACCCCGCGGCACCAGGCCACACCGTGTTCGCGGTAGGTGGGGAAGACGTAGTCGTCGTCGCGCAGCGCCCGGCCGCTGCCGATCTGCGCGGCCTCCTGGCCCAGCAGCGAGGCCCACAGGCCCAGCTCGCCCTGGCGCTGGAGGGCGGTCGCCTCGGCGTCGAAGCGGCGGGTGAGCACCATGTCGCGGTAGAGCGCGCGCAGCTCCTCGGCGCTCAGGTCGATGCTGTAGTCCGGGTGCTCGACGCGCTCGCCCTCGGGCGTCAGCAGCTGCACGAGCTGGGGCTCGGAACTCTGCGGCTTCTTCGCGGCGCTGGTCCGCTTGCTGGCGCGTCGCGGTTTACGCGCGGCGGCAGTGCTCTCCACGGTCACGTGCGTGCTCCTCCGTCGGTCCGGCCCCCGGGGTCTGCCGGGAGACCAGTGCGGCTCGCCTGTGTCCGGACCCGTGCACGGGGTGGGTGCTTCTCGGCCGGGATACAGGCGTGACAGGTGCCCCGGCGAGCGCCCTGTCATAGGCACGTTACCCAGTGCATCGCATAACTGCGAAACCCTATCTGACCTGCGATTTTGCTTGGATTTCCAAGTAAATCGAAAAAATCGCGAAGCTCTGCTGGTCACAGCACTGGGAACAGCCTTGCAGGCCGCCGGAACAACGGCACGTTATCCCGCGGATCAGCGGCTGGGAAGAGCGGAGCAGTGGCGAGTATGTGAGACTGCGATCGTGCGCGAAGATGGAAAAATCACGGTATTTCTGCTCGACGATCATGAGGTCGTCCGGCGCGGTGTCCATGAGCTGCTCGCCTCCGAACCGGACATCGAGGTGGTCGGCGAGGCGGGCACGGCCGCGGACGCCCTGGTCAGGATTCCGGCGACGCGTCCCGATGTGGCGGTGCTCGACGTGCGGCTGCCCGACGGCAGCGGTGTGGAGGTGTGCCGCGAGGTCCGTTCGCTGGACGAGAACATCAAGTGCCTGATGCTCACCTCGTACGCCGATGACGAGGCCCTTTTCGACGCGATCATGGCCGGTGCGTCGGGTTATGTGCTCAAGGCGATCCGCGGGAATGAACTCCTCAATGCCGTACGGGATGTCGCCGCCGGGAAATCCCTGCTGGATCCCGTGGCCACCGCCCGGGTGCTGGAGCGGCTGCGCGACGGCGGGAACGGCCGGGGTGACGACAGACTCGCCGGGCTGACGGAGCAGGAGCGCAAGATCCTGGACCTGATCGGGGAGGGGCTGACCAACCGGGTGATCGGGGAGAGGCTGCACCTCGCCGAGAAGACCATCAAGAACTACGTCTCCAGCCTGCTGTCGAAGCTGGGCATGGAGCGCCGCTCGCAGGCCGCCGCGTACGTCGCCCGGCTCCAGGCCGAGCGCCGCTGAACCGGCCGCGCCGAGGGACGCCGGGGGAAGGACCCGGGGGCCGGTGAGGGACTTTGGTCCCGGGCCACCCGGGGCCGGGGACTCTTACCCGGCCCCTACACCTGGCGCAGAGTGGTCCGTATGCCCTCCGATGAACACCGCGCGCCGGGACCGCCCCCGCAGGCCGCCGACGCGATCGAGCTGCTGCGCCGGGTCCCGTACGGCCGCCTCGCCACCAGCATGCGCGCCCTGCCGTTCCTGGCGGTCGCCCGGCACGTGGTGTGCGACGGCCGGATCCTGCTGCGGATGCACAGCGGTTTCGGCTACCACGAGGCGTGCGACGGCAGCGTCGTCACCTACGGGGCCGACAACTACAACGCGGCTCCCGCCGGAGAGGGCGGCGACGACCTGTGGTCCGTGCAGTTCACCGGGCCCGCCGAGATCGTCCACCCCGGCCCCGAGCAGGCCGGACTCTTCGGCACCGCACCCGCCCGCGCCAACGGGGAACCCTTCGCTCCGGCCTACCTCCGGGTCGATCCGCACTTCGTCACGGAGCACACTCTGGGCTTCGGCGCAAGTCCGCTTGTCCGCCACGCTGCGTGATCTACCATTTGGTAAGTGCCGCGCTCATATGTAACCCGCCCACCAGTTCCTCCGGTCGGCGAGGTGCTGCGCCGCTATCCGGACGTGGGTGAACCGCTCGCCTGCGAGCCGATCACCAAGGGCCTGCTGAACCACGGATACCGCGTCTCCACCACCAGCGGCTCCTACTTCCTCAAGCACCACCTCGACAAGAAGCACATCGACGACGCCACCGGTGAACGCGCCACGATCGTGCGCCAGCACCACGCCACCCAGCGCCTGGCCTCCCTCGGGGTGCCCGTCGTCCCGCCGTTGACCGACGCGGAGGGCACCACGGTCACGGTGATCGGTGACCGCTGCTACGCCCTGCACCCCTGGGTCGACGGGCTGCACCGGGTCGGGTCCCAGCTCACCCCCCACCAGTCCCGGCGTCTCGGGACGCTCCTCGGAGCCGTACACACCGCTCTCGAACAGGTCATGCCGGTGATGGACGCGGACGGCGAACGCGGGTCGCCCGACGGGCCGTTACCCGCCGGCTACGGCAGCCCGCACGCCGCCGACACCTTCGCGCTCATCGACGAACTGCTGGCCGCAGCCCGGGGGGAGCGGCCCCGGGACACCCCGCGCGACGCCTTCGACGAACTGGCCGTGCACCGGCTCGTGGAGCGCCGGGCCCTGCTCGAACAGCACGCCCACCGCAGGCCGCCCACCCCGGCCGGGCCCGCCACCGGGTGGGTGCACGGGGACTTCCACCCGCTCAACCTCCTGTACCGGGGCGCCGATCCGGTCGCCATCGTGGACTGGGACCGGCTGGGGGTGCAGCCGCGCGCCGAGGAGGCGGTCCGGGCGGCGGCCATCTTCTTCGTGCAGCCGGGCGGGGAGCTGGACCTGCCGAAAGTACGGGCGTACGCCCGCGCGTACCGGCGTGCGGCGGGGGCGGACGCGGCCGAACTGGCCGCCGCCGTGCACCGGGTGTGGTGGGAGCGGCTCAACGACTTCTGGATACTCCGCTGGCGCTACCGCCTGGACGACCGAAGGGCCGACCCGCAGTTCCCCGCGGTGTCGGCCCTGGCGGTGTGGTGGACGCGCGCGTACGAGGCGGTCTGCGCGGCGTTCACGGAGTGAGGCGGGGCCCCGGGGTGAGCCCCCGGGGCGTGAGACCGGTTCCCGGGGGCCGGTGTCTGAGACCGGTCCCTGACGCCGGTGTCCAAAGCCGGTGCCTGGGACAGCCGGTGCCTGAGACCGGTGTCTGGGGCGTGGCCTCTGTCGGTGCGGCGCGGGCGCGGAGGGGGTGCCTCCGCGGGGCCCGGACCGCCCGCTACGGAGTCGCGCCTCCCCCGGGCCCGGCCGGGTCCCCCGTACCGCTGCTGCCCGCGCTGCCCGTGCTCGCGCCCTCGGAGCCGCCCTGGTCGCCGCCGTTGCCGCCCCCCGGGTTGCCGGACGTGCCCGGGTCCGTGGTCGGGGGCGTGGGGTCGCCGCTCGGTTCGCCGCTGGTGCCCTCGTTGGTGGTGCCGTCCGTCGTCCCGCCGTCCGTGTTGTCGGACGGGGTCGGGGACGGGCTGAACGACGGCCGGCTCGGCGTCGGGTCCGGGGTCCACGGCGGCGGGTTGGGCTGCGTCTGGCCGCCCGAGGAGTTGCTCGGCTGCTCGGGCTCCTCGGACTCCTCCTCGGACGGCTCGTCCGAGGGCTCCTCCTGGGTCGAACTCACCGAGCTGGACGGCTTGACCGGCTCCTTATCCTTGCCGTCGTCCTTCGTCGCGTTGAGGGCGAAGGCGACCCCGGCGCCGATCGCGACCAGGGCGAGCAGCACGAAGAGCCACATCTTCGAGCGCCCGCCGCCGGGCCGCTGACCGCCGCCGTCGTAACCGCCGTCGTCCGGGTTGAGAGGCGGCAGGATCGGGCCCTGCGAGGTGTCGCCGTGGACCGGGTAGCCCATGGCCCGGGTCGAGCCGGTCGTCCCGTGCGGCGGGGTCTGGCCGCCCTCGTGGAGGGCCACCGGACCGGTGTTCCACGTGCCGGTGTGACCGCCCTGCACCTGGAGCATCTGCAGGCTGTACTGGACCAGCCCGCGCATCTCCTCGGCGCTCTGGAACCGGTCGTCCGGGTCCTTCGCCAGCGAGCGCATCGCCAGCCCGTCCAGCTCCGGCGGCACCGCGTCCAGGACCGCGGACGGCGGCACCGGCATGTCCTGGACGTGCTGGTAGACCACCGAGAGCGGGGTCTCACCGGTGAACGGGGGCCGCAGCGCCAGCAGTTCGTAGAGCAGGCAGCCGGTGGCGTAGAGGTCGGAGCGGTGGTCGACGGCCTTGCCGAGCGCCTGCTCGGGGGAGAGGTACTGCGGCGTGCCCATGACCATGCCGGTCTGGGTCATCGTCGACTGGGCGCCGTGCAGCGCCCGGGCGATGCCGAAGTCCATCACCTTGACCGCGCCCGAGTCCGTGATGATGACGTTGGCCGGCTTGATGTCCCGGTGCACGATGCCGTGCTGGTGCGAGTAGGCCAGCGCCTCCAGCACCCCCGAGACGATGATGAGCGCCTGCTCGGGCGGGGGCGCCTCGGCGGTCAGCAGGAGGTCGCGGATGGTGCGGCCCTCGACCAGCTCCATCACGATGTACGGGACGGTCTGGCCGCCCACGACGTCCTCGCCGGAGTCGTACACGGCGACGATCGCATGGTGGTTGAGACCGGCGACGGACTGTGCCTCCCGCGTGAAGCGGGCCTTGGAGACCGGGTCCTCGGCCAGGTCGGAGCGGAGCAGTTTGACCGCGACCGTGCGTCCGAGCCGGACGTCCTCCGCCGCGTACACCTCCGCCATGCCGCCACGGCCGAGCCGGTAGGTCATCCGGTAGCGTCCGTCGCCGACGACGCCGCCGACACCCCAGGCGTCGGAGCCATCCGAAACTCCGCCGCCGTTTGCTTCGGAATCGGGTGCCATCAGTCCTCGCCGTCGTATCTGTCCGCGCGTCCGCGGGTTCTCACGATGCCTTGCTGCATTGCCACGTCACGCTACAGCCTCCGCCGGACACTCAAGTTCCGCACCGGACCGATCATCCGACCGCCCGGCGCGCCTCCCACTGCCCCGCCAGGGCTTTCCTGTAACGCTTCCGAGACGCTTCTTGTGCGGAGGGTCACGGAACGGGCACCCGGCTTGACGTGTCGGACCCCTCGGGCAGACTTGGCCGCGTCATCGCGTCGTACGGAACGCCGTACGGAACACGGAACCAGGTCACACGCGACCGCGTCCTACAGAAACATGCGTGGGCAGCACAGTGGCACAGCAGCGTGTGCGGCCCACCGGATGTCGGGGCCGCGCCGCCGAGGGGGAAGCAAGTCATGAGCCAGGACGGCGCACGGGGCCGCTATGCGGGCGGAGCGGTGGCAGGCGGCCGCTACCAGCTGCGCGACCTGCTCGGCGAGGGCGGGATGGCCTCCGTCTACCTGGCCTACGACTCCGCCCTGGACCGCCAGGTCGCGATCAAGACCCTCCACACCGAGCTGGGGCGCGAGCAGTCGTTCCGCGAGCGGTTCCGGCGCGAGGCGCAGGCCGTCGCCAAGCTCCAGCACACCAACATCGTCTCGGTCTTCGACACCGGCGAGGACGAGCTCGGCGGCGCGCTGATGCCGTACATCGTCATGGAGTACGTCGAGGGGCAGCCGCTCGGCTCGGTGCTCGCCGCCGACATCCGGCAGCACGGGGCGATGCCCGCCGACAAGGCGCTCAAGGTGACGGCCGACGTGCTGGCCGCGCTGGAGACCAGCCACGAGATGGGCCTGGTCCACCGCGACATCAAGCCCGGCAACGTGATGATGACCAAGCGCGGCGTCGTGAAGGTCATGGACTTCGGCATCGCGCGCGCCATGCAGTCCGGCGTCACCTCGATGACGCAGACCGGCATGGTCGTCGGCACCCCGCAGTACCTCTCCCCCGAGCAGGCCCTCGGCCGCGGTGTGGACGCCCGCTCCGACCTGTACTCGGTCGGCATCATGCTCTTCCAACTGCTCACCGGGCGCATCCCGTTCGACGCGGACTCCCCGCTCGCCATCGCGTACGCGCACGTGCAGGAGGAGCCGGTCGCGCCCTCCAGCATCAACCGGTCGGTCACCCCCGCGGTGGACGCCCTGGTGGCCCGCGCCCTCAAGAAGAACCCGAACGAGCGCTTCCCGAGCGCCGCGGCCATGCGGGACGAGATCGCCCGGGTGCTCAACGCCTCGGGCGGCCAGACCGGTGCCCCGATGATCGTGGCGGGCGGCGGACCGGCGAACAGCGGTTCGGGCGTCGGCTCGGCCGTGTTCCCGCCCGTCGACCAGGCCACCCCGGCCCCGCCGGGCGTCCAGACGCCGTACCAGCCGCACCCGCCGCAGCACCAGCAGCAGCACCCGGGGCCGTACAACCAGCCGGCCCCGACGCCCGCGCCGGGCTACGGCTACCCGCAGGCGGCCCAGAGCTACCCGACGGCGGGCCCGCTCTCCCACCGGACCCCGCCGCCGTACACGATCAACCCGCAGCACCAGACGGTCTCCGGGCCCACCGGAGGCGGCTCCTCCAAGCGGAACATGCCGGTCATCGTCGGCGCGATCGTCGTGGCGCTCCTCGCCGTCGGCGGCCTGATCACCGCGCTCGCCCTGCAGGACGACGGCAAGGACGACGAGGCGGGCAAGGGCGGCGACCCCGGCACCAGCGAGAACTCCACGGACGAGGGCTACCGGCCGCCGGAGCGCAACCGGACGATGAAGACCACGGCGTGCACGAACGCCATGGAGGACTCCAACGACCCGAAGAAGGTCCAGGCGCCCAGCTTCGTCTACAAGGACATCCTGTCGGCGAAGGCCTGCGCGGAGGCGGCCGGCTGGACGATCAAGGAGATCGAGGAGCCGGGCAACACCTACGCGGAGGGCCAGGTCGTCGGCCAGTTCCCGTCCTCGGGTGCGGCGGTCTCCGAGCGCGGCGCCCACTTCGAGCTGAAGGTGTCGACGGGGCGGGCTTCCTGAGGGGGCCCTCAGAGGGCGCCGGGCCGCAGCCCCGGCCGCTCGATGTGCTCGTTTCGATGTGCTCGTTTCCGATCACCGTGAGGGCCGCGGATCTTCATTACGGGTCGGCAGTCGCCCTGTAACGGTCGGTTATCTCCTTCTCCCCCGTCCGGGATGCCGGATGGGGGACCCCGTGTGACGCTGATCCCATGGCTCCAGGACTTCCGGCCGTGTGGTCGTCGAGGTGCGCGGTCTGTCTGCTGGTGGCAGCCGGCGCGGCGCTGGGGCCGTGGGGGCCGCTGGGCCCGCCGGGCGGGACCGCCCACGCGTCGTCGGCCGTGGCGGACGGGCCCTCGGCCGTGGCCTCGCCCTCCGGGACGTCGGGGACGCCCGGGACGTCCAGCCCCTCCGCCACGCCCCTCCCGTCTCTCCCGCCCCTCCCGTCGGGTACGCCGTCGGGGTCCGTGTCCTGGTCCGTGTCGGGCTCTCCCTCGGGTACGGGCCCCTCCGCACGGCCCTCCGGGCTGCCGCTGCCGTCCGGAGTGCCGGGTTCCGAAGCGGCGGAGCCGTGGGACGGCCTCTCCCCGGACTCCGTGTACGCCGACGGCGCCGAGGCCCCCGCGGACGCCGGCTCCCCCTCTCCCGGCCGTTCCGTCTCCGTCGAGGTGTCGGGCTCGACCGCGCCACTGGCCGGGCGCGAGGCCGGGGCCGGAAAGGCCCGCCCCGGGCGTTCGCTGACCCCGCTGGAGCTGGCGCAGGCCGAGAGCCGGGCCGAGCGGGACCCCGCTCAGGAGGCGGCGGAAGAGGCGGACGAGCCCGACACCGCCCCGGTCGGCCTCCATGACTTCACCACGCCGCCCGACGCCTTCACCGATCCGGCGGCCCGCGCGGCACGCGCCCTGGACGCCGCCGCCGTACGGCAGGTCCAACAGGTCTCGCTGGGCACGGGCATCGCCCTGGTCGGGCTCGGGCTCGCCTTCCTCGCCGTCCGCCTGCGCCGCGTGAACTGACCGCTCCACCCCGTGGCCGTACCGCCGGGCAGGCACGGCCGTACCTGCGGGCATCGGTGGCCGTACGGCCCCGACGCGGGTGGCCGTACGGCCCCGGGCCTGGTGGCCGTGCCGCCCGGGGCGACTTGCCAGGACCAACATACTCGGTATACATACTCAGTATGTCGATCCGCCACGGGCTGCTGGCCCTCCTGGAACGGGGCCCTCGTTACGGCTCCCAGCTCCGCACCGAGTTCGAGTCGCGCACCGGCTCCACCTGGCCCCTCAACGTCGGCCAGGTCTATACGACCCTCAGCCGCCTGGAGCGCGACGGCATGGTCGTGCAGGACGGGGCCGACGAGGCCGGGCACGACCTCTACGCGATCACCGACGGCGGCCGCGCCGAGCTGCGCAGCTGGTTCGGGACCCCGGTGGACCGCACCAACCCGCCCCGCGACGAGCTGGCCATCAAGCTCGCCATGGCCGTGGGGGCCCCGGGGGTCGACATCCGCGAGGTCATCCAGTCCCAGCGCCACCACACCCTCAAGGCCATGCAGGACTACACCCGGCTCAAGGCCCAGGCCCTGGCCGACGCCCCGACGAACCGGGACGAGGTCGCCTGGCTGCTCGTGGTGGAGCAGCTGATCTTCCAGGCGGAGGCCGAGGCCCGCTGGCTCGACCACTGCGAGTCGCGCCTCGTCCGCCTCGCCGAGGCCGCCGTCACCGAGCCCCCGGCCGCACCCGGCCCGGCGGCCGCCCGGGGCCCGGCCCGCGCCCTGACCGCCCGCCAGAAGTCCCGCCGCTGAGGCCGTCCGAAGCCCCGGCACCGAGCCCACGCGGGGCTCCGGCACCGAGCCTGCGCCGAGTTTCGGCGCCGAGCCCGCGCGGAGTTCCGGCCGCTGAGCACGAGCAACGCTCCGGCGGCCGAGCCCGTCCCGAGCCCCGGCGCGCCGGGCCCATGCGGGGCTCCGGCCGCGCCGGGCCTGACCGGGGCCACGGCGCGCCGGGCCCGCGCGGCGTCCCGGGGCGGGTCCGCCCGAAGACCGGGCGCCCGGTCCCGCCGCCCGGCCGTGGCCCCGCCACTGCCTCCCGTACCAGAAGAACCGACCGCTTCCAGGGGGAACCACCCGCCATGTCCTCGCCCACCGCCACACCGCCGCCGCCCTCCGGGGCACCCGCAGGCGCCCCCGTACTCGAACTGCGGGCGCTGACCCGCACCCACGGCTCCGGCGTCGCGGAGGTGCACGCCCTGCGCGGGATCAGCCTCGCCGTGTACCCCGGTGAGCTGGTCGCCGTGATGGGGCCCTCCGGCTCCGGCAAGTCCACCCTGCTGACCCTGGCCGGCGGGCTCGACGACGCCAGCAGCGGCCAGGTGATCATCGAGGGCCAGGACATCGCGTCGCTCGGCCGCAAGGGCGTCGCCGCCCTGCGCCGCCGCAGCGTCGGCTACGTCTTCCAGGACTACAACCTCATCCCCGCCCTGACCGCCGCCGAGAACATCGCGCTGCCCCGCGAACTCGACGGCGTCTCCGTGCGCAAGGCCCGCAAGGAGGCCCTCGCCGCCCTGGCCGAGATGAAGCTGACCGAGATCGCCGACCGGTTCCCCGACGAGATGTCCGGCGGCCAGCAGCAGCGCGTGGCCATCGCCCGCGCGCTCGTCGGGGACCGGCGTCTCGTCCTCGCCGACGAGCCGACCGGGGCGCTCGACTCCGAGACCGGCGAGGCCGTCCTCGCCCTGCTGCGCACCCGCTGCGACCAGGGGGCGGCCGGGGTGATGGTGACCCATGAACCCCGGTACGCGGCCTGGGCGGACCGGGTCGTCTTCCTGCGCGACGGTTCGATCGTGGACCAGACGCTGACCACGGGCGCCGACGCGCTGCTCACGGCGGCGGCCCCGGGTACTCCGGGGGCCGACCGGGGCGACGGCTCCACCGGAACCCCCGGGACCGCCGAGTGAGCCCCTTCTCCGGCTGGCGCGCCGCCTTCCGCATAGCCCGGCGCGACGCACTGCGCGCCAAGGGCCGCAGCGCCCTCGTCGTCGCGATGATCGCCCTGCCCGTCCTCGGTGTGACCGCCGCCGATCTGACGTACCGCTCCGCCCTGCCCACCGCCGCGGAGGACCTGACGGCGGATCTGGGCGCGGCGGACGCCCTCTTCACGGACCCGGGGATGGGCCCGGTCCCGCTCTGGCAGATGCCCGACGGCATCATGTGGCAGACGCCCGAGGGCGCCCCGGAGACGTTCTACACGGACGAGCGGAAGCCCGTCGACGTACCGGCGACCTTCCCGAAGGGCTCCCGCTCCCTCACCGAGCAGTCCGTGCCCGCCTCCGTGACGACCCGTCACGGCATCACCGACACCCAGATCACCGAACTGGCCGTCGCGGACCCGATGCTGCGCGGCCGGGTCGAACTCACCGAGGGCGCCTACCCGCGGGCCGCGGACGAGATGGCGGCGACCGAGGCGTTCCTCGACGCGTCCGGGCTCTCCGTCGGTGACCGCATCACCGTGCGCGGCCCCCAGCAGGAGTACACCCTCACCGGCGCGGTGGAACTGCCCGCCCGGCTGAAGGACGAGTACCTGTTCGCCGTGCCCGGCGCGGTCATCGCCCCCTGGCAGAAGACCGCCGACGGTGACCGGAAGGTCCTGCCGCCCCAGGCGAACGGTGTGAAGTGGCTGGTCCAGGGGCCGCCCGGGGCAGGGGTGACCTGGCCGGACATTCTCGCCGCCAACGAGAAGGGCGTGGTCGTACGGGCCCGCCAGGTCGCCCTGGACCCGCCGCCGGACTCCGACGTCCCCATGGCCGCGTACGCGCGGAGCTGGACGGGCAGCGACGCCGAGCTGACCGCGGCGGTCCTCACCGTGGCCTCGATGGCCCTGCTGGAGATCGTGCTGCTGGCCGGACCCGCCTTCGCCGTGGGGGCCCGACGGTCCCGTCGGCAGCTGGGGCTGGTCGGCTCGTGCGGCGGTACCCGCGGCCAGGTCCGGGCCGTGGTGCTCGCGGGCGGTGCGGTGCTCGGCGGGGTCGGTGCGGTCGTCGGGGTCGGGGCCGGATTCGGCCTCACCGTCCTCTTCCGCCCGATGATCGAGGAGTTCAGCGGCCGCCGCTTCGGCGAACTGACCGTCCACCCCTGGGAGATCCTGGCCATCGCCGTACTCGGCCTGGTCACCGGCGTCCTCGCCGCGCTCGCCCCGGCGATCGTGGCGGGCCGCCAGTCCGTCCTGGAGTCGCTCACCGGCCGCCGCGGCGCCCGTCGCGGCTCCCGCGTCCTGCCGGTCGTCGGCGCGGTCGTGCTCGCGGGCGGGACCGCCCTCGCCGTGTACGGCGGTCTGAGCGGCAACACCCGGCTGGTCACGGGCGGCTCCGTCCTCGCCGAACTGGGTCTTCTCGGCTGCATCCCGGTCATCGTCGGCTTCCTCGGCCGGCTCGGCCGCCGGCTGCCGCTGACACCCCGGATCGCCCTGCGCGACGCGGCCCGCAACCGGGGCCGTACCGCACCGGCCGTGGCCGCCGTGATGGCCGCCGTCGCGGGCAGCGTCGCCATCGCCACGTACACCGCCAGCACCACCGCCGAGCAAGCCTACGACCACCGGCCCAACCTCACCGCGGGCACCGCCGCCCTGCTGGCCGCCGACACCGCGGAGAAGACCGACCTCTCCCGCGCACGGGCCGCCGTCGAGCAGCACTATCCCGTCAGCGGGGCGCCAGCCCGGGTCGGCCGGGCCTGGGCGGGCAGTGACTGCTCCGTGTACTACGAGGAGGAGAACGGCTGCGGGACCCTGGAGATCGTCAAACCCACCGGGGAGGGCCACTCCTGCCCGCTGAAGGGCGAGGGCGCCAAGGAACTCGCCCTGCGGATCTCGGCCGACGAGCACAAGCGGCTGATGAACTCGCCCGCCTGCGTGGACGAGGACTCCACCACGATCGCCTTCGGCAACGACGAGAACAAGATCGTCATCGGGGACACCGCCCTGCTCACCTCGTACGTCAAGCTCGACGACCCGGAGGCCGCGAAGGCCCTCGCCGCCGGCACCCCCGTCCTGCTCAACTCGGCGTACGCGAAGGACGGCGAGATCACGCTCCGCGCCCGCCACCTCTACAACGAGCGCGACAAGGAGAACCGCGCCCGGCACCCCGGCGAGCCCCGCACCACCACGGACCGGCTGAAGGTGTACGTCGCCCCGGACAGCTACGCGACGACGCCGGGCATCCGGATGGTCCTGCCGCAGGAGACCGCGGACCGGCTCGGCCTGCACTCCCAGGAGACCGGCTCCGTCCACACCCTGACCCGCGAGCCGACCGACGCCGAGCGGCAGGCGGCCGACGCGGCGCTGGAGCAGGCCGGCAACCAGGCGTACGTGTGGACCAACAGCCCCGCCGAGCAGGACGACGACGCGGTGGTCCTGCTGATCCTCGCCCTCTTCGCCGGTGTCGTGACGCTCGGCGCGGCGGCCATCACCACCGGGCTCTCCAAGGCCGACGCGGAGGCCGACCTCACCACGCTCAGCGCGGTGGGCGCGCCTCCGGGCGTCCGGCGCTCGCTCTCCGGCTTCCAGTGCCTGGTCGTCGCCCTGACCGGGGTGCTGCTGGGGACGGCGGCGGGGATCGTCCCGGCGGTCGCGCTGCGCCTGACCGACCTGCGGGAGGCGCTGAAGGCCATGCGGGCCGATCCGATGGAATCGGCGTACACACCGATCGTGATGCCGTGGCCGACCATCGCGCTGCTGGCCCTGGCCGTCCCGGTGCTGGCCGGGCTGCTCGCGGCCGCCCTCACCGGCTCCCGGCAGAAGCTGGCCCGGCGCGCGGGGTGACGCCCCCGTCCGGTGCCCCCGAAGACGGTGGATCTTCCGTTTTCGGGGGCACCAATGTGGTGTACGGCATGTGTGCGAGACAATGGCGGCATGGAAATGCCGAGGAATGACCGGTCGCAGGAGCACCCGCAGGTCCTTGTCGTGGGCCAGGACGGAATGGCTGTCGGCGGCGGTGCCAGTGACGACGAGTCGCGCGAGGTCCCGGTGACGGAGATGGTCGAACAGCCCGCGAAGGTCATGCGCATCGGCAGCATGATCAAGCAGCTTCTGGAAGAGGTCAGGGCGGCCCCTCTCGACGAGGCGAGCCGGGTCCGGCTCAAGGAGATCCACGCCAGCTCCGTGAAGGAGCTGGAGGACGGTCTCGCGCCGGAGCTGGTGGAGGAGCTGGAGCGGCTCTCCCTGCCGTTCACGAACGAATCGGTGCCCTCCGAGGCCGAGCTGCGGATCGCCCAGGCCCAGCTGGTGGGGTGGCTGGAGGGGCTCTTCCACGGCATCCAGACGGCGCTGTTCGCCCAGCAGATGGCGGCCCGCGCCCAGCTGGAGCAGATGCGCCGCGCCCTGCCGCCCGGGATGGCCCACGAGGACGAGGAAGGCGGCGGTGACCCGCACGGGCCGATCCGCTCGGGACCGTACCTGTAGATCCGACAGCAGACCGGCAGCGGCCCTGTGCGCACCTCGATGTGCGCACGGGGCCGCCGTGTTTCTCCGAGTCCGTGGTGCTCCGGGCCGGTGCCGCTATGCGTTCGCGCCACTGCGCGTCCGTGCCGTCGCGCGTGCCTGGTGCTACGCGTCCGGCGTGACCAGCAGCACCTTGCCGACGTGGGTGCTGGATTCGAGCACCCGGTGCGCCTCGGCGGCGTCCGCCATGGGCACCGTACGGTCCACGACGGGCCGGACCACCCCGTCCGCGATCAGCGGCCACACATGCTCGCGTACGGCGGCGACGATGGCGGCCTTCTCCGCGAGCGGGCGGCCCCGCAGGGAGGTCGCGGTGACGGCGGCCCGCTTGGCCAGCAGGGCGCCGAGGTTCAGCTCGCCCTTGACTCCGCCCTGGAGGCCGATGATCGCCAGACGGCCGTTGACGGCGAGCGCCTGGACGTTCCGGTCCAGGTACTTGGCTCCGACGATGTCGAGGATGACATCGGCCCCCGCCCCCGCGGTGTTCTCGCGCACCTCCTCGACGAAGTCCTGCTCGCGGTAGTTGATCAGGATGTCCGCCCCCAGCTCGGCGCAGCGGGCCAGCTTCTCCGGGCTGCCCGCCGTGACCGCCACCCGGGCACCGACCGCCTTCGCCAGCTGGATCGCCATGGTGCCGATCCCGCTGGAACCGCCGTGGATCAGCACCGTCTCCCCGGGGCGCAAATGGGAGATGAGGAACACGTTCGACCAGACCGTCGCGGTGACCTCGGGCAGCGCCGCCGCCACGGTCAGCTCCACGCCGTCCGGTACGGGGAGGAGCTGGCCCACCGGTACGGCGACCTTCTCCGCGTAACCGCCGCCCGACAGCAGTGCGCACACCGCGTCCCCGACCGCCCAGCCGGTCACCCCCGGACCGAGCGCCGCGATGCGTCCCGCGCACTCCAGACCGGGGTAGGGGGAGGCGCCGGGCGGCGGGTCGTAGAAGCCCTGCCGCTGGAGGACGTCGGCACGGTTGACGGCACTGGCGACGACCTCGACGAGGACCTCGCCGTCGCCGGGTACGGGATCGGGCACCTCGGCCCAGACGAGCGCCTCGGGGCCACCGGGTTCGGGGATCGTGATCGCATGCATGGCCGCGAGGCTACTCCCGCCGCCGTCCACCCGTGCGTGCGCCGGTCCGTGTGCCGTCCCACGCGCCGCCGCTCGGCGGGGCGGCCTCCGGCCTCCGGGTCTCCCCGCGTTCCTCAGGGCCGGTGGTGCGGCGACATCGGCAGGTGGGGCAGGGACGGGCCGGAGGGTCCGGAGCCGGGCGGCGGGGTGGCCCGGACGATGGTGATGACCCGGTCCGTCAGCTGCAACGGGCTGGCCGCCGGGTCGTCGTAACCGAGCAGCCGGTGCCCACGCAACACGCTGACCACCAGATCCTCGGTCTCCCGGACGCTCTTGCCCACCTCGGCCTTTATGACCGGCCGCTCGATGAGATCGAGGCCGCTGCCCTGCTGGATCAGGTCCTCCATCACCGTGCCCGCGCTCGGGCTGAGGACGGAGAGGCCGAGCAGCCGCCCGGCGGCGCTCGCGCTGGTGATCACCGCATCGGCGCCGGACTGGCGCAGCAGGGGCGCGTTCTCCTCCTCGCGGACCGCCGCCACGATCTTGGCGCCCCGGTTCAGCTGACGCGCGGTCAGGGCTACCAGCACGGCGGTGTCGTCGCGCTGGGTGGCGATGATGATCTGACGCGCCTTCTGGAGTTCGGCCCGCAGGAGCACATCGCTGCGGGTGGCGTCGCCGACCACGCCGGTGAACCCCTCGGCGTTGGCGGCCTCGATCACCTTGGAGGCCGGGTCGACGATGACGATCTGTTCCTTCGGCAGGCCGGTGGCGCAGAGGGTCTGGATCGCCGACCGGCCCTTGGTCCCGAAGCCGACGACGACGGTGTGGTCACGCAAGTTGGATCTCCAACGCTTCAGCCGGAAGTCCTCGCGGGTCCGTTCCGTGAGGACTTCGAGGGTGGTGCCGACCAGGATGATCAGGAACATCACGCGCAGCGGTGTCACGAGCACCACATTGATCAGCCGGGCCCCGTCGCTGTACGGGGTGATGTCCCCGTACCCCGTGGTGGAAAGGGTGACCGTGGCGTAGTACACCGCGTCGAGCAGATCGACCTTGCCGTCGGCGTTGTCGTTGTAGCCCGCGCGGTCGAGCCAGACGATGAGCACCGTCGCGGCCAGCACGAGCAGCGCCATCAGAAGCCGCTTGCCGACCTGGCGCGCCGGGCCGTCGACGACCCGGCGGGGCAGCATCACACGGGTGGGGACGACATGCTCGTCCGCCCGCCTGGCCATCGCGTCGTGGCCGGGAAGTTTCACGTGAAACACCCTTCCGTCCACGGCGTCGCCGGGGCCCATGGGAGATCGAGGATCTCCACCTCGGTGCCGGACCGTACCCCGCCGGCGGGCACCACGGCCAACCCGTCCGCCGCGGCGATCCCGCGCAGCATGGCGGGCCCGTTGTAGCGCAGGGGCGCCACATGGTCCCGCCCGCCCGCCCGGTCCGCGCGGTGGACCACGGGGACGAGGCGGGTGTCATGCGGATGGCCCGGCACATCGGCGTGGACGAGCGCCCGGTAGGCGTCCTGGGCCGGGCGGCCCGCGAGCCCCGCCAGCAGCGGTTCCGCGAGGGTCAGGAGCCCGGACACGGCGGCGAGCGGGTTGCCGGGGAGGCCGACGAGGTGGGGACCGTCGGGCGAGAGCCGCGCCAGGAGCATGGGGTGGCCGGGGCGTACGGCGACGCCGTGGACGAGCAGTTCGGCGCCGAGGGCTGCCAGCACGGGGTGGACATGGTCGACCGGGCCGGAGGCGGTGCCCCCGGTGGTGATGATCACGTCGGCGTCGGAGGAGGTGAGGGCCGTACGCAGGGCTTCGGCGTCGTCCCCGAGGCGGCGGGGGGCGGAGACCTCGGCGCCCAGGGCCCGCAGCCAGGGGGCGAGCAGGGGGCCGAGGGCGTCGCGGATCAGGCCGTCGTGCGGGAGGCCCGAGGCGAGGAGTTCGTCACCGAGGACGAGGACGTCGACGCGGGGGCGGGGGACGGCGGGGAGGGCGTCGTACCCGGCGGCCGCGGCGAGCCCGAGCACCGCCGGGGTGACCACGGTGCCGGCCGGGACCAACTGGTCGCCCGTACGGCACTCCTGGCCCCGGGGGCGGATGTCCTGGCCGGTGACGACGGGACGCCGGGCGGAGAGCAGCCGCCGGGCCGGGTCGGCGTGGGCGTGCTCGCTGCGGATGACCGCGGTGGTGTCGGCGGGCGTACGGGCGCCGGTGGCGATGCGTACGGCGGTGCCGTCGGGGAGCCGGGCGTCCTGCCCCCCGGCGAGGAGGCCCGCGCCCTCGTCGTACGTCCACGGGCCGGGTCCCGCGACGGCCCAGCCGTCCATGGCCGAGGTGTCGAAGGACGGCAGGTCGGTGAGGGCGGCGAGCGGCTCGGCCAGCACATGCCCCAGGGCCCGGTCGAGCGCCAGCCGCACCACGGCCCGCGGCCCGCCCCGCCCGGCCCGCGCGGCGACGGCCCGCGCCCGCTCCCAGGGCAGGTCCACAACGGGGGACCTCGGGGCGGAAGCGGGTGCGGACGCGGGTTCGTCGGTGGGCCGGGAGCCGGGAGCGGCGGCTGCGGGGCTGCCGGGTGCTGGGCTGCCGGGTGCGGATTCGGTGTACGGAGAGGGGACCGCGTACGGGGACGGGCCCGGCTCGTCCGTCGCCCCCGTGCCCCCGGTGGGTGCCTGGCCGCGCGGTGCCGGGCCGTTCGTCCGGTCGCCGGACCGGCCGGGCGTGCGGCCGGTGGCCCGGGTGCGGTCGTGTCCGGGGGCCTGGGAGCCGCAGCCCACCAGCGCCAACGCCTGTTCGACGGCCAGCTCTTCGGCCTCCGCCGCACGCGCCTCGGCGGTGTCGGGTCCGGTGGTTCCGGGCGGGGCCGTGGGGCCGGTGGTTCCGGCCGGACCGGTCGGGCCGATCGGACCGCTACCGCCACGGGAAGCCTCGCGGCCGGACGGGCGGTCAGCACCGGACAGGCGGTCGGCACCGGACGGGCCGTCACCGCCGAACTGATCGTCACCCCCGTCGAACAGATCGCCGCCGGAAAGGCCGTCCCCGGTCATGGCGTCCCGGTCCCTTCACCGCTCGGCTCCGCGCGGGGCCGCTCCTCCGCCGCCTCCGCCTCCCAGCGCAGGGCGAGCGCGGTGGCCTTGCGGGCCGCCTCCGCGACCGCCGCCGCGGCTTCCTCCGGACCGGCGGCCGCCGCGCTCGCCCGGGCGGCCGCGTAGCCGACCAGGAAGGTCGTGAGCGGTGCGGCGGGCCGCGCGACCCCGTGCGCGGCGTCGCGGGCGAGGTCGAGCAGGACGTCGGTGTCGACGTCGAGCTCGATTCCCAGTTCGTTCTTGACCGAGGTGATCCATTCGTCCAGCACGGCCCCATGCTCCCTGATCCGGGCGCGGGCGGCGGCGATGTCCTCCCAAGTGTCGCAGTCGAACGCGGCATGGGGCCCGGCATCGACCCGGGCGAGGTCCAGCTCCCCGGTCAGCAGCCGGAGCGGCAGACCCGCGAGAGAGCCGTGCTCGGTGGCGAGCAGGGCCAGCTCCCGGCGGAGCGGCTCCGCGCGGTAGACGGCGAGGAGCGGCTGGTCGCGACCGTCGGGGTCGGTGCAGAGCGCGCCCTCCCCGCCGCCCTCACCGGCGGCGGCGAGCAGCGCGTCGACCGTGGCGGGGCCCAGGAACGGCAGGTCGGCGGAGAGCACGAGCACCCGCTCCGCCGTCGTCAGCCGCACGCCCGCACCGAGCGCCGCCAACGGGCCGCCGCCCTCCGGGACTTCGCGGGTCCAGACGACCGGTCGGGAGGTGGGCCTGCGGCCGCCCACCACGACGGTGGCGCCCGCGCCGGAGCAGGCGGCGAGCACCCGGTCGAGCAGCGCACGGCCGCCGACCCGCACAGCGGGCTTGTCGGCGCCGCCGAGCCGCTTGGCGGCCCCGCCGGCGAGGACGATCACGTCGTAGGCGGTCATACGTCGAGTATGGGCGGACCGGTCGGCCGACGGCCCCTCCGGGGTGGCCGGCGGAGCCGGTCCGGAGGGGCACGTCCGAGCCCGCCCCGCGTACCGCGGGCCCGGCAGGGCGACGAACAGGCCCTACAGGGTGCGCAACAGCACCGCGGGCTGCTCCACGCAGTCGGCGACGTACCGGAGGAAGCCCCCGGCCGTTCCGCCGTCGCACACCCGGTGGTCGAAGGTGAGCGAGAGCTGGACGACCTGACGGACGGCCAGCTCACCGTTGTGCACCCACGGCTTGGGCATGATCCGGCCGACACCGAGCATCGCCGCTTCGGGGTGGTTGATGATCGGCGTCGAGCCGTCGACCCCGAACACCCCGTAGTTGTTCAGCGTGAACGTGCCGCCGGTCAGCTGGGCCGGGCTGAGCTTCCCGGTCCGGGCCAGCTCGGTCAGCCGGGCGATCTCGGCCCCGATCGACTCGGCGTTGCGGGTGTGCGCGTCGCGGACCACCGGGACGACGAGGCCCCGCTCGGTCTGCGCCGCGAACCCGAGGTGCACGCCGGGCAGCCGCACGATCTCGCGCGCGGCGGTGTCCACGGTGGCGTTCAGCTCGGGGTAGCGGGCCAGCGCCGCCGTGCAGATCCGGGCCAGCAGCGCCAGGACGGAGACCTTGGGCCCGCCGGACGGACCCGACGCGGCGTTCATCGCGGCGCGGGCGGCCATCAGCTCGGTGGCGTCCGCGTCGACCCAGCAGGTGGCGTCCGGGATCTCGCTCCGGCTGCGCGACAGCTTGTCCGCGACCGCTCCCCGGACCCCGCGCAGCGGAATCCGCTCGGCGGCAGCGGCCGGTACTGCCGTACCCGCCGTCGGAACCTCCTCCACGACGGGCTCGGCGGGAGCCGTAAGGGTCCGTGCCCGCGCGGCCTCCTCGGCCTCCCGGATCGCGGAGTCCACATCGGCCCGCAGGATCAGCCCGTCGGGGCCGGAGCCCGTCAGCCGCCACAGGTCGATCTCGTGCTGGCGGGCCAGCCGCCGCACCAGCGGTGAGACCACGGCCACGGGCCCCTGCCGGCCGTTCACCTCACCGGCCGCGGCGGGCACGGCCACCGGCACCGGCTCGGGCTGGACCACAGGCGCGGGCGCGGCGACCCGCTCCGGCCGGATGCGCCGACGCCGGGCCGCCGGGGCTCCGGTCCCGTACCCCACGAGCACGTTCCCGGACCCGGCGGAGGACTCATCGGCAGGCGCGTCCACCGGCGAAGCCCCGGAAGCCGAGGTGCCGGGGGCGGCCGAGGGGGCCGGAGAGGCAGGTGCCTCCGTCGCCCCCACCGCGACCGTCAGCAGCGGTGCGCCGACCGGGAGTTCGGAACCCTCCTCACCGAACCGGGCGGTCACCACACCCCCGTACGGGCACGGCACCTCCACCATCGCCTTGGCCGTCTCGACCTCGACGACGGGCTGGTCGATGGCGACGACATCGCCGACCTCCACCAGCCAGCGCACGATCTCGGCCTCGGTCAGCCCCTCACCGAGGTCCGGCAGCTTGAATTCGAGGACCTGGGCCATCAGCTGTCCGCCTCCCACTGCAACCGGGCCACCGCGTCGAGCACCCGGTCCACGCCCGGCAGGTGGTGCCGCTCCAGCATGGGCGGGGGATACGGGATGTCGAAGCCCGCCACCCGCAGCACCGGGGCCTCCAGATGGTGGAAGCACCGCTCGGTGATCCGGGCCGCGATCTCGCCGCCGGGGCCGCCGAAGCCGGGGGACTCGTGGACGACGACCGCGCGTCCGGTGCGCCGCACCGAGGCGGCCACCGTCTCGTCGTCGAACGGCACCAGCGAGCGCAGGTCCACGACTTCGAGGTCCCAGCCCTCCGCGACGGCGGCCTCGGCCGCCTCCAGACAGACCGGCAGGGACGGGCCGTACGTGATCAGCGTGGCGCTGCGCCCGGTGCGGCGGACCACGGCCTTGCCGATCGGCTCGACGGCGGCCGGGGCCTCCGGCGACCAGTCGGCCTTGGACCAGTAGAGCCGCTTGGGCTCCAGGAAGACCACCGGGTCGTCCGAGGCGATGGAGGCCCGGAGCAGTCCGTAGGCGTCGTCCACCGTGGCCGGGGTGACGACGTGGAGGCCGGGGGTGGCCATGTAGTAGGCCTCGGAGGAGTCGCTGTGGTGCTCGACCCCGCCGATGCCGCCGCCGTAGGGCACGCGCACGGTGATGGGGAGCGGCATGGCGCCCCCGGTGCGGTTGCGCATCTTGGCGACGTGGCTCATCAGCTGCTCGAACGCCGGGTAGGCGAACGCGTCGAACTGCATCTCCACCACGGGCCGCAGCCCGTACATCGCCATGCCGACCGCCGCCCCGAGGATGCCCGCCTCGGCCAGCGGGGTGTCGGTGCACCGGTCGTCACCGAACTCCTTGGCCAGGCCGTCGGTGATCCGGAAGACCCCGCCCAGGGTGCCGACGTCCTCACCGAGCACGTGCACGGCCGGGTCCTCGGCCATCGAGTCGCGCAGGGCGCGCCCGAGGGCCTGGGCCATGGTGGCCGGTTTCGCCTTCGCCGTACGGGTGCCGGCCCTGGTCGCCGCCGTGGTCATCGGCCTTCCTCCGCGCTGTGCTCGTGGTCCTGCTCGGCGTCCAGCTCGGCGCGCAGGGCGGCGGCCTGCTCGCGGAGCTGGCTGGTCTGCTCCGCGTAGACATGGGTGAAGAGGTCCATCGGCGCCAGCTCCGGGTCGGCGTTCATCCGGTCGCGGAGGGCGGCGGCCATGCGCTCGGCGGCCTCCTTGGCCCGCTCGATGCCCTCGTCGTCGAGGAGCCCGCGCTCGGTCAGCTCGCGCTCGATGAGCTGGACGGGGTCGTGCGCCCGCCAGGCCTCGACCTCGCTGTCGACCCGGTAGCGGGTGGCGTCGTCGGCGTTGGTGTGGGCGTCCATCCGGTAGGTGACGGCCTCGATCAGCGTGGGGCCCTCCCCCCGCCGGGCCCGGGCCACGGCCTCGCCGAGCACCTGGTGCACGGCGGCCGCGTCGTTGCCGTCGACCAGGCGGCCGGGCATCCCGTATCCCACGGCCTTGTGGGCGAGGGAGGGGGCGGCCGTCTGCTTGGCGAGCGGCACGGAGATGGCGAAGCCGTTGTTCTGGACGAGGAAGACCACGGGGGCCTTCCAGACGGCCGCGAAGTTCAGCGCCTCGTGGAAGTCGCCCTCGCTGGTGCCGCCGTCCCCGACCATGGCGAGCGCCACCACGTCGTCGCCCTTGAGCCGGGCGGCGTGGGCCAGCCCCACCGCGTGCGGGAGCTGGGTGGCGAGCGGGGTGCAGAGCGGGGCGATGCGGTGCTCGTGCGGGTCGTAGCCGGTGTGCCGGTCACCGCGCAGCAGGGTCAGCGCCTCGACCGGGTCGAGGCCGCGCGCCACGGCGGCCAGCGTGTCCCGGTAGCTGGGGAAGAGCCAGTCCCGCTCTTCGAGCACCAGGGCGGCGGCGATCTCGCACGCCTCCTGACCGGTGCTGGAGGGGTAGACGGCCAGGCGGCCCTGCTTGGTCAGTGCGGTGGCCTGCGTGTTGTAGCGCCGGCCGCGGACCAGCTCGGCGTGGAGCCTCAGCAGCAGCTCGGGGTCGACGTCCGCGACCGCGTCCGTGCCGAGCACCCGGTAGGGCTCCGGGTCCGGGAGCAGCGGGGCGGGGTCGGTGATCGGCTTCCAGGCCGGGGGCGGCGTGGGCCGGTAGGCGGCCGCGCCGGGCAGCTCTTGGACCGTCATGGAAAGCACCTCCAGGCATCGGTGGAGATCAAGAGATCGAGGGTGTCGATATGGAACGGGATGTCAAGAGATGTCGCGAGGGTGTCGCGGGGCGTGCGAGGCACCGGTGTGGTGTGCCTCACCTACCGATTGTTCGGTCGCGGGCGCATTTTGGCTACAGGCACCTTCACCCTGTGGACAAACGGTTCTCCACAGCCTGAGATAGAGGCAGGTCGTCCACTTCGGGGAGGCGCGGGCAGATGGCAGCTGAACAAATGGCCGGAACGGGTGAGGACCCCGGCCGCCCCGGACCTCCGGCGGCGCCGTCCCCGGCCGCGGCACCGCCGCCCGCACCGCCCGGCCCGGAGGCGGTCGCGCTCCCGCCCGCACGCCCCCTGGACGCCATCGACCGCGACATCCTGCGCATCCTCCAGACGGACGGCCGCGCCTCGATACGGTCGGTGGCCGAGCGGGTCCATGTCTCGCGCGCCAACGCCTACGCCCGGATCAACCGCCTGGTGGAGGACGGCGTGATCCGGGGTTTCGGGGCGCGGGTGGACCACGAGCGGGCCGGGCAGGGCGCGTCGGCGTACATCACGCTCAAGATCGTGCAGAACTCCTGGCGCACCGTGCGCGAGCAGCTCCAGGCGCTGCCGGGGGCCACACACATCGCGCTGGTCAGCGGGGATTTCGATGTCCTGCTGCTGGTGCACACGCCCGACAACCGGGCGCTGCGCGAGCTGGTCCTCACCCGGATCCAGTCGATCCCCGAGGTGCTCTCGACCCGCACGCTGCTGGTCTTCGAGGAGACGGACCTCGGCCCCCGCCCGGACCACCCGGCGGAGCTGGCCTGACCATCCGGCCGGGCCCACCCGCCGGGCGCGGGCTCAGCGGTGCTGGTCGCCGGTCGCCCGCATCCCCTCGAAGGCGAGCTGGACCACGGTGTCCGCGAGCTGCTCCTCGCCCGGGAAGCCGCCCGGCTGCGGCCGGTACCACTCGACCAGCGAGTTGACCATGCCGAAGAGCAGCCGGGTGGCCAGGCGTATGTCCACATCGGCGCGGAGATCGCCCTCGGCCACGGCGGCCTTCATCAGCTCCGCCACCCGGTGGTCGAACTCGCGCCGCCGCTCCAGCGCCCAGCGCTCGGTCTTCGTGTTGCCGCGCACCCGCAGCAGCAGCGTGACGTACGGGACCTCCGCCATCAGCACCTCGACGGTCCGGCGCGTGACGTACTCGACCCGCTCGATCGCGCGCCCGCGCTGCGCCCCCGGCTCGTCGAGGACCGCGAAGAGCCCGTCGAGCGCCCGGCTCACGGCCCGGCGCAGCAGCTCCTCCTTGCCCGCCACATGGTGGTAGATGGAGGACTTGGAGATGCCCGCCGCCTTGGAGAGGTGCTCCATGGAGGTGCCGTCGTAACCGCGCTCGTTGAAGACACGGACGGCGACGGTGAGCAGACTCTCCGGGGTGTACGTGTCCCGCTTGGCCGTGGTCATGTCCGCGATCCTCCCCCATGAGGGACCGGCCCCGCACAGGCGGGGACCGACGAAGTTGTCCACAGGTTCCCCGAGGGCCCCTTGTCCCGACCGATCGTTCGGTTACTCTGACTCCGTCCGTACGTCCCTGCCCGGCTCGATGAGGAGTTGGTCCGCCATGGCCGCCGCGCTCACCCCCCAGCAGCTGTCCGAGACCCACCGGCCCACGCTCGACCAGGCCCTCGAAACGATCGGTACGCGCGCGTACTGGTCGCCGCACCCCGAGCACCCGAAGGCGTACGGCGAGGGCGGCGCGCCGGGCAGCCTGGGCGCGGCCGAGGGCAAGGCCGCGTTCGACGCGGTGCTGAACACCCGGTTCGACCTGGACCAGCCGGGCACCGACGGCTGGACGGGCGGGGAGGTCTCGCCGTACGGGCCCGAGCTCGGCGTGGAGTATCCGCACGCCGACATCGACGTCCTGCTCCCGGCCATGAAGTCCGGCACGGCCGCCTGGCGGGCGGCGGGCCCCGAGACCCGGGCCCTGGTCTGTCTGGAGGTCCTGTCGCGGATCAGCGCCCGTACCCACGAGCTGGCCCACGCGGTCATGCACACCAGCGGCCAGGCCTTCATGATGGCGTTCCAGGCGGGCGGCCCGCACGCGCAGGACCGCGGTCTGGAGGCCGTCGCGTACGCCTACCAGGAGCAGACCCGCACCCCCGGGAGCGCCGACTGGTCCAAGCCCCAGGGCAAGCGCGACCCGCTGAAGCTGACGAAGACGTTCACCACGTCCGGGCGCGGGATCGCGCTGGTCATCGGCTGCAACACCTTCCCCACGTGGAACGGCTACCCGGGCCTGTTCGCCTCGCTCGCCACCGGCAACCCGGTGCTGGTGAAGCCGCACCCGAGGGCCGTGCTGCCGCTCGCGCTGACCGTCCGGATCGCCCGTGAGGTGCTGGCCGAGGCGGGCTTCGACCCCAACCTGGTCGCGCTCGCCGCCGAGCGCCCCGGCGAGGGCATCGCCAAGAGCCTCGCGGTCCGCCCCGAGATCCGCATCATCGACTACACGGGCTCCACCGCCTTCGGCGACTGGCTGGAGGCCAACGCCCGCCAGGCGCAGGTCTACACGGAGAAGGCCGGCGTCAACACGATCGTCGTCGACTCCACCGACGACTACCGTGGCCTGCTCGCCAACGTGGCGTTCTCGCTCTCCCTCTACAGCGGCCAGATGTGCACCACCCCGCAGAACCTGCTGATCCCCCGCGACGGCATCACCACGGACGCCGGACCCAAGTCGTACGACGAGGTGGTCTCCGACATCGCGGCGGCCGTCAACGGCCTCCTGGGCGACGACGCCCGCGCGGCGGCCCTGCTCGGCGCCCTGGTCAACCCGGACGTCAAGGCCCGGGTCGAGGCCGCCGGTGAGCTGGGCGAGGTGGCGCTCCCCTCCCGTGCGGTCGCCAACGCCGAGTTCCCCGACGCCGTCGTCCGTACGCCGGTCGTCGTCAAGCTCGACGGGACGAAGACCGACGAGGACGCGGCGTACCTCTCGGAGTGCTTCGGCCCGGTCTCCTTCGCCGTGGCGGTCGAGTCGACGGACGCGGCCCTGGAGCTGCTGCGCCGCACGATCCGTGAGAAGGGCGCCATGACCGTCGGCGCCTACACCACCTCCCCCGAGGTGGAGCGGGCGATCGAGGACGTCTGCCTGGACGAGTCGGCCCAGCTCTCGCTGAACCTGACCGGCGGGGTCTACGTCAACCAGACGGCCGCCTTCTCCGACTTCCACGGCTCCGGCGGCAACCCGGCGGCCAACGCGGCCCTGTGCGACGCGGCCTTCGTCGCCAACCGCTTCCGCGTGGTGGAGGTCCGCCGCCAGGCGTAGGCGTCCTACCGGCGGGGGTCGGGGATGTCGGCGTAGCGCTGCACCCAGGCGTGCATCGCGATGGCCGCCGCGGCCCCCGCGTTGATGGAGCGGGTCGATCCGAACTGGGCGATCGAGCACACCATCGAGGCATGCTCGCGCGCCTCCTCGGTCAGCCCCGGCCCCTCCTGCCCGAACAGCAGCACACAGCGGCGCGGCAGCTCGGTCCGCTCCAGCGGTACGGCGCCGGGGAGGTTGTCGATCCCGATGATCGGCAGCTCCTCGGCCGCCGCCCAGGCGGTCAGGTCCGCCGTGTCCGGGTGGTGGCGCACATGCTGGTAGCGGTCGGTGACCATGGCGCCGCGCCGGTTCCAGCGCCGCCGGCCCACGATGTGGATCTCCTTGGCCATAAAGGCGTTGGCGGTCCGGACGACGGAGCCGATGTTGAAGTCGTGGCCCCAGTTCTCCACGGCCACATGGAAGTCGTGGCGCCGCAGGTCCAGGTCCGCGACGATCGCCTCGCGCGTCCAGTAGCGGTAGGCGTCTCCGACGTTGCGCCGGTCGCCGTGGGCCAGCAGCTCGGGGTCGTACCGCTCGCCCTCGGGCCACGGCAGCGGGTGCGGGCCGACGCCGATCTCCTGGCCGTAGCCGTCGTCGTACTGAAGGGGCTCTGGGGTACCGCCGGTGCTGCCGGGCTCGCTGCTCACCCGACGAGCGTATGGCCCCCGCCGGTGCCGTGCGGCGGGGCCTCCCCCGTACCGCCGCGTTCCTTCCCCGTGCCGCCGCGGTGCTCGGGTGCCGAGCGGGCGGCGGGCACCTCCGGCGGGCCGCCCTCGGGGGAGCGCGACCGTCCCGGCAGCAGTCCGAGCAACCGCTCCCGGCCCAGCGTGGCCCGGCGGCCCAGCCAGAGCAGGAAGACCGTCGGCAGGAACACCGCGTCCGCCGCGATCATCGCCATCGAGAAGAACGGCAGCCCCAGCAGCAGGGCGATCCCCGCGTGCTCACCGATCATCATGACCAGCAGGACGTTCTTGAGCCGCCGGTTGAACAGGGTGAACGGGAACGCCACCTGGACGATGACCGTCGCGTACGTCAGCACCATCACCACGAGCCCGCTGGAGGCGAGCACGTCCGACAGGGCGGGCCACGGGGTGAAGTAGTCGAGCTTGAGCGGGTAGTAGAGCGCGGTGCCGTCCTGCCAGCGCGAGCCCTGGATCTTGTACCAGCCGGCGGTCGCGTAGATCAGGCAGACCTCGATCATGATCACGACGAGCGCCGCGTTGTGCACGAGGTTGGCCAGCACGTCGAGCAGGGAGCGGAGCGGTCCCCGGGGCGCGTGCCGGTCCACGTACCACCAGGCCGCGGCGGAGAGCCAGAGCAGCCAGAGCAGCACCCGCAGCCACCAGGTCCCGCCGAGCCCGTCCATCACGGTGGCGACGATCAGGACCGGGCCCAGCAGCGCCCAGAGGACCGGGCCCACGGCGTCCCGCCGGGGCGGCAGCCCCACGGCGGCCCGCTCGGCCTTCCGGGCCGCGCGCCGGGCGTCCAGCGACCAGACCTGGGCGCACCGCGTCAGCACGAGGTAGATCGCCATCAGGTGGATGACGTTGTCGCCGCCGTCGCCCATGAAGACGCTGCGGTTCTGTACGGAGAGCACGCCGACCATGAAGAGGACCGACATCGTCCGGGTGCGCCACCCCAGCAGCAGGGCGGCGGCGGAGAGCACGGTGAGCGCGTAGACCGCCTCGAACCAGAGCGCGTTGTCCGTCCAGAGCAGGACGGAGAAGGCCTCGTTGCCCGCCGTGAGCTGCCGGGCAAGGTCCCAGTGCCACGGGCTGTCGGGGCCGTACAGCTCGTGGCGGTGCGGCACCTCGCGCAGCAGGAAGAAGAGGTACGTGGCGGCGAACCCGATCCGGATGACGGCGCTCTGGTACGGGCCGAGGGCCGACGCGGTGATGCGCTGGAGGCCTCGGGCGAGCGCGGCTCCGGCGGCCCCGACCCGGTCCTGCCGCGGGCCGGGGCGCGGGGCGTGCGCCGGGGTGTAGGCCGGGGCCTGGCCCGGGGCGCTGTGTGCCGGGGCCTCGTGGGCCGGGGCAGGCCGGTCCGGGTGCGGTGGGGTGGGCGGGGTGGCGGTCACTTCTCCCCCTCCTCGCCGCGCGCCGCGTCACGCGGTGCGGGCAGATCGTCGGGGGTCACGTCCCACCAGGGCAGGACGCGGTAGCTCGGCGGGGTGCCGGCCTTCTCGCCGGACCACGGGGGCGGGGCGACCAGGCTGGAGGCCGACCTCAGCTGGATGCGTTCGACCGTACCGCCCAGATCGCGACCGTCGAGCCGCAGCATCGCGATGCGCCGGATGTAGCGCTCGGAGAGTTCGCCGCGCAGCCCGTTGGGCTTGTCCTGCTCGTCGTGCGAGTTCAGGTAGAAGTCCCAGCCCCGGCGCAGCTCGTTCTGGTGCACATGGCTGGGGAGGAGGCTGCCGCGTATCGCGTCGCCGTCCTCGCGGCTGAGGCTGATCCAGTCGGTGGTGCGGCGTCCGTCGGCCCCGGCCACCTCGGCGCGGACGTGGACGGCGATGTTCTGCTGCAGCGGGTTGGGGGCGAAGAGCTTCCAGTTCTGTTCGAACTCCGGGTAGATCCAGTCGTCGACCGTCTTCCCGTGCTGCTTGGTCACCGTGTTGGACGGGGCCACGTGCAGGAAGACCATCGCCACGTGTGCGCAGGCCAGGAGCCCGATGAGGGCCAGGGCCAGGGCGGCGACGAGCTGGTGGCCGAACGGGAGGCCGGCTATGCCGGGGACGGCCCCGGGGGGCTCGGGGGCCGGCGGCGGAGCGTCCGGTTCCGCGGAGGGGTGGCTCGCCGCCTGGGGCCGGACGTCCTCGTGCACGCTCCCGGACACCCCGCTGCCGGAGCCTCCGTCGTGGTCCGCACCCATCCCGCCCCGCTCACCATCGATCACCGCTCGGTCATCCACAGGGTTGACACCCTACGGGCCTCCGACCGACCATTGAAGCCAGTGAACCGAACGATCGGTCGGTAGGGAGCCCGGGATGGCGGCAGTGACTGCGGACCAGAAGACGCAGAGCACCTCAGGCACGGCGAAGGCGGCAGGGACGGAGGCGGGTCCGGGCACCGCCCCGGAGGCGGCCGACGCGGCGCTCCTCGCCGCCTTCGACGCGGCGGTGGCCGCCGACGACCGCATCGAGCCGCGCGACTGGATGCCCGAGGCCTATCGGGCCACGCTGGTCCGCCAGATGGCCCAGCACGCCCACTCGGAAATCATCGGGATGCAGCCCGAGGCCAACTGGATCACCCGCGCGCCCTCGCTGCGCCGCAAGGCGATCCTGATGGCCAAGGTCCAGGACGAGGCAGGGCACGGCCTGTATCTCTACAGCGCGGCCGAGACGCTCGGCACCAGCCGCGAGGAGCTGCTGGACAAGCTCCACGCGGGCCGCCAGCGCTATTCATCGATCTTCAACTACCCCACCCTGACCTGGGCCGACGTCGGCGCGATCGGCTGGCTGGTGGACGGCGCGGCCATCACCAACCAGGTGCCGCTCTGCCGCTGCTCCTACGGCCCCTACGCCCGCGCGATGGTCCGCATCTGCAAGGAGGAGTCCTTCCACCAGCGCCAGGGGTACGAGCTGCTCCTCGCCCTCAGCCGGGGCACCGAGGCCCAGCACGCGATGGCCCAGGACGCGGTGGACCGCTGGTGGTGGCCGTCCCTGATGATGTTCGGTCCGCCCGACGACGCCTCGTCGCACTCCGCGCAGTCGATGGCCTGGAAGATCAAGCGGCACTCCAACGACGAGCTGCGCCAGCGCTTCGTGGACATCTGCGTGCCCCAGGCCGAGGCGCTGGGCCTCACCCTGCCGGACCCCGACATCCGGTGGAACGAGGTGCGCGGACAGCACGACTTCGGCGCGATCGACTGGACGGAGTTCCAGCAGGTCCTGAAGGGCGACGGCCCGTGCAACGAGCAGCGGATCACCCAGCGGCGCAGGGCCCACGAGGAGGGCGCCTGGGTCCGGGACGCGGCCGCCGCGTACGCCGCCAAGCACACCACCCCCTCCGCCCGGACGGCACAGCCCGCACAGCCCGCACAGCCCGTGGAGGAGACGGCATGAGCAGCTCGACCGACTGGCCGCTGTGGGAGGTGTTCGTGCGCTCACGGCGCGGGCTCTCCCACACCCACGCGGGCAGCCTCCACGCCCCCGACGCCGAGATGGCCCTGCGCAACGCGCGCGATCTCTACACCCGCCGCTCCGAGGGCGTCTCGATCTGGGTCGTCCCGTCCACGGAGATCACCGCCTCCTCGCCCGACGAGAAGGACTCCTTCTTCGAGCCGGCCGCGGACAAGCCCTACCGCCACCCGACCTTCTACGAGATCCCGGACGGGGTGAAGCACCTGTGAGCGCCGCCCTCGCCCTCGGCGACGACGCGCTGGTGCTCTCGCACCGGCTGGGGGAGTGGGCCGGTCACGCCCCCGTCCTGGAGGAGGAGGTGGCCCTCGCCAACATCGCCCTGGACCTGCTGGGACAGGCGCGGGTGCTGCTCTCGCTCGTCGGTGACGAGGACGAGCTGGCCTACCTCCGCGAGGAGCGGGCCTTCCGCAACCTCCAGCTGGTCGAGCAGCCCAACGGCGACTTCGCCCACACCATCGCCCGCCAGCTCTACTTCTCCGTCTACCAGCACCTGCTGTACGAGCGGCTGGCCGCCGGGGACGGCCGGTTCGCGGAGCTGGCGGCGAAGGCCATCAAGGAGGTGGCCTACCACCGGGACCACGCCGAGCAGTGGGTCCTGCGGCTCGGGGACGGCACCGCCGAGAGCCATGGGCGGATGCAGGCCGGCCTGGAGGCGCTCTGGCGCTTCACCGGGGAGATGTTCCAGCCGATCGAGGGGCTCGACGCCGCCGGCACGACAGCCGCCGCGGCCGCCGCAGACGCTGCGGACGCCTCCGCCGCCTCGGCCACCACCGGGACTGCGGACGCCACGACCACCACCGAGGCCGCAGCCGCCATCGGGACCGCGGGCGCCGACGGCTCCGGCTCCGGTGTCGACTGGGCGGAGCTGGAGGGCGCCTGGCTCGCCTCCGTCACCGCCACCGTGGAGCGGGCCACGCTGACGCTCCCCACCGGCGCCCGGACCGGGGCGTGGGCGGCGGGCGCGGGCCGGCAGGGCCTGCACACCGAGCCGTTCGGCCGGATGCTCGCCGAGATGCAGCATCTGCACCGCAGCCACCCGGGGGCGTCATGGTGACCGACACCCCGCTGGAGGCGGAGCTGCGCTCCCTCGCCGGGTCCGTCCCCGACCCCGAGCTGCCGGTGCTGACCCTGGCCGAGCTGGGCGTCCTGCGGGGTGTGGACGTGGAGGGCCCGGGCCGGGTGACGGTCCGGCTCACCCCGACGTACACCGGCTGCCCGGCGATCGAGGCCATGTCCGCCGACATCGAGCGGGTGCTCCACGAGAACGGGGTGCCCGAGGTCACCGTGGTCACGGTGCTCGCACCGGCCTGGTCGACCGACGACATCAGCGCGGAGGGGCGCCGCAAGCTCGCCGAGTTCGGCATAGCGCCCCCGCGCGCCCACAGCGCCGACGGCGGCCCCGTGCCCCTGACGCTCTCCGTGCGCTGCCCGCACTGCGGCTCCACGGAGACGGAGCTGCTCAGCCGGTTCTCCTCCACGGCGTGCAAGGCCCTGCGCCGCTGCGTCGCCTGCCGCGAACCGTTCGACCACTTCAAGGAGTTGTAGATGTTCCATCCGCTCCGGGTCAGAGCGATCGAACGGATCACGGACGACGCGGTGGCCGTCACCTTCGCCGTGCCCGCCGAGCTGCGCGAGACCTTCCGCCACAAGCCGGGCCAGCATCTGAACGTGCGCTTCACCGTGGACGACACGGAGATCCGCCGCTCGTACTCGATCTGCGCACCGGCCACCGAGCAGCCCGCCGAGCCGGTGGTGCGGGTCGGCATCCGGGGGGTCGAGGGCGGGGCGTTCTCCACCTACGCCCTCAAGGAGCTGGCCGTCGGGGACCAGGTGGAGGCCATGCCTCCGATGGGCCGCTTCGTGCTGGAGCCGCGCCCGGGGCTCTTCGCGGCGGTGGTCGGCGGCAGCGGGATCACCCCGGTGCTGTCGATGGCGGCCACGCTCCTGGCCCGGGAGGAAAAGGCCCGGTTCTGTCTGATCCGCAGCGACCGCACGGCGGCCTCCACGATGTTCCTGGACGAGGTGGCCGACCTCAAGGACCGCTATCCGGACCGCTTCCAGCTGATCACGGCGCTCTCCCGGGAGGAGCAGTCGGCCGGGCTCCCCTCCGGCCGTCTGGACACCGAGCGGCTCGTCCAGCTGCTGCCCGCGGTGCTTCCGGTGGCAGAGGTCGACGGCTGGTTCCTGTGCGGGCCGCTCGGTCTCGTCCGGGGGGCGGAGAAGGCCCTGCGCACGCTGGAGGTCGACCGGACCCGGGTCCACCAGGAGATCTTCCACGTCGACGACGGCCCGTCGGACGTCACGGTGGTCAAGGTCGCCGCCCCCTCCGACGCCACGCTGACGGCCACCCTGCACGGCCGCTCCGGCAGTTGGCCCGTCCAGGACGCGGAGTCCCTGCTGGAGACGGTGCTGCGGAGCCGCTCGGACGCTCCTTACGCCTGCAAGGGCGGGGTGTGCGGCACCTGCCGGGCGTTCCTCGTCTCGGGCGAGGTCCGGATGGAGCGCAACTTCGCGCTGGAGCCGGAGGAGACGGACGCCGGATTCGTGCTGGCCTGCCAGGCGCATCCGCTCACCCCGGAGGTGGAGCTGGACTTCGACCGCTGACGCCCTCCCCTCCCGCAGAACCTGTTCCCTTCTCCTAGAACCTGTTCTATCTTGACGGCCCGTCAGGACTGCCAACGGGAGGCCGGGACAGTGGACTTCACCCTCACCGAGGAACAGCGGGCAGCCGTGGAGGCGGCCCGGGCGGTCTTCTCCGGGGTCGCGCCCGACGGCGTGCCCAGCCCCGCCCTGACCCCGGGCGCGGTCGCCGAGGACATCGACCGCCGGCTCTGGGGCGCGCTGGCGTCCTCGGACCTGCTCGGCCTCACGCTCCCCGAGGAGTACGGGGGCGCGGGGCTCGACCCGGTCGCGCTCTGCCTGGTCCTGCGCGAGTCGGCCAAGGTGCTGGCGAGGGTCCCGCTGCTGGAGAGCTGTGCGGTGGCGATGACGGTCGGGCGGTACGGGGAGCGCGCCCTCGCGGCGGAGCTGCTGCCCCGGGCCGTGCGCGGCGAGCTGGTCCTGACCGCCGCCGCCAACGGCCGCACCGGCCACGCCCCGGCCGAACGCGCGGTCACCGCACGGCCGGGGGGAGATGACCCAGCGGCCTCCGGCTGGGTGCTGGACGGTATGCAGTCGGCGGTCCCCTGGGCGCAGGCGGCCGACCGGATCGCCGTCCCCGCCCATACCGCCGACGGCCGGACGGTCCTGGCCCTCGTGGACCCCGGCCGAGCGGGCGTCACCCTGGCCGACCAGGTCTCCACCAACGGCGAACGGCTGGCGGAGGTGCGGCTCGACGGTGTTCGGGTCGAGACCCACGAGATGATCGACGCGGCCGGGGCCTGGGAGTGGCTGCGGTCCCTGCTCACCACGGGGACCTGCGCGCTGGCGCTCGGCCTGGGCGAGCGGGTGCTCGCGATGACCGCCGAATACACCGGCAAGCGCGAGCAGTTCGGGTTTCCCGTCGCCACCTTCCAGGCGGTGGCGGTGCAGGCCGCCGACCGGTACATCGACCTGCGGGCGATGGAGGTGACGCTCTGGCAGGCCGCCTGGCGGATCTCCACCGGCGCCGGGGGCCCGCTGCCTCCGGCGGGCGACATCGCCGTGGCGAAGATCTGGGCCTCCGACGGGGTGCGGCGCATCGTGCAGACCGCCCAGCATCTGCACGGCGGCTTCGGCGCGGACACCGACTACCCGCTGCACCGCTTCCACGCCTGGGCGAAGCAGATCGAACTCTCCCTCGGCCCGGCGGCGGCCCACGAAGCGGCGCTGGGCGACCTGCTGGCCGACCACCCGCTGTCCTGACACCACCCCCGGAGAACCGCCTCGGGCCGGACCAGGGCGGCCCGGATCGGGACGGGCCGGACCAGGGCTGGTCCGACCCGGAAGAGCTTCAGAGGACGAAGGCCGAGGCCCCGCTGTCCGTGACCATCGGGCGCCCGGCCCCGTCCCAGGCGAGCATGCCGCCGTCGATGTTGACGGCGTCGATCCCCTGCTGGACCAGGTACTGCGTGACCTGGGCGGACCGGCCGCCGACCCGGCACATCACATGGACGCGGCGGCCGTCCTCGGCGGCCTCGGTCAGCTCACCGAACCGGGCCACGAAGTCGCTCATCGGGATGTGGAGCGCGCCCTCGACGTGACCGGCCGCCCACTCGTCGTTCTCGCGCACGTCCAGGACGAGCCCGTCCGACGGCACCTGGGCGACGTCCACCGAGGGCAGCGGGGCGAAATTCATGGGTCATGCCTTCTCTCGTACGTACGCGGCCACGTCACCGGGAACGCTACTGCACCAGCTCCGACAGTTCGGCCTCCCGCCGGGACACCTCGCCCAGCAGCTGGTCCCCGATGTCCTCCAGCAGCTGGTCCGGGTCGTCCGGGGCCATCCGGAGCATCGAGCCGATCGCGCTCTCCTCCAGCTCCTTGGCGAGCACCGTCAGCAGCTCTTTGCGCCTGCTGAGCCACTCCAGCCGGGCGTACAGCTCCTCGCTCTCGCTCAGCGGCGGCAGCGGCTTCGCCGGGCCCGCGGCCCACTCCGCCGCCAGCTCCTTGAGCAGCTCCACGTCCCCGCGTCCGTAGGCGGCGTTCACGCGGGTGATGAACTCGTCCCGGCGTTCCCTCTCCGGCTCGTCCTGGGCCAGGTCGGGGTGGGCCTTGCGGGCCAGCTCCCGGTAGAGCCGGCGGGCCTCCTCGCTCGGCCTGACCCGCTTCGGCGGCCGGACCGGCTGCTCGGTGAGCATGGCGGAGGCCTCGGGGGAGAGCCCGTCGGAGTCCATCCAGTCGTGGAAGAGCTCGTCGACGCCGGGCATCGGCATGACGATGTCCCGCGCCTCCTTGGCCTTACGGAGATCCTCGGGGTCACCGGTCCTCGCGGCCCGCGCCTCGGCGATCTGCGCGTCCAGCTCGTCGAGGCGGGCGTACATCGGGCCGAGCTTCTGGTGGTGCAGCCGGGAGAAGTTCTCGACCTCCACCCGGAAGGTCTCCACCGCGATCTCGAACTCGATCAGCGCCTGCTCCGCGACCTGCACGGCCTTGGCCAGCCGCGCCTCGGGCCGCTCCCCGCCACCCTGCGGACCGCTGTCCGAGGAGTCCGAGGAATCCGAGAAGGCGGCGGAGGCGGAGGCGGCACCGGCCTCCCCGGCAGAGGCGTCCGGGGTTTCCGGCGCGGTCTGCGGCTCGGCGGGCCGGGCGTCGTCCGGCCGGTCGTCATCGTTCCGGGTGGGAGGCACCCCGGCGGCTTCGTGGGTCACCCGTCCAGCGTATGGCCCCCGCCGCCCGCCCCGTACCGCACGGCCCGGGCGGCCCCGAAGGGGCGAGGCCCCGGCTCCCCGGCTCCTCGCCCACCCCCGCTACACCCGTGCGCGGCTCATATGCCCCGCTCGGCGGCCACCCGGCCCGACTTGATCGCCCGCTCCAGCTCCGCGTGGTCCGCCTCCGTACGGTCCGCGTACGCCACCGCGAAGTCGGCTACAGCCGCGTCGAGTTCGTCGTTCTTGCCGCAGTAGCCGGCGAGCAGCCGGGGGTCGGCGCTGTGGGAGTGGGCACGTGCCAGCAGGGCCCCGGTCATCCGCCCGTAGTCGTCGACCTGCTCGACGGTGAGCGCGGCCGGGTCCACACTGCCCTTGCGGTTCCGGAACTGGCGTACCTGGTACGGCCTGCCGTCCACGTCCGTCCAGCCGAGCAGGATGTCGCTGACGACCTGCATCCGCTTCTGGCCGAGCACCACCCGGCGGCCCTCGTGGCCCTCCTGCGGCGGCTCGAAGCCGACTGCGGGCAGATACGGCGCGAGCGCCGACGGACGCGCCTCCTTCACCTGGAGGACCAGCGGCTCGCCCCGGTGGTCGAGCAGCAGGACGACGTACGAACGGGTCCCGACGCTGCCGGTGCCGACCACCCGGAACGCCACGTCGTGGATCGCGTACCGCGCCAGCAGCGGCAGCCGGTCCTCGGAGACCGTGGACAGATAGCCGCCGAGCCCCGCCGCCACCGCTGCGGCCTCCGCGTCCGGCACCCGGCGCAGCACGGGCAGCGCGTCGACGAAGCGCCGCCCGCCGTCCGGGCAGTCCTCGGTGGAGCGGGCGGCGAACCGGGCGCTGGTGTTCCTGCGGGCCTTCTCGGAGACCCGCTCCAGGGTGCCGACCAGATCGCGAGCGTCCGTGTGCGAGACCAACTCCTCGTCCGCGATGGCGTTCCAGGCGTCGAGGGCGGGCAGCCGGGCCAGCAGCCGCATGGTGCGCCGGTAGGCGCCGACGGTGTCGTACGCGCCCTTGCGGCAGGTCTCCTCGTCCGCCCCGGCGACCCGGCCCGCCAGCACGAGCGAGGTGGCGAGCCGCTTGAGGTCCCACTCCCAGGGGCCGAAGACGGTCTCGTCGAAGTCGTTGAGGTCGATGACGAGGCTGCCCCGGGCATCGCCGTAGAGGCCGAAGTTGGCGGCATGGGCGTCACCGCAGAGCTGGGCGCCCACCCCGGTGACCGGGGTCCCCATCAGGTCGTGGGCCATCAGCCCGGCCGAGCCGCGCAGAAAGGCGAAGGGTGAGGCGGCCATCCGTCCCACCCGGATCGGCGCCAGTGCCGGCACCCGGCCCCGGTTGGACTCCTCGACGGCCCGCACCGCGTCGGGGCGGCCCGACGGCAGGACCAGCGAGCTGTGCGCGGAGCGCGGGACCCGGCCGCGGAGCGCCTTGCCCGCCGCCCTCGGTGAGCCGACCTCTCCACGCCGGGCGAACCCGGGCACCACCGGAATACGGGCGTCGGCCCCGGCAACAGAACTGGAGGACCCGGCACCGGCGCGGGAAGACCCCGCACTCACGTCCGGGCCGGCACCCCCGCCCGTACGCGCACTCGAGTCCGTACCCCCGGCAAGCCCGGCGCCTCTATCGACGCCCGCGCCTTCGATGACGCCCATGGAGCGTCGCCTCCCCCACCCTCGTCAGCTCTCCGGCCGACCCGGTCACCCGCCCCGGCCGACGGTGCTGCTCACCAGCGACCGAGCACGACCGTACCGCCGTTCCCCCACACCCGTCCGCCCCGGATGATTTTGTCCAGAATTACCTGAGGAAGCCGCTCACGATCGCCCGGAGGGGCTGTTCACTGGCGCGCACGCCACCGAACGTTTCACGTGAAACGTCCGAGACGTCGGACGGGCCCATCCGAAACCCCGGCCAAGCCCGGCCGAAACGTCAGAGCAACGAGCCGAGATGCCGGACCGACCGAGATGCCAGACCGACCGACCGAGATGCCGGACGACCGGCCGAGACGTCAGACCAGTTCACCCAGACCATCGGCCGTCACGCCGGCCCCGGCAGGCTCGTCGGCGCCTTCGCCATCGGGCTGGTCGCGCGTACTGCGAGCCGCCCCGCCGCCGCGGTGGGCGCCCCCGCTGTTCCGGCCGGCCGCCGCCGCTCCACGGGCCGCCTCCGCCGCCGCGGCGATCTCCCGGGCCTCCCGCTCGGCCTGCTCCGCCTTCTCCCTCGCCTGGGCCGCGAGATCCACCCGGCCCTCCGGTTTGATGTGGGCGATGACACCGGGGTTGGCGATCGAGGGGAGGATGTGCCGCCACATCTCGGCCACCTGCTCACGCAGGTCCGCACGTCCCGAGTCGGCTTCCGATATCAGCTGGATACCCGTGAAGGAGGCCACGATGACCTTGGCGGAGATCATCGGATCGACATGGGGAAGCACCTCGCCCCGCTCCTTGCCCAGCTCCAGCATCCGGGCCGTCGCATCGATCCAGTCCCCCCACGGGTGGGGGCCGCCGAGGAAGACGCCTTCGATGGAGAGACGGGTCCCGGCCCGCGCCATCGAGTTGTGGCGCAGGGCGAAGGCGAACTGCTGACCGCCGTCGACCAGGGACTGGAGAGGCGATCCCTCCTGGGCGAAATCGACCGTGGAGGTCTGCTCGTCCATGATCGCCTGGGCGATGGCCTCCTTGGAGGCGAAGTGGAAGTACAGCGCCCCCTTGGTCACCTTGGCCCGGCGGAGGATCTCCGAGATGGCGGCGCGCTCGTAGCCGTAGTCGTCGAAGACACTCGCCGCGGCATCCACGATCGACCGCCACGTCTGCACCGCGCGAGCCTGCTTCGCCATTCCTGCCTCCGGGACGTTCTGTGCGCTCAGCCCTTCACTGCCGAGCAGCCGTCGATCCAGCCTCTACGGCCAGCGTATGCATGTATGCCGCCTCGCAGACCATCGGTCTGTCCGGAAACCGCTCCGGCAACCGCCCCGGAGACACCCCGCCGACCGCCCGGTCCACCGCCGGACCATACCGACCGCCCTGCCTGTTTACCCCGCCGCCCCGGGACCGACACAGCTCACGGAACAACACGGAAAGGCCGTGGACGGAGCCCGCGGAGACAGCAGGAAGAGGGGCGAACAACGGGAAACAACGAAGAACCCCCGCTCCGGATCTCTCCGGGGCGGGGGTTCTCCCGATTCAACTCGACAGCCGCAAGCGACTGTCGCTGTGCGCGAGGGGGGATTTGAACCCCCACGTCCCTAAGGACACTGGCACCTGAAGCCAGCGCGTCTGCCGTTCCGCCACTCGCGCAAGAGTGGTGTTTCCAGACTCTCTCTCACCTGTGTGGTGTGAGCGCCTGGCGACATCCGGAAGATTAGCACGCTGGACAGGGTGGATTCACATCCGTTGTTTCGCAGACCCCGGGACGGGAATCGGGAACGCGGAGCGGTCGCCCCCACTCCTCCAGAGAGCATCCCGTGTGCGGGACACTGTGAGGAGGCCCCCTCTACGATCCGTGTGAGGGGTGACACTCATCCACAGGGCAGAGAAGGGGAACCAGCCGATTTCCCGACGCGTGGATACGATCAGTAAGCAGTACAGGGACGATGACACCGGAGGAGGTGCCCCATGGGGGTCATGAAGCGTTTCGAGCAGCGCCTCGAAGGGCTGGTCAACGGCACCTTCGCCAAGGTCTTCAAGTCCGAGGTGCAGCCGGTGGAGATCGCCGGCGCCCTGCAGCGGGAGTGCGACAACAACGCGACGATCTGGAACCGCGAGCGGACCGTCGTCCCCAACGACTTCATCGTCGAGCTGAGCACCCCCGACTACGAGCGGCTCAGCCCGTACTCGGGCCAGCTGGGCGACGAGCTGTCCGGCCTGGTGCGCGACTACGCCAAGCAGCAGCGCTACACCTTCATGGGCCCGATCAAGGTCCACCTGGAGAAGGCCGACGACCTCGACACCGGTCTCTACCGGGTGCGCAGCCGCACCCTGGCGTCGAGTTCGTCACAGCCGGACCAGCCCGATCCGTACCAGCGGCCCGCCGCCCCGCAGTCCCCCGGCGGCTACGGGTACCCCCCGGCCGCCGCCCCGCCCATGCCCACGGCCCCGCCGCCCGGCGGTGGACGGCCCCCGGCCATGGGCGACCGGCGCCCGCCGACCGGTCCCGGTTCGATGCCGGACGCGCAGGTGCGGCGCTGGATCGAGATCAACGGCACCCGCCATCAGATTTCCCGCCCGACGTTGGTGATGGGACGATCCACCGACGCCGACGTGCGGATCGACGACCCCGGTGTATCGCGCCGGCACTGTGAGATCCGGACCGGAACGCCCTCGACGATCCAGGATCTCGGGTCCACCAACGGCATCGTGGTGGACGGGCAGCACACCACCCGCGCTACGCTCCGCGACGGCTCGCGGATCGTCGTGGGCAGCACCACCATCGTTTACCGGCAAGCCGAAGGGTGAAGCGGGGGCAATGTCAGAGCTGACCCTGACGGTCATGCGGCTAGGTTTCCTGGCCGTTCTGTGGCTGTTCGTCATCGTGGCCGTCCAGGTCATCCGCAGCGATCTGTTCGGAACGCGCGTCACGCAGCGCGGTTCACGCCGCACTGCGGGTGACGCGCGTCCGCAGCAGGGCCGCCAGCAGCAGGCGGCACCGCCCCAGCAGCGCCAGCAGTCCGGGCGCCAGCGCCGCGGGGCACCCACCAAGCTGGTCGTCTCCGAAGGCACCCTCACGGGCACCACGGTCGCCCTCCAGGGCCAGACCATCACCCTGGGCCGGGCACACGACTCCACGATCGTGCTGGACGACGACTACGCCTCCAGCAGGCATGCCAGGATCTACCCCGACCGGGACGGCCAGTGGATCGTGGAGGATCTCGGGTCCACCAACGGCACCTACCTGGAGCGGACCCGGCTCACCACTCCGACGCCCGTTCCGCTGGGCGCGCCGATCCGTATCGGCAAGACCGTCATCGAGCTGCGGAAGTAGTACGACAATGAGCGAGCGGAGCGAGCGAGCCGCGGCGGCCCGGAGGACGGACGCGGCCCGGTTCCCGACCGGAGGGTGGGCAGTGTGGCTCGAGACAGGCTGTACCCCGACGGAGCGTCGACCGGGCAGGTGCGTATGAGTCTGTCCCTGCGCTTCGCCGCCGGATCGCACAAAGGCATGATCCGGGAGGGGAACGAGGACTCCGGCTACGCCGGTCCGCGTCTCCTCGCCATCGCCGACGGCATGGGCGGCCAGGCGGCCGGTGAGGTCGCCAGCTCCGAGGTGATCTCCACGCTCGTCCAGCTCGACGACGACGTCCCCGGCTCGGACATCCTCACCTCCCTGGCCACGGCGGTGCAGCGGGCCAACGACCAGCTGCGCGTCATGGTCGAGGAGGACCCCCAGCTGGAGGGCATGGGCACCACGCTCACCGCCCTGCTCTGGACCGGCCAGCGGCTCGGTCTGGTGCACGTCGGCGACTCCCGCGCCTATCTGCTGCGCGACGGCGTCCTGACACAGATCACCCAGGACCACACCTGGGTGCAGCGCCTGGTCGACGAGGGCCGGATCACCGAGGAAGAGGCCACCACCCACCCGCAGCGCTCCCTGCTGATGCGCGCGCTGGGCAGCGGCGACCACGTCGAGCCGGATCTCTCCATCCGCGAGGTCCGGGCCGGCGACCGCTACCTGATCTGCTCCGACGGCCTCTCCGGCGTGGTCTCGCACCAGACGATGGAAGAGACCCTGGCCAGCTACCAGGGCCCGCAGGAGACCATCCAGGAGCTGATCCAGCTCGCCCTGCGCGGCGGCGGCCCCGACAACATCACCTGCATCGTGGCCGACGTCCTGGACGTCGACAACAACGACACCCTGGCGGGCCGGCTCAACGACACCCCGGTCGTCGTGGGCGCGGTGGCGGAGAACCAGACGGTCCTCAACGACGGCGGGGCCATGCAGACCCCCGCCGGACGCGCGGCCGGTCTCGGGCGACCCGTCGCGCCCCCCGCGGGCGGCTTCGGCCCGCCCGGCAGCGGCGAGGCCGACTACGGCTCCCTGCCCGACGGCTCGTACGACTCCTACACCGACGACGACCTCGCCAAGCCGCGCGGCGGCCGCAAGTGGCTCAAGCGGTCCGTTTTCACGGTGCTGGCCCTGGCGGTCATCGGCGGCGCTCTCTACGGCGGCCACCGCTGGACACAGACCCAGTTCTACGTCGGCGTGCAGAACGACAACGTGGCGCTGTTCCGCGGCATCAGCCAGGACCTCGCCTGGATCTCGCTCTCCGAGGTCGAGAAGAACCACCCCGAGATCGAGCTGAAGTACCTGCCGCCGTACCAGCGCAAGCAGGTCGAGGCCACGATCGCCGAGGGCAGTCTCGCCGAGGCCCGTAAGAAGGTCGACGAACTCGGCGCCCAGGCCTCGGCCTGCAAGAAGGACGCGCAGCGCCGCGCGGCCGAAGCGGAGGCGGAGACCTCCGCCACGCCCCCCGCCACGGGGACCAAGCCGACCACCGCGACTCCCACTCCCGGCCCCAGCCTCTCGGAGGAAGAGAAGAAGCTGGTCCCGCAGTGCGGTAAGCAGTAAGCCGTAGGGGGCCTTCAGCACCATGAGCGTTGTCACCAACACGACCACCATCGGCGCGATCGACGCACCGAGCCGCCGCAACACCGAACTGGCACTGGTCATCTTCGCCGTCGCCATCTCGGTGTTCGCCTATGCCAACGTGGGCCTCGCCCTCAACGGCGAACTGCCCTCGGGCATGCTCGGTTACGGGGCGGGGCTCGCCCTGCTCGGCGGCGTCGCCCACCTCGTGGTGCGCAGATTCGCCCGGTACGCCGACCCGCTGCTGCTGCCGCTGGCCGTGCTGCTGAACGGGCTGGGGCTGGCGCTGATCTGGCGCCTGGACCAGTCGGAGCGGTTCCAGGCCCTCAAGACGTTCGCGCCCGCCGCCACGAAGCAGCTGCTGTTCTCCGCGATCGGCGTGGCCCTGCTCGTCGCCGTCCTGGTCGTCCTGAAGGATCACCGCATCCTCCAGCGCTACACGTACATCTCGATGGTCGTGGCGCTGGTCCTGCTGATCCTGCCGATGTTCTTCCCCGCGGTGAACGGCGCCAAGATCTGGATCAAGATCCCGGGCGTCGGCACGATCCAGCCCGGTGAGTTCGCCAAGATCATCATCACGGTGTTCTTCGCGGGCTACCTGATGGTCAAGCGGGACGCGCTGGCCCTGGCCAGCCGCCGGTTCATGGGCCTGTACCTCCCCCGCGGCCGCGACCTGGGCCCGATCCTGATGGTCTGGGCGTTCTCGATCCTGATCCTGGTCTTCGAGACCGACCTCGGCTCCTCGCTGCTCTTCTTCGGCATGTTCGTCGTGATGCTGTACGTCGCCACCGAGCGCACCAGCTGGATCGTCTTCGGTCTGCTGATGTCCGCGGTCGGCGCGGTGGGCGTCGCCACGTTCGAGCCGCACGTCCAGCAGCGCGTCACCGCCTGGCTCGACCCGTTCGCGGGCTGGGGGGAGCAGGCGGCGAGCGAGCAGATGGCCAAGTCGCTGATGGCCTTCGGCTCCGGCGGGACCCTCGGGACCGGCCTCGGCCAGGGCCACTCCGACCTGATCGGCTTCGCCGCCAACTCCGACTTCATCCTCGCCACCGTCGGCGAGGAGCTGGGGCTCGCCGGGATGATGGCCGTGCTCCTCATCTACGGTCTGATCGTCGAGCGCGGCGTACGCACCGCGCTCGCCGCCCGCGACCCGTTCGGCAAGCTGCTCGCGATCGGCCTCTCCGGCTCGTTCGCCCTCCAGGTGTTCGTCGTCGCCGGCGGTGTGATGGGGCTCATCCCGCTCACCGGTATGACCATGCCGTTCCTGGCGGCCGGTGGCTCCTCCGTACTCGCCAACTGGGCGCTGATCGCCATCCTGATCCGGATCAGCGACACCGCCCGCCGTCCCGCCCCGGCGCCCGCTCCCACCACGGACGCCGAGATGACCCAGGTGGTCCGACCGTGAACAAGCCGCTCCGCCGGATCGCGATCTTCTGCGGGATCCTCGTCCTCGCCCTGCTCATCCGGGACAACTGGCTCCAGTACGTCCGGGCGGACGAGCTGAACAGCCACAAGTACAACCGCCGCGTCCAGATCGAGCGTTACGCCCACGAGCGCGGCGACATCATCGTGGACGGCAAGGCGATCACCGGCTCCGTCGAGACCGAGGACAGCGACTTCAAGTACAAGCGGGTCTGGAAGGACGGCCCCCTCTGGGCCCCCGTGACCGGCTACTCCTCGCAGGCCTTCGACTCCTCGCAGCTGGAGAACCTGGAGGACGGCATCCTCACGGGCAACAGCGACCAGCTGTTCTTCGACCGGACGCTGTCGATGTTCACCGGCAGGAAGAAGTCCGGCGGCAACGTCGTCACCACCCTCAACGGCGCCGCGCAGAAGGCGGCCTTCGAGGGGCTCGGCAACAAGAAGGGCGCCGTCGTCGCGCTCGACCCGCAGACCGGCGCCGTCCTCGCCCTGGCGAGCACCCCCTCGTACGACCCCTCGGTCTTCGCCGGGAACTCCATGAAGGACTCCGACGCCCGGCAGAAGCTCCTCAAGGACGAGGACAAGCCGATGCTCAACCGGGCGCTGCGCGAGACCTATCCCCCCGGTTCCACCTTCAAGGTCGTCACCGCCGCCGCGGCCCTGGAGAACGGGCTCTACGACGACATCGACGCCAAGACGGATTCCCCGCTGCCCTGGACGCTGCCCCAGTCCACGGTGCAGTTGAAGAACCAGGGCGACCTCCCCTGTGAGGACGCCTCGCTGCGCGATGCCCTGCGGGTCTCGTGCAACACCGTCTTCGGGAAGATCAGCGACGATCTCGGCAACAAGAAGATGATCGAGCAGACGGACAAGTTCGGCTTCAACAAGGAAGTCTTCACACCCGTCCGCGCCGACGCGAGCATCTACCCGGAGGACAACCGGCCGCAGAACGCGATGGCCGGCATCGGGCAGGCGTCCAACCGGACCACCCCCCTCCAGATGGCCATGGTGTCCGCCGCCATCGCCAACGACGGCAAGCTGATGCAGCCGTACATGGTGGCCAAGCGCCAGGCGCCCGACCTGGACGACATCTTCACCCACGAGCCCGAGGAGCTCAGCCGGGCGATGTCGGGGGAGAACGCCCAGAAGCTCCAGCAGATGATGGAGACCGTCGTCAACGACGGAACGGGAACCAGGGCACAGATCCCCGGCGTCACCGTAGGCGGCAAGACCGGTACCGCCCAGCACGGTCTGAACAACAGCGAGAAGCCGTACGCCTGGTTCATCTCGTACGCGAAGACCGACAGCGGCTCCCCGGTCGCCGTGGCCGTCGTGGTCGAGGACGGCAACGCCAACCGGGGCGACATCTCCGGTGGCGGGCTGGCCGCCCCGATCGCGAAGAGCGTGATGCAGGCGGTCATCGACAGCAAGTAGTGAGCCCCGTCACTACGGCCGTCCGTCCATACCGGACATCGGATACCGGTCGGATATCGGCTGCCGGGTGCGGGCTGATCACTCCACGCGTGCCCGGTAGCGTATGCGCGAACAGCGCACCGCCGGACCACACACACGGGTGCGGTCAGGACTGACGGAGAGGGCTGGAACAGTGATGGAAGAGCCGCGTCGCCTCGGCGGCCGGTACGAGCTGGGCTCGGTGCTCGGCCGTGGTGGCATGGCCGAGGTCTACCTCGCCCACGACACCCGGCTCGGCCGCACCGTAGCGGTGAAGACGCTCCGGGCCGATCTGGCCCGCGACCCGTCCTTCCAGGCCCGGTTCCGCCGTGAGGCCCAGTCGGCCGCCTCGCTCAACCACCCCGCGATCGTCGCCGTCTACGACACCGGCGAGGACTACGTCGACGGGGTCTCCATCCCGTACATCGTGATGGAGTACGTCGACGGCTCGACCCTGCGGGAGCTGCTGCACTCCGGACGCAGGCTGCTGCCCGAGCGCACGCTGGAGATGACGGTCGGCATCCTCCAGGCCCTGGAGTACTCCCACCGCGCCCAGATCGTCCACCGCGACATCAAGCCGGCCAACGTCATGCTGACGCGGACCGGCCAGGTCAAGGTGATGGACTTCGGCATCGCCCGGGCCATGGGCGACTCCGGAATGACGATGACGCAGACCGCCGCGGTCATCGGCACCGCCCAGTACCTCTCCCCGGAGCAGGCGAAGGGCGAGCAGGTCGACGCCCGCTCCGACCTGTACTCCACCGGCTGCCTGCTCTACGAGCTCCTCGCGGTCCGGCCCCCGTTCGTCGGCGACTCGCCCGTCGCCGTGGCCTACCAGCACGTGCGCGAGGAGCCGCAGCCGCCGAGCACCTTCGACCCCGAGATCACGCCCGAGATGGACGCGATCGTGCTGAAGGCGCTCACCAAGGACCCGGACTACCGCTACCAGTCCGCCGACGAGATGCGGGCCGACATCGAGGCCTGCCTCGACGGCCGGCCGGTCGCTGCCGCAGCCGGGCTGGGTGCCGCCGGATACGGCGGGTACGACGGCTACAACGCCGACCAGCCCACCACCGCCCTGCGCGCCACCGACCCCAACAACCAGCAGACGTCGATGCTGCCGCCGGTCAACCCGGACGACGGCGGCTACGGCTACGACGACCGGGCGGGCCGGCGGCGCCAGCAGCCGCAGAAGAAGAGCAACCTCTCGACGATCCTGCTGGTCGTCGCAGGCATCCTGGTGCTCATCGGCGCGATCCTGATCGGCAAGGCCGTCTTCAGCGACTCCAGCACCGACAACCAGATCTCCGTGCCCAATCTGGTCGGCTCCACCGTCAAGGAGGCGGAACAGCTGGCCGAGAGATCGGAGATCGTCCTCAAGGTCGGCGGCGAGGAGCCGTGCGAGCAGCAGGAGAAGGGCAAGATCTGCTCGCAGGATCCGAAGGACGGCACGATGGAGAAGAACGGGACCGTCACGGTCATGGTCTCCTCCGGTGCCCCCAAGGTCGAGGTGCCCGACGTCCTGGAGAAGTCCGAGGACGGTGCCCGCAAGGCCCTGGAGGACAAGGGCTTCAGCGTCAACGTCACCGCGGTCGAGTCCGACAAGAGCGAGGGCACGGTCATCGAGCAGAAGCCCAAGGGCGGCAGCGAGGCGGAGGACGGCTCCGAGGTGACCATCACGGTCGCCAAGAAGGAGACCCTGGACCTGCCCGACATGCGCACCCGCACCTTCGCGGCCGCGGAACAGCAGCTGCGGGGCATCGGCTTCACCAACATCTCGCGGACCGACGTCGACTCCGAGGAGCCGAAGGACACGGTCATCGAGCAGACCCCGCAGCCCGGCAAGCACGCCAAGGACGCGCAGATCGTCCTCAAGGTCTCCAAGGGCCCGGCCGAACCGCCGGAGCCGGAGAAGACCCAGGTGCCGCAGATCCAGGGCATGAAGCTCGGGGAGGCCAAGGCGAAGCTCCAGGAGGCGGGCCTCCAGGTCGGCAACGTCCAGGGCTCGCAGGACGACAACGCCATCGTGGCCGTCGTCCAGCCGGGGGTCGGTGAGACCGTCGACAAGAACTCCGCGGTCAACATCTTCGCCACCCCGGGCGGCGGAGGCGACCAGGGCGGCGGCGGCCTCTTCGGAGGCCCGTCGGGCCGGTAGCCCGCAGTCCGTACGGCGAAGGGCCCCGGTCACCGTGAGGGTGACCGGGGCCCTTCGCCATGAGCGGGAGGCCGGACGACGGCCCTGGGGCCTCTCGTCAGACTGCCGTCGTCGCCCGGCAGGCGGCAGTCTGACGACAGGCCCTAGAGCAGTTCCACCGGCTTCGTGCGGTCCTTGTCGACCTTCTCCGTGCGCTCCAGCTCGCCCCAGACGATGTACCGGTACTTCGAGGTGTAGACCGGGGTGCAGGTCGTCAGCGTGATGTAGCGGCCGGGCTTCTTCACGCCCGACTCCTCCGGGACCGGCTGGATCACGTCGACGTTGAACTTCGAGGTCTCGGGGAGCGTCTTGTAGACCTTGTAGACGTACCAGGTGTCCTTGGTCTCGAAGACGACCGGGTCGCCGTTCTTCAGCTTGTGGATGTTGTGGAACTTGGCGCCGTGCCCGTCCCGGTGGGCGGCCAGCGTGAAGTTGCCCTCGTCGTCCCAGGGGAGGGCGGAGGGGACCGGGTCCGTGTAGTAGCCCGCGATGCCGTTGTTGAGGGTCTCGGGGTCGGTGCCCTTCTTGACCAGCACCTCGCCGTTCCCCATGGCGGGGACGTGCAGGAAGCCGATGCCGTCCTTGGTGTCCAGCGCACCGGGCCCGGCGTCCGCCCAGTTCTCCCGGACGGTGTCGCCCTGCCGGCCCGCCTCGCGGTCGGCGAGCACGTTGGTCCACCAGAGGGAGTACGCGACGAAGAGCGCGAGCACCAGGCCCGCGGTGATCAGCAGCTCGCCGAAGACGCTGACGGCCGTGGCGATCGGGTGGCGGGCGCGGCGGGGTGCCGGGGGCGTGGACACGGGTGCGCCGGTCCGCTCGTCGTGCTCGGTCCTCGCTGCCACCGCACCGCCCCTGTCCTGATGATGTTCAGCCCACGAGCGCCTTGGGCTTTCCCTCGTCGCGCGGCCGTTCGTCGACCATCTTGCCCCAGACGATCAGCCGGTAGGTACTCGTGAACTCCGGGGTACAGGTCGTCAGCGTGATGTACCGGCCCGGCTCGGTGAACCCGGAACCGGCCGGGATCGGCTCGATCACCGAGATGTTGGAGGGCGAGGTCTGCGGCAGGATGCTGGCCATCTCGTACGTGTAGTACGCGTCCCTCGTCTCGACCACGATCGGATCGCCGGGGACGAGCTTGTTGACGTAGCGGAACGGTTCCCCGTGGGTGTTGCGGTGGCCGGCGACGGCGAAGTTGCCCTGCTCGTCCTCGGGCATCGCCGTCTTCAGCTTGCCCTCGCCGTAGTGGCCGAGCATGCCCCGGTCGAGGACCTTCTCCTTGTTGATGCCCTCGGCGATCGGGACGACGACGTCCAGCTTGGGGATGTGCATGATGGCGAAGCCCTGGCCGGGCGCGAACACCCCGGGTTTGCCCGCCCCGTTGGCCCACTCCTCCTGGATCCTGTCCGTCTCCTTGCCCGCGATCTGCTCGGCCCGGACGTTGGTCCACCAGAGCTGGTAGGTGACGAAGAGCAGCATCAGGACGCCGAGCGAGATGAAGATCTCGCCGACGGCCCGGCTGGCGACGACGGCCGGGCTGTCCTTGGCGGCCTTCGCGGCCCGCCGCGCCTCCATCCGGGTCATGGGGGCGGCGGGGGTGGAGGCCGCAGGGGCGGCCGGGCCGGAACGGCGCCCGCGCCCCTTGGCCGCCCGCCGCCGCTCGGCCCGCCCCCCGGTGACCGGCTCGGCGGACTCGGGGCGGGCGGGGGGCTCGTAGGCATCGGTGGCCGCCTCGTACGGATCGGCCGGCTCGGGCCGCTCGGCGGGGACCGGTCGCCCGGTCGACGCGAACGGCCCGGTGGCGGACCGTTCCCCGGGGGGCGCGTACGGCTCGGGGGCGGGCTCGTACGGGGCGGCGGGGTCGTACGGCCGGGGCGCGTCGGTGGGCACGAACGCCTGGGGCGGATCAGGCCTTTCGCCCGGATCTGTCACTATTCGGTGGGTGTCGGCGGTCCGCGACCCCATGGTCCCGTCGGCCGGAACGGGCGCGGGAGAGGGCGCAGGGGCCTGCTGGGAGCCGTACCAGTCCCGCTGGTATCCCTCGGGGTCGTACCACTCGCCCGGGGCCTCCTGGGCCTGCTCAGGGCTGTAAGCCTGCGGGCGGGCGGCGGCCGGACCGTCCTCTCCCGGGGCGGCCTCGCTCCGGAACCACGGGGAGGTGTGCCGCCCCGGCAGCGGGTCGCCGAGCGGGTCCGCGAGCCCTTCCACCGCCGACGTGAACGCCCCGTCCGTCCCGTACGCCCCGGGCACGTACGGGCCCTGGAGCCCGGGGCCGTCCTCGGGGCGGGGTGCGGTCACGCCGCGGCCTTGCCCACCACCGGCGCGAGCCCCGCCGACCGCGCCACGGCCCCCTGGTCACCGCACTGCTCCAGCCAGTTGGCGAGCATCAGGTGGCCGTACTCGGTGAGCACGGACTCGGGGTGGAACTGCACGCCCTCCACCGCCCGGTCCCGGTGGCGCAGGCCCATGATGATGCCGTCGGCCGTGCGGGCCGTGACCTCCAGCTCGGGCGGGAGCGCGGCCGGTTCGGCGGCGAGCGAGTGGTAGCGGGTGGCTGTGAAGGGGGAGGGCAGCCCGGCGAAGACGCCCTGGCCCTCGTGGGTCACCGGCGAGGTCTTGCCGTGCAACAGCTCGGGGGCCCGGTCGACGACACCGCCGTACGCGACGGCCATGGACTGCATCCCCAGGCAGACGCCGAAGACCGGGACGCCGGTGTCCGCGCAGTGGCGCACCATCTCCACGCAGACCCCCGCCTGTTCGGGCGTGCCGGGGCCGGGGGAGAGCAGGACGCCGTCGAAGCCGTCCTGGGCGTGGCCGGTGGTCACCTCGTCGTTGCGCAGCACCTCGCACTCGGCACCGAGCTGGTAGAGGTACTGGACGAGGTTGAAGACGAAGCTGTCGTAGTTGTCCACGACGAGGATGCGTGCGCTCACTGCCCGGCTCCTGCCCCACCGGCGCTGTCGCCGTCGACGGTCACGTCACCGAACGGGAGCAGCGGCTCCGCCCAGGGGAAGACGTACTGGAACAGCGCGTAGACCACCGCGAGAACCAGCACGAGCGCGATGATGCTCCGCACCCATGCGTTGCCCGGCAGATGCCGCCAGATCCAGCCGTACATGCTGACCCCTCCATTCGGTACTCGCACCAGATTAGAGTGCCGCGGCCGGAGAGTGGGTCAGCCTGTGGAAAACCCCGGCACCGCCCAGGTCAGCCGGTAAGCTCCGGCGGCTTCCCCTCGTCCACCGGCCGGGTCGCGTCCAGATGGGCCCAGGCGATGAGCCGGTGGCTGCTGCCCCACTCGGGCTCGCAGGTGGTGAGCGTCAGATAGCGGCCGGGGCCCTCGAAGCCGGAGCGGCGGGGGACGGGGTCGACGACGGCGGTGTCGGTGGGCACGGTGCGGTAGGGCTCGCGGGCGACGCGGTACGTGAACCAGGTCGTGCCGTCGTTGACGATCACCGCGTCCCCGGGGCGGAGCCGGGGGAAGTCCTTGAAGGGGTCCCCGTACGTCCGCCGGTGCCCGGCCACCGCGAAGTTGCCGGTCTCCCCCGGGCGGGCGGTCCCGCTGTAGTGGCCGAGACCCTTCTGCAAGGTCCTGGCCTCGGTGTTCTCCAGCACCGGCCACTCCCAGCCGGCGCCGAAGCGGGGGACGTACATCGTCGCGAACGGCTTTCCGCCCTCGTACGGAGCCGGGGAGGCGGTGGGCGAAGGGGCCGCGGGCCGCTGCTGGGCCCAGCGGCTGTGGAGCGTCGCGATCTCGCCCTCGGCGGCGTCGGCGGCCTTGACGCCCGTCCATGACACGACGTAGACGACGAACAGGACGATCAGGGCGCCCGCGGTGATGCACAGTTCGCTGAAGGTCCTGACGACGAGCCGTACCGGGACGGGCCGTACCGATCGCTCCGACGGTCGTGACGGCACCGGACGGCCTCCCGGGGGTCAGCCCGGGCTCACTCCACGGGCTTCGCGTAGTGGAGGTCCACTGTGCCCGAGTAACCGGGAAGAGTCACCGCGTCGTCCTGCTCGACTTTCCAGCCCAGCCCGTACGCCTTCACGTACAGCTGGTAGTTCTGGATCGCGGTGGAGTTGTCGAGCGCCTTCCGCAGCCTGCCGGGGTCACCCACGGCGGTGACCTTGTAGGGCGGGGAGTAGACGCGGCCCTGGAGGATCAGGGTGTTGCCGACGCAGCGGACCGCGCTGGTGGAGATCAGCCGCTGGTCCATGACCTGGATGCCGCGCGCCCCGCCCTGCCACAGGGCGTTCACCACGGCCTGGAGGTCCTGCTGGTGGATGACCAGGTCGTTGGGCTGGGGCTCGGGGTAGCCGGGGTTGGCGGTGGCGTCCGGCGGGGCGTCGTTGAGCGTCACGCTGACGGCGTCGCCGGTGATCTTCGTGGTGCCGGCCGCCTTCTCCAGGGCCTTCAGCTTGGCGTCCTCGGCCTCGGTGGAGCCGTCGTCGCGCTGGGCGAGGGCATCCACGTCCGCGCGGGCGGCGGCGACCGCGTCGTTCAGCCCGGCGTTGTTCTCGCTGCGCTCCCGGATCAGGTCGGAGAGCTTGAGCAGGGAGGAGTCGCTGCGCAGATTGGTGCCCTTGGCCGTGTTGGCGCTGGTGACGAAGATGAGCCCGGCCAGGGCGAAGACGGCAGCGGTGAGCCCCCGGGCCGCCCACACGGAGGTGGACCGGGCCGGGCCTTCGGGGGAGTCGGCAGAATTGCTCAACGTACCCTTATCTCATCGGGCGCCATGGAAGCACTACGCTAACGGACGCCCGGGGGCGGCAGCATTCCCCCTGGCGCCCCGCCCCGGCGCCCGCCACAGATCCCTGCGCGGTCACGCAGCGCATCGACAGGAGAGTCCCTCGTGCCGAAGTCACGTATCCGCAAGAAGGCCGACTTCACGCCGCCCCCGGCGAAGCAAGCAACGGCGATCAAGCTGACCAACCGCAGTTGGGTGGCTCCGGTCATGCTGGCCCTGTTCCTCCTCGGGCTGGCCTGGATCGTGGTGTTCTACGTGACCGAAGGCAGTCTGCCGATCGACGCCCTGGGCAACTGGAACATCGTGGTCGGCTTCGGCTTCATCGCCGGCGGCTTCGCCGTGTCGACCCAGTGGAAGTGACGGACCCGCTCCGCACGCAAGCCCTGCCCTGAGTTACCCACAGAGTTATCCACAGTCGGGGGAAAAGGTCAGACGATCTGTGGATAACTTCCACTCAAGTTGACGCCGGTGTGACTGCAGCCCCCCTCGTCCGAGGGGGGCTGCACCCTGTGCCACCTCGGGAAAACCCAGCTCAGCGACGGTGGGCACAGATGTTCCCCTTGCCATGCACAAGATCCTGCCCCCACTGTGGACAACTGTGGTCTGTCCTGGGGGCGAACCGCTCCTCAGGGCTCAGGTGAGGGACATCGTGCGGGCGACGACGATCGCCACCGAGGCCAGGAAGACCAGCGCGCAGCTCCCGGCCTGCACCGCCGTACGCCGCTCACGCGGGGCGTGTACCAGGCCGACCGCGATCAGGGCGCCCGCGACCAGACCTCCGACATGGGCCTCCCAGGCGATCCCGCCCATGGTGAAGGTGAAGACCAGGTTGATCGCGAGCAGCACCAGCACCGGGCGCATGTCGTAGTTCATCCGGCGCATCAGCACGGCGGTGGCGCCGAACAGCCCGAAGACCGCTCCGGACGCGCCCAGCGAGGGCTGGTTCGGCGCGGCGATGAGATACATCAGCGCGCTGCCCGCGAACCCGGAGAGCAGATAGAGCGCCAGGAAGCGGACCCGGCCGAGCGCGGCCTCCAGCGGCCCGCCGAGCCACCAGAGCCCCAGCATGTTGAACCCGATGTGCCACACCTCCTGGTGCAGGAACATCGAGGTCACCAGGCGATACCACTGCCCTTCGGCGACACCCTCGATCGAGCCCGGCGGCGGTGTCGGGTCCCAGGCCCGGCCGAGCAGCACCAGATCGTCGAGCAGGGACTCCGGGGCGGCCGCGACCACGACGAAGACCACGAGGTTGATGCCGAGCAGGATCTTGGTGATCAGCCGCGGGTCGGCGGCCACGGTCCCGCCCGCCAGCGTCCGAGGCCTGCTGGCCGCCGGGTGGTGGCCGGTGCCGGAGCCCTGGCGCACGCAGTCGGGGCACTGGAAGCCGACGGAGGCGCTGACCATGCACTCGGTGCAGATCGGCCGCTCGCAGCGCGTGCAGCTGATCCCGGTCTCCCGGCCCGGGTGCCGGTAGCAGCTCGGGAGGGCCTGACCGCCTTCCGGTACGCCCCGGTCCGCCGGCGGCTGCTGGTGCATCGGTCCTGGCCTGCCTCTCGGTCTCGCCCCGGGCGCCGCACACACGGCCGCCCCGCTGGTCCGCTATGTATCACTACGGACGGGCGGGGCGGTTGGTTCCCGCCGGGACGGACGGCTCAGCGGGTCTCGACGACCACGGACTCGATGACCACGTCGTTCAGCGGGCGGTCGGTGCGCGGGTTGGTCCCGGTGGCGGCGATGGCGTCGACGACCTTGCGGCTCGCGTCGTCGGCGACCTCGCCGAAGATCGTGTGCTTGTTGGTGAGCCAGGCGGTGGGCGAGACGGTCAGGAAGAACTGCGAACCGTTGGTGCCCGGGCCCGCGTTGGCCATGGCCAGCAGATACGGCTTGGTGAAGGCCAGGTCCGGGTGGAACTCGTCCGCGAACTCGTAGCCCGGGCCGCCGGTGCCGTTGCCCAGCGGGTCGCCGCCCTGGATCATGAACCCGCTGATGACCCGGTGGAAGACGGTCCCGTCGTACAGCCGGTCCGTGGACTTCCGCCCGGTCCCCGGGTCGGTCCACTCGCGCTGTCCGGTGGCCAGCTCGACGAAGTTCTTCACCGTCTTCGGAGCGTGGTTCGGCAGGAGCCGGATCTCGATGTCGCCCTGGTTGGTCTTCAAGGTGGCGTAAAGCTGCTCGGCCACGGTCTGCCTTCCCTCGTCCTTCGCTGAGCTGACGTACGCCGAATCCTCCCACGTACCGGGGAATGTACGGCCGGATGCCTGATGGAGCGGCGCGTTCCGCGCCTGACCGTGGCATGGTCGTCGAAATGCGTCACTTACATCGTTCTACCGAGTTGTAACGCATGGAAACGCATGGAGCGTTTCCAGCGGAAAGAGCGATCATGACCCGGATGCCCGTCCTGCGTGCCGGTCATGGTCGTGACAGGCATGATTTCGAATTGGGCGGAAAGGCGGAGTACCTACCCGCCACCAAGGAGGAGGATCCCGTGACCCGCATCGACAGCGTGCGCGCCGCAACCGACTCGGCCAGGGACAGCGCGCAGCACGCCGCGGAAGTGGTGGCGCCGTACGCCGACTCGGCCAGGGAGCAGGCTGCCCACTATGCGCACGAGGCCCGCGTACGGCTCGCGCCCAAGGTGACGAAGGCCGCCAAGCAGGCCCGTGTCCAGTACGAGTCCCATCTCGCCCCGCGCCTCGAACAGGCCCTGACCCATGTGCCGCCGAAGGTCGACGAGGCCGCGCAGCGCGCCGCCCACTCGACGCGGAAGGCCGCGAGGACCGCCGCCGAGTACACCGCTCCGCGCGTCGAGCAGGCCCGGGCGGCGGCCCAGCCGGTGGCCGAGCAGGCCTCGGCCCGCAGCGCCGCGGCGCTGGCCGCGCTCCGGAGCAACGTCACGGCCAAGGAGATCCAGAAGCTGGCCCGCAAGCACGAGCGCCGGGCCAGGGCCGGCCGGGCCACCAAGGGGCTCCTGGTGCTGGGCATCGTCGCCGGCGGCGCCTACGCCGCCTGGCGCTGGTGGGACAAGCAGGCCAACCCGGACTGGCTGGTCGAGCCGCCGGTCGCCACCGAGGTGGGCGACGAGCGCTCGCCGCTCGGCACGGTCGACGGCAGCGACCGGGCCGTGCTCGACCCGGAGGTCGAGGCCAAGCAGGCCGAGGCCGAAGGGGACGTCCCGGGCCACGACGACCGCGCCTGACGGCGGGCGCCGCCCCGTACCCGTGACCCCACAGCCGTAACAGCGACACGAGGACGCCGGTCCGCCGCAGCCGCGAAGGTCTGCGGCCGACCGGCGTCCTCGTCGTGTCCGCGCCCGGAGGGAGCGGCCGGACCCCGTACCCGGGCGGGACGGGCGCTGGTGTAGCTTCCGGAGGACCGGAGGAGTCGAACGTACGGGCTCCTCCCCAGGAAAGGTCCCTGCTGTGGTGCGAGTCCCCCGCGCGCGGAAGGCCGCCGTCGCGGCGGCGGCCGTCGCCCTCGCCGCCGGTGCCCTGGCGTCGTGCGGCGCGGACTCCCCCGGCGAGGGCGTCGCCTCCGCCCCGCACGCCGGTGACGCGGCCTGCCGGCAATTCGCCGACGGCTACCCGGACCGCCTCGGCGGACAGAAGCTGACGTTCACCGACCGCCCCGGGGTCGCGGTCTGGGGCGAGAACGCGATCGTGCTCCGCTGCGGCGTCGAGCTGCCCGAGCCGACCATCGACCCGTGCGCGACCGTCGACGGCGTGGACTGGGTCTTCCGCGAGGACCGCTCCGAGGACGGCGGCAAGGTCGTCGTCACCTACGGCCGCGACCCGGCCGTGGAGGTGGCCGTCACCGAGGAGATCACCGCCGTGGACGACGTCCTGGTCGGCCTGTCCGCGCTGGTCGAGCCGGTGAAGCCGTACACGAAGTGCGTGGGCATGGACGACGTGCCGGCCCCGGCGGCCCCCTCCGGCTGAGGCCCGTTCTCACCGGCGAATCGGGGTCGGGGCGGGTCCGGCCCCGTCCCTGGACACGGTCACGGGCGCAGACATGGACGGGGGACAAGCGCGGGATGGGCGCGGGCACGAAAAATGCCCTCCGGAACCTTGTTCTCCAAGGTCGGAGGGCACTTCACCGGTGGAGCCTAGGAGATTCGAACTCCTGACATCTGCCTTGCAAAGGCAGCGCTCTACCAACTGAGCTAAGGCCCCGGGAACAGCGGAAACGACGACAGAAGTGAACACATCCGGGCCACTGCCACCGTCGCAGAACAGACTACCGGGTGCTCCCCCCTATCTTGCAAAAGGATAGGGACTCCCCGTGGGCGACCACGCTCCGTAAGATGCTCGACGAGGTTCGCAGCAGCGAAGCCGCAGCGAAGGGGAGACGCAATGGACGCAGCGCAGCAGGAAGCGACGGCAAGAGCCAGAGAGCTTCAGCGCAGTTGGTACGGGGAGCCGCTGGGGGCGCTCTTCCGCCGGCTGATCGACGATCTGGGCCTCAACCAGGCACGGCTCGCCGCGGTTCTCGGGCTCTCCGCCCCGATGCTCTCCCAGCTGATGAGCGGCCAGCGGGCCAAGATCGGGAACCCTGCGGTCGTCCAGCGCGTCCAGGCACTCCAGGAGCTGTCCGGCCAGGTCGCGGACGGCAGCGTCAGCGCGGGGGAGGCCACCGACCGCATGGAGGAGATCAAGAAATCGCAGGGCGGGTCCGTCCTGACCGGCACCGGTCAGACCACCACGACCGGGGGCGCTCCCACCGTCCGCCGCGTGGTGCGCGAGATCCAGTCCCTGCTCCGGTCGGTCGCGGCGGCCGGCGACATCATCGATGCCGCCGACTCCCTCGCCCCGACCCACCCGGAACTGGCAGAGTTCCTCCGGGTGTACGGGGCGGGCCGCACCGCGGACGCGGTCGCGCACTACGAGGGACACCAGAGCTAGCGGCTCGGTACGGACGAGAGCACGACGGCACCGCACAGCACGGCACCACAACTGCACAACCGCACAACAAGCACGACGAGCACGACGACGGAACCAGGGCCTCGCACACCGCCGGGGCCCCTGGTCCCCCGGGAGCCGCGGCGACAACAGGGACGGAAAGCGGGCACAGCGCAATGGGTGAGGTCTTCGCCGGTCGGTACGAACTGATCGATCCGATCGGGCGTGGTGGGGTCGGTGCCGTCTGGCGGGCCTGGGACCACCGCCGCCGCCGGTACGTCGCGGCCAAGGTCCTGCAGCAGAGCGACGCGCACACGTTGCTGCGCTTCGTCCGCGAGCAGGCCCTGCGCATCGAGCACCCGCACGTCCTGGCCCCGGCCAGCTGGGCCGCCGACGACGACAAGGTCCTGTTCACCATGGACCTGGTGAGCGGCGGTTCGCTCGCCCATGTCATAGGCGACTACGGGCCGTTGCCCCCGCGCTTCGTCTGCCTGCTCCTGGACCAGCTGCTCTCCGGCCTCTCCACGGTGCACGCCGAGGGGGTGGTCCACCGGGACATCAAGCCGGCCAACATCCTGATGGAGGCGACCGGTTCGGGCCGCCCGCATCTGCGCCTCTCCGACTTCGGCATCTCGATGCGCAAGGGCGAGCCCCGGCTGACCGAGACCAACTACGTGGTCGGCACGCCCGGTTACTTCGCCCCCGAGCAGATGATGGGCGCCGAACCCGACTTCCCCGCGGACCTCTTCGCGGTCGGCCTGGTCGCCCTGTACCTCCTCCAGGGGCGCAAGCCCGACTCCCAGGCGCTGGTGGAGCACTTCGCCGCCCACGGCACCCCGGGCGCCCCCGAAGGCATCCCCGAGCCGCTCTGGCAGGTGCTGGCCGGGCTGCTCCAGCCGGACCCGCAGGCCCGGTTCCGTACGGCGACGGGAGCGCGCAAGGCGCTGAACGCGGCGGTCGAGATGCTGCCCGAGCCGGGGCCGGACGACGAGCCGGTGGAGGTGTTCGACCAGATCGGCCCGCTGCCCCCGGGGTTCGGCCCCGACGGCCCCGAGAAGCCCGCGAAGCCCGCCGATACGGCTGGGGCACCCCAGGAGCCCCAGCCGCCCCTGACGGCGCCTCAGGAGCCCCAGGAGCCCCGGGAACCGACGGCGTCGACGCCTCGGCCGCCCGCCCAGAACCCCTCCGTACCGGCGCCCCCGCCCGTCTCCATGTCCGAGACCGGCAGCTTCCACCTGGCGCCCCCGCCCCAGCAGCCCCAGGCCCACACACCGGCCCCGCCGCAGCACCGGCCCCCGTTCCACCAGCCCGCGCCCGCACCGGCGGCTCCCCCGAACCCGTACGCCGCGGGAGCCCAGGACCTCGCCCAGGCGCCGACCTCCGGCGTACCGCGGGACGCGTCGGCCACCCGGCCCTACACGGCCCAGCAGCACCACCCCCTCGCGGCGCAGGCGCACGCCCCCGCGTCCGCCCCCGCGCGGCAGGCACGGCAGACGCGGCCGGGACCGCCCCCGAAGGTGGCGGTCCCGGTGCTGGTCGTGGCGCTGATCTGCTTCGCGGTCGGCATCTGGGCGCTGACCCAGATGTAGCCAGGGGCAGGCGCGGGAGGGGGGCCGGTCGGTCCGTCACCAGCCCTGCTGCGGCGGCCCTCCGTAAGGCGGCTGCCGGTGCCCCGGAGCAGGCCCACCGGCCGCGGCGGCCGCCCGGCGGCGGGCCAGCAGCGTCCAGCCGCCGAGGCCGAGCACCAGCACGGCGCCCGTCCCGAGCGCCCCTGCCGCGACCACCTGCATCGTGGCGCTCTTGGCGGCCTTGGGAGCGCTGTCGCCGCTCTGGGCCAGCTCCTTGTCCTTCTCGGTGACGGCGAAGATCCCGGGGTCGCCCTCGTACGGCGAGGCACCGGCCTCGTTCTTCACCTGGACCGTCATCGTCAGCGCGATCGGGTCCTTGCCGTAGCTCTCGGCCACTTTCGGGCTCAGCGTCACCGACAGGTAGTACCAGCCCGCGAACCGCATCGCGCCGACCTGGGAGCTGAAGTCGTACCGGTTGCGGTACTCCACCGGCGGCAGCGGCTTCAGCGCCGTGGTCGCGGACTTGCCGGAGTACGAGAGGGACGTGTCCACGACGTGGCCCTGGGCCGGGTTGTCCAGCGAGAGGGTGAGCGCGCTGCCGATGAACTCGCTGCTGTCGCCCGGGGAGTTGCTGAGTGCGGCGGAGGCGTAGATCTGCTGCCCCCAGTCCACCGGCACCCGGTAGAAGCGGGTCTGGCCCGGGGCGATGGCGTCGACCCACTCGCCGGTCTCCAGGCTGGTGGCGTCGTAGTAACCGGTGCCGCCCGTACGCTTCTGCGCCTCGGCGTCCGGCGGGGCGGGCGTGGTGGAGGGCCAGTCCTTCGGCGCGGACGTCTCCGTGGGGCCGCCGCTCCGCAGCCCGGGCTCCTGCACGAAGCGCAGCTCCAGGTCCCAGGCCTCGGGGCTGGACTCGTCCTCGCTCTCGCGCTCGACGAGGACGTCGTACGTGCCCGCCTCCCGGCAGGTGGTGCTCGTCCCCTTGCCGATGGTGCGGTAGGCGTACGCGGCGATCGGCCGGGGGGTCTCGCCCGAGCCGAAGGTGTTCCGGTTGGAGCTGCACCGGGAGTCGTTGAGGTCCCGGATGCTGACCGTGATCCCGTCCCCGTACGCCACCGAGCCGTCGCTCTTGGGCACGGCGACGGCCGAGACGTAGGAGTCGGTGGAACTGTCGAGCTTCACCCGGTAGTAGAGCTTCTGGCCCGGCTCGATCGAACTGCGGTACACCGCCCCCGGCTGGAGGACCGACGCCTCGGCGTTGAGCTCGGCGCCCTGCACCCGCTTGGCGTCGGGATCGAAGGCGTACGCCGGCGGCCCGGCCGCGTACGCCTGCCCCGGCAGCGCCATCACCGCGCACGCGGCGAACGCCGCCAGCATCGCCCGCCCCCTGTTGCGCTGCCTCTTCACGCGGTTCCCCTCGTCGTCGCCATGGCCGCAATGCCGGTCCATCCTGCCCCGCCCGTACCGCCGCTGTCTCCGGCCGGAAGCGGATTGCCCCGCTTGTCCGGATACCGGCCAGGTCCGACGAGGAGCCACCCCACCCATTTGCTCCAGCAAGCTACTGATTTGCTCAGGTGAACTCAACAAGGGCGCCGTCACGGTCCCGCAACAACGCGCACACGCGAGCGCGCGGGGGGAGACACCCCCGGACAGCACGGGGCAGAACGCCCCGGACAGCACGAAGCCCCGGCCGCTTCAGCGGCCGGGGCCCGTAACAGAGTCTGTCGTCTCACACACCCGAACCTGCGGGCACGGAGTCGGTCGCCTCCGTCCACAGGTCCTGCTCGGCGCGATCCGCCTGGATCTGGCGGTACACGAGGAGCCCGCCGATGGCAGCCAGTGCGACCAGGAGAAGCTTCTTCACCGCGCGACCTCGTCTTTCCTTGGAATAGGGGCCTTCTGTCGCCGACTATACACACCGGCCGATACCGATCGGTGACCTGCCTGGAACCCGAAAGCAGCCCGTTCGCGACCCTCCGGCGGACCCCTGACGACCCTTCCGGCACGTTCCGGACGGCCTGTCAGGTCCGGTTGCACCATACGAGTGGTGTTAATCCGAAGATCAGCGCAGTGCGGGCGTCGCTCCCCGGAATCCCGGCCCGGATCCACATGATCGGAGAAGTCAGCAACCGGACCACCCGAAAGCGAGGGGCCATGAGCACCTTCACGCCCAAGAGCATCTGGACCGCCTTCATCACCGCCTTCTTCGCCCTGCTGGCCTCGCTGGGCCTCGCCACGGCCACGGCGAACGCCGCGAACGCCACGAACGCCCCGGCGCAGCCGAGCACCACGGCCCAGGAGCACACGGGTGCCACGGCGGCAACCCCGCTCGCCCCCTCGGTGCGATGGACCCTTCCGCGTGACCGGGCCCTGCCGCCCACGATGAAGCAGCGCATCCGGGCCGAGGCCCACGGCTCCTCCCCGGCCACCCGCCACCTGTCGGCCGACCCGGCGGGCAGCGTCCGCACCACCGCCCCGTACCACACCGCCCCGGAAGGCGCCTCCCCGGTGCCACCTCCCTGATCCCGGCGCCCACCGCACTCCGGGGCCCCTGGTCCGGTTCACACCGGCCGGGGGCCTTTCCGTGTGCCCGGGAGCTACCCGACGAGTCGCCCCAGGAGGGCGGCGACCGGGACGGGCACAAGGAGGAGGACGCCGACGCGGACCAGACAGGGCGCGAGGACGGCGATCACCTCGGAGGGGCCGGTCGTACGGAAGAGGTCCCGCCACCGCAGTACCTCCCCCGAGCAGCACACCCAGAGGAACAGCCCGGTCAGCAGCGAGACCGCGCCGGCCACGAGCCCCAGGAAGGCGACCGCCTCCAGCAGGTCGCCCCGGGCGTCACGGTCCCGCGGGACGAGCGCGGTGACGGACGAACAGACCGCCGCCCCCGCCCCGTACACCGCTCCACGCGCCACGACCCCGCCCAGACGCAGCCGTGGTACGGAAGTCCCCCGGCCCACACCGCACCCCCCGTCACGCCGAGAGGCCCTTCCCGTGCGGGAAGGGCCTCTCGGTCACTGCTGTGCACTGTGGGGCTAACAGGATTTGAACCTGTGGCCTCATCCTTATCAGGGATGCGCTCTAACCAACTGAGCTATAGCCCCGCCGCGCTGTGCTGCTCTGCGCTGACTTCTGAAGATTAGCGCACGTCGGGGCCAGTCCCAAAATCGATACCCGCCGGACTACTCGTCCTCCGCCAGCGTCAGCTCGACGCCGCCCACGAAGCCCGCCGACAGGTTGTAGATGAAGGCGCCCAGCGTGGCCAGCGCGGTGGCCAGGACCACGTCGATCACGGCGATGACCGAGGTGAAGATGAGCACCCGCGGCAGCGAGAGGAACGACTGCAGGTCGAAGCCGTTGCTCTCGTTGGAGCCGGTGGCCTCGCTGATGGTGCCGCCCACGGTGGAGAAGACGCCCATCGCGTCCATGACCATCCACAGGATCGCCGCCGCCACCACCGTGCAGATGCCCAGCGCGATGGAGAGCAGGAAGCTGACCTTCATCACCGACCACGGGTCGGCCTTGGCCACCCGCAGCCGGGCCTTGCGCGTACGCGGAGTGGTGCGCGCCCCCGTGCGCGGCTTGCGCGTCGCCTGCGCGCCGCCCAGGGTGCCCCCGCCGCCCGGTCCCGGGCGCTGGCCGCCCTGGGTGCCGCCGCCGGGCGCCTGGTACGCCTGGGGCGGGTGGTACGGCCCCGACGGCCCCGGTGCGGGCTCACGCTCGCCGGGCAGCGGCCCGGTCGCGTAACCCTCGTACTGGGGCTGAGGCCCTCGTGTGTCCGTCACAGTGCCCCCTTGGGAGTCCGTGGCAGGGCCACGGGCACCGTTCGCTCCTGCTCCGGAAGCGGCCGAACCGGCGCCCGTGGCTCCACTCACTCTTACTCCTCGTGCTCCCCGGTCGAGGACTCCGTGCCCTCGACAGTGCCCTCTACCACGCTCGCGGCGTGGGCCTCGGCCGTCTCGCCCTCGGCGTCATCGGTCCCGTCGACCTCTTCCGCCTCACGACCGGCCTCGGCATTGCGCGCGATGCCGACGACGGCATCCCGCTTGCCCAGATTGATCAGTTGGACGCCCATGGTGTCACGGCCCGTCTCCCTGACTTCATTGACTCGCGTACGAATCACACCACCGCCGAGCGTGATGGCGAGGATCTCGTCCGTCTCCTCGACCACCAGCGCACCGACGAGCGAGCCCCGGTCCTCGACGATCTTGGCAGCCTTGATGCCGAGGCCGCCGCGGCCCTGGACGCGGTACTCGTCGACGGGGGTGCGCTTGGCGTACCCGCCGTCGGTAGCGGTGAAGACGAACGTACCGGGCCGGACGACATTCATCGAGAGCAGTTCGTCTCCCTCGCGGAAACTCATGCCCTTGACGCCCGAGGTGGCACGGCCCATCGGACGGAGCGCGTCGTCCGTCGCGGTGAACCTGATCGACTGCGCCTTCTTGCTGATGAGCAGCAGATCGTCCTCAGCCGACACCAGCTCGGCGCCGATCAGCTCGTCGTCGCTGCCGTCCGCCGTCTCGCGCAGGTTGATCGCGATGACACCGCCCGAGCGCGGGGAGTCGTAGTCCTTGAGCGCGGTCTTCTTCACGAGACCGCCCTTCGTCGCCAGGATCAGGTACGGCACGGCCTCGTAGTCGCGGATCGCGAGGATCTGGGCGATCTTCTCGTCCGGCTGGAAGGCCAGCAGGTTGGCGACGTGCTGGCCGCGCGCGTCCCGGCCGGCGTCGGGAAGCTCGTACGCCTTCGCCCGGTAGACCCGGCCCTTGTTCGTGAAGAACAGCAGCCAGTGGTGGGTGGTGGAGACGAAGAAGTGGTCGACGATGTCGTCTTCCCTGAGCTTCGTCCCGCGCACGCCCTTGCCGCCGCGCTTCTGCGAGCGGTAGTCGTCCGTCTTCGTACGCTTCACATAGCCGCTGCGGGAGATCGTGACGACGATGTCCTCCTCGGCGATCAGGTCCTCGATGGACATGTCGCCTTCGAAGGGCACCAGCTTGGAGCGCCGGTCGTCGCCGAACTTCTCGACGATCGCCGCCAGCTCCTCGCTGACGATCCCGCGCTGCCTGGCGGGCGAGGCCAGGATCTCGTTGTACTCGTTGATCTTCGCCTGGAGCTCGTCGTGCTCGGCGGTGATCTTCTGGCGCTCCAGCGCGGCCAGCCGGCGCAGCTGCATCTCCAGGATCGCGTTGGCCTGGAGCTCGTCGATCTCCAGCAGGCTCATCAGGCCCTCACGCGCGATCTCCACGGTGTTGGAGCGGCGGATGAGGGCGATGACCTCGTCGATGGCGTCCAGGGCCTTCAGCAGGCCGCGCAGGATGTGCGCCCGCTCCTCGGCCTTGCGCAGCCGGAACCTGGTCCGCCGGACGATGACCTCGATCTGGTGCGTCACCCAGTGGCGGATGAACGCGTCGATCGAGAGCGTGCGCGGGACCCCGTCGACGAGCGCCAGCATGTTGGCGCCGAAGTTCGTCTGGAGGTCGGTGTGCTTGTACAGGTTGTTCAGGACGACCTTGGCCACCGCGTCCCGCTTGAGGACGACCACGAGGCGCTGTCCCGTACGGGAGGAGGTCTCGTCGCGGACGTCCGCGATGCCGCCGACCTTGCCGTCCTTCACCAGGTCGGCGATCTTCTGCGCGAGGTTGTCGGGGTTGGTCTGGTACGGGAGCTCCGTGACGACCAGGCACTGGCGGCCCTGGATCTCCTCGACCGCGACGACCGCGCGCATGGTGATCGAGCCGCGCCCGGTGCGGTACGCCTCCTCGATGCCCTTGCGGCCCACCACCAGCGCGCCGGTGGGGAAGTCGGGGCCCTTGATGCGCTCGATCAGCGCGTCCTGCAGCTCCTCGTGCGAGGCCTCGGGGTGTTCCAGGTACCACTGGGCACCGGCGGCGACCTCGCGCAGGTTGTGCGGCGGGATGTTGGTCGCCATGCCGACCGCGATCCCGGCGGAGCCGTTGACCAGCAGGTTCGGGAAGCGGGCCGGGAGGACCGTCGGCTCCTGGTTGCGGCCGTCGTAGTTGTCCTGGAAGTCGACGGTCTCCTCGTCGATGTCCCGGACCATCTCCATGGACAGCGGCATCATCTTGCACTCGGTGTACCGCATGGCGGCGGCCGGGTCGTTGCCCGGGGAACCGAAGTTGCCGTTGGAGTCCACCAGCGGCATCCGCATCGACCAGTGCTGCGCGAGGCGCACCAGGGCGTCGTAGATGGAGGAGTCGCCGTGCGGGTGGTACGTACCCATGACGTCACCGACGACGCGGGCGCACTTGTAGAACCCCTTCTCGGGGCGGTACCCGCCGTCGTACATCGCGTACAGCACCCGGCGGTGGACGGGCTTGAGGCCGTCCCGTACGTCGGGGAGCGCACGCGAGACGATGACGGACATCGCGTAGTCGAGGTAGGAGCGCTGCATCTCCGTCTCGAGCTGGACGGGCTCGACACGCATCCCGACGCCGGGGACGGTGTCCTCCGCCTCGGGCGTCGCGGGTTCGGGTGTCACGGGGGTGTTCTCGTCGGCCATTGCTGGTCAAAGTCCTTTCGAGCTGCGGCGTGGCTGGTACGGCCGACTCAGATGTCGAGGAAGCGGACGTCCTTGGCGTTGCGCTGGATGAACGAGCGCCGCGCCTCGACGTCCTCGCCCATGAGCACCGAGAACAGGTCGTCGGCCTGGGCCGCGTCGTCCAGCGTGACCTGGCCGAGCACCCGGTGGTCGACGTCCATGGTGGTGACGCGCAGCTCCTCGGCGTTCATCTCGCCGAGACCCTTGAAGCGCTGGATCGAGTCTTCCTTGATCCGCTTGCCGTTCTGCTTGCCGAGCGCCACGAGCGCGTCGCGCTCCCGGTCCGAGTACGCGTACTCGAAGTCGTCCCGACCCCACTTGATCTTGTAGAGCGGCGGGCGCGAGAGGTAGACATGCCCGGCCTCTACCAGCGGCTTCATGAAGCGGAAGAGGAAGGTCAGCAGCAGGGTGTTGATGTGCTGGCCGTCGACGTCGGCGTCCGCCATGAGAATGATCTTGTGATAGCGGAGCTTCTCGATGTCGAAGTCCTCGTGGACCCCGGTGCCGAAGGCCGAGATCAGCGCCTGGACCTCGGTGTTCTGGAGGATCTTGTCGATCCGCGCCTTCTCGACGTTCAGGATCTTGCCGCGGATGGGCAGGATCGCCTGGTACATCGGGTTGCGGCCGGACTTCGCCGAGCCGCCGGCGGAGTCACCCTCGACGATGAAGATCTCGCACTTGGTGGGGTCGTTCGACTGGCAGTCGCTCAGCTTGCCCGGCAGCGAGGCGCTCTCCAGGAGCCCCTTGCGGCGGGTCAGGTCGCGCGCCTTGCGGGCCGCCACCCGGGCGGTCGAGGCGGCGATGCCCTTGCGGATGATGTCGGCCGCCTCGTTGGGATTGCGGTCGAACCAGTCCGTCAGCTGCTCGTGCACGACCTTCTGCACGAAGGTCTTGGCCTCCGTGTTGCCCAGCTTGGTCTTGGTCTGGCCCTCGAACTGCGGCTCGCCCAGCTTCACCGAGATGATCGCGGTCAGACCCTCGCGGACGTCCTCGCCGGTGAGGTTGTCGTCCTTCTCGCGCAGCAGCTTCTTGTCGCGCGCGTACCGGTTGACCAGGGAGGTCAGCGCGGCGCGGAAGCCCTCCTCGTGCGTACCGCCCTCGTGCGTGTGGATCGCGTTGGCGAAGGAGTAGACCCCTTCGGTGTACTGCGTGTTCCACTGCATGGCGATCTCGGCCGAGAGGAGGCGGTCCTTGTCCTCGGCCTCGATGTCGATCACCGACTGGTGAATGACGTCGCCCTTGCGGGAGTTGAGGTACTTGACGAAGTCGACGATGCCGTTCTCGTAGTGGTACGTGACGGACCGGGTCGTCTCCTCCTCGGGGACCTCGGTCGCCTCGGCGCTGTCGGCGCCCGCCGTGGCCTTGGCCGACTCGCGCTCGTCGGTGAGCTTGAGGGTGAGGCCCTTGTTGAGGAACGCCATCTCCTGGAAGCGGCGCGAGAGGGTCTCGAAGCTGTACTCGGTGGTCTCGAAGATGTCCCCGTCGGCCCAGAAGGTGACCGTCGTACCGGTCTCGTCCGTGGCCTCCTGCTTGGCCAGCGGGGCGGTGGGGACACCGAGCTTGTAGTCCTGGGTCCAGCGGTTTCCGTCGCGCTTGACCTCCACCGCGACCCGGGTGGACAGGGCGTTGACGACGGAGACGCCGACGCCGTGCAGACCGCCGGAGACCGCGTAGCCGCCGCCTCCGAACTTGCCGCCCGCGTGCAGCACGGTGAGGACGACCTCGACGGCCGGCTTGCCTTCGGACGGCACGATGTCGACCGGGATGCCCCGGCCGTTGTCGATGACGCGCACGCCGCCGTCGGCCAGGATCGTGACGTCGATCGTGTCCGCGTGGCCGGCCATCGCCTCGTCGACCGAGTTGTCGACGACCTCCTGCACGAGGTGGTGCAGGCCGCGCTCACCGGTCGAGCCGATGTACATGCCGGGTCGCTTGCGGACCGCGTCCAGCCCCTCCAGCACGGTGATCGCGCTGGCGTCGTACGAGGCGGTGACCTCGCCGTTCTCACCGGCTGTGGACGGGTTGTTCTCGTTGGGGTTGCCGGAATCGGCCACGAAGCGCCCTTTCTGGCACAGCACAGGCCGTCCTCCGGACAAGGCGGGGTCGGCTGCGTCGTTCGGCTTGTATCGACGACTCCCGCCTCATCGGCGGGATTACCCACCAGTCTACCGGTAGCGGTGACATGAATGGGGGTTTGCCGGTACCTGAGTGCGCATGTGCCGCTCTGAATCAGCGGTTGACGACTCCCCATATTCAGGGAGGGGCCCCAAGAGGCCCTGACGGGCATTGAGCGCTTCTGACTGTCAACCTCCCGCTACGGTGAGGGACGCTCCGTCCGTACCACCCGGTTTCCGCCGGGACAAACCCTGACGAATCAGCCAGCCCCGGCACCTCGACGTCACACCGAAGCAGCCGCCGGACGGCCCCCTCGGGGATCAGGGACACGACAAGATTCAGCCAAAAGTGCAGCTCAGGGTTGTGCTCCGACTGTTCGATCAACGAACGGAAGGCGCGGAAGGCCTCACCCGTAGGTGTCGCCGGGCCCTTTGCTGCCGGGCGCCCGCAGCGGCCCGAAGCGGCGCTCCCCGCCCCCCGGGCCGACCACCTTGATCATCCGTACGGTGCCCTGACCCAGATCCGCGTTGAGCCGGGCCACCAGTTGCGGGGCCAGCAGCCGCAGCTGCGTCGCCCAGGCCGTGGAGTCGCAGCTCACAGTGAGCACCCGCGCGGCCGGGTCCTCGTCGTAGCGCAGCGGCACGCAGTGGTTGGCCAGATCCTCGCCCACGATCTGCGGCCACCGCCCCATCACACCGCCCACCACCGCCGGGGTCTCCCAGCCGCGCTCGGTGATCAGCCGGTTGATCGCGGAGCCCAGCGGCTGCGGGTCGCGCCCGTCCGAACGGGCCCCGGAGCGCAGACCGCCGCCCCGCCGGGCCTGCCTGCGCTGCTGGGCCGCCGCCCCACGCGCCCGGGCCTGCTCCTTCGCCGCCCGCAGCGCGACCCGGGCGAGATCCACCCCGGACGGCTCGGGCCGGGCGGACGGCTCGGCCGGCCCGGGGGCACCGCCGGCCCCCGGCGTACCCACAAAGGCGCCGCCGGTGGTACGGGCCCCGGACCCCGTACCTCCGGAAGCGCCGCCCTCGTCGTTACGGGGCCTGCGGCCCGCCCCACCGGGAACTCCGCGCGCCTCCGGGGCGCCGTGCGCGCCGGAGGCTCCCGGGTGTCCCGGCTCCTCGCCCCGGCCGGTCATGCCCGCTCCACCTCGCCCGCCGACACCGCGTACCGCGCCCCCGCCAGCGCACCCGGCACGTCCTCCGCCACCGCCGCCGTCACGAGCACCTGCTCGCCCGGGGCCACCAGCTCCGCCAGCCGCTCCCGGCGGCGGGCGTCCAGCTCGGCGAAGACGTCGTCCAGGACGAGCACCGGCTCATTGCCCTCGGCGCGCAGCAGCTCGTAACTGGCCAGCCGCAGCGCCAGCGCGTAGCTCCAGGACTCGCCGTGGCTCGCGTACCCCTTCGCGGGCATCCCCCGCAGGCTCAGCACCAGGTCGTCCCGGTGCGGGCCGACCAGCGTCACCCCGCGCTCGATCTCCTGCTTCCGGACCCCGGCGAGCGCCGCGATCAGCTGCTCGTACAGCTCCTCGCGGGTACGGCCCGCCGCCACGTCCTCGCCCACCGAGCTGCGGTACTCCAGCGTCACCGGACCGCCGCCCGGCGCCACGTCCCCGTACGCCTTGTCGGCGAGCGGCTGGAGCGTGGCGATCAGGTCCAGGCGCTGCGCGAGCAGCTCGGCGCCGACCCGGCCCAGGTGCTGGTCCCAGACGTCGAGGGTGGACAGGTCCATGGAGCGGCCGCCGTGGCGGCGGGCCATCGCGGCGGACTTCAGCAGGGTGTTGCGCTGCTTGAGCACCCGCTCGTAGTCGGAGCGGACCCCGGCCATCCGGGGCGAGCGCGCGGTGACCAGCTCGTCCAGGAACCGCCGCCGCTCCCCGGGGTCGCCCTTGACCAGCGCCAGGTCCTCCGGAGCGAAGAGCACCGTCCGTACGATGCCGAGCACGTCACGCGGTCTGACCTGCGAGGACCTGTTGATACGGGCCCGGTTGGCGCGGCCGGGGTTCAGCTCCAGCTCGATCAGCTGCGAGCGCTCGCCCTGGGTCACCGCCGCCCGGATCACGGCCCGCTCGGCACCCATCCGCACCAGCGGGGCGTCCGAGGAGACCCGGTGGCTGCCGAGGGTGGCGAGATAGCCGATCGCCTCGACGAGATTGGTCTTGCCCTGCCCGTTGGGCCCCACGAACACGGTGACGCCCGGGTCGAGAGGCACCTCGACCCGGGCGTACGAGCGGAAGTCGGCCAGCGAGAGATGGGTGACGTGCATGGTGGCCGACCTCTCCCGGCAGTGCTTCGCAGGTGGTTGTGTGCCGGCGCGCGGCCGGCGGACCGATCAGTTCTCGGACTTGGACTCGACCGCGTGGCCGCCGAACTGGTTGCGCAGCGCGGCGATCATCTTCATCTGCGGGGAGTCGTCCTGCCGCGAGGCGAACCGGGCGAACAGCGACGCCGTGATCGCGGGCAGCGGCACCGCGTTGTCGATCGCGGCCTCCACCGTCCAACGGCCCTCGCCCGAGTCGGCGGCGTACCCCTTGAGCCTGTCCAGGTGCTCGTCGTCGTCCAGGGCGTTGACCGCGAGGTCGAGCAGCCAGGAACGGATGACCGTGCCCTCCTGCCAGGAGCGGAAGACCTCGCGTACGTCGGTGACGGAGTCGACCTTCTCCAGCAGCTCCCAGCCCTCGGCGTAGGCCTGCATCATGGCGTACTCGATGCCGTTGTGGACCATCTTCGCGAAGTGGCCGGCGCCGACCTTGCCCGCGTGGACGGAACCGAAGTCGCCCTCGGGCTTGAGCGCGTCGAAGATCGGCTGGACCTTCGCCACGTTCTCCGCGCTGCCGCCGTACATCAGGGCGTAGCCGTTCTCCAGGCCCCAGACACCGCCGGAGACACCGCAGTCGACGAAGCCGATCTCCTTGAGGCCCAGCTCGACGGCGTGCTTCTCGTCGTCGGTCCAGCGCGAGTTCCCGCCGTCCACGACGACGTCGCCGGGCGAGAGCAGCTCGGCCAGCTCGTCGATGGTGGACTGGGTCGCCGCGCCGGCCGGGACCATGACCCAGACGACCCGCGGGCCCTTCAGCTTGCCCACAAGCTCTTCGAGGCTGTGGACATCGGAGACATCCGGGTTGCGGTCGTAACCGATGACGGTGTGGCCTGCGCGGCGGATGCGCTCGCGCATGTTGCCGCCCATCTTGCCGAGGCCGACGAGACCGAGCTCCATCAGAGATTTCCTTAAGCGTCGTGGCGAAAGCGTCGGGGCGTTGGCCGCCCGGGTCCGAGCCTACGCCCGGCGGGCCGGAGCACGGCCTGGACAGCGCGGTGGGCCCGCTCCGTGACGGACGGGCCCACCGGAATGCGTCCGATCAGCCGGAGAGGCGCACCGGCATGATCAGGTACTTGTACGCGTCGTCCGCCTCGGCGTCCACGGCCGGGCGCCCGCTGAGCAGGGCGGGCTTGGTGGACGTGGTGAAGGAGAGCTGGGCGACCGGGGAGTCGATCGCGCTCAGCCCGTCCAGCAGGAACGTCGGGTTGAAGGCGATCGAGATGTCGTCGCCCTCCAGCACCGCGTCGACGCGCTCCACAGCCTGTGCGTCGTCGCTGGACCCGGCCTCCAGGATGAGCACGCCCTGCTCGAAGCTGAGCCGGACGGGGGTGTTGCGCTCGGCGACCAGGGCCACGCGCTTGACGGCCTCGACGAAGGGGGCCGTCTCGATGACCGCGACCGAGTTGAACTCGGTGGGGAAGAGCGTGCGGTACTTCGGCAGGTCGCCTTCGAGCAGCCGCGTGGTGGTCGTGCGCCCCGCGCCCTCGAAACCGATCAGCCCCTCACCGGCACCGGAGCCGGAGAGCGCCAGGGTGACCGTGTCACCGCTGGTGAGCGCCTTGGCGGTGTCCAGGAGCGTCTTGGCGGGCACCAGGGCGACCGCGGACGCCTCCGGGTCCTCCGGCTTCCAGAGGAACTCGCGGACCGCGAAGCGGTAGCGGTCGGTGGAGGCGAGGGTGACGGTGTCGCCCTCGATCTCGATGCGCACACCGGTGAGCACCGGCAGCGTGTCGTCGCGGCCCGCGGCGATGGCGACCTGGGCGGCGGCCGAGGCGAAGACCTCACCGGGGACGGTGCCCGTGGCGGTCGGCATCTGCGGCAGCGCCGGGTACTCCTCCACAGGCAGTGTGTGGAGGGTGAAGCGCGAGGAGCCGCAGACGACCGTGGCCCGGACACCGTCGGTGGAGATCTCCACCGGGCGGTTGGGGAGGGCGCGGCAGATGTCGGCGAGCAGCCGGCCGGAGACGAGCACCGTGCCGTCCTCGTCGACCTCCGCGTCCACGGAGACCTTGGCCGAGACCTCGTAGTCGAAGCTGGAGAAGGAGAGGGCGCCGTCCTCGGCCTTCAGCAGAAGGCCCGCGAGCACGGGCGCCGGCGGACGGGCCGGGAGGCTGCGGGCCACCCAGGCCACCGCCTCCGCGAGTACATCGCGCTCCACCCGGATCTTCACCGGAACCGCCTCCTGCTGTTGCTCGCTCGCCCTGCTGGCCTTCGTCGTCTGGACCGGAGCCTCCTGCCGACGGCGGGGTGGGCTCCGGGGACCAGTCTGACGCACAGCACCGACAGTCGTTGCTGCTCGGGGTCAAGTCGAGCCGAACGAGGTGAAGCGGCCGCCTCTCGAGTTGTACACAGGCCCCACTTCGAAGCGGATTCCTGGCTAACTCTGAGTGGTAGTAGTAGTAGGCCTTGTGGAAACCGTGGATAACGGTGTTTGCGCAGGTCAGCACCGGTTTTTTGTCCACCGGCCCTGTGGGCGGCAGCAGTGGACAACCGGGTGCTTCTGTGGACAGGCGGAAGTTGTGCACACCTGATGCACAGGAGGGGACTGCTTCTCCCCAGGCCTGTCCCCAGCTTTACCCACGTTCCCCACAGCCCAATCAGGCAGCTTGGTGTGACGCCTTTCACTCCGGGCGGTGAGAGCGGGTGTTGCGTTGCCGAACAGTGGACACAGGTGTGGAGAAGCCCGGTGAAGCTGGGGACAACATCAGCCGGCCTGTGGGTCGCCGGTGGACAACCGGGAGAGGCCCCTGTGGACGAGGGCTCTGTCCACAGGCTGTGGATCAAGGTTGACCACAAATCCCCAACCACGTGACCTGGCCTGATGGAGTATTTGCTCCCAAGCCTGTGGACGCAATATGGACAACTTCCCGGTCCCCAGGTTGTGGACGGAAAAAAGTTCACACATCTGTGGAGAAGGGCCCCTGAGCAGGCTCTATTCGAACAGCGCCGGTCCTGGACGGGGCGGCGCGAGGGCTCCAGAAGTCGCCTGAGGGCTCTCGGAGGGGCACGGAACAGCCGCGGAAGGGCCCGGTCCACGCGTCGGAGAGGGCCCGGCAGAGTCCCGGAAGCCGTCGGGAAGGGCCGGGGAGGGGCGTCCCGTACGCGTACGGCCCCGGGAGGCTCCAGGGCAGGCTTCCGGAACGGCGAAGGGCGCCTCGCCCCGACCGTGGGAGGTCGTCGCGAGGCGCCCTGACAGCGCACGGGGGTCCGGCGAGGCGGCCCGGCGGCGCGCGGCGGCTGCCGAGCCGCGCCGCCGGGCCGGTGTCAGCCGTTCTTGATGCGGTTGGTGAGTTCGGTGACCTGGTTGTAGATGGAGCGCCGCTCCGCCATCAGCGCCCGGATCTTCCGGTCCGCGTGCATCACCGTCGTGTGGTCGCGTCCGCCGAACTGCGCGCCGATCTTCGGCAGCGAGAGATCCGTGAGCTCCCGGCAGAGGTACATGGCGATCTGGCGGGCCGTCACCAGGACCCGGCTGCGCGAGGATCCGCAGAGATCCTCCACGGTGAGGCCGAAGTAGTCCGCGGTGGCCGCCATGATGGCCGGCGCGGTGATCTCGGGGGCCGACTCCTCGCCGCCCGGGATCAGGTCCTTGAGCACGATCTCGGTCAGCCCGAGGTCCACCGGCTGCCGGTTGAGCGAGGCGAAGGCCGTCACCCGGATCAGGGCGCCCTCCAGCTCACGGATGTTGCGCGAGATCCGCGAGGCGATGAACTCCAGCACCTCCGGCGGCGCGTTCAGCTGCTCCTGGACCGCCTTCTTGCGGAGGATGGCGATCCGGGTCTCCAGCTCGGGCGGCTGGACGTCGGTGGTCAGACCCCACTCGAAGCGGTTGCGCAGCCGGTCCTCCAGCGTCACCAGCTGCTTGGGCGGCCGGTCCGAGGAGAGCACGATCTGTTTGTTCGCGTTGTGCAGCGTATTGAAGGTGTGGAAGAACTCCTCCTGCGTCGACTCCTTGCTCGCCAGGAACTGGATGTCGTCGACGAGCAGGATGTCGACATCGCGGTACCGCTTGCGGAAGGTGTCGCCCTTGCCGTCCCGGATCGAGTTGATGAACTCGTTGGTGAACTCCTCCGAGCTGACGTACCGCACCCGGGTGCCCGGGTAGAGGCTGCGCGCGTAGTGCCCGATCGCGTGCAGCAGATGGGTCTTGCCGAGCCCCGACTCCCCGTAGATGAAGAGCGGGTTGTACGCCTTCGCCGGCGCCTCGGCCACCGCGACGGCCGCGGCGTGGGCGAACCGGTTGGAGGCGCCGATGACGAACGTGTCGAAGAGGTACTTCGGGTTCAGCCGGGCGTGCGGCTCACCGGGTCCCGGCGCGGGCGCCGGCTGGGCGCCCATCGGACCGGGGACCGAACCGCCGGTGCGCCCGGGGCCCGGACCGCCGGGGCGGTGCTGCTGGTCGTGCGGGTCGCGCTGCTGCTCGTACCCCTGGCGCTCGGGCGGCTGCGGCCGGTAGTCGTGCTGCGGCTGCTGCGGTCGGCCCGTGCCGTAGGGCTCGCGCCACTGCTCGGCGGGCTGGTCGCGGTAGCCGTCCGAGGGCTGCTCGCGGTACGGCTCGGCCTCGCGGTAGCTGTCCGACGCGGGCTGCTCGCGGTCCCGGTACCCCCCGTGCTGCGGCTGCTGCCAGGAGAGGTCCTCCTGGGTACGCGGCCAGGCGCCCGGCTCGGGGCGCTGCTGCTGGTAGTCGGGGTAGGCGGGCCGGGCCGTAGGCATGCCGTCGTCGGAGGGCCGGTGGCCGTAGCCGTCGTACGTGTCGTTGTGCGCGTCCTCGCGCTGCTGCCCCGGGTAGCGGTGGCCCTGCTGGCTCTGGCGCATCGGGGGCGCGGGCGGGGCGGGCGGTTCACCGGCGGAGTCGTCGACGGTGATCGCGATCCGGATGGGGCGGCCGCACTCGCGGGTCAACGTCTCGCTGATGAGCGGCGCGAGGCGGCCCTCCAGCACACGCTTGCCCCATTCGTTGGGGACGGCCAGGAGCGCGGTGTCGGCGACGAGTGCCAGCGGCTGGCAGCGCTCGATCCACTGCTTGTCCTTCGGCTCGATGCCCTGCTGGCCCTCCCCGAGGAGTTGTTCCAGCACTCGCGGCCACACTGCGGCAAGATCGGCAGGTACGTCAGCCACAAGGCACGCTCTCTCGCATGTCCCACGAATGTGTGGTTCTCGGGACGGGGTGGGTCGGGATGGGTGGGGCCCGGCAGTCGGGAAGGAAAAGAATCCGGAGTTCAGCCACGGTAGTCAGGCCGGGGCGCGCGGTTCAAGTTGTTGTCCACAGCCTGTGCACAATGGGGGGCCGCGTGGAGCTGGTTTGACCGGATGGCGTAGCCGCGCGTACCGTGACCAGGTCGAGTTGTCGATGGCTGCTGCCGCCTGCCTCCGATGGGCAAAGATCACGATCCTGTGATTGTGAAGCGGTGCACTAAGGCGTTTACGCGAGTTCCTCGTGGGCGCACGGTGACAGCCAGGCGATGTCCCGCCAAGACACGAATCATTTCTGGAGCCCCCGAGTGAGCAAGCGCACCTTCCAGCCGAACAACCGCCGTCGCGCCAAGACCCACGGCTTCCGTCTGCGCATGCGTACCCGTGCCGGCCGTGCGATCCTCGCCAACCGCCGTGCCAAGGGCCGCAGCAGCCTGTCCGCCTGATCGCTCACAGGTCCATGACGTGCTGCCTACCGAGAATCGGCTGAGGCGGCGCGAGGACTTCGCGACCGCGGTACGACGAGGACGCCGAGCCGGGCGTCCCTTGCTCGTCGTCCATCTACGCAGCGGTGAAACGGACCCGCACGTGACGGGGGAGACTCTCCCCGCGCCGCGTGCGGGTTTCGTTGTCAGCAAAGCGGTGGGAGGTGCGGTCGTCCGCACCGCGGTGAAGCGGAAGCTTCGCCACCTGGTCCGCGACCGGCTGGCACAGCTGCCCCCCGGTAGCCTTGTTGTCGTACGAGCGCTGCCCGGAGCGGGCGACGCCGACCATGCACAGCTGGCCCGAGACCTGGATGCCGCCCTCCGGCGGCTGCTGGGAGGGGGCGCGAGATGAAGTACCCGCTGCTTGCCCTCATCAAGCTGTATCAGTGGACGATCAGCCCACTCCTCGGGCCTGTATGCCGTTATTACCCGTCGTGCTCCCACTATGGATATACGGCCATCGACCGGCACGGTGCGATCAAGGGAACAGCGTTGACCGCCTGGCGCATCCTGCGGTGCAATCCGTGGTCACCCGGCGGTGTGGACCATGTCCCGCAACGCAAGCGTCCGCGGTGGCACCAACTGCTGCGCAACGGCCTGCGCGGCGGCAAGGGCGGGGAGCCCGCCACTGATGTGCCGTCCGGGGGGTCGGTCTCCGAACCTCCGAGCCCGGCCACAGAGACCTCGCCCAATGCTCAAGGAGCCTGATTAGTGGACACGATTGCCAGTCTGTTCAGCTTTATCACCACGCCCGTCTCATGGATCATCGTCCAGTTCCACAAGGTCTACGGAGCGATCTTCGGCGATGACTCGGGATGGGCCTGGGGCCTGTCCATCGTGTCCCTGGTGGTGCTGATCCGGATCTGCCTGATCCCGCTCTTCGTGAAGCAGATCAAGTCGACCCGCAACATGCAGGTGCTCCAGCCGAAGATGAAGGCGATCCAGGAGCGCTACAAGAACGACAAGCAGCGTCAGTCCGAAGAGATGATGAAGCTGTACAAGGAGACGGGCACCAACCCGCTCTCCTCGTGCCTTCCCATCCTGGCGCAGTCCCCGTTCTTCTTCGCCCTGTACCACGTGCTGTCGTCCATCGCCTCGGGCAAGAAGATCGGCGCGATCGACCAGCAGCTGCTCGACAGCGCGCGTGAGGCGCACATCTTCGGTGCCCCGCTGGCCGCGAAGTTCATGGACAGCGCCGCCAAGGTCGAGTCGCTCAACGCCTCCCTGACCGATGTCCGCATCGTCACGGCGCTGATGATCGTGCTGATGTCCGCGTCGCAGTTCTTCACCCAGCGCCAGCTGATGACGAAGAACGTCGACCTCACGGTCAAGACCCCGTACATGCAGCAGCAGAAGATGCTGATGTACATCTTCCCGGTCATTTTCGCCGTGATGGGTGTCAACTTCCCCGTCGGTGTCCTCGTCTACTGGCTGACCACCAACGTCTGGACCATGGGTCAGCAGATGTACGTGATCAACCAGAACCCGACGCCGGGCAGCAAGGCGCAGGACGCCTACCTCCAGCGGGTTCTCAAGCGGGTGGACGCCACCGGTCAGGTCCGTGGCCGTACCCAGCGCAGGACCGTCAAGGCGATCGTCGCCAAGGGCCCCGACCGCAACGACATCGAGCGCAAGTTCATCACCGGGCTGAGCAAGCTGGGTCTGGTGGCCCAGGAGGACGGCACCGTCAAGAAGGGCGAGGTCGTTCCCGAGGGCGAGGGATCCGCCCACAAGCGTCAGCAGCCCAAGCGCCAGACCAAGGCGAAGCGCCAGACGGCCGGCCACACCCCTGCCTCCAGCAGCGCCAAGGACGAGTCCGCGGCCGACTCCAAGACCTCGCTGGAGAAGCGGGACGCATCGCAGGACGACAAGCCGACGTCGGCGGGCAAGTCCGCCTCCGGCTCCTCACGCCAAGCCAAGTCCGGACAGCGCAAGGGCCCGCAGCGGCCCAAGCACCCGTCCAAGAAGTAAGAAGGAGTCCACCCGTGACGGAAGGCACCACCTCCAAGGCCGCCGCCGAGGGGAGCGACACTCTGACCCGCCTGGAACAGGAGGGGGAGATCGCAGCCGACTACCTCGAGGGCCTGCTCGACATCGCCGACCTCGACGGCGATATCGACATGGACGTCGAGGCGGACCGGGCCGCGGTATCGATCATCAGCGACTCCCCGCGTGAGCTGCAGAAGCTCGTGGGCCGTGACGGTGAGGTGCTGGAGGCGCTCCAGGAGCTGACCCGGCTCGCGGTCCACCGGGAGACCGGCGACCGCAGCCGTCTGATGCTGGACATCGGCGGTTTCCGGGCCAAGAAGCGGGAGATCCTTGCCGAGCTGGGTGCCAAGGCCGCCAACGACGTCAAGAGCTCGGGCCAGCCGGTCAAGCTGGACCCGATGACGCCGTTCGAGCGCAAGGTCGTGCACGACGCGATCGCCGCAGCCGGCCTCCGGAGCGAGTCGGAGGGCGAGGAGCCGCAGCGCTTCGTCGTCGTTCTCCCGGCCTGACCGGATCCTTGTACTGTCGGCCCCGTCTGTTCGCAGGCGGGGCCGATCTTTGTCAGCCTGATAGTCAGCCACCCACAGTGCGCTAGTGCGGTACGGAAGGACGGTCCCCGTGACGGATGCTGCAGAGCTTCCCCAGGCACCTGAAGAGGCGCAGGCGGTATTCGGAGCGCTCTTCCCGGAGGCTGTCCGGTACGCGGAGCTTCTCGCCGACGCCGGGGTCAAGCGCGGTCTGATCGGACCGCGCGAGGTGCCGCGGCTCTGGGAGCGCCATCTGCTGAACTGTGCGGTGCTCTCCGAGGTGGTGCCCGAAGGCGTCACGGTCTGCGATGTGGGCTCGGGCGCCGGTCTGCCCGGCATTCCGCTGGCACTGGTCCGCCCCGACCTCAAGATCACCCTGCTGGAGCCGCTGCTCCGCCGGACGAACTTCCTCCAGGAGGTCGTCGAGCTGCTGGGCCTGGACCATGTGACGGTGGTACGCGGAAGGGCCGAGGAGGTCCTCGGGACGCTCCAGCCCGTCCATGTGGTGACCGCCCGTGCCGTGGCGCCGCTGGACCGGCTGGCCGGCTGGGGTGTGCCCCTGCTGCGTCCGTACGGGGAGATGCTCGCGCTGAAGGGCGACACGGCCGAGGAGGAGATCAACGGTGCCAAGGCCGCTCTGAGCAAGCTCGGTGTGGTGGAGACCGAGGTGCTCCATGTCGGTGAGGGTGTGGTCGATCCGCTGTCCACGGTGGTGCGTGTGGTCGTGGGCGAGAGCCCGGGCGGTGTGAGGTTCGCCGCAAAGAGGGCCAAGGCCGCCCGCGTGGGGCGCACCCGTCGGCGCCGCTGACCGCGCCACGACGGCTCCGGCCGGGAGAGGTCCGGCCGGAACCGGTGCGGACGATCTCCGTCGCCTAGCAGGGAAATGCCGGGTATCCAGCCATTCGTACCCCCTGCGGAGTGTCGTGGCCTGGTAGTTGCGCCACAGGGGCATCGTGTTTCACGTGAAACGTCGCTCTCTGCTGCAGGGAATCATCGGCCGCGGTCGTGCGGCTGCCACACCGCGCGACCGGAAACCCGTACGGGTTACCGAGTTGTCCACACACGTCGATTCATCCACAGATCAGCGGGCCTCGCTGGTTCACGACCCCGAAAGCATGGCAGGCTCTGCTCATTGCGAGCCTGAAGTCGAGGAGAGTGAACCGTTGCGGTCCGACGCCAACATCGCGGGACCGATGACCGATCCGGTCCCCGGTCCCCGAACCGAGTCCCTGGGGGACGGTGTTTCACGTGAAACACCGCCGCCGATGGACGACACACCCATCGGTCGTGCCGCCCAGCTGGCGGTCGAGGCCCTCGGTCGCGCCGGTGAGGGGCTGCCTCGCCCCGACCGGACCCGCGTCATCGTGGTGGCCAACCAGAAGGGCGGGGTCGGTAAGACGACCACGACGGTCAACCTCGCTGCCTCGCTGGCCCTGCACGGCGCGCGGGTCCTGGTGGTCGACCTCGACCCTCAGGGCAATGCCTCCACGGCCCTGGGGATCGACCACCACTCCGAGGTCCCCTCGATCTACGACGTCCTGGTGGAGAGCCGCCCGCTCTCCGAAGTGGTCCAGCCCGTTCCGGACGTCGAGGGCCTCTTCTGCGCCCCCGCCACGATCGATCTCGCCGGTGCGGAGATCGAGCTGGTGTCGCTGGTGGCGCGCGAGAGCCGCCTCCAGCGGGCCATTCAGGCGTACGAGCAGCCGCTGGACTACATCCTCATCGACTGCCCTCCCTCCCTGGGCCTTCTCACCGTGAACGCGATGGTGGCCGGGGCGGAAGTGCTGATCCCCATCCAGTGCGAGTACTACGCGCTGGAGGGCCTGGGCCAGCTGCTGCGCAACGTCGACCTGGTGCGGGGCCACCTGAACCCCGAACTCCATGTCTCGACCATCCTGCTGACCATGTACGACGGCAGGACCAGGCTCGCCTCCCAGGTCGCCGAGGAGGTCCGTACGCACTTCGGCAAGGAAGTGCTGCGGACGAGCATCCCGCGGTCCGTCCGTATCTCCGAGGCGCCGAGTTACGGACAGACCGTGCTGACCTATGACCCCGGGTCCAGCGGCGCGCTCTCCTACCTCGAAGCCGCCCGGGAGATCGCCCTGCGGGGCGTCGGGGTGCACTACGAGGCCCAGCACGCCCACCCGGGCCTGCAGAACAGCCAGCAGAACGTTTCGGAGGCATTCAGTGAGTGAGCGACGTAGAGGGCTGGGGCGCGGGCTCGGTGCGCTGATCCCCGCCGCTCCCCAGGAGAAGCAGGTGCCGGGCCCGGGCGGCGGTCCGGCGTCAGGCGGAGGGCCGGTGCTGACGGCGGAGCGGGGTGTGGCGGCCGCGAAGGTGACCGGGCTCCCGTCCTCCCCGGTCGTGCCGGAGCCGGCATCCGCGCCGGAGCAGGAGACTGGGACGTCCGGCGCGTACTTCGCCGAGCTGCCGGTCGGTTCGGTCACGCCGAACCCCCGCCAGCCCCGCGAGGTGTTCGACGAGGACGCTCTGGCCGAGCTGGTCACCTCCATCAAGGAGGTGGGCCTGCTCCAGCCGGTCGTCGTCCGCAAGCTGGGGGCGGACCGCTACGAGCTCATCATGGGTGAGCGCCGTCTGCGGGCCTCCCGGGAAGCCGGGCTCGACCGGATTCCGGCGATCGTCCGGGACACGGACGACGAGAAGCTCCTTCTGGACGCGCTGCTGGAAAACCTGCACCGGGCTCAGCTGAACCCGCTGGAGGAGGCTGCCGCGTACGACCAGCTGCTCAAGGACTTCAAGTGCACCCATGACCAGCTGGCCGACCGCATCGGGCGGTCCCGGCCCCAGGTCTCCAACACGCTGCGGCTCCTGCGGCTCTCGCCGCCGGTGCAGCGGCGGGTGGCCGCTGGTGTTCTCTCGGCCGGTCACGCCCGCGCCCTGCTGTCGGTGGACGACTCCGAGGAGCAGGACCGGCTGGCCCACCGCATTGTGGCGGAAGGGCTCTCGGTCCGCGCGGTCGAGGAGATCGTGACGCTCATGGGGTCGCGTCCCACCAGCTCACCGAAGCCGAAGGGGCCCCGTGCCGGTGGGCGGCTGTCGCCCGCGCTCTCGGATCTGGCGACCCGGCTCTCCGACCGCTTCGAAACCCGGGTGAAGGTCGACCTGGGCCAGAAGAAGGGAAAGATCACCGTCGAGTTCGCCTCGATGGAGGATCTGGAGCGGATTCTCGGCTCCCTCGCCCCGGGCGAGGGAAAGGTGCTGGAGCGTGGGCTCGCCGAGGCGGCCGACGACGGCGAGAGCTGACCTCCAGGAGTCTCGTGCCTGCGGGCAGCAGGTGAAGGGCGGGCCGTGTCCCCGGTGCATACCGGAACACGGCCCGCCCTTTGCCCTCTCTCGGTGTCCGCATCACCTCTGGGTGGATACGATGCGATCTGGGATGGCCCATCCACGGTGATCGACCTCGAAGGAGGGCGGGGACCTTGCGAGCAGTGAGCCGCAGCCGGCTGGTGACAGTCGGGCTGGGCCTGGGAGCCCTCGGGGGATTCGTCGGCAGCCTCTTCCACGAACGGAACACGCTGGCGGCCGCACGCGATGCGGCAGGCGAGAGAAGTGAGGAATCGCCGCCATGGGGCGTCGGCTTGTACCGCTCACCTTGGACAACCTTCAGGATCTCCCCGAACGCTGCCGAGCGTGCGTCTTCTGGGAGCTTGACCCGGTCAGCGGGGAAGCCGCGGTAAAGGCGGGCAAGTCGGAGCTGGAGAAGGAGGCCTGGATCTCCGCGGTCCTCCTGGAGTGGGGCTCCTGCGGCCGGGTGGTCTATGTGGACGATGTCCCGGTGGGGTTCGTTCTCTATGCGCCGCCCGCCTACGTTCCGCGCTCGACGGCCTTCCCCACCAGCCCGGTCTCCCCCGACGCCGTTCAGCTCATCACCGGTCTGATCGTTCCGGGGTACCAGGGCCAGGGTCTCGGCCGCGTCATGGTGCAGACGGTCGCCAAGGACGTACTGCGCCGGGGCTTCAAGGCGATCGAGGCGTTCGGGGACGGCCGCGCGGAGGAGTTCGGCTGTGTGCTCCCGGCGGATCATCTGCTGGCGGTCGGCTTCAAGACCGTGCGCCCCCACCCCCGGTACCCACGGCTCAGGCTGGAGCTACGGACCACGCTCTCCTGGAAGGAGGACGTCGAGATGGCTCTCGACCGGCTTCTGGGAGTGGTGCAGAAGGAGCCGGCGCTGCGCCCGCTCTGACGGCGGCCCGGCCACTACGTGAAACGGGCCCACCCCCGACTGCGGGGGTGGGCCCGTTTCACGTGAAACATCGCGCTGGGCGCGTGACTACTTGGCGCTGATGAAGCCTTCGAGGTCGCGCAGAATCGCGGCCTTCGGCTTGGCACCGACGATGGTCTTGGCGACCTCGCCGCCCTGGTAGACGTTCAGCGTGGGGATGGACATCACGCCGTACTTGGCGGCGGTGGCCGGGTTCTCGTCGATGTTGAGCTTGACGATCTCGATCTGGTCGCCGTGCTCCGCCGCGATGGCCTCCAGCGAGGGGGCGATCTGACGGCACGGACCGCACCAGGCAGCCCAGAAGTCGACGAGGACGGGCTTCTCGCTCTTGAGGACGACGTCGTCGAACGTGTCGTCGGTAACGTGCTTCAGGTCGCCGGCCACGGCGGCCTCCTTGATCTCTGGGGGGTGGACGTGCGGTGGGAAGTTCAGACGGCCGGGGTCTTCTCCGGCTCGGCGGGCTGGGCGTCGGCCAGTGCGGCGAGGTACCGCTCGGCGTCCAGCGCCGCGGAGCAGCCGGTGCCCGCGGCGGTGATGGCCTGCCGGTAGGTGTGGTCGACCACGTCGCCGGCGCCGAAGACACCGGTCAGGTTGGTGCGGGTGGAGGGCGCCTCGACCTTCAGGTACCCCTCGTCGTCGAGCTCCAACTGCCCCTTGAACAGCTCGGTGCGCGGGTCGTGGCCGACGGCGATGAAGAGGCCGGTCACGGGAAGCTCGGAGGTCTCGCCGGTCTTGGTGTTCCGCAGGACCAGGCTCGAGAGCTTCTGGTCGCCCTTGACCTCGGCGACCTCACTGTCCCAGGCGAACTTGATCTTCGGGTCGGCGAAGGCCCGGTCCTGCATCGCCTTGGAGGCGCGCAGGGTGTCGCGGCGGTGGACGATCGTGACGGACTTGGCGAAGCGGGAGAGGAACGTCGCCTCCTCCATGGCCGTGTCGCCACCGCCGACCACGGCGATGTCGTGGTCCTTGAAGAAGAAGCCGTCACAGGTGGCGCACCAGGAGACACCGCGGCCGGAGAGGGCGTCCTCGTTGGGCAGGCCGAGCTTGCGGTGCTGGGAGCCGGTGGTGACGATGACGGCCTTGGCCCGGTGCACGGTGCCCGCGGTGTCGGTGACGGTCTTGATGTCACCGGTGAGGTCGACGGCGACGACATCGTCCGGGACGAGCTCTGCGCCGAAGCGCTCGGCCTGGGCCCGCATGTTGTCCATCAGCTCGGGACCCATGATGCCGTCCTGGAAGCCGGGGAAGTTCTCCACGTCGGTGGTGTTCATCAGGGCACCGCCGGCCGTGACCGCGCCTTCGAAGACCAGCGGGTTGAGTGAGGCACGAGCGGTGTAGAGCGCGGCGGTGTACCCGGCCGGTCCGGAGCCGATGATGATCACATTACGGACGTCGCTCACGGGTTTCTTCCTCGTCTCTGCAGACTGCCTACTGCCTACGGGGGGCTGTACAACGACTCTCACCCCACCCAACGGATCCTACGGGTGAAGCATTCCCGATACGCCGTAGTGGTCCTCAGGGGCGGTCGTACGCCTCCGTGAGCAGCAGCCGACCCGTCGACCCGGGAGCGGTGTCCACGCAGGAGGCGGCCACGACATAGGCCTGCACGCGGGTGGCGTCACTCGCGTGCGGGAGGACGACGAGGAAGGCGGCCGTCCCCTGATAGGTCCCCTCGTCGATGGCGAGCGCCGGAGTGGTGCGGCCGGTCGCCTGCTGCACACACGGAGGTACGGCGACGGCGGGGGCGCTGAGAGGGTTCCTGGAGGCGGTGGCGTCGGGGGTGCCCCCCTCGGGCACCGCGTGTTCGTCGATGTGCGGCGACTGCTTCTGCCCGGTGAAGTCCTCGGTGCCCGCCCCGCCGGCCAGGAGGTCCCGGACGCTGGTCTCCAGCGTGTCCTGCGCGTAGCTGTGCGCCGCGCTCTCGGAGGAACTGATCGCGCGGTCGGCCGACATGCCCGCCGAATCAGGGGACGAGGAGAGGTTCTGGAGGAGGAACACACTCAGGCCGATGACGGCCGCGCCGCATGCGGTGCCCAGGAACACCGCACGGCGGCGGCGCCGGGTGCGGCGGCCGGGTCCCGTGGCTCCCTGGGGGCGTCCTGCGGGACGATCCGGGGAGGAGTTGGTGCGGGGCGTCGAGAGCGAGGCACCGCCGGTCTCCGTGCTCTCTGTTTCACGTGAAACATCGGCGTCGCGAGAGACGGTTCCGGCGTGGGAGGCATCAGCCGCTTCGTCGGCGGGAGCATCCGTCCGGGCCTCGGCGGCGAGCGCCGCGTCGATGCGGGCAGCGATGTCCTCAGGCATCGGCCCGGGCTCCGGCAGGGTGCCGAGCAGCCCGCGGATCTCCTCCAGGGAGTCCCGTACCTCTGCGCACGGCTCGCACTCCGCGAGATGGTCGCGGATTTCGTCGGCGCGGGAAGCGGGCAGCAGCCCCTCCGTGAGATCGGAGATCTCGGAGATCTCCGGGTGCTGAGCCGTGTCGGTCGTGGATGTCATGGGCGTCCACCTCCTCCCTTCGCAGCGGCCGGGTTGTTCGTTTCCGTGTCCTGCGGTCCTGACGCCGGTGGGACGGATGGACCGGGCGTCCGGTTCCTTCCGGTGTCCGGGGCCTTCCCGTCGGGGTCCTCGTTGCCGTTCCCGCCGCGCAGGTGCCGGACCAGGGGGGCCAGTCTTGCCCGTCCCCGGGCGCACCGGCTCTTCACGGTCCCGGTCGGCACGTTGAGGATGCCGGCGGCCTCGGCCACGGGGTAGCCCTGCATGTCGACCAGGACGAGGGCCGCGCGCTGTTCGGCGGGCAGCGTGGCCAGGGCGGCGAAGACCTGGCGGTGCAGATCCTGCCGTTCGGCGGGGGCCTCGGCCGACTCGTGCGGCTCCAGGAGCTGGTCGAGCCGGTCCGCGTCGTCCACCGGTGACGTCTTGCGGGAGGCGGCCTTGCGGACCCGGTCGAGGCAGGCGTTGACGGTGATGCGGTGCAGCCAGGTGGTGACGGCGGACTGGCCGCGGAAGGTGTGGGCGGCGCGGAAGGCGGAGACCAGGGCGTCCTGGACGGCGTCGGCCGCCTCCTCCCGGTCCCCGAGAGTGCGCAGCGCCACGGCCCACAGCCGGTCGCGGTGGCGGCGTACGAGTTCACCGAAGGCGTCGGGGTCGCCCGCCACATGGCGGGCGAGCAGGTCCGAGTCGCTCGGTGCCTCGGGTGGAACGGAATCCACCGTGCTCCCCCTCCGAACCGGGTCCGATGTCGTGTGCCACATTAACCGGCCCGGAGCCCGGCGATCAGGGCCGGTGCGGAGTCTCCACACCGGCTCCCGATCAGCCGAGGACGGAGATGTCGGTGATCCCGCCGCGGTAGCCGCCGGTGCCGTCCGCGGGCAGCTCCGTGATGTGGATCAGGACGTAGCGCGTCCGTACGGGCTTCTCCAGCTCCTGCTTGAGCGTCTTTCCGGCGACCTGCTTCCCGGAGATCCGCTGGGGGAAGTCCGCCGACGAGGACGGTGACGTGGTGTCCGGATCCGCCGCGAACACCGCGGTCGTCTGACCGGAGCGGTACATGCCGATCTCGACGGAGCGCACGTCCTGGACCTTGCCCAGGTCGACGATGATTCCGCTGCCCTGCTTGCGCTGCGGCAGATTGCCGAAGTTGGCGAAGCCCAGGTAGCGGTTGGTGATCCACGCCGTGCTGGAGTCGTCGTCGATGGCGTTCGGTACGCCCGACGGCTGGATCCCCGAGCCGTCAGGCATGAACTCGGTGGCCCCGGCGATGGTCAGCGGCTTGGGTGGGGCGGGCGGCTGCTTCTCGTCGTCGGTGGGCTGCGTGACTCCGGGGTCGTCGGAGCCCTTGCGCTGGTCGAGCAGGATCTCCGCGAGCTGCCAGCTGCCGAGGCCGAGAGCGGCGATGAGCAGTGCCGAGACGCTCCACTTGAGGATCCGTCCGGTGCGGCTCTGCAGCGGGGCCGGAGGGGCTGCCAGCACCGGTTGGGCCGCGGACGACGGAACGGTGGACGGCCGTCCGTAGGTGCCCTGCTGATAGGTCGTCCGCTGGTAGGCGGGCTGCTGGTACACGGGCTGGGCGGCGAACGTGGGCTCCGGCGGCCGGACGCGCGGCATGGCCACGACGGCCTTGGCCAGCTCCTCGGGCGTCGTGCAGGGCGGCTCCTGCCGGGAGGCGGTGGCCCCGTCGTTGGCGAGCGCGCGCATGGCGAGTTCGGAGAGGCCGCGATGGACGCCGGCGCGGACCTGGTCCGGGGCGATGAGGCCCATGCCCTTGGGCAGCCCGGAGAGGCCGTACGCGTCGTTCTCGTACGGCCAGCGCTTGGTCAGCGCCGCGTACAGGAGCGCGCCGATCGCCTCGGTGTCCTGGGCCAGGGGGCGGTCGGAGACGACACCGCGCAGGGCGGCGTTCACGGCGAGGCCGCGGATCCGGTACTGGCCGGTCGAGCTGCGCAGGACGGCGCCGGGGGTGAGGCGCAGATGGGTGAGGCCTTCGCGGTGGGCGGCGGCCATCGCGTGGGAGAGCTGGCTGACGAGCTGGTAGGCGTCGTGGGCCTCCATCGGCCCGGCGGCCAGCAGCGCGGTCAGCTCGGTGGCGTCGGGGAGCCATTCGTGGACGACGTAGACGAGGTCGCCCTCCTCGACGGCGTCCAGCACCTGGACGAAGCGGGGGTCGCCGAGCAGGGCGGACGAGCGGGCCGCCGCCAGTACGGAGCGGGCCCGCGGGTGGGTGGCGGGCAGCAGGTGGACGCCGACCGCGCGGCGCAGTTTCTCGTCGACGGCCCGCCAGCTGCTGAAGCCGTCCAGCCGGGTGACGCACTCCTCCAGGCGGTAGCGCCCGGCGAGTTTGTGGCCGCTGTGGACGTCGGGGGTGGCCGGAACGGCCTCGGAACGTGCCCGCCCGTCGTCCTGGCCCTTGGAGTTCTCGGGCTTCTCGGGGCTCGTGCCCTCGGTCTCCTCGGCCTGCGCCGTTCCGTCGTTCGTGGTCTCGTCCGCCTTGGCGGCCGGCGGCTCGTCGCCGCCGTTGTGGGCCACGTCGACGGCAGCCGTGCTACGTTCCGCCACCGTCGTTCCTGCCTCCCCATCCGTTGCGCGAAGCCGGCCAGCTCGCCACAGTCACGCCAATTGTGCCCACACTCCGGCGCTATGCACGACACGCGGAGTCCGGGGATGGTTGTGCGACCGTGCGCTCATTCAGCGACCGAGCCGTCCACGGACCATCCCGACCAGGCCGTTGACCTCTTCGATGCGCATCTTCTTCGCCGCGACGAAGAAGATGCCCAGGAGGACGATGCCACCGCAGATCAGCGCTGCCAGCGATCCGGCGGCGCCGGAGCCGAGCAGTTCGAGGATCGCGTAGCCGACGCCGCCGCCGAGCAGGGCCGCGGGGACGGCCGCCATGCAGAGCCGGGCGTAGGTCCGTACGACGTGCGCGCCGTCCAGGTCGCCGCCGAGCCGGGTGCGCAGCCGGCGCCAGGCGACGCCGACACCGACCGCGTAGGCCAGGCCGTAGGAGAAGGCCATGCCGACGACGGCCCAGCGGGCCGGGAGGACGACGTAGCAGAGGGCGGAGGCGGCGGCGTTGACGGCGGCCACGATGACCGTGTTGTAGAAGGGGGTCCGGGTGTCCTCGTACGCGTAGAAACCGCGGAGGACGACGTACTGCACGGAGTACGGGATCAGGCCGAGGGCGAACGCCATCAGGATGAAGCCCATGGACCGGGCGGCCTCCGCGCCGCTGGAGGCGTACAGCAGGGTGCACATCGGCAGACCGAGCGCGAGGAAGGTGAAGGCGACCGGGACGATCGCGACGGCGGAGTTCCGCAGCCCCTGCGAGATGTCGTCGCGGACCGCGCCGGGGTCGTTGTCGTGGGCGGCCCGGGAGATGCGGGGCAGCAGCGCGGCCATGACGGAGACGGTGATGATGGCCTGCGGCATGCCCCAGATCAGCTGGGCGTTGGAGTAGGCGAGGAAGCCCGTGCCGTCCTTGTCGGACAGCTTGCCCGCCGCGGTGGCGAGCTGGGTGACGACCAGGACACCGGCCTGGTTGGCGAGGACGAACAGCACGGTCCACTTGGCCAGCTTGACCGTCTTGCCGAGCCCGTGGCCCTTCCAGTCGAACCGGGGGCGGAAGCGGAAGCCCGCCTCGCGCAGGTACGGGATCATCGCCAGCGCCTGGACGACCAGCCCGAGCAGGGTGCCGATGCCCAGCAGCCGGATCCCCTCCGGCGGGATCGTGTCCACGCCCATCCGGGATTCGGCGGAGGTGCCGTAGACCCAGATGAAGAGGCCGAACGTGATGATCATGACGATGTTGTTGAGGACCGGGGTCCACATCATCGCGCCGAACTTGCCCCGGGCGTTGAGGATCTGACCCATCACCACATGCACGCCCATGAAGAAGATGGTGGGCAGGCAGTACCGGGCGAAGGTGACGGCGACGCTGTTGGCGGCCACGTCGTCGGCGATCGTGCTCGACATCAGCTGGATCAGCACCGGCGCCACGAGGACCGCGACGGCCACGATCAGGCCGAGCGCGACCATCACCAGGGTCAGCAGCCGGTTGGCGAAGGCCTCGCCGCCGTCCTCGTCGTCCTTCATGGCACGGACGAGCTGCGGGACGAAGACCGAGTTGAGACCACCGCCGACGGTGAGGATGTAGATCATGGTCGGCAGGGTGTACGCGATGGTGAAGCTGTCACCGAGCAGCGCGGCACCGAGGGCCGCCGTGATCACCAGGGACCTGATGAAGCCGGTGAGCCGGGAGACGAGGGTGCCGGCCGCCATCAGGGCGCTGGACTTGAGCACTCCGGAGACCCGGCCGCCGGACTTCGGCGGAACGGGCGCGGGCGCGGGCTCCGGCTCGGGCGGACCCGGCGGCTTCCCGGCCCCTTCCTGGTCCCGGAAGAGGTGGGCGAAGGCGTCCGGCTCCCGCCGGTCGTCCGAGGCCTGGGTCACGAGGGCGTCGACGCCGACGAACTGCGTGGTCGCCAGACGGTCGCCGTACGGGAGGTGGCGCGAGGGCCCCGAGGGCTCGGGAGGCGGCGTCTGGGCCCAGATGCGCGGATCCGGGGCGTGCGGGGCCGCAGGCGGCTGCTGGTACAGCGCCTGCGGATCCTGGTAGGTGCCGGGAGGCGGCGGCGGGTGGGACGCCCGGTCGTAGAGCGCCTCGCCCACCGGGTCCTGGGCCGCGAGGTCCTGGGCCCGGTAGGGGTCGTCCTCGTAGGCGTGCTGGAGGTACGGGTCGGGCGGCACCTGGCCCCCCTGGCCCGCGCCCGGGGGGACCGGGGGGCCGGACGGAGACCCTGCTCCGCCGGCACCCTGGCCGCGGTCACCGTCGTACGGCGCGTTCATCGAAAAACCCCTACCTCATCGTCCCCGGCCGACCGGCCACGACAGACATCGCTCAACGGTCCACTTTCTCACCCGTTTCCGACGGGGCCCCGCTTTCCGGTCCGGTGTCCGGGGTCGGGTCACTCGGCTGCTCGGGTTCGCCGCCGTCGCCGTTCGCCGTGTCGCTTGCCACGGCACGCTTCCGGGCTGTGTACATCCGGACCCCGGCCAGCACCAGAAGCAGCAGACCACCGGCGATGACGAGCAGAACGGTGGGGGTGACCTCGGAGACCTTCACGGTGAAGGTCATCTCCTCGCCGTACGGTGTGCCGTCCTCGGTGAAGAGCCGGGCGGTCACCTGGGCGCGTCCGTTGGCGCTGGTCGCCGTGTCGAACTTCACCGACTGGCTGTGCCCGCCCGCGATCCTGACCGGCAGCTCGGCCTTCGTACCGTCGTCGTTGAACTTCAGCCGGATGTTGTCCGAGGAGAGCCGCAGGACGAGCCGGTCGACGCCCTGCACCAGCTTGTTCTGCACCGTCACCGGGATCGTCGCGCTGCGGCCGGAGAGGGTGACGTCCGACTTGTCGATCAGCTGAACCTCGCCGGTTAGGTCCTTCAGATACGTGAGTACGGCGTCCCGGTACTCCCGCGCCTCCGGGGCGCGGCCCCGCCAGGACGTCGACATCGAGCGGTTGACCGCGTTGCCGAACGGTGTCACCACGCGCTCGGGCTGGGTGAGGATGGTCTCGAAGCTGTCGACGGAACCCTGGGTGGTCCGGATGTCCTGGAACGCCTGGGTGGGCAGCTCCTGGCTGCGGAGCTTCTTCGGGTAGGCGGAGGCCCCCGGCACCTTGGTGGTCGCCAGGGGGTCCGGCTTCACCTCGGCGGCGGCCACCAGCTCCTGCGGCTGCGTCCACCGGTCGCCCGACAGGGCCTGGAGGGCGCGGGCCATCGTCTGTGCCTGGGCGGCCGTGGGCATCCGCTGGGGCGCCACGACGATGGAGCGCTCGTTGTCCGGTGCCTGCTCGTTGAGGGCGAGGGTCTGGGCGAGGAACTTCTGGACCGCGAGGGTCGAGGCGTCCGCCCGGAGCATGCTGCCCTCGAACGCGGTGGAGAGCCGGGCGTCGGCGACGACCGCGGTGGTCCCCCCGCCGATCGGCCGGGCCGCGGTCGGGGTGTACGGCAGGTTGCCGGTCTCCCGGAGGCTGTCGCTGCGGGCGATGACGTTGTGGGCGCCCGCGGAGGTCGCCACGTCCACGATGCCCGGGTCGACCGCGCCGTTCACGGGCCAGGCGAAGTCGGTGGACGGCTTCACATGGAGGATGGTCTCGACCGTGGTGGCGCCCACCGTGGAGGCGTTCTGGAGATGGCTGAGCGTCCCGGAGACGCCCTTGCCCCGGTGGGCGATCGAGGCCAGGTCCGGGTCGCCGAACGGCAGCGCGATCACCTTGCCGTCCTCCACCACCTTCTCCAGGGCGGTGAGCCACTGCCTGGCCACGGCCTGGTTCGTGCCCGGGACGGTGCTCTCGCCGGACTTCACGTGGTACGACCCGGCCATCGCGGCGGCGCTCGCCAGCAGGTCCGGGTCGATCACCCAGGTGACGGGGAGGCGGCTGCCCAGGGCGACCATCTGCTCCAGCCGGCCGCCGGGCGCCAGCTCCTTCGCCAGGGAGTCGTCGGTGAAGACCGGCGTCTGCTGTTCGTCGGAGCGGGTCTGCGCGGTGACGTGCGGGGAGGCGACGAGCGGCCAGAGGAAGGTGAGCTTCGTCCGCTTGTCGCTCTTCTCGGGCTGCCAGGGGAGGTACGAGCGCTGGATGCCCAGCACCTGCTCGTAGGAGGAGGCAGAGGTGCGGCCGGTGACCGACACCCCCAGCTGGTAGACGCCCGAGGCGCCGAGGTCCAGTTTGTCGACGGGGACGGTGAGCGTGAAGTCCTGGCCGATCCCCTTGCGGAGCGAGGGGAGCTTCAGCGCGAACTCGTCGTCGATCGGGACCGGGTCGGCGCCGGGGAGATACCCCTTGCGCTTGGCGGCGTCGTCGACCTCGCCCCGCCCGGAGAGGCGCGGGCCCACCCGCAGCTCGACCTCCGCGTCGTCGATCGTCTCCTTGCCCTGGTTGGTGAGCGTCCCGGAGACGGTCAGGGTGTCCCCCTCCGCGGGGGCGGCGGGGGAGAGCGTGTCCAGGGACACATCGACCGTACGGGAGCCTGTAGGGGCCTTCAGGGCCGTCACGGGCGTGGCCGCGGCCGCACTCCCGGCGGCAGGAACGGCCAGCAGACCGGCCAGCAGAGGTGCCCCGATGAGGCCGGAGGCTGTGCGCCGCAGCCACCGGCGGGCAGGAGAGGGACGCATCCCCTGGATGTCTGCCGCCTGGGCCACGCGTCTACCCGTTCCTCGTCGTCATCGGAGTCCGTCGGTCGTTGTCGGTCCTGCGTCCCCGCATGGTAACGAGGTGCGGAGGGCCGAAGTGCTGGGGTCCGGCTCACATGATCGCCGGAGGCCCGCAGGGCCGGGATAAACGGTGACGCCGCGGCCGGTCCGTGCACGTACCCTTTTCTGTTGTGCCGAACGCCAACGAAGAGAACGCCAGTGCCCTGAACCAGGTGCAGCATCGCGCGGTGAGTGAGCTGCTGCGTGTGTCCCCGGTCGCCGACGACCTCGCCCGCCGCTTCCGGGAGGCCGGATTCGGCCTCGCGCTGGTCGGTGGCTCGGTCCGCGACGCGCTGCTCGGCAGGCTCGGGAACGACCTGGACTTCACCACCGACGCCCGCCCCGAGGACGTACTGACCATCGTCCGTCCGTGGGCCGACGCGGTGTGGGAGGTCGGGATCGCCTTCGGCACCGTCGGCTCCCAGAAGGACGGCTACCAGATCGAGATCACGACCTACCGGTCGGAGGCGTACGACAGGACCTCGCGCAAGCCGGAGGTCTCCTACGGCGACTCCATCGAGGAGGACCTCGTACGCCGCGACTTCACGGTCAACGCGATGGCCGTCGCGCTGCCGGAGAAGGAGTTCATCGACCCGCACGGCGGTCTGAAGGACCTCGCCGACCGTGTGCTGCGCACCCCGGGGACGGCCGAGGCGTCCTTCTCGGACGACCCGCTGCGCATGCTGCGCGCCGCCCGGTTCGCGGCGCAGCTGGACTTCGAGGTGGCCCCTGATGTCGTCACCGCGATGACGGAGATGGCCGGCCGGATCGAGATCGTCTCCGCCGAGCGGGTCCGCGAGGAGCTGAACAAGCTTCTTCTCTCGGCCCACCCCCGTAAGGGCCTGGGGCTCCTCGTCGACACCGGGCTCGCCGATCACGTACTGCCCGAACTCCCGGCACTGCGGCTGGAGAGTGACGAGCATCACCGTCACAAGGACGTCTACGAGCACTCGCTGACCGTGCTGGAGCAGGCCATCGATCTGGAGGAGGACGGTCCCGACCTCGTCCTGCGGCTGGCCGCGCTGTTGCATGACATCGGCAAGCCGAGGACGCGGCGCTTCGAGAAGGACGGCCGGGTCTCCTTCCATCACCACGAGGTGGTGGGCGCCAAGATGACCAAGAAGCGCATGACCGCGCTGAAGTACTCCAACGACCTGGTCAAGGACGTGTCGAGGCTGGTCGAACTCCACCTGCGCTTCCACGGGTACGGAGACGGCGAGTGGACCGACTCCGCCGTCCGCCGGTACGTGCGGGACGCCGGGCCGCTCCTCGAACGCCTCCACAAGCTGACCCGGTCCGACTGCACGACCCGGAACAAGCGCAAGGCGAACGCCCTCTCCCGGACCTACGACGGCCTGGAGGAGCGGATCGCCCTGCTCCAGGAGCAGGAGGAGCTGGACTCCATCCGCCCGGACCTGGACGGCAACGAGATCATGAAGATCCTCGGGGTCGGTCCCGGTCCGGTGATCGGCAAGGCGTACGCGTTCCTGCTGGAGCTGCGGCTGGAGCACGGCCCGCAGGAGCGCGACGCCGCGGTGGCGGCGCTCAAGGAATGGTGGGCCGGGCAGAGCTGAGCCGGTGCGGATGGTGTTTCACGTGAAACACCATCCGCACCGGCTCCGTCGTCGGGTCAGTCGAGGGGGGGCGTTGTTTCACGTGAAACAACGCCCCCCCCTCGGTGCATCGGCTTCCGGCTCACCCGCCGCTGCTCGTGTATCGACGGCGGGACATCGCCACCGCGACGGCCGCGTACAGCACGGCCACCCCGACGATCACGGCGGTGGACCGTCCGTCGGGCGGGAGCATCAGCGCCGCCACCCCCGCCGCGCTCACGAACGCGACGTTGAAGAGCACGTCGTAGAGGGAGAAGACCCGGCCGCGGAAGGAGTCGTCCACCGAGGTCTGGACGACCGTGTCCGTCGCGATCTTCGAGCCCTGGGTCACGACACCGAGCACGAAGGCGGCGACCAGCATCGGTACGGGGGCGAAGGAGAGGCCAAGCGCCGGTACCAGGACGGCCGCCGATCCGGCACAGACCACGATCCAGCCGTACCGCCCGAACCGCCCCACTGCCCAGGGGGTCACCACGGCGGCGGTGAAGAAGCCCGCGCCGGAGACCCCGACGGCCAGGCCGAGGAGTGCCAGTCCGCCGGACTCGTCGTCCGACCATGCGTACCGGCAGAGCATGAGCACGGTCACGGTGAGCGCGCCGTAGCAGAAGCGGAGCACGGTCATGGCGGCCAGCGCCCGGGCCGCGTGCACCCGTTCTCCCAGATGACGCACTCCGGCGACGAGCCCGCGGGCGGTGATGGCGAGGGCGGCCCGGAGCCGGAGGGGCGTTCCGTCGGGGTCGGGCCCCAGCAGTGTCCGGGGCAGGCTCAGCGATGCCAGCGCGGAGAGCAGATAGAGCATGGCCCCCAGGAGCACGACCGCCGCGTCGGAGTCGTCGGCCGCCAGCCGTACGACGAAGGCGAGGCCGCCCCCGGCCGTGGCCGCGAGGGTACCGGCCGTCGGGGAGAGCGAGTTGGCGACGACGAGCCGCTCCTCGTCGACCACCCGTGGCAGCGCGGCGGAGAGCCCGGCCAGGACGAAGCGGTTGACGGCGGTGACGCAGAGGGCCGAGGCGTAGAAGAGCCAGTCCGGCACGGCGGCGAGGATCAGCAGGGCCGTGCAGGAGGCGAGACAGGCCCGCAGGAGGTTCCCGTACAGGAAGACCTGTCGGCGGGGCCAGCGGTCCAGCAGGACCCCGGCGAAGGGGCCGATCAGCGAGTACGGCAGGAGGAGCACCGCCATGGCCGAGGCGATGGCGGCTGCCGAGGTCTGCCGCTCCGGGGAGAAGACGACGTACGCGGCGAGGGAGACCTGGTAGACACCGTCGGCGCACTGGGAGAGGAGCCGCACGGTGAGCAGGCGGCGGAAGTTCCGCAGGCGCAGCAGGGTGCCCAGATCACGTGCGACAGACATGGGAGCAAGCGTCACACACGTCGGGGGTCCGCGGGCGGATTGCCCGGGGACCCCCGACGTGCGGCAGGAGGAGGTGAGCGTCGCCGCTCAGTTCTCCGGTGGAGCGGTCAGGCGGTGTGCCGGCTCAGCGCTCGGTCTCGCCCTTGATGAACTTCTCGACGTTCTCGCGGGCCTCGTCGTCGAAGTACTGCACGGGCGGCGACTTCATGAAGTAGCTGCTCGCGGAGAGGATGGGGCCGCCGATGCCGCGGTCCTTGGCGATCTTCGCCGCACGGACGGCGTCGATGATGACACCGGCCGAGTTCGGGGAGTCCCACACCTCGAGCTTGTACTCCAGGTTCAGCGGGACGTCACCGAAGGCGCGGCCCTCGAGGCGCACGTACGCCCACTTGCGGTCGTCCAGCCAGGCCACGTAGTCCGACGGGCCGATGTGGACGTTGCCGTCGCCCAGCTCGCGGTCACGGATCTGCGAGGTGACGGCCTGCGTCTTCGAGATCTTCTTGGACTCCAGGCGCTCACGCTCGAGCATGTTCTTGAAGTCCATGTTGCCGCCGACGTTCAGCTGCATCGTGCGGTCCAGGATGACGCCCCGGTCCTCGAAGAGCTTCGCCATGACGCGGTGCGTGATGGTGGCGCCCACCTGGGACTTGATGTCGTCGCCGACGATCGGGACACCGGCCTCGGTGAACTTGTCCGCCCACTCCTTGGTGCCGGCGATGAAGACCGGGAGGGCGTTGACGAAGGCGACCTTGGCGTCGATGGCGCACTGCGCGTAGAACTTCGCGGCGACCTCGGAACCGACGGGCAGGTAGCAGACGAGGACGTCGACCTGCTTGTCCTTGAGGACCTGGACGATGTCGACCGGGGCGTCCGCGGACTCCTCGATCGTCTCGCGGTAGTACTTGCCCAGACCGTCGTGGGTGTGGCCGCGCTGGACGGTGACGCCCGTGTTCGGCACGTCCGCGATCTTGATGGTGTTGTTCTCGCTGGCGCCGATGGCGTCCGCGAGGTCGAGGCCGACCTTCTTCGCGTCGACGTCGAAGGCGGCGACGAACTCGACGTCGCGGACGTGGTAATCGCCGAACTGGACGTGCATCAGACCGGGCACCTTGCCGGCCGGATCGGCGTCCTTGTAGTACTCGACGCCCTGCACCAGCGAGGCGGCGCAGTTGCCCACGCCTACGATGGCTACGCGAACCGAACCCATTCCGGTTGCTCCCTGTGTTATCGGTGTTTCCGATGAAGTCCCCGCGGAACGCGGTGACTTCACTTGGTGGTGTCGTCGGACGGATCCGGCGGGGTGTCACCCCGGCGCCGGGGCAGGCCGCCCGTCTCTCCTGATGTGTCCTGCTGAGCAGAGCCCTCGGGCGAGGATCGTCTCCGATCCCGTCCCGACCGCTCGCTCTCGATGAGCTCGTTCAGCCAGCGCACTTCGCGCTCCACGGACTCCATGCCGTGTCGCTGCAGCTCAAGTGTGTAGTCGTCGAGTCGTTCACGTGTGCGGGTGAGGGAGGCGCGCATCTTCTCCAGCCGCTCCTCCAGCCTGCTGCGCCGCCCTTCGAGCACCCGCATCCGCACCTCGCGTTCGGTCTGGCCGAAGAAGGCGAAGCGAGCGGCGAAGTGCTCGTCCTCCCAGGCGTCCGGACCGGTGTGCGAGAGCAGCTCCTCGAAGTGCTCCTTACCTTCCGCCGTCAGCCGGTAGACGATCTTGGCCCGGCGGCCTGAGAGCGAGGACGCCGCGGAGCTGTCCGCCTGGTCGCCGACGGGCTCCTCGATCAACCAGCCGTTGGCCACCAGCGTCTTGAGGCAGGGATAGAGCGTCCCGTAGCTGAACGCGCGGAAGATGCCCAGCGAGGTGTTGAGGCGTTTGCGCAGCTCATAGCCGTGCATCGGAGACTCGCGGAGCAGCCCGAGGACGGCGAACTCGAGGATGCCGGAGCGTCGGCTCACGTGCGTCTCCTCCTTCTGCCGCCGGTTCCGCGGGGACCCGCTGCCGGACTCACTGACGTACTTATGCCGCACTGATGTATCGACTCGATACATCAGCACGATAGATCGCGTTTGCGGGATCGACAAGGGTGACCTTCGTGAGCGGCGTCACATCGTCAATTCGTGGGAAGCGACTTGCGTTGTTTGGGGTGAAGTTCGGCCCTAGGCGGGTTTTGACCGTGCGTAGTCTGTGCGGCATGCAGACCACCGGGAACCGCGAGGCGCCGTTGCGCGTCAGTCATCGAGGACTGCCGGGCGGGCTGCGGATGAGCCTTCCGCAGGGCTGGTCCGTAATTCGGGGGGACCGGATCTCAACTGCCGCTTCCAGGCGCTCTCGCCTGCCCGAGGAGTAGTCGTTCCATGAGCGAGCACCGTCGCAAATCGTCTCAGCCGCAGGGTGGCGGGCGGGCCGCGGCCAGACGAGCCGCCCAGCAGTCCACAGGGCGCCGCGCGGCTCCGTCACGCAGAGCTACGTCCGAGTCACCTTCCGAGCCGCACGGCGGGGAGCGCCAGTACGGGACCCGTGCGGAGGCCCGTCGTGCGGCTCAGCGCGGCGGGAGCCGGCGGCGGGGCGGGGGCGAAGCCGGTCCTCCCGGCAAGAAGAGGGTCATCGACTACCCGCGGTACGGCAAGTACGGATTCCGTCGCTGGGTGCCCTCGTGGAAGCTGGTCTCGGGGCTCTGCATCGGCTTCCTCGGCCTGCTCATGGGCGTGGCGGGTGTCTCGTACGCCCTGGTGAGCAAGCCGAGCATCCAGGACGCGGCCAAGGCGCAGAACAACGTCTACTACTGGGCCAACGGCGAACAGATGGTGGCGACCGGCGGCGTCGTCAACCGCCAGGAGATCAGCTACGAGCAGATCCCCGAGGCGATGCGGAACGCCGTGGTCTCGGCCGAGAACAAGAGCTTCTGGAGCGACCGGGGCATCGACCCCAAGGGCATCGGCCGGGCCGTGTTCAACATGGCCACGGGCGGTCAGACCCAGGGTGGTTCGACCATCACCCAGCAGTACGTGAAGAACTCGCGGCTCAACCAGGACCAGACGTTCACGCGTAAGTTCAAGGAACTCTTCATCACCCTCAAGGTGGCCGGGGAGGAGGACAAGCGGGACGTCATGGCCGGCTACCTGAACGTCTCGTACTACGGACGCGGCGCCTCCGGTCTGCAGGCCGCGGCCCGTACGTACTACGACAAGGACGCCACGGACCTGGACCCGAGCGAGTGCGCCTTCCTGGCGACGCTGCTCAAGGGGGCCAGCTACTACGACCCGGCCGGCGCCGTCGAGATCGACAAGAACGCGACCCCCGAGGCCAACACCGAGCGGGCCAAGGACCGCTGGGAGTGGATCCTCGACGAGCAGGTCAAGGACGGCCGGATGACGGCCGCCGACCGGGCGAAGTACACCGAGTTCCCGATGCCCAAGCCGCCGCGGAAGAACGCGAAGCTGGGTGGTCAGACCGGTTACCTGGTGGAGCTGGCGCGCAAGTACTTCCTCGCCAACAACACCGAGAACATCACCGCCAAGGACATGGAGCTCGGCGGCTTCGAGATCCACACCACCTTCGACAAGAAGAAGGTGGAGCAGCTCACCGCCGCGGTGGACAAGGTCTACAAGGCCAAGATCAACCCGGAGAAGCGCCCCGAGACGGACACCCACGTGGAGTTCGGCGGGGCCTCGGTGGATGCCCAGACGGGCGCCATCCTCGCCACGTACGGCGGTCAGGACGCGACGAAGCACTTCACCAACAACGCCGACGCGACCGGCGCCCAGGTCGGCTCGACCTGGAAGCCCTTCGTCCTGGCGGCGGCGATGCAGTACGGCGCCCGCGACCCGAACCTCGGCTCCGAGCAGAACGAGTCCCAGCGCACCATCGTCTCGCCGGAGAGCGTCTACAACGGCGACAACAAGCTGCGGATCAAGAAGTACAACGGCGAGGTCTGGAAGAACGAGAACGACGAGGAGTGGCTCCAGACCAACGACGGACAGCAGGACTACGGTGACATCGACCTGCGGTACGCCATGGAGAAGTCGGCCAACTCCCCCTTCGTGCAGCTCGGTATGGACGTCGGGACGGACAAGGTCAAGGACGCCGCCGTCGCCGCCGGGCTGAAGGACGACGGCATGATGGCGGACTCCACCGTTCCGTCGTTCTCCATCGGTACGTCCTCGCCCAGCGCCATCCGGATGGCGGGCGCCTACGCCACCTTCGCCACGAGCGGCCAGCAGAACCCGACGTACTCGGTCACCGAGGTGAAGCAGGAGGGCAAGGTCGTCTTCAAGCACAAGAAGCAGTCCAAGCGTGCCTTCTCCTCGCTCATCGCGGACAACGTCACGGATGTCCTGAAGGGCGTGGTGGAGAAGGGCACCGGAAAGCCCGCGCGGCTCGAAGGGCGCGAGGCGGCCGGCAAGACCGGTACGACGGACGGCAACAAGTCCGCCTGGTTCGTCGGCTACACCCCCCAGATCTCGACGGCGATCAGCATGTTCCGGCTGGACGACGACGAGACCAACAAGGACCGCAAGTTCGAGGAGATGTTCGGCACCGGCGGCGAGGCGAAGATCCACGGAAGCTCGTTCCCGGCGACCATCTGGCACGACTACATGACCGTGGCGATGAAGGGGAAGAAGGCCGTCAAGTTCCCCGAGGCGCAGTCCATCGGCGAGACGGTCTGGGGCGGTGGCGCGGCCAGCCCGACCCCGACGCCGAGCCCGACGCCGTCCCCCTCGCCCTCCAGCGAGGAGCCGGAGCCCCCGACGCCGTCCCCGACGCCCACCACCCCGACGCCCACGCCGAGCAAGACCTGCGACGTCTGGGACTGGGACTGCCAGAACAACCCCAACGGCGGCGGAGCCAACGCCGGTGCCAACGGCGGAGCCAATGCGGGGGCCGACGGCGGCGGTGCCAACGCCGGAGCGAACGGCGGGGCCGACGGCGGCGGCGCCAACGCGGGAGCGGACGGCGGTGCCAACACCGGCACCACCGAGGGCACCACGGAAGGTGCCAACGGCGCGAACGGTGCCAACAACAACGGTGGCGGGGGGCTGTGGAGTGGCGCCACCGGCGGCTAGCCGCAGCGCGCCAGGGGCCGTGACGGGCCCCTGAAGCCCGTAGGACGAGGGCCGTCGCCACCCGGGAAGGGTCGGCGGCGGCCCTCGTCGTCTCCCGGCCGAGCCGGTCCCGCCTCCGGTGTCCTGGGCCCGGTCCGCCCCGGGCCACAGCCCCGTACGGCAGGATGTGCGGCATGCCAAGCCCCAGCGCAGAGGACACGAGCGTGCAGCAGCAGGAGCGGCCCGTCGTGCGGCCCACCGATCAGGACGAGGTCGCGGCGGCCGGCAGTGAGCTGTTCGGCGGGCGGGCGGGACGCTGGGCGCGGCTCGGCGACGGGCCGCTGACGCCCGTACGCGTCGTCGCCCTGACCATGATCGGGATGTTCGCCCTGGGCATGGTCCAGAAGATCCCCTGCTACGAGTGGGCCTGGTTCCGCGGCGCCACCTCGCAGTACACGCACGCCTGCTACTCCGACATCCCGCACCTCTTCCTGGGGCGCGGCTTCGCCGACGGTCTGATCCCGTACTTCGACCGGCTGAGCGGCGACATGCAGTACCTGGAGTACCCCGTACTGACCGGGGTGTTCATGCAGGTCGCCTCCTGGCTGACGCTGACCCCGGACAGCGACCCGATCCAGCAGCGCGAGCAGATGTACTGGATGGTCAACGCGGGCATGCTGATGATCTGCGCGGTGATCATCGCGGTGTGCACCGCACGGACGCACCGGCGGCGCCCCTGGGACGCCCTGCTGGTCGCGCTGGCCCCCGCCTTCGCCCTCACCGCCACCATCAACTGGGACCTGCTGGCCGTCGCGCTGACGGCCGCGGCGATGCTCATGTGGTCGCGGGGCCGGGTACTCGCGTTCGGCATCCTCATCGGCCTCGCGACGGCCGCCAAGCTCTATCCCGTGCTGCTGCTCGGCCCGCTCCTGGTGCTCTGCTGGCGGGCGGGGCGGTGGCGCGCGTACGGGACGGCGCTGCTCGGCGCGGCGGCGGCCTGGCTGGTGGTCAACCTGCCGGTGATGCTCTACGCCCCCGAGGGATGGCGGAAGTTCTACACCTTCAGCCGGGAGCGGCCCATCGACTTCGGCTCGTTCTGGCTGATCATCACCCAGCGCACCGGCAAGCCCATCGACGTCGAGACGGTCAACACCGCCTCCGTGGTCCTGATGGTGGTCTTCTGCGCGGGCATCGCGGGGCTGGCGCTCACCGCCGCGCGCCGGCCGCGCTTCGCCCAGCTGGCGTTCCTGGTGGTGGCCGCGTTCATCCTGACGAACAAGGTCTACTCACCGCAGTACGTGCTCTGGCTGATCCCGCTCGCCGTACTGGCCCGGCCGCGCTGGCGCGACTTCCTCATCTGGCAGGCCTGCGAGGTCATGTACTTCCTGGGGATCTGGTTCTACCTCGCGTACACCAGCGGTGGCGACAAGCACCAGGGGCTGCCGCAGGAGGGATACCAGCTCGCGATCGCCCTGCACCTGCTGGGCACGCTCTACCTGTGCGCCCTGGTCGTCCGGGACATCCTGCGGCCGGAGAAGGACCCGGTGCGCCGGGACGGGTCGGACGACCCGTCGGGCGGGGTGCTCGACGGGGCGCCGGACGCGTTCGTGCTGGCACCCGATCCCCGGGCGTCCGGGCAGCATCAGGCCCGGGCGGTCACGGAGAACCAGGTGGAGTGGGGCACGGCCCGGGAGCGCTGACCCGGGCCGCGTCCTCAGCGGTCGACGAGCCGGTCGTACTGCGTGGTCGTGTGGCGCAGATGGGCGACCAGCTCGTCACCGACCCGCGGCTCCTGCGCGTCCGAGGGCACGAACAGGATCGACACCTGCATGTGCGGCGGCTCGGCGAACCACCGCTGCTTGCCCGCCCAGACGAACGGTGACAGGTTGCGGTTGACCGTGGCCAGCCCCGCGCGCGCGACGCCCTTGGCCCGTGGCATCACCCCGTGCAGCGCCTTGGGCGCCTCCAGGCCGACCCCGTGCGACGTACCGCCGGCGACGACGACCAGCCAGCCGTCGGACGCGGCCTTCTGCTGGCGGTAGCCGAACCGGTCGCCCTTGACGACGGGCGTGACGTCCAGGACCGCGCCCCGGTACTCGGTGGCCTCGTGGTCGCCCAGCCAGAGCCGGGTGCCGATCCGGGCGCGGAAGCGGGTCTGTGGGAACTGCTGCTGGAGCCGGGCCAGCTCCTCGGCGCGCAGATGGCTGACGAACATGGTGTGCAGGGGCAGCCGGGCGGCGCGCAGCCGGTCCATCCACCCTATGACCTCCTCGACGGCGTCCGAGCCGTCGGTGCGGTCCAGCGGCAGGTGCAGCGCGAACCCTTCGAGCCGTACGTCCTCGATCGCCGCGTGCAGCAGTCCCAGCTCCTCCTCCTTGACGCCGTGACGCTTCATCGAGCTCATGCACTCGATGACGACCCGCGCGCCCACCAGGGCGTGGACCCCGTCGACGGAGGACACGGACCGGATGACCCGGTCCGGCAGCGGGACGGGCTCCTCGCCCCGGCGGAACGGGGTCAGGACGAGCAGGTCGCCGCTGAACCAGTCCTTGATCCTGGCGGCCTCGTAGGTGGTGCCGACGGCCAGGGTGTCGGCACCGAAGCGGATCGTCTCGTCGGCGAGCCGCTCGTGGCCGAAGCCGTACCCGTTGCCCTTGCAGACCGGTACGAGGCCGGGGAACTGGTCGATCACGGACTTCTGGTGCGCCCGCCAGCGCGCGGTGTCGACGTAGAGGGAGAGCGCCATGGCCGGCCCGGAACCTTTCTGGTGGCTGCGGTGAATCAGAGGAACAACGGGGTCGTACGGGGAGGGGTGCCGAAGCGGGTCAGCGGCGCGACATGTAGATGTCGAGCGCCTTGTGGAGCAGCTTGTTGAGCGGGAAGTCCCACTCGCCGACGTACTCCACGGCCTCGCCGCCGGTGCCGACCTTGAACTGGATCAGGCCGAAGAGGTGGTCGTTCTCGTCCAGCGAGTCGCTGATCCCGCGCAGGTCGTAGACCGTGGCGCCCATCGCGTAGCTGTCGCGGAGCATCCGCCACTGCATGGCGTTGGACGGCCGGACCTCGCGCCCGATGTTGTCGGAGGCTCCGTAGGAGTACCAGACGTGCCCGCCGACGACGAGCATGGTGGCGGCGGAGAGGTTCACGCCGTTGTGCCGCGCGAAGTAGAGCCGCATCCGGTTGGGGTCCTCGGAGTTGAGGACCGTCCACATGCGCTGGAAGTACGAGAGCGGGCGCGGCCTGAAGTGGTCGCGGACGGCCGTGATCTCGTAGAGCCGCTGCCACTCGGCGAGGTCCTCGTAGCTGCCCTGGACGACCTCGACACCGGCCTTGTCGGCCTTCTTGATGTTGCGGCGCCACAGCTGGTTGAAGCCCTTGAGGACGTCCTCCAGGGAGCGGTTGGCCAGCGGCACCTGGAAGACGTAGCGGGGCTGTACGTCACCGAACCCGGCGCCGCCGTCCTCGCCCTGCTGCCAGCCCATCTTCCGCAGCCGGTCGGCCACCTCGAAGGCGCGCGGCTCGATGTGGGTGGCCTCGACGTCGCGCAGCCGCTTCACGTCCGGGTCCTGGATGCCGGACTTGATGGCCGCCGAGTCCCAGCGGCGGATGACCACCGGCGGACCCATCTTCACGGAGAAGGCGCCCTGCTGCTTGAGGTGGGCGAGCATCGGCTGGAGCCAGTCGTCCAGGTTGGGCGCGTACCAGTTGATGACCGGGCCCTCGGGGAGGTACGCCAGGTAGCGCTTGATCTTGGGCAGCTGGCGGTAGAGGACGAGGCCCGCCCCGACCATCTCGCCGCTCTTGTCGAACCAGCCCAGGTTCTCCGAGCGCCACTCGGTCTTCACGTCAGCCCACGCCGGGACCTGGCAGTGACTGGCCGAGGGCAGGCTCTGGATGTACGCCAGATGCTGCTCTCGGCTGATGGTCCTCAGGGTCAGGCTCATGCGGGGCGCTCCTCGGCAGGTGTGTCCCCATGGGTCAGGGGCTCCGGCTCTCGCGCCGAAGCCTACTGTGGCTGAGGGGCACCTGGCCTGGCCGCGTAGGGCCGGATCGCACCCGGTGGACCGGCGCGACCGCGTGAGCGGCCGCGCCGGACGGTGCGCCGCTCAGGTGATGACGCCGCCGAAGAGGCCGCCGTGCGCCATCCCGAGGTAGAAGCCGACCGCGGAGGCGCCGATCCCCACGATCAGGGCGAACCTCTCCCAGGTGGTCTTCGAGATGTACTGGCCGTACAGGCCGGTCAGGATGCCGACCAGCCCTGCCCACGAGCTGATCAGGTGCAGATGGTGGAACATCGCCGTCACGAAGGCGAGGATGCCGAGGACCCCGGTCACCACCATCAGGACGTCCTGGACGGGGTGCGGCCTGCCGTCCGTCGCGAAGAGCGAACCGGTGGCGGGGCGGCCGGTCGTGGACCGGGAGCCGGCGGGTCGGATGGTCTGTGCCATGGAGTACCTCCTGGCCGGACGGGCGGTGGAATGTAGCGCCTCTCACACCGCATCTGTCTCCGATTGTGCCCCCGGGGCCCCGGATCTGCCCTCCGGGCCCGCCCCGCCCTGCCCCGGGGGCCGACCGCGGATGCCCGCTGACCTCCGGATTTCAACCGGAAGCCGGTCTACAGGTAGTCTGTACGGTCTGCACCGGTGTCTGCCCAGGCCGGCACGGCGAGCCCCCTCCTCCAGGAACATCCCGGGAGCGGGTTGTCAGTGCCGGGTGTTCTCCTCGGGGACACCGTTGCTCACGCATCACGACCCTCCTGCCACGGAACGACCGTGGCCGCTGAGTCCAAAGGAGGTGGGTTCCACATGCGTCACTACGAGGTGATGGTCATCCTCGACCCCGATCTCGAGGAGCGCGCAGTCTCCCCGCTGATCGAGAACTTCCTCTCCGTCGTCCGTGAGGGCAACGGAAAGGTGGAGAAGGTCGACACCTGGGGCCGTCGTCGGCTCGCTTACGAGATCAAGAAGAAGCCCGAGGGCATCTACTCGGTCATCGACCTGCAGGCCGAGCCTGCGGTCGTCAAGGAGCTCGACCGCCAGATGAACCTGAACGAGTCGGTCCTCCGGACCAAGGTCCTCCGCCCCGAGGTCCACTGAGCATTCCGCTCAGCGGTTTTCGGGTCCGAGTAGCAGCAAGCAGCCAGAAGCAATCCCGCCGAGAGGTTCACCCATGGCAGGCGAGACCGTCATCACGGTCGTCGGCAATCTCGTCGACGACCCCGAGCTGCGCTTCACCCCGTCCGGTGCGGCGGTCGCGAAGTTCCGTGTCGCGTCCACTCCCCGCATCTTCGACCGGCAGACCAATGAGTGGAAGGACGGCGAAGGCCTGTTCCTCACCTGCTCGGTCTGGCGTCAGGCGGCGGAGAACGTCGCGGAATCGCTCCAGCGTGGCATGCGCGTCGTCGTGCAGGGCCGGCTGAAGCAGCGGTCCTACGAGGACCGTGAGGGCGTCAAGCGCACGGTCTACGAGCTGGATGTCGAGGAAGTCGGCCCCAGCCTCAAGAACGCCACGGCCAAGGTCACCAAGACCACCGGTCGCGGTGGTCAGGGAGGCCAGGGTGGATACGGCGGCGGTGGCCAGCAGGGCGGCGGTAACTGGGGCGGCGGTCCCGGGGGCGGCGGCGGTGGCCAGCAGGGCGGCGGCGGTGCTCCCGCCGACGACCCGTGGGCGACCGGTGCGCCTTCCGGCGGCCAGCAGGGCGGCGGAGGCGGCTGGGGCGGAAACCCCGGCAACTCCGGCGGCTCCGGCGGCGGCTACTCGGACGAGCCCCCCTTCTAGGGCGGGCTCGTACCCCACTTCTTGATCACACAGGAGAAACACCATGGCGAAGCCGCCTGTGCGCAAGCCTAAGAAGAAGGTCTGCGCGTTCTGCAAGGACAAGACCCAGTACGTGGACTACAAGGACACGAACATGCTGCGGAAGTTCATTTCCGACCGCGGCAAGATCCGTGCCCGCCGCGTCACCGGCAACTGCACGCAGCACCAGCGTGACGTCGCCACGGCAGTCAAGAACAGCCGTGAGATGGCGCTGCTGCCCTACACGTCCACCGCGCGATAAGGGAAGGGTGACAACAGCATGAAGATCATCCTCACCCACGAGGTCTCCGGCCTCGGCACCGCCGGCGACGTCGTCGACGTCAAGGACGGGTACGCCCGTAACTACCTGGTTCCGCGTGGCTTCGCCATCCGCTGGACCAAGGGCGGCGAGAAGGACGTGGCGCAGATCCGCCGCGCCCGCAAGATCCACGAGATCGCGACCATCGAGCAGGCCAACGAGATCAAGGCCAAGCTCGAGGCCGTCAAGGTCCGTCTGGCCGTTCGCTCCGGCGACGCCGGTCGGCTCTTCGGCTCGGTCACCCCGGCCGACATCGCTTCGGCGATCAAGGCCGCCGGTGGTCCCGACGTCGACAAGCGCCGCGTCGAGCTCGGTGCGCCGATCAAGACGCTCGGCGGGCACCAGGTGTCTGTCCGCCTGCACCCTGAGGTTGCGGCGAAGCTCGGCGTCGAGGTCGTTGCCGCCTAAGGGCAGGACTCGGCAGAGCAGGCGAAGGGCCGCACCCCGTGGGGGTGCGGCCCTTCCCTGTGTGCCGGGCACGTGGAGTGCTGACGTTTCACGTGAAACAGGCGCGGCTGGGACGAACGACAGGGCGGTGCGTTTCACGTGAAACAGCCGCGGTCGCCGGACGGATCCGTCGGTCAGCGAGTCGCCCCGGTGACGATCCACCGCCCGGAACGGGTACGCACCCAGAGGGTGATCAGCCGGACGGCCATCATCAGTGTCATCGCCCACCAGAGCGCGGTGAGGCCGCCGCCGAGGGACGGCACCAGCAGCGCGACGGGGGCGAAGACTGCCAGCGTCACCAGCATGGCCCACGCCAGATAGTGTCCGTCCCCCGCGCCCATCAGCACGCCGTCGAGGACGAAGACCACTCCGGCGATCGGCTGTGACACCGCCACGACCAGAAGCGCGGGGAGCAGGGTCTCCTTCACCGCCGGGTCGCTGGTGAAGAGCGGGATGAAGAGGGGCCGGGCGAGCATGATCAGTACCCCGAGCGCGATACCGCATCCGATGCCCCACTCGACCATGCGACGGCAGGCCTCGCGGGCCCCCTTCTCGTCGTTCGCCCCCAGATAGCGGCCGATGATGGCCTGTCCCGCGATGGCGATGGCGTCGAGCGCGAAGGCGGTCAGGCTCCAGAGGGAGAGGATGATCTGGTGCGCGGCGATGTCGGCGTCGCCGAGTCGGGCCGCCACGGCGGTGGCGATCATCAGGACGGCCCGGAGCGAGAGGGTTCGGACCAGGAGCGGAGCACCCGCGCGGGCGCTGGCCCTGATGCCGGCGGCGTCGGGGCGCAGGGAGGCGCCATGCCTGCGGGCTCCGCGGACGACGACGATCAGATAGGCGACGGCCATGCCGACCTGGGCCATCACCGTGCCCCAGGCGGATCCGGCGATGCCGAGCCCGGCCCCGTAGACGAGGACCACGTTGAGGATGCCGTTCGCCGTGAAACCGCCGATCGCGACGTACAGCGGGGTCCGGGTGTCCTGAAGTCCGCGCAGTACGCCGGTGGCGGCGAGGACGACGAGCATGGCCGGGATGCCGATGATGGAGATCCGCAGATAGGTGATGGCGTACGGGGCGGCGGTGTCGGAGGCGCCGAAGATGTCCACGAGCCAGGGGGCGGAGGGGATGGCGAGCGCGACCACGACGGCACCGAGCAGGAGGGCGAGCCAGATGCCGTCCATGCCCTGGCGGATCGCGGCGGGCAGATCGCCCGCGCCGACGCGTCGGGCGACGGCGGCGGTGGTGGCGTAGGCGAGGAAGACGAAGATGCTCACCGCGGTCATCAGCAGGGCCGCTGCAATGCCGAGGCCGGCCAGTTGCGGGGTGCCGAGATGCCCGACGATCGCGCTGTCGACCATGACGAACAGGGGCTCGGCGACCAGCGCGCCGAACGCGGGTACGGCGAGGGCGACGATCTCGCGGTCGTGCCGTCGGCGGCCTGTTCGGGGAGTGGTGGGGGCCGGGGTCATGGGGGTCAATCTAATCTTCCACAGGTAAGAGATGCAATGGCCTAGTGTCCCTTACGTTTCCTCCTTCGGGGTGTTCGTCCGTGCGCCGTTCGCAGGGATCTTGAAATTGGGACGAAAGTTTTTCTCCCCCACAGTCGGTGGACCGAGAATATGCAGGTCAGGCCGGTGATGGCGGTGTGGCTATGAGTTTGTCCACAGTGCTGTCCCCTGTTCCGTGCACAGGTTCCGAGGAGTTCTCCACAGCATCTGGTCCGTCGTCCACATGCCCTGTGGATAACCAGATTGGCTGACGGTGGAGACAGGCCTACCGTGGTCCGGCGCCCGCACTCCGTTCCGGCACCGGAATCAGGAGAACCGGACGCGCCGGAAGCGGAGTCGGGCGGCTTGTTTGTCGGTGCCGTGCCGTAAGAAAGAGTGGCACGGCTAGGTCCGCGAAGCGGACGGGAGGAGGTGGGCCGGGTGAGCATCCCCGAGCCTTTGGACGACCCCTGGACCGAGACCGGTCCCGGCGACCGTCTGCCTGTATCCCGCCAGCGTCGCGGAGAGCGCAAGGGTAGCCGCGAGGACCGGCACGACCGGGGCTCGGACGGCGGCTGGGACAGTGGCTGGGACGGCGGCGGCCCCGCCGGCTTCGAGCGGGTGCCCCCCCAGGACCTGGACGCGGAGCAGTCGGTCCTCGGCGGCATGCTGCTGTCCAAGGACGCCATCGCCGACGTCGTGGAGATCATCAAGGGCCACGACTTCTACCGCCCGGCCCACGAGACCGTCTACACCGCGATCCTCGACCTCTACGCCAAGGGCGAGCCGGCGGACCCGATCACGGTCGCTGCCGAACTGGTCAAGCGCGGGGAGATCACCAAGGTCGGCGGAGCGCCGTATCTGCACACCCTGGTGCAGTCGGTCCCGACCGCCGCCAACGCGTCGTTCTACGCGGAGATCGTGCACGAGCGCGCGGTCCTCCGGCGGCTCGTCGAGGCTGGCACGAAAATCACGCAGATGGGATACGCGGCCGACGGGGACGTCGACGAGATCGTCAACTCCGCCCAGGCCGAGATCTACGCGGTCACCGAGCAGCGCACCAGCGAGGACTACCTTCCTCTCGGCGACATCATGGAGGGCGCGCTCGACGAGATCGAGGCCATCGGCTCGCGCAGCGGCGAGATGACCGGTGTCCCGACGGGCTTCACGGACCTCGACGCCCTCACGAACGGCCTGCACCCCGGCCAGATGATCGTCATCGCGGCCCGCCCCGCCATGGGTAAGTCCACGCTGGCGCTGGACTTCGCCCGTGCGGCCTCGATCAAGAACAACCTGCCCAGCGTCATCTTCTCCCTCGAAATGGGGCGCAACGAGATCGCGATGCGTCTGCTGTCGGCCGAGGCGCGGGTGGCCCTCCACCACATGCGCTCCGGCACGATGACGGACGAGGACTGGACGCGGCTCGCGCGCCGGATGCCCGAGGTCTCGGCCGCCCCCCTCTACATCGACGACTCCCCCAACCTGTCGATGATGGAGATCCGCGCGAAGTGCCGTCGCCTGAAGCAGCGCAACGACATCAAGCTCGTGATCATCGACTACCTGCAGCTGATGCAGGCCGGTGGCTCGAAGCGGTCCGAGAGCCGTCAGCAGGAGGTCTCGGACATGTCCCGAAACCTGAAGCTGCTGGCCAAGGAGCTGGAGGTCCCGGTGATCGCGCTCTCGCAGCTGAACCGTGGTCCCGAGCAGCGTACGGACAAGAAGCCCATGGTCTCCGACCTGCGTGAGTCCGGCTCGATCGAGCAGGACGCCGACATGGTCATCCTGCTGCACCGCGAGGACGCGTACGAGAAGGAGTCCCCGCGAGCGGGCGAGGCCGACATCATCGTCGGCAAGCACCGTAACGGCCCGACGGCCACCATCACCGTGGCCTTCCAGGGCCACTACTCGCGCTTCGTGGACATGGCGCAGACCTGAGGGCGGTCCTTCGCGACTGCACCCACAGGGTCAGCCGCCCGGGATGATCCGTTCCACGACCGCGTCCACCAGCCTCTCCAGGGCCGTGTCTCCGAGCATCTCCGGCAGGGTGAAGTGCTCCAGGAGTACGCCGGTCATCGCCAGGTAGAGGACGAGGAACGCGGTGTGGTCGCCGGGGAGGTCCCAGTCGCGGTGGAAGGCCGCGCTCTCCTCGAAGGCCGAGCGGACCGTCGCGGTCAGCTGGGCCCGGAGTTCCGGGCGGCGGGTCGCCTCCAGGCGGAGTTCCAGCAGGGCGAGGTAGCCCGTCCGGTCGTCGGTCATGCGGCGGACCAGCCAGTGCATCAGCTCGGCGACCAGGGCGCGGGAGGGGGCGGGGAGCATCGCCTGTTCGACCTGGGCCGGGTCCGGGGTCATCCGGCTGTGGATGCGGGCGCCCGTCTGCATGAACAGGTCGTCACGGCTGCTGAAGTAGTTCGACGCGGTGCCCACCGGAACGCCGGCCCGGATGTCCACGGCGCGGAAGGTGAGGCCGCGGGCGCCCTCCTGGGCCAGGACCTCGATCGCCGCGTCCGTGAGCGCCGCTCTGCGCTCTGGGTTCTTCGCCATGGGTCTCTTCTCCCTGCTGTCGTACGTCGAAAAGCGGATGCGCAACCACTACAGATGAAGCACTATATTCGGAGTGGTTAGGCGTCTCCTGGGCCGTCGGCCCGCGCCGACCTGCGGAACGGGGAACACATGCGCAAGCTCACGTACTTCATCGCCTGTTCGATCGACGGCTTCATCGGCGACCCGAAGGGCGATGCCACGACGATGATGTCCTTCGTCGACGAGGAGCTCCTCGCTTTTCTCAAGGAGGAGTATCCGGAGACCATCTCGGCCGAGGGGCGTACTGCCCTCGGGATCGGTGATCTGGAGAACCGGCGGTTCGACACGGTGATCCAGGGGCGGGGCAGCTACCAGCTGGCCCTGGACACCGATGTGACGAGCCCGTACGGCCATATGCGGGAGCTCGTCGCCTCCCGGAGCCTCACCGAGTCGCCGGACCCCAACGTCGAGCTGATCTCGGAGGACCTGGTCGGCCGCGTCAGGGAACTGAAGGCGGAAGAGGGCGGGCTGGGCATCTGGCTCTGCGGCGGGTCACAACTGGCGGGGGAGCTGATCGACGAGATCGACGAGCTGGTGATCAAGACGTACCCGCTGGTGTACGGCTCCGGGATGCCGATGTTCGGGTCCGGGTTCGCTGCCGACGCGTTCACGCTGGAGGGGGTCCGCACCTTCGGGAACGGGGTTCTCGTGCGGACCTACAGCCGCAAGCGCTGAGGCCGGGGCGGGCCGATCGTGGACAGCAGGTGTCGCGCCCGGTAATCCCCTCGTCAGAGGGCAGTCCGTCCGGTATGGGTTGACCATGACTTCTCCCAGTGAAGAACTGCTTCCCACCACCCGGCGTTCCCTCCTCCACCGCCTCGCCACCGCCCAGCGGGAAGGCCGGGCGCCCTCTCTCGCGGCCGCCGTGCGGCGGGGCGGCCGGATCGTCTGGAGCGGGGGGCGTACGGGCCTGGAGGGGCAGGCCGCCGATGCGGATACCCAGTACCGGATCGGCTCGATCACCAAGACGTTCACCGCGGTGCTGGTCCTGCGGCTGCGCGACGAGGGGCTCATCGACCTGGGCGATCGACTGGAGAAGCACCTTCCCGGCTCCGGTGCGGGCGGCGCGACCATCTTCCAGCTGCTCGGCCACAGCGCGGGGCTGAGCGCCGAGGCGCCCGCCCCCTGGTGGGAGCGGACTCCGGGGACCCTGCGGCCCAAGCTCGCCGATGTGCTCGGCGAGCAGCCGCAGCTCTACCCGGCGGGTCACCGCTTCCACTACTCCAACCCGGGCTACACCCTGCTGGGTTCGCTGGTCGAGGCGGTTCGGGGGGTCTCCTGGGAGGAGGCGCTGCGCCGCGAGATCCTGGAGCCGCTGGGCATGGACCGTACGACCTACGGGCCGGTCGCTCCGTACGCGGAGGGCTGGGCCGTCCACCCCTGGGCCGACGTGGTGGTGAGTGAGCCCGCCGAGGACCTCGGGCTGATGGCACCCGCCGGTCAGCTCTGGTCGACCGCGGCCGATCTGCTGCGGTTCGCCGCCTTCCTGGTCGACGGCGACGACCGGGTGCTGTCGACCGCGTCCGTACGGGAGATGAGGACGCCCGCCTCGCCCGTCGCCGAGCCCGGGGGCAACGGCTACGGTCTCGGCCTCCAGATCGTGAAGACCGACAGCCGCGTCCTCTTCGGGCACGCGGGCTCGCTGCCCGGCTTCGTCGCGGGCCTCTGGTTCAGCGTGGACGACGACGTCGCCGCGGTCGCCCTGGCCAACGCCACCTCGGGGCTGCCCGCTGCCACGGTGGCTGCTGAACTCCTGACCATCGTCGCGGACGCGGAGCCGCGGATCCCGGAGCCCTGGCGCCCGCTGCCGGAGGCGGACGCGGAGCTGGTGGCCCTGACCGGGATCTGGCACTGGGGGACCCACACGTTCACACTGAAGCTGACCGAGGACCGGGGCCTTGAGCTGAGGCCCCTGGGCTCCCAGGGGCGTGGAGCGTTCTTCACGGCCCGCCCGGACGGCACCTGGACGGGGCTGCACGACTACTACGCGGGCGAGACCCTCCGCGTCGTACGCCGGGAGGACGGCTCGGTCGACCATCTCGACCTCGGCTCGTTCGCCTTCACCCGTGAGCCCTATGACGCGGACGCGGACGTGCCCGGCGGGCTGGACCCGGCCGGCTGGCGGGGGATCGGCGGCTGAGACCTGGACGGTGACGGCTGGTGGGGTGGGTGTTTCACGTGAAACACCCACCCCACCAGCCGTTGTCGCTCAGAGCGCGAGCTTGAAGCCCACGTGGCTGGCCGTGAATCCGAGCCGCTCGTAGAACCGGTGCGCGTCCTGGCGCGTGGCGTCCGAGGTCAGCTGCACCAACTGGCAGTCCTGGCGGCGGGATTCGTCGACGGCCCACTGGATCAGCTGGGTACCGAGCCCACTGCCCCGCTCATCGGCGTGGATGCGGACGGCTTCGATGATCGAGCGGGTGGCCCCGCGGCGGGAGAGACCGGGGATCACGGTCAGCTGGAGGGTGCCGACCACCCGGCCCTCGCGGACGGCGACGACGACGTGCTGATGGGGGTCGTCGGCCAGTCGCCGGAGCGCCGCGCGGTACGGGGTGAGGTCGTCCGGTGACTCGCGCTGGGCGCCGAGCGGGTCGTCGGCCAGCATGCCGACCACGGCGTCGAGGTCGGTCTCGGCAACGGGGCGTATCTCAAGATCGCTCATGATCGGCAGCGTACGCGCCACGCCATGGTCACGCGGTGACCTTCAGCTCCTCGACCGCTCGGACCAGGGGGGCGAGTTCGGGGTTCTCCGACGCCTCGTCGAGCGCCGCCCGCAGGGCGCCGTCGTTGGTGGGCCGGGCCTCGGCGAGCAGGGTGAGGCCGGCCTCGGTGACATCGGTGTAGATGCCCCGGCGGTCGGTGTCGCACAGATACCGCGTCAGCAGTCCCCGGTCCTCCAGCCGTGTCACCAGCCGGGTGGTCGCGCTCTGGCTGAGCACCACGGCGTCGGCCACCTGCTTCATCTGGAGATGTCCACCGGGGCCGTTGTGCTGCCGGCTCAACACATCGAGCAGGGAGAACTCACGGACGCTGAGCCCGTGCCCCGACTGCAGGGCGCGCTCGACGCGGGCCTCGATCTTCCCGTGGAGCAGCGAGAGGGCGCACCACCTCTGGGAGAGGGCCGTCAGGGCCGGGTCGGTCGCGGTCATGGTGCCTCCTCCGGGCGGGGCTGCGTGGCTCCAGGATAGGGGACGTCCGCAATAGCCCGCGTTTGCAATTAACCCGCGCATGCAATTATTGTGGACGCTCGTAAAGCGCCGAAGCAACCTTTAGGGAAGGTGAAACCCATGCCGCTCGCGCTCCTCGCCCTGGCCATCGGGGCGTTCGGGATCGGAACGACGGAATTCGTGATCATGGGGTTGCTCCCCGAGGTTGCCGCGGACTTCCAGGTCTCGATCCCGACCGCAGGCTTCCTGGTGACCGGCTATGCGCTCGGGGTCGTCCTCGGCGCCCCGCTGATGACGCTCCTGGGCACCCGGGTGACCCGTAAGCGGATGCTGATGCTCCTGATGGGGCTGTTCATCGTGGGCAACCTGGTCTCCGCCCTGGCGCCCGTCTTCGGCGTCACGCTCGCCGGCCGGGTGGTCGCCTCCCTCGCCCACGGCGCCTTCTTCGGCATCGGCTCGGTGGTCGCGGCCGATCTGGTGGCCCCGCAGAAGAAGGCCGGGGCGATCGCGATGATGTTCACCGGGCTCACCGTCGCCAATGTCGTCGGCGTCCCGCTCGGCACGTACATCGGCCAGTCCGCCGGCTGGCGGACCACGTTCCTCGTCGTCGCCCTCCTCGGGGTGATCGGGCTCCTCGGAGTCGCCCGGCTCGTTCCCGAGCAGCCCCGGCCCGAAGGCGTACGCATCCGCCACGAACTGGCCGCGTTCCGCAATGTGCAGGTCCTGCTCGCGATGGCCATGACCGTCCTGGGCTTCGGCGGAGTCTTCGCCGCGATCACCTACATCACCCCGATGATGACCGGCACCGCCGGATACGCGCCCTCCTCCGTCACCTGGCTGCTGGTCCTGTTCGGCCTCGGCATGGTCGGCGGCAACCTGATCGGCGGCAGGTTCGCCGACCGCCGTCTGATGCCGATGCTGTACGTCTCGCTCGGCGCGCTCGCCCTCGTCCTCGGACTGTTCACCGTGACCGCCCACAACAAGGCCGCAGCGGCCGTCACCATCGCCCTCATCGGCGCCCTGGGCTTCGCGACCGTCCCCCCGCTGCAGAAGCGGGTCCTCGATCAGGCGGCCGGGGCCCCCACCCTGGCCTCCGCGGTCAACATCGGGGCCTTCAACCTCGGCAACGCCCTGGCCGCCTGGCTCGGCGGCCTCGTGATCGCCGCCGGCCTCGGCTACACCGCCCCCAACTGGGTCGGCGCCGCCCTCGCCGCCTCCGCCCTGGTCCTGGCCGTGGTCTCCGGCCTGCTGGAACGCCGTACATCCGCCGGAGCGGGCCGGATCGTCGCCGGGAGCAGCCCCGAGCCGGTCGCCGTCACAGCCCGCCACTGAGCGCCGTTCCGGCCCGCAGCGCCCCGACCCCATCCCCCCACCCCATCAAGCGACACCACAGGAGCAGTTCCATGAGCACGACCATCACCACCGCCGTTGCCCCGCTGACCACCCAGGACGCCGAGACGCTCGTCGACGCGGCCCGCGGCGCCGCCGAGGCGGCCGGTGTCGCCGTCGCCGTGAGCATCCTGGACGCGGGCGGGCACCTGCTGGCCTTCCGCCGTGACGACCGGGCGGTCCTCATCGCCGGGGAGACCAGCACCCGCAAGGCGTTCACCGCACTCCAGCTCGACGCCCCCACGGCGGACCTGGTCGACGCGGTGCAGCCCGGCGGCCTCTTCCACACCCTTCCGACCGCGCTGGACCGCCCGCTGCTCTTCATCGCCGGAGGCGTCCCCCTGCACCGGGACGGCCGGCTGATCGGCGCCATCGGGGTCGGCGGCGGAGCGCCGGAGCAGGACCACGGGTTCGCGACCGCCGCAGCGGACTCCCTCGTCTGAGCCGTGTATCAGCCGGTCGCGACCGTGAGCGGGGCGAACCTGCGACCGGCGTCCCCCGGGAGGTCCGCGATGCCGTACGTCATCATCGCGGTCCCGGAGCCCCGTTCGAGGCCGCGCTCCAGCAGCCAGCCGAGCAACTCCTCGTGGCGCGCGTCCACATCGGCCCGCAACGGCCGGTCCGTGGTCGCGGCCACCGCGGTGACCAGGGCCTTCGCGGTGCCGGTGTCCCGCGCCACGAGCGGGCCGACGGCATGGGCGTCGCCGCTCGGCCAGAGGGCCGCGTACCCGATCAGCTCGCCGTTCTCCTCCGCGACCTGGATCCGGTCGGCGAAGGCGGGGAGCCGGGCGATGATGTGCGTACGGTCGATGCCGAAGACCGGCAGGTCGAGCCGGACCATCGCCTGCAGGTCGTCGGCGGCGGCCGCACGCGTGGCGACGGCCGCAGGCCGGTCCTCCGGGCGGAACCGGCCGAGGACCCGCTGGGTCCGGCCCACCTGGGTGAAGCCCAGTTGCTCGTAGAGCCGCTGCCCTTCGGATGTGGAGTACAGCGCGAGCGGGGTGGACCCGGCCTCCGCCATCACATGGCGCATGAGTCGCCGGGCGATCCCCTGCCGGGCGTGGCGCTCGGCCACGAGCAGCATGCCGACGGCCGCCAGGCGGGGCCCGTACGACGTCATCACGCAGGCCGCGATCAAGCCCTTGCCCTCGGGATCCTCGATCCCGTACCCCGTACCCGCGGAGAGGAGCAGCCCCCACCGGTGCTCGTCACGTGGCCAGCTCCGGCTCTCGGAGAGGTCAGCGCAGGAGACCAGGTCTCTCCGGGTGAGACGCCGTACGGGCAGGTCGACGAGGGACAGGGGTGATGGGCTGTGCATGGGGCCAGGCTGGCCGACGTGATGATCGTCCGTCCAGCGGTTTCCCGGAACTGGCCGGAACCGGAGCGCCCGCCGCTCGGTTTCACGTGAAACCCCGCTCCCGGTTTCACGTGAAACATGGAGCCGTCGCCGTGCGGCAGCCCGATCGCGTGGAAACCCCACCACGCAGGGCACCCCATCGGGAGGCCGGGGCCGTCAGCCCAGGTCGGGTGCGTGCATCGCCCGTACGCCCTCGATGTTGCCGTCCAGATAGTGGCGCAGGGAGAGCGGTACGAGGTGGACGGCGGCGATCCCGACCCGGCTGAACGGCACCCGGACGATCTCGTACTCCCCACAGGGCTCGTCGACCTCCGGGCCATGGCGCCGCGTCACGTCCATCGACGCGAGCCGGCAGACGAAGAAGTGCTGGACCTTCACCCCCGTCACACCGCCGTCGGTGATGTGCTCGACGGTGTCCACGAAGCAGGGCACGACATCGACGATCTTGGCGCCCAGCTCCTCGTCGACCTCGCGGTGCAGGGCATCGACGACGGTGGCGTCCTCCGGCTCCACCCCACCGCCGGGCGTGAGCCAGTAGGGATCGACCCCTGGCTTCGTGCGCTTGATGAGGACGAGGTCGTCGCCGTCGAGCAGGACGGCGCGTGCGGTGCGCTTGACCACAGGACGTTCGGTCATGGTCAGAGAGTGGCCCACACGGGCCCGTCTGAAACTCCCCCGGGCCCAAGGAGCGTGCCGTCCAGCCCGCCGGACCGGCCGGACACCGCACCGCCGGCCCCCCGGATCCTCTGCCGCACCGACCGGCACCGAGCTAGCGGACCGCCTCGTCCAGCGCCCGCTCGACGTCCGCCAGGAGGTCTTCCGGGTCCTCCGCGCCGACCGAGAAGCGTACGAACCCCTCCGGCACGGCATCGCCGCCCCAGCGGCCCCGGCGCTCGGCGGTGGACCGTACACCGCCGAAACTCGTCGCGTCGTCGACCAGCCGCAGCGCGTCGAGGAAGCGCTCGGCCGTCTCCCGGTCGGCCAGCTCGAACGAGACCACCGAACCGAAACGCCGCATCTGCCGCACGGCCGTCGCGTGCGACGGGTCGGTGGGCAGCCCCGGATACCGCAGCCCGGTCACCTCGGACCGCTTGGCCAGCGCCTCGGCGAGGGCCAGCGCCGTGGCGCACTGGCGCTCGACGCGCAGCTGGAGCGTGGCGAGCGAACGGTGGGCGAGCCAGGCCTCCATCGGGCCCGGGATCGCGCCGACCACCTTGCGCCAGCGTCGTACGTCGGCGGCCAGCCGGTCGTCACGGCAGGTGACATGGCCCAGCAGGATGTCTCCGTGCCCCGTCATGCCCTTGGTGTCGCTGGCGACCGAGAAGTCGGCGCCCAGCTCCAGCGGGCGCTGGCCGATCGGGGTGGCCAGGGTGTTGTCGACGGCGACCAGCGCCCCCGCCTCGTGCGCCGCCGCCACCAGCCGGCGGATGTCGCAGACGTCCAGGCCCGGGTTGGAAGGGCTCTCGATCCACAGCAGCCTCGCCCCCTCCAGCAGCGCCGCCTGGGCGTCGCCGCCGGTCGGCGCGGTCCGGACCTCGACGCCGAAAGCCGTCAGCTGCTCCCGTACGAGCGGCAGCGCCTGGTAGCCGTCGTCGGGGAGCACCACGGCGTCCCCGGCGCGGACCTGCGAGAGGAGGACCGCGCTGATCGCCGCCATACCGGAGGCGAAGACGGTGGTGCTCACCTTCTCGCCGGGCGCCTCCAGCTCACCGATGGCCCGCTCCAGACGGGTCCAGGTCGGGTTGGTGTCCCGGCCGTAGGTGTAGGGCCCCACCGGCTCACCGGAGAGGTGGAAGTGCGCGGCGAAGACCGGTCCGGGCAGGGACGGTTCGTACTGTTCCGGTGCGGGAAGTCCGGCGCGTACCGCGCGCGTTCCGTCGCCCAGGGTGCTCATGCTGCTCCGTAAGTCGATTCGGGTGGTATCCGGGCTCAGTCCTCGTCCGGCAGGACCATGTTGAGGGCCCAGGAGACGACCGAGATGATCAGGGCGCCCAGGACCGCGGTCCAGAAGCCCTCGACGTGGAAGCTGAGGTCGAAGACCCCCGCCAGCCAGGAGGTCAGCAGCAGCATCAGCGCGTTGACCACGAGGGTGATCAGTCCGAGCGTCAGAATGAACAAGGGGAAGGTCAACAGCTGGACCACCGGCTTGACCAGGAAGTTCACCAGGCCGAAGAGCAGGGCGACCAGGATCAGGGTGAGGACCTTGCGGCCGGTGGAGCCGCCCTCCAGCGTGATGTTCCCCAGCAGCCAGATGGCCACGGCCAGCGCACCCGCGTTGGCGATCGTCTTGACTACGAAATTCTTCATGTGTCTGATCGTGGCAGACATGATCGGTGGTGGACACCGACAGCGCAGGCGGAACCCGGAGCACGGGTCACAAGGGGCGGACGGGCCATGAAGGCATTCAGACTGGATGAGCTGGAGGCGGAACGGGCCGCCAACGACGGCGCCTACCTGCAGTTCGTGCGGGAGCGGAACATGTCCGTCGGGCTGTACGCCCTGGACGCGGGCGCGCTCGACCCGCAGCAGCCCCACCAGCAGGACGAGGTGTACTTCGTCGTCAGCGGCCGTGCCTCGATCACGGTCGGGACGGAGACGACCCAGGTCGGCCGGGGGAGCGTCGTCTATGTGCCGGCCGGGGTCGCCCACAAGTTCCACCACATCACCGAGGACCTGCGGGTGATGGTCGTCTTCTCGCCTCCGGAGGGCTGAGGGTTCCCGCTGCCTCGGCCCCCGGGTTCCCTAAGGGTTCGATCAGGGGTCTTCAAGGGCTGCGAGGCCTCCGCCGGGGTCTCCCGCGCGCTTAGCATCGAGGCAGCAACCAAGAGAGACGAGGTAGGTGGCGATGGCCATGCGGGAGATATTCGCGGGAATGCCCTGGTGGGTGAAGTGGATCGCGGTGCCCGTCATCGCCATCTTCGTGTTCGGCGGTCTGATCGCCAGCGTCATCGGCTTCGTGATCGGTCTGCTCTTCAAGGTGCTGGTCTTCGTCGTGCTCGTCGGCGGTCTGATCTTCGTCGTACGCAAGTTCATGTCCTCGTCGTCCTCACGCGGCGACTGGTAGCGGCTTCGCCGCGGGCCCGTGCGGGATCGGGGGTGCGCACAGGCCTGCGGATTAGCCCAGCTGAGCTAAGTCCCGGAGGAAAACCCCCTCCGATCGGGGTCGGCCGATACAGTGACATACCGCTGCCGCCACCTGGAATGTGACCTTCTGTCACCGAACCGACCGAGTGACCAGTGGTTGGTACGACAGCTGGTGCGGCAGGCCCGTGGGGGCGGCCTCCACGGGAGGGCTGACGGCCCGTCACCATGCCTGGGGGTGACCGTTGACCACGGCATCGAGCACCGCTGTCCCGACGCTGATCGGCTCGGTCCAGCGGGCGTTGAGGCTGCTGGAGGCTGTGGGCACCCATCGGGACGGGGCGCCCGCCAAGCAACTCGCACGTGAGGCGGGCCTACCGCTGCCGACCGCGTACCACCTTCTGCGCACCCTCACGTACGAGGGCTATCTACGCCGGGAGAACGGCGTCTTCCTCTTCGGTGCCGCCGCCGAGAACCTCACCGCGGCCCGGGGCGTGAGAAGCCGCCCCACCAGCGTCACCGACTCCCTCGCCCACTGGCGGGACGCCATCGGGGTTCCGGTGTACTGCGCCGTCTACCGCGAGGGCGAGATCGAACTCATCGCGGTCGCGGACGCCCCCGACGCTCCGGCGGTCGACGAGTGGGCCTCCTTCCGCGAGACCGGGCACGCGCACGCGATCGGTCAGTGTCTTCTCGGCCAGCTCGACGAGAAGGACCGCGAGGACCACCTCGACCGGCACCCCGTTCGGCCCCTTACCCGTTACTCAGTGCGAGATCGCGCGGCCCTTCTGGAGCGGCTGCGGACGTTGCGCCGGGGTGAACCGGTTATCGAACGCCAGGAGTACGCACTGGGGACCGTCTGTGCCGCCATTCCCGTCACAGCCGGTGCAACCATTGCGGCCATGGCCATTTCCGTACCCCTGGACAGGGAGGAGCGGTTGCTGCCCGCAGTCGAACAGCTACGTGGCGAAGTGGCGAGCCTCTTGCGTTCGTTCGTGTTCTCTATCAGTATCTGAAAAATCACTCCTTGTGATCTGCTATCGCGTGCACCACGATGGCGTCAATAGGGCCATGGGGGATCATTCCTGGCCAGTTTCATCTACTGCGGGGTTGAGCGATGCGCGAGTCGGTTCAAGCAGAGGTCATGATGAGCTTCCTCGTCTCCGAGGAGCTCTCGTTCCGTATTCCGGTGGAGCTCCGTTACGAGGTGGCTGATCCCTATGCCATCCGGATGACGTTCCATCTGCCCGGCGATGCCCCGGTGACCTGGGCGTTCGGTCGTGAGCTGCTGCTGGACGGCCTCAACAGCCCCAGTGGCGACGGTGATGTGCACATCGGGCCCACGGAGCCCGAGGGTCTCGGCGATGTGCACATCCGCCTTCAGGTGGGCGCGGACCGGGCGCTGTTCCGGGCCGGCACGGCACCGCTGGTGGCGTTTCTCGACAGAACCGACAAGCTGGTGCCACTCGGTCAGGAGCACACGCTGGGTGACTTCGACGGGAACCTGGAGGAGGCGCTCGGCCGCATCCTCGCGGAGGAGCAGAACGCGGGCTGAGCGCCGGCCACGCACGTACAAGAACCCCGCCGCACCTCTTCTCCTCACGCCTTACGGCGGCGACCCCTGCCGGTCCTGGCGGGGGTGGCGGCCGTGGACGAGGAGGTGGGGGCGCCCGGGCGGTCCGCGGAGACCACCAGCGCGGCGAGCACCGTCGTCACCGGCACCGAGGCCACCAGGCCGATCGATCCGACCAGCGTCCGCACGATCTCCTCGGCCACCAGCTCGCTGTTGGCCACCGTCCCCACGCTGCTCTGGGCGATGGAGAAGAGCAGCAGCAGCGGCAGCGCCGCGCCCGCGTACGCCAGCACCAGGGTGTTCACGACCGAGGCGATGTGGTCCCGTCCGATGCGGATACCTGCCCGGTACAGCCCGCGCCAACCCATCCGCGGGTCCGCCTGGTGCAGTTCCCAGACGGCGGAGGTCTGGGTGACCGTCACATCGTCGAGCACGCCGAGCGATCCGATGATGACACCGGCCAGCAGCAGACCGCTCATGTCGATGTCGGGGTAGAGCCCGTGGATGAGGCCGGTGTTGTCGTCGGTGTTGCCGCTCAGGTTCGCCCAGCCGATGAACAGGGAGCCGAGCAGCCCGATCAGCAGCAGTGAGATGAGCGTGCCGACGACCGCGACGGAGGTGCGGGCCGTCACCCCGTGGCACATGTAGAGCGCCGCCAGCATGATGGCGCTGGCCCCGATCACCGCCACCACCAGCGGATTCGAGCCCTGCAGGATGGCCGGCAGGATGAACAGGGTCAGTACGGCGAACGAGACGGCCAGCGCCACCAGCGCCATCACCCCGCGCATCCGGCCCACCGCCACCACCGCCAGCGCGAAGATCGCGGCCAGCAGCGTCATGGGGATCCTCCGGTTGACGTCGGTGACGCTGTACTGGAGGTCGCGGGGCGCGTCGGGGGCGTACGCCACCACCACCCCCTGGCCCTCGCGCAGTTGGCGCGGCGCGTCCGGCTGGACCACCTCGACGAACTGCCGGCCCTTGTCGGCGCCGGTGGTCACCTCGACGGTCGCCTTCGCGCACTCCCCCTCCTGCCCGTTGACCGCCTCCCGGCCCGAGGGCGTGGAGGTGTCACCGGTCGGCGGGACCTGCGAGGCGTTGACGTCGGCGCAGTCGACCTTGACGACCTGGACGACCTTGCCGTCCTGGGTCTGCCGGTCGAACCCGACGCCGGTGCGCTCGTGGTCGGGGACGCCGCCGGGCCAGAACGCGATCAGGCCGACGACGACCGCCGTGGCGAACGGGATCAGGACGGCGGCGATGACCTTGCGCAGGTGCTTGGAGACGGGGGCGGCGGGACCGTGGCTGTGCGTGTGGCCGTGGGTGTGGCTCTGGTGCGGCGGCTGGGGTGCGGGGTCGCTTTGGGGGGAGGTCACGGGGCGATCATCGCAAGAACGGGAGGGCCCTCTGGTCAGCTCGCCGGAAAGGACGCTAGCGTGGAGGCACCTTTGCACACGCGGGAGCTCGGAGCACCGGGCTGAGAGGGCGCTGATCGCCGTACATCCGTACGGGACATGGCTGCGCCGACCGCCGAACCTGTTACCGGGTAATGCCGGCGTAGGGAGTAGGTCTCATGACCACAGCGGACGCACGCACGCCTGCCTCGAAACAGAACGACGGAACGCCGGACGGCGCGATTCCGGACGACGGGGCCGGGAAGTCCATCGGCTGGCACAAGGGGTACGTCCAGGGCTCGCGCCCGGACCTCCGGGTGCCGGTCCGACAGGTGCACCTCACCAACGGCACGGACGTGACGCTGTACGACACGTCGGGGCCGTACACCGATCCCGCCATCGACACCGACGTCCGCCGCGGCCTCGCGCCCCTGCGGGAGAACTGGATCATCGCCCGCGGCGACACCGAGCAGTACGCGGGCCGCCCGGTCCGCCCCGAGGACGACGGGGTCAAGCACACCTCGCCGCGCGGCGGACTGCGCAACCTCGACGCGGTCTTCCCCGGCCGCCCGCGCCAGCCGCGCCGCAGCCGTGACGGACGCCCCGTCACGCAGCTCGCGTACGCCCGGCGCGGGGAGATCACCCCGGAGATGGAGTACGTCGCGATCCGGGAGAACGTCGAGGCCGACGTCGTACGCGAGGAGATCGCGGCGGGCCGGGCGGTGCTGCCGGCCAACGTCAACCACCCGGAGATCGAGCCGATGATCATCGGCAAGCGGTTCCTGGTGAAGGTCAACGCCAACATCGGCAACTCGGCCGTCACCTCCTCCATCGAGGAGGAGGTGGACAAGATGACCTGGGCGACGCAATGGGGCGCCGACACCGTCATGGACTTGTCCACCGGCCGCAACATCCACACCACCCGTGAGTGGGTGCTGCGCAACTCCCCCGTGCCCATCGGAACGGTGCCGCTCTACCAGGCGTTGGAGAAGGTGGACGGCCGGGCCGAGGAGCTGACCTGGGAGATCTACAAGGACACCGTCATCGAGCAGGCCGAGCAGGGCGTGGACTACATGACGGTGCACGCCGGGGTGCGCCTGCCGTACGTCCCGCTGACGGCCCGTCGCAAGACCGGCATCGTCTCGCGCGGCGGTTCGATCATGGCGGCCTGGTGCCTGGCGCACCACAAGGAGTCGTTCCTCTACGAGCACTTCGAGGAGCTGTGCGAGATCCTCGCGACGTACGACGTCACCTACTCGCTCGGTGACGGCCTGCGCCCCGGCTCGATCGCGGACGCCAACGACGAGGCGCAGTTCGCCGAGCTGCGCACGCTGGGCGAGCTGAACACGATCGCCAAGCGGTTCGGTGTGCAGACGATGATCGAGGGGCCCGGGCACGTCCCGATGCACAAGATCAAGGAGAACATCGACCTTCAGCAGGAGATCTGCGAGGAGGCGCCGTTCTACACGCTCGGCCCCCTGACCACGGATGTCGCGCCCGCCTACGACCACATCACCTCGGGCATCGGCGCCGCGATGATCGCCTGGTGGGGGACGGCGATGCTCTGTTACGTCACGCCCAAGGAGCACCTGGGGCTGCCCAACCGGGACGACGTGAAGACCGGGGTCATCACTTACAAGATCGCCGCCCACGCCGCCGACCTCGCCAAGGGGCATCCGGGCGCGCAGGAGTGGGACGACGCGCTCTCGGACGCGCGGTTCGAGTTCCGGTGGGAGGACCAGTTCAACCTGGCCCTCGACCCGGACACGGCCCGGGAGTTCCATGACGAGACGCTGCCCGCCGAGCCGGCGAAGACGGCGCACTTCTGCTCGATGTGCGGGCCGAAGTTCTGCTCGATGAAGATCTCCCAGGACATCCGCCGTCAGCACGGCGGTTCGCAGGAGGAGATCGAGGAGGGCATGGCCGAGAAGTCGAAGGAGTTCGCGGCCGCCGGCAACCGGGTCTACCTGCCGATCGCGGACTAGGCCTCACCTCGGGGCTTCCGCGGACCGGCCTTCCGCCCCCTACGCCCTGAGAGGCGTCGGGGGCGGTATGGGTCAATTGCCCGCTTGGTTGCCATCTGTTGGGTTTTTATCCGTTGTCAGGCGACAGTATGGACACAGTCGTGTGGCAGGTGGATGTACGTTTCGCAGCTGCGTCAACTGAGCTTGACCCGTTCCTTATCTGTGGCTTACTTTCCGGCTTGCTTGGCCGAAATTTGGCGGCCCTCGCACGGGGGCCTGGGGAGGGAACACAGTGGACTGGTACCTGGCAGTACTCAAGAACTACGCAGGCTTCAGCGGGCGCGCGCGCCGCAAGGAGTTCTGGATGTTCGCGCTGGTCAGCTTTGTGATCAGCATCGTTCTGTCGATCATCGGCAGCCTGATCGGCACGGACATCCTGTACTACATCTACTCCCTGGCGATCCTGATCCCGTCGCTCGCGGTCGGTGTGCGCCGTCTGCACGACACCAGCCGCTCGGGCTGGTGGCTGCTGATCGGTCTGGTGCCGCTCGTCGGTTTCATCGTCCTGATCGTCTTCTTCGCCTCCGAGGGCAAGCAGGAGCCGAACCAGTACGGCACCAACCCGAAGCTGGCCCCGCAGGTGGGCTGATCCACCGCTCCGGCCGGACCGGAGCACCGCACAGGCCGGGCGCGGCACTTGCCGCCCCGGCCTGTGGCGTTGGCGGGCCCCTCCAGGGGGGTACGGAGGCTACTCCGGCCGGTGCTCGGGGCCTCCGAAGTCCGGGCTGGTGAAGTCCGGGCTCGTGAAGGTCGGGCGGGGGCCCGCTGCCGGGCCGTCCTCCGGACCGGAGAAGTCCGGCCTGCTGTAGCCGACCTTCGGGATGCGGTCGGGCGAGCGGTGCGGGGTCCGTGCGGCGCGGCCCGCGGTCGGGTCGGCCAGCGCGTCCCGGAGGAACGGCAGGATGCCGCGCTCCAGCAGGGCGTGGCGCCAGGCCTCCCGGGCCCGGGCGACCTCCTCCGGCAGCCCCTGCTCCTCGTCCTCGGCGGCGAGCGAGGTCGAGCCGTTGCGCAGGGCGGTGACGAGCAGCCCGATGGCGGCGACCAGGATCGCTGCGGCGGCGACGGCCGCGAAGAACCACCCGGCGGCGACCATGCTGCCGCCGAAGGCGAGGGACGGGCTGACCGCCTTCAGCAGATAGCCGACGAGCAGGAAGATCACGGCGGCGGTGCCCGCGAGGAGCGGCGTCAGGACCGTGAGGAGCGGCGTCAGGACCGTGAGGACCGCGCCTATGCCGGCGCCCGGTCCGGTGGCCGACGCGGCGTCCCCGTACTGCTCGCCCTCCGGCACGGTCGTGCTCGCCGCGCGCAGCTCGGCGCGGGCCTTCACGTAGTGGTCGTACTCGGTGGCCGCGGCCGCGGTGATCAGCGCCGTGGCGTTGAGCGCCATCGTGCGCAGCTGTTCGGTGTTGAGCCGGTCACCGACGCCCTCCAGGTCCGGGCGTTCCTGGGCGTGACGCAGGGCGTCACCCAGGATCCGCGCGTACTCGGGACCGTCCTCGGCCAGCAGGTGCGGAGCGCTTGTCATCTGCATCCCCCGATGCTCCGTCGGGCCCGGCTGCCCGGGTCGGCCGGGCGATCGGGCAGAAACGGAGGAGAGCCTGCCACTGATGAGCCGATGGTAGAGCGCCCACGGCACGGGGAGACAGGGTGTTTCCGTAAATAGGCCCGATGATCGGCGCGGTCCGATCAAGGAGCGTCTTCCCCGTCAGTGGTCAGTCATGCAGGGGGAGTTGGACGACCAGTAGCTTTCCGGCCATGGTCACCCCGCCGTCCATGGCGATGGCGAGCCCGTCCGCGTAGACGTGCGGGCCGTTCACCACCGGGCCCGAACCGTCCTCGCCGTCCTCCGTGCCGACCTCGCCCAGGAGGTACGGGATCGGGCTGTGGCCATGGACGATGCGCTGTCCGCCGTACGTGGACAGCAGCTCGCGCACCGCGTCGGCGCCCCCCTCGTCGCGGAAGGCGAACCGCTTGGTGAGCTTGCGGAAGAGGTCCCAGCACTCGTCGGCGTCGTTGCGCGTGAGGATGGCGGTAATCGTGTCGTTGACGTCCTCGATGGTGGAGCCGTAGTCGAGGTAGGCCGTCGTGTCGGAGTGCATCAGCAGATGCCCGTCCTCCTCGACGACCGCGTCGAGCCGGGACATCCACTGGAGGTGCACGTCCTGGAGGCGGTCCATGTCGCTCTTCTGGCCGCCGTTGAGCAGCCAGGCGGCCTGGAAGGTGGCGGTGCCGACCCCGGAGTTGACGGGGGTGTCGGAGAACCGCTTGGCGCCGATGAGGAGCAGCTCGTGATTGCCCATCAGGGCCTTGCAGTAGCCGCCCGCGGCCGCCGCCTCGGCGGAGAGCCGCATGACGAGGTCGATGACGCCGATGCCGTCGGGGCCGCGGTCGGTGAAGTCGCCCAGGAACCAGAGCCGGGCGTTGCCCGCGGCCCAGTTGCCGTCGGCGTCGATGAGGTTCTGGGCGGCGAGCGCGGCCACCAGCTCGTCCAGGTAGCCGTGGACGTCCCCGACGACGTAGAGCGGGCCGCGGCCCTCGCCGGTGTCGGGGCGGGGATCGGGGACGGTCTGGATCTTGACGGTGTCCCCGCGGTTGATGACGGGGAGGTCGCGCTCGGTGGGGGTGTACCCCTCCGGGGGCTCGCCACCGACGGCCGCGTTGCCGGGGTGCGGTGGCGCCTGGTGCGGTGCGGGCGGGTGCGGGGGCTGCCCGGCGGCCGGCGGCGCGGGGGGTGTGGGCGGGTGGGACGGGGGTACGGGGGTGTGCGGCGCGGGCGCGGTCGGCTCCGGCGCGTGCGCGGGTGGTGTCGGAGGCGGCACCGCGCCGGGTGCCTGCGGCGGTACGGGCGTCTGCGCATACGGCGGAACCCGGAAGTCACGCAACGTCGCCGTCCGCACCACGGGTTCCTGACCGGCCCCCTGAGTCATCGACCCCTCCACCACCGTCGCGCCGCCCTACACCTGACGGTCCTGCCTGGCAGAGGTGGTCCGCGGTGTCGTGCGCCCATCATAGGAATGCGGATCGATCTGTGTGACGCACCAGGGGTGGTGAATCCGCGCGCACGTACGGTTCACCGGCCGAATGGTCCGAAAAGAGCCGATCAGTCCCTGCTGGGGGAGCGCGGCGCGCTGACCGTCGTGCGCGGCGGACGGCGTTGCGAGGAGGTCCGGACGATGAGCTCCGTCGGTATCACCTGCTCCACCGGACCGTCGTGCTCGACCCCTTCGATGGCGTCGATCAGGAGCTGGACGACGGCGGTGCCGATGTGGCGGGGCTTCAGCGAGAGCGTCGTGATGGGCGGCTCCGTGGCCGCGTACACGGTCGATTCGCTGCAGCAGACCAGCAGCAGGTCCTCGGGGACCCGCAGGCCGTAGCGGCGGGCGGCCGCGAGGAGGTCGGTGCCGTTGGGGTCGAAGAGCCCGTAGACCGCGTCGGGGCGGTCCGGGCGGGCGAGCAGCCGGTCGGCGGCGACCGCGCCCGCGCACGGGTCGTGCGCCGGGTAGGACTCGTAGACGGGATCCTGGCCGACCCGCTCGCACCAGTGGAGGTAGGCGGTGGTGGAGAGGCGGGTGTACGTGTCGGTGGTGGTGCCGGTCAGCAGGCCGATGCGGCGGGCCCCGGCGGCGGCGAGGTGGTCGAGGAGGTCGAGCACGGCGGCCCGGTGGTCGTTGTCGACCCAGGCGGTGACGGGGAGCGCCCCGGCGGGGCGGCCGTCCGAGACGACGGGGAGTCCCTGGCGGACGAGTTCGGTGACGACCGGGTCCTGGTCGGACGGATCGATGACGACGGTGCCGTCGAGCGCGACGTTCGACCAGACGTCGTGGCGGGACGTGGCGGGGAGGATGACCAGGGCGTAGCCCCGGGCGAGCGCCGCCGAGGTCGCGGCTCTGGCCATCTCCGCGAAGTACGCGAACTCGGTGAAGGTGAAAGGTTCATCCCCGTACGTGGTCACGGTCAGGCCGATCAGCCCCGACTTGCCGGTACGGAGGGTTCGGGCCGCTGCGGAGGGGCGGTAGCCCAAGCGCTCTGCGACCTCGCGGACATGGCTGCGGGTGGCGTCCGGGAGCCTGCCCTTGCCGTTGAGCGCGTCGGAGACGGTCGTGATCGAGACTCCGGCCGCGGCGGCCACGTCACGGATCCCCGCCCGTCCTGGCCGGCCGCTGCGCCGGGGGGTCTCCGTCCGGCTCACCTGGTGCTTCCCTGCTGCTGTCATGGCGAGCCGATAGTAGGGCTCCGAGGGGCGGTCGGTCCGGTCGCATATGCACCCTTCGGCAGGCACGTTTCTGCAAGGTTATTGCCCATCAGATCCCGTGTAATGCAAGGCTGTTGGGGTGTACGGCATTGGTGTTTCAGGTGTGGATGGCTGACGGCCTGCTGAATGGTCGATGTCTCGAAGAGGTCTCAACTCACCACTTCGGGGGACGCGCGCCACGGCGTGAGACACGGGCGCGCGTCGGGACCGAACGCGCTCCCCCCTGGAAGGGGCCCGGAGAGGCCCTGAGGAACCCCCGCGGGTGCCCCGTGCGGGCTCCGGGGCGGCCTCGGAGGCGGGCCATTCCCGGCACTGCGGGAGATTCCGTGCCCGGGCCATTCGCAGCGGCGTCCAATCCTCATAAGGTGTGCAGTATTGCTGTGAACGGACGGTCGAGGAGGACCTGCGGTGAGCGAGACGAGCCCCAAGCTGCGCGCCGAGCTGGACGGCGTTCCCGCCTATGTGCCGGGCAAGCCGGCGGCGGCCGGCGGACCGGTCGCCTACAAGCTGTCCTCCAACGAGAACCCCTACCCGCCGCTGCCGGGGGTCCTGGAGTCGGCGCTCGCCGCGGCGGGCAGCTTCAACCGCTACCCGGACATGGCGTGCACCGGGCTGATGAACGAGCTGGCCGACCGCTTCGGGGTGCCCGTCTCGCACCTGGCGACCGGCACCGGATCGGTCGGGGTGGCCCAGCAGCTGCTCCAGGCGACCTCGGGCCCGGGCGACGAGGTCATCTACGCCTGGCGTTCCTTCGAGGCGTACCCGATCATCACGCAGGTGAGCGGCGCGACCTCGGTGAAGGTGCCGCTGACCGACGGTGAGGTGCACGATCTCGACGCGATGGCGGAGGCGATCACCGACCGGACCCGGCTGATCTTCGTCTGCAACCCGAACAACCCCACCGGGACCGTGGTGCGCCGGGCCGAGCTGGAGCGGTTCCTGGACCGGGTGCCGGGCGATGTGCTGGTGGTGCTCGACGAGGCGTACAAGGAGTTCATCCGCGACGCCGAGGTGCCCGACGGCATCGAGATCTACCGGGACCGCCCCAATGTCGCGGTGCTCCGGACCTTCTCCAAGGCGTACGGGCTGGCCGGGCTGCGGGTCGGGTTCGCCGTGGCCCATGAGCCGGTGGCCGCCGCGCTCCGGAAGACCGCCGTCCCCTTCGGCGTCAGCCAGCTCGCCCAGGACGCGGCGGTCGCCTCGCTGCGCGCCGAGGACGAGCTGCTGGGCCGGGTCGGCTCGCTGGTCGCCGAGCGGAGCCGGGTGAGCGAGGAGCTGGTGCGCCAGGGCTGGACCGTGCCGGAGTCGCAGGCCAACTTCGTCTGGCTGCGCCTGGGCGAGCGGACCCTCGACTTCGCCGGGGCCTGTGAGCGGGCCGGCGTGGTGGTGCGCCCGTTCAAGGGTGAGGGCGTACGGGTCACGATCGGCGAGAGCGAGGGCAACGACCTCTTCCTGAAGGCGGCGGAGGCGTTCCGCGCGGAGCTGTAGCGGTAGGGCGCCCGCTGCGGAGCCCGGATGACCGGTGCTCCCACCGCGGCGCCCGCGTACGGCCGGTGCGTCCGTCGCGGCGCCCGTGGAGGACCGGTGTGCCCGTCGGGGCGCGCCGGCGGCCGGTGGCCCCGGACCTCGAACGACGAGGTCCGGGGCCTTTCGCATGGGCTCCCGGGGCGTCCGCGCGGCACCGGGGTCGAAAAGGGGTACCCCCGGCGAAGGGCCCGAAAGCGTGTGCGCCATAATTGCTTGTGAATGTGAACGCGTTCACAAGCGTGTCCTGTTTGTCTGCGATCCGGTGGATTGGCAGGGCAGAGTGCCCGGTGCGACCACGGAGACGTGGCGTCACCACGGCGACGTAAGGAGAAAGACGACGTGGACCTCGCTCTGGCGCCGGAGACCCTGGCGCGATGGCAGTTCGGCATCACCACCGTCTACCACTTCCTCTTCGTTCCGCTGACGATCTCGCTCGCCGCGCTCACCGCCGGCCTGCAGACCGCCTGGGTGCGGACGAACAACGAGAAGTACCTCAGGGCGACCAAGTTCTGGGGCAAGCTGTTCCTGATCAACATCGCCATGGGCGTGGTGACGGGCATCGTCCAGGAGTTCCAGTTCGGCATGAACTGGTCGGACTACTCGCGCTTCGTCGGGGACATCTTCGGCGCCCCGCTCGCCTTCGAGGCGCTGATCGCCTTCTTCTTCGAGTCCACCTTCATCGGACTGTGGATCTTCGGCTGGGACCGGCTGCCGAAGAAGATCCACCTCGCCTGCATGTGGATGGTCTCGCTCGGCACGATCCTCTCCGCCTACTTCATCCTGGCGGCCAACTCCTGGATGCAGCACCCGGTCGGCTACCGCATCAACGAGGAGCGCGGGCGCGCGGAGCTGACCGACTTCTGGCGGGTGCTCACCCAGGACACCGCGGTCACCCAGTTCTTCCACACCATCACGGCGGCCTTCCTGGTCGGCGGGGCGTTCATGGTCGGCATCGCCGCCTTCCACCTCGCGCGCAAGAAGCACATCCCGGTGATGCGCACCTCGCTGCGGCTGGGGCTGGTCACGGTCGTCGTCGCCGGACTGCTCACCGCGGTCAGCGGCGACATGCTCGCCAAGGTGATGTTCCGGCAGCAGCCGATGAAGATGGCAGCCGCCGAGGCGCTCTGGGACGGCCAGGAACGCGCCCCCTTCTCGATCTTCGCGTACGGGGACGTCAGCCAGGGCCACAACTCCGTCGAGATCTCGCTCCCCGGGGTGCTCTCCTTCCTCGCCAACAGCGACCCCAACTCGTATGTCCCCGGCATCAACGACATCAACAAGACGCTGGAGGAGAAGTACGGCCCCGGCGACTACCGGCCCAACATCCCGGTCGCGTTCTGGAGCTTCCGCTGGATGATCGGGTTCGGGATGGCCTCCTTCGGCCTCGGCCTCCTGGGGCTCTGGCTGACCCGGAAGAAGTTCCTGCTGCCACCGGCGATGCGGACCGGTGAGGACGAAGTGCCGAACCTGGTCCTCTTCCGGAACAAGGCGCTCAGCCCGAAGCTCACCAAGCTCTACTGGCTCACCGCGCTCTGGACGCTGCTCTTCCCGCTCATCGCCAACTCCTGGGGCTGGATCTTCACCGAGATGGGCCGCCAGCCCTGGGTGGTCTACGGGGTGCTCCAGACCCGCGACGGGGTCTCCCCCGGTGTCTCGCAGGGCGAGATCCTCACCTCGATGATCCTCTTCACCCTCATCTACGCGATCCTCGCGGTCATCGAGGTCAAGCTGCTCGTGAAGTACATCAAGGCCGGGCCGCCGGAACTCACCGAATCCGACCTCAACCCGCCCACCCGGATCAACGGCCACGACGACGAAGACGCCGACCGGCCCATGGCCTTCTCGTACTGAGAGCACAGGAGCTGAGAGATGGAACTCCACGACGTCTGGTTCGTGCTCATCGCCGTCCTCTGGATCGGCTACTTCTTCCTGGAGGGGTTCGACTTCGGCATCGGGGTCCTCACCAAGCTGCTCGCCCGCGACCGCAAGGAGCGGCGGGTCCTCATCAACACCATCGGGCCCGTCTGGGACGGCAACGAGGTCTGGCTGCTCACCGCCGGCGGCGCGACCTTCGCGGCCTTCCCCGAGTGGTACGCCACGCTGTTCTCCGGCTTCTACCTGCCGCTACTGATCATCCTGCTCTGCTTGATCGTGCGCGGGGTCGCCTTCGAGTACCGGGCCAAGCGGACCGGGGAGCGGTGGCAGACCAACTGGGAGACAGCGATCTTCTGGACCTCGCTGATCCCCGCGATGCTGTGGGGCGTGGCTTTCGGGAACATCGTGCGCGGCGTGAAGATCGACGCCGACATGGAGTACGTCGGCAACTTCTTCGACCTGCTCAACCCGTACGCCATCCTCGGCGGGCTCGTCACGCTCTTCCTCTTCACCTTCCACGGCGCGGTCTTCGCTGCGCTCAAGACGGCCGGGGACATCCGGGTCCGGGCGCGGGCCCTCGCCATCAAGCTGGGTCTGGCCACGGCGGTGCTCGCGCTGGGCTTCCTGCTCTGGACCCAGGCCGCCAGCGGTGACCGCTGGAGCCTGCTGGCACTGATCGTGGCGGTGGTGGCCCTGGTGGCGGCGATCGGCGCCATCGCCAAGGGGCGCGAGGGCTGGTCCTTCGCCTTCTCGGGGCTGACGATCGTGGCGGCCGTGAGCATGTTGTTCCTGACGCTCTTCCCGAACGTCATGCCGTCCTCGCTGGACGAGGCGTGGAACCTCACGGTCACCAACGCCTCCTCCACGCCGTACACGCTGAAGATCATGACCTGGTGCGCCGGTATCGCCACGCCGATGGTGCTGCTGTACCAGAGCTGGACGTACTGGGTGTTCCGCAAGCGGATCGGCACCCAGCACATCGCGGATGCCCACTGACCCGCACCGGCCTCGCCGGGCCGTGTTTCACGTGAAACACGGCCCGGCCCACCCCGTCGACCCTGCTGGGGGATGTTTCACGTGAAACCCATCGACCCGCGTCTGCTGCGGTATGCCCGAGCCACCCGCCTTTTCCTGGCGGCTGTGGTGGGCCTCGGTCTGGTCGGCGCCGCGCTGGTGATCGCCCAGGCGATGCTCATCGCGGAGATCGTGGTGGGCGGTTTCGAGGACGGGCTCACGGTTACCCAGCTCCGCACCCCGCTGCTCCTGCTGGCAGCGGTCGCCGTCGGGCGCGCCCTGGTCGCCTGGCTCACCGAACTGGCGGCCCACCGGGCGAGCGCGGCGGTCAAGTCCGAACTGCGCGGCCGGCTCCTGGAGCGGGCCGCGCACCTGGGCCCCGGCTGGCTCAGCGGCCAGCGCACCGGCTCCCTGGTGGCGCTGGCGACCCGCGGGGTCGACGCGCTCGACGACTACTTCGCACGCTACCTCCCGCAGCTCGGCCTCGCGGTCGTCGTGCCGGTGGCGGTGCTGGCCCGGATCGTCACCGAGGACTGGGTCTCGGCGGCGATCATCGTGGTCACCCTGCCGCTCATCCCCCTCTTCATGATCCTGATCGGCTGGGCCACCCAGTCCCGGATGGACCGGCAGTGGCAACTGCTCTCCCGGCTCTCCGGCCACTTCCTGGACGTCGTCGCCGGGCTGCCGACGCTCAAGGTCTTCGGCCGGGCCAAGGCCCAGGCCGAGTCGATCCGCACCATCACCACCCAGTACCGGCGGGCCACCCTCCGCACCCTGCGGATCGCCTTCCTCTCCTCGTTCGCCCTGGAACTGCTGGCCACCCTGTCGGTAGCCCTCGTCGCCGTCACCATCGGGATGCGGCTGGTGCACGGAGACCTCGACCTCTACACCGGTCTGGTGGTCCTGATCCTGGCCCCGGAGGCGTATCTGCCGATCCGCCAGGTCGGGGCGCAGTACCACGCGGCGGCGGAGGGTCTCTCGGCCGCCGAGGAGATCTTCGCGGTCCTGGAGACCGAGCCCCGGGCGGCGGGCACCGGGGAGGTCCCGGACTCGGTGCGCCTGGAGCTTGAGGGCGTGAGCGTGCGCCACCAGGGCCGTACCGAACCGTCCTTGGACGCCGTCTCGCTCACCGTCGAGCCGGGGGAGACCGTCGCCCTGGTCGGGCCGAGCGGCGTCGGCAAGTCCACCCTGCTCCATGTGGTCCTGGGGTTCGCCGTACCCGACGCGGGGCACGTCCGGGTCGGCGGCCGGGACCTCGCGGAGCTGGACCCGGAGGGCTGGCGGAGCCGGATCGCCTGGGTCCCCCAGCGGCCGCACCTCTTCGCGGGGACGATCGCGGAGAACGTCCGCCTCGCCCGGCCCGACGCCGACGACGAGGCCGTGGTGGCGGCGCTGCGGGAGGCGGGGGCGTACGACTTCGTCGCGGAGCTGCCCGACGGGGAGCGGACCCGGCTGGGCGAGGACGGGTCCGGGCTCTCCGCGGGCCAGCGCCAGCGCCTCGCCCTGGCCCGGGCGTTCCTGGCGGACCGTCCGCTGCTGCTCCTGGACGAGCCGACCGCGAGCCTGGACGGCGAGACGGAGGCGGGGATCGTCGAGGCCGTACGGCGGCTGGCGGCGGGCCGGACCGTGCTGCTGGTCGTCCACCGCCCGGCCCTGCTGGCCGTGGCGGACCGGGTGGTGACGCTGGAGCCCCGGGCCGTGGACGCCTCCCGGCCCGCCGCGACCGCCGCGCCCGGACTGCCCGTGCCGCAGCCCCTCGCGGGCGGTGAGCTGCTGGACGCGCGCCGCCCGGGCGACGTACTGGAAGCCGCGGATCTGCTGGAGTCCGGGGACCCGCGCGAGGCCGCGACCGAACTGCTGCGGGAGACCGAGGCCCGCCCCGGACGGACTCTCGCCCGGGTCCGGGAGGCGGCGGGTGCGCAGCGCGGGCAGCTGGCCCTGGCGCTGCTGCTGGGCAGTCTCGCGGTGGGGTCGGCGGTGGGGCTCATGGCCGTCTCCGGCTGGCTGATCTCCCGCGCCTCCGAACAGCCGCCCGTCCTCTACCTGATGATGGCCGTCACCGCGACGCGCGCCTTCGGTATCGGCCGGGCGGTGTTCCGGTACGCGGAGCGCCTGGTCTCCCACGACGCCGTCCTCAAGCTGCTGGCCGAACTGCGGGTGGCGGTCTACCGGGGCCTGGAACGCGTCGCCCCCGCCGGGCTGCGCACGGTGCGCCGGGGCGACCTGCTCTCCCGGCTCGTCGCCGACGTGGACGCGCTCCAGGACTACTGGCTGCGCTGGCTGCTGCCCGCCGGGACCGCGCTCACCGTCTCGGTGGCCGCCGCCGGGTTCACCGGCTGGCTGCTGCCCGAGGCCGGGGTGATCCTGGCGGTCGGGCTGTTCGTCGCCGGGGTCGGGGTGCCGCTGGTGAGCGGGGGTGCCGCCCGCCGTACGGAACGTCAGCTGGCGCCCGCCCGCGCCGCCCTGGCCACCCGGGTCACCGATCTCCTCGGCGGCACGGCCGAGCTGACCGTCGCCGGGGCCCTCCCGGCCCGGCAGGCGCACCTGCGGGCCGCCGACGGCCTGCTCACCCGGATCGCCTCCCGCGCGGCCACCGCGACGGCCCTCGGCGGCGGGCTCTCCGCCCTGGTCTGCGGGCTGACCGTGGTGGCCGCCGCGGCCGTCGCCGTCCCCGCCGTGAACGACGGGCGCCTCTCCGGCGTCGCGCTCGCGGTGGTGGTGCTCACCCCGCTCGCCGCCTTCGAGGCCGTCGCCGGGATGCCGCTCGCGGTGCAGTACCGCCAGCGGATTCTGCGGAGCGCGGAGCACGTGTACGAGGTGCTCGACGCCCCCGTTCCCGTACGGGAGCCCTCGACCCCGGCCGATCCGCCCTCCTCCCCCTTCCCCCTGGAGGTGCGGGGCCTGTCGGCCCGCTACCCGGGGGCGGACCACGATGCGCTGGAGTCGCTCGACCTGACCCTGGTGCCCGGCCGCCGTGTCGCGGTCGTCGGTCCCTCCGGCTCCGGCAAGACGACGCTCGCGCAGGTGCTCCTGCGCTTCCTGGACGCGTCCTCGGGCACGTACCGCCTGGGCGGTGTGGAGGCGGCCCGGCTGGAAGGTGACACCGTACGGCGCTCCGTCGGCCTGTGCGCCCAGGACGCCCACGTCTTCGACAGCTCGATCCGGGAGAACCTGCGCCTCGCCCGTACCGGAGCGACCGACGCCGAACTGGACGAGGCGCTCTCCCGGGCCCGGCTGCTGGAGTGGGTCCGCTCGCTTCCCGAGGGGCTCGACACCCCGGTGGGCGAGCACGGCGCCCGGCTCTCCGGCGGCCAGCGCCAGCGTCTCGCCCTGGCCCGGGCGCTGCTGGCCGACTTCCCCGTCCTCGTCCTGGACGAGCCGGCCGAGCACCTGGACCTGGCCACCGCCGACGCGCTCACCGCCGACCTGCTGGCGGCGACCGAGGGGCGGACGACCGTTCTGATCACCCACCGGCTGGCCGGTGTCGAGGCCGTCGACGAGGTGCTGGTGCTGGATGCGGGCCGAGTGGTGCAGCGCGGACCGTATGCGCAGTTGGCGGCCGAGGAAGGACCGCTGCGCCGCATGCTGGAGCGGGAGGCGGAGACGGTGGGGGCGGGGGTGCGGGCCTGAGCGGGGCGGGCGCCGGACGGGACGGGCGCCGAGGGCGGTGGCGCCGGGCGCGGGCCGCTACCGAGCCCGGCGGGATCGGGCGCGGGGAGAACCGAGCGCGGGAATCGAGCCCGGCGGGATCGGGGCCGAAGGAAACGAGGCTGGAGAAGACCGAGCACAGCGTAAACCCGACTTTCCTCACCAAACGCCACTAACTAGGCTCAGGTCATGGCAGAGCCGGACCCGCAGGACTCACTCGATGCCGCCACGCAGGCCACCCGCAGCCTGCAGGGCCTCTCCACCGAGCTGACGGCCCGGGTCCCCCAGCTCCTGGAGGCGATGCGTTCGATCGGTACGGGGCTGGAGCTGCACTCCACCCTGGACCGCATCTGCGCGACGGCGGCCGAGCTGGCCCACGCCCGGTACGCCGCCATCGGTGTCGTCGACGAGTCGGGCGACGGCCTCTCCGACTTCATCACCCATGGGGTCTCCGAGCAGGCCGCCCGGGCGATCGGGCGCAGGCCCGACGGCCACCGGGGCCTGCTGGGCGCGCTGATCCACGACCCGGAACCCGTACGGCTGGCCGATCTGGCCGAGGATCCGCGCTCCGCCGGGTTCCCGCCCGGCCACCCGCCGATGCGGACCTTCCTCGGGGTGCCGATCCGGGTCCAGGGGGAGATCTTCGGCAACCTCTACCTGACCGAGAAGGAGGACGGCGGCGCGTTCAGCGACTACGACCTGCACATGGTGCGGGTGCTCGCCACCGAGGCGGGGATCGCCATCGGCAACGCCCGGCTGTACGAGGCGGCGCGGCAGCGGGAGCGCTGGATCGACGGCTCGGTGGCGGTGACCACCGCCCTCCTCTCGGGCGGGGACGCGGACGACGCGCTCTCCGTCGTCGCCGAACAGGCCCGCCGTCTCGCGGACTCCGCCGCCGGGATCGTGCTGCTGCCCACCGGGGACGGCGGGCTGGAGATCGTCGCGGTCTCCGCCGACGACCCCTCGTCCTCGCTCGGGGTGATCATTCCGGCCCGCTCGTCGGTGGTGGCGAAGCTGCTGGCCGGGGAGTCGGTCTTCATCGACGACTCGGCCACCGACAGCCGGATGGTCACCAGGCTGGCCGGTCTCTTCGGGCCCAGCATGCTGCTGCCGCTGCAGAGCGGGGGCCGGGTGCTCGGCGCCCTGGCGACCCCTCGGGCGCGGGGCGCGCGCCCCTTCAGCCGGACGGAGCGGACGCTCGCCACCCAGTTCGCCTCGCAGGCGGCCCTGGCGCTGATGATGGCCGAGGCGCAGCGGGACCGGGAGCGGCTCGCGGTCTACGAGGACCGCGACCGGATCGCCCGCGACCTGCACGACCTGGTCATCCAGCGGCTCTTCGCCACCGGGATGATGCTGGAGAGCGCCCAGCGCCGCTCGGTCGTCCCCGAGGTGCGGACGGGGGTGGGCCGGGCGGTCGACGAGCTGGACGTGACCATCCAGGAGATCCGTACGGCCATCTTCGCGCTCCAGCAGGAACCGGCCGAGGCTCCCTCGGGGCTCCGCACCCGTGTCCTGCGGGAGATCAACATGGCGGCGGTCCCGCTCGGTTTCAAGCCCTCGCACCGCTTCCTGGGCGCTGTGGACGCGCTCGTCGGGGAGCTGACCGGGAAGAACCTGGTCGCCGCGTTGCGCGAGGCGTTGTCCAACGCCTTCCGGCACTCCGGGGCCTCGGTGATCGACGTGGTCGTGGACGCCACGGCGACCCTGCCGGACGGCCGGGCCGCGGTGCGTCTGTCGGTGGCGGACGACGGGGTGGGCATTCCGGAGGGCGGGCGCCGCAGCGGGCTGCGGAACCTGGCCCGCCGGGCGGAGTCGCTGGGCGGGGCGAGCTGGTTCGGCCCGGGGATCGGGGCGGACGGGGGCGGGACGACGGTGGTGTGGGAGGCGCCGCTGTGAGCCGTACGGGTCCGGGAGCCGGGGCGGCGGGGCTGCGACCACGCGGAACGGCCGACGGGGTCGGCGGCTGCCGCCGCCTGCGCCCTTCGAGGTCGACGCCTCGGCCCTTCGCGGTGCACGGCTGTCGGCGTCAGCGCCCTCGCACGTCCACGGACTCGCACGTCCACGGACGTCGGTATCAGCGGCCGGCGAGGATCCGCTCGATGACCACCGCCACGCCGTCCTCCTCGTTGGTGAGGGTCTGCCCCGTGGCGGCGGCCAGGGCGGCGGGGTGGGCGTTGCCCATCGCGTACGACGTACCGGCCCAGCCGAGCATCTCGACGTCGTTGGGCATGTCACCGAAAGCGACCACCTCGGCGGCGGAGATACCCCGCTCGGCGCAGCAGGCGGCGAGCGTACTGGCCTTGGAGACCCCGAGCCCGCTGACCTCCAGCAGGGCGGAGGGGCTGGACCGGGTGATGGAGGCCCGCTCCCCGGCCACCGTGCGCGCCAGGGCGAGGAAGGCGTCGGGAGGCATCTCGGTGTGGTGGGCCAGGAGCTTGAGCACGGGGGCGCCCTCGCCCGGCACGTCCTCGTGCAGCAGCTTCTCCGCGACGGCGACGGCCGCCCCCGGGTCCAGGTGGAAGGGCGGGTAGGACGGCTCGTAGTTGATGCCGGTGGTCAGCTCGATGGCGAAGGAGGTGCCGGGGGCGGAGTCGCGCAGGCTGTGCACGACGTGGAGGGCGGCGTCGCGCTCCAGCGCCCGCACGGTGAGCAGCCGGCCGTCCGCCCGCAGGTCGGTGACCACGGCGCCGTTGGCGCAGATCGCCAGTCCGTGGCCCTGCACGTGGTTGCTGACGACGTCCATCCACCGGGCCGGCCTGCCGGTGACGAAGAAGACCTCGATCCCGGCCTCCTCGGCCGCCGCCAGCGCGGCGACGGTACGTGCGGAGAGCGTCTTGTCGTCGCGCAGCAGCGTGCCGTCGAGGTCGGTCGCGATCAGCCGGGTGATGGCAGGAGGAGGCGTATCGGTAGCTGAGGTCACCCCGCCATTCTCGCCCACCGAGGCGCACGTGCGTGCGGAGGGGCGCACATTTGAGTGGGCGCGCCGCTGAGCTGCGGAACATTCCCCAGGCATATGCCAAAGGGTCGCGGGGCGGCGGCACGGGCTGTGGCGGCCGTAGGCTCGGGCCCATGACCTTGCGCCTGAGCACCGTGATCCTGCCCGTCGACCGCTGGCACGAGGGGGGCCGCGACCGCTGGCGGCGAGCGGAGGAGCTGGGCTTCCACACCGCCTACACCTACGACCACCTCTCCTGGCGCAGCTTCCGCGACCGGACGTGGTTCGGCGCTCTCCCCACGCTCACCGCCGCCGCGACGGCGACGCAGCGCCTCCGGCTGGGCACTCTTGTCACCTCACCCAACTTCCGCCATCCGGTGACCCTGGCCAAGGAGCTGATCTCCCTGGACGACATCTCCGGCGGCCGGATCACCCTCGGCATCGGCGCCGGAGGCAGCGGGTTCGACGCCACCGCGCTGGGCCAGGAGGCGTGGACCCCGAAGGAGCGCGCCGACCGCTTCGGCGAGTTCGTACCGCTGCTGGACCGGCTGCTCACCGAGGACGCGGTGACGCACGAGGGGACGCACTACTCCGCCGTCGAGGCCCGCAACATCCCCGGCTGCGTCCAGCGCCCCCGGCTCCCCTTCGCGGTCGCCGCGACCGGCCCGCGCGGGCTGCGGCTGGCCGCCCGGCACGGGCAGGCGTGGGTGACGACGGGCGACCCGAAGCTGTACGAGGAGGGCACCCCGGAACAGTCGGCGCAGGCCCTGCGGGAGCAGGGCAAGAGGCTGGAGGCCGCCTGCGAGGAGACCGGCCGGGACGCCTCCGAGCTGGACCGGATCCTGCTCACGGGCTTCACCCCCGACCGCAACACCCCGCTGGAGTCGGTGGACGCCTTCGTCGACTTCGCGGGCCGCCACGCGGAGCTGGGCTTCACCGAGATCGCCATCCACGCCCCGATCCCGGACTCCGACTTCGACACGGACCCGGCGGTCTACGAGCGCATCGCGACCGAGGCGCTCGCGCAACTGGCCTGAGAGGCAGCAGCCGGCCCGAGGGGCGGCCTTCGGCCGAGGAGCAGGAGTCGGCCGAGGGGCGGCAGCCCGCCCAGGGGCCGTGCGGCGGCTCACGCGTGACGGGCCGCGCCCCGGATCGCGCGTCCCGGGCCGCACGCTCCGGCTCATTCGCGCAGGCGCAGGAACTCCGGGGGTACGGCGTCGGCGAGCCAGACTCCGTTGGCGCTGACCCGGAAGACATGGCCGGCCCGGTGCATGGCGTCCGCGTCCACCGTGAGGACCAGGGGACGGCCGCGGCGGGCGCCGACCCGGGTAGCCGTCTCGCGGTCGGGGGAGAGGTGGACGTGGTGGCGGGCCATGGGGCGCAGGCCCTCGGCCCGGATCGCGTCCAGCGCCCGGGCGACGGTGCCGTGGTAGAGGTACGCCGGTGGCTCGGCGGGCGGCAGGTCCAGGTCGACGGCGACCGTGTGACCCTGGTTGGCGCGGATGCGGTCGCCGTCCACCGTGAAGCGGCGCTTGTCGTTGGCGGCGACGACGTGGTCCAGCTCGGCACGTGTGAGGGGGAAACCGTGCCGGGCCGCCGCACTCAGCAGGGTCTCGACATCCACCCAGCCGTTCTCGTCGAGCGCGATCCCGATGCGCTCCGGGCGGTGGCGCAGATGGGCCGAGAGGTACTTGGACACCTTGACGGTGCGGCGTTCGTCCATCCCGCCAGCGTGCCCCCAGGCGGATCATCGGTGCATCCGGATTTCGCACAGGGTTCTTTTCGGATTTCTTCGCATCGATGTTTGATCCACAACCAACTCGACTTATCCACAGGGTATTTGACGACTCTGTGGACAACTGGCAGGCGTTTTAACCCTTTTCATTAACTTTGTTGGCTATCAGGTGAGATGAGGCGAGCCCATCCAAAGTGCGTGCCTGCACCTCGCGTTCGGTCGCCGCCGTGACGAAGGCCGTGACCTGGTCGGGGCCAACCAGATCCTGAACGGCCCGGGTTGTGCGGAGCGGGAGCAGGACCGGGCGGGCTTCGCTCCCCTCGATGGCGCTCTCCTGGGCGCCGAGGTGGTGGTGCAGATGCCGGGTGGCGAACATCCGCATGGCACGGGCCAGTTCGGCGTCGACCGTCTGCTGTGCGAGCGGGCGGAGACGGCGCACCATCGACGCCGCCTCGGCCGCGTCGGCGTCGGTGGGCGGGCGATGGCCCAGATAGCGGGCGAAGACATGCTCGGTGGTGAACTCCAGGAAGCGGGAGGCGATGTGCTCGACCTGGCCGCGAAGTTCCTTGAGATGGCCGGAGATCGCGAGCAGGGGCACACCGGCCGCGTGCAACTCGACCGCCACGGCCAGCTCTTGGGGGCTGGGGACGAGGAACTCGTCGGCCGTCCCCGGGACGCGCTCCAGCACCCCCAGCTCCACCGCCTCCGCGATCGCCTCGTCGTCCTGCGCGCCGCCGAACTTCGCGTCCAGCTCCGCGCGGGTGATCCGGCCGGCCTCCTCGTCGGTCCAGGGGCCGTGCACCTCGGCGACCAGGCCGAGCACACCGCCCAGCCCCCGCCCCGCGTCCCATGCCTCCAGCAGTTCCTTGATGCTGGCCAGGGTGTAGCCCCGGTCCAGCAGGTCCGCAATCTGGAGCAGCCGGGCCAGATGGGTCTCCCCGTACACATTGGCCCGGCCGCGCCGCTCGGGTGTCGGCAGCAGCCCCCGGTCCTGGTACGCCCTGATCGTGCGCACCGTGGCTCCGCTGGCGTGGGCCAGATCCTCGATCCGGTACTCGGGACCGCCGCTGCCGTTCGCCGTGGCACCCGTGGCACCCGTGGCACCCGTGGCACCCGTGGCACCCGTGGCACCCGTGGCACCCGTGGCCGCGCCCGCCTCCCGTCCGGTCACAGCGGCGGCTTCACTCGGGCGAGCCGTCGCAGCGCTCCGGGGCTGAGCCGGGAGAGCAGCCGCGCGCCGCGGGCCTCCGGAGTCACCGGCACCACGGCCCGGTTGCGGACGACCGCCGCCAGGACGGCGTCGGCGACCTTCTCCGGTGGGTAGTTGCGGCGCCCGTAGAGCCGGGTGGTCCGCTTCCGCAGCCGCTGCTCCTCCGCCGCGTCGGCCCCGGCGAAGCGAGTGGTGGCGGTGATGTTGGTGTTGACGATGCCGGGGCAGATGGCGCTCACCCCGATCGACTGCTCCGCCAGCTCGGCCTGCAGGCACTCGCTCAGCATCAGCACGGCCGCCTTCGACGTGCTGTACGCGGGCAGGGCGCGGGAGGGCTGGAAGGCGGCAGCGGAGGCGGTGTTGACGATATGGCCGCCCTGGCCCCGGTCGGCCATCTGCCTGCCGAAGATCCGGCAGCCGTGGATGACGCCCCAGAGATTGACGTCGAGGACGCGCTTCCACTCCTCGCTCGTGGTCTCCAGGAAAGAGCCGGAGAGCCCGATCCCGGCGTTGTTGACCAGGACGTCGACGATTCCGTACTCGGCGGCGACCCGGTCGGCCAGCTTCTCCATCGCCGCCTCGTCGCTGACGTCGACCGCCTCGCCCCAGGCCGCCGGGGCCCCGATCAGCCGGGCCAGCTCCGCCGTCCTGGCGGCCCCCTCCGCATCCCGGTCCACGGCCACCACCCGGGCGCCCGCCTCCGCGAAGGCGAAGGCCGTGGCCCGCCCGATGCCGGATGCGGCGCCCGTCACCAGCACCAGCTGACCGCCGAACCGCTCCGCGTACGGGCCCTTCGCCGCGGACTGCCGGTCCGTGGGCCCCTCCTGGCCGCCCGCCTCGTTGGCGGCGGCGAAATCCCCGATCCAGGCGGCCAGTTGGTCCGGCCGGGTGCGCGGGACCCAGTGCTTGGCAGGCAGCGACCGGCGCACCAGACGGGGGACCCACTGCTCCAGGTCGTCGTAGAGGCGCTCGGAGAGGAAGGAGTCACCGGTCGGTGTGATGAGCTGGACCGGCGCGTGGGCGTAGGCGTCGGGGCGCGGCCTGCCCAGCCGGGCGCGGACGTTGTCCCGGTAGAGCCAGGCTCCGCGGGCCGCGTCGTCGGGCAGGGAGGCGGTCGGGTAGTCGCCGGCGGGCACCTTCTCCAGCCGCTGGAGGATGCCGGGCCACCGCTTGCCGAGCGGCCCGCGCCAGGCCAGCTCCGGCAGCGCGGGGGTGTGGAGCATGTACACGTACCAGGACTTGGCGCCCTGGCCCAGCAGTTGGCCCACCCGGCGCGGGGTCGGCCGGGCCATCCGCTGCTTGATCCAGTGGCCGAAGTGGTCCAGGGAGGGGCCGGACATCGAGGTGAACGAGGCGATCCGGCCCTCGGTCCGGCCGACCGTGACGAACTCCCAGGACTGCACGGACCCCCAGTCGTGCCCGACGACATGGACCGGCCGGTCCGGACTCACGGCGTCGATCACCGCGAGGAAGTCGTCGGTCAGCTTCTCCAGGGTGAACCCCCCGCGCAGCGGCTTCGGGGCCGTGGAACGGCCGTGGCCGCGCACGTCGTACAGCACGACGTGCCACTGCTCGGCCAGCCGCACGGCCACCTCGGACCAGACCTCCTTGCTGTCCGGATACCCGTGGACCAGCACCACCGTCGGCCGCTCCCCGTCACCCAGTTCGGCGACGCACAGCTCGACGCCACCCGTACGTACCCGGCGCTCACGCGCTCCCGGCAGATTCACGCCGCCACCTTCTCCTCGGCCCAGCGCCGCACATGCGGCAGATCGTCGTCCAGCCAGAAGGCGCTCTGCTCGGGGTCCTTGGAGTCGGTGACGACCAGGATCTCCTCGAACTTCGCGCCCGTACCCCGGAATCCGAGGTGCGGTTCGACCGCCCACAGCCCCGGCTGCGGCGGATGGTCGGAGAAGCGGTACGGGCTCCAGAGCGGCGACCAGCCGTCCCGGTGGCCGTGCACCGCGTCGCTCAGCAGCCCCTTGAGGGACTGCGTGCCGAACCCGAACACGTGCGGGGACCAGCGCCGTTCGGCCACGCGGTCCACCTTGTGGGCGATCACGCCGAAGGGGTAGGCGCGGTGCCTGTTCGCGTACCCCTGGGCGGTCATCAGGCGTTCGACGTCCTCGTAGATCTCGCGGAGCGATCGGCGCTCGCGGACCTGGCGCAGGATCAGCTCGCGGTGCGCCTCCAGATCGGCGAGGAGCCTGTCGTGGAGCGGGTTGAGGCCGAGGCAGCCCGCATATCCGATGTCGGCGGTGTAGCCCTTGTACACCGGGGCCATGTCCAGGATGAAGGGCATGCCCGGCTCCAGCTTCCGGTCGGTCGGGAAGAACTGGAGCGGCACCTTGAAACCGGCGAACGCCGTCCGGTCCCCGAACCAGGCGAAGGGGAGGTGGAACCAGTCCCGCACGCCCCGCTCGCGCAGCCAGACCCGCTGCATCCGGGCCGCCTCGCGCTCGGTCACCCCCGATCTGAGCTGACCGGCGACGGCCTCGGCGCAGGCGTAGGCCAGGCGCTGCACTTCCCTGAACCCCCGCAGCTCCGGGGCGTTTTCGTCCTGCACTGCCGAGACCATGCCACCGTCCGTTCCCTGCCGTGTGCGGTACGTGCCCGTAACGTGACACTGATGAATGTGACAATGTCCAGCGGCTACGTCAAGAGGTGTGCGCGGCCTGTGGACAACTCCCGTTCGAGGGGGAGCCGCCCCGTGGCCCGAGCCGTCACGGCGTGCTCCCGGGGCCGGGAACTCCTCCTTCGCGGGGTCCCCCTACGGGGCCGTACGCCTGGAGTCTGATGCCGATCCAGCCGTCAGGGCTGACGATCGCTGTGGCCCGCGCCACTACCGTCGTATCCGTGACTGCCGTTATCGCTACCGAAGCCCTGAGCAAGCGGTTCCCCCGGGTGACCGCGCTCGACCGGCTCACGTTGGACATCGGACCAGGTGTGACCGGTCTGGTGGGTTCCAACGGGGCCGGCAAGTCCACGCTGATCAAGATCCTGCTGGGTCTCTCCCCCGCCACCGAGGGCCGGGCCGCGGTGCTCGGGCTCGACGTGGCGACCAGCGGTGCCGCCATCCGGGAACGGGTGGGGTACATGCCGGAGCACGACTGCCTCCCGCCCGACGTCTCGGCCACCGAGTTTGTCGTGCACATGGCTCGCATGTCGGGTCTGCCGCCGACCGCCGCCCGCGAGCGCACCGCCGACACCCTGCGCCACGTCGGCCTCTACGAGGAGCGCTACCGCCCCATCGGCGGCTACTCGACCGGCATGAAGCAGCGGGTGAAGCTGGCCCAGGCCCTGGTCCACGACCCCCAGCTGGTCCTCCTCGACGAGCCGACCAACGGTCTGGACCCGGTCGGCCGGGATGAGATGCTCGGCCTGATCCGCCGCATCCACACCGACTTCGGCATCTCCGTCCTGGTGACCTCGCACCTCCTGGGTGAGCTGGAGCGCACCTGCGACCACGTCGTCGTCATCGACGGCGGTGCCCTCCTGCGCTCCAGCTCCACCAGCGACTTCACCCAGATCACCACCACCCTCGCGGTGGAGGTCACCGACAGCGACGCCCACCCCGACGGCACCGACGCGCTGCGCAAGGTCCTCACCGGGGCCGGGGCCACCCTGCTCGGCCACGACGGGCTCGACACGGAAGGGCTGCCGGGCGCGGGCCACATCCTGCTCGTCGAGGCGACCGGCGAGGAGACCTACGACCTGGTCCGCGACAGCGTGGCCGGGCTCGGGCTCGGCCTGGTCCGCATGGAGCAGCGCCGCCACCAGATCGCCGAGGTCTTCCGTACGGAACAGGGCGCGGCCCGCACCGAGGCCGTCCCGGCCCAGGCCGCCACCGCCGGGCCCGGACCCGTACCGCAGGCCTCCGCCGGACCCGTACAGCAGGCCCAGGGCGATCCCGTACAGCAGGCCGCCACGCCGGGGCCGTACCAGCAGGAAGGGGAGCGGTCGTGATGAGCACCGAGACCACGTCCGCGGCCGGGCGCGACACCTCCCGGATCCACAACATCGGCTACCGCTCCTACGACGGCAGGCGGCTCGGCCGGGCCTACGCCCGCCGCTCGCTCTACTCGCAGACCCTGCGCGGCTCCTTCGGACTCGGCCGTTCCGCCAAGTCCAAGGTGCTCCCCATGCTGCTGTTCGGCGTGATGGCCCTGGTCGCGGCGATCCTGGTGGCCGTCTCCATGGCCGCGCCCGACTCCACCAAGCTCGTCGTCAAGTACACGTCGTACGCGCTCTACATGCAGGCGGTCATCGGCCTCTTCATCGCCGCACAGGCCCCGCAGGCGGTCTCCAGGGACCTGCGGTTCAAGAGCGTCCCCCTGTACTTCTCGCGGCCGATCGAGCGCTCCGACTACGTCAGCGCGAAGTTCGCCGCCACGGCGACCGCCCTCTTCATCCTCACCGGGGCGCCGCTGCTCATCCTCTACGTCGGCGCTCTGCTCGCGAAGTTCGACTTCGTGGACCAGACCAAGTGGTTCGGCCAGGGACTGGTGTCGGTGGCGCTGCTGTCTGTGCTGTTCGCCGGGCTCGGCCTGGTGATGGCCGCCCTGACCCCGCGCCGGGGCTTCGGCGTGGCCGCGGTGATCGCGCTGCTGACCATCTCCTACGGGGCCGTCTCCACGGTCCAGGTCATCGCCTGGGAGACCGGTTCGCCCGGGGCCGTGGAGTGGCTCGGCCTCTTCTCGCCGATCACCCTGATCAGCGGCGTACAGACCGCGTTCCTCGGCGCCACCGCCTCCTTCCCCGGAGGGGAAGGACCGGGGGCCGGGATGGGCGTGCTCTACCTGTTCGTTGTCCTCGCGCTCGTCGCCGGCTCGTACGCCGTCCTCATGCGCCGCTACCGGAGGGTCGGGCTGTGACCACCATCGAGATCGACCACACCTCGCGCTGGTTCGGCAATGTGGTCGCCGTCAACGACGTCTCCATGACGGTGGGCCCCGGGGTGACCGGGCTGCTCGGCCCGAACGGCGCCGGGAAGTCCACGCTCATCAACATGATGGGCGGATTCCTCGCCCCCTCGACGGGGAAGGTCACGCTCGACGGACAGCAGATCTGGCGCAACGAGAGCGTCTACAAGAAGATCGGCATCGTTCCCGAGCGGGAGGGGATGTACGACTTCCTCACCGGCAAGGAGTTCGTCGTCGCCAACGCCGAACTCCAGGGGCTGGGCGGGGCCGAGGCGCAGCGGGCGCTCGCCACGGTCCAGATGGAGTACGCGCAGGACCGCAAGATCTCCACGTACAGCAAGGGCATGCGCCAGCGCGTGAAGATGGCGTCCGCGCTGGTCCACGAGCCCTCGGTGCTGCTGCTGGACGAGCCCTTCAACGGGATGGACCCGCGCCAGCGGATGCAGCTGATGGAGCTGCTGCGGCGGATGGGCGCGGAAGGCCGTACGGTCCTGTTCTCCTCGCACATCCTGGAGGAGGTCGAGCAGCTCGCCTCGCACATCGAGGTGATCGTGGCGGGACGGCACGCGGCCTCCGGCGACTTCCGGAAGATCCGCCGGCTGATGAAGGACCGGCCGCACCGCTATCTGGTCCGCTCCAGCGACGACCGGGCGCTGGCCGCCGCGCTCATCGCCGACCCGTCGACGGCCGGCATCGAGGTCGACCTGACCGAGAAGGCCCTGCGTATCCAGGCCGTCGACTTCGGGCGCTTCACCGAACTGCTGCCGAAGGTCGCCCGGGAACAGGGCATCCGGCTGCTGACCGTCTCCCCGTCCGACGAGTCCCTCGAATCGGTCTTTTCCTACCTCGTAGCGGCCTGAGTAGTGGCCTGAAAGGAGCTGTGCACCGTCATGTACGACCCCACAGTCGCCCGGCTCACCTACCGGGCCCTGCTCGGCCGGCGCCGGGCCGCCATCCTGTTCGTCCTCCCCGCGCTGCTGCTGGTCATCGCGGCGGCGGTCCGCATGTTCGCCGGGGCCGACGACCAGGTCGCCACCAACGTCCTCGGCGGGTTCGCCATCGCCACGATGGTCCCGCTCATCGGGGTGATCGCCGGGACCGGGGCGATCGGCCCCGAGATCGACGACGGCTCGATCGTCTATCTCCTGGCCAAGCCGGTGAAGCGGCCCACGATCATCTTCACCAAGCTGATCGTCGCCATCGCGGTGACCATGGTCTTCTCCGCCCTGCCGACCCTGCTCGCGGGGCTGATCCTCAACGGCAACGGGCAGCAGATCGCTGTCGCCTACACCATCGCGGCGCTGGTCGCCTCGATCGCGTACAGCTCGCTGTTCCTGCTGCTCGGCACGGTCAGCCGCCACGCGGTGGTCATCGGCCTGGTGTACGCGCTGGTCTGGGAGGCCCTCTTCGGCAGCCTGGTGCCGGGGGCGCGGACGCTCAGCGTCCAGCAGTGGTCCCTCGCCGTGGCCGAGAAGGTCGCCGGTCAGGGCATGGTCACCTCGGACGTGGGCCTGCCGCTCGCCACGATCCTGCTGGCCGCCGTGACGGTGGCCGCCACCTGGTACGCCGGACAGAAGCTGCGGGCGCTGAAGCTGGCCGGCGAGGAGTGAGCCCGCGCCGGGGCTGATCCCGGTGGCATCCCGTACGACCCCCGTCCCTGGTGTCCCAGGGGCGGGGTTGTCGTATGAGCGGGACAACTGTGCGCGTAACCGTACGTTTATCGGGTCGTTGGGCAGGGTGCGTGGAGGCAACTGGAATCCGTGGCGTCGTAGCGTTCGTGAAATCGGGGTTAGCCGGACCCGGGTGAGGCCGGAGCCCACCGGTCCGGTCATCGAGTGAGTGGCAACCGTGAGCGTCCTCCACCCCTGCGGCCCGGGGTAGGGGCGCTCCCTTGTCGTTCCCTCGTACGGAAGGCATGCCCATGCCCACGGAAGTCGCCCTGCTCGAATCGCGCGCGCTGCGCGTCGAGCAGATGGGGCGCGTCGATGTCCTGGACAAGGTGAAGAGCCTTGTCATGCTCCCCGACGGAATTCACGTTCGCACAGAGGATGTGGCACGTTACTTCGAAGTATCCACAGAGGTCATCAAAAAGTTGACCCAGCGCCATCGGGAAGAGGTGACGGAGAACGGTCTCACCTTGCTCCGAGGCTCTGAGCTGCACGTATTCCATAGGGACATGTTGTCCCTATGGGAAGGTGGGCAGGGGGAAAGTTATCCACAGGCAGTGACCCAACTGACCCTCTACACCCGCCGAACCGTCCTCAACGTCGCCATGCTTCTTCGCGACAGCGACATCGCCCGCTGCGTCCGTACCTACCTCCTCGACGCGGAGGGGACGCTCCGGGCCGCGTACGAGGCGCTCGAGGCTCGGGTCACCCGGATCGAGAGCTGCCTCGCCGATGTCGGCAGTGCGCTCCAGGAGCTCGGGCCGGTGCTCTGCCGGATGTCGGAGCGGCTGGACGGTCTGGAGCGGAAGGTCGAGGCGACCCAGCAGCTGGTCGGGGCGATGAGTGTGCGGCTGTCGGATCTGTCGCAGGAGGTCGCGCGGATGGACGCCCGGTTCGACGCGCGGATGGAGGCCTTCGCGTACCAGCTGAGGGACCTGCGGCGCCGCACCGGGCGGCGTTGACCGCCGCCGCCCGGCGGGAGGCACCCCGACCTGACGGGAAGGCGCCGTGACCTGACGGGAGGCGCCGTGAAAAGGCCCTGCCCGCCGCCCCGGACATCCGGTGGCGGCGGGCAGGGCCCTCAAGGGCGGTGCGTCAGGCTGTGCGTCAGTGGGGCGTGGCCGCGACGGAGCCGGTACGGAGCAGCTCCTCCAGCACGACCGCGATGCCGTCGTGCTCGTTGGACGCGGTGATCTCGTGCGCCACGGCCTTCAGGGTGTCGTGGGCGTTGGCCATGGCCACGCCGTGCCGCGCCCACCCGAACATCGGGATGTCGTTGGGCATGTCACCGAAGGCGATGGTGTCGGCGGCCTTCACCCCGAGCCGGCGGGCGGCCAGCGAGAGGCCGGTCGCCTTGCTCAGCCCGAGCGGGAGGATCTCCACCACACCGGGGCCCGCCATGACCACGTCGACCAGGTTGCCCACGGCGGCCCGGGCGGCGGAGGCCAGGGCGTCGTCGTCCAGCTCCGGGTGCTGGAGGTAGACCTTGTTGAGCGGGGCCGCCCACATCTCGGAGGCGTCCTCCACGAAGACGTACGGGAGCCGTCCCTCGTGCACCTGGTAACCGGGGCCGACCAGCACCTCGCCCTCCAGGCCGTCGCGGCTGGCGGCCAGCGCGAGCGGGCCGATCTCCGCCTCGACCTTGGACAGGGCGAGTCCGGCGAGCTGCCGGTCCAGGGTGAGCGAGGTCAGCAGCTTGTGCTCGCCGGCGTGGTAGACCTGCGCGCCCTGGCCGCAGACGGCGAGGCCTTCGTAGCCGAGGTCGTCCAGGATGTGCCGGGTCCAGGGGACCGAGCGTCCGGTGACGACGATGTGCGCGGCTCCGGCCGACGTGGCGGCGGCCAGCGCCTCGCGCGTGCGCTCGGAGACCGTCTCGTCCCCGCGCAGCAGGGTGCCGTCGAGGTCGGTGGCGACGAGCTTGAAGGGGAAGGTCACTTGGCGACCGGCTCCAGGACCTCGCGCCCGCCCAGGTAAGGACGGAGCATCTCGGGCACCCGGACCGAACCGTCAGGCAGCTGGTGGTTCTCCAGGAGCGCCACGATCGTGCGCGGTACGGCGCAGAGCGTGCCGTTCAGCGTGGCCAGCGGCTGGACCTTCTTGCCCTCGCGCATCCGGACGGAGAGGCGGCGGGCCTGGAAGCTGTCGCAGTTCGACGCGGAGGTCAGCTCGCGGTACTTGCCCTGGGTCGGGATCCACGCCTCGCAGTCGAACTTGCGCGAGGCCGAGGCGCCGAGGTCGCCGGTGGCGACGTCGATGACCTGGAAGGGGAGTTCGAGGCCGGTGAGCCACTGCTTCTCCCACTCCAGGAGCCTGCGGTGCTCGGCCTCGGCGTCGGCCGGGTCGATGTACGAGAACATCTCGACCTTGTCGAACTGGTGGACGCGGAAGATGCCGCGGGTGTCCTTGCCGTACGTCCCGGCCTCGCGGCGGAAGCAGGGGGAGAACCCGGCGTACCGCAGGGGCAGCTTCTCCGCGTCGACGATCTCGTCCATGTGGTACGCGGCGAGGGGGACCTCGGAGGTGCCGACCAGGTAGTAGTCGTCCTTCTCCAGGTGGTACACGTTCTCCGCGGCCTGGCCGAGGAAGCCGGTGCCCTCCATCGCGCGCGGGCGGACCAGCGCGGGGGTCAGCATCGGGATGAAGCCGGCCTCGGTGGCCTGGGCGATCGCCGCGTTGACGAGGGCCAGCTCCAGGAGCGCGCCGACGCCCGTGAGGTAGTAGAACCGCGAGCCGGAGACCTTCGCCCCGCGCTCCACGTCGATGGCGCCGAGCGCCTCGCCCAGCTCCAGGTGGTCCTTGGGCTCGAAGCCCTCGGCGCCGAAGTCACGGATGGTGCCGTGCGTCTCCAGGACGACGAAGTCCTCCTCGCCGCCGACCGGCACGTCCTCGTGGACGATGTTGCCGAGCTGGAGCAGCAGCCGCTTGGCCTCCGCGTCGGCCTCGTCCTGGGCGGCGTCGGCCGCCTTGACGTCGGTCTTGAGCTGCTCGGCCTTCTTGAGGAGCTCGGCGCGCTCCTCGGGGGTGGCCTTGGGGATCAGCTTGCCGAGCTGCTTCTGCTCGGCGCGGAGTTCGTCGAAGCGGACGCCGGACGACCTGCGCAGCTCGTCGGCGGAGAGCAGGGCGTCGACGAGCGCGACGTCCTCTCCACGGGCGCGCTGGGAGGCGCGAACACGGTCGGGGTCCTCACGGAGCAGGCGAAGGTCAATCACCCCTCCAGGCTACCGGTGCGCGGATCTCGCACTCGAACCGATATTGCCGAGCGTGTCACTTTGACCGAATTGCCGCAATTTGTATTTCTGGTGGTGAAACGCGAGGTCTGCCCCCGCTGTTGCGTCAATAACGGGGGTTAACTCCCCTGAACAGGGCAGAAGGTGCGGGTTTGATTGACGCAGGAGCCTTGGGTGGAGGGGGAGTTGGGGGGTTGCTCCCTGCTGTTGTCCACAGGGGGTGGCGCTTCCGAATGGTTATCCACAGCCTGTGAAGAAGTTCTGTGGATGTCGGAACGGAATGTTCCGGAGGGTGGACGAAGGGCTCTCGCTTCCCTCGACTTCCGTGCCGAAACCCCTCCCGCACGCTCATTCGGGTGGCAATTCGTCGCTCTGATGAGTTGATCAAGGGAATTCACGCGATCCGAGAGGGGGTGTGGCGACTCGATCGCCTGTGGGTGCCTCTGGGGTTGCTGCATTGATTTGTCGATGATGTCGCATTGGGGTGTCGACTTGTCCCCAGGTCGAGAAGCCACCCTGTGGATAACTCTGTGGGTGGATGACTATCCGTAGGTACGACCACAGCGCAGCGCGGTCGACGGCGCCCGAGGGCCCCGGAGCCGACCGGGGCGCCGATCGGACCCGACCGGAGTCGGCCGGAGTCGGCCGGAGCCTTCGGGAGCCGCCCGGACCCGATCGCATGGCCCAGACCCGACCGGATCGCCCGGACCCGTTCGAATGGCCTGGACCCGTTCGGATCGCCCGGACCGTTCGGATCGACCGGCCTGTCAGATCCGCCCGTCCTGGCTGCGCGCCAGCCAGTCGGCGGCCTCGGTGAAGTCGTTGTCCGAGGTGCCCGTTCGGAGCGGCCGGACCTCGTCGGCGGAGACGCCCGCCCGGGGATACGAACCGAGGAACCGCACCTTCGGACAGATCCGCTTCAGCCCCATCAGCGCCTCCCCCACCCGCCGGTCCGCGATATGCCCCTCGGCGTCCACGGCGAAGCAGTAGTTGCCGATCCCCTCGCCGGTCGGGCGGGACTGGATCAGCATCAGGTTGACGCCGCGCACCGCGAACTCCTGGAGCAGCTCCAGCAGCGCACCGGGGTGGTCGTCGCCCAGCCAGATCACCACGGACGTCTTGTCGGCCCCGGTCGGGGCGGACGGCCGGGCCGGCCGGCCCACCAGGACGAAGCGGGTCTGGGCGTTCTCCGCGTCGTGGATCTCCGTCACCAGCGGCTCCAGGCCGTAGGTGGCGGCGGCGAACTCACCGGCGAACGCGGCGTCGTACCGCCCCTCCTGGACCAGCCGGGCACCGTCCGCGTTGGACGCCGCCGACTCCCAGACGGCCTGCGGGAGGTGGGCGGCCATCCAGTTGCGGACCTGCGGCTGGGCGGCCGGGTGCGCGGTGACCGTCTTGATGTCCGACAGCGCGGTGCCCGGCCGCACGAGCAGCGCGAAGGTGATGGAGAGCAGCACCTCGCGGTAGATCATCAGCGGCTCGCCGCCGGTCAGCGCGTCGAGCGTGGCGGTGATGCCGCCCTCCACGGAGTTCTCGATCGGTACGAGGGCGGCCGCCGCCTCTCCGGTGCGTACGGCGTCCAGGGCCGCCGGTACGGAGACCATCGGGACCAGCTCGCGGGTGGCGGCTTCCGGGAGCGTGCGGAGGGCGACCTCGGTGAAGGTGCCTTCGGGACCGAGATAGGCGTAGCGCGTGGCTGACATACGCTCACCCTATTGCGCCGTACGGCGGGAGCCTCGCCGTCTCAGAATCCGGTCGGGACCGGGTGACCCGGGCCCCCGGGACACCCGGCCTCACGACTCCAGCAGCCGCTGCCCCACGTACTCGCCCTCCGCCGCCCCGCCCGGCACCGCGAACAGCCCGCTCGCCTCGTGCCGGATGAACGGGGACAGGGCGTCGCCCCGGTCGAGCTTCCGCTGCACCGGCACGAACCCCTTGAACGGGTCCGCCTGCCAGCAGACGAAGAGCAGCCCGGCGTCCGGAGTGCCGTCCTCCGAGATCCCGTCGTGGTACGAGAACGGGCGCCGCAGCATCGCGGCCCCGCCGTTCGCCTCCGGGGCGGAGATCCGGGCGTGGGCGTTGTCGGGGATCATCAGCCGCCCGTCCGGGCCCGTCCTGTCGAGGTCCAGCGGCGTGGTCTCGCTGCCCCCGCTCAGCGGGGCCCCGTCCGCCTTGCGCCGCCCGATGACCCGCTCCTGCCGGTCCACCGCGAGCTTCTCCCAGTCGTCCAGCAGCATCCTGATGCGGCGGACGACGGCGTACGAACCGCCCTCCAGCCACGCGTGCGGGGTGCCGGGGGAGGCGGGCACGAAGACCCGCCGCTCGAAGTCCTCGTCGCTCTGCTTCGGGTTGCCGGTCCCGTCGATCTGGCCCATCAGGTTGCGGGCGGTCATCGGCCGGGCCGTCGCCCCGGGGGTGCGGTTGAAGCCGTTCATCTGCCAGCGCACCCGTGCCGTCCCCGCGCCCTCCTTCTGAACGGCCCGCAGGGCGTGGAAGGCGACCAGGGCGTCATCGGCCCCGATCTGCACCCACAGGTCGCCGTCGGAGCGCCTGGCGTCCAGCTGGTCGGAGGAGAACGGGGGGAGCGGGTCGAGCGCGGCGGGCAGCCTGGAGGTGAGACCCGTACGCGCGAAGAACGTACGGCCGAAACCGAAGGTGACCGTGAGGGAGGAGGGGCCCGCGTCCAGCGCGATGCCGGTGTCATGGCCGGGCCCGTCCGCCGAGCCGGCCGCCGGGCGGCCCGCCATCAGCTCGCGCGCCACCGCCGACCAGCGCCGCATCAGGGCCACGGCCTCCTTGCGGCCCGCCCCCGCCACCAGGTCGAAGGCGACGAGATGGCCCCGGGCCTGAAGCGGAGTGGTGATCCCCGGTTGATGTTTCCCGTGAAACATCGCCTCGGTGGAGCCGACGGCCGTCAGGGCGGTCGGCTCCTCGGGGCGGGTGGCGGCGTACCCGGCCGCCCCGCCCGCCGCGCCGAGCACCAGCCCGGTGGCGCCCGCCGCGCCCACGCCGCCCAGCAGCTGGCGCCGCGAGACGCCGACGGGGGCCGTGCCCGGGGCGGAGTCGGCCGCGGAAGCGGAGCCCGGTGCCTGCCGGCCGCTTCCCTTTCCTGCCTTGGTCCTGCTGTTCACGTACCCAGCCCTGTTCTGGTCCTGCCGCTCACGTACTCAGCCGATCTTCACGGTCTTGTCGACGGTGACCTGGTCGATGTCGGACGTCCGTACCGTCACGTCCACCTTCCACTTCCCCGCCATCGGGATCTGGACATTGCTCGCCGACCAGTGCCCCTCGGCGAGCCGGTCGGGCGCGACCGGCAGCGGGCCGATCTCCTGTGCCTCCAGAGTGAGGGCCACCTTCAGCTCGGGCACGTCCATCGGCTTGCCGTCGCTGCCGTCGATCCACACATGCAGCTCGTTGGCGCCGGAGCGGCCGGGGTCGATGTCCATCCGGACGGTCCCCTTGCCGTTCCGGCCGCCGGTGTCGAAGGGCATGCTCAGGTTGACGGGCCCCGAGGGAGCCGGGGCGGTCGCCGCGGTGGAGGCGCCCTTGGCCTCCTCCTCCGTACGGCCCGGCTCGGTCGACGTCAGCACGGTGGTGACGGCCAGCAGGACCACGGCGATCGCGGCCTCGGCCAGCACCGAACGGCGCAGCCCGGAGCGCTCCGCGTCGGCGTCCCGTACGCGCTTCTTCTCCGTGGCGGCCAGGGCGGCCTGCTGCCGGGCCAGTTGCGCGGCGCGCTCCGGGGCGACGTCGTCGGCGGTCTTCACCGTCTCGGCCGCGCGCTCGGACGGCTCGGAGGCCACGGACGCGGTGGCCGCATCCGTCAGCCGTCCCGTCCACCGCCGCGAGAACCACGCGACGGCGAGCAGGAGCACGATGAGCGCGACCTTGACGATCAGGAGCTGCCCGTACCGCGTCCCGGTCAGCGCCGACCAGGAGCCGACCTGCCGCCACGACTGGTAGATCCCGGTCGCCGCCAGGACCAGCACACTGCCGAACGCGACCCGGGAGAACCGCCGTACGGCCTCGCTCCCGATGTCCGGCGTCCGGTACAGCGCCACCAGGAGCGCGACCAGACCACCGAGCCAGGCGGCCACCGCCAGCAGGTGCAGGACGTCCACCGGCATGGCGATCCCCGCCTGGATACCGGTCGAGGCGTGCTCGGACATGGCCCAGGTGGCGGCGATGCCCGCCGCGACGACCCCGCCGCCGACGGCCAGTCCGAAGGTGAGGTCCCTCTTCTCGACGGCGTCCTCGCGCCGTGCGTACGTACCGAACAGCACCGCGATGAAGAGCGCGGCCGCGCCGAGCAGCAGCAGCCGGGAGACGAGGGCGGCGCCCGGCTTGGTGTCCAGGACGGCCTGGAGCCCGGTCAGGTCGAAGGCATCGGCGAACTTCCCGCTGCCGGTGTACGGGTTGCGGAGCAGCAGCATGGCCAGGGTCGCCGCGGTCAGGGTGATCCAGCCGCGCACCACGAGCCGCTGCATCGGCCGGGCGGTCGCGCCCCGGGGCCAGCAGCCCAGGACGAAGGCCGCGCCGCCGACGAGCAGGACGAACCCGGCGTACGCGATGTACCGCGCGATGCCGTAGACCGCGCCGACCGCGCCGCCGCCCACCTCCTCCGAGGGCAGGGCGACGGCGGTCTCGGAGGGGGCGCCGATGGAGAACGTGAAGGCGCCGGAGATGGGGTGGCTGTCGGCCGAGACGGCCTGCCAGGCCACGGTGTAGGTGCCGTCCGGCAGGCCGGGGAGCAGCTCCACGCCGTACCGGACGGTGGAGCCGTCGGAGAGGTCCTTCGGCTCGACGCCGGTGTCGGCGCGCTTGCTGCTGGGGTCCAGGACCCGGATCGAACCGTCGCCGACGGCGATCGCCTCGGAGAAGGTGAGGGTCACCTCCTTGGGCGCGGTGGCCACCACCGCCCCGTCCTGCGGGTCGCTCCCGGTGAGGGCGGCGTGCGCGGCCGCCGGCCCGGCACCGGCCAGCAGCAGCCCGGACACCAGGCTGAACAGGGCGGCGAGGAGCGCGGCGGCGGCGAACGGCCGCCGTATCGGGGACGGCCTGCGTATCGGGGACGGCCGTCCCGTCCGGGAAGGCCGCCCCGTCCGGGACGGCTGCCCCTTCCGGGAGGGCCGTGGACGAGGGGCGGTGGCGGTCATCACGGTCGGTCCCTCACTGCTTCTTCGGGTTGTGGGTGGTTTCCTTCACCGGCAGGTCGACCGTGATGGGGTCGGCCTTCTCGAAGTGCAGCTCGACGGAGACCCTCTCGCCCTGCTGGGGCTTCTGCTTCAGGTTCATGAACATGATGTGGTTGCCGCCGCGTTCGAGATCGAGCTCGCCGTTGGCCGGCACCTCGAACGACGAGACCTCGCGCATCCGCTGGTTCTTCGTCTCGTGGATCGTGACGTCGTCGGAGAGCGGGCTCGTCACCGAGGTGAGCCGGTCGGCGGTGGACCCGCTGTTCTGGACGACGAGGAAGCCGGCGGCCATGTCGCTGACGGGCTGCGGCATGAACGCGCCGACGACCTTCAGCCGGGGCTCGGCGCTGTCCGTGGAGCACCCCGCCAGCGTCAGCCCCGTGGTGAGGGCGAGGACGGCAGCGAGGGTCGTGCGGCGGTTCACGGGTTCTCCCCCTTGACGAGCTTGGGGAGGTCCTTCGCGTACTCCTCGGCGGTGGTGTTCTCGCCGTACAGCACGTAACCGTCGTCCGTCTTCGGGGAGAAGGCGACGACCTGCGCCCCGTGCATCGAGACGACGGTCCCGTCCTTCTCCTTGGTCGCCGGCTCGATGCCGATGCCGATCTGGCGCGCCGCGGCCTGGATGGTGGGGAAGTCGCCGGTGAGGCCGATGAAGGTGGGGTCCTGGGCCTTGAGCCACTTGCCGAGCGAGGCGGGTGTGTCGCGCTCGGGGTCGGTGGTGACGAAGACGACCTGGAGCTTCTCCTGGTCGGCCTTGGGCAGGTCCCGCTTGGCGACGGAGATGTTGCTCATGGTCAGCGGGCAGACGTCGGGGCAGTTGGTGTAGCCGAAGTAGATGAGCGTCGGCTTGCCCTTGGTGGCCTCGCGGAGGTCGTACTTCTTGCCGTCGGTGTCGGTGAGGACCAGGTCCGGCTTGGTGAACCCCTGGTCGAGGACGGTAGCGGCCTTGTCCTTGGGCGAGGCCTCGACATCGGCGATCGACGAGGAGCCCGCCTTGTCACCGTCGCTGCCGCAGGCCGAGAGGGTCAGTGCGGCAGCGGCGGCCAACGCCACGGCCGTCACTGCTGTTCTGTTGCGCATGAAGGAATGTCCTGAACGTGGTGAGGGTGGTGGGACCGGCGGGCCGGGCCGCACGCGTGCGCCGTAGTACGGACGCGGTGGGCCCGGCCCGGCCGGATCAGGCCGTACGGCGGCGGCCGGCGAGCACGCCGAACGCGACGCCCGCGATGCCGACGACGATGCCGATGATGCCCAGGGTGCGCGCCGTGGTGTCGCTGGACGAGGAGGACGCGGCGTGCGTCTCCTTCTTGTCGCCCTCGGCCGAGGCGGCCTTGTCGTCGGCCGCGTGGTCGTCACCGGCCTTGGTGTCATCGGCCGCGCCACCGCCGTGGTGGTCGTCGGTGGCGGCGGAGAGCGCCAGGACCGGGGCCGGGGAGTCGGGCTCCTCGCCGCCGGCCTTGGGCTCCTCGATCCAGCGGACGACTTCCTTGTTGTCGTACGTCTGGATGGCCTTGAAGACCATCTGGTCGGCGTCCTCGGGGAGCTGCCCCACGGAGACCGGGAACTGCTGGAAGTAGCCGGGCTCGATCTTGGAGCCGTCCGCGGTCCAGGTCACCTTGGTGACGGCCTCGGTGATCTTCCGGCCGTGCACCTCCAGGGGCTTGTCGAGCTTGCCCTTGGTGATCTCGATCTTCCAGCCCGGCACGGCCTCGGGGGTGACGGAGGAGAGCGGCTGCCCGGCCGGGAAGTTCACCTCGAGCTTGACCGTGGAGGCCTGGTCCCGCTCGTTGGGGACCTTGAAGTTGAGGGTGGCGTAACCGCCCTTGGCGGCCTCGCCCTGCGGCTGGACGCTGACGTGCGCGGCGGCGGGACCGGCGAGCAGCAGGACGGTGGACGCCGCGACACCGGTGGCGAGGGCGATACGGGAAAGGTTCATGGCAGGGATCACTCCACAGAGGACGGGGAATCACGGTGGTCCGTCGCGCGGGTGCGCGACGGCGGCACGACACCTCGTCCGGTCCAGGAGGAATCCGGTACTGCCCACGGGGAGCCGCCCGGGAACAGGAGTGGGCGGCCCGTCCCGGCGGTGCTGATCCGTTCCGGGCGGTGGACGACGGTGTCGCGTCAGGCTGCGAGGGCGTACGGGGCCGGAGGCCCGCGCCTGATCACCAGGTGCTGCAGAGGATCCCCGGGCGTCGGTACCGGGTCGTCGTCGGCCGTACGCAGGGCGCGCGGCCCCTTCGTGAGCTGCTCGCACGCTCCGGTGCGCAGGGCGCGTACGAGCGCGAGCGCGGCGCGCAGGGAGCGCAGCCGGGCGGCGGCCGTCAGCTCCTGGGCGCCGTAAGCCGAGAGCCGGGCCAGCCGGAAGAGGGCGGCCTCACCGCGCCGCAGCAGCCAGCCGGCGGCGAGCGCGGCGAGCAGATGGGCCAGGAACATCGGCAGGGCCGGCAGCAGGGTGAGAGCCGTCGCGTACGCCGACGCGATGCCCGGGCCGCCGTCGGGGACCGCGCCGGACGCGGTGGCGGCCGAGGCGAGGTGGCCGTGGCCCTGTGCCGCCGCGGCCGTGACCGTGGCGGGGTCTATGCCCGCCGTGGTGACGATGCGGTGCGCCTCGGTGGCGTCGAGCTGTCCCGGGCCCGCCCCGCACACCAGCCCGGCGGCGAAGCGGATCAGCGGGTTCTCGCCGCTGGACCGGGGCGCGGCGGCGGCGACGGCCTGGGCGCTGCCGTGGCTGCCGTACGCGAAGAGGACGTGCAGGAGGAGCTGACCGCCCGCCAGCGCACACGCGATCGAGCGCAGGGAGCGTTCCCGTCCGGCGAGGGCCGAGGCCACCGCGAGGACGCCCAGGAACCCGGCGAGCAGGGTCCACGCGGGGACCGGCGCACCGGCGGCGAAGGCGTGTCCCGCCGCGGACAGCACGACGCAGACCGCGGTGAACACCGCGGCCCTCATGAGCCGCAGACCGGCTCCGGCGTGTGCGACAGGCGTGGACATGGCCGGAACATCATCGCACTGCGCACCCCCGCGCGGTACGGCAGGTCCGGAACATCAGCCTCCGTCCCCAAGCGTGCTTGTTGCGGCTGTTGGCGGGGGATGTACGGAGTGCGGACGCCCCGTTTCCGGAACGTGTCCCGGCCCCCGGGTCCCGCCCCCGACCGCTCCTTCCGCGCGCGGCTATACACCGGAGCGCGGAATATACGCATCCGCCGAATGAGGGCTCTCACAGCCGATCCGTGCTTACGAAGGGCGAAGCGCGGCAATACGTATCGATACGTCGAGCCGCGGCCGGGAGGCTGGAGCATGAGCATCTGGTGGTCACTCCATTTGCGGCGCGAGGCTGCGAGCGTTCCGCTCGCCCGTCGTTTCCTGCTCGGCACCATGGAGACGGCGGGGGTCGACCCCGACATCTGCTTCGACCTGTCGGTCGCGCTCAGCGAGGCCTGCGCCAACGCCGTCGAGCACGGTGGCGACCGGTCGGGCCTCGTGGAGCACGGAGAACCGGGCGACCGCGGCGATCGGACGGACCCCCGCCCCGGAACGTCCCCGGCGGACTCCGGGCAGTACCGGGTCACGGCCTATCTGGACGGCGAGATGTGCCGTATCGAGGTGGCCGACTCGGGACCGGGCTTCCCCGCCCGGCGCGAACTCACCCCCGCGCCCGCCCCCTGCGTCGCCGAGAGCGGCCGCGGGCTGGACCTCATCGAGCAGCTGGCGGACCACGTCCAGTTCGGCAACCGGCCGGGCCGGGGCGCCGTGGTCAGCTTCGACAAGGTGCTGAAATGGCGGGAGGGCGCGCTGCTCATGGTGTGAGCGGCGCGCCCTGCGAAGCCGTCAGCCGTAGGTACGGCGGTGGTTCGGCCGGACGTACGGCGGTGGGTCAGCCCTTCAGCCGCGCCATCCAGGCCTCGACCTCGTCGGCCTGGCGGGGCAGCTTGTCGGACAGGTTCCGGTTGCCGTCCTCCGTGACGAGGATGTCGTCCTCGATCCGGACGCCGATGCCCCGGTACTCCTCCGGCACGGTCAGGTCGTCGGCCTGGAAGTAGAGCCCGGGCTCCACGGTCAGGCAGACGCCCGGCTCCAGGATGCCGTCGACGTACGCCTCGGTCCGCGCGACGGCGCAGTCGTGGACGTCCATGCCGAGCATGTGGCCGGTGCCGTGCAGGGTCCAGCGGCGCTGGAGGCCCAGCTCCAGGACCTTCTCCACGGTCAGGTCGCCGAGCAGCCCCCACTCGACGAGCTTCTCGGCTAGCACGCGCTGCGAGGCGTCGTGGAAGTCGCGGAAGGCGGCACCGGGCTTCACGGCGGCGATGCCCGCCTCCTGGGCCTCGTACACCGCGTCGTAGATCTTGCGCTGGAGCGGCGAGAACGTGCCGTTGATCGGCAGCGTGCGCGTCACGTCGGCGGTGTAGAGGTCGTTGGTCTCGACACCGGCGTCCAGGAGCAGCAGCTCGCCGGGGCGGACGGCACCGTCGTTGCGGACCCAGTGCAGGGTGGTCGCGTGCGGACCGGCGGCGCAGATCGAGCCGTAACCGATGTCGTTGCCCTCGATGCGGGCGCGCAGGAAGAAGGTGCCCTCGATGAAGCGCTCGCTGGTCGCCTCGGCCTTGTCCAGGCTCTTGACGACGTCCTCGAAGCCGCGCGCGGTGGCGTCGCAGGCCTTCTCCAGCTCGGAGATCTCGAAGGCGTCCTTCACGATGCGGGCCTCGGAGAGGTGGACGCGCAGCTCCTCGTCGCGCTCGGCGGTCACCTTGTCGGTGAGGGCGGCCTCGATGGAGGCGTCGTGGCCGCGCACGTTGCGGACCGGGCCGGTGGCCTCGGACAGCGCGGCGGCCAGCTCGCGGACGTCCTTCGCGGGGATGCCCAGCAGCTGCTCGGCCTCGGTGAGGGAGTGGCGCCGGCCGACCCACAGCTCGCCCTGGCCGTCCAGCCAGAACTCGCCGTTCTCCCGGTTGGAGCGGGGCAGCAGGTAGATCGTGGCCCGGTGGCCCTGCTCGCCGGTCGGCTCCAGGACGAGGACGCCGTCCTGGGTCTGGTCGCCGGTGAGGTACGCGTACTCGGTGGAGGCGCGGAACGCGTACTCGGTGTCGTTGGAGCGGGTCTTCAGGTTGCCCGCGGGGATGACCAGGCGCTCGCCGGGGAAGCGCGCGGAGAGCGCGGCGCGGCGGGCGGCGGTGTGCCCGGCCTGCGGGACCGGGGCGAGGTCGTGCAGTTCGGTGTCGGCCCAGCCCGACTTCATGTTCTCGGCGAGCTCGTCGGAGACGCCCGGGTACAGGCCGTTCTTCCGCTGCTTGATCGGCTCCGCTGCCTCGTTCTCTTCGGTCTCCTGCTCCGGGGTCTCCGGGATGAGCTCCTCAGACACGTGTGACTCTCCTTGATACGACGCTGGACCACCCCCCATCGTACGGGCGTACGGAAGGGGGCCCAGGGCCGAAAGACCTGTTACTCAGGAGGTCCCACCGGGCCCCTCGGGCACGGGGGACGCCGCCTCAGTCGAAGTGTGCGGCGAGGACGACCACGTCCTCGGTGGAGTCGCTCCGGTCGAGGCCGTCCGGCAGCATCGCGCGCAGGACGTGGTCCGTGACGGCGGCGGGGTCGTGCCGGTCCGCCCTCGGCACGGAGGCGGCCGCGGAGTGCAGCCGGGCGAAGGCGCGGTCCATGGCGTCGCCGGTGCGGCGGAGCAGGCCGTCCGTGTAGAGCAGCACCGTTTCTCCCGGTGCGGGGGACAGCTCCACGCTCGGTGCCTCCCAGCACGCGAGCATCCCCAGCGGGGCGGAGAGCGTGGTCTCGACGTACTCGCAGCGCCGGTCGCCGAGGATCAGCGGCGGGGTGTGCCCGGCCCCGGCGAGCACGATCGTGCGGGCGGCGGGCTCGCAGTAGGCGAAGAGGGCGGTGGCGGTCCGCGCGGGCTCGGTGAGCCGCAGCAGCAGTTCCAGGTCGGAGAGTACGGCGACGGGGTCCTCGCCCTCCATCACGGCGTACGCCCGCAGGCCGGCGCGGAGCCGGCCCATGGCGGCCATGGCGCTCGGTCCGGAGCCGCCGACGGAGCCGACCGCGAGGCCGAGCGCGTGGTCGGGCAGCGGCAGCGCGTCGTACCAGTCGCCGCCGCCCCGGGGCCCGGTCCGGTGCCGGGCGGCCAGCCGGACGCCGGGGACGCGGGGCAGCCGGCTGGGCAGCAGCTCCTCGGCGACGGTCGCGAGGTCGGCGCGGGCCCGCTCCAGCTCGGTCAGGCGGGCCAGGTGCTCGGTGGCGTACCGCGCGTAGAGGCCCACCAGGTGGCGCTGCTTCTCCGAGGGCTCGCCCGGCTCGTCGTAGAACCAGACGGCACCGCCGAGCCGGCCCGCCGCTTCGGAGGCGAGGGGCAGGGCGTAACTGGCGGCGTACCCGAGGCGGATGGCGACCTCGCGGTGGCGGGGGTCGACGTCCTGGTCACCGAGCAGGTCGGGGGTGGCGATCCCGTCCCGCGCGTCCGCGGCGTCCGGGGGACCGTCGAGGACCCGGCCCAGGGCGGTGGCCGAGCGCTCCACGGTCTCCAGGTGCCCGAGGTCGGCGGGGCCGAGCCCGAGACCGAGGGTGGTGGCCGGGGGCGTGGTGTCCGCCCGTTCCAGTACGAGGAGTCCGCGGCGGGCGCCTACGAGGGCGGCTCCGGCGTGCAGCAGCTCGTTCAGGGCGGTGTCGAGGGTGGCGGTGGCGGCCAGCCGCTCGGTGAGTTCGTGCAGGGTCGTGAGGTCCGAGACCCAGCCCGCGAGGCGGTCCTGGATGAAGGCTCCGGGCGCCGCCGGGATCTCCTTCAGAGGAACGGCAGCTTGCGTTGAAACCGGAACCTCTGGATCGATTCCAGCCACTTTCGGCAGGTGAGGGGCGCTCATGACAGCCAGCTCTCATGCTGGTGCGATTTGTCGAATAGCATCGCAAACCCCCATGTGATTCTGCGCCACTATCAATGCATCCACATGTACACGCACAAGTAACCTGATGTCCAGTATTGTCCCCTGGAGGCTCGCCGGATCGGCACCGCTTCCGGGCCTCTCCGGTGTCATCCGGCGCTCTTCCAGTGTTGGGTAAGTTGGCCGAAAAATGTACCCTCCGGCGCCGATTTGCGGTCGACTGGGGCAGCTCAACAAGGGGTTCGGCCGGGGTGAAATGCCCGGGACAGCGTCATTCCGGGCAGGCTGGGTACGTAATCGACGATGCTCGGGGCAGACGCTCACGGGCGGATGTGATCGCTCAGGAACCTGACAGCGGGTCCGGAACGTCCTTACCCGTGACGGTCGCGATCACGTGGCGGTCACGCCTCCGCCCGACGCGGCGGGGACCGGGCCCGGCCGGTAGGCACGAGGCGCCCGTGGCGGGCGCCCCCGGCTCCACACAGCTCGGCACCACCTCAGATCGGTTCCACTCGGATCGGTTCCACTCGGCTCGGCTCGGCTCACGCTCGGTACCGAAGGCACGCCCGTACCGCAGAACCTCATGAGCACGTACGCACAGCGAAGAGACGTGCACGCGATGTCCCACACGCGTCTACGTCATGTGGACTCGGCGTTCAACGGAAAGGAACGAGCGCTCATGCGCGAGATCCTCGGAAGGCGACGCAGGCTCCGGCTCCGGCGCAAGGAGGGTGCCGCCCGGCTGGAAGCGGCCCTGACCTTCGCCACCGCGTGGCAGTGGCCCGTGCTCCCCGGAGCCGGGACCGCGCCGGCCGCCCTGCGCGAGGGGCGCGGCCTCGGCTGCGTCTGTCGTGACCCCGACTGCGCCGTTCCCGGCGCGCACCCCTTCGATCCCGTACTGCCGGCGGCCACCACGGACGAGCGCATGGTGCGCTGGTGGTGGACCAACCGCCCCACCGCCCCGGTGATCCTGGCGACCGGCGGCCGTGCGCCGTGCGCCGTGAGCCTGCCCGCGCTCGCCGGTGCGCGGGCGCTGGTCGCGCTGGACCGGATGGGCATGCGGCTGGGCCCCGTCGTCGCGACGCCCACCCGGTGGTCGCTGCTGGTGGCCCCGTACACGCTGGAGCGGCTCGGTGAGCTGCTGTACAGCAAGGACTGGGTGCCCAGCTCGCTCCGGTTCCACGGGGAGGGCGGCTATCTCGTCCTGCCCCCCTCCGAGATCGGCGCGGGCCACGTCCGCTGGGAGCGGCCCCCCGCCCCCTTGGCGGCCCCCGTGCCCTCGACCCCGGTCCTCCGCCGGATCACGAAGGGCGGCGGCGGACGGGCGGAGGCGGCGGCCCCCTGGCTCCCGGATGTCGAGGCGGTCCTGGACGCCCTGGTCGAGGCGAGCACCAGCGCCCCGGACGGCGGCAGCCGACTCGCGTACTGACGGACCGGGCCGGTGGCACGCGTATGGACGGCCTGAGCCGGTGGCGCGCGCGTGTTAACGGTCTGAGCCGGTGGCGCGCGGGCTGACGGCGTGCGCGGGCCCATGCGCGTAACGACGGCGTGCGCGGTCCGGCTTGCGTACTGATGGCGTGCGCTGGCCCGGCTTGCGTACTGACGGGGTGCGGTCGGCCTACGCGCGGTCGGCCCGCTGCGGCAGGTGTACGCGGGCGGTCCGCGCGGTGGCAGGTGTGCGACGGCGTACGGCCCGGCTCACTCGTACGGGTGTGAGCCGGGCCGTATCGGTGGTGAACGGGCGGAGGACGGCCCGGTCGCCCGCCTCGCGTGGATATCGTCGGCCTCGCATACGCGCGTAGGCGCGTGCGCGTGCCGGCCGGGTCACCCGCGTCGCTCGGATACCGGCGCTGCCCGGTCACGCGCGCAGTCGGCAAGGGGGCCACCATGAATCTCCGCATGATCGGCCTCACGGCTGCCGTGGCCTTCGCGTGCCTGATTCCGATCGTTGCCTCCGCCGATCCCGGAGGCGCCCCGGACGCCGGATCGGCGGACGTCCATTCTCCGGACAGTTCATCAGAAATGCGTGCGGAAAAGCTTTCTGATGATGTGTATACGGATTCCGGTGCGGCGGCGGAACTCCGTACTTCCGCATCGCCGTCCCCTTCGGCATCACCTGCCGGTGACGCGGCCCGGTGCGGCCCCGAGCTGGTCGCGCCGGAGGGGGTCGAGGCGCAGACCTGTGTCATGACCGGTGGCGGCGAGACCTGGGCGCGCGCCTACTACCGCAACACCTCCGGAGCCGAACTCCGTTCCGTAGTCACGCTGATGGGGCCGGGCGGCCGGACCGTGGAACTGCACTGCGCCCTCCCGGCCCACGACGAGCCGGGCAGCTGCGAGACCCCGAGGAGCCCCTCGGCGGGCGGGCCGGATGCCTATGCGGCGGTGGCGGAGTACGCGGGCGCGGGGCCGGTGGAGGAGGCGCCGCTGCTGCTGCGCGCCGGATCCGACCGGGCGCCGACCCCCGAAGCATCGGGCCGGCCGGAGGCATCGGGCTGAGCGAACCGTGGGCCTGAGCGAACCGTCGGGCTGAGCGGGCGTCCGGCGCTGATCGAGCGCGTCGGGCGAGCGGGCGGGCCGGGGCGCGAGTGGCCGACGACGAAGACGTCCGGCGGGGAAGAGATCCGGCGACGGAGACATCCGAAGACGAAGACGCCCGGTCGCTGGCGACGGGGGATGCACCAGCGACCGGGCTTCTAGAACGGTAACAAGAGATCTGCCGTTCGCAAATTCGATCTCGCCTACGGGGACGCCGATTTACTTGTGAGTACGGCGAGTTGTGACGCGAGTCACCGTGCGCGGCAGGGGTCCCGGCAGGGTCAGCTGAGGGTCACCTGGCGGTTGGTGAGGCCGCCGCGGGCGCGCCGCTCCTCGGCGGTGAGCGGGGCGTCGGAGGCGAGCGCCGCCGCCAGTCGCTCGGCGAACGCGACGGCCGGCTTCTCGCACGCCTCGGCGCCCATCGAGGTCGGCAGGTCCCAGACGGGGACGACCAGCCCGTGCGCCCGGAACGATCCGACGAGCCGGGTGTTCTCGCCGAGCGAGGAGGTGCCGGCGGCGTGCAGCCGGGCGAGCGCGTCGAGGAGCTGCTCCTCGGGGTGCGGCATGACCCAGCGCAGGTGGTTCTTCTCCGGGGTCTCGCACCAGTACGCGGCGTCGACGCCGGAGAGGAGCACCGTCGGGATCGCGGCGGCGTTCGCGCGCTCCAGGGAGGCGGACACCTCCGGGGTGGCGTTCTCCGCGTCGGGGACCCAGAACTCGAACCCGGTGTGGACGACCGGCTCGAACGCGCCCTCCGGGTCGAGCAGATCCTGCAGGCGCGGCCCGTCGGCCGGTACGCGGCGGGCGGTGACCGGGGTGCCGGGCTCGACATCCAGGGCGCGCTGGAGGGTGTCCGCGAGGTCGCGGCTCAGGTCGCCGGAGGAGGTGTCGTTCTGGAGGGCCAGGAGGACGGAGCCGTCGTCGCGGCGCAGGGCGGGCCACGCCATCGGCAGCACGGTCGCGAGGGTCACCGACGGAACGCCCTCGGGCAGTCCGCCCTTCAGCGTCAGCTCGACGGTGGCGGCGGGCACCAGCTCGCGCAGGGCGACCCAGTCGCACTCGCCCGCCAGTCCCTCGAACGGGCGGTGGACCAGCTCGGTCACGGCTTGGGCGGCGGCGCGTCCGTGACACGCCTTGTAGCGACGGCCCGAACCGCACGGGCAGGGCTCACGGGCCCCGACGACCGGGATCTCACCGTCCTTGAGCTGCTGCTTCCCGGCCTTGGTCTGAGGGCGCTTCTTGGCCATGGTGGGCGTTCTCCCGATTGCGACAGTGCGGTCTCGGCGCGAGCCTAGCCGCCCGCGACCGGGTCGCCGTACACGCGCCCGTGGGACCGTCGTCGTGCACGCGCGCCCATGGGGCCGTCGTCGTACATGCGCGCCCGTGGGACCGACGTCGTACGCACGCGGGCCCGTCGGACTGTTGCCGTACCCGCGCGCCCGTGAGTCCGTCGCCGTGGACACGCCCGCGGCACCTTCGTCGTACCCGCGTACCCGCGCCCGCGACTGCGCAACTCCACGACTCCGCGGTCGAGGGCGGTCAGCTCGCGTCGTCGAGGACGTCGGAGAAGTCGAGCCCTTCGAACCCGGTGAGTCCGCCGACCGCGCCGATCTCGGGCGGCTTCGGGGAGGGGACGTGGGCCCAGACCGTGACCTCGCCCGACGAGTCGTCCCGTACGCCCCACTCCTGGGCCAGGGCGCTGATGATGTTGAGCCCGCGCCCGCCGCGTGCCGTCACCGAGGGGGTGGAGGGAACCGGGCGGGTGGGCCCGCCGCCGTCCGTGACCTCCACGGTGAGGCCGCCGCCCGTGTCCACGCGCCACGCGGCCAGGATGTCGCCGTCACCGACGTCCGCGTGCCGCCCCAGTGGCCTGCCGTGCCGACAGGCGTTGCTGAGCAGTTCGGAAAGGATGAGAACGGCGTCGTCCACGACCGCGTCCGACACCCCGTTGCCGCGCAACTGCTCACGCATCCGGTGTCGTGCCTGCCCCACGCCCGCAGGGCCATGGGGAACGGCCATGCTCGACGACGCAGGCACCTCTTGTGCCACCACCAACGCCACCCCCGAGACCTCCTTCGCCCCACGCCACGGGTTGGATGCCCCACTGAGCTGCGCCGGAAACCGGCCAGGGGGCTGTCGGTGACGCACTCGTCACGAAGAAACGCTCGACGAGTGCGCCGGTGTACTCCCCGCCGGGGTGGTACGGGGGGTGCTTCGCGTGCCTGTTGTGTGCTAAATGCGGCCCAGTTGGGACAGGACCTGCTTGGGGCGGTTGGTGATGATCGCCTCGACGCCGAGTTCGGCGCACAGCTCCACGTCGGCCGGTTCGTTCACGGTCCACACGTGGACCCGGTGGCCCGCCCGGTGGAGCCGCTCGATGTATCCGGGGTGGCTGCGCACGATCCGCATGCCGGGTCCGGCGATCCGCGCTCCGGCGGGAAGCCGGCCGTCGCGCAGCCGGGGCGAGACGAACTGCATCAGGTAGACCGTGGGCAGCGCGGGCGCGGCGGCCTGGACGCGGTGCAGGGAGCGGCCGGAGAAGCTCATGATGCGGATGGGGGAGGGCCCGTCGGCCGGCGGCTCGGCCAGCCCGAAGCGCTTCAGCAGCTGCAGGAGCCGCTCCTCGACCTGCCCGGCCCAACGGGTGGGGTGCTTCGTCTCGATGGCCAGCTGGAGCGGCCGCCCGGTGGCCCGTACGTCGGTGAACAGCTCCAGGAGCCGTTCCAGGGTGAGTACGGAGGTCAGCTCGCCCGGCGCCGGATCCCAGTCGGGCGACTCCTCGCGGTCCTTCCAGGAGCCGAAGTCGAGGGCGGCGAGGTCGGCCAGCTCCAGGGCGGAGACGGCGCCGCGCCCGTTCGACGTGCGGTTCACCCGGCGGTCGTGCACGCAGACGAGGTGGCCGTCGGCGGTCAGCCGGACATCGCACTCCAGGGCGTCGGCCCCGTCCTCGATCGCCTTGCGGTAGGCGGCCAGGGTGTGTTCGGGGGCGTCGTCGGAGGCCCCGCGGTGGGCGACGACCTGGATCGCGGTGTGGGTGCTGCGCTGCCGTGCGTGGGTCACGGGCGCCATGGTGTCACCGCCACGGGGGTGGCTGAGCACATGTCACCCTGGAGGTCTGTTTTGTCTGATGTAAAGATTGGTGTGCGGATGCACAGGTCCTGCTTACAGTGGCCAGACGCGCCGTGGGAAAAGCTGACCGCAGACACCTGCACAGCGGATTTCTTGCCGAATGCCGACTGGATGCCGAGTGGAACCGAGGAGTAGAGAGCTGTGAGCACAGAGAACGAGGGCACCGAGGGCAACGCGGTACCGGCCGTGCCGTCCGTTCCGCCCGCACCTCCCGTGCCCGCCACCGCTCCCGACCCGGCGGCGGAGAACGTACGGGACGAGCCCCGGGACACGACGGCCGCTGAGGCGACACCCCCCGCCGCCCCGGCGACCCCGCCCGCCACCCCGACGCATGTGGACGCACCGCGCCACACCCCCACGGCCCAGGGCACGCCCCAGGACCACGCGGCGACGGCCCACACGCCCCCGCACCCCCACCAGCCCCCGCACTCCCCGTACGGGGCGGCGCCCGAGCCCCCCGCGGGCGCCGCCTCCTGGCCCCCGCCCCCGCCCGCGGTCCCGTCGTACGCGGGCGGCGGCGCGGCCCACACGCCCGGCGGCGGCGTCGGCAACGGGAGCGGCGGCGGCCCGGTCTGGGGCGCCCCGTCCCCGCAGCCCGGCCACACCCCCTCCCAGGGCTCCGGGAAGCGGGGCGCGGGCGGACTGATCGCGGCGGTCGCGGTGGCGGCCCTGGTCGCCGGCGGCATCGGCGGCGCGCTCGGCTTCTGGGCCGCCGACCGCAACGACAACGGCTCCTCCGGCAGTTCGACCACCGTCTCGGCGTCGGACTCCCCGAGGGACCTCAAGCGCCCGGCGGGCACCGTGGCCGGGGTCGCGGCGAAGGCGCTCCCCAGCGTGGTCACGATCGACGCGCAGGGCGGCGACGGCGAGGGCGGCACGGGCACGGGCTTCGTGTACGACAAGGAGGGCCACATCCTCACGAACAACCACGTGGTGGCCTCCGCCGCGGAGTCCGGCGAGCTGTCGGCGACGTTCTCCGACGGCAAGAAGTACGCGGCCGAGGTCGTCGGCCGGGCCCAGGGCTACGACGTGGCCGTGCTGAAGCTCAAGAACCCCCCGGCGGGTCTGGCCCCCCTCCCCCTCGGCAACTCGGAGAGCGTGGCGGTCGGCGACTCGACGATCGCGATCGGCGCCCCCTTCGGCCTCTCCAACACCGTCACCACGGGCATCATCAGCGCGAAGAACCGCCCGGTCGCCTCCGGGGACGGCTCCAGCAGCAAGAACTCGTACATGAGCGCCCTGCAGACGGACGCCTCGATCAACCCGGGCAACTCCGGAGGCCCGCTGCTGGACGCCACGGGCGCGGTCATCGGCATCAACTCCGCGATCCAGTCGACGGGCGGCGGCCTCGGCCAGTCCCAGGCCGGTTCGATCGGCCTCGGCTTCGCGATCCCGATCAACCAGGCGAAGAACGTCGCCGAGCAGCTGATCAAGACGGGCAAGCCGGTCTACCCGGTGATCGGCGCGACCGTCTCCATGGAGGAGAAGACCGGCGGCGCCGCCATCTCCCCCGAGGGCGCGGCCGGCACCCCCTCCGTCACCCCGAACGGCCCGGCCGCCAAGGCGGGCCTCAAGCCCGGCGACGTGATCACCAAGTTCAACGACACCGTGATCGACAGCGGTCCCACCCTCATCGGCGAGATCTGGACCCGCAAGCCCGGCGAGAAAGTGACCTTGACGTACGAGCGCGACGGCAAGACCTCCACTGCCGAAGTCACCCTGGGCCAGCGCGAGGGCGACAGCTGACCGGCTAGGCTGTCCTACGCGTCGACCGTCCCCGCGACGCCTGACGGCCCGTCGGCCGCCACGGCCCGGGGCGACGGACGCGGGGTGGGTTGCCCGAGCGGCCTAAGGGAACGGTCTTGAAAACCGTCGTGGCGCGAGTCACCGTGGGTTCAAATCCCACACCCACCGCAGCAGGAACAGTGCGAACGGCCCCCGACCGGAATCCCTGGTCGGGGGCCGTTCGCGTGTCCGCCGGAGACTCCCTGGAGGTCCTTCACCACGGGCCCTGGAGGTTCTTCACCACAGGGCGGGCGTCCGGGCGGCCGAAGGCGAGGACCTCGGCGAGGACCGTGCGCATGCGGGCGACGTCGGCCGGCGGTGCGGCGAGTGTGATCTCGATCAGGGGGTCGGAGAGCCCCAGGGCGCCGAGGGACGCGGGGTCCAGGGTGACGCGGAGGATGTCTCCGTCGAGCTCCACCTCGCGTACGCACCCGTAGGCGGTGTTCTGGTCGGGGGTGACCAGGCAGTGGGTGTCGAAGCCGAGAGCGATCTCCTGCTCGTCGGGTTCGGCGAAGTCGCACATGAACATCAGGGAGAAGGCTCCCTCGTCGTCCGACTCGGCCAGCCCGGCCAGCACGCAGTCGTCCTGTTCCGGATCGTCGAGTCCGCACACCGAGCGCGCGGTGAATCTGTGGGTCATGGGTGGGTTCTATCAGGGCGGGACGGGGGCCGGAGCGGGCGGGACCGGGGCGGACCGCGACCGGGCAGGCGGGCGGAATCGGGCTCGTAGCGGGCGGGACCGGGCCCGGAGCGGGCGGGGTCGGAGCGGCGTCGAGCCCGGGGCGGGGGCGGGACCAGGGCGGGGGCAGACCGGGGCGGGCCGGGGCGGGCGGTGTCCTGGCGGGGCCGAGCCCTGCCGCAGCCTCCCGTCGCCACCGACACCCCCCACTGCCCCGCCCCCGCTGCACCGCCCCCTACCTCCGTCCCCGGGTCAGCCGTTCCGCCGAGGCGATCGCCGCGCGGGCCTCCTGTTCGGTGAGGCCCGTGCGGATCGCGGCGGCGGTGAGGGCGTCGGCCAGGGCGTCGCCGAAGCCGTGTTCGTAGGCCCGGCAGGCGGCCCAGAACAGCCGGGTGTTGCGCTGGCCCTCGTGGGCCGCCAGGACGAAGTGGATCAGGCCCTCGCCCCGGCGGCCCGGGGGCGTCTCGCCGGCGAGCGGGCCCGTCGGGCGTCTCGGCGGGGTGAGGAGGCGGAGCAGGGCGCGGGGGCAGGGCGCCGGGGTGAGGCGGGCGGTGCCGGGGGCCAGGCGGTAGCGGCCGTGGGTGGTGACCGAGCCGGGGCCGACCAGGTAGCCGCCGCTGCCGCGGATGTCGATGCCGGGGGCGAGGCGTCCGGCAGAGTTGGGGACCGTGGTGTCGGCGGGGCCGGTGAGCCAGAGGTGGCGGCCGCCGCTCGGGGTGAGCACCGTGACCGTCGGCGGGATGGTGAACAGGTGCTGGAGCGCCAGTTGCCGGAGGGCGCCCACCGAGTCGTTGCCGTGTGACGTGTCGATGTCCAGGTCGATGCCGATGAGCCGGTGCGGGGCGCGGCCGCAGGCGATGCCGTAGCCCGTGGCCCGGGGCGCGGCGGCGAAGAGGGCGCGGACGGCGGCGGGGTCCGTGGTGGCGTCGTGCACCCCGTGGCCGGGCAGCCCGCAGGCGCCCCGGCAGTGGACCGGCGGCTGCTCGCCGTGGTGGGGGGAGCGCAGCGCGGGGAGCTTGGTGGCGGACAGGGGGAAGACGGGGAGCCCGCGCCCGGCGGCGGCGAGGGCGTGGGCGAGGGCCAGGGTGGCGGCCTGCCGGTCGATGGTGGCCATGGATCCAGTTTCGTACAAACGTTCGAGTTAGGGAAGTGGGGGTGGTCGGGACGCCAGGCGGGGGGCGTGGTGGGGGAACCTTTCTGCCCTTGCCGGGGGCGGCTGGAGCGCGGGCGTCGCGGGGGCCGGCGCTTCTCCGTGCCGCGGGAGGTTTACCGCCTCCTCCTCATACGTGCGAGGGAATCAGGTGGTCCACCGCGGTTCGCCGGGGGTGCGCTGGGCAACTCTGGTCTCGCGACGTCGTGACCAGCACCGGGACGGTCGGCCAACCGCCCGGGAAACAGCCGCATATGGCGTGCTCCGAGCACGTGAAGTGCGTCAAGTGCCCGCAGCGCATCGGTTGTCCGAAGCGCACGCACCCTATGAAGCCGGGCTTCCGGTTCCTGGAGGAACTCCTATGGCAAGCATCCGTACCGCTCGTGTTCTCGCCGCAGTGGCCGCGCTGCCCCTGACCGCCGCACTCTGCGGCGGTGTGGCCCTCGCGGACAACGGCTCCTTCGCGAACGACGGATCGAACGCGGCCGTGGCGACCGTCGGCGGCAGCGGCGTCGGCGGTGCCAACACCGGCAACTCCTCGACGACCCAGCAGCAGGCCGTAGGGCCCGGCGCCTCGAACCAGAACACCTCGGCCCAGGTGAGCGGCTCGGCCCTCACCGCCATCGACCAGTCGGACCACAGCGTCGCCGTGAACTTCACCCCCTTCTTCTGGTGATCGTTCTCCGGTGACGAACCACTGACCCCGAGGGTGGCTCCTCCTCGGTGATCAGGTGTCCGGGACCTTCCGGGGGGTGGGTCCCGGACACCGAACGACAGCCCGTACGACGGCACTTCGGTGCCCCGTACGGGCTGTCGCCGTTGCTCCCGGCCTTGACGTCCGACCTGAATCTGACGGATAGTCAGAAAGTGTTCGACCGTCGTGATCCTTGCCCTGGGAGGCCTCCGTGCACCTCGCCCCGACGGAGCGCCAGCAGCGACTGCGTACCGAACTGCGCGCCTACTTCGCCTCCGTACTGCCCGCGGCGGGAGGCTGGCGCGACGACCCGGGCGAACAGCGGCGGCTGCTCCGGCGGATCGGGTCCGACGGCATGCTCGGCCTCGGCTGGCCCGTGGCGTACGGCGGTCAGGGGCGAGGCCCCGACGAGCAGTTCGTCTTCTTCGACGAGGCGTACCGGGCCGGTGCCCCCGTCTCCATGGTCACCCTCAACACCGTCGGTCCGACCCTGATGAAGTACGGCACCGAGGAGCAGAAGGCGTACTTCCTCCCCCGCATCCTCAGCGGCGACCTCGTCTTCGCCATCGGCTACAGCGAACCCGAAGCCGGTACGGACCTGGCGGCCCTGCGCACCCGTGCCGTACGGGACGGCGACGAATGGGTGGTCCATGGCCAGAAGATCTTCACCAGCAACGCCCAGCAGGCCGAATGGATCTGGCTCGCCTGCCGTACGGACCCGGGCGCCCCCAAGCACCGCGGCATCTCGATCATCCTCGTGCCGACCGACGGCCCCGGGTTCTCCTGGACGCCCATCGAGACCGTGGGCGGGCTGACCACGACCGCCACGTACTACGACGGCGTACGCGTACCCGTCTCGCATCTGGTCGGCGACGAGAACCGGGGGTGGGGGCTCATCACCAACCAGCTCAACCACGAACGCGTCGCCCTCGCCGCCATCGGCATGCAGGCCGAGGACTTCTACGAGGAGGCCCTCGCCCACGCCCGTACCCCCGACCCCGCCACCGGGCGCCGCCGGATCGACGAGCCGTGGGCTCGCGCCCGGCTCGCGGAGGCGTACGCCCGGCTCGCGGCGACCCGGCTCCTCAACTGGCGGCTCGTCGGGGCGGTGGGAGCCGGTGCACTGGCCCCCGGCGAGGCGAGCGGCGTGAAGTTCGCTGGGACCGAGAGCGCGGTGGAGGTCTACCGGATGTGCCAGGAGGTGGTGGGGGACGCCGGGCTGCTGCGGGGAGGGTCGGCCGGCTGCTTCGGAGCGGGTGGCGTGCCCGGGGAGCTGGAGCGGATGAACCGGGCCGCGCAGATCAACACCTTCGGCGGCGGCGTCGGCGAAGTGCAGCGCGAGATCGTCGCCACCATGCGGCTCGGGATGACCCGGGGCAAGCGGTGAACCCGGGGCAAGCGGTGAACCCGGGGCAAGCGATGAAGCCGGGGCAAGCGGTGAACCCGGGCGCCCAGGACGCGCGGGCCGATGCCCCGGATCCTCTGTACGAGCGGCTCGCCGCCTACGCCGGCCGCCCCGCCGCCACCGCCGCCTCCGGCAAGGACCCCGTCAACGCGCCCATGATCCGCCACTGGTGCGAGGCGATGGGCGACACCTCGCCCGCCTACCGGGGTCCCGACGCCGTCGCCCCGCCCACCATGCTCCAGGCCTGGACGATGCGCGGTCTCGCCCCGGACCCGGGTGCACCCGAGGACCTGGAAGCCTCTGGAGCCCCCGAGGACCTGGAGGCCCCGGGGGGCGACGGTGGTACCGGCCGCTCACCCGCGTACGACGGACTCCTCCGCCTCCTCGACGGCGCCGGATACACCTCCGTCGTCGCCACCGACTGCGAGCAGGAGTATCTGCGCCCGCTCCGCCCCGGCGACCTGATCAGCTACGACTCCGTGATCGAGTCCGTCTCCCCGCGCAAGACCACCAAGCTCGGCACCGGCTACTTCGTCACCACCCGCATGGACGTCCGCGCCGAGGGCGAACCAGCAGGGACGCACCGCTTCCGCATCCTCAAGTACCGGCCCGTCGAGCGCTCCACCGAGGGCTCCACCGAGCGCTCCACCGAGCGCCCCACCGGGCGGAAGGCACCCCTCCGCCCCCGCCCCGTCATCAACCGCGACAACGCCGGGTTCTGGTCCGGGGTCGCCGGACACCGCCTCCTCATCCAGCGCTGCACGCGGTGCGCCACCCTCCGCTTCCCCTGGCTCCCCGGCTGCAACGCCTGCGCGGGCCAGGAGTGGGACACGGTCGAGGCGAGCGGTGAGGGCACGGTCTTCAGCCATGTCGTGATGCACCACCCGTCCTTCCCCGCCTGCGACCCGTCGGGCGAGGGCGGCCCGTACGCCGTCGCGCTGGTCGAACTCGTCGAAGGGGTAAGGATCGTCGCGAACGTGGTGGGTGTGCCGTACGACAAGGTCCGCGTCGGCCTGCCCGTACGGCTGGAGTTCCTCCGTACGGACCCCGATCTGGAGCTCCCGGTCTTCCGGGCGGGCGAGGGCGGCTGAGATGGACTTCACCCCGGGCGAGGACCAGGCCGCCGCACAGGGACTGGCCGCGCGGATCCTCGGTGACCTGTCGACGCACGAGCGGCTGGTGGCCGCCGGGACGGGGACGGACGCGGGGCTGTGGAAGAAGCTGTGCACCGCCGGGCTGCCCGGCGCGGTGGCGGACATCGGGCTCCTCGGCCTGGTCCTGCTCCTGGAGGAACAGGGCCGGACCACCGCCCAGGTCCCGCTGGCGGCGACCTGTGCGTACGGGATCCTCCCGGTCGCCGAGCACGGAACGGCGGAGCAGCGCGAGCGGCTGCTGCCCGCCCTGTGCGACGGTACGGCGGTGGCGACGGGCGCGTTGCCGGTGCGCGGTGAAGTGACCCTGGTGGACGGGGCGTTGTACGGGGCCGTGCCCTGGGTGCCGTGGCTGCGGGACGCCACCCAGGTGCTGGTCGCGGACGCGGAGCGGGGGATGTGGATCGTCGACACCCGGGCGCCGGGGCTGAGCGTGGTGCCCGTGGAGACGACCGCGCCCTGGTCGGCGGGGCGGCTCGGCCTCGACGGCGTACGGGGAGAATCCCTCGGTACGGGCCCGGGGGCCTGCTCCTCCGTCCTCGCCGCGAGCCGGATCGCCTTCGCCGGGCTCCAGGCGGGCGTCTGCGCGGGCTCCCTCACCCGGACCGTCCACCACACCACCACCCGCGAGCAGTTCGGCCGCCCGCTCTCCACCAACCAGGGCGTCCTGCTCCGCGCCGCCGACGCCCATATGGACACCGAGGCGATCCGGGTCACGGCGTACGAGGCCGCCTGGCGGTACGACGGACGACTGGACCACCGGGCACAGGCGCTGACGGTTGCCTGGTGGGCCTCGGAGGCGGGCCGGCGGGTCGTGCACACGGGCCAGCATCTGCACGGCGGCACCGGCGCGGACCTCGACCACCCGGTCCACCGGCACTTCCTCTGGGGCCGCCAGCTCTCCGCGTACCTCGGCTGCGGCGGTGAAGTGCTGGAGGAACTGGGCCTGTTGCTGGCGGAGGACGGCAGTCAGGAGGACTCGTCGTGAAAGACGCGGAGGGCGCGGAGGGCGCGGAGGGCGCGGAAGGCGTCAAGGGCGCGGAGTACATGGAGGACGTGGAGGGCCCGTGCCGCGTCGGGGACACCCTGCCGCCCCTGGAGATCCCCGTCACCCGCACGCTCATCGTCGCGGGCGCCATCGCATCGCGCGACTACCAGGACGTGCACCACGACCCCGAACTGGCCCGGGAGAAGGGCTCACCGGACATCTTCATGAACATCCTCACCACCAACGGGCTGGTCGGCCGCTACATCACCGACCACTTCGGGCCCACCGCCGTCCTCCGCAAGGTCGCGATCCGGCTCGGTGCCCCCAACTACCCGGGGGACGTGCTCCGGTTGACCGGCCGCATCACCACCGTGGACAGCGCAGACAGCACCCCTTTGGACAGCGCAAACCGCACTCCTATAGAGGGCGAAAACCACACCCTTGTAGAAGTCGCCGTAGCGGGCGACAACCGTAGGGGCCGACACGTCACCGGCAAGGTCACCGTCACCCTCCCCCACGCGCCCTGTCAGCCCGACCAGCCCCACCAGCCCCGCAGGTCCCACGATGCGAGGCCCCTATGAGCATCCGCAGGCCCGACACGCTCGGCGGAAAGGCTGCCATCGTCGGTATCGGGGCCACCGAGTTCTCCAAGGACTCCGGCCGCAGCGAACTGAAGCTCGCCGTCGAGGCCGTCGGTGCCGCCCTCGACGACGCGGGACTCACCCCCGCCGACGTCGACGGCCTCGTCACCTTCACCATGGACACCAGCCCCGAGATCACCGTCGCCCAGGCGGCCGGCATCGGGGAGCTGTCGTTCTTCTCCCGCGTCCACTACGGAGGCGGCGCGGCCTGCGCCACCGTCCAGCAGGCCGCCCTCGCGGTGGCGAGCGGGGTGGCCGAGGTCGTCGTCTGCTACCGGGCGTTCAACGAGCGCTCCGGCCGCCGCTTCGGCTCCGGCGTCCAGAGGCGCGAGCCCACCGCCGAGGGCGCGGCGCTCGGCTGGAACCTGCCGTCCGGCCTGCTCACCCCCGCCTCCTGGGTGGCGATGGCGGCCCAGCGGTATCTGCACACGTACGGCCTCGGGCCGGAGGTCTTCGGGCAGGTGGCCGTGGTCGACCGCCGGCACGCGGCCCGGAACCCGGCGGCGTACTTCTACGGGAAGCCGATCACCCTCGCCGACCACGCCGCCTCGCGCTGGATCGTGGAGCCGCTGCGGCTGCTCGACTGCTGCCAGGAGACCGACGGCGGCCAGGCCCTCGTCGTGACGAGCGTGGAGCGCGCCCGTGATCTGCCCCGGCCGCCCGCCGTCGTCGTGGCGGCGGCGCAGGGGGCGGGCCGGTCGCAGGAGCAGATGACGAGCTTCTACCGGGACGGGCTGACCGGGCTGCCGGAGACGGCGGTGGTCGCCCGGCAGCTCTGGCGCAGTTCGGGGCTGTCGGCGGCCGACATCGACGTGGGTATCCTCTACGACCACTTCACGCCGTTCGTCCTGATGCAGCTGGAAGAGTTCGGTTTCTGCGGCCCGGGGGAGGGCGGGGCGTTCGTCGCGGCGGACACGCTGCCCCTGAACACCCATGGGGGGCAGCTGGGTGAGGCGTACCTCCATGGGATGAACGGCATCGCGGAGGCCGTCCGGCAGCTCCGCTCCACGTCGGTGAACCAGGTGCCGGGGGCGGCGAGGGCGCTGGTCACGGCCGGTACGGGGGTGCCGACGTCCGGGCTGATCCTCGGGGCCGACGGCTGAACCGTCCGCGCGGGGACCCCGAGGCGGGCCGGGGGGACCCTTAAGGCCGGACGGTGTCCCGTCCACCTTCAGGAGGTGGAGGGCGGACCACCCCTACAACCTGAGGCGGACGGCGCTTCGCGACCTGGGGGCGATCCCCCGGGCGGGCCCCGCTCCTAGCGTTGAGTACATGACCACGCCAGTCTGCACGGGCGCCTCCAGGGCGGCTTCCGCCACCGCCGCCGGCCACCACGCGTACACGCCGTACGCGTCGTTCTCCTCGTACGTCCGGGCGCGGGGCCCGGTCCTGCTGCGCACCGCGCGCTCGCTCACCGCGAACCCGTGCGACGCGGAGGACCTGCTGCAGACCGCGCTCGCCAAGACGTACGTCGCCTGGGAGCGGATCGAGGACCACCGGGCGCTCGACGGCTATGTCCGCCGTGCCCTGCTGAACACCCGGACCTCGCAGTGGCGCAAGCGCAAGGTCGACGAGTTCGCCTGCGAGGAACTGCCGGAGCAGGGCGGCACCCCGGCGCCCGACCCGGCCGAGCAGCAGTCGCTGCACGACGCGATGTGGCGCGCGGTGCTCAAGCTCCCGGACCGCCAGCGCGCGATGGTCGTGCTGCGGTACTACGAGGACCTCAGCGAAGCCCAGACGGCCGAGGTGCTGGGTGTGTCGGTCGGTACGGTGAAGAGCGCCGTCTCCCGCGCCCTCGGCAAGCTCCGCGAGGACCCGGAGCTGACCCCGGTGCGCTGAGGCGGCCGGGCCCCTCCTGAACGCTCCCCGGTTCGTCGGGGCGCGCCCCCGGCCAGGGTCGGGGCACGCCCATGGCCAGGAATTTCTCCCGCGAGTAGTGACATACCGCGTGGTATGTGCGCAGAATCAGGCCAACCCTACTGCCGCGTAGCGCCCACCGGGAGGACGCCGTGCTGAGCACCATGCAGGACGTACCGCTGACTGTCACCCGCATCCTGCACCACGGGATGACCATCCATGGGAAGTCACAGGTCACGACCTGGACCGGCGAAGCAGAGCCGCACCGCCGTACCTTCGCCGAGATCGGCACCCGCGCCACCCAGCTGGCCAACGCGCTCCGCGACGAGCTGGGCGTCGACGGCGACCAGCGTGTCGCGACCCTCATGTGGAACAACGCCGTCCACGTCGAGGCGTACCTCGCGATCCCCTCCATGGGCGCCGTGCTCCACACCCTCAACCTCCGGCTGCCGCCCGAGCAGCTCGCCTGGATCGTCAACCACGCGGACGACAAGGTGGTCATCGCGGACGGCACCCTGCTGCCGCTCCTCGTACCGCTCCTGCCCCACCTGCCGAGCATCGAGCACGTGGTCGTCTCCGGCCCCGGTGACCGCTCGGCGCTCGACGGTGTGGCGCCGCGCGTGCACGACTACGAGGAGCTGATCGCGGGCCGCCCGACCACGTACGACTGGCCGGAGCTGGACGAGCGCCAGGCCGCCGCCATGTGTTACACCTCCGGCACCACCGGGGACCCCAAGGGCGTCGTCTACTCCCACCGCTCGATCTACCTGCACTCCATGCAGGTCAACATGTCGGAGTCGATGGGGCTGACCGACAAGGACACCACGCTCGTCGTGGTCCCCCAGTTCCATGTGAACGCCTGGGGACTTCCGCACGCCACGTTCATGAGCGGCGTCAACATGCTGATGCCGGACCGCTTCCTCCAGCCCGCCCCGCTCGCCGAGATGATCGAGCGCGAGCGCCCCTCCCACGCCGCCGCCGTCCCCACCATCTGGCAGGGCCTCCTCGCCGAGGTCACCGCCCATCCGCGCGATCTCTCCTCGATGGCCAACGTGACCATCGGCGGCGCGGCCTGCCCGCCCTCGCTGATGGAGGCGTACGACAAGATCGGCGTCCGGCTCTGCCACGCCTGGGGCATGACCGAGACCTCGCCGCTCGGCACGATGGCCCACCCGCCCGCCGGACTGAGCGCCGAGGAGGAGTGGCCGTACCGCATCACCCAGGGCCGCTTCCCGGCCGGTGTGGAGGCCCGGCTGGTCGGCCCGGCGGGCGAGCACCTGCCGTGGGACGGGGAGTCGGCCGGTGAGCTGGAGGTACGCGGCCCCTGGATCGCCGCCGCGTACTACGGCGGGTCCGACGGCGAGCACCTGCGGCCCGAGGACAAGTTCAGCGAGGACGGCTGGCTGAAGACCGGCGACGTCGGCGTGATCAGCACCGATGGCTACCTCACCCTCACCGACCGGGCCAAGGACGTCATCAAGTCCGGCGGAGAGTGGATCTCCAGCGTTGAGCTGGAGAACGCCCTGATGGCCCACCCGGATGTCGCGGAGGCCGCCGTCGTCGCCGTCCCGGACGAGAAGTGGGGCGAGCGGCCGCTCGCGACCGTCGTCCTCAAGGAGGGCGCCGCCGACGTCGACTACGAGGCGCTGAAGGCGTTCCTCGCCGATTCGGGCATCGCCAAGTGGCAGCTGCCGGAGCGGTGGTCGGTGATCCCGGCGGTGCCGAAGACGAGCGTCGGCAAGTTCGACAAGAAGGTGATCCGGAAGCAGTACGCGGACGGGGAGCTGGACGTCACGCAGCTCTGACCCTTCCGCTCGCCTGTTTCACGTGAAACAGGCCGGGCCGGACAGGATCGGGCCGAACAAGAGCGGGGGCGGGGGCGGGGGCGGTACGGGAACTCCGTACCGCCCCCGCCCCGTTCTCCGCGTTCTCCGCCGTCAGTTGGTCCCTATCTTCGCCAGCAGGTCGACGATCCGGGACTGCACCTCGTCGCTCGTGGAGCGCTCCGCCAGGAACAGGACGGTCTCCCCGGACGCCAGTCGCGGCAGCTCCGAGGGGTCCATCTCGGCCGAGGTGTAGACGACCAGCGGGGTGCGGTTCAGCTGCCCGTTGGCGCGCAGCCAGTCGATGATCCCCGCGCGCCGACGGCGTACCTGCATGAGGTCCATGACCACCAGGTTCGGCCGCATGCGCCCCGCCAGATCGACGGCCTCGCTGTCGGTCGCCGCACGGGCGACCTGCATCTGGCGCCGCTCCAGCGTCTGTTCCAGCGCTGCCGCGATCTCCGCCTGCTCCTCGATCAGGAGGACGCGCGGCGGGTGCTGCTCGCTGTCGCGCGGGGCCAGCGCCTTGAGGAGGACGGCCGGGTCGGCCCCGTACGCGGCCTCCCGGGACGCCTGCCCGAGACCGGCCGTCACCAGCACCGGAACCTCGGCGGCGACGGCCGCCTGGCGCAGCGACTGCAGGGCCTTGCGCGTGATGGGCCCGGTCAGCGGGTCGACGAAGAGCGCGGCGGGGAACGCGGCGATCTGGGCGTCGACCTCCTCACGGGAGTTGACGATCACCGGGCGGTAGCCGCGGTCGCTGAGCGCCTGCTGGGTCGGTACGTCGGGGGCGGGCCAGACGAGCAGCCGGCGCGGGTTGTCCAGCGGCTCGGGGGGCAGCTCGTCGTCCAGGGGCTGGGGCTGCGGCCGGTTGGCGACCTCGACCGCTCCCCCGGGCCCGTCCAGCGGCTCCGGACCCTCGGCGCCCTCGTCGGGCGCCCCTATGGCGTACGCGCGCCCCTCGGAGACCGGGGGCGCCAGCAACTGGCCGGAGCCGGGGACCGCCGCCTGGGCCGCCTGGGCCTCTTGAGGGGCGGGTGCGGGCTGCTGGCCGGGCCCGCCCTGAGCGGCGGCACCGGGGTCCGGGGCCGGGGCGGTCGGCTGGGCCGAGGAGCGCTCGCCCTCCGGCGGGGCGGCGAGCTTGCGACGTCGGCCGGCACCCCCGAGGCTCGGTTGCGACGCGGCGGGCTGGGCGGGCTGGTTCGGCTGGGGGGCGGACTGGCCCTGCTGGGGGAGGTGCTGGGCGAAGGGCACGCCCTGGCCCAGCGTCCGCACGCTGAACGCCCGTCCCTGGGTGGAGTCCGGGTTGATGCCCGGCGCCGGCTCCTCGGCGGGCAGCGGCTGCCGCCGCGCGTCCGGCACCGGGGCGCCCGCTCCCGCGTCGGCCGGGTGCGGAGCGGGGCCGGCGGCCGCGGTTCCGGTGGTGTGGGTGGTCTGCCCGTTGCCGCCCCAGGACCGGTCGTCCGCGGCGGGGCGGGAGCCGTGCGGCGCCGCCCCGGGAACCGGAGCCGGAGCCTGCGGCACGCCGGCCCCCCAGGACTGCTGGTCGTCGCGGGCGGCAGCAGGAGCCGGGCCCGGAGCGGGCGCGGGTACGGGCGTCGCGTCGGCCGTACCGGCCTGCGGTACGCCGTCGACGGGCCGGTCGGCGTGGTGGGGCGCGTGCGGGGCCACGGGGTGGGCCTGCGGAGGCGTGTGACCGGCCTCGGGCGCGGTGCGCTCGTGGTGGCTGTCGTCGCCGGGCGGCGGTACGGGGGCGGTGCCCGGCGCCTGTACGGGTACGGGGGCAGGGCCCTGGGCCGCCGGCGCCCGGTCCGCCTCGGCGGGCGGCAGGGCGAAGGCGGTACGCGGACCGGCCTCGGCGGCGGTGCGCTCCTGGGCGGCGGCCAGCGCCCGGCGGGCCCGACGCCCACCGGGCTGTTGGGCCTGGACCTGTGCCTGGGCGTGCGCGTCGGCCGGGGACGGGTTCGGACCCCCCTGGACGCCCTGGGCCCCCGGGGCCTGCTCCTGGCCCTGGCCCGTGCCCACCCCCGTACCGCCGCTGCCGGCCGCGAGGGCGGGAAGCGCCGGGAGGTGGTCCCCGTCCTCATGCCGCGCCCGTCGCCCGGCGGGCGGTACCGGCTGCTGCGGGTCGGCCGGAACGCCCTGCGGCGGCACGGTCTGGCCGCGCTGGGGACGCCCGGCGCCCTGGGCGCCCTCGGCCGCGGTGACGACGGACCCCTCAGAGGGCGCGGAGGAGGTCAGGGCGAGGGCCTGCCGCTGGGGCTGCGGAGCCTGGGCATGGGCCTGCTGAAGCGCGGCAGCCCCCCGCTCACCCTCCCCGGCTCCGCCCGCGACCGGCCCGCCCGGAGCCGCCCCGATGGCCAGTGGACCACCGCCGCTACCGCCGCGATCACCACCGGCGGGACCGCTCCCCGCCGAATCGTTCTCCACCGCTCCGGCGCCCACCGCTCCGGCCTCCGCCGGGCTGGGCCGGCCGCGCCGACGCCCCGATCCCTCGCCCTGCTGGGCCGGGACCGGCTCGGGAGCCGCCTGCTCCTCCGGGGCGGCGGGCCCACGACGGGCCCGGCGCCGCCCGGTCGGCTCGGCGACGGGACCGTCGGCGGGGCTCTCCGCCGCCGGGGCCTCGGCCTCGGGTGCGCCGGGGGCGTCTAGGAACGCGTCGGTCGACGACCGGCGGGCCCGCCGCCGCCCGCCGCTGGTGACGCCCGGCGCCCCGACGGCCTCGGCCGGGGGGACCGGGGACGGATCGGCCGGTACGTCCACCGGCGCCTCCGGGGGCGCGATGGTGCCCCCACCGGCGCCGATCGGGATGTCGAGCACGTACGCGCTGCCGCTCATCCCCGGCATCTCGTGGGTCTGCAGCACCCCGCCGTGCGCCTGGACGATGCCGCGGACGATCGGCTGGTGCACCGGGTCACCCCCGGCGAAGGGCCCGCGGACCTCGATCCGTACGACATCGCCGCGCTGGGCGGCGGCCACGACCACGGTGGAGTCGACGTAACCGCCCCCGGGGACGGCCCGGGTCTTGCCGGTCGAATCGACACCGCAGACGTCCGCGACGAGGTGGGCGAGGGCGGTGGCGAGCTGACGCGCGTCGACCTCGGCCTCGATCGGCGGGGCGTGCACGGCGAACTGGGCGCGCCCGGGTCCGATCAGCTCGACCGCCCCGTCGATCCCGCCCGTCACGATCCCGTCGACCAGCGCGGGGGCCTTGTGCAGCCCCTCCACACCCGCGTCGAGGCGCTGGTAGCCCAGGACGTTGTCGACGAGGGTGGTCATCCGGGCGTATCCGGCGGCGAGGTGGTGCAGGATCTGGTTGGCCTCGGGCCACAGCTGCCCGGCCGGGTCGGCGGCGAGCGTGGACAGCTCCCCGCGCAGCTCCTCCAGGGGCCCGCGCAGCGAACCGCCGAGGACGGCCGTGAGCTGGGCGTGCTGGGCGCCTAGGGAGGCGAGCCGCTCGGCCTGCTCCTCCAGCTCGGCGGCGTACCGCTCGCTCCGGTCGGCCAGCTCGGCCGTGTGGGCCTCCTCGAGCGCCTTCAGCTCGGCCGCGTGGGCCTCCTTGAGGGCGGTGACCTCGTCGGAGTGGCTCCTGGTCAGCTCGGCGACGACGTTCTTGTGCTGGGCGGACAGCTCCTCGTACGGGCGGCGGTCGGTGAACGTCATCACCGCGCCGACGAGCTGGTCCCCGTCCCGTACCGGCGCGGTCGTCAGATCCACCGGCACCTGGGCACCGCTCTTGGACCAGAGCACCTGACCGCGCACGCGGTGCTTGCGCCCGGACTTGAGGGTGTCGGCGAGCGGCGACTCCTCGTACGGGAACGGCTCGCCCTCCGCCCGCGAGTGCAGGATCAGCGGGTGCAGCTCCTGGCCGCCGAGGTCGCTGGCCCGGAAGCCGAGGATCTGGGCGGCGGCGGGGTTGACGAGGACGACGCGCCCGTCCGTGTCGGTGCCGACGACGCCTTCGGACGCGGCGCGCAGGATCATCTCGGTCTGGCGCTGCGAACGGGCCAGCTCGGCCTCGGTGTCGACGGTGCCGGAGAGATCCCGTACGACGATCATGAGCAGCTCGTCGCCGGTGTAGCTGGAGTGGATGTCGTTGTACGCGGCCTGACCGCTGTCCAGGCCGGCGCTGGTGACCTCGACCGGGTACTCGTGCCGGTCGGTGCGGCGCGCGATCATGCGCGTCGGCTTGGTCCTGCCCTGCTCGTCCGCAGCGTCGGGCCGGCGCATCGATCCCGGGATCAGCCTGGAGTCGAACTCCGGCAGCAGGTCGAGCAGTCCGCGACCGACGAGCGCGGTGCCCGGGGTCTCGAACATTTCGAGGGCGATGGCGTTGGCGTTGACGACCGTGCCGTTGCAATTGACGAGCAGAAGCCCGTCCGGAAGGGCATCGAGTATGGCTGCGAGGCGAGCAGTGCCTCGGGACGGCCTGCTGCTCACGACGACGCTTCCTCCCTGATTACCGCACCTTGCCGACAACCGGCCCCATCTTGCCCCTCGGGTCCCGGACTGTCACTGGAGGAGTCTAAGGCCAGGGGAGTGCCCGGGGGCGGTGGATGAGGGGCAGCTCTCACCAAGGTTCTGTGTACGCCGTGTACGCCACCGGCCCCCGACGCGGGCGTCCGCGCACCCGGTGACGTGCGCGGACGCGGTGCGGGGCCGGTGTCCTTCCGGGGCCCGCCGAGGGCTCACCCGGTCCGGCCGGAGCCCTACCGCAGGTCGGGAAGGACCGGCACGAGGTTGTTCCAGCGGGCGATCTCGCAGCCGTCGCCCCGGGTCACGGTGGTGTCCACGCGCCGGCCCTCCCAGGTCCCGACGATCCGGGCGGAGGCGTCGCCGCCGTAGATCATGGTGCACATGGTCCCCTCGGGCGCGGGCCGGAACAGGTCCTGCCCCGCCCGCGCACCCCCGACCTCCGCGAGCCGGTCACAGGCCCCCTGCCGCTCCGGGTGGGTCCCCCCGGTGGGCCCGCAGGTCAGCTCGAACGTCCCGTCCGCACCGGCCACCCCGGAGCGCTCCACGGTCACGGTGAGCCGGGTCCGCGCGGCGGGCTCGTCCACCGTGCCGCCCCCGCCGCTGCCTCCGCCCAGGAACGAGGGCAGCTGCGGCAGCGGCATGGGCAGCGGCCCGAGGGCGGGCTGGACGGCGGCGAGCGGCCCGGAGGTGGGCAGGGCGGAAGGCACCTGCCCGGAGGCGCCCGCGAGGGCGGAGGCGCCGGGAGCGGTGACGGACACCGCGGCGAGCGTGACGACGGCGGTGAGGGCGAGACGACGCAGCATGCGGGCTCCTGTATCTCGGCTAGCGCTGGTTCCCGCTAGCTCGGCAATCTCAGCGAGGGCGGCGGGCCACGCATGCGCCCCACCGGCGGAGGCCGAAGCCCCCCGCCTCTCTAACGCGCCTCCCGCCCGGACGTTGCGCCACCACGCCGAAGTGCTTTGCCCTGCCCCCCGCACGGCTAGTAACGTGAGCGGCGATTGGTGGCACGGCGTTCGACTGTGTCATCATCTGCACGCACCCACTCGCGTCCGCGCGAGGCGTGCGGAGGAGGCGTCGCCTAGTCCGGTCTATGGCGCCGCACTGCTAATGCGGTTTGGGTCTTAAAGCCCATCGAGGGTTCAAATCCCTCCGCCTCCGCTCCACCCCGAAGCCCCGTGCCCCCGGCACGGGGCTTCGGCCGTTCCCGCCCCCGGGACGCTGGCACGCCGTGGTCAAGGGGACGGCCGAGATCCACCCCGGAAGGGTGTTTTCGCAGTTCAGAGGTGGTGGAGGCAATGGATTTCGCGTCACGGCGCAGGTCATGTAATGTTGTTCCCGCAACGCCGACCAGGCAGAAAAGCCCGGAACGCCAAGCACTCGTAGCTTAACGGATAGAGCATCTGACTACGGATCAGAAGGTTGCAGGTTCGAATCCTGCCGAGTGCACAGGTAGTACCAGGTAAAGGCCCCCACCCTCCTCAGAGGGTGGGGGCCTTCCTCGTTTGATCTCACTTCTTCTCACGTCTCTGTTGATCTTGCCTCTTGCTGGGCGGAGAGCTCGGCTCAACCAGCCCGGCGGTGTGCGTGCCAGGTGGCGGCGGCTGTCGCGAGGCGCAGGGCCCAAGGGTCGGTAGCGTCGGCACTGATCTCGGCCCAGAGGTTGTGGTTGGCGGCGGCGAAGGCGGTGATGCCTTCGGCGGGGGCGGTGTGCCAGGAGGGGATCTCGGCGGCCCGGCGCTCGGCGGATGCGGGGGCGTGTCCGGCGGCGATGAGCCAGATGACCCAGTAGCCGGCGTCGAGCCAGGCCGCGCCACAGGTGGCCCAGGCCCAGTCGACCAGGCGGGCCCGGTCGCCCGGGGGAGCGTGGTCGTCGACGAGGACGTTGGCGTTGTTCAGGTCGGTGTGGAGGAGGTGGGGTCCGGCGAGGAAGCGGAGGTCGTCGGGGTGGGCGGCGTAGCGCTCCAGGCGCTGTTCGGCGTGGCGTAGTTCGATGCCGGGGCACGGGGTCTCGCCCAGGCGGCTCAGGAGGGCGGCGACTTCGGGGAGGTCGGGGGATCCGGGGGCGTAGTCGGCGTGGTGGCCGGTGAGGGCTTCGAAGCCGAGGAGGTCCCAGCCTGCGGTTTCGACGTGCCAGTGGAGGGCGGGGGCCAGGCCGGTGAGGAAGGGAGCGATGGCGGCCTCCCGGCGCTGGGTCCAGGCGCGGGGGTGTTCGGTGCGCAGGCCCTTGATGTGCCAGGTGCCCGTTGCGGAGGTGACGCGGGCCGCGATCTCGCTGTTGAAGCCCTCGGCCGTCTCCTCGACCGTGAGGAGGGAGCCGGTGTGCTCTTCGAGGGCGGCGAGGGCGGCGGGCGGCAGCCGGTCGAGGCCGATGCGGGTGGTCGCCATGGGGCTTCACTCTTCCAGGAGGAGTGAGGGCTGGGGTTCTCGCGGCCGACCTGCAACGTCCGGGGAGATGCGCAGGCTGTCCCTGGGGCCGGAGCGGGCGATCAGGAACGTTCTGGGGTCTGCTCCAGGGCGTTCTCCCAGGTGTGCTGCGCGGTGTGGTCGGCGAACAGGCGGCAGCCGTCACCGTCGGGTTCGGGGGCGGTCACGGGGCAGTCGGGGAGTACGACGAGTTGCGCCTCGTCCGGTCCGTGCCAGCGGAGCCACAGTGCGGTGCCGTATGTGCCTGTGTCGGTGAGGAGGCCGAAGTGTTCACCCTCGTCGTGTGCGGACAGCTGGCATCGCACCGCCCGGTCGATGCGTGTGGCCGCCGACTTCCCTGCCGCCTCTCGTGCCAGGTCGACGGGGATCCGGCGCCAGCGCGCGGACCGGGGGCTGGAGTGCGGCGGGTGGTGTCCCGGATCTTCCGGGGTGACCGTGCTCGACGTGGTGAGCTGGTGGTCTCCCCTGTCGGAGAGCGGCAGGCCCGCCGTTGTCGGCTGGGCGCCGGGCTTCACGTCGCTCTTGGAAGACGGCATGAGCGCATCCCTTGTTCAGGAGTCGCCGCCGGTCGGCAACATCTCTAGACATCTGAAGTGAAACAGTGGATCTCTAGAGATGTCAACGCTACTTCGGAGGCGTGTGCCCTGGCCCGGGTGTCTCGGAGCGGGCACGTTCCACAGCTGGAACGTACGTTTCTTTCGTGAAAGAAAGCCCTAGGGTGTCTAGAGAGGCGAGGGAGAGGCCACTCATGTCCACCGAGGGCGCCAAGCGGCAGCCGAAGTATCAGCGGATCGCCGACGAGCTGCGGGACGCCATTCAGGCCGGGCAGTACCGGCCCGGTGATCGGTTGCCGGGTGAGAACGACCTCATGGCGGATCACGGTGTCGCTCGGATGACCGCCCGGCAGGCGCTCGGTGTTCTGCAGAGCGAGGGCATCGTCGAGTCGCGCAAGGGCGCTGGGGTCTTCGTGCGGTCGTTCCGCCCGCTGCGTCGCCAGGGCATCCAGCGCCTGGCCCGGTCCCAGTGGGGTGAGGGCCGGTCCGTCTGGTCCGTCGACACCGAGGACCGGACTCTGGTCGTCGACCGAGTGCGCGTCACCGAGCAGGGGGCGCCCGAGCATGTGGCCCGTGTGCTGGGGGTGGAAGAGGGCGAACCCGTGTGTGTTCGTAGTCGGCGCTTCGTGCTGGATGGCAAGCCCGTGCTTCTTGCCACGTCGTATCTGCCGGCCGGTCTGGTGGCCGGGTCGGCCATCGCTCAGGAGGACACCGGGCCCGGCGGCACCTACGCGCGGCTTGCCGAACTCGGTTCGGAGCCGGTCCACTTCCGTGAGGAGATCCGGTCCCGCATGCCGACGGCAGCCGAGGCGGAGCAGCTGAAGCTCTCGACCGGGACGCCCGTCATGCTGATCTGCCGGACCGCCTTCACCGACGAGGGCCGTGCGGTCGAAGTCAACGAGATGACCCTCGACTCTGCTTCGTACATCCTCGAATACGCCTTTGACGCGTAGGGGTTCTTCGTCGTCGGGCAGCGCCTACCCGGCCTCGGGTCAGCGGATCGCCTCGTCCATGAGCATGTAGAGCAGGCCGACCAGGGAGCCGCTGCTGACGATTTCGCGGCGGTCGATCATGGTGCGGATGTCGGTCAGGGGGATCCACTCGATGCGGTCCGACTCGTTCTTCTCGGTCGGCGGGCCTTCGTACGTGGCTCCGTCGGCGCGGAAGAGGTGGTGCTGCGAGTCGGTGATGCCGTTGGCCGGTTCGGCGTAGATCAGGGGTCTTACCGGGCCGGGGCGCCACCCCGTCTCCTCCAGGACTTCGCGGGCCGCCGCTTCGGCCGGGGTCTCGTCGTTCTCGACCAGGCCCATGGGGAGTTCCCAGGCCCAGGTGTCCGTGATGAAGCGGTGGCGCCACATCATCAGGACCTCGCGGCGTTCGTTGACGACGGCGGCCACGGCCAGGTTGCGGAGCTTGACGACGTGGTGGTCGAAGCGGTTGCCGTCCGGGGTCTCGATGTCGGTGACCCACAGGTTCACCCAGTGGTTCTCGTAGACCGGGCGTTCGCCGTGGATCTTCCATTGCATCGCTGTCGCCCCTCTCGATCAGGGTGTCAGCATCGCAGGGTTTTGGGGAGGGACCTTCTTCTCTAGGTGTGTGCGTCGGTGAGGTGGGTCTGTGCGTTCATGACCGCCTCGTGGAGACGTCCCGGCTGTACGCCCTCGCGTGCCATCCACTCGTCGAGGCGGGGGCGCAGGTAGGAGGCCATCCAGGGGCCGTGGCGGCGCAGGGCGGAGCGGTGGACCGAGATCTCCTCCTGGATCTCTCGCCGCAGGTCGTCCGTCCAGCCCTGCTCGCGGTCCGTCGGCTCCAGCGGGGCCTTCAGGGCGGCTACCGCCTTGTCCAGAGCCTCTGTCAGGTTCATATTTCTCCCGCCCGAACACCTCTGAGGCCGACTGCCGCAGTCCTTGTACCGGAAGCCCAAATTCCTGCCCATGGGGACTAGGGGCGGGGCTCTGTCGGGGAGTGCCGCATGGTGCCCGAGCGGGGCGCCCAGGATCCCGCGGATGGGGAGCGCCTCCGGGGGATCCTGGGGCGGAGCCTCAAGCCGTTGTCGCCTCCGGTGCCGGTGTGGGAACCGGAGCGGGCTGTACGACGGTGGGGCGGCGGCGGGAGGGGACGGCAAGTGTCGGGTTCGCCACGCCCCAGGCCGCGCCCTTGCAGACCAGTTCCTTGTAGAACGCGGCCAGACGGCCCGTCAGGGCGGCCGTGCGGGCGCGGTCGTCGGCGGTGACGTACTGGATCAGGCCCTCCTTGCGGCCGAGCGAGATGCACTGGTTGAAGTAACGCAGCGGGGCGGTCGGGCACTTGGTGCCGGTCAGGCGGGCCGCGATCGCGTCGGCGGCCTGCCAGGCCATGGGGATGCCCGAGGCGCACGACATGCGGAGCGGCTGGTCGCCGGGGCCCTGTGCCAGGGCCGCGTCGCCGATGGCGTACACGTCCGGGTGGGAGAGCGAGCGCATCGTGCCGTCGACCTCGATCCGGCCCGTGGCGTCGGTCCTCAGCGTGGTCGCCCGCGCGATCGGGTGGGCCGCGAAGCCCGTCGTCCAGATCGTGGCCGATGCGGGCAGGTCGCCCGCCGCGGTGGTGACGTGGTCGGCCCCGACCCCGGTGACCGTCGTGTTCTCGTGGACCGTGATGCCCAGGCCCGCCATGACCTTCCGCAGGTGGCGGGCGCCCTTGGGGGAGAGCCAGTCGCCCAGGGCGCCTCGGGCGGCGAGGGTGACCTGCAGGTCGGGGCGGGCCTCGGCGATCTCGGTCGCCGCCTCCAGGCCGGTGAGGCCGCCGCCCACGACGACCACGGGCTGTCCGGCGCCCAGGGCGGCCAGGCGGGCGCGCAGCCGGAGGGCGCCGGGGCGGCCCGCGATGTCGTGGGCGTGCTCGGCGGCTCCGGGGACGTCGTGGGTGTTCCAGGTGGAGCCGAGGGCGTATACGAGGGTGTCGTAGGGGAGTTCCTCGATGCCGGAGCCGCCGGAGTCGCCTAGCCCGCTGGAGCTGCCGAGCCCGTCGGAGCCGCCGGAGGCGCCGAGGCCCTCGGACGTGCTGGACCCGCTGGAGCTGCCGAGCCCGTTGGACGCCCCGGACCCGTTGGACGCCCCGGACGCGCTGGACCCGCCGGGCTCCGCCTCCGTGATCGAGACCGTCCTGCCGTCCACGTCGACCGCCGTCACCCTCGCGAGCCGCAGCCGCACCCCCGTACCCGCGAACATCTCGCTGAACGGGCGGGGCCTGAGCTCCTGCCCGACCGCCAACTGGTGCATCCTGACCCGCTCGACGAAGTCCGGCTCGGCGTTGACGAGGGTGATGGCGACGTCCTCGCGGCGCAGCCGCCTGGCGAGGCGGCCGGCGGCGATGGCTCCGGCGTATCCGGCCCCGAGAACGACGACGCGGTGCTGAGCGCGTCCGTGCCCGTGTTCCTGAACGTGTCCCTGTCCCTGTGCGTTTCCGTGCTGCATGGCCTGTGCTCCTGTCTCGCGCGGCTTCGCCCCTTGAACCGGGCAGCCCGTCGATTCCTGACAGGGGTGCGGTGTGACCTGCGTCACGTGGGTGGGTCAGAAGGCGTGGAACAGGGGTTCCCCGTGCTCCGCGGCCGCCCACCGCCTCGTCGCGCGCTCCAGCTTGTCGGGGTTGGCCTGGCTGCGGAACGCGGCGATGCCCTCCGCCGTGATCTCCAGGCACAGGATGCCCACGACCCGGCCGTCGACCACCGCCACCAGGGCGGGGGAGCCGTTGGCGGTCGTCGCGTGGATCTCGGCGGAGCCGCCCACCAGGTCGCGCTTGGCCTTGCCCGGCTTGAACAGGCCGCGCATGAACTTCGCGACCGCCACGGCCCCCTCGAACGCCTTGGTGCGGGCCGGCACCTTTCCGCCGCCGTCGCCGATCGCGACGGCGTCCGAGGTCAGCAGCCGCACCAGCGGTTCGGTCCGGCCGCTGGTCGCGGCGGCGAGGAACTCCTCGACGACCGGCCGGGCGGCCTCCGCGTCGATCTCCGTACGGGCCCTGCCCTCCGCGATGTGCTTCTTGGCGCGGTGGAGGAGCTGCTGGCAGGAGGCCTCGGTGATGTCGAGCATCTCCGCGATCCTGCGGTGCGGGTAGTCGAACGCCTCCCGCAGCACGTACACCACCCGTTCGTTGGGCGAGAGCCGTTCCATCAGGGCGAGTACGGCGTACGAGACCGACTCCCGCTGCTCGGCCGTGTCGGCGGGGCCCAGCATCGGGTCCCCGGCGAGCAGCGGTTCCGGCAGCCACTGGCCCACGTACGACTCGCGCCGCGCGCGGGCCGAGGTGAGCTGGTTGAGGCAGACGTTGGTGAGGACCTTGGTCAGCCAGGCCTCGGGGACCTCGATGCGGTCGATGTCGGCCGCCTGCCACCGCAGGAACGTGTCCTGTACGGCGTCCTCCGCGTCGCCCGACGAGCCGAGCAGCCGGTAGGCGATGGCCTCCAGACGGGGCATGGAGGCCTCGAACCGGTCCATGTGCGTCTGCGTCAGCGCCATGGTCCGGATCCTAGCCCCGGGGGCGGACGCGGGCAGGCGGGGGCAGGCGGGGGCGCCCGCCGGGCGGAGGGGGCTGGGCGGAGGGGGGGCGGGCGGTACGGCGGGTGGCGGGACGCTTGCGGTCCGGCCCCCGCCCGAGCGCCTACGGTTCCGGCCCTCAGCCCGAGCGCCCATGGTCCGGGCCCCGCCCGAGCGTCCACGGTCCTGGCCCCCGCCCGAGCGCCTACCGCCCCGGCCCCGGCCCGGGCTCCAGCGCCCCCCGGTCCCGCCCGAGGCGGCCGTCCGTACAAGATCGAGGGGCGGGGGCGCTCGCGCGGGAGGAAGCTGGAAGGGCGGGGTTCCTCGGCGAGGTGTGTGATGGGCGAGAACGGCGGACTTCTTCGGTCAGGGCTGCGGAGCGCGGGCTGCGCGGTGGTCGTGGGAGCCGTCGGGATTCTCGGGGCGGGGGCCTGTGGCGGGAGCGGGTCCGGCGGGGCCGGTGAGAGCGTCGCGCCCGTGTCCACCTCCGTGGCCGCGCCCTCGTCCTCGGCTCCTGCCGAGGTCACCGCCACGGTGACCAGCACCGTCACCGCCTCCCCCGAGACGCGGACGGACACGGAGACGCGGACGAAGGCGCCCGAGACGAGTCCATCGCCTTCCACCTCGGCCGCCCTCGGCGCCGAAGCCACCGTCGTCGCCTACTTCGACGCCGTCAACGACCGCGACTACCGGGCGGCCTGGGAGCTGGGTGGCAAGAACCTCGCCGGTGATTACCAGGCCTTCGTCGACGGCCTGGCCGACACCGAGCGCGACACCGTCCGGATCCTCGGCGTCCAGGGGGACACGGTCCGGGCCGAGCTGGAGGCCCTCCAGACCGACGGCAGCCTCAAGCTCTTCGAGGGCACCTACACCGTCCGTTCGGGTGTGATCACCTCCGCCGACGTACGGGAAGTGGCCGGGGCCGAGGACCCGTCGAGCGATGAGCCCGGCGGTGTGTACTACGAGAACTGCGACGCGGCCCGGGAGGCCGGAGCCGCGCCCCTGCACCCGGGCGACCCGGGGTATGGGGACCACCTCGACAGTGACGGTGACGGCATCGCCTGTGAGCCGTACGTTCCCCGCCCCTGAGGGTGCCTACGCGTCGGCCGACCCTGACGGGGTACCCGAGGTGGTACGGGGTGTGAGGGACGCGCCCGGCTCGGAGGTTGCCGGATGAGGTCGCGGAGGCACGGCCAGGTGCAGCGGTGGCAGGACGAGTGGTGGGCCGTGGGGCTGCTGGTGCTCGTGGTGTGGATAGGTATCCGGCTGGCCTTCGACGGGTGGTCGGGGTGGCCCGGGATTCTGGCCGGCGGGCTCGTCTACGCCGGGTTCATGGCCTGGTACGTGATGCGGCGCCGGCGTCGGGACGCCCGCGCGGTGGGGACCGAGGCCGCCCGGGTGCCGGAGCTGGAGCGGCGGATCGCCAGGAACGGTGAGCTGCCCGACGACCCGGCCGAGCAGGCCGTCATGGTCCGGCTGATCCGGCGCCGGGAGGCGAAGCTGCGGCGCCATCAGTGGTGGGCCTTCCCCGTGCTGGGGCTGCTGCTCTTCGGGATCCCGCTGCTCTGGTTCGCCGCCGGGAACCTGGTGGCGGGCGTGTGGGGGCTCGGGTTCGGGGCGGCGTTCCTGGGGTGGATGGCCTGGTTCAACCGGCGGTTCGTCCGCCGCATGGCCGGGATGCGGCGGCGGATCGAAGGCGTCGGCGCGCCCGGCGCCACCGGGGGCGTTGTCACCGGCGGTCGTTAGCCTTGACGGGCGGGGCCTGGAAGCGGGGCCCCGGGGGCTTGAAGCCGCTTCGTGTGGCGTGGCGAGCCGCCTCGTCCGGTGCGGAGAGCGGAGTTCGGGTGGCCTTCGGGTGGCGGTGTACCGGGGTCGCGTGGCCGGGGGACAGGCCGGAGCTGGGCTGGATCCGCGGGCGTGAGCGGCGCGTGAGCGTTCTCGCGTACGGGAGCGGGCTCGGGTTCCGGGCCGTGGGGGAGCGGCACTGTGTGGGGGCCCGGGGGAATCCGTGTCCTGTCGCCGCCGTCGTGCCCGCGCGCTCCACCGGGGGCCGGTGCCCGGAGTGCGCGCGGCTGGACCGGGCCCACTCGGTGGCCGCCGACACCCTGGCCGACGACCCGCGTCCGTACCGCGTCTATCTCGCCTGGTTCGGGCCCGCCCTGGTCAAGGTCGGCATCACCCGGGAGGAGCGCGGCGGGGCCCGGCTGCGGGAGCAGGGGGCCGTGGCGTTCACCTGGCTCGGGCGCGGCCCCCTGATGGCCGCCCGGCGGACCGAGGAGGTGCTGCGGGCCGCCCTCGGGGTGCCGGACCGGATTCCGTACGCCCGGAAGCGGGCCGTGCGAGGGCAACTGCCGGGCGAGCGGGAGCGGTTCGACGAAGTGGCGGAGCTGTACGGGCGGGCCGTCGGGCTTCAAGGGCGCGGCTGGCCGGAGTCGTTGGAGCCCTTGCCTCTCGAAGTCGTCGATCATGCGGGGATGTTCGGGCTCGACCGGTCGGCCCGTGCCGCGCGGGCCGTGAGCGAGCTGGTCGACGGGGGTGTGGTCGCGGGGCGGCTGGTGGCTGCCGCCGGGCCCGATCTGCATCTTGCCGTGGACGACCGGGAGGGCGTGATCGTGCTCGATACGCGGTTGATCACCGGGTGGGAGCTGGCGGCCGTCACCCGGGAGGAGACGGAGGAGCGGGCGGAGACGGAGGGGAGGGCAGAGAGGGCGGAGACGGAGGGGAAGGCGGAGAAGGGCGAAGTAGGTGTCCCCCTCATCGACATCGCGGGCGGCGGCGTGCAGGGTGGGTTGTTCTGACCCTGATCGGCGAGACCTGCGAGGAGCTGCGTGTGGAAGACGACAGCCTTGAGGTGCAGGACGACAGCCTCGACGTCGTGCGGTTCCGGGAGCGGCTCGGGCTGCCCGGGCTCATCGACGTCCACACCCACTTCATGCCCGAGCGGGTCCTGCGCAAGGTCTGGGCCTACTTCGACTCCGTCGGGCCGCTCACCGGGAGGGAGTGGCCGATCACCTACCGGCACGAGGAGGAGCAACGGCTCGCCCTCATCCGGTCGTTCGGGGTGCTCCGCTTCACCTCCATGCTCTATCCGCACAAGCCCGGCATGGCCCGCTGGCTCAACGGCTGGGCCGCGGACTTCGCCGCCCGGGTGCCCGACTGCCTGCACACCGCGACCCTCTTCCCGGAGGAGGGAGTGGAGGTGTACGTGAAGGAGGCCGTCGAGAGCGGGGCGCGGGTCTTCAAATCACATCTCCAGGTGGGTGCGTACGACCCCAACGACCCTCTGCTGGAGCCTGTTTGGGGGATGCTCGCGGAGGCCGGGGTGCCCGTCGTCATGCACTGCGGGTCCGGGCCCGCGCCGGGGCGGTTCACCGGGCCGGGGCCGGTCGGGCGGCTCCTCGCGCGCCATCCCCGGCTGCGGCTGATCGTGGCGCACATGGGGATGCCGGAGTACGGGGAGTTCCTGGCGCTGGCGCAGGCGTACCCGGAGGTGCGGCTCGACACGACGATGGCGTTCACCGACTTCAGCGAGGGGTTCTCCCCGTTCCCGGTGGCGGAGCGCGGGCGGCTCGCCGATCTCGGGGACCGGATCCTGCTCGGGACGGACTTCCCGAACATCCCGTACCCGTACGCACACCAGCTGGAGGCCCTGGAGCGGCTCGGGCTGGGGGACGCGTGGCTGCGGGCCGTCTGCTACCGGAACGCGGAGACGCTGTTCGGGCCCGTCGCCTGAGGGACGGGACCCGCTTTCTCAGGCAATTCACAGAAACGGGTCAGGGTTCTCTCACGGGCGCCTCACAGGGTGGTTCCATGACGACGACCACGGTGCCCCAGGGGCGAACCGACACCGCGCCCCACGGGCGTACCGAACTGCTCCGGCCGGACCGTACGCCCGTGCGCGTCCTGGTCGTGGACGACGAGGCTCCGCTCGCCGAGCTGCTCTCGATGGCCCTGCGGTACGAGGGGTGGGAGGTGCGCTCCGCCGGTGACGGGGCCGGGGCCGTGCGCGCGGCCCGGGACTTCCGCCCGGACGCGGTCGTCCTGGACGTGATGCTCCCCGACATGGACGGGCTCTCCGTCCTGGGCCGGCTCCGGCGCGACCACGCCGACGTGCCCGTCCTCTTCCTCACCGCCCGGGACGCCGTGGAGGACCGGATCGCCGGGCTCACGGCGGGCGGCGACGACTACGTGACCAAGCCGTTCAGCCTGGAGGAGGTCGTGGCCCGGCTGCGCGGGCTGATCCGCCGCTCGGGCACGGCGCTGGCCGCCGGGCGCGGCCAGTCGACGCTCACCGTCGGGGACCTGGTGCTCGACGAGGACAGCCACGAGGTGAGCCGGGGCGGGGACGCGATCCACCTGACCGCCACCGAGTTCGAGCTGCTGCGGTTCCTGATGCGCAACCCGCGCCGGGTGCTCAGCAAGGCGCAGATCCTGGACCGGGTCTGGAACTACGACTTCGGCGGCCAGGCCAACGTCGTCGAGCTCTACATCTCCTACCTCCGCAAGAAGATCGACGCCGGACGGACACCGATGATCCACACCCGGCGCGGCGCGGGGTATCTGATCAAGCCCGGTGAGTAGGCGCCTGCGGGGACCGGGCGCGCTGCGGCGGCCGTGGACCCTGCGGACCCGGCTCGTGGTCTCCGCCGTCTCCCTGATCGCCGTCGTCGCGGCGGTCATCGGGTCCGTCACCGCCATAGCGTTCCACAGCTACCTGTACGGCAAGCTCGACGACCAGCTCCACTCCATCGCCGTACGCGCCGAGCGGCCGCCCGGGCCGGGTCCGGTGCCGGAGGGTTCGGCACCGGAGGGCGTGGTGCCCGAGGCGCTGCTGCCCACGGCCCTGCGGGACGCCGGTCCGCTCGGCTTCATCGGGGGCGGCGGGCAGCCGCTCGGCACGTTCGGGGCCGTCGTCGACGACGGGGACGTCACCGCGTCGAAGGTCGTCGTCGAGGACAGCGGCCTCCGCTCCCAGGAGAGCGCCAAGCCCCTGACGGCGGCGCAGCAGCGGGCGCTGGAGGCGGCGGCTCCGGGAACCGGCGAGGACGCCCGGAGCGTCGAGCTGCCCGGCCTCGGCGGCTACCGCGTGGAGGCCGCCACCACCGCCGAGGGCCGGACCGTCCTCGTCGGGATTCCCACCGCCGAGGTGAGCGGCGCCCTCACCACCCTGATCGTCGTCGAGGTCTGCGTCACCGCGGCCGGGCTCGTCGCCGCCTCCCTGGCGGGCACCGTCCTCGTCGGGGTCGCCCTGCGTCCGCTGCGCCGGGTCGCGGCCACCGCCGCCCGGGTCGTCGAACTCCCGCTCCACAGCGGTGAGGTGGCGCTCCTCGAACGCGTCCCGGACGCCGAGGCCGACCCCCGTACCGAGGTCGGGCAGGTCGGTGCGGCGCTCAACCGGATGCTGGGCCACGTCGGTTCGGCGCTGGCCGCCCGGCAGGAGAGCGAGACCCGGGTCCGGCAGTTCGTCGCGGACGCCAGCCATGAGCTGCGCACCCCGCTCGCCTCGATCCGGGGGTACGCCGAGCTGACCCGGCGTGCGTCGGGCGGGGGCGCGTCGGCCGCCGACCCCGTGACCCGGCACGCGCTGGGGCGGATCGAGTCGGAGGCGGACCGGATGACCGGGCTGGTGGAGGATCTGCTGCTGCTCGCCCGGCTCGATGCGGGACGCCCGCTCTCGTACGAGAGCACTGATCTGCTGCCGTTGGTCGTGGACGCGGTGAGCGATGCCCGGGTGGCGGACGCCGCCGTGGAGACCGGGGACGACGCCCACCACCGCTGGCGGCTGGAGCTGCCCGACGAGCCCGTGACCGTACGCGCCGATCCCGCCCGGCTCCAGCAGGTCCTGGTGAACCTGCTGGCCAACGCCCGTACCCACACCCCCGCGGGGACCACGGTGACCGTCTCCGTACGGCCGCCCTCGCCCGGGTCCACCGCAGGGGCGGTGACGCTGGAGGTACGGGACGACGGGCCCGGGATCCCGGCCGAGCTGCTGCCGCACGTCTTCGAGCGGTTCGCCCGCGGGGACGCCTCCCGCACCCGCGGGGCAGCCGCCGAGAAGACCACGGCCTCCACCGCCGCCACCGGCTCCACGCCCTCCACCGGCTCGACGGCCGCCGGCCCGGCCGGCTCCACGGCAACCCGTTCCACGGCCACCGGCTCCACCGGTCTCGGCCTCGCCATCGTGCAGGCCGTCGTCTCCGCGCACGGCGGGCGCGTACGGGTGGAGTCGGCGCCCGGCCGTACGGTCTTCGCGGTCGAGCTGCCCGCCGAACCGGCCGCTCACCAGGGGCCAGGGGGTGCCGGACCGGCCGCCCCCCAGGGTTCACAGGACAGGGACAGGCTCACCACACCCGTGTGACAGCGCGGTTGGCGAACGTCGGAGCATGACCACCGACAGCCTCCCCAGCAGCCATCGCGCGGACGGCGGCACAGCCGGGAGCACCGCGGAGAAGAGGGGCGGACACCTGCCCGTACGGGAACACCTCCCGGCCGGCCTCCGGGATCCCGCCGCCTCCGGTGCCCCCGTGCTCGACGTCGTCGTCCCCGTGTACAACGAGGAGAAGGACCTCCGCCCCTGCGTCCTGCGCCTCCACGACCACCTCTCGCGCACCTTCCCGTACGCCTTCCGCATCACCGTCGCGGACAACGCGTCCACCGACTCCACCCCCGCCGTGGCGGCCGCGCTCGCGGCGGAGCTGCGCGGGGTGCGGTCGGTGCGGCTGGAGGAGAAGGGGCGCGGGCGGGCGCTCCGTACGGTCTGGTCGGCCTCCGACGCACCCGTCCTCGCCTATATGGACGTCGACCTCTCCACCGACCTCAACGCCCTCCTCCCGCTGGTCGCCCCGCTGATCTCCGGCCACTCCGACCTGGCCATCGGCTCCCGGCTCGCCCGGAGTGCGCGGGTGGTACGCGGGTCCAAGCGGGAGTTCATCTCGCGCGCCTACAACCTCATCCTGCGCTCCTCCCTCGCCGCCGGGTTCAGTGACGCCCAGTGCGGGTTCAAGGCGATCCGGAGCGAGGTGGCCGAGCGGCTGCTGCCGATGGTGGAGGACAGCGGCTGGTTCTTCGACACCGAGCTGCTGGTCCTGGCCGAGCGGGCCGGGCTGCGCATCCACGAGGTGCCCGTCGACTGGATCGACGACCCCGACTCCACCGTCCACATCGTGCGGACGGCCACCGAGGACCTGAAAGGCGTGTGGCGGGTGGGGCGGGCGCTGGCCGTCGGCGCGCTGCCGCTGGACCGGCTTGCCCGGCCCTTCGGGGACGACCCGCGCGACCGGGCGCTGACCGGGGTGCCGCGCGGACTGGCCCGCCAACTGGTCGGGTTCTGCGTCGTCGGGGTCCTCTCCACCCTCTTCTACCTCGCCCTGTACTCCCTCTTCCGGCTCGGCGTCGGCCCGCAGGTCGCGAACGGGGCCGCGCTCCTGGTCTCCGCCGTCGCCAACACCGCCGCCAACCGCCGTCTCACCTTCGGCGTACGCGGCCGTCGCGGGGCCGTACGCCATCAGGCCCAGGGGCTCGTCGTCTTCGCGATCGGCCTCGCCCTGACCAGCGGTTCGCTCGCCGCGCTCGGGGCGGCCTCCGGATCGCCGTCCCACAGCGCCGAGTTGGCCGTGCTGATCACCGCCAACCTCGCCGCCACCGTGCTCCGCTTCCTGCTCCTGCGCGCCTGGGTCTTCCCGGCCGGTGCCCGCCGCACCCCGGAGCCCCACCGCGCCCCCGATTCCGAGGACCTCCGATGACCACGACCACCGCCGCCGTCCCCTCGATCCCGGCCCCCGCGCCGCCACCCCGAGCGGGGGCCGGCCCCCGCTGGGCACGCCCCGCGCTGTACGGGCTCCTCCTGGCCGTCGGGGTCGCCTACTTCGTCAACCTCAGCGCCTCCGGATACGCCAACTCCTTCTACTCCGCCGCCGTCCAGGCCGGCAGCCAGAGCTGGAAGGCCTTCTTCTTCGGCTCGCTGGACGCGGCCAACGCCATCACCGTCGACAAGCCCCCGGCCGCCCTCTGGCCGATGGCCCTGTCCGTGCGGCTCTTCGGCCTCAACTCCTGGGCGATCCTCGCCCCCCAGGTCCTGATGGGCGTCGCCACGGCGGCCGTGCTGAACACCGCCGTACGCCGCCGGTTCGGGCCGGTCGCCGGGCTGATCGCGGTCGGCGTGTTCGCGCTGACGCCGGTCGCCGCGCTGATGTTCCGCTTCAACAACCCGGACGCGCTGCTCGCCCTGCTGATGACCGTCACCGTGTGGTGCGTGCTGCGGGCGCTGGAGGACGGGCGGACGAAGTGGCTGCTCTGGGCGGGGGCGGCCGTCGGGCTCGCGTTCCTGACGAAGACCCTCCAGGCGTTCCTGATCCTGCCGCCGCTGGCCCTGCTGTACGCGGTGTGCGCGCCCGTTTCCGTACGGAAGAGGCTCGGCCAACTCGCCCTGTCCGCACTGACGATGGTCCTCGCCGGTGGCTGGTGGGTGGCGATCGTGGAGCTGATGCCCGCGTCGTCGCGGCCGTACGTCGGCGGTTCGCAGAACAACTCGTTCCTGGAGCTGACCTTCGGCTACAACGGCCTCGGCCGGATCAACGGTGAGGAGACCGGCAGCGTCGGCGGGGGCGGTGGCGGCCGTGGAGGCGGTGGCGGCGGCTGGGGCGAGACCGGCATCGGGCGGATGTTCAACTCCGAGGTCGGCGGCCAGATCGCCTGGCTGCTGCCCGCCGCGCTGATCCTGCTGCTCGCCGGTCTCTGGCTGACCCGGAAGGCGGCCCGGACCGACTCCGCGCGGGCCGCGTTCCTGGCCTGGGGCGGGGCGCTGGTGATGACCGCAGCCGTGTTCAGCTTCATGGCGGGGATCTTCCACCAGTACTACACGGTGGCCCTCGCCCCCTACATCGCCGCGCTGGTCGCCATGGGGGCCGTGGTGCTCTGGGAGGAGCGGGCCGCCTGGTGGCCGAGGGCGGTGCTCGCGGGGACCGTGGCGGTGACGGTGGTCTGGGCGTACGTGCTGCTGGGCCGCACCCCGGAGTACCTGCCGTGGCTGCGGTGGGCGGTGCTCGTGGGCGGTCTGGTGGGGGCCGCGGGGCTGCTCGTCGTGGGGGGCCGGGCGCTGGCCCTCGCGGTGGTGGGGCTGAGCTTCGCGGCCTCGCTGGCGGCGCCGGCCGCGTACACCGTCAGCACGTTGGGCACGGGGCACCAGGGGTCGATCGTGACCGCGGGGCCGTCGGGCGCCGGGTTCGGGATGGGCGGGCCGGGCGGTGGCGGCGGCCGGGGCGGACCCGGTGGTGGTCCGGACGGGGGCGACGGCGACGGGCGCGGGCAGCGCGGTGGCGCACAGATGCAACCGCCGGGCGGCCAGGCGCAGTTCCCGGGCCAGGGCCAGGGGCAGTTCCCCGGTCAGGGGCAGGGCCAGGCACAGGGCAGTCAGGGCCAGGGCAATCAGCAGGGCAACGCCACCGGTGGCATGCCGGCCGGTGGCATGCCGACCTCCCCCGGTGAGGGCATGAGGGGCGGCGGCGGTGGCGGTATGGGCGGGCTGCTCAACGGCGCGTCCGTCTCCGCCGAGGCGGAGGCCCTCCTGGCGAAGGACGCGGACGACTACACCTGGGCCGCCGCCGCCATCGGCGCCCAGAACGCCGCCAGCTACCAACTCGCCACCGGAGAGCCGGTGATGGCCATCGGCGGCTTCAACGGCAGCGACCCGTCACCGACGCTCGCCCAGTTCAAGAAGTACGTGGAGGAGGGCAGGATCCACTACTTCGTCTCGGGCGGCGGCATGGGCGGGGGCGGCATGGGCGGCGGAGAAGGCGGGGGCGGCATGGGCGGCTCCGGCACCTCCTCCCAGATCTCGGCCTGGGTGACGGAGAACTTCACCGAGGTCACCGTCGGCAGCGCCACCTTCTACGACCTGACGCAGCCGGTCAGTTGATGGATCACGGCGTACGCGGCCGGGCCCCGGCGACCGGTTCTCGGTGGCCGGGCTCCCGGCGGGCCGGGATCAGAACCCGGCCGCGTACGTCCAGAAGTCCCGCATCAGGCGCGGTGCGGCGGGTCCGGCCAGCTCCATCTGCGTGAGCAGGACGGCGACCGTACCGGTGGACGGGATGACGTGGGCCGAGGTGCCGGTGCCGCCGATCCAGCCGTAGCGGCCGAGTACGTTCCACGGGGCCGTGATCTCCACGTCCACCGAGCCGCCGAACCCCCACCCCTGGCCCTCCGTGAAGAGCCCGCTCTCCGCGCGCTGGGCCGGGGTGAGGTGGTCGGTGAGCATCTGGCGTACGGACTCCGCGGCCAGCACCCGGTGCCCGTCGTCCGCCAGGCCCCCGGCGAGCAGCATCCGGCCGAAGGCGCACCAGTCGTCGACGGTCGAGACCAGCCCCCCGGCTCCGGAGGGGAAGGCGGGCGGCCGGCTCCACTGCCCGTCCGGCGCGTCCACCAGCTCCGGACCGCCCGCCGGACTCCCCTCCCCCGCACGGTAGTAGCCGGTGAACCGGTCCAGCGCACCGGGCGCCACGGAGAAGCCGGTGTCCGCCATGCCGAGGGGCTCGAACAGCCGCTCCGCCAGATAGGCGGGCAGCGGCCGGTCGGCGGCGCGGGCCACGAGGACCCCGAGGATGTCGGAGCACGTGTTGTAGAGCCAGCCGTCGCCCGGCTGGTGGAGCAGCGGGATACGGGAGAGCGCGGCCATCCAGGCGTCCGGCCCGGGCACGTCCTGCGGCCGGGGCGGGCCCTGTTTCAGCTCGGCGAACAGTGGGGCGACGGCGGGGAGCGCGAAGTCGGACGGGAAGCCGTACCCGGCCCGGAAGGTCAGCAGGTCGAGGACGGTGATCGGGCGCACCGCCGACACCACGTCGTCCACCGGGCTCTGCGGGGTCCGCACGACCAGCGGCGAGGCCAGTTCGGGGAGCCAGGCGGCGACCGGGTCGGCGGGGGCGATCACGCCGTCCTCGACCAGGGTCATGGCGGCGGCCGCGACGATCGGCTTGGTGACCGAGGCGAGGCGGAAGAGGGAGTTCCGGCGCATGGGCGTGCTCCCGGCGAGCGTGGCCGAGCCGGCCACCGCCACCTCCACCCGCTCGCCCCGGCCGCCCTGGCCCCTCCGGTCGCCCCGGGCGACCAGCGCCACCGCTCCCGGCGCGGATCCCCGGGCGGTATGGGTGTCCAGCAGGTCCTGCAGTCCGTGCGGGGTGCTCATGGGCGGGCCTTTCTCCGTACCGCGTGCTCGGGCGTGAGTCCGCCCTCCTTGGTGCGTCCCCCGTGGGCAGCGGTCCATGAGCGGTGCTCGGACTGTAAGACGTCGTCGGCCGCCGAAAGAGAGCGCCACGACCGTAAAGGATCAGACTCCGGACTCGCCCCGCTCACCGGCCCCCGGCGTCCGCGCTCACCGTCCCCGCACCACCAGGTCCGCCACGACCGCCCGGTGGTCCGAGGCGTGGCCCGGGGCGGCGCTCTCCGGCACCCAGGCGCGCCGCACCTCGGCCGTCCCCTTCGCCACCGCCACGTAGTCGATCCGCTTGACCGGGTCCCGCGCAGGGAAGGTCGGCGCCCCCGGGTCGGCGTCCGTCAGCCCCTCCCACAGCGGGGCCAGCTCCGGGGCGCCGGGCTCCGCGTTGAAGTCGCCGAGCAGGACCTTCGGGCCCCGGTCCCCGGCCATGATCCGCCGGGTGTCGGCGACCTGGGCGGTCCGTACGGCGGGGTCCGGGCGGTAGTCGAGGTGGGTGACGTACACGTGCAGGGACCGCCCCTCCACCCGCACGACGGCCTCCGCGAACCCCGGAGCGGGGGCGGGGACCGGGTCCGGGTCCTGGGTCGAGAGGCGGGTGATCTCGTGGTTCTCGGCGCTCACGATCCGGTACCGGGACAGCACGGCCACCCCGAACTCGGCCCGGGGGCCGCCCGGTCGGGCCGGGTCCAGGCTGTAGACCGGGGCGAAGAACACGTACATGCCCAGCCGCTGTGCCAGCTCGCCCGCGAGATCGCGCCACTCGCTGCGGGCGCCCCAGTGCCGGTCGACTTCCTGAAGGCCGATCACATCGGCGCCCAGCAGACGGAGTTCGTCGGCCTGCCGGTCGAGATCGAAGACGTTGTCCATGCCCGCCCCGGCATGGATGTTGTACGTGGCCACCCGCAGCGGAACCCCGCGGCCGGGAGTGGCCGCGGTGGCGGCCGGGGAGCCGATCAGGGTCGCCGACAGGGCGGCGGCGAGAAGGAGTTGCGGGATACGGCGATGCGGTGACATGGCTCTCTCCGGTCGGGTCGGCGGGGATCGCGCACAGGCGTCGGAACCGTATCGCTCGGGTCGCGCGGGGCCCATCGACACGGCCGGGGGCGGCACCCCAATTGACTTGTACGCCGTAAAAGGACTGCCTTACGGTGTACGACGTCCACGTCCTATACACCGTACGAGCGTCTGTGCTCCGTAACGAACGTCTGTGCGCCGTCCGAGCGGGCGGGCGGCACCCGCTCCGTCCGCCTGCCGGTCCGCCCAGCGGCCGCGCCGGACACAGGGACACCCGAGACCGACGAAGGAGAGCCCGCATGACGGCGCCCGCCGCACCGCGAACCGAACCGGCCCCTCAGGGGCATCCGCAGCGCTGGCTGATCCTTGGCGTCATCTGCCTCGCCCAGCTCACCGTGCTGCTCGACAACACCGTCCTCAACGTGGCGATCCCCTCCCTCACCACGGAGCTGGACGCCTCCACCGCCGATGTGCAGTGGATGATCAACGCCTACTCGCTGGTCCAGTCCGGTCTGCTGCTCACGGCGGGCAGCTCCGCCGACCGCTACGGACGCAAGAAGATGCTGGCCGTGGGGCTCGCCCTGTTCGGCATCGGCTCGCTGGCGGCCGGGCTCGCCCAGTCCTCCGGCCAGCTCATCGCGGCCCGCGCCGGGATGGGGGTCGGGGGCGCGCTGCTGATCACCACCACACTCGCCGTCGTCGTGCAGATCTTCGACGACTCCGAGCGGGTCAGGGCGATCGGCCTCTGGGCCACCGTCAACTCCCTCGGGTTCGCGGCGGGCCCGCTCGTCGGCGGGCTCGTGCTCGACCACTTCTGGTGGGGCGCGATCTTCCTCATCAACATCCCGGTCGCCCTGATCGGCCTGGTCGCCGTCGTGCGGCTCGTACCGGAGTTCAGGAACCCGCGCGGGGACCGGCCCGACCTGCTCGGCGCGCTGCTCTCCACGGTCGGGATGACGGCGGTCGTGTTCGCGATCATCTCCGGCCCCGAGCACGGCTGGTCGTCGGCCCGGGTGCTGCTGACGGCGCTCGCCGGGGTCGTGGTGCTCGCCGGGTTCGTCCTGTGGGAGCTGCGCATCCCCTACCCGATGCTCGACATGCACTTCTTCCGGAACCAGAAGTTCATCGGCGCGGTGGCGGGCGCGATCCTGGTCGCCTTCGGGATGGGCGGCTCCCTCTTCCTGCTGACGCAGCACCTTCAGTTCGTGCTCGGGTACGGACCGCTGGAAGCCGGTCTGAGGACGGCGCCGATGGCGCTGACCGTGGTCGCCCTCAACCTGACCGGCCTGGGCGCCCGGCTCGTCCCGAGGCTGGGGACGCCCGCGACGATCGCGGCCGGGATGAGCGCGCTGGCGGCCGGTCTCGCGGCCGTCGCGGTGCTCGGCCGGGACGGCTACACCGGGATGCTGCTCGGCCTGGTCGTCATGGGCGCGGGGATCGCCCTCGCGATGCCCGCGATGGCCAACGCCATCATGAGCGCCATCCCGCCGGAGAAGGCCGGGGTGGGCGCGGGGGTCAACGGCACGCTGGCGGAGTTCGGCAACGGCCTCGGGGTGGCGGTGCTGGGCGCGGTCCTGAACATCCGCTTCGCCGCCCTCGTACCGGCCGCCGTGGGGGCTGCGTCGCTGCCCGCCGCCCTGGCCGCCGCCGACGGGCCGGGGGAGCGCGCGGTCATCAAGGACGCGTTCGCGTCGGGCCTGGAGACGAGCCAGTTGGTGGGCGCGGTGGCGGTGCTGGCGGGCGGGCTGCTGGCGGCGCTGCTGCTGCGCCGGGCCGAACGGGCGGAGGCGGCGACCGGCGGGGCGGGGAGCTCCGGCCGGGCGGGGAAGCCCGGTCGGGCGGGAGAGCCCGACGGGGCGGGGAAGCCCGACCGGGTGCCCGGTCGGGCCGGCCGGAACGGCCCGGGCGGGGCCCCGAGCGGCCCGGGCGGGCGGGGCGGCCGTGAAGACCGGGCCGGTGAGGGGCCTGGGACGGCCGGAGGGCGGGCAGAATCGACGGGACCGGCGGCATAGCATCGGGGACGACGTACGTACCGGACGGTAAGCATCCGTTACGTACGTCCTCCCGGCGGCCGGCAGCCGACGGGCGAACATCAGCAGCCGTCAGGCGGCAGGACCGTACGGCGGGGGCGGCCCCGCGAGGGCAGGGCCGTACCGTACCGGCGGGGGCGGCCCCGTAAGACGAGGAGAGTGTGCGCCATGGTGTCCGCGTCCGACCCCGCGAAGAGCCCCGCGCGGACCAGTGTGTGGCTCGACCGACGGGCCCCGTCGCGCTCCCGCCGCACCGAGTCCCCGGCGGGCCTGGACCGCGACCGGATCACCGAGGCGTCCGTACGGCTGCTGGACGCCGAGGGGCTCGCCAAGTTCTCCATGCGCCGGCTCGCCGCCGAACTGGACGTCACCGCGATGTCCCTCTACTGGTACGTCGACACCAAGGACGACCTCCTGGAGCTGGCGCTCGACTCGGTCTACGCGGAGATCGCCCCGCCGCGCGAGGACGCCGACTGGCGGGACCGGCTGCGCGAACTCGCCCGCGACTACCGCGAGCTGATCGTGCGGCACATCTGGATCTCCCCGCTCGCCGGGACGTTCCTCAACATCGGCCCGAACTCGGTGCTGTTCTCGTCCGCCGTCATGGACGTCATCCGGGCCACCGGCCTGCCCCTGGAACGGCAGACGGGCGCGCTCTCGGCGGTCTTCCAGTTCGTGTACGGATTCGGCACGGTCGAGGGGCACTTCAAGGCGCGGTGTGACGCGACGGGGCTCACCCAGGACGCGTACCACCGGCACGCGATGGGCACGATCCGGTCCCAGCCGCACCTGCGGCAGGTCGTCGAGGCCTCGGACGACCTGATGGCGGCCCGGGGCGGCGACACGGTCGAGGAGATGCGGGAGCGGGACTTCGTCTTCGCCCTGGACCTGCTGATCGCGGGCATCGAGGCGATGCGCGAACGGACGGGATCCCCGGCCACCCCCGCCGACCGTGGCCGGCGACCTCGGTAACCGCGTCCCATGCCGCTCACCGTGGCCGGCGACCTCATCAGCCGCGCCCCATGTGGATTGCCGCCCACCGTGGCCGGCGACCTCGGTAACCGCGTCCCATGCCGATCGCCGCTCACCATGGCCGACGATCTCATCAGCCGCGCCCCGTCCGGATTGCCGCCGACCGAGACCGGCGACCTCAGTAACCGCGCCCCACGTCCACCGCCAGCTCCGGCCGGCGGCCCGACGCCACGGCCTCCCAGCAGGCGGCGAAGTCCTGGGCCACGTCCTCATCGGCGGTGATCCCCGCGGAGTGCGAGGTGATGACCGTACGGGGCAGCCGCCAGACCGGGTCGCCGGGCGCGGCGGGCTCCTCGGGCAGCACGTCCAGCACCGCGCGCCGCACCCCACCGCCCCGCAGCGCGCCCTCCAGCGCCACCGGGTCCACGGTCGCGCCCCGCCCCACGTTGACGAACGTGGCGCCCCGCACCGCCGCGAACCGGCCCGCCCCGAAGAACCCCTCCGTCGCCCCGGTCGACGGCAGCGCGGCGATGACCCACCGTGCCCCCGCCAGCTCCTCCACCTCCGCCTCCGGGTCCTCCTCCGCCCCGATCACCCGGTCGAAGCCCGCCGGGGGCGCCCCGGTCCGCACGGTCCGGCCCACCCCCACCGTCCGCACCCCGCAGCCCCGCAACAGCGCGGCGACGGCCCCGCCGATCCGCCCGGTGCCGTAGACGAGGGCGGTCTGCCCGGCGACCAGCTCCGTGGGGAGCCGCCGCCACTCGGCGCGGGCGTGCTGGGCGACGTACTCGGGAACGGCCTGGCACTCGGCGAGCACCCAGCCCAGGACGTACTGGGCGATCCGCTCGCCCATCCGCCCCACGGTCCGGGTCAGCAGCGCTCCGGCGGGCCACGGTCCCGCGGCGAGCAGGGGGTCCGTACCGGCGTTGACGCTGTGGAACCAGAGCAGCCGGCCGGTAGGCAGGCCGTCGGGCAGCGCGGCCCCCACACAGAGAAGCGGCCCGCCCGCCGTCACGCCGTCCGCCGACGGCTCGGCGTCCCGCCCGGCGATCCGCTCCAACTCCCGTACGAGAGAGGCGCTCAGCCCGGGCGCGACCAGCAGCCGGGCCCGTGCGAGAAGCTCCGGCGAGGGCAGTCCCCGCCCCTCCCCGGGAACCGTCCCCGGCACCGTCCCCGGACCGGGCATCAGCGCCCCGGCGCCAGGTGGGCCGGGAAGCCGCCGGTCGCGACGGGCCCCCAGCGCTCCGGGGTGACCCGGATGATCGACTTGCCCTGCTTCACCATGGCGGCCCGGTACTCGTCCCAGTCCGGATGCTCACCCGAGATGTTCCGGAAGTACTCGACGAGCGGCTCGACCGATTCCGGGGCGTCGAGCACCTCCGCCGTACCGTCGATCTGCACCCACGGCCCGTCCCACGCGTCGGAGAGGACGATCACGCTGACCCGCTCGTCCCGCTTGGCGTTCCGGGTCTTGGCGCGCTCGGGGTACGTCGACATGACCAGCCGCCCCGCATCGTCGACCCCGCAGGTCAGCGGGGAGCCCTGGGGGCGGCCGTCGGCCCGGGTGGTCAGCAGGACCGCCCGGTGCCGGGGGCGTACGAACGCCAGCAACTCATCGAGGTCCACGGTGGTGTTGGTCGCGATCTGGGGAGCCATGGCCCCACCCTACGACCGCGCGGGCGCCGGACGGAGGCAGCGAACCACCGCAGCCGGAGCCGACCCCCGTCCACCGGGCCCACCGCATCCGCCCCCTCCACCGGCGGTCCTCCGTGTCCCCTCCGGCTACCCCGGCACCGCCTCGCCCTGGACGGCCTGGATGTCCAGCTCCACGCGCAGGGTGGTCCCGATGGCCGAGATACCGGCCTGGACGACCTGGTTGTAGTTCATCGCGAAGTCGTCGCGGCGCAGTTCGGCGGTGGCGTGGAAGGCGGCGCGCACCCCGCCCCACGGGTCGGGTCCGGTGCCGAGGTAGGTCAGGTCGAGGTCGACGGGGCGGTTGACGCCGTGCATGGTCAGCTCGCCGTGGACGGTCCAGCGGTCGGGTCCCGCCGGGGTGAGGCCGGTGGAGCGGTAGGTGATCTCCGGGTAGCGGTCGACGTCCAGGAAGTCGGGGGAGCGCAGGTGCTTGTCCCGCATGGTGTTGCCGGTGTCGATGCTCGCCGCACCGATCACCGCGTCGACCCGGGAGCGGGAGACGTCCTGGGCGATCTCGATACGCCCGGCGAAGTCGGTGAACCGCCCGTGCACGCTGGAGATCCCGAGGTGCCGGGCGACCGCGCCGACCGAGGAGTGGGCGGGATCCAGCGACCAGGTGCCCGGCGGCGGCAGCGCGATCCCGCCCTGCCGGGCCAGGACGATCTGCCCGCCCTCGATCCGGCCGCTCGCCGTGACGAGGGCGGTGGAGGCGGCGGGGGCGTACCCGACCGCCGTGACGATGACCGTGTACGCGCCGGCCGGCAGGGACCCGTCCGTGCGGACGGCCCCGTCCTCGTCGGCCGCGGCCCGCAGCACCTGGGTGCCGGTCATGTCGGTGACCGTCACGACGGCGTGCTGGACCGCCCAGCCGTCCCGCGTCCGTACCTGTGCGCGAAGTCCCATACGTATCTCTCTCCTACTCCTGGCTCCATGGCCCCGGGGGCCACATGAGTCGGGCCCCGGGGTGGGTACGGCAGGCCGTCCCCTGCCTGCCGTACCCACCACCGGGGCCCCTTTCCACCCGGCCGCGACAGCCTCTCCGCAAGAAGTACTGCCCGGCCAGGGGGCTTTGCGATCCCTTCACGTGTTCACGCGCTCTCCCCAAGGGGCACGCGCGCGGGTGAGGGAAGGATCAATCCGAGGGCCGGTCACTCGCCGGGGCGGGAGAGACCGAGGGCCGGTCACTCGCCCGGGCGGGAAAGACCCAGGGACGGTCACTCACCCGGGTGGGAGAGCTCGACGTCGTGTCCGTCGATCCCCGTGCCGGTCACGGTCACCGCGCCCGCCACCGGCGGGTAGCCGGTCGCGACGACCGAGTACTCGCCCGCGTCCAGGTCGGTGAAGGCGTACGCGCCGTCCTCGCCGGTCGTCGCGGTGGCGACCACGTTGCCCGCCGCGTCGATCAGCGTGACCCGGGCGTCGGCCAGCGGCGACAGGGCGGCCCCGGCCCGCACGGTGCCCCGGACCAGCGCACCGGCCCGCAGCGCGGCCTCGACGCGGGTGACGCCCTGCCCGCCGATCTCCACCGGCAGCGCCAGCGGGCGGAACCCGGCCGCGTTGACCGCGACGGTCACGGAGCCCGGGACCAGCTCGCCGAACGCGAACTCGCCCGCCCCGCCGGAGGTTCCGGTGGCCAGGACATCGCCCCGGACGTCGGTGACGATGACCATCGCGCCCTCGACCGGCGCACCGGACTCGGCGGCCCTGACGGTCCCGGCCAGTCCGCTCGTACCGGAGAGCAGGATGTCGAAGGCCAGCGGCTCCGCGCCGACGACCACCGTGGACGCCTGCGGCTGGAAACCGTCGGCGGAGGCGATCAGGACGTAGCTGCCGGAGCCCGGCGCGTCCAGGCCGTACCCGCCGTCGTTCCGGGCGACGGACCGCCCGAGCTGACGGCCGTCCAGCGAGATCAGGGTGACGGCCGCGCGGGCGACCGGAACCCCTTCGGCGCCGCGCACGACGCCGTGGACGGGGGTGCCCTGGCCGGAGCCGTACGGGGCCACGGCCTCGGAGGACACCGTGTCCGTGGCGACGGAGGTGACTCCTGCCACACCCTCCGGGACGAGAGCGGCGGCACCGACGGCGGCCGGAACCCCGGCTTCCACGGCGGCCGGAACCTCGGACTCCGAGGCGGTCTCCCCGGCGGTCTCCTGAGGCTCGCTCACAGTGGCGTTGCTCTTCAGCGCGACCTCCTTGATGAAGAGCGTCACGATGAAGGCGATCAGCGCGCACGGGGCGGCGTAGAGGAAGACGTCCCCGACGCCGTGCCCGTACGCGGCCTCCATGACCAGGCGGAACGGCTCGGGCAGCTTGTCCAGGTCGGGGATGCCCCCGCCGCCGGTACCGCCGTGGCCGAGCTTGGCGCCCTCGGGGCCGAGTGCGGCGAGGCCGTCCTGCACGTAGTGGGTGACGCGGTTGCCGAGGACGGCACCGAGCGCCGAGACGCCGATCGCACCGCCGAGGGAGCGGAAGAAGGTGACGACGGAGCTGGCGGAGCCGAGGTCCTCGGGGGCGACCTGGTTCTGCGTGGCGAGGACCAGGTTCTGCATCATCATGCCGATGCCGAGGCCCATGACGAACATGTAGGCGGCGACGTGCCAGTACTCGGTGTCGTAGCGGATCGTGCCGAGCAGTCCGAGCCCGGCCGTGACCAGGAACCCACCGCTGACCAGCCAGGCCTTCCAGCGGCCGGTCTTGGTGATGATCTGGCCGGAGACGGTCGAGGAGAGGAAGAGCCCCGCGATCATCGGGATGGTCATGACGCCGGACATGGTCGGCGACTTGCCGCGCGCGAGCTGGAAGTACTGGCTGAAGAAGACCGTGCCCGCGAACATCGCGATGCCGACGAAGAGCGAGGCGACGGAGGCAAGGGTGATGGTCCGGTTACGGAAGAGGCGCAGCGGGATGATCGGCTCGGCGGCGCGCGACTCGACGAGGACGAAGACCAGGCCGAGCAGGACCGAGCCCGCGACCATCACGTACGTCTGCCAGGACAGCCAGTCGTACTTGTCGCCCGCGAAGGTCACCCAGATCAGCAGCAGCGAGACGGCGGCGCTGATGAAGAACGCACCGGACCAGTCGACCTTGACGCCCTCGCGCTTGACGACGGGGAGCTTCAGGGTCTTCTGGAGCACGACGAGGGCGATGACCGCGAACGGCACACCCACGTAGAAGCACCAGCGCCAGCCCATCCAGCTGGTGTCGGTGATGACACCGCCGAGCAGCGGGCCGCCGACGGTGGCGACCGCGAAGACGGCGCCCAGGTAGCCGCTGTAGCGGCCGCGCTCGCGCGGGGCGATCATCGCGGCCATGACGATCTGCGCGAGGGCGGAGAGACCGCCGACGCCGATGCCCTGGACCACCCGGCAGGCGATGAGCATGCCGCTGCTGGTGGAGAGCCCGGCGACGACCGAGCCCAGGACGTAGATGATCAGGGCTATCTGGACCAGCAGCTTCTTGCTGAAGAGGTCCGAGAGCTTGCCCCAGAGGGGGGTGGTGGCGGTCATGGCCAGCAGCGAGGCCGTGACGACCCAGGTGTAGGCGCTCTGGCCGCCGCCGAGGTCGGAGATGATCTCGGGGAGGGCGTTGGAGACGACCGTCGACGACAGGATCGCGACGAACATGCCGAGCAGCAGCCCGGTCAGCGCCTCCATGATCTGGCGGTGTGTCATCGGCGTGCCGTCGGAGACGCCGGAGCCTGCGGAGCCGCCGGGGCTCGCGTGGCCTCCATGACCTCCGTGCTTGGCGTGGCCGCCCCGCACACCGGTCGGTGTGGTCGTAGCCATTGAGTTCCTTATCCGTGCGTATTTGCTTCTGCTAAACAGATGTACGGGTGTACGCGTCGTCGATCGAGCCGTTCCGGCACTCGCCGGAGTGGCTTCCCGGGGCGCAGCCACCGGGTCCGCGACAGGCGAAGCTGTCGCGCAGCCGGGACAGCAGCTCGTTGAGCCGGCCGACGTCGTCGTCGGACCAGTCCGAGAGGTTGCGGGCGAACACGTCGGTGGTCCGCCGCGTCAGCTCGTCGAGCTGCGCGTGGCCTCCGGCGGTCAGCCGCAGGATGCGGGACCGCTTGTCCGCCGGGTCGGGGGACCGCTCGATCCAGCCGTGCTCGGCCACATGGGCCACGTGGCGACTGGTCACCGAGAGGTCCACGGCCATCAGCTCGGCGAGCCTGCTGAGCCGCATCTCGCCGTGCCGGTCCAGGAGCGTCAGCACGGCGGCGGAGCCGCCGGGACACTCGGGGGGCAGTGCGCGGGCGAGCCCCCGCTTGACGGCCCCGACAGCGCTGAGCTGCCGGGCCAGTTCCTCGTACCGACTCCGCGCGGCCACGGAACCTCCAGCGCACCGATGACTGTGTTGCCGGTCATGTCGCCGGTCGCATCACCGGCCATGTTGTTGCTTAGAGCAACCATAGAAGCCGTTGGTTGCTACAGGCAAACGAAAAGGGCCTTGCAGAAGTAAAGGAACACCAAAGCCTCCGTAGACCCCCGGTCAAGCCCGCTCCTGCATCCGCTGCCCGGCTCTCCGCCGCTGGTCGGACGGGCCGCCGGACGCCCCCGGGGGTTGGGCGGCAGGCCCGAGTTCGCTAGGGTCCTGCCCCATGGCACACAACCCCCACGCCCCTCAGCCGGGCCCCGAGGGCACCCCTGATCCGGCGGGCAGCACGCAGATGTTCCGCGCCTTCGTCGACGAGGGCGAGCCGCAGCGCCACGCGCAGCCGGCCGCGACCTCGTCCGGCCCGAGAGTCGGGGTGATCGCGGCGGTCGTCGCGGTCGTCGTGATCCTCGGCGCGGTGGCGTGGCTCGCCCTGAGCTGACCGACCCGACCGCAACCCATCGGCTGCGTAGGGGCCCTGTACGGCTTCCGTACGGGCTGGTGAGGCCCGCACGGTTTCGGTACGGCTTCCGTACGAGCCGGTGAGAACCTGTACGGCTTCCGCACGGCCTCGCAGGACCTCTTACGAGGCCGGTACGACCTCGGCACGGGGTCGCACTTCGGTACGGGGGCGTGCAACTCCCGTACGGCTTCTCGACTTCCGTACGACCGGAACGCCCGTGGGGCGGACGGCGGACCCGCACCGCGCGCCCGCTGCCACGCCACGGGCGTTTCCTCTTCCCTCCGGCGGCTCTTCTCCTCCCTCGGCGGCCCCCGGTCCTCCGGCCTCACTCCCAGACGGCGGAGACGTCCCGGGTCTCCACGCGCATGCCCAGGGGGACGCGCCAGGACTCCAGGCAGACGGTGTACGTCTCCGAGCGCGTGGAACCGGCCGCGATGGGCGAGGGCAACGGCTGGCTGGTCCTGATGGTGGCCCAGTCGACGCCGAGGGCCCCGATGACGTGCGTGGCGAAGGTGACGGTCCCGGAACGGGCCGGGGAGCCACCGGTGTTGCGGAACTCCACGGTCACCCGCTCGCACCACCGCCGGTCCGCCGCCGCCCGCTGAGGAGCGCTGAGGGCCAGCGAGGCCGGGGCGGCCGGGGAAGGGGGCGTGCCGGGTCCGGGGCTGCCCGGCGGCGAGGGCTCGGCGGGCTTGCCCGGCCGAGGCGTCTGAGGCGTCGGAGAAGGTCGGCCCCCGGGGCCGGTCGGGGACGGACGGCCCTCACCCGGCACGTTCGCAGGCCCCCCGCCGCCCCCGCTCCCCGCCCTGGCTCCGGGGCCGGCGGACGACCCGGGCGACCCTGCCGGCGCCGGGCCCGCCCCCGTACGCCCCTCATCGCCCACAGGCTCTGCGGCAGCACCGCCGGGCGACGGTGACCCCTCTGAGGGCCCTTCCGGCGACCGCCCCGGGGACCGCTCTCCGCCGCCGGGACGCCCCTCTTCCCCCTCGCCGTCCAACGGGACCAGCGTCACGTCTCCAGGGGGACCGGAGGCCCGTCCGCCCTCCGGCCCGCCGCCGGCCGCGCCCACGGCCGCGTAACCGCCGCCGGGGCCACCCCCGCATCCGGCCAGGAGGCCGCCGCCCAGGCAGAGCGCGGCCGCCGAGGCGGCGATCAGGGTGCCTCGGCGGCCGAGGGGCCGGCGTGCGGGGCGTACCCGAGGGTTCTGAGGCGTCGGACGCGGCATCGCGCCAGTGTGGCTGACGCCCCGTCACATCGGAACCCTCGTGCAGGCCTCAGTCGGAGATGAGCCCTTCCCGGAGCTGGGCGAGGGTGCGGGTGAGCAGCCGGGAGACGTGCATCTGGGAGATGCCGACCTCCTCGCCGATCTGCGACTGGGTCATGTTGGCGAAGAACCGCAGCATGATGATCTGCCGCTCGCGCGGGGCGAGTTTGGCCAGCAGCGGCTTGAGGGACTCCCGGTACTCGACGCCCTCCAGCGCCGCGTCCTCGTAGCCGAGGCGGTCCGCGAGGGAGCCCTCGCCGCCGTCGTCCTCGGGGGAGGGGGAGTCGAGCGAGGAGGCGGTGTACGCGTTGCCGACGGCGAGGCCGTCGACCACGTCCTCCTCGGAGACGCCGAGGGCCCGGGCGAGCTCGGGCACGGTCGGGGAGCGGTCGAGCTTCTGCGCCAGCTCGTCGCTGGTCTTCGTCAGCGCGAGCCGCAGCTCCTGGAGGCGCCGGGGGACCCGGACGGACCAGGAGGTGTCGCGGAAGAAGCGTTTGATCTCCCCGACGACGGTCGGCATCGCGAAGGTCGGGAACTCCACGCCCCGTTCGCAGTCGAACCGGTCGATCGCCTTGATCAGGCCGATGGTGCCGACCTGGACGATGTCCTCCATCGGCTCGTTGCGGCTACGGAACCGCGCCGCGGCGTACCGCACCAGCGGGAGGTTCAGCTCGATGAGTGTGTCCCGCACGTAGGTCCGCTCCGGACTGTCCGTTCCGTCGGGACCCGAGGCGGGGCCGAGCGCGGCGAGCCGCAGGAACAGGGAGCGGGACAGAGTGCGGGTGTCGATGGCTTCCGGCGAGCTGGTGAGCACGGCGGGTGCCGGCACGCTCTTGGTGAGCGTGAGCACCTTCGAGCTGCCCTGTTCTTCGGACATGCCACCCCCTTGAGGTCGCGGACGGTCGCGGTGGCCGCGACCATCGGAGGAACGCAGCCTCCACCTGAATACCGGAGGCGGGGCTGCGGCAAACGCGCTTCGAGCAGAATGTCACATGTCGGCAACACGCTGTAGTGACATGTCGACATCTCAACGCCGAATCCGCCCTGGAAACAAGGGGTGTGAGCCATTTATGCCGTCAGAACCGCTGTCCTGACGGTCTACCCGTTCCGGTTACGCCTCGATCCTGTTTGCGGACCTCAGTCGGGCGAAACTTCTGGCCAGGAGCCTTGACACATGCATCTGGGAGACGCCTAGTTCGGCGCTGATCTGAGACTGGGTCAAGTTGGAGTAGTAGCGCAGGAGAAGGATGCGCTGCTCGCGCTCGGGGAGCTGGACGAGGAGGTGGCGTACGAGGTCGCGGTGCTCGACACCGGCGAGCGCGGGGTCCTCGTAACCGAGCCGGTCGAGGAGCCCCGGGAGTCCGTCGCCCTCCTGGGCGGCCTCCAGGGAGGTGGCGTGGTACGAGCGTCCGGCCTCGATGCAGGCGAGCACCTCGTCCTCGGAGATCTTCAGCCGCTCCGCGATCTCGGCGGTGGTGGGGGAGCGCCCGTGAGCGGTCGTCAGATCCTCCGTGGCGCCGGTGACCTGGACCCAGAGCTCGTGCAGCCGGCGGGGGACGTGGACGGTGCGGACGTTGTCGCGGAAGTAGCGCTTGATCTCGCCGACGACGGTGGGCATCGCGAAAGTGGGGAACTGGACGCCGCGTTCCGGGTCGAAGCGGTCGATGGCGTTGATGAGGCCGATGGTGCCGACCTGGACGACGTCCTCCATCGGCTCGTTACGGCTCCGGAAGCGGGCGGCGGCGTACCGCACCAGCGGGAGGTTCGCCTCGATGAGGGCGGCCCGGACGCGCCCGTGCTCCGGGGTCCCGCGCTCCAGCCCCTTGAGCTGCCCGAAGAGCACCTGCGTGAGGGCTCTGGTGTCCGCCCCGCGGGTTCTGGCGGGCGGGGCGGCGGGGTCGGGGGTCTCGGTCTGGATCTCGTCGGCGGGGGCGGCCTGAGGGCCCTGGCCGGGACCTGAGGGGGCGACACCGGGCGAGGCCTCCCGCAGGGGCCCCGGGGCGCCCAGAGCCCCGTGGGTGCTCTGGCTCCCCTGGTGGGCCCCCTGGGGGACGGCCGAGGCCGGCTGAACGGACTGGGGTGGCACTTGAGGCGCTGTACTGGCCGGCACGGTGACGCCACCCCTTCGCGGTCAACTACGATCAACTCATCCGTCAAAAGCGGTCATAGCATCACAAGACATGTCCACTGTGTGCAAGCACCGCAAAATGCCGTGTTGACGGCATAACGGGTTTTAAACCCGACAAGAAAACCCCTCACCGAAGGGCGAGGGGCAGCTGATCGGGCTCGCGGGTCAGACCGTGAGCAGGGATCAGAAGGGGTAGTCCGCGATCACCCAAGTGGCGAATTCGCGCCACTGGCCGGCGGCGGCCTGGTGGGCGGGGTGCTCGATATAGCGCTTGAGGGCGTCCTCATCGGCGACGGCGGAGTTGATGGCGTAGTCGTACGCGATCGGCCGGTCGGTGATGTTCCAGGCGCACTCCCAGAACTCCAGCTCCGGGACCTGCCCCTCCAGCTCCCGGAAGGCACGGTCCCCGGCGACGACCCGCGGATCGTCCCGCTCGACGCCTTCGTTCAGCTTGAACAGGACCAGGTGGCGGATCATCGGTACCCCTACGGTTTTCGCTACTTGACCAGTTCGGTCATGAAGTCGCCGACGCTCTGGGCGGCGCTGGAAACGCCTTCGAACCCTACCCCCACCAGCTCGGCGGACCGCTTGGGAGAGGTGATGATCGTATAGAGCACGAAGACCACCACTATGTAGAGCGCGATCTTCCTCGCTTGCGCCACTGCCCTTGCCTCCCCGTGGACCCCGCCCCGAACCCAGCGTGCGATCGGCAGATTGTATCCGCACGTATGGCCGTATCCAGTGGCTGCGTCACCTCACTGACGCCCTCTTTAAGGCCTTACGACCCGCCGATCGGGGCCTTTCGCCCACGGAAACGGCCTCCGCGCCCCGGCACGATGGATCCCGAGGCCTCCGGCCCTGGCAGGAACCGGAGCCCTCGGAACAGGCACCCACTGTGGGTTGCCGCCGCGCGAACCCCCCTGACCGCGACGGCTGACCGGGCCCCTGTTCCCACCGGGGGAAGCGGCTGTCCCCCGATGCCGCTTCCCCCGACCTACTTTCCCCGGCGGATGCCGGGAGCCCCCTCTCTCCCAGGCAGGCGACAGAGCCAAGCGCGGGCCACCCCCGCGTGAGCGGGGACGATACTTCGTGACCTGCGGTTCAGGCGGCCGGCGACCGTTCGTGTCAGACGGATCTGAGGAGATCCCTGAGGTTGGCCATGTGGGCCTTGACGTCCGGTCCCTCGGTGGGCGCGGGTGTCAAGTCACCGGCCCCGTTGCTGTGGGTTTCGCGGCAGGGGCGGCAGAGGCCGTCGGGGAGGGCTTCGGGCCGGCCGAGGCGGCCGCAGTCGGTGCATTCGACGAGGACGCGGCGGGCGGGCGCGGTGGTGGTCGCCGGTGTGGTGCTCTCGGCGGGCAGGCGGGGCGGCATCTTGTCGGTGAGGCGGCGGCGGAGGAAGCCGACGGGGGAGCTGATCTCGGCGGGGAGGCCTGCGGTGAGGGCGCTGGTCAGGTAGTCCACGGTGACGCCTCGGGCCAGCCATTGCATTGCCCGGGGTTCCAGGGTCGCGCAGTCGTCGGCGGAGAGGGCCAGGCGGTGGTCGTTGCGGCCCAGGCTGGCCAGGGCGAGGTAGGCGGGGGACGGGCCGGGCTCGGTGGCGTCGGCTGCGGGCCTTGCGGTCGGAGCCGGTGCCGGTGCCGGTGCCGGGGTGCGTTGCTGCGGTACGGCTGTGGGTGCCGGTGCGAGGGCGTTCGGTGTGGGGCCGGGGGCCTTGATGGTCGCCGCCTCGGTGGCCGTCTCTGTTGCCAGGAGGGTGGTCCACCATGCGTTGTCCCGTGCGGTGCGGGACCAGAAGGTGCGGAAGACCCAGCGGGTTTGCTCGCCCGCGCCCACCGGGCATCGGACGCGGCGTAAGTGGCCTGCCACGGACAGGGCCGTGAGCGCTGATGAGATGGCCTGCTGGCCGTAGAGCGGGAGTTGCTTGGCCAGTTGCTTCACGCTCATCGATGCGCCCTCGGGGAGGTGGTCGATGAACCCGGCCACGTACCGTTCCCGGGTGGGGAGAGCAGTGAAGTCCGCCCTCGTGCGAGGGAATTGGTCGGGTGCCGTCCGTTTGCCGTAGCCCGGGTTCGCCATGGGGTACGCGTTGGAAAGTACGGGAGTTTGCGGGGCGGAGCTAGTCTGGCGGGCAGCCATGGGATCGTCCTTCATCGTTAGCGATCTTGCGGTTAGACCCCGGCTTGGTGTTCTCAGCACCTGTCGGGGTCGTTCAGTTCTCGAACCGTAAGCAGCCGTGACGTTGCGCCGCAAGCTGTCACGATTAGTCATACTTCCCCAGCTGTGACCTGGGTGGGGAGGTTGGGAGGTTCTCCCAAACCCCTTCTCCTACCTGCCGGTTAAAGAAGGCGCTCGGGTCTCGGGGCTCGCATCCCGACGCCCGCGTCCCGGGACCCGAGCTTCGGGCCGGGCCCCCGCCCACGTACCCCCCTAAAGCGTGAACCGACCTGCCCGAAGCTCGGAACCCGAGACCCGGAGCTGGGGACCCGAGCTTCGGGCCGCCCTGTGGATGTGGGGACGGCCGCCCGTCTGCGGTGGCACAGCCGTCGCCCCTCGATCAGGTCAGGGCATCGATCGCCTTCACGATCAGCGCCCGGGCCTCGGCGCCGTACACGGCCATGCCTCGTAGCTGTTCGAACGCCTTGAGGTACAGGTCGATCTCACTGGGCTGGGTGATGTTGACCTGCGCGGAAAGCAACTCCACGGAGACAAGGGTGTCGTCGTAGATGTGGAAGGTCTCCTGCGGCCACAGCGCGCGCTCCCGAGTGGCCATGGGGATGATGCCCAGCGACACGGTCGGCAGCGCTCCGACGGACAGCAGGTGCCCGAGCTGACCGGCGACGGCGTCGGTGGAGCCGAGCTGGAAGTACAGCACCGACTCCTCGATGAGGAGCAGGACCCGGTGGCCCGGCTCCCGGATGATCCGGGACCGCTCGACCCTGGCGGCCGCCGCTTCCGGGCCGTCGTCGGGGACTTCGAGCAGGCGGGCGTTCGTGCTGAGCAGGGCGGCGGCGTACCCCTCGGTCTGGACGAGGCCCGGCACGAGGGTCGGTGAGTAGACGCGGAACACCCTGGTGGTGCGGTAGAGCTCCAGGTAGCTCTCCTGGAGCCGGCGCAGTCCGGTGCGGACCCGGCGCCGCCACTCCGTGTACAGCGTCTCGGCCTGGCGGGAGGCGGAGATCAGGTCTTCCGCTCGGCCGGGTGCCCGGCAGGCTTGGCACCAGTTACGGATGTCCCGGGCCGAGGGTGGCGTCTTCGCGTTCTCGATCCGGGACGTCTTGGCGTGGTGCCAGCCGCACTGGGCAGCCAGTTGGGTCACGGTCAGGCCGGCATCCTGCCGGAGTTCCCGGAGCCGGCGGGCCACGTTCTCGCGAGCTGCCTGGGCGGAGGACGACGGGGAGATGGGCATGGTGGCGCGGGTGCTTTCTGTCAGGACAGGGCGTACTGGTCGTGCGGTGTGGCGCGTGCCCACACGGCTTCGAAGGCGTCGGCGCACTGCTTCACGATGTGCGGTTCGGTGCGGAGTTCGAGCCCTGGGTCGGACCAGTCGCCGGAACCGGTGAAGTGGTTGAAGAGAACCTGTTGCCCGTCGAAGATCCACAAGTCGGAGCCCGGAAGCATCAGTTCGACGGCCTGGCGGCGCGGCAGCCACCGAACCTGCTCCCCGGCAACGATGTTGACGACCGTACCCGCGTGCTCGTAGCGGATGTACTCCGTGACCGGTTCGGACACGACGCGGGCTCGGCGGACGGCCACTCCACGGGAGACGGCGCTCTGAACGAGGTCGACCCACGGGGCCCAGTACGCGGATGCCGGGTCTGTATCCCGTCGGCCGGTACGCCGCCAGGTGGCGAAGTCCGCGGCCTCGTCGCCGACGCCGTACGTGTCCCGCATTTCGAGGTGGACCGCAGAGTGCCGGGTGGACTTGAGGAGTTCGTCAAAGCTGACGCTCTGCGGCATCGCAGGCCTTCCTGAGCGCCGGCACCATGCGGGCCGGGACACGGATGACGGTCTCGTGGTCGGGAATCCCCCGGGCGTGGCCGGGGGCGGTGTTGCGGACGCATGCTTCACGGGTCGCTTCGTCGGCCGTGTAGCTCTGCATGACGATGTCCCTGGTCTCCGGGTCCACCCATACCGTGGGAGATCCGCTCTGCCCTGTCTCGGGGTCGATTCCGACGAACTCTAAGTCCACTGCTGCCTCCGGCGGACGAATGGTGCGTTGATGTGCACCAAGGTGAGGGCACAGAAGGGGCGAGTCAAGGGAGAGTTATCGGCCATTGCCCATGGCGCTAGCAGTATGTGCACACTCATGCACATCGCTGGCGTATGCGCACGGCCCTTACCTAACGTCCGCGTATCTCACTCAACGCGACGGGGTGGCTGCCCATGATGACGATCAAGGTGTACGTGGTGAATCGCGAGGGGAACGTTCGCGTCCTGCGCGAGCGGGCCGAAGTGAATCCGCTCGACGAGCCGGACACCTCGCAGCGACTTCCCGCCTGTGGATGCCCCAGGTGCGCGAAGACGGAGAGGGAGCAGGGGCCGGAGCAGGAGCCGGTGTGGTGACGGCCGGGGAGCGGGTGGCTGGGCCGGACGCTCTGTATCGCGTGTTCCTCGGCCACACCGTGGCCTGCGCGGTGTGCAGGGCGGGCCGCCGCCCCTGTCCGAAGGCCGTGGAGCTGGGACGTACGTGGCGGGAGGCCCGGCGTGGTGTGTGACAGCTGTGGCGGGGCGATCCCTCCGGGGCAGGCGGAGGAGGTCGTGGTGGACGGGGCGTCCGGTGCGGGCGGCACGGTCGTACTGCACCGGTTGCCGTGCCGCGTCCCGACTCGCGTCCGGCCCGCGCCCCATCCCGTGGAGGGCGGGTGACCCTCTCCTTGTCGGCCACGGACGTGCGGACCTGCGAGCCTGTTGGACGGCTTCCGTCACCGCCGTACGGCATACGTCCACCGGCCGTGACCTCCTCTGCGGCGGGTGCGCGGAGGACAACCACCCTCGCCGTGTCGGCCTCTTCCCGCCGCAGAGGCCTTGCGTCCGTAGAAGCAGAACGCCCCCTCGATCGCGTTTCCGCAGATCGAGGGGGCGTCAGAAGCGGTAGCGGTGGGATTTGAACCCACGGTGACGGGTTACGCCACACTCGCTTTCGAGGCGAGCTCCTTCGGCCGCTCGGACACGCTACCGAGAGAGAGCTTAGACCATCCCGGGGCGTGCACAGAAATCGGTTCCGGGGGGCGCGGGCCCGCCCCGGTCAGCGGGTGCGGAAGAAGGCCGTCAGCCGGCTCGCGCACTCCGTCTCCAGGACGCCCGCGATGACCTCCGGGCGGTGGTTCAGGCGGCGGTCGCGGAGGGCGTCCCAGAGGGAGCCGGCCGCGCCCGCCTTCTCGTCGCGGGCCCCGTAGACGACCCGGGCCACCCGGGACTGCACCAGGGCGCCCGCGCACATCGTGCAGGGCTCCAGGGTGACCACCAGGGTGCAGTCGGTCAGCCGCCATTCGCCCACCGCCTCGGCCGCCCGGCGCAGGGCCAGGACCTCGGCGTGGGCCGTGGGGTCGCCGGTGGCCTCGCGCTCGTTGTGGGCGGCGGCCAGTTCCCTGCCGTCGGGGCCCAGGACGACGGCGCCGACCGGGACGTCACCGGTCGTCGCCGCCTCCTCGGCCTCGGCCAGGGCGCGGAGCATCGGGGCCTGCCACGGATCGCGTACGGGGTCGGGGTCCGGCACAGGTACGCGTACGGGGTCCGGGGTGGGCCGGGGGGAAGGGTTCGGCGGTCGTGCGGTCACCCGCGGACCTTAGCGAACACATGAGGCGTGGGAAGTGGGTGGGAAGAGGAGGAGGGCGGGGCAGGGGTGCGCATGGCGTGCGGTCGTCGTGCGCCCTCTCCCCGGGCCGGGCGTGCGCGGCCGCCCGCCCGTGCGTCGCGAGCCAGGCGTGCAGGCGTGAACCTGCAGCCCGTCCCCCTACCCGCCCGCCGTGCGGTCCGGCCTAGCGGACCGCTTCCAGGACCTCCGATGCCCCCAGCACGTCCGCGATCTCCGTCAGCGCGTCGGTCTGCAGGGTCAGCAGGTCCTTCTCGGAGATCCCGAAGTCCGCGAGGATCCCCAGCTCACCGATCGGGCCCGCCGGGACCGCGTCGGAGTCGAAATCGGAGTCGGATTCGGAGGTGGCGTCGGTGTCGGTGGTGGTGGCGGAGGAGGCCGGGGAGGTTGCCTTCGCGGTCGGGCCGGTCGGTTCGCCGTCCTCCGTACCGTCCAGGTCGACCAGCTCCTCCAATGCGGCGATCTCGTCCTCGGCCCCTGGTTCGCGGCCGAGCAGTTCGTCGGTGAGTAGGATCTCCCCGTAGGAGGAGCGGGCGGCGGCGGACGCGTCCGATACGTAGATCCGGGGGTCCTCCTCACCGTCCACCCGGAGGATGCCGAACCAGGCGCCCTCCTGCTCGATGTAGACCAGGACCGTGTCCTCGTCCACCGAGGCCTCCTGGGCCAGATCCGTCAGATCGGACAGGGTCTCCACATCGTCGAGCTCTGTATCGCTCGCTTCCCACCCGTCTTCGGTGCGCGCGAGCAGTGCGGCGAAGTACACCGTGACTCTCCCACTGGTCATAGGTGAATCGGTCCGACGGGAGGGCAGACGGAAAATCCGTCTGCTCTGAGCCCCGCCCAATCGGCATCGTGGCAGAAACAAGCGCCGAGCGAGACCTCTTCGACCGTTGCGTCGGCCATCAGTTCCAGGAGTGCCTGGTCGGGCGTCGTCCTGACGGAACCGCCGGGGGACCCGATCGGAGGGGGAGTGCGCCGGTGGTACGGGACGTCTCCGGGCTGCCTCACCAGCGGAACGTGCGCATCCGCATCTGTTGGCGCATACGGGCCGCACGCGCCCTGCGCGGCTGGACCCGGTCGCGCAGCTGCTTCGCCTCGTGCAGCTCACGGAGGAACTGGGCGCGTCGCCGGCGCCGGGCCGCGTCACTCTCCTGCGCGTCCGTGACATCGCCCGGCGCGTCCTGCGCCCCGCGCGCGTCGGGCGCGTCGCTCACGTTGCGTGAGCCCGCGCTCCGCGGCTGTTCCCCGTCCGCCATCGACACACCACCCCAACGCTGGGTCTGTATGCCCCCACCTTCCCCCCGAACAGGTGGTTGATGCCAGCGCAGAGTGCCGGAAGGCACGGTTACTGTTGACGCATGCGGATCCACGTCGTCGACCACCCGCTGGTGGCGCACAAACTGACCACGCTGCGCGACAAGCGCACCGACTCCCCGACCTTCCGGCGCCTCGCCGACGAGCTGGTCACCCTCCTCGCGTACGAGGCCACCCGGGATGTGCGGACCGAGCAGGTCGACATCGACACCCCGGTCACGCCCACGACCGGTGTCAAGCTCTCGCACCCCCGCCCCCTCGTCGTCCCGATCCTGCGCGCCGGGCTCGGCATGCTGGACGGCATGGTGCGGCTGCTGCCCACCGCCGAGGTGGGCTTCCTCGGCATGATCCGCAACGAGGAGACGCTCCAGGCGGAGACGTACGCGACCCGGATGCCCGAGGACCTCTCCGGCCGCCAGGTCTACGTCCTCGACCCGATGCTGGCCACCGGCGGCACCCTCGTCGCCGCCATCCAGGAGCTGATCAAGCGCGGCGCCGACGATGTCACCGCCGTCGTCCTGCTCGCCGCCCCCGAAGGCGTCGAGGTGATGGAGCGCGAGCTGGCGGGCACCCCCGTCACCGTCGTCACCGCCTCCGTCGACGAGCGGCTCAACGAGAACGGCTACATCGTGCCGGGGCTCGGTGACGCCGGGGACCGGATGTACGGCACCGCGGAGTAGCCGGTAGCCGGTAGCCGCGGGGAGCAGGAGACCGTAGGGGAACGGCCGCCGCCGGAGAGACACTCTCCGGCGGCGGCCGTTCCCCTACGGTGCTGCGGGCGGGCGTGCTCTGCGGCCGCTCCGGGCTCGGCGGTGCTCCGGGCTCTGCAGGGCTGCGGTGGTGCCGAGGAGTGTCCGCTTCGAGCGGGCGCTTTCCGTCGGGCGCCGGGCCCGGTCAGCCGTTCTTCGTCTTCGGTGCCGTCGGTGCGCAGGACGTCGACGACGGTGCCGGGGACGGCTTCGTCAGCGCCGTCATGGCGGCGGTCGCTTCCGCCGGGGTGCTGAACGCCTTGAACTTCGCCCCGAGGATCAGGTCGACCTCCGCCGTCTTCCGGGTGTCGGTCTTCTGCACCGTGCCCGGCAGCTGCGTACCCAGGACGGCGAAGCTGCCGTCCACGGCCGCCGGGGCGCCGAGCAGCACGCCGGGGCCGGGGACCTTCTTGTCGTACGCCTCCGGGGCGTTGCCCACCTCGCCGACGGTGAACCCGCGCTTCTTCAGCTCGTCCGCCGCCGCTTTGGCGAGCCCGGTCGTCGTCGTCGCGTTGTAGACGTTGACCTTGATGGCGGCCGGCTTCGGGAGGGTCTTCGCGGGGACCGCCGGGGCCGGCGTCGGCTTGGGGCAGTCCCGCTGGTGGCCGGCGGCGCTGGCGCTCTGGTCGCCGCCCGTGAAGACGTCGATGAGCTGCAGGGTTCCCCAGCCGGCCAGGCCGAGGGCCACCACTGCCGAGACGCCCGCGAGGACGATCCGCCAGCGGTTCCGGGGGCGGCGCATGCGGGGGTGGGTGTTGCCCGTGATGCGGTACTTTCCGCCCATGCCGGGGGGAGTGAGCATGCTCATGGAGGCAGCGTAGTGGGGCCTGGTGATGCCGCGTACTAAATGATCAACGTATGGCACCCGGATGAGCGCGAAAGCACCCGAAAGGCCCGAATCCGTGTGCCGCTGTTATGAGGGTGATATGTGTGCGGGCGCGCAGGGGAAGGGCTGCGGGGCCGGGGAGGGCCTGTGCGGTGGCGTCAGCCCAGTTCGAGGACGCGTGCGTGCAGCACCTGGCGCTGCTGGAGCGCGGCCCGCACCGCCCGGTGCAGCCCGTCCTCCAGATACAGGTCGCCCTGCCACTTCACGACGTGGGCGAAGAGGTCGCCGTAGAACGTGGAGTCCTCGGCGAGGAGGGTCTCCAGGTCCAGCTGGCCCTTGGTGGTCACGAGCTGGTCCAGGCGAACCGGACGCGGCGCGACATCCGCCCACTGTCGGGTGCTTTCCCGGCCGTGGTCGGGGTATGGCCGCCCATTTCCGATGCGCTTGAAGATCACACGGAAAGCCTACCGGTCAAGGGGCGTCGGGCGCAGCCGGGGAACCCCACTGCGGTGGCCTGCGAAACGTTGTAGAGCGGCGCATAGCGCTGGATACCGGTACAGGGTTTCCCCCGTACGGGTGGGGACCGCCCCGTAGCCGGGGGAGCGGGGGTGGATGGGCGGGCGGACGTGTGGATGGGCGGGCGGACGTGTGGATGGGTGGACGCGCGAGCACGCCGCAGGCCGGGGGTGGTGGTCCCCTTGCGCCTGCGGCGTGCTCGGTGTGTGCGTGTGTTGTCCCGGTCCCGGTCCCGGTGCCTGTGTGCGTGTTCGGGCGTGGGCCGAGGGCGAAGGTGTTACTCCGTGACCTCGTGGCCGTGGCCGTCGTGCAGGCCGCCGCCGCTGCCCGGCGTGCCGGTGCTGGGCGACGGGGTGACCGGGCGGGTCAGCGAGCGCAGGTCGTGGGCGTACGTGCCGACCGCGTTGGCGATCACGTCGATGTTGACGTCGAAGTGCTTCATGCTGATGTTGCTCAGGTCGTCACAGGCCTCGTGGTAGCAGGGGTCGTAGGCGACACCCTCCTGGCCGCCGTAAGTCCGCGCCTGGGCCGCCGTCTTGAGGCCCTCGGCGCCCGTGAACGTACCGCCCGAGGGGATGCCCACCTCGATGAACGGCCCGTAGTCCGAGCGTCCGGTGAAGTCCGTGCCCTCGTGCTTCTTGCCCTTGCTGTCGAGGAACTCGTTGATGTCCCGCTCCAGTTGGGCGGAACCCTCCGGGCCGGGGCCCGCGCCGACGCCGTCGGAGTCGTCGCCGTCGTAGACGAACTGGACACCGTTGGGCGAGGCGATCATGTCGAAGTTCAGGTAGAGCTTGATCTGCTGCCGCTGCGTCTCGGAGAGCGACGCGACGTACGCCTCGGAGCCGAGCAGGCCGTTCTCCTCGGCCGACCACCAGGCGAACCGCACCTTGTTGGCGGGCTTGCTCTTCGACTTGGCCAGTTCCAGGGCGACTTCGAGCAGACCGGCGGAGCCCGAGCCGTTGTCGTTGATGCCGGGGCCCTTGGTGACGGAGTCGAGGTGGGCGCCGAGCACCACGGTGTTCGCGGCCTTGCCGGTGCGCGTGTCCGCGACGACGTTGCGGGTGGTGCGGTTCTCCTGGAGCTCCCGGATCTCGAAGGAGACCGTCACGTCACCGGCGGCCGCGTCGGCGGCGAGCTTCTCGCCCTCCTCCTGCGTGACCCCGCCGGTCGGGATCCTGCCCGCGGAGATCTCGCCGAGCGTGCCGGACAGGACGCCCTCGGTGTTGTTGTAGATGACCGCCCCGGACGCTCCGGCCGCCGCTGCCGCCGCCTGCTTCTCGGCGAAGGCGCAGCCGCCGCGCTTGATCAGCGCGATCTTGCCGGTGAAGTTGGCGGAGGCGTAGTCGGACGCCTCGCAGCCGGTCGTGTCGTCGACGGGGACGGCGACGAGCCCCGCCGTCAGGCCGCCCACCCGGGTCGACGGGGTGTACGTCATCGCCTTGATCGTCACATCGCGCGGCGAGGGCGAGACCACGGCGAGCTTTTCGGCCAGGGTCTCGGTGTAGACGAAGGAGAAGGCCTGGTACGAGACCTGGTACCCGGCGCGCTGGAGCTGCCGGTAGACGTACGCCGCCGATGCGTCGTGGCCGAGCGAGCCCGCCGCCCGGTGGCCGCCGGCCGAGTCGGCTATCGCCTGGAACTGCTGGAGGTGGCGGTAGGCGTCACGTGCCGACGCGTTCTTCACCAGCTCCCGGGACAGCTTGACCGCTTCCTTCGAGGGGCCCGTCGAGTGACCTGCCCCGGGCTTCGAATGGCCGTGCCCGTGCGAAGGCCCGTGGAACGGGGCGGCGCCCAGGAGGAGCGGCGTGGCCAGAGCGGTGGCGGCCACAACTGCCATGGCTCTGCGACGTGTTGCGTGCACAAGAGTCCTTCCGGTCGAGACGTGATGGACGTGCGAACGGATGTGCTGCGAAAGCTGCTGCGAAAGCTAGCGAGTGGGGTGGCCTCTGGGAACAGCAATGGCCGGTTTTGATCGTTTCCGCCGACTGTTCTGTCCGGCTGCGTGCTGGAGTGTGCATTCCGGTCATCAGCTGTCCCTCTGTCTTCCGGGGGCCTGTTCCCCGCGGTCTACTTCGTCGTCTTCGGCGCTGCCTTCTTCGCTTTCGCCGCCTTCGCCGCCGCCTTGGCCTCCTGCTTGTACGCGCGTACCTCTGCCAGCGACTCCGGGCCGGTGATGTCCGCGACCGACCGGCGCGAGCCCTCCTCCCCGTACGCCCCGGCCGCCGCCCGCCACCCCGGCGGACGTACGCCGAACTGCTTGCCGAGCAGTGCCAGGAAGATCTGGGCCTTCTGCGTGCCGAAACCGGGCAGCTCGTTCAGCCGCCGCAGCAGTTCCTCCCCGCTCTCCGCGTCCCGCCACACCGCGCTCGCGTCCCCGCCGTACTCCGCCACGAGGTACTGGCACAGCTGCTGGACCCGCTGGGCCATGGAACCGGGGTAGCGGTGGAGGGCCGGTTTGGTGGTGAAGAGGGCGGTGAAGGCCTCGGGGTCGTACGCGGCGATCCCGGCGGCGTCCAGATCGTCCGCGCCCATCCGCTCCGCCAGCGTGTACGGGCCCGTGAACGCCCACTCCATCGGGACCTGTTGGTCCAGGAGCATGCCGACGAGGGCGGCCAGCGGGCTGCGGGCGAGGAGGCCGTCCGCCTCCGGCTGCTGGGCGATCCGGAGGGTGGGGTTCTTGTCGGTACCGGCGCTCTTGCCGCCGTCGCTCTTGCTCATACCTCCGATGATCCCGAGGGCGTGAGCCGACGGCGACTCCAGTGACTCCGGTTGCGCCTCTGCCCCCTGCCTGGGGGTGACGGGGCCGTCACCTCGGGTGTTCCGTGGCCCGTCCGTGCCGCGCCGCTGCCCGATGAGGCAGCCCCGGGTGCCCCGGACCGGCCCGGCGGCGGGCTGGACGGGGCCGGCCGGGCGCCGCGATCGTGGAAGGGCGGCGACCGTACGGTCAGGGGAGATGAGGATGGACGCGTACGACAGCGAGCGCGAGCAGCAGGACCACGGCCACCAGGACCACGCCGGGCACCAGGATCATCCGGACCACCAGGACCGGGGGGAGCGCGCGGCCCTCGGGCGGGACACCCACGGCGAGCAGGACCAGGGGCAGGGCCACGGGCGCGATCCCTCCGCGCGGGCCCACCACCTCTTCCGGGCGGCGGCCACCGGCCGGGCCGACGTCGTCGGTGCGGCCGGGATGGGCCTGCTCCAGCGCACCGTCGGCAACAGCGCGCTCGGCCCCCTGGTCCAGCGGGCCCGGTCGGCGTCCTCCTCCGCCGGGGCCGAGCAGGAGGAGGCGCCCGCGCCGGACGGGGCGCCTGTACGGGACGGGGCGGGCGGTGAGCAGCGCTCGCCCGTGCACGATGTGATCTCCTCCGGCGGCTCGCCCCTGGACACCGACACCCGGGCGGACATGGAGCGCCGGATGGGCGCCGACTTCTCCGACGTACGGATCCACCACGACGGGGCCGCCGACGCGTCGGCGAAGGGCGTCGGGGCGCACGCGTACACCGTCGGGCACAACGTGGTGTTCCAGCGCGACGCGTACGATCCCGCCTCGCCGCAGGGCCGTACGACCCTGGCCCATGAGCTGACCCATGTGATCCAGCAGCGCAACGGGCCCGTGGAGGGGACGGAGGCGCCGGGCGGGATCCGGGTGAGCGACCCGTCGGACCGGTTCGAGCGCGAGGCCGTGGCGAACGCGGAACGGGTGCTGGCCGATCCGGCGCCGGAGCCCGCCGCCCCGGCAGCCGAGGTGGCCCCGGCCGTGGCGCCCCCGGTAGCCGGCACTCCCGCCCCAGCCTCCGCGCCTGCCGTTCAGCGCACCGCCACGGAGGACGAGGACGAGCAACCCGCTGACGTCCAGGGGGCGTTCGTGCAGCGGGCGGAGGAGAAGAAGCCGGAGGAGGAGGAAGAGGAGGCTCCGGCCGAGTAGCGACGGCTGGGCTGTCGCCCGGGGCCGCATGGCGGGCCGGGGCCGCGTGGCGGGCCGGGGCCGCGTGGCGGGCCGGGGCCGCGTGGCGGGCCGGTGCCGCGTGGCGGGTCGCGTGCCCGGGCGTCGTCGCTGGTCGCGTCCCGGCGCTGTGCCGCGGGTTGCGCGTCGGAGCTGCTGCCCGGGATTGTGCCCCGGGCCGGTTCGCTGGGACCGCTCGCTGGGCCTGCCCGGGCCGCCCGCCTGGCCCGCCCGCCTGGCCCGCCCGGGCGCCCGCCGGGCCTGCGCCCGCTCGTCCGGCCTGCCCGCCTGGCAACGCTCACCGAGCCCGCTCGGCCGCCCCGCCCGCGTCAGCCCGTCGTGTCCGCGCGCATCGTGCCGCCCAGGAACATCGAGGTCGAGCAGCGTGCGGGGGCCGGGGCGCCCACCGGCCTGCCGACCCGTCGGCAGTCGATGGTCATCGTGACCTTGCTGCCCGCGGGCACCTGGATCGGGGTGACGAAGTGGTAGTCGGAGTCCCGGAAGTTCTCCAGGCCCAGGCTCAGGACGCTGGTGTTCCCGCCCGCCGTGACGGTGACCGTCCCCGCGTCGCCCTGCGGGTTCTGCACGACGATGTCGGTGAGCTGGAAGGTGTGACCCGCCGGGACCTCCAGGGCCGTCCCGGTGTTGGGGCCGCCGCCCACCCCGTCCTGCACCCGGACCTGGGCGCTCGTCGGGGTGCCCGCGGCGGGGTCGCCGGTGCCGCTGCCCGGGCCGGATGCGCCGGAGGCGCCGGGGGACGGGGTGGCGCCGGACGCGCCGCCCGGGCCCGTACCCGTACCGGCGGAGTCGCTGCCCCCGGGCCCCGTACCGTCCGGGCCGGAACCGTCGGGACCGGTGCCGTCCGGTGCCCGGCTCCGGTCGGCCGCCGCCGCGGACCGTACCGCCTCGGGCGTCACCGCCTCCCGGGCCGCCGATGTCACCGCCGGGCGCAGCAGCGCGTACCAGAGGCCGACCAGCGCGAGGACCAGCACGGCGGCGGTGATCAGGGCGCGCGGCAGCCACCGCGGAAGGATCGGGTCCTGCTGGTAGGAGCCGTCGGCCAGGACGGGGGGCGGGGCCTCCTCGCCCTCGGCCGCCTGCGGGGCGGCGGACACCTGGAAGGGGTGCGTCACCGGCGTACCCCGCCACATCCGCCGGGCCGGCCGGACCCGCAGCTTCCCGAACCGCGCCTCGCCCGGCTCGATCCGCAGCTCGGGGACGTCGAAGTCCACCCGCGCCTGTTCCGTACCGGGCCGGGCTCCCAGCCGTACGGTCACCGGAACATTGCCCCGGTTGTCTACGGCGAGCTGGTGGCGGCCGCTCCGCGACCCGTTGGAGCTGCGCGGGACCAACTCGGCGGTGGTCTCCGTGAACGGCAGGACCGTCACCCGGCCCTCGGGCACCACCGTGTCGGCCGCCTCGCCCCTCGGCATCACCCGGATCCCGAACGTCGTCTCGCCGGCCGGTACCGTCGCGTCGCGCGGCGGCCGCAGCATGAGCGATACGGTCCCCGAGTCGCCCGGGTAGAGGGAGAGCACGGCGGGTTCCACCGCCGACCAGGCGGCACACGCGCCGACCACCTCGAAGTGGTACTCCTCCACGGTCCGGCCGGAGTTCAGGATCTGGAGCGGAAGGGCCGTCACCTCGCCGGGTGCGGCGGTGACGGACGTCGCGTCGAGGCTTGCCGTAAGACTCATACGGCGGACCGTAGGACCGGTCCGGGGGTGGGACATCGGCCGTGGAGGAACACTTTCGGGCAGATGCGGTGCCCGGGGCAACCGTCTCGTTTCCTCGCGGGTAAGAACGGGAATCTTCAGTCCGCCTCACGACGGATGAGGCGGACGAATACAGCTGTGGAGCCTGTTGTGCATGCTGTGTGACGCTTCCGGCTGGTGCCGAATTCAGGGGGAGCATTCGCATGGAGCGCATCACGGTCGCCTTACGGGCGCAGGACCCCATCTCCCAGGCAGGCGTGGCCAGTCAGCTACGGGCCCGCCCCGAGGTCAGCGTCCTGGAGCGGGAGGCCGACGACGTGTCGCCCCAGGTTGTGGTCGTGGTGGTGGACACGGTCGACGAGGACGTGCTGCGCATCCTGCGCCGCATCCAGCGGACCACCACCTGCCGGACGGTCCTGGTCACCACGGACATCGACGAGCAGAAGCTGGTGAGCGCGGCGGAGTGCGGCGTGGCCGGGGTCGTCCGGCGCTCGGAGTCCACGCCGGACCATCTGGTGCAGGTCATCGGCACGGTGGCGCGCGGCGAGGGGCACCTCCCGTCCGACCTGCTCGGCCGCCTGCTGGAGGAGGTCGGCAGGCTCCAGGGCCAGGTGCTCGGCCCGCGCGGGCTCCACTTCACCGGGCTGGCGGCGCGCGAGGTGGACGTGTTGCGGCTGGTCGCGGAGGGGTACGACACGGCGGACATCGCGGTGAAGCTGGCGTACTCGGAGCGCACGATCAAGAACGTGCTGCACTCCGTGATGACCCGCCTGCAACTGCGCAACCGGTCGCACGCGGTGGCGTACGCGATGCGGCAGGGCTTGATCTGACCCGACCGCCGGCTGACGGCGAACGCCGTTGCCCGATCGGGCAGCCGGTCTTCCTGTGTGACTGACTCGCTCTCCGCTGTACGGGGAGGCCCGCGGGCGCGACGGTGGGTGGGAGCCGTGTCCGTCGGGAGGGCGGCGGGGGAGGATCACTGTGGGGTCGCGTACGTCGTGGTGGCCGGGGTCGAGATCGCGTACGTCGTCGGGGCGCGGGGCTTGGGGGCGTAGGGCCTGGTGGCCCGGCTCGGGGCCGCGTACGCGTACGCCGTCGGGTCTCGGCCGGTCCGGCTCGGGATCGTGTGCGTCGTCGGGTCTCGGCGGGCTCGGCTCGGGGCCGCGTACGTCGTCGGTGCTCGGCCGGCTCGGCTGGGGATCGCGCGCGTCGTCCGGGTCCGGGTCCGCGCCCGGGGCCTGGCCGGAGCCCGGGGCCGGAGCGGGTGCGGGTGCGTCGTGGTGGTCCCTTCGCCGCCGTGCCACCCGCCGACCCCGCTTCCGCCCCGCGCGCCGCTCGATCGCGCCGGCCCTCGTCCTCCTGCTGACCGCCGTCCTCGCTCCCGCGTCGGGGGCGGCCGGGGCGCCCTGGGCCGCCGACCCCGAGCCGCCGGAGCCGTGGGTCACCCCGGCGACGCTGGAGGAGACGCTCGACCCGGGCGGTTCGACGAGCCTGGAGAAGCGGGTACGGACTCCGGCCATCCCGCCCCGGCCGGATGTGGTCCTGCTGGTGGACGGCACCGGGAGCATGGCCGAGCCGATCGAGGACGTGCAGCGGGGGCTGCGGGACATCACCGAAGCGGTCCGTGCCGAGCAGCCGGACTCGCGGTTCGCCGTGGCCACGTACGGCGACGAGTTCGACGATCCGACGGCCGAGTTCGCGGTGCTCCAAGAGCTGACGGCGGACATCGAGGACGTCCAGGCCGGGGTCGACCGGCTGGACACCTCACGCGGCTTCCGCAGCAGCGGCCCGTCCGAGGACTGGCTCTACGCCCTGTGGAAGGTGGCGGGAGGGGCGGACGGCGGGACGGTCTTCCGGGAGGGTTCCAGCCCGGTCGTCGTCCTGGTCGGGGACGCGTCGAGCCACGATCCGAGCAACGGCATCCCCTTCCAGGAGGCGCTGATCGCCCTCCAGGACAAGGGCGTACGGGTGATCGCCGTGGACGTGACGACGGAGAACGGCGACGGGCTCAACGGCGACGGCTACAGCAGCCCCACCTATCAGGACCCCTGGCACGAGCCGGACCAGGCCGAGCGGATCGTCGCCGCCACCGACGGCCGCATGCTGAGCGGCATCCCCGGCGACGGGGTGACCGACGCCGTCATCGAGGGGTTCGAGAACCTCCCCACCTCCGTCGGCCACCGGTTGGAGGAGTGCGACCCGCACCTCACCGTCACCCTCGACCCGCCCACCCGCAGTCTCACCAGCGGGGGTACGGCGGTCTTCACGGAGACAGTCGACGTGGCGGCCGACGCCCCGCAGGGGACCACCCTCACCTGCACCGTGCAGTTCACGCTCGGGACGCAGGTGCCGGGGGCGGACGCGCTCGGGCCCGCCGCCGTGGCCGAGCCGGAGTTCCAGCAGCGGATCAGCATCGCCGTGAACGACGTCAACGCCCCGGTGGTCACGGTGGACGACCGTACGGCGAGGGCCACCGGCCCCGACGGCGTACGGATCAGCTTCACGGCGACCGCGAGGGACGCCCAGGACGGCGAGCTTCCGGTGACCTGCACGCCGCCTTCCGGTTCTCTCTTCCCGGTCGGGATCACCACGGTCTCCTGCTCGGCCACGGACGCGGCGGGCAATACGGGGACGGACACGGCACGGTTCGAGGTGCTGGCACCCCCGGAGCCGCCGGAGCCCCCGGTCCCGCCGGACCCGCCCACTCCACCGCCGCCTCCGCCACCCCCGCCGCCCGCCTCGGACCTCGCGGTACGGGCGGATGTCAGCCCGGACCGTACGTACGTGGGGCGCCCGGCCCGCGCCCGCTTCACGATCACCAACGCGGGCCCGGACACGGCGACAGGGGTCGTCCTCGGCGCGACGTGGCCCCGCCCGGCGGCGGCGAGGGACCGCACCCTGACCCCTCTGAACCGGTGCACGGCGGCCCGCCCGTGCACGATCCCCGCCGGGGGCCGGATCGAGGTGGTCCAGACGGCCACCTACCGGGAGGCGATCACCGGTGATGTCCGGGCCACCGTGCGCGGCGCGCTGCCCGACCTCCGTACGGTGAACAACCAGGCGGTGGACCGGCTGCGGGTCCTGAAACCCTCGCTGACGGTGACTCCGCAGGTCGCCAGGCCGGGGCAGCCGGTGCTGGCCCGGGGCAAGGACTATCCGCCGGGCGAGACCGTACGTTTCACGTGGAACATCGGCATCACCGCCGACCGGTCCGGGGTACGGGTCGGCCGTGACGGCACCTTCGAGGTGCAGGTGCTGGTGCTGCGCAAGGACACCCTCGGCCCGCGCGTCCTCCGGGCAGAGGCCCGTGACCTGCCACGACTCCAGGAACCGGTGCTGGTCGTGCAGCGCAACCTCCAGCCACCGGACTTCGCGGGCCGCTCATGAGCCGGCCCTACGCGTCGGAGGCGGTCACCGGATGATCCATGAAGTGGACGACGTCCTGCGGGCCCTCATCCGGGCCGAGGTGCTGGAGGGCCGTCAGATCGCGGTGGTCTTCGACGCCCCGACCCGGGAGTGGGCGGCCAAGGTCAACGCGCCGATGGTCAACCTCTACCTGTATGACATCCGGGAGGACATGCGACGGCGGGAGCGGGGGCTGCACAACGAGTACGACGAGCGCGGCGCGATCGTCGCGCGCCGCCGCCCGCCCCGCTACTTCAAGCTGTCGTACCTGATCACGGCGTGGACGAAACGCCCGGAGGACGAACACCGGCTGCTCTCCTCGCTGCTGGCCTGCCTGCTGCGGTACGAGGCGCTGCCGCCGGCCCTGCTCGGGGGCACCCTGGCGGAGGTCGGTGCCGCCGTCCCGATGTCGATCGCGCTGCCGCCGCCGGAGGACCGGTCGTTCGCCGATGTGTGGAGCGCTCTGGGGGGCGAGCTGAAGCCCTCGCTGGACCTGGTGATCAGCGTCCCGGTGACGGCCTCCCCGGTCTACGAGGCGGGCCCGCCGGTGGGCGACGAGGGGCTGCGGGCGGAGTTCGGGGATGTTCCCGCGCCCGGTGAGGCCGGGGCGGAAGTACATCCGGGGCGGGGCGCGTTGCCGGTGTACGGGTCGCGTCCGGGCCGTCCGGCGCGGGAGCCGCCGGGGGCGGGGCCGGGGTCGGGCGAGTCGCGGGCACGGGCGGTGTCGCTGCGCATCACGGAGACGCGGGGCACACGGGGGACTCCGGAGGACGGGCGGGGCACCGCTGAGGAGCGGCGGAGCACGAAGACGCGGGGTGGCGGATCGTCGGGGCGCGGGGCATGACGCCGCAGGAGGGCACGGCCCCCACGACCGGTCGTGAGGCCGCCGACCCGAACCTCCGCCACCTCCTCGCCCGGGCGGCGACGGTGGAGCGGCGCATCCGGCACGCGGTGGAGCTGCGCCGCTCCACCGACCCGGACCCGGACGACGACTTCCGGGGGCTGTATCTGACGGACGAGAGCGTCACGCGGCTGCTGGACGAGGAGGGGGCGAGGGCCTTTCCGGCCGTGCCTCCTCCCGGCGAGGGCGGTGCGGCCTCCCGACTGGACGCACTGGCGCGGGAGTTCGCCCTCACCCCCCTCGATACGGAGATCCTGCTCATCGCGCTCGTACCGGATCTGGACGACCGGTTCGAGGCGTTCTACGCCTACCTGAACGACGACGTGACCCGGCGCCGCCCGTCCACCGGCCTGGCACTGGGGCTGTGCGGAGCGGCCTCCTCCGACCCCGGGGCCCGTGCCCGGCTGGCGGCGGGGGCGCCGCTCCGGTCCGGGGGACTGCTGCTGGTGGAGGACCTGGACCGCCCGTTCCTGAGCCGTGCCCTGCGGGTGCCGGACCGGGTGGCGGCGCATCTGCTGGGCGACGACACCCCGGACCCGCGGCTGGCGGAGCTGCTGGCGCCGTGGCAGCCGGTACGGGGCGTGGGGGATCCGGCACCTCTCGCCGGGGTGCTGGCCGACGGCGTGCCGCTGGCGTACCTCAGCGAGGACCAGGGCGGCGCGGGCACGGCCCTGGCCGCGTCGGCGCTGAGCCTGGCGGGCCGGGAGGTGCTGGGCCTGGACCTGGCACGGCTGGCGGAGGACCCGACTCCGGTCGATGCGGTACGGGCCCTGGTCCGCGAGGCCCGCCTCACCGGGGCCGGCCTGGTCTGCGCGCCGCTGGACGCGGTGTCCCGGGAGCGCCCGCAGCTGCTGAGGCTGCTCACGGCGACTCCGGTCCCGACGGTCCTGGTGGGCCGGGCCCCTTGGGACGCGTCCTGGTCCTCCGTCCCGCCACTCCTGCTGCACGCGCCGAGGGTGGAGCCGGGGGCGCGGGGGGCGCTGTGGAGGGAGGCGTACGAGAGCTGGTCCCCGTCCCCGTTGCCGCCGGCCCTCGCCCCGGACGACCTGCTGGCCCCCTTCCTGCTCACCCCGGAACAGCTGACGGCTGCCGCCCGCAGCGCGGCCCAGACGGCGCGGCTGGCCGGGGGCGAGCTGACCCCCAACCACGTACGCCGGGGAGCCCGCGCCCAGAACGCGGCCGGCCTGGACCGCCTGGCCCGCCGCATCGAACCGACGGTGACCTGGGACGACCTGGTCCTCCCACCCGACACCCACACCCAGCTCCGCGAACTCACCGCCCGCGCCCGGCACCGCGACCGGGTGCTGGGGGAGTGGGGGATGCGGCCGGGCGGCGGCCGGGGCCGAGGGGTATCAGCGCTCTTCGCGGGCGACTCCGGCACGGGCAAGACGATGTCGGCGGAGGTGATCGCGGCGGATCTGGGGCTGGACCTGTACACGGTCGACCTGGCGACGGTCATCGACAAGTACGTGGGCGAGACGGAGAAGAACCTGGAGCGGATCTTCACGGAGGCGGCCGGGGTGAACGGCGTGCTGCTCTTCGACGAGGCGGACGCGATCTTCGGCAAACGCTCGGACGTGAAGGACGCCCACGACCGCTACGCCAACGTGGAGAGCGCGTACCTCCTCCAGCGCATGGAGTCCTTCGACGGCCTGGCCATCCTCGCCACCAACCTCCGCGCCAACCTGGACGACGCCTTCACCCGCCGCCTGGACCTGGTCATCGACTTCCCCGTCCCCGACCCCGCCCAACGCCTCCTCCTCTGGAACCGCTGCCTGGGCCCGACCATCCCCCGGGGCCCGGACCTCGACCTCCCCTTCTGCGCCGAGAACTTCGAGCTGGCGGGCGGCAACATCCGCTCGATCGCGGTGACGGCGGCCTACCTGGCGGCGGACTCGGGCGAGGCGGTGACGATGGAGACCCTGATCCACGCGATCCAGCGGGAGTACCAGAAACTGGGCCGGCTGACTTTGGCCTCGGAGTTCGGGCCGTATCTGGGGCTGGTGACCTGAGGTCAGGGATCAGACCTTGACGATCCTCACGCGGTCGCCGCAGAGCATGGCCAGGTCCTCCGGGTCGGAGGTCAGTACAACGGCGGGCTTCGGGGCATGGAGTGCGGTGGCGGCGACCACGGAGTCGATGGCGTACTTGTGCCCGTGAAGGCCCGCATCAAGCAGCAGACCCATCGCCGTCCGCCCGATCTCCTCGGAGACCGGCTCTACGTTCAGCCGTGAGACAGCCCAGTTGAAGCGGGCGGAATTCACCCGAGCGTGGTGCGTCTCGATGAGGGTGAGGATGCTGGTCACCACCCTCATGTCTTCCTTCTCGGCCCCTCGGACCAGGGCCATGACCTGTCGATCGTCGGCCACCACCTTGGAGAGCCCTTCGCTGTCCAGGACGAGGGTGCCCGACCGGCTCATCAAGCCGCGCTCCCCATGCCGCCGTCGGCGTCTCCGCGCAGCAGGGCACGGGCGGCGTCGATCTCCGCCTGGCTGAACTCACCGTGCTCCGCCTCGTGCGCGGCGGTCAGCTCGGCGAGGTTGTCCCGCTCGATCTGCCGCTGCACAGCGGCATCCACGTAGGCGGAGAACCCACGCTTCCCGACGCGCGCGCGGACGGCGGCGATGTTGCCCGAGTGCAGGCTGACGGAGACGTTGGCAGTGGGGCCTTCGCCTGGCCTGTAGGGGATATCGTTGCTCATGAACTCATTCTAATATAGCCCCTAATAGACAGTGGAGAGGCTTGTGTCGGGTCGGTGCAGGGGTGGCGGTGTACGGGGCGACGGGTGTCAGTTCTTCCCGAGGGGTTCGACCATCCGATACGGGAGAAGCCGTTCACCTCCGGCCACGAGGCGGCTGTGCGTCCTGGCGGTGAGGTGAACCGGTCAAGCGGCGGTCAGCCGGGCTGCTCGGTAGTTGATCGGTTCGGTATCCAGGTCCCTCAGCGCGTTCCGGAACCGTTCGGTCGGCTCGGCTCCGGGATTTTCGACTGCCCTGACCAGCCAGCCATTCCCGAGTGGCTGGGAAGCGTATCCAGGTAGCGCCGAGAGTCGAACGCGAACCTGGTCGGTGAGCCTCTCACCGGATACATAGGTCCATGGTCCGAACTCGTCCGGCAGGTTGGAGCCGGGGCGAAGGTGGGTGGACGGGTAGATCTGCCCGTGCCCGTCGAGGTGCCATGCAGTCAGATGCGCCAGGCCAGGGTTGAGGCACGCCACGAGCTGTGATGTCAGGGCAACGGCCATCTCCCATCCCTGCATGAGGGAGTCCCCAGGTTCGTCCAGATGGACCGTCAGGAAGATCACGCCGACGCCGTCCGGCTCGAAATCGCCAAGACTGACTTGAACCCAGGAGTTGAGCGCCGAGTGGGCAGGATGCGTGAGGGTAACCGTCATAGCTTCTCCCTCCCCGTCGAGGAAGCGCGTACTGCGGTCGCCTTTCGGCTGCAATCCCTCGCCGGTGTATCGGCACAGCGCAGCAACAGCTTTGCGTAGCATCGAACTTTCGGAAGGCTTCGCCCGAACAACCAACTCGCTGCCCGCGGCGTACGAATTACCCATAGCCGTCACCCGTTCCATCTAACGTCGACGCCCACACCCTTACCCAATTTCACGGCATCCTCGATGACTTCACGAAACGCTGTCTGTGAGCGTGCGTCGAGGCCGCTGAACTCGGGCCATTCGATGATGTGGCTGGTGTACTTTCTGCGACCGCCTTCTATCTGGCCGGTAAGCTGAGCCGTCAGCTTGGCTATTAGCTCGGAGCGGCGTTCGCTGCTGAGCGTGCCGGTCACGTGCTTGTACTCAATCATGACATGCTGCGTCTTGCCATTGATGCTCATCCGGGCAGTGTAGTCGATACGTTTCTTCCCGACTTTCACCTCGACTCCGGTGAGAAGTTCACCCTTCCGAAGGAAGTCCACGATGGCTTCCATCTGCTTGCGGATCCCCATGTTGAATGGCCGCTTCTTGTTTGCTCCCTTCTCGAGCTGGTTCGCGAGACCATCAGGATTGCCCTCGAGATCCGGGGCTTCGTCAGCTTCGTCGTCCTTCAGCTTGTCCTGGTGGGCGGCGATCTCGGCGCGGTACGCCTTGATTACCTCCATGTCGGCCCGTAGGATTCCTGCACCCTTCTGAACGTTTTCGTCCGTGTTGACGTGCACCATCGGGAAGCTGTTTTTGTCAGCCGACCCGAATCCGCCTGCGCGTTGAATCTGCAGGAATGAGTAGGTGCCGCCGTACAGGAAGGTTCCGCTGTCCGGCCGTACGTCGTATCCGAGTAGTCCTTTCGGTACGTTAGCGACGGGTTTGCCGAGCCAGGGCTCGATAGAGTTCTTCTGTTCGAAGATTCCTTTGAGTAAGTCGGCGAGCTTTCTCTGGTCGCCGGAGAGCTCTGCCTGCTCCTTGGACATCTTCTGCCTGGACGCCACTTCCTTCTTCTCGGGAACGTGTGCCGCGAGCTTCGCGATGTCGTTCGCCTGACTCCCAGCGGTGGTCGCCAACTGGAGCGCTTCCTGAGCCTTCTGTTTGGTCTCGGAGCGAGTCGTTTCGTCGGTGAGCACGTGGTTGAGGTAGTTCGCAACCGGCTGTTCCGTGCTGGCGACCATCAGCGTCGCCTTGGTCCCGGCCGCCACGACGAAGAGTCGATGCCCGTGCCCGCTCGCAGAGAAATTGACGGTTTCCCAGTTCGGATCCAGGGGGCGGCCCTCGCCCGGCTTCCTTTTATCCGGGCCAGCCTTTCCTTTGTCGCCCTTGTGCTTGTTCCAGAGCGCCCTGCCTTTCTTGGCGATGAAGTCGACGAGCTTGTCGATGGCTCGCGTGACCGGGCGGGAGACCGACTGGAAGACCGACTTGACCTTGTTGGCGAGGCCGCCGATGCCGAGGAGGGCGGCGAGGAAGCCGATCAGGAGGGGGACGCTGGTGGCCAGGGCGGCTTCTATGAGCTTGGGGACGCCGGCCTGGGCGCCGTTGGCTATCGCTATGACCGCGTCCAGGACCGCGTTGACGAAGTCCGCTATCTGGGCGCCCTGCGTCACGACGAACGTGACGATGTCGATGATTCCCTTGACCGCGCGGACGAAGGCCGACGCGGGGTTCAGGAGGGAGATGATCCAGGTGATGCCCGCGATGAGGACCGTGGGGATCAGGTAGGTCGTCAGCTTGCCGAGGATCGTCGACTTGAGGTCGCCCGTCTCGGCCTGAATCTCCTTGGTCGCGCCGGCCGGGCCTTCGCGGGCCAGGGAGGCGGCTACCGGGACCGACGTCTCCACCTTGGACATCGCCTCGTCGGGGACGCCCTTGCGGGTGATGCGGGTCCGGATGCTGTCCCAGGTCAGGCCCAGGAGGCCGCCTATCAGGTGGATGATGCCCTTGAGGTCGAACCTCGCCGGGAGGTCCAGGCCCGCCTTCACCGCCGTGCCCAGGAGCCAGGAGACCAGGCCCGTCTTCAGGTGGTCCGCGATGTTCGTGATGAACAGGTTCAGGCCCGCGCCCACCGCCGTCACCAGGTTGCCCAGGAAGCCGATCGGGTCCTTGATGATCTTCATGATCGCGGAGGCGGCCTTGGCGAGGATGCCGAGGAGGAGGTTCTTCAGCTCGTTGATCGTCCTGATGACCCCGGCGATGGCGTCCTTCGCCTTGTCGATCAGGCCCTTGTTGGCCTCCTGGAGCTTCGTGATCTCCTCGTCGATCTTGTTCAGCGCCGCCGTGTACTTCTGGGCCAGGTCCTGGACCAGCTGTTCCGACTTCTCGTCGACCGTTGCTTCCAGGTCGTCGAACTTGCCCGCGAAGTCCTTCGCCGCTTCCTCGCCGAACTGGCGCAGGTCCGTGGGGAGTCGGTCGACCTCCGCCTTCAGCTCCTTACGGCCCTTGGCTATGCGGGCCTTCGCCCTGCCCAGTTCGGCACCGATCAGGTCGGCCACCGAGGAGATCACCGTCTGCATGCGGGAGACGTAGAGCTTGCGGGACTCCTGGTAGAGGTCGTTGGCCTCCTTGGGGAGGCCGGTGAACTTGTCCTTGACCCAGCGGGCCTTGCCCCTGAGGCCGGAGTACCGCTTGTCCTTGTACTTCTTCATCCGGCTCTTGTGGTCCGCCGTGAACGCGTCCCTGGCCGCCTTCTCCCCGGACGTGAACGCCGTGTCGACCTTCCTGTCCAGGCCGGAGAGCGTCTCCTCCACGTCCTTCTTCGTGGCGTCGTAGACCTTCTGGAGCTTCGCCGTGACCTCGGCCCGCTTCTTTTCGTCCTTGGATTTCGTGTCGTTCTTGCCGCCGTCGACCTGCTTGCCTGCGGCTGATCTTGTTGCGGTCAAGGCCGTCATCGCCTGGGCGCCCGACGCTGCCGCGTTCGCCTTGGCCGCCGAGAGCTGCGTGTTCTCCGCCGCCTGGCCCTTTGCCGGGGCCTTCGCCGCGTCCGTCTCGGCCGTCCTCTTCGCGGAGAGCGCCTCCGTGAACTCCGGTTCGTTGCTCCTGGCGAGCTGTTCCTCGGTGACCTCCGCGTCCGCCATCGCCTTCTCGTTGGCGGCGGGGCCCTCCGAGAAGTCCGTGACCGCCGCCGGCTGCTTCTCGGGCACCGCGTCCGTGGCGGAGGGGGCGCCGGGGTCGGCGGGGGGACGGTCGGGGGCGAGCGGGGTGACGGCCTTCTCCTGGGCGGCCGAGGTGTCGGGCGGGGCCTTCGTCGCCGTCTCGATGTCCTTGGCGGAGGACTCCTTGCCGTCGGTGACCTTTCCGTCGACCTCCGCCCTGACCTGCTCGGCCTTGCCGGACCCGGCGAACTTGTCGGCTTCGTCGAGGTTCTTGGGGGCCTGCGCGTCGATCGCCTTGTTCACCGCGTCGACGAACGCCTTCTTGTCGAACTCCCCGGGCTTCGCCGCGTTCATCTTCTCGGCGTTCGCCGCCTTGCCCTGTGCCACCTTGTCGTCCGGCGGTGCCACCGCCGCGTCCTGGGAGGCCTTCGACTCCGCCGCGGGCGGGGCGTGGGCGGCGAGCTTCGTCCTCTTCGCCGCTACGTCCGCCTTCACCGCGCGGAAGCGGGGGGACTGGGCGGGGGGCGGCTTCACCGGGGCCGTGTAGCGCTGGGCCACCAGGCGGGAGACCGCCGCGTTGCCGGCCAGGCGCTGGAGTTGCTGGATGCGGCGGCGGTCCTGGGTGGGGGCCGCCGTCGCCGTGCCCGCGGTGATGGGGGGTCCGGTTGTAGCCGTGCTGGTGGCGGTGGCGGTGGTGCGGGGGTGTGCCTCGGTCGGTGCGTCCGTGTGGGCAGGCTCCGCACGCTGTGCGGTCTCCCGGTGCGCGGGCGCGGGTGACGGCTGCTCCGGAACCGCCTTCATGCGCCCCTCCCGCCAGCCATGGGCCTGCCCGGACGTGGTGCCTGCCTTGCCAGGGTGGCGGCGGCGTCGGAGGCCCGCCGAGCGCACCCGGGCCGTCCTCGGGGCAGGCGGTGGCAGGTCGGTCGGAGCCGCCGGGTTGCCTCATCGGGCAGCCCCCGATGCGCGGCAGGGCGGCCGAGCGTCCGTTCCCGGTGATCGATCCGGTGGCGAGAATGACGGGCGTCGCGCAGCGCAGAGCCAGGAGTGTGTCGAGGAGAGGCCCTATGCCGTCGTACCTGTCCCCCGGCGTCTACGTCGAAGAGGTCGAGTCCGGATCCCGGCCGATCGAAGGGGTGGGCACCTCGGTCGCCGCCTTCGTCGGCTTCGCCCAGAAGGGGCCGCTCGACGAGCCGACGCTGATCACCAACTGGAGCCAGTTCATCGCCACGTTCGGCGACTTCGTCGACGGCGCCTACCTCGCCTCCGCCGTCTACGGCTTCTTCGCCAACGGCGGCGGCATCTGTTACGTCGTGCGTATCGGGGACGCCCCCGCGGGGGAAGTGGAGGAGGCGGGGGAGAGCGGGGCGCCCGCCGGTGAGCTGCCCGCCGGTGCCGAGGCGCAGGTCGGACCCTACGCCGTACGCCCCCGGCCCGGCGTCACCGGTGAGATCACCGTCGAAGTGGCCCCGGTGGAGGGCGACGACCCGCCCGCCGACGTCTTCCAGTTCATCATCAGGCGGGACGGCCAGGTCGCGGAGACGTACCCCTCCGTCACCACCAAGCGCAGCAAGGAGAACGTCGCCACCCGCGTCAACGCCCGCTCCGAACTGATCGAGGTACGGGAGTCGGGCCGCGGCGCCGCCCCCGCCGCGCCCGAACCGCAGACGGTCACCCTCGCCCCCGCCGCCCCGGCCGCCGGCGGTGCCGGTGCGCTGGCCCCGGAGGCGTACGTCGGTGATGCCGACCGCCGCACCGGGCTCGGCGGCCTCGAAGCGGTCGAAGAGGTCACCATGGTCGCGGTGCCCGATCTGATGAGCGCGTACGAGCGCGGGCTGCTGGACCTGGAGTCGGTCGTCGCCGTCCAGCAAGGGATCATCGCCCACTGCGAGTTGATGGGCGACCGCATCGCGATCCTCGACCCGCCGCCCGGACTCACCCCGCAGCAGATCCGGGGCTGGCGCACCGAGCAGGCCAACTTCGACTCCAAGTACGCCACCCTCTACTACCCGTGGATCAGCGTCGCCGACCCCGCCTCCGGCCGCGCCACCCTCGTACCGCCCAGCGGGCACATCGCCGGGGTGTGGGCGCGCAACGACGACGCGCGCGGGGTGCACAAGGCCCCCGCCAACGAAGTCGTGCGCGGAGCCGTCGCGTTGGCCACCCGGCTGACCAAGGGCGAGCACGACCTGCTCAACCCGATCGGGCTGAACTGCATCCGCTCCTTCCCCGGCCGCGGCATCCGCGTATGGGGAGCGCGCACGCTCGCCTCCGACCCGGCCTGGCGGTACCTCAACGTCCGCCGGCTCTTCAACTACCTGGAGGAGTCGATCCTCGCCGGTACCCAGTGGGTCGTCTTCGAGCCGAACGACGACGCGCTCTGGGCCCGTGTCCGGCGGACGGTATCGGCGTTCCTGGTCAACGAGTGGCGGAAGGGGTCGCTGTTCGGGCTGACGCCCGAGGAGGCGTTCTACGTGAAGTGCGACCGCGAGACCAACCCGCCCGAGAGCATCGACGCGGGTCAGGTCATCTGCGAGATCGGTGTCGCCCCCGTCAGACCGGCCGAGTTCGTCGTCTTCCGGCTCTCCCAGCTGACCGGTGGCGCGGGCGGCAGCGGCGGCATCGATGAGTGACAGCCCGTACCCGAGCCTGGTGTGAGGAGTCCGCTGTGCCCCTTCCCGACCTCGACAGCTCCGTCGGGCATTCCTTCGGCCTCGAATTCGACAGCGTCATCATCAAGCAGATCACCGAGGTCAGCGGTCTGAAGATGGAGCAGGACGTCATCGAGCTGAAGCAGAACACCGCCGACGGCAAGTACGCCATCAAGAAGCTGCCCGGCCGCCCCAAGGCCGGCGAGGTCACCGTGACGCGTGGCCTCACCGAGGACAACAGCTTCGAACGCTGGATCAAGGACTCGCGGTTCGGCCGCATGACGAACGCCCGCCGCAACGGCGCCGTCATCGTCTACGACTACGAGGGCCTGCCCATCAAGCGCTACAAGCTCATCAACGCCTGGCCCAAGTCCCTGGAGATCGGCACGCTCAAGGCCGGTGACACCTCGGTGCTCACGGAGAAGCTGGCCATCACCTACGAGAGCATGGAACTCGACTGATGCGCCGGGCGGTCGAGTTCCCGGGGCCCTCGTCCGAGCAGCGGGCCGAGGGCGGGCGCGGCGGTGTCGGCGTACGCCAACAGGAGCCACTGCGGACCGAGTTCACCTTCGAGCTGCCGCGCGGTTACGTCGACGAGTCCGGCACCGTCCACCGTACGGGCGTGATGCGCCTCGCCACCGCCCGCGACGAGCTGGTCCCGCTCCGGGACGACCGGGTGCGCGAGAACTCGGCGTATCTGTCGGTGATCCTCATCTCCCGGGTCGTCACCCGCATCGGCACGGTCGAGGACATCCACCCGGGCGTCATCGAGGACCTGTTCGCCTCCGACCTGGCCTTCCTCCAGGACTTCTACCGCCGCGTCAACGCCGAGGGGCACACTCGGGCCGCCGTCACCTGCCCCGCCTGCGACGAGGAGTTCGCGGTGAATCTCGCCGGTGGCCGCCTGGGGGAATCGTGACGTACGCGGCCGACCTGCTCTACGAGGAAGTCGCGTACCTCGCCTACCACTTCCACTGGCCGCTGGACGACCTGCTGGATCTGGAACATCCGGAACGCCTGAAGTTCGTCGCCCAGGTCGCCCGCCTCAACGGGCAGTAGGCGGGGAGGAGGGTCGAGGGGTATGGGACTGATGTCCTGGCTGCGGGGCGGCCTTGGTGCTCGCTCCGGTGGCGTTCGCTCCGGCGGTGATGCCGGTGCGTCTGTCGGTGCCGACCGTCGTGAGCGCGTTGACGTGAACCGGCTGGCGCCGCTTCAGCGTGTGGTGAGCGCACAGCAACTGACCTTCGCATCAATGGAGTTCGAGGCTTCGCTCACCACTCGGCAGGACACCGCGCTGGGGCGGCCGCTGGGGCATCTGGTGAGTCCGGACGCCCCTGGAGGGCTCCTTCGCGGGGTCGGTGTGGTGGAGGGAGCGGCGCCGGGGGCTGGGGTGGCATCGGCTTCGGTGGCTCAGCGGGCGGTGGAGATGCCGTTACGGGAGGGGGCCGTCACCTTCTTCGGGCCTCGGGTGGGCGGGGGCGGGGGTGTTCCGGGGGCGGTGGCCGTGCCCGCCGCGCTGCCCGTACCCGTACCCGTACAGCGGTTGTACGGGGGTGACGTTCCGGCCCTGACGTCCGCCGCCGGGGCGGAGAGCGGCCTCGGGGGCGGGGAGGAGTTGCCCGTACGGCGTCTGGTGGGGGAGCGGGACGTCGGGGTGGAGGTTTCCGCGTCCGGGCCTGCCTCCGCCTCTGGGCCGACGGTTGCGTCTGAGGGCCCGGCCCGGAGTGTCGATGTTCAGCGGGGGGTCGTGCCTCCGGCGGGCCGACGCGTGCCTGGGCTGGGGGCGCCCCTGCCTGGTCTTCCGCCTACCGCCCAGCGCCAGGCCGCCGCATCCGCGTCCGGTGCCGCTCCTGTCGCCTCAGAAGGCCCTGCCCCGGCTCCTGCCTCCGGCCCTGTCTCCGCTTCCGCTGTCGACCCGGTTGCGCCTGAGCCGCCACCTGATGCCGGGGCGGCGGCGGGCGAGGGCGGCGAAGGTGCCGCACCGCTTCTTGGGGACGATCCGTTGGTGGGGGCCGTGTCCCAGGGTTCGCCCGGCTCACCTGGTTCGCCCGGTTCTTCCGGGCCGGTCGGCTCAGCCGGCGCCGGTGACTCCGGGGGGTCTGTTCAGCGGGCGGTCGATGCTCCTTCCCCGACCGCTTCCGCCGGTGGCGGGCCCGTCGTGCCGCTGCTGGGAGACCGTCCCCTCGTCCCGCAGAACGTTGACGTACAGCGGGCCGTCCGACCGGGCGCGGAGGCGGGGGCAGAGGCAGGGACACCAGTGCCTGGCGCCGCCACTGCGTCCGAGGGCGTGCCGGTCCAGTGGGACGGCGGGGCGGGTCTCCGTACGGGTTCCGGGCCCGGCGTGCCGCTGGCCCCCGCCCGTGCCACCTCCGCACCACCCGTCCAGCGCCGGGCGGCCACCGCAGGGCCGCCCGTGCCCGCCTCCGTGGCGCGGGTCCCGGTGGCAGGGGGCGGCGGGAGTCCGCGCGGGTTCCCCACCGCCGGGGCCGTCGCCGTGGCCGCCGGGGTGGCCCAGCGGATGGCGGACGGGAGCGTGGTCTTCGCGGCCCCGAACCCGGCGGCGGGCGGGGGTCCGTCCTTCACCGGGACCTCCGTGCCGCTGACCGGGACGCCCCGGCCGCCCACCGGCACCTCCCGGCCCGTCGTCCAGCGTGCCGCCGAGGCGGCCGAGGAACCGCCGCCCCCCGAACCCGACCCCGTGGCCGAGCCCGATCCCGTAGCGGAGACGGAGGCCGAGCCCTGGACGGGACCCGGTGGCGACTCCGCGGCGGATGCGGCAGCGGCAGCGCGCGCCCCCACGGGTGCGTCGGCGCCGCCCGTCACCGACGAGCTGGTCCGGGCCCTCTACGCCCCGCTCAGCCGGTTGCTCAGGAACGACCTCCGGCTGGAGCGTGAGCGTGCCGGCCGTCTCATCAACACCCGGCACTGAACCCGGCACCCGGCATCCGGCAGGGAAGCAGCCACCCGGCCCCGAATCAGCACCCGGCACCGAACCAACACCCGCTCCCCCGACCGACCGGGAAGAAGAAGGAGGTACGCGCCATGGCCACCGCACAGGACAGCGACCCCGCCGTCAGCGTCTGCTTCGTCGTGACGATCGACGACATCGAACTCGGGTCGTTCAACACGTGTGAGGGCCTCGGCTGCGAAGTGGTCCTCGAAACGCGGGAGGAGGGCGGCAACAACGGGCATCTGTGGCAGCTGCCGACCCGGCTGAAGTACTCCAACGTGAAGCTGTCGCGGCCGCTCACCCGCGAGACGGAGAAGGTGGCGCGCTGGTTCGCCACGATGACGACCGGGTTCAGCCGGAAGACCGCGCACATCGAGGCGCGTACGGGTGACGGTCAAAGGGTCGCGCAGTGGGGGCTGTTGGAGGTGGTGCCGGTGCGCTGGACCGGGCCGTCCTTCACACCCGAGTCGCCCAAGGTGGCGATGGAGACGATCGAGATCGCCCACCACGGTTACGTGATGGAGGGCTGAGCGCGATGAGCGGTGCGGGTCCCATCGCGTTCAGCGCGGCCGGTACGTCGGGGGTGGCGTCGGCGGCGAAGGGCGGTTCGGCCAGGCCGAAGCTGGAGCACGCCTACCTGGAGCTGCGGACCCCGCCGACCGGGGGCGGGCTGACGCCCGGCGGGCCGTGCGGGCGGATCGACTTCCAGTTCAACCCCAAGGAGTTGAGCCTGACCAAGGCGGCTTCCTGGAAACGGAGCCCGGCGAAGGGGGCGAAGAGTGCGGGGCCCCCGGAGTACCAGGGTTCGCAGCCCAGCAAGCTCACCGTCGAGATGTTCTTCGACGCCAGCGACACCCAGGACACCCGGGTCGTCACCTCGGTGGAGCAGCTCTTCGCGTGCTGTGTGCCGACGGACGAGACCCGGCAGCAGCAGCGTTCGTCCCCGCCGTGGGTCGTCTTCCACTGGGGCGGACTGACCGGCTTTCCCGGTTACGTGAGTCAAGTCGCTGCCAAGTACACGCTGTTCACCACCTCGGGCGTGCCGATCCGGGCCGTCTGTCAGGTCACCATGGAGGAGATCAGCGGCGAGACCCCGGGGCAGAACCCGACCTCGGGTGCCCTGGCCGCCCGCCGCGTCCACCGGGTCGGCTCCGGCGACTCGCTGCCCTCGCTGGCCCACCGGGAGTACGGGGACGCCGGGGCCTGGCGGGTGATCGCGGAGGCGAACGGGATCGACGACCCGATGCGCCTCGCGCCCGGCACCCAGCTCCTGCTGCCCGCCCTGGACGAGCTGGCCCGCCTCAGGGGCGCCAGGGGCGGGACCCCCGGCCCGGGGCGGGGTGCGCGCACGAGTGCGGGCACCGGCACCGGCACGGGCACGGCCACGAGTACCGGTACCGGCATGGGCTCGGTCACGAGCACCGGCATCGGCAGGGGGCGCGGCTGATGGCTCAGCAAGGGGTGTCCACCGCGCTGGCCGTGGAGTTCGGCGGCTCGCCGCTGCCCGCGAAGTTCGTGAACACGCTGGTCGAGGGCTATGTCGACGACAGCCGTACGCTCCCCGACCTCTTCCTCCTCCGCTTCCGCGACCCGGACCGGGTGCTGCTGGAGCAGGCCGGGCTGAAGATCGGCACCGAGGCCCGGCTGCTGGCCCGCGCGGGCGGCTCCACGGCCCCCGTCCCGCTGCTGGAGGGCGTGGTCACCGCGCTGGAGGTGGAGCTGGACGAGACCGGGACCTTCACCGTCGTCCGAGGGTTCGACGAGTCGCACCGGCTCTTCCGGGGGCGGCGGGTGGCCAGCTACCAGAACATGACCCTGGCCGACATCTGCGGCCAGGTCGCCCAGCGCGCCGGACTGAAGCCGGGGCCGGTCGACGTCGCCGGGCCCGTCCTGGAACACATCGCCCAACCCAACGTCACGGACTGGGAGTTCGTGCGCGGGCTGGCGGAGGAGGCGGGCGCTCAGGTCTACGTACGGGACGGGCAGCTCCACATCACCCGGCCGGCCGAGGCAGGCGGCGCCCCGGACGCCTCGGCGCGCGCCGAACGTGATCCGCTCGTCCTGGAGTTGGGGGCGAATCTGCTGAGCTGCCGGGCCGGGGTCTCGGCGGCCGAGCAGGTCTCCGAGGTGGAGGTGCGCGGCTGGGACGTCCAGGCGAAGCAGCCGCTGGTGGGGCGGGCCCCGGCGGGTGCGTCGTCGACGCTGGAGCTGGGGGTGACGGCGGCGGAGGTGTCGGCGCCGTTCGGGGAGGCCCGGTTCGTGGTGACGGATGCGGCGTACGGGGCCCAGGCCCAGGTCGACCAGGCGGCGAAGGCGCTGGCCGAGCGGATCGCCGGGTCGTTCGCGGAGCTGGAGGCGGTGATCCGGGGCAATCCGGAGGTGCGGGCGGGGAGCGCGGTGGCGCTGAACGCGGTGGGCGCGCCCTTCGAGGGCCGGTACACGGTGACGGCCTCGCGCCATGTCTTCGACGCCGTACGCGGGTACGAGACCTGGATCACGGTGTCGGGGCAGCAGGAGCGCTCGCTGTACGGGCTGACCGATTCCGGCCCGGTGGACGGTGGTTCGCGGTGTGCGGGGCTGGTCAGCGGGACCGTGACCGACACCCAGGATCCGGAGGGCTCGGGGCGGGTCAAGGTGCGCTTTCCGTGGCTCTCCGACGAGTACGCGAGCGACTGGGCGCGCACGGCGCAGTCCGGCGGTACGGGGGGCGGCGAGGCGTTCATCCCCGAAGTGGGCGACGAGGTGCTGGTCGGCTTCGAGCACGGGCATCTGGACCGGCCGTACGTGCTCGCCGGGCTCTACAACGGGCAGGACCGTCCGGGCGGCGGCGGATCGCCCGGTGGCGGATCGCTCGCCGGCGGCGCGGCCGGGGCGCCGGGGGCGGGCGGTGCTCGCCCTGGTGGTGCCCTCCCTGGTGGCCCTGGTGGTGCTCTCGCGGGCGGCGCTCTCCCGGGCGGCGTTCTCGCGGGAGGGGGAGGCGGCGGATCGCCGGGGGGCGGTGACGTTCCCCTCGTCGACCCCACCAGCGGTGCGGTCAACCGGCGTGCCTTCGCCTCCCGGGGCGGCAACCAGCTGGAGCTGCTGGACGCGGCCGACGGCCCCCAGGGCATCCGGCTCCGTACCGGTGACGGCAGGCTCACCATCGACCTCGACCGCACGGGCGGCGCCATCGTCATCAACAGCGACGGTTCCGTGACCATCGAGGCCACCGAGCGGGTCTCCATCCGCGCGGCCGACGGGGTCGTCCTGGACGCCGGGCGCGGCACCCTCGAACTGGCCGGTGACAGCGTGACGCTGACCTCGCGCAACGGGGTGGCCCTGGACGGCGGCAACGGCACGGTGGGCCTCTCCACGGACGGCCCGGTCCAGGTGCGCGGCGGCGAGGTCACGGTCGACGGCACCCGGCGTACGGGGATCCGCAGCGGCACCACGGTCGAGGTCAACGCCCCCATGGTCAAGCTCAACTGACGGTCCGTGCAGCGAGGCGAGGAAAGGAGTTCCGCCCATGTCCCCAGCAGCCGGGGCCGCCCCCGCCGCTCGCGTCGGCGACCCCACCGGCCACCCCGGCACGGTCGGCCCGCCCGGTGTGCCCTCCGTGCTCATCGGCGGCCGGCCCGCCGCCACCGTCGGCACGGCCCACCTGTGCTCCTCGCCCGCGGGCCACCCGCCGTCCGCCATCGCCCCGCCCGGCAGCACCACCGTGCTCATCGGCGGCCGGCCCGCGGCCCGAGTCGGGGACCTGGCGGGCTGCGGCTCCCCGGTGGTGTCCGGCTGCGCGACCGTACTGATCGGAAGGTGAAGGGCAGGTCATGGGACAGCAGTTCATCGGCGCGGGCTGGGCATTCCCGCCGCGTACGGACGCCACCGGGTCGATCGCCCTGGTGCGCGGCGAGCACGAGCTGGAGGAGTCGATCCGGCTGATCCTGGCGACCTCGCCCGGTGAGCGGCCGATGCGGCCGGAGTTCGGCTGCGCGGTCAACGACTACGTGTTCGCCCCGGCGGACGCGGGGACGGCTGGCCAACTCGCCTACGAGGTACGGCTCGCGCTGGAGCGGTGGGAGCCCCGGATCGAGGTGGTGGAGGTCGTGGTGCGGTTCGACGAGGCGGACAACGGCGTGCTCTACATCGACATCGGCTACACCGTGCGGGGCTCCAACGACCCGCGCAACCTCGTCTTCCCCTTCTACGTGATCCCGCAGCACGGCGAGAGTCCCGACCTGCCGCCCGACGACGAAGGGACGGGCGCATGAGCCTGCCCAGCCCGCAGCTGGACGACCGCACCTTCCAGGGGCTGGTCGACGAGGCGAAGCGCCTGGTCCAGCAGCGCTGCCCGGAGTGGACCGACCACAACGTGTCCGACCCCGGGGTGACGCTGATCGAGGCGTTCGCCACCATGGTCGACCAGCTCGTCTACCGGGTGAACCGGGTTCCGGAGAAGAGCTACCTCACCTTCCTGGACCTGATCGGCGTCCAGCTCCACCCGCCGACCGCCGCCCACACCGAGGTGACGTTCCGGCTCTCCGCGCCCCGTCCGGAAGCGGTCGTGGTGCGGGCGGGCACGGAGGTGGCGACCGTACGCACGGAGACGGAGGAGGCGGTCGTCTTCACCACCTCCGAGCAACTCACCATCGTGCCCTGCGCTTTCGCCCACCTCGCCACCTGGCCCTCGCCCGGCGAGGCCGTCGACCGCACCGAGGAGCTGACGCTCGGCCGGGAGATCCCCGTCTTCGGCGCCACCCCCGCCCCCGGCGACTGCCTGTACGTGGGTCTCTCGGCCGCCGTCCCCGCGGGTGTCCTGGCGCTCCGGCTGGACTGCACGGTGGAGGGCGTCGGGGTCGACCCGGCACGGCCGCCGATCCTCTGGGAGGCCTGGGACGGGGCGAGTTGGGCGGTCTGCGAGGTGGAGAAGGACGACACCGGGGGCTTCAACCGTTCCGGCGAACTGATCCTCCACCTCCCGAGGACCCATGTCCCGGCCGCCGTCGTGCGCCGGACCGGGGGCTGGCTGCGGTGCCGGCTGATCGAGGCGGAGCCGGGCCGGCCGACGTACATGGCCCCGCCCGTCGTCCGGGGCATCACCGCGTTCACCATCGGCGCGACCGTCCCCGCCGAGCACTCCGAGACGGTCACGGACGAGGTGCTGGGCCAGGCGGAGGGCGTGCCGGGGCAGGTGTTCCGGGTGGCGCGGCCGCCGGTGGTGCCGGGGGAGTTCGTGGTGGAGGTGACGGACCCGTCCGGGGCGTCCGACGGGCTGACGGGTTCGGACACCACCCGCTGGACCCGGGTGGACGACTTCGCGCACTCCGGCCCGGAGGACCGGCACATCACGCTCGACCCGAACTCGGGGCGCGTGGAGTTCGGACCCGCCGTCCGCGAACGGGACGGATCCGTACGCCACTTCGGCCGCGTCCCGGTCAAGGGCGCCACCGTGCGCGTCCGCTCCTACCGTACGGGGGGCGGGCTCCGCGGCAACGTCGCCCGCTCCACCCTCCGGGTGCTCCGCAGCTCGATCCCGTACATCGCCCGGGTCGAGAACCGACGACCGGCGCTCGGGGGCGTGGACGGGGAGAGCGTGGAGAGCGCCCGGGTGCGCGGGCCCATGACCCTGCGCACCCTGCACCGGGCGGTGGTCCCGCACGACTACGAGCTGCTGGCCCGCGAGATCGCCCCGGACGCGGCCCGGGTGCACTGCATCAGGGCCGGTACGGAAGCGGGAGCGGGCTCGGGGGCGGATGCGGATGAGGCCGCGGGCGGGGTGCGGCTGCTGGTCGTTCCCGCCGGGCGCAGCGACGAGCAGGGCCGGATCGAGTTCGACGAGCTGGTCCCGCCCCCGCACACGCTCTCCCTCATCGCGGGCCACCTGGACGCCCGCCGCCCGATCGGTGCCCGGCTGGTCGTGGAGCCGCCGTTCTACCAGGGCGTCACGGTCGTCGCCCGGGTGCTGGCGGAGCGCGGCGCGGTGGCGGAGCGGGTCCGGGAGAGTGCGCTGGCCGCGCTGTACGGGTACTTCAACCCGCTCACCGGGGGCCCGGCCGGTGCGGGGTGGCCGTTCGGCCGGCCGGTCCAGTCGGGCGAGGCGTTCGCGGTGCTCCAGCGGGTGCCGGGGGTGGACCTGGTGGAGGACGTACGCCTCTACCGCGCCGACCCGGTGACCGGCGAGCGGACCGAGGCGACGGCGAAGATCCCGCTGGACCCGCACGCGCTGGTCTTCAGCTATGAGCACCAGCTGCGGGTGAGGGGGGCCTGAGGGGATGCGTGGGGGTGGGGGTACGGGGCCGGGCGGGGGTACGGGCTCCGGTTTCGGCTCGGGTTCCGGTTCGGCGGAGGGGGCGCGTCCGGGTGCGGGCGGGGGCGGGCGTGGGCGTCTCGGGGTGGCGGGGCTGCCGACGCCGCATCCCCTGATCGACCAGCTTCCGGCCGTCTACCTGGAGCAGGACTTCCTCCAGCGCTTCCTGGCCGCCCTGGACGACGTCCTCGCCCCCGTCCTGCTCACCATCGACAACCTGCCCGCCCACCTGGACCCGCGCAGCGCCCCGGACGACTTCCTGGACTGGCTGGCCCGGTGGGTGGCGGTGGAGCCGCACGAGGACAGCCCGACGGAGGTGCGGAGGGCGGCGGTCCGGAGCGCGGTCACCCGGCACGCCCGGCGCGGGACGGTGGGCGGGCTGGCAGAGGCGCTGCGGCTGGAGACCGGCACGGAGCCGGAGATCGTCGAGAGCGGGGGCACGGCCTGGTCGACCGGGCCGGGGACGCCGCTGCCGGGCGGGGGGCCGCCCTGGGTGACCGTACGGGTGCGGGTGGGCGGAGCCGCTGGACCGGGGCGGGCGGTGGACCGGGTGCGGCTGGAGGAGCTGATCGGTGCGGAGGTCCCGGCGCACGTCGGGTTCACGCTGGAGCTGCTGCCTCCTGACGTGCTGCCTCCCGACGGGGAAGGCGGTGGTGAGCGGTGATCTGCGAGGAGTGCGGGCACCGGAACGCGCGGGGGCGGGAGTTCTGCGCGGCCTGCGAGGCGTTTCTGGGGTGGGAGGAGGAGGGGCCCGACGCCTCGCCGGGGCCGGGGCCGGGGCAGGGTCATGGGCCGGGTGCGGGGCAGGGTGCGGGTGCGCCGCCTGGGCCGGCCTCTGCTTCTGGGGCGCCTGGGTCCGGGCCTTCGACGGGCCCGGCTTCGGGCTCCGGTTCCGCTTCTGCTTCTGCTTCTGCTTCTGCTCCAGGTTCCGCTTCAGGTTCCGTTCCTGGGCACGCTTCGGGCTCGGGGCCCGCTCCCGTACCCCCGTCCGCATCCCCGTCCCCGGGTGCGCCCGCGCTCGTTCCCCTAACCCCCGCGCCCCCTCCCGTCACCCCGCCCGCGCCCCCGCGCCCGGCCGCGACGCCGCCTGCTCCCGCGCCCGTGACGCCGCCTGGGCTCGGACCCGTCACCCCGCCCGTACCGCCTGCCGCACCCACCTCCGTACCATCGTCACCTTCCCAACAGCCCCAACAGCCCCCGCAACCGTCCCCGCAACCGCCCCCGGCCTCCGGCACCGCCGCCCCCCGCCGCCCAGGGGAGGAGCCGCCCGGTCCGGCGCCCGGCCCCGACGCCTGGCCGGACGGAGGGCGGCGGCCACCGGCACCCTCGGCGGGCGCGACGGACCCCCGCCCCCTCGGCGCACCACGCGTCTGTCCCAACTGCCGTACGGAGAACGCCCCCGACCGCACCCTCTGCATCCGCTGCGCGCTCGTCCTGGACCCCGGTCCGGCCCCGGCCGCCCGCCCGTCGTGGTGGCGGCGCCTGCTGGGCGGGGGGCGGTCGCGGTCCCGGAGGGGGCACACGGCGGGGTCGCGGCCCCGGCGCGGGTGGCGGCGGCCGAGGGTCGGGCTGCCGGTGGTGCTGGTCCTGCTGGCGGTGGGGGTCTGGTTCGCGCTGCCGCACCTGTCGGGACTGCTGGGCTTGGCCAGGGAGGAGACGGGCACGCCGGAGTCGCTGCCGCCCGCCGCGTACCGCGCGTCCAGCGAGGCGGGGGAGCACCCGGCGGCCGCCGCGTTCGACGGGTTCAACAACCGCTACTGGGCACCGGAGAAGGCCGGGGACGGCGTCGGGGAGTATCTGGAGGCGGACTTCGCGCAGCCGGTGCGGATGATGAAGATCGTGGTGTTCTCGGGGACGTCGGCGCGCAAGGACGAGTTCCTCACGCAGGGCCGCCCGGCCCGGATCACCGTCGAACTGACCTCGCGGGACGGGGAGAAGAGCAGCCGGACGCTGCGGCTGCGCGACCAGGCGGGCCAGCAGACCTTCGACGTACGGGGGTCGGGGACGGTCCGGGCGCGGATCACGGTCGACGCGGCGTACGGGTCCGGGGAGGACCGGCGGACGGCGGTGGCGGAGGTGGAGTTCTTCGGGCGGCGGGAGTGAACGGCCCTGCGGGAGAGGGCAGTCAGCTGTCGATCCGGTCCGCGCGGTCGCGGAGGTACCGGGCCTCGGGCCGGCTGAGGGTGTGCTCGGCGGCGGCGAGGTAGGCGGTCCGGGCTGCCCGCGACTCCCCGGCTCGCTCGAGGAGATGGGCGCGTACGGCGTCGAGCCGGTAGCGGCCCTCCCCGGGCAGGTCCGCCGCCAGCGCGTCGGCCTCCGCCAGTCCGGCGCGCGGCCCGTGCACCATGGCGACGGCCACCGCCCGCCCCAGCGCGGCGGCCGGGTCGGGGGTGCGGCGGACGAGGAGGTCGTACAGGGCGAGGATCTGCGGCCAGTCGGTGTCCTCGGCCCGCCCGGCCTCGTCGTGCAGGGCGGCGATGGCGGCCTGGAGCTGGTAGTCACCGGCGGGCCCCTGGGTGAGCGCCTCCTCGGCGAGGGCGGTGCCTTCCGCGATGGCCGTACGGTCCCAGAGGGAGCGGTCCTGCTCGTCGAGGGGGATCAGCTCACCGTGGGGGCCGGTGCGCGCCGGGGTGCGCGCCTCCGTGAGGACCATGAGCGCCAGCAACCCGGTCACGCGCCCCTCGTGCGGGAGGAGCCGGCGTACGGCACGGGTGAGCCGGATCGCCTCGCGGGCCAGGTCGGTGCGGTGGAGCTCGGGGCCCGCGGTGGCGGTGTACCCCTCGTTGAAGACCAGGTAGAGGACCTGGAGGACGGCCGCGAGCCGCCGGTCCCGGTCCTCGGGCTCCGGGGCCCGGAACTCCGCGCCCCGCACCGCCCGCTTGGCCCGGCTGATCCGCTGCGCCATCGTCGCCTCCCCGACCAGATGGGCGCGGGCGATCTCCGCCGTGGTGAGCCCGCCGACCGCCCGCAGGGTGAGCGCGATCTGGGCGGCGGGGGAGAGGGCGGGGTGGCAGCAGAGGAAGAGGAGGGTGAGGGTGTCGTCCTCGGAGGGCGCCCGGCCGCCCGGTCCGGCGAGGCCTTCTCCCGGCGGCGGGGTGACGAACGCGTCGGCCGGGGTCAGGGCGGCCGCGGTCGCCTCGCGCCGGCGGCGGGCCTCGTCACTGCGGAGCCGGTCGGTGAGGCGGCGGGAGGCGACCCGGATCAGCCAGCCGCGCGGATTGCCGGGCACGCCCTCCTCCGGCCACTGTCCGGCGGCGGCGATCAGGGCCTCCTGGACGGCGTCCTCGGCCGGGTCGAAGTGGCCGTAACGGCGGACGAGCGCGCCGAGGACCTGCGGCGCGTGCAGGCGCAGCAGGTCCTCGATCGATGCGGACGCTCCGTCACTCCGGTCCATCCGTCTCCCTGTTCCGTGCGGTCAGTCGTCTCCGTGAGGTCGGTTATCTCCGTGCGGTCAGTCGTCGATGCCGCCGTCGACGGTACGGATGAGCACCGGGTACTCGGGCGCCCCGGCGGGCTGCGGACAGCGCGCCACGCGGGCGGCGATCTCGGTCACCCGCTCCAGGCTCTCGCAGTCGAGGATCCAGAACCCGGCGAGCAGCTCCTTCGTCTCCCCGTACGGCCCGTCCGAGACCACCGGACGCCCCTCGGCGTCGACGCTGACGGCCCGCCCCTGCGCGGGCTCCCGGAGCCCGTACCCGGTCACCAGCTCGCCCGTCTCCGCGAGGTCGTCGTTGATGCCGCCCATGTAGGCGAACATCTCCCGCATGGCCTTCTCGTCCCAGACGGGGCTGCCCGGGGACCCCTTGCCGGACTGCGCGTCGTAGTCGGCCTGGGTGCCCTGGACCATCACCAGATACTTCATGACCGTCGCCTCCATCACTCTTTCTCCTCCGCTGACACAGGGGACGTCGGTGCGGGGAGGGGATTCTCGACACGACGCGCGATTCCCCTCCGGATTCACCCGCGGATCCGCCCCTGATTCACCCGCTGGAGGGCCCGGAGCAGCACGTTCAGTAAAGTGCGGCAACGTTGAGCCTGCCCATGTGTCCGCCCGCGCCTGCCCGCCGGCCCCCCGCGATCGAGGTCGTCCGCCTGTGTCCACCGCCCGTCCCGCCTCCGTTCCGCCGACGCACCCGGTCTCCGTCGTGGGGATCGGGGCGGACGGCTGGGCGGGCCTGTCCGCCGGGGCGCGCGAGGCGCTGCGGGAGGCGGAGGTGCTGATCGGCGGGGCGCGCCAGCTGGACCTGCTCCCGCCGGAGTGCGCGGGCGTGCGGGTGGCGTGGCCCTCGCCGCTGCGCCCCGCCGTGCCCCGGCTGCTGGCCGAGCACGGGAAGCGCCGGATCGCGGTGCCGGCGAGCGGGGACCCGATGTTCTACGGGATCGGGCGCGCGCTCGCGGAGGAGCTGGGGCCGGAGGGGGTGGCGGCGGGGGCGCTGCGCGTGCTGCCGCACCCGTCCTCGGTGTCGTACGCCTGCGCGCGGCTGGGCTGGCCCCTGGAGGACACGGAGGTCGTGACGCTGGTGGGCCGCCCGGCGGCGCGGCTCGCGCTCTCCCTCCACGAGGGCCGCAGGCTGCTGGTCCTGAGCGCGGACGCGACGACGCCCGCCACGGTGGCGGCCCTCCTGACCTCCCACGGCTTCGGCCCGAGCCGGATGCGGGTGCTGGAGCAGCTGGGCGGTGAGGCGGAGGCGTACGCGGACGGCACCGCCGAGAGCTGGGCGCACGCCCCCGGCGACCGCCTGAACGTCATCGCGGTCGAGTGCCGGGCGGCGGCGGACGCGCTGCGGCTGGGCACGGTCCCGGGCCTGCCGGACGAGGCGTACGAACACGACGGCCAGCTCACCAAGCGCCACATCCGGGCGGCCACGCTCGCGACCCTGGCGCCCGCGCCCGGGGAGCTGCTGTGGGACGTGGGCGGCGGCTCGGGATCGATCGCGATCGAGTGGATGCGTGCGCACCGCACCTGCCGTGCGGTGAGCGTGGAGCGGGACCCGGTGCGGGCGGAGCGGATCACGCGGAACGCGGACCGCCTGGGAGTCCCGGGCCTGCACGTCGTCACCGGACCGGCCCCCGCCGCCCTGGCCGGACTCGACCTGCCCGACGCGGTGTTCATCGGCGGCGGTCTGACGGCCCCGGGGCTGCTGGACGCGTGCTGGGAGGCGCTGCGGCCGGGGGGCCGGCTGGTGGCGAACACGGTGACGCTGGAGTCGGAGGCGCTGCTGGGGGAGCGGTACCGCGTGTACGGCGGGGAGCTGACCCGGCTGGCGGTGGCGCACGCGGTCCCGGTGGGCGGGTTCACGGGCTGGCGGCAGGCGATGCCGGTGACGCAGTGGTCGGTGCGCAAACCCCCGGCCTCGGAAGCACGTTCGCACATTGGAGAGAGACCATGACCGTGTACTTCATCGGCGCGGGCCCCGGCGCCGCCGACCTGATCACGGTGCGCGGCGCCCGGCTGCTCGCCGCCAGCCCGGTCTGCCTGTACGCGGGCAGCCTGGTCCCGGTCGAGCTGCTGGCCGAGTGCCCGGAGGGCGCCCGCCTGGTCGACACGGCGAACCTGGACATCGAGCAGATCACCGCCGAGCTGGCCCGGGCCCACGCGGACGGCCACGACGTGGCGCGGCTGCACTCGGGGGACCCGTCGGTCTTCAGCGCGGTGAACGAGCAGATGAAGCGCCTGGACGAGGCGGGGATCCCGTACGAGATCGTCCCCGGCGTCCCCGCCTTCGCCGCTGCGGCCGCCTCCCTGAAGCGCGAGCTGACGGTCCCCACGGTCGGCCAGACGGTGATCCTGACCCGCGTCGCCCAGCGCGCCACCGCCATGCCCCCCGGCGAGGACCTGGCCACCCTGGGCCGCAGCGGTGCCCTGATCGTCCTCCACCTGGCGGCCCGCTACGTGGACCGGGTGGTGGAGGAGCTGCTGCCGCACTACGGGGCCGACTGCCCGGCCGCGGTGGTCGCGATGGCGTCCCGCCCGGACGAGATCGTGCTGCGGGGCACGCTGGACTCGATCGCCGGGCAGGTGAAGGCGGCGGGCGTGATCAGGACGGCGGTCATCATGGTGGGGCGGACGCTGGGGGCGGAGCAGTTCCGGGACAGCCACTTGTATGCGGTGGGGCGGGAGCGGGGTGGGTGCTGACGGGCCGGGCCCGCTCCGGTAGCGGCCCCTCCCTGGGGCTGCCTTTCCAGCTCCGTGTCAGGCCTTCAGGAAGGCGAGGATGTCCGGGTTGAGGACCTCTGGGTGCGTCGAGAGCATCCCGTGCGGGTACCCCTCGTAGACCTTGAGCGTGCTGTTCGGCAGGAGCTCCGCGGACAGCGGCGCCGAGTCGTCGAAGGGGACGACCTGGTCGTCGTCGCCGTGAGCCACGAGGACGGGGACGTCGATCTTCTTGAGGTCCTCGGTGAAGTCGGTTTCCGAGAACGCCTTGATGCACTCGTAGTGGGCGTTCGCGGCGCCCATCATGCCCTGCCAGCACCACCGGTCGATGAGGCCCTGGGACACCTCGGCTCCCGGACGGTTGAAGCCGTAGAAGGGCCCCGAGGCCACCTCGATGTAGAACTGCGCCCGGTTCGCCGCCAGTGCGGTGCGGAATCCGTCGAAGACCTCCAGGGGAGTGCCGCCGGGATTGGAGTCCTTCTTCACCATGACCGGCGGGACCGCACCGACCAGCACCGCCTTGGAGACCCGTCCCGGCTTGGCCCGGGCCACGTAGCGGGCGACCTCACCGCCGCCCGTGGAGTGCCCGATGTGGACGGCGCCCTGAAGATCGAGGGCGTCCGTCAGCGATGCGACGTCCGCCGCGTAGGTGTCCATCTCGTGGCCGTCCGCGCTCTGGTCGGAGCGCCCGTGCCCCCGCCGGTCGTGCGCGATGACGCGGTACCCCTCGGCGAGGAAGAACAGCATCTGCGCGTCCCAGTCGTCCGCGCTCAGTGGCCAGCCGTGGTGGAAGACGATCGGACGACCCTCACGCGGACCCCAGTCCTTGTAGAAGATGGTCGTGCCGTCAGCGGTGGTGATCGTGCTCATTACGAGTCCTTCCGACAACCGCGGGGTGTGCTCGACAGGCCTGGACGGCGAAGTGGACCAGCCAGCCGTGGTCGCGAGGCGCCCCGGCTTGGTGCGTCCGAACTTTTCGCCCTGTAAACGCTACGCCCATGTCCCATTCATCACACTTTGCGCACCCGGTCCTGGCGTCTGACACCGATAGCTGCCGGCGGCGTGCGTGGCCGGCCGAGTACGAACAGGTGCCAAGTCCGCAGGAGCACCGGCCGGGTTGCCGTTCGGCGAGCCCTGCGCTGGGCGAGCCAGGTGGTGGCGGTCGCGAGGCGCCGGGGCCATGGGCCGGGGTCGGCGTTGCTGATCTCGTGCCAGGGGCGGTGGCGTTGTTCAGGCCGGTGTGGAGGAGCTGGGGTCCGGCGAAGGGGTGGAGGCCGTCGGGGTGGGCTGTCGTGCTGCAGCGTAGACCGTGCGGCTGACACAGCCTTGGTCCTTCGAAGCATCGGAGAACGCTTCCTCGCAGGCCACGGAGCGACCGGCCGGCGAGGTGCGGAGACCTGGTGGGCCAGGGCTTCACCCCCTTCCCACCACCATCCCCGCCCGGTCGACGCAGATCACGTCCACCCCCACCGGGGCGCCCCGCAGCACGGACAGCGCCTCGTCCCGGGCTCGCGCCGCCACCAGGTCGCCCAGGCGCACCCCGGCCGCCTCGCAGAGCCGCAGGGCCTCCAGACCCGTGTTGGCCGTGGTGATCCGGGACGCCAGCTCCTCCGTCGCGCCGCCCAGGCGGGCCAGGTCGGCCAGGAAGGCCTTGTCGACCTGGGAGCGGGCCGAGTGGAGGTCCAGGTGGCCCGCGGCCAGTTTGGAGAGCTTGGCGAAGCCGCCGCAGATCGTGAGGCGGTCGACCGGGTGGCGGCGTACGTACTTCAGGACCGCGCCCGCGAAGTCGCCCATGTCCAGCAGCGCGATGTCCGGCAGGTCGTACTCCGCGCGGACGGTGCGCTCCGAGGTCGAGCCCGTGCAGCCCGCCACATGGGTCAGGCCCGCCGCCCGTGCCACGTCCACGCCCCGGCGGATCGAGTCGATCCAGGCCGAGCAGGAGTACGGGACCACCACCCCCGTCGTTCCCAGGATCGACAGGCCGCCCAGGATGCCGAGGCGGCCGTTCCACGTCGAGCGGGCGATCTCCTCGCCGTGGTCGACCGAGACGGTGATCTCCACGTCGCCCGGCTCCCCGTGCTCCGCCGCCACCCGCTCCACGTGCTCACGCATCAACCGGCGCGGCACCGGGTTCACCGCGGGCTCCCCGACGTCCAGCGGCAGGCCGGGGAGGGTGACCGTACCGACGCCGGAGCCCGCCCGGAACACCACGCCGGAGCCCGGCGGCAGCCTCCGTACCGTCGCCCTCACCAGCGCCCCGTGCGTCACGTCCGGGTCGTCCCCCGCGTCCTTCACCACCCCGGCGCACGCCCGGTCCGGCCCCAGCTCCTCCACCGCCAGCGCGAACGCCGGTGCCTGGCCCCTCGGCAGCGTGATGCTCACCGGGTCCGGGAAGTCGCCGGTCAGCAGCGCCGTGTACGCGGCCGTCGTCGCCGCCGTCGCGCACGCACCGGTCGTCCAGCCGGGGCGCAGACCGGTGTGTTTGAGTTGGGCACTGCGACCGCCCCGCGCCTCAGCGGTCATGAGCGTCGTTCATGAGAAGAGTCCGTTCCGATGATGCACGTGAAGCATGTTCTTGTTCTGGGAGGGACCACCGAGGCCCGGCGGCTGGCCGAGCGCCTTGCCGGTGAACCGCGCGTGCGCGTCACCACCTCCCTCGCCGGGCGCGTGGCCGCTCCCCGGCTGCCGCCCGGTGACGTGCGCGTCGGCGGGTTCGGGGGGCCCGACGGACTTGCGCTGTGGGTACGTGAGCACCGCGTCGACGCCGTGATCGATGCCACCCACCCCTTCGCCGCCACCATGAGCCGGAACGCGGTCCTGGCCGCCGCGCAGGCCCATGTTCCTCTTCTCGCCCTCCGCCGGCCGGGCTGGGTCGCCCAGGACGGTGACCGCTGGCACTCCGTCGCCTCCCTCGCCGAGGCGGCCGAGCTGCTGCCCGCACTGGGTGAGCGGGTCTTCCTCACCACCGGGCGGATGGGGCTCGCCGCCTTCGCCGGAGCCGGCCTCGATGCGATGTGGTTCCTCGTACGGTCCGTCGACGCGCCGGAGCTGCCCCACCCCCGGAGGATGGAAGTCCTGCTCGACCGGGGGCCCTTCAGCCTCGAAGGGGAGCGGGAGCTCATCCTCCGCCACCGCCTCGATGTCCTCGTCACCAAGGACAGCGGAGGCGATGCCACCGCGCCCAAGCTCACCGCCGCCCGTCAGGCCGGGATTCCCGTCGTCGTGGTGCGGCGGCCGCCGGTTCCGGAAGGGGTGCCGGTGGCCGCCACGCCCGACGAGGCCGGGGAGTGGGTACGGGGCCTCTACACCTCCGGGTAGCGGCGCGGGGTCCACACGACGGACTCGCCCGACTCGCCCCGCCGTACCCAACGCGTCTGCGACGAGCCCACGATCAGCAGCGTCCGCATGTCCACCTCCGCCGGGTCGAGATCGGCCAGCCGCACCGTACGGACGGACTCCGTCGCGCCGCCCACGTCCCGCGCCAGCACCACCGGGGTGTCCGGAGAGCGGTGCTCCAGAAGCAGATCACGGGCCTTGCCGACCTGCCACGTACGGGATGCGGAGCCCGGGTTGTACAGCGCCAGCACCAGGTCCGCCGAGGCGGCCGCGCGGAGGCGTTCCGCGATGACCTCCCACGGTTTGAGGCGGTCCGAGAGGGAGATCGTGGCGTAGTCGTGGCCCAGGGGTGCGCCGGCGCGCGCCGCCGCCGCGTTGGCCGCGGTGACGCCGGGCAGGACCCGTACGGGAACCCCCGCGTACTCCTCCTGCGACGCCACCTCCAGCACCGCCGTCGCCATCGCGAAGACCCCGGGATCGCCGCCCGAGACGACCGCCACGCGGTGGCCCCGCCGGGCCAGGTCCAGCGCGAACTCCGCCCGCTCCGACTCCACCTTGTTGTCCGAGCCGTGCCGCGCCTGGCCGGGGCGGACCGGCACCCGGTCCAGATAGGTGGTGTAGCCGACCAGGGCGTCCGCCGCCGCCAGCGCGCCCCGCGTCTCGGGGGTCAGCCACAGCGGGCCCGCCGGGCCGGTGCCGACCACGACCACGTCGCCGGAGGCCGAAGGCGCGGGGCGCGGCGCGTCCACCCGGCTGGGCAGCACCGCCACCGAGAAGTACGGCACCGACGCCGGGTCGATGTCCGCCAGTTCGCCCGTACGCTCCCCGGCCATCGTCGCCCGCTCCACGTACCGCGCCTCCGCGAGCCGCCCGGAGGCCTCGAACGCGCCGCGCACCGCCGGGAACGTGCGCCCCAGCTTCATCACCACCGCCGTGTCGGTGGCCGCGAGACGGGCCGTCAGCTCCTCCTCGGGCAGCGTGCCGGGCAGGATCGTGAGGATCTCCTCGCCCTCCACGAGGGGCGTGCCCAGGCGGGCCGCCGCCGCGCTCACCGACGTGACGCCCGGGATGACCTCCGTGGCGTACCGGTCGGCCAGCCGCTTGTGCATGTGCATGTACGAGCCGTAGAACATCGGGTCGCCCTCGGCGAGGACCGCGACCGTCCGGCCCGCGTCCAGGTGCGCCGCGAGGCGGGCCGCGGCCTTCTCGTAGAACTCCTCCAACGCGCCCCGGTAGCCGCCCGGGTGGTCCGTGGTCTCCGTCGTGACGGGGTAGACCAGGGCCTCCTCGATGTGGTCCGGCCGCAGGTGGGCGGCGGCGATGGAGCGCGCGATCGAGCGGCCGTGGCGGGCGCTGTGGTAGGCGATGACGTCCGCCTCGCCGATGGCCTGGACGGCCCGCAGCGTCATCAGGTTCGGGTCGCCGGGGCCGAGCCCGACACCGTAGAGACGGCCCGTGCTGCCGCTGGACTCGCTCATCACTACTCTTCCTCGCTCGCGATGGCGTTCAGCGCCGCCGCCGCTATCGCGCTGCCGCCGCGCCGGCCCCGGACGATCAGGTGCTCCAGGCCCGACGGGTGCGCGGCCAGGGCCTCCTTGGACTCCATCGCGCCGACGAAGCCGACCGGGACGCCGATGACCGCCGCGGGGCGCGGGGCCCCCTCCTCGATCATCTCCAGCAGCCGGAACAGGGCCGTCGGCGCGTTGCCGACCGCGACCACGGCACCCTCCAGCCGGTCCCGCCACAGCTCCAGGGCCGCCGCACTCCGCGTCGTCCCCATCTTCGCGGCCAGCCCGGGCACGGACGGGTCGGAGAGCGTGCACACCACGTCGTTGTCCGCCGGGAGCCGCTTGCGGGTGACCCCGCTGGCCACCATCGCCACGTCGCAGAGGATCGGTGCGCCGGCGCGCAGGGCGGCGCGGGCGTCGGCCACGGCGTTCGGCGAGAAGGCGAGGTCCGTCACGAGGTCGACCATGCCGCAGGCGTGGATCATCCGGACGGCGACCTGGCTGACGTCGGCGGGCAGCCCGGCGAGATCCGCCTCCGCGCGGATGGTGGCGAAGGACTGGCGGTAGATCGCCGGTCCGTCCTTCTCGTACTGGTGCACAGTGCTGTCGCTTTCTTCAGCTGATACGTCAGAGGAATCGGGTGTTGCGTCAGAGGGCGCGGGCCTCGGCCACCGCTGCCGCGAGCCGTGCCGGGTCGTCGTTCCGTACGGTCGTCGTCGGCTCCCGCCGCTCACCCCGTACGTGCGAGATCCGGTGCCCGTCCGGTGCGGCGACCACGTCGATCCACTCCCCGTGGGGGTGGCCGCAGCGGCGTTCACACCCGGACCAGTACACAGGGAGCCGCCCGGGCCGCCCGACGGCGGCCCCCGCTTCGGCCCCGGCGGCGGACCTCCCGGCGGCCGTGGCGGCGGACCCCTCTCCGGATACGACCGCCCCCGCTTCGGCCCGTACGTCGGCCAGCGACTTCGCGCAGCCGGGGTGGCCGATGCAGGCGCCGACGCCGGTCCAGGGGGAGTCGGCGGTGGTGATCAGCCCGGCCCCGGCCAGCGCGCGGAGCGCCTCCGCCGCCTCCTGCCGGGGGAAGGGGCCGGGGACGACGATCCCGCGCCACGGGGTGAGCCGCAGCTCGCCGCCGTACCTCCTCGCCGTCTCCGTGAGCAGCCGCCACTGGGCCGGGGTGAGCCGCCCCAGAGGTACGCCGACGCTCACCGCGGCCGTCGCGCCGACCGGCCCCGGGGCGGGGGCGGCCGCCTTGCGGGGACGGGGCCGGGGGTGGTGGACGGCCGGGCCCGCCGTCGCGCCGATGGACCGGACCAGCTCGGTCCGTACGTCGTCGGGCAGGTCCCTCACGCGCCAGGCGGCGGAGGCCTGAGGGGCGGAGGCCGGGGAGCCGGAAGCCCGGGAGGCGGCGGGGACCGAGGAGCCGGAGTCCTGGGAGGCGGCGGAGGCCGGGGAGTCGGAGTCCTGGAGGGCGCCGGAGCCTGGGGCGGCTGCTGCCGCGTGGGCGGCCGCTCCGCCGTGGGCGGCGCGGAGGAACGCCTCGGCGGCCCGGAGCGCGGCGCGCGGGGCCGCGTCGGCCGGGACCCGGAACACCTCGTCCCCGGCCCCGATCCGCAGCAGGGCGTCCGGCCCCCGGGCGATCAGGGTCACGTCCGCGCCCAGCGCGTCCACGTCACCGCCGCCCGCGTCCAGGGCGAAGAGGAAGCGGCCGGAGAGCGCCGCGGCGGCGGGCGAGCCGCACACCAGCCGGTCCAGCTCCGCCAGCCAACCCGCCAGCGACGGCGACCCGTCCAACCCCGCCAGCGGCGACGCCACGATGTTGCGGGCCCGCTCGTGCGCGGCCGAGGGCAGCAGCCCGGCGTCCGTGAGCAGGCCGGCCAGCCCGCCGCCGCACTCCGTACCGAGGCCGCGCAGCTGGACGTTGCCCCGCGAGGTGAGATGCAGCTCACCGTCCCCGAACCGCTCGGCCGCCACCAGGAGCGCGTCCGCCCGGGCGGGGTCCAGGACGCCGCCGGGTATCCGTACGCGGGCCAGCGCCCCGTCGTCCGCCCGGTGCAGCCGCAGCGTTCCGGGGCAGGCGTCGCCACCGGCGCGGGGGGAGGCGCCACCCGCGGAAACGGGCGAGGGGGCGGAATCGGGCATGGCGGCGAGCATACCGACCGGGCCGCTCCCGGCGGCGGGCCCGAGGCTGTGACCTGCGGGACAGGGGCGGCGGGCTGAAGGCGGGCCCGCGGTGGTGGTCTGCGGGTCGGTGGCGGCGGACTGGTCGCGGGCCCGCGGCGGTGGCTTGCGGGAAGGCGGCGGCGGACCGGCGGCGGGCCCGAGGCTGTGACCTGCGGGACAGGGGCGGCGGGCTGAAGGCGGGCCTGCGGTGGTGGTCTGCGGGACAGGGGCGGTGGACCGGCGGCGGGCCGATGGCCGCGACCTGGGCGGCGGAGGCGGCGGACCGGTCGCCGTCACCGGAAACAGTGATCACCACCGCACCCCCGCCCCCTGCCCCGCCCCCACCCCCGCCGCTTAGGATGCAGAAGGTGGTCCGTTCAGGCCGCCATCGCCAGACGGCGACAGGGGAGGAAGCCCGGTGCGATTCCGGCGCGGTCCCGCCACTGTGAGTCCGGCCGCCGCCACCACCGGCTGCCGGACGAGTCAGGAACTCCCTTCCCCGAGCGCCCGGTAGCCGCCGGACCGCGCGGGGAGACCCTCCGACACCGCCCGGGGCGTGGACACCCCGAGGAAGGCCTGACGCAGCATGATCCTGCTCCTGTCGACGTCCGACACCGACCTCCTGAGCGCCCGCGCCTCCGAGGGGCCCGTCAGCTACCGCTACGCCAACCCCTCCCGCGTCGACCTCGACGGCCTGCCGGAGCTGCTGGACGGCGTCGACCTCGTCGTCGTACGTCTCCTCGGCGGCGTACGGGCGTGGCAGGAAGGGCTCGACGCGGTGCTGGCCACCGGGCGCCCGGTCGTCGTGCTGACCGGTGAACAGGCTCCGGACGCGCAGCTGATGGCCGCCTCCACCGTGCCGATCGGGATCGCGGCCGAGGCCCACGCGTACCTCGCGCACGGCGGGCCCGCCAACCTGGAGCAGCTCGGCCGGTTCCTCTCCGACACCGTGCTGCTGACCGGCCACGGCTTCGAGCCGCCCGCCCCCGCCCCCGCGTGGGGCCCGCTGGAGCGGGAGGCGCGTGCGGTGCCCGAGGGTGCGCCGACCGTCGCCGTCCTCTACTACCGCGCCCACCACATGAGCGGGAACACCGCGTTCGTCGAGGCGCTGTGCACGGCGGTCGAGGACGCCGGGGGCCGCCCGCTCCCGCTGTACGTCGCGTCCCTCCGCACCCCGGAGGCCGACCTCGTCGACCGGCTCCGCGCCGCCGACGCCATCGTGACCACCGTCCTCGCGGCGGGCGGCACCAAGCCCGCCGAGGCGTCCGCCGGGGGCGACGACGAGTCGTGGGACGCGGGCGCGCTGACCCAGCTCGACGTGCCGATCCTCCAGGCGCTCTGCCTCACCAGCCCGCGCAGCGCGTGGGAGGAGAACGACGAGGGCGTCTCCCCGCTGGACGCGGCGACCCAGATCGCGGTGCCGGAGTTCGACGGCCGGCTGATCACGGTCCCGTTCTCCTTCAAGGAGATCGACGAGGACGGACTCCCGGCGTACGTCCCCGACGCCGAGCGCGCGGCCCGGGTCGCCGGTATCGCCGTACGCCACGCGAAGCTGCGCACCATCCCCAACGCGGAGAAGCGCATCGCGCTGGTCCTCTCCGCCTACCCGACCAAGCACTCCCGCATCGGCAACGCGGTCGGCCTCGACACCCCCGCCAGCGCCGTGGCCCTGCTGCGCCGGCTGCGGGCCGAGGGATACGACTTCGGCCCCGAGGACGGCATCCCGGGCCTGGTCTCCGGCGACGGCGACGAGCTGATCTACGCCCTCATCGAGGCGGGCGGCCACGACCAGGAGTGGCTGACCGAGGAGCAGCTGGCGAAGAACCCGGTCCGGATCCCGGCCGCCGACTACCGCCGCTGGTTCGCCGAACTCCCGCAGGAGCTGCGGGAGTCGGTGGAGGAGCACTGGGGCCCGGCCCCCGGTGAGATGTTCGTGGACCGGTCCGCCAACCCGGACGGGGACATCGTCCTCGCGGCCCTGCGGCGCGGGAACCTGCTCATCCTCATCCAGCCGCCGCGCGGCTTCGGCGAGAACCCGATCGCGATCTACCACGACCCCGATCTCCCGCCGTCCCACCACTACCTGGCCGCCTACCGCTGGATCGCCGCCTCCGCCGAGGACAACGGCTTCGGCGCGGACGCCATGATCCACCTGGGCAAGCACGGCAACCTGGAGTGGCTGCCCGGCAAGAACGCGGGCCTCTCCGCCGCCTGCGGCCCCGACGCGGCCCTGGGCGATCTCCCGCTCGTCTACCCGTTCCTGGTGAACGACCCGGGCGAGGGTACGCAGGCGAAGCGCCGCGTCCACGCCACGCTGATCGACCACCTGGTTCCGCCGATGGCCCGCGCCGACAGCTACGGCGACATCGCGCGCCTGGAGCAACTCCTCGACGAGCACGCGCAGATCGCGGCGATGGACCCGTCCAAGCTGCCCGCCATCCGCGCGCAGATCTGGACGCTGATCCAGGCCGCCAAGCTCGACCACGACCTCGGGGTGGAGGACCGCCCGGAGGACGAGGGCTTCGACGACTTCATCATGCATCTGGACGGCTGGCTCTGCGAGATCAAGGACGTCCAGATCCGCGACGGCCTGCACGTCCTGGGCAACCCGCCCGCCGGGAACGACCGGGTCAACCTGGTGCTCGCCGTCCTCCGCGCCCGCCAGATCTGGGGCGGTACGGCATCCCTCCCGGGCCTCCGCGAGGCGCTGGGCCTCGACGAGTCGGCGGCCACCCGCACGGACGCGGACGCGATCGAGGAGCAGGCGCGCGCCCTGGTCCAGGCGATGGACGACGCGGACTGGGACCCGGCCGCAGTGGCCGGGGTCGCCGCGGGCCTGCCGGACGCCGTGGCCGACATCCTGACCTTCGCGGCCACCGAGGTGGTCCCGCGCATGGCGGCGACGACCGACGAACTCACCCACGCCGTGCACGCGTTGAACGGCGGCTTCGTCCCGGCGGGCCCCTCCGGCTCCCCGCTCCGCGGCCTGGTCAACGTCCTCCCCACGGGCCGCAACTTCTACTCGGTCGACCCCAAGGCGGTCCCCTCCAAGCTCGCCTGGGAGACGGGCCAGGCGCTGGCCGACTCCCTCCTGACCCGCTACCGCACCGACAACGGCGACTGGCCCACCTCGGTCGGCCTCTCCCTCTGGGGTACGAGCGCGATGCGCACGGCGGGCGACGACATCGCGGAGGCGTTCGCGCTGCTCGGCATCCGCCCCGTCTGGGACGACGCCTCGCGCCGTGTGACGGGCCTGGAGCCCATCGCGTACGAGGAGTTGGGCCGCCCGCGCATCGACGTCACGCTCCGCATCTCGGGCTTCTTCCGGGACGCGTTCCCGCACACGATCGGGCTGCTCGACGACGCCGTACGCCTCGCCGCCTCGCTCGACGAACCGGCCGAGCGGAACTACGTACGGGCGCACGCCCAGGCCGACCTGGCCGAGCACGGCGACGAACGCCGGGCCACCACAAGGATCTTCGGCTCGCGCCCCGGCACGTACGGCGCCGGCCTCCTCCAGCTCATCGACTCCCGCGACTGGCGCACCGACGCCGACCTCGCGGAGGTCTACACGGTGTGGGGCGGTTACGCCTACGGCCGCGAACTCGACGGCCGCCCGGCCCGCGAGGAGATGGAGAGCGCCTACAAGCGCATCGAGGTCGCCGCGAAGAACACCGACACGCGCGAACACGACATCGCGGACTCCGACGACTACTTCCAGTACCACGGCGGCATGGTGGCCACCGTGCGCGCGCTCAAGGGCAAGGCCCCGGAGGCGTACATCGGCGACTCCACCCGCCCCGAGACCGTCCGCACCCGCACGCTCGTCGAGGAGACCTCCCGCGTCTTCCGCGCCCGGGTCGTCAACCCGAAGTGGATCGAGGCGATGCGCCGCCACGGCTACAAGGGCGCGTTCGAGCTGGCCGCCACGGTCGACTACCTCTTCGGCTACGACGCCACGACCGGCGTGGTCGCGGACTGGATGTACGACAAGCTCACCGAGACGTACGTCCTCGACCCGGAGAACCGCCAGTTCCTCCAGGAGGCCAACCCCTGGGCCCTGCACGGCATCGCGGAACGCCTCCTGGAGGCCGAGTCCCGCGGCATGTGGGCCAAGCCGGACCCGGCGGTCCTCGAAGCGCTGCGCCAGGTGTACCTGGAGACGGAGGGCAACCTGGAGGGCGAGGACTGACACCCTCTCCCCCGCTTTTCTTACGTTCCCGCCTCTGCCCCGATCTGCCCCCGACCGTCACAATCACGGATATGGGGACAACGGGGCAGGGGCGGGAACGAGGCCCGGCGAGCAACGACGAGCCCGACAAGGCGACGACCAAGGGACATACACTCGGACTTCCGGCCGGTTCGCCCGGCAGCCCGGCAGGGGACGTGCCCGGGAGCCCGTCCGGAGATCCGGCCGTACACCCATCTCCCCGCCCACCCTCGCGCCGACGCCTGGCGGTCCTCCGCCTGACCGCCACGTCCGTCGTGACCGGTGCGGCGCTGGCGGCCGTCGCGGTCGGCGTCATCCTGGAGGACATGCGGGTCTTCGTCGCCGGGGGCGGGGTCCTGGCCCTCCTGATCCTGTTCGCGGTGCTCGGCGGGAAGCGACGCCCGGCGGGCGGGGAACCACCGGTCCGCCGGCTCGCCCTGGCCCGGATCGAGGACCTCCGGGCGACCGGCGGCGAATCGGCCGACGTACCGGTCAAGTTCAGGCTCACCGTGGCCCCGGAACCGGAGGACGCCCGGCCGGCCTACCGCGTGAAGACCACCCAGCACATCAACCTGGTCGACCTCCCCGCCTACCGCCCACGCGGCATCGCGGTCGTCGAGTACCGCCCGGACAAGCCCTGGGACGTACGGATCGTCACCCGTCCCACCCCCGAGTGGTCCCGCCGGGCCGAGGAGGCGGAGATCGACTCGGCGCCCGACTCCACGCTGGTGAGCAACCCGGACGTGGACGAGGGCTCGTGGTGCCTGCTGGCCCTGCTCGCGTTCCTGGCGGGCGCGGCGCTGGTGGTGCTCCTCTTCCGGGGCCCGCTGTTCACGGAGGTGAGCGACGGGGACACACCCCCCGACTCCCCCTCGCGGTCGTCCTCAACCTCCCGCACGTTCACGACCTCCACCACGGTCTCCGGCCCGTCCTCCTCCCTGCTCACCTTCGGGCGGATGCGGGCGACCGCGATGGAGCTGGAGAGCCGGGTGGAGACCGGATTCGTCACCGAGGTCACCATCGAGGACCGGCGCATGACGGTGAGCGGCGACTCCGCGCGCCCGCCCACCGGGACGTTCCACCTCCAGACCCTCCCGTACGAACTCTTCCCCGCCCTCGTCCGCGAGGCCCGCACGACCCTGGGCGTGCGCACCCCCGAGACCTGGCGCATCGACATCACCCCGGGCACCGGCGACGGGGTGGGGCCACGCGTCCGCGTCACGGTCAGCGGCCCGGAGGGCACCGCCCACCTGGACGCGGACGCGACGGCGCGGATCACGGACCGGCGGGCGGTGGGGGAGAGCGGGTGATGCCGGCCCCGGGGCGGGACCCGGGGCCGGCATCACAGGGGGCGCAGAGAAGGCGATGAGCCGCGGATCAGTTGGCGTCCACCAGGTGATGGGCGGGAACCGCCACCGTACGGGCGCCCTTCTTCCCTCCGAGGACCACCTTGCGCAGGGCGCTGTTGTTGCTGAGGTCGGTCTCCTTGAGCCGGTTCTCCGGGTTGGCGAGGACCTGGATGTAGTACGTGCCGTTCGGCAGGTCGGTGATGTCGAAGGACTGGCCGGGCAGGTCCTGGGTGTAGGTGTCACCGGAGCCGACGTCGAGCACCTCCCGGACGGAGATCGAGTTCTCCTGGCCGCACGCGGTGGAGAGGTCGGTGTTCTCCGGGTGCCAGTTGGCGTTCTTCACCGTGTAGTCGACGGCGTCGGTGTTGGCCAGGCAGAAGGCTTCCTTGCCGCTGCGGACGGTCTCCTTCCGGTCGGCCTTCAGCAGCCGGTAGCTGGCGAAGTCCGTGAAGTGCCAGTGCTCGTGACCGGGGCGCGGGTCCCACTCCATGGTGCCGGTCGGGGTGTAGCCGACCTGCTTGCCCTGGGCGTCGTAGAAGTACTGGTACGCGTCCATCAGCTCCTTCCCCGGGGAGCGGAAGCCGTCCACGACGAGCTTGGCCGGGCCCGCGTTCCACACGTTGGCGCTGAAGGCGAGGTAGTCCTTGCCGGGCACGTCCTCGTCACCGTCGCTGATGGTGATGCCGTACGCGGGCAGCGAGCGCAGGTCGGGCTTGGGCACATCGGGCACGGTCGCCTTTCCGGCGGGCCGCTCGGCGTTGGGCCGCGCACCGGGAGCCTGCCGCGACCCGTCGGTCTGCCCGGCCCGGTCACCGATCGCCGCGGCGGAGAACCCCTGCCCGCCGAGGACGCCCTTCTCGGTGGCCTGCCTCTTGAGCGCCCAGGGGAGGGCGGGCGGCGCAGGGGGGTAGGGCCCGTGACCGACGTTGAACGTGGCCCCGGCACCGGTCGTCGCGGCGGCGGGGGCGTCGGTACGGGCAGGGGCGCCGTGCCCGGCGTGGGCGGAGGCGGCGGCCGGAGCGGCACCGTGCCCGGCGTGGGCGTCGTGCCCGGACGCGGCGGCGGTCTTGGAGGCGGCGGCCCCGGCAGAGGGCGCGGACACTTCCTCGCCGTCTCCCTCACCCTCCCAACTGCGCTCCCGGACCGTCACCTTGACGCTCTGCTGCTTGTCCGCGATGCCGAAGAGGTCGCGGTACTTCTTGGTCACGGAGATCTTGGCGGTGTACGTCCCGGCCGGCAGCTGGACCGCGTCGGAGTAGTACCCGGCGTAGGTGTTGGCCGCCCACCCGTTCTCCACGCCCCACACCGAGCCGAGGGTGAACGGGTTGACCGGACAGCTCTGCGGATACTTCGAGTTGGCGGGAGCATCGGGCCGCACCCGCCCGGACGCGTTGTTGGGACAGAAGGCCTCGGTCCTCTCCAGCACCGACTTCCCCGCCGCGTCGATGACGCTGATCCGCGCGAAGTCCGGCAGTCCGGAGAAGTCCTTCACCAGCCCCGCGGGGAGCGCCTTGGTCAGCGTCTTCTTCCCGTCCCGGATGATCTGGGCGGCGACGACCGGGTCCTTGTAGGACTTACGGGTCACCTTGAGCTCGAAGGCCCCGTTCTCCGAGGTGAGATAGGTCCCGAGATCGAGATAGACCCCGGGGTCCTCCTTCCACGAGTCGAGCGTCACCGACGCGGAGGCGGCGATCAGGCTGAGCTTCGGCCCCGGCTGCGCGGTCGTCGCGTCGGGCGCGGCGGCAACGACACCCGCCGTCATGGCGACGGCCGCGGCGATGGCGATCGAGGGGCGGGTGAGGCGGTTGGTGCGGCCCTGCTGGGATCTGGTCATCATTCCTCGTACTTCCGGCTTCCGAGTGCGTGACGGGACGCGGACGAACAGCACGGCCCCGACTCACCTGTGGCGACGCTGTGTCCGGCCTGTGAGAGGCGGTGTCCGGTGCTCCGGGTTGTCCCGGGTCCCCCGGATGGTCCAGGGTTGTCCGAAAGGCGTCGTTCGCCTTGCTGCGGACGGTGGTCCGAAACCCGGCGGAGCCTGCGGCTTTCTTCCAGGGGGCAGGGCGTGCGTCCAGAGAAGGCGTGGCTGTTTGCCGTCGCATCACCCACGGAGCGCGGGGCCGGCCGCGGAGACTTCCTCTCCGGACGTGCTGACGAGGGGGTGTGTCATTTTCGGCGACCCGGCGCACGCCACGCTTTGGCGTGGGCGGCGTTGAGCAGATCATGAACGAGGGTTTTCCTGACGCACCGGCACCGAGCGGCGGCCCGAGCATCCTTCTGCGCCCGCTGAGCGCGTCCCGGTTCTCCCGGTCCTTCCAGCTCGAGGTCCCGGCCGCCGAACTGGTCGGGCTCGTGACGGGTGCGGACTCCGCCCGGCGCCTGCGGACGGCGCGGGGCTATCTGCACGACACCCCCGAGACGCTCGCGCTGGAACAGCGGGCCCGGGAGAGCCCGGAGGACTTCGGACTGCCCGGCTGGATCGTCCTGGGAGCCGACACCCTCGTTCCCGCGCGGTCGGAGGGGTTCGCCGACCGCGTCTGGATCCATGGAACCGAGCTGATCGACGGCCATCAGCGGCTCAGGGCCATGGCTCTCGTACTGGACGAGCTGGGACCCGACCACCTGGCGCGCACCCTGCTGAAGGTGGAGGTCTACTGCGGTGCGGAGCGGGAGCGGGCCCGCAGGCTGTTCGGGTGCGCGGACCGGTACCGGAACATCCGGAACGCTCAGGACCGCCTGCTCCTGTGCCCCGACATCGGACGGCTGGTGGACGCCGACTGGGAGGGCTGGAGCTTCTGCGTGCGACGTGGGGTGACGGGAGGCCCGAAGGGCAGAACCTATCTCCTGCCGGAGGTCACCAGGGCCCTTGCCTGCCTTTCGGGCCCGGGACCCGAACTCGCCCACCGGGCCGCGAGCGCCGAGGGGCTGATGTCGCTCTGGGACGACATCGGCTCGCCCGCCTACCGGTCCCTCTTCCACGCCCGCATGACCCCGCTGGGCGTCCTGCGCGCCGTCGAGGCGTACGGGGCGGCGCGGGACGCGCTGCAGAGGATCCCCAAGAGCCGACGGCAGGGCCACGGCAGGCTCATCACCTACGCCCCGGAGCTGATCCACTGGGCCGCCTGCCGGTTCTTACCGCGTGCGCGGCTGCACGACGAGTCATGCGACTTCGACTGGGACCGGGCGCTGCGCCAGGAGATGGGGAGCCGTGTCGAGACCGCCGTGGCCGATCTGGTCCGGCGCTACGAGCACCTCGTCACGCCCGAGCCCGGGAAGGGCACGTACTTCAGGACCGCCCCCGAGCTGTCGCTGTGGACAGAGCTGACCCGCGGCTGCTGAGTCCCGGGCTGCCGGCAGTCAGCCACGGCTCCAGTCGAGGGTGCCGGGGATCTCGTTCTGGGCCTCCGCCGACTGCTGACCGGGCAGGGCGAGGATGCCCTCCACGTCGGACCCGGTGATGCTCGACAGGTTCTGCCCCGAGGCCGCCACCAGGACGTTGTGCGCCGTACGCAGGACGTCACGCGGCTTGCGGGCCGACCGTTCGAAGAGCCTGGCGACGGCGTCGTCGGTGAACGGGTGGAGGTCGTCGCGCTGCCTGCTCTCCGTGGCCGCCGCCGCGAGATAGCGCTTGAGCAACTGGGCGGCCTGGGCGGCGTCGTGCAGCGGAGGCAGCTCCACCGTGCTGAACCGGTTGCCCGGTGTGAGGTCGAAGCTGGGCAGGTCGGCGAGTACCCAGGCGTTCTTCATCGCCAGGGAGGCCCGGGGGTGCATGGTGGCGATGAGCGTCACCATGTCCGCCATCGGGAGCGTCTCCACGATGACATCGCGGAAGCGCGCGACTTCCAGATCGCGCTTCGCCTTCGCGGTCGTCGTGCTGGCCAGGTCCTCCAGCTGGTCGCAGCAGAGCAGAACGTGCTTGATGCCCGCGGCGGCGGCGAAGACCAGGAAGGTGGCCATGTGCACGGCCCCGTTCCGCGATCGGGAGATCGGGGAGACCTTCGTCAGGTAGTCCGCGGCGGCGTGCGGTTCCTCGTCGCACAGGGCGACGATCAACTTGTCGTCCGGCGGTCCCAGCGTCCTGCCGCGGACGGCGCGATGGCTGTCCGCGACGGCCTTGGTCAGCGCCTTCACATCGGAGTCACCGATCCGCTCGGCCAGCCGGGTCCGCAGCTGCCCCGCGAGGGTCGGGGCCTCCTCCGCGCGGAACTTCACCGCGTACTCGACGGCGGCGAACAGAGCCGCGCCCAGCGAGCGGACATGAACGGTGTCGAAGCTGGTGAAGAGTGAGCAGATCGGGACCTCCTCGGCATCCGACGCGTCCAGGCCGACCTCCTCGTAGACGGCACGGCCGAGGTCCGCGTTGATCCTTCTCGTCAGGTGCTGCATGAGCACCGACTTGCCGAAACCCCGGGCATCGGAATCGTGGGGAAGGACGCCGGCCGACCAGAGATAGCCGAACTTCAGCCCGGAGAACGACATTCCCAGGACGAACTTCTCGATAACCTCGCGCAATTGATCGGCGTGGATCTCCGGCTCGTACAGGAGACCGTTCTCGCGATCATCGATTCCGCCTACCCGCGCGATTCCCGTGGAGGGGAAGGGGTTCTGCCGGAAGTTCCATTCCCGTTTGATCCAGACGACACCAGGAAGGAGCGTGCCAGAATTCATGAGGTCAAAGCCTCCTCGTTGTTATGGGCCCCGAAGAGGCTCATCACGTGGAAAACCCGGTGGTGTCCCGTACTGTGCCGCAGCACGAGCGGCCGGACCGATCCCGGGGCCCTGAGCTGGATCGCCTCGTCCAGATGAACCCTGAATCCGAGGTCGGGGAACTCACCGCGGTACGCGGCGTCGATAGCGGCGTCGAACTCGTCGTCGCTGATCCGCAGCTTCCAGCAGACCGCCGCCCGGATGCGCCAGACGGGGTGGTACGAGGCGTCGTCGAGGTGACCGTCCGGGGTGCTCCAGATCTGCGGCAGAGCCTGCAGGGCCGCCGCCCTCACCTCGCGCCCGACGCGGCGCTGGAAGTCGAGCCGGTCGCCCGACCCGTCGACCCGGCCCGTGGCCCACAGGCGCAGGGCGGTCGGCCCCGGGGCGTAGTAGCTGAAGTTGGCGAGGCCGAGGAATCTGGTCCAGCGCCGGAGCAGTTCGTGGCTGATGTAGTCCATCGGGCAGCCGGCGGAGGCGAACGAGAGGCGGACGGCCGCCTCCTCGCACAGCGTGATGAACCGCTTGCGGCTGACCGGCGGTTCATCCGGACGGGTCTCGGCCCCGACCCTGGCACGGACCCCGGCCCCGGCCGCCGAGCGTTGCTTCGCGTGACGCTCCTTGGCGCGGAGCTGCTCCGCGCGCAGCTGCTCGGCCCGGGCCTCCGCCCGTTGCACGGCGCGGGTGACGTAGCCGCGGAGGCTCTCCTCGATGACGTCGGGGGGCGCGCTCCAGCCCAGGTCCCCGGCGCGCGAGGCGTCGGTGACATGGGAGACGAACGCGGTCAGGTACCGCTCGTGGCTGCTGCCCGACGGACCGTCGTTGCGCAGCAGCGGCACGGTCAGATGGCCGGTCGTGCTGTCCGGTCGCGCCCCGACGAGACGCAGATAGCCCTCGAACTGCGGATGCGCGTTCAGCAGCGCTCCGACCAGCGCGTTGTAGCCGCCCAGCCGGTCGTGCCGGACCAGCTCCGCCCAGGCCAGGCCGGAGGGTGTCGCCTCATAGGTCACATCCGCGTGGGCGTAGGCGGATCGCGGACTCGACGGCAGCACGTGCCGTTCCACCCAGCCGAGGCGCATCAGCTCCTTGAGGACGTCGACGGTGTTGTGCACGTAGCTCATCGGGTCGGTCCGACGCCGGTGCCACTTCGCCGGATCGAAGGAGCCGTCGTGCTGGGTGCCGCGCGCCAACTCCTCGGCGCGGTCGAGGATGGCCAGGCGGATGCGCTCGAAAGGTTCGCCGCCGGCCACCGCCAGGGCGGCCGATTCGATGTACGTGAGTTCCTGCAGGCGCGGGATCCCCGCGCCGCCCACGCTCACCGTCCGATATCCCGAAGTCGTGCGCGCACATCATCGGTAATATTTTCAGAAATCATTCAATTCTCCTCCGGGGGCCTTCTACGGCCTCATCGGGCATGAGGCCAGTATGCGCTCCGCTTCCGGCCGAGTACGGAGCGGGGTGGTCGCGAAGCGGTCGGCGATGAACCGCGGAGGATGTAGGTATGACGAGGTCTCATGGGGCATGAGACCTGCGGCCGGAAAATTCTTCTCCCGGAGGCGGCCGATGCGGCGTGGGGAATTCAGGGTTCGCCTACAGTTCATCCCGATCGCCACCCCGGGACCAGCGGAACAGGCGATCTTCCCATCACGGCCAGGCATGCCAGGCGAATCCGCCTTTCCGTTCCCGGGCATTCCTGTGCCCGAATACGACGACAAAAGGGAGAAGAAGTCATGAGCAGTGCGAGCCTCGCTGCCGTCGGCAGCATCGAAGTGGAACTTCCCACCGCGTTCCATCCCGGCTGGAACCGCCTCCCCGGGGTCCGGGTCGACGGACGCACCCTTGCCATCGAGTCGGCGGAGTACTTCTTCCGACTCGAATCGCACAGCTGGCTGGTGGTGGAGTGGGAGAAGGTCCGCGACGGACTCCTGCACACCCACGAGACGACCAGCAGCGCGGTCGAGCAGTTGGCCCTGGACTTCATCAGGGAGCATGCCGAGCCCACCAGTGATCCCGCGCTGGTGCTTCGTACCGCCTACGAGGTCTACGGCCACCTCTTCCGCGGTGATCTGCTCGCCTCCGCCGACCTGCCGGGCATCACGGCCGGTCATCTGCGGATGCTGCACGAGGCGGCCACGCTCATGGCGCTGAACAAGGTGGAACTGGACGGCCACATCTCCAACATCGGGCCGTGCTGGTTCTTCCCCGCGGCCACGTCGGTCGTCTTCGGCCTTGACGACGACGAGGGCCGGATGCTCGACGAGCTCTACCACGGGGCCTGGTTCAACGAGCACCGCCGCATCGAATCCATCAAGGCCCACGCGGCCCTGGGGGGCCGCCTGGTCCACGGCTGCCAGGCGAAGGCCGATCAGACGGGCGGCGTGGTGGCGCCCTACGGGGCCGCGATGGCGGCCTTCCGGCGGGACCTGGAGACCTTCAAGAAGGAGTGGATCGCCCGGGTCTACGCGTACCGGGTCGAGCCCGCCCGCTGACGCACCCGCCCCCGGGCCGCGGCAGCGGCCCGGGCGGCGTTCCCCCCTGGCTCCACCGTCGCCCCAGACTCTGAGCATCGGAGATCAGCGTGATCAACAAGGGCTCCCCGTGGTACGCGTACGCCGTCCAGACCCGACCGGCCTCCGGCGGGCCGACGCCGCCGGCTGCCCGTATGGAGTGGGGCACGTACCCAGGGGCCGGACCCGGCGCGGAAGTGCTGGGCCGTTCGCTCCGCGGGCGGCGCGTCCTCGAACTCGGCTGTGGGCAGGGGCAGAACGCGGCCCACCTCGTCGACCGCCACCAGGCCCAGGTCACCGCCATCGACCTGATCGACCTGCAGATCCAGCACGCCCGAGCCCGGTACGGAGAGATGACCGGCCTCACCCTGCTCGCCTGTGACGCGCTGCGCTACCTGCAGCGCACCACGGCCGTCTTCGACATCGTCTACTCCGTCTTCGGGGCGATCGGCCTGGTCGAGCCCCGACAGCTCCTGGCGGCCATCGCCCGCCATCTCCGTCCCCACGGGGTCCTCGCCTTCTCGGTCCCGCATCCGCGACGCGCGGGCGGCGAGGCGAGCGAGGGGTCGCAGCCGCGCCACAGCCCGCTCCGTCTTCCCGATGGCAGCCGGGCCCCGTTGCCCCGGTGGGAGCTGAACGGTGCCGGCTGGCGCAGAGCCCTGGCCCAGGCGGACCTGCGCACCACGGCCGTCACGGAGTTGGGCCATCCCGGACGGCAGCACCCCACCACTCTGATGATCACGGCCCGCAGGAACTGAGCCCTGCCGCGTGCGGCATGGGCCTCTGCCCTCCGCCGCGGTCGCTCAGGCCCCGCGCGCCCGCAGAATCCCCTCGACCCCCAGGAGGAAGGTCTCGGCGATCGGCTTCGGGTCGGAGAGGCAGCCGGAGGCCATGGCCCCGTCCCGGAGCATGACGAAGTGCCGGGCGGCTTCCTCGGCGGGCCGGTCACCGACCTGGGCCAGCGACTCGGTGACCGTGTCCAGGAACCACTGGCGGTGGGCCAGGACGGCCTGGTGGACGGGGTGGTCCGGATAGGGGTATTCGGCCGCCGCGTTGAGGAAGGCGCAGCCGCGGAAACCGGTGCTCTCGATGCCTCCGGTGATGAACCGGCCGATGGCCCGGACCGCGTCGGCCGCCGACGGCTCACCCGCCCGCGCGGCCTCGATGCCGGCCCGGATTCCCCGGTCGGCCCGGTCGAGATAGGCGAGGACGAGGTCCTCCTTGCCGGTGAAGTGCCGGTACAGCGTGGCGCGGGTGACCTGCGCCTCCGAGACGATCCGGTCGACGCCGACGGAGTGGATGCCCTCCGCGTAGAAGATCCTCGTCGCCGTGTCGAGCAGCCGCGCTCGCGGCGCCGACGTACTGCTCGCTCCCGTGCCCTCACTCATGGCATCAGGCTACCCCACCGGTGAGGGAGAACGTTCGGTCTTGACAACACCCTCCCCGGCGCCTTGAATGCGAGACAAGAAGAGACCGAACGTTCTCCCTCACCGGTGGCGGGCGGCTCTCCCCGACGCATCTGATCTGAAAGGAATCCCCGTGGACACCCTTGTCGCTACCGCCCCCACCGGCGTTCCCACCGCCCTGCGCAAGCTGTACTTCCTGCGTTTCGCGTTCGCCGCGGTGTGGGCCGCCCTGCTGTTCGCCACCGCCGACACCCTCGGCGCGCTCACGGTCACACTGCTGGTGATCTACCCCCTGTTCGATGTGGTGTGCGCGGTCGCCGACCTCCGGCTCGCCCGGGCGCACGCCCAGCCGGTGCGCTGCCTGTACGTGAACATCGCGCTCAGCACCCTCACCGGCATCGGCCTCGCCGTCGCCGCCACGTCCGGCATCCCCGCCGTCCTGCGGGTCTGGGGCGTCTGGGCCATCACCGCGGGCCTCGTACAGCTCGTCGTCGGCGCCGCCCGCCGCCGCCAACTCGGCGGCCAGTGGGCGATGATCGCCAGCGGGGGCATCTCCACACTCGCCGGCGCCACCTTCCTCGCCCAGGCCGGCCAGGGCGGCGCCTCACTCACCAACCTGGCCGGGTACGCCTTCGTCGGCGGAGTCTTCTTCCTCGTCTCCGCGCTCCGCCTGGGGCGCACCCGTACGGCGTGAGGCGTCGGTGACGGCCCCGGTGGCGCCCCGTGACGGAGCCGCTCGTCCTGCGAAGCGCGGGGCCACCGGCCCGGACGTGCACGACGCCGGTCTTCTTGTCGCCCGGCGCCTGATCGGAACGGACCAACTCGTGGACGTCGAGCATGTGATGGGTCAACTCGATACGAGTGTGGCCAGCCTGGTGCTGGAATAGTCTCATGGCCGACGCACCGTTCGACACCGACCTGATCATCATCGGCGGAGGACCGGCGGGCTGCGCCGCCGCCCGTATGGCCGCCGGGGTGGGCATGCGTTCGGTCCTGGTCGAGCCGGACCGGCTGTGCCGCAATCTCTATCGGATCCCGGCCTTGAGCAACGTCCTCGGCGGCCACACCGACGGCCCCGACCTGGCCGACGCCATCGTGGCGGAGCTGAAGGGCACCGAGCTGTGCCGCCTCGAACTCGGCAGGCGTGTCACCGAACTCCGTGCCGATGATGACCGGGTGACCGTCACGGTCGACACCGGTGCGCGTCTCACGGCTCCGTACGCCGTCGTCGCCACCGGCGTCGGCCCCCTCCAGCCCCACGACGTCACCTGGATCACCGCCCCCGGCTCCCTCTCCCTGCCTCCGCTCTGGGAGGCCGAAGCCGACGACGCCCAGGGGCGCACCCTCCTCGTCCTGGGCGGCGACCGCCCGATCGGCACGTTCCTGCGCGCCCACCCGGCCACGGACACCCGCCTGCTCGTGGCGTACCCGGCAGCCGACGCGTACAAGATCGAGGAAATCCGGGACGATCCCCGCATCACCCTCGTCCCCGTCGAGCACCTGACGCTGCAGGCCGAAGAGGGCACCCAGTTGTCGGCGGAGGCAGTGGGCCAGGACGGCACGCGGCGGACGATCACAGCGGATGCGGCCTACCTCAGCATCGGCAACGCCCCGACCGCACCGCCCGGCGCTCTGGCCCGGGGCCCGGACGGATACTGCCCGCCGACCGACCAGCACCCCCGCGTCCTCGTGGCGGGCGATCTCCGCTCCGCCCGCTTCCAACGGATCATGACCGCCCTGGGATCAGGCAGCGAGGCCGCACTGCACGCCTACTACGCGGCCAGGGACGTGCCCACCAACGACTGAGACCGCAGTGGCGGGTTACACGGCGACCCACGTCCTCGGGAGGAGAGTCTCCTGACTTCCGCCGAGACGTGTGGCTACGGGAAGGCGGGCGAGCAGCCCTACTTCGCCGACTCCCCGGTGTACGCGGTCATGGCCAAGAGGCCGCACCCCTGAGCGGCCCTGTCCGCCGTACCAGCGGGCGATGCCGTGCACCGGAAGCCGGTGATCGCCATCGGCCGGGAGCACGCGGTCGTACAACCGCGAAGGCCCCCGCAGCGAGCTGCGGGGGCCTTCGACGTATTGCCCGGTGAGAGCAATGGCGGAGGATACGAGATTCGAACTCGTGAGGGGTTGCCCCCAACACGCTTTCCAAGCGTGCGCCCTAGGCCACTAGGCGAATCCTCCGCCGCAAACAATACAAGACGTTGGAGGGTGCTCGCGAACACGTTCGCCGAAGATCGTCCGGAGCGGGCCCGCAGGTCGTCCGGTGGGGCGGGCGGGTGGACCGGAGGGGGCGGGGATCGGCTAAGGTGGGCGTCAGCCCCTCACGTGGCGCTATCTGACTGAACTCCCCCAGGGCCGGAAGGCAGCAAGGGTAGGTCGGCTCTGGCGGGTGCGTGGGGGGTCTTGCGTTTCCGAGTCCTTGCGCTCCCGGGGGGCCTTGCCCGCCGGGGTGCCTGTGCGGGCCGTCCCGGAGGCGGTCGTGCGGGGTCCGCTCCGGGCCGCCGGGGGATGGTCGTGCGGGCCCGCCCCAGGGTGGTTGTACGGGCCGTGTGGAGCCGGGTGTCAGTGCGCCCCGATAACCTCGTAGATGTGTCGTCCCTTGCGCTGTACCGCCGCTACCGCCCCGAGTCGTTCGCCGAGGTCATCGGTCAGGAGCATGTCACTGACCCGCTCCAGCAGGCCCTGCGGAACAACCGGGTCAATCACGCGTACCTGTTCAGCGGGCCGCGCGGCTGTGGAAAGACGACCAGTGCGCGCATCCTCGCCCGCTGTCTGAACTGCGAGCAGGGGCCCACGCCGACGCCGTGCGGGGAGTGCCAGTCGTGCCGGGACCTCGCGCGGAACGGGCCGGGGTCCATCGACGTCATCGAGATCGACGCCGCGTCGCACGGTGGTGTGGACGACGCCCGTGACCTGCGCGAGAAGGCGTTCTTCGGGCCCGCCTCCAGTCGTTACAAGATCTACATCATCGACGAGGCCCACATGGTCACCCCGGCGGGCTTCAATGCCCTGCTGAAGGTGGTCGAGGAGCCGCCGGAGCATCTGAAGTTCATCTTCGCCACCACCGAGCCCGAGAAGGTCATCGGGACGATCCGGTCGCGTACGCACCACTATCCGTTCCGGCTCGTCCCCCCCGGGACCCTGCGCAGCTATCTCGCCGACGTCTGCGGGCGGGAGAACAGCCCCGTCGAGGACGGCGTCCTGCCGCTCGTCGTGCGGGCCGGGGCCGGGTCTGTGCGTGACTCCATGTCCGTCATGGACCAGCTGCTCGCCGGTGCGGGCGACGACGGTGTGACATACGCCATGGCGACCGCCCTCCTCGGGTACACGGACGGCTCGCTCCTCGACTCGATCATCGACGCCTTCGCCGCCGGTGACGGGGCCGCCGCCTTCGAGGTCGTGGACCGGGTCATCGAGGGCGGCAACGATCCCCGGCGGTTCGTGGCCGACCTGCTGGAGCGGCTGCGCGACCTGGTGATCCTCGCCGCCGTGCCCGACGCGGGGGAGAAGGGGCTCATCGACGCCCCGGCCGATGTCGTCGAGCGCATGCAGGCCCAGGCCTCCGTCTTCGGCGCCGCCGAGCTGAGCCGCGCCGCCGACCTGGTCAACGAGGGGCTCACCGAGATGCGCGGCGCCACCTCGCCGCGCCTCCAGGTGGAGCTGATCTGCGCCCGGGTCCTGCTTCCGGCCGCCTTCGACGACGAGCGGTCGATGCAGGCCCGGCTCGACCGGCTGGAGCGCGGTGCGTCCGCCGCCGCTGCCGCCGCGTTCTCCGCGCCGCCCGCCGCCGTGGCGCCGATGGGATACGTTCCCGGGCCCGAGGCCCACGCCCCGCAGGCCGCACCCATGGCCCCCGCGGGCCCCGACGCCGCCGTACGGGGCGAGGCCCCCGCCGCCTACACCTCGCCCGCAGCCCCGCAGCCCCAGGCCGCCCCGCCGCCCGCCGAGTCCCCGGCCCCCGCTCCCGCGCAGCGGCCCGGCTCCTGGCCCACCGCGGCCGGCGGCGAGCAGGCGGCCCGGCGCCCCGGCGGCTGGCCCACCGCCTCCGCCCCCGGCAGCGGCCCGGCCACCCCGCCGCCCACCGCCCCCGTACCGGCCGCCCCCGCCCCCGCGGCCCCCTCCGCCCCGGCCGCCCCCACGGCGGGCCAGGACATGAGCCAAGGGGCCGGCCAGGTCCGCAGCATGTGGCCCGACATCCTGGAGGCGGTGAAGAACAAGCGCCGCTTCACCTGGATCCTGCTCAGCCAGAACGCCCAGGTGACCGGGTTCGACGGCACCACCCTCCGACTCGGCTTCATCAACGCCGGAGCCCGGGACAACTTCGCGAGCAGCGGCAGCGAGGAGGTCCTCAAGCAGGCGCTCGCCGAGCGGTTCAACGCCCAGTGGCGCGTCGAGGCGGTCGTCGACACCTCCGGCGGCGGCGCGGCCCCCCCGCCCCTCGGCGGCGCACGCCCCCCGGCCCCGCAGTACCAGCCCGCCCCCGCGCCCTCACCCGCCGGTCCGGCCCCGATGGCGTACGAGGGCAATCCGGCGCACGCCCCCCAGCAGCCGCCCGCCGCGCAACCCCCGGCCTCCTCCCAGCCGCCCCGGCCGCAGGCCCACACCCCGGCGCCGCCCACCGCCCCCGAGCCCTCCCACGCGTACGCCTCCGAGCCGCCGCGCTCCGTGGCCCCCGAGGACGACACCGCCGAGGCCGACGACCCGGATCTCGTCGACTCCGCCCTCTCCGGCCACGAACTGATCGTCCGCGAGCTGGGCGCCACGGTGGTGGAGGAGTTCACGAACGAGCAGTAGTGGTGGCGTGGTGGTGGCGGCGGTCGGGGGAGCGGTGGCCGGGGCCGCCTCCCGGTAGTGCCCCGGTGCACTCCCCGTGATGCCCCGGGGATGTCCCCCCAGTGCCCCCGGGTACGGCTGCCAGGGCAACCCTCCGGGTACGGCCCCGGGGCCCCGGGGCCGTACCCGGAGCAGCCCCCAAGGCACCCCCGCCGCCCCTCCCCACCGTCCACGGACCGGCGGCTGGCCGGGCCCCTGGGCCCCGGCCGCTAGGCTGCACCCCGTGAAGGTCCTCGTCATCGGCGGCGGCGCCCGCGAACACGCCCTGTGCCGCTCTCTGTCCCTCGACCCCGAGGTCACCGCTCTGTACTGCGCCCCCGGCAACGCCGGCATCGCAGAGGTGGCCGAACTGCACCCGGTCGACGCGCTCGACGGTGACGCCGTCGCGCGCCTCGCGGCCGAGCTGGGCGCCGGGCTGGTGGTTGTCGGCCCGGAGGCGCCGCTCGTCGCCGGGGTCGCCGACGCCGTGCGCGCCGCCGGCATCCCGTGCTTCGGCCCCTCCGGCGAAGCCGCGCAGCTGGAAGGCTCCAAGGCGTTCGCCAAGGACGTCATGGCCGGGGCCGGTGTCCCCACCGCCCGCAGCTACGTCTGCACCACCCCCGCCGAGATCGACGAGGCCCTCGACGCCTTCGGCGCCCCGTACGTCGTCAAGGACGACGGCCTCGCGGCGGGCAAGGGCGTCGTGGTCACCGACGACCTCGCCGCCGCTCGCGACCACGCCCTCTCCTGCGACCGCGTGGTCATCGAGGAGTTCCTCGACGGCCCCGAGGTCAGCCTCTTCGCCATCACCGACGGCACCACCGTGCTGCCGCTCCAGCCCGCCCAGGACTTCAAGCGCGCCCTGGACGGCGACGAGGGCCCGAACACCGGCGGCATGGGCGCCTACTCCCCGCTCCCGTGGGCCGACCCCAAGCTCGTCGACGAGGTCCTCGACACCGTTCTCCAGCCGACCGTCGACGAGCTGCGCCGCCGGGGCACGCCCTTCTCCGGGCTGCTCTACGCGGGCCTCGCGATCACTTCGCGCGGGGTCCGGGTCATCGAGTTCAACGCCCGCTTCGGCGACCCCGAGACCCAGGTGGTCCTGGCCCGGCTCCGTACGCCGCTCGCCGGTGTCCTGCTCGCCTCCGCCAACGGCACCCTGGACGTCCTCCCGCCGCTCACCTGGCGCGACGACGCGGCGGTCACCGTCGTGATCGCCTCGCACAACTACCCGGGCACCCCCCGCACCGGCGACCCGATCGACGGGCTCGCGGAGGTCGCGGCACAGGATGCGCCCGACGCGTACGTCCTGCACGCCGGGACCCGTGCCGAGGGCGACGCCGTCCTCAGCGCGGGCGGCCGGGTCCTCTCGGTGACCGCGACCGGCAAGGACCTCGCCGCGGCCCGTGAGCGCGCCTACACGGCCCTCGGCCGCATCCGCCTCGACGGCTCCCAGCACCGGACGGACATCGCCCTGAAGGCCGCCGGAGGCTGAGCCCTCTCCCGGCGCCCACGCGGTCACCGAACTCGGCTCCGCCGCTCCGCAGCCCCTCGCGCCGTCCCGCACGCCACCGGCGTACGCGGGCGGTACGGGGGGCTGTCCGCGTACGCACCACGGGTTGTCCGCGCCTACGCACCCCGCTGATGGACGAGGTACTCACCACGGGTACGCACCACGTCCGCACCCCGGTTACGCACACTGACGCACCACGGGGTACGCCCCGGCCTCGCCCCGCGCCCGCCCTGCCCTACGGGCGCGGACACGTCAGCAGCTTTGCCCAAAGCCATTCCATCGGGTGACGACTGGGCCAGACGGATGACGCCCGCCGAGGCCCCAACTAGGGTGCGGCGCAAGCGTTCCGGCACTTGGCCCACCGGCATTGCGATGTCGGTGACGGGTGCCACAGTGGTGGAGTGAGCAACCGTCGCGGGGCAGAGGGGGTGACATCCGGCCGTGTCCGGTATCGACGTGGGTGAGGAGCTGGGTGCGCGGGCCGCACAGGCCCGAGCGCTCGCCCTGCTGCGGATCCGCAGCAGGGCGCTGGCCGTGGTGATCACGCCCGCGGCCGTGGCCGTCGTGCTGTTCGCCGCGGGTGCCCAGGGGCACCTCGGCGGGCCCGTCTGGGACGGTGTGCGCTGGGCGGTGGCCGGTGTCGCCGTCGTGGTGCTGCTGGTGGCCGCCGCCGTCGCGGTCTCCGTCGCGCGGGCCCGGCCCGCCGTGAGCCCGACCGTCCCCGTGGCGGAGGAGGGCGCCCCCGATCTCTACCGGCTGGTCCGGGACCTGGCCGACCGGCTCGGCGTCCCCGCGCCCTCCGCCATAGCGCTGACCCCGGACTGCGACAGCTGGCTGGAGGACTGCACCCACCGCGCCCCACGGACCCCTCGCGCGCACCGGAAGCGGCCCAAAGCCTCGCCCGGAGCCCCGTCGGGGGCCGGAACCCCGTCCGGAGGATCAGGAGCCGGAACCGGAGCCGGGGCCGGAGCCACGTCCGGCGCGGCGGGAGCCGGAGCGGGCTCCGGAACCGGAGCGACCGCCGGTGCGGCGGGCTCCGGGTTCGGGGCCGCGTCGGAAGCCCGGGGTCGTGCGGCCGGGGAGGGGGCACCCGCCCCCGTCCTCGTCATCGGCTCCCCCTTCCTCTGGTGGATGCGCGTCGCCGAGCTGCGCGCCGTCCTCGCCCCCGTCGTGGCGGGCACCAGCTCCTCCGCGCACCCCGACATAGCCGCCGCCCGCCGCTTCGTCCGCGGCCTGGACGCCGCCGTGGCCGACGCCGCCGTGCCCGGCAGGAGCCCTCTCCGCTCCGCCCCGGCCGCCTTCACCGGCTGGGTCGCCCGGCTGCTGCTGCGGGCCTGCCGGGAGCACGCCGCCGAGATGGAGCGGTGCGTGGCCGTCACCGCGTCCATGCGCGCCCAGGACGTCGACTACGCGCTCCGCATCGCCGCCCAGGAACAGGTCGGGCTGGCCTACGCCGGCTGGGACCGGCTGCTGACCCGGGTCGCGCTGCCCGCCTGGCGGATGGGCCGCTGGCCCTCCCGGCTGGACGCCGGGGTGGTCTCCGCCCTCACCGAGCTGTCCCGCCGGGACCGGCTGGCCGACGGCTTCACCTCGCGGCTCGGCGAGCGCCCCGCCTGCGACCTGCTCGAAGAGCCCGGCGTGGCCGACGAGGCCACCTCCCTGCTCGCCGCCCGGCTCTTCCACGGCGGCCCGGCGGAGAGCGGTCCGGACTGGGCCCCGGTGGACTGGCAGCGGTATCCGGAAGAGGTCGTCGACCGGAAGTGGCGTACGGAGGCGGCCCGGCTGCACCGGGTGCTCGACGCGATGGGCGTGCCCCCGGCCTCCGCCGCCGACCCGGCCGTCCCCACCCTCGCCCGGGTCATGGAACACCTGGCCGGACCCGGCGAGCCGGGGGAGGCGCTGGCCGCGGGCATCGGGGCTGCGGTCGCCCGCGACGACGCCCGGGCCCCCGCACCCGGCCCGGCCCCGCAGCCGGCGGCCGGCGCCGGACCGGACGCCCTCGACGCCTGGGGCCCCGACCCGCTGCCCCTCTTCCCGCTCCAGCCCCCGCGCACGGGCACCGAGCTGCTCGCCGACCACGTCGCGGCCATGGTCTGCTGCGCGGCCGTGGACACGGCGGGCGCGGCCCCCGGGCTCGACTGGCTGGACGGCCCCGCGCTGCTCGTCGACGGCGAACGCCGGGCGGACCTCGCGACGCCGGTCCTCAGCCTGGTCGAGGACGGCGATCCGGACCCGCTGCGGTCCTGGCTGGCCGAGGTGGGCGTGCGCTCCGACAAGCCGGTGCGGCTGGTATGAGCTGCCGTACGGGCCCGGACGCGGCCTTCCCCACCAGGACGCGGCCCTCGACATCGGATGACAGCACGACCGGTCGTGCGTAACGACCGGAAGAAAGGGTTCCGTTCCCGTCAATTAGCGACGAAGGGTGACGGAGTGCGTGCGTTATGTGATGTGCTGGGGATCGGCGCTGACATCGTGCGCACAGGAGTTGTCCGGGGGACCCGAGGGAGGGGCGCGGCATGGGGGCGGAGCAGATTCGACGGTGGGAGTCGGGCGCCCTCGCGCATGCGGTGAGCGACCCCTTCGGACAGGGCCCGCTGCCCTGGCTGCGCGGCAGCGAGAACTATTTCGACGACACCGGGCAGGTCGTCCCCTGGTACGCGGACCTCGCCCGCTCCACCGGCGGCGGCACCCGCACCGCCGACGACGTCCACCGCCAGATCAAGGGATTCGTCTCACCCGGAGCGGCCGCCCCCGGCGAGGCCATCGACTTCCACATCACCGTGGACCCGCCCCAGCAGTTCTCGGTCGACGTCTACCGGATCGGACACTACGGCGGCGACGGCGCGGCCAAGATCACCACCAGCCCGCGCCTCTCCGGCATCGTCCAGCCGCCGCCGCTGGCCGCCGACCGGACCGTCTCCTGCCACCACTGGTGGATGTCCTGGCGGCTCCAGATCCCGAGCTACTGGTCGGTCGGCGCGTACGTGGCCGTGCTGACCACCGCCGACGGGTACCGCTCGCACATCCCCTTCACCGTCCGCCACGACCACCCCGCCGATCTGCTGCTCCTGCTTCCCGACATCACCTGGCAGGCGTACAACCTCTACCCGGAGGACGGCCGCACCGGCGCCAGCCTGTACCACGCGTGGGACGAGCGGGGGCGGCTGCTGGGCGAGGAGGACGCGGCCGTCACGATCTCCTTCGACCGCCCGTACGCCGGGGCCGGACTGCCGCTGCACGTGGGGCACGCCTACGACTTCATCCGCTGGGCCGAGAGATACGGCTACGACCTCGCCTACGCCGACGCCCGCGACCTGCACGCCGGCCGGATCGATCCCAGCCGCTACCGGGGCCTGGTCTTCCCCGGCCACGACGAGTACTGGACCACCCCCATGCGCCGCGCCGCCGAGCGCGCCCGCGACGGCGGCACCTCGCTCGTCTTCCTCTCCGCCAACACCATGTACTGGCAGGTGGGCCTCGCCCCCTCCGCCTCCGGCATCCCCGACCGGCTGCTCACCTGCCGCAAGCGCCGGGGCCCCGGGAAGTCGGCCCTCTGGCGCGAGGTGGACCGGCCCGAGCAGCAGCTCCTGGGCATCCAGTACGCGGGCCGGGTGCCCGAGCCCAGCCCGCTCGTCGTGCGCAACGCCGAGCACTGGCTCTGGGACGCCACGGGCGCGGCCGACGGCGACGAGATCGACGGTCTGGTCGCCGGGGAGGCCGACCGCTACTTCCCCCGGACGAGCCTGCCGGAGCACGACAGCCGCATCCTGCTCGCCCACTCCCCGTACCAGGACTCCGAAGGCGCCACCCGCCACCAGGAGACCTCGCTCTACCAGGCACCCTCCGGCGCTCTCGTCTTCGCCTCCGGCACGTTCGCCTGGTCCCCGGCGCTGGACCGCCCCGGCCATGTCGACGCCCGTATCCAGCAGGCCACGGCCAACCTCCTCGACCGCATCTGCAAGCGCGACTGAACCGGGCCCGGGCGTACCCGCAGGCAGGACCGAAGCGCGGCCGGGCGTGTTCACGGCCCCGCTCCCGCACCCGCCGCCTCCGTACGGGACAATCGGAACCGCTCCTGGATCAATCTACGCGGAGGCACCGTGTCCGGTTTTGTAGAAAAGCCCGAGCCCGTACAGGTTCCGGGCCTCACCCACCTGCACACCGGCAAGGTGCGTGACCTGTACCGGAACGAGGCGGGCGACCTCGTCATGGTCGCCAGCGACCGTATCTCCGCCTACGACTGGGTCCTGCCGACCGAGATCCCCGACAAGGGCCGCGTCCTCACGAAGCTCTCGCTCTGGTGGTTCGACCAGCTCGCCGACCTGGTGCCCAACCACGTCATCTCCTCCGAGCTGCCGGCCGGCGCCCCGGCCGACTGGGCGGGCCGCACCCTCGTCTGCAGGAACCTGCGGATGGTCCCGGTCGAGTGCGTGGCGCGCGGCTACCTCACCGGCTCCGGGCTCGTCGAGTACAAGGACTCCCGCACGGTCTGCGGCATCGGCCTCCCCGAGGGCCTGGTCGACGGCTCCGAGCTGCCCGGCCCGATCTTCACCCCGGCCACCAAGGCGGCCGTCGGGGACCACGACGAGAACGTGAGTTACGAGGACGTCGCCCGCCAGGTCGGTGTGGAGACCGCCGCCGAGCTGCGCCGGACCACGCTCGACGTCTACCGCCGCGCGCGGGACATCGCCCACCACCGCGGGATCATCCTGGCCGACACCAAGTTCGAGTTCGGCCACGAGACCACCGAGGACGGCGGCGAGCGGCTGATCATCGCCGACGAGGTGCTGACGCCCGACTCCTCGCGCTTCTGGCCCGCCGCCACCTGGCAGCCCGGCCGCGCTCAGCCCTCGTACGACAAGCAGTTCGTCCGCGACTGGCTGACCTCCCCGGCCTCCGGCTGGGACCGCGCGAGCGAGACGCCGCCGCCCGCGCTGCCGCAGGAGATCGTGGACGCCACCCGGGCCAAGTACATCGAGGCGTACGAGGTCCTGACCGGCTCCAACTGGTCGTAGAGGCAGGCGGATACGGCGAAGGCCCCGGTCCAGAGGGACCGGGGCCTTCGCTTCGCGGAGCGGACGACCAGGTTCGAACTGGCGACCTCAACCTTGGCAAGGTTGCGCTCTACCAACTGAGCTACGTCCGCAGTGCGCCTCAGCGCGATGCCTACTATACCCAACCTCGCTCGCGGGCGAGACGCACCGCCGTGTGCCGGTTCTCCGCACCGATCTTGGAGGCGGCCGAGGAGAGGTAGTTGCGGACCGTCCCCTGCGAGAGCGAGGCCCGCTCCGCGATCTCCGCGACCGGCGCCCCGTCCGCCGCCAGTTCGAGCACCTCGGCCTCCCGGGCGGTGAGCGGGGAGTCCCCGGCGGCGATGGCGTCGGCCGCCAACTCCGGGTCCACATAGCGGTTTCCGGCGTGGACGGTACGGATGATCTCGGCGAGCCGGCGGGCGCTGACGGTCTTCGGGACGAAGCCGCGCACACCGGCGGCCAGCGCCCGCTTGAGGTGCCCGGGGCGGCCGTGGCTGGTCACGATCATGGTGCGGCAGCCGGGGAGTTCGGCGCGGAGCGATGTGGCGACCTTCACACCGTCCGCGCCCGGCATCTGGAGATCGAGGACGGCGACGTCGGGCCGGTGCGCGAGGGCCATCGCGAGCGCCTCCGGACCGCTCGCCGCCTCCGCGACGACCACGAGGTCGTCCTCCAGGGCGAGCAGCGCGGCGAGGGCGCCCCGGATCAGATGCTCGTCGTCGGCGAGCAGCACCCGCAGGGGCCGGCCGGATTCCTCGGTGGTCATGTCCCCTTCGTCGGTCATCCTCTTCCCTCCGGAAGGGCGGTACGGGCGCGGACGGTACGGGCGGTGGGCGTCGGCCTGCCGAGGACGGCGGCGGTACGGGTGGCGGTCGGCGGCTCACCACGGACGGCGGGGGTACGGGGAGTGGTCGGCGGTCCCCCGGCGCGGCGGGCCGGGACGAGAGCGGCCGGGGCCGCGGCTGTCGGCCTGCCGGGGGCGGAGGTGGTACGGGCGGCAGCCATCAACCTGCCCGGGACGGAGGCGGTACGGGCGGTGAGCCTCGGCCTGCCCCGGAGCGGGGCGGTACGTGTCGTGGTCATCGGTCCTCCGTCGACAGGGTTCCGGGGGAGGGGCGTCCGCCCGGGGCCGTGAGCGGGACCGTCGCCGTGACCCGGAACAGGCCGTCCCCGGCCGGACCGGCCTCCAGCGAACCGCCCAGGGCCGCCAGCCGTTCCCGCAGCCCGGCCAGACCGGAGCCACCACCGGCCGCTCCGGAACCGCCTCCGGCCACCCCGGAGCCGTCCCGTTCGCCCGCCCCGTCGTTCTCGACCTCCAGCACCACCGCCCCCTCCGTCGTCGTCAGCCGGATCACGCAGACCCGGGGGTCCCCGTGGCGCAGGACGTTGGTCGCCGCCTCGCGGACCACCCAGCCCAGGGCCGCCTGGACGGCGGGGGGCGCGCCGATCCCCGCCGGGCCGTCCGCGCCCACCACGGTGCAGCTGATCCCGGCGGCCTCCAACACGCCCTTCGCCCCCAGGAGTTCGGTGGGCAGGTCGGCCTCGCGGTAGCCCCGTACGACATCGCGTACCTCCTGCTGCGAGGCGCGCGCGATCCGCTGGACCTCGACCATCTGGTCCACGGCCGCCGCGTTCCCGCGCTGGGCCAGCTCCACGGCCAGCTCGCTTTTCAGCGCGATCACCGCCAGGTTCCGGCCCAGCACGTCGTGCATGTCCCGGCCGAACCGCAGCCGCTCCTCCGCCACCGCGAGCCGCGCCTGCATGTCCCGCGCCTCCTCCGCCTGCCACATCACCGTCAGGCTCCAGGCGCTCGGCCGGGTCGAGACGAGCACCAGCAGGACGACGATGAACAGCGAGACGGCCGCCCCGAGCAGCAGCCCGCCGGGCGCCCCGACGGTCGCCAGGAGCCCCAGTACGACCACCGTGAAGGCCGCGCACTGCAGCAGGTACGTCCGGACGGGGACGAGCAGTACGTACGGCACCGTGAACGCCAGCGGCAGGTCCAGCACCAGCAGGGAGAGCCCCGCGTCGTCGATGCCCCCCACCGCCGCCAGGGCCACCAGCAGCCCGGTCAGCACCGCCAGCAGCACCGCCGGGAGCCGCAGCCGGCGCGGCGGGAAGGGGCCCGCGCCCCGGTAGTGGGCGAAGGCGGGCGCCACATTGCGGTTGCTCAGCACGCACTGGACGGCGTTCACGGCGAAGAAGCCCGCGCCGAGGGCCACCGCCACCGGGCCGTGGTCCAGGGTCGCGCCGAGCGGCAGCAGGCCCCAGGAGAGCAGGAAGACCCAGGGGAGCGAGCAGAGCGTGACCCGTGTGTAGAGGTCGATGCGCTGGAGCTTGGTCCGCTCCTGCCACCCGCGCCGCCAGCCCCGTACCCGACCGATCACCTCGTCCAGCCCCTTCGTCCGGTCCCCGAGAGGAGACCCCGTGCCGCCCGTCCGCTCCCCGCGGGGAGTCTCCGCGCCGCCCGGCCGCTCCCCGTCGGAGCCGCCCGGCCGCCCGGCCGTTCCCGGGGGGAGTCTCCGCTCCCCGTGAGAGCCGTGGCTGCCCGCGGGAGTCCCCGTGCCGCTCAGCCGCGCGGGTCCCAGCGGAACCACCGCTGCACAGCAAACACCGCGAACCCGGTCCAGGCCAGCGCCGCCACCCCGGCCGTGACCAGGTCACCGGTCTCCGCGTTGCCGAGCCAGCCGTGCCGTACGAGGGTCATCACGCCGGTCAGCGGCAGCAGTTCGAGCACCGAGGCCAGCCGGTCCGGGAAGACGTCCAGCGGGACGAAGATCCCGGAGCCGAAGAGCGAGACGAAGAACAGCGGCAACGTGGTGAGCTGCGAGGTCTGGACCGTCCGGGTCATCGCGGAGGTCGCGGCGGCCAGCGCGGCCATCATCAGGAAGCCCACCAGCAGCCCCAGCAGGAACAGCTCCGGCCGCTTCGGGGCGCTCAGGTCGAAGGCGATCGCCCCGGCCACGACCAGCAGCACGCACTGGAGGAGCGCGAGGGCCACGGAGGGCAGCGCGGTGGCGGTGAGGATCTCGCGGTCGGTGACCTCGCCGGTGCGCAGCCGCTTGAGGACGAGCTCCTCGCGCCGGGTGACGTAACCGGTGACCAGGTTCATGTAGACCACCTGGACCAGCACGATGCCGATCCCGCCGGTGAGCGCGGCTCCCGCGATGGAGAGCCCGGTGCCGGCGAGGTCGATCTGCTGGAGCGAGGCCCGGATCGAGAAGATCATCACGACCGGCAGCACCAGGGCCAGGAAGATCGCGGACCGGTTGCGGACCAGCAGGATCAGCTCGGCGCGGGCGAGCGCCGCCAGCCGCCGCCCGGAGGCCGATCCCTTCGAGGGGGAGCGGCGCGGGGCCGTGCGGTCCGCGAGGACGGTGGGCGTGGTCATGCCGTCACCTTCTTCTTCGTCGTGTCCGTGGTCCCGGCCCCCGCCCCGCGCGGGTCCTCGGACCGGGAGCGGAGCTGGGTGTTCGCGATCTGGAGGAACGCCTCCTCCAGCGATGCGGAGCGGGCGTCGAGCGCGATCAGCCGGACGCCCGACTCCCTGGCCCAGCCGAGCAGTTCGTGCAGCGACTCCTGGAGCGCGGCGGTACGGATCTCCACCCGCTGCCCCTCCGCGCCCGCCCGCAGCGAGAGCGGGAGGCGCCCTGCCGGTACGTCGTCGGGCAGCGTGAACCGGATCCTGGCGGGCTGCGACGCCGTGACCTCGGCGGTGGTCCCGGCCGTCACGATCTGCCCCTGGTGCATGATCGCCAGCCGGTCCGCGAGCGCCTCGGCCTCCTCCAGGTAGTGCGTGGTCAGCAGGACGGTCGTGCCGTCGGCCCGCAGCGCCCGGATCAGGTCCCAGGTGTCGCGCCGCCCCTCCGCGTCCAGCCCCGTCGTCGGCTCGTCCAGGAAGAGCACCTCGGGCCGCGAGGTCAGGGCCAGCGCCAGGTCGAGGCGCCGCTTCTCCCCGCCGGAGAGCTGCTTGACCCGCACCCGGGCCCGGCTGCTGAGGCCGACCATCTCCAGGGCCTCGGCGGCGGGCCGGGCGCCGGTGGTGCACGCCGACCACATCCGCGCGGTCTCCAGGACGGTGAGGTCGGAGGGGAAGCCGCCCTCCTGGAGCATCACCCCGGTCCGGGGCCGGACGGCGGCGCGCTCGCGGTACGGGTCGTGGCCCAGGACCCTGATCGTCCCGGCGGTGGGGCGGGCCAGGCCCTCCAGGAGTTCGACGGTGGAGGTCTTGCCCGCGCCGTTCGTCCCGAGGAGGGCGAAGAGTTCGCCGCGGGCCACGGAGAAGGAGACCCCGGAGACGGCCTCGAAACCGTCCTGGTAGCTGCGGCGGACCCCGTCTGCCTCGATCACGGGACCGTCCACCACGGGACGGGCCGCCCGGTCGCTGAGAAAGTCGTCGCTGGTCATGCCTCAAGCGTTCCGCCGGAGCGGGCCCGCGAGCAGTGCGCGCTGTCACCAGTGCCCATGACAAACGTCATGGCGGGGGAGGAGCGGACACGACAGAGGCCCTGACCGAAATCGGTCAGGGCCTCTGTCGTTCTGGAGCGGACGACCAGGTTCGAACTGGCGACCTCAACCTTGGCAAGGTTGCGCTCTACCAACTGAGCTACGTCCGCAGTGCAACCACTCGGCTTTCACCGGTGGAGCGATCACTACTCTACCCGATCCACCGGAGTGGTCCGAAGAGTCGTGCAGAGCGGGTGACAGGAATTGCACACTGCGCCTTCCCCCTGGAAGGAGGATGTTCTACTACTGAACTACACCCGCACGCTGCTGGGGGTTCGGCCTTTCGGCCTTGCCCCTCGGCGTGCTCCAGACTCTATCCGACCTGCGGGGGTGTAGCGCAAGTCGGCTCCCCGCGACCGGTCTGACGGGGCGTGAGGCCGGTCGCGGGGAGCCGTGGGCCCGGCCCGGCGCCGCCGCGGGGCCGGGCCTCGATCCGCCGTGAAGTCGCTTCTCGGGCCGACGCGTTCACCGTCCCGCGCCGCAGTGGAGTCATGCCCCGCGCCGACGTGGCGACCGGCTCAGGCCGACGCGTTGAACGCCTCGTAGACCTTCTTCGGGATGCGGCCGCGGGCCGGCACCTCCATACGGTGCGAGCGGGCCCAGGCGCGGACGGCCGCGGGGTCCGGGGCGAGGGAGGTGTGGCGGTACGAGGCGGGGGTCCTGCCGTGCTTACTGGCATTTGTCTGCTTTCGGCCGGCCGCCATGTAAGGCGCCAGCGTCTTCCGCAGTTTCTTGGCGTTGGCGGGATTGAGGTCGATCTCGTACGTCTTCCCGTCCAGGGCGAAGGTGACCGTTTCCGCCGCTGTTCCCCCGTCGATGTCGTCGGAGAGCGTAACCACTACGCGCTGAGCCACGGATATCGGTCCTTTCCTACGGCTTCGGCGCGTCGGGCGTGCGCCGATGGGCCGGCCTTCCGGCTGTTAGGCGGATACGGATCGACGGATGTCGACTGTTCCGGTGTCCCCGGGGCAATGCTGTTTTCCCCGGTAATCATTTGTACAGCGGCGGGCACCGCATTGTGAAGCCCAGCCAATTGCCTCCGCGTGTCCGAGCGCAATCCCCGGCGTGATTCTTTCCCAGGACTTTTCCTGCCTGTTGTCGTGGCTGATATCCCGATGTGATCTACGCCGGACCTGTGTGATCTACGCCGTACCTGCGGGGGTCCGGCCGCCGTATCCGTTCTGTATCCGTTCCGTCTCATATCTACCCGCGTAGAAATTTCGGGCAGGTACGCTGAGTGGACCCGCGGGGGTCTGGGGAACCCCCCCGGAGAGACAGCCGCACCACACCACCACACCGGGAGTGCCAGTGGCACGCGTCGTAGTCGACGTCATGCTCAAGCCGGAGATCCTCGACCCGCAGGGACAGGCGGTGCAGCGTGCGCTGCCCCGCCTCGGCTTCGAGGGAATCGCGGACGTTCGTCAGGGAAAGCGTTTCGAGCTGGAGGTCGAGGGGCCGGTCGACGACGCCGCCCTCGCCCGTATTAACGAGATGGCCGAGACCTTCCTCGCCAACACCGTCATCGAGGACTTCGTCGTGAAGGTGGAGGAGGAGAAGTGACCACCCGTATCGGCGTCGTCACTTTTCCCGGCACCCTCGACGATCAGGACGCCCTGCGCGCCGTCCGCATCGCGGGCGCGGAGCCCGTATCGCTCTGGCACCGCGACAAGGACCTGCACCAGGTCGACGCGGTCGTCCTGGCCGGTGGCTTCTCCTACGGGGACTACCTCCGGGCCGGCGCCATCTCGCGCTTCTCGCCGGTGATGGAGACGGTCATCGAGCAGGCGAAGGCCGGTCTGCCGGTCCTCGGCATCTGCAACGGCTTCCAGATCCTGACCGAGGCGCACCTGCTGCCCGGCGCGATGCTGCGCAACAACCACCTGCACTTCATCTGCCGCGACCAGAAGCTGCGGGTGGAGAACGCGGAGACCGCCTGGACCGCCGACTACAGCGCGGGCCAGGAGATCAGCGTCCCGCTCAAGAACATGGACGGCCGGTACACCGCCGACGAGCGCACGCTCGACGAGCTGGAGGCCGAGGGCCGGGTCGCCTTCCGCTACCTGGACGGCAACCCCAACGGCTCGCTCCGCGACATCGCGGGCATCACCAACGCGGCGGGCAACATCGTCGGCCTGATGCCGCACCCGGAGCACGCCGTGGAGCCGCTCATCGGCACCGGCCGCACCGACGGCCTCGGTTTCTTCACCTCGATCATCAAGAAGCTGGTCAACGCATGAGCCTGGATACGGTCAAGCACGCGGCCGAGACCCCGGACGCCGAGCAGCCCTGGAAGGAACTGGGCCTCAAGGAGGACGAGTACGCCCGGATCCGCGAGATCCTGGGCCGCCGTCCCACCGGCGCCGAGCTCGCCATGTACTCGGTGATGTGGTCGGAGCACTGCTCGTACAAGAGCAGCAAGGTCCACCTCAAGCAGTTCGGCGAGAAGGTCCCCGAGAACGACGCGATGCTCGTCGGCATCGGGGAGAACGCGGGCGTCGTCGACGTCGGCCAGGGGTACGCGGTCACCTTCAAGGTCGAGTCGCACAACCACCCCTCGTACATCGAGCCCTACCAGGGCGCGGCCACCGGCATCGGCGGCATCGTCCGCGACATCCTCGCGATGGGCGCCCGCCCGGTCGCCGTCGTCGACCCGCTGCGCTTCGGCGCGGCCGACCACCCCGACACCAAGCGCGTCCTGCCGGGCGTCGTCGCGGGCATCGGCGGCTACGGCAACTGCCTGGGCCTGCCCAACATCGGCGGCGAGGTCGTCTTCGACGCCTGCTACCAGGGCAACCCGCTGGTCAACGCCGGCTGCATCGGCGTGATGAAGCACGAGGACATCCACCTCGCCAAGGCGTCCGGCGCGGGCAACAAGGTCATCCTGTACGGCGCCCGCACCGGCGGCGACGGCATCGGCGGTGTCTCCGTGCTGGCCTCGGAGACCTTCGAGTCGACCGGCCCGGCCAAGCGCCCCGCCGTCCAGGTCGGCGACCCGTTCCAGGAGAAGCTCCTCATCGAGTGCACCCTGGAGATCTTCCGGGAGAAGCTGGTCGACGGCATCCAGGACCTCGGCGGCGCCGGGCTCTCCTGCGCCACCTCCGAGCTGGCCTCGGCCGGTTCCGGCGGCATGCGCGTCGAGCTGGACACCGTGCCGCTGCGCGACTCCTCGCTCTCGCCCGAGGAGATCCTCATGAGCGAGTCGCAGGAGCGCATGTGCGCGATCGTGGAGCCGGGGAACGTGGACCGCTTCCTGGAGATCTGCGAGAAGTGGGACGTCATCGCCACCGTCATCGGTGAGGTGACCGAGGGCTCCCAGCTGGAGATCTTCTGGCACGGCGAGCAGATCGTCGACGTGCCGCCGCGCACGGTCGCCCACGAGGGCCCGGTCTACCAGCGCCCGTTCGCCCGCCCGTCCTGGCAGGACGCGCTCCAGGCGGACGACGCGGGGAACCTCGCCCGTCCCTCGACCGCCGCCGAGCTGCGCGAGCAGGTCCTCAAGCTGGTCGCCTCCCCGAACCAGGCCTCCAAGGCGTGGATCACCGACCAGTACGACCGCTTCGTGCAGGGCAACACCGTCCTCGCGATGCCCGAGGACGCGGGCATGGTCCGCATCGACGCCGACTCCAACCTGGGCGTGGCGATGGCGACCGACGGCAACGGCCGGTACGCCAAGCTCGACCCGTACGCGGGCGCGCAGCTGGCGCTGGCGGAGTCGTACCGCAACGTCGCCGCCTCCGGCGCCAAGCCGCTGGCCATCTCCAACTGCCTGAACTTCGGTTCGCCCGAGGACCCGGACGTCATGTGGCAGTTCGCCGAGGCCACCCGCGGTCTCGCGGACGGCTGCCTGGAGCTGGGCACCCCGGTCACCGGCGGCAACGTCTCGCTCTACAACCAGACCGGCGAGACGGCGATCCACCCGACGCCCGTCGTGGCCGTGCTCGGTGTGATCGACGACGTCACCCGGCGCACGCCGGTCGCCTTCGCGGAAGAGGGCCAGCTCCTCTACCTGCTGGGCGACACGGCCGAGGAGTTCGGCGGCTCGGCCTGGTCCGAGGTCGTCCACAACCACCTGGGCGGCCTGCCGCCGAAGGTGGACCTCGGCCGCGAGAAGCTGCTCGCGGAGATCCTCATCTCGGCCTCGCGCGACGGCATGATCGACGCCGCGCACGACCTGTCCGACGGCGGTCTGGTCCAGGCGGTCACCGAGTCCTGCCTGCGCGGCGGGAACGGCGCCCGGCTGGTCGTGCCGGACGGCCTGGACGCGTTCACGTTCCTCTTCTCCGAGTCGGCGGGGCGCGCGGTCGTCGCGGTCCCGCGCAGCGAGGAGCTGCGCTTCACCGACATGTGCGGCGCGCGCGGTCTGCCCGTCGTCCGCATCGGTGTCGTGGACGGCGAGGAGATCGAGGTCCAGGGCGAGTTCGCCATCCCGCTGAGCGAGCTGCGGACGGCGCACGAGGCGACGATCCCGGCGCTGCTCGCCTGAGCCGGAGTCACCTCGCGTACGTCCCAAGCCCCCGCCCGGTCCGTCCGGGCGGGGGCTTCGGCCTTTCCGCCCGCTCGGTTGTCGGAGATTACGTAATTACGTAAGGTTGATGTCATGGAGCTGGAGCAGCGGGTCGCCGAGCTGGAACGGCGGCTCACGGCGCTGGAGGGGCAGGACCGCGAGGACGGCGGGTCGCCCCGGCTGGGCGACGGTGACTTCTGGGCGCTCGGCGGACTGAAGCAGCGGCTCGCGGAGGCCGGGGAGACCGGGGCCGACGGGGGAGTGCTCTTCACGGGGGCGGTCCGGCTGCCGACCGGCGAGCGGTACGAGTGGCAGTACGGCGCCTTCACCGGAGCCCTGCTCGACAGCGAGGGCGGGGACGGCGAGCGCCCGTCCGACGGCGGATCGGCGGCCGCGGACGCGCTCGCCGCGCTCGGCCATCCCGTACGGCTGCGCCTGCTCCGCGAGATCCTCGGCGGCCGCCGCACGGCCGCCGAGCTGGCCGCGCTCGACGCGGTCGGGACCACCGGCCAGATCTACCACCACCTGCGCCGGCTGACCGGCGCGGGCTGGCTCCGGCCGGCCGGCCGGGGCCGGTACGAGGTGCCGGCCACCCGGGTGGTGCCGCTGCTGGTGGTGCTGACGGCGGCGGCGCCGTAGGGCCTGCCGACGGACGGCGGGTCCGACCGACGACAGGGGGAACGACCATGTCCGCACGGAACGTCCTGGCCAGGGCCCACCGGCTCTCCTGGCTCGTCCTGATCGCGCTGGTGATCGCGGAGGTCGTCACCGATCTGCCCGGCCCCGGGTGGACGACCACGTTCCTGCCCGCGGCGGTCGTGGCGGTGCTCCTGCTGACCACGAACGCGCTCCAGGCGAGGGCGGGGGCGCCCCGGGGCGAGCCGCGGGAGCCGGTGGAGGTCGCACCGCCGGTGACCGGGCGGTGGTCGGCCCTGAACAGCCCGGCCGACAAGGTCCCGAGCCATGGGACGCACGTGTACGGACAGACGTACGCGATCGACATCGTGGCCGAGCCGGAGGCGGCGGACGGGGCCCCGCAGGCCCGGCCGCCGTTCCGCTGGGTGTGGCCGGTCGTCCGCCGCAACCGCGACTTCCCGGCCTTCGGCGCCCCGCTGCTCGCGGTGGCCGACGCCACGGTGGTGGTGGCGAGCGACGGCCAGCGCGACCACCTGAGCCGCAATTCGCTGCCCGCGCTCGCCTACCTGATGCTCGTCGAGGCCACCGTCCGGACGGTCCTGGGCGCGCACCGCGTCCTCGGCAACCATGCGGTCCTGGACCTCGGCGGCGGTACGTACGCGGTCTACGCCCACATCCGGCGCGGCTCGCTGACGGTGAAGGCCGGGGACCGGGTCCGGGCCGGGCAGGAGATCGGGCGCGTGGGGAACTCCGGCAACACCACCGAACCCCACCTCCACCTCCACCTCATGGACGGCCCCGACCCGGACGCGGCCCGGGGCGTCCCGTTCACCTGGCGGGGCGTCGGAGTCCCGGCGAACGGCGAGACGTTCACGGTGGGTGCGGTGGGTGCGGTGGGTGCGGTGGGTGCGGTGGGTGCGGTGGATGCCGGGGCTGCCAGGGCTGCCAGGGCTGCCGGGGCTGCGGGGGACGACGGGGCTGCGGAGGCCGCTGGTAACGCCGGAGCTGCCAGTGACGACGGAGCTGCCAGTGACGACGGGGCCGCCAGTGACGACGGGGCCGCCAGGAACGCGCCGGGCCGTGGCGGGAAGCGGGGCGTGCGGGACGGGCGGTCCGGTGCTGTGGGTGGGGCCGGTTAGTCTCGGCCCCATGCCCCCGGCCAAGAAGCGCCCGCGCGCCTACGACCACCTCAGGACCCGGACGGCGGTCCTCGCCCAGTTCGGCCATGTCCGCGACGCCGTACGTGCGTTGACGCCCGAGCAGCTCGCCCGGCCGACCCGGCTCGACGGCTGGACGGTGCGCGATCTGGTCGCGCACATCGCGCTGGGGCTCGGCGCGGTCAGCCGGGACCTTGCCCTGCCGGAGCCGCCCGGACCCAAGCCCGCGACCACCCTCCTGGAGTGGGCGCCGGCCGTCGCCGCGGCGGTCAGGGACGCCACGGCCCCGCCCCCGTCCGCCGGACACCCCGACCTCCCCGCGCTGTACGAGGAGGTGGAGGCCGGGTTCCTCGCGGACGTCCCGGCCTCCGGCACCGGGGACCGGCTGCTGACCACCCGGGTCGGTTCCATGCGGCTGGCCGACCTCCTGGTGACCCGGACCGTCGAGCTGATCGTCCACACGGACGACCTCAACGAGGCGCTCGGGCTGGAGATCCCGTACGACCGGCAGGCGCTGGCCGCCTGCACCCGGCTGCTGGCGGACACCCTCGCGGACCGGGCGCCGGGGGGCTCGGTCGAGGTGCGCGTGCCGCCGTTCGCGGTGGTCCAGTGCATCGGCGGCCCCAAGCACACCCGGGGCACCCCGCCCAACGTGGTGGAGACGGCCCCGCTGACCTGGGCCCGCCTCGCCACCGGACGGACGGAGTGGGCGCGGGCCCTGGCCGACGCCGAGGTCAGCGCCGGCGGCGAACGGGCCGACCTGGCCGGGCTGCTCCCCCTGATGGCCTGAGGGGCGTACACCCCGGTCGGAGCAGGGGGCGGAACCGGATCGGGCCCCCGTCCCGTCACATCGCCATGCGCACACAACGTACGGAAGTCAGCACCGGCAGCGGCACCGGCGTCAGCGCCGGTATCGGCACCGGCATCAGCGTCCTGGCCCTCCTCACCCTCGCCGCCTGCGGTACGGAGTCGGGCTCCGGCCCCGGCTCCGGCGGCGGCAGCGACACCGCGCGGAGCGATGTGCCCGTCACCGGGGTCGCGTGGCAGGTCGACTCCCTGACCGTCGGGGGGAAGCAGACCGAGGCCCCCGAGGGCTCCCGGCTGGAGATCGACCCGAAGGGCCGTGCCACGGCCTACTTCGGCTGCAACCACATCGGGGCGAAGGCCGAGGTGGACGGCGACCGGATCACCCTGAGCGAGCCGAGCCGGACCGGGATGGCGTGCGGGGAGGACGTCGACGCGTTCGAGAAGGCCGCGGTCGCCGCCCTCGACGGCGCACTCACGGCGAAGCTCTCCGGCGAGAAGCTCACCCTCACCGCCGGGGGCGGCGACACGCTGGCGCTCAGCGAGGAGCGGCCCGCCGACCTGACCGGCACCCGGTGGGCGGTGAACACCCTGGTCGACGGGGAGACGGCGACCTCCGTCCCCGCCGACCTCCCGAAGGAGCGGGTGCCCCATCTGACCCTCGGCGAGGACGGCACGATCCAGGGCAACTACGGCTGCAACTCCTACCGGGGCGAGGCCACCGTCAAGGACGCCACCATCACCTTCGGCCCCCCGGCCGGCACCAAGAAGCTCTGCCCGGACGCGGAGATGGAGACGGAGCGCGCGGTCCTCGCGGCCCTGGACGGCCCGGCGACGTACACGATCAAGGGCTCCACGCTCACCATCACGGCGGACGACGGCCGGGGCATCACCGCCAAGGCCGTCCCGGAGAAGACCGAGGGCGCCCCGGAGCAGACCGGAGGCGCTCCGGAACAGGGCTGAATCCGGGCCGCCGGTGTGAGGCTCACCACGAAACGAGCGTTCGGCCAGTGGCCGCGACGGGTTCCGGACAGGTTCACCGAGCGCCACGGCCGGACGGTCACCACCGTGGACCGCCCACCCCCGGCTACCGACCGGTAACCGGCTTCCTTTCCCGGCTGCGAGCCCCCGCGCCCGTCCCCCGCCCGTCGTCGGCCCGGTTCCGCGATCACGCAACGTCACTGCTCGAAGTCCCGCGAAACACCCGACCGGTGCGGCGCGGGGAGCCGTTCACCGCGCCCCGCCCCGGCTTTGCCGACCGGTCCCCAATTCGGACCAGTGGTCGATCTCGCCTACACTCGGTGCCGTGCCCCGTGGTGATGGACGACTCAACCACGACCTGCTCCCCGGAGAGAAAGGCCCCCAGGACGCTTGTGGCGTCTTCGGTGTCTGGGCTCCGGGTGAAGAGGTCGCCAAGCTCACCTATTTCGGACTGTATGCCCTGCAGCACCGCGGACAGGAATCCGCGGGCATCGCAGTGAGCAACGGGTCCCAGATCCTCGTCTTCAAGGACATGGGACTGGTCTCGCAGGTCTTCGACGAAACGTCTCTGGGTTCCCTCCAGGGCCATATCGCGGTCGGTCATGCCCGCTACTCCACCACCGGTGCCTCGGTGTGGGAGAACGCGCAGCCGACGTTCCGTGCCACCGCGCACGGCTCGATCGCCCTCGGCCACAACGGGAACCTGGTCAACACCGCCCAGCTCGCGGAGATGGTCGCCGACCTCCCGCGCAAGGACGGCCGCGCCACCCAGGTCGCCGCGACCAACGACACCGACCTGGTGACCGCGCTGCTCGCCGGGCAGCGCGACGAGAACGACAAGCCGCTGACCATCGAGGAAGCCGCCGCCAAGGTGCTCCCCGATGTGAAGGGCGCCTTCTCGCTCGTCTTCATGGACGAGCACACCCTCTACGCCGCCCGTGACCCGCAGGGCATCCGCCCGCTGGTGCTCGGCCGGCTGGAGCGCGGCTGGGTGGTCGCGTCGGAGTCCGCCGCACTCGACATCTGCGGCGCCAGCTACGTGCGCGAGATCGAGCCGGGCGAGCTGATCGCCATCGACGAGAACGGGCTCCGCACCTCCCGCTTCGCAGAAGCGAAGCCCAAGGGCTGTGTCTTCGAGTACGTCTACCTGGCCCGTCCGGACACCGACATCGCCGGCCGGAACGTGTACCTCTCGCGGGTGGAGATGGGCCGCAAACTGGCCCAGGAATCGCCCGTCGAGGCGGATCTGGTCATAGCGACCCCCGAATCCGGCACCCCCGCCGCGATCGGGTACGCGGAGGCCAGCGGCATCCCGTTCGGCGCCGGACTGGTGAAGAACGCCTACGTCGGCCGGACCTTCATCCAGCCCTCGCAGACCATCCGCCAGCTCGGTATCCGGCTCAAGCTGAACCCGCTGAAGGAAGTCATCAAGGGCAAGCGCCTGGTGGTCGTCGACGACTCGATCGTCCGCGGCAACACCCAGCGCGCGCTGGTCCGGATGCTCCGCGAGGCCGGGGCCGCCGAGATCCACATCCGGATCTCCTCGCCGCCGGTGAAGTGGCCCTGCTTCTTCGGGATCGACTTCGCCACCCGCGCCGAGCTGATCGCCAACGGCATGACCGTGGACGAGATCCGCACCTCGATGGGGGCGGACTCCCTCGCGTACATCTCGATCGACTCCATGATCGAGGCGACCACGATCGACAAGCCCAACCTGTGCCGCGCCTGCTTCGACGGTGAATACCCGATGGAGCTCCCGGACCCGGAGCTGCTCGGCAAGCAGCTGCTGGAGACCGAGCTGGCGGCAGGGCCCGCGGCCACCGCCGCGGCCGACGCGCTGCGCCGTCCGTGACCCGGACGGGCCGCCGCCCCTCCCACCAGCCCCGTATCTCCACACGAAAGATCCCAGGCCATGTCTGAGACAACAGGTGCTTCCTACGCGGCGGCCGGCGTCGACATCGAAGCCGGTGACCGCGCCGTCGAGCTGATGAAGGAGTGGGTGAAGAAGACCCAGCGCCCCGAGGTCGCCGGCCTCGGCGGGCTCGGCGGCTTCGCCGGTCTCTTCGACGCCTCCGCGCTGAAGCGGTACGAGCGTCCGCTCCTCGCCTCGGCCACCGACGGTGTCGGGACCAAGGTGGACCTGGCGCGTCAGATGGGTGTCTACGACACGATCGGCCACGACCTCGTCGGCATGGTCGTGGACGACCTGGTCGTCTGCGGGGCCGAGCCGCTCTTCATGACCGACTACATCTGCGTCGGCAAGGTGCACCCCGAGCGTGTCGCGGCGATCGTGAAGGGCATCGCCGAGGGCTGTGTCCTCGCGGGCTGCGCCCTGGTCGGCGGCGAGACGGCCGAGCACCCCGGTCTGCTGGGCCCGGACGACTTCGACGTCGCCGGAGCCGGTACGGGCGTGGTCGAGGCCGACCGGCTGCTGGGCCCGCACCGTATCCGCAAGGGTGACGCCGTCATCGCGATGGCCTCCTCCGGTCTTCACTCCAACGGGTACTCGCTCGTCCGCCACGTGGTCTTCGACCGGGCCGGCTGGACGCTGGACCGGCAGGTCGAGGAGTTCGGCCGGACGCTCGGCGAGGAGCTGCTGGAGCCGACCCGGATCTACTCGCTGGACTGCCTGGCGCTCACCCGCACGACCGAGGTGCACGGCTTCAGCCACGTCACCGGCGGCGGCCTGGCGAACAACCTGGCCCGGGTCATCCCGGACGGGCTGCACGCCACGGTGGACCGCTCCACCTGGACGCCGGGCGCGGTCTTCGACCTGGTCGGCAAGGCCGGGAACGTGGAGCAGCTGGAGCTGGAGAAGACGCTGAACATGGGCGTCGGCATGATCGCGATCGTCCCGGCCGACTCGGTGGACGTGGCGCTGACCACCCTGGCCGACCGCGGGGTCGACTCCTGGGTCGCCGGTGAGATCACCGACCGCGGCGACCACGCCACGGGCGCCGAGCTGACCGGCGGCTACGCACGCTGATCCGTACGACGGGGACCGCGGTGCGCCGGGTGGTGATCGTCCCGGCGCCCGCGACACCGTTCGGGACCACACGGAAGCCGCCGGTCTCCGGGAGGCCGGCGGATGCGGCGGGCCCGATGGCCCCGACGGTTTCGGGACGCACAGAACCCGGCCCGGGGCAGGCCCGGACCGGGTTGATGTGTCAGCGCGAGGTCAAGCGCCGCGGCGCTGTGACGACGGACCGGACTGATCGTCCTGATCGTCGTCATCGTCCTTGTTGTAGCGATCCGCGTACTGTGCGTACGGGTCATCTTCCTCGTCGTCGTCCTCGAACGGCTCCGCGTTCGGTGGCTGACTCGAAGGCGATGCGCCCAGCTCATTGGCCAGACGCGACAGGTCCGTCCCGCCAGTGCTGTACTTCAGCTGGCGGGCGACCTTGGTCTGCTTGGCCTTTGCCCGGCCGCGCCCCATGGCTCGACCCCCTCGGTGACGGGGCTCGACGGCCCCAGAGTCTTGACACGCGTTCATGTTTCAGGACGGACTCTCGACGGAGAGACCGCGCCCGTAGGGCTTTAACGGTACCTGCTTCCGTGGCCATACGGTACGCCGCCCGCGTCTTGCGCCCCGGTGCAGGACCAGTGGGGAGCCCCGTCCCCGCTGGTCAACTGCGATTTTAACCTCTTCTGGGCGGACGACCCGCCGACCGGCGTGAGTCTTGTCTCCCGCAGGTCTCCCAGGGGTCTCCCGCGGGCCGGTGAGCCGTCCGCCCGGACGTCAGCGGTTACGCGCCTCCGCCATCCGCTGCTCGGCGAGCCGGTCGGCCGCGGCGGCCGGCGGAATCCCGTCAGCCTTCGCACGTGCGAATATCTCCAGCGTGGTGTCGAAGATCTTCGCCGCCTTCGCCTTGCACCGGTCGAAGTCGAACCCGTGCAGTTCGTCCGCGACCTGGATCACGCCACCGGCGTTGACCACGTAGTCGGGGGCGTAGAGAACCGACCGGTCGGCCAGGTCCTTCTCGACGCCCGGGTGGGCCAGCTGGTTGTTGGCCGCGCCGCAGACCACCTTGGCGGTGAGGACCGGCACGGTCTCGTCGTTCAGGGCGCCGCCGAGCGCGCAGGGGGCGTAGACGTCGAGACCCTCGGTGCGGATGAGCGCCTCGGTGTCCGGGGCCACCGTGACCTCGGGGTGCAGCTCGGTGACGCGGCGCACCGACTCCTCGCGGACGTCGGTGATCACGACCTCGGCCCCGTCGGAGAGCAGGTGCTCGACCAGGTGGTGGCCCACCTTGCCGACCCCGGCGACGCCGACCTTGCGGCCGCGCAGCGTCGGGTCGCCCCACAGGTGCTGGGCCGAGGCCCGCATGCCCTGGAAGACGCCGAACGCGGTGAGGACGGAGGAGTCGCCGGCGCCGCCGTTCTCGGGGGAGCGGCCGGTGGTCCAGCGGCACTCGCGGGCCACGACGTCCATGTCCGCGACGTAGGTGCCGACATCGCAGGCGGTGACGTAGCGGCCGCCGAGCGAGGCGACGAACCGGCCGTAGGCCAGGAGGAGTTCCTCGGTCTTGATCTTCTCCGGGTCGCCGATGATGACGGCCTTGCCGCCACCGTGGTCGAGCCCGGCCAGGGCGTTCTTGTACGACATGCCGCGCGACAGGTTCAGCGCGTCGGCGATGGCCTCGGCCTCGGTCGCGTACGGGTAGAAGCGGGTACCGCCGAGGCCGGGGCCGAGGGCGGTGCTGTGGAGGGCGATGACGGCCTTGAGGCCGGTGGCGCGGTCCTGGCAGATCACGACTTGCTCGTGGCCCCCCTGATCCGAGTGGAACAGGGTGTGCAGGACGCCGTCAGTCACATCGGTCACTGTGGTGACTCCCAAGTACGAAGCGGCGGAAGGCCCTCCTAGGGGTGGGGAGGGCCGTCGGACCGACCGGCACGGCCGGTCCGATGGGCAAGAGCGTAAGTCCTCCGGCGGCGCGGATCTCCCCCCGTGCGGAGGATCACCCCCTGGGGGTGAACCGGCGTGGCACGATGCGCTGCATGTCGGTGGTGTCTTCAGTGTTCGTCCCTTACACGTCCTACCTCCGGGTGTACGAGCCGCTCGCCGCCTTCGCGGAGCCCGAGCGCAGCCACTGGGCCCGCTACGCGCAGCGCCCGGTGCTGCCCGGTGCCCAGGACGAACTGCGCCGCGCGCTGGCCGACTTGGTGCCGACGCCGCCGGTCGGGGTGCCGGTGCACGAGAGCGGGGACGCGTTCGTGGCGGAGGTGGACGGGGTGGTCTGCGTCTGTCCGTGGCGGACCAGGCTGCGGGGGTGGCTGGCGCTGGAGGAGCTGGAGGGGCCGGGCGGGCAGGGGGGAATGTTTCCGGCCAACGTGCTGGACGCCCTGCTGCCGGAGGTGGTGCGGGGCCAGGCGCGGGCCGACCACGAGCGCTGGCGGCGCCGGAACCCGGACGCGCGGCCGTGGATCCGGACGACGGTGTGGCAGGTGCCGGTGCGGTGGTTCGTCCTCTTCCGGGACGAGGAGCGGGAGTACGTGGCGGCCGACGTCGAGGGCGGGGAGCCGGTGCTGCGCTACCGGACGCCGATGGTGGAGGCCCGGCGCCGGCTGGCCCGGGGGCTGCGGACGCTGAGGGAGAACGTGGCGGAGGGGCCGCTCACCGAGGGGCTGGTGGAGGTGGGGCGGTGGCTGGAGGAGTTCCACCCGCGCTCGCTGGTGGAGCTGGACTACGGGGGTCTGGTGCACGCGCTCTCCGCCGAGCAGCTCGCCGGGGACCGGTCGGCGGCGGATGTGGCGGAGGGGCTCGCCGCGCTGGGCAACGGTGACGGCGAGGGGGCCGGGGCGGCGTACGCGCGGCTCGCGGAGCGGTGGCGCGCGGTCCGCGACCGCCAGTTCACCAACTGACCGCCCGGTTCTACGGCCGGGTCGCCCCCGCGTCGCGGCGTCCCGTCGTCCCGATCACCAATTGACGTGAAAAGACCCACAGCGGCATCAACAGGACGGAACCGGGGCATCCTTCATCCAGGACGGACCGGAAGATCGAACGGGCGGGAAGGAGGGATGCGCGAGCCCGTCGAGGGAGCCGGCCGGATCGCCTGGGCGGAGTCCGCGAAGGAGAGTTGACGGGCCGTGAACCTGCGTCCCGTGGGACACGTGGGGTGGGTGGGGCGGAAGCGTACGTCTTCTGTCCCAGGACCTACGTCCCGAACCGGGCCTTTGCCTCAAGCGTGATGGATAGCACTAACAGGTCCCTTGCGCCCATCCCTGCTCCTCGTGCCAAAATAGGACAAGGAGTCCGGGGAGGGCTCCTTCCGTCCAAGTAAGGGCGGAATGCTCAGCATTGCACTCTATGGGGGGTCTGACGACTCCTGATCGCTCTGTGACTGATCGTCACGGTGGTGTGACTGTCCGCTATGGCATGGTCCATCGGCTTTCCGTCGCTGATGAACACCTGGGAGGGCAATTCCATCGGTTTGGCCGACGCGGCTGGACGGATGGTGTAGTTGTAGTGCCGAGGACAAGCCGTTCGTCCTATAACCGACTCGGCCCGCGTCCGCCATTTCGGGCAACGCGGGTCAAGGTGCAGAATTTAGAGGAAAGAACCGAGAAGGTTCGGTTCTCCCGAGGAGGCCGCTCATGACCGCTCGCACCCCTGATGCCGAGCCGCTGCTGACCCCGGCTGAGGTTGCCACGATGTTCCGCGTGGACCCGAAGACGGTCACCCGTTGGGCCAAGGCTGGCAAGCTCACGTCCATCCGCACGCTCGGTGGACACCGCCGGTACCGCGAGGCAGAGGTCCGCGCACTGCTTGCGGGTATTCCGCAGCAGCGCAGCGAGGCCTGACACACCCCTGTCACGCCGCTCAACAGCAGCACAGCATCACCATCGGGCAGCCGCCTGGTCCCCCAACCTCAGGCCGCCCATACATAGCTCCACTCGACGGACGCCTGCCCCAACGGGCGTCATACCTGTGTAACGGGTGCGTCGTTTCGATCGCGCTGGACTCCGCCGGGTCCAGCGCGATCTTTTTTGTGCCCCGCCGGGGCCGGCCGTGAACGCCTTGGATTCGCGGGGGCGCCTGGGAATCCAAGGCGCCGCAGAAGGGGTCGCCGGGCCCTCCCGGGCCCTCTCATGCCCCCGTGAGCGGCGCGTACGCCTGTCTCCCGGACGCGGGGCCGGTGGCCGATAACCGGGTGGTCGGTCGGCTTCCGGGCCGGCCGCGCCGTTCCCGCCGGGCCGTCCGGATGCCCGGTCCCGCCGCCCTTCGTGGCTCTGTGAGCGGGTCTGTGCGGGAGTGTGGGTGAGCGTCCCGGACGCCGTGGGACAGCCCCGGACGGAACGGTCCGGCCGAACGGGCACCCCGGTGCAATTGCACATATTAAATTCGCCACTTGTAGGGGAGGCGTAAACTCCCCCGGTCTGAAAACTCATTCGGTGACACCCGTCACACCGCATGATGCTTGCCAACTCCGAGAGTGCCACTGTCGGGACGCGGAATCACCCGGCCGATGGTCACCGTCCGGAGGGCCTTTCGGCCCTGTCCCGGCCCTCGTCGCCCTCCGTCGGTACGGCGGCGCCCTCGGCCGCCACGGCAGCCGCGGGCCGCCCGGCGCGCTCCCGGGCCCCGGACGGACCCTCCGGGGGCTCCGGAGCCGCCTGGGCGGCCGGCGGGGACTCCGGGGCGGTCCCGCCCTCACCCTGCTCCATGGCGAGGCGCAGCAGCCGGTGGCAGACGGGGCAGTGGCGGGTGAGGTGGCCGTAGCCGGACGCGGCGGCCAGATGGGCGCGGAGCAGTGCGCGGGTCTCGTGTCGTGCTGTGGACGCGGACATACGAGCCACCTCCCGGTGAGCCCGGCCGTCCCCCGCCGTGAAGAGCGCCGAGGGAACAGGGACAGCCTCGTCCCTACGGGGTACCGGCGACGGTGGAGGGCGTCAAGACGCGAGAAAGCCCGGATCGGAGAGATCCGGGCTTTCTTCTGCTGCGGTCCTGACGGGATTTGAACCCGCGGCCTCCACCTTGACAGGGTGGCGAGCACTCCAAACTGCTCCACAGGACCAGGTTTTCGCTGCTTGCCTTGCGGCTTGCTGCGAAACCAGACTGTACAGGAGGTGGGAGGGTCAGGTCGACTTCACTCCTGGTGGTGGCTCCGTCACCGTCTCCGGGGCGCCTGCCGGACCCTCCTCCTCAGGGCGCCAGGGCGTCGATCGCCTTCACGATCCGCTTGTCCGAGACGGGGAACGCGGTGCCCAGCGCGTGCGCGAAGTAGCTGACGCGCAGCTCCTCGATCATCCAGCGGACGTCCAGCACCTCCTGCGCCACCGGCCGTCCCTGCGGGAGCTGTTCGAGCAGCCAGGCGTACTCGTCCTGCATCTCGTGGACCTTCTCCATCCGCGTGGTGTCCCGCTGCACGGCCGTCGGCATCTGCTGGAGCCGCCGGTCGGCCGCCACCAGGTAGCGCATCAGGTCGGGCAGCCGGCGCAGACCGGTGGCCGTGACGAACCCGGGCGGCACGAGCCGGGCCAGCTGGTCGCGGACGTCGGTGACGTTGGCGAGCAGCGTCGGGCTGGTGGTCGCCTTCAGCCGCCGCTCACAGGCCTGCCAGGCGGCCAGCACCTGCTGCACCTGGTCGATCGTGCGGACGGTCAGGTCCACGAGATCGGCGCGGACCTTGTCGTACAGCGTCCGGAACGCCTTCTCGTCCCACGCCGGGCCGCCGTGCGCGGCGATCAGCCGGTCCGCGGCGGCGGTGGCGCAGTCCTCGAAGAGGGCCTGGACCGATCCGTGCGGATTGCGGGAGAGGGCCAGCTTCTGCTGGTTGGTGAGCCGGTCGGAGGCGAACTTCGCCGGGTTCACCGGGATGTTCAGCAGGATCAGCCGCCGGGTGCCGCGCCACATCGCCTGCTGCTGCTCGGCCACGGTGTCGAAGAGCCGTACGGCCACGGTGTCGCCCTGGTCGACGAGGGCCGGGTACGCCTTCACCGGCTGCCCGGCCCGCCGCGTCTCGAAGACCCGGTCCAGTGTGCCGATCGTCCAGTCCGTGAGGCCCGAGCGCTCGACGGACTCGCCGGACGGCCCCGCGGTCGCCGCGGCGGCCTGGGAGAGCGCCTGGCGGGCCTTGGGGCGCAGCTTCAGCCGGAGCGCCTCCAGGTCCTTGTCCTCGGCCACCTTCCGGCGCCGCTCGTCGACGATCCGGAACGTGATCTTCAGATGGTCCGGGACCCGGGAGAGGTCGAAGTCGTCCGCCGTGACCGGCACCCCGACCATCCGGTGCAGCTCACGGGCGAGGGTGGCCGGCAGCGGCTCCTGGAGCGGGACGGCCCGGTCCAGGAACTTCTCCGCGTAGTTCGGCGCGGGGACGTAGTGGCGGCGGATCGGCTTGGGCAGCGAGCGGATCAGCTCGGTGACGACCTCCTCGCGCAGCCCCGGGATCTGCCAGTCGAAGCCCTCGGCGGTGACCTGGTTGAGCACCTGGAGCGGGATGTGGACGGTCACACCGTCCGCGTCCGCGCCCGGCTCGAACTGGTAGGTCACCTTGAACTTGAGCTTCCCCTGCCGCCAGGAGTCCGGGTAGTCGTCCTTGGTGACGGCCCCGGCCTTCTCGTTGATCAGCATGGAGCGCTCGAAGTCGAGGGCGTCCGGCTCCTCGCGCTTCTTGTTCTTCCACCACGAGTCGAAGTGCGCCCCGGAGACGATGTGCTCCGGAATGCGCTGGTCGTAGAAGTCGAAGAGCGTCTCGTCGTCCACGAGGATGTCGCGGCGTCGGGCGCGGTGCTCCAACTCCTCGACCTCGCCCAGCAGTTTGCGGTTGTCGTGGAAGAACTGGTGGTGGGTGCGCCAGTCGCCCTCGACCAGGGCGTTGCGGATGAACAGATCCCGCGAGGCCTCCTGGTCGATACGGCCGAAATTGACCTTGCGCTGGGCGATGATCGGGACCCCGTAGAGGGTGACCCGCTCGTACGCCATCACCGCCGCCTGGTCCTTCTCCCAGTGCGGCTCGCTGTAGGTGCGCTTCACGAGGTGCTGGGCCAGCGGCTCGATCCACTCGGGCTCGACCCTGGCGTTGACCCGCGCCCAGAGCCGGGAGGTCTCCACCAGCTCGGCCGACATCACGAACCGGGGCTGCTTCTTGAAGAGCGCCGACCCGGGGAAGATCGCGAACTTGGCGCTGCGCGCACCCAGGTACTCGTTCTTCTCGGTGTCCTTCAGCCCGATGTGCGACAGCAGCCCGGAGAGCAGCGAGGTGTGGACCGCCTGCTCGGGGATCGACTCGTCGCCCTTGGGCTCCTCGACGGTGATCCCCATCTGCTTGGCGACCGTCCGCAGCTGCGCGTAGATGTCCTGCCATTCGCGGATGCGCAGGAAGTTCAGATACTCCTGCTTGCACATCCGGCGGAACGAGGACGAGCCACGCTCCTTCTGCTGCTCCCGGACATAGCGCCAGAGATTGAGGAAGGCGAGGAAGTCGGAGGTCTCGTCCCTGAACCGGGCGTGGTTCTGGTCGGCCTGGGTCTGCTTCTCGGCGGGCCGCTCGCGCGGGTCCTGGATGGAGAGCGCGGCGGCGATGACCATGACCTCGCGGGCGCAGCCGTTGCGGTCGGCCTCGATGACCATGCGGGCCAGGCGCGGGTCGACGGGCAACTGGGAGAGCTTGCGGCCGAGCGGGGTGAGCCGCTTCTTCGGATCCTTCTCCGCCGGGTCGAGCGCCCCCAGCTCCTGGAGGAGCTGCACGCCGTCGCGGATGTTGCGGTGGTCCGGCGGGTCGATGAAGGGGAACTTCTCGATGTCCCCGAGCCCGGCGGCGGTCATCTGGAGGATGACGGAGGCCAGGTTGGTCCGCAGGATCTCCGGATCGGTGAACTCCGGCCGGGTGACGAAGTCGTCCTCCGAGTAGAGCCGGATGCAGATCCCGTCCGACGTACGGCCGCAGCGGCCCTTGCGCTGGTTGGCGCTGGCCTGGGAGATCCGCTCGATCGGCAGCCGCTGGACCTTCGTGCGGTGGCTGTAGCGGGAGATGCGGGCGCTGCCCGGGTCGATCACGTACTTGATGCCGGGGACGGTCAGCGAGGTCTCGGCCACGTTCGTCGCGAGGACGATGCGCCGTCCCGTATGGCGCTGGAAGACGCGGTGCTGCTCGGCGTGCGAGAGGCGCGCGTAGAGGGGGAGCACCTCGGTGTGTCTGAGGTTGCGCTTGTTCAGCGCGTCCGCCGTGTCCCGGATCTCCCGCTCGCCGGAGAGGAAGACCAGGATGTCGCCGGGGGCCTCGTGGCCCAGCTCGTCGACGGCGTCGCAGATCGCCGTGATCTGGTCGCGGTCGGAGTCCTCGCTGTCCTCTTCGAGGAGCGGGCGGTAGCGCACCTCCACCGGGTACGTCCGCCCGCTGACCTCCACGATCGGCGCGTCCCCGAAGTGGCGCGCGAACCGCTCCGGGTCGATCGTCGCGGAGGTGATGACGACCTTCAGGTCCGGGCGGCGCGGCAGCAGCCGGGCCAGGTAGCCGAGCAGGAAGTCAATGTTCAGCGACCGCTCGTGGGCCTCGTCGATGATGATCGTGTCGTACGCCAGCAGCTCGCGGTCCGTCTGGATCTCCGCGAGCAGGATGCCGTCCGTCATCAGCTTCAGATACGTCGACTCCGGGTTCACCTGGTCGGTGAATCGCACCTTCCAGCCGACGGTCTCGCCCAGCGGCGTCTTCAGCTCGTCCGCGACCCGCTCCGCGACCGTACGGGCGGCGATCCGGCGGGGCTGGGTGTGCCCGATCATGCCCCGGACCCCGCGCCCCAGCTCCATGCAGATCTTGGGCAGCTGCGTGGTCTTCCCGGACCCGGTCTCACCGGCGACGATCACGACCTGGTGGTCGCGTATCGCCTCCAGGATCTCGTCCTTCTTCTGGCTGACCGGCAGCTCTTCGGGATACGACAGGGCCGGCAGCCGGGCCGCGCGCGCCGCGAGCCGGTCGGCCGCCTTGCCCGCCTCGGCCGCGATCTCGTCCAGCACGGACTGGCGGGCCTCGGGCTTGCGGATGCGGCGCGCTCCTTCGAGGCGCCGGCCGAGCCGGTTCGCGTCACGGAGCGAGAGCTGTCCGAGCTGGGACTGGAGATCGGCGAAGGAAGTAGACATACGGATCCCAGGATCTCACCCGGGCACGAGGAGTGGCGACCGCATTTCGGGCGGAGTGCGTCACGCGCCACGTACCCTTTCAGGCAGCCGAACGCTCGGCCCCGTCCCGTCAGCCCCTCCCCGTACGAAAGGTGCCGGTCCCGTGTCCCGTACGCAGTGGTGCTGTCTGACGGCGCTGCTCGCGGTCGTGGTGGGGCTGCTGTGCGGGCCGGTGGCGGTCTCCGCCCCCGCCGGTTCCCCTTCCCCGGTGGCGGTCTCCGCTCGGGCGGAGACCGGGGCGACCGCCGGGTCGACCGCTGCCGTACGGGTGGCCACCACCGTCGTCCCGGCCCCCGTGGCGGAGGCCGCCGGCACGGGCACCCGGGTCCCCGGCTGCGGGAAGCTCCGCGACCACGAGGGCGAACCGGCGGTCCCGACCCGGGCCCGCGCCGCGTACGAACAGGCCCCCGGCCTCGCCCCGTGGGGGCTGCCGCCCGCCACGACGGGCGCCCTGTCGGCCGAGGAGCCCGCGGGGATACGGGCCCGCGCCCCGGCCCCCGCCACCCCGACCCCCGTCGAACTCTCCGTGCTCCGGGTGTAGGCCGCGGCTCCCGCCCCGACCCGCACCACCTCTCCCCTTCTCCTTCCGCACCACAGCACGGAGTGCCGCATGTCCACGCCCAAGAAGCCCACGTCCGCGTCGAAGAAGCCCGCGCCCGGGAGCGGCCGGCCCTCGTCCCGCAAGCCCCTCGTCTACGGCGCGGTGATCGTCGTGGCCGCCGGCCTCCTCGGCTTCGCCTCCTACAAGGCGACCGCTCCCGGCGGCTCCTCGGAGGAGACCTCCGCCACCGGCCCCGCCGCCGAGGTCTCCGCCGACGCCCAGGCGGGCGTCTACCCCGAACTGGCGAAGCTGGCCCGCCGGGACGCGGGCGACAAGCTGGCGGTGGGCCGCGCCGACGCCCCCGTCGTCCTGATCGAGTACGCCGACTTCAAGTGCGGCTACTGCGGCAAGTTCGCCCGGGACACCGAGCCCGAGCTGATCGAGGAGTACGTGGAGAAGGGCACCCTGCGCATCGAGTGGCGCAACTTCCCGATCTTCGGCGAGGAGTCCGAGAACGCGGCGCGCGGGGCCTGGGCCGCCGGGCAGCAGGACCGCTTCTGGGAGTTCCACGCGGCCGCCTACGCCGAGGGGGCGAAGGAGAAGGGGTTCTCCAAGGACCGGGTCAAGGCCCTCGCGCGGGAGGCCGGGGTCGAGGACCTGGCCCGGTTCATGAAGGACCTGGACGGCGAGGGAGCCCGCGCGGCCGTCGCGAAGGACCAGGAGCAGGCGTACGGGATCGGCGCCACGTCCACCCCGTCGTTCCTGATCAACGGCCGCCCGATCGCGGGGGCGCAGCCGAAGGAGACGTTCACGCGCGCGATCGAGGCGGCGGCGGAGCAGGCGCGGACCACCGGCACGGCGGGCTCCACGGGCTCGGAAGGAGCCACGGGCTCCGAGAGCTCCGGGGACGCCGAGGACTCGGCCAAGTGACGGCGGACATCGGCTACTTCGCGGCGTTCCTCGGCGGACTGCTCGCCCTGGTCAGCCCGTGCAGCGCGCTGCTGCTCCCGGCCTTCTTCGCGTACTCCATCGACTCCACCTCGCGCCTGCTGGCCCGTACCGGCATCTTCTACGCCGGTCTCGCCACCACCCTCGTCCCGCTCGGCGCCGCCGGTTCGTACGCGGGCCGGCTCTTCTACGGCCACCGGGACGCCCTGGTCACCGGCGCGGGCTGGCTGATCATCGCGCTCGGGGCCGCCCAGATCGTCGGCCTGGGCTTCGCGTCGAGGCGCATGGCGGAGATCAGCGGCCGGATCCGCCCCACCACCGCCTTCTCCGTCTACGCCCTGGGCGCGGTCTACGGCCTGGCGGGCTTCTGCGCGGGGCCGATCCTCGGCAGCGTCCTCACCGTGGCGGCGGTGAGCGGCAGCCCGGTCTACGGCGGTCTGCTGCTGGCGGTCTACGCCCTCGGTATGGCGGTCCCGCTCTTCGTCCTCGCCCTGCTCTGGGAACGGTTCGACCTGGGCCGCCGCAGCTGGCTGCGCGGCCGGACCGTCCGGCTCGGCCGGTTCGAGCTGCACACCACCTCGCTGCTCTCGGGCCTCTTCTTCATCGGCCTGGGCGCGCTCTTCCTCGCGTACGACGGAACCACCGCGCTCCCCGGTCTGCTCGGGGTCGACAGCTCGTTCGCGGTCGAGCAGTGGACGCAGAAGCTGGGCGAGCGGGTGTCGGACGCGGTGCTGCTGGGAGCCGTGGTGCTGGTGGTGCTGGGGGCTCTCGGCGTACGGGCCTGGCGGCGGCGGCGCGAACCGGCGGTGGAGGAAGCCGGGAAGGGGTGAGAACGGCGAAGGCCCCGTCCGCGGGACGGGGCCTTCGAGAAGTGGCTGGGGCCGGGATCGAACCGGCGACCTATCGCTTTTCAGGCGATCGCTCGTACCAACTGAGCTACCCAGCCACGCAGCCACAGGGACTGCAGCGGTCCTGACGGGATTTGAACCCGCGGCCTCCACCTTGACAGGGTGGCGAGCACTCCAAACTGCTCCACAGGACCAAGCAATGTGCGAAACAAGTCTCGCACACGGTGAAACGTGCCCCCAACGGGATTCGAACCCGTGCTACCGCCTTGAAAGGGCGGCGTCCTGGGCCACTAGACGATGAGGGCTATTGGCCCGCCGGTTCGCTTTGCAGCGCGTCGGGGACGTGAGAAGCATATGGGATGGGTGGAGCTATCGCCAAAACGGTTTACGGCGAGGGGGTGGGCCGCCCCGGAGAGCCGGTCGGAGAGGGCGTGGGGGAGGGGGAGGCGGGGGTCTCCTTCTCCAGGTTCTCCTCCGGCAGATGGCGGCTGACCTCGGCCGTCGTCAGCCCGAGACCGCCGAGCGTGATCTCGTCCCAGGCCTGCAGCCGACGGGTCTCGCGGTCCAGGTAGAGCACCGAGGCGCGCACCTTCTCCGGCTTCTCGTTCTGCACCGCGCGCAGCCCGCCGCCGCCCGTTGAGCCCTCGACCTTCAGCCGCGTGCCGCCCTTGAGCTGTTCGTTGACCCGGTTGTGGAGGTGGCCCGCGAGGACCAGCGGGACCGTGCCGTCGGTCTGGCGGGCGGTGGCCGGGTCGTGGGCGACGGCGATGTCGACCGGGGTGCCCGCCTGTTCCTGGTCGCGGAGGGCGGAGGCCAGCCGCATCCCCTCCAGCTCGGCGGCCGCCCTGCCGCCGACCGGGCGGGTGCGGTCCGGGGTGAACGAGGCGTCGCCGGTGCCCGCGATCCGCAGTCCGGCCACGTTGACGGCCCGGCCGTTGTCCAGGACGCGCACGTTCCGGAACTTCTCCAGATACGCCTGTGTGACCTTGGAGTCGTGGTTCCCGCGCACCCAGACGTACGGGGCGCCGAGGTCGCGGACCGGGTCCAGGAAGCCGTTCTCGGCGGCCGAGCCGTGGTCCATCGTGTCGCCCGAGTCGATGATCACGTCGATCTCGTACTGCTCGACGAGCGAGGCGATGATGTGCCAGGCCGCCGGGTTCAGGTGGATGTCGGAGACGTGCAGGGCGCGGATGGTGCCGGGGTCCGGCTGGTAGACGGGGAGCGTGGAGGTGGCGTCGTACAGCCGGGTGACGTTGGTGACCAGACGGGCCAGCTCCTGCTGGTAGATGTCGAACTCGGTGACGATCGAGCGCGCGTCGCCGACGAGCGACGGGGCGCTGGAGAGCAGCCCGGAGAACTTCGGCTCCAGGACGGACTTCGGGTTCCAGGTGGCGTACGCGCTGACGCCCGACGCGGCCAGCAGGGTGAGCGCGAGCCCGCCGGCGGCCAGGGCGCGGCGCGGGCGGCGGTAGACGACGAGGCCGAGGGCGGTCGCCCCGGAGATCACGGCGACGCAGGACCGTACGGCCAGCTCGCGGGTGCCGGCGGCGACGTCCCGGGTGACCTCGTCCTGGAGCCCGGAGAACCGTTCCGGCTGGTCCACCAGGGCCTGGGAGCGCACCGGATCGAGGCGGTCGACGTCCACGTCGAGGCGGAGCGGGGCGATGTGCGAGTCCAGCTCCAGGGCGCCCAGCGGGGACACGTTGATCTTGCTGCCGCCGGTGAGGGACGGGCGCAGGGTCATGTTGGTGTCCATCGGCCCGACCGGTGTACGGATGGACCCGACGGCGAGCAGCCCGAGCCAGGCCCCGGCCACGACGACGCCGAGCATGCCGAGGGCCCGGACGTACGGGCGGGAGGCGCCGGCCCCTGTCAGGCTGCCGGTGGCTTCGCCGGGGGTACGCGCAGGGGACTTCGGGCGGACGAGCTGGCTGAGGCGGTGCCGGACGCGGTGGGCTGCGGCACGGAACGGGACGCGGACCATTGGGCGCGTATGCCCCGGTACGGCCCCGCCCATGCGGGGAGCCGGCGGCGAAGTGGATCAGGAACGCACCGCGAACCGGATCAGGAACGGACGGCGAACCGGATCGGGAACGGACGGCGAAGTGCATCGGGAACGTCCGCGAACCGGATCGGGAACCGACCGCGAACCGGACCGGGAACGTCCGCGAAGTGGATCAGGGGCCGCGGCCACCTGCCCGTACCGGCCTCCGGTACGTGACAATGGCGGGGTGCTGGAGATGACGCGGGAACAGTTCGAGGAACTCGTCAGCCAGGCTCTCGACCGGATTCCGCCGGAGCTGATGCGGCTGATGGACAACGTGGCGGTCTTCGTCGAGGACGAACCGGAGCCCGGCGACCCCGACCTGCTCGGGCTCTACGAGGGCACCCCGCTCACCGACCGGGGCGAGTGGTACGCCGGGGTGCTGCCGGACCGGATCACCATCTACCGGGGCCCGACGCTGCGGATGTGCGAGACCCACGAGGATGTCGTGGCCGAGACCGAGATCACCGTCGTCCACGAGATCGCCCACCACTTCGGCATCGACGACGAGCGGCTGCACGCTCTGGGCTACGGGTGAGCGAGCAGGCACCGGACGAGCTTCCGGAACCGGGACCGCCCGCTGCCCCGCAGGCCCCGGTGCTGGGCGCGGTCGCGGCGGGCGGCGCGCTGGGTGCCCTCGCCCGCTACGGCGCGCTGGTGCTCTGGCCGACCGCCCGAGGCGGCTTCCCGTGGACGGTGTTCGCCGTCAACGTGAGCGGCTGCGCGCTGATCGGCGTCCTGATGGTGCTGACCGTGGAGCGGGGCCGGGTGACCCACCCGCTGGTCCGGCCGTTCCTGGGGGTCGGGGTGCTCGGCGGGTTCACGACCTTCTCGACGTACGCGGCCGACGTCTCGGGCCTGCTGGTCCGTCAGGAACTCGTGGCGGCGGTGGCGTACATGGTGGCGACGGTCCTGGCGGCCCTGGCGGCGGTGTGGGCGGGCGCGGTGGCGACGAGGCGGCTGCTGGACGGGAACGTGCGGCGGGTACGGGACGAGGGGCGCACGGGGTGAACTGGCTGCTGGTGATGGTCGGCGGGGCGGTCGGCGCGCCCCTGCGCTATCTGACGGACCGGGCGGTCCAGGGCCATCAGGGCCACGGCGTCGCGTACGTCTTCCCCTGGGGCACCTTCACGGCCAACGCGGCGGGCAGCCTGCTGCTCGGGGTGCTGACCGGGGCCGCGGTCTCCTCCCCGGCGCACGCCCTGCTGGCGACGGGGCTGTGCGGGGCGCTGACGACGTACTCCACGTTCTCGTACGAGACCCTGCGCCTGGCCGAGACGGGCCGGGCCTTCCTGGCCGCGGCCAACGTGGTGGCGTCGCTGCTGGTGGGGCTGGGCGCGGTGTTCCTGGGTGCGGAGCTTGCGGGCGGGTTCGGATAGCGGCGGGGGAGCGGGCGGCGGAGCGCGTACGGGTCCGGTGACGGGCTGCCGGGCGGGCGTTCCGGGCTCGGGGAGGGACTGCCGGGCGGGCGTTCCGGGCCCGGGTGACGGGTTGCCGGGCGGGGCTCACCGGGCCCGGCTGACGGGCCGCGAGGTGGGTGTGCCGGTCCCGGGGAGGGGCCTGCGGGGCGGGCGCGCCGGGGCGGGCGGGGTTTCGGGCGTGTCTCCGGCGGGGTCCGGGGAGTTGGGCACGGCACCACAGCCACCGCGTACGGCGTGCTGCTCGTAGCCGTACGACAACAGGCCCCGTCTCTCCCGCTCTCACGCCCTCGCAGAAACGCCGCCCCCAACGAACACCGCCCCCCCCCACGAACACCCCCCCCAGAAACGCCGCCCCCCAGGAACACCGCTTCCTTCAGGAACACCGCCCCCTCGCCCCGGAGGTGCCACCCGTGCGCAAGTTGTCCGTCCCCGTCCGTTGGGCAGCCGTCACCGCGCTGACGATCGCCGCGTCCACCGGCTGTATGAGCGTCGGCGACGGCGGCGCCAGACCGGGGCCCTCGGGCTCCGCCGACTCGACGGGCGGACCCGTCGAGCTGAACGGTGAGACGGTGGCCGGTTCCGGCGGCACCGGCCACCGCGGCGGTGACGCCCACCCCCACTCCGACTCCTCCGCCGACGCCGAGGCGGGCACGGACCGGAAGAACCCGGGGAAGGAGCCGAGCCCGGACGCGTCGGCCACCGCGCCGTCGTCGGACGCGACCAAGGGCCCGCGCCCCGAGCCCGGCGCCCCGCAGCCCTCGCGCCCGGGCCATCCGCCGGCCCCGACGCCCTCCACGCCGGGCCCGGGGGAGCCGCCGCCGGTCGTCCCTGAGCCGCCTGCCCCGCTGCCTTCGCCCGACCCGGACCCGGACCCCGACCCGGAGCCCCCCGAGCCCTCCGAGCCGCCGCCCTCCGCCTCGCCCGCCGCACAGCTGAGGACGCAGTCGATGGGCGGGGCGGACACGGGCAGGCCGCTGCGGACGCCGGAGGCATCGCCGCAGGTGGGGCCGGTGTAGCGGGAGACTCGGAGGGTGCGGGTTGCGCAATGTGGGTGAGAGTGCGTATGGTGGTAGATCGTTTGATCCCATTGCCCGGCGCCGACACAGAAGAGCGCCGTGTGGCGCGTACTCTCCCTTGCCGTGGCTGGACCGCATTGAGGCGGTCGAAATTGTGAAATCACGGAGTTATGGGCGCGTGCCGAGACTCCGGAAGGTTTCGCATTTCGCATGTCAATTTCCAGCTCTGACCGCACCGTCATGCCCGAGAACATCGACACCGACGCGCTCACCGAGCTCGTCGAGTCCGCGGTGACCGAGGCCCCGGCGGGCACGTCCGCCGCCGCGGAGTCCGCGACGGACACCGGCTCCGACGCCCCCGCCGACACCACCGCCTCCGACTCCGCCCCGGCCGCCGAGGCCGACGCCGAGCCGACCATCACCTTCGGTGACCTGGGCCTGCCCGAGGGCATCGTCCGCAAGCTCGCGCAGAACGGTGTGACCACCCCCTTCCCGATCCAGGCGGCGACCATCCCGGACGCCCTGGCCGGCAAGGACATCCTCGGCCGCGGCCGTACGGGCTCCGGCAAGACGCTCTCCTTCGGTCTGCCGACCCTGGCGGCGCTCGCCGGCGGCCGCACCGACAAGAAGAAGCCCCGCGCGGTCATCCTCACCCCCACCCGTGAGCTGGCGATGCAGGTCGCGGACGCGCTGCAGCCGTACGGTGACGTGCTCGGCCTGAAGATGAAGGTCGTCTGCGGCGGTACGTCGATGGGCAACCAGATCTACGCCCTGGAGCGCGGCGTCGACATCCTCGTCGCCACCCCGGGCCGGCTGCGCGACATCATCAACCGCGGTGCCTGCTCCCTGGAGGACGTCCAGGTCGCCGTCCTCGACGAGGCCGACCAGATGTCCGACCTGGGCTTCCTGCCCGAGGTCACCGAGCTGCTGGACCAGGTCCCCGCGGGCGGTCAGCGGATGCTCTTCTCCGCCACCATGGAGAACGAGATCAGCACGCTGGTCAAGCGCTACCTGACCGACCCGGTCACGCACGAGGTCGACAGCGCCCAGGGCAACGTCACGACCATGTCGCACCACGTCCTCGTCGTGAAGCCGAAGGACAAGGCGCCGGTCACGGCCGCCATCGCCGCCCGCAAGGGCCGCACCATCATCTTCGTCCGCACCCAGCTGGGCGCCGACCGCATCGCCGAACAGCTCATCGAGTCCGGCGTGAAGGCCGACGCGCTGCACGGCGGCATGACCCAGGGCGCCCGTACGCGGGTCCTGGAGGACTTCAAGAAGGGGTACGTCAACGCGCTCGTCGCGACCGACGTGGCCGCCCGCGGCATCCACGTGGACGGCATCGACCTGGTCCTGAACGTGGACCCGGCCGGTGACCACAAGGACTACCTGCACCGCTCGGGCCGTACCGCCCGCGCCGGCCGCTCCGGTGTGGTCGTCTCGCTGGCGCTCCCGCACCAGCGCCGCCAGATCTTCCGCCTGATGGAGGACGCGGGCGTCGACGCCTCGCGCCACATCGTCCAGGGCGCGGGCGTCTTCGAGCCGGAGGTCGCCGAGATCACCGGCGCCCGTTCGCTCACCGAGGTCCAGGCCGACTCCGCGAACAACGCCGCCAAGCAGGCCGAGCGCGAGGCCGCCGACCTGACGAAGCAGCTGGAGCGCGTCCAGCGCCGCGCCGTCGAGCTGCGCGAGGAGGCCGACCGCCTGGTCGCCCGCGCCGCCCGCGAGCGGGGCGACGACCCCGAGGCCGCCGTGGCCGAGGTCACCGCCGAGGCGGAGGCCGCCCTGGTGGCCGCCGTCTCCGTCCCCGAGCAGCCGGCCGCCCGCGAGGAGCAGCGCCGCGACGAGCGGGGCAACTACGAGCGCCGTGACAACCGGGGTGGCGACCGTGGCGGCTACCGCGGCAACGACCGCCGTGACGACCGCCCGTCGTTCAACCGGGACCGCGACCGCCGTGACGACCGTGGTGGCCGTTCCTTCGAGCGTCGCGACGACCGTCCCTCCTTCAACCGTGACCGTCGTGACGACCGTCCCTCGGGCGGCTTCCGCTCCGGCGGCGGCGACCGCCGTGACGACCGTGGTGGCCGTTCCTTCGAGCGTCGCGACGACCGTCCCTCCTTCAACCGTGACCGTCGTGACGACCGTCCCTCGGGCGGCTTCCGCTCCGGCGGCGGCGACCGCCGTGACGACCGTGGTGGCCGTCCCTTCGAGCGTCGCGACGACCGTCCCTCCTTCAACCGTGACCGTCGCGACGACCGCCCCTCCGGTGGCTTCCGCTCCGGTGGCGGCGACCGCCCGTTCAACCGCGACCGCCGTGACGACCGCCCCTCCGGCGGCTACCGCTCCGGCGGCCACGACCGCCCCACCGGCCGTCGTGACGACCACCGCGGTGCCAACACCGGCACCAACACCGGCTCCTTCGGCCGCCGCGACGACAAGCCGCGCTGGAAGCGCAACGGCTGACCACTGAACAGGTCCGCCTGACAGACCGGCAGGGCCCGTACGCCACCGAACCGACTCGGTGACGTACGGGCCCTGTTGCCGTCCCCTCCCCGGGACGGCACACCCCACCCCATCAACAGCACAACCCGCCCCGAAAGGGACACGACGGCAGCCCGACAGGGCCCGACACCGATACCGGATCGGCTGCCGGGACCGGGCGGGCTATGCTCGTGGGTGATGCGACCGGGGCCGTTAGCTCAATTGGTCAGAGCAGCGGACTTTTAATCCGTTGGTTGTGGGTTCGAGTCCCACACGGCCTACCGACCGCAGGGCGGGGAATCTCCTCCGGCCTGCTGCCTCAGTGCCTCGACCGGCTCCGTCCGGCCGGGACGCTGTCGGGTTCGTCACCCGTGCCGTCCGTCGGGGGAGCGGGCCGGGGCGGTGCCGGGCGGGCGGTGGAATCGGCGCCAGAGGCGCTGTGGACCCTTCGTGGTCCACGGCGCTCGACATGGAGGCGAGGAGCCTGCGTCCCGGACGCGTGCGGGCATCCCAGGCCCTTTGACCAGCTGCGGCCGGAGCCGCTGCGCCGGTGGATCTTCCCCGCTGTCGCGCAGGATTTTCGCCTGCCAGGCCGTATGTATTCTCTACATAGGGTGCTGAGACCTGTCCGGTCCACTCCCCCTCCGCCTCCGCTTAGCATCCGAGGAGTTTTTGACCCATGCCCAGGTTCAGCATTGTCGTACCCATATTCAAGGTTCAAGGGTACCTGCGCGAGTGCCTGGACTCGGTCCTGGACCAGTCGTTCCGGGACATCGAGGTCATCGCGGTCAACGACTGCTCACCGGACTCCAGTGGCGCGATCGTCGACGAGTACGCGGCCCGCGACGAGCGGGTCAAGGCCGTGCACCTGCCGGAGAACGGGGGCCTGGGCCGGGCCCGTAACGCCGGTCTCGCGCGGGCGACGGGCGAGTACGTGCTGTTCCTGGACAGCGACGACGCGTACACGCCGGGTCTGCTGCAGGCCCTGGCCGACCGCCTGGACGCCGTCGGCGGGCTGGACATCCTCGCCTTCGACCATGTGCGTACCTACTGGTGGGGCAAGGGCGGCCGCACCGAGGCCGCCGACCTGATCGAGCAGGCGGGCACGGACGTGTTCCGGCTCGAGGAGCGGCCCGAGTACCTCAACCTGTTCCTGGTGGCCTGGAACAAGGCGTTCCGTCGTGAGTTCTTCCTCAAGGAGGGCTTCCAGTACGCGCCGGGCCTGTACGAGGACGCGCCGGTCACCTACATGGCGATGGTGACGGCCGAGCGCATCGGATGCCTCAACCAGGTCGGCATCGAGTACCGCCAGCGCCGTCAGGGCGCGATCACCAAGACGCCCGGTCGCAAGCACTTCGACATCTTCCAGCAGTACGAGGGGTTGTTCGCCTTCCTCGCCGCGCGTCCCGAACTGGCCTGGGCGAGGCCCCTGCTCTTCGAGCGGGCGGTGTTCCACATGCTGTTCGCGCTCAAGCGCCCCGAGCGCGTCAGGGTCGCGGACCGCGAGGAGTTCTTCAAGCTCACCTCGGCCTTCTACCGCCGCCACCTCCCGGAGGGCTTCACGCTCCCCGAGGGGCAGACCGGGGACGACATGCGCGCCCTGGCCAAGGGCTCGCACCGCGCCTTCCAGACCACCGAGCTCGTCGACCGGGTCAAGAAGACCAGCCTGAAGAAGGCCCGCAAGGCGAAGGTCAAGGTCGGCAAGCGCGCGTACGCGGGTCTGTACGCCGTCGAGCGCCGCCGCGCCATCGACCCCAACCTCGCCGTCTACAGCTCGTACTGGAACCGGCTCCCCGCCTGCAGCCCGCTCGCCATCTACGAGAAGGCCAAGGAACTGGCCCCGCAGGTGCGGGGCGTCTGGGTGGTCCGCGCGGACCTCGCCGACCAGATACCCGAGGGTCTCGACGTCGTGGTCCCCAACTCGCGCCGTTACTGGGAGGTCATGGCGCGGGCGAAGTACTTCGTCAACAACGTCAACTTCTCCGACGCCATCGTCAAGCGGCCGGGCCAGGTCCATCTGCAGACCCACCACGGCACCCCGCTCAAGCGCATGGGCATCGACCAGCAGAACTTCCCGGCTTCCGCGAAGGGCATGAACTTCGCCAAGCTGCTGCAGCGCGTGGACCGCTGGGACTTCAGCGTCTCCTCCAACGAGCACTCCACCGAGCACTGGGAGCGGGTCTACCCGGCCGCCTTCGAGTCGCTGGACGTGGGATACCCGCGCAACGACGTCTACTACCGGGCCGGCGCCGAGGACGTCGCCAGGATCCGTGCCGACCTCGGCATCGCTCCGGGCAAGACCGCCGTGCTGTACGCGCCGACCCACCGCGACTACCAGAAGGGCTGGACCCCGACCCTGGACCTGGCCCGGGTGGCCACCGAGCTGGGTGACGACTTCGTCCTGCTGGTCCGCTCGCACTACTTCTACACGCAGAACCCCCGGCTGCAGCGCCTCGCGGAGCAGGGCGCCATCATCGACGTGTCCGGCTACCCGGTGGTCGAGGACCTGTGCCTGGCCTCGGACGCGCTGATCGCCGACTATTCGTCGATCACGTTCGACTACGCCAACCTGGACCGGCCCATCGTGGTCTTCGCGGACGACTGGCAGGTCTACTCCCAGAGCCGCGGTGTCACCTTCGACCTCGTCTCCGGCCGCCCCGGCGACACCCCGGGGGCCGTGGCGACCACCGAGGACGCGCTGATCGACACCTTCCGCAGCGGCCGCTGGCAGAGCCAGGAGGCCGCCGGCCTGCGCGCCGCCTTCCGGGAACGCTTCTGCCAGTTCGACGACGGAAACGCCGCGGAGCGGGTCGTGCGGCGGGTCTTCCTCAACGAGGCCGCGGAGCCCGCGATCCTGCCGCTCACCGACCGCACTCCCGCGCCCGCACCCACCGGGGCGGCGGCTCTCTAGAGCCTTCCCGTCGGGGCCCGCCGCAGCTGAGCGGCGGGCCCCGACGGAAAAGTGGTCGGAGCACCCTCTCCGATGGCGTAGAGTTGTGTTCACCGACGCGGGGTGGAGCAGCTCGGTAGCTCGCTGGGCTCATAACCCAGAGGTCGCAGGTTCAAATCCTGTCCCCGCTACTGAAGATCCAGGCCCGGTACGCAGATCACTGATCGCGTACCGGGCCTGAGTCGTTTCCGGAACCTGAGCTGTCCGGTTGACCTTGACGTTGCGTAAAGATCTAGCGTTTCCGGCATGGAGTGGTCCATCCAGGAAATCGCCAGAAGGGCCGGCACCACGAGCCGCACGCTCCGGCACTACGGGGACCTCGGTCTCCTCGCGCCGAGCCGGGTCGGGAGCAACGGCTACCGCTACTACGACCAGGACGCCCTCGTCCGGCTGCAGCGCATCCTGCTGCTGCGGGAGCTGGGGCTGTCGCTGCCCGCCATCAAGGACGTACTCGAAGGGCAGCGGGACACGGGGGCGGCGCTGAGGGCGCATCTGCGGTTGCTCGAACAGGAGCAGGCGCGCATCGGGCGGCAGATCGCCTCGGTGCGGACCACTCTCCACAAGACGGAGGAGGGAGTGGAACTCATGGCCGAGGAAGTGTTCGACGGCTTCGACCACACCGCGCACGAGCGGGAGGTGACCGAGCGCTGGGGGCGTGCGGCGTACGAGGAGGGCGACCGGTGGTGGCGCTCGCTGGGGGAGGAGGGGAAGCGGGCCTTCCTGGACGAGCACGAGGCCATCGCCCGCGACTGGGCGCGGGCCCGGGAGGCCGGCGCCGGGCCGGGCGGCGAGCAGGCCCAGGAGGTCGCCCGGCGGCACTGTGCGTGGCTGGCCTCCGGGGAGACGGGTCCCGGGCTCACCCGTTCGTACGTCATCGGGCTCGGTGAGATGTACGCCGCCGATCCCCGCTTCGGAAAGAACTACGATCGCTACGGAGACGGCACCGCCGCCTTCGTACGGGATGCGCTGACGATCCACGCGGAACACCGGCTCTCCGACTGACCGGCGGGGGCCGCCCGCGCAAGGGGCCGCTTCCCCCTATTTGGCCGATGAGGAGTCGCCGCACGGCGCGGCTCCGGGAAGCCTGGACGGGGCGCGGTACCGTCCGCAGCCGTGGCCGGACCGGGCAGGAGTGCACAGGTGGTGGGGATGGCGGAGAAGGGGCGCGGGCTCGTGAGGGGGAGCCTCGGCATCCCCGGGCGTGCCACGCCCGGCTCCACGGGGCGGGGGAAGCCGGTGGTGGCCCGGACCGCCGGGACCCGGCGGTTCGTCCGGCTGCTGCCGGTGCTGCTGATTGGCGGCGGGCTCCTCTTCGACTCGCTGGCCCCGGCCAACTTCACCGCCGTCCCCCTGTTCGTGGCCGCGCCGCTGATCGCCGCGCCCTTCTTCTCGCTCGCCAGCACCATCCGTACGGGGGTGGCCTCGGTCCTCTCCGTCATCGCGATGCGGATCTCCGACGGGACCTCCACCCAGGTCGTCCCGGTCATCGAGATGATCACTGTCCTCACCGCCGCCGTCCTGGCCCTCGTGATCAACGGGGTGGTCCGCCGCAGCAACGAGCAGCTGGCCTCGGCGCGGGTCATCGCGGAGACCGCCATGCGGGCCGTGCTGCCGACCCCGGCGGAGCGGATCGGCGGGCTCCAGGTGGCCGCGCGGTACGAGGCGGCGCAGGCGGACGAGTTCGTCGGCGGGGACCTGTTCGCGGTGGCGGACACCCCCTACGGCGTGCGTCTGGTCGTCGGGGACGTACGCGGCAAGGGGCTGGACGCCGTGGAGGCGGTGGCGGTCATCATCGGCGCGTTCCGGGAGGCCGCCGAGCAGGAGCGGTCGCTGGAGGGCGTGGCCCAGCGGCTGGAGCGGGCGCTCGCGCGGGAGGGGACGCGGCGGTACGGGCTGGACGCCATGGAGGGGTTCATCACCGCCGTACTGGCCGAGATCCCGCCCGGTTCGGCCGCGCTGCGCCTCGTCAACCGCGGGCACCCCGAGCCGATCCTGCTGCACGCCGACGGGGCCCTGGAGGTTCTCGCGCCGAGCGTGCCCGCGTTGCCGCTGGGGATGGACCTGGGGGTGTGGCCCGACCGGTCCGACGAGTGGGAGATGCCTCCCGGTTCGACGCTGCTCGCCTTCACGGACGGCCTCTCCGAGGCCCGGGACGCGAACGGCGTCTTCTACGACCCCGAGGCCCGGCTCCGCGGCCGGATCTTCCCCGGCCCCGAGGAGCTGCTCTCGGCGCTCACCGACGACGTACGGCTGCACACCGGCGGCCGGTCGACGGACGACATGGCGCTGCTCGCGGTGAGCCGTCCCGCGGAGGGGCAGCCGCCGCGGCGGACGACGGTGAAGATCGTGGGCCGGGGCGATGACACGGTGCGTAGTTGAAGGGCGCCGCTCCGCATAACGTTTGACATACCGTCAGAAAAAGAGGTGTGGGTGAGGGGATGTCATGTTGTCCGGTTGGCGGTGTTTGTTGTGGGTAAATCCCTGTCGTAGCCGTTAATGATCAACAGGAACAGCTTGGAATCGGGCCCACCTGTCTATTAACGTTCGATAACGCAGCGCGGTCGTCCCAGCCGTCGTCAGGACGGCGCCGTGCGCGAGCGCCGAATCCCGCAAGGGAACCGGGGAACCACCTACATGGGGTGAATCGGACGCCTGTGTCTCCACTGTGAGGCAGAGGGGCCCGTAGGAGACCTTCCTGCTCCGAACCCGTCAGCTAACCCGGTAGGCGAGAAGGAAGGAAAGGAGTGCGCCCACGTGGCGTCCAACCAGCCTGCCCCTGAGGCCCCGTCATCCCTGAGCGCCGACGCCTTCGGCGGTCCGGAGCGGACCTGGGAGGAGTGGAACCCCACCGCGGAGTCCGTCCGTCCCGTGCGCGGCAAGCACCGCGTGGCCAAGCAGCGGGGGCTCGCCCGTAGCTCCACCGTCCTCGGGGTCGGCGTCATAGCGGCCGTCGGTGCGGGTGGCATGGCCACCGCCCAGTCCAAGCCGCCCGTCTCCATCTCCCTTCCCGATTCCATCGCGGACAACCTCCCCGACGCCAAGTCCCTTCCCGGCGTCGGGGCCTTCATGTCCGACAAGGCCGAGGCCGCCCCGGTCGCCGCGGCCGCCCCCCTCACCTCCGCGGGCATCACGACCGCCGAGGCCGAGCAGGGCACCACCGACGCGGGCGAGGCCCTGCGTGCCCGGATCCTCCAGCAGGCCGAGCAGCAGCAGGCCGCCGCCGACGCCGAGGCCAAGGCCGCCGAGGAGAAGGCCGCGGCCGAGAAGGCCGCCGCGGAGGCCAAGAAGCAGCAGGACGAGGCGGAAGCCAAGGCGAAGGCCAAGGCCGCCGCCGAGAAGAAGGCGGCGGAGGAGGCGGCGGCGAAGAAGGCCGAGGAGGAGCGCCTCGCCAAGCTCCGCGCCAGCTACACCCTGCCCGCCTCCGGGTACACGATCACCTCGACCTACGGCCAGTCCGGCGCCATGTGGTCCTCCGGCCAGCACACCGGCACCGACTTCGCCGGAGCGGCCGGTTCGCCGCTCAAGGCCGTGCACAGCGGCACGATCACGTCGGCCGGCTGGTCCGGTTCGTACGGCTACCGCACGGTCCTCCAGCTGGAGGACGGCACCGAGCTCTGGTACGCCCACCAGTCCTCGATCGACGTCTCGGTCGGCCAGAAGGTCAGCACCGGCGACACCATCGGCCGCATGGGCGCCACCGGCAACGTGACCGGCGTCCACCTCCACCTGGAGGTCCGCACCGCCGGCGGCTCGGCCATGGACCCGATCGCCTGGCTGAACAGCAAGGGCCTCAACGTCTGAGATCCCGGTACGTCGTTCGCGTACCACCCGCCCCTCGAAACCCCGGCAGCCCTGACGCTCACCCCCCGACGTCAGGGCTGCCGGTCTGTCCGGGGGGCTTGGCCGTAGCCATAGCCATAGGTGGGGGTTCCGTGGCCGGGGGCCTGGCCGTGGGGGGTTCCGTGGCCGGGGTTCTGGTGCTGGGCGGGGGCGTAGCCGTACCCGTACCCCTGGCCGCTTCCGTACGGATGCGGCTGCCCGGTGCCGTAGCCCTGTCCTTGTCCGTACGGCATCGGCTGCCGGTACGGGTACGGGCGCGGGGCGCTGCCCGTCACGCGGGCCGCGTGGGTGAGGGCCGGGGACGCGATGTCCCGGCGCTGCCAGAGGTGGTGCAGCAGCTCCCGCTCCCGGGCGGCGAAGTCCGGGCCCACCGCGTCATGGCGGGCGCGGCGGCGCAGCCCGGCGAGGGTCGTCGCGAACGACTCGTACTCGGCGACCGCGCGGGCCGCCGCCCGGCCCCGGGAGCGGTCCTGCCTGCCGTGCCAGTGGCGGGCCAGGTCGCGGGCCATGCCCCGGGTCCGCATCGAGGAGAGCGCCAGCGGCTCGGCCGGCGTGAGCCAGCCGGCCGCGGCGTACGCGGGCAGTTCGGCGGCGAGCGTCCGCAGCTCGCGGCGGCGCCACCAGACCGCCAGCCAGGTCAGCAGCCCGAAGAGCGGGACCATCACGACCGCGTACACCGCGTAGAAGCCGAGCCCGCCGAAGACCGCCGAACCGTTCCACAGGGCGTGCAGGCCCATCGCGGCGAGCAGGCCGAGCAGCGGCAGGGCGATCCGGCGGAGCCGGTGGTGGCGGGCGCTGATGACCGCGAAGCCGAAGCCGAGGCCGGTGAGGACCGTGAACAGCGGGTGCGCGAACGGCGACAGCACGATCCGTACGAAGAACGTCCCCGCCGTCATCGACGCCAGGCCCGAACTGCCCAGTTGCTGGTCCTCACCGAAGGCGTTGCCCAGATAGAGGATGTTCTCGGTGAAGGCGAAGCCCGTACCGGTGAAGCCGGCGACCACGATCCCGTCGACCACGCCCCGGAACTCCCGCCTCCGGAAGATGAAGATCAGCAGTACGGAGACGGCCTTGGCGCTCTCCTCCACCACCGGGGCGATCACCGTCGCCCCCCACGCGTCGGCGCTCGACGGGTCGGCGGTGGCGGTGGCTATCCAGCGCACCGCGAACGAGTTGGCGATGATCGAGATGAGCGCGGCCGCGCACGCTCCCCAGGCGAAGGAGAAGAGCAGATTGCGCCAGGGGGCCGGTTCGACCCGGTCCAGCCAGCGGAAGGCGGCCATCAGCAGCGGCACCGGGAGCACCGCCAGGCCGAGGCCGACGAGGAACCCCTCCGGGCCGGTCTCCTCGCGCACGAGGGCCAGGATCACCAGCCAGCAGAGCGCCAGCGCCACGATCACGGCCCCGGCGCGGAACACCTTGCTGCGCCACACCATGCCGACGCGGCGCGGCCGGTACTTCCACCGGCCGCGCTCCGGCACGGCGCCCAGCACCTCGTCGAGCCGCTGCTCGTCGTGGAGGACCGGGACCGCCGGCTGCCGCTGCTGGTACTGCACGGAACCGTCGGACACCCCTCGACCCTAACGAGGACCACTGACACCCGGCGACCGTGCATCCGGCCAGGACGGTTCGCTGTTCGGCCACGCTGGTCCGCCGACGGGCCGGGAGGTGGCCCGCCGGGTGACGGTCCGTCCGGCGGAGGTCTGCCGGACGGCGGTCTGTGCGGTTGCGGTCTGCCCGACGGCGGTCTGTGCGGTTGCGGTCTGCCCGGCGGTGCGCCGGAGCGTGCGCGTGTGTGGTGGGCGGGGGTCAGACGCGGGCGAAGAGCAGATCGTGGACGACGTGGCCCTTGTCCAGGCCCTGGCCCTCGAAGCGGGTGAGCGGGCGGAACGCCGGGCGGGGCGCGTAACCGCCGTCGGCCGCCGTGTTCCCGAAGCGGGGGTGCGCGGTCAGCACCTCCAGCATCTGCTCCGCGTACGGCTCCCAGTCGGTCGCGCAGTGCACGATCGCGCCGGGCTTGAGCACCGGGGCCACCAGGTCCAGGAACTCGGGCTGGATCAGCCGCCGCTTGTGGTGGCGGGCCTTGGGCCACGGGTCGGGGAAGTAGACCCGCAGGCCGTCGAGCGACTCGGGGGCCAGCATCTCGCGGAGCAGGATCACCGCGTCGCCGTTGGCCACCCGGACGTTGGTCGAGCCGGCTCTGTCCGCGAGGCCCAGCAGGTTGCCCTGGCCGGGGGTGTGGACGTCGACGGCGAGGATGCCGGTGCCCGGGTCGTCGGCGGCCATCTGCGCGGTGGCCTCTCCCATCCCGAACCCGATCTCCAGGACGACCGGCAGGCCGCCGAAGAGCTGCTCCAGATCGAGGACGCGTTTGCCGTCGATGTCCAGGCCCCACGTGGGCCAGAGCCGCTCCAGGGCCTCCTGCTGGCCGGTGGTGACCCGGCTGCGGCGCGGCTGGAAGCTGCGGATCCGGCGCTCGTGGTGCGAGCCGGCCGGGTCGGCGGCGGGGCCGCCGGGGAAGCGGGGCTCCTGGCGCAGCCGGCGGGCCCGCTCGAAGGAGGCGGCCCGCAGCGCGGCGGCCTCGTCCGCCGGGAGGCCGGCGGCGGTCGAGTCGGACGACCCGGTCGGGTCGGTCGGGTCGATCGCGGAGGCGGGGACCGTGGCGGGGTCGGCGGGGCTGGCGGTGTGCGCGTCGGCCGCCGGCACATCGCCCGTCGGCGCTTCGGCCACGGGCGTATCGCCGTCGGGAGCCTCGGCCACGGTGTCGGCCACGGCGTCGGCGGTGTGCGCGCCGGTCACGGGCGCGTCGCCAGTCGGAGCTTCGGCCACGGGGGCGGCGGTGTGCGCGTCGGTCGGGGACGCGTCGGTCGCGGGCGCATCGTCGGTGGGCGCCTCGGTCGCGGAGCCGGTCGCGGGTGGACCGCCCGGCGTGGCCTCGTCGGCCGTCCCGGAGTCGGGGGCCGGTGCGGTGGTGGGGTTCAGGGGCTGCTCAGACACAATGCCCCGATTCTACGGCGGGCGGCTTCCACCCCGTCTCCTGAGCCCGGCGCAGCGCCCGCCGCGCCACCTCGCGCCCGATCGGCAGGGAGGCCGTCGCGGCGGGCGACGGCGCGTTGAGCACATGCACGGTGTGCGGGGCCTCGCGGATCAGGAAGTCGTCGACCAGCGTGCCGTCCTTCAGCACCGCCTGGGCCCGGACCCCTGAGGGCGACGGGCGCAGGTCCTCCTCCCGTACCTCCGGGAGCAGCCGCCGGACGGCCCGGGTGAAGGCGGACTTCGAGAGCGAGCGGTGCACCTCGCCCGCCCCGTACCGCCAGTGTCTGCGGGCGATCTGCCAGGTGCCCGGCCAGCTCAGCGTGGAGAGCAGGTCACCGGGGCGCACCACCGGCCAGCCGTACCCCTCACGGGCCAGGGCGGGGACCGCGTTCGGCCCGACGTGGACGGAGCCGTCGAAGCCCCGGGTCAGGTGGACGCCGAGGAAGGGGAAGGCCGGGTCCGGCACCGGGTAGACCAGGCCGCGGACCAGCTCCGGGCGGGCCAGCTCGTAGTACTCACCCCGGAACGGCACGATCCGCACCCCCGGGTCGTCGCCCGCGAGCCGGGCCACCCGGTCGCAGTGCAGCCCCGCGCAGTTGACCAGCGTCCGGGCGCGGACCACCAGCCCCTCCGCCGTCCGCACCGCCACGCCCCAGGCACGCCGGTCCACGGCGACGGCCTCCGCCCCGAACCGCACGACGCCGCCCGCCGCCGTCACCTCGGCCGCGAGCCGGGCGGCGACGGCCGAGAAGTCGCAGACGCCCGTCGTGGCGACCCGGATCGCCGCGATGCCCCGGACCTCGGGCTCGTACTCCGCGATCTGCGCCGGGCCCAGCTCCCGCACGGGCAGTCCGTGCTCCCGGCCGCGCTGGACCAGGCCGTGCAGCCGGGGCAGCTCGGACCGCTCGGTGGCGACGATCAGCTTCCCGGTGGTGGCGTGGGCGATGGAGTGCGCGGCACAGAAGTCGGCCAGCTCGGCCGAGCCGCGCAGGGCGTACCGGGCCTTGAGGGAACCGGGGCGGTAGTAGATCCCGCTGTGGATCACTCCGCTGTTGCGGCCGGTCTGGTGGCGGGCGGGGCCGTGCTCCTTCTCCAGGACCGTGACCCGGGTGCCCGGAGCGGCCCGCTGGAGGGCGTACGCGGTCGACAGACCGACGATCCCGCCGCCGATCACCAGCACGTCGCAGTCGTACGCCGCGTGCGTCATCATCACGCCACCTCCCACCCCGATAGTGCACTGACCCACTGACAACGGGCTCAAACCCGATCCGGGCAGGGCGTGGCGCACACGGCGTCCGGAGGCCGTGGCCGACGGCGTATCCGGCGGGGGCGACCGGCGGGCGTGACGAAGCCACCCGCCGGTCACCTCGCCCCGGCCCCGGAATCCCCTCCGCTCCGGGCCCGGACGTCCCCGCCCCCGACGTCCCCGCCCCCTCAGGCCTGCGTCACCAGCAGCGGCCGTGCCCGTTCGCGCAGCTCGGCCACCCGGGGCTCGTCCCCGTACGGTTCCAGGCGGTGCAGCAGGTCCCGTACGTACTCCGTCGTGCGCGCCGAGGAGATCCGGCCGGCCACCTCCACCGCCCGGGTGCCCGCCGCGCAGGCCGCGTCCAGGTTCCCCGACTCCAGTTCGGCGACGGCGGAGACCACGAGCCGGAGCCCGTGGCTGCGGACGAACTCCTCGGTGGGCCGGGAGAGGGCCTGTTCGGTGAAGCGGCGGACCTGGCGCGGGGCCTTCAGGTCCCGGTAGCACTCGGCGGCGTCGGCGGCGAACCGGTCGTAGCTGTAGAAGCCGAGCCAGGACGGGTCCGCGTCGCCCGCCCGGGACCGCTCCAGCCAGCTCTCGGCGCCCTTGAGCGCGGCCCCCGCCGCCGGCGCGTCGCCCGCCTTGGCGTGGGCGCGTGCCTCCACCAGCCGGAAGAAGCTCATGGTGCGAGCGGTCGCCAGCCCCCGGTTGCGCTCCACGGCGGCCTGGGCGAGGTCGACGCCCTCGTCGGCGAAGCCCCGGTAGGTCGCCTGGAGGGACATGGAGGCGAGCACATAGCCGCCGAGGGGGACGTCGGCGGCGGCGCGGGCCAGGCGCAGGGCCTGGATGTAGTAGCGCTGGGCGGCCTCCTGCTGGCCGGTGTCGAACGCCATCCACCCCGCCAGCCGGGTCAGCTCCGCCGCCGCGCCGAACAGCGCCCGGCCCACCTCGTCGGTGTACGACCCCAGCAGCAGGGGCGCGGCGTCGACCCGTAAACACTCCGGGACCATGGAGGAACGCCAGTCGCCGCCGCCGTACTTGGAGTCCCAGCGGCGGGCGTCCTGGGCCGCCTCGCGCAGTTTCATCACATCGCTGTGGCCCACCCGCAGCGGCGAGGCGTCCGCGACCGACTCCGGGCCGGGCTGCACGGGCACCGAGCCGGAGCCGCCCTGGGCGCCCCCGGGTGTGTGCGGGATGTGCGCACCCCGGCCGTCCGCCGCGGACAGCGGCCCGCGCGGACCGGGTGCGCCGCCGGCCTCCTGGCCGCCGCTCCGGCCGCCGAGGATCGCCGCCTGTGCCGCCGTCGGGTCGCGGGCGACCGACGGGTCGGCGGGGGTTATCAGCCAGCGGGACGCGGGGGTCGCGTAGGCGCTCACCGCGAACGAACCGGCCAGCGACTGCCAGATCCCGCCGCCGCCCCTGCGCCCGGCCAGATCCAGCCGGTAGAGCTCGGTCGCCGACCTGACCGCCTCGCCCACGTCCCGGGGGAAGGCGAGGCCGACCTCCGGCGCGGGGTCCGCGTCGGCGAGCCCGATCTCGTGCAGCGGGACGGGCCGGCCGAGCTTGGCCCCGATCGCCGCCGCGATCAGATGAGGTGCCGCGCCCTGCGGCACCATCCCCTTGGCGACCCACCGGGCCACCGAGGTCTTGTCGTAGCGAAGTGTCAGACCGCGCTGTGCTCCGAGGTCGTTGACCCGCCGGGCGAGCCCGGCGTTACTGATTCCCGCGAGGGCGAGAACCGTGCCGAGCTTCTCGTTCGGCCCGCGTTGCTCCCTGGACATGCGCCACCCCTCGACACACAGACAGCCGCCGCGTCACCGAGGACGGCGCGCGGCATTCGTACCGATGCCTCCCCAGGTTCGAACCCTCGTACTCCGCCTGCACACGCATATGGCCGAGCCCCGAGGAATATGCCCCCCTGTCGAGAACACCAGTAAACACAGCGTAGTTCTCCCCATCCCGACCGTTAAGGGGCGGACGTCCGTATGGCGGGATTGTTGTCCGTGCGGCCCGCCGGGCCCGCGCTCCGGGGGTGCGCGGGCCGGGCGACGGCGTGCTCCTGGTGTGTGGCCGTGCGCCCGCCCGTGCGCTCTGGCCCGGCCCTTGGGGGAGGGGCTTGGCTGGGTACCGCGTGGGTCGGCTCACTGCACTGGACTCAGTGGGCTGGGGGAAACCGCCGCTCCATTCCCCGCGGGCGGCGGACCGGTCCGGGAGGTGAGGCCCACCTCCCGGACTGTGCGTGGAGGCCCGCCGCGGGGGGCGCGGACGGGTGTGCGCGGGCGGCGGAGCCTCATGAGATTGGCTGAATTACGACTGTCCGGTGACGGTATGGCCAACGGTCCGGCTATGGCCGGATTTCGACCGCTCTCCCCGGCCCGGTGACACTCCCTCCGCTCTCCCGGACGGTACGGTGTCGCGCGTGCCCGCCGGGTGGCCGGCCGCCCCGAACTCCCGGAATCAGCACTTCCGTTGCCGGTGGTGCGGTGAAGGCGGTGCGGCGCACGGTCCCCGGCCTTTGCCAGGGGCGCATGCTCATCCGGCGTGCGCTGTCCGTACCCCCTCTCCTGCGGCCCTGTCGTGGCAGCATGTCCCGCAGCGGCGATGCGACCAGCACAGCGCGCCGCTTGTCCACAGCCTGTGGAGGCGGCGATGCGTTGGTTGGTGGGATGGAGCAGTATCGCCGCGAGCTTCGGCACCGTCGGTGCGGTCGGCAACAGCGGCGAGGGGCGCACGGTCCACCCGGTGGGCTCCCAACTCCTGTGGGGAGACCCCGATCCGCTCTGGGCGGTCGGTGACTGGCGCCCCGACGAGATCCGGATCATCGGCGTCGCCACCCCCGAAGGCGCCCCCACCACCCGCCTCGCCGTCCTCGGCTGCTGCGGGGCCACCGACGAACAGCTGCGCGTCGGGCTGCTCGCCGCGCGCGGCGGGGCGATGCGCCATCTCACCGCCTGGCCCGGCAGTTACACCGCCGTCGTCCAGATCGGCCGCCGCCTCACCGTGGTGGGCGACCTGGCCGGCGCCCGCCCCGTCTTCCACACCCCCTGGGCTGGTGGCACCGCCTTCGCCACCGCCGCCCTCCCGCTGGCCGACCTCATCGAGGCCCAACTCGACATCGGCCACCTCGCCGCCCTGCTCGCCTGCCCGGAGACACCCGAGGCGCTCGGCGACGGCACCCCGTACGCCGGGGTGAAGCGGGTCCCGCCGGGCCACGCGCTGATCCTGCGGGAGGGCTCGCGGGAGATCACCGGGTACGAGGCCGTCGCCTCCCTCGCCGTCGCCGCGCCCCAGGTCGACCCGGTGCACGCCGTGGAGGGCGTACGGGACGCGCTCGTCGAAGCCGTACGCGCCCGGCTCACGGCGCCCCGCCACGCTCCCGAAACCCTGCCGCAGGACCCGGGGCCGGTCCCCGGCATGGGCCCCGCCGACCGGCGCGCGGCCCGGGGAGCCCCGGTCGCGGGCATCGGCGCCGACCTCTCCGGAGGCAGCGCCTCCGCCACCCTCGCCCTGCTCGCCGCCGGACTGCCCGGACTGCCCGGCACCCTCCTCGGCCACGGCACCGGGGCGGGGGAGCGGCTCCTCGCGGTCACCTTCAACGACCTCACCACCCGCGGCGACGAGGACGAACTGGAGCGCGCCCGCGCCATCGCCGCCAACCCGCGCCTGCACCACGTCGTCGTCGCGGCGGGCGAAGAGGCCCTGCCGTACGCCTCGTTGGGCACCGGCCCGCTCACCGACGAGCCCGGCCCCTCGCTCGTCGTCGCCGAGCGCCACCGCCGCCGCCTCGCCGCGGGCAGCGCCGACCATCTGGTGGGGCACGGCGCCCGGCAGGTCCTGGACGCCCACCCGGCCCGCCTCGCGGACCTCCTGATGGACCGGCGCAGACGCCACCTCCTGCGCCCGGTCGCCGCCCTCACCAAGGCCGAAGGCCCCACCGCGCACTCGCTGTTCGTCCCGCTGACGGTCTACCGGGCCGCGCGCCGACTGGCCCGGACGTCCTACCGCACCGGCCTGGAGACCGCCGCCGGACTCCTCCCCGACGCCAACCGGTACGCCCCCGACCTCGCCACCCCCGCCGACGCCTCGCTCGCCGCCCTCGCCTGGTCGCGCCCGGGCCCGGCGGCCCGCTGGCTGACGGGTGAGGCACTGGCGGAAGTATCGGTTCGCCTTCAGGAGGCGGCGATCCGGCCCACCTCCGTCCAGCGCCCCGGTGAGGCCCGCGCCCGCGCCACCCTCGCCCGCGCCGCCGCCGACCACCGCATCCTGGAGCAGGCGGCGGAGATCCGCAGCCAGCGCCTGCACGCCCCGTTCCTGGACAACCAGGTCGTCCGGGCCGCCCGCGCGCTGCCCGAATCGCTCCGCGTCCAGCCGGGCGCCCGGGCCGCGATCCTGCGCCGGGTGCTCGGCGGGGCGGGCATCCACGACCTGCCGCCCGGCTGGGGAGCCCCCTCCCAGGCCACCTCCACCGCCGTCACCCGCACCGGCCTGCGCACCGCGCTGCCCGACCTGATGGCCCTCTTCGACGCCCCGCTCCTGGCCGACGCGGGCCTGGTCGAGGCCCGCGTCGTACGCAAGGCCCTGCGCGCCGCGTCGGAAGGCGAGCCGCTCCCGCTGGACGGCCTGGCGGAGCTGGCCTCCACCGAGCTGTGGCTGCGGCGGCTGCTGGCCCGCCGGGGCACCTGCTGGACGGGCACGGCGGCACCGCGCCAGCGCGCGGTGGCGGGCGGAGTGGTCCCGTCCCGCCGCACGCTCCAACCGTGACGTGAAACAGCCCCACCGGCCCGACCGCACACCCCGGCCCGACCGGACACACCCGTCACACCCGTCACACCGGGCCGACCGGTCACACCCGTTACACCGGGCCGACCGGTCCCAGCGGCCCGACCGGCTCGACCGCCCCCCATCAGCCCCACGAGCAGGCCTACGCAGCCGGGCGCAGGCCCCGCAGCTCCGGGGCAGGCCCCGCAGCCGGGCGCGGATGCTGAAGGCCCGGGCGCAGGCCCTCCGGCCCCCGGCGCAGGCCCCGCCGCCGGGCGCGAGTGCTGAAGGCCCCGGCGCAGGCCCTCCGGGACCGCGGGCTCAGGCGCAGCTGATCCGGGACTCCGCCCAGTCGGCCAGGGCCACCGCGCCCAGCGGCCCCTCGGGCTCCACCACGAGCCGGATCGACGACTGGCCGCCGATCCCGACACCGACGGGAACGGCGGGGTCCCCGCCCTGCATCACGGGGGAGCGCCACAGCCGCGCCCCGTCCCCGTTGTAGACGGAGAAGCGGACCGCGCCGAGCCCCATCGACAGGTCGTCCACGCCGACCATCGCCTCGTAGCGGGTGCAGGGGCGGTTGAGCTGGATGGTGACGGAGGACCGGCCGTGCACGGTCACCCCGTGCGCGTACCGCCTGCCGTCGATCGCCACGTTCGAACGCTGCCAGATCCAGCTGCTCTGTCCTATCACCACCTCCGGCTCGGTGTGGTCGCCGAACAGGGAGTACGGCAGCTCGCTGACCTGGTAGACGGTCGGGGCGGGCGGCGGCGCGGGCGGCGGCTTCGGGCTCGGAGTGGGCTGCGGGGACGGCGGCGGGCTCGGCGCCGGGGGCGTCGGCTCCGGCGGCTCGGGCGAGGGGGTGGGCGTGGGCTCCGCGCGCGGCGGCGGGGTCGGGGCCGGCTCCGCGGGGGCCGGCGGTTCCGGTTCCGCTGGGTCCGGCCGCGGCTCCGGGTCGGATGGCGCGGGCGGTACGGGGTCGGGGTCGGCCGGCGGCTCCGGTGCGGGCGCGGGCGGCTCCGGCGAGGGGTCGGCGGGCGCCATCGCCGGGGGCTTGGCGACCGGTTCGGGCTCCGGCTTCGGCGCGTCGTCACCGACGAGCGCCCACACCAGCCCGGCGGCGGCGGCCACGGCGACGGCGGCAGCGATCCCCGCCTTCGCGGGCGCGCCGAGCCCCTCGGAGGCGGCGGCACCCCCGGCCGACCCCGCGGACGACCCTCCCGCGGCGCTTCCCGCGGTGCTCCCGGCGGCCGCTGATCCGGCGGCCGCACCCGAGGACGCGCCCCCGCCGGTCGCGGCCGCGGCGGCTCCGGCCCCGGCGGCACCCATGGCCCCGCCCGCCACGACACCGGCCGCCTTGAGCGAGTACCCGGCGGCGAACCAGCCGATGACCGCGATCGGCAGCAGTGCCGGGATCCCGGCGTTCACATGCTGCAGCTCGCCCGCGGCCACCCGGCACTTCGCGCACTCGTCGAGATGCTTGCGCAGCCCGCGCTCGGCCCGCATCCGCAGCCCGCCCCGGGCGTAGGCGCCGAGCCGGTCCGCGTACTGCGCGCAGTCGCCCCCGGTGGTGAGCGCCTGGCTCACATGGGCCTGGAGATACGCCTGCTTGAGCCCTTCCCGGGCCCGGCTGGCCAGGACGGCGGTGGCGTTGGCGGTCAGGCCGAACAGCGGGGCGATCTCGCTGGGCGACTCCTCCTCCACCGTGGTGTGCCAGAGCACCGCCTGCCACCGCTCCGGCAGGCTCCGGAAGGCCGCCATGGCCATCGACTGCTCGGCCTCGTGCATCGCCAGCACATCGGCGCCCAGGTCGAGGGTGTCGTCGTCGGACAGCTCCGAGGTGCGTGAGGCCTGCGCGGCGAACACCGCGAAATCGTCGACCAGTTGCTCCCGCTTGGCGCTCTTGGTCCAGGCGGCGGCGACATGGCGGACGGCGGTCATCAGATAGGCCCGCACGGCCTCCTGCGGCCCCTTGCCGCCCCGCACGGCCTGGAGGGTGCGCGCGAACACCTCGGCGGTCAGGTCGTCGGCGGTGTGCCCGTCCCGGCAGCACGTACGGGCGTACCGGCGGACCGCGCCCGAGTGGCGCCGGAACAGCTCCTCGTAGGCGAGGTTGTCGCCGTCCCGCATGCCTTCGATCAACTGGGCGTCGGAGAGCCCGACATCGGGGGCCCCGCCGCGGCCCTCGCGCTGCGACGGCACCGCGTACGCGCCGATGTCCTCACCGCCGCCACCGGAACCCGCGCCGGGGGCCTCGTCCCCGGCGAGGGCCGGCCACGGCCCGGGCAGCACGGTCCCGCCCTCGGATCCACCGTCCGACGGACCGCGTCCCGCCTGGGCCGGCACCTGCCCGGAGGGCATCCCGTCGGCCTTCGTGCCCCTGCCCGCCGCTGCGATCTCGTCGAGCGGCTCTTCCTGCTGCTCGTTACCGCTCATCGCGGAAGCCCCCGTATACACCCTCGGACCCGAATATCGGCCAAGACTGCCACATGGCTCAATCGCGTTGGCCCCTCACTGCCGCCAACCACTCATCCGGGGCGTTTTCTCGAATGCGAGTGCTAAAGGGCCCTCATTCGGGGAATGAATCCTTGCTGCTTCGCTCTCTCCACCCTCGCCGGAGGTTCCGACGGGGCGGGCGCATCCGAACGTGCGGCCGAACGGGTGCCGGACGGTACGACGGTTGATTCCGCACCCTCGCCGCCCGCCAAGACCGCCGCCTTCCGCCCCCCGCCGGTCGCCTGTCGCGACCGCTGTCCTCCGCTCTCCGCCCGCCGCCGTCGCCCGCCGCCGTAGGACGGTGGCAGGCGGCGGCCGCAGGCGACGTCGACAAGCAGGAGCAGAGCGGCCGACCGCGGCCGACGTACGGGCGTCGTCAGACCGAGGGCCGGGACCGCAGCCCCTCCAGCAGGATGTCCAGCAGCCGTGCCGAGGCCGCCGCCTGCTGGGCGGCGTCCGGCAGGGACGGGGCGGCCGTGGCGATGACCAGCAGCACATCCGCCACCGTCACGTCACCGCGCAGCTCACCCGATTCCCTTGCCCGCTCCACCAGCCGGCCCACGACCTCCAGCAGCTCGGCCGCGCCCGAATCCTCACCGAGCCCGTCGAGCCCGTCGTCGGCCGCCGTGCGCTGGCCGACGACCCGGAACTCCGCCTGGGCCACGCCCTGCCGCTGCTGCGGAACACGGGCCTCGTCGCCCGCGTCCCCCACCACCGACGGAGCAGCGCCCGGCGAGACCTCCGCGCCCGGCTCCTCCGCGTCGACCCCGACGCGCAGCACCTGCGGCGGCAGCAGCCTGCCGGCGCCCGACGCCACCGAGGTCCGCAGGAAGCGGGAGAGCGCCGACCAGGGCTCCTCCTCCTGCCCCAGAGCCGTACGCGCCTGCTCGGTCAGCCGGGAGGTCTCCTCCTCGGCTATCCGCCGCACCAGCACGTCCTTGCTGGGGAACCGCCGGTAGACGGTGCCCACCCCGACCCGGGCGCGGCGTGCCACGTCCTCCATCGGAGCGCCGTACCCCAGCTCACCGAAGACCTCACGCGCGGCCCGCAGCACATGCTCCAGATTGCGCTGCGCGTCCACGCGCAGCGGAGCCGAACGCGGAAGGCCCGCGGCCGGGGACGACGCCCCGCCCGCCGAACCGCTCACAGCCGGGCCACCGGGCCCGGAACCGTTTGTCGTCGGCCCGTTCACCGCCGCACCGGGCGCCGGAGCGCCACCGGTGGCGGCCGGGGCCGTCCCTGTCGCGGCGGCTCCGATCGTCGCCGCGCTCACCGCCGCCGCGGAACGCACCGCGTCGGCCGAACTCATGACACCGAGCGCGCCCACGGAACCCAGACGTCCGTGGTCCGTGGACGTGTGCGTGCGCGCGGACTGCCCATGCGAATCCTGAATCTGCATAACTTCCCCCGGTTATGACGTCTCCCCCCGGAGACTTCCCCGCCGTGTCAGCCGGTGAGCGAGCACAACGAAATCCGCACCCGACTCCCGACGGGTTACGAACATAGTTGAGCCCGCGTCAATTCAGAAGGGGGTAGTTCCGTATGGTGCGCCCCCCGACCGGCGCAGAAGCGTGCCGACCGCCTTCCCGCGCCCGCCCGTTCCTCCCTCGCAGCACACCTGACCTGCACGGCTTCCCCGCCGTCCGGCCGACAGGACCGGGCCGACCCGCGGGACCCCGCGGTCACACAATTTGCCGGGCCTGTGGACAAACCTCTGACTCCGTTGCGTCATGGGGTGGTGATGGCTCCAGACTCCCGGGGGACGACCCCCGGCACCCGGCCAGGTGTGCGCATTCTCGTCGTCGGCGGCGGCTACGTCGGGATGTACACGGCACTGCGTCTCCAACGGAAGCTGAAGCAGAGACTCAGGAGCGGGGACGCCGAGATCGTGGTCGTCACGCCCGAGCCGTACATGACGTACCAGCCGTTCCTCCCCGAGGCGGCCGCCGGCTCGATCTCGCCGCGCCATGTCGTCGTACCGCTGCGCCGCGTCCTGGACCAGTGCACGATCGTCATCGGCGAGGCCGAGCGCATCGACCACGCCAAGCGCACCGCGACCGTCACCACCCTGGCCACCGCGGAGGACGGCACCGGCGCCCTGGAGATCGGTTACGACGAGATCGTCCTCGCCCCCGGATCCGTCTCGCGCACCCTGCCGATCCCCGGCCTCGCGGACTTCGGCATCGGTTTCAAGACGGTCGAGGAGGCCATCGGGCTGCGGAACCACGTCATCGAACAGATGGATATCGCGTCCGCCACCCGCGACCCCGCGATCCGTGACGCCGCGCTCACCTTCGTCTTCGTCGGCGGCGGCTACGCGGGTGTGGAGGCCCTGGCCGAACTGGAGGACATGGCCCGCTACACGGCGCGGTACTACCACAACATCAAGCCGACGGACCTGCGGTGGATCCTGGTCGAGGCCTCCGACCGCATCCTCCCCGAGGTCGGTGAGGCCATGGGCCGGTACGCCGTCGGGGAACTGCGCGGCCGCAGCGTCGACGTACGCCTCGAAACCCGCCTGGAGACCTGCGAGGACCGGGTGGCCGTCCTGAGCGACGGCTCCCGCTTCCCCACCCGCACGCTCGTGTGGACCGCCGGCGTGAAACCGTCGCCGCTGCTGGCCGCCACCGACCTGCCCCTCACCGACCGCGGCCGGCTCCGCTGCACCGCCACCCTCGCCGTCGAGGGCATGCCGCACGCCTGGGCCGCGGGCGACGCCGCCGCCGTCCCCGACCTCACCGCCGCCGAGCCGGGCAGGGAGACCGCCCCCAACGCCCAGCACGCCGTCCGCCAGGCCAAGGTCCTCGCCGACAACGTCCTCGCGACGCTCGACGGCCGCCCGCCCACCGAGTACCGCCACTCGTACGCGGGATCCGTCGCCTCCCTGGGCCTCCACAAGGGCGTCGCCCACGTCTACGGTCGCAAGCTCAAGGGCTACCCCGCCTGGCTGATGCACCGCACGTACCACCTCAGCCGGGTGCCCACGTTCAACCGGAAGGCGCGCGTCCTTGCCGAATGGACCCTGGCCGGACTCTTCAAACGGGAGATCGTCTCCCTCGGCTCGCTCGAACACCCCCGGGCCGAGTTCGAACTGGCGGCCGGGGGAGGCCCGGTGGCCCCCCAGCGCCCCGGCACCCTGCCCCGCCCCGCCGCCTCCCCGGACCCCTCCACTCCACCGCACCTCTCCCCTCCGCCGGGCGCCGGAACCCCGCCGGGCGCCGGAACTTCACCGGGCACCGGAATCCGGCCGGGCGACAGCACTCCACCGGGCGACGGCTTCTCACCGCCCCCCGGCTCCGACGAGCGGCCGGAGGACCCGCCGGGCGGACGTCCGCCCCGTACCCCCCGCTGACCAGCGGTCCGACCACGACCGCACCGCCGGCGCGGGCCGTCCGGCAGCCGGCGGGCCACCCGTCGGACGCCACCGGGACGCCGTCCGGACCCCGCCCGGACAGCGATCGGACGGCAACTGTCAGTACGGTCGGTCACACTGGGCGTGTGACCATAGGTGGGCTCACACCTGCACAGAGTGACCCGGCCGGCAGTGACCAACAGTGACCAGCAGCGACGCACCGAACCGACACATGAGGCCAGAAATTCCGTGAACTTCACGCGTTGGAGCGCCCGCCTTCCCGGAACGCAGCGTCGAGCCGCCGCGCGGGACGACCGCAGCCCCGTCCCCGCCGCCCGGGCCGAGTACGCCCAGGCGCAGGCCGCGGCCGCCCGGCCGGACGGCACGCTTCCGGCAACCCCCGACACCGCCTCCGACCCGACCGCCACGGGCCCCGCCCTGGACGACCTCTCGGCCCGCGAGATCCTCGGCCGCCTCCCCGTGGCCGTGGCCCTGCTGCACGGCCCGGACCACCGCGTCGCCTACGTCAACGAGGCGTACGAGACGGCTTTCGGCTCCCGCCCCAGCGGCGCCCCCGCCGCCGAGACCCTGCCCGAACTGGCCGAGCTGAGCGTGCTGCCGCTGCTGGACCAGGTCCTGCGCAGCGGCACCGCCCGTACGGTCAAGTCCCGCCGGACCGCGGGGGGCAGCTCGTACACGGTGACCTGCACCCCGGTGGCTCCCTGGGACAGCACGGAGGCCACCGGCACCGGAACCCCCGAAACGGACCCCAAGGGAGACGGCCGGCCGGACGGCAAGGGAGACGGAAGGGGCGAGGGCGGCGTCCTCGTCTACGCGGCCGATGTCACCGACCACGCCGAGGCCGCCGAGCGCCTGCGCACCAGTGAGCGCCGCCACCGCGAGACGGCCGTCACCCTCCAGCGCTCCCTGCTCCCGCAGGAGCTGGAGCAGCCCGACGACCTGAGGATCGCCGCCACCTACCAGCCCGGCGGCACGGACGCGGCCGTCGGGGGCGACTGGTACGACGTGATCACCCTCGGCGCCGGCCGCACCGCCCTGGTGATCGGTGACGTGATGGGCCGGGGCGTGCGGGCCGCCGCCGTCATGGGCCAGCTGCGCACCGCCGTCCGCGCCTACGCCCGGCTCGACCTCCCGCCGCACGAGGTCATCCAGCTGCTGGACGTCCTCGCCTCCGAGATCGACGCGACCCAGATCGCCACCTGCGTCTACGCCGTCCACGACCCGAACGAGGGACAGCTCGTCTACGCCTCCGCAGGCCACCTCCCCATCCTCGTCCGCGACGAGGACGGCACGGTCGAGCGGGCCGCCGACCCCACGGGACCCCCGCTGGGCACCGGTGGCTGGATCCACACCTCGGGCACCATCGCGCTGCCGCCCGGCTCCACCGCGGTCCTCTACACGGACGGGCTGGTCGAGCGCCGCAGCGAGGACATCGACGAGGGCGTCGCCTCCCTCGCCCGCGCCCTCTCCGGCGCCAAGGGGACGCCCCAGGTGGTCTGCGACCGGCTGATCCGCTCCCTCGGGGTGACCGCCGAGCACGACGACGACGTGGCGGTCCTGGTCGTCCAGCACCCCGCCCGTACGGGGGCCGACGCGGAGCTGTTCCACAACGCCGCGCTCGACCTCCTCGGCGGCATCGAGGCCGCCCCGCGCGCCCGTTCGTTCGCCACCGGGGTCCTGACCTCCTGGCGGTTCCCGGACGAGCTGCGGGACCTCGGCGTCCTCGCCACCAGCGAGCTGGTGGCCAACTCGCTGCAGCACGGCACCCCGCCGATGCGCTTGGGGCTGCGCCGCACGGACCGGCGGCTGATCATCGAGGTGACCGACGGCGACGACCACCTGCCGCGCCGTCGTCAGGCCGAACCGGCGGACGAGGCGGGACGCGGCATCGAGATCATCGCGTCGATCGCCACCTCATGGGGAAGCCGCCGCACTCCGGGCGGCGGCAAGGCGGTCTGGTGCGAGTTCGCCCTGCCCCGCTGAAGGCGGGACAGGGCTCTTCGTGACTCCTCGTCGTCCGGGGGCCGGGCTCAGCGCCCGGCAGCGGCGGACGCGGCGGCCGGCGCGGTGACCGACACGGCCCCGTCTGCCGCCTCCGCACCGGCCGCCCCGCCACCGTCCGGCAGCGACACGGCCACCACCCGCGAGGGCACAGCGGCGAGCGAAGGCTGGTCCTGTACGGGGGTGAGCCGGCGCCCCAGCCGCAGCGCGAGCACCGTGATCCCCAGCGAGAACAGCATGAACGTCACGATGTAGGGGCCGTGCAGCGAGGCCCCCATCGGCCCGCCGACCGCCGGGCCGACCGCCAGCGCGAGCTGCTTGCACAGGGCGAACGCCGAGTTGTACTGCCCGACCATCGACTCCGGTGCCAGGTCCGCGACCAGCGGCGCCACGGTCGGCGAGAGCATCGCCTCGCCCAGCCCGAACAGCGCGTACGTCGAGATGAACGCGGCCGTCGCCATGGCCTGGCTGCCGTGCCCGAGCCCCGCGTACCCCGCAACGATCCAGGCGAAGGCCCAGATGAGACCGACCGCCGCGATGACCCGGCTGCGCCGCCGCCGCTCCACGAGCCGCAGGACGACGAACTGGGCGACGACGATGACCGCGGTGTTGGCGGCCAGCGCGAAGCCGAGCGTCGAGGGCTGGATTCCGGCCGCCTCGGTGCCGTACGCGGCGAGGCCCGACTCGAACTGCCCGTAGCAGGCGAAGAAGAGCACGAACCCGAGCACACACAGCTGGACCATGGCCCGGTGCGAGAGCAGCGCCCGCATCCCGCCCTTGGCGGAGCCGTCACCGGGACGGGCCCCCACCAGAGAAGCCGTACGGGGCATCCGCACGGTCAGCGCCACGGCACCGAGGACCACGAACATCCCGGACTCGATCAGGAACAGCATGGTGAAGCTGGCCGGACGGCTCACGTCCACCAGCTGACCGCCCACCAGCCCACCGAGCCCGAGCCCCAGGTTCTGCAGGAAGAACTGCATGGCGAAGGCGCGCGTACGGGTGGCGGTGCTGGAGCACCAGACGAGCATCGTGGCCAGGGCCGGCTGCATCACTGCGGTGCCCGCACCGAGGACCGCGGCCGACAGCACGGCGGCCGGCACGCTGCTCGCGTACCCCAGGGCCGCCGCGCCCACGGCGGCGAGACCGGCGGCCACAACCAGCACGGGCAGGGGCCCCCGCCGGTCGATGGCCCGCCCGGTGAACGGCAGGACGGCCAGCGCTGCCATGGCGAAGACCGCCAGCACGACTCCCGCCGTACCGGCACCCAGATCCCGCACCTGCGCCACGTAGACGTACAGATACGGAACGGTGAACCCGAGCCCGAACGCGCTCAGCGCGCTGCCCAGCTGGATCCGCCGCAGCGCTGCGCCCATCTCCCTGGTCACACTCACCTACCTCAAAGACTCGAACCAAACTCAGACTCGAAGACTTTAGCACTAAAATTAGAAGGTGAAAACTACAGCCTGAAGGACTTCAAGGGTGGTGGGGGCGTGCCATACTGCCCGCCATGTCCGAGAGCACCGAGGAGCCCGGCCCCGCCGAGCCGAGCCTCGACGAACAGATCGCCGCCTATCAGCGCGAGTTCCGCGACCTCGACCCCCAGGTCGAGCAGGTCGTCTCCGCACTGGGCCGCCTGAACCGCCGGATGAACGTCGCGTACGGGAGGCAGCTCGCCGCCCTCGGCATCAGCAACGCCGAGTGGGAGGTGCTCAAGACCCTCGTCCTGTCGGGCGCCCCCTACCGCCTCGGCCCCGGCGAACTGGCGAAGCGCCTCGGCCTCACCCCGGCCGCCATGACCCACCGCATCGACCGGATGGCCGGCGAGGGCCTGGTCACCCGGGACCGCGACGAGAACAACCGGGTCCGCGTCATCGTCGAGCTGACGGACGAGGGCCGCGCGAAGTGGCTCGAGGCGATGCGCATGGCGACCGACTTCGAGGAGGACCTCCTCCAGGACCTCTCCGGCGAGGACCGCGGACTCCTGGGCGAACTCCTGGTCCGCCTCCTGCGCCGGGTGGAACACGCCCAGCCGGACGCCGGCGGCCGCCTCACCGACCTGGACTGAGGCCCCGGAGCCGCAGGCCGGAGTTCATGCCCGCAGGCGACTCGGGGCAGGGTTGACACAGCCCCACTCGATCCGTAAGGTTCTTCGGGTTGCCACGGAGCCGCAACGGTTCTGTGACGACACATCCCGCTGCGCACGCGGCAACCAAACTTCCGCACGATCTCCCACTCGGGATGATTTCGGCATGCCGGAATTCATTTCGAAGGCCCGATTATGAGCCGCCGGAGGAATCCGCTAGAGTTTGAGCGTCGGAACGGCCCAACAGCCGGGACGACAAGCCCCGCTGACTGGGAGTCAGGCCCGAAAGGATCTGATAGAGTCGGATTCGCCGGAAAGGGAAAAGCGCGAAAGCGAAGAGCCCTGGAAAGCGAGGAGCGGGACCCGCTTCGACCGGGATCGGACACTGGAAAGCGTCTGATAGAGTCGGAAACGCAAGACAGCAGGACAAAGAAGTGAATGAAGGGAAGCGCCCGGAGGGGCCCGGTGATACGGGACCGAAGGAAGCGTCCGTTCCTTGAGAACTCAACAGCGTGCCAAAAGTCAACGCCAGATATGTTGATACCCCGGCCTGTTTCGGCAGGTTGGTGGTTCCTTTGAAAAGTCCTACGGCCACTGTGTGGTGGTGGTAGGCGATACACAGCGAGGACGCTGTGAACGACGGGTCTTATTCCGACCTTGTTGTTCCGCTCTCGTGATGTGTGCACCCGATTACGGGTAAACATTCACGGAGAGTTTGATCCTGGCTCAGGACGAACGCTGGCGGCGTGCTTAACACATGCAAGTCGAACGATGAAGCCTTTCGGGGTGGATTAGTGGCGAACGGGTGAGTAACACGTGGGCAATCTGCCCTTCACTCTGGGACAAGCCCTGGAAACGGGGTCTAATACCGGATAATACTTCTGCCTGCATGGGTGGGGGTTGAAAGCTCCGGCGGTGAAGGATGAGCCCGCGGCCTATCAGCTTGTTGGTGGGGTAATGGCCTACCAAGGCGACGACGGGTAGCCGGCCTGAGAGGGCGACCGGCCACACTGGGACTGAGACACGGCCCAGACTCCTACGGGAGGCAGCAGTGGGGAATATTGCACAATGGGCGAAAGCCTGATGCAGCGACGCCGCGTGAGGGATGACGGCCTTCGGGTTGTAAACCTCTTTCAGCAGGGAAGAAGCGCAAGTGACGGTACCTGCAGAAGAAGCGCCGGCTAACTACGTGCCAGCAGCCGCGGTAATACGTAGGGCGCAAGCGTTGTCCGGAATTATTGGGCGTAAAGAGCTCGTAGGCGGCTTGTCACGTCGGATGTGAAAGCCCGGGGCTTAACCCCGGGTCTGCATTCGATACGGGCTAGCTAGAGTGTGGTAGGGGAGATCGGAATTCCTGGTGTAGCGGTGAAATGCGCAGATATCAGGAGGAACACCGGTGGCGAAGGCGGATCTCTGGGCCATTACTGACGCTGAGGAGCGAAAGCGTGGGGAGCGAACAGGATTAGATACCCTGGTAGTCCACGCCGTAAACGTTGGGAACTAGGTGTTGGCGACATTCCACGTCGTCGGTGCCGCAGCTAACGCATTAAGTTCCCCGCCTGGGGAGTACGGCCGCAAGGCTAAAACTCAAAGGAATTGACGGGGGCCCGCACAAGCAGCGGAGCATGTGGCTTAATTCGACGCAACGCGAAGAACCTTACCAAGGCTTGACATATACCGGAAAGCATCAGAGATGGTGCCCCCCTTGTGGTCGGTATACAGGTGGTGCATGGCTGTCGTCAGCTCGTGTCGTGAGATGTTGGGTTAAGTCCCGCAACGAGCGCAACCCTTGTTCTGTGTTGCCAGCATGCCTTTCGGGGTGATGGGGACTCACAGGAGACTGCCGGGGTCAACTCGGAGGAAGGTGGGGACGACGTCAAGTCATCATGCCCCTTATGTCTTGGGCTGCACACGTGCTACAATGGCCGGTACAATGAGCTGCGATGCCGTGAGGCGGAGCGAATCTCAAAAAGCCGGTCTCAGTTCGGATTGGGGTCTGCAACTCGACCCCATGAAGTCGGAGTTGCTAGTAATCGCAGATCAGCATTGCTGCGGTGAATACGTTCCCGGGCCTTGTACACACCGCCCGTCACGTCACGAAAGTCGGTAACACCCGAAGCCGGTGGCCCAACCCCTTGTGGGAGGGAGCTGTCGAAGGTGGGACTGGCGATTGGGACGAAGTCGTAACAAGGTAGCCGTACCGGAAGGTGCGGCTGGATCACCTCCTTTCTAAGGAGCACTTCTTACCAGGCTTTGCCTGGTCAGGGGCCAGTACACCGGCGAGTGTCCGGTGCTGGTTGCTCATGGGTGGAACGTTGACTATTCGGCACGATGGTCTGGTCACAGCTAGTACTGCTCTTCGGGGCGTGGAACGTGGTGAGCGGGGCGTCGTGTCGGGCACGTTGTTGGGTGTCTGAGGGTGCGGCCGTTTGGTCTGCCTTCTGATCCGGTCCCAGTGAACTTGCCCCTGTTGGGGTGGGGTGGTGGGTGGCTGGTCGTTGTTTGAGAACTGCACAGTGGACGCGAGCATCTGTGGCCAAGTTTTTAAGGGCGCACGGTGGATGCCTTGGCACCAGGAACCGATGAAGGACGTGGGAGGCCACGATAGTCCCCGGGGAGCTGTCAACCAAGCTTTGATCCGGGGGTTTCCGAATGGGGAAACCCGGCAGTCGTCATGGGCTGTCACCCGCTGCTGAACACATAGGCAGTGTGGAGGGAACGAGGGGAAGTGAAACATCTCAGTACCCTCAGGAAGAGAAAACAACCGTGATTCCGGGAGTAGTGGCGAGCGAAACTGGATGAGGCCAAACCGTTTACGTGTGATACCCGGCAGGGGTTGCGTATGCGGGGTTGTGGGAGTTCTCTTTCACAGTCTGCCGGCTGTGAGGCGAGTCAGAAACCGTTGGTGTAGGCGAAGGACATGCGAAAGGTCCGGCGTAGAGGGTAAGACCCCCGTAGCTGAAACATCAACGGCTCGTTTGAGAATCACCCAAGTAGCACGGGGCCCGAGAAATCCCGTGTGAATCTGGCGGGACCACCCGCTAAGCCTAAATATTCCCTGGTGACCGATAGCGGATAGTACCGTGAGGGAATGGTGAAAAGTACCGCGGGAGCGGAGTGAAATAGTACCTGAAACCGTGTGCCTACAAGCCGTGGGAGCGTCGCTGGCAGCACTTGTGCTGTCAGTCGTGACTGCGTGCCTTTTGAAGAATGAGCCTGCGAGTTAGCGGTGTGTAGCGAGGTTAACCCGTGTGGGGAAGCCGTAGCGAAAGCGAGTCCGAACAGGGCGTTTGAGTTGCACGCTCTAGACCCGAAGCGGAGTGATCTAGCCATGGGCAGGTTGAAGCGGAGGTAAGACTTCGTGGAGGACCGAACCCACCAGGGTTGAAAACCTGGGGGATGACCTGTGGTTAGGGGTGAAAGGCCAATCAAACTCCGTGATAGCTGGTTCTCCCCGAAATGCATTTAGGTGCAGCGTCGTGTGTTTCTTGCCGGAGGTAGAGCACTGGATAGGCGATGGGCCCTACCGGGTTACTGACCTTAGCCAAACTCCGAATGCCGGTAAGTGAGAGCGCGGCAGTGAGACTGTGGGGGATAAGCTCCATGGTCGAGAGGGAAACAGCCCAGAGCATCGACTAAGGCCCCTAAGCGTACGCTAAGTGGGAAAGGATGTGGAGTCGCAGAGACAACCAGGAGGTTGGCTTAGAAGCAGCCACCCTTGAAAGAGTGCGTAATAGCTCACTGGTCAAGTGATTCCGCGCCGACAATGTAGCGGGGCTCAAGCGTACCGCCGAAGTCGTGTCATTCCAGCATGTACCCCCAACGGGGGCTGGGATGGGTAGGGGAGCGTCGTGTGCCGGGTGAAGCCGCGCCGGAAGGCAGTGGTGGACGGTTCACGAGTGAGAATGCAGGCATGAGTAGCGATACACACGTGAGAAACGTGTGCGCCGATTGACTAAGGGTTCCTGGGTCAAGCTGATCTGCCCAGGGTAAGTCGGGACCTAAGGCGAGGCCGACAGGCGTAGTCGATGGACAACCGGTTGATATTCCGGTACCCGCTTTGAAACGCCCAGTACTGAATCAGGCGATGCTAAGTCCGTGAAGCCGGCCCGATCTCTTCGGAGTTGAGGGTAGTGGTGGAGCCGATGAACCAGACTTGTAGTAGGTAAGCGATGGGGTGACGCAGGAAGGTAGTCCAGCCCGGGCGGTGGTTGTCCCGGGGTAAGGGTGTAGGACGTTGTGTAGGCAAATCCGCGCAACATGTGTCTGAGACCTGATGCCGAGCCGATTGTGGTGAAGTGGATGATCCTATGCTGTCGAGAAAAGCCTCTAGCGAGTTTCATGGCGGCCCGTACCCTAAACCGACTCAGGTGGTCAGGTAGAGAATACCGAGGCGTTCGGGTGAACTATGGTTAAGGAACTCGGCAAAATGCCCCCGTAACTTCGGGAGAAGGGGGGCCACGCCTGGTGATCGGACTTGCTCCGTGAGCTGGGGGTGGCCGCAGAGACCAGCGAGAAGCGACTGTTTACTAAAAACACAGGTCCGTGCGAAGCCGTAAGGCGATGTATACGGACTGACGCCTGCCCGGTGCTGGAACGTTAAGGGGACCGGTTAGCTGCTCTTCGGGGTGGCGAAGCTGAGAACTTAAGCGCCAGTAAACGGCGGTGGTAACTATAACCATCCTAAGGTAGCGAAATTCCTTGTCGGGTAAGTTCCGACCTGCACGAATGGCGTAACGACTTCTCGACTGTCTCAACCATAGGCCCGGTGAAATTGCACTACGAGTAAAGATGCTCGTTTCGCGCAGCAGGACGGAAAGACCCCGGGACCTTTACTATAGTTTGATATTGGTGTTCGGTTCGGCTTGTGTAGGATAGGTGGGAGACTGTGAAGCGGCCACGCCAGTGGTTGTGGAGTCGTCGTTGAAATACCACTCTGGTCGTGCTGGATGTCTAACCTGGGTCCGTGATCCGGATCAGGGACAGTGTCTGATGGGTAGTTTAACTGGGGCGGTTGCCTCCTAAAGAGTAACGGAGGCGCCCAAAGGTTCCCTCAGCCTGGTTGGTAATCAGGTGTTGAGTGTAAGTGCACAAGGGAGCTTGACTGTGAGACCGACGGGTCGAGCAGGGACGAAAGTCGGGACTAGTGATCCGGCAGTGGCTTGTGGAAGCGCTGTCGCTCAACGGATAAAAGGTACCCCGGGGATAACAGGCTGATCTTCCCCAAGAGTCCATATCGACGGGATGGTTTGGCACCTCGATGTCGGCTCGTCGCATCCTGGGGCTGGAGTCGGTCCCAAGGGTTGGGCTGTTCGCCCATTAAAGCGGTACGCGAGCTGGGTTTAGAACGTCGTGAGACAGTTCGGTCCCTATCCGCTGTGCGCGTAGGAATATTGAGAAGGGCTGTCCCTAGTACGAGAGGACCGGGACGGACGAACCTCTGGTGTGCCAGTTGTTCTGCCAAGGGCATGGCTGGTTGGCTACGTTCGGAAAGGATAACCGCTGAAAGCATCTAAGCGGGAAGCCTGCTTCGAGATGAGTATTCCCACCTCCTTTGAGGGGTTAAGGCTCCCAGTAGACGACTGGGTTGATAGGCCAGATGTGGAAGCCCTGTGAGGGGTGGAGCTGACTGGTACTAATAGGCCGAGGGCTTGTCCTCAGTTGCTCGCGTCCACTGTGTTAGTTCTGAAATAATGAACGGCCGTGTTTATGTCCGGTCTTCATAGTTTCATAGTGTTTCGGTGGTCATTGCGTTAGGGAAACGCCCGGTTACATTCCGAACCCGGAAGCTAAGCCTTTCAGCGCCGATGGTACTGCAGGGGGGACCCTGTGGGAGAGTAGGACGCCGCCGAACAATTTTTGTGGGAAAGCCCCGCACCCTTGTGGTGCGGGGCTTTTCTGCGTTTCAGGGGAAGAGATGCCCTGACCGATCACCTGTCCGCTGGCTCGGGTCCCGATGAGCGTCGATGGCCGACCGGAGGCGTGGAGCGGGCCCGAGCGCGGTATGTGAGGCTCACATACTCGGTTGAGGCGAGTCCGAGGCGGGGCGAGGATCGGGCCATGAGATATGTGATGCGTTCCGTGCGGGCCGATGAGTGGCCGCTCGTCAGGCAGCTGCGGCTGGAGGCCCTTCAGGATCCGGTGGCCCCCGTGGCGTTCCTGGATTCGTACGAGGCGGCGGTCGCGCGGCCGGATGCCTTCTGGCAGGACCGTGCGGCGGCGGCTGCCGAGGGCGGGGACGTCCGGCAGTTCGTCGCGGAGTCGCCCGAGGGGGAGTGGGTGGGCACGGTCACCGTGCTCGTCGAGCGCCCGGAGGACGATGTGCGCTTCGGGGAGGCGCCCGAGATGGTCCAGGGGCATCTGGTGGGCGTCTTCGTCCAGCCCCGGGTGCGGGGGAGCGGGGTGGCCGACGCGTTGTTCCGGGCGGCTGTGGACTGGTGCTGGTCGCTGTCCGCGCCCCGGCTGGAGCGGGTGCGGCTGTATGTGCACGAGGACAACCCGCGGGCGGCGGCGTTCTACCGGCGCTTCGGGTTCGTACCCTCCGGGCAGCGGACGGCGGTCCCGGGCGACGCGGGCGCCTGGGAGCTGGAGTATGTGATGGAGCGTGAGCAGGGGTAGGGTTTCTCTCCTGCCGGCCGCAAGGCCGCTCAGAGGGGGTGGCCCGAGCCGGGGGCGAAGGTAGGGGCGTGCAGGTGTTGCTGCCAGCGGGCCCGGCCTTGTTCGCGGGAGCGGAGGAGCGCGATGGTGGGCAGGCCCACGTCCTCCCCCTTCGCGAGCAGTTCGGGGAGCTGGGGGAGCGGGGCCACGGCGGCGACGTCGTCCAGGACCAGCGTCATTGGTGGGTCGAGCCGACCGTCGGATGACCGTGCGGCCATGCGGCGGCCGTGCTCGACCACGTGCGAGGCCAGCGCGGTGAGGAGGGGCATCGCGCCGGGGCGGGTGCGGGGATCCTCGATGGGTTCACCGACCACATAGAGCGTTCCCCCCTCGCGGGCAAAAGATGCGAGCGCGGCCGAATCCGATCGGTTTGCCGTGCAGGCTTCCCGGATGTGGACCGAGGAGAGGGCCGAGAAGGCCCGTACATTCAACTCCTGTGCGACCTCCCGCCGTTCCGGATAGGCCGTGAGCGCGGATTCCAGCAGGCCGGCCAGGCCGGAGGCGGCCTTGGGGTGCGTACGGAGAAGGCGTACCGGTTCGTGGGCGGAGGAGCCCGAGGCCCAGCGGGCGACCTGGCGGAACGGGCGGCCGTCCACCGCCGCGGCGTGCAGCCAGCACTGCAGCAGCGTCTGGGCGGTGTCGGCCACCGCCGCGTCGATCCTGGCCTGCGGGCGGACCGGGGCGAGGAGGGCTGCGGCCCGTACGGCGGCGGTGTCGGGGTGCTCGCAGTCGGCGGTGGGCGGCCAGTGGAGGCGCGCCGGGGTGTCGCAGAGGTGGCCGGGGTCGTAGACGAGCACCGGGCCGAGCTTGGCGCGGGCGTCCTTCGTCTCGGCCCAGACCGTGGGGTCCGAGGTGACGACGAGAGCGGGGCCCTCGGCTTCCCGGACGGCCTGGACGACGGTGGGGCGCCGGTCGGGGGCGGGGGCGTAGACGAGGAGAGGCGTGCGGGGGGAGGGGAGCAGGAGGGCGGCAGGTGGGGGTGGCTGGGGTGGAGCCTCGGGGGTTGTCCGGCGTGTGTCCTGCTCTGCCGGGTGCGATCGTGGTTGTGGTCGGGGTGGCGATTCAGGGGACTTGGTGAGCGGGGGCGGTGGGGTGAGCGGGCCTGGGGCCGGAGCCTCGTGCGCGTTGTGGGGCGTGTCGTTGGGCTGGTGGGACGCGTGGGGACTCTCGGGTACGTGAGAGTGCTCGGGCTGATGAGGTGTCCCGTACGAGCCGTACAGACGTTCCTCGCGGCGCCGTTCCCGTACCAGCCGCCAGCGGGCCACGGACCCCAGCACGAACACCGTCAGCACGACCAGCACCATCAGCTCGCCGATGAAGAGGCCCCAGAACAGGCCGAAGCCGGAGAGCTGGGACGGGGGTGTGTGGGGCCAGGCGGCCGGGAGGTCCTGTGGGGCCGTGGCCAGTTCGCGCAGAGCCAGGGGGGTTCGGGTGAAAGTGACGTTGTCCGGCCAGGAGCCGTGGGTGAAGAGGCCGGACAGGCCGGTGGCCGTCCAGGCGAGCAGGGTCGCCGCGAAGAGGAAGCCGATCAGTCCGAGCAGCAGACCGTCAGGGATGCCCCCGCCGGATTCCTCCTGGCGAGGGCTGTGCCGACGGGCCTGGTGGTGGCCCCGTTCCGGGGGCGGACCCTGTACTGCTGGTCTGCGTGCCATGTCAGGCCACCGTGGACCGGGACGATTCGTTCAGCTGCTGGTTCTCGAGCCGGGCAGCCCGCTGCTCCGTCTCCAGCTCCGCGGCCCGGAGGTCGTCGGGGAGCAGGTCGTCCGGGTCGGCGGCCGAGCCTTCGGTCATGGCACGGTCGGTGAAGACAAGGGGGCGTTCGGCTTCGGTGATGAGGTGTTTGACGACCTGTACGTTGCCGTTGACGTCCCAGACCGCGATGCCGGGGGTGAGCGTCGGGATGATCTCGACGGCCCAGCGGGGCAGGCCGATGACCCGGCCGGTGGCTCTGGCCTCGTCCGTCTTCTGGGCGTAGATCGTGCGGGTGGAGGCCATCTTGAGGATGGCCGCCGCCTCCTTCGCCGCCGCTCCGTCCACGACGTCGCTGAGGTGGTGGACGACGGCGACGAACGAGAGGCCGAGCCGGCGTCCGAACTTCAGCAGGCGCTGGAAGAGCTGGGCGACGAAGGGCGAGTTGATGATGTGCCACGCCTCCTCGACCAGGAAGATGCGCTTCTTGCGGTCGGGCCGGATCCAGGTGTGCTCCAGCCAGACGCCGACGATCGCCATGAGGATCGGCATCGCGATCGAGTTGCGGTCGATGTGCGAGAGGTCGAAGACGATGAGGGGTGCGTCCAGGTCGATGCCGACGGTGGTGGGGCCGTCGAACATGCCGCGCAGGTCACCGTCGACGAGCCGGTCGAGGACGAGGGCGACGTCCAGGCCCCAGGCCCGTACGTCGTCTATGTCGACGTTCATCGCCTCGGCCGACTCGGGCTTGGGGTGGCGCAGTTGCTCCACGATGTCCATCAGGACCGGTTGGCGTTCGGTGATGGTCGCGGTGACGTAGGCGTGGGCGACCTTCAGTGCGAAGCCGGACCGCTCGTCGAGCCCGTGGCCCATCGCGACTTCGATGATCGTGCGGAGCAGGGCGAGCTGGCCGGTGGTGGTGATGGAGGGGTCGAGGGGGTTGAGGCGGATGCCGCCGTTGAGGGCTGCGGTCGGGTCCAGGCGGATGGGGGTTATCCCCAGCTCCTGGGCGATCAGGTTCCATTCGCCGACGCCGTCCTCGCCCTGGGCGTCCAGGACGACGACCTGGCGGTCGCGGAAGCGGAGCTGGCGCAGGACGTAGGTCTTCTCCAGCGCCGACTTGCCGTTGCCGGACTCGCCGAGGACGAGCCAGTGGGGGGCGGGCAGCTGCTGCCCGTACAGCTGGAAGGGGTCGTAGATGTAGCCCTTGCCGCTGTAGACCTCGCGTCCGATGATCACGCCGGAGTCGCCGAGGCCGGGGGCGGCGGTGGGGAGGTAGACGGCCTGGGCCTGGCCCGTCGAGGTACGGACGGGGAGCCGGGTCGTCTCCACCTTGCCGAAGAGGAAGGAGGTGAAGGCATCCGACAATGCGGACAGGGGGTCTCGCATGGCGTCGACGCCCTCTCTTGTTGGGGTTCTTCCTGCGGGTGGGTGGCGGGGGTGACGGGACGGGCCGTGGTGCCCGGGTCAGCGGCGGATGCCGGTGGCGAACGGGAGGGTGTTCACGAAGGCGCGGTGGTGCTCGCGGTCGCACCACTCCAGCTTGAGATACGACTTGCCGGCCGAGGCGCGGATCGTCCGCTTGTCGCGGGCGAGGGCCTCGGGGGAACGGGACGACACCGTGATGTACCCCACCAGGTTGACCCCGGCCGCACCGCTGGCGAGATCTTCACCCCGCTGGTCGAGTCGGCCGTGGGCGGCGATGTCGCGGGGGTCGACGGTGCGGTTCATCTTGGCCTGGCGGCTGGCCTCGGCGTCGTCGTTGGTCTTCTCGGTGAGCATGCGCTCGATGGCGACCTCGGTGGGTTCGAGGTCCATGCAGACGGCGACGGTACGGATGACGTCGGGGGTGTGGACGAGGAGCGGGGCGAGGAAGTTGACGCCGACGGGGGTCATCGGCCACTCCTTCACCCAGGCCGTGGCGTGGCACCACGGGGCGCGGGTGGTGGACTCGCGGGTCTTGGCCTGGAGGAACGTGGGCTCGACCGCGTCCAGTTCGGCGGGCCAGGCGTTGCGCTTGGTCATCGCCTGGATGTGGTCGATGGGGTGGTCGGGGTCGTACATGGAGTGCACGAGGGAGGCCAGGCGGCTCTGGCCGAGCGGCTGGCGGACCCGGATGTCGGCCTCGGCGAGGCGGGCGCAGATGTCGGTCAGCTCGCGGGCCATGACGATGGCCAGTCCGGCGTCGCGGTCGAGTCGGCGGCCGCTGTGGGGGCGGGCGGCGCGGGCGATGGCGTTGGCCTCGGCGGCGAGTTCGCGGCTGTAGTGCATGCAGGCCACGAGGTAGGCGCGGTGCTGCTCGCTGGAGGTGGAGACCATGGACTGGAGCTGGTCGTAGGAGTCCTGGAGCCAGCCGGGGGCGTGCTTGTCGCCGCGCTGGGCGACGTCCTTGGCGTGGGCGTCGGGGTCGGCGGGGAGGGTGCGGGCCAGCATCTGGAGGCGGGTGACGAAGCCGTCGCCGTTGGCCACGTGCTTGAGGAGGGTGCCGAATCGGTCGACCAGGGCTTCCTGGTCCTCGCTGTCGCGGAGGCCGACGCCGGGCCCCTCGATCTCGATGGCGGCGGTGACGGTGCGTCGGTCGGCGTGGAGGAGTACGGCGATCTCGTCGGGGCCGAAGGGGGCGGCGAGCCAGCTGATGCGGCCGATGCCGGGGGGCGGGCCGATCTCGACCTCGCGGCCGTCGGCGCGGACGCCCGCCTCCATGGCGCCGGAGCGGTAGGCGGTGCCGCGGCGCAGGGAGCGCTTGAAGCTGCGGTTGATCTCGAACCACTTGTAGAAGGTGCGGCCCTTGTACGGGACGTACACGACGGCGAGGGCGAGCATCGGGAAGCCGACGAGGCAGACGATGCGGAGGGAGAGGACGGGGACGAGGAGTCCGCTCATCATGCCGAGGAAGGCCCCGGCGATGATCAGGGCGATCTCGCCGGACTCGCGGTTCTTGCCGACGATCGCGTTCGGCCGGGCGCGGCCGATGAGATACGTACGGCGGGGCGTCATCGTGTGGGACTGAGTCGTCAACGCCCTCCACCTCCTGTGCTCGAGTTACCTGTGCTGCCGGAGCCGCCTCCCCGGAAGGGGCGGCTGCTGTGGGGGGTCCCGGATGTGGGTGCGGACCCGCTGCGGGGCGAGGGTGCGGCGGAGGGGACAGATCCGCCGCCGACCCCGCCCCCGCTTCTTCCGGAGGTACGGGAGCTGTGTGCGGCGACGCCGCCGCTGACCGGGTTGCCGGGGCGGGCACCGCCTCCGCTGCCTCCGCCGCCCTGCTCGGTGCGGCCGCTGTGGGTCTTGATGCCCTGGGAGACGAGGGCGGCGGGGGAGCTGATGAGGGCGGCGGCCTGGGCGCCGTCGGTGGCCTGCTTGCGGTTGGTGCGTGCGCCCTGGATCTCGTCGCCGAAGCCGGGGACGAAGCGGTAGATCATGGCGGAGGCGAAGATGGCGAGCAGGATGATGGCGAGACCGGAGACGACGGCGGAGAAGGCGTCGGGGCCGTCGCCGGCGGAGAGCGCTCCGGCGAGTCCGAGGACGATGACGATGACCGGCTTGACCATGATCACCGCGATCATGATGCCGGCCCAGCGGCGGACGTGGCCCCACATGTTCTTGTCGACGAGACCGGCGTAGACGACGATGCCGAGCAGGGCGCCGACGTAGAGCAGGGCGGCGCGGATGACCAGCTCCAGCCAGAGGATGCCGGCGGCGACGATCGAGACGAGCGAGACGACGATCAGCATGATCGGTCCGCCGCCGATGTCGGTGCCCTTCTTGAGGGCCTCGGCGAACGAGCCGAAGAACACGTCGGTCTGGCCTCCGGTGGAGGAGGCGATGACGTCGGTGACCCCGTCGGTGGCGGAGACGATCGTGTAGAGGATCAGGGGGGTGAAGGCCGAGGCGAGGACGGTGAGCCAGAGGAAGCCGACGGCCTCGGAGATCGCGGTGGTGAGGGGGACGCCGCGGATGGCCCGCTTGGCCACGGCGAGGAGCCAGAGGACGAGGGTGAGGATGGTGGAGGCCGCGAAGATGACGGCGTACTGCTGGAGGAACTTGGGGTTCGTGAAGTCCACGTTGGCGGTGGACTCGACGGCCTCGCTCAGCTTCCCGACGATCCAGGCGGCGGCGTCGGCACAGCCTTGGGCGAGGGAGGTGAGGGGGTCGGCGGGGTTGTCGATGTCGGTGGGGGTGCGGGTGCCTGCGCCTTCGCCGTTCTCGCAGTAGTCGCGGGCGGGGCCGCGAATCAGTTCGCAGGGATCCTCGGAGGGCTCGGGGGAGGGCGTCGGCGTCGGAGCTGCTGCTGCGCGACCTGCCAGCATCACGGCTGCCAGCTGGAGGCCGACGAAAACTGCCGCCAATGATCGGAATCGGTGGGACTGGCTACCGGGCATAGGTGAACCCTCCGAACCCTTGAACGGCTTCGGCCATTTCCTCGGCAGAGGAGGCCGCTTGGTCCCGACCGACGGGCACGGGGCCGTCCTTCTGCGTGAAGTCGGTGACCCTCCAGTCCCCGTCGACCCACTTCAGCTGGTAGGTGGTGGTGTACCAGCTTTCGGAGACCGGGTTCTTCGAGCCCTCCCCGGCCAGACCGAACAGGGCGGAATACCAGACGGCGACCGTGGCGGTGTCACCGGCATACTTCTCGATCTTGGTTCCGACCGGGTTGGCCCGGGAGATGAAGGTCAGTCCCTCCGGTGCCTTGCCATCGGGATCGAGGCCGATGCTGGTGAGAAACGACTCCTGGGAGTAGACCTTGTCGAGGTCGTCCATGCGTGCAGCGGCCACGTCCGGTGCGTAGACGGCCTCGGAGATCTGACGACGGCGCTCCTTGTCGAACATTCCGTCTGATACAAGCGCCACCGAGTAGTTCGCCGCCGCGCTCTGGGCTCCCTGTTCGTCCTGGGCGAAGCCGGAGGCGATGGTGTTGTTCTTGCCCTGGACCGGCTTGGTGCCGGTGGGGGCGGTGGGGGCCGAGCCTGCGGAGCCGGGGCTCTTGGTGCCGGGGGAGGCGTTGTCGTCGTTGCTCGTGCCGCCCCGGTTGGCGAAGGCGATCGCGGCGATGAGGAGGACCACTACGCCGGTGATCGTGATGAGGGAGCGCGAGTTGCGGACGGGGCGGCGGGCGTGGGGGTGGCCCGCGTCGCCGTCCGGGAGGCGGGTGCGGGTCTGGCGGGTGCCGCCGAGGGTGCTGTACGGATCGTCCGCGCGCCCGCCCTGGTCCGTACTGCGATAGTCGTGCTCGTCGCCGGGACTCATGCCGCGTTCGCTCCCTCGGTCGTGTGCGGTTCCGCGCATGACGACGGTAGCTGTGCTGGTTGCCGCGTGAGCGCGGTGGAGTGACTCGACATCAGGGAGACGCAACCTCAGCCGGTGGGCACGACGGACGGATGGTGGGGAGCGGGCGGGGACGGCCCGGTGCGGTCTGGCCGACGGTCGGTCAGACAGCCATTCCGTACACGATGGTGAAGAGCGTGCCGAGCGAACCGATGATGAAGACGCCGGTCAGCCCTGCCACGATCAGGCCCTTGCCCTGCTCCGCGCTGAACGTGTCGCGCAGCGCCGTCGCCCCGATGCGCTGCTTCGCCGCGCCCCAGATCGCGATGCCGAGGCAGAGCAGGATGGCGATCGCCATCACCACCTCGATCATGATGCGTGCTTCGTTGCCCAGCGAGCCGAACGGACCCCAGTTGGGGGCGATTCCGCCGATGATGGTGGTGATGTCGCCCTTCTCTGCTGCCAGGATCATGTAAGTCACCGCCCCTGTTGGGTAGTTAGCTTCTCCGCGCCCGTGTGGCACGGGACGCCTTCTATCTTCGCTGATGAAACCGCGCTCGCACGACGCCTTCCCGGTCTCTTTACCCGGATCTCGCACGTTCGACCGACATGGCCGCCCTGACCTGCGGCGCGTCCCGGTATTCACATGCATCTGCCTGGTCACTCTGTGTATCACGCGGTGTGACCGCGAGCAACGACGGTGGCCATGGGTTCCCGGTGCGGTTGCAGCGTTCGCGGGGCACGGCGTGTTCGGATGCGCCGTTCGAGGGCTGCCGGTGCGCCGGTGAGCCGGGGCGATGCGCCGTCAGGGATGGCCGCAGCAGGGGGAAGTGGAGCGGTCGTGTCCATCGTCCGGGTGAATCCTGTCTCCGAGTCGGGCGGCGAGAAGCCCCGTGATCCCGCCTTGTCCGCGCCTGTGTCCGGCTCTTCGCCGTGTGGGTCGGCGGCATGTCGACGAGGCCGTGTTTGGGACAGTGCCGCTCCGTGATCGAGGACGGGGTGAGCGGTGTGGACGGAACGGGTGGCGTGGGCGGACTGGGGCCGGTGGGGCGGGCGGGGCAGCTGGGCGGTGAGCGGCCGTGGTGGTGGGGCGAGCCGCGTGGCGGGGAGGAGGGGGCCGGGGGCGGTCGCGGTGGTGGCGACCTTGAGCACAGCGATGGGCCGTGGTTGCGGGCTGCCGGGGGTACGGAGGGGCTGGTGGCGCACCTCGGTCCTGTCGAGGCCGAGTTGGAGCGGGCGCACGCGGGCCTGATGGCCGGGGCCGGAGAGCTGTCGGCGCTCGCCGAGCTGGGTGCCGTACGGGCGTCGTGGGAGCGGCGGATCGAGACCGCCCGCGACGAGTGCCGGAGCCTGGCCGGGAAGCTGCGGGCGGTGGCCGTCACCCAGTCCGCGGTGAACGAGGCGGTCAAGGGGGCGTTCGACGGGGTGACGGTGGCAGGGGGAGGTGCAGGGGCGGGGCCCGGGGCTGAGGCCGGGGCGGGTGTCGGACCTGGCTCCGGTCGGGGTGAGGAGCGGTGAGCGGGGTCGGTGGGGCCGGTGGTGCGGGTGGGCCGGGGGTGGCGTTGACGTGGGCGCAGTTACGTGGGGTGAAGTGCGCCGAGCTGGAGGAGGCGGCCGAGGGGTGGGGGCAGGTCAGCAACCGTGCCGATGCCGCCCGGGACCGTATCGACACCCGGATCGTGGACGGCCTGGGCCGGACGCAGAAGGGCGAGGCGGCGCGGGCGGCGGTCGGGCGGCTGCGCCGGCTGTCGAAGAACTTCCAGTACGTCTATACGGAGTGCGGGCTGCTCCGGACCACGCTGAACAGCCTGGCTCATGAGCTGAAGGCCCAGCAGCGGGTGCTCCAGGGGGCGCTCGACGATGCGGCGGCCCTGGAGTTCACGGTGCATCAGGACGGTTCCGTGACATACCCGGCGGCGGGGGAGGGCCTGGTCGACGGAAAGCCGTTGGCGGGCGGCCGGGCGGCCGGAGTGCCCAACCCGGGCCTGTCCGGCCCTTCCGGGCTCGTCGCGCCCAACCCGAACGCTGGCCCGGCCCAGGACATCGCGGACCGGGTGGCCCGGGCCGTGCGGACGGCGGCCGACGCGGACTGGCGGTACGCGAGGATCCTTCGGGCGCTGAAGGCGGAGGGCGGCCTGGGTGCGGGGACGGCGACCTGGACGGATGCGGCGGGCGACGCGGCCGCGGTGCGGGAGGCGGCGTACGGGTACCTGGAACGGGACATCCCGACGGACGCGTCCCCGGCCGAGCGCAAGGCGTGGTGGGCGGGGCTGACGGAGGGCCGGCGCGAGGAGTACCTCGCGGTCTACCCGGATCTCATCGGCAACCTGGACGGGATTCCGGCCCTGGTCCGGGACGCGGCCAACCGGGACAACCTCCAGCTGCTGATGGGGGAGCTGGCGGGGCGGGACGACGCGGACGCGGTGACGAAGCTGGCCGCGCTGCGGGAGATCGACCGGCAGTTGCGGGCGGTGCCGAAGCCGGGGGAGCCGCCGATGTATCTGCTCGGCATCGGGGGCGAGGGGAACGGGCGGGCGATCGTTTCGTACGGGAATCCTGATACGTCGAGGAATGTGGCCGCTTATGTTCCCGGGCTGAATACGTCGTTGGACGAGGAGTTCGCCAGGGGGGATCTGAAGCGGGCGCGCGATACGGCCGCGGCCGCCAGGGAGATCGACCACTCAAGCGCCGCAATGGTCTGGCTGGGGTACGACGCGCCTCAGAGCCCGGACGGCCTGAGCAGCCTGGCTGTTGCCGGCACCGGCCGAGCGGAGACCGGAGGCCACGCATTCCGGGGTTTTATGGCTGGGCTGGCGGTCTCGAACGATCACGACGATCCGCACATGACGGCTATCGGGCACTCGTACGGTTCGCGGACGGTCGGAGCGGCGACGCAGCAGGTAGGGGGCATTCCCGGGGTTGATGACATCGTCCTCGTCGGTAGCCCTGGCGTTGGCGTGGACCGTGCGGAGGATCTCGGCGTGGGGAAAGAGCACGTATTCGTCGGGGCTGCGGACAATGACGTGGTGACCCGCCTGCCGTCCAAGGAGCAGGGGCTGCTCGCAGCCGCGGGGCGCGCGCTCGGCCCCGCGGGAGCGCTGATGGTGGATGTCGCCCACCCCGGCGACGACCACCTCTGGTTCGGTAGGGACCCGGCGAGCGAGGGCTTCGGCGCGCGGCGCTTCGCAGTGGATCCGGGGCCTCCGCTCATCGGCCCCGGACGCCTTTCGCTTGACGCGCATTCGCAGTACTTCGACCCGAAGGTGGACTCCGCTTCGGCTGACAGCATTGCCATGGTTGTGGCGGGGCGCGGCCATCAGGTCAAGCAGGAGAACGCACTTTGATCAATTTCCGACCCGCTTTGATTGCCGGAATTCTTGCTGCGGGGGCGTTCGGCTGTGTGACGGATGGAGATCCGAAAGTGGATATGCAGGCTGCCGCGGAGCGCTCTGACGCGATCCTGGACGCCGTGCTGCGTGAGATCCGGCCTGAGCTGCGGTGGACGCATGGCCCTACAACGGTGGGCAGTTGCGACGTGTCGCGCAGGCGCGTCGTGATGACGGAAATTTCTGCGGAGCGGAGGGGAAGCCTCTTGGGGGTTGTCGACCGGTTCTGGCGCGAGAGCGGATACCGCATGACTGTCGTGAACAACGACGCGGAGTTTCCTGCGATCTATGCCCGGACCAGCGACGGATTCGGCGTCAGGCTGCGTATCGGTGGCGAAGGGCAAGCCTTCTTCCAGGTGGACACACCCTGCGTCCGTGAGTCCGAGGTGGCCGACTCGACCAGCAGGGCGACCGCGCCCCTCTACGAAGGCGTGGAGCTCATCCCCCGGCCCAACATCCACTCCGACTTCTGGTCCGCGAATGGAGGCTGATCGTTCGTCACAGGCCGGGTCGGCTCGGGCCCGGCCTCGGCGGGGAGGGAGGGGCTGGTGAGCCGGTGACGCCCCTGTGTGCTCCGGGTGCGCCGGTGGTGTGCCGCGGATGACTCGTACACACCGTCGAAAACACCCGTGAACGGTTCCCCGATGGGGGATGGTTGAGGGGTGCGGAAATTCTGGGTCTTCGGTGGCATCGGCGTGGGCGCGGTGGCGTGCTTCATGGCGCTGCTCCTCGTCGGTACGTACTCGGCCGCCGCCGGACTCGCCGGGGTGGGGGGCGGTGGGGCCGTCGCGCTCGCCAAGGGGGCTGTGCCAGCCCGGTACCAGTCGCTCGTGCAGAAGTGGGGCAACCTCTGCCCCGCCATCAACCCGGCCCTGCTGGCCGCGCAGCTGTACCAGGAGAGCGGCTGGAACCCGAGGGCGCAGAGTCATGCCGCCGCGCAGGGGATCGCCCAGTTCATCCCGGGGACCTGGGCCACGCACGGGATCGACGGGAACGGGGACGGCAAGCGGGACGTGTGGGATCCGGCCGACGCGATCCCCTCGGCCGCCTCGTACGACTGTGAGCTGGCCGGGTACGTCAAGAAGGTCCCGGGTGATCCGACCAACAACATGCTGGCCGCCTACAACGCCGGCGCCTACGCGGTCATCAAGTACGGCGGTGTGCCGCCGTACAAGGAGACGCAGAACTACGTCAAGATCATCCGCTCGCTGGAGAAGAGCTTCGCCCGGCCCGTCGGCCGCGTCGCCCCCTCCCGGCAGGCGGCCGGGGCGATCTACTTCGCGCAGAAGAAGCTCGGCACCCCGTATCTCTGGGGCGGCAACGGGACGCCCGAGCAGCAGGGGCGGTTCGACTGCTCGGGGCTGACCCAGGCCGCGTACCGGACCGTGGGCATCGAGCTGCCGCGTGTCGCCAACGACCAGTACAACGCCGGACCCCACCCCTCGCGGGACGAGCTGCTCCCGGGGGATCTGGTGTTCTTCTCGGACGACCTCACCAACTCGCGCGCCATCCGGCACGTCGGGATCTACGTCGGGGGCGGCTATATGATCAATGCCCCCTTCACGGGAGCGGTCATCCGGTTCGACAAGATCGATACGCCTGACTACTTCGGTGCGACGCGGGTCACCAAGGACGGTGCCGCCGCTCTGCCGACCGATCTTCCCGGGGATGCTCCGTGAATGTCCGCCGGAAGAACTGACGGGTAGTCGGCCCTGGCCGGAACTCTCCGTGAAGCCTGGGCCCTGAGCTGCGACGACCAGTCACTCTTCGATAACGTCATGGTGATCATTCGGTGGAGAGTGGAACGCGGGCGGGGGCCGGGCCGTTCCCTGGACAGGGACAGCGGACAGCATGCGCACCGACCATGCGTGCGCGAGAACGGGACCACACCGAATCACGGGGGTTCGACCACGGTGGCGCGCACGGACGCGCGTCGCCACAGAAGAAGCAGACAAGGCAAGGGGCCGCAGCAGATGGCTGGACTCGAACTCGAAGGGTCGAACCCGGACGTCAGTCTGCTCTACGACATCAACGGGCTGGCGAAGGCCGCTCCCCCCTGGTTCGACCGGGTCATGGAGTTCGTCGGTGAGTACGGGACCATGTTCGGCCTCGTCCTGGTGGGCCTCTGGTGCTGGTGGAGCATGCGCAAGCGCGGGAGCGTCGACGACTCGGTGACGACCGTCGCCGCGCTCGTCTGGGCGCCGCTCGCCGCCGCGCTGTCCGTGGTGATCAACATCCCGATCCGTGGCTTCGTCGAACGGCCACGTCCGTTCAACGACCATGAGGGCCTGGAAGTCCTGATCCACGGCAAGACGGACTACTCCTTCGTCAGCGACCACTCCACCCTCGCCATGGGCCTCGCCGTCGGCATCTTCGTCGCCAACCGGAAGTTCGGCTTCGTCGCGCTCGGCCTCGCGCTCTTCGCGGGTGTCAGCCGGATCTACATGGGTGTCCACTACCCGACCGACGTCATCGGCGGTTTCGCCCTCGGCACGGCCGTCGCCCTGCTGCTCGCGCCCCTCGCCATGGCCATGCTCACCCCGCTCATGGCCGCGATCTCCCGCTCCGACCGGGTCGGCTGGATCGTGCGGTCGAAGAAGGCGGACGCCGCGTACGCCGAGGAGCGCGGCGACGCCCTGGGCATCCCCGAGCCGCGGCCCGGCACCGGGCGGGGCAATCCGGGGGAGAAGGATCTCGCCGCCTGACCCCCGGGCCTCTCCTCGTCCGATGCCCCGTGCCTCTTCGGAGGCCCTGCCCGGTTCCGGAGTGTCGGAGCCGGGTTCCGGAGTCCCGGAGCCCGGCCTCAGAAGCCCGGAGCCCGGAGCCCGATTCCCGGAGCCCGGCCTCAGAAGCCCGGAGCTCGATCCCCGGAGCCCGGAGCGCGATCCCGGGAGCCCGATCCCCGGAGCCCGGTCCCGGCCTCGGAATCCCGGAGCCCGGTCCCGGAATCCTGAATTCCTGAACGTGGTCCCCCAGGTGCTCAGCGCCTGGGGGACCACGTTGTTCCGGCCATGTCCTGGGTGCCGGGAAACGAAGGCCCGGCTCAGGGCTGCCGCGGTGCCGTGAGGTGTTCGGTGGCGTCCGTGCGGGCCCGGTCCCGGGATCTGCGCGCCGGGCCCGACCAGCCGCAGGTGCAGCGCGCCAGGCAGAACGAGCCGCGTTCGATCGTCGTGGTCAGGTGCTCCGCCGCGGTCGGCGGCGGGGGGCACGAAGGGGGGTGCGGGGCCGTGGCGCGGGCTGGGGCGGGGGGTTCCTCGTGCACGCGTCCACGGTACTGGGGGCCGCCTCCGAGCGCGGGCCGGAGGCACGGGCGTACGGCGTACGCGCCGGGGCGGCGTGACGGGGGGCGCCGGTGGTCGTTATGCGGAGCGGGCGAGGGCTCGGCCGAGCGGCAGTCGTTGGGGGTTGGCAGGCGATGGTGGTGCAGCAGTACAGGGACGGAGGCGGGGCCCGTGCTGCCCGCGTCCTCGCCGTGGCCGGGGTGATCGCGGTCACCGCCGGTTGCGTCGGCGCCGACGGTGGGAGCGGTGGGAGCGGCGGGGGCGGTGGAAGCCACGGATCCGGGCAGCGCGCCGTGGCCGCCGAGCGCCCGCTCGACACGCTCGACCGGGCCGCCGACGTCCTCGCGGAGGCGGGCGGCGCGGAAGCCCGTACGTCGATGGAGACGGCGGCCGGCGGCACCCGGGTGACGATCCGGGGGCAGGGCGTCTACGACTTCCGTACGCAGACGGGGCGGCTCAAGGTCGTGCTGCCCACCGACGCGGCCGGTGCCGACGACCACCGGCCGATCACCGAGCTGCTGGCGCCGGGCGCTCTCTACATGAAGAACCGCGGCGCCGGGGTCCCCGACGACAAGTGGGTCAGGATCGACACGACCGCCCTCAAGGACGGCAACCTCCTCACCGGCGGCGTCACGGACCCCATGGCCGCCGCCGAGCTGCTGAGGGACGCCGGTGACGTGACATACGTGGGGAAGTCGGAGCTGGCGGGCGTGACGGTGCATCACTACCGGGGCGTCGCCGACCTCGGCCGGGCCGCGCGGGCCGCGTCACCGCAGTCGCGCGGTGCCCTGAGTGCGGCGGCGAAAGGGTTCAGCAGGGACGCCGTCCCGTTCGACGCGTACCTCGACGACGCGGGGCGGCTGCGGAAGGTCCGCCACCGCTTCACCTTCGCCACCGAGGGCCAGGAGGCGGCGGAGGTCACGGTCGTCTCGACGCTGCTGCTGTACGGGTTCGGGGCGCCGGTCGCCGTGAAGCTGCCGGACGAGGACGACATCTACACGGGAGAGATCCGGCAGGGGTGAACGGCCGCCCGCCGGCCCGTCCCGAGGGGAGGGCGGGACGGAAGGGGCCGGTTGGGAGGGGGCTAAATGGTCCGTCCGTGCCATGCGCGGCACGTACCGGGCTCCCTAGGCTAGGAAGCCGGTGCGCCAGAAAGGGTCGGCGATCGGCGCAGGGTCGGCGACGGCAGAGAGAGGTGACGCAGGTGGTGACGCTCAGCGCTCCGAACGCTCAGGACTACGTGGCCCTCGCCGAGATCGAGCTGTGCGGCGAGCTGATGATCGCGGCCTCGGCGGCGCGTGAGGAGCGCCTCAGTCCTGACCGGATCGACGAGGTGCTCAACGTCAGGGACGAGCTGCACGGCGGAGACGAGCTGTACGGCGCGGAGGAGCTGTACGCCGGGGGCGAGTTCCCCGTGCGGGGCGAGCTGTTCGACGGTGGGGTCGGTGGTGGCGCGGATGCGTGTACGACCGTTCCCCGGCAGGGCGCCCGCCGACGCTGACGCCGCCCGGTCGCCTCCGCGACCACCCGGTCGCCGTGATCCTCCCGCATCAGATGTCCCGGTCGCGCGCGACGGCGCGGCCGGCGGCGGCCCGGCGCCCGCGCTCATGCCCGTACCGACGCGCGTAGCGACGTCCGTACCGGCCCCGGCCTCGCCCCGACCAAGCGTCACGTACGCAGCAGGCGGGCGATGGCCTTCGTGGCTTCCTCGACCTTCGCGTCGATCTCCGCGCCGCCCTTGACCGCCGCGTCCGCGACGCAGTGGCGCAGATGCTCCTCCAGCAGTTGGAGGGCGAAGGACTGCAGGGCCTTGGTGGAGGCCGAGACCTGGGTGAGTATGTCGATGCAGTAGACGTCCTCGTCGACCATGCGCTGGAGGCCGCGGATCTGGCCCTCGATCCGGCGCAGCCGTTTGAGGTGCTCGTCCTTCTGGTGGTGGTAGCCGTGGATGCCGAGGTCGTGGTCGGTCACGGTCTCCCCGGTCTCCGCCTGCCCCGGCTCCGGTGCCGTCTCCCGCCCCGGTGCCGCGTCCGGTGCCGCTCCCGCGCCCGTGGTCTCGATGGTGGTCATCTGCGTCCTCCTGATGTGGCCTGATGTGCCCGGTGGTGCTGGTCCGCCGGGCGTTCACGCTGCGGGTTCCGCGCACCTGACTCCCGATATACCCCTGCCGGGTATATCGTAACGAATCCGACAGAAACGTGACCGGGGGCCCGTGCTGATCCCCGTTCCCGATGGGCGACACTGAAGAACGCCGGTTAGCCGTGGCCGGATGATGCGCCTAGCATCAGCCTGACCGAATCCAAAGCATCCCGAGGACCCCACGTGCGCTTTCGTCTGACCCCCAGGGAGACGAGCTTCTACGACATGTTCTCCGCATCCGCGGACAACATTGTCACGGGCTCGAAACTCCTGATGGAACTACTCGGGGCGGATTCTGCCTCCCGAGTCGAGATCGCGGAGCGCATGCGGGCAGCGGAGCACGCGGGGGACGATGCCACCCACGCGATCTTCCACCAGCTGAACTCCTCCTTCATCACGCCGTTCGACCGCGAGGACATCTACAACCTGGCGTCCTCCCTCGACGACATCATGGACTTCATGGAGGAGGCCGTCGACCTCGTCGTCCTCTACCAGGTCCAGGAGCTCCCCAAGGGCGTCGAGCAGCAGATCGAGGTGCTGGCCCGGGCGGCAGAGCTGACCGCCGAGGCCATGCCGGGGCTGCGGACCATGGACAACCTCACCGAGTACTGGATCGAGGTCAACCGCCTGGAGAACCAGGCCGACCAGATCCACCGCAAGCTGCTGGCCCACCTCTTCAACGGTAAGTACGACGCCATCGAGGTCCTGAAGCTCAAGCAGATCGTGGATGTGCTGGAAGAGGCGGCCGACGCGTTCGAGCACGTCGCCAACACCGTGGAGACCATCGCGGTCAAGGAGTCCTGAACCTCGTGGACACCTTTGCGCTGGTCGTGACCATCGGGGTCGCGCTCGGCTTCACATATACGAACGGCTTCCACGACTCCGCGAACGCCATCGCCACCTCGGTCTCCACCCGGGCGCTGACCCCGCGTGCGGCTCTGGCGATGGCCGCGGTGATGAACCTCGCCGGCGCCTTCCTGGGCCAGGGGGTCGCCAAGACCGTCAGCGAGGGCCTGATCGCCACGCCCGTCGGGCAGAAGGGGATGGGCATCCTCTTCGCGGCGCTGGTCGGCGCGATCATCTGGAACCTCATCACCTGGTACTACGGCCTCCCCTCCTCGTCCTCGCACGCGCTCTTCGGCGGGATGGTCGGGGCGGCGCTGGCCGGCGGGACGGACGTCATCTGGTCCGGGGTGCTGGAGAAGATCGTCATCCCGATGTTCCTCTCCCCGATCATCGGTCTGGTCGTCGGCTATCTGGTGATGGTCGGCATCATGTGGATGTTCCGGAAGGCCAACCCGCACAAGGCCAAGCGCGGCTTCCGCATCGCCCAGACGGTCTCGGCGGCGGGCATGGCGCTCGGCCACGGCCTCCAGGACGCGCAGAAGACGATGGGCATCGTGGTGATGGCCCTGGTCATCGCCGACATCGAGGGCCCCAACGACGAGATCCCGGTCTGGGTCAAGATCGCCTGTGCGGTGATGCTCTCGCTGGGTACGTACGCGGGCGGCTGGCGCATCATGCGCACGCTCGGCCGGAAGATCATCGAGCTGGACCCGCCGCAGGGCTTCGCGGCCGAGACGACCGGCGCGTCGATCATGTTCGGTTCGGCGTTCCTCTTCCACGCCCCGATCTCCACGACGCACGTCATCACCTCCGCGATCATGGGCGTCGGCGCCACCAAGCGCGTGAACGCCGTGCGCTGGGGCGTCGCGAAGAACATCATCCTCGGCTGGTTCATCACCATGCCGGCCGCCGCCCTCGTCGCGGCGCTGAGCTACGGCGCGGTGCTGCTGCTCTTCGGCTGAGGCCGGCCCGCAGAAGCGCGTACGTACATGGGTCCGCCCCCGCTCTCCGTACCAGGGAGAGCGGGGGCGGACCCTTTCGCCTTGTGGTGGCACCGCCATGCAGCACCGCAAGGCCGTATCAGGGGGAGGTACGGCTCAGCCGAAGCGGCCCGAGATGTAGTCCTCCGTGGCCTGGACCGACGGGTTGGAGAAGATCCGCTCCGTTTCGTCGATCTCGATGAGCCGGCCGGGCTTGCCGACCGCCGCGAGGTTGAAGAACGCGGTGCGGTCCGAGACCCGGGCCGCCTGCTGCATGTTGTGCGTCACGATGACGATCGTGAAGCGCTCCTTCAGCTCACCGATCAGGTCCTCGATGGCGAGGGTCGAGATCGGGTCGAGCGCCGAGCACGGCTCGTCCATCAGCAGGACCTGCGGCTCGACCGCGATGGCGCGGGCGATGCACAGACGCTGCTGCTGGCCGCCGGAGAGGCCGGAGCCGGGCTTGTTCAGCCGGTCCTTGACCTCGTTCCAGAGGTTCGCGCCGCGCAGGGACTTCTCGACGATCTCGTTCAGCTCGCTCTTGCGGTAGCTGCCGTTGAGCCGCAGGCCCGCCGCCACGTTGTCGAAGATCGACATGGTGGGGAAGGGGTTGGGGCGCTGGAAGACCATGCCGACCGTGCGGCGCACGGCGACCGGGTCGACGTTGGAGCCGTAGAGGTTCTCGTCGTCCAGCAGCACCTTGCCCTCGACGCGGCCACCGGGGGTGACCTCGTGCATCCGGTTCAGGGTGCGTAGGAAGGTGGACTTGCCGCAGCCGGAGGGGCCGATGAAGGCCGTCACGGAGCGGGGCTCCACGGTCATCGAGATGTCCTCGATGGCCTTGTGGCTGCCGTAGTAGGCGGTGAGGCCGCTGATGTCGATGCGCTTGGCCATGGAAATCACTGCTTCTTTCGGGAGGTCGCTGATGGCCGCGTCAGCGACCGGTCTTCGGGGCCTTCCAGCGGGCGATTCCGCGGGCCACGAGGTTGAGGATCATGACGAAGGCGATCAGTACCAGGGCTGCCGCCCAGGCGCGGTCGTACGAGGCGGCCTCGCCGATCTTGTACTGCTCGTAGATGTAGAACGGCAGCGAGGACTGGGCGCCCGAGAAGGGGTTCGCGTTGATCAGCTGGCTGCCGAAGACCAGCAGGATGATCGGGGCGGTCTCACCGGCGATACGGGCGATGGCCAGCATGACACCGGTCGTGATGCCGCCGATCGCGGTCGGCAGGACCACCTTCAGGATGGTGCGCCACTTCGGGATGCCCAGGGCGAGCGAGGCCTCGCGCAGCTCGTTGGGGACGAGCTTGAGCATCTCCTCGGTGGAGCGGACCACGACCGGCATCATCAGGATCGTCAGGGCGAGCGCGCCCATCAGGCCGGACGGCTGGATCTCGAAGATCAGCATGATCGACAGGATGAAGAGACCGGCCACGATGGACGGGATGCCCGTCATCACGTCGACGAAGAAGGTGACGGCCTTGGCGAGCGAGCCCTTGCCGTACTCGACCAGGTAGACGGCGGTCAGCAGGCCGAGCGGGGCGGAGATCACCGTGGCGATGCCCACCTGCTCCAGGGTGCCGATCAGCGCGTGGTAGACGCCGCCGCTGGCCTCCGAGCCGAGCACACCGGCCATGGAGTGGGTCAGGAAATAGCCGTCCAGGCGCTCGGCGCCACGGGAGACCGTCGTCCAGAGCAGGGAGACCAGCGGGATGACCGCGATCAGGAAGCAGACCCAGACGATGCTGGTGGCCAGGCGGTCCTTGGCCTGGCGCCTGTTCTCCACCACGGAGGTGACGGCGTACGAGATGGCCAGGAAGAACAGTGCGGCGATCATGCCCCACTGCACCTTGCTGTGCCAGCCGGCGGCGAGGCCGAGGCCGACGGCGAGGACGATCGCGACGGCGGCGAAGCCGACGGGGGCCAGGCGGGGCAGCGAGCGGCTGCTCAGGCCGGACTCCGGTGCGCCGGGGCCGCCGGGCGGCGTCGGGCGTTCCTGTACGGCGGTGGATGCGTGGCTCATGCGTTGGCCCCCGAGTACTCCTTGCGGCGGGCGATGATGAGCCGGGCCGCGCCGTTGACCAGCAGGGTGAGGACGAAGAGGACGAGGCCCGAGGCGATCAGGGCGTCCCGCCCGAACTCGTCGGCCTCGCCGAACTTGGCCGCGATGTTCTGCGCGAAGGTTCCGCCGCCCGGGTTGAGCACGTGCAGCGAGATGATGAAGCTCGGGGAGAGGACCGTGGCGACGGCCATCGTCTCGCCGAGCGCGCGGCCGAGGCCGAGCATCGAGGCGGAGATGATGCCGGAGCGGCCGAACGGCAGCACCGAGAGCCGGATGACCTCCCAGCGGGTGGCGCCCAGCGCGAGGGCGGCCTCCTCGTTCATCTTCGGGACCTGGAGGAAGACCTCGCGGCTGACGCTGGTCACGATCGGCAGGATCATGATCGCCAGCAGCACGCCGACGGTGAAGAGCGAGCGGGCGACGCCGACCTCGGTCTTCTCGAAGATGTACGTCCAGCCGAAGAACTGGTCGAGCCAGAGGTTCAGGCCCTCCAGGTACGGCACCAGGACGAGCGCGCCCCAGATGCCGTAGACGATGCTGGGGACGGCGGCGAGCAGGTCGATGACGTACGCGATGGGGGCGGCCAGCTTGCGCGGCGCGTAGTGCGAGATGAACAGCGCGATGCCGACAGCGATCGGAACCGCGATGACCATCGCGATGATCGAGCTGACGACCGTGCCGAAGAGCAGGACGGCGATGCCGAAGACCGGCGGGTCACCGGCCGGGTTCCAGTCGAAGGTGGTGAGGAAGTTGCCCTCGTCCTTCGAGATGGCGATGGCGGCCCGGTAGCTGAGGAACACGGCGATCGACGCCATGATCACGAGCAGCAGGATGCCGGAGCCGCGGGAGAGGCCGACGAAGATCTTGTCGCCCGTGCGGCCCGTGGACTTGGGGCGCACGGCCCGTTCCGGTGGGGCCGGCGGGGCCGGTGGTGTGTCTATCGGTGTGGTGGAAGCCATGGTCTTTCCGGTCTGTGTGGGGGAGTCCGGGGACTCCCCTGGCGGCGGTGCACCGGATGGTTGGGGCTGGTACGGGGTGGAGTCGGCGGGCCGGTCCGGAGGGGTGCGCCGGGCCGGCCTGCCGGGTGCCGCGCGGAGTCGCCTCCGCGCGGCGTGCGGTCACTCGTGGTGACCGGCGGCGGAGGGTTACGAGAGGCCGTTGACCGTCTCGCGGACCTTGGCGTTGATCTCGGCCGGGATCGGGGCGTAGCCGGCGTCCGTCAGGATCTTCTGGCCGTCCTCGGAGGCGGCGTAGGAGAGGAAGGACTTGACGGTGTCGAGCGTCTCGGGCTTGTTGCCGGTGTCACAGACGACCTCGTACGTGACCAGGACCAGCGGGTAGGCGCCGTCGGCCTTGGTGGCGTAGTCCAGCTCCAGGGCCAGGTCCTTGCCGGTGCCCTTGACCTTGGCGGCGGCGATGGCCTTGGAGGCGTTCTCCGAGGTGGCCTCGGCCGGGGCGGAGCCGCCGTTGTCGATGGCGACGGTGGAGATGTCCTGGGACTTGGCGTACGAGAGCTCGAAGTAGCCGATCGCGCCGTCGACCTGCTTCACCTGGGCGGCGATGCCGGAGGAACCGGACGCGGCCTGGCCACCGGGGGCCGGCCACTTCTTCTCGGCCTCGTACTTCCACTCGTTCGGGGCGGCGGCGGCGAGGTACTTGCCGAGGTTCTGCGTGGTGCCGGAGTCCTCGGAGCGGTGGAAGGCCTGGATGGCCTTGTCCGGCAGGTTCACGCCCTCGTTGAGCTTGGCGATCGCCGGGTCGTTCCACTTCTTGATCTTCGTGTCGAAGATCTTGGCGAGGGTCGGGGCGTCCAGCGTGAGCTTGTCGACACCCTCCAGGTGGTAACCGACGGCGATCGGGCCGCCGACCATCGGGAGGTTGATGCCCTGGCCGGTCTTGCAGGACTTCTTCGACTCGGCGACCTCTTCCGGCTTCAGCGCGGAGTCGGAGCCGGCGAAGCCCACGGTGCCCTGGTTGAAGGCGACGATGCCCTCACCGGAGGAGGACGAGTTGTAGTTGATCTCCACACCGGAGCAGGCGGCCATGTAGTTCTTGACCCAGAGGTCCATGGCGTTCTTCTGCGCGCTGGAGCCGGAGGCGCGGAGCTGGCCCTTGGCCTTGCCGCAGTCGATGCTCGACGCGGCGGTGGTCTTGTCGCCGCTGCCGGGCGTCGAACCGCCGGTGTTGTCGTCCGAACCGCACGCCGTGAGGACCAGGGCGCCGGAGACGGCGAGGGCACCGAGCGCGGTGGCACGAAGCCGGTTCTTGCGCTGAAGCTTCACTTTCGGGTGTTCCTTCCAGGAGCCGCCGTGGTCGTCTCGTTCTACGACGGCGTGCGATGAGGAGGGTTGCTACGGCCTGGCGCCGCGCACCGTGTACGTCCGAAATTAGGCAGAACAGGTGAAGCGGCCTACGGGGGAGAGTGAACGGCAGGTGAACCGTGTCGGGCAGGCGGGTGCGGGCGGCCGGGGGCCGTTGTCCCGGGGTGCCGGGTCCGGCACCCGCCGGGCGTCCCGTGCCTCCCGGGCGCGGCGGCGGCTCAGGCGTCGGGAAGCGCGTCGGGAAGCGCGTCGCTAAGCGCGCCGGGGAGCGTGTCGATCAGCGCGGTGAGCTGCTCGCGGTCGCGCGGCTGGGTGAGGTGTACGAGGGCGGCCTCGGGGGCCAGCCACAGCAGGCGGTCCACCTCGTCGTTGGGTTCGAAGGCGCCGCCCGTCGCCTCGGCGGCCCAGTAGGCGACATCCTTGGGGCGGCCCTCCACGAGATACCGGGCGGTGGGGAGGCGGCGGCCGGGGGCGCAGTGGTGGCCGGTCTCCTCCAGGACCTCCCGCAGGGCGGCGGCGAGCGGGTCCTCGCCGCGCTTCAGCTTCCCTTTGGGAAAGGAGAGGTCGTCGTACTTCGGCCGGTGTACCAGGCACACCTCCACGCCGCCCTCCGGAGAGCGCCGCCACAGGACGCAGCCCGCCGCCAGGACGGTGTCGTCCTGGGCGCGGGGGCGCTGTCCGGGCGCGCTCACGGGGCCGTCACGGCCGTCGCGTACGGCCAGGTCTCCCGGAACACCGCCCGCGCGGCCTCCACCTCGTGCCGCTGGTCGGCGTGGAGCACCCCGAGGGCGTACGCGGTGGCCGGGGCGATCCGTGGGGTGCGGGCCGCCGCTGCCGCCGCGGCGGCCGCCTCCGCCGCGTCCCGGTGCAGGTCCAGGGCGTGCCCGGCGCCGGTGAGGACCGGGTCGGCGGCCCCGAGGACGACCTCGTGGGCGTACCGGTGCAGCCGCAGCAGCAGACGGGCCTGGTGCCAGGCCGCGTCCTGCGCCTCGTTGTACGGCTCCGCCGACTCGTCGGCGGGGAGGGCGACCACCGCCGCGAGCAGCCGCTGCTCGGCGCGTTCGGCGGGCTCCAGCAGTGCTTCGGCGCCCCGGCCGGTGGTGCCGGGGGCCAGCGGGACGTCGGAGGCGAGGAGCGCGACCGCGTCGGCGACCGCGTGGAAGCGGGAGGAGCCGAGGGCCTGGAGCGCGGCGGAGTGGGCCCGGGTCCGGGCCAGGGTGAGCTGGCGTTCCAGCAGGGCCCCGGCGCGGGCCGCCCCGACGCCGAGGACGGCCCGGCCCTGGGCCTCCGGGGCTCCGGCGGTCCGGGCGGCGGCCGTCGTGGCCGGTGGGGTGCCCGGCTTGGTGGCGGGCTTCGTTCCGCGCGCCGCCGGGAGGGCGGCCCCCGAGAGCCGGCACAGGGCGTCGAGGAGGCGGGTGAGCCGCTCGGCGTAGGCGTGTTCGCGGGCGAGGGTGCCGGAGAGCCAGGCCAGTTCCGTACGGAGGTGGTCGGCCCAGACCGGGTCGAGGACGGTGCGGAAGGTGTGGAGCGAGCCGCTGATGCGCCGGGCCGAGCGCCGCAGGGCCCGGGCCGCCGCCTCGGCCCCCTGGCCGCCCGGGTCCGAGGGGGCGCTGTGCTCGCGGTGGAGCCGCAGGCTGCGCAGGAAGTCCGCCGCCTGCCCCTGGAGGTAGGGCGCGAGCACGGCCTGGGCGGTCACACCGTCGGCGGGGAGGGCGGGGGCGGTGTCGGAGGGTGGGGCGGGGACGGTGCCGACGGGGAGGGCGGGGGCGGTGGAGGGGCCGGGAACCGCGTGGTCCGGGCCGCCGCCCCCCGGACGCCCGGCTTCCGGAATCGCACGGGCCTCGGGAGCCTCGGGGGCCTCGGGGAGATCCGGAGACTCCGGGCCCGGCAGGCCCCCGTTCACGGTGGTGGGGCGGGTCGTCGTCGGGTGGTCAGGGCGTCGCACGCCTGCGCCTCCGGGCATCGATGAGCATCTCCTGGACGTGCCGCAGCGGCTGCCCCTCCGCGTCCGTGGCGTGCCGGGTCCAGTTGCCGTCGGGGCCCAGGTGCCAGGAAGAGGTGGTGTCGGCCATACCGGTCTCCAGGAGTCGGCTGAGTGCGGCGCGGTGGGCGGGGTCGGTGACCCGGACGAGGGCTTCGATCCGGCGGTCGAGGTTGCGGTGCATCATGTCGGCGCTGCCGAACCACACCTCGGGCTCGCCGCCGTTGCCGAACGAGAAGACCCGGGAGTGTTCGAGGAAGCGCCCGAGTATGGAGCGGACCCGGATGTTCTCCGAGAGCCCGGCGACCCCGGGGCGGATGGCGCAGATCCCGCGCACCCAGATGTCGACGGGCACGCCCGCCTGGGCCGCCCGGTAGCAGGCGTCGATGATCGCTTCGTCGACCATGGAGTTGACCTTGATGCGTACGTAGGCGGGGCGCCCGGCGCGGTGGTGGGCGATCTCCTTGTTGATCCGGGCGATCAGTCCGTCGCGCAGGGACTTCGGGGCGACCAGGAGGCGGCGGTAGGTCTCGCGGCGGGAGTAGCCGGAGAGCCGGTTGAACAGGTCGGAGAGGTCCGCCCCGACCTGCGGGTCCGCCGTGAGCAGGCCGAGGTCCTCGTACAGCCTGGCCGTCTTGGGGTGGTAGTTGCCGGTGCCGACGTGGGAGTAGCGGCGCAGGGTGTCGCCCTCCTGGCGGACGACGAGCGAGAGCTTGCAGTGGGTCTTCAGCCCGACGAGGCCGTAGACGACATGGCACCCCGCCTCCTCCAGCTTGCGGGCCCATTTGATGTTGGCCTGCTCGTCGAAGCGGGCCTTGATCTCGACGAGGACGAGGACCTGCTTGCCGGACTCGGCCGCGTCGATGAGGGCGTCCACTATCGGGGAGTCGCCGGAGGTGCGGTACAGCGTCTGCTTGATGGCCAGCACGTCCGGGTCGCCCGCAGCCTGCTCCAGGAAGGCCTGGACGGAGGTGGAGAACGAGTCGTACGGGTGGTGGAGCAGCACGTCGCGCTCGCGCAGGGCGGCGAAGATGTCGGGCGCGGAGGCGGACTCCACCTCGGCCAGGTCCCGGTGGGTGCCCGCGACGAACTTCGGGTACTTCAGCTCCGGCCGGTCCAGTGAGGCGATGGCGAAGAGGCCGGTCAGGTCGAGCGGGCCGGGCAGCGGGTAGACCTCCGAGTCGGACACCTTCAGCTCGCGGACCAGCAGATCCAGGACGTACGGGTCGATGGACTCCTCGACCTCCAGCCGCACCGGCGGACCGAACCGGCGCCGCATGAGCTCCTTCTCCAGCGCCTGGAGCAGGTTCTCCGCGTCGTCCTCCTCGACCTCCAGGTCCTCGTTCCTGGTGACCCGGAACATGTGGTGCGCCAGCACCTCCATCCCCGGGAACAGCTCCTCCAGGTGGGCGGCGATGACGTCCTCGATGGGCACGTACCGCTGCGGCGACGCCTCCAGGAAGCGGGTCAGCAGCGGCGGCACCTTCACCCGGGCGAAGTGGCGGTGGCCGCTGACCGGGTTGCGGACGACGACGGCGAGGTTGAGCGAGAGACCCGAGATGTACGGGAAGGGGTGCGCGGGGTCGACGGCCAGCGGGGTCAGCACGGGGAAGACGCGCTGCCGGAAGAAGGTGAAGAGGCGGGCCTGCTCCTTCTCGGTCAGATCCGGCCACCGGATGAGCTGGATCGACTCGTCGGAGAGGGCCGGGGCGATGTCCTGCTGGAAGCAGGCGGCGTGCCGGGCCATGAGCTCGCGCGAGCGGGTCCAGATGAGGTCGAGGACCTCGCGGGGCTGGAGGCCGGAGGCGGAGCGGGTGGCGACGCCGGTGGCGATGCGGCGCTTGAGGCCGGCCACCCGGACCATGAAGAACTCGTCCAGGTTCGAGGCGAAGATCGCGAGGAAGTTGGCCCGCTCCAGGATCGGAGTCGCCGGGTCCTCGGCCAGTTCCAGCACGCGTTCGTTGAAGGCGAGCCAGGAGCGCTCGCGGTCCAGGAAACGGCCCTGGGGCAGCTCGTCGCCGTCCCGGTCGGGCTCGTACGCGTCCGCGTCGGCGTCGAGATCGGGGTCCAGATCGGCGGCGGTGGAGAATCCGGCACCGCCGGAGGAGGAGTGCGCGACGGCGCGCGGCCGGTGCGCGGCGAGAGCGCCGACGGACGGCTGGGCCGGAGCGGCGGACGGCCGACCGGAGCCGGCGGACGGCTGGGCGGGCTGGACCGGGACCTCGGAGCTGGGCTGCTGGCTCATGAACCCATTGTTCCGCGTGGAGGGCGAAGCAGGCGCGTCGGAGCCGGGAAAGATCGCGGAAGGCCCGGGAAACCCCGTGTCGCGGTCCGGGGCGCGGTCCGGGACGTCCCCGGACGCGCCGCCCCGGGCTCTCCCGTTGCGGCGGGGGGCGGGCACAGCTGGCTGCATTCCGTGAGGGTCGCAAGGGCGTCTGAATAGCCGGTAACGGAGACATGACGTCCAGGAAGCGGTGTGCCTGCGGGTCGGTCGCCCGGTGACTGTACGTGACGGTTGTCGAATGCGTGTTCGCCGTCCGGGTCCACCCCTGTAGGACCCGGACGGCGAAGTGTGCGGAGAGCGGCACCGGCCGCGGCGGCGGCGATCTCGGGGCTGGAGGCGGTGCCCACAGCCGTGGGGCCCCGGCCGGGGGTGGCGCTCTCAGTCGTGGAGTCCTCGGCCGTGGGCCCTCAGCCGTGGAGGCGGCGCAGGACCCGGAAGGCGGCGAGCAGGGCGAGCGCGGCGAGGGCGAGCAGGATGCCGGTCTCGACGAGTTGGAGGGGCCAGTAGTGGGAGGCGGGGTGGTAGTGCACGTAGTTCTGCACGTCGTGTCCGGCCAGGCAGTCCCGGAAGTTCAAGGACGAGGTGGAGCAGGTGCCGGCGGGAAGCGGATCGCCTCCGGCCGTTGCGTAGCCCTCCTCGACGACGTACGACCACTTCGGGGCGGGGGAGGCGCCCTCCAGGGGATAGGTGGCCTTCACCATCGGCCAGAAGTGGAAGCGCACCGTGCTGAGCATCAGTGTCACCAGCCCGGATGCGGCCAGGGCCACCGCCAGCGCCGGAACCGTGCGGCGCAGCAGCAGCCCGGCGAGGGCACCCAGCGCCAGGGCCAGCAGCGCACCGGCCACCGGGACCGTGCCGGTCGCGCCGAAGGCCGTCGCCTGCTCCCAGACGGCCGGGAACGGATACGCGAGATGGGTCCTGGACCAGGAGAAGACGGCGGACAGCACCACGATCCCGCCGACCACCGGCACGGCGCAGGTGACGAGCCGCGCGGCCAGCCAGGCGGCGGGGGACGTCGACTGGCTCCAGGACAGCTTGATGCTCCCGGTCTCCCACTCCCTGGCGATCAGCGGGCCCGCGACGAAGGCCGCTATGACGGAGGGGAGCGCGATGAGGGCGAAGCCCGCGTATGTGAGCGACTGGTCGATACGGATCATTCGTTCGACGAAGTCGCGTGCCGGGGCGAAGCAGGAGTTGGTGTCGCTGGACAGGGTGCAGCCGGCGCTCGCGAGGTCTGCGGCGGCCCGGTCGGCCAAGAGGGCCACTACGGCCAGGCCGGCGATCCCCACGGCGACGGCCGCTCCGGCCACCCACAGGGTTCTCCGGTGCAGGCGCAGCACGACGCGGGCGGGCCCGCGCAAGGAGGCCACAGGAGTACTCATGCGGCAGCCACCGCCCGACGGGAGTCGTCGAGGCCCGCGCTCGGCGTGAGCAGCGGTGGGGCCTCCGGGGAGCGGAGGTGGGCGAGGAGCAGCTCCTCCAGGGAGGGTTCCGTGACGGCCCAGAGGGTCTCGTCGACGGGGCCCTCCTTCCGTACGAGAGCGGTGAGCTGACGTCCCGTCGTCCGGGATTCGACCACGGCGTGCGGGGCCAGTTCGCGGTCGGTGAGGCCGGTGACCAGGGCGTGGGCGGAGACGATGTCCTCGGCCTCGCCGCCGAGCCGGACGCGCCCGCCGTCGACGAAGAGCAGGAAGTCGCAGGCGCCCTCCAGCTCGGTGAGGATGTGCGAGGACATCACGATGGTGGTGCCGTGCTCGGCGGTCTCCGCCATCAGCACGCCCATCAGCTCATGGCGGGCGAGGGGGTCGAGGTCGGCCATCGGCTCGTCCAGCAGCATCAGTTCGGGCCGCTTGCCCAGCGCGAGGGCCAGCGCGAGCCGGGTCCGCTGCCCGCCGGAGAGCGTCCGGACCCGGGCCTTCGGCGGGAGCGGGGCGGCGATCCGCCGGGCGGCGTCGGCGTCCCACCGCCCCGGGTTCAGCTCGCCGCCCGCCCACAGCGTGTCGGCCACCGTGAGCTGCGGGTACAGGGGCTTGTCCTGGGGCACGTACGCGATCCGCCCGCGTACGGCGGCGGGTTCGGCGGAGCCGAGGACGGTGAGGGAACCGGCGTTCGGCCGGGCGAGTCCGGCGGCCAGGTTCAACAGGGTCGACTTGCCTGCCCCGTTGGGGCCGACGAGCGCGCAGACCCGTCCGGCGGGGAGCCGGAAGGAGCACCCGTCCAGCGCGGTACGCGTACGTCCTCCCCTCCCATAGGTCATGGTGAGGCCGCGTGCCTCGATCGCAGCGTCTGTCATCGGTCCGGATCCCCCTGGTGTGTGCTGGTGCTGGTCGTGCGGTCGTTGTGCGTGCCGTCGGTGCGCCTTCAGCCGCCCCGCGCGCTCCCCTTGCGCGTGCCGTTGCCGGACGCTCCCCCCTGCGTGCCTTTGGCCGTTCCGCCGCCCCGCGCGCCGTCGTGCGCGCCCTCGTACGGTCCGTGGCCGTGCGCGCCGTCGTCGTACGGTCCGGCGCTGTGCGCGCCCTCGTACGTGCTCTCCAGGACGGCCGTGAAGAGCGCGCCGACGTCGTCCTTCTCCAGCCCGGCCGACCGTGCCCGGCGGGCCCAGTCGGCGAGTTCGGCGCGCAGCGGCGAGTCGGCGGCGGAGGCCCCGGCCGCGCCGCCGAGTCTCCGGCGGACGAAGGTGCCGAGCCCGCGCCGCGCCTCGACGAGGCCTTCGCGCTCCAGCTCCCGGTAGGCCTTGAGGACGGTGTTCGGGTTGATGGCGGTGGCTTCGACGACCTCGCGGGCGGTGGGGAGGCGGTCCCCAGGCTCCAGAACGCCCAGGCGCAGGGCCTGCTTCGTCTGCTGGACGATCTGGAGGTAGGTGGCGACGCCGCTGCGCCGGTCGATGCGGAACTCGACCGCTGCGGATTCTGCCATGCACACCACCCTTTCACTAATTGAGTAGTGAAAGGGTGGCCTGGAAAAGGGGCGGCGTCAAGTGACGCCGCCCCTGCACGGGTTCGCCGGGACCTACCGGTCGGGGGTCACCGCGCCCGTGCGGCGCGCAGTTCCTCGTTGATGCGCCGGGCCTCTTCGAGCTGGTCCTCGAGGATGACGATGCGGCAGGCGTCCTCGATCTTCGTGCCCTGGTCGACGAGTTCCCGGGCGCGGGAGGCGATGCGCAGCTGGTAGCGGGAGTAGCGGCGGTGGCCGCCTTCGGAGCGCAGCGGGGTGATCAGGCGGTTCTCGCCGAGCGCGCGGAGGAAGGCGGGCGAGGTGGAGAGCATCTCGGCGGCGCGGCCCATGGTGTAGGCGGGGTAGTCGTCGTCGTCCAGGTTGTCGGTGGGGCGGGTACTGCGAGGGGGCATAGACCTCTTCTTTCGGGGACACGTCCGGTCTCGGGGCGTGCACACGTCGGGGGGCCCGAGCGCCGTGCGGCGCTCGGGCCCCGAGCTTTCAACACCATCTGCCGGCCGTCGCGGCCGGCCCTCTTTTTCCGCCGGTCCGCCGATGAGGGCGGGGGAGCGGGGATCGCGTATGCGTGACCGGGGACCACCTTCCGTTCTGGGGCCTGCGGTACCCGGGCGGTGTGCGCCTCGCCCGGGCGATCCTGATGGTGTCTGCTCCTTACCTCGGTCGGTTCGGTTCATCGGCCGGACAGGGCGAGTACGGTGTGCGCCCTTCGGGGTGCGTGCCCCCTGGGGCGCCAGGCTCCTGGGTCGCGTGGCCCCGGGAACCTCCCGGCCCGGCGGTCAGCGGGGGGACCCACCGTTTCCGGCCCCACCACTCCACTGCCGTGCCCTCTTCGCTGTCCGGCTGCAGGAGAAACACTAGACCCGTCAAAAGCGGGATGTCTACTCCCGCCACGACAGATTTTCTTTCGGTCGGAGGTGCGGGGTTCAGGACTCCGTGCGGTACATCAGGTCCACCTCGTGGGTGGTGAAGCCGATCCGCTCGTAGACCGTCACGGCCGCCGTGTTGTCCGCGTCGACGTAGAGCATCGCGGTGGGCAGCCCCTGGGCGGCCAGGTGGTGCAGGCCGATCGCGGTGAGCGCCTTGCCGAGGCCGCCGCCCTGGGCGTCGGGGAGCACACCGACGACGTACACCTCGCCCAGCTGCTCCTCCGCGTGCACCTTCGTCCAGTGGAAGCCCACGATCTCCCCGTCCCGCTCGGCCAGGAAGAACCCCTTCGGGTCGAACCACGGCTCGGCCTTGCGGTCGTCCAGGTCCTGCTGGGTCAGGGAGCCCTGCTCGGGGTGGTGGGCGAAGGCGGCGCGGTTCACGGCGAGCCAGGCGGCGTCGTCCCGGCCCGGCTCGAAGGTCCGTACGGTGACGCCTTCGGGCAGTACGGGCTCCGCCAGGTCGAGGGGGACCAGGCCGCGGCGGAGCTGGCGCAGCTCGCGGAAGAGGGAGAGGCCGAGTACCTGGGCCAGGTGCCGGGCCGCCGAACTGCCGCCGTGCGCCCAGACCCGCAGCCGCTTGCCGGTCGCGGCGAGGAGCGCAGCGCCCAGGGCCCGCCCGTGGCCGGTGCCGCGGCGCTCGGGGTGGACGACCAGCTCGGCGGCCGGGGCCTCGACCGGGTCGGTGTCCTCCAACTGCGCGTAACCGGCGAGGCTCCCCTCGCTGATGAGCAGGAAGTGGCGGACACCGACCCGGTGTCCGCCGCGGATCCGGAGCCTTCCCTGCTCGGAGACCGCCTGCCTGCCGTCGAACCGGGCGGCCTCACCGAGCAGTTCGAGGACGGCGTCGGCCTGTGCGGGGTCGAGTGCGTCGAGCGCCTGGATCTCGCGCCCGGGGGAGGGAAGGGGTGCGTCAGTCGTCATGGGACGAGCGTACGGGGGAGCGGGTGCGCGGCCGGGGTGCGTACGGGGACGGGCGGGGCGGCGGCCGCGCGGTCACCGGGACCACCAGGACCACCAGGGCCGCCGGGGCCACCAGGGCCGCCAGGATCACTGGGACGCCGGGACCGCCGGGGCCACCAGGATCACCGGGACGCCGGGACGCCGGGACCATCGCCCTATGCCCGCCCGTCGGATCACGTACTACACGTACTGCACGTACTCACCGCACCAGCGCGAACAGATGCGGGATCGCGATCACGAGGAGGGGCAGGGGCAGCCAGACGGCATAGGGCGGACCCCACGCGCGGGCCCCGGCCGTCCCGGTGGGGCGGAGTCCGGGGTGGCGCGCCATCACCATGAGGTGGTCGGCCGCCGCCTCCACGGTCACCGGCCGGCGCAGCAGCCGGGCCAGGAACGGCGGGAGGAAGGGCCCGGGCATCCGGTCCCCCACGCGGAGGCATCCGTCCCGCCGGGGTACGACGGTGCCGAGCTGGGCCCAGGGGATGTGGTCGACCGTGAAGAGGCCGGGGATCGCCACCCCGTCGCGGTCCGCGGTGATCTTCCACGCGGAGAGGCGGCAGTGGATCCAGACCCCCGCGGCCAGTCCCCACCCCCGGAAGAGCCAGTCCGCCCAGTCGAACGCGGCGGGATCCCGGTCGTACGCGAAGGGCCCGAACGCCACCAGCAGCACGAGCCACACGGCCGCGAGCAGCCGGCTGCCCACCCCGGCGCCCCACACCAGGGGCGTCGGCCCCGGGGCGAGTTCGCCCGCGAGCACGTCCTGCCGCGCCCGCCGCTCCCGGGCCAGAGCCCGGCGCCGGTCACGGCCGCTCTCCCGCGTCCACCCCATGAGGTCCGCTCCCTCTCTCCCGGCCGGCGTCGGTTCATCGGTCGGAGGGCAGGTGTACGTGCTCACCGCGCGGGGCTCCCTCCCGGTGCCGCACCCGGTGTCCGCCGCGTGAGCGCGGTGGACGCGGTGGAAGAGGCGGTCGGTCGTGGTGCCGTTCACCGAATGTCCTCATCAGAGACGTAGATCACGTGGCCTTCCGGGACTTCAGGGTCTGACTAATCACCTTTCCAGGGGATTTGAAATCATTTACTACCCAGTACATTTCACACTTGCATCACGTAAGTGGTGAAAATGTGCTGATGAGACTGAGGGGGATATGACGGTGCATATACCTGCACCCGAGGAGCGCGGACGGCTGTGGTCCGGGGGGAGTCTTCGCCATCTGGCGGGGGGTCTGGTCCTGGCCCTGTCCGTCACGCTGCTCGACGGAGGCGCCGCGGTGGCCGCGGGCCAGCGCCAGGAACCCACCGCTCCGGAGAAGCCGGCCGCTGTCACGCAGGCCGCTGACATACCGTCCGCCCGTGTCGCCGCCCGGCTGTCGGGCAAGCGGGTGGAGGCTCTGTCGGAGCGTACGGAGACCTCTACGACCTGGGCGAACAAGGACGGTTCGCTCACCACCGAGCTGACGGCGGGTCCGGTCCGTTTCGAGGACGAGGCCACGGGTGAGTGGCGCGATGTCGATCTGGACCTGGTCACGGTCGACGGCGGCTCGGTGGAGCCGAAGGCGCACCCGGAGGGGCTGAAGCTGGCGGGCCGTACCGGCACGCCGCCCGCCTCCCTGCGGGCGGCCCGGGCGGCCAAGGCCTCTGACCTGGTCACCCTCGGCGAGGGCGACGAGCGGATCACACTCCAGTGGAAGGGCGCGCTGCCCGCGCCGAAGCTGGAGGGCACCCGTGCCGAGTACGTGAACGCCGTGCCGGGCGCGGATGTGGTTGTGGAGGCGACCCGTACCGGGTTCGAGCAGTACGTCGAGATCAAGCAGCGCCCGGCGGCCGAGGGGTACACCTACACGCTGCCGCTGAAGGCCAAGGGCCTGGATGCCGAACAGCAGCCCGACGGCAGTGTGTTGTTCACGGACGAGAGGAACGAGAAGACCGCCGTCATGCCCGCCCCGGTGATGTGGGACGCCACCGTGGACGAGGTCTCCGGTGAGCACACCCGCCGGGTCCCGGTGGCGATGAAGGTCGTCAGGAACGACGAGGGCGTCGACCTGGTCGTCACCCCGGACGCGACGTTCCTCGCGGACCCGGAGACCAAGTACCCGGTGACGGTGGACCCGTCGACCTCGGCGCTCTCCAACGTCTTCGACACCTACGTCCAGCAGGGCGAGACCCGCGACTGGTCCACGGACGTGGAGCTGGACCTGGGGAACCCGGGCACGAAGAACGCCAACGGCACGCCTCGTACGGCCCGTTCGTTCGTCACCTGGAACACGGCGCCGATCGCGGACGCGCTGGTGACGGACGCCAGGCTCAGCCTGTGGAACTTCCACTCCGGCAACACCGACTGCAAGCCGCAGCCGTGGGAGGTCTGGTCGGCCGGCGCCGCCTCCACCTCCTCGCGCTGGACGGCCCAGCCGGCGTGGACGGCGAAGAAGGCCACCTCCACCGAGACCAGGGGCAACCCGTCCTGCACCTCGGCGCCGGACGGCTGGATCAACGCCAACGTCACGACTCTGGTCCAGGAGTGGGCCTCAGCCAAGGCGGCCCGGTCCCACATGGGTCTGCGCGCCACCAGCGAGACATCGGTGCCGCAGTGGAAGCGGGTCAACTCCGCCAACGCTGCGAAGAACCCGCCCAAGCTGACGGTGACGTACAACTACCGTCCCCGTACGGGCACGAAGCAGGAGGCCGGTCCGCCGTTCTTCTCCTACGGCGGCGCCTACATGGTCAACACCGTGCGCCCCACCCTGCGCGACACGTTCGTCGACCCCAACGGGGACAAGGTCCAGGGCGCGTACCAGATCTTCGACAACGCCACGAACACCCAGGTCGGTGACGTCCTGCGGTCCGGGTTCGTGCCGTCGGGGCAGCCCGCCCCGGTGACCGTCCCCGCGGGCGTGCTGGCCAACGGCAAGACGTACAAGTTCCGCAGCAGCCCCTACGACGGGACGCACTACAACCTGGGCTGGTCGGCGTGGAAGACCTTCACGGTCGACACCACCGCCCCCTCCGCCCCCACGAAGATCGTCTCGACCGACTACCCGGCGGACAAGTGGGTCAAGGGAGCGGGCCAGGCCGGTACGTTCACGGTCACCCCACCCCCGGGCAGTGACCACAACTGGCTGGAATGGTCGCTGGACGGCCAGACCTGGACCAAGGTCACCACCGGCGGTGCCACCGCGGCCAAGACCATCACCGTGACCCCGCCCAAGGACGGCACCCACACCCTTCAGGTGAGGGCGGTCGACAAGGCCGACAACAAGTCCGAGGCCGTCGACCACACCTTCCACGCGGGCCCCGGCGGCTTCGTCCAGCCCTCCGAGGGCGAGCGCACCGCACGCCGTCTCCCGCTGGTGGCCGAGGCCGAAGCCGGCAAGTACAACAACGTCGCCTTCTCCTGGCGCCGCTCCGAGGCCGACCCCTGGGTCCGCATCCCGGCCGCACACGTCACCTCCGGCGGCACCCCGCTCACCGCCTGGCCGGTCGCCCTGGCCTCCGGCAAGAGCCCCGCGCTGGTGTGGAACGCCACCGACACCGTCGACCCCGACGGCACGGTGCAGCTCAAGGCCGATTTCACCGGCCCGGGCAACGCCACCGGAGCCACCGAGCCCCTCACCGTCACCGTCGACCGCAACGCATCCGGCGCCGCGACCACCGAGGTGGGACCGGGGACGGTGAACCTGCTCACCGGTGACTACGGCCTGTCGGCCACCGATGCTTCCGCGTTCGGGATGTCGGTGACCCGCACCGCCTCCTCGCGCGCCCCGGACAAGGGCGCGACCCAGGAGGGCCAGGCGCCCGTCTTCGGCAAGGAGTGGGTGCCCGGCACCGTCGCCGAACTCACCGAGTCCGACTACTCGCACCTGCGGAAGATCTCGGCCACGGCTGTGGCCGTGATCGACTCCGAGGGTGAGGAGACCCACTTCACCGCCAACGCGGCGAAGACCGGCTGGATCTCCGAGCCGGGTGCGGAGACCCTGACCCTCACCGGCAGCGTGAACGGATCGTTCACGCTCACCGACAACGAGGGCACGGTGACCACCTTCACCAAACCCGACCCGGCCGTGCCCACCTGGCAGGTCTCCAGCACGCTGGAGGACGGCCTCGCCAACTCCGTCACCACCGTGGTCTCCGAGAAGACCGACCTCGACGGCAAGGCCCTGGCCCGGCCCAAGTGGATCATCGCGCCCAGCTCGGCCGTCACGGCGTCCGCCTGCGCCGCCGCCCCGGCGACCAAGGGCTGCCGCATGACCGAGTTCGTGTACGCCACGGCCACCACGGCCAAGGACAGCACCCTCGGTGACCACACGGGCCGGGTGAAGGCCGTACGGCTGTGGGCCACCGCGCCCGGAGCCTCCGCCGCCACTGCCCAGGACATCGCCGCCTTCAGGTACGACGCCTCCGGCCGTCTCCGCGAGGCCTGGAACCCCCGGGTCGCCCCGGCGCTGAAGACCACGTACGAGTACGACGGTGCGGGCCGGGTCACCAAGCTGACTCCGCCCGGTGAGCTGCCCTGGACCTTCACCTACGGCCAGGCGGGCAACGCCGCCACCGCCGGCGACGGCATGCTCCTCAAGGCATCCCGCCCCGGTCTCCAGCAGGGCACCGCGGGCACGGAGTCCGGCACCGCCGCCACCTCGGTGGTGTACGACGTACCGCTGACCGGCGGGGCGGCCCCGCACGCGATGGGCACGGCGAACGTGAAGGCCTGGGGGCAGCTCGACGCCCCGACCGACGCCACCGCCGTCTTCCCGGCGGACGCGGTCCCGGCCTCGCACAGCGGCTCCTCCCTGGGGTCGCGCGACTACTCCCGCGCCTCGCTGCACTACCTCGGCGTCTCCGGCCGCGAGGTCAACTCCGCCTCTCCCGGCGGGCACATCACCACCACCGAGCACGACCGCTTCGGCAACACCGTCCGGGAACTCTCGGCGGCCAACCGCGCGACGGCCCTCGGCCTGACCGCGGCCGACCGGGCCGCCCAGGCGGACCTGGGCATCGCCCGGCTCGCCTCCGCCGAGCGGGCCGACCTGCTGGCGACCCGGTCCGTGTACAACGACACCGGCACACGTGAGCTGGAGGAGTTCGGTCCGCTGCGCCGGGCCGACCTCACCTCCGACCTCAAGTCCGGTTCCACCGTCCAGGTCCCGGCCGGTACCCCGGTGGTCGCCCGCTCCTGGACGGTCACCGAGTACGACGCCGGCCGTCCCACGGACGGCACCGCGAAGGTCAAGGACGTGGCCACCAGGGTGACCACGGGAGCCCAGGTGCGCGAGCACCCGTCCGTCCACGCCGAGACGCGCGTCACGCAGACGGTCTACGACTGGGCCAAGGGGCTGCCGACCAGAACGGTCAAGGACCCCGGCGGTCTCGCGATCACCGAGGGGACCGAGTACGACGCCCAGGGACGGGTCGTCAAGCAGTTGCTGCCCGGCGCCCGTGGCACCGACGCCGCCACCCGGGTGACCAGGTACTGGTCGGGCACGGGCACGGGCACCTGCCAGGGCCGTCCGGAGTGGGCGGACCTCGTCTGCTCCACCGGCCCGGCGGGAGCGGTCACCGGCGGCGGCTCGCACCCGGCGCAACTACCGGTCACCACGACCCAGTACGACGGGTACGGCAACCCGTCCGTGATCACCGACACCGCGAACGGCGTCACCCGCACCACCACGTCCACCTATGACGGCGCGGGCCGGGTCACCAGGACGTCGGTCACCGGCGGCGTGGGGCAGGCGGTGCCCGAGATCACCACCGAGTACGATCCGGTCTCCGGCAAGGCGGTCAAGGCGACCTCCCCGACCGGCGGGACCATCACCGAGGTGTTCGACAGGCTCGGCCGCCAGATCTCGTACACCGACGCCGACGGCGGCACCACGAGGACCGAGTACGACCTGCTGGGCCGCCCGGTCAAAGTGACCGACAGCGTGCCCTCCACGGTGACGTACACGTACGACACCGCGGTCGAGCCGCGGGGCCTGGCCACGAAGACCACCGACTCCGTCGCCGGGGCCTTCCACGCCACGTACGACGCGGACGGGTCGGTCAGCTCGGAGAAGCTGCCCGGGGGCTACACGCTCACCGTCACCGAGGACTCCACCGGCTCCCCGGTGGACCGCACGTACAGGAGGGACAGCGACGGCACGGTCGTGTACTCCGACGCCGTGACGGAGTCCGTCCACGGCCAGGTCACCTCGCACGCGGGCTGGTCCGACCAGGCGTACGGCTACGACGCGGCGGGCCGCCTGTCCTCGGCCGAGGACACCTACAACGGCCAGTGCACCAGGCGCACGTACGCCTTCGACATCCGCACCAACCGCACGTCCCGCACCACCGCCACCGGAACCCCGGGCGCGGACTGCCCGACCACGGGAGGCACCACCACCAGCCACACGTACGACAGCGGTGACCGCCTCGTCGACAGCGGCTACACCTACGACGCCTTCGGCCGCACCACCGCCCTGCCCGGATCCGCATTCGGGTTCTACGCGAACGACCTGGTCCACCAGCAGACCTCGGGCGGAAAGCGCCAGACCTGGGAGCTGGACGCGAACCAGCGCTTCCGCTCCTGGAAGGTGGAGACAGGCAGCGGCCAGAAGTGGACGCGGACCGAGTCCAAGGTCAACCACTACGACAGTGACGGCGACAACCCGCGCTGGATCACGGAGGACACCGCGACGGGCGCGCTCACCCGCAACGTGGACACGGCCTCCGGCGACCTGGGCGCCACCACCACGAAGACGGGTGACACCGTGCTCCAGATGAGCGGCATCCACGGCGACGTGGCCCTGCAGCTTCCGCTGGACGCCGCCCAGGAGCCGGTCGCCCTGGACGCCGACGAGTACGGCAACGGGCGCGCGGATCAGGCGGCCACCCGGTACAACTGGCTGGGCGCCAAGCAGCGGTCCGCCGAGACCCTCACGGGCCTCACCCTGATGGGCGTCCGCCTGTACAACCCGCAGACGGGCCGCTTCCTCTCCCTGGACCCGGTCTACGGCGGTTCGGCCAACGCGTACGACTACACCAACGCCGATCCGCTCAACGAGTACGACCTGGACGGCAGGTTCAGTTGCGGCTGGTGCAAGTCGGCCGGACGCTGGGCCTGGAAGAACAAGTGGAACATCGGGGCGGCGGCGATGACCTTCGCACCCGGCGGCCAGTTCATCGCGGCAGCGCGCTTCGGCTACACGGCGTACCGGGCCTACCGCCTCGCCAGGACCGCGAAGTTCGCAAGCCGCGCGCTCCGTTCGGGCCGTTACGGCGGTCTGAGTTACCGGTACGGCAACATCAGCGTGGCGAACTACGGCCGGGCCAAGAACGCCCGGCAGCTAGGCACCGCGGCCGGGCGCTGGAACCACCAGGGGCGCCGGGTCAAGGTCGGCTGGAACTACAACAGGTTCGCCAACCGGCCCACCTTCCGCGTCGGCTGGCGATGGCGCAGCAAGCCCCGGCACATCACCCTCTTCTGACGAAGGACGCCCCACGTCATGACCTACCTGCACACCGACCCGGCGCTCAACGCCCGGGACGAACCGACGGCGCGCGAACGGGAGCTGATCGACGCGATCGACGCACTCCTGACCGCCGCCGATCCGGCCGGGATCATCAGGGACGAGGCCCAGTGGTACCTGGGCACGGCTCTGGAGGGCGAGGACAATCTGGAGCTGGCCCTGCCGCTCGGGTGGGACCGTGAGGTCGCCCTGCGCGCGCTGCTGGAGCGCGGGTCGTTCACCGTCGGCTGGGGTGGCGAGCTGGGCGAGAGCCCGCTCGTGACCGTCTTCAGAGCGGTCTTCGAGACCGCCGCACCTGCCCTCGGGGAGATGACGGACGCCATCGGGACGGAGCTGTCCCGGCAGCTCCGCGTAACGGGGCGCCGACGTCTCTTCGGAGGGGCGTCGGAACTCCACCTCCACCGCGACGACGGCTGGATCGACCTGCTCCGCGGCGGCACTCCGTCGCGTGATCAGGATCTGAAGCGGGCCTCGCACGAGGCCACGCTGCGGACGGTCTGACCGTCCGCTCGCACCTCGTCTCACCTCACCGCGGGCCCCGGTACCTCTGTTCCGGGGCCCGCGGCCTTGAGCGGCACCCCCCCCGTGCGGACGACTTCTGGCCGGCAGCGGCCGCTTCGGCTGGCCCGCCATGTGGGCGGCAGGGTACGTCTGAGGGCCCAGAGGCAGGCCTCGAGGGCAGGTCCGGGGGAGGGCCCGAGGGTACGTCTGTGAGCCAATTGGCCGGATGGCAACCAGGTCGTAACCCCGAACACCTGTTGCGCTACGCGCGTTGACTCTAGGCTGCGGCACGCAGGATCCAGAAGTGACACCACAGACGTAACTGACACACAAGGGGACCGATGTCAGCGACTCCGCAGAAGAAACGTGCCTCCCGGCGGGTGCTCGCCGCCGCGGCCGGGCTGGCCACCGTGGGCGCTCTCGTCGCCGCGATGCCGGCCGGCGCCCACGACCGGGGCCAGGGGCATGGGCACGGTCCTGGCCACGGGCACGGCCACAAGCCCCGTACCGTCGATGTGCAGTTGCTGTCCTTCAACGACCTGCACGGCAACCTGGAGCCCCCGGCCGGTTCGGCGGGCAACGTCACCAAGACGCACCCGGACGGCACGGTCGAGGCGATCCCCGCCGGCGGTGTCGAGTACCTGGCCACCTCGCTGCGCACCGCGCGCAAGGGGAACCCGTACTCCGTCACGGCGGCCGCCGGTGACATGGTCGGCGCGAGCCCGCTGCTGTCGGGCCTCTTCCACGACGAGCCGACGATCGAGGCGCTGAACAAGCTGAAGCTTGACGTCTCGGCGGTCGGCAACCACGAGTTCGACGAGGGCGCGAAGGAGCTGGCCCGCCTCCAGAACGGCGGCTGCCACCCGGTCGAGGGCTGTTACGAGAAGGGCAAGAAGTTCAAGGGCGCGGACTTCCCCTACCTGGCGGCCAACGTCACCAAGGAGAAGACCGGCAAGCCGCTGCTGAGGCCGTACACGATCTGGAAGAAGAACGGCGTCAAGATCGGCTTCATCGGGGTGACCCTGGAGGGCACGCCGGACATCGTCACCGCCGAGGGCGTCAAGGGCCTCAAGTTCCACGACGAGATCAAGACGATCAACAAGTACGCCAAGGAGCTGGACCGCAAGGGCGTCAAGTCCATCGTGGCCCTGATCCACGAGGGCGGGGCCCCGGCCTCCACCTCGTACAACTACGACTGCGACAGCCCCGGCGCGGGCGACGGCATCTCCGGCCCGATCGTCGACATCGCCAAGGGCATCACGCCCAAGGTGGACGCCCTGGTCACGGGCCACACCCACCAGGCGTACGTCTGCACGGTTCCGGACCCGGCGGGCAAGCCGCGCATGGTCACCTCGGCCTCGTCGTTCGGCAAGCTCTACACGGACACCACGCTCACCTACGACCTGCGGACCAAGGACATCGTCCGTACGTCGGTGAAGTCCGCGAACCACGTCGTGAGCCGGGACCAGCCCAAGGCCACCGACATGACCCGCCTGATCGAGCGCTGGAACCGCCTCGCGGCCCCCATCGCCAACGCGCCGCAGGGCTACATCAGCGCCGACATCAACGGCCGCGGCTCCACGGCCCCCGAGAAGCCGCTCGGCAACGTCATCGCCGACGCCCAGCTCGAAGGGCTCGCCCCGGCCGATAAGGGCGGCGCGCAGGTCGCGTTCATGAACCCGGGCGGTATCCGCGCGGACCTGGTCCACAAGGCGTCCGGCAGTGAGGGCGACGGGGTCGTCACGTACGGCGAGGCGTTCACCGTGCAGCCGTTCACCAACATGATGAACGTCGTCGACCTGACCGGCGCCCAGCTGGTCACCGCGCTCCAGCAGCAGGTCAGCGGGCCCAACGAGGCCTCCCCGAAGATCCTCCAGGTCTCCAAGGGCCTCACCTACACCCTGGACCTGACGAAGACCGGCGCGGCCCGCGTGGTCACCGACACCATCAAGCTGAACGGCGAGGCGATCGACCCGGCGCGCACGTACCGCGTCGCGATGAACGAGTTCCTCGCGGGCGGCGGCGACGGCTTCCCGGCGCTCGGCCAGGGCACGAACAAGCTGGTCGGCGCCTCCGACCTGGACCTGTTCAACGCCTACCTGGCGGCCCACTCCTCGGCCACGTCCCCGCTGGCCCCGCCGGCGACGGACCGGATCACGGTCATCCAGTAAGCAGCGTCACGGAGAAGGGGCGGCGGGCCGACGAGGCCCGCCGCCCCTTCCCCGTGCGGCACCTGTCCACGCCCCGGGGCGTCGGCCGCCCTGACATGCTGGCCGCATGGCGACACTCGACGGAGAACCCGTGACGGCCGACGACCTGCTGCCCCTGGCCCTGACCAACCTGGGCCACTTCACGACCTTCCGGGTCGACGCCGACGGCACCGTCCGAGGTCTCTCCCGCCACCTGGACCGCCTTGTCCGGGACTGCGCGACCGTCTTCGGCGCACCCCTGGACACCGACCGCGTACGGGACTTCGTCCGCCGGGCCCTGGCGGAACGGGAGCTGCCCTGCGTCGTCCGCGTCACGGTCCACGACCCGGCGGTGGACCTGGCCCGACCGGCGGACGCCCACGCGCCCCGCGTCCTGGTCTCCGTACGCCGGGCCGGTCCTCCGCGCGCTGGACCGCTGCGGGCCAGGAGCGTCACGTACGAGCGCGACCTCCCCCAGGTCAAGCACACCGGGCTGTTCGGCGCCCTGCACGCCCGGCGCGCGGCGCAGCTCGCCGGGTACGACGACGCGCTCTTCGTCGGCCGCGACGGGTACGTGACCGAGGGCGCCACCTGGAACGTCGGCTTCATCGACCACGACGGCACCGTGCTGTGGCCGCGATCCGCCGTACTGCCCGGCGTGACGACGGCCCTGCTGCGCGAGCACCCGACACCGCCCGCCGAACACCGCGACGCGGACCTGACGTTGGAGGACGCCTACGGGATGGCGGCCGCCTTCGCGACGAACGCGGGCATCGGCGTCCGCCCCCTGGCAGCGCTCGACGACACCGCGCTCGCCGCCGCACACCCGCTGCTGGACCGCCTCCGGGAGGCCTGTCTGTCGATTCCCGGTGAGGCGCTGTAGCCCGGATTCAGCGGGACTCTCGGGCTGCCCGGACAAGCAGGGTGCCGGTGCGTCGACTTCCCGGTGGGGGGCCGACCACGGAGGCGGATACGTCCACATAGCCGTGCTCCTTGAGGAGCAGCACCCACGCATCGGGCTCGAAGTCCCACCGCTTCACGACGGCGGGATCCTCGTCCGCCCCGCGCGGGATGTACGAGGCCTGGCAGCCGTAACACCCTTCGACCGGTGGCCGTTGGGAGAAGGCGAACACTCCACCGGGCCTGAGGCGGGCATGAACGACCGGCAGCAGGAGGGCGGGATCGGTGAACCAGGCGGCCCCGAAGACGCTGTACACCGCGTCGAAGACGGTGGACGTACCTCCGAGGTGGGCGAGGGCGTCGGCCTGATGGAGTTCCAGCCCGTCCACGCCGGGCCACCGCTCGCGTGCCTTGTCGAGCTGCCGGGCGGAGAGGTCGACGCCCACCGCCTTCATGCCGAGCGTCGCGAGGTGAGCGGAGTTCCCCCCGGACCCGCACCCGAGATCGAGCACATGGTCCCCCGGCCGGAGCCTGAGCACGTCGGCCCCGGGACCGTGGTCCGGGTACTGGGTCCAGTTGAACCAGGTCGTCTCGCCGCTGGCGTTGGCCTGCCGCCGCTGCGGCTTGCTCTGGGAGTAGGCGTCCCATGCGGTGCTGCGGGAGTCGGTCACTACCTATGCCCCTATTTATTCGTTTTCGTGCGCGATGTCGGCCGCCCGGCACGATACCGGGCGGCCGACAGTTTCGGTGGGCGGTTCCTCCCCTTGAGGCGGCGCTACTTGGCGACGGGGCTGTCGGAGCAGCCCGCGTAGCTCTGGGTGCAGTCGGCCGCGTCGTCGACCGGCCAGTACTCCGGATCCACGGCGAAGCCGGCCGACCGGATCATCTCGGCTGTGCGACGCATGGCGGCCCGCCCGTCAGCGGGGTCGTGTCCGGTGTCGCGGTCGGGGACGTGGTGGATGAATCCGCTGCCGAGCGCCTCGCAGAGTTCGGCGTAGTGCCTGGTGTGGAGCACGAGCGCGTGCCAGAAGAGGTCGACGCGAAGACTGGGCGTGACCCTCTCCGTGGTGTTCGCGGCGACCGTGAGGAAGGCGGCCGTCTGGTCGACGCCGCGTTCGCCCTGGTCATCGGTCATCCCCGGCCAGGAGTCCTGGCGGACCATGGTGATGAGCTGGGCCCTCAGCTCCGGGGAGATGAGGCCGTGCGTGGATTTCGGCGTGCCGGTGATCGTCATGCCTGACCCTTTCGCTGTCTCGTCCGATCGGTGAACCGATGGTCCCGCTGTCGGCCGACCGGAACGACGACGCTTCGGACGTCGTCCGGGCGTTACTCGGTCAGCCGTCAGTGACCCTCCTGGGGCGTCAAACCGGTGTCATTGCAAGGAGGTTCGGTCTAGCTTTGACGGCATGACGACGACCGCCGCGGTACCGAACGATCTGCTGCGAGCCGTGCGTATCGGCCTGCGGCTGAGTCAGGACGACTTCGCCAAGGCGCTTCGCCGGGCAGGCGAGGAACTGGGCGAACCGAACGATGCATCCAAGCGTCTGGTGCAGCGCTGGGAGTCAGGCACGAGCAAAACCCCACGGGGTGTGTACGCGAGAGCCTTAGAACGGGTCACCGGCCGTCCGGTGGAGGCTCTGGGGTTCACCTTGTCCGTGCCGATGGCGCGGGCGCACGCAGATGGGAAGGGAGGACACGACATGGGGACGGCGACGGGTGCGGAGGGCGTCGGCTCCGCCGCGCTGGGTGCGCGGACTGCCACGCCGGGGGGTGACGAGACGTTCTCGGGCGTGTGGCTCAGCCGCTACGAGTTCTTCTCATCGGGCCGAAACGGCTCGTACGAGGGCAAGCACTATGTAGTGATCGTCCAGCACGGGAATCGGCTGACCGCCCAGAGCCTTCCCGGGGCGAGCAGCAATCCTGACAGTCCGCTCACACTGGACCTGACCGTGGATCGCAATGTGGTCACGGGCACGTGGGTCGAGCAGACGGCAGCGGACGGCTACTACAACGGGGCCCGGTACCACGGGGCCGTGCAGCTTCTGGTCGAGCCCACCGGCCGACGTATGGCGGGGAAGTGGGTCGGTTTCGGCAAGGACTTCGACGTGAACACGGGCGACTGGGAGCTGCGGCTGGTGGACAGGTCCACCAGCAAGGCGACCTTGGAGAGATACAGCAAGTCACCCGAATAGCAGGGAACTTACGGGCTGGTGTGCCCAGGTGTGACGTGGTTCTGTCTAGGGGAGTTTGAGCAGACCCCGGAGTTCGCTGACGTAAGCGCCGATGTCGCGTTGTACGGGCAGGCCGTCGTCCCTGGTGCGTTGCCGGGGTACGTCCGTGCCGGACCGGCAGGGGCGGCAGAGGCCGTCGGGGAGGGCTTCGGGGGGTCCCGGGGTGCCGCACTCCGTGCATTCGACGAGGAGGCTGCGAGCGGTCGGGGCGGTGGTGCCCGATTCGGTTCTCTCGGTCGGTAGTTGGGGCGGGATCTTGGTCGTCAGGCGGTGGCGGAGGAAGTCGGTGGGGGAGTCGATGGTGGCAGGGAGGCCTGCGGTGAGGGCGCTGGTGAGGTAGTCGGTGCTCACGCCTCGGGCCAGCCATTCCGTTGCCCGGGACTCCAGGGCTGCGCAGTCGGCGGCGGAGAGGGTCAGGCGGTGGTCCGCGCGGCCCAGGCGGGCCAGGGCGAGGTAGGCGGAGGAAGGGCCGGTTTCGGCGGTGGAGGGTGCGAGCGGGGTCTCGGGCCTTGGGGGTGAGGTGCGTTGCTGCGGTACGGGGGTGGGCTCGGGGGTCTGTTCCGTACTTGGCGCCTTCGATGGAGGGGGCAGCGGAGGGGTGGGTGCGGTGTCGGGGGCCGTGGCCTGGGTGGTGGCCGTTTCTGCTGCCAGGAGGGTGGTCCACCATGCGTTGTCCCGTGCGGTGCGGGACCAGAAGGTGCGGAAGACCCAGCGGGTTTCGTCGCCTGCGCCGGCCGGGCATCGGACGCGGCGTAAGTGGCCTGCCACGGACAGGGCCGTGAGCGCTGATGAGATGGCCTGCTGGCCGTAGAGCGGGAGTTGCTTGGCCAGTTGCTTCACGCTCATCGATGCGCCCTCGGGGAGGTGGTCGATGAACCCGGCCACGTACCGCTCACGGGTGGGGAGGGTGGTGAAGTCTGTTGCCTTGCGCGGGAGTTCGTCGGGTGCCGTCCGTTTGCCGTAGCCCGGGTTCGCCATCGGGTACGCGGCGGAAAGTGCGGGAGGTTGCAGGGTGGAGCTAGTCTGGCGGGCAGCCATGGGATCGTCCTTCATCGTTAGCGATCTTGTGGTTAGACCCCGGCTTGGTGTTCTCAGCACCTGTCGGGGTCGTTCAGTTCTCGAACCGTAAGCAGTCGTGACGTCGTGCCGCAAGCTGTCACGATTAGTCATACTTCCCCAGCTGTGACCTGGGTGGGGAGGGCGGGAGGGTTTCCCAAACCCCTTCTTCTACCTGCCGGTTAAAGAAGGCGCTCGGGTCTCGGGGCTCGCATCCCGACGCCCGCGTCCCGGGACCCGAGCTTCGGGCCGGGCCCCCGCCCACGTACCCCCTAAAGCGTGAACCGACCGGCCCGAGGCTCGGAACCCGTAGCTCGGAACCCGAGGCCCGAGGCCCGGAGCTCGTGTTCCGGGTTTCGGTGGGCGTGGTGCCGTTGCGTGCGGTGGCGTTTTATGGCTCCGGGCGGTGCTCTCTACGGTCGCGTGCATGGACCTGACCTTTGCGCCCGCCGAGAGTCTGCTCAGCGCCTTGCGCGCCGGTGACGTGACCTCGGTGGAGCTGACCGATGCCGCCATCTCCCGTATCGAGCGGGACGACCGGGCGATCAACGCGATATGCGTGCCGGACTTCGACCGCGCCCGCGAGGCCGCCCGCGCCGCCGACCGGGCGCGCGCCCGGGGCGGGGAGCGGCCGCTGCTGGGCATCCCCGTGACGGTCAAGGAGTCGTACGACATCGCCGGGCTGCCCACGACCTGGGGGATGCCCGAGCACCGTGACCACGTACCCGCCGAGGACGCGGTGCAGGTGGCGCGGCTCCGGGCGGCGGGTGCGGTGGTGCTGGGCAAGACCAACGTGCCGCTGGGGCTGCAGGACGTGCAGAGCTTCAACGAGGTGTACGGGACCACCAACAACCCCTGGAACCACGGCCGTACGCCCGGCGGCTCCTCCGGCGGGTCGGCGGCGGCGCTGGCGTGCGGGTTCGGGGCGCTGTCCATCGGGTCCGACATCGCCGGTTCGCTGCGCACCCCCGCCCACTTCTGCGGGGTCTACGCGCACAAGCCGACGCTCGGGCTGGCGGCGAGCCGGGGCATGGTCCCGCCGACCGTGCCCGCGCTGCCGGTCGACGGGGACCTGGCGGTTGTCGGCCCGATGGCGCGCTCGGCCCGCGACCTCGGGCTGCTGCTCGACGTCATGGCCGGGCCGGACCCGCTCACGCTCGGCGTGGCGTACGGAGTGACGCTGCCGCCCGCGCGCCACGACCGGCTCCGCGACTTCCGGGTCCTGGTCCTCGACGAGCATCCGCTCCTGCCGACCGGAGACGCCGTGCGGGCGGGCGTCGAGCGGGTGGCGGAGGCGCTGGCCGACGGCGGCGCCCGCGTCGAGCGGCAGAGCGCGCTCCTGCCCGACCTGGCCGAAGCCGCCCTGGTGTACATGCAGTTGCTCGCCTCGGGGTCCACCGTCCACTTCCCCGTCGAGGCGTACGAGGAGGTGCGCTCCCGCGCCGCCGGGCTGGGCGCGGACGACCTCAGCCTGGACGCGGCGCGGCTGCGGGGCATGGTGCTCAGCCACCGCGACTGGCTCGCGGCGAACCATCTCCGCGAGGTTCACCGCCAGGGCTGGCGGCGCCTCTTCGCGGAGTTCGACGCCGTCGTCTGCCCTGTCTCGCCCACCCCCGCGTTCCCGCACGACCACTACCCCGATCCGTTGCGGCGTCGGCTGGACATCGACGGCGTCGCGTACCCGTACTTCGATCAGCTCGTCTGGGCCGGGGTGGCCACCATGCCGGGGCTGCCCGCCACCGCCGTACCGGCGGGCCGTTCCCCCGAGGGGCTGCCGGTCGGGGTGCAGCTCATCGGGCCGATGCACGAGGACCGCACCCCGCTGAAGCTGGCCGAACTGCTGGAGCAGCGCATCGGCGGCTTCCGGGCGGCCTCGCGGCTGAGCCGCCACGCGGCCTCATGCCCCCCGGCCTCATGACCCCCGGCCTCATGACCCCCGGCCTCATGACCTCGCGGCCTCATGACCTCGTGGCCTCCCGGTTGAGCCGCCCGCGTGCCGTGGTCGGTCCCGGGCCGCACCCCCGGACCGGACCGGCGCGAGGTGACGTACATCACCATGCGCCGGGTCGTCGATGTGGCGAAACTGTGTGCATGACCCGTGCCGCGGACTGTGCTGTGGCCTGTGTGGAGGGTGGCGAACGCTGGATGCGACGAGGGGACCTACCTCCCATGCCTGCGCTGAGGGCCGCCGAGCTGCGTGAGTACGCGGTGAGGGGGCGTGAACGCACCGTCGTGGTCACTGCGTTGGCCGTCTCGTCGGTCGTTGTCGTGCTGATGGCCCTCGGTTTCTGGATGTTCTTCATCAATGTCCTCTCCGATCCCGTCAGTCCTGGAGTCGTGGGGATGCGGATCGACGGGGATACGGTCACGGTCAAGGCGGGCCAGTGCCCGCAGGACCGGGTGAGGTGGGTCGAGGTCCGGGGCAGCGGCACGGAGCGGCTCATCTGGCGCGGCGACAGGCCGCTGACCGAGGAGGGGCGGAGCGGTCTGCTCCCCCTCTGGGACGCGAAGGCCTACGGCACGACCAGCGCGGCGGCCCGGCCGTCCGAGCTGCCCAGGACGCTTGATGTGAGCATCGACCACGGCCCCGAGTACGGCGTGGCGGAGGTGTTCGACATCGCGAAGGTACGGGCCGCTGATCTGCCCCCGGGGTCGTACTGGACCCGTGACGGCGTCAGGACGGCCCGGCAACTGGACGGGATCCCCTACTGCGGCGGGAGCGGCGCCCCGTAGGCGGAATTTGCTTCGCCCGTGGGTTGTCGAGCGGCTAGAAAGGGGCCATGGCTGATGAACCGCTCGACCCTCTGGCTCGGTTGACCGCCGAACGCGCCTGCGAGCGTCTGATCGTGACGTTCGTCCATGAGCTGGATCTCGGTGAACCGGGGCGCGTGGCCGAGCTGTTCACGCCCGACGGGGTCTGGGAATGGCCTGAGGGGCATCGGCGTATCGAAGGCCGGGACGCACTGCGCGCCTACTTCGGATCCCGGCCGGCCGACCGGCTTTCGCGCCGCATCTGTACGAACATCCTGGTGACACCGGCCTCCGGGTCGACGGCGACCGCCACCACCTACTTCACGACCTACCGCGTCGACGGCCACACCGGCGGCATGGTCCCGCCGAGGCCCCCGACGCAGGTCGGCCACTACGAGGACACCTTCCGCAAGGTCGACGGCCGCTGGCTCCTCAGCAGGCGGGTGCTGTTCCTGGCCTTCGGCGGGCCCACGGACCACGTGGGCGGCACGGACCGTTCCCCCTCCTGAACGGCGGCCGGCGGAGGCGCGAACCGGGCTCCGGCACCGGCGTGGACGCGGCCTGGCTCACCCACCGCGTCGGCCTCTTCCGCGTCGCCTCCATCGAGTTCGACCCCGTACGTGCCGAACAGGCGGCCAGGAACACCCGGCAGCGGGCGGCCCCTCCCCGCAGCTCGTCACGCCGGCTGTGTGGAGGGAGGCGTTCCCGGTGCTCCGTCAGGAGGCTGGTTCATGCTCGATCACGTCCCCGATCCCCGACCCCGCACCCCGCGAACTCCACCCCTCGCGCGTTCGGGTGCGAGCGGTCCATCTGCGCCTCGGAAGACCTCGACGAGCCCTGCCGCTTCGTGCCGTACTCCGTGGCCACGCCCGAGCAGGCGATCGAGCGCATCCGGGACGAGGCGCGGGCCCGGCTCGACGAGCTGCTGGACGGCGAGCTGATGGAAGGCGTGCGGCCGGAGGGGGCACCGCGGCTGTTGAGCGCAGGGCGCCCGGGGTCTCGCCGCGTGTTCGGCTCGCCCGTGTGGACGTTCCGCGACAGGGTGGGGGCATGAGCAACGAGACACCGACCGGCGCGGACAACACCCTCAAGACCGTCATCCACGTCGAGGACGTGGAACCGCACGAGGTGGCCCCCGGCATTCTGCGCCGCAAGCTGCCCGCCACCAGCTACGCCCGGGGCTGGCTGATCGACTTCGCCGCCGGTACGGAGTGGCCGGAGGTCGACGAACACGACACCGAGGAGCGGTACTTCGTCATCAGCGGCGAGGTGATCGACGGCGGTGAGCGCCATGGGCCCGGTACGTACGTGATCTTCGCGCCCGGGAGCACGCACCGGCCGCGTACGGAGACCGGGGCCCGGATGCTCGGCATCTCGCTGATGGACGCCTGAAAGCGCCTGGTGCCGGGGTTGCGGCTGCCGTTGCGGCAGCTTCTACCGTCCTGAACAGGGCCGGAGGCGCCGGACCCGTCGAGCGCGTTCGTGAGGGAGCGGGGAGAGGAGAGCGGCCATGGCCGACTGGCCGATCGCGGAGGTCGCGCGGATGTCCGGGGTGACCGCCCGGACCCTGCGGCACTACGACGAGATCGGCCTGTTGCCGCCCGCCCGGATCGGGAGCAACGGCCACCGCCGCTACGGGGAGCGCCAGCTCCTGCGGCTGCAGCAGATCCTCGTCCTGAGGGAGTTGGGGGTCGGGCTGCCCGAGATCGGCCGCATCCTGGCCGACCAGGTCGACCAGGTGGAGGCCCTGCGCGGGCACCACCGCAGGCTGACCGCCGAGCGGGACCGGCTGGACGTCCTGGCCGCGACCGTCTGCCGCACGATCGCCGAACTGGAGCAGTCCAGGAAGGACGGCAGAGGCATGACCACCATCAATCGACCGGAGAACCTGTTCGAGGGCATCCAGCCCTCTCAGTACGAGGACGGCCTGCGTGCCTTCCCGGCGCTCGCCGCGGAGGGGGCCCGGCAGGCTGCCGGGATGACCCCCGCCGAGGCCGAGGCCGGGCAGCGGGAGCGTACGGCTCAGCTCATCCGGCTGGCCGAGCTGATGGCCGCCGGGGAGGACGCGGGCTCCGACGCCGTGCTCGACGAGATCGACGGCCAGTACCGGTCGCTCACCGGGCTGAGCCCCGTCCCGGCCGACGAGTTCCGCGCGATCGGGCGCTCGTGCGTGGACGACGAGCAGTGGCGGGGCGCGTACGAGGCCATCGCGCCGGGGCTGGCCGCGTACCAGCGCGCGGCCATCGAGGCGTACGTCGCGGGCAGGCTGCCGGTGGCGTAGGCAGCCCCACCCCGGGCCTGAGCCGATCGGCCCTCTGCGGAGGCCGATCGACCCTCTGCGGAGGCCGATCGGCCCGGACTGACGGTGACGGGGGCACCGGTTCGGTCCGACAGTGATGGGCTCGTCGGTTCGGTCCGACGGTGATGGGGTCGGCGGTGATGGGCTCGTCGGTTCGGGTCGGCGGTGATGGGCTCGTCGGCTCAGGTCGCCCCTGACGGGCTCACCGGCTCAGGCCGACCGGGGCCGGGCGGGCTGACGAAGAGTCCTGCGGTGCGCCCGGTTGGTGGCCATCAGGCCGTCCAGGGCGTCCCGGGTGCGGGTCAGGTCCGCGATGTGGGCGGTGAGGCGTTCCCGTTCGCGCTCCATGCGTTCCATGGCGGCGTCGGAGGTCGCCTCGCTGGGGGCGTCCACGCAGGGCAGCAGGTCCTTGATGGTCCGGCTGGAGAGGCCCGCCGCGTAGAGCCGCTGGATGAAGACGACCCGGTCGACGTCGGTGTCCTTGAAGTGCCGCTGCCCGCTGGGGCTGCGCACGCTGGTGAGCAGGCCCTGCTCCTCGTAGTAGCGCAGGGACCGGACGCTGACGCCGCCCGCCGCCGCGAGTTCTCCGATGCGCATGCCGTCCGTCCTTGTAGGCCTGGTCCCTTTCGGGCTTGCCCCTGACACTGATGTCAGGTTTTAGCGTAACCGCAGTGCCCGGTTCGCGGGCGCCGTGGAACGAGGAGGACGGCCGGCATGACCCTGATCGAGACCCATCCCCAGGACACTTCCCGCACCCGCCCGGGCGGGCTCTTCACCGGCTACCGGCTCGGCGGGCTCACGCTCCCCAACCGGGTGGTGATGGCCCCCATGACCCGAGCCCGGGCGGCCGCGGGGGGTCTGGCGACGCCGTCGATGGCGGCCTACTACGCCCAGCGGGCGACCGCCGGGCTCATCGTGAGCGAAGGGGTGCAGCCGAGCCTGATCGGGCAGTCGAACCCGGGCACGCCGGGGCTGTACACCGACGAGCAGGTCGCCTCCTGGCGGCCGGTGACCGACGCCGTGCACGCCAACGGCGGACGGATCTTCGCGCAGATCATGCACGGCGGGCGGGTCTCGCACCCCGACACGACCGGATCGGTGCCGGTCGGGCCGTCCGCCGTACCGGCCGCCGGGGAGGTGTTCACCCCGACCGGGTCGCAGGCCGCGCCTGTGCCCCGCGCCCTGGAGACCGGCGAGGTGCCCGAGCACGCCCGGTCGTACGCGTCCGCCGCCCGCCGGGCCGTGGAAGCCGGGTTCGACGGGGTCGAACTGCACGGCGCCAACGGCTACTTGATCTCCCAGTTCCTCTCGTCCAACGCCAACCTGCGGACGGACCGTTACGGCGGTTCCATCGCCCACCGGGTGCGGTTCGCGGTCGAGGCGGTGGAGGCGACCATCGACGCCGTCGGTGCGGAGCGGACCGGCATCCGGCTCTCGCCGGGCGGGACGTTCTGGGGCGTCGAGGAGCAGGACGTACCGGAGCTGTACACCGCACTGCTGGGGGAACTGGCACGGCTGGAACCGGCGTACGTGCACCTGGAGGCGACCACCGACGACGAGGTGCTGCTCGCTCTGCGGCGCGCGTGGCCCGGCACTCTGATCATGAACCCGGTGCTGCCGCTGGGCCCGGCGCGGACCGGGCGGGCGGACGCGGACCGCTGGCTCGGGCTGGGGGCGGAGCTGATCAGCTTCGGGCGGTCCTTCATCGCCAACCCGGACCTGGTGGAGCGGCTGCGCGGCGGTCTGCCGCTGGAGACGGAGGACGCGGCGACGTACTACCAGGGCGGCGACACGGGGTACGTCACCTACTCCTCGTACCGGCACGCGGGGTGAGGTGACCCCGGCCCGGCCCCGGCCTCTGGGGCGAGGGCGAGGGGAGTCTCTGTGCGGGGGCGGGGGCGGGGGCGGGGCGGGGCAGTGAGGTGAGGGGCGGTGCGGGGCGAGGAAGGGACGGGGCGCGGAGGGGGCGGGGTGAGGGGGGTTCGGGGCCGGGGGCTTCGGATGTGCGGGGCTGTCGCGTGAGTGGGGCCTTCGGCCGGTGGGAGCCTTCGGCCGAGAGGCACCCTCGGGGGAGTCCGGGGGTCCCCCCTCTTCCCGATCTGGCGTGTCCGCGTCAGAATTCGAGGGCCTGCCCCCCACCGCCCCTGGAGGCGCCCCCATGTCCTCGATCTCCCCCAACTCCCCTGCGGCAAACCGGCCCTTGAGTACGCGCAGGGGGTTCCTGGCCGGAGCGCTGGCCGTCTCCGCCACCGCGATCGTCGGGGCCGCGCCCGCCGTCGCCGCGACCCGCAAGGCCGTCCGGGGCACCCAGGACTGGATGGGCGGCCTGCCCGACTCCATCGAACTGCGGCGGCTCACGATCCCGGGCACGCACGACTCGGGCGCCCGGTTCGGCGGGCCGTGGGCGGAGTGCCAGAACACCACGATCGCCCAGCAGTTGCAGAGCGGCATCCGGTTCCTGGACGTACGGTGCCGGATCACCAGCGGTTCGTTCGCGATCCACCACGGGGCCGCGTTCCAGAACATGATGTTCGGCGATGTCCTCATCGCCTGCCGGGACTTCCTGGCCGCGCGGCCGAGCGAGACCGTCCTGATGCGGGTCAAGCAGGAGTACTCCTCCGAGAGCGACGCGGCGTTCCGGGCGGTCTTCGACGACTACCTGGACGTACGGGGATGGCGCTCCCTGTTCCGCATGGACTCCACGCTCCCCTCGCTCGGCGGGGCCCGGGGCAAGGTCGTGCTGCTGGCCGACAACGGCGGTCTGCCCGGGGTGCGTTACGGCGATCAGGCCCTCTTCGACATCCAGGACGACTACATGGCGGAGCCGTTCGCCAAGTACCCGAAGATCGAGGCCCAGTTCCGCAAGGCGGCCCAGCAGCCCGGCAAGTTCTTCATGAACTACGTCTCCACCGCCGCCCTGATGCCGCCCCGCTGGAACGCCGACCGGCTCAACCCCCAGGTGCACTCGCTCCTCGAACGCTCCGAGACGGCCGACTGGACGGGGCTCGGCATCGTCCCGATGGACTACCCGAACCAGCGGGGCGGGCTGGTGGAGTCATTGATCCGGCACAACCCGGCGGGGTGAGGGGCGGGCGGCCAGGGGGTGCGCGGCCCCTGCCCGCCCATCACATCCCCGGCGGCGGTGTCGGCGCCCCCGGCAGCCTGATCGTGGCGGTCGTGCCCGGGCCGCCGTCCGGGGCCGGGCGGAGGGCGATCTCGCCGCCCGCCTGCTGGACCGTGCGGGCCACGATGGAGAGGCCGAGGCCCGAGCCGGGCAGCTGGCGGGCGGAGGGGGAGCGCCAGAAGCGTTCGAAGACGTGGGGGAGTTCCTCGGCGGGGATGCCGGGGCCCCGGTCGCGTACCGTCAGCTCGCCCCGGTGCAGGCGTACATCGATCGTGGCGCGGGGCGGGCTGAACTTCACCGCGTTGTCCAGGACGTTGACGATCGCCCGCTCCAGGGTCGCCGGTTCGGCCCGTACGTACCAGGGGGCCAGGTCGTCGGTGATCGTCAGCTCGGGGCCGCGGAGGCGGGCGCGTTGCAGGGCGGTGCGGGTGATGTCGTGCAGGGCCACCACCTGGAGCGGGCCCGGCTGGGCGGCGTCGGGGCGGGCCAGTTCCTGGAGGTCGCCGATCAACGCGGCCAGCTCCGTCATCTGGGCCTTCACCGAGGCCATCAGCGCCTTGCGGTCCTCCGGCGGGATCACCCGGCCCGTCTCGTCGCTGCGCGCCAGCAGCTCCACATTGGTCCGCAGCGAGGTGAGCGGGGTGCGCAGCTCATGGCCCGCGTCCGCGATCAGCTGCGCCTGGCGGTCCCGCGAGGACGCCAACTGGGCCGTCATCGTGTTGAACGAGTTCGACAGGCGGGCGATCTCGTCCTCCCCGTCGACCGGGATCCGTACGGTCAGGTCCTCCGTACGCGCCACGTGCTCGACCGCCTCCGTCAGCTCGTCGACCGGACGCAGCCCCGCCCGCGCCACCCACAGCCCGGCCGCCCCCGCGCCGATCACCCCGATCCCGGAGACCGCCAGCAGCACCCAGGCGAGCTGGCCGAGCGGGTCGGTGACCTGGGCCATCGGGACGGCCACGGAGACCGCCAGGTTCGGGCGGTCCGGCACGGGCGCGGTGTGCACGCGCATCGCGGTGCCGTTCTCGGCCTTCGTCGTGTGCGTCGCGTCCGCGCGCAGCCCGGCCGCGACGGCCCGGTCCTCGTCCTGGACCGGGATGGCGGGCTTGCCCGGCAGCGTGCAGGGCCGGTTGCCGGTCGGGGAGACCAGCTGGATCGTGTACGGGCCCGTCACGATCTGGAGGTCGCCGGGCAGCCCGCTCGTGCAGGACGCCGTCAGCACGACGATCGCCTTCTCGGCCGGTTTGACCTGGGAGAGCGTCGTGTCGAGCTGCTCGGTCAGCCGGTCGCGCGTCGTCACCCAGCAGGCCACCGCCACCGCCGCGACCGCGACCGCCACCGCCGTGGCGACCAGCAGCGCGAGCCGCGAGCGCAGCGGGAGGGCGCGGAAGCGGCGGACCAGCCCGGTTCTCCTGGGGGAGGAGGGGGAGCCGTCTGCTCTGGTGGCCCCTGTTGCCCCTGTTGCCCCTGTTGCCCCTGTTGCCCCTGTTGCTCCGGCGGGCCTGGCCGACCCGGTGGACCCGGCCCGCCCGGTTGACCCCGTTGCCCCGCTTCCGTGGTCGGCGGGAGGAGGTTCCGCCGTGCTCACGCCTCGCCGCTCCCGTCCGCACGGAGCGCGTACCCCACCCCGCGTACGGTGTGGACCAGGCGCGGTTCGCCGCCCGCCTCCGTCTTGCGGCGCAGGTACATCACGTACACGTCCAGGGAGTTGGAGCTCGGCTCGAAGTCGAAGCCCCAGACCGCCTTGAGGATCTGCTCCCGGGTCAGCACCTGGCGCGGGTGGGACAGGAACATCTCCAGCAGCGTGAACTCGGTGCGCGTCAGCTCCACCCGCCGGCCGCCCCGGGTGACCTCGCGGGTGGCCAGGTCCATCCGCAGGTCCGCGAAGGAGAGCACGTCGTCGTCGGGGGCCTGGGCGCCCGCCGCCGCTGCCGACGCGTACGAGCTGCGGCGCAGCAGGGCCCGGATGCGGGCGAACAGCTCGTCCAGCTCGAACGGCTTGACCAGGTAGTCGTCGGCGCCCGCGTCCAGGCCGGTGACCCGGTCCCCGACGGTGTCGCGGGCGGTCAGCATGAGGATGGGCGTGGTGGAGCCGGTGGCGCGGATGCGGCGGGCGGCGGTGAGGCCGTCCATCCGGGGCATCTGGATGTCCAGGACGATGAGGTCGGGGCCGTACGCCTCGGCCATCGCCAGGGCGTCGTACCCGTCGACCGCGACCTGGGTGCCGTACCCCTCGAAGGCCAGGCTGCGCTGCAGCGCCTCGCGTACGGCAGGTTCGTCGTCGACGATCAGGATGCGCTGGGGATCGTCTTCGGCGGGGCTCATCGCTGTCTCGTCCTCTTCTCGTTCCGGCCTGGTCCGTCCGCTCCGCGTCCGCGGGGAGCTCTCAGCCTCGCACGGTCAGCCGTTGTTCCCCGCGCGCAGGGTGTCCAGGTCGGCCTTGAGCGTGTTCACCGGGATCGCGAAGCCGAGGCCCACGCTGCCCGCCGACGAACCGCTGCCCGCCGCCGACGAACTGGGCGAGTACATCGCGGAGTTGATCCCGATGATCTCCCCGTCCATGTTGATCAGCGCGCCGCCGGAGTTGCCGGGGTTGAGCGAGGCATCGGTCTGCAGCGCCTTGTACGTGGTCGTCTGCTCACCGGTGTCGCCGTTGAACTGCTGCCCGCCGAACTCGAACGGCCACTGCTGGCCGCCGCCCTGCCTGCCCTGGCCCTGGCCCGAGCTGCCGGAGTCGTCCTTGGCGATGGTCACGTCCCGGTCCAGTGCCGAGATGATCCCGCTGGTGACCGTGCCCGTCAGCCCCTCCGGCGAGCCGATCGCCACGACCTCGTCACCCACCTTGACCTGCGAGGAGTCCCCGAGCGCGGCCGTCTTCAGCCCGCTCGCGCCGCGCAGCTTGATCAGTGCCAGGTCCTTGTCGGGGTCGGTGCCCACGACATCGGCGGTGTAGGTCTTGCCGGTGGAGAGCGTGACCTCGATCTGCTGGGCGCCCGAGATCACGTGGTTGTTGGTGACGATCTCGCCGTCCTCGGTGATCACGACCCCGGAGCCGGTGGACTTGCCCGCCGAGGAGGCCGCCCCGATCTCGACGATGGCGGGCGAGACCGCCTCCGCGACGCCCGCGACCGTGCCCTTGCTGCTCTGCGAGACCGTGGTGCCCCGGACCGTGCCCGGGGAGCCGGTCGCCTGGGCGGAGCCGCTGTTCAGCTGGCCGATCAGGGTCGCCGTACCGCCGCCGATCGCCCCGGCGGCGATCGCGACCGCCGCCAGCAGCGCCACCGGGCGCTTGGCCCTGCGCCGGCCGGCGGGGGCGGGACCGGGTGCGGGGGTGGGGGCGTACGGGGGCGGCGGCGGGAAGCCGCCCGAGCCCGCAGCCGAGCCCGCACCACCGTCGTACGCCGTGCTGCCGTGAACCGCGCCGTCGTACGCCGTGCCGTCGTGAACCGAGCCGTCGTGCGCCGTGCTGCCGTGCGCCGCCGAGCCGTACGCCGGGGTCTGCGCGCTCCCGCCGTGCGCGCCGCCGCCGGGCGCCGTGTCGCCGGGTGCCGTGCTGCTGTACGTCGTCCCGTCGTACGCCGTGCTGTCGTACGGGTACGGGTACGGGGTCGGGTCCTGGTCCGTCGTCTGCGCGCCGCTCGGGCGGGGGCTCTCCGTCATGTGCATCAGCCTCGCGAGCGAAGATGAGAGCACCCTGAGTACGTCCTGAGAAGCCCGGAAGAAGCGCGTATGCCCGCTGTAAAGACGCGTGGGGCCGCTGGAAGGACGCCTAGGGCCGCTGGAAGGACCAGGGCCGCCACCTCGTCGGCGGGGTGCTACGGAGTCGGCTCCCCGCACCCGCACGAGCGCCGGACCACCAGCGCCGAGGGGAACTGCTTCAGCCGCTCCCGGCGCGAGCCCACGACCCGGAGCGAGTCGTCCAGCACCAGGTCCACCGCCGCCCGCGCCATCGCCGGGCGGTCGGAGAAGACCGTGGTCAGCGGCGGATCGGTGAGCCCGGCCTCCTTCACGTCGTCGAAGCCGGCCACCGCCAGCTCGCCGGGCACGTCGATGCGCAGCTCGCGCGCGGCCCGCAGCACCCCGATGGCCTGGTCGTCCGTGGCGCAGAAGATCGCCGGGGGGCGGTCCGGGCCGGCGAGCAGCCCGAGGGCCACCTGATAGGCGTCGTACCGGTTGTACGGGGCCTGGAAGAGCCGGCCCTCCGTCGAGCGGCCGGACTCCCGCATCGCCCGGCGCCACCCCTCGACGTGGTCCGCGACCGGGTCGCCGACCGCCGGGGTCTCCTCCGTGCCGCCGAGGCACGCCACGTACGCGTGGCCGTGCTCCAGCAGATGGCGGGTGGCGAGCTGGGCGCCGCCGACGTCGTCCGTCACGACCGCCACGTCGTCGATCGCCTCGGGGCGCTCGTGCAGCAGCACGACCCGGGCGTCCCAGGCCTCTATCTCCGCCGCCGCGCGCTCGCTGGGGCCCTGGCTGACGAGGATCAGGCCGGAGACGCGCATCCCGAGGAAGGCCCGCAGATAGTGGACCTCGCGCTCGTCGCGGTAGTCGGAGTTGCCGACGAGCACCATCTTCCCGCGCTCGGCGGCGGCCTGTTCGACCGCGTGCGCCATCTCCGCGAAGAAGGGCTGCCGGGCGTCCGGGACGATCATTCCTATGAGGTCGGTCCGCCGCGAGGCCATGGCCTGGGCGACCCGGTCGGGCCGGTACCCCAGCTGCTTGATCGCGGCGAGCACCCGCTCGCGCGTGGCCGGGGCGACCGGCCGGGGTCCGTTGTTGATGACGTAGCTGACGACCGCGGTCGACGTCCCCGCCAGTCTCGCCACATCGTCCCGCGTCACCTTGGCCACGCGCGGCAGTCTACGCGGATGGACCTATCCCTTGGCAGCCCGGACCGGGGCTTCTTCCTCCGCCGTGGCCGAAGAGGACTGCTCCGAACGGGCGACGGGGTCGTCGGCCTTCTGCCGTCCGGCGGCCCGCTCCTTCGCCTCCTCGGCGGCGCGCTCGACCTTCTCCGGCACGACGAAGCGGTAGCCGACGTTGCGGACGGTCCCGATCAGCGACTCGTGCTCGGGGCCCAGCTTCGCGCGCAGCCGCCGGACGTGGACGTCGACCGTCCGCGTACCGCCGAAGTAGTCGTAACCCCAGACCTCCTGGAGGAGCTGGGCGCGGGTGAACACCCGGCCCGGGTGCTGCGCCAGGTATTTCAGCAGTTCGAATTCCTTGAAGGTCAGGTCCAGGACCCGGCCTTTGAGTTTCGCGCTGTAGGTGGCCTCGTCGACGGAGAGATCACCGTTGCGGATCTCCATCGGGGAGTCGTCGGAGGTGATCTGCTGGCGGCCGGTGGCCAGCCGCAGCCGGGCCTCGACCTCGGCGGGCCCCGCGGTGTCCAGCAGGACGTCGTCGATGCCCCAGTCGGCGGTGACGGCCGCGAGACCGCCCTCGGTGACGACGAGGATCAGCGGACAGCCGGGCCCGGTGGAGCGCAGCAGCTGACAGAGCGAGCGGACCTGGGGGAGGTCGCGGCGCCCGTCGATGAGGATCACGTCGGCGCCCGGGGTGTCCACCAGGGCCGGGCCCTCGGCCGGGGCCACCCGCACGCTGTGGAGCAGGAGCCCGAGCGCGGGGAGCACCTCCGTCGACGGCTGGAGTGCGTTCGTGAGAAGCAGCAGTGAACTCATCGCCGCCCACCTGCCTGGCTCGGTCGATCGTGTTGCACGGTTCGCTCGCCCATTACGTCGGTCCTCCTCGTTCCCTGCGAGAGGGGCACTCCCGGGTCGGACCCGGGGGAGTATGCGGCACTGCTTCGTACGTCAGCCGGTATTACGTGCGATCCCGCGCCCCGGGGACCGCTGAGCTTCTCGAAACGTCTGCGTAACAACGCCCGGGAAAGCACAAAAGGACCCGGGGGCTGCATTGCCCAGGTCCTCTTCGCAGCAGAATAGCCCACATGAGTTCCGCGTCCGAGGGTCCGATCCAGGGTTCTTCTGTTCCCTTGCTCACGCAGGTACCGCGTTTCGCCACATTGCTGACGGATGACGGCGTACCGGTCGAGGCGGTGTACGAACCGTGTACGGCGGGTTCCGGCACGGGCCCCGGGGCGCCTCCCGGAGCCCGTGCGGAGGCGGTGGCCGACATCCCCGCGATCGTCGTCGCGCACGGCTTCACCGGCTCGGTCGACCGCCCTGCCGTCCGCCGTGCCGCTCGGGTGTTCTCCCAGCGTGCGGCCGTGATCACGTTCTCGTTCCGGGGGCACGGACGGTCCGGCGGGCGCTCCACGGTGGGCGACCGCGAGGTGCTGGATCTGGCCGCCGCGGTGGGCTGGGCGCGGGCCCTCGGGCACTCCCGGGTCGTGACGGTCGGCTTCTCCATGGGCGGCTCCGTGGCGCTCCGGCACGGCGCTCTGTATACGGATCCCTCCTCGAAACGGAGTCCGGGGTGCGGCCCGGGTGGATCCGGGGCATCGGATGCATCCGATCGTGTGCCGGAGCGCGAGAGGCGCACAGCGAAGCATTCGGGGGCGCACTTCGGCGCGCAGGCGGCGGACGCCGTCGCGGCCCCGTGTGACGCGTATGCGGACGCCGTGGTTTCGGTCAGCGCACCGGCCCGCTGGTACTACCGGGGCACGGCCCCGATGCGCCGGCTGCACTGGGCGGTCACCCGGCCCTCGGGGCGGCTCGTCGGGCGGTACGGGTTCCGTACCCGGATCGCCACCGAGGAGTGGGACCCCGTGCCGCTCTCCCCGGTCGCCGCGGTCCCGCTCATCGCCCCGGCCCCGCTGCTCCTCGTCCACGGCGACCGGGACCCCTACTTCCCGCTCGACCACCCCCGGATGCTGGCCGAGGCGGCGGGGGAGGGTGGAGCGGAGCTGTGGCTGGAGCGGGGGATGGGGCACGCGGAGAACGCGGCGGACGACGCCCTGCTGGCCCGGATCGCCGCCTGGGCGACGGGCGCGCCGCGCGCGTGACCCATCATGGAGGGCCGACGCACGACGCGTCCGACGAACCGACCGAAGGAGTTGCGCCATGGCAGCGGGGACGATCCGCTACTGGGCCGCGGCCAAGGCCGCCGCGGGCACCGCGGAGGAGCCGTACGCGGCGGCGACCCTCGCCGAGGCGCTCGACGCCGTACGCGAACGGCATCCGGGCGAGCTGAGCCGGGTGCTCCAGCGGTGCTCGTTCCTCATCGACGGCAATCCCGTCGGTACCCGTGGGCATGAGACCGTACGCCTTGCCGAGGGCGGCACGGTCGAGGTGCTCCCGCCGTTCGCAGGAGGATGAACCGCAGGCCATGAGCAGCAGCGATCAGCAGTACCCGTATCCGTACGAGCCCCGGCAGCAGCCGCCCGTGCCGCCGCAGTCGTCCGTGCCGCAGTCGTCCGTTCCGACGTCGCCTGTGACGCAGCCGCAGCCGCAGCCGCAGCCGCATCAGCCCGCGCAGCAGCACTGGCCCGACGGGACGGCCGGGCAGTCGGCCCTGCCCCAGGAGCCGGGCTCCTTCGACCAGGGCGCGACCCAGACCTGGCAGGCGCCGACCTGGGACACCCAGTACCAGCCGACGATCCGGCGGGACGCGGCGCCTCAGGGGTACGGACAGCCGGAGCCGGACGCGTACGGTGCGCCTCGGCCGGTGGCGTACGGGGCGGGGGCGGGCGCGTACGGGGACGGGCAGGGCTCCGGGTCGTACGGCGACGGGCAGGGCTCCGGGTCGTACGGAGGAGGCCAGGGCTCCGGTTCGTACGGGGGCGGGCAGGGTTCGGGTGCGTACGGGATGGCTCAGCCGTCGCAGCCGTACCAAGCGCCCCAGCCGTACCAGGAGCCCCAGCAGCGGGCGCAGTACGGGGAGCCGCAGTATCAGGAGGGGCAGTACGGCCAGCCCCACCAGCCTCAGTCGCCCCAGCACCCTCAGCACCAGGGCCGGCCCCAGCCCCCGGCCGCCCAGCCTGAGCACCAGCCCCACCAGCCGGTGCCCTCCGCCGCCGACACCGCGTACGTGCCCCCGCAGGGCGCCTCCGGCTCCCTCCCGCTGCCGCCCGAGGCCCCGGCCCAGGCCTCGGCCTCAGCCACTCCCGCACCCGCGTCGCAGGCCCCGGCACAGCCGCAGGCCGCCCGGCTCGACGACTCCGGCTACAGCGCGCCCACCACCCTCGGCAACGCCCGGATCACCGACGCCCAGCGGGCCAGGGCCGAGGGGCGGTCCCCGATCATCGCGCCCGGGATGCAGCCCGCCGCGCTCACCGCCGGGCTCGGCCTGCTCCTCGCGGGCGGCGCGGCCATCGGCACGTACGCCCTGCTCGTCCCGCTCGTCCTGCTCCAGGCGCTGACGGCCGCCGGGTGGTTCCGGCTCAACGGCATGTGGCCCGCCCGCCAGGGCATCGCGCTCGCCTTCGCCGGCGGTCTCGTCGCCGATGTCGCGCTCCTCACGGCGGGCCGGGAGCACGGGCCCGCCGCGCTCCTGGGCACGCTGGGCGTCTGGGTGCTGCTCACCGTGGTCCTCCAGCTCCGCAGCCACGCGGCCGCCGACGAGCGGCTGTACGGCCTGATGGCCACGGTCGTCTCGGCGGCCCTCGCGGTCCTGGCCGCCGGGCACCTCGCGGCGGCCGGGGACGCCGTGGTGGTCGGCGGTGTGGCGGTCGCGGCCGCCGTGCTCGCCCGGGCCCTCCCGCTCCCCGGCGTCGCGTCGGTCGTGGTGGCGCTGCTCGCGGGCGCGGGTGCGGGTGTCGCGACGGGCGGTCTCACGGAGTACGGCGGCCAGGGCGCGCTGCTCGGCCTCGCGGCGGGCGTCTGCGCGCTGGTCGGGCTGCGGGTGGCGAGCTACGACTACCCGTCGCGCTTCGTCCACATGACGGCCGGGGTGGCGCTGCCGCTCACCGCGGCGGCCCCCGCGGTCTACCTGATCGGCCGCGCGCTGGTCTGACGTGTACTCAACGGGGTAACCGCCCCGGGAACCGATCGGGGGGCGCCGCTCGTCGATCACCCGGGGGACCGACCGTACGGCTGAGGTGGGGGAACGACACACATGCGCGCACTGCGAATACTGCTGGTCCTGCTGGTGGTGGTCGGCGGGATCTTCGTCGCCGTCGACCGGGTGGCCGTCCATCTCGCGGAGTCGGAGGCCGAGGACCGGGTCAGTATCAGCGGGGGCAGCGCCGGGAAGACCGAGATATCGATCAAGGGCTTCCCCTTCCTCACCCAGGTCGCCGCCTCCCGGCTCGACCGGGTGGACGTCTCCCTCAGCGGGATGCGGACCGAGGCCGGCGGCCGCGCGGTCCGGGTCGACGAGGTCCGGGCCGAGCTGTACGACGTGAAGCTCGGCGCCGGTTACTCCACCGCCACGGCGGCCCGTGCCACCGGCACCGCCCTCGTCTCGTACAAGGACCTGACGGCCGCGGCGGACGACGGCGTCACCGTCGCGTACGGCGGCGACGGCAAGGTGAAGGTCACCGGCACGGTCGAGGTCCTCGGCCGCTCGATCTCCCGCAGCGTGCTCTCCACGGTGACCCAGGTCGACGGCGACACGGTCAAGGTGCGCGCGGACGAGGTGCCGGGCGAGGGCATTCCGGGCGTGGAGCAGCTGGTGCGCCAGAAGACGGACTTCGAGCGCGACATCGACGGTCTGCCGAAGGGGCTGGAGCTGCGGAAGACCCAGGTCACGGAGAAGGGCCTGGAGATCGCGCTGGAGGGCTCGGACGTCTCGCTGACGGGCTGACCTCTCCGCATAGTGAGACGGCGATGTCCGTTCCGTAGATGCGTGGCGGCGGGGGAGCGGCGGGGAACCGGCTCCGGGGTGCATGCGCCGCCCTCGCATCTCGCATCATGGATGATCGCGTCTCACCATGCGACACGACGGTGACATCTCCGCCCGTACCTCCCTACGATCGGACGCATGAAGCGACAGGCGGATCTCACGAAGCGGCGGGCAGTAGACCTGTGCCGCGTCGCCGCCATGCTCTGTCGCACCTCCTGAGCGGGACGTTCGTCCGTCCCGCCGCTCCCGGCCCTTCGACCGCACTGTCGGGGCCGGCCCCCGTGCCCGTACGCGCCACGCTCCGTCCGTCCGCGTGTACACCCCGCACACCCGCACCACGCACTCCGCATCTCGCACCACCCCGCCGCAGACTGCCCCGGAGGAGAAGAACATGAGCCGCAGCGACGTCCTGGTAGACGCCGACTGGGTCGAGGCCCACCTCGACGACCCGCAGGTTGCCATCGTCGAGGTCGACGAGGACACCTCGGCGTACGAGAAGAACCACATCAAGAACGCGATCCGGATCGACTGGACGAAGGACCTCCAGGACCCGGTCCGCCGTGACTTCGTGGACCAGGCCGGCTTCGAGAAGCTGCTCAGCGAGAAGGGCATCGCCAACGACACGCTGGTCGTCCTCTACGGCGGCAACAACAACTGGTTCGCGTCCTACGCCTACTGGTACTTCAAGCTGTACGGCCACGAGAACGTCAAGCTCCTCGACGGCGGCCGCAAGAAGTGGGAGCTGGACTCCCGCGACCTGACCGACGCCGTCCCGACGCGCCCGGCCACCGAGTACAAGGCCAAGCCGCAGGACGAGTCGATCCGTGCCTACCGCGACGACGTCGTGAAGGCCATCGGCAGCCAGAACCTGGTCGACGTGCGCTCGCCCGACGAGTTCAGCGGCAAGCTGCTCGCCCCGGCGCACCTCCCGCAGGAGCAGTCGCAGCGCCCCGGCCACGTGCCGAGCGCCCGCAACATCCCGTGGTCGAAGAACGCCAACGACGACGGCACCTTCAAGTCGGACGACGAGCTGAAGGCCCTCTACGAGGCCGAGCAGGTCGACCTGGCGAAGGACACCATCGCCTACTGCCGCATCGGTGAGCGTTCCGCGCTCACCTGGTTCGTCCTGCACGAGCTGCTGGGCCAGGAGAACGTCAAGAACTACGACGGTTCCTGGACCGAGTACGGCTCCCTCGTCGGCGTGCCGATCGAGCTGGGCCCCGCCAAGTAGCCGACCGACCCGACCGACCCGCACGACCCGACCAGAAGGACAGAACCATGTGTGGAGCAAAGGCCGGCGGCCCCGACGCTTCGACGATCAAGCCCGGTGAGACCACCATCCAGGGCAGCGTGACCCGCGACGGCGAGCCCGTCACCGGTTACGTCCGCCTGCTGGACTCGACCGGCGAGTTCACCGCCGAGGTCCCGACCTCGGCGACCGGACAGTTCCGCTTCTACGCGGCCGAGGGCACCTGGACGCTCCGCGCCCTGGTTCCGGGCGGCAGCGCCGACCGCACGGTCGTCGCGCAGACCGGCGGGCTCTCCGAGGTCGCGATCGCCGTCTGATCCGCGGCACGGCCGTCCGACCGACGGCACCGATACGGCCGAAGGGCCGCACCCCAGGGGGTTGGACGCCACCTGACGCGGGGTGCGGCCCTTCGCGCCGTTCCGGGCGGTTCCCGGGCTGTTCCGCGCCGTTCCGGGTCGTTCTGTCACGGAGGCCCGGCGACCGTCCTACGCTGGAGGCATGTACGCCCGACGCCGGCGGAACTACTTCCTCCTGATGGGCGGATGCGTCGTCCTCTTCGTCTCCGCCTGGGCCGTCGTCCGTCTCTGGTCGATGCCCGCCGCCATCGCGATGTGCCTGGTAGCGATGGTGATCCCGCCCGTCGCCGCGATACTCGCCAACCGGCGGGGGCCGGAGGACCGGTGGTGGGACGACCCCTCCGGCGACCCGGAGTCCGACGAGTGGTGGGACGAGCTGGACGGCAGGAAGCGGTACTGAGCCAGGGTCGGATACGGGGGACGGTCAGTAGACGAGCGCCTGCGTGCCGTCCGCCATGGCCTCCTGCACGAAGACCTGCGCCCCCGCGATCCGTACGCCCTTCAGCACGTCCTGCTCCGTGATCTCCCGCCGCGCCGCACACTGCGTGCAGAGGGTGACCCGGCCGCCCGCCAGGATCGAGTCGATCAGATCGGGCAGCGGGGCGGCGTGCGGCAGCTCGAACTCGGCGGCCCGGCCCGGCAGCGCGAACCACGACGACTCCCCGGTCAGCCAGAGCGAGACCTCCACGCCACTGGCCACGGCCACCGCCGCCACGGTGAAGGCCTGCGAGCAGCGCTCGGCGGCCTCGGGCCCGGCGGTCACCTTGATCACGAGCTTCTTCGACATACACCGAACTGTAATCCTCCACCGGACAACCTCCCCCCTGACCTGCGAGTCATCTGTGCGCGCGGATGCGTCCGCCGCGCTTCGAACTCGCTACGGGGGGACCCCTTTTGGAACCGAACGACACCGTTTCGCCCACCAGCAGACCCCGGGGCCGCACGGCACTGATCATCGCCGCCGCGGCCCTGCTCGGGATCTCCGGCGGCACCGCCGTCGGCTACGGCATCCAGTCCCAGCGGCCACCGACGCCCCTGCCCGCCCTCTCCCAGCCCGGCCTGGCCTACCCGGCGAAGCCGCTCGCGGCCGACAGGGCCCCGGCCCCGCTGCCCGCCGCCGAGGACCGGCGGGTCCGGACGGACGGGGACCTGCGCAAGCTGCTCCTGGAGCGGCCCAAGGGGGCGGAGGCCTCTCCGGACTACCCCCGCAAGGGCGGCGAATGGATGCCTTACGCGGAGTACGCCCGGTACTTCAAGGACGGGGAGGGCATGTTCCGGTACTTCACCGAGAGCGGTCTGCGCCGGGTCGCGGCGACCGAGTGGGTACAGAAGGACCGGTACACCCATCTCGCCCTGGTCCAGTTCAGGCCGGGCCTGGACAGCTACGCCCCCGATCACCTCGCCACGCAGCTCTCCTACATGCCGGAGGCGGAGGAGGGGGCCGGTAACGCCGGGGATCCGATCGAAGGCACCGGCCAGGGGCGCTACTTCCTCTACCCCGTCGAGCGGGAGGCCGGCTACCTGCCCTTCTACCGGGCCAGGGCGCTGGCCGTACGCGGAGACGTCATGGTCGACATCGGCATCAGCGATGTGAAGCCCATCAGCAAGAAGGACATCCGCGTCCTCGCCGAACGACAGCTGGAGCGCCTGTGAGCGACGACGCCGAGATCACTTCCACCGCTCCGGAGGCGTCCACCACTCCGGAAGCGCCCGCCGCGCCGGAGCCCTCCGCCCCGAAGCGCCGACGGGCCGTGGCCACCGTGCTGCCGCTCGTGCTGGTCCTCGCCGCGGCGGGCGGCGCCGCCGCCTATACGGCCCAGGCCGTGAACGGCGCCGACCGGACCGTCGAGACGGCCGTATGGGACGACGGCGCCCCGGAGCCGGGCCCCGATCCCGCGGCGAAGGCCGACCGCGGCAGGGCGGACACCGAGCTGAGCAGGCTGCTGCTGCCCGTGCCCGAGGGCTACCGGCTCGGCCCGGACCTCGCCGGCCTCAGCAACGACGGTGAGGCCGGCGGGGAGGCCGCCGTCGCCGCGCTGAAGGAGGAGGGCGGGCGCGGGCTGAGTGCCAAGCAGTACCGCCGGCTCGACGCGCTCATCGGCAAGCTCAAGGTCCGGGGCGTCGCCCATCGCTCGTACGCCGCCGACTCCGGCGACCTGGTGCTCTCCGTGCGGGTCACCCAGGCCGAGGACGCACGGACGGTCCGCACCCTCCACGAGCAGAAGACCGCCCTCCTGGAGGCATTCGACGTGCTGGACAAGGGGCCGAAGATCGACGGCCACAAGAACGCCACCTGCTACCGCCTGCCCGACGACCGCGAGAACCCGGTCGACAGCATCGCCTGCTACGCGTACGAGGGCGGGACATCGGTGACCTTCCAGGCGGACGGCCCCAAGCCGCTCCGCGCGGCCACGGTCACCGACCTGGTGAAGCAGCAGCTGGACCACATCACGTCCCCGGGGATGTCCGTATGAGCGATCAGATGAGCGACCAGCAGACCGTGGAGCCCGCCTCCGTCCCGTCGGCGGAGGCCGCCGCACCCACCCTGTCCCCGGCCGCTCCGGAGGCTCCCGCCGCCGCCCGCGCGCCCCGCCGCGCCCTGCGGGCCGTGGCGCGGTGGACGGCGGCGGTGCTCGTGTTCGGCGGGCTCGGTACGGGGACGGCACTGGCGATCACCTCGGCCGAGCGGGGCGACGTCCCCGGGCTCGCCACCGAGGGCGACGGGCGCTGGGCGTACCCGAAGCTCTCCCTCCCCGCGCTCCCGGCCGGCTCGCCCCGCCCGTTCACCGAGGCCAACGCGGCGCAGATCCACCACGCGGACCTGCGCGAGCTGCTGCTGCCCGCACCGGCCGGGTCCACCCCGGACAAGGCGCTGAACGGTGGCTGGGTCAAGCAGGAACGGTTCCTCGCCGAGTACCGGGCCGAGGACCGCGACGAGCTGGACCAGCTCCTGACCGACATCCCGCCCCGCCACATCGCGGCCCGCGGCTGGACCATGCCCGACGGCACCCGCGCCCGGATCTATCTGCTCCGGTTCGACTCGGCCGGTGCCGTCACCGACGTACAGCGGGAACTGAGCATCGGGGTGACGATGCGCTGGCCGCTGGCCGGGGCGGAAGAGGTCGCGTTCGACACGACCTGGAAGTCCACGCGGGCGGTGGAGGGGGTGGCATCGTACGTGTTCACCGTGAAGGCCCCGCAGGGCGAAGAACATCTGCGCCAGGCGTACGCCGTCGCCGGTGACACGCTCGCCCTGATCGTCCACGAGCGCCCCGGCAAGGCGGGGGCGGCGCGGATCCCGTTCCAGCAGACCGTGATCCTGCAGAACCAGCTGCTGGGCTGAGGCGCGCAGCCCGGGGAGGAAGGACGGGCCGGGCGGCGGTGACGCCGTTCGGCCCATCCCTGGACGAGAGGGGCCGGGCCCCACCCATTAGGCTGGGGCCCGGCCCTGTACTGCCGCCATACCGCTCATTCCGAGGAGCCCCCGTGCTTGAGGCATTCTTCTCCGCCCTGCTGATCCTGGTCTGCGTCGGCGTGCTCGCCTTCACGGTCGTCGCCGTGAAGAAGCTGTACCAGGGCCAGCGCTGACCCGCCGCCGTACCCGATCGTTCCGCCCCTCCCTCACAGATCGTCTGAGCCGCTCATGATCGAGATCCCGTCCGACCTCCACCCGGACCTCGTCCCGCTGGCCTTCCTCATCGGCAAGTGGGCGGGTGCGGGCGTCTCCGACTTCCCCGGCGCCGAGAAGTGCAACTTCGGCCAGGAGGTCACGTTCAGCCACGACGGCCGTGACTTCCTGGAGTACGTCTCCCACACCTGGGTCCTGGACGGCGAGGGCAACCAGGTCCGCCCGCTGGAGTCCGAGTCCGGCTACTGGCGCGTCGACAAGGACCGCAAGGTCGAGATCGTCATGGTCCGGGACCAGGGCGTCGTCGAGATCTGGTACGGCGAGCTGGCGCACCAGAAGCCGCAGATCGACCTGGTCACCGACGCGGTCGCCCGCACCGCGGCCTCCGGCCCGTACAGCGGGGGCAAGCGGCTCTACGGGTACGTGAACAGCGACCTCATGTGGGTCGGGGAGAAGTCGACCCCCGACGTCGAGCTGCGGCCGTACATGTCGGCGCACCTGAAGAAGGTCGTCACCCCGGAAGAGGTCGCGGAGATGGCCCGGAACCTCCCGGACATGCCGGACGACGGCATCGCGTTCTTCAAGTAGGTCCCGCACGGCCCCGCACGGCCCCGCACGGCCCTTTACGACCCTGCGCGGCCCCGTACGGCGCTGTACGCACGACCCCTCCTGGCCGGTTGCTCGCCCGTCCTACACTGGGCCTGTGGTGAGCACCGACTGGAAGACCGATCTTCGGCAGCGTGGCTACCGGCTGACGCCGCAGCGTCAGCTCGTCCTGGAGGCGGTCGACGCCCTGGAGCACGCGACCCCGGACGACATCCTGTGCGAGGTGCGCAAGACCGCGTCCGGGGTGAACATCTCCACGGTCTACCGGACCCTGGAGCTCCTGGAGGAGCTGGGCCTCGTCAGCCACGCCCACCTCGGGCACGGCGCCCCGACCTACCACCTGGCCGACCGCCACCACCACATCCACCTGGTCTGCCGGGACTGCCAGGAGGTCATCGAGGCGGACCTCTCCGTCGTCACCGAGTTCACCGAGAAGCTCCGCGCCGACTTCGGGTTCGACACCGACATGAAGCACTTCGCGATCTTCGGCCGGTGCCGGGCCTGTACGGCCGCGAAGGACGAGAAGCCCGAGTCGTAGGCTGGGCGGTATGAAGAGCCCCCTGCTGTCCCTGCCCGGTGCCGTCGCGGCCGAGGGCCGCGACGAAGGTGTCGCCGCACACTACGGCGATCTGTTCCGCGAGCAACGCGCCCTCGCGGACGGCACCGGCCTGGTCGACCTCTCCCACCGCGGTGTCGTCACCGTCAGCGGCGACGACCGGCTGAGCTGGCTGCACCTGCTGCTCACCCAGCACGTCAGCGACCTCGCCCCGCACCGGGCGACCGAGGCCCTGATCCTCTCCGCCAACGGGCACATCGAGCACGCCATGTATCTCGTCGACGACGGGACGACGGTGTGGATGCACGTCGAACCCGGCACCCAGGGCGAGTTGATCGCCTACCTGGAGTCGATGAAGTTCTTCTACCGGGTCGAGGTCGCCGACCGCACCGAGGACATCGCCGTCGTGCACCTCCCGGCCGGCTCCATCGCGGAGGTCCCGGACGGGGCGACCGTACGGGAGACCCCGCAGGGCCGGGACGTCTTCCTGCCGCGCGCCGACCTGGAGGCGTACGCCGCCGCCAACGGCCCGGTCGCCGGGATCCTGGCGTACGAGGCGCTGCGCGTCGAGGCGCACCGGCCGCGCGTCGGCTTCGAGACCGACCACCGCACCATCCCGCACGAGCTGGGGTGGATCGGCACCGCCGTCCACCTCCAGAAGGGGTGCTACCGGGGCCAGGAGACCGTCGCCCGCGTCCACAACCTGGGGAAGCCGCCGCGCCGGCTGGTCTTCCTGCACCTGGACGGCAGCGAGGTGCACCTGCCCGGCCACGGGACGCCCGTCCGGCTGGCCGCCGACGGCGAGGAGGGCCGCCAGCTCGGCTTCATCACCACCTCGGCCCGCCACCACGAGCTGGGCCCGATCGCCCTGGCGCTGGTCAAGCGGAACGTGGCCGTGGACGCGGAGCTGCTCGCGGGGGACACGGCGGCGGCGCAGGAGACGGTGGTCGAGCCGTAGGGCGTACGCGTACGCCTTCCCGCTCGGGCCGCAGGCCGTACGTCACGTCACGCTGTCGGGCGCCGGGCCGTACGTCGTCGAGCGTCGGGCCGTGAGGCGTACGGCGGCGGGCCGCAGGGCGCAGGGCATAGGGCGGCGGGCCGCAGGCGGATGGGCCGGGGGCCGTCCGCCGTCCACGCTGCGGCCCGGTGCCGCCGTCGTACCGTCACACCTCGATGATCACCGTGAACGGGCCGTGGTTCGTGAGCGAGACGCGCATGTCCGCTCCGAACCTGCCCGTCGCCACCTGCGCGCCCAGCGCCCGCAGCCGCGCCACCACCTCGTCGACCAGCGGCTCGGCCACCTCGCCGGGAGCGGCGGCGTTCCAGGTGGGGCGGCGGCCCTTGCGGGCGTCCCCGTAGAGGGTGAACTGCGAAATCACCAGGAGGGGGGCATTCACATCCGAACAGGACTTCTCGCCCTCCAGGATGCGGACCGACCAGAGCTTGCGGGCCAGCTGGGCCGCCTTCTCCGGGGTGTCGTCATGGGTGACTCCGACCAGCACACACAGGCCCTCGCCGATGATCTCGCCGACGACACCGTCGGCCCCGGGGTTCTCGCCCGTCCCGGCCACCGAGACGCTGGCGCCGTCCACTCGCTGTACCACTGCACGCATACAGACCAACCTATCTTGGGCTGAACGGGTACAGAGTGTCTGCGGGGGCACCTTGCAGGGTGGCACCATGCACGATGTCGGTGTGCCGACGCACCGGTCGAGGGGACGGAACAGCATGAGTACCTATGGAGCCGGACAATCTCCCGGGCCCGCACCGGGCGCACCGACCGGCGGCATTCCCGCCGGTACCGGGAGGAGTGCCGGCGCGGGCACCAGCACCGGCACCCTGCGCTCACCCGTACGGCCCATTCTGCCCGGCGGGCTCGCGTCCGTGCCGGAACAGGGCGGCGGGGAGGCCGGGTTCGGCGGGCTGCGGCTGCCGGAGCTGCGGACCCTGCGCCGGGAAGCGCAGCGGGACGAGGCCGATCTCAGCTATGTACGCCGGCTGGTCCAGGGCCGGATCGACATCCTCCGCGCCGAGCTGACCCGCAGGCGGGACCCGCAGGCGCCGGTGCCCGAGGCCCCGGTGGTGGACCGGCTCTCGGAGATCCTGGCCGACGCCCCGTCCCGGCACCGCACCTCCGCCCGGCACGTCACGGTGACGACCCCGCGCGGCGACGAGTTCCGGCAGCTTGCCGCCGAGAACCTCGCGGAGGTGGAGCTGTCGGACCTGGCCGCCCGGACGGACGAGGAGCTGCACGACGCGATGGGCCGGCTGGTCCGCTACGAGCAGCAGGTCTCCCGGCGCCGCCATGAGCTGCAGCGCACGACGGACGATTGCAGCGCGGAGATCGCCCGCAGGTACCGTGACGGGGAAGCCCAAGTGGACGACCTGCTCGCCTGAAGCGGCCTTCCGGAGCCCCGAAGCGACCCTTCGGAATCCTGGAACGGTCCCGCGGAACGCGGCGGGTCCCGCACACCCGCCCGTCCGGCCGAACCTCCGGGCGGCGGGCCCCGTCACCACCCGGCCGCCGTCCCGATCCCGGTGGCGCCGGGCCTCGTACCGCCCGCACCGACCGTCTCCCGGAAGGCCACCATGACGTCCACCGACGCCGCCCCTGCCGCGATAGCCCCCGCCCCGCCCGTGCTGGCGGAGGTCGTACGGTCCGGCTTCACCGAGGGGCACCACCGCGGTTCGCTGGTCCTGCTCGCCGCCGACGGGAGCGTGGAGCGGACGCTCGGTGACCCCGGCGCCCCGGTCTTCCCCCGCTCCTCCAACAAGCCGATGCAGGCCGCCGCGATCCTGCGGGCGGGCCTGGAGCTGTCCGGGGAGCGGCTGGCGCTGGCCGCCGCGAGCCACTCCGGCGAACCGTTCCACCTCGACCTCGTACGGAAGATGCTCGCCGAGCACGGGCTCTCCCCGGACGACCTCCAGACCCCGCCCGACCTGCCGCTGGACCCGGTCGCCGCCGAGGCCTACCTCGCCGCCGGGAACGTACGCGAGCGGATCACCATGAACTGCTCCGGCAAGCACGCCGCCATGCTCGCCGTCTGCGTCCGCAACGGCTGGGACACCGCGAGCTACCTCGACCCCGCCCACCCCCTCCAGCAGCTGGCCGGCCAGGTCGTGGCCGAGGCGGCGGGCGAGCCGGTCGCGGCGGTTGGCACCGACGGCTGCGGGGCCCCGCTGATGGCGATCGGGCTGACCGGCCTCGCCCGCGCCTTCCGGTCCTTCGTCCTGGCCGAGCCGGGCAGCGCGGAACGCCGGGTCGCGGACGCGATGCGCGCCCACCCGGAGTACGTGGCGGGCACCCGGCGCCCCGACACCTGGCTGATGAGCGAGGTCCCGGGGACGCTCTCCAAGATGGGCGCCGAGGCCGTGCAGGCGGTGGCGCTGGCCGACGGGCGGGCCCTCGCCTTCAAGATCGACGACGGGGCGACCCGGGCGCTCGGCCCGGTGCTGGCCCGCGCACTGGAACTGCTCGGCGTGGACGCCCCCGTGGTGGCCCGGATCGGACGGGCGCCGCTGCTCGGCGGCGCGGCGGAGGTCGGGGAGATACGGGCGGCGTTCTGAACGGGGAGCGGTGCTCCGGGTTCGGGCGGCGTTCTGAACCGGGAGCGGTGCTCTCGGGCGGGAGTGATGCTCTCGGGCGGGAGTGGTGCTCCGAGGGTTGGGCGGTTTCCTGAGTCAGGAGCGGTGCTCCGGTTCGGGGCGGTGTTCTCGGGTGGGAGCGGTGCTCCAGGGGCGGGTGAGGGTTGGGGCGGTGTTTCGTGCTCCGGTTCGGGAGCGGTGCTCCGGGGGTTGGGCGGGGGGTGTGGCGGTGTTCAGCGCTCCGGTCCGTGAGCGGTGCTCTGGTCCGTGAGCGGTGATCCGGTCCGTGAGCGGTGCTCCGGATCTCGGGCGGCGGACGGCGGGCGGTGGACGGCGCGCGGCGCGGTGTTCCGTGCTCCGGTACGGGAGCGGTGCTCTGGGTTGCGGGCGCGGCGCCCACCTGGTCTTCCGCGTGGGGGACGGTGAGGCACTCGCGGGGAAAATCGCGCGACATTCCGGGACGGGTCTGCCTAGCGTGACGGTATGAGCCTCGACGTCCGCACGGTCACCTCGTCCGACTACCCCGACTGGCTGCGGGCGGTGCAGAACGGGTTCCTGACGGCCGGTTCACCGACCGAGGAGGACGTCGCCGACCGCCTGGCCGACCCCGACAACGACCTCACCCGGCTCCAGGGCGCGTTCGACGCCGGGCGGTGCGTGGCCACGTTCCGCTCGTTCGCCCAGCGGCTCACCGTGGTGGGCGGCGCCACCGTCGCGGCCGACGCGGTCAGCGGGGTGACGGTGAGCCCCACCCACCGCCGGCGCGGGCTGCTCAGCCGGATGATGGCGGGCGACCTCGCGGCCGCCCGGGAGCGGGGCGAGGTGGTCGCGACCCTGATCGCCGCGGAGTACCCGATCTACGGCCGGTTCGGCTTCGGCCCCGCCACCTGGACCACCGAGTGGGAGGTGGCCGTCCCCCGCGCCGGACTCGACCCGCGCCGCTCGGGGCAGCCGGCGGGCGGCGGGCGGATCGAGCTGGTGGACGGTGCCGACGTCCGCAAGTACGGCCCCGAGCTGCACACCCGGCTGGCGGCCCTGCGCCCCGGTGTCGTCAGCCGCAGCGAGCGCTGGTGGAAGGTGCATACGGGTGCGGCGGTCTTCCCGGCCCACGAGAAGTGGACCGAGCCGTTCTACGTCATCCACCGGACCGCGGACGGCGAGGTCGACGGCCTGATGGTCTACGGCACCGACGACAAGTGGGGCGACGGCAAGCAGCCCCTGAACACCGCGACCGTACGGGACCTGATCGCGCTCACCCCGGCCGCCGAGCGCGCGCTGTGGCACTTCCTCTGCTCCGTCGACTGGGTCACCACCGTCCGCTCCGGCTACCGCGCCCCCGACGACCTGCTCCCGGACTTCCTGCCCGACCCCCGGGCCGCCCGGACCGTCACCCACGCCGACTGGCTCTGGCTGCGGCTGCTGGATGTCGAGCGCGCGCTGGAGGCCCGGAGCTACGGGAACGAGGCGTCGCTCGTGCTCGACGTCCGGGACGACGGGGGCATGGCGCAGGGGCGCTTCCTGCTGGACGCCTCGCCCGAGGGCGCGCGCTGCACCCCGACCACCCGGAGCGCCGATCTGGCGCTGGGGGCGGGGGAGTTGGCGTCCCTGTACCTGGGCGACGGGTCGGCGCGGCGGCTGGTGGACCTGGGGCGCGCCGACGAACTGCGGACCGGTGCGGCGGAGCGGGTGGACGCCGTGTTCCGTACGGGGCGGCGCCCTTGGTGCCCGGACATCTTCTGAGCCGACGGCTTCCGAGGGCCCCGGCGGCTCCCGAGGGTCCCCGGCGGCTCCTGTCGGCCCCCGGCGGGCCCCGACGCGTCCGTACCGGCCGCCTGAACAGCGTACGTACGCCCGCCCTGCCGTTCGTTCCCCTGTTCCTCAGCGCGCCCGTACGCGGAACAGCACCCCCGAGGCGCCGAGCGCCACCGCCAGCATGCCCCCGGCCCAAGCCAAGGCGATCCAGGGGGTGTTGCCCACCTCCTGGCCCAGCAGGAGCCCGCGCAGGGACTCGATGGCCGGGGTGATCGGCTGGTGCTCGGCGAAGCCGTGGAGCCAGCTCGGCATCGATTCGACCTGGACGAACGCGCTGCTGGGGTAGGGCAGGAACGACATGAAGAAGGTGAACCCGCTCGCCGCCTCCGGGGAGCGGGCCAGCAGCCCGATCGCGGCCGAGATCCAGGACAGCGCCACGATGTAGGCGACCAGGACGGTGGCGGCGAGCAGCCAGCCGTCCCAGGTGGCCGCCGGGCGGAAGCCGATCAGCAGGGCGACGCCGAAGACGACGGCGGTGGCGCAGAGGTTGCGGACGGTGCTCGCCGCCACATGGCCGGCCAGGATCGGCGTCCCGCCCACGTCCACGGAGCGGAAGCGGTCGATGATGCCGCCCTTCATGTCCTCGCTGACGGCGGTGGCGGTGGTCGCGGCCCCGAACCCGGCGCAGAGGAGGATGACGCCCGGGACGACGTACATGACGTACGAGTCGTAGAGCGCCGAGGTCCGGATCGCCCCGCCGAAGAAGTAGACGAAGATCAGCATCAGCATGATCGGCAGGGCCAGCGACATGATCAGCGCGTCGGTGTTCCGGCGGCTGATGCGTACGCTGCGGGCGGCCAGGACGGCCGCGTGGGTGAGCGGGCCGGGCGCCCGGCCCGGGGGGACGGGGGTTCCGGGGGCGCCCGGCGGGCGGAGGGCGGCCGTGTCAGGCATGGGCGGGTACCTCCGAGGTGAGGGCCAGGAAGACGTCGTCGAGGGTCGCGCTGTGCACGGTGAAGCGGTCGATCTCGGTGCCCGCCGGGTCGATCTCGTCGAGCAGGGCGCGGACGTGGGCGGCGCTGCCGTCCGTGGGGAGCCCGAGGGTCAGCGTCTCGGGGGAGTGGTGGACCGCGCGCACGGAGAGGCGGAGGTAGGCCTCGCGGCTGGTCAGGACCAGGTCGAGGCGGTGTCCCGCGATGGCGCCCTTGAGGTCGGCCGCGGTGCCCTCGGCGGCCACGCGGCCCTTGTGGAGCAGGGCGATCCGGTCCGCGAGGCGGTCGGCCTCCTCCAGATACTGGGTGGTGAGCAGGACGCCGGCCCCGCGCCCTGCCAGCTCCCGGACCACCTCCCACAGGCTCTGGCGGCTGCGCGGGTCGAGCCCGGTCGTCGGCTCGTCCAGGAAGAAGACCCCGGGCTCCGGTGAGCCGGTGAGCCCGGCGGCCAGGTCGAGGCGGCGGCGCATGCCTCCGGAGTACGTGGCGACGGGGCGCCGGGCCGCACCGGTGAGGTGGAAGCGCTCCAGGAGTTCGGCGGCCCGGCGGCGGGCGGCGGTGCGGGAGAGGCCGGTGAGCCGGGCCATCATCCGCAGGTTCTCCTCGCCGGTCTGGGTCTCGTCGACGGCGGCGAACTGGCCGGTGAGGCTGATCGCCCGGCGCACCGCGCTCCGCTCGGCGGTGACGTCGTACCCGGCGACGCGGGCGCTGCCGGAGTCGGCGGTGGTGAGCGTGGCGAGGATCCGTACGGCGGTGGTCTTGCCCGCCCCGTTCGGGCCGAGCAGGGCGAAGACGCCGCCGCGCCCGACACGGAGGTCGAGGCCGTCGAGGACGCGTACGGCGGACTTTCCGTAGGACTTGGTGAGGCCGTACGCCTCGATGGCGTACCCGCTCTCCGCGGCCGGGTTCCGTGCGGCTGTCTTCCGGGTGGCCGGGTTCCTCGTGCCCGGGTTCTCCGTGGACGGATTTCCCGTGCCCCGGTTCTCCGTGGATGCGTTCCCTGCGGACGGGTCCTCTGCGGGCGGGTTCGCCGCGGTCGGGCTGGTCATGGCCTGGCCCCCTTCTGCGTATGGCATACGCGTTATTGCGTAAGGATTACGCATCTCTAGGATGGGGTCAAGGAGCACGGGGGCGCGCGGAACGTGGCGAGGGGATGCGGTGGCGGAGAAGAGCAGCACCGGCGGCGGTGACCTCCCGGCCTCCATCGAGGCCGCCTGGGGGCTGCGGGAGCGCCCGGCGAAGGGGCCCAAGCCCGGACTGAGCCTGGAGCGGATCGTTGCGGCGGCGGTGGCCGTGGCGGCGGCCGAAGGGCTCGCCGCCGTGTCGATGGGGCGGGTCGCGCAGGAGGTCGGCGCCTCCACGATGTCGCTCTACCGGTACGTCTCCGCCAAGGACGAGCTGTACGTCCTGATGCAGGAGGCCGCCGTCGGACCGCCGGACCCGCTGCCCGCCCTGGAGTCCGGGGCGGGGTGGCGTGCCGCGCTCACGGAGTGGGCGGTCGGGCAGCGTGCGCGGTTTCTGGCCAACCTCTGGGTCCTGCGCATCCCGATCGGCGGGCCGCCCGCCACCCCGAACTCGCTCGCCTGGTGGGAGCAGGGGCTCCAGGCGCTGGAGGGCAGCGGGCTCGGGGAGGGCGACAAGATCTCGGTGATCCTGCTGGTCTCCAACTTCGTGCGCAGCGAGGCGTTGCTGATGAGCGACCTCTCCGCCGCCGTCACCGCGCGGGGCGTCTCCCCGGAGGAGGTGGTCGCGGGCCACGAGCGCACCCTCCGCCGCCTGGTCGACCCGGCCCGCCACCCCGCGATCCACCGGCTGCTGGCCTCCGGCGTGATGAGCGAACCGGACGACCCCGACTACGAGTTCACCTTCGGCCTGGCGACCCTGCTGGACGGTGTCGAGGCGCTGATCCGGAGGACGGTCCGGGAGGGCTGACCGGACGGCGCTGTCGTGCCCGCGACATCAAGTCCGGCCGAGGTCAAGGGCGTACGCTTCATGGTCATGAGCGGAGAGACGGCCTTCGGCGGAAGCGGAAACGGAAGCGCCGCCGGGGCGGTGGGAGAAGGGACGCGGGCGCCGGGCCGGGAGCGTGGCCGGAAACAGGTTCGGGAACAGGGCCGCGAACAGGGCCGGGAGCGTGGGGAGTCGGTCGCCCCGCCCCGGATCAGTCTGCGGGAGCGGAAGAAGCAGCTCACCTACCGGGCGATCTCCGATGCCGCGATCGCGATGTTCCTGGAGCGCGGCTTCGACAAGGTCTCCGTGGCGGAGGTGGCGGCCGCGGCGGACATCTCCAAGCCGACGCTGTTCCGGTACTTCCCCGCCAAGGAGGACCTGGCGCTGCACCGGTTCGCCGACCACGAGGACGAGGCGGCCCGGGTGGTCGGCGGCCGGGGCCCGGGCGAGAGCCCGGCGGCCGCGCTGCACCGCCACTTCCTGGCGGGCCTGGACCGCCGCGACCCGGTGACCGGACTCTGTGACGTACCCCAAGTGCTGGCGTTCCACCGCCTGTTGTACGGAACCCCGGCGCTGGTGGCCCGCCTCCACGCCTACCGGGGCCGTGCCGAGGCCGCCCTCGCCCGTGCTCTCGGTGACGGGGTGGCCGCGCGGCTGGCGGCCGGGCAGATCATCGCCGTCCTCCGCATCCTGGCCGAGGAGAACTGGCGCCGGATCGACGCGGGGGAGAGCGCGGACGCGGTGTACGCGGACGCGGTGCGGGCGGCCGAGGAGGCGTTCGCCCAACTGCGGAGGGGGCTGGAGCCGGAGGGGTGAGCGTTTCGGGGGAATGCCGATCCGCACCCGGAAGCGACCGTCCGGCCGCACCTCCTCCGTTCTGTGATTCTCATCTCATTGCCCGGCGTGCGGGAATAGGCTAGCCGTCCGGCCGTATGCGAAGCCGGAGCCGGCCTCCGCAGCCGACGCGCGCGCCCCACTTCCCGGCGCGGCCACGCCTCCCCGGTCCCCGTCCGCCAGTGGTGGGTACCAGCCATCTGCCCTGCTTTCCGGGGCGGGCGGGGTTTTCACCGCCGTAGTCGACGTTCTGTCAGATTCCGCTTTCTATACGCGCGTTGTACTGGCGGATCGGTGCCACGGCGACCCGGCGCAGGATGACGCCACCGGAAACGTAGCCGTAGTCGACTGTTCTCTTTCGGACAATATGGTCCGGTTGCCAGGTGCCCCCCACTGGGTGTCTCATCTGACCTCGGCCCTGGTGCAGACGCGGCCCTCCGTCCCGGGAGGCTCGCGGTCGAATCCTCCTGCCATGGGGCCGTCGGGGGGTGATCGCGCTTGTCTGCCGTCGCGGCGGGCTGCGCCGTGGCCGGAATCGCGGCCACCGCTCGCCGGGCGGTCCTCACCCGTCACTTCACGGATCAGCGCATCGGACCGGGGTCCGCCGGGGTCGCTCCCCGCCTCGCCCCGCGCCCTGTTCTCCGACCCCTCCTCCCGCCCGGCCCGCCGGGCGGCGGGGTCGTCACGCATGGACACCGAAAAGGATTCGAGGAGTCGGATGCACCAGTACTCAGAACTGTCCGTCGGCCACGTCGGCCGGGACTGCGCGACGCTCTGCGGGAGCGTCTGCCGTCAGTGCGTCGAGCGGTTGCGGGGCGAACTGCGCAACCTGCTCGACCTCTACCGGGAGAGCGATCACGCCCTCGCCCCGGCCCATGCCCGACTGCGGCAACGGGTGAGCGGCACCAGAGCCGTCGGCACGGTGCTCGACGAACGGACGGTCGCGATGCGCACCGAGACCGCCGAGGTCCTGGCCTCCTGGGCGCGGCTGGTCGTCGAGGAGCGCGGGGCGCGGGGGCTGCGGGACTGCGACGTCGAGTCGTTGGTCGAGTTCCTGCACGGACAGGTGGAGTGGCTGGCCGGCCACCCCGCGGCCGTCTCCTTCGACGACGAGGTACGTGGTCTGCTGCGGCGGATCGGATCCGTGCTCGGCCCCGCGCCCGCGAGCGAGCGTCCGCTCGGGGCGTGCGTGGAGCCCGGCTGCACGGGCACGCTGCTCGCCGTGGCACGGGAGGCCGGAGGGGTGTCTCCCGGGCCGGACCGGGTCACCTGCGACGCGGGGCACACGCTGCCGCCGCGTCAGTGGCTGGCGGTGGCGGGCCAGTTGGCGAGGAGATCGCTGTGACGACTTCTCGGCGCAGAACCGTCTCGACAGAACTGGCCGCGCTGGCCATGGGCGTCAGTGAGGCGACGATCCGCAAGTGGGCTTCCAGGGGCAAGATCACCCGCTACGGACGGAAGCAGCGGGCCGAGTACGACCTGGATGAACTGCTCGCGATGACGGAGGGCGGAGCGCCGCTGCCGGTCGGCCGGAGCGAGGCGGTCGAGTTAGCGAAAGGGCCGGGCGCCGGGCCCGGGGCGCTGTGAGACCGCTGCTGACCTGCGGCGATGTTGCCCGTCGAGGGGAGGGGCGGGCGCCGGGACCGAAGAACATAAGCGGGTTGACGGTTCAGAAGATTGAGTGTCACACTTCTTCCGGCAGCTCCACGCGCTGATTCCGGTGATCGCTTCGCGATCGCGGAACCGGGCGGTGCGGCGGCCCCAGCTCTCACCAGAATCCGTGTCCGGCCCACGCCGGACGCGGATTCTTTTTTGTCCGCAGCCGAGAGAGGAAGTGTGGTCGATGTCTGATTCTCCCCGTACGCCCGCCGGACAGTGGACGGGTACGGTCACGCACGACGGTGAGGTGGACGACTACACCGTCACCTTCCAGGAGGACGGCTCGCTCGTCGTCGTCACGCAGAAGAGCACCGGCACGGGTTCGTGGTCGGTCACCGGTGACGGGGCGTTCACGTTCTTCCTTCGGGAGGAGTTCAACACCGACGTCACCCAGATCAGCCCCACCGGATTCCGGGCCGCCTACATCAAGATCGACATCGAGGCCCGGCTGGAGGGCGACGCCAAGTTCACCGGCCGGGGCAAGGCGGTCGTGCACGGCCCCGACGACACCGTCATCTACGCGACGGACGCCGAGACCGACGCCCGCCGCGTGCCGTGACCGGCTCCACGGGGCCCGGAACCGGCTCTCTCGACACCCGGGCCGGCTCCACCGGCTCCGGGATCGGCTCCAGCGGCTCCGGGGCGGGCTCCATCAGTTCCGGGACCGGCTCCAGCGGCTCCGGGATCGGCTCCATCGGTTCCGGGATCGGTGAACTCGCGGCCGAGGTGGCGCGGTTGTCCGACATCGCGGCCCTGAACCGGCTCATCGACGGCTATCTGGCCGGGCTGGACGAGCGGTTGGCCAGGAGCTTCCCCGAGGACGGCCGGCCCGCCGCCTCCGGTTTCGACGCCGAGTGGGCCGCGTCCCTGTTCACCGAGGACGTGGAACTGGTCTTCCCGGTGGGTTCCCACCGGGGGCTGGCCGGGGCGGACGCCTTCCTCGGCGAGATCATGGAGCGCTGGAGCCGTACGCACCACCACGGCTCCCTCGCCACCGTGGAGCCGGAGGGCGACCGGGCGGCGGTCGGCTGGAGCCTGATCGCCTCGCACGTCCACTTCGGATCGCCCGTGCCGCCGCGGCCGTCGGAGTACTTCCAGATCGGCGGCCGTTTCACCGGCACCGCCCGGCGTACGGCCGACGGCTGGCGCTTCGCCCGGCTGCGACTCCGGATCGCGTGGAGCGCCGGATCGCCCCCCGGGGGCGTGGGCGAGGTCGACGCCCGGGGGCTGGACGTCCTCGACACCCGCCGATGAGGCGTCGTCACCACCGGCCCTCTTCACCGCCGGGACCCGCCTCATCGGGCCCCGTGACAGCCGGGACCCGCCTCGCCGGGTCTCGCCCATGCCGGGCCCCATCGCCACCGGGTCCCGCCTCATCGGGTCCTGCCGTCACCGGCACCCGTCACCACCGGGACCTGCCTCACCGAGTCCCGTCGGCACCGGGTGCCGTCATCACCGGCACCCGTCTGAACAGGTCCCGCCTCAACAGGACCCGTTGCCACCGGGCCCCGTGTCACCGGGTCCCGTAACCATCGGGCCCCGCCCTCGTCGGACCCCTCGTCACCGGGCTCCGACGCCTCTGAATCCGCCGCCTCCGCGCGCGGCTTCCTTATCGCCTCCTGCCCCACCGATCCCCAACCATTCCTGCCCGCACCAGAGTTCCGAGGAGGAACCGCCATGCCCACCACACTGACGCCGGAGCAGCAGCGCGAGGTCGTCGAGAAGGTCTTCCACGAAGGCCTGGACCTCGGGGACCTCACCGCCGCCGACCGCTATCTGACCGAGGACTTCCGCAACCACGGCAGCCACGACGACTCGATGCGGGGGCCGGAGGCCTTCAAGCACACCATCCGCATCCAGCAGTCCGCGTTCAGCGAGATCAAGTACGAGATCCTCGACTTCATCTCGCAGGGCGACCGGGCCGCGATCCGCTGGGTGATGCACGGCAAGCACACCGGCCCCTTCATCGGGATCCAGCCCACCGGTCTCCAGGTCCAGCACCAAGCCATCATCTGGTTCCGCTTCGAGGGCGACCGGATCGCCGAACGCTGGGGCATCGTGGACAACTTCACCCTGGAGCGCTTCCTCAAGTCCGGCGGCAAGCCGGTCGGACCGCTGACCCCGAAGTCCGGTGCGCCCGGTGGCGCGCTGGGCGGTGCGCCCGGTGGTGCACCCGGCGGGGCGGCCGAGCGGGCCTGACCCGGCCACTGTCGGGGGAGGGCGGGCCCGGGACGGCCCGCCCTCCCCTCTCTCCTCCGGCCCCGGGCCGGACCCCTGACGACGGAGCAGCGAACAGGAGACAGGCATGCCGATCAACCGACGTGTCGCCCGCTTCAACAAGGCGGTCGCCAACCACTTCGTAGGACCCGTCCTGAGCCGGATGCCCGGCTTCGGCAAGGTGCACCACCGCGGCCGGAAGTCCGGCCGCGCCTTCACCACGCCGGTCAAGCTGTTCCGGCGGGGCGAGGACATCGTCATCACCCTGCCGTACGGGCCGGGTTCGGACTGGGTCAAGAACGTGCTGGCCGCGGGGGGTTGCGAGATCACCACGCGCGGCCGGCGGATCGCGGTCACCGATCCGGTGGTCTTCACCGACGACGGGACCACCCGGATGCCCGCGCTGACCCGCCGCATCCTCTCCCGGGTCGACGCGCACCAGTTCCTCTCCCTCACCCCCGTCGCCGCGCGGTCCGCGGCGACGGGCTGAAGGGCACGGCGTGGAGTCCCCGGCGGTCCGGACGGCCGTCGTGGTCGCCTCGGTGCGCGGCGGCCGGCTGGCACCGGATGTGGCCGGCTGGTTCACCGCGCTGGCCGGGCTCCGGGACGACCTGGAGCTGGACGTCATCGACCTCGCCGACCACGAGCTGCCCGGCAGCCTCGACGCACAGGACCCGGTGGCTCTGGCCCTCGCCCCCCGGCTGGCCGGTGCCGAGGCGTTCGTCCTGATCGTCCCGGAGTACAACCGGGGCGTACCCGGCCCCCTCAAGACGTTCATCGACAGCTTCCAGACCGAGTGGCAGGCCAAGCCCGTCGGCTATGTGAGCTATGGACTCTCGCTGTCGGGCGGTGTCCGCGCGGTGGAGCAACTGCGCCAGATATACGGGGAGTTCCACGCCGTCTCCATGAAGGACGCGGTGTTCTTCCCGCGTGTCCTCGACCACTACGACGCTCGGGGGGCCTTCCCGGCCGAGCCCGAGGGGGCGCAGGCGGCGGCGAAGCTCATGCTCGATCAGCTGATCTGGTGGGCGCGGGCCCTGCGCGATGCGAAGTCCCTACGTCCGTACGGAAAGTGACGCAACGGCACCTCTCACCAAGGACTGATTCCCATGGCCGCTCCGGCTGACCCCCTGCCCGATCTCCTGATCGCCATCCCGGTGGTGATCCTGCTCTGCAAGGCCGGTGCGCGTCTCGTGCGCGGCGCCGGACAGCCCCCGGTCGTCGGCGAGATAGCCGTCGGCCTCCTGCTCGGCCCCTCGTTCCTGGGGTGGCTGTGGCCCGAGGCGCAGGCGTGGCTGTTCCCGCCGGCCTCGCTGCCCTATCTGGGCCTGCTCGGCAATCTGGGGCTGCTCATCTTCATGTTCCTCGTCGGCCACGAGCTCCAACTGGGCTCGCTCCGCTCCCAGACCCGTACGGCGGCGGTCGTCTCCCTGGTGAGCATCGCCCTTCCGCTCGGCCTCGGCACGCTGCTGGCCCTGGGGATGTACGGGGCGTTCGCGCCCGAGGGGGTGGAGCGGCTGCCGTTCGTCCTGTTCATCGCGGTGGCCATGAGCATCACGGCGTTCCCGGTGATGGCCCGCATCCTCTCGGACCGGGGGATGTACCGGACGCGGGTGGGGGTGCTGGCGCTGGCCTGTGCGGCTTTCGACGACGTGGCCGCCTGGTGCCTGCTGGCGGCCGTGGTCGCGGTGTCGACGGCCGGTTCGCCGATGGAGGCGGTCACCACCGCGCTGTCCGCCGTCGCCTTCTGCCTGTTCATGGTCGTGGCGGTCCGTCCCCTGCTGGCCCGGCTCACCGACCGTGCCGGACGGACCTCCACCGACAGCCTGGTCCTGGTGCTGCTCTTCAGCGGGTTGTGCCTGAGCGCCCTGGCCACGGACCTGATCGGGGTGCACGCGCTGTTCGGGGCCTTCCTCTTCGGTGCGGTCACCCCGCGCGGGAGCCGGGTCATCGAGCACCAGACGGCCCGGCTGCGCGCCTTCGCCGTGCCCGTCCTGCTGCCGTTGTTCTTCGTCACCACGGGGCTGCGGGCGGATGTGGGCCTGCTGGCCACCGACCCGGTGCAGTGGCTGTGGGCCGGTGCGGTCCTGGCGGTGGCGGTGCTCGCCAAGTGGGGCGGCGGTACGGGCGCGGCGCGGCTCGCCGGGCAGTCCTGGCGGGACGCCATGTCGATCGGGACGCTGATGAACTGCCGCGGACTGACCGAGCTGATCGTCCTCAACGTCGGGCTCGGCCTCGGTGTGATCGGCCAGGACCTCTTCACCATCCTCGTCCTGATGGCGCTGATCACCACCGCCGTGACCTCGCCCGTCCTCAACCGCCTCCGCAAGGGGATGCCGGAGGAGGAGCCGCCCGCCGGGGCGCGGTCCGACGGCGAGGACGCCGACGGGTCCGCGGCGGCGGGAGCCGTGGGCGCGGGAGCGGCGGGAGGACGGATCACCTCATAGATCGTTCTGGTGTCTGATGATTCTAGGATTGATAGTTAGGTGGATTGACGATAGTCTTTTCCCAAGCCGGACCCATGCAGGGAGAGGGAAGAGACGATGGGCGACTTCAAGAACCTCGACATGACCATGATGTTCGCCATCCACGACGCGCTCCGGCGCGAACTGGAGCGCATCGCACGGATCACCTCCCGGGTGGACGAGGACCCGCGGCACGTGCTGAGCACCGCGGTGGGGTGGGAGCTGTTCAAGAAGTTCCTCACCGCCCACCACACCTCCGAGGACCTCACCGTCTGGCCCGCCATGTACAAGGCGCTGGAGGGGCGGGACGCGCAGTCCGAGATCGCCCTCCTGGACGCGATGGAGGCCGAGCACGCCGTCATCGACCCGCTGCTGGCGGACATCGACACGGCACTGGCCGACCGTGACACGGGTGCCGAGCGCCTCGGCGGTCTCGTCGACACCCTCTGCACCGACCTCCGCGCCCACCTCGACCACGAGGAGCGGGAGGCGCTCGCGCTCATGGACCTCACCATGAGCCCCGAGGAGTGGCAGACCTTCAGCGTCGAACAGAAGAACCGCATCGGCTCCGATGCCAACCGCTACCTCCCCTGGCTGCTGGACGACATCGACGCCGCCCGGGTCGCCACCGTCCTCGGCAAGCTCCCGCCGCCGCTGCGGGCCGCCTACGAGACCGAGTGGCGTGCCGCCTACGAGGAGCTGGACATCTGGGCCGCCAAGGACCCCGCGGCGCGCTGACCCCGTCCCCGGGCCGGCCGCCCCCGCTCCGGGGGCCGGGCGCTTCCGGCCCGCCTGCCCGACTCACCTCTGGAGACCTCCATGTCCATGCAGGACAGAACCGAAGCCCCGCCGGCCGGCGGGACGCCCCCGGGCGCCGCCGCACCGGCACCGGGCGGCGAGAAGCTCGGCCTCGCGCTCGCGGTCATCGCGGCCGCCCAGCTCATGCTGGTCCTCGACAACACCATCGTGGCCGTCGCCCTGCCGAGCATGCAGGGCGCCCTCGGCCTCTCCGACGCCAACCTCGGCTGGATCGTCACCGCCTACGCCCTGGCCTTCGGCGGACTGCTGCTGGCCGGCGGCCGGGCCGGCGACCTCTTCGGACGCCGCCGGGTCTTCCGTACCGGACTGGTGGTCTTCGCCCTCGCCTCGCTGCTCGGCGGCCTCGCGACCAGCGGTGAGCTGCTGATCGCCGCCCGCGTCCTGCAGGGCGTCGGCGCCGCCGTCGCGGCACCCACCGCTCTCTCCCTGCTCGCCTCCACCTTCCCCGCGGGCCCGGCGCGCAACAAGGCGCTCGGCGTGTACGGGGCCATGGGCGGCCTCGGCTCCGTCGTCGGCCTGCTCCTGGGCGGCGCGCTCACCGAGTACCTCAGCTGGCGCTGGGTCATGTACATCAACATCCCCATCGCCATCGCCGTACTGATCGGCACGGGCGTCCTCAAGGAGGGCGACCGCGACCGGGGCAAGGTCGACGTACCGGGCGCGCTCGCCGCCACCCTCGGCTTCGGCTCCCTCGTCTACGGCATCAACCGGGCCGGCGAGAAGGGGCTCGGCGACTCCGTCACCCTGCTCGCGCTGGCCGCCGCCGTCGTCCTGATCGTCGCCTTCATCGCCATCCAGCGGTCCAGCCGGGCGCCGATGGTGCCGGGCGCGGTCGTCGCCGACCGGAGCCGGGCCGGGGCCAACGCGGTCATGTTCCTCGTCGGCGCGGGCATGTTCGCCACCTTCTACTTCCTCACCCTCTACATGCAGATCGTCAAGGGGTACGAGCCGATGGTCACCGGCCTCGCCTACCTCCCCTTCGCCATCGGCATCGGCTTCGCGGCCGGCGGCGTCGGCCCGCAGCTGCTGGCCAAGATGCCCGAACGCACGGTCATCGCCACGGGCCTCGTCATCGGCGTCGTCGGCATGGTCTGGCTCAGCTTCCTGGAGCCCAGCCAGAACGCCTTCGCCGTCCTGCTCCCCGCCCAGCTCGTCTGCGGCTTCGGCCTCGGGCTGGTCTTCGTCACCCTCACCGTCATCAGCGTCCGCGGCGTCTCGCCCGAGGACACCGGCATCGCGGCGGGCCTGATCAACACCAGCCAGCAGATCGGCGGCGCGGTCGGCCTGGCCCTGCTCGCCGCCGCCGCCTCGGTCATCACCGAGAACCGGCTCCCCGGCGACCGCTCCGACGCGCTCACCACCGGCTACTCCTACGGGCTCCTCATCGGCGGCGGCATCTACCTGCTCGCCCTGATCGTGACCCTGGGCACCATCAAGGCGCCGGCCGCACAGGACCGGCAGCCGTCCCTCTGACGGACCGGCCGCGGCCCGCCCGCGCGGGCCACCACCGGTTCCCCCTCGCCCCGCCCGGGCCATCCCCCCTCCGGGCGGGGCCAGGCACGTCCCGGGGGAAGGCCGCGGTACGGGCCGGTCCGGCCCGGGCCCGCCGCCGTATACTCGGTTTCCGGTTCCGAAGGGGAGATGACGATCGTGCGAGGCGAGCCCGACGCGACGCAGAAACCCGTTTCGGCGACCGAGGCCACCGCGGAGGTCCCCGGTGTCCTCCCCGAAGCCCTCACCGGCTTCATCGGCTACCTCCTGCGCCGGGTCTTCGCGCAGTTCACGACCTACGCCGACGGCCCCGAGGACGACTCCCGGGACTTCCTCGTCCTGGACGCGCTGACCGGCGGCGACTGGGTCTCCCAGCTCGACCTCGCCGAACGCCTCGGCATCAACCGGACCATCATGGTCGGCGTCATCGACCGGCTGGAGAGCCGGGGACAGGTGCTCCGCACCCGCAACCCGGACAACCGCCGCCAGTACATCCTCTCCCTCACCGACCAGGGCCGCGCCGCCGTGGAGACCGGCCGCCGAGCCGTCGCCGAGCGGGACGCGCGGCTCACCGCCGCCCTCAGCGCCGAGCAGGTCGGCCGCCTCAACACCCTGCTGGCCCGGCTGCTCCCCGAGGGCAGCCAGGAACTGGTGCAGGGGACCGAGCACCTGGTGGAGCAGGCCCACCACCGGCTGCGCCGGCTGGGCGACGAGAAGCTGGCCGGGACCGGCCTCCGGGTCCGCCACTACGGGCCCCTCTCCGTCCTCGCCGCCTCCGGGCCCTGCCCGCAGCAGCGGCTCGCCCAGGAACTGGCCATCACCGGGCCCGCCACCTCGCAGCTGGTCGACGAGCTGGTCGAGGGCGGCATGGTCGTCCGGGGCCGCGACCCGCACGACCGGCGCCGCCACGCCCTGGAGCTGACCGAGCTGGGCCATGCCCGGCTCAAGGAGGTCGCCGAGGCCGTCGACCTGCTGGCCGCGGACGTCGCCGAACTGCTCGGGCCCGGAGGCGAGGACGAGCTGCGCGCCCTCCTCGTACAGCTCCTGGAACCGGCCCACCCCGGGGTCTCCGAGGCGGCCGGCCGGCTGGTCTGAGCAGCCGTAACGGCCCTTTAACTTCCTTTTACTTTCGAGGGTTGACCCTCCCCGCCATTCCTGTCACGCTTTCTTCAGCGGTTCAGTCGTGCCGTTTTCACGGGCTCCTCCCCAAGGCCGTTCAAGGCCCCGGAAGGGCCCTTTTTTGTGCCCTCTTTTCGCACCGGATCGCATCCCCACTGACGAAGGAGAAGGCCCGTGGCACCCCAGACGGAAGAAAAGCCCGCACGGCCCGAAGGAATACCCGCGGAATCGACGTACGACGTCATCATCCTCGGTTCCGGTATCGCCGGTTCGGTGACCGGAGCCATTCTCGCCAAACACGGAGCGAGGGTGCTGCTCGTCGACGCCACCACCCATCCGCGGTTCGCGGTCGGGGAGTCGATGACCCCGCAGCTCGTCGAGTGGATCCACATCCTCGCCGAGCGTCACGACCTCCCCGAGCTGAAGAGCCTGGCCAGCGTGAAGCAGAGCACCCGGGACATCGCCCCGACCTTCGGCACCAAGGCGCACTTCGGGTTCATGAAGCACGAAGTGGGCCAGGAGCCCGACCCGCGTGAGGCCACCCAGCTGGCGCTGCCCAAGATCTTCCACCAGAACAGCCACATGTTCCGGCAGGACAGCGACTCCTTCATGTTCCACGTCGCCGTCAAGTACGGCTGCGTGGGCAAGCAGGGGTGGCGGGCGAGCGACGTCGACTTCGACGACGACGGCGTCACGGTCACCGGCCGCAGCGGCGCCCCCGGCGCCGAGCCCGAGGCCTTCCGCGCGCAGTACGTCGTGGACGCCTCCGGGTTCCGCTCGCCGCTGGCCCAGAAGTTCGACCTGCGCGACCGGCCAGCCCGCTTCAAGCACCACTCCCGCTCCATGTTCACGCACTACGTGGGCGTCAAGCGGTTCGACGACGTCAGCGGCCACCCCAAGGAGCTGCGCCCGCCCGCCGACTGGCACACCGGGACCATGCACCACCTCATCGAGCGCGGCTGGTTCTGGATCATCCCGTTCGACAACCACAAGGACTCCCGCAACCCGCTGTGCAGCGTCGGCCTCACCATGGACGAGCGCACCTACCCCAAGCCCAAGGACCTCACCCCCGAGCAGGAGTTCGCGCTCTTCCTCGACAAGTACCCCGCGGTCAAGCGGCAGTTCGACGGTGCCAGCAAGGTCCGCGAGTGGGTGTCGACGGACCGGCTCCAGTACTCCTCCAAGCAGACCATCGGCGACCGCTGGTGCCTGATGTCGCACGCCGCCGGCTTCCTCGACCCGCTCTTCTCCCGCGGCCTGTCCAACACGCTGGAGGTGGTCGACGCCCTCACCTCCCGGCTGCTGGAGGCCTTCGAGGACGGCGACTACTCCGCCGAGCGCTTCGAGTACGTCGAGCGCCTGGAGCAGGGGCTGCTCCAGTACAACGACGAGATCGTCAACAGCTCCTTCATCGCCTTCTCCCACTTCCGCCTCTGGAACGCGGTCTTCCGGGTCTGGGGCTCCTTCATCACCCCGGGCACGATGCGGCTCACCCGCGCCCGGCTCAAGCACTTCAAGGACCAGGACCAGCGGCACTTCCGGGAGCTGGAGCAGAACGACCACCCCGGGCTCTGGTGGCCGCAGAGCGACAAGTTCAAGATCCTTCTGGAGACGACGTCGGAGACCTGCGAGAAGTACGAGGCGGGCGCGCTCACCGGCGACGAGGCCGCCGACATCATCTTCAAGCTCCTCGACGAATCTCCCATCGTCAATCCGGTATTCGGCTGGAAGGACGAGGAGAAGCGCTTCATCTACCCGTCGGTCGCCACCATGGGACGTTTCCTCTACTGGGCTTCCGTCCAGGCGCCGCCGGAGATGAACAGCGTGGGGCGGGAATTCCTGCTCGGCATCGTCAAGGCCGGGGCCAAGGTCCGCAAACTCCTCTAGGAACGTGCGCACACACAGACCCCCGGCAGCCGGATCAGGAAAGGGATGTCATATGTCCGTAGTGCGCCCGCCGGGCCGCATCGAGGCGAGAAAACCGATTGTGCCGAAGGAATTCCGTCGTGTCTGCGGTCTTTTCGCGACCGGGGTGACGGTCATCACCGCCGGCCCGGAGGGGCAGGCCGAGGGGACGACGGTGAATTCCTTCACCTCGGTCTCGCTCGACCCGTCGCTGGTTCTCTTCTGTCTCCACAAGCAGTCCCGGATGCAGGCCGTGATCGGCCGGCACAAGACCTTCGCCGTCAACTTCCTCGCGGGCAGCCAGCAGGAGCTGGCCCGCTCGTTCGCCACCCGCCGTCCGGACGGCTTCCACGGCGTCCCGCACCACTTCGCCCCCGACGGTCCGCCCCTGCTCAGCGAGGCCCTGGCCCACCTCACCTGCTCCACGGTGGCCGTGCACGCCGGAGGGGACCACGACATCGTGGTCGGCGAGGTGCTGGAGCTGGCGGCGCCCGGAGATTCCCAGGACCCCCTGATCTTCTTCGACGGGACCCTCGGACCTCTGGAGTCCCTGGACGGGCGATTCGGCCAGGCCGGGCCGGGCAGCCTGACGACGGCACCGGTCCGGGCCGGCTGACATGCGCAAGGTGCTCATCGCCAACCGTGGCGAAATCGCTGTCCGCGTTGCTCGGGCGTGCCGGGATGCGGGGATCGCGAGCGTGGCGGTCTACGCCGATCCGGACCGGGACGCGTTGCATGTCCGGGCGGCCGACGAGGCGTTCGCGTTGGGCGGTGACACTCCGGCCGCCAGTTATCTGGACATGGCCAAGGTGCTCCGGGCCGCTGCGGACTCGGGTGCGGACGCGGTGCATCCGGGGTACGGGTTCCTGTCGGAGAACGCGGAGTTCGCGCAGGCGGTGCTGGATGCGGGGCTGACGTGGATCGGGCCGCCGCCGCAGGCGATCCGGGATCTGGGGGACAAGGTCGCCGCCCGGCACATCGCGCAGCGTGCCGGTGCCCCGCTGGTGGCGGGGACGCCGGATCCGGTCGCGGGTTCGGCGGAGGTGGTGGCGTTCGCGCGGGAGCACGGGCTGCCGATCGCGATCAAGGCCGCGTTCGGTGGTGGCGGGCGCGGGCTGAAGGTGGCCCGGACGCTGGAGGAGATCCCGGAGCTGTACGACTCCGCGGTGCGTGAGGCGGTGGCGGCGTTCGGGCGGGGCGAGTGCTTCGTGGAGCGCTACCTGGACAAGCCCCGGCATGTGGAGACGCAGTGCCTGGCCGACACCCACGGCAACGTGGTCGTCGTCTCGACCCGTGACTGCTCGCTGCAGCGCCGTCACCAGAAGCTGGTGGAGGAGGCCCCGGCCCCCTTCCTCACCCAGGGGCAGAACGAGGAGCTGTACGCGGCCTCGAAGGCGATCCTGAAGGAGGCCGGCTACGTCGGGGCCGGCACGGTGGAGTTCCTCGTCGGCCTGGACGGCACGATCTCGTTCCTGGAGGTCAACACCCGCCTCCAGGTCGAGCACCCGGTCACCGAGGAGGTCACCGGGATCGATCTCGTGCGGGAGATGTTCCGTATCGCCGACGGTGAGGAACTCGGTTACGGGGACCCGGCCGTGCGGGGGCACTCCTTCGAGTTCCGTATCAACGGCGAGGACCCCGGCCGGGGCTTCCTCCCCGCCCCCGGCACCGTCACCACCTTCGCCCCGCCGACGGGTCCGGGTGTCCGGCTGGACGCGGGTGTCGAGTCCGGCAGCGTGATCGGCCCGGCCTGGGACTCGCTCCTCGCGAAGCTGATCGTCACCGGCGCCACCCGCGAGCAGGCCCTCCAGCGTGCCGCGCGTGCGCTGGCGGAGTTCCGGGTCGAGGGCATGGCCACCGCCATCCCCTTCCACCGGGCCGTCGTCACCGACCCCGCCTTCACCACGGACCCCTTCACCATCCACACCCGCTGGATCGAGACCGAGTTCACCAACACCGTCGAACCGTTCGGCACACCCGCCGAAGAGGCCGACGCGGAAGCCGCCCGTCAGCGGATCGTCGTCGAAGTGGGCGGCCAGCGCCTCGAAGTCGTCCTTCCGTCCTTCCTCGCCCTGGCCCACCCCGCACCCGCACCGGCCGGCCCCGTCCGGTCCCGGTCGCGCGGCGGCGCACGGACGAGGACGGTCTCCGGCGACACCCTCGCCTCCCCGATGCAGGGCACCGTCGTCAAGGTCGCGGTCGAGGAGGGCCAAGTGGTCGAGGAGGGCGACCTCGTCGTCGTCCTGGAGGCCATGAAGATGGAGCAGCCCCTCACCGCCCACCGCTCCGGCACCGTCCGAGGGCTGCCCGCCCCCGGTGTGACCGTGGGCACGGGCGCCGCCATCTGCGAGATCAAGGACTGAGGGCCTCTCCCATGCCGTCACTCACCTACACCGACGCCGTGGGCGGGGCCCTGGAGCGGCTGCGCGGCGTCGGGTTCGAATACGGACCCCGCTTCGTGAACCACGCGCCGATGGCGGCCGAGGCGCTGGCGTACATGGGGTACGCCGACGCCGTACCGGCCTGGGTCGAGCACAACCTGCGGACCCACACCTACGACGAGGCTCCCGGACCCCGCTGGGCGATCGACCCGGCGGACCCGGACGACTGGCGCCCCGCGCTCGGCGACTTCACCCGGCTCGCCGACTGGACCGGCCTCTTCGCCCGCGAACTCGGCCTCGCGCCCTGGCCGGAGGTGCTCGCCCGCTGGTGGCCCCGGCTGCTGCCCGGCATGTCGGGCGTCCTCACCCACGGGGTCATCCGGACCGCCCACGCGGTGCGGGCCCTGGCGAGGGCGGAGGACGGCGCGGCGGACCGGCTGCTCCGCGACGAACTGGCCCAGGGGCTGGGCTACTGGGCCGCGCGGTACGCGAGCCACACCTACGGAATCCGGCCGGGCGAGGAGGACCCCCGCACCGGGCGGGACCAGGGCGCCCCGGACACCGGCGACGACGGGGGAGCGGCCGCCGCGCTGGACGCACTGGTGGCCGAGTACGCGGGTGCGTACGCCGCCACACCCCAGCGGCACCCGGTCCCGCTGATCCACTCCATCACCGGCCCGGCGGCCGTCCGGCTCGTCGTCGGCCATCTGCCCGCCGCCCAGCGCCATGTCTCCTACCTGGTGGCACGGGACGTCAGCGCCTCGATGCTCGGCTGGTTCTCCGCACCCGCCCCACCGGCCCCGGCCGTACCCCGGGGCCTCCCGGACCTCACCGAGGTCTTCGCCACGGCCGCCGCCATCGGCGACGAGCACGCCATCAAGCTCGCCGAGGTCGCCGTACGCCACCACGCCCTCGCCCCCGACCCGCGCCTCGCCGCGGCCGCCCACGCGGCCAACCAGGGGCTGGCCCGCTTCCGCAGGTGAGGGACCACCCCCGGCACGCGCACCACAGGACCCGTTCCCCGCCCGTCGGCGGGATGTCACGAGGAGAACCGATGGACGCACAAGTGATCGTCGCGGGCGCGGGCCCGGCCGGCATGATGCTCGCCGGCGAACTGCGCCTCGCGGGCGCCGATGTCATCGTGCTGGAGAAGCTGGCGGCCCGCACCGGGGAATCCCGCGGGCTGGGCTTCACCGCCCGCACGATGGAGATCTTCGACCAGCGCGGCCTGCTCTCCAGGTTCGGGGAGATCGAGATCAGCAACGTCGGCCACTTCGGCGGCCTGCCCGTCGACTTCGGCGTGCTGAAGGGGGCCCACCAGGCGGCCAAGACCATCCCGCAGTCCGCGACCGAGACGGTGCTGGAGGAGTGGGCCACCCAGCTCGGCGCCGACATCCGGCGCAGCCACGAACTCCTCTCCGTCACCGACAAGGAGGACTGTGTCGAGGTCGAGGTGCGCGGCCCCTCGGGCGTCCACACTCTGCGCGCCGACTACCTGGTCGGCTGTGACGGCGGGCGCTCCACGGTCCGCAAGGCGGCCGGGTTCGACTTCCCCGGCACCGCCGCGACCATGGAGATGTTCCTCGCCGACGTCCGGGGCATCACCCTCGCCCCGCGCATGATCGGGGAGACCCTCTCCGGGGGCATGGTGATGGTCGGCCCGCTGCCCGGCGGCACGACCCGGCTGATCGTCTGCGAGCGCGGCACCCCGCCGCAGCGCCGCGAGACCCCGCCGAGCTGGGAGGAGGTCGCCGCCGCCTGGCAGCGGCTGACCGGCGACGACATCTCGCACGCGGAACCCGTCTGGGTCTCCTCGTTCGGCGACGCCACCCGGCACGCCACCGAGTACCGGCGCGGCCGGGTCTTCCTCGCCGGCGACTCCGCCCACATCCACCTGCCGGCCGGCGGGCAGGGCATGAACACCAGCATCCAGGACTCGGTCAACCTGGGCTGGAAGCTGGCGGCGGTGGTCCGGGGCCGCGCCCCCGAGACGCTGCTGGACTCCTACCACGCCGAGCGCCACCCGGTCGGCAAACGCCTGCTGATGAACACCCAGGCCCAGGGGCTGCTCTTCCTCAGCGGCGCGGAGATGCAGCCGCTCCGCGACGTCCTGCACGAACTGATCCGCTACCCCGAGGTCAGCAAGCACTTCGCCGCGATGGTCGGCGGCCTGGACATCCGGTACGAACTCGACGGCGGTGCCCACCCGTTGCTCGGCCTGCGGCTGCCGCGCGTGCCGCTGGAGGGCCCCGGGCAGCCGGGCTCCAGCACCGAGGCCCTGCGCCCCGGCCGGGGGGTCCTGCTGGACCTGGGCGACAGCGCCGAGCTGCGCCGCAGGGCCGCTCCCTGGGCGGACCGGGTCGACCTCGTCACCGCCACCGTGCCCGGCCCGACCGCCGGCTGCCTGGGCAACACCAGTGCCCTGCTGCTGCGGCCCGACGGCCATGTGGCCTGGGCCGCGCCGGGCAGCTTCGCCGATCTGCCGATGGCGCTGGAGCGGTGGTTCGGCCCGGGGCGCTGACCTCCCGCCGCCCCGGCCCCGCCCGCCTTCCGCCACGGGCCTCTCCCGGTTCCCCGCCCGCCTCTCCCGGCCTCTCGCGGGCCGTTCCCACCCTTTCTACGGAGATCCCATGCACAGCACGTTGATCGTGGCCCGGATGAACCCCGGCTCCAGCGAGGAAGTCGCCCGGCTCTTCCGCGACTTCGACGGCACCGAGATGCCCCATCGGATGGGCACCCGCCGCCGTCAGCTCTTCAGCTACCGCAACCTCTACTTCCACCTCCAGGACTTCGACGCCGACAACGGGGGCGAGCTGATCGAGGCCGCCAAGACCGACCCGCGCTTCCAGCGCATCAGCGACGACCTCAAGCCGTTCATCGAGGCGTACGACCCGGCGACCTGGCGGTCCCCGGCCGACGCGCTCGCCACCCGCTTCTACGACTGGGAGGGACGGCGGTGAGCGCCCGGCGCGTGGTGATCACGGGGGTGGGCGTCACCGCCCCCGACGGCATCGGCACCAAGAGCTTCTGGAGCCTGCTGAGCGAGGGCCGCACGGCCACCCGGGGCATCACCTTCTTCGACCCCTCCGCCTTCCGCTCCCGGGTCGCCGCCGAGATCGACTTCGACCCGGAGGCGCACGGGCTGAGTCCGCAGGAGATCCGGCGGATGGACCGCGCGGCCCAGCTGGCGGTCGTCACGACCCGCGAGGCCCTGGCCGACAGCGGGCTGGACCTGGCCGCCCGCGACCCGTACCGCACGGGCGTCACCATCGGCAGCGCCGTCGGCGCGACGATGGGCCTGGACGAGGAGTACCGGGTCGTCAGCGACGGCGGCCGGCTCACGCACGTGGACCACACCTACGCGGTCCCGCACCTCTACAACTACCTGGTCCCCAGCTCCTTCGCGGCCGAGGTCGCCTGGGCGGCGGGGGCGGAGGGCGCGGCCACCGTCGTCTCCACCGGCTGCACCTCGGGCATCGACGCGGTGGGCCACGCGGTGGAGCTGATCCGCGAGGGCTCCGCCGACGTCATGGTGGCCGGGGCCACGGACGCCCCGATCTCCCCGATCACCCTGGCCTGCTTCGACGCGATCAAGGCCACCACCCCGCGCAACGACGACCCCGAGCACGCCTCACGCCCCTTCGACGGCACCCGCAACGGGTTCGTGCTGGGCGAAGGGGCGGCGGTCTTCGTCCTGGAGGAGCTGGAGGCCGCACGCCGCCGCGGGGCGCACATCTACGCCGAGATCGCCGGATACGCCTCGCGCTGCAACGCCTTCCACATGACGGGGCTGCGCACGGACGGTGCGGAGATGGCCGAGGCCATCACCGTCGCGCTGGACGAGGCCCGGCTGAACCCCGACGCCGTCGACTACGTCAACGCGCACGGCTCCGGCACCAAGCAGAACGACCGCCACGAGACGGCCGCCCTGAAGAAGAGCCTCGGCGACCACGCGTACCGCACCCCCGTCTCGTCCATCAAGTCGATGGTCGGCCACTCGCTGGGGGCGATCGGCTCCATCGAGATCGCCGCCTCGGTGCTCGCCATGGAGCACCACGTGGTGCCCCCGACGGCCAACCTGCACACGCCCGACCCCGAATGCGACCTGGACTACGTCCCGTTGACGGCGCGCGAGCACCGGACGGACACGGTCCTCACCGTCGGCAGCGGGTTCGGCGGCTTCCAGAGCGCCATGGTGCTCGCCCGTCCGGAGAGGAACCGGCCATGAGCCCGTCGACGAGCACGCCCCGCGCGGTGGTCACCGGTATCGGCGTGACCGCCCCCAACGGGCTGGGTACGGAGCCCTATTGGGCGGCCGCCCGGTCCGGGAAGAGCGGCATCGGGCGGATCACCCGCTTCGACCCCTCGGGGTATCCGGCCCGGCTGGCCGGGGAGGTGCCGGGGTTCACCGCATCCGAGCACCTGCCGAGCCGGCTGATGGCCCAGACCGACCACATGACGCGGCTCGCCCTCGTCGCCGCCGACTGGGCGCTGGCCGATGCCGGGGTGGTCCCGGACGAACTCCCCGCCTACTCCATGGGCGTGGTCACCGCGAGCTCCTCCGGCGGCTTCGAGTTCGGCCAGGGCGAGCTGCAGAAGCTGTGGTCCGAGGGGAGCCAGTACGTCTCCGCGTACCAGTCCTTCGCCTGGTTCTACGCGGTCAACAGCGGCCAGATCTCGATCCGCAACGGCATGAAGGGTCCCAGCGGAGTCGTCGTCTCCGACCAGGCGGGCGGGCTCGACGCGCTGGCCCAGGCCCGCCGCCAGATCCGCAAGGGCACCCGGCTGGTCGTCTCCGGCTCGGTGGACGCCTCCATCTGCCCCTGGGGCTGGGTCGCGCAGCTCGCGGGCGGGCGGCTGGCCACCGGGGACGACCCGGGCTCCGCGTACCTCCCCTTCGACGCCTCCGCCGCCGGACACGTGCCCGGCGAGGGCGGCGCCATCCTGATCATGGAGGACGAGGCCGCCGCGGCGGAGCGGGGCGCCACGGTCTACGGACACATCGCCGGGTACGGCGCCACCTTCGACCCGGCCCCCGGCAGCGGACGCCCGCCGGGACTCCTCCGGGCCGCCGAACTGGCCCTCGCGGAGGCCGGGCTGACGCCGGCCGACATCGACGTGGTCTTCGCCGACGCGGCGGCGGTCCCGGAGCTGGACCGGGTGGAGGCCGAGGCCCTGAAGGCCCTCTTCGGGCCCCGCGGGGTGCCCATCACCGCCCCCAAGACCATGACCGGACGGCTCTACTCGGGGGCCGCGCCGCTCGACGTCGCGACCGCCTTCCTCGCCATGCGGGACGGGCTCGTCCCGGCCACGGTCAACGTCGACCCGGACCCGGCCCACGAACTGGACCTGGTCACCGAGGCGCGGACGCTCCCGGTCCGCAACGCCCTGGTGCTCGCCCGGGGGCACGGCGGCTTCAACTCGGCGGTCGTCGCCGCCGCGCTCTGACCGCGCCCGCACCGCCCCGCACGCCCCCGTCCCACCCTCCACGGCCGTCCGCGGCCGACCACCGACAGAAGGCGGAAACGACATGGACACCACCACCGGTACGGCCACGGCGACCACCACGGACGAACACCCCGGGGCCTTCACCCTGGAGAACCTCAAGCGCATCCTCCGCGAGGGCGCCGGCGCCGACGAGAGCGTCGACTTCGACGGCGACATCCTCGACACGGACTTCGAGGAGCTGGGCTACGAGTCCCTGGCGCTGCTGGAGACCTGCGGCCGGATCGAGCGCGAATACGGCATCACCCTCGACGACTCGGTGGTCGGCGATGTCCGGACCCCGCGCCGCATGGTCGAGGTCGTGAACGAGCACCTGGACCGGGTGACCCCGGCCTGACCGCCGCCGACCCCACCGGGGGCGGACGCGCCGCCCGCCCGGTACGCCCCCTGCCCGGGAGCTGTCCCGTGAGCCCCGGCAGGCCGCACCCCGACGGCGCCCGCACCCGTCCGCGTACCTCCCGCACCACCCCCTCGCACCCCTCTCCCAAGGAGCAGCCATGCCCCGGAACGCCCCTCCCCTCGCCCTCGTCTCCGGCGCCACCAGCGGCATCGGCCTTGCGGTCGCCCGGCTGCTGGGCACCCAGGGGCACCGCGTCTTCATCGGTGCCCGGGACGCGGAGAACGTCGCCGCCACCGTCAAGTCCCTGCGCGAGGAGGGCCTGGAGGCCGACGGGAGCGTGCTCGACGTGCGCTCGCCGGAGTCCGTCGAGGCCTTCGTCGCCGCGGCCGTCGAGCGCTTCGGCACGGTCGACGTCCTGGTCAACAACGCGGGCCGCAGCGGCGGCGGAGTCACCGCCGACCTCGACGACGAGCTGTGGAACGACGTCATGGAGACCAACCTCACCAGCGTCTTCCGCCTCACCCGGGCCGTGCTGAACACCGGCGGGATGCGCGGCAAGGACCGGGGCCGGATCATCAACATCGCCTCCACCGCCGGGAAGCAGGGGGTCGTCCTCGGGGCGCCCTACTCCGCCTCCAAGCACGGCGTCGTCGGCTTCACCAAGGCCCTCGGCAACGAACTCGCCCCCACCGGCATCACCGTGAACGCGGTCTGCCCCGGGTACGTCGAGACGCCGATGGCGCAGCGCGTCCGGGCCGGGTACGCGGCCGCGTACGACACCTCCGAGGACGCGATCATGCAGAAGTTCACCGCCAAGATCCCGCTCGGCCGCTACTCCACCCCCGAGGAGGTGGCCGGCCTGGTGGGCTACCTCGCCTCGGACACGGCCGCCTCCATCACCGCGCAGGCGCTCAACGTCTGCGGCGGCCTCGGCAACTTCTGACCCTCCGCCCGCCCCTGCCTGCCCAGCCGGACCCCGCCCGCCCCTGCCCGTACGGCCGGGCGCGACGACCTGAGGAGATGACCCCGCATGACCGATTCCCGACCGCGCGAGGTGGAGCACGAGATCACGGTCTCGGCCCCCGCCGCCGAGGTGTACCGGCTGATCGCCGAGGTGGAGAACTGGCCCCGCATCTTCCCGCCGACCATCTACGTCGACCACATCGAGCGCTCCGCCGGCGAGGAGCTGATCCGGATCTGGGCCACCGCCAACGGCGAGGCCAAGAACTGGACCTCGCGCCGCGTCCTGGACCCCGAGGCGATGCGGATCACCTTCCGCCAGCAGGTCTCGACCCCGCCCGTCGCCACCATGGGCGGCACCTGGATCATCGAGCCGCTCTCCGCCGCCGAGTCCCGGATCCGCCTGCTGCACGACTACACCGCCGTCGACGACGACCCCGCCGGCCTCGCCTGGATCGACGAGGCCGTGGACCGCAACTCGCGCTCCGAACTGGCGGCACTCAAGACCAACGTCGAACGCGTCACGGCCGCCGCCGAGCTGACCTTCTCCTTCGAGGACACCGTCGAGATCGCCGGATCCGCCAAGGACGTCTACGACTTCATCAACGAGGCCGGGCTCTGGTCGGAGCGGCTGCCGCACGTGGCGGTCGTCCGGCTCACCGAGGACACCCCCGGCCTCCAGACCCTGGAGATGGACACCCGGGCCAAGGACGGTTCGGTGCACACGACGAAGTCGTACCGGGTCTGCCTGAACGGCGACCGGATCGCCTACAAGCAGACGACGCTGCCCGCCCTGATGGACCTGCACACCGGGGTCTGGACCTTCCGGGAGACCGGCACGGGCACGGTCGAGGCGACCTCCCAGCACACCGTCGTGATCCGCGCGGAGAACATCGGGAAGATCCTCGGCCCCGAGGCGGACGCCGCGCAGGCGAAGGAGTACGTGCAGGGGGCGCTCAGCACCAACAGCCGCGCCACCCTCGGCCACGCCAAGGACTACGCCGAAGCCCGGCGCTGACGCCGTGCGGGCCCCCGTCACCACGGACGCCCCCCGGGAGGCCGCCCCCGGCGGCTCCGGGGCGCCCGTCCTGGACACCGACGTCGTCGTCGTGGGCGCCGGACCCGTCGGGCTGATGCTTGCCGGGGAGCTGCGGCTCGGCGGTGCGGACGTGCTCGTACTGGACCGGCTGACGGCACCGACGACCGAGTCCCGCGCCTCCACCCTGCACGCCCGGACCATGGAACTCCTGGACCAGCGCGGCCTGTCGGGCGACGGAGGATTCGGTGACCCGCCGTGCGAGCCCCGCGGCCACTTCGGCGGACTCCCCATGGACCTGACCCTGCCCGGCCCCTATCCGGGGCAGTGGAAGGTCCCGCAGACCCGCACGGAGGAGGTGCTCGGCGCCTGGGCCGTCCGGCTCGGCGCGGAGGTCCGGCGCGGCCACCGGGTCACCGGTCTGGAGCAGCACCCGGACCGGGCGGTGGTCGAGGCGACGGGCCCGACGGGCGCGCCGGTGCGGATCACGGCCGCGTACGTCGTCGGGTGCGACGGCGAGGACTCCACCGTGCGCCGGCTCGCCGGCATCGCGTTCCCCGGGGCGGACGCCGAACGGGAGCTGATCCGGGCGGACATCGACGGCATCGACATCCGCGCCCGCCGCTTCGAACGGCTGCCGGGCGGACTGGCCATCGCCGCGCGCCGGCCGGACGGTGTCACCCGGGTGATGGTCCACCAGCTCGGCCGCGCACCCCGGGCCGCCGAGGCGTCCTTCGCGGACATCGTGGCGGCCTGGTCGGCCGTCACCGGGGAGGACCTTTCGTCCGGAACTCCCTTGTGGGTCAACGCGTTCGGGGACGTCTCCCGCCAGGCCGAGCAGTACCGGCGGGGCCGGGTGCTGCTCGCCGGGGACGCCGCCCACGCCCAGATGCCGATCGGCGGCCAGGCCCTGAACCTCGGCCTCCAGGACGCGGTCAACCTGGGCTGGAAGCTGGCGGCGGTGACCGGCGGCCGCGCCCCGGCCGGACTGCTGGACACCTACCACCGGGAGCGGCACGAGGTGGGCCGCCAGGTGCTCTCCAACATCCGCGCCCAGGCCCGGCTGCTGCTGGGCGGCCCGGAGGTCACCGGCCTGCGCGCGGTGATCGGCGAACTGCTCCCGTACGAAGCGGTACGGGAGCGGCTGGCCGGCATGGTCAGCGGACTGGACGTCCGGTACGGCGGGGCGTCCCCGGACGCGGGGCGGCCGGGCGGCGGGCCGCACCCGTGGACGGGCCGCAGGCTGCCGCCGCTGACCGTACGGCTCCGCCCCACCGGGCCCCCTCCGGGGCCTTTGCCCGGCGCCGCCGACCCCGCGGTCCGCACGGCCGCGCTGCTGCGGGACGCCCGCGGGGTGCTGCTGGTGACGGCGGACGCGCGGGCGCGCCGGGAGCTGCTGACGGCGACCGCGCGCCCCTTCGGCCGGAGCGTGGACGTCGTGACGGCGTTCCCGCCCGGGGACGCGGCGCACCCGGACGGGACCCCCGGCGACCCGCCGCCGGGCCCCGGGGACATGCCGGACGCGGTGTACCCGGACGGTGCGGACGCCGTCCTGATCCGGCCGGACGGCTATGTCGCCTGGGCCGGTACGTCGGCGGCCGGCCTGGAAGCGGCCCTCACCACCTGGTTCGCGCGGGACACCCGGATCGCGGGGACCGTCCGGCCCACCGGTGCCCGTGCCCCCGGATCCGCGAGGACCCCGGCACCCGCGGCCACCACCACCGGCGCCTCCGGCGCCACCACCGGCCCCCCGGGCGCCGGCGCACACTCCGCGTCACACATCGGCTCACACATCGTCAGGAGAGAGAACATGGGCAAGCTCACCGGAAAGACGGCGCTGGTCACCGGCGCGAGCCGGGGCATGGGGCGGGCCACCGCCGAACGGCTGGCCCGCGAGGGGGCGCTCGTCGCCGTCCACTACGCGACCGGCACCGACGCGGCGGCCGAGGTCGTCGAGCGGATCGAGAAGGACGGCGGCCGCGCCTTCGCCGTCCAGGCCGAACTGAGTGCGGCCGGCGGTGTCCACCAGCTGTTCCTCGGCCTGGAGGAGGGGCTGAAGGAGCGCACCGGCACCACGGAACTGAACATCCTGGTCAACAACGCCGGGGTGATGGGCGGGGTGAAGCCCGAGGACACGACCCCCGAGCAGTTCGACCGCATCTTCGCGGTGAACGCCAAGGCGCCCTTCTTCATCATCCAGCGCGCCCTGGCCAACATCCCGGACGGCGGCCGGATCGTGAACATCTCCTCGGGCCTCACCCGGTTCGCCAACCCGGACGAGATCGCCTACGCCATGAGCAAGGGCGCGGTGGAGATGCTGGCCCTGCACTTCGCCAAGCTGCTCGGCCCGCGCAACATCACCATCAACTCCGTCGCGCCCGGCATCACCCGCAACAGCAACCCGGTCTTCGACATCCCGGAGGCCGTCACGGCGATGGCCGGACTCTCCACCTTCAACCGGGTGGGCGAGCCGGAGGACGTGGCCGACGTCATCGCCTTCCTGGTCTCGGACGACGCCCGCTGGGTCACCGGCTCGTTCGTCGACGCCAGCGGCGGCACCCTGCTCGGCTGACCCCTCCTGCCCCCGACCCACCGGAGCGCCGGACGATGACCAGCTCCTCCACTTCCCCTCCCACCGCACCCGCTCCGGCGCACGCCCTCTGGAGCCCCCGGCTGTGGGGGCTGCTGGTGGTGCTCGCCGGCAACATGCTCATCGACGCGCTCGAAGTGTCCGTGGCGCTCGTGGCGCTGCCCGCGATCGGCACGGACCTCGGCGCACCCCTCACCACGGCCCAGTGGACGGTCACCGGATTCGCCGTCGGGTTCGGCGGCCTGATGCTGCTGGGCGCCCGCGCCGTCGCTCTGCTGGGGCGGCGCCGGGTCTACCTCGCCGCCCTCCTCTGCTTCGCCGCCGCCTCCCTGGCGGGCGCGCTGGCCGAGGGCCCCTGGCTCCTCGCCGCCACCCGGGTGGTGAAGGGCTTCTGCGCGGCGCTGACCGCCCCCACCGGGCTGGCGATCATCGCCACCGCGTTCCCGGAGGGCCCGGCCCGGAACCGGGCGCTCTCCGTCTACACCTTCTTCGGCGCCGGCGGCTTCACCACCGGGCTGCTGCTCTCCGGCTGGCTGGCCGGCGTCAGCTGGCGGCTCACCTTCGCCTTTCCGGCCCCGGTGGTGCTCGTCCTCTTCGTCCTGGGGCTGCGGCTGATCCCGCGCTCCGGGGACGAGGGGGGAGGCCCCCAGAGCCACCGCCCGGTACGGGGGAGGGGCGGCGGGGACCGCCGGGACGCCGACCGGGGACCGGCACGCGAGGGCTCCCGCGGCTTCGGCCTCGGGAGCGCGGCGGCCTTCCTGGGCGCCCTGCTCGCCCTGGTCGGAGGCATCGTCTCCATACCCGTCCACGGCCTGGCGGACCTCCGTTCCACCGGCTCGCTGGCCCTGGGAGCGCTGCTGCTCGTCCTGTACGCCGCCCGGGAACGGGCGGCGGCCGACCCGCTCGCCCGGCTGCCGCTGCTCCGCGACGGCGCGCTGGTCCGCTCGGCGATCGGTGCCGCCTGCCTCAACGGCTCATACCTGGGCCTGCTGTTCGTCCTGACCCACCACCTCCAGACCGTCGCGGACCGGACGCCCTGGCAGACCGCCCTGGCCTTCCTGCCGGCCGCTCTTCCGCTGGCGGTGACGGCTCTCTTCTCCGGCCGGCTGATCGCCCGCTTCGGCGCACCGGGACTGATCGCCGCCGGGGCCCTGCTCCCGTTCACCGGGTACCTGCTGCTCCTGCGCACGCCCGAGCCCTCGACGTACGCCACCGGGATCCTGCCCACCCTGCTCCTCGTGGGGGGCGGGTTCGTCCTCTCCTTCGCCGCGCTGAACAGCCGGGCGACCGCCCATCTGGCGCCGGAGGAGCGGGGGGCGGCCGGCGCGCTGTACCAGACGGCCGTCCAGCTGGGCGCCGCGCTCACGGTGGCCCTCGTCGCCGCACTCCTCGCCGGGTCCGCCGCGGCGGGGCCCCACCCGGCCTCCGGCACCGTCCGCCCCGCGCTGGTCCTGGTCGCGGCGGTGGGCGGGCTGGGCCTGCTGACCGCGCTCACGGGGCTGGGCTCCCGGAGGCGGGCGGCGCGCTGACCGCGCGGGGCCCTCCGCACCCCCGTCTCCGCCCCCGCCCCGGCTCACGGACCTCAGGGAACCCATGGACATCGCTCACGCCTCCGCCTCCGCGCTCGCGCCCGCCCGAGCCCCCGCACATGACCTCACCCCGTCCCGCACCTCCCGTACGCCGGCCCGTCCGGCGGCCGGGGACGTACACGTCTGGTTCGTCCGGCCTCCGCGTCCCGGGTACGTCCCCCGGTCGCCCGGCGAGGACGCCGGTACGGCCTCCGACTCCGGGCCCAGCGCGGCCGACTCCGGTCTCCCGGCCCCCGACTCCGGGCTCCTGACTCCCAGTTCCGGGCCCAGCTCCCTCGACTCCGGGCTCAGCGCGGCCGACTCCGGGCTCAGCGCCCCCGACTCCGGCCTCAGCTCCCCCGACTCCGGGCTCAGCGCGGCCGAACTGCGGCGCGCGGCCTCCTTCGCGCGCGCCGGTGACGGGGACGTGTACGCGACGGCGCACGCGGCGCTGCGGCGGCTGCTGGGCGGATACCTCGGCCGCCCGCCCGCCGGGCTCACGTTCGTACGGGAACCCTGCCCCGGCTGCTCCGGGCCGCACGGGCGCCCGGCCGTGGTCCAGACCGACGACGCGCCGGCGCTGCACTTCTCGCTGGCGCACAGCCGGGGGCTGGTCGCCGTCGCGGTCGCCCCGCGGGTGATCGGCGTCGATGTGGAACGGCTCCCGTCCACCGGCACGGTCGAGGCGTGCGCCCGCGCACTGCACACCCGGGAGCGGGCGGAGCTGGCGGCCGTGCCGCCCGAGGAGCGCCAGGCGTACTTCGGGCGGCTGTGGACCCGTAAAGAGGCCTACCTGAAGGCGTTGGGCACCGGCCTCTCCCGCCATCCGCGCATCGACTACCTGGGCGCCGACCTCCGGCGCCGACCCGCCCGCTGGACGGTGCTCGATCTGCCCGCCGGGCCGGAGCACACGGCGGCGGTCGCGGTCGACGGCGCCCGCCCCGACCGCGTCACCGTCCGCTGGCTGCCCGTCCACCGCCCCGGCGACGGACCGGCCGCCCCGGAGCCCGCGTACGCCGGCACGACCGACCGAAGCCCACGTTGAGGAGCGTGCACCATGTCGACCGACGAGAAGACCACCGCACGGGCGACCGCGGCCCGGCCCCCGGAGGCGCGGGGTCACTGGACGGCCGTGGAGCGCCTGGAGGAGCTGGGCCTGATCAAGGAGGAGGTCCAGCGAGGTCCCGACCCCCTGGCCACCGAACGCCAGCACGCCAAGGGCAAACTGACCGCCCGTGAACGGATCGACCTCCTCCTGGACGAGGGCACGTTCACCGAGGTCGAGCCCCTGCGCCGGCACCGCGCCACCGGCTTCGGCCTGGAGGCCAAGCGCCCCTACACGGACGGGGTGATCACCGGCTGGGGCACGGTCCACGGCCGGACCGTCTTCCTCTACGCCCATGACTTCCGGATCTTCGGCGGAGCCCTGGGCGAGGCCCACGCCGCCAAGATCCACAAGATCATGGACATGGCCCTGGCGGCCGGTGCCCCGCTGGTCTCGCTCAACGACGGCGCGGGCGCCCGCATCCAGGAGGGCGTCTCCGCGCTCGCCGGGTACGGGGGCATCTTCCTCCGCAACACCAAGGCGTCGGGGGTGATCCCGCAGATCTCCGTCATGCTCGGCCCGTGCGCCGGCGGCGCCGCCTACTCGCCCGCGCTCACCGACTTCGTCTTCATGGTCCGCGGGATCGCCCAGATGTTCATCACCGGCCCGGACGTCGTCCGCTCCGTGACGGGCGAGGAGATCACCCAGGACGGTCTGGGCGGCGCCGACACCCACAGCGCGGTCTCCGGAGTGGCGCACGTCGCCTACGACGACGTGCGCGCCTGCATGGAGGACGTCCGCCACCTGCTCTCGCTGCTGCCGTCCAACAACCGCGACCTGCCCCCGGCCGCTCCGGTCACCGACCCGGTCGACCGCCCCACCGACCGGCTGCTGGAGCTGGTGCCCGACGATCCGCAGCGGGTCTACGACATCCGCACCGTGATCGAGGAGATCGTCGACGACGGCGACTCCTTCGAGGTCCACCCGGCCTGGGCCACCAACGTCGTCTGCGCCCTGGCCCGGATGGGCGGCGAGGTCGTGGGCATCGTCGCCAACCAGCCCGCCTCGTCCGCGGGCGTGCTGGACATCGACGCCTCGGAGAAGGCGGCGCGGTTCGTCCAGTTCTGCGACGCGTTCAACATCCCGCTGGTCACCCTGGTCGACGTGCCGGGCTTCCTGCCGGGTGTGGACCAGGAGCACAACGGGATCATCCGGCGGGGCGCGAAGCTGCTGTACGCGTACTGCAACGCCACCGTCCCCCGGATCTCCCTCGTCCTGCGCAAGGCGTACGGCGGCGCGTACATCGTCATGGACTCCCGGTCCATCGGCACCGACCTCGCGCTCGCCTGGCCCTCCAACGAGATCGCCGTGATGGGCGCGGAAGGCGCGGCCAACGTCATCTTCCGCCGCGAGATCAACGCGGCCGACGACCCCGACGCGGTACGGCAGCAGAAGATCAAGGAGTACCGGGTCGAGCTGATGCACCCCTACTACGCGGCCGAACGCGGGCTCGTGGACGATGTGATCGATCCGCGCCAGACCCGGAGGATCATCATCCGGTCGCTGGCCATGCTGCGGAACAAACACGCCGACCTGCCGTCGCGCAAGCACGGCAACCCGCCGCAGTGAGCGGGCCCGGGCCGGAGGCGGCCACCGGCTTCCGGATCGTCAGAGGCCGTCCGACGGAAGCGGACCTGGCCGCCCTGACGGCGGTCCTGCTGAGCAGGCTGGCAGCGGCGGCGCACGGCGCGGAGACGGCGGAGCCGCCCCGCACGGCCGGCTGGCGCCGCCCGGAGCCCACGTTACCGCACCGGGACCCGCGGGGCTGGCGGGCCGGCGGAGCGGGCCGGAACTGAACCCCTCGTACGGGGCGGGGCCTTGCCCCTCCCGTCCGTCCCGTCCCCGCGTGGTGCGCGGGGCCCCGGACGCGCCCTCCCGATCACCACTCCTCCCGCGAAAGGGGTCCCGATGCCCCGGATGTCGTCCCACGCCACACCCACGATCCGCCCGATCACCCTGGATGCCGACGGTGTCACCCTGTCCGCCCTGCTCGCCGAGCCCGCGGGTGCGGTGCCCCGGGCGGTCATCGTCGCGCTGCACGGCGGAGGAATGCGCGCCGGATACTTCGACAGCCGGGCCCGCCCCGGCATGTCCCTGCTCAGGCTGGGTGCCCAGCTCGGCTACACCGTGCTCGCCGTCGACCGCCCCGGCTACGGTCGTTCCGCCGCGAAGCTGCCCCGGGGCCTGGCGCTGGAGGAGGCCGCCCCGGTCCTGTGGGCGGCGCTGGCCGACTTCGCGGCACGCCATCACACGGGCGACGGGCTCTTCCTCGTCGCCCACAGCAACGGGGGCAAGCTCGCCCTGGCCGCGGCCGCCGACGACGAGGAGTGCGGCGACCTGCTGATCGGCCTGGACATCTCCGGGCTCGGCCACCGCCTCGCCGTCGCCCCGCACCAGCTCCCGGGCCCGGACCGGCGGGGCGACTGGCGCAAGCACTGGGGCGCCCTGCGGCTCTACCCGCCGGACGCCTTCCGGCTGGGCCAGACGCTCATCTCACCGGTCCCGGAGACCGAAGCGGTGCAGGGCCCCTCGTGGCCGGAGCTGTATCCGCGGCTGGCGGCCCGGGTACGGGTTCCCGTCCGGTTCACCTTCGCCGTGCAGGAGCAGTGGTGGCGGTGCGACGACGCGGCGGTGGCGGAGCTGACCCGGGCCTTCGTGACCGCTCCCGTACGGGTGGACCACCAGCCCGACGCCGGGCACAACATCAGCCTCGGCTGGGCGGCCCGCGCCTATCACCTGCGGGTCTGCGCGTTCCTGGAGGAGTGCCTCCTGGCGCGCGTGGCAGCGCGGCCGGTACGGAGCCCGGTCGGGGCGACCGCATGAACGAGGGAGTCGTCATGGCACACGTCACGCTCGACCGTACGCCGCGGACGGCGCCGCCGGCGCTCCTGCCCGCGCCGCCCCAGCCGCTGCCCGCCGCCGCCCGGGCGCCGCACCCGCCGTCGTCCGCCGCCTCGGTGCCCCGGCTCCCGGTCCTCTCCGCCGAGCGGGCCGGAGCAGGGGCTGTGCGGCCGTGCCTGCTGGCCGGTGAGGAGCTGGACGCTCCCGATCCGCACATCTTCCGGGGAACCGACTGACTCACCCCTCCCGGTCCACCCGTACCCGCGCGCTCTCGCCGTCCGAGAGGAAGGCCGCCAACTGCTCGCCTTCCTCCGCGACTTCGGCCCGCTCGCTCCGGGAGAACGCCCGCAGCGGCGTGACGACCACGGTGTCCTCGGCGCCTCGCTCGCCTTGGGTGGTCCGGGAGGTCCGGGTGCCTTTCCCGTTCCCCGTCCCCGTCCCCGGCTCCACGTCCCAGGTCGCGGCGACGCGGCCGTCGACCAGGACGACCCGGGCCCCGGCGACCGACAGCCCCCGGTCGGCGTCGTCGATGATCCGGGTGCGGTCGTCGTAGCCGAGGATCGCGTTGTCGAAGGCGGGCAGGAACCTGACGGGCGCGGGGGTTTCGGGGTCGGGGCGCGGCGCGTCGGGCAGGTCCAGCAGCTCCCGGCCGCGCTCGTCGCGGAAGGTGACCAGCTCCCCGCGCAGGGCGGCGACCGCACCGGGCAGCCCGGCGAGACCGGACCAGGCGCGTACGTCGGCGGTGGCGGCGGGCCCGTACGCGGCGAGATACCGCCGTACCAGCTCCTGCCCCACCGGATCCGAACCGTCCTCCGTGGGCAGCGGGTCGATCTCGCGCCCCAGCCAGGACGAGACCAGCGCGTTGCGCACCCCCGCCTTCTGCCGCCACACCCCGCGCGGCGGCAGCTGCACCATCGGCAGGACTCCGGCGACCAGCATCTCCCCGAGCGGCCGGGTGCCGGGCTCGGGCCACCGGTCGGCGACCGCGCGGGCGAGCTGGGCCATCGAGCGGGGTTCGCCGTCGGCCAGCACCTCCCGCCCGGCGGACGCGAGTTCGTCGAGATCGACCCCGGCGAGTTCGCGGCGGTAGACCCCGAGCACGCGCTGCCGCAGCATGGCGTTGTGCCGGGCCCGCCAGGCGAGGACGTCGGCGGCGGTGACGAGGTGGACGGTCCGGCGCATGAGGTGGGTGCGGACGACCTGCCGCCCGGTGAGCAGGTCGGAGAGCGCGCCGGGTCGGAAGCCGCGCAGCCGGGACCAGAGCCCGGTGAACGGCTCCTGGGGCTCCTGCGCCTGCAATCCGCAGAGGTGCGATACGGCGTCGAGAGCGGGCAGTTCGCCCCGCTCCAGCAGCAACTGGCGAGCGAGGGTGGCCCGGTTGAGCGCCCGCGCGTCGAGCACGGGCGCCTGCGCACGCCCCCGCCCCCCTCCTCCGTTCGCGTCCCCGCTCCTGCCACGGCTCACGTCGAGGTCTGCCCGTCGATGGCCTCGCGGAGGATGTCCGCGTGTCCGGCGTGCTGGGTCGTCTCGGCGATGACGTGGATGAGGACGCGGCGGGCGCTGCGTACGGCTCCGGGCTCGTTCCAGGGCGCGTCGGGCAGGGGCTGCGTCACGGAGAGGTCCGGAAGGGCGGCGACGACCTGCTCGGTGCGGGCGGCGACCTCCTCGTACCGCGCGAGAATCCCGGCCAGGGTCTCGCCGGGCAGCACCTGGAAGTCGTTCTGGCGGTCGATGGCCCACTGCGGGTAGGTGTGGGCGGTCCCGGTGGCGAAGTCCTCCCAGGTCACACCCTCGGGCAGATCGAAGGTCATGGCGGAGGGGCCCTCGGTCACGAAGCGGAGCCAGCTCTCCTCGGTGGAGGCGACGTGCTTGACCAGCCCGCCGAGGCAGAGCGAGCTGACGGTCGGCCGCTCGGCGATCTGCTGGTCGCCGAGCCCCTTCACGGTACGGATCAGGGCGCCCCGGGCCTCGGCCAGCTCGGCGAGGAGGTCGGCGCGCTCGCCGTCGGGGGCGGGGGAGGGGCTGGGGCTGGACTCGGGGGAGGAGGTCATGGTCATCGGCCTTTCGCTGGGTCCACGGTGTGTGCGCGTGCCTCGGCCGCGTCTTTCGACGTGTTCTTCGGCACGGATCCACCATCCCAAGAGAAGAGGACAGGTTATGTCCGCTACTCCAGGCACCATGGATGCCATGCCGAAAACTTCCGCACGGCTGCTGTCGCTGCTCTCCCTCCTCCAGGCGCGCCGGGACTGGCCGGGCGCGCTGCTGGCCGACCGGCTGGACGTCACCCCGCGTACCGTGCGCCGCGATGTGGACCGGCTCCGGGAACTGGGCTATCCGGTCGTGGCGACGAAGGGCCCGGACGGTGGTTACCGCCTGGACGCGGGTACGGAGCTGCCCCCGCTCCTCTTCGACGACGAGCAGGCCGTGGCCCTGGCGGTGGCCCTCCAGATCGCGACCACGTCGGGCGCCGGCATCGAGGAGGCGGCGGCCCGGGCCCTGAACACGGTCCGCCAGGTGCTGCCCGCCCGGCTGCGCCACCGCGTCGACACGCTCCGCTTCACGGCGGTCGACCGCCCGGCGGCCCGCCCGGACCCGCAGGTGGACAGCGGGGTCCTGATGGCGATCGGCGCCGCCGTCCACGCCCGCGAGGTGCTGCGCTTCGACTACAGCCCGGTGTCGGGGACGGCTCTCGCCCCGACCTCGGCGCCCCGGATCCTCACGGCCCTGCCGTCCGCGCCTGTGACCCCCGCGCCCGTGCCTTCCGCGCCTGCGACGTCCCCGCCCGCCACCTCCGCGCCCGCGACCTCCACGGATTCGCCCCCCGCGCCTTCGAGCGAGGCCCCCGCGAGCGCGCCCCCCGCGAGCGCGCCCCCCACGGACCTGCGCCCTACGGCCCCGACCTCCGCCCCTGCGGGCAAGGCCCTCGCCCCCGCGAGCACGGCCCCCACGCCCCCGCCTCCACCCCGCCGGGTGGAACCCCACCACCTCGTCACGTGGGGCCGGCGGTGGTATCTGGTGGCCTGGGACCTGGACCGCGCCGACTGGCGTACCTTCCGGGCCGACCGCATCACCCCGCGCACCCCCACCGGCCCCCGCTTCACCCCGCGTGAGGTGCCCGGCGGGAGCGTGGCGGCCTTCATCACCGCCCGGTTCCGGGGCATCGACGCCGGTGCCGCCCCCGGTGCCCCCGGCGGCTGGCCCTGCCGGGGCGAGGTGCTCCTCGGCCTCCCCGCCGCCGAGGTGCTCCGCCACACCCGCGAGGGCGTCGTCGAGGAGTTGGGGCCGGACCGCTGCCGACTGGTGCTGGGCTCCTGGTCGTGGCCCGGACTGGCCGCCGCCATCGGGAGGTTCGACACCGACATCGAGGTGGTCGGTCCTCCTGAACTCGCCTCAGCCTTCCGGAACTTGGCGACCCGCTACGCGGCAGCAGCGGGGCCGGGCACCCCCGTGAGCCCGCCCCCCGATGATCAGCCGCCCCCCGGTGAGCAGCCGCCCCCCGGGTGATCAGCCGGCCAACTCCCCTGGTCACACGGGTGCCAACGCCCGCCGCCGGGCCCCGGAATCCGTACGGGCGAGAACGCCTCCGGTCGGTCGCATCAACGGCTCCCCCGCAAATACCCTCGCCAACTACCCCATTTTGCAAGGGGGTTGAGGGTCAGGCCTGCTGTCGCCCCAGCAGTTCGACGACCCGGTGGAACCCCTCCGCGCCATGACCGAGCCCGATGGCCCGGCGGGCGAGGCCCTCGGCGGCGCGCATGACGCCCGCGTCGATGCCGTGGGCCTCGGAGGTCTCGACGACATGGGCCATGGTCGAAGCGGTGGAGGTGACCGGGCTGCCCTCGGCCGAGAACGTCCCCGCGTCCACCTCCGCAGCGACCTCCGTGAAGATCGCCGGAAGGATGCCCCCGATCCCCGCGGCGAAGGGGGCCAGCTCCCCGGCGGAGATCCCTTCGGCCCGCGCGACGGCGAGGGCGTGGTTGAACCCGGTCATGGCGGTCCAGAAGATGTCGAGCAGCGCGATGTCGTAGGCCGCCGCGCGGCAGATCCGCTCACCGAGATGGGTGTGGGTGCCGCCCAACGCGTCGAGCGCGGAACGGTGTTCGCGGTACAGCTCCTCGGGCCCGCTGAAGAGGAGGACGGCGTTCGGGGTCCCGATGGTCCCGGTCGGTGTCATGATCGCCCCGTCCAGGTACCGCACACCGTGCTCGGCCGCCCACGCGGCGGTCTCCCGGGCCCGGTCCGGGGTGTCGGCGGTCAGATTGACCACCGTACGGCCCTTGAGCGCACCGGCAACGGCGTCGGGCCGCAGGATCGCCTCCGCCGCGTCGTAGTTCACCACGCACACGACGATCAGCCCGCTCGCGGCCACGGCCTCCTCGGCCGACGGCGCACGGACCGCCCCCCGCCCGACGAGTTCACGGTCCCGCCCCGGAGTCCGGTTCCAGACGGTGGTCCGCACCCCGGCATCGAGGAACGCACCCGCGAGAGCCCGCCCCATCGGCCCCAGCCCGATGACGGTGACCGCAGCGGCGGACTGCTCGTCGTAGTCGCGGTGTCCGTGGTGTTCCGTCGACAGAGGCATGGCTCAACTCCCACATCGGATAACGGTGTTCTCCTGGCGAACGGGTGAAGGTGACGCGTCGCCGCACTCAGCATCGGCGTGCCGTCGGCCGTTGCCCAGTACGCACAAAAAAGTGGGTGGGAGAGCGGTAGGCGGGGTGCGCTGCGACACTATTGCAAGCATGCGCTTGCAATAGTTAGCGCTCGTGTTGCAGTATCGGGTCATGGCATCACTCAACGTCGGCAGTCTCGGTGACTACCTCCGGGAGCAGCGCAGGGCCGCGCAGCTCTCGCTGCGGCAGCTCGCCGATGCCGCCGGGGTGTCGAACCCGTATCTCAGCCAGATCGAGCGCGGCCTGCGGAAGCCCAGTGCGGACGTGCTGCAGCAGGTCGCCAAGGCGCTGCGGATCTCGGCCGAGACCCTCTACGTCAGGGCGGGAATCCTCGACGAGCGGGAGCGGGAGGAGCTGGAGACGCGGGCGGTCATCCTGGCCGATCCGTCGATCAACGAGCGGCAGAAGAACGTCCTGCTGCAGATCTACGACTCCTTCCGACGCGAGAACGGGTTCGTGCCCGAGACGGACGAGACGCATGAGACGGGCGATGCGGACGGGACCGATGAGGCGCACGGGAGACCCGGCGCCGACAGAAGACCCGGCGCCGACGGGAGACCCGGCACGGACGACGCGGTCGGTGCCGACGCGACGCTCAAGGCAGACGCCAGAAAAGACGACAACCCTCACAGCTAGCCGCTGGTTCTGATGATCCGGGAGGACCACAGTCATGGCCATCACCGATGACCTGCGCAAGACCCTCACCGACCGCACGCCCCTCTACTTCGCCGCCGGTACGGCCGATCTCGCCGTGCAGCAGGCGCTCAAGGTGCCCGCGCTGATCGAGCAGCTGCGGGCCGAGGCGCCCGGGCGGATCGAGGCCGTGCGGAACACCGACCCCAAGGCCGTGCAGGAGAAGGTGACCTCGCAGGCCAAGGAGGCGCAGGCCACCGTGCAGGCGAAGGTCTCCGAGGTGTTCGGGGCGCTGGACGCCGCCGACCTGAAGAAGCTGGGCGAGAACGCTCAGGACCTGGCGCTGCGCAGTGTGGGCATCGCCGCCGAGTACGCGGTCCGGGCCCGGGAGACGTACGAGAAGGTCGCCGTCCACGGCGAGCAGGCCGTACGGACCTGGCGCGGCGAGACGGCCGACGAGATCGTCGAGATCGCCGCCGTCGTGGAGGCCGAGCCCAAGGCCGCTCCCAGGAGCGAGCCGAAGGCCGCGCCGAAGACCGAGGCGAAGGCCGCGCCCGCCGCGCCGAAGTCCGGGGCCAAGGCCCCGGCGGTCACGGGCGAGCCCAAGGCGGCGCCCGCCAAGCCCGCCGCCGCGAAGCCTGCCGCCAAGAAGGCTCCCGCCCCGCGCAAGCCCGCCGCCAGGAAGACCACCCCGCCCGCCGGGAAGTGACCCCGGCGGCCCGGCCCCGTACGTACGGAGTGTGATGTCCCGTACCGATGTCCCGCACCCACGAAGCGTGACCCGGGTGCGGGACGGGCACCTTTACCGGTGGCCGGTTCGTTGTCCCGGTACCTTGGCCCTCTCGGCCGCAGGGCGCTCATCCACTCACTAGGCGGTACACACCATGTTGCTCTCAGGATTCGGCACACTCCTCCAGCTGCTCTATCTGGCGATGCTCGTGCTGGCCGTGGTCGCCTTCGTCTTCGCGGCGACCGCCCGGGAGGACGCCTACCGTGCCGCCGACAAGAAGAAGAAGTCCTTCTGGCTGATCATTCTCGGCGTCGCCGTCGCCGTGAACCTGTTCGTCCCCTTCCTCTTCCTCCAGCTCGCGGGTGTCGTCGCGTCGATCGTGTTCATGGTCGACGTGCGGCCCGCGCTCAAGGAGGTGTCGGGCGGCGGCGGCCGGCGGGGCGGCTCCAGCAGTGACGGGCCCTACGGCCCCTACAACGGCGGTCGCTGAGCGCTCGCGGAGACGGAAGCGGTCGAGGCGGGGCCGGGGCGCGGGGCGCTCCGGCCCCGTCGGCGTATCCGCTCCGGGTCGCGGCCCAGCAGCAGCACCGCCACGTCGTCCGTCAGCTCGCCGCCGTGCCGCTCCCGCACCTCGGTGACCGCGGCCTCCAGCAACTCCTCGCCCGCCAGCCCCTGCTCCAGCCGGCTGTTGACCATCGCGACCATGCCGTCCTGGCCGAGCCGCTGACTGCTGCCCGCCCCGACGCGCCCCTCGATCAGCCCGTCCGTGTACATCATCAGGCTCCACTCCCCGCCCAGCTCCACCTGGCGGCGCGGCCACCGCGCGTGCGGCAGCAGACCGAGCGCCGGGCCGCCGTCCTCGTACGGGAGCAGCCTCGCCGGGCGGCCGTGGCGGGCCAGCAGGGGCGCCGGGTGGCCGGCCAGGCAGAGTCCGGCGCGGCGGCCGTCGGGGGCGATGTCGACCGTGCAGAGCGTCGCGAAGACCTCCTCGCTCTGCCGCTCGTGCTCCAGGACCTGCTGGAGCGTGGAGAGCAGGCGGTCCCCGCAGAGCCCGGCCAGCGTCAGCGCCCGCCAGGCGATCCGCAGCTCGACGCCGAGCGCCGCCTCGTCCGGGCCGTGCCCGCAGACGTCACCGATCATCGCGTGGACCGTGCCGTCCGGGGTGCGCACGGTGTCGTAGAAGTCGCCGCCGAGCAGGGCGCGGCTGCGGCCGGGCCGGTAGCGGGCGGCGAAGCTCAGGTCGGAGCCCTCCAGGAGCGGGGTCGGCAGGAGGCCGCGCTCCAGCCGGGCGTTCTCCTGGGCGCGCAGCCCGGACTCCGTCAGCTGGTGCTGGGCGATGTCGGCGCGCTTGCGCTCGACGGCGTACCGGATCGCCCGGCTCAGCACGCGCGCGTCCAGCTCCCCCCGGAAGAGGTAGTCCTGCGCCCCGACCCGTACCGCTTCGGCCGCCAGCTCGGCGTCGTCCCGCGCGGTCAGTACGAGGACGGCGTGGAGCGGGGCGATCCGCAGTACGTGGGTCAGCACCGCCAGCTCCTCGGCCCGGTGCGGGGCGGGCTCCGGGCGGTGGTCCCCGCCACCGCCGGACGCGAAGGGGGAGCCGGTGCCCGTGCCTGCGGTCGGTACGGGGAGGGCGAGGTCCAGCAGGATGCAGTCGACGTCGTCCGTGAGCAGCCGTCCGGCCTCGGTGAGGTTGCGGGCGGTACGGATACGGACCCGGGTGCCGGCCGCCGCCGAGAGTTCGGGGCCCGTGATGCCGCTCGCCGGGTCGTCCTCGATCACCAGCACGGTCAGGTCGGCCGCGTGCCCGGCGGCAGGGCTGGTCTCCGCGGCGGGAACGTCACGTTGCGGCGGTACGGGTATGGGCGCGGGCACGGGCATCGGTTCGGGTCCTCCCCTCCCCCCGAGGGCACGGCGCTCCGCCGATCGACGAACGCCAGTCGGGGACGATAGCGGTCTCCGGCGGGGGAACGGAATGGCGCACCGGGACCGGCCCCTGTCATATGCGCCGTCATAAGCCGCTTCCCGGCACGGATCCGGAGGGATGGGGCGCGCCAGGGGCGGGGTGGAGGCCATGACAAACATCACCCGCGCGCGCCCGGGGTGGGTGGCGCCGCTCACGTGCGCCGGGAGCGCGAGGTGTGCGCCGGGGCGTCTGCGCACACCCGGCGCGCTCGCGGAAGCCTGGGCCGGGACACCCCCGGACGCCCGGGACGCTCACCTGATCCCGGACCCGGGGCGTTCGGACAGGCCCGGGACGTTCACGGACGCATGTGAGGCGCTTGCGTACGCCCGGGGCGTTCACGGATGCCTGAGGTGTTGGCGTACGCCCGGGACGTTCACGGATGCCTGAGGCGCTCGCGTACGCCCGGGAGGGGCGGAGGCGCTCCCCGTAGGCCTACTTGTCCGGCCGGACCACGCCGAGGATCTTCATCGAGCCCGCGCCCGCCAGCGTGACGTGACGGCCGGGGCGCGGGGAGTGGACGATCGCGCCGTCGCCGACGTACATCCCGACGTGGCTGGCGTCGGCGTGGTAGATGATCAGGTCGCCGGGGCGCATGTCCCTGATGTCGATGCGGGGGAGCAGCCGCCACTGCTCCTGCGAGGTGCGCGGGATCGGCCGGCCCGCCGCCGCCCAGGCCTGCGAGGTCAGCCCCGAGCAGTCGTACGAGCCAGGGCCCGTGGCCCCCCAGACGTACGGCTTGCCTATCTGGGCGCTCGCGAAGGCCACCGCCGCCCGCCCGGCCGCGGTCGCCTCGCCGCTGACGCCGGGCGCGGGGCGGGTGGCGAGCCAGGCGGACTGGGCCCGGTCCGCGGCGTCCCGCTCCAGCTGGCGGAGCCGGTCGAGCTCCTTCTTCTCCAGCTGCGATTCGAGCTTCTCGGCTTCGGCTATCCGGGCGTTGATCTTCTTCTTGGCCTCGGCCTGCCTGACCCGGTTCGACTCCAGCTTCTGCCAGTTGCTGCTGGCGTCCTGCGTGTACGTCTCCAGGTCCTCCTGGGTGCGGGTCAGCTGGGCCAGGACCGTCTTGTTCGCCTGCTGGCCGGTGCGGACCTTGTTGATCCCGTCCAGGAAGAGCTGCGGGTCGTCGCTGAGCACCAACTGGGCGCCGGGCGGCAGGCCGCCGTTGCGGTACTGCTCGCGCGCCTGGGCGCCGGCGCGGTCCTTCAGCTCGGCTATCTTCGCCTGCCCGTCGACGATCGCCTTGGCCAGCTTCACGATCTCGCCGGACTGCTTCTTCGCCTGCTCCTCCGCCAGGTTGTACGCGTCCGTCGCCGCCCCGGCCTTCCGGTAGAGCGTCTCGATCTCCTGGCGGATCTTCTCCAGGTCTCTTTCGGAGGACGGGCCGGAGGAGGAAGGGCCGGAAGGGGCGGCGGGGGCCGAAGCGGCCGGGGACGGCGAGGAGTCCGGCGTCGGCGCGGCCACGGCCTGGGCCGGAAGGGTCAGCAGACCCAGCGCACAGACCAGCGTGATGGCTGCGGCGGCACAGTGGCGTCGATTCACGAACTCCCCCTCCGTGCTGAATCCATGAGCTGGTCCGGATCGGTGGATTCAGGCAAGGCAAAACCAGACAAAAGCAACAGAAGTCGGATAGCGAGCATCTGACTTACCGTCAGTAACGTTCAGGTGACATCGCGATGGTGCCATGCCGTCCCGCAAAGCGACAGAGGCAGTACGTCCGCCTCCTCACCCCTGCCTCCACCCCCAGGACGAACGACACGCCGACGCCGTTCCCCGAAAGAGCATACTTTCACCCACTCGGGTGATCGTCCGGCCGCAGCGCCTCCCAGTCGACGGTCACCTCTCCCTGGCGCCACCGCCGTACGCCGTCCACCACCGGCCAGTCGGCCGCCACCGCCCGCACCGCCGCGATCCAGCGCTGCCGGGCGCCGAGCGAGGCGTACGGGGAGGCCGCCGCCCAGGCCCGGTCGAAGTCGCGCAGGAACCCGTGGACCGGCTCGCCCGGCACATTGCGGTGGATCAGCGCCTTCGGCAGCCGCTCCGCGAGGTCGGAGGGGCGCTCCAGCGAACCGAGCCGGGTCGCGAACGTGACCGTGCGCGGCCCCTCCGGCCCCAGCGCCACCCACACGTGCCTGCGCCCGATCTCGTCGCAGGTCCCCTCCACCAGGAGCCCGTCGGGGGCCAGCCGGGAGCGGAGCCGCGCCCAGACCTCCGCCACCTGGTCCTCGTCGTACTGGCGCAGCACGTTCGCCGCCCGGATGAGCGTGGGCCGCACCGGCAGCGGGATCTCGAAGCCGCCGTGGACGAAGGTGAGCCCCTCGCGCTCGTACGGCTTCGCCGCGGCGACCCGGTCCGGGTCGATCTCGATGCCCGCCACGGAGGTGCGGGGCTCGGCGGTGCGGAGCCGGGCCAGCAGCTCGACGGCGGTCCAGGGCGCGGCCCCGTACCCGAGGTCGACGGCCACGGGGGCGTCGGCGCGGCGCAGGGCAGGGCCGTGCGCGGCGGCGATCCAGCGGTCCATGCGGCGCAGCCGGTTCGGGTTGGTGGTCCCGCGGGTCGCGGTGCCGATGGGGCGCTGGCGCATGCGGTGAGCGTATGCGACGGGGAGGGGCGGGTACCCGGGCGGCTGAGGGGGCGGGCGCGGGCCGTGCCCCTCGAAGGCCGTGGGCCGTGCCCCCCCGAAGGCCGTGGGCCGTCTCCCCGAACGCTGTGGGACGTGCCCCCGACGGCCGTGGTCCGGGTGGCACCACGCAACGGTCGGGCGGTGACACCGGGGTGGGCCGGGAGGCGACACCGGGGACGGGCCGGGTGGCGCCCGGCCGGGTCCAGGCAGGGGTGCCGCGGCCTCCCACCTCCGTAATGATTTGGCAAAGCGGAAATGAAAGGGCGGATTCCACTGTTCTCGCCCTTCGGAAGGGCCCCGTGCCCCTTCGCGGCATGCCCTGAGTGAGGAGGACCGACGAGGTGAGCCAGTACGTCTCCCGGCTCGGTTCCACCCGGACCGGCCCCCGGCTGCGGTTTCCCGGTGCCTTCCCCGGCTCCTCCCGCAAGCCGCGCCGGATCGCCATGCTCTCCGTCCACACCTCCCCGCTCCACCAGCCCGGCACGGGCGACGCGGGCGGGATGAACGTCTACATCGTCGAGCTGGCCAAGCGCCTGGCCGCGATCAACATCGAGGTCGAGGTCTTCACCCGGGCCACCACCGGCTCACTGCCCCCCGCCGTCGAGCTGGCCCCCGGGGTCCTGGTCCGGCACGTCGACGCCGGGCCGTACGAGGGGCTCGCCAAGGAGGACCTGCCCGCCCAGCTCTGCGCCTTCACGCACGGTGTGATGCAGGCGTGGGCCGGCCAGCGCCCCGGCTACTACGACCTGGTCCACTCCCACTACTGGCTCTCCGGCCAGGTCGGCTGGCTCGCCGCCCAGCGCTGGGGCGTCCCGCTCGTGCACGCCATGCACACCATGGCCAAGGTCAAGAACGCCGCGCTCGCCGCGGGCGACACCCCCGAGCCCGCCGCCCGCGTCATCGGTGAGACCCAGATCGTGAACGCCTCCGACCGGCTGATCGCCAACACCGCCGAGGAGGCCGACGAGCTGGTCCGCTTCTACGACGCCGACCCCTCGTCCGTCGCCGTCGTGCACCCCGGCGTCAACCTGGACCGCTTCCGCCCGGCCGACGGCCGCGCCGCCGCGCGGGCCCGCCTGGGCCTGCCGCAGGACGCGCTGATCCCGCTCTTCGCGGGCCGCATCCAGCCGCTGAAGGCCCCGGACGTGCTGCTGCGCGCGGTCGCCGTCCTGCTGGACCGGGACCCGTCCCTGCGCTCCCGGATCGTGGTGCCGGTGGTCGGCGGCCCGAGCGGCAGCGGGCTGGCCAAGCCCGAGGGGCTCCAGAAGCTGGCGGCCCGGCTCGGTGTCGCGGATGTCGTACGGTTCCACCCGCCGGTGGGCCAGGACCGGCTGGCGGACTGGTTCCGGGCCGCGTCGGTGCTGGTCATGCCGTCGTACAGCGAGTCCTTCGGCCTGGTGGCCATCGAGGCGCAGGCGGCCGGTACGCCGGTGGTCGCGGCCGCGGTGGGCGGGCTGCCGGTCGCGGTACGGGACGGGGTCAGCGGCTTCCTCATACCCGGGCACGAGCCGGAGGCGTACGCCCGCGCGCTGGAACGGTTCGCGGACGCGCCGGAGCTGGTCGAGCGGATGGGGGCGGCGGCCGCCCGGCACGCGCAGTCCTTCGGCTGGGACACGGCGGCCTCCGCGACGGCGGACGTCTACACGGCGGCCCTGGCCGACCACCGCCGCCGGGCGCGTACCCACCACGGCTGAGGCCTCCCCGCACGCCTCCGCGCCCTGTCCCGCAGGCCGCTCCGCCGTGCCCCGTACGCCCGCCCCCTCGGCCCTCCCGTACGCCCGCCGGCCCCGGCCCTGACGTACGCTCGCCGCATGGCTGACGTACCCGAGGAATCCGCAGCGGCCCAGGTCATCGAGGCGACCCTGAACGACGCCGGGCTCACCTGGGAGAGCCCTTCCCCCGGCACCTACGTGGTGACGCTGCCCGGTACCCGCAAGCTGTCGACGACCTGCTCGCTCGTCGTCGGCAGGCACTCCCTCTCCCTCAACGCCTTCGTGGTCCGCCACCCGGACGAGAACGACGCCGAGGTCCACCGCTGGCTCCTGGAGCGCAACCTCCGGCTCTTCGGCGTGAGTTACGCGATCGACTCCCTCGGTGACATCTATCTGGCGGGCAAGCTGCCGCTCTCCGTGGTCACCCCCGAGGAGCTGGACCGGCTGCTCGGTACGGTGCTGGAGGCGGCCGACGACTCGTTCAACACGCTTCTGGAGCTGGGCTTCGCGAGTTCGATCCGCAAGGAGTACGCCTGGCGGGTGTCGCGCGGGGAGTCGACGCGGAACCTCGACGCGTTCAGCCACCTGATCGAGCGCTCGTCCGGCTGAGCCGGGACGCGGACGGCGAGGGTTGTACGGCGCCTCCGCACAGTGCGTTCACAGGATGATCACAGCCGAATCACGATCCGCGGCGGGGGTCGCTCGGCAGATCCTCGCCCGGAGGTTCGATCGTAAGGTGTGGATCACTGCGACGGCCCGTCCGGACGGCCTCGAAGTGCCGCACGGGGGAGGGGCGGTCGCTCCCCGAACCCGGAGAGAAGATCCATGCGCGCCACTGCCGTACGCCGTACCGCCCTCGCCGCCTGCGCGGTGTCCTTGACCCTGCTCGTCACGGCCTGCGGCGGCTCGTCCGACGCCGACGCGGGGAACGGGAAGAGCGACAAGGCCGGCGCGGCCGACGCGAACAGCCAGGCCCCGAAGGCCCAGGCCGACGCCAAGGCCCTCAGCGCGGCCGAGCTGGAGACCGCGTCGCTCGCGCAGGGTGACGTCGAGGGCCACAAGATCACCAAGGCGGGCCCGGACGACGAGGTCCCGGCGGACGGCCTGAAGACCGACAAGGAAGCCTGCCTGCCGGTCGTCCACGCCATGTTCGGTGTGGCGGCGGACGGCTCGAAGGCCTCCGCCAAGCGCAAGGTCGTCACCGACCCGGCGAAGGGCGCCCAGAAGTCGGTCGAGGACATGTCCGAGGGTGAGGTCGAGGACGCCATGAAGGCCGCCTTCGACCTGACGTCCACCTTCGTGGCGCTGAACACGTACGACGGGGCGGCGGGCCCGGACGCGTACGCCGCCGTGAAGAAGGCCGCCGCGGAGTGCGCGGGCGGCTTCACCGTCACGGTCGCGGGCGACCAGCAGAAGATCGTCTCGATCGACGAGGAGAAGATCACCGGCGGTGACGAGGCGGCGGCCTGGACGGTCGTCCAGGAGCAGGACGGGGCGAAGTCCGCGTTCAAGCTCGTGGCGCTCCGCAAGGCGGGCACCGTGGCGACCTTCTTCTCCTTCAACCTGGCGGCCGGTGCGGACGGCGGCGCGAAGTTCACCCTGCCGACGGAGGTCGTGGCGGCGCAGGCGAAGAAGCTCGGCTGACGGCCCGACGCTCCGGCGTACGCCCCCTGCCCAGGCCCCCTGCCCCGGCACTTCGGTGTCAGGGCAGGGGGACGAGCCGTACGACGGTGACGGTCAGCACGGACCGCGAGACGTAGTAGAGGACGATCGCCCCGGAGACGGTGGCCTCACGCCGGTCCCGCTCGCTCTTGACGGCGGACGAGGCGTGCCCGTACGGCTCCCTGCCCAGGGTGCGGGCCATCTCGTCGCGGAAGGAGTGGCCGTCGCGCATCTTGGCCAGGGTGTCGTCGGCGGGCGGTGCGTAGGAGATGCGGAAGCTCAAGCGACGCTCCGCCTCTCGGCCTCGTCCCGTGCCAGCCGGTCCAGGATCCGCTCGGCCTCGGGGTCGGGCACGGCCTCCAGCATCCAGTGCCGCATGACCGCCTGGATCTCGTGGACCCCGGCCTCGTTGATGGCGAGGTCGAACTCCTCGCGTCTCTCCTCGGGCAGCGCGGCCCGGATGCCCGGGATGCTGTTGGGCACCTCGACCTCGGTGCCGCCGACGAAGGTCTTCAGAGACTCGCCCATGACCGCTCTCCCCGATCCCCTCGCCCGTGCCCGGCCCGCTGCCCTTCGGGGTCACCGTAGTGCGTACGGGCGGGAGTTCGGCATCGGGGAGGCCGACCGATGTACGAACGAGACGTCGGCGGTACGGGCGTTCAGGCGCCGTGCCCGACGGCCGCGCCGGCACGCGCACGCCGCTGCCGGAAGCAGTGGACGATCCTGTTCACCGTGAAGTAGGCGGCGATCAGCCCCATCGGGACCCGGACCCAGAGCGGAGACGCGGAACTGGCGGCCGACCAGAAGCCGGCGGCGATGAGGAGCACGTCGTAGCGGCGGGGCTTCTCGTCGAAAACTCGCCACCTGGCCACAGCTCATCCCCCAAGTCCTCTGATCCGCGCCCATCGTTGCACGGAGAACCGGAGGAACGGGAGCCCTCACCGCGCCGGGACCCCACAGCCCTTTCAGGAGAAGACCGAGTCGGGAGAGGACCGGAGAATGTCCCGAACAGCAGGCCCGCACACGGCCGACCCGTGCCCCCGCTGCTTCACCGAGGCCGTACGCCCCGGTACGCCGCTGCCCGCGGCAGGACCGTCAACTGTCGGCGCGGTCACCGCCGTCGCCTACGCCTGCGACCGGTGCACGCACACCTGGACCCGGCCGGTCGAGGACGACCTGGTGGTCCACGACACCGTCCGGGTCGACCTCCCCGAGGGCACGCTCTACGGGGAGGCCTGGCAGGTGGAGGAGGACCGCGTCGAGGTCCGCGGCCCGGGCGGGGCACTGCGGTGGGTCGAACGCTGGAGGGTCATCATCTACTGACCCGGCACCCCCTCCGGTCCACCGCCCCGGTCCACCGCCCCGGGAACCTGCGCCCCTGGGCCCTGCGCCCGGGACCCCGCCCACCGGGCACGAACGGCCCTCCCGCACCCCTACGGACAGCCCCCCGCGCCCCCGCGCACGGACAAGCCCCCGCCCCGCGCGGTGGGCGCGGGACGGGGGCACGGTCGCGATGGGCTACTTCTTCTTGCCCTGGTTCTTCACGGCCTCGATGGCCGCCTTCGCCGCCTCCGGGTCGAGGTACGTGCCGCCCGGCTTCAGCGGCTTGAAGTCGGCGTCCAGCTCGTAGGAGAGCGGGATGCCGGTCGGGATGTTGAGGCCCGCGATGTCCGCGTCCGAGATGCCGTCCAGGTGCTTCACCAGGGCGCGGAGGCTGTTGCCGTGGGCGGCGACCAGGACCGTGCGGCCGGTGAGGAGGTCGGGGACGATGCTGTCGAACCAGTACGGGAGCATCCGGACGACGACGTCCTTCAGGCACTCCGTGTCCGGGCGCACCTCCGGCGGGAGGGCCGCGTAGCGCGGGTCGTCGAACTGGGAGTACTCGTCGTCGCGGGCCAGCGGCGGCGGCGGGGTGTCGTACGAGCGGCGCCAGAGCATGAACTGCTCCTCGCCGAACTCGGCCAGCGTCTGGGCCTTGTCCTTGCCCTGGAGGGCGCCGTAGTGGCGCTCGTTCAGGCGCCAGGAACGGCGGACCGGGATCCAGAGGCGGTCGGCGGACTCCAGGGCCAGCTGCGCGGTGCGGATCGCGCGGCGCTGGAGGGAGGTGTGCAGGACGTCGGGGAGCAGACCGGCGTCCTTCAGCAGCTCACCGCCGCGGACTGCTTCCTTCTCACCCTTCTCGGTGAGGTTGACGTCCACCCAACCGGTGAACAGGTTCTTCGCGTTCCATTCGCTCTCGCCGTGGCGGAGGAGGATCAGCTTGTACGGTGCGTCGGCCATGAGCCCGAGCGTAATCGAACCCGTGCGCCCGCCGCGCGCCCGCCCGCGTGGCGGACAGGGGGCGGATGAGCGGGGCGGACGGAGGTCTTCGGGGAGAGCCCGGGGCGGTGCCCGGCGCGCTGACGATTGACGGCGGGCGTCAATCCGGTGGCGGGTGAGCCGTCGGGGTTCGTAATGTTCGGACGGTCGTCGGGGCTCTTACCGGCGGCGATCTTCTCGTACGTCCCGTGGGGGGAAGCACATGTCCGTCGCCGGTCTCAGAACAGCAGCCCGGGAGACCGTCTCCGGGCTGCCCCGCGCGTTCTGGTGGCTCTGGCTGAGCACGCTCGTCAACCGGCTCGGCGGCTTCGTCGCCACCTTCATGGCCCTGTATCTGACCCTGGACCGGGGCTACTCGGCGTCGTACGCGGGTCTCGTCGCCGCCCTCCACGGGCTCGGCGGGGTCATCTCCTCGCTCGGCGCCGGGGTGATGACCGACCGGCTCGGGCGGCGGCCCACGATGCTGATCGCGCAGCTGTCGATGGCCGTCTCCGTGGCGGTGCTCGGGTTCATGGAGCACCCCGTCGCCATCGCCGCCGTCGCGTTCCTCGTCGGGATGGCGAGCAACGCCTCGCGCCCGGCCGTCCAGGCGATGATGGCCGACATCGTGCCCCCCAAGGACCGCGTGCGGGCCTTTTCCTTGAACTACTGGGCCATCAACCTCGGGTTCGCCGTCTCCTCCGCCGCGGCCGGGTTCATCGCCGAGTACAGCTATCTCGCCGGCTTCCTCGGCGAGGCCCTGATGGTGCTGGCGTGCGCCGTCGTCGTCTTCCTGAAGGTGCCGGAGTCGCGGCCCGCGCAGGCCGCCCCGGTGAAGACCGCCGACGGCAGGCGGGCCAAGGACGACGTACGGATCACCACCGTGCTGCGCGACGGGCGCTTCATGGGGGTCGTGGGGCTGTCGTTCCTGGTGGCGCTGATCTTCCAGCAGGGGTACGTGGGGCTGCCGGTGGCGATGGGGGCCGACGGGCTCTCCAGCTCCGACTTCGGGACCGCGATCGCCGTCAACGGCGTGCTGATCGTGGCCCTCCAGATCCCGGTCACCCGCTTCATCCAGCACCGCGACCCGCGCCGGCTGCTGATCATCTCCTCGCTGCTCGCCGGGTACGGCTTCGGGCTGACCGCCTTCGCCGGGTCCGTCGCCGTCTACGCCCTGACGGTGTGCGTCTGGACCCTCGCCGAGATCGTCAACGCGCCCACCCAGACCGGGCTCGTCGTCCAGCTCTCCCCGGCCCGGGGCCGGGGCCGGTATCAGGGCATGTACACGATGTCCTGGTCGGTGGCGGCCCTCGTCGCGCCCCTGATGTCCGGGTTCGTGATCGACCACTACGGCGCCGTCTGGCTCTGGGGCGCGTGCGCGGTGATCGGTACGGTCGCGGGCTTCGGCTACTGGCTGCTGATGCGCAACCTGCCCCGCGAGGAGGTGCCCGGTAGCGAGGAGCCCGTCATCGAGCCCGCCCCCGTGCCCGTCCAGGCCCGGCCGGACCAGGCCGAGCCGGACCCCGCCACGGCCGTGGAACGCGCGGGCTGACCCGTTCCGTATCAGGAGTTCCGTACAGGTCCCGCCCCGCATGACCTCCCCGTACAGCGCGATCCCCGTACCGACCGAACCGTCCGTACGGGGATCGCGCTGTACGGGGACCGCTCCCCGGGCGGAATACCGGCTACGGCGTCAGCCGCAGCAGCCGCCGCACTGGCACGGAGCACCGGACTGGCAGCCGCACCCGCAGCCCGAGCCGCAGCCGCAGGCGCCGAGCACGGTCAGGTGCACCACTTCGGTCGGGGTCTCCAGCTGGGGTTCGGTCATGGGGGAATCGGCCATGGTCCCTCCTCAGGGCGTACGGCTGGGCGGCCGGCGCCGCTGCGCCGCCGCCGGGGACGTCGCCGCCCGGCGCACACCGCGTACGGCCCAGGCGCGTGCCGTCCCCGCCCCATTGCATGCCCATCCCGCCCGGCGCATCAACGGCGCACACGTGCAGGAACACATGTGCGACTCGCGTGCGCCGGGAGCGCGTGAGGGGCGCGTGGGCCCGTGCGAGCCCGGACGCCGTGCGTCGGTCCCGGAGGAGAGACGCCGTGCGTCGGTCCCGGAGGAGAAGGGCGGGATGAGGGCGCCGCAGCGGTCCTCAGCGGTCCTACGAGCCCTCCACCGGGGTCGTCGCCTGGATCTCGTCCGCGTGCTCACCCGTCACCAGGTAGACGACGCGCTTGGCCACCGAGACCGCGTGGTCCGCGAACCGCTCGTAGTAGCGGCCCAGCAGCGTCACGTCGACGGCCGTCTCGATGCCGTGCTTCCAGCGGTCGTCCATCAGGTGCTTGAAGAGCGTGCGGTGCAGCAGGTCCATCTCGTCGTCGTCCTGCTCCAGCTGGAGCGCCAGGTCGACGTCCTTGGTGATGATGACCTCGGCCGCCTTGGCCATCAGCCGCTGCGCGAGCTGGCCCATCTCCAGGATGGTGGCGTGCAGGTCGTGCGGGACCGCCGACTGCGGGAAGCGGAGCCGGGCCAGCTTCGCCACGTGCTGGGCGAGGTCGCCGGAGCGCTCCAGGTCGGCGCTCATCCGCAGCGAGGTCACCACGATCCGCAGATCGGTCGCCACGGGCTGCTGGCGGGCGAGGAGGGCGATCGCGCGCGCCTCCAGGTCGTGCTGGAGGTCGTCGACCTTCTGGTCGCCGGCGATCACGCTCTCCGCGAGCTTCAGGTCGGCGTCGAGCATGGACGTGGTCGCCCGGCCGATCGCCGAACCGACCAGCCGTGCCATCTCGACCAGGTCTTCTCCGATCGAGTCGAGTTCCTCGTGGTAAGCGTCGCGCATGGAAGTCCCTCTCCAGTTCCAACTGAGGCCGGGGTCTCGGACCGACCCCCACGGTGACACGGTGGGGGTCGAACGCGTCCGTATCCGGCCCCCTAAGTGAACCGGCTCCTACCCCTCGGTGAACTCTGGGCGACGAGTGTTCGAGATGGCACTCGGACGGCTGGGAGAGTGTCGGCGCACCCGCATAACCTTGAAGCATGGACGTGAACGCGGCGGTCGCCGCAGCTGCAGCGATCGCCGGTCTCTGTACCGGTGTGATCGCCATGCTGGCGTTCCGCTGGAGCGAGCGCGACCTGAAACGGCCCACGCGTACGTCACTGCGGCCCGACGGCAACGCCGCTCTGCCGCCCGGCGTGGACACCGTCCTCTCCGTGCTCAGCTCCTCGGCCGTCGTGCTCGACGAGAGCGACAGCGTCGTCAAGGCCAGCTCCGCCGCCTATGCGCTGGGCCTGGTCAGAGGCGGTCGCCTCGCCGTCGAGCCGATGCTCAACATGGCCCGCGACACCCGGCGGGACGGCGAGATACGGCAGGTCGAGCTGGACCTCCCCCGGCGCGGCACCGGCCGCGGGGACACCCTCGCCGTCTCCGCCCGGGTCGCCCCCCTCGGCTCCCGCCTGGTGCTGCTCCTGGTCGAGGACCTCACGGAGGCCCGCCGCATAGAGGCGGTCCGGCGTGACTTCGTCGCCAATGTGAGCCATGAGCTGAAGACCCCCACGGGGGCGCTCTCGCTGCTCTCCGAGGCGGTCATGGACGCCTCCGACGACCCGGAGGCGGTCGAGCGGTTCGCCGGGCGGATGCAGATCGAGGCGACCCGGCTCACCAACCTCGTACAGGAACTCATCGACCTCTCCCGGGTGCAGAACGACGACCCCCTGGAGGACGCCGAGCCGGTCAAGGTGGAGACGCTGGTCGCCGAGGCGATCGACCGCTGCCGCCAGCAGGCCGGCTCCAAGCAGATCACCATGGCCTCCGCGGGAGCCGAGGGCCTCACGGTCTGGGGCAACCGCGGCCAGCTCGTCGGCGCCCTCGGCAACCTCGTCGAGAACGCCGTCAACTACAGCCCCGCCCACACCCGCGTCGGCATCGCCGCCCGCCGGATGGCCTCGCCGGGCGGGGACCTGATCGAGATCGCCGTGACCGACCAGGGCATCGGCATCTCCGAGAAGGACCGCGAGCGGGTCTTCGAGCGGTTCTACCGCGTCGACCCCGCCCGCTCACGGGCCACCGGTGGCACCGGTCTCGGCCTCGCCATCGTCAAACACGTGGCCGCCTCGCACGGCGGGGAGGTCACCGTCTGGAGCTCCGAGGGACAGGGCTCCACCTTCACCCTCCGGCTGCCCGAATCGGGCGCCGTGAGGGAGCGCACCACCGGCGGACTCCTTATCGTCAACGACGTCGACGGCGTCGGCGGCAAGGACAGCCCCCCGTTCGAGACCGACTCCTATGACCCCTTCCCCGCCCCGGAGGCTCTTCCGTGACCCGAGTGCTTGTCGTCGAGGATGAGGAATCCTTCAGCGACGCCCTGTCCTACATGCTGCGCAAGGAAGGGTTCGAGGTCGCCATCGCCGCGACCGGCCCCGACGGCCTGGACGAGTTCGAGCGCAACGGCGCCGACCTGGTCCTGCTCGACCTGATGCTGCCCGGCCTGCCCGGTACCGAGGTCTGCCGCCAGCTCCGCAGCCGCTCCAACGTCCCGGTGATCATGGTCACCGCCAAGGACAGCGAGATCGACAAGGTCGTCGGCCTCGAAATAGGAGCCGACGACTACGTCACCAAGCCCTTCTCCTCGCGCGAGCTGGTCGCCCGTATCCGTGCCGTCCTGCGCCGCCGCGGGGAGCCGGAGGAGGTCACTCCGGCGGCCCTGGAGGCGGGTCCCGTCCGCATGGACGTGGACCGGCACGTGGTCACCGTCTCGGGCGGCAAGGTCGACCTGCCGCTCAAGGAGTTCGACCTCCTGGAGATGCTCCTGCGCAACGCGGGGCGCGTGCTGACCCGTATGCAGCTCATCGACCGGGTCTGGGGCGCGGACTACGTGGGCGACACCAAGACCCTCGACGTCCACGTCAAGCGCCTGCGCGCCAAGATCGAGCCCGACCCGGGCGCCCCGCGCTACCTCGTCACCGTGCGGGGCCTGGGGTACAAGTTCGAGCCGTAGACCGCGGGCCGGCGTCGTCGGGGGACGGCGTTGACACGAGAAGGCGACACGCACGAGAAGGCGACACGAGAGGGGCGCTCCCCGGCCGGGAAGCGCCCCTCTCGTGTGCGTGCCTGTCCGCGTACGTACGCGGGTGGCGTCAGCCGGTCGTCCCGGCCGTCGCGGTCTCCGGGGAGTCGCCGGTGGCCGGGGTCTCACCGGCCGGGGTCTCGGAAGCGCCCGGAGTCGGGGAGCCGGTCGCCTCCGGGGTGGCGCTCGGGGCCGGGGACGCGGGCAGCGCGCTCGGGCCGAAGTCCTTGTAGTAGCCCTCCGCGGGGACGACGGTCGCGCCGAGGCCGACGTCGCCGGTGCGGCTCAGCTTGAAGACGATCTGCTGGACGTTGCCGTCCTGGGCGGCCTCGCGGCCCTCCGCGATCACGGCGGAGGCGTTGCCCTCGCCGCCGAGGACGAGCCGGCCTCCGGCCGGGACCTCGACGGGGCCGCTGCCCTGCGCGGCCTGCAGCTTCACCTGGACGTCGGTGCCGGGCAGCGTGATGCTCTCCAGGACCTCGTTCTCGGTGCCGTCGTTGAACAGCGTCGCGGCGACCACGGCGGGGCCCTCGGCCTCGGTGTCGGCCTGCGTGATCACGTTGACGTTCTGGACCTTGACGGTGCCCACCGAGGTGGCGGCGTTGTCCGGCCTGACCTTGAGCGTCTCGGCGTTGTTGCCCGCCGCGCAGGCGGACAGGGAGACGATCGAGAACGCGATGGCAGTGGCGGCGAGGGCGCCGTGTCGAAGGCTGCGGCTCACGGCGGCGGCAACTCCTTGAACGATCGGACTGCGGACTTCGGACGTCGGGCGTCGTACGGGTGCTGAGCGCCCCCGAGGACGGCCGGGAAGGGGTGACGTAAAGCCGCCCTAAGGGTGTGTCAGCGGCCTTAGGCTACCGAGCCGCCGCTCCCGCCCCGCACCCGACCCGCCTCTACGGGGGTGTCGCACGCCTCCCGGGGGTGCGCCGGGCGGTCGTGGCAGGTCGGCGGGCGTATCGGTGGCGTACGTGTCACGCGCTGTTCACATAATCCCGGTGATCAATTCCTCCTCGCGCGGCGCATTCCCCCGGTTCCCCCGGGAAAGGGGCCGCGGAAGAGGTCCCGAAGGTGCCGAGAAGGGGCGAGGCTTGATCAATTCCATTGGGCGCGCGCACTTACCTCCGTACGGGTGATCGAGGATCGTACGGAGTAGGTAAAGTTCACCCCGCCGAACCCGACAAAACGGGACTTTCGCCCTCTTCTGTGGGGCTTCCGGGCCGTGTGACGGGAGTGTTTCCTTCCGGTCGTGCAGCCGCTCCGACCTGCGGATACCGTCCTCCGCAAGCCTTCCGCAGCACGTCCGTGTTGCTGTTGTCAAGCCCTGAGATATGCCCTGACCTGCGAAAACGCCATTCAGGGGAGTCGATTCTCGTGTTACTCTGGATAGCCACGGAAGGGGTACCTGTCACATGACGTTCAAGGTTGGCGACACCGTGGTCTATCCCCATCACGGGGCCGCGCTGATCGAGGCTATCGAAACTCGCCAGATCAAAGGCGTGGACAAGACCTACTTGGTGCTCAAGGTCGCCCAGGGCGACTTGACGGTTCGTGTGCCGGCGGACAATGCGGAGTTCGTGGGCGTGCGCGACGTGGTCGGGCAGGAGGGGCTGGACCGGGTCTTCGAGGTGCTGCGCGCACCGTATGCCGAAGAGCCGACGAACTGGTCCCGGCGTTACAAGGCAAATCTGGAGAAGCTCGCCTCGGGCGATGTCATCAAGGTCGCTGAAGTGGTGCGTGACCTGTGGCGTCGTGAGCGCGAGCGCGGTCTCTCCGCCGGAGAGAAGCGCATGCTCGCCAAGGCCCGCCAGATCCTGGTGAGCGAGCTGGCTCTCGCGGAGAACACGAACGAGGACAAGGCCGAGGCCCTGCTCGACGAGGTTCTCGCGTCCTGAACCGGATCGCGGACCGGTCCACGCGGTAGATGGTGGACGACCGGTCGTAAGAATGTGCCGCAGTGCCCGCTGACCAGCCGTTTTCACGGTGCGTCGTCGGGTGCTGCGGCATGTTCGGACCCGGGTGCACGGCCGGATCTGCTCGCACCTCCGGGCCCGTTCAGGTTCCGCGTCTCCGGACCGCGCAGAGCTGGACCGGTCAGACCCGGAAGCCCGATTTCCGGCTCACGCTTGCTCCGGCTCACGCCCGGACGTTCCGGCAAGGGTTCCGGTCCGTTCCGGGGACGGTCGCGGCCGACGGCCGTGCCGGGAAACGGGAACGGTCGTACCCGCCCCACCACCGGTGTGCCCGCACCGGCCACCCCCGTACGCTGATCGCCGCCGCGACTCCGCTCCACGCTCGACCGGGTGTCACGGAAGGGGCCCGGGTCAAGCCAGAGGGCGTCGCGCCCGGCTTGCTGGGCCCCTACCCACGTCGCCCGTGGAAACAAACCTGCCGAACCCTCGGACCTTCGGAGTGCAATCGATGACCTCGACGCCACCCCCGCCCGATCGGCCGCGCCCCCTCCGTACCGCCGCGGTGATCCCCGCGGCCGGGCGGGGCATACGGCTCGGACCCGGCGCCCCCAAGGCCCTCCGGGCGCTCGGCGGCACGCCCATGCTCATCCACGCCGTACGCGCCATGGCGGCCTCCCGGGCCGTCTCCCTCGTCGTGGTCGTCGCCCCGCCGGACGGCGCGCCCGAGGTCAAGCACCTCCTCGACGAGCACTCCCTGCCCGAGCACACCGACTACCTGGTCGTGCCCGGCGGCGACACCCGCCAGGAGTCCGTGGGCCTCGGCCTCGACGCGCTGCCCGAGGACGTCTCCGTGGTCCTGGTCCACGACGCCGCCCGCCCGCTGGTGCCCGTGGAGACGGTGGACTCGGTGGTCGGGGCCGTACGGAACGGGGCGCACGCCGTCGTTCCGGCCGTGCCCCTCGCCGACACCGTCAAGGAGGTCGAGCCCGGCGTGGTGGCCGGAGAGCCCGAGCCGGTGCTCGCCACCCCCGTACGGGCCAGGCTGCGCGCCGTGCAGACCCCGCAGGGCTTCGACCGGGAGACCCTCGTCCGCGCCCACGCCGAGGTGGCGCTGGACGGCGAGGGCGCCACGGACGACGCCGGCATGGTCGAACGCCTCGGTGAGCCGGTCGTCGTCGTCCCCGGCCACGAAGAGGCGTTCAAGGTCACCCGCCCGCTCGACCTGGTGCTGGCCGAAGCGGTACTCGCCCGCAGGAGGGCCCACGATGGCTTCTGAGACCCCGGCCGCGCCCCCCGTGGCTTCCGGCGCCCCGATCGTCCCGCTCGTCGGGATCGGCACCGACATCCACGCCTTCGAGGAGGGCCGCGACCTCTGGTGCGCGGGGCTGAAGTGGGAGGGCGAGGGCCCCGGCCTGGCCGGCCACTCCGACGCCGACGTCGTCGCCCACGCCGCCTGCAACGCGCTCTTCTCCGCCGCCGGTCTCGGCGACCTCGGGCAGCACTTCGGCACCGGCCGCCCCGAGTGGTCCGGCGCCGCGGGCGTCACCCTGCTCGCCGAGGCCGCCCGGATCGTCCGCGCCGAGGGGTACGAGATCGGGAACGTCGCCGTCCAGGTCGTCGGCGTACGCCCCAAGATCGGCAAGCGGCGGGACGAGGCGCAGAAGGTGCTCTCGGCCGCCGTGGGCGCCCCGGTCTCGCTCTCCGCCGCCACCTCGGACGGGCTCGGCTTCACCGGGCGCGGCGAGGGGCTCGCGGGGATCGCGACGGCACTGGTCTACCGGGCCCGCTGACCGCCTGCCGTCCTGCTGCGGTCCGCCCGGCGCGGGAAGGCGCAGCCCACGCGGCGCACCCCGTACCGCCTCCGTCCGCACCCGCTCATTCACCCGTTCGGCGGGATGCGGCGGGAAGGAACGGAGTCGGTACGGGGTTGGGGGTAGGAGCACCGCACCACCCCGGCCATCAGGAGGACGTACGTCATGACCGCCGCACTCTCCACCGAGCTCAAGGACCTACTCGACACCCCGGTCTTCGTCACCATCGCCACCATCCAGCCGGACGGCAGCCCGCAGGTCTCCCCGGTCTGGGTGAAGCGCGACGGCGACGACGTCCTGATCTCCACCACGGTCGGCCGCCGCAAGGAGACCAACCTCCGCCGCGACCCGCGCGTCACCGTCGTCGTCCAGCCGGCCGACAACCCGTACGTGTACGCCGAGATCCGCGGCCGCGCGGAGCTGACCACCGAGGGCGGCCAGGAGCTGATCGACGACCTGTCGCTGAAGTACACCGGCAAGCGGTACGCGGAGTTCAACGCGAACGCCGCCGAGGACGCGCCCCGGGTCGTGGTCCGGATCACCCCGCGCAAGGTCGTCGGGCGTATCTGAGCGCGACGCCGGCAGCCCCCGCAGGCGTCTTCGGGCGCGGCCCGGAACCGCGAGCGCCGCGCCCGAAGGCCGGGAGGACGCCGGGAGCGCCCCCGGAACACGCCCGGAACGCTCCCTGAACCCGACCGGAACAGCACCCGATCCAACAGAACCGCCCCCCGACCGCCCCTCAGGAGACGCCCCGGACCAGCCGGTATCAGAAAGTTGTCCCCGCGATCGTCCAAGGGTCGCGGGGCACTGGTGTCGGCCTACTACCCTTGAGGCGTGACTATTCGCCTGCACGACACCAGCGCCCGGCAGATCCGTGACTTCGTCCCGCTCACGCCGGGCTGTGTCTCGATCTACCTCTGCGGCGCTACCGTCCAGGCGGCACCGCACATCGGGCACATCCGTTCCGGGCTGAACTTCGACATCATGCGCCGCTGGTTCACGTACCGCGGCTACGACGTGACGTTCATCCGGAACGTCACGGACATCGACGACAAGATCATCAAGAAGTCGGCCGAGCAGGGCCGCCCCTGGTGGTCGATCGGGTACGAGAACGAGCGCGCGTTCAACGACGGCTACGACGCGCTGGGCTGCCTGCCGCCCACCTACGAGCCCCGTGCCACCGGCCACATCACCGAGATGATCGAGATGATGCGCGGCCTGATCGAGCGCGGCCACGCCTACGAGGCCGACGGCAACGTCTACTTCGACGTCCGGTCCCTCCCCGGCTACCTCTCCCTCTCCAACCAGGATCTGGACGACCTGCGCCAGCCCTCGGGCGAGGGCGAGACCGGCAAGCGCGACCCGCGCGACTTCGCCATGTGGAAGACGGCCAAGGAGGGCGAGCCCAGCTGGGAGACCCCTTGGGGCCGCGGCCGTCCCGGCTGGCACCTGGAGTGCTCGGCCATGGCCCACAAGTACCTGGGCTCGGCCTTCGACATCCACGGCGGCGGCATCGACCTGATCTTCCCGCACCACGAGAACGAGATCGCCCAGGCCGTGGCGTACGGCGACGAGTTCGCCAACTACTGGGTGCACAACGGCTGGGTCACCATGGCCGGCGAGAAGATGTCCAAGTCGCTCGGCAACTCCGTCCTCGTCAGCGAGATGGTGAAGCACTGGCGCCCCATCGTCCTGCGCTACTACCTGGGCACCCCGCACTACCGATCGATGATCGAGTACAGCGAGGAGTCCCTGCGCGACGCCGAGTCCGCGTTCGCGCGGATCGAGGGCTTCGTCCAGCGCGTCACCGAGAAGGCCGGGGAGACCGTCGCCCCCGCCGCCGAGGTGCCGCCCGCCTTCGCCGAGGCGATGGACGAGGACCTGGGCGTGCCGCAGGCCCTCGCGATCGTCCACACCACGGTCCGCCAGGGCAACAGCGCGCTCGCCGCCGACGACAAGGAAGCCGCCGTCGCCCGCCTCGCCGAGGTCCGGGCCATGCTCGGGGTCCTCGGGCTCGACCCGCTCGACGACCACTGGGCGGGCGAGGGGGACCGGGGCGAGGACCTGCACGGCGTCGTCGACACCCTCGTACGCCTGGTCCTCGACCAGCGGCAGTCGGCCCGCGCCCGCAAGGACTGGGCCGCCGCCGACGCCATCCGCGACCAGCTCAACCAGTCCGGACTGGTCATCGAGGACAGCGCGAGCGGTCCGCGGTGGACGCTCGGCCCGCGCTGAGTACTCCGGCGGCACCCCGCGGGTGTGCCGCCCGGCGCTCCGGGCGGCACACTTTCCCTATACGTACGTACGTCTGAAAGCAACGAAACAGGTAGATCATGGCCGGGAACAGCCAGCGCAGGAACCGCCGCACGTCCAACAAGAAGGGCGCGCAGGTCGGCAGCGGTGGCAACCGGCGCCGTGGCCTGGAGGGCAAGGGCCCGACCCCGCCCGCCTCCGCCCGCAAGGGGCACAAGAAGAACCGGGTCGCCAACGCCCAGGCCAAGCAGGCCGCCGCCCGCCGGCCCGCGCCCCGGCGCGGCGGGGTGAAGGGCACCTCGGAGATGGTCGTCGGCCGCAACCCGGTCTACGAGGCCCTGCGCGACGGCGTGCCCGCCGTGACGCTGTACGTCCAGCAGTTCATCGACAACGACGAGCGCGTCCGGGACGTCCTCAAGCTCGCGGGCGAGCGCGGCAACATCAACCTGATGGAGGCCCCGCGCCCCGAGCTGGACCGGATGACGAACGGCCTGAACCACCAGGGCCTCGTCCTCCAGGTCCCGCCGTACGAGTACGCGCACCCGGACGACCTGATCGTCGCCGCGCAGGACAACCACGAGGACCCGCTGATCGTGGCCCTGGACGGGGTCACCGACCCCCGCAACCTCGGCGCGATCGTCCGCTCGGTCTCCGCCTTCGGCGGCCACGGCGTCGTCGTCCCCGAGCGCCGCGCGGCCGGGATGACGGCCGGTGCGTGGAAGTCCTCGGCCGGTACGGCGGCCCGCACCCCGGTCTCCCGGGTCACCAACCTCACCCGCGCCCTGGAGGGCTACCAGAAGGCGGGCCTCACCGTCGTCGGCCTGGCCGCCGACGGCGAGCACACGGTGGAGGACCTGGAGGCGCTGGACGGCCCGGTCGTCATCGTCATCGGCAGCGAGGGCAAGGGGCTCGGCCGGCTGGTCGGCGAGACCTGCGACTACCGCGTCCGGATCTCCATGCCGGGCGGTGCTGAGTCGCTCAACGCCGGTGTCGCGGCGGGCATCGTGCTCTACGAGGTGGCGCGCCGCCGCGCCTAGGCTCCGGTGGCGAGCGCGTCTCCGTACGGCGTTCGCGTGATCATCTCCCCGGTAACGGGCCTTTCCGTTCACCGAGTTGACGCGCGAACGCCGAACAGGGTTCCAGGATGCCCGGGTTTGGCCGGATCTTGACGGGTCTCGGACACATCAGGGCTGTCAAGGCAGTGTCCTAACCACCCATCACTCGGTTAGATGAGTGTGGACACCAGAACGCCTCGGTTCGACGAGCAACCCGCCCTGAGCATGACCAAGGTGGACAGCGACCCCGCGCAGGTCATCGTCAACCACGCCAGCTTCCGGGTGCAGCTCGCCCCGGGCCAGCGCGCGCGGCTGCGGGGCCTCGCGGACACGGCCCGCATCCCCGCCATGAGCGGGGCCGGCGCCGCCGCAGGAGTCGGAGCCGGTGCACGCGCCGGAGCCGGCCGCAGGCGGGCGCCGGTCGTCTGGAGCGGCAGGTCGGCCCCGGGCGACCCGGGCGCCACCGGCCTCCTCCAGGCCGTGCGCAACTCCACCGCCGGCCACCTCGACCCGGCCCTCACCGCCGGTGCGGCCGACGGCCACGCGGCGGGCGCCACCCAGGTCATCCCGCTCCTGGAGGAGACCCAGCCCAACCCCGTACTCACGGCACCGCACCAGCCCGGGCGGACCGGCCCCCTCCTGCCGCCGATGCGCCAGGCCGTCGGCGCGTACGACTCCGTCGACGAGGCGCCGACCGCCACCGGCCCCGACGGTGACGACGACTACGAGGACACCGCCGAGTCCCGCGCCCGCCGCCACGGCAACGACCCCGTCCGGCACGCGTACTACCCCGGCCACCGGATGAACCTCGGGGTCGTCCTGCTCCCCATGCGGGTGCTGCTCGGCTTCATCTCCATCTACGCCGGCATGGGCAAGCTCTGCGACCCCGTCTACTTCGACGGCGGCGAGCGCGGCTCCATGGTCAAGTGGCTGACCGCCCTCAACCCCTGGGCCGCGGCCGAACCGCTGCGGGACTTCGCCCTCTCCCACCCCGTCGGCGCCGGGCTCACCGTCGCCTTCCTCCAGGTCGTCGTCGGCGTCCTCACCGTCCTCGGCCTCTGGCAGCGTGTGGCCGCCTCGGTCGGCGCCCTGCTCTCCGCCGCCCTGCTGGTGACGGTCAGCTGGCGTACGGTCCCCGTCTACGACGCCCCCGACATCATCCTGCTGGCCGCCTGGAGCCCGCTGATCATCGCGGGTGCCCCGGTCTACTCGGTGGACGGGCGGCTCGCCGGGGAGGCCTGGCGCACCCTCGGCCCGCGCTCCCTGATCTGGGACCTGCGCCGCCGCGTCCTGCGCCGCGGCGCGGTCGTGGCCTCCGTCGTCATCGGCCTCACCCTGCTCATCGGCTCCATCCTCGGCGGTGCCGTACGCTCCGCCGAGGTCGTCACCGTCCCCGGCCGCAACGACTACCCCACCAACCGCCTCCCGGGCATGCCGCTCCCCCAGGAGTCCACCGGCGAGCGCCAGGCCTCCCGCACCCCGCAGGAGCAGGAGCGCAGCCCCGAGCCCACCCCCTCGGGCGAGGCCAGCACCACCCCGGCCTCCGGCCAGACCACCCCCGGCGCCACCCGCGACTCCGGCGGCGGCCAGACCGCCGGTGCTGAGGCCCAGCCCAGCCAGACCCAGGGCACCGGCCAGGAGCCCCCGCAGCAGACCACCCCCCAGCAGCCCCCCGCCGCCACCAGCGCGGGCCCGACCTCCTCCGGCTCCACCGGCGGCGACGGCTCCACGGGCGGCGGCTCGGAGCCCGAGGCCCCGCCCGCCTCCGGAGGCGGCGGCGACACCCCGCCGGGCGGTTCCACCGGCGGTGGCCGCAACCCCATCGGCGGCCTCCTCGGCTGACCGGCGGCACAGAACGAGAGGGGCGGCCCCTCCCACCCGGACTCCGGATGGGAGGGGCCGCCTCTTTGCTCCTGCTTCTCCCGTACGGCTTTCCGTACGGAAAGCCGTACGGAAAGCCGTACGGAAAGCCGTACGGAAAGCCGCGCGGTGCGCCGCACGGAGTGCCGTACGGAATGGCGCGCGGAGGTGGGCGCGATCAGGCGCCGCCCTGGGCCCCCAGTTCGCGGGCCGCCTCGGTGAGGTCCTTCGCCGTGTCGATGGCCCGCCAGTACGCCCCGTGGGGCAGCGGGTACCCGGCCAGCCGGCGCTCACGGGCCAGCCGGGGGAACGTCGTCCGCTCGTGGTCGCCCCGGTCCGGCAGCATCCCCGTGAAGGCCGGGGAGAACACGTACACGCCCGCGTTGATCAGATACGGCGAGGGCGGCGACTCGATGAAGTCAGTGATGTGCCCGAACGCGTCCGTCTCCACCGCGCCCCACGGGATCCGGGGCCGTGCGAGGGCCAGGGTGGCGGTGGCGTCCCGCTCGGCGTGGAACGCGGCCATCTCCCGCAGCGAGAACCGGGTCCAGATGTCCCCGTTCGTGGCGTACCAGGGCTGCTCCGGATCGGGCAGCCGCTGCGCCGCGTACTTCAGCCCGCCGCCACGGCCCAGCGGCTCCTTCTCCACCACGGTGGTGACCCGCAGCGGCAGCACGGCGGACTCCAGCCACTCCTGGAGCACCTCGGCGAGATGGCCGCAGGAGACCACGGCGTCGGTCACGCCCTCGGCGGCCAGCCAGGACAGCTGATGGCCGATGATCGGGGTCCCGGTACCCGGGATCTCGACCATCGGCTTCGGGCGGTCGTCGGTGTACGGCCGCAGCCGGGACCCCTGACCGCCGGCGAGGATGACGGCCTGCGTCGGATACGTATGCATGGCAGGCACGATATGCGGTGCGGGCGCGCAGAAGCCGCCGTTGCCCGATGACGGCCGGGTGACGGCGGCTCCGCACGGAGGAAGGCGTACGTACGCGGGGTGTGGGGGCCGTACGTACGCGGCTCGGCTCCGCTCAGCTGAACTGGGCGACCCCGGAGGCGAACGACGTGTCGCAGACCGGGCGGGAGAAGCGCTGGGCGCGCGACGGGCCGTACTGCTCGACCGCGGCCTTGCCGAGCGCCTTGGCGATCGACATGCAGTGCTGCGCGAGCGAGGGCCGCTGCTCGACGGCGCGCTGGAGGCTCGTGAGCGCGGTGCCCGGGTCCTTCTCCTGCAGCTCGACGAGGAGCTTGTCCCGCAGGACGTCCTGCGGGGCGCGGGGCTTGGCGGGCTTGGACACGGTCTCCGAGGAGGCGGCCAGTAGCGTGGAGTCGTTGTCCGTGGCCGCCCACTGGACGCTGGTGACCGCGAGGGTCCCGGAGAGCACCATGACGACGGGCAGGACGAGGGCGAAGGATCGGCCGATGCGCCGAGCGGTGTGGGTCACGCAGCGAGCGTAGCGGTCGGTGATGGCATGACGACATTTCGTCACCCGCCCGGGGGATGGTTCGACGCGTCCTTTCGAATGCCAGGTTGACGGGGCGGGGGGAAATGCCCTGTGTGCCGGGGTATTTGACGCCTCCCCGCCACGAAACCCGAACCGGCCCCGCGCCACGCAAACGGCCCCGCGTCCCCGGGAGGGGGAGGCGGGGCCGTTCGCGTCAGTTCTCGCGGGTGTCGGTTCTCGCGGGCGTCAGTTGGTGAGGCGCTCACCGGTCGAGGTCGCGAAGACGTGCAGCTCGTCCGGGCGCGGGACGACGTGCAGCTCGGTGCCCTTCTCCGGCACGGCACGGCCGCCGACACGGACGACCAGGTCCTTGTGCTCGCCGCTGACCTGGGTGGAGCCGTAGACGAAGCCGTCGGCGCCCAGCTCCTCGACGACGTTCACGGAGACCGCGAGACCGGCCGGCTCGTCCGAGGCGTCCTTGGTCAGGGCCTTCGCGGCGGCGCCGCCGTGCTCGACGATGTCGAAGTGCTCGGGGCGGATGCCGACCGTGACGGTGGTGTCGCCGCGGTCCGCGGCGGCCGTCAGCGCCTCGCGCGAGACCGGGACGACGCTGTTGCCGAACTTCACGCCGCCGTCGGTGATCGGGACCTCGACCAGGTTCATGGCGGGGGAGCCGATGAAGCCGGCGACGAAGAGGTTGGCCGGGCGGTCGTACATGTTGCGCGGCGAGTCGACCTGCTGGAGCAGCCCGTCCTTGAGCACCGCGACCCGGTCGCCCATGGTGAGGGCCTCGACCTGGTCGTGGGTGACGTAGACGGTGGTGATGCCGAGGCGGCGCTGGAGCGAGGCGATCTGCGTACGGGTGGAGACACGCAGCTTGGCGTCGAGGTTCGACAGCGGCTCGTCCATGAGGAAGACCTGCGGCTCACGCACGATGGCCCGGCCCATCGCCACACGCTGGCGCTGACCACCGGAGAGCGCCTTCGGCTTGCGGTCCAGGTAGTCGGTGAGGTCCAGCATCTTGGCGGCCTCTTCGACCTTCGCCCGGATGTCGGTCTTGTTCACCCCGGCGATCTTCAGCGCGAAGCCCATGTTGTCCGCGACGGACATGTGCGGGTAGAGCGCGTAGTTCTGGAACACCATGGCGATGTCCCGGTCCTTCGGCGGCAGGTGCGTGACGTCGCGGTCACCGATGCGGATCGCGCCGCCGTTGACGTCCTCCAGACCCGCGAGCATGCGCAGGGAGGTCGACTTGCCACAGCCGGAGGGGCCGACGAGGACGAGGAACTCACCGTCCGCGATGTCGATCTCGAGCTGGTCCACAGCCGGCTTCGTGGAGCCGGGGTAGACGCGGGACGCCTTGTCGAACGTGACACTGGCCATGCTGAATCTTCTCCTCCACCGGCAGGAACGTGCCGGACGATCCGAGTAGGGAGTGGTCTGGTCCAATGAGATGAACCTGCCGTGACGCTACCTGGCGTTTTCCGTTCTGTCAGTAGTCCGGGGCACAGAGAATCCGTGGACGGCGCGGGTGTCCGGTTGGTTACACTGCTCCGGCACGCCTCCTTAGCTCAGCTGGCCAGAGCAACGCACTTGTAATGCGTAGGTCGTCGGTTCGAATCCGACAGGGGGCCCGAGAGGGAAACCGCAGGTGAGACGCGGTACACGATGGGCCCCCGGGGAAGATCACCCCGGGGGCCCATACGCATTTAGTACACCCTGCTTCGGCTAGGCAGCCGTCGCGAGCGGCGCATCCTTCATCGCCAGTGCGACGAGTCGGCCCGCATCGAGAGCATCCGCGACCTCATCGAGCCGGTCCGGGAACAAGTGCCCGTAGATGTTCAGCGTCATCGACGCGTCCTTGTGCCCCAGCATCAACTGGACCACCTTCACGTCGGCGCCGGCCGCGATGGCGAGCGAAGCCGCGGTGTGCCGCAGCTTGTGCGGGGTGATCCCCATGCCGCCCAGCCCGGCCGCCTTCACCGCCGGATCGAAGACCCGGTTGCGGAAGTTGTTGTAGCGCAGCGGCCCGCCCTCCGGAGCCGTGAACAACAGGTCACCCGTCGCCTTGTCCCGGGCCAGGGTTCCCAGCTCGTCGGCGAACGACCGGGGGATCGGCACGCTGCGCTTCTCGTGGTTCTTCACCGGACCCAACTCCAGCACACCGCCCACATCGGTGTAATTCTGGACAATCCGGATGCGCCGCTTTGGCACCTGGAGGCGCCCCGTCTTGATCGCGGACGCCTCGGCCCACCGGATCCCGCTGTACCCCAGGGTCAGGATCATCAGCCGGTACTCACCAGCGGCCAGGGCCAGGCGCTCCAGCTGGTCGTAGGTGAGGTAGACGTGCTCGTCCTCATCGTCCGGCCGGGGAAGTTCGTGGTCGTGGCAAGGACTGGAGCTGATCCGCTTCGAGAACACGGCGTGCTTCATCACCATCGACAGCACCCGGTACGCCTTGATGATCCGGGCCGCCCCGAGGATGCCCCCGCCTTTGCCGGGCTTCGTCTCCAACTCCGTCAGCCACGCCGAGACGTCCTCCCACTGGATCGCCCCGACCTGCCAGTCCCCCCACTTCGGGATGACGTAGTTGTCGAGAAGTTCCCGGTAGTCCCGGCGGGTCGTCCGACCGATCTTCCGCTTCGACGTGAACCACTCCTCGGCCACAATCTTCGTCGCGGCCTTCCCCGACTTCGGGTCCCGGTAGGACCCCTTGTCGAGGCGGGCGGTGATGGCGTGCATCTCGGCCTCGGCCTGCGGGAGCTTCCCGAACGTGGCAGCCTTGCCCTTGCCGTCCGGCCCGTACCAGCGGACCCGCCACCGCCCCGGCGGCTTCCGCTTACTGCCCTTCCGCTTCGCTTCCTGCTACTTCTCCATCGCCTCCAGGTAGTCGGCGTGGTTCTCCCGATCCTCAATCCACACTCTGGCCATCGCCGCCACCCTCCCCAGTCTTAGACCTGGCCCCATCGCGGAAGCGGGTCAACTCGTCGCGCTCGACGGCGATCCGGTCGACCTCGGCGCGCGCCCGGTCCAGGGACGTGCGGGCCTGGTCGAGCAGATCGGCGAACTCCTGGTCGCTGTCCCCTTCGACGGACCAGCCGGCGTAAGAGGCCAGGCGGGTCACGTCGTCGCGAGCGGCCTCGATCGCCCGGCCGACCGGGTGCAGGCGTGCCTCGCGGGCTGTGGGGGGGAGCGATGCAAGGGCGTACTCCGACTCGGCAGTCCGGGCGGTTTCGCTCGACGGCGTCATCAGTGGGCGCCTATTGCTCGCCCATGCCCACGCTGCGTCAGCAGGTACGACGCCCGCGCCGGTGACCTCAACCGCGTCCCGAGGGGAGTCTTTCAGGGGCAGTAGAAAGGCTGCTGGTGACACCTTGAACGCGATGCAGAACGCCACCAAATCGTCGGCGGTAACTACCCGCTCGGCCTTCTCCATGCGCGTGATTCCGGAAGCGGGAACGGGCCTCCCTGCCTGCTCCAGGAGGGTCGCAAGCTGGCGGGTCGTGTAACCCGCCCGCTTCCGGAGACGCACGAGGTTGCTGGCGACCGTTCGCCCTGTGGGCCCGACCTCGATGCTGCGTCGGCCCTTCTGCTGCTCTGCCATGGGCATCAGCCTACGCACCAAGGTTCGCCTTGTAATGCTGCGGCTATCCGTTACTATCTGGGTCATGGGTGCAGCATGGCACCACATGGTCCTAACGTGCAACATGTACGGCTGGAAGGAAACGAGATGGCTGACAAGACGTCTCCGCAATCACCCGGGCAGCCCATTCGAGACGAACTGATGAGTCCGAAGGAGGTGCAGGCCGAGTACGGGTTCACCGCGCAGACCCTGGCCAATTACAGGTGGCAGGGACTGGGGCCCGCCTATATCAAGGTCGGCCCCGGCCGCTCTGGGCGCATCAAGTACCGGCGTAGCAGCGTCGAACGGTGGTTGAACGACCAGACCGTAGAGGCGGGTGGCAACGCCGCATGAGCCGACACAGCACGAAGCCCCGGGGGGCAACCCGGGGCGATCGGCAAGACGTCCTCTTCAACACTGGGACTGAGAAGACTGTATCGCTCATTGCCCGCCCTGTCGCCGTCGTCACCGCAGGACGCATCGAGTACGCCGCGCGCTGCCCGCAATGCCGCGGCTGGCACCGGCACATCAGCCTGGGAGAGAAGACCGCCCCGTGCGGCGCCGTCTACCTGCTGGAACCCCGACGGGGGAGGTCCGCAGCATGACACCCCTGGAATACGCCCTGCGGATGCAGGAGCGTGGCTATCACGTCTTCCCCACCACGCGCATGAAACTGCCCGCGCTCCGCAGCCCGCACCGCAACGACCCGCCTGGCGCCCCCCGGTGCCGCGGCGAGTGCGGTCGGTTCGGGCACGGCGTCCACGACGCCACCAACGACCCGGACCGACTTGCCGACATGTTCGCCGCCGCTCCCTATGCGGCCGGGTACGGGGTCGCCTGCGGCCGTGGGGACTACCCGCTGCTCGGCGTCGACCTCGACCGTAAGAACGGTGTCGACGGCGTAGCAGCGTTCATCCGCCTAGCCGAGCAGTACGGGGTCACCATCCCGGACACCACCACCATCGCCACAGCGTCCGGGGGGCAGCACCGCTGGTTCATCGGCCCGGCAGGCGCGCCCGTGCAGAACAGCGCCAGCAAGCTTGGCCCCGGCATTGATGTGCGCGGGTACGGCGGATACCTCATCGGCCCGGGGTCGATGACCACCAAAGGCGCGTACACCGTCGCCCACGCCCACCCGGTCGCAGAGTTCCCCGACGCCCTGGTCCCGCTGACGCTCACACCGCCCCCGAAGCCCCGGCTCCCCATGCCGACGATGCCCGGCCCGCGCCGCGGTGCGGCACTGCTGGGGCTCGTCAAGTTCGTCCTTGAGTCGGGCCAGGGGGAGCTGAACAACCGCCTGTACTGGGCTGCCTGCCGCGCCTACGAAACCGGCACCGACGCCGACGCCATCAGCCGGGCCCTGGTCGACGCAGCTGTGTCCCTTGGGCACCCCGACCGGGCCGCAGAACGCACCGTATCCAGCGCCCGCAACGCACCGACGAGGAACCGCCCATGAGCGACGAGGACCAGAACGACATCGACGCCAAGGCGCGTGAACTCCTCGCGCAAGCCGGAGTTGCCGATGAACCGCCGGCCCCGGGCGAGAAGGGCCGCGGACCCTCGCAGGCGTCGCAGCTGGCCGCACTGGCACGGGAACGATACGACCTGTTCATGTCCGAGGACGGACGCCCCTATGGCGTCGACAAGGTCGGGGCGACCACCGTCTATGCCCTGCGAGGAAAGGCCGGTCTGCGGTCCCGCCTCGCCCGCCAGTTCACCGACGCCAACGGCGGCTCCGTGCCCTCGCAGTCCGCACTGGCCGACGCGATGACGGTCCTTGAGGGCGTCGCCGCAGAAGCCGAACCGCGCCCGCTCCACATCCGGGTCGCCCGGCACGGAGAACGCATCATCGTGGACCTGGCGACCCCCGAGGGGCGTTGCGTCTCGATCGGCCCGGACGGGTGGCAGCGCGAACCGTCACCGCCCGTTCTCTTCCGCCGCTCCGGCGCCATGAAGCCCCTGCCCGAACCCATCAAGGACGGCGACGGCCTGGCCAAGCTCCAGTCCCTGCTCAACACCGACGACGAAGGCTTCCGGCTCCTCACCGCCTGGCTGGTCGCCTGCTTCATCCCCGACCTGCCCCACCCCATCCTCACCTTCAGAGGCGAGCAGGGCACCGGTAAGTCCTACGCCGCGAAAATGGTCATCGGGATCATCGACCCGTCCGGCGCCCCCAAGCGAACCGCGCCCCGGGACATCAAGGCATGGGCCACACAGGCGTTCAACTCCTGGGCCCTGTGCCTCGACAACGTCTCCGTCATCCCCGACTGGCTCTCGGATGCGCTCTGCCGTGCAGTAACCGGAGACGGCATCGTCGACCGGGCCCTTTACACCGACGACGACGTCGTCGTACTGGAGTTCCGCCGGGTCCTCGCCATGACCACCATCGACGCAGGCGCCCTCGCAGGCGACCTCGCCGAACGCCTGGTGACGATCGAGCTCCACACCATTCCGGACGCCAAGAGGCGCGAGGAAAACGAGATGGACGAGGCATACGCCGACGCCCACGCTTCCATCCTGGCGTCCTTGTTCGACCTGCTGTCCGAGGTGCTCAAGGTGCTGCCCGACGTCGTACTGACAGAGCGCCCCCGGATGGCCGACTTCGCCCGCATCCTCGCCGCCGTCGACCAGGTCAAGGGCTGGGACACCATGGGCAGCTACCGGGCCAGCGCCCGCGATGCCGTGGCCGACGTCCTCGACGGCGAGCCGTTCGCGCAAGCCGTCCTCGCCCTGGTCGACCAAGCCGGCCCCGATGGGCTGACCCTCACGACTCAGCAGATCCTCGACAGTGTCGCCACCCCGGACAAGCTGCCGAAGAAGTGGCCCAAGGACTCGACGCGGGCCGGCGGGCAGTTGAAGCGGCTCGCCCCCGCACTGCGGACCATCGGGATCGAGGTGGACGACTCCCAGCGCGGCCCCGCCCCGAAACGACAGCGCCTCTACAAGCTCACAGCATCAGCAGAGAGAAGGTCCGCCACAGCGTCCACAGCGTCCAGCACGGACAGAAAAGGGCCTATGACCAGCACTAATGGGGTGGACGCTAGCGAAGGTGCCACAGCGTCCACCCCCCAGGGCCGCATGGACGCTAGGGACGCTGACGTGGACGCTGACCTGTTCACAGCGTCCACCCCAAGCAACGTGTCTGACCTGCGCAAACGCCAACCGATGGACGCTAGGGACGCTATGGACGCTGAAATGCAGCGCCTCTCTAATCTCCCGACCTGTGCCGGATGCGGCGGCCCCTTCGAACCCCTCGAAGACGGCCAGACCATGCACCCCGGGTGCGACGCGGCATGACTCGCCAGGCCCCCACGACAACGGAGACACCATGAACCCCCGGCAGATACTCGCCGCTCACCACGCCACCACCACCGAGTTCAACCCGAACTCCTACACCCACGTTCGGGCCATCATCGAACTTCACCGCGGCTACCTGCACGAAGAGTTCGACCGCATCGGCGATTACGCCCCCGGACTCCCCGTCGCCGCACACCTCAACACACTCCTCATCCGATGCGGCAACCAGATCGCCGGCTTCTGCGCCATCGACCCACACAACTACGCCCTCGAACTCGTCTACCTCGAACCCGAACACCGAGGCAAAGGCATCGTCAGCGCAGTCGTCACCCAGATGAAGGCCACCTGCCCTCAGCGCATGGGCGCCAAGATGCCCTTCACCCCCAGTAGCCAGGCCCTCGTGAAACGCACCGGGCTGCGGCCCATCACACCCAGCCCGGAATCACTGCTCGCCAACGCCCGGCAGCTCACCGACATCAACCGCACCATCCGCAAGGAATGCCCCCACAAAGGCGGCAACCCCGCCAAAGCCTGCCCCCGCTGCTACCGCAAGGCCCTGTCCCGATCAGCCGAGTACGTCGTCCAGAGCTACCTGACCGAACAGCGCGAAACGGCCAGACAGAGCGCTTCGACCTGATGCCGCCTGTACCAGTACAGCCCTTTCGCGCGAGGGCGCCACGGAGAGGAGAAGTCTGATGGGTGTTGCGATTCCCATTCCCGAGGACAAGCGGGAAGAGGTGCTGAGCCTGGCCCGCCAGGGTGTGGCGCGTAACGAGATCACCCGGCGGACGGGAGTGTCGACCGCGTCCGTGAGTCGGATCTGCGAGGGCGAGAAGGTCAGCTTCGACCGGTCGGCGACTGCGGCGGCGGTGCAGGCCAGGGTCGTTGACCTGAAGGCGGCCCGGTTGGGGTTGGCGACGTCGATGCCCGATGACGTGCAGGCGGCCCGGCAGCGGATGCACGGTGCCGACGACAACCGGGCCTTCCTCGACGGTGCGAAGGCGGTTGCCGCGTTGGCGTCCACTCACGTCCGTCTGGTCGCGGTCGACAAGGACGATGCGACGGGCACCGAGGCGGCGAAGTCGATGCTCGGCCAGCTGGCCACCGCGTTGGGTGTGGCGGCGGCGGAGGACGTCGACCAGGTCGAGGACGGTGGTTCGGTGTGACGAACGACGAGATACACCTGCGGATCCTGGCCTTGCTGGCGTTGGTGGCCGAGAGCAGGAACGCGGACGTTGACGCGTTCATCGACGATCTCCTGATTGACGACCTGATCCTGTTGGTCGCCGGCCTTGCCGATCTGGCGTTGAAGTCGATTGCGCCGGAGGTGCAGGGTCCGGAGCGGCGGGCGGTGGTGTGCGCCGGGTTGCGGGCTCAGATCCTCGCGCTCCAGGGGGGTGGTTCGGATGCGGCCTGACGTTGAGGCGGCGGCCCGCCGGCTGTTGCGCCCGGACGGCTCGGTGACGATCCCGGCCGCGTTGGCGGGTCCGGTGCTGCGGGTGCTTCTGCGGGATGTGGGGGCCCGGTTGCAGTCGGACCAAGGGGCGGTGCCGTCATCGGTGAGCAGCTTGTTCTGGGCGTTGGCGTTGGCGGCGGAGCGGGCCGAGGCCGAGGAGGGTTCCGCCCCCGGAACTTCTGCTGAACGGCCGGTCAGTGTGGAGATCAGCACTGCGGATGCAGCCCGCGAACTGGGTTGCTCCGAGGGCTACGTGAGGCGCCTGGCCCGTGCTGGCCGCCTCCAGGGCCGGAAGGTCGGCCCGATCTGGTTGGTGGCCGAGGCGGCGATCGTCGCCCCAGAGACGGAGCGTGCAGCGTGACGGTGGAACTGACGGAAGCACAGCGGGAGCTGGCCGACACGAAGGCGGAGATCGCCGAACTCCAGGGGCTGATCGACGGCCTCGAAGAGCAGGTGCGGAACGGCGAGGCTGTGGCGGAGGCGACGGCCCTCGGCGAGCAGTACGGGGTGCTGCGGGTGGCGGAGCTGCGGCAGGAGGCTGCCGAGCGGAAGCTGAAGCGGGCTGAGGCGGCGGAGCGGCGGGAGCGGCAGGAGGCGGCCGTGCGGGCGGCTGCGGAGGAGCTGGAGGCCCTGAGCCCGGAGCGTCTGGCGGAGGCCTGCGAGGAGGCGCTGCAAGCGATCGAGCGGGTGCATCGGCTGGGGGATGCCCGGCAGGCGGCCGTGGTCCGCCACGCGAAGGCGTTCCTCGAACTGGGGATGCTGGACCGGGTCCATCACCATGCGGGCTCGTGGGTGGTGTTCGAGGTCGGCGGGGTCCGGTACGACACCAATCAGGATCACCTCGACGGCGGCGCGCTGCTGACTGTGATCGAGGGGGAGCGGCACCGGCGGACGCTGATCCCGGGGCGGCGGGCGCAGGGGTATGCGGACCCGGAGCCGTCCTCTCACCCGATGTCGCGGCTGCTTGCCCAGCGGCTGGACGCGGCGGCCAAGGGGGCGCAGCGATGACTGACCAGCTGAAGGCGACCGACGTGGTCGGGATGACGCCGTGGCAGATGGATGAGGCGCGTCGTGAGGGGCGTCTCGATGACCTGGAGGCGCAGCTGAGTGCGCCGCCGACACACGCTCTGCCGTACAAGGTGCCGACGGATCCGGAGACGGGGCGCCCGGTGCCGCAGTTGGGTGCGGCTGCGGTGAAGGTCATGTCGGCGGCGGAGATCGATGCGGCGGCGAAGGCGGGGAAGTTGACCGCGTACATGGCGGGCCACGAGGTGGTGCCGCCCCCGCCGGACGCGTCGGCTCCGGCCCCCGAGCGGGCCAGCTGGCAGTTCACCGCTGATCACGTGGCGCTGATGGACACGGACGAGGTGGCCAGGTTCCGGGCTCAGGGGATGCTCGCCGACTACGACCAGGCGCAGGCTGCTGGAGGTGCGGAGTGAAGGAACCTATGCAGTGAAGTCGATGTGGCGCTCTGACAAATGAATCACAGGTTCATTTGCTTATCTGCCTTGGAATCGAAAATGGAGCCCCGACCGCGCGAGTGGTCGGGGCTCCTGTCGCCCGCAGCACCTTGGGGGGTACAGGCTGCGGCCGAGCCGCCGTGTCGCCGGCTCGCCACCGCCGGGTTCACCGGAACCGGTGGACGCCCCGGCACGGGCCCGGCATCCTCTTGGTCCATGCCACCGCAGAACACCCCAGAGCCGACCCCTGATTCGCGCAGTCGTCAACCGTCCATGCGGCACATGCTCGCCATGTTGGCGAGTGGGGGTTTGTTCATCGCTGGCGGGATCATGGGAATCAGCCATTGGGGAAGGGAGTTCGAAGACTGGCCCCTGTGGGCGGCAGTGCTGTTCGCCCTGGTTGCATTCCCCACAGTCTGGATCACCATCTCTGCACTGAAGAAAATGACCCCAGACGAGGGGACAGCTGTCAGCGAAAGCCGAGAGCGCCTGACGCGTGCCGAAGCCGCACTCGCAGAGGCAATCCGCAGCGGCCAGACAAACCCAACTCCCACGGGCGACACAGATGCAGACCCAGTCGTCCCGCCAGGGCAGAGAGGCTCTGAAAGTGCAGAACCTGCTCGCCGCTCCCCCCTGGAATTGGCAGCCTTGTGGGACACCACCCACGCCCGTCTCGACCTCTACCACCAGATCGCCACCGGCCAGGCCAAGACGTCGTTCCGGAACGCCCAAGTCGCCATGGGAGCCGGGTTCCTCCTCCTCGTCGTCTTCGCCTGCATCGCCGTCTGGGCCAGCACCACCGCCGTCGCGATCGTCGCCGGCGGACTCGGTGCCGTCTCAGCCGCCCTCGCCGGGTACGTCGCCAAGACGTTCATCCGCTCCCAGGAAGCCTCCGCCACCCACCTGCGGTCCTACTTCGACCAGCCCCTCGAACTCTCCCGCTACCTCGCCGCGGAACGACTCGTCGCCGACGGAGACCTCACCCAGGAGCAGCGGGGGGAAATCCTCTCCGCACTCGTGCAAGCCATGGTCGCCGGACCACAGCCGCCAGCCCCGCCGCAGTCCGTTGTCGTCGCATCCGTACCCGGGCAACAAGGGGCGTAGGTCCACGGAGAGCCTCGCGCGCAATCTCGCGCAACCGTCCCCCGCGGTCGTCCGGTCGCCTGCATGCTGGTGCCTCACCTGCGAGAACGGAGCCCCTGTTGTGACGCTCAGGTTCATCGGCACCACCTCCGAGCACGGCAACTGCCCCACCCTGTACGAGGTCGTAGAGACCGGCGACATCGTCGTCCAGGGCGACCAGCTCACCAACCCCGAAGACCTGGCGCAGCTCCGGGACGTTGGCGAACACGAAACGTTCGTCGTCATCCCCCGGGACCTCCTGACCCGCTTCGCCCCCAAGGAGTAGCCGTGCCACTGGTCCCCTTCGAGGAGATCACCCACCTGTTCGCCGACTTCGAGCACACCGCGTTCCGCCTGGAAACCCGCCGCGGGTACGCCACCGACCGGGCAGGCGAGCGGTTCCAGGCGTTCCAGCGGGGTATCGACCCCCGGCCGGAGCCGGAGCATCCGTGGAACGTGAACGTCCGGGAGAAGGCCGCGCAGGGCGCGCACTTCTCCCGGATCAGGATCGTCGACGACCCGCCCACCGACGGCCAACGCTTCCTCATGGCCACGGCTGCGGGGAACGTCGCGGCCGGCGAGGATATCCGGGTCATCAGCCGGACCGTTGCCGAGTCCGTGAGCCTGCCCGACCACGACTTCTGGCTGTTCGACTCCCGGACCCTGGTCCGCATGCACATCGACGACACCGACACCACGACCGGCGTCGAGCTGACCGAGGATCCGGCGGAGGTGCTGGCAGCGTGCCGGGCCCGGGATGCTGCCTGGCCGCTGGCTATGCCTTCGGCGCAGGTGTGGGCGCAGGTACGTTCGTCGGTGTGAGCACCGACTTCCAGAGCGCGAGGGAAGCCCTCGGTGCCCGGCTGAACGAGCTGCGCACCGAGGCCGGGCTCAACGGCCGTGACTTCGCCCAGCGGCTCGGGTGGCAGCCCTCGAAGGTGTCCCGGCTCCAGAACGGCAGGCAGACCGCGACGCCCGAAGACCTCCAGGCGTGGGCGGAAGCGTGCGGGCGCCCGGAGGTCGCCGCGGACCTGCTGGGCCAGCTGCGGGTGCTGGAATCCCGGCAACGGCACTGGCGTAAGCAGCTCGCCGCAGGGCACGCCCCCGTGCAGGACCGGTACGTCGTCGAGTACCAACGGACCGCCACGGTGCGGGGCTATGAGGCGACGGTGATCCCGGGCCTGTTCCAGACCCCGGACTACGCCCGGCACCTACTGGTACGGAATGCCGATCTCATGCGCACCCCCCGGGATACCGAAGCCGCGGTTGCCGCCCGGATGCGACGCCAAGAGGTGCTGTACGAGGCGGGCAAGCTGTTCCGGGTCCTGGTGTGGGAAGGGGCGCTGCACGCCCTGGTGTGCCCCCGGGAGGTGATGGCCGGGCAGCTGGACCGGCTGGTCGGACTGATCGGGATGAGCACCGTCGAGTTCGGCATCGTGCCGCTCGGCGCCCCGATGCGCCTGACCCCGAAGCACGGGTTCTGGATCTTCGATGAGTCCCGGGTCGTCGTCGAGACGATCAACACCGAGTTGTCGTTCGACACCGCCGATGACCTGGCCCTGTACGGGCGGACGTGGGACGCGCTGAACGAGTCAGCCGCCTACGGGGCGAGAGCGCACCGCATCATCGCCCGCGCCCGGCACCTGATTGCTCCGACGTGAGCAATCCGCCCCAACCCCGGGCCGGGGTCGCGCAATCTCGCGCAACCATCAGGACCGGCCCCGCCTGCCGCTCCTACGGTCCTGGCCATGACCACACCATCAAACACCGAAGCCCCAGTCCCGTTCGGCTGGTGCCACTGGCACAAGGGCCCTTCCGGAACCGCCGTACTGGTGCAGATCATCGAGCAGAACTCGGGCCCGGGTGTTGGCCTGTACGCGTGCGCCCCGTGCCGTGAGCAACGCGGTCTGGTCACGTACTCGGAGCAGACCCATGAGGCGGCGTACCGGGACTACCTGCTCCACACCACGGACTGTGAGGGGTGCAGCAGGATCGGGCGGTGCGAAGTCGGCAGGCGGCTGCGGGACATCTACCAGAAGGCACTGGACGGGGCGGCCTGACGCCCGGACGCACGACGGCGCCCCCTGCCCGGCCGGTGAAGGCTCTGGCGGGGGGCGCTTCACGTGAGTAGATGCGTCCAGCGCTTGGCCTTGCCGGTGCGCCCGCGCCACGTAACGACCACGGCCACATCCCCCCGGCTCGCGTATGTGGTCGCCACCATGATGGGGACGACCTCGCCGGGAGCGACCACGGCCGCAGTCTCCTGGGCCTCGATACCCGTCTCGTCGGAGGCCGAGCCCACACGGACCCGCACCTGCCGAGCGGTTTTGCTGCCTGTGTTCAGGACGTGGGATCGACCGCTTGTTGCCGCTTGCAGCTGCCAGGTGACACCCGCACGACTACGCACCAGCAGAGCGACCGAAGTGCCAGCAGCTACTACTGCGGCTGTTGAACCGACCCACGTTGCCCAGTCCCCTGCTTCCATGCCGGGCACCCTAGCCTGTGGCCGCTTCTACACTGCCGCGATGGACAAGGGATGGATGGCCGTATGGCCAGTCGCAGCGTTCTTCCTTGGGGGACTCGCCACTCAGTTGACGGGGTGGATCAATTATCGACGACAACGGGCGGACAAGGCCGCCGACGATTCGGCAGCCATGCAGCAGCGGCGCGAAGAGTTCGAGTTGGCGCACTTGGTGGAGTTCAATGGCCTACTACGACATCAGATGGACTGTCTGTTTGAGCTATCGAACGCCGTGACTCGATACCGGCGAGCAGAGGAAGCCGAAAGCCCATCCTCAGCCCCAGGAGATGAGCTGCGTGCAGCAAGCGAGGAACTGGAGGCCGCAGAAGGTGCTGTGTACGCGCAGATCGGCTTCATCCTCCAGGAAGATGTGCGCCTGCTCGCCCGAGACGCGGTTGATGTGATTGGCGAGAACAGCGCAAGCATCTTCGGCGAGGGGGAAGCGGATCTATCTCCAGCCTTCGAGAGCGCGTCGGCTGTGTACGCGGCGTTGTCGAAGCGCGTGAGGGAGATCTATGCCGGTCAGTCAGGGCGGCCAAGCTGACCCGTAGGGGGTTGCTTCCTTTGCAGGGGGGCACGGAACCCCCGTTTGGGGCGGGGGTTCCGTGACGCATTTCGTTACACCTGATGGGTCTTGGCCCAGTCGACGAGGTCGGCGAACGTGCCGGGGGCGATGCTGATGCGGGGCCCGGTGCGCCGCTTGGAGTCCCGGACGAGGACTTCGCCGGGCGGGCGGGCGACCTCGACGCACGCCCCGCTGTTCGTGAAGCTCGACGTCTGCCAGGTCAGCCCGTCCTCAAGCCTGTACAAGTGCGCTCCTCGCGGCCTCGATCATCTCCAGCGACGCCGCAGGGGAAGCGGCCCGCCCTTGAAGATCATCCCAAGCGTGGGCGTACAGGAGGGCCCTTTCGACCCGATCGATGATGGTGCCGCCCATCAGCGTCTCAACGAACACCGACCGGCGGCCCGCGACGCTGTACATGGTGAACTCGCCGGCGAGTCCGGCGTGGGCGTCGGTGGTGGCGGGCAGTACGCGCACCTCCAGGGATGGGCGGAGAGCGACGAGGGTGAGGAGGTGGGCGAGCTGCTGAGCGTGGACGACAGGGCCGCCCACGGCTTTCGTGAGGACGTCTTCGGAGATGACGAACCGGGCTCGGCGGCCGGCGGCCTGGCCGAGGGTGTCGATGCGGGTGAGCCTGGCGGCGGCGATGGCCTCGACGTCGTGCGGGGGCAGGGCGGGCGCTGAGGCGCGGATTGCGGCGCGGGCGTAGTCGGCGGTCTGGAGCATCCCCGGCATCAGGGTGGGGTGCCATCCGTGGATGTGGTCCGCCGCGGTCTCCAAGGCGAGCAGCCGGTCAAGATGCTCGTCGAGGCTCTGGGGGTCGGTGACGGGCATGGGGTCCTTCCTGGTGTCAGTCGGGGGTGACGGTCTCGCGCGCGCACACGCGTTGACCTAAGGAAATCGGGGTGAAACCGGGGTCTGACACACCCTTTTGACACCGTTCTGACAGTCGGCAGGTGTCAGAAGTGGTGTCACCGCAGGTCAGAGGGGGTGCCGGGGGTCTGACGGGGGTCTGACAGGAGGGTGCTCACGGGGTGCTCAGCGCTGCTCCGTTGCAGGTCAGGGCCGCTCAGGTTGCTGCTCAAGCAACTGCTCACCAGATTCTTGAGCACCCCGTGAGCAGTGCCTTGAGCGGCTGTGACCTGCGGTCGAGCACCCGTGAGCACCCCGTGAGCAGTAGGCGATATCGGGGCATAGCGGTCTGGTGGAGCCTCTGGCGGGCGGGCGCTAGGGGCAGGGTCGGGGCGCGGTGGCGGACCCGGCAGATGCCCGGTTTGCACCCGGCGCAGACCCGGCGGACACCCGGCGGAATCTTGTATGCGATACAAGGTTCGCCGGGTTTCCACCGGGCTGTTGCCGGGGTCCTGCCGGGCCCCCGCCGGGCGTCTACGGCCCGACTAACCCCCGTCTACAGGCCGACTATGGGCCGTCTAAGACCCGCCCAGCCGACGATCACCAGACGGGCCATAGCCGGGGTCAAGACGGGTTAGGTCAGCATGCGGAGAGCCAGCGCCCCTAGCTGTTCCTGTAGCGCGTCGATGCGGGCCTGCATCAACGCCATGTCCGCAGCCATCTGCGACACCACCGGGTCAACCGCCGGAGCCGGGGCTGCAGTCGTGGGGACATCCCCACGACTCAGGGCGGCTGCGAACCGCTCCCGGACCCCGCCGTTGGCCCGCTCCAACGTGACGTCCAGGATCTGCTGCATCTCGGTGCGTGGCACGATCTCCGGGTTCCGGTGCCAGCCGGCGACCGTGCGAACCGCGACACCGAGCTTCGCGGCGAAGCCCTCGTTCGTCATGCGGAGCGCGGCCTGCAGGGCGCAGGCGGTGCGGCCGGTCCACGTGGTGACGACCTCGCTCACGACTCCACCCTCGGGGCCATGAGCGGGTAGGCGCGGTCGATCGCCCGGTACTCGGACCGGATCAGCTCCGCAACGCTCTCGTCGTACAGCAGATCCGAGAAGCTGGCGCCGTCCCGCATCAGGTCTCACGGGGACTCCATGTGGAGCGACAGCTCAACCCGGTGCCGGATCTCCGCGACGGGCAGCTCGTCGATGTTCTCGTCGTAGGCGCCGCGCATCGCCAGGTCGAACGCTGCGGCGAGCATGTCCCGGGTCATCGCCACCTTGAGCGTGACGACCGCGTGTACGTCGTCGCCGCCGAGGATGTCGTTCGTATCGCTGGCGCCGAAGACGTAGTCGGTCGGGACGGCCGGCGGCAGGGCTACCGGCTCAGTCTCGGTGTGGGAGAGAGTGGTCATGTTCTGCCCTTCCATGAGGGGGCGGAATGGCGGGTCCCGGGGTGCTGTCCCGGGGCCCGTATTACGTTGGGCGTAAAGGGCTCCGCCCCCTTGGGGGGATTGATGCGGAGCCCTTTACCGCACGGGTTGCGGGCCTCCCCGGGCCCTTCACGGACCCGGGGGCATTTGAGATTCCACCTGCGATGTATGACAGGGGGCTGATGGGATTCGACGTGCGACTCAGGTGTCATACCGAGACGCGTTGAACGAGTCGATCCGGGGCTGCTCGCCCTCGGGGACGAGTCCTTCCTCCCACGCTCCGCTGTACATCTGGGCGACGAGCGACACCGCGTGCTTCACCGCGTCGGACGCCGTGATGCCGGTCGACATCATCACCGTGAGGTCGTCATACAGCTCGGCGTCCATCCGGACCGACAGGCCCTTGCCCGGGGGCGGCGGCTTCCTCATCGGCCCTCCCTCACGTTCGCCTCGAAGTCGGGGGCGAGCGCCCCCAGCTGCGGCGTTTCGAACGCCATCGTGCGGGGGGCGTACACCGGCCCGAAGTCGAAGTCGTCCGGCACTGCCACCAGATCCCCGCCACGCTCGATGAGGATCACGACGCCTCCCCCGCGGTCAGCCCGAGGGCCCGGTCGAGCATGCAGTCGAGGATGCGCGCCCCGTACCGGTCGCCCGCATGCCGGGCCTCGATCAGGAGATCCGCCAGGACCACCGCCGGGGGCGTCCGGACGTTGTGGGGGACGGACCGGAGGGCGGCGTTCTCCGTGGGCCGGTGAACGAGCGCGGTGCTCACTGGCCCTCACCGGCCCGGATCGCCTCGACCTGGTCGGCCGCCTGGTCGATGAGATCGGCCAACGCCCGGAACGCCACGGCGAACCGGCGGGCGTCCGCCGGGCCGACAGCGAACTCCTCGGTGTCCGTCTCGACGACCACCAGCACCGCCGACCCGGTCGGGTCGTAGGGGTGCTGGGAGATGTGCACCGGGCCGACACCCACCTCCCCGAACGCGGTGGGGGCGGTCAGCGCCCACTGCGGCTCGCTCTTGTGGGCGATCTCCGCCTTCGTCCGCGAGGTGCGGTAGGGGTGCTCGTACCTGCACCATGGCGGGCAGGCGAACCGCACGTCCCCGGCGTCGTCGGTGGGGATGGTGAGGGTGCCGTCAGCGTTGCGGCGGGGCTCGGGGGCCACGGTGGGCCGGTCGCCGCTCATGCCTGCTTCTCCTGCACCATCTGGGCGCGCATCGCACGGAGGGCGGACAGGGCGGCCTCCAGGCTCGCGATGGCCTGGTCGGTGCCGTCCTCGTCGAGGAGGACCCCGCTGCCACCGCAGTTGAAGCTGATCTCCGGGCGGCCGTCCCCGGCTGCCTCGGTCGCACCGAGCGTCATCCGCAGCATCTCGTCGTGCGGCACGTCCATTCCGTCAGGGATGGGCATGTTGAAGTCCGGGCCGTAGTGCTCGGTGTACGTCCTGTCGGTTCCGTCGCCCCGTGGCTCCGTGTTGCAGGCGGTGGTGTTGCACCACGGGTAGTGGCCGGGCTCCGCAGCCGGCGGAACCCTGTCCCCGGGGCGCTGTGCCGCCCGCCGGGCCTGCGCCCGCACCTCGTCGGCGAACGCGGTCATCTCGTCGGCGAACTCCAGGGCCTGCATCGGCGGCAGGAAGTACATGCTCTGCTCGTCGTCCAGGACGACGTGCGGGTTGTGCTGGGCGGTGTCCGGGCTGAACGGGTCGACACCGAGCCGGGAGTGCAGCAGCGGCACCCGGTCCCCGGTCTCACCCGTCACCTCCAGGTCGGCGGGCTGACCGGCGTGAATGATGTCGTCGGCGAACTGCGGCTCGGTGTGGTCCTCGGTGCACCAGTCGAAGCACTCGATCTTCAGCCGGGCCTCACGGAGCAGCGGGCGGTTCGGGTCGCGCTCCTTGAGCACCTTGTACTCGGTGCCGATCTGGTCGAGGAACCGGCGGACGATCGGCTCACGGTCGGCCTGCGGCATCGTCCTCGGGACGACGACGATGCCCTCCCCGACCTTCCCGATGAACGAGCTGATGGTGTCGCCCTCCAGGCCCTCGGGGTCGACCTCGATGAGGCGGATCCCCAGCAGGGTGAGCAGCTGGGCGACGGGGGTGCTGGCCGCTTCCTTGGCGGTCAGGTTCTGCCAGGCGGCGTACAGGTCGTCGGTGGCGGTGGGGGACGCGGGGGGCGGCTCGACGGGCTCGGCGGTGGGCTGGGCGACGATGCCGCCGGACGGCTTGAACGTGGCCGGGATGCTGGTCTGGGCGGTGTTGCGCATGGCGGGTCTCCTCAAAGGCTGTGAGGGGCCCCGGCCGGGCGGACGGTGACACGTCCGGCCGGGGCTGTCCCGGAACCGCGGGACACGGTGGTGGGGCAGGGCCCGTCAGGCGGTGACGGTCGCCAGGGTGAAGCGGGCGACGGCGGCCTTGAACTCGGCCTTCCGCGGGGCGTAGGCGGCGACCAGGCGGACCAGCTGGGCGAGGGTGTACCGGTAGACGGTGCGGCTCTTGCGGGACCGGCCGCCGTTCACGGTGCGGCGGGTCCGGGCGACCCGGGCCGGGGCGATACCGAGGCGCTTCGCGACGGAGCGGAGCCCGTTCGCCGCGCCGCCGGCGGTGGCGGGGTCGGTGCCGGTCGCGATGAGGTGGGAGGCCAGCGAGCGGGGGCGGCGGCGGCAGGAGGCGGCGAGCCGGTTGAGGGCGGTGCGCTGGCGGAGGGCCTTACGGGCCGTGCGGCGGTTCGCCCGACGCTGGCGGGGGGTGAGAGACTGCGGCATAGCGGTACTCCTGTTCAGGCAGGTGTTTCCGTCAGGCCCTCGCTCGGTGTTGGTAGCACCGGCGGGGGCCGCATCCGTTTCCGGAGTGCGTGGTACATGTTAGCAGCGTCTGTTCCTAACGTGCAACAGACCGAGGCGGGATTCCAGTACACATTCAGTACGGGTGATCCCCAGACGTTGCGGGATAACGACGGAGGGGCACGGATGGCAAACTCGCAGGTCAAAGGCCATATAGGCTTCCGCCGCAGGTCCCGAATCCGCCTTGAGAGACCTTGTAATGCGTAGGTCGTCGGTTCGAATCCGACAGGGGGCCCTCTGGGAAGCCCAGGTCAGACGCCGTCTGACCTGGGCTTCTGTGCTTCTTCGGATCGCTCTTGGGCGAGAGGTCTGTCGGGGACCTCCTCTCCGTCCGGGATGTGTGATGCGTGCTCCTGCCAGCGGCCGGCCCATCTCCAAGGCAACGGTGCTGCCATCCGCTCGGCAGAAGGCGGAGTCATGCCGTGTCTGGATGCCGGCCCTGCCGCAGGCCTGCGGGAAAAGCAGGGGATGGACTTCCTGGCCTGATCGTCGGATCTCCCGGGAGTTGCTGGAACCCGGTCCTGCAGTCGGCCGCGTCTATTGGATGAACTCCCCTTTGGATGCCCATGGTTCACCGGAATGGGGAGTGTCCGCAGTGGATGGGGGCGGTGCCTGTTGTCGCGCAGGTCGGCGTGGGCCGGAAGCGAACGACTTGGACCGGACGTCCGTTCATGAGCTAGGTTCCTGTCGCTCATAAGATCTACATAAAATATTCATGATGCGGGGGATTGGGAATGATGGCGCATGCGCGTATGCGCGGCGTTGGGGGAATCGCGGCGATTGCTCTGAGCTCTCTTCTCGCGGTCGGGCTACTGCCCGCAACCGCGGCTGCGGTCTCGTCGAGCACTCCGGCGAATCCGCCTCGTGAGGCTGCCGATATGGCACCGTATTCCGAGGAGGAAGCGCGGGCGGAGGCCGAACGGACCGGCCGGAGTGTAGAGATCGTCTCGATGCGTGGTGCGAGCACCGAGGTGTTCGTGACCCCCGAGGGGGATCTGGAACAAAGGGAGTACGTGCGTCCCGTCCGCACGAGGGTCGGCGGTGAGTGGAAGCCGGTGGACACGGCCTTGGTGTCTACCGGCAGGGGGGTGGTCGTGCCCAGGGCCGTCACCGTCGGGCTGGAGTTCTCCGATGGCGGGTCCGACACACCGTTGGTACGGATGAACAAGGCGGGCCGAGAGCTGGCGCTGTCCTGGCCCGGCAGGTTGCCCGTACCCGAACTGGACGGTGCCACGGCAACGTACCGAAACGTTCTGCCTGACGTCGATCTGAGGATGGGCGCGCAGGAGGACGGATTCACCCAACTGCTCGTCGTCAACAGCGCCGCAGCCGCGGCCAGTCCTGCCCTCTCCGAGCTGCGGATGAAACTCGCTGCGGGCGGGATGGACGTCAAGGAGACGGAAAACGGCGGTCTGGTCGCGGTCGACAAGGGAGCCGGCACGTCGGTCTTCGAAGCCCCGGTGCCACAGATGTGGGACTCCAGTGGTGGTACGGACGGGGAAGACGTCCGTGCTGCAGGCGGAAGTGGACTCACGGCCCGTACGGCCACCGTTCCACCGACGACAGGCGTCACCGAAGCCCGTCCCGCCGAGAGCGGCAAGCTCGCCCCTGTCGGCGTGGAAATCCCCCCGGGGAATGGCGAACTGGTACTCAAGCCCGATCTCGGCGTGCTGAGGAGCAAGGACACCGAGTACCCGGTCTTTATCGACCCCCAGTGGTATTCGCCCCGGGCGTCGGCATGGACCATGGCGTCGAAACACTGGGCCTCGTCTCCGCAGTGGAAGTTCAACGGAAAATCCGACGCGGGCATGGGGTACTGCGGCTGGGACTACTGCGCACCGCATGACACCAAGCGGCTGTTCTACCGTCTGCCCACCGCGACCTACGCCGGGAAGACCGTTCTCTCCGCCGAGTTCGTGGTGCGCAACGTCCACTCGGCGTCGTGCTCGGCGCGCGAGGTGCAGTTGTGGCGTACGAAGGACATCTCTTCGTCGACGACATGGAACACCCAGAGCCCGGCGGCGTTCTGGCTCAAGAAGCTCGCGGCGAAGTCGTTCGCCCACGGGTACACCGGCTGTGCCGCGAAGGACGCCAAGTTCGACGTGAAGGCGGCAGTGCAGGAGGCCGCCAACGGCAGGTGGTCAACGATGACCTTCGGTCTGCGCGCCGCCGACGAGGGTGACCACTACGGCTGGAAGCGCTTCTCCGACAAGGCGTTCCTGCGGGTGAAGTACAACCGTCCCCCTACGCAGGTGAAGATGTCCCAGCTGACCGCCGAGTACGGAGGTACCTGCAAGGCGTGGGACAAGGCACCCCGGGTGCGGTCCCTGGGCAAGATCTACGCGAACGGTGTCACCGACCCGGATGGTGACGACATCGCGGTGGAGTTCCAGGCGAACTGGGATTCCGGCGACGGCAAGGGCCTGATCGCCCGGTGGAAGCCCGCCCGCACGTCGTACAAGAAGTCCGGTTCCAGCTTCTCCATCAGCCTGCCGACCTCGATCCCGGCGAACAGGACCGTCCACTGGCAGGTGCGCTCGTACGACGGGGCACACTACTCGCCCTGGTCGTCGGCGGGTGATCCGACGGCCTGCTACTTCGTGTACGACACCAGCGTGCCTGCCGCACCGGCGATCTCCTCGGGCCACTATCCGGCATCGGACCCGGAGAACCCGGACGATCCGTGGTACGACGGAGTGGGCCAGTACGGTACGTTCTCCATCGACTCGCCCTCGACGGACGTGATCCGCTACCGCTACGGCTTCAACACCGACCCGTCCGCCGGGAACCAGATCACCACCACCGGAGGCGCGGCCAAGTCCGCACGGCTGCTTCCCGCACGGCCAGGGCTCAACTTCGTGACTGCCCAGGCGTTCGACCAGGCGGGCAACGGCTCCGAGATCCGCACCTATCAGTTCCGTGTGAAGGCCGGGCAGCCCGAGCGCGCCGTCTGGCAGCTGGACGAACCGGAGGGTGCCACCAAGGCCGCCGGTGCCACCACATCGCGGACCGTGCGACTGCACGGCGGAGCGGAACTCGGTGCCGAGGGCAGGACGGGCTCGGGCCTGCGTTTCGACGGCACGACCGGATACGCCTCGTCCGACCTGACCGTGGTGGACACCTCCGACAGCTTCTCCGTAGCCGCCTGGGCACGGCTCGACCGGATGCCCAGTGGGGCGGCCATCATCGCGGCGCAGCCGGGCAACCACTCGCCGGGCTTTGAGCTGTACTACTCCCAGTACTACGACCGCTGGGTGTTCAACCAGTACACCTCGGACACCGCCGGTGCCTCCATCGCACGGGCCATGGCCCCTGCGGCGGGCGGCGACGCAGTCGGGCGGTGGACCCACCTGGTGGGCGTGTACGACGGCAAGGCCAAGCAACTGCGGCTGTACGTCGACGGCAAGCTCGCCGGCTCCACCGCGTACACCACCGCGTGGGAGGCGCGCCGGGGGCTGCAACTGGGAGCCGGAATCTACAGCGGCACCCACAAGTCATTCTTCCCCGGTACGGTCGACGACGTCCAAATCTTCGACCGAGCCGTTTCGGCGGCCGAGGCCACGCGACTGCACCAGGGGCAGGAGACCACCATGGGCCGGCCGCCGAGCGCCGTCTTCCCGCTGGACGAGCCGACGGGCGCCACTGAGGTCAGCGGGGCCGCGCCCGAGCAGCCGCTGACCCTGCACGGGCCGGTGGCCGGCGGTGTGGACGGGGTCGCGGGCAAGGCCCTGAAGTTCGACGGAGCCGCCTCCTACGCGGCCACCGACCGCCCGGTGCTCAACACGGCCCGCTCGTACACGGTCTCAGCGTGGGCGAAGCTCCCCGAGACCACGGCCACCGGCAACCGGACCGTGGTCAGCCAGGACGGCACGTTCTACAGCCCCTTCTACCTGTCCTACGAGGGCGGGGCGAATACCTGGAGCCTGCGGACCTCGCTGGAAGATGTGCAGGTGGGCAACATCCGCGACCAGCGGGTGGTCGCCACCCAGCCGGCCAGACCCGGTGAATGGGCCCACTTGGTGGCGGTTCACGACGCCACGGCCCAGCAGATTCGCCTCTACGTCAACGGGCAGCTGCAAGGTGTCGCCACGGCTCCCAGGACGTGGGAGGCGCAGGGTGCCGTGCAGATCGGCCGTGCCATCTGGCAGGGCACGTACGTCGACCACTTCCCCGGCACGATCGACGATGTCCGGCTCTTCGACCGGCCGGTGGCCGACGACGAGGTCCGCCAGATCTTCCAGCGGCGGCCCTTGGTCAAGAGCCGCTGGACGTTCGAGCAGACCTCCGGCACCAGCCCGGTCACGACGTCGAACGCCGTGTCCGGCGGCAGCGCGCTCACCCTCAACGGTGGTGCGAAGAAGTCGGACCTCGCCTACATCGACGCGGGCAGCCTGGAGTTGGACGGCGTCGGCGGCTACGCGGCCACCGCGTCCGTCCCGGTGGACACCGGGGCCAGCTACACGGTGACCGCCTGGGCCCAGGCAGCGGCACTTCCCCAGCGAGCGGCGTCGGTGGTCAGCGCTGAAGGCACCGTCCAGAGCGCCTTCAACGTCCGCTTCGTGCCGGATGCCTCCGGCCCGGACGGCCTCGGCCACTGGGAGCTGGCCCTGCCGGACAAGGACAGCACGGAGGCCTCGACGGTGCGTGTCGTCAACGGCGAGTTCTACGATGCGCGGGAATGGAACCATCTGGCGTTCGTCTACGACGGGTTCACCAGGGAGGCACGTCTCTACGTCAACGGCGTCCTCCAGGAGATCGCCTGTGGGGACGGGGACGGGGACGGGGAAGCTGACGAGGCCGCGTGCGGGAACCGGGTCTCCTGGTCGGTGAACACCCTGTCCTTCAAGGCCACCAAGTCCCTCCAGGTCGGCCGGGCCAAGACTGGCGGCACCTGGGGCGAGTACTTCCCCGGCCTGATCGATGACGTCTGGACGTTCCAGGGCACGCTGACCGATGCTCAGGTCGAGAAGCTTGCCGGGACATGGTTCGACATCCCGACCGAGGTTCCCGGGAACGGCTGAGCGCCGCTCCGCCGACCGGCACCGGCCGGATGCCGTGCTCTGGGCCAGTGTCCACAGCACGGCATCCCATGCCGCTCCACTGTCCCGTTTCTACTCTTCCTTCTTCCTTGTCCTCATGGTCGTGCGCAGCCGCACGACCTCGGATCACAACCAAGGATTCACTCCTCATATGTCCATAACATCAAAATTGCTCCCGCCTTCGGTGGCCCGACGAAGAGTGGCCTTGTTCCTGTCCACCGTCATGGTGGCCACAGTGATGCAGGGGGCCGCCGCGTCAGCAGCTCCCTCACCGCGGTGGGACCTGCCCGGCCTGCCCTCTGCCGAGATGCCGGTCAAGGGGCGAGATGTCTTCGGCGCCGAGCCACGCTCCGCCGCCGATGAGCCGAGAGCGCCGAAGGGCAGCCCCCGTGCGGCCTGGCCCGAGCCGGGCGAGCGGGTCATCAGTGTCTCCCCCGCACCGGCTGCGGGCGAGCGTGCCGCCGAGAACAGGCCCGCCACAGCGCTCCGCTCGTTCCCGATCGCGGTTACCGCTCCTCGCGCGGCGGCTGAGAGCGCGGGCACCGTTCGGAGAACCCCGAGCGATGTGCCGTTGCTGGAGACCCCGGTCGGCGCCAAGGGGCGCCTCGAAGCCAAGGTGCTCGGACACCGAGCTGCCGAACGCGCCGGGATCGACGGGGTGCTCTTCACCCTGGAGGCGGGCGACGGCCGGGACGACCGCCCTGGAAAGGTGGACGCCACCGTCGACTACTCCTCGTTCTCCGAGGCGTACGGCGGCGGCTACGGCTCCCGTCTGACGCTTGTCCAGCTGCCCGCCTGTGCCGTGGACGAACCCTCCCGGGAAGAATGCCGCACGGTCACCCCGGTACCGACGGTCAACGACACCGAACGGAGAACCCTCACCGCCTCCTCGGTCGCCCTGCGGTCGTCCGGCCCCACGGTCCTCGCCGCCATGGCCGCGGAGACCGCCGGAACGGGGGACTTCACCGCCACGAAGCTCTCACCGTCCGCGTCCTGGGACACCAACCTCAACACCGGTGACTTCAGCTGGTCCTACGACATCCCGGTCCCCGACGTGCCTGGCGGGCTCACGCCCGAGCTCGGCCTGTCGTACAACTCCGGCCACATCGACGGGCGCACCGGTACCACCAACAACCAGTCGTCCTGGGTGGGCGACGGGTTCGACCTCTGGTCCGGCTACATCGAGCGGCGTTACAAGCCGTGCTACGACGACGGTGTCAAGAACGCGGACGGCAACAAGCCGGCGGACCTGTGCTGGGGCTACGACAACGCGTTCATCACCTTCAACGGCAAGGGTGGTGAGCTGGTCCCGACGGGTGACGACGAGTTCCGCCTCAAGCAGGACGACGGCACCCGGATCACCCGGCTGCGCTCCGCCGACCGCGGCAACGGTGACAACGACGGCGAGTACTGGCGGCTCACCGACCCCGACGGCGTGCACTACTACTTCGGTTACAACCGGCTGCCCGGCTGGAGCAGCGGGAAAGAGACCACCGATTCCACGTGGACGGTTCCGGTCTTCGGCAACAACAGCGGGGAGCCCTGCTACAAGGCGGCCTTCGCGGACTCCTGGTGCCAGCAGGGCTGGCGCTGGAACCTCGACTACGTCGTGGACCCGCACGGCAACGCGGTCGCCTACTACTACGACCAGGAGAAGAACGCCTACGGCCGTAACCTCAAGGCCAAGGACAATACGCCGTACGTGCGCGGCGGTTCGCTGGACCGGATCGAGTACGGCCTGAAGGACGGCTCCGCCTACAGCGCCAAGGCGCTGGGCAAGGTGAACTTCGCCACCTCCGAGCGCTGCCTGCCCGACGCCAACACCGACTGCAAGTCGATCGACAAGGACGCCTTCTACTGGTACGACACACCCTGGGACCTGCACTGCGCGGAGGGCAAGGACTGCGACAAGGGCCGGCTGTCCCCCGTCTTCTTCACCCGTGACCGCCTGACCGGCATCACCACCCAGGTCCTCAAGGGCAGCGCGTACGCGGACGTCGACTCCTGGAAGCTCGGCCACCGCTGGGGCCAGGCCGACATCGACTACCAGCTGCTCCTGGACTCCGTCCAGCGCACCGGTCACACCGCCACCCCGGCGGTCACCCTGCCGAAGACCAGCTTCGCCTACACCCAGCGGGCCAACCGGCTCGACCGGATCGGCGACGGCTACGCGCCCTTCATCAAGTCCCGGCTGTCCACCGTCACCGACGAGTACGGCGGCCAGGTCGACATCAACTACTCGGACCCCGTCTGCTCCTGGGACAAGCTGCCCACGCCCGAGAAGAACGGCACTCGCTGCTACCCGCAGTTCATCGGCGGCGACGCCGACGCCGCGCCCGAACGGCAGTGGTTCAACAAGTACGTCGTCACCTCCACCACCAAGACCGACCGCACCGGCGGCGCGCCCGACGGCGTGACCCAGTACGAGTACCTCGGTGACGCGGCCTGGCACTACGACGATGACGACGGCCTGACGAAGGAGAAGCACAAGACCTGGTCCCAGTGGCGCGGCTACGGCCAGGTCCGGGTCAAGACCGGCGGTCAGGGCGGCCAGGCAGCCCTGAGGACGCAGCAGGACAGCTACTTCCTGCGCGGCATGGACGGCGACAGGGAATCCACCTCGGGCGGCACCAAGAAGGTCTCCGTCACTCTGGGCAGTGGTGAGGGAGACCCCATCACCGACCACGAGTCTGTGGCGGGCTTCGCCTACAAATCGGTCGTCCACTCAGGCGTCGACGGCAAGATCCTGTCGAAGTCGGTAGACCGGCCCTGGTACCACGAGACCGCGAGGAAGACCCGCACCTGGGGCACCGTCACCTCCAACCTGACCGGCACCGCCCGGTCCACCTCCTGGACCTCCCTGGACGGCGGTGCGGGGAAGTCCTGGAGCGTCAGCGAGACCAGGAACACCTACGACACAGTGGCCGGGCGGGTCACCATGACCGAGGACCTGGGGGACCCGACCACCCCGTCCGACGACCGCTGCACTCGTACCACCTACGCCGGCGGTGGCACCGGCATCATCACCCTCCCCTCCAGGGAGGAGACGGTCGCCAGGTCCTGTTCCGCCACGCCGGACCGCTCCAAGGACGTGGTCTCCGACGTCCGGACCGCCTACGACGGCGGGGAGTACGGCGCGGCTCCGACCAAGGGTGACGCAACAGCGTCGGCCACGATCAAGAGCCACGACGGCACCAAGGCCGTCTACCTGGAGTCCAAGGCGACATTCGACTCCTACGGCCGACGCCTGAACACCACCGACCTGACGTCGGACGTCACCGTGACCGGCACGGGCCAGCCCGCCCGCACCGCCCGCACCGACGGACGTACGACGACCACCGCCTACAGTCCTGCTACCGGCTTCCCGGCCAAGGTCACCGAGACGACACCGCCCGCCACCGCGGGCACCCCGGCGACGGCGCAGAACGTGGTGACCGAGTTCGACCCGGTGCGCGGTCGACCCGCCGCACAGGTCGACACGAACGGCAAACGATCCGAGTTCTCTTTCGACGCGCTCGGCCGGATCAGCCGGATCTGGCTTGCCGACCGACGGACCGACCAGACTCCGAGCTACGAGTTCACCTACTTCATCGACGCGGACAAGCCCGTCGCGATCCGCGCCCGGACCCTCGACAACAAGGGCGGCCAGCGTTCTTCCTACACGCTGTACGACGGGTTCTTGCGGGAGCGCCAGGTACAGGAGCCCGGACCGGATGGGGGCCGGATCCTCACGGATGTCTTCTACGACGAACGGGGCCTGACAGCCAAGACCTTCGCTCCGTACTACAACGACCAGGAGCCGCCCAACCGCGGTCTGTTCAAGCCCGCCGACGCCCTCAGCGTCGAGACCCAGACGAGATACGTCTACGACGGCCTCGGCCGCGAGACCGAGATCAAGGACATCGCCGGAAACGGTGACGGAGGCGCCGTACTCGCGATTACCCGGAAGACCTACGGCGGCGACCGCACCACCGTGATCCCGCCGGAGGGCGGCACCGCCACGACTGTGATTGCGGACGCCCGTGGTCTGGTGACCGAGCTGCGCCAGCACCACTCTCGCAGCGCCGCCGCGGCTTACGACACCACCACCTACGCGTACACGACCCGGGGCGAACTCGCCAAGGTCACCGACCCGGCGGGCAACTCCTGGAAGTACGCCTACGACCAGCGCGGCCACGAGGTCCGGACGGAGGACCCCGACCGGGGCGTCACCACCCGCCGTTACGACGACCGGGGCCAGCTCACCACCACCGAGGACGCCCGGGGCACCGTCCTGGCGCACGTGTACGACGGGCTGGGCCGCCAGACCGAGCTGCGCGACGGCTCCGCCACAGGCAGTCTGCGCGCCAAGTGGACCTACGACACCATCAGCGGCGCCAAGGGCCAACTCGCCCAGTCCACGCGCTATGTGGACGGCGCCGAGTACACCTCGAAGGTCACTCAGTACGACCGGCTCTACCGCCCGGTCAGGACCGCCGTGGTGATCCCCTCCCAGGAGGGCGCCCTCGCGGGCACGTACCAGACCGGCACCGCCTATCTCCCCTCCGGCCTGCCCAGCACCGTGAGCTACTCGGCGGCCGGTTCGCTGCCGGGCGGCAGCCACACCGTCAGCTATGCCCCCGACACGCTGCGGCCGACCGGCCTCCTCGGTGACGGATTCACGGCGGAGACCGTGTACTCCTCGACGGGCAAGCCGCTCCAGCACCGGATGTCCGGCACCGCCGCCGGCGCCAAGCCGGTGCAGGTGACCAACACTTACGAGTGGGGCACCCAGCGGGTCGCGACCTCGCGGGTGGACCGTCAGGACGTGGCAGGCGTCGACCGGTTCAACACCTACCGGTATGACGACCTGGGCAACATCCTGTCGATCTCGGACACCTCCAGGTCCGGCACCGACACCCAGTGCTTCGACTACGACCATCTGCAGCGGCTGACCAAGGCGTGGACGCAGGGTGACAAGACCTGCGCCACGGCGCCCGGTGCCGGGACGGTCGGCGGCCCGGCACCGTACTGGCAGTCCTTCTCGTACGACAAGACGGGCAACCGCCTGTCCGAGACCCTGCACGACGTCTCCGGCGACAGCGCCAAGGACACCCTGCGGACCTACAGCTACCCGGCTCCGGGCAGCGCCCGTCCGCACGGCTTGACCTCGGTCTCGACCCGGCTGCCCGATGGCACCACCGACCAGGACGACTACTCCTACGACGAGGTCGGCAACACGACGGCCCGTCCCCGGGGCGACGCCTTTCAGCAGCTCACCTGGGACGCCGAGGGTCACCTGGCCAAGGTCACGGAGCCCGCGGCGGGTGGCGGCAGCAAGGTGACCGAGTACCTGTACGACACCGGGGGCAACCGCCTCATCGGGCGTACAGGCTCGAAGAGCACGCTGTACCTCGGCCACACCGAGGTGACCCTCGACAAGGGCGCGGCCAAGGCCAAGGCGACCCGCTACACCCCGCTCGGCGGAGGCAACCAGGCGGTCAAGGAGGACGACGGCTCCGTCACCTTCACTCTCGCCGACCACCAGGGCACCGGTCTCCTGTCCGTGAACGCCGCCACCCAGGCGTTGTCGCAGCGGCGCACCCTGCCGTTCGGCGGCGCACGGGGCGCGGCTCCGGTTCCGTGGGTGGGCAGCAAGGGGTTCGTCGGCGGTACCGACGACAGCGGTGACACCGGGCTGACGCACCTCGGTGCCCGGGAGTACGACCCCTCGACGGGCCGTTTCCTGAGCGTCGACCCGATCATGGACCTCACGGATCCGCAACAGCTCAACGGCTACGCGTACGCGGAGAACTCCCCGGTCACCTTCAGCGACAGCACCGGCCAGTGGAAGTGGCTGGACAAGCTCGCTTCCAAGGGCAAGCAGGCTGTCAAGGGCTTCAAGAACGGTGTCGTCGACGGCTACTACGACCTGGCCGAGAGCGTCTACACGTGGACCGACCGGCTGGGCTGGACGGACGGCAACGCCCAGAAGATCAAGAACGACCGCGCGGGCAAGACCCCGATCAGCCTCTACAAGACCGTCCGCGGACCGGACCAGAGCGGCGCCTGGTACAAGGCCTCGTACTGGGTCGGCAAGTTCCTCACGCCGTTCTTCCCCGGTGCTGCCGGAGCGGGCGCCGGCGGCAAGGCGCTGGCCAAGCCCGGAGGCGTCAGCAAGGTCGTCAAGGGTGCCCTCGGCAGGTTGTTCTCGGGCACGGCGCAGAAGGCGGCGCCGCCGAAGGTGGCACCGAGGATTGTTCCCCGTGCTGATGTCAGTCCACGTGGGGTGGGTGGTAAGAGCGCGCCTGCGGTGGAGGTCCAGAAGGCCCCGACCGGCTGGACACACGCCGGGCAGATGGAGAAGGCATCGTCCCAGGTGGCCGATTTCGCCCTCAAGCACGCTTCAAAGAGAAAGGCGTCCAAGGCGTACGTGGGTGGCTACAACATCGAGACGGGAGACATCGCCCTGGCCCAGTCGGGCGGTTGCAAGCCCGGACTCAGCTTCTGTGCGGAGGGGAACGCCGTGCGCGCGCTCGGCGGCGACCCGACGAAGGTGCGGTTCACCATCGCGTACAACGTGGATTTCGCCAGCGGTGTACGCACGGTCAAGCCGAAGGAAGTGTGTGTGCAATGCCAGCTTGACTACCCGTCCCCCGGCCAGTTTGAACCCGGCGTAAAGGGGGAGCCGGGTGGTTTGTGGGATGAGTTGGGATACTGAGGCGATGAAGGCAATCACCATGATGGAGTTGGAGATCGGGCTGTACGACTGGTCCGCGCTCCCCTGCCGCAGTTGTCCGTCAGCCGCGCACGTCCCTGCGGAACTGCTGCGGATGGCCCGGGCGCAGAACCGGGAGGAGGCCAGGCCGAGAGCCATTGAGCACCACGTGCTCCAGGAGAGCTGGGCGACACCGACAGTTGTTCCGGTCGCCCGGGTGCTGATGGCAGGCCTGGCGGACCGCAGTATCTCGGCGGTGGCCCGGAACCAGTTCCTGGACCTTCTCTGGTCATTCGTCATCGTGGATGACGAGGACCTTGCCGCTGAGTGCCTGGACGCGGTCAAAGGCGGCATCTGGACCTTGTACGAGGAGATCCTGTCCGGTGACTCCAAGGGAAGCGCCCTTCTCGCCTACTGGCTCGTGAAGGACGCGGAGACCAACCCGGCCCGCGTGGACCGTCTCCTCGCGACAGCGCGACACCTGCTGCCGGATGACCTCTACGAGGAGGACTGACCGGCGGCGGGCGGATGACGGGCAGGACCTCATGCCAAGGAGGCGAGGTCCTGCCCGTTCTCTGTGTGAGCGGGTTGATACGTGAGACGTTGCCCTCGTCCAGTCGGGCGGCTGTAATACCGGACTCAGGCACTGTGCCGAGGGCAATGTCGTGCACGCACTCGGCGGTGACCCCACGAAGGTCCGGTTCACCATCGAGTACAACGCGAATCGTCAGCCGGATGGAACTGTTGTCGCGGGGCCGAAGAAAGGCGGCCTGAAGTGTCAGCTCGACTACCCGTCCCCCGGCCAGTCTGAACCCGGAGTAGAAGGGGAGTCGGGTGTCTTGTGGGACGAGTTGGGGTACTGAGCAGGTCAAGGTAATCACCATGATGGAGTTGGAGATCGGGCTGTACGACTGGTCCGCGCTCCCCTGCCGCAAGTGCCCATCAGCCGCGCATGTGCCAGGAGATCTGTTGCGGATGGCCCGTGCCAGGACACTGGAGGAGGCTGAACCGCGCGGTATCGACTTCCACGTGATCCAGGAAGGCTGGACGACGAAGACTGCGGTTCCCGTTGCACGGGTGCTCATGGCCGGGCTGGCCGACCGTGGTATTTCTCCTTCCGCCCGCCATCGGTTTCTTGAGCTTCTCAGTTCTTTCACCGTCGTCGATGACGAAGGAATCGCAGAGGAGTGCAGAAAGGCGGTGCGAGCCAGCACCTGGGCTCTGTACGAGGAGGTGCTATCCGGCCGGGCCAAAGGCACTGCAGCCTACGCGTATTGGCTTCTGCAGGATGTGGAGACGGTTCCGGCGCGGCTGGAGCGGCTGCTGGCGACAGCGCGGCACCTCTTGCCGGAGGACGTCTGTGAAGAGGACTGACCGGTGTGAGCGGATTGATACGTGCATCCGCAAGGCTGTCACGTTGGCCCTTCGGCACTGGCGACTTCGCTGGACTGCGGCCTGCCCAGGCTGCAGGTCTGCTTCATTGTCAATCCCGATACCGAGTCGGGTACGCGCTCCTTTGGTGCGCCGCCTGCCTCCGCGGTGTCTTCGTGTCACGGGTCCGGGCGCCGGAAGGCACACCTGTGCGGTTCTGGATGACCTGCTGTCGGCCGAAGGCGTTCCCGACTTCCTTCGCCATGAGCGCTTCACCGCGACGGAAGACGCCGCATTGCCGTCAGCGCCTGCCAGGAGGACCTGCGCTGACGGCGCCCCCGCTCCCAGCACTCGCCGCGTGATGAGGCCCGGCGGGGGCGGGCTTCCACGGCGGTCCGGCCGGGGGCGAGGCGGGATTCGTGCAGGGCGCGGATGAGGCCGGTGCGGTCGCCGAAGCTCCGGAGGAGGGTGGCCTTGCCGACACCGGCCGCCGCGATGTCCGCCATCGTGACGGTTCCCGGGTTCTCGTGTTCGGCGAAGAGCCGGTCGGCCGCCGCGAGGACCGCTTCCCGGTCGCGGGCCGCGGAGCTCTGGGCCCTCTCCGCGGCGGGGTGGTGGACCGGGTCCACCTCGTCCCGCCGCCCGGTGCCCCCGATCCGGCCGCTGTCATGCTGCCGTTCCTGCGACGCGCCCTCGCCGACCACCACGCCCCGAACACCGATCTGCTCATCACCGGTCCGAATGCGCTGAGTGACGCCGATGTCGCCGCCGTGCTCACCGAGGTCACCGGGCGTACGGTCGTCCATCAGCGGCTCTCGCGGGGGACGCGACGGCCGAGCTGCTGGCCGCCGAGACGCCCGCCGCTTTCGTCGGGATGCCGGCCGACCTGGACCTGGCCGTCGCGGCGGGTGCGGAGGAACGGACCTCCCGCACCGTCGAGCGGATCACTGGCCGCCCGCCCCACGACTTCCGTACGGTGGCGGCGCGTGAGACGGTCGGCGGCGGAGGTGCTCAGGCCCTGGCGGCGGGCGCGTGCGGCACTTCCGGAGCGGGTGCGGCCGGCTGAAGTGGTGCCTTCATCGTCCGTACGGGGATGAGCGCAGCGACCACCGCCGCCGCCAGGCCCACCCCGCAGCCGATCAGCATGGCGGTGCGGAAGCCGTTCTCGGAGGGCAGCGGGAAGCCGCCGAAGTCGGTCGTCATCCGGGCCAGGACCACGCCGATGACGGCCGCCGCGAACGAGGTGCCGATGGAGCGCATCAGGGCGTTGAAGCTGTTGGCGGAGGCCGTCTCGGAGGCGGGGACCGCGCTCATGATGAGGGCCGGCATGGCCCCGTAGGCGAAGCCGACGCCGGAGTTGCAGACGAGGGTGACCAGCAGCAGGCCCCACGGGGAGCCGGAGTCGATCAGCGGGACGGAGAGTCCGTAGCCCGCCGCGATGACGAGGCTCCCGACGGCGAGCGTGACCTTGGGGCCCTTGGCGGCGGAGAGCTTGGCTCCGAGCGGGGACATCACCATCATCATCAGCCCGGCCGGGGCCATCCACAGGCCCATCGCCAGCATCGACCGGCCCAGGCCGTAGCCCGTCGCCTCGGGGAGCTGGAGCAGCTGGGGGATGACGAGGGACTGCGCGTACATCGCGAAGCCGACCAGGACCGAGGCCGTGTTCGTCATCAGGACCTGGGGGCGGACGGTCACGCGCAGGTCGACCAGCGGGTCGCGCAGCCGCAGCTCCCACCGGGCCCAGGCGGGCAGGAGGACGAGCGCGGCGGCGAAGAGGGTGAGCGTCGTGGCGCTGGACCAGCCCCAGTCGGCGCCCTTGGAGACGGCGAGCAGGAGGGCGATCAGCCCGGCGCCGAGGCCGATGGCGCCGGGCAGGTCGAAGCGGCCCGCCGCGGCGGCGGCCGGGCGGTCGGCGGGGACCAGGGCGGCGATCAGGGCGCCGACCGCGAGGGCGAGCACGGCGACCACCCAGAAGAGCACGCGCCAGCTGGTGTTCTCCGCAACGGCCGCGGCGAAGGGCAGGCCGAGCGCGCCGCCCACGCCCATCGATGCGCTCATGATCGCGATGGACGGGCCGAGCTTCTCGGCCGGGACGACGTCCCGCAGCAGGCTGATGCCGAGCGGCACCACGCCCATGCCGAACCCCTGGAGGCCGCGTCCGGTGATCATCGGGATCACGGACGAGGAGAGGGCGCAGACCGCCGAGCCGAGGACGAGCGGTACGAGGGAGACGAGCAGCATCCGCCGCTTGCCGTACATGTCTCCGAGCCGTCCGGCGACCGGCGTGGAGACGGCGGCGGCCAGCAGGGTGGCGGTGATGACCCAGGAGGCGTTGGACGCGGAGGTGTCGAACATGACCGGCAGTTGCGCGATCAGCGGCACCACCAGGGTCTGGGTGAGCGCGGCCACGATCCCGGCGAGGGCCAGGACGGCCACGATGGCGCCGGGGCGGGCCGTGGGTGCTCCCGGGGAGGCTGCTGCGGGCGGTGGGGTCTCCACGGGGTGTCTCCGTTTCTCAGCCCTCGGACCTCGGCGGGCTGCTCGCTTATGCAAGATACAGGTAATGTGCATCATGCATAGCTTATGTATTGCGCATATCCATCGTGATATACCTGGATGCGTGGACATGCCCCTCGACCGGATCGAACGCGAGACCATGCTGCTCGGCCGGTACATGCACCTGCTCGCCCCGCGTGCGGAGTGGCGGCTCGACCGCAGCGCCTACATCCTGCTCAGCCGGATCGAGGTGGAGGGCCCCATGTCCATCAGCCAGCTCAGCGAGGCCTTCGGCCTGGACGCCTCCACCCTCAACCGGCAGACCGCCGCGATGCTGCGCGCCGGGGTCGTCGAACGCATCCCGGACCCCGACGGGGGCATCGCCCGCAAGTTCGCCATCACCGACGAGGGCGCCCGCCGGCTCGACAGCGACCGCGACCGGAACGTGGCGGGCCTGGCCAAGGTCATGGCCGACTGGACGCCGGAGGAGGCGGAGCAGCTCGCCGACTCGCTCAGCCGGCTGAACCTCTCCATCGAGCGGCTCGACGGGCGGCCCTGGCCCCGCGACTGACGCGCGGCCCGCTTCTCGGAGCGGCCTGCTTCCCGGTGCGGCCTGTTCCCTGGCACGGTCCGCTTCCCGGCGTGGCCCGCTCCCTGGCACGGTCCGCTTCCCGGTGCCGCCTGCTCCCCGGCGCGGTCCTGGCCGTGTCCTGGTGTACTGGAGGTACTGCCCCGGACCGGGATGGGGATGGACGCCCATGAACCGCCGCCGCCGTTCTCGTACGCTTCCCACGGCTCTCGCCTGTGCCGGTGCCGCCGTCCTGCTGACGACCGCCTTCGCGTCGGCCGCCCCCGCCGACCGCACCGAACCCCGCACCGGCACCGCCGTCCTGGAGATCCCTGCCATCGGCGTCGAGGACCTGGACGTGGTGCCGTACGAGGGCACCACCGACGACCGCCCCGGCAGCCGCATCCAGGACCGGGGCGTCGCCTCCAGCCCGTACGGGGAGGAGGGCGGGGTCGGGCCGGGCGATGTCGGCAACTACCTCGTCACCGCGCACCGGCTCAGCGCCGGGGGCGTGCTGCGCGAGCTGCCGGATCTCGGCAAGGGCGATCCCGTGTACGTGACGGAGGACGGCACCACGTACACGTACGAGATCACCGAGACCCGGAAGACCTCCTTCCGCAGCGAGCGGTCGCTCGACGAGCAGCGGGCGGAGGTGCCGGGGAAGCCGGGCGAGGAGCCGGCCCGGGCCATGATCACGATCTCCACCTGTGCCACCCCCGAGGACGACGCGGCCGGGAACTTCTGGCGCGACGACCTCGGCAACCCCGAGCACCGGATCGACAAGGTGGGTGTGCTGGTGGCCGAGGAGAAGTCCCGCTAGGGCCTGTCGTCGAACTGCCGCCTGCCGTGCGACGACGGCAGTTCGACGACAGGCCCTAGCGGGTCAGTGGCGGCCCGAGATACGGTCCGCCGCCTTCGCGATGGGGTCGGTGCCGGGGCGCGGCGAGACCGTCTCGCGGCGGTCGGCGGCGCGGTAGGCCGCGTACAGGCCGTGCACGCCGAGCCAGCGGAAGGGTTCCGGCTCCCAGCGGCGGACGCGGTGGTTCACCCAGGGCAGCGCCGTCAGGTCGGTCGGGCCCGCCTGGCCGGAGTCCTGCTGGATGAGGTCGCGCAGGGTGCGGGCGGCGAGGTTGGCGGTGGCGACGCCCGAGCCGACGTACCCGCCCGCCCAGCCGAGCCCCGTGGAGCGGTCCAGGGTGACGGTGGCGCACCAGTCGCGGGGGACGCCGAGGACGCCGGACCAGGCGTGGTCGACGCGGACACCCGCCGTGGTGGGGAAGAGGCGGACCAGCAGGTCGCGCAGGGCGGTGATGGTGGCGGGCTGGGTGCGGCCGTCGTGGTCGGTGGCGGAGCCGTAGCGGTAGGGGTAGCCGCGGCCGCCGATGGCGATGCGGTCGTCGGCGGTGCGCTGGGCGTAGAGGTAGGCGTGGGCCATGTCGCCGAGGGTCTCGCGCCCCTCCCAGCCGATGGTGTCCCAGACGCGGGCGGGGAGCGGTTCGGTGGCGATCATGGAGGAGTTCATCGGGAGCCAGGTCCGCTTGAGCCCCTTGAGGCCTGCCGTGAAGCCTTCGGTGCAGCGCAGGATGTAGGGGGCGCGGACCGTGCCGTACGGGGTGACCGCGTGCTTCGGCTTGATCTCGGTGACCGGCGTCGACTCGTGGATCGTGACCCCGAGCGCCTCCACGGCGTCCGCGAGCCCCTTGACCAGCTTGGCCGGGTGCAGCCGGGCGCCGTGCGGGGTCCAGGTGGAGCCGACGGCCCCGGTGACCCGGATGCGCTCGGCGGTCTCGCGGGCGCCGCGCAGGACCCGGTCGGTCTCCCCGAAGGCGATCTCGACGCTGTGGAAGTCCTTGAGCCGGGCGAGCTGCGCCGGGGTGTGGGCGACCTCCAGGACACCGCCCTGGTGGATGTCGGCGTCGATCTTCTCCTCGGCCGCGGCCCGGACGACCTCGCCCACCGTCTCGTTCATCGCCTTCTGGAGCCGTACGGCGGCGTCGTGGCCGTGCAGCTTCGCGTACCGCTCGCGCCCCGCGATGCCGTTGTAGAGCCAGCCGCCGTTGCGGCCGGAGGCGCCGTAGCCGCAGAACTTGGCCTCCAGCACGGTGATGTTGAGGAAGGGGGCGGCCTTCTTCAGGTAGTACGCCGTCCAGAGCCCCGTGTAGCCGCCGCCGACGATGCAGACGTCGGCGCTCGCGTCGCCGGGCAGGGGTTCGCGGGGGGTGGGGGTGCCCTCCTGCGCGTACCAGAACGATATGCCGCCGTTGACGGTACTGGCGTTGCTGACGGTGCTCATGATGCCCCTGGGTCCCTGTCCGGTGCCGCCGGCGCCCGGTCTTCGGTGTGATGCCGAGCGTATGTGTGGCGGGACGTTACTGCGCGGCGGGGCGTTCCGTCTCCTCCGGGGAGGGGGCTCCACGCTTCCCCTGGGAGAGGTTCCCGCGTCTCCCGGGGGAGGGGGCCCCGCGGGTGAGGCGGTAGCAGGCGAGTCCGGTCAGTACGGCGGTGACGTGGCCCAGGTCGGTGACCGTGCGGCCGTCGGCGGCCAGGGGCACCCCGTAGAAGACGAGGACCGCGAAGGCGTAGACGTACCGCCAGGGGTGCGGCACCCGGTAGGTGAGGACGGCGACCACCCCGGCGAGGGCGTAACTCACCCCGACCTCCAGGGTGTTGCCGGCCGACTGCGAGGCGTCCCCGTACCGGACCGCCCAGCCGAGGACGCCCTCGCCGAGCAGCACGGCCAGGACGTGCGCCAGGACCGCGACGGCCAGCCACCGCAGGGTGCCGAGCCAGTGTTCGGCGGTGGCGTGGAAGACGGTGAACAGGACGGCGTACGGGAGCCAGTGGCCGCCGTCGATCCACAGGACGCCGGAGACCAGGGGGCGGACGGGGTCCCAGGAGGGGCCGCCGGAGGACCCGTCGGAGACTCCGCCGGAGGTCCCGTCCTCGAAGGCGGGGGTGGTCCGGTGGAGCAGGACCGTGGTGACGAAGAGGACCGCCAGCCAGATGTACGTGCCCGGGGCGGTGACGATCCAGCGGCGTACGGCGGAGAGGGCACGGCGGCCTCTTCTCCTGCTGGTGTCGCCGCCGGTGTCGCCGGTGTTGTCGGTGTCGCTGTCCGCGGTGGGGCCCGGGGATTTACGGGACATGGTCCGATTGACGCACGGCCCTAGGATCGCCGGTGTGATCGACATCCCGGACGAACTGATCGCTACTCAGTACGCATACAACGGGGCCGCCGGACGGGCCTTCATCGCCGCGCTGCCGGAGCTGGCCGGGCGGTTCCTGGAGGAGTGGGGGCTGCGGCCGGACGGGCCGTCCATGTACGGCGTGTGCGCGCTGGTCCTGCCCGTGGTGCGCGAGGCGGACGGGGTACCGGCGGCGCTGAAGCTCCAGCCGGTGGACGAGGAGACGGCGGGCGAGCCGGTCGCGCTGCGGGCGTGGGGCGCCGCGGGGGCCGGGGCGGTGGAGCTGCTCGGCCATGACCCGGAGACCGGCGCGCTGCTGCTGGAGCGGCTGGACGAGGGGCGGCCGTTGTCGGGGGTGGCTGACGTGAGGGGTGCCGTAGGGGTACTCGGCGGGGTGCTGGCCCGGTTGGCGGCGGTGCCCGCGCCGGAGGGGCTGCGCACCCTGAGCGGTGCGGTGGAGCGGATGCTGGCGGCGGCTCCGGGGATGGTGGCGCGGCTGGCCGACGCGGCGGACCGGCGGCTGCTCGCGGACTGCGCGGCGGCGGTGCGGGAGGTTGCGGGTGAGCCGGGGGACCGGTTGCTCCACTGGGACCTGCACTACGACAACGTCCTGGCGGGGCGCGCGGACGCGGGGCGGGCGGGGGAGTGGGTGGCGCTCGACCCCAAGCCGCTGGCGGGTGACCCGGGGTTCGAGCTGTTCCCGGCGTTGGTCAACCTCTTCGACGCCGACGAGGTGGTGTGGCGGTTCGACGCCTTGACGGAGGCGCTGGGCCTGGAGCGGGACCGGGGGCGGGCGCGGGCCTGGACGCTGGGGCGCGTGCTCCAGAACACGGTGTGGGCGGTGGAGGAGGGCGAGGGGGAGGGCCGGATCGCCCCCGACCATGCGGAGATCGCACGGCGGTTGCTGGGTCGGTGAGGTGAGGTTGGGTGGGGTGAGGCGGTGAGGTGGGGTGAGGCGGTGAGGTGGGGTGGTGCGGACGAGTGGTGCGGGCCGGGCGACCCGCTTGGGCCGGCCCGTCCCGCCCCACCCCGTCCCTCAAGCCTGGTCGAGGCCACCCCTCGCTCCGTAGCTCCGCCCAGTGCCCCGTACGCGTACGGCCAGCAGCCCGGCTTCGAGGCCGCTGGTGAAGGAGACCTCGCTGAGGAGGCCGGGGGCGGCGACCTGGTCACCGGCGAGGAAGACGCCGTCGCCCCGGATGACGGAGGGCCGGTCCCGCCAGGTGGTGCCGGGGCGGTCGACGGCCCCGGTGCGGCCGTCGGCCAGCGCCTCGGTGCGCCAGGTGGTGCGCTCCCGCCAGCCGGGGAAGCCGAGGTCGAGGAGTTCCCCGGCGCGGGCGGTCCCCTCGGCCTTCCGCCCGTCGGGCCCGACCGGGAACTGGCCCTGGAGGAGCTGCTCCCCGGCCGGGGCGAGTCCGGGGTCCTGGGCGGTGAACCGTTCCAGCCAGCCGGGCGCGTCCAGGTCCGAGACCACGAACGCGTCGCCCCGCCGGGTGCGCAGGGCCAGGTCCACCAGGACGGTCCGGCCGCTCTCCCAGGTGAGGGACGCGTCGTCGAGCAGGACGCGGGCGGCGGGGAGCGAGGTGGCGACGACGACCGGTCCCGTACGGGCCAGTTCACCGAGCGTACGGGTGTCGACGCGGGCACCCGTCTCGACGGCGACCCCCAGACCGCGGGCGTGGCCCGCGAGGCGTTCGACGAGCCGCGCCCAGCCGCCGACGGGGTAGCGGGCCTCGGGCGGGAGCGAGCCGAGCCGGTGCAGCCGCTCCTGGACGAACCGGGCGGAGAGTGCGCCGGGGTCGTGGTGGAAGAGCGCGGTGGCGGCGAAGTTCGCGGCGGCCCTGGCCCCCGCCGCGCCGACCTGCCCGGTGGCCCAGCTCCGGAAGTCGGCGTCCACGGGCGCCGTCACGGCGCTGCGCCGGGCGAGTCGCAGCAGGGCGACGGGTGGCGTCCGGCGGGCGGCCCCGTCACGGCGGAACCGGAACCGGAGGCCTTCGCGGGGCGGTACGGAGACGACGGGCCCGAGCAGCCCGCGCCGGACCAGCCAGGACCGGTGGGGGCCACGCCGGTAGAGGGCGTGCGGGCCCTCGTTGGCGCGGTAGGGGCCGTCGGCGGTCCTGGCCCGGCCGCCGAGCGTGCGGTGGCCTTCGTACAGGGTGACCCGGGCGCCGGATTCGGCCGCGGTGATCGCGGCGGTCAGCCCGGCGAGGCCACCCCCGACGACGTGGACGTGAGCGTGCTCCATGGGGAACTCCTTCGCTTCTTCGATGATGCGACGGACCGGGGGAGGCGGGACGTGACACGGAACGCGGGGCGTTGTCAGTGGTGTGCGTCACGATGGGGTCATGGCAGCGAGTACGGGCAGGACGGCGGGGCCGGGCAGGGCATCCGGGCCGGGCAGGGCATCCGGGCCGGGCAGGGCCAAGAAGGACACCGTTGCGGCGGCGCGGCGCCCGGAGGTGCGGCTTCCGCCGCTCGTTCCGTACGGGGGCGGGGGCCTGGAGCCGGACGGCGACTACGACGGGGTGCGGTTCGAGGGGGTGGATCTGTCGGACGCGTCGGGCCCGGGCGCGCGGTTCATGGACTGCGCCCTGGACGGGTGTGCCCTGGACCGTGCGGAGCTGGCGCGGTCCCCCTTCATCGACGCGGTGCTGACCGGCGTCCGGGGCGTGGGCACCGACCTGGCGGAGGCGTCGCTGCGGGACGTGGAGGTGGTGGACGCCCGGCTGGGCGGGGTGCAGCTGCACGGGGCGGTGCTGGAGCGGGTGGTCGTGCGCGGCGGGAAGATCGACTACCTGAATCTGCGCGAGGCCCGGCTGAAGGACGTGGTCTTCGAGGACTGTGTGCTCTCCGAGCCGGACTTCGGCGGTGCGCACCTGGTGCGGGTGGAGTTCCGGGGCTGTGTGCTGAAGCGGGCGGACTTCAGCGCGGCGCGGATGGAGTCGGTGGACCTGCGTGCGGTGGCCGAGCTGGACATCGCCCGGGGCGTGGACCGGCTGGCGGGCGCGGTGATCAGCCCGGCCCAGCTGATGGAGCTGGCCCCGGCGTTCGCGGCGCAGATCGGGGTGCGGGTGGAGGGGTGATCGGCAGCGGCGCCGACCGTCCGGGGTTGCTTCCGGCGTGTCCGGAGGCGGCTTCGGGCGGCCGGACCGCCGGGGGACGGAGGCGGCCGAGGGGCAGGCAGGGGCAGGGGGACGGAGGCGGAGCCTGCGGAGGGGTCAGAGCCGGGGGAAGCGGGCCTGGAGGTCCCAGATCACGGGGTTGTCGGCGAGGCCGTCGTGCATGTCGGCCAGGTCCGCGATCAGGTCGTGCAGGAAGTCGCGGGCCTCGCGGCGCAGAAGGGAGTGGCTGAAGGTGAGCGGGGGCTCGTCGCCGGGCATCCAGTCCGCCTCGACGTCGACCCAGCCGAACCGCCGCTCGAAGATCATGACGTCGGAGGACTCGGTGAAGTCCAGCTCGGCGTACTGCCTGCGGTGCGAGCGGTTGCCGCGGGGGTCCTGGTCGATCTGCTCGACGATGTCGCACAGCGCCCACGCGAAGTCGAGCACCGGCACCCATCCCCAGGCTGTGGACACCTCGCGGTCGGCCTTGGTGTCCGCGAGATAGACGTCCCCGGAGAACAGGTCGTGCCGCAGCGCACGGACGTCCGCACGGCGGTAGTCGGTCTGCGGGGGGTCGGGGAAGCGGCGGGAGAGGGAGTAGCCGATGTCGAGCACGGGTCGATGGTGTCATGCCGGGAAACACCGGGGCGCCGCGCCCGAAGGCGCGGGCGTCAGGGCAGCAGCCGCTGTTCCTTCGCCACCGAGACCGCGCCCGCGCGGGTGTCGACGCCGAGCTTGTCGTAGATGCGGCCCAGGTGGGTCTTGACCGTGGCTTCGCTGATGAAGAGGGCGCGGGCGATGTCCCGGTTGCCGAGGCCCTGGGAGAGCTGGGCCAGGATGTCGCGTTCGCGGTCGGTGAGGCTCGGGCGGGGGCTGCGCATCCGGGCCATGACCCGGCTGGCGACGGGGGCCGAGAGCGTGGTGCGGCCCTGGGCGGCCGAGCGGATGGCGGCGAACAGCTCCTCAGGCCGCTCGGCCTTCAGCAGATAGCCGGTGGCCCCGGCCTCGATGGCGCGGGTGATGTCGGCGTCCGTGTCGTACGTGGTCAGTACCAGGACGTGGACCGTGCCGTCGGCGGCGATGCGGCGGGTCGCCTCCACGCCGTCGATGCCCGCGCCGAGCTGGAGGTCCATGAGGACGACGTCGGGGGTGAGGCGGGCGGCGAGCACCACGGCCTCCTCGCCGCTGCCCGCCTCCCCGACGACCTCGATGTCCGGTTCGCTGCCGAGGAGGGCCAGCAGCCCGGCGCGGACGACCACGTGGTCGTCGCAGAGCAGGATGCGGACGGGGGCGGGGGAAGGGGCGGGAGCGGGGGACGCGGTCGCCTCGCCGGTCATGTGGGGTCCTCCGTGGTCAGGTAGGGGCCTCCGTGCGTCACGTGCGGGTCTCCGTGTGTCGCGTGGGGTGCTTCGTGCGTCACGTGCGGGTCTCCGTGTGTCACGTCGGGTGCTTCGTACGTCACGTGGGGTCCTGCGGCGGGGTGGGCGCCGGCGGGGTGGGCGTCGGTGGGATGAGCGGGATTCCGGCCGAGAGCACCGTGCCCTCGCCCGGGGCGGACTCGATCGTCAGTGTTCCGCCGAGCTGGTGCACGCGGGCCCGCATCGCGGGGAGCCCGTGGCCCCGTACGGCACCCGTCGTGCGCGGGGCGCCGGGCTCCGGTGTGAAGCCGCGGCCGTTGTCCCCGATGTCCAGGACCACCCGGTCGCCCAGGTGGGTCAGGGTCAGCCCGGCGGCGGTGGCGTCGGCGTGCTCCCGTACGTTCGCTAGCGCCCCCTGAGCGATCCGCAGCAGTGCGGACTGCACCCGGTCCGGCAGGGGGGCGTACGGCGTGCCCTCCACATGACAGCGGACGGTCAGGGCCCCCGCCGCCTGGGCCGTCTCACGGGCCGCCAGTGCGTGCAGGGCCGCCTCCAGGCCGCCGCCCTCCGCCAGATCGGCCGGGGCCAGGTCGTGGACGAAGCGGCGGGCCTCCGCGAGGTTGCGTTCCGCGATGCCCGTGGCCGTACGGACATGGCGGCGGGCCGCCGCCGGGTCGGCCTCCCATGTGCGGTCGGCCGCCTGGAGCAGCATCTGCTGGCTGGACAGGCCCTGCGCCAGCGTGTCGTGGATCTCCATGGAGAGCCGCTGGCGCTCCGCGAGGGTGCCCTCGCGCCGCTCGGTGGCGGCCAGTTCGCGCCGGGTGCGCAGCAGGTCGTCGATCAGCTCGCGCTGACGGGCCGCCAGCTCCCGCTGCCGTACGGCCTGCCGCTGCATGTGGACGAAGACGGCGGTGGCGACGGCCGCCACGGCGGGCGGGGCCAGCACCAGGTTCGGGTCGAAGCCGGTGGCCAGGCGCAGTTGGGCGGCCACCACGAACGCGGTGAGCAGGGCGACCAGCGCGAGTGCCGCGCGCGGCGGCAGGATGCGCAGCCCGGTGTAGAACAGCGGCACCGCGCACCACGCGAAGCTCGGCGCCAGCACGACGAGCACCATCCAGACGGCGACCAGCACCCCGAGCCAGGCCACCCGGCGCGGGGTGGGGCGTGAGCCGAGGACGGGCCCCAGCAGATACAGGACGGCCAGGGTGATCGACAGCGCGATGATCCACGGCGTACGGGCCTCGCCGGGGTGCCGCATCAGGAACCGGGTCAGCGAGGCGCCGAGCAGCAGGAAGAACGCGGCGTGCAGGAGGAGCGCGAGCCAGCGCGCGTCGGGGTCGGGGCCGGCGACCGTACCGTCCCCCGCCGCGTCCCGTGCGCCGGACCTTCCCGGCTCCCGTGCGTCGCTCCGGTGCTCCACCCCGTACCTCCTCACTCTTCCTCGCTGACCTGCGCAGATCCCTCCATGGTGACCCCGTCGGACCACCCGCGCATCAACCGATCGGCCGACAGGGACATCGACCGTCCCGCGCGCCGCTTCCAGCCGGTACGTCGACCGTACGGGGCCGGATGCGCCCGGAGGATCGATGGCAGAGAACGAAACGCCGGGGCCGTCGTCGGGGCGGCCCGGAAACCATCAGGGAGCCACCATGAAGAAGCTGTCGCTGCGGGCCCGCATCCTCACCGGTACCGTCGCCGTCGCCGCCCTCGGGGCCGGGACCTTCGGGGCCGTCTCCGCGAACGCCTCCGCTCCGGCCGCCGCACCCGCCGCCGCGGTCAAGGCCGACACCCACAACCGCAACCTCCAGCAGAGCACCCACCTCACCGTGGCCGCCGCCACCAAGGCCGCGCAGGCCACGCTGGACGCCGCGAAGAAGGAGAACCAGCGCGTCTCGGTCGCCGTCGTCGACCGCAACGGCAACACCATCGTGACGCTGCGCGGCGACGGCGCCGGCCCGCAGTCGCCCGAGTCCGCCGTGAAGAAGGCGTTCACCGCCGTCTCCTGGAACGCCCCCACCTCCGAGCTGGTCAAGCGCCTGGAGCAGACCCCCAACCTGAAGGACATCCCCGGCACCCTGTTCCTCGGGGGCGGCGCTCCGGTCCAGGTCAAGGGCGCCCCGGTCGCCGGCATCGGCGTGGCGGGCGCGCCCAGCGGCGACCTGGACGAGAAGTTCGCCAAGGCGGGCGTCGCCGCCCTCGCCCGATAATCACCACCGCACCACCGCACCACCGCACCACCGCACCACCGAGAGCCGAGAACGGAGAGGCCCATGAACGCCCTCGATCACGCCCTGCTCACCGCCGCACGTACCGGCGACACCGACGGAGTGCGCACCGCGATCGAGGGCGGCGCCCGTGTCGACGCCCGCGACGAGGAGCTGCGCACCCCGCTCCTCCTCGCCGCCCTCGGCGACCACGTGGAGGCGGCCCGGCTGCTCGTGGCCGCCGGGGCCGACCCGGACGCCCAGGACCGGCGGGAGGACAGCCCCTGGCTGGTCACCGGGGTCACCGGAAGCGTCGCGATGCTGGAGGTGCTGCTGCCCGCCGGGCCCGATCTGACCTTGCGCAACCGGTTCGGCGGCATCGCGCTGATCCCGGCCGCCGAGCGTGGCCATGTCGCCTACGTACGGGAGGTGTTGCGCCGCACCGACATCGACGTGGACCACGTCAACCGGCTCGGCTGGACCGCCCTGCTGGAGGCGGTGATCCTGGGCGACGGCGGCCGGGCGCACCAGGAGGTCGTGGAGGCGCTGCTGGCCGCCGGCGCCGCTCCCGGGCTGCCGGACGGGGACGGGGTCACGGCCCTGGCCCACGCCGAGCGGCGCGGGTTCGCGGAGATCGCCGCGCTGCTGCGGGCCGCCGTATGACCGGCGTACGCGGGGTCGACGCGGACGGGGTCGGCGTACCCGGGGCTGACGTACGCGGGTCCGGCGCACGCGGTCCGGGCACGCGCGGGCGCGACGCACGCGGGGCCGGCGGGCGTGACGTCGGCGGACGCGGGGTCGCTGGGCGTGCCCCCGGCGCGCCCGACGCCCGCACCAACGCCCCTGCGCGCGACGCCCGCACCAACGCCCCTGCGCGCGCCGCTCGCCCCACCGCCGCCCGCCCCACCCGCGTACGCGCCGCCCCCGTCCGCCGCCTCGTCCTCGGCCTCCTCGCGGCCGCCGTGCTCGCCGGGTGCACGAGCGGCCCGACGGAGGCCGCCCCGGGCACGACGGGCACCCCCCACACCCCCAGCACCCCCGCCGCGTCCGGGAGCACGGCGACCGCCACCCCGGACCGGGCCCCCTCCCGTGGCGCGCCCACCCCCACCCCCGAAGGCACCCTCCTCGTGGCCGACTTCGGGAGCGACACCGTCACCTTCGTCGACCCCGGGCAGGGCGGCTCCGGCAGGAACGGCGGTGCCATCGCCTCCGTCGAGGTCGGCACCGCCCCCTACGGACTCGTCGTCGGAAAGGACGGGCGCGCCTGGGTCGCCACCGCCGAGGGCGTCGCCGTCGTGGACACGCGGCGGCGGACCCGGCTCGCGCTGATCCCGTACGAGACGGAGACCGGGCCCGTCACCACCGGCGAGTACCGGGGCGGCGGCATGGGCATCGCCCTCGCCCCCGACGGCCGGCACGTCTACGTCGGGGTCAACGTGCCCGGCGGCAACGGCACGTTGGAGGTCATCGACACCACGACCCGCGAGGTCATCGGTGTCGCCGGCGTCGGCCGCCGCCCCTTCGACGTGGACGTGTCGCCGGACGGCCGCGAGGTGTACGCCACCAACCACGACTCCTTCGACGTGACGGCGGTGGACGCGGACACCCTGGGGACCCGGCGCATGGAGGTCGCCCCGTACGGCACCGAGGGCGGTCTCGGCTCCTGGCTGAAGCCGCACTACGCCGTCGTACGCCCCCAGGACGGCACGCTGCTGCTGCCGTTCGAGGGGGAGCGGCTGGCCGTGCTCGACCCGCGCGACGGCACGGTCACGATCGAGCCGATGACGGCCGACACCCACCAGCACGGCGCGGCCCTCGCCCCCGACGGGACCCTCCTGGTCGTCGGCACCGGCCCGATCGGTTCGGCCGACGAGGGCCCCTCCCTCACGGTCCGCGCCCCGGACGGCGAGGAGCGGATCGTCCCCCTGGAGGGGCCGCACGAGGACGTGGCGGTGTCGGCGGACGGCAACACCGCGTACGTCACCGGAGGGTTCACCCGCGACGGCTACTGGAACGGCATCACCGTCGTCGAACTCGACAAGCTCGCCGACGCCGACGCCGACGCCCACGCCCGCCCCAACGGCGAGAAGAACAAGCCGATTCGCCTTGCCGCAGGCAACCGTCCGCTCGGAATCGCCATCCTCTGAGTCGGGAGCCGTCCGCCCATCCCCCGGGGCGGGCGGCTCCTTCCCTTCCCGGGCCGCTCTTCCCGAGGCTCGTGCCCCGACGCCTAGGATCGACCGGTGAACCGCCGCACTCCCGCTGCCGCCCCCCTCGCCCTGCTCCTCGCCCTCGCCCTCCTCGGCGCGGGCTGCACCGGCGGCGTCGAGGGCACCCCGGGCGCGGCCGGGCTCCGCGACCCGTACTTCCCGGCGCTCGGCAACGGCGGCTACGACGTCACCCACTACAGCCTGAAACTCGACATCGACCCCTCCGCCGACGACGAGCACGGCCCCGCCGACGACAAGCGCCCCTCCGCCGACGGCAAGCACGGTGCCACCGACGGCAAGCACGGCTCCGCCGACGACGAAGGTCCCGCGGACGACAGCCGCGGCCCCGCCGCCCGGCCGTCGGACCGCCCCGCCGACCGCCTGCGCGGCACCGCCACCATCACCGCCCGCGCCACCCAGGACCTGAGCGCCTTCCACCTCGACCTGGCCGGTCTTGACGTCGAGAGCGCCACCGTGGAGGGGCGCCCGGCGGCCGTGAACCGGGCGGGCAAGGAGCTGATCATCCGTCCGGGCGCCGCCGTGGAGGGCCGGTTGCGCAAGGGGCGCACGTTCACCACCGTCGTGCGCTACTCCGGCTCCCCGCAGACCATCACCGACCCGGACGGGTCGAAGGAGGGCTGGCTGCGGACGGCGGACGGGGCGGTCGCCCTCGGGGAGCCGACCGGCTCCATGGCCTGGTTCCCCGGCAACCACCACCCGAGCGACAAGGCCGCGTACGACATCGAGGTCACCGTCCCCGAACCGCTGACGGCCGTCTCCAACGGCGAGCTGGTCTCCCGGCGCACGGAGGGCGGCCGTACCACCTACCACTGGCGGACCGCCGAGCCCATGGCGAGCTATGTGGCGACGCTCGCCGTCGGCCGCTTCTCCACCCACCAGTCCGCCACCCCCGACGGCATCCGGCTCTTCACCGCCGTGGACCCGGAGTCGGAGGCCGCGAGCGAGGAGGTGCTGGACGGGATCCCGGCGGTGCTCGCGTGGTCGGCGGAGAAGTTCGGGCCCTACCCCTTCACCTCCGCCGGGGCGATCGTGGAGCGTACGGGCGACGCGGAGTACGCCCTGGAGACCCAGAACCGGCCCGTCTTCCCCGGCCCGCCCGACACCGCGCTCCTCGTCCATGAGCTGGCCCACCAGTGGTTCGGGAACTCCGTCACCCCGAAGAGCTGGCGGGACATGTGGCTCAACGAGGGCTTCGCCACGTACGCGGAGTGGCTCTGGGCCGCCGACCACGACGGCGTACCGGTCGAGGAGAGCTTCGACGAGGCGTACGAGGACGAGGCCAACTGGGCCTTCCCGCCCGCCGTACCGCCGTCCGCCGCCGACATCTCCGAGGCGCCGGTGTACGGGCGCGGGGCCATGGTCGTCCACCGGCTCAGGCTCGCGATCGACGACGACGAGGCGTTCTTCGACCTGGTCAGGGGGTGGACGGAGACGCACCGGCACGGCAACGCCTCCACCGACGACTTCACCGCCTACGTGGAGGAGGAGACGGGCGAGGACCTGACCGGGCTGTGGGACGACTGGCTGTACGGCGAAAGCCGGCCGTCCGTGGAGGACTGACCGGCTTCCGCACGCACGGGGCCTGGCGTTGCACCGTACCGAGCCTGCGGTTACTTGACGTTGACCGCCGCCCAGGTGGCCGAGACCGCCTTCAGCTCCTCGCCGTCCGCGCCGAACAGGTCGGTCGCCGCCTTCTCGGTCGCGACGCGCGCGCCCGCGTAGTCGGTGGTGGAGGTCATGTAGACGGAGAGGGCCTTGTACCAGATCTGGTACGCCTTCTCCCGGCCGATGCCCGTCAGCGTCGAGCCGTCGGCGGTGGGGGAGTCGTAGTCGACGCCGTTGACCGTCTTCTTCCCGCTGCCCTCGGCGAGCAGGTAGAAGAAGTGGTTGGCGACGCCGGAGGAGTGGTGGACGTCCAGGTCGCCGAGGTTCTCGTCCCAGTAGTCCGCCGAGCTGCCGTCCTTGCTGGGCTGGTCCATGTAGCGCAGCGGGGTGCCGTCGCCGTTGATGTCGATCATCTCGCCGATGAGGTAGTCACCGGCGTCCGAGGCGTTGTCGGCGAAGAACTCCACCGAGGTGCCGAGGATGTCGCTGGTCGCCTCGTTGAGGCCGCCGGACTCACCGGAGTAGTTGAGGTCGGCGGTGGCGGAGGTCAGGCCGTGGGTCATCTCGTGGCCCGCGACGTCGAGCGAGGTGAGCGGCTTCTTGTCGCCCTCGCCGTCGCCGTACGTCATGCAGAAGCAGCTGTCGTCCCAGAACGCGTTGACGTACGCCTTGCCGTAGTGGACGCGGGAGTACGCGGCCTGGCCGTCGCCCCGGATGCCGTCGCGGCCGAGCGCCGACTTGTAGAAGTCCCAGGTCTTCGCGGCGCCGTAGTGGGCGTCGACGGCGGCGGTCTGCCGGTTCCCGGCCGTGCCGTCGCCCCAGGTGTCGTCGTCGTCCGTGACGAGGGCGCCGGTGCCGGACGAGCCCTGGTCGAGGTCGTACGTCTTGTGGCCGCCGCGCTCGCCGTCGGTCAGCTCGAAGCCGGCGTCGGTCCTGGTCGTGGTGATCTCCACCTCGCCGCTGTACTGGCCGTGGCCCGCGCCGGTCTTCACCGCCTCGTAGCTGTACAGCTTCTCGCCGGTCGTGGCGTCGGTGAGGGTGTGGACCCGGCTGGGCGTGCCGTCCTTCAGCACTCCGGTCTTCACGGTCTCGAAGGCGAGGACGGGCTTTCCGCCGTGGCCCGCCCAGATGACCTTGCGGGCGTCGGCCGCCGCGCTCTTCAGCTTCGGCGTGGTCGACGCCACGGCTATCTTCGCGTCCGTCGCCTTGTCGACGCCCTTGAGCGTGCCGTCGGCGGCGGTGTGGGTCACGAGGTCGCCGCCGAGGACGGGCAGGCCGTCGTAGGTGCGCTCGTAGCGGGTGTGGACCGTGCCCCGGGCGTCCGTGATCACGTCACGGACGACCAGCTTCTCCTGGTCGCCCAGCTTCAGGGCCCTGGCGGCCGAAGCGGTCCCGTTCTGCGCCGACTTGATGGCGGTGGCGCGGTCGGCCGAGGAGTTGACGCCGAGTGCGGCGGCGGTGGTGGGTGCCGCCGATGCGCTGCCGTTGTCGCCGTTGCCGTCGGCCGGGGTGGCGACCGCCGAGCCGGTCTGGACTCCGGCGACGACCATGGCGGCGACCGCCGCGAGCGCCGCGAGCCGCCGAGTGGTGCGGGTTCCCCGAGTGGTGCGTGCGACAGGGGAGTTGTGGGGGGTGGAATGGAGGTTCATGTGTGTTCTCCGTCGGTCGTCCTGTGGGGGGACTACGAGCGGAGAGCGTGCCACCGAATCGGCGAAGTTGACCGTGTGCCGACAATTGCCTCACAAGTTTTTGACCAGTTCTTGTCCGACTGGGGTGCTGTGCTGTCCGGTATCCGGTGGAGTGGCGTGATTCCACTGCGTCGCGCACGGGAGTTGGCTACGGTGCGCAGACGCGGGAGCCCCCGGCCGCGCGCAGGCGGCCGGGGGCTCTCGTGCTGAGCGGGTCAGCTCGTGATCAGCTGATCAGAGCTGGATCAGAGGTTGACGCCGAAGTCGCGGGCGATGCCGCTGAGGCCGGAGGCGTAACCCTGGCCGACCGCGCGGAACTTCCACTCGGCACCGTTGCGGTACAGCTCGCCGAAGACCATGGCGGTCTCGGTGGCGGCGTCCTCGCTCAGGTCGTAGCGGGCGATCTCGGCGCCGCCGGCCTGGTTGAGGATGCGGATGAAGGCGTTGCGGACCTGGCCGAAGTTCTGGCTGCGGCTCTCGGCGTCGTAGATCGAGACCGGGAAGACGATCTTGTCCACGTCGGCCGGCAGGCCTGCCAGGTTGACGTTGATCTGCTCGTCGTCGCCCTCGCCCTCACCCGTGACGTTGTCACCGGTGTGCACGATGGTCTGGTCCGGCGTCGACTTGTTGTTGAAGAAGACGAAGTGGGCGTCGGAGACGACCTTGCCCGCCGCGTTGACCGCGATGGCCGAGGCGTCGAGGTCGAAGTCGGTGCCGGTGGTGGTGCGGACGTCCCAGCCGAGGCCGACCGTGACGGCGGTCAGGCCCGGGGCCTCCTTGGTGAGCGAGACGTTGCCGCCCTTGGACAGGCTTACAGCCATGGGAAGTCCCTTTCCTCGTCGTGTGCGGGCATTCGTGCCATCACGAAAGCTACCGTCACCCGTCATAACGCAGTCAGCAGACCATGAGGTTCCTGCTCTCTTTACTTTCTTTGCCGAACTTCCTCCGGAAGAGACCCCCGGCGGTCCCGGAGGCCGATAAGGACCGGAGGCCGATAAGGAGGTGACGGACCGGGCGGGGAGCGGGGAACATGGGTGTCATGTCCGGGCCCTATGTCATCCGCGGCTCGGTCTCCCTTCCGGAGGCCGAGCTGATGTGGCGTTTCTCGCGTTCCTCCGGTCCCGGCGGCCAGCACGTCAACACCAGCGACTCCCAGGTGGAGCTGCGCTTCGACCTCGCCGCGACCGACGCGCTCCCCGAGGTGTGGAAGGCGCGGGCGCTGGAGCGGCTGGCGGGGCGGCTGGTGGGCGGGGTCGTCTCCGTACGGGCCTCCGAGCACCGCTCCCAGTGGCGCAACCGCGAGACGGCCGCCGTCCGGCTCGCCGCGCTCCTGGCCGAGGCCACCGCGCCGCCGCCCAAGCCGCGCATCAAGCGGAAGATCCCGCGCGGGATCAACGAGCGCAGGCTGCGCGAGAAGAAGCAGCGCGGCGAGACCAAAAGGGGCCGCTCGGGGCGCGACTGGTAGCCCGGGCGCGACGGTCCGGCTCCGCCGCCGCGCCGGAGGCGGCCGGGCGCGAACGGAGAGGCGCATGACCGGAGGCGGCCACGCCCGGCGGCCGGAGAGGTGCGCGTCACCGGAGAGGTGCACGACCGGAGAGGTACGCGTCACCGGAGGGGCACACGACCGGCGAGGCGCGTCACCGGAGAGGTTCCTCACCCGGACCGGAGGCGGGCCTTCCCCAACTGCCGGTCGGGCCTCACCCCAACTGCCGGTAACGCCCCTTGAAGTAGGTCAGCGGCTCGCCCTCCGGGCTCGGCAGCTCCGCCGTCAGCACGCGCCCGATCACCAGGGTGTGGTCACCGGCCACCACGCGCTGCTCCGTACGGCACTCCAGCGTCGCCAGCGCTCCGCCGATCAGGGGCGCGTGGCTCACTCCGCCCCGTACGTACGCCAGGTCCTGGAAGAGCAGCCGGTCGCTGATCCGGCCCTTCATGGCGAACCGTCCCGCGATGTGGCGCTGGCTCGCGGCCAGCACGGAGACGGCCCACAGGGGCTGTTCGTCGAGCAGGTCGTCCATCCGGGAGCCGTTGCGCAGGCTCACCATCACCAGGGGCGGGTCCAGGGAGACGGACATGAAGGCGGTGGCCGTCATCCCGACGTCCTCGCCGCGGCCCTCCTCGTCGAGCGGCGGCTCCTGGGCGGTGACCAGCACCACTCCGGCGGCCAGCCGCGCGAGTGCTGCGCGGAACTCGTCGTTGCTCACCCCCTCAGCATGCGGGACGGCGCCCGCCCCCTCGGCAGGCGGGGCGGCACCGGCTCCCGCGGCGGGGGGCACGGTCTCGGGGCGTTGGGTGGCGGGAGTCTTCTGGAGCACACCGGAACGCTAACCGCGCCCGCCCGGCCGCCGCATCGGGCCAGGGGACCAGTCCGGCCCCGGCCGGTCCTAGGCCCGGCGCCGTACGGCGGCGCGCTCGGCGACCGTGTCCGGACCCCGGAGAGTGGCCGAAACGCCCGGGAGAGGCGTGGCCGAATTTGCGCCAGGGAAACGAGGGAAGGGCGGAAGAGTCACTCCCGATCCCTGAACCATCTGTTGTGACTTGGGTCACAGAGTCCATTTTCTGCTGACCCTGTGTACCGGGTGCACAGCTCACTGTGATTCAGTGGCCGTGACACTGCAACAAGTACGTCGATATGAAACCTGGAGTTGCTGTCGAGGTCTCGGGGAGTGCGAGCGATGGAGGCCGAGTCGGAACCCTATGTCCGCCTTGCGACCATGCGGCAGCTGCACCAGGCCGTCGCTGATCTCAACACGGCGCGGAGTCTGGCGGACACGCTGCAGACCGTGGCGGACGGCATCGTCACCGGTCTCGGCTACGAGCTGGGCTGCGTCAACCTGGTCCGGCCCGACGGCGACCTCGTCATCGCCGCCTTCGCGGGCAACGCCGCCGCCGAGGCCCTGATCACCGGCCGCGTCGGCTCCCGTGCCTCCTGGGAGCGCCGCCTCGCCATGGGCGAGTCCTGGGACCAGCTGAGGTTCATCCCGCACACCGAGGGCTGGGTCCTGCTCGACGACGACGTACCGCAGTGGCACACCGAGGGGCCCGAGCCCCGGTTCGAGGACGAGTGGCACCCGCTGGACCGCCTCTACGCCCCGATGTACGCCTCCGGGGGCGGCCGGGACCTCCTGGGGGTCATATCCGTCGACCGGCCGCGCAACGGGCGCCGCCCCGGCGCGTGGGGGCGCGAGGCGCTCCAGATGTACGCCTCCCAGGCCGCCATTGCGATCAGCAACGCTCGCCTGCGAGCAAACATGCAGCGCGCGCTGGTCCGGCTGGAGCGGGAGCAGCAGGCGCTGCGGGCGAGCGAGGAGTCCTTCCGGCAGGCCTTCGAGTACGCGCCGAGCGGCATGGCCATCGCGGAGATGGGCGGAGACCAGCAGGGCCGGCTGCTGCGCACCAACGACGCCCTGTGCCGGCTGCTCGGCCGCCCCGCCTCCGTGATGCGCCGCTACTCCTTCGCCGACCTCGTCCACCCCGAGGACATCGGCACCCTGCTGCGCACCTCAGCCGAGGGCGGCCGGGCGGAGCTGCGGCTGAGCCGCCGGGACGGCACGTACCTCTGGGTCTCGCTGCGCAACTCCGTCGTCGCGGACACCGCCGACGGCCCGCGCTTCCTCCTCACCCACGTCGAGGACATCGAGGAGCGCAAGCGCCATGAGCTGAACCTCGCCCACCGCGCCTCGCACGACGCGCTCACCGGCCTGCCCAACAGCGCCGAGCTGAAGTCCCGCATCGGCGCCCGGCTCTGCGAACGCCCGGACTCCCCGGCGGCGACCGCGATCGAGGCGCTGGACGCGGCGTACGGGGACGTCGAGTCGTCGCTCACCCACAGCTACCAGGCGGACGGGTACGAGGGGGAGGCGGTGCCGGCGGGCGGGCTCTACGACCACCATGTGCACGCCCTCGCCCCCGACGCGGAGCACGACGACGGCACGAAAGGGCTCGCGGTCCTCTTCTGCGACCTCGACGGCTTCAAGTCCATCAACGACCGGTTCGGGCACCACACGGGTGACGCGGTGCTCATCGAGGTCGCGCGGCGGCTCTCCACCTGTGTCCGGGACGGCGACACGGTCGCCCGGCTCGGAGGTGACGAATTCGTCGTGCTCGCGGACGGGCTCGGGGCGGCGGACGCCGCTGACCTGGCCGTACGCCTCAGAAATGCCATCATTCCGCCCATAAGGGTCGACGGGCGTGCCGTCCGGGTCGGAGCGAGCTTCGGCATCGGCTGGGCCGAGTGCGGGATGAGCGTGGAAGAGGTCCTGCGCTCCGCCGACCAGCGGATGTACGTCGAGAAGCGGTCGCGGTCCAAGGTTCACCGCAGGGCCGGCTGACGTTCATCCGCCCGGCCCTGCCCCTACCCCGTACCCGTTCCGCCGGATCCGTCCCGCGGGTGATCGTCATTCGGACGGTGCTCCGTTCGAGGTAGGCTCGCCCGGTCGGCGACGGCTGGCGAGATGGTGAGGAGTGACCCAGGGATGACGGCCGGGAACAACGGCGCGAGCAAGCCCGAGGACGACGATCCGTTCGGCTACCTGTACGCGGACGGACAGGCGGCGGGCGCCCAGCCGCCCGGACAGGGCGGCTACGGCTACCCGGGTCCGGCCGCGCAGCCCGGCGTGCCCAGGACGTCGTACAACCAGGTGCGGGCCGTCGGCGAGCGCCAGTACGGGCAGCAGCAGGTGCCCCCGCAGCCCGGGTACGGCTACCCGCCCCAGCAGGCCTACGGCCAGCAGCCCGCCCCCCAGTACCACCAGCCGAACCCGCAGTACGCCGCCCCCGAGACCTACCCGGGCGGGGCGCCCACCGCGCACCGCCCGGCCCAGGACGGCGGCGGTTCCGGCGGCCGGGGCGGCCCCAACACCAAGGCGCTGCTGATCGCGGCGGTCGCCGTGGTCGCGGTCGTCCTCATCGGCATCGGCGCCGCACTGCTGTCGGGCAACGACGGCGACCAGGACAAGAAGAACGAGGCCGCGTCCTCGGGGGGCTCCGACGGTGAGGCGAAGGAGTCCGACAAGGCGAAGGAGCCGGAGAAGAAGCCCGAGGAGACCCCGGCCCTCGAACTGCCGAAGCAGGACGCGGCGACGCTGACGCTGGGCGGCTCGACCACGGTCGAGAGCTCGGTCGACGGGGCCCAGGGGGTCAACGGCACGTACGTCACCGGGTTCAACAACGTCGGCTCCTCGGTGACCTGGAAGGCGAACATGCCGACCGAGGGCTCCTACCGGCTCACCGTGCGCTACGCCATCCCGGCCGTCGACGCCAACGCCACCCTGACGGTCAACGGGAAGCCGAACACCCAGCCGATCGGGCTGAAGAACTTCATCAACTCCTCGGACACGAACCTGGAGAAGAACTGGCAGACCACCTGGGCGCCGGTCGACCTCAAGAAGGGCGAGAACGAGATCAAGATCTCGTGCGAGGACGGCAACCAGTGCGACGTGGTCCTCGACTGGCTGGAAGTCACGCAGAAGTAGCGGACCGCCTCATCCCCTGGTGAAGACGCCGGGCCCCGACCGGGGCCCGGCGTACGCGTTCCGGCCCGGGGTCACGAGGCGGCGGCGTACGGCTCCACCCGCACGCGCGGGAGCAGCTCCGGGTAGGCCGCCGCGTCGAACTCGCCGGCCGCCGGGGCCAGGACGGTCGCCGTCGACAGGGCCACCGCGCGGGCGAGCCGGTCGGGCCAGCCGAGCCCCTCGGCCAGGGCGGAGAGCAGCCCGGCCACCGCGGAGTCGCCCGCTCCGGTCGGGTTGCCGCGGACGGGCGCGGGCGGGGCGGCCCGCCAGCCGCCCTCCGGGGTCTCGGCGAGGAGCCCCTCGGGGCCCAGGGAGGCGATCACCGCCTGGGCCCCGCGGCGCCGGGCGTCCCGGGCGGCGCGCAGCGGCTCGCGGAAGCCGGTCAGCCGGGCCAGCTCGTCCGCGTTCGGCTTGACCAGGTCGGGGCGGGCGGCGACGCCCCGGCGCAGGGGTTCGCCGCTGGTGTCCAGGAGGACGGGCACGCCGGCGGCGCGGGCGGTCCGGATCAGCTCCGCGTACGCCCCGACGTGGATGCCCGGCGGCAGCGAGCCGCAGAGGGCCACCGCGTCGGCGTCCGCGACGAGTTCCCCGTACGTGCGCAGGAAGGCGGCCCACTCGGCGGCGCCGACCTGGGGTCCTGGCTCGTTGAGCTGGGTGGTGTCGCCGGTCGACCGGTCGGTGATCGCGAGCGTACGGCGGGTGTTCCCGGCGACCGGGACGAGCGCGTCGCGGGGCGGGAGCGGGGCGAGGAGGTCGCGCAGGACGGCTCCGGTGGCCCCGCCGACGAAGCCGGTGACCACGGTGTCGTGGCCGAGCGCGCCGAGCACCCGGGCGACGTTGAGACCCTTGCCGCCGGGGCGTTCGATGACCTCGCCGACCCGGTGGCTGCGGTGCGGGACGAGCGCGTCGACGGTGTAGGTCACGTCGAGCGCGGTGTTCAGCGTGACGGTCAGTATCACGTGGTCCGGCCCTCTCCCTCGATCCGCCGGCGCGCCGGGCCGTCGGCCCGTCGGTCCTTCGCCCGGTGGTACGCGCCACGGGTCCCGGCCCGGTGGTACGGGCCGCAAGCCCGTTGATCATGCCAAAGGGAGGGCGGCCGGGCCCAGACCTCGGCTCCGACCGCCATCTCTTCGTTACGTGCCCCGCCAGGACCTGCCCGCCGGGGACGGGCGCTCACGCCGTCTTCGGCTCGATGATCCACTCGCCCTTGCGCATGACCCCGGCCAGGACGAAGTCCTCGTCGAGCACCACCAGGTCCGCGTCCTTGCCCGGCTCCAGCGAACCGACCCGGTCGTCGACGCCGAGGAGGCGGGCGGGGTTGGCCGAGATGGACCGTACGACGTCCTCCACCGGGATCCGGTCGATGGTGACGGCCCGGCGGAACGCGGTGTCCAGGGTGAGGGTCGAGCCCGCGATGGAGCCGCCCTCCACCAGCCGGGCGACGCCGTCGCGGACCTCGACGGCGAGCGGGCCGAGCTGGTACGCGCCGTCGCCGAACCCGGCCGCGTCCATCGCGTCGGTGATCAGCGCGACCCGGCCGGCGCCCTTGTGGCGGAACGCCAGCTCCAGGACCGCCGGGTGCAGATGCGTACCGTCGTTGATCAGCTCGACGGTGATCCGGTCGTCCTCCAGGAGCGCGGTGATCGGGCCGGGCTCGCGGTGGGCGATGGGGGGCATCGCGTTGAACAGGTGCGTGGCGACGGTGGCGCCCGCCTCGATCGCCTCGACGGTCTGCGCGTACGTGGCGTCCGTGTGGCCGATCGCCGCGATCACCCCGAGGTCGGCGAGGAGCCGGACGGAGTCGATGCCGCCGGGCAGCTCGGTGGCGAGGGTCACCATCCGGGCGGTGCCGCGCCCGGCGTCGACCAGCTTGCGGACCTCGGCCGGGTCCGGGTAGCGCAGCAGCTGCTCGCTGTGGGCGCCCTTGCGGCAGGGCGAGATGAACGGGCCCTCGAAGTGGAGTCCGGCCAGGTCGCCCTGTTCGACCAGCTCGGAGAGGATCCCGGCCTGCCGGACGAGGAAGTCCATCTCGCCGGTGACCATGGAGCCGACCAGGGTGGTGGTGCCGTGCTCGCGGTGCGTACGGATCCCGTCGAGGACCTGGGCCGCGGTGCCGGAGGTGAAGGAGGCCCCGCCGCCGCCGTGGTTGTGCATGTCGACGAAGCCGGGAACCACCCAGTGGCCGCTGAGGTCGACGACCCGGGCGTCCTCGGGAGCGGTGCCGGAGATCCGGGTGGACTCGACGGTCACCCGGCCGTCCTCCACGGTCCCGGTGGGAAGGACCACCCGGGCGCCCGCGAGGACCGTGCTGTCTGCTGCGCGTCCGGCCATCAGGCGGAAACCTCCGTGGAGAGTAGATCCCAGGCGAGCAGCCCCGCGCCCAGGCATCCGGCGGTGTCCCCGAGGGCCGCCGGGACGATGCGGGGCAGCTTCTGGAACGTGACGCGTTCCTCGACGGCCGCACGCAGTGGTGTGAACAAGGTTTCCCCGGCCTCCGCCAGCCCGCCACCGATGATGAGCGTGCGCGGGTCCAGCAGGGTGAGCGCGGTGACGAGTCCGGCCGCGAGCGCGTCGACCGCGTCCCGCCAGACCGCGATCGCCGCCGGATCGCCGGATTCGACGGCCTTGGCGCAGTCCGCGGCGTCCGCCTCCGGGTCGCCGGACGCGGCGGCCCAGGCCCGGGTCACGGCGGAGGCGGAGGCCAGGGTCTCCAGACAGCCGCGCTGCCCGCAGTGGCACAGGGGGCCGTCGGGGCGGACCACGATGTGGCCGATCTCGCCCGCGTACCCGTGGGCGCCCGCCTCGATGGTGCTCCCGATGCCGATGGCCCCGGCTATCCCGGTGCCGAGCGGCATGAACAGGAAGCGGTCGGCGCCCCGCCCGGCGCCGATACGGCCCTCCGCGAGCCCTCCGGTGCGGACGTCGTGGCCGAGGGCGACCGGGATCCCGCCGAGCCGCTCGGCGAGCAGGGCCCGCATCGGCACGTCGCGCCAGCCCAGGTTGGCGGAGTAGACCGCGATCCCTCTCTCGGCGTCGACGATGCCGGGCACGGCGACCCCGGCGGCCACGGCGGTCTCGCCGAAGTGCTCCTCGCCGTAGGCGCGCAGCTCCGCGGCGAACGCGAGGATGGTCTCGACGACCGCGTCGGCGCCGCGCTTCCGGCCGGTGGCCCGCCGCGCCTCGTGCAGCAGCGTGCCGTCGGTCCCGACCAGCGCGGCCTTCATTCCGGTGCCGCCCACATCGAGGGCGATGACATGTCTCACGGGAGACAGTTTCGCCCGCCGACCCCTAAAAGGTCTAGTCCACTAGCGCAGTTTGTTGCGCATCCATACAAAATGATGAACGAAGGGGCGCGGGGTGTTTTCCCTGGGAAAGCGGTGAAATGGGCACCCGCAAAGGATCCATGGCAGGGCTCCGCGCGCCCAATGGTCTGGACCAAGATACGGGTTCGGGGCTCCGACTGCCAGACCACGTAAGCCAGTTGTGGCCTCCGGAGCCCGTACACGTTGCCGAAGCGATACTCCGGTGGTGTAGACCTCCCCCTCCGGTATGGGGGAAAATCGCTGTTCACCCGGACGGTGGCAGGACGGGTGGCGGCACCGCGGCCGGCCCAGGAGAGGTCCCGCACGGTGACGGTACGCCACCGTCCGTGATCAGGTGGAGTGTCAACGAGGATGGGCGAGGCTGTGCAGCGGCGCTTTACGGTTCTGACCGCGGTGGTTGCCGCGCTGGGTATGACGGCAACGTTGTCGGGCTGCGGGGAGGACAGCGGCACGGGCGACGTCACCCTGAAGCTGGTCGCCGCCGACTACGGCACGAGCGCGGCCAACAGCTCCGAGAAGTACTGGAGCGGCCTCGTGGCCGGCTTCGAGAAGGCGAACCCCGGCATCAAGGTCGAGGTCAACGTCCTCTCCTGGAAGGACGTCGACCGCAAGGTCGCCGAGATGGTCAAGGAGGGCAAGGCCCCCGACATCGCCCAGATCGGTGCCTACGCCGACTTCGCCAAGGCCGACAAGCTCTACAGCGTCGACCAGATGGTCTCCATCCGCACCCAGGCCAACTTCCTCCCCTCCCTCACGGACGCGGGCAAGGTCGACGGCACGCTGTACGGGCTCCCGTTCGTCGCCAGCACCCGGCTGCTCTTCTACAACGAGAACCTCTTCGACCAGGCGGGCCTGAAGGCCCCCAAGACCTGGGACGACATCCAGAGCGGGGCCGCCGCGCTCAAGGCCCAGGGGGTGAAGTACCCCTTCGCCCTCCCGCTCGGCCAGGAGGAGGCCCAGGCCGAGACCATGATGTGGCTGCTCAGCAACAGCGGCGGTTACGTCGACGACGTCGGCCTGTACGACATCGACTCGGCCCAGAACATCGCCACGTTCACCTGGCTCCGCGACAACCTCGTCGGCAAGGGCCTCACCGGCCCCGTCGCCCCGGGCAAGCTGGACCGCGCGAAGGCCTTCGAGGCGTTCACCAAGGGCGAGGTCGGCATGCTCAACGGCCACCCCACGCTGATGGAGGAGGCCGAGGCCAAGGGCGTCAAGGTCGGCATGGTGCCGCTGCCCGGCGCGGAGGGCCCGACCAAGGGGTCGATGGGCGTCGCCGACTGGATGATGGGCTTCAAGCAGAACGGCAACCGCCAGGCGATCGGCAAGTTCTTCGACTACGCCTACTCCGACGAGAACGTCCTCGCCTTCGCCGACGAGTACGACCTGCTCCCGGTGACCGGCAGCGCCTCCGCCGAGATGGAGACCGACAACAAGCACGTGAAGCTGCGCGAGTTCCTGGCCGCGCTGCCCAACTCCCAGCTGCCCCCCTTCGGCAAGACGTCCTGGGCGACGGTGAGCGAGTCGGTCAAGAAGAACATCGGTGAGGCGGTCGCCCCCGGCGGCAGCCCCGAGCGGGTGCTCGGCTCGATAGCGTCCGAGGCGACGCGCGCGGAGAGCGCGGAGTAGCGGGCGCGGGGGGCCCAGCCGGGCCCGGGGTCGGGGCGCGTGGATCGGGGCCTGGGCGCGGTGTGGGTGGTCGCGGCTAGGTTGGCGGTATGACCACCTCCGACTCCGAGCCAGGCGCTGACTCCACCTCCGGTGCCGAGTCCGGTGCCGAGCCCACCTCCGGTGCCGAGTCCGTCTCCGACTCCGAGCCTGGTGCCGAGCCCGCCTCCGGTGCCGAGCCCGGCTCCGACTCCGAGCCTGGTGCCGAGCCCGCCTCCGGTGCCGAGCCCGGCTCCGGTGAGCCCGGATCCGGCTCCGGGCCCCCGCCGTCCGCTTCCGCTTCCGCCGGGCTGTCCGCCCGGGCGCGGGCGGTGCTCGCGCTGGAGCGGAGGCCGTGGGCGGGGCCCGGGGCGAAGGAGCGGGCGATCCGGGAGGAGCTGGGGATGTCCCCGGTGCGGTACTTCCAGTTGCTCAACGCGCTGATCGAGGACGAGCGGGCGCTGCGGGAGGACCCGGTCACGGTGAACCGCCTCCGCCGCCTGAAGGAGGAGCGCCGGGGGAGACGGTGAATCCCGGCCCCTCGGGGGCGCTGCCCCCGTGCCCCCGCTCCTCGAACGCCGGAGGGGCTGGATTCGCCCCCTCGGCTTTCGGCTGCGAAGCGCGATTCAAGCCTCTCCGGCGCTTGAGGAGGGCGGATGCGCCCGGCGGGCCCGCGTCGACGGGCCGGGGCGCGCAGTTCAAGCCCCTCCGGCGATCGAGGAGCGGGGTGCGGGGCGGAGCCCCGGGCGGGCCTGGGGCGTCGATGGTCCGCGTCGGGCGGCGCTGCCCCGAATCTCCGCTCCCCGATCGCCGGAGGGGCCGCATTGCTACGCTCACCCCATGGGCAGCCACTCCGTACCTCTGCCGACCCCGACCACTCCGGCCGGACGGGAGGGCCTGGAGGCCATCCTCCAACGGCCCGGCCGCGCGGTCGTCGCTCTCGACTTCGACGGCACGCTCGCCGACATCGTCCCCGACCCCGAGCAGGCCCGCGCCCACCCCGGCGCCGCCGAGGCGCTCGCCGCGCTCGCCCCGAAGGTCGCCTCGATCGCCGTGATCACCGGCCGCCCGGCAGGCGTGGCCGTGCGGTACGGCGGCTTCGCGGGCGTCCCCGGCCTGGACCACCTCGTCGTCCTCGGCCACTACGGCGCCGAGCGTTGGGATGCCGCCACCGGCACCGTGAACGCTCCCGCCCCGCACCCCGGCGTGGCCGAGGCGCGTGCCGAACTCCCCGGCGTACTGCACGAGTTCGGCGCCTGGCACGGCACCTGGATCGAGGAGAAGGGCCAGGCCGTCGCCGTCCACACCCGCCGTGCCGACGACCCGCAGGCCGTCTTCGAGACCCTGCGCGGCCCCCTCGGCGAGCTGGCCGCCCGCCACGGGCTGATCCTCGAACCGGGCCGCCAGGTCCTGGAGTTGCGCCCGCCGGGCATGGACAAGGGCGTCGCGCTCGCGGAGTACGTACGGGAGGTGGACGCCACCTCCGTGCTGTACGCGGGCGACGACCTCGGGGACCTCGCCGCCTTCGCCACGGTGGAGAAGCTGCGCGGCGCGGGCACGGAGGGGATCCCGGGACTGCTGGTGTGCAGCGGCAGCGCCGAGGTGCCCGAACTGGCCGAGCGCGCGGACCTGTTGGTGCCGGGACCGGCCGCCGTGGTGGAGCTCCTGGCGGCGCTGGCCGACCGCCTCTGAGCCGCGCTCGCGCACATCTGGCCCGACCGCCTCCGAGCCGTACCGGAAGTGCCGGAAGTGCCGGCGCACGGAGCTGAGCGCCGGGAACGCCGGGCGTACGGAGCTGAGCGCCGTGAGCGCCGTGAGCGGCTCCCCTCACTCCTGCCGCAGCGCCTCCAGCTGATCCAGGAACCAGCGCTGCGGCGGAAGCGCCGTCGCCGCCTCCGCCAGCCGCTTCGTGCGGCCCGTCCGCTCCTCGGTGCCCATCGACAGGGCCTCGTGCAGCGCCTCCGCCGTGCCCGCCACGTCGTACGGGTTCACCACGATCGCGTCCTCGCCCAGCTCCTCGTACGCCCCCGCCTCCCGTGACAGCACCAGCGCGCAGCCGTGGTCGGAGACGACGGGGACCTCCTTGGCGACCAGGTTCATGCCGTCGCGGATCGGGTTGACCAGGGCCACGTCCGCCAGCCGGTACGCGGCGAGCGAGCGGGCGAAGTCGTCCTTCACGTGGAGGACGACGGGCGTCCAGCTCTCGGTCCCGTACGTCCCGTTGATCTCCGTGGCCAGCGACTGCACCGCAGCCGTGTAGTCCCGGTAGACCGCGAGGTCCTGGCGGGAGGGGTAGGCGAAGGCCACGTGGACCACGCGCTCGCGCCACTCCGGGCGGGTCTCCAGCAGGGCCCGGTAGGCGTGCAGGCCGCGCACGATGTTCTTGGACAGCTCCGTGCGGTCCACCCGTACGATCGTCTTCCGGTCCTCGCCCACCTGCTCCCGCAGCGCGCCCATCCGCTCGTCCACGTCCGCCTCGCGCGAGCGCCGGCGCAGGAAGTCCGCGTCCGCCCCCAGCCCGTGCACCCCGATCCGGGTCCGGCCCGTCCCGCCCAGGATCTCCGTGCAGCAGCCGATGAACGCGTCCGCCCACCGGCGGGTCAGGAACGCGGCCCGGTCCGCGCCGAGGATGCCCCGCAGCAACTGCTCACCGATGTCGTCGGGCAGCAGCCGGAAGTAGTCCACCGGCGCCCACGGGGTGTGCGAGAAGTGGCCGATCCGCAGGTCCGGGCGCAGCTCGCGGAGCATCCCGGGGACGAGGGCCAGGTGGTAGTCCTGGACCAGCACCGCCGCCCCTTCCCCCGCCTCCTCCGCGAGGGCCTGGGCGAAGGCCCGGTTGTACGTCTCGTAGGAGGCCCACTGGCGCCGGAACTCCGCGTCGAAGACCGGCTCCACGGGGGTCTGGTACAGCAGGTGGTGGACGAACCACAGCACCGAGTTGGCGATGCCGTTGTACGCGTCGGCGTGCACCTCGGCGTCGATGTCCAGCATCCGTACGCCGGGCTCACCGACCCCGCGCCGCACCGCCTCGCGGTCGCCCTCCCCGAGGGCCGCGCAGACCCACAGCTTGTCGTCGACGGCGCTCAGCCCGGAGACGAGCCCCCCGCCGCCGCGCTTGGCGTCGAGCGCTCCGTCCTCGCCGAGCGTGTACGTGATGGGGCCGCGGTTGGACGCGACGAGGACCTGGGCGGTGGCTTCGGCATGCTCGGTGACCATGTAGCGGAACCTAGCCCGTAAGGGAAGCCGCCAAACGCGCGTCCGGCGGACCGGTCACCGGCACCGCGCCACCCACCGCGCCCGCGCACACCTCACGCCGGCCGCCTCGCCCGCGCACGGCTCGGGGCTGCCGAAGCTCCGCGCCCGCCTCGGAGCTGCCGGAGCCCCGCGCCCGCCTCACGCCGCCCACCGCTCCGCGTACTCCGCGATCTCCCGCATGGGCGGCCGCTCCTCCGTGTCCACCGCATGGGTGCGCGGCACGAACCCCTCCGCCCCCCGCTCGAACTGGGTCAGCGCGGGCCGCACCAGATGGCCCCGGGAGAGCCGCAGCTGGGCCGTGCGGTAGATCGCCGCCGCCATCCGGCCCAGCGCCTGCCCGTCCTGGTGGCGGTGGCGCCGCACCCCCACGTCGACCTGGCCCAGCGCGTCGAGGCCCACGGTGTGCAGCGCGTCGACCAGGAGCCCCAGCTCCACTCCGTAACCGACCGGGAACGGCAGCCGCTCCAGCAGCGAGCGCCGTACCGCGTACTCACCGCCCAGCGGCTGCACGAACCCGGCCAGCTGCGGCCAGTGCAGGTTGAGCAGCGGGCGGGCCACCAGCTCGGTGACGCGACCGCCCTGACCTGCGGTGTCGCCGAACGGGCGGTCGTACATCGCCTTGACGAAGTGCACCGTGGGATCGGTGAGCAGCGGGCCGACCGTCCCCGAGACGAAGTCCGCCGAGAAGTCCTTGAGGTCCGCGTCGACGAAACAGACGATCTCCCCGCTGGTCACCAGGAGCGACCGCCAGAGCACCTCGCCCTTGCCCGGCAGGGCCGGTATCCGGGGCAGCACCGCGTCCCGGTGGACCACCCGCGCGCCCGCCTCCCGGGCGACGGCGGCGGTCGCGTCGGTCGAACCGGAGTCGATCACCACCAGTTCGTCCACCAGCCGGACCTTCTCCATCAGCTCCCGCCGGATCGTCGCCACGATCGCCCCGACCGTGGCCTCCTCGTTCAGCGCGGGCAGCACCACACTCACCGAGGTGCGGTGCGGTTCGGCGGTCCGGGCGTCGAGGAGCCGGTCCAGCGGGCGGTCGGCGGACGACCAGGACCGCCTGGTCAGCCAGCGTTCCACCTCTTCGAGCACGGTCTGAACTCCCTGTGTGTGATCCATCTCGCCGTTCGGACGACTATCTCAACCGTCCCGTCCTTCGGTTACAGTCTTGAACAACGCGGACGACCGTCGCATGTCGGGGTCCGTCGTCACACAAACGCCCGGATCGAAGATCCGGTGCCACAGAGCTCATCCAGAGGGACTGAGGGAACGGCCCGTTGAAGTCCCGGCAACCCTCCTGCCGACCGCGAGGTCACGGTGGGGAAGGTGCCAATTCCGTCTTGCGGCGAAATGCGCTGCGAGGAAGATGAGGAGAAAGGGCCTCCGCCATCATGGCTGTTCAGACCATCGCAGGTAATGCCACCACCGCTTCCGTGGACCTCGGTCCCGCCGTGGCGCTTTCCTGCCGCGAGTGCGGCGAGCGTTTCGACCTCGGCCCCCTTTTCGCCTGTGCGTCCTGTTTCGGGCCACTGGAAGTGGCGTACGACCTGCCGGCCGGTGACCCGGAGGCCCTGCGCAAGCGCATCGAGGCCGGTCCCGACAACATCTGGCGCTACGCCCCGCTGCTGCCGGTCCCCGCCGACGTGGCCGGCAAGCCCAACCTGAACCCCGGCTTCACCAAGCTGGTCAAGGCCGACAACCTCGCCCGCGAGCTGGGCGTCACCGGCGGTCTGTACGTCAAGGACGACTCCGGCAACCCGACGCACTCCTTCAAGGACCGCGTCGTCGCGATCGCCGTCGAGGCCGCCCGCGCCTTCGGTTTCACCACCCTCTCCTGCTCCTCCACGGGCAACCTGGCCGGTGCCGTCGGCGCCGCCGCCGCCCGCGCCGGACTGCGCTCCTGCGTCTTCATCCCGCACGACCTGGAGCAGGGCAAGGTCGTCATGGCCGCGGTGTACGGCGGTGAGCTGGTCGGCATCGAGGGCAACTACGACGACGTGAACCGCTTCTGCTCCGAGCTGATCGGGGACCCGCTCGGCGAGGGCTGGGGCTTCGTCAACGTCAACCTGCGGCCCTACTACGGCGAGGGGTCCAAGACCCTGGCGTACGAGATCTGCGAGCAGCTCGGCTGGCGGCTGCCCGACCAGATCGTCATCCCGATCGCGTCCGGCTCCCAGCTGACGAAGATCGACAAGGGGTTCCAGGAGCTGATCAGGCTCGGCCTGGTCGAGGACCGGCCGTACAAGATCTTCGGCGCCCAGGCCGAGGGCTGCTCCCCGGTCTCCGCCGCCTTCAAGGCCGGGCACGACGTGGTCCGCCCCCAGAAGCCGAACACCATCGCCAAGTCCCTGGCCATCGGCAACCCGGCGGACGGCCCGTACGTCCTGGACATCGCCCGCCGCACGGGCGGCGCGGTGGAGGACGTGAACGACGAGCAGGTCGTCGACGCGATCAAGCTGCTGGCGCGCACCGAGGGCATCTTCGGCGAGACGGCGGGCGGTGTCACGGTCGGCGTGACGAAGAAGCTGATCGAGGCCGGGGTGATCGACCCGGCGCTCACCACCGTCGTCCTGAACACCGGTGACGGGCTCAAGACGCTCGACGCGGTCTCCGCGACCTCGCAGGCGACGGCCACCATCAAGCCGAGCCTGGACGCGTTCCGCGCCGCGGGCCTCGCCTCCGCCTGATCATCCCGATCGCCCCGATCGGCCCGACCGCAGCAGTCAGAAAGGCGTCCGTCATGAGCGTCAAGGTCCGCATCCCCACCATCCTCCGCACCTACACGGGCGGCCAGGCCGAGGTCCCGGCCGAGGGCGCCACGCTCGCCGAGGTCATCGAGTCCCTGGAGAAGGACCACCCCGGCATCGCCGCCCGCGTCCTGGACGACCAGGGCAAGCTGCGCCGCTTCGTGAACGTGTACGTCAACGACGACGACGTGCGCTTCGAGGGCGGCCTGGACGCGGCCACGCCCGACGGCGCCGGTATCTCGATCATCCCTGCCGTGGCCGGCGGCTGCTGAACCCGAACGAACACCATTGCCCCCTCCGCCCCTCGGGGAGGAGGGGGCAATTCTGCATGGTTGAGCACGGTACAGTTGGGGAAGCCCCCTTCGCTGCACGCGCCGCCCGCATATGAGAATGCGCCCGGACCCGATAAGAAGCAGCCAAAGTGCGTGAACCCCTTGAGGCATAAGTCACCTTTGCCTGGCCCGACTTGCCCGTAAATCTCAGCAATCCCGCATATTCGGGCGTTCGGCCGTGCCCGGAATTCTCGTCCGATTGACCTGTTGCAGAGGGCAGTTGGGCGGATACATTCGGCCGCGGTCGACGCGCTGCGGCGCTGCCCACCCTCTCCTGTCGGAGGGTGAGTTCCGACCCGGGGCCGCGAAGTGCGGTCCCGTGCAAGGGCCAGTTATAGGGGAGTTAGGCATGGCTCAGGGCACCGTCAAGTGGTTCAACGCGGAGAAGGGGTACGGCTTCATCGCGGTCGACGGTGGTGCGGATGTTTTCGTCCACTACAGCGCGATCCAGATGGACGGGTACCGCACCCTCGAAGAGGGTCAGCGAGTTGAATTCGAGATCTCGCAGGGCCAGAAGGGGCCCCAGGCAGACATGGTCAAGCTCGCCGTCGGCTGAGCCCGACACGGCCGTCCGCCGTCACTACTCACGCACGTAGGGCCCGACCCCGGCATCCGGGGATCGGGCCCTACGCGCGTGCCGGGACCGATCCGCGGGCGCGCCCGGACCGGACCCTGGGGATGCCCGGACCGGACCCCGGGGACGCCCGGACCGGCCTGCGAGGACGCCCGGACCGGTCCCGGATCGGGCGGGGACCGACCCGGGACCGCATGGCGGGCTCTCGTCCAAGGCGCTTGCACTCTCGGGGGTCGAGTGCTAATCATTGGCATTAGCACTCTCCAGGTGAGAGTGACAGAACTTGGACCGGGCCGGTGAGGCCCGCAGGCGTGTTGGGGCAAGGAACCACCACGCACGCAGGCCGTCCGTCGCGGGCGCCTCTCGGTCCGGAGCAATCCACCCCTGTCCGGGAGGACCACTTCACATGGCCAAGATCATCGCGTTCGACGAGGAGGCACGGCGCGGTCTCGAGCGCGGGATGAACCAGCTCGCCGACGCCGTCAAGGTCACCCTCGGCCCCAAGGGCCGTAACGTCGTCCTCGAGAAGAAGTGGGGCGCGCCCACGATCACCAACGATGGTGTATCCATCGCCAAGGAGATCGAGCTCGAGGACCCGTACGAGAAGATCGGTGCGGAGCTGGTCAAGGAGGTCGCCAAGAAGACGGACGACGTCGCCGGCGACGGTACGACCACCGCCACCGTCCTCGCCCAGGCTCTCGTCCGCGAGGGTCTGCGCAACGTCGCCGCGGGCGCCAACCCGATGGCCCTCAAGCGCGGTATCGAGAAGGCCGTCGAGGCCGTCTCCGCCGCTCTGCTGGAGCAGGCCAAGGACGTGGAGACCAAGGAGCAGATCGCTTCGACCGCCTCCATCTCCGCCGCCGACACCGAGATCGGCGCGAAGATCGCCGAGGCGATGGACAAGGTCGGCAAGGAAGGCGTCATCACCGTCGAGGAGTCCCAGACCTTCGGTCTGGAGCTGGAGCTCACCGAGGGTATGCGCTTCGACAAGGGCTACATCTCGGCCTACTTCGCGACCGACATGGAGCGTATGGAGGCGTCGCTCGACGACCCGTACATCCTGATCGTCAACTCGAAGATCGGCAGCGTCAAGGACCTCATCCCGCTGCTGGAGAAGGTCATGCAGTCGGGCAAGCCGCTGCTGATCATCGCCGAGGACGTCGAGGGCGAGGCGCTCTCCACCCTGGTCGTCAACAAGATCAAGGGCACGTTCAAGTCCGTCGCCGTCAAGGCCCCGGGCTTCGGCGACCGCCGCAAGGCCATGCTCGCGGACATCGCCATCCTCACCGGCGGCACCGTGATCTCCGAGGAGGTCGGCCTCAAGCTGGAGAACGCCGGTCTCGACCTGCTCGGCCGCGCCCGCAAGGTCGTCATCACCAAGGACGAGACGACCATCGTCGACGGTGCCGGTGACAGCGACCAGGTCCAGGGCCGCGTCAACCAGATCCGCGCCGAGATCGAGAACTCCGACTCGGACTACGACCGCGAGAAGCTCCAGGAGCGCCTCGCGAAGCTGGCCGGCGGCGTGGCCGTCATCAAGGCCGGCGCCGCCACCGAGGTGGAGCTCAAGGAGCGCAAGCACCGCATCGAGGACGCGGTGCGCAACGCCAAGGCCGCCGTCGAGGAGGGCATCGTCGCCGGTGGTGGCGTGGCCCTGCTCCAGGCCTCGGCCGTCTTCGAGAAGCTCGACCTCACGGGCGACGAGGCGACCGGCGCCAACGCCGTGAAGCTCGCGCTGGAGGCCCCGCTCAAGCAGATCGCCGTCAACGGTGGTCTCGAGGGTGGCGTCGTCGTGGAGAAGGTCCGCAACCTGCCGATCGGTCACGGCCTCAACGCCGCGACGGGTGAGTACGTCGACATGATCGCCGAGGGCATTCTCGACCCGGCGAAGGTCACGCGCTCCGCCCTGCAGAACGCCGCCTCCATCGCCGCGCTCTTCCTCACCACCGAGGCCGTCATCGCCGACAAGCCCGAGAAGGCCGGCGCGGCCGCCCCGGGTGGCATGCCGGGCGGTGACATGGACTTCTGATCGGTTCCGGTCCGCCGGTCGATCGAGGTTCCGCGTACGACGGGTGCGTCAGGTGCGCCGAGTACGCAGGTACGTCCCACAGGGGCGGCATCTCCCAGCCGGGAGGCGCCGCCCCTGTGGCGTGTCCGTGGCCGCGGGGGGAGTGCGGAGCCGGGCCGTACGGGAACCGCCGGCGCGTGGGAACGGTCCAACGGTTCATACGGGCAGCGGTTCACGCGGGCGACGGTGGATACGCGGGAACGGCTGACGCGCGCGGGGGACGCGTGCGGCACGGGAACGGGGGCGGGGCGGTCATGACGGCCATGGGGAACACCGGGTCGGGCAACACCAGGCCGGGGAACACCGGTGGCTGGCCGGGGCGCGGGGAGCGCGGGCGGTGGAGCGGGCGGCGGCTCAAGGGCGCCGCGCTGCTCCTCGCGGGGGCGCTCCTGTGCGCGGTGGGCGGCCTCATCGTGGTCACCGGCACGGGCCTCTCGAAGCTGTTCGGCATGCGGGTGGAGACCTTCGGCCGGATCGCGTGCCACGACACGCGCGCCGAGAAGGGGCAGACCGTCTGGCACTGCTTCGGGGAGACCGGGGCCCAGCAGCGCGCCAACGAGGCGGAGCGCGAGAGGGTCGCCCGGGAGTCCCTGCGCGTCCACGTCGACGGGATGCCCGCGTCGGCGCGGATCGAGCGGACCCGGATCACCTTCGCGGACCACGACGGCCGCGACGACCCCGAGACGATCACCGCGACCCAGGTCTTCGACGGCGGCCGGTGGTACGCGCACTCGGGCCAGCTCGTCGTCTACGGGATGATCCCCCTCCTCGCGGGCGTCGGAGCGGCGGCGTGGGGCGTCTACCGGGTACGCGAGGCGGCGGGCGCGCGGGGCCGCTGAGGGCCGCTGCGAACGTCTTGGCGGACGCCCCGGCGGACTCAGGCCCCCCTCATGGGGCGCCCAAGGCGCGCTCGGGATGGGCCCGAGGGCGGGCCCGGGGCCGCCCGATCACAGCGCACTCGCGGCGTGTTCGCGGGGGCGCGGGCGGGCGGCCACAGGGTGCAGGCGGAGCTCGGGCGGGGCTCGGGCGGGTGCGGACGGGCTCGGAGGGGGCCTCGGCGTGCCCGAGCGGTCCCGGACGGAACCGAACGAGCGGTCGGGAGTGGCCGAATGGCTACTTGCCGTGCCTGGCACCGTACGGCAACACACGTTCGAGCGGTTTCGTCGATGCCGGTGGCGCGCCGACCGTGCGTGAGGTAGGGCCGGTGCGGGCGTTGCCGGGCCCCCGCCTCGCTGGTTCCTCCGTCCGGCCGCGCCCCGCGCGATCTCTTGGCTGCTCACTGCCGGGGTCGGCTCGCCGCCCGTAGTTATTGGTCCAGTCCATTGCATCGGACCGGCCCGCCGCTGTGCGACTGCACATGCCGACCGGTCGGTGCCTCGGCGGTGGTACGGGCCGTCGCGGCCGCGCTCTCTCCGCTCGCACTATCCGGCCAACTTCGCGCGGTAAGTCGGAATCACGCGTACCGGTCCGGCGGCGGGACATGATGGCCCTGGTGATCACCTGGTGAACACCAGGCCCACCAATAACTCCAGTTATGCGACCACCTGTTGGGCATAACGGTCGTCAACCGCACAGAAGGGAAGGTGTCATGAAGCAGCAGCAGGAGAAGGCCAAGAAGGCCTACATGAAGCCGTCGCTGTTCAAGCAGGGCGACTTTTCGAAGAAGACCGCCGGTTACTTCTACGGCTCGTACAAGGAGTACTGGGTCCGGCGCATCATCTGAACCGCCGACCGGTTCCCTGTGCACGGTGTGAGAACTTCCGAAAGGTGAAGATGCCCGGCCTGCTGCGTGACTACTTCGTCGTCCTGCCGGACAGCGTGGCGGGCCACACGGTGGCCGGGCAGCTTCCCGCACCGGGGACGACCGGGGCGGCGTCGGACCCGTCCAGGACCGGGCCCGCGTTCGCCCCGACGGCGATCGGCGGCACCGCCAGCACCGCGACCGGCCCCGGGATCGAGGCCGGGACCGGCACCAGCACCAGCACCGCGACCGGGACCAGTACCGCGACCGGGACCGGAGACGTCGTGACCGTCCCGCACCCCTCCGGCCGCCCTTGGGTCCTCGCGCGCCCCCTGTTCCGCAAGGTCAGCCACCTCCGCCGAGGCCGTGACGCCCTGGTGCTCATCGGCCCCGGCCGCGTCCCCGAGGCCGTGCTCGCCGACCTCCTGGAGGGCGCCCGCGACCGGGCCGGGCTGGAGCGGCGCCTCGCCCGGCTCCCCGGCCTCCACCACGTCATCGCCCGGATCTCCGGCGAGACCTGGATCCGGGGCACCGCCTCCGGGCTGCGCCGGATCTACCACGCCCGGCACCCGCAGGCCGGGACCATCGCCTCGGACCGCCCGGCCGTCCTGGCCCACCTGACCGGCGCCCCCCTGGACGACGGCGCGCTGGCCCTGCGCCTGCTCGACTTCCTGCCGCACCCCCTGAGCCGGCGCGCCCTGTGGCGGGGCGTGCACGAGACCGGGGCCGGGTACGGACTGGCCCTGCCCGTCGCAGCACCGGGCACGGCCGCCGCCCCCGGCCCTCACGAGTACCGCTGGTGGGAGCCCCCGCCGCCGGAACTCCCCCTGGCGGAGGGCGCCCGCAGGGTCGGGGAGGCCATCGCCGCCTCCGTACGGGCCCATGTCGGCGGCCTGGACCGGATCAGCTGCGAACTGTCGGGCGGCCTGGACTCCACGACCCTCACCTTCGCCGCCCGCGCGACCGCCCCGGCGGAGCTGTCACTGCTCACCGTGGCGGCCCGGGACCGCTACAGCGAGGACGAGACGTGGGCGCGGCGGGCGGTGGAAGCGGCACATGGCGGGCCCACGGACACCCCCGCCCCGGCCCACCACATCATCCCGGCCGACCAAGCCCCGTACTTCTACGCGGACTTGACCGCCACCTCGGCCGAGCTGAACGACGAACCGCTCCCCGTCGCCCCCGGCCGCGCCCGCGCGCACCTGCTCCTGAGCCGCGCCCGCGCCACCGGATCGCGCTACCACCTCACCGGCTACGGCGGCGACGAACTCTTCCTCGGCCTGCCCCACGCCTACCAGGACCTCTTCCACGGCAACCCCCTCACCGCCTGGAACCACCTCAGCGGCCTGCGCCACCAGCTCGGCTGGCCCCTCCTTCCCACCCTCAAGGCCCTGCTGAACCGCTCCACGTTCCCCCGCTGGCTGGCGGGCGCGGTCACCACCGAACCGCAGCCGGTCACCCGGACCCCGCTGCTCTCCTGGGGCGTACGGCAGTCCCTGCGCCCCTGGTTCACGGACCACGCGCGCACCCTGATCACCGAGGAGTTCCGGACCGCCGCCGAGCGGGCCGAGCCGATCGACCCGTGGCGGGGGCGGCACGTGGACATCGACGCGGTACGGATGGGGGCGCGGCACTTCCAGGCGATGGAGGACATCGGCATGACGATCGGGCTGCCGGTCGCGGCCCCCTTCTACGACGACCGGGTCCTGGAGGCCACCCTCGCGGTACGCCTCCCGGAGCGGATCAGCCCCTGGCGCTACAAGCCGCTGCTCGTCGAGGCGATGCGCGGGGTCGTGCCGGACGCGCTGCTGGCCCGTACGACGAAGGACCACATGTCCTCCGACGAGCACCAGGGACTACGCGAACACGCCCCGGAATTGGCGGACTTGTGGACCGGCTCCCGCCTCGCCGACCACGGGCTGGTGGACGCCCGCCACCTGCTCCGGCTGGCGGCCGAACCCTTCTCGCCGGTCCTGGTCGAGCACTCCATCAGCTCCACCGTGGCCGGGGAGACCTGGCTCCGCACGGCGGAAAACGCCTGGCCGACCCACCAGTTGACCCCCACCACCAGCGAGGCAGTGCAGTGAAGCTCAGAAAAGGCATCGCCGTCACGACGACCGAGTACGGCGGAGTCCTGCTCGACGAGAAGGACGGCAGTTACTGGCAGTTGAACGACACCAGCGTCATCGTGGTCGAGGCTCTCGCCGCCGGGCAGACCCCCGAGGCGGCCGTCGACCGGATCGTCGCGGAGTTCGACGTCGAGCGGGCCGAGGCGGAAGCGGACGTGGCCGAGCTGACCCGCCAGCTCGTCGAGGCGAAGATCCTGCGCCCATGACCACCGAGATGACCATGCCCCGCCGGGGCGCGGGCCCGGGAGGCGTGCGGCTGCGGGCCGCCATCGCCGCCGCGTTCGTCCTCGCCCGCTTCAAACCGGGCCGCCTGCGACGGGTGTTGACCCGGTGCAGCAGGGGCGCCCGCCCGGCGACGTACGACGAGACGCTGGAGATGTACGAAGCCGTCACCGCCACCAGCCGCCGCTGCGCGGGCCGTTACGGCTGTCTGCCGCGCTCGGTGGCCATCGCGCTGGCGTGCCGCATGTCGGGGGCGTGGCCCGACTGGTGCGCCGGGGTCCGGACGGCACCGCCGTTCTCCCCGCATGCTTGGGTGGAGGCGGGGGGCCGCACGGTCGGCGAGCAGGCGGAGGCGGCCGATCTGCGTCCTCTGATGGTGGTGACGGTACGCGAGGGGGTTCCGGGTGAGCGCGGTGGCGGGGACGACGACGGGGGCGGGGGCGGACAGGAGCCCTGAGGGGCGGCCGGAAGGGCCTGGGGGGCTGCGAGGGCCTGGGGCGCCTGAGGAACCGGGAGGGCCTGAGGGGAGTGCACCACCTTCCGAAGTGAGCGCCACCGGCACGTCCGGCCCCTCCCCCCTCCGTCTGCTCCTTGCCCGGGTCCGCCCGCACCGGGGCATCCTGGTCCGGGCGGGCCTGCTCTCGCTCGCCGGGTCGGCGGCCGGGCTGGCGATGCCGCTGATGGCGAAGTACGCGGTCGACGCGTTCGCCGCCGACCGCTCGCCCGTGGCCCCGCTCATCGCCCTCACCGCGCTCGTCCTCGCGGGCGCGTGCCTCTCCGCGTACGGGCGTTACCTCATGGCCCGTACGGGAGAAGGCGTCGTCCTCCGTGCACGGGACCAACTGGTCGGCCGCATCATGCGGTTGAAGGTCCCAGCGGTCGACCGTCTCACCCCCGGCGACCTCCAGTCCCGGGTGACCAGCGACACGACCCTCCTCCGGACGGTCCTCTCCAGCGGTCTGGTCGAGTCGTTCAACAGCGTGCTGATGCTGCTGGGGACGGTCGCGTTCATGGCGTACATGGACCTCACGCTGCTGGGCGTGACGCTGGTGGTGATCGTCGGTATCGGAGCCGTGACCGCCCTGCTCATGCCGCGCATTCAGCGCGCGCAGCTCCGGGCGCAGGAGTCCGTGGGGGCGATGGGCGCGGCCCTGGACCGGGTGCTCCAGGCGTTCCGTACGGTGAAGGCGAGCGGCGCGGAGGAGCGGGAGACGGCGGCGGTCGCGCGGGCGGCCCGGCACGCGCACGACCGGGGTGTGTCGGTGGCGAAGTGGTCGTCGGTCTCCGACGTCACGATGATGATGTCGATCCAGCTCGCCTTCCTGGCCGTGCTGGGCGTGGGCGGGGCGCGGGTGGCGTCGGGCTCCCTGGAGATCTCCTCGCTGATCGCGTTCCTGCTCTACCTCTTCTACCTGATGGGCCCGATCGGCGGTCTGGTGGAGGGGTGGACGGGGTTGCAGAGCGGCCTCGCCGCCGTACGGAGGATCGACGAGGTGGAGTCGCTGCCGGGCGAACCGGCGGAGGGCTTCGGCGGATCGAAGGAGGGCGGCGGCCCGCTGCGGGTCACCTTCCAGGACGTCACCTTCGGGTACGGGGACGAGCGCGCCCCGGCCCACAAGGGCGTCACGTTCGAGGTCCCGGCCGGCGGGATGGTGGCGCTGGTGGGCCCGTCGGGAGCGGGCAAGTCGACGGTGTTCAGCCTGCTGGAACGGTTCTACGACCACGACGCCGGGACCATCGCCCTGGACGGCCGGGACATCAGGGACTGGCCCCTCGCGGAGCTGCGCGCCTCGCTCGCGTACGTGGAACAGGACGCCCCGGTCCTGGCGGGCACCCTCCGGGAGAACCTGCTCTTCGCGGCCCCCGACGCCCCCGAGGAGCGGCTGACGGAGGCGGTCGCCCGCACCCGCCTGGACGCCCTGGTCGCCCGGCTGCCCGAGGGCCTGGACACGGCGGTCGGCCACCGGGGCGTCACCCTCTCCGGCGGCGAACGCCAGCGCATCGCCATCGCCCGCGCCCTGCTGCGCCGCCCGCGCCTGCTCCTCCTCGACGAGGTGACCTCGCAGCTCGACGCGGTCAACGAACAGGCACTGCGCGACGTCATCCTCGAACTGGCCGCACAGTCAACGGTGTTGGTCATCGCCCACCGCCTCTCCACCGTCCGCCACGCCGACCGCATCGTGGTCCTGGAGGACGGCCGCGTCCGCACGGCGGGCACGCACGAGGAGCTGATGGCCAAGGACGACCTCTACCGCGAACTGGCGACGACGCAGCTCGCGGCGGCTTCAGAAGGAGTGGAGGCGGGAGCGCGGTGAGAGGTCAGCGGGCGTAGTCCTTGAGCTCCTCGGTGTCCAGGGTGATGGAGACGGGGTGGGGAAGCGTCACCCGGTCCCCGTAGTCATACGAGTGCTGCTGCCGGTAGCGGCCTCGGTCGGGCTCGCTGTGGACGACGAGGGTGCCGGAGTCGCGGTCGATCAGGAGGTAGACCGGGATGCCCGCCGAGGCGTATCCGTGGGGCTTCTCCGTGCGGTCGCGGTGATCGGTGTCGTGGTCGTAGGAGGTCACTTCCACGGTCATCAGGACGCCGTCGGCGGGTGACCACTCGCCCTGTCCGGCGAAGTGCCGGCGAGGGGCCAGGGCGCCGTCGGGACGGGCCCGCCCCTGTCGGTACGCCTCGACCATCAGCCCCTGTTCCGGATGCAGGTCCAGGTCGGGCCGATGTTGCATGCACTGGCGGAGCAGCCACATGAAGATGGTTCCGTGGTCGCCGTCGGGCACGGGCTTGACCTCTAGCTTTCCGTTGATGAGCTCAAGCGTCACGGTCTCCGGGGCCGAGAGGGCGAGCTGCTCGAACTCCTCGACGGACAGCTCGGCCCGTGGTGCGTGATCGGCGGGGCTGGGGGTCATGGCGTCGCCTCCTCCCCTCCATCGTGCCCTGCCGAATCTGCGGATGAGCTGCACGGTCACCGGTGGGTCCTCTCGAATCGGTACGTCCGCTCCGAACGGGGGACCAGCCCCGCCCGGACCGCGTTCATCCGCTCCCGTACGCCGGGCGGCTGCACGGCCCCCGGCGGACCCGCCGGCGGCTCGGGGGACGGCCCCCGGCAGGCGCGGCACAGCCCGCCGAGGAGGGTTTCCGGGCTGCCGGGGACCCCGCACTCGCCGCACTCCAGGGTGCGCAGGACGGTCCGCGGCCCCGGCCCCGGCGGGACGCGCTCGGGCGGCAGCTTGTCGGCCAGGCGGCGTTCGACGAGGCGGGCGGCGCAGTGGACGGGGGACGGCAGGCCCGCGGTGAGGGCGTGCAGCAGCTCGGCCTCGGTCGCACCCCGGGCGAACCACTCGCTGACCCGCGGTTCCAGCCGTACGCAGTCGGCGGAGGAGAGGGAGAGCGTCGGGGCCGTACGCCCCAGGGCGGCCAACAGGATGAACGCGCGCGAGCGGGTGGGCCGTTGGGGCTGGTCGGGCGGGGCGTCGCCCCGGGTGAAGGCGTTCCACCAGGAGTCCTCGCGGGCGGTGCGCGAGAAGAACGTACGGGTCACCCAGAGCATCACGTCGTCGGCCACCACGCACTCGCTGCCGCGCCGTAAGTGCCCCGCGGCCTGGAGCCGGTTGAGGGTGGTGCTCAGGGCGCACTGCCCGTACGGGAGGTGCTTGGCGAGCGTCTTCACGGAGATGTCGGAGCCGTCGGGCAGCCGGTCGATGTAGGCGGCGACGGCGGCGTCGCGGGGGAGGAGGTGGGCGAAGTCGCGTTCGGTACGCGGTCGTTCGCCGGGGGCGGAGCGCTTGCCGTAGCCGGGTTTGGCCAGGGGGTGCGGGGGCGCGGTCTCATGCGAGGTGCTGTGGGCAGCACTAAGGTAGCTGTCAGCCATGGGGATCGTTGTTGGTCCGATCTTCGTTGGTCAGACCCCTGTTCGGTGTTCCAGCACCAGCGGGGGTCGTCTTTGTTCTGCTCTCGTTCTCCGCACGCTAAAGCCACGCGACGGCGCGTCGCAAGTCGGTCGCAAACGGTCAACTTCGGTCGCAGGGTGGGTGGGTGGGACAACTGACCCACCCACCCCATCACTGTTAAGAGCGCTCGGATCTCGCCGCTTGAGCTCCGGGAGGGGCGGGGTGGGCGCGGGGTGGTGCGGGGCGGGTGCGGGGCGGGCGTCGACGGGTTCGGTGGGAACTGATGTCCGATTTCATGGGACCCTCTCCGACCGGATCGGCCGTCCGGGGGTTGTGACGACCGTCACCGGCGAACTCCGCGGGCGCTGTAGACCGGATGCCCGGCGGCAGGCGTATACCCGGTGAAGCGAAAGATCCGGGAGCAACTTTTGACCGTCGAGGAGTTCGAAGAGTTCTACGCCCAGGCGGTCGCGCGTCTCACAGGCCAGCTGTACGTGATGACGGGGGACCTCCAGGAGGCGCAGGACGTCGTGCAGGAGGCCTTCGTCAAGGCGTGGGTCCGGCGCGGCCGGCTGGAGCGGGACGGGCAGCCCGAGGCGTGGATCCGTACGGTCGCGTGGCGCCTGGCGGTGAGCCGGTGGCGCTTCCGGCGGCGTTCGGCGGACGCCTGGGACCGGGGGAGCGGCGCGCCGGAGCACGTGGCGCCGCCGGACCCGGACCACGTGGTGCTCGTCGAGGCGCTCCGCGGACTGCCCGCCCAGCAGCGGCGGACGCTGACCCTGCACTACCTGTGCGACCTCACGGTCGAGCAGATCGCCGGGGAGACCGGCCTTTCCACCAGCACGATCAAGACGCATCTGGTCCGCGGCCGGGCGGCGCTCGCCCACCGGCTGCGGGACCCCCGCATGGAGGAGGCTCCTGATGTCTGAACCACGGGACCCGTCGGGCCCGGAGGAGCCCCGGGGAGCGCAGGATCCGCTGAGGACCCTGTTCCACCAGGCCGGGGAGTTCGGCCAGGGCCGCGCGGTCGCGGACCCGGCGGCCCACATCACCGAACGCGGCATGCGCGCCCAGCGGCGCCGGATGGCGGCGCTCGCGGTGGGGGTCTGCCTGGTGGTGGGCGGTGGCGGCGCGGTGGCGGTCGGCCTCCACCCGGTCACCCCGGCCCCCGCCCCTCCGGCGACGAGCCCGTCCCCCAGCTACCCGTCCCCCTCGCCCCCGCCGCCCGCCGGAACCGTGACGGAGCCGCCGACGCCGAGCACGACGATGCCGGGGGCGCAGGGGACGCAGGGGACGGGCCCGGGATCGCACCCCTCCGGTTCGTACACGCCTGGTTCGTCCGCGCCCGGTTCGTCCGCGCCGGGAGGCATGCCGACGGCGGAGGCGCCGACGGCTCCGTCGACGTCCACGGGGGCGCCCGGCTCGACGCCGACCTCGACGCTCGGGTCGACGTCGAGCCCGTGATCGCGGAGGGCGGCGCCAGGACGGCAGGCGACCCGCCCGCGTAAGCACCCTCCTTCCTTCCCTGCCTCCCCCCCCCGTGCCCTGGCGGCTCCACCGGGCGATCCGGGTGATCCCGCGCGCCCCGGGCGCGCCCGAAAGGTGCCCGAGTGCCTATTTCATCCCCTGGGTTGCGCCCGGCCGAGCCCCGGTTGGGCGCCACCTCCGCGCCCCGGGCGAACCGGCCGGTCAGGCCCGTACCGTACGCATCCGAGGTGCCCCGCCGAGACCGGTGGGCATCCTGGCTCACCCCGGCCGACCGCAGGGTGCTCCAGCTCTACCTGCTGACGCGTCTGTCCCTGTGGACCATGGCCCACGGCGCCCGGTGGCTGTTTCCCCGGGGCTCGGATGTGCGGGAGGCGGCGCCGCTGCTCGCCCCGTTCCAGCAGTGGGACGCGAACCACTACCTCCACATAGCGCGCGACGGCTACTTCCCGGCGGGCGCGGGCCCGTGGCTGGGCGACTGGGACAACAGGGAGGCGTTCTTCCCGGGCTACCCGCTCCTCCTGCGGGCGGTCCATGTCGTCATCCCGGACTGGACGGCGGCGGGCCTGCTGATCTCGCTGGTAGCCGGGGCGGTGGCCGTGCTGGCGCTCTCCCGAATAGCCCGCTCGTACGTCCCCGAGGACGGAGCCGGTCACCGTACGGTCCTGTTCTTCCTGCTCTCCCCGTGCGCGGTCTTCCTCGCGGCCGGCTACACGGAGGCCCTGTTCCTGGCCTTCGCGCTCCCGGCCTGGCTGGCGGCCCGGCGCCACCAGTGGGCGTGGGCCTGCGCGTTGACGGCTCTGGCGACGACGGTGCGGGTCAGCGGTCTGTTCCTGGCGGCGGCGGTAGCGGTGCTGTTCGTGGTCACGGCGCTCCAGGCGGGTACGGGGAAGCGGGCGGGGAAGGGGAGAGGGCGGCGGACGGCCTGGCGTGGGGTGGCCTGGCTGGCGCTGCCCGGGCTGCCGCCACTGGCGTACAGCTGGTATCTGCACGCGCACACGGGCGACTGGATGGCCTGGAAGCACGCGCAGGAGCGCGGCTGGTACCGGGAGTTCCACACCCCGTGGGAGGCGTGGGCGAACACCTGGAACGCGGCGTTCGACGGCGTGCACACGACGGGCTACGCGGCCATGTTCCAGGCCGAGTTGGCGGCGATGCTGATGGGCGTGGCCCTCGTCGCGCTGCTCGCACGGTATGGCCGATGGCCGGAGGCGGTGTACGTGGCGTTGAGCCTGTGGGCGCTGGGAACGTCGTACTGGTACACGTCGATCCCCCGGGCGACGCTGCTGTGGTGGCCGCTGTGGATCGGCCTGGCGGCCGTGAGCCTGCGCCGCCCCTGGTTCCGGACGGCGTACCTGTGCGTCTCGGCCCCGCTGGCGGCCCTGGTGGCCCTGGCGTTCTTCACGGGGAGGTGGGCGGGGTGACCCGTTGGGCGCCCACAGGCGCCGGAGCCCCGCTCGCGCGGGACCAGGGAACTCTCCTGTGCTCCGCAGGACTTGAGGCGTGTGCTGGCAGGGCTCAGCGCACGTCGTTGACGAACGCGACCCAGGCGGGGGCGCCGAAGACGAGGGCTGGTCCTTCCGGCTGCTTGGAGTCGCGGACGGGGATGACACCCGGGAAGTCGTCGGACACCTCGACGCAGTCGCCGCCGTCAGAGTTGCTGTACGAGGACTTCCGCCAGGTCGCGGAAGTCAGGTTGGCTCGGCGGGAAGGCATGCTCGGATCTCCTTGATCAGCTGTGGTGCAGTGACTGGACCGGGCGAACAGGGCATGAACCCCGCCGGGGCGGGGAGCCGCAGGACGCAGGCGGGGCTTAGCGCATGTCGTTGACGAACGCCGTCCACGCGGGGGCGCCGAAGATGACGGCTGGTCCTTCCGGCTGCTTGGAGTCGCGGACGGGGACGAGACCTGGAAGGCCGTCGACCACTTCGACGCAGTTACCGCCGTCGGAGTTGCTGTGCGAGGACGTGCGCCAGGTTGCGGAGGTCAGGTCGGCTCGGCGGTATTGCATGCTCGGATCTCCTTGATCAGCTGCGGGGCAGTGACTGGATTCGGGCGGGCAGCGCGTGGACCCCGCCGGGGCGGGGTCCACTGGGACTCAGGCATGGCCGGGGAGCCGCAGGGCGCCGGAAGGGCTCAGCGCACGTCGTTGACGAACACCGACCAGGCGGAGGCGGCGAAGATGACGGCCGGTCCTTCCGGCCGCTTCGAGTCGCGGACCGGGACGACGCCCGGGAAGTCGTCGGACACCTCGACGCACTGACCGCCGTCGGAGTTGCTGTACGAGGACTTCCGCCAGGTCGCGGAAGTCAGGTCGGCTCGGCGGAAAGGCATGATCGGATCTCCTTGACCAACTGCTGGATGAACTCGGTTGTCTGCTCCGGAGAGAGCGCCTTGTCTCGCTCCAGATCGTAGGACAACCGCAGCTCCTCGACGCGTCCTGAGTCCTCAACCAGTTCACCGGACTTGCTGCCCTCCAGGTAGGCCACGGCCTTGCCGTTGGCCAGCCACAGGACGGTCAGTGAACCACCCATCAGATCATGCAGACCTGCGGAGAAGGGCAGTAACTGAAGCGTCACGTTCGGCCGCTTCTGCCACTCCAGCAGGGCCTCCAACTGCTCAAGCCAGACGGCAGGTTGCGAGGCCGCTCGGTGGAACACCGCTTCGTCGAGTATCGCCCGGAAGTACGGAGCGTCCTCGCTTTCCAGGATGGACTGACGGCTCATACGCGCGTCGACATCCTCCTGCAGCGCCGCCGCGTCCCGGGGGCGCGCCTGCTCCAGAACCTCCGTCGCGTACGCCCTCGTCTGGAGCAGTCCCGGAATGGTGCTGCTCGCGTACTGATACTGAACCGTCGCCTCCCGCTCCAGCCTCATGAACCGCTGGTACCGGCTGCCGAAGGCATCGTCCCGGGCCAGCTCCCAGAGCTGTTGCAGTTGATCACCCGTGCCGTAGACCTTGTCGAGCGCCGCCATGACCTCCAGCGAGCCCAGGCGGGCCCCCGTCTCCAGCTTGTGCAGGTACGACCGGTCGTACGTCGTCTCGTCGTGCAACTCCTCCAGACTCAGCCCGGACCGGTCCCGCAGCCGCTTCAGCGTCTCGTGCAGCATCTTGCGGGCGGACGCCTCCCCGCTCGAATCGGACGCGCGTTTGGGCATTCCAACTCCCCTGTGTCCTGGGGGGATAGGGCTACAGAAACCCCCTTCCGAGCGTAGCCAGCAACGCCGATGCTCGTGACAGAAAGATCCGAAGTCCGCACGGAAGGTGAGAGCCATGAGCGCACTACCGAAGTACGACCCCCACTGCACCTGGCGGGCCGAGCGCATCCCTGATCGACCCGTCGCGCGCGTCATCGACGTACAGAGGCAGGAGACGTACTTCGACCTGCCGCTGGTGATCACCTTCGGTGGAAGTGCGCAGGGTCCGGCGTACCTCCGTCTGGAAGTGGACGAGGTGATCGACCTCGTGGACGAGCTGAACTTCGTGCTGGACGTACGGGTGAGGGAACCCGTGGCACAGCCGTTCACGCCGTCCGGCACCTGACACGAGTCACGTGCGGCCCGCGCGGCGACGCGGCGCGGGCCCGGGAAACCACCTCGGAGGACGCGACCCCATGACCACCACCGTGCCTGCTCGACAAGAGCAGCAGGTTCACGACGACGCCGGGAGAAGTGCGCCCATGATTCGGCGATGCCAAGTCAGCATCGTGCGGTCGACCCCCGCCGGACAGCCGATGGCGTCGGAAGACCGGCGCCGCCCCGGACAACTGCGGCGCATGAACGGTGCGCTCCTCACGCTGTGGGACTTGAGACCCTGCATCGACGTGGCCGCGCTCGTCCTCACGGAGCTGGTGACGAACGCCTTCCAGTACGGAGGCGGAGAGGACATCACCGTCACCTGGTGTGCCGACGTCACGCATCTGACGATGCGGGTGGAGGACAGCTCTCCCGTGCGTCCTGTGCTCCGGGCCGTGGACGAGACCTCGGAGGGCGGTCGTGGCCTGAGCATCGTGGAGGCGCTGGCCGACGCGTGGGGAGTCAGCGAGGACGGCCGTACCGTTCACTGCGCGCTCGCCCTCGCGGAGTATGCGGCGCGGGCGTGACCTCCGTAACGCTGCGGGACGGTAGCGGCGGAAGGCGGCGGCCGGGGCCTGTGCGGGGCGTACGACCACTGAGCGCCTGCACCGAGCGCCGGCTGCCGCCGCTAGATCCGGGGCTGCGCATCTTCTGCCGGCCGTCCTTCGCGGTGCTTCGGAGGGCGCACGCCCTGGGAAACGAGTACATGGATGGCTCCCCGAGAACTACCCCCGCAGATGCGGGGACCATGCCGCCGAGACGACTGCGGAGCCCGCGTACGCGGGGCCACTCCCGCAGGCGCGGGGACCATATCCCGGGCCCGCCGGGGTGTACCGCCGCCCAGGGACCACCCCCGCACGCGCGGGGACCATCCGTACGTCAACTGGGCAGACGACGACGATCAGGGGCCACCCCCGCAAGCGCGGGGACCATGGTAAGAGCGTGCTGACCAGTCAGTTCTTCCCGGGACCACCCCCGCAGGCGCTGGGACCATAGTTCCTGGCCTGCGGGTCTATGCGGCCGATTTACTGTTTTCCATCACTTTCCGAGAAACGGGCGTATCGACCTCAACTCGGTAGTGGCACGCGGTGCGAGTCCAGTCCCCATTGTTCCGGTCGTGGCCACGCTGTCCACCCCGCCGGACGAGCCTCCGGCTCCGGCCCCGCCACCGCAGCGGTGAGCTCGGCGTCCCACCGCCCGCAACTCAACCCCCTTCACCAGAGCCGCCACCCCACCCCCGCCTCAGCCCCTTGTCGGCGGCCTGCCACCTTGCTCCCAGGCGCGCTATGGGGAGCGAGTCGACGGGGTACAGCCGGGAATGGCGGAGGACTGCTCGTAGGGCGATGAGCCCAGGGCCCGCCTCCGGGCGTACGTGCAGCCCGGTGGCCAGTTCCTCCGCCGTGGGACGGTGGGCGGACCTGGGCGACGCGGCGGGCTGGGCGGGGAGCACATGCGGCGAGCATCGGTTCCGAAAGGGCCTCTGCCGCAACGGAACTGAGGCTCTCACCCGCGGCCTGTCTCCTCAGAAGTGCGCGGTTGTGCGAGGCTCGGTGCGTGCGACCACAGTCCCTGATCGGCGAGTCCGGACGGCCCGAGGCGGTTCGCTCCTACGGCTTCAACTCGTACACCCGGCACACATCCGGGTCACCCAATCGCGCGAACAGCATCGGCTTCCCACTCACATCTCCCTTGCCCACCGCCAGTTGATAGAGCGGCGGGCCGGGCTGCACTGCCTCGCGGTCCTCGAAGCCCAGGCGGATCAGGCCGTCCTCGCCCGGGGCGCTCGTCAGGGACCAGGTGCCCTGGCCGTCGAAGGTCTCGGCGTCCTTCCGGAGAATGCCCACACCGTTCTCGGCGGGCCAGTTCCGGGCTGTGAAGGTGACGGTGGTGCCGCCGATGTTCGTCAGGGTCAGGCGGGCCCCGTGCGGGCCCGTGTAGGTGCCGTACAGGTCGTTCTGGCTGACCTCGTCCAGTGGGGGCGGCCCACAGCGGGCCGTGTCCCCGGAACATCCGGTGGCGAGGAACAGTGTCGTGAGCGCTGTCGCCACGACCGGCCACGTGATCATGGGATGGCGGCCCGCCCGCCGGACGCGCCTCACTTGCCCTTCCCGGGGATGCGTTCGGTCCAGGTGACCGTCTGGCTGACCGCGCTCGTCAGCGGACCGTCGGCGATCTCGGCGTACTTCAACCAGTCGTAGTAGCCGATGAAGTGCAGGGCGGACTCGGAACTCGTCGTGTTGTTCAAGGTGTACTCGACCACCAGCGAACCGTCCGGATCCTGCCCCCGCACCACGTAGTCGACGTTGTACGAGCCCATGAAGGCCTCACCCAGGTGGTCGGGGTCGTTCGTGATGATGGCGGGCAGATCCTCGGTGAGCAGCTTCTTCGCGGCGCCCGCCTTGCCGGACGCGGAGATGGAGAAAGCTGCCTGGCCTTCCTTCTCCCCGGTCTGCTCCCACTGCTCGACCGTCTGCTTCCGGATGTCCTTCATGCTCTCCATGGACTGCATCAGGCCGGCCATCCGGTCGCCGTTCGTGAAGTCCTTGTGGCGGGGGCCGATACCGGTGACGTAGTCCAGCCCGAGCCCGTAGGGGCTGTCGTCCCTGCCCTTCGGATAGGGGTCCTTTCCTGCCAGGGCACGGTGGTAGGCGTTGTAATCGTCGACGCCGATCCGGTCGGTCGTGTCGATCGAGCTGTGCTGGGGCGCGCTGTTGAACCACGAGCCGAGACCGACGTCCGCCATGAGCGCCATGGACAGGTTCTGGTCGGCGGTGATGCCCCGGCGGACGATTCCGTTGATCTCGTCCTGGGCCAGCTCGGTGTGATGGGCGCTCTGGGTGCGCTGACCCATGGGGATCTGCTGCTCGGCGGTGATGTATCCGGAGACCGTGCCCGAGGCGTCCACCGCCAGCCCCTGGTCCCGCGCCCGCCGTACCGCGTCCGTGAGTTCGCGCCGGATGGCCTTGAGGTCGGCCACCGCGTCGTCGAGCACGCCGGACAATGCCTCGGCCACCTTGGTGGCGGCTGCCAGTTGGCGGGCGATGTCATCGATCAGCGACCAGGCGTGCGGGGCGGCCGCCCCCTCCCAATACCCCTTGTCGCGAAGCGGCTTGAGGACCTCGTCCATCAGTCGCTTCGGCAGCTTCTCCGTTCCGGTGTGGGCCTCCCGCCACTTGTCGGCGAGGCCGTCCAGGACCGACAGGTCGGTTTCGAGGAGTTCCCGGTAGAAGGCGGGCATCAGCCGTACGTCCTCAGGACGCTGAACTGCTGCTCCACGCCCTTCTCGGTCGAGGTGTACGTCCCGGACGAGGCACGCAGGCTCTCCGCGATCCGGGTCAGCCAGGTCTCGGCGGCCTTCGACTGGTTCTGCCAGTTCTTCAGCGAGGTCCGGAGGGCTGCCGCGCTCTCCCGTCCCGCCAGCTCCCTGGCCGCCTTCCCGGTCGGCTCGTCCACCGACCGGGCCGGGCCGTGAAAGGCGTCGAAGACCCGGTCGGCCGCCCCCGCCGCCTTGGTGAGGACGCCCTCCGCGATGACGAGCTGCGGCCCGAATCCCGGGGGCGGGGCCCCGAGCGGCGGTGGGTCCAACGGGCCGCTTGCGCCGGGTGGCAGGGGCGCGTAGGGCAGCGGGACGTTGCGGTTTCCGGTGCCTGATTCCTCTTCCTCGGCCATGTGCGCTGTTCTCCCCCGTCCGGCAGGACGCCCCCGTAGGCGAACCCTTCGCACAGGCTAACGGGGATATGGCGGGCCCTGCGGCCTCGGGGCTGCGGCGGGGCACCCGCGCACGTCCGACAGCGCAGGCCCTGCGGCTCCCGCCGACCCATGGTGCTTTCGGTTCCCGCCGATGGGCAGGAGCGGCGATTCGCAAGGCGGCCGACCGGATCATCCGGGAACTGCAGGCGGGCTGAGTACGTGGGCCGTCGCGACGCCCCTGCACGCCACACCCCACACTGCCCCTCCGGCCACTCCACTCTGCCCTCAGGCTCCTGGCGGCGTGATCGATCGCGGACCATTCCCTACGGGGAGATCAGGGACCGGATCATGAGGGCCCCGGAGACCACCGCCATGGTCGCCGGGCTGCGGGGGTCCGGGAGGAAGCACGTCTATCTGCACACCAGGGGTGGTGGACCCCGGAGCGATCGAGACCGCGAAGGCCAGCTGGGACGTCCTGGTCCGCGCCCTCGTCGCGGCCATTCACGCCCTGCAGGCACGTAACAACGGGTAGCCGACGGGGGGAGAGGGGAGGGGGCACGAGCCGAGGGTCCCTTCAGCCGGTTCCGGCCCGCGCCCCGGCCCGCGCCCCGGCCGACTCCGCCGCCCTGGGGCCGGAGGCCCGGAGGCCCGGAGCTCCGGACCCCGAGGCCCATCAGGCCCCCGATGCCCGCCCCGGAGGCCCCAAGGCCCCGTGGCCCGCAGGCCCATCAGGCCCCCGACGCCCCGGCGCCCGCCCCGGAGGCCCCAAGGCCAGAAGGCCCCGACGCCCGCCCCGGAGGCCCCAAGGCCCCGCCGCCCCGAGCCCGGTCCCCAGGCCCCTCAGCCCTCCGCCGTCACCCCGCCCCGCGCGATGACGTCCGCGTACCAGCGCGCGCTGTCCTTCGGCGTCCGGCGCTGCGACGCGAAGTCCACGTGCACGATGCCGAACCGCTTGCTGTAGCCGTACGCCCACTCGAAGTTGTCCAGCAGCGACCACAGGAAGTACCCGCGTACGTCGACCCCGTCCTCGATCGCCCGGTGCACCGCCCCCAGGTGCGCGTCCAGGTACGCCACCCGCTCCGGGTCGTGGACCTGGCCCTCCGGGTCCGCGTAGTCGTCGTACGCCGCCCCGTTCTCGGTCACCAGCAGCGGCAGGCCCGGGAGTTCGTCGCGCAGGCGGGTCAGCAGTTCGTACAGGCCGTCCGCGTCCACCGGCCAGTCCATCGCCGTGCGCGGGCCCTCCGCCGGGGTGAACGCCACGTGCTCCTCGGCCCCCGCCCAGGGGGAGGGCGACTCGGAGCTGCCCGCCGAAACCACGCTCGGGGAGTAGTAGTTGATGCCCAGCGAGTCGATCGGGGTCGACGTGACCTCCAGGTCACCCGCCTTCACGAACGACCAGTCCGTCACCGCCGCCGTGTCCGCCACCAGGTCCTCCGGAAGCCGCCCGTGGAAGACCGGGTCCAGGAAGATCCGGTTCGCCACCGCGTCGATCCTCCGCACCGCGTCCCGGTCGGCGTCGGTGTCCGTCAGCGGGCGCAGCGCGTGGAGGTTCAGGGTGAGGGAGATCTCCGCCGTGGACGGGAGGCGGTCGCGCAGGACCCGGGTCGCCCCGCCGTGCGCCAGGTTGAAGTGGTGCGCCGCGCGCAGAGCGGCCAGGTCGCTGGTCCGGCCGGGGGCGTGGACCCCGTTCCCGTACCCGAGGAACGCCCCGCACCAGGGCTCGTTGAGCGTCGTCCACGTCGAGACCCGGTCGCCCAGCGCCCCCGCCACCAGGCCCGCGTACTCCGCGAACCGGTGCGCCGTGTCCCGCTCCGGCCAGCCGCCCGCGTCCTCCAGCTCCTGCGGCAGGTCCCAGTGGTAGAGCGTCGCGACCGGTCTGATGCCCGCACCCAGCAGCTCGTCCACCAGGCGGCGGTAGAAGTCGAGGCCGCGCTCGACCGCCGGGCCCCGGCCGGTCGGCTGGACCCGGGGCCAGGAGACCGAGAACCGGTAGTCCGTGACGCCCAGTTCCTTCATCAGCCGGACGTCCTCGGGCATCCGGTGCAGGTGGTCGGCGGCGATGTCCCCGGTGTCGCCGTTGCGGACCTTGCCGGGGGTGCGGCTGAAGGTGTCCCAGATGGACGGCGTACGGCCGTCCTCCGTGGCCCCGCCCTCGATCTGGTACGCGGCGGTGGCCGTGCCCCACCGGAATCCGGCCGGGAAGCGGAGCACCGTGCCGGCCTCCGGGCGGGGGGCCGCGGAGGCGTCCGTGGCGGATTCCACGCGGGCACCCGCCGTGGATTCCGGGCGTGCGTCGACAGCTGTCATGAGATGGACTCTCCAGATGTGAGGGGAGGACGTCAGGGGAGGGGAGGGGAGGGAGGGGAGAGGGGGAGAAAGGGAGAGAAGGGGACGGGGAGCGACCTGGAACCGGTCGCCTCAGCCCTTCACCGCGCCCTGCATGATCCCGCCGACGATCTGCCGGCCGAGCAGGCCGAACACCAGCAGCACCGGCAGCGTGCCCAGCAGCGTGCCCGCCATGATCACCGACTGGTCGTTGACATAGCCGCCGCCCAGCTGCCGCAGCGCCACCTGCACGGTCGGCTCCTGCGAGGAGAGCGCGATGATCGGCCAGAAGAAGTCGTTCCACGCCGTCATGAACGTGAGCATCCCCAGCACCGCCATCCCCGGCCGTGCGATCGGGATCACGATCGACCAGAAGATGCGGGCCGTGGAGGCCCCGTCCACCCGGGCCGCCTCGATCAGTTCGTCCGGCAGCGACTGCACCAGGTACTGGCGCATGAAGAAGACCCCGAAGGCCGAGACCAGGCCCGGCAGGATCACCGCCTGGAGCTGGTTCACCCACTGGAGTTCGGCGATCAGCATGAAGAGCGGGATCACCCCGAGCTGCGGCGGGATCATCATCGTCCCGATCGTCAGCGTCAGCAGCGCGTTCCGGCCCTTGAACTTCAGCTTGGCGAAGGCGAAGCCGGCCAGGGTGCAGCAGAGCACCGTGCCGATCGTGATCGACGACGACACGATCAGCGAGTTCAGCAGCGCCTTGCCGATGTCCGCCTCTTCGAGGACCTGCTCGAAGTTCTTGATCAGGTTCGGGCCCGGCAGCAGGCTCGGCGGCACCTTCGCCATGTCCGCGTTGGACCGGCTGGCCGTCACGATCGTCCAGTAGAAGGGGAACGCCGAGAGGAGCAGGGCGAAGCCGAGGATGAGGTACGAGAGCCAGCCGCCCTTCATCGTCCGGCCCGCGCCCCCCTTGCGTACCCGCTTCCCGGGAGAGGTCTGGAGCGGGCCGTCCTTCTCGGGGGCCGTCGGCGGTGCGGCGAGCGCGGTCATCGGCCGGCCTCCTTGCGAGCGCGGCGGCGCACGATCAGGGCGTTGACCCCGACGAGCACCACGATCACGACGAACATCACCCAGGCGATGGCCGCGGCCCGGCCCAGGTGGAAGAAACCCCAGCCCTGTTCGTACATGTACAGGCCGAGCGTCTGGTACTGGTGCGAGATACCGCCCGAGATCGAACCCTCGAACAGCAGCGGCTCACCGAAGAGCTGGGTCGCCCCGATCGTCGAGATGATGACCGTGAAGATGATCGTGGGGCGCAGTCCCGGCAGCGTGACGTGGATGAACTGGCGCCAGCGCGAGGCCCCGTCCATCTCCGCCGCCTCGTACAGCTCGTGCGGGATCGACTGCATCCCCGCCAGGTAGATCAGCGCGTTGTACCCCGTCCACCGCCAGATCACGATCGTCGACACCGCGATCTGCGAGGCGACCGTGCCCGTCTGCCAGTCCACCGGGTCGAACCCGACCAGCCCCAGCGCGTAGTTGATCAGCCCGAAGTCCCGGCCGAAGAGCTGCGCGAAGACCAGCGTGGCAGCGGCGACGGAGGTCGCGTACGGGAGCAGGATCGCCGTCCGGATGAATGTCCGCCCGCGCAGCTTGTAGTTGAGCAGGTGCGCGAGGCCCAGCGCCATCGCGAGCTGCGGGACCGTGGACAGCACGCCGATGGTGAACGTGTTGCGCAGCGAGATCCAGAAGTACTCGTCGGTGAAGAGCGCCGTGTAGTTGGCGATGCCCCGCCACTCCATCTCGCCGCTCGTCTGGAGTTCGACCCGGTAGAGGGAGACGAACGCCGTGTAGAGGAGCGGGAAGAGGCCGAAGGCGAGGAAGAGGGTGAAGAAGGGGGCGATGTAGGCGTACGGCGATGCCTTGCGCCAGGTACGCCGGAGCGTTGCAGCCCGGCCGTCGTCGGGCCCGGGTCCGGTTCCGGCGGGGCGGCTGGGCCCCGCCTTCGCGGTGGCGGTGAGGGACACGGTGCGGCCCTTCGGGGTCGGGGGCGATCAGTTGCGGGGAGGAGGGGACGGAGAGGGAGGTGTACGGGAGCGGGGCCGGTCCACCGTCGTGCGCACCGGTGGACCGGCCCCAGGAGAGACGGGGGAGGGGAGGAGGAGCGGTGTGGACCGGGGTCAGCCGATCACGTTCGCCACGCCCTTCTTCGCCGTCTCCCACGCCTTCTCCGACGAGACGCCCTTCCGCTCGACCTCGCTCAGCGCGTTGGTCAGCTGCTGCATCACGTTCTGGTCGTGGACGCCCAGCACCTGCACCGGGGACTCCTTGGCCGCGTCACCGAAGATCTGGCCGATCGGGGCGTTGGAGAAGTACTCGTCCTTGGCGTCCGCGATCTGCTCGATGGTGCCGGTGGCGGAGGGGAAGTTGCCCTGCTTCTGGAAGACCTTCGCCTGCTGCTCGGGGGCGGTCAGCCACTCGATCAGCTGGTACGCCTCCTTCTTGTGCTTGGCCGCACGCGGGATGGAGAGGTACGAGCCGCCCCAGTTGCCGGCCCCGCCGGGCAGCTTGGCGATGTCCCACTTGCCCTTGCCCGCGTCACCGGCCTGGCCCTTGACGTAGCCGAGCATCCAGGCCGGGCAGGGGATCGTGGCGAACGAACCGGCTGCGAACGCCTGGTTCCACTGCGGGGACCACTGGTCGAGCTTGGCGCTCAGGTCCGCCTCGGCCGCCGCCACGGAGGTGTCCCAGGCCTTCTTGACCGCGGGGTTCTTGTCGTAGATCAGCTCGCCGGAGGCGTCGTAGTAACGCTCCTTCTCCTGGCCGATCATGATCGCGTAGAGCGAGCCGACGCTGTCCAGCCAGGCGCTCTTGGCGGGGGCCTTCTTCTTGTACTCCTTGCCCAGCTCCAGGTAGCCCTCCCACGTGGACCACTTCTTCGCGAGCTCCTCGCGGTCCGTGGGCAGCCCGGCCTGCTCGAAGAGGTCGGTGCGGTAGCACATCGCCTCGGGGCCGACGTCGGTGCCGAGGCCGAGGATCTTGCCGTCCTCGGTGGTCGCCGCCTGCCACTTGGACTCGGCGAACTCGCCCTTGAGCTTGTCGGCGCCGAATTCCTTCAGGTCCTGGAACTTGTCGGACTGCTGCTGGGTGACCGAGGCGATCCGGCCCACCTCCACCCCCTGCACGTCCGCGAGCCCGCCGCCGCCCGCCAGGCGGGTCTGGAGCGACTTCCAGTAGTCGACCTCGTCCTGGGTGTCGCTCTGCTTGATCGTCACGTTCGGGTGGAGCTTCTGGTACTCCTCGTAGAGTCCGGCCTCCTTGAAGCCGAAGGACCCGAAGAGGTCGATCGTGAGCGTGATCTTCCCGCCCGCGCTGCCGGAGTCGTCCGACGAGTCGCCGGATCCGGATCCACAGGCGGCGAGGAGGGCCCCGGCGAGGACGACCGCGCCGAGGCGGACGCTGGCTCTCTTGGCGGCTCGGGCGATGGGCATGGGAAGCCTCCCTTGGCTCCGGGATGAACCGAGCGCGTTGAGAGCGCTCTCAAAACCTGCGTCTGGAGCGTCCCCCACCACCCCCGCCCCGTCAAGACTCGAACGCATAACAGGTTGGCGTTACATCCGGTCGCCGTCCAACTGCCTCTCGTGCGCCATCTCTTGACACTCACGTTTCAGGAGTTTTACGTTCCTTGACACTTGAGAGCGCTCTCGAACGCGCTCTTCGCCCCCCCATGATCGAGGTGCTGCTCGTGCAAGCCTCCCTCTCCAGACTCGTCTCCCGAACCGGAGCCAGACCCGCTGCCGCCGCGCTCCTGGCCGCCGCACTGGCCGCCGTGACCCTGGGCCCCGCCGCCTCCCCCGCGGCCGCCGCCACCATCCCCGCCGGTGCCGGCAGCTACACCGACTCCCGCCCCGCCGGTACCCAGGGCCCGACGACGAACACCGGCGCCCCGGTCACCCCCAAGGTGACCGCCGCCGCCCGGAACAACCCGGTCCCGACCAACGACTGGTGGTCCTCGCTCGCCTTCCAGCGCTACGGCGACAACCCGTACTCCACCCCCATGTACGGGCACCCGCTCACCTACCAGGCCAAGGCCTCCGGCCTGGAGGTCGGCTACCCGACCACGCCCGCGATCGTCGGGGACGGCCGCCAGTACGAGTACGCCCACAAGGCCGACCTCACCGTCGGCCTCACCGGCCTGAACTCCCCGGACACCAAGGCCGACGCCTGGTCCGACTGGACGGTCACCCCCTACTGGGCGGACGGCTCCCGCACCTTCCGGGCCACCATCGGCCACGGCATGCCGTTCGTGTACGCCAAGGGGTCCGGCGGCGACGCACGGATCACGACCGCCTCCACGCCCACGGTCTTCTCCAACCAGGGCAACGTCGTCGGCATCACGGTCGCCGGGCACCACTACGCCCTCTTCGCGCCGACCGGGTCGAACTGGAACATCTCCGGCACCACGATCACCGCCGGGCTGGGCTCCAAGGACTACTTCTCCCTCGCCGTGCTCCCCTCCACGGACGCGCTGGCCACCTACCGGAAGTACGCCTTCAGCTTCGTCACCGGCTCCCAGGTGTCCTGGCAGACCACCGGCGGCAACGTGCGGGCGACCTACACCCTGACCACGGAGGCCCGGGAGGGCACCGAGCGCGGCACGCTCCAGGCGCTCTACCGCCACCAGTGGCTGCACACGACCGACGCGCTGACCCCGTACACGTACGTCTCGCCGCGCGGCACGATGAAGGTGCGCGAGTCCGCCTCCTTCACCACCAGCCAGCGCAACAACGGCGTGGTGCCCGCGCTGCCCGTCTCCGACGGCGTCGACCGGGCCCGGCTGACCGGTTATCTCAACGAGGTCGCCAACGCCTCCGACCCGTTCTCGGGCGCCACGGACACCTACTGGACCGGCAAGGCGCTCGGCCGGCTCGCCCAGCTGGTGCCCGTCGCCGACCAGATCGGCCAGACCGCCACCCGCGACAAGCTCCTCGGCCTGATGAAGGGCCGCCTCCAGGAGTGGTTCACGGCGGGCGGGGCCAGTGAGTTCAGCTACGACAAGGACTGGAAGACCCTCACCGGCTACCCGGCCTCGTACGGCAGCGACACCGAACTCAACGACCACCACTTCCACTACAGCTACTACGTCTACGCGGCGGCGATCATCGCCCAGTACGACCAGGCCTGGGCGGCCGACTCGGCCTGGGGCACGATGGTCAAGCACCTCATCCGCGACACCGCCAACCCCAGCCGTACCGACTCCGCCTACCCCTTCCTGCGCGGCTTCGACATCTACGCGGGCCACAGCTGGGCCTCCGGCCACCAGGGCTTCGCCGCGGGCAACAACCAGGAGTCCTCGTCGGAGTCCATCAACCTCAGCGCCGCACTGGTGCTCTGGGGCTCGGCCATGGGCGACAACTCCCTCCGTGACCTCGGCAGTTACCTGCTGACGACCGAGTCCGAGGCGATCACCCAGTACTGGTTCGACGCGAACGAGCAGGTCTTCCCCTCCTCCTTCCGCCACGACACCGTCGGCATGGTCTGGGGCAGCGGCGGCGCCTACGCCACCTGGTGGACCGCCAACCCGGAGGAGATCCACGGCATCAACGTCCTCCCCGTGACCGGTGGTTCACTCCACCTGGCCCGCGAGAAGGCGGCCATCAAGCGGAACATCGCCGAGATGGAGCGCGAGAACGGCGGACCGGCCCAGGAGTGGCGCGACCTCCTCTGGGAGTTCGAGGCGCTGGCCGACCCGGCCTCCGCGAAGGCCAAGTGGGACGGGGTGAACGGGAACTACACCCCCGAGCAGGGTGAGTCCAAGGCGCACACCTACCACTGGATCAACACCCTGAACGCGGTCGGCGCACCGGAGATGACGGTCAGCGGGGACATCCCGACCTCGGCCGTGTTCTCCAAGAACGGCACCCGCACCTACACCGCCCACAACCACGGATCCTCGACCCGTACGGTGACGTTCTCCGACGGCAAGACCCTGTCCGTGCCCGCCCGTTCGACGGCCGTCAGCACGGGCCCCGGCGGCAGCGACCCCGGCAACCCGGACCCCGGCAACCCCGACCCGGGCAACCCGTCCACGGGCAACACCTTCCGCCTCAAGACCGGTGGCGTCCTCACCACGGCGACCACCGACCCGGCCGGCGCCGACACCATCGCCTCGGCCGACGGGGTCAACCGGGACGGCACCCCGTACCGCCCGACCGTCTACGAGATCAAGCGGGTCAACGGCAAGGTCTCCGCCGGCGCCGCCACCGCGTTCCGCCTCCGGGTCGACGCGGGCACCAGGGTCGGGCTCGCCCCGCAGGTCCGGGTCAGCTACGACCTGACCGGCGACGGCACCTTCGACCGCATCGAGACCTTCCGCTACTTCGCCACCGACCCGGTCAACGGGTGGGAGGAGTACACGCAGGCGGCGGGCGTCCGGGCCACCACCGGCAGCCTGGGCGAGCTGAAGAACGGCACCGTCCGCCTGGAGATCTGGAACGCGCTCGGCAACGGCACCTCCCAGGTCCAGACGGGCACGGACGCGGCGGTGCTCAGGATCCCGTACGTCTAGACGGACGGCGAGAACCATCCCGTACGTGTAGGCGCGACGGAGGAGAACATTCCGTACGTGTGGACATGACGGTGAAGAACATCCCGCAGGTGTGAACAGCTCGACTGCGGGCACGATCGGTGCGGCGGGTCTCCGGCTCCTCAGGGCGGCGGCCCGCCGTACTCATGCGCCCAGGGGCCGCCGTACGCGCGCCTGCGCCCCGGGCGTCACGCCGAGGCCGGGCGTCACGCCGAGGCGCGGCGTACCAGCGTGGTCGGGGTGATCACCGACTCCGGCGCCGGGCCGTTCCCCGTACGGTCGCGGTCCAGGCCGCGCAGGAGCAGCCGGGCCATCAGCCGGCCCTGGGCCTCGATGTCCTGGTTGACGGTGGTCAGCGGCGGGTCCGTCGTCCCCGCCACCGAGTCCATGTCGTCGAACCCGACCAGCGCCACCTGCTCCGGCACGGCCACCCCGCGCTCCCGCAGGACCCGCAGCGCGCCCGAGGCCATCAGGTCGTTGGCGACGAAGACCGCGTCCAGGTCGGGGCGCCGGTCCAGCAGCTCGGCCATCGCCCGCTCCCCGCTCTCCACCGTGAACGCCCCCTCGGCCACGAGCGTCGGGTCCACATCGACGAGCACGTCCCGGTAGCCGTCGAGGCGGTCCAGCGCGGAGGTCTGGTCGGGCGGCCCGCCGATGTGCGCGATCCGCTGCCGCCCGAGGTCCCGCAGATACCGCACGGCGAGCCGGGCCCCGCCCCGGTTGTCGGCGTCGACATACGGAACGGCCTGGTCACCCGGGTCGGCGGTCCAGCTGGGCCGGCCCCCGAACACCGTCGGAATCCCCGCCCGCCGGGTGATCGCGGGCAGCGGGTCGTCCGTGTGCAGGGAGAAGGCGAGCGCCCCGTCCACATGGCCGCCGGAGAGATAGCGCGCGATCCGGTCGAAGTCCCCGGGCCCCTCCACCAGCAGCAGGACGAGCTGGGTGTCGTGGGCGGTCAGCTCCTTGCTGATGCCCCGGATCTGCTGCGAGAAGAAGGGGTCCGAGAAGATCCGTATCTCCGGCTCGGCGATCACGACGGCCACCGCGCCCGTCCGCCGGGTCACCAGGGTCCGGGCCGCGTGGTTGGGGATGTAGCCCAGCTCGTCGACCGCCTGGAGCACCTTGTCCACCAGCGGCTTGCGGACGCCGTCGCCCCCGTTGACGACCCGGGAGGCGGTGGCCCGGGAGACCCCCGCGCGCGCCGCGACGGCTTCCAGGGTGGGCCGGGATCCGGGGGACTGCTCGGGCAAGGCGGTCGCTCCTCGTCGACGGGGGCGGCGACACGCGGGCCGTCGCCGGATCGTCTACAGCCTAGCGCCGGGACGGGCGGGGACCGGGGGCGCTTCCGGTCCGTGCGGGGGCGGGACTTCGGCGACGACCCTTCATACTTCACATGATCATCACATCCGGGCGGCCGAGCGCCCGGGTGTCCGAGTTCCGAGTTCCGGATTCCGAATCCGGGTCCGAGTCCGAGTCGTAGGGGTGGGGCCTTGAGAGCACTGCACAGAGTCCGCGGCGGCGCGGCCGTCCGGCTGGCCGTCGGCATGGCCCTGCTCGTGGCAGCGGTGGGGGTGGCGGGGAGCGGGCAGAAGGTGGCGGCCGACCCGGCGCCACCGACCCCGGTGCGTACCGTCTCGTACAACGCCTGCGGGGCGCACACCTGCCAGAACACCGTGGACGACGCCGACACCTGGGCCGCGAAGTTCCGGTCGCGGATGGAGGCCGAGGGCGGGCCCGCCGACGTGATCGCGCTCCAGGAGATGTGCACGGGGCAGTACGAGGCCCTGCGGAAGCTGCTGGTCGGCTACACCGCGCACTGGGCCGGTGAGCAGGAGCCCCCGGGGTGCGCGCGGTGGGGCGGCAGTTCGACGAAGTTCGGGCAGGTGCTCTTCGTGAAGGGGGAGAGCGCGGACTTCACCGCGTACCGGGCCCTGGCCGACCCCGCGGAGACGTCGATCCCGCAGCAGCGGTGGATGCTCTGCCTCAAGGGCCCGATCGGCGGCCGGACCACCCTCGCCTGCGGCACCCATCTCTCCCCCTCGCTGCCCCTGAACGGGACGCCGGTCCTCCTCGCCAACATGGAGCGGTGGGCGGCGGGCGCCCCCGCACTGGTCACCGGAGACTTCAACGCCATCCCCAGCCACGCCGGGCTGGCACCGATGCGTACGGGACTGTGCGGTACGGGCCCGTTCGCCGAGGCCGACGCCGGGCGGAACGCCCCGACGGCCTACGCGACCGCCGCGCCGTTCACCTACCGGCTCAAGTACGACCACGCCTTCTTCGGCAGCCGGGACTTCACCCAGCTGCGGGCCCGGACCGCCGACATCGACCTGACGCCGGGTGAGGACCACAAGCTGGTGTGGGCGGAGGCCCGGCCGCTGGCCCGGACCGCGGTCCGCGTCCCGGGCGATCTGACCGGCGACCTCTGCCCGGACATGCTCGCCGTCCGCAAGGACGACACCCTCCGCCTCTACCCCGGGACGGGCCGGGGCACCTTCGGCTCCCCGCGCGTGATCGGCAGCGGGCCCGAGTGGAACGGCGCGGTGGTCAGCCACCGCGGCGACTGGGACGGCGACGGCCACGAGGACGTGGTGGCCCGCAAGGGCGATCAGCTGCTGCTCCACCGCAACACCGGCACCGGCGACCTCGCGCCGGGCGTCGTGATGAAGGTGTCCGAGACCGGCTGGGCCCACGCCTCCCCGGTCGCGGCGGGCGACGTCGACGGCGACGGCGGCCCCGACGTCCTGGCCACCAGCGCCACCGGCCTCTGGCTCCACCGGGGCCGGGTCGCGGCGGACGGCGGCTGGCTCTCCTTCAGCGCCGCGCGCATCGGCGGACCGGAGTGGAAGGAGTACGAGGTCCTCCTCCCCGGCGACACGGACGGTGACGGGAAGGCCGAGGTCTGGGCCCGGGACCCGGCGGGGGACGTCCGGCAGTACACCTACGACAGCGGTACGAAGAGCCTGGGCGCCCCCACCGCGCTCGGCACCCTGCCCCGGGGATCGCACCCGCTCGCGCTCTCCCTCGGTGACGCGGACGGGGACGGCCGGGCCGACCTCTGGACCACGACCTCGTCCGCCGGTCTCGTCTTCCACCCGGGCGGCACGCCGTTCGCGGAGGCGGGCGGGGTGACCGTGGGGACCGGCGGCTGGGGGTACTTCTCCCGGCTCGGGTGATGCCGGTGATTCCGGCCGGATGATTCCCGGGGCGCCTCCTCCGGGCCCGCCGCGCGTTGGACACGGTGGGCAGGCATTTGTCCCTGCCTGGAGTGGAAGGTGTGCGGCATGGAAGCGACAGAGCAGCGGCGCAAGGTGGCGGCCGACCGGGTGCGGGCGGCGGAGGACGCGGTGGCGCGGCTGAAGGAGGGGCTCGCCGGAGTGGGCGTGACCCTTCCTTCGCTGCGGGTCGACCCCGTCTCCTGCGCGGGCAACGAGCCGACGCCCCTCGTCGACCTGGGCCGCTGCAACATCGACACCGCGTTGCGGCTGTGCGAGGTGCTGGCGGAGCGTGCGAGCGGCCGTGAGGAGAGCGGTAGCGGGGAGCGGTCATGACGGCGGCCGGTGAGGGCGCCGGAGCGGGACCGTGTCCGCCGGGGCCGGGGCCCGGGCCGGGACGGGCGGTGCGGGCGCCGGGGGTGGGCGGGGACGCGGGGGCGGGGGCTGGTGCGGACGCGGGCCCGGACGCGGGAGCCGGGGTGCCTCCGCCCGAGCCGGTGCCGGTGGCCGGGGCGGGGGCGGCTGTGCCCGCGGCGGGAGCGTTCGCGGTGGACGGACGGGACGGGCGCGTCGGCCGGGTGCTGGAGCGGTCCGGGGACCTGGTGCGGTTGCGGCCGCCGGGCGGCGGGCCGGAGTGGGTCTGCCCGGCGGAGGACGTACAGCCGGCGTCCCCGGGCGAGGTGCTGCGGGCCCGGGTGACCGAGATCAACCGGGAGGGGCAGCTGCCGCGCTGAGCGGCGGGCTGCCGTGCGTACGGGACGGCGGGCTGCCGTGCGCACAGGACGGCGGGTCCGACCCCTCTTCGGGGTCGGACCCGCCGCCGTTCGGGGGCGTACGTGTGGCGCCTGGCTGCCGGACTCCCCGCTCCCGGCTTCCGGGGCGTGCGCGTGCGCGGGGCGATCGGAGGATCGGAGGATGCGCCGGGTCAGTCGACGAGCCGGGTCTGCGGGGCGTGCCGGGTCAGCCGACGTGCCGGTCTGCGGGGCGCGCCCGGTCCGTGGGACGTGCCGGGTCCGTGGGGCGTGCCAGGTCCGCGGGGCGTGCCGGGTCCGTGGGACGTGCCGGGTCAGTCGACGAGCCGGGTACGCGGGGCGTGCCCGGTCCGTGGGGCGGGCCCGGTCACGTGAGACGTGGGTCCCGCGAGGCGCCGGTCACATGATCCGGAAGGCCATGTAGTACGCGGAGACCTGGGCGTGGTAGCCCGGGTCCCCGGTCTGGCGGTGGCGGTCGAACTCCGGCGCGTCCTTCACCTGTTCCTTGGTGAGGTCCACGTACACCGTGCGGTTCTCCCCGTCGATCCGGCTGACCGTGCCCGCCGGGAGCAGGACGTCCTTGCCGAAGATCCAGGTTCCGGTGTCGACGAGCAGATAGGCGGATCCGGTCTCGTCGGAGTGCTTGTCCACCTTGCCGACGCTGCCGTCGGTCGCCTCCACGGAGTATCCGGAGAGATCGGTGCCCACGGTGTGACCGCTGGACGGCTGGTATCCCCACAGGGAGTCGTTCATGGTGGCCCCTTTCTCGAAGGTCGTTCTCGGCTCGGCCTTCCGTTCGGCTTCGGCTGCGCTCGGCGCCGCTGAATCGATCGGGTTCCCGGCATCGCCCCCTTTACACGCCGCGCGCCTCGGCTGGGGCACGATGGGTGTCCGGTGTGGCGGTGGACGGAGTGGCGACAGTGACGGACGAGGTACGGGGATGGCTCACCCCGAAGGCGGTGGCGGCCGAGGCCGGCGTGAGCCAGGAGTTCGACCTCTCCCAGTGCGTACGGGAGCCGATCCACCTGCTCGGCGGCGTCCAGTCGTACGGGGCCCTGATCGCCGCCCGGCTGCACGGGGCCGTGGTGGACACGGTGAGCCGGAACACGGGCGAGGTGCTGGGCTTGGCCCCCGAGGAGCTGGTGGGGCGGCCGGTCACGGAGCTGATCGGGGACGAGCAGTGGGCGCTGGCGCGGGAGGTCACGGAGGCGGCGCGACCGCCGGAGGGAGCCGCCGAGCCAGGGGCACCGGAAGGGTCCCCGCCCGGGCCCGCCGTCACCGGGGCGCCCGGTGGGGCCGCTGAGCCGTCGGGGCCCGTCGCGTCCGGGGTGTTCTCCCTCTCGCTGGAGCGGGACGGGCAGGCGCGGCTCTTCGACATGACCGTCCACCGGGCGGCCGACCTGCTGGTGCTGGAGTTCGAACCACGTTCCGCCGAGGGGCCGTTCGTGTTCCAGAACTTCTACCCCCGGGTGCGCAGCGCCCTGCACCGGCTCCAGGGCGCCGCCGACGTCACCGAGTGCTGCGCGGCCGCCGTCCGCGAGGTCCGGGCGCTCACCGGCTACGACCGGGTGGTGGCGTACCGGTTCGACGGCGCCGACGGACCCGGCCAGGTCATCGCGGAGGCGCGGGGGGAGGGGCGGGAGCCGTGGCTCGGGCTCTGGTTCCCGGCCAGCGACATCCCGCCGCAGGCCCGCCGCCTCTACACCCGCAACTGGATCCGGGTCATCGGGGACGTGGACGACGCGACCGTGGGGCTGCTGCCGGAGGTGCGGGAGGGGACCGGTGAGCCGCTGGACCTGTCGGGCTCGACCCTGCGTACCGTCTCCGGCTACCACCTGGAGTACCTGCGCAACATCGGTGTGGCCTCGTCCATGTCCGTATCGCTGCTGCACGAAAGGGAGTTGTGGGGGCTGATCGCCTGTCACGGGGACGCGCCCCGGCGGCTGACGCCCGAAGTCCGGGCCGCCTGCGAGTTCTTCGGGATCGCGCTGTCCCTGCAGCTGGCGGCGGTCGCCGAGCGCGAGCAGGTCGACGAGCTGTCCGGCTACCGGCGGGCACTCGCCACGCTGCTGGCCCGGCTCTCCTCCCAGGCGCCGGAGGCGCTGCTGCGCCCCGGCTCCGGGCTGGCCGAACTCCTGCACGCCGACGGTGCGTTGCTCCTGCGAGGTACGGAGGCGCTGGCTACGGGCGACCCGCTCCCCGCCGCGCTGCCGGGGCTGCTGGGGCAGCTGGCGGGCCCGGGTCCGAGTCCGGTGGGCGAGGTGTGGAGCAGCGACCGGGTGCCGGAGGTGCTGGGGCTCGACCCGGCGGAGGCGGAGGCGCGGGGGGTGCCGGCGGGCCTGCTCTTCCTGCCCCTCAACCGGGACGGCGATCTGCTCGCGTGGTGGCGCCGGGAGCGGCCCGCGTCCCGGGAGTGGGCGGCCGATCCGGCGCGTCCGGTGCAGACGGGGCCGGGCGGTGAGCGGCTGACCCCGCGCGGTTCGGCGGCCGTCTACCGGGCGACCGTGCGGGGGCGGAGCACGCCGTGGACCCCCGCCCAGCGGGCCGTCGCCGGGGAGCTGTGGCGGGAGATGTCGGGGCTGCTCAGCCGGCACATGGCGGAGCTGGAGGCACGCAACACCGAACTGGCCCGGACGAACGAGGACTTGGACTCCTTCGCGCATGCGGCGGCCCATGACCTGAAGGAGCCGTTGCGGGGCATCTCGAACGCCGCCGCCTTCATGGTCGAGGACGCCGGTGACGTACTGGACGCCACGTCGCTGCGCCGGCTCACCACCGTGCGCCGCCTCGCGGAGCGGATGGACGGGCTGCTCGACTCGCTGCTGCACTTCTCGCGGCTCGGTCAAGTGGGCCTGGAGCAGGAGCTGTTGGAGCTGGACGAGGTGGTGGACGACGCGCTGCTGGTCGCCGGTGACCGGCTGGCGGAGCAGGGCGTCACGGTCGTGCGCCCGGCGCCCCTGCCCCGGCTGCACGCGGACCGGGAGCGGCTGCGCGAGGTGCTGGAGAACCTGTTCGTCAACGCGGCCAAGTACGCGGTGGACGAGGCGGCGGCGGGGGAGCGGAGGGTCTGGGTGGAGGCGGTGCCGGTGGCCGGGCCGGACGGGGGCCGGGTGACCGCCGTCGTCGTACGGGACAACGGCATCGGCATCCCCGCCGAGCAGCAGGAGGACGTGCTCCAGCTCTTCCGGCGGCTGCACCGGCGCGACGAGCGGGGCGGCGGCTCGGGCGTGGGCCTCGCGGTGGTGAAGCGGATCGTGGAGCGCCACGGCGGACGGCTCTGGCTGGAGAGCCCGGCGCCCGCGCCCGGCGGCGGACCGGGGACGGCGGTGTGGTTCACCCTGGGCGGCTGAGCCCGGGGGCTGCCAGGAACCTCCAGAGGTTCGGGGCGGTCCAGGGGGCCGGAGGTTCGGGGTCGCCCGGGAACCTCCGTAGGTTCGGGGCGGTCCGGGGATCCGTAGGTTCGGGATCGCCCGGGAACTTCCGGACGTTCTTCCATGCCTTCCTCTAGCCCTTCTTCTGGGCGATCCAGAAGTCGACCGCGCCCCGCAGCACGGTCTGGAACAGCTCGAAGTTGACGGGCTTGTAGATGTAGCTGTCGGCCCCCGCCGCGTAGCACGCGTCCTCCTCGGCCGAGGAGGTGGACGAGGTGAAGACCACCACGGTCAGTGTGGCGAGGGCGGCGTGTGCCCGCAGGTTCGACAGGAGCGTCAGGCCGTTGGTGCCCGGCATGTTGAGGTCGAGGAGCACCAGGTCCGGCGTACGCGCGGCGGGGTCGAGGAGGCGCGGGACGACGGTGTCGCTGCGCGGGGCGAACTCCACGCCCAGGGAGGGGTGGGAGCGGGAGAGGGCGCGCTGGATGGCCTCGGTGTCCTCCTCCGAGTCCTCCACGACGAGGATCAGGCCGTCGCTCTTCATCGGGGTGCCGCCTGTCCGCCGTCGGCCGGGGTTCCGCCGGCCCTGGGTTCGGTCCGGATGCTGCTGGTCCGGGTGGTCATCGCAGGGCCGCCTGTTCGAGCCGGTGGTCAGGAGGGAGCAGCCCGGGATCCGGTGGCAGACCGGTCCAGCGGGCCACGAGCAGGGCGATGTCGTCCTGCCCGGAGTCGCGGAAGGCCCGGGCCTGCCGGGCCAGGCTCTCCGCTATGTGCGCGGCGTCCGAGCCGCGCAGGGCGGCGAGCCGGGCGGGCAGGACGCTCTCGAAGAACGTGCCGCCCGCCTCCCGCGACTCGGTGAGCCCGTCGGTGAAGAGCACGAGGGTGTCGTCCGGGGTGAGGCGTTCCTGGTGGCTCTGGTAGGAGACGTCGTCCAGGACGCCGAGGAGGAGCCCGCCGGAGAGCACCTCGGAGACGGTGCCGTCGCCCCGGAGCACCAGGGGCGGGGGGTGCCCGGCGCTGCACGTGCTGAGCAGGACCGTGCCGTCGGACTGGGGCGCCAGGGTCGCGACGACGGCGGTGAGGAAGCGGCTGGCCCGCTCCTGGCGCAGGGCCCGGTTGAGCCGGCTGAGGGCGGTGCCCGCGTCGGTGCCCTCCTCCAGGAGGGTGCGCAGGGTGTGACGGGCCAGGCCGGTGAGGGCGGCGGCCTCCGCGCCGCGGCCGCAGACGTCACCGATGAGCAGGGCGATGGAGCCGTCGGGGCGGAGGACGGCGTCGTAGAAGTCGCCGCCCACGTCGAGCATGGGGTCGCCCACGGCATAGCTCGCGGACAGGTCCCAGCGGTCGGTGACCGGGAGCTGGGAGGGGAGCAGGTGCTCCTGGAGCGAGAGGACGGCCGTGCGCCGCAGCTCGTACAGCAGGGCGTTGTCGATGGCGAGGGCGGCCCGGGTGGCGAGGCTGCGGAGGAAGGCGCTGTCCGGCAGCCGGGCCTCGGGCCGCTGGTAGACGAAGGTGATGGTGCCGAGGACGCGGCCCCGGGCGCGGAGCGGGCTGATGCTGACGACGGTGGGGTGGTGGCCCTCCCCGGCGTCGGCACCGGCACCGGCGTCTGTGCCGGAGGTGGCTGTGGCGGGGGCAGGGACGGGGGCGGCCGGGCCGGTGAAGGGGGAGCCGTCGAGTGCGGCGCCGGTCAGGAACACCGTGTCCTCGTCCTCGCCCCGGCGGGCGAGCAGCTCCGCCAGCCACGGGTCGTCGCGTCCGGCCGCCTCCAGCGCGCGCTGCTGCTGGACGGCGACGTGCGTGGCGGCGACGAACTCGGGCCCCTCGCCGCGCGCCAGGTGGACGAGCGCCCCGTCCGCGACGGCCGGAACGGCGATACGGGCCACTCGCCGCAGGGTGTCCTCCACGTCCAGGGACGAGTCCATCTGGAGCGAGGCCTCGGCCAGCAGCGCGTCGTCCGCGCCCCGCCGGGCCTCGCGGCCGCGCTGGAGGATGCCGGTGTGGCAGGCGACGATGACGTCGACGGCCTGGGTGAGCCGGCTCTCGACCACCGCCAGGTCCGCCGAGGCGTCCACGGCGAGGGCCAGCGCCGCCCAGCCGCGCTGGTCCAGCCGGAAGGTGCAGCTCACCACGGAGCCGCCCGGCGCCTCCCGCAGGAACTCCGCCTCCGGCCACACCGCGTCGTCGAGCCCCGCCGCCTCCAGCCGGTCCACCACGGGTTCGCCGCCCGGCTCCCGTACGGCTGCCCCCGGCATCGACCGGGTCGTCGCGACGATCACCGGGGTGTCGCTCCCGGCGCTCAGGGCCCGCATGTACCGCAGGACCTGCCGGCCGTCCCACCGCGTGCCCACCACACGGTGGACGCCCGGGGTGGCGAGGAGTGGTGCGTAGACGTCGTCCGCCAGCGCCGCGACCTCCTCGGCCCGCGAAGCCGCCTGCCAGAGCCGGTGCAGCGCACTGGACCAAGGGTCATCGACCATGTGCCCCGCCCTCCGGTTCCGTCTCGTCCCCCGTACCGCCTGGTTTTCCGTCCTCGGCCAGTATGACCGGCGGGCCCGGATTCATGCCGTGGGCGTGATCACGGAGGGTAGGGGTGACGGGGGCGGGGCGGGATCTGAGGCTCGGTCCCGGCGGGGCCGGGGGCGCCGGGAGGCCGCCTGGAGAGCCGGGGCCGGGCCCGGGTCCCGCTCCCCTCACACGCCCGCCGGGGCCTTCGCCGGGGAGCCGGGGTCGTTGGGGTTCTGCGGGGTGGTGCCGGCCGGGGTGGGCGGGGTTCGGTGGCCGCCGGTGGCCGCGACCGTGGACGACGGCGGTTCCTGGGAGACGTCGAACTCCGCCAGCAGGTCCTTGCTGAAGCCGAAGAAGTACGTGGCCAGGAAGCCCGCCACATATCCGGCCAGCAGACCGGCGCCGTAGATCGCGATCGTCGGGCCCAGGCCGTGGTTGCCGTCCAGGAGGGGGAACAGGGCCCAGCCGGACGGGCCGATGGCGGTCGAGCCGACCGTGTCGCCGAGCTGGTGGAAGAGGCCGACGAAGCCGCCGCCGAACGCGCCGCCCACGCACGCCGTGACGAACGGGCGGCCGAGCGGGAGCGAGACGCCGTAGATCAGGGGTTCGCCGACGCCCAGCAGGCCGGCCGGGAGCGCGGACCTGATGGTGCGGCGGATCGACTCGTTGCGGGGGAGGCGGACGTACACCGCCATCGCCGCGCCCACCTGGCCCGCGCCCGCCATCGCCAGGATCGGGAGCAGGACCGTGTAGCCCTGCTGCTCGATGAGGGTCGTGTGGATCGGGATCAGCGCCTGGTGCAGGCCCAGCATGACCAGGGGGAGGAACAGGCCGCCGAGGACGAAGCCCGCGCCCGCGCCGCCGTTGGAGAGCAGCCAGTCGGCGAACGTGCCGATGGCGGAGGACACCTCGCCCGCCACGTACATCAGGCCGAAGATCGTCACCAGGCCGGAGATCAGCACCGTCAGCGTCGGGGTGACCAGGACGTCCAGCGCCTCCGGAACCCATCGCCGGCACCACTTCTCCACGTACACCGCGAGCACCGCCGCCCCCAGCGCGCCGAGCACACCGCCCTGGCCGGGCGAGAGCGTCTGGCCGAACGCGTCGATCTTCGCCACCCCCGGGAACACGATGATCGCCGCCACCGCACCGCCCAGGATCGGCGTGCCGCCGAACTCCTTCGCCGTGTTGTAGCCCACGAACACCGCGATCAGCGCCATGAACCCGGACGCCATCGCCGCCAGTGCGGGCGTCACGGCGGGCAGCCACCCGAGGTTCAGCAGCAGGCCGTTCAGGCCCGCGATGATCCCGCAGCCGATCAGGGCCGGGATCAGGGGGACGAAGATGTTGGCGATCCGGCGCAGGAACAGCTTGAAGGGGGTGGCGTTCCGCGCCTTCTGCTCCGCCTTGATGGCCGCGCCCTGGGCCGCCAGACCGTCGGCCGTGGAGGGCTCGTCCGGAGCCGGTGCCGGAGCCGTTTCGCGGGCCTCCGCCACCAGGCGCTCGAACTCCGGTGTCACCCGCGCCACCGTGCCCGGTCCCAGCACGATCTGGTACGTCTCGTCCTCCACCACGCCCATCACGGCGGGCAGGGCCTTCAGCGCCTCGTCGTCCACCAGGGAGCGGTCGCGCAGGCCCAGGCGGAGCCGGGTCATGCAGTGGGCGATGGAGCCGACGTTCGCGGCGCCGCCGACGAGCGGGAGGATCGCGGCGGCGGTGGCGCTGTTCTTGTCTTCTGTGGCCATGGTGCTCGGTGCCTTGCTGTGCGGGGGTGTGGTGCAGGGGGGGAGTGGGTGGGTCAGGTGGCGGTGGTGGGTCCGGCGTCCAGCGCCCTGCGCAGGTGGCCGTCCGACTCCGCCAGCCGCTCGGCCGCCGCCGCCGCGTCGACCCGGCCGAGGATCACCAGGATCGCGTGCTTCACCTCGCCGTCCGTGGCGGCGAGCGCGGCCTCGATCTCGGCGTCGGACGCGCCCGTGGCGAGGGAGACGATGTGCCGGGAGCGGGCCCGCAGCTTCTCGTTGGAGGCGCGGACGTCGACCATGAGGTTCCCGTACGTCTTGCCCAGCCGGATCATCGTGATGGTCGAGATCATGTTGAGCACCAGCTTCTGGGCCGTGCCCGCCTTCAGCCGGGTGGAGCCGGTGAGCAGTTCCGGGCCGGTGACGATCTCCAGGCCGTGTTCCGCGGCGGCGGCCAGCGCCGAACCCGCGTTGCAGGAGAGGCCGACGGTCAGGGCGCCCTGCGCGCGGGCGTGCTCGACCGCGCCGATCGCGTACGGCGTACGGCCCGAGGCGGAGATCCCGACCACCGTGTCGTCCGCCGTCAGCTTCAGCGCGTCCAGGTCGGCGGCGGCCAGCTCCTTGCTGTCCTCGGCGCCCTCGACGGCCTTCACCATGGCGGACGGGCCGCCCGCGATCAGGCCGACGACCTCCGACGGGTCGGTGTTGAAGGTGGGCGGGCACTCGCTGGCGTCCAGTACTCCGAGCCTCCCCGCCGTGCCCGCACCCGCGTAGATCAGCCGCCCGCCCCGGGCCATCCGCCCGGCGGCGGCGTCGATGGCCGCGGCGATCTCCGGGAGGCGCTCGGCCACGGCGGCCGGGACGGTGGCGTCCTCTCCGTTCATCAGCCGCGCGATCTCCGCCGTGGACAGCCGGTCGATCTCGGCCAGCTCGGGGCGGAACGCCTCGGTGGCGAGCGTGGCCAGCTGGGCGCGCAGTTCGCCGTAGCCCGCGGGCGAGGCGGGCGAGGCGGGCGTGCCAGGAGTGTCGGTGGTGGGGCCGTCGGTGGTGGAGGTCATGGTGTGGGCCGCTCTGCTTTCTCGGTGTCGTACGCGTACGGGTGGTGCGTGGCCCGCCCGGGGCCAGGAGGTACGGGGGCGGTGCGGGCCGTCCGTCCCGGGCCGGGCCGGGGAGGGGCAGGGGTCAGCGGGCGCGCGGCGCGTGGCGGTGGGCCAGCGCCTCGTAGGAGGCGGCGAGGGCGGGTGCGGCCGTCTCGTACGTCCGCTGGGCCACGCCGATGAACAGGCAGTCCACGACCAGCAGCTGGCTCGTCCGGCTGGACATGGCGGCGGGCCGCAGCTCGCTCTCGCGGGCCGTGGACGTGGTCAGCACATGGTCCGCGTACTGCGACACGGGCCCGTCGGGCCGCCCGGTGATCGCCACCGTCGTCGCCCCCCGGTCGAACGCCACCCGCAGCGGCTCGATGACGTCCCCGGTCGAGCCCGAGTGCGTGATGGCTATCGCCACATCGCCCGCGCGCAGCTGCACGGCGTTGGTGACCGCCAGGTGCGGGTCGGTGTGCGCGTGGGCTATCAGCCCGATCCGGAGCAGCTTCTGCGCCAGGTCCTGGCCGACGAGGGAGGAGGCCCCCACCCCGTAGATGTCGATGCGGCGGGCGGCCGACGCGGCGGCCACGACCGCGCCCAGCTGCACGGTGTCCAGCCCGGCGGCGGTGTCCGCGAGCGTCTGCTGCTCGTCGAAGGCCAGCTTGGCGACGACCTCCGCGATCGGGTCGTCCACCGCGATGTCCGCCGTGACGGCGGGGGACCGGCCCGACTCCTGGTGCGCGGCGAGCCCGGCCAGGGCGAGGCGCAGGTCCCGGTAGCCGGGGTAGCCGAGGAGGCGGGCGGTGCGGACGACGGTCGCCTCGCTGGTGCCGGTGCGCTCGGCGAGACCGGTGACGGTGAGGGCGGCGCAGCCGGCCGGGTCCCCCGCGACGGCTTCGGCGACCAGCTGCATGGAGCGGGTCATGGACGGCGCGAGCGTCCGCACCTTCGCGGCGAGGGCCGCGGGGGCGGGCGGGGAGTCGCCGCTGAAAATTTCCTTCACGTCTTGGGTCACATCTGAAAGGTATTTTCAACGCGGGGGTGCGTCAACCCCTCATGACCCCCTGGTGAACCCCTCCTGGCCCCCTGGTGGTCCGTACCTCTGGCAGTGCTTCCCCCGCCCCCGGCGCACAATGGGGAGCATGGAGCTGAACCCCCTGGAGCAGGCACTGCACTCCGCCCGCGCACTGGTCATGGCCGATCTCGTCGCGGGCGATGTCGCCGAGGCCGACGTCGTCTCGTTCGTCGAGGACGCGGTGACGCACCGCCGGTGGTGGGTCGAGCAGTGGCCCGAGGGCGCGGAGTTCGTCGCCGGGCTGATCGCCCAGGACGTGCAGGACGCCCTGCTGGAGAAGTACGGGCGGTGGCCGCTCTGCCCCGCCTGCCCGGAGGACGAGCCGCACGCGCTCGACGTCGAGCCGGAGCTGGGGCCCGATCCCCACTGGGTGTGCACCAAGGCGGCCGTGGCCGTGGCGCCGGTGGGGGAGCTGGGCGGGGTAGCGCGGCGGTGACCCTCTACATCGACCCGCCCACCTGGCCCGGCCACGGCCGTCTCTGGTCGCACCTGGTCAGCGATGTGTCCTTCGAGGAACTGCACACCTTCGCCGCCGCGATCGGCTGCCCGCCGCGCGCCTTCGAGCGCGACCACTACGACGTGCCGGAGACGTACTACGCCGATGCCGTACGGGCCGGGGCCCGGGAGATCGGCTCGAAGGAACTGGTGCGCCGCCTCACCGCCGCCGGGCTCCGGCGGCCCAAGGGGCGGGCGGCTCCCTAGGACCCGGGGTGCCTGGGCTGCTCGGGGTGCCTGGGTCGCCCGGGGTGCCCGGGCCGCTCGGGTCGCCCAAGGAGCTTGGGGGGCGTGCCGAGGGCGGCCGCCCGGTCGGTCAGGAAGTGCCGCCCGTCGCACAGTCGGCCGCTTCGACCCCCGCCGGGCGGCCGGGACGCGCCGATTCCGTACGGTCCGGGTGCGCCGACCCCGTACGGTCCGCGCCCGCCGACCCCGTACGCACGGACCGTCCCTCGTCGGCCGCAGCCCCCGCCCCGTCCGAGGCCCCAGCCCTGTCCGAGGCTCCCGCCCCGCTCTTCGCGATCAGGCGCGAGCGCGACGGGCCGTCCCCGCCGCGCTGGAGCCGCAGCGAGACCGCCACCGCCGCCAGGGCCACGACCAGCATCGCCGCGCCCGCCCACGCCGTCGCCGCGAAGCCGAAGTCCGCGTCGATCACCGTGCCGCCCAGCCACGGGCCTGCCGTGTTGCCCAGGTTGAACGCGGCCGTCGTCGTGGCCCCGGCCAGCGTCGGGGCGGCCCCGGCCACGTTGAACATCCGGGCGTTGAGCGCCGGGGCCGTGTAGAACGCCGACAGGCCCAGCAGGAACGCCAGCGCCACCACCGCGACCTGGCTGGAGGCGAAGAGGGCCAGCGCCGCCAGGAAGGCCGTGGAGGCCGTGATGCCGCTCAGCAGCACCCCGAAGAGGTGGGCGTCCGCGACCCGGCCGCCGATCGTCGTACCGATCAGCGCGCCGACCCCGAAGAGGCCGAGGATCCACGGCACCCAGCCCGAGTCCAGGCCCGCCACATCCGTCAGGACCGGCGCCAGATAGCTGAACGCGCAGAAGACCCCGCCCGCCGCGAGCGCGGTGATCACGACCGCCAGCCAGACCTGCCGGTCCCGGTAGATCGCCAGCTCCCGCCGCAGCTCCGGCTTCCGCTCCGGCAGCGGGATGTGCGGGATACGGGTGACGACCCCGACCAGCGCCACCGCCGACGCCACGCCCACCGCCCAGAACGCCGACCGCCAGCCGAGGTGCTCACCGAGGAACGCCCCCATCGGCACGCCCAGCACATTGGCGATCGAGAGGCCGCCGATCATCACGGCCATCGCCCGGGCCCGCTGGTTCACCGGGACCATCGCGATGGCCACCGCGGCCCCGACCGCCCAGAAGCCCGCGCAGGCGAGCGCGCTCACCACCCGGGAGGCGAAGAGCACCTCGTACGTCGGAGCCAGCGCACCCGCCACCTGCCCCAGGCCGAAGACCGAGATCAGCGCGATCAGGGTCGTCCGGCGCGGCAGCCGCAGCGTGGCCACGGCGAGCAGCGGGGCGCCGACCACCATGCCGATCGCGAAGGCGGATATGAGGAGTCCGGCTTGCGGGATCGAGACGTTCATGTCGTCCGCGATCGGTGGCAGCAGGCCCGACAGCATGAACTCACTGGTGCCGAGGGCGAAGACCGAGAGGCCGAGGATGTATACGGCGAGCGGCATGGGTGTGCGGCGGCGGGAGGTGGAGTCGGGCATGACTCGTCCCAACGCCGGAGAACGCCCGCGCATTCCCGGGGCCCGGCCTTGAACCCGGGGTTCTCCGGCGCCGGAGAACCCCGCGCATGCTCGGGGCCCGGCCTTGGGCCCCGGGTCTCGGGTCTCGGTCCCGGGTCCCCGGGAATGGGTCCCAGTCCCAGGGAATGGGACCCGGTCGCCGGGGCCGCACCGGCGCTGGACCCCGTGCCCCGGTTCCGGATCCCTCCGGCTGCCGGAGCGGCTGCGGACCGTCCGCCGGACCGTCCGCCGGACCGTCCGCCGGACCGTCCGCCGGACCGGCCGTTACGCGGCGGGCAGCGCGTGCAGCTTCTTGCCGTGCAGGGCGAAGACGTTCCGGCCGTCGGTGGCCACCAGCCACGCGTGGTAGTCGCCGGACTTGTCGTTGAACGTCCAGCGCAGCTCGCCGCTCTCCGCGTCGAAGGCGTGGACACCGCCCTTCTCGTCCAGGTCGGTGGCCCCGTAGAGGGTCGAGCCGACGCGGACGAACTGCCGGGGCACCTGCCCGCCCGACTCCTTGAGGCTCGTCGACCGCCAGACGCTCTTTCCGGTCGCCGGCTCGATCGCCCGGAGCGTCCGCCCGCTGTCCGCGATGTAGAGGACGCCGTCCAGGACGGCCGGCTCGCTGAAGGTGGTGAACTGCCCGGCCTCCACGGACCACTTCTCCCTGCCGTCGGCGAGGGCGAAGGCCTGGAGCCGCTGCCCCTGCGGGACGATCACCAGGTCCTCGTGCACGGCGAAGGGGCCGTAACTCGTCTTCGTCGTCTTCTGCGTCCACACCTGCCGGCCGGTGGCGGTGTCGCGGACGGTGAGGTTCTTCTTGAAGTCCGTGTAGACCAGGTAGCGGCCCCGGACGGCGGCGTGGATCCCGTTCTGCTGGGTGCCGAGGTCGCGCTGTTCCTTCCAGACGACCTTGCCCGTACGGCTGTTGAGCGCGGCGATCACATTCGTACGGGAGGAGTGGTCGGCCTCCAGGATCTCCGCGATGACGTACACCTGCTGCTCGTCCACCGCGACCGGCATCGGCTGGCGGTACTCCTTGCCCAGGTGGCTGCGCCAGGATTCCTCGCCGGTGGCCGGGGCGTACCCGACGACGTTGCCGTCGTACTTCCCGCTGGCCAGATACAGGGTCCCGGCGCCCAGCAGCAGCGGTGCGCCGGGGACCGCGCCGCCCGCCAGCGACCAGCGCGTCCCGCCGTTCGCCCCCTCCAGGGCGGCCAGCGGGTCACCGCTCGCTATCACCACGCCGTCGACGGCGACGAGTTCGTCGTTGTCCCCGTAGGTCTGGGCGGAGGTGGACTTCGTCCACAGGGGGGCGGGGGCCCGGCCGTCCTCGGCGCCCTTGCCGTCCCCCGTGCCCGTGCCGGCGCCGGGAGAGGCGGTGCGCGGCGGCGGAACGCTGCCTTCGCCGCCGGTCGAGAGGTCGTCCTCGCAGCCGGTCAGCCCGGCCCCGAGCGCCGTCATCGTGAGCCCGGCCCCGGCCAGGCGGAGTATTCGCCGCCGTGAATATCCGCCGGCCGCCGTGCCGTCTGCCGCGTTCCCCTTGGACATGGAGTCGTACCCCCGTGGAGTCATCAGAGTGTGTGCAACTGCGATGCCAGACGTTAGCGTTCGTGACGCGTCACGGGCCGGGGCAGGTCATGACCGGAACAACTCCGTGAAGGAACCGGAACATTTGCCGATCACCTGCGTCCGAACCGATCGCCGGCGTCCGCACCGACCGCCGGTCACCGCCCACCGGACGGTTCCAGCAGCTCCAGCTCCGTCGCCAGGTTGTGCCGGGCCCGCTCCTCCCACTCCGCCGCCCCGTACGGCGTACGGAACAGCCTCGGCAGCGCCAGGAGTTGCCGCAGCACCGCCGCCCGCCCCGCCCTGAACGCCTCGTCGGGGACGAACCCGTACTCCTCCCGCACCTGCGCCGCGTAGTCCGCGTACTCCTGCGGGCCGCCCGCCAGCACCGCCAGGTCCGCATCGCACAGCACCTCGCCGTCACGGTCCCCCTCGGCCGGGTCGTGCGTCACGGTGAGCCGCACCAGCCGCGCCACCTCCGCCGTCACCGCCTCGCCCACCCCCGCCTCGGGCAGCGCCCGTTCGGCGAGGGCGGCGCTGCGCTCCTCGTTCTCCGTCCGGTCGGGCCGGTACACCGCGTCGTGGAACCAGGCGGCCAGCCGTACCGCGTGCACGTCGTCGGCGTACGGGGCGAGGGTGTCGATCCGGTCCAGCACCGCCGTCAGATGGGCGGTGGTGTGGTAGCGCCGCTGAGGTTCGGCCCACCGGGCGAGAAGGTTCTCGGCGTACGGGAGGGGGTCGGGGCCCTCCGCCCCCGCGCGGGCGGCGAGCAGCGTCTCCCGCCAGCGGTCGGCCGGATCGGCGGGGCCGGGCAGGTCGGCCGGGTCGGCGAGGCCCGCCGGCTCGGGCAGGCCGGGCAGGTCGGCGGGGGCGTCATGGGGGCGCGGGCTGTCCGTCATGGGACGACCCTAGAGGCTGAGTCCCGGACGGATTCCGGCATCCCGCCGCGACCGGCGGCCTCCCTGCGGTTGGCTGAGAGCCATGACTTCTGCTCCCGTACGCGACCCCGAACTCCCCGGCCTGCTCCTGCGCACCGAGCGCGACGCCCTCCTCCCCCTCCTCCGCGCCACCCCGGAGTCGGCGTACGACCTCCGCACCGCGTGCCCCGGCTGGACCGTCCGCCATGTCCTCGCGCACTGCGCCGCCGCCCTGACCCGGGTGGTCGAGGACCGACTGGAGAAAGGGGTGTTCTCGCCCGAGTCCAACGAACGGGACATCGAGGAGCGGGCCGGGCTGCCCCTTCCCGCCCTCCTGGACGAGTTGGAGCGCGGGATGACCGAGGCCGGTCCGGTGATCGCCGCTGCGGGCGGGAAGCTGGACGGCGTCGCGCTCGGCGAGTGGGTGCACGCCGGTGATGTGCGCGAGGCGTGGGGGCTCGACGGGGCGTACGCCGGGCGCGGACTGCCGTACGCCCTGGGGCTGCTGGAGGGGGTGGCGTACCGGAAGGAGATGCCCCGGACCGTGGTCGAGGTGACGGGGGCGGAACCTGCGGGCTGGGAGGAGCCCCGCCCGGTCGGCGTCCCGTCGCCCGAGGGCCGTCCGCCCGGCCGCTTTCGGGGCGACGCGCCCACCCTGATCCGGCTGTACGCGAACCGGCCGCTGGTCGGCACGCGGTACGAGCTGCACGGCGTACGGGAGGGCGACCTGCGCCTCTTCGACAGCCCGCCGAAGCTGGACGACTGAGGGCGCGGGAACCCGGGCCGGGGGCAAGAGGGCGGAGGGTGAGGGGTGGGGACCAGGGGCGGGGACCAGCGCGGGGTTTCCGCCCCTCGGACCGGGCCTTGTCGGCCGGGAGCGCGGTCAATAGCGTGCGGCTGGTGAAGATGGACCTGAACGCGGATCTGGGCGAGGGCTTCGGCCGCTGGACCCTGACCGACGACGAAGCGCTCCTCGCCTGTGTCACCAGCGCCAACGTGGCGTGCGGCTTCCACGCCGGCGACGCCTCCGTCATGCGGCGGGTCTGCGACGCGGCGGCGGCGCGTGGCGTACGGATCGGGGCCCAGGTCTCCTACCGGGACCTGGCCGGGTTCGGGCGCCGGTCGATGGACGTGCCGCCCGACGAACTGGCCGCCGAGGTCGCGTACCAGATCGGCGCCCTGCGGGTGTTCGCGGAGGCCGCCGGTTCCACCGTCTCGTACGTCAAACCGCACGGCGCCCTCTACAACCGGACCGTCCACGACGAGCAGCAGGCCGCCGCCGTCGTCGCGGGCGTCCGGCTCGCGGGCGGCGGCCTCACCGTCCTCGGGCTGCCCGGCTCCCACCTCCTCTCCCATGCCTCCGCCGCCGGGCTGCCCGCCGTGGAGGAGGCCTTCGCGGACCGGGCGTACACCGCGCGCGGCACGCTGGTCCCGCGCGGCGAGCCGGGTGCGGTGGTGCACGACGCCGACGAGGTCGTGCGCCGGAGCGTCGGCCTGGCGCTCGACCGGGCGGTCACCGGGGCGGACGGCGGCCGCGTCCCCGTCGAGGCCCGCTCGCTCTGCGTCCACGGCGACACCCCGGGCGCCGCCGCCATCGCCCGCCGGGTGCGGGCCGCGCTGGAGAAGGCGGGCGTACGGGTGGAGGCGTTCACGTGACCCCGGGGCAGGCCCTGGAGGCCGACGGGACCGTGACTCCGGGGCAGGCCCTGGAGGCCGACGGGATACGGGTGCTGCCCGCCGGTCCGTACGCGCTCCTCGTCGAACTCGCCGACGGGGAACGCGCGGAGGCCTTCCACGCCGAGCTGCTCCGCCGCCGTGAGCGGGGCGCACTCCCCGGCGTACGCGAGATCGTGCCGGGCGCCCGGACCGTGCTGCTCGACGGTATCGAGGACGGTGACGGGCGGATTTCCGCAGGCCGCGACCGGCCCTCCCGCGACCGTTCCGCCGCCCGCGACCGTCCTGCGGCCCGCGACCGTTCCGCCGCCCGCGACCGCCTCGCCCGTGACCTCCTCTCCTGGGCCGTCCCGCCCCTGCGCCGGGAGGAGCGGGACGCCGTCGAGATCCCCGTCGTGTACGACGGGCCCGATCTGGCGGAGGTCGCCGCGCTCTGGGGCGTCGGGGTCGACGAGGTGCCCGGACTCCACTCCCGTACCGCGTTCCGGGTGGCGTTCTGCGGGTTCGCGCCCGGGTTCGGGTACCTCGCCGGGCTGCCCGAGCGCCTGCATGTGCCCCGGCGTGCGACCCCGCGTACGAGGGTTCCGGCCGGGTCGCTGGCCCTCGCCGGGCCGTACACCGGGGTCTACCCGCGCCCTTCGCCCGGCGGCTGGCAGCTGATCGGGCGGCTGGCGGACCCGGCACCCGCCCTGTGGGACCCGGCCAGGGAACCGGCGGCGCTGCTGGCGCCGGGCACCCGGGTGCGGTTCGTGCCCGTGCCGGCGCCGGTGCCCGCACAAGCGCCCGCGCCCGTACAAGCGCCTGCGCCGACGCCCGCACAAGCGCCGGCGCCCGCACAAGCGCCGGCGCCCGCACAAGCGCCGGTGCCCGCACAAGCGCCGGTGCCCGCACAAGCGCCGGTGCCCGCGCACACGCCGACGGCGGCTCACGCCCCCGCGCAGGCCCCCGCCCCCGCGCAGGCCCCCGCCCCCGCGCAGGCCCCCGCCCCCGCCCCCGCTCACGCCGCTGCCTCCGCGCCGGTGGCAGCCCCGGCGGCCGTTCCCGCGCAGGCGACGGCCCCCGTACCCAAGTCCCGTACGGAGAGTGGCCGATGACCTCCGCAGCACGGGGTGGCCTTCTCCACGTCGTCCGCCCCGGCGCCCTCACCACCGTCCAGGACGCCGGCCGGCCCGGCTGGGCGCATCTCGGCGTCGGGCGGGCCGGAGCGCTGGACGCGCCCGCCGCCCGGCTGGCCAACCGGCTCGTCGGCAACGCGCCGGGCGCCGCCCTCCTGGAGACCACGGTCACCGGGTGCGCGGTCCGCCCCGACCGGCCCGTGGTGGCCGTCGTCGGCGGTGCGGGGTGCCGGGTGAGCGTCGACGGGCGGCCGGTGGCGTGGGGCGCCCCCGTCCGGGTCCCCGCGGGCGCGGTGCTGGACGTGGGCCCCGCGCTCGACGGCGTACGCGGCTATCTGGCGTTCGCGGGCGGCCTGGTGCCGGAACCGGTCCTGGGCAGCCGCTCCGCCGACCTCCTCTCGGGGCTCGGCCCGGCCCCCCTGCGCGCGGGCGACACGCTGCCCCTGGGGGAACCGGCCGGGGATCCGCCGGACGCCGAAGGCCCCACCCCCTGGCCCGGCGCCCCCGCCGAACTGGTGCTGCCCCTCCATCCCGGCCCGCGCCACACGTGGTTCACGCCCGCCGCCCTCCGTACGCTCACCACCGCCGCCTACCGGGTCTCCCCGCACAGCAACCGCATCGGCCTCCGCACCGAGGGCCCGGCCCTGGAGCGGGCCCGGGACGGTGAACTGCCCAGCGAGGGGATGGTGTTGGGCGCGGTCCAGGTGCCCCCGGACGGGCGGCCCGTGGTCTTCCTCAACGACCATCCGACGACCGGGGGGTACCCGGTCGTCGGCGTCGTGGCGGAAACCGCCCTCGCCGGGGCGGCGCAGGCGGTTCCGGGGACGCGGGTGCGGTTCGTCGTACGGGCGTGAGGCACCCCGTACGTACGGGCGGCAGCCCCGCCGCGCACGGTTACCCGTATCCCCTCACGCCCCCTTGAAGCCGCGCAGCCGCAGCGAGTTGCCGACCACGAACACCGACGAGAACGCCATCGCGGCCCCGGCGATCATCGGGTTGAGCAGCCCCGCCGCCGCCAGCGGCAGCGCGCCGACGTTGTAGGCGAAGGCCCAGAACAGGTTCGTCCGGATCGTGGAGAGGGTGCGGCGCGCGAGCCGGATGGCGTCGGCGGCGGCCCGCAGGTCTCCCCGTACGAGGGTGAGGTCACCGGCCTCGATCGCGGCGTCCGTCCCCGTGCCCATGGCCAGGCCCAGATCGGCCTGGGCGAGGGCGGCGGCGTCGTTGACCCCGTCACCGACCATGGCGACGCTCCGGCCCTCCGCCTGGAGGCGCTTGACGACGTCGACCTTGTCCTCGGGCATGACCTCCGCGAACACCTGCCCGGCGTCGATGCCTACCTCGGCGGCGACCGCCTCCGCGACGGCCCGGTTGTCGCCGGTGAGGAGGATCGGGGTGAGCCCGAGGGCGCGCAGCCGCTCGACGGCCTCGGCGCTGGTCTCCTTCACCGCGTCCGCGACCTCCAGGACCGCGCGCGCCTCGCCGTCCCAGGCGACCGCGATCGCCGTCCGCCCGGCGCTCTCCGCCTCGGCCTTGGCGCGGGCCAGGCTCTCCGGCAGCCGGATCTCCCACTCGGCCAGCAGCTTCTCCCGGCCGACGAGGACGGCGTGGCCGTCGACGACTCCCTGGACGCCGAGTCCGGGGATGTTGGTGAAGTCCTCGGGGGTGGGGAGGGCCGCCCCGCCGAGGCGTTCGACGGCGCCTGCGGCCACTGCCTGCGCGATGGGGTGTTCGGAGGAGTGCTCCACCGCACCGGCGAGGCGCAGAACGTCGTTCTCGTCGGTGCCTTCGGTGGTGTGGGCGCCGAGCAGCGTCATCTTGCCGGTGGTGATCGTGCCGGTCTTGTCGAGGACGATGGTGTCGACTTGGCGGGTGGTTTCGAGGACTTCGGGGCCCTTGATGAGGATGCCGAGCTGGGCGCCGCGTCCGGTGCCGACCATGAGGGCGGTGGGGGTCGCCAGGCCCAGTGCGCAGGGGCAGGCGATGATCAGGACGGCGACGGCTGCGGTGAAGGCGGCGGTGGGTCCGGCGCCGCTGCCGAGCCAGAAGCCGAGGGTTGCCAGGGCGAGGGCGATGACGATGGGGACGAAGACGGCGGAGATGCGGTCGGCGAGGCGTTGGGCTGCGGCTTTGCCGTTCTGTGCGTCTTCGACCAGGCGGGCCATGCGGGCGAGTTGGGTGTCGGAGCCGATGCGGGTGGCTTCGATGAGGAGGCGGCCGCCGGCGTTGATGGTGGCGCCGGTGACGGTGTCTCCGGCGGCGACTTCGACGGGCACGGATTCACCGGTGAGCATGGAGGCGTCGACGGCGGAGGTGCCCTCGGTGACGGTGCCGTCGGTGGCGATCTTCTCCCCGGGCCGGACCACGAACCGGTCCCCGACCTGGAGTTCGGCGGTCGGCACGGTCACCTCACGGCCGTCCCGCAGCAGCGTGACCTCCTTCGCGCCCAGCTCCATCAGGGCCCGGAGCGCGGCCCCGGCCTTCCGCTTGGAGCGGGCCTCGAACCAGCGCCCGGCGAGGATGAAGGCGGTCACCCCGGCGGCGGCTTCGAGGTAGATGTTCCCGGCACCGTCCGTGCGCGCGATGGTCAGCTCGAACGGGTGGGTCATCCCGGTCATGCCCGCCGTACCGAAGAACAGCGCCCACACCGACCAGAGGAACGCGGCCGACGTGCCGACCGAGACCAGCGTGTCCATCGTCGCCGCGCCGTGCTTGAGGTTGGTCCAGGCGGCACGGTGGAAGGGCCAGCCCGCGTAGACGACGACGGGGGCGGCGAGCGTCAGGGAGAGCCACTGCCAGTTGTCGAACTGGAGGGCCGGGACCATCGCCATCGCGATGACGGGAACGGAGAGGACGAGCGAGGTGATCAGGCGCTGGCGCAGGGCGGTGAGCCCGTCGTCGGGTTCGGACTCCGCCTCGTCCGTGCCGGGGGCGTCCCGCCTCGTCTCCGGGGGCGGCGGTGGCTGAGCGGTGTAGCCGGTGGCCTCGACGGTGGAGATCAGGTCCTGTACGGAGACGTCGTCGTCCCGGTACGTCACCTTGGCCTTCTCGGTGGCGTAGTTGACGGTCGCCTCCACACCGTCCATCCGGTTGAGCTTCTTCTCGATCCGGGCCGCGCAGGAGGCGCAGGTCATGCCGCCGATGGCCAGCTCGACGGAGGCGGAGGCGGAGCCGGGGGCGGGGGCGGAACCGCGGGAGGTGCCGCTGGGGGTGGCGGAGCGGGTGGTCATGGGTCCTCCTCGGAGCGGTCCCTGGGGTACGCGGGTCTCCGGGGCCTTCCGGCCTCCGACCCCGTCCTTATACCCCTAGGGGGTATCTCTTCCTCTCTCCATGTATACCCCCCACCCCTATGAAGCGCAAGGCGCGCCGGGAGGTGCCTGCCGTGCCGGGTCGCACCATTCCGCGATCATGCGTTCAGGTGGAAGGCTGCGCGGCCGCTCGGCCGCCCCGTAGTCTGGCCATTGGACTAGACCTGTAGCCGCGTATATCTGAGGAATGGGGACCCATGAGCAACCGTGCAGTCCTGGAGGTGATCGCTCTCGACGCGGAGGACGCGGTCGCCGCCCAGGCGGGTGGTGCAGACCGTCTCGAACTGGTCACCGACATGGCCGCGGACGGCCTGACGCCGTCACGGGAGACCTTCGCGGCGATCCGGTCCGCCGTGGACATCCCGCTGCGCGTCATGCTCAGGGTGGCCGACGGGTTCGCCGCCGGTGACGTCGACGTGCTGATCGGCAAGGCCCGCGAGATGCGGGCGGCGGGTGCCGACGAGTTCGTCCTCGGCTTCCTCGACGAGGACGGCCACGCCGACCTGGTGGCGGTCGAGCGGATCGTGGCCGAGCTGGACGGCTGCCGGTGGACGTTCCACCGCGCGATCGACCGGGCGGCCGACCGCGACGCCGTACGCAAGCAGCTCGCGGACCTGCCCGGCCTGGACACGTTCCTCACGGCGGGCTCGGCGGACGGCGTGGACGCGGGCATCCCGACGCTCCTGGAGGAGGCCGCCCGTACCCAGGAGCCCGGGTACGAGGCGCAGATCCTGGTGGGCGGCGGCCTCCAGCTCCACCATCTGCCCCGGCTGCGGGCGGCGGGCATCGACGCCTTCCACATCGGCGGGGCGGCCCGTCCCTCCGGCTGGTCGGCTCCGGTGGACGCGGCGGCGGTACGGGAGTGGCGCGAGGCGCTCGACGCCTGAGCCCGCAGGCAGCCAGGCAGCCAGGCAGCAGGCGGCCAGGCAGCAGGCAGGGGGCGGGAGCCGCGCAGGCCCCGCCCCGGCCCGCTCGCCGGACCCCGTGCCGTCGCCGCCCCGGCCCGCTCGCCGGACCCTGCGCCTGCCCCCGCCCCGTCCCCGTCCCCGTCCCCTTCGCCGTACCCGCACCGGCCACCGGCCACCGGCTACCGACTACCGGCCACCGGCTACTGCTCCAGCGCCCCCGGCAGCGCCGCCGCGTGCACCACGGTCAGCCCCGACACCGCACGGGTCAGCGCCACGTACAGCCGCCGCAGCCCGGTCCGCTCGTCCGGTTCGCCGTCCACCACGGCCGCCGGCTCGTCCAGCACCACGTAGTCGTACTCCAGCCCCTTCGCCAGCGACGCCGGCACCAGCGTCAGCCGCGACTCGGCGGTGGTCTCCTCACCGGGCGCGAGGTACGCGCGGCCCGCCGCCTCCAGCGCCGCGCCCAGCTCCGGGATCCGGGCGTCGGCGGCGATCAGCCCGATGGACCCCTCGTGGCGCAGCGACTCCCCGCAGGCGGCGACCACGGCCGCGTCCAACTCCTCGGCCGACGGCACCTCCCGTACGGCCAGGGAGCCCGGCGACTCCCGCACCGACTCCACCGCCGCGAGACCCGGCGAGATCGCCGGCAGCAGCCGGGAGGCGTACGCGATCACCTCGCGCGGCACGCGGAAGCCCGCCGTCAGCTCCTCCACCACCGCGTCCGCCTTGCCCAGGTGGAACAGGGCCTCGTCCCAGCTCTCCGTGGACCACGGCGTCGTCCCCTGCGCGAGGTCCCCGAGGACGGTGGCCGACCCGGTCGAGCAGCGCCGCCCCACCGCCCGGTACTGCATGGGGGAGAGGTCCTGCGCCTCGTCGAGCACGACATGGCCGAGCGAGTGCGTACGGGCCACCAGATCGCGGGCCTCGTCGATGAGCACCGCGTCCGCCGCCGACCACCGGGCCGACCGCACGCTCCGAGCGGGCTTCGCCCAGAGGATCAGCTTCTGCTCGTCCTCGGTGAGCAGCCCCTCCGCGTGGGCGGCCAGGAACTCCGGGTCGGCCAGCAGGCGCAGCACCAGCTTCTCCGGGTCGACGGCGGGCCAGATCGCCTTGACGGCCGCCTTCACCGCCGGGTTGCGGGCCACGGTGTTCTGCACCCGGTCGTCCGGCGCCTCGCCCGCCTCCTCCATCCGTACGAGAACGGCGTGCGCGATCCGCTGCGGCAGGGCCTCGTGGGCGGAGCCGTACCGCATGTCCCGGGCGAGCAGTTCGTCGACCATCTCCCCGATCTCGTACGCGGGCACCCGCCAGCGCCGCGACCCGCGCACGACCACGACGGGCTCGGCCGGCCGGGTCACATGCGAGCGGACCGCCCGGCGCAGCACCTCGGCCATGCGGGCGTCGCCCTTGACGACGGCGGCGGCCGCGTCGTCCGTGCCGCGCACCTCCACCCCCGCCGTCACCAGGTCGTCGACCGTGGCCTGCTTGACCTCCAGCTCACCGAGGGCGGGCAGGACCTGCTCGATGTAGTGGAGGAAGGACCGGTTCGGCCCGATGACGAGCGTGCCGGTACGGGCGAGGCGCTCGCGGTGCGCGTACAGCAGGAAGGCCACCCGGTGCAGGCCGACGGCGGTCTTCCCGGTGCCGGGACCGCCCTGGACGCAGACGGTGCCGCCGAGGCCGCTGCGGACGATCTCGTCCTGCTCGGGCTGGATGGTGGCGACGATGTCACGCATGGGGCCGACGCGGGGCCGTTCGATCTCCGCCTGGAGGAGCCGGCTGGTGTGCGCCGCCTCGGCGGGGTCGGTGAGGTGTTCGTCCTCGTACGCGGTCAGCTCGCCGCCGGTGTAGCCGAAGCGGCGGCGGAGGCCGACGTCCTGGGGGTCCTTCGGGGACGCCTGGTAGTACGGCTGGGAGACCGGGGCCCGCCAGTCGATGACCATCGGGTCCCCGGCGGCGTCGTGGACGTGCCGGCGCCCGATGTAGAACCGCTCGCCCTCCGCGCCCTCGGCCAGTTCGCCGCCGACCGCGTGCAGATAGTCGAGCCGTCCGAAGAACAGCGGGGTGTGGGACAGGTCGGCGAGCGCCTTGATGCGGTCGTCGATCTGGGACTGGAGGACGGCGGCGTTGACCCAGTTCGCGGTGACGTCGCGGATGTCGAGCGCCTGGACGTCCTCGCGCATCGCCCGCAGGGCGGCCCGGGACGCGGCGAGATGGGCGCGCTCGTGCGCCAGGGGGTCGGAGTGGTCCGCCGGACCGCCCGGACCGCCCGGATCGGTTGTGCCGGTAGTGCCGGTAGTGCCGGTAGTGCCGGTGGTGCCTGTGGTTCCTGTTGTGCCGGTCGTGCCGGTGGGGTCGGGAGTGCCGGTGCGGCCGGTCGGATCGGGGGTGGAATCGCTCTCTGCTACGTGCGCGGGCACGGTGTTGCCTCCGGCTCTTCAACGCAGGACGGCGGACCGTTCGCCGGCGCCGGCGGGAGCCGGAGCAGGACGGTCCGCTCGGAAGGTTCGATCGCGTAGGTGTCGGCCGGTTTCCGTCCGGTCGGCGGCGCTCCCGGGGCCGTGGACACGGCGCGGGAGGCGGGCAGACCGGCGATTGTAGCCACAGGTCCGGGCCGGGGCGAAACGGATTCCGGTGCTCCCGGAGGGGGAGAGGCCAGGGATACCCGTAGGGGACGGCCACGGCCCGAGCGGTACCGGAGGGCTACGAGCCCGGCGTACGGGTTCCGTCTGCGGACCGACGCGTCCGAACGGGTGACGGGAGCACCATGGACGCATGAGTACAGCCACCCTGAACCCACGCAGGACCGGCCCCGCGCACGGCGCGACCGCGGTCTCCGGTCACCACCGACCCCACCGCGTCGGCGACGCGGTCCGCGCGCTCAAGGTCTTCGCGACGGCGGCCTTCGGCGTCGTCGTCCTGGGGGAGTACGCGGAGGAGGCGGGCGTCGTCCGCCGCGGCCGCTGACTCCTCGCCCCGGTCCGAAGCCCTCCGTCACGACCCTGCCACCGGCCACCAGCCACCAGCCACCGGCCGGCAGCCCCCGGTTCTCCGGATCCGGCCCCCGGCGTCCCGTTGCTCAGCCGGGTCCGATGAGTACGGCGCCGCGCACGCGGTCCTCGCCCAGCAGGGACATCGCGTCGAGCGACGCGTCCGACACGGGCAGCAGATGGGCGTCCACCCAGCTCTCTCCCGCCGCCGCGTTGCACCACGGGTCCTCCAGCACCACCGCACCCGGGACGACCCCGTGGCACAGCACCCAGTGCGGTACGTCGAACCCCTGCATCGTCGTCAACGAGACCAGCAGCAGCACCTGCCGCTCCTGCCGCCCGATCGCCTCCCGCAGCTCCACCAGCGACACCCGCCGGCCGCCGACGGGGACCCCGGACCGCCGCGCGTCCGCCCGTGACGCCCGCTGGAGCACGGCCCGCCATTCCCGCTCGCTCCCGGACAGATGGTCCAGCAGCACGGGCTCGTCCGTATCGAGGAACACCTCGACCGACGCCGTCGGCCACCGGCGGCGGACGGCGACCCCGAGCCCCACGGGCTCGCACGCGGGGAAGTTGGTCGCGTCCCGCCAGAGCGTCAGCTCCGCCGCCCGGTCGAGGGATTCCCAGCGCTCCGCGCCCGCCAGAGCCCGGGCGACCAGGGCGGTGACGGCCGCGCAGGTGAAGTCGGTGCTCTGCCGGTAGTACGCGGGCTCGGCCACGTCCTCCGCGACCAGCCACCGCACATACCCGGCCCCGGGCCCGCCCGCCCCCGGCCCCTCCCGCGTGAGCGGAGGCCGCAGCGGAGCGAACCCGGCCGCCGCCGCGTCCTCGGCGCTCACGGTCCAGCCCTCCCACGCGACCTGGACGAGCCCCTGCTCACCCGCGTACGAGACGACCGCTCCGGCCGCCGCCGGTACGTCCCCCACGGCATCGACGATCTTCACGTACGCGGTACCGGGGCGCGCGGTCACCAGTGCGGCCGCCGCCCAGCCGTCACCGTGGCCGTCACTGCCACCGCCGCCGGGGACGGCCACCAGGCGGGGGGCGTGCGGGGACCGGTCGACCGCGCCCCAGCGCTCCAGGACGTCGGGCCGGGCGATCCGCCGCAGTTCCTCGGGCCAGGAGGCGGGTTCGTACGGGAACACGGCGTACGCCGGCGTCATGCGCGGGACCTCCGGAGCAGCCAGACGAAGTACGGGGCACCGACCAGGGCGACCATCAGCCCGGCGGGCACCTGGGAGGGGGCGACGACGGTGCGGCCCAGGGTGTCGGCCACGCAGACCAGCAGCCCGCCGAGCAGCATCGAGACCGGTATCGCGCGGCCGTGCCGGGCGCCGACCAGGGCCCGGGCGAGGTGCGGGGCGACCAGCCCGACGAAGCCGACGACACCGATCGCGATCACCCCGAGCGCCGCGAGCACGGCGGCGACGGTGAGCGCGGCGAACCGGGTGCGCGCCGGGCTGACGCCGAGGATGCGCGGGGTGTCCTCGTCGACGGCGAGCAGGTCGAGCTGACGGTGCATCGCGAGGAGCAGCGGCAGCGCGAGCAGCAGCCCCACCGCCACCGGGACGACGTCGGAGAACGCGCGCCCGTAGGTCGTCCCCGAGAGCCAGGTGAAGATCTGCGGGGTGTTCCACGGGTCGGCGCGCAGCAGCAGGAAGGTGGAGACGGCGCTGAGCCCGTAGCCGCAGCCGATGCCGATCAGCACGAACCGGTCGGGCAGGAAGCCGCCGCGCCAGGCCAGCAGGGCGATCAGCGCGAAGGTGGCCAGACCGGTCGCGACCGCGGTGGCGACCAGCACCGGCTGCCCGCCCGGCAGACCCGACGTCACCACGACCACCGCGCCGAGCCCGGCCCCCGAGGTGATGCCGAGCACGCCGGGCTCCGCCAGCGGATTGCGTACCGCGCTCTGCACGGCGCACCCGGCCAGCCCGAGCGCCGCGCCCGCGAGCACGGCGGCCGCCACCCGGGGCATCCGGTCGTCGAGCGCCCGCCCGACGAGTTCCGGTGCGGTGCCCTGCACCCAGAGCAGGAGATCCCCGGTGCGCAGCCAGAGGCTTCCGGCGAGGGTCCCGAGGAGTACGGCTCCGGCCAGCAGCACCACCGCGGCGGTCACCACGAGGAGGAACGACCGGCGCGAACGGGTGGCGGACCGCGCCTGCGGAGGCTGCCGGACCGGTCCGGTGTCCCGCAGGCGGAGTGCGAGGACCACGATCACGACGGCCCCGAGCAGTGCGGTCGGGACACCCGTCGGGACGGAGGCGGCCCCCTCCGCGCCGAGCAGCGCGCGCAGCGAGGTGTCCGCGAGCAGCACGAGCAGCGCGCCGAGCAGCCCGGCCCCGGGGACGAGCAGCGCGTGCCGGTGCAGCCCCCGGACGCGTACGGCGATCAGCCGGGCCAGCACCGGAGCGCCGAGCCCGATGAAGGCGATGGGGCCCGCGAGGGTCACGGCCGTGCTGGTCAGGAGCACGGCGCAGAGCACGGCGGTGATCCGGGTCGCCCGGATCGGCACGCCGAGGGAGGACGCGGTGTCCTCGCCCAGGCGCAGCACGTCCAGCTTCCGGGAGAGCGCGAGCGCGACGCACAGCACGACGGCCACCAGCGGCAGCGCGCGCATCGACGCGTCGATGTTGAGCTGCGCGAGCGAGCCGCTGCCCCAGGCGAAGAGGCCGGTGGTGTTCCGGTCGAAGAGGATGAGCAGCATCGCGGTCGCCGCGTCCAGGGCCATGGCCGTCGCCGATCCGGCGAGGACGAGCCGGGTGCCCGAGGTGCCCGCCGTACGGCCCGTGAGGGCGAGCACGAGCGCCGCCGCGGCCAGACCGCCCGCGAAGGCGACGGCGCCCGACGCCCAGAGCGGCACGGTGAGCCCGAAGGCGGCGACGCACGACAGGGTGAAGTAGGCCCCGGCGGTGACGGCGAGGGTGTCGGGGGAGGCGAGCGCGTTACGGGTGACGGACTGGAGCAGCGCCCCGGCCGCACCGAGGGCGAAGCCGACCGCGACGCCCGCGAGGAGCCGGGGCAGCCGCGAACCGGCGACGATGTCCCCGACCGGGACGCCGCCGACGTCCTCCCGGGCCCCGCCGACGTACCGGACGATGTCCCCCATGCCCGCGCCGGAGGTCCCCTGCGTCAGATGCCAGAGGCCCACGGCCACGATCGAGGCGGCGAGAAGGACGAGGACGGCGCCCCCGGCGAGCGCGCCGCCGGGGCGGGGGGAGGCCCTGGGCACCGGCGGTGGGGCGGAGGCCGGGGCGGGGGCTGGGACGGATGCCGACGCCGAGGCCGGGTGCGGGGCCGGCGAGGGGGCCGTACGGAGGCGGGCCCCCGGGCCCGGCGGCGCACCGGCCCCCGGGCCCGCGGAGGCCACCGGCTCCGGCTCCGGCACCCGTCCGGGGGTGGCTTCCGGCCCTGGGGAGGCCCCCGGGCCCGGGGAGGTCTCCTGCCCCGGGGTGGCTCCCGCCCCCTGGGCACTCACGTCCGGGTGCGGAGTGCTCACTTCTTGGTGATGGCGTCGACGTACGCGTCGATCGCCTGCTCGCACGAGCGCGGCCCGCCCGCGCCCCAGACCCGCGCCGGGAAGCTGTGCGCGCGGCCTTCCTTCACGGCGGGGAGCGACTTCCAGACCGGGTTCTTCTCCAGCGCCTCGACGTAACCGCCCACGCCTTCGTCGTTGGCGTAGAAGAGGTTCGCCGTGCCCACCCCGGTCAGCCCCTCGACATCGGTCTGCGCGAGACCGTAGGCGGGGTCCACGCCTCCGTCGCCGTACGCCTTGTTGATGTCCTCGGTCCAGGCGGACTTCATCCCCAGCTCCTCACCGATCGCGGTGAACAGGGCGCCCTCGCCGTACGGACGGACCGTGAGGTTGCCGCCCTGGAGCCAGCCGTCGAAGAAGAGGAAGTCCTGCGTGGGGAGCTTGGCGTCGGCCACCTTCTTCTTGGCCTCGGCGAGGTGGGTGTCGAACTCCCCGATCACCTGCTCGGCCCGCTCGGTGCGGCCGGTCGCCTCACCGATCAGGTTGAAGACGTCGCGCACGTTGCCGATGGGGTCCTTGGGGTCGGCGCCCTTGGTGGCGATGACGGGTATGCCCCGCTTCTCCAGGGCCGCCAGGGTCTTGTCCTTGGCGTCGAACGCCTCCACGACGACGAGGTCGGGTTCGGCGGCGGCGAGGGTGTCGAGGTCGGGCTCCTCGCGGGCCCCGATGTCGGTCACGCCGTCGGGCAGCTTCTCCGCGCTGACCCAGGTCCGGTAGCCCTTGGCGTCGGAGACCGCGACGGGCGTGACGCAGAGGGTGAGGGCGTCCTCGACCTGCTGCCACTCCAGGACGGCGATGCGCTTCGCGGGCCTGTCGAGCTCCACCTTCCGGCCGAGGCTGTCGGTGAGGGTCACCGGCTTCGTGGACGTCGCTGTGGTGTCACCGGCGCAGTCCTTCGACGCCGGGGCGGCGGACGACGCCTTGGCGCCGGTCGCGGAGGAGACGTCGGTCGTGCCGCAGGCCGTGGTGGCGAGGGCGAGGGCGAGCCCGGTGGCGGCTGATGCGGTCAGTCGGCGGACGCGGATCATGAGGGTTCCTCTCGGTCACTGCTGTTCGAGCGGGTTGCTGATGGGGGAAGGAAAAAGGGAAAGGGGAAAGGGGGGAGGCGGCCCGGCGAGGTCACCGGGCGGCCGGGGCGCGGTGCCGTCCGACGGGGTCGATACGGACCCGGCCGGTGCGCGGGTCGACGCCCGCCTCGACCTCGATGTCGTAGACCTCGCGGATGTGGTCCGCGGTGAGGACCTCGGCGGGCGGCCCCAGGGCGTGGACGCGGCCCGCGCGCAGGAGGACCAGCGTGTCCGCGACGCGCGCGGCGTGGTCGAGGTCGTGCAGGACGACCCCCACCGCGATGCCGTGGTCCTCGACGAGGTCGCGTACGAGGTCGAGCGTTTCGATCTGGTAGCGCAGGTCGAGATGGTTGGTCGGCTCGTCCAGCAGGACGACCCCGGTGTTCTGGGCCAGGCAGGCGGCGAGCCAGACGCGCTGCATCTCGCCGCCGGAGAGTTCCCCGGCGGGCCGGTCGGCCATGTCCCGGACCCCGGTGGCGTCCATCGCGTACGCGACCGCCGCGCGGTCGTCGGCGGACAGCCCGGCGAACCCGCGCCGGTAGGGGTGGCGGCCGAACGCCACGACCTCGGCCACGGTCAGGCCCTGCGGCGCGGCCCGGGACTGGGAGAACAGGGTGACCTCCCGGGCGAACTCCCGCCCGCTGAGCAGGGACACGGCACGCTCGGGCCCGTCGCTGTCCCGGCCCCCGCCGAGCGTCACCTCGCCGTCGTCGACGCGGTGCAGCCGGGCGAGCGAGCGGAGCAGGGTGGACTTCCCGCTGCCGTTCGGGCCCACCAGAGCGGTCGCGCGCCCGGGCTCCAGGGAGAGCGAGACGCCGTGCACGACCGGCGTCCTTCCGTACCGCAGGACCAGGTCACGCCCGTTGAGGGCGGCCGAGGGCGGGGCATGGCTGGTGAGCATGGGAGGGTCCGGTCGTGTCGAGGGGAGGGGCGCACGGCACCCCGGCGCCGCGCGCCGCCGACGGGGCTGTCAGCTCTCCCGGGAGCTGCCCTGGCCCGATGACGACGACTGCCTGCGGCGGGCAACAACTAAGGGTTGCCTAAGTCCCTGGAAGGCTATATTCCGCCCGAGTTGTCGGCAATCAGGAGTTGGGGACAGCGAATACGGCGTTCCGGACACCGGGAGCACCGGCACCGGGAGTACCGGGAGCACTAGGAGCACCGGGAGTGCCAGGAGCACCGGGAGCGCCGGAAGGGTCGACGGCCACGGAGGCTCAGCCCTCCGGCTCCGCCGCGCTCGTACGGGAGAACGCCCCCGGCGTCGTCCCCATGACCCGCCGGAACGCGGCGATGAAGGTGCTGGTCTGCGCATAGCCCAGCAGCAGGGCGACGGTCTGCACGTCGAACCCCTCGGAGAGCAGCGTCAACGCCCGGTGGACGCGCAGCGCCTGCCGCCACTGGGCGAAGGAGAGCCCCGTGGAGTGGCGGAACGCGCGGGTGATCGTCCGGTCGCTGGTGCCGAGCGCCCGCGCCCACTCATCCAGCGACCGGGGATCGGCGGGGTCCTCCAGCAGGGTCTCGGCGATCACGTCGATCCGGGCGTCACCGGGCAACTGGAGCGCGAGCTGACGCTCCGAGGGCAGCAGGACGTCGAACACGACGGACTCCGCCCGCGCCCGGGCCGCCGCGTCGAGGTCCGTACGGACGAGATGGGCCAGCAACGACTCCAGCAACGGGGTCATCTCGATGGCGGTCGGCCCGTCGAACGCGACCGGCGTGCGCTCGGGGGCGAAGAAGGCGTCGTGGAACGCGACGCCCGCCGTCAGCCGCCCCCCGTGCACCACCCCCGCGGGCATCCACAGCCCCTGCCCCTCGGAGACGGTGAACACCCGGTCCGCGACCCGGGACACCAGGGTCCCGCCGTGCACCCAGACCAGCTCGTGCAGGGGGTGGGTGTGAGGCTCCCACTCGGTGGGGACGCCGGAGACGTGGGACTCGGAGATGATCACGAACGGGGCGTCGGCCCCCGGCGGAACGGCCGAAGCCCGGCACGTCACGGTGCCGGGCTCCCGCGACCAGGTCCCGACGCCGGTGACGCCGATGCCGGCATCGGCGGTGACGTCGGAGGTGCGACGGGGCATGGGCCGACTGTATCCAGGTCCGGCTCTGCCTAGCTCTCCGCCAGCAGTTCGTCCGCGTCGACGATGCGGTACGCGTACCCCTGCTCGGCCAGGAACCGCTGGCGGTGCGCCGCGAAGTCCTGGTCGATGGTGTCGCGGGCGACGACCGAGTAGAACCGGGCCTCGTGCCCGTCGGCCTTCGGCCGCAGGACGCGCCCCAGCCGCTGGGCCTCCTCCTGGCGCGACCCGAAGGTTCCGGAGACCTGGATGGCGACGGTCGCCTCCGGCAGGTCGATGGAGAAGTTGGCGACCTTGGAGACGACGAGGACGCTGATCTCCCCGTTCCGGAACGCGTCGAAGAGCTTCTCGCGCTGCGCGTTGCTGGTCTCGCCCTTGATGACGGGGGCGTCCAGGTGTTCGCCCAGCTCGTCGAGTTGGTCGATGTACTGCCCGATGACGAGGGTCTGCTCGCCCCGGTGCTTCCGTACGAGCGCCTCGGTCACCTTCCGCTTGGTGGCGGTGGTGGCGCAGAACCGGTACTTCTCCTCAGCCTCGGCGGTGGCGTAGGCGAGCCGTTCGGAGTCGGTGAGGTTGACCCGTACCTCCACGCAGTCGGCCGGCGCGATGTAGCCCTGCGCCTCGATCTCCTTCCACGGGGCGTCGAACCGCTTGGGCCCGATGAGCGAGAAGACGTCGGACTCCCGCCCGTCCTCCCGGACGAGGGTGGCGGTGAGCCCGAGCCGCCGCCGGGCCTGGAGGTCGGCGGTGAACTTGAAGACGGGGGCGGGCAGCAGGTGGACCTCGTCGTAGACGACGAGCCCCCAGTCACGGGAGTCGAACAGCTCCAGGTGCGGATAGACGCCCTTCCTCCGGGTGGTCAGCACCTGGTAGGTGGCGATGGTGACCGGCCGGATCTCCTTCTTCGTCCCGCTGTACTCCCCGATCTCGTCCTCGGTGAGCGAGGTCCGCTTCACCAGCTCGTGCTTCCACTGCCGGGCGGAGACGGTGTTGGTGACGAGGATGAGCGTGGTGGCCTTGGCCTCGGCCATGGCCCCGGCGCCGACGAGCGTCTTCCCGGCCCCGCAGGGGAGCACGACGACGCCCGACCCGCCGTGCCAGAACCCCTCGACGGCCTGCTTCTGGTAGGGCCGCAGCGCCCAGCCGTCCTCGGCCAGCTCGATGGGGTGGGCCTCGCCGTCCACGTATCCCGCGAGGTCCTCGGCCGGCCACCCGAGCTTGAGCAGGGTCTGCTTGACCTGCCCGCGCTCGGAGGGGTGCACGGCCACCGTGTCCGGGTCGATCCGGGCACCGACGAGCGGCTGCACCTTCTTCGACCGCAGGATCTCCTCCAGCACGGGCCGGTCGGTGGTCGTGAGGACGAGCCCGTGCACGGGGTGCTTGGAGAGGGTGAGCCGCCCGTAGCGGGCCATGGTCTCCGCGATGTCGACCAGGAGCGCGTGCGGCACGGGGTAGCGGGAGTACTCGACGAGCGCGTCGACGACCTGCTCGGCGTCGTGCCCGGCGGCGCGGGCGTTCCAGAGGCCGAGCGGGGTGACCCGGTAGGTGTGGATGTGCTCGGGCGCACGCTCCAGCTCCGCGAAGGGGGCGATGGCCCGGCGGCAGGCCTCGGCCAGCTCGTGGTCGACCTCCAGGAGGAGCGTCTTGTCGCTCTGGACGATCAGGCAGGACACATGTACCTCCGGAAGTGGGAAGGTCCCGTGGGGAGCCAGCCGGGGTGCGCACTGCCGGCTACGTCGGACGTTCGGTCGTCGTCGGACGCTCACGCGAACAGAAGATTCTACCTTGCCGCCCTTTCACCCGGCTGTGATCTCTCTCCCGTGGCCCCCGGGGACCCGTGGCCCCCGGGGCACCCTCGACTCACTCCGGCTGCTCCCGTCGCTTCGCCTGCTTGGGCTGCGGCGGGTGCCCTTCGACGGCGGCCAGCAGCTTGCGCAGGGTGGCGTCGAAGGCGCGCGCCTCGTCCTCGGTGAGCAGCCCGAGGAGGCGGTTCTCGTTGGCGGCGTGTTCGGTGACGGCGGCGTCGACGAGGTCGAACCCCTCGGGCGTGAGGCCGATCCGCAGGCCGCGGCGGTCCTCGGGATCGGCGCGCCTGCTCACCAGGCCGCGTGCCTCCAGGCGGTCCACGCGCTTGGTCATCCCGGCGCGGGTGATGAGGAGGATCTCCGCGAGCTGCGAGGGCGGCATCTCGTGCGGAGCGCCCGTACGGCGGAGGCTGGCCAGGACGTCGAACTCCCCGCGGTCCAGACCGTACGCGGCGAAGACCTCCTCCACGCGGCGGCTTCCGGCGATGTGGAGACGGGCGAAGCGGGCGAGCGTGCCCATGGCGGTGAAGTCGAGATCCGGCCGCTCGCGCTCCCAGTGGGCGACGGCGATGTCGGCGAAGTCGGGGGGAGTCCGGTGTCGGTCGGCCATACGGTGATGGTAACGCAGTCGCTAACCGGTATATGGTCAACTGGTTAACTACATTGTGCAGGTGCAAGGTGCTCGGAAAGGCGCTCTCTGATGAAGCCCATAGCTGTGCGTTCCTCGGCCGTCGTGCAGGCTCCCGCAGGGTTCGTGTGGGACTTCCTCCACGTCTACGCCAATGACCTGGAGTGGCGCTCCGGCCTGGAGAAGATGGCCCAGACCCCGCCGGGTCCGGTGCGCGACGGGGCCCGGGTGGAGGAGACCCTGCGCGTGCTGGGCCGGGTGGTGGAGAGCGTGGTCGAGGTGGCGGACGTCCGCGAGGGCCGCTCCTTCACCTGGCGGGTGGCCGGGGGCGCGACGGCGGAGGGCAGCCGCGCGGTGACGGCCGTGGGTGAGACGTCCTGCCGGGTGGACATCGTCAAGCGCGTGACCCTGACGGGGAGCGACCGCCTCCTGCGCCCGGTGATCGCGGCGGTGATCACGCGTACGGAGCGCGGGGACCTCCGCCGGGTCAAGCACCTGCTGGAACGTTCCTGGCTGAGCCGCTGAGCCGCTGAGCCGCTGAGCCGGTGAGCCGCTGAGCCGGTCCCGGCGCCCGCGCGGCTGCGGCCCGAACCGCACGGGGACGCCCGGCGGTGAGTCCGGTGGTGGACCGAATTGATTACGTAGGGGTATTCCGGGTCCCCCCACTTTTGTTTTCGGCCGTCCGCCCGTACCTTTCCCTCTGGCCGCGGACCGGTCGCGGACAGTATTTCCTCGCCGTCTCCTCTGCGGTCCTGGTGATATCCGAACGGGCCATTCCCCTCCCGGTGGGCCGCCGGATAACCGTCCGTGTGCGATCAGACTTCCGAACGTGTGCGGACGACGGGAAACGGATACTCCAGACTGCTCTCGTTCTCCCAGAACGCGGCCGTCGCCGCTTCCCAGTCCATGGCCCATTCCCGGCACACACCGCGGACTCTCCAACGAGCGTCGGACGGCACCGCGCCGTCGGTGGCCGTCCGCCCGGCGGCGAGCGCCGCCTCGCACGCCTCGCGGGCGCAGCGCACGGCTTCCTCGCTGGTCGAGGCCGGTCCCGTGAAGATGTGCAGACCATGCCTACCGGGCTGCTCACGGTGTGTGGTGGGGACGCTGACCTGGAAATAGGGGTTGGTCATGACGCCTTCTCCTCGGTTGGAGCCGCCCCGTGATCGCACGCGTCGGCATTCAGGACGTCCCTGCGGTCAAGGGCGCGGGATTCTTTGCGGATGTTCTGCTCCCGGCCCGTCACCCGGCGTGGGGAGGGCGGACCGGGAGCAGGACGCGGTGGAATGCCCGATCGGCATTCGGCCGTCCCGTCAGGGGTTGCCCTCCGGTGGGCGAAAGGGCTCGTGTGTACGTGTCGCACACGGCCCGGGAGGCGAAGACGCAGAAACCTGGATCTTCCTTCATCCGGTGGTTCTTTTATACACTCGCCGCACTTTCATCTGTGGCAGAGAAGTGCCGCGGGCATGAATGCGACGCCCTGGCGACGGCTGTGTGCCCGGCGGTGCGGCCAGGGTAGAGACAAGGATGTCCGACGTGACGCATTCCCACCTCGGTTCGCTCGGCCTCTCGGAGCAGGCCGCCGCGCTCTACAGCCGCCTGCTCGAAACGGGCCCGCTGACCCCGGCCCAGCTGGCCGCCCGGGTGGGCGAGCCCGAGGAGAGGCTGACCGCCGCACTGTCGGAGCTGGCGTCGGTCGCCCTGCTCGCCCCCCTGGGCCAGGAAGGCGATCCGGTCGTCCCGTTGGACCCGGCCGCTGGTCTCCAACTCCTGGCCTCCCGGCGCCAGGCGGACCTGAACGCGGGGACGACCGCGGTCGTCGCGGCCTACGAGTCCTATCGGCGGACCCACAGCCTCCCCCCGGGAGCGCCCACCGTCGAGGTCCTCGAACAGGCCTCCCTGCAACGCAAGGTGGTCGAGCTGGAGCGCAGTGCGGTGAGCCAGGTACGCAGCTTCGACACCGCGCCCTACGGTGCGGCGACCATCGCCAACCCCGTCGAGATCGCCAACCTGGGCCGCGGTGTGTCCTACCGGGTGCTCTACGCGCAGAGTTCGGTCGAGACGCCGGACTACTTCCAGGGCAACATCGTGCCGTGCACGGCCGCCGGTGAGGAGGCCCGGATGGCGCCCTCGGTCCCGGCGAAGATGATGCTGGTGGACGACCGCTTCGCGCTCGTCTCGCTCAGCTCCGTGCACGCCGACACCCATCACGGAGCCCTGCTGGTCCACCGGTGCAGTCTGCTGCCCGCCCTGTCGGCCCTGTTCGAGTCCGCCTGGCAGTCGGCGCGCCCGCTCGCCGCCAGGGAGGGCACGAGCACCACGGTGCTGCGCCCCCTGGAGCGGCGGCTGCTCGCCCTGCTGGCGGCGGGGGTCGCGGACGAGGCCGCCGCACGGAACCTGGACATCAGCAAGCGGACGCTGGCGCGGGCCGTCGAACGGCTGATGTCGCTCGCCGGGGTGTCGTCCCGGTTCCAGCTCGGCGTGCACGCCAAGTCCGAGGGGTGGCTCTGAGCCGACGCGGGGAGCCGCCCGGGCGCCGGGCGCCGGGCGCCGGGCGCCGGTCGGCGGGACGCGGTGTCCGGACGCCCGGACCCGGGAGCCGGGTCCGGGCGTCGTAGCTATCCCCGTGTCGCGCTCATCCACGCCTCGATCCCGTCCGCGTCCCGCGGCAGCCCGGAGGAGAGACACCGGGCGCCGTCGGCGGTGACGACGAAGTCGTCCTCGATCCGCACGCCGATGCCGCGCAGCTCCTCGGGCACGGTCAGGTCGTCGGGCTGGAAGTAGAGGCCGGGCTCGACGGTGAGGACGTGCCCGGCCTCCAGAACGCCGTCGGCATACGTCTCGTCACGGGCGGCGGCGCAGTCGTGGCAGTCCAGACCGAGCATGTGGCCCGTGCCGCACACGGTGTAGCGGCGGTACAGCGCGGGACCGTGGGGCAGGTGCCGGCCGCCGGGCCGCAGCCCCCAGGCGTCGAGTCCCTCGGCGATGACCCGGGTGGCCGCGTCGTGGAAGGCACCGTACGGCGCCCCCGGGCGCAGCGCGGCGATGCCCGCCGACTGGGCGGCGAACACCAGGTCGTAGACGCGGCGCTGGACGTCGGAGAACCGCCCGCCGACCGGCAGGGTCCGGGTCACGTCCCCGGTGTAGAACGAGTCGGCCTCGACACCCGCGTCCAGCAGGAGCAGGTCCCCGTCCCTGACCGGGCCGTCGTTGCGGGTCCAGTGCAGCGCACACGCGTGCGCCCCGGCCGCCGCGATGGTCTCGAAGCCCAGGCCGTGGCCTTCGAGCCGGGCGCGCCGGTTGAAGGTGCCCTCGATCCAGCGCTCACCGCGCCGGGCGCGCATCGCGTGCGACAGTTCGCCGGCCACGTCGTGGAACCCGGCGACCGTGTGGCGCACGGCCGAGTCCAACTGCTCGACCTCCCACGCGTCCTTCACCAGCCGCAGCTCCGACAGGAAGGTCAGCAACTCCTCGTCGGCGGCGGACGGCGGCACCAAGGAGTCGACCAGCGGATCCTGGCCGCGCACCACCCGGGTCGGGACGCGGGCGGTGAGGGCGGCCTCGACACGGTCGCGGTGGTCCGTGCCGATCCCGAGGGCGTCGGCGGTCTCCGCCAGGGTCCGCCTGCGGCCCACCCAGAACTCGCCGTGCCGGGGGTCCCGGTGCAGTTCGGTGCTGCCGGCGCCGGGATCGCGCGGAGAGCGCGGCCGGACGAAGAGGGTGACCTCGTGGCCGGCCCCCGTCGGCTCGAAGACCAGGACGCTGTCGGGCACCGCCCCGGTGCCCTGCTCGGCGGTGAGGTGCACGAAGGCGGAGTGCGGCCGGAACGCGTAGTCGAAGTCGTTGCTGCGGACCTTCAGCCCGCCCGAGGGGACGACGACGCGCTCCCCGGGAAACCTCGCGGAGACCGCGGCACGCCGCTTGGCCGCCCAGGCCGCGCCGGGTACGGGCCGCGGGGCCGTATCGGTCGCCGCCCAGCCGTGCCCGAAGAGTCCCTCCGGTGCGGTCGGCCTCCCGGTCGCCCGGTCCCCGGTGCCGGGTGATTGGTCCCGTCGATCCATCGTGCGCCTCCTGGCGTCTCGTGGTCCCCGCCGCGCCCGGTCGGCGCGCGATCACCCCTCCCGGTCCGGCGAAGTCCCCTGCCCACGGCCGGATTCGGCTGGACCGGCCGTGCGGCGGAGAGCGGGGGGAGGGGATGCGCGGCAGTCTCGCACCGGCTGCCCCCGTCCACTTCATACAGACGCACAGGACTCGGCGGTGCGATGTCGGACAGTTGTAGCGGCCCACGCCCCCACGGGGGCGCCGTCGCGCGCACCGCCGCCGACGCCCGTTTTCTTGCGTATCCGCAATTCGCCCTTCCTGCCTTGTCGCCCCTCGACGGGGCCCGCCACAGTTCCACCAGTCGACGGCCCGGCGCCGTCCGGCCGAAAGTCTCCGTTCCATTCCGATGCCCCTGTGAACCGTTCGTGCGGCAAGGCACAGCGGTTCCAGGTCTCGGCAGCCCCGGCCCGTCCGGCCGACGGCACGCACCCAGGGAGAGCCATGCCCCACGTTCCGGCCCGCAGCCGTCTCATACCGCTCGCCGTCTCCGTCCTGGCCACCTGCGCGGTGACGACCCTCGCCGTGGCACCGACGTCAGCGAGTACCCCGCAGAGCGTCGCGGCCCCCCGCGCCGCGGCCGCCCCGGCCCCGTACGGCCCCGCCGTCACGGCGCCGTCCGGTGCTCCGTCCGCCGTGCGCTCCAGCGCCCCGGCCAAGGTGGCGACGCAGGCGGTGAACTCCACCCTGCCGGTCGACCACAGCTGCAGCAGCACCCTGCGCGTCCGCGCCCAGCAGATGACGAGCGGGCAGCTCAGCTCCGTCTGTACCAGCCTCGCCGGCCAGGCCGCCTACTTCCACAACGTCGTGAAGAGCAACGGCCAGCCGGTCCGCGGTGACAACAACACCAGCCTCGAAGTCGTGGTGTTCAACTCCAGCTCCGAGTACCGGAGACTGGCGGGCAGCCTCTACGGGGTCGGCACGAACAACGGCGGCGTGTACCAGGAGGGCAACCCCTCCGCACCGGGCAACCAGGCCCGCTTCATCGCCTACCGCGACGAGACCGCGTCCACGTTCACCGTGAAGAACCTCAACCACGAGTACACCCACTATCTCGACGGCCGGTTCAACATGTACGGCGACTGGAACGCCAACATCTCCACCCCCACCCTGTGGTGGATCGAGGGCCTGGCCGAGTACGTCTCCTACGGCTACCTCCGCCGGCACAACACCTGGGCGGCCGGTGTGGCCCCCCGGCAGACGTACAACCTCAGCACCCTGTTCGACACCACGCAGCAGCACGACCAGGACCGTGTCTACGCCTGGGGGTACCTGGCCGTCTACTACCTGATGGAGAACCGGCCCGCCGACGTCGCCAAGATCCTCGGTTACTACCGCACCGGCTCCTGGCAGGCCGCCCGCACCTACATCAAGCAGAACATCGGCACCCGCTACGACGCCGACTTCCGCAGGTGGCTGCTCACCTGACCGGGACGCGGGGCACCCTCCGGGGGGAGGGTGCCCCGCGTCCAGGGGCGCCGTCCGGGGGTCGCATTGATTGCGTATCAGCAATTCCGCCACCCCGTATATGCGCCGCCGCCCGGCAGGAATAGGTTCCACGTCGTCGGCCACGGGCAGCGGCCTGCCCGCGGCCGACGACGTGCTGCCCGGAAGCCCTTCGCCCTCCGTGGCCCGTGCCCGTGTCTCCCCTCGCGACCGCCGGCCCCGCCCCACGGCACCGGCGTGCCGGTGGCCGTCCCGCACCCGCGCGTCTCCCGGTGACCGCCCGGGTGGGCGGAGGGATTCCGGCCCGAGCGCCGGACAGGCGTAAAAGTGCCGGTGGCAACTCCGTGTCGCCGTGTTTACCCAACGTCCATGTATAAAGACCCCACCGATCGACGGAGACCCCGGCACGACCGGTGCAACGCCTCTTCGCCGCGGCCCGAGGCGCGTGGTCCCGTGGACCCGCGCGCACGCGACGGACCTCTCCGATCCGCCTCTCCGCGACGCCCGCCCCGCACGTCCCCCGCCGCTCTCCGGCACTTCCCGCCCGCCCTCCGCGGGTCGCGGCTGCCCGGAGACGGCACGAAGGAAGGCCGACCCCCCATGCTGTCCCCACGTATCGCCCGTACCGCCGCCGCCGCGGCACTCGCCATAGCCGGCACCCTGGCCGGAGCGCAGAGCTCGGTGGCCGCCGTCCTCCCGTACACCCAGGAGGTGCAGAAGGGCGGTTACTGGTGCTGGGCCGCGACCGCCGTCAGCATCCAGAAGTACCACGGCTCGCAGATCGACCAGGACCGGTTCTGCCACGCGGCCCGCAACATCCCGGCGAACCGCCCGTGCCCCGACGAGGGCCTGGCCTGGCCGAACATCGTCAAGGGCTACAACGCGACCGGCTACTCGGCCAAGTGGACCCAGTCCTACCTGCCGTTCTCCACCGTGAAGCGGGAGATCGACGCCGACAGCCCCTTCGTCATGGGGGTCACCTGGACCAACGGCCCCAGCGTGAACAGCCAGCACACGGTGGTCGTCTACGGCTACGACGACTCCTACAGCACCGCCAACCCCACGGTCAGCTACGCCGACCCCGGGCCCGACTCCCAGCGCAGGACCACCGTGGCCTGGAACGACCTGGGTGTGCGGACGCCCACCTCGCAGTTCAGGTGGACCGACACCATCTACAACATCCGCAAGAGCGGCTGAGGCAGGCCGTGTCCGGGCACACCGCCCGACGGGCGGCCGTCACCGTCCTGTCCGCCGCGGCCCTGTGGTCCCCGGCCGCGCAGGCCGCCGCGGTGGCCGATCCCCCGCGGCCGGTGGTCGAGAGACTGCCGGAGCAGGACGTACGGGTGGCGGTGGCCGCGGCCCGTACACCCGCCGCGGTCGACCTGGCGCGCAGCAACCTCGGTATCCCCGCCGGGCGGTCCGCCGCGCTGCGCGTCGACGACCGCGGCACCGTGGTCCACCACCTCGACCCCGACTTCGCCGAACGCGGCGGACGCCTCCCGCTCGCGGTGCCGGGCTATGTGGCCGTCACCGCACACGCGGACGACGGCCGCGCGGTCACCCTCCAGATCGCCCGGGTGGCCCCGGCCGGCGGAGGAGCACCGCGGTGGGCCGCGGTGGCGGCGGCGCAGGACGCCACCGAGGCCGGCCTGGCCCGGAGGCTGGAGGAGGACGAGGTCCTCTTCGAGAGCCAGGGGCCGCGCGGACGGGAGTGGTACGCACTCGACGACCGGGCCCTGCGCCCCCTGACCGAGGGCCGCGGCCGGTCCGGACCCCCGGAGACCGTGACGATCGCGAGCTACACCGAGGCACTGCGCGAGCGCGCCGCCTCGGCCGGGCCGGTGGTCCCTCCCGCCGCGGCCGATCGGCCCCACCGGTCCGGCGACCGGCCGTGGTTCCTCGTCGGCGCCGCCGCCGTCGTCGCGGCGGGCGGCTTCGCGGCCCTGCGCCACCGGCGCGGCCACGCCGACCGGCACCGCTGAACCCCCCTCACCCGCACACCTCTCCCCGGGCCCGTCGGCCCCGAGGAGCCACACCCCCCTCGATTCCAGGAGTCGTCATGCCCATCCGATCGCACGCTCCGTCCGCCCCGGCCGCCGGGCCCACCACCGCCCCGGCCACCAGACGTCGTGCCCTGGCGGCTGCCCTGGCCCTGGGCGCCGGCATAGCCCTCGCCACGCCGCTCACGGCCGGGACGGCCGCCGCCGCGTCCACCACCTGTCTCAACGGCACCCTCGCCTTCGACCACAACGACGCCGAGGCGGGGACGCACAAGCCCCTGGTCACCCAGCGGGCGCGGAACTCCAACTGGGAGCTGTGGGGCCGCCGTACCGCTTCGGGCCAGGTCGAACGGCTGAGCAGCGGACTCACCGGTGCCACCGACGGCCGCTTCTCCGCCTGTCACACCGGCACGGCCGCACCGCGCGACGTCCACGTCCGGTTCTTCTCCAGCGCCGGCACCCTGTGGCGGGTCGTCGGGGCGGGCACGGCGAAGCAGGGCGACCCGAACTGGAAGAACACCACGCAGTACACCTTCACCACGGCCACGCGGAACACTCCGGCGGCCACCACCGACCTCGGCACGGTCAAGGTCCCGAAGGCGATGCAGCAGGCGTGGAAGATCACCGACACCCTGAACCAGCTGTACGGCAAGCGCGGCACCGGCTCCCTCTGCTGGACCGCCCACCAGACCTCCGACTGCGATCAACTCACGGTCGCCTGGCGGCAGGACGGCTCCAGCGGCGGCTACTGGGACCACCCCTCCTTCCCGGGCGACACCAGCGACGGCACCGACTGGGTCGTGCTCAAGGCCGACGACCCGGACTCGAAGCACCTGATCCTCCACGAGGCCGGCCACTGGTTCCAGTGGCAGCTCCACAACAAGCAGTGGCCCCCCGTCCGCGACTGCAACGGCCACAGCCTGGACAGAGGCGCCTCGGCCGCCTGCGGCTGGACGGAGGGCTTCGCCAACGCCGTCGCGGCGTACGCCCTCGGCGACTCCCGCTACACGTTCAGCACCGGCGACTCCTACGACCTGCTCGACCAGCGGGTCGTGGGCGGCTGGGGCAAGGGCGACTGGGTCGAGGGCCGGGTGGCCGCCGCACTGCTCGAACTGTGGGGGCCGAACGGACCCGACGGCGGCAACTGGAACCGCACGCTCAAGCTCATGAACACCTACGTCAGCGCCGACTTCAGGCAGTACTTCACCCAGCACCGCCCGCTGGCCGGGCTCCCCACCACGGGGGCGGCCAAGACGATCATCAACCGCAACACGATCGTCTACTGACCGGGCGGCGGCCGGAGGCCGTGCGGGCCTCCGGCCGCCGACCGGCGGCGCTCCTCCCGTCCTGCCCAGTCCGCCACGGCGTCGAAGGACCACGACCATGAGATCCCTGCGGATCTGGATACCCCTGCTGTGCACCGCCGTTCTGGCCGCCGGAGCGGGAGTCCGGCTCCTGCTGTCCGAGGATGGCGACCGGGAACGGCCGATCTCCGTGGGCACCACCGACGTCGTCGGCAGCCTGGACCCGGCCGGTTCCTACGACACCGGTTCCTGGGCCCTCTACAGCACCCTCTACCAGTCGCTGCTGACCCTCCGGCCCGGCTCGGCCGCACCGGTGCCCGACGCGGCCGAGAGCTGCCGCTTCCTCGACGCGTCCCTCACCACGTACGCGTGCACCCTGCGCGCGGGGCTGACCTTCGCCAACGGGCGCCCCCTGACCGCCCAGGACGTTCGGTTCTCCTTCGAGCGGATGCTCGGCATCGCCACCGACATCGGCCCGGCGACGCTCTTCGCCGGCCTCGACAGCGTCTCGGCACGCGGCCGCACGGTGACCTTCGGGCTGCGCGAGCGGGACGCGACGTTCCCGTCGAAGCTGGCCACCGGGGCCGGGGCGATCGTCGACCGGTCACGCTACTCCGGCGAGGCGCTGCGCCCCGGCACGGCCGTCGACGGATCGGGGCCCTACACCCTGGCCGCGTACACCCCGGGCCTGCGGGCGCTGCTGGAGCCCAATCCGCGCTACCGGGGCGCCGTCGCCGTGCCGCGGAGCGCCGTCGAGGTGCGCTACTTCCAGGACGCGGAGCAACTCGCCGACGCATGGCGGCGCGGCGATGTCGAGGTGGCCCACCGGCAGCTGCCCTCGGACCTGACCTCCACCTACGAGCCGGGCGAGGAGTCCGGGCGGATGACGGAGGCGGCGGCTGCCGAGATCCGCACGGTGGTCTTCGACCTGCGCCCCGGCTCACCCCTGGCCGAGCGGGAGGTACGGCAGGCGGTCGCGGTGCTGGTCGACCGCGGCCGCATCACCACCCGGGTCCACCACTCGACGGTGGAACCGCTGTACTCCCTCATCCCCCGGGGCCTCACGGGGCACACCACCTCGTTCTTCGACCGGTACTTCCGCGACGAGGACGCCACGGCGCGCGCCCGTTCGCTGCTCCGCCGCGCGGGCGTGCGCACCCCGGTCGCGTTCACCTACGGCCACCGGTCGGGCGCGGCGTTCGCCGCCGAGGCCGCCGAACTGCGGCGCCAGCTGGAGGCGACCGGACTGTTCCGGGTGCGGACCGTCTCCGCCGAGTGGAAGCAGTTCCAGAAGGGGTACGCGAGCGGTGCCTACGACGCCTACGGCCTCGGCTGGGTACCGGACTTCCCCGATCCGGACAACTTCACCACCCCGCTGGTCGGCCGGGCCAACGCCCTGCACAACACCTACGCGAGCCCACGGGTCGACCGGCTCATCTCCCTCACGCAGCGCCACGGCGACCGCCGCAAGGTGGCCGGGCTGTTCCGGGAGATCCAGGACGAGATCGCCGTGGACGTGCCCGTGCTCCCGCTCTGGCAGCGCAAGGACTATGTCCTGGCCGCGCCCGCCGTGGCCGGTTCCGAGCACCTCTCGGACGGCACCGGTGTCTGGCGCCTGTGGCGGCTGAGCCGTATGTGACTCCGGTTCGCAGACCAAAGGGGCGCCCGGTGCGCGAGGGTGTACAGCGCAGCAGGCGAAACATACGGTATGAGCACGAATTTCCGGTCGGCCGCGGAGTCGGCCCTTCCTTCGGGAGGTGCGGTGACGGGCGACGACAGAACCGGCCTTTTCCAGCCACTCCCGGGTGAGGCGTTCCTGCGGGCGAGCCTCGCGGGCGCCGAGTGCCGCCCCGCGCTGGTGCTGCTGGAGGGCGGGGCCGGGACCGGCAAGACCACGCTGGCGGCGCGGTGGGCCCGGGCCGCGGCCGACTGGGACGCCCGCACCCTCCGGCACACGCCGGCCGCCGGCAGCACCGCCCCACCGGACCTCACGGCCGTCGAGGCTCCCGCGCTCCTCGTCGTCGAGGACGTCCATCGCGCACCGGACGGGACGGTCCCGTGGCTGCGCGCCTGGCTGCGGGAGGCCAGGCCGGGGTTCGTGACGGTGGTCAGCTACCGGCCCGCCGAACTCCCCGACCCCGCATGCCCGTTGGGGCTGGATCCGGAGCTCCCGCCCGCTCTGCGCATCCGGCGCGAACGCCTCGGGCCGTGGGAGCGGGAGGGGACGAGGGCACTGGCGCTGGAGGTCCTCGGCCCCGAGCGCAGCTCCGAGCGGCTCGCGGACCGGCTGCATCTGCTGGCCGGGGGGAACCCGCAGACCGTACGGGACCTGCTGGACGTCCTGGCCGAGACCACGGACGCGGCAGCGGCCCTCCAGGACGAGGAGGTGGAGCCGCCGGTCCGGCTCAGCCAGCACATCGCCGCGCGGATGGCCTCCCTGGGGGAGGAGGCCACCGCCCTCGTGCGGGCCGCCGCCGTGCTCGGCGGCGGCTCCCGCGAACGGGACCTGCGACGGGTGGCCGGGCTCGGGCGGTCGGCGGGAGGGGCGGGACTGGTTCGGGCGCTGCGCTCGGGACTCCTGGAGGAACGGGCGCCCGACCGCTACGGCTTCACGATCCCGCTCGCCGCCTCCGCCGTCCTCGCCTCTCTTCCCGGTCCGATCCGCTGCACCCTGCACCGGCGGGCCGCCGACGTCCTGACCCGGGGCGGCGAGGTGTCCTGGGTGGCCGTCGCGCACCACGAACGCCTCGGGGGTCGGGAGGGCGCATGGCTCAGGGCCGCCGAGCGCGCCGCCGACGATCCGAACGCCCTGGCCGACCCCGGCGCGGCGGTGAGCCTGCTCCGGTCCCTGCTCGGCCGCCCCGACCTGCCCGCCCGCGCGGCCGGTCGGCTCGCCCTCGGCCTGACCCGCAACGCCCTCCTCACCCTCCCCTCGGCCGGCACCGTCGACGTTCTCGGGCAGATCCTCGTCCTCTCCCAGCTCGCCGACGAGGTGCGCGGGGAGATCCGGCTGGAGCGCGGGCTGGTCCTCAACAGCCAGCTCTGCCGGAGCGAGGGAAAGGCCGAGACCGAGCGTGCCGTGTCCGAGCTGCGTGCCCGGCCCGACCTGCGCGTACGGGCCCTGGCCGCGCTCGCGAACCCGCTGTCAGCCGTCTACGGACTGGACGCCAACCTGCACTGGTGGGAGCGGGCCCGTGCCACGGCCGAGGCCTCCGGGGACCCCACGGACCTGCTCGCGGCCCGCGCCGTACGCGGGACGATCGCGGTGGCGTGCGGCGAGCGCCGACGCGTCCCGGGACGGCCCGGCAGGCTGCCCGATCCGGACGGCGGGCCGGACTCCCGGCGCAACGAGTACCTCACGCGCGCACTGAGCAACGCGGCCTGCTGTGCCGTCTTCAACGGCGACCTCCGGCAGGCGGCGGTGCTGCTCCGCCGCAGCGCGACCCCCTGGGCGGCCGCTGCGGCCCCCTTCATCACCCAGTGCGACCGGGGGACGGAGCTGCTGCTCCGGCTGGAGCGGGGTGAGTGGTCCGGGCTCGGCCGGGAGAGCCGGGGACTGCTGTCGGGGGTGGGCACCCGGGTGGACGCCCGGCTCGTCCTGCTGCACCTCGGCCTCGCCCAGGGGGCGTGGGAGGACTGCGTCACTCTCCAGCCCGGCCTTGAGGACATGCCGCGGGTGTTCTCCCAGTTCCCTTACGAGGTGTCGGCGGCCGGGCTCCGCATCCGCATGGCCGTGGCCCGGCAGAACACCGCCGAGGCGGTCGCTTCGGCCGACCGGATCTGGCACCGGCTGCGCGCGAAGGGCGTGTGGGTGTGGGCGGGGCACGCCGCGCCGTGGGCGGTGGAGGCCTGGCTGCTCGCGGGCCGGGAGGACACCGCGCGGGCGGCGGTCGCCGAGTTCGCCGCAGGACTGCGCGCCCACCACAGCCGCACGGCGGGGGCGGCCCTGCTGCGCTGCCGGGCCCTGCTGGCGGAGCACGCGGGGGAGCACCCGGAGGCCCGCGGGCTGTTCGGGCGGGCCGCCCTCGTGCACGAGCGGTCGGGCGCCCCGTACCGCCGGGCGCTCGACCTGGAGGCGGCCGGCCGCTGCGGCCTGGTGGCTCGGCCTCCCGAAGCCGAGGCCGGAGCCGGAGACGCGGCCGAGGCCGGAGACGCGGCCGAAGCCGGAGCCGGACCCGGAGACGCGGCCGAAGCCGGAGCCGGACCCGGAGACGCGGCCGAAGCCGGACCCGGAGACGCGGCCGGAGCCGGACCCGGACCCGGAGCCGGAGACCCGGCCGAGGGGCCGCTGCGGGACCTGGAGGAGGCGCTCCGGGTTTTCGCGTCTCTCGGGGCCTCGTGGGACGCGCTGCGGGCCCGCGGTACCCTCCGTGAACTGGCGCCTTCCGGCCCCTCCCGCGCGCTCGCGGCCGACGCGGCGGATGCCCGGGGGCGCGGCCGGCCGGCGTACGGGGACGCGCTCTCCCCGCGTGAGCAGGAGGTGGCGGCCCTCGCCGCAGGAGGCCTGACCAACCGTGAGATCGCCGGTGCGCTGCACCTGTCGCCGCGCACGGTCGAGCAGCACGTCTACCGCATCATGCGCAAGACCCATGCGGTCTCCCGCCGGCATCTGCCCACGAGCCGCGCGGATTCCTGAGCCGCGCGGATTCCTGAGCCAGCGGATTCCTGAAGCGGCGGATTCCTGGAGCGGCGGCACCGTGCGCCGTCCGGGCACGCTGTCGGCGAGGACGCGGCGCCCCCGACCGGGACCCGGCGCTCAGCCGCCGGTACGGGGCCTGCGCTGCGGCCCGAAGCGCACGGGGACTCCGGGGGAGTACAGCACGCTCACCGGCTCCCCGGCCGGCGCGGGCAGCCCCCCGGCCGCCACCAGGTCCTCGTCGCACTCCAGCAGCTCCGCCCGGTGCAGCGGCCACCGCGGATGGACGTTGGGCAGATGGGCGGTCCGCCCGAAGAACGAGCTGTGCAGAGCCCAACGGGCGGTCAGGAAGTGCTCCAGGGGCGTGGGTTCGCCGATCGCCTCCCCTGCCCGCAGCACGATCCTGCTCCGCGCGCCGCGCGGCCCGGGCCACCGCCGGGCGCTCGTGTACGTGAGGGTGTCCCCGGAGCGCGCGATGTCCATCCGCGACCACACGTACGGCAGCCGTACCGCGGCCCGCGCCACGAGAACGGGGATCAGCCGCGAGGCGTCGAGGGACCGGAAGACGACACCGCGCCGCCCCCGCCCGTCCACCGAGTACAGCCGCACGTTGGTCTCCGGAAAGGACCCCAGGTAGGGGATGCCCGGCAGCCCGAGCGCTCCCACCCGGTGCATCCGGAACGCGACGAGCCCCACGTAGGTCACCCCGTCGAAGGTGTCCGGCACCGTCCCCGCCGGCAGCAGCGGCGCCACATCCGAGGGATCGGCCGCCCAGTGCAGGAACGCCAGATCCAGCCAGGACTGCGTGAGCAGCGGCGGCATCGGCGCGGCGGGCGGGTCCGGCACCACGGGCTCGGGGACGGGGCGGACGGCGGGCATGCCCGCAGCATCGCAGACGGCCGGGCGGCCCGGCGAGCGGGTGCCGTACCCCGCGCCGGCTACCCCTCCCCGTCCTCCGCCAGTTCCGCCACCCCCGTGATCCGGTGCAGCGGGTAGGTGCGGACCTCGTCGGCCGTGTGGTCGTAGGCCGTGACGAAGCCGCCCTCCACGCGGACCGGGGCGATGACGCGCTGGCTGGCGGAGCCCTCGGCGGTGACGTAGCCGATCCAGAGGGAGGAGCCGGTCATCGCGGCGGCCTGGACCGTGGCCAGGGTCTCGGCGGAGGTGGTGCGGGGGAGGGAACCGGAGGCGTGTGCGCCCGGAGCGCCCTCGCCCGGCTCCTTGCGGACCACCGTGGCGGCCGTGTCGCCCGCGCGGATGGCCCGCACCGCCGCGCCCAGGAGGGTGGTGTCGGGGGTCGGGGGGCCCTCGGGCACCGGGGCCGGAGGGGTGCGGGGCGGGGTGCGGCGGGCGCCCGCCCGGGTGATCAGGACGTCGCCCTCGGCGGATTCGGCGGCGGGGGCGTACCCCATCTCGCGGAGCGCTTCGAGGAGGGAGCCGGGGTCGGCCTGGGCGGCCAGGACCGTGGGGGCCAGGCGGCGCAGGCGCAGGCCCGTGGAGCGGCGGTCGGCCAGGATCTCGTTGAGGACCGCCTCGTCGTCGCAGCGTACGTACGCGGATGCCGCCCCGATCCGCAGGTGGCCGTGGCGGCGGGCCACGTCGTCGATCAGATAGCTCAGCGGCTGCGGCACCGGCGTACGGCTGTGCGCGGCCAGGAACGCGTGCAGGTCGGCCGCCGCCTGCCCGGCGTCCAGGGCGCGGCGGACCGAGCCGGGCGTGAAGCGGTAGACGGTCGCGCCGCCCTTCGACTCCACGTCCGCCAGGACCGAGAGGGTCTCCGCCAGCGGGCGTTCCAGGGGGCCCGGCGCCACCGCCGTCAGGTCCGCCTGGAGCAGGACGTGGTCCAGGGGTTCGGGGAGGAGCGGGGCCAGGAGGCGAGCCGACGCCCGCGCCCCCTCCTCCTCGTCCAGCAGCAGGGCGCGGGCGTGGGCCGCCAGCGCACCCCGGCCCGTGATGCCCAGCAGCTCCGCCTCGTTCAACGTCCAGAGCACCAGGCGGGAGCGGAGGTCCGAGCCCTCCGCCGTGGGCGCCGCACCCCGCAACGGGCGTTCCCAGCGCAGCCGTTGCAACAGCGTCTCCGGGTCCGGCGCGGTACCCGGGGCGAGCGCGGCGAGCAGGGCGAGCGTCCTGGCCCGGACGCCCGGTGCGGCCGAGCGGTCCAGCTCCGGGCCCAGCGCGGACAGGGCCCGGCCCTTGGCGTCCTGACCGCCGACCAGGCCCGGGACCCGGGTGGCGGGGAGCCAGGCGGTGGCCAGGTGCGTCCAGCGGTCCTCGGCGGAGAGGTCCAGCCACTCGTCGTACGCGGGCGTCGGCGCGTACCGCTCGTCCGTCTCCCCGTCGGAGGCCAGCAGCCCCGCCCCGTAGGCCAGTTCGAGCCAGAACGCGGTGACCGGCTCCGTGGTGTCCAGCGCGGTGGCCGTACGTTTCAGCTCCCGTACGCTCAGCCCGCCCGCGCGCAGGATCGGCGGGCCGCCGCCGTTCCAGAGCTTCAGCAGCTCCTCGACGGTCGCCAGGGCGGTGAACGCCTGGCCCGCCGCCGCCCTGTCCACAGCCTGTGGATCGCGTTCGGCGGCGGCCGTGACGACCGGCGGCACCGGTTCCGGTACGCGGTGGGCGCGGCCGGCGCGCAGATGCAGCGCCGCCTCGCGCGGCAGGACCACCGTCCGCGTCGACACCGGCAGCAGCAGGCCCCGGTCCCGCAGCCACTTCACGGGCGGCGTCGGATTCGGCGTGACCTCTCCGTACGGCGGGCCCCACACCAGCCGGTCCAGCACCGACAGCGCCTCCACCGGGGCGGTGTCCAGCAGCTCCGCCATCCGCGTCCGGTCGGTGAACAGGGCGGACAGCGCCGCCACCGCCGAGACCGGGTCGTGCGTCGCGGGCAGGCCCGTCGCCGCCAGGATCTCCTGGAGCCGGCCCGGCGACATCCCGGCCGTCGCCTCCGCGACCGTGGGCCCCAGGCCCGTGGGGGAGGGGTGCTGCGGGGACGGGGCCAGCAGCTCACGGGCCGTCCGCACCAGCCGCAGCCGGTCGTCCTCGCCCCAGACCAGGGCCTGTTCCCGCAGCGTCGCCAGCGCACCCGGCAGCGCGGCGGTGACCGCCGCCCCCGCGTCGTCGCGCTGTTCGCCGTCGTCGAGCCCGTCGCCGGTGAGGAGCGAGAGCAGCGTGTCGTACGGGGCCGGGTCCGGGGCCACCGCCAGCGCCTCGGCGGTCTGCAGCGCGAACCGGTCCAGATGCTCCAGCGCGCGGACCACGGAAGCCCTGGTCCCGGCCCGGGTGGCGAGCTGCGTGATGTCGTTCGGCACCGGGTTGAGGAGGTCGGGGCGGGCACGCAGCAGCCCGGCCAGCGATTCGTCGCCCCGGGCGCGCAGGGCTTCGGCGAGCGTGCGCGGTGGTGTGGTCGTCCCCATCCGTCCCACGTTAGCCGCTGAAACGCTACCGTCGGGGCAGGGCCGCAAGAGGGGATGCAACCGCGTGGGGATCGAGAGCGATCAGCTCGTCTACGACTATCTGAGCCGCGTCGGCGACCTGGCCCAGCAGCACCAGCTGTCGTCGGGCGCCCGGATGCGGCTCGTCTCGACGCTCCGGGTGGAGATCGACCGGCAGCGCGCCAGGGAGGGCGCCGACTCCCCGGCGGCCGTGCGGCGCATCATCGGCAGGCTCGGCGCCCCGGACGAACTGGTCGGCGCGGCGGCGGAGTCGGGCGACGGCGAGGTGCCGCTGCCTCCGGCCCGTACGGGGTCGGGTGCGGGGGCACGTACGGCGTCCGGTGCGGCCGTTCCCCGCCCCCGGATCGGGTTCCTCCGCAAGGGGCCGAAGACGTCGGCGGCGCCGGAGGCGGTGGGGGCGCCCGACGCGTCGGAGGGGCCGGACACGCCGACGGGCAGAGGATCCGCCCCTGCCGGGTCCCCCGGCCGCGACCGGGCCCAGGCCCCCGACGAACCCCCCGCCACCCCCTGGCCCCACCCCTCCGCCCCCCACGTCCTCGGCCCCGACCAGCAGAGCACCGGAGACGGGGGCGCCGACTGGTGGCGCCTGGAGCCCGGCCCCTTCGACGCGGGGACCGCCGTCCCCGGCTTCCTCGGCGGCATCGAGGCCCCGGAACTGCTCGGCAGGCGCCCGGCCGAGCCCGCCGCCGAGGACAAGGAAGCGGACAAGAAGCAGGCGGACAAGAAGCAGGCGGACAAGAAGCAGGCGGGCAAGGAGGACGCGGGCAAGAAGGACGCGGGCAGGAAAGAGACGGGCGCAGAGGCGGGCGGGAAGGACGACGGCGAACCCGGCACCGAAGACGGCGGGGACGGCGGAGCGGCCCCCCGCCGCGCCCTCCGCATCCCCGTCCCCAGGCCCCGCCGCCGCAAGCCCGCCCCCGCCCCCGTCGCCGCACCCGCGGCCGTCGCCGCCGCTCCTCGCGGCGGATTCGCCCACCCCCTGCTGCTCCTGGCCGCCCTGCTGCTGATCGCCGGGGTGGTCACCGGGTCCTGGATCCCGCTGGCGGGCGGGTGGCTCATCGCGTACGGCTCGCGGACCCTCTCCCGTACGGAGGCGAAGTGGGCGGCCCTGGGGCTGCCCGGCGTCGTCGTGGCCGGGGCGCTGGTCTGGGTGTGGGGGCGGCTGGACGGGCGCTGGGGCGAGCCCATCGAAGAGGGGGCGCTGCGCGAGGTGCTGACCGGCGCCTGGCCCGTGGTCGTCCGCGTCGCCGCCGTCGCCTCCGCGCTCTACCTGGTGTGGCGGGCGCGGAGGCGGGCCTGAGGGCTTCGGCGACCACCCCGAAGGGCTCCGGCGGTGACGCGGACGACCCGAAGGAGCCCGGCGGTCACTTGGTCAGGCTGGTCTGCAGCTCGCTCAGGATCTTGTCGGCCGCCGTGTAGCCGATGCCCTGGATCCACAGCTGGTCGTCGACCGCGAAGACCTTGCCGTTCTTGACCGCGTCCATGTTCTTCCACAGGCCGCTGCCGGTGGTCTGCGTCTCCTTGGACTTCTTCGGGTCGCCGTACGTCGAGTGGAAGATCGCGTCCGCGTCCGCCAGATCGATCTTCTCGGGGCTCACGTCGTAACTGAACCCCTCCGCCGCCTTGTCCGTGACGGCCGGGCGGCCGAGGCCCACGTCGGCGAGGATCGTGGCGATGTAGTTCTTCTTGCCGTAGATGCGGATGTCGGCGCCCTCGACGAACCGGACCATGTTGACCTCGGTCGCCGCCGCCTTCTCCTTGCCGCCGAGCGCCTTCGTCACATCGGCCACGTGCCGGGCGTAGTCGTCGGTGACCATCTTCGCCTCGGCCGTCTTGTCGAGGGCCTCCGCGTGGGTCTGGAAGTTCTCCTTCCAGGGGTAGCCGGTGTTCTCCGTCATCACGGTCGGCGCGATCCTGGAGAGTTCGGCGTACTTGTCGCCGTGCCGGATCTTGCTGGTGAGGATGAGGTCCGGCTTCAGCCCGGCGATGGCCTCCAGGTTCGGGGTCATCATCTGGCCGACGTCCGTGATCCCCGCGACCTGGTCCTTCGGCAGGTAGTTCAGGAACCCCGACTGCACGTCCGCGTGGGTCGCGCCGACCGGCTTCACCCCGAGGGTGAGGACCGAGTCGAGTTCGGCGGAGTCCAGGACGACGACCCGCTGCGGGGCGGCCGGGACCCGCACGTCGCCCATGGCCGTCTTCACCGTACGGGGAGCCCCGGCGGAAGCGTCGTCGGAGCCGGAGGAGCCGGACGCGGAGCCCGAGTCGGTCGAGAAGCCGCACGCGGACAGGGCCAGCGCGGCGGCCACGGTCAGGGACGCGGCGGCGAGGGTACGGGAGCGGTGCTGGAGGGTCATCGTTCAGAGGGCCTTTCCGGGAGTCGGGTCGGAGGCGGAAACGGAGGCGGCGGCCGAGGCGGAATCGGAGGCGGAATCGGGGGAGGAGACGGCCGGGGCGGCGGCCGGAGCGGCGGGGCCGGGTCCGGGCGGCGGGCTCCACGGCGCGCCCGGGACGACGAGCGGCGAACCCGTCACCGGGTCCGGGACGACCACCGCCTCCAGGCCGAACACCTCGCGCACCAGGCCGGCCGTGACGACGTCCTCCGGCCTGCCCTCCGCGACGATCCGGCCCTCCTTCATGGCGACCAGGTGGTCGGCGTACCGGGCCGCCTGGTTGAGGTCGTGCAGCACGGTGACGACGGTACGGCCCCGGCTGCCGTCGGCGGCAGGGGAGGCCAACTGGCGTACCAGGTCCAGCACTTCCACCTGATGCGCGATGTCCAGATAGGTCGTCGGCTCGTCGAGCAGCAGCAGGTCCGTCTCCTGCGCGAGCGCCATCGCGATCCACACCCGCTGGCGCTGCCCGCCCGACAGCTCGTCCACCGACCGCTCGGCCAGCGCCGTCACATCCGTACGGGCCATGGCGTCGGTCACCGCCCGCTCGTCCGCGTCCGACCACTGCTGCCACCAGCTCTGGTGCGGCTGGCGGCCCCGGGCGACGAGGTCGGAGACGGTGATCGCCTCGGGCGCCACCGGGGTCTGCGGGAGCAGCCCGATGGACTGGGCGATGCGCCTGGTCGGTATCCGCGCCAGTTCCGTACCGTCCAGCAGGACCGCCCCGCCGCGCGGCTTCAGCAGCCGGCCGAGCGCCCGCAGGGTGGTGGACTTGCCGCAGGCGTTCGGGCCGACGATCACGGTGACCTGCCCGTCGGGGACGGCGAGGTCCAGCTTGTGGACGACGGTGCGGTCCTCGTACGCGAGGGTCAGGGCGCGGGCGGAGAGCCTGGAGGTGCCCTGCGGGGAACCGTTCGTCGGGCTCGGGCTCATGCGGTGCCTCCACTGCGGCTACGGTGGCCGCGGATGATCAGCCAGATCAGATACGGGGCGCCGACCGCCGCCGTGAGGACGCCCACCGGCAGTTCGGTGGGGGAGAACAGCCTGCGGGCGAGCAGATCGCCCAGGACGACGATCACCGCGCCCAGCAGCGCCGAGGAGACCAGCGGGATCTGTGCCGTACGGGTCATCCGGCGGGCGATCTGCGGGGCGAGCAGCGCCACGAAGTCCACCGGCCCCGCCGTGCCCGTCGCCACGGAGGCCAGGACCACCCCGAGCGCGACGAGCCCGAGCCGTACGCGCCCCAGGCGCACGCCCAGCGCGGTCGCGGTGTCGTCGTCCATCGTCACGGTGCGCTGCGCGCGGGCCGCCCACGCGACGGCGGGCAGCAGGAGCAGCAGCGTCCAGGCGAGCGGGGCGGCCTCCGACCAGCCGCGCCCGTTCAGCGAACCGGTCATCCAGATCTGCGCCTGCTGCGCCACCAGGTAGTCGCCCTTGGTCAGGAAGAGCGTGGTCACCGAGCGCAGGGCGATGGCGAAGCCGATGCCGATGAGGACGAAGCGGGTGGCGTGCAGACCGCCGCGCCACGCGAAGACGTAGACGAGGGCGGCGGCCGCGACGCCGCCGACGACGGAGAGGTAGGGCAGGACCGTGTACGAGGTGATGCCGAAGGTCATCGCGCCGACCGTGAGCGCGCTCGCGCCCTGGCTGACGCCGATGATGTCGGGGCTGGCCAGCGGGTTGCGGGCCACGGTCTGGATCAGCGCCCCGGCGATCCCGAAGGCCGCGCCCACCAGCAGCCCGACCGTCATCCGGGGCAGCCGGAGCGTGCCGACGACCAGCTCGGCCGGGGACGGCTGCCCGAGGACCACCCTCACCACCTCGCCGGGCGCGACGAAGCTCTCCCCGACGCAGAGGTACGCGACACAGACGGCGGCCAGCAGCACGACGAGAGCCGCCGCCACGACGGACGCCCGCCGGTGCAGCAGGAACCGGCCGCGCGGACCGGCCTTCACGACGGAGTACCCGGCGGGCCGCACCCGTACGGCCGTTGACGACTCGCTCATGCCGGCACCGCCTTCCGGCGTACGAGGGCGACCAGGAACGGCACCCCGATCAGGGCCGTCATCACACCCGCCGGAACCTCGCTCGGCGGGAACACGATCCGGCCGACGACGTCCGAGACGAGCAGCATCACCGGCCCGAGCAGCGCGGCCATGGGCAGCACCCAGCGGTGGTCGTTGCCGACGACCGCGCGGGCGATGTGCGGGACGGCGAGCCCGATGAACGCGATCGGCCCGGCGGCGGCGACCCCGACCCCGGTCAGCACGGTCGCCCCGATCCCGCCGGTGATCCGGACCGCCGCGACGTTCTGCCCGAGCCCCTTGGCCACGTCCTCGCCGAGCGCGAGCGCGTCCAGACCACGGGCGACCGAGAGCACGAGAACGGTACCGATGAGCAGGAACGGCCAGACCTGCTGGACGACGTCCGCCTCCCGCCCGGCGACCGAGCCGACCTGCCAGAAGCGGAACTCGTCCAGCGCCGACGCCTTCGTCGTGAGGACCCCCATCGTCACCGAGACCAGCAGCGCGTTGATCGCGGCCCCGCCGAGCGCGAGCTTCACGGGGGTCGCCCCGCCGCGCCCGCTGGAGGCGATGGCGTACACCGCGACCGAGGCGACGGCGGCTCCCGCGAAGGCGAACCAGACGTATCCGCTCAGCGTGTGCACCCCCGCGAACGCGATCGCCAGCACCACCGCCACCGACGCCCCCTGACTGATCCCGAGGATGCCGGGGTCCGCGATGGGGTTACGGGTGATCCCCTGGAGCACCGTGCCCGCGAGGGCCAGCGCCGCCCCGACCATCAGGCCGACGAGCGTGCGGGGCACCCGCATCGTGCGGATCACCTCGGCCGCGTCGGAGGACCCGCCGTGCAGCAGCGCGTCCACCACCTCGCCCGGCGGGATGGACCGCGCCCCGACCGCCAGGCTGAGCAGGACGGCCAGCAGCAGCGCCACGACGGCCGCGGCGGTCGCCGCCGCGCGTCGGGAGAGGCGGCGGGGGGCGGGGGGCACGCCGGCCGGAGCGGTGGCCGGCGCGGAGGCGGGCGCTGACGCTGACATCGGAACCAATCGGGAGGGTGCTCGGTACGGGGAGTCGGTAAGAGCGGCCGGTGAAGGGAGTCGGTACGAGGAGTCGGTACGAGGAGTCGGTACGGGGGAGGGCGCGCGGCAGAGTTACTAAGGCTTGGCTAAGTTCGGGCCTCAGTCTAGGTGGCGGGTTCTCGCCGGAGACCGGGGCGGGTACCGGGGGCGGACCGGCGGTCCCCCGCCCGTCCGGTGGCCCGTCCGGTGGCCCGTCCTGTGGCCCCGTACGGGCGGTCCCCGGCCGTCCCGTGGCCTGTACCCACCCGCCCCCGCACCGCCGAGCACAATGGTCCGCATGGCTTCCACGGCTTCGAGCCCCCTCCCGGTCCCGTCCACGGCCCCCTCCGCGGTCCCGCCCGCCGGCCCCCTGACCGTCGGCTTCGACCTCGACATGACGCTCATCGACTCCCGCCCCGGCATCGCCGCCACCTACCGGGCCCTGGCGGCCGAGACGGGCGTGCGCATCGACGACGCCCTGGTGGTGAGCCGGATCGGCCCGCCGCTGGAGGACGAGCTGGCGCACTGGTTCCCGGCGGACCGGGTGGCGGCCGCCGCCGACCGCTACCGGGAGCTGTACGTCGACCACGCGATAGCCCCGACCACGGCCCTCGCCGGGGCGCGGGAGTCCGTGGCGGCGGTGCGGGCGCTCGGCGGCCGGGCGATCGTCGTCACCGCCAAGTACGAGCCGAACGCCAAGCTGCACCTGGCCCACCTCGGGATCGAGCCGGACGCGGTGATCGGCTGGCTCTGGGCGGAGGCCAAGGGCGAGGCGCTGCGCGAGTACGGGGCACAGGTGTACGTGGGCGACCACCTCGGGGACGTCCGCGGGGCGCGGGCCGCCGGGGCGGTGTCGGTCGCCGTGACGACCGGCCCCTGCGGCGCGGAGGAGTTGCGGGAGGCGGGCGCGGACGTGGTGCTGTCGGAGCTGACGGAGTTCCCGGCCTGGCTGCGCACGTTCGAGGCGACCCGCGCGGCATCCTGAGACAGCTGTAGCCACAGCCACAGCCACAGCCACAGCCACAGGTCACAGCCAGGCCTGATGCTGCTACCGCTACCGCTCCTGCTGGGCCACCAGCTCGATCACCCAGTCCAGGGCGTGCGGCCCGGTCTCGTACGACGGTGCCTGCCGCCAGACCCTGCTGAACCCGTCGACGAGGGCGGACCGGGCGTCCGCGCCCTCCGGCAGCCGGCACCGCAGCAGCTCCAGCAGGAGCGGGGCGAGCAGGTCGTAGAGCTGTCCGAGGGCCTCCTGGCTGCCGTGCGCGATCTGCACGAGGAGGTCGTCGACGTGCGCCGCCGCCCGGCCCGGGACCTCACAGGCCGCGGAGCGGGGCGGATCGGACTGAAGGGCGTTCCCTGGGTGTTTCACCCGGCCGAGCCTAGGGCCTGTCGTCAAACCGCCGCCCGCCGCCCGCCGCCCGCCGCCCGCCGCGCGGCGTCCGGCACGCACGCTCGCGGGGTGACCGGCGTGATCCGGCCGAAAAGATCCAGGCGACGACGGGAAGCCGACGAGGACCGGCGCGGAACCGTCAGGTGCGGCCGGCGGCCCGCTTGGGCGAGGAGAGCCAGACCGAGCGGACGACGCCCACCCCGGCGATCAGGAAGCCGACGCCCATGAACATGCAGACCCCGTAGGCGATCGGGGGGAACGGCTCCGTACCGAGGAAGAGCGGCGCGACGGTGACGAGAGTGGCCAGCGCACCGATGAAAAAGACGATCGCGCCGACCTGAACGAGCCGGTCGCCGGCGCCTGAAGGAGTAGTGGTCACGCCACCAGGGTAGTTCCCAGCCCGGAGGAACACTCCGGCGACGTCTTGTCACCGGCCGCAGGGCCATTAGCCTTGGTCCGGGCGGGTCACGGTGACCCGCTGTACTGCTATCCGGAGCCGTTGTCCTCCCGAAGGACCGGCTCTTCCGCTCAGCGACGAGTACGAGGACGGGGACAGACGTGCCCACCGGCAAGGTGAAGTGGTTCAACAGCGAGAAGGGCTTCGGCTTTCTCTCCCGCGACGACGGCGGTGACGTCTTCGTCCACTCGTCGGTACTCCCTGCCGGGGTCGACGCCCTCAAGCCCGGCCAGCGTGTGGAGTTCGGCGTGGTCGCGGGCCAGCGCGGTGACCAGGCCCTGTCCGTGGTGGTCCTCGACCCCACCCCGTCCGTCGCGGCCGCCCAGCGCCGCAAGCCGGACGAGCTGGCGTCGATCGTGCAGGACCTGACGACGGTCCTGGAGAACATCACGCCCCAGCTGGAGCGCGGCCGCTACCCGGACAAGGCCGCCGGCGCCAAGATCGCGGGCCTGCTGCGGGCGGTCGCCGACCAGCTGGACGTGTAGCCGCCGGACGGGCGGGGGTCAGGGGAACGCCAGCGCGTCCGGGCCGAGGGGCGGGACGAGCCCCTCGGCCGCCGCGCGGGTGAGCAGGCCCCGGACCGCCGCGTAGCCGTCCTCCCCGAGGTCGGCGGTGAACTCGTTCACGTAGAGCCCGATGTGCTGCTCCGCGACGGCCGGGTCCATCTCCTGGGCGTGCTCCCGGACGTACGGGCGGGAGGCCTCCGGGTGGTCCCAGGCCAGCCGGACCGAGCTGCGGATGGTCTCCGCGAGGCGGCGCAGGGTCTCCTCGCCCAGGGAGCGCTTGGCGATGATCGCGCCGAGGGGGATGGGCAGGCCGGTGGTGTCCTCCCAGTGGCGCCCCATGTCGGCCAGGTTGTGGAGCCCGTAGTTCCGGTAGGTGAAACGGGCCTCGTGGATGACGAGACCGGCGTCCACCTTGCCGTCCCGCACGGCCGGCATGATCTCGTCGAACGGCATGACGACGACCTCGCCGACCCCGTCCGGCACCATCTCCGCCGCCCAGAGCCGGAAGAGCAGGTACGCCGTCGAGCGCTCGCTCGGCACCGCCACCGTCCGGCCCGCCAGGTCGAGGCCCAGCTCCTTGGTGAGGACCAGCGGCCCGCACCCCCGGCCCAGCGCCCCGCCGCAGGGCAGGAGCGCGTACTCCTCCAGGACCCAGGGCAGGACCGCGTACGACACCTTCAGGACGTCCAGCTCGCCGCGCTCGGCCATCCCGTTGGTGATGTCGATGTCCGCGAAGGTCACATCGAGCGCGGGCGCGCCGGGGATCCGGCCGTGGGCCCAGGCGTCGAAGACGAAGGTGTCGTTGGGGCAGGGCGAGAAGGCGATCTCGACCGGGGCCCCGGCGGGGCGCTCGGCCGGGGCCGGGTGTGCGTCAGTGGTCATGCCGGTGCCAACCTTCCAGTACGGGTGCCGTCTTCCCGAACGCCTCCGTGAGCGCCGCCAGCGCGTCCCCGATGCGCCAGGCCGCCCGGTCGCGGGGGCCGACGGCGTTGGAGACCGCCCGCAGCTCCAGCACGGGCACGCCGGCCCGTCCGGCGGCCTCGGCCACCCCGAACCCCTCCATCGCCTCGGCCAGCGCCCCGGGGTGCGCGGCGCGCAGGGCGTCGGCGCGTGCGGCGGTGCCGGTCACGGTGGAGACGGTCAGGACGGGGCCCAGGGCGGCGCCGGTGGCCGACGCCACCTCCCGCACGAGCGAGGGCGGCGGGACGAAGCGGTCGCGGCCGAAGCCGAGCGCGGTGACGGGCGCGAACCCGTCGGGGGTCTCGGCGCCCAGATCGGCCGCCACGATGTCGCTCGCCACGACCAGCGAGCCGAGCGGGGCGGCCGGGGAGAACCCGCCGCCGATCCCGGCCGAGACGACGAGCCCGTACGGGGACGGGGCGGCGGCCAGGGCGAAGGCGGTGGCCGCCGCAGCCGCCGCCGGGCCGACCCCGCCCGCCAGGACGTCGGACGCGCCGGTGCGGTGCAGCTCGGCCCCGGGCAGGGCGAGGACCTCCGTACCGCCCCCGAACGCACGCGTGACCGCGTCCCGTTCCACCGGGACAGCGGTCACGACGAGCACACGCACAGGGAGAGCCTCGAAGCCTTGGGAGGGCAGGGGCGGGGGAACGGGACGGCGAAGGGTCAGGACTTCTTCTTCAGCTCGAACTGCCAGATGCCGGTGAGCTTGCTGCCGTTGGTCTCCACGATGGAGACGTTGGTCTTGGTGGTGGGCTCGCCCGTCTGGCTGGCGAAGAAGGCGCTGCCGGGGATCGTCCGGTAGGTCTTCTTGAACGGCTCCTGCTCGGCCTGCTGGCCGTTGATGAAGAGCGTCCAGCCGCGCTCGGCGATCTCGGGGTCGACGCCGAAGCGGACCTTGTCGTCCATGGCGACCTCGACGACCTTGTCGGCCTTCTTGTTCAGGCAGCCCTGGATCAGCGACTCCTTGATCGCCTCACCGTCGTTGTAGCAGGCCGCCTCGGAGTTCACCGACGTCGTGCCGACCGTCACGGTGGCGAGCGGCGTCGGCTTGTCGCAGGCGGAGAGGACGAGGAGTCCCGCGGACACGGCACCAAGAGCGACGCCGATTCGACGGCCCTTACCGGAGAAGAACGCAACGGTCATGGGCCGAAGGCTATCGGTCGCCTCCGCTCACGCCACGCGGGGGTGCGGCGAGCCGCGTCGTGCGGCCCCCAGGAGACCCCGTACGGACGCGGCGGCGCCGAGGGCGAGGATCCCCGCCGCGACCGACATGCCGACCACCGCGTTGAGGGGCAGCGCGATGCCGATGCCGCCGCCCACCACCCACGCCATCTGGAGCAGCGTCTCGGAGCGGGCGAAGGCGGAGGTGCGGACCTCCTCGGGCACGTCCCGCTGGATCATCGCGTCCAGCGACAGCTTGGAGAGGGCCTGGGTGAACCCGGCGACCGCGCCCAGCGCGGCGACCGCCGCCGTGGAGAAGAAGACCGCCGCGAGGACCGCCGTGCCCAGGGCGAGCCCCAGCACCGTCGCGATGATCACCTCGGGCCCGCGCGCCCGGAGCCACGCGCCCACCGCCGTGCCGCAGGCGTTCCCGACCCCCGCCGCCACGCCGACGATGGCGAGCGAGACCGCCGCGCTCTGGCCCGCCATCGGGTGCTCGCGCAGCAGGAACGCCAGGAAGAAGATCAGGAAGCCGGAGAGGGCCCGGTGGGAGGCGTTGGCCTGGAGGCCGTGGAGGACGGACCCGCCGACGGACCGCAGGCCCGGCGGGCGCTCCCTGGGCGGCTTCTGCCCGTTCGCCCTGCCGTCGGTTCTGCCGCGCTGCGGCTTCCGGGCGGCGGTGCTCCGTACGGGCTCCTCGCGGTGCGGGAGGTGCGGGTGGTCCTGCGGGTCGATCAGCCGGGCCCGGCGCTCGCCCTTGGCGGAGTCGACCTTGGGCGGCATCGTGAAGGCGAGGAAGGTGCCCACGATGAAGATCGCGCAGGCGCCGTAGAGCGGCCACGCGGAGCCGATGGTCTGGAGGCCGGCCCCGATCGGGGCCGCCACCCCCGTGGCGAGCAGCCCCGCCAGGGTGACCCGCGAGTTGGCCTTGACCAGGGAGAACTTGGGTGGCAGCAGCCGCGGCACGACCGCGCTGCGCACCACCCCGTACGCCTTCGAGGAGACCAGCACCCCCAGCGCGGCCGGATAGAGCTCCAGGCCGCCGGTGGCGACCGCCCCCGACATGGTGATGGCCAGCAGCGCCCGGGCCAGCATCGCGCCCGCCATCGCGGCCCGGCGGCCGTGCGGCAGCCGGTCCAGGAGCGGGCCGATCACCGGGGCGAGCAGGGTGAAGGGGGCCATGGTGATGGCGAGGTAGAGGGCGACGCGCCCGCGCGCCTCGTCGGTCGGCACGGAGAAGAAGACGGTGGAGGCGAGGGCGACGGTGATCATGACGTCACCCGCACCGTTCACCGCGTGCAGCTCGATGAGCCTGCCGAGCCCGGACTCCCCGGCCCCGTGGGCGTGTGTCGCCCGGCGGATGCCGCGCGCGGTGCCGGTGAACGGGGCGCGCAGGGCACGCCCGGTCGCCCGTCCCGCCCTGCGGAACGGGCCGGGACCGTCGTGCGACCTGGCGGCAGTCACCCCGTCATAGTGCCCCAACCCTGGCCGGTATGAACGGTGATCGGCTGCGGACTCGCGCGTGACGCCCTGTCGGACCAGCGTGCCGGGCGGCGGCGCGCAAGTCCCCCGGGCCGGGTTCGGCCGGATCTCGCAGGTGGGCCGGGCGCGCCGGGAGGCCGCTCGCGGGGCGCCCGGCGCGGGGCGCGGGAGAGACGGATCCGGCACGTTTGGGACGTGCAGGTGGGCGCGGGGCGGCGGAGAGGGTAGCGTGCGTAACGCGCCACCGGCGGTTGTTCTTGGCCGCGCGCCTCTCCGCGATCCCGCAGAATGGGTGGCAGAAGGCGCGCCCGAGGCAGGCACAACGGGTGTGGACGTCGACGCGGCCCCCAGGTCCGCTCCGCCCGCAACTGTCTGGCCGAAAACGGCAATCGTGCAGCAGCTGGCGCACTCGTGAGACTGGCGTATGGAGAGAAGCGAAGACCTGTGAGTGCTGCGACGACGCGAAGCCGTACGGCCCGTACCGCCCGTACCCCCGTTCCCGACCGCCTGTGCGCCGAGGCGGTCGACCTCGCCCGTGCGGCGGCGGAGGAAGCCGCCGCGCCCGGTGTGGTCGGCGAACATGTCGGTGTGGTCTCCGAGGGGGACCGCGTCGTCACGCACTACTTCGAGTCCAAGGAGCCCGGCTACCGGGGCTGGCGCTGGGCGGTGACCGTGGCGCGGGCCTCCCGCGCGAAGAACGTCACCCTGGACGAAACGGTGCTGCTGCCCGGGGCCGACGCGCTCCTGGCACCGGAGTGGGTGCCGTGGAGCGAGCGGCTGCGCCCCGGTGACATGGGCCCCGGCGACCTGCTGCCCACCGAGGCGGAGGACCTGCGCCTGGAGCCGGGCTGGACCGGTGAGGACGAGCCGCCGCCGAACTCGGTCGTCTCCGACGAGCTGGCGGAGCTGGCCGACGCGGAGGACGCCGAGCTGACGGACCGGCCGGTGGCGACCAGCCGGGGTTCCATCGCCTCGGTGGCCGAGGAGCTGGGTACGCGGCGGGCGCGGGTGCTCTCGCGGTACGGGCTGCACGAGGCGGCCGACCGCTGGGACGAGGCGTTCGGCCCGAACACCCCGATGGCCCAGGCGGCCCCGGCGGCCTGTGTGAGCTGCGCCTTCCTGATCCCGATGGCGGGCTCCCTGAAGCAGGCCTTCGGCGTCTGCGCGAACGAGTTCGGCCCGGCGGACGGGCATGTGGTGTCGCTGGCGTACGGGTGCGGGGGGCACTCGGAGGCGGCGGTGATGCCGAAGCCCGTGCGGCCGGCGGACCATGCGCTGGACACGATGCGGGTGGACGAGTACGCGTTGCGCCCCGAGCGGGGCGAGGGCTCGGTCCCGTCCGAGGCCGACGGCCCCTCGGAGGACCTGGGCCACTCCTGAGGGGGCGGCCCCGTCTGTCCTCAATCGCCGGACGGGCTGGATATTTCGTGGGGCGGTGACCCATTCCAGCCCGTGGGGCGGCGACCCACTTCAGCTTCGGTGGGGCGGTCACGCCGTCCAGCCCACTTCAGTTCCGGTGGGGCGGTCACCCATTCCAGCCCGTCCGGCGTTTGAGGACGGAACCCTTGCCTGGGTGGGCGGACACAGCACGTACAGCACGGTGCCCTGGGGCCCAGCACCCCGCAGAGGCGGCCCGACACCACATCGACGGTTCCGTCCTCGAACGCCGGACGGGCTGGGGGTACCCCGGACGGGTCTGAGGAGGGGGCGCCCGGACGGGCTGAGGGGGTACTCCGGACGGGTTCGAAGGGGGCGCCCCCCGACGGGCTGGCCGGGGAGGGGGCCCGGGCCCCGCGCAAGGCGGCGGGCCCGCGCACGGTACCTTCGGGCGCACACGGGGCGGCAGGGCACGGCCACAGCCACCCGACACCACGGCGGACGGAGTCGACAGCGTGAGCATCAGGGCGACCGAGGGGGCCGATCCGTTCGGGACGGCACGGCTGCGGCGCGGCGTGCTCGACGCCTGGGGCGCAGGCCCCGCCCGCTTCCGGGAGGACGCCAACGCCGAGGAGGACCTCGCCCTCGGCGGCTACCGCGACCGCCTCGTCGTCGAGCTGGCCCAGAACGCCGCCGACGCCGCCGCCCGCGCCCGCGTCCCCGGCAGGCTCCGCCTCACCCTGCACCCGGCCGCCCCCGGCGCCCCGGACAGCCGCTGCGTGCTCGCCGCCGCCAACACCGGCGCCCCCCTGGACGCCACCGGCGTCGAGTCCCTGTCCACCCTCCGGGCCTCCGCCAAGCGCGAGGGCCACGAGGCGTCCGTGGGCCGGTTCGGCGTCGGGTTCGCCGCCGTCCTCGCGGTCACCGACGAACCGGCCGTGCTCGGCCGCCACGGAGGCGTCCGCTGGTCCCTGGCCGAGGCCCGCGAACTGGCCCGCCAGGCCGCCGTCGGCTCCCCGGGCCTCGGGGACGAGCTGCGCCGCCGCGACGGCCACGTACCGCTGCTGCGCCTCCCGCTGCCCGCCGAGGGCTCCGCACCCGAGGGGTACGACACCGTCGTCGTGCTGCCCCTGCGCGACGCCGCCGCCGAGGACCTGGCCGCCCGGCTGCTGGCCGCCGTGGACGACGCGCTGCTGCTCACGCTGCCCGGCCTGGACGAGGTGGTCGTCGAGACCCCGGAGGGCGTACGGACCCTGACCCGAACGGTCCACGGCCCGTACACGCACATCGACGACTCCGCGCACGGCCTGAACCGCTGGCGCACCGTCTTCCACCACGGGCCCATCGAGCCCGCCCTCCTCGCGGACCGCCCGGTCGAGGAGCGGCTGCGCCCGCACTGGTCGGTCACCTGGGCGGTCCCCGTCGACGAGTCCGGCGCCCCGCGCGCCCCCCGAACGGCCCCGGTCGTCCACGCCCCCACCCCCACCGACGAGCCCCTCGGCATCCCCGCCCTGCTCATCGCCTCCCTGCCCCTGGACACCGCCCGCAGGCACCCCGCCCCCGGGCCGCTCACGGACTTCCTGGTGGAGCGGGCGGCGGACGCGTACGCGGAGCTGCTGGGCGGCTGGCGGCCGGTGTCGACCGGGACCATCGACCTGGTGCCGGGCCCGCTCGGCAAGGGCGGCCTGGACGGGGCCCTGCGCGGGGCGGTCCTGGCCCGGCTGCCGAGGGTCGCGTTCCTGGAGCCCGCCGCGCCCCGGGACCCCGGGGCGGAGCCGGAGGACGGCTGGGACGACGCCTGGGACCGGGACCGTACGGAGAACGCCACCCCGGCCGCCCTGCGCCCCGTGGAGGCCGAGGTCGTCGAGGGCGTCGGGGCCGAGACCGTACGGGTCCTCGCGGAGGTGCTGCCCTGTCTGCTCCCCGCCGGGCTGGAGCGCCGCCCCGAACTGCGCACCCTCGGGGTCGCCCGGGTGCCGCTCACCGAGGCCGTCGACCGCCTCGCCGGACTGGAACGCGACCCCGCCTGGTGGCACCGGCTCTACGACAGCCTCGCGGGCATCGACCCCGACCGGCTCTCCGGCCTCCCCGTCCCGCTCGCGGGCGACCCCGAGGACGAGCGGGCGGGCCGCCCGCCGCGCACCACCATCGGCCCCCGCCAGATCCTGCTCCCCCTCCCGGACGCCCTCACCGGCCCCGTGCTCGCCCGCCTCGCCCGGCTCGGCCTCAAGGTCGCCCACCCGGAGGCCGCACACCCCCTCCTGGAGAAGCTCGGCGCCCTGCCCGCCACACCGCGAGCCGTACTGACGACCCCTCAAGTCCGGGCCGCCGTCGCCGGATCGCTCGACGCCGGTGAGATCTGGGACGAGGACGCCCTCGACGCCGACGAGCTGGCGGAGACCGTCCTCACCCTCGTGCGCGACGCGGAACTGACCCCCGGCGACGAGCCCTGGCTCGGTGCGCTGGCCCTCCCCGACGAGGACGGCGAACCGGCCCCGGCGGGCGAACTGGTCTATCCCGGAAGCCCGTTCGCGCAGATCATGCGCGAGGGCGAACTCGCGCTCGCGGAGCAGGAGCTGGCCGACCGCTGGGGCGAGGGCCCGCTCACCGCCTGCGGGGTCCTCGCCACCTTCGCCCTCGTCCGGGCCACCGACGTCGTCCTCGACCCGGACGAACTGGAGCCCCGCGACAGCGACTTCGCCGAACCCGACGACGCCGGACTGCTGGACGCCGTCGACGTCTGGTGCGAGGACCTGCTCGACCAGCTGCCCGAGACTCCGGTGCCGCCGGTCGCCACCGAGATCGTTGCCGTACGGGATCTGGACCTGGTCGACGACGACGCCTGGCCGCAGGCGCTCGCGATGCTGGCCCGGCCGCCCCTGCGGGACGCGCTCACCCAACCGGTGCGGGTGCTGCTCCCGGACGGCACGACCCAGTCCGTGCGCCCGTACACCGCCTGGTGGCTGCGCGACCACCCGGTCCTGGACGGCCGCCGTCCCGCCGGGCTGCGCGCGGCGGGCGGCGACCCGCGTCTGGCCGGGCTGTACGACGCGGTGGACGCCACCGGCTTCGACGACGCCCAGGTGCTGCGGGCCCTCGGGGTGCGCACCTCGGTCGCCGCCCTCCTGGACGAACCGGGCGGCGCCGCCGAGCTGCTGGCCCGCCTCGCCGACGAGGACCGCCCCGTCACCCCCGTACAGCTGCACGCCCTCTACACGGCCCTCGCCGGACTCGACCCGGACCAGGTGACGTTGCCGGACGAGCTGCGGGCCGTGGTGGACGGCGAGGTGGCGGTGGTCGACGCGGCGGACGCCGTCATCGCGGACGCCCCGGACGTGCTGCCGCTGACGGAGGGGCTGCCCCTGCTCCCCGTATCCCCGTCGTGCGCGGCCGAGTTGGCCGACCTCCTCCAGGTGCGGCGGCTGGGCGAGACGGTCGAGGCCGACGTCACCAGCGAGGGCGAGGAGCACCGGGTGCCGGATCCGGTCCGCGTCCTGCTCGGCCCCGCCACCCCGGACACGTACGTCGAGCACACCGAACTCCACGCGGGCGGCGTCGAACTGGACTGGCGCCGCACCCCGGACGGCGTCGTCCACGCCGCCACCCTGGAGGGCGTCGCGGCCGGGCTCGCCTGGGCGGCCGGCCAGTGGCCCCGCCGCTTCGAGGTCGCGGCCCTCCTGGAGGACCCGTCCCGCACGGAGGAGCTGGCCCGGGACCGCTGGTTCGACTGAGGGGCCCGGCTCGGCAGCGGGCTCACACACGGAAGCCCCCGGGAGGCCATCGGCCTCCCGGGGGCTTTCCCGCGCTCTCCGGCTCTCAGGCCCCGAAGCGCCGGCCCACCCAGCGCCAGCTCAGCTCCAGCAGGGCGGCCGCCGCCACCGCGATGCCGACCGCCGTCCACGGCAGGGTCGTGCCGACCAGCTTCAGGGCGAAGAAGTCCTGGAGCCACGGCACCACGAGCACGATCAGGAAGCCGAGCCCCATCGCCGCCACCAGGCCGATGCGCCACCAGGTGTAGGGGCGGGCGATGATCGCCAGGACCCACATCGCGACCAGGAAGAGCGTCAGCGTCGCCGCGCTCGTCTCGGCCTCCAGTGCGCCGGGGCCCGAGTAGTGGTGGCGGGCGATCAGGTACGTGGTGAAGGTGGCCGCCGCCGCGATGACGCCCGAGGGGATCGCGTACCGCATGACGCGGCGGACGAAGTGCGGCTGGGCGCGTTCCCTGTTCGGCGCGAGGGCCAGGAAGAACGCGGGGACGCCGATGGTGAGCGTGGCCAGCAGTGTCAGGTGGCGCGGCAGGAACGGGTACTCCACCTGCGAGCAGACCACCAGGATCGCCAGCAGCACCGAGTAGACCGTCTTGGTGAGGAAGAGGGTCGCGACGCGGGTGATGTTGCCGATCACCCGGCGGCCCTCGGCCACCACCGACGGCAGCGTGGCGAAGCTGTTGTTCAGCAGCACGATCTGCGCCACCGCGCGCGTCGCCTCGGAGCCGGAGCCCATCGAGACGCCGATGTCGGCGTCCTTCAGCGCCAGCACGTCGTTGACGCCGTCGCCGGTCATCGCGACCGTGTGGCCGCGCGACTGGAGGGCGGCGACCATGTCCCGCTTCTGCTGCGGGGTGACGCGGCCGAACACGGCGTTCTGCTCCATGGCCGTGGCCATCTCGTCCGGGTCGGTCGGCATCCGGCGGGCGTCGAGGGTGTTCTCGGCGCCCGCGAGGCCCAGCTTCCCGGCGACCGCGCCGACCGAGACGGCGTTGTCGCCGGAGATGACCTTGGTGGCCACGTTCTGCTGGGCGAAGTACTTCAGGGTCTCCGCCGCGTCCGGCCGCAGCCGCTGCTCCAGGACGACCAGGGCGGTGGGCACGTCGCCCTCCGCCGCGTCCGGGGCGTCCAGCTCGCCGCTCGGGACGCGGGCCAGGAGCAGCACGCGCAGGCCCTGCTCGTTGAGCTGGTCGATCTCGCCGAGGGTGGGGTCGCCCTCGGGGAGGAGGACGTCGGGGGCGCCGAGGAGCCAGGCGGAGGAGGTGCCGTCGGCCTCGGTGAAGGCCGCGCCGCTGTACTTGCGGGCGGAGGAGAACGGCATCGCCTCGGTGACCGCCCAGGCGGCCTTCCCGTCCCCGCCCGCCGGGTAGGCGTCGATGATGGCCTGGAGGCTGGCGTTGGGGCGCGGGTCGGAGGAGCCGAGGGAGCGCAGCACCTGGTGGACGTAGGCCTCGTCGCTGCCGTTCAGCGGCCGGACCTCGGTGATGTCCATCCCGCCCTCGGTGAGGGTGCCGGTCTTGTCCAGGCAGACCACGTCGACCCGGGCGAGCCCTTCGATGGCGGGCAGCTCCTGCACCAGGCACTGCTTGCGGCCCAGCCGCACGACGCCGATGGCGAAGGCGACGGAGGTGAGGAGGACCAGCCCCTCGGGGATCATCGGGACGATGCCGCCGACGGTCCGGGCGACGGAGTCCTTGAAGTTGTTGTCCTTCACCACGAGCTGGCTGATGATCAGCCCGATCGCCGTCGGGACCATCATCCAGGTGACGTACTTCAGGATCGTGCTGATGCCGCTGCGCAGCTCGGAGTGGACGAGCGTGAAGCGCGAGGCCTCCTCCGCGAGCTGGGCCGCGTACGCCTCGCGGCCGACCTTCGTCGCGGTGAACGCGCCGCCGCCCGCGACGACGAAGCTGCCGGACATCACCGGGTCGCCGGGCCGCTTGAGGACCGGGTCGGCCTCACCGGTCAGCAGCGACTCGTCGACCTCCAGGCTGTCGGCCTCCGCGACCGTGCCGTCCACGACCACCTTGTCGCCGGGCCCCAGCTCGATCACGTCCCCGAGGACGATCTCGTGGGTGGAGACCTCGCCGGCGGTCCCGTCGCGCCGCACGGTCGGCTTGGCCTCACCGATCACCGCGAGGCTGTCCAGGGTCCGCTTGGCCCGCCACTCCTGGATGATGCCGATGCCGGTGTTGGCGACGATCACGAAGCCGAAGAGGCTGTCCTGGATCGGCGCCACGAAGAGCATGATCACCCAGAGGACGCCGATGATCAGGTTGAACCGGGTGAAGACGTTGGCGCGGACGATCTCGGTGAGGGATCTCGACGACCGCACGGGTACGTCGTTGACCTCACCCCGCGCCACCCGCTCGGCCACCTCGGCCGTGGTGAGGCCGGTGGCGCGATGGCCGGATGGCGGAAGGCCGACCGGATGCACGGGGTCGAGTTCCGCCCCCGCGTCGATCATGGCCGGCCGGGAGGATCCGGGGGTCTGCTCCCCGGAGGAATCGAGTGCCCGCTGCGTCATGGATTAGACGGTACGGGCGTGCGCGGGGAATCTCCCGCCGGGGGGTCGAAAGATCCGACCAGGGGAGGACCAAGTCGGTCCCGTGGTCGTACGGGGAGGAGGAGCTGCCCGTACGGGAAGAGGAGCTGCCCGTACGGGAGGGGAGGCCGGGTCGCCGTGCCGGTGCCCGGCGCGGGCGGGCGGCTCAGGCCGGGCGCCGGTCCGCCCCGGAGGTCCGGGCCTCCGCTTGGGTGTCGGCCGGGGTGCCGGTCCGGGCCTCTGCGCGGGCGTCCGCGGGGCTGTCGGTCCGGGCCTCTGCGCGGGTGTCGGCCTGGGTGTCGGCCGGCGTGTCGGTCCGGGCCTCCGCCTCCGCCCGGGCCGCCGCGTGCCGCTTCAGGGCGGCGTCGCGCCCCCGTACGTACCAGATGCCGATCAGCCCGAGTCCGGCGCCGGCCAGCGGGGTCCACACCCACCAGGTGTGCCCCCGGTCGGCGAACCAGCCGTAGAAGGGGAGCTGGGCGAGGAAGAGGACGAACCAGAGGACCGTGCCGCCGACGATGGTGGAGACGACGGGGCCCTCCAGGGGCTCGGGCGCCTCGTGCTTCGGTGTCCACTTCTCCATGAGTTCAGTGTATGGGGACCCCCTGCGGCCGTTCGGGGGCCGGTCCTCCCGGCTGCCCGCACGGGTTCCCCGCGAGCGATCGCACTCCCCCCAAGGGTCTACGCGCGGAGATAGCGATCTTCGCCTGATGTATTCATACTGAATCTGCTTTGGGCTGGCTCGATTTGTTCGTCTGAACATCCAATTTCGATCGCCTTTCGCCCTCTTTGCCGCTGGCGCCCCGTCTTCACCCCCGCACGTCCGCCCCCCTTCCGCCCTTCTCCGTCCACCCCTCCTACGTACGACTGAGGTCATCCATGCCCCCCTCGGCCACCGCTCCGGTCGACGCCCCGCAGCCCTCGGCTCCGCAGCCCACGGGCAGCCTGGACCGGTTTTTCAAGATCTCCGAGCGGGGGTCGAGCCTCGCGCGCGAGGTGCGCGGCGGGTTCGCCACGTTCTTCGCGATGGCGTACATCATCGTGCTCAACCCGATCATCCTGGGCAGCGCGAAGGACATGTACGGCCACCAGCTCGACAACGGTCAGCTGGTCACCGCCACCGTGCTCTCCGCCGCCTTCTCCACGCTCCTGATGGGCGTCATCGGCAATGTGCCGATCGCGCTCGCGGCCGGGCTCGGCGTCAACACCGTGGTCGCCCTCCAGCTCGCCCCCCGGATGAGCTGGCCGGACGCGATGGGCATGGTCGTCCTCGCGGGCATCGTGGTCATGCTGCTGGTCGCGACCGGGCTGCGGGAGCGCGTGATGAACGCCGTACCGCGCTCGCTCCGCAAGGGCATCGCGATCGGCATCGGCCTCTTCATCCTGCTCATCGGCCTGGTCGACTCCGGCTTCGTCTCGCGTATCCCCGACGCAGCCCACACCACCGTCCCGCTCCAGCTCGGCGGCGACGGCCACCTCAACGGCTGGCCGATCCTGGTCTTCGTCCTCGGCGCGCTGCTCACGCTCGCGCTGATCGTGCGCAAGGTGCCCGGCGCGATCCTCATCTCGATCATCGCCATGACGGTGGTCGCCCTGGTCATCGACGCGGTGGCCGGGCTGCCCGAGGGGGCCTGGGGGCTGACGACGCCGTCGTGGCCGGGGAACCCCGTCTCGGCGCCGGACTTCGGGCTGCTGGGCGAGGTCAGCCTCTTCGGCGGCTTCGCGAAGGTCGGGCTGCTGACCGGCATCCTCTTCGTCTTCACCGTGCTGCTGTCCTGCTTCTTCGACGCGATGGGCACCATCCTGGGCGTCGGTGACGAGGCCAAGCTGATGGACCGGGACGGCAACTTCCCCGGCATCAACAAGGTGCTGTTCGTGGACGGCATCGCGGTCGCCTCGGGCGGTGCGACCTCCGCCTCCGCCACCACCTGCTTCGTGGAGTCCACGGCGGGCGTCGGAGAGGGCGCCCGCACCGGACTGGCGAGCGTGGTGACCGGTCTGCTCTTCTCGGTGGCGCTGTTCCTCACACCGCTGGCGACCATGGTCCCGTCGCAGGCGGCCACCCCCGCCCTGCTGGCGGTCGGCTTCCTGATCATCGCGGGGTCGGTCCGGGACATCGACTGGAGCGACTACACGCTGGCGGTCCCGGCGTTCCTGGCGATGGTGATGATGCCGTTCACGTACTCGATCACCAACGGCATCGGCATCGGCTTCATCGCCTTCTCCGTGCTGCGGCTGGCGGCGGGCCGGGGCCGTGAGGTCCCGATCGCGATGTACGTGGTGTCGGCGGTCTTCGTCTTCTACTACGCGATGCCGGCGCTCGGCCTCACGTAACCGGCCTCACGTAACCGGCCTCACGTAACCGGCCTCACGTGACCGGCCTCGGGCCACTGGCTTCAGGTCGCCGGTCCCACGCAACCGGTCTCAGGCCACTGGCTGCACGTCACCTGCTGCACGTCACCGGCTTCACGTGACGGGTCTCGCGTGATCGGAGGCGTCACGCCCTTCCGCGGAGTCGCCGTAGAACTTCTCCGTCTCGTCGACGGCCGCCTTGAAGCGCTCGTCGAAGTCGTCGCGAATGAGCGTCCGGACCACGTAGTCCTGGACGCTCATTCCGCGTTTGGCCGCATGCTGCCGGAGCCGGTCGAGCAGCTCACCGTCTATCCGCAGGCTGAGCACTGTCGATCCCATGCCCAGCAGGGTCGCCGCCCCGGGGCGCTCCGCGCGTCACTTTCCGCTTCCAACTCACCCGTTCGGGTGACCGGAATTCCGCTGGCGCCTTATCGGGTGGTATTTAGATAGGGTAATGAGTTACGCTAACGAACATGCCTGACCTGATCCACGACGGCGAGAGTGCCGCCGCCGTGAGCTCCCTCCGCTCGGCCGTGATGCTGCTGGGCCGGCGCCTGAAGCACCAGCGCGTCGACGAATCGCTGAGCCCCACCGAGATGTCGGTGCTCGGCACCCTTGCCCGCTGCGGCTCGGCCACCCCCGGCGAGCTTGCCCGCAAGGAGCACGTGCAGCCCCCGTCGATGACCCGCATCGTCGCGCTGCTGGAGGCGAAGGGACTCGTCAGGCTGGAAGCGCACCCCGATGACCGTCGGCAGAAGATGGTCAGCCAGACGGAGCAGGCCGAGGCCATGCTCGCGGAGAGCCGCAGCAAGCGGAACGCCTGGCTGTCCCAGCTCGCCGAGGGCCTGGACGAGGACGAGTGGGAGAAGCTGCGGGCCGCCGCGCCCGTGCTGGAGAAGCTCGCCCACCTGTGACCCCGCGGGCGCACCGCCGGTGACCGGTCCGCCGTACACCCGACGTACGGCGGACCGGACCGACCACCGCCGGAGCGCCCGCCGTCACGTCCTCGTCGGACAGCACGCCGCAGACGTACGAGGAGATGAACCCTTTTGAGTACGGGACCCGGAGCAGACTCCGCCCCCGCACCGGCTTCCACCCACGAGAGCAAGACCGGCGGGACCTTCTCGTCGCTGAAGATCCGCAACTACCGCCTGTTCGCCACGGGCGCCGTGATCTCCAACACCGGTACCTGGATGTCCCGCATCACGCAGGACTGGCTCGTCCTGAGCCTGACGGGCTCCGCCACGGCCGTGGGCATCACCACGGCCCTCCAGTTCCTTCCGATGCTGCTCTTCGGCCTGTACGGCGGTGTCATCGCCGACCGCCTCCCGAAGCGGCAGATCCTGCTCGTCAGCCAGGCCATGCTCGGCCTGTGCGGTATCGCGCTGGCCGTCCTGACCCTGACCGGGGTCGTGGAGGTCTGGCACGTCTACCTGATCGCGTTCCTGCTCGGCATGGTGACGGTCGTCGACAACCCGGCCCGCCAGTCGTTCGTCTCCGAGATGGTCGGCCCCGCCCAGCTCCGTAACGCGGTCAGCCTCAACTCGGCGAACTTCCAGTCCGCCCGGCTCATCGGCCCCGCCGTCGCGGGTGTCCTGATCACGACGGTCGGCAGCGGCTGGGCGTTCCTGCTCAACGGCCTCTCCTTCCTGGCCCCGCTCATCGGCCTGCTGATGATGCGGACGAGCGAACTCCACGCCTCGGTCCGGGTGCCCCGCGCCAAGGGCCAGCTGCGCGAGGGGCTGAGGTACGTCCGGGGCCGCCCGGAGCTGATCTGGCCGATCGTCCTGGTCGGCTTCGTCGGCACGTTCGGGTTCAACTTCCCGATCTGGCTGACCGCCTTCGCGGACGGGGTCTTCGGCGGCGGCGCCGGGATGTACTCCTTCTTCAACATCCTGATGGCCGCCGGTTCCCTGGCCGGAGCACTGCTCTCGGCCCGGCGCCGCTCCACCCGGCTGCGGATGCTGGTGGCGGCGGGCACGGCGTTCGGCCTGCTGGAGATCGCGGCCTCGCTCTCCCCGTACGTCTGGCTGTTCTCCCTCCTCCTGGTCCCGATCGGGATGCTGGGCCTGACGACGAACATCACCGCGAACACGAGCGTGCAGATGGCGGCCGACCCCGAGATGCGGGGCCGGGTGATGAGCCTCTACATGATGGTCTTCGCCGGGGGTACGCCGGTGGGCGCCCCGATCGTCGGCTGGATCAGCGACACGTACGGCGCCCGCGTCGGCTTCGCGTCCGGCGGCGTGATCTCGGTGATCGCCGCCCTGGCCGTCGGCTTCGCCCTCGCCCGCGTCGGAGGCCTCCGCCTGAAGGTCGACCTCCGCCAGGGCCGCCCGCACGTCCGCTTCGTACCGCGCGAGCGGCTGGCGACGGCGGCGTGACGTAGGTACTCCGTGGGGCCTGCGGGACGTGTGGGGTTCGCCGGGTCCAGGCGGGTCATGGGACGGACTCGCGAGGTCGAGGCGGCTCACGGGCTCACGCGGAAGGCGCCCTCTCTCTGACCAGGGGGACGGGCGTCTTCCGCGTGTCCGGGGGTGCTGACCCGCTACCGGTGCCGGGTCGCCGGGCCTCCCCGCCTCCCGGAGGGCCTCTGCCAGACTCGCGCCCATGAGCAGCCGCGACCCCGGCAGTGACCTGGACCGTGACTCCGGCCGTCACCTGGACCGTGACTCCGGCCGGCAGCGGGACTGTGACTCCGGCCGTCAGCCGGACCGTGTCCCCAGCCGTCACCTGGACCGTGACCCCGGCCGTCACCTGGACCGTGACCCCGGCCGGCAGCGGGACTGTGACCCCGGCCGTCAGCCCGGCTGTCAGCCGGGAGCTCTGCCCACCCGGCCCCGCCGCCCCGCCCAGCGTCTCTTCGCCGCGGTCCTGCCGCCGCCCTCCGCCGTGGCCGAACTCCGTACGGCGGTGGCGCCCCTCCGTGCACTCCCCGGCGCGCGGGACCTGCGCTGGACGCGGCCCGAGGACTGGCACGTCACGCTGGCGTTCTACGGGGAGGTGCCGGACGAGGACGTACGGCCGGAGCTGGAGGCGCGGCTGGGGCGGGCCGCGCACCGGACCGAGCCCTTCCGCCTCCGCGTCCACGGGGCGGGGCACTTCGGCGGGCGGGCGCTGTGGGCCGGGGCGGCGGGCGGGCTCGACGCGCTGCGGCTGCTGGCCGAGCGCGCGGACGCGGCGGGCCGGCGGTCCGGGGTGCCGCTGGAGGAGCACCGCCGCTTCACCCCGCACCTCACGCTGGCCCGGAGCCGGGCGGGAGCGGAGCTGCGGCCGTTCACCGAGGCGCTGGCGGGGTTCGAGGGGCAGGGCTGGGAGGCCGGTGAGCTGAGTCTCGTACGGAGTGAACTCCCGCACTCGGGGGTGCCGGGGGAGCGGCCGCGCTACGCGGTGGTGCGGGCCTGGGCGCTGGGGCGGTGAGCGGTGCGGTTACGCTCGAAGGGTGGACCCGAAGACCAGAAACCGCATCATGGCGGCCGCGCTCGTGCTCATGTTCCTCGTCGTCGCCGTGTCGGCCGCCTTCGGCGCCTGAGACGGACGGCGGGGTGACCGTACGGGCAGTCGGTGCCGTCGGTGCCGCCCCCGCGCCCCGCTGCACCAGCACCACCCCGCCGACGGCTTCGCCGCGCCCAGCCACGGGAGCGGCCCCGGCGTCCGCCCGAGGAACAGGTCGTCGAGGACGGACGCCCGCCGCCTCCACGGTCGAGGGCCATGTGCGCAACAAGCGCAGGAGACGCGCGGAGCCGGACGTGGAGCCGGACGCGGCGGCGGACTGCGAGGAGCTGGACAGACGGCTGCGTACGCCGGTGAACCCGCCGGAGAAGGACGGCTGAGGACCGCCCCACCGGCGACCCGCCGGAAATCCCGCCGGGGCCCACCGGAAAACCCGCAGGGGCCCACCGGAACCCGCCAAGGCCTCACAGGGAACCCGCCACGGCCTCACAGGGCCTCGCAGAGAACCCGCCAGGGGCCGTGACGGGACACGGGGCCGACGCGTCCTTGCCTGGAGTGGACTCGAAGGAGTTGGCTGGGGCGTCATGAAGTACACACAGCTCGGACGCACCGGACTCAAGGTCAGCCGACTCGTGCTCGGCACGATGAACTTCGGCCCGCAGACCAACGAGTCGGACAGCCACGCGATCATGGACTCCGCGCTCGCCGCGGGGCTGAACTTCTTCGACACCGCCAACGTCTACGGCTGGGGCGAGAACAAGGGGCGCACCGAGGAGATCCTCGGCACCTGGTTCGCCCAGGGCGGCGGCCGCCGCGACAAGGTGGTCCTGGCCACCAAGATGTACGGGAACATGGCCCCCGACGGCGACGCCTGGCCCAACCACGACAAGCTCTCCGCCGTGAACATCCGCCGTGCGGTCGACGCGTCGCTCAAGCGGCTCCAGACGGACCACATCGACCTCTACCAGTTCCACCACGTCGACCGGAACACCCCGTTCGAGGAGATCTGGCAGGCGATCGACGTCCTGGTCCAGCAGGGCAAGATCCTGTACGCGGGCTCCTCGAACTTCCCCGGCTACAAGATCGCCCAGGCCAACGAGCAGGCAGCCAGGCGCGGTTCGCTCGGCCTGGTCAGCGAGCAGTGCATCTACAACCTGGCCGAGCGCCGCGCCGAGATGGAGGTCATCCCGGCCGCGCAGGAGTACGGCCTCGGCGTCATCCCCTGGTCCCCGCTCCACGGCGGCCTGCTGGGCGGCGTCATCAAGAAGGAGGCCACGGAGGGCCGCCGCGCCTCGGGCCGCTCGGCCGACGCCCTGGCCAACAGCGCGGTCCGCTCCCAGGTCCAGGCGTACGAGGACCTGCTGGAGAAGCACGGCCTGGAACCCGGCGAAGCGGCCCTGGCCTGGCTGCTCACCCGCCCCGGCATCACGGGCCCGATCGTCGGCCCCCGGACGGCGGAACAGCTGGACAGCGCCCTGCGCGCCCTGGAACTCGACCTCCCGGAGCCGGTACTCACCGGCCTCGACGAGATCTTCCCGGGCCCGGGGCCGTCTCCGGAGGCCTTCGCCTGGTGAGGTGAGCCGACGGACGAGACCGGCCGCCGTCCCGCGTAGGGGTGGCGGCCGGTCTCGCTGCCTGGGGTGGGGACGGCGGAGGACCAGGGTCCGCGCCCAGAGAGGCGGCGGCCGACGGCGTTGCCCTGCGTGGGGCGGCGGGCCGGTCCGTCCGGCTGGTGGGCGGCGGCCGACCGCGCTGCCCTGCGTGGGACGGAGGCCGACGGCGCTGTCCTGCCCCCGCTACCCCGCGAACCGGTCCAGCGCCGCCAGCACCGCCCGCCGGGTCGCGGGCCCGCCGAGGTGCCCCGCGTCGTCGATGACCGTCAACTCCGCCTCCGGCCAGGCCCGGTCGAGCTCCCAGGCGGTGGTCAGGGGGCTGCCCAGGTCGAAGCGGCCGTGGACGAGGACGGCGGGGATGCCGGCCAGCCGGTGGGCCTCGTCGATGAGCTGGTTCTCCCGCAGCCAGGCGCCGTGCGAGAAGTAGTGGGCGCAGATGCGGACCATGGCCCGCTGGTCGCGGTCGGGGCGCCCGCTGTACGGAGCCGGCCCCGGCCCGGCCTCCAGGGAGAGGACCGCGTCCTCCCAGGCGCACCAGGCGGCGGTGGCCCGCTCCCGTACGGCGGGGTCCGGACTCTCCAGCAGGCGCGCGTAGGCCGCGACCAGCCCGGCGGGCTCCGTCGCCGGACCGGTGGGGTCCGTCGCCTCGGGGGCCCCTTCCCGGAAGGCGTGCCAGGCCTCGGGGAAGAGCTGCCCGACGCCCCGGTAGAGCCAGTCGATCTCGCTGCGCCGGGTCGTGGTGACCGAGGCGATGACGGCCTCCGTGACCCGCTCCGGGTGCGCCTGCGCGTACGCCAGGATCAGCGTGGAGCCCCAGGAACCCCCGTACAGCAGCCAGTCCGTGACGCCGAGGTGTTCCCGGAGGCGCTCCATGTCGGCGATCAGATGGTGGGTCGTGTTGGGCCGCAGGTCGGTCGCCGGGTCGCTCGCGTGCGGGGTCGACCGCCCGCAGCCGCGCTGGTCGAAGAGGACCACCCGGTACCGCTCCGGGTCGAAGTACCGCCGCGCCCGCGGTCCGCACCCCGACCCGGGCCCACCGTGCACCACCAGCGCGGGCTTCCCGTCCGGATTCCCGCACGCCTCCCAGTACACGCGATTGCCGTCCCCGACCTCCAGCATGCCGCTCGCGTACGGCTCGATCGGCGGGTACAGCTCGTCGGGTTCGCTGGGGTCCACTGGGCTGCTCCTTGTCGGTTCGTGAGGCCGGAACACCTTATGCGCGCGGCGTAATCTGGGCGCCGTGAACGCCACTCCCCGGGTCCTTGCCCTGCTGGACGACGTCCTTGCCGCCGCCCGTCCCGACCAGCGCGGGGCGTTGTGGCAGTTGGCCGAGGCGGGGCGGGAGCTGGACGCCAACCTGGTGCGGCTGCCTGCCGGTGCGGAGGTGGGGGAGCACCAGGAGGACGTGCTCGATGTGCTGCTCGTCGTGGTGGCGGGCGGGGGGCTCGTGCGGGTGGCGGGCGGGGAGCTGGTGTTGGGGCCGCGTTCCGTCCTCTGGCTGCCCCGGTCGTCGCGGCGCGCCCTCGTCGCGGGGCCGGAGGGGCTGACCTACCTCACCGTTCATCGTCGGCGGCCCGGAATGGCTGTCAAGGGGCCGGGCGGGACGCCCGCGTACGAAGGCGGCGAAGGGCCCTGCATGCTGGACCGGGTCTGTGCGGAGTGCGGGCGGCTGTCGGAGGATCCCGCGCCGGTCTTCTGCAGCCGGTGCGGGGAGCGGTTTCCGGAGCGGTGAGAGCGGGGCCGGCCGACCCTGCAGTCGGGCCGGCCGACCTGCGCTCGGGTCGGTCGGCCGGTCGCCCGGGGCGGTGGCGGCGGGGCCGTGGCGCCTGGTCCCGTAGGCCGGGCCCGATCCGACCCCGTACCAGAGAGGTGGGGCCGGGCCGTCCCCGTAACAGAGTGGTCAGGCCGGACAGTTCCCGTGACAGAGCGCTGAGGCCCGGCCGTCCCCGGACAACCGCCGCCGGTCAGTGGCCCTCGCACTCCGTCAGGTCCGGGCGGCCCGGTGGGGGCTTGTTGTCCAGGAGGGCGGAGAGGTTCTTCTCGTACATCTCGTCCCAGGTCCGGCTGCCCAGGATCGTGCGCAGCGCCGCGCACACCTCGCCCTTCAGGACCGGGGACTCGGGGCGCATCGCCACGCCGTACCCCTCCGCGCCCTGGATGTTCTCCAGCCGCCGGACCTTCCCCGAGTTCGCCTTCTCGTAGCCCGCCAGGACGATGTCGTCCGAGGCGACCGCGTAGACGTCCGAGCGTACGTCGAGGAGTTGGTCCAGGCAGTCCTGGTAGGTGTTGGGCTGGGACTCCGTCATCGTGAAGCCGCGCTTGGGCAGCTCCTTCTCGTACGTGGAGTCCCGCGCCGTACACACCTCGACGCCCAGGCGGCGCAGGTCGCTGGAGTCCCTGATCGTGTACTTGCTCGACTTCTCGCGGACCAGGAAACTCCGGCTCGCCTCGTAGTACGGGCCCGCGAAGTCGACGCTGTAGCCGCCGGGCGAGGCGGACTTGCGGTCGTCGGTGATGCTGTACGAGGCGATGACCAGGTCCACCTGCTTCGCTTTGAGAGCGGTGCTCCGGTAGTCGGTCGCGACCGTGGTGAAGGCGACCTCGTCCCGGCTGTACCCCATGTGCGCGGCGATCGCGTAGGCCAGGTCGATGTCGTAACCGGCGTACGTGCCCGTCTTCTTGTCGTACTTGCTCAGGCCCGGCTGGTCGTCCTTGACCCCGATCTTCAGCGTGGGGTTCGTCTTCTTCCACGGCTCCGGCGCGGGGCCGCCGCCGGAGCCTGCCGTGGTGCTGCCGCTGCCCGTGCCGGTCTTCTCGTCGTCGCCGATGCCCTGCGCCACCAGCCACCCCGCCGTCCCCAGCAGGGCCACGCACACCACCGCCGTCGCCGCCCTCAGCCAGGGGCGGGGGCGCTTCGGGCGGGTGGTGGCCGCCGGGACGGGCGGACCCAGGGGCTCCGGTACGGGGGTCGGTACGGGGGTGCGTACGGGGTCGGGCGCAGGTTCCGAGGGGGCCGTCGGCGGGTGGGTCGCCGCGCCGGGCCCGGACGTGTGCGGGGCCGACGGGCCGCCCAGCACCTCCCGCAGCATCGCCTCCGCCGTCGCCGCGTCCAGCCGGTCGTCCGGGTCCGGGAAGAGGAGGCCCTGGATCACGGGGGCGAGCGGGCCCGCGTAGCGGATGACCGGATCGGGGGAGTGCCGGATGTTCTCCTGGACCTCCCACACCTCGCCGCCCGCGAAGGGGGTCCGGCCCTCGACCATCTCGTACAGGGTGATGCCGAGCGCCCACAGATCGGAGGCGGGGGTGGGGCCGGGGGAGCCGGGGGTGAAGAGTTCGGGCGCCAGGTACGGGGGCGTGCCGATCACGCTGCCGGACCGGGTCACCTGCGTGGCGCCCTCGAACGTCGCGATCCCGAAGTCCACCAGGACCGCCGGGCCTTCGTCGTGGACCAGCACGTTGCCCGGCTTCACATCCCGGTGGACGACCGACGCCGCGTGCACCGCCCGCAACCCCTGGAGGATCTGCAGGCCGATGTCCGCCGACCTCGGTACGGCGAGCACCCGCTCGGCGCGCAACAGGTCGGCCAGGGAACGGGCTTGGAGGAGCTTCATCACGATCCAGACCTGGTTGTCGGTCTCGACCTGGTCGTGGACCGTCACCACGTTCAGGTGCTCGATCTTGGCGATGGCCTCCGCCTCCCGGCGCGCCCGCCGCATCGCGGCCGCCTGGGTGCCGGGCGTCATCGCGTTCCGGTCGAGCAGCCCCTTCACGGCGACGAAGCGCCGCAGCCGCCGGTCGTGGGCCTTCCACACCTCGCCCATGCCGCCGCTGCCGATCGGCTCCAGCAACTCGTAGCGGCCGTCGATCACCAGACGCGGGGCCGGGTGGGCGGCAGGGCGCGGGGTCGCGCCGCGCGGGGGCGTGGGGGGCCACTGCTGGGCGGATGCGGAGTCTCCGGGCAGGGGGTCTCCGGGCATCGGCCCTCCGGGCAGGGGGTTCCCGGGCGTGGGGTCCCCTGACATGGAGTTACCGGGTACGGAGTCCTCGGGGCGGAAATCTTCGGGGCCGTTGCCCCGGTGACCACCGGCGCCCCCGTGACCGCCACTGCCCCCGTGGCCTCCGGCGCCCCGGCCGCCCGTTCCGCCGCCCTGGACATCGTCGGTCCCGGCCCTGTCTTCGCCTTGCATGCGACCCCCTGTGCACTACATGGACCAGGCAAACAGTAGACGCTCGGTCAGCTCTCCACAGCTCTCCGCAGCGCTCGCCCGGAGGGGATTTCGCGTGGGTCTCAGGAAGCCGCGCCGCCGTTGCTCTTCAGCAACTGCCCGTTGACCCACTGGCCTTGGGGCGAACACAGGAAATCCACCAGATGCGCGGTGTCCCGCGGGGTGCCGAGCCGGCCGAGAGGGGTGTCTCGGGTCAGGACCTGGCGCAGCTCGTCGTTCATCCAACCCGTGTCCACAGGGCCGGGGTTGACGACGTTGGCGGTCACCCCGAGATGGGCCAGCTCGTGCGCGGCGGCCAGGGTGATGCGGTCCAGGGCGCCCTTGCTCGCACCGTAGGGCAGGTTGCCGACGGTGTGGTCGCTCGTGAGCGCGACGACCCGGCCCTCGACCGCGCCCGGCTCGCCGCGGAAGCGGAGCCCGTACGCGCGGATCAGCAGCCAACTGGCCCGCGCGTTCACGGCGAAGTGCCGGTCGAACGCCTCCACGGTGGTGTCCAGCAGCCCCGAGTCCACCGACTCCGCGTGCGAGAGGATCAGCGCGGTGACCGGACCGAGGCGCTGCTCCGCCTCGTCGAGGACGCGGTCGGGGGTGCCGGGGTCGGTGAGGTCCGCCTCGATCGCCACCGTACGGGCTCCGGCCCCCGCCAGCTCCTCCGCGATGGACGCTGCGGCCCCGTCCTCGGCGCCCCACTCCATGCGCCGGTCGTACGGCGTCCAGTACGTGAACGCGATGTCCCACCCGGAGGCCGCGAGCTGCCGCGCGATGCCCGCACCGATCCCGATGGAGCGCCCGACGCCGGTGATGAGGGCGACGGGGCGGGGAGACCGCGGAGCCTGGTCCGAGGCCTGGCCCTGGCCCTGGGCCGGGGCGGAGGCCGTGGGCGGTGCGGTCGGAGGCTGCTTCTCGGTCGTCACGCGATCATCCTTCGGGGCCCGTACGGATGCGTCAATCGCTTTCCCGTCATGCCGCCGTACCCTCCCTGACCTGCGGCGATCCATCTTCCTGGTGGGCCGACCCGATCTTTGTGTTTCCCCCGGCCCCGGGGGCGCTCCTAGCGTGGACGACGGAAACTGCAACGAACGCAGACGAACGCCGCATACCGGCACACGGGCATACCGACTGTCGGCACGCGGCCGCAGAGAGGACCGTCACCATGAGCGAGCAGCAGCTGAAGGGCAAGACCGCGGTCGTCGCCGGAGGGGCCAAGAACCTCGGCGGACTCATCAGCCGGAGCCTGGCCGAGGCCGGGGCCCATGTCGTCGTGCACTACCACGGGGAGAACACCGCCGCCGATGCCGAGAAGACGGCGGAGGCGGTACGGGGCACGGGTGCCCAGGCCCTCGTCGTACGGGAGGACCTCACCCGGGTCGACGGCGTACGCAGCCTCTTCGACCAGGCGCTGGACGCCTTCGGCGGGGTGGACGTGGCCGTGAACACCACGGGCATGGTCCTCCGCAAGCCGATCGCGGAGACGTCCGAGGAGGAGTACGACCGCATGTTCGCGATCAACTCCAAGGCGGCGTACTTCTTCCTCCAGGAGGCCGGTGCCCGGCTCAACGACGGCGGGCGGATCGTCAGCCTGGTGACCTCCCTGCTCGCCGCCTTCACCGACGGGTACGCCACCTACGCGGGTGCCAAGGCCCCGCTGGAGCACTTCACCCGGGCGGCGGCCAAGGAATTCGCCTCGCGCGGGATCGCGGTGAACAATGTGGCCCCGGGGCCGATGGACACGCCGTTCTTCTACCCGCAGGAGACGCCGGAGCGCGTGGAGTTCCACAAGTCGCAGGCCATGGGCGGCCGGCTGACGGAGATCGAGGACATCGCGCCGCTGGTGAAGTTCCTGGTCACCGAGGGTGGTTGGATCACCGGGCAGACCATCTTCGCCAACGGCGGCTACACCGTCCGCTGACCCCGCCCGACCAGGCGTACGGGAGGACCGCGTGACCCTGGACCTGCACAAGCTGGAACACCTCGTCGCCGTGGCCGAGGAGGGCGGGTTCACCCGGGCGGCCGAACGGCTGCACCTCAGCCAGCAGGCGCTGAGCACCTCGATCCGCACCCTTGAGCGGTACGTCGGGGTCCAGCTCCTGGTCCGGAGCCACCAGCACGTCGCCCCCACCCCCGCCGGCCAGGCCCTCATCGACGACGCCCGCGCGCTCCAGGCCCAGGCCCACGCCGCCCTGGAGCGCACCCGGCGCATCGGCCGGGGCCAGGCCGGGCACCTGCGGATCGGCCACACCCCGGCGGTCACGGCGGAGGAGGTGGTGGACCTGCTGACCCGGGCCCGTACGGAGGAGCAGGGCATACAGGCCCACGTACGCCAGCTCTTCCCCGACGAGCTGCGCGACCAACTCCTCACCGGCGCCTGCGACCTGGGGCTCAGCCGGTCCATGCCCGCCGACCCGGGCCTCACCCGCGCCCGGATCGCCGAACACCGCCTCCGGGTCGCCGTCCCCGCCGGCCACCGGCTCGCCGCCCGCCCGGCCGTGGCCCTGGCGGACCTGAACGGGGAGCCGCTGACGGTGTGGGGCGAGTCCGGCTCGTCCGCGTACACGGATCTGCTGATCGGCCTGTGCCGCCAGGCGGGCGTGGAGCCTGACACCCAGCGCAACCCCGTGCAGGGCACCCCGCCCGTCACCGCCGTCAGCGCGACCGGCCGTATCGCCTTCGTGACCACCCCCGTGGGCCCGGTGGCGGGCGGCGCGGCCCACGTCGTCGACCTGGACCCGCCGGTCTACGTACCGGTCCACGCGCTGTGGCCCGCACACACGACCTGCCGGGACCGGGATGTGTTCCTGAGCCGGGTGGGGGAACTGCTCGGTGGAGGCGGTGTCGGTGGAGGCGGTATATGACGCAATGAAGTTCTCCGCCGACGCCCCGCCGGTCGAGTCGCGCCTCGGCCCCGCGCCCGACGAGCACCACGCCACCGACGACGAGGCCGTTCGTCCGGCCCGGTCCGGTGATGCGGTCCGGTGAGCCGGTCCGGGGCCGGTCCCGGGAACGCCGACACGGGCCGCACCGCCCGCTCAGTGGTTCCGGGCCCCGTCCCCGAACCCCCGGCGGGCCTCGACCCCGAAGTACACCGCCGAGAACACGGCCGGCAGCATCAGCGTCACCGGTACGAGGCTCCACCAGCCGAACCCCATGACGAGCAGGGCGAGGGCGATGCCGCCGAACACCGCCGACGACATGGCGGCGAGGCTCATGTGCGACACGGCCCGTTCGTGCGGCCGGGCCAGTTCGGCCTCGACGCGGATGCGGGCACGGTCGCGTTCGTAACGGCGCATGCCCTCCTCCTCCAGCATGATCATCCAGACGTCGTCCGGGACGCCCTCCATGCGTCTGGGCATCGGCGGATCATCGGGGTCACCGGTCCGTCTGCGCCGCGGGTTCCACCACGCCATCGGAGGTCTCCTTACCTGAGCGCGTAGGACGCGGCGAGGACATGGGCCAGGGACTCCATGAGGGGGACGTGCGCGTCGATGAAGTGCTCGTACTCGGGGGCGTCCACGGCGAGGACACCGATCTCCTCGGTGCCGTGGATGACGGGTACGGCGATGACCGCCTTGTACGCCGTCCCCGGCGGGATCAGGTACGAGTGGGTGACGGTGACCCCGTCGATCCTGAAGGTCTTTCCGCCGCCGCCGAGGATCTCGGTCCTCATGTGCGCCGCGCCGACCGGATCGATGACCGCCCGGGGGCCGTTGGGGTAGGGGTGGCTGCCCTCCAGCGCGAAGCCGCCCGTGGCCGCGTCGTACCGGTAGAAGCTGCACCGGGCGCGGGGCAGGAAGGTCGGACCGATCGGCGGGGCGGTGAGGTCGACGGCCCCGCGCAGGACGCGGTCGAGCACGTCGGCGCGGCGCTGGTCGAGGTCGGCGGCCGTCTGCGGAGGGGCGGCGGCCGGCAGCGGCGCGGCCGTGGCGTACCGGTGGGTCAGCTCCTTCACCGCGGTGCTCAGCGGCAGCAGCGACATCGAGTAGAGCTGGGCCATGTCCGCCTCGGCGCGGATCGCCCGTTCTTCCGCGCGTTTCTTGCCCTTCTCGACCAGGCGCCGCTCGAAGTGCGTGATCAGGACGACCCCGAACGCGGAGAGCCCGGCGATGAGGGCCCAGCCCTGCTTGGTCCGCCCGGAGGAGCCGTCCGCCCATACGGAGACCACGGCGACGGACACACCGAGGAAAGCGGAGAAGAGAAGGAACAGGTAATGGATGCCGCGTTCGACCAGCCACTGCTTCATACGTCCGTGCCACCCCGTGCTCTGCCCGTACCCCGTACCCCGTACCCCCGGGCCATTCTTCCCGAACGGAGTAGCCGACGGGGGAGGATGCCCGAGGTGGTCGCCGTCCGACATGCGGTGTTGGGTCGGCCGACAGAGACTCGGAACGGATCCCCGGGGACGCCCGTCCCCGGCCGGGCAGAGGAGGAGCGCAGCGCCATGACCACATCGATCAGCGACCCGGTGGTGGAGAAGTTCGTCGCCGCCGTCAACGCGGGCGACGAGACCGCCTTCACCGCCGTCCTCACCGAGGACGCCACGATGTCCGACGACGGCAGCGAACGGGATCTGGCGGCCTGGACGGAGAAGGAGATCTTCTCCCCGAAGGCGAACGGCCGTATGAAGGTCGTCGATGCCTCGGACGACGGCCGCACGCTCGTCGTCGACTACACGAACGACACCTGGGGCACGATGCGGACGCGCTGGGTCTTCACGGTCACCGGCGACCGCATCAGCCGCTTCGAGACGGGCCAGGCGCCGGCCTGAGCCCCTCCTTGGATCCTTCCGAGCCTCCGAGCCTCCGAGCCCTCCTTGGAGCCCTCCGAGCCTTCCGAGCCCCTTGGGCCGGGGGCCGGGCGGAGGCGGTAAGCCGCTTGCGGGCCGCAGGGTCGTGCCGAGGACGCCGACGACCTCGGCGAAGGGGGGAGCGGGTCGGGCAGCCACGCCCCGACCTGCCGCCTGCGGCGCTCCCGCCCGGCCCGCGCCGGGCCGAGTCCGGCTCGGGGCGGAGGACGTACGGCGGCCCCGCCCCCGTACGTCAGGGCCGGTCGATCCGGTAGAGGTGGTGGGCCGGGTCGTCGACGGGGTTGTCCGGTTTCAGGTCGCCCGAGGCGATCCGCAGCAGCCCGGCCTTCTCCAGCGCCCGCCAGGACGCCCGGTTGGCCGCCACCACGGGCACGAGGACGCAGGAGGCCCGGGGGTGGTCCTGCCAGATCGACCGGAGGGCCGACCGGATCATGCGCGGGCCGAGTCCCTTGCCCACCAACTGCGGGTCACCGATCAGATAGTCGATGGTCATGGCCTCGGCAGGCACGTTGACCAAGGGCGCCAACTCCGCCGCGTACTCCGGGTAGTCGGTCAGCCGGCAGTACTGCAACAGGCCGACCGGGACGCCGTCCAGGAGGGCGAGCAGCACCTCTGCGGGCTCCTCGCGCCGCACGGCGGGCCCGAAGTCCCGTTCCACCCCCTCGGGGGACGTCTCGTGGTTCCACCACCGGGCGACATGCGGCTGCTCCAGCCAGGAGATCAGCAACGGGAAGTCGTCCTCGGTGAGCCCGCGCCAGGTGATCATCGTGAATCCCTCCGGAAGGACGTGGCGGCAGAGCCTAGCCAGTGGCTCACTACGGCTGTCGCCACTGCATGCGCAAGCGCAAGCATCCGCGGAGGGCCAGCTGCGTCGAGCAGCTGTTCTCCTGTCCGGAAATCGTTCCCGATCGCGTACACGCGCGCAGTCCTGCGTTAGTCTCCCGGGGCGCGGAAGCGGAACGCGGAGGGGCGGGGGAGCCATGTCGTATGCGGAGCGCCGGCAGGACATGTTCGGGCCGACCGGCGAGGGGCCCGCGATGAGGCTCGCCTCGGCGGAGGCCTCCGCCCCCGGGGCGGCCGGAACCGGAACCCTCAAGCACAGCAAGGGCCCTTGGACCGGTGCCTCGGGCACCGCCGCCGACCTGCGCGCACCAGGACGGAGACGAGCCGGTCGGCCCTCCGCCGCGGCCACGAGGGCGTCGACGCGGGAGCCGCCGGGCTCAGCTCCGTCGCCGCCCTCAAGCAGGTGCTGACGTCCTGGGAGGACCGCCTCCAGTCGGTACGGGACGAGTGCGAGCACCTCGAAGGGGCCCTGCTGGCGGTCGCCAAGGAGATGGGGGAGACGGAGGCGGCGGTCGAGAAGTCCTTCCGGGGTGTCCGTGTCCCCGCCCACGCGGACGAGAAGCGATGAAGCGATGAAGCGATGACCGGAACCCTCACCTGGCAGCAGCTGCGTGACATCAGGACCTCCGAACTGACGGAGGCGGGCGACGCATGGCACGAGGTCTCGGGCCGTTCGGCGTCCGACGGCGGACGGGTCGGCCGCGCGATGACCGCGAAGATCACGGAGACCCAGGAGAGCGACGCGGCGACGGCCGCCGTCCACCGGCTCCGCCGGCTCAGCCGCAACTTCCAGTACCTCCAGACCGAATGCGGACTCGTCCGTACAGCACTCAACGGACTGGCCGGCGACCTCGCGGCTCCCCAGGGCCAGGTGAAACGAGCCCTCGCGGACGCCGTCGCCCTGAACTTCACGGTCCACGAGGACGGTTCCGTCAGCTACCCGGCCGCCCAGGTGGAGGATCTGACCGGGGCGAAGCAGGAAGCCCCGGGCGGCACGGCCCGGGGCAGCTCCCGCCTTCCGCTGGAACCGCCCGCCTTCGGCGCGCCGGACCGGTTGTCGCCGCACGCCGCACACCCCGGCTTCCGCCCGGTGAACCCGAACGCGGCGAAGGCGCAGGACGTGGCCGACCGTATCGCCCTGGCCGTACGGTCCGCGCGGGAGATCGACGCCCGGTACACGAGGACCCTCAACGGCCTCAGGGCGGAGAAGGGCCTTGACGTCACGGCGGCCACGTTGAGGGACGTGGCCCGGGACACGGCCGACGTCCGCTCCACCGCCGGCAAGCACCTCGCCCAGGCCATCCCGCAGGACAAGAGCCCAGCCGAGCGCAGGAAGTGGTGGGACGGTCTCACCGACGAGCAGCGGCAGGAGTACCTGAAGGTCGCTCCGGACCTCGTCGGCGGCCTGGACGGCATCCCGGCGGTCGCACGCGACCAGGCCAACCGCACCTATCTCCCGGTTCTCATCGACGAGTTGGAGCGCCGGAGCGGCGACGACGTCAAGACCAAGCTCGATGCCCTGCGCATGATCCAGGGCAAGCTGAACGAGTCGGGCAACCCGCCCATGTTCCTCCTGGGCATCGGGGACGAGGGGAACGGCCGCGCGATCGTCTCGTACGGCAATCCGGACACGTCCCGGCATGTCGCGGCGTACGTCCCGGGTCTTGGCACCAAGCTCGACGGCGACTTCGTCGACGACACGATGAAGCGGGCCGAGGACACGGCCATCGGGACCCGGCGTATGGACCGGTCCACGGCCTCGATCGTCTGGCTGGGCTACGACGCCCCGCAGAACCTGGACGTGATGTCGAAAGGCGATGCGCAACGGGGTGCTCCGGCCTACAACGAGTTCATGGCCGGCATCTCGGTGACGAACGAGAACGCGGACCCGCACATGACGGCGATCGGGCACTCCTACGGCTCACTCACCGTGGGTACGGCCGCCAAGCAGTCCGGCGGAATTCCGGGCGTCGACGATGTGATCCTGCTGGGCAGCCCCGGCGTGGACGCGCAGAAGGCGACGGAACTCGGCGTGGGCAAGGACCATGTGTTCGTCGGTGCGGCCGACAACGACCCGGTCACCCATCTCCCCTCGAAGGGCGAGGCGGCGCTCGGCTGGGCGCTCGGAGGTCCGGCGGGGGTCAGGGCAGGGCGTGATCTCTTCGATGTCGGCAACGACGATCTGTACTTCGGTAAGGATCCGGCGAGCGAGGCCTTCGGAGCGCAGCGCTTCGAGGTCGACGACGGACCCCGGATGGTTCTGGAGGCAGGACTGTTCTCGGCCCACTCCCAGTACTTCGATCCGGTGAAGGATCGGGAGTCGGCGGCCAACATCGCCAGGGTCGTCGTCGGACGTCCTGAGGAGATCGTGAGGGAGAACCATCGATGAGGCGCATCACACGGACCCTGCGCCTGGCCTGTGCGATGGCCTTGGCGGGAGCGCTGCTCGCCGGGTGCGGGTCGTCGGGTGGGGCCAAGGGCAGAGGAGGGGCATTGGCCGGTATGGACATGCAGGGAGCGGCGGAGCGCGCCGACGGGATGTTCTACGCGACGGTGGGAGCGATCAAGCCGGAGATCGAGTGGGTCCACGATGCCACGACGACCGGTAGTTGTGACGTGACGCGCTACTGGACCGTGATGACGGTCGTCTCCGAGCAGCGTCGCGGTAGCTTCCTGGGGGTGATCGAGCGCTTCTGGAAGGCGAAGGACTACCGGATCGGCATGGTGAATCCGAGCAAGGAGATGCCTGAGATCATCGCCACGTCGCCGGACGGTTTCGGTATCAGCGTCCTCATCGGCTACAAGGGACAGGCGTTCTTCGAGGTGACCAGCCCCTGCGTGGACAAGTCAGAGGTGGCCGAGCCCGCGAAGGCGGCCAACGGCCGTATGTACGAGGGCGAGAAACCCCTCCCCAACGTCCACTCCGACTTCTGGTCCGCCGAATCCCCGGTGCCGGGCCCCACGCCCTCGTCCTGACCTCCTGGTCCGGCTGGACCGAGGCCGGACCGAGGCCGGGCCGAGAACCTTGCGGCTACCCCTGCCCCGCCAGCAGAGCGCGCGTCTCATCGCTCACGGCAGGCAGCCCCTTGTCCCGGTCGGCCCAGGTGAAGCCGTCGTGCTCGGTGAGGGTGACCGGGGAGGTGGCCGCCACGGTGACGGTGAAGGTGAACTGCCTGGTCCTGCGGCCGCTTCCGGAGGCGTAGTCGAAGCTGCCCGCATGCCCGGTGACGCCCGTGACGGTGAGCCCGGTCTCCTCAAGGACCTCCCGGATCAGGGTGTCCTCCAGCCGCTCGCCGGGCTCCACTCCGCCACTGGGCAGCTCCCACAGCCCGCCGAGGAAGTCGTCGGCCCGCCGCCTGAGCAGCAGGACCCGGCCCTCCGCGTCGGTGACCAGCGCGCCGACGACGTACTTCTCGATGCCGTCCCGGCGGGCGTCGGTGAGGAGGGTCTCTGGTGTCACGTCAGTGGCTCCCTGTGATGGTGACGGTTCCGCTTACAGAGCCTTGTAGTAGCGGACCAGGGGCAACGCCGTGTATCCGGCCTTCTCGTACGTCCTCCGGGCGGGCGCGTGGCCCGGGTCGCCGCCGGTCCAGATCGAGGCCAGGGTCACCCCGGCCTCCTTCATCCAGGTGGTGGCGAACTCCGTCAGCGTCGTACCGACGGCCCGGCCCTGGCAGTCGGGGTCGACCGCCAGCAACTCCACCGCACCCGCGGTGCCGTCCGGTTCCAGCACCACGGCGACGAAGCCGACAACCTTCCCCCCGTCCTCGGCGACCCAGACGTGCGCCTTGCCCTCCGTGCAGGCCGCCTCCACCTCGCTCCGCTGGGACGTACGCCAGTCCGGGTACTGGCGGCCGAAGACCTCCGGCCCCATCACTTCGGCGAAGCTCGCGTAGACGGGTGCCCAGGCGCGGAGCGAGAGACCGACCACCGGGTCGAGGTCCCGCGCCTCGAACGGACGGACCTGTATCCGCATCTCTCGTCACTCGCTCTCTGCCCCGGACGCGCCCCGGCCGGCGCGCATCCTGCGTGATCCCGTGGCCGCATGATCGCAAGCCGCGTGGATCCGCGCAGAGAATTTCGGCCGGGCTGTAGGGGCCCGGGAGAGCGCGGGGTGCCCCGGGGGCCGGGACTCCTTGTCGGTCACGGGCGGACGGCACGGGAGCTGTGACGGCAGGTTCCCGGGTGAACTCCGCGAGCCGGACGAGCGGTCCCGGTGCCGGGCGCGCGATGATTTTTCCCCGTACGGAACGTCCTGACTGTGTCGTCGACAGATCCGGGAGGAACACACCCATGGCTCAGCTCTTGCGGGTCCAGAATTTCTGCATCTCCAGCGACGGGATCGCGGCCGGGGAGAACCAGACCCTGGAGCGGCCCTTCGGGGACGTCGAGCCGGGGGAGCTGTTCACCTGGGCCGGGGCGACGGCGAGCTGGCCTATGCGGACCGATCCCGGCGGGAGCCGGGGGCTGGACGACTACTTCACGCGGGACTACGCCCGCAACATCGGGGCCGAGATCATGGGCCGCAACAAGTTCGGGCCCCAGCGCGGGCCCTGGCCCGAGGACGGGTGGCGCGGGTGGTGGGGCGACGAGCCTCCGTTCCGTACGCCGGTGTTCGTCATGACCCACCACGAGCGTCCCTCCTTCACGCTCTCCGACACCACGTTCCACTTCGTCGGCGGCGAACCGGCCGAGGTGCTCGCGCAGGCCCGGGAGGCGGCCCGGGGCAAGGACGTGCGGCTCGGCGGCGGGGTCACCACCGTCCGGGAGTTCCTGGACGCCGACCTCGTCGACACGCTGCATGTGGTGGTCGCGCCCTTGACCTTCGGCTCCGGGCTGCGGCTCTGGGACTCGCCCGACGACCTGCTCGACCGGTTCCACCTGGAGGTCGTGCCCAGCCCGAGCGGGGTGACGCACCACCTGTTCTGGCGGAGGTGAGGACCGGGGCGCCGGTTCGTGGGGAGATGCCGGTACGGGGGTGGGTACGAGGGCGGGTGCGGCTGTGCCGCATTGACCTCGGGCATCCGGCGCAAGCAAGATCCCTGGTGTGAGACCTGACATACCTCCTTCGCCCTGGGACCCGCCCGAGCCCTCGTCCGCGTCCTCGCCCTCGTCGTGGCCCTCGCCGTCGGCCGCCGGGCCCACGGGGAGTACCGGGGCCGCCTGGCAGCAGCCGCCCGCAGGGCCCGCCCGGCAGCAGGGGTGGCCGCAGCAGCCCGGGGGCGGTTGGCCGCAGGGGTGGCAGGGGCCGCCCGGCGCTGTGCCGCCGGCCGGGCCCGTACCTGCCGAGGCCGGGTCGCGCTACGACCAGCAGGGGCGCAACGGGCAGGGCGGGCGGTTCGGGTGGCTCGGTGAGCTGTCGCTCGTCGTGCTCCTGCTCTTCGTCGGCATCGTGGTCGTCACCGGCTTCGCCGCCGTCCTCGCGGCGGTGCTGGACGCGGGGCCCGACGCCCCCGGCAGCGAGATGTTCTTCGAGGACCCCGTCACCGACATGGCCTTCCAGCTCGTCGGCATCGCCATCGGGATCCCCGTGGTCCTGTGGGGCGCCCGGTATCTGGGCCGACGGCCCGCCGGGACCGTCTCCTCGGTCCTCGGGCGGTTGCGGTGGAAGTGGCTCGGGCTGTGCGCCGCCGTCGCCGTGCCGATGATCATCGTCCAGTTCGGCATCATGATCGCCTGGACCTGGGGCGAGGAGTCCGCCGAACCGGCCGGGGACGGCTTCCCCGGCTGGACCGCGTTCCTGGTGAGCCTGGCCGTGCTCGGGGCGCTGGTGCCGTTCCAGGCGGCGGCCGAGGAGTACGTCTTCCGGGGCTGGCTCGTCCAGGTGATCGGGCGGGCCGTGCGGTCGCCCTGGCCCGCCGTCGTCATCGCCTCGCTGCTGTTCGCCCTGGCCCACGGGTTCGGTGAGCTGTCCGGGTTCGTCCTGCTCTTCTACTCGGCCCTGTGGTGGGGGTGGCTGGTCATCCGGACCGGTGGCCTCGAAGCCGTCATCACCATGCACGCCGCCAACAACCTCCTCGCCTTCGGCCTCGCCGCCGGCTTCGGTGAACTCGCCTCCACCGAGACGGCCGCCGACGCTCCCTGGCAGGCGATGGTCGTCGAGTTCGTCTTCGCGCCTCTGTACTGCCTGGTGATGGCCCGCATCGCGGACCGGCGCGGGGTGGCGCGGGTCAGCCCGGGGGAGGGGCGTTCCGCCGGGTCCGGGGCGGCGCCCGGGGTTGGGGCGGCGCCCGGGGTTGGGTCTGGGGCCTGGCCTGGGTCCGGGCCGGGGCTTGGGTCCGGGCCGGGGCCCTCGCCTGGGTCCGGGGCGGTGCCTGGGTCCGGGCCTGAGTCCGCGCCCGGGGCGGGGCCTGCGCCTGGGGCCGGGCCAGAGTTTGGGTTCGGGCCGGGGGCCGCGCCCGAGTCCGGCCCGGGGCTTGGGGCCGGGCCTCGCGACGAGCCCTAGCCCGAATCGGGCCGACGCCCTTCCCTCCCCGTCCGCACGCCCTACGGCCCCGTCGAGTGGCGTCGGGAGCAGGCGGGAGGGAGGGGCGGGCCGGGTCCGGTCCGTACGGATCGCCGCACGGTTCGCCGTACAGATCGCCGTACGGTCAGAACCGTACGGTCAACTGCGCCTGCACATAGGCCCGGAGCACCCCCGCCATGTCCGTCGTGCAGTCGCTGAACAGCCACTGGATCTGGAGGCCGTCCATCAGCGCGATGAACTGCTGGGCGGAGGCGGCCGGTTCGACGCCGTCGCGCAGTTCGCCCGCTTCCCGGGCCTGGGCGTAGGCGCGTTCGGTGTTGGCGACCGACGTACGGTAGCGGGCCTCGAAGTACGCGTGGGCGGGGTGGTCGGGGGATGTGGCCTCCGCCGCGACCACCGAGAACAGCTCGACGATCCCGCGCCGCTTGGCGTTCAGCTCCGCGAGGTCCACCAGCCGGCGCAGATGGTCGATGCCCCGGGTGACGCCGAGTGCCAGCCACTCGTCGTCCACGTCGTCGCGGCGCTGGAGCACCGCGAGCAGCAGGGCCTCCTTGGTCGGGAAGTGGTGCAGGAGGCCCGGGTGGGAGATGCCGCAGCGGGTGGCGATGACGCGGAGCGAGGCGCCCCGGTATCCGGCCTCGCCGAACAGGGCCATCGCCTGGTCGAGGATCTCGGTCCGCTTGGCCCGGCCCTTGGCATAGCCGCCCCGCGCCCCCGCGGTCACGCGCGCTCACCCGCAGCCGTCGCCGTGCGCTCACCCGCAGCCGTCGCCGTGCGCTTGCCCGCAGCAGGCGTCGTGCGCTTGCCCGCCGCCGTCGCCATGTGCTTGCCCGCACCAGGCGTCGTGTGTTCGCTCGCTGCCGTCGCCGCCGTGCGGGTGTCCGTCGCAGCCGTCGTCGCCGTCGTCGCCGCGCGTTCGCCCGCTGCCGTCGGCGTCATGGGTGCGCCTGCGGCCGCCGCCACCGGATCGCCGCCCCCCGCCGCCGTCGCGCATGCACCCGCTGCTGCTGTCATCGGACGCCTCTCTCGTTCCGCCCCCGGATTCCGGCCGGGGCCGCACCCCGCGCTCCGGCCCAGATTCTCACAGGGCCGAATACGTACCACTTCAATACTTACCAAGCGGTCGGTATTGAGCGTACGGTACTGCGGAGTGCCGTCGTGAAAGGAACTCCCGTGGGCCTGCAGCCGTCGTACCTCGACCCCGCGCTCCCCGTCGCGGACCGGGTCACCGATCTCCTGGGCCGTATGACGCTGCCCGAGAAGGTCGGCCAGATGCTCCAGCTCAACGCCAAGGAGGGCGTGCGGCACCTCGTGGAGGACCTGCACGCGGGGTCGATCCTGCACGCCTCGCCGGAACGGGTGCTGGAGGCCGCCGCGCTCACCGCCGAGACCCGGTTGCGCATCCCGCTGCTCGTCGCGGAGGACTGCATCCACGGCCACTCCTTCTGGGAGGGGGCCACGATCTACCCGACGCAGCTCGGCATGGCGGCCACCTGGGACGCCGGGCTGGTCGAGCGGATCGCGCGGGCGACGGCGGTGGAGGTCGCGGCGACCGGGGTGCACTGGACGTTCTCGCCGGTCCTCTGCATCACCCGGGATCTGCGCTGGGGCCGGGTGAGCGAGACCTTCGGCGAAGACCCTCACCTGATCGGCGAGTTGGCCTCCGCGATGGTGCGCGGCTACCAGGGCGACGGGCTCGACGACCCGACCGCCATCCTCGCCTGCGCCAAGCACTTCGCCGGGTACTCCGAGACCCAGGGCGGCCGGGACGCCAGCGAGGCCGACATCTCGCGGCGCAAGCTGCGCTCCTGGTTCCTGCCGCCGTTCGAGCGGGTCGCCGCGGAGGGGTGCCGGACCTTCATGCTCGGCTACCAGTCCATGGACGGCGTGCCGATCACCGTCAACGAGTGGCTGCTGGGCGAGGTGCTGCGCGGCGAGTGGGGGTACACCGGCACGCTGGTCACCGACTGGGACAACGTCGGCCGCATGGTCTGGGAGCAGAAGATCTACGCCGACTACGCGCAGGCATCGGCGGCCGCCGTCCGCGCGGGCAACGACATGGTGATGACGACGGCGAAGTTCTTCGAGGGAGCCCAGGAGGCGGTGGCGGAGGGCATGCTCACGGAGGCGGAGATCGACGCCGCCGTACGCCGCATCCTGACGCTCAAGTTCGAACTCGGCCTCTTCGAGAACCCCCGCCATCCCGACCCCGCCCGGCAGGCCGCGTACATCGGCGGCTCCGCGCACGCCGCCCTCAACCTGGAGGCGGCCCGCCGCTCCCTGGTGCTGCTGACCAACGACGGCACGCTGCCGTTCGCGGGCGGGCTGGAGGGCGGCGGTGCCGAGGGCCGCGCCATGGGCCCCGGTCCCCGTACGGTCGCTGTCGTCGGCCCCAACGCCGATGACGCGCAGACCCAGTTGGGCGACTGGGCGGGTTCCTCAGGGCAGGCGGACTGGCTCCCGGACGGGCAGCCGCGCGCCATGATCCGCACGGTCCTCGACGGCTTCCGGGAGAAGGTGCCCGCCGACTGGACCGTCTCGTACGCGCCCGGCGCCCGCATCCTCGACGTCGGGCCGGACCCGGAGGGGGCGTTCTTCCCCGACGGGCAGCCGCGTCCCGAGGTCGTCGTCCCGGCCGCCCCCGATCCGGTGCTGATCGCGGAGGCGGTGGCCGCCGCCGAGGGGGCCGACCACGTGGTCGCCGTCGTCGGCGACCGGATCGAGCTGATCGGCGAGGGCAAGTCCACGGCGACCCTCGAACTCGTGGGTGACCAGGTGGCGTTGCTGGACGCGCTGGCGGCGACGGGCAAGCCGCTGGTCGTCGTGGTCATCAGCTCCAAGCCGCTGGTCCTGCCGCCCTCCGCCCTCGGCGCGGCCGCGATCGTCTACGCGGCCAACCCGGGGATGCTCGGCGGCACGGCGGTCGCGGAGCTGCTGCTCGGCCTGATCGAGCCGACCGGCCGGCTCCCGCTCTCCTTCGCCCGGCACGCGGGGCAGCAGCCGACCTACTACAACCAGGTACGCGGCCAGCACGGCGCGCGGTACGCGGACCTCACGCAGAGCCCGGCGTTCGCGTTCGGGGAGGGGCTGAGCTACACGACGGTCACCTACACCGGACTGGAGCTGCTGACGGGCGTCGTCGAGCCGGACGGGACCGTACGGGCCCGGGTGACGCTCACCAACACCGGTTCCCGGCCCGCGCTGGAGACGCTCCAGGTGTATGTGAGCGACACGGTGACGTCGGTGACCTGGGCGGAGAAGGAGCTGAAGCAGTACGAACAAGTGGCTCTGGAACCGGGGGAGTCCCGGCAGGTGTCGATCGAACTGCCCGTATCCGTTTGTACGTTGGTGGATGCGCGGGGGCATCGCGTGGTGGAGCCGGGGCGGTTCGAGCTGCTGGTGGGTCCGTCGTCGCGGGACGAGGCGCTGCTGCGGGCGGAGTTCACGGTGAAGGGCTGATGTGTGGCGGGGAGTTGAGGGGGTTCACCGTGGCATGCCGGGGCGGTTCACGGTGATGGGCCGGATCGGTTCAAGGTGAGGGGGCGGGCCGATTCCCGGTGATGGGCAGGGTCGGTTCACCATGCCGTGCCGTGCCGTGCCGGGCCTGGTCGGTTCACCGTGCCGTGCCGTGCCGGGCCGGGCCTGTTCGGTTCACGGTGATGGGTCGGTGCGGGAGGGGCGCTCGGCCGGGGCGGCGGAGGGGGTGGGCGGCTCGGAGGGTTCCGGGGCCTCCGGCGGCGGTGCCGGTGTCCGGGCCGCCCGCTGGCCGAGCACCACCCCGCACAGTGTGAGCACGAGGCCGACGACCTGCCGCCCCGAGAGGGTCTCACCGGCGAGCAGCAGCCCCAGCAGCACCCCCGTCACGGGGTTGAGCAGTCCCAGCAGGCCGACCGTGCCGGCCGGCAGGTGCTTCAGCCCCAGGAACCAGGCGGCGAACGCGATGGCCGTCGCCACGACGGCCAGGTAGCCGAAGCCGAGCAGCGCGGGCCCGTCGAGCGCGGGCGGCGCCCCCTCCACCAGGGCCGCGCACGGCAGGAGCAGCAGCCCGCCGCCGAGCAACTGCCAGCTGGTGGCCGCGAGGACGTCCACCTCGCCGCTCCACCGCTTGGCCAGGACATAGCCGTACGAGGACATCGCCATGGCCCCGACGGAGGCGAGCACGCCGACCGCGTCCACCGAACCGGCGGCCGTGAAGACCATCAGGCAGACGCCCGCGACCCCGGTCATGGCCCCGGCGAGGTGCTTCCGGCCGGGGCGCTCGCCGACCAGCGGCCAGGCGAGCATCATCATGAAGAGCGGCGCGAGCGCCATGATGATCGACGCCAGGCTGGTGGGGAGGCGCTGCGCCGCCACGTAGACGAGGGCGAAGAAGCCGCTCATGTTCAGGGCGCCGAGCACCAGGGACTTCCACCACCAACTGCCGTGCGGCAGCTTCCGGCAGAGGGCCAGGAGCAGCAGCCCGGCGGGGACCGCGCGGAAGGCGGCGCCGTACAGGGGGTGGGTCTCGGGCAGATACTCGCGCGTGACGTAGTACGTCGTGCCCCAGGCGACGGGGGCCACCGCCGTGACCAGCGACCATTTCAGGTTACCTTCCATGGAAGCTATTATGCCTTCCATGGAAGGTAAATTTCGGGATGCGCTTCCGGAAGGCGCTGGGCTCGACCATGTGGCCCGTATCCAGGCCGAGTGGGCACGGGAGCGGCCGGACGTGGACGTGTCCCCGCAGGCGGTCATCGGCCGGCTGCACCGCCTGGGGCGCCTCCTGACCGACCGCCTCGACGCCGTCTACGCCGCCCACGGCCTGTCCGAGGGCGAGTTCGACGTACTGGCCGCGCTGCGCCGGGCCGGGGCGCCCTTCGAGCGGGCGCCGGGCGAGCTGGCCGCGCACACGATGGTCACCACGGGGGCGATGACCAAGCGGATCGACCGCCTCCAGCGCGCCGGTCTGGTGGACCGGCACCGCTCGGCGGTGGACGGCCGGGGCCGGGTGGTCGCGCTCACCCCGGCGGGCCGGTCCCTGATCGACCGGGCCTTCGCCGACCACATGCGCAACGAGCGCGGTCTGCTGGACGCGCTGGACCCGGAGGAGGCGGCGGAGCTGGAACGGCTGCTGACGGTGTGGCTGGGGCGGATGGAGCCGGCGGCGGGGGCGGGGGTCCCGGGCGGGTGAGCCGCGGCGGCGCCTCCGCCGCGGAGGTGGGCACCGTCGCGGCAGCGAGTACCGTCGCGGAGGCAAGCACCGCCCCACTCAAACTCCGTTTCGACCCCTCTCCGGGACGCGCCGAGAAGAAGCGTTTCGGCGTACGAGCATTCCCCCGTACGGGTGTGGCGCGGCACTCCCGTGGCTCCTGGGGCGCGCACAATGGGGCGGCGGTTCGTGCAGAGGTGCCGAGGCCCTCTCCCGCACCTTGCGCTGTAGGAGGACCGGTGGCGGATGGCTGGGCGGTTCAGCGGACGGGGCCCGGTGACCAGGCCCGTACCCAGGCGAGGGAACAACTGCTGGACGCCGCACGGGAGCTGTTCGGGGTCGTCGGCTACCGGGAGACCTCCGAGGCGGACGTCTGCGAGGCGGCCGGCGTCACACCCGAGGTGCTCCGGCAGGAGTACGGGACCCGTGAAGGGTTGCTCGTCGCCTTGCACAACCGGGTCACCACCGTCGGCCTGCGGGCCATGGAGGCCGAGCTGCTCGCCGAGGGGATGGACGAGTGCTCGATCGCGGTGCGGGTCCGGCGCCTCTTCGACGCGTACGTGGGGGCCGTCACCCGTGATCCGCGTGAGGCCCGGGTGACCTTCGTCGAGGTGCTCGGTGTCAGCGCGGTGGTCGACGAGCACTGCAAGCTCTGGCGGGCCCTGTGGACGGAGTTCCTCACGGGCGAGGCGGAGCGGGCGGTGGAGCGGGGCGAGGCGGAGGACCGGGACCACCGGGTCGGCGTCATGGTCATGGTCGGCACGGTCCACGAACTGATGGCCCACCACACCCGCCGCAGCCGCCGGGCCCGCCCCGAGGAGGTCTCGCGCGAACTGACGGAACTGGCGCTGACGATGCTGGGGTCGCAGCCGGTGGGGTGAGGGGGCACTTGCTCGGTCCGGGCTGCGGGGAGCGTGTGCCGGGCGGGTGGCTTCCTGCGTTGCCCGGGCTGTGGGGCATGCGTGTCGGACGGATTCCGTCCGGCTTCCGGCCGGATGGGCCGGCAACTCCCTCCTGGCGGGCGCGCCCGTGCCCGAGGACGGGCCGTGACAGGATGCGCCGCAGACTCCGGACCGCGTGGGTACGGCGGAGCCGTCCGAGCGGATGCGAGGGGCCCCGGGACCGGAACGTCCGCCGGTCGACGGCTCTTTCGGTGTCGGTGGGGACGGCTTCCCCGCCCTGCGGCCGCCGGACCCCTGCGGCCCGGGCCCCCGTGGCCGCCCGACCCGTGAAGGATGACCTCGGACCATGGACAGACGCGCCCTGATACTGGCCACCGGCGGGCTTCTCGGCGGGGCCGGCGCCGCGCAGGTGCTGGCCGCCGGGCCGGCCGCCGCCGATCCGGCCCCGCCGGTGGTCCCCGTCTTCGACGTACGGGCGTACGGGGCGGTCGGGGACGGCGTGGCCGACGACACCGCCGCCTTCCGCGCCGCGCTCACCGCCGCGCGGGCCGTGCCCGGCGGCGGGGCGACCCTGCTGGTGCCGCCCGGCTCGTACCCGCTCGGGGAATCCCTGCTGCTCGGCCCCGGGATGACCGTGCAGGCCCATGGGGCCCGGCTGTTCCGTACGGGCAACACCTCGGCCCTCGTGAAGAACTACGCGAGCGGTATGCCCGCCGTCACGGGCTACCAGGGCGCGGGGGACATCTCCGTCTTCGGCGGTACGTGGGACATGCGCGGCAGCAGCTTCACCTCGACGTGCCCCGCCTTCGTGTTCACGCACGCCGACGGGTTCACCCTCCGGGACGTGACCGTGCTCGATGTGCCCCGGGCGCACGCGGTGGAACTCAACGCGGTGCGGCGGGCCCGGATCGCCGACTGCCTCTTCGACGGCGTGTACGCCGGAACCGGAACCCCGGCCGTGCCGAACCGGCTGGAGGCCGTCCAGATCACCGGCGCCACCGACGCGGCCAACCTCCCCGCCCCCGCCTTCGACGGCACCCCGTGCGAGGACGTCCTGATCAGCGGATGCGTGATGCGGAACTCCCGGCCCGCCCTGAACTCCCCGTACGACGCCCTCTGCGGGGACCATTACGTCGCGTCCGGCGATGCCCACCGGCCGGTCCACCGGAACATCCGCGTCCTGGGCAACCGGGTGGAGAGCAGCGGCGCCTACGGTGTCCGCGCCACCGACTGGGTCCGGTCCGTGATCACCGACAACGCCATCGAGTCGGCCCCGGTCAACGGCATCTATGTCAGCTCGGGCTCCGGCAGCGCGCTCCAGGACGTCTCCATCACCGGGAACACGATCCGCGGTGCCGGGTCCGGCGGGGCCATCGTGGTGTCCAACACCGCCGCCGGACGCAACAGTTCGGTCTCCGTCAGCGGCAATCTCATCCGCTCCGTGAACGGCGAGACGGCCATCTACGTCAACCAGACGGACGGGGTCTCGATCACCGGCAACACCGTGGCCACGACCCGCCACCCGTCCGGCGGGAACTGCCAGGGCATCCAGGTGCAGCGTTCCCCGCACGCCGTGATCACCGGCAACCACCTGTCGGACATCGAAGGCGACGGCATCGGCGTCGACACCGGGTCGACCGACGCCCTCATCGCCCAGAACACCGTGCTCGGCGCCACCCACAACGGCATCTCCGTGGCCTCCTCCGAAGCGGCCGTCCGCGACAACCGCATCACCGGGGCGGGCACGGGCGGACCTGCCGGGACCTACGCGATCCGGATCGGCGGCAACGCGGTGAACGTGTCGTGCCAGGGCAATGTCGCCAGGGTCGGCGAGGGCGGCGGCGCCGAGGCCGGGGTGGGGGTGATGGCCGGGAGCCAGGCCGCCTGGATCACCGCCAACGACCTGCGCGGCTGGGGCACCGCGGTCCGTGACCGGGGCGCGGGAACCGTGGCCGAGGGGAACCTCGGCTGAGCCGGTGGCCCCGGGGGGCGTCTGCCCGCGCTCGGACCGCCCCCGGGGTGTGTCTGTCCGCGCTCGGGCCGCCCTGCTCAGCCGGAGACCGACCCGCCCGGACCGGGTCCGCGCAGGCCCGGACTGGCTCCGCTCAGCCGAGACCACCCTGCCCGGACCGGCCCCGCTCAGGCCGAGACCGGCTCCGCGTGCTGCCGCTGTGCGTACGGCCCGCCCACGCCCCACGCCCGGTGCAGCGTGTCGGCGAAGGCGGCGGCCAGGAGGTGTTCGCCGGTCGGGCCGGGGTGGGTGCCGTCGTACGTGTCCGTGTGGATGTCGTAGCCCGGCGGGGTGGGGGCCAGCAGGAGGGGCGAGCCGGGCGTGTCCAGGTCGGTGACGGCCCGGGCCAGCAGGTCGTTGAAGCGGGCGCAGGAGGCGGCGAAGGGCGGGTCGGACTCGGCCCGGATGTTGGGTATCACCGGGAGCAGGACCATCCGGACGCGCGGGTTCGCCGTGCGGGCCGCCTCGATGAACGCGCGGGCGTTGGCCGCGGTCTGCTCGGCGTCCGTGTAGAACCCGAGGTCTATCAGGCCCAGCGAGACCAGCAGCACGTCCGCCTCCGCCCCGCGCACCGCGTCCGCGATGACCGGGGCCATGTGCAGCCACCCCTCGCCCCACCCCGCCAGATGCCGCCGCGCGGCGGGCGGGAAGGACGGGTCGGCGTACGTGTGGGAGAGCGGGGCGCCCGCCCCGGGGTCGTACAGCGCCGTCCGCGGCCCGACGATCTCGTACGAGCCCGGGCAGACCGCGTCGAGGTGCTGCCACAGCCGGTAGCGCCAGGTGAAGTCGCCGGTGGCGCCGATGGTCATGGAGTCGCCGACCGGGAGAAAACGCATGGCGTCATCATGGCCGATCACGGCTGTGGCCTGCGACGTGACGATGGACACGGTGGGGTGGACCGGGCCGGACGCCGGGGCGGAGGAGGCCGCGACCGTGGACACTTGGGCCATGCGTCCGTATCCGAGCCGCCCGGTGGCCCCTCCGCGTCCCAGCCGTCCGGCGGCCCGTCCCTGTCCGAGCGGCCTCCGTGCGGCCCGTCCGCGTCCCGGCGGCCCGGCGGCCCGCCCGTATCCGGGCAGCCGCCGGGCCGTCGCGGGGCTCGCCGCTCCCGCCGCGGCCCTCCTGCTGCTCCTGGGGGCCGCCTGCCCCGCCGTCGCCGCCGACGGGGAGCCCGACCGTGACTTCACGATCGAGGACCCCCGGATCACCGAGTCCAGCGGCCTCGCCGCCAGCCGCCTGCACCCGGGCGTCTACTGGACGCACAACGACAGCGACGACGGCCCGTACGTCTTCGCCGTCGACTCCCGCACCGGCAGGACCGTCGCCACCGTCACCATGCGGGGCATCGGGGAGCCGCGCGATGTGGAGGGCATCTCGATCGGCCCCGACGGGGACATCTACGTCGGTGACATCGGGGACAACCTCGACGGCACCTGGAACCACGTCTGGATCTACCGCTTCCCCGAGCCGAAGACCCTCCGGGACACCACCGTCACCGCCACCCAGTACGACGTCCAGTACGCCGACGGGCCGCGCAACGCCGAATCGCTGATGGTCCATCCGAAGACCGGCCGCGTCTACATCGCCTCCAAGAACGAGAACGGCGGCGGCCTCTACGAGGGCCCCGGCAAGCTCACCACCGGCTCTATGAACGTCTTCCGGCGCGTGGACGAGGTGCCGTGGGTGACCGACGGGGCCTTCTCGCCCGACGGGCGCTCGCTGGCGCTGCGTTCGTACTTCAGTGCCCGGGTGTACGCCTTCGAGAACGGCCGCCTCGGGGAGAGCCGGGCGGTCGCGGCGCCGTTCCAGCGTCAGGCGGAGTCGGTGACGTACACGGCGGACGGCACGGCCCTGATGTTCGGTTCGGAGGGGACGCGCAGCGGTGTCGTACGCGTCGACGTCGAGGGCGGCGGCAAGCCGGACGAGCCGGGCGGGAGCGGGGGCACGGGGGACGGTCAGGAGCAGGGGAAGCCCTCGGGGAACGGGAGCCCGGGGCAGGGCGGGAGCGCCGGCCAGGAGGACGACGGCAAGGGCAGCGTGGGGCTGGGGGCCGTGATCATCATCGGCGTGGGGGCGCTCTGGTTCGCGCTCCGGCGGAAGCGGGGGCGGGGGCAGGGCTGAGGCGCACGCGGTGACGGGGCCGGGGCGGGGCGCACAGGCCGCGCGCCCCGGCCGGACGCGGCGCGCAGGACGACGGGGCCAAGGGGGGAGGCGCACGCGGTGACGGGGCCGAGGGGTGCGGGCAGGGCGGTGGCCCACCGGAGTGGTCAGTGGCCGTCCGTGATCGGCCACACCTCGTAGTGCAGCGTCCGGTCCCGCTTGAGCCGGTGCACCAGCGGCACCAGCACCCCCTGCACGATCGGGTACTTCCGCGACAGCATCCGCGCCGCGTGCGTGTTCTCCTCCGTGCCCGGCCGCAGCAGCCGGGCCCGGGCCCTGATCTCCGGGCCCGTCGGTCTGCCCCGGACCGTGCAGGGGGTCAGCTCCACCGTGGGGTGGTTGCGCATCCGCTCGACCTTCCAGGCCGAGGAGAACGTACGGATGAAGGCGTGATCGCCCTCCACGGCGATGTTCACGGGCGTGCCGACGGATCTGCCGTCCTGTCGGTGCGTGCTCAGCAGGACGGCGTACTGCTGCACGAAGGGAGCGAGTTCCCGGCTGGCTTCCATAGGTCCATTGGGGCACGGGCCGGGCGGGCTGTCATGTCCGGTCCGCGGTGGCCTCCGCCGTCCTCTCCGTCCTCTCCGTCCTCGGCCCGTCCGTTTCCGCCTCCTCCGCCTCCTCCGCCGCGCGTTCCGCGACCAGGGCCTCGAAGCCGGCGATCAGCCGCCGGAGCCCGAACGTGAAGTGGTCGAAGTCGGCGCTGAACGTGTCCTCCGACATCCCCGCCATCGTCGGGTACGCGCCGCTGAGCATGGCCCGCTCCAGGTAGGGGCGCTGGTTCTCCCAGAACTCCTCGTCGCCCAGCCCCGTCTGCGCCACCGCCTCCGCCGCGTCGGCCCGGGTGCGGGCGAGGCCCTCCACGAAGCTGTTGACCGTGATGATCACGCCGATCAGCTCGGGGTCGCGCAGCCCCATGGAGCGCAGGGCGGTGAGGGCGGACTCCAGGCCCCGCAGGGCGCTGGGACCGAGCACCGTACGCGCCTGGTTGATCTTCAGCAGCCAGGGGTGGCGCCCCAGGTTGTCCAGGTAGGTGCGGGCCATCGTGTCGATCGCCCCCCGCCAGTCGCCCGGTACGGGGCGGCCTCCGAGTGCGGGACGTCCGCCGGGTACGGGGTGGTCGGCGGCCGGAGGGCCGGGCTCGGCGGAGAGCGGCTCGCCCAGCACCCGGTCGAGCATCAGGTCCAGGAGTTCGGCCTTCCCGGGGACGTACCGGTAGAGCGACATCGTGCCCGTGCCCAGCTCCGTGGAGATCCGGCGCATGGAGACGGCGGACAGGCCCTCCGCGTCCGCGACGGCGATGGCGGCCGTGACGATCCGGTCCAGCGTGAGGGCCGGCTTCGGGCCGCGGCTGGGGCGGTCCCCGGTGCCCCACAGGAGTTCCAGGCTGCGCGCGATGTCGCCGCTGCCGGTCGCCGTGCCGTCCGCCGCCCGGCCGGTCGCCGCAGAGGCCGCCCCCGCCGCCGCTCCGGTCCCTGCCGTCGTCGCCGTCGCCGGGCCGTCGGTCGGCTCCGTGGTCGCTCCGTCTTTCGCCATGGGGGCAGCGTAATGCGCCGGAGGTGATATGGGTACACCGTACTCGTATTCAGGTACACCGTACTCAGTTTGGGGTACGGTGTACTCAGTTCGCTCGAACGCCGGTCGCAGAACAGGGGGTTGTGCCATGTCCACGTCTGGGAGCGCCTACGCGGTGCTCGCCGAAGGGGTCGTGAAGCGGTACCGGGGGCGGGGGAGGGGCGGGGCGGAGGAACGGGCGCTCGACGGGTTCGACCTCGCCGTCCGCCCCGGCACCGTCCACGGGCTGCTCGGCCCGAACGGGGCCGGGAAGACCACCGCCGTACGGGTCCTCGCGACCCTCCTGCGGTACGACGGGGGCCGGGCCGAGGTCGCCGGGCTCGATGTGGGGCGCGAGCCCCGCCGCGTACGGAGCAGGATCGGGCTCGCCGGGCAGTACGCGGCCGTCGACGAGGGGCTCACCGGGCGGCAGAACCTGGAGATGTTCGGGCGCCTCTTCCATCTCGGCAACCGCGGGGCCCGCCTCCGCGCGGGCGAGCTGCTGGAGCGGTTCGACCTGGTGGAGGCGGCCGGGAGGAGTGCCCGGGAGTACAGCGGCGGCATGCGGCGGCGGCTCGACCTCGCCTCCTCCATGATCCTCTCGCCCGATGTGCTCTTCCTGGACGAGCCGACCACCGGGCTCGACCCGCGCAGCCGGGGCGAGGTCTGGGAGACCGTACGGGACCTGGTGGCGGGCGGTACGACGGTGCTGCTCACCACGCAGTATCTGGAGGAGGCGGACCGGCTCGCCTCGCACATCACCGTCATCGACCGGGGGCGGGCCATCGCGGACGACACCCCGGACGCCCTGAAGGACCGGGTCGGCGGCGACCGGATCGAGGTCGTCGCCGCCGACGAGGGCGACCTCGCGGCGGTGGCGCGGGCCGTGGGTCGGGTGGCCGGGGGCGGGCTCGTCGTCACCGACGACACCACCCGCCGCGTGCACGCCCAGGTCACCGACCGGGTGGCCGCCCTCACCGAGGTGGCCCGGAGCCTTCAGGACGACGGGATCGCGGTGGAGGACATCGGGCTGCGTCGGCCGAGCCTGGACGACGTGTTCCTGCGGCTGACGGGCCACGGCACGGGCGCCGACGACGCGCAGGCCGCAGGGGACGCGGAGTCCGTACGGGAGGTGGCGGCGGCATGACCGTACTCGCACCGGACCCCGAGGCGGTGGCCGAGGCGCCCCGCGGGCGCGGACGCGCCTACTGGGCGGTCTCCGACTGCTGGAACATCACCCGCCGCAGCCTGACCCACTACCAGCGGCAGCCGTCCGCCGTCGTCTGGCAGCTCGGCTTCCCGATCCTCTCCGTGCTGCTGTACGGGTACGTCTTCGGCAGCGCCATGAAGGTGCCGGGCGGCGGCGACTACCGGGAGTTCCTGATGCCCGGCATGTTCGCCATGACCATGGCCATGGGCTTCATGAACACCGCCGTGGCCGTCGTCACCGACGCGGGCAAGGGGGTCGTCGACCGCTTCCGGTCGATGCCGATGGCCCCCTCCGCCTTCGCCTCCGGCCGGGGGGCGGCCGACCTGACGGTGGCCGCCGCCGAACTGGCCATCCTGGCCGCCACCGCGCTGCTGATCGGCTGGCGCGCGGGCGGCGGGGTGGTGCCCGCCCTGGGGGCGTTCGGGCTGCTCCTGCTGCTGCGGTTCAGCCTGATCTGGGTGGGCGTCTGGCTCGGCCTGCTGGTGCCGACCCCGGAGGCGGCGGGCGGGCTGTACGCGGTCGCCTTCCCGCTCACGATGATCTCCAGCACCTTCGTCGCCCCGTCCCTGATGCCGGGCTGGCTGGGTGCGGTCGCCGCCTGGAACCCGATCTCCTCCACCGCGACCGCCACCCGCGAGCTGTTCGGCAACCCGGTGGCCGGGGGCGGCACCTGGGTGGAGGAGCACGCCCTGCTGATGGCCGTGGTCTGGCCGGCGGCGATCACGCTGGTCTTCCTGCCGCTGGCGGTCCGCCGGTTCCGGCTGCTGAGCCGGTGACCGGGGTCGTGGCGGGGGACGCGGCGACGGGCGCGGGGGCGGTCCGGGGGAGCGGCCGGTCAGTCGGGCTGCTTCTCCATGTGGGCGAGGACGCGGTTGGAGATGCGGGCGAGGGCGTCCAGCTCCTCCTGGGTGAGCGCGTCGACGAAGAGCCGCCGCACATGGTCCACGTGCACGGGCGCGGCCTCCTCGATCGCGGTGCGGCCGGCCGGGGTGGCGACGACGAACGCTCCCCGGCCGTCGTCGGCGCACTCCTCCTTCGCCACCAGTCCGCGCTTGGTCATCCGTCCGACCTGGTGGGACATGCGGCTCTTCTCCCACTCCAGCAGCCTGGCCAGGTCCGTGAGGCGCATCCGCCCGCCGGCCTCGGTGAGTTTGGCCAGCACGAGGTAGTCGGCGGCGGACATGTGGGAGTCGGCCTGGACCCGGCGGGAGAGCCGTCCGATGAGCTTCTCCTGCATGCGGATGAAGCTGTCCCAGGCGGCCTGCTGTTCGGGGGTCAGCCAGCGAGGAGGTGCGTCCATGGAAGGAGCGTAGCGAGACGGCCGGGGCGCCCCGTGAATCGGCCGCCACCAGCACTAGTTGACGCATCAACCATCCCCTGCCTAGGGTGGGTGACACGTCAACCAAATGGCGTGCGGCTCCAGAAGGGACACCCCCATGAGCACCCCGAACACGGCCGGATCCAGCAAGGCCGGACTCGACGCGCTGCTGACGCCCGAGGAGAGCGTCCTGGTGCTGATCGACCACCAGCCCTTCCAGTTCGCCAACCTGAACAGCCACGAACCGGCGACAATCGTCAACAACGTCGTCGGACTCGCCAAGGCGGCCAAGGCGTACGGCGTCCCGGCCATCCTGACCACGGTGCTGGAGGAGCGCGGCGGCTATCTGATCCAGGGGATCCAGGACGTGTTCCCCGAGCAGAAGCCCATCGACCGGACCTTCATCAACACCTGGCAGGACCAGCGCGTCGTCGACGCCGTGAAGGCGACCGGCCGGAAGAAGCTGGTCCTCGCCGGGCTCTGGACGGAGATCTGCCTGGCCATGCCCGCCATCCAGGCGGCGGGCGAGGGCTTCGACGTCTACGCCGTCACCGACGCCTCGGGCGGCGTCTCGGCGGAGGCCCACGACATGGCGGTGCGCCGCATGGTCCAGGCGGGCGTCGTCCCGATCACGTGGATGGCCGTCCTGGGCGAGTGGCAGCGCGACTGGGCCCGCGAGGAGACCGTTCCGGCGGCCGCCGAGATCCAGGCCCAGCACGGCGGGGGCTCCGGGGTGGCCTTCGCCTGGGAGATGCAACTGCTCGCCGCCGGCCGCGCCGGCGGTGGCGCCTGACCGCCCGGGGGTCGAAGATGATGTATCAACCGCATCGGTTCACGGTGGGGAACAGCGGACGGAGGTCCCATGACGGTCCAGGTCGATGACGTTCCCGAGGCCAAGAGGTACGAGGCGAGAGTGGACGGGGGCCCCGACGTCGCGGGCTTCGCCGACTACATCCGTACGGCGGAACTCGTCGCGTTCGTCCATACCGAGGTCGCGCCGGAGTACGAGGGCAAGGGGGTCGGCTCGGCGCTGGTCCGCACCGCCCTCGACGAGGCGCGTGCCGCACAGCTGAGGGTGCTGGCCACCTGCCCGTTCTTCGCGGCCTGGATCGCCCGGCACCCCGACTACCAGGACCTGCTGTACCAGTCCCGCAGCAAGGTCAGCGACTGAGCGGCCGGAAGCGGCCACGACCGCTACGGGAGGCGGCATGAGCGACACGACGGGTGGAACGGGCAGGAGAGCCTACGAGGGCCGCTCGATCACCGTGACCTTCGAGGCCGGGCGCTGCCGGCACGCCGCCGAGTGCGTCAGGGGGCTGCCGGAGGTGTTCGATCCGGCCCGGCGGCCATGGATCACGCCCGACGCCGCCGACGCCGGGCGGGTGGCGGAGGTGGTGCGGCGCTGCCCCTCGGGGGCGCTCCGGTACGAGGGCGGGGGCGAGGCCGGCGGCGAGGAGCTTCCGCCCCCGTCGCCCCCGCCCACGGAGGCCGCGGGCCCGGAGTGATCCCGGCGGGAAGTACGGGGGCCCTGTCGCACGGCGGCCCGGGACCGGGAGCGGCGCGCCCGATGGCCCGGAGAATGCCGGTGTCGCACGGCGGCCCGGGACCGGGAGCGGCACGTCCGAAGGCCCGGAGAATGCCGGTATCGCACGGCGGCCCGGGACCGGGAGCGCCGCGCCCGAAGGCCCGGAGCGTGCCGGGAGGTGCGGGGCCCGCTGCCGCGCGGCGGCCCGGCGTACGGTCGCCTTCGGGGTGACCGTAGCTGTGTGACGGCAACGTCAGCCGGGTGCCAGCAGGCCCCAGGCCGTGACGGCAGGCCCTAGGGTGGTGCGCCATGACCGCACCCGATCCGGCGCCGGACTTCGTGCGCGCCACCCGCCGCTCGTACGACGCCATCGCCGGTGGATACGCGCGGTGGACCCGCGACGAACTCGCCGCCAAGCCCCTGGAGCGCGGCCTGTTGGCCGCCTTCGCCGAGCACGTGGTGACGGACGGGGGAGGGCTCCCGCTGGCCGATGTCGGGTGCGGTACGGGCCGGGTGACCGGCCATCTCCACCGACTCGGCCTGGGCGTCGAGGTGTTCGGGATCGACCTCGCGCCGGGCATGGTGGCGCAGGCGCGGCGGGACCACCCCGGGCTGCGGTTCGAGGAGGGCTCCATGCTCGCTCTCGACCTGCCGGACGGCTCCCTGGGCGGCCTCCTCGCCTGGTACTCCACCATCCACGTGCCGGACACGGAACTGCCGCGCGCCTTCGCCGAGTTCCGCCGCGTGCTGGCCCCGGGCGCCCCCGTACAGCTCGGCTTCCAGGTGGGCGACGAGCCGCTGCGGCTCACGGAGGCGCTGGGCGAGGAGGTCTCGCTCGTCTTCCACCGGCGGCAGCCCGAGCGGGTGGCCGAGCTGCTGCGGGCGGCGGGGCTGGAGGTGCGGGCCGTGGTGCGCAGGGAGCGGGACACGGAGGGGCCGTTCCCCGAGCGGGCGCCGCAGGGGTTCCTCCTGGCCCGGCGGCCCCGAATGGCAGACGGGTGCGGAGGGGCGGAGAGTGGATGAGGGGGTTCCGTGCGGGCGCGGCGAGAGCGCCCGTGGCAACCACTCTCTGTGAGGCGGACATGGCCGACATCGAAACGCGGAGCGGAAACGCGGCGAAGAGCGGCGGAGGCGGCGTGCGCGGCACGACCACCATCGCCGACGGCGTCGTGGCCACCATCGCCGGCATAGCCATCCGGGAGACCGAAGGCGTCCACTCGGTGGGCAAGGGCGCGTCGAAGGCGCTGGGCGCCGTCACCAGCCGGGTCTCCGGATCCTCGGGCGCCGGGCGCGCGGTCAAGGTGGAGGTGGGTGAGAAGCAGACGGCGATCGACGTCGACGTCGAGGTGGAGTACGGCGTCGCGATCCACGAACTGGCCGACCGGATCAGAGGCCAGGTCGTCGAGGCCGTGGAGTCGATGACCGGGCTGGAGGTCGTCGAGGTCAACATCAACGTCTTCGACGTGCACATCCCGGACGACGACGATGACGACGAGGAGGGCTCGGGCGGCCGCGTGCAATGAGGCCGGGCCGGCGTCCGGGGCGCTCGGAGGGCTGATTGTCAGTGGTGGCTGTGAGGATGGGGCGCACCACGACAGAGCAGACCGTGCACTCCGTGTACACGGACCGAGCACGCGGACTGAGGGGGGACGCCATGGGCGCCTGGGACATCGGCCACTTCGACAACGACACCGCGGCCGACTTCGGCGGGCGGGTCGACGACGCCGAGCCGGAGAAGAAGGCGGACGTCCTGCGGGCCGTCCTGACCGCCGCCGCGGACACCGCCCCGGATGAGTATCTGGACGAGGGCGAGGAGGCGGTCGCGGCGGCCGCCCTGGTCGCCGCCCAGTGCCCCGGCGGGGAGCCGATCACCACGGCGTACGGCCCCAAGGACCCCGTCCCCCCGCTCCCGGCCGACCTGCGCCCCCTGGCGGTCCGCGCCCTGGACCGCCTCACCGGCGCCGACGCGGAGCCGCTGGACCTGTGGGCCGAGGCCGGGGCGGAGAAGGAGTGGCTGGCCGGGATAGCCGCCCTGCGCGCGGTGCTGGTGGCGGCACCGGCGGAGTGAGTACGTGAGTCCGGGCTTCCCGGTCACGCAGAGCCCGGGGCTCCGTCGACGCAGCGCCGGTGCGCCCCACTCGCTCCGACCCCGGGTACTCCCTCCTCGCGACGCCCTTGTGCCCCGGTCACTCCGAGCCGGTGCGCCCCGGTCACTCCACGCCCGGGAAGCGCCCCACCGCGCCGTCGATCAGTTCGCGCAGGATGTCCATGTGCCCGGCGTGCCGGACGGTGTCCTCCAGCATGTGGATGAGCACCCACCGCATCGACACCACCCGCCCGTCCCACGCGGTGCCCGTCGCCTCCAGGTCCGTCTCCCGGATCGCGGCGTCGGCGGCCGCGCGGGCACGGGCGTAGAAGGCCACGATGCCGGCGGTCGTCTCGTCCGGGGAAGCCGCCATGTCCTCGGTCGCGGGGTCGAACCAGAAGGGCTCGGTCTCCCGCCCGAACGTCGAGCAGAACCACCCGTATTCGACCGCCGCCAGATGCTTCACCAGCCCGAGCAGATTCGTCCCGCTCGGCGTCATCGCCCGCCGCACCTGCTCGTCGTCGAGCCCCGCCAGCTTCCACAGCACCGCATCCCGGTGCAGGTCCAGACTGGCGTGCAGGCTCTCCTTCTCGCCTCCGGTGTACGGGACATGGAGGACGCGGGCGGTCGCGGGGGTGGAGGAGGCCGGAGTTACGGGACCGTGCTCGGGCTGGGGTGAACTCATGTGCGCACCCTAGTGCGCTCCCCTCTAGCGGTCCTCGGCGTTTCGGGTGGCCCGCGCGCACGGTCTCGTCGGCGTCCGGGGCGACTTCGGCCGGGAGAGGGGAACGGGGGATGGGGGCCGGAGTTCCGTGTCACCTGGTCGGGTGACACGGAGACGGCCCGCCACCTCAACAGGTGCCGGGCCGTCTCCGTACCGAGGGGGGAGCCGCGTACTACAGCTTCTCGATCACGTAGTCGATGCACGCCGTCAGTGCCTGGACGTCCGCCGGGTCGATCGCCGGGAACATGGCCACGCGCAGCTGGTTGCGGCCGAGCTTGCGGTACGGCTCGGTGTCGACGATGCCGTTGGCGCGGAGGGTCTTGGCGACGGCCGCCGCGTCGATCTCGTCCGCGAAGTCGATCGTGCCGATGACCTGCGAGCGCTTCGCCGGGTCCGTGACGAACGGGGTGGCGTACTTGGACTCGTCGGCCCAGGTGTAGAGGTGGCCCGACGAAGCCGCCGTGCGGCCCGTCGTGAAGTCCAGGCCGCCCTGGGAGTTCATCCACTTCAGCTGCTCGTTAAGCAGGAAGAGGGTGGACAGCGCCGGGGTGTTGTACGTCTGGTTCTTCAGCGAGTTGTCGATCGCCGTCGGCAGGGAGAAGAACTCAGGGATGTGCCGGCCCGAGGCGTGGATCCGGGCGGCGCGCTCCAGGGCGGCCGGGGAGAACACGCCGATCCACAGGCCGCCGTCGGAGGCGAAGGACTTCTGCGGGGCGAAGTAGTAGACGTCCGACTCGGTGATGTCGACCGGGAGGCCGCCCGCGCCCGAGGTGGCGTCCACCAGGACGAGCGCGCCCTCGTCGGCACCCGCCACGCGCTCGACCGGGGCCGCGACACCCGTGGAGGTCTCGTTGTGCGTGAAGGCGTAGACGTCCACGCCCGCCTCGGCCCGCGGATCCGGGTGGGTGCCCGGGTCGGAGGCGATGACGGTCGGGTCGGAGAGCCAGGGCGCGAGCTTGGCGGCCTTGGCGAACTTGGAGGAGAACTCACCGAAGTTCAGGTGCTGGGACTTCGACTCGATCAGACCGTGCGTCGCGATGTCCCAGAAGGCGGTGGAGCCGCCGTTGCCGAGGATGACCTCGTACCCCTCGGGCAGGGAGAAGAGCGCGCGCACCCCGTCCCGTACCTCGCCGACCAGGTTCTTGACCGGGGCCTGGCGGTGGGACGTACCGAGGAGCGAGGTGCCGGTGGCGGCCAGCGCGTCGAGCGCCTCCGTCCGCACCTTGGAAGGACCGGCGCCGAAGCGTCCGTCTGCGGGCTTGATGTCAGCGGGAATCTGGATGTCGGCCACGAGTCGGAGCGTAGTCCCTCGGCGGCACGGCGTCGCAACCGTGTCCGTCCGGTGAGACACACGCTCCGGCTCGTGGACCTCTCACCAACGGGCGGCTACCCCTCGTGGCCGAACGGGCAGCCCAGCTTCACCGGCAGCTCGTACAGGTCGTTCTGCGTCACGATCGGCTTGTTGCGCAGCTCGGACGCCGGGACCGCCAGCTCCAGTTCCGGGAACTTCTCGTAGAGCGCCGGGAGCGCGATGCCCGCCTCCAGCCGGGACAGGGCCGCGCCGGGGCAGACGTGCGGGCCGTGGCCGAAGGCGATGTGGCGGTTGGGGGTGCGGGTGGCGTCGAACTCGCCCGCCGTCGGGCCGTACTGCCGCTCGTCCCGGCCCAGCGCGGCGAACGAGACGATCAGCGCCTCGCCCTTCGGCAGGACCCGGTCGCCCACCTCGATGTCCTCCGTCGCGAAGCGGATCAGGACGTGCGAGGTCGGGGTGTTCCAGCGGAGCGTCTCCTCGATCACGCCGTCCCAGCCGATCTCGCCGTTCACCACCTTCTTGCGCTGCTCCGGGTGGGTCTGGAGGGCTTCCACCACGTTGACGATCAGGCTGATGGTGGTCTCATGTCCGGCGGCGATGATCAGTTGCAGCGTGTTGACGATCTCCTCGTCGGTGAGGTGGTCACCGTTCTCGGAGGCCGCGATCAGGGCGCTGGTGAGGTCGTCGCCCGGGTTCGCCCGCTTGTCGTTCACGATCTTCGTGAAGAGCGTGCCGAGGTCCGCCATCATCTGCGGGACCTCCTCCGGCGGGGTCTGCGTCGAGAAGAACTTCTCGAACAGCTCCTTCAGCCGCGGGTGGTCCGCCGCGTCCACGCCCATCAGCTCGCTGATGACGTTCATGGGGAGCGGGTACGCGAACTCCGCCTTCAGGTCCACCGGTTCCCCGGCCGGGTGGGCGGCCAGCTTCTCCAGGCTCGCGTTCGTCAGCGCCTCGATGCCCTCCCGCAGCCGCTCCACCCGGCGTACGGTGAGCGCCTGCGCCACCAGCGTACGGAGCCGGCGGTGGTCGGCCCCGTCGACCGTGAGCATCGAGCGGCCCGGGTTGGCCAGGCCGATCAGCGGCCAGTCCATGGGTATCTCGCCGCGCCGCCAGGCGTTCCAGACGTCGATGTCCTTGACCACCCGGCTGTCGGTGAGCAGCGCCCGGGCCTCCGCGTGGTGGGTGACCGCGTACACGTGTACACCGCCCGGCAGCTCCACCTCCGCCAGCGGCCCGGCGGCCCGCAGCGCGGCGCTCTCGCCGTCGAGGTCGCTGACGAACGGGTCGAGTGCGATGCGGGTCATGCGGGGCCTCCGTGGCTTCCGGGTCTGCCGAGGGCGGGCGTGGGCGTGAAGAGCACGGGCAGGTCGGTGAGGCCGCGCAGCCACGGCGACGGGCGGCGGGTGAGCTGCTCGGCGGGGACGGCGAGGTCCACGTCCGGCAGCCGGTCGAGCAGTACCTCGATGCCGGTACGGGCGATGACCTCGGAGGTCTCCTGGGCCGGGAACGGGCAGCGGTGCTCGCCGTGGCCGAAGGAGAGGAACGCGTTGTTGCCGCCGGTCAGCGCCGAGGCGTGGGTCCGCACCTGCGGGTCGCCGTTGGCGGCGGCGATCCCGAGCAGCAGCAGATCACCGGCGCGGACGTGGCGCCCGCCGAGGTGGGTGTCGCGGGAGGCCCAGCGGCCCGCCACGTTCTGGGTCGGGGTGTCCTCCCAGAGCACCTCGTTCATGGCCTCCGCGACGCTGTGCCGGCCGCCCGAGAGCGAGGCGGCGAACCGCTCGTCGGTGAGCATCAGGCGCAGCGAGTTGCCCATCCAGTCGGCGGTCGGCTGGTGGCCGGCCGCCATCATCACCATGAGGTCCTGGGCGACCTCCTCGTCGGTGAACCCGCCCGTGTCCGCGAGCATCCGGCTGGCGACGTCGTCACCGGGCTCGGCGTGCTTGTCGGCCAGCAGCCGGAACATCGAGGTGGCCAGGTGCTGCTGTCCGGCCAGCGCCCGCTCGCGGCCGTCGATCATGTCGTTGATCGCGCCGACCAGCGGGTACGCCTCCTCGTCGGAGAAGCCGTAGATCCTGGCCAGGACGAGCGCCGGGAGCAGCTTGGCGTACTCCGCGATGATGTCGACCGCGCCCTTGGTGCAGAACCGGTCGATCAGCTCGTCCGCGAACTCCTCCGCGTACCGCTTCAGGGAGAACGGGTCGACGCCCTCCAGCGCGTTGCTGATCATCATGGCCCGGACGCTGTGGCGCTCCCCGACCGTGTAGAGGATCGAGTTCTGCCCGCGCCCGATCATCGGCAGCAGCGGCCAGTCGGCGGGGATGCGGTCCCACTGGTTCCACAGCTCGGAGTCGCGGCTGAAGAGGACCGGGTCGCCGGTGACCTGGTGCAGCTCGCGGTAGCCGAGGACGAGCCAGGCGGGCACGCCGCCGTCGAGCACGACCGGGGCGACGGCGCCGTGGTCGCGCCGCATGTCCCGGTAGAGCTGGACGGGGTCGCTCTGGAAGCGGGGGCCGGAGAGCGGGACGGAGCCGTGGGCGACGGGGCAGCCGGAGGGGGTGGTTGCGGGGGAGGTGGCTCCGGAGGCGGTGGTTCCGGTGGCCGTGGCGGACGCGGTGGCCCCGGAGTCCGCCGTTCCGGTGGTGGCGGTCCGCCCGGTGGCGGCTGTCGGGTCGGAGGCCGCGGTGCCGGAGGCCGTCGCCGGGCCGGAGTCCGTCGGGCCGGAGGAGGTCGGTCCGGTGGTGTCGGAGGTGGTCGTCACGGGGCGGGCTCCGGGGTCGGGCTGGCCAGGGCTGCCGCGGGCACGGCGGACCCGGGCACGGCGGCTCCCGGCGCGTCGGCTCCGGGGGCGCGCAGCCGGGCGGCGGAGAGCGCGGCGAGGTGCTCGACGAGCGTGATGAGCACGTACTTGCTGGAGGACCGGTCGCGCGCGTCGCACTCCACCAGCGGCACGTCGTCCGCGAGGTCCAGGGCCTCCCGGATCTGCTGCTCGCTGTGGAGCGGCCCGCCGAAGTCGTTGCACGCCACGATGAACGGCGTGCCGTGGTGCTCCAGGCGGTCGATGGCGTACCAGGAGTCGGCCAGCCGGCGGGTGTCGACGAGGACGACCGCGCCGAGCGTGCCGGAGAAGAGCCGGTCCCACAGGAACCAGAACCGCTCCTGGCCGGGCGCGCCGAAGAGGTACAGCACCGAGCGGGCGTCGAGCGTGATGCGGCCGAAGTCGAACGCCACGGTGGTGGACGTCTTGGCCTGGACGCCGTCGAGGTGGTCGACGGCCTCGCCCGCGCGGGTCATCGTCTCCTCCGTGTTGAGCGGACGGATCTCGCTCACGGATCGGACCATGGTGGTCTTGCCGACGCCGAAGCCGCCGACGACAACGATCTTGAGTCCGTTGTCGGCGGTGTCGCTCAGGGTGGCGCGGTCAGAGGTTGCGGAGTCCAACGAGCACCTGTTCCAGGATGTCGGGGTCGGGGAGCCGGTCCGCGACACGGGCGGTACGGGGGTGGCGGGCGCTGACCCGGCCGGTGTCCAGCAGGTCGCACAGCATGATGCGGACGATGCTGACCGGCAGGTTCAGGGTCGCGGAGATCTCGACGACGGCGGTCGGGCTCTGGCACATCCGCAGGATCGCCACATGCTCCGACTGCATACCGGGGGCCGGGTCGCACTCCGCGACGACGAGGGTCACCAGATCGAAGGCGGCCGAGTCGGAGCGGCTGCGTCCCCCGGTGAGGGTGTACAGCCGGTCCGGATCGTCGTCGCGGCCCGGGCGCGGGCGGGGCGCCGTCGTCATACGGCCGAACTCTCTGCCACGGGGGTGCGCGGCGGGGCGACGAGGTGCTCACCGAGCTGTTCGACCAGCTCGCTCATGTTGTGGCCGACCAGGCCCACGTCGGAGTCCTCGTCGGCGACGACCGCGAGGTGGGCGCCCGCGCCCGCCTCGACGATGAACAGCACCCCGCCGTAGAACTCGGCCATCGCGGAGCGTACGCCGCCGCTGCCGTCACCGAACTCGATGGACGCGCCGTGCGAGAGGCTCTGGATCCCGGCGGAGATCGCGGCCAGCTGGTCGGCCTGGTCGACCGAGAGTTCGGGGGTGCGGCACAGCTTGAGGCCGTCGCGGGACAGGACGAGGGCGTGGCGGGTGCCGGGGGTGCGGTCGAGCAGCCCCTCCAGCAGCCAGTTGAGCTTCTCGTCGGTGGTCGCGGTCATCGGGTGTTGCCTTCCGGGTGCGGGGAGTTGGCACGGACCGCCCGGCTGAAGGTGCTGAAGCGCGCAGCCTGGACCTTCGCGTCGGTGGTACGGGCCTGGGGGGTGTCGGCTCCGCCGGGGGCGGCGTTGCCGTTACGGGCTTCGGCGGCGGCCAGCGTGCGGCCCCGGCGGCGCTTGGGCAGGCCGCTCTCGCCGAACGCGGGGACGCCGCCGGTGGATTCGGACTCCGACTCCGTGCGCTGCGGCTCCGCCGCCGGGGTCAGGGGCGTGGAGCCGTCGGAGGCCTGGTTCCCGGCGGTGGACCGGGCCGCGGGCACGGTCCCGGAGCGGCCCGCACCCTCGGCCGACGCGTGGGACGGCTCGGGCTCGGCGGGCGCGGCCGTGGGTGCGGGCGCCGGTGCGGCCGAAGGCGTGGCGGCCGGGAGCGCGGCGGTGGCGGTCGCGGCGGCGGGCGGCGCGGCCGGTGCCCGGTCCGGGACGGCGGCCGGTGCGGCGGTCCGGGAGATCAGGTCCTGGGGCAGCATCATCAGCGCGCCGGTGCCGCCCCGCGCGGAGGGCCGGAAGGAGACGGTCAGGCCGTGCTTACGGGCCAGCCGGCCGACGACGGCCAGTCCGAGCCGGGTGCCGGAGAGGTTGGTGAGGTTCTGGTGGTCGGCGGAGACGGCCTGCTCGGCGCGGCGCAGCTGCACCTCGCTCATCACGAGCCCGCTGTCCTCGACGGTGATGACGATGCCCGCCGGGACCTCCTCCACGTACACGTGCACCTCGGCGGTGGGTGGCGAGAAGTTGGCCGCGTTGTCGAGGAGTTCGGCCAGCGCGTGCATGACGCCCTCGGCCGCGTGCCCGGCGATCGCCACATCGCTGGTGGAGTGGAGGCGGACCCGCTGGTAGGAGCCGATACGGCCCATCGCGCCGCGCAGGATCGACTCCATGACGATCGGCTTGGCCCAGCGCCGCCCGGAGCGCGCCCCGGTCAGTACGGCGATGGAGTCCGCGAGCCGGCCCGCCTGGGCGGTGCGGTGGTCCAGGTGGAGCAGGTCCCCGAGGACGGACTCGTCGGTGTGCCGGTGCTCCATCTCCCGCAGGTCGGCCAGCATGCTGGTGGCCAGGGCCTGCATCCGCCCGGCCGCGTTGGCGCAGGCCGCGACGGCGGCGGAGCGCTCGGTCTCGGCGCGGGTGGCCCGGGCGGTGAGCCGGTCCACGGTGACGGAGAGCCGGGCCTTCTCGGCGGCGGCCTCGGCGGTGGTCCGCTCGTTCTCGGCGCGGGCCTCGGCGGTCACCCGGGCGGTCTCGGCGGAGGCGGCGGCCTTGATCCGGGCCGTCTCCGCCGTGAAGCGCTGGGCCTCGGCGGCGGAGGCGGAGACCAGCCGCGAGGTCTCGGCGGTGAACCGCTGGTTGTCGGCGGACCGCTGGGCGCGCAGGGCGCGGACGGTCCCCAGGGTGTGGACGGTGACGGCCACGCAGATGCTCAGCAGGACGGCGGCCCCGGCCGCGCCCCAGGCCAGCGGGGTCCGTACCGCATCGGGGGCCGCGACCACGGCCCACAGGGTCAGCGCGCCGGTGACGGCTGCCGAGATCAGCAGGGCGAGTGCGGTGGGCCTGAATGAGGGGCGCAATCGGAGTCCTCGGTGGCGGACGGTGCGGGACGTGGGACGAGGCGAAACCGCACCGGTGAAATCCGGACAGTTCACCACGGGAGTGGACGATCATGCACAACTGGAGCTGATAATTCCTGCTCAAGTCTTGGTCACTATAGGAGACTTGACGGTCTGTTTGGGAAGATCTTGTGGGCTTTTTTGTGAAGCTTGAGAGATTTTGTCCGCCCACATCCCAAGAGTTCATCTGTACCGACGGCATGCTGAGGCCATGGCCGAACTCCATCGCCCGCATACCGGACCGCCGGCACCGCCGGCCGGCTTCGCCGCCGCACTCCGCGCCGCCGTGCGCGGCGAGACCGACTTCGGCCCGACCGCCCTGGCCCTGACGACGATGGACGCCTCCAACTACCGCCGCGTCCCCCTCGGCGTCCTCGCCCCGCGCGACGCCGACGACATCGCGGCGGCGCTGACGGTCTGCCGGGAGTACGGGGTCCCCGTCGTCCCGCGCGGCGGCGGCACCTCCATCGCGGGCCAGGCCACCGGCACCGGCCTGGTGCTCGACCTCACCCGCCACCTGAACGCGATCCTCGACCTGGACCCGGCCGCCCGCACCGCCACCGTCCAGCCCGGCCTGGTCCTGGACAGCCTCCGGGCCGCCGCCGCCCCGCACGGCCTGACCTTCGGCCCCGACCCGTCCACCCACAGCCGCTGCACCCTCGGCGGCATGATCGGCAACAACTCCTGCGGCGCGCACTCGGTGGCCTGGGGCACCACGGCGGACAACGTGACGGCGCTGGAGGTGGTCCGGTACGGGGGCGAGGCGCTGCGGCTGGAACAGACCCGGGGCACGGGACGCGACGGCGTACGCGGCGCATCGCCTCAGGGGCGCGACGGCGTACGCGGCACCTCGTCCCAGGGACCCGACGGCGCACGTGGCGCATCGCCCCACGACGCCGGTCGCGCAGGCGGCACCTCGCCCCACGGCCCCCACGGCGTAAGCGAACTGATCGGCGCCCACCTCGCCCTCCTCCGCACGGGCTACCCCCGCCTCCCGCGCCGCATCTCCGGCTACGCGCTGGACGCCCTGCTCCCCGAGCACCCCGGCGGCCCCGACCCGGTCCGGGCGTTCTGCGGCAGCGAGGGCACCCTCGCCGTGGTCACCGAGGCGACCGTGCGCCTGGTCGAGACCCCGCGCGCCCGCGCCCTGGCCGTCCTCGGGTACGCCGACGAGGCGGCCGCCGCCGAAGCCGCCCCGGGTCTCCTCCCGTACGGCCCGCTCACCGTCGAGGGCATGGCCGCCGACCTCGTACGGAAACCGGCCGGGCTGCCGCGCGGGGCCGCCTGGCTCTTCGTCGAGACGGGCGGTGCCACCCCGGCCGAGGCGCGGGCGCACGCCGAGCGCGTCCTGCGCTCCGCCGACGCGGTGGACGGGGCCGTCGTCACCGACCCGGCCGGGCAGCGGGCCCTGTGGCGCATCCGCGAGGACGCCGCCGGGACCGCGACCCGGATGCCCGACGGCACAGAGGCCTGGCCCGGCTGGGAGGACTGCGCGGTCCCGCCCGGCCGGCTCGGCCCCTACCTCCGCGACTTCCGGGTCCTGCTCGCCGGGCACGGCCTGCGCGGCACGCCGTACGGCCACTTCGGCGAGGGCTGCATCCACGTACGCATCGACTTCGACCTCCTCACCCCGTCCGGCATCGCCCGATTCCGCAGCTTCTCCGAGGAGTTGGCCGATCTCGTCGTCGCGCACGGCGGCTCCCTCAGCGGTGAGCACGGCGACGGCCAGGCCCGGGCGGAGCTGCTGCCCCGGATGTACGGGGACGAACTCGTGGGCCTCTTCGGCGCGTTCAAGGACGTGTGGGACCCGGACGGCGGCCTGAACCCCGGCATCCTCACCCGCCCGGCCCCGCTGGACGCCAACCTCCGCTTCGCGGTCCTCCCGAAGCGCCCGGTGGACGTGGCCTTCGGCTATCCGCAGGACGGCGGCGACTTCGCGGGCGCGGTACGGCGGTGCGTCGGCGTCGCCAAGTGCCGTACGGCGGAGGCCCCTGGTGGCGGCGCGGGCGTGATGTGCCCCTCCTTCCGGGCGACCGGCGAGGAGGCGCACTCCACGCGGGGAAGGGCCCGGCTGCTGCACGAGATGCTTGCGGGCGAGGTGATCACGGACGGCTGGCGGAGCACGGAGGTACGGGACGCCCTCGACCTCTGCCTCTCCTGCAAGGGGTGCCGGAGCGACTGCCCGGTGGGTGTCGACATGGCCACGTACAAGGCGGAGTTCCTGCACCACCACTACCGGGGCCGGATCCGCCCCGCCGCCCACTACGCCCTGGGCCGCCTCCCGCAGTGGCTGCGCCTGGCCGCTCCCTTCGCCCGCCCGCTCAACACCCTCGCGCGCGTGCGGCCGTTGGCCGCGCTCGCGAAGCGGCTGGCGGGGATCGCGCCCGAGCGGACGATCCCGGTGCTGGCGACGGAGACGTACAGCCGCTGGCTGCGCGGACATCAGAGCGATGGGCAGGGCGAGAGGAAGGGCAGGGGGCGGGGCAGGGGCCAGAGCGAAGGGCAGAGCAAGGGGCTGAGCAACGGGCTGAGCAACGGGCACAGCAGGGGGCAGGGCGAGAGGCAGAGCAAGGGGCTGAGCACGGGGCAGGGCGAGAGGCGGAACGACGGGGAGGGCGGGAGGCAGGACGGCGAGGGAGCGCGCGTCCTTTCCCCCGGCCGGGTGGTCCACCTCTGGGCGGACACCTTCACCGAGTATCTGTCCCCGCAGGTGGGGCGGGCGGCCGTACGGGTCCTGGAGGAGGCGACGGGCCGCACGGTCCTGCCGCCACCGGCCGGGGTCTGCTGCGGGCTCACGTACGTGTCGACCGGCCAGCTGGACGCGGCCCGCCGGGTGATGCGCCGCACCCTGGACCGGCTCGCCCCGCTCCCCGGCGACCCGGTGGTCGTCCTCGAACCGAGCTGCGCCGCCGCCCTCCGCACCGATCTGCCCGAACTCCTCCCCGACGACCCGCGAGCCGCCGAACTGGCGGCGCGCGTCCGTACCCTGGCCCAGTACCTGGAGGAGTACGCCCCCGACTGGATCCCGCCCCGCCTGGACCGCCCGGTCGTCGGCCAGACCCACTGCCACCAGCACGCGGTTCTCGGGGACGCGGCGGAGCGGCGGCTGCGGGAGCGGCTGGGGCTGACCGGTGAACTCAGCGGCGGATGCTGTGGCCTGGCCGGGAACTTCGGCTTCGAGAAGGGGCACTGGGAGGTGTCCGTCGCATGTGCCGAGGAGCAACTGCTCCCTGCCGTGAGGGAGTCGGAGCCGGGCACGGAGCTGCTGGCGGACGGCTTCTCCTGTCGTACGCAACTGGACCGGCTCGGCCCGCGGGCCGGACGCCGGGCCCGGCACCTGGCCGAGGTGATCGCGGAAGCGCTGGAGCACGGTGACGGCGAACGGTGATCACGGCGGTGGGCGCGGGGCGCTTGTACGGTGACGCGCGTGAAGACTCAAGTGATCGTGCTCAACGGTGGTTCCAGCTCCGGAAAGTCCGGGATCGCCCGGTGCCTCCAGGCCCTCCTGCCGGACCCGTGGCTCGCGCTCGGCACCGACACGATGGTCGAGGCGATGCCCGCCGCCCTCCAGGCCGCGGAGACGGGGATCGTGTTCGGCCCGGACGGCTCGGTGAGCATCGGGTCGGAGTTCCGGGAGCTGGAGGACGCCTGGACCGAGGGGATCGCCGCGATGGCCCGCGCCGGCGCCCGGATCATCGTCGACGAGGTGTTCCTCAGCGGGGCGGCGGGCCGGCGCCGGTGGAGCGAACGGCTGGACGGGCTGGGGGTGTTGTGGGTCGGCGTCCGGTGCGCGGGCGAGGTCGCGGCGGGGCGGGAGATCGCCCGGGGCGACCGGACCGTCGGCATGGCGGCGGCACAGGCGGAGAGCGTCCACCGGGGTGTCATCTACGACCTGGAGGTCGACACCACCCGTACCGAATCCCTGGACTGCGCGCGGACGATCGCCGCCCACGTCAAGGGGGAGACGGCCGGGCGCTAGCATCGACGGGTTTGCCGTGATCGCCGCGGCGGGTCGCTGGGGCGGGTGCGCGTGGGACCGACGGCGGCGCCGCGCGGACCTGCGAGGCCGGTGGCCGCTGCTCCCCGGCGGATCTGCGCCTGACGTCGGTCGTCGACCCCGCGCCGGCCCGCGCCTTCTCCGGCGAGGCGAGCCACGGCGGCACCGGCTGGGCCGTGCGCCGTACGGCCCCCGGTGGCCCCGGGACTCACCCCCGCGCCACGATCTCCCGGGCCAGGGCGGCCAGTTTCGGCAGGGCGGGGTGGCCGGGGCCGTCGCGGTGGGCGAGGAGGACGGGGACGCCCGGGGCGTCGTCGAGCGGCACGTAGGCGACGCCCGGGTGCGGGTGTATGGCGGCGGTGGAGGCGGCCGAGACCCCGCTGCCGCGCCCGGCGGCGATGGCGGCCAGCCAGTCGTCGGTGTTGGCGACGGTGAGGGTGGCGGCGGGCCGGGCGTCCGGCGGCCACAGTTCGGGGGTCGTGATGCCGGAGACGGTGTTCAGGACGACGGGGCCGTCCACCAGGTCGGCCAGGCGCAGCGACGTACGGGAGCCGAGCGGGCCGTCCGCCGTCACCGCCGCCACCCGGCCCTCGGTGAACAGCACCTCGGTGACGAGCCCCGGCGCGTGGACCGGTCCGCGCAGCAGCGCCGCGTCGACCTCGCCCCGGGTGAGCCCGGCCGTGCGGTCGTCGATCCGGAGCAGCTCCAGCGGGGTGGCCGGGTGGCGCTCCCGCCAGGCGCGGAGGAGCGGTGTGGTGTACGGGCCGAAGGCCGACCAGGCGTGCCCGAGCCGCAGGGGCCAGTGGCGCAGCCGCCCGGTGTCCAGCGCCTCGTCGAAGGCGGCCACCGCCGCGGCGGCCTTGTCCCGGAAGGCGACGCCCTCGGGGGTGAGGGCGAGATGGTGGGTGGAGCGGTCGACGAGCCGGAGGCCCAGGTGGCGTTCGAGGGCGGCGAGCGTGCGGGAGACGGCGGGCTGGGTGAGGCCGAGGTGCGCGGCGGCCCGGGTGACGTTGCCCTCCTCGGCGACGGCGAGGAAGGCCCGCAGATGACGCAGCTCGACGGCCCGGGAGGCGGGGGCCGGGTGGTGGCCGGGGGGCGCGGTGCGGTCCGGGTCCTCGGGACGGCTCATGCGGTGCGCTCCCATCGGCTCATGCGCCCGGAGCATAACGGGAGCGCAGAAGTCATTTCACGGGAGGCGCGCGGGTCTCTACCGTGGGTGGGCGCGGGCGTGCCGCCCCGCCGCTCCCCGTACCTCCGAAAGGCCGCCCGTGAACGTCCAGCGCAGTGCTCCGGAGCCGGCCTCCGCCGCGGCGGCCGTCGCCGTACCCGAGGCGGCACCCGCTCTGGACGCCGCCGGCCGGAAGGGCTCCGGACCGGGCAGGGGCGCGGCGCTGGTGCCGGTCGCGCTGGTGGTCGCGGGTGGCCTGTCGGTCCAGTTCGGCTCGGCCGTCGCGGCGCTGCTGATGCCGAAGGCGGGCGCGCTGGGCGTGGTCACGCTCCGGCTGGCGGCGGCCGCGCTGATCCTGCTGGTGGTGTGCCGGCCGAAGGTGCGCGGCCACTCACGCGCGGACTGGGGCACGGTGCTCGCCTTCGGCGTGGCGATGGGCGGCATGAACACGCTGTTCTATCAGGCGCTGGACCGCATCCCGCTCGGTATCGCCGTCACCCTGGAGGTGCTCGGCCCGCTCGCGCTCTCCGTCTTCGCCTCCCGCCGCCTGATCAACGTGGTCTGGGCGGGGCTCGCCCTGGTCGGCGTGGTCCTGCTCGGCGGCGGGGGCTTCGACCGCCTCGACCCGGTCGGCGCGGCGTACGCGCTGGGGGCCGGGGCGATGTGGGCGGCGTACATCGTCTTCAGCGCCCGCACCGGCCGCCGCTTCCCGCAGGCCGACGGGCTGGCCCTGGCGATGGTGGTCGCCGCGGTGCTCTCGCTGCCCCTGGGCATCTGGGAGTCCGGCGCCAAGCTCACCGTCCCCTCCACCCTGGCGCTCGGCGCGGCGGTGGCGGTCCTCAGCTCCGTCCTCCCGTACACCCTGGAACTCATGGCCCTGCGCCGCCTGCCCGCCTCCACGTTCGCCGTCATGATGAGCCTGGAACCGGCCATCGCGGCCGCGGCGGGCTTCCTCATCCTCAACCAGGCCCTCTCCACGACGGACGCCCTCGCCATCGCCCTGGTCATCGGGGCGAGCATGGGCGCGGTGCGCAGCCAGACCGGGGCGCGGAAGCGGAAGAAGAAGGCGTGACCGTCGCGGCGGCGCGCCCGGGACCGGCCGCCGACGGGCTCACCACGTGCAGGGCGCCCGGAGGTCGGTGACCGAGTCGGCCAGTTCGGCCGGGGGCGTGGGCCAGCCCGTACGGTGCCAGTGCTCGATGCGCCAGGAGAGGCGGCGCGGCCAGAGGGGGAGGGCGGGCAGGTCGGGCACGGGGATCCAGACCGGGGTGCCGCCGTAGGTGTCCAGGGTCTCGGCGGGGCCGATGCCGCCCTCGGCCGTCAGGAGGAAGTAGTGCTCGTGCCGGCCCTCCTTCCAGACCCGTGCCACCTTCCGCTCGACGCTGCCGTGGAGGCCGGTCTCCTCGCGGAGCTCCCGTACGGCGGCCTCCTCCGGTGTCTCGCCCGCCTCCACCCCGCCGCCCGGGATCTCGTAGTGCGGGCCGCCCTCGTCCGGCTCCCGGAAGTGGATGAGCAGGAGGTGCCCGTCCCGGATCACGATCGCACCGGCCCGGACCCGTACGGGAGGAACGGCCGCCGGATCGGCCACCTTCACCTCCACCGCCTCCGCCGGTCCGGCCCCCTGCGCCCAGGCCCGCAGGACGGCCTCCGCCGTACCGGCCGGCCCTATGCGGGCGTGCAGGGCCTCGGTCAGGGTCAGCGCGCGCAGGGGGCCGGCGGGCCCCGTCGCCGTACCGGGAAAGAGGTAGCGGACGTGATCCGCCTCGCGGTGTTCCTCCAGGACGAGCCGGTCGCCGTCGAAGTGCGGTTTCACCAGGTGGGGTTCGGCAGTCATCGGCGGAGGGTAGCAGCGGCGGGGCGGACGGGCGCCGGTGCGTGGCCGCGATCCGGCCGTGACGGGGGAGCCGCAGCGGGCCTGTGCCGACCGGGCGTGGAGGCGTGTGCCGGGAGCGGGAGGCCTCAGTGGTCCGCGGGCACGATCCGGAAGGCGTCCAGCCCCGGCGTGAGCGGGGTCATGGCCCGGAAGTCCCGCTGGTCCAGGGTGAAGATCCGGTCGGTCCGATAGCGGTCGGCCAGGACCACCCCGACCGCGTCGGCCAGGTCCAGCCGCAGGCCCTCGTACTTCTCCCGGACCTCGTGGGCGGTACGGAGATCCGCGAGCTTGAGTTCGGCGAGGCGGTACTGCCCGTCGTCCATGCGGGAGTTCAGCGCCTCCATCACCTGCAGGGCGGCCGGGAACCCCAGGTCGCGGTGGACCAGGTGGTCCAGCTCGGTGACGACCAGGGGTGAGATGGCCAGCCTTTCGTGTTCCAGGATCCTTGCCGCTGCGGAGTGCTCCGGCTGTGCGGCATCGAAGGCGGCGTAGAGGGCGGAAGTGTCGGCGACGATGATCAACGGCGTGCGGCCCGTTCCTTGATGTGCTCGTACACCGAGTCGTCCATCTCGTCCGGTGTGCGGGGCCGCCCGCTGTCGAAGACCGGCAGCTCAAGGCTCCGCTTCGGCCGCTCCGCGTGCTCCAGGAGCAGGGCGATGCCGCGCCGGATGAGCTCGGCCTTGCTGATACCGGTCGCGGCCGCCTCGGCGTCGAGCCGCACTTCCAGATCCTCCGGAAGGTACACGGTCGTCTTTATCATGCAGCCAGCTTACCACCCTGCCCTACGTAGGGCAGGGTGGTGCTTCGGCCCATACGTCCCGCCTCCCTGGCGCGTGTGACCGGGCCCGGTGCCGACGAGGCCGATGGGTCGACGGGTTCGGGCAGAAAATCATGCAAGCGTGCTTGATTGTTTTCTGGCGCGCTGCCATGCTCCTGGGCACCACACCCGGTCCCGAGGGGAGCGCACGTGTCCGATGTCGCAGCGGTGGTCGACGATCTGCGCGAGGAGAGCGGCGAACTCGACGCTCTGGTCGGTGCGTTGGGTGACGAGGCCTGGCGGGGGGCGACGCCCGCCGAGGGGTGGACCGTCGCCCACCAGATCGCCCACCTCGCCTGGACCGACGAGGTCGCGCTGCTGGCCGCCACCGAGCCCGAGCGGTTCGGGGACGAGGTGGCGAAGGCGCTCGCCGCCCCCGACGCCTTCGTCGACGAGGCCGCCGGCGCCCTGGTCGCCGCCCATGCCCCGCAGGCGCTGCTCGCCCGGTGGCGGGAGGGGCGGCGGCGGCTCGACACGGTGCTGCGGGAGGCCCCGGCGGGGACCCGGATCCCCTGGTACGGGCCGCCGATGAGCGTCGCCTCCATGGCGACCGCCCGTCTGATGGAGACCTGGGCCCACGGCCAGGACATCGCCGACGCCCTCGGGGTCACCCGGACCCCCACCGCCCGGCTGCGGCATGTCGCCCGGATCGGGGTGCGGGCCCGGAACTACGCCTACGCGGTACGGGGGATCGAGGCGCCCGGGGAGGAGTTCCGGGTCGAACTCCGCTCTCCAGAAGGTGAATTGATCGCGTACGGCCCCGAAGACGCCACCCAGCGGGTCACCGGGCCGCTGCTGGACTTCTGCCTCCTGGTCACCCAGCGCGCCCACCGCTCCGACCTCGCCGTCACCGCCGAGGGGGGCGAGGCCGACCGGTGGCTCTCCATCGCCCAGGCCTTCGCCGGACCGCCCGGACCGGGCCGCCCGCCCCGCGCCCAGGAAGCCGTACATGCCGCGCGCGACGAGCACGCCGTACGAGGTGACCGGTGACCGCTCCCGGCCCGGCCTCGGCCCCCGGCCCCAACCCGGTGACCGCCCCCGCCCCCGTCCTCCGCATCGGCAACGCCTCCGGCTTCTACGGCGACCGTTTCGACGCCGTACGCGAGATGCTCACCGGCGGCCCCCTCGACGTCCTCACCGGCGACTATCTGGCCGAGCTGACCATGCTCATCCTCGGCCGCAGCCGCCTCAAGGACCCGGAGAAGGGGTACGCCACCACCTTCCTGCGCCAGTTGGAGGAAGGGCTCGGCCTCGCCCATGAGCGCGGGGTGAAGATCGTGACCAACGCGGGCGGGCTGAATCCGGCCGGACTGGCCGACGCCGTGAGGAAGTTGGCGGCCAAGGTCGGGGTTCCCGTCACCGTCGCCCATGCCGAGGGCGACAGCCTGCCCGTGCCCGACGGGTTCCTCACCGCCAACGCCTACCTCGGCGGGGCCGGGATCGCCGCGTGTCTGCGGGCCGGGGCCGACATCGTCGTCACCGGCCGGGTCACGGACGCGGCCCTCGTCACCGGACCGGCCGCCGCCCACTTCGGCTGGGGGCCCGACGACCTGGACGCCCTCGCCGGGGCCGTGGTCGCCGGGCACGTCCTGGAGTGCGGTACGCAGGCGACCGGCGGCAACTACGCCTTCTTCGGCCGGCACGACGTGCGCCGCCCCGGCTTCCCGCTCGCCGAGATCCGCGCCGACGGGTCCTCCGTGATCACCAAGCACGCCGGTACGGGAGGCGTCGTCGACATCGGGACGGTCACCGCCCAACTCCTGTACGAGACCGGGGGAGCCCGGTACGCCGGACCCGACGTCACCGCCCGCCTCGACACCGTACGGCTCACCCCCGACGGCCCGGACCGGGTGCGCGTCGACGGGGTACGGGGCGAGGCCCCGCCGCCCACCCTCAAGGCCGGACTGACCCGGCTGGGCGGCTGGCGCAACGAGGTCGTCTTCGTCCTCACGGGGCTGGATGTGGAGGCCAAGGCCCGTCTCGTGGAGGGGCAGTTCGCGGATGCGCTGGAGCGGGGCGGGGGACGGATGCCCGCCGAGGTGCGGTGGGAGCTGGTCCGTACCGACCGGCCCGACGCCGACACCGAGGAGGGGGCCAGCGCGCTGCTCCGGCTCACCGTCCGGGACCAGGACGCGGAGGCGGTGGGCCGGGCGGTCTCCGGGGCCGCCGTCGAACTGGCCCTCGGCAGCTACCCGGGCTTCCACGTCACCGCCCCGCCCGGAAAGGGCGCGCCCTACGGGGTGTTCGAGGCGATCCCCGTACCGGTGGAAGAGGTCGAGCACATCGCCGTGCTGCCGGACGGAAGCCGCACGCCCATCGAACCACCGTCCCGTACTCAGGAGTTGGCCGACGTCGACGCGCCGCCGCTCCCCGGCCCGTATCCGTCCTCCGGCCCCACCCGCCGCGCTCCGCTCGGACTCGTCGCCGGAGCCCGCAGCGGGGACAAGGGCGGCGACGCCAACGTGGGCGTCTGGGTGCGCGACGACGACGCCTGGCGGTGGCTGGCGCATGAGCTGACCGTGGAGAGGCTGAAGGAACTCCTGCCTGAGACCGCGGACTTGTCCGTCGTACGCCATGTCCTGCCCAACCTGCGGGCCCTCAACTTCACCGTGCACGGGCTCCTGGGCGAGGGCGTCGCGTCCCAGGCGCGGTTCGACCCGCAGGCCAAGGCGGTGGGGGAGTGGCTCCGGTCGCGGTGGCTGCCGATCCCCGTGGCCCTGCTGGACGGCGCCGACCCCGTACCGGAGGTGACCGCATGACCGTCCTGCCCACCGCGCTCGACACCGACAGCCCGGAGTACGCGGCCAATCGGGCCGCCCTGCTGGAGAAGATCGCCGCTCTGGAGGCCGAGCACGCCAAGGCGCTCGCGGGCGGCGGCGAGAAGTACGTGACCCGCCACCGCAAGCGCGGCAAACTCCCGGCGCGCGAGCGGATCGAGCTGCTCGTCGACCCCGACACCCCGTTCCTGGAGCTGTCGCCGCTGGCCGCCTGGGGCAGTGACTACGCCGTCGGCGCCTCGCTCGTCACCGGGATCGGGGTGGTGGCGGGCGTCGAGTGCCTGATCACCGCCAACGACCCGACCGTACGCGGCGGGGCGTCGAACCCCTGGACGCTGAAGAAGGCCCTGCGCGCCAACGAGATCGCCTTCGCCAACCGGCTGCCCGTCATCAGCCTGGTGGAGTCGGGCGGCGCCGATCTGCCCTCCCAGAAGGAGATCTTCATCCCGGGCGGGGCCCTCTTCCGGGACATCACCCGGCTCTCGGCGGCCGGAATCCCCACCGTGGCCGTGGTGTTCGGCAACTCCACCGCCGGAGGCGCGTACGTCCCCGGGATGTCCGACCACGCCGTGATGATCCGCGAGCGCTCCAAGGTCTTCCTCGGCGGACCGCCCCTGGTGAAGATGGCCACCGGCGAGGAGAGCGACGACGAGTCCCTCGGCGGGGCCGAGATGCACGCCCGGACGTCGGGGCTGGCCGACCACTTCGCCGTCGACGAGCAGGACGCGATCCGGCAGGCCCGGCGGATCGTCGCCCGCTTCAACTGGCGCAAGGCGAACGGCGATCCCGGGCCCGCCGAGCCGCCGAAGTACGACGAGGAGGAACTGCTCGGGATCGTGCCGGGCGATCTGAAGGTGCCCTTCGACCCGCGCGAGGTGATCGCCCGGCTGGTCGACGGCTCGGACTTCGACCCGTTCAAGCCGCTGTACGGGACGAGCCTGGTCACGGGGTGGGCGCGGCTGCACGGCTACCCGGTCGGCATCCTCGCCAACGCGCAGGGGGTGTTGTTCAGCGAGGAGTCGCAGAAGGCCGCCCAGTTCATCCAACTCGCCAACCAGCGGGACATTCCGCTGCTCTTCCTCCACAACACCACCGGCTACATGGTCGGCAGGGAGTACGAGCAGGGCGGCATCATCAAGCACGGTGCGATGATGATCAACGCCGTCGCCAACTCCCGGGTCCCGCACCTGTCGGTGCTCATGGGCTCCTCGTACGGGGCCGGGCACTACGGCATGTGCGGGCGCGCCTACGACCCGCGCTTCCTCTTCGCCTGGCCGAGCAGCAAGTCCGCCGTCATGGGCCCGCAGCAGCTCGCCGGGGTCCTCTCCATCGTGGCCCGCGCGTCGGCCGCCGCGAAGGGGATGCCGTACGACGACGAGGCGGACGCCGGGCTGCGCGCCATGGTGGAGCAGCAGATCGAGACCGAGTCGCTGCCGATGTTCCTGTCCGGGCGGCTGTACGACGACGGCGTGATCGACCCGCGCGACACCCGGACCGTCCTCGGGATGTGCCTGTCCGCGATCCACACCGCACCGGTCGAGGGCGCCCGCGGCGGCTTCGGCGTCTTCCGGATGTGACCCGCACGTGAGGCCCCCGAGGAACCGTCCGGATGTGACCCGCGCATGAGGAGAGACGTGATCCACACCCTGTTCGTCGCCAACCGGGGCGAGATCGCCTGCCGGATCTTCCGCACCTGCCGTGACCTGGGCATCACCACGGTCGCCGTGTACTCCGACGCGGACGCCGACGCCCTGCACGTACGCGAGGCGGACCTCGCCGTACGGCTGCCGGGGGCCGCCCCCGCCGACACCTATCTCCGCGGCGATCTCGTCGTGGCCGCCGCCCTGGCCGCCGGGGCGGACGCCGTGCACCCCGGCTACGGCTTCCTCTCCGAGAACGCCGCCTTCGCCGCCGCCGTGCAGGACGCGGGGCTCGTCTGGGTGGGCCCGCCGGTCAAGGCGATCGAGCTGATGGCCTCCAAGACCCGGGCCAAGGAGCTGATGGCGGGGGCCGGGGTGCCGCTGCTGGCCCCGGTGGACCCGGCGACGGCGGGCCCGGACGATCTGCCGCTGCTGCTGAAGGCCGCCTCCGGCGGGGGCGGCCGGGGCATGCGGATCGTCCGCGAACTGGAAGCGCTGGGAGGCGAGTTGCTGGCGGCCGCCGCCGAGGCAGCGTCGGCCTTCGGGGACGGGGAGGTGTTCGCGGAGCCGTACGTGGAGCGGGGCCGGCACGTCGAGGTGCAGGTCATGGCGGACGCGTACGACACCGTGTGGGCGCTCGGCACCCGGGACTGCTCGCTCCAGCGCCGCCACCAGAAGGTCATCGAGGAGGCCCCGGCGCCCGGCCTGGACGACGCCCTGCGCACCCGGCTCCACGACGCGGCGGTGGCGGCGGCGCGGGCGGTGGGCTACCGGGGGGCGGGGACCGTGGAGTTCCTGGTCTCGGCCGGGGGGCGGCCGTACTTCCTGGAGATGAACACCCGCCTCCAGGTCGAACACCCGGTGACGGAAGCCGTGTTCGGCGTCGACCTGGTCGCGCTGCAACTACGGGTGGCGGAGGGGGAGCCGCTCCCGGCCCCGGAGCCGCCGTCGCCCGCGGGCCACGCCGTCGAGGCCCGGCTCTACGCCGAGGACCCCGCGCGCGACTGGCAGCCGCAGACCGGAGCACTGCTCACGCTGGAGGTGCCGGACGCGCCCGGCCTGCGCCTGGACACGGGGTACACCGGCGGCGACACCATCGGCGTCCACTACGACCCGATGCTGGCCAAGGTCATCGCCCACGCCCCGACCCGGACGGCGGCGATCCGGCTGCTCGCCGGGGCCCTGGAGCGCGCCCGCATCCACGGCCCCGTCACCAACAGGGCTCTGCTCGTACGGTCGTTGCGCCACCCGGACTTCGTGGCGGGCCGCCTCGACACCGGCTTCTACGACCGCCATCTCCCGGCCCTCACCGCCCCCGGCGACGGCGATCCGGCGGCGGCCGCCCTCGCCGCCGCCCTGGCGGAAGCCGTGGCCGCCCCCGCACACACCCCCGCACATGCCCCCGCCCCCACGCCCAGCCGCTTCGGTGCCTGGCGCAACGTCCCCTCCCAGCCCCAGGTCAAGCGCTACCGCAGCGAACCCGACGGCACCGAGCACGAGATCGCCTACCGCACCCCGCGCACGGGCATCCCGGAGCCGTACGAGGCCGACAGCGGCACCCGGGCCGTCTCCGTCACCCCCACCCGCGTCACCCTCGAACTCGACGGCGTGACCCGCCACTTCGACCTCGCGTACGACCGGGACCGCGACCGCGTCCACGTGGACACCGCCGGAGCCTCGTACACCCTCACCGCCCTGCCCCGCTTCACCGACCCCACCGCACAGACCGACCCCGGCTCCCTCCTCGCCCCCATGCCCGGCACCGTCGTCCGCCTCGCGGAGGGCCTGGCGCCGGGGGCCGTGGTCGAGGCCGGGCAGCCGCTGATCTGGCTGGAGGCGATGAAGATGGAGCACCGCATCCTCGCCCCCGCCTCCGGCACCCTCACCGCCCTGCACGCCGCCCCCGGCCACCAGGTCGAGGTGGGCGCCCTGCTCGCCGTAGTCCAGGAACGCGCCGATGGCGCCCCCGTACCGGAGGAGACCGCATGAGCACCGTCCGCACCGCCGCACTCGAGACCGAAGAGCACCAGGCCCTGCGCGCCGCCGTCGCCGCCCTCGGCAAGCGGTACGGGCGCGACTACATGACCACCGTCATCCGCGAGGGCTCCCACACCCGCGAGCTGTGGGCGGAGGCCGCCAAGCTGGGCTACCTCGGCGTGAACCTCCCCGAGGAGTACGGCGGCGGAGGCGGCGGCATGGCCGAACTCTCCATCGTGCTCGAAGAACTGGGCGCCGCGGGCTCCCCGCTCCTGATGATGATCGTGTCGCCCGCGATCTGCGGCACGGTCATCGCCCGGTTCGGCACGGACGAGCAGAAGCGGCAGTGGCTGCCGGGCCTGGCCGACGGCACCCTCACCATGGCCTTCGGCATCACCGAGCCGGACGCCGGCTCCAACTCGCACCGGATCACCACCACCGCCCGCCGCGACGGCACGGACTGGGTCCTCACCGGCCGCAAGGTCTTCGTGTCGGGCGTCGACATAGCCGACGCCACACTGATCGTGGGCCGTACGGAGGACGCCCGGTCCGGGAAGCTGAAGCCCTGCCTGTTCATCGTCCCGCGCGATGCGGAAGGCTTCGGCCGCAACGCGATCGACATGGAACTCCACGCCCCGGAGAAGCAGTTCGAGCTCGTGCTCGACGACGTGCGGCTGCCCGCCGACGCCCTGGTCGGGGACGAGGACGCGGGGCTGCTGCAACTCTTCGCCGGGCTGAACCCCGAGCGGATCATGACGGCCGCGTTCGGGATCGGTATGGGCCGGTTCGCGCTCGGCCGGGCCGTGGAGTACGCCCGGACCCGCCAGGTCTGGAAGGACCCGATCGGCGCCCACCAGGCCATCGCCCACCCGCTCGCCACCGCCCACATCGACCTGGAGCTGTCCCGGCTGATGATGCAGAAGGCGGCCAGGCTCTACGACGAGGGCGACGACATCGGGGCGGGCGAGGCGGCCAACATGGCGAAGTACGCGGCGGGCGAGGCCTGCGTCAAGGCGGTCGACCAGGCGGTCCACACCCTCGGCGGCAACGGCCTGACCCGCGAGTACGGTCTCGCCTCCCTGATCACGGCCTCCCGGGTGGCCCGGATCGCCCCGGTCAGCCGGGAGATGATCCTGAACTACGTCTCGCACCAGTCGCTGGGCCTGCCGAAGTCGTACTGAGGCCGAGCCCCCTCCGGAGCCCCTTCCCTCCGGCCTCCCTCCCTCCGGCTCCCTCCAACTCCCTCCGGCCTCACTCCAGCCACTGCCGTCCGACCTCTCCCGGATCCCCGCCCCCAGGGGTGATTCTGGCTCTCCACACAACACCCGCACGGCGTCCCGCACCGCCCGCCCCCTCCCGGGCGGCGCGGGCCACCGCGACCACACAGGGGTACTGCCATGGTGTTCCGCAGCGAGTACGCAGACGTACCGGCCCTCGACACGCCCATCCACGAAGCGGTCCTCGGCGGGGCCGCGGAGTTCGGCGACACGGTCGCCCTGATCGACGGGGTGAACGGCACTTCCCTCACGTACGCCCAGCTCGACGGCTTCCACCGCCGCATCGCCGCCGCACTCGCGGAGGCCGGACTCCGGAAGGGCGACGTGCTCGCCCTGCACAGCCCGAACACCATCGCCTACCCGGCCGTCTTCTACGGGGCCACGCGCGCCGGCGCCTCGGTCACCACCGTCCACCCGCTGGCGACGCCCGAGGAGTTCGCCAAGCAGCTCGCCGACAGCGGGGCCAAGTGGATCGTGACCGTCTCGCCGCTCCTGGAGACGGCCCGCCGGGCGGCCGAACTGACGGGTGGCGTCCAGGAGATCTACGTCTGCGACCGGGCGCCGGCCTCGGAGGGCCACACCTCCATCCTGGACATGCTGGCCTCCACCGCCCCCGAACCGGCCGTCGCCATCGACCCCGGCGAGGACGTCGCCGCCCTCCCGTACAGCTCCGGCACGACCGGCACGCCCAAGGGCGTGATGCTCACGCACCGGTCGATCGGGACGAACCTGGAGCAGCTGAGGCCGTTCATCCCGATGGGGGAGGGGGAGCGCATCCTGGCGGTGCTCCCCTTCTTCCACATCTACGGGCTCACCGCCCTCATGAACGCCCCCCTCCGCTCCGGCTCCACGGTCGTCGTCCTGCCCCGCTTCGACCTGGCGCAGTTCCTGGCGGCCATCCAGACGCACCGCATCACCGGTCTGTACGTCGCCCCGCCGATCGTGCTGGCGCTGGCCAAGCACCCGCTGGTGGGGGAGTACGACCTGTCCTCGCTCCGCTACATCGTCAGCGCCGCCGCCCCGCTCGACGCCGAGCTGGCGGAGGCCTGTTCGTCCCGGCTGGGGCTGCCGCCGGTGCGGCAGGCGTACGGGATGACGGAGCTGTCGCCCGGCACGCACGTGGTGCCGCTCTCCGCGGAGCGGCCGCCGCCGGGCACCGTGGGCAGGCTGCTGCCGAACACGGAGATGCGGATCGTGTCGCTGGAGGACCCGGCGCGGGACGCGGAGCCGGGGACGGACGGCGAGATCCTGATCCGCGGCCCGCAGGTGATGAAGGGCTACCTGGGCCGCCCCGACGCCACCGCCGACATGATCGACGCGGACGGGTGGGTGCACACGGGGGACGTGGGCCGGGTGGACGAGGACGGCTGGCTGTACGTCGTCGACCGGGTCAAGGAGCTGATCAAGTACAAGGGGTACCAGGTCGCGCCCGCCGAGCTGGAGGCCCTGCTGCTCACCCATGAACAGGTGGCGGACGCGGCGGTGATCGGGGTGAACGACGCCGAGGGCAACGAGGTCCCGAAGGCGTTCCTGGTCCGGTCGCCGGGGGCGGCGGGGCTGACCGAGGACGACGTGCTGGCGTACGTCGCCGAGCGGGTCTCCCCGTACAAGAAGGTGCGGCGGGCCGAGTTCGTGGACGCGGTGCCCCGGGCGGCGTCCGGCAAGATCCTCCGGCGCGAGCTGCGCGACCGGGAGAAGACGAGTGGTTCGGGAATCGCGGAGGAACGGTGACGCTGATCGTACGGACCCAGGAGCGGGGCGTCGTCACGCTGACGCTCGACTCCCCGGCCAACCGCAACGCGCTCTCGGCGGAGCTGGTGGCGGAGGTGCGCGGGTCCCTCGCGGCCTGCGCCGCCGACGAGACCGTACGGGCGGTGGTGCTGGCCCACACCGGGTCGACGTTCTGCGCCGGGGCGGACCTGAAGGCGCCGCCGGACCCGGAGGCGTTCGTCGGGCTGATGCGGGACGTTGTGGCGCTGCCCAAACCGGTGGTGGCCCGGGTCGACGGGCACGTCCGGGCCGGTGGCCTGGGCCTGCTCGCCGCGTGCGACATCGCGGTGGCGGGCCCGGCATCGACGTTCGCGCTCACGGAGTCCCGGCTGGGGCTGGCCCCGGCGGTGATCTCCCTGACGCTGCTGCCCCGCATGGACCGCACGGCGGCGCACCGGTACTTCCTCACCGGGGAGCGGTTCGACGTGGCGGAGGCGGCGCGCATCGGCCTGGTGGCGGAGGCCGCCGAGGACGTGGACAAGGCGCTCGTCCCGGTCCTGGACGGGGTGCGCCGCGCGTCACCGCAGGGGCTGGCCGCATCGAAGGAGCTGGTCACGGCTACGGTGCTGAGGAGCTTCGACCAGTACGCCGAAGACCTCATCGCCCGCTCAGCGGAACTGTTCGCCTCCGACGAGGCGAGGGAGGGGATGACGGCCTTCCTCGAACGACGGGATCCGGTATGGGTGCGGTGACCTCTTCCTCCTCCACTCCCAAAGCGGTGCACGCGCCCAAGCAGGACCGCAGCCGGGCCACCCGGCAGCGGCTCCTGGAGGCGGCGGTGGCCTGCCTGGCCGAACACGGCTGGGCGGGCTCCACCGTCTCGGTGGTCGCCGAGCGGGCCGGGGTCTCGCGGGGCGCGGCCCAGCACCACTTCCCGACCCGGGAGGACCTGTTCACGGGGGCGGTGGAGTACGTGGCGGAGGAGCGCTCCGCCGCCCTGCGCGCGCTCCCCGTGCAGGGGCGCGCGGAGGTGGTCGCGGCGCTGGTGGACCTGTACACCGGGCCGTTGTTCCGGGCGGCGCTGCAGCTGTGGGTGGCGGCGTCGAACGAGGAGCAGCTGCGGCCGCGGGTGACGGAGCTGGAGGCGCGGGTGGGCCGTGAGACCCACCGGATCGCTGTCGAACTCCTGGGCGCCGACGAGTCGCGCCCCGGCGCCCGCGAGACGGTCCAGGGCCTGCTGGACATGGCCCGCGGCCTGGGCCTGGCCAACCTCCTCACCGACGACACCGCCCGGCGCGCGCGGGTGGTGGCGCAGTGGGCGGCGCTGGTGGAGGAGGGGCTGGGGTGAGGCCCGCCGGATCCGCGACGGACGCCCGGATGTACGGCAGTTGACGTACGGATGTGGAGTCGGCGGCGAACGGCCGCAGGGCCCGCCGATCGGGCGCCGGGGGCCGTACCGCTGGCTACGTTGACGCTGTGCGGAGACGGCAGGGGTCGGGGAGCGGCGGCGGAAGCGGCGGCTCGGGGGCGAGCACGGGTGCGCGGGCGCGGGGCGGGCCCGAGGAGACCGCCGCGCGGACGCCCCGGGAGTCTCCCCTGCCGCGTACGGACGGCGGCGGCCCGGAGGCCCTCGGCAGCGCCCCGGCCGTCCTCGGCGGCGGACCGGGTTTCCTCGGCGGTGGCCCCGGCGTCCTCGGCGGCGGTCCGCGCAGCCTGTCGGGGATGCAGCGGACGCTGGGGAACGCGGCCACCGCACGGGCGGTCGGGCGCGGGAAGCGGCCCGCCCTCCGGCCGAGCCCTCCGGCGATCGACGAGCGGGCGGAGCAGGGGCTCGTCCTGCCGCCGTACCTGATGGACCTGGAGGCGGGCGGTCTGTCGACGGCGTACGGGCTGACCGGGCACGAGTTCGTGCGCAGCGCGGTGGCGGCCGTGGTCGGGCACGGCGGCGGCACGGTGGCGGGGATCGCGGCCGAACTGGCGGGCCGGCCCGAGTCGTTCTTCGGCCGGGGGCGGGCGTTCGCGGTGGAGGCCGGTCCCGGGGGCGGCTCCGGGGGCGGTTCCGCGGGCGGGCAGGGCGGGGAGGGCGCCCGGGGCGGCGGGGGCTACGACGTCACGGTCTCCATCGCACCCGCCCCCGACGACCGGCCGCCCACGTTCCACCCCGCCGCCGGCCTCGGCACGGCCCCGCCGGACCCGGGCGGGGCGCCGCTCGCCGCCCTGGACGACCCGGAGGGCAAGGAGACCAAGGTCGACGTCCAGCACAACACCGGTGCGACGGCGGCCCGTTCGGTGGGGAACTCGGCGAGCAGGGGCGTGGGCGGTACGGCGTTCGGGCTCGCCCCGGTCGCGCCGGGGCTGTGGCTGGGCGGCGCGGCGACGGGGAACGTCCAGCCCTGGCAGTCCTCGCGGGACTCCCGCTCCCAGCGCGGGGTGGCCGAACCACGGGTGCTGCGCAGCGACAAGGGGTCGGTGGAGGTCGCGCGCCGGGTGGTGTACGTCGTACGGGTGTGGCCCCAGGCGGGCGGGGACGAGCAGGTGTTCCGGGGCTCGGGAGGGCTGACCCAGCGGGTGCCCACCGAGCACCTGGTCCCGGCGGGGACCGGGGCGCCGGCCCGCCCGGAGCCGGTGGACGCGGGCCTCGCGCGGCGGGTGGCGCTGGCCGACTCCCTCGCCCCGGTGGGCGTCTTCGACGCGGCCGGACCGCACCAGGGCGGCGGCGGGCTGTTCGACGCGGTCGCCTCGGTCCTGCACCCCTCGCTGACCGCGCCGGGCTCCCCCGGCCGCGCCCGGCTCTACGAGGCGACGGCGACCCCGACCGTGCTGGAGGACCTGCCCCGGCTGCTGGGCGGCGACGGTGTGACAGGGGACGACCTCTACTCCAAGGACGGCAGCAGCGCGGGCAGTTACCGCATGCGCGCCGCCGTCACCGGCCTGGCCCCGGCCTGGTCGACCGGGAGGACCCAGCTCCGTACCCACCAGCAGGCCCAGCACACCGCGACCGAGTCGGCGGGCAAGGGCCGCGCGGTCGCGGGCGGGATCGGCCCGGCGGCCGGGGTCGGGGCGGCGGCGAACGCGGCGGTGGTGCGCGCCACGGCGATGCCGGTCGCGGCGGCCCGCAAGGCCCGGTTCAGCGTGAACGAGCAGACCGTCTCCAGCCGCCAGGGGGCGGAGGTGCGGGGCGAGAAGGTGCTGTACACGGGGACGGTCCGGTTCACGGTGGAGGGCACGGGCCCCCGGTCGATGCGGATGATCCGCCACCCCGGGGCGCGGGTGGCCACGCATGCGATGCGGGTGTGGATCAGCCTGCGGGCCGACGAGGCACAGGAGTTGGGCCTGCCGCTGCCGCCGGGGGTGACGGCGGGGCACTTCATCCGGCCACCGCGACCGGGGGCGGCGCCGACGTCGGCGGCGGGGGGCGAGGGCGAGGCATCGACATCGCCATCGGCTGCGGCCGAGGCCGGGGTCGGGTCCGGGTCCGGGTCCGGGTCCGAACGCCACCTCCCCTTCGGTGCGATGGGATCGAGCGTGACGCTGGGCCGCCTCGACACGGCGCCCATGATGAAGGCGGTAAGGGAACTGTTCGCCACCGACCCCCGGCTGACCGGCTACCTCCCCGCCTTCGGTACGACACCACCCGCGGCCGGCCTCAGCCAGGAGGAGGCGGCGGCGCAGCGCGCGAACCACCGCGAACTGACGACGGCGCTCTCGGAGGCCAACCTCCGCGTGAACAAGGACCAGTTGCTGTCTACGGGGATCAGGGTCCGGCTGCGCCGCAAGACGGCGATGCACTCCCATGACGTGCAGCTGCGGGTCCACGGGACCATGGGCGAGGCCGGCCACCTGGGCGACATCGACGACTGGCTGGTCCGTGCCCATGCCGGAGTGGCGTCCAACGCGCAGAGCGGGCGCAGCAGTTCGCGCTCCATCGGCGGCATGGTCCTGGCCCAGGCGCGGCTGATCCCGGGCGCGCTCACCGGCTCGGCCCGCTACGAGCGGACGACGTCGGGCACCCGCCGCAACCAGGCCGGCCCCACCACCCGTACGGACGTTCTCACCAACGGCTCGGAGAAGGCGGCCGCGTTCGGGGCGGCGCTGCGGCTGAACGTGGACGTCACGATGACCTCACGGCCGCGCAAGATGACCCGCGCGCTGACCCCGGGCACCCCGGGCAGGGACGTACCGGAGGCGAAGCTGCTGTCCGGCCTGCACCTGGAGGAACAGGACGTACGCCTCCTCACTCCGACGGAGTTCACGGTAGGGGCGGAGGAGAAACGCCGCCTGGACGCGGGCGCGGGCCGGGCGCCCGGCGCGGAACGGGCGACGGCGGCCACGGGCATAGGCGACCTGGCAGGTGCGGCACCGACCGCACCCACCGGCCAACGCCTCGTACAGGACTGGCAGTTGGTGGAGACGGTGGGCGACGGCCGGCCGATCCGCGACCTGGCCCTGAGCCTGCTGTCCCGGGCCGCCGCCCGGGGAGAGGCAGGCCGCCGGGACCCGGCCCTGACCACGGAGGGCCTGGCGCCCCGGCTGGCGGTGGAGGAGCGGTTCAGCCCGCGGGCGATCACGGCGTCGCTGCGGCAGGCGGCCTCGTCGGGCTGGGTGGTGAAGAACCTGCGCTACCCCCGCCGCCTGGCAGCGCTGAACGGGGCGGTGGGCACCCGACTGGCCCTGTCCTCGCCCCAGTTGGTGCACGAGGCGGCGGGCCCCGGCACGGAGACCTTCGTCCTGGGCGGCCACCAGGCGGGCGGACAGCAGGGCGGGGGCACCTCCACCACGGTGCAGGCCGGGGCCACCCTCGTACAGAACGGCGCGGACTGGCGGGTGGGCGAGGGACTGTCGGCGTACGGGTCGACGGGCACGGGCGACAGCGAGGCGGCCACGGTCGCGGGCACGGTCGAGCGCAACGCCCACACCCCGAAGAAGGCGCCGCTCTACCTCGTACGGTGCGATCTCCTGGTCACGATGGTCGCGGAGGTCAAGGTCACAGGCGGCGGCCCGTACGTGGCGAGCGCGGCACGGACCCTGCCGGGCGCGGCGGCGGTGTGGCTGACGGCGGCGCAGCTGCGGGCGGCGGGGGTGGACCTGCCGAGGTCGGCACGTAGGACGCTGAAGATGGACGAGACACCGGCGGCGGCCACGACGACGAGCGCGGTCGCGGTCTCCGGGGCCGGACCCGGGACCAGGTCCGGGGTCGGATCCGGGCCCGGGGAGGCATCGGGCGGCGGCTCCCGCCCCCGGCCGACGCTGTCCCGAGGGCTCCCCCTGGGCTTCGGCATGATCGAGGACGTACCCGACTTCGTCCCCCTCCTGTCCGGCCTGCGCACCACCCTGGCGCTCACGGGCCGCCAGGACCTGGCGGACGAACTCCTGCCCCGGCAGCAGCTGCGGGACCGCAACGACAACGTGCAGCGCCTGCTCCGGGTGCTGGACCGCGACGGCTCCACCGGCCTGCTGGCGAGCGCCATGGACGGCGGGGTCACGGTGGAGCTGCTGGACGGCCGCAGGACCCCGTACTGGGCGGTGTTCAAGGTGGACCGGGTGGGCGACGGCGTCTGGGACGGCGAGGCGGACGACGGCCGGGACATGGAGTACATCACCTCGGCGGTCGCCCAGCAGTCCACCGCCCACGACGAGGGGGAGTCGGCGGGCGTGCAGGGCGTCCTCGCGGCCTCCGGCAGACCGGACGGCGGCAAGGGCCAGGTGAAGAGCACCGGCGCAGCGGCGGGCCTGGGACTGGCCAAGAGCTCCGGCCGCCGCCGCGGAGGCGCGACCAGGGGCCAACTCGGCATGAAGACGGTGGCGGAGGCGAAGACGGCCAAGGCGGCCCGCATGAGGGTACCGGTCGTGCCGTCCCTGGAGCTCCACCGGGGCGACCGCAGACTGGCCGTGGCAGGCCTGGGCCGTACGACGCTGGTCCACCGCATCCTGGAGGCCGACCTCAAGGCCCTCTCCCGTGTGACCACCCCCCGCCGCCCCGCCGCCCACCCCCGCCCCGACGCCCCCCAGGGAAGCAACGCCGCCCTGGGCGCCTGGCGCGCGAGCGGGGCGCCCCTCCCGATGGAGGCCCAGGTGAACGGCTTCCAGGGCGCGCCGCGCGTACGCGACCTGGTCTCACGCACCGTCCAGGCGGCGGGCGGCAACCCCCGCTTCCGCGAGAAGGGCCAGGCCGCCGCGTACACCCTGGGCGAGGCGGTCTCCACGGAGTGGCTGATCGCCGCCCTCCCCCTCCTCACCCAGGCCGGCGCCGACCTCCCCCCGGTCCACGCGACCGGCGCGAAGGGCCAGGACCTCCAGGCCTCCGTCCACGCCCGGTTGAGAGCCGGCCGGATCCTCGGGGCGGGGGAGAAGATGACGTTCGAAACGGTCGCCCAGAGCGACCTGACCGCCCCCCGCCCCACCCAGACCGACGCCCAGTCCGCAGCCGAGAAGAGCCGCCAGGCCCGAGGCCTCCTCGGCGCCGGAGTCCTCAACGCCGACGAGTTCCGCCTCAACCAACTGATGGCCAACGGGGGCGGCTCGGGCTCGGCCACCGGCGCATCGGCGAGCGGAGCGGGCTCGATGCCCCTGCACAAGCCGAAGTTCGCCTCGGTGCTGGTCCAGTTCACCCTGGACGTCCGGGTGGTGGCACGGGTGACGGACCGGGTGCGTTCATCGCGTACGGCGGTCGCCGAACGCGAACTGACGCTCCCGCAGCCGGTGGTGGTGCGGATGCCACTGCCGGTGGCCCGTCGGTTGCTGGCCGCGCATCCGGAGGCGGTGGCGGATTCGCGGGGGGAGTTGGGGGTGTGAGGGGGCTGGTGGGCCGATAGCCCGGCGTGGGCGGGGACCACAAACAGGCCCCGGCTATGGTCAGCTGGCCATCGGGATCACCCCCGCACGCGCGGGGACCGCAGCAGGATGGTGGCGTTGTCCGCGTAGACCTGGGGACCACCCCCGCACGCGCGGGGACCACCGTTCGTGACCTGCGGGTTTATCCGGCCGGGGTGCTGTTTTTACTTACTTCTTGAGAAACGGACATTTTCCCCACCGTACGGGCCGTTGCTGGTCGGTTGCTCGTCTGTCAAAGGCAATTCTGCCTCTCGGCTGCCGAGACCGTCCCTCGTTTCCCTGAGGCCAAGCAGCACGGTGAGCGTCTGGTTCAGACGGGCTTGAGGAGGTTGCGGAGGTTGGCCATCTGGGTCTTGATGTCGGGTGGCGTGGTCAGGGCGGGTGGCGGGTTCTCGGGGCTGGTGTCGCGGGTTTGGCGGCAGGGGCGGCAGAGGCCGTCGGGGAGGGCTTCGGGTGGGCCAGGGGTGCCGCATTCCGTGCATTCGACCAGGACGCGGGCGGCGGGAGTGGCCGGGGTGGGGCGGGCGGTCTGCGGGGGCAGGTTCGGGGGGAGCTTGGTGGTCAGGCGGCGGCGGAGGAACCCGACGGGGGAGTTGATCTCGGCCGGGAGGCCCGCGGTGAGGGCGGAGGTCAGGTAGTCCACCGTGACGCCCCTCGCCAGCCACTCCGCCGCCCGGGGCTCCAGGGCCGCGCAGTCGTCCGCCGACAGGGCCAGGCGGTGGTCCGCACGGCCCAGGCGCGCCAAGGCGATATACGCGGGGGACGGACCGGGCTCGGCCGCCGGAGGCGTGACTGCCCTTCTGGCAAAGGCGGAAGAGGGCTGGGGCGCCGTGCCCGTCGGGGGTGTGCTGCGTTGCTGCGGTACGGAGGGGGACTCGGGGTGTCGGCGGATACCAGCGCCTACTGTTGCGGGCCGCGACGGCTCCTCCGTGCGTGCCGACGGAGGCGGTACAGCTACGTCAGTGATTGCAGCCTGGGTGGTCGCGGTTTCGGTGGCCAGGAAGGTGTTCCACCATTCGTTGTCCCGTGCGGTGCGGGACCAGAAGGTGCGGAAGACCCACCTCGTCTCCTCGCCTGCGCCGACGGGGCACCGTACGCGTCGTAGATGGCCCGCCACCGACAGGGCCGTCAGGGCTGTGGAGATGGCCTGCTGGCCGTAGAGCGGGAGCTGCTTGGCCAGTTGCTTCACGCTCATCGACGCGCCCTCGGGTAGGTGGTCGACGAACCCGGCCACGTACCGCTCACGCGTCGGCAGTAAGGAGAAATCCTGCGCGCCACGGGGAAGTTGGTCCGGCGCTGAGCGCTTTCCGTAGCCCGGATTCGCCATGGGGTACGCGTCGGAAAGTGCGGGAGGTTGCAGGGCAGAGCTAATGTGCTGGGTAGCCACGGGATCGTCCTTCTTCGTTAGCGATCTTGCGGTCAGACCCCGGCCTGGTGCTTCCTACACCTGTCGGGGTCGCTTAGGGCCTGTCTCTTTGATCTCTGAGGCGGGGGCTGGTCGGGGGTGGCACGCACCGGCTAGGGTCACGGTAAGCGTTCGCTTAGCCGCCCTTCGGTAGGACCAGCGGCGTCGCGAGAGAGGTAGGGACGCCCGATGCCGGTCATCGATGCGTGGATGCAGCACCCCACGCTCCGTCACTCCAACCACGAGATGTTCGAGTCGCTGCGTCGGTGGACAGGAAGGGGCCTGCTGGAGGAACCGTTGCCGGTCAAGGTCACGGTGGCGGCGATGACGGCGGCGGATGTGGAGATCGGGCTTTCGGCGGCCTGGTACGGGCCCCAGGGGCCATTGATCAGCAACGATGAAGTGGCCGAGTTCGTCGCCGAGTCCGGGGGACGACTGTGCGGGGTGGCTGGCGCGGATCTCACCCGGCCGGTCCAGGCCGTACGGGAACTGCGCCGGGCCGTGGAAGAGCTCGGTTTCGTGGCACTTCGGATCGTGCCCTGGCTGTGGCAACTCCCGCCCACAGACCGGCTCTACTACCCGCTGTACGCGGCCTGCGTGGACCTCGGTATCCCGTTCTGCACGCAGGTCGGCCACACCGGCCCACTGCGCCCTTCCGAGACCGGCCGCCCCATTCCTTACATCGATCAGGTCGCGCTCGACTTCCCCGAGCTGACCATCGTGTGCGGGCACATCGGCTACCCGTGGACCACGGAGATGATCGCGGTGGCCGACAAGCACGCCAACGTGCACATCGACACCAGCGCCTACACCGCCCGCCGCTACCCGCGCGAGCTGGTCGACTACCTGCGCGGCCGGGGCCGCAGGAAGGTGCTTTTCGGCACCAACTACCCCATGATCACCCCCGGCCAGGCACTGGAACACCTCGGCGAACTGGGCCTGGACGAGGAAACCACCGAGCTGTTCCTGTCCGGCAACGCACGACGGATCTTCAGGGTCTGACAGCGCCGGGGCGGCGCCGAGCCCACATGAGGATCGCCGCGAGATGAAGCGCAGCCCGATAGGCGAGAGCAAGCTTGTCGGTCCGCATGGCAAGGCCGCGCCACTGCTTGAATCGGTTGATGCATCGCTCGACCGTATTGCGCTCCTTGTACGCCTCAACGTCGAAGCCCGGAGGGCGGCCTCCGGTGCGCCCTCGCCGGAGGCGGTGTCGGATCTGGTCGGCGGGCTGCGGGATGACCGCTCGGATCCCGCGGCGGCGCAGATGCCCCCGGATGGCACGGGAGGAGTAAGCACGGTCCGCGAGGACAACTTCCGGACGGGTTCTGGGTCGCCCCGGCCCAGTTCGCGGGACACGGATCCTCGCCATGACCGCTGCGAATGCGGGCGCGTCTCCCGCCTGGCCTGCGGTGACGTGCAGGGCCAGAGGACGTGCCTGGCTGTCACTGGCCAGATGGACCTTTGTGCTCAAGCCGCCGCGGGAACGTCCAAGCGCGTGATCGTTGGGTTCGGACCGGCCAGGCGCCCCCTTTTCCTGGCCCCGGCGGCATGCTGGTGGGCCCGGCAGACGGTAGAGTCCACCGCCACTGTCCAGCCAACCTCGTCGGCCACGTCCGCGTCGGCGAGGAGTGCTGCGAAGATCCGTTCCCAGGTGCCGTCCACGGCCCACCTGACCAGGCGCTTATGCGCGGTCTTGAACGAGCCGAGCTCACTGGGCAGGTCCCTCCACGGCGAGCATGTGCGGTACTTCCACGCGATGGCCTCCAGGGTCCGGCGATGATCGGCCCAACGCCGTCCACGAAGCGGATCGGCTGGCATCAGCGGCTCGATCCGGTCCCACATCGCGTCGGTGATCACTAGACGGATAGACACATCCGTTCAACAGTCCGTCACATCAAAGAGACACGCTCTAGTTCTCGAACCGTAAGCACTCGTGACACTCCGCCGCAAGCCGCCACCATTAGTCATACTTCCCCAGCTGTGACCTGGGTGGGGTGGGCGGGAGGTTTTCCCAAACCCCCTCTCTTACCTACCGGTTAAAGAAGGCGCTCGAATCCCGGGCCTCGTGTCCCGACGCCCGGGTCTCGGAGCCCAAGCTTCGGGCCACGCCCGTACCCATACACGAGAAAGAGTGAACGGACCGGCCTCGAAGCCCGAGGCTCGGTACCCAAGAGACGGGCAAGGCAGGGATCCCCCGCGTGCGCAGGGACCACGGGTGCCGGAAGGTAAGGATCGTCATCGCCCCGGGGCCACCCCCGCACGCGCGGGGACCACGCGTCTCGTGCAGCGCGTTGGTTCGAGCGACAGGGACCACCCCCGCACGCGCGGGGACCACAAGGACATGTTCCCGGTCGAGTTTCGGGTCCCGGGACCACCCCCGCACGCGCGGGGACCACTGGGACATCGTCCCGTCGTTGACGGCGGAGGCGGGACCACCCCCGCACGCGCGGGGACCACAGTCGCGCAGCGCGGGAGGAAGCGGCTTGGCGGGGACCACCCCCGCACGCGCGGGGACCACTACGCGTACGCCCCGACGACGACATCGCCACCGGGACCACCCCCGCACGCGCGGGGACCACCCGGACCCGTCCAGCACGATGTCCACACCGAGGGGACCACCCCCGCACGCGCGGGGACCACAAGCTGAAGTTGTTCCACTTCCAGATCACGTAGGGACCATCCCCGCACGCGCGGGGACCACGAGCTACGCCGCGAGGTCGCGGTCGCGCTGCTGGGACCACCCCCGCACGCGCGGGGACCACAGTTCGTGACCTGCAGCTTTATGTCGCCGAGGGGCTGTTTTTACTTACTTCCAGAGGAACGGACATATCTTCCCTTGTCGTAGGTGGTCCAAGAGTGAACACAGCGAACGGGCTCCTTACTCGGCTGCACCCCCACAGTGCCGCGTCTCCACCGCCGAAGGGCCGTTCACCAAACGCTGCGGTTGCAACCCGGGCGCCCTGATCAAGAGTTGTGCGCCTGTGCCTCGTGTGCCGCCGCGATGCGGTCGATCCGGGCGGCCAGGTCGAAGTCGGCGGTGGTGAGACGGTGTCCGGCGTCGTGTGTCGTGATGCGGAACCGTACGTGGTCCCAGCGCAGGTCGATGTCCGCGTGGTGGCCGATGAGTCTTTCGATGTCCGCGACGTTCACGATCATGGCGACGCCGCCGTGGTAGCGGATCGCGAACGTGCGAGTGATCGTGTCGCCATCACGCTCCCAGCCCGGCAACTCAACGATTCGCAAGGCGATTTCTTCATCCGGCAGCGGATCTCCGGCCATCGTCAGAACCTCTCTGTGCTCAGGGAGGGGCAGGAACCCCGCAGCGTCACGGCCGACTCGGGCATCGTGCCACGGGCCGCGCTCATGGAAGAAGAGGCCGTGGCACCATCGGGCGCCCGCCCCTAGGCTCGTCAGGTGAAGACGTTCGTGTTCGACGTGGGGGAGACCCTCGTGCGCGACGACCGGTACTGGGCTTCCTGGGCCGAGTGGCTGGGCGTTCCCGGACACACACTGTCCGCTCTGGTCGGGGCCGTAACCGCTCAAGGGCTCGACAACGCCGAGGCGTTGAAGCTCGTGAGGCCGGGGATCGACATTTCGGCCGAGTACGCCGCGCGCGAGGCAGCCGGCCGGGGTGAGCATCTCGACGAAGGGGACCTGTACGAGGATGTCCGGCCCGCGCTCGCGAGGCTGCGCCGGGGCGGGATGCGTGTGATCGTCGCCGGTAACCAGACGGTACGTGCGGGTGAACTGCTCCGGGCCCTGGACCTGCCCGCCGATCTCGTGGCGACTTCCGGGGAGTGGGGCTGCGCCAAGCCTTCCCCGGACTTCTTCGCGAGGGTCCTCGAAGTGTCCGGTGCCTCTGCGAGGGACACCGTGTACGTCGGGGACCATCCCGCGAACGACGCATTCCCTGCAGCCCGGGCGGGGTTGCGTACCGTGCATCTCCGACGTGGCCCCTGGGGGCACCTGTGGGCGAGCGACGCGCAGGTGCGAGAAGCGGCTGACTGGGTGATCGACTCCCTTACCGATCTGATCGCGATCGCGGGGAGCGGCTAGCTCGCCGCCACACCAGGGTTGCGCGGGGCCGAGGCCGGTCGCGGGTGTGCCGAGGCCCCTGCCCCCGGTTGCCGGTGCCCCTGCTCCCGGTTGCCGGTGCCCCTCTGAGGGGCTGCACTGCGGCTAGCTCTGCTTCTCCTCTCCCAGCGCCGCGCGCAGCCAATCGATGCTGCCCTGCGCCAGCAGCTCGTCCGCCAGGCGGTTCGCGGTCCCGGTGGTGAGGCGCCTCCGGCTGTTGTCGATCCAGCGCTGGGCGTTCTCGTAGCCCTGGGCCTTGTACTCGATGCCCTGGAGCAGGCACTCCAGCTTGTCCGCGTCGCGGGCGCAGATCGCTTCCGGTGACTCCTTGGCCTCGTACTCCGCGACCAGTTCGCGGACCGCCGAGGCGAGGACTTCGGGCATGCCTGCCGTCTGGTCGGCGGTCACTTCCTGCGGGTCGCCGGCGGGGGCGTACCTCTTGCCGAGGTGGTTCACATCTCCGGTCCGGCTCTCCTGCGTGTCGTGCCACACGGCGAGGTAGGCGGCCCGGGCGGGGTCGGCGCCTTCCAGCTTGGCGATGATCGTGGCGATCAGGGCCGTACGCCACGAGTGTTCGGCAACGCTCTCGGGGTCCCGGACCCCGGCCATCCACCACCCGGTACGCCGGGCGTGCTTGAGCGTGCCCGCCTCGTACAGGAAGCGGCCCACTGCGGACAGGTCGTCACCGGCCACGAGTTGCTCCTCTCACGCCTCGGTGGGAGAGGCGGATCGTCTACCTGCTCTCCCCCTGTGCTCGGCCATTCAACATCGCCGGAGCGTTGCCCACGCTCCCTTCGCGGTTGCTCGGACGGGCCGGGGGTGTGGGTTCACCGAGGGCATGTGGGGCCGCCTTCGCATGGCCACTCGGTCGGCCCTTACGATCTCGGCATGATTCGTGCAGTGGTGTTCGACGTCGGTGAGTGCCTGGTGGACGAGACCCGCGAGTACGGCACCTGGGCGGACTGGCTCGGGGTCCCCCGCCATACCTTTGCCGCGCAGTTCGGCGCGGTGATCGCCCAGGGGAGGGACTACCGCGAGACGTTCCAGGTCTTCCGCCCCGGCTTCGATCTCTACGCCGAGCGAGAGGCACGGGCCGCCGCCGGGCAGCCGGAGCACTTCGACGAGTCGGACCTGTACCCCGACGTACGCGACTCCCTGGCGGCGTTGCGTGCGGACGGCCTGTGGCTCGGTATCGCGGGTAACCAGACCATCCGGGCGGGCGGCATCCTGAGGGGCCTGTTCGCCCAGGATGTCGACCTGATCGGCACATCGGACGACTGGGGCGCGTCGAAACCCGACCCCGAGTTCTTCGTGCGCGTGGGCGAGGTCGTCCCGGCCGAGCCCGAAGAGATTCTCTACGTCGGTGACCGCGTCGACAACGACGTGCGGCCGGCTGTCGCGGCGGGCATGCACACGGCGCTCGTGCACCGCGGTCCATGGGCCACGATCCAGTGGGAGACGGAGGAGGCGAGGAGGCTCCCCACCTTCCGGGTGGAGAGCCTCCTCGAACTGTCGCCGTCGGTCATGCGGTTCAACGAGCGAGAGCGCTGACGGTCGTCGACCAGTCGTAGAGCCGTTCGTCCAGGCCCTTGACGCATTTCTCGTGCTGATGGGCGACCAGAGCTTGCCGAACTGGCCTTCGCCGGTGGCAACTATGGTCTCGCCGTGGTCGATGAGGTGCAGGGCTGTGCTGGTGTGGCCCGCCCGTGTCTCGCATTCGGCTTCTACAGCATCGAGCCACGCCAGCAGCAAGGGCGGGAGCGGGGCGCGGCGGGGAACGCGGCCTGGAGAGTGGGCCGGTGGCGGGTGGCTGTGATGCGGTGGGCGGGTGACGGAGGACCGTGATGCGGTGGGAGGGTGGGCCGGTCCGCTCCGTATCGACGGGACCGCCCGGCGGGTCGGCCTCAGGCGGCGGCGGTCAGTTCGGCCGCTCCGAAGGAGACGTTGAAGCGCGCGCACCAGATGCTCACGCTGGTGAGCCGGTTCAGATCGATCTCGTCCGGCAGAGCGTAGTTCTGGTCGCCCTTGTTGCCCTTCAGCGCGCCGAGGCTCTGGTACGCGCCGTCGTCGAAGACGTGCCAGCCCGCTCGCCCTTCCTTGACCGGGGCGTCGGTGATCCACACCTCCAGCTTGGGGCCATTGCTGGTGTCCAGGTTCTCCAGGCGCAGTGTCCGTGAGCCGTCCGGCAGGACCACCACCTTCACCGTGCCGGTCGTGCGGTGCTCGTGGCTGATCAGCTTGCCGGTCGCCAGAGTCGTCGGCCCGGTCGGTGCCGACGACGAAGGGGCGCCGGGAGCGGGGGGAGCGGTCTGCGGCGGGGCGGTGGGCACGGCGAGTTCCTCCCGTACCGTCTCGTCCTGCCACAGCTTCCAGGGCTGGAACCAGTACAGTCCCGCGGTCGCCACCAGGGCGAAGGCGATCACCGCGCCGGTGAGCACCGGAGCACTCCAGCGCCGTCGCTTCCGCGGGGCGCGGGCCGTCGGGTCGGGCTTGGCCATGGTTCCTCTTCTTCTTCGTTCTGCCGGAAGGGTGTTGGCGCCGTCGGAGGACTCCTCGGAGGGCGTGGAGGTGGGGAAGCCACCCTGAGGACGAACGGGAGGCGGCGGGCTCCGGGTTCCCGCAAGGGCATGCCGACGGGTCGGCCAGGAACGAGCGGATCGGTCGCCCGGTCGGTGGCCGGGCGACGCGAGGATGCTCCCCACCGTCCGGGTGGGGAGCATCGTCGACGGAACCGGAGGGTCAGGCTCCGATGGGGCCGTTCGCCGTGCCGTGGGAGCGCCGCTCGGTGGCGTAGCGGTACATGGCACCGAGGGCGAAGGCCTGGACGAGCGCGCCGATCGGGATCCCCACCAGGGCCACGGGGCCCTCGAAGGGGATCATCAGCGACATCGGCGCGGTGACCAGTACGGCCCACACCCCGGCGAAGCTGGCATCTCCGGAGGAGGCCGCGAAGGAGGCGTCCACGGCGACCCAGAGGCACACCGCGAGCACGACGCCGAGGTAGCCCAGGGCCAGCGGGTTCACCAGGTAGTGGCGGAAGGTCTGCGGCAGCGAGCGAGAGGTCTTGGCCATGAGTCGGCTCCCTGGGAGAGGGTCGGTGGGTCCGGTGCGGTGGTCGTTCTGTCGACGACGTGAACTCTGCCGCCCGCCGGGGCCCGCCACATGAGTTGTCCTACTCACGTCCGTATCCGTGAACCGACCTGCTGTGCCTACGTCTTGGGTTCGCCTCTCGGGTCCGGGTCGGCCGTGTGCCGGTCCGGGGGAGGCTCCGCCGGGGGCCGCCGGGGCGGGGCGGCCTGCTCATCGCGCGATGTCCCGGGAGAGGCAGCCGAGGCTCAGCGGGGCGCGGCGACCATGGTCAACCCCTTGGGCATGGGGGTGAGTTCCAGGCTCACGCGGACGGTTCCGCCCGGCGGTGCCGTACGGAGCGTCCGTGAGCGGACCAGACTCGCCAGCGCGACCGGCACCATGATCTCGGAGGCCGCGGCACCGGGGCAGTAGCGGGGGCCGAGGCCGTAGGGGAACAGGGCGGCGGGCGAGAGCGGGGGCCGGGCCCCGGGCGCCCAGCGCAGCGGGTCGAACTCCTCCGGCCGTGCGTACCGCGCGGGGTCGCGGCGCAGCGCGCCCAGGGGCAGGGTCACCAGGGCACCGGCGGGTACCGGCTGTTCGCCCACGTACGTCTCCTGACGGGGGCGGCGCACCAGGAACGGGATGCCGTGCAGCCGGGTGACCTCGGAGACGAATCCTGCGGTACGGGGCAGCAGACGGGGCTGTACGGCCCCGGGTGGGGAGTCGGCGCCCAGGACGGCGTCGGCCTCGGCCCGGATGGCGGTCTGGTGGTCGGGGTGCCGGTCCAACTCGTAGCAGGCCCAGGCGAAGGTCGAAGCCGTGGCCTCGATGCCGGCGAACAGCAGCGCACGTACGTCGTGCAGCGCCGCGTCCGGGCGGTCGTCGGGAGAGCGCTTGAGCAGGGAGACGACGTCATTTCCGTCCGCGTCCGGCCGGTGGCGTACGTACACCTCCCGGGCGGCCTCGTCCAGCGTCGCCAACGCCCGGCGGAAGGCGCGCCGCCGGGGCGTGGGCACCCAGGGCCACGGCGACAGCGCGTACCTCCAGAACACCCCTGCGGACAGCACGGAACGCGCCCGCGCCAGCCTGGTCAGCGCGTCCGGGGAGATGGCGCTGTTCAGGACGGTCTCGATGACGAGTCCCGCCACCAGACGGCTCATCTCGAAGGGGATGTCGAGCGGGCGGTCGGTGGGGAGGTCCGCGATCAGGCGTTCGGCACTGTCCCGTACGGACGGTCCCAGAGCCGTCAGGCGGGGTGCCGCGAGCGCCGGCTTCATCAGCGCGCGCCGGTCGCGGTGGGGCTGCCCCTCGGCCCCGGCGAAACCGTTCCCGGTGAAGTCCCGGAGGCACGGGTCCGCGCTCCAGGCCTGGAAGTTGTCCTCCCCGCAGCCGATCTTCCTGAGCAGCGAAGGGTCGTTGACCTGGAAGGCGACCGCCGGTCCGGCCTTCGTCCGGGCGACGGGGCCCGCCTGGCCGAGGCGCACCGCGATGTTCGCCGGATCGAGCCAGAACCGCAGCGTACGGGAGTGCGCGACGCGAGGCTCCTCCCGTGATGCCGGACATCCCCCGGGGCCGCCCTCTTCGATCATGATTCCCAAGCCTCCTGGGCTCCGCGGGCGTCGACCACCCATGTCTCTCGCCTCTCGCGACAACGAGTCGGACGATGACGGCGTTACGTGTGCTGGGTGCTGGGTGCTGGGTGCTGGGTGCTGGGTGCTCTGGCCGTGGGCGGCGCGGAGGCATGGCAGGCGTCAGCCGACGCCCGATGACTTCATTCGGGTACGGCGGGGCCTGTGGGCCTGTGAGCTTCTGGACTATCCCTGTACGCGCGGGGACCACGGCGACGGCCCCGGCACCTACAGCGGCCTGGAGGGACCACCCCCGCACGCGCGGGGACCACGACGCGACGGCGACGGCGCAGGCGAGGAACGTGGGACCACCCCCGCACGCGCGGGGACCACGGCGGCAGCAGGCCGTTAACCTCGCCCGGGGTGGGACCACCCCCGCACGCGCGGGGACCACTCGAGGGCGAGCCGACCGGCACCCACGTGGGAGGGACCACCCCCGCACGCGCGGGGACCACTCGAGGGCGAGCCGACCGGCACCCACGTGGGAGGGACCACCCCCGCACGCGCGGGGACCACCACAGGACGATGCCGATCCTGTAGAGCCAGCCGGGACCACCCCCGCACGCGCGGGGACCACTCAAGCATCGTTCTGCCCAGCGGGCACATGTGGGGACCACCCCCGCACGCGCGGGGACCACTGATGCCGAACTAGCCCAGGCCCGGCACTCGATCGGGACCACCCCCGCACGCGCGGGGACCACGTACCGATCGCCGGGGGCTGCTGGGCGGTCGCGGGACCACCCCCGCACGCGCGGGGACCACGGCTGGATTCTGACAACAGCCGGCGGACATACGGGACCACCCCCGCACGCGCGGGGACCACTGGCGTACGCGTCGGCCAAGGGGTGGACGTCGGGGACCACCCCCGCACGCGCGGGGACCACGCTAACCGTACGTCCGGCGTCCGGGCCTCTCGGGGACCACCCCCGCACGCGCGGGGACCACTCGGCATCCGACACCTCCTTGTGCCAACAGGAGGGACCACCCCCGCACGCGCGGGGACCACAAACTCCCCGCCCTCCGTTATTACGACTGCACGGGACCACCCCCGCACGCGCGGGGACCACAGTTCGTGACCTGCGGGTCTATGCGGCTGAGGGGCTGTTTTTGCTTACTTCTTGAGAAACGGACATATCTCTCCGGTCTTGGGAAGAGCCCTGCCTTCAGCCGAATACGTCAGGAGTGATTCTGCCCTTCCCCGGTGCTGCGCGTGGCACCGGAGCGCCAACCGCGTCCAGTTGGCGTGGTTCCCTCGGCTGGTGGTTGTGCTGGCGTCCGATGGCCGGTGCGCGGACCCGGACGCCGAGGGTGTTGTCAGAGGGGCCTGCGAGCATGGGGCGTGTGGATGAGACAACCAAGCCTGAAGACAGTGAAGTTACCGACGTCCTGACCACACCTGAGGAGTGGCGTCGCTTTCTGGAGCGGTACGACGAGCGGTACATGAGGAGCGAGGCCTCCGACCAGGAGCTCGTCGATCTGCTGGACGAGGACCAGCTGGATCTGCTGGAGGAGGAAGGGCGGCTGGAGCAGTGGCTCGGCGAAGCGCCCGCGCGGGAGGAGGAGTTGGCGGCGGCGGAGGAACGGCTCGGGGTGCGGTTCCCTCCGAGTCTCCGGGGGTTCTTCCTGGCCAGCAACGGGTGGAAGCGGGTGAAGGGGTGGGCGGACCTGGTCCAGCCGTGCGGTGAGGTCGCGTGGATGCGGGACAGCGAAGCCGGCCCCGGCCTGATAGAGATCTACGGAGAGGACCCGGACAACGACGACTACGTGCAGCTGTTCCGCCGGTCCGTCGAAGTGGCCGCCGGGGAGGACTTCTGGCTGCTCGATCCGACCGACGCCGGGCCGGACGGCGAGTGGGCCGCCTACCTGTTCGCGCCGAAGTACGGCGATCTCCAGGAGTTCTCCAGCTTCTCCGAGCTGTTCCACGACGGGTACGAGGACATGGAGGACGACGAGTAGGGGCGGTCCGGGGCGGGACCGGGAGCCCGTCAGACGGGGACGCCGTCCCCGGGGCCCCACTCCGGCTCCTCCGTCGCCTCCCGCCGGTCCGGTGTGACCGCTTCCGCCACCAGCGGATCCTGCGTCCTGATGTCCCGGGCCTGCTCGGCCACCCACTCGGGGCTGATCGCCGGGGTGTCGCCCGGGACCCGGTCGCGTACGAACAGGCAGAACGGGTGGCCCGCCGGGTCGAACAGCACCCGTACGTCGTGCTGGGGCTGGAACTCCGCCGGTGTCGCGCCCTCCGCCACCGCGTGGGCCACCCCCGCCTCCAGGTCCGTCACCTCGAAGTCCAGGTGCAGCATCATCAGCTGGCCGCCGTCCGCGCCCAGGGGGGCGGGCCAGGTCGGGGGCGTGTACGCCTTCTCCGTCTGGAAGCCCAGGCCCGGGCCCCCGCCGGGCGGGAGCAGCTTCACCCAGTCGGGCTCCTGCTGCACCGGCTCCCACCCCAGGAGGCGGCGGTAGAAGTCCGCCAGCTCCGCCGCGTCCGGGGCGTCGAGCACCGTGCTGGAGAGGGTCAGGGACGGGCGCGGCGGGCGCGGGGCGGTGGTCACAGCGGCCTCCTCGGGTCGGAGATGTGCCGGTACGCGTACCCCGTAACGGCACGCTCACCGCCCGTCCGGCCGATGAGCGGATCTCACCCGCCCCACCTGAGGCACGCCCCGCCGGAAGCCGCACCGCGCCCGCCCCCCCTGCCGGGGGCTCACCCCGCCGGAGGCCGCACCGCGCCCCCACCCGGGGGCTCACCCCGCGATGTCCGCGTACCCCTCGATCTCGCGCGGGTTCCGCGAGCCCGGGCCCACGTACGTGGCCGACGGGCGGACCAGGCGGCCCGTACGCTTCTGCTCCAGGATGTGGGCCGACCAGCCCGCCGTGCGGGCGCACGTGAACATCGACGTGAACATGTGCGCCGGGACCTCCGCGAAGTCCAGGACGATGGCGGCCCAGAACTCGACGTTCGTCGCCAGGACGCGGTCCGGGCGGCGGTTGTGCAGCTCCTCCAGGGCGGCCTTCTCCAGGGCCTCCGCCACCTCGAAGCGCGGGGCGGCCAGCTCGCGGGCGGTGCGGCGCAGGACGCGGGCGCGGGGGTCCTCGGCGCGGTAGACGCGGTGGCCGAAGCCCATCAGACGCTCGCCCCGGTCCAGGGCGCCCTTCACGTACGCCGTGGCGTCGCCCGTACGCTCGATCTCCTCGATCATGCCGAGGACCCGGGACGGGGCGCCGCCGTGCAGCGGGCCCGACATCGCGCCGACCGCGCCGGAGAGGGCGGCGGCCACGTCCGCGCCGGTGGAGGCGATGACCCGGGCGGTGAACGTGGAGGCGTTCATGCCGTGCTCGGCCGCCGACGTCCAGTACGCGTCGACCGCCTTCACGTGCTTCGGGTCCGGCTCGCCGCGCCAGCGGATCATGAACCGCTCCACGACGGACTGCGCCTTGTCGATCTCGCTCTGGGGAACCATTGGCACGCCCTGGCCGCGCGCCGACTGGGCGACGTACGACAGGGCCATCACCGCGGCCCGTGCCAGGTCGTCCCGGGCCGTCGCCTCGTCGATGTCCAGCAGCGGCTTCAGCCCCCAGACGGGGGCGAGCATCGCCAGCGCGGACTGGACGTCGACCCGGATGTCACCCGAGTGCACCGGGATCGGGAACGGCTCGGCCGGCGGCAGCCCGGGGTTGAACGCCCCGTCCACCAGCAGGCCCCAGACGTTGCCGAAGGAGACATGGCCGACCAGGTCCTCGATGTCGACCCCTCGGTAGCGGAGCGAACCGCCTTCCTTGTCCGGTTCGGCGATCTCCGTTTCGAAAGCGACGACTCCCTCAAGACCGGGTACGAAGTCGGACATCAGGCGGCTCCCTCGGTTCGGCGGTGGATGGGCGGCGGTCCCCTGCGCCCCGGAGGGTTCCCTGACGCCCTGCCTCACGATATTGGCGGGTTCCCGGGGAGCGGGGAAGCGTGACGTCCGGCACAGGACTCCATTCCTCCGGTACGCGGTTACGGGGACGCCCCGCCGGGCAGACTCGGCCGCTGCGGCAGGATGGGCCCGTGCCCACACCAGACCGTTCTCCTGGATCGGAACCGGGACCGGGATCGGAACCCCTTCCCGTCGATTCCACCATCGATCCCGCCGCCATGCGCGAGCACTACCGCTCCGAGGGCTTCACCGAGGGCGATCTCAGCCCCGACCCGATGGACCAGTTCGCCCGCTGGTTCCGCCAGGTCGCCGCGGGCGGTGTGCTCCACGAGCCCAACGCGATGGTCGTCTCCACCGCCACCCCCGACGGCCGCCCCTCCTCGCGTACGGTCCTGCTGAAGCAGTACGACGACCGGGGCTTCGTCTTCTTCACGAACTACGGCTCCCGCAAGGGCCGCGAGCTGGCCGCCAACCCGCACGTCTCGCTCCTCTTCCCCTGGCACCCCATGACCCGCCAGGTGATCGTCACCGGCACCGCCTCCCGGGTCTCCCGCGAGGAGACCGCCGACTACTTCCGCACCCGGCCGCACGGCTCCCGGCTCGGCGCCTGGGCCAGCGAGCAGTCCACCGTCATCGGCTCCCGCGAAGAGCTGATCGAGCGGTACGAGGAACTGGCCGCGCGCTACCCGGAGGGCGAGACGGTGCCCGCCCCGCCGAACTGGGGCGGCTTCCGTGTGGTGCCCGCGACCGTCGAGTTCTGGCAGGGGCACGGGAACCGGCTGCACGACCGGCTGCGGTACGTCAGGGAGGGCGGTTCCTGGCGGGTGGAGCGGCTCAGCCCGTAGGCCGATGGAGCTGACGGAGCCGATGGAGGTGATGGAGCTGACGGAGCCGATGGAGCTGACGGAGCCGACGGACGGGGTGGGCGGGCTTCCACCTGGGGAAACGCAGAAACCCGCAGGCTCTGGGTCCTCCGTGCACAGAGGAGCCGGCCGGACTTACCGGCGAGCCTGCGGGTCGGTGACTGCTGGGTATTGGCCGGCATCCGGCCATGCACTGCGAAAGTGCGTGACAACGGGCGTCAGCCCGCAGCCACCTCACGAGTCCGAAGAGAAATCACTTCCGGAACACCTCCTTTCTTGTGTGCTGTGAAGCCTAGGAGCGGGCCCGGCGGCCGTTCAACCGATTTATTTGGCGAAGTGGGATGTGCGCTGGGTCACGTTCGAGTTCAATGGTCTGACGTGCAGCAATACGCGTGGTGACGCGCGGGGAAACGGCCGACACGTTCTGCGGGGGGTACGGAGTGGGTGCTTCCAGGAGCAGCGGGACCACCGACGCGCTGGGACCGGACGAAGGGCCCGACGAGCCCGGCCGGGCCGACGGACAGGGCGGACAGGGCGGTCCGGACGGGCAGGGTGCTCGTTCCGCCCCGCCCGGCTCCGGGGCCGGGTCCGGAGCCGACTCCGGTGCCGAACTGCTCGCCGCCCTGCTCGACGGCATGGACGCCGCCCTCTGCGCCTTCGACGCGGGCGGCACCGTCACCCACTGGAACCGCGAGGCCGAGCGCATCCTCGGCTGGTCCGCCCAGGAGGCCGTGGGGCGCAAGGGGTTCGCGGGGTGGGCGGTGCGCCGGGCCGACGCGCACGAGGTGCAGGGGCGGCTGATGGCCGCCATGGACGCGCCGGGGCGCCAGGTCCACGAGTTCGCGCTGCTGCGCAAGGACGGCAGCCGGGTGCTGGTGCGGACCCAGTCCGCCCGGGTCCTGGGCGCCGGAGGCAAACCGGCCGGGGTCTACTGCGCGTTCAGCGAGGTGCACGCGCAGATCGACCTGGAGCGCGCCATCGCGCTCAGCGAAGCGCTGCTGGAGGACGTCTCCTGGGGGGTGGTGCTCGTCGACGTCGACCTCCGCCCGACCGTCGTCAACGCGTACGCCGGCCGTGCTCTGGGCGGCACCCGTACGGGCCTGCTGGGCCGGCCGCTCGGCGAGCTGGTGGTCCAGGGCGTGGAGGAGCTGGAGGCCGCCCTGGCCCATGTGCTGGCCGAAGGGGCGCCGGGGGCTCCGGCGGAGTTCTGGGTGACGCTGCGGACGGCGGAGGGCGAGCGGCGGCGGTGCTGGCGCAGCGGGTTCCTGCGGCTGGCCTCACCGCTCACGGAGGAACCGGTTCCGCTCGGGGTCGGGTGGATGTTCCGGGACGTGACGGCCAAGAAGCTCGCCCAGCAGGAGGCGGACCGGCTGCGGTTCCGGACCGGGCAGCTGCACCGGGCGGCCCGTACGGTCTCCGAGTGCGAGGACCCGATGGAGGCCGCGACCTCCCTGCTCGACTTCGCCCTGGCCGGGTTCGCCGACCACGTCCTGCTCGACCTCGTGGAGGGCGAGCGCCTGGTCCGTACGGCCGCCACCCCCGCCGACGCGCCCGGCCCCTGCCTGCTGGTCGCGGGCGGCTCCATCCCCGTCCGTTACGGCCCCGGCCACCCCGCCCTCCAGGCCGTCGAGCGCACCGGCTCGGTCCGTACGAGCGCGGGTGCGGGCGCCGGGGACGCGGAAGGCGCGGCGGCCTGGGCGGCGGACCGGCGCTGGCCCCGGGACGCGGCCCACGCCCTGTCCACGGTGCTCCGGAGCCGGGGGCGGACGCTGGGCGTCCTGACGTTCCTCCGCGCGGCGAACCGGGCCGCCTTCGAACGCCCGGACACGGCGTACGCGGAGACGGTCGCCGCCCGGGTCGCGGGCGCCGTGGACCTGGCCCGGGCGGTGGGGGCGGGTTCGGGGGAGCGCGCGGAGTAGCCGCCGGGGCGGGGCGTCGCGGTCGGGCGGGACGGTACGGGGTCCGGGGCCGGGGCGATCGGGCTGCGGGCGCCACCGCGGGCCCGTGGTGGCGGCCCGTGGTGGCGCCCTCCAGCCCGAGACCGTACGGCCGCTGATCGAGCCCTCCCACCCGGCGCGGGCCCGCCGCCACGCGCCGGGTGAGGGAGGAGGGGGCCGGGGGTCAGTGGCGGTAGAAGATCCGCTCCCGGTACTCCGTCATCACCCGGCCGTTCCAGTCGTGGCCGCCGTCGACGTTCCCCGAGCGCAGCAGCGGCGGCTCGATCCCGCGCGCCACCAGCCGCTCGGCCGCCGCCGCCATCATCGACTGCATGATCGCGCTGGTCACGACGGTGGAGGCGGGGGCGAAGGGGGCCTCGATGCCGGGGGCGGTCAGCTCCGCGTCCCCGATCGCGATCTTGCTGTCCAGCACGATGTCGCAGTGGTCGCGCAGGAAGCCGCCCGAGGTGTGCCGGGAGCGGGTGTTCTCCGCGTACGCCACCGAGGTCACGCCGATCACCTTCAGCCCGAGGGCCCGGGCGTTCTGGGCCATCTCGACCGGGAGCGCGTTGCGGCCGGAGAGCGAGATGATCACGAGGACGTCGCCGGCGGTGGCGGGGCTGGAGTCCAGGACCGCCGAGGCCAGGCCGTCCACCCGCTCCAGGGCGGAGCCGAGGGTGGCGGGCATGACGTCCACGCCGACGGTGCCGGGCACGGTGAGCAGGTTCATCAGGGCCAGCCCGCCTGCCCGGTAGACCACGTCCTGGGCGGCCAGGGAGGAGTGCCCGGCGCCGAACGCGAAGAGCCGGCCGCCCGCCTCGACGGTGTCCGCGATGGCGGTCCCGGCGGCCGCGATGGTGTCCGACTCCTCGTCCCGTACCCGCTGGAGCAGTCCGATCGCCGCATCGAAGAACTGACCGGCCAGCTTGCTTTCGCTCATCGGGAAGGACCCTTTCGACGGGTTTCTGCGGGGCGGGAATGGCTGTGCCGCCGATCACGTTGCGGTCTGGACCAGTGGCCTGTCAATACCGCCCGACGCCCTCCGCCGTCCGGCCGTCGCACGGTCTTCGACCGGCGCGGCACGGTTGTCGGTGCGATGCGTCAGAATTGGTGGAGGGCCATCGCACGACGTCTTCTGTCACAGCATCGAGGGGCACGTATGTCCGGACTGATCGACACCACGGAGATGTATCTCCGCACCATCCTCGAACTCGAAGAGGAAGGCGTGGTCCCCATGCGCGCCCGGATCGCGGAACGGCTCGACCAGAGCGGTCCCACGGTCAGCCAGACGGTGGCCCGCATGGAGCGCGACGGCCTGGTCCAGGTCGCGGACGACCGCCATCTGGAGCTGACCGAGGAGGGCCGCCGCCTGGCCACCCGCGTCATGCGCAAGCACCGGCTCGCCGAGTGCCTGCTGGTCGACGTGATCGGCCTGGAGTGGGAGCAGGTCCACGCCGAGGCCTGCCGCTGGGAGCACGTGATGAGCGAGGCCGTGGAGCGGCGGGTGCTGGAGCTGCTGCGCCACCCGACGGAGTCTCCGTACGGGAATCCCATCCCGGGCCTGGAGGAGCTGGGCGAGAAGGCCGAGGCCGATCCGTTCCTGGACGCCTCGATGGTGAGCCTGGCCGAGCTGGACCCGGGCGCGGAGGGCAAGACCGTGGTCGTGCGGCGGATCGGGGAGCCGATCCAGACGGACGCCCAGCTGATGTACACGCTGCGGCGGGCCGGGGTGCAGCCCGGGTCGGTCGTGAGCGTGACGGAGTCGCCCGGCGGGGTGCTGGTCGGGTCGAGCGGGGAGGCGGCGGAGCTGGACTCGGAGGTCGCTTCGCACGTGTTCGTCGCCAAGCGCTGACGCGGTGACGCGGTGACGCCTTGGGCGTCGGGGTTCCGGTCGGCCCTTGGGGCGGGGAGCCTGTCCCCGCGTCGCTCGCCTCGCCGAGGGTTCCGCCACCTCGCTGAGGGTTCCGCCGTCGAACGCCGGACGGGACGGGGTGGGTCCCGGACGGGCCGGCACGGAGCCGGGTGGGTTTCCCTCGGAATGGCAGCGGCCGGGCGGATCGCGTGCCAGGCTGAGGCCAGGCATATGACCTGAGGGTGCCGGACCGGATGCGGTCGGCACGGTCGGGGAGGGAGCAGGGAATGCGCCCGTCGTATCGGCACGCCCGCCGTCCGGTGGTTGCCGCGGTCCCGGATGCCCTGGTCAGGGGCGGTTCGGCGTCGCCTCCGCCGTTCTTCGACCGCTCTGGCATCGTTGTCGCGAACAGATGTCGACCCCGGCGCCCGAAGGCGCCGGGGTCGGTCCTCCCCTGTGCTGACCCGGAGCCCCGAGCTCTCAAGGTCATTCCCTGCGGACCCCTGTCCCCGAGCGGTCCGCCTCCCGTTGGAGATCTCCCCAGGGCGTCCGGCCGCAACCCTCGCCGGGTGTCACTCGAACGTGGGGTGTTGAGCGGCGGACCCCTGTTTTCGAATAAGAGTTCGATAGTCTGGCGTTGTGCGACCACGCGGTGAGTGACCGAGGACCAGAAGGGGGTGCCAGGACCATGGTGCGGCGCATCGATGTGACCGGAACCGACGGCGCACGCCTCGCGGCGTGGGAGTTCGCGGATCCGCCGAAGGAGCACACGGGGACGGTCGGGGAGGACGCGGGCCACACCCCCGGAACGGGTCGGCCTCCCGGAACGGGCGACGCCGCCGGCGCGGGCCGGGCCCCCGGAGCGGATCAGGCGCCCGGAGCCCCCGGGGTCTTACTGCTGCACGGGCTGATGGGCCGGGCCTCCCACTGGGCCCCCACCGCCCGCTGGCTCGCCGAGCGCTATCGCGCGGTCGGCCTCGACCAGCGCGGCCACGGCCGCAGCGACAAGCCGGCCGAAGGCCCGTACACCCGCGAGGCGTACGTCGGCGATGCCGAGGCCGCCATCGAACAGCTCGGGCTCGGGCCCGTCACCGTCGTCGGCCACGCGATGGGCGCGCTCACCGGCTGGCAGCTCGCCGCCAAGCGCCCCGACCTCGTGCGCGCCCTCGTCATCTGCGACATGCGGGCCTCCGCCCTCGGGGCCGCCTCGCAGCGCGAGTGGACCGACTGGTTCGCGTCCTGGCCGCTGCCCTTCGCCACGCTGGCCGACGTCCGGAAGTGGTTCGGTGAGGACGACCCCTGGGTGGAGCGGCCGAACCCCTCGCGCGGCGAGTTCTACGCCGAGGTGATGACGGAGACCGAGGACGGCTGGCGCCCGGTCTTCTCCCGCCACCAGATGCTCCGCTCCCGCGCCACCTGGGTCTTCGACGCCCACTGGGAGGAGCTGGCGCAGGTCCGCTGCCCCGCCCTGGTGCTGCGCGGGCTCGACGGGGAGCTGGGCCGGGCCGAGGCGCAGGAGATGGTGCGGGTCCTGCCGCGCGGCCAGTACGCGGAGGTGGCCGACGCGGGCCATCTCGTCCACTACGACCAGCCGGAGGGGTGGCGGGCGGCGGTCGAGCCGTTCCTGGAACAGCTCGCCGAGGACCCCCGGGGCGACCGGGAGCCGGTCGCCCCGTGACGGGGGCCCGAGGCCCTGGGGGAGCGGGTCTCGGCCGCCCCCGGGATGAGATTCCGGGAGCGGCCCTCGGCCGCCCCGTGACGCGGCCCGCGGCCCTGCGGGAGCGGCCCTAGCGGGGGCCCGCGGCCGGGGGGAGGACGGCCACCTCGTCGTGGCGTACCTCCCAGGTGCCGCCGTCCGCCGTGGCGCCGCGCAGGCCGTGCAGGGTCCCGTCCCCGGCGAGGTCCGGGAGGCGGGGGTCCCCGAGGGCGGCGAAGGCGTAGGTGCGGGCGGGGTCCCAGTCGGTGGAGTGGCGCAGACGGCGGGCGAGCTGGGCGAAGCCGAGCGGGGCCGCGGCCACCACCCAGGCGTCCGGTGCCGTCTCCGTCAGCCGGACCGCCGGGCGCAGCCAGGAGGCGGCGCTCTCGGGCCAGTCCACCACGGCGAGCACCGTCCCGCCGCGGGCCTCCCACGCGGCGGTGAAGGCCTCGGCGGCGGCCCGGGAGGGCGCGTCCCTGCTGCGGCCCACCGCGACGGCCCCGATCTGTTTCCGCGACCCGGCCAACAGGGCCGTCAGGGCGGCGAGTTCAGCCCCGGTGTGGGGTGCGGGCGCAGCGGCGACGAGATCACCGTACGCCGCCTGGTCCAGGGCGCTGATGAGCGGTGAGCGGCGCTGCCGCCACCCCTTGCGGACGTTCATCCCGTCACTCCTCGCACGTCACCCGTCGCTCCTCGCATGACACCCGTCGCTCCTCGCACGTCACCCGTCGCTCCTCGCATGACACCACCCGTCGCCTGGTTCACGCGGCGTCGTGGAAGACCAGGCCGAGCGTGCGGCGGTGGCCCGAGCGGACGGTGCTCACCCCGTGGCGCATGGGGCCGTTGGACCAGCCGCGCTTGGACGGGACCGGCCGGTCGCGGGTGGTGAAGACCAGTCCGTGCCCCTGCGGCAGGGTGGTGGACGAGCCGCGCGTCTGGGCGCGGGGGCGCTGCTCGGTCATGAGGAACTCGCCGCCGGTGAAGTCGGTTCCGGGCGCGTCGAGGCCGATGACGACCTGGAGGGGGAAGACCATGTCCCCGAACACGTCCCGGTGGAGGGCGTTCCAGTCGCCGGGGCCGTACCGCAGCAGGATCTGGGCCGAGCGGTCCTGCCCGGCGTCGTGGCACATCGCGAGCCACTCCCGCAGGGTGTCGGGCCAGGGCGCGGGCCGGCCGAGCTTCCCGGCCCAGGCGCGGGCGACGGGCAGCAGGCGCGGATAGAACGCCTCCCGCAACGTCCGTACGGCGTCGGGCAGATCATGGGTGAAGTAGCGGTACTGGCCGGAGCCGAAGCGGTGGCGGGCCATGTCGACCGTCGTACGGAAGCGGTCGTCCTCGTCGTACAGTCCGGCGATCTCCGCGCATTCGGCCGGGGTGAGGAGCGGCCAGGTCAGCGCGCTGCCGTGCAGGTCCAGCTCGCTGGTCAGCGCGTCCCAGTCGCCCGCTGCGACCCGGTCTCCGAGGGGGCCGGTCGGGGGAGCGGTGTCGGTCATGGTGCCTCCTTGCTGCGCGGGCGGGTCAGCGGGCGTTGTGGAAGATGACGCCGAGGGTGGTGCGGCGGCCGGACTCCACGGCGTTGGTGCCGTGCCGCATCGGATGGCGGCGGAAGCCGTGCTCGCCGCGTACGGGACGGTGGCGGACCGGGAAGATCATCGCCTGGCCCAGCAACGGTCTGACGACGACGGCCCGTGACTGGGCCCGGGGGCGTTGTTCGACGAAGACGTTCTCCCCGCCGGTGAAGTCCTCCCCGGGCCGGGTGAGCATGACGGTGATCTGCAACGGGAAGACGATGTCGCCGTAGACGTCCTGGTGGAGGCAGGCGTAGTCGCCCTCGCCGTAGTGCAGGATCAGCGGGGTGGGCCGGGTCTGGCCGTTGGCCGCGCACTCCGCGAGCAGTTCGTCCAGGGTGGCGGGGAAGGCGCGCTCGTTCAGCAGCGGCGCCCACTGGTTGGCCATCCACGCCAGGGGCGGATACAGCTGTTCGCGCAGCGCCCGGACGAGGGGGACCGCGGCCGGGTCGGCGTAGTACTTGTAGGTGCCGCGGCCGAGCTGGTGCCGCTGCATCACCACGGTGGAGCGGAACAGCGCGGGGTTCTCGTAGGTCCTGATCACCTCCTCGCACTGCTCGGGCGAGAGCAGCGGCTCGGTGAGCGCCACCCCGTTCTCGTTCAGCCGCGCGTACAGCGCTGCCCAGTCCAGGCCCTGGAGCGCGGGCAGCTCGCCGTCGGCCGCCGTCCGTGGCGCCCCGCCGGACCCGAAGGCGTCGTCGAAGAGGGTGGCGGGCAGACCGGCGGAGTGGTTCATGGTGGTGCTTTCGCTGTCGGGAGGGGCGCTCCGGGCGGGGCGCCCCGGGACGGGACCGTCGGAACAGGTGTGACGGGGCGGTCGGAACAGGCGCGACGGGATGGACGGAAGGACGGTCAGAACAGGCGTGAGGCCGTCACCTCGGCGGGTTCCTCCAGGGTGAGCAGCGCGCGTTTGCGGGCGAGGCCCCCCGCGTAGCCGGTGAGGGAGTTGTCGGCGCCGACGACCCGGTGGCACGGGACGAGGACGCAGAGCGGGTTGGCCCCCACGGCCTGGCCGACGCGCTGGGCGAGCCCGGGGGCGCCGAGACGCTCCGCGATCGTTCCGTACGTGGTGGTCCCGCCGTGGGGGATCGCCCCGACCAGGTCCCAGACGGCGTGCTGGAAGGCGTCCCCCTCGGGTGCGAGCGGCAGGGCGAAGGCGTCGCGCCGCCCGGCGAGGTAGTCGTGGAGCTGCTCGGCGGCCTCCGCGAACAGGGGGTCGTCCTCGGCCGGGACCCGGGGGCCGAGCGCCTCCTCGGCGGGGCGGCGGACGTGGTCGGCGAAGTACAGGCCGGTCAGGGCCTGCCCCCGGGCGACGACGGTGAGGGGGCCGAGGCCGGATTCGATGACGGTGTGCCGGGTGTCCATGGTCGGTCCTCGTCTCTGGTCGGGAGGCGGGTGAGGGGTGGCGGCCGGGCCGGGCGCGGTGCTCATCCTCCGCCGGACGCGCCGGAGTTCCTGTCCAGGCGGCCGAAGTCGGAGTCGCAGGGCCAGCTGCAGAACCCGGCGCGCTCCACCTCCTCGTAGAAGGGGATGCCGCCGTCGCCGCGGTGGGCGGCGCGGTCGTGGTGCAGGTGCACGAGCGGATCGCCGTGCCGGTCCATCGGGCCGTACCGCTCGGCGCGCCAGACGAAGTCCTGGTCCTCGCCGCCCCAGCCGCAGAACCGCTCGTCCATGCCGCCGATCCGGGTGAACAGGTCCTCGCGCAGCCAGACGCAGCCCCCCGGGGGCCGGCGCAGGAGGACACCGCGCAGCCGCTCCCGGCCGGGCTCGGCGGCCCCGTCGAGGCACCGGGCGCGGACGGCGCGGGAGCTGGCGGAGGGGTCGAGGAAGAGCATGTCCTCGAACGGCCAGTGGGCCTGGGTCCCGGGGCGCGCGAACCGTTCGACGGCGCGGGCGACGAAGTCCCGGTCGACGAGGATGTCCCCGTCCAGGACGCAGACCAGTTCGGCGGGGCGGGCCCCGTGGACCACGCCGACGTTCACCGTCCAGGACTTGTTGAACCGGCCCGGATCGGGGGCGAACACGTACGCGTCGCAGGCGTCCGCGAACAGGTCGCGCCAGCGCGACCGGCTGTCGCTCTCCACCACGACGACGCGGTAGCGGTCGCGGGGGTGGGACTGGTCGGCCAGCGCGTTGAGGACGGCGGCCAGGTTGCGGACCCGGCCGGTGGCGTCGTCGGGGGCGCGGAACGGGATGACCACGGCGGCGTCCACGGGGTGGTCGCCGCCGTGCGGCTTGCGGGCCACCGCGGCCAGCAGCTCCTCGGCGCCGGGTGCCTCCCCGGCGGGCCCGGACGGGGAGGGGGAGCCGGGCCGGACGAGCAGCCGGGAGAGCGACTCGGTGCGGGCGGCGGCGTCGCGCAGCGCGCCGGCGGCGGTGTCGCCCGGACCGTCCGGGCGCGACAGCAGCGTGGTGAGCGCCGTCGTGAGGGCCGCGGCGGCCGTGTCGTCGGCGGGGTCGCCGGTGAGGCGTCCGGCCGCCGTCCGGACGCGCTCGTCGTCGATCGCGGTGAGCGCCCGCACGGCGGTGCGATGGGCGTCGGCCGACCAGTCCCAGTAGTCGGGCGCGGTCGCGCGGCACACCGGGTCGTGGACCAGGACCAGGCTGCTGGTGACCGAGGCGGCCAGGGCGGCGGGCTCGGACGGGCGGGCGGCGGACATGTTCGCGGCTCCCCAGGGGGTCGGGTGACTTTCGGTGATGCCGGACGGGACCGGCGTACGGGACGGGCGCCGAGGGACCGGCGTACGGGACCGGCGGTCACCGGCCTGAGCGCCCGGCGGTCACCGGCGTACGAGGCCGGCGGTCACCGGCGTACGGGGCCGGGGGCCTGCTGCCGTCGGGCCCCGGGCCCGGCCGGTGGTCAGCGGTCCTCGGCGTCCCGGGCCCAGCGCAGGGCGGTGAGGTCGGGCACCACCACATCGGCGTGGGCCAGGTCGGCCGCCGGGTGGGTGGTGGTGAGCGCGACGCAGCGCAGCCCGGCGGCCGCGGCGGCGCTGACCCCGGCCGGGGCGTCCTCGAAGGCGATCCCGTCGGCGGGGTGGACCCCGAGGGCCCGGCAGGCGGCCAGATACCCCTGGGGGTCGGGCTTGCCCGCCTGGACGTCCTCGGCGGTGACGATGACCTGGAAGAGTCCGGCGCCGCCGACGTGTTCGAGCAGCTCGGTGGCGTGGGCCCGCAGCCCCGAGGTGACCACGGCGAGGGGCACACCGCGGCCGTGCAGGTCGGCGAGGAGGCCGGCGGCCCCGGGAACGGCGTACGGCGGCGGGCTGTCCGGGCCCATCAGATAGCCGCACGCCTCCTCGAAGAGTTCGTCGACGGTGGGCCCGCCGAACCGGTCGACGTGGTCGGCCAGGGCTTCCTGGCCGCGCCGCCCGACGAAGGTCGCCAGCAGCGCGTCGTCGACGGGCAGGCCGTGGGTGGTGAAGAGCCGGGTCCAGGCCGCACGGCTGCGGTGCTCGGTGGCCACCAGGGTGCCGTCGAGGTCGAACAGGGCTGCCTTGGCCTGGAGGGAGTGCGGTTCGGGCGCGGTCATCGCTGGTCGTCCTTCGTGGTTCGGCGCCTCCCGCCGGGGGAGCGGGCGGTGCGGGCGGATCAGTCGGCGGGGGTCGTGTGTCCGGTGTTCTCCTTGGTGGAGAACACCGTGGTGGGCGCGACGGTTGCGTCGGCCGTGGCGTCGGGGTCCGCAGGGCCGTCCGGGGCGGTGGCGATGGCGCGGAGCGCGGCGAAGCTGCAGAGCCCGGCGATGAGGGCGAGCCCGGCGCAGGTGAGGACCCAGGCGGTCGCGGACCCGGCCCAGTCGCTGCGGCTGAACCAGGAGTAGGCGGCGCCGAAGAGGGCGACGCCGGTGACCCCGACGACGGTGGAGAGGGTGTTGACGGTGCCGCTGAGCGTCCCGGCGTGACGGGGCGAGACGGTGGCCGTGAGCAGGTTGAGCAGCGAGGTGTGGTTGATGCCCAGGCCGAAGCCCCCGATGCAGAGCACGGCGGTCAGCGGCCAGATGGCGGTGCCCGCACCGGCGGGGACGAAGGAGGCGAGCGCGTACGTCACCGTGAGCATGGCGCAGCCGATGAACGGCAGGAAGCGGGTCAGGGCCTGCGGGGAGCGGGCGAAGGCGGGGCCGGCCAGACCGAAGGCGAGGACCCAGCCGAGCGGGACCAGGCCCGCCTGCCAGGCCGGGAGGCCCAGCTGCTGCTGGAGGTGGAGGGAGAGCAGGTAGAGCATGGCGATGTACGTCAGCGTGGTGCCGGCGTAGGAGGCCAGCGACCAGCGGACGGTGGTGGCGCTCAGCGGGCGCAGGTCGAGCGCGGGCGTGCCGTTGCGGGCGATGACCCGCCGTTCCGTACGGATGAACTGCACGGCCAGCGGTACGGCGGCGGCCAGCAGCACCCAGATCCAGTCGGGCCGCTCCAGGCTGAGCGGGATGAGGACGGCGAGCACGGTGGCGGCGAGCAGCACGGTGCCGGGGATGTCGTTGTCGCCCCGGCCGGGTGCGGTGGCGGGGCGGTCGTGCGGGAGCAGGAAGAGGCCGAGCGCCAGGATCAGCACGCCGATGGGCAGGTTGAGCAGGAAGACGGCCCGCCACCCGGTGCCCAGCAGGTCGGCGGAGACGATGGTGCCGCCGAGGACCTGGCCGAGCGCGGCGCCGCCGGAGAGGGTGAGCACGTTCCAGCCCAGGGCGCGGGCGCGGGCCGGGCCGGTGAACCAGCGGTGGATGCCGACCAGCACCTGGGAGATCATCAGGGCGGTCGCGGCCCCCTGCAGGCACCGTCCGGCGATGAGGACGGCGGCGCTGGTCGCCAGCCCGCAGACCACGGAGGCGAAGGTGAAGAGCGTCAGCCCCCAGAGGTAGACCCGGCGGACGCCCTGGCGTTCGCCGAGCCGGGCGGCCGGGGCGAGGAGCACGGCGGAGCAGAGCGCGTACGCGGTCACGATGAGCGTCAGCTCGGAGCTGCCGACGTCGAGGTCGGTGCTGATCGCGGGTACGGCGAGGTTGACGATCGCCAGGTCGATGTTGGCCATCGCCTGTCCGACCAGCAGCACGAGAAGGGCGGCGCTGCCGCCGACTCCGCTGCGCCCGCCGGTGGTGGTGTGCACGGGTTTCTCCGATCTTCGCTCCCCGCCCGGGGAGGGGGCCGCCCGCCCGGACGGCCCCGGTGGCTGCCGGTGTCCGTCCGGCCGGTGGCCGGGTCGGACGGTGGCCGGGTCAGACGGTGGTGGCGTCCAGGTCCAGGTCCTCGTAGCCGGCCGCCCAGGGCAGCCGGCTCTCGATGGCGGCCGCGGCGCGGACGACGAGGGCGTCGTTCCGGCGGCGGGCGGCCAGCTGCAGTCCCACGGGGACGCCGTTGCGGGCCCGGCCGACGGGAACGGAGGCGGCGGGACTGCCGATCAGGTTGAACGGGCTGGTGAGGGACCAGCCGACGAACGGGTCGACCGCCTGGCCCTCGACGGTGTCGGGGCCGACCGTGTCGCGTCCGGCGGAGTTGGGGATGCCGGCGACGGCGTTCACCGGGCTGACCACGAGGTCGTACCGGTCGAAGAGCTCCTCGAAGGCGTAGAGCACCCGGGTGCGGTCGAGGTCCTCCAGCCGGAAGTCGACGGCGCTGAACGACTCCCCGACCCGGACGGAGTCCAGATAGCCCTGGTCGATGGAGCCGGCGTAGGCGCCGAGCAGGTCGATCCCGTTGTCGCGGGAGATCGCGGCGGACTCGGCGTGCGCGACCGACAGGTAGCGGCGCCACATGGCGGTGAGGTCCCCGTGCGGCAGGGGCAGCCGGAAGCCGGTCTCCTCGACCGTGGCCCCGGCGTCGCGGAGCGCGGGCAGGGCGGCCCGGACGGCGGCCTCGACCTCCGGCTCGACCGGGTAGCCGCCGAGGTCGGGGCTGTAGCCGACGGTGAGCCCGGTGAGGTCCCCGTGGAGGGCGTCGGTGAGCTTCTCGGGGGCGGGGAACGAGTACGGGTCGTAGGGGTGGGCGCCGGACATCAGGTCGACGCCGAGTGCGGCGTCCGCGACGGTGCGGGCGAGGGGCGCGTAACAGACCATCGGGTTGAACCGGCGGAAGGCGTTGGGCTTGGCGGGCACCGGCACCCGGCCGAAGGTCGGCATCAGGGTGAAGACCCCGCAGAAGGCGGCGGGCACGCGCAGCGATCCGCCCGCGTCGGAGCCCTGGGCCAGCGGCACCATGCCGGAGGAGACCGCGGCGGCGCTGCCGCCGGAGGAACCGCCCGCGTTCATGGCCCGGTTGAACGGGGTGGAGGCGGGGCCGAACAGGGCGCTGTCGGTGGTGGCCTTGAAGCCGAACTCGGGGGTGTTGGTCTTGCCCACGACGATCGCGCCGGCCTGTTCGAGCTTCTCGACGCAGAGGATGGTCTCCTGCGGGATGTCCTCGGCGAAGACGAGCGAGCCGCGGGCCATCCGGACCCCGGCCACCGGGTCGAGGTCCTTCACCCCGATGGGGACACCGTGCAGCGGACCGGTCGCGGTGCCGTCGGCGAGGGCCCGTTCGGCCTCGGCGGCCCGTTCGAGCGCGCGCTCACCGCAGACGGTGACGAAGGCGTTGACGGCCGGGTTGACCTTCTCGATCCGGTCCAGCGCGGCCTGGACCGCTTCGACCGGGGAGATCTCGCGGTTGCGGATCGCCTCGGCCAGCCGGATGGCGCTCAGCTCGGTGGGTTCGCTCATCTCACGCCTCGTCTGGAGTCGGGGGTCTGATCGATGCGGACGTGGAGGAAACACCGGGCGCGGCACGCGGGTTGCACAGAGCGGCACGGGGATTGCACGGGGCGGTGGGCCGGAGGGGTACGGGGAGTGGCGCCCGGGGGGTGCGCGGGGTGGACGGGGGTGCGCGGGGTGGACGAGTGCGCGGGACGGCACGGGGCGGCGGGGTACGGGGAGTGGCGCCCGGGGGGTGCGCGGGGTGGACGGGGGTGCGCGGGACGGCACGGGGCGGCGGGTCCGGGGCGCGCCCGGGTGCCGTGGCGGGGTGTACGGATTCCCGCGGGGGCGGTGCGGGGCTGCGCCGGTGCTCCCGGACCGGGTGGCGCCGGTGCTGTACGGGGGCGTCCGACCCGGCCCGGACCGTGGACCTGCGCCGCTGTCACCGGGCGCTTCCGGGGGGTTACCCGGAGCGCCGGGGACCGACTATCCTCGCCGCGCATATTCAGGTCTAGACCTATCGGAGGTTTCGGCTGTGACCGGCTTACCTCGTTCGTCTCGATCCCGTCCGGCCCGTCCCGCCGCCCCCGCCCGTCCCCCCGCTCCCCCCGAGATGCTGGCGCTCCTCGGCGGCCACTTCGCCCGGGCGGAGCCGCGTGACCTGGCGCTGGCCTACGTACAGGCACTGCTGGCCGACCCTGCCCGGGGCAGCGCCGTGGAGATCGCCGCCCGGGCGGGGTCCGGCAGTGTGTGGAGCACCCAGCGGCTGCTCACCCGCACGGTCTGGGACGCCGACCTGCTCCGCGACAGCGTCCGCTCGCATGTGGTGCCGCGCCTGGGGGCCTCCGGGCCCTGTGTGGTGCTCTGCCGCCACGAGACGGTGCGCGCGGGCGCCGGGGCGGTCGCGGTCACCCCGGCCGGGGCGGCGGGCCATGAGCGCAACACCCAGGTGGCGGCCCTGCTCTGCTACGTGTCCCGGGGCGTGGGTGGCCTGATCGACCGGGAGCTGCACCTGCCGCCGCGGTGGACCTCGGACCCGGAGCGCTGCGCCCGGGCCGGGGTGCCGCCGGAGCGCGTCCGGCCGCAGAGCATGGCCGACCTCGGCCAGGAGATGCTGGAGCGCGCGGTCGCGGCCTCGGTCCCCATCGGCTGGGTCTTCGGCGGACCGGAGTTCGCCGACCCCGGGCTGCGCCGGTGGCTCTGCCACCAGCGCCTGCCGTTCTGCGTCGAGCTGCCGCAGATCCCCGGCCCCCCGGTGCCGCCCGCGGAGTCCCGGCAGAACGAGTCCTGGCAGTTGCTCAGCCGGAGCCTCGGAGCCGCGTTCGGGCGCCCCGCCCCCGGCTTCGGCCTCACCCTTCTCGCCCGCCGCCACCCTTCGGGCCGTATCTCCCGCTTCCTGCTGCACGCCTCGCTCTCCGCCCCCGGGATCCCGGCGGCCCGCACGATGACCGCGGCGGGCCCGGCCGCCGCCCGGGCCGTCCACGAGGCCGACGCCCGGGCCGGGCTCAGCAGCCACCATGTGCGCCGCTGGGTGGCCTGGTACCGGCACACCACCCTGGCGATGACGGCCGCCGCCCTGCGCCTGGAGGCCGCCCCGCGGGCGGCGAAGCCGGGCCCCCCGCAGCCCGGCTCCCCGCACCCGGTCAGGACCGAACCCTCGCACCCGCGCGGCCGGGCCCCCCGCAGCCGGTGAAGAACGGATTCCCGCCTCCGGTGCGGCCCAACTGGGCTTATTCCCGAGGTCATTGAGACCCGCCGGGGCCAAGTACTGCTCCTCGGCGCATGCCCTTGCCCTGTACTCGGGGCAATGCTCTAATCGACGCGGCGCAGAGGGAACCGAACACAGGAATTCCCTTCCGGGAACTCCACCGCCGGCACAGGTTCGACTTTTCGACACCACCCGTAAATCCATGTTCCTCTCGCGTGCGGTGCTATTCCCGAACGGGGCAAGGGGCAGACCGGGGCCCGGTCAGGGCGGCCCGGCGCCGTTTCCCGTGCCAGCGTGTCTCGAATGCCATTCCGCTTAGGAGTCTGCGAATCGACATGCCTCAATTGACGAGCATCACCGATCTGACGGCTGAGGGCGACATACGACTGGCCCTGGCGGGACTCCGCGCCAGGGCCCAGGAGCTCAGCCGGGTCGCGGAGGCGACGGCCCAGGTGCTGGCCGAGCCGGACGGACTGTCGACGGCGCTCCCCGCCTTCCGCGAGTTCGCCCGCGCGTCGGTGCCGCGCTGGCACTTCGCCATGCTCAACGACCACGAGCGCAACGACGCCCTGGCCACCGCCCTGGAGCGGGTCGTCCCACGGGGCGGCACGGTGCTGGACATCGGCGCGGGCACCGGCCTGCTGGCGATGATGGCCGTGCGCGCCGGGGCCGCCCACGTCTACAGCTGCGAGGCGAACCCGCTGATGGCGGAGGTGGCCCGGCAGGTGGTGGCGGCCGAGGGCTTCGCCGACCGGGTGACCGTGCTGTCCTGCCGCTCCGACGAGCTGGTGGTCGGCCGGGAGCTGCCCCGGCGGGTGGACGCGGTGATCTCCGAGATCGTGGACTGCGGTCTGATCGGTGAGGGCATCCTGCCCTCGATCCGGCACGCGCGCGCCGAACTCCTCGCCCCGGGCGGGGTGATGCTCCCGCGCCGGGCCCGGTTGCTGGGCCTGCTGCTGCAGAGCGAGAACGCGGTGAATCTCAACCGGGTCGGCTCGGCCAGCGGATTCGACGTCTCCCGCCTCAACTCCTTCGCCACCCCGGGCCACTTCCCGATCCGGCTGCACACCTGGCCGCACCGGGCGCTCTCGGAGCCGGTGGAGCTGGTCTCCTTCGACTTCTCCGCGGATCCGCTGGGGCCCGGCGGACGCAAACTGGCCGTTCCGGTACGGGAGTCGGGAACGGTGCACGGACTGGCCGCCTGGTTCGAGATGGACCTCGGGGGCGGTGTCACCCTGCGCAACTCGCCGGAGAACATCGGCTCCCACTGGATGCAGGCGCTGGTCCCGCTGGCCGAACCGCTCGACGTCGAGGCCGGATCCACCCTGGTGCTCGACCTCTCCTGGAGCGAGACCAGCCTCTCCCTCGCCTGAGCCCCGCCCCTCGCGGGACCGGCCCCCGTCCGGCCACCCCTCGTGTGGCCTCCCGGACCCCGGCCCCACCCCCTTCATCAGCGGAAGGCAGACCCGAACATGTCGCACGCACCTGTTCCCTACCAGCCGTTCGAACTGCGCGGTGACGCGCTCCGCGAGGCCGTCATCGCCTACGCGGCCAACCCCGTCTACACGGACAACGAGGAGTGGGAGAACTCCGACAACCCCTACCGCCGGCAGTTGCGCCCGCAGGTGCTGCCGTATCTGGACTTCGACCGGGTGCCGGGCCGCGCACAGGTCCTGGAGTACAGCAGCCTGGCCGCCCAGCGCCTGCTCACCAGCGTCTACGAGGCCGACCTCGTGTTCTTCCCGAAGGCCGGTCTCGGCAAGCTGACGGAGGACTTCCGCCGCTACTACAGCCCGGACAACCGGGCCCGCGGCGAGATGATCAGGCCCGCGCTGGAACGTTTCGCCTTCGGCTTCCTCGATCAGGAGGTCGAGGTCAGCGGCGACTGGACCACCGAAGGCCTGCTCACCTACCTGGAAGGCCTGGACGTCTACGCCCAGGGCGAGGCGTCCCCCGCGGAGAAGGCGATCCGCGACTCCGCCGACCCGCGGCGGGCGGCCCGGATGTGGCTGATCCAGTTCGCCCCCGATTTCCTCTCCGAGGCCTCGCCGATGGCCCGGAACGTCCTCGGCTATTACGGGCCCGAGCAGTCCGAATGGTTCAAGATCCTCATCGACGAGTACGGTTACGGCGTCCACGACACCAAGCACAGCACGCTTTTCGAGGCCACCCTGGAATCCGTCGGGCTGGGCTCCGACGTCCACCGGTACTGGCAGTACTACCTGGTCTCCAGCCTGGCGCTGAACAACTACTTCCATTACCTGGGGAAGAACCACGAGAACTTCTTCCGCTATGTCGGCGCGCTGTACTACACGGAAAGCACGCTGGTCGATTTCTGCCGCCGCGCGGAGAGCCTTCTCGCGGACGTCTTCGAGGGCGCCGCGGACGCCCGGTACTTCTCCGAGCACGTCCACATCGACCAGCACCACGGGCGGATGGCGCTGGACAAGCTGGTGAAGCCGCTGATCGAGCGGCACGGCGAGCAGATCATCCCGGAGATCGTGCGCGGCATCGAGGAGTTCCGGCTGCTGAGCACCATCGCGGACGACGACTTCGCCACCCAGATCGCCTGGATGGACGACGCCGACCGCTACAAGGAGCTGCACGCCCCCGTCTACGCGGCGATCCAGGAGGGCCGGGTCACCGTCCCCGTGGCCGACATCGTGGAACCCCACGGCGAACTGTCGAACACCCACAGCCACGAGGGCGACGAACTCTGCCACATCGTCAGCGGCACCATGCGCTTCGTCAGCGGCTTCAACTCCTACCGCATCCTGGAGGCGGGGGAGGGCACGGTGATCCAGCGCAACCGCCTGCACGGCGCGATCATCGAGTCCGACGAGTGCGTCTACCAGATCTACTCGGTCGGAGACCACCGCACATGCCTCTCGTGACCTTCCGGACCGGCGGCGCGGGCAACTGCGTCCGGGTCGCCGACCTCCCGTACGTGTACATCCGCACCGAGGCCGGGGGCGCGGTGCTCCCCGCCTCCTGCCCGCACCGGGGCGGCCCGCTCAACCTGGGCGTGCCGGACCCGGACGGCAGACGGCTCGTCTGCCCCTGGCACGAGCGGGGCACCTCGCTCACCCGGCTCCGCCGCCAGGTGCCCGCCGTCCGGTCCGGCGACACCGTCACCGCGGTGCTGCCGGGCCCGGCGGGCGCCGCCGTGGAACTCTGCCATCTACCGCTGTCCCCGGCGCTCACCGCCGGGGTCTGAACCGCCGCGGGAGCGGCGTGCGACCGCCCCGGCAGAACAGGATCCCCCGTTGAACCCCTTGCCCGTCTCCCAGGCAGCCGTCATCGTCGATCCGTTCTCCTCCGGGGCGCAGTACGCACCGGAGTTCGCCTCCCGGGGCATCGCCACGGTCGCGGTCAGCTCGCTGCCGGCCGTGCCCGCGGCCTACGCCGACTCCTGGGACCCCGAGCTCCACCACCGGATCCTCCACTTCGACGGCGATCTGGAGCAACTGGTGGAAGCGTTGCGGCCGTTGTCGCCGCGCTGTGTGCTCGCGGGCGCCGAGAGCGGCGTCGAACTCGCCGACCAGCTCACCGAACGGCTGCTCCCGGACCAGGCCAACGTTCCGGCGCTCGCCGCCGCGCGCCGGGACAAGGGCGCCATGGACCGGGCCCTGCGCGCCGCGGGCGTCCCCACGATCGCCCAGATCTGCACGGACGACCCGGACGCGGTACGGGCCTGGATCGACCGGGAGGGCCTGCACGGCAGGGACCTCGTGGTCAAGCCGCCCAAGAGCGGCAGCACCGACGGGGTCACCCGGGTGAGGGCCGGGACGGACTGGCGGATCCCGTTCGACGCCCAGCTCGGCCGGATCAACCAGTGGCACAATCTCAACGACCGGATGCTGGTCCAGGAGTACGCCCACGGCACCGAGTTCGTCGTCGACACCTTCAGCCACCGGGGCCGGCACACCGTCGCCGACATCTGCCGCTACGGGAAGACGGACAACGACGGGCAGATGGCCGTCTACGAGAGCCTCACCTGGGTCGCTCCGGACACCCCCGAGGTGCCGGTGCTGACCCGCTACGCGGAGGCTGTCCTCGACGCGGTGGGCCTGCGGCACGGCACCGCGCACATCGAGATCATGCTCACCGCCGACGGCCCCCGGCTGATCGAGATCAACTGCCGCCCGCACGGGGGCGGCCACCCCGCCTTCAACCTCGCGGCGACCGGGGACAGCCAGGTGCACCGCGCGGTCCGCTGGTACGCCGGGGAGGAGGCCGCCCCGGAGGCGTACCGCCTGCTGCGGCACATGACCGTGCTGTTCCTGATGGCCCGCCGGCCCGGCACCGTCTCCAACACCGCCGCCCTGCACGGGATCCGGGAGCTGCCCTCCTACCACCACTCGGCGGTCAGGCTCCGCGACGGCGACCTGATCGAGGTCACCCGCGACCTGCTGGCCACCCTCACCCTCGGCTTCGTCGTCCTCGCCCACCCCGACCCCGAGCAGGTCGCCAAGGACACCGCGGCGGTCCGCGCGATGGAGGACGCCCTGATCGTCACCCCCGCGCCCGCCCCCGCGCCCACCGGGCCGGGCGGCCCCCGGTGACCTCCACGGCCCTCGCCGTGGCGGCCAGCCCGGCCTTCCTCGCCAGCTGCACGGCCGTGATCTGCAGTCCAGGCCCGGACAGCATGCTGGTCCTGCGCCTGGTCAGCCGCGCCCGCCGTCGCCCTCCGGTGCTGGCCGCCGCGGCGGGCATGCTGATCGCCGGGGCCGGATACGCCGTCGCCGCGGTCACCGGCAGCATGGCCGTGGTGCTGCTCCGGCCCGAACTGTTCCTGCTCTGGCAGATCGCCGGGGCGCTGGTGCTGGCCCTGACCGGCGCCCGGGCCCTGTGGGAGGCCCTGCGGCCCGGACAGGCCGCCCCGCAGCCCCCCGCGGCGGGAGAACCGCCCGCCGACCGGCTGCCGCGACACCTGCTGCTCGGCTTCCTCTGCACCGCCGGAAATCCGAAGGTCGGCCTTTTCCTGACCGTCTTCCTCCCGCAGTTCCTGCCCGTCGAGGCCCCGTCGGCCGCCGCGCTCTCCCTGCTGGCCCTGGTCTACCTGGCCATCGGCGCGCTCTGGCTGCTGGTCCTCACCGAAGTGGGCGTACGGGTGGTGGCGCGGCGGACGGCGGGCGAGGCCGCGTTCCCCCCGCTCGCCGCCCGGATCGGCAACGCCGTCGCGGGGCTCGTCCTCCTGGGCCTCGCCCTCACCCTGTTCGTCCGCTGACCGGCCGCGCGGCGCCGGGCGGCCGGGATACGGCCGCCACCGGACGGAAGCTCAGGCCGCCACCGGACGGCAGCTCAGACACGGCCGGTACCCGGCCCGCCGCGCCGCGGCCACCGACCCGAACGGAACCCGGTGCCGGTCGGTGATCCGGCGGGCGTGCGCACAGGTCGGGTAGCAGAAGATCCTCGTGGTGCCGCTGCCCAGATAGTGGGTACCGGACGCGGCGAACCGCCCCAGCCGCTCCTCGTCGATCCCCTCGTGGGCCCGCAGCCGCTCGACCAGCGCCGTCGGAAGCCCGCACTCCACCGGCCGGCCGTCCTCGTCACCGAGCCGGTGGACGGGGATCAGCACCGGGGCCGGGCCGGACCGGACCGCCTCCAGCAGCTCCGCCGCCGTGGCCTCCGGCACCCCCGCCTCGGCCCCCAGCCACGCCACCGGCCGCACCTGGCCGCGCGGAATGCCCCGGACCGCCTCCAGGACCCGGGACCGGGACTCCGGCAGCGCCCCGTAGTCGTAGCGCAGGTTCCGGTCCCGGCCGGTCCGCAGCGCCCCGACGACCCCCGGCAGCGGCCTGCCCGCCGGAAGCGCCGCCCGGCCGGTCCGCAGCAGATGCCGCTCCTCGAAGTCCTCCGGCCCCGCGTACCCGTCCACCGGACCGGCCCCGGTCACCGCCCCCCGGCCGTGGGCCACGAACAGCGCCACCACCGGGCCCTCGACCAGGGAGTACCGGTCGTACGCGCGCTCGGCGACGCCCGCCCGCCGCAGGATCCGGATCCCCAGATCCACCGGCATGGGCTCCCGCAGGCCGTCGAACCCGAACGGTGTGCCGTCGGCGCTCGCCGTACCGTTCAGCCCGGCCCGCGCCGCACCGGCCGGTCCATCGGGTCCCTCGTACCGACCACTCATCGGATCACCTCCTCCTGCGCCAGCCGGGGCATCGCGCGCAACGCCGCCAGTCCTCGTGACACCTGGGCCTTGACCGTGCCGACCGGACACCCCAGCAGGTCCCCGATCTCCGCGTACCCAAGCTCGGCGATATGCCGGAGCACCACCGGAACCCGGTAGCGCTCGGGCAGCTCGGCGAGCGCCGCCACCAGCCTCTCCCGCTCGACCACGTGCTCCGCCCGCTGCTCGGGGCCCGGCCGTCCGTCGGCGAGCGGCAGCTCCCCGACGTCCACGCCCGACTCCGCGACCGGCCGGCGGGTCAGCGTCCGTACATGGTTGCGCCATACATTCGTACCGATCGCCAGCAGCCAGGCCCTCGGCTGGAGGGCCGCGCGCCGCTCGGGCGGATACCCGGACAGCGCGGTGTACGCCCGCAGGAACGTGTCCTGTACGAGATCCTCCACATCGCGCGAGCTGCCGGAGAGGCGCAGCAGCACGGAGTACACGACCCCGCCGTGGGAGCGCACCAGCTCGGCGAAGCCGCGGTCGAGATCCACCGCGAGCAGCTCGGGCGTCTGAAGAGGCATCTCATCCATCACCCATCACAACACCACGCCGCGCCCGGCGGTTGCACGCGGGCCCGCACGGCGTCCCCCGCCCGGACGCCGTACGGACCCCGGGCCTCACCCCTTGCTGACCGCCGTCAGGATCTCCGGCAGCCGGTTCGCCGTGCGCGGGGCCGCGATGCGCAGGCCCGCCGACCCGAGGAGCGTCCCGTACACCGCCCCGGCCGGGATCACCAGCCAGAGCGCGGACTGGTGGTCCGCCAGGTGCAGCCAGACCGTCAGCGCGATCACCGGACCGGCCAGCACCGGCGCGGCCAGCATGCCGCCGAGGATGGAGATCCACGCCAGCCCGCCCTGCCCGGGCGCCACGTTCTTGAACGCGCCCTCCTGCGGGATGGAGTACGGGAACAGCGCCGAGGCCACCGCACCGATCCCCAGCATCGCGCCCAGCAGCGCGAAGGAGATGCCGAGCACCCCCGGCAGCGCCTGCCAGCTGCCCAGCAGCGCCGCCGTCGCCACACAGACCACCACCGTGTACGGGAGCGTGATCAGCAGCAGGGCGAGGGCGCGGGCGCGCAGTTCGACGTACGCGTCCCGGGTGGAGGAGATCGTCAGGGCGACCATCCAGAAGGCGGAGGTGTCCTGGCCGAACTGGTTGTACATCTGCATGCCGAGCATCCCGGCGGCGAAGCAGGCGAAGTAGATCGAGCCGGTGCCCTGGAGCGCGTTGATCAGCGGCACGATCGCGCCGATCGCCAGCGCGGTGACCCAGGCCGCCTTGGTCTTCGGATCCCGGGCGATGTAGAGCAGGCTGCGGTGCGCGACCGTCGCCGTACGGCCCTCCGGCAGCAGCCCCGACAGCCCGGTGCGGCCCGATTCCCTGCGGGTCGGCGCGGCGGCGGCCACCGTGGAGCCGTCCGGCGCGGTCATCAGCTTGACCAGACCCCGCTGCCACAGCCACACCAGCGCTCCCAGGGCCGCCACCGTGACCAGCAGTTGCGCGACCGCCACCCCGTACGACCCCCGCGACGCCGCGTCCACCGCCGCCACGGCGGAGGCGCCGGGCAGCCAGCGGACCACGTCCGCGACCGGCTCCAGCGTGGAGAGCCCGCCGGCCTCGCCGAGCCGCTGCGCGCCGAAGTTGACGAACTGGATGCCGACCGCGATCACCAGCCCGCTGAGCACCGCCAGGTCACGGCCCTTGCGGGAGTTGAGCAGCCGTACGTTGGCGGTGGTGACGGCCCGGGACAGCGCCACGCAGAGCAGCATCGTCAGCGGGACCGCGAGCACCGCGAAGACCGTGCCCGCCGCCCCGTGCGCCGGCGCGATCACCGAGCCGACCACCAGGCAGAGGGTGAACAGCGGGCCGATCCCGATCAGCGAGGAGACCAGCAGCGCCCGCACCAGCGGCTCGGGCCGCAGCGGCAGCATCACCAGCCGGGTCGGGTCGAGGGTGTCGTCCCCGCTGGGGAAGAAGAGCGGCAGCACCGCCCAGCCGAGCGCCACCACGGCCGTCAGCAGCACCACGACCGTGCCCGCGTTCGCGTTGCCGCGCAGCAGGACGAGGGCGAGGACCTGGCCCGCCGCGACCAGCAGGGCGAAGACGAGGGAGGCGATGAACGCCGCCTTCCGCCCGGACGACTGCCGCAGCCCGTTCCGCAGGAGCGTCAGCTTGAGCCGTACGAAGGTGGAGGTCAGGCCCGTCGCCGGGGGCGCCGGGGCGGCGGCGGTGACCGGGGCGTCCAGCACGCTCATCGGGCGCCGCCCAGCCAGTCGAGCGCGTCCCCGGCGTCCCGGCCGCCCGCGCCGACCAGTTCGAGGAAGGCGTTCTGGAGCGAGGGCGCGTCACCGCGGACCTGCTCCAGCGTGCCCTGCGCCTTGATCCGGCCCGCCGCCATCACGGCCACCCAGTCGCAGAGCGACTCCACCAGCTCCATGACATGGCTGGAGAAGACCACGGTCGCCCCGGACCGGGTGTAGCGCTCCAGCACGCCCCGGATGGTCTGGGCGGAGACCGGGTCGACGCCTTCGAACGGCTCGTCCAGGAAGAGCACTTCCGGGTTGTGCAGGAGGGCGGCGGCGAGGCCGATCTTCTTCCGCATACCGGTCGAGTAGTCGACGACCAGCTTGTCCTGCGAGCCCGCCAGGTCGAGGACGTCCAGCAGTTGGGCGGCCCGCTTGTCGGTCTCGTCGCCCGGCAGCCCGCGCAACCGGCCGTTGTACGCGAGCAGTTCGCGCCCCGACAGCCGTTCGAAGAGCCGCAGCCCCTCGGGAAGCACCCCGATCCGGGACTTCACCGCGACCGGGTCCGTCCACACGTCGTGCCCCGCGACCTCGATCTTCCCCATGTCGGGCCGGAGCAGCCCGGTGACCATGGAGAGCGTCGTCGTCTTGCCGGCCCCGTTGGGCCCCACCAGACCGATGAACTTGCCCGCGGGCAGCTCCAGATCGATCCCCGAGACGGCGACCTGGTCCCCGAACCGCTTCCACAGCCCCTGTACGCGGACGGCGGGGGGCGCGGTCCGCGCACCGCCCGCCGTCGCCCCCGCTTCCGTCGCTCCCGTGGGCGCGTCGTGCGCGCCCGTGTTGTCACGTGCAACTGCCCGGTCCGGCATGGCACAGCCTTTCGATGTCCCCACTTGACGGGGACCAGCCTACGAAAGGCGCCTTCCGGTGCTACGAAGCGCGGGCGCGGGCGTCCGCAGCCTCGCGTGCGCAGGCGTACGCCAGCGGGCTCACCAGCTCGTCCACATCGGGCAGCCACCGGTTGACGGTCGTGGGCTTACGGGCCCACTGCACGGCCCCGCGCCCGCCGACCCGGGTGGGCGGGGCGGCGATGTAGTGGCCCTCGCCGCGGCCGGTCAGATCGATCGCCTCCGCGTTCCAGCCGATCGCGCGCACCAGTTCGGAGATCTTGGCCGCCGCGCCCGGGAGCACGAAGAAGAGCATCCGGCGGTCGGGGGTGCAGGTCACCGGGCCGAGCGTGAGGTCCATCCGCTCCATCCGGGCCAGCGCCAGGAACCCGGCCGACTCCGGCACCTCCAGCGCGTCGAACGCGCGGCCGGTCGGCAGGAGCACCGAGGCGCGCGGCTGCCGGGACCACATCCGCCGGGCCGCCGCCCCGCTGCCGGTCGCCTGGCCCGCCCAGTCCGGGCGGTCGGCGTGGGCCCCGGGCAGGGGGCAGGCCCGCTCGCCGCAGGAGCAGCGCTCGATCCCCTCCACCGCCTCCAGCCAGGTGCCGGGGAACACGTCCCAGTGGCGCTCTTCCGCGTATCGCACGGCGGCGTCGAGCAGTTGCTCGCCCCGCTGCTGAGGGACCGTTGCGGCTTCCGTGACTCCCATGGGCTCTTCCACGACCAGCACAACTCCCGCCGTCACCTGGGGTTACGGCCTGCCCTGAACCGGGGGGCGGCGCATCGATCCTGCATGCGGGGCGCATCGGAGCACGGGCGGGGGCGCGCGTGAGGCGGTGCCCCGTTGCGGGGGTAGCACCCACCAGGGCCGGGGCGTCCCGTCCTGCCCTGGACGGGCAACTCGCCGTGCCCGTACCGAATGCCGATGGAATATGCGCATTTCTTGAGCAGGTGACGGGCAGTGATCCTTCCATCGATCAGCGCGTATCCGCGTATCCACCTATTCAGACTGTTCCAGGGGGAAATATGGCAGCAAGGCCTCTCGTAGCCCGCCAGCCCAACGAACGGCTCCAGACACTCATCCAGGAAGCCGCCTGTTCCAACGCGGGCCTCGCGCGCCGCGTCAACATGGTCGGGGCCGAGCGCGGCCTCGATCTGCGGTACGACAAGACGTCCGTGGCCCGCTGGCTGCGCGGACAGCAGCCCCGGGGCCGGGCCCCGGGCATCATCGCCGAGGCGATCGGCCGCAAGCTGGGCCGTACGGTCACGATCGACGAGATCGGCATGGCCAACGGCAAGAACCTGGCCTCCGGTGTGGGCCTGAGCTACGCACCGACCGTCGCCGGGGCGATCGAGCAGGTCTGCGAGCTGTGGCGCAGCGACGTCGGCCGCCGCGATCTGCTCACCGGCTCCGCCGTCGCCGCCTCCGCCCTCGTCGAGCCCAGCCGCGACTGGCTGATCTCCGGCAAGGACCCCCAGGTCGAACGCGCGGCCGGGGCCCGGGTCGGGATGGCCGACGTGGCGGCGGTGAAGGCGATGACGACCGCCCTCACCGACCTGGACCACCGCTTCGGCAGCGGCCATGTCCGCCCGGTCCTGGTGCACTACCTCAACAGCGTGGTCTCCGGCCTGCTTTCGGGGGCGTACCGCGAACAGGTCGGCCGCGAGCTGTTCGCCGCAGTCGCCCGTCTCACCGAACTCGGCGGCTACATGGCGGTCGACACCGGCCAGCCGGGTCTCGCCCAGCGCTACTACATCCAGGCGCTGCGGCTGGCCCAGGCCGCCGGTGACCGGGCGTACGGCGGCTATGTGCTCGCCGCCTCGATGAGCCACCTCGCCGCCCAGCTCGGCAACCCGCGCGAGATCGCCCAACTCGCCCGCGCCGCCCAGGAGGGCGCCCGCGGCCAGGTCACCCCGCGCGCCCAGGCGATGTTCCACGCGGCGGAGGCCCGGGGCCACGCGCTCCTCGGGGACGCCCGCACCTGCCAGGTGGTGATGGCCCGCGCGGTCGCCGCGCTGGAGCAGGCCGAGCCGGAGACGGGCGACGACCCGGACTGGATCGCCCACTTCGACCACGGCTACCTCGCGGACGAGCTGGCCCACTGCCACCGGGACCTCGGCCAGGCGGCGGAGGCCGCGCGCCGGGCCAAGGAGGCGCTGGCCGCGCTGCCGGAGACCCGGGCCCGGCGCCGGGGCATCGGGCTCGTGCTGCTCGCCTCGGCCCAGGTCCAGCAGCGCGAGGTGGAGCGCGCCTGCCACACCGGCACGCGGGCGATGGAGCTGCTCGGGACGGTCCGCTCCAGCCGGGGCGCCGAGTATCTCGACGACCTCCAGCAGCGCCTGGCGCCGTACGGACAGGAGCCCGCCGTACGGGAGTTCGGCGAGCGGCTGGAGCTCCAGGCGGCGTGAGAACGGGGTGAACCCCCGGGTGCGGTCCGTCCGGACGCGGCGGGCCGTCCGTTAACAGCGTCCTTCGGGAGCTGGGTGTTACCCGCCTGTGAAGGGGTGGTGAGGGGGACCACGCGCTTGGCGGAGGCGGGCGACCACCCGATAGCGTGAGCCGACGATTCCGTTGGTTGACACGTAGGAGTCCCGGTGACGCAGAGCGGACAGGGCGGCGAGCAACAGCACCCCGCCGGACGGCCCGCGCACGAAGGTGTCGTGCTGCCCTCGGACGGCGGCGCCCCCTGGATCCCGGGGGCGCCCACCGGCGGCCCGGCCGACCAGGGCGCCGGGCAGGACGCCGGACAGGCCGTGCCCGCGGGCGGGCAGCCGTGGGGCCAGCCCTGGGGGCCGCGGTCCGACGCCCCGCAGCAGCCGGGCGGGCAGGCGCCGGGGGCGTACGGCTACCCGCAGTCCCACCAGCAGCACTCCCAGCCGCTGCCGCCCGCCCAGGGGCAGGACCAGGCGTACGGCGGGCAGGGGCAGCTTCCGCAGTCGTACGGGCAGGGGGGCGCCGGGGCGTACCAGGAGCCCCAGCAGCCGCAGCACTCCGACCCCTACCAGCAGCACCAGCAGTACCAGCCCCAGCAGTCCCAGCAGTCCCACCAGCAGCAGCCGTACCAGCAGCCCCAGCCGTACGCGCAGCCGCTGCCGCCGGAGGCCGCGCCCGGCGGGGACGCCGACGCCACGCAGTACATCGCGCCGGTCCCGGCCCCCGCCCCGGGCGGCGACGCGGACGCCACGCAGTACATCCCGCCCGTGCCCGGCGGAGCCCCGTACGGGATCAGGCCGGGCGCGCCGGAGGAGCGGCAACCGCCCTCCGAGTTCGACAACCTGTTCCGGGCCGAGGCGCCCGCGGACGCCACCCAGCAGCTGCCGCCCCAGCGCTACGACCAACCGCCCCACCAGGGCCATCAGGGCGCCTCCCAGCAGCCCCGGCACGGCCACCCCGGCGGCCGGTTGCCGCCCCAGGACCCGCAGGGCTACCAGTCCGGGCTCCAGGGGTTCCGCGGCGACGACGGGGCCGCCGAGCCGCCCCCGTACGACGACGGCGGTGACCCCCCGCGCCGGCGCGGCGCCCATGTGCCCCTGATCGCGGCGGTCGTCGTCGGCTGCGCGGTCATCGGACTCGGCGCGGGCGCGCTGCTCAGCGGCGGCGGTGACGACGACAAGGCCAAGGGCACCACGCAGACGGTCGCCTCGCAGAGTTCACCGCCCGCCACCCCCACCACCGAGGCGCCGCCGCCCGACCCCGCGAAGCCGCAGGCCGAGGCGCTGGACAAGCTGCTGGCCGACAGCAACAACAGCCGGGCCGCGGTGATCAGCGCGGTCGAGAAGATCAAGTCCTGCACGGACCTGGACACGGCCGACGCCGATCTGAAGGGCGCCGCCCAGCAGCGCCGCGACCTGGTGACCCGGCTGGACGCCCTCACCCTGGACGAGCTGCCGCAGCACGAGGCGCTCAACTCCTCGCTCACCAGGGCGTGGAAGGCCTCGGCCGCCGCCGACGACCACTACGCCGCGTGGGCCCGGCAGGCGAAGAAGAGCAAGAGCGTCTGCAAGGACGGCAAGGCCCGGTCGACGAACGAGACGGCCCGCGCCAACCGGCAGAGCGGCGAGGCGACCAAGGCCAAGAAGGAGGCCGCCGCGCTGTGGAACGCCATCGCCGAGAAGTACGGCCTGACGAAGCACACCCCCGTGGAGCTGTGATCCGACGGAGGTCCGGGGCCCCGAGCGGGGCCTGGACCCCGGGCCCCCGGAGCGGCGGTCTGGGCCTCCGGAGCGGCGGCCCCGGCGGCCCGGAGCGTCAGCCCGCCGTCCGCCGGGCGTCCGACAGGGCCTCCGCGACATCCACGAAGCCCTTCCTCTGGGCGGTGAGCCGCCCCTCCCGTACCACCTGGAACGTCACCTCCGCGTTGACGATCCGCGGGTACGGCGAGGTCCCCAGCAGGTCCTTGAACCGCCAGCGGAGCACCGGGGTCAGACCGCCCGTGTCGACCTCGGTGCCCCGGTTGAGCGACGAGGTGACCTTGCCGGCGGTGACCGTGTCGTCGCCGATCGTCCCGACGACCGCCCGCAGCACGGTGTACGCGATCCACGTGGTCTGCACGCCCGTGTCGTCCGGGTCGATGCGGTTGTCCCCGAAGGCGTACTTCCGGATCACCTCGCGCATCTCGTGCCAGCGCGGATCGCCCGCGTCCGGGTACCAGCCGGTGACGTAGGCCCCCTCGAACGGGCTCTTCCGGCCGCCCGTGCGGTTGATGAGCGGCTGGCTGACGCTGCCCAGCACGGAGGAGATCCGCACCCGCTCGCCCTCCGGCTCCAGCCGCCGGAAGGAGTCGAAGAAGGTCTCCGTACGCGAACCGAGCACCGCCGCGACACAGGTGCCGCCCGCCCGCCGCAACGCCTTCGCCGCCTGCTCGTCGTAGGAGGTGGCGCGCTCCGGGGCCAGGATGTCGGTGGACTCGGGCCGCCGGGCGGCGAGCAGCCCGGTGTTGAGGAGCTGCGGCATCCGGGCCCCGCCGATCGAGTCGGGCCGCACCAGCGAGACCCGCTCGCAGCCGTCCGCCAACTGCCGCCCGTGCCCCGCGAGGAGCGCCGACTGGCCGCCGTTGACCGGGTACGAGAGGTAGCTGCGGAACTCCTCCTCGGAGGCGCCGTACCCGCCGATGTAGGGGATGCCGCCGGACTCCAGCACCGGGATGGCGCTCTGCCCGTGCCGGCTGTACGAACCGACGACCGCGGCCACCCCCCGGTCCACGGCCTGCCGGGCGCACCGCTCGGCGCCCGCCGCGGTGTCGCGCTCGTCACAGGTGATGACCCGCAGCTCCCGGCCGCGGATGCCGCCCCGCTCGTTGATCCAGCGGGCGTACGTCCGGGCCATCGCGGGCACGCCCGGCATGCTCACCGCGTCGACGTCGTCCACCTGGTCGGGGGCCCAGGTCATCACCGTGACCGGCTCCCCGGAGCCCCCCGGGCCTCCGGGGAGCACGCCGCAGCCGGACAGCAGCAGCGCTCCGGCCACCGCCGTGCCGATGAGGAGGGGGAAGGGGCGGGGGAAGGCGGTGCGTCTCCGTCCGGTCATGTTCAGCAACGCTCGCACCCCCGGGGTAACGCCATGGTGTGCGCTCTTCAACGCTCGGTGACGAGGAGGTGAATTGCGGGGGCCCGCGCGAGCCCTCCGGAGGGGAACGTACGATCGACGACCGTGCAGCAAGGTTCGGAGAACTCTTCCCGTCGCGGCCGTCGCTCCTCCACCATGGGCGTCATGCCGCTCACTGACATGCCGTGGTGGCGCTGGCGCACCAACGTGCGCTCGGCGCTGCACATGCTCTCCGACCCCGTCTTCCACCACGAGTGCTGGCTCGCCGGCCGGGAGGGGTACGGGGACGTCACCGACGCCGTGTACCGCCTGGTCGAGGACACCTGGCTCGACAACTGGTCCGCCGAGAAGTACGTCGGCACCATGTTCAGGGACTCCGCCGAGGCCGCCGCCGTCGACGCCGCCGCCCTGCGGGTCCTGCGGATCATGCACCAGGTGGGCGCGGACGCCCCCGTCTCGGCCTACCTGGAGCACCACGGCTGGCCGGAGGCGGTCCACGCGGCCCGCGAGGCGCATGTGATGCTCGCCACCAACGACGGCGAGGACCCCGACATCCCGCCGCGCTCGCTGGACGTCATCCGCATCATGACCAGAGCCGCCTGACACCGGGCGGCTGTGGCACCCTACGAGGATGACCGCACCGCAGCCCGCCACGCCCCCGGCCGCCTCGGACACCGCCCTGCCCGAGCAGTACGTCCTCACCCTCTCCTGCCCCGACAAACAGGGCATCGTGCACGCCGTGTCGAGTTACCTCTTCATGACCGGCTGCAACATCGAGGACAGCCAGCAGTTCGGGGACCACGACACGGGTCTGTTCTTCATGCGCGTCCACTTCTCGGCGGACGCCACCGTGACCGTGGACAAGCTGCGCGCCAGCTTCGCCGCGATCGGCGAGGCCTTCCGGATGGAGTGGCAGATCCACCGGCCGGCGGAGCGGATGCGCGTCGTCCTGATGGTCAGCAGGTTCGGCCACTGCCTCAACGACCTGCTGTTCCGCTCCCGTACGGGGGCGCTGCCCGTCGAGATCGCGGCCGTCGTCTCCAACCACACGGACTTCGCCGAGCTGGTCGCCTCGTACGGCATCCCCTTCCGCCACCTCCCGGTGACCCGGGACAACAAGGCGGAGGCCGAGGCGCGGCTGCTGGAGCTGGTCCGTGAGGAGGACGTCGAACTGGTCGTCCTCGCCCGCTACATGCAGGTGCTCTCGGACGACCTGTGCAAGCAGCTGAGCGGCCGGATCATCAACATCCACCACTCGTTCCTGCCGAGCTTCAAGGGCGCCAAGCCCTACCACCAGGCGCACGCCCGGGGCGTGAAGCTGATCGGCGCCACCGCCCACTACGTCACCGCCGACCTGGACGAGGGCCCGATCATCGAGCAGGAGGTGGAGCGCGTCGGCCACGACGTGACCCCCGACCAGCTCGTCGCGATCGGCCGGGACGTGGAGTGCCAGGCGCTGGCCCGCGCGGTGAAGTGGCACGCGGAGCGGCGCATCCTGCTCAACGGCCACCGAACGGTGATCTTCAACTGATCCGGCTGATCACAGCCGGCTGAGCGAGGCCGCCGCGAACAGGACGTCGCGGATGGCCTCGCGGTCGCCCTCCTGGCCCGCGGCGGCCTCCACCGGCGGGATGTGGCCCGCCACCAACCGGCAGAACTCCACCCCGTCCAGGGCCACCTGCGCCACCACGCGGTCGGGCGAGCCGACGGCGGCCGGGGAGTCGAGCGCGATGTACCAGTCACCGCCGCCGTGCCCCTCGACCTCCAGATGGACCGAGCGGCCCGGCTCCCCGGGCGCCACCAGCTCCTTCGCCGGTCCGGCCAGCCCGGCGCCGCGGCGCCCCGCCAGGGCGGCCGGGAGCATCCGGGCGGCGAGGTCCACCATCCGGTGCAGATGGACGGCGGAGGGCGGCCCGTACGGATAGTCCACCGCCTCGGCGATGTCCGTGCCGTGCACCCAGCACTCGAAGGCCCGGTCCAGCAGGGCGTCCTGGAGCGGCAGGGCGAAGTCCCCGTACGAGACGGAGCGCTCGGCCACGTTGCGGCCGGCGATCGACGCCGTGCTGATCAGCCGGTGGGTGAGATCGCGCCATGGCTCGCGGACGGCCCGGGTGGCGGGCGGGTGCGTGGCCGCCCAGTACGCCTCGGTGCGCCGGACCGGGGTGAGCGGCACCTCGGAGCCGGTGCGCCCCTGGGCCGCGCCGAGCGGGTCCTCCAGGCCGAGCGCGGCGGAGAGCAGCCCGTCGACGGCCATGAGGTGGCCGATCACCCCGGCGACCGTGGTCCGGCGGGTGGCCGCGCGCTCCTCCTCGAACCACTGGAGCCGCACCGGCGCATGCCACTCCGCGGCCCCGAAGTCCCGCACCAGCGCGTCCAGCCGGGCGGTCTCCGCGTCGTACGGCGTGACCCACTCCGGCACCGGGATCCGGGCCGGGCGCCGCCCGAGGCAGCCGTCCAGCACCCGGGCCCGCAGCCCCGGGTCGAGATCCAGGGACCCGTCGGTGTGCAGCAGCCCCACCGCGTCCCGCAGCCGCAGCGCCTCGTCCGCACAGGGCGCGCACGAGGTGAGGTGCTCCTCGACGGCGGCGGTCTCCTCGGCCGAACAGGCGGAGAGCGCCCAGGCGCCGAGGAGGGACTTGAGGACCTGGTGGGAGAGGGCCGGGGCGGGCGGGGCGTCCGTGGTCCCGGGGTGCGGTGAGGCGGCCGACGCGGCCGGTTCGGCGGCGGCCTCGGAGAACGGTTCGTCCACGACGTCCTCGCCCTCCTCCTCGGCCGCCCGCTCCTCCTGGGCCTCCGGATCCGCCTGGGCCCCGGGGGCCTCCGGCGCGTCCGGAACCCCGGGGGTCTCCGGGGCCTCCCACGTCTCCTTCGGCTCCGCCGCTCCCGGCGCCTCCCGCGCTTCCTCCTCCCACGCCTCCTGCCCCGGCGCCCCGTCCTCAGACACCGGCGCCTCCTGCTTCGGCACCGTCTCCTCCGGCACGTGCTCGCCGCGCGGCGGCAGCACCGGCCGGGGGACCGACTCCAGGTCGAGGTCGTCCACCGCACCGCGCGGACCCGGTATCCGCCGCGCGTCCCGCACCTCGTCGTCGCGGCGGTCGCCCTCGCGCCCGTCGCCGGTCACCGGGCACGTCCGGGAGCGGGGGGCGGAGGGCCGTCGAGCGGCCGGGTGCCCGCCGTGGAGAGCAGCTGGAGGCCGAGCCGGAGCCGGCGGCGGGCCTCGTCCTCGGTCACCCCGAGGTCGGCCGCGGTCTGCCGGTAGTCCCGGCGCTGGATGTACGCCAGCTCCAGCGCCTGCCGCAGCGACGCGGGCATCGAGGAGACGATGAAGTCGGCGCGGGCCGCCGAGGTCGCGCTGCGCACCCGCCGCTCCAGCTCCTCCGGGTCGGGCGCGCCGCCCTCGCCGTGCTCCTCCGCGTACGACGCGGTGACCGCCCGCCGCAGCCGCTGCACCGCGTGGCGGTGGGTGAGCCGGGCGACCCAGGAGCGCATCGAGCCCTGCTGCGGGTCGTACGCCTCGGGGTTCTCCCAGACCTGGGCGAAGACCTCCCGGGTGACCAGGTCCGCCGCGTCCTCGTCGTCGAGCATCCGGTGCGCCTGGCTGTGGACGAGGGAGGCGAACCGGTCGTACAGCTCGCCGAGCGCCGCCGCCTCACCGCGGACCAGCCTCTGCTGCATCCCGCGGTCCCAGCGGGGCGGTGCGTCCTTCGCCATCGAACCAACCCCCAGCCTCTGTCCTCGCTGTCCGAATGTAGTCGCCCGCGCAAGCCCCGTACCTGCCTTTGCCGCAACTGTCCGATGTAAGGACGCCGGGAATTCCACCGATCTCTTTCGGCCGTTCTTGCCGCCCCCGCTCCGCTGAGCAGGGGAAACCGGCCGAAGTGATCATTTCCACCGGAAACCGCCTGGGCCCCGGGGGTGTGAGCGGTGTTTCATGGATACGCGGTTGGGCAGCCGCGAGGAGGAACGGAAACTTCCGGATCGCCGGGAGCCCCCGGAACGAGAGGTCCAGTCGCGTGACGCTGAAGGTGGACGAGACCGAGCAGGGCGACTGGACCGTGCTGCGCATACAGGGTGAACTCGATCTCGTCAGCTCACCCGTCGTGCGTCAGTCCGTCCACGACGCGGTCGCGGAAGGGCGCCACGACGTGGTGCTCGACCTGTCGGAGGTCTTCTTCTGCGATTCCAGCGGGGTCGGGGTGCTGATCGCCTCCCGTCGGCTGATGAAGTCCTGCGGCGGGCGGCTGCGGCTGATCCTCCCCGCCCGGGGCGCCGAGGACGGCTCGCACGTCAACAAGGTGCTGGGGGCGCTGGGCGTACGCCGGCTCTTCGACGTCTACCCGGACGCGGAGTCGGCCGCGGGGGAGACCTGCCAGCCGCTGACCGCCTGACCGCCCGCAGGCGACTGCGCCCGGTGGGTGACCGCTGACCGTGACCGGCCGAAAGCGTTCGGTGCTGAAGCGAGGTTGTCACACAGGAGCCGTCCCGGAGTGACACGTGAAGGCCTCCGGCGACGTACGCTCCCCGCATGGACAGCGCAGAGTACGAGCGCAAGATCGCGCACCGTTTCGCCGCCTTCGACCAGGACGGCAACGGCACCATCGATCGCGCCGATTTCAACGCCGCAGCCGCCCGTCTGCTCGCCGAGTTCGGTACGACGGCCCGCTGCGACAAGGGCCAGGCGCTCTACCACGGGGCCGAGGCCTTCTGGCAGGGCATGGCGGGCATCGCCGACGTGGACGGCGACCAGCGGGTCACCCGCGAGGAGTTCGTCGGCGGGGCGGTGAAGCGGCTGCGGGACAATCCCGAGCGGTTCGCGGAGATCGCCCGCCCCTTCCTGCGGGCGGCGATCGCGGTCGCGGACAGCGACGACAACGGCGGCCGGGCGTCGGTGGCCTCCGTGGAGCGGGCGCTGCGGGTGCTCGGGGCCAGCCCCGAGATCGCGGGCATCGCGGCCCAGAGCCTGGACACGGACCGGGACGGGCTGATCGCCGAGGGCGATGTGGTCTCCGCGCTCGCCGTGTACTTCACGGTGATCGAGCCGGACGACAAGTAACCCCGGGGCTTACGGGGGTGGGCGGCCCACCCCCGTAACGAGTGCCGAGCCTTCGGGTGAGCCCGCGAGCCCGCGGGCCCCGGCAGTCTGGCGGTCAGGCGGTTCCGCCGAACCGTTCCCGCAGCTTGTACTTGAGCACCTTGCGCAGCGTCTCGTTGCGGGGCAGGGCGTCCACCACCTCCAGCTGCTCCGGCACCTTGTGGACGGCGAGCCCGGCGGACCGCAGCAGGGCGGCGAGTTCGGCCAGGGTCGGCGCGACCGCGCCCGGCGCCCGCTCGACCACCGCGCAGACCCGCTCACCGCGCTCGGCGTCCGGGAGTCCGATCACCGCCGCGTCCGCCACGCCCGGGTGGGTGTGCAGCAGGTCCTCGATCTCCCTGGCGGAGATGTTCTCGCCCTTGCGGATGATGATGTCCTTCAGCCGTCCGGTGAGCGTGAGATGCCCGCTCTCCTGGAGGCGGCCGAGGTCCCCGGTGATCAGGAACCCGTCCGCGTCGAAGGCGGCGGCCGAGGCGGCGGCGTCCAGATAGCCCCGGCAGACCGCCTCCCCGCGCAGCCGCACCTCGCCCTCCACGCCGTACGGCAGCGGCGCGCCCCGCCCGTCGGTGATCCGGACCTCCATCCCCTCGCCCGGCCGCCCCTCGGTGCGGGCCAGGTGGTCCGGGGTGTCGTCCGGGGCGCCCATGGTGATCATCGGGGCCTCGGTCATCCCGTACCCGTGGGTGAGCTGCACCCCCATCTCCCGTACCACCGCGTGGTAGAGATCCGGCGGCTTGGGCGCCCCGCCGCCGGCCAGCAGCCGCAGGGACGGGACGGCCGGGCGGCCCGGGTCCTTGCGCTGCTCGGCCAGGAACATCGCGTAGAAGGCCGTCGAGCCGCCCGCCACGGTGACCCCGTGGCGCCGGTACTCGGCCAGCGCGTCCGGCAGGGCGAACCGCTCGAACAGCACCGCCGGGAACCCGTAGAGCAGCAGCATCACCGTGTAGTCGGGCCCGGCGACATGCGCGTACGGGAACGCCATCGAGCCCACGTCGTCGGCGTCCAACTTCAGGGCGTGGGCGAGGCAGGAGCCGCCCGCAATCAGCGAACGGTCCGTGTGCAGCACGCCCTTGGGGTCGGAGGTGGTGCCGGAGGTCCAGTAGATCCAGCGGACGTCGTCGCCGGACTCCGCCCCCGGTGGCGGCGGCAGCACCGCCGGGTCGCCGTCAGGGAGCGCGTCGTACGCCTCGAAGACGCGCGGCGGATCGGGGAGTCCGGCCGCGATCCGCTCGGCCATCGCGGTGTGGTCGAAGCCGCGCCACACACCCGGCACGGCGAAGAAGGCGGCCCCCGACTCCCGTAGCGCGAAACGCACTTCACGGTCCCGGTGGAACGGGATGACCGGAGTCTGCACGGCTCCCAGCCGGCTCAGCGCGAAGGAGAGCAGGACCGTCTCCAGCCGGGTGGGCAGCTGCCAGGCCACCACGCTGCCCGCGCGCACCCCCATCCCGTACAGCCCGGCCGCCACCCGCTCCGCCCCCTCCCGCAGCTCGCCGAAGGTCAGGGACCGGTCCTCCTGGATCAGGACCGGGCGGTCGGGGGTGCGGGCGGAGCGGGCTTCGAGCAGTCCCCAGAAGGTGCGGGAGGCGCCGAGCGCGCGGGCGGTCGCGGTCACGTCTCTCACGGCGGTCACAGGCGTCCCTCCAAACTGACGGTCAGTCAGATATTGCGCAGAGCGTAGGGCTCCGCGCCTTGTCGGTCCAGGGGTGCGGGGCTAGCCTGATGGCCGCAACTCAATCTGACGGACCATCAGAAAGCGCCCGCGGGACGTCGGGGTGCGCGCGCCGGAGGAGACGACACGCCATGACGGATGACGGCACCACGACGGACGACGGCACCATGACGGCCGCGCAACTGCCCCGGATCGTCAGCGTCGACGACCATGTGATCGAACCCGCGCACCTCTTCGCCACCTGGCTCCCCGCGAAGTACCGCGAGCGGGGTCCGCAGCCGCTGACGGCCGGGATCGGCGAACTGGCGTACACGGGCGGGAAGTACGTCATCACCATGGACCCGGACGGGCCGCCCACCGACTGGTGGGTCTACGAGGACCTGAGGTTCCCGTACAAGCGGAACATCGCCGCCGTCGGCTTCGACCGCGACGACATGACGCTGGAGGGCATCACCCGGGCCGAGATGCGCCCCGGCTGCTGGGACCCGGCCGAGCGGCTCAAGGACATGGACCTCAACCATGTCGAGGCCTCCCTCTGCTTCCCGACCTTCCCCCGCTTCTGCGGTCAGACCTTCGCCGAGGCGCACGACAAGGAGGTCGCTCTCGCCTGCGTGCGCGCGTACAACGACTGGATGGTGGAGGAGTGGTGCGGCGACAGCGGCGGCCGGCTGATCCCGCTCTGCCTCATCCCGCTCTGGGACATCGATCTGGCCGTCGCCGAGATCAAGCGGAACGCGGCGCGGGGCGTCCGCGCGGTCACCTTCTCCGAGATCCCGACCTACCTCGGTCTGCCGTCCATCCACACCGGCTACTGGGACCCGTTCTTCGCGGTCTGCCAGGAGACCGGCACGGTCGTCAACATGCACATCGGCTCCAGCTCCCAGATGCCCGCCGCCTCGCCGGACGCACCGCCCGCCGTGCAGGCCTCGCTCTCCTTCAACAACGCGATGGCCTCGATGATGGACTTCCTCTTCAGCGGCGTGCTGGTGAGGTTCCCGACGCTCAAACTGGCGTACAGCGAAGGCCAGATGGGCTGGATCCCGTACGCCCTGGAGCGCGCCGACGACGTGTGGGAGGAGCACCGGGCGTGGGGCGGGGTGCGCGGTCTGATCCCCGAGCCGCCGTCCACGTACTACTACCGCCAGATGTTCTGCTGCTTCTTCCGCGACAAGCACGGCATCGCGTCGCTGGACGTGGTCGGCCGCGACAACGCCACCTTCGAGACCGACTACCCGCACGTGGACTCGACCTTCCCGCACACCAAGGAGGTCGCCCTCGACCACGTCAAGGGCCTGGACGAGGAGACGGTCCGCAAACTGATGCGCGGCAACGCGATCCGGATGCTCGGCCTGGACCTGGACAAGTAGGCGGCGGGCCCATGGATCTCGCGTACACGGAGGCCGAGGAGGAGTTCCGGGGCCGGCTGCGGGAGTGGCTGGCCGCCGTCCTCCCCGGCCTGCCCCCGAAGCCCTCGCCCGACGACTGGCCCGCGCGGCGCGCGTACGACACGGCCTGGCAGCGGATGCTGTACGACGCCGGATACGCGGGCCTGCACTGGCCGGTGGACGCGGGCGGGCAGGGCGCCACCCCCACCCAGCACCTGATTTTCCTGGAGGAGACGGAGCGGGCCGGGGCCCCCTACGTCGGGGCCAACTTCGTCGGGCTGCTGCACGCCGGGCCGACCGTCGCCGCCGAGGGCACGGCCGGGCAGCGGGCCCGCTGGCTGCCGCCGGTGCTGCGCGGGGACGAGATCTGGTGCCAGGGGTTCAGCGAGCCGGAGGCGGGATCGGACCTGGCCGCACTGCGGACGCGGGCGGTGCGCGACGGGGACACGTACGTGGTGAGCGGGCAGAAGATCTGGACCTCGCACGCTGAGGTGGCCGACTGGTGCGAACTGCTGGTGCGGACGGACCCGGACGCGCCGAAGCACCGGGGGATCAGCTGGCTGGCGATGCCCATGGACGCGCCCGGCGTCACGGTCCGGCCGCTGCGGACACCGGCCGGGTCGACGGAGTTCGCGGAGGTGTTCCTCGACGAGGTCCGGGTGCCGGCAGGGAACCGGGTCGGCGCCGAGAACGACGGCTGGCGGGTCACCATGGTCACCCTCTCCTTCGAACGCGGTACGGCCTTCGTCGGCGAGGTCGTCGCCTGCCGCCGCACCCTGGACGCCCTCGCCGCCGAGGCCCGCCGCAACGGCCGCTGGGACGACCCCGTGCTGCGCCGCAGGCTCGGCCGCCTGAACGCCGAATTCCGGGCCCTGTGGCGGCTCACCCAGGCGAACGTCGGGGAGTCGGAGCGCACGGGCGGGGTCCCGGGCACCGGCGGCTCGGTCTTCAAGCTGCGCTACTCCGGCGCCCGTCAGGAGCTGTACGAGGCGGCGGCGGAGGTGCTGGGCGCGGAAGGGGCGTTCGACCTGGACCGGGAGTGGGTCCTGGACCGGCTCTCCTCCCTCGCGTACACGATCGCGGCGGGCACCTCGCAGATCCAGCGGAACATCGTCGCCGAGCGCATCCTCGGCCTGCCGAAGGGGCGCTGACCCGGCCATGGACCTCCAGCTCTCGGACGACCAGCGGGCCCTGCGGTCCGGGATGCGCGAACTGCTCGGCGCGGTGTTCGGCCGGGAGGCGCTCCGGGCGGCGGTGGAGCGGGGCGGGACGGTGGACCGGGGGCTCTGGCGCGAGCTGGGGGCGGCCGGGCTCTTCGCGCTGCGGCTGCCGGAGGATTCGGGCGGGGTGGGGCTCGGGCTGCCGGAGGCGGTGCTGCTCTTCGAGGAGGCCGGCCGGGCGCTGCTGCCGGGCCCGCTGGTGGCCACACACCTGGCGGCGGGGGCGGTGGACGGTGCCGCGGAGGGGGAGGCGGTGGTCACGGCGCTGGAGGGCGGCGGGCGGCCGGTCCCGTATCTGGCGGACGCGGACGCGGTGCTGGTGGGCCCGGACGTACTGACGGATCCCGCCGCACCGACGGGTTCCGGCCTGCCGGCGGGCCCCGGCGCGCTGACCGGGGAGGCGCTGGCGGCGTTCGTGGCGGAGGCCGGGCCCGTGCGGTCGCTGGACCCGCTGACCCCGCTGCACCGGGCGGAGGAGCGCGCGGCGGCCGCCCCGGGGCCCGCGCGCGGGCCGGAGGCGTACCGGGCGGAAGGGCTTGCGGGCGCGGGCGCGGGGCTCGCGGGTGGCTTGGAGGCGTACCCCGGCGCACTCTGCCGCGAGGGGGCGCTTCTCACGGCTGCCGAACAACTCGGGAGCGCCACGCGCACCACCGAGATGGCCGTCCAACACGCCCGTACGCGGAAACAGTTCGGATCGCCCATCGGATCGTTCCAGGCGGTCCAGCACCTCTGCGCCGACATGCTCGCCCGCACCGAACCGGCCCGCGGCGCCCTCTACGCGGCCGCGCTCACCGCCGACCCGGTGGAGATCGCGGCGGCCAAACTGCTGGCCGACGAGGCGGCCGTACGCAACGCGCGGGACTGCCTCCAGATCCACGGCGGGATGGGGTTCACCTGGGAGGCAGATGTTCACCTCCATCTGAAGCGGGCCTGGCTGAGGGCGTCCCGGTGGCTCACGGCGGCCGAGTCGGAGGAGGTCCTGGCCGCCGCTCTGGGCGCCGGCTCCGGCCCCGTACCGCCGCTGTACAGCGGTTCAGCGGCCTCGGGTTGACGCACGGCGGGGCCGGGAGAAGCGGAGGGCGGAGGGTGACTCAGTGCAGCCGGTCGGCGTCGATACCGGGTTGTGTCCTTTGCGTGATTCGTCACCGGGTGGAGTCGGGGCCGCGCTCGGGTACGCTCCGTGGGATGCGAGTGGTTCTGGAACCGGACGATCCGGGGGTGGCCTGTGCGGCGGCTCCGGTCCGGGGCGAGGGCTCTTGCCGGAGATGTGCCGGGCCTGCCCGGGAAGCGATTCTCGCGGTCTCTGCGCGCTCCTGTTCGACTCCCCGCAGCGTGCGTCGCACAGTATGCACCACGCGTACTCCTTCGCGCTGGAATATGCCCGAAGCGCTTGTTGCGGTGACTGTACGTCAACCATGCTGTCGCGTAAGGGAATCACGTTCCGTGACCCTGAGGAGGCGCGAGGCGATGTGTCCGCCGGTTCGGATGGTGTGAGCGGTGCAGGTGCTTCAGGTTCAGCTGGAGGTCGGTCCGGATCCCGCAGAGGTGGGGCGGGCCCGTAGGTGGGCGCGGTCGCGTCTGGTCGGTTCCGGGATAGGGGATGACGAGCCGCTCGCGGAGACGCTCATCCTGCTGATCTCGGAGCTGGTCACCAACGCGGTCGTCCACACGGGCTGCCCCGCCGTGCTGCGGATGCTGTTCGGCGGGGGAGGCGGTGCCGGGGAGGCCGGGACCGTCCGGGTGGAGGTCGCGGACGCCAGCGACTGCCCGCCGCGCCCGCGCCACGCGCAGGGCGAGGACACGGGCGGCCGGGGCCTGGAGCTGGTCGACGGCCTCGCGGACCGCTGGGGCTGGCAGCGCGAGGGCGCCGGGAAGCAGATCTGGTGCGAGGTGGACCGGGGGGCGCCGGTGGCGGCCGCTCCGGCGGTGCGCGAGGTGCTGCCCAAGGTCGTGGTCCAGGGCGGCGAGGCCTGCGAGCCGCCGTCCTGCGTCTTCACCAACGTGCCGGGCCTGGCCTGACCCGTCCTGCCCGACCAGGGAGGCCCCGCGGCCTCCCGGTCGCGCCTACAGCACCGCGACCGGGGCGACCGGAGACCCGGTGGCCCCGGTGAACGGCTCGGGCGCGGCGGTGAGCAGGAAGCCGTACCGCCGCTCCTCCGCACAGGCGGTGGAGAGCGCCTCCAGGTCCCAGTTCTGGCCCTGGAGCATCCCCATCTCGACCAGGTGCAGGGCGTGCACGGGCAGCCACAGGCCCTCGACCTCCGGCGGGAAGATCTCGAAGGTCAGGGTGTCGTTGGCGACGGCCGCCACGTCCCGGGCGTGGAACCACTCGGGCGTGCGCAGGGACAGCCCGGGTGACGGATAGCCGTACGCCTCCCGGTCCCCGGCCAGGACGACCCGCACCTGCCCGGTCCGTACGAGGACGATGTCCCCGGCCCGTACGCGTACGCCCCCGAACTCCTCCGCCGCCTCCAGGTCCTCCGGCGTGACGGCGTGCGCGGCGCCCAGCCGGTCCACGCCCCGGGCGCGCGCCACATCGAGCAGCACGCCCCGCGACACGAGGTGCTCCACGGCGGCGACGGACGAGAACTGCGCGCCCGCGTGCGCCGTGATGGTGGTGGCGGGACGGCCGTTGTAGATCCGCCCGCCGTGCGAGACATGGCTCAGGGCGTCCCAGTGGGTGGCTGCCTGGAGCCCCATGGTGACGGTGTCGTCGCTGGTGGCGACGGTGCCGGGCCCGAAGGTCTCGTGGTTGATCTGGACCATGGTGTGCAGGGGGTCGATCCGCCCCGGGATGAACCCGCTCTGCACCCCGCCGTGGCGGAGGGGGAGGGCGAGCGGTATCCGGCGGCCGGTGCGGACGGTGGCCACGGCCTCCCGTACGACGGCGTCGGTGATCAGGTTGAGGGTGCCGCGCTCGTCGTCCGCGCCCCACCGCCCCCAGTTGTTCACGCGCCGGGCGATCTCGTGGAACGGGGCGGGCAGGGACATGGCGGCCTCCTGGGTCTTGTGCCGGGGTATCGGGCTGGCCATAAAATCTAACGGTCCGTCAGAAACCGCGGAAAGGGCCGGACATGGGGAACTTCTTGGCAGGCAGGGTGGTCGCCGTCACCGGGGCCGGCCGGGGCATCGGACGAGCGGTCGCGCTCGCGGCGGCGGCGGAGGGCGCCCGGGTCGTCGTCAACGACTACGGCGTCTCCGTCGACGGCTCCGAGCCGGCCGGCGAGGTCGCGCGGGCGGTCGCCGAGGAGATCGGGGCGGCGGGCGGACAGGCGGTCGCGGTGGCCGACGACGTCTCCTCGATGGCGGGCGGGCAGCGGATCGTGGAGACGGCCCTGGCGGAGTACGGGCGGCTCGACGGGGTCGTCTGCGTGGCCGGGATCCTGCGGGAGCGGATGCTCTTCAACATGTCCGAGGAGGAGTGGGACCCGGTCCTCGCCACCCACCTCAAGGGCACGTTCACGGTCTTCCGGGCCGCGTCGGCGGTCATGCGCAAGCAGGACGGCGGCGGCACACTGATCGGCTTCACCAGCGGCAACCACCAGGGGAGCGTCTCCCAGGCCAACTACAGCGCGGCCAAGGGCGGGATCATCTCCCTGGTCCGCAGCGCGGCGCTCGGCCTGCACCGGTACGGCGTCACCGCCAACGCGGTCGCCCCGGTGGCCCGGACCCGGATGTCGGCCGGGGTGCCGGTGGAACTGGCCGAGATCGGGGAGCCGGAGGACGTGGCGGCCCTGGTCGTCTACCTGCTGAGCGAGCGGGCCCGGGATGCGGGGATCACCGGGCAGGTCTACACGGTCGCCGGTCCCAAGATCGCGGTGTGGGCCCAGCCGAGGGAGCTGAGGGCGGCCTACGGGGAGTCCCCCTGGACCCCCGAACGCATCGCGGACCTCCTGCCCGGGACGGTGGGGACGGACCCGATGCCGATGCTGGCGCGGGTGGAGGAGATGGCGCAGGCGGCGCGGACGGGCGCCCGGCCGAACGCCCCCGGCCCGTCCGGCGATTGAGGACGGGGCCGCCCCCGCTTCCGGCCGCTCCGGCGTTGGGGCCGACGATCCGGCCCGCCGGAGGGGCTGGGGGTGGCCGCTTCACGAGCGGAGGAGCCGGGGGCCGCGCCCCCGGGAACGACAGGAGGCACGCATGGACTTCGGGTTCACCGAGGACGACCACGCCTTTCGCGCGCACGCCCGCACCTGGCTGCGCACCCATCTCACCGACCCTGCCCCCGCCCCCCACGCGTGGGAACGCGAGCTGGGCCGGGCGGGCTGGATCGGCATCGGCTGGCCGCCCCGCCCCGGCGAGAGCTACGGCAACACCCCCGCCCCCCTCACCCACCAGGTCATCTGGGCCGAGGAGTACGCCCGTTCCACCGCCCCGCCCCGCCTGGGCCACATCGGCGAGAACCTCCTCGCGCCCACCCTCATCGCGTACGGCACCGAGGCGCAGCGCCTGCGCCACCTGCCCCCCATCGCCCGGGGCGAGACCTTCTGGTGCCAGGGGTACAGCGAACCCGGCGCCGGCTCCGACCTCGCCGCGCTCCGTACCGCCGCCACCCCCGACGGCACCGGCGGCTACACCGTCACCGGCCAGAAGATCTGGACCTCCCTGGCCCGGGACGCCGACTGGTGCTTCGTCCTCGCCCGCACCGACCCCGGCTCCACCCGCCACCACGGACTCACCTTCCTGCTGGTCGAGATGGACCAGCCGGGCCGGATCGAGGTGCGGCCGATCCGCCAGCTGACGGGGACGAGCGAGTTCAACGAGGTCTTCTTCGACGGGGCCCGGGCCACCGAGGCGGTCGGTGGCGAGGGCAACGGCTGGCAGGTCGCGATGGGCCTGCTGTCCCGGGAGCGCGGCGTCTCCACCCTCGCTCAGCAGATCGGCTTCGCACAGGAGCTGGCCGAGGTGGTGGCGGCGGCGAAGCGGAGCGGGGCCGCCGACGACCCGCTCATCAGGGCCCGCCTCGTCCGCCAGTGGGCCGAGCTGATCACCATGCGCCGCCACGCCCTGCGCACCCTGGGCACGACGGACGCGCCGGGCGCCCCGAGCGTGGCGAAGCTGCTGTGGGGCGGCTGGCACCAGCGGCTGGGGGAACTGGCGCTGGAGGTGGGGGGCGGGGCGGGGGCGACCGGCCCGCGCCCCTGGTCGGTCACGGACCCGTACGAACTCACCGACGCACAGCACCTGTTCCTCTTCACCCGGGCCGACACCATCTACGGCGGCTCCGACGAGATCCAGCGGAACATCATCGCCGAGCGGGTGCTCGGCCTACCGAGGGAGCCGCGATGAGAGGCGTCGTCTTCGACGGCACACGGACCGAGGTCGTCGACGACCTGGAGATACGGGACCCGGGCCCGGGGGAGGTGCTGGTGGCGGTGGCCGCCGCCGGGCTCTGCCACAGCGACCTGTCGGTGACCGACGGCACGATCCCGTTCCCCGTCCCGGTCGTGCTGGGCCACGAGGGCGCCGGTGTGGTGGAGGCGGTCGGGCGCGGCGTCGGCCATGTACGGCCGGGGGACCATGTAGCCCTCTCCACCCTGGCCAACTGCGGGACCTGCCCCCAGTGCGACCGGGGCCGGCCGACGATGTGCCGGCGGGCGATCGGCCGTCCGGGGAGGCCGTTCTCGCGGGGCGGCCGGGAGCTGTTCCAGTTCGCCGCCAACTCGGCCTTCGCGGAACGCACGGTGGTCCGGGCCGTGCAGGCCGTGAAGATCCCCGCCGACCTGCCCCTCACCTCGGCCGCCCTGATCGGCTGCGGGGTCCTCACGGGCGTCGGGGCCGTACTGAACCGGGCGAAGGTCGACCGGGGCGACAGCGTCGTGGTCATCGGCACCGGCGGCGTCGGCCTCAACGTGCTCCAGGGCGCCCGGCTGGCGGGCGCGCTCACCGTCGTCGCCGTCGACAGCAACCCGGCGAAGGAGGCGGTGGCCCGGCGGTTCGGCGCCACGCACTTCCTGACGAGCACCGACGGCGTACGGGACGTCCTTCCCGAGGGGGCCGACCACGCCTTCGAGTGCGTCGGCCGCACCGAGCTGATCCGCCAGGCGATCGACCTGCTGGACCGCCACGGCCAGGCGGTCCTGCTCGGCGTCCCGGCGGCCGACGCGGAGGCGTCGTTCACGGTCTCCTCGATGTACCTGGACAAGTCGATCCTCGGCTGCCGCTACGGCTCCTCGCGCCCGCAAAGGGACATCGCCCTGTACGCGGACCTCTACCGCTCGGGCCGACTCCTCCTGGACGAACTCGTCACCGCGACCTACCCGGTGGAGGACTTCGCCAAGGCCGCCGCCGACGCCCGCCACGGCCGGGTGGCCCGGGGGGTGCTGGTCTTCTGATCCCGGATCCCGGAGCCCGGATCCCGGAGCCCGGATCCCGGAGTCCGGAGCCCGTAGCCCGTAACGCCGTCTACGCGCTCTCCGCGGACGTGCGGAACGTACGGCGGTAGACCGTCGGCGGCACGCCCAGAGCCGCCTGGAAGTGCTGGCGCAGGGACGTCGCCGTGCCGAAGCCGGAGGTGCGGGCGACCTGGTCGACGGAGAGGTCCGAGGACTCCAGGAGGTGGCGGGCCCGCTCCACCCGCTGCCGGGTCAGCCACTGGCCGGGGCTGGCTCCCACCTCCTCGCGGAAGCGGCGGGTGAACGTCCGTACGCTCATCGACTCCTGCTGGGCCATGTCCCGCAGCAGGATCGGCCGGTCCAGCCGGCCCAGCGCCCAGGCGCGGGCCGCCGTGGTGGTCGCGAACTGCGGTTCGGGGACGGGGCGGTGGATGAACTGGGCCTGCCCGCCGTCCCGGTACGGGGGGACCACCGTGCGCCGGGCGATCTCGTTGGCGACGGCCGATCCGTGGTCACGGCGGACCAGGTGCAGGCAGAGGTCGATCCCGGCGGCGACCCCGGCCGAGGTCAGGACGTCGCCGTCGTCGACGAACAGCACGTCCGGGTCGACGCGGACCTGCGGGAAGGTCCGCTGGAAGTGGTCGGCGGCGGACCAGTGCGTGGTGGCCGGGCGGCCGTCCAGACAGCCCGCGGCGGCCAGGACGTAGCTGCCGGTGCAGATGGAGACCATCCGCGTGCCGGGCCGGATCCGGGCGAAGGCGGCGGCCAGCTCCTCGGTGAGCCTGCCCTCCTCGAAGACCGGGCCCAGTTCGTACGAGGCCGGGACGACCACCGTGTCGGCGGTGGCGAGCGCCTCGGGGCCGTGCTCCACGAGGATCGCGTAGTCCGAGTCGGTCCGTACGGGCCCCGGCGGGCGGACCGAGCAGGTCACGACCTCGTACAGCTTCTCGCCCCGGTTGCCCGGTCCGGGGCTCAGCGAGCGGCCGAAGATCCGGTGCGGGATGCCCAGCTCGAAGGGGAGCAGCCCGTCCAGGGCCAGGACGGCGACGCGGTGCGGCATGGGGGCCTCCTCCACTGCGCCGGCGGCCCGTGGGGAGCGCGCCGGAGCACTGACCGGCTGAAACTCACTGGTTGGTATAGACCAGGGCTGACACAGGTTAGCGACGTGAGGAAGAAGCCGACAGGGACGGCGTCCATTCCCGACGCCCGCGCGGACCGGCGGACGGGCCCGCGTGGACCGCGGCGGACGGCCCGCGCGGACCTGGGGACGGCCCGCGCGGGGCCGGGCGAGGGGTGCCCGCGTGGACCGGGCGAGGGGTGCCCGCCGGGTTGTCGGAGCGGGGCGCTGCCGTCCGGCCGGTGCTCGGGCCGACGTTCAACGGGCCGGGTCTGTTCCGTTGCGCGGTGGGCGCGGCGGTGGCGTGGGTCGTGCACGCGGGTGTGCGCCGGGGAGTCCGGCCCCGCACCGTGGCCCGATCCCTGCGAACCATGTCCCTCCGGCCACTCGCGGGGCGGGGCGGCGGACCAAGAAGCTGGTCCCCGTGACCGAGACCATCGAAAGCGCGGCCCAGGACGGTGACCGGCAGCGGCCGCGCGCGGGGCGCCGCCCCCGTATCCACCGGGCGTGGATCGTCGCCGCCGTCACCTTCGTGACGATCATCGGCGGCGCCGCCTTCAACTCCCTCCCCGGGCTCCTCATCGACCCGCTCCACACCGAGTTCGGCTGGTCGCGCGGTGAGATCGGGCTCGCGGTCTCCATCGACCTGGCGCTCTACGGGCTGACCGCGCCGTTCGCCGCCGCGCTGATGGACCGGTTCGGTATCCGGCGGGTCGTGGCGGCCGCGCTGACCATGGTGGCCGCCGGGGCGCTCGCCAGCGTCTGGATGACGGCCTCCTGGCAGCTGATGATCTACTGGGGGCTGCTCGTCGGCCTCGGCACCGGCTCCATGGCCATGGCGTTCGCCGCGACCGTCACCAACCGCTGGTTCGTCGCCCGCCGGGGCCTGGTCACCGGCGTCCTCACCGCCGCCGGGGCCTCCGGGCAGCTCGTCTTCCTCCCGCTCTGCGCCTGGATCGTCTCCGAGCACGGCTGGCGGCCCGCCTCGGTCACCGTCGCCCTGGCCGCCCTCGTCGTGGTGCCGCTCGTCTGGCTCCTGATGCGCGACCACCCGGCCGACGTGGGGCTCGCCCCGTACGGCGGGGCGTACGTGGCCAAGCCCGCGCCCGCCCGGGGCGCCGCCCGCCGCGCGGTGAAGGTGCTGTTCGACGCGGCCCGCACCGGCCCCTTCTGGCTGCTGGCCGGGACCTTCGCGATCTGCGGGGCCTCCACCAACGGGCTGATCCGCACCCACTTCGTCCCCTCCGCCCACGACCACGGCATGCCCATCACGGCGGCGGCCTCGCTGCTCGCGGTGATCGGTGTCTTCGACGTCATCGGCACGATCTTCTCCGGCTGGCTCACCGACCGCTTCGACGCCCGCCGCCTCCTCGCCGTGTACTACGCCCTGCGCGGGATCTCGCTGCTCTTCCTGCCGATGCTGATGGCCCCCGACGTCCGCCCGCCGATGGTCTTCTTCATCGTCTTCTACGGGCTGGACTGGGTCGCCACCGTCCCGCCGACGCTGGCGCTCTGCCGGGAGCAGTACGGCGAGGACAGCGCGATCGTCTTCGGCTGGGTGCTCGCCTCGCACCAGGTGGGGGCGGCGGTGGTGGCGTTCCTCGGCGGGGTCGCGCGGGACGTCTTCGGTACGTACGACGTCGTCTGGTACGCCTCGGGGGCGCTCTGCGCCGTGGCCGCGCTGATGGCGCTGGTCATCCGGAGGGCCGCGGCGGAGGCGCGCACCGGACCGGCGGGCTCCGACGGCCCCTAGGTGCCGCGGCGGGGCCTCAGCCGGTGAAGCGGCCGAACGCGCCCCGGTGGAACAGCAGCGGACCGGCCGGTCCGTCCGCGTCCGCCGTCGCGCCCAGCGCCTCGACCCGGCCCACCACGATCAGGTGGTCCCCGCCCGTGTGGACGGCGTGGACACGGCAGTCCACCCACGCCGGTACGGAGTCGAGCAGCGGGGAGCCGGTCGCCGGGGCGCTTCCGTAGCCCACCCCCGCGAACTTGTCCGCCCCGCTCACCGCGAACGCCCGGCACAGCGCGCCCTGTCCGTCCCCCAGGATGTTCACGCAGAAGGACCCGGCGCGGGCGATGCGCGGCCAGGTCGTCGACGTACGGGCGACCATGAACGCGACCAGCGGCGGGTCCAGCGAGAGCGAGGCGAAGGACTGGCAGGCGAAACCGGCGGGCCCGTCCGCGTCGTGCGCGGTGACGACGGTGACACCGCTGGCGAAGTGGCCCAGCACCCGGCGGAATTCGGCGGGGTCCACCGGGAGCCGCTCACCGTCCCGGACGGCCCTCAGATCCGGCCGGGGCAGCGCCTGCGGCGGCGGCTGAGGATCCCCTGCCGCCGTCGCCGCGGCGCCTGCGGACCGGAGGTACCGGACGGCGGTGGCGGCCATGCCTGCGTGTCCCATCACACCGTCCATTAGAACTGACGGCCCGTCAGATGTGAAGCCCGGGGAGCGGGGCGCTCGTGCGGCGGTGCCTGTTTCCGGGCCGGCTCACCCGCCCGCGTTCGTGCGGCGGGCGTAGTGGCGCTGGGCCTTCGCGCGGTTGCCGCACCCGGCCATGGAGCACCAGCGGCGGGTCCCGTTCTTGGAGACGTCGTAGAAGTGCAGGACGCAGGCGTCGTTCGCGCACGGGCGGATGCGGCCGGGCCGGTCCGCCACCAGTTCGAGCCAGTTGTCCGCCGCGTGCCAGGCGGGGCCCCAGGCCGGATCGTCCACCTCCACCACCGACTCCGGGAGGCCGTCGGCCCCCAGGGTGCGGCGGATGCGGCCGTGGGCGAGGACGGCGTTGAGCGCGGCGGCGGCTCCGGCGGCGGCCGGCGCGTCGAGGGCGGCGGCCGAGGCCAGCGCGCCGAGGGCGGTGCGGGTCTCCAGCAGCCGGTCCAGGGTGGCGCGGTCGGCGGCCGGGGTGAGCGGCCCGGTCTGCTCGCGGACCGGCGGGCTGCCCAGCCATAGCGCCAGGCCGTCCAGGGAGGCGAGCAGGTCGCGCGGGCCCTCCGCGTCGACCCAGCGGGTGTTGAGCAGGTCAAGGGCGAGCGGTTCACCGGTCAGCGGCCGGGGGTCGGCCCCTGCGGGGTGCGGCACGGCTGTCTCCTTCCGTCGCGGCTCGGTCGCGTCTCGCCGTGGCCCGGCCGAGGCTCCGGGGCCGACCGAAGGCCCGGGTCCGGGGCTGGGTCCGGGGTCGTGGCCTGGTCCGGCTCCGAGTCCGGCTCCGGAGCCTGGTCCGGGGCCCGGTGCAGAGCCTGGTCCGGTCGGGACCGGCACGTCGATGATAACCGGCCAAGCGAAGATCACCGGTTGACTGCCTCTGCGTCTAACCATTAAATTCACTTTTACAGGTTACGAGATCACCTCGCGGCCCTGACCGAAAGCATGGGGATCGACCATGAGCAAGGCGGAGAACCTGCGGACCGGCCACATCGGCCTCAACGTCACCGACCTGGACCGCTCGATCGCCTTCTACCGCGAGGTCTTCGACTTCGAGGTGCTGGGCGAGGGCAAGGAGGAGGGCCGCCGCCACGCCTTCCTCGGACGCGGCTCCCGTCTCCTGGTGACGCTGTGGCAGCAGAGCGAGGGCGCTTTCCCCGCCGGGCTGCCGGGCCTGCACCACCTGTCCTTCCAGGTGGACACCGTCGAGGAGGTACGGGCCACCGAGGAGGTCCTGCGCACCCTGGGCGCCGACTTCGCCTACGACGGCGTCGTGCCGCACGGCGAGGGCGCCACCTCGGGCGGCATCTTCTTCGCCGACCCCGACGGCATCCGCCTGGAGGTCTACGCGCTCACCGGCGCCGACCCGGCGGCCGCCCCCACCACCGGTGCCCCGACCTGCGGCTTCTTCTAGCCCCGCGGACCGGGCCGACACGCTCCACCCTCCGGCGAAAGGCAGGACCATGGGCGGCTACCACCACGGTGAGATCGCCGTACAGGCGCGGGCGGGCCTCGCCCGCGAAGCCGGGCACGCGCGGGTCGTCATCGGCAACACCGTCCCCGAGGTGGCGGTGGCCTTCCTCGCGCAGCAGCCCCATGTGGTGGTGGGCGGCACGGACGAGGGGGGCCGGATCTGGGCCACCCAGCTCACCGGGGAGCCCGGTTTCCTGACCGTCCCCGGCCCGCACACCCTGCGCATCGGGACGCTGCCCCCGCCGGAGGACCCCCTAGCCGCGGTCCTGAGCCGGGCCGGTGCCGCGGCAGGCTCCGGCTCCGGCCCGGAGGCCGCCCGCATCGGCATGATCGGCATCGAGCCGGCTACCCGGCGCCGGATGCGGATGAACGGCCGGGCCGTCCGCGACGGCGACGGCCTGCGCGTCGAGCTCGACCAGGTCCTCTCCAACTGCCCCAAGTACATCCAGAAACGCGACCACCACCCGGTTGCGGGGACGGCGGCCCCGGCCCCCCGGGACGCCGTCGACTCCACGGAGCTGAGCCCGGACCAGCAGCGGACCCTGCGGGAGGCCGACACCTTCTTCGTCGCCACCGCCTCCCCGGACGGTGACGCCGACGCCTCGCACCGGGGCGGCAACCCGGGCTTCGTCCGGGTGCTCTCACCCCGGCTGCTGCGCTGGCCCGACTACGTCGGCAACGGCATGTTCCTGACCCTCGGCAACCTCGAACTCAACCCGGCCGCCGGTCTCCTTGTCCCCGGGTGGGAGACCGGCACCTCCCTCCACCTCACGGGCTCGGCCCGCACGGTCTGGGACGCGGAGGAGGCGGCCCGCCACCCCGGGGCTCAGCGGCTGGTGGAGTTCGAGATCACCGCCGTACGGGAAGTGACGGCGGCCTCCCCGCTGCGCTGGTCCGCGCCCGCCTACTCCCGCTTCAACCCGCCGGCCGCCTGACCCCACCCGGCCGCAGCACCCTCCTCCCCTCCCGTATCGCCGTTCAGCCGTTTCCACCCGCCCTACCTGTGACGGAGTCACCATGCGGATCACCGTGGACATGGACGTCTGCCAGAGCCACGGCCAGTGCGTCTTCGCAGCTCCCGAGAGCTTCTCCTTCGACGACGACGAGTACCTCCGGTACGACCCGGCGCCGGACGACGCGCTGCGCGACAGCATCGCGAAGGCCGCGGCCTCCTGCCCGGTCCGCGCCATCACCGTGGTCCCCGCCCCGTGAGGGGGCGCCGGCCGTCCTCGTGACCGCCGGGGCCCCGTCGGCCGGGCCGCCGCCGCCCGGCTGTCCGCCGGCCGGATTTCCCGACTGGCCGCGTAATGGCGGTCGTTGGCGGAACAGGTCGCGGAACAGGGGGAGTACATGGCTCCTCCGCCTCCCCCCGAGGGGCCGCTCAACGCCCCTGGAAGTCCGGGGTGCGGCGCTCGGTGAAGGAGGCCACGCCCTCCACCGCGTCCCGGGTGGCCATGTTGATCTCCTGGGCGGCCGCCTCCGCCGCGAACGCGGTCGTCCGGTCGCTGGTGAGCGCGTCGTTCACGAGCTGCTTGGTCAGGGCGAGCGCCCGGGTCGGCCCGGCGGCCAGCCGTTCGGCCCACGCGGCGGCCACCGCCTCCAACTCCCCTTCTCCCACCGTTCGGTTGACGAGCCCGATCCGCTCAGCGTCCACCGCCGACAGGGCGTCCCCGAAGAACATCAGCTCCTTCGCCCGCTGCGGCCCCACCAGCCGGGGCAGCAGATAGGCGCCGCCGCCGTCTGGCACGAGCCCCCGGCGGACGAACACCTCGATGAACCTGGCGGTGTCGGCCGCCAGCACCAGATCGCAGGCGAACGCGAGATGCGCGCCGATCCCGGCGGCGGTCCCGTTGACGGCGGCGATCACCGGCTTCTCGCAGTCCAGCACGGCGGCGACGAGCCGCTGCGCCCCGAGCCGGACGGTACGGGCCACGTCCCCGGGAAGCCGCTCGCGCACCCGGTCCGGGGCGCCCCGCAGATCGGCGCCCGCGCAGAAGCCGCGCCCGGTGCCGGTGAGCACGACGGCCCGGACGGCGGGGTCGGCTGAGGCGTCGGTGAGCAGAGCGATGACGCGCTCGCGCTGCTCCGGGGTGAGGGCGTTCAGGGCCTCGGGCCGGTTGAGGGTGATCCAGGAGACGCCGGAGGCGGTGGTGGAGTGGCGGACGGTGTCGTCCGGGAGGGCGCCCCCCGCCGGAGCCGCCCCCGCGGCGTCCGCGCGTACGGGTTCCGCGCCCACGGCTTCCCCCGGCACGGGTTCCGCGCCCACGGCTTCCCTCGGCACGGGTTCCGCGCCCGAGGTTTCCCTCGGCACGGGTTTCGCGCCCACGGTTTCCTTCCGTACGGGCTCCGCTCCCGGGGTTTCCCTCCGTACGGGCTCCGCTCCCGCGGCGTCCGCGCGTACCGGCTCCGCGTTCACCGGCACACCGCCAGCGCGTCCAGCGCCACCGCGCCCTGCCCGCGCCCCAGCACCACCAGCGGGTTGATGTCCAGCTCGGTCAGGTCGTCGCCCAGCTCCAGGGCCATCCGCTGGACCCGCAGCACCACCTCCACCAGGGCGTCCACGTCGACGGGCGCACCGCCGCGCACCCCGGCCAGCAGGGCCCGCCCGCGCAGCTCGCCGAGCATGTCCCGGGCCTCCTTCTCGCCGAAGGGAGGAACCCGTACCGCCGTGTCGTGCAACACCTCCACCAGCACCCCGCCGAGCCCGACCGTGACGGTCGGGCCGAAGAGCGGGTCGTGGGTGACGCCGACCATCATCTCGACGCCCCGGTCGATCATCTGGCAGACCAGGATGCCGTCCAGGTCGACCGACTCGAACCGGGCGATGTCGGTCAACTCGCGGTAGACGTCGCGCACCTGACTGGCCGAGGTGAGCCCGACCTTCACCAGGCCCAGCTCCGTCTTGTGCGCGAGGTGCGGCCCGGAGGCCTTCATCACGACCGGGTAGCCGACCGGTCCGGCCGCCCGGACGGCGCCCGCCGCGCTGGTGACGAGCTGCTCGCGCGGCACCCGGATCCCGTACGCGCGCAGCAGCTGCTTCGCCGCGTGCTCGCTGAGCTGCCGGCCCGGCCGCATCAGGCCGCGCGCCTTGCGGAAGGAGGGGGAGGGGGTGCGGGGGGCCTCGTCGAAGGGGGAGCGGTAGCCGGAGGCGAAGCGGTGGTGGTCCAGATAGGCCTTCACGGCGGTGACGCAGTTGGCGAACGTACGGAAGGTGGCGACGCGGGAGGAGCCGAGGAGGGTCGTACGGTAGGCGTCCTCGGTGCCGACGGGGGAGCCCCAGACCACGCAGACCAGCTTGTCGGTGGCCTCGGCGGCGTCCACCAGGTCCTGCGCGAGGCGGTCGCTCATGGGCGGGAACGGGCCGGTGATCGGGCAGACGAGCACACCGACGGACGGGTCCGCGAGGATCGCGTCGATGATCTTCCGGCCGCGCCAGTCCCCGACTGGGTGGCCGCCGTTGTCGATGGGGTTGGCGACGTTGAGGTAGTCAGGTATCCAGGTGTGCAGCTCGTCCTGCTTGGCGGTGGAGAGGGCGGGCAGGGTGAGCCCGGCGGCGGTGGCCAGGTCCGCGAAGTGGGCGCCGGTGCCGCCGGAGATGGAGTACACGGCGACGCCCTCGGCCCGCGGCGGCCGGGCGCGGGCCAACAGGGCTGCGGTGTCCTGGAGTTCGTCGAGCCCGTCCACGCGGACCACCCCGAACTGCCGCATCGCCGCGTCCACCACTTGGTCCGCCCCGGTCAGCTTCCCGGTGTGCGAGGCGGCGGCCTCGGCCCCCGCCTCCGTACGCCCCACCTTCACCGCCACCACCGGCACCCCCGCGCGGGCGGCCCGGTCGGCGGCGAGCAGGAAGGCGCGGCCGTCCTTCAGCCCCTCCACGTAACAGGCGATGGCCCCGACCTCCGGCCGCTGGGCGAAGTACGCGAGGAAGTCGGCGGTCTCCAGATCGGCCTCGTTGCCCGTGGGTGCCCAGTGCGAGAGGCGGATGCCCAGCTCCTGGAGGGTGTGGAGCGGGCGGCCCTGGTGCCCGGACTGGGTGATGAGGGCGATGGCGGGGCCCTCCAGGTCGTCCCGGAACCGCTCGAAGGCGTTCAGGTTGGTGTTGGGCCCGAGCAGCCGCACCCCGGACCGCTCCACGGCCGCCGCCAGCCGGGCCTGCGCCACCGCGCCCGCCTCCCCGGTCTCCGCGAACCCGGAGGCGAAGGCCACGGCGAAGGGGATCTTGGCCTCGCCCAGCTCCTCGACGACCGGGAGCGGGTCGGCGACCAGCAGGACGGCGAGGTCGACGGGTTCGTCCAGCCCGGCCAGCTCGGCCACCGAGGCCACGCAGGGCAGCCCGAACACGGTCTGCCGCGCCGGGTGCACCGGATGCAGCCGTGCCCCGACCCGCTCGGCCCAGGCGATGAGCTGGCGGGTGATACCGGCGTTGGGCCGCCCCTCGGCGTCGGAGGCGCCGACGACGGCCACCGAGCGCGGCCGGAAGAAGCGGTCCAGGTCGGGCACGGCCAGCTGGAGCGGCCGCCCGCTGACGTCGAGCCCGCCCTGCCGGGTGGCGGTGGGCAGGCTGACGACGGAGGCGTGCGGCTCCTCGCCGCAGGCCACCACCCGGGCGCGGAAGTCGGTGGTGAGGGTGCCGTGAGTCGATCCGAGCATCGTTCCGCCCACTCCTGTCCTGCTCGATGGAGTCCGTCGGCCGGTGCCCGGTGTACCGCGGGACCGGCACGATGAACTGACGCTCTGTCAGTTTACTGAACTGACGCTCCGTCAGGAATGGTCGTGCAGGCAAAGGCTCGGGCGCGCCGTCCGGCCGGGGCGGGTGTCGCGGAGACGCCCTCCGCCCGGAGCGCGGGGGTGCCCCCGGTCCGGAGCGCACATCGCCGGGGTGGCCGGGGCCGGGGCCCGGTCGCGGGCCGGACGGCCGGACATCCCTCCCGGACGCTGACCCATGGCGGGGTGCGGTCCACCGGGCGAGGCTGGAGCCATGACACAGCCGACAGAAGCAGCAGCGCAGCCTTCGTCCCCCGTCCTCGTGCTCGGCGGCACCGGCAAGACCGGCCGCCGGGTGGTGGCCCGCCTCCGTGACCTGGGAGTGGAGGTCCGGGAGGCCTCGCGGTCCGGCGGGACCCGGTTCGACTGGGAGTCGCCGGACACCTGGGCGCCCGCCCTGGAGGGGGCGGCCGCCGTCTACATCGTCCCGCTGGACACCGAGCCCTCCCCGACCCCCGCCTTCGTCGAGCAGGCCGTGGCGGCCGGGGTGCGGCGGCTGGTGCTGCTCTCGGCCCGGGGCGTCGACGTGCCGGGCTACTTCGGCTCCCCGCTCCTCGACGACGGCCCGCACCTGCGGGGCGAGCAGGCCGTACGCGCCTCCGGCCTGGCCTGGACGATCCTGCGCCCCGGCTGGTTCACCCAGAACTTCAGCGAGGGCGTCTTTCTCGAAGGCGTACGCGACGGTGAACTCGCCCTCCCCGTCGGCGACGGCCGGGCGGCCTACATCGACGTGGACGACATCGCCGCGGTGGCGGTGGCGGCGCTCACCGAGGACGGCCACGACGGCGAGGTGTACGAACTCTCGGGCCCGCGCGCCCTGAGCGTCCCCGAGGTCCTGGACGAGATCGAGAAGGCCTCCGGCCGGCGGGCCGCCTACGCCCCGCTGCAGGAGTCCGCGTTCCGGGACGCGCTGGTCGTACGCGGTATGACGGAGGTGGAGGCCGACCTCTGGACGGCCGCCCTGGACCCGATCCGCACCAGCCGGGAGGCCCCGCTGAAGGACGGCGTCCACCGCGCCCTGGGCCGCCCCCCGCGCGATGTGTCCGACGTCTTCCGGGACGCGGCGGCGGAGGGGGCCTGGGGCTGACCGCGCCCTCCCTCGGGCCCACCCGTCGGACCCCGGGGCGCGGCGGGCTCGTCCTGCCGGGCTCCGGGTCCCGGGGCTCACCCCGCCGGGGTCTTCCGCCCGCTCTCGCCCCGTGTCGCCGTCGCCGCCCGGCGGTAGGCGGTCGGGCTCTCGCCCCGGAGCCGTTTGAAGGCCGCGCTGAAGCCGAAGGCGTCCGCGTAGCCGACCCGGCGGGCCACCGCCGCCACCGTCAGGTCCGGGCCGGTCAGCAGGTCGGCGGCGAGGGTCATGCGCCACTCGGTCAGATAGGCCACCGGGCCGTCCCCGACCAGCTCGGTGAACCGCTTCGCCAGGGTCGTCCGCGAGACCCCGGCCCGGGCCGCCAGCTCCGCCGTCGTCCAGGGGTGCGCCGGGTCGTCGTGCATCGCCTTGATCGCGGGCCCCGCGACCGGGTCGCCGAGGGCTCCGTACCAGCGGGGCGGCTCGGCCTCCGGGCGGTCGAACCAGTCCCGCAGGGTGCACACGAGCATCCAGTCGAGCAGCCGGTCCAGCACGATCTGGTGACCGGGCCGCGCGCCGCCGATCTGGGCGGCCAGATAGTCGCGCAGCGGCCCGCAGTCGTCCTCGTCGGGGACGACGAGAGCGGGCGGCAGGGCCTGGAGGAGACGCCGGGGCACCTCGGCCCGTACGTCGTAGGCGGCGGCCAACAGCACGGTCGGGCCCGCCAGTTCGGGGCCGGGTCCGGAGGGCGGAGGTGCCTCGTCCTGCCAGTGGACCTCCCGTACGCCCGCCGTCGGGTCGTCCAGCCGTGCCGGGTCGTCGGTGAAGGTGAACGGTGCCGGACCCCGTACGATCGCGGCCTCCCCGGACGACAGCCGCAGCGGCTCACCGCCCTCCGGCACGATCCACCCGGCCCCGCGCATGGGCAGGCAGAGCGTCAGGTACGCCCCGTCCGTGAAGCGCAGCGACCACGGCGGCCACAGCACCGACCGGCCGAACACCGCTCCTCGGCCCCGCACGCCCTGCAACAGCTCGTCGAACACGTCCATGGCCGTCACGATAGGCAGAAACGCCCACGGGGCGCGGCCCCCGGCCCCACGCCGGTGCTCGGGGCCCGCGCTCCCGACCGGTCATCTCCGACCGGTCGTCCCAGGCCGGTCATCTGCGGCCGGTCATCCCCGACCGGCTATTCCAGGCCGGTCGATCCGGGGGTCACCGCGAACCCGTCGCGTACGCCGGTGCCTGCTGCCGGCCCGCCACCGTCGGCCGCGGATTCTTCAGCGCTCCCAGGTCGTGCGCGTACGTGCCCACCGCGTGCGCGATGACGTCGATGTTGATGTCGTACGCCTTCATGCTGATGTTGTGCAGCGTGTCCCCGGCCGCGTGGTAGTTCGGGTCGAACGCGACCCCCGCCCGGCCGCCCCACTTCGCCTGCTCCGCGGGCGACTTGAGCGCCTCGGCGCCCGTGGTCGTGCCGCCGGAGGGGATGCCCGCCAGGACGAAGGGGTGGTAGTCCGAGCGGCCGATGAAGGGCGTTCCGGCCGTCGGGAGGCCGCGGTCGCCCAGGAACGTGGTGATATCCCGCTCGATCTGCTCCGAACCGGTCGGGCCCTCGGGGAAGTTGAGGCCGTCGGAGTTGTCGCCGTCGAAGACGAAGAGGCCGTAGTTGGGCGAGGCGATGATCTCGAAGTTCAGGTAGAGCTTGATCCGTTGGCGTTCCGCGGGGGTCAGGCCGTCCACGTAGTGCGCGGAGCCGAACAGGCCGCTCTCCGCCGCCGACCACCAGGCGAACCGCACCTTGTTGCGCGGCTGCTTCTCCTTCTTGGCCAGCTTCAGCGCGACCTCCAGCAGCCCGGCCGAGCCGGAGCCGTTGTCGTTGATGCCCGGACCCGCCTTCACCGCGTCCAGGTGGGCGCCGAGGACGACGGTGTCGGCCGGGTCGCCGCCGCGCGTCTCCGCGATGACGTTCCGGGTCGTACGGGTCTCCTGGAGCTGGCGCACCTCGAAGGAGATGGTCACCGGTCCGCGGGCGAGGTCGGCGGCGAGCCGGTCCCCGTCGGGCTTGCTCATCCCGGCGGTGGGGATCTTCCCGTCGCCGGGGCCGCCGAGGGTGCCGGAGAGCGGGCCGTACCCGGCGTCGATGTTGTTGTAGATGATGGCTCCGGCCGCACCCGCCGCCGCGGCCTGCGCCTGCTTGGCGCCGAAGGTGCAGCCACCGCGCTTGATCAGCGCGATCCTGCCGGTGAACGCGCCCGCCGCGTAGTCGCCGGGCTCGCAGCCGGTGGTGCCGTCCTCGTCGACCGGTACGGCGGCCAGCTCGGCGGTGATCCCGCCGACCGGGGTCGAGGTGGTGTAGGTGAGCGCCTTGATCTCGGCGTCGAACGGGGTGGGGGAGAGGACCGACGCCTTCTCCGCCAGCGTCTCCGTGTAGACGAAGTCGAACGTCTGGTAGGAGACGTCGTACCCGGCCGCCTTGAGGAGCGTGTGCACATAGGCGGCGGAGAGGTCGTGCCCGAGCGAGCCGGCGACCCGGTGGCCGCCCGTCGCCCGGGCTATCGCCTGGAGGGCCACGAGATGCTTGCCGGCGCTCGCGGCGGACGCGTCCCGGACGAGGGTCCGGGAGAGGGCGGCGGCGTCCTCGGCCGCCCGGTCCCGGTGCGCGGAGGCGGGTGAGGCGGAGACCAGCAGGAGCGGGGCGACGAGGGCGGCGGAGGCGAGGGCGGCGACGGATCTTCGAACGGAGGCGCTCACAGAAGTCCTTCCCGGTGCAGACGAGTTGACCGGAAGCTAGCGATCTCCGCGCCGACCTGGGAACAGCCGCGCTACAACTCAGGCCATTAATCACACAGTTGTCATCATGTCGCCGTAGTCACTCCGGCGTGTCCTTGATCTACGCCGGGTGCCGCAGCACCGGAGCGGTGGGCCCGGACCCACGTAGCCGGCCCCGCAGAACCGAGCCGCCGCCCACCCGGACCTCAGTGCACCCGTGCCTCAGGCCGCCGCGGACCTCAGCGCACCCGTGCCTCAGGCCGCCGCGGACCTCGGCGGACCCGCGCCTCCGCCCACCCCGGACCTCAGTGCGCCCGTGCCACCCGCTTCGCGATCTTCTCGGCGTCCCGGGCCAGTTCGCGGAGCATCCCGCTGATCGGGTTGGTGAAGCCGGTGAAGTAGAGCCCCGGGGCCTGCTTCGGGGTGCGGGCGCCGTGGACGACCGGCCGCCCCCGCCCGTCCAGTACGTCCAGGTGGCCGAGCAGCGGCTCCAGGGCCCGGCTGTACCCGGTCGCCGCGATCACCGCGTCCGGGGTGAGCCGGGTGCCGTCGGCCAGCACCACCGCGTCCTTGTCGAAGGAGGCGACGGTCGCCACCGGAAGGACCCGGCCGTTCCGCACCGCGTCGATCAGCCCCACGTCCTGCACCGGGATCGCACCCTCGCGGACCCGTGAGTACAGCCCCTTCTCCGGGCGCGGCAGGCCCTGCGCCGACAGGTCCGGCACGGCGACCCGGGCCAGCAGCGACCCCGCCCTGTCCACCAGCCGCACCGGCAGCCGGCGGACCAGGATGCCGGTCGCCTGGGCGGGCCACCCCGCCGTGGAGCGGCGCACGATGTGCGGGGCCGTGCGCACCGCGATCCGCACCCGGGCCGCCCCGCCCTCCGCCAGGTCCGCCGCGATCTCGGCCCCCGTGTTGCCGATGCCGACGACCAGGACGTCCCTGTCGGCGTACGGGGCCGGGTTGCGGTACTCCGCCGCGTGCAGCAGCTCGCCGGTGAAGGTGTCGCGCCCCGGCCACTCCGGGATGCGCGGGGTGTGGTTGAAGCCGGTGGCGACGACGACCGCCCGGCCGCGCAGGACCCGGCCGCCGGTGGCGGTCAGCTGCCAGTCGCCCGAGCCGTCGGGGTGCGGGTCGATCCGGGTCACCTCGACGCCGGTCACCACTTCCAGCTCGTGGTGCTCGGTGTACTTCTCCAGATACCGCACCAGGTCGTCCCGGCCCACCCACCGCCCGAACTTCCGCGGCATCCTCAGCCCCGGCAGCGCCGACCAGCGGCGCGTGGTGTGCAGGTGCAGCCGGTCGTAGTGGCCGCGCCAGGAGGCGCCGATCCGGTCCGCCTTCTCCAGGACCACCGCCCGTACGCCCCGGGCCCGGAGCGCGGCGGCGGTGGCGAGACCGCCGGGGCCGCCGCCGATGACGTAGACGGGGCGGTCGTCCGTACGGTCGGTGAGGGCGACGGCGTCGGTGCGGCCGCTGGGGGACGGGCTGTTGGGCATGGTTCGGAGCGTAATCGCCCGCTCTGTTGATGGGTCTCGGTCAAGGTGGAAATCGATTGCGAATTGATCACGGGGGGCGTGATGCGGCGTTTGCGGTCATGCGCGCCCCTCGCCCCATCTAAGGTAAGGCTAACCTTGCTTCGCTCGACGCGAGGTGACCACCGGGGGGCCGTCGCGCGGTGCCGTGCCGCGCGCCCACCAGGCGGTCGAAGGGTGGAACGCACATGAACGGCAGACAGTCGGCCCGGACCACGACCGGTCGGGGCGGGTTCCCGGGGCTCCGGGCCGGACTCAAGGGCGCGGCGGTCGTCGCCGCCGGGCTCCTCGCGCTCACCGCCTGCGGTGGCGGGGGCGACGCGAGCGCCAAGGGCGAGAAGAGCGGCGACAAGGCCGCCGCCGCCACCCGTACCGTCAAGCACGACGCCGGAACCGCTGAGAAGGTCCCCGCCCAGCCGAAGCGGATCGTCTCGGTCAGCGTCACCATGACGGGCCACCTGCTCGCCCTCGACGCCCCGGTCATCGCCTCCCAGGCCACTCCGCCCTCGGTCATCACCGACCAGCAGGGCTTCTTCACCCAGTGGTCCGAGGCCGCCGCCAAGAACAGCGTCAAGGTCGCCTACCAGGGCTTCGAGCCCGACGTGGAGAAGGTCCTCGCGCTGAAGCCGGACCTCATCATCGGCGCCTCCTCCGGTGCGGAGAACGCCGAGAAGTTCTACGACAAGCTCTCCGTCGTCGCCCCCACCCTCCTCTACCGCCACGACGACGTCTCCTGGCAGGACCTGACCGCCCGTCTCGGCAAGGACCTCGGCCTGGAGAAGCGCGCGACCGAGGTCGTCGCCGCCCACGAGAAGCGGGTCGGCGAGGTCAAGGCCGCGATCACCGTGCCGAAGCAGTCCGCCGCGCTCGTCCGCGACAACCAGTCCGCCATGACCGTCTTCACCCCCGAGTCGGCCCAGGGCCGGCTGCTCACCTCGCTCGGCTTCACGGTGCTGGAGCCCCCCGCGGGCAAGGGCGAGACGCAGGGCGGCCGTTCGGACTTCGCCGAGTTCAGCCAGGAGAAGGTGGCCGACACCGAGAAGGACAGCTCGCTCCTCTTCGTCAGCCACACCCCCGAGGAGATCACCGCCGCCACCGCGCGCCCGGTCTGGAAGGACCTGCCCGCCGTCAAGGACAAGCGGGTGTACGACCTCGGCCTGGACACCTTCCGGCTGGACTACTACAGCGCGGGCAACCTGATCGACAAGATCGAGAAGGCCTTCGGCTGACGGTGGCCGGGAGCGACGTGAACCTCGATCGCCGGGAACCTCAGGCACCGTGACCGTCAAGCGATCCACCGTACGCGTACGGTACGCCGCCGGGCTCACGGCGGGGCTGCTCCTCCTGGCCCTCGCCGTGGCCGGCGGCCTCGCCGTGGGCGCGCGGTCCGTGCCCCCGGCCGAGGTGTTCGCCGCCCTGCTCGACCCCGACGCCCCGCACGCCTCGATCGTCCGGGAGGTCCGGGTCCCGCGCACGCTCCTCGCCGTCGCCGCCGGGGCCGCGCTGGGCCTCGCCGGGGCGGTGATGCAGGGCATGACCCGCAACCCGCTGGCCGACCCCGGCATCCTCGGCGTCAACACCGGGGCCGCCTGCGCCGTCGTCGCCGCGACCGTGCTGCTCGGTACGCGCTCGCTCCAGGCCGTCGTCTGGTGGGCGCTGCTGGGGGCGGCCGTGGCGGTGGTCGTGGTGTATCTGCTCGGCGGCCGGGGCGCGGGGCGCGGCACCCCCGAGGGGCTCGTGCTCGCGGGGGTGGCCGTCACCGCCGTGCTCGGGGCGGTGGTCAGCGGGCTCGGGGTGCTGGACGCGGACGCGTACGGGACCCTGCGCATGTGGTCCGTCGGCACCCTGGCGGGGCGCGAACTCCCGGTGCTCTGTGAGGTGTTGCCGTTCCTGCTGGTCGGAGCCGTTCTCGCGCTCACCGTGGCGCCCGCGCTCGACGCGTTCGCGCTGGGGGACGAGGCGGGGCGGGCGCTGGGCGTCGCCCCCGGCCGCGTACGGCTGCTCGGCACGCTCGCCACGGTGCTGCTCAGCGGCGCCGCCACCGCCGCCATCGGCCCGGTCGGCTTCGTCGGCCTGGTCGCCCCGCACGTGGGCCGCCTCCTCACCGGCCCGGACCACCGCCGCCTGATGCCGTACGCGGTCCTCGTCGGCGCGGGCCTGCTGCTCGTCGCGGACATCGTGGGCCGGGTGATCGCGCGCCCCGCCGAGATCCAGGTGGGCATCGTCACGGCGTTCGTGGGCGCGCCCGTACTGATCTGGCTGATCGGCCGCAACCGGCGGGCCCGCCGGAGCGCCTCCCGGAAGGCGGTGGCCCCGGCGTGAACGCCGCGACCCGTACCCGATCCCGTGCCCGTTCCCGTACGGAGGAGGCGGCGGCCGGCCCCGTCCCCGCACGGGGCCGGGGCCCCGCCCGTCGGCCCCTCCGCCTCGCCCCCGGCCGGCTCTCCTTCCGCGTCCGCCCCCGCCCCCTCGCCGTCACGCTCCTGCTGGCCCTCCTCGCGGCGGGCAGCGGGGCGCTCGCGCTCACCCGGGACGGGCTCGTCCCGCCCGCCGAGGTGCTGGGCGCGCTGTTCGGGGCGGGCTCGGAGCAGGCCGCGTTCGTGGTCCTGGAGCTGCGGCTGCCCCGGGTGGCGCTCGGCCTCGTCGTCGGCGCGGCGCTGGGTGCGGCCGGTGCGCTGTTCCAGCAGCTCTCCCGCAACCCGCTCGGCAGCCCGGACATCGTGGGGTTCAACTCGGGTGCCGCCACCGGGGCGTTGCTGGTCCTGTTGCACGGCGACCCGGCGTATGTGGCGGCGGGCGCGGCCGGTGGCGGCCTCGCCACGGCGCTGATCGTCCAACTCCTGGCCCGGCGCGGCTCGTTCCGGGGGAACCGGCTCATCCTCGCCGGGATCGCGGTCGGTTCACTGCTCACCTCGGTCAACTCGTACCTGCTCACCCGGGCCGCCCTCGACCACGCCCAGTCCGCCCAGCTCTGGCTGATCGGCAGCCTCGGCTCCACCGAACGCCACCAGATCCTCCCCGCCCTCCTCGCCCTGGCGGCCCTGCTCCTGCTCGCCCTCCCTCTCGTCCGCCGCCTGGACTTGCTGGAGATGGGCGACGAGGCGGCGGGCGGCCTGGGCGTCGACGCGGGCCGCACCCGTGCCCTCGTGCTCCTGGTCGCGGTGGGGCTGAGCGCGGTTGCGGTCTCGGTGGCCGGGCCGATCGTGTTCGTGGCGCTCTGCGCGCCGCAGTTGGCCCGCCGCCTGAGCCGCGGTACGGGAACGGGGCTGCTCCCCGCCGCCGCGATGGGCGCCCTCCTGCTCTCCGCCTCCGACCTGGTGGCGATCACCCTGCCGACGGCGGGCCCGCTCCCGGTGGGGGTGGTGACGGGCGCGCTGGGCGGGGTCTACCTGGCGTGGCTGCTGGGGCGGAGGCGGCGGCGCTAGGGCCTGTCGTCAAACTGCCGCCTGCCGGGCGGCGACGGCAGTTTGACGACAGGCCCTGGAGGTGGCCGGTCCGTGCGGGCCTCTTGCGTGAGCCGGTCCGCATCCGCTGAACTGACGTATCGTCAGATGCGAGGTGACCGGAGGCTGCCCCATGCGGACGATCTGGCTCAGCGGTGCGGAATGGCTCGCCGTCCTGCGCATAGGCCTCGGCCTGTGGTGGCTGGAGAGCTGGCGGCACAAGGACAGGAAGGGCTGGTTCGAGCGGGGCACGGGGATTGCCTGGGCGGCGGACGTGGCGGGCAAGCACCGCTGGGGTGTCGTCCGCACCGGCTTCCGGCGGGTCGTCGAACCCCGCCCGAAGCTCATCGCCTACGTCGTCGTCTACGCCGAACTGGCCCTGGGGCTCGGCCTGGTGACGGGCTTCCTCACCCCGGTGGCGCTGGTGGCGGGCCTCCTGCTCAATCTGCTGTACCTCACCCTGATGATCCACGACTGGGCCGAGCAGGGGCAGAACGCCATGATGGCCCTGATCTCGCTGGTGGCCCTGTTCGCGATGGGCTGGCAGGTCTGGTCGCTCGACGCGGCGTTCGGGCTGTTCCTGTGAGCCAGGACCCCGGGGCGGCTCCCCGCTTCGACCTCCCCGAGCCGGACGCGTTCACCCGCCCGTACTGGGACGCGGCGGCGGAGGGGCGGCTGCTGATCCGGCGGTGCGGCGGGTGCGGCCGGGCGCACCACTATCCCCGGGAGTTCTGCCCGTACTGCTGGAGCGAGGACGTGGCCTGGGAGACCGCGAGCGGCCGGGCCACCCTGTACACCTGGTCCGTCGTGCACCGCAACGACCTGCCGCCCTTCGGCGGGCGCGTTCCGTATGTCGCCGCCGTCGTCGACCTGGCCGAGGGGCCCCGGATGATGACGGAGGTCGTGGAGTGCGCGCCCGCCGGCCTCCGGATCGGGATGGGGCTGACGGTCGCCTTCCGGGGCCCGGAGGGGGGTGTCGGGGAGGCGGTGGCCGTCTTCCGGCCCGGGGCTGACGTGGGTCCGGCCCCGGCCCCTGGACTGACGGGTTCCGGCCCCCGGGGCTGACGGGTTCCGACGCCTGGGGCTGAGGGGTTTCGGCCCCTGAGCTGACGGACGGGCCCCTACCGGTGGGACCGGTGGGGCGGGCCCCGAGGGACTGGCGGGTTCCGGCCGCCCCGGACCGACGGGGCGGGCCCCTGTGGCAGGCTGGCGGCCCAGGGCCATGATCCAGGGCGCGAGGGGGCGGCGTGCGGCGGTCGGAAGAGGTCACGGGCTGGGCGTTCCTCGCCGAGGTGGACGGGGTCCCGCACGCCGGAGTGGCGGTGGGGCAGGCGGTGCCCGGCCCGTTCCCCGGCGCCGGACCGGGCGGAAGCCTGTACACCCGCGCCCGCGTACGGGGACTGGCACCGCTCGCCTCGCTGGACGAACTGCCGTTCACGGAACCGGTGGACGCGCGGTGGCACGTCCACCGGGACGCGGCGGGCGTCGTCACCGTCCTCGGTCCCGGCGGCCTCCGGCCGGCGTACGACCTCCACCCGGTGGCCCCGCTGGTGGAGCTGGTCCCCGGCCTGGTGAACACGGCGGAGGTGCTGGTCGCCGCCGAACTGGAGCACCGCAGCTGGGGCATCCGCCGCTACCGCGCCCGCCTGGGCCCCACGTCCCGGGGCATCACGCTGAGCACCGGGGACCGGCGGCCCCAGCCGCCCGGCGACGCGGACTGATCACAGTCGGGGCACGGTCACAGCCCCGGCGCGCCCCACACGGGGAACCACCGGGACAGGTCCTTCTCCACCCGGAGATCGTCCCCGAGGGCGCCCCGCACCTGGAGTTCCAGCTGGTTGTCCCGCTTCTCGGCGTCGCCGGGGAGCGGGGCGAACGGGTAGAACGTGCCGCGCTTGTACAGATACACGAGCGCCAGCGCACGCCCCTCCGCGTCCTGGAAGCCGATCAGCGAGCAGAGCAGGTGCGGCCCGAACCCGCCGTCCTGGAGCAGGGTGTTCACCGCGTGCAGGTCGTTGACCAGGGCCGCCGTGTCGTCGGCCGGGTGGTCGGCGAGCAGCCAGGTGTAGCCGTACGCGTCCCGGCTGAACTCCACCGGGACGCCGCCGCGCCCGGTGTCCGCGTCGAGCAACTCCCGTACGTCCTCCTGGAGCCGGGCGAATCCGCCGCCCTCCACCCCCGCGAAGCAGACCGAACCCCGGCCCGTCGGGGTGAAACCGGTGGCGGCCTGGAGGGTCAGGGCGGCGGAGGGGACGGCGAAGAGCTGGTCGAGGTCGGGGCGGACGGGTTTGCTGCGGCCGAGGATGGCGTCGAGCAGGCCCACGGACGGCACTCCTTCATGTCGGATCAGCGGGACGGATCCATGTCGGATCAGCGGGACAGGTCGGTGGAGATGCGCGACAGCTGGTCCAGGCGCTGTTCCAGCGTCGGGTGCGTGGAGAAGATCCGCCCGATGGACTCCTTCGCGGAGAAGGCGGGCAGGAAGTAGAACGCGTTGTACGGCTCCGCCTTGCGCAGGTCCTCGGTCGGGATGCGGGCCATCTGCCCGCTGACCTTGGTCAGGGCCGAGGCGAGGGCGGAGGGGCGGCCGGTGAGGAGGGCGGCGGCGCGGTCGGCGGACAGCTCCCGGTAGCGGGAGAGCAGCCGGGTGAGCAGGAAGCTGATCGCGTACACGACGGCGCTGATCAGCGGGATCAGCAGCAGCAGGATGCCCGCCGGGTCGTTCCCCGGGCGGCTGCGCGCGAACCCGCCCCACAGGGCGATCCGGGTGATGATGCCCGCCAGGACGCCGAGGAACGAGGCGATGGTCATGACGGCCACGTCCCGGTGCGCCACGTGCGACATCTCGTGGGCGAGGACGCCCTCCAGCTCCTCCGGCTCCAGTCTGCGGAGCAGCCCCGTCGTCGCGCAGACCAGGGCGGTCTTCTCGCTGCGCCCGGTGGCGAACGCGTTCGGTACGTCACTCTCGGCGATGGCCACCTTCGGCTTCGGCATGTCCGCGAGCGCGCAGATCCGGTCGATGGTGCCGTGCAGCTCGGGGGCCTGTTCGGGGGTGACCTCGCGGGCGCCCATGCCGTACGCCGCGATGCGGTCGCTGAACCAGAACTGGGCGATGAACAGGCCGCCCGTGATGATCAGGATGATCGGCCAGGAGCCGCGCAGGGCCGCGAGGAGCACGCCCACGAAGACGACGTACAGCAGACCGATCAGGAACATGGTGGTGACCATGCGACCGGTCAGCCCCCGGTCCGGGGCGTAGCGGGAACGGGCTCGTGGCATCGGTGCCTCCCAACAGCTCGGCTCTCACCTGTCTCCATAGTGCCCCCTTCCTGTTGAAACCGGGTTAAGCCGCCAGTCCGGGCGCCTCAGGGCCAGAGCAGATCACGCGCCCATTCGCCGCCCCCGTCCCGGCGGTAGCGGAGCCGGATGTGGCGCCGCCGGGCGTCGCCCTGGAAGAACTCCACCTCGGCCGGCTCGACCACGTACCGGGTCCAGGTGGGGGCCTCGGCGTCCGGTTCCGACCGAGCCCGCTCCCAGGCCGCGTCCGCCGCCCGGTTCAGCTCCGCCACCGATGCCACGGCCTCGCTCTGCGCCCCGGTCAGGGCGGCGGCGAGGGCCCCGGTGGACCGGGCGTGCAGGTCGGCGTGGCTCTCGGCCGGGGTGCAGCGCGCGACCGGCCCCCGGACCCGCACCTGCCGCCCCTGCGCGGGCCAGTAGAAGCCGAGCGCGGCGGACGGCCGGGCGGCGAGCTGGTGGCCCTTGGCGCTGGTGGCGTGGCTCGCGAAGTGGAACCCGCGCCCGTCGGCGCCGTGGAGCAGCAGCGTCCGTACGTCGGGGAGCCCGTCGGCGTCCGCCGTGGCCAGCGCCATCGCGTGCGGCTCGACCTGCCCGGCGGCCACGGCCTCCGCGAACCAGGTGTGGAAGAGCGGCAGCGGTGCGTCCGGGGCGGCCGCTGGGTCGAAGGACGGCAGTTCGTTCTCCCAGACGCGCTGGGCGTGCAGGAGACCGGTGAAGCCGGCGGGGGAGGACGGGGCGGGGGCGTCGGGTTCGTTCATGGGGTCATTGGACCGGTTGCGGGCCGTGGAGGGCCAGCCCGGGCGGTGGGCCCTGCCCGATCCCGGGCGGCGGGCCCTGACCGGGCCCCTGCGCGTAGGTGTGCGGCCCCTCACCCCCGCCCCAGCACCACCGTCCCCGACGAGCAGAACCAGCCGCCCGTCCCCGAGGCCACCGCCAGCTCCGGGAGGCGGCCCCCCGCCTTGTGGACCTGGCGCTCCCCGGCCTCCCCGCGTAGCTGGCGTACCGCCTCCACCAGCAGGAACAGGCCGCGCATCCCGGGATGGCAGGCGGAGAGTCCGCCGCCGTCGGTGTTCACCGGGAGTGCGCCACGCAGGCCCGTGCGCCCCTTCTCGACGAACGCGCCGCCCTCCCCCTTCGCGCAGAACCCCAGGTCCTCCAGCGTCACCAGCATCATGTACGTGAACGCGTCGTAGATCTCCGCCAGGTCGATGTCGGCGGGGCGCACCCCGGCGCGTTCGAAGGCGAGGCGGCCGGAGACGGCGGCGGGGGAGACCGTGAAGTCCTCCCACTCCGACATCGCGGCGTGGGAGGTGTGCTCCCCGGTTCCCAGGATCCACACCGGGGCCTTCGCCGTGTCCGGTACGTACTCCTCGGCGGCCAGCAGCACCGCGCACCCGCCGTCGCTGCGGACGCAGCAGTGCAGCTTGGTGAACGGGTCCGCGATCATCGGGCCGGAGAGGACGTCGTCGACCGTGATCGGGTCCCGGAACATCGCCTCCGGGTTGGCCGCCGCGTTGGCCCGGGCCTGGACCGCCACCTCCGCCAGCTGCTCCAGGGTGGTGCCGTACTCGTGCATGTGGCGGCGGGCGGCCATGGCGTACTTGGCGATCAGGCTGTGCCCGTACGGGACCTCGAACTGCGCCGGCCCCCGCGCCCCGAAGGACAGGTTCGCCGTGCGGCGGCCCGCCCTGATGTCGGCGCGGGCCGTCGACCCGTAGACCAGCAGCACCGCCCGGGCCCGGCCCGCCGCGATGGCGTCCGCCGCGTGGGCGGCCATCACCTCCCAGGTGGCGCCGCCCACCGCCGTGGAGTCGACCCAGGTGGGCCGCAGCCCCAGATACTCCGCGACCTCCACCGGGGCCAGCGTCCCGAGCCCGGCGGAGGCGAGGCCGTCGACCACCGAGCGGTCCAGGCCGGAGTCCGCGAGGGCGCGGCGGGCCGCCTGGGCGTGCAGGGCGTACGGCGTGGCGTGGTCGACGCGCCCGCACTCCGCGAGGGCGACTCCGACGGCGGCGACCTTGCGGGGGAGGCGGGCGGCGGGCATGAATCTGACGGTACATCAGATACGAGTGGTTGTGACCGTGTGCGCACGCTCCTTCCCCGCTCCGGCTGTGTGCGGGACTCTGGGAATGGACGTGCCCCGCACCTAATATGACGGATCGTCAGATCAGGAGCCGCCGGTTCCTGAGGGGAGGAGCCGCACGATGGACGCCGCCTTCACCGCGGAACAGGACGAGATCCGCCGCACCCTGCGCGACCTGCTCGCCCGGCACGCCGGGCCCGGCGGGACCCGTGCCGCCGGGCACACCGCCGGGGGCCACGACCCGGCCCTGTGGCGCCGGCTCGCCCAGGGGCTCGGGCTGCCGGGGCTCGCGCTCCCCGAGGAGTACGGCGGGGCCGGCTGCACCTCCACCGAGCTGGCCCTCGCCTGCGAGGAGACGGGCCGCGCCCTGCTGCCCTCCCCGCTCCTCGCCACCGCCGTCCTCGCGGCCCCCCTCGTCGCCGCCCTGGGCACCCCGTCGCAGCGCGCCGGGCTGCTGCCCCGCATCGCCGACGGCACCCTCACCGCCACCCTGGCCGTACCGGGCGGGTCGATGGCCGCCGCCCTCGGCCTCACCGGCGACAACCGGGCCGTGCCCTGGTCGGGCGGCGGCCGGGCCGGGGGCGTCCAGGCCCGCCCCGGTGCAGGCGGCTGGCGGCTCTACGGGGAGGCGGACCGGGTGCTGGACGGGCACAGCGCCGGACTCCTCCTGGTCGCCGCCCACACCGGCGGCTATCCGCGCAGCCGGACCCTCCTCTTCCTGGTGCGCGCCGAGTCCGAAGCGCCCGCCGGGGCGTCGGGCGGTGCGTCCGCCGGGGGGCCCGCCGGCGCGCCCTCCGGAGCCGAAGGGCTGACCCGCACGCGGCTCACCTCCCTGGACGCGACCCGGCCCCTCGCCCGCGTCGAACTGCGCGACACCCCCGCCGCGCTCCTGGGTGCGGACCCGGACACCGCCGACGTCTGCGGGGCGCTCGCCGCCACCGGGCGCACCGCCGCCGCCGTGCTCGCCGCCGAGGCGGTCGGAGCCGCGGCGGGTGCGCTGGAGCGGACCGTGGCGTACGTGAAGGAGCGCGAGCAGTTCGGCCGGGCCATCGGGTCGTTCCAGGCGGTCAAACACCGGCTGGCCGACCTGTACGTACGGGTGGAGGCGGCCCGCTCCGCCGCGTACTACGCCGCCTGGGACCCGGCGGCGGGCCCGCTGGCCCTGGCCCAGGCGCTGGAGACCGCCCGGACCGTGGCCGGTGAGGCCGTCCAGCTGCACGGCGGGATCGGCTTCACCTGGGAGCACGAGGCGCACCTGTACGTGAAGCGGGCGGCGGCGGACGGGCTGCTCTTCGGGCCCGTGCACCGGCTGCGCGACCACGCGGCGGTCCGGGCGGGGCTGTTCGGGGACGTACCCTCGCGGGCCCTCACGCACGAGGTGGCCGTCTGATGGCCCCCGGCCCCGGCCCCGCCTCGGAGGGCCCCGCTTCCGGCCGGGCCCCCCGGCTGGTCCAGAAGGTCTCCTCCACCCGCGCCTTCGCGAAGGTCGCCCCGTACCTCGTGCCCCTCCTGGACCGCACTGTGCACCGGATCACCCGGGGCCGGGTGCTGCCCAGCGCCCGGATGCTGCCGGGGCTCGTCCTCACCGTGCCGGGGGCGCGCAGCGGGCGGCCGAGGGTGACCCCGCTGGCCTGTATGCCGGAGGGGGAGGCGGAGAGCACCTGGATCCTGGTCGGCAGCAACTTCGGCCGCCCCGGGCATCCCGCCTGGACCGCGAATCTGCTGGCCCGCCCGGAGGAGGCCGTCATCAGCTGGCGCGGCCGGTCCATCCCGGTGCGGGCACGGCTGCTGGAGGGGGCGGAGCGGGAGGAGGTGTGGCGGGTGGCGCTGGCGTTCTGGCCGCCGTACGCGGCGTACCAGGAGCGGGTGGAACGGCGGATCCGGCTCTTCCGCCTGGAGCGGCGGTAGCCACCCGGTCCGGCTCCCGTCGGCGATGTCCGGGTACGCCGACGGCGGACCACCGGCAGGGGTGCGTGGTGGTCCGCCGTCGGTGAGACAGGACGTGCCGGTGGGCTACTTGGTGGGCTTCTTGCCGGTGATGCCCAGGTGCACCAGGAGCGCCAGGTTCGGGCGGAGTTCGGCCTGCTTCACACCCCAGGTGGTGAACCCCTTCTGGTGCGAGGCGACCGCGGCCAGCATCGCGACCAGGGAGCCCGCCATCGCGGCGGCGCTGACGTCCTTGTCGACCTTGCCCTTGGTCTGGAGCTCCTTCACCGAATCGGTGAGGGAGTTGGTGACCGAGTTCAGGATCTTCATGCGGATCTTGTAGAACCGCTTGTCTCCTTCGGCCGCCCCGAGGTCGATCACGCGGAGGATCGCGTCGTTGCGGCGCCAGAAGTCGAGGAATCCGTCGACGAGTTCCTCGGCCGTGTGCCAGCCGGCCTTGCCGACCCACGGGCGTCCGGCGACCAGTTCGGTCAGTCCGGCACCCTCCTTGGCGACTTCCTCGGCGATTTCGAGGACGGCGCCCTCCACATCGGGGAAGTACTGGTAGAAAGTCGCGGGTGAAGTCCCGGCCTTCCGGGCGACGTCGATGACTTTGACGTCCCGGTACGGCGAGGAGCTGAGCATCTCGCTGAGGCAGTCGAGCAGCTTCTGCCGCGTCGCCTGGCCGCGTCGACCGGCCACGCGGCCGTCGACGGTACGTACTTGTCCTGTCATGCCGTCAGCTTACCGAGGGGCGATGAGAGCGCGATTCGGCCGAGTGCAAATGGGGAACGTCGCAGGACCGGCGGGGTGCGAAGGGGCGGGGGCGAATGTTTTCGGCCGCCGCGGGGGCTGCTGGGGCGACGGCCGGAACGGCGGCGGGAGCGGCGCCTGATCCGGGGCCCGCGCGCAGGCTCGTACGGGCTCGGCGGGCACCGGGCACGGCCCGGTGCGGACTCGGTACGGACCCGGTGCGCGCTCCCGGCGGAGAGCCGAGCGCCCCGCTGTGATGGTGTTATCAACAGCCTGTGGACAACTTCGGTGGACAACTTTCGTCCATGCGGTGCCCCGATCTTCACTGATCGGGCAAATGTTCCTTTTCGAAGTGTGTGAACGGTGTGCGGGCCGCGTTCGGCGGGCGCCGGGGCGCGCCGGGCCGGGTGCGACGTTACGTTGACTGTGACGGGCGTCACTGAAGCGACACCGGAGCGACACCGAAGGCTGAACCGCGACGGAAGGGACCAGGCCCCATGGCCGCATTCGCGCACTCGGCGCCGTGCTGGGTGGACGTGCAGCTCTCCGACCTCGAAGCGGGCAAGCGCTTCTACGGCGGCCTCTTCGGCTGGACCTTCCGCGCGGGCGACGGCATGCCCTTCGCGGACGCCCTGAGCGGCGGCAGGCTCGTCGCGGCGCTCGCCGCCAAGAAGGACGGGCGGATGCCCACCGCCTGGGGCGTCTACTTCGCCACCGACGACATCCGCGCCACCGTCGCCGCCATCCGTGAACACGGCGGCCAGGTCATCACCGACCCCGTACGGGCCGGACGGGCCGGGATCGTGGCCCAGGCGGCCGACCCCGGGGGCGCGGTCTTCGGCCTCTGGCAGCCCGGGGAGCGCGCCGGCTTCGAGAAGCAGAACGACCCCGGCTCCTTCTGCTGGACCGAGGTCCACACCCGGCGGCCGGAGCGGGTGGACCCCTTCTACGAGAAGGTCTTCGGCTTCCAGGGCACCGACCTGGACGAGGGGGGCAACGACGTCTCCGGCGACGCCGAGGCGCTGGTCGACTTCCGGATGTGGTCGCCCGAGGGCACCGAACCCGGCCCGGACACCGCCGTCGGCGGCCGCAGCGTCATCACGGACGCGTTCCCCGCCGAGCTGCCCAGCTACTTCCTCACCTACTTCGCCGTCGCCGACTGCGACGCTGCCGCCGAGCTCGCCGTACAGCTCGGCGGCCGGGTCTCCGCACCGCCTTTCGACATCCCGTACGGGCGGATGGCGGTCCTCCACGACGACCAGGGCGCGCTCTTCGCCGTCCTCCAGCCGAACGAGCTGCTTCCGTAACCCGGCCACGCCCCCGTTCCCCACACCTTGTGGGCGAGAATCAGCCCAAGTGGCATGAGACACCCACATCCGCCCCCGGGTTCGCCACCGGCGCCCGAGCCAGGAAGAATCAGGGTGCGCACCGCCAGGTGGTGCCCAGCGGTGAGACGCTGCGGAGGCCGGGAATCGCACCGGGCGGTGACGGGCGGTAATTCGCGGGCTTCGTTCCTGAGGTCCGTACGGGGAGGTGGCAGGCACGTGATGGAGCAGCTGACGCAGCACGACCCGAGACGGATCGGCCCGTTCGAGGTGCTGGGACGGCTCGGGGCCGGCGGCATGGGGCTGGTCTATCTCGCCCGGTCGGCATCGGGCCGGCGGGTGGCGATCAAGACGGTACGGACCGAGCTGGCGGAGGACCAGCTCTTCCGGGTCCGCTTCACGCGCGAGGTGGAGGCCGCCCGCGCGGTCAGCGGGTTCTACACCGCCGCCGTCGTCGACGCCGACCCCCGTGCCGCCGTGCCGTGGCTGGCCACCGCCTATGTGCCCGCGCCCTCGCTCGAGGAGATCGTCAACGAGTGCGGCCCCATGCCCACCCAGGCCGTGCGCTGGCTGGCCGCCGGGATCGCCGAAGCCCTCCAGTCCATCCACGGCGCCGGACTCGTCCACCGCGACCTGAAGCCGTCCAACGTGCTCGTCGTCGAGGACGGCCCCCGGGTCATCGACTTCGGCATCGCCTCCGGAGTCTCCAACACCCGGCTGACCATGACGAACGTCGCCGTCGGCACCCCCGCCTACATGTCGCCCGAGCAGGCCCGCGACTCCCGCAGCGTCACCGGGGCCAGCGACATCTTCTCGCTGGGCTCCACCCTCGTCTTCGCCGCCACCGGCCACGCCCCCTACCACGGGGCGAACCCGGTCGAGACGGTGTTCATGCTGCTGCGTGAGGGGCCGGACCTGGAGGGGCTGCCGGACGACCTGCGCCCCCTGATCGAGTCCTGCATGCAGCTGGACGCCTCCCGCCGGCCCACCCCGGCCGACCTCCAGGCCCAGCTTGCCCCGCACCTCTTCGCCTCCGGCAGCGACGACAGCGGTACGGCCTCAGCCTGGCTGCCGTCCCAGGCCACGGCCATGATCGAACGGCGCAGGGGAGGCGGCCGCACCGCCCCGCCCGCGCCCGCCGCACACCCGCCGCGCCCCCCGCAGCCGCCGCGCGCCCCGGACCGCGCGCCGGGTCACGGGTCGGGCCACGGCCCGGACGGCGGTCCCGGCCACGCCCCGGACCGGAGGCCCGACTGGCGCGGCGGCGACGACCTGCGCTCACCGTCCCCGCTCTCCTCGCCCTCCCCGCTCTCCTCCTCGGCCCCCGCCCCCGACAGTGGACCCGTCCACCTGCCCGGCGCGAAGGCGCCGATCGGGCCCGGCCCCCGGGTGGGGGAGGTCCGGGGGCCCGCCGCCGCCCACCCGGCCGCGGCGACCGGCTGGGTCCGCCCGCCCGCGGGCCTGAACGGCTCGCCCGCCGCCCCGGCGGCGTCCACCGCCCCCGTGCCGTCCCCGGGCCCCGGCCCGGACCCCTCGCCCGCCGCGCCCGACCGCTGGCGGCCCTGGCGCTTCCGTATGTCCAACGACGTCTGGGGGACGCCCGTCGTCTCCGGCGACCTGCTGTACGTGACGTCCTTCGAGATCCACGCGCTGGACGTCGGCAACGGGCGGCGCCAGTTCAAGACCCGGGACGTGGCGTGGGCGATGGCCGTCGAGGGCGGCCGTATCCACGCGTCGGACGGCCCCTCCCTCTACGCCTTGGACGCGGCGACCGGCGCCGAGCAGTGGCGGATCCGCACCGACGCCTGGGTGTACGCGCTCAAGGCCGACCGGGGCACGGTCCTCACCGCGACCCGGGGCGGCGGCGTCCAGGGGTGGGAGGCGTCCAGCGGCGACAAGCTGTGGGAGATCACCGGCGCCCAGACCGACTTCGAGACGGCCGAGGCCGCCCCGGTCATCCACGACGGCACGGTCTACGTCTGGCAGGACGCCCGGCTGCGCGCGCTGGACGCCCGCACGGGCCTGGAGCGCTGGTCGTACCCGATCGGCGACGCGGCCTCCTGCGGCGGTGTCCCGGTCCGGGTGACCCCGGCCCCCGACGGCTACGTCTACATCGCGGCGGGCACCCGGGTGCTGGCCGTGGACATCGTCTCGGGCCTGGTGCGCTGGCACTTCGAGGCCCCGGCGGTCTTCCTCTCGCCGCCCGCGTTCGCCCCGGGCCCGGCGGTGACCGGGGGCGGGGTCTACCTCGCGGACTACCTCGGCACGGTGTACGCGCTCGACGCGACGACCGGCAAGGACCGCTGGCGCATCGCCACGGAGGCCCGGGCCTCCCTCGAACCGGTCCTCGTCGCCGTCGGCAACGTCCACGTGGGCAGCGGCAGCGCGCTCTACACCCTGGACGCGGTCACCGGCACCCCGAAGTGGCGCTTCGCGGCGGGCGGCGACGTGGTGGGCTCCCCGGTCGTGGCGGACGGCCGCGTCCACTTCGGCTCGGCCGACCACGTCCTCTACACCCTGGACGCGGCGGGCGGCCAGCTCCGCTGGAAGCTCGCCACGGGCGGCGAGATCACGGGCTCCCCGGTGGCGGAGGCGGGCGTGGTGTACGCCTGCAGCAAGGACCGCTGCGTCTACGCCCTGGACGCCCTGAAGGGCACCGGCACCGGCAACAGAGCCCGAACCTGAACCGCGCACCCGCCGTAATTCCATCCCGTCCGGCGAAATCCAGCCCGTCCGGCGTTTGAGGACGGAACCTTGGACGGGGTGGGCGTCGGCTCTGAGGTGGCCGGTGCGGCGGAATTCCAGCCCGTCCGGCGTTTGAGGACGGAACCCTGGATGAGTGACCGTCAACCCTGGGGTGGCCGGTGCGGCGGAATTCCAGCCCGTCCGGCGTTTGAGGACGGAACCCTCGACGGGGTGACCGTCAACCCTGGGGTGGCCGGTGCGGCGGATGCACCGGATCCCGGGGATCCCCCTCCGCCTGCGGATACGACCGCGTACCGGCACCCCAGGCGTCCTGGGACCCATGGGCGTCCTGGGACCCATGAGGGTCTCGGGACCCATGAGGGTCACGGGCATCCGGCCCCGTGTACGGCTCCACCTCCGGCTCCGGCCACGGTGACGTCTGCACCGACATCCCCGGCTCCTGCGTCGGCGGCCACGTGTCCACCTGATCGGCCGGCGGCGCCGCGTACGGCTCCTCCACCGCTCGCTCCCGGGACCGGGACCGCCCCCGCCCCGCCCCCCGGGACCGCCCCTTCATCAGCAACGCCCCGATCAGCATCAGCACCCCGCCCGCCAACGCGTTGACCACCCCCACCTGGAGCCCCTCCCCGTCCCCGCCGACCGTGAGCGACCCCGCCGCCTGCCCCTGGCGGACCATCCACAGGATCGTGAAGCCCAGCACCACGACCCCCGCGAACGCGACCACGATCCGCGACCGCACCAGAACTCCGCCGGTCACCAGCAGCGCCGCGAACAGGAACGGCAGCAGGATCGAGACCAGCACCCCCGACTCCGTACCGGTGATGCCCTCGAAGAGGTCCCGCACCCGGTAGTCCCGCCCGGTCCGCCCGGCGTACCAGTCGCGGAACGGGCTCAGCACGGCGGAGACCGCCCCGGCCAGGGCGACGAGGGAGCCGAGGATGTTGCGGATCATCGGAGAGGCCTCCAGGGGCGCACGGCGTACGGCGAACACCCCCCGTACGGCCGACGCTACGCCGGGGTGATCACCCCCGCCACGCGGACGCCGCCGTACGCCCCGCAGATGCCCCGCCCCGCAGACCATGACCGGACCGTGACAGGGTCATGACCTACGTGCCGACGGCATCCGGCAAGCTGTGGTCCGGCAGTACGGGAAGCGGCGGAGAGCCGAGGACGACAACAAGGGGGGCTGCATCCGTGATGCGGCGACAGATCAAGCTGGCGGCGGTCCTGGTCGTGGTGGTGCTCGCACTCACCGGCTTCTCGACGGCCAGCAGCGGCGGCAAGGGCAGCAAGAGCAAGGGCAGCAGCAGCTCGGGCGGCGGCTGCTCCAACTCCAAGAAGAGCAACAGCGGTTACCGCCACAACGACTACAGCGACGACGACTACGGTGACAACTCCTCGTCCGGCTCCTCCGGTTCGTCCTACGGGACCCCGACGCCCACCGCGTCCGACGCGCCCGTCGTCCGGGTGATCCGGTGCGCCCGGCCCGGCAAGGGCAAGCGCAAGGCGGTCACCGCGTCCGTCGTCGAGCTGAGGTCGAACGAGACCCGCTCGCACCGGTACGAGGTCGACGTGACGTTCCTGGACGCGCGCGGGAACACCGTCGACACCGCCGAGACCACGACCACGCTCGACGCCGGGGACGTCCGCAGCCTGACCGTCCGGATGGACAGCCCGCGCAAGGTCTCCCAGGTCAGCCGCTGCGAGGTCACGGCCCAGCTGCTCTGACCCGAGGGCCGGGGGCGCCGGGGCGCGGAGCCACCGACGGGAGCACCGGATCACGGAGCCACCGACGGGGAGCACCGGGGCACGGTGCCACCGGCGGGGAGCACCGGGGCCCAGAGCCACCGACAGAAGCACCGGGGCACACAGCCACCGACGGAGGCACGGCCACCCCCTCACCGCACCCGAGGCGCGCCCCCACCGCCCCCGCCCCCTCCCTTCCGCCCCGCGAACAGCTCGGCCTGGCGCTCCGGCCCCAGGTTCCCCAGGGCGATCAGCGCGGGGGCCTGGGCCATCGCCTGCGTCCGGGCCGCCTCCGTCGCCGCCCACACCGCCCGGACCGTGCCCTGCACCGCGTCGGTCGGATACCCGGCGATCACGCCCGCCGCCCGCAGCGCGGCCGCCACGGCCCCGCCCGGCTCGGTCACCTCGCTGACCAGACCGATCGTGTGCGCCCGGGCGGCGCCGATCCGTTCCGCCGTGCCCATCAGCGCCATCCGGGCCACCTCCCCGAACGGCATCCGCTGGGCCATCGCGACGGCCTCGTACGCCGAGACCATCCCGTACGTCGTGTGCGGGTCGAAGAAGGTCGCGTCGCGCGAGGCGACGATGAACTCCGCCTCGCCCAGCAGGTAGAACGCCCCGCCGCACGCCATCCCCTCCACCGCCGCGACCACCGGCTTCCACAGGTCGTTCGCCTTGGGCCCGATGCGGAGGAGCGGATCGTCGACGGCGTACGGGGACGGAGGCTGCGGGACGCTCACGCCCCGGTCGATCCCGGTGCAGAAGGCGCGGGTGCCGCTCCCGGTGAGGACGACGGCCCGCACGCCCACGTCGTACCGCAACTCCCGCCACAACTGCGCCAGTTCCTCTGCCGTCCCGAGATCGATCGCGTTGAGCTTCTCCGGCCGGTCGAGCGTGACCAGGGCCACCCCGTCGGCCGCCTCCCGCTCGATGAGCAGCGCCACCGCTCACCGCTCCAGCAGCCAGCGGACCAGCGTGACCGACCCACTCGGGCCCGCCGGGCAGAACACCGCCCGCACCGGGGCCCCGATCCGCAGCCGCGCCGGATCGACGGAGTCCAGCGGCGCGTCGGCGGAGGCGACGACGTTCCCGGCCAGCCGGATCCGCGGGGCGTCCACCAGCTCCACCAGCACCGCGTTGTACGGGGCCTGTTCGGCGTACGCGGGGAGCAGCGGCGGGTGCGGGATCACGTACGACCAGATCCGGCCGCGCCCGCTCATCACCCGCCACTCGCTGTCGAACGACCCGCAGTGCGGGCAGCAGGGCCGGGGCGGGAAGCGGAGCTCGCCGCAGGCGGGGGCGGCGCAGGCCTGGACGCGCAGTTCGCCCCGGGCGGCGTACTCCCAGAAGGGGGCGCCGTCCTCGTCGACGACGGGCAGCAGCGGGGCATCGTTCACAGCCATCTTCTCGACTCCTCAGTTCCGCAGCAGGACGGCCGACGTCGGTACGCCCTCACCGGCGGTGACCAGGCAGGTGGCGGCGTCCGGTACCTGGGCGGTGGAGGTGCCGCGCATCTGCTTGACGCCCTCGGTGATGAGGTTGAACCCGTGGACGTACGCCTCGCTCAGCCCGCCGCCCCCGGTGTTGAGCGGCAGCCGGCCCCCGGTCTCCAGCGCCCCGCCCTCGGTGAACGCCCCGCCCTCCCCGCGCCCGCAGAAGCCGTACCCCTCCAGGGAGAGCGGGACGAGCGGGGTGAACGCGTCGTAGATCTGGGCCACATCGACGTCGTCCGGCCCGAAGTCGGCCTGTTTCCACAGCTGTCGGGCCGCTGTCCAGGCGGGTCCGGTGAGCGGGTCGTCGTTCCAGTAGTTGACCATCCCGTGGTGCTGCGCGGGCAGCCCCTGGGCGACGGAGTGGAGGTAGACGGGTCTCTGCCGGCAGTCGCGGGCGCGCTCGGCGGAGACGATGACGCAGGCCAGCGCGCCGTCCGTCTCCAGGCAGTTGTCGAAGAGGCAGAGCGGCTCGCTGATCCATCGGGAGGTCATGTACATCTCGCGGGTCAGCGGCCGGTCGTACATGATCGCGTCCGGGTTCTGGTTGGCCCGGTTGCGGCAGGCGAGGGCGACGTTGAAGAGGTGGTCGCGGGTGGCTCCGTACTCGTGCATGTAGCGCCGGGCCAGCATGCCGATCTCGTCGGCGGGGCGGAGGAGCCCGTAGGGCCGGGTCCACTGGGCGGGTGTCGGCAGTTGCACGGCGGTGTTCTTCCACGGCCGGGGGCCCGAGCCGCGCTTCCGGGACCGCCAGGCGACCCCGACGCTCGCCTGTCCGGTGGCGACGGCGGCGGCGAGATGGCCGAGGGTGGCGCAGGAGCCGCCGCCTCCGTACCCCACCCTGCTGAAGAAGGTGACGTCCCCGGCGCCGATCGCCTTGGCGACCTCCACCTCGTCGGTCTCCTCCATCGTGTACGAGGCGAAGGCGTCGACCTCCGACGGGGCGATGCCCGCGTCGTCGAGGGCGGCCAGGATCGCCCGGCAGGCGAGGGTCTTCTCGGACTCCGGGAGCCGTTTCGCGAACGCCGTCTGCCCGATCCCGGCTATCGCTGTCGCGTCCTTGAGCGTCGCCATCCGCCAACCTCCCGCACTCCCGCGCCTGCTGACAGCGGCAGAGGCTACCGCTAATCTGACGGATAGTCAGCTAGTGCGGCGGCGGCAGGAGGGCGGGCGCGTGATGCGGGGCGACGAGGAGTGGGGCACCATCCCGGGGCTGGTACGGGCGGCCGCCGAGCGGTACGGCCCGGCCGAGGCGGTGGCCCACGGCCGCACCCGCCTCTCGTACGCCGGACTCGGCGCCCGCGTCGAGCGCGCCGCCGCCGCGTGTCTGGCCGCCGGGGTGGAGCCGGGCGACCGGGTGGCGATCTGGGCCCCGAACACCCCGGACTGGATCGTCTCCGCGCTCGGGGCGGTGAGCGCCGGGGCGGTGCTCGTCCCGCTCAACACCCGCTTCAAGGGCACGGAGGCGGCCCACATCCTGCGCCGCAGCCGGGCCAGGCTGCTGTTCGTCACCGGCACGTTCCTGGGCACGTCGTACGTCGCGTCCCTGCGCCGGACGGAGGTGAAGCTGCCGGACCTGGAGCGGGTGGTGGTGCTGGCGGACACGGCGCCCGAGGACTACACGAGCTGGCCGGAGTTCCTGGCGGCGGGGGAGCGGATCCCGGCCCGGACGGTACGGGAACGGGCCGAGGCCATCCGCCCCTCGGACCCCTCCGACATCATCTACACCTCGGGCACCACGGGCGCCCCCAAGGGGGCGGTGATCACCCACGCCCAGACGCTGCGCGCCTACGCGATCTGGAGCGAGCTGGCGGGGCTGCGCGAGGGCGACCGCTATCTGATCGTGAACCCGTTCTTCCACACCTTCGGCTACAAGGCGGGCATCATCGCCTGTCTGACGCGGGGGGCCACGATGGTGCCGCAGCCGGTGTTCAACGTGGACACGGTGCTGGCGAACATCGCGGCGGAACGCATCTCCGTCCTGCCCGGCCCGCCCACGCTCTACCAGTCCCTGCTGGACCACCCGGCGCGCGACGCCCACGACCTCTCGGCCCTCCGCTTGGTGGTGACCGGCGCGGCGGTGGTCCCCCTGCGCCTGGTGGAGCGCCTGCGCGGCGAACTCCGCATCCCCACGGTCCTCACGGCGTACGGCCTCTCCGAGGCGAGCGGCATCGTCACGATGTGCCACCGGAGCGATTCTCCTCAGACCGTGGCCACCACCTCCGGCCGGGCGATCCCCGGCACCGAGGTCCGCGTCCTGGCGGAACCCGGCTCTCCGGGCGAGGTCCAGGTCCGCGGATTCACCGTGATGACCGGCTACTTCGAGGACCCCCGGACCACGGCCCGCGCCTTCACCCCCGACGGCTGGCTCCGCACCGGCGACGTGGGCGTCCTGGACGCGGCGGGCAACCTGCGGATCACGGACCGGATCAAGGACATGTTCATCGTGGGCGGCTTCAACGCCTACCCGGCCGAGATCGAACAGCTCCTCGGCCTCCACCCCGACATCGCCGACGTGGCGGTCATCGGCATTCCCGACCCGCGCCTCGGCGAGGTCGGCAAGGCCTACGCGGTCCGCCGCCGGGGCGCCACGCTGACGGCCGACGACCTGATCGCCTGGTCCCGCCGCGAGATGGCGAACTTCAAGGTCCCGCGAGCGGTCGAGTTCGTCCCGGAACTCCCGCGCAACGCGAGCGGCAAGGTGGTGAAGGGGGAGCTGCGGGGGAGGGGGTAGCGCCCCCCCGTACCCACATGCCGAGAGGCCCGAGCCCATCCCCAGGCTCGGGCCTCTCGGCGTACGGCAGCCGCGGCGGCTCCCCCTCCGCGCCGCAGCGGCTGCTCCCCCGTACGTACCCCCGTCCCCCGTATCCCCCGACGTCCCCCGACGTGAAGGTCTAGTGGGCGGGCTCGCTCGTGGCGTGCATGTCGCCGTTGGTGGTGTCGCCGCCGGTGGCGTGCATGTCCTTGGCCTGGAGCGGGCTGCCGGTGGCGTGCATGTCGCCGTTGGTCGTCTCGCCGCCGGTGGCGTGCATGTCCTGCGGCTTGATGACCGGGTTCTTCTTCGCGTCAGCCATATCGCTGTTCTCCCCTAGGCAGTGCTTCTTTTCCGGTTGATGGGCGGCCCGCCCGGCTGTTCCCCCGTGGACGGCCGGGCGGGCGCCTCAGGGCCGCTCACCTTACGTCGCGGCCTCACTGTCAGCCCGTCTGCCCCCCGACGCGACGGATCGACAGGCATGAGACTGGCCGGTCGCGATAAACGAATGATGAACACCGGCGGAGGGAGGCGCGGAAACCCGTTCCGGCCTGCGGTGTCACGGCGTGGACGCCGTCGACGCGAGCAGGGCGCGGACCTCGGCCGCCTCCTGCGAGCCGAGGGCGTCGTAGATGCCCAGCGCCTCGCGCCAGCAGACCTCCGCCCGGCCGAACTGGCCGATCCGGGCGAGCGAACGGCCCAGCACCGTCAGGATGTTGCCCCGGCGCCACTCGCCGCCGATGCCCCGCAGCGCGGTGAGGGCCTGCTCCGCCTTGACCGCCGCGTCCGTGGCGTTGCCCGCCGCCAGATCCACCTCCGCGAGCCGGAAGAGGGTCATCCCCTCCCACAGCCGCTGCCGGCTGGCCCGGAAGACGTCCAGCGCCTCCAGCAGCCGCTCCGACGCCTCCGCGAACCTGCCGCTCTGGGTGAGCGCCATCCCCAGCGCGTAGCGGCCGTTGGCGCTGCGCAGCGCGTGGCCCATGCTGTCGTAGACGGCCGTGCCCTCCTCGGCCAGCGCCACCGCGCTCTCGGTGCGGCCGGTCGCCAGGTGGATGCGGGAGAGGTTGCACAGGGCGCTGGCCTCGCCCGGCCGGTCCTGGATGGAGCGGAAGTTGTCGATGGCCCGGTTGAGGTACCGCTCCCCGTCCTCGTGGCGGGACTGGTAGAGCGCCATGATGCCCCGGGCGTTCGACGCCCAGCAGACGGGCAGCGGGTCCTGGTCGGCCCCGGCCAGCAGCATCACGCTCTCCGCCTCCTGCTCGGCCTGGTCGAACCGGCCCGACGTGTGGTGCACATCGGCCAGCGTCACCAGGGCCCGCACCTCGGAGCGCCGGTCACCGCCCGCCCGGGCCGCCTCCAGCAGGGCCAGGGCGACGGTCTCGTACTGCTTCGCGTTCGCCCCCGACTCGCCCAGGTCCAGGGCCGCCCAGAGCAGGTCCACGCCCCGCCGCAGGGTGGCCGGGCCGTGCGACTGGCGTACGCAGGCCAGCAGGTTGCCCGCCTCCGTGTACAGCCAGTCCAGCGCCGGGTGCCGGTCCACGAAGGTGAGCCCGGCCTGTTCCGTCGGCTCCAGGTGGTCCACCAGCCGGTCGCCCGGCCGCTCCAGCGCGTACACCCCCGCCGCCGTCGCCAGGTAGAAGTCCAGCAGCCGGGAGAGGGCCGCCTCCCGCTCGGCACCCTGCTCGTCGCGCTCGGCGCAGGCGCGGGCGTAGAGGCGGACCAGGTCGTGGTAGCGGTAGCGCCCCGCGGCGGCCGACTCCAGGAGGGACGTGTCGACCAGCGCCTCCAGCAGGTCCTCCGTCGTGTGCGGCTCCAGGTTCAGCAGGGCCGCCGCGGCGGCGAGCGAGATGTCCGGGCCGTCCGCGAGGCCCAGCAGCCGGAAGGCGCGGGCCTGGCCCGGCTCCAACTGACCGTACCCCAGCTCGAAGGTGGCCTTCACCGCCAGATCGCCCGCCTGGAGCTCGTCCAGCCGGCGCCGCTCGTCCGCCAGCTTGGCGGCCAGCACGGAGACCGTCCAGGTGCGCCGGGCGGCCAGCCGGGAGGCGGCGATCCGGATGGCCAGGGGCAGGAAGCCGCAGGCGGCCACCACGTCGAGCGCCGCCTCCCGCTCCGCGCCGACCCGCTCCGCCCCCACGATCCGGGTGAAGAGCTGGAGCGCCTCGTCCGGCGACATCACGTCCAGGTCCACCAGATGCGCCCCGGCCAGGTCGACCATCCGCACCCGGCTCGTCACCAGCGCCGCGCACCCCGGCGTCCCCGGCAGCAGCGGGCGGATCTGGGCCGCGTCATGGGCGTTGTCCAGCAGGACCAGGATCCGGCGGCCGTCCAGCGTCGAGCGGTAGAGCGCGGCCCGCTCGTCCAGGGTGCCGGGGATCGCCGACTCCGCGGTGCCGAGCGCCCGCAGGAACGAGCCGAGGACCGTCTCCGGCTCGGCCGCCCGCGCCCCCGCGCCCTGGAGGTCGACGTAGAGCTGCCCGTCCGGGAAGTGCGGGCGGGCCTGGTGGGCCACGTGGACGGCCAGCGTCGTCTTGCCGACCCCGCCGATCCCGGCCAGCGCGGAGACGGCCATCACCGAACCCTCGGCCGCGGCCAGTTGGGCACCCAGATCCCGTACGAAGGAGTCCCGGCCGGTGAAGTCGGGGACGGTCGCCGGAAGCTGTGCCGGGCGCAGCGGCGCGGGCGCCGGGGCCGGTTCGTCCGCCGGGCGGGCCAGTTCCTCGTCGGCGCGCAGGATGCGCTGCTGGAGCTGGGCCAGTTCGGGGCGCGGGTCCACCCCCAGCTCCTCCGAGAGCAGCCGCCGGGTGTCCGCGTACACCGCCAGGGCCTCCGCCTGCCGGCCGCTGCGGTAGAGCGCCACCATCAGCAGCTCCCGCAGCCGTTCGCGCAGCGGGTGGGCCGCGGTGAGCGCGGTCAGCTCGGAGACGGCCTCCGCGTGGCTGCCGATCTCCAGATCCAGATCGAGCCGGGCCTCGGTGAGCGAGAGCCGCCACTCCTCCAGCCGGGTGCGCTGGTTCTCCGCGTACGGCCCCGGCACCGAGGCCAGCGCCTCCCCGTCCCAGAGCCCCAGCACCTTGTTGATCAGCGTCCGGGCCTGGAGCCGGTCACCCGCCGCGCGGGCCTTCTCCGCCTCGGTCACCAGGTCCTGGGCCAGGGTGAGGTCGAGGGCGCCCCGGCCGATCCGGAGCGCGTAGCCGCCGGACTCGGTCACCAGGGTCTCCTGGCCCAGGATCTTGCGGAGCCGGGAGGCGTACGTACGGATGGTGGCCAGCGCCTGCGAGGGCGGGTCCTCGCCCCAGAACGCGTCGATCAGCTCGCCCGCCGTGGCCGTCCGCCCCTCGCGCAGCAGCAGGGCCGCGAGGAGCGCGCGCTGCTGCGGGGATCCGGAGGGGAGCGGCTCCCCGCCGCGCCATGCCCGTACGGGACCGAGGACGGTGAACCTGAGGGAGTCGGCGGCCCCCGGTTCCTCCGGGGCGCGCTGCCCCGGTACGCGCACGCGTGGCCCGCGGTCACGGTCCATTGATGCCCCCTGTCCTGCTCGCCTGCCGGCCCTGCTCTTCAGCGGGCTCTGCCGGTGGTGCCGGTCTCCGAGCGCTCGTTTCTCCGCCCCGCCTGTCCGCCCCTTGTCCGCCCGTGCGTCGAAGTGCGGCGTACACCCGGATTGCTCGGTACCGCTGGTATCGCGCTCAACAGTCTGCCTTGTCGCGGGCGGGCACGTCAGCAGTGGGTGACGCTCTGCACAAGCCCTCGACAACGATCGGGGAACCGTGCGCGGGGCCGTGCCCTCCGCCGATGCGCGCACGATAGCTGACGGGTCGTCAGATCGACGCTACCGTGGAACGCATGGAGACCTTCCCGAAGATCATCTCGGTGGACGACCACACGGTGGAGCCCCCTCATGTCTGGCGGGACCGGCTCCCGTCCAGATACGCGGACTCCGGCCCGCGCATCGTCCGCGCGCCGCTGAAGGAAATGACCTTCCTGGGCGGAAAGTTCGCGCCCGTGATGGGTGCCAAGGGGGACGACGGGCCGGTGGGCGACTGGTGGGTCTACGAGGACCTGCGCCGGCCGCTCACCCGCCTGGACACGGCCGTCGGCTACGACAGGGACGAGATCAAGCTGGAGATCATCACCTACGAGCAGATGCGTCCGGGCTCCTTCTCGGTCCCCGACCGGCTGGCCGACATGGACGTCAACCACGTTCAGTCCGCGCTCTGCTTCCCCACCTTCCCGCGCTTCTGCGGGCAGACCTTCACCGAGGCGAAGGACCGCGAACTGGGGCTGCTCGGCGTGCGCGCGTACAACGACTGGATGGTGGAGGAGTGGTGCGGCCCCGAGGCGCGCGGCCGCCTCATCCCGCTCACCCTCGTCCCGCTCTGGGACGCGGAGCTGGCCGCCGCCGAGGTCCGGCGCAACGCGGCCCGGGGCGTGCGCGCGGTCGCGTTCTCCGAGATACCTCCCCATCTCGGGCTTCCGTCGATACATACGGACGAGTGGGATCCGTTTCTCGCCGCCTGCGACGAGACCGGGACCGTCATCGCCATGCACATCGGCTCCTCCTCGAAGATGCCGTCCACCTCCGCCGACGCCCCGCCCGCCGTCGGCTCGACCATCACCTTCGCCAACTGCTGCTTCTCGATGGTGGACTGGCTGCTGAGCGGCAAGTTCGAGCGCTTCCCCCACCTGAAGGTCATGTACGCGGAGGGCCAGATCGGCTGGATCCCGTACATCCTGGAGCGCGCCGACGTCGTCTGGGAGGAGAACCGGGGCTGGGGCGGTGTCGCGGACAAGGTCCACCGCCCGCCGTCCGAGCTGTTCGCCGACCACGTCCACGGCTGCTTCTTCGACGACGCCTTCGGGCTGCGGAACCTGGACGCGATCGGCGTCGGGAACGTCCTGTACGAGACGGACTACCCGCACTCCGACTCCACCTGGCCCCGATCCCGCGAGGTGGGCGAGGCCCAGATGGGCCACCTCGCCCCGGATGTCGTGGACCGGATCGTGCGCGGGAACGCGATCGACCTGCTGGGGCTGACGGAGGACGGACTCTGGGCGGGGGCGTAGGGGGCGTACGTTCGCACAGGCAGGAGCCCCGCTCCCCCGCCGAAGCGGGGGAGCGGGGCTCCTTGGGTACTGCTGGTGCGACCGCGATCGGCCGACCCGGGCAACTAGGCCGGGGTGACGTTCTCAGCCTGCGGACCCTTGGGACCCTGAGTGACGTCGAAGTTCACGACCTGGTTCTCCTCGAGGGAGCGGAACCCGGACGCGTTGATCGCGGAGTAGTGAACGAAGACATCCGGGCCGCCGCCGTCCTGGGCGATGAAGCCGAAGCCCTTTTCAGCGTTGAACCACTTGACGGTTCCGGTAGCCATAAGCCCTCCTTGGGCCAAAGGGTTGCCCTGCTCCAGAACCTGCAAACAAGTCTGAAAACTACAAAAGCCTGCGGGTTACATGCTCCGCAGGCTCTGTACTGCAAGGGAAACCAAACTGCAACTTGCGGGCGAGCCTAGCACGCAGCCTCTGGAGAGCGGTAGAGGGAAAGATCACTTCACTCGAATGTTTGATTGCCCCGCCGGAGAGGTGACGGAGACCGTCTCCAGGCGCCCTGAGACGGCCCGGGAGGCCTTCCTGAGGCGGCCCGGGAGGCGCTCCGGAGATGCCTCGGGCGGCGGTCTCGCGGCCTCCCCGTGAGCGGCCCGGAAGGGGGTCGCGTACGTACCGCGGAGACCTCCCGGAGACCTCCTGGAAACGCCCCGGAGGCGCCCCGGTGGTGCTCCGCCTCCGGCGCGGGTTTAGCCTCGCGATGTGGACAATTCAACCGTCTCAGCCCGCGAGGTCCCGGCCGGTGAGGGCGACGACCGTCGCAGCCGCCCCCGCGTCGGCCACATCCAGTTCCTGAACTGCCTGCCGCTCTACTGGGGTCTGGCGCGTACGGGAACCCTGCTCGACCTGGAGCTGTCGAAGGACACCCCGGAGCGGCTCAGCGAGCAGCTGATCAGGGGTGATCTGGACATCGGCCCGGTCACCCTCGTGGAGTTCCTGCGCAACGCCGACGACCTGGTGGCCTTCCCCGACATCGCCGTCGGCTGCGACGGGCCGGTCATGTCCTGCGTGATCGTCTCCCAGCTCCCGCTGGAGCAGCTGGACCGGGCCCGGGTGGCGCTCGGCTCCACCTCGCGCACCTCCGTACGCCTGGCCCAGCTGCTGCTGGCCGAGCGGTACGGGGTCCGGCCCGACTACTACACCTGCCCGCCCGACCTCGGGCTGATGATGCAGGAGGCGGACGCGGCCGTCCTCATCGGGGACGCCGCCCTGCGGGCCAATCTGCACGACGCCCCGCGCCTCGGCCTCCAGGTCCACGACCTGGGCGCGATGTGGAAGGAGTGGACGGGGCTGCCGTTCGTCTTCGCCGTCTGGGCGGCCCGCAAGGACTTCCTGGCCGCCCACCCCGAGACGGCCGCCAAGGTGCACGAGGCGTTCCTCGCCTCCCGGGACCTCTCCCTGGAGGAGGTCGCCAAGGTCGCGGAGCAGGCGGCCCGCTGGGAGGCCTTCGACGCCGGGGTGCTGGAGCGGTACTTCACGACCCTGGACTTCCGCTTCGGCCGGGACCAGTTGGCCGGTGTCCGCGAGTTCGCCCGCCGCACCGGAGCGGACACCGGATACCCGGCGGATGTCCGGGTGGAGCTGCTCGGCGGCTGAGCCGGGAATGGTCCGTCCGCTTCGAATTCACTTTCCGGTTCCCGGACGGGAAAGGGGAGGAGAACGGCCGGACAACGCGGCGGCCAACGCATTTGCGCCTTTCCCCGGGGCGAAAACATCCCCTCCTGCCCGGAGAAGGGGGAATGGTCCGGCCGTTTCCCGGTGACCGGGGCGGTGGCGCCGCCTAGGCTTCGGTCCGGGTCCGGGCCGTCACAGGGCCGGCCGGACCGCGTCACAGGATCGGGGGAGTCCCTATGCAGCCGCTGGAGGCGGGCGAGCCGCGCAGCATCGGTGCCTACCGGCTGCTCGGCAGGCTCGGTGCGGGCGGCATGGGCCGGGTCTATCTGGGGCGCAGCACCGGCGGCCGCACGGTCGCGGTGAAGGTGGTCCACCCGCACTTCGCGCTGGACGAGCAGTTCCGCGCCCGGTTCCGGCGCGAGGTCGAGTCCGCGCGGCGCATCGGCGCGCAGTGGACCGCCCCGGTCCTGGACGCCGATCCGGACGCGCCGGTGCCGTGGGTCGCCACCGGTTACGTCGCCGGACCGCCGCTCTCCCAGGCGATCACCGAGCACGGCCCGCTGCCGGAGCACGCGGTCCGCACCCTGGGCGCGGGCCTGGCCGAGGCCCTCCACGTCGTCCACGGCCAGGGCATCGTCCACCGCGACGTGAAGCCCTCCAACGTCCTGCTGGCCCTGGACGGCCCCCGTCTCATCGACTTCGGCATCGCCCGGGCCCTCGGCGCTACCGTCTCGCTCACCTCCACCGGCGTCTCCGTCGGCTCGCCCGGCTACATGGCGCCCGAGCAGATCCGGGGCCGGGACATCTCGGGGGCGGCGGACGTCTTCTCGCTGGGCGCGGTCCTGGCGTACGCGGCGACCGGCCGCGCCCCCTTCTCCGGCGACTCCTCCGCCGTACTCCTCTACAAGGTGGTGCACGAGGAGCCCGAACTGGGCGACCTGGAGGGCGATCTGCGCGAGGTGGTCGCCGGGTGTCTGGCCAAGGACCCGGACGAGCGGCTCGCCCCCGCCGACCTCGCCCGCACCCTGGCGCCGGACGGGGCGGCGTCGATGGTCGCGGCGGGGTGGCTGCCGGGCCGCCTGGTGGGCGAGGTGAGCCGGTCGGCGGTGGCCCTGCTGGACCTGGAACCGCAGGACGCGCCGGTGGGGTCGGGCCCGGTGCCGTTCAGCAGCGCGTCGCTGGGGGCGGGCTTCGGGGCGGGGCCGGGCGCGGACCCGCACGGGGGACCGGGAGGCGATCCCCGTACGGGCTCCGCCACGGAACCGGGTTCCTCTTCCGGTACGGGCTCCGCCACACAACCGGATACCCCTCCCCGGACGGGCGCCGACTTCCCTCGTACGGGCGCCGATCCCCGTGCGGGCTCCGCCCCCGGGACGGGCGCCGACTTCCTTCCTACGGGCTCCGATCCCCGTGCGGGCGCCGGATCCGGCCCGCACTCCGGCGCCCTAGGGGCCGTCGGCCCGCCGCCCGCCCACGTACCGGACGGCAGCACTCCGCCCGACACCCCGCCCCCGCCCGGCACCCCGCCGGAGGCCGGGCTCCCCGGGCAGCGGGCCCGCGACCCCCGGTTCTCCGTCTCGGTCACCGCCGACTCGCGGACCCATACGCGGACCAGCCCGGGCGCCGACCCCGACGCGGGCGCCGGGGCGCGCCGGAGCCGCCGGGTGAGCTGCACGGTGGCACTGGCCGTGGCGGGCGCCTTCGCGGTCGTCGCCCTGGGCTCGGGACTGCTCGACGGCCTCTTCCCGGGCGGCGACGCGGACCGGCGGCAGGGGAACGACACCGCGGCCCGACCGCCCTCCCCGACCGCCTCCGCCTCAGGTTCGGCCCCCGAGCCGGAGGAGCCGGCCCCGGCCACATCCGCCCCCGACGGCGCCGAGGCCGGTTCCGTGGCCGAGCTGCCCAAGGCGTTCGTCGGCACCTGGAAGGGCACGCTCACCGAGCGGACGAGCGGACAGCCGCACGGCACGCTCACCGCCGTCTTCACCGAGGGGAAGCGGGGCAGCCAGGTCGTCCGGATGTCCAACACCGTCTCCCAGCTCGGCATCACCATCACCTGCAACAGCGTCGGCACCCTCACCTCCGGCACGGCCGAGGAGCTGAAGGTCCGCGAGCGCACCGACCCGGACCGCCCCAGCACCCCGGGCCTCTGCACCACCACCGAGGCCGACCTCGTCTTCGGGCTCACCGGCGACGGAACCCTCGACTACCGCTCGGAGGAGCGCGGCGCGGGTCTCCCGTACGGGAACCTCACCAGGTCCGGCGGCTGACGGCACAAGGGGCTGGCGTACGCTGGATCGGTCCGAGGATCCTCAAAAAACCGCCGAAAGGTGACAGCCCGGTGACCGAGAAGGCCGATCTCCAGCCCGTCCTCGACCGAGCCGCCGAGGGCGGTCGGATCACCCCGGAGGAGGCACTCGACCTCTACCGCTCGGCGCCGCTGCACGCGCTGGGGGCAGCCGCCGACGCCGTACGCCGACGCCGTTACGCCGGTACGGAGCACATCGCGACGTACATCATCGAGCGCAACATCAACTACACCAACGTGTGCGTGACGGCCTGCAAGTTCTGCGCCTTCTACGCGCCCCCGAAGGCCAAGGACAAGGGCTGGACCCGGGACATCGAGGACATCCTGCGCCGCTGCGCGGAGACCGTCGAGCTGGGCGGCACCCAGATCATGTTCCAGGGCGGCCACCACCCGGACTTCGGCGTGGAGTACTACGAGGAGCACTTCTCCGCGATCAAGAAGGCGTTCCCGCAGCTGGTGATCCACTCCCTCGGCGCCTCCGAGATCGAGCACATGGCCCGGATCTCCAAGGTCTCCGCCGAGGAGGCCATCCGCCGCATCCACGCCGCCGGTCTCGACTCCTTCGCGGGCGCGGGCGCCGAGCTGCTGCCCGCCCGGCCGCGCACCGCCATCGCCCCGCTCAAGGAGTCCGGCGAGCGGTGGCTGGAGATCATGGAGATCGCCCACGGGCTGGGCGTCGAGTCCACCTCCACCATGCTGATGGGCACCGGCGAGACCAACGCCGAGCGGATCGAGCACCTGCGGATGATCCGGGACGTCCAGGACCGTACGGGCGGCTTCCGCGCCTTCATCCCGTACACCTACCAGCCGGAGAACAACAAGCTGAAGGGCCGTACGCAGGCCACCCTCTTCGAGTACCTGCGGATGATCGCCATCGCCCGGCTCTTCCTCGACAACGTGGCCCACATCCAGGGCTCGTGGCTGACCACCGGCAAGGAGGTCGGCCAGCTCTCCCTGCACTACGGCGCCGACGACCTCGGGTCGATCATGCTGGAGGAGAACGTCGTCTCCTCGGCCGGTGCCAAGCACCGCTCCAACCGGCTGGAGATCATCGACCTGATCCGCAAGGCGGACCGGGTCCCGGCGCAGCGCGCCACCACGTACGAGCACCTCGTCGTGCACGACGACCCGGCGAACGACCCGGTCGACGAGCGCGTGGTCTCGCACATCTCCTCCACCGCGATCGAGGGCGGCACGGCCCACCCGGAGCTGAAGCTCCTCAACGCCAACTGACGTCCCCGTGCTGACGATCCACGCCGCGCCGCTGGTCCTCCCGGTGGGCGCGGCGGCCGTCGCGGACGGGGCGGTCGTGGTGGACGGCGACCGGATCGCGGCCATCGGCCCGTACGAGGAGGCCGCCGCCGGGTACCCGGCCGCCCGGGTCCGCCGCTGGCCCGGCCTCCTCACCCCGGGCCTCCGCCAGGACCGGGCCCGCGCGCTGCTCACCCGGTGCTACCACCCGGACCCGCGCGAGGCCGACGAACTGGGCGAACTTCCCCTGTGGGGCGAGGAGTTCGAGCGGATCGCGACGGCCATGGACACGGCCCGGCGGGCAGGCAGCGTACGGCGGGGCCTCCAGCGGATGCTGCGGCACGGGACCACCCAGGTGGTGGGCCCCTTCGGCGCGGAGGACCCCGCACTGCGGACGGCACTGGCCCGGTCCGGGCTGACGGTCGTCGTGCCGGGTGCCCCCGCCCCTTCCGGCACGGCCGACCCGGCCCCCTCCACGCCCGGTGGCGGCCTGGGCCTCCCCGTGTCCGGTGGCGACCTGGACCCCTTCGCGTACGGCGGTGACCTGGCCGCCACCGTCCACGGCCCGCTGACCGTGGGCGGCCGCGCCGACCTCGCCGTCTTCGACGTGCCCGACGAGGAGGCCCTGCGCACGGGCGGGGCCGCCCGGTGCGTGGCGACGGTGCTGGCGGGCCGGCTCGTCCACCGCGCCCGCTGAGCCCGCGCCCGGTTCGCGCGTCGGCCGAGCCTGACGACCGGGCCACGCAGCACTACGCGGTCAACGGGACGGAACGTCTCACTCCGCGGTACGAACCTGGTGAACGGCTGAGCCCCTGTGCTAGAACAACTGCCGTGACAGTCGATCGTTTTCTGGTGGAGTGCCTCCACATCGATCTCTGCCGCGTGTCCAGCGCTTCCTGTTGTTGAAGCCCTGCCGCGGCATCTTCCGCGATGCCCTGACACGTTGATCCGTTGACTCATGTGACGCGCTGACGCGCTGATGCCTGGGCGCTGCCGCACATCGCGGCGGTCCTGCCCGTCTCCCCTTGCCTCCCGGCAGCTCTCCGAGCCTGAACCAGCCATGTGTATGGCGGTCTGCGGGGCTCTGCCGTGCCCTGCCCTCGTCCCCGGAGCCCTCCATGACCACGCCCACTTCCGTACGGAAACGGGCCGCCGACGCCCCTGCTCCCGCCCCCGCCGTGCCCGTGGGGCGGCGGCCGGAACGCGGGGCCCGTCGGCGCCGGGTCGGGCTTCGCCTCGTCGCCCTCGCCACGCTCCTCGCGCTCTGGCAGTCGGTGACCGCGCTCCAGCTCTGGTCCCCGGTGCTGGTCCCGTCACCCGCCGCCGTGTGGAACGCGCTGCTGGAGACCTCCGGTACGCACGACGGGGTGCGCGGCTACCAGGGCCACACTCTGATCGAGCACCTCGGCATCAGCCTGCGCCGCATCTTCATCGGGGCCGGTGCGGGTGTCGTCGCCGGTCTGGTGGTCGGGGTCCTGATGGGGACGCTGCCGTGGGTACGGGTGGTGCTGGAGCCCGCCGTGGCGTTCCTGCGCACCCTGCCGCCGCTCGCCTACTTCAGCCTGCTGATCATCTGGTTCGGCATCGACGAGGCGCCCAAGCTCTGGCTGCTCGCCATCGCCGCCATGCCGCCGGTCGCCGTGGCCACCGCCTCCGCCGTGGCGTCCGCACCGACCGCGCTGGTGGAGGCGGCCCGGGCGATCGGGGCGAAGCGCGGCCAGGTCGTGACATCGGTGGTGCTGCCGTCCGCGCTGCCGGAGATCCTGGTCGGCGTCCGGCTCGCCTTCGGTATCGCGTACTCCTCGGTGGTCGCCGCCGAGACGGTCAACGGGCTGCCGGGCATCGGCGGTCTGATCCGGGACGCCCAGCGCTACAACCAGTCGGACACGGTCGTCCTCGGCCTCTTCGCCATCGGCATCTCGGGCCTGCTCATCGACGCGGGGCTGCGGGTGCTGTCGGACCGGCTGGCGCCGTGGCGCAGCCACACGTAAGACCACCGCCCTTCCCTCTCTTCCCCTTCCTCCTCCTCATCCCACCCATCCCCTCCAGCACGAAGGACACACGCACATGGCCGGAACACGCGGTTGGCTCCGCCTCTCCTCGATCGCCGCGGCACTCGGAGCGCTGCTGGTGGTGACGGCCTGCGGCGAGGGCGGTTCCGGCGGCGGGGGCAAGGACGGCGACACGACGATACGCATCGCCTACCAGGCCTTTCCCAGCGGCGACCTGATCGTCAAGGAGAAGGGCTGGCTGGAGAAGGCGCTCCCCGGCTACACGGTGAAGTGGACCAAGTTCGACTCGGGCGCCAGCATCAACACCGCCTTCGTGGCCGGTTCCGTGGACCTCGCGGCGATCGGATCCAGCCCGGTCGCCCGGGGCCTCTCCGAGCCGCTGAACATCCCGTACCAGGTGACGTGGGTGCTCGATGTGGCCGGGGAGAACGAGGCGCTGGTCGCCCGTAACGGCTCCAGGATCTCCTCCGTGAAGGACCTGGAGGGCAAGAAGGTCGCGACCCCGTTCAGCTCCACCTCGCACTACAGCCTGCTCGCCGCGCTCGACCAGGCCGGGGTGGACGCCTCGAAGGTCCAGCTCCTGGACCTGGAGCCGCAGGACATCCTGGCCGCCTGGACGCGCGGCGACATCGACGCCGCGTACGTCTGGCTGCCCACCCTGGAGGAGCTGAAGAAGACCGGCAAGGTGCTCGTCTCCAGCCGCGAACTCGCCGCCGCGGGCAAGCCCACCCTCGACCTCGGGGTCGCCTCCACCAGCTTCCTGAAGGCCCACCCCGACGTGCTGCCCGCCTGGCGGAAGGCGCAGGCACAGGCGCTCGACCTGATCCACGACGACCCGGACGCGGCCTCCGCCGCCGTCGGCAAGCAGCTCGGGATCAGCCCGGCCGAGGCGGGCGCCCAGCTCGAGCAGGGCATCTTCCTCAAGCCGGCCGAGCAGGCCGACGCGAAGTGGCTCGGGACGCCCGGCGAGGTGGGGCAGCTCGCGGACAACCTGCACAGCGCGGCCCGGTTCCTGGTCGACCAGAAGCAGATCGACGCCGCGCCCGACCTGGAGAAGCTGCGGAAGTCCATCTACGTGGAGGGGCTGACCGATGCCGTCGCTCCCTGACCCGGACAAGGCGCCCGCACCCGGGCGACGGACGACCGGGTCCGTCGTCTCCGTACGCGAGGTCGAGCACACCTACGGCGGCCGGGGCGCCGAGAGCGTGACGGCTCTCGGCCCGGTCTCGCTGGAGATCCCGGCCGGCGAGTTCCTGGTCCTCGTCGGCCCCTCCGGCTGCGGCAAGAGCACGCTCCTCCGCCTGATCGCGGGCTTCGAGCGGGCCTCGTCGGGCGAGGTGGAGGTGTTCGGCGAACGTCCCGAGCCCGGCAACCAGGCGGGCATCGTCTTCCAGCAGCCCCGCCTCTTCCCGTGGCGCACGGTGGGCGACAACATCGGTCTGGCGCTGAAGTACGCGGGGGTGGACCGGGCCGAACGCACGGAGAGGACGGCCGAGTTGCTGGAGCGCGTGGGCCTCGCCGACACGGCGGGCCGCCGCATCTGGCAGATCTCGGGCGGCCAGCAGCAGCGGGTGGCCATCGCCCGCGCCCTGGCGGGCGGCAAGCGGCTGCTGCTGCTCGACGAACCGTTCGCCGCGCTGGACGCGCTGACCCGGGAACGGCTCCAGGAGGACCTGCGCCGGGTGAGCGCCGAGACGGGGACCACGTCGGTCTTCGTCACCCACAGCGTGGACGAGGCGGTGTTCCTGGGCACCCGCACGGTGGTGCTGAGCGCGCGGCCGGGCCGGGTCGCGCTGGACATCCCGATCGGCCTGCCGCGCTCCGGGACCGGCCCGGACGAACTGCGCGGGCTGCCGGAGTACGCCGCGCTGCGCGCCGAGATCGGTACGGCGGTACGCGACGCGGCCCGCTGACGTACGGGCGTACCGCCGTACGGGGCCGGTCCCCGGCTCACCGACGTACCGCATCTCGCCCCCCACCCCGCATCCCCAGCAGGAGGAACCATGACCCCCACCACCGCACCCCCCGCCCTCCGCGACCACCGCATCCCCGCCGACGGCCTCTACGAGGGCCCGCGCGAGCTGCGCCGGGTCCCGGAGGGGTGGACCGACCGGCCGTACGAGCTCTTCGAGCTGGTGCCGCGCGGCCGGGTGATCGGCGCCGAGATCCACGGCGTCGACCTGTCCCGTCCGCTCGCTCCTCCGCTGCGGGCCGAGCTGGACCGGGCGCTGCTGGAGTGGAAGGTGCTGTTCTTCCGGGAGCAGCACCTCACTTCGCGGCAGCAGCGGGCCTTCGCCGGGCACTGGGGCGAGCTGGAGACGAACCCGCTGCTGGCGACGGGCGACGACCCTGAGGTGGCCCGGCTCGACCGGACCGCGGTGCCCACCTTCGAGAACGTCTGGCACGCGGACGTCACCTTCCGTGAGCGCCCGGCGCTCGGCGCGGTCCTCCAGCTGCGGGAGGTGCCGCCGGTGGGCGGGGACACGCTGTGGGCGGACATGGCGGCGGCGTACGACAACCTGCCCGATGAGGTGAAGGAGCGCGTCGAGGGGGCGCGGGCGGTGCACGACTTCATCCCCGGGTTCTCCCGCTTCTACCCGCCGGAGCGGCTGGCTCCGCACCAGGACCGGTTCCCGCCGGTCGAGCACCCGGTGGTGCGGCGCCATCCGGTGACCGGCCGCCGGACGATCTTCGTGAACGCGTCCTTCACCACCCGGATCGTGGGCTTCGCGCAGGAGGAGAGCGACCGCCTCCTGCGCCTGCTGTTCCAGCAGGCGCACGCGCCGGAGTTCCAGGTGCGGTACAGCTGGCGGGCGGGCGATGTCGCATTCTGGGACAACCGGGCCACGCAGCACTACGCGGTCAACGACTACGCCCCGCACCGCCGTATCGCGGAGCGGGTGGCGATAGCGGGGGACCGCCCTCACTGATCCGTACGCCCCGGCTGCTTGAATGGAGGGGTGACCCGAGCCTCCCTGGACAAGCAGCCGCACGAAGTCGCCTCGATGTTCGACGGTGTGGCGGCCAACTACGACCTGACCAACGACGTGATCTCGCTGGGCCAGGCCCGGCTGTGGCGCAAGGCGGTCGCGGCGGCGGTCGACGCCCGCCCCGCGCAGAAGATCCTCGACCTGGCGGCGGGCACCGCGACCTCCTCGCAGCCCTTCGCCCGGGCCGGCGCCTACGTCGTCCCGTGCGACTTCTCGCTCGGCATGCTGGAGGTGGGCAAGCGCCGCCACCCGTGGATGCCGTTCACGGCCGGTGACGGGATGCGGCTGCCGTTCAAGGACGAGGTGTTCGACACCGTCACGATCTCCTTCGGCCTGCGCAACATCCAGGACACCGAGACCGCGCTGCGCGAGCTGTACCGGGTGACGAAGCCGGGCGGCCGGGTCGTGATCTGCGAGTTCTCGCAGCCGACCTGGGCCCCGTTCCGCACGGTCTACACCGAGTACCTGATGCGCGCGCTCCCGCCCACCGCACGGGCGGTCTCCTCCAACCCGGACGCGTACGTCTACCTCGCCGAGTCCATCCGCGCCTGGCCCGACCAGCCCGGCCTGGCCGCACTCCTGCAGAAGGCGGGCTGGTCGAAGGTGGCGTGGCGGAACCTCACGGGCGGCGTGGTGGCCCTGCACCGGGCCACCCGCGCCTGAGCTCAGCCGTTCGTTACAGCTCCAGCCGGTAGCAGTGCGCCTCCTGCCCGGCGCGCGGGGTCGTGAAGGTCTCCGCGAGCCGCATCCCGAGCCGTTCCGCCACCGCGATGGACCGGGCGTTACGGGAGTCGATCATCGCGACGACGTCCGGCACCCCGGCCGCCCGCAGCCTCTCCAGTGTGGTGCGGGCGGCGACGGTGGCGTACCCGCGCCCCCAGGCGGTGCGCCCCAGCCGCCAGCCGATCTCGATGGCGCCGACCGGCCCGTAGTGGGTGTGCGGCCACGGCTGCGCCCCGGTGAAGCCGAGCACCGTGCCGTCCTCGTCGGTGACGGTCCACAGGCAGTAGCCCAGCTCCGCGTCATGGCGCCGCTGCCGGGCGGTGAGTTCCTCGTACACGGAGAAGTCCGCTCTCCGGCCGCCGAAGAACTCCATCACCTCGGGGTCGTCGAAGATCCGGTGCCAGATCAGGGCGTCCTCGTCGGTCGGTACGCGCAGGCGTACGGCGGGCGCCGGAGCGGTGGGCGGCGGAACGGGTGCTATCGACATGAGGGAGCCCTTCGGAGGGTTGTTCTGCAGGCCCCCATAGACTGCACGGGACATGTGCCGCGCGGCACGCGAATTCGAGTCTTCGGGAGATCCGACCGTGACCGAGCCCCTCTCCGAGCACAGCGCGGACGTCATCGTCGTCGGAGCGGGCCCAGCCGGCTCCACGACCGCGTACTACCTCGCCAAGGCCGGACTTGACGTCCTGCTGCTGGAAAAGACCGCCTTCCCCCGGGAGAAGGTCTGCGGCGACGGCCTCACGCCCCGCGCCACGAAACAGCTCGTCTCCATGGGGATCGACATCTCCGAGGAGGCCGGCTGGCTGCGCAACAAGGGCCTGCGCATCATCGGCGGCGGTGTCCGGCTCCAGCTGGACTGGCCGGAACTCGCCTCCTACCCGGACTACGGACTGGTCCGCAAACGCGACGACTTCGACGAGCAGTTGGCCCGGCAGGCGCAGAAGGCGGGCGCCCGTCTCTACGAGCGCTGCAACGTGGGCGCGCCCATCCGGGACGAGCGCACGGGCCGGATCACCGGCGTCGAGGCCAGGATCGGCGAGGAGAAGACCCCGGTCACCTTCCACGCCCCGCTCGTGGTCGCCGCCGACGGCAACTCCACCCGGCTCTCCCTCGCGATGGGCCTGCACCGCCGCGAGGACCGCCCGATGGGCGTCGCCGTCCGTACGTACTTCACCTCGCCCCGCCACGACGACGACTACCTGGAGTCCTGGCTGGAGCTGTGGGACCGCCGCGGCGCCGAGGACCGCCTGCTCCCCGGCTACGGCTGGATCTTCGGCATGGGCGACGGCACCTCCAACGTCGGCCTCGGCATCCTCAACTCCTCCTCCGCCTTCAAGGAGCTGGACTGGCGCGAGGTCCTCAAGGCCTGGTGCGCCTCGATGCCGGAGGACTGGGGCTTCACCCCGGAGAACATGACGATCCCGATCCGGGGCGCGGCCCTCCCCATGGCCTTCAACCGCCAGCCGCACTACACCAAGGGCCTCCTGCTCGTCGGCGACGCGGGCGGCATGGTCAACCCGTTCAACGGCGAGGGCATCGCGTACGCCATGGAGTCCGGCCAGATCGCCGCCGACGTCATCGTCCAGGCCCACGCCCGCGCCACCCCCGCCCAGCGCGAACTGGCCCTGAACAACTACCCGAAGGTCCTCAAGGAGACCTACGGCGGCTACTACACGATGGGCCGCGCCTTCGTGAAGCTCATCGGCAACCCGAAGGTCATGAAGGTCGCCACCCAGCGCGGCCTGACCCACCCCCTCCTGATGAAGTTCACCCTCAAGATGCTCGCCAACCTGACCGACCCCACGGGCGGCGACGCGATGGACCGCATCATCAACGGCCTCTCGAAGGTGGCTCCCAAGGCGTAGGGCCCTCACGGGCCCGCCGTCGCCCCCCGCGTGCGTTCGTAGTGGCGGGCGACCCGGGCCCGGTTGCCGCAGGACGGCTTGCACCATTCCTGGCGGCCGTGGCTCTTGAGGAAGTACCGGACGCAGCGCGGCGCGTGGCAGGCCCGGAGCTGCACGCGCTCGGGCCCGCTCAGGAAGTCGACGGCGTCGCGTGCCAGGGCGGCGATGAGCCGTACCTGCGGGTCGGCCTCGGCGGACAGCAGGCGGGCCGCCGGGGCCCCTTCCGCGGGCCAGTCCAGCTGCGGGGCGACGGGCTCCCGGGCGGCGGCCGCGTTGAGGTGGGCGAGGGCCTCGTCGGCGGGCATCAGGCGGTGGGCGTCGGCCGGACTGGGCGCGGCCGGGCTCACCACCCGCGCGAACAGGGCCCGCACAGCCCGCCGTACGCCGATGATCCCGTCCCGCAACTCCTCGTCCGCCACGAGGTCACCGGTGGCCAGGCCCTCGGCGGCCAGGCTCTCGCTCTGCTGCTGGAGCCACCGGACCACCCCCCGGACCGTGTCCAGGTCGTCGACGATGCCGTCGTCTCCGCCGTGGTGGATCGTGCTCGCCAGCGCCATGACGGGCCGCTCTGCCACCGCTCGCCCCCTTCACCGCCCTCGGCCGCCGGTCGTCGAAGGCCTCTTGAACTCTGTCCGGCCCCCACTCTAGAGTCCTAACGGAAGATCGAGAATTAACGTTATACGGGGGATGGTCCTACATGTTGCTCGCCCAGATCAGCGATCTCCACCTGGACGGGAGCGACCGCGCGACCCGCCGGGCCACCCGCACCATGGAGTACCTGCGCGCCCTGCCCCGCCCGGTCGACGCCCTGCTGGTCACCGGGGACATCGCGGACCACGGGACGGAGGCCGAGTACGAGGAGGCGGCCCGCATCCTCGCCGCCCCGTTCCCCGTACTGCCCTGCCCCGGCAACCACGACGCCCGCCCCGCCTATCGCAAGGCCCTCCTCGGCGAGGCCCCCGCCGAAGGCCCCGTCAACCGTGTGCACCGGATCGCCGGAACCGCCATCCTCATGTGTGACTCCACCCTCCCCGGACGCGACGAGGGCCGCCTCGACACGGAGACGCTGGCCTGGATCGACGCCACCCTCACCGCGCTCCCGGACGGCGTCCCCGCCCTCATCGCCTTCCACCAGCCGCCCGTCGAACTCCACCACCCGCTCCCCGACGCCTGCCGTCTGGAGGAACCGGAACGCCTCGCCGCCCTTCTCGCCGCCCACCCCCGGGTCGCCGCCGTCCTCACCGGCCACGCCCACACCGCCGCCGCCTCCACCTTCGCCGGGCGCCCGCTCATCGTCGGGCCCGCGGTGACCTGGACCCTGCGCATGCCCTGGGAGGGGGACCGCCCGGCCGACCGGGACCAGCCCCCGGGGCTCGCGTTCCACGTCCTGGGCGAGGACCGGCGGCTGACCACCCACTTCCGCACCGTCCTCTGATCCGGCGCATATTGCCGGGCCGTCCGCGCACCCATGTGCAATGATTCACGCGCCGGGCGTACGCGCACCTCTTCATGACGCACGCTCAGGTTTTCCCCCCTCACCTCCCATCGAACGCAGGCCGGCGGGGTACGGAACAAGCCGACACAGCGCTGCTCGACCCCAAGGACTCAGCCATGACCACCGCATCCCTGCCCCGGAAGACCTCCCGTACGGAACCGGCGCCCACCGCGCCCGCCGTCGCCGCGCCCCAGCACCACGGCCTCTTCCTGGAACCGCACTTCGCCCCGGGGTCGCGCGCCCTCGATGACGACGAGTACGAGGACGGGTACGAGGGCGACGCCCTGCCCGCCCCGGAACCGGCGCGACCGGCCCGCCGCCGCTGACCGGACGGTAGCCTCGACCCCATGCCCGGCATGTCCAGCCCCGAGTCCGACAGACTCCGCCCACCGGTGGTACCGGTGGGCCGACTGCCGTTGAACGTCTAGGAGCCCGAGCGCCGCCGGACGCCCCTTCCCGGGCCGCCGGCGCCCCTCGCCTCCTTCCCACGGCCACGCCCCCGCCGGACCACCGCGGGTACGGGCCGTTCCCACCCCACGTACGCGCCGATCCACCGGCGTACGCACGTCGGGTCCGCGCGCCCCGGTCGCTGTACCGCACCCTCCGACCGGGCGCTTCTCGGCAACGCCCCGCATCCCCGCACTTCGGTACGTCTGTCCATCGACGGTTCCGTCAAGGGGTCTGCACTCATGCCGTTCACGCTCAAGCCACAGCCACAGCCACAGCCACAGCCACAGCCACAGCCACAGCCACAGCCACAGTCACGGTCACGGCGGCTGCGACTGCCGCTGCCGTTCGCCGTCTACGTCCTCGGGCTCGCGGTCTTCGCCCAAGGCACCTCCGAGTTCATGCTCTCCGGCCTCGTCTCGTCCATCGCCACCGACCTGGACGTCTCCCTCTCCGCCGCCGGACTCCTCACCTCCGCCTTCGCCGCGGGGATGGTCCTCGGCGCACCGCTGATGGCCCTCTTCAGCCGTACGTGGCCCCGGCGCCGGGCCCTCCTGCTCTTCCTCGCCGTGTTCATCGCGGTGCACGTCGTGGGTGCGCTGACCCCGAGCTACGGAGTCCTCCTGGCCGCCCGCTTCGTCGGCGCCCTCGCCAACGCGGGCTTCTGGGCGGTCGCCCTGGCGGCGGCGGTCTCGATGGTCCCCGACGGGCTGAGGGGCCGGGCCACGGCCGTGGTCGTCGGCGGGGTGACGATCGCCTGCGTGGTCGGCGTACCGGCCGGAGCGGTGCTGGGGGAGCGGTGGGGGTGGCGAGCGGCGTTCTGGGCGGTCGCGGTGGTGTCCCTGCCGGCGCTCTGGGCGATCACGCGGTCCATCCCGGGCGGCATCCCGGACGGCCGGGGGCGCGGGACGGCCTCGGCAGGGGAGGGGCCCGGGAGGGCCCCGGCCCCCGCCCCGGCCCCCGCCCTCGCCCCGGCTTCCGCACCCGCCCCCACCTCCGTACGGGACGAACTCCGCCTCCTCGCCGCCCCGCACCTCCGCCCCACCCTCCTCACCATGGCTCTCGTCCAGGGCGCCACCTTCTGCGCGTTCTCCTACCTGGAACCGCTCCTCACCCGCACGACCGGCCTCACCACCACCTGGGTGCCGCTCGCCCTCGCGCTCTTCGGGGCGGGGGCGTTCCTCGGAGTGGGGGCGGCGGGACGGTACGCCGAACGTCGGCCCACGGCCTTCATCGCGTACGGGATGGCCGCCCTGGCCCTCGGCTGGAGCGCCCTGGCCCTGACGGCGGGCAGACCGGTCGCCGCCCTCGCCCTGATCCCGCTCCTCGGAATGCTCGCCTTCGGTACGGGCACGGCCCTGATCACCCGGGTCCTCGGCCTGGCCGGCCGGTCGTCCACGCTGGCGGGCGCCTTCGGCACGAGCGCGTTCAACCTCGGGGCGGCGGTGGGCCCGTGGGCGGGCGGCCTGGCCCTGGAGGCCGGAGGGGGCTATCGGGCGCCGGTCTGGGTGAGCGCCGCGCTGATGGCCCTCGCGCTGCTCACCGAGGGCGCGCGGATGGTGTGGCGGGTGTGTCGGGTGCGCCGGCCCGCGCGCTCGCGGGAGCGGGAGAGGGGGAGCACGGCGGGCTGAGCGTCAGGTACGCGAGGGGCCGCACATGCCACTCCATGTGCCGCCCCTTGCGGAGCATCAGGGTGAACCCGCAGCTCTCCCCCCGGTGCAGCGCCCCGAGGGCCTGCACCCAGCCGCCCTGGTCGGCCCAGTAGAGGGCCCGCCCGGCTTCGTACGAGGTCAGCCCGAGAACGCGGCTGGAGCGGAGCTGGACGCGCAGGACCCGGATGGCGTCCCGGGGTTCGGCGAGAAGCCGGAGATCGACCGGCTCGGGGGCGAACCCGTTGGCGGGCCCGTACCGCAGGACCTCGAACCGGAACCCGCGCTGGACCAGGGCCCGTACGGGGGCGGTGGTGCGGGGAGAAGTGCGCATGGTCGACCGTCCGATCGCAGCGTCCGGGACACCGGGCACCTCGACAGGGCGGCCCGGTCCAACTGCGGTGACCGTAACGTCACGCGTCGCTACGGCGCAACCATGTTCCGGAACAAAAATGCTGGCTCATCCGTACGAAGGCCCTCCACCGCACGGTGGAGGGCCTTCGTGGCGTGGAGGGTCCGGAACGCCCTACTGGGCGAAGTGGTCGAACTCGCCTGCCTTGACGCCCTTGATGAACGCGGCGAACTTCTCGCGGGAGGTGACGGCCACGGTGCCGGGTTCGTCGCTCTCGCGCATGAGGATCTGACCGGCATGCTCGGTGATCTCCACGCACTGCTCCTGCGTGCTGGAGAAGGTGGACTTCTGCCACTCAAGCGCTGAGTTCATGCAGGGAATTCTCACATATCCCGTGCCAGGTGTTGGATGAAGCTCAGTGACTCCGCAGGGTCCAGCGATGCTGTCCGGCCCAGATTGAGCAACAGCCGGAAGCGGTGCAACTCCGCCTCCGCGTCCAGGTAAGGGCTGCGAGTGGGGGCGTCGATGTGCACGGTGTCGAGCTGGGGCACCACGCCACCCGCGTACAGAACGGTGTGGGTCATGTCCACGTGCAACTCGCTGGCGAACGGGATGACCCGCAGGGACACGTTGGGCCGGTCCGTCGCTTCCAGCAGATACTCCAACTGGGCGCGGGCGACCTTGCGTCCACCGACTCGCACCCGCAGTGCCGCCTCATGAACGATGGACGCGAACTCCGGCGGCTCGTCCCGGTCGAGAACGGTCGCTCTCCGCATACGGTGCTCCACCCGGGCCTCCACTTCATCCTCGGGCAGTCTGGGCAGGGCTGCGCTGAACAGCGCTCGCGCGTAATCGGGGGTCTGGAGCAACCCCGGCACGGTCACCGGCTGAAAGCTGCGCATGTAGCGCGCATGGTGCTCCAGCTCCGCGATGTCCAGGAAGCCGGGCGCGAGCACCCCGCGGTACTCGTCCCACCAGAACTGCCCCCGGTGCTCACGGGATATCGCGCACAGGGCGTCGATCAGGGCCTCGTCGTCGCAGGCGTAGAAGCTCGCCAGCCGGCGGATGCGCTCCTCGCCGATGCCGCTGCGTCCGGCCTCGATGTTGCTGATCCTGGCCTGATCGGTCGAGATGCGCCCGGCTGCTTCCCGGGCGGTCTTGCCCGCACGCTCCCGGAGTTTTCTCAGTTCGGCGCCCAGACGGACCTGGCGGGCGGTCGGGTTGTCCCTTGGTGGCATGTCACCTTCCCCTGTCTGCGTGTGCAGTGTCGCAGGGCTCCGGGCGGCCGGCGACGAGTTCACCCATGCGAGTGAATGAAGGGAGCGCATTATTGTTCCGGGCCATTTATTGACCCTAGCGTGTTCCGGAGACCGACGCGCCGGACATGAACGCCGAAGTGCAGCCGTACGCAGGGGCCTTGACCGGTACCTGTATGCGGCCGGAGCCACGGCAGCCGAACACGGAACGGCGCGCCCACCGACTCTGGCTCACGTAGGGAGACCCCCATGCCGGCCGTCATCGCGCCACCCGCCCCCTTCGCGAACGCCCCCCGGCCCTTCGAGCGCTATCAGCTGGCGATGCCCAACTCACCCACCGCCGCGAAGATCGCGCGGGACTTCGTCGGAACGCTGCTGCGGACCGGCCCGCACGCCGCACTCGCGGACGACGCCCGGCTCTGCGTGAGCGAGGTGGTGGCCAACGTGTACTGCCATACGGGCTCGCGGCTGGTCCGGGTCGAGATCACGGTCGACGGCGACCAGGTGGCGATCCACGTCACGGACGACGCCCCCGGCCCCCTGCCGGACCCGCCGGAGCGCCCCGAGGGCGAAGGCGGCCGCGGCCTGCTCGTCGTCGACGGCCTGGCCACCAGCTGGGGGAGCAGCACGCGCCAGGCGAACAGCCGCCGGACCAACACCGTCTGGTTCGTCCTCACGCCCCCCGGCCGGGACACCGAGCCGGACACCGGCCCCGCTGCCGCCACCCCCGCTGCCGCCACCCCCGATGCTCCGCCGGGCGTCGGCGCGCGCTCCGGGAGCGGCCCGACCGGCTCCCGATCGCACCGGTGACGGCCGAGGGCCGCCACTCCCGAGCGGGGGAGGGCGGCCCTCGGCCGTGCTGCTTCGTGCTTGTGAATCAGAGAACGCGGACCGCGCCGGTCGGCCGGTCGTAGTCCATGGAGCGCTGCACCGTGCCGGTGCTGGAGTTCTGCGCGCCGACGAACTGGCCGCCGCCCACGTAGATCGCCACGTGGTACGCGCTGCCCGCGGCGCCCCAGTACAGGATGTCGCCGGGCTGGAGGTTGCTCAGCGAGACCTGGGTGCCGGCGGTCGACTGGGCCTGCGAGACGCGGGGCAGGTCGATGCCGGCCGAGCGGTACGCGGCCTGGACCAGGCCGGAGCAGTCCCACGCGTTGGGGCCGGTGCCGCCGGCCACGTACGCGTCGCCGACCTGGGCCTTGGCGAACGCGACGATGGAGGCGGCGGAGCCCGTGGCGTTCGACGAGGTGGACGGGGCGGACGACGGGGCCGAAGCGGTGGCCGAGTTGCCCGAGGAGGAGCTGGAGGGGGCGCTGAGCGTCGTGCGCGCGGCGGTACGGGAGGCGCGCTCGGCGCGCTCCTTGGCCTCGGCCTCTGCCTTCGCCTTGGCGGCGGCCTCGGCCTTCTTCTCCGCCTCGGCCTTGCGGACGGCCTCGGCCTTGGCCTTCTTGGCCGTCTTCGCGGCGTCCTCGGCCGCGGCGTCCTCGCGGGCCTGGGCCTCCAGGTCGAGGGCGACCTGCTGCGTGGCCTGCGCGGAGGCGGCGACGGCGGTGGCGAGCCCGGAGGTGATCGTGGGCATCTCGATCGTCTGGGTCACCGGCTCGGCCTGGGCCGGACCGGCCGCACCCGCGACCGCGACGGTGCTGAGGACGCCACCGGCAACTCCGGCTCGCAGCGCCGACTTCGAGGCGCGACGGCGGGGCTTCCGGTGGCTGGGTATGTGAGCGGTGTGGGACATGGGTACTAGCGCTATCAGGGCCGTAGGGGTCCCATCAAGAAACGTGTGTTGCGACACAGTTACGTCCGGAATCTGTGAATCCGCTTTCCGGACGCCTTTATTGACGCCGTAACGGGCAAAACGGGCATGGGTGATCACGGCCGTGATCACGGACTTTCGGCAATACGCCCGAATTGCCCGTCGCTTACCATCCGTTCACACCGATGGCCAAGCCCGGCTTTCCTGAGAGCGGGCCGCCGTGGTGCAGGTCACAGGGTGAGTGGCCGGCGGCAGGCAACCCTCGCGCACGCGATCGGGGTCCGCCCGGCCGAGTGGAGGCGACCCTTCCGCCGCCCTCCCCGTCGGCCGCCGTCTCCCTCTCCGGACCGCGCGTCCGCGATCCGGGAAGTTCGTGAATGCGTGCACATGTCCCCTTCGATCCCGATGGCCCCTCGTCCGGGTGAGGGTGACCGAAGATCGACTCCCTTATCACTTCATCGGCGTCCATCGCCAATTTGCTTGCAGGGGCCTTCCATTGGTACTGCCACACCCCTTTGACCAGGGGTAACGCCGATGAATGTCACGTCTCGTGATCACTTCGGCGCTTCGCGTACGAAGATCACCGCTCATACGACTTCATGATCCTTCGTCAGGTGGTGGAGATCACAAAGACGTTGTCGTACCCCGTGTCGCAGATCACAGGGGGACGGGCATAGGATGCGGGGCAGTCGGGCTTGTGAACTGCCTCACATGTGCACGATCTTGGTGAGGCGGCGAGCCGGTCGCCCGATGCGGTCCAACGGTCAAGGACGACTGGAAGGAGCGAGGAGCGTGAATGCCTACGCGCCCATCCTCGTGCTCGGCGCCCTGGGGGCAGGGTTTGCGATCTTCTCCGTGGTCATGGCCACGCTTATCGGCCCCAGGCGTTACAACCGGGCAAAGCTCGAAGCGTACGAGTGCGGCATCGAACCCACGCCGACACCGGCCGGAGGCGGCCGCTTCCCCATCAAGTACTACCTGACGGCGATGCTTTTCATCGTCTTCGACATCGAGATCGTCTTCCTCTATCCCTGGGCCGTCTCCTTCGACGCCCTGGGGATCTTCGGGCTCGTGGAGATGCTGCTCTTCGTGCTCACCGTCTTCGTCGCCTATGCGTATGTCTGGCGTCGCGGCGGCCTGGAATGGGACTGAGGGGCTGAGGAGCACACCATGGGACTCGAAGAGAAGCTGCCCAGCGGCTTCGTGCTGACCACGGTCGAACAGGCCGCGGGCTGGGTGCGGAAGTCCTCCGTCTTCCCGGCCACGTTCGGCCTCGCCTGCTGCGCCATCGAGATGATGACGACCGGCGCCGGCCGCTACGACCTGGCCCGGTTCGGGATGGAGGTCTTCCGCGGATCGCCGCGCCAGGCCGACCTGATGATCGTCGCCGGACGGGTCAGCCAGAAGATGGCGCCCGTCCTGCGGCAGGTCTACGACCAGATGCCGAACCCCAAGTGGGTCATCTCGATGGGGGTTTGCGCTTCATCGGGCGGAATGTTCAATAATTACGCCATTGTGCAGGGAGTCGACCATATTGTCCCGGTCGATATTTATCTGCCGGGATGCCCGCCGCGCCCCGAAATGCTGCTGGACGCCATCCTCAAGCTCCACCAGAAGATCCAGGACGGCAAGCTCGGGGTCAACGCGGAGGAAGCCGCCCGCGAGGCCGAGGAAGCGGCCCTCAAGGCGCTGCCCCTGATCGAGATGAAGGGGCTCCTGCGGTGACCGACAACCCGAACACCGACGGCGGCGAACAGAACGGCAACGCCGTACCCGCCCCGCGCGACACCGGCGGCGAGGTCATCCGCGTACGCAAGGGCATGTTCGGCGCCAACAACGGCGGCGACACCTCCGGCTACGGCGGCCTCATCCGCACCGTCACCCTGCCCGGCGCAGCCACCCGCCCCTACGGCGGCTGGTTCGACGAGGTGGCCGACGAACTCGAAGGGGCTCTGGAGGAGCAGGACCTGCTCCCCGAGAACGCCATCGAGCGCACCGTCGTCGACCGCGGTGAGCTGACCTTCCACATCGCCCGCGAGCACCTGGTCCGGGTCGCCCGCACCCTGCGCGACGACCCCGCCCTGCGCTTCGAACTCTGTACGGGCGTCAGCGGTGTCCACTTCCCCGGGGACAAGGGCCGCGAGCTGCACGCCGTCTACCACCTGCGGTCCCTCACCCACGGCCGGATCATCCGGCTGGAGGTCTCCGCCCCGGACAGCGACCCGCACATCCCATCCCTCGTCGAGGTCTATCCGGCCAACGACTGGCACGAGCGCGAGGCGTACGACTTCTTCGGCATCGTCTTCGACGGGCACCCGGCCCTCACCCGGATCATGATGCCGGACGACTGGCAGGGCTTCCCGCAGCGCAAGGACTACCCGCTCGGCGGCATCGCCGTCGAGTACAAGGGCGCCCAGATCCCGGCTCCGGACCAGCGGAGGTCGTACTCCTGATGACCACTCCCCACGCAACACCCCGTGCCACGACCGAGGGGACTGTCTACACAGTCACCGGCGGCGACTGGGACGAGGTCGTCGAATCCGCCGCCAAGTCCGACGACGAACGCATCATCGTCAACATGGGTCCCCAGCACCCGTCCACGCACGGCGTGCTGCGGCTGATCCTGGAGATCGACGGCGAGACCGTCACCGAGGCCCGCTGCGGCATCGGCTACCTCCACACCGGGATCGAGAAGAACCTCGAATTCCGCAGCTGGACCCAGGGCACCACGTTCGTCACGCGCATGGACTACCTGACGCCGTTCTTCAACGAGACGGCGTACTGCCTGGGCGTGGAGAAGCTCCTCGGTATCGAGGACCAGATCCCCGACCGGGCCACGATCCTGCGCGTGCTCCTGATGGAGCTGAACCGGATCTCCTCGCACATGGTCTGCATCGCCACCGGCGGCATGGAGCTGGGCGCGACCACGATCATGATCTACGGCCTCCGCGACCGCGAACTGGTCCTCGACCTCTTCGAGCTGATCACCGGCCTCCGGATGAACCACGCGTTCATCCGCCCCGGCGGCCTCGCCCAGGACCTGCCCCCGGGCGCGGTCGACGCGCTGCGCGAGTTCATCAAGACCATGAAGAAGAACCTGCCGGAGTACGACAAGCTCGCCACCGGCAACCCCATCTTCAAGGCCCGCATGAAGGACGTCGGCTACCTCGACCTCACCGCCTGCATGGCGCTGGGCACCACCGGGCCGATCCTCCGCTCCGCCGGGCTCCCGCACGACCTGCGCAAGAGCGACCCCTACTGCGGCTACGACACCTACGACTTCGAGGTGCCGATCGCGGACACCTGCGACTCCTACGGACGCTTCCTGATCCGCATGGACGAGATGCGCGAGTCGCTCCGCATCATCGAGCAGTGCCTGGACCGGCTGGAGCCGGGCCCGGTCATGGTCGCCGACAAGAAGATCGCCTGGCCCGCCCAGCTCGCCCTCGGCGCGGACGGACTCGGCAACTCGCTCGACCACATCAGGAACATCATGGGCACCTCCATGGAAGCCCTGATCCACCACTTCAAGCTGGTGACCGAAGGCTTCCGGGTCCCGGCCGGACAGGCCTACACGGCCGTCGAGTCCCCCAAGGGCGAACTCGGCGCGCACGTCGTCTCCGACGGCGGCACCCGCCCCTACCGGGTCCACTTCCGCGACCCGTCCTTCACCAATCTGCAAGCCATGGCGGCGATGTGCGAGGGCGGCCAGGTCGCCGACGTGATCGTCGCCGTCGCGTCCATCGACCCCGTGATGGGAGGCGTCGACCGGTGACCGCAGCAAATCAAGAGGTCAGTCTGGGGATGCCGCAGCTCCCCGCCACCCCCTACCCGGCCGACGTGCGCGCCCGGCTCGACGCGGACGCGAAGGAGGTGATCGCCCGCTACCCGGAGAGCCGCTCCGCCCTGCTGCCGCTGCTCCACCTCGTCCAGTCCGAGGAGGGGTACGTCTCCCGTACGGGGATGGCCTTCTGCGCCGAGACGCTGGGCCTCACCACCGCCGAGGTCACGGCCGTCGCCACCTTCTACTCCATGTACCGCCGCAAGCCCAGCGGTGACTACCAGGTAGGGGTCTGCACCAACACCCTGTGCGCGGTCATGGGCGGCGACGCCATCTTCGACACGCTCAAGGAGCACCTCGGCGTCGGCAACAGCGAGACGACCGAGGACGGCAAGGTCACCCTCGAACACATCGAGTGCAACGCCGCCTGCGACTTCGCGCCCGTCGTGATGGTGAACTGGGAGTTCTTCGACAACCAGACACCCGAGAGCGCCACGCAGCTCGTCGACGACCTGATCGCCGGGCGGACCGTCGAGCCCACCCGGGGCGCCCCGATCTGCTCGTACAAGGAGACCGCCCGCATCCTGGCCGGCTTCCCCGACGAGCGCCCCGGCGCCGTCGAGGCCTCCGGTGGCGCGGGCCCCGCCTCCCTCGTCGGCCTCCGGCTCTCCAGGGGCGAGGCGCTGCCCAAGGCCCGCGTCGTCGCCCCGCGCGACGGCCGGCCCAAGGACGGCGGGCCGCACGACCCTTCGCCGTCCGAGCACCTCAGCTCGCACGATGCACCGCAGCAGACCTCGGCCTCCGACCCGGAGCACCCGGCCGGGCCCGCCGCCGAGGAGGGGGAGTGATGACCTTGGCCGCCGAGATCGACCACAACGGGACGAGCCCCGAGAAGCTGCTCGCCCCCGTCCTCTCCACCTTCTGGGACCAGCCCGAGTCCTGGACCCTGGAGACCTACCGCCGCCACGAGGGGTACGAGGGGCTGCGCAAGGCCCTCGCCATGGACCCCGACGACCTCATCGCGTACGTCAAGGAATCCGGCCTGCGCGGACGCGGCGGGGCCGGCTTCCCCACCGGGATGAAGTGGCAGTTCATCCCGCAGGGCGATGGCAAACCGCACTATCTGGTTGTCAACGCCGACGAGTCGGAGCCGGGGACCTGCAAGGACATCCCGCTCCTCTTCGCGAACCCGCACAGCCTCATCGAGGGCATCGTGATCGCCTGTTACGCGATCCGTTCGTCGCACGCGTTCATCTACCTGCGCGGTGAGGTCGTCCCCGTGCTGCGACGACTGCACGAGGCCGTACGAGAGGCGTACGAGGCGGGCTATCTGGGGACGAACATCCTGGGTTCAGGGCTCGATCTGGAACTCACGGTGCACGCGGGTGCCGGTGCGTACATCTGTGGTGAGGAAACCGCGCTGCTCGACTCTCTCGAAGGACGGCGTGGCCAGCCCCGGCTGCGGCCCCCCTTCCCTGCGGTCGCCGGTCTGTACGCCTGCCCCACTGTGGTGAACAACGTCGAGTCCATCGCCTCGGTTCCCGCGATCCTGAACAAGGGCAAGGACTGGTTCACGTCGATGGGCAGCGAGAAGTCCCCGGGCTTCACGCTCTACTCGCTCAGCGGCCACGTCGCCAGCCCCGGCCAGTACGAGGGCCCGCTCGGCATCACGCTCCGCCAACTGCTCGACATGAGCGGCGGGATGCGCCCCGGCCACCGCCTCAAGTTCTGGACCCCCGGCGGCTCCTCCACCCCGCTTCTCACCGACGAGCACCTCGACGTCCCCCTCGACTACGAGGGCGTCGGCGCCGCCGGCTCCATGCTCGGCACGAAGGCGCTCCAGTGCTTCGACGAGACGACCTGCGTGGTGCGGGCCGTCACCCGCTGGACCGAGTTCTACGCCCACGAGTCCTGCGGCAAGTGCACTCCCTGCCGCGAAGGGACGTACTGGCTGGTCCAGTTGATGCGCGACCTCGAAGCGGGCAGGGGTGAGATGTCCGACCTGGACAAGCTCAACGACATCGCCGACAACATCAACGGCAAGTCGTTCTGCGCGCTCGGCGACGGCGCCGCCGCCCCGATCTTCTCCTCGCTCAAGTACTTCCGCGAGGAGTACGAACAGCACATCACGGGCAAGGGCTGCCCCTTCGACCCCGCGAAATCCACGGCCTGGGCCGACGACAAGACCGCACACGCTCACCGGGGGGTGAACGCATGACAGTCACCACGAGTGCGCCCTCCGGGGGCGGCGAGGCGGCCATCCCGCCCGAGGACCTGGTCACGCTGACCATCGACGGCATCGAGATCAGCGTCCCGAAGGGGACCCTGGTCATCCGCGCCGCCGAACTCCTCGGCATCGAGATCCCGCGCTTCTGCGACCACCCGCTCCTCGACCCGGCCGGCGCCTGTCGCCAGTGCATCGTCGAGGTCGAGGGCCAGCGGAAGCCGATGGCCTCCTGCACCATCACCTGCACCGACGGCATGGTCGTCAAGTCGCAGATCACCTCTCCTGTCGCCGAGAAGGCGCAGAAGGGCGTGATGGAGCTGCTGCTGATCAACCACCCGCTGGACTGCCCGGTCTGCGACAAGGGCGGCGAGTGTCCGCTGCAGAACCAGGCGATGTCCCACGGCGACGCCGAATCCCGCTTCGAAGGCAAGAAGCGGACCTTCGAGAAGCCGGTCCCCATCTCCACCCAGGTGCTGCTGGACCGTGAGCGGTGCGTGCTCTGCGCGCGCTGCACCCGGTTCTCCAACCAGGTGGCGGGCGACCCGATGATCGAGCTGCTCGAGCGCGGCGCCCTCCAGCAGGTCGGCACCGGCGAGGGCGACCCCTTCGAGTCGTACTTCTCCGGCAACACCATCCAGATCTGCCCGGTGGGCGCGCTGACCTCGGCGGCGTACCGCTTCCGCTCCCGCCCCTTCGACCTGGTCTCCACCCCCTCGGTGTGCGAACAGTGCGCGGGCGGCTGCGGGATGCGCACCGACCACCGGCGCGGCAAGGTCATGCGGCGCCTCGCGGCCAACGAGCCCGAGGTCAACGAGGAGTGGATCTGCGACAAGGGGAGGTTCGGCTTCCGCTACGCCCAGCAGCGCGACCGCCTCACCACCCCGCTGGTCCGCAACGCCGACGGCGTCCTGGAGCCGGCGAGCTGGCCCGAGGCGCTGGAGGCCGCGGCGGCCGGACTGCTCGCCGCCCGGGGCCGTACCGGCGTCCTGACCGGCGGCCGGCTGACCGTCGAGGACTCCTACGCGTACAGCAAGTTCGCCCGGGTCGCCCTCGACACCAACGACATCGACTTCCGCTCCCGCGTGCACAGCGCCGAGGAGGCCGACTTCCTGGCCGCCCGGGTCGCCGGGCGCGGCCGGGACCTGGACGGCCAGGGAGTCACGTACTCCGCGCTGGAGAAGGCCCCCGCGGTCCTGCTCGTCGGATTCGAGTCCGAGGAGGAGGCCCCCGGCGTCTTCCTCCGGCTCCGCAAGGCCCACCGCAAGAGCGGCCAGAAGACCTTCGCCCTCGCCTCGCACGCCACGCGCGGCCTGGTGAAGGCGGGCGGCACGCTGCTGCCCGCCGCCCCCGGCACCGAGACCGAGTGGCTGGACGCGCTCGCGGGCGGGGTCGGCCTGGACGCCGAAGGGGCCGCCGCCGCCGAGGCGTTGCGCGGTGAGCACTCCCTGATCATCGTGGGGGAGCGGCTGGCGGGGGTGCCCGGCGCACTTTCCGCTGTCATTCGTACCGCCACCGCGACCGGCGCACGCCTGGTGTGGATTCCGCGCCGGGCGGGCGACCGGGGCGCGGTGGAGACCGGCGCGCTCCCCTCGCTGCTCCCCGGCGGCCGCCCGGCCACCGACCCGCGGGCCCGGGAGGAGGTGGCCGCCGTCTGGCGCGTCGCCGAACTCCCCTCCCGCCACGGCCGCGACACCGGCCAGATCATCGAGGCGGCGGCCACCGGCGAACTGGGCGCGCTGCTCGTCGCCGGGGTCGGCGTGGAGGACCTGCCCGACCCGGCCCGGGCGCTGAAGGCTCTGGACGAGGTCGGCTTCCTGGTCTCGCTGGAGCTGCGGCCGAGCACGGTCACCGAGCGGGCCGACGTGGTCCTCCCGGTCGCCGCCGTCGCGGAGAAGTCCGGCACCTTCCTCAACTGGGAGGGCCGGGTCCGGATGTTCCAGGCGGCGCTGAAGCCGGAGCAGATGCCCCGCACGCTCTCGCCGACCGACTCCCGTGTGCTGCACATGCTGGCCGACGCCATGGACGTGCACTTCGCGCTGCCCGACCTGACCGCGGCCCGCCGCGAGCTGGACCGGCTCGGCGGCTGGGACGGCGGCCACGCGGACGACCCGCGCGAACCGTCGCGTCCGCTGCCCCGGCCGGGCGACGGCGAGGCGATCCTCGCGGGCCACCGGCTGCTGCTCGACCTCGGCCGGCTCCAGGAGGGCGACACCGCGCTCGCCGGGACCCGGCACGCGGCGCTCGCCCGGCTCTCGCCCGCCACCGCGGCCGAGACCGGCGTCAAGGACGGCGACCTGCTCGCCGTCACCGGCCCCACCGGCACCGTCGAACTCCCCCTCCAGGTCACCGACATGCCGGACCGCGTGGTCTGGGTGCCGCTGAACTCGGTCGGACGCGGTATCCCCGCCGACACCGGTGCGAACCCCGGCGGCCTGGTGCGCATCGGCCCCGCCGCCGCACCGGGTGCTCCCGTCGAACCATCGGAGGTACGAGCGTGATGGGCCTCACCGCACTCGCGACGGCGCCCGGGGGCGCCGTCCTCGCCGCCGAGGATCTCTCGATGTTCGGCACCGACCCCTGGTGGCTGGTGCTGCTCAAGGCGGTCTTCTGCTTCGCGTTCCTGATGCTGATCGTGCTCTTCTCCATCGTGTGGGAGCGCAAGGTCGTCGCCTGGATGCAGCTGCGCATCGGCCCCAACCGGCACGGCCCCTGGGGGCTGCTCCAGTCGCTCGCCGACGGCGTCAAGCTGATGCTGAAGGAAGACGTCATCGTCAAGCGGGCGGACAAGGCGGTCTACATCCTCGCCCCGATCCTCGCGGCGATCCCCGCCTTCATGGCCGTCGCGGTCATCCCCTTCGGCCCGGCGGGCAACGAGATCTCGATCTTCGGCACCCGTACGACGATGCAGCTCACCGACCTGCCGATCGCCGCGCTCTACATCCTCGCCGTCGGCGCGGTCGGGGTGTACGGGTTCGTGCTCGGCGGCTGGTCCTCCGGGTCGACGTACCCGCTGCTCGGCGGGATCCGCTCGTGTGCCCAGATGATCAGCTACGAGATCGCCATGGGCGCCGCGTTCGCCTCGGTCTTCCTCTACTCGGGGTCGATGTCGACCTCCGCGATCGTGGAGGCGCAGGCGGACCGCTGGTACCTGATCCTGCTGCCGATGTCCTTCCTCATCTACATGGTGACGATGGTCGGTGAGGCCAGCCGGGCGCCATTCGACATGCCGGAGTCCGAGGGCGACCTCGTCGGCGGCTTCAACACCGAGTACAGCTCCATCAAGTTCGCGATGTTCATGCTCGCCGAGTACATCCACATGGTGACCGTGTCGATGATCGCGGTGACGCTGTTCCTCGGCGGCTGGCGCGCCCCGTACCCGATCTCCGCGTTCTGGGAGGGGGCGAACCACGGCTGGTGGCCGATCCTCTGGTTCTTCCTCAAGCTCCAGTTGCTGATCTTCTTCTTCATCTGGCTGCGCGGCACCCTGCCACGCGTCCGCTACGACCAGCTGATGAAGCTCGGCTGGAAGGTCCTCATCCCGGTCTCGGTGGGCTGGCTGATGCTCGTCGCCACCGTCCGCGCGCTGCGGAACGAGGGGTACGACTTCTCGCGGATCGTCCTGTACGTCGGCGGGGCCGTCCTCGCGATCCTGCTGATCTCCCTGGTCGTGGACATGTTCCGGGACCGCAGGGCCAAGGCGCAGGAGGAGGCCGCCGGACCGGAGCCCGCCTTCGACCCGATGGCGGGCGGCTATCCGGTGCCGCCGCTGCCCGGGCAGACCCTGCCGCCGGTGCCCAGGCGGGTGCCGAGGCGCGAGCGGGAGCTCGTTGTCAGTGGTGGGCCCGATACTCAGAGTGACGGAAACGCGAGTGACGGAAAGGAGGCCGGCGGTGTCTGAGAAACCAGAGCTCACGGGCTCATCGGGATCCGCTGGGTCCTCGGGCGAATCGGGTTCGGCGGGGGAGAAGTTCCAGAACCCGGTGGCCGGCTTCGGCGTGACCTTCAAGGCCATGTTCAAGAAGCGGCTGACCGAGCAGTACCCCGAGACGCCGAAGGTGACGGCGCCCCGCTTCCACGGCCGCCACCAGCTCAACCGCCACCCGGACGGCCTGGAGAAGTGCGTCGGCTGCGAGCTGTGCGCCTGGGCGTGTCCGGCGGACGCCATCTACGTGGAGGGCGCGGACAACACCGAGGAGGAGCGCTACTCCCCGGGCGAGCGGTACGGCCGCGTCTACCAGATCAACTACGCGCGCTGCATCCTCTGCGGACTCTGCATCGAGGCCTGCCCCACCCGGGCGCTGACGATGACCAACGAGTTCGAGCTGGCCAACACCAGCCGCGAGAGCCTCATCTACACCAAGGACGAGCTGCTCGCGGGGCTGGAGGAGGGCATGGTCGACAGCCCGCACGCGATCTACCCCGGCATGGACGAACAGGACTACTACCGGGGCCTGGTCACCGAGGCCGCCCCCGGCACGGTGGTGCAGCCGGCGCTCTCCAAGGGCGAGCGGGAGAAGTCCGACGAGTCCGCCGACGCCGAGTCCGTGTCCACGGGCGGCGCACGGCAGGACAGGGGGGCGGGCGCATGAACGCGATCGCCGCGGCCACCACCACCTCCACCGGTGAGGCCGTCCAGTTCTGGATCCTGGGGACCGTCGCCGTGATCGGCGCGTTCGCCACGATCCTGCTGAAGAAGGCCGTGCACAGCGCCCTGGCGCTCGCCGGGACGATGGTGATCCTGGCCGTCTTCTACCTCGCCAACGGCGCCTATTTCCTCGGCATCGTCCAGATCATCGTCTACACCGGCGCGATCATGATGCTGTTCCTCTTCGTCGTCATGCTCGTCGGCGTCACCGCGGCGGACTCCCTCAAGGAGACCCTGAAGGGGCAGCGCTGGCTGGCCGTCGGCTGCGGGCTCGGCTTCGGCATCCTGCTGATCGGGGGCATCGGCAACGCGTCGCTGTCCACGTTCAACGGGCTCGGCGCCGCCAACGCCCTGCACGGCGGGAACGTGGAGGGCCTCGCCAACCTCATCTTCACCAAGTACGTCTTCGCGTTCGAGATCACCGGCGCCCTGCTGATCACCGCGACCGTCGGGGCCATGGTGCTCACGCACCGCGAGCGCACCGAGCGGGCCCGGACCCAGCGGGAGCTGTCCGAGCAGCGCGTGCGCGAGGGCAAGCACCTCCCGCCGCTGCCCGCCCCCGGCGTCTACGCCCGGCACAACGCGGTGGACATCGCCGGTCTGCTCCCCGACGGCACCCCGTCCGACCTGACGGTCATGAAGACGCTGCGCAACCGGGGCCAGATCCGCGATGTCTCGCAGGAGGCGCTCGCCGATCTCAAGGCGCTGGAGCAGCGCTCCGGCGAGCGGCTCGGACGTGAGGACGCGGACGCCGTGGCGCGGGGGGCCAACCCCGCCTCCGCGGCGGATAACTCGGAGGCCGCCAAGTGAACCCGGTGTACTACCTCTACCTCGCGGCCCTGCTCTTCGCGATCGGCGCCTGCGGGGTGCTGATCCGGCGGAACGTGATCGTCCTGTTCATGTGCATCGAGCTGATGCTCAACGCGTGCAACCTGGCGCTCGTCACCTTCTCCCGGATGCACGGAAACCTCGACGGGCAGATCGTCGCGTTCTTCGTGATGGTCGTCGCCGCCGCGGAAGTCGTCGTCGGGCTCGCGATCATCGTGTCGCTGTTCCGCTCCCGCCACTCGGCCTCGGTCGACGACGCCAGCCTGATGAAGCTGTAAGGGGACCGGAATCGTGGAGAACCTGATCGCGCTGCTCGTCGCGGCGCCCCTGCTCGGAGCGGCGGTCCTGCTCTGCGGCGGCCGACGGCTGGACAAGGCCGGGCACTGGCTCGGCACCGCACTCGCCGCCGCCTCGTTCGTCATCGGTGTCGTCCTCTTCACCGACATGCTGGGGAAGGGCGCCGACGACCGGGCCCTGCACCAGCACCTGTTCAGCTGGATTCCGGTGGAGGGCTTCCAGGCCGACATCGCCTTCCAGCTCGACCAGCTGTCGATGACGTTCGTCCTGCTCATCACCGGTGTGGGCACCCTGATCCACATCTACTCCATCGGCTACATGGAGCACGACGAGCGCAGGCGCCGCTTCTTCGGCTATCTCAACCTGTTCCTCGCGGCGATGCTGATCCTGGTCATCGCCGACAACTACCTGCTGCTGTACGTCGGGTGGGAGGGCGTCGGTCTGGCGTCGTACCTGCTCATCGGCTTCTGGCAGCACAAGCCCAGCGCGGCCACCGCCGCGAAGAAGGCGTTCCTGGTCAACCGCGTCGGTGACGTGGGGCTCTCGATCGCCATCATGCTGATGTTCACCACCTTCGGCACCTTCGCCTTCGGGCCCGTGCTGGAGGCGACCGGGGACACCAGCGAGGGCAAGCTGACGGCGATCGGCCTGATGCTGCTGCTCGCCGCCTGCGGCAAGTCGGCCCAGGTGCCGCTGCAGTCCTGGCTCGGTGACGCGATGGAGGGCCCGACCCCGGTCTCCGCCCTCATCCACGCCGCGACCATGGTCACCGCCGGTGTCTATCTGATCGTCCGCTCCGGCGCCATCTTCAACGGCGCCCCGGACGCCCAGCTCGTCGTCGCCATCGTCGGTGCCGTCACGCTGATCTTCGGTGCGATCGTCGGTTGCGCCAAGGACGACATCAAGAAGGCGCTGGCCGGCTCCACGATGTCCCAGATCGGCTACATGATCCTCGCCGCCGGCCTCGGCCCGATCGGCTACATCTTCGCGATCATGCACCTGGTGACGCACGGCTTCTTCAAGGCCGGGCTCTTCCTGGGGGCCGGTTCGGTGATGCACGGCATGAACGACGAGGTCGACATGCGCAAGTACGGCGGCCTGCGGAAGTACATGCCGGTCACCTTCATCACCTTCGGCCTCGGCTACCTCGCCATCATCGGCTTCCCGGGCCTCTCCGGCTTCTTCTCCAAGGACAAGATCATCGAGGCGGCCTTCGCCAAGGGCGGCACCGAGGGCTGGATCCTCGGCTCCGTCGCCCTGCTCGGCGCCGCGATCACCGCGTTCTACATGACGCGCGTGATGCTGATGACCTTCTTCGGCGAGAAGCGCTGGCAGCCCGACGCCGAGGGCCGCGAGCCGCACCCGCACGAGTCCCCGAAGTCCATGACGATCCCGATGATCGTGCTGGCCGTCGGGTCGGTCTTCGCCGGCGGGTTCTTCGCCATCGGTGACCGCTTCGTCAACTGGCTGGAGCCGGTCACCGGTTACGACCACGGCCACTCCCCGCTGAGCGTGGCCACCGTCACCGGAGCCACCGTGGTGGCCCTGGTCATCGGCGTCGCGATCGCCTGGGCGATGTACGGGCGCAAGCCGGTGCCGGTCGTGGCCCCGCGCGGCTCGCTGCTCACCCGGGCCGCCCGCCGCGACCTGCTCCAGGACGACTTCAACCACGTGGTCCTGGTCCGCGGCGGCGAGCACCTCACCCGCTCGCTGGTCTACGTGGACCACTCCCTGGTCGACGGCGTCGTCAACGGCACGGCCGCCTCGGTCGGCGGGCTCTCCGGCCGACTGCGCAAGCTGCAGAACGGCTATGCCCGCTCCTACGCGGTCTCGATGTTCGGCGGCGCGGCGATCGTCATCGCCGCGACCCTGCTGATGAGGGCGGTCTGATCACATGTCCTTTCCCCTCCTGACCGCGACGGCGGCGCTCCCGGCCATCGGAGCCATCGCCACCGCCGCCGTCCCCGCCGCACAGCGCACCGTGGCCAAGTGGGTCGCGCTGCTCTTCTCGCTCTCCACGCTCGTCCTGGCGGGCATCGTCTTCGCCCGCTTCGAGCCGGGCGGCGACCGCTACCAGCTCACCGAGTCCAAGGCCTGGATCGCCGACTTCGGCGTCCGGTACGAGCTGGGCGTGGACGGCATCGGGGTGGCCCTCCTCGGGCTCACCGCGCTGCTGATCCCGTTCGTCATCGTGGCCGGCTGGCACGACGCCGACCCCCTGGAGACGAAGTCCTCGCGCTGGCGCCCCACCCAGGGCTTCTTCGCGCTGATCCTCATGGTCGAGGCCATGGTGATCCTGTCGTTCCTCGCGACCGACGTCTTCCTCTTCTACATCCTCTTCGAAGCCATGCTCATCCCGATGTACTTCCTCATCGGCGGCTTCGGGGACCGGGCCCACGGGGGCAGCGACGAGAACGCCGCGAAGCAACGCTCGTACGCGGCGGTCAAGTTCCTCCTCTACAACCTGGCCGGCGGCCTGATCATGCTGGCCGCCGTCATCGGGCTCTACGTGGTCGCGGGCAGCTTCTCGCTCACCGAGATCGCGGCGGCCCGTGCCAACGGTGACCTGGCGATGGCGACCAGCACCGAGCGGTGGCTCTTCCTCGGGTTCTTTCTCGCCTTCGCGATCAAGGCCCCGCTCTGGCCGCTGCACACCTGGCTGCCCAACGCGATGGGCGAGGCCACCGCACCCGTCGCCGTGCTCATCACCGCCATCGTCGACAAGGTCGGCACCTTCGCGATGCTCCGCTTCTGCCTCGGGCTCTTCCCGGAGGCGAGCAAGTGGGCGACCCCGGTCGTCATCGCCCTGGCGCTCGTCTCCATCGTCTACGGAGCGCTGCTCGCGGTCGGCCAGCGCGATATCAAGCGGCTCATCGCCTACGCCTCGATCTCGCACTTCGGCTTCATCATCCTCGGCATCTTCGCGATGACCAGCCAGGGCCAGTCGGGCGCCACGCTCTACATGGTCAACCACGGCATCTCCACCGCCGCGCTGCTGCTCGTCGCCGGATTCCTCATCACCCGGCGCGGCTCGCGGCTCATCGCGGACTACGGCGGGGTGCAGAAGGTCGCCCCCGTGCTGGCGGGCACCTTCCTCATCGGCGGTCTGGCGACGCTGTCGCTGCCGGGACTCGCCCCGTTCGTCAGCGAGTTCCTGGTCCTGGTCGGCACGTTCAGCGCCTATCCGGTGGCCGGGATCATCGCCACCACCGGCATCGTGCTCGCCGCGCTCTACGTCCTGGTCCTCTACCAGCGGACGATGACCGGCCCGGTCAACGAGTCGGTCCGCACCATGCCCGACCTCAAGGCGCGTGAGCTGGCGGTCGCCGTGCCGCTGATCGCGCTCCTGCTCTTCCTGGGCGTCTTCCCGAAGCCGCTCACCGAGGTCGTCAACCCGGCGGTCCAGCACACCATGTCCGACGTACAGAAGAAGGACCCCCAGCCCGAGGTGGAGGCCGCCAAGTGAGCGCAACAGCTGTCCACAGCCTGTGGACGACGGCGAGCGGGGTGACATCCGCAGCCCCGGGGGACCGCTTCACGGCGCCCACCATCGAGTACGCCCAGCTGGCACCCGTCATGATCGTCGTGATCGGGGCCGTCCTGGGCATCCTGGTCGAGGCCTTCGTCCCGCGTAAGGCCCGCTACCACACCCAGCTCCTGCTGACCGTGGTGGCGCTGGCCGCCGCGTTCGCCGCCGTGGTCTCCCTCGCGGCCGGCGGATACGCCACCACCAAGGCCCAGATCGCGGCCATGGGGGCCATCGCGACCGACGGCCCCACCCTGTTCCTGCAGGGGACCATCCTCCTGGTCGCCGTGGTGGCCGTCTTCACCTTCGCCGAGCGGCGGCTCGACCCGACGGCCCACGGCAGGAAGGTCGACTCCTTCGCCGCCCAGGCCGGCACGGTCCCCGGCAGCGACAGCGAGAAGGCCGCCGTCCGCGCGGGCTTCACCACCACCGAGGTCTTCCCGCTGACGCTGTTCTCGGTGGCGGGCATGCTCGTCTTCCCCGCCGCCAACGACCTGCTGACGCTCTTCATCGCGCTGGAAGTCTTCTCGCTCCCGCTCTACCTCCTCTGCGCCCTCGCCCGCCGCAAGCGGCTGATGTCGCAGGAGGCGGCCGTGAAGTACTTCCTGCTCGGCGCGTTCTCCTCGGCGTTCATGCTCTTCGGGATCGCCCTCCTCTACGGCTACGCGGGCTCCCTCTCGTACGCCACCATCGCCAACGTCGTCGACGGCGCGGTCCTGGAGATCGACCCCGCCCTCGCCGGCACCATGGGCAACGACGCGCTGCTGCTCATGGGCGGCGCGCTGATCCTGACCGGCCTGCTCTTCAAGGTCGGTGCCGTCCCGTTCCACATGTGGACCCCGGACGTCTACCAGGGCGCACCGACCCCGGTCACCGGCTTCATGGCCGCCGCCACCAAGGTCGCCGCGTTCGGCGCGCTGCTGCGCCTGCTGTACGTGGCGCTCCCCGGGCTCACCTGGGACCTGCGGCCGGTGCTGTGGGCGGTCGCGATCGTCACGATGGTGGGCGGGGCGGTCGTCGCGATCACCCAGACCGACATCAAGCGGCTGCTGGCCTACTCCTCGATCGCGCACGCGGGCTTCATCCTGGCCGGTGTGATCGCCACCAGTCCGGAGGGAGTCTCCTCGGTCCTCTTCTACCTGGGCGCGTACTCCTTCGTGACGGTCGGCGCCTTCGCGGTCGTCACGCTGGTACGGGACGCGGGCGGCGAGGCCACGCACCTGTCGAAGTGGGCCGGGCTCGGCCGCCGCTCGCCGCTGGTCGCGGCGGTCTTCGCGGTGTTCCTGCTCGCCTTCGCCGGGATCCCGCTCACCTCGGGCTTCTCCGGGAAGTTCGCCGTCTTCAAGGCGGCTGCGGAGAGCGGCGCGGGTGCGCTGGTCGTGGTCGGTGTGATCTCCTCCGCCATCGCCGCCTTCTTCTACATCCGGGTGATCGTCCTGATGTTCTTCAGCGAGCCGAAGGCGGACGGCCCCACGGTCGCCGTCCCGTCCCCGCTGACCATGACGACGATCGCGGTCGGTGTGGCGGTCACGCTGGTGCTGGGCCTGGCCCCGCAGTACTTCCTGGACCTGGCGGGCCAGGCGGGGGTCTTCGTGCGGTAGCCGGAACCCTTGCCGCACAGCGCCGGACGGTCGATATCCACAGACCGTCCGGCGTTGTCGTAGGAGCCGCCTATCGTGGTCGGGGACGGAGCAAGGACGGACAGGGCCGGGCGTGCGGCCGGGACGACGGGCGACCGACGGCGGACCGGACGGGCACGGACCCCGGGGGACAGAGCATTGGGCGTGACCATGGATGTGACCGGGACGGTGACCGGCAACGGGACCGACACCGACAGCAACACCGGCGGGGCCGAGACCGAGGCGCTGCGGACGCTGCACCGGGTCTTCGGGTACGACGCGTTCCGCGGCGAGCAGGGCGCGGTCATCGAGCATGTGGTGGCCGGCGGCGACGCCGTCGTGCTCATGCCGACCGGTGGCGGAAAGTCCCTCTGCTACCAGATCCCGTCCCTGGTCAGGCGCGGCACCGGAGTCGTCGTCTCCCCCCTGATCGCCCTCATGCAGGACCAGGTCGACGCCCTGCGGGCACTCGGCGTCCGGGCCGGCTTCATGAACTCCACGCAGGACTTCGACGAGCGCCGCTCGATGGAGGCGCAGTTCCTCGCGGGCGAGCTGGACATCCTCTACCTGGCCCCCGAGCGGCTGCGGCTGGACTCCACCCTCTCGCTGCTGGCCCGCGGCGAGATCTCCGTCTTCGCGATCGACGAGGCGCACTGTGTCGCCCAGTGGGGCCACGACTTCCGCCCGGACTATCTGGCGCTCTCCGTGCTGGGTGAGCGGTGGCCGGACGTCCCGCGCATCGCCCTGACGGCGACCGCCACGGACGCCACGCACCAGGAGATCACCCGCCGCCTCGGCATGCCGGAGGCGAAGCACTTCGTCGCCAGCTTCGACCGGCCCAACATCCAGTACCGGATCGTCCCGAAGTCCGACCCGAAGAAGCAGCTCCTCACCTTCCTCCAGGAGGAGCACGCCGGGGACGCGGGCATCGTCTACTGCCTCTCGCGCAACTCCACCGAGAAGATCGCGGAGTACCTCACCCGCAACGGCATCGAAGCCGTGCCGTACCACGCGGGCCTGGACGCCGGGACGCGCGCCGCCCACCAGTCGCGCTTCCTCCGTGAGGAGGGTCTCGTCGTCGTCGCGACCATCGCCTTCGGCATGGGCATCGACAAGCCGGACGTCCGCTTCGTCGCCCACCTGGACCTCCCGAAGTCCGTCGAGGGGTACTACCAGGAGACGGGCCGCGCGGGCCGGGACGGGGAGCCGTCGACGGCGTGGATGGCGTACGGACTCCAGGACGTCGTCCAGCAGCGCAAGCTCATCCAGGGCGGAGAGGGCGACGAGGCGTTCCGCCGCCGGGCCGCCGCCCACCTCGATTCGATGCTGGCCCTCTGCGAGACGGTCCAGTGCCGCCGGTCCCAGCTGCTGACCTACTTCGGCCAGGAGCCCACCGCGGCGAACTGCGGCAACTGCGACACCTGCCTGACCCCGCCGGAGACCTGGGACGGCACGGTCGTCGCGCAGAAGCTGCTCTCCACGGTGGTCCGCCTCAAGCGCGAGCGGAACCAGAAGTTCGGCGCGGGCCAGATCGTCGACATCCTGCTGGGCCGCAAGACCGCCAAGGTGATCCAGTTCGACCACGACCAGCTCTCCGTCTTCGGCATCGGCGAGGAGCTGGCCGAGGCGGAGTGGCGCGGCGTGGTTCGTCAGCTGCTGGCCCAGGGCCTGCTGGCGGTGGAGGGGGAGTACGGCACGCTGGTCCTCACCGACGCCAGCGCCACGGTCCTCGGCCGCGAGCGCGAGGTCCTGCTCCGCAAGGAGCCCAAGAAGCCCACGACCCGCTCGTCGTCCTCGTCCGGCGGCAAGGGGGCCAAGGGCAAGGCGGCCCCGGCCGATCTTCCGTCGTCCGCGGTCCCCGTCTTCGAGGCCCTGCGGGCCTGGCGCGGCGCGACGGCCAAGGAGCAGGGCGTTCCGGCGTACGTGATCTTCCACGACGCGACGTTGCGGGAGATCGCCACGGTCCACCCGACGTCCCTGGCGGAGCTGGGCGGGATCAGCGGCCTGGGCGAGAAGAAGCTCGCGACGTACGGGGAGGGCGTGCTGGAGGTCCTGGCGGAGACGTCCCCGGGGGCGGCGGCTGCCACGGACGCACCGGCCCCCTCGGAGGCAGCGGCTCCCACGCCCCTCCCGGCGGCGGCCCCGTCTCGCACGAAGGCCCCCGGGGCCCCGGCCCGTACCGACCAGGCCCCGCGGCCCCCGGCCGCCGCCCAGCAGTACGGCGACCCCGAGTTCGCCTGGGACGAGGAACCGCCCGAGTACGAGTGAGGGCGCGGCCCGGGCGGCGGGGCTACTGCTGGTCCGCCGCCCGGCGCCGGGGTGTGATCGCGGTGAGGTCCAGGTCCACGGGGAACGGCACCGACGCCTTCATCCGGTCGTGGAAGATCCCGGTGGAGGTGTACGCCCCGGTGGCCGGTTCCAGCTCGAAGACGTACACCACGGCCCGTCCGTCGTGGTTCTCCACCCGCCAGTAGTGGGGGATGCGGGCACGGGCGTACTTCACGGGCTTGGTCTCCCGGTCGCGGGACCGGGACTCGGGGGAGACGACCTCGATCGCGAGGCGTACCGATTCGGCGGGGAACCGGGTCTGGTCCGCGTCCTGGATGACATCACCGCCGATGACGATCACATCGGGCTCGGGCCGGTTGTAGCGGTCGATGTCGATGGTGAACTCGCGCACGACCTCCAGCTCGGGCGGCGCCAGGGACTGCAACTGCCACTCGAAGAAGCTGACCGCCCGGGTGTGGAACAGGGTCTGCGGACTCACGAAAACGAGGCTCCCGTCGATCAGCTCCGTGTGCGGAGGCAGATTCGGGAGTGTGTCCAGGTCATCGGCGGTCCAGCCGCCCTCGGGCGGGACCGCCCACCGCGGCTCGGAGGCCTCGGGCTCGATGCTCATCATTGCTCCCATGGGGAGGAGTCTCGCGGGCCTGACCAGCGTATCCGCCGGAAACCGGATAAGGCTCCCCCGAACGTGTGGCCGCATCACGCACCGCTGACCGGCTCCCGGGCGGCACCCGTCAGTCCCCGCCCCCGCCGCAGCCGCCCCCGCCCCCGCTGTCGCCGCTCCAGCCGTCGCTTCCGCCGCCCCCGCCGGACTCGCTCTGCTTCACGTTGTGGTGGACGGCCGTCGCGGTCCACTCGGAGCGGCGCAGGACCTTCATCGCGGTGCGGCCGGGGCGGCCGTTGCGGGTGAGGGCGGAGGCGAGGCCCAGCGCGGAGACCAGGGCGGCCAGGAGGCGGTCGCGGGGGTCGGGGTAGCCGGCCTTCTCGGCGTGGGCGAAGCGCCTGCGGAGGCCGGGCACCAGGTCCGGGTGGACCGGGAAGTGGCGGTGGTACGGGAAGAGGCCGAGGACGCGGCGGGTCTCCCGGGAGAGCACGGAGCGGTCGACCAGGGAGTCCAGGTGGGTGTCCCGCACGTGCCGGTCGAAGTCGGCCACCCAGCGCCGGGCGCGCGTCCCCGAGCGGGGGGCCTTGCCCTGGGGCAGGGTGCGCAGCAGGGCTGCGAGGCGCGGGTCGGCCGGGTCCAGCGGGTTCACCACCTGGACCCGGCCGCGCTCCTCGCGTATCCGGCCCTGGAGCTCCAGCTCCGCGAGCGCCGCCCCCGCCGCCCCGTACGCGAGGGCGGCCGCCGCGCACAGCGGCTTGCCGCTCCCCGGGTCCAGGGTGAGCAGGATCAGCTCCTCGGGGAGCGTCAGCGCGGGGGTGCCGGGGCCGGAGGCCGCGGGGGTCGTCATGGTGCCGTGACGATCCTGCCGGTCACATCGCCCAGGCCCACCCGGGTGCCGTGCGGGCCCGGGGCCCAGGCGGTCAGGGTGACCGTGTCGCCGTCCTCCAGGAACGTCCGCTTGCCCTCGGGGAGTTCGAGGGGGTCGCGGCCGTTCCACGTCAGTTCCAGGAGCGAGCCGCGCTGGGCGGTCTCCGGGCCGCTGACCGTGCCGGAGCCGTACAGGTCGCCCGTTCGCAGCGAGGCGCCGTTGACCGTCATGTGCGCGAGCTGCTGGGCCGCCGTCCAGTACATCGTGGCGAACGGCGGCTCGGAGACGGCCTGGCCGTTGATCTCCACCGTGATCCGGATGTCGAAGCCGCCGTGCTCCTCCTCGCCGGAGTCGTCCAGGTAGGGGAGGAGGGGGACGTCCCGGGCGGGCGGTTCGGTGCGGGCCGCGTCCAGGGCCTCCAGCGGGGTGACCCACGCCGATACGGAGGTGGCGAAGGACTTGCCGAGGAACGGGCCCAGCGGCACGTACTCCCAGGCCTGGAGGTCGCGCGCCGACCAGTCGTTGAGGAGGAAGAGCCCGAAGACGTGCTCGCGGAAGCCGGCCAGCGGGACCGGGGTGCCGTGGGCGGAGGGGACGCCGACGAGGAAGCCGACCTCCGCCTCGATGTCGAGCTTCACCGAGGGCCCGAAGACGGGCGCCGGGTCGGTGGGGGCCTTGCGCTGGCCGCTGGGGCGGACCACGTCCGTACCGGAGACCACGACGGTGCCGGAGCGGCCGTGGTAACCGATCGGCAGGTGCTTCCAGTTGGGGGTGAGCGCGTCGCCGTCCGGCCGGAACATCTGCCCGACGTTGGTGGCGTGGTGCTCGCTGGCGTAGAAGTCGACGTAGTCCGCGACCTCGTACGGCAGGTGCAGGGTCACCTCGTCCACCGGGTGCAGCAGCGGTTCGATGTCCGAGCGGTGGGCGGGGACCGTGACCCAGGCGGTGAGCGCGCGGCGCACATCGCTCCAGGCGGTGCGGCCCGCCGCGAGCAGCGGCGTCAGGCTCGGCTGGGCCAGCAGCCCGGCGTAGGGCGAGCCGAGGGCGTGGGCGGCGGCGCCGGCGTCCAGGACGTGGTTGCCGATGCGGACACCGACCCGGCGGTCCTCGGGGCGGTCGGGGGTGGAGAACACACCGTAGGGAAGGTTGTGCGGGCCGAAGGGGTCGCCCTCGGGGAGGTCGAGCGGGCTGCTCTGCTCGGGCATGTGTTGCTGCCTCGCTTTCCAGGTCGTGTGGAGGACACGTTACGTCGGAGGCCCTGCCCCACGGCAGTGCCCGGACCCTCCCCAACTGTGCCCATTGCCCGGAAAGTTCGACGGGTCCTCCCGGAGTTCCGGGGGAACCCGTCGGTGGGGCGGACGGTCCGCTGAGCGGAGTGCGCACTCCGCTCAGCGGGGCGTTCGGCCTGCTCGCCGGGGTGGGACCGCTCAGCCCGCCACCTCATCGGGGCGCTCAGCCCGCCGTGCGCGGAATCCGCTTCTCCCACGTCCGGTGGAAGACGATCTCGCCGCCGTCCTTGCAGATCACTTCGTCGGACGTGATGAAGTCGTGTTCGTCGGCGGTGATCTCGGAGCGCGTCTCGATCTCCACGTCCCAGGCCATCTCCGGCCGGTGCAGCCGGATCCGCCAGTCGGAGCGGGTGCGGGCGGAGAGCGGGTCGTCCTGCTGGATCGTGTACGTCTCCAGGGCGTCCTCGGTGAATTCGAGGCCGTCCGGGTAGACCCGCGTACCGCCGTAGCGGGGGTCCACCTCCAGCCGCCACTCGCCCTTGGCGACATCGCGGACGACGAGCCGTTCGGGGCGCGGCTCCTCCAGCGTGACCGGGTAGACCACGCCGAGCGGTTCGGACTGTTCCGGTTCGCCGAAGGTGATCGCCGGGTCCTCGGTGTGGCGGCGCACCGGCAGCTCGACGAAGCTGCCGTCGGTGTCGAGCGTGAAGCCGGCCGAGCCCGCCTGGGGCCAGATCCAGGGCCAGTACGCGGAGGAGACGGCGATCCGGATGCGGTGGCCGGGCGGGAAGGTGTGGCCGATGCCGTTGAGGTCGAGGACCACGTCCTCGGTCTCGCCGGGCGGCCAGTCGTCGGTGCGGTCGCGGCCGTGCCGGGCGGCCAGGTTGAGGGCGCCCCGGGTGACCAGGGTGGAGGCCCCGTCGGGCGCCACGTCGCAGAGCCGGGCGACGACCTGCCCGCGCGGGACGTCCATCCGGAGGCGGAGCTTCACCCGGGGGCGGCCCAGGATCTCGATCGGCGCATCCTCCACCGGGAACTCGAACGACACCGACTTCGCGTCCTCGTCCCGCTGGTCCGGCGGCAGGTCCGCCTCGTTGCCGAACGGGAAGAACCGCCCCGCGTCCAGCCCGGTCTGCTGCGGCGAGTCGACGATCCGCTCACCGCCCTGGAGCGCGTACGCCACCGGGCTGACGTTCTCCGAGGGCCAGGAGGCGTCCCCGACCCACCGGCCGGGCAGCGTCTCGTACACCGTGGCGGGCGGGTGCGAGCCGCTGATCCAGGACCGCAGCAGCGGCTCCCGCATCACGCCGGTCTCCTTGCCCTTCAGGTGCTGGTCCCACCAGCGCAGCGTCTCCTGGAGGAAGCCGATCGCGGGCCCCGGCGGCAGCCCCCGGTCGGGGTACTGGTGCGACCACGGGCCGATGATCCCGCGCACCTGCCCGGGGTCGAGGTGCTCGACCAGCCGGAGGACGGTGTCCCGGTACGGGTCGTGCCAGCCGCCGACCGCGAGGACGTTCGCCTTGATCGCCCCGTAGTCCTCGCAGACGCTGCCGTGCTTCCAGTAGTCGTCCCGGCTCTGGTGGGCCAGCCAGGTGTGGCTGAAGGGTTCGACCGCCTCCAGCCGCTTCAGCCACATCGCCTTCCACGCGTCGCCGACCTGCGCCGGGTCCGGCGGGCGGGCGACGAAGGCGAGCATGGTGGCGGCCCAGGCGTGCATGTCCACGGCGAGGACCGAGCCGCCCATGTAGTGGACGTCGTTGTCGTACCGGTCGTCGGCCGAGCAGACGGTGACGATCGCCTTCAGCGGGTCGGGGGCGAGCGCGGCGATCTGGAGCGAGTTGAAGCCGCCCCAGGAGATCCCGAACATGCCGACCCGGCCCGAGCACCACTCCTGCTGGGCCAGCCAGTGGATGACGGCCACCCCGTCGGCCAGCTCCTGGGCGTCGTACTCGTCGCCCGGCAGCCCCTCGCTGTTGCCGTGGCCCCGGACGTCGACCCGGACGGAGGCGTAGCCGTGGCCCGCGTACCAGGGGTGGCGCTGCCAGTCGCGGGGGGCGGTCCAGTCGCCGAGCCGGTAGGGCAGGTACTCCAGCAGCGCGGGGACCGGTTCGTCGGTCAGGGGGCGCCAGATCCGGGCGTAGAGCAGGGTTCCGCCGGGGAGCGGGATGCGGACGTCCTCGCGGGTCGTCTCGTACGGGAACTCGGTCGTGATGTTCATGGGTCACCTCGGTGGGGGACGGGGGACGCCTTCTCCTGGGGACGCGGCGCCTTCTCTCGGCACGGCGCTAGTGGACGGGGTGCATCGTGCGCTTCAGCCAGGGCGCGGCGGCGATCATCGCGACCCCGGCCGCCACCGCGATCGCCCCGTTGACGCCGAAGTACGCCGGGTTGGACACCTGGCCGTACAGCTTCACGATCTGGGCCTGGATGCCGTTGGCGACGGCCAGGGACAGGAACCACAGGGCCATCGTCTGGCTGGCGAACGCCTTCGGGGCGAGCTTGCTGCTGGCGGAGAGCCCGGAGGTCTCCAGCAGTACGTCACCGAGGCCGAGCAGCAGGTAGGAGCCGACGATCCACCAGGCGGCCATCTTGTACGTGTCGTCCGCGTGCCCGGACGTGGGCAGGACCATCAGCAGGAACGACAGGCCGCCCAGGATCACCCCGAAGGCGATCTTGTTGGAGGCGTGCGGCTGGCGGCGGCCCATCCTGACCCAGGTGGCGGCCACCACGGGCGCGAGCGCCACCTCGAAGGCGCCGAGCGCGGAGGCGTACCAGCTGGCGGGAAAGGTGAAGCCGAGGACCTCGGTGCGGGCGTTGGTCGAGGCGAGCAGGATCATCGTCGAGTACGCCTGGAACAGGATGAAGTTGAAGACGACGGACCCCAGGAAGAGCACGACGTACGGCCGCAGCCTGCCGCGCTCCTCCGCGGTCACCCGGGGGCTGCGGAACATCACCACGAAGTACGCGATCGGGGCGATGACCGAGACCACCGTGAGCACGTCCACGAACCGGTCGATGGTGAGCCAGCCCGCCAGCGCCAGGGCGGTGGCTACGAGGGCGGCCAGGACGGCCCCGCCGATGATCAGCCGCACCGCGCGGCGCATGGCGGCCGGGGCGAGGGCGAACTCGGCGCCCTCCTTGCGTCCGACCAGGTGACGGCGGCCGACCACGTACTGGATCAGACCGAAGGTCATCCCGATCGCGGCGGCCGAGAAGCCCCAGTGCCAGCTCGCGTGGTCGCCCAGCCAGCCGGTGATCAGCGGTCCGGCGAAGGCGCCGATGTTGATGCCCATGTAGTAGAGGGCGAAGCCGGCGTCGCGCCGCTCGTCGTCGGTGCGGTAGAGCTTGCCGACCATGGAGGCGACGTTGGGCTTCAGCAGGCCCGTTCCGGCGCTGATCAGGCCGAGCCCGACCCAGGTCATCGCGTCGGTCGGCACGGCCATGGAGTAGTGGCCGCAGGCGATGAGGATGCCGCCGTACAGCACCGCCCGGTACGAGCCGAGGATCCGGTCGGCCAGCCAGCCGCCGGCCACGGAGACCAGGTAGACGAGGGTGCCGTAGGCGGCGGAGACGGAGGCGGCGGTGCCGGGGTCCATCCCCATACCGCCGTCGGCCACCGTGTCGGCGAAGAACAGGACCAGGATGGCCTGCATGCCGAGGAAGGAGAACCGCTCCCAGACCTCCAGCCCGGAGAGGGTCATCAGCCCCCGTGGCTGGCCGAAGAAGGCGCGGTCGTCCTCGGGCGGGGGCTGGGCCGGTTCGGTGGCGGCGGGGCTGTGGGACAAAGCGGTTGCTCCTGACCATATGGGCTGATCACGAACATACCGGCGGTGGCGGGAAGGCGCCCACGGTGATCCACAGAGGACCGGATACGCTGAAGTTGCAAAGAGAGACAGCGACACATCGACATCGGGTGTGATCGTCAGCAGACAGGAGATGCCCCCGTGACCGTCGTCGGGCCGTTCGGACTGCACGTGCGGGACCAGGCTCTTGAGGCCGATGTCCACGCGGGCCTGGCCGCTGTCGAGGCGGGGCTGCTCGAAGCCACCAAGAGCGACGTGCCCTTCATCACGGAGGCCGCCCAGCACCTGGTGCGGGCGGGCGGCAAGCGGTTCCGCCCCCTGCTGGTCATGCTCGCGTCACAGTTCGGTGACCCGGACGCGCCGGGTGTCGTGCCCTCGGCCGTCGTCGTCGAGCTGACCCACCTGGCCACGCTGTACCACGACGACGTGATGGACGAGGCCGACGTACGCCGCGGGGTGCCCAGCGCCAACACCCGCTGGGGCAACTCGGTGGCCGTGCTGACGGGCGACTTCCTCTTCGCCCGCGCCTCCCACATCCTGGCCGACCTCGGCCCCGAGGCCGTACGCATCCAGGCCGAGGCGTTCGAGCGGCTGGTCACCGGCCAGATCCTGGAGACCGCGGGCCCGCGCGACGGCCGCGACCCGGTCGACCACTACCTGGACGTGCTCAGCGGCAAGACCGGCTCGCTGGTCGCCGTCTCCGGCCGGTTCGGCGCGCTGATGGCCGGGGCCGACGAGCGGACCGTGGACATCCTCACGCAGTACGGGGAGCGGCTCGGCATCGCCTTCCAGCTCGCCGACGACGTCCTCGACATCGCCTCCGACACCCACGAGTCCGGCAAGACCCCCGGCACCGACCTGCGCGAGGGCATCCCCACCCTCCCGGTCCTGCGGCTGCGCGCCCGGGCCGCGAAGGACGGCAGGCCCGAGGACCTGGCGCTGGTCGAACTGCTCGACGGCGACCTGGCCGACGACGCCACCCTGGCCGAGGCGCTGCGGCTGCTCCGGGCCCACCCGGCGCTGGAGCAGGCCCGCCAGGACACCGTCCGCTACGCCCAGGAGGCGCGCGCCACGCTGGCGCCGCTGCCCGAGGGGTACGCGAAGTCGGCCCTGGAGGAGCTGTGCGACGCGGTGGTCCACCGCGCGGGCTGAGTGCCCCCGGCCGGGCGAGGCCCTGCCTTCAAGGAGCCCTACCCCTAGTGGATGGCCGACGAGGCCCGCCCGGTTGTCATACCGCAGCAGTAGGCGAGTTGATCCCCGGGTCTGACGCTTCAGCCCGCCCGATTTGGTCAGATGGACAGTAGACGGACCAGAACCACTCCTGACCCCATCGGGTGAGAAGGGCGGCAGGGAGTGGACGGGCAACCGGACGGAAGCCGCCGACCACGGAGGTAGGGCACACATGGCACCGAACGACAGCGCGGAGACCACCGGCGAGGCCACGGGCACCCCCGTGGGCCGTCGGAAGGCGGCGCGCTACATCGTCCCCGTCGCGGTCGCGGGGGTGGCGGCCGCGACCATCGGGCTCGTCCCGGCCCTCGCGAACAGCGGCGACCCGGACCTGCCGAAGATCAGCGCACAGGAACTCATCGAGAAGATCGCCGCTTCCGACGAGGAGCAGCTCTCCGGAACCTTCAAGATCAGCACGGACCTCGGTCTGCCCCTCGACGGCCTCGCGGGATCGTTCCTCCCGGGCGCCGGCGAGGGCAGGGACAAGGGTGCGGCGGCGCCGGAGGACAAGCTCATGGAGCTGACGTCCGGCACGCACACCCTGCGCGTGGCCGTCGACGGCCCGGAGAAGCAGCGGCTCTCCGTCCTCGGCAAGGCCTCCGAGTACAACGTCATCCACAACCGGGGCGAGGTCTGGGCGTACGACTCCCAGTCCGACGAGGTCTACCACTCCAAGGCCCCCGAGGGGTACGCCGGCGCCGAGAAGGAGCCGAAGGCTCCCGAGGGCGCCCCCGCCACCCCGAAGGACTTCGCCGAGCAGGCGCTCGCGGCGGTCGGTGACACCACGTCGGTCACCGTGGACGGCACCGCGCAGGTGGCCGGGCGCGACGCGTACCAGCTGGTGATCAAGCCCAAGCAGTCCGGCTCGACGGTCGGTTCGGTACGGATCGCGGTGGACGCCGAGAACGGCGTGCCGCTGAAGTTCACCCTGGCCGCGTCGGACGGCGGCAAGGCCGTGGTCGACGCGGGCTTCACCAAGGTGGACTTCGCCAAGCCCGCCGCCTCCACCTTCGACTTCACCCCGCCCAAGGGCGCCAAGGTGACGGAGGCGGACGAGCTGGAGCACGGCGAGGGCGGGACCGGCGCGGCGGAGAAGTCGCTCCAGGAGAAGTTCTCCGGGCAGATCCCCGGCCTGGAGGGGCTGGGCGGGCTCGAAGGCTCCGAGGGCGTCAACGTCATCGGCGAGGGCTGGACGTCGATAGCCGCCATCGAGATCCCCGGCGGCAAGGGGCTCCTGCCCCCGGCGGGCTCGGGCGACGTCCCGGCCGAGGCGCAGGGCTTCCTGGACGCGCTGGGCGACAAGGTCACCGGGAAGTTCGGCTCGGGCACGGTCTTCAAGACCCGCCTGGTCAACGCCCTGCTGACGGACGACGGCAAGGTGTACGTCGGCGCGGTGACCAAGGACGAGCTGGTACGGGCGGCGAACGGCGCCCGGTAGCGCCTTCGGGCCGCCGTGGTTCACCGGCCGGGCCGCCCCGTCGCGAGAGAGTGGGCGACGGGGCGGCCCGGCCCGGCTGCCGGGTGGTCGCCCGGAGGGCGTGCTTCCGCACCGGGCGGCTGCCCTGCCCCTCGCGACGGTCCGGACTGCGTGGGAGACAGGGGCGGCAGGTCCAGGCGCGGACGCGGGTCCCGGTACGAGCGCTGAGAGGTGCGAGGCGGCATGACGGACTGCGGGGCGGCGGCATGACGGGCGGCGATGCGGCATGACGGATACAGCGGCTGCGCGGAGTGCGCCGGGACCTGCCGGGGCGGCCGCCCCCGATCCCCGGCCGCCCGGCCACCCGGCCCCCGTCATCGAGACCCACGGCCTCACCAAGCGCTACCGGGGCGGCCGCCCCGCCGTCGACGGGCTCGACCTCACCGTCCCCGGCGGCAGCGTCTTCGGTTTCCTCGGCCCCAACGGCTCCGGCAAGACCACCACCATCCGGATGCTCATGGGCCTCATCGACCCCACCGCCGGGACCGCCAGGGTCCTCGGCCGCCCGATGCCCCAGGCCGCCCGCACGGTCCTCCCGGAGGTCGGCGCGCTGATCGAGGGCCCCGCGCTGTACGGCTTTCTGAGCGGCCGTGACAACCTCCTGCGGTACGACAGCGCCGACCCCACAGCCGACCCGCGCACCCGCCGGGCCCGCGTCGGCCACGCCCTGGAGCGGGTCGGCCTCACCGCCGCGTCGGACCGGAAGGCGAAGGCGTACTCCCTCGGCATGAAGCAGCGCCTCGGCCTCGCCGCCGCGCTGCTCCGCCCGCGCCGCCTGCTCGTCCTGGACGAGCCGACCAACGGGCTCGACCCGCAGGGAATGCGCGAGATCCGCTCCCTGGTCCGGGAGCTGGCGGCGGAGGGCACGACGGTGTTCCTCTCCTCGCACCTGCTGGACGAGATCGAGCAGGTCTGCACGCACGCGGCGGTGATGGCCCGGGGCCGGCTGCTGGTCCAGGGCCCGGTCGCCGAACTCGCCGCGAGCGCCCGGGGCCGGCTGGCCGTCACCACCCCCGACCCGGCCGCCGCCGCCCGTATCCTCACGGCGCACGGCCTCACCGGCCTGGCGACCGACGGCGACCGGCTGACCGCCGACGCCCCGCCCGCCGCCGTGGACCTCGCGGACCTCAACGCGGCGCTGGTGGGCGGCGGGGTGCGGGTGCGGTCGTTCGGGGTGGAGGGCGGGTCGCTGGAGGACGCGTTCATGGCACTGACGGGAGAGGGCTTCGATGTCGCAGGCTGAGACGGTTCCGCCCAGCGGGACGAGGGCCGGGACCGGGGGCGGGGGCGGGGCCGAGGCCGGGACCGGGGTCGGGGGCGGAACTCCGGGACCCCGTCCCCGTACCCCCCTCTCCCACCCCTTCCGCACGCTCGGACTCCTCCGTTCCGAGGTCGCCACCACCTTCCGCCGCCACCGGACCTACGCCCTCCTCGCGGTGCTCGCCGCCGTCCCCGTCCTCATCGGGATCGCGGTCCGCATCGAGACGGGCGGCGACGGATCCGGGGGAGGGGCCGGGGGCGGCCCGGACGGCGGGGCGGGACCCGCGTTCCTGACGCAGGTCACCAACAACGGCGTCTTCCTGGTCTTCGCCACCCTCGCCGCCACCCTCCCGGTCTTCCTCCCGATGGCCGTCGGGGTGGTGGCGGGCGACGCGGTCGCGGGCGAGGCGAGCGCCGGGACACTCCGCTATCTGCTCGTCGCCCCGGCGGGCCGGACCAGGCTCCTGCTGGTCAAGTACGCCTCGGTCCTGACCTTCTGCCTGGTCGCGACCTTCGTGGTGGCGGCCTCGGCGCTGGCGGTCGGGGCGCTGCTCTTCCCGGTGGGGGAGGTCACGACGATCTCCGGGACCCGGATCGGGTTCGGCGAGGGGCTGGCCCGGGCCGGGCTGACGGCGGCGGTCGTCGCGGCGTCGATGGCCGGGTTCGCCGCGCTGGGCCTGTTCGTCTCGACGCTGACCGACAGCGGGATCGGGGCGATGGCGGCGACGGTCGGACTGCTGATCACGGCGCAGATCCTGGACAGCATCCCGCAGTTGAGCGGCATCCACCCCTATCTGTTCCCGCACTACTGGATGTCCTTCACGGACGTCCTGCGCGAGCCGGTCCTCTGGGACGACCTGGTGAAGAACTTCCAGCTCCAGGGCGTCTACGCGGCGGTGTTCGGCTCGGCGGCCTGGGCGCGCTTCACGACGAAGGACATCACGGCCTGAGGGGCGGGCGGGGACGGGGCAGGACCGCGGGGCGGTCGTCCCGTGGCCGGATCGGATCGGTGAGCGGTCGTCCGCGCCGTCGGCCGGGCGAGCCGTCCCCCGATCGGCTCGTCGCGGCACGAACGGCACGAACGGTGCGGAAGGCGGGATCGAACCGACACGGTACGTTCCGTTTCCGCCTGGGTATTGTTCGGCCTATGACGACTAGCTGTCAATAAGGAATGGCTCAAACCGTCCTATGCTCACCGAATGATCACGCCGCCCAGTAGTCTGCGCCGCAGCGAGAGATCACGCCGCGCGACGCTCCAGGCCGCCCTCGACCTCTGTACGGAGAAGGGGTACGGGCGCGTGACGATAGAGGCCATCGCGGCCCGCGCGGGTGTCAGCAAGAAGACGATCTACCGCTGGTGGCCGTCAAAAGGGGCGGTCCTGCTGGAGGCCTTCACGGACGCCCTGGTGGACGCCACGCCGTTCGTGGACACCGGGGACATCGGCGCCGACCTGCGTACGCATGTGGCGGGCGCGGTGAAGCTGCTCACCGTCCCGCCCTTCGGACCGGCGTACGCGGGCATCCTCTCCGAACTCCACCACGACGACGTCCTCGCCCGGGCGCTCAGGGACCAGCTGGTCGACCCGCGCGTGGAGGAGGCGGTGGCCCGGCTGCGCAGCGCCCAGGACCAGGGCCAGATCCCGCCCGGCGCGAACCTCCCGCTGGCGGTGGAGATGCTGTACGGCCCCGTCTACTACCGCCATGTCCTGCGCAAACCGGTCCAGGACGAGGAGACGATCGCGGCCCTGGTCGCGCATGTGCTGCGCTCGCTGGGGTCCCCGGGGTACTGACCCGCTCCCCGGGCTCCCGACGGCGCGCGGGCGTGCCTGTCACACCCCCGCTCCCCCCGGGTGGCCGCTCCCCGGGCCCCGGGCGATGCTGGACCGGCACGTGTCGGCGCTCCGGTGGTCCGGGGAGCCGGGGCCGGAGCCTGAGGGTGGGTGAAGCCGTGTCGTACGCCGATACCCCGGCCGGGGACGGAGCCGGGAAGGACGGGTCCGGCGCCCTGGACGAGGCTCTGCTGGAGGTCCTGTTCGCCCAGTCCGCCGTGGGGCTCGTGGTGCTCGACCCGCAGCTGCGGCTGGTCCGTGCCAACTCCCTGGTCGAGGGCGTCGGCACCGAGGAGTACATCGGGCTCCCCTTCGCCGAGGCCTTCCGGCTCGACGACCCCGACGGGTGCGAGCGCCTCCTGAGGCGGGTCCTCGCGGGGGGTGGGCCCGTTCGCGAGCATCTCGTACGCGGCCGGCTCCGGCGGACCCCCGGCGACCGCACCTTCCTGGTCTCCGCCTACCGCCTCGTCGGCCCCGCGAGCCCCGCAGGTCCCGTGAGCCCCGCAGGACCTGCAAGGCCCGACAGTCCCGTGGGCCCCGCAGAGCCTGTGAGCCCTGCAGAACCCGCAGAACCCGCAGAAGCCGCAGGCCCCGGCAGTCCCACGGGCACCGACAGTCCCGGTGGCCCCACCATCGGTCTGCTCAGCGCGGTCGTCGACGTCACCGAGCGGGAGCGGGCGCGGGCGCGCGAGGCCGCGCTGGCCGCCGTGCGGGACGCGGTCGGCGGTTCGCTGGACGTGGCGGCCACCTGCCGGTCGTTCATCGACGCGCTGGTGCCCGGGTTCGCCGGAGTCGCCGTCGTCGAGGTGGTGGACGAGGTGCTGCGCGGGGCCGACCCGCCGGTGGGGCCGCTGCCGCCCGAGACCCCGTTGCGCCGCGCGGCGACCGGCCGCTGCGCGACCGTACGGACCGCCCCGGGCGGCGAGCCCTCCCGGGGCCGCCCGGTCGGCGGGACCCGCCGCCTCCCGCCCCATACGCCGTACGCACGCGCCGTCGCGGACCTACGGCCCCGGCTCGTCCCGCTCACCGCCGGCACCCCGTGGCTGGCCGCCGACCCGGACGGGGCCGGTGCCCTGACGCAGGCCGGTGCGCACTCCCTGATCGTTGTCCCCCTCACCCTGCGCGGAGCCGTGCTCGGCCTGCTCAGCCTCTACCGCTGCGGGCCCGCCGAACCCTTCGACGAGGACGACGTCTCCCTCGCCACCAGCGCCGCCACCCGGGCGGCCCTCGCCATCGACAACGCCCGCCGCTACGAGCGCGAGCACGTCATCGCCTCCACCGTGCAGCGCCGCCTCCTCCCGCAGGCCGAGCGCCACCAGGCCGCCGTGGAGACCGCCCATGTGCTGCTGCCGGGCCGGGACAGCGGCTGCTGGTTCGACACGATTGCGCTCTCCGGGGCCCGTACGGCACTCGTCGTCGGCGGAGTCGCGGGGGAGGGGCTCCAGTCGGCCATCGCGATGGGCCAGCTCCGTACGGTCATCCAGGCGCTGGCCGATCTCGACCTGGAGCCGGAGGAGGTGCTGGCCCGCCTCAAGGAGACCGCCGACCGTCTCGCCTCCGAACGCGCGGCCCTGCCCCCGAGCGACGCGCTCCAGGGCGAGGAGCTGCGGGCGGGGTGCGTGTACGGGGTCTACGACCCGTTCACCCGCACCTGTACGGTCGTCCGCGCCGGCCACCCGGCGCCCCTGGCCATCGGGCCCGACGGGCGGGCCGTCGCGCTCGACGTCCCCGAGGGCCCGGGCCTCTTCGACGCCGACGGCGGCCTCTTCGCCCCCGCCGCCGTCACCCTGGAGGAGGGCAGCGTCCTGGCGTTCGGCACCGGCGACCTGCTCCCCGACGAGCACGCCGAGGAGCGCGTCACGCGGGTCCTGGCCGACGGCGTCCGGTCCGGCCGCGGCCTCCAGCAGCTGGGGGACGACATCGTGTACGCCCTCCCCGACGACACCCGGTCCGCCGGTGCCGCGCTGCTCCTGGCCCGGACCGGTACGGTCTCCGACCACCGCGTCGCCACCTGGGACCTCGCCCAGGACCGGACGACCCCCGCCACCGCCCGGCTGCTCGTCCGCGACCGGCTCCAGGGGTGGGGGCTCGACGAGGACACCGTCGACGCCACCGAGCTGATCGTCAGCGAGCTGGTCACCAACGCCGTCCGCTACGGCACCCCGCCGCTCCGGCTCCGCCTGCTCCTGGACACCACGCTCACCTGCGAGGTCCACGACGGCTCCACGGCCTCCCCGCACCTGCGCCACGCCCACACGGTCGATGAGGGCGGCCGGGGCCTCTTCATCGTCTCCCGCCTCGCCGCCCACTGGGGTGCCCGGCACGGCCCGGACGGCAAGGTGCTCTGGACGGAGCAGAAGCTGCCGGGCAGCGGCTGACCGGCTGTCCGGGCGCGCGGGTACGGGCCTCAGCCGAACAGCCGCTCCAGCACCGCCGCCACCCCGTCCTCCGCGTTGGAGGCCGTCACCTCGTCCGCCGCCGCGCGCAGCTCCGGGTGGGCGTTGCCCATGGCCACCCGGTGGCCGGAGCGGCGGAACATCGGCAGGTCGTTGGGCATGTCCCCGAAGGCGACGGTCCGCTCGGGCCCGATCCCCAGCAGCTCGGCCGCCGCCGCGATGCCGGTGCCCTTGTCGACACCGTACGGAGCCAGCTCGACCGTGCCCGGACCCGCCAGGGTGACGCTCGCCAGGTCCCCCACTGCCCCGCGCGCGGCGGCGGCCAGGGCGTCGTCGCCCAGCTCCGGGTGACGGACCAGCACCTTGATGACGGGGCGCTCCCACAGGGCGCCCCGGGAGTCCACACGGAGGGCGGGGAGCGCGGGGTTCGGCATCCGGTAGCCGCGCTCGATCAGCGTGACGCCGTCCGGCCCGTCCTGGTCCACGGCCGCGAACACCGCCCCGACCTCCGCCTCCAGCTTGCCGAGCGCGGTGTCGGCGGCCTCCCGGTCCAGGGTCACCGAGCGCAGCAGCCGCGCGCTGTCGGCGTCGTACAGCTGCGCGCCCTGCCCGCACACCACCGGCCCGGTGTAGGCCAGGTCCGCGAGCAGGGCCCGTATGCCGGGCACCGGGCGGCCGGTGACGATCAGGTGCCGGGCGCCCGCCGAGGCGGCGAGGGCGAGCGCGGCGCGGGAGCGGGCGCTGACGCTGTCGTCCGGGCGGAGCAGGGTGCCGTCCAGGTCGGTGGCGACGAGGGCGTATGCGGGTGGCATGGGCGAGGGCATGGGGCACAGCCTAGAAGGGCCCGGACGGCGGCTTGCGGACGAGGGGCGGATCGGGTATCGGGCCCGCGCCGCCGTATCCGGTTGCGCGCCACCGCTCCCGGTTGCGCGAGGGGCCCGGAAGCCCCCAACCGCGGGGTGGGGGTGAGAGCTTCGCGTCCGGACCGCCCCCCGTGGCCAGGCGGTCCTGCGCACCCTGGCCACGGGGGAGGGGGAGGAGAGGGGAGGGCGGATCGTCCGGCCGGGCGGGTCAGGTGGTGGCCCGCCGCTTGTTCCACACGTCGAAGCCGACGGCGGCCAGGAGGGCGAGCCCCTTGATCACCTGCTGCCAGTCGGTGCCGATCCCCACCAGGTTCATGCCGTTGTTGAGCACGCCGAGGACGAGACCGCCGATGATCGCGCCGAGCACGGTGCCCACTCCGCCGCTCATGGAGGCTCCCCCGATGAACGCGGCGGCGATGGCCTCCAGTTCGAAGTTGATGCCCGCCTTGGGGGACGCCGCGTTGAAGCGGGCCGCGAAGACCAGCCCGGCCAGCGCGGCGAGGACACCCATGTTGAGGAAGACCGCGAAGGTGGTCCTCCGGTCCTTGACGCCGGAGAGCTTCGCCGCCGGGAGGTTGCCGCCGATCGCGTAGATGTGCCGCCCGACGACCACGTTGCGCATGACGTAGCCGAAGCAGCCGAGCAGGACGGCGAGGATGAGCAGGACGACGGGCGCGCCCTTGTAGCTGGCCAGGAGCAGGGTCGCCGTGGCGACCGCCGCGACGAGTGCCACGAGCTTGAGGACGAACAGGTTCCTGGGCAGCGGGGTCAGGTCGAACTCCGCCTGGCGCCGACGTGTCCGTACCTCCTGGTTGATCACCACGGCGATCACACCGAGGCCCAGAAGCAGCGTCAGATTGTGGTAGTTGGTGACGGGCCCGACCTCCGGGAGGAAGCCGTTGGCCACCTTCTGCAGACCCTGGGGGAAGGGGCCGAGGGTCTGCCCCTGGAGGAAGATCTCCGTGAGCCCCCGGAAGAGGAGCATCCCGGCGAGGGTGACGATGAACGAGGGGATGCCGATGTAGGCGATGAAGAATCCCTGGAGCGCGCCCGCCGCCGCGCCGATCAGCAGCGTGATCCCGACGGCCAGCGGCCAGGCGATCTGGTGCTCCACCATCAGGACGGCGGCGACCGCGCCCACCAGGGCCGTCAGGGAACCGACGGAGAGGTCGATGTGCCCGGAGATGATGACGATCATCATGCCGATGGCGAGGATGAGGATGTAGCTGTTCTGCAGGACGAGGTTGGAGACGTTGCGGGGGAGCAGCAGGTCTCCGCCGGTCCAGATCTGGAAGAGCAGCACGAGGAGACCGAGGGCGAACAGCATCCCGTACTGGCGGGTGTTGCGCCGTACGTTGTCCATCAGCAGCCTGGCCACCGCGGGCGCGGCACCGGACGGCCGTTCCTCGGCGGCGGGAGGGGGCGGGCTGGTGTCAGTGGTCATCGGGAGGGTCCTTCGTCGGGTGCGCCGTGCTGTGGTGCCGCGGTGGGGCCGGCCGGTGCGGGGGCCGTGGCCGTCGCACCGGCCGCTTCGGGCGAGGGGGACGGGGACGGGGAGGCGGTGCGGTCCCGCGTCATGTAGCGCATGAGGAGTTCCTGGTCGGCCTCGGCGCGGGTGGCCTCACCCGTGATCCGGCCCGCCGCCATGGTGTAGACGCGGTCGCACATGCCGAGGAGTTCGGGGAGTTCCGAGGAGATCAGCAGGACCGCCTTGCCCTCGGCGGCCAGGCGGTCGATGACGGTGTAGATCTCGTACTTCGCGCCGACGTCCACGCCCCGGGTGGGTTCGTCCAGGATGAGGACGTCGGGACCGGCGAGGATCCACTTGCTGAGGACGACCTTCTGCTGGTTGCCGCCGGACAGCCGGCCCACCTGCTCGAACACGGTGCTGGTGCGGATGTTCATGGTGCGCCGGAACTCCTCCGCGACCTGCCGCTCCTGGTGCGCGTCGACCACCCGGCGGCGCGCCAGGCGGGGCAGCGAGGCGAGCGAGATGTTCCGGCTCACCGTGTCCTGGAGGTCCAGGCCGTAGTGCTTGCGGTCCTCGGTGACGTAGGCGATGCCCGCCGCGACGGCCTCGGGCACGGTCCGGGTGCGGGCCTCGCCGCCGTCGCGGAGCACGGTGCCGCCGAGATACCTGCCGTAGGACCGGCCGAAGACGCTCATGGCCAGTTCCGTGCGGCCGGCGCCCATCAGTCCGGCGATCCCCACGATCTCGCCCCGGTGCACCCGCAGCGAGGCGCGGTCGACGACCTTGCGGTGGTGGTCCACGGGGTGGCCGACCGTCCAGTCCCGGATCTCCAGCGCCGGGGAGTGCGAGGGCGGCACGGCGCAGGGCGTCCGGTCGGGGAAGCGGTTCTCCAGGCTCCGGCCGACCATGGAGCGGATGATGCGCTCCTCCGTGGTCCCGGGGTCGGCGAGGTCCAGGGTCTCCACGGTCCGGCCGTCGCGGAGCACGGTGACGGAGTCGGCTATCTCCGCGATCTCGTTGAGCTTGTGCGAGATGATGATCGAGGTGATCCCCTGGTCCCTCAACCCCCTGATCAGGTCGAGCAGGTGAGCGCTGTCCTCGTCGTTGAGCGCGGCGGTGGGCTCGTCGAGGATGAGCAGGCCGACGTCCTTGGCCAGGGCCTTGGCGATCTCCACCAGTTGCTGCTTGCTCACGCCGATGTCGGCGACCCGGGTCTGCGGGCGCTCGTCCAGGCCCACCCTGCGCAGGAGTTCGGCGGTCCGGCGCAGGATCTGCCGCCGGTCGACGACGCCGCGCCGGGCGGGCTCGTGGCCGAGGAAGATGTTCTCGGCGATGGAGAGCTGCGGCACGAGGGCCAGCTCCTGGTGAATGATGACGATGCCGCGCCGTTCGCTGGCACGGATGTCCCGGAACCGGCACACCTCGCCCGCGTAGCGGATCTCCCCCTCGTAACTCCCGTGCGGATGGACGCCGGAGAGCACCTTCATCAGGGTGGACTTGCCGGCCCCGTTCTCCCCGCAGAGGGCGTGCACCTCGCCGCGCCGGACCTGGAGGGTGACGTCGCTCAGCGCCTTCACCCCGGGGAAGGACTTGCCGATCGAGCGCATGTCGAGCACGGGATCCGCGGCGGAGGGGGGCCGTGCGGTGTCCGGCCCGGAAGGGGCGGTGCCGGGTATCGGTGCGGTCACCGCAGGTCCTCGGCCTTCAGGTAGCCGGAGTCCAGGATCTCGGCCCGGTAGTTGCTCCTGTCCACGCTGACCGGGGGCAGCAGGTAGGAGGGCACGACCTTCTCGCCGTTGTCGTACGTCGTCGTGTCGTTGGTCTCCGGCTTCTCCCCCTTCAGCACCGCCTCGACCATGTCCGAGGCCACCTGGGCGAGCTTGCGGGTGTCCTTGTAGACGGTCTGGGTCTGCTCGCCCTTGATGATCGACTTCACGGACGACACCTCCGCGTCCTGCCCGGTGACCACCGGCAGGGGCTTGGCCTTCGAGCCGTAGCCGTCGGACTTGAGGGCCGAGAGGATGCCGATGGAGATCCCGTCGGCGGGGGAGAGGACCGCGTCGACCCGGGCCGAGGAGTAGGCCGAGGTCAGCAGGTCGTCCATCCGCCGCTGGGCGGTGCCCCCGTCCCAGCGCAGCGTGGTGATCTGGTTGAGGCGGGTCTGCTGCGAGCGGACGACCAGGCGCTTGTCGTCGATGAAGGGCTTGAGGACCTTCATCGCGCCGTTGAAGAAGTACTTGGTGTTGTTGTCGTCGTTCGACCCGGCGAACAGCTCGATGTTGAAGGGGCCCTTGCCGGGGTCGTCCTTCAGGCCGAGCTTCTCCACGATGTAGCCGCCCTGGAGTTCGCCGACCTTCTCGTTGTCGAACGAGGCGTAGTAGTCGACGTGCGGGGAGCCGAGGATCAGGCGGTCGTAGGAGATGACGGGGATGTCGGCCTCGGAGGCCTGCTGGAGCACGTTGGAGAGGGCCTCGCCGTTGATCGCGGCGATGACGAGGGCGTCCACACCCTGCGTGATCATGTTCTCGATCTGCGAGACCTGCTGGTCGGGGTCGTCCTCCCCGTACTGGAGGGTGGTTGTGAACCCCGCCTTCTTCAGGCTCGCCGTCACGTTCCGGCCGTCGGCTATCCAGCGCTCGGAGGACTTGGTGGGCATGGCGACCCCGATGGTCCGGGGACCGTCACCGGAACCCTCCCGGCTGCCGCCCTCGCTGTTCTGACCGCAGGCGGTCAGCAGCAGGGCGCAGGCGGTGGCGGTGGCGAGGAGGGGAAGAGCGGCTCGTCGGTTCTTCATGGTCGTTACCTGGCATTCCCGTCATTGGGTCGGCTCTGGGTCGGCTTGCGGGGTGGTGGCTGGTGACGGCTTGCGGAGCTGCCGCGGTGTGCTTGCGGTGGGGCTGTGGAGCGGTCGCGACGGGACCGGGGCGGCACGGGGGCGGGAGCGGGGCGGCCGTGGGACCGCCCGGACGAGCGCCACCGGGACGGCGACTGGCTGTCGGCCACTGGATTGTTAGCGCTCACACATGATCAGGGCAAGAGGCGTTAAGGTGTTTGTCGTATTCGAGGTGAGCCGGTCGTCTTCGAAACGCGTCCGGCGGCCCGGCCCGGCCGCGGCCCTCGTCCGAAGGAAGTAAGGCCATGACCCGCTCCACGGAGGCCGTCCATCCGCCGACCATGGCGGACGTCGCCAAGGAGGCGGGGGTCTCCCATCAGACCGTCTCCCGGGTGCTCAGCGGCCACCCCAACGTGCGCGCCTCCACACGCGAGCAGGTGACGGCCGCCATCGAGCGGCTGGGCTACCGCCGCAACCCGGCGGCCAGGGCGCTGGTCACCCGGCGCACCCGCACGCTCGGCGTCGTCGCGGTGGACCCGACGCTCTACGGCCCCGCCAGCACGCTGGCCGGACTCCAGGAGGCCGCCCGCGACGAGGGGTACCTCGTCTCCGCGGTGACCCTGCGCAGCGGCGGCGGACACGCCCTGGCCGACGCACTCGACCACCTGGCGGCCTGGGGTGTGGAGGGGGCCGTCGTGATCACTCCGCAGCGCTCCAGCGTCCAGGCGCTGGCCCGGCTGGCCCCGCCCTTCCCGATCGTCACGGTGGAGGGCAGCCACGACCTGGACATCCCGGGCGTCTCCCTCGACCAGGAACTGGGCGCGCGCCTGGTCACCGAGCACCTGCTGGCCGCCGGCCACGAGACGGTCTGGCACGTGGCCGGGCCGGAGGACTGGCTGGAGAGCGCCGCCCGCACCCAGGGCTGGCGCGCGGTCCTGGAGGAGAACGGGATCGCGCCGCCCCGGGTGCTGCGCGGGGACTGGAGCCCGCTCTCCGGCTACCACGCGGGACAGGAACTGGCCGGGCTGACCCTGGCCAGGCGGGGTTCGGCCCCCGTGACGGCGGCCTTCGTCGCCAACGACCAGATGGCGCTGGGCGTCCTGCGGGCCCTGCGGGAGGCGGGCATCCACACCCCCCGCCAGGTGGCGGTCGCGGGCTTCGACGACATCCCCGAGGCGGGGTTCTTCCCGCCGCCGCTGACCACCGTCCGCCAGGACTTCACGGCCATCGGCCGCCGCAGCATCCAACTCCTGCTGGAGCACATCGAGGGCGTGGCGACCGGTGTGGAGCACGTCGTGGTGGAGCCGCAGCTGATCGTCCGCGCCAGCACCCGGGCCCCGGGCGACGCCCCCGTCTGAGCCGCCGCCCGGCCGACGCGCCGCCGCCCGGCTCCACGCCCGCCGCCCGGCCGCCGCGCTCGTACGGCTCCGCAGCCGTCCTACCGCGGCGGCCGCACCGCCGCCCCCTGCCCGTTCCCGCCTGTCCCGCCTCTTGCCCAAAATGATTGTTAGCGCTAACAATCAGAGGGCGGTGACACTCCCCGCACCTCGATTCCCGTGACAGAGAGTCTCGTCCGTGCCTCCTCAGCCCGTCCCGCCCAGCCACCCCTCCGACGCCGGAGCCGCCCTCCCGGGCACCGGACCGGCCTGCGCCCACGACGCCTGCACGGTCGGCATCGACTTCGGCACCCTCTCGGCGCGCGCCGTCGTGGTGCGGGTCCGCGACGGCGCCGAACTCGGCTCCGCCGTCCACACCTACCGCCATGGCGTCATCGACCGGAGCCTGCCCGGCTCGGCGGTCCCGCTGCCGCCCGACTACGCCCTCCAGGACCCGCGTGACTGGCGGGAGGCCCTGCGCACCGCCGTACCGCAGGCGCTCGCCGCGGCGGGCGTCGCACCCGCCGACGTCATCGGCATCGGCACCGACTTCACCTCCTGCACGGTCCTCCCGGTCACGGCCGACGGGGTGCCGCTGGCCGAGCAGCCCGACTGGGCCGACCGCCCGCACGCCTGGCCGAAGCTGTGGAAGCACCACGCCGCCCAGGGCCAGGCCGACCGCATCAACGCCCTCGCGCACGAACGGGGGGAGACCTGGATCAGCCGGTACGGCGGCCGCATCTCCGCCGAGTGGCAGTACGCCAAGGCCCTCCAGGTCCTGGAGGAGGACCCCGAGGTCTACGCGGCCTGCGCCCGCTGGATCGAGGCGGCGGACTGGATCGTCTGGCAGCTCACCGGCACCGAGTCCCGCAACACCTGCACCGCCGGATACAAGGGCATCCACCAGGACGGCTCCTACCCCTCGCCCGCCTACCTCGCGCGGCTCCACCCCGACTTCGCCGACTTCCCCGCCACCCGGCTCGAACACCCTCTGCTGCCCCTCGGCGCCCGCGCCGGGACGATCGGCGCCGAAGCCGCCGCCCTGACCGGGCTCGCCGAGGGGACACCGGTCGCCGTGGGCAACGTCGACGCCCACGTCACGGCACCCGCCGCCGGGGCCGTGGACGACGGCCGGCTGCTCGCCATCATGGGCACCTCCACCTGCCACGTCGTCAACAGCCGGCACCTGGCCGACGTCCCCGGCATCTGCGGGGTGGTCGACGGCGGCATCGTGGCGGGGGCGTACGGCTACGAGGCCGGGCAGAGCGGGGTCGGCGACATCTTCGCCTGGTGGCTGCGCCAGGGCGTGCCCGAGGAGTACCGCGCCGCCGCCGATGCCGCGGGCGAGGACCTGCACGGGCACCTGACCGCCCTCGCGGCGAAACAGCCGGTCGGGGCACACGGACTGGTCGCCCTCGACTGGATGAACGGCAACCGCTCCACGCTGGTGGACCACGACCTCTCCGGAGTCCTGGTGGGGCTCACCCTCGACACCCGCCCCGAGGACGTCTACCGCGCCCTGCTGGAAGCCACCGCCTTCGGCACCCGCGTCATCGTGGAGACCCTGGAGGAACACGGGGTGCCGGTCACGGAGTTCATCGTCGCGGGCGGGCTCAAGAAGAACCCCCTGCTGATGCAGGTCTACGCCGACGTGCTGCGCCGCCCCGTCTCGCTGGCCACCTCCGACCAGGGCCCCGCCCTCGGTTCCGCCCTCCACGCCGCCGTCGCCGCCGGGGCCTATCCGGACGTCCGCGCCGCCGCCGCCCGGATGGGGAGCGTCGAGCACGACGTCTACCGCCCCGACGCGGAGGCGGCCGACGTCTACGACCTCCTCTTCGCCGAATACCGCCTGCTCCACGACCACTTCGGCACCGGTACCGATCCGCTGCCGCACCGGCTGCGCAGACTCCGCAACCGGGCCAGGTCCCGGCAGCCGGCCCCCTGAACGGGCGGACCCCCGGCCGTCCACCGTCCCCGCCCCGCACGAAGGAGACCCCGCCCATGCCCGCCGCTCCCACCGACAGCGAGATCTGGTTCCTCACCGGCAGCCAGTCGCTCTACGGCGAGGACACCCTCGCCCGCGTCGCCGCCCAGTCACGGCAGACCGCCGAGGAACTCGCCGCAGGCCTCGCCGCCGGTGTCCACGCCGGGCCGGGGACAGGAGCGGGACGGGAGCCGGCACCGGGTCCGCGGATCGTCTGGAAGCCCGTTCTGACGGGAGCCGACGCGATCCGCCGGATATGCCTGGACGCCGAGGCGGACGACCGCTGCATCGGCCTCATCGCCTGGATGCACACCTTCTCGCCGGCCAAGATGTGGATCGCCGGACTGGCCGCCCTGCGCAAGCCGCTGCTCCACCTGCACACCCAGGCCAACCGCGCCCTGCCCTGGTCCACCATCGACATGGACTTCATGAACCTGAACCAGGCGGCCCACGGGGACCGCGAGTTCGGGCACATCCAGTCCCGCCTGGGCGTCGCGCGCAAGACCGTCACCGGACACGTCCGTGACCCCGAGGCGGTACGCCGCGTCGACGCGTGGACGCGGGCCGCCGTCGGCCGGGCCGAGTTCGCCCGGCTGCGCCTCGCCCGCTTCGGCGACAACATGCGCGATGTCGCGGTCACCGAGGGCGACAAGGTCGAGGCCCAGTACCGCCTCGGCACCTCCGTCAACACCTACGGCGTGAACGAACTGGTGGCCGCCGTCGACGCCGTCGAGGACCACGCGGTACTCGACCTCACCCAGCGGTACGCGGACACCTACGCCCTCGCCCCCGAGCTGCGCCCCGGCGGGGAGCGCCACGCCTCCCTGCGGTACGCCGCCCGCATCGAGGCCGGGCTGCGCGGCTTCCTCACCGAGGGCGGCTTCGCCGCGTTCACCACCAACTTCGAGGACCTCGGCGGGCTCCGGCAGCTGCCCGGTCTGGCCGTCCAGCGCCTGATGGCCGACGGCCACGGGTTCGGGGGCGAGGGCGACTGGAAGACCGCCGCCCTGCTGCGCGCCGCCAAGGCCATGGCGTACGGGCTGCCCGGCGGCACCTCCTTCATGGAGGACTACACCTACGACCTCACCCCGGAGAGCGGCCTCGTCCTCGGCGCCCACATGCTGGAGGTCTGCCCCTCCCTCACCGCGTCGGCCCCCTCCTGCGAGATCCACCCGCTGAGCATCGGGGGCCGGGAGGACCCCGTCCGCCTGGTCTTCGACGCGGACCCCGGCCCCGGGCTCGTCGTCGGCCTGGCCGACATGGGAAGCCGCTTCCGCCTGGTCGCCAACGAGGTCGAGGTCATCGCCCCGCCGGCCCCGCTGCCGCTGCTCCCCGTGGCCCGCGCGGTCTGGCGGCCCGCACCGGACCTGCGCACCTCCACCGAGGCGTGGCTGACGGCCGGGGCCCCGCACCACACGGTGCTGACCACGGCCCTGGGGCGCGAGGAGTTCGAGGACCTCGCCGACATGCTGGCCGTCGAACTCGCGGTGATCGACGCGGGGACGACCGTACGGCGGTTCGCCCAGGAGCTGCGCTGGAACCAGGCGTACCACCGGCTGGCCGACGCGCTGTGAACCGGCCCGCCGAACCGGCCTCCCCCGTGCCCGCGCCAGGAGGCCCTGCCCTGCCCCGGACCGGGCTCGCGTCGCTGCGCCGCGAGGTCCTCGCCGCCAACCTGCGCCTGCCCCGCGCCGGTCTGGCCACCCTGACCTGGGGCAATGTCAGCGGGGTTGACCGGGGGGCGGGCGTCTTCGTCATCAAGCCCTCCGGGGTGCCCTACGACCGGCTGACCGAGGACCACCTCGTCGTCGTCGCCCTCGCGGACGGGCGGGTGGTCGAGGGCGAGCTGCGGCCCTCCACCGACACCGAGACCCACCGCAGCCTCTACCGGGCCTTCCCGTCGATCGGCGGCGTCACCCACACCCACTCCCCGTACGCCGTCGCCTTCGCGCAGGCCCGCCGGCCGATACCGGTCCTCGGCACCACCCACGCGGACACCTTCGACGGCGCGGTGCCGGTCACCGAGCCGCTCACCCGCGAACAGTGCGCGCGGGACTACGAGTTCAACACCGGACAGATCATCGTGGAGCTGCTCGAGGGCGACGACGAGCGGGCCCGTACCGTCCCCGCCGCGCTCGTCGCCCACCACGGGCCGTTCGCCTGGGGCGCCGACGCCCACGCCTCGCTCGACCACGCGGTCGTCTGCGAGGCGGTCGCCGAGATGGCGCTGCACACCCTCGCCCTGGGAGCCGTGGCGCCCCCGCAGCACCTGCTGGACCGCCACTTCACCCGCAAGCACGGAGCGGGGGCCTACTACGGCAACCCGGACGCCGTCTGATCCGGGACGGGCGCGAACGGGGCGAGCCCGCCCGCCCCGGTGGGGGGCGGACGGGCTCGCGACCGTACGGGAGGGGCTTCGGGCCGGAGGGTTCCGGGTCCGAGTGGACCGGGCCGGAACCCTCCGGGCCGGAGGTTACTTCAGACCGTTGCTGATGGCCTTCACGAGTTCGCCGTCGGTGGTGTCACCGTTGAACTCCCAGAAGAACGCGCCACCCAGGCCCTGGTCCTTGGCCCATGCCATCTTGGAGTTGATGGTGGCCGGGGTGTCGTAGCTCCACCAGTTGTTGCCGCAGTGGGCGTACGCCGTGCCGCCGACGGTGCCGGTGGCCGGGCAGGTGGTCTTCAGGACCTTGTAGTACTGGTTCCCGGGCTCGATGCCGGCCGCCGGGCCGGTGGCGCTGCCGCCGGGGGCGGACTGGGTGACTCCGGTCCAGCCGCGGCCGTAGAAGCCGATGCCGAGGAGGAGCTTCTTGGCCGGGACGCCCTTGGCCTTCAGCTTGGCGATCGCGTCGGCCGAGTTGAAGCCCTGCGCCGGGATGCCGGGGTACGAGGTCAGCGGGGAGTGCGGGGCGGTCGGGCCCTGGGCGGACCAGGAGCCGAAGTAGTCGTACGTCATCACGTCGTACCAGTCGATGTACTGCGCGGCGCCGCCGTAGTCGGCCGCGTCGAGCTTGCCGCCGTTGGAGCCGTCGGCGGTGATGGCCGCGGTGAGCAGGTTGTTCGGGCCGAACTTCGCCCGCATCGCCTGCATCATGTTCTTGATCGAGGCCGGGCCGCTGTTGTCACAGGTCAGACCGCAGGCGTTGGGGTACTCCCAGTCCAGGTCGATGCCGTCGAAGACATCGGCCCAGCGCGGGTCCTCGACCAGGTCGTAGCAGGACTGGGCGAACGCGGTGGGGTTCTGGACGGCCTGGCCGAAGCCGCCGGACCAGGTCCAGCCGCCGAAGGACCACAGGATCTTGATGTGCGGGTACTGCGCCTTCAGCTTGCGGAGCTGGTTGAAGTGACCGCGCAGCGGCTGGTCCCAGGTGTCGGCGACCCCGTCGACGGAGTTGGCCGCGGTGTAGGTCTTCTCGTAGTCCTCGTACGCGTCGCCGATCGTGCACTTGCCGTTCTGCACGTTGCCGAAGGCGTAGTTGATGTGCGTGATCTTGTCGGCGGAGCCGGAGGTCACGAGGTTCTTCACCGTGTAGGAGCCCCAGTTGGTGAAGTAGCCCAGGTTGATCTTGCCCCCGCCCGGGTTCTCGCCGCCACCGCCGCCGGTGGTGCGGACCGCCGTGGCGGCCGAGGCCGGGCCCGTCTGGTCGGCGGTGTCGCGGGCGACCACGGTGTACGTGTAGTCGGTGCCCGCGGTCAGGCCGGTGTTGGTGTAGTTGGTGCCGGTGACCGTCGCGACGGTGGCGCCGTCGCGCTTGACGTCGTAGTTCTTGACGCCCTTGTCGTCGGTGGCGGCCGTCCAGGAGAGCTTCACCGAGGTGTTGGTGATGTCGCTCGCGGTGGGCTTGCCCGGGGCGGAGGGGGGCGTGTCACCGGGGTTGGTGGAGCCGTCGCAGGGGTTGCCGTTCAGCTTGCAGCCGGAGGGCGCGCCGTTGCCGGAGCCGTTGAAGCCGAAGGAGACGGAGGCGCCGGGGGCGAGGGTGCCGTTCCAGCCGAGGTTCTTCGCCGTCCAGTGGTTCGCGGAGTTGGTGACGGTCGCGTCCCAGGCGGAGGTCACCTTGGTGTTCGAGGGGAAGTCCCACTCGACGGTCCAGGAGGAGAGCGTGGTGGTACCGGTGTTCTTCACCGTCCACTTGCCCTCGAAGCCGGAGCCCCAGTCGGAGGCCTTGGCGTAGGTGGCGGTGGCCGAGGCCGCGGCGGACGCGGGGGAGGCGAGACCGACCATGGCGGCCAGCGGGAGGGCCAGCGCCGTGGCGCCCGCGAGGAACTTGAACCGCTTGTTCGGGGTGCTGCCGTGCGGCGATCTGGTCCGGCGCCGGCGTGTTTCCGTGCTCAAGGATGCTCCCTGGGGACTCTGGGCGGACAGGGGGGACCCCTGGCCTGTCAACCCTGCGTGGCCCTGAGCGCTTCGCGCCTCACCTCGGCACCCCCGCAGTGTTTCCGCGACCCTAAGAAGGCCTAGACCAATCGTCAAGAGGTCTGGACCAAAAGGCTGTTGAGGAGGCTGTCGAGCTGCCGCCGGGGATGCCGACTCCGTCATCGAATGTCTTCATTACTTCCCATTGCGGTCAGTTGAGGCAGAATTCATTGCCTTCGGGATCCGCCAGGACGAGCCAGCTCCCGCCCTGTTCGTCGACCGCGCGCAGGATGCGCGCACCCAGCCCGACCAGCCGTTCCGCCTCCGTGTCGCGCTCCCCGGGAGGTGCGTGCACATCGATGTGCAGGCGGTTCTTGACCGTCTTCGACTCCGGGACGCGCTGGAAGAGCAGCCGTCGCCCCAGCCCCGTACCGCTGTTCTCGTCGTACGGGTCGTCCGGGTGCCGGGCCGCCGCCAGATCGCGCCACGCGCGGCGGCCGTGGGCATGGGTGGTGGCCGCCTCGGGGACCGCTCCGGCGGCGAGCAGCTGCTCGACCAAGGCGCTGTTGTCCTCGACCGCATAGCCGAGGGCCCCGGCCCAGAATCCGGCCTGGGCGTGCGGGTCGGCGCTGTCGACGACGAGCTTCCAGGCGAGTGTGCGTGTCATGGAAACCGTTTATAGTGGTTACATGAGCGGAAGGGCAACGGACACGCCGGGGGCGGATGCGGAGGCGGCGCCTCCGGGGATGCTGCTGGTGCATCCGGACGGCAGCTCGTTCCGGTTCGACCCGGGCGCGCTCTGCCTGGACCTCCTGCCGACCGGCGGGCCCGGGCCGCTGGCGTACTTCGAGGTGCTGCACGGCCCCGCCGACCTGGTGGACTGGGCGGGGCGGAGCCGGCTGCCGGGCGGGCTCGACCTGGTCGTGAGCCCGGCCGAGGTGGTTGCCGCGCGGCGGCTGCGCGATGCGCTGTGGCGGCTGGCGGAGGCCCGGGCGGCGGGGGAGCCGGCCGGGGCGGACGACCTCGCCGCCGTGAACGACGCGGCGGAGCGGCCGCCCCTGACCGCCCGGCTGACGGCCGACGGGGGGCGGGAGTGGTCGGCCGCCGGGGCGACCGGGACCGGGCTGCTCTCCACCGTCGCGCGGGATGCGGTCGACCTGTTCACGGGGGCGTACGCGCACCGGATCCGCACCTGCGGAGGGGACGGCTGCCGCCTGCTGTTCGTCGACACCTCCCGGCCCGGCAGGCGGCGCTGGTGCTCGATGGAGCGGTGCGGGAACCGCCACAAGGTCCGGGCCCACCGGGCACGGGCGACGTCCGCCGGTACGCGGAAGGCTTCCGCCGACACGCCAACGGCTTCCGCCGGGGCGCGGACGGCCGCGCGGGGCGACTGACGACGCGACGACCGACGACGAAACGAGCGACTGCGCACCGACCGACGGCGCGACGACCGACCACGAAACCGTCGACTGCGCGACGACCGACCGAAGGGGTGTGCCATGCCTGTCGGACTGACCCGGGACGCCGGCTGGGAGATCGGTGTCTCCCGGACTCTCCACCAACCCCCGCAGGCCGTCTGGGAGTTCATCACCGGACCGGAGGGTGTCGCCCTGTGGCTCGGCGCGGAGGGCCCGCTCCCCGCGGAGAAGGGCGCTCCGTACCGTACGGCCGACGGGACCGAGGGTGAGGTCCGCAGCTACCGCCCCGGTCGCCGCGTCCGCCTCACCTACGGCCCGTCCACCGTCCAGGTCACGGTGACCCCCGGCAGCTCCGAGGGCCGCGCCGTCCTCCGCTTCCACCAGGAGCGGCTGGCGAGCGCGGCGGAGCGGGAGGAACGGCGTACGCACTGGAAGGGCGTGATGGACCGGGTGGCGGCCGGGCTCGGCTGATCCGTCCGGGCCGGCGGGCCGGGGGTCAGGCCGTGCGCGGCGGGCAGGCCGGGCAGCTGTGGCCGTCCAGCGCCGTCAGCAGCCGGGTGGCGGCCTCCCGTACGGGGTCGGCGTGCGGCGGCGAGGACGCGCCGGCCGTCAGCCGCACCGCCGTCGGGCGCCCCTCCGCCACCGCCTCGTGCGCGGCGCGCGCCCACTCCGGACGCTCGGCGTGACCGGCGGCGAGGATCGTGGTGAGCAGGCCCAGGACGCCCGCCCGGTCCTTGACCGTCTCCGTCCCCGCCAGCTCCCACAGGAACGGCACCGCCGCCACGGTCCCGTCGAAGGCGGCCGGGGCGCCGATCCACCGGGCCAGCTCGCCCAGGGCGTCCCCGGCGGTCGGCCCGTCACCCCAGGCGACCCGCGACAGCATCCCGGGGACCTGCGATGCGGAGCCGTACGCGTGCTGCAACTCGTGCCATCGCACGTTCCTCATCCCGCCCAGGACAGTCCCCATCCGGGCACTCAACCAGCCTTGCCGCGCGGCGTCCACCGAGCCGGGTCAGGTCGACTGCGAGGGCGGGGCCGCGGACACCTACTGGGTCGCGGTCTCCGGGGCCGCGGTCTCCGGGACCGTGGTCCCGGGCGTCGCCGGCGCGGGGGCTGCCGCTGCCGGGGACGGCTGCGTGAGGGCCGCCTGAGCGGGTGTCGTCTGCGCGGGGGCGGCCGCCGCGGTCGCCAGCAGCTTCGCCGCCAGGATCCGGTTGCGCCGGGCGTTGCGCAGCGCGTCCCAGGTCAGGAGGGTGAGGGCCAGCCAGACCAGGCCGAACCCGGCCCACCGCTCCGGCGGCATCTCCTCGTGGAAGTAGACGATGCCCAGGATGAACTGGAAGACCGGCGCCAGATACTGGAGCAGCCCCAGCGTGGAGAGCGGCACCCGGATCGCCGCCGCGCCGAAGCAGATCAGCGGCACCGCCGTGACGATCCCCGTCGCGGCGAGCAGGGCCCCGTGGCCGGTGCCCCCGGCGGTGAACGTGGACGCGCCGGTCGCCGTCAGCCAGATCAGGAAGCCGAGCGCGGGCAGGAAGAGGACGGCGGTCTCGGCGGCCAGCGACTCCAGGCCGCCCATGTTGACCTTCTTCTTCACCAGGCCGTACGTGGCGAAGGAGAACGCCAGGATCAGCGAGATCCACGGCGGACGCCCGTAGCCGATCGCCAGGACGAGCACGGCGGCCAGACCGGTGGCGACCGCGACCCACTGGACGGGGCGCAGCCGCTCGGAGAGCAGGAGGACGCCCATCGCGATGGTGACGAGCGGGTTGATGAAGTAGCCGAGCGAGGCCTCGACGACATGGCCGTTGTTCACGGCCCAGATGTAGAGGCCCCAGTTGATGGTGATGGTCGCCGCCGCGAAGGCTATGAGGCACAGCTTCCGCGGGTCCCGGACCAGATCGCCGATCCAGGCCCAGCGGCGCACCACGAGCAGGGCGATCCCGACGACGGCCAGGGACCAGACCATCCGGTGGGCCAGGATCTCGAGCGCCCCGGACGGCTTCAGCAGCGGCCAGAAGAGGGGGACGATGCCCCACATCCCGTACGCGCCGACTCCGTACAGCAGGCCGGCCCGCTGTTCGTTCTTCCCCTTCACGGGCCCCTCCAGGACTACCTGCGCCGCTCGCTCCGCCGGCACGTCTGCCGACGGGATGACGGTAACGCCGGAGGGGCCCCGTGTCATAGCCGTTTCAGGTAAACACTCATGACAGCCGTCGGGAGGTGCCGGTCAGGCGGTCGCGAGGGCCGCTCGTACGGTCGTGGCCAGAGGTGTCGTCGGGCGGCCGATCAGCCGGGCCAGGTCACCGCTGGTCCCCGCGAGGCGCCCGCGCCCGATGGCCTCGTCCACGTCGGTGAGGATCGCGGCGAACCCCTCCGGCAGGCCCGCGCCGACCAGGATCTCCTGGTGCACGGCGGCCGGGACGTCGTTGTACGCGATCTCCTTGCCGGTCACCTCGGAGAGCAGGGCCGCGTACTCCGCGAACGACCAGGCGGTGTCGCCGCTCAGCTCGTAGGCCTTGCCGAGGTGGCCCTCGCCGGTGACCACGGCCGCGGCCGCGGCGGCGTAGTCGGCCCGGGAGGCGGAGGCGACCCGGCCCTCGCCCGCGTTGGAGACGACCGCGCCGTGCGCCAGGACGGGGGCGAGGTTGGCGGTGTAGTTCTCCGTGTACCAGCCGTTGCGGAGGAAGGTGTGGGGCAGCCCGGAGTCCAGGATCAGCCGCTCGGTGGCCTTGTGCTCGTCGGCCAGGGCGAAGTCGGCGTCCGGTCCGCCGAGGATCCCGGTGTACGCGAGCTGCGCCACGCCCGCCGCCTTGGCCGCCTCGACGATCGCGGTGTGCTGCGCGACCCGCTTGCCCACCTCGCTGCCGGAGATCAGCAGCACCCGGTCGCCGGCCCGGAACGCCCCGGCGAGGGTCTCGGGGCGGTTGTAGTCGGCGATCCGCAGCTCGATACCGTGCGCCGCGAGCGGAGCGGCCTTCTCCTTGTCGCGGACGACCGCCGCGATCTCGCCGGCCGGGACCGTGGCCAGCAGTTCGTCGATGACGAGGCGGCCGAGTTCTCCGGTGGCTCCGGTGACGACGATGCTCATGGGGGGCTCCTGTTTCGGGTTCTTCGGTGGGTTGCGTGGGCTGGTGTGCTCCTGATCGAGCGTAGGACGGACACTAACTAATGGAAAGTACCCACTTTGAAGTAAGGTACTGGCATGGGAGTGAGTGACGAGGTGGGGAGTGTCGGGGTGGCTCCGGTCGGTCTGCAGGGGCTGCCCAAGCCCGTCCAGGACGTCAACCAGCCGATGTGTCCGTCCCGGCTGGTGCTGGAGCATGTGACGAGCCGCTGGGGTGTCCTGGTGCTGGCGGCCCTGCTGGAGCGCTCGTACCGCTTCAGCGAGCTGCGCCGCACGATCGGCGGGGTGAGCGAGAAGATGCTGGCCCAGACGCTCCAGACCCTGGAGCGTGACGGCTTCGTCCACCGGGACGCGAAACCGGTGATCCCGCCGCGGGTGGACTACTCGCTGACCCCGCTGGGCACCGAGGCCGCCGAACAGGTGTGGGCACTCGCCCGCTGGACCGAACGCCAGGTGGACGCGGTGCAGGCGGCCCGCAAGGCGTACGACGAGGACAGGGCGCAGCAGGGCTGAGGCGCGGTTCACGGGGAGGGGGCGGGGCGGGGCCGGGGTCCGGCCCGCGAAGAGGGCGAGGCGGGGTCGGGGTCCGGCCCCGGGAAGGGCGGGGCGCATGACGAGGCCCGGGCCCGATCCAGCTGGTCGCGGGAGCGGGCCCGGGCCGTTGCCGTGGCGCCGTGCCGTCTGCCGTCCGACGACGGCCGCGTGGCCGGTCAGCCGATGACGGTCCAGGTGTCGGCCCCGGCGAGGAGCGCGCCCAGGTCGCCCTTGCCGTCGCGCTCGACGGCGGACTCCACCTGGTCGGCCATCAGGGTGTCGTAGACGGGTCGCTCGACGCTGCGCAGCACGCCGATGGGGGTGTGATGCAGGGTGTCGGCGTCGGCCAGCCGGGAGAGGGCGAAGGCCGTGGTGGGGGAGGCGGCGTGGGCGTCATGGACGAGGACCTGGGCGCGGTTCTCGTCGGTGACGGCGACGACTTCCAGGTCACCGGTGGCCTGGTTGCGGACGACGCCCTTGGAGCCGTCGGCCCCGAAGAGGATCGGCTCCCCGTGTTCGAGGCGGATGACGGCCTCGGCGGCCTGCTCCTTGTCCTTGAGGACCTCGAACGCGCCGTCGTTGAAGATGTTGCAGTTCTGGTAGATCTCCACGAGAGCCGTGCCGGGGTGCTCGGCCGCCGCGCGGAGCACGCTCGTGAGGTGCTTGCGGTCCGAGTCGACCGTGCGCGCCACGAATGTGGCCTCCGCGCCGAGGGCGAGGGACACCGGGTTGAAGGGCGCGTCGAGCGAACCCATCGGCGTCGACTTGGTGATCTTCCCCAGCTCGGAGGTGGGGCTGTACTGGCCCTTGGTCAGCCCGTAGATCCGGTTGTTGAAGAGCAGGATCTTGAGGTTGACGTTGCGGCGCAGGGCGTGGATGAGGTGGTTGCCGCCGATGGAGAGCGCGTCGCCGTCCCCGGTGACCACCCAGACCGACAGATCCCGGCGGGAGGTGGCGAGCCCGGTGGCGATGGAGGGGGCGCGGCCGTGGATGGAGTGCATCCCGTAGGTGTTCATGTAGTACGGGAAGCGGGAGGAGCAGCCGATGCCGGAGACGAAGGCGATGTTCTCCTTGGCGAGGCCCAGTTCCGGCATGAACCCCTGGACTGCGGCGAGGACGGCGTAGTCGCCGCAGCCGGGGCACCAGCGCACTTCCTGGTCGGACTTGAAGTCCTTCATGGACTGCTTGGCCTCGGCCTTGGGCACCAGCTGGAGCAGTTCGTTGTGGAGCAGTTCCCCGGTGTCAGGCATCGATGGCCTCCTTGAGGGCGGTGGCGAGCTGCTCGGCCTTGAACGGCATGCCGTTGACCTGGTTGTAGCTGTGGGCGTCCACCAGATACTTCGCCCGGAGCAGGGTGGCGAGCTGGCCGAGGTTCATCTCCGGGACGACGACCTTGTCGTACCCCTTCAGCACCTCGCCCAGGTTCTTCGGGAAGGGGTTGAGGTGGCGGAGGTGGGCCTGGGCGATGGAGAGCCCGGCGGCGCGGAGCCGGCGGACGGCGGCGGTGATCGGCCCGTACGTCGAACCCCAGCCGAGCACCAGCGTGCGGGCTCCGGCGGGGTCGTCGACCTCGAGGTCGGGGACGTCGATGTTGTCGACCTTCGCCTGGCGGGTGCGGACCATCAGGTCGTGGTTGGCGGGGTCGTAGGAGATGTTGCCGGTGCCGTCCTGCTTCTCGATGCCCCCGATGCGGTGTTCGAGGCCGGGGGTGCCGGGGACGGCCCAGGGGCGGGCCAGGGTCTGCGGATCGCGCTTGTAGGGCCAGAAGACCTCGGTGCCGTCGGCCAGGGTGTGGTTCGGGCCGGTGGCGAAGGGGGTGGAGAGGTCGGGCAGGCTCTCGGTCTCCGGGATGCGCCACGGCTCGGAACCGTTGGCCAGATAGCCGTCGGAGAGCAGGAACACCGGGGTCCGGTACGTCAGGGCGATCCGGGCCGCGTCGATCGCGGCGTCGAAGCAGTCGGCCGGGGTCCGCGGGGCCACGATCGGCACCGGGGCCTCGCCGTTCCGCCCGTACATCGCCTGGAGCAGGTCCGCCTGCTCGGTCTTGGTCGGCAGCCCGGTGGAGGGCCCCCCGCGCTGGATGTCGACGATCAGCAGCGGCAGCTCCAGGGAGACCGCGAGCCCGATGGTCTCCGACTTCAGCGCGACGCCCGGCCCCGACGTCGTGGTCACGCCGAGCGCTCCGCCGAACGCGGCGCCCAGCGCCGCCCCGATCCCGGCGATCTCGTCCTCGGCCTGGAAGGTGCGCACGCCGAAGTTCTTGTGCTTGGACAGCTCGTGCAGGATGTCGGAGGCCGGGGTGATCGGATACGAGCCCAGGTAGAGCGGCAGATCCGCGAGCTGCCCGGCGGCGATCAGGCCGTAGGAGAGGGCCAGGTTCCCCGAGATGTTGCGGTAGGTGCCGGTGGGGAAGGCCTGCGCGGCCGGAGCGACCTCGTAACTGACGGCGAAGTCCTCGGTCGTCTCGCCGAAATTCCACCCGGCCCGGAAGGCCGCCACGTTCGCCTCGGCGATCTCCGGTTTCTTCGCGAACTTCTGGCGCAGGAACGTCTCCGTCCCTTCGGTCGGCCGGTGGTACATCCACGACAGCAGCCCGAGCGCGAACATGTTCTTCGACCGCTCGGCCTCCTTGCGGGAGAGCCCGAACTCCTTCAGCGCCTCGATCGTCAGTGTCGTCAGCGGCACCGGGTGGACGTTGTAGGCCTCCAGCGACCCGTCCTCCAGCGGACTGGTCGCATACCCCACCTTCGCCATCGGCCGTTTGGTGAACTCATCGGTGTTGACAATGATCTCGGCGCCGCGCGGCACGTCGTCGATGTTCGCCTTGAGGGCGGCGGGGTTCATCGCGACCAGGACATTGGGGGCGTCGCCGGGGGTGAGGATGTCGTGATCGGCAAAGTGCAGCTGGAAGGAGGAAACCCCGGGCAGGGTACCGGCGGGGGCCCGGATCTCGGCGGGGAAATTGGGCAGGGTGGAGAGATCGTTCCCGAACGAGGCCGTCTCCGAGGTGAACCGGTCACCCGTGAGCTGCATCCCGTCGCCCGAGTCGCCCGCGAAGCGGATGATCACCCGGTCCAGGCGGCGGACCTCTTTTCCGTCGCCGCCGGTCGTTCCCGTCGTACCTGACAGGGGGGCACGCTGGCCCCCGAGGACGGCGTCATTGGCCTCATCGGCCTTCTCTGCCGCGCTACTGACCTGGCTCGTCACTGAACTGGACCTCCCTTGGGGCGGCGGCTCGGAATCGTCCGGCCGGCCGGCGGTTCCAGAGGCAACCCTACGTCCGTGCGGTTCGCCCTCCAGAGGCCGATCATATGGTGGACGCTGTTTTGAGACACCCTTTTAGCCCGTTTTGCCATCTTTCTCAAGCCCTCCGATCGCTGGATGGACGTGCCCTGTCCGTCGGTCTTTGGTGCTAGGTCCTACCGCCCAGGACTGCCCGGCGAGGGTCCGCCGGACACCCCGGGCGGAGATCGGCGGGGTGTGCGCCGTCCGCTCGCCGGGTGCGCGGCGACGGCTCGGGCAGATGCCTGACAGGGTGTCAGATCGCTAGGAGTTGAGGTAGGTGAGTACGGCGAGGACGCGCCGGTGGTCCCCGTCGCTGGGCGAGAGCCCCAGCTTCAGGAAGATGTTGCTGACGTGCTTCTCCACCGCCCCGTCGCTCACCACGAGCTGCCGGGCGATCGCGGAGTTCGTCCGCCCCTCGGCCATCAGACCGAGGACCTCCCGCTCGCGCGGGGTCAGCCCGGCCAGCACGTCCTGCTTCCGGCTGCGGCCCAGCAACTGCGCCACCACTTCCGGGTCCAGCGCCGTCCCGCCCCCGGCCACCCGCACCACCGCGTCGACGAACTCGCGGACCTCGGCCACCCGGTCCTTGAGCAGATACCCCACGCCCCGGCTGCTGCCCGCCAGCAGCTCGGTGGCGTACTGCTCCTCCACATACTGCGAGAGGACCAGCACCCCTATCCCCGGGTACTCCCTGCGCAGCCGCACCGCCGCCCGCACGCCCTCGTCGGTGTGGGTCGGCGGCATCCGTACATCGGCCACCACCACATCGGGCAGCGCCTGCTCCGCGCCGAACTCCGCCACGGTCTTCAGCAGGGCCTCCGCGTCGCCCACCCCCGCGACCACGTCGTGCCCCAGATCGGTCAGCAGACGGGTGAGCCCCTCCCGCAGGAGGACCGAATCCTCGGCGATGACCACCCGAACCCTGTTCTCCACGTGCTTCACGTGTTCCACGTCGCTGTGTCCCCCGCTGGTTCTGCTCTGCGCCCTGCGCCCGACACCACCAGCATCCCAGGCCCGCCCCACAGATGGGCCGCCTGTGGATAACCACGCCCATTTCAGAGCCGGCCCGGGGGAGTTCCGGCCCGTTCGGAGTGCTCCGGCCCGGCACCCGGGGATTTCCGGCCCTCCCGGCGTTCGAGGTTCGAGGGCGGAGCCTTGGGAGGGGGGGCGTCGGCTTTGCGGGGGACGGTGCGGTGGGCATCCGGCCCGTCCGGCGACTGGGGGCGGAGCCCTCGACGGGGCGACCCATCAATCCCGCAGGGCCGGGACGCGCCGGTCGGGCCCCGGAGGCGAAGGGTGACGGGCGGCGAAGGAGGACGGGCGGCAAAGGCGGAGGGCGGCGGGCGGCGAAGCGGGATGGGCGGCGGGCGATGCCTCCGGGGTCAGCCGCGCCGCGGCGGGCGAGAGCTTCGGGGTCAGCCGCGCCAGGGGAGCTCGGCCGTGACCGTCGTCGGGCCGCCGGACGGCGAGTCCACCACCAGAACCCCGTCCACCGCATCCAGCCGCTCCGTCAGGCCCGCCAGCCCGCCGCCCGCCGACGCAGCCGCGCCACCCCGCCCGTTGTCCGTGACCTGGAGCATCAGCCGGTCCGAGGTCCGCCACACATCCACCGTCGCCCGGGTCGCCCCCGCATGCTTGCTGACGTTCTGCAACAGCTCCGACACGGTGAAGTACGCGATGCCCTCGATGGCCTGTGCGGGCCGCGCGTCCAGGTCCACCTCGACCGTCACCGGGACGGCGCAGCGGGAGGCGATGGCGGAGAGTGCCGCGTCGAGTCCTCGGTCGGTGAGGACGGCGGGGTGGATGCCCCGGGCGAGGTCGCGCAGCTCTTGCAGGGCCACCTTCACTTCGCCGTGGGCCTCCTCCACCATCCGTGCGGCCGCCTCCGGGTCGTCCGTCAGCTTCTCCTTCGCCAGCCCCAGGTCCATCGCGAGGGCGACCAGCCGGGCCTGCGCCCCGTCGTGGAGGTCCCGTTCTATACGGCGCAGGTCGGCGGCGGCGGTGTCCACGACCACGCCCCGGTCCGACTCCAGCTCGGTGACCCGGGCCGAGAGCGCGGACGGGCCCAGCAGACCGGACACCATCAGCCGGTCCACCGAGACCAGCCCCCGCACGATCCACGGTGACACCAGCACCAGCACCAGGCCCACCGCACTCGTCACCACCAGCTCGGCGGGCGAGTCCAGATACACCGCGTGGGTGCGGTCCCCGTACAGCTGGATGCCGTCGGCCCCCACGAAGACCGGGAAGATCCACTGCCAGAGCGGGTACGTCAGCGCCATCAGGCCGTACGTCCAGAACGTCACCGCGACGCAGAACGTGAACACCGCCCAGGGGAAGTGCAGCAGCGTGTAGAGAAGGTGGCGCCAGGAGACCCCGCTCTTGAGGATGGCCCCCATCCACGCCACCGGGCCGCCGGTCCTGCCCCGCACCCGCACCGGCTCCGCCACGTCCAGCTTCAGCAGCCCACGTGCCCGGGCCCGCTCCATCACCCCGAACCCCCGGCAGGCGGCCAGGCCGACCGCCAGCAGGGGTATCCCGATGAAGGTGATGAGCAGACCGGCACTGACCGACGTCATCGTGATCGCGAAGACGAACATCACCGTGCTCAGCGGCAGGCCCAGCAGGACATAGAGCAGCTCGCGCCAGCTGCGCGCCTCCAACGGCGCGCGCAGCACCGCGGGGAGAAACCGCTTCGACGGCGCCGGCCCCTGAGGTCCGCCGCCCCGGCCCGCGTAGCCAAGCGGGTCCGCGTAGCCGTGGCGGCCCGTGTGGCCGTGCGAGCCCGCTGCCTGATGGTCCCGGGTGTCCGGTCCGTATGCCGTGGCCATGAGTGCCGTCCGTTTCCGTCTCTTCTGCCGAAACTCTTCCGCCGACTCTTCCGGCGACCGGCGGAGGGTTCCGTGTCCCCGCCCTACTCCCTCAAGGGTGCTGGGCCGCCACCTCCGGCACCATGAGGCCGGTCTCCGTATCCGTACGGGGGTTTTCCCTACCCCCGCCCCGCAGGGGCCCGGAACCCGGAACGGCTCAGGACGCCCGGCTGCCCGCCGGGACCCGGTCGCGCCAGGGCAGCTCGGCGGTGACGGCCGTCGGCCCGCCCACCGGGGAGTCCAGGACGAACAGCCCGTCCACCGCACCCAGCCGCTCGGCCAGCCCCGCCATGCCCGAACCGCCGTCGAGCCGCGCGCCCCCCGAACCGTCGTCCGTGACCTGGATCAGCAACCGGTCCGCCGCCCGCCACACCTCGACGGAGGCCGACCGGGCACCGCTGTGCTTGCTGACGTTCTGCAACAGCTCCGAGACCGTGAAATACGCGATGCCCTCGATCGCCTCCGCCGGACGCCCCGGCAGATCCACCGACACACTGACGGGGACGGTGCAGCGGGAGGCGATGGCGGAGAGTGCGGCGTCGAGTCCTCGGTCGGTGAGGACGGCGGGGTGGATGCCCCGGGCGAGGTCGCGCAGTTCCTGGAGTGCCACCTTCACTTCGCCGTGGGCCTCCTCCACCATCCGTGCGGCCGCCTCCGGGTCGTCCATCAGCTTCTCCTTCGCCAGCCCCAACCCCATCGCGAGGGCGACCAACCGGGCCTGCGCCCCGTCGTGGAGGTCCCGCTCGATGCGCCGCAGGTCGGCGGCGGCGGTGTCCACGACCACGCCCCGGTCCGACTCCAGCTCCGCGATCCGCCGCTCCAGCTCGTCCGAGGGCGACAGCAACCCCCGCACCAGTGCCCGGTCGACCGCCGTCAGCCCCCGCGTGATGAACGGGAGCACCGGCCACAGGACGAAGAGACTCACCAGCGTCACCGTGAACGTCAGCACGCCCCACGGCAGCCGGACGAATCCGTACAGCAGAGAGCGCCAGCCCACCGGGTCCTTCAGCCCCGACCAGAGCCAGGCGAGAGCCCCCTCGTCCCGGCGACCGCGCGACAGCGGGCTCGGCTCCTCCACCCGCACCCCTAGCAACGACCGGGCCCGGGCCCGCTCCACCCGGCCCAGCCAACGCGCACCCGCCAACCCGCCGACGAGCACCGGCAGCCCGACCACCGTGACCGAGAGGCCCACGCCGACGGAGACCACCAGGAGCGCGTACACGAAGCCGATGACGGCCTCCGGCAGATTGAGCAGCAGGTGCGCCGTCTCGCGCCAGGTCCATCGGTCGAGGGCGAAGCGGGCGGGCGGCGGCCGGTCGGGGTCCGGAACGGGAGGGCTCATGGTCATGGAACCAGCCTGCCGGGCCCTGTCCGCCCACGCCATGGGGCTCGTAGGTGGCATGAAGTAGGGATAACCCCACCTGGGCGCGACGCGGCTGCTTACGGTCCGTTTATCAGGGCCTAGACTCCCGTGCGTACGTAAGGGGCCCGGGAACGTGCCGGGCCAGAACTGGATGACGAGCAGCGAGGGGCGGACGTGAAGGACGTGGCGTACGTGCCGGAAGTGCCGCACGCGGCGTACCTGCCGGTCCACCAGCAGACCGCCCTCGCAGCGGAGTACTTCCAGAGCTACTCGGTGGTCGGCCTGCTCGCGCTGGTCGGCGTCCTCTTCGTGGCCGTCGCGTTCGGGGCGGGGCGGCTGCTGCGGCCCGTCGTCCCGACGCCGGAGAAGCTCCTCACCTACGAGTGCGGGGTCGACCCGGTCGGTGAGGGCTGGGCCCACACCCAGGTCCGTTACTACGTCTACGCGTTCCTCTACGTCATCTTCGCCGTCGACTCCATCTTCCTGTTCCCGTGGGCGACGGTCTTCGCGGCACCCGGATACGGCGCGACCACGCTGGTGGAAATGTTCATCTTCCTCGGCTTCCTCGCCGTGGGACTGCTCTACGCATGGAAGAAGGGCGTCCTCGCATGGGCCTGACGAGCCGGACGACCGCCGCAGGACAGCAGCCCGAGCCGGAGCCCCCGTCGGACGGGCCCGACGCGCCGCAGCCGGTGCTCCTCCCGGAACCCAGACGCCTCGGCATCCTCTCCCGGCTCGCGCCCGAGCCGATGAAGGTCGTCCTCAACTGGGGCCGCCGCTACAGCCTCTGGGTCTTCAACTTCGGACTCGCCTGCTGCGCCATCGAGTTCATCGCCGCGTCCATGGCGCGCCACGACTTCATCCGGCTCGGCGTGATCCCCTTCGCCCCCGGCCCCCGCCAGGCCGATCTGATGATCGTCTCCGGCACGGTGACCGACAAGATGGCCCCGGCCGTGAAGCGCCTCTACGAACAGATGCCCGAGCCGAAGTACGTCATCTCCTTCGGCGCCTGCTCCAACTGCGGCGGCCCCTACTGGGACTCGTACTCCGTCACCAAGGGCGTCGACCAGATCATCCCCGTCGACGTGTACGTACCCGGCTGCCCGCCCCGGCCCGAGGCGCTGCTCCAGGGCATCCTCAAGCTCCAGGAGAAGATCGCGCGCGAGTCCCTCGCGGAGCGCTACGCCCCCGCCGGCGGAGCCCCGTCCACGGCGGCGCTGCGCAGCAACCTGGTCGCCGCGCCGACGCCACCCGGTACGGAGCCGGGCACGGGGGCAGGCCGTGGCGCGGGGGAGGAGGGGCAGCGGTGAGCGAGCGTCAGCACCCGGGCCACCACCCGTACGACGGGCTGCCCGACGCCGTCACGGAGCTGTTCGGCGAGGACGCGACGGCGGAGTCGGCCTACGACCTGCTCACCGTCGACGTCCCCGCCACGGAGTGGATCGCCGCGCTCCGGACCGCCCGCGACGGACTCGGCTGCACCTACTTCGACTGGCTCAGCGCCGTCGACGAGCCGGGCTCCGGCTTCCGGGTCTGCGCCCATGTCGCGGCTCTCGGCAACGGCACGGTCCGGCGGCTCATGCTGCGGACCACCGTCCCGCACGACGCGGCCGTCCTGCCCAGCGCGGTCGACGTCTACGCGGGCGCGGCCTGGCACGAGCGCGAGACGCACGAGATGTTCGGCGTCGCCTTCGAGGGCCACCCCGGCCTCGCCCCGCTCCTGCTCCCGGAGGGCTTCGAGGGCCACCCGCTCCGCAAGGACTTCGTCCTGGCCGCCCGGGTCGCCAAGGCCTGGCCCGGGGCGAAGGAGCCCGGCGAGTCCGAACACGGCGGCCCCAAGCGCCGCACGATGCTGCCCCCCGGCGTCCCCGACCCGAACGAGTGGGGCCCCCTCAAGGGCCAGCTCCCCCCGGCCGCCGCCCGCCCGGGCCGCGCGGCCCGGCCCGCCCCTACGGGCGACCGCCCACCCCGCCGTAACCGTTCGGCCGGCGAGGGCTCGGCCGCGCAACGCCCGCAGAGGGCAGCGGCAGAGGCCCCCACCGGCACGGGGACGCCGACCGAACCGCCGGGCGCCGCCCGGCCGGAGGCCGTACAGCCGCCCGCACCCGCGCCCACGCGCCCACGCCGCTCCCGTTCGGCATCCGGCGGTTCGGCGAGCCAGCGGAGCGAGGAGGGGACGGCGGCCGGACAGCCGGGCCCCGGCACCCCCTCGACTCCCGGGACTCCCAACACGTCCGAGACCGCCGGAGCTCGCTCGACTCCCGAGACCCCCGACACCTCTGAGACTCCCGCACCGCGCCCGCCCCGCCGGTCCCGCTCGGCATCGGACGGCTCCGCGAGCCAGCGGTCCGAACAGGGCCCGGAAGCACCCGCTCCGCGTCCGCCGCGCCGGTCCCGCTCCGCGTCGGAGGGCTCCGCCGGCCAACGTGTCCGCAGCACCGACGCCCCCTGGCACGACGCCCAACCGGCGTTCGACGACCCTCCTCGCCCCCCGGAGCCTTCGAAAGGCAACCCTGCCTCCGAGCCCTCCGCGCCCGAAGAGCCGACCCCCGCGTCCGAGCAGCCCACCCCCATGTCCGAGCAGCCCGAACCGAGGACGCCCGCCCCCGAGCCCGAGACGCCCGCTCCCGGCCCCGACCAGGCCGGGCGCGCGTCCGGCCCCGACACCGCCCACCCCGCCGGAGGCGATACCGAGTGAACGACGTACTCGACGTCGCCCTCCGCCTGGCCATCGTCTTCGTCGTGTTCCTGGTCGCCCCCCTCCTCGTGGGCCAGGCCGAGCACAAGGTGATGGCCCACATGCAGGGCCGCCTGGGCCCCATGTACGCGGGCGGCTTCCACGGCTGGGCCCAGCTCGTCGCGGACGGCGTGAAGTTCGCGCAGAAGGAGGACGTGGTCCCGGCCGCCGCCGACCGCCGCGTCTTCCAGCTCGCCCCCGCCGTCGCCCTCCTCCCGTACCTCCTCGTCCTCGTGGCCATCCCCGTCGGCCCCGGCGACGGCGCGGTGGGCCAGGTCGTCGACGCGGGCATCTTCTTCGTCCTGGCCGTGATGGGCATCGGCGTCCTCGGCTCGCTCATGGGCGGCTGGGCCTCGGCCAACAAGTTCTCCCTGCTGGGCGGCCTCCGTACGGCCGCCCAGCTCCTCTCCTACGAACTGCCGATGCTCCTCGCCGCCGCCTCTGTGGCCATGGCGGCCGGTACGGTCTCGCTCACCGGCATCCTCGACGCCTTCGAGTGGTGGTGGCTGCCCTGGCAGATCGTCGGAGCCCTCGTCTTCTTCGTCGCCGGGCTCGCCGAACTCCAGCGCCCGCCCTTCGACATGCCGGTAGCCGACTCCGAGATCATCTTCGGCGCGTACACCGAGTACACCGGGCTCCGCTTCGCCCTGTTCCTCCTCGCCGAGTACGCGGGCATCGTCATCCTCTGCGCCTTGACCACCGTCCTCTTCCTCGGCGGCTGGCACGGCCCGTTCGGCGCCGACGGACTCGGGTGGCTCTGGACCCTCCTGAAGACCGCCCTCCTCGCGTTCGTCGTCATCTGGCTGCGCGTCAGCTACCCGCGGCTTCGGGAGGACCAGTTGCAGAAGCTCGCCTGGACCACCCTCGTCCCCCTCGCCCTCGCGCAGATCGCGCTCACCGGCATCGTGAAGGTGGCGATCAACTGATGTCCCCGATCCCCGGCTCGGGCCTCGCCAAAGGTCTCGCCGTCACCCTGCGCACGATGACGAAGAAGACCGTCACCGCGCAGTACCCCGACATCCAGCCCGAACTCCCGCCCCGCTCCCGGGGCGTCATCGGACTGTTCGAGGAGAACTGCACGGTCTGCATGCTCTGCGCCCGTGAATGCCCCGACTGGTGCATCTACATCGACTCCCACAAGGAGACGGTGCCGCCCGCCGCGCCCGGCGGACGTGAGCGCAGCCGCAACGTCCTCGACCGCTTCGCCATCGACTTCTCCCTCTGCATGTACTGCGGCATCTGCATCGAGGTCTGCCCCTTCGACGCCCTCTTCTGGTCGCCCGAGTTCGAGTACGCGGAGACCGACATCCACGAGCTGACCCATGAGCGGGACAAGCTCCGCGAGTGGATGTGGACCGTGCCCGAGCCGCCCGCGCTCGATCCCGGGGCGGAGGAGCCCAAGGAGATCGCCGCCGCCCGCAAGACGGCCGAGAAGCTCGCCGTCCAGCAGGCCCAGCAGGCCCAGCAGACTCATCAGAGCGAGGAGGGAGGGGCCCCGTGACGTTCCCCACCGCGCCGTTCGTCCTCGCCTCGGCCGCCGACCACCCCGGCTTCCTCTCCCCGACCGGCGTCGAGATCGCGTTCGTCCTCGTCGGCCTCGCCACTCTCGGCGCCGCCGTCATCACCGTCACGACCAAGCAGCTGGTGCACGCCGCCCTCTGGCTCGTCGTGGCGCTCGGCGGGCTGGCCGTCGAATACCTGCTGCTCACCGCGGAGTTCATCGCCTGGGTGCAGGTACTGATCTACGTCGGTTCCATCGTCGTCCTCCTCCTCTTCGGCCTGATGCTCACCCGGGCCCCCGTCGGCCGCTCCCCGGACGCCGACTCCGGCAACCGATGGGTGGCCCTCGGGGTGGCCCTCGCCTCGGCGGCCGCGCTCGTCTGGGTCGTCGTGGACGCCTTCCGTACGACCTGGATCGACCTCGAAGGACCGACCCAGGGCTCCACCGCCGTCACCGGGGCCTTCCTCTTCCGGAACTGGGTCCTCCCCTTCGAGGCGCTCTCCGTCCTCCTGCTCGCCGCCCTTGTCGGCGCCATCGTGCTGTCCCGCAAGCACGACACGGACACGGCGGTACGGCCCACCCCGGCGCCCGCCACCCGACGGCGGCCGGACAGCGGCACGGACGGAACCCCGGGTCAGGACCGGAGTCGGAGCCAGGGGCCCGGCGAGGAGGAGCAGAGCTGATGCACCTCGCCTACCCCGCCGTACTCGCGGCCCTCCTCTTCTGCACCGGCCTCTACGGCGTCCTCGCCCGCCGCAACGCGATCCTGGTCCTGATGTCCGTCGAGCTGATGCTCAACGCCGTCAACCTCAACCTCGTCGCCTTCGACGTCTGGCTCCGCGACACCCTCCACTCCGGCCAGGCCCTCACCCTCTTCACCATCGCCATCGCCGCCGCCGAGATCGGCATCGGCCTCGCGATCGTCCTCGCCGTCTACCGCAACCGCGGCTCCTCCGACATCGACCGGCTCCGCGACACCGCCGAGACCGACGCCGGGACCGGCACCGCCGACACCAGGACCGACGGCCACCCCGCGACAGCGGAGAACGGCACGGCGGAGGACGCCACGGCAGGACACACCAAGAACGCAGAGGCCACCGCGTGACCACGACGACCCTCGCCGCCCTCGTCCCGCTCCTGCCCTTCCTCGGTGCGGTCGCCGGGCTCGCGCTCGGCCGCACCGCCCCCGGCTTCGTCCGCCCCCTGGCGATCCTGCCGACGCTCACCGCGGCCGTCCTCGCCGTGGTCGTCGCCGTCCGACAGGGCGGCGGCCGCGCCATCGACGCCGCCACCCAGCTCACCCCCACCGGGTCGGTCCCCATCGACCTGGCCCTGCACCTGGACGGATTCGCGGTCCTGGTCGCCGTCCTCGTCGGGCTCGTCGCCACCTGCGTACAGCTCTACTCCACGGCCTACCTCCGCAACGACGCCCGCTATCCGTCCTACGCGGCCCTGGTCTCCCTCTTCACCTCCGCGATGCTGCTCGTCGTCTACTCCGGCGACCTGATGGTGCTCCTGGTCGGCTGGGAGATCATGGGCATCTGCTCGTACTTCCTGGTCGGGCACTACTGGGAGACGCCCGAGGCCCGCGCGGCCTCCCTGAAGGCCTTCCTCGTCACCAAGCTCGGTGACGTCCCCTTCCTGATCGGCCTGTTCGCCCTCGCCGCCGACACCGGCAGTTTCCGGATCACCAAGATCCTCGCGGCCGTCACCAACGGCGGCCTCGAACACCCCACCCTCATCGCCCTGCTGCTCCTCGCGGGCGTCGCCGGGAAGTCCGCACAGTTCCCCCTGCACACCTGGCTGCCCGACGCGATGGCCGGCCCCACCCCCGTCTCCGCGCTCATCCACGCCGCGACGATGGTCGCCGCCGGGATCTACTTCGTCGCCCGGCTGCTCCCCGTCTTCGCCGCCTCCGGCGCTGCCCTCACCGTCCTCGCCGTGATGGCCGCCGTCACGATGGTCGGCTCCGGGCTCGCCGCCCTCGCCCAGGACGACATCAAACGCGTCCTCGCCTACTCGACGATCGGCCAGCTCGGCTACATGTCCGGCGCCCTGGCCGTCGGTGACCGCGGCGCCGCCGTCTTCCATCTGATCTCGCACGGTGCGTTCAAAGCCGTCCTCTTTCTCGCGGCCGGGGTCGTCATCCATGCCGCCGGCACCAACTCACTGGCCGCCATGTCCCGCATGGGCGGCCTCGCGCGCCGGATCCCCGACGCCTACTGGACGATGACCGTCGCCCTCCTCGCGCTCGCCGCCATCCCGCCGTTCGCCGGCTTCTTCTCCAAGGAAGCCGTCCTCGTCGCCGCCGAGCACACCGCCATGGGGGACCGAACCGTCGCCCCCGCCGCCGCGGGCTGGACGGTCCTCGTCGCCGGGCTGCTCGCCGCCGTCCTCACCGCCGCCTACGCCACCCGCCTCTGGCTCCTCGCTTTCAAGGGCCGTGGCGCCGAAGCCCCCGACCACGGCCGCCAGCCCGTCGCCATGACCGCCGTCCTGTGGATCCTGGCCGTCCCCACCATCGCCTTCGGACTCACCGCGGGCGTGATCGGCGACTGGTTCGACGGCCACGCCCTCACCCCGTCCCTCACCACGGCCGTCCTCGCCACCGGCGCCACCCTCGTCGGCGGCGTGGTCACCTACGGGGCGTGGCGCCACACCACCGCCCTCGCCGCCCGCACCCCCATCGGTGCCGTCGCCGCCCACCCCGGTGCGGAACCCGCCCTCGTCGAAGCCGAGGCCATGACGTCCCACACCGCCGCCTACGGCACCATCGCGGCCGCCGCCGACCCGGCCGACCCCGGGCGCCTCCTCCTGGGCCCGCTCCACCGCCACGCGGCCACCGGCTTCCACCTCGACGCCCTTTACACGGGGCTGTTCGTCCGGCCCGTCCAGCAGGCCGCCCGCCTCGTACGCTTCCTGGACCGCACGGTCGTCGACACCTACGTCAACGGATCGGGCGCCGTCACTCGCCTCCTCGGAACCGCCGTCCGCCGCGCCCAGACCGGCAACGTCCAGACCTACCTCGGCGCCCTGCTCGCCGGGTCCCTCGTCCTGGCGATCGCCGCCGTCGTCTTCGCCAACGTCAACGCGGGGTCGTGACCGTGATCGATATCAGCCCGTCCGTGATGCAGTTCCTTCTCGCGTTCATCGTCGTCGCCCCGCTCCTCGGCGCCGTCGCGGCCCTGCTCCCCGCCCCGCCCGGCCTCAAGGGCAGGAACCCCGACCAGGCCGTGCTCCGCCACGGGGTGACCGTCACCGGCGCCGTCCTCATCGCCGCGATCGTCCTGGCCACCGGCTTCGACCACGACCACCCCGCCACGATGCAGGCCACCACCGACATCAGCTGGATCCCGGCGCTCGACGTCCGCATCCACCTCGGCATCGACGGCATCTCGCTCCCCCTCCTGCTCCTGACCGCGCTGCTGACCTTCCTCTGCGCGCTGTACAGCTACTTCAAGCCCCCTGCGGGCCCCTCCCCGAAGGCGTTCACCGCCCTCGTCCTCGTCCTGGAATCCGGCACCCTCGCCACCTTCGCCGTCCTCGACCTGCTGCTCTTCTTCCTCGCCTTCGAGATGGTCCTCATCCCCATGTACTTCCTCATCGCCCGCTGGGGCGGTGACCAGCGGCGCGCCGCCGCCTGGAAGTTCATCCTCTACACGCTGCTCGGCTCGGTCGTCATGCTGCTCGGCCTCCTCCTCATCGGACTGCGGAGCGGCACTTTCGACATGGTGGCACTCGCCACTGACAACGGCCGTGGCCTCACCACGTCCGTGCAGGTCATCGCCGTTCTCGCGATCGGCGTCGGACTCGCCGTCAAGACCCCGATGTGGCCCCTGCACAGCTGGCTCCCCGACGCCCACACCGCCGCCCCGACCGTCGGCTCGGTGCTCCTGGCGGGCGTCCTGCTGAAGATGGGAACGTACGGATTCGTCCGGATCCTGCTCCCCGTCGCCCCCGACGGGATGCGCACCTTCGCGCCCTACCTCGCCGCGTTCGCCGTCGTCGGCATCGTCTACGGGTCGCTCGCCTGCCTCGCCCTCGCCCGCAGGGGCGCCAAGGGCGACCTGAAGCGGCTCATCGCCTACTCCTCCGTCGGCCACATGGGGTTCGTGCTGCTCGGCATCGCCACGATGACCCCGACCGGAGTCAACGGCGCGCTCTTCGCCAACATCGCCCACGGCCTCATCACCGGCCTGCTGTTCTTCCTGGCCGGAGCCGTCAAGGACCGGTACGGCACCGCCGACCTGGACACCCTCGCCGGTGCCACCGGAGCCGCCCTCTACGGCCGCGCGCCCCGCCTCGGCGCCCTCCTCGCCTTCGCCGCCGTCGCCTCGCTCGGCCTGCCCGGACTCGCCGGGTTCTGGGGCGAGATGCTCACGCTCTTCGGCGCCTACAGCCCCGCCGAAGGCCTCAGCCGCCCCGCGTTCCGCACGTTCATGGCCATCGGCGCGTTCGGCACCCTGCTCACCGCCGCGTACATGCTGATCGTGGTCCGCCGCGTCTGCATGGGCGAGCACACGCCCCACTCCGAGCTCTCGCCCGCCGCCACCCCGGCCGACGTACCCGAACCGGCCGGCGCACCCGAACCCTCCGGAACCGGGCCGTCCACGGCCACCCCGCCCCGGCCCGCCACCGCGCAGCCGGGCGCCACCACCGCCCGACTCGCCGACATCCAGACGTACGAAGCCGCCACCTGGACCCCGCTCGCCGCCCTCACCGTCCTCACCGGACTCTGGCCCGCGGTCCTCCTCGGCCTCACCGATCCGGCCGTGCAGAAGCTCCTCGCAGGAGGCAAGTCGTGACCGCGGACCCCAGCGCCGCCCCGGGCGCCCTCACCACCGCGGCCGACACCGCCCCCAGCGTCGTCCAGAGCGTCGACTGGCTCGCCATCGCACCGCCCACCCTCACCGCGCTGGCCGCCCTCCTGGTCCTCGTCGCGGACCTCTTCCTCCCCGCCCACCGCAAGAAGCTCCTCGGCTACGGAACCCTCACCGCCCTCGCCGCCGCCCTGGCCCTCCTCATCCCGCTGCGCGCCGGTGACCGAGCCACCTTCTGCGTCACCACCGGCACCCAGCCGTGCAGCTACACCGCCGACCACTTCACCCTGGTCATCCAGGCCCTCGTCCTCGGCGGGGCCTTCCTCACGGCGCTGCTCTCCCTCGACGACACCCGGAAGCTCCCGGCGGGGGAGTACGGCTTCCTGCTCCTGGCCTCCGCGGCGGGCGCGGCCCTGCTGCCCGCCTCCCGCGACCTCGCCACGCTCGTCGTCGCCCTGGAGGTCGCCTCGCTGCCCGCCTTCGCGCTCGTCGGCATCCTGCGCGGCGACCGGCGCTCCTCCGAGGCCGCGCTCAAGTTCTTCCTCTCCTCCGTCGTCGCCACCGCCGTCACCCTCCTCGGCGTCAGCTTCGTGTACGCGGTCACGGGCACCCTGCACCTCACCGAGATCGCCGCCCGCCTGGACGACGTGCCCCCGGCGCTCGACACGCTCGCCAAGACCGGTGTCGTGCTCACTCTCGTGGGCTTCGCCTTCAAAGTGGCGGCAGCCCCCTTCCACTTCTGGGTTCCCGACACCTATACAGGGGCGCCGCTCCCGATCGCCGCCTATCTGTCCGTCGTCGGCAAGACGGTCGGCTTCTCCGGGCTCATCCTGGTCACGGTCGTGGCGTTCCCCTCCTACGCCGACGTCTGGGGCCCCGCCGTCGCCGTCCTGGCAGCCCTCACCATGACCGTCGGCAACGTCGCGGCCCTGCGCCAGCGGACCGACCGCGACCGCGGCGCCGTCCGGCTGCTCGCCTGGTCCTCCGTCGCGCAGGCCGGCTACCTGCTCGTCCCGATCGCGGCCGCCGCGTACTCCAGCGACGAACAGATCGGCTCCACCGTCGCGTACGCCCTCATGTACGCCGTCGTGAACCTCGGCGCCTTCGCCGTCGCCGCCCTGGTCTCCCGTACGCACCCCGGCAACCGCGTCGACGACTACCGGGGCCTGTACGCCACCCGCCCCCTCGCCGCCCTCGCGCTCGGCTTCTTCCTGCTCTGCCTGGCCGGGCTGCCGCCCGGCATCATCGGGCTCTTCGCGAAGGTCACCGTCTTCTCGGCGGCCGTCGACGCCGGTCTCGGCTGGCTCGCCGTCGTCATGGCCGTCAACGTCGTGATCGCGCTCTACTACTACCTTCAGTGGACCGCGATCCTCTTCAGGAGCCCGGACGAGGCGGGGACCAGCGGCGGAGCGCCGGCCTCCGGAACGCCCCGCCGACCCTCCGTCCCCGCCCCGCTGACCACGGCGATCGCCCTCACCGCCGTCGTCGGCGTCCTCCTCTCCGGCGCCCCCCAGCTCGTCCTGAGGTTCGCCGCAGTCACCCTCTTCTGACGCCCGCCTGCCCCCGAAGATCGGTTTGCCCGGGGCCGCCGCCACAGGGCAAGGTCATGGCTGCATGCGTCCCGTACACGACGAAGACGTACGAAATCCACAGAGGAGAGAGAGCAGTGCTGAACGGGTTCAAGGACTTCATCCTGCGCGGAAACGTCATCTCGATGGCGATCGGCCTCGCCGTCGGAGCAGCCTTCACCGCCGTCGTCACCGGCTTCAGCACCGCCTTCATCACCCCGCTGATCGGCCTCGCCACCGGCTCGGTGGGTGACTTCAGCGCGGCCGAGTTCGCGGTCGAGGGCACGATCTTCCCGTACGGAAAGTTCCTCGCGGCCGCCATCGCCTTCCTCATCACCGCCGCGGTGCTCTACTTCTGCGTCGTCGTCCCCATGACCAAGGTGCAGAACCGCTTCGCCAAGGAGGAGGAGGTCGACATCAAGGCCGCCCTCCGCGACTGCCCGCGCTGCTACAGCCCGATCCCCGCCATCGCCTCCCGCTGCGGCCACTGCACCAGCGAGGTCGAGCCCGACCCCGAGGCCCTCTCCCTCGCCAAGCTGCCCGTCCAGCGCTGACGCACGGGGGCGCGCCCCCACCGTCGCACCCCTCCACCCGTACGGCTCAGTGCCGCGCCGCACGGGTCAGGGGCCCGGACCGGCCGGATCACGCCGCACCGGGCCCGCCCTCCGGCCGCACGCACCGGGGAACCAGCTCCCCTCGCCTGGCGTTGACCAGTACGGGAGGCTCCACTGGGGGAGTGGAGCACCACCACGCAAAGGGTTCCCCTGCTGCACCACTTGGAGGGCGTACCGTGCACCGCCGGCACAACGGGCTGAAAACCGCCGTACTCCTCGGGGGACTGTCCGCACTCATCATCATCATCGGCAGCTTCTTCGGACGTACGGGTCTCGTGGTCGCCCTCGTCGTGGCCGTCGGCACCAACGCCTACGCCTACTGGAACAGCGACAAGCTCGCCCTGCGCGCCATGCGGGCCCGCCCCGTCAGCGAGTTCGAGGCGCCGCAGATCTACCGGATCGTCCGTGAGCTGTCCACGGCGGCACGGCAGCCGATGCCCCGCCTCTACATCTCACCGACCCAGGCGCCCAACGCCTTCGCCACCGGCCGCAACCCGCGCAACGCGGCCGTGTGCTGCACCGAGGGCATCCTCCAGATCCTCGACGAGCGGGAGCTGCGCGGCGTCCTGGGCCATGAGCTGAGCCATGTCTACAACCGGGACATCCTCATCTCCTCCGTCGCCGGAGCCCTCGCCTCCGTCGTCATGTTCCTGGTCAACTTCGCCTGGCTCATCCCCATCGGCCGCTCCAACGACGACGAGGGCCCCGGTCTGCTGGGCATGCTCCTCATCATGATCCTGGGCCCGCTCGCCGCCTCCGTCATCCAGCTCGCCGTCAGCCGCTCCCGGGAGTACGAGGCCGACGCCTCCGGGGCCCAGCTCACCGGGGACCCCCTGGCCCTCGCCAGCGCCCTGCGCAAACTCGACGCAGGAACGAAACAGCTACCGTTGCCCCCGGAGCCCAAGATCGAGACCGCGAGCCACATGATGATCGCGAACCCCTTCCGCCCCGGACAGGGGATGGCCAAGATGTTCTCCACCCATCCGCCGATGGCGGAGCGCATCGCCCGACTGGAACAGATGGCAGGTCGCCGCCCATGAAAACCATCCTGAACATCATCTGGCTCGTGCTGTGCGGGTTCTGGATGTTCCTCGGCTATCTCCTCGCGGGCGTCCTGCTCTGCATCACCATCATCGGCATCCCGTTCGGCATCGCCGCCTTCAGGATCGGGGTGTACGCGCTCTGGCCCTTCGGCTACACCGTCGTCGACCGCCGGGACGCCGGATCGCCCTCCTGCGCCGGAAACGTCCTCTGGCTGATCCTCGCCGGATGGTGGCTCGCCCTCGGCCACATCACCACCGGCATCGCCCTCTGCATCACGATCATCGGCATCCCCCTGGGCATCGCCAACTTCAAGCTGATCCCCGTCTCGCTCATGCCCTTCGGCAAGGAGATCGTCCCCAGCGACCAGCCCTTCGCCACCCGCTGAGCAACCGATCACCCCACCCCCGGCGTCCTGTGTTTCAGAACCGAGCAAGGGGTAGGTAGGTCGACATGGGCATCATCAGTTGGATCGTTCTCGGGCTGCTCGCCGGAGTCATAGCGAAAATCCTGCTCCCGGGTCGCGATCCGGGCGGGATCGTCGGGACCACCCTCATCGGCATCGCCGGTGCGTTCGTCGGAGGCTGGCTCTCCAGCCAGTTCCTCGACCGTCCCATCAGCAACGACTTCTACGACACCGCGACCTGGATCGCCGCCATCGCCGGCTCCCTGGTCCTGCTGATCCTCTACCGGGTGCTCTTCGGCCACTCCCGCGAACGCCGCTGACCCACCCGCAGGAGCTTGGGCGTCGGGCCGCGCACCGCTGACCCACCCGCAGGGGGCCTGGGCCTCGGCCCGCGCACCGCTGACCGGGCGTCAGGGCCGTAGGTGCGGCCGACCGAGGGCGCCGTTCAACTCAGCCCGGTCTCCCGCAACGTCACGTTCAGCCGGCCGGCCCGCATCCCCGCATCCGGGTCGGCCGTTCCCGCGTAGACCTTCGGCACCCCGTGGAACGCGAAGCGCGAGGGACCGCCGAAGACGAAGAGGTCCCCGGAGACCAACTCCACGTCCGTGTAAGGCTGCCCGCGGCCCTCGGTGTTCCCGAAGCGGAACACGCACGTCGAACCGACGCTCAACGACACCACCGGAGCGCCCGACCGCTCCTCCTTGTCCTGGTGCATCCCCATCCGGGCCGCGCCGTCGTAGAAGTTGATCAGCGCGGTGTCCGGAGTGAACGCCTCCGCCGCGCCCTCGTCCCCGTACGCCTCCGCCACCGCCGCGCGCCCCAGGTCGACCAGCCAGCGCGGCACGGCGGCCACCCGGGCCCCGTTCACGTCGTCGGCCGTGCGCGTGTACCGGTACGGCTGCCAGTGCCACCCCAGGCACACCGTCCGCACGGACATCACCCCGCCGCCCGGCAACACCGTGTGCCGCAGCGGAACGGGCCCCCGCGCCCACTCCCGGCACGCCGCCACCAACTCCCGCCGCCGCTCCGCCGGAAGCCACTCCGGTACGTGTACGGCGCCGGGCGCGACCACCTGCCGGGGCCGGGGGAACAGCCCGCCCGAAGCCCCCGGAACCCCACGCGCGCCCATCCGTCACACCGCCCTCAAGCCATCACACCGGCCTCGACAGCCCACCCTCACCACGTCACGCGGGCTCCGCGCCCGCCACACAGGCGGCCCCCTCCAGCCCCAGCAGCAACTGCTTGCGCTCCAGCCCGCCCGCGTACCCCCGCAGCGCCCCGTCCGCGCCGATCACCCGGTGGCACGGCCGCACGACCAGCAGCGGGTTCCTCCCGATCGCCGTCCCCACCGCCCGCACTCCGGCACCCGAGGCCCCCACCCGCGCGGCGACCTCGCCGTACGACAGGGTCTGCCCGTACGGGATCTCCTCCAGCACCTTCCAGACGCGCCGCTGGAACTCCGTACCCACGCCTTCCGCGAACGGCACGTCGAACCCCGTCGACCGCCCGGCGAAGTACGCCTCCACCTGCGCCACGACCTCCGCGAACAGCTCGGGCTCCCGCTGCCACCCGTCCTGGACGGCCGCGCCGCCCTTCTGCCCGGGGACGGACAGCGACACCAGCCGCAGCCCGCCCGCCGTCCCGTCCGACTCGCCCACCAGCAGCAACTCGCCCAGGGGACTCGCCACCCGCGTGTACACCGTCGTCACGACCGCTCACTTCCTTCGACCGGAGAACCGTGCGGACCACGGCCCGTCCGTGTCCGCACGGACAGTCTGCTCCGCGCCGGGGCTCCCGGCTGGCGGTATTCGGACATGGAGCAGGGCGGCCCCGGAACGCGAAGGGGCACGGCGTCCGGGCCCACCCCGACGACATGCCCCTTCACGCGCGAACCGTTCTGCCCGCAGTTCACGGACTACCGGTAGTTCACGAACTGGATCGCGAAGTCGAGGTCCTTGCCCTTCAGCAGCGTCTGCACGGCCTGGAGGTCGTCCCGGCTCTTCGAGCTGACACGCAGCTCGTCACCCTGGACCTGGGCCTTGACGCCCTTGGGGCCCTCGTCGCGGATGATCTTCGCCACCTTCTTGGCGTTCTCCTGGGAGATGCCCTCCTCGATGGAGGCGAAGATCTTGTACTCCTTGCCGGAGAGCTGCGGCTCACCGGCGTCCAGGGACTTCAGCGAGATGCCCCGCTTGATCAGCTTGGACTGGAAGATGTCGAGGATCGCCTTGACCCGCTCCTCGCCGTTCGCCTCCATCAGGATCTTCTCGCCGGACCACGAGATCGAGGCGCCCGTGCCCTTGAAGTCGTAACGCTGGGAGATCTCCTTGGCGGCCTGGTTGAGGGCGTTGTCGACCTCCTGCCGCTCGACCTTCGAGACGATGTCGAAACTGGAGTCGGCCATGACGTGTGGCTCCTTGCGTCGAATGTGCGTGGGATACAGCGCAAAGCCTAGCCACCGCCGCACCCTCCGGCTGCTGATCAATGAGGTGGCGGAGCACCCCTGGCCATCAGGTATTGTTTACGTCGTCGCCAAGGAGCCCACCAGCTGGGATCCGACGCGTCGTTCGAGGCGGTGTGCCCGAGTGGCCAAAGGGAGCAGACTGTAAATCTGCCGGCTCAGCCTACCCAGGTTCGAACCCTGGCGCCGCCACGCGAACGAAGCCCCCGACCGGTTCTTCCGGTCGGGGGCTTCCTCGTTGTCGGAGCGGGCCCGGAGCCGGAGGAGACCCCCGGCCCGCGGCCCCGGCGCCGATCCCCGGCTCAGTTCCCCGCCACGTCCTTCACCGCCACCGTGACCGGGACGTTCCCCGCGATCAGCTCCAGGGTCAGGCCCGCCGTCGCCGGGGTGTCCAGGAGCTCCAGGAGCGTGGCCGCCACGTCGTCGCGGGGGATCGGTCCGCGGCCGGTCTTCGCGGCCAGCAGGACCAGGCCCTTGCCCGCGTCGTCGGTGAGCATGCCGGGGCGCAGGATCGTCCAGTCCAGCGCGGTCCGGGAGCGTACGTCGGCGTCCGCCGCGCCCTTCGCCCTCAGGTAGGTGTCGAACACCTCGTCGCCGGGGTGCTCGGGATCGGCGCCCATGGAGGAGATGACGATGTACCGGCGTACGCCCGCGGCCTGGGCCGCGTCGGCGAAGAGGACGGCGGCGCCCCGGTCCACGGTGTCCTTGCGGGCGGCGCCGCTGCCGGGCCCCGCACCCGCCGCGAAGACGGCCGCGTCGGCGCCGCGCAGCACCTCGGCGGCCTCCTCCACGGTGGCCGACTCCAGGTCCAGCACGACGGGTTCGGCACCGAGATCGGTGAGGGTCTGACTCTGTCCGGGGTCGCGGATGAGCCCTACGGCCTCATCCCCGCGAGCGGCGAGCAGCCGCTCCAGTCGCTGGGCGATCTGTCCGTGTCCACCTGCGATGACAATGCGCATACCTCCGACCGTACGCCCGGCGGCCACCGTGTGCTCAGCTCCCCGGCCCGCCACCGGAGTCGGGCCGCCCCTGGCGGGGGAGATCGGGACCGGCGGCCGGATCGGGCTCGGAGTCGCAGTACTCCCGTACGGCGCTGGTACGGGCGACGACCCGGCCGCGGTGGATGACGATCCGGCTGTACGCGAGGGAGAGCGCGGCGGACAGCCGTTCACCGCGTACGGCGAGGAGTTCGGCCGGGAAACCCGCCTCCACCCGGACGTCGGGCAGACCGAGGGCGGCACGGGCCGTCGCGGAGACCATGGCGTAGGCGTGCTCGGCGCGCAGGCCGTGCTGCGAGGCGAGGAGGTACGCGGCCTCCAGCGGGTCGCCGCGCCCCACCGGATTGGCCGTGTCGCGCAGTGCGCCGCTCCCCGCCGCCACGCGGACGCCCGCGGAGCGCAGGAGGCGTACGGGAGCGGTCGTGCGGCGCTCGGAGCCCGTACAGCCGCCCTGGGGGAGGCAGACGACGGTGATCCCGGCGGCGGCCAGCTGGTCGGCGGCCCGGCCCGCGGTCTCCAGGGGGAGGTGGGCGAGCCCGGCGCAGGGGCCGAGGGCGACCCCGGGGCGCAGCCCCCCGGCCATCGCGGCGAGACGGGCCAGCCGGGCCGGGTCGTCGCCGTCGGTGTGCAGGTCGACCGGGCAGCCGTGCTCGGCGGCGACCTCCAGCACCGCAGCCGTGTAGCCGGTCGGGTCGGGGTCCAGGTCGGGGCAGCCGCCGACGACCGCCGCGCCCATCTTCACGGCGTCCCGGAGCAGGGCGAGGCCCTCGGCCCCGGCGACCCCGGTGAGCAGCCGGGGGACGGCGACCGCGGTCAGGTCGGCGAGGCCGCGCAGCGCCCGGCGGGCCTGGAGCACCGCCTCCAGCGCGGCGAGCCCCTGGACGTCGCCGATCCGGACGTGGGCGCGCAGGGCGGTGGCGCCGTGGCCGAGCTGGAGCAGGGCGGCCTCGGTGGCGCGGCGCTGGATGTCCTCGGAGCGGTGCGACGCGGGCCCCGGGCCGTCCGCGTCGGCGGTGAGGGCGGTGTCGCCGTGGGCGTGGGGTTCGGCCGGGGCGGGGAGCAGGAGGTAGCCGCGCAGGTCGATGCGGGGGCCGCGGGAGGTCAGGCTGCCCGCGGTGCCGACGGCCTCGATACGGCTGCCGCCGAGGCGTACGTCGACCGCGCGTCCGTCGGCGAGGCGGGCGCCGCTCAGGACGAGGGCGGGGGCGGGGTCGGTGGTGGCCGCGTCGGCGCTGTCCGGCGCGTTGTCGTCGGGCCGCCGTGGCCGGCTGTCGGGCATCGCGCTCCTGGGAGGGGTGCGGGACCGCACGGAGCGGCCGGGCCTGGAGTGGTCCCGTCGATCATGGCCGCGTCGGCGGCCCGTGGCACGGCGGCTTCCGGGGGGAGCTGAATAGTCGTACCGGCGCGGCCGCGCCGAGCCGGGGAAGGAGGCCGTCCGGAAGGCCGCGTGAGGTGGATCAAGGCCTGATCAGGGGGTGTGGGCGGGCCCGGCCCGACGGCCCGGGGGCGGTGCGGAAACGGATTTGGGCGATCGGCCGGGGACCGTGTAATGTCTTCCTCGCTCGCCCCAATAGCTCAGTCGGTAGAGCGTCTCCATGGTAAGGAGAAGGTCTGCGGTTCGATTCCGCATTGGGGCTCTGGTGATCGGGAAACCCCGCTTCGGCGGGGGGACTCATCATCAAAGCGGTGTAGCTCAGTCGGTAGAGCAAGCGGCTCATAATCGCTGTGTCACCGGTTCAAGTCCGGTCACCGCTACTAACGGTAGCCGATTGTTGGGTCGGTCCTTCGATCGGCTACTCTTTTATGCGTTCATCCGTCCATCGTCCGTCCAAGGAGCACTCACGTGGCTGCCACCGACGTCCGCCCGAAGATCACGCTGGCCTGCGTGGAGTGCAAGGAGCGGAACTACATCACCAAGAAGAACCGGCGTAACAACCCGGACCGTCTTGAGATGAAGAAGCACTGCCCGCGCTGCAACTCGCACACCGCGCACCGCGAAACGCGCTGAATCAGGCTCGTACACGAGGCCGCCCCCTCTGGGGGCGGCCTCGTGTCGTTGTACGGGGTCGTTCCCCGCACAGGGGCGTGCCCTTATTCGTCTTTCCATCAGGAGGTAGCGCGCGCATGGCGCTCGACCAGTCCTTCGTGGGGCGGACCTATCCGCCCACCCCTGCGTACGAGGTAGGCCGGGAGAAGATCCGCGAGTTCGCCGAGGCGGTGGGCGATGCCCATCCGGCGTACGTCGATGTGGACGCGGCCCGCGCGCTCGGCCACCCCGATGTGATCGCCCCGCCCACCTTCGTCTTCTCCATCACCTACCGGGCCGCCGGCGAAGTGGTGCAGGACCCGCAGCTGGGCCTGGACTACAGCCGGGTCGTCCACGGCGACCAGAAGTTCTCCTACGTGCGTCCGGTACGGGCGGGGGACCGGCTGACGGTCACCTCCACCATCGAGGGCATCAAGTCCCTGGCGGGCAACGACATCGTGGACATCCGCGGGGACGTGCACGACGAGAGCGGCGAGCTGGTCGTCTCGGCGCTCACGAAGCTGGTGGCGCGCGCCGCCGAGGAGGCGTGATGACGGCGAAGGTCTCCTTCGACGAGGTCGAGGTCGGTACGGAGCTGCCCGCGCAGTCGTTCCCGGTGACACGGGCGACGCTCGTGCGGTACGCGGGCGCCTCGGGCGACTTCAACCCGATCCACTGGAACGAGAAGTTCGCGGTCGAGGTCGGGCTGCCGGACGTGATCGCGCACGGCATGTTCACGATGGCCGAGGCGATCCGCGTGGTCACGGACTGGGCCGGGGACCCGGGCGCGGTCGTCGACTACGGGGTGCGGTTCACCAAGCCGGTCGTCGTGCCCAACGACGACAAGGGCGCCCTGATCGAGGTCAGCGGCAAGGTCGCGGCCAAGCTGGAGGACAACCTGGTCCGGGTGGACCTGGTGGCCGTCTGCGACGGCAAGAAGGTGCTGGGCATGTCCCGCGCCGTCGTCAGGCTCGCCTGAGCAGCACGCGGAAGCCGTACGGGGCCTGAGCGGGCGCACGACGGTCGAACCGGACCCACGGTCCGTGGCCCCGCCCGAGCGGCGGAGCCGCGGACCGTACCCTTGTCCCGTGCAGGAACTCCACGATGCCCCCCTCGCCCCCCTGACCACCTTCCGGCTCGGCGGCCCCGCCACCCGGCTGCTGACGGCCACCACCGACGCCGAGGTGATCGCCGCCGTGCGCGAGGCCGACGCGAGCGGCACCCCGCTGCTGGTCGTCGGCGGCGGTTCCAACCTGGTCATCGGCGACAAGGGCTTCGACGGCACCGCGCTGCGCATCGCCACCGAGGGCTTCGCCCTCTCCGGCACGTCGTTGGAGCTGGCGGCCGGCGAGGTCTGGACCGACGCCGTCGCCCGGACCGTGGAGGCGGGCCTCGCGGGCATCGAGTGCCTGGCCGGAATCCCCGGCTCCGCGGGCGCCACGCCGATCCAGAACGTCGGGGCGTACGGGCAGGAGGTCTCCTCCACCATCACGGAGGTCGTCGCCTACGACCGGCGCACCGGGGAGACGGTCACCCTGCCCAACGCGGAGTGCTCCTTCTCGTACCGCCACAGCCGCTTCAAGGCGGAGCCCGACCGCTTCGTGGTCCTGCGCGTCCGGTTCGCGCTGGAGGACGCCGACGGGCTCTCCGCGCCCCTCGCGTACCCGGAGACGGCCCGGGCCATGGGCGTCGGGCAGGGGGAGCGCGTCGCCCTGACGGCCGCCCGGGAGACCGTGCTGAAGCTGCGCGCGGGCAAGGGCATGGTGCTCGACCCGGAGGACCACGACACCTGGTCCGCGGGCTCCTTCTTCACCAATCCGATCCTCGACGGGGCCGCTTTCGAGGAGTTCCTGGCCCGGGTCCACGAGCGCCTCGGCCCGGAGGTGACGCCCCCCGCGTTCCCCGCCGGGGACGGCCGCACCAAGACCTCCGCGGCCTGGCTGATCGACCGGGCGGGCTTCACCAAGGGGTACGGGACCGGCCCCGCCCGGATCTCCACCAAGCACACCCTCGCCCTGACCAACCGCGGCGAGGCCACCACCGACGACCTCCTCGCCCTGGCCCGTGAGGTCGTCGCCGGGGTCCACGCCGCCTTCGGCGTCACCCTGGTCAATGAGCCGGTGACGGTCGGCGTCAGCCTCTGAGCCGCCGGGGCGCCGACGCTCAGTACGCCACACCCACGCCGGTCCGCACCGCCGCCGGGTCGTCGACCAGCGCCAGCATCGCGTGCGCCACGTCGGCCCGGGAGATGGTCCGGCTGCTGCGCGGCGTCCCGCCCACGGCCCGCCGGTAGACGCCCGTACGCGGTCCGTCCGTCAGCCTCGGCGGGCGCACCGCGGTCCACTCCGTCGCACTGCGGGCCAGTACCGCCTCCATCCGGGCGAGATCGGCGTACACCTCGGCCAGCACCGCCTCGACCGCCTTGCGGGCGAGCCGGTCGACCAGCGGATCGCCCGCCGCCTTCGGACCCACCGGCCCCGCGCTCACCACCACCAGCCGCCGCACCCCCTCGGCCTCCATCGCCGCCACGATCCGCCCGGTCAGCCGCTCCGCGATCCCGTCCGGCCGCCGGCCCCGCGCGCCGAGCCCCGAGAGCACCGCGTCCCGCCCCGCCACCGCCGCCCGGACGGCCGCCGGGTCGTCCAGGGCGACGACCCCGTGCGGCGCGGCCGGGTCCGGCCCTTCCGGCAGCCGGTCCGGGTCCCGGACCACCGCCGTCACCTCGTGGCCCGCCGCGAGCGCCTGGCCCACGATCTCCCGGCCGACACCGCCGGTCGCGCCGAACACCGTGAGCCGCATGGCACTCTCCTCAGGTGGGTAAGTATTCACTCACCCCTAGGGTGGGTGGTTGGTCATCCACCCGTCAAGCGACCGAGGGAGTGCTGTGGAGCCGAAGCCCGCCCGGGTCCGGATCGTCGACGCCGCCCATGAGCTGATGCTCTCCATCGGCCTCGCCCGGACCACCACCAAGGAGATCGCACGGGCGGCCGGCTGCTCGGAGGCGGCGCTGTACAAGTACTTCCCCAGCAAGGAAGAGCTCTTCGTCACCGTCCTCAAGGAGCGGCTGCCGGGGCTCGGCGGGCTGCTCGCCGGGCTGGTGGCGGGGGAGGGCACCGTCGAGGGCAACCTCACCGAGGTCGCCCGGCAGGCCGCGCTCTTCTACGAGCAGACGTTCCCGATGGCCGCGTCCCTGTACGCCGAACCGCAGCTCAAACGCCGTCACGAGGAGCGCATGCGGGAGCTGGGCACCGGCCCCCACATGCCGATCCAGGGGCTCGACGGCTACCTCCGCGCCGAGCGGCGCGCGGGCCGGCTCCGGGCGGACGCCGACACCTACGCGGCCGCCTCACTCCTGCTCGGCGCCTGCGCCCAGCGGGCCTTCGCCTACGACGCGCTGCCCGGCGGCACGCCCCCGCAGCCGCCGGAGGAGTTCGCCGCGGCCCTCGTCCGCACGCTGCTGGCCGGGATCAGCTAGCCAGCCAGTCGTCGATCCCCGACAGCAGCTTCCGCCGTACGTCGACGGGCGCCGCCGAGCCGCGGACCGACTGGCGGGCCAGCTCGGCCAGCTCCGCGTCGGTGAAGCCGTGGTCGCGGCGGACCAGTTCGTACTGCGCGGCCAGCCGCGAGCCGAACAGCAGCGGGTCGTCCGCGCCCAGGGCCATCGGCACCCCCGCGTCGAACAGAGTGCGCAGGGGGACGTCAGCGGCCTTCTCGTAGACGCCGAGGGCCACGTTGGAGGACGGGCAGACCTCACAGGTCACCTGGCGCTCGGCCAGCCGCGCCATCAGCCGGGGGTCCTCGGCCGCCCGGACCCCGTGGCCGATGCGGGAGGCGTCCAGGTCGTCCAGGCAGTCGCGGACGCTGGAGGGTCCCGCCAGCTCCCCGCCGTGCGGCGCGGCCAGCAGACCGCCGTCCCGGGCGATGGCGAAGGCCCGGTCGAAGTCGCGGGCCATCCCGCGCCGCTCGTCGTTGGAGAGCCCGAAGCCGACGACGCCCCGGTCCGCGTACCGCACGGCCAGCCGGGCCAGGGTGCGGGCGTCCAGCGGGTGCTTCATCCGGTTCGCGGCGATCACCACGCGCATCCCGAGCCCGGTGTCCCGCGAGGCGCTGTCCACCGCGTCCAGGATGATCTCGATGGCCGGGATCAGTCCGCCGAGCAGCGGGGCGTACGAGGTGGGGTCTACCTGGATCTCCAGCCAGCCGGAGCCGTCCGAGACGTCCTCCTGGGCGCTCTCGCGGACCAGCCGGTGGATGTCCTCGGGGGATCTGAGGCAGGACCGGGCGATGTCGTAGAGCCGCTGGAAGCGGAACCAGCCGCGCTCGTCGGTCGCCCGCAGTCTGGGCGGCTCGCCGCCGGTCAGTGCGTCGGGGAGGTGGACCCCGTACTTGTCGGCGAGTTCGAGCAGGGTGGTGGGCCGCATCGACCCGGTGAAGTGCAGGTGCAGGTGGGCCTTGGGCAACAGACGTACATCACGCTCCATCGGAAGATCCTGCCGCACGGGCGGGCCGGAGCGAAAGCCGCTTTCCTCTTTGGAGTGGGCCCTGGACGAAAAGTGCCCCCGGCCGTGGCGGCCGGGGGCACAATCGCGCGGGCTTCTCAGGCCTTGGCCTCGGCCAGCAGCTTCTGGATGCGGGAGACGCCCTCGATCAGGTCGTCGTCGCCCAGGGCGTAGGAGAGGCGGAGGTACCCCGGGGTGCCGAAGGCCTCGCCCGGGACGACCGCGACCTCGGCCTCGTCCAGGATCAGGGCGGCCAGCTCGACCGAGTCCGCCGGGCGCTTGCCGCGGATCTCCTTGCCGAGCAGCCCCTTGACCGACGGGTAGGCGTAGAACGCGCCCTCGGGCTCCGGGCAGAACACGCCGTCGATCTCGTTGAGCATCCGCACGATGAGCTTGCGGCGGCGGTCGAAGGCGGTCCGCATCTCCGCGACGGCGTCCAGCGGGCCGGAGACGGCCGCGAGCGCGGCGACCTGGGCCACGTTGGAGACGTTGGAGGTGGCGTGCGACTGGAGGTTGGTCGCGGCCTTCACGACGTCCTTGGGGCCGATGATCCACCCCACGCGCCAGCCGGTCATCGCGTACGTCTTGGCGACGCCGTTGACCACGATGCACTTGTCGCGCAGCTCGGGCACGATCGCCGGGAGCGAGGTGAACGTCGCGTCGCCGTACACGAGGTGCTCGTAGATCTCGTCGGTCATCACCCACAGGCCGTGCTCGACGGCCCAGCGGCCGATCGCCTCGGCGTCGGCCTCGCTGTAGACGGCGCCGGTCGGGTTGGACGGCGAGACGAAGAGGACGACCTTGGTCCGCTCGGTGCGCGCGGCCTCCAACTGCTCGACGGAGACCCGGTAGCCGGTGGTCTCGTCGGCGACGACCTCGACCGGGACACCGCCCGCGAGCCGGATCGACTCGGGGTAGGTGGTCCAGTACGGGGCGGGGACGATGACCTCGTCGCCCGGGTCGAGGATCGCGGCGAAGGCCTCGTAGATGGCCTGCTTGCCGCCGTTGGTCACCAGGATCTGGCTGGCGTCGACCTCGTAGCCGGAGTCCCGCAGGGTCTTCTCGGCGATCGCGGCCTTCAGCTCGGGGAGGCCCCCGGCCGGGGTGTAGCGGTGGTACTTCGGGGTGCGGCAGGCCTCGACCGCGGCGTCGACGATGTAGTCGGGTGTCGGGAAATCGGGCTCACCGGCACCGAAGCCGATCACCGGACGGCCGGCGGCCTTGAGGGCCTTGGCCTTGGCGTCGACGGCGAGGGTCGCGGACTCGGAGATCGCACCGACGCGGGCGGAAACCCTGCGCTCGGACGGGGAAGTTGCAGCGCTCATGGGGCCATGCTCCCAGACCGGAAAACCCGTCGGCACACGGGTTTCAGGGACCGGACACGAGCTGTACGGGAACCGGACAGGACCGGTCGGTAGTTGTCTGTTCGACGCAGCGGCCCCGAGCACGTACACTCACCTGTCGTTGGCCTTCACCAGCCGCACTGTTCCTGCGCCCGGGCACCGGGGAGGATGCGGTAGGTTGGTGGAAACCACAAAGGGTCGTAGCTCAATTGGTAGAGCACTGGTCTCCAAAACCAGCGGTTGGGGGTTCAAGTCCCTCCGGCCCTGCTACACACTCCTTCGCCAGGATGTGTGCGCATGTACGTACTTCATTGCACAGCCGTGCGGCTCCACCGGGCGCGGCACGGCCACGACCCGGAATCAGGTGAGAAGCGTGACGGACGCCGTGGGCTCCATCGACATGCCTGATGCTGAGGATGAATCCCCCGAGTCCAAGAAGAAGACTCGGAAGGGCGGCAAGCGCGGCAAGAAGGGTCCTCTGGGCCGCCTCGCGCTGTTCTACCGCCAGATCGTCGCCGAACTCCGTAAGGTTGTCTGGCCGACCCGCAGCCAGCTGACGACGTACACCTCCGTCGTCATCGTGTTCGTCGTCGTGATGATCGGTATCGTTACCGTTCTCGACATGGGATTCGCGCGGGTCATCAAGTACGTCTTCGGCTGAGCCGGCGGAAGGCGTCCGACCGGCGCCCCCCTCCGCATGTTCCACCCTTTGTATCCAGGAAGAAGCAGCCATCGTGTCTGACCCGAACCTGAACGACTCCGTCGAGCCCGAGGCGGGCGCCTCCAAGTCCGGCAAGGACGAGCTCGACATCGTTGAGGCTGCTGACTCCGTGGAGCCCGACCGGGCCGAGGCCGCTGTGGACACCGAGGCCGTGGCGGACGAGACGGTCGAGGCCGACGAGGACGCCGCCGTCGCCGAGGCTGCGGGAGACGCCGAGGCCGACGACGACGAGAGCGCCGACGAGGAGGAGGCCGAGCCGGCCGCCCCCGTCGACCCCGTCGCCGCCCTCCGTGACGAGCTGCGCGGTCTCCCCGGCGAGTGGTACGTCATCCACACCTACGCCGGGTACGAGAAGCGCGTGAAGGCCAACCTGGAGCAGCGCGCCGTCTCGCTCAACGTGGAGGAGTTCATCTACCAGGCCGAGGTGCCTGAAGAGGAAATCGTCCAGATCAAGAACGGTGAGCGCAAGAACGTCCGGCAGAACAAGCTCCCCGGCTATGTGCTGGTGCGCATGGACCTGACGAACGAGTCCTGGGGCGTCGTCCGGAACACGCCGGGCGTCACCGGCTTCGTGGGCAACGCCTACGACCCGTACCCGCTGACCCTGGACGAGATCGTCAAGATGCTCGCCCCGGAGGCCGAGGAGAAGGCCGCCCGCGAGGCCGCCGAGGCCGAGGGCAAGCCGGCTCCGGCCCGCAAGGTCGAGGTCCAGGTGCTGGACTTCGAGGTCGGCGACTCGGTCACCGTCACCGACGGCCCGTTCGCCACGCTCCAGGCCACGATCAACGAGATCAACGCCGACTCGAAGAAGGTCAAGGGCCTCGTCGAGATCTTCGGCCGCGAGACCCCGGTCGAGCTGAGCTTCGACCAGATCCAGAAGAACTAGCGCTTCCCGCCGGTATCTGGACACATGCCTACCCAGCAGGTCAGAGGGGCTTCGCGGCCGCTCTGACCTGCTGGGTTTTTGGTCGCACACCTATACCCGTTATCGTTGTGCGGTATGCCTCCATCCGGATGACCGGATCGGCGGCGAAACACCTCTCACTAGGACCCGGAGAGAGCAATGCCTCCCAAGAAGAAGAAGGTCACGGGGCTTATCAAGCTCCAGATCAACGCCGGTGCGGCGAACCCGGCCCCGCCGGTCGGCCCCGCGCTCGGTCAGCACGGCGTCAACATCATGGAGTTCTGCAAGGCCTACAACGCCGCGACCGAGTCGCAGCGTGGCATGGTCGTGCCGGTGGAGATCACGGTCTACGAGGACCGCTCCTTCACCTTCATCACGAAGACTCCGCCGGCCGCCAAGCTGATCCTCAAGGCCGCGGGTGTGGAGAAGGGCTCCGGCGAGCCGCACAAGACCAAGGTCGCCAAGCTGACGGCTGCCCAGGTCCGCGAGATCGCCACGACGAAGCTCCCCGACCTGAACGCCAATGACCTCGACGCCGCGTCGAAGATCATCGCCGGCACCGCCCGTTCCATGGGCATCACGGTCGAAGGCTGATCCAGCCCCGTCACCCCCAGTGGTAGGACCAAGCGCTGGTCCGCACCACGACTCCACACTCTGAAACCACAGGAGTAGAAGTGAAGCGCAGCAAGAACCTCCGCGCTGCGGACGCCAAGATCGACCGGGAGCGCCTGTACGCCCCGCTCGAGGCCGTCCGCCTCGCCAAGGACACCGCCTCCACGAAGTTCGACGGCACCGTCGAGGTCGCCTTCCGCCTGGGTGTCGACCCGCGCAAGGCCGACCAGATGGTCCGCGGCACCGTGAACCTCCCGCACGGCACCGGCAAGACCGCCCGGGTCCTGGTCTTCGCGACCGGTGACCGTGCTGCGGCCGCGGAAGCCGCCGGAGCCGACATCGTCGGCGCCGACGAGCTCATCGACGAGGTGGCCAAGGGCCGTCTGGACTTCGACGCCGTCGTCGCCACCCCGGACCTCATGGGCAAGGTCGGCCGCCTCGGCCGCGTGCTCGGTCCGCGTGGTCTGATGCCGAACCCGAAGACCGGCACCGTCACCCCCGATGTCGCCAAGGCTGTCACCGACATCAAGGGCGGAAAGATCGAGTTCCGCGTCGACAAGCACTCCAACCTGCACTTCATCATCGGCAAGGTCTCGTTCGACGAGACCAAGCTGGTGGAGAACTACGCAGCGGCGCTGGAGGAAGTCCTCCGTCTGAAGCCGTCCGCCGCCAAGGGCCGCTACATCAAGAAGGCCGCACTGGCCACCACGATGGGCCCCGGCATCCCGCTGGACGCCAACCGCACCCGCAACCTCCTCGTCGAGGAGGACCCGGCCGCCGTCTGAGCCACCGCGCTCACCCGGTAGCCGCGTCACAGGCGTGCTCTGTGTGGACGGGCCCCGCAACCTTCACAGGTTGCGGGGCCCGTCCTCGTATCCGAGGGAAGGAGTCCACGGGGCCATCGGCCGGGCCGACGGTCTCTCGGGCTCGCTCACCGTCACGTACACCGGCGGCACCGCGCCCGCCGGGGACGGCAGGAAGGCCGGCCAGGAGGCCGTACGGGGCGTCTCCGCGACCCGCTGCTCCGGCACCGTCGACGTGGCCGAGCCGGCCGCGCGCGACGAGAGCGGGACCGCCGCGTCCGACTCCACGGTCTGCTCCGGCGACCACGCGACGGAGGTCCCGGTCGAGAGGCCGCCGGCCGACGACGCCGTGGACTTCCTCGACGTCGTCGAGCGGCAGTCGGGATCGGTCCTCCTGACCTGCGGTTAAACCCTCCGCGCCGGGGCGGGCGGCGCCGGATTTGCCCGGCGCGCCCCCGGTCGCGTACGCTCCACAGGAAGCCAAAGACCGCTGGTCGTCGCTGTGCTCCCGCAAGGGTGACGGTGACCGAAGGTTCCGCTAGATCGGACGACCTGCGCAGGTGACTGTGGAACTGCTCCCGGACGTGAGTCCGGTCGAGCCGCGCCCTGGCACTTGTGCTGGGGCGTTTCGTCTTTCCCGGCCCCTTCTGAGCGGTCCTCATCACCCGGAAGGAGGCCGACGCTCATGGCAAGGCCCGACAAGGCTGCCGCGGTAGCCGAGCTCGCGGACCAGTTCCGCAGCTCGAACGCCGCTGTGCTGACCGAGTACCGGGGTCTCACCGTGGCGCAGCTCAAGACGCTGCGTCGTTCGCTCGGTGAGAACGCCCAGTACGCCGTGGTGAAGAACACGCTGACCAAGATTGCGGCCAACGAGGCCGGGATCGACGCGCTGGACGACCTGTTCTCGGGTCCGACGGCGGTTGCCTTCGTCACCGGTGACCCGGTGGAGTCGGCGAAGGGTCTTCGTGACTTCGCCAAGGACAACCCGAACCTCATCATCAAGGGCGGTGTCCTTGACGGTAAGGCGCTGTCCGCCGATGAGATCAAGAAGCTCGCGGACCTCGAGTCCCGCGAGGTTCTGCTCTCCAAGCTGGCCGGTGCTTTCAAGGGCAAGCAGACGCAGGCGGCGCAGGTCTTCCAGGCCCTGCCCTCCAAGTTCGTCCGCACCGCGGAAGCTCTTCGCGCCAAGAAGGAAGAGCAGGGCGGTGCCGGTACTCCGGCTCCCGCCGAGGCCGCCGAGTAATCACGCTCAGCGGTCCAGCGGGCTCCACGTACGCCCGCCGACATATACATCCGGCACCTGCCGAATAGTGGAAGGACGCCTGTCATGGCGAAGCTGTCCCAGGACGACCTGCTCGCGCAGTTCGAGGAGATGACCCTCATCGAGCTCTCCGAGTTCGTGAAGGCCTTCGAGGAGAAGTTCGACGTCACCGCCGCCGCGGCCGTCGCCGTCGCCGGTCCGGCCGGCCCGGGCGCCGTTGCCGAGGCCGCTGAGGAGCAGGACGAGTTCGACGTCATCCTCACCGGTGCCGGCGAGAAGAAGATCCAGGTCATCAAGGTCGTGCGTGAGCTGACCTCGCTGGGTCTGAAGGAGGCCAAGGACCTCGTCGACGGCACCCCGAAGCCGGTCCTCGAGAAGGTCGCCAAGGAGGCCGCCGAGAAGGCTGCCGAGTCCCTCAAGGCCGCCGGCGCTTCCGTCGAGGTCAAGTAACACCTCGGGGGCCTCACGGCTCCCCGGGCGCGTCCCGCGTCCGTACCGAAGGGCGATCATCCATCCGGGTGGTCGCCCTTCGGCGTACCCGTGGCGGCTGCCTTGCTCTTCCGCCGGTGGCGAGTAGGGTGATCTTCGCCGTGCGTCTCCCGCGAGGCGCCCAGGGGCCTGCCACAGCCTTCCCCGGGGCGGCTGGAGCGACCCTCCGGGGGCCCGTTCGGGCCGGTGGGCCTTGACGAACGGCACGAGGCGCGCAATTCTCAGGACGCGTCATCACTTCGATCCGTATCCGAGGCATGGATCGAGAGTGAAGAGGGAAGTAAAGAAGCGCGCACCCCGCGCGAGGGCCTGAACACATAGGTAGTTGAGAACAGCTGTTGAGAGCGACGTGGGTCTCTGAGAACCCCGACTGGACATCAGTGTGCCGCTTGGCTACACTGACCCTTTGCGCTGCCTGTTAGCTGCCTCCTGCCCGTCACCAGGGGCATGCCCGCACTTGAGCATCGATGACCGACCCTCGCTGAGCTGGCCCTTTTCGGCCCGTTCGGGACGGTGTGTCTGGGTGTCCAATGCGGGACCGGTACGCGCGTAGTGAGTCCGAGCCCTCGGAAGGACCCCCTCTTGGCCGCCTCGCGCAACGCCTCGACCGCGAATACGAACAACGGTGCCAGCACCGCCCCGCTGCGCATCTCCTTTGCAAAGATCAAGGAGCCCCTCGAGGTTCCGAACCTCCTCGCGCTGCAGACCGAGAGCTTCGACTGGCTCCTCGGCAACGCCGCCTGGAAGGCTCGCGTCGAGGCTGCTCTGGACAGTGGACAAGACGTCCCCACCAAGTCCGGCCTGGAGGAGATCTTCGAGGAGATCTCCCCGATCGAGGACTTCTCCGGGTCGATGTCGCTCACGTTCCGCGACCACCGTTTCGAGCCCCCGAAGAACTCGATCGACGAGTGCAAGGAGCGCGACTTCACGTACGCCGCGCCGCTCTTCGTCACGGCCGAGTTCACCAACAACGAGACCGGCGAGATCAAGTCCCAGACGGTCTTCATGGGCGACTTCCCGCTCATGACCAACAAGGGCACCTTCGTCATCAACGGCACCGAGCGTGTCGTCGTGTCGCAGCTGGTCCGCTCGCCGGGTGTCTACTTCGACTCCTCCATCGACAAGACGTCCGACAAGGACATCTTCTCGGCCAAGATCATCCCTTCCCGGGGTGCCTGGCTGGAGATGGAGATCGACAAGCGCGACATGGTCGGTGTCCGCATCGACCGCAAGCGCAAGCAGTCGGTCACCGTCCTCCTCAAGGCTCTCGGCTGGACGACCGAGCAGATCCTCGAGGAGTTCGGCGAGTACGAGTCCATGCGCGCGACCCTGGAGAAGGACCACACCCAGGGCCAGGACGACGCGCTGCTCGACATCTACCGCAAGCTGCGCCCGGGCGAGCCGCCCACCCGCGAGGCCGCTCAGACGCTGCTCGAGAACCTCTACTTCAACCCGAAGCGCTACGACCTCGCGAAGGTCGGCCGCTACAAGGTGAACAAGAAGCTCGGCGCCGACGAGCCGCTGGACGCCGGCGTGCTCACCACCGACGACGTCATCGCGACCATCAAGTACCTGGTCAAGCTGCACGCCGGTGAGACCGAGACGATCGGCGAGTCGGGCCGGGAGATCGTCGTCGAGACCGACGACATCGACCACTTTGGCAACCGCCGTCTGCGCAACGTCGGCGAGCTCATCCAGAACCAGGTCCGTACGGGTCTGGCGCGGATGGAGCGCGTCGTGCGCGAGCGCATGACGACCCAGGACGTCGAGGCGATCACGCCGCAGACCCTGATCAACATCCGGCCGGTCGTCGCCTCCATCAAGGAGTTCTTCGGCACCAGCCAGCTGTCGCAGTTCATGGACCAGAACAACCCGCTCTCGGGTCTCACCCACAAGCGCCGTCTCTCGGCGCTCGGCCCGGGTGGTCTCTCGCGTGAGCGGGCCGGCTTCGAGGTCCGTGACGTGCACCCGTCCCACTACGGGCGCATGTGTCCGATCGAGACCCCTGAAGGCCCGAACATCGGTCTGATCGGTTCGCTCGCCTCGTACGGCCGCGTCAACGCGTTCGGCTTCATCGAGACGCCGTACCGCAAGGTCGTCGACGGCCAGGTCACCGACGACGTCGACTACATCACCGCCGACGAGGAGGACCGCTTCGTCATCGCCCAGGCGAACGCGACCCTCTCCGACGAGCTGCGCTTCACCGAGCCGCGCGTCCTGGTCCGCCGCCGCGGGGGAGAGGTCGACTACGTCCCCGCCTCCGAGGTGGACTACATGGACGTCTCGCCGCGCCAGATGGTGTCCGTCGCCACCGCGATGATCCCCTTCCTGGAGCACGACGACGCCAACCGTGCCCTCATGGGCGCGAACATGATGCGCCAGGCGGTGCCGCTGATCAAGTCGGAGGCCCCGCTCGTCGGCACCGGCATGGAGTACCGCTGCGCCACCGACGCCGGTGACGTGCTCAAGGCCGAGAAGGACGGTGTGGTCCAGGAGGTCTCCGCGGACTACATCACCGTCACGAACGACGACGGTACGTACACCACGTACCGCATCGCCAAGTTCATGCGCTCCAACCAGGGCACCTCGGTCAACCAGAAGGTCGTCGTCTCCGAGGGCGACCGGATCATCGCCGACCAGGTCCTCGCCGACGGCCCGGCCACCGAGAACGGTGAGATGGCCCTCGGCAAGAACCTCCTCGTGGCGTTCATGCCGTGGGAGGGTCACAACTACGAGGACGCGATCATCCTGTCGCAGCGCCTCGTGCAGGACGACGTCCTCTCCTCGATCCACATCGAGGAGCACGAGGTCGACGCCCGTGACACCAAGCTCGGCCCCGAGGAGATCACCCGGGACATCCCGAACGTCTCCGAGGAGGTCCTCGCCGACCTCGACGAGCGCGGCATCATCCGCATCGGTGCCGAGGTCGTCGCCGGTGACATCCTCGTCGGCAAGGTCACGCCCAAGGGCGAGACCGAGCTGACCCCCGAGGAGCGCCTGCTCCGCGCGATCTTCGGTGAGAAGGCGCGCGAGGTGCGCGACACCTCGCTGAAGGTGCCGCACGGTGAGATCGGCAAGGTCATCGGCGTCCGCGTCTTCGACCGCGAAGAGGGCGACGAGCTGCCGCCGGGCGTGAACCAGCTGGTCCGCGTCTACGTCGCGCAGAAGCGCAAGATCACCGACGGTGACAAGCTCGCCGGCCGTCACGGCAACAAGGGCGTCATCTCCAAGATCCTGCCGATCGAGGACATGCCGTTCCTGGAGGACGGCACCCCGGTCGACATCATCCTCAACCCGCTGGGTGTCCCGTCCCGAATGAACCCGGGACAGGTCCTGGAGATCCACCTCGGCTGGCTCGCCAGCCGCGGCTGGGACGTCTCCGGCCTCGGTGACGAGTGGGCCAAGCGCCTGCAGTCCATCGGCGCCGACCAGGTCGCCCCCGGCACCAACGTCGCCACCCCCGTCTTCGACGGTGCGCGCGAGGACGAGATCTCCGGTCTCTTCGAGGCCACGATCCCCAACCGCGACGGCGACCGCCTGGTCCAGCCCTCCGGCAAGGCCAAGCTGTTCGACGGCCGCTCCGGTGAGCCGTTCCCGGACCCGGTCTCGGTCGGGTACATGTACATCCTCAAGCTCCACCACCTGGTCGACGACAAGCTGCACGCCCGGTCGACCGGTCCGTACTCCATGATCACCCAGCAGCCGCTGGGTGGTAAGGCCCAGTTCGGTGGACAGCGCTTCGGTGAGATGGAGGTGTGGGCACTGGAGGCATACGGTGCCGCCTACGCCCTCCAGGAGCTGCTGACGATCAAGTCCGACGACGTCACCGGCCGCGTGAAGGTCTACGAGGCCATCGTCAAGGGCGAGAACATCCCCGAGCCCGGGATCCCCGAGTCCTTCAAGGTGCTCATCAAGGAAATGCAGTCGCTCTGCCTCAACGTGGAGGTGCTGTCCTCGGACGGCATGTCCATCGAGATGCGCGACACGGACGAGGACGTCTTCCGCGCGGCGGAGGAACTCGGTATCGACCTGTCCCGGCGCGAGCCGAGCAGCGTCGAAGAGGTCTGACGGGTTCGCCGGCCGGATCCCCGTGATCCGGCCGGCTCTCCCCGGACCCGTTCAGACCATTGCTGAAGTGCCCCGTTCTCTCGCCTGAGGCGAAGGGGCTCGAACCCCCGAAAGAGGGATTGACGACAAGTGCTCGACGTCAACTTCTTCGACGAGCTGCGGATCGGCCTTGCCACCGCGGACGACATCCGGACCTGGTCCCACGGCGAAGTGAAGAAGCCGGAGACCATCAACTACCGCACCCTCAAGCCCGAAAAGGACGGACTCTTCTGCGAGAAGATCTTCGGTCCGACCCGGGACTGGGAGTGCTACTGCGGCAAGTACAAGCGTGTCCGCTTCAAGGGCATCATCTGTGAGCGCTGCGGCGTCGAGGTCACTCGCGCCAAGGTGCGTCGTGAGCGGATGGGCCACATCGAGCTGGCCGCTCCCGTCACCCACATCTGGTACTTCAAGGGCGTTCCCTCGCGCCTCGGCTACCTGCTGGACCTCGCGCCGAAGGACCTGGAAAAGGTCATCTACTTCGCCGCGTACATGATCACGTTCGTGGACGAGGAGCGTCGTACCCGCGACCTGCCGTCCCTGGAGGCGCACGTCTCCGTCGAGCGCCAGCAGACCGAGAACCGCCGCGACGCCGACCTGGAGGCCCGGGCCAAGAAGCTCGAGACCGACCTGGCCGAGCTGGAGGCCGAGGGCGCCAAGGCCGACGTACGCCGCAAGGTGCGCGAAGGTGCCGAGCGCGAGATGAAGCAGCTGCGCGACCGCGCGCAGCGCGAGATCGACCGCCTCGACGAGGTGTGGAGCCGCTTCAAGAACCTCAAGGTCCAGGACCTGGAGGGCGACGAGCTGCTCTACCGCGAGCTGCGTGACCGCTTCGGCACGTACTTCGACGGCTGCATGGGCGCCGCCGCGCTGCAGAAGCGCCTGGAGTCCTTCGACCTCGACGAGGAGGCCGAGCGCCTCCGCGAGATCATCCGTACCGGCAAGGGCCAGAAGAAGACCCGTGCGCTCAAGCGCCTCAAGGTCGTCTCCGCGTTCCTGCAGACCAGCAACAAGCCCAAGGGCATGGTGCTCGACTGCGTGCCGGTCATCCCGCCGGACCTGCGTCCGATGGTGCAGCTGGACGGTGGCCGCTTCGCGACCTCCGACCTGAACGACCTGTACCGCCGTGTGATCAACCGCAACAACCGCCTGAAGCGCCTTCTCGACCTCGGTGCGCCCGAGATCATCGTGAACAACGAGAAGCGCATGCTCCAGGAGGCTGTCGACGCGCTGTTCGACAACGGCCGTCGCGGCCGTCCGGTCACCGGCCCGGGCAACCGCCCGCTGAAGTCCCTGAGCGACATGCTCAAGGGCAAGCAGGGCCGCTTCCGTCAGAACCTCCTCGGCAAGCGTGTGGACTACTCCGCGCGTTCCGTGATCGTCGTCGGTCCGCAGCTCAAGCTGCACCAGTGCGGTCTGCCGAAGGCGATGGCGCTGGAGCTGTTCAAGCCGTTCGTGATGAAGCGCCTGGTCGACCTGAACCACGCGCAGAACATCAAGTCGGCCAAGCGCATGGTCGAGCGTGGCCGCACCGTCGTGTACGACGTCCTCGAAGAGGTCATCGCCGAGCACCCGGTGCTGCTGAACCGTGCGCCCACCCTGCACCGCCTGGGCATCCAGGCCTTCGAGCCGCAGCTGGTCGAGGGCAAGGCCATCCAGATCCACCCGCTCGTCTGCACCGCGTTCAACGCGGACTTCGACGGTGACCAGATGGCCGTGCACCTGCCGCTCTCCGCGGAGGCGCAGGCCGAGGCCCGCATCCTGATGCTGTCCTCGAACAACATCCTGAAGCCGGCCGACGGCCGTCCCGTCACCATGCCGACCCAGGACATGGTGCTGGGGCTGTTCTTCCTCACCACCGACGGCCAGCTCCGTGACACCAAGGGCGAGGGCCGCGCGTTCGGCTCCACGGCCGAGGCGATCATGGCGTTCGACGCCGGTGAGCTGGCGCTCCAGTCCACCGTCGACATCCGCTTCCCGGTCGGCACCATGCCGCCGCGTGGCTGGGTGCCGCCGGTCGCCGAGGAGGGCGAGCCCGAGTACCAGCCGGGTGACACCTTCCGGCTGCGGACCACCCTGGGCCGCGCGCTCTTCAACGAGCTGCTGCCCGAGGACTACCCGTTCGTCGACTACTCGGTGGGCAAGAAGCAGCTCTCCGAGATCGTCAACGACCTGGCCGAGCGCTACCCCAAGGTCATCGTGGCGGCGACGCTCGACAACCTGAAGGCGGCGGGCTTCCACTGGGCGACCCGTTCGGGCGTCACCGTGGCCATCTCCGACGTCGTCGTGCCCGAGGCCAAGAAGGCCATCGTCAAGGGCTACGAGGAGCAGGACGAGAAGGTCCAGAAGCAGTACGAGCGCGGTCTGATCACCAAGGACGAGCGCACGCAGGAGCTCATCGCGATCTGGACCAAGGCGACCAACGAGGTCGCCGAGGCGATGAACGCGAACTTCCCGAAGACGAACCCCATCTTCATGATGGTCGACTCGGGTGCCCGAGGAAACATGATGCAGATGCGTCAGATCGCGGGTATGCGTGGTCTGGTGTCGAACGCCAAGAACGAGACGATCCCCCGTCCCATCAAGGCGTCCTTCCGCGAGGGCCTCACCGTTCTGGAGTACTTCATCTCCACGCACGGTGCCCGTAAGGGTCTGGCGGACACCGCCCTGCGTACCGCCGACTCGGGTTACCTGACCCGTCGTCTGGTGGACGTCTCGCAGGACGTGATCATCCGCGAGGAGGACTGCGGCACCGACCGCGGCCTGAAGCTGAAGATCGCGGTCAAGGGCGCCGACGGCGTGCTCCGCAAGACGGACGACGTCGAGACCTCGGTCTACGCCCGCATGCTCGCCGAGGACGTCGTGGTGGACGGCAAGGTCATCGCGCCTGCCAACGTCGACCTCGGTGACGTCCTGATCGACGCCCTGGTGGGCGCCGGCGTCGAGGAGGTCAAGACCCGCTCGGTCCTGACCTGTGAGTCCGCGGTCGGCACCTGTGCCTTCTGCTACGGACGCTCGCTCGCCACCGGCAAGCTGGTCGACATCGGTGAGGCGGTCGGCATCATCGCCGCCCAGTCCATCGGTGAGCCCGGCACCCAGCTGACGATGCGTACCTTCCACACCGGTGGTGTGGCCGGTGACGACATCACCCAGGGTCTGCCCCGAGTCGTCGAGCTCTTCGAGGCCCGTACGCCGAAGGGTGTCGCCCCGATCTCCGAGGCCAAGGGCCGCGTGCGGATCGAGGAGACCGAGAAGACCAAGAAGATCGTCGTCACCCCGGACGACGGCAGCGACGAGACGGCGTTCCCGATCTCGAAGCGTGCCCGTCTGCTCGTGGGCGAGGGCGACCCGGTCGAGGTGGGCCAGAAGCTCACCGTGGGTGCCACCAACCCGCACGACGTGCTGCGCATCCTCGGCCAGCGTGCGGTCCAGGTCCACCTGGTCGGCGAAGTCCAGAAGGTCTACAACTCGCAGGGCGTGTCGATCCACGACAAGCACATCGAGATCATCATCCGGCAGATGCTCCGCCGTGTGACGATCATCGAGTCCGGCGACGCGGAGCTGCTTCCGGGCGAGCTGGTCGAGCGGTCGAAGTTCGAGACCGAGAACCGGCGTGTGGTCACCGAGGGCGGTCACCCCGCCTCCGGCCGTCCGCAGCTGATGGGTATCACCAAGGCCTCGCTCGCCACCGAGTCGTGGCTGTCGGCGGCGTCCTTCCAGGAGACGACCAGGGTCCTGACCGACGCGGCGATCAACGCCAAGTCGGACTCCCTGATCGGCCTCAAGGAGAACGTCATCATCGGTAAGCTCATCCCGGCCGGTACGGGTCTCTCCCGCTACCGCAACATCCGGGTCGAGCCGACCGAGGAGGCCAAGGCCGCGATGTACTCGGCCGTCGGCTACGACGACATCGACTACTCGCCGTTCGGCACGGGCTCCGGCCAGGCCGTTCCGCTGGAGGACTACGACTACGGTCCGTACAACCAGTAAGCGAGTCGCTTGAACGCCTGAGGGCGGCCGTCCCGTACGTCACGGGGTGGCCGCCCTTCGGCGTGTGCGGGGCCGGTGGGGCCGGTCCGGTTCAGCGGAGCGTCTCCCAGAGCGCGATGGCGACGCCGGCCGTGGCGGTGAGCGCGGCGATGCTCGCCAGCGGCCAGCGGGAGCGTTCCAGCAGGTCGAGGCGGGCCTCGTGGTCGGCGAGCTGTTTGTCGGTCTGGTCGCTGCGCTGGACCAGGAGCGCCAGCTGCCCGTCGGCGCGGGCGAAGCCGGCCTCCAGGCTGCCGCGCATCCGCTCCAGTTCCAGGGCGACGGCCACGGGGTTGTTCGGGTCGGTATCGGTCATGGGCGGCCCTCCGGCGGTTCGGTGCGCAGCCAGCGCGGCAGCAGGGCCTGGACGCCCGGTACGGCCATCACCCGGGTCACCGCCCCCGCGACGGCCAGGGCCCCGGCGACCCGGGGCAGGGTCGCGGGGACGCCGGACGCGTCCACGAGTGCGGGCAGGAGCACGGCAAGGGCGAGGGCCGTCTGCAGGACGGTACGGGCGGTACGCCGGGCGGCGTCGGACATGGCAGGCTCCTCCATCCGGTCACGGGTGCGCGGATTCACGGGTTCTCGGTGGTGTACGGGACCTTCAGGGCGTCCCAGGACGTGCGGCCGGGCAGGCCGTCGGCGTCGGCGCCGCGGAAGCCGAGCTTGCGCTGCCAGGCGGCGTACGAGCGCCGGTCGGCCTCGGTCCACCGGGGCCCGGGCCCGACGGCGTACGCCCCGCAGCCCTCGGCCACCAGCCTCCGGCCCATGGCGGTGACGACGGGGGAGCTGGGGCGGGCGCTGAAGAAGGAGGCGCCGGGGAAGGGCTGGTGGCGGGGGGTGGCGGGGCGGTTGGGCCGGGCGGGCTTCGCGGGGGGCGACGGCTTCGAGGGCTGCTTCGGGGGCGTTCCCGGGGTGGCCGTCAGACGGGTCGCGATGCGGGTCCGCATCGACGTCATGGTGAAGCCGCGCGGGTCGATCTTTGCGGCCGACCATTCCGCGTGGCCGATGACCGAGCGGGCGGTCCAGCGGTGGGCCCGGCAGAGGGCCGCCGACGCGCGTTCGATCGCCTCCAGCTGGGCGGCGGGCCAGGGGTCCTTGCCGTCGCCCAGGTTGACGCACTCGAAGCCGTAGAAGCGGGCGTTGCCGTCGACGGCGCCCGCGCTGCCGTCGTGGGCGCGCGGGGCGGGCGGGCGGTCGCCGTAGTCCTCCGCGACGACGCGGGCGAGCACCGCCGGGTCGCCGCCGCCCGCGTGGTTGGCGCGGCCGGCCGAGATCAGGTGGACGGTGCCCGCCTTGTCGATGACCCCGTGGCAGAGCGGGCCGGGAAGGGAGGCGTAGCCGTCGCGGCAGAGGGCGACGGAAGCGGCGCTTCCGCTGCTCACGGTGTGGTGGATCATCACCCCGTTCACGGGGCCCCAGGCGCCCTTGTGGTTGCGGTGGTGGGTGCGCCACCCCGGGTGCTCGACGACGGTGACGCCTTCGGCGCGCAGGGCGGCGAGCAGCCGGTCGGCGGTGAGTGGTGTGGCCACGGGGACGGTCCTTCCGGTGCGGTGTGCGGTCGGTGGGTGTGCGGGGGTGGGGTCGGTACGGGGTCGCGTACGGGTGGGGCGGTGTACGGGGGCGGGCGTGGCGGAGCCCCGTACCGGAAGGGGGCGGGACCGGTACGGGGCTCGGGCTCGGGGTGGCGCGGGTGGGTCAGGTGGCGAGCGCGGCCCAGATCGCGTTGGAGTCGGCGACGATGCTGCTCACCGGGAAGGAGGCGGGCAGCGAGGTCTGGCCGGTGGTGCTGAGGCGGCCGTGCCGGATGAAGTAGCCGGGCATCCGGGCGCTGCCGCCCGGGGCCTGGCCCACGCTGGAGCCGCGCAGGAAGGCGGGGCCGGTGGTGTTGGGGCTGGGGCCGTTGATCACCAGCGCCACCCAGTAGTTGCCCGGGGCGGCGGTGTACGCGTCGGTGAGCGGGCAGACGACGGTGCGGCCCTCGGTCGCGGTGAACAGGGTGTTCAGGGCGGCGGTCACGCCGACGAGTGCTCCGGCGCTGGTGTAGAGGCCCGCGAAGGAGGCGGCGCCCAGGGTGTTGCCCGCATAGCCGGGGACGTAGAAGGCGATGTTCTTCACGATCGTCGGTGCGTGCAGCGGGACGCCGATGAGGTAGACCCAGCCGTTGACGCAGTACTGCGCGGTGGCGGCGGAGCCGCAGGCCGGGTCGAAGGCCCAGCCCGCGAACCCGGCGGCGGACGGGGACCAGCTGCCCGCCGAGGAGACCGCGTCCACGTAGCCGCGGCGGGTGAGCTGGTCGTCGGTGGTGGGGGTGACGGTGGTGAGCGGCGGGGCGGCGAAGGTCTTCGTGCCCTGGACGGTCTGGGCGCCGGTGAGCAGGACGGCGTCGCCGCTCGCCACGGCCGAGACGTCGGTGGCGTTGAGGACGACCGCGCCGGTGCGGCCGTTGACCGAGGTGACGGGGGAGCCGTCGACGGCCAGGTAGCGGGCGTCGCCGGCGGCCTGGGAGAGGGCGCCTACGTCGGTGGCGGCGAGGGTGACGTTGCCGGTCCTGCCGTTGACCGAGGCCACGGCACCGCCGCCGGGCGGGAGCTGGTCGGCCGGGACCAGGCCGTCGGTGCCGAGGGTGGCGACGCCGCCGGGGGTGCCGGCCCGGGAGGCGTCCACGGCGGAGACGTCGGCTGCGGTGAGCACGATGTCCGCGTCGGTCTTCCCGTTGACGGAGTGCACGGTTCCGGCGGGCCCCTGCGGGCCGAGTTCGCCGGGCGGTCCGGCCGGGCCCGGTACGGCGACGTACTGCGGGTTGGCCGGGTCGGCCGGGGCGATGTCGGCCAGGTCCACGGTGGGGTGGTCGGCGCTCAGCGCGATCTGGTAGCTGCGGGCGGTGCGGCCGAGGCCGGAGAGCCGTTCGGTGACGGTGTACGTCCACGCGGCGGGGTTCCAGCCGGGGGCGTCGGTGGCCGGCAGCACGACGTGGACCCGGCCCTCGGAGTCGAGGGTGGCGCGGGTGGGGCCGCCCAGGAAGAGGTCCTCCTCGGCGTGGGTGAGCAGGGCGGGCGTCCGGAAGTCGACCGTACCGCTCATGGGGCGGCCGTCGGGGGTGAGGTAGCGGGCGGTGACGGTCACGGTGGGGATGCTCTGGGGCAGCATGGGGCTCCTTGGGTGGGCCGCCCTCCCGGCCCGTCGGGCGTGGGGGGCGGGGTGCCACCCCCAGCCCGTCCGGCGTTTGAGGACGGAAGCCTGGGGGTGGGGTGGGGTGCGCCTGCGGGCGGGCGGATGTGGGTGCGGGCTCGTCCCCCGCGAGGGTTCCGTCCTCAAGCGCCGGACGGGCTGAGGTGGTGCGGACGGGCTGAGGTGGTGCGGCCGGGCCCTACGACTCCAGGCCGTACAGCGTCAGCGGGTGGCAGCGGATCGTGGTGCCGGCCGTGGTGACCCTGGCCTGGATCTCGAACGTCACCGTCGCCCCGTACTCCACCCCCACCCGTTCCGTCAGCACCAGCCCCGCCCCCGGTCCGCCCACCGGGCCCAGCTGGACGCCGTCCACCAGCAGCCGGACCTCGCCCGGCGCGCCCGCCACCGCGATCTCGCAGTGCAGGCGGGGGTGCTGGACGAGGCCGGGGCCCCGGCGGAGCGTGGTCCAGGCGGTGGCGCCGGTGGACTCCCAGCGGGCCGGGTCGACGGGGGCGGGCAGCGCGAAGGGGAGGTAGGGACGGGCCAGCCCGCCCCTTACGGTGTCGTCGGCCAGGACCACGTTGCCCCGCCGGTCCAGGATCCGCACCGGCTGGACCGCCTGCGGGTCCGGCGCCCCGGTCCACACCGTCAGCGCCAGCGAACCGTCGTCGCGGCGGACCACCAGCCCCTGCTGCGAGGTCTCCTCGTCGCGGTCGGGCGCGACCCGGCCGAGGTAGAGGAGGTCCTGGTCGCCCGCCGTACGCACCCGCAGCCGGCCGTGCTCACCGATGACCACCTCGCCGTCCGCGATGCTGTTCAGCGCGGGCGTGGCGTTGGCGCTGAACATCAACTCCCTGACCTGGCGCTCCAGCGCGCGGATGCGGTCGAGCAGGTCGGTGGGGATGATCGCCACGGGTCACACTCCTTCCAGGTAGAGGACGGCGGTCTCCTGCTTGGCGCGCTGCGGCGGGGTGACCGCCATCCCGACGATCCGGTAGTGCGCGTCCAGCCCCTCGTGGTGCCACAGGTCGTGGACACGCAGCCGGATCCGGGCGCCGATCAGCGCCGGGGTGACCTGCCCGTCCAGCCGTACGGTCAGCTCCGGGATGACCTCGGGCCGCCGCTGCCGGGCCAGTTCGGCGCGGGCCAGCGACCGCAGGGTCGCCACGTCGCTCACCCCGCCGTGGTCCGAGGTCTGCTCCAGCCGGGGCCAGCCCTGGGCGAACTCCTCGGGCAGCTCCTCGGAGACCGTCAGCGGTTCGGACTCCTGGGACTGGTCGGTGTTGGCCGACTCGCCCCGGGCCACCCACACGTTCGCCTGCACGGTCGAGTCGGTGGGCAGGCTGTAGGCGAGGACGGGGCCGGGGTGGTCCAGTACCAGGTCGCTGTGGCCGGTGCGGATCTCCGGGTGGCCGAGCTGGAGCTGCTTGACGCGGTTGCCCTCGGCATCCCGGTAGCAGTGGATGCGCCACTCGAAGCCGTCGTTCAACTGGCCCAGCTTGTCGAGGAGTTCGCGGATACGGGCGAGCGCCGAGTAGGCGGGGGCGTAGTCGCGTACGATCCCCGACCGCTCATGGCCGAGGCTGATCCCGATGTCCCCGCCCGGCTGCTCCTGGGCGTGGGCGACCAGGATCCGGGCGATGTCGAACTGGTCCAGCCCGATGCCGGGACCCAGGTCCGGGCCCAGGATGCGGTGGTCCAGGTACGAGTCGAAGGTCCCGGCCTGGAACTGCACGGTGAGCCGGCCCTGTTCGTCCGAGGCCGGGGTGCAGGTCCAGAGCACCCCGCCCCACCAGATGTCGCCGTCCCGCTCCAGCCAGACCGCCGTGCGGCCGGGCCGCAGCGCCTCCCGGGCCCGGGCCGCGAGCGCCCCCTGCGGAAGGGGGACGGTGGCGGAGAGGGAGCCCGGCTTGCCGATGAAGTCGTCGAACTTGGTCTCTGTCAGGGGCAGGACGTCCAGCAGCCGGTCCGTGCGCAGATCGCAGAAGAGGGCCCGGTAGACGGGGTCCGGGGATGAGGGGGTACGGGACACGGGCTTCCTCACAGGACCGGGTCGACGCGGATGAAGCGGTTGTCGTACCAGCCCCGGCTGCTGGTCGCGGAGGAGCAGTAGGCGGAGACGGCCGTGTAGACGGCGCCGGCCTGGAGCCCGGTCACCCGGAACGTCGCCGACACCGAGACCGACGACTTGGTGCCGACCTCGGCCGAGCGCCGCTCGTCGGCGGCGACGACCAGCACCCCGTCCTTGCGGATGTTGGCACTCATCCGGGCCCACTGGCCCTCCACCGCGGTGTTCCCCAGGAATCCCAGGGTCACCATGACCGCGCCGGAGACCGGTACGGTGAACGCTGCGGTGATGGTCGGGCCGACCGTGCCGGTCACCGCCTCGACCCAGGTGGTGCTGGTGCAGTAGCCGCCGTCGGTGTTGTTGGCCCAGCCGGACGCGGTGACGGCGGGGCGCCACACGGTGCCGTCCCAGCGCTGGAGCCGCCCGCCCTCGTCGCGGTACTGCCCGGTGTACTCGCCCTGGGCGAGTGCGCCCTGCGGGGCGATGCCGCCGACCTGGCGCGGGTAGGCGGACCAGCGGGTGCCGTCCCAGCGCTGCAGCTCCCGGCTGGTGTCGCGGTACTGGCCGACGTAACCGCCGGGCACATCGCGGTTCCAGGACTCCGGGAGGATGCCGCCGACGGCCACGGTGGGCACGCGCAGGTCGTACACGGCGTTGGCCCAGTCGATGCCGCCGGTGCCGACGGAGGCGCCGGCCGGGACCAGCACCCGGGCGAGCGGCAGGGCGGCGTCCGGGAGGAGCGGCGGCTCGGGGGAGCCCTTCGGCTCGCCCTTGATGACCTCCAGGGTGGCCTCGGTGGCGCCCCCCTCGCCGTCGAACTGGGCGTCGCGGACCCGCAGGACCACCAGGTCGATCCGGGGGTTGGCGGCGTCGCCGTCGTCGAAGCCCACGTCGGTGTAGTCGGTGAGGACGACCGGGTAGGCCCCGGCCCGGCCCTGGCCCTGGATCACGGCCCGGCCCGGAACGACGGTGGCGCGCATGCCCGCGGTCTCGCCGTACACGTAGAGCCCGGACATCAGGTAGGTGCCGTTCTCGGCGCCGGGGATCACCCCGCCGGCGCTGGTCAGGGGGCCGGTCGGGGCCATCGTCCCGAGCGGGGAGAGGCGGGTGTCGGCGCGGGACTGGCCGGATTCGGTCTCGGTGCGGTTGATCAGCCAGGCGCTGCGTACGGGCATGGGGTCCTCCTGGGAGCAAGACGGATGGGGTGGTCGTGGTGGGCCGGAGAGGTTTCGCGCTCCGCGCCGCCTCGACGGCGGGTGCGCGAGGGGCTCACCAGTGGGCGTCGCGCCACCGGACGGTGACGGAGGCCTCCGGGGCGGGGGTGGTGTCGTTGGAGCGGAACGCCAGCTCGGTGGCGCCCGGCGCCAGACCGAACAGCTGCTCGGGGGCGGAGGCGGCGGTGGCGGTGTAGAGGCGGGAGGCCGTCCCGTTGAGCAGGACGGTCCCGGCCTCGGTGTCGACGCCCAGCACGTCCTGGGGGCCGAGCACCATGTCGTACTGGAGCTGCCGGCCGTCGGTGAGCCGGGTCAGCGTCGGGCGCCGGACCGGCCCCCGGAACTCGATCAGCGGATGGGCCGTCGCCGAGCCCGCGTTGACGGCGGTGCAGGAGCCGGAGGCGCCGGTCCCGGCCGGGCCCGTGAGCCCCCAGTCCAGCGGCCACTCCAGGCCGAGCCCGCCCTCCTCGGCCTTCTCGGGCCAGAGCAGCCCCGGCTCGGGGACCGGCAGCCGGGCGCGGCACTCCCGGAGCACGGCGCCGAAGCGGCGGGGGTCGGTGGCCGTCCACTGGAGAGTGGTCTTCGAGGCGCCGTGCACCACGTAGGACCGGTCCTGGGGTACGACCTTCCGGCTGATCCGGGCCCGTACCGCCAGGGTCTCCCCGTGCAGCCGTACCGCCAGCCAGTCCTCCGAGCCGTCCGCCCCGGTGGCGTCCCGGAAGGCGGTGGACACGGCCAGGGCGTCCCCGGCGGTGCGGGGCAGCAGCCAGACGGTCGCCCCGACGAGCCGGGACTGCGCCCACTGCGCGCCGGGCCAGGCGCCGTGCCGGTCGGGACGGGAGACGTCGCCGCTGTCGAGGGTCGGCAGGTCGTCCCAGCCGGTGATGCCGGTGCGGTCGATCTCGTACGGGGTACCGGGGCCCATCAGCAGTCCGGCCCACTGGATCTGCCCGTCGCGGGTGATCAGTGAGCCGGGTGCGGTCTCGTACGCGTATGTGGTTGTGGTCTCGGCCATGAGGGGCCGTCACCTCGCTTCGGTCGTCGGGCGGCTTCAGCCGTGGGGCTGCGTCAGTCGTGCGGCGGTCGGGGGCTCATGCCGCCGCCCCGTGCAGGAACAGCAGGTCGGAGGCGATGGCGAGCGGGCCGCCGCGCCCGGCCGCGTGGTACGTGCGCAGCCGGGTCCGCTCCGGGGAACCGGCGGCCCGGTCCGGCCGCGGGCCCGCCTCGGCCGGGCGCAGCCGGCTCAGCGCGGAGAGCGGCTGGACGGAGGCGGCGCCCGAGCGGCCGCCCGCGGGCTGGACGACTCCGCCCTCCGCGAGCTGCGGGATCTTGGGCAGGTCCACGCCGAACTTCTTGCCGAGGACGGAGAAGCTCAGCTGGTTGAGGCCGTCGACGACCCAGTTGGCGAAGGAGATCAGCGCCTTGACCGGGCCGGTGACGGCGGCCATGACGCCCTGCATCCCGGTGGAGACGAAGTCGCCCATGCCGTGCAGGGTGCGCGAGGTGGCGTCCCTGACCCGGGTGAACATGGCCGGGATGCGCCGGGTGATCCAGTCCAGGGTGGGCTGGATCATCCGCCGGAAGCCGTTCCAGGCCCCGCTCACCAGCCCGGTCACCGCCCGGGTCGCCGAACCGACGGCCGTACGGGCGCCGTTGAAGCCGGCGGACAGGGCGGCGCCGATCCCCTTGAGCACCGCGGTGACGATGGTGCGTACGGCGGTGAACCGCGCGGAGACGACCTTGGCGTACCCCTGCACGACGGGCCCGAGGAACTTGCCGATGGCCCGGAAGACCGCCAGGACCTGGTCGAAGACCTGCTTCATGATCTTCTGGCCGGTCTGCGAGCTGAGCGCGTACTCGATGAGGAAGCCCGCGAGCGGCACGATCAGCCCGAGGACGAACCCGAACGGATTGGCCCGCATCGCCACGTTGACGGCCGTCACCGCACCGGCGGCGACGGTGAGCGCCCCGCCGAAGAAGCCCATCAGCCCGGAGACCGTGCCGGTGCCCTTGCCCAGGATCCCGGCCACGCCTCCGAAGGCGGTGGAGCCGGCGGAGAGGGGGCCGAGCGGTGCGGCTGCGGACCGGGCCCCGCCGCTGCCGGTACGGAGCCTGGTCGCCGTGGTCCCGGCGGTGCGGCCGGTCTTCGCCACCGCCCTCCCGGCCGCGTCCGCCCCGGTCCTCAGCTGACGCAGGGCCGGGTCGGCGGAGGCCGCGCCGCCCCGGATGCCGTCGGAGGCGGACCGGGCCCGGCCGACGTCCCGCACGGCGTTGCGGAGGGAGGTGCCGGCCGCGCCGAGCCGAGTGCGGAAGGCGGCGAGCGGACCGGCCACGCCCGCGAGCGGGTCGGCGCCCGCCCGGATCGCTGCCGTACTCATCCGCGCGCCTTGGAGAGGAACAGCAGGGCGGCGGCGGTCTCCTGGAGGTCGGCGGAGGACGCCTCGTAGTAGTGCTCGATCTGGAAGCCTGCGACGGCCCCGGTCGTGGCGTTGTACGCGTCCGCCCGGGAGCGGCGGGCGGTGTGGCGCAGCAGCCGGTCCAGCTTGGAGAGCGGCAGGACGGCCTCGGCCTCACCGGCCTCCGCGACGATGGCGTGGACACCTCCGTTGCGCGGCTGCACGATGCCGCCGGCCGCGAGCTGCGGGATCTTCGGCAGGCTGATGCCGAAGCTCTTGCCGCCGACGCCGGGGACCCAGCCGGGGATGGAGACCTTGATCCGGTTGAGCCGGTCGATCGCGGAGTTGATGAGCCGGATCACCGCGTTGACCGGCCCCCTCACCGCCCCCGTGATCCGTCCGAAGGCCCGGCCCGCGATGTCCTTGAGCCCGCCCCAGACGGCGGAGAGCCGCTCCCTGACCCGGCTGAAGGCCTGCGGGACGGTGTTGCGGATCCAGTTGACGACGGGGGTGATGACCTTCCGGATCCCGTTCCAGACGCTGGAGATCACGCTCCTGATCGCGTTCATCACCGTCGTGATGAGCTTGCGCCAGGCGTTGAAGTAGGTCGTGATGACGGCGGCGACGGCCTTGACGACCACGGTGACGGCCTTCTTGATGCCGTTCCAGACCGTCTTCATCAGGGCGCCGGCCTTGGTCATGATCGGCCCGACGGCCTTCATGACCGTGCTGATGACCTTCCTGATCGCGTCGAAGGCGACCTTGAGCACCTTCTGCAGGGTCTTGGAGCGGGACGCCATGTCGACGACCCGCTCGATGAGCGGGGCGAGCAGCGAGAGCAGCTGCCCGATGATGTTCCCGCGCATCGACTTGTTGAGGCCGTTCATGCCCTTGGACGCCTTGTCGGCCCCGGACTTGAACGTCCCGATCTGCGTACCGCCCTTCTGCCCGGTGGTCCCGGCCTTGGCGAGCGACCGCTCGGCCTTGTCGGCGGAGCGCTGCAGGGTGGACAGCTCGCGGGCGGAGGTCTGGGCGGAGGCGCGGATCTTCTTGAGCTCGCGGTCGCCGGTCTGCGCGGAACGCCCGAGCCCCTGGGCGGAGCGGGCGGCGGCGTCGGTCTGGCCCTTGAGCCGCTGCAGGGCGGATGAGGCCCGCCCTGCTGCTGAGGAAAGAGACATGGGTCAACTCCGATCGGCGAGCGGTGTCCGCGACACGGTCACAGGGCTCGCTCAAGCGCTCGGGAACGGTCTTCGACGGCACGGAGCGCGGACTCCAGCTGGCGCAGCCGGGCGGCATCCTGGGCGGCTCGGGTAGGACCGCCCAGGACGCGCCGCTGCCGCTGGCTTTCAGCGGTCGCGCGCCGGGCCGCGACCTCACCACGGGAGGCGCTCGCCGTGCTCCGCTGGCCCTGGAGCAGTCCTCTGATCGCGGTGTCGTGGCGTGTTGCCCTGCCGCGTAGCGCCGAGACCGAACTCTCCAGGCGATTGACCCGAATGTTGGTGTTCCGCGTCCGGGTGCGGACGTTTGTGAGACCTTGCTCTATCCGTTGTAGACGCCTGTTGTCTCCGCTGGACGTACCGGATTCCTCGTCGCGTGAACCGCCGTCCTCTGGATTATTGCGCCCCGTACGCCTCGAAAAGATCGAACGCACTCTCCCGGTGACGGACTCCTCCCAATTCGGAGTGACGTTCACCCCGAGAATCTCGATGCCGGTCGGCCCCAGCTTCAGCATGTCCGGTGCCACGGTGAAGACGGTCGGATCGAGTTTCACACCCTGGAGACTGGAGTACAGCCACTGTTGGGATACGGACGCGTTATTTTCGACGAAATCCTCACCGAGGAGACCCGACCACCGGGCTTCCGACCATTCCTTCGGATCCTGCGGTGGATTTTCCAGCGAATTCAGTCGCTCCTCAACCCTGGATACGTCGTCCTTCCGATTTTCGTCAGCGGTCCGGAGGCTTTTTATTTTTCTCTGTGCCGCCTCCAGGTCGTCCGAGATCTCTTTCATTTCCTTGATCAAGGACCTGATGGCTTCGGCGCCTTCATCTTCGTTCATGCTCCTCACCTCCTGGAACATAGGCATTGCCTGCTGATGTGCTCCTGGGTGCATGTTAAAATTCGCCCATGACGCTCATGGGGCACATCCTTGTCGCTCTTCTGGCTTTGTCTTTTCCCGTTGCTTTTCTTTTCCTCGGCGCTCGGGCAGTGCGTCTGAGGGCCCTTCAGGCGCGTCTTCTGTCGGGCGGAAAAGGAATGAGCACTTCCGGTGTATGTGTGAACCTGAAATGGACAGGGGAGGGTCTGGTTTCGAGCGGTATCAGGTACACGGACACTGAAGGGCGTTCCCGTGTTGCATGGACCAGGCCCCGCCGTACGATTCCCGTGCAGGTCGGGAAGCCGGCTCGTGTGCTCTACGACGTGGAGCACAAGGCCGAGCCGGTCGTCAATGATGAAAGCCCCAAGGTCGGTTCGTACGGTGCGGGAGGATTCTTCTGCGCGGTGGGCCTGGCGGCGCTCATCGGCTTGGTGACCTTGATCGTCCAAGGCCCGCTGTTCGGTTGAGCGGCCAGTACGGGGGCGAGCTCGGGCGGCCGCCGCGACCGGATCAGGCGAAGAAGCGCAGGAGTTCGGTCCGGCTCGGCGCCTGGGCGGGGCCGGGCTCCTCGTCCGGCGCCTCCCTGGCCTCCGCACCGTCCCCCGGCCTCGGCACCGGCACCGGCGCCTCAGGCGGTTCGCTGTCCTCGTCCGTGTTGACCGAGGCGAACATCCAGTTGGCGGCGGCGAGATGGTCCACCGCCGCGGCCAGCAGGTAGTCGGACACGGTCCACTCCGCGCCGTCCCCGTCGAGTTCTCGGGAGACGGCGCTGTCGCGTGGCATGTGCTTGACCAGCACCGCGAGCCGGCGGGAGGTCAGCCGGCCGCGGTGCCAGTCCAGCAGGTCCACGCCGTAGTGCCGCAGCAGGTCGGCTTCGAGGGCCTCGGCGTGCTCGGTGACGAACGCGTCGAGGCTCAGCCTTCCCCCAGGCCGAGCCCGGTCTCCTTGCCGTACGCCTCCAGGAGTGCGGCGATGTCCTGCATGGTGATGTCGTGGCGCTCGAAGCGGCCGAACTGCTCCTCGCCGAGCAGCAGCCGCAGCAGCCCGTCCACGTCGTTGTCGTCCAGCGAACGCAGCGCGGCGGCGGTGGCGCGGGTCAGCTCGGTGGGCAGTTCGAAGGTGTCGCCGTCCAGATCGAACGACCAGGTGCGGCCGAGCGCCTCCAGGCGCTGGGCGCGCGCCGCGTTCACGTCGAAGGAAGCCATGCGGTGTCTCCGTTTCAGGGGGGTGCCGGAAGTGAGGTGCCGGGGCGGGGCCGGCGTGAACCGGCCCCGCCCCGGCGGGTGTTGCGGGCGTACGGGAGTTACGGCGCCGGGACCGTCGGCACCGCGTAGGCCGCGTCCTTCATGACGAAGGTCGCCAGCGCCTGGCCTTCGCCCGGCGACAGCGCGGTGAAGGTGACGCCCAGCTGCGCCGCCGCCTTCCGGGCGAGCTTGATGTCGTCGGTCGCGGTGACCTGGCCGCGCGGGATGACGAAGCGGTACGTGACCTCGGAGCCGTCGGTGAACTCCAGGCCGAGGGCCCGCTCGTCGAAGGTCGGTCCGTCCGGCACGTCGAACTGGAAGACGTTCGCCGCCTCGCCGTCCTTGCGGATGTCCGTGGACTTGCCGCCGAGGAAGAACGGCAGCGTGTCCTCGTTGAACTGGAGCATCGCGAACTTCAGCGTCAGGTCGCGGTCCGCGTAGACGAACCGGGCCGGGCTGATGGACTGCCACGTCTCGACCGGGTCCAGCTTGTCCTTCTTGGAGAAGGTCACGCCCTCGGTGGAGGTGTAGCCCAGATCGGTCCAGGCCGGGCCCCAGTCGGCCGCCGGGTTGTCGGAGAAGGCCTCCGGCAGCGGGGCGTCGATCTCGGCGACGAGGATGCGGCCGGTTCCGGCCACGCGGATCTCGGAGGCGTTGTTGCCTGCCATGGATGGCTCCTTGGGTGGTTGGCCCCTGGAAGGGGCGGGTGTGGTGCGCTGGTGGTGCCTGGGGTGGTGCGTGCCGTACCGGGTACGGCAAAGGCCCCGCCCGAGGGGCAGGGCCTGGTCTGTGGGGCGCGTACGGCCGGTGTGCGTACGGGGATCGCGGGCGCACGGGTCCCGGGGCGCGCCGCCTCGTCGGCGTACGGCCTCGAAGGCGTACCGACCGCGGTGGGGCGTACGGCCATCGGTCGGCCGGTGGTACGGGACCGGCCCAGCGCTCACGCGCGCGGTCGGGGGCGTACGGGACCGGTACGAGGCGTACGGGCCGATCCGGGGCGTACGGGACCGGCGCGCCGCGTCAGCCGATGCGCAGCGAGACGCGCAGGACGCAGAGGTAGCGGTTGGCCGCCGGGTACAGGTACTCGGGCAGCCAGCGCGGGCCGTCCGACTCGACGACATCGCTGATCACGATGTTCGTCCCGTACCGCCGGCCGACCGCGGCGAGCAGTTCGGCCCGGGCGGAGTTGGCCAGGCGGTGGGCCGTGGCCTTGTCCGGCCCGTAGGCCTCCAGCTCGATCAGCGGCTGGTCCAGGTGGAGGTCGTCGATCCAGGCGCCACCGCGCCGGGAGACGATCACCGCCTTCTGCGTGCCGTCGAAGCCCGGCGGCGGAGTCTCGTCCACGACCGCGTCCGCCAGATCGGCGCGCTCGGAGAGAAGCTCCACGACGATGGCTTCCACGTCGGGGAAGGTGCTCGGAGGTGAGGTCATGGCAGGGCGATCACTCCTGTTCGCGGAGGTGGTGAGAGGTGGTGAGAGGTGGTCAGGGAGGCGTCCGGCGGGACCGTTCGAGGCGCGCTCGAAGGGCCGGAACGCGGGCGGCGGAGCCGCGCCCGGAGGGTGGGCGCAGCTCCGCCGCTGCACCTATTGTGACTGAGATCGTGCGAGCGCGCAACCTATTGGCGCGGAGGCGCAATTTCACCGCCCGCGGCTCTCGTGCGATTCGGGGTCGTCCGCGCCCCCTCGGTGTGCGGCGGGGCCTGTTCTCGTCTCCCGCATCCCCGCCCCCGGTGCGTTAGTCTGCGGTTATCGAACTGACATTCGAAAGGCGGCGGTTCTGCGGCGGGAAGCGCCCGGACGAGGCATGTGGAGCGAGGGAGCGGGGGAGCGGGTGGACGGGAGTGAGCCGGTGATCGGTGCCCAGGAGAGGCTGGCCGATGTCGTGGCTGCGGCGGTCGAGGTGGCCGCGGAGTCGGGGGAGTCGGGTACGTACACCGCGGAGGTCGCCCGCACGCTCACCGCCGTCGTCGGCAAGGTCGGCGCGAGAGTCGCCGTCGAGGCGGAGACCCGGGGGTTCCGCAGCGGCTGGGGCGAGGCGATCGCCCTGGTGGCCGGGGGTACGGAGGGCGGCGCCCAGGTGCTCCGCATGGCGAACGTGAACGTGCCGGAGAAGTAACCGGGGAGCCTGCGGAGGCGGGAACGGTGAGAGGGGCGGCACCCGCGGGGTGCCGCCCCTCCTTCACCGCTCCTGTCGTTCAGCGCGCCGTCGGCGTCCTGCGCCGGGCCGCCCGTTCCGCCGCGAAGACGTCCGCCAGCCGGAACGTGTGCGCCCGGCCCCGCCGGCCCGCCGGGCTGAGGTGGCCCAGCTGGACCCACTTGCGGATCGTCGCCGGGGTCACGCCCGCCTCGTGGGCGGCCAGGGCGCCCGTCACCAGGGTCGGTGCCCCGTCCATGCCCCTCATCGGCTGCCCTCCCGCCGTGCGGTGCCGGCCGTGCCGGTGGTGGGGCCGGTCTCCCGCCGCGCCGTGTCCGTCGTGCCTGCGGTGGGGGCCGTCTCCCGCCGTGCGGTGTCCGCCGTCGAGGCGGTCAGCTCCGCGAGATCGGCGCCCGACTCCGCCGCGAGCCGCGCCCAGGCGCCCTCGCTCCACGCGTGGCGGTGCGCCGGATCCGTACGGCAGTCGCAGGCCCGGTCCGCGCAGCGGCAGGCCGGGTTGACGCAGAGGACCGCGCGGCGCGCGGGGAAGGCCCGCAGCGAGACCGAGTCGCACCAGGGGCAGCGGCCGCTCACCCGCACCACCGGTTCGGCGCCGCCCAGGGCCCGGGTGCAGCGCCGGGCCATCCGGCGGACCTCGTCCCGGACGTGGGCGAGGAGGACGTCGTCGCCGGCGGCCCGGTCGAGCAGTCCCGCGACGCGCAGCAGCCGGCCGGGCACCTGCTCGCGGCGCGGGCGGGGCAGCCGGAGCCGGTCGTGGACCGCCTCGTCCAGCTCGATCACGCCATCCGTGATGTCCCGTACGGCGTCGGAGACGTGCAGCCGGAGCGGCGAGGTACGGGCTCCGGACGGGGTGAGGCCGTGCGCCTGCTCGGCGCGCAGGGCCTCCTCGCGCTCGGCGCGGGTCGGGCCGGCCGGGGCCCGGTGGGCGCGGGCCGGGATCGCGCGCGGGGCGGATGGGGAGCGGTAGGCGGGGGCCAGTTCGGCGAGCAGCTCCGGGTACTGGCGCAGCAGTAGCTCGATCCAGAGCACGGCGTCGGCGGTCATGGCGTCCGCTGCCATGGCCGGGGCGGTCGCGGTGGCCGCGGACGGACCGCCATCGGACGTCCGGTCTCCAGGCTTCCGGTCACCGAGCCCCCGGTCTCCAGGCTTCCGGTCACCGGGCTTCCGGGCTTCGGTCCGTGTCCCGGCTCCGGATGTCCGTGTACTCGATGTGGACGTGTTCGGTGTGTTCATGGCGATCCCTTCTCCCCGCACAAGGTGTTGCGAGTCCGCACCCTGACATGTTGCGCGCTCGCACGCAAGGAGGAATTGAGAGGTCCGCCACCTTTATCTCCACAGATTTTGCCCAAACGGTATGGGTGGGCGGGGTAATTCCTTGCGCGCAAGCGCGATAGTGTGATGGTTGCTTCGGAGGGAGGCGAGTGCCCCATGACCACGGGCGAACTCGACAGCTTCGCGACCTGGATCGAAGAACTGATCCGTCGGCGCGGCTTCGACATCGACAGTCCACGCGGCGGCGGCAAATCCCGTCTCGCCGACGAGGCCGGGGTCCACCGGGCCGCCATCACCCGTCTCCTCCAGCGCCAGAGCATGCCCGACCTGGAGACCACCAGGCGTCTCGCGCAGGTGCTCCAGGTCCCGGTGCGCGACATGCTCATCCGCTCCGGCCGGCTCACGGAGGAGGACCTGCCGCTGCCCGGCGCCCCCGCGGGCGCACCGGCGGCGGGCGGCCGCCCGCTCACCCTCGAAGAGGCCGCCGTGGCACTCGGCGTACCGGCGGACCAGCGCGAGATGTTCGTCCGGGTGGCGGGCCAGTTCCTCCCCGACCCGGCGGTCACCGCCGGGCGCCGGGCCCCGCTCGCCTCCGAGTGAGCACGGGGCCGCGGCGGGCGCTGTCGATCTCGCGACGGCCCCGCGCGAACCGGTCCCGCCCCCGGCGTGTCGGGGTGGACAGCATTTGTTTTGACCCAGGTCCGTGAGGTAGGTACGCTCAAGCCTTGTGCCTGGGGTGTGCCTGGGCTCCGGTGCGTGTCCTCAACCGCACCGCGAGTCCGTCCGTAGCCACCGCAATCTGTGCCCTGCCGCCCCTCGGGCGGGAGTCCGCAGTATTCGACACACCCGACCGCGTGGGTCGGTGATGTTCCAGGTTAGTTTCACGAACGGCACACAGAAACCGGAGAAGTAGTGCCTACGATCCAGCAGCTGGTCCGGAAGGGCCGGCAGGACAAGGTCGAGAAGAACAAGACGCCCGCGCTCGAGGGTTCGCCCCAGCGTCGCGGTGTCTGCACGCGTGTGTTCACGACCACCCCGAAGAAGCCGAACTCGGCCCTCCGTAAGGTCGCGCGTGTGCGTCTGACCTCCGGTATCGAGGTCACGGCCTACATCCCGGGTGAGGGACACAACCTGCAGGAGCACTCCATCGTGCTCGTGCGTGGTGGCCGTGTGAAGGACCTGCCGGGTGTTCGTTACAAGATCATCCGCGGTTCGCTCGACACCCAGGGTGTCAAGAACCGCAAGCAGGCCCGCAGCCGCTACGGCGCCAAGAAGGAGAAGTAAGAATGCCTCGTAAGGGCCCCGCCCCGAAGCGCCCGGTCATCATCGACCCGGTCTACAGCTCTCCTCTTGTCACGTCGCTGATCAACAAGATCCTCCTCGACGGCAAGCGTTCCACCGCCGAGCGCATCGTCTACGGCGCCATGGAAGGCCTCCGCGAGAAGACCGGCAACGACCCGGTCATCACGCTGAAGCGCGCGCTGGAGAACGTCAAGCCCTCGCTCGAGGTCAAGTCCCGCCGTGTCGGTGGCGCCACCTACCAGGTGCCGATCGAGGTCAAGCCCGGTCGTGCCTCCACCCTGGCGCTGCGCTGGCTCGTCGGTTACTCCCGCGCCCGTCGCGAGAAGACCATGACCGAGCGCCTCATGAACGAACTGCTCGACGCCTCCAACGGCCTCGGCGCTTCGGTCAAGAAGCGTGAGGACACCCACAAGATGGCCGAGTCCAACAAGGCCTTCGCGCACTACCGCTGGTAGTCGCTACCCCCATCGAGACCGAGAGAAGACTGAGCCATATGGCCACCACTTCGCTTGACCTGGCCAAGGTCCGCAACATCGGGATCATGGCCCACATCGACGCGGGCAAGACGACCACCACTGAGCGGATCCTCTTCTACACCGGTGTGAGCTACAAGATCGGTGAAGTCCACGACGGCGCTGCCACGATGGACTGGATGGAGCAGGAGCAGGAGCGCGGCATCACGATCACGTCCGCCGCGACGACCTGTCACTGGCCGCTCAACGATGTTGACCACACCATCAACATCATCGACACCCCGGGTCACGTCGACTTCACCGTCGAGGTGGAGCGTTCGCTCCGCGTCCTCGACGGCGCCGTCACCGTGTTCGACGGTGTGGCGGGCGTCGAGCCGCAGTCCGAGACCGTGTGGCGTCAGGCGGACCGCTACGGCGTGCCGCGCATCTGCTTCGTCAACAAGCTCGACCGCACCGGCGCGGACTTCCTGCGCTGCGTCAACATGATCGTGGACCGCCTCGGCGCGACCCCGATCGTCATGCAGCTCCCCATCGGCGCCGAAGCGGACTTCACGGGCGTCGTCGACCTCGTGTCGATGAAGGCCTTCGTGTACCCCGAAGAGGCCGCCAAGGGCGAGATGTACAACATCGTCGAGATCCCGGACAACCTCAAGGAGTCGGCCGCCGAGTGGCGCGGCAAGCTCCTGGAGGCCGTGGCCGAGAACGACGACGCCATGATGGAGCTGTACCTGGAGGGCAACGAGCCCACCCAGGAGCAGCTGCACGAGGCGATCCGCCGCATCACGCTGGCGTCGAAGGGCAGTGCCGACTCCGTCACCGTCACCCCGGTGTTCTGTGGCACCGCGTTCAAGAACAAGGGCGTCCAGCCCCTGCTCGACGCGGTCGTGCGCTACCTGCCTTCCCCCCTGGACGTCGAGGCCATCGAGGGCCACGACGTGAAGGACCCGGAGAAGGTCATCGCCCGCAAGCCCTCGGACGACGAGCCGTTCTCCGGCCTGGCGTTCAAGATCGCGAGCGACCCGCACCTGGGCAAGCTCACCTTCGTCCGGATCTACTCCGGTCGCCTGGAGGCCGGCACCGCGGTGCTGAACTCCGTCAAGGGCAAGAAGGAGCGCATCGGCAAGATCTACCGCATGCACGCGAACAAGCGTGAGGAGATCGCGTCGGTGGGCGCCGGCGACATCATCGCCGTCATGGGCCTGAAGCAGACCACCACCGGTGAGACGCTGTGCGACGACAAGAACCCGGTCATCCTGGAGTCCATGGACTTCCCGGCGCCGGTCATCCAGGTCGCCATCGAGCCCAAGTCCAAGGGTGACCAGGAGAAGCTGGGTGTCGCCATCCAGCGTCTCTCGGAGGAGGACCCCTCCTTCCAGGTGCACTCCGACGAGGAGACCGGCCAGACCATCATCGGTGGTATGGGCGAGCTTCACCTCGAGGTGCTCGTCGACCGCATGAAGCGCGAGTTCCGCGTCGAGGCGAACGTCGGCAAGCCCCAGGTCGCGTACCGCGAGACGATCCGCAAGGCCGTCGAGCGCATCGACTACACGCACAAGAAGCAGACCGGTGGTACCGGTCAGTTCGCGAAGGTGCAGATCGCCATCGAGCCCATCGAGGGCGGCGACGCATCCTACGAGTTCGTCAACAAGGTCACCGGTGGCCGCATCCCCCGTGAGTACATTCCCTCGGTGGACGCGGGTGCCCAGGAAGCCATGCAGTTCGGCATCCTGGCCGGTTACGAGATGGTCGGCGTCCGCGTCACCCTTCTCGACGGTGGTTTCCACGAGGTCGACTCCTCCGAGCTCGCCTTCAAGATCGCCGGTTCGCAGGCGTTCAAGGAGGGTGCCCGCAAGGCCTCTCCCGTGCTCCTCGAGCCGATGATGGCCGTCGAGGTCACCACGCCCGAGGACTACATGGGCGATGTCATCGGCGACCTCAACTCCCGCCGTGGCCAGATCCAGGCCATGGAGGAGCGCAGCGGCGCTCGCGTCGTGAAGGGCCTCGTGCCCCTCTCGGAGATGTTCGGCTACGTCGGAGACCTCCGCAGCAAGACCTCGGGTCGCGCAAGCTACTCGATGCAGTTCGACTCCTACGCCGAGGTTCCGCGGAACGTCGCCGAGGAGATCATCGCGAAGGCCAAGGGCGAGTAACTCTCCCGAGCACACGCTTTAGGCTTGTCACCGGAGCCGGGCGGGCATGCGGCACAGCGCGCGAGCACTGTGCCGCATGCCCCCGGCGCCGGCACCCCAGCAAAGATCACCTGGCGCCGATGAAGCAAGGCGTACAGAACCACTCAGGAGGACCCCAGTGGCGAAGGCAAAGTTCGAGCGGACTAAGCCCCACGTCAACATCGGCACCATCGGTCACATCGACCACGGTAAGACGACCCTCACGGCCGCCATTACCAAGGTGCTGCACGACGCGTACCCGGACCTGAACGAGGCCTCGGCCTTCGACCAGATCGACAAGGCTCCCGAGGAGCGCCAGCGCGGTATCACCATCTCCATCGCGCACGTCGAGTACCAGACGGAGTCGCGTCACTACGCGCACGTCGACTGCCCCGGTCACGCGGACTACATCAAGAACATGATCACGGGTGCCGCGCAGATGGACGGCGCCATCCTCGTGGTCGCCGCCACCGACGGCCCGATGCCGCAGACCAAGGAGCACGTGCTCCTGGCCCGCCAGGTCGGCGTCCCCTACATCGTCGTCGCCCTGAACAAGGCCGACATGGTGGACGACGAGGAGATCCTGGAGCTCGTCGAGCTCGAGGTCCGTGAGCTCCTCTCCGAGTACGAGTTCCCGGGCGACGACGTTCCCGTCGTCAAGGTCTCGGCGCTCAAGGCCCTCGAGGGCGACAAGGAGTGGGGCCAGTCGGTCCTGAACCTGATGGCCGCCGTGGACGAGTCCATCCCGCAGCCCGAGCGTGACGTCGAGAAGCCGTTCCTCATGCCGATCGAGGACGTCTTCACGATCACCGGTCGCGGTACGGTCGTCACCGGCCGCATCGAGCGTGGTGTCCTCAAGGTCAACGAGACCGTCGACATCGTCGGTATCAAGACCGAGAAGACCACCACCACGGTCACCGGCATCGAGATGTTCCGCAAGCTGCTCGACGAGGGCCAGGCCGGTGAGAACGTCGGTCTGCTCCTCCGTGGCATCAAGCGCGAGGACGTCGAGCGCGGCCAGGTCATCATCAAGCCGGGTTCGGTCACGCCGCACACCGAGTTCCAGGCGCAGTCCTACATCCTGTCGAAGGACGAGGGTGGCCGTCACACCCCGTTCTTCAACAACTACCGCCCGCAGTTCTACTTCCGTACCACGGACGTGACGGGCGTTGTGACCCTTCCCGAGGGCACCGAGATGGTCATGCCGGGTGACAACACCCTCATGGACGTCGCGCTGATCCAGCCGGTCGCCATGGAAGAGGGCCTGAAGTTCGCCATCCGTGAGGGTGGCCGGACCGTGGGCGCCGGCCAGGTCACCAAGATCATCAAGTAGTTTCTGCTTGGTCCTTGGACCTGGTGGCTCACTGAGCTGCACGAAGGGCCCCGCACCTCTTCCGAGGTGCGGGGCCCTTCGCCATGTCCGCATCGCCACCGACCAGGGCAGGATGTGGACTCGCGGCCCTGCCCGTCGTACCTCTCCGCCCCTGAACCCGAGGTGACCCGCATGCACCGCCTGCTCCACGCCACCCTCGCGACCGCCGCACTCGCGGGCCTCCTCCTGCTGCTGCTCCTCCCGGCCCGGGAGGCGGACAGCGTGCTCGTCGCCCTCGCCCTGGCGGCGCTCGGCGGCGCGGCGTCGATGGCCTGGTTCCGGTTCCTCTGGGGCCTGTACCTGGCCCCCGGCCGGAAGGCCGGGGCCCGTAAATGGATGTAGGGCCCCGGTACCTCAGGGCGGCGAGGTAAGGGGGCCCTACGGACTACGGGGACGGCGGCCGGTCAGGTGTCCGCCGTCCCGGCGGGTGGGGTGGCGGGCCGGCCGGGCGGTGCCACCTCCGGGAGGAGCGGGCCCGTGCGGCGGCGCCGCCGCCCCTGAGGGCGGCGGGCCCGACGGGCGTCGCTCCCCCCGTGAGTGGCGGCCCGGTCAGGTGGCCGCCACCCCGGATGTGACGGCCGGTCAGACGCCCGCGATGGACTGGATCCAGGAGCGGTACGCGGTGACGTTCGTGTACGCCGTCGTGGTCTGGCGGTCGCTGGTGGAGGCCACGCCGACCTGGATGCCGTTGGCCGTCATCGGGCCGCCGGAGTCGCCGCCGGCCGTGATGCCGTTGCCGCGGCGGGCGCAGATGGCCGAGCCGCCGTACGCGTCACCGCAGCCGCCGGTCACCGTCACGTTGGCGACCTTCAGGTAGCGCGACTGGCAGTTGGCCTCCGAGCCGCACTGCGAGGTGGCGCCCCAGCCCCAGACCTGGACGCTCTGGCCGACGCTCACCGAACCGGGCGAACCCAGGCGGGAGTAGGTGGTCTGCACGGAGCGGTCCAGGCGGACCAGCGAGATGTCGGCGCTGTGGTTGTACGTCTGGACGCCGTTGGCCACCACGCCGCCGCTGTGCTGGTCGAGGCTGCCGATGCGGAACGACAGCCCGCCGCCGGTGACGCAGTGCCGGGCGGTGAGGATCCAGGTCGGCGCGATGATCGTCGCCGAACAGGTCTCTCTGCCGTTGGAGAAGAGCCGCGCGGCCCACGGCGCGTTCTGCGCGAGACCGCCGCCGATGATCTGCGTGGTGGGCGGCGGGGCGTCCGTGAGCGGGGGCTGCGGGGCGGCGGTGGCGGCGGGGGTGAGAAGAGCGAGGACGGTGGCCGCGGCGGCGAGGGCAGCGGGAACGAGCCTTGCTATTCGCATGGTTCCTCATTTCGGGGATCACGCTGAGGGGCGTGTTTGTGGGGGTTGACGGCCCCTAGGTTGTCGAAGAACGGACCCCGCCGGGTACTAACGCTTCCCCATAACGTCGCGTTATGCCCCGGTGAACACTAGGTGGCGGTACCCGGTCGCCAGATCCACGGCGCCGCGTCCGGCCCGAACCCCACGACCACCGGTGCGCCGTCCGCGCCGAGGTGGAGCGCGGCCCCGTCCAGGGCGACCGGTCCCTGAGAGCGTACGGCGGTGGCCCCGGCGGTACGGAGGCGGAGGGCGCCCTCCGCCGTGCGGCCCAGCAGGACCGGGCCCCGGGGCGTGGCCGCCGCCGCCACCGGACCGTACCCCTCGAAGCCGGGCGCCGAGGTGCTCCCGCTGGTCAGGGTCGTGAGGTCGGCCGCCGCTGCCGCCCGGTAGTAGAGGTCCACCGAGCCGTCCGGCGCGGGGACCGCGGCCGGGGCGTGCGCGGGGACCGGCGCCTCGGTGAGCTGCGTGCGGGCGGTGACGTCCGTGTCCGGGGCGTCCTGGGTCCAGTGGTGCACGCTGTGGTGCCCGGCGGCGTGGACATGGACCCGCCCCGCCGTGTCCACCACCGCGCTCAGCCCGTCCTGCACCTCGCCACCGCCCAGATCGCGCCACGCGCCCCAACCGCCGTTCCCCGCTCGGCGGATCCGGGTGCTCACCCCCTTCTCCGCGTTCCGCACGAAGAGGTGGACGCGGCCGTCCGGGGCGGTCACGGCGACCGGTATCCCGATCCGGCGGCCGTGATCGCTGCCCGTCGCCGGGTTGCCGAGCCCCTCCCAGGCGCGGAAGGGCCCGCCCGGCGAGCGCTGCTCCAGCACCACGATCTCGCGCTCGTTGTCCGAGCCGTGCCCGCCGAGCGCCGCGAACCGCAGCCCGAACAGCAGTTGGCGCCCGTCCGCCGTGACCGCCGAGCCCAGCACCGGGGCGAGCGGGCCGCCGCCGAGGTCGTCCGGCGCCTCCCACACCCCGCTGCCGGGCGCGCTCTCGCGCCACCGCACCGCGCGCAGCCCCAGCACCCCGTACGCGGTGAGCCGGCCGTCCTCGCCGGAGACCACGGCCGCACGGGGGCCGGGGTAGCGGTGGTGGGTCGAGCGGACCCAGCCTTTCCGGTTGGTCAGGGGGCGGTCGCCGCCCACGTTGTAGTCGCCGCAGCCGGCCGGGTTCCCGCACTCCCAGTCGGGCGAGCCGCCGTACGGGACGAGATGGGCGGCCTTGCGCTCCAGCACCTCCGGCGGGAGGTTCTTCGGCCAGTGCCGGTTGTAGTAGCCCCGGAAGGAGGAGACCGTGAACCCGGGCACCGGCTCGCCCGCAGCCGTCGCGCGCGCCACCCAGCGGATCAGCGCCGCCCAGGAGAAGCAGGCCGCCGCCGTGTGGTCGGCGTGGTCGGAGTAGCCGCGCTGCTCGCTGTCCCGGCGGCGCTCGGACTCGCTGCTGAACTGGAGGTCCGGGTCGGGGTCCAGGGTGTGCACGAGGGTGGGACGGTACCGCTCCAGCAGCCCCGCGAGGACGTCGACGAGACCGTCGTACGTATACGAACCCGCCTTCTCCAGCGGGGAGTTGTCGGCCACCACCGTACGCAGCACGAGCCGCCGGTCCCGCCAGAGGCTCGGCAGCCCGAGCCGCCCCCGCCCGGTGTGCATCGCGGTGTTGAGGAAGACCAGCTCCACCCGGCGCACCCCGTCGGTCAGCACGTTCACCTCGGCCCGGTGGCCGCCGTGCAGGGCGAGGACGGAACGCTCCCAGGACGTGAAACGGTCCAGGCCGAGCAGGACGGCGTACGCCTGGCGCAGCCCCTGGTGGCGGGAGGAGGAGTACGCGGTCCTGTCGGCGGCCGGGCGGGGCGCCCCGGGGATCCTGTTGACGCCGTCCGCCTCGCCCGCCGTGAGATAGACGCAGACCAGCGGGGTTCCGGCGTCCAGGGACTGCCGGGTGTCCGGGTTCATGAAGTAGAGGTCGTCGTCCGGGTGCGCCAGCAGCTGCATGATCTGCGCCCGCCGGGTGGTCGCTATGGCCAGCCCGGGCGCCGGGTCCGCCATCGGGCCCCGGCGCCGCGGAGCCGGTACGGCACAGCCGGCGGCGGCGGTCGCCGCGGTGGCCGTGGCGGTCAGCAGGAGCGTGCGCCGGGGCATCCGCATCCGGGACAGGAGAGATCGGTCCACCACGCCACGCACTCCGTCCGCTCCCGCTTCCCCCGCAGCGGGCGAACGGTCGCCCCGCGCTGCGTACTCCCGGCTCTTCGCTCCTCGCGCAGGTCAGCGGCTGGTCGAGCGGCGCCTGCGGGGGGAGAGACGGGGATCGGGGCGGCCGGGTTGCCCGGTCGGGCTGTGGCGTCGCGCACCACGGAAGCGCGGACGACGGAGCCACGTACGACGGAGCCACGTACGAGGAAGAAGCCGTGCACCACGGCGTCACGCACCACGGCGTCACGCACCACGGCGTCACGCGCCGCGGGGCCGCGCGTCACGGGGTCTCGCGCACCACCGGCTCGCGCACCAGGAACACGTCGACCGCGTCCTCCCGCTCCCGTACGAACCCGTGCCGTTCGTAGAGCCGCCGGGCCGCGCTGCCCCGCAGCACGTCCAGCCGTACGGTCAGACGCTCCGCGTCCGCGCGGGCCAGCACCGATCGCAGGACGGCCGAGCCGATGCCGTGGCCCTGGAGGGCGGGGGAGAGGAGGAAGTTCTCCAGCCACCAGCCGTCCGCGCCCGGCCGCAGCGTCACGCATCCCGCGAAGGCGCCGCCCGACTCGATGACCGAGGTGTGCCCGGGGAGGAAGGCGTCCCGCAGCCGCTGCCGCACCCGGTGCTCGTCGTACCGCCCCAGCCGCTCCAGGTCGGCGCGCATGACGACGGCCCGCAGCTCGGCGACGGCCTCGACGTCCTCGGGTACGGCGGGGCGGAGACTCCAGTCGTACGGTGTGATCGTCGGCATGGCCGGATTCTGCCAGGGCCGGGCGGCGCCCCTCCCGGGCCCTGGGGGAGGGGCCGGACGCGGTCCCGTGCGACACGCGGCTCCGCCGGATGCGCGCCCGCGTTTGAGTACTCGCTCGCACGGGGTAGGATTCCCGACTCGATTGGCCAGGCCCGCGCCCCGTATGGCACACTGACCAGGTTGCTCGGTTGAGTGTCAATGCTGCGCGCCTCCCGCCGGGAGGACCGGAAGCGAGTCCCACAGTACTCGTCGGCTCTATAAGGGCCGGACGTACGGGAATCTTCCGGGAAGCAAGGCAGGGCGCCGGCCAGGCACCCGGTGGGTGTTCCACCCCCGGCTCCGCGGTCCTCGGGCCCGCACCCCCTTGGTTGGGATCTCCTTCGGGAGATTTTCGTAGAGGGGATGCGACACGCCCGACCGCGTGGGTCGGCGGAGGAGTCCAGAGAACCCCCGGGTTCCAGAGCGTTAAACAGAGAGACAGGACTACTAGTAGCCATGGCGGGACAGAAGATCCGCATCCGGCTCAAGGCCTACGACCACGAGGTCATCGACTCCTCGGCGAAGAAGATCGTCGAGACGGTGACCCGCACTGGTGCGTCGGTCGCGGGCCCGGTGCCGCTGCCCACTGAGAAGAACGTGTACTGCGTCATCAAGTCGCCGCACAAGTACAAGGACTCTCGCGAGCACTTCGAGATGCGCACCCACAAGCGCCTCATCGACATCCTCGACCCCACGCCGAAGACGGTTGACTCGCTGATGCGTCTCGACCTGCCGGCCGGCGTCGACATCGAGATCAAGCTCTGAGGGGACGGGCCGAGATGAGCAAGAACATCAAGGGCGTCCTGGGCGAGAAGCTCGGCATGACCCAGGTCTGGGACGAGAACAACCGGGTCGTCCCGGTGACCGTCGTCAAGGCCGGGCCGTGCGTCGTGACGCAGGTTCGCACCAACGACAGCGACGGCTACGAAGCGGTCCAGATCGCCTTCGGCGAGATCGACCCGCGCAAGGTGAACAAGCCCCTCAAGGGTCACTTCGCCAAGGCCGACGTCACCCCGCGCCGCCACCTGGTGGAGCTCCGCACCCCTGACGCCAGCGAGTACACGCTGGGCCAGGAGGTCACTGCCGAGGTGTTCGAGTCCGGCGTCAAGGTCGACGTCACGGGCAAGAGCAAGGGCAAGGGCTTCGCCGGTGTCATGAAGCGTCACAACTTCAAGGGCCTCGGCGCCGGGCACGGCACCCAGCGCAAGCACCGTTCCCCCGGTTCCATCGGTGGCTGCGCCACCCCTGGGCGTGTCTTCAAGGGCATGCGCATGGCGGGCCGCATGGGTAACGAGCGCGTCACCACCCAGAACCTGACCATCCACGCGGTTGACGCGGAGAAGGGTCTGCTCCTCATCAAGGGCGCGGTCCCCGGTCCGAACGGCGGCCTCGTCCTGGTCCGTACCGCGGCCAAGGGGGCTTGAGGTAATGAGCACCATTGACATCCTTTCGCCGGCAGGCGACAAGGCCGGTACCGTCGAGCTCCCCGCGGAGATCTTCGACGCCAAGACCAGCGTTCCGCTGATCCACCAGGTCGTTGTCGCTCAGCTGGCGGCTGCCCGTCAGGGCACGCACAAGACCAAGACCCGCGGCGAAGTCCGCGGCGGTGGCAAGAAGCCGTACCGCCAGAAGGGCACCGGCCGCGCCCGTCAGGGCTCGACCCGCGCCCCGCAGTTCGCCGGCGGTGGCGTCGTCCACGGCCCGCAGCCGCGTGACTACTCGCAGCGGACCCCGAAGAAGATGAAGGCCGCCGCCCTGCGCGGTGCCCTCTCGGACCGGGCCCGTCACTCCCGCATCCACGTCGTCACCGGCGTGGTCGAGAGCGAGATCTCCACCAAGGCCGCCAAGGCGCTCCTCGGCAAGATCTCGGAGCGCCCCAACGTGCTCCTGGTCGCCGAGCGCTCCGACGAGGCCGCGTGGCTGTCCGCGCGCAACCTGCCCCAGGTGCACATCCTGGAGCCGGGCCAGCTCAACACGTACGACGTGATCGTCTCTGACGACGTGGTCTTCACCCAGGCCGCCCTCGAGTCCTTCGTGTCTGGCCCCCAGACCGCTGAGACCGAAGGGAGCGCCGCCTGATGAGTGAGGCGACCGTTACCAGCAAGACGTACTCGGACCCGCGTGACGTTCTCGTCAAGCCCGTGGTCTCCGAGAAGAGCTACGCGCTGCTCGACGAGAACAAGTACACGTTCATCGTCGCGCCCGGCTCCAACAAGACCCAGATCAAGCAGGCCGTCGAGGCGGTCTTCTCGGTCAAGGTCACCGGGGTCAACACGATCAACCGGCAGGGCAAGCGCAAGCGCACCCGCACCGGTTTCGGCAAGCGCGCCGACACGAAGCGCGCCATCGTGACCCTCGCCGAGGGCGACCGTATCGACATCTTCGGCGGCCCGACCTCCTGACGGAGGTCGAGACGTCCAGGATCCGGAATTCTTCCGAGGACTGAGAGATAATGGGTATCCGCAAGTACAAGCCGACGACCCCGGGCCGTCGTGGCTCCAGCGTCGCCGACTTTGTCGAGATCACGCGGTCCACGCCGGAGAAGTCGCTGGTCCGCCCCCTGCACAGCAAGGGCGGCCGTAACAACGCCGGTCGTGTGACCGTTCGCCACCAGGGTGGTGGCCACAAGCGCGCCTACCGCGTGATCGACTTCCGTCGTCACGACAAGGACGGCGTGCCGGCCAAGGTCGCGCACATCGAGTACGACCCGAACCGCACCGCGCGCATCGCGCTGCTGCACTACGCGGACGGCGAGAAGCGTTACATCGTCGCTCCCCGTGGCCTGTCGCAGGGTGACCGTGTCGAGAACGGTCCGACCGCCGACATCAAGCCCGGTAACAACCTGGCGCTGCGCAACATCCCGGTCGGTACGACCATCCACGCCATCGAGCTGCGGCCCGGCGGCGGCGCGAAGTTCGCCCGTTCCGCGGGTGCCTCCGTGCAGCTGCTGGCGAAGGAGGGCACCATGGCCCACCTTCGTATGCCGTCGGGTGAGATCCGCCTGGTCGACGCGCGCTGCCGCGCGACGATCGGTGAGGTCGGCAACGCCGAGCAGTCGAACATCAACTGGGGCAAGGCCGGCCGCATGCGCTGGAAGGGCGTCCGCCCGACCGTCCGCGGTGTCGCGATGAACCCGGTTGACCACCCGCACGGTGGTGGTGAAGGCAAGACCTCCGGTGGTCGCCACCCGGTCTCGCCGTGGGGTCAGAAGGAGGGTCGTACTCGTTCTCCCAAGAAGGCGAGCAACAAGTACATCGTCCGCCGCCGCAAGACGAACAAGAAGCGCTAGGAGCGGGTTTAGATGCCGCGCAGTCTCAAGAAGGGGCCCTTCGTCGACGGACACCTCATCAAGAAGGTGGACGTACAGAACGAGGCAGGCACCAAGAACGTCATCAAGACCTGGTCCCGTCGCTCGATGATCGTCCCGGCCATGCTGGGTCACACCATCGCGGTGCACAACGGCAAGATCCACGTCCCGGTGTTCGTCACCGAGTCGATGGTCGGCCACAAGCTCGGCGAGTTCTCGCCGACTCGCACCTTCCGCGGCCACGTCAAGGACGACCGGAAGTCGAAGCGCCGCTAAGCGCGGGGTGGAAACGACTATGACTTACACCGAAGGGACAACCATGGAAGCCAGGGCCCAGGCGCGGTACATCCGCGTCACGCCCATGAAGGCCCGCCGCGTGGTGGACCTCATCCGTGGCATGGATGCCACGGAGGCTCAGGCGGTCCTGCGTTTCGCCCCGCAGGCCGCGAGCGTGCCGGTTGGCAAGGTGCTGGACAGCGCCATCGCCAACGCTGCACACAACTACGACCACACCGACGCCTCTTCGCTGGTCATCAGCGAGGCGTACGTGGACGAGGGCCCGACCCTGAAGCGGTTCCGTCCGCGTGCCCAGGGCCGTGCCTACCGGATCCGTAAGCGGACCAGCCACATCACCGTGGTCGTCAGCAGCAAGGAAGGAACCCGGTAATGGGCCAGAAGGTAAACCCGCACGGGTTCCGGCTCGGCATCACCACGGACTTCAAGTCCCGGTGGTACGCCGACAAGCTGTACAAGGACTACGTCAAGGAAGACGTCGCCATTCGTCGCATGATGACGAAGGGCATGGAGCGGGCCGGCATCTCGAAGGTCGAGATCGAGCGCACCCGCGACCGCGTCCGCGTTGACATCCACACCGCCCGCCCGGGCATCGTCATCGGCCGCCGCGGCGCCGAGGCCGACCGCATCCGTGGCGAGCTGGAGAAGCTGACCGGCAAGCAGGTCCAGCTGAACATCCTCGAGGTCAAGAACCCCGAGGTGGACGCTCAGCTGGTGGCCCAGGCCGTCGCCGAGCAGCTCTCCTCCCGCGTCTCCTTCCGTCGGGCCATGCGCAAGAGCATGCAGTCCTCGATGAAGGCCGGCGCCAAGGGCATCAAGATCCAGTGCGGTGGCCGCCTCGGCGGCGCCGAGATGTCCCGCTCGGAGTTCTACCGCGAGGGCCGTGTGCCCCTGCACACGCTCCGCGCGAACGTCGACTACGGCTTCTTCGAGGCCAAGACGACCTTCGGCCGCATCGGTGTGAAGGTCTGGATCTACAAGGGCGACGTCAAGAACATCGCCGAGGTTCGCGCCGAGAACGCCGCGGCCCGCGCCGGCAACCGTCCGGCTCGTGGCGGCGCTGACCGCCCGGCCGGCCGCGGTGGCCGTGGTGGCGAGCGTGGCGGTCGCGGCCGTAAGCCGCAGCAGTCGCCGGCAGCCGAGGCCCCCAAGGCCGACGCCGCCGCTGCTCCGGCTGCTGAGAGCACCGGAACGGAGGCCTGACCGAAATGCTGATCCCCCGTAGGGTCAAGCACCGCAAGCAGCACCACCCGAAGCGCAGCGGTATGTCCAAGGGTGGCACGCAGGTTGCGTTCGGCGAGTACGGCATCCAGGCGCTGACCCCGGCGTACGTGACGAACCGTCAGATCGAGTCCGCTCGTATCGCGATGACCCGTCACATCAAGCGTGGCGGCAAGGTCTGGATCAACATCTACCCGGACCGTCCCCTGACGAAGAAGCCGGCCGAGACCCGCATGGGTTCCGGTAAGGGTTCTCCCGAGTGGTGGATCGCGAACGTCAAGCCCGGTCGGGTGATGTTCGAGCTGTCCTACCCGAACGAGAAGATTGCTCGTGAGGCGCTCACCCGCGCTGCTCACAAGCTTCCGATGAAGTGCCGGATCGTTCGGCGCGAGGCAGGTGAGTCGTGATGTCGGCCGGTACCAAGGCGTCCGAGCTGCGCGAGCTGGGCGACGAGGAGCTCCTCAACAAGCTCCGCGAAGCCAAGGAAGAGCTGTTCAACCTCCGCTTCCAGGCGGCGACGGGCCAGCTCGAGAACCACGGCCGGCTCAAGTCCGTCCGTAAGGACATCGCCCGGATCTACACCCTGATGCGTGAGCGCGAGCTGGGCATCGAGACGGTGGAGAGCGCCTGATGAGCGAGAAGACTGTGACTGCTGAGACGAACACCGAGCGCGGTTTCCGCAAGACCCGTGAGGGTCTGGTCGTCAGCGACAAGATGGACAAGACCGTCGTCGTCGCTGTCGAGGACCGCGTCAAGCACGCGCTGTACGGCAAGGTCATCCGCCGTACGAACAAGCTCAAGGCCCACGACGAGCAGAACTCCGCCGGCGTCGGCGACCGCGTCCTCATCATGGAGACGCGTCCGCTGTCCGCCTCGAAGCGCTGGCGCATCGTCGAGATCCTCGAGAAGGCCAAGTAATTCCTGAGGGGTTTTCCCTCAGGTCAGTTCCGCCAGGCTCGGTGAGGGAGCCGCGTAGGTCACCTACGCGGCTCCCCACCGGGAACCGGCAGACGATCAGGAGATAGACGTGATCCAGCAGGAGTCGCGACTGCGCGTCGCCGACAACACGGGTGCGAAGGAAATTCTCACCATTCGTGTTCTCGGTGGCTCGGGTCGCCGCTACGCGGGTATCGGTGACGTCATCGTCGCCACCGTCAAGGACGCGATCCCCGGTGGCAACGTGAAGAAGGGTGACGTCGTCAAGGCCGTCATCGTTCGCACCGTCAAGGAGCGTCGTCGCCCGGATGGCTCGTACATCCGCTTCGACGAGAACGCCGCCGTCATTCTGAAGAACGACGGCGACCCCCGCGGCACCCGCATCTTCGGCCCGGTGGGCCGGGAGCTGCGCGAGAAGAAGTTCATGAAGATCATCTCGCTCGCGCCGGAGGTGCTGTAAGCATGAAGATCAAGAAGGGCGACCTGGTCCAGGTCATCACCGGTAAGGACAAGGGCAAGCAGGGCAAGGTCATCGTGGCCTACCCCGCTCAGGACCGCGTCCTCGTCGAGGGTGTCAACCGGGTCAAGAAGCACACCAAGGCCGGTCAGACGGCTCGCGGTTCGCAGACCGGTGGCATCGTGACCACCGAGGCTCCGATCCACGTCAGCAACGTTCAGCTGGTCGTGGAGAAGGACGGCAACAAGGTCGTCACCCGCGTCGGCTACCGCTTCGACGACGAGGGCAACAAGATCCGCGTTGCCAAGCGGACCGGTGAGGACATCTGATGACTGCCACCACTGCGCCGCGTCTCAAGACGCGCTACCGCGAGGAAATCGCCGGCAAGCTGCGTGAGGAGTTCTCGTACGAGAACGTCATGCAGGTTCCCGGTCTGGTCAAGATCGTGGTCAACATGGGTGTGGGCGACGCCGCCCGCGACTCCAAGCTGATCGACGGTGCCGTCAAGGACCTCACCACGATCACCGGTCAGAAGCCGGCCGTCACCAAGGCCCGCAAGTCCATCGCGCAGTTCAAGCTGCGCGAGGGCCAGCCGATCGGCTGCCACGTCACCCTCCGCGGTGACCGGATGTGGGAGTTCCTGGACCGTACGCTGTCGCTCGCGCTGCCGCGTATCCGTGACTTCCGTGGCCTGTCGCCGAAGCAGTTCGACGGCCGTGGCAACTACACCTTCGGTCTCACGGAGCAGGTCATGTTCCACGAGATCGACCAGGACAAGATCGACCGGGTCCGGGGCATGGACATCACCGTGGTCACCACGGCGACCAACGACGACGAGGGTCGTGCCCTGCTTCGTCACCTCGGCTTCCCGTTCAAGGAGAACTGACCGTGGCGAAGAAGGCTCTGATCGCTAAGGCCGCCCGTAAGCCGAAGTTCGGCGTCCGCGGGTACACCCGCTGCCAGCGCTGCGGCCGGCCCCACTCCGTCTACCGCAAGTTCGGCCTGTGCCGCGTGTGCCTTCGTGAGATGGCTCACCGTGGCGAGCTGCCGGGCGTGACCAAGAGCTCCTGGTAACTCTCCTCCGCCCTAGGGCGAAGGGAAGTTCCGGAGACTCTCGGTAAGCATCTGGTCGGCAGGAGCCCCTCCTTTCATGCCGTAGGCTTGAAGGGTTGGGCGCCTGCCGCCCACGACCGACTTACTACGCCGTAGGTCCCCGCGCCGCACCCGTCCCGCCACTGAGTGGGGAGAGGGATGGCGCATACAGGAAACCCCGGCGAGAGAGGCCGAAGGCCAACTCATGACCATGACTGATCCCATCGCAGACATGCTCACGCGTCTGCGTAACGCGAACTCGGCATATCACGACGATGTCTCGATGCCGCACAGCAAGATCAAGTCGCACATCGCGGAGATCCTCAAGCAGGAGGGTTTCATCACCGGCTGGAAGGTCGAGGACGCCGAGGTCGGCAAGAACCTCGTCCTCGAGCTGAAGTTCGGCCCGAACCGCGAGCGCTCGATCGCCGGCATCAAGCGCATCTCGAAGCCGGGTCTGCGTGTGTACGCAAAGTCCACCAACCTGCCGAAGGTGCTCGGCGGCCTGGGCGTGGCGATCATCTCCACGTCCCACGGTCTCCTGACCGGCCAGCAGGCAGGCAAGAAGGGCGTAGGTGGGGAAGTCCTCGCCTACGTCTGGTAGTCGGGAAAGGAAGGAAAGCTCATGTCGCGAATCGGCAAGCTCCCCATCCAGGTTCCCGCCGGTGTGGACGTCACCATCGATGGCCGCACGGTCGCGGTGAAGGGCCCCAAGGGTTCCCTCACGCACACCGTCGCCGCGCCGATCGAGGTCTCCAAGGGTGAGGACGGCGTGCTCAACGTCACCCGCCCGAACGACGAGCGTCAGAACAAGGCCCTCCACGGCCTGTCCCGCACGCTGGTGGCGAACATGATCACCGGCGTGACCGCGGGTTACTCCAAGGCGCTCGAGATCAGCGGTGTCGGTTACCGCGTCCAGGCGAAGGGCTCCAACCTGGAGTTCGCCCTGGGCTACAGCCACCCGATCCTCATCGAGGCGCCGGAAGGCATCACCTTCAAGGTCGAGTCGCCCACGAAGCTCAGCGTCGAGGGCATCGACAAGCAGAAGGTCGGCGAGGTGGCCGCCAACATCCGCAAGCTGCGGAAGCCCGACCCGTACAAGGCCAAGGGCGTCAAGTACGCGGGCGAGGTCATCCGCCGCAAGGTCGGAAAGGCTGGTAAGTAGCCATGGCATACGGTGTGAAGATCGCCAAGGGCGACGCGTACAAGCGCGCTGCCCGCAAGCGGCGCCACATCCGCGTCCGCAAGCACCTGTCGGGTTCGCCGGAGCGGCCCCGTCTGGTCGTGACGCGTTCCAACCGCCACATCGTGGCCCAGGTCATCGACGACATCGCGGGCCACACGCTCGCGTCGGCGTCGACCCTGGACACCTCGATCCGTGGTGGCGAGGGTGACAAGAGCGCCCAGGCCAAGCAGGTCGGCGCCCTGGTCGCCGAGCGCGCCAAGGCCGCAGGCGTCGAGGCCGTCGTGTTTGACCGCGGTGGTAACCAGTACGCCGGGCGGATTGCCGCTCTGGCTGACGCCGCCCGTGAAGCCGGGCTGAAGTTCTAAGCCCCGGTTCCTACGCACAGCGGACGTAACAGAGAGAGGTAAATCCAATGGCTGGACCCCAGCGCCGCGGAAGCGGTGCCGGTGGCGGCGAGCGGCGGGACCGGAAGGGCCGTGACGGTGGCGCCAGCGCCGCCGAGAAGACCGCGTACGTCGAGCGCGTCGTCGCGATCAACCGCGTCGCCAAGGTTGTGAAGGGTGGTCGTCGCTTCAGCTTCACCGCGCTGGTCGTGGTGGGCGATGGTGACGGCACCGTCGGTGTCGGATACGGCAAGGCCAAGGAAGTTCCCGCGGCCATCGCCAAGGGTGTCGAAGAGGCCAAGAAGAACTTCTTCAAGGTCCCGCGCATCCAGGGCACCATCCCTCACCCGATCACGGGCGAGAAGGCTGCGGGCGTCGTCCTGCTCAAGCCGGCTTCCCCCGGTACCGGTGTTATCGCCGGTGGCCCGGTGCGTGCCGTGCTCGAGTGCGCCGGCGTTCACGACATCCTGTCGAAGTCGCTTGGCTCGTCCAACGCGATCAACATCGTGCACGCGACCGTGGAGGCCCTCAAGGGCCTGCAGCGTCCCGAGGAGATCGCGGCCCGCCGCGGTCTGCCCCTCGAGGACGTCGCCCCCGCGGCTCTGCTCCGTGCGCGTGCGGGAGCGGGTGCGTAATGGCTCGCCTCAAGATCACGCAGACCAAGTCGTACATCGGCAGCAAGCAGAACCACCGCGACACCCTGCGTTCGCTCGGGCTCAAGCGCCTGAACGACTCGGTTGTCAAGGAGGACCGCCCCGAGTTCCGCGGCATGGTGCACACCGTCCGCCACCTCGTGACGGTTGAGGAGGTTGACTGACATGGCGGAGAACAGCCCGCTGAAGGCCCACAACCTCCGGCCTGCCCCGGGCGCCAAGACCGCCAAGACCCGTGTGGGTCGTGGTGAGGCGTCCAAGGGTAAGACCGCAGGCCGTGGTACCAAGGGTACGAAGGCTCGTTACCAGGTTCCGGAGCGCTTCGAGGGTGGCCAGATGCCCCTCCACATGCGTCTCCCGAAGCTCAAGGGCTTCAAGAACCCGTTCCGCACGGAGTACCAGGTCGTGAACCTGGACAAGCTCGCGACGCTCTACCCCGAGGGTGGAGAGGTCACGGTGGCCGACCTGGTCGCCAAGGGTGCCGTGCGCAACAACCACCTCGTCAAGGTCCTCGGACAGGGCGAGATCTCCGTAGCGCTGCAGGTTTCGGTCGACGCCGTCTCCGGCTCCGCCAAGGAGAAGATCACCGCCGCCGGCGGTACGGTCACCGAGCTCGTCTGAGCCACGGGACAGAACTGAGCCTGGCCGGCTGCCTCCTCGGAGGCGGCCGGCCAGGTTTTTTCGTGTCCGGGACCATTTCGGGGCGATGTACGGGAACCGTAAAGGCTCGGGAAAGGTTGAACGGGTGTCCACCGCACCGGCGGTGGGGGAGCGGAGGGGCGTTCACGTCCCAAATGGTGTGGCTTGGCCGGTCTTTCGCGGCCTGGGCCGGGGGACGGGCGGTGCACCGGGGTGCAGCGCGTGTTTCCTGCTCAGTCCCGGGCCGGGTAGGGTAGCGCCGTTAATCTTTTGTGGCCTCCTTACGATGTAGGGCTGCCTTGTATCCGATCCCATCCAGTCCCATCCAGACCCGTCGCCTCTGACGCATAGCGCGGGGGTCGCAGGAGGCACCGTGTTCACCGCGTTCGCCCGAGCGTTCAAGACGCCCGACCTGCGCAAGAAGCTGCTCTTCACGCTCGGCATCATCGTGATCTACCGGCTCGGGGCCCACGTCCCGGCGCCCGGCGTCGACTACGCGAAGGTCCAGCAGTGCATCGACCAGGCCGATTCGGGTGGCCTGCTCGGTCTGATGCAGATGTTCAGCGGTGGCGCCCTGTTGCAGATCACCATCTTCGCGCTCGGCATCATGCCGTACATCACGGCCAGCATCATTCTCCAGCTGCTGACCGTGGTGATCCCCCGTCTGGAAGCCCTCAAGAAGGAGGGGCAGTCCGGCACGGCCAAGATCACGCAGTACACGCGTTATCTGACGGTCGCGCTGGCCGTCCTCCAGGGCACCGGCCTCGTCGCCACGGCGCGCAGCGGCGCGCTGTTCCAGAACTGCTCGGTGGGCGATCAGATCGTCGCCGACAAGTCGATCTTCACGACGCTGGTCATGGTCGTCACCATGACCGCCGGTACGGCCTGCGTCATGTGGCTCGGTGAGCTGATCACCGACCGCGGCATCGGCAACGGCATGTCGATCCTCATGTTCATCTCGATCGCCGCCACGTTCCCCGGCGCCCTCTGGGCCATCAAGGAGAGCGGCAAGCTGGCCGACGGCTGGATCGAGTTCGGCACGGTCATCCTCATCGGCTTCGTCATGGTGGCCCTCGTCGTCTTCGTCGAGCAGGCCCAGCGCCGGATCCCCGTGCAGTACGCGAAGCGCATGATCGGGCGCCGTTCCTACGGCGGTACGTCGACGTACATCCCGCTGAAGGTGAACCAGGCGGGTGTGATTCCCGTCATCTTCGCCTCCTCGCTGCTCTTCATCCCGTCGCTGATCGTCCAGTTCTCCAACTCCACCGCGGGCTGGGCGACCTGGATCCAGGACCACTTCGTGACGGGTGACCACCCGTACTACATCGCGGTGTACTTCGTACTCATCGTGTTCTTCGCCTTCTTCTACGTGGCCATTTCGTTCAACCCCGACGAAGTCGCCGACAACATGAAGAAGTATGGTGGCTTCATCCCGGGCATCCGGGCAGGTCGACCTACTGCCGAGTACCTGAGCTACGTGCTCAACAGGATCACTTGGCCGGGCTCGCTGTACCTGGGCCTGATCGCTCTGGTGCCGACGATGGCGTTGGCAGGCTTCGGCGGTGCGAACCAGAACTTCCCGTTCGGCGGGACGAGCATCCTCATCATCGTGGGTGTCGGTCTGGAAACCGTGAAGCAGATCGAGAGTCAGCTCCAGCAGCGCAATTACGAAGGGTTCCTCCGCTGATGCGAATCGTCCTCGTCGGGCCTCCGGGTGCCGGCAAGGGAACGCAGGCTGCGTACCTTGCCAAGAACCTCTCGATTCCGCACATCTCCACGGGCGACCTCTTCCGCGCCAACATCAGCCAGGGCACGGACCTTGGCAAGCAGGCCCGCGCCTACATGGACGCAGGCCAACTGGTGCCGGACGAAGTCACCATCGGAATGGCCAAGGACCGCATGTCCCAGTCGGACGCCGTGAACGGCTTCCTGCTGGACGGCTTCCCGCGGAACGTGGGCCAGGCCGAAGCCCTTGACGTGATGCTCAAGGACGAGGGCGTGAAGCTCGACGCGGTCCTCGACCTCGAAGTACCCGAGGACGAGGTCGTGAAGCGGATCGCGGGTCGCCGCATCTGCCGCAGCGACAGCGCGCACGTCTTCCACGTGACGTACAACCCGCCGAAGACCGAGGGCGTCTGCGACACCTGCGGCGGCGAGCTGTACCAGCGGGACGACGACAGCGAGGAGACGGTCCGGACGCGGCTGGAGGTCTACCACACGCAGACCGAGCCGATCATCGACTACTACCGGGCCCAGGGCCTGGTAGTGACCATCTCCGCGCTCGGCAAGGTCACCGAGGTGACCGCCCGCGCCATGGAGGCGCTCAAGTCCGACGAGGGCTGAGCCCCACCCCGTACCACCGCTGTACAGCCGGCCGCGGCGCCCCAGGGCGCCGCGGCCGACTGTTTGCGCCCGTATCGTTGGATACGGCCGCAGTCCGCCCGTACCCCCGTCACCGTCGATGCAGAGAGGCGCCGAGCAATGGTGCAGATCAAGACCCCCGAGCAGATCGCGAAGATGCGCGAGGCGGGGCTGGTGGTCGCTGCCATTCACGCGGCCACCCGGGAGGCCGCCGTGCCCGGCGCCACCACCAAGGACCTGGACCAGGTCGCCCGGAAGGTCATCGCCGACCACGGGGCGAAGTCGAACTTCCTCGGTTACGGCGGGTTCCCCGCGACCATCTGCACCTCGGTCAACGAGGTCGTCGTCCACGGCATCCCGGACGAGAAGACGGTCCTCAAGGACGGCGACATCATCTCGATCGACGCCGGCGCCATCGTGGACGGCTGGCACGGCGACGCCGCGTACACCGCCTTCGTGGGCACGGGTCACGCTCCGGAGCTGGTCGAGCTGTCCCGGGTGACCGAGGAGTCGATGTGGGCCGGGATCGCGGCGATGAAGGTGAACAACCGGCTCGTCGACATCTCCCGGGCCATCGAGACCTTCATCCGCCGCCAGCCCCGCCCGGCCACCGGCAAGTACGGGATCATCGAGGACTTCGGCGGCCACGGCATCGGCTCCGAGATGCACATGGACCCGCATCTGCTGAACTACGTCTCCCGCAAGCGCGGCAAGGGCATCAAGCTGGTCCCGGGCGTCTGCCTGGCGATCGAGCCGATGGTCTCGCTCGGCACGGCCCGTACGGAGACCCTCGCCGACGACTGGACGGTCATCACGACGGACGGCACCTGGTCCTCGCACTGGGAGCACTCCATCGCCCTGACCGAGCAGGGCCCGCTGGTCCTCACCGCCCCGGACTGCGGCAGGGCGAAGCTCGCGGAGTACGGCATCGAGGCGGCGCCGGACCCGCTGGGGTGATACGCCCCCTTCGGGAGGTCTAAGGATCACCCGCAGTGGGCAAACTTGACGGATTCGTCTTTTGGAGTCCGCTGACGTAGACTGACTCGTCGGCTCCGGTGCATCCGTATGTCCGCAGGTAGGACAGGGGATCGCAAGGAGCCGATCAAGGTAGCCGATTCGAAAGGCGAAGCGTGGCCAAGAAGCAAGGTGCCATCGAGATTGAGGGCACCGTGATCGAGTCCCTCCCGAACGCAATGTTCAAGGTGGAGCTCCAGAACGGTCACAAGGTCCTGGCGCACATCAGCGGCAAGATGCGGATGCACTACATCCGTATCCTCCCCGATGACCGGGTTGTGGTGGAGCTCTCTCCGTACGACCTCACGCGCGGCCGGATCGTCTACCGCTACAAGTAGATCTTGCCCCCACCCCGCTTCGGCGCGGTGATGGCACTGACCCGGAGAACCTGACATCCCATGAAGGTCAAGCCGAGCGTCAAGAAGATCTGCGACAAGTGCAAGGTGATCCGCCGCCACGGTCGGGTCATGGTCATCTGCGACAACCTGCGCCACAAGCAGCGCCAGGGCTGACGCACGACCGCCTGCATCTCGCAGTTCTTCGCGCGACGCACGTAATCACGTACATACGCAGTGCCCGTCCAAGCCACGGCTGACGACACCTCCGGCGGGGGCCGGGGACCCGGACGTACCACCACTCCCAGCGGGTGGTCGGCGGTCGGGAGCGGCACTGCGGAAGACCCCCGATCTAACAACTGGAGCCATTGAATGGCACGCGTTTCAGGTGTTGACATCCCGCGCGAAAAGCGCGTGGAGGTTGCCCTCACCTACGTCTTCGGTATCGGGCGCACCCGGTCCAAGGAGATCCTCGCCACCACCGGCGTGAACCCGAACACCCGCGTTCGTGACCTGGCCGAAGAGGACCTGGTCAAGATCCGCGAGTACGTGGACGCCAACCTCCGCACCGAGGGTGACCTCCGTCGCGAGATCCAGGCCGACATCCGCCGCAAGGTCGAGATCGGCTGCTACCAGGGCATCCGGCACCGTCGTGGTCTGCCGGTCCACGGTCAGCGCACCAGCACGAACGCTCGTACCCGCAAGGGCCCGCGTCGCGCCATCGCCGGTAAGAAGAAGCCGGGCAAGAAGTAGTCCTCAGCGGACGCACTGCGCCAGTCCGGTCCGCCGGAGCGGCGCAGCAACCAGCGGTCTTCGCTGTAGGACCGATCACCTCCCCTCTCCATCTGGAGTCAAGACATGCCCCCCAAGGGTCGTCAGGGCGCAGCCAAGAAGGTGCGTCGCAAGGAAAAGAAGAACGTCGCTCACGGCCACGCGCACATCAAGAGCACGTTCAACAACACCATCGTCTCGATCACGGACCCCTCGGGCAACGTGATCTCCTGGGCCTCCGCCGGCCACGTCGGCTTCAAGGGCTCGCGCAAGTCCACCCCCTTCGCCGCGCAGATGGCCGCCGAGTCGGCCGCCCGCCGCGCGCAGGAGCACGGCATGCGCAAGGTCGACGTCTTCGTCAAGGGTCCCGGCTCCGGCCGTGAGACCGCGATCCGCTCCCTCCAGGCCACCGGCCTCGAGGTCGGCTCGATCCAGGACGTCACCCCGACGCCGCACAACGGCTGCCGTCCGCCGAAGCGTCGCCGCGTCTGATCCGTCGCGGCCGGTGACGGCCGCGCGCCAGTAGCGCCGGGACCGGGCGGTGCGCCTCGAAAGGGGCGTACCGCCCGTACCCTTGTTACATCTGTCGGGCATCAAATAGTGGGTGCCCACGACTGAAGGACACACCCCATGCTTATCGCTCAGCGTCCGTCGCTGACCGAAGAGGTCGTCGACGAGTTCCGTTCCCGGTTCGTGATCGAGCCGCTGGAGCCGGGCTTCGGCTACACCCTCGGCAACTCCCTGCGCCGTACCCTCCTCTCCTCGATCCCCGGTGCCGCTGTCACCAGCATCCGGATCGACGGTGTCCTGCACGAGTTCACCACCGTGCCGGGCGTCAAGGAGGACGTCACCGACCTCATCCTGAACATCAAGCAGCTGGTCGTCTCCTCGGAGCACGACGAGCCCGTCGTGATGTACCTGCGCAAGCAGGGCCCGGGTCTGGTCACCGCCGCCGACATCGCGCCCCCGGCCGGTGTCGAGGTGCACAACCCGGACCTCGTCCTCGCCACGCTCAACGGCAAGGGCAAGCTGGAGATGGAGCTGACCGTCGAGCGCGGTCGCGGCTACGTCTCCGCCGTCCAGAACAAGCAGGTGGGCCAGGAGATCGGCCGGATCCCGGTCGACTCCATCTACTCGCCGGTGCTCAAGGTCACGTACAAGGTCGAGGCGACCCGTGTCGAGCAGCGCACCGACTTCGACAAGCTGATCGTCGACGTCGAGACCAAGCAGGCCATGCGTCCCCGTGACGCCATGGCGTCGGCCGGCAAGACCCTGGTCGAGCTGTTCGGTCTGGCGCGCGAGCTCAACATCGACGCCGAGGGCATCGACATGGGCCCGTCCCCGACGGACGCCGCTCTCGCCGCCGATCTGGCTCTGCCGATCGAGGAGCTGGAGCTCACCGTCCGCTCGTACAACTGCCTCAAGCGCGAGGGCATCCACTCGGTGGGCGAGCTGGTGGCCCGCTCCGAGGCGGACCTGCTCGACATCCGCAACTTCGGTGCCAAGTCGATCGACGAGGTCAAGGCGAAGCTGGCCGGTATGGGCCTCGCGCTGAAGGACTCGCCTCCCGGCTTCGACCCGACCGCCGCCGCCGACGCCTTCGGTGCCGACGACGACGCGGACGCCGGTTTCGTGGAGACCGAGCAGTACTGAGCACCACCCCGTACGACTTCCGTGAGGCGTCCGCCGCACGGGAACTGACACCGGTACCTGGTACGGCCGGTGCAGCACACAAGGAGAATCACCATGCCGCGTCCCACCAAGGGAGCCCGTTTCGGCGGTAGCGCCGCTCACGAGAAGCTGCTTCTCGCGAACCTGGCGAAGTCGCTGTTCGAGCACGGCCGCATCACGACGACCGAGGCCAAGGCCCGCCGCCTGCGCCCCGTCGCCGAGCGCCTCGTCACCAAGGCGAAGAAGGGCGACATCCACAACCGTCGCCTGGTGCTCCAGACGATCACGGACAAGAGCGTCGTCCACACGCTCTTCACCGAGATCGCGCCCCGGTACGAGAACCGCCCCGGTGGTTACACCCGTATCACCAAGATCGGCAACCGTCGTGGCGACAACGCCCCGATGGCCGTCATCGAGCTGGTCGAGGCGCTGACCGTGGCCCAGCAGGCCACCGGTGAGGCCGAGGCCGCCACGAAGCGCGCGGTCAAGGAGGACGCCCTCAAGAAGGAGGAGGCCCCCGCGGCCGAGTCCACCGAGGCCGTCGAGGACGCCAAGCCGGTCGAGAAGGCCGACGAGGAGTCGAAGGACGCCTGAGCGTTCTGAGCATCACGGGACGGGCCCGCATCACCCTTCGGGGCGGTGCGGGCCCGTTTCGCTGACCAGGTGGATGAGGAGATGTGCGGGTGAGTGACGAGGCGGAGCCCGGGTCCGTCCGGGTGCGGCTGGACCTGGCCTACGACGGCAGGGACTTCTCCGGCTGGGCGAAGCAGACCGGCCGGCGCACGGTGCAGGGCGAGATCGAGGACGCGCTGCGGACGGTGACCCGGTCGGCGGTGACGTACGACCTGACGGTGGCGGGCCGCACGGACGCCGGGGTGCACGCGCGGGGGCAGGTGGCCCATGTGGACCTGCCGGAGGCGGTGTGGGCGGAGCACGAGGAGAAGCTGCTGCGGCGGCTGGCGGGGCGGCTTCCGCAGGACGTACGGATCTGGCGCGCGGTCCCCGCACCGGCCGGGTTCAACGCCCGCTTCTCCGCCCTCTGGCGGCGGTACGCCTACCGGGTGGGCGACCGGCCCGGCGGGGTGGACCCGCTGACGCGCGGTCATGTGCTGTGGCACGACCGGCCGCTGGACGTGGACGCCATGAACGAGGCGGCCGCGCCGATGGTGGGCGAGCACGACTTCGCCGCGTACTGCAAGAAGCGCGAGGGCGCGACCACCATCCGCACGCTCCAGAAGCTGAGTTGGGTACGGGACCCGGGCTCCGGCGTCCTCACGGCGACCGTGCAGGCGGACGCGTTCTGCCACAACATGGTGCGGGCGCTGATCGGTGCCGCGCTCTTCGTGGGCGACGGCCGGCGCCCGCCCTCCTGGCCCGCCGAGGTCCTGGCGGCGAAGGTGCGCGACCCCGCGGTGCACGTGGTGCGGCCGCACGGGCTGACGCTGGAGGAAGTGGCCTACCCGGCGGACGAGTTGCTGGCCGCGCGCGCCCAGGAGGCCCGGAACGTGAGGACGTTGCCGGGCGCGGCGGGGTGCTGCTGAGGGGCCGCGGGGCTGAGGCGTTGACGTGCCGAGGCGGTGGGGGCCGGGACCGGGGCAGGGCGGGGGTGCCCCCGCCCGTACCTCCAGGCGAGCGCGTTCGGCTCCGCGGGTGCGGACCGGCCTCCTACGAACCCGGCTCCGCGGCCGCCTGCGACGCCTGGGCCCGGCCGCGCTGGTGGATCTGGCGGAAGACGAAGTCCGTCAGGTCGTCGCCGACCGCGAAGACGTCCTTGTCCTGGGTGGTGACACGGGTGCCGTCGGTGAAGCCGCCGACGGTGAAGTAGGCGTAGCGGCCGTAGGAGTTGGTGGTGCGGCGGCAGACCGTACCGCCGCGGCAGAACGTCGGGACGCCCGCGCCGCTGAGGGAGGCGAGGCCGCCCGAGGCCTGTTCGACCGTCTTCTTGGCCCGCGCCTCGGTGTCGAAGACCGCGATGCCGACGGTGACGGCCACCCCTTCCTTGCGGTAGGTCGCGCGGATGAGCTGCTCGCAGCCGTTGTTCTCGAGGACCGTGCCCAGGGCCCCCTGGGTGCCGGTCGCGCAGTCGGTGGTGCTGCCCGTGGCGCCCTTGATGTGCACGCGGTCGCCCATGGCGAGCTTCTCGCCGGGGAAGAAGCCGTCGACGGTGACCGGCGCCTTGTCCTTGCCGGCGCTGGATATGTACTCCTTCGGGTCCGGCGGGGGCGGCGGTGCCACCGACGAGAAGGAGGGCTCGGGCGCCGAGGTGTCCTCGGGGAGGTCGGCCGGTGCCGGCAGCTTGCTCGCGTTGTTGCCCGGATCGCCCGTGCCGCCGCCCGTGGAGACCACGGCGGTGGCCACGATCGCGCCGACGAGCGCGGTGGCCAGCACCCCGCCGCCGATCATCAGCCACCGCCTGCGCCGGGCGCGTGCGGCCGACTGCTCGGCCAGCGCGGCCCAGTCCGGAGTTCCGTTGTCCCCTGGCCCCCAGGAGGGCCCCCCTTGCCATGAACTCATGCGCGAATCCTAGGGGGTGTCGTCCGGCGGGGGACGCGGCCTCCGGGAACCGGGCGGTCCGTCGCGGTAAACCGGTTGGGCCTTCGCTTCGCGGGCCGTGACAATGCTCGGTATGGGACATCTCGAAGCAGGCCACCTGGAGTACTACCTACCGGACGGGCGGGTGCTGCTCGGCGACGCCTCCTTCCGGGTGGCCGACGGAGCCGTGGTCGCCCTCGTCGGGGCGAACGGGGCGGGCAAGACCACCCTGCTGCGGCTGCTGGCGGGCGAGCTCCAGCCGCACGGCGGCACGGTCTCGGTGAGCGGCGGGCTCGGTGTGATGCCGCAGTTCGTGGGCTCGGTGCGGGACGAGCGGACCGTGCGGGACCTGCTGGTGTCGGTGTCCCAGCCGCGTATCCGGGAGGCGGCGAAGGCGGTCGACGCGGCCGAGGAGAAGATCCTCACCGTCGACGACGAGGCCGCGCAGATGGCGTACGCGCAGGCGCTCAGCGACTGGGCCGAGGCGCGCGGGTACGAGGCCGAGACCGTCTGGGACATGTGCACCATGGCCGCGCTGGGCGTCCCGTACGAGAAGGCGCAGTGGCGCGAGGTGCGCACGCTCAGCGGCGGTGAGCAGAAGCGGCTGGTCCTGGAGGCGCTGCTGCGCGGACCGGACGAGGTGCTGCTGCTCGACGAGCCGGACAACTATCTGGACGTCCCCGGCAAGCGGTGGCTGGAGGAGAAGCTCAAGGAGACCCGGAAGACTGTCCTCTTCGTCTCCCACGACCGCGAGCTGCTCTCCCGGGCCGCCGAGAAGATCGTCAGCGTCGAGCCGAGCCCGGCGGGCAGCGATGTGTGGGTGCACGGCGGGGGCTTCGCCACGTACCACGAGGCGCGCAAGGAGCGGTTCGCGCGGTTCGAGGAGCTGCTGCGGCGCTGGCAGGAGGAGCACGCCCGGCTGAAGGCGCTCGTCCTGCGGATGCGGCAGCAGGCGGCGAACAGCCCGGACATGGCCAACCGCTACCACGCGATGCAGACCCGCTTCAAGAAGTTCGAGGAGGCGGGACCGCCGCCGGAGCCGCCGCGCGAGCAGGACATCCGCATGCGGCTGCGCGGCGGGCGGACCGGGGTGCGGGCGGTGACCTGCAAGGGCCTGGAGCTGACCGGGCTGATGAAGCCGTTCGACCTGGAGATCTTCTACGGGGAACGGGTCGCCGTCCTCGGCTCCAACGGGTCCGGCAAGTCGCACTTCCTGCGGCTGCTGGCGGGGGAGCCGGTGGCGCACACGGGGGAGTGGAAGCTCGGGGCGCGCGTCGTGCCCGGGCACTTCGCGCAGACCCACGCGCACCCGGAGCTGCTGGGGAAGACCCTGGTGGACATCCTCTGGTCCGAGCACGCCAAGGACCGGGGCGGGGCGATGGGGGTGCTGCGGCGGTACGAGCTGGAGCGGCAGGGGGACCAGGCGTTCGAGCGGCTGTCCGGCGGGCAGCAGGCACGCTTCCAGATCCTGCTGCTGGAACTGGCGGGGACGACGGCGCTGCTGCTCGACGAGCCGACGGACAACCTGGACCTGGAGTCGGCGGAGGCGCTGCAGGACGGTCTGGAGTCGTACGACGGCACGGTGATGGCCGTCACGCACGACCGGTGGTTCGCGAAGTCCTTCGACCGGTATCTGGTCTTCGGCTCGGACGGGGTCGTACGGGAGACGGCGGAGCCGGTGTGGGACGAGCGGAGGGTGGACCGCGTGCGGTGACCTTGGCGGTCGGCGGGGCGGGGGGGGGGTATCTGTGGGGGCGCGGTGCGGTGCGCTGTGCCGTGCGGCGCCGTTGCGGGGGCTCTGCCCCCGGGCCCCCGCGCCTCAAACGCCGGCGGGGCTGAAGGGATCGCCTCAAGCGCCGGCGGGGCTTAAGGGATCGCCTCAAGCGCCGGCGGGGCTTAAGGGATCGCCTCAAGCGCCGGCGGGGCTGGATGGTGCGGCGGGGCCGGTGCGGATCGGTGGGGGCCGGTGGCTCGGGGGTGTTTTGACCCCTGTGGGGGGCCGACGGTAGGCTTCCTCTTTGTTATGCGTATCGGCCGCGTCCCTGTGGCGCTCAGGGCCCATACGTAGGTTCTCTGGAGCAGTTACCAGTGGCTCGCATACGGGCGGCGTCCCGGCATTGTGAGCCCCAGCTGCATGATCGCTTCAGGGGTGCCATGTGTCTGGACCTCATCCACTGAAGAAGCGAAGGCTACGAAGTGCGTACGTACAGCCCCAAGCCCGGCGATGTCACTCGCCAGTGGCACATCATCGACGCTCAGGACATCGTCCTGGGGCGTCTGGCCACCACGGCTGCCAACCTCCTCCGCGGCAAGCACAAGGCGATCTACGCCCCCCACATGGACATGGGCGACTTCGTCATCATCATCAACGCCGACAAGGTCCACCTGTCGGGTAACAAGAAGACCCAGAAGATGGCGTACCGCCACTCGGGCTTCCCGGGCGGTCTCCGTTCGGTGCGCTACGACGAGCTTCTCGCGAAGAACCCCGAGAAGGCCGTCGAGAAGGCCATCAAGGGCATGATCCCCAAGAACACCCTGGGCCGTCAGATGCTCTCGAAGCTCAAGGTCTACGCGGGCGACCAGCACCCGCACGCTGCTCAGCAGCCGGTCCCGTTCGAGATCACCCAGGTCGCGCAGTAGTTCCGGCCACCCCCTAAGACGTACAGAAAGATCTGAGGAGAATCGTGGCCGAGACCACTGTTGAGAACCCCGTCGAGGGCACCGAGGGCGAGGAGAACTTCGCCGAGGTGACCACCTTCGAGTCGGAGGTTCCCGTCGAGGGCGAGTACACCAGCGAGTCCCTCGCGGGCCGCTTCGGTGACCCGCAGCCCGCCGCCGGCCTGGGCCGTCGCAAGAACGCCATCGCCCGCGTCCGGATCGTTCCGGGCACCGGCAAGTGGAAGATCAACGGTCGCACCCTTGAGGACTACTTCCCCAACAAGGTGCACCAGCAGGAAGTCAACGAGCCCTTCAAGGTGCTCGAGCTCGACGGCCGCTACGACGTCATCGCCCGCATCTCGGGTGGCGGCGTCTCCGGTCAGGCCGGCGCCCTGCGCCTCGGCGTGGCCCGCGCGCTGAACGAGGCGGACGTGGACAACAACCGTCCGACCCTGAAGAAGGCCGGCTTCCTCTCCCGCGACGACCGTGCGGTCGAGCGCAAGAAGGCCGGTCTCAAGAAGGCCCGCAAGGCCCCGCAGTACAGCAAGCGCTAAATATCGCCTGCTCCGTCTGCACCACACGTACGCCCCGGCGGCACACTCCGTGCTGCTGGGGCGTTCGTTTATCGGGCCCCGCAGGCGTATAACGGCATGAGACGTTCAGGCGTTGAGACGTTCATCGGCCCGCTCGCTGCTGCCTCTCGCGCACGAGGCGCGTCATGTCGGCTGCCTGGCCTCTTTGCTGTTCTTGTAGTGGTAGCTGTGGTTGTTGAGTTCGCTTTGCTTTGATTTTTGCGGTTCTGAGCACTTCGGAGGACACCAGTGGGACGACTCTTCGGTACGGACGGAGTGCGCGGTGTCGCCAACGCCGATCTGACGGCCGAGCTGGCGCTCGGGCTCTCGGTCGCGGCGGCGCACGTACTCGCCGAGGCGGGCACCTTCGAGGGCCATCGCCCGACGGCCGTGGTCGGCCGTGACCCCCGGGCGTCCGGAGAGTTCCTGGAGGCCGCCGTCGTGGCCGGGCTGGCCAGCGCGGGCGTGGACGTCCTGCGCGTCGGCGTGCTGCCGACGCCGGCCGTCGCGTACCTCACCGGTGCGCTCGGCGCCGACATCGGCGTCATGCTCTCCGCCAGCCACAACGCCATGCCGGACAACGGCGTCAAGTTCTTCGCGCGCGGCGGCCACAAGCTCGCCGACGAGCTGGAGGACCGGATCGAGACGGTCTACGAGCAGCACCGCACCGGTGAGCCGTGGAACCGCCCGACCGGCGCCGGCGTCGGCCGGGTCACCGACTACACCGAAGGCTTCGACCGTTACGTCGCCCACCTCATCGGCGTCCTCCCCAACCGGCTCGACGGGCTGAAGGTCGTCCTGGACGAGGCGCACGGCGCCGCCGCCCGGGTCTCGCCCGAGGCGTTCACCCGGGCCGGGGCCGAGGTCGTCACCATCGGCGCCGCACCGGACGGCCTGAACATCAACGACGGCTGCGGCTCCACCCACCTGGACCTGCTGCGCGCCGCCGTCGTCGAGCACGGCGCCGACCTCGGCATCGCCCACGACGGTGACGCCGACCGCTGCCTCGCCGTGGACGCGGCGGGCGAGGAGGTCGACGGCGACCAGATCCTCGCCGTCCTGGCCCTCGCCATGCGCGAGGCAGGGCAGCTGCGCAGGAACACCGTCGTCGGCACCGTGATGTCGAACCTCGGCTTCAAGATCGCCATGGAGCGCGAGGGCATCCAGCTCGTCCAGACGGCGGTCGGCGACCGTTACGTCCTGGAGTCGATGAAGGCCGAGGGCTTCGCACTCGGCGGCGAGCAGTCCGGCCACGTCATCGTCCTGGACCACGCCACGACCGGCGACGGCACCCTGACCGGCCTGATGCTGGCGGCCCGTGTCGCCGCCACCGGCCGGAGCCTGGCGGAGCTGGCCGGGGTCATGCAGCGGCTGCCGCAGGTCCTCGTCAACGTGCCCGACGTCGACAAGTCCCGGGTGAACACCTCCTCCGAGCTGGCCACCGCCGTCGTGGAGGCGGAGCGGGAGCTGGGCTCCACCGGCCGCGTCCTGCTGCGCCAGTCGGGTACGGAGCCGCTGGTACGGGTGATGGTCGAGGCCGCCGACATCGAGCAGGCGCGCGCCATCGCGGGCCGGCTGGCCGATGTGGTGAAGTCCGCGCTGGGCTGAGCCCGCAGCCTCACCGGCGTACGGAGGATCCGTCCACCGAGGCCCCCGGCGTGCTCGCCGGGGGCTTCTGCGTGCGCCGGACCCGCCACAGCGCCTTCTGGAGCAGCAGCGTCAGGGTGCCGGCGAGGACGATTCCGCCGAGGTTGGCCAGGAGCTGCTGCCCGGAGCCGACGGTCTGCTGGTAGTCGCGGTAGCTGAACGCGACGGCCGCGTTGGCGGCGGCCGGGACCGTCGTCACGGAGATCGCCACGCCGATCAGGGCGCCGGACTTGGCCGAGGTGAGCGAGAGCGTCCCGGCGGTGCCCGCCAGGAACGCCACGACGAACGACATCCAGTCCGGCTGCCAGATGAACCCGGTGATGGGCCGCTCCGCCTCGATCATCGACTCCCGGAAGAGCCCGAGGGCGTCCATCAGCCAGGCGAACCCCGCCGTGATGATCATCGCCAGGGCGAAGCCGGCGATCAGCGCCCACAACGAGCGCGCCACCAGCCGGGGCGCGCGCTGCACGAGCGCCGTGGATACCCCCGCGAGCGGGCCGAACTCCGGGCCGAGCGCCATCGCGCCCACGATCAGCACCGCGTTGTCGAGCATCACCCCGCACGCGGCGAGCATGGTGGCGAGGGAGAGGAAGGAGACGTACGTGATGGAGAGCGTCGAGTCCTCGTGCGTGGTCTCCTTCAGCTCCTCCCACAGCACCGCGTCCGCGCCGTCGCCCGGCGCCTCGCGCTCGGCCCGGTCGGCGCGCGAGGAGAGCGTGAGGTCCGGCTGCTCGACGCTGATCGCGCCGGACCGGTCGATGCCGAGCCCGCGCAGCGCGCCGATCAGCTCGTCCCCGGCCTCCCGCGCCACGTCGCACAGGATCACGTCCCCGGCCGGGGAGCGGGCCGCGTCCGGCAGGACCACCAGGTGGGCGGTGCCGACGGTGGAGTCCAGGAGGGCGACGACCTCGTCCGTGGACGCGGCGGGCACGATGAGACGCAGATGCAGCACGCGGCACGCCTTCCCCGGAAGTGTCAGAGCTTGCGCAGGGAGAGCTTCTGGACCTTGTGGTCCGGCCCCTTGCGGAGGACCAGAGTGGCACGGCCGCGCGTCGGAGCCACGTTTTCCAGCAGGTTCGGCTTGTTGACGGTCCGCCACATGGTGCGGGCGTACTCCAGCGCCTCCTCCTCGGAGACCTGGGTGTACTTGCGGAAGTACGAGGACGGGTCCTGGAACGCCGTGGCGCGCAGCTTGCGGAACCGGTTCAGGTACCAGCTCTCGATGTCGTCGGCGCGCGCGTCCACGTACACGCTGAAGTCGAAGTAGTCCGCCAGCCCGACCCTGGTCCGGCCGTCCCGGCCCGGCAGGGCGGGCTGGAGGACGTTGAGCCCCTCCACGATGAGGATGTCCGGGCGGCGGACGGTGAGCCGCTCACCGGGGACGATGTCGTAGATCAGGTGCGAGTAGACGGGCGCGGTCACCTCGTCCTTGCCCGCCTTGATGTCCGCGACGAACCGGGTCAGCGCCCGCCGGTCGTACGACTCCGGGAACCCTTTGCGCGAGGTCAGCCCGCGCGCCCGCAGCTCCTTCATCGGCAGCAGGAACCCGTCCGTGGTCACCAGCTCCACCCGCGGGTGCTCCGGCCAGCGGGCCAGCAGCGCCTGGAGGATACGGGCGCTGGTGGACTTGCCGACGGCGACACTGCCCGCGACCCCTATGACGAACGGGGTGCCGCGCTGCTCCCCGTGGCCGTTCCCGGCGTCCCCGAGGAAGGTGTTCAGTGCGCCGCGCAGCCCGGAGGTGGCCTGGACGTACAGGTTGAGCAGCCGGGAGAGCGGCAGGTAGACGTCCCGTACCTCGTCCAGGTCGATGACGTCCCCGAGCCCCCGCAGCCGCTCCACCTCGTCGGCGGTCAGCGGCAGCGGCGTCTTGTCCCGCAGGGCGCTCCACTCGTCGCGCGAGAGGTCCACGTAGGGGGTCGGCGCATGCTCGGTGCGGCGCTGCGGGCTCCGTGCGGGCGAAGTGATCACCCTTCATTGTTGCGGGAGTTTTAACGGAGTGGGGGGTGGGGTCGGTCACGTGGGTGGTCCGGTGGGGCGGGGCGCCGGGCGGTGCCCGAGGTCAGGCGGACGTGTCGGGCCACTTCCAGAAGATGCCGTGCACCCCGGCCGCGGCGTCGGCGGGCAGGATGTGCGCCGTGCCCGAGCCGCTCAGGGGAAGGGTGCGGATGTCGGAGCGGGGAGCGCCGTCGTGCTCGCGGTAGTAGCCGTAGACGGAGGCGGGGAGGGCCTCCGGGTGGAAGACCACGTGGAGGAAGTAGTGCCGGACGTGGAGCGGCAGGGCGCGCTCGTGGTGGGTGGTCCGGTGCCGGTGCGGCCCGAGGTCCACGGTGTACGCGACGACGGTGCTCTCGCCGCGCGCGAGCGGGCGCCCGAAGCCGACCCGGAGGGTTGTCAGCCCGAGCGCGGGGACGCACCGCTGGTCGAGGAGGACGCCGCACTGGGCGGAGGCCGTCATCGGGGGACCGGGGGGCTCGTCGATGTTGAGGTGGGCGGTGACGTGGTCGGCCCCGTCGTGCGTCGCCCGCACCACCTGGGTCACCGTGTGGCGGGCGGTGCGGCCCGTACGGTCCAGATGGACGGTCTCCTGGACGCTGACCGGCACCGTTCCCTCGTTCAGCCTGCTGAACTCCTCCTCTCCCAGCGCCCGGGCGAGCAGCGGCTCCGGCCCGTAGACGGGGCGGGCGTTCTCCAGGCGCTCCGGCGGGGTGGGCAGCGGGCGGCCGCGCGGGCGGCGCGGGCCGAGGAGGGCCAGCAGCCCGCCGGCCGGGCAGCCGAGGATCGACTCGATCGCGGAGACCGCGCGCAGGGACTCCGGCCGCTCGGGCTGGCTGCGGCCGCGTTGCCAGTGGCTCAGCGTCACCGTGCTCACGCGGACCCCGCGGCGGGCGAGATGGTCGCGCAGCCGGGCCAGCGTCAGCCCCTTGCGCTCCCGCGCCTCCCGCAGCGCCTGCCCGAACGCGGACGGGGGACGGCCACGCCCCTGGGGTGACAGGGCGTCCGGGCTGGAGGGGGTGGAGGGACTGGAGGGTGCGGCGGAGCCGGGGCGGGCGGGGCGGATGGGGTGGTGGTCGGCCATGGTCTCTCCTTGTCTCGCCTCTCCTCGCTCCCCCTCCCGTCCGGACGGGAGGGGGAGGCCGGCGGCCGTCCGAGGGGGGTGGCCGGACGGTCGCCGGTCCATCGGGCCGGAGCGGGCCCGTCGGGTGCCGCGCCTGTCAGGAGGCGGTGTTCAGCGTCAGGCCGTAGTAGCGGAGCAGGTCGTCCAGCGGCTGCATCCAGCTGGCACCGCTGCCGAAGCTGCCGTCGCAGCTGAGGTCGCTGGAACCTGAGGTCACTCCCTGGGCCTGGCCCTGGTTGGTGATCCAGGCGCCGCCGCTGTCGCCCTTGTGGATGCAGACGCTGGACTTGGCCAGGCCCTTGACGAGCGTCCGCGGCTGGCCGGGGTCGGTGTAGGTGACCGAGTGGTTGTAGCTGCTGATGGTGCCGCAGGTCCACTTGGTGGTCGCGCCGGACTTGCACACCGTCGAACCGACGGCGGCCCGCTGGGCGCCCCGGACCGGGGTGTTCGACACGACGCCCCAGCCGCCGACCGTGGTGGTGACGGAGTTGCCGGAGCTGATGGCCGCGATGCCCATGTCGACGCTGTCGTAGCCGTGCGCGAAGCGGGTCTGCGTCCCCTTGGCGAACGACGACCCGTTGAAGTACAGCGTGTCCAGCCCCTTGATGCAGTGGCCGGCGGTGGCCAGGTACTGCCGGCCCTGCTGGTCCCGGGCCCCGAACCCGACCGAGCAGTAACCGCCGTTCACGTCCGAGGTGTTGATGTTCATCTTGCTGCCGGGCGAGATGGCGGCGGTGGCCTGCGGGGCGTCGTCGGTGGTGGTCTCCACGGAGACGGCCGGACCGTGGGCGCGCGCCGCGGCGACGAAGGCTCGGCTGGTGGCGTCGGCGGTGTCCCGGACGGTGACGACGACCTTGTTCCCGACCGGGTCGACGTGCCACGACTCCACGCCGGCCGGCAGCTTCTTCTCGGCGAGCCGGTCGAGCTCCGCCTTGATCCTTTCGAGTGCCGAGGGGGCCCGGGCCGGGATCCGGGCGGTGAGACCGGCCGCCCGGACCTCGGCCGCCTGCCGCGCGGTGGCGACATCGACCGTCAGGGTGCCCTTGGCGTCGAAGTACGCGCTCCTGGTGGGCACTCCGGACCTGCCGAGGCGCTCCAGGGTCTCCTGCTGGGCGGTCTGCCGGTCGAGTTTCCGCCCGGCCTCCGCCACGGAGACGCCGAGCGAGTCGGCGAGCGCCTTCACCATGCCGGAGGGCTGCGTACGGGCGGACGGGGCGGGTGTCGGGTCCCCGGCGGGCTGCGAGGCGGCCGCCATGCCGCCGGTCAGAGCCACCGCCCCGGCTATCGCGCCGATGGACAGAGTCCTGCTGAGCTTGTTCACGGGTTCTCCCCTGGTGTTTTCGGCATGGCTGATCCCGCCCGAGTGCTGAAGCGGAATCCCGGATTTCATGTGACCGGTGGATGAATTCTGTTGAACCGGTCGCGGCCATGACCAGACGGAAGAGGCGGCGAATGTTTAACAGAATTCGATGGAACTGTTTCCTGTGGTGGCAGGGGAATTCCCCGCACTCGGTACAGGGAAAGAGAAAAGGGGGAAGGTGGGGAGCGCGGGTAAAGATGGGAGCGGGAAGGGTGGGCTTTGGCCTTCTGTGAAATGTCCGGGGCCTGTGGGGTGGGAGTCCGGCGTGGTGCGGCTGATCGCTGTGGGGTGCGAGTGGTCGGCCGGTGGGGGAAACCTACGAACGAGGCACCCCGGTGACCATCCGGGTGCCTCTTATACGGACCCCTGATTAACTCGCCGGTGGCCGGTGGCCGGTGGCCGGTGGCCGGTGGCCGGTCCGGTCGCTGGTCGCCGGTCGCCCGGCGCCTGCCGTTTGGTGCTCGTCGTCCTCTGCCCGTCGCCCCTTGCCCGCTGGCCGTTGCCTGCCGTCCGGCGCTTGCAGTTCGTGGGGCCTGCCGTCCGGGGGCCGCACCTGGGAGGGCGAGGACCCGTCGCCCCCGGGACGCCCGATGCCCCGGCGCCCGATCCCCGGCGGTCCTACGGCAACCAGCGCCGAGCGGGTGTCGAGCGCGTGCGGAGCGGTCGGCGGGCGGGCGGCCGGCGGGCCCGGAGGGTTGATTGCGTATCCGTGAACGCGGCCCCCGGATGTTCGCGCGCACCCGGGACACGTAGCTTCAGGGGCCGGTCCACCGGCCGTGCGGAACGTACGCGCGGGATGCGCGACGCACCGCGCGGCCCGGTCGGCCGACGCCGTGCACGGGCGTGCGGGACGAGCTGTGCGCACCGCCGTCGGGCAGTCCCGGCCGGACGGCATCGCGCCCTGCTTTCAGCAGTCGGCCGAGCGTGCTCCGCTGCGCCTCCTGTCGCCGAGAGTTCTTCCGCCCGCCCGTGTACGTACCCGCCCGGAGACCACCGACGGCGATTTCGGTGGCCGCCCGCGCGCGACTTCTCACCGAAGGTCTCCGGCCCGCTGTCGTTCACCGGGAACAAGTGATCTACTTGTTTCTCCAGGAGGCAGGAAAGAAAGCTCGTGGCGTGTCCGACCGCCAGGACGCATTCGGGCCCGCCCGGGCGGAGGAGAGCGAGAGCGGCTACGTGATCACGACATGTGGTTCTGCCCTGCGGTCTCTCGTGGGCGCTCTGCCCGCCCGGCACGCCGAACCGGTCCTGATGTACGTCGAGGGCCCGGCCGGTACCGGGAAGAGCCACCTGCTCCGGGAACTCGCCGAGCTGCCCGGGACACCGGAGCCGGCCCGCCGCTGGTGGCGCTGCGGAACCGACGGCGGCCCCCCGGACGAGCCCCCCGTGCCGCGGAGGCCCGAGAAGCCGGGGAAGCCCGAGAAGCCCGAGGAACTGCGGCGGCCAGAGGAGCCTGGGGAGCCCGAGAAACCCGAGGAATCTGCGAAGGAGACCGGGCCACAGGACCGGCCCGGGCCGACCCTGTGGCTGGTGGACGACGTGCACCGGGCGGGCGAGGACGAACTGCGGCGGCTGCGCCGGATGCTGGAAGCGCTCGGGCCGGGCTCGGCGGCCGTGGTGACCTACCGCCCGGAGGAGCTGGCCGTGCCCGGTCTCCCGCTGGGCGGCCCGCCGATCGCGTATCCGGCCGGGCTGACGGTGCTCAGGAACCGCCTGGCCCCCTGGGACGAGGAGCGGGTCCGCCGGGCCGCCGCCGAGACGCTGGACGGGAGCAGCTGTACGGCCGAGGCCGTGGCCAGGCTGTACGAGCGCACCGCCGGAGTGCCCCGGGTCGTCGTCGACCTGCTGGCCATGGTGCGGGAGCGGTGGCCGGCCTTCACCGGTACGGCCGCCGAGGTGGACGCGGCCGGGGTCCCGGCCCGGCTGGCCGAGCTGGCGCTGAGCCGCACCTACGCCCTGGCACCGGAGGACCGGCCGGTCGTCTGGGCGGCCGCCGTCCTCGACGGACCCGCGGGCCGTGACGAACTGGCCGCCGTGTCGGGGCTCGGGGCCGCGGCAGGGGGCCGCGCGCTGCTGCGGGCCCTGGGGAGTGCGGCCCTGACGGAGCTGGACGAGGGCCGTTACGGCTTTGCCGTCCCGCTGGCCGCCTCGGCCGTACGGGCCGCCGTGCCCGGCCCCGTACGCCAGGATCTGCACCGGCGGACGGCGAACGCGCTCAGCCGCAGGCAGCCCGTGGCCTGGGCTGCCGTGGCCGATCACCACCGTGCGGCCGGGGACCGCCACCGGTGGCTCAGGGCGGTGGAACGGGCGGCCGGGGCGGCGGAGGCCTCCGGCCGGCACGAGCAGGCGATCACGCTCCTGGAGCGGACGCTGGCCCTGCCCGACCTCCCGCCGCAGGCCCGCGCCCGGCTGGCCCCGCTGCTGGCCCGCAACGCGGTGACCGGGCTGCGCTCGGACCAGACCGTGGAGGTGCTCGCGCAGATCGTGCAGGACGCGGCGCTGCCGCAGGCCGTACGCGGAGAGCTGCGGCTCGACCTGGGGCTGATGCTCTGCAACCAGATGGGCCGGTTCGCGGAGGGGTGGCGGGTGCTGGAGATCGCCGCCGCCGAGCTGCACGAGGTCCGCTCCCCCCTCGCCGTCCGTGCCATGGCGGCCCTGGTCAGCCCCAACTGGCCGGGCGTCTCCCTCGACGTCCACCGGGGGTGGCTGATCAGGGCCGAGGCCGCCGCCGAGGAGAGCGGGGACGACGCGATGCGTACGGCGGTCCTCGCCAATCACGTGGGGCTCGCCATGAGCTGGGCCGACCCCGAGGTGTGGGACCTGCTGGAGCGGCTGCGCGTGCGGAGCGCGGACCCCGCGTGCGCCCGGCAGGCGGCGCGCGGCCTGTGCAACGCCGCCGACTCCGCCGTCTGGCTCGGCTTCCACGGGCGGGTGGACGATCTGCTGGCGGAGGGGCGTGAGCTGTCCGCGCGGACCGGCGCGCCCTACACCGAGCACAGCGCGATGGCGACCCGGCTGCTCCAGGAGTGGTGGACGGGCCGGTGGCTGGGGCTGGACAAGCGGTGCGAGGACTTCGTGGCCGCCACCGCCGACATGCCGTTCATCGCCTCCGACGCCTATGTCGTACGCGGTCTGCTCGCCGTCGCGCAGGGGGACTGGGGAGAGGCCAGGTCCTGGCTCTCCCAGCAGGGGACGTTCGCGACGGAGAAGCTGCCCGTGCCCCTGGGCGCGGCGGCGGCCGGGGCCGTGATCCGCCTGACGCTGGCCCGGCAGGACGTGGACGACGCGGCGGAGCGGGCGCGCGCCGCCTGGAAGGTGGTGGCCGACAAGGGGGTGTGGCCCTGGGCCGCGGAACTCGCGCCCTGGGCCGTGGAGGCGCTGACGCGGGCGGGCGACGGGGCCACCGCCCGCACCATGGTCCGTAACTTCTCCCAGGGCCTGGGCCCCGGTGACGCGCCCGCCGCCCGGGTCGCGCTGGTCTGGAGCCGGGCCGTGCTCACCGAGACGGAGGCGCTGGCCCAGGAGCGCCGGGACGGACTGCTGGAGGCCGCGCGCCTGTACCAGGAGGCCGCGGCGGCGTACGGGGAGCTGCGGCGCCCCTACTCCCAGGCCCTGACCACGGAGGGCGCGGCACGCTGCGTACTGGCTGCGGATACGGCGGATACGGCGGAAACGGCGGCGGACGGAGCGGATCCGGCGGACACCGAGGAAACGGCGGAGCGGAGGGACACGACGGACACCACCGACACCACCGACACCACGGACACCACTGCCTCACCGGCCCGGAAGACAGCGAAGGCCGAGAATGCCGCGAAGGCCGGGAAAGCCGAGAAAGCTGCGAAGGCCGGGAAGGCCGTCGGCTCCGCCTCCCCGGACCGGAAGACCGGGGACGGAGCCGGCCCTGCCGCCGTCCCCGGCGAGGCCGCCACCGCGGCGGCGCTCGCGGAGCTGGAGTCCTGCGCCCGGCGCTTCACCGATCTCGGGGCCGTCTGGGACGCCGCCCGGGCCAGGGCCCTGCTGCGGACCCGGCGGCCCGCCAGGAAGGGCCGCCCTCCCGGCCGCCCCTCGCACGCCGACCAGTTGTCGCCGCGCGAGGAGGAGGTGGCCCAGCTGGCGGTCGCTGGTCTGACCAACCGGGAGATCGCCGCGACCCTGCACCTCTCCCCGCGGACCGTGGAGCAGCACATCGCCGGGGCGATGCGCAAGACCGGCGCGCTCTCCCGCCGGGACCTCGCTCACCGGCTGGGCGGGGCTCCCTGAGCCCGGAAGGGCTGGAAGGTCCGGAGCGTGCTGTCGTGCTCCCAGACGGCGACGGTCGCGGCCGCCCAGTCCAGCTCCCAGCCGGACCGGACCCCGCGCGCTCCCCAGCCGTCCGGGCGCCGGCGCGGGATCGCGAAGCCCGCCGCGTGGGCGGCCACCGCGGCGTCGCAGGTCTCGCGCGCCATGCGGAGGGCTTCGGTCTCGGTCTCGGCGGCTCCGGTGAAGACGTGCAGGCCGCACCGGTCGGGCTGCGCAGCGTTCCTGGTGGGGACATCGACCTGGAAGTAGAGCTTGGTCATGGCGCCATCTCCTTGGGATCGCGGTTTCCTGCCCTACCTGCGCCGACTGCTGCGGACTGGCGCCGGTGGGGCTGCGTTCCCTCGCGTCGGATCAACCGCTGACAGGTACCACCAACGTACGGAGCACACGCGGGCCTGAATATCCGGGGCGGGCCGATCACCTATACGTATCCGGCCCCCATGGCCGGGATCCGGCCCCCGGGCGACACGGCGAGTGCGCCCTGACCGGTACCGGTCCCGGTCCCGTATCCCTGATCCCCGACTACGGACGGAGACCGCCCCCACGCGGCCACCCCGACCCGAAAAAGAAGCAGAATTCCTTCCTGGGGCGTGTCGATCGGCGCCGGGCCCGTTCGTCGTCATCGTGTAAGGCGCCCGTACGGCGGGCGCGGCAGACAGAGGCGAGGGAGCCGGACCATGAAGTACATGCTGCTGATCCGCAGCGGGGCCGTCGACGAGCAGGGTGGGGCGCCGCAGTGCACGGTCGAGGACTGGATGGCCTACGACAAGGACGTACGGGACGCGGGGATCCTCGTCTCCGGGGAGTCGCTGGCCGATCTCGTCACCGCGACCACCGTGCGGGTCTCGCCGGCCGGGGAGCGGACCGTGACGGACGGGCCGTTCGCGGAGACGCGGGAGCTGCTGGGCGGGTTCCTGGTCATCGACGTACCGGATCTGGACGCCGCCCTGGACTGGGCCGCCCGCTGCCCCGGGGCGCGGGACGGCGGCTCGGTCGTCGTGCGCCCGGTCGCGGACTTCGGCGGCCCGGGGGACTCCGGGGACTCCCAGAGCCCTGGGGCCTCCGGCGGCTCCCGCGGCGCCGGGGACTTCGGAGGCTGAGGGCGGTGGCGGGTGAGGGCGCGCCGCCCGGGGAGCCGGAGGAGGCCCGGGTCGCCGTCGAGGCGGTGTTCCGGGAGGAGCGGGGGCTGCTGCTCGCCTCCCTCGTGCGGAGGTTCGGGGATCTCGACCTGGCCGAGGAGGTGACGTCCGAGGCGATCGAGGCGGCCCTGCGCCACTGGCCGGCCGAGGGCGTCCCCGCCAGGCCCGGGGCCTGGCTGCTGACGACCGCGCGGCGCAAGGCGGTGGACCGGCTGCGGCGGGACCAGGTGTACGCGGCACGGCTCGCGGTCCTCCGGGCGGACGCCGAGCGGGCGGACACCGAACGGGCGGGGGCCGCCGCCGCCCCGGCCGGGCACGGTGAACTGCCGGACGAGCGGCTCCAGCTGTTCTTCACCTGCGCCCACCCCGCCCTGGCCGCCGAGGACCGCACCGCCCTCACCCTGCGCTGCCTCGCCGGGCTCACCACGCCCGAGGTGGCGCGGGCCTTCCTCGTGCCGACGGCGACCATGGCGCAGCGGATCGTCCGGGCGAAGAAGAAGATCCGTGAGGCCCGCATCCCGTTCCGGGTGCCCGGCCCCGACGAACTGCCCGAGCGGCTGCCCGGGGTGCTCCAGGTCGTCTACTCGGTCTTCACCGAGGGGTACGCGGCCAGCTCGGGCCTCTCCCTCCAGCGGCTGGACCTGGCCGGGGAGGCGCTCCGCCTCGCCCGGATACTGCACCGCCTGCTCCCCGCCGAACGCGAGGCCGCCGGGCTCCTCGCGCTGCTGCTCCTCGTCCACGCGCGGCGCGCGGCCCGCACCGGCCCGGAGGGCGAGCCGGTGCTCCTGGAGGACCAGGACCGGCGGCTCTGGGACCGGGAGATGATCGAGGAGGGGCGGACCCTGGTGGTCCGCGCCCTGACCGGCGGCCCGGCCGGTCCGTACGGGGTGCAGGCCGCCATCGCCGCCCTGCACGACGAGGCAGCGGACGTGGAGTCGACGGACTGGGCCCAGATCGTGGCCCTCTACGACGTGCTGCTCACCCTCACCCCGTCCCCCGTGGTGGCGGTGAACCGCGCCGTCGCGGTGGCGATGCGCGACGGCCCGGGGGCCGGGCTGGCCCTGCTCGACGCGCTGGGCGGGGAGCCCCGGCTGCAGACGTACGGACCGTACGCGGTGGCCCGCGGCGACCTGCTGACCCGCCTGGGCCGGGACGGCGAGGCGGCCGAGGCCTACCGGGCGGCGCTGGAACTGGCGGGCACGGAACCGGAGCGGGCGGCGCTGCGGCGGAAGCTGGGGGAGCCCCGGCCGTGAACCGGCCGGGGCTCCGGGCTGCTTCACGTCGGCGTAGTCGGCCGCGGAGCTGACCGCCGGGGAGGTGGCCGTGCCGGGGAGGGGCAGCGGAAGGAGCCGTCCGCCGTGGCCTTCGTCCAGGAAGCTGGGGGAGGGGCCGGGCGGGCTCGCGGGGGGTTGAGCCGAGGGCCCGCGCGGACCCGCCCCTACGGCCCGCGCTCGTCGCCGTACTCCCGTGGCTCACCCCCCGACCGTGAAGTCCGCCGCCTCCGGTGCGAACGTCCTGCCGCCGTCCTTCGCCGAGGCCAGGACCGCCACGTGCCAGGCGCCCTTCGGGGAGTCGGCGGCCTCGGCGGCGGTGATCCGCACGGTGTAGGTGCAGCGCGCGGCCCCGGCGCCGGACGGCTCGCAGGTGGCGGGCTCCACGTAGGCCATCTCCTCGGCCTTCGGGGCGGGCGCCAGGTCCGCGGGCCAGGCCAGCACCTTCAGGCCCCGGACACCGGAGTCGTCGGTGACGCGGGCGGTGAAGGTGAGCGAGCCGTCCTTGCCGGAGGCGGGCGCGGCGTACACGGCGGAGGCCCGCGTGACCTCGGGGCCCGTGCTCCCCGTCTCGCCGGCGAAGGCGTAGGCGCCGGCGCCCGCGAGCAGGGCGGCACCGGCGAGGGCGGAGACGGTGACGACGCGCTTCGACATGGGGTTCCTCCGTGGTGGTCGGGGTGGCGCCGGTGGGTGGCGCCGAGCCCATGGTGGTGCGGGAGGGGAGCCCGGGGCGTGAGTAGCCGTGCTCATTCGCCGTACTCAGCCGTCCCCGCGCCCCTGTGACGGTGTGTCCGGCCGGGCCGGAGGGGCCGCCGGAGGAATCATGGCCGGAATCCTCACCTTGACCCGTGCATGACATAGCTCCATCCTGTGCCCGTCGCACAGCTCCACCCCCCACCCCGACGGACTCAGGAGACTGCCAGCATGCGACGTGCCGACGCACGGAAGACCAGGCCCAGGGTGAGGCGGAACGCCGCCCTCGCCGTCCTGCTCGCTCTCGCCCTCGCGGCCCCGGCGACCGCTGTCGCCACCGCCGAGACCTCCGCCCCGAACGCGGCCGTCGCCGCGGACGAGCGGACGCTCCAGTACGAGATCACCGGTCGCACCACGCCCGCCGCCCGGACCGAGATCGCCCGCGCGGGCGTCTCGATCGACGAGGTCCACGACCACGGTGTGGTGATCACCGCGGACGCCGCCCAGGCCAGGAAGTTGCGGGCCAAGGGCCATGTCCTGGAGGCGCTGCCCGCACCCGGCGCGCATGACCACGGGCCGGCGGAGGGGGTCGGGGCGCTCGACTTCCCGCCCGCCGACTCCCGGTACCACAACTACGCCGAGATGACGGCGGCCATCGACGCCCGGATCGCCGCCAACCCCTCGATCATGAGCAAGCGCGTGATCGGCAAGACCTACCAGGGCCGCGACATCGTCGCCATCAAGATCAGCGACAACGTGGCCACCGACGAGGCCGAGCCCGAGGTCCTCTTCACCGCCCACCAGCACGCCCGCGAGCATCTGACCGTCGAGATGGCGCTCTACCTGCTCCGCGAGTTCGCCCAGGGGTACGGCTCCGACCCCCGGATCACCCAGGCCGTCAACGGGCGCGAGCTGTGGATCATCCCGGACATGAACCCGGACGGCGGCGAGTACGACATCGCCACCGGCTCGTACCGCAGCTGGCGCAAGAACCGGCAGCCCAACTCCGGCTCCAGCGCGGTCGGCACCGACCTCAACCGCAACTGGGCCTTCAAGTGGGGCTGCTGCGGCGGCTCGTCCACCAGCCCGTCCTCGGAGACGTACCGCGGTACGGGCCCCGAGTCCGCGCCCGAGACCAAGGTCGTCGCGGACTTCGTGCGCAGCCGGGTGGTCGGCGGGAAACAGCAGATCACGGCGGCCATCGACTTCCACACCTACAGCGAGCTGGTGCTCTGGCCGTACGGCTACACCTACGCCGACACGGCCCCCGGCATGACGGCCGACGACCGCAACGCGTTCGCCGCGGTGGGCCGCAAGATGGCGGCCAGCAACGGCTACACCGCCGAGCAGTCCAGCGACCTCTACATCACCGACGGCTCGATCGACGACTGGCTGTGGGGCTCGCAGCGCATCTTCGGCTACACCTTCGAGATGTACCCGCGCTCGTCCTCCGGCGGCGGCTTCTACCCGCCCGACGAGGTCATCGAGCGCGAGACCTCGCGTAACCGGGACGCGGTGCTCCAGCTGATCGAGAACGCCGACTGCATGTACCGGTCGATCGGCAAGGAGGCGCAGTACTGCACCTGATCCGCCGGGAGGCGGAACAGGGGTGCGGGTCCGACGGCATGACATGCCGTCGGACCCGCACCGCCCTGTCGCCGAGGTGCCTCCGGCCTTATGGTGCCGCTATGTGCGGAATCGTGGGTTATGTCGGTGGGCAGTCGGCGCAGGACGTCGTCGTCGCAGGACTCAAGCGCCTCGAATACCGGGGCTACGACTCGGCGGGTGTCGCCGTGCTCGCGGACGGCGGGCTCGCCGCCGCGAAGAAGGCGGGCAAGCTCGTCAATCTGGAGAAGGAGCTGGGGGACCGGCCGCTGCCGGCCGGGCGGACCGGGATCGGGCACACGCGGTGGGCGACGCACGGCGCGCCCACCGACGCCAACGCCCATCCCCACCTGGACAACGCGGGCCGGGTCGCCGTCGTCCACAACGGGATCATCGAGAACTTCGCGGCCCTGCGGCGCGAGCTGACCGGGCGCGGCCACGCGTTGGAGTCCGAGACGGACACCGAGGTCGTCGCGCATCTGCTGGCCGAGGCGTTCTCGGCGGGCGGGGACCTCGCGGACGCCATGCGGCAGGTGTGCCGACGGCTGGAGGGCGCCTTCACCCTCGTCGCCGTCCACGCCGACCAGCCGGACGTCGTGGTCGGCGCCCGGCGCAACTCCCCGCTCGTGGTGGGCGTGGGCCAGGACGAGTGGTTCCTCGCCTCCGACGTCGCCGCCTTCATCGCCCACACCCGCGCCGCGATCGAGCTGGGCCAGGACCAGGTCGTCGAGCTGAGCCGCGAGGGCGTCACCGTCACCGGCTTCGACGGGGCACCGGCGGAGGTGCGCGAGTACCACGTCGACTGGGACGCCTCCGCCGCCGAGAAGGGCGGCTATGCCTCCTTCATGCTCAAGGAGATCGCCGACCAGCCCCAGGCCGTCGCCGACACCCTCCTCGGCCGGGTCGACGGCGAGGGATCGCTGACCCTGGACGAGGTGCGCATCCCCGACGCCGAACTCCGCGAGGTCGACAAGGTCGTCATCGTCGCCTGCGGCACCGCCTTCCACGCCGGGATGATCGCCAAGTACGCCATCGAGCACTGGACCCGGCTGCCCTGCGAGACCGAGCTGGCGAGCGAGTTCCGCTACCGCGACCCGATCCTCGACCAGCGCACCCTGGTCATCGCCATCTCCCAGTCCGGCGAGACCATGGACACCCTGATGGCCCTGCGCCACGCCCGCGAACAGGGCGCGAAGGTCCTCGCCATCTGCAACACCAACGGCTCCACGATCCCCCGGGAATCCGACGCCGTCCTCTACACCCACGCCGGGCCCGAGGTCGCCGTCGCCTCCACCAAGGCCTTCCTCACCCAGCTCGTCGCCTGCTACCTGGTCGCCCTCTACCTCGGCCAGCTGCGGGGCACCAAGTGGGGCGACGAGATCCGTACGGTGGTGCGCCAGCTCTCCGCGATCTCCGCCGAGGTGGAGAGCGTCCTCGCCACCATGGAGCCCGTCCGCGCGCTGGCCCGCTCCCTCGCCCACCACGACACCGTGCTCTTCCTCGGCCGCCACGTCGGCTACCCGGTCGCCCTCGAAGGCGCGCTCAAGCTCAAGGAACTCGCCTACATGCACGCGGAGGGGTTCGCGGCCGGCGAGCTGAAGCACGGGCCCATCGCCCTCATCGAGGAGGGCCTGCCCGTCGTCGTCATCGTCCCCTCCCCGCGCGGGCGTTCGGTCCTCCACGACAAGATCGTCTCCAACATCCAGGAGATCCGGGCCCGGGGCGCGCTCACCGTCGTCGTCGCCGAGGAGGGCGACGAGGCCGTCGTCCCGTACGCCGACCACCTCATCACCGTCCCCGCAACGCCTACGCTTCTTCAGCCGCTGGTCGCCACCGTGCCGCTCCAGGTCTTCGCCTGCGAGCTGGCGACGGCCCGCGGCAACGAAGTGGACCAGCCGCGCAATCTGGCGAAGTCCGTGACCGTGGAGTGAGCCGGGGCACGCGCCCCGGGTGATGGGGATGGCGAGGGTGGGTTCGTGATCATCGGAGTCGGGATCGACGTGGCCGAGATCGAGCGGTTCGGCGCCGCGCTGGAGCGTACGCCCCAGCTGGCCGACCGGCTCTTCGTCGAGAGCGAGCTGACACTTCCCAGCGGCGAGCGGCGCGGCATCGCCTCGCTCGCCGCCCGCTTCGCCGCCAAGGAGGCCCTGGCCAAGGCGCTCGGCGCCCCCGGCGGGCTGCTCTGGAGCGACGCGGAGGTCTGGGTCGAGGAGAGCGGGCAGCCCCGCCTGCGGGTGACCGGCACGGTCGCCGCCCGCGCGGCCGAACTGGGCGTCCGCGGCTGGCACGTCTCGCTCAGCCATGACGCGGGGGTGGCGTCGGCGGTGGTGATCGCGGAGGGGTGAGAGCGCGCCTTCGGGAGGTGCGGGGCGGGTCTGCCTCCGGGCGGGCCCCGGCCGGCCTCCCGGTCGGCCCCCGGCCGGGGGCAGACCAGCCCCGTCGGGCCCCGGCCGGCCTCGATCGGGGCCCGACGGACCTCCGAGGCGGCGATCGGCGGTCTGATCGGACCGGGGCCTGGGGGAGTGGCGCCCTGCGGGCCCCGTCGGGCCCGGTCGTCGCCCTCGGTCGTGTTGGACCTCGGTGGCCCCGGCCGTCGACTCGGCCGGCCTGGTCGGCTCCGTCGGGCCCGGTCAGGAGGCAGGCCAGCCCCGTCGGGCCCGGACGTCGCCCTCGGGCGGCCTGTTGGGCCCCGTTGGCCCGTCGGCCGCGCTGGCCCGGTCCGTATGCGCCGCTCGCTCCGTGGGGTTGGCGTCCGCCGGGGTGATCGCCCAGGGTTGGTCCCATGCGACGTGCCTACAGCGTGGAGACCGTACGGGCCGCCGAGGCCGCCCTCATGAAGCGGGTGCCGGAAGGTGCCCTGATGCAGCGCGCCGCCGCCGGGCTCGCCGCCGCCTGCGGTGATCTGCTCCGGCGCACCGGCCGGGTGTACGGGGCCCGGGTCCTGATCCTGGTCGGCAGCGGTGACAACGGGGGCGACGCCCTGTACGCCGGTGCGCGGCTCGTCCGCCGGGGCGTCGGGGTGCGCGCCCTCCTCCTCTCGCCCGACCGGGCGCACGCGGGCGGCCTCGCCGCGCTCCTGGCCGCCGGGGGACAGGTGGCCGACGGGCCGGACGCCGTGGACGGCCCCCTGGACCTCGTCGTGGACGGCATCACCGGCATCGGCGGGCGCGGCGGGCTCCGCGACGACGCGGTCGCCCTGCTGCGGGCGGTGCTCCGGGACCGGCCCCGTACCCCCGTCGTCGCCGTCGACCTGCCCAGCGGGGTCGAGGCCGACAGCGGGGAGGTGCACGGCGAGGCCGTACGCGCCGACGCGACCGTCACCTTCGGCACGTACAAGCCGGGGCTCCTCATCGACCCGGCCGCCGAACACGCGGGCGCCCTGCGGCTGGTGGACATCGGGCTCGGGCCGGAGCTGCCGGAGCCGCCGGACCTGGAGGCGCTCCAGTACGCGGACGTGGCGGCGCTGCTCCCGGTGCCGGGGGCCGGGAGCGACAAGTACAGCCGGGGCGTCGTCGGCGTCGTCGCCGGGTCCGAGCGCTACCCGGGCGCGGCGGTCCTGGCGGTCGCGGGCGCGCTGCGCGGCGGGGCGGGGGCGGTGCGGTACGTGGGGCCGGGCGCGGACGCGGTGATCGCCCGCTTCCCGGAGGCCCTGGTGCACCCCGGGCCGCCGTCGAAGGCCGGACGCGTCCAGGCGTGGGTGCTCGGGCCCGGCCTCGGGGACGGCCGGTGGGCGGAGGAGGCCGCCGCCGACGTGCTGGCCGCCGACGTCCCCGTACTCGTCGACGCCGACGGGCTGCGGCTGCTGGAGCCCGACACCGTGCGGACCCGGACCGCCGCCACCGTCCTGACCCCGCACGCCGGGGAGGCCGCCGCCCTGCTCGGCGTGGCGCGCGAGGAGGTGGAGGCCGGGCGGCTCGCCGCCGTACGGGAACTGGCCGCCCGCTACCGCGCCACCGTCCTCCTCAAGGGCTCCACGACCCTGGTGGCCGAGGCCCGGGACACCCCGGTGCGGGTCAACCCGACCGGGACCGGCTGGCTCGCCACGGCGGGCAGCGGCGACGTGCTCTCCGGGCTGACCGGGTCGCTGCTGGCGGCCGGGCTGGCCCCGCGCGACGCCGCCTCCGTCGGCGCCTACCTCCACGGACTCGCCGCCCGGCACGGCTCCGACGGCGGCCCGCTCTCCGCCCAGGACGTGGCGGACGCCGTCCCGGCGGCCTGGCGCGACGTGCGGGCGGGGTGAGCCGGCGAGAGGGCGCGGGGGAGGCGGTGCGACTCGCGGGCGGGGGGAGCGGAGGCGAAGGTGGAAGCCCCGGCAGGACGAGGAAAGGGGCCGGCACGGTGAGCGGCAGCGAACCCGTACGCGTACGCAGGGTCTACGACCCGCCCGAGGGCGGCGACGGCACCCGCGTCCTCGTCGACCGGCTCTGGCCGCGCGGCGTCTCCAAGGAGCGTGCCGCGATCGACGTGTGGCTGAAGGACGTCACCCCCTCGGACGAGCTGCGCTCCTGGTACCACCAGGACCGGTCCGGCGCCCGGCACGACACCTTCGTCGAGCGCTACCGCACCGAGCTGGACGACCCGGCCCACGCCGAGGCCGTCGAGCGCCTGGTGGGGCTGGTGCGCTCGGGCGGTCCGGTCACGCTGATCACCGCGGTGAAGGACGTGGCCGACAGCCATGTGCCCGTCCTCGTCGACCACCTCGACCATGTGATGAAACGTACATAGGTGTGGATACCGGCGTGCGGTACCGGGGAGGCGACGGGCGCCTCTGAGACACTGGGCGCGATGAACGAGACAGCGTCCCTGAGAGCCCGTGCCGAGATCGACCTCGCCGCGCTGCGCGCCAACGTGCGTGCCCTGCGCGAGCGTGCGGCCGGGGCGCAGCTCATGGCCGTGGTGAAGTCCGACGGGTACGGGCACGGGGCCGTGCCGTGCGCGCGGGCCGCCCGGGAGGCCGGGGCCACCTGGCTCGGCACCGCCACCCCGCACGAGGCCCTCGCCCTGCGGGCCGCCGGGCTCGACGGCCGCATCATGTGCTGGCTCTGGACGCCGGGCGGGCCCTGGCGCGAGGCGATCGAGGCCGGCATCGACGTGTCGGTGAGCGCCCTGTGGTCGCTGCGCGAGGCCGTCGCCGGGGCCGCTGCCGCCGGTCGCCCGGCCCGCGTCCAGCTCAAGGCCGACACCGGGCTCGGGCGGGCCGGCTGCCAGCCCGCCGACTGGCCGGAACTCGTCGCCGAGGCCCGCGCCGCCGAGCAGACGGGCACCATCCGGATCACCGGCCTCTGGTCCCACCTCGCCTGCGCCGACGAGCCCGGCCACCCCTCCATCGCCGCCCAGCTCTCCGTGTTCCGGGACATGGTCGCGTACGCCGAGAAGGAGGGCGTCGACCCCGAGGTGCGCCACCTCGCCAACTCCCCGGCCACGCTGACGCTCCCCGAGACCCACTTCGATCTGGTGCGGACCGGCATCGCGATGTACGGCATCTCGCCCGCCCCCGAGCTGGGCACCCCCGCCGAGCTGGGGCTCCGCCCGGTGATGACCCTCGCCGCCGCCGTCGCCCTGGTGAAGGACGTCCCCGCCGGGCACGGCGTCAGCTACGGCCACCACTACGCCACCGCCGCCGAGACGACGCTCGGCCTGATCCCCGTCGGCTACGCGGACGGCATCCCGCGCCACGCCTCGGGCCGGGGCCCCGTCCTGGTGGGCGGCCGGGTCCGTACGGCGGCGGGCCGCGTCGCCATGGACCAGTTCGTCGTCGACCTCGGCGGCGACCGCCCCGAACCGGGCGCCGAGGCCCTGCTCTTCGGCCCGGGCGACCGGGGCGAGCCGAGCGTGGAGGACTGGGCGGTGGCCGCCGACACGATCGGGTACGAGATCGTCACCCGGATCGGGACGCGGGTCCCGAGGGTGTACGTGAACGAGTCGGCCGGGGCGACGGGGGAGCTGGACGGGGTGGCGGCGGAGTACGTGAACGGCGCGAGCGTGGACGGCACGGCGGCCGGGCCCGGGATCGGGGCGGCCGCGACCGTGCGCGGCACGGCGGGCGAGGCCGCGGGCGGGACGGCCGGAACCGCGAGCAGGGCGGCCGGAACCGTGGGCGGGACGGCCGGGCACGTGAACGGCACGGCGGTCGCGGCCACGGCCGGGACGGCCGCCCGCATGAGCGGCGGCACGGCGGCCGGGCCCGCCCACGGAACGGCCCCCGCCGTGCCCACGACCGCCGACCCGACCCGAGCGGAGGCCCGGCGCGGTGAGTGACAGCAGCGCCGGGGCGGCGGCGGGGGACGTCGTGGCGGCGGCCGCGAGCACGGCGGCCGGGTGGCGGCGGGCGGGTGTCGCCGGGGCCGCCATAGGGGTGCTCGCCGCGGGCGCGGCGGCCGGGGTCGCCGTGGAGCGGCTCACCGTCGGGCGCGGGATGCGCAAGAAGGCCCGCCTCGCGCTGGACGCCACCGGACCGTACGGCTCCCTGCGCGGTACCCCGGGCCGGGCGGTCGCCGACGACGGCACGGAGCTGTACTACGAGGTCGACGAGGCCGAGCCCGCGCAGCCGGAAGCCGGGACCGGTCCCGGTGGCAGCCGCCGCCGTCGGCTCTTCGGGCGCAAGGCCCCCGCCCCCGTCACCGTCGTCTTCAGCCACGGCTACTGCCTCGGCCAGGACTCCTGGCACTTCCAGCGCGCCGCCCTGCGCGGCCTCGTCCGTACCGTCCACTGGGACCAGCGCAGCCACGGCCACTCCGAGCGCGGCCGGGCCCAGGCGGACGGCGTGGCGCTCGGCATCGACCAGCTCGGCCGCGATCTGAAGGCCGTCATCGACGCGGCGGTCCCCGAGGGGCGGATCGTGCTCGTCGGCCACTCCATGGGCGGCATGACGGTGATGGCGCTGGCCGACCAGTACCCGGACCTCATCCGCGACCGGGTCGCCGCCGTCGCCCTCGTCGGCACCTCCAGCGGCAGGCTCGGCGAGGTGAACTTCGGGCTGCCGGTGGCGGGTGTGCGGGCGGTGCGCCGGGTGCTGCCGGGGGTGCTGCGGGCGCTGGGCACCCAGGCGGAGCTGGTGGAGAAGGGGCGCCGGGCCACGGCGGACCTCTTCGCGGGGCTGATCAAGCGGTACTCGTTCAGCTCGCGGGACGTGGACCCGGCGGTGGCCCGGTTCGCGGAGCGGCTGATCGAGTCGACCCCGATCGACGTGGTGGCCGAGTTCTACCCGGCCTTCACCGAGCACGACAAGAGCGGTGCGCTGCCCGTCTTCCGGGATCTGCCGGTGCTGATCCTGGCGGGGGAGAAGGATCTGGTCACCCCCAGCTCGCACAGCGAGGCCATCGCGGACGTGCTGCCGGACGCCGAGCTGGTCCTGGTCCCGGACGCCGGGCACCTGGTGATGCTGGAGCACCCGGAGACGGTCACCGACCGGCTGGCCGACCTGCTCGTACGCGCCGGAGCGGTGGCTGCCGCTAACGTTGGCGAGCATGGAAGCACCGCACAGCAGCCCGGCCGTCGATAGCACGGGGAAGCCCGTCACCGGCCCCGGAACGTCCGGCCCCGGGACGCCCGTCACCGGCCCCGGCGTCGCCCCCGGCCCCGGAACGGCCGTCACCGTCACGCTCACCGTCGAGTCCCCCGAACAGATGCAGGATCTGGGCCGCCGCCTCGCCCGGGTCCTCGCCCCCGGCGACCTGGTGATGCTCACGGGCGAGCTGGGCGCCGGGAAGACGACGCTCACGCGGGGGCTCGGGGAGGGCCTCGGCGTGCGGGGGGCGGTCACCTCGCCCACCTTCGTCATCGCCCGCGTCCACCCCTCGCTGGTCCAGGGGCCCGCCCTGGTCCACGTGGACGCGTACCGCCTGGGCGGCGGGCTCGACGAGATGGAGGACCTGGACCTCGACGTCTCGCTCCCGGAGTCGGTGGTGGTCGTGGAGTGGGGCGACGGCAAGGTGGAGGAGCTGTCCGAGGACCGGCTCCGTGTGCTCATCTACCGCGCCACCGGCGACACGGACGACGAGCGGCGCGAGGTGACCCTGATGGGCATCGGCCCGCGCTGGGCGGGGCTGCGGGACGAACTGGCGTAACGCCCGCCCCGCACGGAGGTCGCTTTCCCGACGGGCTGTCGGTAAATTGTTGCGTACGGGACCGTGGTCGTGGTCACATGGGTACGAGACCTGGTTAGGTCTGCCTAACCACGACCTCCACCGGAACCCCAGGAGGCATCCATGCCGACGCCCGAGCGCGCGGAGCGGCCGCCCCGGCAGCAGCCGACCCCGTCCGACCTGTCGATGAAGGACCTGCTGGCCTCGTGCGCCGCGGCCACCGCCGTCTCCACTCCGCCGCCGAGCGAGCCCGAGACGGCGGCCGGCGGAGCGGACGGGGGCGGGGACGCGGAGAGCGGTCACGGAAGCGCCGTGCGCCGCCGGGCCGCGTAAGAAGGCGCCGGGCCGCGTGAGACGGTGCGGGACCGTGTGAGACGGCGGTGCCGGGCCGCGTAAGACGCCGCCGGGCCGCGTGACGGGCCGTCGCGGGCCTACGGGACCACGACCACCTTGGCGCCGACCGTCGCGAACGTCCACATCGCGTTGCCGTCCGCCCGCTTCATCCGGACGCCGCCGGTCTTCGACGTCGGGTCCGGGGGCTCCATCGAACCGTCCTGCGCCGCGCTGAACCCGACCGCGACGTCGTCGACGTTGGCGAAGCGCACCACGTGCTCGATGGGCACGCCGTCCGAGCCCTGGACCGTGCCCGAGCGCGAGGTGACCTGGTAGATGTCGGGCGGCGGGCTGACGGGGCTCGGCATCACCGTGAACGTACGGAGCGACGTGCCGTCCGCGTCCACCAGCCAGACCCGCCGGTCCTTCAGCGCGTAGACGACCCGCTCACCGGTGCCCGAGTCCGCCGGGACCGCCAGGGCGTCCTTCGTGGGCTTCGGCTTCGCGGTGGGCTGGGCGGAGGCCGGTGCGGATGCCGACGCCTTCGGCGTCGAGGAGGAGGACGCCACCGAATCGGGGGCATTCGCCGATGCCTGGTAGGCGAGGACGCCGACCACGACGATCGCCGCCGCAGTGAGCCCGGCCACCATTCCCGAGCTTCCCCTTGACACCGTGAACTCCCCTTTCGCCCGCCGCCTGCGGGAGTCGTACGACCGTTGCCGGACGGTTGCCGCGCCGACGTTGTCGTACAAGCTTTTACGTCGTACCCGCGGATACCCGGTGACGGTAGCAGCAGGCGGCGGGCGGGCCGGGACGCCGTACGGGCGCCGTACCGCCGTCGGCGGAGCCGTAGGCTGTTTGCGTGCTCTTGCTCGCCATGGATACCGCCACCCCCGCCGTCACCGTCGCCCTGCACGACGGCACGTCCGTCGTCGCCTCCTCCGGCCAGGTCGACGCCCGCCGCCACGGCGAACTGCTGCTGCCCGCCGTCGACCGGGTCCTCGCCGAGGCCGACGTCAAGCTCGACGCCGTGACCGGCGTCGTCGTGGGCGTCGGCCCCGGCCCGTACACCGGGCTGCGGGTCGGCCTGGTCACCGCCGCCACCTTCGGCTCCGCCCTCGCCGTCCCCGTGCACGGCATCTGCACCCTGGACGGCCTCGCGTACGCCGCCGGGCAGGAGGGTGCGGTGGAGGGGCCCTTCGCCGTGGCGACCGACGCGCGGCGCAAGGAGGTGTACTGGGCGCGGTACGAGGACGCCCGCACCCGTACGGGTGAGCCCGCCGTCGACCGGCCCGCCGACATCGCCCGGGCGCTGGCCGGGCTCCCCGTCGTCGGCGCGGGCGCGGCCCTCTACCCGGAGGCCTTCCCGGACGCGCGCGGGCCCGAGCACGTGGCCGCCGGGGCGCTCGCCGCCCTCGCCGCCGAACGGCTGGCCGCCGGGCAGGAACTGCTGGAGCCGCAGCCGCTCTATCTGCGCCGGCCGGACGCCCAGGTGCCGAAGAACTACAAGGTGGTCACCCCCCAGTGAGCACCACCACCGCCGTGCTGCGCGAGATGCGCTGGTGGGACATCGCCCCGGTGCTGGAGCTGGAGCACGAGCTGTTCCCGGACGACGCCTGGTCGACCGGCATGTTCTGGTCCGAGCTGGCCCACGCCCGCGGCCCCGGCGCCACCCGCCACTACGTCGTCGCCGAGGAACCGGCCACCGGCCGGATCGTCGGCTACGCGGGGCTCGCCGCCCTCGGTGACCTCTCCGACGTCCAGACCATCGCGGTCAGCCGCGACGCCTGGGGCACCGGCCTCGGCGCCGAACTCCTCACCGACCTGCTGAAGGCCGCCACCGCCTTCGAGTGCGCCACCGTGCTCCTCGAAGTGCGCGTCGACAACGCCCGCGCGCAGCGGCTGTACGAGCGGTTCGGCTTCGAGCCGATCGGCTTCCGGCGCGGCTACTACCAGCCGGGCAACATCGACGCGCTCGTCATGCGCCTCACCATGCAAGAACACGTAGCGGACAACGCACCGGAGACCGGGACTGAATGATGGCTGCCGACGAACCCCTCGTACTCGGCATCGAGACCTCCTGCGACGAGACCGGCGTCGGCATCGTGCGCGGGACCACCCTGCTCGCGGACGCCGTCGCCTCCAGCGTCGACACCCATGCCCGCTTCGGCGGCGTCGTCCCGGAGATCGCCTCGCGCGCCCACCTGGAGGCGATGGTCCCCACCATCGAGCGCGCCCTGAAGCAGGCCGGGGTCAGCGCTCGTGACCTCGACGGGATCGCGGTCACCTCTGGCCCCGGGCTCGCGGGGGCGCTGCTGGTCGGCGTCTCGGCCGCGAAGGCGTACGCGTACGCCCTGGACAAGCCGCTCTACGGGGTCAACCACCTGGCCTCCCACATCTGCGTCGACCAGCTGGAGCACGGCCCGCTGCCCGAGCCGACCATGGCGCTCCTGGTCAGCGGCGGCCACTCCTCGCTCCTGCTGGCCCCCGACATCACCGCCGACGTCCGCCCGCTCGGGGCGACCATCGACGACGCGGCGGGCGAGGCGTTCGACAAGATCGCCCGGGTGCTGGACCTCGGCTTCCCCGGCGGCCCGGTCATCGACCGCCTGGCGCGCGAGGGCGACCCGAAGGCCATCGCGTTCCCGCGCGGGCTGACCGGTCCGCGCGACGCCCCGTACGACTTCTCCTTCTCCGGCCTGAAGACCTCGGTCGCCCGCTGGATCGAGGCGAAGCGGGCGGCGGGCGAGGAGGTGCCCGTACGGGACGTGGCGGCGTCCTTCCAGGAGGCCGTGGTGGACGTGCTGACCCGGAAGGCCGTGCGGGCCTGCAAGGACGAGGGCGTCGACCACCTGATGATCGGCGGCGGGGTGGCGGCCAACTCCCGGCTCCGCGCGCTGGCGCGGGAGCGGTGCGAGCGGGCGGGCATCCGGCTGCGGGTGCCGCGGCCGGGGCTCTGCACGGACAACGGCGCGATGGTCGCGGCGCTCGGCGCGGAGATGGTGGCCCGCAACCGGCGCCCCTCCGACCTGGAGCTGTCGGCGGACTCCTCGCTGCCGGTGACGGAGCCGCACGTTCCGGGTGCGCAGCACGGGCACGGCCACTCCCACGGCAGCTCTCACGACCACGACCACGTGCACGAGATCAGCAAGGACAACCTGTACTCATGAGCGGCGGCGCGACCATCGTCCTGATGTGGGAGGCCCGGGCCGTGGAGGGCCGTGGCGGCGAACTCCTGGAGTGGGCCCGCGCCCGGTCCACGGAGCTGGCGCGCGAGCCCGCCCGCCGCGAACTCCTGCGCGCCCCGCAGGACCGGGTGCTGGTCATGACGTGGTGGGAGGACGCCTCGTACGCCGACGACCTCCCCGAACTCCCCGAGCCCGACGCCGCCGTGATCACCCGGCCGGTGCACCGGTGGAGGTTCGAGGCGGTGGGGTGAGCGGTGGCCTTCGACCGGAAAGCCGCTCTGCCCCTCAGCCGCTCTGCCCCTCGCCCCTCGGCTGATCAGCCCCTCGTCCCGGGCCGGCCGAGCCGTGCCCCCGGCTGATCAGGCCCTTCACGATGGCGTCCAGCTCGGCCGCGACCTCGTAGTCGGCGGCGTACTCCCGCCAGTGATCCTTGACCTCGGTCAGCCGGGGCAGCTCCGCCGTGTCCTTCTCCGTGATCATCTCCGGGAAGAACTCCCGGCGTGAGGGCTGCTCCGCCCGGCGGGCCGCGGCCCGCCGGAAGACCAGGTCGCCGTAGACGTAACTCCAGATCGTCCGGTAGGCGCGCACCGAGCCGGCCGGGGAGAGCCCGCAGGCGAGGGCGCAGTCGACGATCTCCTCCACCATCCACAGGGCGTGGCGGTCGGTCAGCTCGCCCAGGGCCAGGATGTCCAGCACCCAGGGGATCTCGCCGATGATGTCGTGCATGTGCACGGCCACCGCGACCAGCCGTTCGCGCGGGTCCTCGGGCAGCTCGGGGCGCGGGAAGGCGGCGGCGGTGCCGGAGAGGGTGAGCATCAGCAGCTCGTCCTTGTCCTGCACGTAGTGGTACAGCGCCATCGGCGTGCTGCCCAGCTCCTTCGCCACCCGCCGCATGGACAGGGCCGCCACGCCCTCCTCCTCGACGATGCGGCGCGCGGTGGCGACCATCACGTCCGGGTCCAGCCTGCGGGGGCGGCCCACCGGCTTCTTCGCCCCGGGCTTCTCGGCCTTCCCCGGCTTCTCGGCTTTCCCGGGCTTCCCGGGTTTCTTGGTCTTCTCGCTGCCTGACACCTGGGCATTCTCCCCTTCCGGGTCGTCCTCGGTACCGGCGGGTTTATTTTCTATACGTGTATGGTAATTCTCGGTCGCAGGGGATCGGCGAAGGGGAGGGGCGGGGCATGGAGCACAAGGTGGCCGGCGGGGGCGGGGCGGAACCGTACGCACGGCATGCCCGGTGGCTGCTGGTGGGGGCGCTCACCGTGCAGTTCCTGGTGTCGCTGGACATGTCCGTGGTCAACGTGGCGCTGCCCGACATCCGCGGCGACCTCGGCTTCGGCCCGGACGGGCTGCTCTGGGTGGTGAACGCGTACGCCCTCGCCTTCGGCGGCCTCCTCCTGCTCGGCGGGCGCCTCGCCGACCTGGCGGGACCGCGCCGCGTGCTCACCGCCGGGCTGGTCCTCTTCGGCCTCGCCAGCCTGGCCGGGGGCCTCGCCTGGTCGCCCGGGTCGCTGGTCGCGGCGCGCGCGGTCCAGGGCGTCGGCGCGGCGGCCCTCGCACCGGTGGCGTTCGCCCTGATCACCCTCGCCTTCCCGGCCGGGCCCGCCCGCTCCCGGGCGCTCGGGCTCTGGGGCATGGCGGGCGCGGCGGGCGGCGCGGTGGGGGTGCTGGCGGGCGGTGTGCTCACCGATCTGGCGGGGTGGCGGGCCGTGATGCTCGTCAACGTGCCGATCGTGGCCTTCGCCCTGGCCGCCGCCGCACGCACCGGCCCGGTCGGCCGGCAGCGGAGGTCCGGCGCCCGGCTGGACCTCGCCGGGGCGCTCCTGGCCACGGCCGGGACGACCCTGCTGGTCCTCGGGCTCGTACGGGCCTCGGACGACGGCTGGGGCTCGGCCGTCACGCTTGCCACGCTCGGCGCGGCGGTGGCCCTGCTGGCCGCGTTCGTCGCCGTCGAACTCCGTACGCCCTCGCCCCTGCTCCGGCCCGGCCTGCTGCGGGGGCGGCCGGTGCTCACCGCCAACCTGTTCTGCCTGCTGCTGGCCTCGGCCCAGTTCGGCGCGTTCTTCTTCGTCTCGCTCTACCTGCAACTGGTCCTCGGCTACGGGGCGACCGCCACCGGGTTCGCGTTCCTGCCGTTCTGCGCGGGTGTCGTCGCGGGCTCGATCCTCGCCACCCGCGCGGTCGCGGTGCTCGGCATCCGCCGCCTGATGACCGTGGGCGGGGCGCTGGCGGCGCTCGGGATGGGCTGGTTCGCGGCGGCCGCCACCGTCGACGGCTCCTTCCTCGCCTCGATCCTCGGCCCGTCGCTGCTCTGCTCGCTCGGCATCGGGCTCTGCTTCGTCCCGCTCGGCACGGCCGCCACCACCGACGTGGTGCCGGGCGAGACCGGGATGGCGTCGGGGCTGCTCAACAGCTCACGCCAGGTCGGCGGGTCGCTCGGCCTCGCGGTCCTGGTCACCGTCGCCGCGCAGGTCACGGGCGGCGCGACCGGGCGCGGTGCGCTCTCCTCGGGGTACGCGGCCGCGTTCTGGGTCGCGGCCGGGCTCCTGGCGGCCGCGGCACTGGCGGCGTACGTCCTGCTGCCGGGGGAGAGCCGGGCCGCGGGCGGCCCGGTGGCCGCCGGGCCGGTGGCATCGGAGAGTGAGGAGGGTGCGGCGGGCCGATGAGTTCGCGGGCCCGGGCCGGTCTACCCACCAAGAGGTTCGACACGGCATCCGCCCCGGACCCGGGGCGACCGGACGAGGAGACCACCGCCATGCAGAAGATCACCCCCTGTCTCTGGTACGACGGCCGGGCGAAGGAGGCCGCCGAGCACTACGTCGCGATCTTCGGAGGCGAGGCCGGCGACTCCCGCGTCCTGGACGTCACCCACTACGGCGAGGCGGGCCCCGGCCGGGCGGGGGACGTGCTGACCGTCAGCTTCCGGCTGGCGGGCCAGGAGTACATGGGCCTCAACGGCGGGCCGCAGTTCCCGTTCACCGAGGCCATTTCGCTCTCCGTGGACTGCGCCGACCAGGCCGAGGTGGACCGGCTCTGGGCCGCGCTCTCCGAGGGCGGCGAGGAGAGCCAGTGCGGCTGGCTCAAGGACCGCTACGGCGTCTCCTGGCAGATCGTCCCCCGCGAGCTGCCGGGACTGCTGGCCGACCCGGACCCGGCGAAGGCGGAACGGACGATGAAGGCGATGCTCGGGATGCGGAAGCTGGACATCCAGGCACTGCGGGACGCCTGAACAGGGCGGGCCGGGGGCCGGGGGCCGGGCGGGCCAGACGGACCGGGAGGGCTGGGCGGATCGGGCTGGCCGGGAAGGGCCGGCGGACCGGGCCGCCGGGAGGGCCGGGCGGACCGGACGGGCCACACGGATCGGGTGGGCCGGGAAGGGCAGGCGGACCCGGCTCACCCCAGCGGACGGCCGATCAGCATCGTCGGCGCCCCCGCCACGCGGGTGAGGAACACCGTCGCCGCGTGCGGTCCGGCGAGCTTCATCCGGCGGCGCAACTCCTCCGGTTCGACCGCCGAGCCGCGCTTCTTGACGGTCAGTACGCCCACCTCGCGCTCCCGCAGCAGCGCCTTGAGCCGCTTCATGTTGAACGGCAGCTGGTCGGTGATCTCGTACCCGGCGACGTACGGGGAGGAGTACGGCGCATCGCTCGTGACGTACGCGATCGTCTCGTCCACCAGCCGCCCGCCGCACCGCTCCACGATGTCCGCGACCAGATGCGCCCGGATCACCGCCCCGTCCGGCTCGTACAGATAGCGCCCGACCGGGCCCACCGGCGGGGCGGGCAGCGGGGCCGGGGCGGTGAGGGCGGCCCCGGACGGCAGCAGGGTGGCCCGGAACGAGCCGGGCGCGATGCCCTCGCCGTACCAGAGCACCGCCTCCTTCACATCGCCCCCGTCCGAGATCCACTCCGCCTCGGCCTCCGGCCCGATCGCCTCGTGCGGGATGCCGGGCGCGATCTTCAGCGCCGCGCGCGGGGCCTTCAGCGCGGCGGCCGTGGCCCAGGAGAGCGGCGGCGAGTACGCCTCCGGGTCGAAGATCCTGCCGCGTCCGCCCCGCCGGGCCGGGTCCACGAAGACGGCGTCGTACGGGGAGGTGTCGATCTCCGTCACGTCGGCGCACCGCACCTCGATCAGCGCGGCGAGACCGAGGGCCGCCGCGTTGGCGCGGGCCACCTCGGCGGTGAGCGGGTCGCGGTCCACGGCGAGCACGGAGATCCCGGCGCGGGCCAGGGCGACGGCGTCGCCGCCGATGCCGCAGCACAGGTCCGCCACGCTCCGCACGCCGAGCGCGGCGAACCGGGCGGCGCGGTGTTCCGCCACCGAGGTGCGGGTGGCCTGCTCGACGCCGTTGGGCGTGAAGTACATCCGGTACGCGTCCTCGGCCCCGAACTTCGCCACCGCCCGCTGCCGCAGCCGCGCCTGCCCCAGGGCGGCCGACACCAGCTCCGCCGGGTGCGTGCGGCGCAGCCGGGTCGCGGTGGCCAGCTCGTCGGCCGGGTCGTGGTCGCGCAGCTCGGCCAGCAGGTGTTCGCCCTCGGGGGTGCGCAGGGCGGCGAAGGCGGCGCGCGCGGGGTCGCCGGCCGGGGTGGCGGGGGTGGTTGCGTTCACCCGGTCCATTGTGGCCGGTGCGCGGAGGCGGGCCGGTACGGGCCGGTGCGGGCCCCTGTCCGCCGGTCGGGCGACGGGTCCGGCCCCCTCGCGGTGTCGGGGAGGGAGGAGCGCGGGCGGCTGGCAGGATGCGGCGCCATGCAACTAGTACGACAAAAGGGAAAATCACCCGCGAAGCGGCACTCGTCCACGGGACGGCACCGGCCGGTCTCCGCCGTGCTGGCCGCCCTCCTGGCCGCCACCGTCACCTCGGCCTGCGCGGCGGCGACGGCCGACGGCGGCACGGGGGCCCCGGACGGTCCGGCCAAGCCCGCCGCCGGGCAGCAGGGCGAGGCCGCCCAGCAGGCCGGACCGGCCCGCGCCCTGGACACGTACGCCGAGGAGCTGAAGCGGAAGCAGGCCGCACGGGCCCTCGCCGCGAAGAAGTGGGGGCTGGCCAAGACCCCGCTCACCGCCCCCGAGCCCCCCGAGGTGAAGCCGCGCATCACCACCCGCAAGGGGTTCGAGGTCCGGGACGGGGAGGGGCTGCCGCCCGTCTTCACCACCGTCCCCACCAAGGAGAAGATCGTCTTCCTCACCATGGACGACGGGGCGGAGAAGGATCCCGCGCTGCTGCGGATGATGACCGAACTGGACATCCCGTACAGCGCGTTCCTCAGTGACTACGTCACCAACGACGACTACGGCTACTTCAGGCAGATGCAGAAGCGCGGGGTGGCCATCAGCAACCACACGCTCAACCACCGCTATCTGCCCGGCCTCTCCTACGCCGAGCAGAAGCGGGAGATCTGCGGCCAGCAGGAGAAGATCCTCAAGCAGTACGGGAAGCGGCCCACCCTCTTCCGTCCGCCCTACGGCAACTACAACCGCGACACCCTCGTCGTCGCCAAGTCCTGCGGCATCACCGCCGTACCGCTCTGGTCCGCCGAGGCCTTCGCCGACCGCATGGAGTGGCGCGAGTGGGACCGGGACCTGCACCCGGGCGACATCGTCCTCACGCACTTCCGGGGCAAGGGGGACTGGAAGGGGACCATGCCCGACATGATCCGGCTGGTCATGAAGACCATCACGGACAAGGGGTACGCGGTGGCGAAGCTGGAGGACTACGTCTGACCCGACGCCCTCCCCGTACGCCCCGGATGCGCGCGCGGCCCGCGCCGCGCGCGCATCCGTCGTCCGCCCTCGTCCGCCCTCCCCGCCCCGCCCGTCGCCCCTCGCCACGCACGTCGTCCCCGGCCTGCCCCACCCGCCGTCCCCGGCCGTCCCCCGCCGTCCCGTCGTCGTCTCCGCCGTACGGAACACCGCGCTCCGCCCCCGCGTTGTCCGGACGGTGGCCCCATGGAGCCCCCGGTCGAGCGTCGGTCGAGTCCCGACAGGGGCGGCGCGAGGGTGGTGAATTGGCACTCCGCTTGACCGAGTGCTAATCGCGGTCATAGTCTCGGGTCTGGCACTCCCCCCTGGAGAGTGCCAGCACCACACTGTGCGACAGGGCAGGTCCGGCACCCGCGACGACGGATCGGTCTGGTCGCCGCCCACCGACTGCTAAACCCCGTGAGATCTCCGAAGGGGGAGACCGGATCGTGTCGACCACCAGCTCCAAGGTTGCGATCAAGCCGCTCGAGGACCGCATTGTGGTCCAGCCGCTCGACGCCGAGCAGACCACCGCTTCCGGCCTGGTCATTCCGGACACCGCGAAGGAGAAGCCCCAGGAGGGCGTCGTCCTCGCCGTGGGCCCGGGCCGCTTCGAGAACGGCGAGCGTCTTCCGCTCGACGTCAAGACCGGCGACGTCGTCCTGTACAGCAAGTACGGCGGCACCGAGGTGAAGTACAACGGCGAGGAGTACCTCGTCCTCTCGGCCCGCGACGTCCTCGCGATCGTCGAGAAGTAATTCACCCACGTCTGCTTGTGTTCTGCGCCCCTGGCCCCCTGCGACATCACTAGCCGGGCGGCGAGGGGCGCAGTTCGTTTTGAGAGGGAAGTACAGCCCATGGCGAAGATCCTGAAGTTCGACGAGGACGCCCGTCGCGCCCTTGAGCGCGGCGTCAACAAGCTTGCCGACACGGTCAAGGTGACGATCGGCCCCAAGGGCCGCAACGTCGTCATCGACAAGAAGTTCGGTGCCCCCACCATCACCAACGACGGTGTCACCATCGCGCGCGAGGTCGAGCTGGACGACCCGTACGAGAACCTCGGTGCCCAGCTCGTCAAGGAGGTGGCGACCAAGACCAACGACGTAGCGGGTGACGGCACCACCACCGCGACCGTCCTGGCCCAGGCGCTCGTCCGCGAGGGTCTGCGCAACGTCGCCGCCGGCGCCTCCCCGGCCGCCCTGAAGAAGGGCATCGACGCCGCCGTCAAGGCCGTCTCCGAGGAGCTGCTCGCCACGGCCCGCCCGATCGACGACAAGGCCGACATCGCCGCCGTCGCCGCGCTCTCCGCCCAGGACCCGCAGGTCGGCGAGCTGATCGCGGACGCGATGGACAAGGTCGGCAAGGACGGTGTCATCACCGTCGAGGAGTCCAACACCTTCGGTCTGGACCTGGAGTTCACCGAGGGCATGGCCTTCGACAAGGGCTACCTGTCCCCGTACATGGTGACCGACCAGGAGCGTATGGAGGCCGTCCTCGACGACCCGTACATCCTGATCCACCAGGGCAAGATCGGCGCCATTCAGGAGCTGCTCCCGCTGCTGGAGAAGGTCATCCAGTCCGGTGGCTCCAAGCCGCTCCTGATCATCGCCGAGGACGTCGAGGGCGAGGCGCTCTCCACCCTCGTCGTCAACAAGATCCGCGGCACCTTCAACGCCGTCGCGGTGAAGGCTCCGGGCTTCGGCGACCGCCGCAAGGCCATGCTCGGTGACATCGCCACCCTCACCGGTGCGACCGTCATCGCCGAGGAGGTCGGCCTCAAGCTCGACCAGGCCGGTCTGGACGTGCTCGGCACCGCCCGCCGCGTCACCGTCTCCAAGGACGACACGACCATCGTCGACGGCGGCGGCAACCCCGACGACGTCAAGGGCCGCGTCAACCAGATCAAGGCCGAGATCGAGTCCACGGACTCCGACTGGGACCGCGAGAAGCTCCAGGAGCGCCTCGCGAAGCTGGCCGGCGGCGTGTGCGTCATCCGGGTCGGCGCCGCCACCGAGGTGGAGCTCAAGGAGAAGAAGCACCGTCTTGAGGACGCCATCTCCGCCACCCGCGCCGCGGTCGAGGAGGGCATCGTCTCCGGCGGTGGCTCCTCCCTCGTCCACGCCGTGAAGGTCCTGGACGGCAACCTCGGCAAGACCGGCGACGAGGCCACCGGTGTCGCGGTCGTCCGCCGCGCCGCCGTCGAGCCGCTGCGCTGGATCGCGGAGAACGCCGGCCTGGAGGGCTACGTCATCACCTCCAAGGTCTCCGAGCTGGACAAGGGCCAGGGCTTCAACGCCGCCACCGGCGAGTACGGCGACCTGGTCAAGGCCGGCGTCATCGACCCGGTCAAGGTCACCCGCTCCGCCCTGGAGAACGCCGCGTCCATCGCGTCGCTGCTGCTCACGACCGAGACCCTGGTCGTCGAGAAGCCGGCCGAGGAAGAGGCCGACGCCGGTCACGGCGGCCACGGCCACTCCCACTAGTACCCGCCGGTACGTCCGAGGCCCGGTGCCCCCGTCGCGGGGGCACCGGGCCTCGGTGCGTCCGGAGCCGGGCGGCCCCGGACCGGGCTACTGCGGCCCGTACTTGCGTCCCGTACGCGAGGTCACCCCGCCCAGCAGACCGCGCGGCGTCACCTTCACCAGCCCCATCAGTGCCTTGTAGCGCGGGTCCGGGATCGACACCGACTTCCCCCGGGCCAGGTCCGCCAGGGCCGAGGCCACCAGCTTGTCAGCGTCCAGCCACATCCACCCCGGGATGTTGTCCGTGCCCATCCCGGCCCGCTCGTGGAACTCCGTACGGACGAAGCCCGGGCAGAGCGCCATCAGCCGCACCCCCGAACCGGCCAGGTCCTTCGCCGCGCCCTGGGTGAACTGCACGACCCACGCCTTCGACGCCCCGTACGTCCCGCGCGGCACGAACGCCGCCACGGACGCCACGTTGACCACCGCGCCCCGGCCGCGCTCCTTCATGCCCGAAGTGGCCGCCGAGGTCAGCCGCAGCACCGCCTCGCAGTGCACCTTCAGCATCGTCAGCTCATCGGCCATGGACACTTCCAGGTAGCGCCCCTTGTTGCCGAAGCCGGCGTTGTTGACCAGCAGATCGACCGGGTGCGTCCGGTCCGCGAGCCGCTTCTCGACCGCCTCGATCCCGCCGTCCGTGGCCAGGTCCGCGCGGAGCACCTCGGCCTCGATGCCGTGCCGGTCGTGCAGTTCGGTGGCCTGCTCGCGCAGGCGTGCGGTGTCCCGTGCCACCAGCACCAGGTTGTGCCCCTGGGCCGCGAGCCGTCGCGCGAACGCAGCCCCGATACCCGCCGTCGCGCCCGTGATCAGTGCAGTCGTCATACGCGGCACGTTAGTGCCCCGCGCCCGCCTCCCGGCCACCGGCCGCCGCCATGTACGCCCGGGCCTTGCGCAGCGCCTCCGGGTGCAGGGCCGACCCGGCGGCCAGCAGGGAGGGCAGCAGGGCGCGCTCCGTCGTGACGGCCCGGAACTGGAGCGAGGCGGTGACCCGGTGGTCCGGGCGGTGGACGATCTCGACGGGGTCCCCGGCCCGGATCGTGCCCGGCTCGACCACCCGGAGATAGGCGCCGGTGACGGCCTCCTCGGTGAACCGCCGGATCCACTTCTCCTCCGCGACGTGGTCCGCGAACGTCCGGCACGGGATGCGGCCGGAGGTCACCTCCAGGAGCAGCTCGTCCCCCACCCGCCAGCGCTCCCCGATCAGCGCCCCGCTCACATCGACCCCGGCGGTGGTGAGGTTCTCGCCGAACGCCCCGTTGGCCAGCTCCCGGCCGCCCAGCAGCCGCTGCCAGGTGTCCAGCTCCTCCCGGGCGAAGGCGTACACGGCCTGGTCGCTGCCGCCGTGGTGGCGCAGATCGCAGACCGCGTCACCGGCGAGCCCGCTGCCGCCGACCCCCTTGGCGCCGGGATCGGTGACGTGCACGCCCCCCTCGACGGGCCGCTTGTCGATCCCGGTCAGACCGCCGGGGCCACCGGCAGACGGGGACGGGGTGGGGCGGCCGACATTCACGCTCAGCAATCTCATGAGGGTCACGCTAACGGCTCAAACCTCAAAGATATACGCGATTAGTTGGCCCATCATCCAAGTATCTCTTATGGTGGAGGGGTGATCGAAGCCCGCCACCTCCGCGTCCTGCGCGCCGTCGCCACCACCGGCTCGTTCTCCGCCGCCGCCCGTGAACTCGGCTGCACCCAGCCCGCGGTGAGCCAGCAGATGAAGGCCCTGGAGTCCTCCGCCGGCACCACCCTGCTCATCCGCACCGGGCGCGAGATGCGCCTCACCCAGGCCGGTGAGGCGCTCGTCCGGCACGCCTCCGGCATCCTCGCCGGGCTGACCGCGGCCGAGGAGGAGGTCGCCGCCATCGCCGGACTGCGGGCCGGCCGGGTCCGGCTCGTCTCCTTCCCGAGTGGCAGCTCCACCCTGGTGCCCGGCGCGCTGGCGGCCCTGCGCGCCGAGCATCCCGGGACCCGGGTCTCGCTGGTGGAGGCCGAGCCGCCGCGCTCGGTGGACCTGCTGCGCGACGGCGACTGCGACATCGCGCTGGCCTTCCGGTACGGCGCCTCCGGCGGTGAGTGGGACGACCTGGTGGTGCGGCCGCTGCTCACCGACCGGCTGATCGGCCTGGTCCCGGAGGGGCACCGGCTGGCCGGAGCGCCGGAGGTCTCCATCGGCGAGCTGGCGGACGAGTCGTGGATCGCGGGCTGCCCGCGCTGCCGCCGTCAGCTGGTGGAGGTGTGCGAGGCGTCCGGGTTCACCCCCCGGATCGACTTCGCCACCGACGACTACCCGGCGGTGATGGGCCTGGTGGGGGCCGGGCTCGGGGTGGCGGTCCTGCCGGAGCTGGCGGTGGAGTCGGTACGGCCCAAGGGGGCGCGGACCGTCCCGGTGGCGCCCGCGATCGAGCGGGAGATCGTGGCGCTCACCCTGCCGGACCTGGCCCGGGTCCCGGCGGTCGCGGCCACCCTGGACCAGCTGTCCCTGGCGGCCGCCCGCTGAGGAGCCCGGCTCCGTACGCGGCGGAGTCGGGGCCGTCCTCCGGAGGCCGTGGGGGCGATATTGGGGAAACGTTTCTGCGTTCGATCGCGGCCGTCGGGTGTCAGGTCGGGCGGGAACCCGTGGTGGCCGTGGTGGCGCCCGAGGGCGCGGCGGTGATCAGCCGGGTTCTGGCCCGGCCCATCAGCTCTTCGCGCTCGTCCTCGGTCAGGCCGCCCCACACCCCGTAGGGCTCCCGTACGGCCAGGGCGTGGGCGGCGCACTCGGCGCGTACCGGGCACCGCATGCAGACCTCCTTCGCCGAGGTCTCGCGAGCGCTGCGGGCGGCGCCGCGCTCACCCTCTGGGTGGAAGAACAGGGAGCTGTCGACGCCTCGGCAGGCGGCGAGCAACTGCCAGTCCCACAGGTCTGCGTTGGGTCCGGGAAGGCGGGAGAAATCTGCCATTGCTTGTCCCCTCGAAGCCGTGCTGCGTCGGAAGCGGCATCCTCGACCGCCGGTTCACCGGCGGTCCGTGATCGGCGATCGTCATCTTCGGTGACCTGAGTCTCGACCGTACATCTGTGGTGCTAGTAGATGTAAATATGACTGTTTGCGAATCTAGCCACAGACACCCTCAAAAGGGAAGAAATCTCGCCAAATAGGGCAAGCCAGGGAGTGAAGATTCGGTTGACGGGTGAATCACCCGCGTCGTTCTCCTCTGTATGCGGGCCCTCACGTAGAGTGCCGAACCCGAAGGTCGGACCCGTAACTCTTTCGAGTGACCGTCGTTAAGAGGGTGGATGCGGTTGACGGAGAACCGGCTCGGGCACATGTCCGAAGGGGTCGACCGCACAGGTGACGACTTGTATCAGCCTGGAGGCTCAAGGTGACGCGCATCAGCTGCGGAGGACAGTCATGACATCCGTCCTCGTCTGCGACGACTCCCCGCTTGCCCGAGAAGCGCTCCGTCGCGCGGTGGCCACCGTGCCCGGTGTCGAGCGCGTGACCACGGCGGCCAACGGCGAGGAAGTCCTCCGCCGCTGGGGGGCCGACCGTTCGGATCTGATTCTGATGGACGTACGCATGCCCGGTCTGGGGGGTGTGGAGACGGTCCGGCGGCTGCTCTCCGCCGACCCCGGCGCCCGGATCATCATGCTGACCGTCGCCGAGGACCTGGACGGTGTCGCGCTCGCGGTCGCCGCCGGCGCCCGCGGCTATCTGCACAAGGACGCCTCCCGCGCCGAGCTGCGGGCCACCGTCACCCAGGCGCTGGCCGACCCGACGTGGCGGCTCGCCCCGCGCCGGCTCCGCTCCGCCGAGATGGGGGCCGCCCCCACGCTCACCGCGCGGGAGATCCAGGTGCTCGAAGGCATGAGCCACGGCCGCTCCAACGCGGAGATCGGCCGCGAGCTGTTCCTCTCCGAGGACACGGTCAAGACCCACGCCCGGCGGCTCTTCAAGAAGCTCGGGGCCTCGGACCGCGCCCACGCGGTGGCCCTGGGATTCCGCTGGGGTCTGGTCCGCTGACGCCCGGCCCGGACCGCTCCCGTCCGCAGACCGGCGGACGGGCGGACGGGACGGGTCACCGGCGGTGCACCCCGCCTCCGGGCGCGGCGGTCCACCGCGGATCCGGGTGGAGCCGACGGCGCCATGTGACGCTTCCCGGCCGATGACGCATCCTTGAGTCGTGGAGTTCCTCAGGAACGGTAGGGACGATTCGGTCGAGCGGAAGGGGAGGGCGCAGGACATGACATCCGGCGCACCCGCTCATAACGCTTCGGTGCACAACTCGGGACGCGATGGAGCGGACCGTACGGCACCGAGGCACCATGGTCCGATGCGCGACGACGAAACCACGGTGATCGGTGCCCTCGTGCACCGGGCCGTGGACGGCGACGCGCAGGCCACCCACGATCTGCTGGCCCATGTCCACCCCCTCGCCCTGCGCTACTGCCGCTCCCGGCTGAACCGGCTGCCCGGTGACGCTCGCCACTTCGTGGAGGACCTCGCGCAGGAGGTCTGCGTCGCCGTGCTGATGGCGCTGCCCCGCTACAAGGACACCGGAAGGCCCTTCGAGGCCTTCGTCTTCGCCATCGCCGGCCACAAGGTCGCCGACCTCCAGCGGGCCGCGATGCGCCACCCCGGCTCGACCGCCGTCCCCTCCGACGAGATGCCCGAGCGGCCCGACGACTCCCTCGGCCCGGAGGAGCGCGCCCTGCTCAGCAGCGATGCCGCCTGGGCGAAGAAGCTTCTGGCCAACCTTCCGGAGAGCCAGCGCGAACTGCTGGTCCTGCGGGTCGCGGTCGGGCTCACCGCCGAGGAGACCGGCCGGATGCTCGGGATGTCCCCGGGCGCGGTGCGGGTCGCCCAGCACCGCGCGCTCAGCCGGCTGCGGGCGCTGGCCGAGCAGTAGGGCGGGGGTGCCCGGGCGTTCCGGGGACGGGTGCGGGCGTTCCGTAGGAAACTACAGAACGCCCAAGTGATCTTGATCGTGGAATGAGACACCCGTGGAGCCCGTTAGCATGGACATCCGCACCGATCAAGACCATTTGGGGAAGGTGTCATGACTGCAAACGTCGACGGAGTGCCCGAGAAGTTCGCGACGCTCGGGCTGACATACGACGACGTGCTGCTGCTGCCGGGCGCGTCCGAGGTGCTGCCCAACGCGGTCGACACCTCGTCGCTCATCTCGCGCAACGTGCGGGTGAACATCCCCATGCTGTCGGCCGCCATGGACAAGGTGACCGAGTCCCGGATGGCCATCGCCATGGCCCGCCAGGGCGGCGTCGGCGTACTGCACCGCAACCTCTCGATCGAGGACCAGGTCAACCAGGTCGACCTGGTCAAACGGTCCGAGTCCGGGATGGTCACCGACCCCATCACCGTGCACCCCGACGCCAGCCTCGCCGAGGCGGACGCGCTCTGCGCCAAGTTCCGCATCAGCGGCGTGCCCGTCACCGATGGCTCCGGCAAGCTCCTCGGCATCGTGACCAACCGGGACATGGCCTTCGAGTCCGACCGCTCGCGCCAGGTGCGCGAGGTCATGACGCCGATGCCGCTCGTCACCGGCAAGGTCGGCATCTCCGGCGTGGAGGCCATGGAGCTGCTGCGCCGCCACAAGATCGAGAAGCTGCCGCTGGTCGACGAGGCCGGGATTCTCAAGGGCCTCATCACGGTCAAGGACTTCAAGAAGGCCGAGCAGTACCCGAACGCGGCCAAGGACGCCGAGGGCCGCCTCCTCGTCGGCGCTGCCGTCGGCGCCAGCCCCGAGGCGCTGGACCGTGCCCAGGCGCTCGCCGCCGCCGGGGTCGACTTCCTCATCGTCGACACCTCGCACGGCCACAACAGCAACGCCCTCGACTGGATGGCGAAGATCAAGTCGAGCGTCTCCATCGACGTCATCGGCGGCAACGTCGCCACCCGCGACGGCGCCCAGGCGCTCATCGACGCCGGGGTCGACGGGGTCAAGGTCGGCGTCGGACCCGGCTCGATCTGCACCACCCGCGTGGTCGCCGGCATCGGCGTCCCGCAGGTCACCGCGATCTACGAGGCCGCGCTCGCCGCCCGGGCCGCGGGTGTCCCGGTCATCGGCGACGGCGGCCTCCAGTACTCCGGCGACATCGGCAAGGCGCTCGCCGCCGGTGCGGACACCGTGATGCTCGGCAGCCTTCTCGCCGGGTGCGAGGAGTCCCCGGGCGAGCTGATGTTCATCAACGGCAAGCAGTTCAAGTCGTACCGGGGCATGGGCTCGCTGGGCGCCATGCAGTCCCGCGGCCAGGGCCGGTCGTACTCCAAGGACCGCTACTTCCAGGCCGAGGTCGCCTCGGACGACAAGCTCGTCCCCGAGGGCATCGAGGGCCAGGTGCCCTACCGCGGCCCGCTGGCCAACGTCCTCCACCAGCTCGTCGGCGGCCTCCGCCAGACCATGGGCTACGTCGGTGCCGCGAGCGTCGACGAGATGGAGAGCAAGGGCCGGTTCGTCCGGATCACGTCGGCGGGGCTCAAGGAGAGCCACCCGCACGACATCCAGATGACGGTGGAAGCACCGAACTACAGCCGGAAGTAACGCATCGGCGCAGGTGAGGGGCGGACCGGAGTTCCCGGTACCGCCCCCAGGGCGCGCCCAGCGGATCAGGGCCGGGTCCGCGACGCCCGGCACGGCACCTCGCGGCGTTGCCGAAACGCCCGAATCGCTCCGCGATGAGGACGTTCCAGCGCCTTGCGATGCACCGCACCAGACGCCGCGGCCCTGACCGGCCCTGATCCGCCGGGCGCGCCCTGCCACGTGTCGGGGATACTGGTCAGCGCAGACGTAGAGGGAAAGGCCACACATCGTGACTGAGATCGAGATCGGGCGCGGCAAGCGCGGCCGCAGGGCGTACGCGTTCGACGACATCGCTGTCGTACCGAGCCGCCGCACCCGGGACCCGAAGGAGGTCTCGATCGCCTGGCAGATCGACGCCTACCGCTTCGAGCTGCCGTTCCTGGCCGCTCCCATGGACTCCGTGGTCTCCCCGCAGCACGCCATCCGCATCGGTGAGCTGGGCGGCCTGGGCGTCCTCAACCTGGAAGGGCTCTGGACCCGGCACGCCGACCCGCAGCCGCTGCTGGACGAGATCGCGGAGATGCCGGTCGAGACCGCGACCCGCCGGCTCCAGGAGATCTACTCCGCCCCCATCCAGGAGGAGCTGATCGGGCAGCGCATCAAGGAGGTGCGCGACTCCGGTGTCGTCACCGCCGCCGCGCTCTCCCCGCAGCGCACCGCCCAGTTCTCCAAGGCCGTCGTCGACGCGGGCGTGGACATCTTCGTCATCCGCGGTACGACGGTCTCCGCCGAGCACGTCTCGGGCGCCGCCGAGCCGCTCAACCTGAAGCAGTTCATCTACGAGCTGGACGTCCCGGTGATCGTCGGCGGCTGCGCCACCTACACCGCCGCCCTCCACCTGATGCGGACCGGCGCGGCCGGTGTCCTCGTCGGCTTCGGCGGCGGCGCCGCGCACACCACGCGCAACGTCTTCGGCATCCAGGTCCCGATGGCCACCGCCGTCGCGGACGTGGCCGGGGCCCGCCGGGACTACATGGACGAGTCCGGCGGCCGGTACGTGCACGTCATCGCGGACGGCGGCGTCGGCTGGTCCGGCGACCTGCCCAAGGCCATCGCCTGCGGTGCGGACGCCGTGATGATGGGCTCCCCGCTGGCCCGCGCCACGGACGCGCCCGGCCGGGGCCGCCACTGGGGCATGGAGGCCGTCCACGAGGACGTGCCGCGCGGCAAGCTGGTCGACCTGGGTTCGGTCGGGACGACGGAGGAGGTCCTCACCGGCCCCTCGCACACCCCGGACGGCTCGATGAACATCTTCGGCGCCCTGCGCCGCGCGATGGCCACCACCGGCTACAGCGACCTCAAGGAGTTCCAGCGCGTCGAGGTGACGGTGGCGGACTCCCAGCACCGCCGCTGACCGCTCGCAGCCGAACGGAAGGGCCCGTACCGCCGTCGCGGTACGGGCCCTTCCGCAGGTCGTAACGGGTGGGTCAGCTCGCCTTCTTGACGCCGCCGACCGCGGCGACCGCGCCGAGGGCGAGGAAGAGGTAGCGCATGAAGTCGGCCTCCTCCTTCCAGATGTTCGTCACGGTGTCGAAGTGGTCGAAGAACACCTCGGAGAACGGGACGTGGGCGACGTCCGCCATCACCATGGCGTAGCCGATCAGCTGGCCGAAGTAGACGCCGCCGACCGAGAAGACGGCGGACGCGGCGATGACCACCGGGTTGGCGCCGCCGAGCTTGCCCGCCGCGAAGCCGACGAGGAAGCCGACGCCGACCGCCGCGTAACCGAACTCGCGCTCGATCGAGCCGAGGAGCACGCCGTACAGGATGCCCGCGACGATCGCCGCGCCGAGCGCGACCAGCACGCCGACGGCCAGGTTGTTGCGGGCCGGGGGAGGGGGCGGGGCCGGGGCGAAGGGGGTGCCGCCGCCGAACGGGCCGGGCTGCCCCTGCTGGTCGGGGCCCGGCTGCCCGTGCGGTCCCGGCTGTCCGGCGAAGGGGTTGCCGGTGGGGGCACCGGCCGGGGGCTGCTGGCCGTACGGGTTGCCGGGAGCGGCGGGGGGCTGCTCACCGTAGGGGGTGCCGGTCGGAGCGGCCGCGTACGGATTGCCCTCGACGGGGCCGCCGGGATAGGGCTGCTGGGGCTGGTTCGGCGGCTGCACAGGCTGGCTCACGGTGGGTCTCCCCCTGGGGCGAAATGCGCAGGCACGCGTACGTGACGCGAACATGTGTGCGCTCTGTGACGCCGCACGGTAGCAGTACGCACCCGAATTGGTCACTAGTCATCTCAGCCGACGGTGTCACTGCTCAGAGCCGGTGTGCCGCCCCCGCAGGGGTGGCGCCGCGGGTGTCCAGGAGGAGCTGGGCCTTCACCGCGAGGCCCTGGAGGTCGTATGTGCGGTGCTGCTGGAGCAGCACGGTCAGGTCGGCCGCGGCGGCCGCCTCGTAGAGCGAATCGGCGCGCGGGACCGGGAGTTGGCGCACCCGCCAGTCCAGGACGTGCGGGTCGTGGTAGCCGATCTGGGCGCCCATGTCCATCAGCCGTCCGGCGATCTCGCGGGCGGGGGCGGCCTCCTGGTCGGCGCTGTCCGGCTTGTAGGTGACGCCGAGCAGCAGCACCCGTGCGCCCCGGACGGACTTCCCGTGCTCGTTGAGCAGGGTCGCGCAGCGCTGGATGACATAGCTGGGCATCCGTTCGTTGATCTCCTGCGCCAGCGAGACCATCCGCAGCGGATGGCCGGGGGTGCGTCCGCTGTACGGGAGCGAGCCCGGGTCCACCGGGACGCCGTGGCCGCCGACGCCGGGGCCGGGGCGGAAGGGGTGGAAGCCGAACGGCTTGGTCTCGGCGCACCGGATGACGTCCCACAGGTCGACGCCCAGATCGTGGCAGGCCACCGCCATCTCGTTCACCAGGGCGATGTTGACGTGCCGGAAGTTGGTCTCCAGCACCTTGGTCATCTCCGCCTCGCGCGGGCCCCGGGCCCGTACGACCTTGTCGGTGAGGCGCCCGTAGAAGGCGGCGGCCGACTCGGTGCAGGCGGGGGTGAGGCCGCCGATGACCTTGGGGGTGGAGGCGTAGGTGTGGGTGCGGTTGCCGGGGTCGAGCCGGCTGGGGGAGCAGGCGAGGTGGAAGTCGCGTCCGGCGACGAGCCCGGAGCCCTCCTCCAGCAGGGGGCGCAGGACGTTCTCGGTGGTGCCGGGCGGTACGGCGGACTCCAGCAGCACGGTGGTGTGCGGGCGGAGCCGGGCGGCCAGGGCGCGGGCGGCGTCGCGGAGGGCGGTGAGGTCGACGGTGCGGTCGGGGCCGAGGGGGGTGGGGGAGCAGATCACGGCGGTACGGACCCGGCCCAGCTCGGCGGCGCTGGTGGTGGGGCGGAATCCGCCGGAGAGCATCCGGCGGATCTCGGACGCGGTGAGGGAGCCCTCGACGGGGGTGCGGCCGGCGCGCAGTTCGGCGCAGGGGCGTGGGTCGGTGTCGTAGCCGACGGTGTCGATCCCGGCGGCCACGGCGGCCTGTACCAGGGGCAGGCCGAGGTGGCCGAGTCCGATGACGGCGAGGTCTGCGGGCATGTCGAAGGCCGCCTTCCCTAAGACCGGAGTACGAAAAGCGCAACCGCTGTGGACAGCGCAATGTCAGACTAGGCGTAAATATGACCTATATGTCGCATTGCGTGACGCCTGTCGCCCGGGTGTTGTCCACAGGCGGTGGCTGAAGTCGGGGAGCGCGGACAGAATCGAGGAGTGGACACGGGCGGCCGGCCCCTCGGCCGGGTGGCACTCCCGTGTCCGACCACCCCGAATCCACCGGGAGGCAGCAGTGAGGACAGCGACACTGGGACCCGCCGAGCGCACCGCCGCGCTCGCCGCCATGGCCGAACGCGAACTGGACGTGCTGGTCGTGGGGGCGGGTGTGGTCGGCGCGGGCACGGCGCTGGACGCCGCCACCAGAGGGCTCTCCACCGGCCTGGTCGAGGCGCGCGACTGGGCGTCGGGCACATCGAGCCGGTCGAGCAAGCTGATCCACGGGGGGCTGCGCTATCTGGAGATGCTCGACTTCGCCCTGGTCCGCGAGGCACTGAAGGAGCGCGGGCTCCTCCTGGAGCGGCTCGCCCCGCACCTGGTGAAGCCGGTGCCGTTCCTCTACCCCTTGCAGCACAAGGGATGGGAGCGGTTCTACGCGGGCTCCGGCGTCGCGCTCTACGACGCGATGTCGGTCTCCTCCGGCCACGGCCGGGGCCTGCCCGTCCACCGCCACCTCTCCCGTCGCCGCGCCCTGCGGGTCGCCCCCGCGCTGCGCAAGGACGCCCTGGTCGGTGCCCTGCAGTACTACGACGCCCAGATGGACGACGCCCGCTTCGTCACCGAGCTGGTCCGCACCGCCGCCTCCTACGGCGCCCAGGTGGCCAACGGCGCCCGGGTGACCGGCTTCCTCCGCGAGGGCGAGCGGGTGGTCGGCGCGCTCGTGCAGGACGTCGAGGGCGGTACGGAGTACGAGGTCCGCGCCCGGCAGGTGGTCAACGCGACCGGCGTCTGGACGGACGACACCCAGGGCCTCATCGGCGAGCGCGGCCAGTTCCACGTCCGCGCCTCCAAGGGCATCCACCTGGTCGTCCCCAAGGACCGCATCCACTCCACCACCGGCCTCATCCTGCGCACCGAGAAGTCCGTCCTCTTCGTCATCCCCTGGGGCAGGCACTGGATCATCGGCACCACGGACACCGACTGGGACCTGGACAAGGCCCACCCGGCCGCCTCCAGCGCCGACATCGACTACCTCCTCCAGCACGTCAACTCCGTCCTCAACACCCCCCTGACCAGGGACGACGTCCAAGGCGTCTACGCCGGGCTGCGCCCGCTGCTGGCCGGTGAGTCGGACGCCACCAGCAAGCTCTCCCGCGAGCACACGGTCGCCCACCCCGCCCCCGGCCTCGTCGTCGTGGCGGGCGGCAAGTACACGACGTACCGGGTCATGGCCAAGGACGCGGTGGACGAGGCCGTGCACGGACTCGACCAGCGGGTCGCCGCCTGCGTCACCGAGGACACCCCGCTGCTCGGCGCCGAGGGCTACAAGGCCCTGTGGAACGCGCGGGCCAGGATCGCCGCCCGGACCGGGCTCCACGTCGTCCGGGTGGAGCACCTGCTCAACCGGTACGGCTCAATGACGGAAGAAGTTCTGGAGCTGATCCTCGACGACCCCGCCCTGGGCGAACCGCTGCCCGCCGCCGACGACTACCTCCGCGCCGAGATCGTCTACGCGGCCTCCCACGAGGGCGCCCGTCACCTGGACGACGTACTGACCCGGCGCACCCGCATCTCCATCGAGACCTTCGACCGGGGCACCCGCAGCGCCCGGCTCTGCGCGGAGCTGATGGCCCCGGTGCTGGGCTGGGACCAAGGGCGGATCGACCGGGAGGTCGAGCACTACGAGAAGCGGGTGGAGGCCGAGCGCGAGTCGCAGCGGCAGCCCGACGACCTCACGGCGGACGCGGCCCGGCTGGGCGCGCCGGACATCGTGCCGAGCTAGGGGGGCTCCGGGCGCAGCGCCGCGCCAAGCAGAGGCCCGGACGCTGTGCCGCACCTGGAGGAGGCTCCGGGCGCTGTGCCGAGCCAAGAGGGGGCTCCGGGCGCAGTGCCGCGCCAGGAGGAGTCCCGGACGGTGTGCCGCGCCTGAAGGGGGCTCCGGGCGCTGTGCCGAGCCGGGAGCCCTCCGGGCCCGGCGCCGAGCCAGGAGGACCCCGTGACGTCGTGCCGGGCCTGAGGATCCATCCGCCGGTCGTGCGTGGGCGGGTTCGCCCTCCCGCGGTTCAACGGGTGCTCCGGCTGCGTTCCCCCCCGAAGGCCACCGCCCTTCACCTCCGGGCCAGTTGGGTGCGGACCGCCCGGTTCCGGGGCGGTGGCCGCCCGGTCGGCGCTGGACGAGGGGGCCGGGTTGGTAGGAGGCTGTGGGGGATTCCCTCTTCGGACCGTGTCGCGACGGACCCCGGACCCGGCACCAGGACCGGTCCCGGGGTGAGGGACAATGAACGCTCTGCCAGGGCGGGTTGATCGCAGAGGGGACGCATGTCGGAGGCGGAGCAGGCACGGGAGCCCCAAGGGGACAAGGACGGTCGTCTCCTCGCGGGGCGCTACCGGCTCGGGGGAGTGCTCGGCCGGGGCGGCATGGGTACGGTCTGGCGCGCCGACGACGAGACGCTGGGCCGCACGGTGGCGGTGAAGGAACTGCGGTTCCCCTCCGCCATCGACGAGGACGAGAAGCGCCGGCTCATCACGCGCACCCTGCGTGAGGCGAAGGCGATCGCGCGGATCCGCAACAACAGCGCGGTGACCGTCTACGACGTGGTCGACGAGGACGACCGCCCGTGGATCGTCATGGAACTGGTCGAGGGCAAGTCGCTGGCCGAAGTCATCCGCGAGGACGGCACGCTGACGCCGAAGCGGGCCGCCGAGGTGGGGCTCGCCATCCTCGACGTGCTGCGCTCGGCCCACCGCCAGGGCATCCTGCACCGCGATGTGAAGCCGTCCAACGTGCTGATCGCCGAGGACGGCCGCGTCGTCCTCACCGACTTCGGCATCGCCCAGGTCGAGGGCGACCCCTCGGTCACCTCCACCGGCATGCTCGTCGGCGCCCCCTCGTACATCTCGCCGGAGCGCGCCCGTGGCCACAAGCCCGGACCGCCCGCCGACCTGTGGTCGCTCGGCGGTCTGCTGTACGCGAGCGTCGAGGGCTGCCCGCCCTACGACAAGGGCTCGGCCATCGCCACCCTGACGGCCGTGATGACCGAGCCGCTCGACCCGCCGAAGAACGCGGGCCCGCTCACCGAGGTCATCTACGGACTCCTCGCCCGCGACCCCGAGCAGCGGCTCGACGACGCCGGGGCGCGAGCGCTGCTCACGAAGGTGATCAACACTCCCGACACCCCGGTGGTGCCCGCCGACTCCACCCAGGTCATGGCCCTGCCGACAGTCCCCGGTGCGGACCGGGCGGCGACGGACGCGAAGACGGCGAAGGCGCCGAAGCCGGCTGGCGCGGCGGGCGAGTCCGGCGAGGGCGCCCGCGACCGACTGCGCGGAGCCCTGCGCTCCGTGCGCGGAGCGAAGGCCGCGGCCGCGGGTGCGGCCGGTGCGGCGGCCGCCTCGGGCTCACCCGCCGCCTCCTCTCCCGCGAAGACTTCCGCCGCCTCCGGGGCGACCGGCTCGTCGGCCACCCCGCCCAAGCCCGCCACACCCCCCGGCACCCCGGGCGCGACGCCCGCGAAGGCCTCGCCGTCCGGAGCCGCGGCCACCACCGCCGTCGCCACCGGCCTCAAGTCCGCTGCCGGACCGAAGAGTTCCGCCGCCGCGGGCGCGGCCGTCCCCCCGCAGCGCGCCGCGACCTCCCCGGCCACCACCCGCGCCTCGATCACCGACGTGGTGCCGCGCCGCACGCTCGCGATCATCGCGGCCGTCGTGGTGCTGGCCATCCTCGGCACGATCCTCGCGCTCTCCCTCGGGGGCGACGGCGACGACAAGGCCAAGGGCGGTGACGGCAAGGGCGACACCGCCGCCTCCGCCGGAGCCTCGGCGGGCGGCTCCGAGGGCGAGGGCCAGGGCGAGAACCAGGGCGGCGGCCAGAAGGAGGGCCAGGGCAACGAGGACGGCCGGGCCTCCGGCGACCCGTCCGGTGACCCCTCCGGCGACGACCCGAAGACCGACGACCCGGCAGGTGGCGAGGGTTCCGCCGACGACCCGAAGACCGAGGACCCCGACGGCGCGCTGCCCGAGGGGTACCGGACGGTCACCGACGACCGGTTCCGCTTCACGATGGCGATGCCCGGGGACTTCAAGCGCACGGCCATAGCGGGCACCAACTCCGGCGGCATCTACAACGCCGGGCGCGGCAGCTTCCCCCGGGTCCAGGTCGACTTCAACAACTCGCCCAAGGACGACGCGGCCGCCGCCTGGCGCGGGGCCGTCGCCGGCACCAAGGTCCTCAGCGACGACTACCGGCACGTGGGCATAGAGAAGGTCGAGTACAACGGCTACCCGACCGTCGCGGACTGGACGTTCGAGCGCAGCCACAACGGCGTCCGGGTCCGGGTGCTCAACCGGGGCTTCAAGGTCGACGCCCGGCGCGGCTACTCGATCATGATCAGCTGCAAGATCGACGAGTGGGACGGCGACGCGTGCCGCACCCTGCGCGAGACGGCGTTCGCCACGTTCGCCCCGAAGTAACCCCCGTGCAGGGCGTACGGGACGGGGTACGAGGTGTATTGGGCGGGCCGGGTTGGTGCGACCCGGCCCGTCGGCCCGCGTTGCCACGTATCGTAAGACGACGGAGACCGTGCGCAGCCGGACCGGTGGGGCCGATGGCCCGCCGAACGACCGCAACTGACTGAACTGAACCGGCCGGCGCGTACGGTGCGATGGCCGGGGGACGAGCGCGCTCTGGGGAGGCGTCGTGGACGACTACGCGGGTCGGGTGCTTGCCGACCGCTACCGCCTTCCGCTGCCCCCGTCCGACGGGTACGAACTGGTCGAGACCCGGGCGTTCGACACATACAGCGGACAGGAAGTCCTGGTCCGCCAGGTCCCGTTGCCGGAGATCGTGGACGCGGAGGTGCTCGACCCCGACGGCCGGGCGGCGGGCGGGCGCGCCACCGGGCGGGCGGTGCGCCGGAGCACGGACCCCGCGGTCCGGCGCGCGATCGAGGCCGCGCAGGCCGCCGCCCAGGTGCCCGACCACCCTCGGCTCGACCAGGTCTTCGACGTGTTCGCGGAGGCCGGTTCGCTCTGGATAGTCAGCGAGCTGGTAGCGGCCCGCCCGCTCGCCGCGCTCCTAGCCGAACGCCCCCTGAACCCCTACCGGGCCGCCGAGATCGGCTCCGACGTGCTCACCGCCCTGCGGGTGCTCCACGCGCACGGCTGGACCCACCGGAACATCACCGTCCGCACGGTCCTGGTCTGCGACGACGGCCGGGTGATGCTCACCGGCCTCGCGGCGGGCGCCGCCGAGGAGGCGCTCTGCGGGTACGCCCCCGAGCCGCTGCCCGACGACGAGCCGGCGGCGGAGACGTACGGGAGCGGGGCGGAGGCGTACGGGGACCGGCACGGGGACTACGAGGCGCCTGAGGCCGAGGTGCCCGGGGCCGGGACCGGGTCCTACGAGGTGCCGCCGCCGAGCGACGCCGAGGAGACCCTCGGGATACCCGTCGTCGAGACGGTCGACCACGACGAGCCGGTCGAGCCGGTCGGGTCGGTCGAGCCGTCACGGGGGCCGGAGGCGCCGGAGGCGCCCGAGGGCCGTCGGCCCTACTTCCTCCCGCCGGCCGGGAGCGACGCCGGACCGGAACTCCCGCTCGTACCACCGTACGTACGGGCAGCGCCCCCGCAGTCCCAGCCACAGCCGCAGGACGCCGAGCACCGGCCGGACGACCACCGGGGTGAGGCCCCCGGGGAGGACCGGCCCCCCGTCGGGCAGCAGCTCGTTCCGCGCCCCGCCACGCCCGCCGTGCCCTACACCCCCGCCCCGCCGCCCCCCGCCGAGCCGGGAGCCGGGAGCGCCGCCCAGCTGCGGGCCGCCCGCGCCGGGGCCATCGCGGCCTACCGCGCCGGGGCCCGTGCCGCCGCCCGGGTCACCGAGGACCGCAGGCAGCCGCCCGGGGACGCCTCCGCCGACCTCTCCAAGGAAGCCCCGGCCGAGGACACGGACACGTCCGCCGCCCTGCCCGGCCGGCGCCCCGGCCCCGCCTCCGGGCCCGTCCCCCCGGAGCCCGGCCCCGACGCCGCCCCCGGCCCCCGGCTGACCGGCGGTTCCTGGGGTGTCCCGCCCGAGGACCCGTACGACGACGAGGAGGACGAGGACGACGAGGAGGGCCCCCGTACGCCCGGCCGCCGCGTCCATCTCGCCGGGACCTGGGACGACGGCCCCGGCGCCGGGCGGTCCGTCCCCGCGGGCGGTTCCGGCGGCTACGGCGGCTCGGGCCGGGACGCGCTGCGCGCCGACTCCCGCCGCCCCGGGCAGCCCTCCGCCCCCCTCGCCCCGGCCACCCGCCTCCCCGCCGAGCGGTCCCCCTCCAGCACCTGGGAGGAGGCCGTCGCGGGCAGCCGCACGGTCGCCGTCTACCGGGGACCCACCACCCCGCTCGCCGCCGAGCGCGCCCGGCAGGCCCGAATCGCCGTCGTCGGCCCCGTCACCGAGCGCTGGGCGCCGGAGCAGGCCGGTCCGGTCCACGACAACTGGCAGCTCGCCCCGCCCATCGGCCCCGCCACCGACCTGTGGGCGCTCGGCGCGCTGCTCTACCGGGCGGTCCAGGGCCACGCCCCCTACCCCGAGGAGAACGCGGCCGAGCTGGTCCAGATGGTCTGCGCCGAGCCGCCCGCCTTCGCCGAGGAGTGCGGGGCGCTGCGGCCCGTCGTGGAGTCGCTGCTGCGCCAGGACCCCACCGAGCGGCCGGACTTCGAGGAACTGCGCGGCTGGCTGCGCTCGCTCGTGCGCTCCGCACCCGAGCCCGAGGCCGGTGCCGACGTCGTCCCGCTGCCCGCCCCCGACGCCGCCCGGCTCCCCGTCGTACGCCGCCGGGGCGAGCTGGTCCGCAGGCGCCGGGGCCGGTTCGGCGGCGGCTCCGCACACGGCCGCCACCGGCAGGGCAGGCGGGAGGGCCGGCGGCCGGAGAAGCGGCGCGACGCCGACCTCCGCGAGCCGCCGCGCCATGACTCCCTGCTGCCCCCCGAGCCCGCCGGCCACCCCGCCGACGCCTGGGAGCCCCGGCCCTCCCGCGCACCGCGCGAGCCCAAGGGGCCCCGGGTGCTGCGGGAGCCGTCCCGGCCGCGCGACGGGCGCTCGCCGCGCCACCTCGGACGGCTGCTGCTGGTGCTGATCCTGCTGCTGATGGCGGCGGCGATCGCGTACGCGTTCCTGTTCATGCCCAAGCAGGAGCCGGGCGGACCGACCGGGGCCGGGCAGCCCACGGGCTCCACCGGTTCCGCCGCCCCGCCCCCGGCCGCCTCCGGCTCGCCCGCGCCCTCGCAGGGGGCGAGCACCGACCCCGGCTCCCAGCAGCCGCAGACCAGCCGCTCCGCCGTCGCGCTCGCCTCCGGCTACGAACTCCGCAAGGACGCGGAGGGGTTCGAGGTCGGCGTGCCGAAGGAGTGGCAGCGCAGCCCCGCCAACGCGGACCGTCAGATCCGTTACGGCAGCGACGGGTTCACCCTGCTCGTGGTCCCCGGCCGGGACACCGTCAAGGCGGCGGGCGGCGACCCGCTCGACTACCAGCGCGAGAAGCAGCCCGAACTGCAGCCGTTCCGGGACTCCAGCTGGTCCACCTCCTCCGGGGTGCGCCGGGTCGACGTCGGCCGGCAGGCCATGGCCGAGGGGCAGTTCACCTGGCAGGACAGCGGCGGCCGCGAGGTCTACGTCCGCAACCTCGTCATGATCGTCGACGGCCGGTACCACATCCTCCAGGCCATCGGCCCGGAGAACGACCGCGACAAGGTCACCGAGATCTACCAGCAGGCCATCGCCTCGTACCGGGTGAGCGCGGGCTGACCGGACGTCACCCCGCCCGCCGCCAGGGCCTTGTGCGGTGCGGACAACCATCACGGTGCGGTCTCATGGGCGATCCCCCGTTCCGCCGTACCGCCCCGGCTCCGTAATCTGGCAAGCCGAGGAACGGGGGGCGGGACACACGTGGACCGATCAGAAGGCACGGCTGCGGGACTGGTGCTGGCGGGGCGTTACCGGCTGGGCGAGGAGCTGGGGCGCGGGGGCATGGGCAAGGTGTGGCGCGCCCATGACGAGGTGCTGCACCGCACGGTCGCCGTCAAGGAGCTGACCGCCGGGCTGTACGTGGCGGAGGCCGACCGGCTCGTCCTGCACGCCCGCACCCAGAAGGAGGCGCGCGCGGCGGCCCGGATCACCCACCCCGGGGTCGTCACCGTCCACGACGTCATCGAGTACGACAAGCGCCCCTGGATCGTCATGCAGTACGTCGACGGTCCCTCGCTCGCCGACGAGGCCAAGGAGAAGGGCGAGATAGCCCCGCGCGAGGCGGCCCGGATCGGCCTCCACGTCCTGAGCGCGCTGCGCGCCGCCCACAGCGCCGGGGTGCTGCACCGCGACGTCAAGCCGGGCAACGTGCTGCTGGCCCGCGACGGGCGGGTGCTGCTCACCGACTTCGGGATCGCCGCGATTGAGGGCGACTCCACGATCACCCGGACCGGTGAACTGGTCGGCTCCATCGACTATCTGGCGCCGGAACGGGTGAAGGGCGGCGACCCCGGGCCCGCCTCCGACCTCTGGTCGCTCGGCGCCACCCTGTACGCGGCGGTGGAGGGGCGCTCGCCGTTCCGCCGCACGTCCCCGATCTCCACCATGCAGGCCGTCGTCACCGAGGAACCGCCCGCGCCCGTCAACGCCGGTCCCCTCGGCCCCGTCATCACCGCGCTGCTGCGCAAGAACCCGGCCGACCGGCCCTCGGCCGCCGGGACCGAGCAGATGCTGCTGGCCGCGATGGAGGGCCACAAGCCGCGCTCGGCCCAGCAGTACGTGCCGACCGAGCGGGTGCCGGAGGAGGCCCGCTACGGATACGCCAGCCCGGACGGGTCCACGGCCCGGCTCCCCGGACCGGCCGGCCACCCCGGAACCACCACCGCCACCGCGCCCGGCCACCCCGTCCACCACCCCTTCGCGGGCCCCGCCTCCGCCCCCACCACCCGGCGCGGCGGCTCCCGGCTCCGTACCGTCCTCGTCGTGGTCGTCGCGGCGGCGGTCCTCGGCGGCGGCGCCGGGCTGATCGCGATGAAGTACGGGAACGGCGCGTCGGCCACCGGCCGCACGGCCGCGCCCGGCGCCTCCGCGAGCACCCCCGCCACCCCCGGGACCTCCCCGGCCGCCCCCACCACGCCCGCCGCGTCCGAGATACCCGACGGCTGGCACCGGGTCGCGGACCCGGCGGGCTTCAGCCTCGTCGTACCGGAGGACTGGACGCGCGAGGTGAACAACGGGCAGATCGACTACACCCCGGACGGCGGCCGCCACCGCATCCGCATCAGCGTCGACCCCGACCCGGACTTCGACCATCCGTATCTGCACGTGCGGAACATGGAGCAGCAGTTGGTGGAGCGGCTGCCGGGGTACCGGCGGATCGCCCTGGAGAAGAACACCTTCCGCGACCGGCCGGGCGCGCTCTGGGAGTTCACCTGGAACGAGACCAAGGACCACCCCGGCCCCCGGCACGGCATCGACCAGATGTACTTCGGCGGTGCCGGCGGCCCCGAGTACGCCCTCTACCTGACCGCCCCGCAGGAGGGGTGGGCGGAGAGCCGCGAGAAGTTCGACATCATGCTGCGGAGCTGGCGCGCGCCGGGGGCATAGGACCGGATGGCTCTCCGCCGCCTCTGCATACCCCCTGATCAGCGGTTATGTCGCCAGTGATCGCTGGCTTGGTCGGGTGGGTGCTCCGCGGTGGGCGTCGGGTCCTGTGAAAAACTGTTACCGACGGGTACCCAAAGGGTTCGGCCGGGCATACTCTCGGCCTCATGACGGACTCGCAGGCCCCTGACGCCCCCCTCGGTACGAACCCGGTCGCGGTCGCCCCCGCAGGCGTGCGCACGGCCGCCGACGTGGTCACCCCCGAGGTGGTCGCCCAGCTGATCCGCGGCGTCGTCGGATCGGGACGTACGGCCAACCACACCCCCTTCACCGGGGAGAAGCTGGCCGATCTGCCCGAGTCCACCCCCGAGGACGTCGCCACCGCCTTCGACCGGGCCCGCGCCGCCCAGCCCGCCTGGGCCGCCACCCCCGTACGGCAGCGGGCCGCGATCCTGCTGCGCTTCCACGACCTGGTCCTCAGCCGCCAGTCCGAGGTGCTCGACCTGATCCAGCTGGAGACCGGCAAGGCCCGGCTGCACGCCCACGAGGAGGTGCAGTCCGTCGCCGTCGCCGCCCGCCACTACGGCCGCCGGGCCGCCGCCTACCTCAGGCCCAAGCGGCACACGGGTGTCGTCCCGACCCTCACCAAGGTCACCGAGCTGCGCCAGCCGCGCGGGGTCGTCGGCCAGATCGCCCCGTGGAACTACCCCTTCGAGCTGTCCGTGGGCGACGCGCTGCCCGCCTTCGTCTCCGGCAACGCGGTCGTGATGAAGCCCGACACGGAGACCGCGCTCACCGCGCTCTGGGCCCGTGACCTGCTCATCGAGGCCGGGCTGCCCGCCGAGGTCTTCCAGATCGTGCTGGGCGAGGGCCCGGTCGTCGGCCCCGAGGTCGTCGGCCGCGCCGACTACGTCTCCTTCACCGGCTCCACCCGCACCGGCCGCGAGGTCGCCGTGGGGGCCGCCTCCCGGCTGGTCGGGGTCTCGCTGGAGCTGGGCGGCAAGAACGCCATGCTCGTCCTGGAGGACGCCGACGTGGAGAAGGCCGCCCAGGGCGCCGTACGCGCCTGCTTCTCCTCCGCCGGACAGCTCTGCATCTCCATCGAGCGGCTGTACGTCCACGAGTCGATCGCGGACGACTTCGTGGAGCGGTTCGCCACCCGGACCCGGGCCATGCGGCTCGGCAGCTCCCTCGCGTACGGCGCCGACATGGGCTGCCTCGTCGGGCCGCGCCAGCTGGAGACGGTCAGCCGCCATGTGGCCGAGGCCGTCGAGAAGGGCGCCACGCTCGTCGCGGGCGGGGTCGCGCGCCCCGACATCGGCCCGCTCTTCTACGAGCCGACCATCCTGGACGGCGTCGAGGCGCCCATGGCCGTCTGCACCGAGGAGACCTTCGGCCCGGTCGTCTCCGTCTACCGCTTCACCGACGAGGACGAGGTGATCGCGCTGGCCAACGCCACCCCGTACGGCCTCAACTCCAGCGTCTGGACCACCGACGCCAAGCGCGGCCACCAGGTCGCCGCCCGGCTGCGGACCGGCACCGTCAACATCAACGAGGGGTACGCCCCGGCCTACGGCAGCGTCCAGTCCCCGATGGGCGGCATGAAGGACTCCGGCCTCGGCCGGCGGCACGGCTCCGAGGGCATCCTCAAGTTCACCGAGGCCCAGACCGTCGCCCAGCAGCGGCTGATCCCGCTCGCCCCGTCCTTCGGCATGGACGACGAGAAGTACGCCGCGTTCATGACCCGCAGTCTGAAGGCGATGAAGGCGTTCCGGCTGCGCTGAGCGCCCGCCGGAAGACGCCGCAGCCCGCCCGTTCCGTCCGATTCCGCAGTGAGGAGCGCCATGTCCCAGGACAGCCCTGCCCAGAAACAGGCCGTGAGCCATGTCCCGGCCGAGGACGACGCCGCGTACGACTACGACGTCCTGGTCGTCGGCTCGGGGTTCGGCGGCGCGGTCTCGGCGCTCCGGCTGACCGAGAAGGGGTACCGCGTCGGAGTCCTGGAGGCGGGCCGCCGCTTCACCCCCGGCACGCTCCCCAGGACCTCCTGGGACCTGAAGAACTACCTCTGGGCCCCAGCGCTCGGCCTTTTCGGCATCCAGCGCGTCCATCTGCTCGGCAACGTCATGGTGCTCGCGGGCGCCGGGGTCGGCGGCGGTTCGCTCAACTACGCCAACACGCTGTACGTGCCGCCCGCCCCGTTCTTCGAGGACCGCCAGTGGGCCTCGATCACCGACTGGCAGGACGAGCTGAAGCCGTACTACGACCAGGCCCGCCGGATGCTCGGGGTCCGCCTCAACCCGACCATGACCCCCTCCGACATCCACCTCAAGTCCGCCGCCGAGGCGATGGGCGTCGGCGACACCTTCCACCTCGCCCCGGTCGGCGTCTTCTTCGGCGACGGCAAGGACGCCGACGGGACGGCGCGGGCGAAGCCCGGGGAGACCGTCCCCGACCCGTACTTCGGCGGCGCCGGACCCGCCCGCAAGGCCTGCACCGAGTGCGGCGAGTGCATGACGGGGTGCCGCCACGGCGCGAAGAACACCCTCAACGAGAACTACCTCCACCTCGCGGAGAAGGCCGGAGCGGTCATCCACCCGATGACCTCCGTCGTCGCGGTCACCGACCACCCCGAGGGCGGCTACCGCGTCCTCACCGTCCCCACCGACCGCCGCCGCAAGGCGAAGCCCACGAAGCTGCGGGCCCGCAAGGTGGTCGTCGCGGCGGGCACGTACGGCACCCAGACCCTGCTGCACACCATGAAGGACAAGGGTCTGCTGCCCCGGCTCTCCGCCAGGCTCGGCATGCTGACCCGCACCAACTCCGAGGCGCTGGTGGGCTCCCAGACCAGCGACCGCCGCTACCGAAAGAAGCACGGCATCGCGAAGGCCGACTTCTCGCAGGGCGTCGCCATCACCTCCTCCATCCACCCGGACGACAACACCCACATCGAGCCCGTCCGCTACGGCAAGGGCTCCAACGCCATGGGCGCGATGTCGATCCTCCAGGTGCCCTACGGGACCCACCGGGTGCGCGGCTGGCTCGCCAACATGGTCAAGCACCCCACCCTCGCCGCCCGTTCGCTCTCCAACCGCCGCTGGTCGGAGCGGACCATCATCGGGCTCGTCATGCAGTCCCTCGACAACTCCCTCACGACCTACCGCAAACCGGCGGGCCTCGGCAAAGGGCTGCTCACCGCCCGCCAGGGCCACGGCGCCCCCAACCCCACCCAGATCCCCGAGGCCACCCGCAGCGCCTCGCTCCTCGCGGAGGAGATCAACGGCTTCGCCGGCTCCAACGTGGGCGAGCTGATGGGCACCCCGCTCACCGCCCACTTCCTCGGCGGCTGCCCGATCGGCGCGAGCGCGGAGGAGGGCGTCATCGACGGCTACCACCGCCTCTACGGCCACCCCGGCATCAGCGTCGTCGACGGCTCGGCGGTCTCCGCCAACCTGGGCGTCAACCCCTCGCTGACCATCACCGCCCAGGCCGAGCGCGCCATGTCGCTCTGGCCCAACAAGGGCGAGGCGGACCCCCGGCCCGAGCCCGGCGCGGCCTACGAACGCCTCACCCCGGTCGAGCCGTTGGCCCCGGCCGTGCCGAAGGACGCGTTCGCGGCGCTGAAGCTGCCGTTCCTCGGCATCCCCGTCGTCCCGCCGAAGGGGACGGTGGAGGCGGGCACGGACGTGAAGGGCGTCGGGAACACCCCCGTACCCCGTCCGTGACCCGCTCCCGGGACGCTCGTCGGAGAGCCGTGGGGCCGACCCCGTACGCTGCGGGGTCGAACGCCTGACTGCGTCACCACCGCCCTGCCACGGGTGGCGGCCGCCGCCGTCGTACAGCTCCTGCCGAACCAGAGGTCCGCGATGACACGATTCCTCCCGCGCACCGCGCCGCCGATCAGAGCGGGCGGGCTCGTGGCCGCCACCGCCCTGCTGCTCGCCGCCGCCCCGCCCACCGCGGCCTCCGCCGCGCCCACGGCCGCCGCCCCGGTGGTCGCGCTGGGCGGCCCGGCCCGGACGGCGCTGCATCCGTACGCGGAGGGCGGCGACGGGCCGAAGCGGTCGACGGCCCGGATCACGGTGACGGGCGCGGACGACACGGCGTACGAGGGCGAGTTCACGGTCACCTTCGACCTGACCGGCGCGGCGGGCGTCGCGGACGTGGCCTTCGCACCGGAGGCCGGGATCGAGTGCGCGGCCACCGCCCCCGGGTCGGCCACCTGCACCGGCCACGGCATCTCGCCCGGCCGCTCCACCGTCACCGACCTCCTCCTCACCGCCGCCGAGGGCAGCGAGCAGGGCGACACCGGCACGGTCCGGGTCACCGGCGAGGCCCGGGGCGCGGCCTTCACGCCCTTCACGCCCTTCACCACCGAGGTCACCGTCGGCGGCCCCGACCTGGTGATGCACCGGCTCCCCTTCGACCACGAGCCCGTCCCCGGGCAGCGGCAGCAGGCGCCGATCACCTTCACCAACCGGGGCAGCCGCGCGGCCGAGGGCGTCGTCCTCACCCTGCGCCACTCGCGCGGCCTGGACATCCCGCAGCGCTACTCCAACTGCGCGTACACGACGGACGGGGCCTGGACCACCGCCCGCTGCACGGTGGAGGGCGCCTTCGAGGCGGGCGCGACCTACACGCTGGCCGCCCCGCTGACCCTGAAGACCACCGACCGCGCCTACCGGGACATCTTCGGATACGGTATCCACGAGGCGGGCGCGAGCGCGGGCACGGCCCGGGGCGCGACGGCCGCCCGCGCCGCCCGGGGACCGGCGGGAGGTTCGGACGACGTGCTCCGGGCCGTCCCCGCCCCGAGGCCCATGGCGGCCCGCGTCCTGGACCTCGAACCGGGCGACAACGAGCACGAGGCCGACTTCCGTACGGAGAACACCGCCGACTTCGTCGCGTACGGGGACACCGCCTCCGGCCGGGCGGGCGCCACGGTCACCGCGCGCCTCGGCTTCCGCAACGACGGCCCGGCCTGGATCGGCCACCTCCGCTCCGGCGAGAGCGTCGCCGCCGTCGACTTCACCGTGCCCCAGGGCGCGACGGTCACCTCCGCGCCCGAGGGGTGCCGGGGCGTGAGCGCCGAGGGCACGGCCCTGCCGACGGGACGGACCGGTCCCGCGCCGCGCTACGTCTGCCCGACCCCGGCGACCGTCCGCGACGACGGCGGCCTGGACCTCGCCTTCGGGCTGCGGATCGACGAGGTGCTGCTGGGCGCGGTGGGCCGGGTCGTGGTGCGCGGCCCGGAACCGCGGGCGGCTGGGCTGCCGTTCGACCCGGATCCGGGCAACAACGCGGCGCGCGTGGTGCTGAACGGGGAGAGCGGCGGCCCGTCGCCCGCTCCTCCGGAGGGGCCGGGGGACGACGCCCCCGGCACGCCGGGTCCCGCGACGCCGACGCCCGGTGCGGCAGGAGCGGGCGGCACGGCCGCCCCCGGTGCCGCGCCGAACACCGCCACCGGGAACGGCGGCAGCCTGGCCGCCACCGGCTCGCCGACGGCGAGGGCCGCGTCGGGCCTGGCGGTGGCGGCCCTGACGGCGGGTCTGGTGCTGTTCACGGCGGCGAGGCGTCGCCGGGGGGCCTGAGGGTCTGAGGGGCGGAGGCCTGGAGAGCCGGAAGGCGCGAGCGGCCTCACGTCGCGAGCGGCATCCGGAGTGGCGGGGGAGGGGGAACGCCTCCGGCCCGTCGTGTGTCCCGATGCGACCGACCCGGGCGTCCCCGGGTACGGCCGCACATGGGGTGACCGGGCTGCTGTCCCCTGCGGACCGGTCACTTGCGCCGGGATGTGGTCCCACGACGTACCTTCGGTACGTCACACGTCCCGGCGGAGCCACGCGTGGTTTTCTACCGATGCCGCCCCTGGTTGACACGGACACCGGGACCAACGAAGGCACCTCGGTCCCGGTCACGCGCCGTACGGGTGAGACGGGCACCGAACGCAGATACGGTCCTGCAGGAGCGGCGCCCGGCGCGTTCCGCCGCGCCCACCCGCCCCGCGCATCCGCCCCCGGGCCTACGGGTCATCCGCCCCCGGGCCGGGCGCATCCGCCCCCCTGCCTCCCGGCCCGCGCACCCGCGCCCGGCCCCCTGGGGCATCCGCCCCCGTACCTCCCGGCCCTCACACCCGGCCGCGGCACAGCTCCAGCAGCGTCATCGCCAGCGCGGTGCCCGGCTTGCCCAGCGCGTCCCTGTAGTGGCTGAGCACGGCCGTCTCGCGCGAGAGGTTGACCCGGCGGCCGCCGGAGGTGATCCGGGCCTCCTGGATGACCGCCGAGACGGCCATCCGTTCCTGGACGAGGCCGATGATCCGGTCGTCGAGGGCGTCGATCCGCTCCCGGGCCCCGCCGATCAGGGCGGCGGCCTCGTCGGTGTGGGCGCCGGTCTGCTCGGCGGGGGTGGTGGCGGTGGTGGTGCTGCTCATGGTGGTGACTCCTGGTGGGCCGGAGGCCACCCGGGGCGACGGGCCCGGACACGCGAGACGCCCCGGGCCTGCTGGCCCGGGGCGCCTGGAACGTTGCTTGTCAGTTGCTCAAGCAGCACGACCATGGCAGCCGGCGGGCCGGATGCCATAGGTAAAGACGAAGGTCGTGTGCTGACGCATGGGGCACAGTATGGCCCCGCCCCGGCGGGCCCGGCAAAACGGCGCCCGGATCCTGAGACGGGAGGCACGGCCCCGGCATCCTCGGACCGCCGCCTCCGGCATCCTCGGACCGCCGCCTCCGGCTTCCCCGGACCGCCGCCTCCGGCTTCCCCGGACCGCCGCCTCCGGCTTCCCCGGACCGGCGCCTCCCCGGCCCTCCCGGGCCGGCGCTCTCGGGCCGGCGCTCTCGGCCTTCCCGGGCCGGCGCCCTCGGTCTCCCCGGGCCGGTGCCTCCCCGGCCTTCCCGGGCCGGCGCCTCCGGCTATCCCGGATCGGCGCCCCCGGGGTCTCCCCGGACCGGCGCCCCCCGGGGCTCCCCGGGCCCGGCGGAGGGTTCGCGCACGGCCGGTAGAATCGGGAGAACCGACCCCCTTCACCACCGCCGGAAGGCCGCCCCGTGCCAGCAGCACCCCCCGCCGCCCCCGACGCCACGGCCGACGTGGTCCTCGTCGTCGACTTCGGCGCGCAGTACGCCCAGCTCATCGCCCGCCGCGTCCGTGAGGCCCGGGTCTACAGCGAGATCGTGCCGTCCACCATGCCGGTGGCGGAGATGCTGGCGAAGAACCCGCGCGCGATCATCCTCTCCGGCGGCCCGTCGTCGGTCTACGCGGAGGGCGCGCCCTCGCTGGACCGCTCGCTCTTCGAGGCCGGGGTCCCCGTCTTCGGCATGTGCTACGGCTTCCAGCTGATGGCGACCACCCTCGGCGGCACGGTCGACGACAACGGGGCGCGTGAGTACGGCCGCACCCCGCTGCACGTCACGAAGGCGGGTTCGACGCTCTTCGAGGGCACGCCCACCGAGCAGCCGGTGTGGATGTCGCACGGCGACGCCTGCTCGGCCGCTCCCGAGGGCTTCACGGTCACCGCCTCCACGGACGTGGTCCCGGTCGCCGCCTTCGAGAACGACGAGAAGAAGCTGTACGGCGTCCAGTACCACCCGGAGGTCCTGCACTCGACCCACGGCCAGCAGGTCCTGGAGCACTTCCTGTACCGCGGCGCGGGCATCGAGCCGAACTGGACCACCACCAACGTGGTCGAGGAGCAGGTCGCCCTCATCCGCGAGCAGGTCGGCGACAAGCGCGCCATCTGCGGCCTCTCCGGTGGCGTGGACTCCGCCGTCGCCGCCGCCCTCGTCCAGAAGGCCATCGGCTCGCAGCTCACCTGCGTCTACGTCGACCACGGCCTGATGCGCAAGGGCGAGACCGAGCAGGTCGAGAAGGACTTCGTCGCCGCGACCGGCGCGAAGCTGAAGGTGGTCGACGCGGAGAAGCGCTTCCTCGACGCCCTGGCCGGGGTCTCCGACCCGGAGGAGAAGCGGAAGATCATCGGCCGGGAGTTCATCCGGGTCTTCGAGCAGGCCCAGCTGGAGATCCTCCAGGAGGAGGGCCCCGAGGTCGCCTTCCTGGTCCAGGGCACGCTCTACCCGGACGTGGTGGAGTCCGGCGGCGGCACCGGCACCGCCAACATCAAGTCCCACCACAACGTGGGCGGCCTCCCGGACGACATCGAGTTCCAGCTCGTCGAGCCGCTGCGCCAGCTGTTCAAGGACGAGGTCCGGATGGTCGGCCAGGAACTGGGCCTCCCGGAGGAGATCGTCCAGCGCCAGCCGTTCCCCGGCCCCGGCCTCGGCATCCGTATCGTCGGCGAGGTCACCAAGGACCGCCTGGACCTGCTCCGCGAGGCCGACGCCATCGCCCGCGAGGAGCTGACGGCGGCCGGCCTGGACCGCGACATCTGGCAGTGCCCGGTGGTCCTCCTCGCCGACGTCCGCTCGGTCGGCGTCCAGGGCGACGGCCGCACCTACGGCCACCCGATCGTGCTGCGCCCGGTCTCCTCCGAGGACGCCATGACGGCCGACTGGTCCCGCCTCCCGTACGAGACGCTGGCGAAGATCTCCACCCGCATCACCAACGAGGTCGCCGACGTCAACCGCGTGGTCCTCGACGTGACGAGCAAGCCGCCGGGGACGATCGAGTGGGAGTGACCTCCTGGGTTCGCGTGAACCCCTAGGGCCCCTGGTCAACGTCGATGCCGTCGCTCATTCGTTTGGGCGGCGGCATCGTCCTATCGGCTGGGTACGCTGAGTGAAGAGACGAGACTTCGGTGTATGGGAGCAATCATGAGCGCCGCACCCGAGCCCAGGCTCGAACAGCAGCCGTACCGGTGGCCCGTCCCGCCGGAAGGCGGCTGGACGGCGGACGACCTCGACCGGATTCCGGGCCTCCCGCCCCACACCGAGCTGATCGACGGGAGTCTCGTCTTCATGAGTCCGCAGCGGAAGTTCCACACGCGAGCGATGTGGTTGCTGGAAAGCGGATTGCTTGCTCACCTGCCGGCGGATCTGGATGTGGACCGGGAGATGACGGTCAAGCTGGACCGCAACAACCGCCCGGAGCCCGACCTGCTGGTCTACCGGGCCGAAGCGGACACCGGTGCGGACCAGACCTGGTATGCACCCGAGGACATCGTCCTCGCCGTAGAAGTCGTCTCTCCCGACTCCGAGGCCCGGGACCGCGAGACGAAGCCCCGGAAGTACGCGGCCGCCGGGATCGTGCACTTCTGGCGCGTCGAGCAGGGCCCCGACGGCCTCCCCGTCGTGTACACCTACGAACTGGATCCGGCGCTGAAGGCGTACACGCCCACGGGCATTCACCACAGCACCCTGAAACTCGACGTCCCGTTCCCCCTCTCCATCGACCTCACCGCGATCAACGAGCGCCGCCCCTAGGTCGCCCCACCCCTTCCCCTCACCCCCACCCGCCGGTAACTTCCGATCCCGTACGCCCCCGGGAAAGTGAGGAGCCGCCATGTCCGAACCGCCCGCCGTGCCCGCCCCCGCACCCATCCCCGTGGAGCAGCTGCACTTCGCGATGCCGCCCGTGCACGCGTCGCCGGACGAGGAGCGGACGTACCGGAGGCAGCGGCTCGCGGGGGCGTTGCGGCTGTTCGGGCAGTACGGGTACGAGGACGGGGTCTCCGGGCACATCACCGTGCGCGACCCGGAGCTGGACGACTGCTACTGGGTCAACCCGTTCGGGGCGCCCTTCGCCGACATCGCCCCGCAGGACCTGATCCTGGTCAACGGGGACGGGCAGGTGGTCCAGGGGCGCTTCCACGTGAACCAGGCCGCCTTCGCCGTGCACGCGGCCGTGCACCGGGCCCGGCCGGGGGCCGTCGCCGTCGCGCACACCCACTCCACGCACGGGCGGGCGCTGGCCGCGCTCGGGGAGCCGATCGAGCCGATCACCCAGGAGTCCTGCGCGTTCTACGAGGACCATGTCCTCTACGACACGTACACGGGCGTCGTCGTGGACGAGGAGGAGGGGCGGCGGATCGCCGCCGCGCTGGGGGACCGGAAGGCAATCGTCCTGCGCAACCACGGGCTGCTGACCGTGGGGGACTCGGTGGACGCGGCCGCCTGGTGGTTCCTGACCCTGGAGCGCGCCTGCCAGGTGCAGTTGCTGGCGCGGGCGGCCGGGAAGCCCGTGCTGATCGACCACCGGGACGCCCTCACCACCCGTGACCAGCTCGGCAGCGACCTGGTGGCGTGGATCAACTACCAGCCCTTGTGGCAGCGGATCAGTCGAACGTTCTGACGGCTGCCCGCCACCGACCGCCCCGATGCGGGCCGGGCCCGTCCCGTACGGCACAATTCGCTGGTATCGAAGGTGAGTTGGCTGTACCGGGGTGGGAAAGGGTGTAAATCTCCGTGGCGTTGGACGAGGCAAGGGCGAGCGGTGCGCACGGCGGAGGCTGTACGTGCGGGGACTGCCCGCACGGAGCACGCGAGGGGCACCGGCGCGCGGTCGCCGCGTTCCTCGCCAAGCGGGACGAACTGGCCGCCGGGAACGGCCTGCCCGCCGGGGTCGCCCAGTCCGCCTCCGCCTCCCGGCAGTGGGTCTCCGACGAGCTGACCGAGTCCGCCCGGACCGTCGCAGAACGGGGCCGGGCCGCCGGGGACGTCTGGCTCCACCATGTGTGGCGGGGCACCCTGTTCGTCGTCTGGGGCGCGGTCGTCGCCCTGCTCGTCGGCGCGAGCCTCACCGCGATCGGGCCCGGCTGGACCACCGCCCGTACCGCCGCCCTGGCCGCCGCCTTCGTGACCGCCGCCCTGCTGACCGTCGCCGCCCGCTTCCACCGGGCCCGGGGAGGCCTCCTCGCCCCGCTGATCGGTGAGGACAACCGGCTCTCCACGTCCAGGACCGTCGCCGCAGTCTGGGTGCTCCTCGCCGTCTTCGCCGTGCTCGTCCTCGCCCTCCAACTGGCCGGCGCCTCCGACCCGGCCGACCGGGACGCGCTGATCGAGGGGCTCGACCTGGTCCGTTCCGCCGGGGTCGTGGCGGTGCTGGCGCTGGTGTGCGCGGTCGCCGTCGTCGTACGCCGGGTGGTGACCGTACGGGTGCTGGGGCAGCGGCTCCAGAAGCTGCGTGCGGACCGGCCGCGCGCCGCCGATCTGCTCACCGACGACTCCGGGCGCGGTTCGTTCACGGATGTGCAGTACGTGCTGGTCAGCGCCGTCGCCGTGCTGTTCGCCGCCGTCCGGCTGGCCCGCCGCCCCGAGCAGCTGCCCGATCTGCCGTGGGGGCTCGCCCTGCTGGTGGCGGTCTCGGCGGCGACGTACTTCGCGGGCAAGTACGCGGAGGGCGGCCGTCCGGTCGTGCTCTCCGTCGTCCGGGCCCGGGAGGCCGGGGACCTGGACGCCCCGATCCGGACCGGGGACGACATCGAGATCCGGGGCGCGGGCTTCGTACCGCCCGGCGCGGGCAGCCCCGACCGGCTGGCCCGGCTCGTCGTCCGGATCGGCACGGTCCACGTCCACGTACCGCTGATCCCGGTCGCCGGAGGCTTCGCCAACCCGACCGACACCGTCCTCACCGTCCCGGTGCCCGTCGAGGTCGAACCGGGGACCGTCGACGTCCAGGTCATCACCGCCGCCGGGGTGGAGACCAACCGCTGTGCGATCGATGTGACGGACTGACCCCCGCCTCCCGGCTCCCGCCTCTTCCCTCCCGCCTCCCGTTTTCCGCCCTCCTCCTCGCGGATTTCTTCCGCTGATTGCCCCGCAGCCCTGGTGAGCGCCGTCGGACAGGCGTACGTATGGTCAGGTGACGGGTCTTCGGGAAGCGGGGCAGCGGTGATGAACGGTTACGGCGGCGGCAGCGGCGGTCTGTACGGGACGGGCGAGCGGCGGGGACTGCGCGAGCAGGCGCGGGAGTACGCCCTGCTCCCGCTGCGGATCTTCCTCGGCGTCACCTTCGTCTACGCGGGGATCGACAAGCTGACGGACAGCGCGTTCCTCTCCGCCACCGGGCCCGGCTCCATCGGTGAGCTGATGAACTCGGTCCGCGACTCCTCCGCGATCCCCGCCCTCGTCGACCTGGCGCTCAAGAGCCCCGAGGGGTTCGGCTACGCCATCGCGATCGGTGAACTCCTCGTCGGCCTCGGCACCCTCGTCGGCCTCTGGGCCCGGCTCGCCGCCCTCGGCGGGGCGCTGATCTCGCTGAGCCTCTGGCTGACGGTGAGCTGGCAGTCGACGCCGTACTACTACGGCAACGACCTGCCCTACCTGATGGCGTGGCTGCCGCTGGTGCTCGCGGGCGCCTCCGTGTTCTCCGCCGACGCCTTCCTGGCGTCCCGGCGCCGCCGCACCATGTAGGCGGTCAAGGTCGTGGTGGCGGAGAGGAGGAGACCGCCGAGGAGGACCGGGAGGAAGAAGGCCCACGGGACCTTCCACGCCCCGGCCGCCTCGGCCGCGTACCCCCCGGCCAGGGCCAGCATCGTCAGCCCGGCCAGCGCCCGGCCGGGCCGGAACTCATGACGCAGCATGGCGGGCCTCCACGTGTCGGGTCCCTGTCTGCCGGGCCGTTTCCTGCCGGGTCTCTGCCTGCCGGGCCTCTGTCTGTTCTGCCTTCACCGGTCCGGCTTCCGCCTGCACGGCTTCCGCCTGCACGGCTTCCGCCTGCACGGCTTCCGCCTGCACGGCTTCCGCCTGCACGGCTTCCGCCTGCACGGCTTCCGCCTGCACGGCTTCCGCCTGCACGGCTTCCGCCTGCACGGCTTCCGCCTGCACGGCTTCCGCCTGCACGGCTTCCGCCTGCGTGCCCTCTGGCTGTCCGCCCTTCTTGGGGGCGGGCCGGAACTCATGACGTGGCACGGGTGACCTCCACCTGTCCGATGCCGACCTGCACATCCAGCTCGATGGTCCCGGCCGGCCGGCTGCCCTCGGGCGGTGGCAGGGTGCGCTGGGTCGTCTCGTCGCTGTTGATCCGGATCTGGACCCGCTGCCCCTCCTCCAGCCGGATCTCCCCGAGCCCCGCCTCGGCCCGCACCTTCACCGTCACGTCCTTCGGGACGACGACGGCGGCCCGGCCCGCTCCGACCTCCACCAGGGTCCGCACGGTCTCGCCCCGGGGGACCGCCACGCCGGACAGGTCCAGCCGGGCGTCGCCGGTGCCCAGCTGGTACACCGGCTCCACGGCCGCGACCTCCGCCGGGCGCCACTCCTTGCGCGCCCAGTCCGTGCTGATGTCCTTGGGCAGCATCGTTGCCCCCGCCAGCAGCACCGCCGTGACCACCGCCAGCAGCACCGTGCCGAAACCGGTCCGCCCCAGCAGGGACGAGACCAGCAGGCCGAGCCCGAAGACGGCGAGCGCGGCGACCAGGCCGACCTGGAGCACCGAGCCCAGCGGCTGGTGCGGCCAGCTCAGCCAGGTGCCCAGACCGCCCGCCACCAGCGCGGTGAGGAAGACCAGCCCGCCGATCGAGCGCGGCCCCGGCGGGGCGGGCGCCGGAGCCGGCGGGCGGAACGGGGCGTCGGGGCTGGGGCGCCCGGCCCGGACCGTCTCCCGTGCCGCCTCCGGGTCGGTGTCCGAGGGGCCCCACAGATAGGCGGAGCCGACCGGGCCCGTCGTGCCGTCCTTGACGATCGGGTCCCGCCACCACGACGGACCGCCCGGCGTCGGCGGGGCCTTCACCTCCGGCGGAGCCGTGCCGAGACCGCCCGGGTGCGCGGGGGCGGGGGCGGCGGCCGGGGTGCCCGGCGGGGCCGCCGGGTCCTCCGGTGGAGCGGCGTTCCGGCGGGACTGCGTCCACACCGAGCAGCCGACCACCGCCACCGACAGCAGCGCGGCGAACGCCAGCATCCCCCGGTTGCCCAGCATCGACAGGAAGAGCCCGCAGCCGATCAGCGCCAGCAGCAGCGCCACCAGCGAGGCCCCGTCGACCCGGCCCGACAGCAGCCGGCGCGCCTCGTTCTCCTCCTCGCCCTCCAGGGGGAGCAGGAGCCAGGCGAAGCCGTAGAAGATCAGACCGATCCCGCCGGTCGCGGCGAGGACGCCGAGCACGATCCTGAAGATCACCGGGTCCACGTCGCAGTACCGCCCGAGACCGCCGCAGACCCCGGCCACCGTCTTCTGCCGCGGGCTGCGCCGCAGCTGCGGTCTGGGGGCGTCGGGGGGTGCGACGCCGGGAGCGGCGTCCGAGGGAGCGGTCATGCCTCCATGGTGACGGTACGCACGGTCCGGCGGGACCCGCGCCGACCCTGGCCGGTCCCTGATTTTGCCCGGGCGCGCCCCGCAGGGGGCAGACGGTGCGGCCCGGAACGGGGGGTGGCACCGGTGAGGGGTGGGGCTGGCATCAGGGTCGATCAGGGGGACTACCCTGATGCCCCCCGGGCCCACGGCGTGTGACGATCGGGGTATGCCAGCCGCCACCGCCCGAGCCGCGCACAGCTCACTCACCGCCGACCCGGAGGAGCCGCCGCTGCGCAAGCTGTACCGCAGCGCCGACGGGCGGATGCTGGGCGGCGTCGCGCGCGGGCTCGCCGGACACCTCGGACTGCCGGTCGCCTGGGTCCGGCTCGTCTTCCTCGGGCTCTTCTTCAGCGACGGCTTCGGTGCCCTGCTGTACGCGGTGTTCTGGATCGTCGTCCCCCTCGGCGTCGGGGGCATCGGGGAGGGGCACGGCGCGCGCTCGGTCTTCGAGACGGCGGCGGACGGCCGGCGAAGACTCCGCAAGCCGGACCCGGGCCAGGTCTTCGCCCTGGTCGCCCTGCTCGTCGGTGCCGTGGTCTTCGTCGTCAACGTCGACATGGGCAGCGATGCCGACCGCTACATCTGGCCGACGCTCCTGATCGGCGCGGGCTCCGTCCTCGTCTGGCGCCAGGCGGACAACGCCCGGCGCGCCCGCTGGATGGAGGTCGGCCGCAGCCGCCGGCTGCTGCAACTGGCCCGCGCCCTCGCCGGGGTCGCCCTCGTCGGCCTCGGGCTCGCCGTCTTCATGGTGGTGCGCGGCTCGGCCGCCCAACTGGGCAATGTGCTGACGGCCGCCATCGCCGTCCTCACCGGCATCGCCCTGCTCGCCGGGCCCTATCTGGTCCGGATGGTCCAGGACCTCTCCGAGGAGCGGCTGATGCGCATCCGCGCCCAGGAGCGTGCCGAGGTCGCCGCCCATGTCCACGACTCCGTGCTGCACACCCTCACCCTGATCCAGCGCAACGCGGACGACGGCGGCGAGGTCAGACGCCTGGCCCGCGCCCAGGAGCGCGAGCTGCGCAACTGGCTCTACAACCCGGAGGGCACCGGAAAGGACGAGGACGAGGAGCCGGAGACGCTGGCCGAGGCGGTGAAGCGGTCCGCCGCCGAGGTGGAGGACAAGCACGGCGTCCCCCTGGAGGTCGTCGTCGTCGGTGACTGCCCGCTCGACGACCGGCTGGGGGCGCAGATGCAGGCCGCGCGCGAGGCGATGGTCAACGCCGCCAAGTACGGTGGCGAGGGCGGTGCCGTGCAGGTCTTCGCGGAGGTCGAGGGCCGTACGGTCTTCGTCTCCGTCCGGGACCGGGGGCCCGGGTTCGACCTGGACGAGGTTCCCGCCGACCGGATGGGCGTACGAGAATCAATCATCGGCCGGATGCAGCGCAACGGCGGCACTGCCCGGCTGCGTTCGGTGCCCGGCGGGGGCACCGAGGTCGAGCTGGAGATGGAGAGGGCGAGCGAATGACCGAGAACACCGAAGCCACCGGGGGCCCGGAGCGACGGGTACGGGTCGTGCTCGTCGACGACCACCGGATGTTCCGCACCGGGGTGCAGGCCGAGATCGGCCGCACCGAGGAGACCGGGGTCGAGGTGGTGGGCGAGGCCGCCGACGTCGACCAGGCGGTCACCGTCATCACGGCGACCCGCCCCGAGGTGGTCCTCCTCGACGTCCACCTCCCGGGCGGCGGCGGGGTCGAGGTGCTGCGCCGCTGCGCCCCGCTGATGGGCGCGGCCGACGACCCGGTCCGCTTCCTCGCCCTCTCCGTCTCGGACGCCGCGGAGGACGTCATCGGCGTGATCCGGGGCGGTGCCCGGGGCTATGTCACCAAGACGATCACCGGCACGGACCTGGTCGACTCCATCTTCCGGGTCCAGGAGGGGGACGCGGTCTTCTCCCCGCGGCTGGCCGGCTTCGTCCTGGACGCCTTCGCCTCCACGGACGCCCCGCCGGTCGACGAGGACATGGACCGGCTCACCCAGCGGGAGCGCGAGGTGCTGCGGCTGATCGCCCGGGGCTATGCGTACAAGGAGATCGCGAAGCAGCTGTTCATCTCGGTGAAGACGGTCGAGTCGCATGTCTCGGCGGTGCTGCGCAAGCTCCAGCTCTCCAACCGCCACGAGCTGACCCGCTGGGCGACGGCCCGCCGGCTGGTCTGAGCGGGCGGCTCCCGGGGCGGGCGCGCGGGGTCCGGCTCCGGCGGGGCCCGGCAGGTGCGGTCGCGCCTCGGCGGAGGTCCGGCGGGAGAGGAGGCCGTCGGCCGGGTCGGGCGGCCTTCGGCCGGGTCGGGCCGGGCGTCGGTCGGCTCGGGCGCCCCTCGACCGGTCCGGTCGGCGTCGGCCGGGTCAGGCCACCCGGGTCGCTCCGGCGAACGGCATCTGGTCGATGGGCGCGATCCGGACCGGTGCGCCCGGGCGCGGGGCGTGGATCATCTGGCCGCCGCCGATGTAGAGGCCGACATGGCTGATCCCGGAGTAGAAGAAGACCAGGTCACCGGGGGCCAGTTGGGAGCGGGAGACGCGCTGCCCGGCGTTGATCTGGGTGTAGGTGGTGCGGGGCAGACTGACGCCCGCCGCCTGCCAGGCGGCCTGGGTCAGACCGGAGCAGTCGAAGGCGTTGGGCCCGGTGGCGCCCCAGACGTACGGCTTGCCGATCGCGCCGTGGGCGAAGGCGATGGCCCGGCCCGCCCGGGAGTTCGGGGCGGCGACGGAGGAGCGGGGGGTGGCGCGCTCGGCCTGGCCGCTGCCCGCCCGGTCGGCGCGGGCCGGGCCACCGCCGTGGGCGGCGTCCGCCGAGCGTTCGTACGCGGCGCGCTCCTCGGCGGTGAGTGTGGCCAGGAGCGTGCGGGCGTCGGCCAGCTTGGCCCGGATCGCGCTGCGGTGTTCCCGTAGTTCGGCCTGCCGGGCGGCGAGCGCCTCCGTCTGCCGGTCGGCGCGGGCCTTGACCCGGGCGATCCCGGAGAGCTGGCGCCGGATCGAGCCGAGCAGCCCCGCCTGCCGGTCGCCCGCCCGGTCCAGCTGGGAGGCGCGCTCCAGATAACTGTCGGGGTCGGAGGAGAGCGCCAGTTGGAGCGCGGGGTCGAGGGTGCCGGTGCGGTACTGGGCGGTGGCCATCGAACCGAGGGTGTGACGGGCGGTGTTGAGGCGGTCGGTGCGGCGCGCGGCCTCGTCGGCCAGGGCGTCGACCGTGCGGGTGGCGGCGGCCGCCTTCTCCTTCGCCCCGTTGTACTTCTCCGTGGCGACCTCGGCCTCGTGGTAGAGCCGGTCGACCTTGGCCCGGACCTGGGCGGCGGTGGGGGCGGGCTCGGCGGGTGCGGCCCCGGCTCCGCCGGCCGAGGTGGCGGTGGCGGCTCCGGCGAGCGCCAGAGTGGCGGCGGTGCGGGCAGCAGGGCCGGTGAACGGGCGCTGCTTGGGTTTCCGGTGAGCGGATTTCCGGTGCGCGGCCACGGGGGCGGCATCCTTCCTGTCGGCTGCCCGCCGGGGTACCGATGGGCTCGCCAGGGACGCTAATCCGGGTGAACGGAAAAGGGTCGCCATGACAGTTATTGCCCGGATGTGACGCTTCGGAGTCGGCGAGTGACTGCGGACGGTGACCCGGAATTGACTATTCCGGCAGGTTCGGGCGCCCCGCGCACAGTTCCGGCGAAGGCGCCAAGGAAGGCTTGCCTCACTGCTGGGTAAAGATTTGGCCATGGCTAGGCTCCGGAGCCATGGACGTACTCATCAATGTCTTCGTCGCCCTGCACATCATCGGCATCGCCTCCCTGCTGGGCGGCTTCCTGACCCAGATGAAGGCCATGGGCGCAGGCACCGCGCGCTTCGTTCCGGCCATGCTGCACGGCGCGCTGACCATGCTGGTCACCGGCGTCGCCCTGGTCGGGCTCAACCAGGCCGACGACCAGACCGTCAACAACATCAAGATCGGCGTCAAGCTGGCGGTCCTCGTCGTCATCCTCGCGCTCGTCTACGTCAAGCGGGACCAGGAGAAGGTCGAGAAGGGCGCGTTCGCGGCGGTCGGCGGACTGACGGTCGCCAACATCTTCATCGCCACGCTCTGGACCTGAGGGGTCTGAGAGGCCAGGGGCACTGAGGGGCCTGGGCGACCGGGATGGCTGAGGGACCTGAGGGATCTGGGGGTGCCCAAGGGGCCCGGGTGGCTCCTGAGGAGCGCCTGAGGGGCCTGGGGTCCCCGGCGCCCGGGGCCTGAGAACTTCCCGGGGCCCGAGAGGCTCCCGGAGCCCGATAGGCCGGGGCGGGGAGGCGTGAGGCCCGCCCCGGCCGACGTGCGCTACGCCGGGCGCACGCTGCCGTAGATCGGCATGTAGTAGATCGACTCCTCGCGCACGTTCGCCCCCGGCTTCGGCGCGTGGATCATCATCCCGTCGCCCTTGTAGATGCCGACGTGGCTGATGTCGTCGTAGAAGAAGACCAGGTCACCCGGCTGGAGGTCCGACGTGGCGACGCGGGTGCCGACCTTCACCTGGTCCCAGGTGGTCCGGGGCAGGGTGACCCCCGCCTCCCGCCAGGCCGCCTTGGTCAGCCCCGAGCAGTCGTACGAGGACGGGCCCGTCGCCCCCCACACGTACGGCTTCCCGATCTGGGCGCGGGCGAAGGCCAGCACCTTCTCGGCCTTGGCCGCGTAACCGCTGCCCGTCCCGGCCCCCGTACCCGTACCGGACCCCGGGCTCGTCCCCGTCCCCGTACCGCTGCCGGAGCCAGAACCGGAGCCACCGGCCTCGGCGGACTCCTTCGCGGCCTCCTCGCGGGCCTTCTTCTCCGCCGCCTCGCGCTCCTTGGCCTCGGCCGCCTGGCGGGCGGCCAGCCGCTCCGCCTTCTCCCGGGCCTCGGCCTCCTTCTTCCGCTCCAGCTCCGCCAGCCGCGCCTTCTCCTCGGCGGTCAGCCGCGACAGCAGCGCCCGGGCCTCGGCCAGCTTGGTCTGCACGGTCTGCTTGCCGGTGCGCAGCGCGGTCTGCGTCTCGGTCAGCTTCTCCAGGCTCTTCACGGCCTCCGCGCGCTTCTTCGAGGCCTCGGCCTGCTGCGTGCGGAAGTCGTCGACGGCCTTCTGCTGCCGCTCGGTCGCCCGGCTCATCAGCCGGCTCTGGTCGAAGTACCCCTGCGGGTCGTCCGCCAGGAAGAAGGTCGCGGTGGGCGCGATGCCGCCGGTGCGGTACTGCGCGGCCGCGTAGGCGCCCAGCTCCCGGCGCGCCTCGTTGATCCGCTCGGTCCGCTTCGCCACGTCGGAGAGCAGCGTGTCGACCTTGGCCCGCTGGGTGGTGGAGGCGGCCTTCGCCCGGTTGTACTGCTGGGTCGCGCTGCCCGCCTGCCGGTACAGCTCGTCGACCTTCTTCTGCACGTCCTCGATGGCCGGCCTCGGCTCGGCGGGCGCCGCCGTCGCGTTCTGCGTGGAGAGCAGCGTCACGGAGGCGAGCGCGGCCGTCGTGAACCCGACGGCGGGGGTGGTCGTGCGCACCTTCGTACGCGGCTTGCGATGCGATGCCAAGACCGGCATCTCCTTCCGTGGACCGCCTACCGGGTTAGCTGTCGGGTTCGGACGGAACGGAAGGCTGTCCTACGGTCCGCCTGCGCGGGCACGGACCGATTCACCCCGGTTCTGCGTGTGGGTCCCCGGTTCCGAACCGCCGCGAGGGCAGCACGGATTCGGCAGAGGTGACCGTGAGACGCGGTTCGCCTCAGGGAGCTACGGATCACCTGACCGAGCACGCTAGCCAACGCGGCCCGCCGCTGGGAAGGAGGATGAGCGATATGCCCGATACATTTTCGTGACCTTCTCCCCGGCCGGAACCTGCACCCCCTCCGACCGGCTGCTCCTTCACGGAACGTGGACGTCCGCTCTCCGTCCGTACGGGGCGGACGCCCGTGCCGGTGGCCGCTTGCGGCCTTCGGCCGAACGTTGTCGGTGCGGCCCCCTAGACTCGGAGGGCGATGAGCAGCCTCTTTGACGACAACTTCCTGACCGGCCTCCAGCCCGCGGAGGACGGCCCGCCGCCGCCCCCCGAGGAGCACGCACCCGAAGCGGTGCCGGAGGGACTCTTCGAGGGCGTCTTCGACGCGCCCCCGCCTCCCCGGGACGGGTACTACCGGGACGGTCACCCGCGCCCGGTCATCGACTCCGCCGCACTGCTCGACGGGCTGAACACCGAGCAGCGCGCCGCCGTCGTGCACGCCGGCTGCCCGCTGCTCATCGTCGCCGGGGCCGGTTCCGGCAAGACCCGGGTGCTCACCCACCGCATCGCCCACCTGCTGGCCGAGCGCGGGGTCCACCCGGGGCAGATCCTCGCGATCACCTTCACCAACAAGGCCGCGGGCGAGATGAAGGAGCGCGTCGAGCAGCTGGTGGGCCCGCGCGCCAACGCCATGTGGGTGATGACCTTCCACAGCGCGTGCGTCCGCATCCTGCGCCGCGAGTCGAAGAAGCTCGGCTTCACCTCGTCGTTCTCGATCTACGACGCCGCCGACTCCAAGCGCCTGATGGCCCTGGTCTGCCGCGATCTGGACCTGGACCCCAAGCGCTATCCGCCGAAGTCCTTCACCGCCAAGGTCTCCAACCTCAAGAACGAGCTGATCGACGAGGAGACCTTCGCCGGACAGGCGGCGGACGGCTTCGAGAAGACCCTCGCCCAGGCGTACACGCTCTACCAGGCCCGCCTGCGCGAGGCCAACGCCCTGGACTTCGACGACATCATCATGACGACAGTCCACCTCCTCCAGGCCTTCCCGGACGTGGCCGAGCACTACCGCCGCCGCTTCCGCCACGTCCTGGTCGACGAGTACCAGGACACCAACCACGCCCAGTACACGCTGGTTCGGGAGCTGGTCGGCCCCTCCGGGGAGGCGTCCGACGCCCCCGCCGAGCTGTGCGTGGTGGGTGACGCGGACCAGTCGATCTACGCCTTCCGCGGCGCCACCATCCGCAACATCCTCCAGTTCGAGGAGGACTACCCGGACGCGACGACGATCCTCCTGGAGCAGAACTACCGCTCCACACAGACGATCCTCTCCGCCGCCAACGCCGTCATCGAGCGCAACGAGAGCCGCCGCCCGAAGAACCTCTGGACCAACGCCGGCTCCGGCGCCCGCATCACCGGCTACGTCGCGGACACCGAGCACGACGAGGCCCAGTTCGTCGCCGACGAGATCGACCGCCTCACCGACAAGGGCGACGCCAAGGCGGGCGATGTCGCCGTCTTCTACCGGACCAACGCCCAGTCCCGTGTCTTCGAGGAGATCTTCATCCGGGTCGGCCTGCCCTACAAGGTCGTCGGCGGCGTGCGGTTCTACGAGCGCAAGGAGGTCCGGGACGTCCTGGCCTACCTCCGCGTCCTCGCCAACCCCGAGGACACCGTCCCGCTCCGCCGCATCCTCAACGTGCCCAAGCGCGGCATCGGGGACCGCGCCGAGGCCATGATCGACGCCCTGTCGATGCGCGAGAAGATCTCCTTCCCGCAGGCGCTGCGCCGCGTCGACGAGGCGTACGGCATGGCGGCCCGCTCCTCCAACGCCGTCAAGCGGTTCAACACGCTGATGGAGGAGCTGCGCACGATCGTCGAGTCCGGCGCCGGGCCCGCCGTCGTGCTGGAAGCCGTGCTGGAGCGCACGGGCTATCTGGCCGAGCTCCAGGCCTCCACGGACCCGCAGGACGAGACCCGTATCGAGAACCTCCAGGAACTCGCCGCCGTCGCCCTCGAATTCGAGCAGGAGCGCGGCGAGGAGGAGGGCGCGGGCACGCTCGCGGAGTTCCTGGAGAAGGTCGCGCTGGTGGCCGACTCCGACCAGATCCCCGACGAGGACGAGGACGGCTCCGGCGTCATCACGCTGATGACCCTGCACACGGCGAAGGGCCTGGAGTTCCCGGTCGTCTTCCTCACCGGCCTGGAGGACGGCGTCTTCCCGCACATGCGGGCCCTCGGCCAGACCAAGGAGCTGGAGGAGGAGCGCCGTCTCGCCTATGTCGGCATCACCCGCGCCCGCGAGCGGCTCTATCTGACCCGGGCCGCCATGCGCAGCGCCTGGGGACAGCCCTCGTACAACCCGCCCTCGCGGTTCCTGGAGGAGATCCCGGAAACGCACCTGGACTGGAAGCGCAAGGGCCCGATGGCCGCCCCGGCCGGCCCCACCTCGGGCATCACGTCCTCGCTCTCCTCCTCGCGCTCGCGCTCCGGCCCCTCGGGCTTCGCCACCCGGCGCTCCACGGAGAAGCCGACGGTCTCGCTGGCGGTGGGGGACCGGGTCACGCACGACCAGTTCGGCCTGGGCACGGTGGTGGCCGTCGAGGGCGCCGGCGACCAGGCCAAGGCGACGGTGGACTTCGGCGACGAGCGCCCGAAGAAGCTGCTCCTGCGGTACGCACCAGTCGAGAAGCTGTAGGGCGACGCAAGGGGAGAGGGGCGGGACGGCTGATCGCAGCCGTCCCGCCCCTCTCCTGTCACTTACGCGCGTCCCGTCACCGTCAGGTCGGCTCGACGCCGTGGCTGCGCAGCCACGCCAGCGGGTCCACCGAGGCCCCGCCGCCCGGGCGCACCTCGAAGTGCAGGTGCGGACCGGTGGAGTTGCCGGAGCTGCCCGCGTACGCGATGACGTCACCGGCCTTCACCGGTCCCGAGCGGATCTTGGTGCTGCTCAGGTGGCAGTACCAGGTCTCCGTGCCGTCGGCCATGGTCACGATCGCCATGTTGCCGTAGGCGCTGTTGTACTGCGTGCGGACGGTGCCGTCGGTCGCGGCCATCACGGGGGAGCCGTAGCCGACGGGGAAGTCGATGCCCGTGTGGACGGACATCCAGTTGACGCCCGCCTGGCCGTAGTAGGCGCTCAGTCCGTGCTGCTTGACCGGGAGGACGAACTTGGGGCGCAGCGCCTCGCGGCGGGCGGCCTCCTCCTCGCGCTTCTTCTTCTCCTCGGCCTGCCGCTGCTTGAGGTCGATGCGCTCCTGGGTGCGGCTCGCACGCTGGCGGAAGTCGTCGCTGCCCTCGCTGAGCTGCTCCAGCTGGCTGTCGAGCTTGTTGTTCGCGGCGACCGCCTTCACCGTGCTGGGGTCCGCGACGGCCAGCGAGGTGGTCTTCTCCGGCTTCTCCTCGTCGCTGATCCCGCTGACGGAGGCGGCCGCGATGCCCGCGACGCTCATCACACAGGCGGAGGGGACGGCGACGGTCAGGAGCGCGGAGCGCTTGGCGGGGCTGCGGCGGCGGGCCCGGCTGCGCGGGGCGTGGACCACGGTGCGGTCCGCGGAGAGCGGGGCGGGGCTCTCTCCGCCGTCGTCGTACGAGGAAGCGGCAGGGGCCGGGGCGGTGTCCGGCTCGGGCCGCTCGTCGGGATCGGTCCCCGGGGTGAGATCCAGAACGGGAATCTCGGAGGTGCCGCCCTCCTCGGACTCCGGCTGCTGCTGTTCGTACAGCTGGTGCGACATCTGTTCGGGCTCGTACGCGGCGTCCTCGGGCGTGGCGCCGGAGTTCCAGGCGGTCGCGTCATAGGCGCCGGTGTCGTAGGCCGCCGTCCCGTAGGCCCCGGTGTCGTACGCGCCCGTGTCGTACGCGCCGACGTCGTACCCGCCGGTCGTGAAGGCTGTGGTGTCGTAAGTCCCGGTGTCGTACGTGCCCGTGTCGTACGCGCCGACGCCGTACGCGCCGGTCTCCTGGGCGCCCGTCCCGTACGAGCCGTCGGTGACGTACGCGGTGCCCGTGCCGTACGTGGCGGTGGCGTAGGCGCCGGTGTCGTACTCGTCGCTCTCGTACGTGCCGGTCCCGTAGGGGGCCGTGCCGTACGCGGCCGTGGTGAACCCGGTGGTGTCGTAGGCGCCCGTGTCGGCGGTCTGCTGCTGCCACGCCGACTGGGCTTCGGCCGTCTGCGCCTGGGCTGTCTGGGTCTGAGCCGCCTGTGCCGGGGCGGCGTACGGGTCGTACGTGACGGTCTGCTGCGCGCCCGTGTCCCAGGCGGAGGAGTCGTACGAGCCGGTGTGGCCGTTGTGGTCGCCGTGGCCGTTGTGAGCGCCGTAGGAGGCGCCGTAAGAGGTGTCGTAACCGGAAGCCGCGTAATCAGTGGTGTCGGAACCGCTGTAGGGGGTACCGAAGAGCGGGTCGGTGTCGAAGCTGCCGGTGGATCGGGTGTCGTACCCGACGGGCCCGGCGTGGGGGTGCTGGTCGTTCACCAACTTCTCTCTCGCCTCGGCAGCAGGACTGTTCTGGGTTCCGGACAGGGAGTCCCAGGGGGAAGCAGTGGCCGCGACTGTACCCGGCAGTATGTGAGGACGACAATCTTCGGCAGGTTTTGCGCCCTCAGGAAACGGGCAATCGGCCGTCTTTCGGTGGACGGCAGACAGAGGCTTGGCCCTATGTTCGAGAGTCGTTCTATTTCTAAGCGACAGAGGGCGTTCCGGTTGAGGTGGCTGTGCTCTCCCGGGTCTGCTGTGACTCCAGAGCCTCACGGACGGCGGTGGCGACCGCCGGATGCACCGGCAGCGCGAGATGCCCGATTCCGGTGACGCGTACGTTCACGGCGTCCAGGTCGGGATGGTCCACGCAGGCCGTCTCGACCGGGACCATGACCTGGTCCAGCTCGCTCCAGAAGCTGACGAACCGGGTCCGGCACCCCGGCGCGGGACGGCGCAGCTCCTCGATCAGCGGGGAGCCGCCGCGCATCTGCCGCACGATGGGGTGAACGCCGGCTCCGGGGGCGACGGCGGTGCCGCCGTGCGGCGTGCCGAGCGTGACGAGGGTGCGCACCCGCTGGTCGCCGCCCAGCCGCTGGACGTAGTAGCGGGCGATCAGGCCGCCGAGGCTGTGCCCGACGATGTCGACCTCGCGCTGTCCCGTGCGGGCGCAGACCTCCTCCACGTGCCGCCCGAGCAGTCCGGCGGCGGTGCGCAGGTCGCGGGTGAGCGGCGAGTAGTTGAGGGACGCCAGGTGGCGGCGGCCGTGCCGGGCGAGCGCGCGGCGCAGCAGGACGAAGACGGAGCGGTTGTCGATGAACCCGTGGAGCAGGACGACGGGCCGCTCGGCGTCCGGGGGGCCGGGCAGGGGGCGGAGGCCCGTACCGGGGCCGGTGCCGGGGGCGTGGCGGGGGTCCGGCGCCGGGCGCCGGGTGTGGCGCTCCTGGGCGATGCCGAAGGGGTAGGCGGCGAGATGGCCGGTGAGGACGGCCAGTTCCAGCACGGTGGCGGCGAGCAGCGCGGTGGAGGGGCGGGGCGGTAACGGGAGGGAAAGAGGAAGCTTCACGGCCGGCCTCCTGCACGGTCGTACGGGAACGACGGCGACGACGACAGGGGACGCGGTGCGGGGCGGACGGTGGGGAAGGGGCGCCGGGCCCGGTGGAGGGTGACGGGGCAGCGAGCGGTGGTGGGGGCGATGGGCCGTACCACCGTGCCGTGCGGCTGGCGGCGCGGTGGTACGGCGACCTCGTAGCGGCTCCCCGGGCGGTGCTCACGCGCGGCCGGATTGCCGCGTCACAGGGGGAACGGCGCCTGGCGAACATGTCCCACGTGTGATTTCCCCCTCCCCGCCTGCCGCGAAACGGCGGCTTGCGGGATGCTGTGGATAACGTTCGTTCACATCCCCGGCCCGTCAGGCGCGGGAGACCATGTGGAGGCAGTGATGGGTGTGACCGGTCCGATCCGTGTGGTGGTGGCCAAGCCGGGGCTCGACGGCCATGACCGCGGGGCCAAGGTGATCGCGCGGGCGCTGCGGGACGCCGGTATGGAAGTCATCTATACGGGGCTCCACCAGACACCCGAGCAGATCGTCGACACGGCGATCCAGGAGGACGCCGACGCGATCGGCCTCTCGATCCTCTCCGGCGCGCACAACACGCTGTTCGCCAAGGTGATCGAGCTGCTGAAGGAGCGGGAGGCGGAGGACATCAAGGTGTTCGGCGGCGGGATCATCCCGGAGGACGACATCCCCCCGCTGAAGGAGCTGGGGGTGGCGGAGCTGTTCACGCCGGGCGCCACGACGACCGAGATCGTCACCTGGGTGAACGCGAACGTCCGCCAGCCCGCGCAGGCCTGACCCGGGGGCTGTTCCCGCGTCAGGGCGTACGAGGCCGGGGTCGGCGTACGCGGCCGGGGGCGGGGCCGGGAGAGGGCCCGGGGCCCGCGACGGCCTGAGGCCCGCGAGGGCCCGGGGGCGCGCTCGGTGACGCGGGCGCGGCGCCTCCCGCGCGATCCCCGCGCGACTTCGGCGGAGGCGCAGGTGCCGGGGCTGGGCCGCAGGGCGGGTGCCGAGGCCGGGGCTGGGCCGGGGGAGGGTGTTGAGGCAGGGGCGCGACCCCGTGCCGGGGCGGGAGCCCGGTCGGAGCCACGGGCGGAACCCGGGGCGGGGCCGGGGCGGGTGCCGGGTGCGACGGCGGGGTCTCAGGCGGTCAGTTCGGCCTCCATCGTGGCGCGCAGGCGAAGAGTGGAGACCAGTCGCTGGAACGCCTCCGACCAGTAGCCCCCGGCCCCCGGTGACGCCCCCTCCCGCTCGTCCGGGGTGGTCGTGAGGATCTCCAGGCGGTCGGCCTCGGCCGGGTCGAGGCAGCGCTCGGCCAGGCCCATCACCCCGCTGAAGCTCCACGGGTAACTCCCGCCGTCCCGTGCGATGTCGAGCGCGTCCACCACGGCGCGCCCGAGCGGGCCCGTCCACGGCACCGTGCAGACCCCGAGCAGCTGGAACGCCTCGGAGAGCCCGTGCGCGGCGATGAACGCGGCCACCCAGTCGGCCCGTTCGGCCTCGGAGAGCACCGTCAGGAGCTTGGACCGCTCCGCGATCGATGCGGGGCCCGGGGAGTCGGCCGGGGGCGCCGACGCCTCGCCCAGCAGCGCCCGCGCCCAGTGCGGGTCGCGCTGGCGGATCGCGGCCCGGCACCAGGCGGCGTGCAGCTCGCCCGCCCAGTCGTCCGCGACCGGCAGCGCGACGACCTCCTCGGCCGTGCGCCCGCCGAACCGCTCCTGCCAGACCCCGAGCGGCGTGGCCTCCACCAACTGCCCGAGCCACCAGGACCGCCGGCCGCGGCCGTTGGGCGGGACGGCTGCCACCCCGTCGCGCTGCATCCCGGCGTCGCACTCGTGCGGCGCCTCCACGGCGATGGAGAGCCCGGCCCCCGTACGGTCGGGGTGGACGCACGACGCCGCACGGGCCGCCATCCGCCCGGCGAAGGCCGACGAGGGCAGGGCGGAGAGCAGCTCGGCCGCCGTGGCGCGCACATTGCGGCTGCGGTCGGTGAGCGCCTGCTCCAGGAACTCCTCGTCCCCGGCGCCCAGCCCGGCCCGCAGGGCGTCCAGGAACATCAGCCGGTCCTCGGCCCGTTCGGTGGACCAGGTGGTGGTGAGCAGGGCGAGCGCGGCGGCGGGGTCCTGCGCCCGTACGGCGTCGAGCAGCGCGACCCGCTCCGCGAACAGTCCCTCCTCCCACAGCCGGCGCACCGCCTCCGGGTCGCCGGTGTCCGGGGTGGGCGCACCGGCCGCGGAACCGCGCAGGGCGAACTTCCACTCCGGGTTCAGCGCCGCCAGCCACAGGCCCAGCGGCCCGGCGAAGGCGAGCGCCTGCGGGCGCAGGTCGGTGCGGGCCCGCGCGGCGTCCAGCAGCGGCGGCACCAGGTCGGCCGGGGCCCGGAACCCCCGCCGGTTGGCGCCGGCCAGCCACTGGGGTATCAGCTCGGTGAGGTCGGGCGCAGCCCCGCGCCGTCCGGAGGCGGCCGGAGCGGCCCGGTCGGCCAGCAGCTGGGCGAGCCGGTGCCGGGCCGCCTCGGAGAGCCCCGGGCGCGGGTCGTGCGGGGCGGGCGCGGGCCTGGGCGCCGCCGCGGCGGGCAGCAGCCCGGCCCGCCGCCGCACGGTGTGCAGGGCGGCGGCGTCCAGCAAGGCCCCCGCGCCGTCGGCCGGCACCTGTCCTCCGGGCGCCGTCGGCGGGCGCCGGTCGGTCCCCAGCAGCGCCGAGGTGACCAACTCCTCCCAGGGCAGCGGCGCGAGGGGGTAGGAGGCGGCGGTGGGCGAGGAAACGGCCCCGGTCGGACCGGTGGTGGTGCTGGGCATCAGGTCCCCTTCTGTGGCGTCGGGCAGACAGAGCTGGGAGGCGGACAGGCGGTCGGTCGGCCGGGCGGTTGGTCGGACAGGCGGTTGGTCGGACAGGCCGTCGGCCGGTCAGGCGGTCAGTCAGGCGGTCAGTCGGTCGGCCAGGTGGTTGGTCGGTCGGCCGGTCAGGCGGGCGGTCGGGCGGGCAGAAGAGCGTTGGTGCGTGACCAGATGTCAGACAGCGTCCGGGAGTGCCGGGCGCCCGGGGCCGCCGCCGGTGACCTGCCGCTTGCGTCCCGGACCTCGGCCTCGGACCCCGCTCCCCCCGTCAGATGAGCCGTACGGTCCCGCCCCCGGCTTCCCCTGGCCCGGCCCCGCGCCCCGCCCCCGTGTCCCAGGCCGTGAACGGATCGAAGCCGCGGTGCCCCAGCTCTCCGAAGACCGTGACCGGGGCGCCGCCGGAGAGGGCGACGAGCTTCCACAACCCCTGGCGGGAGAGCGCCGCCGGGGCCAGCGGGAGCGCGTCCGTGCCCTTTGCGTCGGCCAGTTGCCAGCCGCCCCCGGACGGCACGGGTATGACGTCCCGCAGGATGACCGGCCAGCCGTCGAGCCACGGGTCGCCCCGCAGCGCCTCCCCGTACGCGGCGAGGGCGGCCTCGGCGGGGCCGCCCGGCGGCGGTGTGCCCGGCACCGGGACCGGCGTGGCGAACCGGCGGCCCAGGTCGGCCCGGAGACCGCCGCCCGGATACGGCGTCAGCTCGGCGTCGATCGTGACGCCCACCGGCAGCGCCAGCTCCGGGGTCCGGCCGGCCGCGCCGAAGGAGAGCAGCAGGGCCGTGCGGCCCGACTCCCTCCCGTACAGCCAGATCCGCCGGGTGGTGAGCCGGCCGTCCGCCGTGTCGTACTGCGCGAGGACCAGCCAGTGGTCGCGGACCGGCGTGCCCCCGGCGGACACGGGCAGCCCCACCCTCGTCCGCACCGTGGCGGCCAGCGGCTCCGGGAGCCGCTCCCGGCCCAGCCAGGCGGTGTCCAGCAGATGGAGCAGGCTGCACTCCTCCAGCAGCCGCACCGGCCAGCCCGGCCCCGATCCCGGTATGGCCCCCAACTCCCTTACCCGGCCCGCGAGTCCCGGCGCCTGGGCGTCGACCATGCGGGCGGCGGTCTCCTCCCACAGCGTGTAGCCCGCGCGGTCGGCCGTGGCGAGTCCGCCGCGCAGCAGGTCGGTCAGACGCTGCTCCAGCTCCAGCGCCCCCGAGGCGGCGCGCTCGGCCCGGCGCTCGGCCCGCTTCCGGGCGGCGGCGGTGTCGGCCGGGCCCGGCGCGGACTCCCCGTTCGCGGCGGCCGCCTGCCTGGCCTCCGCCCGGCCCCGGCGGCCCTCCAGCCACTGCGAGGCCCAGTCGGCCGGCTCGCCCTGCCGGACCTGGCCGTCGCCGGAGGCCCGGAGCAGCAGCAGCCCGAGCGCGTGCTTGCACGGGAACTTGCGGCTCGGGCAACTGCACTTGTACGCGGGGCCCGTGGTGTCGACCACCGTCTGATACGGCTTGCTCCCGCTCCCCTTGCACAGTCCCCACACCGCCCCCGACGCGTCGCACCCCGTGCCCGACCAGTGTCCGGCCGAGGCCAGCTTGTTCCCCGCCTTGCGTGATGCGTCGTCAGGCGCCAGGGACAGCACCTGCTCCACCGTCCAGCGCGCCACCGGTTCCGTGGCGGGCGAGGGTTCTCCCCCGTGAGATAGCAGCATGGGGACGACGGTAGGGGCCACCACTGACAGTCCCCCTTGACCTGCGCGTTCGGTGCTCGTCATCCCATTTGACTTTGCCTTCCCTTTGCGCTTTTCTGCGATCTCCGCGGGTGGAAGAGATCCGGTCGCGGACCGATCCAGGGGGGTCCCACATGAAGCACATCCACCTCACCGGCGGTCTTCTGCGCGCGGCGGCCGGCGCCCTCGCCGCCACCGGCCTCGTCCTCGCCCTCGGCGCCTGTTCGGCCGAGTCGGTGGACGACGCGGTCGGCAAGGCGGTCGACAAGACCGTGGACGAGACCTACGAGGTCACGTACGAGGTCACCGGCAAGAGCGTCGACGAGATCACCTTCCACGGGGGCGGCGGGGACGCCATGAACCCGAAGCTGGAGACCGTCTCCTCGCCCACCCTGCCGTGGAAGAAGACCGTGACGCTGCGCGGCATCATGCCGCCCGCCGTCATGCCCATGGCGGTGGAGGCCGACGGTACGGACATCGCCTGCACCATCACGTACAAGGGCGAGGTCATCAAGGAGGCGAAGGGCGAGGGCGTGCTCACCGCGGGCGGCTGCGTCGCCGTCTCGCCGGTCGTCGGCTGAACCTGACCCCTCCGCCACGGCGTACGGGCTCCGACCGCAGGTCAGGGCCCGTACGGAGACCGGCGCGAGGGCCGTTGTCAGTGCCATGGTGCACGGTGGGAACCACATCAGGTCGACCGAACTGTCGACGATCTGGAGGGGGATCCATGACCGTGTCCGAAACCACCGCCACGACCGCCGCCGCCGGTGGGGCGCCCGGCGAGACACCCGGAGAGGCGTCCGGCGCCGAGGTCCTGCGGCCGCACGCCGAGGACGCGTTCGCCGATGAGCTGAAGGCGCTCGCCGCCGCCGACGACCGCCCCCGGCCCGCCCGCTGGCGCCTCTCGCCCTGGGCCGTCGCCACCTATCTGCAGGGCGGGACCCTGCCCGACGGCACGGTGATCACACCGAAGTACGTCGGCCCGCGCCGGATCGTCGAGGTGGCCGTCACGACCCTCGCCACCGACCGCGCGCTGCTCCTGCTCGGCGTGCCCGGCACCGCCAAGACCTGGGTGTCCGAGCACCTCGCCGCCGCCGTCAGCGGAGACTCCACCCTGCTCGTGCAGGGCACCGCGGGCACCCCGGAGGAGGCCGTCCGCTACGGCTGGAACTACGCCCAGCTGCTCGCCCACGGCCCCAGCCGCGACGCGCTGGTGCCCAGTCCGCTGATGCGGGCCATGTCCGAGGGCATGACCGCCCGGGTCGAGGAGCTGACCCGCATCCCCGCCGATGTGCAGGACTCGCTCATCACGATCCTGTCCGAGAAGACCCTGCCCGTCCCCGAGCTGGGCCAGGAGGTCCAGGCCGTCCGCGGGTTCAACCTCATCGCCACGGCCAACGACCGCGACCGGGGCGTCAACGAGCTGTCCAGCGCGCTCCGCCGCCGGTTCAACACCGTCGTCCTGCCGCTGCCCGCCACGCCCGACGCCGAGGTCGACATCGTCTCCCGGCGCGTCGACCAGATCGGCCGCTCGCTGGACCTGCCCGCCGCGCCGGAGGGGCTCACCGAGATCCGGCGCGTGGTGACGGTCTTCCGCGAGCTGCGCGACGGCGTCACCACCGACGGACGCACCAAGCTCAAGTCCCCCTCGGGCACGCTCTCCACGGCCGAGGCGATCTCCGTCGTCACCAACGGCCTCGCCCTCGCCGCCCACTTCGGCGACGGCGTCCTGCGCCCCGGCGACGTCGCGGCGGGCATCCTCGGCGCGGTCGTCCGGGACCCGGCCGCGGACCGCGTGGTCTGGCAGGAGTACCTGGAGACCGTGGTGCGCGAGCGGGACGGCTGGAAGGACTTCTACCGCGCCTGCCGCGAGGTCTCCGTATGAGCGACCGCACCGTATCCGAGGCACCCGCCGTGGCCGGGACCGCCGCGCCCGCCCTGGACGCGCCCCTGCTGCTGGGTGTGCGCCACCACGGTCCCGGCTCGGCGCGGGCGGTCCGGGCCGCGCTCGACGCCGCCCGGCCGGCCGCCGTCCTCATCGAGGGGCCGCCCGAGGGGGACGCGCTGCTGCCGCTCGCCGCCGACCCGCAGATGCGCCCGCCCGTCGCCCTGCTCGCCCACGCCGTGGACGACCCCGGGCGGGCCGCCTTCTGGCCGCTGGCCGAGTTCTCGCCGGAGTGGGTGGCCATCCGCTGGGCCCTCGCCCACGATGTCCCGGTCCGCTTCGTCGACCTCCCGGCCACCCACTCCCTGGCCCTGAAGGAACCCCACGGCGAGGAGACCGCACCCGCTCCTCGGACCCCGGCGGACGAGGCCCCCGCCGGCCCGTCGCCCACCCCCGCCGTCGACCCGATCCGCGCGCTCGCCGAGACCGCCGGATACGACGACCCCGAGCGCTGGTGGGAGGACGTCGTCGAGCACCGCTCGCCCGCCGGCGGTGCCACCCCCCGTACGGCCGCCGACGCGCTCGCCCCCTTCGCCGCGCTCGCGGAGGCCATGACGGCACTGCGCGAGGCGTACGGGGACGGCGGGCACCCCCGGGACGCCGTGCGTGAGGCGTACATGCGGATCCAGTTGCGGACCGCGCGCAAGGAGTTCGGGGACGGGGTCGCCGTCGTCTGCGGCGCCTGGCACGTCCCCGCACTCGCCACCCGCACCACCCTCGCCGCCGACCGGGCCCTCCTCAAAGGGCTTCCCAAGGTCAGGACCGAGATGACGTGGGTGCCCTGGACCCACCGCCGCCTCGCCCGGCACAGCGGTTACGGTGCCGGGATCGACTCGCCCGGCTGGTACGGGCACCTCTTCGCCGCCGCCGACCGGCCCATCGAGCGCTGGATGACCAAGGTCGCCGGACTCCTGCGCGAGGAGGACCGGCCCGTCTCCACCGCCCATGTCATCGAGGCCGTCCGGCTCGCGGAGACCCTCGCCGCGATGCGCGGCCGCCCGCTGGCCGGGCTGGGCGAGACCACGGACGCGGTACGGGCCGTGATGTGCGAGGGCTCCGACGTACCGCTCGCGCTCATCCAGGACCGCCTGGTCGTCGGGGAGACCCTCGGCGAGGTGCCCGACAGCGCCCCCGCCGTCCCGCTCCAGCGCGATCTCACCCGCACCCAGCGCACCCTGCGGCTCAAGCCGGAGGCCCTGGAGCGGCAGATCGACCTCGACCTGCGCAAGGAGACCGACGCCGCCCGCAGCCGTCTCCTGCACCGGCTGCGCCTCCTCGGCATCGGCTGGGGCGAACCGGCCGAGGGCCCCAGCCGCGGCACCGGAACCTTCCGGGAGAGCTGGCGGCTGCGCTGGGAGCCCGAGCTGTACGTCCGGGTCGCGGAGGCCGGGGTGTGGGGCACCACCGTCCAGTCCGCCGCCACGGCCAAGGCCGAGGCCGAGGCCCTCGCGGCGACCGCGCTCTCCGAAGTCACCGCCCTCGCCGAGCACTGCCTCCTGGCCGGGCTGGCCGACGCGCTGCCCGTCGTCATGAAGGCCCTGGCGGACCGCGCCGCGCTCGACGCGGACGTGGGCCACCTCGCGGACGCCCTCCCGGCCCTAGCCCGCTCCCTGCGGTACGGGGACGTGCGCGCCACCGACACCGCCGCGCTCTCCGAGGTCGCCGCCGGACTGGCCGAGCGGATCTGCGTCGGCCTGCCCCCGGCCTGCACCGGCCTCGACGCGGACGGGTCCGAGGCGCTGCGCCGCCAGATCGACGGGGTGCACGGCGCGATCGGGCTGCTCGCCGCGGGTGCCGGGCCCGCGGCAGCGGACACGGCCACGCCTACCGAGACCGACGGCACGCCCGCCGGAGCCGCGCCCGCCGCAGCCGGCACCGGCGTACCCGCCGAAGCGGCGCCGCCCGCCGCAGCCGCCGTGCCTGCCGCGGCTGCCCCGCCCACCAGAGCCGGCACCGGCGTGCCCGCCGAAGCGGCGCCGCCCGCCGGAGCCGCCCCGCCCGCCGGAGCCGGCACCGCCGCGTCGTCAACCGGAGCCGCACCCACCGGAGCCACCCCCGCCGACGGCCTCCGCGACCGCTGGAGCGCCGTCCTGCGCAAGCTCGCCGGGCGTGACACGGTCGTCGGCCTCATCCGGGGCCGGGCCACCCGGCTGCTGCTCGACGACGGAGGGCTCACCGAGGACGAGGCGGCCCGGCTCATGGGCCTGGCCCTCTCGCCCGGCACCCCGCCCACCGACGCGGCCGCCTGGATCGAGGGGTTCGTCGGCGGGGCCTCCGGCGGCGGCATGCTCCTGGTACACGACGAGCGGCTGCTCGCCCTGGTCGACACCTGGCTCTCCGGCGTCCCCGCCGACACCTTCACCGACGTACTGCCGCTCCTGCGCCGTACGTTCTCCGCCTTCGAGCCGGGCGTACGCCGGACCCTCGGGGAGCTGGCCCGGCGCGGCCCCGCCCCCGAGCACCCCGGGAGCGACGGCGCGGACCACGGCTGTCCGGGCTTCGGACCCGGCCTGGACACGGACCGCGCCGACGCCGTGGAGCAGGTGCTGCACCTGCTCCTGGCCGGGGCAGCCACCCCGGCGGAGGCGAGCGCATGACCACGGCGGACAGCCCCACGGCGACCGCAACCACCGCAACCACCGCAACCACCGCACAGGACGACACCCGCACGGGGGACACGATGGACACGGCGTCGGACACGGCGACAGCACCGGCCGCACCACCCGCACGCACCCCCGCCCCCGACGGCGAGCGGATGCGGCGCTGGCGCATGGTCCTCGGCGCGGACAGCGCCGAGGCCACCGGCTGCACCCTCACCGGCCAGGATGCCGCGATGGACGGCGCGCTCGACGCGCTCTACGGCGGGGCAGGCAAGAAGCCCGGCGGCCGGAGCGGCGGGCGGTCGGCCGGGCTCGGCGCGTCGGCCCCCTCCGTCGCCCGCTGGCTCGGCGACATCCGTACGTACTTCCCCAGCTCCGTCGTCCAGGTCATGCAGCGCGACGCGATCGACCGCCTCGGCCTCTCCGCGCTGCTCCTGGAGCCGGAGATGCTGGAGGCCGTCGAGGCGGACGTCCATCTCGTCGGCACCCTGCTCTCCCTCAACAAGGCCATGCCCGAGACGACCAAGGAGACCGCGCGCGCCGTCGTCCGCAAGGTCGTCGAGGACCTGGAGAAGCGGCTGGAGAGCCGCACCAGGGCCACGCTCACCGGCGCCCTGGACCGCTCCGCGCGGATCAGCCGCCCGCGCCACCGGGACATCGACTGGGACCGCACCATCCGCGCCAACCTGAAGAACTACCTCACCCTCCCCGGCGCGGACGGCGAGCCGGACACCGGCACGGTCGTCCCCGAGCGGCTCATCGGCTACGGCCGGGCCTCCCAGTCGGTGAAGAAGGACGTCATCCTCTGCATCGACCAGTCCGGCTCGATGGCCGCCTCCGTCGTCTACGCCTCGGTCTTCGGCGCGGTGCTCGCCTCCATGCGCACCCTCGCCACCCGCCTCGTCGTCTTCGACACGGCCGTCGTCGACCTCACCGACCAGCTCGACGACCCGGTCGACGTCCTCTTCGGCACCCAGCTCGGCGGCGGCACCGACATCAACCGGGCGCTCGCCTACTGCCAGTCGAAGATCACCCGGCCCGCCGACACCGTGGTCGTCCTGATCAGCGATCTCTACGAGGGCGGTATCCGCGACGAGATGCTGAAGCGGGTGGCGGCGATGAAGGCGTCCGGGGTGCAGTTCGTGACCCTGCTGGCCCTCTCCGACGAGGGCGCCCCGGCCTACGACCACGAGCACGCGGCGGCGCTCGGCGCGCTGGGCGCGCCCGCGTTCGCCTGTACGCCGGACCTCTTCCCGGACATCATGGCCGCCGCGATCGAGAAGCGCCCCCTGCCCATACCGGACAGGGAGGCCCAGCCGTAGAGACAGGGAGCCTCCCGCGACAGGGCTCCCGGACGATCTTGCCGGGTCCCCTCCCGGGCCACCCGTCCGGCACCGTCTGTGACCGTTATCACCGCTCAGGTGTGATCTGCGATTTAGGGTCACACCGAGCGCGGGGATAACCTGCCGGATGGACATGCCGCGTGCTCGGACACCGTGTGCGCCTTCCTGGTGACAGAGCAGTCACGATGCCCTTCGCGGCACGCCCACGCAGAAGAACGAACCGCGATACCACTGAAAAGGGACGGACGCGCGTGGACCTGTTCGAGTACCAGGCGAGGGACCTCTTCGCCAAGCACGGTGTACCGGTGCTGGCCGGTGAAGTCATCGACACGCCTGAGGCGGCCCGCGAGGCGACCGAGAAGCTGGGCGGCAAGTCTGTCGTCAAGGCGCAGGTGAAGGTCGGCGGCCGCGGCAAGGCCGGCGGCGTCAAGCTGGCCGCCGACGCCGACGAGGCGGTCGCCCGGGCGACCGACATCCTCGGCATGGACATCAAGGGCCACACGGTCCACAAGGTGATGATCGCCGAGCTGTCGCCGGAGATCGAGGCGGAGTACTACGTCTCGTACCTCCTGGACCGCACCAACCGCACCTTCCTGGCCATGGCCTCGGTGCAGGGCGGCATGGACATCGAGGAGGTCGCGGAGAAGACCCCCGAGGCCCTCGCGAAGGTCCCGGTCGACTCCAACTCCGGCGTGGACATCGTCAAGGCCCGCGAGATCGTGGCCCAGGCGAAGTTCCCGGCCGAGGTGGCCGAGAAGGTCGCCGAGGTCCTGGTCACGCTGTGGGACACCTTCGTCGCCGAGGACGCGCTCCTCGTCGAGGTGAACCCGCTGGTCAAGACCAAGGACGGCCGCATCCTGGCGCTGGACGGCAAGGTCTCGCTCGACGAGAACGCCGACTTCCGCCAGCCGGAGCACGAGGCTCTGGAGGACAAGGACGCAGCCAACCCGCTCGAGGCTGCCGCCAAGGCCAAGAACCTCAACTACGTCAAGCTCGAGGGCGAGGTCGGCATCATCGGTAACGGTGCCGGTCTGGTCATGTCGACCCTGGACGTCGTCGCGTACGCCGGTGAGAACCACGGCAACGTGAAGCCCGCCAACTTCCTCGACATCGGTGGCGGCGCCTCCGCCGAGGTCATGGCGAACGGCCTGGAGATCATCCTCGGCGACTCGGACGTCAAGTCCGTCTTCGTCAACGTCTTCGGTGGCATCACCGCCTGCGACGAGGTCGCCAACGGCATCGTGCAGGCGCTCGCGCTCCTGGAGTCCAAGGGCGAGAAGGTCGAGAAGCCGCTGGTCGTGCGTCTCGACGGCAACAACGCGGAGCTGGGTCGCAAGATCCTCTCCGACGCCAACCACCCGCTCGTGCAGCGCGTGGACACCATGGACGGCGCGGCCGACAAGGCCGCCGAGCTCGCCGCGGCTGCGAAGTAAGGACGAGGGACTCCACACCATGGCTATCTTCCTCACCAAGGACAGCAAGGTCATCGTCCAGGGGATGACCGGCGCCACGGGCATGAAGCACACCAAGCTCATGCTCGGTGACGGCACCAACATCGTCGGTGGCGTCAACCCGCGCAAGGCCGGCACCTCCGTCGACTTCGACGGCACCGAGGTCCCGGTCTTCGGCTCCGTCGCCGAGGCGATGGAGAAGACGGGCGCCGACGTCTCCGTCCTCTTCGTCCCGCCGGCCTTCTCCAAGGCCGCCGTCGTCGAGGCGATCGACGCCGAGATCCCGCTCGCGGTCGTCATCACCGAGGGCATCGCCGTTCACGACTCCGCCGCCTTCTGGGCGTACGCGAACGAGAAGGGCAACAAGACCCGGATCATCGGCCCGAACTGCCCCGGTCTCATCACCCCGGGCCAGTCCAACGCCGGCATCATCCCGGGCGACATCACCAAGCCCGGCCGCATCGGTCTCGTGTCCAAGTCCGGCACGCTGACCTACCAGATGATGTACGAGCTGCGTGACATCGGCTTCTCCTCCGCCGTCGGCATCGGTGGCGACCCGGTCATCGGCACGACGCACATCGACGCCCTCGCGGCGTTCGAGGCCGACCCCGACACCGACCTCATCGTGATGATCGGCGAGATCGGCGGCGACGCCGAGGAGCGTGCCGCCGACTTCATCGCGAAGAACGTCACCAAGCCGGTCGTCGGTTACGTCGCGGGCTTCACCGCCCCCGAGGGCAAGACCATGGGCCACGCGGGCGCCATCGTCTCCGGCTCCTCCGGCACCGCCCAGGCGAAGAAGGAGGCCCTCGAGGCCGCCGGCGTGAAGGTCGGCAAGACGCCGACCGAGACCGCCAAGCTGGCGCGCGAGATCCTCGGCGCCTGACGCAGGCAGCCCGGGGCACACGCTCCACGGCGCGGGCCCGCACCCTCTGATCCTCAGAGGGTGCGGGCCCGCGCCGTTCGCGTACGCCGTCGGCCGCCGGTCTCAGCGGAGTTCCGGCACCAGCCGTTCCGGGCCGTGCGCCAGCTGCTCGTTCAGCGACTTCTGGAGCTTCAGGTCCTGCGCGGTCAGCTTCTGCGGGCCACCGCGCGGCGGTACGCCCCCGACCCGTTCCGGGGGCGCGATCGGCGGCTCGTAGTGCGTGGGCGCCGTGTGCAGGGTGAGCGCGGTCGCGCCGATGAGCAGGGCGGCGAAGGCGATGGCGGCCCGGGTCCACAGCCGCGCCTTGTCCTCGCTGCCGGTGCGGACCTTCCGGGCGGGCGCCGGAGTCGGTACGTGCTCGGCACGGGCGAGCCCGCCGAGCCGGTCGTGGAGCAGCTCGGACTGTTCGGCGGGCGAGTCGGCGGCGGCCAGCTCGGGCAGCCGCTCGGCGAGGGCGGCCCGCGCCACCTCCAGCCGGCCCGCCGCCGCCGGGGTGGACGCCTCCGTCTCGGCCGCGGTCTCCGGCAGGTCCAGGCCGACCCCGTCGTAGAGGAGCAGGGTGCGCCGGTAGGCCGGGGGCAGGTCGAGGAGCGCCTCGAAGAGGGCCCGCCTGGCCGGTTCGGTGGGCGGTGCGTCCGGGTGCCGGTGGGTGCGGCGCAGCCGGTGCCAGGGGGACATCGCGTACTCGTACGCCGCCGCGCGCACCCAGCCCGCCGGGTCCCGGTCGACGGCCACCTCGGGCCAGCGGTGCCAGGCCAGTTGGAAGGCCCGCTCGACGGACTCCCGGGCCAGCCGGCGGCGGCCGGTGAGGAGATAGGTCTGCCGTACGAGACCGGGGGCGGCGTGGGCGTACAGCGCGTCGAACGCCTCGTCGGGGGAGAGCCGGGGGGCCTCGGGACCGGACCCGGCGCCGGATCCGGCCGCTGCCTCGGCTCCTGCCCTGCCGTCTGCCCCGCCCTCTTTTCCGCGCTTGGGCTCGGGCTCTGGCTTGGGTGCTGGTCCGGAGGGCGGGGGCGGGGACACCGGGGCGGCAACGGCCGGGACGGGCTCCGGCGCGGGAGCTGCCAACGAGGGAGCCGTAGGTGGCGGCGGCGGTGGCGCTTTGGGAGCGGTGGCCGGGGCCGATGCCGGTGTCGGTCGCGGCTTCGGCTCCGCTGCCGAAGTCGAAGCCGGAGTTCCTGCCGAGGCCGAAGCCGAAGCCGAGGCCTGCACCCCTGCCGGAGCCGGAGCCCCTGCCGGAGCCGGAGCCCCTGCCGAAGCCGAGGCCGGGTCCGGTGCGAGGAGCTTGGCGTACAGCGCGCGCTTGCGGCCGCGCGGGCTCGTGCGCCCCGTCTCCCAGGAGCGCACGGTGGCGCGCGTGACGCCCACGGCCTCCGCCACCTGCTCCTCGCTCAGCGACCGCGCCTCACGCAGTCTGCGGCGCTCCTTGGGGGAGGGCAGCGGCGGTGCGGCGGCCTCGTCGGTGGTGCTCCGGGTCATGGACGACCCCCGGCAGCGCTGCACTGGGAGAAAAAGTACATAAACGTATATTGGGCGACACAATGGCTGTTCGCGCGTTACGCGACATAAGCGCGTGTCGTTGGGAGCATGGGCGCCGTGACCCAAATGACCGAACGCAGCCCGATGTTGCCGCCCGAACGGACCAGGACCCTCATTCTGGCCTCCGCCCTGCTGAGGGGCGCGGTCGCCGCCGGGCTGGGGCTCGGTTCGCTGGCCGTGCTGGTGACGGTCCTCTGGATCAGCTCCCCGTACCCGGAGAGCGGACCCGGTGGTGCGCTGCGTACGGCGGCCGGGATCTGGCTGCTCGCCCACGGCGCCGAACTCCTCAGGCCCGACACCCTCAACGGCGTGCCGGCCCCGGTCGGGGTGGTCCCGCTGTTCCTCGTCGTGGGCCCCGTCTGGCTGGCGCACCGGGCGGCGCGCGACGCCGCGGAGCCCGACGAGGGCGGGCGCAGGCCGTCGCAGGCCGGGGTGTTCTGCGCGGTGACCGCCGGATATCTGCTGGTGGTGGCCGGTGCCGCGGCCTATGCGCGGGGCGGTTCGCTGCGGGTGGTGCCGGAGACGCTGGCGTTCCCGGTGGCGCTGGTGGTGGCCGGTGCGGTGGCGGCCGGGGTGTGGACGGCGGCGGGGCGTCCGTTCGGACCGCTGCCGTCCTGGGCGCCCCTCGTGCTCCAGGAGGCCATGGCGCGGACCCTCTACCGTGAGCGGGCCGCGACCGCGTGCCGGGCGGCGGCGATCGGGGCGGCGGTGCTGCTCGGCGGCGGCGCGCTCGTGGTGGCGGTGGCCCTGGGGCGGAACGCGGCGGCGGCCCAGGAGTCCTTCCTGGTGCTCTCGGGCGACTGGTCGGGCCGGACGGCGGTGCTGCTGCTCGCCGTGGCCCTGGTGCCGAACGCCGCGCTGTGGGCGGCCGCGTACGGGCTCGGCCCCGGTTTCGCGCTCGGTACGGGGGCCACGGCCACCCCGCTCGGCCTGTCCGGCGACCCGGCCGTGCCGGACTTCCCGCTGCTGGCGGCGGTCCCTGCTCCCGGTCCGGCCACCCCGCTGACCTGGGCGGCCTGCGCCGTGCCGCTCGTGGCCGCGCTCGCGGTCGCCCGGTGCGTCCTGCGCCGGGCGGCCCCCGCCGACGGCCCGCCCGCCCGGGCCTGGAGCCCGCGTGAGACGGCGCTCACCACCGGCCTCGCCGCGCTGGGGTGCGGAGCCCTCATGGCGCTGCTGACGGCGGCGGCGGGCGGCCCGCTGGGGACGGGGGCGCTCGGCGCGTTCGGGCCCGTGGGGTGGCTGGCGGGGCCCGCGGCCCTGGCGTGGACGGCGGTCGTCGGCGTACCGGCGGCTCTGCTCGTCCGCCTCTGGCGGCTGCGCGAACCCGGGTGGGCCTGGCGCGGGGACGCACCGGACGTGGACGGGACGGAGGACGCGGAGAATCCCGACGAGGCCGGGAGGAAGGAAGAGGCCGGGAGGAAGAAGAGGGCGTGGGGGAGGAGGGCCGACCCCGTCGAGCCGAAGCGCGCCGCCGTCCCGGCGACATCGGCGTCCACCCCGGAGGCCACCCCGTCCGCCCCGGCCGCACCCGAGCCCGTCACCACGCTGGAGAGGGACGCCAGGGACGATGAGGACGACGCGGGCTTCGAGCCGTACGACTTCCTGCCGACCGACCCCTGGCACGAACAGGAGAAGGACCGTCACGAGAGGGACCTGGACAAGAAGGACCTGAACGGGAGGGATTCGGGCAGGACGGGCCCGGACGAGAAGGGCCCGCGCACGAGGGACCCGCAGGGGAAGGGCCGGCGCGGGAAAGACGGGAGGGAGGCCCGGTGGGCCTCCCTCAAGCAGGGCTCCGGCGGTCTGATGGCCGACTTCCCCGCGTACATCCCGGCCGCCCTGCGCTCCGACGAACCGTCAGCGGCTCCCGCCGGCACCGACGGCCGGAGCGCTCCGGGCACCCAGGACGGTCCGGGTACCCAGGACGGTCCCGGCGCCCAGGACGGTCCGGGCGCCCCGGGCCCTACTCCTTGACGCCGAAGAGCGGTTCCAGCGGCTTCGGCAGCTGCTCGTTGCAGGAGAGCGCGCCGGTCTTGGTCAGGGCGTCGTTCACGCAGGTGTAGTAGTCGCGGTAGACGAGCTGCACGGTGAACGTCGTGATCACGATGATCAGCGCCAGCAGCGCGGTCACCAGACCGCTGATCGCCGCCGTGGTCTGCGGGCGGCGGTCGCCGGTCCGGTCCGGGGCGGTCGCCGCCGGGGCGACCCCGTCGCCCGGGACCGGGGTCGGGGCCGCGGTGCCGCCGGCCGCCGTACGGTCGGTCGCGGACGGCTTCCTGGGCGCGGCCCGCAGCGAGCTGATGGACCAGTACACGGAGAGCGCGCCCAACAGCAGTGCGATCTCCGGGAAGTCGAAGAGGGCGAAGAAGATGGCCCAGATACCGCCGAGCAGCGCGTAGCGGGCGCGCCGCTGCACGGGGTCGGTGGGGTCCCAGCGCATCCCGCCGGGGGCGCCGTCGGGGCCGCCCTTGCCGCCGGGGCCGTTCGCACCGGAGCGCCCGCCGAAGCCGCCGCCGCCCCGGCCGGGCTGTCTGCTGCTCCACTGGCTGCCCCAGGACGGCCGGCCACCGCCGGAGCCCTCGCCCTCACCGTCGCCCTTGCCGTCCCCGTCGGGCCCGGAGGGGTGGCGCGGCTGCCACGGCTGGTCCGGGCGGCCGGGCGGCGGCGGGGCGAACGGATTGTCGTCGGCCGGCTGGGCGGGCGCCTCCGGCGACGAGGAGCCGGAGGCGCCGGAGGAACCAGGGGCGCTGGAGGAACCGGAGGCACCCGAGGCGCCGGGGGAGTCGGGCGAGGAGGACTGGCGCTCCCGCATCAGCAGAGCAGCGGCCCGCGCGGGCAACGGGAGGCGGAAGGCGGTGCGACGGCGTCGGTCCGGCATGTGGTGAACGTCTTCCCCATCTCGTCATGTCCGCCCCGGAGGGCGGTTCGTCCGCCCGGCGGACGGCTCGCTGTCCCCAGACGCTACCTTCCGGCCCGGCCCCCGTCCCGTGGGGGCCGCCCGGTGTGCCGGTATCGTTGCTGACGGTCGGCCCGTTCGTAGGGTTCCCCGTATCGGGCGAAGCGATTCTTTCGTACGACCCTACAAAGAGCACTCCGCACCCGCGTCACCGCGCGTCCACCACGCGAGAAAGGGCCCCGACGTGGCCTCCCCGCCCCCCTCCGCCGCTCCCGCCCGGCTGGTCGTGCTGGTCTCCGGATCCGGTACGAACCTGCAGGCCCTGCTCGACGCCATCGGCGACGACCCGGCGGCGTACGGGGCGCGGATCGTCGCCGTCGGCGCCGACCGGGACGGCACCGGCGGGGCGGAGCGGGCCGAGCGGGCCGGAATCCCCACCTTCGTGTGCCGGCTCAAGGACCACGCCACGCGTGCCGAGTGGGACGCTGCGCTCACCGCGGCCGTGGCCGAGCACCGCCCCGACCTCGTCGTCTCCGCGGGTTTCATGAAGATCGTGGGCCCGGCGTTCCTCGCCGCCTTCGGCGGCCGGACCGTCAACACCCACCCCGCCCTGCTGCCCAGCTTCCCCGGCGCCCACGGGGTGCGTGACGCGCTCGCGTACGGCGTCAAGGTCACGGGCTGCACCGTCCACTTCGTCGACGACGGTGTCGACACCGGTCCGATCATCGCGCAGGGCGTGGTCGAGGTGACCGAGGAGGACACCCCGGAGGGCGAAGCCGCCCTCCACGAACGCATCAAGGAAGTCGAGCGCTCGCTGCTCGTCGAGGCCGTGGGGCGGATCGCCCGTGACGGCCATCGCATTGAGGGACGAAAGGTTCATCTCGGTCATGTCGGTGAATAAGCCCATCCGCCGCGCCCTGGTCAGTGTCTACGACAAGACGGGGCTCGAAGACCTCGCCCGCGGCCTGCACGAGGCGGGCGTCGAACTCGTCTCCACCGGCTCCACCGCCGGGAGGATCGCCGCCGCCGGAGTCCCCGTCACCAAGGTCGAGGAGCTGACCGGCTTCCCCGAGTGCCTGGACGGCCGGGTCAAGACGCTGCACCCCCGCGTCCACGCCGGCATCCTCGCCGACCTGCGCCTGGACGCCCACCGCGAGCAGCTGGCCGAGCTGGGCGTCGAGCCGTTCGACCTGGTGGTCGTGAACCTCTACCCGTTCAAGGAGACCGTCGCCTCGGGCGCCTCCGACGACGAGTGCGTCGAGCAGATCGACATCGGCGGCCCCTCCATGGTCCGCGCCGCCGCCAAGAACCACCCCTCCGTGGCCGTCGTGACCAGCCCCGACCGGTACGCGGACGTCCTCGCCGCCGTGCAGGCGGGCGGCTTCGACCTCACCGCCCGCAAGCGGCTGGCCGCCGAGGCGTTCCAGCACACCGCCGCCTACGACGTGGCCGTCGCCTCCTGGTTCGTGGACGGCTACGCGCCCGCCGACGACTCGGGCCTCCCGGAGTTCCTGGGCGACGCCCTCACCCGGAAGAGCGTCCTGCGCTACGGCGAGAACCCGCACCAGCCCGCCGCCCTCTACACCTCCGGCTCCGGCGGCCTGGCCGAGGCCGAGCAGCTGCACGGCAAGGAGATGTCGTACAACAACTACACGGACACCGACGCCGCGCGCCGGGCCGCGTACGACCACGCCGAGCCGTGCGTCGCGATCATCAAGCACGCCAACCCGTGCGGTATCGCGATCGGTGACGACGTCGCCGAGGCCCACCGCAAGGCCCACGCCTGCGACCCGCTCTCGGCGTTCGGCGGGGTCATCGCCGTCAACCGCCCGGTGACGGTCGAACTGGCCGAGCAGGTCGCGGAGATCTTCACCGAGGTCATCGTCGCCCCGGCCTACGAGGACGGCGCCGTCGAGGTGCTGGCCCGCAAGAAGAACATCCGCGTCCTCCGCGCCCCCGAGGCCCCGGCCGCGCTGACCGAGGTCAAGCCCGTCGACGGCGGCGCCCTTCTCCAGGTCACCGACCGCCTCCAGGCCGAGGGCGACGACCCGGCCAACTGGATGCTCGCCACCGGCGACGCGCTCTCCGAGGCCGAGCTGAAGGAGCTGGCCTTCGCCTGGAAGGCGTGCCGCGCGGTCAAGTCCAACGCGATCCTGCTCGCCAAGGGCGGCGCCTCGGTCGGCGTCGGCATGGGCCAGGTCAACCGGGTCGACTCCGCGAAGCTCGCCGTCGAGCGGGCGGGCGAGGAGCGGGCGGCCGGTGCGTACGCCGCCTCCGACGCCTTCTTCCCGTTCCCCGACGGCCTGGAGATCCTCACCGCCGCCGGTATCAAGGCGGTCGCCCAGCCCGGCGGCTCGGTCCGCGACGAGCAGGTCGTCGAGGCCGCGAAGAAGGCGGGCGTCACGATGTACTTCACCGGGACGCGCCACTTCTTCCACTGATCAGGACACGAGGCCGCGCCCCGTCGCACCGGGGCGCGGCCTCGCGCCCTGTCTCCCCGCGCCTGCCGTGCCCGTCCTGCCTCTCCGTGCCTGCCGGTGTCCGCCATGTCTGCCGGTGTCCGCCGTGTCCGTCGTACGGAATCACCTCGCCGCTCTGTTCTAATGAACGGCCGTGTCCGGTCGAGCGGCCGTGGCCGAAGAAGCGCAGGAATCCCAGCGGGAGCAGTCACCGTGCTTGAGCTGAACAAGAGTGGAACGGACCGGACGGAGCCGGGACGGCTGCCCGCGCAGGGAACCGGTCCGGACACCCGCCCCGCCGACGGCTCCCCGGACCGGGCCGCGGCCCCCGCCGCCGAACGCGTGCCCCTCGGGCCGTATCTGATCGCGGGCGCGCTCCTGTGCGGGCTCTACTTCCTCTACTCCTACCTCCAGTACGCCCGCTTCGGCTCGCCCTCCTGGGACCTCGGGATCTTCGAGCAGGAGGTCCGGGCGTACGCGGACTTCCGGGCGCCCGTCGTCGACATCAAGGGCCCCGGCTATCTGATCCTGGGCGACCACTTCTCCCCGATCGTCGCCCTGCTGGCCCCGCTCTACTGGCTCTGGCCCTCCGCCGAGTCCCTGCTCTTCGCCCAGGCCGCGTTCTTCGCGCTGGGCGCGGTCATCGTCGGCCGCACCACGCAGCAACTGCTCGGCGGCCGCTCCGGGCTCTGCGCCACGGTGGCGTACGGACTCTCCTGGGGCATCCAGGAGGCGGTGAAGTCCGACTTCCACGAGATCGCCTTCGCCGTCCCGCTCCTCGCCCTGGTCTGCCGCGCCCTGCTCCTGAAGCGGTACACGGCCGCCCTGCTCTGGTCGCTGCCGCTGGTCCTGGTCAAGGAGGACCTGGGCGCGACCGTCGCCGTCGTCGGCTTCCTGCTCTTCGTGTACGGGCGCCGCCTCCAGGGCGCGCTGCTCGCCGCCTTCGGGGTGGCCGCCTTCGTGGTCACCCTCGTCGTCCTCATCCCGGCGGCCAGCAGCGCGGGGACGTACGACTACTGGCAGAAGATCGACAAGAACGGCGAGCAGGACGTCTCGATGCTGGACTCGGTCCTCGGCGCCCTGAACTCCGCCGTCAAGATCGAGATGCTGGTCTTCCTCATCGGCATCACCGCGTTCATGGCGCTGCGCTCGCCCCTGACGCTGCTGATCATCCCCACGCTCGGCTGGCGGCTGCTCTCCCAGGACAGCAACCACTGGGGCATGGTCTGGCACTACAGCGCGATCCTGATGCCGGTCCTGTTCCTGGCGATGGCCGACGGCGTCCGCCGCAGCCGCGCCTCGGACCGCCCCTGGCTCTCCTCGTACGCGAAGGTCGCCCTCCCCGTGGCCGCCGCCGTCGCCGTGGCGATGACCCAGCATCTGCCGCTGCGCGACCTGTTGCGCCCGCACACCTACAGCGCCGTCGGCGACGCCCGCAGCGAGGCGGCCCGGGCGGCGATGCGGGCCATCCCGGTCGGGGCGCGGGTCGAGACGGACATCACGCTCATGGCCCACCTCACCTCGGACCGGACCGTCTACTGGATCGGGGGCGCCCCCGGCACCGCGCCCGACATCGTCGCCATCAACCTGGACTTCGGCTGGTCCCGCCCGATCCAGGACCCGGTGGCGTACGCCCAGCAGCTCCACCCGGAGGCGCGCTACCGGCTCAAGCACCGGGGCGGCAGCTTCGTGGTGATGGAACGGACGACGCCGGAGCCGGCGGAGATCCCGGGCGTGCGCAAGGGCTGAGCGGCCGTACGCAACGGCCGTACGCAACGGCCGTACGGCCCCGATCCGGTCCCGGCCCCGATCCGGTCCCGGCCCCGGTCCCGGCCCCGGTCCCGGCCCCGGTCCCGGTCCGGCCCTGGTTCCGGTCCGGTCCTGGTTCCGGTCCCGTACGCGTGAGGGCCGCACCCGTACGGAACGGATGCGGCCCTCACGCCATGCCGGAGGCGCTTCAGTTGGCCTTGACGACCACCGAGGAGCAGACCTTGTCCGCGAACGTCTGCTTCTTCTCGTCCCACAGCGGCCACAGCCAGCCGATGTAGCAGGCGATGCTGTCGAGGAAGTGGGCCAGGCGGCGCACGAAGGCCATGCCGAAGCCCAGCGGACGGCCGTCGGCCTCGCGCAGCAGGCGGATGCCCACGGCCTTCTTGCCGATCGTCTGGCCGGTGGTGCCCTCCTGGTACAGCTGCCAGATGGCGAGACCGATCATCAGCAGGACGCCGAGCAGCGCGATGACGCCGCCCGCCGCGTCACCCATGGCGCCGCCGATGCCGACGAGGATGCCGTACGGGAGGCCGATGACGAGCCCGTCGATGATCAGGCCGCCCGCCCGCAGACCCCAGTGCGCCAGCTGCGGCATGCCGCTGCCGTACCCCGGCTGCTGGGGGTAGCCCCCGCCGTAGGGCTGGCCGGGCTGCTGGTACCCCGCCTGCGGGTAGCCCGGCTGGCTCTGCGGGTAGCCGTAACCCTGCTGCGGAACGCCCTGGGGAGCCTGCTGGGGGTAGCCGTAGCCCGGCTGTCCCTGCGGCGGTCCCTGGGGAGGCTGGCCGGGCTGCTGCCCGTACGGGTTGTTCGGGTCGCCGAAGCTCATAAGGGGTGTTCCTTCAACAGACGTGTGGGGACGGGTGGCCACACGGAGGAAGGACGACGTTCAGCGGCCCGCCCCCCGTACAACCGCGGGCTTCATCGTTATAAGCGCGCCCCGCGTTTGTCCAGTCCGGAGCCCCGGACGTTGTGCAAGTGCAATCTCGGCCACAGTCGGGGCACGGGTGGCGCACCGGTACGGCACAGGTGAGGCACAGGCAATTGGTATGCGGGCGGGGTCATCCGCGAGGATGGGTCCATGACTGCCCAGATTCTCGATGGCAAGGCCACCGCTGCCGCGATCAAGTCCGATCTGACCGTCCGTGTGGCGGCCCTCAAGGCACAGGGGATCACCCCCGGCCTCGGCACCCTGCTCGTCGGGGACGACCCGGGCAGCCGCTGGTACGTGAACGGCAAGCACCGCGACTGTGCCGAGGTCGGCATCGGCTCGATCCAGCGCGAACTCCCCGACACCGCCACCCAGGAGGAGATCGAGGACGTCGTACGGGAGCTGAACGCCAACCCGGAGTGCACCGGGTACATCGTCCAGCTGCCGCTGCCCAAGGGCATCGACACCAACCGCGTCCTGGAGCTGATGGACCCGGCCAAGGACGCCGACGGGCTGCACCCGATGAGCCTCGGCCGCCTCGTCCTCAACGAGACCGGCCCGCTGCCCTGCACCCCGCAGGGCGTCGTCCAACTGCTGCGCGCGCACGGCGTGGAGATCGACGGGGCGCACGTCGTGGTCGTCGGGCGCGGTGTCACCATCGGCCGCTCGATCCCGCTGCTGCTGACCCGCAAGACGGAGAACGCCACGGTGACCCAGTGCCACACCGGCACCCGGGACCTCTCCGCCCATCTGCGCCAGGCCGACATCATCGTCGCCGCCGCGGGCGTCCAGCACCTGATCAAGGCCGAGGACGTCAAGCCGGGCGCGGCCGTGCTCGACGTCGGCGTCAGCCGGGACGAGAACGGCAAGATCGTCGGCGATGTGCACCCCGGCGTCCGCGAGGTGGCCGCCTGGGTCGCCCCGAACCCGGGCGGCGTCGGCCCGATGACCCGCGCCCAGCTCCTGGTCAACGTGGTCGAGGCGGCCGAGCGGACCGCGGCCGAGGCCGCCGACGCGGCTGCCGCGGGCTGACGGCCGGATCCGGAGGGAACCCCATGGGTGCTGGTACGAGCCCGGCCGAACCCGCCCCGGCGGGCGACCGGCCGGTCGGCGGGCCGGAGAGCGGTGACGTGGCGGGCGGCTCCGAGGGGCGCGCCCCCGAGGGGCCCCGCTCCGGGCCGGGCGCTCCGCGCGAGGACGGCCCCCGGGAGGAGACCTCCGGGGAGGCGAGCTCTCCGGAGGCGGCCTCTCCGGGGACCGGCGACGCGGCTGCGGAAAGCGCGGGTACGGGACGTGCGGAGGCGGAAGGCGCGGGTGCGGTGAGCGCGGGCGCGGAGGCCGGGAACGCGGCGGCGCGGAACGGGCGGTCCGGAGACGGGGCGCCGGGAGACAGGGCGCCTGGAGCCGCCGAGTCCGGCGAGGGCGAGCGCGCGGACGCCGGCCCCGCCGGACCGGCGGCCGCGCCCCGTAAGTCCCGGCGGTTCCCGCTCTTCACGCGGGACACCGCGCGTCCCGAGGGCGGCGGCCGGGCCGCACCCGGGGACGCGCCCGCCCCGGCCCGGCAGTGGCCGCTGCTCTCCGTGATCTCCGCGGCGGGCGTCGGTCTGCTGATCGTGGCGCTGGACCCGTTCGCCGAGGCGTTCCGGATCGGCATCATCCTGATCGGCGCGGCCCTGATCGCCGGGGCCGTGCTGCGCTGGGCGGTCCCGTCGGTCGGCATGCTCGCGGTGCGGTCCCGCTTCACCGACCTGGTGACGTACGGGCTGATGGGCACCCTGATCGTGCTGCTCGCGTTGGTCGCGCAGCCGAAACCGTGGCTGGACGTGCCGATCCTGGAGGACGCGGTCCGCTTCACGATCCGCTGAAGCGGCACGGCGGGCACGGCAGGAACGGCCCGCCAGGCCTGGCAGCGCAGGCCGGGCCCGGCAGGCACGGCCCGGCTGCCGGAAGCCGTGGGGCCGGGCGGACACCCGTCAGGAGGTGCCCGCCCGGGCTGCCCGTCCCCACCCCCGACGAGGGACGGACAGCACGGTCCGGGGCTCCGGAGCGACAGCCTCCGGCTCACGGCGAAGGGAGCGGCCTTGCCCCGTCCTGGCTCAAGCGTCATGGACATGGAGGGTCGCTACAAGGTTCCCCTGGGGCCTGTGGCACGGAAGTGACCATTCCGGCACGGTGTGATCGCTGCGCAACGATGGCAGACTGGCACGGCGTGACGGACGAACAGCTGACCGGTCCGGGGAGCGCACAGGCCGGCGGGACCGGCCGGCAGCGGGGGCACAGGAAAGCACGTCCGGGATGCACCGGGGGATGACAAGGGGGAGGCGCCATGCCTCGTTGGAAGGCACTGCCCGACGAAATCGACCCGCGGATACGGGAGTTCGCGAGCGGGTTGCGCAGGCTCGTGGACCACAGCGGGCTGGACGTCGGCACGGTCGCCGACCGTACGGGCTTCAGCGCGACCTCCTGGGAGCGTTATCTCAACGGTGAGTTGCTCCCTCCGCGCCGTGCCGTCGTGGCCCTCGCCGATGTGACGGGCGTCCCGCAGCACCACCTCACGACCCTGTGGGAGCCGGCCGAGCGGGCCTGGAGCCGGGCCGGTACGCACCATGGGACGACGACAGACACCCTCCGCATCCGCCAGGTGCGCGAGGCGCCCGGTTCGGCGGAGGCGGCGGGCGCCGTGGGCCGCGGCGCGACCGCGACCGGCACGAGCGATCACAGCGCCGCGTACGCCAACGGCCCGTACGGCGAAGGCCCTTACGCGCAAGCCCCGTACGGCGACGGTCCGTTCGGGGACAGTCCGTACGGCAACGGCCCGCACGGCGACAGCCCGTTCGGCGACGGTCCACACCACCCCGACGGAGACGGCCGCGCCCCGCACATCCCCGCCCAGCGCGGCTCCGGCACCCCGGGGCCGCAGCAGCAGCCGGGGCAGGGTGCCCGGCGGAACAGCCCGCCCGGTGGTGGCAGCAATCCGGTCAGGCTCGGCGTCGGCGCGGTCGGAGCGCTGATCGTGATCACCGGCGCGGTGATGCTCGCGCCCGGCGACAAGCCGACCAAGGCAACCCCGACGACGGCCGCGACGACCCCGGCGGCCACCCCGTCCGAGGGGGAGCCGGCCGGGGGCGCCTCCGAGGAGCCCGCCGCCGGACTGCCGGACGGCGTCGAGTGCCGGGGCGACGAGTGCGCCGGGCAGAACCCGGACGCGATGGGGTGCGGCGGCGAGTACGCGCGTACGGTCACCACCACCGCGATCGGCACCGCCCGGGTCGAGGTCCGCTACAGCGAGGTCTGCTCCGCCGCCTGGGCACGGCTCACCGAGGCGGGGCCCGGCGACACCGTGACGATCACCGGCAGCGCGGCGGCGGCCGCGCAGAACGGCCAGGTCTCGGTCACGGAGGCGTACACGCCGATGGTCGCGGTGGAGAAGCCGGCCGACGTCAAGGCCTGCGCGACCCTCACCTCCGGCACCAAGGGCTGCACGGCCTGAGAGCCGGGTCCCGCCCGGACCCGGCACTCCCTGCCCGGCGCACTCCGCACGCGCTGTGTGACCGGCTGTGTGCGGTGCCACAGGGGGCAGGGCGGCCCGCCCTGCCCGGGTCCGATAGCCTGACCGCCGGATATCTCTTCACGTCAAGATGTGATCCGGGCGCGAAGGGATCTCCCGCACCAGGGTCCGGCACCAGGGGCCGGGACCCCCACCGCCAGCTCTCTAACGGAGACCGCCATGACCCGCACTCCCGTGAATGTCACCGTGACCGGCGCTGCCGGCCAGATCGGCTACGCGCTGCTCTTCCGCATCGCCTCCGGCCACCTGCTCGGCCCGGACGTGCCGGTCAACCTGCGCCTCCTGGAGATCCCGCAGGGCCTCAAGGCGGCCGAGGGCACCGCCATGGAGCTCGACGACTGCGCCTTCCCGCTGCTGCGCGGCATCGAGATCACCGACGACCCGAACGTCGGCTTCGCCGGTGCGAACGTCGCCCTGCTCGTCGGCGCCCGCCCGCGCACCAAGGGCATGGAGCGCGGCGACCTGCTCGCCGCCAACGGCGGCATCTTCAAGCCGCAGGGCAAGGCCATCAACGACCACGCCGCGGACGACATCAAGGTCCTCGTCGTCGGCAACCCGGCCAACACCAACGCGCTCATCGCGCAGGCCGCCGCCCCGGACGTACCGGCCGAGCGCTTCACCGCGATGACCCGCCTGGACCACAACCGCGCGATCTCGCAGCTGGCCGCCAAGACCGGTGCCGCCGTCTCCGACATCAAGAAGCTGACGATCTGGGGCAACCACTCGGCCACCCAGTACCCGGACATCTTCCACGCGGAGATCGCCGGCAAGAACGCCGCCGAGGTCGTCAACGACGAGGTGTGGCTGGCCGACACCTTCATCCCGACCGTCGCCAAGCGCGGCGCCGCGATCATCGAGGCCCGTGGCGCGTCCTCCGCCGCCTCGGCCGCCAACGCCGCCATCGACCACGTGCACACCTGGGTCAACGGCACCGCCGAGGGCGACTGGACCTCGATGGGCATCCCGTCGGACGGCTCCTACGGCGTCCCCGAGGGCATCATCTCCTCCTTCCCGGTCACCACGAAGAACGGCTCGTACGAGATCGTCCAGGGCCTGGACATCAACGAGTTCTCCCGTACGCGCATCGACGCGTCGGTCAAGGAGCTGACCGAGGAGCGCGACGCGGTCCGCGAGCTCGGCCTGATCTGACCCGTAGGCCCTGCGCCCGCACAGCACCGCGTACGCACAGCTCTGTCCACGTACGGCGCTGTTCAGGTACGGCTCTGTCCACGTACGGGGCTGTCCACGCGCTGCGCACGCGCACGCGCACCCGCACGACACCGGGGCCCCGGCAGCACACCCGCTGCCGGGGCCCCGGTGCCGTGCTGCCGCCCCCGCCGCGGCCGGTCAGTGCGCGATGTCCCCCGGTGTGTAGTGCCCCGGCACCTGGCGGGTGGTCACTCCGAAGCGGTTCCAGGCGTTGATCACCGTGATCGCGGCGATCAGCCGGGCCAGTTCGGCCTGCTCGAAGTGTCCGGCGGCCCGGGCGTACACCTCGTCCGGGACGAACCCGTCGGTCAGGACGGTGACGGCCTCCGTCAGTTCGAGCGCCGCGATCTCCTTCTCCGTGTAGAAGTGGCGCGACTCGTCCCAGGCGCTGAGCTGGACGAGCCGCTCGACGCTCTCGCCCGCCGCGAGGGCGTCCTTGGAGTGCATGTCCAGGCAGAGCGCACACCGGTTGAGCTGGGAGGCCCGGACCTTCACCAGCTCCAGCAGCAGCGGGTCGAGCCCCTTCCGGGCGGCCGTGTCCAGCCGGACCATCGCCTGGAAGACGTCGGGGACCAGCTCGGCCCAGGGCATTCGGGCGGGGTGCTCGGGGGCGTACGGGGAGGGCGCGGGTCCGTGGGCGTGGTGGACGGGATTCGTCGTCATGGCTTCGACGCTACGGGCCCGGTGGCGCACCGGTATGGTCCATCTCCATGACGGATTCGTGGGCCACTTTCGGCGCCGACCTGCATCTGGAACCGGTCGGTCCGGGGCTGCGCAGCGGGCTGACCCGGGCCCTGCGGGAGGCCGTGCGCGGCGGGCGGCTGGCCCCCGGGACCCGGCTGCCGTCCTCCCGGGCGCTCGCCGCCGACCTCGGCGTCGCCCGCAACACCGTCGCCGACGCCTACGCCGAGCTCGTCGCCGAGGGCTGGCTCACCGCCCGCCAGGGCTCGGGCACCCGGGTCGCGCAGCGGGCCGTGCCACGCCGGGCGGCCCCGGTGGCGGTACCCGCCCGCCCGTCCCGCCCCCGCACCGGCCACCACCTCATGCCCGGCTCCCCGGACGTCTCGGCCTTCCCGCGCACCGCCTGGCTCCGGGCCGCCCGCAAGGCGCTCACCGCCGCACCCGACGAGGCCTTCGACTACGGCGACCCGCGCGGGCGCCCCGAGCTGCGCACGGTGCTGGCCGAGTACCTGGCCCGGGCCCGGGGCGTCCACGCCGACCCGGACGCCATAGTGATCTGCTCCGGCTTCTCCCACGGGCTGCGGCTGCTCGGTACGGTCCTGCGCCGGCGCCGGGTGCGCGAGATCGCCGTCGAGTCGCACGGGCTCGGCCACCACCGCGCCCTCCTCACCGGCACCGGCCTGGCCACCCCCTGCCTGGAGGTGGACCACCTCGGCGCCCGGACCGGGGAGCTGGCCGCGATGCGCGGTGCCGGGGCGGTCCTGCTCACCCCGGCACACCAGTTCCCCTTCGGCGTGCCGCTCCACCCGGACCGGCGGGCCGCCGCCGTCGACTGGGCCCGCGCCACCGGGGGCCTGATCCTGGAGGACGACTACGACGGGGAGTTCCGCTACGACCGGCAGCCCGTGGGGGCGCTCCAAGGACTGGACCCCGAGCGGGTGGTGTACCTCGGCACCGCCAGCAAGTCCCTCGCTCCCGGGCTGCGGCTGGGGTGGATGGTGCTGCCCCGGAGCCTGGTGGAGGAGACCGTGGCGGCGAAGAGCGCGGCCGACTGGACCTCCGGGGCCGTGGAGCAGCTGACGCTGGCGGAGTTCATCGCCTCGGGGGCGTACGACCGGCATGTGCGCTCCATGCGGGCGCGCTACCGGCGCCGCCGCGACCAGCTCGTCGCCGCTCTGGCCGAACGCGCGCCCGGCGCCGAGGTCGGCGGGATCGCGGCCGGGCTGCACGCGGTCGTCGAACTCCCCGCCGGGACCGAGCGTTCGGTGATCGAGGCGGCCGCCGCCCGGGGCCTGCCCCTGGAGGGCCTCGCGGAGTTCCGCCACCCCGACGCCCCGGCCGGCCGCGACGCCCTGGTCATCGGCTACGGCGCACCGTCGGAGAGCGCCTGGGCGGGGGCGCTGGACGCGCTCTGCCGTGCGCTGCCGTAGCCCGTGCCCCGGCCATGCCCCCGCCGCACCTCCGGCCGGACCCCGGCCATGCCCCGTCGGGCTTCCCGCCGCATCCCCGCCGTACGCCCGGATGTTTGCGGCTTTCGAACCGGCGCACCCTACAACTAGTCTGACAAGACGTCCGGCGTGAACGGGGTGCCGGGCCGTACCACGTACCACGGGGGAGAACTGAACATGGCACCACGAAGGCTGAGGTCGAGCACGGTCGTGCTCGGCGGCATGGGGCTGCTCGCCCTGACGATCACCTCCTGCGGCTCGGAGCCGGACCGGCGGTGCGCCGACCGGACGACCCAGAAGACCCTGCCCAGCTCCGAGTGCCGCAGCGGCGGCAGCGGCTCGTACTACTACGGCGGCGGCAAGGGCGGCGACGGCAAGGTCCAGGGCGGCAGCTTCGACAAGTCGGCGGTCGACCGGGGCGGCTTCGGCTGCACCAAGTCCGGCGGAGGCTGAGCCCGGTGGAGCGCCGCACGATCGCACCGCGCCCCGGCTGGCAGCAGACCGTCGAGTCCCAGGGGCTCGTCTACCCGCTCACCCGCCACCCGGACGGTTCGCTGCGCCCCTACTGGGACGAGAGCGCCTACTACGTCTTCTCGCTGCCCGAGGTCGAGGCGCTGGAGGAGACCGTCGAGGAGCTGCACACGATGAGCCTGGCCGCCGCCGCGCACATCGTGGAGCGGGACCGGTTCGCCGACCTCGGGATCACCGACCCGCGCCTGGCCGCCCTGGTCGCCGAGTCCTGGCGCCGCCGCGACGAACTGCCCTCCCTGTACGGGCGGTTCGACCTGCGCTACGACGGGGACGGCCCGGCGAAGATGCTGGAGTACAACGCCGACACCCCCACCTCGCTGGTGGAGGCGGCCAGTCCGCAGTGGTTCTGGATGGAGGAACGGTTCCCCGGCGCCGACCAGTGGAACTCGCTCCACGAGCGGCTGGTCGGTGCCTGGAAGCGGCAGGCGCGCCTCTTGCCGCGGGGCCCGGTCCACTTCGCGCACTCGGAGGGCGACGAGGCCGGCGAGGACCTGATGACGGTCGCGTATCTGCGCGAGACCGCCCAGCAGGCCGGGCTCGACACCGAGGCGCTCTCCGTGGAGGAGATCGGCTGGGACCGGCTGAGCGGGCGGTTCGTCGACGACCGGCTCCGCTTCATCCGCAGCTGCTTCAAGCTCTACCCGTGGGAGTGGCTGACCACGGACCGGTTCGGGCCGCAGGTGCTGGAGACCCTCGACAACGGCGGGGGCTCCGGCACCACCTGCTGGATCGAGCCCGCCTGGAAGATGCTGCTCTCCAACAAGGCGCTGCTGGCGGTCCTCTGGGAGCTGTACCCGGGACACCCGAACCTGCTGCCCGCCTATCTCGACGGCCCGCGCGAGCTGGCCGGGCCCGGCGGGGCGGGATACGTCTCCAAGCCGCTGCTGGGCCGCGAGGGCGCCGGGGTCGACCTGCACGGGCCCGGTTCCCCGGCCGTCCCGCGCGAGGAGCCGTGCTGCTACCAGGAGCTGGCTCCGCTGCCCGACGTCGACGGCAACCGGGTGGTGCTCGGGGCGTGGGTGGTGGAGGACGAGGCGGCGGGGCTCGGCATCCGGGAATCGGCGGGGCCGGTCACGGACGAGTACGCCCGCTTCCTGCCCCACGTCATCCTCTGACCCTTCGGTCCTCTTCCGAGCGGTTCAGACGCTGAGCACCGTACGCAGCCGGTCCAGTCCCCAGTCCAGGTCCTCCTTGGAGATCACCAGCGGCGGGGCGATCCGGATGGTCGAGCCGTGGGTGTCCTTCACCAGCACCCGCTCCGCCAGCAGCCGTTCCGAGATCTCCCGGCCGGTCCCCAGGGCGGGCGCGATGTCGACGCCCGCCCACAGCCCCCGGCCGCGCACGGTCTCCACCGCCCCGCCGCCCACCAGCAGCCCCAGCTCCCGGTGGAGGTGGTCGCCCAGTTCGGCGGCGCGCTCCTGGAACTCCCCGGTCCGCAGCATCGCGATCACCTCCAGCGCCACCGCGCACGCCAGCGGGTTCCCGCCGAAGGTGGAGCCGTGCTCGCCGGGCCGGAACACCCCGAGGACCTCCGCCGAGGAGACCACCGCCGACACCGGGACCACCCCGCCGCCGAGCGCCTTGCCCAGCAGGTACATGTCGGGCACCACGCCCTCGTGCTCCAGCGCGAACGTCCTCCCGGTACGCCCCAGCCCCGACTGGATCTCGTCCGCGACGAAGAGCACGTTCCGCTCGCGCGTCAGCTCCCGCACCCCGGGCAGATAGCCGGCCGGAGGCACCAGCACACCGGCCTCGCCCTGGATCGGTTCGAGCAGCACCGCCACGGTGTTCTCGGTCATCGCCTCCCGGAGCGCGGTGAGATCCCCGTACGGCACGATCTCGAACCCCGGGGTGTACGGGCCGTAGTCGGCCCTCGCCTCCGGGTCCGTGGAGAAGCTGACGATCGTCGTCGTGCGGCCGTGGAAGTTGTCCGAGGCCACGATGATCTTCGCCATCCCGTCCGGGACGCCCTTCACCCGGTACCCCCACTTGCGGGCGGTCTTCACCGCCGTCTCCACGGCCTCCGCCCCGGTGTTCATGGGCAGCACCATCTCCATGGAACACAGCTCGGCCAGCTGCGTGCAGAAGTCCGCGAACCGGTCGTGGTGGAAGGCCCGGGAGGTCAGCGTCACCCGCTCCAGCTGGGCCTTGGCCGCGTCGATCAGCCGGGGGTTCCCATGGCCGAAATTGAGCGCCGAGTACCCGGCGAGCAGGTCGAGGTAGCGGCGCCCCTCGACATCGGTCATCCAGGCGCCTTCGGCCGAGGCCACGACGACCGGCAACGGGTGGTAGTTGTGCGCGCTGTGCGCCTCGGCGGAGGCGATGGCAGTTTCCGTGGCGGACACGGGATCTCCGTTCGTCGTACGGCGTGGGCGTGGGGTGGTGCCCACTTTGTATCGTCGGTCACATCCGGCGCGGGGAAACCTTCACTCTCCGGCGCGCCCGCCCGCGCAGCCCCCGGCGCAGCGCCGCACGCTCCCCGGCGCACGCGTCCCGTGCTGTGGCACGCCCTCCCCGCCGCGGCCGGTCCACTCGCCCGCCTCCGCACCGGCCCGCGCACGCGCCCTGTGCGGCCGCGCGCGCTTCCCGTACGCCCACCTCCCGACGGCCCCGCGCGCGCTCCGGCGGCCGGAATGTGTGCTTCGTCTCAGGCGCGCGCTCCCGGGGCGTGAGCGGCCCCGCGCCCGAGCGGGTGCGCCCCCGCTGCGCCCCGCACCGGCTGCCGGAGATGGCCCCCGCACCTGAGACAATGGGCCCATGGCCTCTGATCGCCCCGCGCTCTCCACCGACCAGCCGCAGACGGGCCGCCCCGGCGCGCCCGCCCGCCCCCGTGTGCTCTCCGGGATCCAGCCCACCGCCGGCTCGTTCCACCTCGGCAACTACCTGGGCGCGGTGCGCCAGTGGGTGGCGCTCCAGGAGACGCACGACGCCTTCTACATGGTCGTGGACCTGCACGCGATCACCGTCCCGCAGGACCCCGCCGAGCTGCGGGCCAACACCCGGCTCGCGGTGGCGCAGCTGCTCGCGGCCGGCCTGGACCCGGAGCGATGCACGCTCTTCGTGCAGAGCCATGTGCCCGAGCACGCCCAGCTCGGCTGGGTGATGAACTGCCTCACCGGCTTCGGCGAGGCCTCCCGGATGACGCAGTTCAAGGACAAGTCCGCCAAGCAGGGCGCCGACCGGGCCACCGTCGGCCTCTTCACCTACCCGGTCCTCCAGGTCGCGGACATCCTGCTCTACCAGGCCAACCAGGTCCCGGTGGGCGAGGACCAGCGCCAGCACATCGAGCTGACCCGGGACCTCGCGGAGCGGTTCAACGGCCGGTTCGGGCGGACGTTCACCATCCCGGCGCCGTACATCCTCAAGGAGACGGCGAAGATCTACGACCTCCAGGACCCGGCGGTCAAGATGAGCAAGTCGGCCTCCACGCCGAAGGGCCTCATCAACCTGCTCGACGACCCGAAGGCCACGGCCAAGAAGGTGAAGAGCGCGGTCACCGACACCGACACGGTGATCCGCTTCGACGCCGAGAAGAAGCCGGGCGTCAGCAATCTGCTCACCATCCTCTCCACCCTCTCCGGCAGCTCCGTGGAGGAGCTGGAGCGGTCGTACGAGGGCAAGGGCTACGGGGCGCTCAAGACGGACCTGGCCGAGGCCATGGTGGAGTTCGTCACTCCGTTCCGGGCCCGCACCCAGGAATATCTGGACGACCCGGAGACGCTGGACTCCATTCTGGCCAAGGGAGCGGAGAAGGCCCGGGCCGTCGCCGCCGAGACCCTGGCGCAGACGTACGACCGGATGGGCTTCCTGCCCGCCAAGCACTGAGTCCAAGGGCCCTGGCGAGATCGGGGCCCGAGGGGCCACACTTGCGGCGGCAGGTCGTGGCGCAAGGCCGGAAATCGACCATCGACGACGGAGGAGAACGACGTGGGGACCGTAACGCTCGGCGTTTCGATCGCGGTCCCGGAGCCCTACGGCAGCCTGCTCCAGGAGCGGCGCGCGAGCTTCGGGGACCCTGCCGCCTACGGCATTCCCACCCACGTCACCCTCATGCCGCCCACCGAGGCGGAGGCGGCCGACCTGCCGGCGATCGAGGCGCACCTCGACCGGATCGCCATGGCCGGCCGCCCCTTCCCGATGCGGCTCTCCGGCACCGGCACGTTCCGGCCCCTCTCCCCGGTGGTCTTCGTCCAGGTGGTGGAGGGCGCCTCCGCCTGCTCCTGGCTCCAGAAGCGGGTCCGGGACGCCTCGGGGCCGCTGGTGCGCGAGCTCCAGTTCCCGTACCACCCGCACGTCACCGTGGCGCACGGCATCTCCGAAGAGGCGATGGACCGGGCCTATGCCGAGCTGGCCGACTACGAGGCGGCCTGGACCTGCGGCTCCTTCGCCCTGTACGAGCAGGGCGCGGACGCGGTCTGGCGCAAGCTCCGCGACTTCCCCTTCGGCTCCGGCGGCAACACCCCCGCCGTCCCGGCCCAGGGCGGCTACACGCTCGACGCGCCGTCGCTGCGCCCCTGACCCGGGGCCGCCGCCGGAGAGGACCCGCCGGTCGGAGCCGCTGCCGGCCGCGGCCGCCGACGGGTGCCGGTCAGACCGGCAGCCGCCGGAACAGCGGGCGCGGCACGTGCCGCAGCGCCGACATCACCCCCCGCAGCGAACCGGGCACCCACACCGTCTCCGACCGCCGCCGCAGCCCCGTCACGATCGCCCCGGCGACCGCCTCCGGGGTGGTGGTGAACGGCTGCTCCGGCCGCCCGGCGCTCGCCCGCGTCCGTACGGGCCCGGGGCGCACGATCAGCACCTGTACGCCGGTGCCCTGGAGCGCGTCCCCCAGCCCTTGGGCGAAGGCGTCGAGCCCCGCCTTGCTGGAGCCGTAGATGAAGTCGGCGCGCCGGACCCGCTCACCGGCCACCGAGGAGAGCACCACCAGCGAACCGTGCCCCTGCGCCTGAAGTGCGCCGGCGCACACCAGCCCCGCCGAGACCGACCCGGTGTAGTTGGTCTGGGCGACCCGCACGGCGGCCGTCGGCTGCTCCTCGTCCCGTGCCTGGTCCCCGGTGACCCCGAACGCCATCAGCACCACGTCGATGTCCCCCTCCGCGAAGACCTTCCCGAGCACCTCCTCGTGGCTGTCGGTGTCCAGCGCGTCGAAGGCGACCGTACGGACGTCGGCGCCCCGGTCGCGCAGCTCGACGGCGGCGGCGTCCAGGGCGGGGGAGGGGCGGCCCGCCAGCCAGACCCGGCGGGTGCGCAGGGCGATCAGGCGGCGCGCGGTGGCGAGGGCGATCTCGGAGGTGCCGCCGAGGACGAGCAGGGACTGCGGGGCACCGAAGGCGTCCTTCACGGAACACTCCTGTTCAGGGAAAACGTGACTACGGGGGGCGGGGCGGGTCACAGGTCGAGCCGGCGGGCCAGGTCCGAGCGGAACGCCCCCGTCGGGTCCAGCTCCGCCCGCAGCTGCCGGAACTCCGGAAGCCGGGGGTACATCGCGGCGGCGGTCTCCGGGCGCATCCGGGAGTCCTGCGCCAGGCAGACCCGGCCCCCGGCCGCCGCCACCTCCGCGTCGAGCCCGTCCAGGAAGCGGCCCAGCCCCGGCAGCGCGGCGGGCAGCTCGACGGCGAGCGCCCACCCGGGCGCGGGGAACGACAGCCACCCCGGGGAGGCGGCGCCGAACCGCTGCAGCCCGGCCCGGAGCGCGGGGCAGCGGCGCGCCGCGATCCGCCGCACCACCCGGCCCAGCGCCTCCTCCTGCCCGTACCCCACCGTGAACCGGTAGCGCACGAGCCCGGAGCGGCCGGTGGACAGGGCGTACAGCCGGTGCAGCCGGTCCGCGGCCGGGGCGGCGTCCAGCGGGTGGAAGAAGGCGGCGGGCGTCCGCAGCTCACCGCTCCGCGCGCGGGGCGCACTCCGGTAGCGGACCTCGTCCGCCAGAGTGGCGGCGGCCGGGCCCAGCAGCCCGCCGGGCAGGGCCGACAGAGCGGCGGCCCACGGCTCACGCTGTCGCCGAGTCGCTGTGCGCCGGGCGTGCGCCGGTAGCACGGCGAGGGGCGCATGCTCCCCCCGGGTGAGGACACCGCGCCCGGCAGCCCGGCCCCGCGCGGAGAGGTCGACCCAGGCGGAGGCGTACGGCATCCGGTCGCCGCCGGACGTGAACCGCGCCAGCAGGTCGTCCAGATCGCGGGCCCGCTCGGTGGAGACGGAGATCAGCCCGGTCGCCACCCGCTTCAGCCGCAGCGTGGCGGAGAGGATCACGCCCGTCAGCCCCAGCCCGCCGGCCGTCGCGTCGAAGAGGGCGGTGCCGGGGGCCACTGTACGGACCTCGCCGTCGGCGGTGAGCAGCTCCAGCGCGACGACGTGCCGGGCGAGCGAACCGGCGGCCGGGTGGTCGAGGCCGTGCACGTCGGAGCCGATCGCGCCGCCCACGGTGATCCGGCCCGTCCCCGGCACGACCGGTGGGAACCAGCCACGCGGCGGCAGCACGCGCAGCAGCCGCTCCAGGCTCACCCCCGCATCGCAGCGGACGGTCCCCGCCACCTCGTCCAGGGCGCGGATCCGGTCCAGCCCGGTCATGTCGAGCACCGAGCCGCCCGCGTTCTGCGCCGCGTCCCCGGGGGCCCGCCCGAGCCCCCGGGCGAGGGCGCCCCGGGGGCCGCGGCCCCGGACCACGGCAGCCGCCTCCTCGTACGTACGGGGGCGGAACCGTACGGCGGTGGTCGGGGCGGTGCGGCCCCAGCCGGTCAAGGACACCGTGTCGACGGACATGCCCGTGACCGTAGCCCCGGCCGTATGACACGGGAAAACCTATTCGTCCCCTTTGTTACACCCCTCACCGGAATGGGTGATGAAGCGCGTGTCACCGGGGCGAGGCGTGGTCCGTCCGGACGCGTCCGGAAGAGTCCTCGGTGCGGTCCGACGGTTTTCCGGGCCCGGGAGGGTACGCGTACGTCCATGGACTGGCTCAAGAAACTCCCCGTCGTCGGGCCGCTCGTCTTCCGGCTGATGGAGACGCACGCCTGGCGCTCCTACGAGCGGCTGGAGAAGGTCCACTGGGCCAGGCTCGCCGCCGCGATCACCTTCATCAGCTTCCTGGCGCTCTTCCCGCTGATCGCGGTCGGCGCGGCCATCGCGGCCGCCCTGCTGAGCGACCAGCAGCTGGACACCATCAAGGAGAAGCTCGCCGAGCAGGTGCCGGGCATCTCCGACCAGCTGGGCATCGACGGCCTGGTGGCCAACGCGGGGACGGTCGGTCTGGTGGCCGGTGCGCTGCTGCTGTTCACGGGCGTCGGCTGGATCGGCTCGATGCGGGAGTGCCTGCGCGCGGTCTGGGAGCTGGACGAAGTCCAGGAGGCCAACCCGGTCGTCGCCAAGCTCAAGGACGCCGTGCTCCTGGTCGGCCTGGGCGGCGCCGGACTCGCCACCCTCGCGGTCTCCACGGTCGGCTCGACGGCCGTCGGGTGGACCGCCGAGCGGCTCGGCATCCCGGAGGGCGGGGCGGGCGGCGTCCTGCTCCGGGTGGCCGCCCTGCTGGTGGCGGCCCTGGGCGGCTTCCTGCTGATGCTCTATCTGCTCTCGCTGCTGCCCGGGGTCGAGCCGCCCCGGCGCCGGCTGGTGGTCGCGGCCGTGATCGGCGCGGTCGGCTTCGAACTGCTCAAGCTGCTGCTCGGCAGCTATATGAAGGAGGTCGCGGGCAAGAGCATGTACGGGGCGTTCGGCGTGCCGATCGCGCTGCTGCTCTGGATCAACTTCACCGCGAAACTGCTGCTGTTCTGCTCCGCCTGGACCGCGACCGGCTCCAAGGAGGAGGAGCTGGAGCCGGCCGGGGAGCCGGAGAGGGCGCCGGAGGACGGCCCGGGGAACGCGGAAGCCGCCGGGCCCGTGGAGGGCGCCGGCGGCTCCACCCGCACCGCCTGAGTCACTCCCCGGCGGACTTCTCCGGCTTCTCCGGCTGGTCCTTCGTCTCCGGCCGCTCGTCCTCCGGCCCGCCCGCCGTTCCTTCCTGCGGGCGGCGGGCCAGGCCCGGCACCGGCCAGCGGCGGTTCACCAGGAACACCCCGGCAGCCAGGAGCACCAGCACCCCGCCGACGACCGCCAGCGCGATCCCGACGCCCCCGGAGCCCTGCCCGGCCGCCGCCGCGTGCGCGGCCTTCGCCTGGCCCCCGGAGCCCTGGTCCGCCCCGGCCGCCGGCTGCGCTCCCTTGCCGCCGGAGACCGTACCGGCGCCCGTGTCCACGGACTTCGGCGGCACCAGCTCACCGACCGGCCGCACCTTGCCGCTCGCGGAGAAGCCCCAGTCGAGCAGGTGGGCCGCCTCCTTGTAGACGGCGTGGCTCTCGTCCGCCGACGGGTTCATCACGGTCACCAGCAGCACCCGGCCGTCGCGCTCGGCGACGCCGGTGAAGGTGTTGCCGGCGTGGGTGGTGTAGCCGTTCTTGACGCCCGCGATGCCCCGGTACGGGTCGACGCCGTTGTCCCCGGTGATCAGCCGGTTGGTGTTCTGGATCTCGAAGGTCTCGCGCTTCTTCCCCTTCTGCTCCCCGGGGAAGTCGGCGGAGGCCGTCGCCGCGTACTCGCGGAAGTCCTTCTTCTGCATCCCGCTGCGGGCGATCAGCGTCAGGTCGTAGGCGCTGGAGACCTGGCCCGGCGCGTCGTACCCGTCCGGCGAGACCACCGTGGTGTCCAGCGCCTGGAGCTCCTCGGCGTGCCGCTGCATCGCCGCCACCGTCTTGGGCACGCCCCCGTACATCTCCGAGAGCACGTGCACCGCGTCGTTGCCCGACCGCAGGAAGACCCCGAGCCACAGATCGTGGACCGTGTACGAGTGGTCCTCCTTGACGCCCACCAGGCTGCTGCCCTCGCCGACGCCGGTGAGGTCGCTCTCCTTGACCTTGTAGGTCAAGGAGGTCGGCTGGAGCGCGGGCAGGACCGTGTCCGCGAAGAGCATCTTCAGGGTGGAGGCCGGGGGCAGCCGCCAGTGGGAGTTGTGCGCCGCCAGCACCTGGCCGCTCTCCGCGTCCGCGACGATCCACGAGCGGGCGGTCAGGTCCTTCGGCAGCACGGGTGCCCCCGGGCCGAGGTTGACCTGGGTGCCGTTCATGGAGAGCTGCTCGCCCCCGACGCTCGACATGATGTGGTTCGGTACGGGCTGCTTGTCCTTCTCCTTGTCCTTCTCGGCCGCCGACGCGGGAGCAAGGACAAGAGTGGACATCACTGCGGCGGAGGCGACCGTCAAAGCGATCTTTTTCAGAGCGGGCACGGTCGAAAACGTACAGGGCGAAAATGTGGATGAGGACCCGGACCGGCTGACCCGCCGGAGGGATGGCCGGGACTGCTCCTTTCGGACGCCACCCCGGACGAGGGGCCGCGAGGGCGGCGGCGATACTGGACCCATGAAGCTCAGCCGCCCCGTCTCCTGGTTCCTGCTCGTCTTCGGGGTGTGGAGCTGGTTCATCTGGATCACTTTCGTCAAGAACCTGTGGCAGGACGGCAGCGGGCTCGCGTTCGACGACGCGGGCGAGCCGACCGGGTACTTCTGGGTCCACCTGCTGCTCGCCATCACGTCCTTTCTTCTGGGGACGGTGGTCGGCGCGATCGGGTTGCGTGGTGTCCGGGCCTTGCGCGACGAGCGCGCATGACGACAGGAACGTAGGGAAGCACGGATGGCAGCAGTGATCTTCGCCCTGGTGGCGCTCGTGGTGCTGGCGCTGCTGGCGAGTGTGCACCGCTATGTCTGGCGCCGGCTGGTCGGTGACACGACGGCACCCGGCAGCGCCCTGCGTACGGCGGGCACCGTCGCGGCCTTCGTGCTGCCCCTGCTGAGCGTCGGGGCCATGACCTCCGGCCGGATCGGGGCGCCCTTCTGGCTCCAGCAGGTGCTGGCCTGGCCGGGCTTCCTCTGGCTCGCCACCCTGCTCTATCTGACGCTGGCCCTGCTGGTGGGCGAGTTCGTCCGCCCGGTGCTGCGCCGGGCGCTCGAGAGGCGCGACGCGGCCGCCGCGGACCGGACCACCGCCGCGCTGTCGTCGGAGGCCGTCGCCACGACGACAGGCGGAACCCGGCCCCGTACGGAAGAACTCGTCCCGGCCGGTCCCGCCCCCTCCGCCGCCTCGGCCGACCCGGACCCCGAGACCACCCCGCCCGCCGAACCGGAACCGGAATCATCCGCTCCCGACCCCGCCACGGCCACCGCGCCCGCGACCGCCGACGCCTCCACCGCCGGCGCCCCCGCCACCCCCCTCGCACACCCCTCCCGCCGGCTCTTCGTCTCCCGGGTGGTCGGCGGGGCCGCTGCCGCCGCCGGGCTCGCCACCGTCGGGTACGGGGCCGCCGACGTGCTGAGCGGGCCGACCGTGAAGCGCGTCACCGTGCCGCTGGCCAAGCTGCCCCGGGCGGCCCACGGCTTCCGGATCGCCGTGGTCAGCGACATCCACATCGGCCCGATCCTCGGCCGCGCGCACACCCGGCGGATCGTCGACACGATCAACTCCACCTCGCCCGACCTGGTCGCCGTCGTCGGTGACCTGGTCGACGGCTCCGTGGCCGACCTCGGCTCCGCCGCCGAGCCGCTGGCCGGGCTCCGCGCCCGGCACGGCAGCTTCTTCGTCACCGGCAACCACGAGTACTTCTCCGGTGCGGAGCAGTGGGTGAACCACGTCCGCGAGCTGGGGCTGATCCCGCTGGAGAACGCCCGGGTGGAGATGGGCGGCTTCGACCTCGCCGGGGTCAACGACATCGCGGGGGAGACCGAGGGCCAGGGCCCCGACTTCGGCCGGGCGCTCGGGGACCGGGACCGCTCCCGGGCCGCCGTCCTCCTCGCCCACCAGCCCGTCGTCATCCACGACGCGGTCGAGCACGGCGTCGACCTCCAGCTCTCCGGCCACACCCACGGCGGACAGCTCTGGCCGGGGAACTACCTCGCGGAGCTGGCCAACCCGACCGTCGCCGGGCTCGAACGGTACGGCGACACGCAGCTGTTCGTCTCGCGCGGCGCGGGCGCCTGGGGACCGCCGGTACGGGTCGGCGCCCCGGCCGACATCACCGTCGTCCAACTCGCCTCCCGGCAGGCCTGAGACGCGCCTCCCGCCGGGCCCGGAACCCGCTCTCCGAACCTCCCCGACGTTGCGGTTGCGATCATGCACGCTTCAACAAAACTGCACCGTAACGTCACCCTCAGCTACGGAAAACCCCTGGTCAGGGGCGGGAAACGGCCTTTTCGGACACGGTCCGTCGACCGTGTCCAATAAAAGGCTGTGAGTACCCTATTTACTCTTCCGGATGTGAAAATCGTGTGATTGGGTAAGCGCGAACGTGCGGCGCTGTGCGTGTCTGCGCGCAACTGCCGTGGTGGGGCTGGTAAGGGAGAGCACGGCAATGCGGTCGGTCCGGGTACGGATTCTCGCGATTCTCGCGGTTTTGGTCATCGCAGGCGTGGGGGCCTGGCAACTTCTCCCGACAGGGGAGGCGAAGACCGACGCGATCACCGTCGGGACATCGGACATCGTCTCCTCGCTCGACCCGGCCGGCGCGTACGACGCGGGCTCCTGGGCGATCTACAGCAACATCTACCAGTCGCTGATGACCTTCAAGCCCGGTGCCATCGTGCCGGAGCCGGACGCGGCGGAGAGCTGCGCGTTCGTCGGGCAGAAGCTCCAGACGTACCAGTGCAAGCTCCGTGACGACCTGACCTTCTCCAACGGCCGGAAGATCACCGCCGAGGACGTCAAGCACTCCTTCGACCGGATCTTCACGATCAAGTCGGACGTCGGCCCCGCCGGTCTCTTCCCGACCCTCGACTCGGTGACGACCGAGGGGCGGACGATCACCTTCAACCTCTCCACCAAGGACGCGACCTTCCCGCAGAAGCTGGCCACCGGCGCCGCGGCGATCGTCGACTCGACCAAGTACCCGGCGGACGAGCTGCGCAAGGGCAACCAGGTCGACGGCTCCGGCCCGTACGTCCTGCGCTCGTACGAGTCGGGGACCCGCGCCGAGCTGGTGCCGAACCTGAAGTACAAGGGCGCTCTGAAGAAGACCGGCCAGGCCGTCACCATCAACTACTTCAAGGCCTCCGAGGACCTGCTGACGGCGTGGAAGAACGGCGACATCGAGGTCGCCCACCGCCAGCTGCCCTCCGAGACCCTCGCCGAGCTGGACGAGGGCGACCCGGACGTCCGGGTCACGGAGGCGGCCAGCGCCGAGATCCGCAACATCATCTTCAACACCCGCGACGACTCGCCGTTCGGCACGAAGAAGGTCCGCCAGGCCGTCGCCGCGCTCCTCGACCGGGGCCCGCTGGTCAGCAAGGTCTACCAGGGCACGGTCCAGCCGCTGTACTCGCTGATCCCCACCGGCTACATCGGGCACAGCACCCCCTTCTTCGACGCCTACCCCGCCTCCGACCCCAAGCGCGCCGAGAAGCTCCTGGCGGAGGCCGGCGTCGAGACCCCGGTCCCCGTCAACTTCGCCTACCGCGAGGGCGACATGTACACCAAGGAGACCGCCGAGCTGCGGCGCCAGCTGGAGAAGGACGGGCTCTTCAAGGTCTCCGTCAAGGCCGTCGAGTGGACCCGCTACCAGAAGGGGTACGCGGCCGGTGAGTACGACATGTACACCGTCGGCTGGTTCCCCGACTTCCCGGACCCGGACACCTTCAGCCAGCCGCTCGTCGGCACCGGCAACGTCCTGCACAGCGGCTACTCCAGCAAGAAGATGGACCGGCTGATCGCCGCCACCCAGCAGTACAGCGACCGCGGCCGCACCTCCAACGACTTCAAGGAGATGCAGAAGCTGGTCGGTGAGGACGTACCGCTGCTGCCGCTGTGGCAGAAGAAGGACTACGTCGTCGCCAAGACGGGCGTCGCCGGCTCCCAGTACCTCTCCGACGGCACGGGCTTCTGGCGTCTGTGGGAGCTCAACCGGATCTGACCGGGCGCTCCTCGTGCCCGTCCCGGCCGTCCGGGACGGGCATGAACTCCACCAGCAGCGCGTGGACCTGCCGCACGAGCGGTCGCAGCACCCGGAACCGGGAGAGCGCGATGGCCCGTGCGGCGATCGGCGCGGTGCGCTCGACCAGCCGTCGGGTGCGCTCCGCGCCCGGGGAGCGGTCGTAGACCCAGAACAGCACCAGCCCCATCTGCATCAGCCAGAGCAACTCGGGCAGCAGCGGGGCCAGTTCGGGATCGCTCTTGGTGCTCGAACCGGCGAGGGCCTCCCGGTGCAGCGAGATCGCCGCCTCCCGGGCCGCCACCGACTCGTCGGAGAAGGGGGAGAGCGGGCTCTCCGGGTCGGCCGCGTTCTTGAAGAACTGGGCGGCGAACCGGTGGTACGGCTCCGCCACGTCCAGCCAGACCAGCAGCAGCCCGCGGACCCGGTCGGCCAGCTCGCTCTCCGCCGCGAGGACCGGCCGCACCGCCTGCGCGTGCTCGGCGGCGATGCGGTCGTAGAAGCCCTGGACCAGGTGCTCCTTGGAGGAGAAGTAGTAGTAGGCGTTCCCGACGGAGACGCCCGCCTCCTGGGCGATGGCCCGCATGGTCGTCCTGTCGTACCCGCGCTCGGCGAAGAGCCGCAGGGCCGTCTCGAGAATCAGCGTGCGGGTCTGCTCGCTCTTCGCGGCCTTGCCGGACGGTGTGCTCCGGCCGGTCCCGGCGGGCTTCGGAGCCCCGTTCTCCTGCACGTTCTTCTCTTCCTTCACCACGGACCCCACACTAGCCGCGAGGCCGTCACTGCCGGGGGCCGGGCGCCGGGGCGGGTGCGGCCCACGGGCCCGGGCCGGTCGGCGGGGCCCAGCCGCGCGGCGGTACGGGCGGGGCCTGCCGGTGCTCCATCGCGCCCCGGCGGCGGATCCGGCTGAGCACCCACACGTTGCCCAGGTGCATGATCCCGAGGACCAGCAGGACCACGCCCACCTTCACCGAGAGCGCCTCCAGCAGCTCGCGGGCGTCGGCCACCCCGTCGGCGTTCCTGAGGTAGAGCGCGACGAACCCGAGGTTGACCAGGTAGAAGCCCACCACCAGCAGGTGGTTGACGGCTTCGGCGAGCTTCTCGTTCCCCTTGAGCACGTCGGCGAGGAAGACCTTGCCGTTACGGCTGAGGGTGCGGGCGACCCAGACGGTGAGCGCCACGCTGATGAGCAGGTAGACGACGTACGCGACCACAGTGAGGTCCATGCCCCACCCTCCTTTGAACGCGTTCAAAACTCCTTGTGGGCATGACTGTAGACCCCTTCTTGAACATGTTCAAGAAGGGGTCTACAGGGGTGCTCCGCGTCAGAGGGGCTTCGGCGCGGGCTCCGAGGGCTCCGGCTCCTCGGCCACGGGCTCCGGCGGCTCGGTCAGCGCGTCCGCGATCTCCGCGCGCAGCGCCTCACCGCGCAGCCGCGGCAGCTCCGCCAGCATCCCGGCCCACTCCGCCACCGAGGAGTCCACCGCCTCGCGGAACCCCCGCTCGACCGGCTTCCGGGCGAAGAGCAGCCCCACCGCCGCGACCGGCCGCAGCAGCCACCGCCCGCGCACGCTCAGCACGACGGTGACCCGCCAGGAGCCGTCCCCGGTCGCGCGCGGGGTGACCGTGAGACGGGCCTTGCCGAGCCGGTGGACGGCCGTGCCGACGACCGGTGCCCGGGCGGCCGGGGGAGCCGCCGGGGGCAGGTCCAGCGCCGCCCACCAGGCGTGCAGGTCGGCCTTGGCGCGGCCGGAGAAGCGGTACAGGGAGCCGCCCTCGGGGTTGTGCCCGTCGAGGGAGAACTCCAGCGACTTCGGGGCCCGGGGCTCCCGCAGCCGTACTCCCACACGCATGGACATGCCCTCGTCCACCGCGTGGCTCTCCACCGCGATCACCCGGGAGGGCCGCCACTCGCGGAGGACGGCGGACTCCACGGCGGGCTCCTGCGGGGCCTTCTCCGGCGGGGCGGCGGAATCCGGGGCGCCACCCTTCCGCAGGGCGGCGGGCTCCGCGGCGGGCTCCTTCTCCCCGGGTGTCTCCCCGTACTCCGCCCCCGGCTGCAGATGACGCCCCTTCAGCAGCCGCAGCCCGTGCACCGGGCGCCCGTCGGGCAGGAGGATCGCCCCGTCCTGCTCGCGGGAGGCCTCGAAGAGGTCCACCACATGTCCGGCGGTCTCCTCGAACCAGCCGCGGTCCAGGGCGGCGACGGTGACCGTGTGCTCGAAACGTGCCATGACCGGGTGGCCCCGCTCAGACGCTCATCGAACGGGCCTGGTTGACCTGGCCCATCACGGCGGGGAAGGTGTGCGGGCCCATGGCCGGGATCATCGTGCCGTGGTGCCGGCCGCCGCTGGTGACGGTCACCTGCACGAAGCCCACGGTCCGCTTCTCCTTCATCAGCAGGAAGAGCAGGCCGATCAGGCAGAACAGGGCGAAGACGATCGCCAGCACGATCGCGTGCGCCGGGATCTTCTCCTCGGTGCGCGTCATGTCGGTGGCCGTCCAGACCGCCCCCCTGAGCGGCATCGTCCCCGACGGGGTCACGATCGCGTCGCTCAGGACCGTGATGTCCCCGATCGACAGCATCGGCACCCCGCCCTGGCCGGGCACGCCCTGGGGCACGGGCAGGTACGCACCGGGCATCGTCGGCTGCGCCGGGTACGGATAGCCGTAACCGGGACCGGGCTGGGTCGCGGACTCGGGGAGCGGCTGGGGATAGCCGTACGCGGGCGTGGCGCCCGGCGAGGGGTAGCCGTACGCCTGGCCGTCGGCCACCGTCGGCGGGTGGGCGGGCTGCCGGGGAGGACCCCACTTGTAGGCGTCGCCCGGTCCGGGTTGCGGCTCGCTCATGGGGATCCCCGTTCTCTGTGCGCGTCAGGCTCCGCACGACCGTACCGCTCGTATCGCCCGTACGCAGCAACGGGCCCCGCCCGCCGGGGTCATGACGACCACGGCGGACGGGGCCCGCGAAGATGCCGCGCGGAGATCCGCGCCCGGATCAGAAGCGACGCGTGATGAGCGCGCGCTTCACCTCCTGGATCGCCTTGGTGACCTCGATGCCACGCGGGCAGGCGTCCGTGCAGTTGAACGTCGTACGGCAACGCCACACGCCGTCACGGTCGTTGAGGATCTCCAGCCGCTGCTCACCGGCCTCGTCGCGCGAGTCGAAGATGAAGCGGTGCGCGTTGACGATCGCCGCCGGGCCGAAGTACTGGCCGTCGTTCCAGAACACCGGGCACGAGGACGTGCACGCGGCGCACAGGATGCACTTGGTGGTGTCGTCGAAGCGCTCGCGGTCCTCGGGGGACTGCAGGCGCTCGCGGGTCGGCTCGTTCCCCTTGGTGATGAGGAAGGGCATCACATCGTGGTAGGCCTGGAAGAACGGGTCCATGTCGACCACGAGGTCCTTGAGGACCGTGAGGCCCTTGATGGCCTCGACCGTGATCGGCTTCTCCGGGTTGATGTCCTTGATCAGCGTCTTGCAGGCGAGCCGGTTCTTGCCGTTGATCCGCATCGCGTCGGAACCGCAGATGCCGTGGGCGCAGGAACGGCGGAACGTCAGGGTCCCGTCGAGCTCCCACTTGATCTTGTGAAGGGCGTCGAGGACACGCTCCTTCGGGTCGATCTCGATCTGGAAGTCCTGCCACTGGACCTCGTCCGACACCTCGGGGTTGAAGCGGCGGATGCGGAACGTGGCCGTGATGAACGGGGAGTCGGCGAAGCCGGCCTCGGCGTTGCCGGTCTTGTCCAGGGTCGGGGTAGCCATCAGTACTTACGCTCCATCGGCTGGTAGCGGGTCGTCACGACCGGCTTGTAGTCGAGCCGGATCGACTCGGCGCCGTCGGCGGCCACCTCGCGGTACGCCATGGTGTGGCGCATGAAGTTGACGTCGTCGCGGTTCGGGTAGTCCTCGCGGTAGTGACCGCCGCGGGACTCCTTGCGGGCGAGCGCGGAGACCGCCATGACCTCGGCCAGGTCGAGCAGGTTGCCCAGCTCGATGGCCTCCAGCAGGTCGGTGTTGAACCGCTTGCCCTTGTCCTGGATGGACACGTTGAGGTACCGCTCGCGCAGCTCGGCGATCTTCTCGACCGCCGTCTTGATGGTCTGCTCGGTGCGGAACACCATCACGTTGGCGTCCATGCACTCCTGCAGCTCCGTGCGCAGTTCGGCGACCCGCTCGGTGCCCGTCGAGTTGCGCAGCCGCTCCACCTGGTCGGCGACGAGCTGGGCCGGGTTCTCGGGCAGCTCGACGAAGTCGCTCTTCGCCGCGTACTCGGCGGCGGCGATGCCCGAACGCCGTCCGAAGACGTTGATGTCGAGCAGCGAGTTGGTGCCGAGGCGGTTGGCGCCGTGCACGGAGACACAGGCGACCTCGCCGGCCGCGTACAGGCCCGGGACGACGGTGGTGTTGTCGGCCAGCACCTCGCCCTCGACGTTGGTCGGGATGCCGCCCATGGCGTAGTGCGCGGTCGGCTGGATCGGGATCGGGTCCGTGTAGGGCTCGATGCCGAGGTAGGTCCGCGCGAACTCGGTGATGTCCGGGAGCTTGGCGTCCAGCTGCTCCGGCGGCAGGTGCGTCAGGTCCAGGTAGACGTGGTCGCCGGCCGGACCGCAGCCGCGGCCCTCGCGGATCTCCGTGTAGATGGAGCGCGAGACGACGTCGCGCGAGGCGAGGTCCTTCATGACGGGCGCGTACTTCTCCATGAAGCGCTCGCCGTCCTTGTTGCGGAGGATGCCGCCCTCACCGCGGGCGCCCTCCGTCAGCAGGATGCCCATGCGCCAGATGCCCGTCGGGTGGAACTGGAAGAACTCCATGTCCTCCAGCGGCAGACCGCGCCGGTAGCAGGCGGCCTGGCCGTCACCGGTCAGGGTGTGGGCGTTGGACGTCACCTTGAAGAACTTGCCGGTGCCGCCGGAGGCGTAGATGACCGACTTCGCCTGGAAGACGTGGATCTCGCCGGTCGCCAGCTCGAACGCGACGACGCCGGCGGACTTCTTGACCCCGTCGACCTCGGTGATCAGCTGGTCCAGGACGTAGAACTCGTTGAAGAACTCCACGCCCTCCTTGACGCAGTTCTGGTACAGCGTCTGGAGGATCATGTGGCCGGTGCGGTCGCCCGAGTAGCAGGCCCGGCGGACCGGGGCCTCACCATGGCTGCGGGTGTGACCGCCGAAGCGGCGCTGGTCGATCTTGCCCTCGGGCGTGCGGCCGAACGGCAGGCCCATCTTCTCCAGGTCGAGGACGGCGTCGATGGCCTCCTTCGCGAGGATCTCGGCGGCGTCCTGGTCGACCAGGTAGTCGCCGCCCTTGATCGTGTCGAAGGTGTGCCACTCCCAGTTGTCCTCCTCCACGTTGGCGAGCGCGGCGGCCATGCCGCCCTGCGCGGCGCCCGTGTGGGAGCGGGTGGGGTAGAGCTTCGTCAGCACGGCGGTGCGGCTGCGCTTGGTGGCCTCGATGGCCGCGCGCATGCCGGCGCCGCCGGCTCCGACGATGACGGTGTCGTACTTGTGGATCTGCATGGTTTTCCTCTGGTCCCTCTGTCCCGGCGCCTAGCGGATGTTCGGGTCGAAGGTGAAGATCACCAGCGTGCCCAGCAGGACGGTGAACACCGTGGCGGTGTACAGGAGCATCTTCAGCCAGAAGCGGGTCCTGTCCCGTTCGGCGTAGTCGTTGATGACCGTACGGAGGCCGTTGGCGCCGTGGAGCATGGCGAGCCACAGCATGATGAGGTCCCAGGCCTGCCAGAACGGCGAGGCCCAGCGACCCGCCACGAAGGCGAAGCCGATCTTGGAGACGCCGCCGTCGAGCACCAGCTGGATCAGCAGGTGGCCGATGACGAGGACGGTCAGGAGGATGCCCGACAGGCGCATGAAGAGCCAGGCGTACATCTCGAAGTTGGTGCGCGAACCCTTGGGCGTCTTGCTGGTCCGCTTGCGCGGGGGCTCGATCACCGGGGCCGGGTTGTCGACGTCGTACAGGCTCACGCCCTCGACGTCGCCGATCGCGGCTGCGGAAGAAGTCTCGCTGGACATGGGCCTCAGCTCCCGAAGACGTCGCGTACGGCGTGACCGAGGACGGGGTACAGGGCCCCCACCATCAGCACGATCCAGATGCCCACCACGGTCCAGAGCATCTGCTTCTGGAGTCGCGGGCCCTTGGCCCAGAAGTCCACGGCGATGATCCGGAGACCGTTCAGCGCGTGGAAGAGAATCGCGGCCACCAGGCCGTATTCGAGGAGCGCGACGATCGGCGTCTTGTACGTGGCCACGACGTCGTCGTAGGCCTCGGGGGAGACGCGGACGAGAGCGGTGTCCAGGACATGTACGAACAGGAAGAAGAAAATGAGGACACCGGTGACTCGATGAGCCACCCAGGACCACATGCCTTCCCGGCCGCGGTACAGCGTTCCAGCCGGCACGGAAGAACCCTCCGGGAGCGGGGATTGGGGTCGGCCGGCTTGACTGTCGGTCTGACCCGGCCGGGTACGGTCCACCGGCCCCGGCCATCGTAGCGACGCTTTGTCGGTTCGTTCGCGCGGGGGCCTCTGGTGTGATCAAAGTGGCAATCAAACAGGCACGTACGGGCTAGAGCGGGTCTTTCCCGGCTGCCGTCCCGCTCAGGTGGGTCCGGGCCGCGCTCCCCGGCTCACCAGCCCCCGGCCACCAGGTCGACGAGCCTGCTCCGGGCCAGTCGCCGCAGCTCATCGGCGGTGAGGGCCCGCTCGTCGTCCATCTCGTGGGTCAGCCGGACCCGGATGGCGGCCAGAACCTGGTCCACGGCCTGCGAGGGCGGGCACGGATCCAGGCAGATCACGAAGGAATGGCCGAATCTGCTCTCGTACGCCGCGTGCGCCGCCTGGAGCGCGAGATGGGCGGCGCGGGGCGCGTCGTCGTGCAGGAAGGGGGCCGGCTCGGCGGCGAGCGCCTCCGCGATGTCCCGGGGCGCCAGGTCGTACCCCGCCTCGTCGGAGGCGGCCAGCAGCGACGGCAGATCGGGGAAGGGCCGGTGGGCGGCCATCCGGTGGGCCCAGCGGCGGCTGCCGCAGCACTCCGCGAGCGCGGCCTCGGCGATGGCGAAGGGGGCCTCGTTGAACCGGGCGAGCCCGGCCGCCACCTGGGCGGGGGACAGCCCGGCACCACCGCCGGGCTGCGGCGGACGGCGGTGCTGCACGGGTACGGCGGAGGGCCCGGCCGGGGGTGCGGACTGCTCGGGCAGGCCGGCGGGGGACTCGCTGGACCTGGACAGCGTGGACTCCTCGGATCAACGGCATCTGTGCCCCTGAAGAGGGGCAGGAGGCCGACAAGGTTGCCCCACGGGGGCGTACGCGGGGTGAAGGCGAGGCACACGTGGGGCGTGCGGGGGACGTGCGCGGGGTGGGAGGGGACGTTCCGGAAGTGCGGCCTCCAGGGCGGGACCTCCCGGCGCCGCTCAGGGCTTCCGGGCGGCTTCCCGAGGGCTCCAGGGAGGGGAGTGAAGGGAGGGACGAATGTGCGCAACGCTAGCGAGATCGGCCGACGGCCGTCCGGGGGATCGGCTGAAAATCACCCGAACGGGAGAGTTTCGGAACCTTTGACGCTCCGCTGACACCCCCCTGACCTGCGGAATCCGGGGTTCCGTACGCTCGGCGCTCGTTCTCGGTGGGCGGATCGGCGGCAGGAATGTCAGTCTTTCAGCCTATTCATCAATCCTCTCCCCCTTTGCTCCCCTGGCCCTGGCCCCTATCCCGGAGGAATCTGAGCGATGTCGCCCACGCGAGGTGCCCTCGTCACCGGCGCGGCCGCCACGGTCGCGGCCGCCGCCGTCCTCACCGTCGTCGTCTGGCCGGAAGGCTCCGGCAGCCACCCGTCCCGCGACGCCGCGTCCCCGTCCGGGACCTCCGCGTCGGCGGCAGCCCCGTCACCCTCCCGCAGCTACCCGCTCTCCACCGCCCCGAGCACCATCCCGGCGGTCCGTGAGCACACCGCCGCGCGCGGACCCGGCTGGCGGCCCGGCGAGGACAGCACGGTCGTCATCGCCAAGGGCAGCGAGGTCCTCGCGGACGAGGCCCAGCTGCTCGCCAGGGAGCTGAACATCCACTACCGGGGCGCCGAGGACGCCCGCGAGGGGGATGTCCAGCTGGCGCTCGGGGCGAAGGACCAGGGGCCGGCCGAGTCGTACACGCTGACCGTCCGCGACCGGAAGGTGCGGATCACCGGCCCCGACGAGTCGGGCGTCTTCTATGGCACCCGCACACTCAAGCAGTCCCTGAAGGCGGACAAGACCGTGCCGGAGGGGGTGGTCAACGACCGCCCCGACCGCCCGCAGCGCGGACTGAACCTCGACATCGCCCGCAAGCACTACAGCGCGGAGTGGATAGAGGACCGCATACGGGAGATGGGCGACCTCAAGCTCAACCAGCTCGGCCTGCACTTCTCCGACGACCAGGCGTTCCGGATCGAGTCGAAGACCCACCCCGAGGTGGTCTCGGACGAGGCCCTGACCCAGGACGAGGTCCGCCGTATCGTCGGGCTCGCCAACAGCCTGCACATCGAGGTCGTCCCCGAGATCGACTCGCCAGGACACCTCGGCGCCGTGCTGCGCGCCCACCCCGACCTCCAGCTCCGCAACACCCAGGGCCGGGAGTCGCGCGGCTCCATCGACATCTCCAAGCCCGGCGCGGCGAAGCTGATCGACGAGCTGCTCGACGAGTACACCGACCTGTTCCCGGGGAAGTTCTGGCACCTGGGCGCCGACGAGTACCAGGCGCTGATGGTCCGCGACCCCGCCGCCTCCTACCCGCAGCTCCAGCGGGCCGCCGAGCAGAAGCACGGCTCCGGCGCCACGATCGAGGACCTCGCCACCGGCTGGCTCAACGACCGGGCGGCGGTGGTGGAGCCCAAGGGCCGCACCGTCAAGGCGTGGAACGACGGCCTCTTCCGCGACTCGAAGGTCGTCGCGGACAAGAACATCGAGATCGAGTACTGGACCGGCAAGGAGATCGGCGCCCGGCCCCCGCAGGAGTACCTGGCGGCGGGCTACAAGATGCTCAACCTCAACGACGAGTTCCTCTACTACGTGCTCGGTGAGCCGAACGAGTTCGTCTACCCGACCGGCAAGCGGATCTACGAGCAGTGGACCCCGCTGGTGCTGCGCGGCACCGAGCCGGTGGCGGCCCGCTACTCGCCGCAGATCCTCGGCGGCCGGTTCGCGGTCTGGGGCGACCTCCCCGACGCGCAGACCGTGCAGCAGGTCGCGGACGGCATCAGGATGCCGCTCGTGGCGACCTCGCAGAAGCTGTGGGACCCGCGGAAGCCGGAGCTGACCTGGGACCAGTTCCAGGAGCTGGCGGCCCGGACGGGCAGCGCGGGCTGAGGGTGCGGGGCGCGGGTCCTTGCACCCGGGTGCGGGGGCCGGGTCCTCGGACAGATGCCCCTTCCACGAGTACGGGGATCGGGTCCTTGGACACGCGCTTCTCCACGGGTGCGGGGTGCGGGTCCTTGGACAGACGCCCCTTCCACGGGCTACGGTCCGTCGGCCGCGCGCGCCCCGGGGGAGGGACGTGCGAGGTCACCGACCACTTGTCGTACGGGCGCTGTCCCGGAGGGCCGCCCTCCGCGTGACCCGCGCCCCGGGGGGAACGTCTCATGCTCTGCGTCCGCTGCCGTACCGGAACGGCCGTCACCGACGACGGCCTCTGCGCCTCCTGCCCGGGTGCCCGGACCCCGCTGCCCGGCCGGCCGGAGCCCGCGGCGACCGGCCCCGGCGGCTGGGGCGTGGGCACCTGGCCGCGCTCGCCGGTCGGCCTCTCCCGCGCGGTGACCGTGCTGCTGGGCGCCGTCATCGTGACGGACCTGGTCGCCATCGGCGGGGGGCTCCACCTCCGCTCCCTGTGGCAGGGCCTCGCCGAGCAGGGTGACCCGGCCGTGCACGGCAGCCGGGGCGTGACGGCCGAGCGGCTCCTCTCGGCGGCCCAGACCGGCCAGCTGGTCGTCTTCGTGGTCACCGCCGTCGTCTTCATCGTCTGGTTCCACCGCACCCGCCGGAACGCCGAGGTCTTCGACCCGGGCGCGCAGAGGATGGGGCCGGGCTGGTCGGTCGGCGGCTGGTTCGTGCCGTTCGCCAACCTCTGGTACCCCTACCGGGTGGCCGCCGGCATCTGGGAGGGGAGCGCCGTCCCGGGCCCCGAGGGCGGCAGGCCCACCGTCTCCCGGACACCGCTCCGCCTCTGGTGGGCCGTGTGGATCGTCTCCACGTTCCTGAATTCGTTCACCGCGCGCATGGAGGAAAGCGCCGAGACGCCGGAGCAGACCGTGGAGGGCCTCGGACTGGTGGTGGCGGCCGACGCGTTCGAGATCGTCTCCGCGGTGCTGGCCATCGTCTTCGTCCGCGCCCTGACCCGCATGCAGGTGGCGCGGGCGGAGCTGCGGGCCTCGCGGACCGGGTCCGAGCAGCTGACGGCTCCGTAAACGGCCTTCCCCCAGGACAACTCCGAACGACGGTTCCGCGCCACGGTTCCTCGCCACGGTTCGTACGGCGGTTGGGTGCGGCGGTTGAGTACGAGGGCTCGGTACGGCGCTTGCGTACGACGGTCTGGTGACGGATCACCGTCTGCTCCGGCGCCGATAGTGACGATTTTCAGCCATTCGGCGCAGTACGCGGTAGACCGAGGGAGATGTCGATGAGTCTGCTCGAACTGATCGAATCCGCCGACGAGCGCGCGCTCGCCGCCGGCGCCGTGGCCTGCCTGGACCGCTGTCTGCCCCTGCTCACGGGGCCGGACGGGCCCGAGCCGCTGCGACCGCTCTGGGCGAGCTGTGAGAACGGGCGGGATTGGGCCATCCGCCTCACGGCCGTCCGTGCGGAGCTGGACGAAGAGGCGGCGCGGGCTGGGACCGACGGGGACGGCGGGGACGGTCCGGCCGCCCGGGTGCGCGCCATGCTGGCGGCGGCTCCCTCCGACTTCGCCCCCGCGCCGCTACGGGAGTGGGCGGACGCCTGCTCGCTGGTCGCGCTGGAGATCCACAGCCGGTTCGACGCCCCGGACGGGGACGCCCCGCAGGACACCGCCGACCTCCTGAAGGCGGCACGTGCCGGGGAGGCGGAGGGTGCGGGGCCGTTGGTGGCGGGGGAACTGGAGCGGCAGATCCGGATCCTGGAGATCCTCGCGGAGACCGGCGGCACGGCGGGCAGCGGCGCAGGGGTGCGCAAGGCCCTGGACCTGTCCACGGAAGGGCGCCGGGTGCTGCGCGCGGTCATGTCGCGCCGGGCCCGCATCAGGGGCTGACCGCGTCACCCGCGTGGGTCGGGCCGCTCACGCCACCCGTGCCATCCACTCACCCGCTCCGCGCAGCTTCGCCGGACTCCGTACCCCAGAAGGGATAAAATCGGCTAAAAGCCGCGAGGTGTGTGCGTCCGGCTCTTCGGCCGGTACCGCCATGCCCCAGTCGAGGAGGAGCCGCGCAGATGTCCACCACCACGGAGCACCGCCCCCACGCCGACCACGACCATCGGCACGCTCCGGGCTGCGGCCACGTCGCGGTGCCGCACGAGGACCACGTCGACTACGTCCACGACAGCCACCTGCACCGGGTGCACGGCGACCACGTGGACGAATGCGCGAAGTCCGGACACGAGATCCACGAGGGCCACGACCACCAGCACGGCCGGGACTGCGGCCATGTCGCCGTCCCGCACGGCGACCACGTGGACTACATCCACGACGGCCACCGCCACTCGGCGCACGACGGCCACTGGGACGACCACTGACCGAGGGCCATGGCCCCGCCGCGGGCCATGGCCGACCGTGACCGGCTGGCGGCGGGCGAGCCCCCCGGTCGCCCGTCACCCGGCCTGAGCGCCGCCTCCCCGGCGTACGCGGTCGAGGATGTCCCGGTGCAGGGCCTCCAGACCGGCGGAGGGCAGCGGGACGGGGCTGCCGGTGAGGACGTACCACTCCTCCGCGCCCGTGTACTGGACGGCGATGTCGGCGCGCCCGTCGGGCCGCAGGGTGGTGGAGACCGTCAGCTCACCGGTGACGACGCCCACCTCGTCGGTCATCGCCCCGCCGCGTCCCGCCTCGACGTCGTCCACGAACTGCTCGGTCCGGTCCGGGTCGGGTCCGTTCATGAGGTGCTTTCCGTTCAGGAGAGGTACAGGTCAACGAGCCGCGGGCCCACGGACGCGGGCCCCACGCGTGCGGGCCCCACGGAGACGGGCGCACGAGCCCCGGCTACCCGCGTCTCAGGTCCACGCGTCTCGGGTCCACGCGTTCCCGTTCCGTGGGCCGGGCTTCGCGCGCCCCGGCGTCACGAGCCGCAGGTGTCCAGCATCTCGGTGAGCGTCTCCTTCTCCGCCTCCGTCACCGAGAGTTCGTACGAGGCCTTCACCGACACCCAGGCACGGGAGTAGGTGCACCAGTACGCCTTGGACGGCGGCTGCCACTCGTCCGGCCCCTGGTCCCCCTTGGAACGGTTCGTCGCGGCCGACACCGCCAGCAGCTGAGGCCGCGCCAGGTCGTTGGCGAACTCCTTGCGCTTCTCCTGGGTCCACGTCCTGGCCCCGGAGCGCCAGGCGTTGGCGAGCGGCACCATGTGGTCGATGTCCAGGTCGCGGGCCTCGGTGAAGGCCTTGTCGTCGTAGACGCTGGTCCACTTCCCGGCGACCGCCCGGCACTGGTCGTCGCGCTCGACGTCCGTGCCGTCCCGCTCCAGCACGGTCTCCCGCGTGTCGCAGGACTCGCCCTGCGACGCCCAGTGGGGGAACTTCGCCCGGCTGTATCCGGACATCGAACCGTGCTTGGCCACCGTGAGCCCGGCCAGCTCCTTCCGCGCCTGCTCCGCGGTCGGTATGCCCGGCAGGGCCGAGTCGTCGGCCGCCGTACCGCCACCGCCGCCGGCCCCGGTGGACGCCGAGGCCGAGGCGGACGGCTTCCCGTCCGCGGGCTCGGGCTGCGTCGCGTCCTCGATCGCCGCGCATCCGGCCAGCGCGAACACGGCCCCGACCGCCAGCCCTCGCCGCCACCAGCTCTGTCGCCTCGTCATGACCTGGCCCACCCCATGCAGTTCGCCGCCGATTGCTTCCGGTCGAGCAGCCTATCGGCTCGCCCTTCGCCGTCCGGTTCCTTCCGGTTTCCGTCCGGCGGACCGGATGCACCGTGAAAGAATGCGCACCGCCAGGCAGTTTCGAGTGGAGGAGACGGATTCCGGATGTTCGATGCTCTGAAGGGTCTGAAGGAAAAGGCCGAGACCCTTGCCGAGGCCCACGGGGACAAGATCTCCGACGGGCTGGAGAAGGCGGGCGACTTCATCGACAGCAAGACCGACGGCAAGCACAGCGACAAGATCGACACCGCCGTCGACAAAGCCCAGGAGTACGTCCAGGGTCTGGGCGAGAAGAAGAACTGACCCCGGAGGCCCCGGAGACCCGGAGCGTGCCCTGCCGGCCCGCCCCGGGGCGCGTCGTCAGCGGGACGCCGCGGACAGGACCACGTCCACCGGCCTCTCCCACCAGTCTCTCCGCGTGATCTGCTCCGACCCCTGCGCGCCCACGGTGACGTACACCGTGGGAGGGCGCCGGTCGAACGCGTGCAGACCCGGTGCCGTCACGGCCTCTCCTCCTGGCCGGTGGTCAGGGCCTGCGGCCGTACGGGACTGCCGGTGACCACCCCCGAGGGCCGCACGCTCTCCGGCACGAGCGGCACGGTGGTCGACCACGAGCGGGACACGGGCCATGTCCCGGACGCCGACGGGTGACGCCATAGAGCCGACGCGGGCTTACAGGCCTCCGGCCGTACCGGTCCACAGGGTCGGGATGCCGGGGGCACGGCCCGACGTCGGCCCACGGGGTGGGTCCGGTCACAGCACGCGCGCCGGTCGCGAGGGCTCTGTTCTGCTTGAGTTTGTTGAAGCAGCGTTCGACGACGTTGCGGCGCCGGTAGGCGGTGCGGTCGAGGCGGCAGAGTGTCTCGCCGCGTCGTCGCCGTCCGCTGATCTGGTCGGTGCGTTCGGGGATGGTGCAGGTGATGCCGCCGGTCCCGCACCGGCCGCCCCATCCGCGACGGGGCCAACAACGGCCCGATCACCGCCCAGGCCCGATCAGTCACTTCATGACGACGCACCACGAACGGACCAACGACCAACCCACATTGCGGACACGCCCGCAGACATGCTCGGCTCCATCGCCTCGGGTGTGACCACCGTCTTCAGTGACTGCGACGGCATGATCTACAACTGTGGGCCGCCTTCCGTCGCCTGAGAGGGTGGAGCATGCAGCGACCGAGACCCCCGGAGGGAAAGACCATGGCCAAGCAATGCGTCACCGTCTGTCTCCCGCCCTGCGCGCCCGGGGAGGCCCTGAACCGGGCAATCGCCGAGGCCATGGCGCCTTTCGACATGAACCGGCAGGACGATCTGCCCGGCGGCGGGGACGGGGAGTGGGACTACTGGTACATCGCGTCGGGCTGGGACTTCGCTGTACGCCCCGGATACGAGGACGATCCGCGGATCGTCAGGGACGGTGAGGAGAAGAACGAGCCGCGCCTGGGCGACCGGTGCGCCGGCGGGCCCAAAGCTCTGCTCGACCTCGATGCCGACCGGGTGGCGGTCGCCGAGGAAGCGGCCCGGCGCTGGGACGCGTGGCAGGAGTTCTCCGCCGGGTATCCGGCGGCTCTCCCGGCGCACCACTTCTGGGCACGGGTGCGACTCGACCCCCAGCAGCGGTACTCCTTCGAGCAGGCACGGGCGGAGCACGAGAGCCAGCCGCTGATCCGCGCTGTGTACGCCGATCCGGTACTGCGGGAGCGGTTCGGCGACGATCCGGTGCAGTTCATCCTGCCGGACCGGGACGCGTACGTTGCGGAGCAGTACGCCGACGTCCTGCCGACCTGGGCACTGCTCACCCTCGACGGCCGGTGGATCGAGGGCGGCACCCAGGAATATCACGCCGCCTTCAACGCCTACCTGGACAGACTGCCGGACGCCACCATGCTGGTGCGGGTCCTGTACCACTCCTGACAGACTTCCCCTCCCGGAAGACTCAGTCTCCCGCAAGAACCAGGCGTACGCGCTGACCGAGCGCCCTGACCGCACCTTCGCCTTCGACGAGTTCGGGCCGCTCGGCATCCGCCCCACCGGCGGGTCCTGCTGGGCGAAGGAGGGCAAGCCGGACCGGTTGCCGGCGACCTTCCATCGCACCCATGGGGTGACCTACTTCCACGGCTGCTACTCGGTCGGCGACGACACCCTCCGGGGCGTCAACCGCTGCCGCAAAGGCACCGCCCCGTCGCCGGCCGCGCTGCGATCGATCCGGGCCGCTCGACCAGACGGCGCACCGATTTACGTGATCCTGGACAACCGGTCCGCCCACAAGGGCAGCAAGATCCGCCTGTGGGCCCGCAAGAAGACAAGGTCGAGCTGTGCTTCACGCCGACCACCGCCTGATCGACGGCCGAGTCACTGCTCAAGGCAGCGAACCAGGAATGCCAGTCCCTCTGGGCTGCTCAACCGCACAACACGACGACCGGTTTTCTCGGACCAGGTGGCCGAGTCATGGCCGTGTTCGTGTGCGCGTACGACGACGCTGTCCAAATCCTCGACGTCGACCGCAAGTTCCCACTGCGGAAGGGATGCGCTGGGTCCACGTGTAGCGATGAAATCGGCGCAGTTCAGAGGGGTCCCCGTCGTCTTGTCGTAGAAGCGCCGGGCTTTCTCAGGCTGGTCGCACGTCAGGACCATGCGGTGCGGGGCACCCGCCAAGTGGGGCGGGAACTGCCATCCGGTGAAGTTGCGCGGCTGCCACAGGGAGAAAGCGGCACCTACCGGATCAATCAATGTCGCCATGCGCCCCTGATCGCCCGCGTCGAAGGGAGGTACGACAAGACGAGCGCCGTTCTCCGTCGCCACTTCGGCGCGACGGTCGACGTTGTCGACTGCCAAGTAGTAGGCGATGTGGGCGGGTGTTCCCGGTGGGTAGACCGGGTTCGCCAGGTCGCTCACGCCACCGATCAGGTGGCCGTCGATGGCTATCTTGGTGGCCTTTCGCCAGTCCTTCTCGTCCACCGCGAAGCGCCAGCCCAGCGTCTTCGAGAAGAAGGTGGCGGTGCCGGCCAAGTCACGGGTTTTGAGGTCCATCCAGCAGAACTCGTTCGATGAACCCAGACGGGTCGTCATTCTGTGCTCCTTGTCGTCTCGATGCTGGGTATCGAGTACTCAGACGACTACGCAAGAGATTTTCGGCTGCGCTGCGTAGCAGGGTCGGCGTGAAACCGGTCCTACCGCACCGATTCGATCCGATCCGAACCGATGGCCGGCCAGGCACAAACGTCAGGGTTGTCTCTCGGGTGATGACGGACCAGTCCGCGGATTCGGTCACCGGACCACTTCCTTCACTGGGACCGCGCCGTCCTTGGCGACCATGACCATCAGGCCGGGTGCGCCGCGAGTGCCCGTCCGGTGCCGCCGCCACGTGCTTTCGGACTCCAGGGCCGGTACCTGGATGAACGTCCTGGGTCCGTCGGTGTCGAGTGCTCGTGGTGGAGGTGCCCGGCCAGGAGGACGTCGGCCAGGTCAGCGCTCGGTGGCGAACCACCAGGACGCGGCTGGAGCTTCCCGAGAGGTTCCGTATCCACGACTGGCGGCATAGCAAGGTCACCAACGACCTGGACGCTGGCGAGAACCCCGTTGAGGTCTCGGCCAACGTGAGGCACCACTCGCCGGGCTACACGATGTCCCAGTACGGCAAGCGCCGGGTGGAGGGGGCGCGGAAGCTCGCGTCGGGGACCGCGCAGCGCATCGGGCTGGGGCGCATTGGCTGACCGCTCGACGGGTTGGTCACGTCGTTGGTCACGGAGGGAAATCCCGCTGGTCACGCGACCCTGCGAGAGGGACTCGCTGGCGCGTTGGTCACGCCGTTGGTCACGGAGGGGGTAAGTGCCCCACAAAAGCGCAGGTCAGAGGGCTAATTGTTGGAGCGACGACCGGGGCCGCCACCCCCCACAGGAGAGGCCCCGGCCGTCTTCCACGGGGTCGCAGCACGACCCCGTACTCATCTCAGCGTCGCGGCTGCGTTTTCTGTCACACCGTGCCCCGGGGCCGCGAATTGTTGCGAGTTGTACAAGTCATGGACGTGACCCCCGCCGACCACGTAGCGTGCTGAGTCGCGCAGAGTGGCGCGGCAGTGGTGACCAGCTGCGATTTGGACAGCAGGGCGGGTTGAGGGAGTGCTGGGGGACGACGCGGAGCTGACCGCCGCGGTGCTCGCGGCACAGGACGGGGACGAGGACGCTTTCCGTGCTGTGTACCGCGCTGTGCAGCCACGGTTGTTGGGTTACATACGGACGCTGGTCGGGGAGCCGGACGCCGAGGACGTGGCATCCGAGGCCTGGCTCCAGATAGCGCGCGACCTGGACCGGTTCAGCGGGGACGCCGACCGGTTCCGGGGGTGGGCGGCCCGGATCGCCCGCAACCGTTCGCTCGACCATCTGCGGATGCGCAGCCGCCGCCCCGCGATCGGCGGCGACGAGACCGAGCTGACCGGACGGCCCGCCGAGTCCGACACCGCCGGTGACGCCATGGAGGCGCTCGACACCGACCGCACGATGTCCCTCATCGCCCAGCTCCCGCAGGACCAGGCCGAGGCCGTCGTCCTGCGCGTGGTCGTCGGGCTGGACGCCAAGAGCGCCGCCCAGACCCTCGGCAAGCGGCCCGGCGCCGTACGGACCGCCGCCCATCGCGGCCTCAAGCGCCTCGCCGAACTCCTCGGGGAGCACCAGCCCGACGCGTCCCGCCCCGCCGCCGTGCCGCCCGCGCCTGCCGGGGGGTTTCCCGCCGCGTCCGGTGGCCGTTCCGGCGCCCGCACCCGCGGCGGGCCCGCGTCCGGTACGGGAGCGGGCCCCGGCGGCGGGTCCGTGGCCGGCGGCGGTCCCGGGCTGGGCGGTGGGTCCGGGCTCGGCGGTGGTTCCGACGCGGGTGCCCTGGCCTCGGCGCAGGGGGCCGGGAGCGACGCAGGTCAGGGCGGGGTCGGTGGTGCGGAACTCGGCGCCGTACCCTCTCAGCGCCCCGGAAGGGGCGGTCCGGCGGCGCCGGCCGGGGTCACTCCCGGTGTGACGCATTCGCGACCGTGGACGCAGAGGGACATGTGATGGCCGACGAGCAGTACGAGTGGCTCGACAAGGACGCGGCGGAGAAACTGCTCCGCGGCGAACCGGTCGTACCCCTCGGCGACCAGGCCCGCGACGACGCCCTCCGGCTGGCCGAAGCACTCGGTGCGGCCCGTGACGCCCGCCGTGCCCCCGCCGGTGAACTCCCCGGCGAGGACGCCGTGCTCACCGCCTTCCGGCAGGCCACCCGGTCCGGCCGGGACCGGCTCGCCGGGCGGAGCGCGGGCCCCGCCCTCCCCGGGCAGCCCGGAACGCTGCACTCCGTCCACATCGGAGCCGCCCCCTCCGCCCCGCCCCGCCGCCCGCGCTGGAGCCGCCCGGTCCGCTTCGGCCTGGCCGTCTCGCTCGCGGGGTGCGCGCTCGGCGGGGTGGCCGTCGCCGCCGGTGCGGGGGTCCTCCCGGGCCCCTTCGGCGGCCAGGACTCACCCGCGCCCGCCTCCTCCGTGTCCGCGGCGACCCCCGAACCGCTGGTCTCCGGGCTGCCCCTGGAGGACCCGACCACCGCGCCCGAACCGTCCCCGCCCGACGCCCCCGACCCCGCCTCCCCGCCCGGCAGCCGGAAGTCCGGCACACCGGAGAAGGCCGAGCCGGAGAGCGGCGGCATCGACGCGGAGGCGGACGGCGGCGACCGCCCGGGCGACCGGAACCGGCCCGGTGGGACCGTCGGTCCGGGCACGTCCGGCGGCGCCGACGCCTCGGGCGGATCGGGCGGGTCGGGGCGCGAGAACGCCACCAAGGACCCGACCGGCGGCGACGAGCGCCCCGGCGGCTCCGGCGGCCACGGCCAGGACGGCAACTGGTACGCGAAGTCCGTCAAGGCCTGCAAGGCCTTCCGCGCCGGCACCCTCGACGAGCGGAGCCGGCGGCAACTCGTCCAGCTGGCCAAGGGCGAGGAGAACCTGGAGCGCTTCTGCGACCGGCTCCTCGACGGGTCCGGTCCCGGAGGCCCGGGAAGCGGAAGCGGCGGCGGTGACGGCGACGGGCCCGGCGACGGCGACGGCGGCTCCCTGCCTCCCGTCTCCTTCGAGCCCGTCCCGCCCCGCGCGGACAGCGAGCGCCGGGCCGATGCCGGCGTGCGCGCGGAGGCGGAGCCGGAGGCGGTGGCTCCGATGCGGTCGGCGGCGCCTGGCCCGACCGCCGTGCTCACCCGCTGACCCGGGCTTTCCTGCCCCGACGTGTCGGTTTCCCGCGCCCGTACGCACGCGCTTCCTCTCGCGTACGGGCACGCTTCCCGTTCCCGTGCGGAGACCTCCCGCATCGAGCGTTCACGTGAGGTGTGACGTTTTTCGAGGGCCGGGCGCAGTACAGAGTGAGCCGACTGGTCATCGGCCGCGCGACGAGCCGGGGTTCCCCCCGTACCTTCGGCTCAGCGCATCGGCGCGGGCGGGACACGTTCCCCCGGTCCCGTCCGCGCCCTCTCACTCCGCGGGCACGTCCCGGATCCGGCGCGGCTCCCTCACCAGTAGACGACGACCTTGTCGCCGTCCTTCACCTGGTCGAAGAGCGCCGCGACCTTCTTCTTGTCCCGGACGTTCACACAGCCGTGCGAGGCGCCGCCGTAGCCGTTGGCCGCGAAGTCGGCGGAGTAGTGCACGGCCTGGCCGCCGCTGAAGAAGAGGGCGTACGGCATCGGGGTGTCGTACAGCGTCGACACATGGTCCCGGGACTTCCAGAAGACCTTGAACTCGCCCTCCCGCGTGGGCGTGAACTCCGAGCCGAAGCGCACGTCCATCGCCGAGACCACTCGGCCGTCGATCATCCACGCCAGCGTCCGGCTCTTCTTGCTGATGCAGAGCACCCGGCCGGTGAGACAGCGCTCGTCCGGCTTCGCCACCGGCCGCTCGGTCGGCGGGTCCAGCTCGTCGGCCGTCGGCGTACGGGTCATGGCCAGCAGCTTCTGCCAGGTGGCCGCGTCCGTCGCGCCGGTCCCCTCCGCCCCCCGCTTGACCTGGAAGGACCGGACGGCCTCGGCGGTGACCGTGCCGTAGTAGCCGGTGGGGTTGCGCCCGAAGTGTCCGACCTGGCGCAACCGCGCCTGCAACTCCCGTACCTGGGGCCCCTCGGAGCCCGTCCGCATCAGAGCCTCGGGCTGCGGGGAGGCCGTGCTCGGGCGGGGTGCGGGGGTGGGTGACGCGGGGGGCGGGGCGGTGGACGGCTCGCTGGGCGTCGGTGTGGGCGTGGTGTCGTCGGCCTTTCCGTCCTCGGTGGGGGAGGGGGCGGCGGGAGACGGCGTGGCGGTGGTGGCGGGTGCCGGTGCCGTCGGCTGCCCGAGCGCGTCGGCGGCCGGGTCCTGCGGCCCGCACCCCGCCGCGAGGGCGGCTATCGCGAGGACGCCGGCCGCGGTGGCGGTCGCCGTACGCCTGCCGCGCGGGCTCCCGTGCCGGGAACCCCGGGCGGAGGGGGCGTTGCCGTACGAGGCGTCGCCGTACGAGGCGTCGCCGTACGGGGCGCCGCCGTGCGTGCCCTCGCTGTACGGGGTGCCGCCTTGCGTGCCCTTGCCGTACGGGGTGCCGCCGTACGGGGCGCCGTCGCCCCCGTTCCCGTACGCGTCGCTCTCTCCGCCGACGTTGCCCGCGTTCCTGCGTGCCATCCCCGCCATCCCCACCCATCCCCCGTGCTCGTGTCCGGTCCGTCCGGTGCCTCACCGGCGCTCCTCTGACGGATGCCCGTCCGGCCCGGTGGTCGAATCCTTCGTACGACGGTAGTGGCGCCAGGTCACGGCAGGACGGCCGAAAGGTCACGGCGAGACGGCTGGGGGTGGCCGGGGGCGGCCGGGCGGGCGGCCGACAGGACGGCCGGGGACCGTCGGCGAGACGGCTGGGCACGGCGGCGCACGGGTGTGCGAAACTCCGTCCATGCTGGGTGTCACCGACCTTCCGACCTACCTCGCGGGCCTGCTGCTGATCGTTCTCCTGCCGGGCCCGAACTCGCTGTACGTGCTCTCCGTCGCGGCGCGACGCGGTGTACGGACCGGTTACAAAGCCGCCGCGGGCGTGTGGACCGGCGACACCGTCCTGATGACGCTCGCCGCGCTCGGTGCGGCCTCGCTGCTCCAGACCACGCCCCTGCTGTTCGCCATCGTCAAGTACGCGGGCGCCGGCTATCTGACCTGGCTCGCGATCGGCATGCTGCGCGCGGCGGTGTCCCTGTGGCGCGAACGGCACCGGCGGACCGCCGAACTGGCGGAGGCCGCCGAGGCGTCCGGGGCGGGGACGACGGAGAACCCCTACCGGCGGGCGCTGGTGGTCAGCCTGATCAACCCGAAGGCGATCCTGTTCCTGATCTCGTTCTTCGTGCAGTTCGTCGACCCCGGCTACGCCTACCCGGCCCTGTCGTTCCTGGTGCTGGGCACGCTGCTCCAGCTCGCCAGCTTCCTCTACCTCTCCACGCTGATCTTCGGCGGCACCCGCCTGGCCGCCGCCTTCCGTCGCCGCAAGCGGCTCTCGGCGGGGGCGACCTCGGCGGCGGGCGTGCTCTTCCTCGGGTTCGCGGCGAAGCTCTCGCTCAGCAGCGTGTAGGGGTTTCGCGCTCGGCGGGGTGCGGGGCGGCGAAGGGGAGGCCGCGGGGAGGCCGCCCTCACTCGTGCCAGGCGGTGCCACCGACGTTGTGGATCATCCGCTGCAGCACCTTCAGCGCGGCCACGAACTCCTCGTCCGGGATCCCCGCGTGGATCTCCGCACGGGCCCGCATGACCCGCTCGTACGCCCGGTCGCGCAGCGCCCGCCCCTCAGGCGTGATGCGCAGCCGGGCCCCGTCGTCCTGGGTGACCAGCCCCCGTTCCAGCAACTCGTCCACGGCCGTCCCGATGCCGTCCGCCCCCGCGTCCGTATAGCCGCTGAGCAGCGCGGTCACCTCGGCGCGGCCGACCCCTCCGGCGTCCGCGCCGACCGCCTGGTTCAGCACCCACCAGGGCGGCTGCGTGAGCCCGTGCTCGGCGAGCGCCGCCTGGACATGGGCGACCGTCGCCCCGTGCGCGGCCCCGCTCCAGTAACCGATCGGCTGGCGGGCGAGTCCCGCGTCGTCGTGTGAGTAGTCCATGCGCCGAACCTAGAACCTCAACTCTGCTTGAGGTCAAGTCTGTTCGCGGGCCGGTGGCGGGGTGGTGCTCCTGTTCCCGCTACCGGATACCGGAGAACCCCAGCCGCACCCGCTCCTCCTCGTTCCCGTGCCGTCGTCCACGCTGTGCACCACGCGCAGGCTCCGGTGCCCACGGACCGGCTCGCCCGGCTTCCCGCTCCGGGGGCCGGCCGCGTACAGCAGCGACACCCGCCCGGCCGCCGCGTCCACGACCGGCGCCGGATTCCCGTGCGAGTCCTCGTCGGCGCCGCCCACGACCACCTTCAGCGGGCCCCGACTCCGTCCGCCGTCCGTGGACTTCCGCATCACGATGTCGTTGTGCCCGATGTCGCTGCAGGTGGTCACCCGCCCTCGGCGAACGTCGGCAGGGCGCCCGAGGGCGTCGTGACGAGCGCGGGGATGCGGAAGCAGCGGTGGCCCTCGCCGCCCGCCTTGAACGGGGTGGTGACCGCCGCCGGTACGGCCGCGGAAGGAGTGGGTGCGCCCAGCACGGTCGCCGTCAGCGTCAAGGCCAGGGCAGCTGTCAGCGGACGTGTTCTGCGGTGTGCGGGCTGCGATCCGCACCTGAAGAGAGACGTGGCTCAAACCTTCGACGGCGTTCGTGGGCGGTGATCGAACTCCGGAGGCACCGAGGCATCGTCAAAGGCCCTTCGTCAGAGCGTTTCGCAGCAGTGGTGTGAACCGTCGCTCCACGAAACGATGCAGCAGCCACGCCAGGGTCAGCATCGCGGCCAGGGTCAGGAGGAACGTCGCCCACGACGACACGCCCAGTCCCCGGTGCAGCCAGCCGACCACGACCCAGCCCAGGTGTTCATGGACCAGGTAGAACGGGTAGGTGAGCGCACCGGCGACCGTCAGCCACGGCCAGTCGATCCGGTTCATGGCACCCAGCGCAACGGCCGCCACGGCTGCGAAACCCACCGTCACGATCAGGACGATCACTGCGGACGAGCGGTAGGAGAACACGTCGGGGCTCTCCGGGCGCCAGAGCTCCGCCACCGCGTGGTGCTGCCCGAGCAGCCAGCTGACCCCGACGATGCCCCACGCCAGGGCGTCGCGACGGTCCCGGTGCACCAGGTAGAGCCCGATGCCGCCGATGAAGTACGGGGCGTACTGCGGCATCAGCAATACGTCGAGGAACGGTTCGTCCGAAGCCTGGGCGAGCGCCGCCGCCAGCGTCCACACCGCGCAGAACAGCACCACACGGCGCCGGTTCACGCCCGGCAGCACCACGCACAGCGCGAACAGGGCGTAGAAGCGGACCTCGGCCCATAGCGTCCAGCACACCCCCAGCACCCGGTCCGCGCCCAACGGCTGCTGCAACAGAGTCAGGTTGAGCAGGGCGTCACTGGGCGACACGGCCTGGTACGCGACCATGGGAAGTGCGAAGACCAGTGTCACCAGCACGACCGCGGCCCAGTACGCCGGCATGAGACGCGAGGCACGCGACGCGAAGAAGGCCAGCGGCGTGCGCCCCCAGCCGCTCAGACAGATCACGAAGCCGCTGATCACGAAGAAGATCTGCACGCCGAGGCAACCGTACGCCAGCCAGGCGTGGGCGGTCGGAAACTGCACGGCGGCCGAGCTGCCCCAGGCCTCGGTGATCTCGCCACCGCGGCCTCCGTAGTGGTACCCGGCCACCATCAGCGCGGCAAGCAGACGCAGCCCGTCGAGGGCGCGCAGCCGTGTCTTCGGCTCGGGGCCGGCCGCCGAGCGCCGGATGTGCGGACCGCTCGGGTCGCGGGTGGGCGGGACGAGGCCGGACGCCGTCCCCGTGTCCTGCTGTGCGGTGGTCAAGACTGCTCCCCTGTCTGCTGTCGCGCCGGGTCAGCGTAGGACTGCCGAAAGGGACAGAACGCCCGGAGAGATCTCTGTTCCCCGGGTCGACGGGGGAAGTTCATCCGGTGGCCGGCCCGGCTTCCCGTGGCGACGGCGCGGAGCGCGTCGGCCGGTCCCGGGCCGGTGGCCGGTGCGCGGTGTCGGCGGGGTGGAGCCGTCGTCCGGCTCCACCCCGCCGACATCCACCTCTCGGGGCGGCGACTACTTCCGTACGGAACGCCGCAGCGAGCGCGCTCGCCGTACGGCCCTGCGCACGGTCGTACTGCGCGGCAGGAACGCGAACTGCGGTGGCACCCCTCCTGGAAGGCCCAGCGACGTGAGCCGACGCCGTTTGAAGTACCGCCGGGTCGCCGGGTCGAGCCGTGAGGAGAGGTACTGCTCAGCCTTCGGCCGCAGCCCCGGATAGATTCTCGGCTGCATGGCGAACCCCACCGCCGCCACCAGCGCGGAGACGTCCCGCTCGGCACCGTCCGCCGGGCGCTGCTCCTCGACCGCTGTCCGGTCGCTCAGTTCCGGCAGCAGCGCGTCCACCAGAGTGACCGGCACGCGGTTGCTGTTCTCGTACGGTGTGAGTCGTTCCAGGAGCAGTTCCGTACCCACGCGGGCGACCCGCAGCCCGTAGAACGCGGACGCGGTGAGCAGCGCCGTCGAGAAGCAGCCGATGACCAGCGTCGGCCGCATTCGCTCATAGAGCACCTCGGCGAGCATCGGAGCACGTGGTATCCCCGTGTCCAGGACGGTGAGTTCCGCGCCGAGCCGATCGGCCTCCGCCTCCATCGACCGGGACCAGTGGGCCGGGGCCGTGGGGTGCGGTTTGAACACCAGCCGGCTGTGGCCGAGGGCGACCGCGCCACGCATCATCTGCAGGTGGAGGTCCTCCTCCTCTTCCGCGGAGATCAGTCCGAGAGCGGACAGGTACTGTCCGAGCAGGAGGGCAGGGGCCTCGACGGACGGCAGTTCGACCGGGGTCGCGGCCAGTTCGCCGAGCACCTTCAGGAAGGCCTCGGTCTCCACGACCAGCGGCTCGACGCCGAACTCGGTGAGCAGCAGGGGCTGCAGGCCGGGTACCAGGTCCAGGTGCAACAGCCGCCGTACCCGAGTCCCGACCAGCGGGTCGATCTTGTTGCGGGTGGGGCCGTAGCTCATCAGCCCGTCGGCGTACACGTCGATCGGGGCGTTGACGAAGATCTGGCTGATGGCCAGGGCCGGATTGACCTGGATCGACTCGACCGTGAGCTCGATGTCGTCCTCACCCAGCCCCCAGAGCAACCGCAGGTGCCGCTCCCACAGGGGGACGTCGTCCGGACGGGGCGACCAGCCGCTCGGGTGGAACGGGGCGATGGTGTCGTTCCAGGACACCACGTCGTCGAACCGGCTCCGAAGCCGCTCGAACCCGGGCATCGTGTCCAGGGCCGGTGAAGTCTCCGGAATGGCGGCGTTGTTGCAGACGACCAGGATGCGGCGGTCGGCCGGGCCGAAGCAGCCGGAGTCCAGGGCGGCGGCGAGGGTGGCCGTGCCGTAGAGGGTGGACGCCGCGAAGAGCTGTGTGGTGCCGCGATGGGGTGCGGTGCTCATGCCACAGCCACCTCCCTCGCGGTGACGGGACGCCGCCGCAGCCGGCGCAGGAGCGTCGCGCGTTCCACGTCCATCGAGTCGAGCGCCTCGTCCAGGACCGCCTGCGGCATGCGGCCGAGGGCCTGCGAACTCCGTGACTTCAACTGACGTGCCACTGCAGGCTCGAACCTCTCGATCGACCCGATGTGGTGGGAAATGATGGCGCAGTAGGTGCGTACCGCCTTGGGCAGCAGCGCGTCGGCGTCGCGGTCCTCGGCCGTCTCCTCGACGACCTGGTCGAAGGCACGGATGAAGTCGAGCTGGCGCACATCACCGATCTGCGTCAGTGAGGAGGTCACGCCCCGTCGGTAGAAGACGCCCAGCATGCCGAGTACGGCGAAGGAGTCCGCCTGGCGGTGGAGCCTCCAGATCCACGGCCGGTCCTCCGCCGTACGGAGCCCGTCGGTGAAATGCAGCAGACCGCGATCCAACAGCCTGCGGTGGTAGAGGCCGGCCCAGGCGTAGGGGTAGTCCACCGAAGTGCTCCGGTCGGCGGGCAGGATGCCCGTACGGGGGTCCGTCACCGTGCCGCGTCGTCCGTGCGGGACACGGCGTACCGTACGGTGCGCGCGCTCCACCTGGACGTGATCGGTGCGGACGAAGTCGCAGCCCAGCGACTCGGTTCGGGCGAGCAGTTCGGCGAAATACCCCGGGGCCACCCAGTCGTCGCCGTCCAGGAAGGCGAGGTACTCCCCCCGCGCCCTGTCCAGGCCCGTGTTGCGGGCCGTGGCCAGCCCTCCGTTCCGCTCGTGCCGGTGCACGACCGCGCCGGGGATGTCGTCCTGGGCCCGGCGCAGGAGGTCTGCCGTCCCGTCGGTCGAACAGTCGTCGACAAGGATGAACTCGAAGTCCTCCCGGATGTTGGCCCGAAGACTCCTGAGGGTGTCTGGTGCATAGGTCTGCACGTTGAAGAACGGCACGATGACGGAGAGCTTAACCACGAGGATGACGTTAGGGCGGGCTTCGGCACAGCCCTTGTCCCCGACGAGGACGTCAGGTGAACGACGACCGTCGAAGCAGTGAACCGGCGCGACGGCCACCCCGTAGGGGAGACCGGAGCCGGGGTTCCGCCCGATGGTCGCCCTGTCTTCAGCCGCAGGTCACGCGGCTCCACTCCACGCAGGACTCGACCGGGTCCGCAGTTGTGCCCTGCACCCAGTGCGGCTCTCGCCCGAGGAGCGCAGCACCCTGCTGCGCTGACCCGAGGACCGGAAGGGGATGGCATACGTACCATCGGCCAGGCGAAGGGGCCTGCCGGCCACGACGAGGTTCGCGATGTTCTGCGGTACGGCGATCGCATGGCCGTGCCAGGTGTGGCCCTCGTCGGTGCTCCGCTTGGCGACCAGGGTGACCGGGAGCCCCGAGGACGACTCCGGCGGGGTGCGACCGGGGAAGGCATAGATGCTGCCGCCGGCCTGATAGGGGATCACGTAGTGCCACATCGCCTCGGACGTGGCCTGGGCGAGACTCCTCGGCGTGCTCCAGGTAGCTCCGCCGTCGGTCGTGCAGGCGTGACGGATGTGTCCCTGGTCCACCTTGCCCGTCCGGATCCCCTCGCGCCAGGTGACCACCGCTCCTTTCTCTCCGGTGGCGATGATGCCGGGGGTCCGTGTTCCGTTCCCTTGGCCGGCCGTATGGGTATAGGCCGCGGATTGCGCGGATGTCCCTTCGGCGTACGCCGGGGGAGCGCCGCTCGCCGGGCAGACCAGGGGCGCGGCGGAGGCGCGGCCGAACAGCCGTCCGCGGCGCGGGCCCTGAAGGGCCGCCACGCCGCGGACGGTCGGGCGCCGCAGGAGGGTGGCTACCACACCCACTGCTGGTCCGAGCTGGTGTTGCACGTCCACTGGACGGCCTTGGTGCCCGAGGTGGTGCTGGAGTTCGGGATGGCCAGGCAGCGGTCGCTGTTGAGGTTGCGCAGCCGGAAGGCGCTGTCGTAGATCCACACCTGGTCGGTGTTGGTGCTGCACGTCCACTGGATGGCGTTGGCGCCGTTCGCCGTGCCGGAGCCGCCGATCGCCAGGCACTTGCCGCTGTTGAGGTTGCGGACTCTCACCCGGTCACCGTTGCCGCCCGCGACCCTTTCCAGGGACCAGTACTGGTCATCGTTGGTGGTGCAGGTCCACTGCACCAGTTCGGTGCCGTTCGCCGTGCTGGAGCCGGGCACGGCGAGGCAGTGCCCCGTGCCGGCGTTGTACAGGGACGCGTACACGGCGGTCGGTGCGGCCGATGCCGTAGGGGAGAAGGTGATGACCGACGCACCGGCGAGGGCCGCCGCAGCCACCTTGGATTTCATGTTGCTCAGACGGAACATGGCGATTCTCCGCTCGTCATGAAGGAGTTCAGGTTCGATTCCGGGTTCGTCGAGGAGCATCGCAGCGTGATCGTGCGTAAAACAATCAATAAATCGGAGGTCGGTCGAAATCCGGACACGCGCAGAAGGAAAGGGGAGATTGATCCACGGCATATTTTCGGTGAACGAGATCGAACGGTAGGGGGTGGTGGTCGAAGTTCGCCGTGCGGCGACGCCGAGAGAGGGGGGTTGGCCGAGTCCGCCCCGATGCCGTAGGGCGGCTCCCGCCAGTGAGTCGAGAGGTGTCTCGGACTGTCTCCTCGGCATCGATGGTCGGCGCGGCCCCTCTCGCCTCGCATGCGGAAGATGAACGGGGAATGGAGTCCGGGTGAATCGATCGCCGTAAAAGGCTCTTTGGTGCATCCGGCCTGCCGATTCCCCAATCGTCGGCCCCCTGTTAACCATTTGTTGCTGTCGCGTTGGGCCGCGCATCGGAATGCCTTCCTAACTTCTGGGACGTGCCCCCACGTACCAGCAATCAGGCCGATCCGGCCGACGCCCCCGCCGAGCCCCGCCAGGCGCTGCGGGTCGCCGTCCTCGCCGACTCCGACACCCGGTGGAAATGGGGCGCGCTCACCGCGCGCCGCCTGACCGCCGGGGTGCCCGGGGACGGGCGGGACGCGCGCCCCGTGGAGGTCAGCGGGCTGCTGCTGCGCGGCCGGGCCACCCCGACGCCCCGCCAGCTCGCGGAGGTCGGCGAGGTCGGGATCGACGCCGGGCGGGTCCGTGAGGTCACCGCCGTCGAGTTCCTGCACACCGTGCGCGACGAGGGGTACGACGTGGTCGTCCTCGCCCTCGTCGGCGGCGGGGTCCAGGCGATGCTGCACGGACTGGCCGCGCTGGGCCTGGAGCGCCGGCCCGTCGTCGTCACCGGGTACGTCGGCGTCGTCTACGAGAAGCTGGCCGACGGGCTCCTCCTCCGCCACGGCGCGGACATCGTCCTCGCCAACTCGGCGCACGACGCGGAACGTTTCCGCGCGGTGTACGAGGGAGTGGGCGCCGACGCCTCCGCCGTCACCGAGGCCGCGCTCCCCTTCCTGGGCGGAGCCCCGTACGCCCCCGAAGAGGGCCGCGACACCGTGGTGTTCGCCGCGCAGCCCTCCGTACCGGCCTCCCGCGCCGACCGCACCTACCTGCTCCGCCGGCTCGTCGAGCACGCCCGGCTGCACCCGCGCCGCGAGGTGCTGCTGAAGCTGCGCTCCAAGCCCGGCGAGCACACCACGCACATCGAGGAACTCCCGTACCAGAAGCTCGCGCAGAAGCTGCCCGGCGGTCTGCCGCCCAACTTCCGCCTGGTGTACGGGCACATGGGCGAGGTGCTGGACCGCACCGACCTCCTGGTCACCGTCTCCTCCACCGCCGCCCTGGAGTCCCTGCACCGCCGCATCCCGACCGCCGTCCTCACCGACCTCGGCGTACGCGAACCCCTCGGCAACCACCACTTCGTCGGCTCCGGGCTCCTCACCTCCTGGGACCGGCTCGACGGCGGGTACCGCCCGCGCCCGGACGGGGAGTGGCTGGCCGGACAGGGCGTCGCCTCCGACGGCTCGTACTCCGCCGCCTACGACAGCGCCCGCGCCACGGTGGCCGAGCTGCTGGCCGGGGGCCGACTCCCGGCCCTGGCGCCGTACTACACGCCCACCACCGCCCCCGGCTACCTCCCCGGCATCCTCGCCCGCCACCACCTGGCCCCCGACGGCACGCCCCTGCCCGGCGCCGCCGCACCGCAGGAGCCCGGCCGGGTGCGCGGCGCGGTGCGGGAGACGGTACGGAACGCGGCGCGCGGCGCCTACCGGCACGGCGTCCAGCGCGTCGCCCCGGTGATCCGCCGGATGGGGGAGCTGTGACCACCACCTCAGGAGCTTCGATGAGACCGACCGTCCTCGCCGTGATCCCCGCCCGCGGCGGATCCAAGGGCGTGCCCGCCAAGAACCTCGCCGAGGTCGGCGGCATCCCGCTGGTCGCCCGCGCCGTGCGCGCCGCGCTCGGCGCCCCCGAGGTCACCGACGTCGTCGTCACCACCGACGACGGGGCCATCGCCCAGGCCGCCCGCGCCGCCGCCGTCGACCTCGGCGCCGCCCACCGGCTGCACTGCGTCGAGCGCCCCGCCGCCATCGCGGGCGACACCGCCACCAGCGAGGCGGCCGTGCTGCACGCCCTGGACACCTACGAGGCCGAGCGCGCCAAGCGCGTCGACGTGGTCCTCCTCGTCCAGTGCACCAGCCCCTTCGTCTCCCGCGACGACATCGACGGGGTGGCGCGGGCGGTCGTCCACGAGGGCGCCGACACGGCCGTCACCGTCGCCGCCTTCCACGGCTTCGTCTGGCGCGACGGGCACGCGGTGGAGGAGGGCACGTACGGCGTCAACCACGACAAGTCCGTACGGCCCCGCCGCCAGGACCGCCCCCAGGACTACCTGGAGACCGGCGCCGCCTACGCGATGGACGCGGCGGGCTTCCGCACCCACCGCCACCGCTTCTTCGGCCACACCGCCCTGGTCCCCACCGACCCGGCCCGGGTGCTGGAGATCGACGACCCGCACGACCTGGCCCGCGCCCGCGCCCTCGCCCCGCTCCTGGACCCCGCGCCGCTGCCCACCCGGGCCGACGTGGACGCGGTCGTCCTGGACTTCGACGGCACCCAGACCGACGACCGGGTCATGGTCGACTCCGACGGCCGCGAGACCGTCGCCGTCCACCGGGGCGACGGCCTGGGCATCGCGGCCCTGCGCAGGGCGGGCGTCCCCCTCCTGATCCTCTCCACCGAGCAGAACCCCGTCGTCGCCGCCCGCGCCCGCAAGCTCCAGGTCCCCGTCCTGCACGGCATCGACCGCAAGGACGAGGCGCTCAAGCAGTGGTGCGACGAGCAGGACATCGCCCCCGAGCGCGTGCTCTACGTCGGCAACGACGTCAACGACCTCGGCTGCTTCGCCCTCGCCGGCTGGCCCGTCGCGGTCGGCAGCGCCCACGACTCGGTGCGCGCGGCAGCGCGCGCCGTCACGACCACCCCCGGCGGCTACGGCGCCATCCGCGAGATCGCGGCCTGGCTGCTGGGCCCCACCCTCACCGCTGACCTCTCAGCCCCCACTGTCCCCACCACGTAAGGAAGCACCACCATGAGCACCTCCCGTCTGCGCACCTTCGGCACCCGTACCGCCGGACCCGGCAACCCCGTCTACATCACCGGCGAGATCGGCATCAACCACAACGGCGACCTCGGCAACGCCCTCGCCCTCATCGACGTGGCCGCCGAAGCCGGCTGCGACGCCGTCAAGTTCCAGAAGCGCACCCCGGAGATCTGCACCCCGCGCGACCAGTGGGACATCGAGCGCGACACCCCCTGGGGCCGGATGACGTACATCGACTACCGCCACCGCGTCGAGTTCGGCGAGGAGGAGTACCGGGCCATCTCCGAGCACTGCGCCGAGCGCGGCATCGACTGGTTCGCCTCCCCGTGGGACACCGAGGCCGTCGCCTTCCTGGAGAAGTTCGACGTCCCCGCCCACAAGGTGGCCTCCGCCTCGCTCACCGACGACGAACTGCTCCGAGCCCTGCGCGCCACCGGCCGTACGGTCATCCTCTCCACGGGCATGTCCACCCCGAAGCAGATCCGCCACGCGGTCGAGGTCCTGGGCAGCGACAACATCCTGCTCTGCCACGCCACCTCCACCTACCCGGCCAAGGCCGAGGAGCTGAACCTGCGGGTCATCAACACCCTCCAGCAGGAGTACCCGAACGTCCCGATCGGCTACTCCGGCCACGAGACCGGCCTCCAGACCACCCTGGCCGCCGTCGCCCTCGGCGCCACCTTCGTCGAGCGCCACATCACCCTCGACCGCGCCATGTGGGGCTCCGACCAGGCCGCCTCCGTCGAGCCCCAGGGCCTGACCCGCCTGGTCCGCGACATCCGCACCATCGAGCAGTCGCTCGGTGACGGCGTCAAGAAGGTGTACGAGTCCGAGCTGGGCCCGATGAAGAAGCTCCGCCGGGTCGCGGGCGTCGTCGCCGAGGCCGACAACGCCCCGGCCCCCGAGCCGGTCGCGGTCTGAGCGCCGACCGGTGAACCTCGCCTTCGTCGAGAGCCCGGTCCAGCTCCTGAACGTCCTGGAGTGGGTGCACACCGAGGGGGGAGACGATCCGGCCGCCACCACGGTCGTCGTTCTCCCCCCGGTCGACCCGATGTCGCGCGGTCAGCTGCGCCGGATGGCGGAGCTGGCCCGCGACGAGGGCATCGCGGTCCGCTGGCAGGAGGCGCGCGGGGAGTCCGGCGCGCCTCTCAAGGCCCTGCGCGCCCTGGCCGGACTGGTCAGGCGCGCGGACCACATCGTGATCGGCGACCCGTTCTCCCGTTACGTGCAGCTCCTGCTGACCCTGGTCCGCGCCGAGCGCCTCACGGTGGTCGACGACGGCACGGCGACCATGGAGTTCGTCGCCCAGCTGGCCCGGGGCGAGCGGCTGACCCGCTGGCACCGCAAGGGCCGGGGCGGGCCGCGCGAGCTGGTCCTGGCCCCGGTCACGGCCACCGCGCGGCGCCGCTTCACCCCGACGGCCCGGCACGCGGTGGAGGTCTTCACCGCGATGCCGGTCGAGCCCCCCGAGGGCATCACCGTCACCGCCAACGCCTTCACCTGGACCCGCGCCCGCTTCGGCCCGCCCACCATCGGCCGGGGCGCGGACCTGGTCGGCACCTCCCTGGTGGAGACGGGCGTGGTCGACGCCGCCCCGTACCAGGAGGCGGTGGCGGCCCTGGCCCGCACCCACGGGGCCACCCGCTACTTCGCCCACCGCCGCGAGTCCGCCGAGAAGCTCCACGCCCTGGAAGCCGCCACCGGCCTGGAGATCGTCCGCCCGGACCTCCCCCTGGAACTCATCGCCCGCCGCGGCCCCATCGGCCACACCGTGGTGAGCTTCCCCTCCACGGTGGTCCACACCCTCCCGCTGGCCCTGGCCGGCACCGGGGTGAACGTCGCGGTCTGCGACATCGCCCCGGAGTGGCTGCGCACGACGGCCTCCCCGCGCGCCCAGGGCTTCCTGAGCGGGGTCACGGAGACGGCCCGGGGGGTGCAGCGGCTGACGTCGACGGCGCACGCGTAGGAAGTGGAGAGGGCGCACGCGCGGAGAGCGGGCGCACGGGCGGGGAGTGGGAGAGGCGTACGCGAGGGGAGCGGCGGGGCGTATCAACCGCCCCGCACACCTGGGGAGAACCCCAATGCATACCCACCGTCACGACCCGTCACACACCTCCACGCCGCCTTTCGTTCCCCTGTGCGGTTGAAGTTTTCTTGATCTGTGGCCAGTTGGGGGGTGAAGGGGCCTACGCTTCACCAGGTGAACCAGTTGAAGTCCCGCGCCGCAGCCCGTTCCGAAGACCCGGTCGACCAGCCGGGAGGAGGTGGGCTGCCCGGCAGGCTCGGTGACGAGCTGCGGGCCGAGCTGATCGCCTTCCGCCGGGATCTGCACATGCACCCCGAGCTGGGCAACCAGGAGTTCCGGACCACCGCCGCCATCAAGGACCGGCTGGAGAAGGCCGGGCTGCGCCCGCGGGTGCTCGACGTGGGCACGGGGCTCGTCTGCGACGTGGGGGAGTGGGACGGCGTGACGCCCATGCTGGCGTTGCGGGCGGACATCGACGCGCTGCCGATCCCGGACACCAAGGTGGACGTGCCCTACCGGTCCACCGTCCCCGACCGGGCCCACGCCTGCGGGCACGACGTGCACACCACCACCGTGCTCGGCGCCGGGCTGGTGCTCGCGGCGCTGGACCGCGAGGGGCTCCTGCCGAACGCGGTGCGCCTGGTCTTCCAGCCGGCCGAGGAGGTCATGCCGGGCGGCGCGCTCAGCGCGATCGAGTCCGGGGTGCTGGAGGGGGTCGGGCGGATCATCGCCGTCCACTGCGACCCCAAGGTGGACGCGGGCAGGATCGGGCTGCGCGTCGGGCCCATCACCTCCGCCTGCGACCGCCTGGAGATCTCCCTCGACGGCCCCGGCGGCCACACCGCCCGCCCGCACCTGACCACCGACCTGGTCACCGCCGCCGCCCGGGTCGCCGTGGACGTCCCCGCGCTGCTCGCCCGCCGCGTCGACGCCCGCTCCGGCCTCGTCCTGACCTGGGGCCGCCTCCAGACGGGCCACGCCCCCAACGTCGTACCCCAGCACGCCGAGCTGTCCGGCACGGTCCGCTGCCTGGACCTGAACGCCTGGCGGGACGCGGCCGACCTGGTGCACGCCGCCGTGGACGAGGTGGCCGGAATGCATCGGGCCAAGACCGTGATCAACTACGTCCGGGGCGTCCCGCCCGTGGTGAACGACGCCGAATCCGTCGGTCTGCTGGACGCCGCGATGACCGAGCGTCGCGGCTCGTACGCGATCGAGGACACCGAGCAGAGCCTCGGCGGCGAGGACTTCTCCTGGTATCTGGAGCGCGTTCCCGGAGCCATGGCCCGCCTGGGCGTCCGGCCGCCCGGTGACACGCGCGGTCTGGACCTGCACCGGGGCAACTTCGACGTGGACGAAGAGGCCATCACCGTGGGGGTCGAGCTGTTCACGGCCGCCGCCCTGCTGGCCGGACGGTCGTAGGGCAGCCGTAACGAACTGTTCGCGGGCCATCCATGGACGGACGCGCCACCCTCTGTTCGCGACGATCCGATAACGGCTTCCGTACGTGCTCTTATCTGACATCTACGCGCGTTACGATCGCGGCGAAACCAGCGCCGGAAGAGGCGCTTCGGTCAGGTTTGAAGGAGCCTCCCTTGCGCCGGATCACCAGGATTGCCACCGTGGGCGTCGCGTCAGCGGCCCTCGCGCTCAGCGCCACCGCATGTGGCGGAAAGACGTCGTCGTCGGCGGGCTCCGACTCCGACGGTGACAAAGCCGCCATCGCCTACGACATCGGTGGCCGCGGCGACCAGTCGTTCAACGACGCCGCCTACGCCGGTCTCTCCAAGGCGCAGAAGGACCTCGGCATCGAGGGCAAGGAGGCCGAGCCCTCCGACGGTGAGAGCGACGCCGACAAGGTGCAGCGCCTCACCGAGCTGGCCCGCGCCGGCAACAACCCGGTGATCGGTGTCGGTTTCGCCTACGCGCCCGCCATCAAGAAGGTCGCCCCGAAGTTCCCGGACACCACGTTCGGGATCATCGACGACTCCTCGGTGACCGGCAAGAACATCGCCAACATGGTCTTCAACGAGGAGCAGGGCTCCTACCTCGCCGGCGTCGCCGCCGCCAAGGTCAGCAAGTCCAAGGTGGTCGGCTTCATCGGCGGTGTCGAGACCCCGCTGATCAAGAAGTTCGAGGCCGGTTACGTCCAGGGCGTCAAGGACACCGACCCGTCGGTGAACGTGCTCCCGCAGTACCTGACCCAGCCGCCGAACTTCGACGGCTTCTCCAAGCCCGACCTCGGCAAGGCCGCCGCCCAGGGCCAGCTCGACAAGAAGGCCGACGTGGTCTACTCGGCCGCCGGTCTGGCCGGCTCCGGTGCCATCGAGGCCGTCTCCAAGGCGGGCAAGTGGAACATCGGCGTCGACTCCGACCAGTACAACCAGGAAGGGCTCGCCAACTACAAGGAGTCCATCCTGACCTCGGTCACGAAGGACGTCTCGGACGCCGTCTTCAACCTGATCAAGTCGGTCAAGGACGGCAAGCCGCAGACCGGTGAGATCCGCTACGGCCTCGACAAGGACGGCGTCGCCCTGTCGATGTCCAACCCGGCCTTCACCAAGATGACCGACGTCATCGCCGCGGTCGACAAGGCCAAGCAGGAGATCATCGACGGCAAGATCACCGTCAAGACCGCCCCGTAACCGGGACGGCCCGCCCCTCGGGCGACCAGGCCCTGTCCGCCCGCCCGCCGCACACCGGCGCGGCGGGCGGACGGGGCCGCAGGGCCCTCCCCGTACGGCGGGGAGGTGCCCGTACCGCCGTGGAGGAACCGCAGCAGCACCGCGGCCCCACCGCGACACCCTCGAAGAACCCGCGGTACCCGAAGAAGAAGATCCGCCTCTCGCAGGCTCTCCTCACCGGCCCGGACCCCGCGTCCGGACGGTGACGTGTGCCTCTGTTTCACGATTCGGCAGCGCTACGCGTGTAGACAGCCCTCCGGCGCGATAACTTCACCCCGCTCACCAGAGCCCCCCCAGCCCCTCCGCCCCCGCTCCTGTCCGGCCAAGGAGAGTGCGTCATCAACGCGTCCAGCAGCCCCCCCGCCGTGGAAGTGCACGGCATCACCAAGCGCTTCCCCGGCGTCGTCGCCAACCACGACATCGACATCACCATCGGCAAGGGCACCGTGCACGCCCTCGTCGGGGAGAACGGTGCCGGCAAGTCCACCCTGATGAAGATCCTCTACGGCATGCAGAAGCCGGACGAGGGCACCATCGCCATCAACGGTGAGCAGGTCTCGTTCTCCAACCCCGGTGAGGCCATCGAGCGCGGCATCGGCATGGTGCACCAGCACTTCATGCTCGCCGACAACTTCACCGTCCTGGAGAACGTGGTCCTCGGCGGCGAGAAGCTGCACGGCATCGGCGCCGGCGCCCGTAAGAAGATCAAGGAGATCTCCGACGCGTACGGGCTCGGCATCCGGCCCGACGTGCTCGTCGAGGACCTCGGGGTCGCCGACCGGCAGCGCGTGGAGATCCTCAAGGTGCTCTACCGGGGCGCCCGCATCCTCATCCTGGACGAGCCGACCGCGGTCCTCGTGCCGCAGGAGGTCGACGCCCTCTTCGCCAACCTGCGCGAGCTGAAGGCCGAGGGCCTGACGGTCATCTTCATCTCGCACAAGCTGGGCGAGGTCCTCTCGGTCGCCGACGACATCACGGTGATCCGCCGCGGGACGACGGTGGGCACCGCCGACCCGGCCACCACCACGACCAAGCAGCTCGCCGAGCTGATGGTCGGCAGCGAGCTGCCCTCGCCGGAGACCCGCGAGTCCACCGTCACCGACGTGCCCATGCTGCGCGTCCAGGACCTCTCGCTCACCGTCACCGACCCCGACGGCACCGTCCGCGACGTCCTCGCGGGCGTCGGCTTCACCATCCACAAGGGTGAGGTCCTCGGCATCGCGGGCGTCGAGGGCAACGGGCAGACCGAGCTGATCGAGGCCCTGATGGGCATGCGGGACCCGGACGGCGGGGTGATCACCCTCGACACCGCCGACATCTCGCACGCCCCCACCCGCAGGCGCCGCGAGTCGGGCATCGGCTACATCCCCGAGGACCGCCACCGCCACGGCGTCCTGCTGGAGGCCCCGCTCTGGGAGAACCGCATCCTCGGCCACGTCACCGAGAAGCCCAACAGCCGCGGCTGGCTGCTGGACAACAAGGCGGCCCGCACCGACACCGAGCGGATCGTGCGCGAGTACGACGTCCGCACCCCCGGCATCGAGGTCACCGCGGCCTCCCTCTCCGGCGGCAACCAGCAGAAGCTGATCGTCGGCCGCGAGATGAGCCACGCGCCCAAGCTCCTGATCGCCGCCCACCCCACCCGGGGCGTGGACGTCGGCGCCCAGGCGCAGATCTGGGACCAGATCCGCGCGGCCCGCCGCGAAGGACTGGCCGTCCTGCTGATCTCGGCCGACCTGGACGAGCTGATCGGGCTCTCCGACACCCTGCGCGTCATGTACCGCGGCCGACTGGTCGCCGACGCCGACCCGGCCACCATCACCCCGGAGGAACTGGGCTCGGCCATGACCGGCGCCGCCACCGGTCACCTCGAAAGCCCGGAGGACGAGGCCCGATGAAGAAATTCGACAAGGACCGGCTGATCCTGGGCTTCGCCGGCCCGGTGCTCGCCCTGGTCGTGGCCCTCGCGCTGACGACCGTGGTGCTGCTCGCCTCCGGCCGCAACCCCTTCGAGCCGTACCGGATCATGTTCGAGTCGGCGAGCTACGTCGACGTGCAGGTCCTGATCGTCAACCAGGCCGGTACGTACTACCTCGCCGCACTCGCCGTGGCCGTCGGCTTCCGGATGAACCTCTTCAACATCGGAGTCGACGGGCAGTACCGCCTCGCCGCCATGATGGCCGCGCTGGTCGGCGCCAGCGTCAGCCTGCCGGGTCCGCTGCACATCGCGCTGATCGTGGTCGTCGCGATGCTGGTGGGTGCCTTCTGGGCCGGTATCGCGGGCTTCCTCAAGACCACCCGCGGGGTGAGCGAGGTCGTCTCCACGATCATGCTCAACTCGATCGCCACCGCTCTGATCGCCTGGCTGATCCTGCCGAAGAACTTCGGCGAGCAGCCCGCGGGCTCCAACAACCTCACCACCGGTGACATCGCGGAGTCCGGCTGGTTCCCGGGCCTGCCGATGGGCGACGGCGGCGAGATCTACGGCTTCACCTTCGTCGCGGCCGGCTGCGGCCTGCTCTACTGGTTCGTCCTCAACCGCACCCGGTTCGGCTTCGACCTGCGCGCCACCGGCGCCAGCGAGAGCGCCGCCCAGGCCTCCGGTGTGGACGCCAAGAAGATGATCCTCACCTCGATGCTGATCTCCGGCGCGGTGGCGGGCCTCGCGGGCATGCCGACGCTGCTCGGCGACACCCACACGTACAGCCTCGACTTCCCCACCGGGATCGGGTTCACCGGTATCACCATCGCGCTGCTGGGCCGCAACAACCCGCTCGGCATCGCCTTCAGCGCCCTGCTGATCGCCTTCCTCGACAAGTCGTCGGCCTCGCTCGACCAGTTCGGGTACGAGAAGGAGATCGCCACGATCATGCAGGGCCTGATCGTGATCTCGGTCGTCGTCTCCTACGAGCTGGTACGCCGCTACGGCGTCCGCCGCCAGCAGCAGAAGGTCGGCGAGGAACTCGCCGCCGGCCATGCCATCAAGACCGAGAAGGAGGCGGCCCTGTGAGCACCAGCAAAGCCATCGCCGCACGCCCCGCCCCGCTGAAGGGCGGCCGCCGCAAGCTCACCCTGCCCGTCGTCCTGCTCATCATCGCGGGCGGACTCGCCCTCGTCTCGCTCGTCCGCCTCATCAGCGGCGCCGACGACATCACCTCGGTCGGCCAGGTCGCCGGTGCCCTGGAACTCGCCGTGCCGATCGGCCTCGCCGGACTCGGCGGCCTCTGGGCCGAGCGCGCGGGCGTCGTCAACATCGGCCTCGAAGGCATGATGATCCTCGGCACCTGGTTCGGTGCCTGGGCCGGGTTCCAGTGGGGCCCGTGGATGGGTGTCCTCTTCGGCATCATCGGCGGCTGCCTCGGCGGCCTGCTCCACGCGGTCATCACCGTCACCTTCGGCGTCAACCACATCGTCTCCGGTGTGGCGATCAACATCCTCGCCGTCGGCGTCACCCGCTACCTCTCCAACTTCGCCTTCGACGGTGTGCAGGGCGGCTCCTCCAAGCAGTCCCCGCGCATCGACCCGATCGACAAGATCACCATCCCGGGGCTCTCGGACTGGCTGCGCGAGGTCCAGCAGCACCACTGGTTCCTGGTCTCCGACATCGCGGGCATCCTCGGCGGCCTGGTCACCGGCCTCTCCCTGCTGACCCTGCTCGCGCTGCTGCTGATCCCCGCCACCTGGTGGATCCTGTGGCGCACCCCGTTCGGACTGCGGCTGCGCTCCTGCGGTGAGTCCCCGGTGGCCGCCGAGACCCTCGGCGTCAACGTGTACAAGTACAAGTACATCGCCGTCACGATCTCCGGCGGGCTCGCGGGCCTCGGCGGCGCGTTCCTCGCGATCGTCGCCACCGGCATCTACCAGGAGGGCCAGACCGGCGGCCGCGGCTACATCGGCCTCGCCGCCATGATCTTCGGCAACTGGATGCCGGGCGGGATGGCGCTCGGCGCCGGACTCTTCGGCTTCACCGACAGCCTCAAGCTGCGCGGCGGCGCGGAGAACGTCCACGCGATGCTGCTCCTGCTGGCGATCCTGCTGGTCATCGCGGTGTTCTGGCAGCTCTACAAGAAGAAGTACGTCTCCGCGGTGATCTCGGCGGCCGTCTCGGCGCTGCTGTTCACCTGGTACCTGCTCACCGACCAGGTGCCCAGCCAGTTCGTCGACGCCGCTCCGTACGTCACCACGCTGCTGGTCCTCTCGCTCGCCGCACAGCGGCTACGGATGCCGAAGGCGGACGGCGTGCCCTATCGGAAGGGCGAGGGCAAGTGACCTCGCCCGCCTCCGAGCCCGCCGCCCCCTTCGACGACTCCGACTGGGAGGCCCTGCGGGTGGCGGCCCGGGACGCGATGTCCCGGGCGTACGCCCCCTACTCGGGCTTCCCGGTCGGGGTCGCCGCCCGGGTGGACGACGGCCGCACGATCACCGGCTGCAACGTCGAGAACGCCAGTTACGGCCTCTCGCTCTGCGCCGAGTGCGGCCTGGTCTCCACCCTCCAGGCGACCGGCGGCGGCCGCCTGACCCACTTCACCTGCGTGGACGGCACCGGGGAGATCCTGGTGCCGTGCGGCCGGTGCCGGCAGCTCCTGTACGAGTTCGGCGGCCCCGGACTCCTCCTGGAGACGCCCGACGGGCGCCGCACGCTGGACGAGATGCTGCCGCAGTCGTTCGGCCCGCAGCACCTCGGCTGACCCCGCACTCCCCGGCGGTGGCCCTTCCCTCCCGGAAGGGCCACCGCTCTTTCCCCTCTCTATGCGCGTAGAGTCATCGTGGACACGCGCGCACGCACCCCGGCCGGAAGGACTCCCATGGACGCCATCTCCGTCATCCGCACCAAGCGGGACCGAGGCGAGCTGACCCCCGAGCAGATCGACTGGGTCATCGACGCGTACACCCGCGGCGAGGTCGCCGACGAGCAGATGTCCGCCCTCGCCATGGCGATCCTGCTCAACGGCATGAACCGCACCGAGATCGCCCGCTGGACCGCCGCCATGATCGCCTCCGGCGAGCGGATGAACTTCGACGCGCTCTCGCGCCCCACCACCGACAAGCACTCCACGGGCGGCGTCGGGGACAAGATCACCCTGCCGCTCGCCCCGCTGGTCGCCGCGTGCGGGGCCGCCGTTCCGCAGCTCAGCGGCCGGGGCCTCGGCCACACCGGCGGCACCCTGGACAAGCTGGAGTCCATCCCCGGCTGGCGGGCCCACCTCACAGGCGAGGAGATGCTGAACGTCCTGGACACCACCGGCGCGGTCATCTGCGCCGCCGGTGACGGCCTCGCGCCCGCCGACAAGAAGCTGTACGCGCTGCGCGATGTCACCGGCACCGTCGAGGCGATCCCGCTGATCGCCAGCTCGATCATGTCCAAGAAGATCGCGGAGGGCACCGGGGCGCTCGTCCTGGACGTCAAGGTCGGCTCCGGCGCCTTCATGAAGACCATCGAGGACGCCCGCGAACTGGCCTCCACCATGGTCGCCCTCGGCACCGACAGCGGCGTCCGGACGGTCGCCCTGCTCACCGACATGTCGACCCCGCTCGGCCTCACCGCGGGCAACGCCCTGGAGGTACGGGAGTCCGTCGAGGTCCTGGCCGGCGGCGGCCCGAAGGACGTCGTCGACCTGACCCTCGCGCTCGCCCGCGAGATGCTGGACGCGGCCGGCCTGAAGGACGCCGACCCGGAGAAGGCGCTGGCCGACGGCTCCGCGATGGACGTCTGGCGCCGCATGATCTCCGCCCAGGGCGGCGACCCGGACGCCACCCTCCCCACCGCCCGTGAGCACCACATCATCACCGCCCCCGCCTCCGGCGTCCTCACCCGCCTGGACGCCTACGACGTCGGCGTCGCCGCCTGGCGCCTGGGCGCGGGCCGGGCCCGCAAGGAGGACCCGGTGCAGGCGGGCGCGGGCGTCGAGCTCCACGCCAAGCCCGGCGACACCGTCACCGAGGGCCAGCCCCTGATGACGCTGCACACGGACACCCCGGAGAAGTTCGACTACGCCCTCAAGGCCCTCCCGGACGCCTACGACATCGCCCCGACGGGCACGTCGTTCGCCCCGCTGCCGGTGGTGCGGGAACGTATCGCCTGACCTGCGGTTTCCCCGTACGGGTGAACGGGATCGGTGGACGTGCTGCCGCCGGTCCCGTTCGGCATCCTGGAGCCGGTGACGTACCGACGGAGGAGGCTGCCGTGGACGCACCCGCCGTCCAGTCCGGGCCCGACCAGGACTGGGGCGTCCTCGTCCGGATCTGGGAGGAGGCGGACGCACCCGAGGGCTGCAAGGTGGAGATCATCGACGAGATCGTCACCGTGTCACCACCGCCGTCCAAGGACCACAGCACCACCGCTGCGCTGCTCCAGCGCCCGCTCTACACCGTCATCCCGGAGGAGTGGGGGATCTACCAGACCCTCGGTGTCGCCCTGCCGGGGCGGGGTGGGATCTACATCCCTGATCTCGTGGTCGTGGACGGCGCCACCGCCTCCGGGCCGGGGAACACCGTCCCCGCCGAGGAAGCCCGCCTCGTCGTCGAGACCACCTCCCGCGCCAACGCCAACCACGACCGCGTCAGCAAGGTCAACGGATACGCCAAGGCCGGGGTGGAGCTGTTCCTGCTCCTCGACCCCTGGCACTCCGGCCGCCCGACGGCGACGCTCTACGGGGAGCCGGAGGCCGGTACGTACCGGGTGCTGGAGACGGTCGAGTACGGCGGGAAGATCAGCCTCCCCGAACCGTTCGGACTCGACCTGGACACGGGCGTCTTCCCGGTCAGCTGAGGCCGCTTGGCCACCCCTGTCGGGACACATGCGAGCGGCCCGCCGCACGGAACCTTCTCCGTGCGGCGGGCCGCCGTCGTGCGGGGTGAACTACCCCTCGTACCGGGTCACTTGCCCAGGTAGGCGTTGTAGATCTTCACCGAGGACTTGTTGCCCTTCTTGTCGGTGATGTCGGCGGCGAAGGAGATGGCCTTGCCCTTCGCCGGGTTCTTCACCGAGATCTTGCCCTTCTTCACGGTGACCTTCTTCCAGGTCTTGCCGCCGTTGTAACTGACGTATGCCGTCAGCGACTTGAGGTTCTTTCCGGCGGCCGAGCCCTGGACCGTCACCGGCACCGAGATCGTCCTGCCCGCCTTCGCGTAGCCGTCGGATCCGATGGCGGGGGTGAAGCGGGCGGTGGAGGCCGGGAGCTTCGTGGACGACTTCTTGGAGCGGAAGGAGAAGCTGACGTCCACCCGGGTGGAGAGGCGGCCGATCTTGGTGCTGTGGGTCACCGACGAGGTGAGCTTGTAGGAGGCGTCGCCCGCCGGGACCTCGAAGGGCTCCCAGCCCTGGAGCGGGTCCTTGTTCTGGGCGAACTTCTTGCCGTTGCGGTGGAGCACCGTCGTGACGGACGCGAGCTGCATCCCGCCCTCGTTGCCCTTGCCGTCGGCCAGGACCGGCAGCATGGCGGCGATCTCGTTGCCGTCCCGGTAGATGCCGTCGTCGCGGGTCAGCCGGGGGCCGAAGACACCGGTGTTGACCGCGCGGCTGTAGGTTTTGCCGCCCTGGTAGGCGACGGAGTCACCGGCGAGGTAACCCGCGTCGTAGACCGGGAAGCCGTCGGCGTCCTTGCCGCCCAGCTGGGAGAAGTCCAGTGACCAGCGGGCCTTGTCGGTGGTGGAGAGCCGGATCGTGCGCACGCCGGGCAGCGACTGGGTGGCGGGGGAGCCGAAGAGGCCGTAGCCGCCCGGCAGTTCGGCCATCGGGTAGACCATGCCGGTCTTCTTCTTGACCGCCCCGACGCCCATGGTCAGCTTCACCGTGGCGAACTGGCCCGCCTTGTAGGTACGGCTGTAGCCCGTGCCGAGCTGCTGGACCCGGCCGCCGGAGACGGTGTTGTAGTCGCCCGCGGCGCCGGTGTTCCAGCTGCCGGCCCAGCGCTGGCTGAGCGAGCCGTCGGTGATCTTCGGGCCGAGGTGGGCGGTGCGGAGGCTGTCCCCGGCGCCGACCATCCAGCTGTAGGTGGCCTCGGCGTGCTTCGTCGAGATCGAGAACTCGCTCTGCAGGCTGCGGACCTTGGCGCCCTTCACCGGCAGGGTGATGTTGATCGGCTTGGCCTTGCGGGCGTCCAGCGTGATCGTCGTGTTCTTCGTGACGGCCAGCTTCGGCTGGGCGAGCCAGTCGATGTGGTTGGGCTTCTTCCGGTCCGTGACGATGTCGGAGTCCAGGACGTACGTACCCTTGGGCACCCGGACCTTGGCCACCCCGTTCTTGAACGGCGCGGTGAACGAGGCGCCGTCCGCCGTACCGCCCAGGTCGCCCAGAGAGAAGTCCGCCGCGGCCGGGGCCTTGCCCGTACGGCCGATGGCCTTCAGCGTGACGTCGTACGACTCGCGCTCCCGGTCGACCGCGGCCGCCGTGCGGACACTCTGGCCGCCGCCGGTGCCCACGACGTACGCGGAGTACGCGCCGGTCTCCGCACCGCCGAGCCGGGTGTCGGCGGTCAGCGCCACCTGGGCGGTGCCGCCCGCGGGGACGGTGACCTGCTGCGCGCCCAGGGTGAAGAACCCGGCCGGGGCGGGCTTGCCCTTCGGGCCGGTGCCGGTGACCTTCAGATCGAGGGTGACGTCGGCGGTGCCCAGGTTGCGGTAGGTGATGTTCCGGGTGACCGGGACGTCGTCGGTGTGCGGCCACTGCTGCACGCCGAAGCTCACCGAGACCTGGTCGCTCACGATGGTCTGGGCCAGCGCCCGGTCCACCGCGATCCGGCCCACGCCCTGCTGGAACGGGGTGTACGCGCCCGCCTTGGCCGAGGCCGCCAGCACACTCTTGAGCTGCGTGTTCTTCCAGCCGGGGTGCTGCTGCTTGAGCAGGGCCGCGGCGCCCGCCACATGCGGGGTGGCCATCGACGTACCGGAGATGGTGGTGTAGCCCGCGGGCTTCTCACCGACCTCCAGCGCGATCTCCGAGCCGGGGGCGGAGGCCGCCGTGATGTCCACGCCCGGGGCGGTGACATCGGGCTTGACCGCGCCGTCGCCCACCCGCGGGCCACGGCTGGAGAAGTCCGCCAGCTTGTCCTTGACGTCGACCGCGCCGACGGTCAGCGCGGCGTCCGCGCTGCCGGGGGAGCCGACCGTGCCCGCTCCGTCGCCCTCGTTCCCCGCCGCGATGGCGAAGAGGACGCCGCTCTTGGCCGAGAGCCGGTTGACCGCGGCCTCCAGCGCGTCCACCTCGGGGGTGTCCATGCCGCCGAGGCTCAGGTTCACGATGTCGGCGCCCTGGGCGACCGCCCACTCCATGCCGGCCAGGATGCCCGAGTCGTCGCCGAAGCCGTCGTCGCCGAGCACCTTGCCGGCCAGCAGCTTGGCGTCCGGGGCGACGCCCTTGAACTTCCCGCCCGACCTGGCGCCCGAACCGGCGGCGATCGACGCGACGTGCGTGCCGTGGCCGACCCGGTCCTTCAGGTCCCGCGAGGAGGAGAAGTTCTTCGCCGCGGCGATCTTGCCCTTGAGGTCGGCGTGGGTCCCGTCCACCCCGGTGTCCAGGACCGCGATCTTGACGCCCTTGCCCGTGTAGCCCGCCTGCCAGGCGGCCGGGGTCCCGATCTGGGCGACGCTGCGGTCGAGGGCGACCTTGCGCCTGCCGTCCAGCCAGACCCGGTCGACGCCCGCCGCGGTGGTCCGCTGCGGGCTGCCGGTCTGCTCGCTGGTGAGCGCCTCCCACAGGCTGGGGGCGTCCTCCTTCGGCGTGGCGACCGACTGCGCGTTCAGCGACGGCAGGCTCCGGCCGACCCGGGTGGCGCCCGCGTCCCGGACCTCCGCCTTCGCCCGGGCGCTCTGCGTGCCCCGGTAGCTGACGATGAGCCGCAGGTCCTTCTTCTGCGCCCGGCGGTTCTCCGGCCGGTTCAGCTCCGTGATGTCGAACAGCCGCCGGTCGAGCTTGCCCGAGGCGATGAGCCGCTGGGCGTCGGCGGGTATGACGAGCGTGCGCCCGTCCCGTATCTGCTTGCGCACCGGGATACCGGCGCGGCCCTGCGCGGGCTCGAAGCCCACGACCCGGCCCTTCGCGTCCACCGACACCCGGTCACCGGTGATCAGCGTCAGCTGGTGCACGGCCTTGCCCGGGAGGGCGGAGGCCACCGGGCCCGCGGCCGCGGGCCGGACCGGCTGGGCAGCGGCGGGCGTGGTCATGCCCGCGGCGAGCGCGACGGCGACGGCCGCGGCGACGGCCGGGACCCCCGCCCTGTTCACATGTCTGAGCAACTCTCCCCCTGGAGAATGAGGCGGTTCCTCTGAACCGTTCACTCAGACCAGAGGGGAAAAGCGGTGAAGAGGTTCGCAAACAATGTGCACAAGTTGTGAGTTGAGGCTCATCGGCCGAAATCCCACCCCGGGCGGCGATGAGTTTCGGTCACGGGGGCGGTCCTCCCGTTGTGGCAGCCATGAAACCGATCGTCCTCGTCGTCGCCGGACACGTCACCCGTGACGCCGTACCGGCCCTCTGCGCGGAGCTGGAGACCCTGCTGAGCGGCCCCGGGGCTCCCGTGCCGGACGGGGCCCCTCCCGCACCACCGGGCGTGGTGGAGTGCGATGTGGGCGGTGTGGACCGGCCCGGCCTGGCCCTGGTGGAGGCGGTGGCCCGACTGGCCCTGATCGCCCGCCGGTCCGGCCGGCAGCTCGCGCTGCGCCGGGTGGGGCCCGAACTCCAGGGGCTGCTGGACCTGGTGGGGCTGGCGGACGTGGTGGGGCTGGGGGAGAAGGAAGGGGCGGGGAAGCCGGGAGAGGCCATGGAGCCCGGGGGCGTGACGGAGGTACGGGCCCCGGGGGCGTAGGCCCGCCGGGCGTGCCGGGTACGGCCCCGCCCCAGGGGCGGCGGGCGTCGGATGCGGGGCGACGGGCGCGGGCGTCCGGCGCCCCAGGCCTGGCCCCGGCCCCGCCCTAGGCCAGGCCGGGCGCCGGGTGCCGGGCGCGGGGCGACGGGCGAGGGGCCCGATGTCCTGACCCACCCGGGACCCGGCACCCCCCGCCCTACGTCACTCCCCACCCGTCGCCCCCGTCGGCAGCCGCTCCGGAAGGCCGAACAGCGGGAACCACCGCTCCACGTCCAGGAAGCAGTGCATGCCCGCGATCGCCCCGTCCCGGACGTCGATGACCTGCACGGCCCACGGCACGAAACCGGGCTTCTCCGGATCGGGCTTGTAGTGGGCGAAGCCCGGGGAGCCGTTGGCCGAGACCGGCACCAGGCGGGAGCCCGCGCAGGCCGCGCCGATGGTCGTCATGAAGCCCGTGATGTCGGAGGTGCCCTGGAGCCACAGGTCGAACGGCGGCATCGTCATCACCGCGTCCTCGTGCAGCAGCGCGGTCAGGGCGGCCATGTCGTATCCCTCGAACGCCTTCACATAGCGCTCCAGGAGCTTCCGCTGCTCCTCGTCGAGCGGGTCGGCCGCGTCCGGCACCCGGCCCTCCTGCTCGGTCAGGGTGGCCCGGGCCCGCTGGAGGGCGCTGTTGACCGAGGCGACGGAGGTCTCCAGCAGCTCGGCGACCTCGGCGGCCTTCCAGGCGAGCACCTCGCGCAGGATCAGCACGGCCCGCTGCTTGGGCGGCAGGTGCTGGAGGGCGGCGACGAACGCCAGGCGCACCGACTCCCGCGCCACGGCGGCCTCCGCCGGGTCCTGGACGGTGGGCAGGATGCGGCCGTCCGGCATGGGCTCCAGCCAGACGTTCTCCGGGCGGGGGGTGAGCGCGGCCTGGGCGAGCGGGGTCGGGCCGCTCAGATCGACCGGGCGGGCCCGCTTGTTGCCCGCGTTCAGCATGTCCAGGCAGACGTTGGTGGCGATGCGGTAGAGCCAGGAGCGCAGGGAGGAGCGGCCCTCGAACTTGTCGAAGTTGCGCCAGGCCCGCACCAGGGTGTCCTGCACCGCGTCCTCGGCCTCGAAGGCCGAACCGAGCATCCGGTAGCAGTACCCGGTCAGCTCGGTGCGGTGGCCTTCGAGACGGGCGTCGACATCGGCGTCACCGGAGACTCCGGCGGAACCGGAGATTCCGGCGGCCTTGGAGGCCTTGCCCCCGGAGCCCGCGCCCTCGTCCGCATCCGCCGTCGTCGTGGTCAGATCGCTCATGGCTCCACCCCTGTCGCGCAGCCGCGCCGCGGCCTTGGTCACCCGGTTCATCGGAAGCTACCGCAGGGCACTGACAACAGGGGTGGAAAGAGGCCGACGGGCCCGCGCCGATCAGGTCCCGGGCTTGCGCCCGTAGACGTACACGTCGTCGCCGTTCTTCAGCAGGTTCCAGTATGCCTTCGCGTCGGCGGGCCGCATGTTGACGCAGCCGCCGGAGCCCGGCGGGTTGTACATCGACTTGGTGACCGAGTGGAACGCCTGACCGCCGTCGAAGAACTGCGCGTGCGGCATCCACACCTTGTAGATCGTCGACCAGTGGTTGATGTTGCGCCAGTAGATCTTCTTGGCGCCCGTACGCGTCTCGGCGCCGTCCCGGCCGGTGCGCACCGGCACCGGACCGTACTTCAGCTTCTTGCCGTCCTGGATCCAGCTCAGCTGCCGGGTCAGGTCGACACAGGCGATGCGGCCCTTGTTGGTGGGGCACTTCCCGGCCTTGTTCGGGTTCTTCCCGGCCGCCTTCTGGGCGTTCATCGTGTTCATCGTGCGCCAGGTCAGCGGCCCGGCGTACCCGATGGTCGGGGTGATGCCGTGGGCCTTCTGGAACTTCTGGATCGCCTTGCAGTCGGCGGCCGACTGCCTGCCGTCGGCGGGCCGCTTCAGGAACGTCTCGACCTGCTTCTGGTGCGGCCCCGTGGAGGTGGTGCAGGAGGCGGCCTGGGCCGCCGTCCCGGTGCCCAGGACCAGGGCGGGCGCCGCCACCAGCCCGGCCACGGAGAGCGCCGCCCCACGTCGCAGCCGTCGTCCTCCGGGTATTCTCGCCGTGACTCCCATGCGCCCAACTCCCCTTCGCCCACAGTGGTTTTGTGGTTACGCCTGGTAGACGCGCGAAGGGGAGCGGGGGTTGCACGGGTCAGGTCTCGGTTGCGTCGCGGTCCGGCATACCCGGAATTACGGCCTCCGGAACGGGCTGCCGGGAACGCCCTCCGCAGCGGATACCGGAACGGGCTCGCGGTGGCCTTCGGAGCGAGCTCCCCGAACCCCCTCCGGAACGGACCCCGGAGCAGGCTCCCGGAACGGACCCCGGAGGGCCCCCGGAACGAGCCGCAGAGGCCCCGGAGTCAACGGGTCGCCGGTACCAGCGCCCGCCGCTCGGCCCGCGCCACCCGGGTCCCGTACAGCGTGATCGAGACGACCCCGAGGACCGCGAGCAGGCCGAGGGCGACCGTCGCCGCCCAGCCGCCCGCGTGGAAGGCGACCGCGCCCAGCGTGCCGCCCGCGCTGGAGCCCAGGTAGTACGCCGACTGGTAGAGCGCCGACGCCTGCGCCCGGCCCGCCGTCGCCGTCCGGCTCACCGAGGACGACGCGACCGCGTGCCCGGCGAAGAACCCGGCCGTGATCAGCACCAGCCCCGCCAGCACGGCGAGCAGCGCGTCCGACAGCGAGAGCAGCAGCCCGGCCGCCGTGGTCGAGACCGCCAGATAGAGCGCGCCCCGGCGGCCGAGGCGGGCCACCAGGCGTCCGGCCGCGGCCGAGGAGACCGTACCGACCAGGTAGACCAGGAAGACCGAGCCGACGACACCCTGCGGCAGCGAGAACGGCTCGTCGACCAGCCGGTAGCCGATCACCGTGTAGACCGCGCCGAACACGGTCATGAACAGTGCGCCGATCGCGTACAGCCGGACCAGCAGCGGGTTGGCGAGGTGCGTGGCGACGGTCCTGGCCAGCGCCTTCGGGTTGAGCGTGCCGGGGTGGAAGTTACGGGCCCGGGGGATCAGGAAGTGGAAGGCGACGGCGCACGCCAGCGCGAGCAGACCGACCGCCGCGAGCGCCGCGCGCCAGCCCCAGGCCTGGGCGACCCAGCCGGTGAGGATGCGGCCGCTCATGCCGCCGATGCTGTTGCCCGCGACGAACAGCCCGATCGCCGCGATGAGCGCCTTGGGCCGAACCTCCTCGGCGAGATACGCCATCGCGGAGGCCGGCAGTCCGGCGAGCGCCGCGCCCTGGACCGCCCGCAGTGCGATCAGCCAGCCGATGGAGGGCGCGAACGGCACCAGCATCCCGACCACGACCGCGACCGTCAGCGAGACCGTCATCATCTCCCGCCGCCCGAACCGCTCCGAGAGCGCGCTCAGCGGCAGCACACAGAGCGCCAGCGCTCCGGTCGCCGCGGATACCGTCCAGCTCGCCTGCCCGGCGCTCACGCCGTACGCGGTGGAGATCGCGGGCAGCAGGGCCTGGGTGGAGTAGAGGAGGGCGAAGGCCGCGACCCCGGCGGCGAAGAGCGCGAAGCTCATCTTCCGGTAGCCGGGGCGGCCGGGCTCCAGGCGCTCGGCGGAGGCCGGCGCGGCGGCGCGGGAGGCGATGACGGGGGACGACGGGGCAGAGGCATCCACGACGACGGTGGATGCCCCGGTATCGGCGGGAGGCATACGACGAACGTAGAGCGCCACGTTTCATGCGTCCAATGCACGAAACCGCCATAATCGATCCCATGGTGCATCAACGCAGCTCACAGCCCCGGCTGTCACCGAGCAGTTACGAAGAAGACATCCGGGCCGTGCTCGCGCCACGCCTCGCGTACTTCGAGGCCGTCGCCCGCCACGAGCATGTGACCCGCGCCGCACAGGAGCTGGGCGTCCCGCAGTCCACGCTCTCCCGGGCCATGGTGCGGCTCGAAGCCGACCTGGGCGTCGCCCTGTTCGCCCGCAAGGGCCGCACCGTCTCGCTCACCCCGGCCGGCCGCACCTTCCTCACCTCCGCCGAACGCGCCCTGGCCGAGGTGGAGAAGGCCGCCGACTCGGTCCGGGCGGACGCCGACCCCACGGCGGGCCGGGTCTCGTTCGGCTTCCTGCACACCATGGGGTCGGAGACCGTACCCGCCCTGATCCGCGCCTTCCGCGCCGACCATCCGAGGGTCCGCTTCCAGCTCGTCCAGAACTACGGCGAGGCGATGATCGAACGGCTCCGGGCGGGCGGCCTCGACCTCTGCCTCACCTCACCCGTCCCCGACGCCCCCGACCTGGTCACCCGCCGCCTCGACGAACAGCGCCTGCGCCTGGTGGTCCCCGACGACCACCGCCTCGCCACCCGCCGCCGCATCCGCCTCGCGGAGGCCGCCGACGAGACCTTCGTGACCCTCGAACCGGGTTACGGGCTCCGCCGCATCACCGACGACCTCTGCGCGGAGGCGGGTTTCACCCCGCGCGTCGCCTTCGAGGGCGAGGAGGCCGAGACCCTGCGCGGCCTGGTCGCCGCCGGTCTCGGCGTGGCCCTGCTGCCGCCCCCGGCGGTCGCCCGCCCGGGGGTCGTCGAACTCACGGTGACGGCCCCGCGCGCGGTCCGCGAGATCGGCGTCGCCTGGCTGGACGGCCACCCGGACACCCCGCCGGTCGCGGCCTTCAAGCGGTTCCTGCTCTCCCGGCGGGGGAACCTGCTGCCGGACTGAGGGGGGCCGGACAGCGCGTACGGGGGCGGCGCTGCCGCTCCGGCGGTCGGCAGGCGGGCGTACGGCCTGACGTCCTGTGCGTACGGCGTTCAGTGCCGCAGCGACCGTCCGAACCCCGCCGCCAGCGGCATCCGCAGCCCCAGCGGCGGCGGGGCGGCCAGCGCGTCCTTGACCGGGCGTGCGTAGGAGCGGGCGAAGAGCGAGCCGCGTACGAAGTCGGCCGCCAGCGCCACCACTTCGGACCGGTGCTGGCGCAGCGCGTGGCCGTCCGAGTGGACCTCGAAGCGGCAGGTGTCCCGGTTGGCCTTCTTCGCCCGCTCGGCCAGCCGGTACGACAACTCCGGGTCGGTGCGCTCGTCGTTGGTGCCGTGCACGATCAACACGCGCCGCCCCACCAGCTGTTTCACCGGCTCCGGCCCCTCGGCGGTGCGGTCGGGCAGCCAGGGGGCCATCGCCAGGACCGAGTTGACCGATCCGTGCCCGGCGGCCCGCAGCGCCGCCCGCCCGCCCATCCCGTGGCCGACCAGGCAGACGGGCACGTCCCCGTACCGCCGCTGCACCTCGTCCGCCGCCCAGGCCGCGTCCTGCGCCGGATGCGCGTCGGCGTCGTTCCAGCCCCGGCAGCGGTAGCGCAGGACGTGCACCGCCAGCCCGTCACCCTCCCCGGCGCGCGCCAGCGCACGGGCGAACGGCAGCTGTACCGCGTACGACAGAGGGGAGGGCCGGCGCCGTGAGTCGGGCTCGCCGTCCGGGAGCAGCAGGACCACGCCGCTGACCTCGTTTGGTGCTCCGGCCGTCGAGACGGCCCGTCCCAGCCTGGCGGCAGGCAGGGGGAGTGCGCGCTGTGCCATGACAGAACAGTCTCAGAAGAGCAGGTGTACTCCACCCGACTTTCCGGTCACTGTTACGCATCGGCGGTAGCCGTCGGCGGGCGCTCTACGCGCGTAGGCGCTACAGTGCCCAGATGACGAGCCAGACCCCGAATGTCCCTGATTCCGACCAGATCCGGCGCGCCCCCAAGGTGCTGCTCCACGACCACCTCGACGGCGGCCTCCGCCCGGGGACGATCATCGAGCTGGCCCGCGCGCAGGGTTACGACTCCCTCCCCGAGACGGAGGCCGACAAGCTCGGCATCTGGTTCCGCGAGGCCGCCGACTCCGGTTCGCTGCCCCGGTATCTGGAGACCTTCGCCCACACCTGCGCCGTCATGCAGACCCGTGACGCGCTCTTCCGGGTGGCCGCCGAGTGCGCCGAGGACCTCGCCGAGGACGGCGTCGTCTACGCCGAGATCCGCTACGCCCCCGAGCAGCACCTGGAGGGCGGGCTGACCCTCGAAGAGGTCGTCGAGGCGGTCAACGCGGGCTTCCGCGAGGGCGAGCGCATCGCCCGCGCCAACGGCCACCGCATCCGCGTCGGCGCCCTGCTCACCGCCATGCGCCACGCGGCCCGCGCGCTGGAGATCGCCGAACTCGCCAACAGCTACCGGGACCAGGGCGTCGTCGGCTTCGACATCGCGGGTGCCGAGGCCGGTTTCCCTCCCACCCGCCACCTCGACGCGTTCGAGTACCTCAAGCGGGAGAACAACCACTTCACCATCCACGCGGGCGAGGCCTTCGGCCTGCCGTCGATCTGGCAGGCCCTCCAGTGGTGCGGCGCCGACCGGCTCGGCCACGGGGTGCGGATCATCGACGACATCGAGGTCGCGGACGACGGTTCGGTCTCCCTCGGCCGCCTCGCCTCCTACGTACGGGACAAGCGCATCCCGCTGGAGATGTGCCCGACGTCCAACCTCCAGACCGGCGCCGCCACCTCGTACGCCGAGCACCCCATCGGGCTGCTGCGGAAGCTGCACTTCCGCGTCACCGTGAACACGGACAACCGCCTCATGAGCGGGACGAGCATGAGCCGGGAATTCGAGCTGCTGACCGAGGCATTCGGATACACGCTCGACGACATGCAGTGGTTCACCGTCAATGCGATGAAATCAGCTTTCATTCCTTTCGACGAACGTCTCGCGATGATCAATGAGGTCGTCAAGCCCGGTTATGCCGAGCTGAAGTCCGAGTGGCTTTTCCGTCAGACCGCTGTGACCAGCGGTTCTGCCGCTGCCACGAGCTGACGTCCAAGGGTGCGGAAGATGGTTGGGGGGAAATTCCCCCGCCATTTTCCGCGTGTCGGGATGTTTGCGGTCGGGGTGCCGGGATGGCTACCGTGCAGAGCCGCTCACATCCCCTTCCCCAAGGATGAATTCTTCATGAAGAAGACCGCTGCCAAGACTCTGGGTGTCGCCGCTCTCGGTGCCGCTTTCGCCGCTGCCGCCGCCGGCAGCGCCTCGGCCGCCCCCTCCCTGCCGCTCGACTCCGCGGCCGGCGCGCTCCCCGTCTCCTCCATGGCGCTGGACACCGTCTCCCAGGCGGCCCAGAACGCCCCGGTCCAGGAGACCGTCGGCAAGGTCCTCGGCGGCGACGCCACCGACAGCGTCGCCCCGGCCCTCGGCCTGCTCGGCGGACTGCCCACGCAGGGCCTGACCGCCAACGGCATCCCGCTCGGCGGCTGACCCCGGCCGCAGCACACAGCAGTGGGGCGCACACCCTGACCAGGGTGTGCGCCCCACTGTGCTGTACGCGGCCCCGCGACCGGCTGCGGCGCGGCTGTCCGGCCGGCCGGTCGCGTCACCAGGCCGACGCGGACGAGGCGGACTTCTCCGAGGGCAGCAGCGCCCACAGCGCCAGATAGACCAGGAACTGCGGGCCCGGCAGCAGGCAGGAGACGACGAAGATGACGCGCATGGTGCCGGCCGAGGTGCCGAAGCGCCGTGCCAGCCCCGCGCACACCCCGCCGATCATGCGTCCTTCGGTGGGGCGGACCAGTGCGGCCATGGTGGGCTCCTTCGCGAGACGTGAACCGTAGCGGCGGGAGCGGCTCTGTTCTGCTCCCGATGTATCCATGGTGCGTCCGGGAAGGGGGACAAAGCATCGCTCTACGGGGCGATGCCGACCCTGGAAATCGTCGGGGTCGAACCCCCAGGGGCCTCATCCCGCAGACGGGTCTCCTGCCGGTACCGGGGGAGGTCCCGGACGCCCGGCACCCCCCGGCGGCGCAGCCTCGCCCGGCAGACCGGCACGACCAGCAGATGCGCCACCACCACCCCCGTGGTGTTCAGCAGCACCGAGTCGATGTCGACCACCTGACCCGGCACCCCGGTCTGGCCCAGCTCGATGGCGAGCGAGATCAGCGCCCCGGCCGCCACCGTCCGCAGCAGCGACACCCACGGCGGGACGAACACCCGGCCCCCCGCCATCGGCAGCAGCACCCCGAGCGGGGCCAGCAGGAGCAGCGCCCCGCCGATCCGGCGCAGGGCCTCGGCGGGCCCCAGCGCGAGGTCGTTCCTGATCGAGGCGAGCGGCTCGAAGTTCGCGGCGGCGGTCCAGGGCACGTCCAGCGGGCGCAGCGTCAGCCACCCGACGAACAGCAGATGCGCGAGGAGGAGAGTGACACCCGCCGCGCGGAAGTGGATGACGGCCTGGCCGTCCGAACCTTGACCCGAACCTTGACGCACGCCCACCAAGACGCCCCTGCCGACCGGATCGGTTCCGTGACTTCGGCCCCGGTGGTCTCCCGTTGGTCTCCCGCCGGGTTCCCGGTGCCGTCCGCCCGGCCTCAGTCCCGCTTCAGCACGTCCGGGGTGGTCACGTCCTGCGGCCGGGACTTCGTCTGCGAGGTGCAGAGGTAGCCGCGCGGCGGGTACGCCCCCGGGCCGCCCAGCACCACCGAGCCGTCCGTCACGAGCGCCTCGTTCTCCGCGTACGTGCACACCAGCTGCGCCAGCGCCTCCGCCGACAGGTCCTCGGGCTGGCTGCTCAGCCGCAGGGTGCCCGGCTGGTCACCGGCCCGGGGGTCCTCGACCCGCAGCCCGGCCGGGACCGCCGTGGAGAACCCGGCCCGCCGCTCGGTCTCGGGCGGCGCTTTCTGCACCTGGTCCAGCAGCGCCCGGGCGGCCACCAGCGGGTCGGAGCCGCCGGCCCGGCCGCTGGGCACCGGCCGGTCCACGGTCACCAGCTGCGAGGCGCACACCAGGTACACGGGCGCGGCCACACTGTCCGGCGACCGGGTCGTGACGTCCGCCGACGGCAGTTTGCACGGCACCCGGGAGGGCGCGGCCCCCGCGTCCACGGGCACGGACGTGGTCCGGATCCCGCACCCCGAGGCCAGGGCGACGACCGTCAGCACGGCGGCGAGCCCGGCACCGGCACGACGCACGCCCCGCACCCCGCGCGTCCAGGGCCCACGCGCCGGCGACGAGCCACCTCCGGACACCGTCGGGCCACGTCCACGCGCCGCCGCGGCGTCAGGCCCGCGCGCCCCCGACGGGCGCCCGGGCGGCCCGGACGCATCCGCCGCCGGCCGGACCGCACCCGTCATGACACCCCACCGTCCTCGCCCTTGCCTCCGGAACCCCGGACGCCTCCGGAACCCCCGGCGTCCTCGCCCCGGCCGGCCGGCTCCTGGTCCGCCCCGTTCTCCGGGACGCCCCCGTCTCCGCCCGCGCCGCCCGTCAGCTTCGAGGCGTCGCGCGGGAGGCGCAGGACGAAGACCGCCCCGCCCTCGGGAGAGTTGGCGGCCGTGATGTCACCGCCGTGGATGTGCGCGTTCTCCACGGCGATCGAGAGGCCGAGGCCGCTGCCCTCCGAGCGCGGCCGGGAGGCGCTGGCCTTGTAGAAGCGGTCGAAGACGTGCGGCAGCACCTCCTCGGGGATGCCCGGACCGTGGTCCCGTACCTCGATGACCAGCTCCTCGCCCTCGGTCCGCACCTTCACGTTCACCGGCGAACCGCCGTGCTTGAGGGCGTTGCCGATCAGATTGGCCAGGATCACGTCCAGGCGGCGCGGGTCGAGCCGGACCATCATGCCGCGCTCCGCGTCCAGGTCCACCGCGTCCAGCCAGGCCCGCGCGTCGATGCACGCGGTGACCTGGTCGGCCACGTCCACGTCGTCCAGGACCAGCCGCGCGGTGCCCGCGTCGAAGCGGGTCACCTCCATCAGGTTCTCCACCAGGTCGTTCAGCCGCCGGGTCTCGCTCACCACGAGGTGCACGGCGGGCGCGATCATCGGGTCGAGGCTGTCCGCCTCGTCCTCCAGCACCTCGGCCACCGCCGTGATCGCGGTCAGCGGGGTGCGCAGCTCGTGGGACATGTCCGCGACGAACCGCCGGCTGGACTCCTCCCGCGCGCTCATGTCCGCGACCTTCTTCTCCAGCGAGCTGGCAGTCCTGTTGAACGTACGGGAGAGATCCGCGAGTTCGTCCGTCCCGGAGACCGTGAGCCGGGTGTCGAGCTTCCCCTCGCCCAGCTTGCGGGCCGCGTCACCGAGCCGCTGCACCGGCCGCAGCACGGTCGTCGCGGCGGCCTGGGCCAGCAGCGCCGAGCCGATCAGGGCCAGGGCGGTGGCGATCCCCAGCGACCAGGCCAGGGAGTTGAGGTCCTGCCGTTCCTGGTCGAGGGACTTGAGCATGTACCCGGTCGGGCCGCCGCCGATGATCCGCGTACCGGCGACCAGGTACGGGGTGCCCGAGATGCTCGTACGCTGCCAGAACAGGTGGTACTCGTGCTCGTTGTTCGCGGTCAGCGGCTGCTTGCGGGCCACCTGCTTCCGCAGCGAGTCCGGCACGTCGGTCAGGGTGAAGGCGTCCAGGTCGGAGTAGCCGACGATCGGCTTGCCCTGCTCGCGCTCGTCCTCCAGCAGCACGTTGTAGCCGGGCCCGCCGGAGGCCATCTGCCCGGCGGCCCGCTGGAGGTCGTCCTTGGTGGCCCGCACCGGCAGCGTGGCCGCCGTGTCCTGCATCTGCCGCCGGAAGTCGTCGAGCGCGGTGTCCTGCGTACGTGTCAGCACCGCCTCGCGGTTGAGCCAGTACGCGATCCCCGAGGCGGAGACCGCCGCCGTCAGCGCCACCAGGGCGAAGACCACGACGAGCCGCAGCCGCAGGCTGGTCCAGCGGAGCCCCGCCCGGATGGACCGCTTGGTTCTCTCCGTCACTGAGGCGAGTCCAGCCGGTAGCCCACGCCCCGTACCGTACGGATCAGGGTCGGCGAGGACGGCACGTCCTCCACCTTCGCGCGCAGCCGCTGCACACAGGCGTCCACCAGCCGGGAGTCGCCCAGGTAGTCGTGCTCCCACACCAGCCGCAGCAGCTGCTGCCGGGAGAGGGCCTGGCCGGGGCGGCGGCTCAGCTCCAGCAGGAGGCGCAGCTCTGTCGGCGTGAGCTGCAGATCCTCCCCGCCCTTGGTCACGGTCATGGCGGACCGGTCGATGACCACGTTGCCGAAGGTCGCGGAGTCGGTCGACTCCCGCTCGCCGCGGCGCAGCACCGCCCGGATCCGGGCGTCCAGCACCCGGCCCTGGACGGGTTTGACCACATAGTCGTCCGCGCCGGACTCCAGTCCCACCACGACGTCGATGTCGTCGCTGCGCGCGGTCAGCAGGATGATCGGCAGCTGGTCGGTGCGGCGGATCCGCCGGCACACCTCGAAACCGTCGATCCCGGGCAGCATCACATCCAGCACGACCAGGTCGGGGCGCTGCTCGCGCAGCAGCTCCAGGCCGTCCTCTCCCGTCGCCGCGGTGGCCACACGGTGGCCCTGGCGTGACAGCGAGAGTTCGAGGGCCGTGCGGATGGCGTCGTCGTCCTCGATCAGCAACAGGAAAGGCACGAGCGTCATTCTGGCCCATGGGGGCGCTTCAGTTCGACCTGTGGCCCCGCACAACTGCCCGATACGGCCGCGACCGCCCCTGTGACAGGCCTGTGACAGTCGGGGGACAGCGCCATGAAACTGCCCCGGCAAGCTCTTTGGCAGCAGGGAAGAACGGCACGCACCACCGAGTGCCTATGACCAAGACGGACTCCGACGATCTCCACCGATAGGGGGCGTGAGATGAACGCACTGCACAACGGCACCAGCTCGAGCGCAGTTGTCACGCGTCTCCACGACATCGGCCGGAGCGCCGAGAAGTCCGGCGCAACGAACGTACGGGGGTGTGTTCGGGGCGCCGGGCGTCAGCACCTGCCGTCACCGTCGGCCGCGGAGCAGTCGCGCAAGCCGTACATGACGATGGTGGACGCACCCACGGGGGACACGGGGGGCAACGGGGGAAGCGCGTACGGGGAGGTCACGGGGGACCGCGCCCGGACGGAGACCGGGGACGCCGAAGCGGCGTTCACGGCCTACGTCCAGGAGCGGCGGGCCTCCCTGTACGCCACCGCCTACCACCTGACCGGCGACCGGTTCGAGGCGGAGGACCTGCTGCAGAGCGCCCTCTTCTCGACGTACCGGGCGTGGGACAGGATCAGCGACAAGGCGGCGGTCGGCGGCTATCTCCGCCGCACCATGACGAACCTGCACATCAGCGCCTGGCGCAGGCGCAAGCTGAACGAATACCCGACCGAGGAGCTGCCGGAGACGGTGGGCGACACGGACGCGATGCGCGGTACGGAGCTGCGCGCGGTGCTCTGGCAGGCGCTCGCCCGGCTGCCCGAGCTCCAGCGCACGATGCTGGTCCTGCGGTACTACGAGGGCCGCACCGACCCGGAGATCGCGTCGATCCTCGACATCAGTGTCGGCACGGTGAAGTCGAGCATCTGGCGGTCCCTCCGCCGGCTGCGCGAGGACGAGGTCCTCAGCTTCGGACGTGACGAGCAGGAGTCCTTCGGCGAGCTGGTGGCCTGAGGCTACGGGGGAGAACGGGGAACCCGGGGAGTCGGGGGACGAACCGGGAGGGGCCACTGCTTCGGGGGAGGCAGGGGTTGCGGGGGAGAAGCGGGGAACCCACGGGGGAGATGTGGGGGAACCACGGGGGAGCAGGGAAAACGGGATCCGAGGGGGCCCGGGGAAACACGGGGGAACGGCCGGTCGCTTCGGGGGAAGCGCAGGCCACCGGGGGAATCAGAGCGGGGTCGTACGGGCCAGGGGGTCCCTGTACGGCCCCGTTCGCCGTGCGGGCCTGGCGGAAAGGCGCTTGTTAGGGTGACCGGATCACGATCTGGTGCAGACGTTCGAGACGACTCACGGGGGCCGAGTTGAGCAGTCAGACAGCCGATGGGGTGACGGCGTCCGCGGGGGGTGCCGAACCGGTCTCGATGCAGCTCAACGAGGCCCCCGCCGACCCCTCCCCGCCGCCGGTCTACGGCCCCTTCGCCCCCGGCCAGGGCCCGAACGGCCCGGTCCAGGGCCCCTACGCGCCCGGCTACGGCCCGCCGTTCGCCCCCTGCACCCCCTCGCTCGCCTCCACCCCGGCACAGAAGAAGGCCGCCGCCGAGGCCATCCGCACGCGGATCAGGCCCGGCACCAAGAAGGACGGCGACCACGCGGACGAGGAGACGGCGGCCGCGGTCAAGGCGTTCGGCGCCAAGGACGGCGACGGCTGGGTCACCTCGCGCGCGCTGAAGAACGCGCACAAGACCTGGGGCGAGCAGGTGCAGGCCATGCTGAAGCGGCTGGAGGCGGACGAGAACGGGCTGAACGGCGCCCGGCTGAACCTCCGGGGCGCCGATCTGGCCACCCAGCAGCAGTTCCGCTCCATTTCGCCGCTGGACGGCTACTGAGGGTCCTCAGGGCTCCGGCCCACCGCGTTCATCAGGCATTCCGGACAACGGGGGTAAGGGCATGCCCACTTATCACGAGATCATGACGACGGACCTCTCCGCTCTGACCACGGCCGCGGCCAAGTGGACCGGCATGGCGGGCGAGTTCGGCAAGCGCGAGAAGGAGTACGAGAAGGAGGTCCAGGGCATCACGCTGGAGCGCACCTGGATCGGCCAGAGCGCCGACGCCGCCAACGCCCGGTTCCGCGTCACGCTCAACGAGTACAGGAACGCCCAGGCCGAGGCGAAGGCGATAGCCTCGCTGCTCCGGGACGCGCACACCCAGTTCACGGAGCTGAAGAAGAGCCTCCAGACCGTGCGGGCGGATGCCCTGAAGGCCGATATGAAGGTCTCGGACAGCGGCAGGGTCACCTTCGACACCTCGACCCTGAGCGAGGGGGCGCGCAGCGCCTACCACCACGACCCGGACTACCAGAAGTCCGTCCGGGACGCGGTCGGCTCGTGGCAGCGGCAGATCGACCGGCTGGTCGCCCGGATCACGGACGCCGACGCCGGCGTCGAGATCGCGCTCAAGGCGGTCGTGAAGGACGCCGACCCCACGGACGGCACGACGAACGGCTTCAACGGCAAGCCCCTCGGTGACATCGAGGAGTACGAGGTGCGCAACACCGAGGAGATCGCCCGGCGGCTCCTCGACGGCAAGGAGGTCTCCGACGCCGACCTCGCCGAGATGGACCGGGCGATGCGGGACCAGGCCGGCGACAAGACCTTCGCCAAGTCGCTGCTGAACCGGCTCGGCCCCGACGGCATCGTCAGGCTGAGCGACGTCATGTCCGACCGGGAGCGGGAGGGCGGCTCCTCCGCCGGTCAGTACACCAAGCTCCTCGGCGGCCTCGCCAACACCGTGGCGACGGCCACCCATGTGCCCGGTTCGATGGCGGACGCGGGCCCCGGCTCCGCGAAGTACGAGGCCTGGCTCAAGAGCCCGGACGGCGCGTTCTACAAGCAGTTCACCGAGGGCCTCAAGGAGGCCGGGGCCAAGAACTTCGACTCGAAGACCAACCCGATGTACGGCTACCGCCCGTTCGTCGAGATGATGACGCGCGCCGACGTGCCCTTCGACGACCAGTTCCTCAACCAGCTCGGCCACGACATGATCGCCGCCGAGAAGGACAACCGCACCATCTTCGAGCAGTGGGGCGGCAACCACCGCGAGGGCCGGGCCGACGCGCTCGACAGTCTGCTCGGTGTGATGAGCAGGAACCCCGACGCCGCCACCGCCTTCTTCGACACGGACCTGGAGAACGGCCGGGCGCACCTGGACTACCTGGTGGGCAACGGGGACGGGGCCCGGGAGTGGCCGCAGCAGCACATCGTCGCCGGAACCACGCTCATCACCAACGACGACCCGCTCAGCCGCCACGGCCTCGGGCTCGCCCTGGAGGCCGGGGCGACCGGCCACGAACCGGGCTCGCCGCTGGGCAGGCCGGGACCCCACAGCGAGGGCCAGGCCCGGGTCATGCAGGGCATCATTGCCACGCTGGACCAGGGCGCCGGCGGCGACACCGTACCGGAGGCGCTGAAGGCCCCGCTCGGCCGCGCCCTGAACGACTACACGCAGGACACGCACGCCATCCTCGGCGGCTACGCCCCGAACAGCCCGGTCGGTCAGGACGGCATCGCCGGCTCCGGCGACAACGCCTCCATCGCCAACAGCAAGGAGAGCCTGCTGCGGGTGATGCGCGGAGTCGCCGACGGTGTGGCCGGCGAGAACGAGAAGGGCGAGCCCATCCGCGTCTTCGACACCCTCTACGAGAGCCAGCGCGGGTACGCGGCCGAGTACCTGGAGACCGGCCGCCAGGTGCCCCCGTCCGCCCTGACCGAGAACGTCACCAGCTGGGACAACCGCGCCCGCCACGTGGGCGAGGCCCTCGGCGGCATGAACGCCATCGGCACGGACCTGATCCTCGACGTCCGCGACGCCGAGGTGGGGAAGATCAACGACCAGGCGCGGTACGCCTACCACGGCGTCGGGGCCCTGGCCAACACGATCCCCGTGTTCGGCGACGTCGCGCAGCGGACCGTGGACGCCGCCACCTACGAGTGGTCCAAGGACGTCATCACCGAGAAGGAGAACGTCGCACGCGCCGACGTCAGCCGGGAGACGGCGGGCGGCATCGCGGGCACGAACAACCTCATCGACGGCTGGGCCGACACCCGCGACGCCAAGGGCTCCGACGCCGCCGAGAACGCCAAGGGCGAGGCCAAGCAGAGCTACATCACCGGCCGTGAGGAAGCGTATTCGGCCCTGCGGACCAGGAAGTGAGCACGTGAGCACAGCAGGAGCAGCGGGCCGTACGCGTCCGGGGTGGAAGGTCTGGGCGGTCGTGGCCGCCGTGGTCGTGGTGGTCGCGGGGCTGCTGCACGCCTGGCGCAACACGAACGTGCTGACGGCGGACCGGCTCTGCGGGGGGCTGGTATCGGCGGAGCAGGCGGACGCGGTGCTGCCGGGCGCCGGTCGTCTGGACGCCGAGGGGGAGGGGCTGGACGACGACCTCACCGACACGGTGTGCCGGGTCGGAAAGTCGTCCGTGCTGCCCGGCTCGGAGAAGAGCGAGCTGACGGTACGGGTGTGGGCGGAGCAGGGTGACGGCCTTCTGGGGGTCGAACACCTGCTGGACCTGCCGAGGACGTCGTTCTTCTCCGGGGCGGTGACCGGCGGGGTCGACACGCGCCAGGCGTGGGCCCTGCTGCCCGAGAAGTGCTGGACGCCGAAGCAGCCCGTGATCGTCAGGGTCAGTACCACCGGGCCCATCACCGACCGAACCGCGTTCGCCGCGTTCACCACCGGCACCGCCCGCTCCGTCGCGGCCGCCGCCCGGTGCGGCGACCTCCCCGAGAAGCCCGGACCGCTCGTGCCGCCCGTCTCCGACGAGGCCCGCCCGGTCTCCGAAGGCCGGGTCTGCGGCCTGGACGGCCTCTCCGTACGCGGTCGGGTTCCGGAGGGTGCGAAGGTGCTCGAACAGGGTCAGAAGGCGTCGGCCGGCCTGTGGTCCTGCAGCCTGTTCCTGGACGACGACTCGTCCGGCATCGTCCGCGCGGACGGCTTCATGACCTACACCGCCTCCCGGGACCCGCTGTTCACCGCCGCCGTGCGGAAGGCTCCGGGCACCACGCGGGGCAAGGCTCCGGACGGCCGTGCGGCCGAGGTCGTGGACACGCAGAAGATGATCCTGCCCTGTGCCCAGGGCGATCCGCTCTACCTGGCGATGCGGCCGGGCATGCAGTACCTCGAAGCGCGTGAGGCTGCCGGCCTTCCCACGACGGACGACTACTTCGCCCGCTTCACGGAGGCCGCCGCCGAGACCTTCGGCTGCGCGGCCCCCGCCACCGGCTGAGGCGGCTACTCCGGCACCGTCACCCGCCGGCACCGCCCCGCCGCCGCTGCCGCCAGCCGGCCCAGCGCCTCGTCCTTGGCGCAGGGGTGCGCCCCCAGGGCCGTCTGGCGGGCCACGATGCGCCGCTCGTCCCGCATCAGGCGCCAGCCGCGCCGCAGCAGGAACGGCACCGACTTGCGGCCCTCGCGCAGGTCCCGGACCAGGCGGCGGCGGAACGTGGTGGAGGGGCGGCCGCGCAGGCAGAGCGCGTCCGCCAGCAGGCCCAGCTCCTGACAGCGCGCCACGATGTCCGCGGCGAAGATGCCCTCGGCCACGAAGAGCGGCGAGCGCTCGATGCGGAAGCCCTCGGTGCCCGTACGGGAGCTGGTGGCGATGTCGTACACCGGCACGTTCGTCCGGCCCGTGCGGCACAGCTCCGCGATGGCCGCCACCGCCGCGTCGGCGTCCCAGGACCCGGCCGAGTCCCAGTCGATGTCGGTGGAGCCGGGCACCCGGGGCAGCGTCGGGTCGTGGTGCTCCTTGTAGAAGTCGTCCAGGCGCAGCACCGGGAGACCGGTGCGGGCGGCCAGGACGGACTTGCCGGAGCCGGAGGGGCCCGCGAGCAGGACGACGCGGGTCGGGTGCGGAAGGGAACGGGAACTCACAGAACAGCAGTGTGAGGCATTGACCCGCGCAGGGGACCACCCGGGCCTCCTGTTGGTATCCAGCATCACACCTCAACTACTCTGCGCGTACGCACGATTACCCGACCAGGTCGATCAGGTGGAAACATGGCACTTCACGCACGCAAGCCCGAACGCCGCGCCCTGCTGCGCGCCGGTCTGACCGTGACCGCGCTGGGAGCCGCGCTGGGGGCGGGTGCGGGCTCGGCCCAGGCCCTTCCCCAGCTGCCTCCGGTCGCGGAGATCCCCGAGCAGGGCGTCACCGCCGTCCAGGCGGTCACCGAGAGCGCCGGGCCCGCGGTGACCAGCGCGCTCGGCACCTCGCTGACCCACAGCATCCGGCCCGTCACCGAGCTGCAGCTGCACCCGCTGGCCAAGACCGGCGTCGACCCGCTGGACAACGCGGTGGGCACCCAGGTCGCCGACTTCCAGCCGGTGTCGACCGCCGTGCTCACCGACCCCCTCACCAGCGGCGGCGCGATCAGCGACCTGCCGGTGGTGGGAGCGGTCACCCAGTTCGTCACGGGCTGACGCCGGCCGCGTACGGCAGGACGGAGGGGCCGCCCCCAGCCTGTGGGGGCGGCCCCTCCGTCCGTCACCGGGCGCGGGCGTCGGTACGACGGCCCCGCGGCCACGTCGGTGCTCAGTACGACGAACCCGCGGCCCCCAGCGCACCCGTCGGGTGCCAGACCGTCTTGGTCTCCAGGAACGCCGTCAGCCGGTGCGTGCCGGGCGAGGCCGTCCAGCCGGCGGACGCGTCCGAGCCGTCCGCCTCGGCGGGCAGCGGGCGCAGGACCCGCTTCAGGTTCTCCGCCGCCGCGATCTCCAGCTCCTTGGCCAGCTCGGCGCCGGCGCCGGTGAGGTCGATCGCGTTGACGTCCTGGTGGGCGGCGAGCGGGGCCGCCAGCTCCGCCGTGGCGCCCGACAGGATGTTGACCACACCGCCGGGGACGTCCGAGGTGGCCAGCACCTCGCCCAGCGAGAGCGCGGGCAGCGGGGCGTCGGCCGAGGCGACGACGACCGCCGTGTTGCCGGTCGCGATGACCGGGGCGATCACCGAGACCAGGCCGAGCAGCGAGGACTTCTGCGGCGCGAGGACCGCGACCACACCGGTCGGCTCCGGGGTGGAGAGGTTGAAGAAGGGGCCCGCGACCGGGTTCGCCCCGCCGGAGATCTGCCCGATCTTGTCGGTCCAGCCCGCGTACCAGACCCAGCGGTCGATCGCGGCGTCCACCACGGCCGCCGCCTTGGACTTCGACAGCCCCTCGGAGGCCGCAACCTCGCGGACGAACTGCTCCTTGCGGCCCTCCAGCATCTCGGCGACGCGGTAGAGGACCTGGCCGCGGTTGTACGCGGTCGCGCCCGACCAGCCGCCGAACGCCTTCCGGGCGGCCACGACCGCGTCCCGGGCGTCCTTGCGGGAGGACTGCGGCGCGTTGGCGAGCCACTGGCCCTTGGAGTCCGTCACCTCGTACACCCGGCCGCTCTCGGAGCGGGGGAACTTGCCCCCGACGTACAGCTTGTAGGTCTTGAAGACACCAAGACGCCGCTCGGCGGAGCCGTTGATGGATTCGCGGTCAGACATCGAGGTACGCCTCCAGGCCGTGGCGGCCGCCCTCGCGGCCGTAGCCCGACTCCTTGTAGCCGCCGAACGGCGACGTCGGGTCGAACTTGTTGAACGTGTTGGCCCAGACGACGCCCGCGCGGAGCTTGTTCGCCACCGCGAGGATGCGGGAGCCCTTCTCCGTCCAGATGCCCGCCGAGAGGCCGTACTGGCTGTTGTTGGCCTTGGCGACGGCCTCGTCCGGGGTGCGGAACGAGAGCACGGAGAGGACCGGGCCGAAGATCTCGTCACGGGCGACCGTGTGGGCCTGCGTGACGTCGGTGAACAGGGTCGGCGGGAACCAGTAGCCCGACGACGGCAGTTCGCACGGCGCGCTCCAGCGCTCCGCGCCCTCCGCCTCGCCGGTCTCCACCAGGGCGGTGATCCGGGCGAGCTGCTCGGCGGAGTTGATCGCGCCGATGTCGGTGTTCTTGTCCAGCGGGTCGCCGAGGCGCAGCGTCGAGAGCCGGCGCTTCAGCGCGTCCAGCACCTCGTCCTGCACCGACTCCTGGACCAGCAGCCGGGAGCCCGCGCAGCAGACCTGGCCCTGGTTGAAGAAGATCCCGGTCACGATGCCCTCGACGGCCTGGTCGACGGGGGCGTCGTCGAAGACGATGTTGGCGCCCTTGCCGCCCAGCTCCAGGGTGACCTTCTTCTCCGTGCCCGCGACCGAACGCGCGATGGCCTTGCCGACGGCGGTCGAACCGGTGAAGGCGACCTTGTTCACGTCCGGGTGCGTGACGAGGGCCTCGCCCGCGTCCCCGTAACCGGTGAGGATGTTGACGACACCCTTCGGCAGCCCGGCCTGGCGGCAGATGTCCGCGAAGAAGAGGGCGGACAGCGGGGTCGTCTCGGCGGGCTTCAGCACCACCGTGTTGCCCGTGGCGAGCGCCGGGGCGATCTTCCACGCGAGCATCAGCAGCGGGAAGTTCCACGGGATGACCTGCCCGGCCACACCCAGCGGGCGGGGGTCGGCCCCGTACCCCGCGTGGTCCAGCTTGTCGGCCCAGCCCGCGTAGTAGAAGAAGTGCGCGGCGACCAGCGGGAGGTCCGCGTCGCGCGTCTCCTTGATCGGCTTGCCGTTGTCCAGCGTCTCCAGGACGGCCAGCTCACGGCTGCGCTCCTGGATGATCCGGGCGATCCGGAACAGGTACTTGGCGCGCTCGGAGCCGGGCAGCGCCGACCACTTCTCGAACGCCTTGCGGGCCGCCTTCACGGCCCGGTCCACGTCCGCCGCGCCCGCCCGCGCGACCTCGGAGAGCACCTCCTCGGTGCTCGGCGAGACGGTCTTGAAGACCTTGCCGTCGGCGGCCTCGGTGAACTCGCCGTCGATGAACAGCCCGTACGACGGGGCGATGTCGACGACGGAGCGGGACTCCGGCGCCGGTGCGTACTCGAATGCGGATGCCATGGCTTATCAGTCCACCGTCACGTAATCGGGGCCGGAGTAACGGCCGGTGCTGAGCTTCTGGCGCTGCATCAGCAGGTCGTTGAGGAGGCTGGAGGCGCCGAACCGGAACCAGTGGTTGTCCAGCCAGTCCTCACCCGCCGTCTCGTTCACCAGCACCAGGAACTTGACCGCGTCCTTGGTGGTGCGGATCCCGCCGGCCGGCTTCACACCGATCTGTACGCCGGTCTGCGCCCGGAAGTCCCGGACCGCCTCCAGCATCAGGAGCGTGTTGGCGGGGGTGGCGTTGGTGGCCACCTTGCCGGTCGAGGTCTTGATGAAGTCCGCGCCCGCCAGCATCCCGAGCCAGGAGGCGCGCCGGATGTTGTCGTACGTGGACAGCTCGCCGGTCTCGAAGATCACCTTGAGACGGGCGGTCCCGCACTCGGCCTTCACGGCCACGATCTCCTCGTAGACCTTCAGGAACCGGCCGGAGAGGAAGGCCCCCCGGTCGATCACCATGTCGATCTCGTCGGCCCCGGCCGCCACGGCGTCGCGGACGTCGGCCAGCTTGACGTCCAGCGCGGCCCGGCCGGCCGGGAAGGCGGTCGCCACGGACGCCACCTTCACACCGGAACCGGCGAGCGAGGCGGCGGCCGTGGCGACCATGTCGGGGTAGACGCAGACCGCGGCGGTGCGCGGGGTGGTGCGGTCGAGCGGGTCGGGGTGGACGGCCTTGGCGGCGAGAGCCCGGACCTTGCCCGGGGTGTCCGCGCCTTCCAGCGTCGTCAGGTCGATCATCGAGATGGCGAGATCGATGGCGTACGCCTTGGCCGTCGTCTTGATCGAACGGGTTCCGAGGGCGGCGGCGCGCGCTTCGAGACCGACGGCGTCGACGCCGGGCAACCCGAGGAGGAAGCGGCGCAGCGCACTGTCGGACGCGGTCGCGTCGGCGAATGCGGGAGCAGTGGTGGGCATGGTCACCAGAGGAGCATATCTACGCGCGTAGCGGCCTGTACAGGGGTACGGCCCGACCGTGCCTACCGCCACACGTCCCGGGGCCTCTCGCGGCGGCCCGTGCCGGCCCGCTCCGCGGAGCTGCGGTCCGGCCCCTTCCGGCCTCATCCGTCCCCTTCCGGCCGCTCCTATCGGTGGGCGGGCGGCCGGGCCGGGTGGGCGGAGGCCCGTCCTCCGGGTGCGTCAGGCAGAATCGGCCCCATGACGAGCCCCACGCCCCCCGCTGAGCCGCAGTACGCCGACCGGACCCACCGCTCGACCTCCGCGCTGGTCTGCGGGGTGCTGCTCCTCGCCCTGGTCGGGGTGATGGCCGGGGACGCCCTGATCCGGGGTGAGGGGCAGGCGCCGTGGCTGGCCCTGGCCGCCCTGCTCACCGCCGTACCGCTGATCGTGGCGTTCACCCTGCGGCCCGTCGTCTCGGTGAACACCGAGCGGATCCGCATCCGCAACCCGTTCCGGACGATCCAGCTGCCCTGGACCGAGGTGGCCGACGTCCGGGCCGGATACTCCTCCGAACTGATCGCCGCGGGCGGCACCAAGTACCAGCTCTGGGCCATCCCCGTCTCCCTGCGCGACCGCAAGCGCGCCTCGCGCGCGGCGGCCCGTACGCCGCACAAGGACGCCTACGGCCGCTTCTCGCCCGGCGCGGGCGCGGACGCCGACGCCCACCGGCACACGGCCCCGCCGGTCGCGGCGGCCGACCAGACGATCATGGAGCTGCGGGACCTGGCCGAGCGGGCGGGCGACCCGAAGGGCGACGCCGGTGCCACGACAGGCTCGGTGCGCTGGGCGTACGAGGTGATCGCGCCGGCGGCGGCGGGGGTCGTGCTGTTCGTGGTGCTGTGGGCGATGGGCTGAGCGGCCCGCACGCCCGTCCGCGCGCCCGCACGCCCGTCCGTACGTCTGCACCCCCGCACGTCTGCACGTCCTTACGCCCGCGCGCCCGACGCGGGGCCGGGAGTCCCGCATGTCCGGCACGTGCGACACCTGCGGGCCGCGCTGCGGAAAGGACCGGCACCGGCTCGTGCCGGGTGCCGGTCCTTTCCGTGTCCCGTATGCGCGGGGCGTGTTCCGTGGCGGACGGCCGTACGGCTCAGATCCCCGCGGCCGCCGCCAGGTCCCGCTTGATCCCGGCGAGCAGCTCCGCGCCCCGGGCCCGGGCGGCGGGCAGCGCGGCGGTGTCCGCGACCGGGACCACGACCTCCAGGTAGCACTTCAGCTTCGGCTCGGTGCCGCTCGGGCGGACGATCACCCGGGCGCCCTCCAGCCGGTAGCGCAGCCCGTCCGTGGGCGGCAGCGCGGCCGTGCCCCGCGACAGGTCCTCGGCCGAGGTGACCGCGAGCCCCGCGAGGGCGGTGGGCGGCTGCTCGCGGAGCCGGGCCATGGCGTCCGCGATGACCGTCAGGTCCTCCACCCGCACCGACAGCTGGTCGGTGGCGTGCAGCCCGTGGGCCAGCGCCAGGTCGTCCAGCAGGTCCGGCAGCGTACGGCCCTGCTCCTTGAGCACGGAGGCCAGCTCGGCGACGAGCAGCGCGGCGGTGATGCCGTCCTTGTCGCGGACGCCCTCGGGGTCGACGCAGTAGCCGAGCGCCTCCTCGTAGCCGTACCGCAGGCCGTCCACGCGGGCGATCCACTTGAAGCCCGTCAGCGTCTCCTCGTAGCCGAGGCCCGCCTTCTCCGCGATCCGGCCGAGCAGCGACGACGACACGATCGACTCCGCGAAGACGCCGTTCACGCCCCGCTCCACCAGGTGCGCGGCGAGCAGCGCGCCCACCTCGTCACCGCGCAGCATCCGCCAGCCGCCCTCGACGGAGGGGTCGGGCACGGCGACGGCACAGCGGTCGGCGTCCGGGTCGTTGGCGATGATCAGGTCCGGGGCCGCCCGGCGCGCGGTGGCGAAGGCGAGATCCATGGCGCCGGGCTCTTCCGGGTTGGGGAAGGCGACGGTGGGGAACGCGGGGTCGGGCTCGGCCTGCTCGGCGACGAGGACCGGCTCCGGGAACCCGGCCCGCTCGAACGCGGCCGTCAGCACGGAGGTGCCGACGCCGTGCATCGCCGTGTAGACGGTGCGTGCCGTACGGGGGCTGCCGGCGGCCAGGACGGCGTCCGTCCGGGCGAGATAGGCGGCCAGGACCTCTTCGCCGAGGGTCTCCCAGCCGTCCTCGGGGCGGGCGACGTCCGCCAGCGGGCCGACCGCGGCGATGGCGGCCGCGATCTCGCCGTCGGCCGGGGGCACGATCTGCGAGCCGTCACCGAGGTAGACCTTGTAGCCGTTGTCGCGGGGCGGGTTGTGGCTGGCGGTGACCTCGACCCCGGCCACGGCACCCAGGTGCCTTATGGCGTAGGCGAGGACGGGGGTGGGGAGCGGGCGGGGGAGGACGGCGGCGCGGAGTCCGGCGCCGGTCATCACGGCCGCGGTGTCGCGGGCGAACTCCTCCGACTTGTAGCGGGCGTCGTAGCCGATGACGACGAGGCCGCCGTCCTGGCCCTGGGCCTTGAGGTACGCGGCGAGGCCCGCCGCCGCCCGGATCACCACGGACCGGTTCATCCGCAGGGGGCCGGCCCCCAGCTCGCCGCGCAGCCCGGCGGTGCCGAACTGGAGGGTGCCCGCGAAACGGGCGGCGAGCTCGTCGGTGTCGCCCGCCTCGATGAGGGCGCCCAGCTCGTCACGGGTCTCGGGGTCGGGGTCCTCGGCCAGCCAGGTCCTGGCCTGCGCGATGAGGTCGTGCTGCACGGGGGCCGCCTTTCGGGGGTGTGCGGGTGGGGGCGTACGGGGGTGGGTGCGGGGGGCGGGTGTGGCCGGGGCGGGCCGGTGGGGCGGGCCCGGCCCTCCACCCCGTCCCGGCCCGGTCCTCAGGCGTCGGGCACGCCTAGATGCGCTCCAGCACCTGGGCCAGCAGGGCGCCCATCCGCGTGGCCGAGTCGCGGCCCGCCTGGAGGACCTCTTCGTGGTTCAGGGGCTCGCCGGAGAGGCCCGCCGCCAGGTTGGTGACCAGGGAGAGGCCCAGCACCTCGGCGCCCGCCTCGCGGGCCGCGATGGCCTCCAGGACCGTGGACATGCCGACCAGGTCGCCGCCCATGACCCGGACCATGTTGATCTCGGCCGGGGTCTCGTAGTGCGGGCCGGGGAACTGGACGTACACACCCTCTTCGAGGGTGTTGTCGATCTCCTTGCACAGCGCGCGCAGGCGCGGCGAGTACAGGTCGGTCAGGTCGACGAAGTTGGCGCCGACGATCGGCGAGGTCGCCGTGAGGTTGATGTGGTCGCTGATCAGCACCGGCTGTCCGGGGCGCATGCCCTCGCGGAGGCCGCCGCAGCCGTTGGTCAGGACGACGGTCCGGCAGCCCGCGGCCACCGCCGTACGGACTCCGTGGGCGACGGCGGCGACGCCGCGGCCCTCGTAGTAGTGCGTACGGCCGAGGAAGACCAGCGCGCGCTTGCCGCCGATCTTGTACGAGCGGATCGTGCCGCCGTGGCCCTGGACCGCGGGGGCCGGGAAGCCGGGCAGCGCGGTGACGGGGAACTCGGCCTCCGGCTCGCCGAGCGCTTCGCCCGCGGGCGCCCAGCCGGAGCCCATGACCAGGGCGACGTCATGGGTCTCGGCGCCGGTCAGCTCGCGCAGGCGGGCGGCGGCCCCGGCAGCGGCTGCGTACGGGTCGCCCTGGATGTTGTCCGGAATAACTGATGCGTTCACGCGGAAGAGCGTAACCGCTGATTGCCTACGCGCGTAGATGTCCTGGTGCAAAGACTCGTCGGATGTCTTTGTGGCTTCGCACGAAGGCTGGCGGCCGAGTCGTGTCCGAGCCCAGGTCAGGCCCTGTGCGGAGACGGCTCAGGCGCTGTCCGGGCTCCGTCGCGGGAACCGGCGGCCCCGCTCAGCAGGGGCGCTTGCGCAGATTCATCACATAGTCGTGAGGGGCGCCCGCCGACTCGGCCGCGTCCGCGATCTCGCCCAGGTAGCGGGCGGAGGGCAGGCCGCCCTCGTACCCGTTCAGCACGTACATCCAGGCCGGCTCCTCGCCGTCCAGGGTGTGCACGCGGACGCGCATGCGCCGGTAGATGTCCAGCCCGACACCCTCCCAGCGGTCCATGGAGTCCTCGTCCATCGGCGCCAGGTCGTACAGCGCGACGAAGACCTGGGAGCGCGGCGCCTCCACGACCGTGGCCAGCGCCCCCTCCCAGCCCATCTGCTCCCCGCCGAAGGTCAGCCGCCAGCCGTTGAGCCAGCCGGTGCTGCGCATCGGGGAATGCGGGGCGCGGCGGGTCATGAGCCGCGCGTCGAGGTTGCCGGCGTACGCGGCGTAGAGCGACATGGGACCGAGGGTACGGGAGGGGGGCGCGGGAGTGCCGGTTCCTGTGAGGAAGCCCCCGGTCGGGGGAGGGGCCGGCGGGGCTCGCAGGGGTGTGCGGGCGGGGCCGTTTCCGTACGGGCGGGGCGCCGGCTCCCGTATGGAGGGCCCCGGGGCGAATCTGTTTGGCGCGTGCGGGACAATGAAGTACGTACTGCATTCCTCCGGGGCGATCCCCCGGACCCCCGGCCGGGGCGGCAGGCGGCCGTGGGGTTGACACCCACGCGAGGCGGACTTTTCGTGACCCGGATCGTGATCATCGGCGGCGGCCCCGGCGGCTACGAGGCGGCTCTGGTGGGCGCCCAGCTCGGCGCGGAGGTGACCGTCGTCGACTGCGACGGCCTCGGCGGAGCCTCGGTACTCACCGACTGCGTGCCCTCGAAGACCCTGATCGCCACGGCCGAGGTGATGACCACCTTCGACTCCTCCTACGAGGAGCTGGGGATCATCGTCGCCGACGACACCCCGCACGTGGAACAGGCGGCGAGGGTGGTCGGGGTCGACCTGGGCAAGGTCAACCGACGGGTCAAGCGCCTGGCGCTCGCCCAGTCCCACGACATCACCGCCTCCGTCACCCGGGCCGGTGCCCGGGTGATGCGCGGCCGGGGCCGGCTCGACGGGCTCCAGGCGGCCGACGGCTCCCGCGAGGTCGTCGTCACCGCCGCCGACGGCACCGAGGAGCGGCTCACCGCCGACGCGGTCCTGATAGCGACCGGCGGCCACCCGCGCGAGATCCCGGACGCCCAGCCGGACGGCGAGCGCATCCTCAACTGGACCCAGGTCTACGACCTCGACGAGCTGCCCGAGGAGCTGATCGTGGTCGGCTCCGGTGTCACCGGCGCCGAGTTCGCCGGGGCCTACCAGGCGCTCGGCTCCCGCGTCACCCTCGTCTCCTCCCGCGACCGGGTGCTGCCGGGCGAGGACCCGGACGCCGCCGCCGTGCTGGAGGACGTCTTCCGGCGCCGCGGCATGAACGTGATGGCCCGCTCCCGCGCCCAGTCGGCCAAGCGCGTCGGCGACCGGGTCGAGGTGACCCTCGCCGACGGCCGGGTCATCACCGGCTCGCACTGCCTGATGGCGGTCGGCGCGATCCCCAACACCGCGGGGATGGGGCTCGAGGAGGCCGGCGTACGGCTGAAGGACTCCGGCCACATCCTGACCGACCGGGTCTCGCGCACCAGCGCCCCCGGCGTCTACGCGGCCGGTGACGTCACCGGGATCTTCGCACTGGCCTCGGTCGCCGCGATGCAGGGCCGGATCGCGATGTACCACTTCCTCGGTGACGCGGTGACCCCGCTCAACCTCAAGACGGTCTCCGCCAACGTCTTCACCGACCCGGAGATCGCCACCGTCGGCTACAGCCAGGCCGACGTGGACGCGGGCAGGATCGACGCCCGGGTGGTCAAGCTGCCGCTGCTGCGCAACCCGCGCGCCAAGATGCAGGGCATCCGCGACGGCTTCGTCAAGATCTTCTGCCGCCCCGGTACGGGGATCGTGGTCGGCGGCTGTGTCGTCGCCCCGCGCGCCAGCGAACTGATCCATCCGATCTCGCTCGCGGTCGACAACAACCTGACCGTGGAACAGATCGCAAACGCGTTCACCGTGTACCCGTCGCTGTCCGGATCGATCGCGGAAGTGGCCCGTCAGCTGCACACCCGCAAGTTCACGGACGAGGGCTGACGCCGGGTCACGACCGCACCCGGGCCTCTGCGCTGGCCCGGCGGGGGCTCCCGAAGTCCCCGCCGATCCCCACCGGTTGCCGGGGAATCCCGACATTCCCCGGCAACCCCCGGCAGGCCGGGCGGTGGTGGTGACCGTTCGGTGATCACACCCGGACAACAACGAAAGGCCCTATACCACTTCGGTGGCCGCCGGATGTACAACTTCCGTTATTCGGCGCAAAGTGCTGAAAACCCAACGACGGCCAGGTTACTGTCAGTTTCGTGTTCGCTGCAGAACGTCGTCAGTTGATCCTCGAAATGGTGCGTGCCAACGGGGCGGTATCGCTCCGTGAGCTCGCCCGCGTCGTCCAGACCTCCGAAGTGACCGTACGGCGGGACGTGCGGGCACTGGAGGCAGAAGGACTCCTCGACCGCCGGCACGGCGGTGCGGTCTTGCCGGGCGGTTTCACGCGGGAGTCCGGCTTTCCGCAGAAATCCCATCTCGCCACCGCGGAGAAGACGGCCATCGCCGACCTGGCCGCCTCTCTGGTCGGTGAGGGCGAGGCCATCGTGGTCGGCGCCGGTACGACCACACAGGAGCTGGCCCGCCGGCTCGCCCGGGTCCCCGGGCTGACCGTGGTCACCAACTCGCTGCTGGTCGCCCAGGCGCTGGCCCATGCCAACCGGGTGGAGGTCGTCATGACCGGCGGCACCCTGCGCGGGAGCAACTACGCGCTGGTGGGCAGCGGGGCCGAGCAGTCCCTCCAGGGGCTGCGGGTCTCCCGGGCCTTCCTCTCCGGGAGCGGCCTCACGGCGGAGCGCGGTCTCTCCACCTCCAACATGCTCTCGTCCAGCGTCGACCGGGCCCTGGTGCAGGCCGCCGCGGAGGTGGTGGTCCTGGCCGACCACACCAAGCTCGGCTCCGACACCATGTTCCAGACGGTGCCCACGGAGCTGATCACCCGCCTCGTCACCGACGAGCCCCCGGTCCACGACGAGCGCGCCGCCGCCGAACTCCAGGCACTGGCGGACCAGGGCGTGGAGGTCACGGTGGCGGGCCCCGACGCGGACACGCCCGACGGCCCGTCCGGCGACCGTCGGCCCCGCCGCGACATGCCCCTGCCGGGGCAGCGGCGGACGACGGCGGGTCGCAACGGTGGCCTGGGGCCGCAGTTGCGGAGTGCTTCCGCGCTCTCGTCCGACCAGCCGTCCACGGGCGAGCGGGCCAGGGTGGCGGACCTGCGGCGGCGGTAGGCCCCGGGCCCTGGCCGGGGGCGCTGCCCCCGAACCCCCGCTCCTCGAACGCCGGAGGGGCTGCGTTGGGCCGGCCTTCGACGCTTTCCGGGGCGGAGCCCCGGGTTCGGGAAGGGGCCGGGGGGGAGAGAGGCCCCGGGCAGTGGCCCCGGCCCACCGCACCCCTACTTCAACCCCCGCAGCGTCAACCGCAGCAACCGCTCCGCCAACTCCGGATCGTCGGGCGACTGTTCGGCGGCCAGGGCGATGGCGTTCGTCAGCTGGAGCAGGTCGTCGATCGAGACGTCCGCCCGCACCGACCCGCTCTCCTGAGCCCGCCGCAACAGTCCCGCCCCCGCCTCCCGCAGGGGCAGATGGCACTGCGTGAGCGCCGAAGTCCGGTCCTGGGAGGCCGACATGAGGGCGCGGGCCAGGCCGCGGTACTCACCCGCATGCGTGACGATCGCCCCCAGCCAGTCCACCAGCGCCCGGCACGGCGCCTCCGCGCCCGCCAGCTCGCGGGAGTGGTCCAGGAGGGAGCACAGGGCGTCCTGGAAGACCGCGTTCATCAGGGCGTGGCGGTTGGGGAAGTGGCGGTAGAGAGTGCCGATGCCCAGGCCCGCCCGGCGGGCGATGTCCTCCAGCGAGGCATCCGTACCGTGCTCGGCGAAGGCCGTACGCGCCACACCGACCAGCCGTTCGTGGTTCCGGCGGGCGTCCGCGCGCATCGGCCGCTCCGGTGGCCGCGCCGTGCCCGTCTCCATCGAGATCGGCCCTGCCATGGCTCCCGCCCTCCCTCGGTCCGAGCACCTCTCGTGGGGTCCAGGATGCCACTGCGCGCGGAGGGGGCCGCCACACGTCCGCGGGGAGGGGCGCCGGCGCACGCGGAGGGGCCCGGACCGCGTCCTGGTGACGTGGTCCGGGCCCCTCGCCGCACTCCGTACGGGCTGCGGCCGTCAGTCCTTGATCTCGCAGATCAGGGCGCCGGAGGAGACGGAACCGCCCACCTCGGCGGTGAGCCCCTTGATCGTGCCGGAGCGGTGCGCGTTCAGCGGCTGCTCCATCTTCATGGCCTCCAGGACGACGACGAGGTCGCCCTCCTTGACCTCCTGGCCCTCCTCGACCGCGATCTTGACGATCGTGCCCTGCATCGGGGAGGCGAGGGAGTCGCCGGAGGCCGCGGAACCGGCCTTCTTCGCCGCGCGGCGCTTCGGCTTCGCACCGGCCGCGAGGCCCGTACGGGCCAGGGACATGCCCAGCGAGGAGGGCAGCGAGACCTCCAGGCGCTTGCCGCCGACCTCGACGACGACGGTCTCCCGACCGGCCTCGTCCTCCTCGTCCGCACCCGCGGGCGCGGCGAACGGCTTGATCTCGTTGACGAACTCGGTTTCGATCCAGCGGGTGTGGATGGTGAAGGGGTCCGTGGTGAAGGCGGGGTCGGTGACGACGGCCCGGTGGAAGGGGATGGCGGTGGCCATGCCCTCGACCTGGAACTCCGCCAGCGCACGCGCGGCACGCTGGAGGGCCTGCTCGCGGGTGGCGCCCGTCACGATCAGCTTCGCGAGGAGCGAGTCCCAGGCCGGGCCGATCACGCTGCCGGACTCGACACCCGCGTCCAGCCGGACACCCGGACCCGTCGGCGGGGCGAAGGTGGTGACGGTGCCGGGGGCGGGGAGGAAGCCCCGGCCGGGGTCCTCGCCGTTGATACGGAACTCGAAGGAGTGCCCCCGCACGGCCGGGTCCCCGTAACCGAGTTCCTCACCGTCGGCGATACGGAACATCTCCCGCACGAGATCGATCCCGGTGACCTCCTCGGTGACCGGGTGCTCGACCTGGAGGCGGGTGTTGACCTCCAGGAAGGAGATCGTGCCGTCCAGGCCGACGAGGAACTCCACCGTGCCGGCACCGACGTAGCCGGCCTCCTTCAGGATCGCCTTCGACGCCGCGTACAGCTCCTCGTTCTGCGCCTGGGTGAGGAAGGGCGCGGGGGCCTCCTCCACCAGCTTCTGGTGACGGCGCTGCAGCGAGCAGTCACGGGTCGAGACGACGACCACGTTGCCGTGGGTGTCGGCCAGGCACTGCGTCTCCACATGCCGGGGCTTGTCCAGGTAGCGCTCCACGAAGCACTCGCCCCGCCCGAACGCCGCCACCGCCTCACGCACCGCGGAGTCGTACAGCTCCGGGATCTCCTCCAGCGTCCGGGCCACCTTCAGCCCGCGCCCGCCACCACCGAACGCGGCCTTGATCGCGATCGGCAGCCCGTGCTCCCGCGCGAACGCCACCACCTCCGCCGAACCCGCGACCGGATCCGGCGTCCCCGCCACCAGCGGAGCACCGGCACGCTGCGCGATGTGCCGGGCGGCGACCTTGTCCCCCAGATCCCGGATCGCCTGCGGCGGCGGCCCGATCCACGTCAGCCCCGCATCCAGCACCGCCTGCGCGAACTCCGCGTTCTCCGACAGGAACCCGTACCCCGGATGCACCGCGTCCGCACCCGAGTCCGCAGCGGCCCGGAGCACCTTGGCCACGTCCAGATAACTGGCGGCCGGAGTGTCACCGCCCAACGCGAACGCCTCGTCGGCCGCCCGGACATGCAACGCGTCCCGGTCCGGATCGGCGTAGACCGCCACGCTCGCGATCCCCGCATCCCGGCACGCCCGAGCAACGCGGACAGCGATTTCGCCACGGTTGGCGATGAGCACCTTGCGCACGATGACTCCCTCCTGGAAACAAGCTGAGTTTAGGGACTACCGACACGGCGCTACGACCCGTCCCCAATGGTGAGCTTGCCCACACGGAGTGTGATCCGAGGCTTGGCCCAGCAGTGAAATCCCTTGTGGCACCACGGTACGCCGGGTTCTACCACCGCACAGTAACCACCAGGTGTGGTGCAGGTCTCTGTCTGTGAGGTCAACGCCTCACGGCGTTTCTTTGTGGGGTCTCTACGAACGCCCGGAGGATTCTTTGCCCGGCGTGCGGTCCGGTCCGACCCCTTGTCCGAGCGGATACCGGTGAGTAAGGTCCGCGACACGCGCATACCGCAGGTAACAGGGCCGGTGGCGGGGCGGGCAACCAGGGGAGGCGCCGTGCTGAACAGAGCGGTGGCGATCGTGACCGCGTTCGTCCTGTTCGGGGAGGCCGTGGGCATCTTCGCCGTCAACGCCGTCCTCGCCACGGTCACCGAGAACCAGAACATGTCGCTCGCGGGGATGGACCCGGAGGTCATGACCGCCGGGACCTGGGTGATGGGCGGGGTCTCCGCGCTGCTGCTCGTCGGGTGCGGACTGATACCGCTGCTGGCCGGGGTCCGGGACCGGGCGCCGGGGCGGTTCGGGCGGATCGCGCTGATCGGCTGCGCGGTGGTGCACGGGGTGCTCGGCGCGGTGGTCGTGGGGCTGGTGGGGTGGGGCGCCTTCGCCTTCATGATGGTGGTGCTGGCCCTGCTCGTCTTCACCCTTCTGACGTACGGCCCCGGGCCCGGCGGCGAAGACCGTACGGATGACGGGAAGGCCGCCCCGGCAGCCGCCTGAGCCGCCGGGGAGCCGTGGAGCGAACGGCCTCAGGCCCACAACTCCGTTACGGAGATGTCCAGTTCGCCGAGCAGGCGGCGCAGCAGCGGCAGCGAGAGGCCGATCACGTTTCCGTGGTCGCCCTCGATGGAGTCGACGAACGGCGCCGAGCGGCCGTCCAGCGTGAACGCCCCGGCCACGTGCAGCGGTTCGCCGGACGCCACGTACGCGGCGACCTCGGCGTCGCTCGGCTCCCCGAACCGTACGACGGTGGACGCCGTCGCCGAGGCGGTGCGGCCCGAGGCGGTGTCGATCACGCTGTGGCCCGTCCGCAGGACGCCGGAACGGCCGCGCATCGCCTTCCAGCGGGCGGTGGCCTCCTCGGCGTCGGCCGGCTTGCCGAGCGCCTCGCCGTCCAGCTCCAGGACGGAGTCGCAACCGATGACCAGGGCCCCGGCCGCCTCCGGGCGCTCGGCGACCACGGACGCCTTGGCCCGGGCGAGGACCAGGGCCAGTTCACCGGGGGTCGGGGCGCTCAGGGCGTCCTCGTCGACCCCGCTGACGATCACCTCGGGGGCGAACCCCGCCTGGCGGAGCAGGCCGAGACGGGCGGGGGAGGCGGAGGCGAGCACGAGACGGCGCTGATCAGTCATACCGGCCATCGTAGAAGGAGCCTCCGGCGCTCATGGCCGGGTCCCGCCGCCCCGGGGCCGTACCCCTGCTCGCGCCCTGAAACCCCACAGCCCCGGGCCCGTGTCCCGCGGGCCCCGCCGGTCTCAGCGGGAGCCGAGCACGAACATCGCCACCAGCATCGCCAGCGCCAGCACGAAACCCGCGCGGCGCATCATGTCCTGGGCGTCGCGCAGTTCCTTCGGCGGCTTGTTCTCGGGGTCGGACCACAGCATGGTTCCGATCCTGCTGCGCGGGGCGCCGGAACGCCTGAGTACGGGTACTCAAGCACCCCGGCGCCCCCGGTCCGGTTCAGGCCGGCCAGTACGTCCGGGCCCAGGCCCGGGGGCCCGGCTGCGGGCGGCCGGTGCGGGCGATGCGGCCCGGGTCGGACCACTGCTCGGGCGGGTTCGGCGCGCCGGACGAGACGGCGGCGCTCGCCGCGGCGCGGGCCTGGACCACCGCGAGGGCGGCGGCCAGCTCCTCCGGGGTCGGGTTGCCCCGTACGACCCTGATCATGGGCGGACCTCTCTGTGGCAGGGCGGGCGGCTACAGCGGGATGTTGCCGTGCTTCTTCGGAGGCAGGGATTCCCGCTTCGTACGGAGCTGACGCAGCCCCTTCACGATGTGCGCCCGGGTCTCCGACGGCATGACCACCGCGTCGACGTAGCCGCGCTCGGCCGCCACGTACGGGTTGAGCAGCGTGTCCTCGTAGTCCGCCATCAGCTCGGCGCGGGTGGCTTCCGGGTCCTCGGCGGCCGCGATGGCGCGCCGGTGCAGGATGTTCACCGCGCCCTGCGCCCCCATGACGGCGACCTGCGCGGTCGGCCAGGCGAGGTTGAGGTCGGCGCCCAGGTGCTTGGAGCCCATGACGTCGTACGCCCCGCCGAACGCCTTGCGGGTGATCACGGTGATCAGCGGGACCGTCGCCTCCGCGTAGGCGTAGATCAGCTTGGCGCCGCGCCGGATGATGCCGCCGTACTCCTGGTCCACGCCCGGCAGGAAGCCCGGCACGTCCACGAAGGTGATGACGGGGACGTTGAACGCGTCGCAGGTGCGGACGAAGCGGGCCGCCTTCTCGCTGGCGTCGATGTCCAGGCAGCCGGCGAACTGCATCGGCTGGTTGGCGACGATCCCGACCGGGTGGCCCTCGACCCGGCCGAAACCGGTGATGATGTTCGGTGCGAACAGGGCCTGGGTCTCCAGGAACTCGGCGTCGTCCAGCACATGCTCGATCGCGGTGTGCATGTCGTACGGCTGGTTCGCGGAGTCCGGGATGAGCGTGTCCAGCTCCCGGTCCTCGTCGGTGACCGCGAGGTCCGCCTCCTCCGGGAAGACCGGGGCCTCGGAGAGGTTGTTCGAAGGGAGGTAGGAGAGCAGGGACTTGACGTACTCGATGGCGTCCTTCTCATCGCCCGCCATGTGGTGCGCCACCCCGGAGGTGGTGTTGTGCGTACGGGCTCCGCCCAGCTCCTCGAAGCCGACGTCCTCACCGGTGACCGTCTTGATGACGTCGGGTCCGGTGATGAACATGTGCGAGGTCTGGTCGACCATCACCGTGAAGTCGGTGATCGCGGGGGAGTAGACCGCACCGCCCGCGCACGGGCCGACGATCAGCGAGATCTGCGGGATCACCCCGGAGGCGTGCACGTTGCGGCGGAAGATCTCCGCGAAGAGGCCGAGGGCGACGACCCCCTCCTGGATGCGCGCGCCGCCGCCGTCGTTGATGCCGATGACCGGACAGCCGGTCTTGAGCGCGAAGTCCATGACCTTGACGATCTTCTCGCCGTAGACCTCGCCCAGCGACCCGCCGAAGATGGTGAAGTCCTGCGAGTACACACAGACCGGGCGGCCGTCGACCGTGCCGTACCCGGTGACGACACCGTCGCCGTACGGGCGGTTCTTCTCGATGCCGAAGTTGGTGGAGCGGTGCCGGGCGAACTCGTCGAGCTCCACGAAGGAGCCCTCGTCGAGCAGCAGCTCGACCCGCTCACGGGCCGTCAGCTTGCCCTTGGCGTGCTGCTTCTCGACCGCGCGGGCCGAACCCGCGTGCGTCGCTTCGTCAATGCGGCGCCTCAGGTCCGCGAGCTTGCCCGCGGTGGTGTGGATGTCGCTCTGCGGCTCGGACATCGGGGGGCGGCTCCCTGCCTGATCACGGGGACGGCGATCGGTGGCGGTCACGGGGGGACGGACCGTTCGCCTGTCCGGCTCTGTGGCTACTGGCTCGTAACCTGTGGTCGCGCAACTCTGCTGCGTAACTCTCCGGCTACTGACTCGTAGGGTATCGGCGCCTCTCCGGAAAGGCAGTGCGTCCTTTGCCACACCTAGGGTGGCTTGCATGACACCACCGGATGCGCCACACAACCGCTGGTCGGACCTGGACCGGCCGCCCCTGAACGTGACCGCACTGCGCCGCGGGCTGCTGCGGCCGGACGGTCTCTGGAGCGAGCTGGAGGTCGTGGAGACCACCGGCTCGACCAACTCCGACCTCGCGGAGCGCGCCCGCTCCGGCGACCTGGCCGAGGGCGCGGTCCTGATCGCGGAGGAGCAGAGCGCCGGGCGCGGCCGGCTGGAGCGGAGCTGGACCGCGCCGCCCCGCTCCGGGCTGTTCTTCTCGGTCTACCTGGAGCCGGGCGACGCCGTTCCCGTGGAGCGGTGGGGATGGGTGCCGCTGCTCGCCGGGGTGGCCGCCGCGACCGGCCTCGCCAGGGCGGCGGGCGTCGACACGGCACTCAAGTGGCCCAACGACCTGCTGGTGAACGTCGGGAGCGTGGAACGCAAGGCGGGCGGCATCCTCGGGGAGTTCGCCGGGGACGGCATCGTCGTGGGCCTCGGCATCAACGTCTCGCTGCGCGCGGACGAACTGCCCGCCCCCACCGCCGGTTCGCTGGCGCTCGCCGGGGCCGTCTCCACCGACCGGGAGACGCTGCTGCGGGCCGTGCTGCGGTCGCTGGAGCACTGGTACGGGGAGTGGAAGGCGGCGGACGGCGACGCGGCGGCGAGCGGACTCCAGGCGGCGTACGCGGCCGGGTGCGCGACCCTCGACCGGACCGTGCGGGCCGAGCTGCCGGGCGGGGGCTCCCTGGTCGGGGAGGCGGTCGCCATCGACGGCGACGGGCGGCTGGTGCTCTCCACCGAGGACGGACTCCAGAAGCCGGTCTCGGCGGGCGACATCGTGCATCTGCGGGGCACGGAGGGCGGCCTGACGTGAGGGCCCCGTCGGGCCGCCGGCGCGCGGGGTCCGCGGGCCGGCCGGCGGTGCGTGCGGTCCGGAGAAGGGGTGCATAGCGCTTATCCGGTGGATGTCACGCGCGACGCACCCGTATCGGGCAACCTAGGACGTGAGCTAGGGCACATCTGCCGTATTGTTGAGGCGATCCGGCGACAGATCGTTGTCGAGGCGATCGACCACAGATCGACGACAGATCGGCAGGCAGTGCGCAGGGAACGGGCAGGAGGCGGCTGGTGACCGTCGGCGACACCACGTCCGGCGCGGGTGAGGAGCCCCCGTCGGACTCCTCGGTCCATGCCACCCCGCATCACGAGGTCGACCACACGGCCGAGCCGACGGACGACCCCCTCGCGATCCGCCTCGAAGCCCTGATCCTCGGGGCGGACCGCCGCTACACCCCCTTCCAGGCCGCCCGCACCGCCGGCGTCTCCATGGACCTGGCCTCGCGCTTCTGGCGGGCCATGGGCTTCGCCGACATCGGCCAGGCCAAGGCGCTCACCGAGGCGGACGTGCTGGCCCTGCGCCGGCTCGCCGGTCTGGTGGAGGCCGGGCTGCTGAGCGAGCCGATGGCGATCCAGGTCGCCCGTTCGACCGGGCAGACCACCGCCCGGCTGGCGGAGTGGCAGATCGACTCGTTCCTGGAAGGGCTCACGGAGCCGCCCGAGCCGGGGATGACCCGTACGGAAGTCACGTATCCGCTGGTCGAGCTGTTGCTGCCGGAGCTGCAGGAATTCCTCGTCTACGTGTGGCGGCGCCAGCTGGCCGCCGCCACCGGGCGGGTCGTGCAGGCGGCGGACGACGACGAGATGGTCGACCGGCGCCTGGCCGTCGGCTTCGCGGACCTCGTCGGCTTCACCCGGCTGACCCGGCGGCTGGAGGAGGAGGAGCTGGGCGAGCTGGTCGAGTCCTTCGAGACCACCGCCGCCGACCTGGTCGCGGCCCATGGCGGCCGGCTGATCAAGACCCTCGGGGACGAGGTCCTCTTCGCCGCCGACGACGCGGGCACGGCCGCCGAGATAGCGCTCCGGCTGATCGAGGCGATGTCCCAGGACGAGACGATGCCGGCCCTCCGCGTCGGGATCGCCTTCGGCACGGTCACCACGCGCATGGGCGATGTCTTCGGCACCACGGTGAACCTGGCCAGCCGGCTCACCTCCATAGCCCCGAAGGACGCCGTCCTGGTCGACGGGGCGTTCGCCAAGGAACTGGTCCGCCACGGGGAGGCCCCCGAGTCGGAGGCCCAGGCCGCCGAGGAGGCCGCGGCCGTCGCCGAGCGGGCCCGGCTGGCCGAGAAGGAGGGCCGCGAGGTGGTCGAGGAGCTGCCGCTGCCCACGTACCGCTTCGGTCTCCAGCCCATGTGGCAGCGGCCGGTGCGCGGGCTGGGCGTGGTGGAGCCGTGGCTGCTGGCGCGGCGGGGGAAGACGGGGTCCTGAGCCCGTCCGCCGCGCCCTCGGCGCGGCCTGATGGGCCCGCCCCCGCTTCGGCTTCCCCTTTCGCGTCTCCGCTTCGCGTCGCCGTTCACCGTGGCCGATGTCCTTCTCCGCCTGTCTCTCCACGTGTCCGGCTCCGGCCGCCCCTGTCGGTTTCCCGTGGCGCCTGTCTAGGATCCCTGGCGGGTAACGCTCGTTAACCGGCAGTCGACCGACAGGGGTGCAGCCATGACCGTCACGTCCGAGCAGCGGTTCGGGGAGTTCGTCGTCGTACGGCGTCACGAGAGCCGTCAGCACGTGGCCGAGCTGGTGCTCGACCGGCCGAAGGCGATGAACGCCGTCTCCACCGACATGGCCCGCTCCCTCGCGGCCGCCTGCGAGGCGCTCGGCGCCGACCGGGACGTACGGGTCACCGTCCTCACCTCCAGCCATGAGCGGGCCTTCTGCGTGGGGGCCGACCTCAAGGAGCGGAACTCCTTCACCGACGCCGAGCTGGTGCGCCAGCGGCCCACCGCCCGCGCCGCCTACACCGGGGTCCTGGAGCTGCCGATGCCCACGGTCGCCGCCGTGCACGGCTTCGCCCTGGGGGGCGGCTTCGAGCTGGCCCTCGCCTGCGACGTGATCGTGGCCGACGCCACCGCCGTGGTCGGGCTGCCCGAGGTGTCGGTGGGCGTCATTCCGGGCGGCGGCGGTACGCAGCTGCTGCCGCGCCGGGTGGGCGCGGCCCGCGCCGCGGAGCTGGTGTTCACCGCGCGGCGGGTGGAGGCGGCCGAGGCGCGGGAGCTGGGTCTCGTGGACGAGCTGGTGGCGGCGGGGCGGGACCGGGAGGAGGCCCTCGCGCTGGGGGCCCGGATGGCCGCCAACTCGCCGGTCGGGCTGCGGGCGGCCAAGAAGGCGCTCCGGCTGGGGCACGGGCTGGACCTGCGGGCGGGCCTGGAGGTGGAGGACGCGGCCTGGAGGTCGGTGGCCTTCTCCGGGGACCGGGCGGAGGGTGTGGCCGCCTTCAACGAGAAGCGGAGCCCGCGGTGGCCGGGTGAGTGACCGCTGCCGGGCGCCCCGGGCCGCCCGCCGGGTGACGCCGGAAATTAGTTGCGCATCAAACTGATCAAAAGGGAACAAATCTACATAAGCTGGGTGAATGGCTGAAGAGGATGCCCGGCTGAGGGCCGTGGTTTCGCTGGCGCAGACGATGGCCGCGGCCTACACGCCGCGCGAGTCGTGGCGGGCGGCCGCACTGGGGGCCTGCGAGGCGCTGGGCGGCAGCTTCGCGGCCCTCTCCGTGTGGGAGCGGGACCGGGGCAGGCTGCGGGTCCTGGTCAACGCGGGGCAGCGGGCCGAGGGGGAGGAGGAGTTCCCCGAGGAGGAGGCCTACCCGGTCCACGAGTTCCCGGAGATCACCGAGTTCCTGCACGAGCGCTGGGCGGGCGGCGGTGAACCCGACGCCTGGGTGGAGACCGCCGACGGCCTGCCCGGCGCGGGCGGCCCGGCGCGCGGCGCGCGCCCGTACTGCCACCAGCGGGTGGCGGCGCTGCGCCGGCGCGGCCGGGGCTGCTGCGTGGTCGCCCCGATCGTGCTGCACGGGCGGGCCTGGGGCGAGCTGTATGTGGCGCGGCAGGCCGGGAAGCCGGTCTTCGACCGGGACGACGCCAACTTCGCGACCGTGCTCGCCGCCGTCGTGGCCTCGGGGATCGCCCAGACCGAACGGCTGGAGGAGGTCCGCAAACTGGCCTTCACCGACCCGCTGACCGGCCTCGCCAACCGCCGGGCCGTCGACATCCGGCTCGACGAGGCGATCGAGGCGCACCGCACGGCCGGGATCGTCGTCAGTCTCGTCGTCTGCGATCTCAACGGCCTCAAGGCGGTGAACGACACCCACGGCCACGCGGTCGGCGACCGTCTGCTGGAACGTTTCGGCTCGGTGCTCTCGCTCTGCGGCGCGATGCTCCCCGACGCGCTGGCGGCCCGGCTCGGCGGGGACGAGTTCTGCCTGGTCGCCGACGGACCCCCGGCGGACGAGGTGGTGGGCGTGGCCACCGAGCTGTGCGACCGGGCGGCGGTGATCGAGCTGGGTGACGGGGTGGCCTGCGGGGTCGCGTCGACCGGGGACCCGATCGGGCCGGTGCGCTCGGCCCGCCGGCTGTTCCGGCTGGCGGACGCGGCGCAGTACCGGGCCAAGGCCGCCCGCTCGCTGCGGCCGGTGGTGGCGGGGCGGGACGGCGAGGTCATCCGGCTCGCGGACTCCCCGCCGAAGTCGGCCCACGACCGCCGCAGACTGCGCGGCAACCGGCCGTGAGCACGGGTGTCCCGGGGGCGCCGGGTGTGCCGGGTGTCCTGGGGGCGCCGAGCGTCCCGGGCGTACCGGGCGGGCCCTGCGGTGCGGTGCCGGCTCAGTGCGGCGGCGCCGACGGCTCCAGGGCGTTGCCGATGCTGCAGCCGCCTTCTCCGGGCATCCGCTGGATCCGGGACGGCACCCACACCTCGGTGGTGCCGGGGCGCACATGGGCGACCAGGCAGTCCTGCGGGTCGTAGCCGTTGCCCTTCAGGGACATGAGGATGCCGACCCGGCCGCCGTCCGCCTTCACCTCGGTACGTATCGCCCGATCCATGTCCAGGGTGGCGAGCGTGCGGCGTATCCCGGCCTCGTCCACCTGGCCTCCCTCCGGCACCCGGGGGAGTTTCGCGCGGAGTTCCTCGTACGGCAGCCGGGGCGGTTCGGGTGGTGGGGCGAAGGTCAGCGGGGGGCTGTCCGGGCAGGTCGTGGCCCGAGGCTCCTCGCCCCACTCCGACCTGGGGGAGACCCGCAGAGAGAAACAGCGCACCACGGTGACCGGCTCGTGGTCGCGCCGCTGCCCGTACGCCGAGCCGGAGGTGCGGACGACCAGGTCGATGCCGTCCCTGTCATGGGTCGAGGCGCCTTTCACCTGCATCACCGTCACTCCGTCGATCCCGGAGGCGGAGCGTCCGACCTCCTCCGCCGTCCGCGGGCGCTGGCCGTGGAGGCGCTCACCGGCCTTCCTGGCCACCTCCCGTGCGGCGTCCGCCGCCGCGCTCTCGGCCGACTGCGACAACAGTCCGCAGCCGACGGTGACCAGCAACAGGGGGGTGAGCGGCAGGAGTCGGCGCATGCGTACAGCCTTCCGGCGGAGCGCCGGGCGGGCAATCCGCTCACGTACTCAGACCGGACCGGGCGGTCGTCCGTTCCTCGTGGGCCGACCGCGAGAGGGGCGGCCGGGCGGGCCGGTAAGGGGCCCTGTGCCCCACCACTAGTGACATGCAGGGTTTCAATCCGTACGCTGCTGAATATGGATATGCACACTGTCGTGGTGGGGACGTCCGGAACCACCGCCGATGACGTCGTCGCCGTGGCCCGCCACGGCGCCCGGGTGGAGCTCTCCACCGCCGCCGTGGACGCGCTGGCCGCCTCCCGCCTCATCGTGGACGCGCTCGCCGCGAAGCCCGAGCCCGTCTACGGCGTCTCCACCGGCTTCGGCGCCCTCGCCAGCCGCCACATCAGCACCGAGCTGCGGGCCCAGCTCCAGCGGAACATCGTCCGCTCGCACGCGGCGGGCATGGGCCCCCGTGTGGAGCGCGAGGTCGTGCGCGCCCTGATGTTCCTCCGGCTCAAGACGGTCGCCTCCGGCCACACCGGCGTACGCCCCGAGGTCGCGCAGACCATGGCGGACGTGCTCAACGCGGGCATCACGCCCGTCGTCCACGAGTACGGCTCGCTCGGCTGCTCCGGAGACCTCGCGCCCCTCTCGCACTGCGCGCTCACCCTGATGGGCGAGGGCGATGCGGAGGGCCCCGACGGCACGGTCCGCCCGGCCGGTGAACTGCTCGCCGCGCACGGCATCACCCCGGTGGAGCTGCGCGAGAAGGAGGGGCTGGCCCTCCTCAACGGCACCGACGGGATGCTCGGCATGCTCGTCATGGCCCTCGCCGACCTCCGTTCCCTCTACACCTCCGCCGACATCACCGCCGCGCTCTCCCTGGAGGCGCTGCTCGGCACGGAGAAGGTCCTCGCCCCCGAGCTGCACGCCATCCGCCCGCACCCCGGTCAGGGCGCCAGCGCGGACAACATGCTCCGGGTGCTGGCCGGTTCCGGGCTGACGGGCCATCACCAGGACGACGCGCCCCGGGTCCAGGACGCCTACTCCGTCCGCTGCGCCCCCCAGGTCAACGGCGCCGGCCGCGACACGCTGGACTACGCGGCGGTGGTCGCCGGCCGCGAGCTGGCCTCGTCCGTGGACAACCCGGTGGTGCTGCCCGACGGCCGGGTGGAGTCCAACGGCAACTTCCACGGCGCGCCCGTCGCGTACGTCCTGGACTTCCTCGCGATCGTCGCCGCCGACCTCGGCTCGATCTGCGAGCGCCGCACCGACCGGCTCCTCGACAAGCACCGCTCGCACGGGCTGCCGCCGTTCCTCGCGGACGACGCCGGGGTCGACTCCGGTCTGATGATCGCCCAGTACACCCAGGCCGCCCTGGTCAGCGAGATGAAGCGGCTCGCGGTCCCCGCCTCCGCCGACTCCATCCCGTCCTCCGCGATGCAGGAGGACCACGTCTCCATGGGCTGGTCGGCCGCGCGCAAGCTCCGTACCGCCGTGGACAACCTGACCCGGATCGTCGCCGTCGAGCTGTACGCGGCGACCCGTGCCGTCGAACTGCGCGCCGCCGAGGGGCTCGTCCCCGCCCCGGCCTCGCAGGCCGCCGTGGCCGCGCTGCGGGCCGCGGGCGCCGAGGGTCCCGGCCCGGACCGCTTCCTGGCGCCGGACCTGGCCGCCGCGGACACGTTCGTACGGGAAGGGCGCCTGGTGGCGGCGGTGGAGCCGGTCACGGGGCCGCTGGCCTGAGGGCCGTCCGCCCGGGCAGGGCCGCGTGACGCCCGTTCCGTGCGCGGAACGCCGGAGGGCTGCCGCACCGGGGGGTGCGGCAGCCCTCCTCCCGTGTCCGCGTCACGTGGACGCGTACGGGTTCAGACCACCGGACGCGTACCGCCGCGGCGGACCGAGTAGGCGACGAAACCCGCCCCGATGCCGAGCAGCGCCGTACCGCCGATCAGATACGGGGTGGTGTCGACGCCCGGGCCGGTCTCCGCGAGCTGCGGGCCCGCGGTGGTGTCCTCGGCAGCCGGAGCGGCGTCCTGGGCGGCCGGCCGGGCGCCGGCCTCGACGGTCGCGTTGGCCGACGGGACGAACCAGAGCGCGGCCAGCAGCGTTCCCGAGGCGGTGGCGGTCAGGAGTGTGCGACGAGTGACGGACACAGTTTCGATCCCCTTGCGACAACCATGAGTTAGCCCCGTGGGCCGATGCTAAGCAAAGCAGCGGGTCGGAGGAAAGTCGCCGCCTGTACGGGCCCTACGCTCCGGATCATGACCACAGAAGAGAGATCCGGATTTGTTCGCGTTCGCGTCGAGATGGTGGTGGAGATCACCGATCTCGACGCCCTCACCGGCACGGCCCTGGAATCCATCGCCGCCGAATACGGGGAACCCGTAGCGGGTATCTCCGGGAGCGACAGCGCCGAGGAGCGGATGCATGCCGAGGCCACGGTCCGGGCAGACGGAGCGGAGGCCCTCGCTTCGCTCATCGACCCGTTCGACCTGGTCGGCGAGGTGCCCGGGGTCGAGCTGGCACAGGCTTCGTGGAGCAGCGAGAGCGTCGAGTACGACCCCGACGCGGAGGACTGGGACGACGACGAGGACGGTCCGTTCCCGACCGGGACCGGGGACGACGAGGAGGGGTACGGCGACACGGTCGCGCACAATGGGAGGAACGACGGCGAGGACGGTGACCGCGCGCAGCGGGACTGACGTGTGAGGACACCGGCCCCGGCCCCGCTCACCGCGGACCGGGGCCGCGCTGTGCGGCGGTTGCGTACCGGGGCCGGGAGGCGGGAACCACCGCCGCCGCGGCCGCGTCGATGAGTGGTGTTCCCCACATCCCGGGTGGATGCGGAACGGAGTGTCCGTTCCAGGTGTTCTTCGGACACTGACGGGGAATCGCCGCCTGGCAGCCCCGTCCGGGGATCTTGGGGATTCGGCAACGATGGAGAAGCGTGTGATGACGGACAGCAAGCGGCGCAGGGGCCTCGCGGCCGTGTCCGCACTGCTCGGCGGCGTGCTGGTGCTTTCGGCCTGTACCGACGACGGCGGAGACAAGAAGACGGGTGCCGGCAGCTCGGACTCGTCGCAGGCCCAGGAGGTCGACAAGGCCGCGGCCGAGGACGCCTCCGAGGCCCAGATAGCCATCGAGCCGAAGAACGGCACCGGCGACGCCAGCATCAACAACGCGGCGCGGATCTCCGTCACCAAGGGCAAGCTGACCGAGGTCACCATGACCACGGCGGACGGCAAGCCGGTCGAGGGCACGCTGGCGGCCGACGGCTCCAGCTGGAAGCCCGCGGGACCGCTGCAGCGCTCCACCACGTACAAGATCAACGCGACGGCCGAGGACGCGAAGGGCCGCCAGGCCCACGAGAACAGCTCCTTCACCACCGTCTCGCCCGACAACAGCTTCATCGGGAACTTCACCCCCGAGGACGGCTCCACGGTCGGCGTCGGGATGCCCGTCTCGATCAACTTCAACAAGCCGATCACGGACCGCAAGGCCGTCCAGGCCGGCATCACCGTGACCTCCAGCAGCGGCCAGGAGGTCGTCGGGCACTGGTTCAACAGCCAGCGCCTGGACCTGCGCCCGGAGAGCTACTGGCAGGGCGGCTCCACCATCACCCTGAAGCTGGCGCTGGACGGCGTCGAGGGCGCCGACGGCGTGTACGGCGTGCAGCAGAAGACGGTCACGTTCAAGGTCGGCCGCAACCAGGTCTCCACCGTCGACGCCAAGTCCAAGATGATGACGGTCACCCGCGACGGCAAGACGATCAAGACCATCCCGATCTCCGCCGGCTCGCCCGAGACCCCCACGTACAACGGTCAGATGGTGATCTCCGAGAAGTACAAGGAGACCCGGATGAACGGCGCCACCGTCGGCTTCACCGACGACGACGGCAAGGGCGAGTACGACATCAAGGACGTGCCGCACGCGATGCGCCTGTCCACCTCGGGCACCTTCATCCACGGCAACTACTGGGGCAAGGGCATCTTCGGCACCGCCAACACCAGCCACGGCTGCGTGGGCCTCGCCGACGTGAAGGGCGCGAACGACCCCAACGCGCCGGGCGCCTGGTTCTACGACAACTCGCTCATCGGCGACGTGGTCATCGTGAAGAACTCCCCGGACAAGACCATCAAGCCGGACAACGGCCTCAACGGCTGGAACATGGACTGGGCCCAGTGGAAGGCCGGCTCCGCCGCCTGACCCCCGCTCCATCCCGTCCCCTCGTGAAGGCGGCGGCCCCCGGACACTCTCCGGGGGCCGCCGCCTTCGGCGTGTGAGGGCGCCCGTGCCTCCCGGGCCCCGCGGGTGCATGACCTCGGAGGTCATCGACGCCGTCCGTCCCGCACGGCAGCATCGGAAGCGTCACGGGGCCACCCCGTCACCGCCCGCCCCACGCCCTCCACCCCGAAGGACCGTGCCATGACCGCGTACGCCATCGCCCACCTGCGTCCCGCCGACGGCCCCGTCCACGACGAGGTGCTGAGCTACATCGAGCGCATCCAGGCCACCATGGAGCCCTACGGAGGCCGCTTCCTGGTCCACGGGGCCGAGGTCGAGGTGGTGGAGGGGGAGTGGCCGGGCGCGCTGGTCCTGGTGGCCTTCCCCGGCGTCGAGGAGATCCGCGCCTGGTACGCCTCCCCGGCCTACCAGGAGATCCTGCCCCTGCGCACCCGGCACTTCGACGGTGACGTGGTGATCGTCCCGGGCGTCGGCCCGGAGTACGACGCCCCGGCCACGGCGGCGGCGATGCGGGCGGCCCGGGACCGGTCGGAGGCCGTGGGCCGGGAAGAGGCTGGGAAAGGGGTCTGAGGGGCCCTGAGAGCCCTGAGGGGGCTTGAGGGGGGCCTGAGGGGGCCTGAGGGGGCTTGAGGGGGACCCTGAGGGGGCCTGGAGGGGCCTCAGCCGGTGTGGTGCCACGGCACCCGGGGCGCCGGGCCGCCGGCCGCGTCGGGCCGGACATGGCGGCCCCGGCGCCGCGCCACCGCCTCCCGGTAGGAGCGCAGATCGCCACGGTGCACCTGGCGCACGCCCGCCAGGTCCGTGTGCGGGGCGGCGGCCCGGGGGCAGCCGCCCAGGCGCTCGCGGGGCGGGGGTCCGTCGGCGGCCCGGCGGAGGTGGTGCCAGGGCTGGAGCGGCAGCCAGAACAGCCCGTAGAGCCAGCGCAGCACCAGGCGGCGGAACCCCGGGCGCCCCGCGTCCGGCAGCCGGATCACCCGTACGCCCATGATCAGCTTTCCGGCGCTCGCCCGTACGGCCATCGTGAGCAGCACCTGGTTGGCGAAGGACAGCGCGGTCAGCTGGGCGACGAGCGCCACCGCCGTCCGCCCCATCCCCGCGTCCGCCGCCCTCAGGCACGAGTGCAGCAGCAGCCCGACGACCAGAAGACAGAGATAGCAGTCGAGCCCGACCGCCAGATAGCGGCGGGTCTCGCCCGTGCCCCGGGGGATACGGGGCGGCCGCCCGGGGGTGCCGTACGGGTCGGGGCGCGGGGGTGCGGGAGGTGCGGCGATGCGGCCGGTTCCGTACAACAACCTTGGCTGATAAGGAGGTTGCGCTCTCCGACGCCCCCGCGGCTTCGTCATGGGGAGCATCATGACTGATCGTCAGTCGGGGTGTCGTGGTTCCTGGCCGGTAACTCCCCCGCTCCTGCCGATTTCACCAATCCCTTACCTTGGCGGGGAACAGTTGCGCGAGTGGTACGGGGGCGGCGATGGGGTTCGAGGGCACCATATGGAGGTTGCGGCGCGGGGCGGATCTGGTCGGGGAGATCGCCGTCGACGAGGCCGACTTCCCCTGGCTGCACGGCCGGTTCGTCCCCGGCCCGGCCTTCGGCCCCGCCGTGCGTCAACTCTTCGACCGCGAACTGGCTCTCCTGGAACGGCTGGACGAGGACGAGAGCGACGAGAGCGCGGAGGCGTGGGAGCGGGTCTGCGACGAGGTGAACCGCACGCTCGCGCTGGCCGGCCCGGAGGGGGCCGTGGTGGCGGAGTTCCTGCTGCACATCCAGGGGGACCGGGCCTGGTTCCGGTGGAGCGACACCCCGTTCTCGGAGGAAGGGCTGTGAGGGGCGCCGCCCCCGCGGCGGGCGGCGCCACGCCGGGAGAGCGTGCGGGACGGCCACTATGTGGATGGCGGTTCAAGATCATCGGGTGACGCGGGACAATCGGGGCGTACGACGGTCCCACCCACCGCCCGCCAGGGCAGCCGGGCGGACCGGAGGTGCCCCTCCGGGACGGGGGCGCCCCTCCGGTGCGGGGGTGCCGACGCGCACGAGCCGACCACGGAAGGTCTTGATCAGATGCCGGTCATCCCCGACGCCACCGACTCCGCCCGCTCGCACGATGCCGCGGACCGTGTCATCGAGCCGCTCTACGCCGAGATCCTGCGGCGCAACCAGGGCGAGAAGGAGTTCCACCAGGCGGTCCGCGAGGTCCTGGAGACACTCGGACCCGTGCTGACCCAGCGCCCCGAGTTCGTGGACGCCCGGATCATCGAGCGGATATGCGAGCCCGAGCGCCAGCTGATCTTCCGGGTGCCGTGGGCCGACGACTCCGGCGACATCCACGTGAACCGGGGCTTCCGGGTCGAGTTCTCCAGCTCGCTCGGCCCGTACAAGGGCGGCCTGCGCTTCCACCCCTCCGTCAACCTCGGCATCGTGAAGTTCCTCGGCTTCGAGCAGATCTTCAAGAACGCCCTCACCGGCATGCCCATCGGCGGCGGCAAGGGCGGCGCGGACTTCGACCCCAAGGGCCGCTCGGACGCCGAGATCATGCGGTTCTGCCAGTCCTTCATGACCGAGCTCCACCGCCACCTGGGCGAGTACACCGACGTGCCCGCCGGTGACATCGGCGTCGGCGGCCGGGAGATCGGCTACCTCTTCGGCCAGTACAAGCGGATCACCAACCGGTACGAGTCCGGTGTCCTCACCGGCAAGGGCCTCGGCTGGGGCGGCGCCCAGGCCCGCACGGAGGCCACCGGCTACGGCACGGTCCTGTTCACCGCCGAGATGCTGCGCAGCCGGGGCGAGTCGCTGGAGGGCCAGACCGTGGCCGTCTCCGGCTCCGGCAACGTGGCCATCTACGCCATCGAGAAGGCCCAGCAGCTCGGCGCGACCGTCATCACCTGCTCGGACTCCGGCGGCTACGTCGTCGACGAGAAGGGCATCGACCTCGCCCTCCTCAAGGAGGTCAAGGAGGCGGGCCGGGGCCGGGTCTCCGAGTACGCCGAACGCCGCGGCGCCCACGCCCGGTTCGTCGCCGGTACGGGGGTGTGGTCGGTCCCCGTGGACGTGGCCCTGCCCTGCGCCACCCAGAACGAACTGCACGAGGCCGACGCCCTGGACCTCGTACGCAACGGGGTCAAGGCGGTCGCGGAGGGCGCCAACATGCCCACCACGCCGGAGGCGGTCCAGGTCCTCCAGGGCGCGGGCGTCGCCTTCGCCCCCGGAAAGGCGGCCAACGCGGGCGGGGTCGCCACGAGCGCCCTGGAGATGCAGCAGAACGCCTCCCGGGACTCCTGGACCTTCGCGCACACGGAGGAGCGCCTCGCGGAGATCATGCGTCACATCCACGACTCCTGCTACACGACCGCCGAGCGGTACGGCAGCCCCGGCAACTACGTGGTGGGCGCGAACATCGCGGGCTTCGAGCTGGTCGCGGACGCGATGCTGGCGCAGGGGCTGATCTGAGCGTACGCAGCGCACGTACGGGGACCTGACCGCGCGTACGTACGGAGACCTGACCGCGCGTACGGTCGGATCTCCGTACGCGCAGGGGGCGTCGGCCCGGCACGATCCCTGCCGGGCCGACGCCCCTCTCCCGTTCGTCCCCCGCTCGCCCGCCCCCGCCCCGGCCCCGCCCGTCAACGCCCCTTCGCCCTCGGCAGATCCGCCCGGAGCGCAACGCCCGCACCGTGCCCACCCGGAGGCCGGCTCCTAGGCTGGAGCGATGACCATCCGAGAGACGAACCGGGCCGGTGTCATCCCGCTGCGCCCGCTCCCGGCCCCGCCGGGCCCCGCCCCCTCCCGGGAGCCGCTCTGGCGCGACCTCGTCGGCGAGGTGCTGCGGCGGGAACGACGCTCCCAGGGCCGGACGTTGAAGGACGTCGCCGCCGTCGCGCGGATCTCGACGCCCTACCTCTCCGAGGTGGAGCGCGGCCGCAAGGAGGCCTCGTCGGAGGTGCTGGCCGCCGCAGCCCAGGCCCTGGGCCTGACCCTGGCCGACCTCCTGGCCCTGGCCGGGGGCGAGCTGGTCAGACTCTCCGCCGCCTGCCCCCGGAGCACCGGCCGCCACAGCCACCCGGGCCGCGCGGGCCGCCCGGCGGGCCCCGGGACGGGGGCGGGGGCGACGGGCACCGTACGGCTGGCGGCCTGAGCGGGTGTCAGGGCCGATCCGGAGGTACCGTCCTCGGCATGGACTCTCGCACCACAGTTGAGCGCGCTCAGCGCTTCCGGCACCTGCACGCCGACCACCAGCCGCTCGTGCTCCCGACCGTCTGGGACGCCTGGTCCGCCCGGACGGCCGCCGCCGCCGGGTTCCCCGCGCTGACGGTCGGCAGCCACCCGCTCGCCGACTCCCGGGGAGCGGAGGACAAGGAGGGACAGACCTTCGAGGAGGTGCTCGCCGCCGTCAGGCCGATCATCGCGGCGGTCGACATCCCGGTCTCCGTGGACCTGGAGGCCGGGTACGGGCAGCGGCCCGCGGACCTCGTCGCCGGACTCGTCGAGATCGGCGGCGTCGGCCTCAACCTCGAGGACACCGTCCACTCGGAGGGCGGACGGGTACGCACCACGCAGGAGCACGCGACCTTCATCGCGGACCTGCGCGCGGCGGCCGACGCCGCGGGCGTTCCGCTCTGGATCAACGGACGCACGGACCTCTTCATCTACGCGGAGGACCCCGCCGACGTCCTCGACGAGGCGATCGAACGGCTGCGGGCCATGGAGCAGGCCGGCGCGGACAGCGTCTATCCCGTGAAGATCCAGGACAACGACGAACTGCTCACGGCGGTGACGGCCGCGGTCTCCGTTCCCGTGAACTCCACGGCCCACCCCGTCAACCACGACCTCGAACGCTTCCGCCGCCTCGGCGTCGGCCGGGTCACGTACGGCCCGCTGCTGCAACTCGCCCTGACGGACGCGATGAAGGACATGCTCGGCCCCTGGGCGCCGTAACGCGGGACCCGCCGTCGGCCGCGGGGCTCCGGGCCCAGCGGCCGACGGCCCACACCTCAGTCGAGGCAGAATTCATTGCCCTCGATGTCCTGCATGACGATGCAGGACTCGTTCTCCTCGTCGGCGACCAGCACCTGCTGGCACACCGCGCCCAGCGCCACCAGCCGGTCGCGCTCGGCCTCCAGCGTGGCGAGCCGCTCGGCACCCACGAGCCCGGTCCCGGCCCGTACGTCGAGGTGCACCCGGTTCTTGGCGGTCTTGCCCTCCGGCACGCGCTGGAAGAACAGCCGCGGCCCCACCCCCGACGGGTCGGTGCAGGCGAACCACGCGTCCCGCTTCTCCGGCGGCAGCGAGCCGTTGTACGCGTCCCACGTCCCGAACCCCTCCGGCGGCTCCGGGGGGACGTACCCCAGCACCTCGCACCAGAAGCGGGCCAGGCGCTCGGGCTCGGCGCAGTCGAAGGTGACCTGGATCTTCCTCAGCTTTGCCATCCGGGCAGCCTAGGGGCGCCCACCGCCCCCGTCATCCGGATTTCTCCTCCGGCGGGGGCTCCGGGGTGCCGGGCCCCGGGAGTCCGACGGGCGGGCCGTCAGCCCTCCATGGGTGCCGGTGCGAGGCCCGCCGGGCAGGACGCGCCCCCGTGCGTCTCGGACGGGCCGCTCAGCCCTCGGCCGGCGCCACCCCGATCGGGCAGGACACGCCCGTACCGCCGATCCCGCAGTAGCCGCCCGGGTTCTTGTCCAGGTACTGCTGGTGGTACGCCTCCGCGGGCCAGAACGGGCGGCCCTCCGCCGGGAGGATCTCCGTGGTGATCTCCTTGTGGCCGGACGCCGTCAGGACCTTCTGGTACGCCGCACGGGAGGCGTCGGCCGCAGCCGCCTGGGCGGGGGAGTGGGTGTAGACCGCGGAGCGGTACTGGGTGCCCACGTCGTTGCCCTGGCGGAAGCCCTGGGTGGGGTTGTGGGACTCCCAGAACAGCTTCAGCAGCTCCTCGTACGAGACGACCGCCGGGTCGAAGACGACGCGGACCGCCTCCGTGTGGCCGGTCAGACCCGAGCAGGCCTCCTCGTACGTCGGGTTCTCCGTGTACCCGCCCTGGTAGCCGACCAGCGTCGTCCAGACGCCCTCCGTCTGCCAGAACTTCCGCTCCGCGCCCCAGAAGCACCCGAGCGCGAAGTCCGCCACCTCCAGGCCCTCCGGGTACGGGCCCACCAGCGGGTTGCCGAGGACCGTGTGGCGGGAGGGGACGGTGAATTCGGGGACGGGGCGGCCGCGCAGGGCCTGCTCCGGGGTGGGGAGCTGGGGGGTGCGGCTGTTCAGGAACATGCGGGGCTCCTCCGGGGTCGGTCGGGTTCGTTCCGTACAACAAAGGGGTCCCCGTCCGGATTCCGGGCGGGGACCCCGGGCGGAGTGCGGCTCAGGGGCCGCGCAGCCCCGGGTCCCGGGCGGGGGCCGCCGCGCAGCCCCGGGTCCCGGGCGGGGGCCGCCGTGCAGCCCCGGGTCCCGGGCGGGGGCCGCGACGCCTCAGTGCGGCAGCGTCGCCGGGGAGCCGCCGTTGGCCTCGTACCCCGCCACCGCCAGCGCCCGGTAGACCGTGTACTGCGCGGCCGGGTCCGCCTCCGCCGTCCAGGGCAGCGCGCCCACGTGGCCGTCGATGCGGATCAGCTGGTGCATCGCCTCCGACCAGCGCTCCATGTGGACCAGGAAGAGGACCAGCAGGTGGCGGACGTGGGCGAGCATCGGGTCGTCGGGGCGGGCCGAGTGGACCGCGTACATCGCGCCCTCCACCGCCTTCGTCACCACCTGGCTGCGGTAGAAGCCCTGCACCAGGTTGACCTCCGGCAGGTGCTCGTACACCGCGAACAGCGGCAGCGCGGCCAGCAGCGAACCCTGCGGGGCGCGGGCGGCGGCGGCCGTGGCGAAGGCGTCGGCGTCCTTGCGGGAGCCGTGCCACCTCTCGCTGTGGAAGTGCAGCGCCGCGATGTGCGCGCCCAGGTGCGCCGGGGCCCGGTCGATGATCCTCGCCCAGAGCTGGTCGAACTGCTCGGGGGTGTAGCCGAGGCCCCGGGCCACCGCCAGCTCCACGATGTACGGAACCGGGTCGCCGGGCGCCAGCAGGGCCGCCGTGGCGCAGACCGTACGGGCCTCCTCCAGGATGATCCGGAAGTCGTCGCTCCCCGCGGACGAGGAGCGCCACGCCTGCTGCACCAGGAACTCCGCGTGCACCGCCGCCCCGCCCGCGTCCTTCGGGGCCTCCGCCCGCCAGGCGCGCAGCCACGCCCCGCCCTTCCCCGGCTGCTGCGCCAGCTCCAGCGAGGCGGCGCCCGCGAAGGCCTGCACCCGCTGCCAGCGCACCTCGCCCTCCTTCGGCGTACCGGCGAGCAGCTGGGAGGCCGCCCGCCAGTCCTGGGTGGCCTGCACGACGTCGAGGACGTCCAGGAGATCCTGGTCCGGGCCCGGCATCCGGACGTCCAGCTCCTCCTGGCGTGCGAAGCCGTACGTGTCGGGGTCGGCCGCGTCGGGCGAGCCCGGTTCGACCTGGCGGATACCGCCCCGTCGGCGCATGACCCAGGGGCCGACGATCGCGGCGAGCATGCACATCGCGAGCAGGAACAACAGAATCTCCATGCACCCATTGTCCCCGGAGCGGCGAGTGGCCGGTAAGGCCCCTTGCGACGAACTACGCTCGGGGCCATGAGCGACCAGCACAGCTTCGAGACTCTCGCGATCCACGCGGGCAACACCGCCGACCCCCTCACCGGTGCCGTGGTTCCGCCCATCTACCAGGTGTCCACGTACAAGCAGGACGGTGTGGGCGGTCTGCGCGGCGGCTACGAGTACAGCCGCAGCGCCAACCCGACCCGTACCGCCCTGGAAGAGAACCTGGCGGCCCTGGAAGGCGGCCGCCGCGGGCTCGCCTTCGCCTCCGGCCTCGCCGCCGAGGACTGCCTCCTCCGTACGCTGCTGACCCCCGGTGACCACGTGGTCATCCCGAACGACGCCTACGGCGGCACCTTCCGGCTCTTCGCCAAGGTCGCCGCGCGCTGGGGCGTGGAGTTCTCGGTCGCGGACACCTCGGACGTGGCGGCGGTCCGGGCGGCCATCACCCCGCGCACCAAGGCGGTCTGGGTGGAGACCCCCTCCAACCCGCTGCTCGGCATCACCGACATCGCCGCCGTCGCCCAGGTCGCGCACGACGCCGGGGCCCGCCTCGTCGTCGACAACACCTTCGCCTCGCCCTACCTCCAGCAGCCGCTGGCGCTCGGCGCGGACGTCATCGTCCACTCCACCACCAAGTACATGGGCGGCCACTCCGACGTGGTCGGCGGCGCGCTCGTCGTCAGCGACCCGGAGCTGGCCGAGGAGCTGGCCTTCCACCAGAACGCCATGGGCGCGGTCTCCGGCCCCTTCGACGCCTGGCTCGTGCTGCGCGGCATCAAGACCCTGGCCGTCCGCATGGACCGCCACACGGAGAACGCCACCAAGGTCGCCGACCTGCTGACCCGCCACCCCAAGGTCTCCCAGGTCCTCTACCCGGGCCTGCCCGAGCACCCCGGCCACGACGTCGCCGCCAAGCAGATGAGGGCCTTCGGCGGCATGGTCTCCTTCCGCGTCGCGGGCGGCGAGGCGGCGGCGGTCGAGGTCTGCAACCGGGCCAAGCTGTTCACGCTGGGTGAGTCCCTCGGCGGTGTCGAGTCGCTGATCGAGCACCCCGGCCGGATGACGCACGCCTCCGTCGCGGGCTCCCTCCTGGAGGTCCCGGCCGACCTGGTCCGTATCTCCGTCGGCATCGAGAACGGCGACGACCTGGTGGCCGACCTCACGCAGGCCCTGGGCTGATCCGCGTACGCCGTCGCTGATCCCGTTCGGGGACAAGGGGCCCGCCGGCCGTCCGGCGGGCCCCTTGCGCGCTCACCACCCCTCCAGCGGAGGCGTCACCTCCGCCGGTTCCGGCAGCCACGGCTGTTCGACCCCGGCCCAGACGAGGAACGCGGCGAACCCCGTCCCCGCCAGCCACCACCCCGTACGCCGCAGCCCGCGCCGCAGCCGCAGCAACCGGGCCCCGCGCCGCGCGGCCCGCTCCGCCAGACCGGCCGGCACGGGCGGGTGCGGCCCCTCCAGCATCCGCCGGACCTCCTCCGCCTTCCGGTCCCGGCCCGCGGTCATGCCGTCGCCCCGGAGGCCGTCCGCCGGCCCGGACCCGCGTTCACGGCGCCGCCCCCGAGGCCGTCCGCCGGTTCCGCCCCGCCGACCTCAGCGTGGCGACCGACCGGTCGCAGACCACCCGTACCCGGTCCGCCGGCAGGCCCAGCAGCGCCGCCGTCCGCTCCTCGCCGACCTCCTCGTACAGCCGCAGCACCAGCACCAGCCGTTCCAGCGGCGCGAGATCGCCCAGTACGCCGCCGAGCGGGCGGCGGTGGCGCCAGGACTCGCGGGCGAAGCGGACCGCCAGCTCCTGGCGGGTGCGGTCGTACGGGTCCTCGCCGCGCAGCCGGTCCCACTCCGCGTACGTCCGGGCCAGCGCCGCGCAGAGCAGCCGCTCGGCCCGGGTCCCCGTGCCCGCCGGGGCGAGCGGTTCGGCGGTGAGCAGCGTCGCCGTGTGCAGCAGCCGGCCGCCCGCGCCCGCCACGAAGGCCTCGAACTCCTGGGCGCGGAGCCGGTCCCGGTGGGTCTGCCGCTCTCGCATGCACCTCATCCGAGCCCCGGGGCGGCCCGGGGTCAAGAGGTCGGACGGGGCGGGATCGCGTCCCTCAGCGCGCCGTGTCCCGCGGACCGTCCAGATGGAGGGCGAGCAGGGCGATGTCGTCCTCCTTGTTCTCGCCGAAGGAGTGCAGCAGGAAGTCGCAGAGGGCCTCCAGCTCCCCGGGGCCGGTGAGGGTGGATTCGCGGAACGCGGCCAGGCTGTCGTCCAGGTCCTGGGTGCGCACCTCCACCAGCCCGTCGGTGATCAGCAGGAGCCGCGACCCGGGCACGGTGGGATGGACGTGGGCCGGAGGATGCGGCAGTCCGAGACCCAGGAGCGGGCCGTGCTCCGGGAGGTAGCGCGCGGTTCCGTCCGGGCCCAGGAGCAGCGGGGGGATATGACCGGCGTTGGCGATGTGGATCCGGCCGCCGTCCGGCTCCACCAGGGCCAGAGCGAGCGTCACGGTGAGTCCGGGCCGGGTGTGGGCCAGAAACGCGTCGAGCCGCTCCAGTACGTGGTGCGGCGGATGCCCCTCCAGGGCGTAGGCGCGCAGGGCGTGCCGGATCTCCCCCATGACGGTCGCCGCGACCAGCGAGTGTCCGGCCACGTCCCCGATCGCCAGGAGCAGCCCGGCCGGAGTCTCCAGCGCCTCGTAGAAGTCCCCGCCGATCTCCGCGTGGTCGGAGGCCGGGCGGTAGCGCACCGCGAGTGAGACCCCCGGGACGGAGGGCAGCCGGTCGGGGAGGAAGGTGCGCTGGAGGGCGAGCGCCAGGGCGTGCTCCTCGTTGAAGGTGCGCAGGGCCTCCAGCGCCAGCGCGATGGCGCTCACCAACTGCCGGAGCAGTTCCCGCTCGTCGGTGGTGCGGGCGGCGTCGGCGGGCACGGCGACGCAGACCGGCGGGCGGTTGCGCTTGGTACGGGCGACCACGAGGAGGACGTCGCCCCGGATCGGGTCGAGCGGGAGCAGGGCCCTCCACCGGGCCCCCGGTATCCGTGCGACCTCGATGCCGGTGTCACCGCCGACGGCGGACGCGGCGAGCCGGTCCAGCAGTTCGGGGCCGGCCGGCAGGGAGAGGGGCGGGGCGTGGGGGCCGGGTGCGTGGCTGTGCACCGGCTGCCCCTGCGGGCTCAGCAGGACCGCGGTGGCGGGTGCGGACATCAGGGTGGCCGCACCTCCGGTGGCCGCCGTGGTGAACGAGGGGAAGCCGACGGCACGGTAGACGTCCAGGGTCGCCCGGTTCAGCGCGGCGAGCCGCAGCGTCAGCAGCTCGGCGCGGCGGCGGGCCCGTGCGTAGCGCAGTGCGGCCGTCACGGTGGCCAGGAACTCGTCCGGGTCGATGGGCTGGTCCAGATAGGCGTCCGCGCCCCGGCTCAGGCCCTCGGTGTGGTCCTCGGTGTTGACGGCCACGGCCGACACGTGGATGACCGGCAGATAGGCGGTGCGTGCGTCGGCCTTGATCCGCTCGCAGACCTCGAAGCCGCTCATGTCCGGGAGCTGCACGTCGACGACGGCCGCTTCGGGCAGCCGGCCCCGCGGGTCCGCGAGGAGGGCCAGGCCCTCGGTGCCGTCGGCCGCGCCGACGACCGTGTGTCCGGCGCGGGTCAGCCAGCTCGTGAGGATGTAGCGGTTGGTCTCGTCGTCGTCGATCACCAGGACGGTTCCTGGCGCACTGTCGACGCGGGCGGTGTCGGTCACGGCGCGGGTCACTCCGGGGCGGGTCGGTCGGGCGGCGGGGGCGCGGGCTCGAAGGGCAGCCGGACTTCCACCCGGGTACCCGCCTCCGGGGTGCTCGACAACCGCAGCGTGCCGCCGAGGAGTTCGGTGAGGGTCAGGGCGTAGGGGAGGCCGAGGCCGGTGCCGCGGTGGATCCGTTGGTGGGGGCCGCGGACCTGGTAGAACTCCTCGAAGACCCGGGGCAGTTCGTCCTCCGGGATGCCGACGCCGGTGTCGGTGACGACGAAGCTCATCCACGGGGGGTCCGCGCGGAACTCCAGGCGCACCTCGCCCCGCTCGGTGAACTTCAGGGCGTTGGAGAGCAGGTTGCGCAGGATCCGGCCCAACAGCGCCTCGTCGGTGACCGCCACCGGCAGGGCCGAGGCCTCGGGCATCACCAGGGCCACCTCGGCGGTTCCCGTGTTCCGCATCACCGCGCCCAGCTGGGCCAGCAGGGCCCGCAGGTCGGTCGGCGCGGTGGCGACCTCCAGTTGCCCCGCCTCCGCCTTGGCCACGTCCAGCAGGTCGTTGACCAGCGACAGCAGGGACTGACCCGAGGAGTCGATGAGGGAGAGCTGCCGCCGCTGCTCGTCGGTGAGCGGACCGGAGCCGGGTGCCAGGAGCAGCCGGGTCAGGGCCACCACCGCGTTCACCGGGGTGCGCAGTTCGTGGCTGATGTTCCGCCAGAAGCGGGTCTTGGCTTCGCTGGACTCCCGCAGCCGCGCCGACTTCTCCTCCAGTTCGGCGTGGAGGGCCACGACTCCGCTGTTGGTCTCCTCCAGCTCCCGCGACAGCTCGGTGTAGAGGGCGAGGACCCCTCGATTGGTCTCTTCCAGCTCCTCGTTGAGCCGACGCAGCTCCTCGCCCTGGGCCCGGGTCTCCTCCAGGGCGGCGATCAGGTCGCGGGTCTGGGAGCGCAGTTCCTCGGCGAGGGTCGGCGAGGCGGGGACGCCGAGCGCCTCCCGCACCCGGTGGCGGGCGTCGGGGCCGTCCGCCCAGCTCGCGGGCAGCGGATGCTCGGCGACGATCCGCTCCCGGCCGCCGTCGGGGCCGCGGTCGTGGCGGACGCGGTGCAGGAGTCGGGCCGCCGGGTCCAGATCGGGGGCCGGGCCGCTGTCGGCCGCCCACTCCAGGACGACCGAGAGCACCGGCTCCGGCCCCGGTGGCAGGGCGAAGGTCACGGTCAGCCCGGGGCAGCCGAGCCGGTCGCGGCCCAGTTCGCTCAGCGCGGTGGCGATCCGCACCTGGTCCTGGCGTTCCATGCCCAGGGCCGCCGCCGTGCTCTGACCGGTGCGGCGCAGGGCGAAGACGTCCTGTGCCGTGGTCAGCTCGTACGCGGCCAGGACGGGAGGGTCCACCGTGCCGCCGCTCACCAGGCCCCCTTGACGACCACGATCCCGGCGTCGTCGCGGCGTACGCCGGCCTCCCGCAGCAACTGGCCGGCGAGCACGGCCGGGGTGTGCCGGAGCAGCCCCGGCAGGTCGTCGGCCTTCCACCGGTCGGTCAGCCCGTCGGAGTGCATGATCAGGGCGCTCTCCGGCCTCAGCGGCACCTCGAACGTGCGCAGCGCCCTCATCTGCTGCCCGACGATGCCGGGCGCCGAGAGGAGTCCGTTGCGCGTCCCGGGCCCCAGCAGGACCCCGTTGACGTTGCCGATCCCGCAGTAGAGGAGCCGCCCGGCGCCCGGCTCGATCCGCGCCACCGCGACGGCCCCGCCCCGGGAGCCCCGCAGCGCTGTGTGGATGTCCCTCAGCAGCCCCTCCGGGAGGCGGGCCGTGCTGCGCCGGAACGCCGTCACCGCGGCCTCGGCGGCGAGCGCGGCGAGTGGCCCGTGGCCCAGCCCGTCGCAGAGCATGACCAGGATCGCCGGCCCGGCGGACGGCGCGGAGCCGCTGCCCGGCGTCCGGGCGCCAGCCTCACCGCCCTCGTCGAGGCGTACCGCCCAGGCGTCCCCGCAGCGGCTCTCCCCGCTGATGGGCCGGGTCAGCCCGGAGGCGACCGGCCTCACCCCTCCGGTGGGCGCGTCGCCCGCCTCGCGCGCCCAGAACTGCGCGGCCATGACGGTGCCCCGCCCCGGCAGCGAGTGGATGTCGAAGGCGTCGGCGAGGCGGGACACCGCTCCCAGCCCGATGCCCAGCGTGCCCGTGGAGGAGGCGCCGTCCGACAGGGCCGCCGGCACGTCGGCCATGCCGGGGCCGGTGTCCACGGTGACGAACTCGACACCCGCCTGCTCCGGCGTGCGCAGGACACGCAGCAGCAGCGCGCCGTCCTGGGTGTGGTGCCGGAGGTTGGTGGCGGCCTCGGTGACCGCCAGGGCCACCTCGGAGGCCCGGTAGCCGTCCAGACCGATACGGCGGGCCAGGGTGGCGGCCGCGCCCCGGGCGGCGGACGGCATCTCGACGGCGTCGCGGAACCATTCGACGTCCTCGCAGTCGACCGTGGTCCACGTGCTCATCGCGCCCACTTGATGATCGTGACGGTGGTGCCGCGGTCCACCTCGGTGTCGAGGAAGAACTCGTCGACCAGCCGGCGCGCTCCGCTGAGGCCGAGCCCCAGCCCGCCGCCCGACGTCCAGCCGTCGGTGAGGGCCAGCTCGGTGTCGGGTATGCCGGGGCCGGAGTCCTCGAATACGGCCGCGACTCCGCGCCGTCCGTGCCGCTCGACCTGGCCGGCCCGCATCTCGCCGCCGCCGCCGTAGACCAGCGTGTTGCGGGCGAGTTCGCTGGCGGCGGTGATGAACTTCGTCTGCTCGACCAGGGAGAGCCCGCACGCCTGCGCGTAGGTGCGGGCCTGCTGGCGGGAGCGGACGACGTCGTCGTTGTGCGTGATCGGCTGCGTCTGCGGCGGTGACTTCGCCGTCCAGGGGACGGTCATGGCAGATCCGCGCCGGTGGCAGACCGGCGCAGCAGCGCGAGCCCCTTCTCCAGATCGAGAGCCGTACGCACCCCGCCCAGGGAGAGTCCCAGTTCCACCAGGGTGATCGCCACGGCGGGACGCATGCCCACGACGACGGTCTCGGCGTCGAGCAGGCGGGAGATCGACGCGATCGTGGCCAGCATCCGGCCGACGAAGGAGTCGACGATCTCGACCGCCGTGATGTCGATGACGACCCCGCGGGCCGACTTGGCGACGATCTGCTCGGCCAGATCCTCCTGGAGGTCCAGCACCGTCTGGTCCTCCAGGTCCACCTGGATCGAGACCAGGAGGATGTCCCCGATCCGCAGGACCGGAACCCGTTCGGTCATCGCCCGGCCCCCCGGTCCGCCACGAGGTCGACCCCGGACTTCTCCAGGGCGTGCTGGAGCGCGTCGGCGAGGGTGGCCTTGGTGACGATGTCACCGAACTCGATGCCCAGGGCCACGATGGTCTGCGCGATCTGCGGGCGGATTCCGGAGACCGTGCACTCCGCGCCCATGAGCCGGGCCGCGACGATGGTCTTGAGCAGGTGCTGGGCGACCTGGGTGTCCACGGCGGGCACGCCGGTGATGTCGATGATGGCCTGCTCGGAGCCCGTGTCCACCAGCGCCTGGAGGAGCTTCTCCATGACCACCTGGGTGCGCGCCGAGTCCAGGGTGCCCACCAGAGGTACGGCGATGACCCCGTTCCACAGCTTGACCACGGGGGTCGACAGCTCCATCAGCTGGGCCGCCTGCGAGCTGATGATCTCCTCGCGGGTGCGGGTGTAGGCCTCGATGGTGAACAGAGCCAGATCGTCCAGGACGGCGGCCAGCTCCAGGTACGCCGTGGTGTCCCCCGCCGAGCCGTTGCGCAGCGCGGGCTCCAGGGCCTGCTTCAGCGCCATCACGCTGATCGCCGTCTCGCTGGGGGTGAACCCCTGTCGGGCCCGGTTGCGCGACAGCTCCGTCAGCAGCGCCCGCACCTCGGAGAGGCCCTCGCCCCGGGTGCTCCCGTCGCCCGACCGCAGCCCGTCGACGAGGGCGTCGTACAGTTCCCTCAGCTCGCGGTCCAGCTCCGCCTTGCTGATGCGGCCCTGGAGGGTCGCGGCGACCCCGTCGACCCACTCGGCCGTCACCCGCTCGCGGTCGGTGGAGAGCAGGGCCACCGGACCCTTCGGATTCTCCTGCTTCGCCACGTCCCGCCCCTTAGCTCTAAAAAGTGTCCATCAGGCAACTCTTGTCGAAGCGTACGGCAAGGCCCCTGCCGCGTTTCCGGGGCAGGGGCCGATGTGAGGGCGGAGCCGGGTCAGTCGTTCTGCGGCTGGTACGCGGCCTGCCGGGCCGCCAGCGAGGCGTTGAACCGGGTGAGCAGCGTGCAGAAGGTGTCCCGCTCCTCCTGCGTCCAGCCGTCCGTGACCTGCGACATCAGCTCGCGCCGCGAGGCGCGGACCTCCTCCAGGCGGGCCTGGCCGCGCGGGGAGAGCTGGAGCACGACCGCCCGGCCGTCCTCCGGGTGCGAGGTGCGCTTGACCAGCCCGGTGTCGACGAGCGGGGCCACCTGCCGGGTCACCGTCGAGGAGTCGATCCCCATCCCGGCCGCCAGCGCCTTGACCCCCATCGGGCCTTCCTGGTCCAGGCGGTTCAGCAGCAGGTAGGCCGCCCGGTCCATCGAGTTGCGGACCTGGCCGACACCGCCGAGGCGGGTCTGCTCGGCGCGGCGGGCGAAGACGGCCACCTGGTGCTGGAGGGAGTCCAGGAGGCGGTCGGGACCCGGGTGTTCGGGGACGGCGCCCCCGGAAGGAGACGCAGCAGTCGTCATGTCCTGAGGGGGCATGGCCGGGGGCTCTCTTCATACGGTGTCGGATGGAGTGGGGGACAGAGTACGCGGCCCCGGGGCAACGCGTACCAGTGCAGCCCAAACCCGTGGACACCACCGCAGGCCGCCGTGGGACAGGTCTGCCGGGACCGCCGCGAGCTGCGAGACTTGCGACCATGATGTTCCGCGCGACCGCCCGACACCCGGCCCTGATCCTCGACGACGTCCGGGGCGCGCAGAAAATGCTGTCCGGCGTGGCCAGAGCGACCGCTCTGGAGGGCAGCCGGCATCTGACCGAGCTGGTCGGCGCCCCCGTCCACCTCAAGTGCGAGAACCTCCAGCGCACCGGCTCCTTCAAACTGCGCGGCGCCTACGTCCGCATCTCCGGCCTCACCCCGGTGGAGCGGGCCGCCGGGGTCGTCGCCGCCAGCGCCGGGAACCACGCCCAGGGCGTCGCGCTCGCCTCCTCGCTCCTCGGTGTCCGCTCCACCGTCTTCATGCCCGTCGGGGCGCCGCTGCCCAAGGTCGCCGCCACGCAGGAGTACGGGGCGGAGGTCCGGCTGCACGGGCAGGTCGTCGACGAGACCCTGGCCGCCGCCCAGGAGTACGCGGCCCGCACCGGCGCGGTCTTCATCCACCCCTTCGACCACCCCGACATCATCGCGGGCCAGGGCACGGTGGGGCTGGAGATCCTGGAGCAGTGCCCGGAGGTCCGCACCATCGTCGTCGGGATCGGCGGCGGAGGGCTCGCGGCCGGGATCGCCGTCGCGGTGAAGGCGCTGCGCCCGGACGTCCGGATCGTCGGCGTCCAGGCCGAGGGCGCCGCCGCCTACCCGCCCTCGCTCGCCGCCGGGCACCCGGTCTCCCTCGACGACCCGGTCACGATGGCGGACGGGATCAAGGTGGGGCGCCCCGGGGACGTCCCGTTCACGGTGATCGGGGAACTGGTCGACGAGGTCCGTACGGTCTCCGAGGACGAGCTCTCCAGCGCGCTGCTGCTCTGCCTGGAGCGGGCCAAGCTGGTGGTGGAGCCGGCCGGGGCCAGCCCGGTGGCCGCGCTGCTGAGCGACCCGAAGGCGTTCCGGGGGCCGGTGGTGGCGGTGCTCTCCGGCGGCAACGTGGACCCGCTGCTGCTCCAGCGCGTCCTGCGCCACGGGATGTCCGCCGCCGGGCGCTACCTGAGCCTGCGGCTGCGGCTCACCGACCGGCCGGGGGCGCTGGCCACCCTGCTGGCCGCGCTGACCGTGGCCGACGCCAACGTGCTCGACATCAGTCATGTGCGCACCGACCCGCGCCTCGGGCTCACCGAGGTGGAGGTCGACCTCCACCTGGAGACCAAGGGCCCCCGCCACTGCGAGGAGGTCGAGGCGGCGCTGCGCGCGGAGGGGTACCGGGTCATCGGCTGACCGTCCGATTCCCGCCGGATGGCCGAAACGCGTTATTCACCGCGCGATGCGGCCCCCCGAATCCTAGGATGCGCTCACGGGACGCCGTACCGGACGACGTGCCGATACATGTACCGCGAGCGAGCGACGGGGGAGTCCCTCTATGCCAGGTGCCATCCATGCCGAAGGCCTGGTCAAGACCTTCGGTGACGTACGAGCCCTGGACGGAGTCGACCTCGATGTGCCCGAGGGCACCGTCCTCGGGCTGCTCGGGCCCAACGGCGCGGGCAAGACCACCGCCGTACGGGTCCTCACCACCCTGCTCCGCCCCGACAGCGGCAGCGCGTCCGTGGCCGGGATCGACGTGCTGAGGAAGCCGAACGACGTACGCCGCTCGATCGGGCTCTCCGGCCAGTTCGCCGCCGTCGACGAGTATCTGACCGGGCGCGAGAACCTCCAGATGGTCGGCCAGCTCTACCAGATGAGCTCCCGCGCGGCGAAGGCCCGGGCGGGCGAGCTGCTGGAGCGGTTCAACCTCGCGGAGGCCGCCGACCGTACGGCCAAGACGTACTCCGGCGGTATGCGCCGCCGGCTCGACCTCGCCGCCGCCCTGGTCGTCTCGCCGCCCGTGATGTTCATGGACGAGCCGACGACCGGCCTCGACCCGCGCAACCGGCAGCAGCTGTGGGACGTCATCGAGGACCTGGTGGCCGGCGGCACGACGCTGCTGCTGACCACGCAGTATCTGGAGGAGGCCGACCGCCTCGCCAACGACATCTGCGTCATCGACCACGGCAGGGTCATCGCCCGCGGCACCTCCGACGAGCTGAAGGCCCGCACCGGCGGCGAGCGCGTCGAGGTCGTGGTGCACCGCCCGGACGAGATCGAGCCCGCCCGCTCGGTGCTGGCCTCCCTGGGCAAGGGCGAGGTCACCGTCGTCCAGCTCTCCCGCAAGCTGACCGTCCCGGTGAGCGGCGGGGCCAAGCTGCTCGCCGAGATCATCCGCGACCTGGACGCCCGGGGCATCGAGATCGACGACATCGCCCTGCGCCGCCCGACCCTGGACGACGTCTTCCTCTCACTGACCGGCCACGCGGCCGAAGCGGAAGAGAGCGACGACAAGGAGGAGACCCCGTGAGCGTCACCACCAAGGACGCGCCCGTCCTGGCACCCCGGCCGGCCGGCGGGGTCGTGCAGTCGTTCCGGGACTCGCTGGTCGTCGCCAAGCGGAACCTGATCCGGATGTCCCGGATCCCCGAGATGCTGCTCTTCGGGGTCATCCAGCCGGTCATGTTCGTCGTGCTGTTCACCTACGTGTTCGGCGGCTCGATGAACATCGGCGGCACCACCGACCCCGACGTCTACAAGAACTTCCTGATGGCCGGCATCTTCGCCCAGACCGTCACCTTCGCCACGGCGGGGTCGGCGGCGGGCATCGCGGACGACATGCAGAAGGGCCTGGTCGACCGCTTCCGGTCGCTCCCGATGGCCCGCGGCGCGGTGCTCACCGGCCGGACCGTCGCGGACCTCGCCCAGACCTGCATCACCCTGCTCGTCCTGGCGGTCGTCGCGCTGATCGTCGGCTGGCGCACCGGCTCCGCCGAGCCGACCAACGCCGGACGGGTACTGGCCGCCTTCGGGCTGCTGCTCCTGCTGGGGTACGCCTTCACCTGGATCGGCGCCCTGATCGGGCTGTCGGTCCGCACCCCGGAGGCGGCGACCTCGGGCGGGATCATCTGGCTCTTCCCGGTCACGTTCATCTCGAACGCGTTCGTCGACTCCAGCCAGATGACGCCCTGGCTGCGCCACGTCGCCGACTGGAACCCCTTCAGCGCCACCGTCCAGGCCTGCCGCGAGCTGTTCGGCAACCCGGGCGTGGTGGACTCCCCGGCCTGGCCCATGCAGCACCCCGTCTGGGCCTCGCTGCTCTGGTCCGTGCTGATCATCGTGGTCTTCCGGACGCTCGCGGTCCGCAAGTACCGGCGGTCCAGCCGCTGACCGTCCCGTACGCCTCCGTACGGCACCCGAACACGACGACGCGGGTGTCCCGGACCCCTCCGGAAGGGGCCGGGACACCCGCGTCGGGTGTGCCGTGGTGCGGCCGAGCGGGGCGTCAGCCCGTGTACGGCTTCGCCGCCAGGATCTTCACCGTGGCGGTCTTGCCGTTCGGCAGCTCGTACTGGGCCTCGTCACCGGTCCGCTTGCCGTTCACGCCGATACCCAGCGGGGACTGCGGGGAGTACGTCTCGATGTCTCCGCTGGCGTACTCGCGGGAGGCGAGCAGGAAGGTCGTCGTGTCGTCCTCGTCGCCGTCGAAGGCGATGGTCACGACCATGCCGGGCTCGACCACACCGTCGTCGGCCGGCGCCTCGCCGACCTTGGCGTGCTCCAGGAGCTGGGTGAGCTGGCGTACGCGCAGCTCCATCTTGCCCTGCTCCTCCTTGGCCGCGTGGTACCCGCCGTTCTCCCGGAGGTCACCCTCCTCACGGGCCGCCGCGATCTTGACGGCGATCTCCGTGCGCGCGGGACCAGACAGGTACTCCAGCTCGGCCTTGAGCTGGTTGTACGCCTCCTGCGTGAGCCAGGTGACGTTTTCGCTGGTCTGGGTCACAGGTGCTCCTCGTCGGTGCTGGGAATACAAACGATCGCCCTACCCGGAAGCATGTGCTTCTTCGGGTGGGCGAAACCACGAGCCTAACAATTCCCCAGGAAAAGGGGGAGAAGGTAAACCGTCACACGTCCGGGTGGACCGGGCTGCCCGGGGGAAGCGGCAGGTCACCGGGGGTGCGGACGCGGACGGGACGAGCGGATCGGTCAGCCGGCGGGGGAGTCGCCGGCCGTGCAGCCGGTCAGCTCGACCGCGGTGGCCCGGGCCCGGGTCCGCATCACCACCAGCTCGTCGATCCGGTCGGAGCCCGCCTCGAAGCGGGTCTCCTTGCGGCCGACCTCGCTGCCGTCCTTGCTCAGCGCCCGTACGGTGCAGAAGCCGACGGTCCCGTCGTCCTTGCGCACCTCCAGATGGGCGTCGGTGCGGACGTCGGAGACGATCTCGAACTTGATCAGCTCGGCGCTGACGCCCTTGCCGACGATGTAGCCGTAGCCGATCCACCCGATCACGGCGAGCAGCCCGACGCCCAGGACCGAACCGACGATCTTCAGCGTACGGTCGGTCCGCTGCTCGTCCGTCCTGCCGTAGCGCCCCTGGGGCGTGGCCTCGCGCGCCGCCGTCATGATCGTTCCTTCCGGGCAAAAGAAAAACGAGGAATTTTCCCCCGCCTCGTTCGGTCACTATAGAAGTCGCCCGTTCGTCATCCGACCGCGCCCCGACACCACCCACCCGATCACAACAGGATCAACGACAACCGAGGATCGAGCTTTGACTGAGCAGCTGCGACTGATGGCCGTTCACGCCCACCCCGACGACGAGTCGAGCAAGGGCGCGGCCACCATGGCCAAGTACGTGTCCGAGGGGGTGGACGTGCTGGTCGTGACCTGCACGGGGGGCGAGCGCGGCTCCATCCTCAACCCGAAGCTCCAGGGCGACGCGTACATCGAGAAGAACATCCACGAGGTGCGCAAGAAGGAGATGGACGAGGCCCGGGAGATCCTGGGCGTCCAGCAGGAGTGGCTGGGCTTCGTCGACTCCGGACTCCCCGAGGGCGACCCGCTGCCCCCGCTGCCCGAGGGCTGCTTCGCCCTGGAGGACCCGCGGCTGGCGGCCGGGCGGCTGGTGGCGAAGATCCGGGCGTTCCGTCCGCAGGTCATCACCACGTACGACGAGAACGGCGGCTACCCGCACCCCGACCACATCATGACGCACACGATCTCGATGATCGCGTTCGACGGCGCGGCCGACGCCGAGGCCTTCCCCGAGGAGGAGTTCGGCCCGGTCTGGACCCCGCGGAAGCTCTACTACAACCAGGGCTTCAACCGGCCGCGCACCGTCGCCCTGCACGAGGCGCTGCTCGCCCGCGGCCTGGAGTCGCCGTACGGGGAGTGGCTGGAGCGGTGGAAGGAGTTCGAGCGGGTCGAGCGCACGCTGACCACCCACGTCCCCTGCGACGAGTTCTTCGAGATCCGTGACAAGGCGCTGATCGCGCACGCCACGCAGATCGACCCGGAGGGCGGCTGGTTCCGCGTCCCGATGGAGATCCAGCGGGAGGTCTGGCCCACCGAGGAGTACGAGCTGGCGAAGTCTCTCGTCGATACCTCCCTCCCCGAGAGCGACCTCTTCGCGGGCATCCGCGACAATGCCTGATATGTACGCGACCCAGGCACTGACACACGTCGTCCCGCTCGCCGCCGAGCTGGACAAGAACAAGGTCACCCCCGGTGTCCTCGGCTTCCTCGTCTTCGCGGCCCTCGCCGTCGGCGTGTGGCTGCTGATGAAGTCGATGAACCGGCACATGGGGCGGGTGAACTTCGAGGAGGCCCCGGAGACGGGGGCGGCCTCGGCCGCCGAGGGCACCCCGGGGGCTCCGGCCGGGAAGTAGTCCGGGGCCCCGGGGGCGCGGGCTTCCGTCCTCAGACGCCGGACGGGCCGGGTTCGCCGGGCGCGCCTTCCACCGGGACGCCCAGTACCTCGCGGGAGTGGCGGGTCGGGATCAGGCCGAGCCGCCACGCCTGCCAGCCGTCCTCCAGGTCCACGCCCCGCTGCAGGACCACCGCCAGCGCCTCCGCGCACCGCTCCAGCCTGCTGTCCCGGGCCGGGTGGTGCCCGGCGGCCAGCTCGGCCAGCTCCTGCTGCGCCACCACCGTGCCCACCTCGCTGCCGCCCGGCGAGGCGTACGGCAGCAGCGTGCACCGCAGGAACCGGGCCCAGTCGCGCCCGCGCTCGTCCCCGTACGAGGCGAACAGCTCCGCCGCCTCGCCGCAGAGCGTGAGCGCCTGGGCCGCCCGGCCGTTGCCCGCGTCGATCAGGGCCAGCTCCAGGCAGGCCCACGCCTCGCCGTGCGCCACCCCGATCCGCCGGAAGTCGGCGCGCGCGTCCGTCAGGAGCTGGCGGGCGAAGCCGGAGTTCCGCAGGTTCCCCGTCTGCGCGGCCCGCTGGTCGCGGGTGACCCGGCCCGAGTGGTGGCGGGCGCAGGCGAGCCCGTACACGTCCCGCATCCGGGAGAACATCGTCCGGGCCCGCTCCAGCTCCCGTACGGCCTCGACGGCATCACCGTCCTCCTCCAGCGCCTGGCCCAGGTAGTACAGCGTCCAGGCCTCGCCGCGCGCGTCCTCGTTGTCCCGGTGGCGGGCCAGCGCGTCGCGGAGCTGCTCCAGGGCCGGGCCCGGGTCGCCGTCCAGCAGCCGGGCGCGGGCGAGCTGGGTGATGGCCCAGGCCTCGCCGCGGCTGTCCCGGGTGCGGCCGTACAGCTCCAGGGCGGTGGACAGGGACTCCTCGGCCGCGGCGACCTCGCCGGTGCGCAGCCGGACCTGGCCGAGCTGGAAGCGTGTCCACGCCTCCCCGTGCAGCGACTCGCCCTCCCGGTGCAGGGCCAGCGCGGTGTCCAGCAGGGTCAGGGCACGGGCCAGGTTGCCCCGGTCGCGTTCGACGGCCGCCAGCGCGTGCAGGGTCCAGGCCCGGTCCTCGGCCTGCTCCGGGGAGGCCTGGAGGTCCAGCGCCTCACCGAGCCGGGCGGCGGCCTCCCGCAGGTTGCCCTGGTGGTGCAGGGTGATGCCGAGCGAGCAGAGCGCCAGGGCGGCGCCCGCGTCGTTGTGCGCCTCCCGGTAGAGGCCGACCACCGAGGAGAGCGTGGTGCGGGCCTTGTCCAGCTCACCGAGCTGCCGGGCCGCGATCCCCGTACGCCACTGCACCGACCGCTCCATCAGCCCCTGGTCGACGGACTGGGTCAGCTCGCTGATCTCGCCCAGTCGGTAGAGGTCGCCGCGCAGCAGGCAGTAGTCGCAGAGCGCGCCCAGCAGGTTCAGGACCGTGGACTGGTCGACGCCCTCGCTGTGGCGCAGCGCGGAGGTGATGAAGCTCGACTCGTCGTCCAGCCAGCGCAGCGCCGAGTCCAGCGAGCCGAAGCCGTGCGCCCCGAACTGTCCGGCCCGGGTGGACATCTTCCCGTCGACCATGCGGATCACGGCGTTGGCCAGCTCGGCGTAGCCGGTCAGCAGCCGCTCGTGGGCCGCCGCCCGCTCGGCCGGATCCTCCTCGTCGAGCAGCCGGGCCAGGGCGAAGCCGCGGACGAGGTCGTGGAGCCGGTAGCGCGATCCGCGTACGTGGGTGAGCAGCCCGGCCCGGGTCAGCTCGGTCAGCCGCCGCCCGGCCTCCCGCTCGTCGGCGGCCAGGAGCGCCGCCGCTGCCGCCGCACCGAGGCTGGCCCGGCCCGCCAGGGCGAGCCGCCGCAGCAGCCGGCGGGCGGTCTCGTGCTGGTCGGTGTAGCGCAGCCACAGGGCCCGCTCCACGGGGGAGAGCGGGCCGTACGCCCGCAGGTCCTCCGCCAGCGCACTGCGCGTACGGGCCCCGAGCGCGGACGCGGCCACCCGCAGCGCCAGGGGCAGCCCGCCGCACAGCTCCACGACGGCGTCGGTGGCCGGATAGTCGTACGGCCCCGCCTCCTCGCTCCCGGCCACCTCCCGCAGCAGCTCCTCGGCGCCCCCCGCGTCCAGCGGGCCGACGGGCAGGTGGTGGACCCGGGCGGGGACGTCCTCCGGCAGCTCCAGCGGCTCCCGGGCGGTGACGATGACCAGGCTGTCCGAGCGCTCCGGGATCAGGGTGCGGACCTGCTCGGCGTCGGTCGCGTCGTCGAGCACGATGGTGACGGGGGTGCCGGTGAGGTGCTGGTGGTACAGCTCGCCGAGCCGCCGTACGTGCTGCTCGGCGGCGGCCTTCCCGGGCGGCGCCGGCCGCGTACCGCCGGGAGAGCCCTGGGCACGGGGGCCACCGTGGGTGCCGGGACCACCGGGGGTGCCGGGGGTCGTCCCGTCCCGGAAGAGGAGCTGTTCGCGCGGGGCGCCCAGCCGGTTGAGGAGGTGCAGCAGCGCGTCCCGCGTCGGCAGCGGGCTCTCCCCGGCCACCTGCCCCCGCAGGTCGACCACGCAGGCGCCCCGGAACTGGTCTTTGAGCGCATGCGCCGCCCGTACCGCGAGCGTGGTGCGCCCCGAGCCCGGCTCGCCGTGCAGCACGACGACGACGGGCAGGGTCCGGGTGGCGGCGCGGGAGGCGTGCACCCACTGGGCGATCTGCGCCAGCTCGGCCCGGCGCCCGGCGAACACCCCCTCGGCCTGCGGAAGTTGCCCGAAGGACTGCTCCAGCACGACGCGTGTGCGGGCCGCCGCACTGCGGTCGCCGCCGCGCAACTGCCGCACCACGGGCGGCTTCTTCCGCTGGGACGTGCGCGCGGTGGGGGTGAGCATCCGCTGCTGGTCCAGATACGGGCGGATGCCCCGTACCTCCAGCGCGGTCAGCCACTGGAGCCTCAACTGCTCGGCCCCGCCCGGCTGTCCGGCCGCGGCGGCCCGGCGGTGGGCGGCGGGCCAGTGCGAGGCGGTCACCTTCGCCACGGTCGTCGCGGCCCCGGCCACCGCGACGACCGCCCCCGCGCCCAGGGCCGGCCCGGTGGTGGTCCCGAGCGCCAGGTCCGCCCCGAACGCGGCGACGGCGGCAACACCCGTGACAAGCAAGGGAGTTCCCAGGGCCTCCTTGGTGAACCGCTCCGACAGCGGCCGCTCCCCGGCGGCCGTGGCATCGAGCGCCTGGGTGTACGCGGCGTACTCCTCGCGCGCCCCCGCCGCGATGGTGTCGAGGGCGGCGGTCGCCCGGGCCATCAGCACGGCGGAGTCCGTCCGGCCGCCCGACCGCCGCGCCTCCTCCTCCACGGCGCGCGCCAACAGCCTGGTGGCCTCCGCCCGATGGCCGTCCCGCATCTGTCTCTCCTCCGAGTGCCGCGTCGCGAAGTCGTGCGCTGCCGGGCTCCGGTGACCCGGTGTCATGGCCAAGTGTCCTGCGTGCGAGGCCAGGACGCGAGAGCACCTGGGCAAGGGGAGGGTCAAGGAAGGGGTACGGGGCCGTGGCCGGCGGGCGCGACGGGGTGTGCGGACGGGGCGACGTACGGCCCGTCGCCGGGCGGTGCTGACGTGCGAGGAGGGCGTGCGAGGAGGGCGTGCGGAGGGGATGCGCGAAGGCGGGGTCGTGGCTGCCACAGCCATGACCCCGCCTTCGCGGTGCTGCCGTTCGCGGCTCAGCTGAGGGCGCTGAAGACGGCCCAGCCGCCCGTGCCCACCTCCGTACCGGTGCCCTGGACGTTGCTGTAGAAGTACAGCTTCGCGTCGCCGCCCGTGGACCAGATGTCGGTCTTCCCGTCGCCGTTCGCGTCGGGGGCCGCCGTGATCAGCGGGCGGTGTGCCGGGGTCCAGCCGGTGCCGACGACCGTGGACGAGGGACCGTGGCCGAGGCCGCCGCCGGCCGCGTCGGTGCCCGCGTACAGGCGCAGCTCGCCGGTGGTGCGGTTGCGTGCCAGCAGGTCGACCCGGCCGTCACCGGTGCGGTCGCCGGGGGCGAGCAGGTCGTAGTTGCCCCAGCCGCTGGCGCCCACGAGGACCGGCTCCGCGTACTCGTCCAGGTAGCCCGACGGGTGGCCGAAGTACAGCCACAGCAGGTTGCCCTCCTTGACCAGCAGGTCCGGGTGGGACTGGAGGTCCCACTCGTCGATGACGCCGTTGCCGTCCAGGTCGGTGGCGCCGTCGACGTCACCGATGGCGAGGATCTGGTCGGCGTTGCTGAAGTGGTCGTTGGCCTCGTCGTAGACGCCCAGGACGCGGCGCTCGTCGTCGCAGACGGCGTCCTCGACCTCCTCGCCGTAGGAGGTGCAGGCGTAGCCGTACCCGTTGTTCGGGAAGATCTGGATCTGCCGGCTGCCCTTGGCGCCGACGGCGGCGACCAGGTCCTCGTAGCCGTCGCCGGTCCAGTCGCCCCGGTGGGTGATGGAGGCCCCGGCCAGGGAGGTGCCGCTCGCCCTGCGGAACGTGCTGACGGTGCCGGTGCCGTTGCCCGCGTACATGCGCAGGGTGCCGCCGGTCTCCAGCGCGTACATGTCGGCGCTGCCGTCGCCGTTGAGGTCGCCGGGCTTGTCCTTCAGCTCCGGGGAGTTGACGTAGAACAGGTAGGCCTGGATGGCGCTGCGGTTGCCGCCGGGGCTCAGTGAGCGGGCGAACACGCGTGCCGGACCGGCCGACGGCGGGGTGAGCCTGACGGTGACGCTGCCGTCCACCGCCGCGGGCTTCGCGGTCTTGACGGTGGGGGCCCACTCCGTCCAGTACTCGTACGAGGCGACGCCGGAGGCCTTGCCGCGCGAGAGGGTGAACGAGCCTTCGGTGCGGGCCGTGCCGGTCACCTCGGGCTTGCCGTCCGAGCCGTCGGGGAACTGCGGCGAGACGATGTCCGGGGGCGTGCTCAGGACGCTCTGGTCGACCACGAAGCGGCAGACGGAGGTCCACGCCGAGGTGGTCCTGCCGTCCTCGGCCCGCACCTGCCAGGAGTGCTGGCGGCCGTTGACCAGGGTGCTCTTGGGGACGGTCAGCCGGGCGACGTTGCCGGAGGTCACGGCCTGGGTCTTCTCGAACAGGACGGTGCTGGTGCCGGTCTGCCACACCTTGAAGCGGGCGGTGACCGAACCGCCGTCGCCGTCGGTGACCTTGGCGCTCAGCTGGATGTCGGTGTTGCCGATGGTGGTGCTGGGCTCCTTGGCGCACTCGGTGGCCGGGCTGGTGGCCAGGCTGCCCGGGGTGCTCGGGACGGTGTTGTAGTCGGTGGAGAAGACGGCGGTGGAGGCGTCGAACTTCTTCCACGCGAGAGTGTCCGACTCGGAGGCGCGCAGCCCGAGGACGACGTTGGCCCACTTGTCCTTGGCGGCCTGCTCGGCCAGCGCCTTGATCTTGAACTCCAGGTTGCCGGCCGGGCAGCCGGAGCCCCAGCCCTTGGAGTCGTTGACCGAGGCGGCCTTGGAGACCCAGCTGGGCTGCTTGCTCCAGGTGGTGGCGGAGGAGATCGCGCCGACCCGCCACAGCTCCACGACCTTGTTGGTGCAGGACCAGGAGTGGGTGTTCCTGATGCGGAACGTCGAGTCGATGATCTGCTTGCCGTGCAGCTTCTTGCTGTCCATGGTGAACATGGACCGCCAGGTGCCGCCGGTGTCGGACTCGTAGCCGACCCGGGCCACCTTGGAGGAGTGGTTCCAGTAGGAGGTTGTCGGGTAACTCTTGGCGACCGAGGTCCAGTTGAGGCGGGCGCCGCTGACGGTCGGGTCGATGTAGACGGGGTAGACCGTGCCCTCGGCGGCCATCAGCCGGGCGTCCGGGGTGAGCGAGAGGGAGCCGTCGCCGACGGAGATCGGCATCGGCTTCTCGGATGCGCCCTCGCGGGGCTCGAAGACGTCCTCGGCGGGGGTGGCCGGCAGGTCGCCCAGCTCCCCGGCCAGGGCGGCACCCGAGCTGGGGGCCTGCGCGGAGCGCAGCGCGCGGGGCTGGGCGGCGGGCGGCTGGCCGGTGGGGATGCCGGAGGAGTCCCACATCGTGGGGGTGGGCGCGGTGAAGACCTCCTGGCCGGCCGGGTCGATCGCCCTGAGGTTGCCGCCCTCGTCGGCGGAGACGGAGACACCGGAGGCGGAGAGGCCGAACGTGACCTTCTCGAGTGCCGGGTTCCGCGCGGCCTCCGCCGACTTCACCACCAGCAGCTGCTGGAAGCCGCCGACCGAGGCCTTCAGCCGGAGGTCCACGCCGGGCAGCACCTCGGCGTAGGTCGCGGTGTCGCCGTCCAGCTCGGGCCGGGGCAGCGCGCCCGGCCAGTCCACGGTCATCGACCGGCCGTTGCGCGTGATGGTCACCAGCGGGGTGTCCCCGCCGCCGGAGAACGCCAGCCCCACGGTGGTCGCCCGGGGCTCGACCGTGCCGGACGCGGTGCGCTCCAGCCGCTCGTCCACGGGCACGAGCCTGCCCGACTGCCGTACGCGTACGGGGACGGCGGCGCTCTCCATGGTGAAGGTGCCGTCCGGGTTGGCGAAGACGGTGTCGTACTCGGAGCGGTACGAGACGACCTCGGCGCGGGTGCCGGAGGCGGCGGCCTGCTGCGAGGCCCGGGCCTCGGCCGCGGTGTGCCGGCTCTCCGGGGAGGCGGGGGTGGCCGCCGGGGCGGCGGTGGAGGTGGCCGCCGGGGCGCCCGGCGCTGCCGAGGCCGGGAGGGCGGCGAACGCGGGCGCGGTGATTCCGGCGACCAGTGCGAGAGCCACCGGAATACGGGCGAAATTCCCTCGTCTGGTGTGCGGTCGAGAATGCGGCAAGACGTGCTCCCCCTGATTTCACGTGATCGTCGATGAGGCAATGTGCAGGTATAGCACGAGGGCAAAGGGGCTGACCGGCAGGGGTGATCTGGCCGAAAGGTTGCCCTGACCAGGGGATCTGTGGCCGGATCGTGATCATCTTTCCGGGGTGAAACGGATTAATCGGGACCCGGTCGAGGTGGGTTGTCGCGATGCCACATAAAGGCTGCATAATGCGACGCTGTTCAAGGAACTTCATATCGATAGGGGGGAATGTGGGCTTCCGGAAAATCCGAGGCGCACGCGCCGACGCATTCGTCGCGCCGGCGGAAATCGGAACAGATACCAGACCTGCCGCGCACGGGCGGGGAGCCGGATCCGCACACCGGTCCGGACGCCGCGGTGTGGCCCGGGGCGTGACGGTGGTGACCTCCGCGGCGCTCCTGGCCGGGCTCCTGTCCGCCGAGGCGCTGGCGGTGACGCGGCTCGCGCTGCCGTCGCTCCAGAAGATCCGGCCCGTACCCGTCACGGAGGTGGAGAGCCGGGCGGGGGACACCCCCCTGCGCGACCGCCCCGCCCCGGACGTCACCTGGCCCTCGCCCGGCACCGCCGAGGCGACGCATCCCCGGCCCGGCGAACGCAAGCGGCTGAAGCCCGGCGGCCTGCCCGTCGAGGTCGCACCCGCCGCCTCCGGCGGGACGTCCCCCGGCGGGAACATCGTCGTCGAGGCGCTGGGCCGCAAGGCGGCCGAGGCGGTCGGCGTCGACGGTGTGGTGCTCGCCATCGAGGGCGGCCGGGGAGCCGCCGACGTGAAGGTCGACTACTCCGCCTTCCAGGACGCCTACGGCGGTGGCTGGGCCTCCCGGCTCACCCTCGCCGAACTGCCCGCCTGCGCCCTGACCACCCCGGACGAGGCCGCGTGCCGGCCCCGCCCGCTGGACGGGGTCCGCAACAACCCCGAAGAGGGTACGGTCACCGCCCGGGCCGACCTGCGCGGCAGCGCCCCCGCCGCCCGCGAGGAGGACGGCCCGCGGACGCTCTCCGCGGCCAGGATCCCCGTCGCGGCCGGGACCGCCGTCACGGCCGCCGCCGCCCCCTCCGCCACCCTGCTCGCCGTCACCTCCAAGCCGTCCGGCCCCGAGGGGGACTTCACCGCGACCCCGCTCGCGCCCTCCGCCAGCTGGGAGGCCGGCGGGGCCGCCGGTGCCTTCGCCTGGTCCTACGAGCTCCAGACCCCGCCGGTCCCCGGCGACCTCGGCCCCAAGCTGTCCCTCAGCTACAACTCCTCGTCCCTCGACGGCCGCACGGCCGCCACCAACAACCAGGCCAACAACATCGGTGACGGCTGGGGCATGGAGCCCGGCTTCATCGAGCGCCGCTACAAGCCCTGCAACGCCGACATGACCGACGGCAACAACAAGGCGCGCAACGGCGACCTGTGCTGGGCCACCGACAACGCCGTCCTCTCCCTGGGCGGCAAGAGCGGCGAACTGGTCAAGGACGACAAGACCGGCGTCTGGAAGCTCGCCGACGACGACGGCACCAGGATCGAGCGGCTGACCGACACCGCCCGCGCCAACGGCGACAACGACGGCGAGTACTGGCGGGTGACCGACGTCAACGGCGTCCAGTACCACTTCGGCTACCACCGCCTCCCGGGCTGGACCTCCGGCAAGCCCACCACGGACTCCACCTGGACCGTCCCCGTCCACGGCAACCAGAGCGGCGAACCGTGCCACAAGAGCGCCTTCGCCGACTCCTGGTGCCAGCAGGGCTGGCGCTGGAACCTCGACTACGTCGTCACCCCGCACGGTGACGCCATGGCGTACTACTGGGGCAAGGAGACCAACCACTACGGGCGGAACGTCAACACGTCCACCGGCGCCTCCACCGCCACCCCGTACACCCGCGGCGGCCACCTCCAGCGCATCGAGTACGGCCTGGGCAGCGCCGACCTCTACACCGGCACCCCGGCCGCCAAGGTGACCTTCACCGCCGCCGAACGCTGCCTGCCGAACTCGTCCTTCGACTGCGCCGAGGCCAAGTTCACCAAGGAGAACGCCAAGCACTGGCCGGACGTGCCGTTCGACCAGTACTGCGCTCCCGGCACCGAGTGCAAGAACCGGTACAGCCCCTCCTTCTGGTCCCGCAAGCGCATCACCGACATCACCACCGAGGTCCGCTCCGGCACGGCCTACCAGAAGGCCGACTCCTGGAAGCTGACACACCAGTTCCCCTCCACGGGCGACGGCTCCAGCCCCGCGCTCTGGCTCGCCTCCGTGACCCGTACCGGCCACACCGGCACCGCGGCCTCCCTGCCCGCGGTCACCTTCCTGGGCACCCAGCTCAAGAACCGCGTGGACACCACCGGCGACGGCATCCCGCCGCTGATCCGCTACCGCGTCAGCGCCGTCAACACCGAGTCCGGCGGCACCGTCGCCGTGACGTACTCGGCCCCCGAGTGCACCCCGGGCAGCCTCCCGGCGGAAGCGTCCAACACCAAGCGCTGCTACCCCGTCTTCTGGTCCTCCCCGGACTCCCCGGCCGCCGAGTACAAGCCGGTCAAGGACTGGTTCCACACCTATGTCGTCACCCAGGTGCGGGAGGAGGACAAGGTCGGCGGCGCCCCGCCCAAGCAGATCGACTACACCTACCTCGGCGGCGCCGCCTGGGCGAAGAGCGAGGACGAGTTCGCCAAGCCCGAGCACCGCACGTACTCCGGCTTCCGCGGCTACGGCCAGGTCCGCACCACGGTCGGCAGCGGTGACGACGGCGCCAGGCTGCGCACCGAGAACCGCTACTTCCGGGGCGTCGCCGGTGCCGAGGTCCCCGACTCCGAAGGAGTGGGGGCCACCGACCACCCCGCGTTCGCCGGCATGACCCGGGAGGAGGCCACCTTCGAGGGCGGCACCCTCATCGAGGCCAGCGTCCTCACCCCGTGGAAGTCCGCCACGACCGCGAGCCGGGCCCGCCCCGGACTGCCCGCCCTCACCGCCCAGCGGTCCTCCGGCGAACAGGCCGAGGTCGTCCGCACCCAGGTCGACGCCGGCTGGCGCCGCACCAAGGTCGAGCGCACCTACGACGCGTACGGCATGGTCGCCACCGAGACCGACCACGGCGACACCGCCCGCAGCGGTGACGAGTCCTGCACCACCACGACGTACGCCCGCAACACCGGGACGAACCTCGTGGGCACCGCCGCCTCCGTGAAGAAGACCGCGAAGGCCTGCGGCGCCGCACTCACCCTGCCCCGGGACCTGATCTCCGAGAAGCGCACCTACTTCGACGGCTCCACCACCCTCGGCGCCGCCCCCACCAAGGGCGATGTGACCCGGGTGGACGAGCAGAACGCGGCCGGCACCGGCTTCGTCACCGTCGAGACCAACAGGACCGACCAGCACGGCCGGACCGTCGAGACCACCGACGCGGGGGGCGAGAAGACCCTCACGGCCTTCACCCCGGCCACCCGGTACGCCACGACGAAGACGGTCACCACCAACGCCCTCGGCCACGCGATGACCGTCGAGACCGAGCCCGGCCGCGGCGAGGAACTGGCCAAGGTCGACGCCAACGGCAAGCGGACCGACGCGGTCCGCGACGGCCTCGGCCGGGTCGTCAAGGCCTGGCACGTCGGCCGGCCCAAGGCCGACCACCCGCAGGAGCCCAGCCAGGAGTACACCTACAGCGTCTCGCGCACCCAGCCCACCGTGGTGACGACGAAGACCCTGCGGCACACCGGCGACTACCGCACCGAGTACACCTTCTACGACGGTCTGCTCCGCGAACGCGAGACCCAGGCCCCCTCGGGCAACGGCATCGGCCGGATCATCGGCGAGAAGAAGTACGACTCCCGCGGCCTGGAGTGGAAGACGTACAACGGCTACTACGCCACCGGCGACGCCTCCGCGACCCTGGTGACCGGCGACGACACCAAGGTGGCGGACCTGGTCCGCACCCAGTACGACGGCGCGGGCCGCCCCACGCTCCAGATCGCGGAGAAGTACGGCGTCGAACAGCGCCGCACCTCCACCCAGTACGACGGCGACCGCACCACGGTCGTCCCGCCCAAGGGCGAGACGGCCACCACCACGGTCACCGACGTCGAGGGCCGGACGGTCGAGCTGATCCAGTACACCGACGACGCCCGCACCACCTCGCAGTCGACGAAGTACACCTACACCCCCGCCGGACTGAAGGAGACCGCCACCGACCCGACCGGCGCCAAGTGGACGTACACCTACGACCACCGCGGCCGCGCCGTCCGCACCGAGGACCCGGACAAGGGCCCGACCACCACCACGTACGACAACGCCGACCGCCCGGTCACGACCACCGACGCCAACGGGGTCACCGTCGCCACCACCTACGACGGGATCGGCCGCAAGACCGCCGTCACCCAGGGCGGCACCCCGCTCACCAGCTGGGTCTACGACACCGTCGCCAAGGGCCAGCTCACCAAGTCGGTGCGCCACCTCGGCGGCCAGGAGTACGCCGTCGAGACCACCGGCCTCAACGACCGCTACCAGCCCACCGCCACCAAGGTCACCGTCCCGGCCCGTGAAGGCGCGCTGGCGGGGACGTACCAGTGGACCTACGGCTACGGGGACCGCACCGGACAGCTGGAGTGGACCCGGCACCCGGCCATCGGCGGCCAGGCGGCCGAACGCGTCAGCCACCGCTACTCCACCTCGCTGCCCTACGACCAGGTCGTCGCCACCACCAACCTGGCCGGGACCCTGGTCAACGACGTCACCTACGACGCCTTCAAGCGCCCGCTGCGCACCGAGTTCGGCCAGGCCGGACAGCATGTGTGGGAGACCAGGGAGTACGACGAGCACACCGGCAACCTGAAGCGGACCGTCACCGACCGGGAGACCGGCCCGTCCCGCATCGACGACACGGTCTACACCTACGACATCGCGGGCAACATCACCCGCCTGGTCACCGCGTCCGGCCAGGACCAGGCGCGCACGGTCGACACCCAGTGCTTCACCGTCGACGCCCTGCGCCGCATCACCAACGCCTGGACCGCCACGGACGCGTGCGCCGCCAAGCCCGACGCCGACGGCAGCGCCGGCGGCCAGGCACCCCAGGTCGGCGGACCGGACGCGTACTGGCACCAGTTCACCTACGACGCCATCGGCAACCGGCAGAAGGAGATCCAGCACAAGGTCGCCGGCGACCCGCTGGCCACCAAGGACGTCACCCGCACCTACGGCTACGGCGAGAACGGTGCCAACAAGCGCGCCCTGACCTCGGTGACCACGCAGACCGAAGGGTCCGCCGCCACCAAGGACACGTACGTCTTCGACAAGGTGGGCAACACCACCGCCCGTACCGTCGGGGCGATCGCCCAGAGCCTGGACTGGGACGCCGAAGGACACCTGTCGAAGGTGACCGAGGGCGGAAAGACCACGGAGTACGTCTACGACGCCGACGGCGACCGCCTGCTGGCGAAGGACGCCACCGGGACCACGCTCCTCCTCCCGGCGGGCAACGAACTCAAGCTGGAGGCGAACGGCACCAAGACCGCCACCCGTCACTACACCCAGGACGGCAAGACCGTCGCCACCAAGGTGTCCGGCCGCACCAGCATCATGCTGTCCGACCACCACGGCACCGCGACCGTGGCGGTCCTCATGGGCGCGGGCCAGGCCCTCACCCGCCGCAAGACCCACATCTTCGGCGGCACCCGCGTGGCCCAGCCCTCCACCTGGCCGGGCGGCCAGGGCTTCGTGGGCGGCACCTCGGACCCCACCGGCCTCACCCACCTCGGGGCGCGCGAGTACGACCCGAAGCTGGGCCGCTTCATCTCGGTGGACCCGATCATGGACACCGCCGATCCGCAGCAGATGCACGGCTACACCTACGGGAACAACAACCCGCTGGTCTACACCGACCCGGACGGCAAGTTCTTCGGCAGCTTCATCCTCATGATCATGAAGGTCGTGAAGGCGGTGCTGCGGATCATCAGCACCCTGCGCCGCACGGTGCCCGTCCGCGCCACGAACACCGGCAGGATGCACGGGCCCTTCGTCCCGACGGCCACCACCCCACGGGTCCACGGCCCGTTCGTCTCCAGCACCGCCCGCGCCCAGGCCCAGGCCCGCGCGGACGCGGCGGCCCGGGAGCAGCAGCGCCGGGCGGACGAACAGCGGGCCCGGGACAACGAGACGAAGAAGAACACCTCCCAGAAGGACACCCGTTCCGGCTGGCAGAAGTTCAAGGACGGGGCGAAGGACACCTTCACCACCTGGGACGGCTGGAAGAACCGGGTGCTCCCGGCGGCCGGCTTCGTCACGTGTGTCGTCGCGTCGGCGGGGGTGTGCGGGATCGCGGGCGCGGCGGTGGCCACCTCGGTCTACGTCGGTGACCGCGTCACCACGGGCAAGTGGGACCACGCCTCCTACGGCAAGAACCTGGCCTGGGGGGCCTTCGGGACCGCCGCCGCGTTCAAGTACGCTCGCTGGGGCGGTGCCACCGCCAAGGAGGCCATGTGGGGCAGCGCGCTCTCCCGGACCTCGGTCGTCACCAAACCGGCCACCACGACCAGTGGGGCCATCCGGCAACCGGGTCCGATGAACTGGAGCGTGACCCGAGGCAACATGGTCGGCAACGCCAACTTCGCCTTCGGATTCTGCGGAGCCGGAAGCATGAGTCCCGGCCTGCTGGTCGGCTCCTGCTGACCCGGCAGGGGATGTGAGACGCCGCCGGGGGCCTTCGGGCCCCCGGCGGCCTCTTTCCCGACGCCCCGAATTCCCCGAACTCCCCTGAACCCCGACTCCCCGAACCACGGCTCCTCGAACTCCGAAAGGGCGGAAACCCCCATGCGATACGGCCGAGTCACGGGAGGACGCGTGCTGCGCCGCCGCTCCTTCCGGGTGCTGTCCCTGGGCGTCCTGGCCCTCTTCGCCGGCGGGGCCGGCCTGGGGCTGGCCGACGGACTGAACGGAAGGCAGGACGGTCTGGTGGCGGCCGCACTGCTGCTCACCCTGGGCTCCCTCTGCTACCGGATCACCCGCTCCCGCGTCCACGCCGGCCCGACCTCGCTCACCGTCGTCAACCCGTTCTTCGCCTACGAGGTCCCCTACGCGTCCGTGCAGCGCATCGGGGCCAGCCGCTCCGGCAGCCTGATCGTGCTGCCCAAGGAGTCCGCCGCTGACACCGAGGGCGAGGGCTACCTGGTGGTCGGCTTCGCCGGATCGCTGCTCGACCGCTTCTTCGGAACGACGGAGAAGGTGACGGCGGAACTGAAGAAGCACCGGAACAGGGGCCGCAAGCTGCCGGGCGCGGACGGCCCCGTGCGCCGCTTCCTGGTGGCCGACATCGTCGCGGACGGGATGCTCGCGGTGGCCGCGGGATCCGCGGTGGCTGCCCTGATCGTGGGGTGATCCGCTCGGCCTCTGCTCCGGCCCGCCCCAGGGCGTCGGCGAGGAAGCGGGCCTTGATGCGGCCGAGCTGGGGCGCGATGACGGCGTCGTGATGGCCGCCTGGTGATGAGCGCGTCGTGATGGCCGCCTCGTGATGGCCGCGTCGCCCGTGATGCGGCCGCTGCGGCCGATGAGGGCGGTCTTCACGATCTTCGCCGGGAGGCGGCTCTCGCCCTGGCTCGTCTACTGGTCCCACCTGCCCCTGCCACCCCACCCCGTGGCGCAGCCCCGTCGCGGGGGCCGGTGCGCGAGGATTGGGGTATGGCCAACCGACTTGTGCAGACCACCTCCCCGTACCTCCTCCAGCACGCCGACAACCCCGTCGACTGGTGGCCCTGGTCGCCCGAGGCGTTCGAGGAGGCCAGGAAGCGGGATGTGCCCGTGCTGCTCAGCGTCGGGTACGCCAGCTGCCACTGGTGACAGTGACTAGCGCTTTATCCATGAGTCTGCGGACATCTCCACTATCCGGGGGTGCCGGTCTCATGCGGTGGCAATTCGCAGGATGACTGCCCTTCCGACTTCGGTGTCCGTCGGGCCGAGCGTTGGACGCGATCTGCGCGAGCCGTTCGGGCGGGGCGTGTTCGCCAACTAACGAGCTCGTGCACGGTAGGCGGTGAGACGTCGAGCTCCTGGTCCTCGATCATGGTCTTGTGGTGGGGAATTCAACGCGTGCGGTGATCATCAGTAATCGGCGGATCACGGGCCTGGCTGTGGGAGTGATTGCTGAACTCGTCGAGGAGATAGGCCCGTTGTGACAGGAGCGTCACCAGGCCCAGCTCACCTCCCGGCCACGGAAGCGGGCCGTGGGCGCCGGCGCAAAGCACCGGCTGGTGTTTGTCGATCGGCTGCTGGCCACGCTCGTCCATCTTCGTCACGGGGGCACCCACGACGTGCTGGCCTGCTGGTTCGGCGTGGATCGCTCCACCATCACCCGGGCCGTCGGCGAGGTGCGGCCCCTGCTCGCCGAGCGAGGCTGCACCGTCAGCCCCGACGTGCGGCTGCGAACTCTGGCCGACGTCGTCGACCACCTCGGCGCGAGCGGAACGACCGGCATTATCGACGGCACAGAGATCCGGGTCCGGCGGCCCGCCGCCGGACGCAAGGACCGCGACAAGTTCATCTCCGGCAAGAACAAACAAGACGCCGTCAAGTCCATGGTGGTCACGGACGCCGAAGGCCGCGCGCTGTGGTGCAGCCCAGCACGCCCCGCAAGCTGCGCGGACATCACCCAAGCCCGCCAATTGGGGCTGGTCAGGCTCCTGGCCGACGGGCCCCCGGGTCGAGATCCTCGCCGATGCCGGCTACCAGGGCCTGGGCGCACAGACCGGCGGCCGGGTGGTGACACCACCGCACCGCAAGTACAAGAAGAACGCCCCGGACTGGTACGAGGAGATGTACGAACGCCAGCGCAAGGCACACTCCTCACGCCGTATCCGGGTCGAGCACGGCATCGCCCATCTGAAGAACTGGCGTGCCCTGGCCCGCCACCTCGGCCGCCGCGAGCACATGAGCGACACCGTCCAAGCCGTCGCCGGCCTGCTGTCCCATCAGCAGACCGCCGACCTGACGTCGACACGGCAGAGGTGAACACCGAGCCCCGCCGACAGCCTCGACGTCTCACCGCCTACCGTGCACGAGCTCGTTAGCTGCGTGGCGAGATGACTGAGCGCTGGCCTCCGGCAGCCACGGAAATGGTGGCGAGCAGAGGGAAGAGCTGTTGTCCTTATCCGCCGAGGTGCCCGGTCAGGGTGCCGCTGGTGAAGGGCGCGAGGGCTGCCGCGGTGGTCGCTGGCGCGGTGAGGTGGCGAGCCGTCGATCCTCGCCGCGATGGGCACGCTGCCGGTCGGTGCTTCAGCCGCCGCTTGCCCTGGCGCGACTGCCGTACTGGGGACCGCGATGCGTTGGATATGCCCCCCGCTTTTGGCGAAGGACGGCTCGAAGTACCGATCGAACCGTTCTGGCTGCTCCCGGTGGACACGACCTCGTCTGAACCGGGTGCCGCATGACCGCCCCCTGGCCTGTCACGCCTTTGCTCTCTCGTACGGCCACTGCTCCGGTGCGGCATCCGCCAGGTAGGCGTTCGAGTTCTGCGTGGTACCCGAATTGTCGGAGCGGTGCACGGCACTGATCTTTGATCTCGGCCAGCAGCGCACCGGGGTTGAGGCACCAGATCTCCGGGTCGTTCCACATCGTGATCCGCGAGTCGAAGATCCGCGTGAGCGTCGATGCGTCGAGGACGAGGCTGTCCACGCCCTCGACGTTGTAGCCGAGGGCGACGAGCCCCACGGCCATCGGCACGTCGATCGCCCTGCTCCCGGCGCACGCGCTGCGGGAGAACTCGACGTCGTTCTGCCACAGCAGGTTGTCGCTGCCATCGAAGTGCATGGCTCCGCGCAGGACCTGGGCCACTCCGCCGCCGGAACCGATGGGGTTGTTGCGGAGCTGCACCCCGGGGCAAGCGCTCCGGTCCCGGAGCCAGTGCTTCATCGCGTTCTGCTGGGCCGTAAAGCCCGAGCCGACCACCTCGCCCTTCTCGGCACAGGTGATGTGACTCGGCCGTGAGGGGGCGAGGCAGCTGCGCTCCGTCGCAGGCGGAAAGGCGCAAGGTGGCGGCTGCCACTGCCGCAGCGCCTTGCAGTGGGCTACATCGATGTACCGGCGCTTCTCTTCCAGGCGGCCAGCCAGCTAGATAGATGGTTGCCGGGGTAACGTCATGGAGGCGACGCAACGGAGACCACCAGCTGACGGCACACGACCGGACGGATGGCCCGCGCGTGACATGCGCGCGTCGCGACGGGGCACTGCTCCCCGATTACGGCGCGGCACGGGGCCTCTCGCAACTTCTCCCGAAAGGCTTCCCCGCTGGTGCGGGCGGCCGACAGAACTCGTTTCGCCGTGGCGCTCAGGCAGCTGCCGGTGTCTTGTAGGGCTCTGCGGCCGTCTTTGTGTCGGTGAGAGCTGCGAGGTATCGCTCGGCGTCCAGGGCCGCGGCGCATCCCGAACCGGCAGCGGTGATCGCCTGTCGGTAGGTGTGGTCGACGACGTCTCCCGCACCGAAGACACCGGCGATATTCGTACGGGTCGAGGGGTACTCGACTTTCAGGTAGCCCTCGCCGTCCAGGTCCAGCTGACTTGTGAAGAGCTCCGTGCGCGGGTCGTGGCCGATCGCGACGAACAGACCGGTGGCATCGAGGTCACGCGTCCGGCCGCTGAGCGTGTCGCGCAAGACGAGACCGGACAGTGCACCGCCCTCCTCCTTGATCTCCGCGATCTCGCTGTCGAAGGCGAAGGCGATCTTGTCGTCGGCGAACGCGCGACTCTGCATGACCTGGGAGGCGCGCAGCGCGCTACGGCGGTGGACGACGGTGACGGAGCGGGCGAACCGGGTGAGGAAGGTGGCCTCCTCCATGGCGGTGTCGCCGCCGCCGACGACCGCGATGTCGCGGTCACGGAAGAAGACCCCGTCGCAGGTCGCGCAGTAGGAGACGCCGCGGCCCGACAGTTCGTCCTCGCGCTCCAAGTTCAGCTTGCGGTGCTGCGACCCGGTGGTCACGATCACGGCGCGGGCCCGGTGAACCCCGCCGCTGCCGTCGGTGACCGTCTTGATCTCCCCCGTGAAGTCGACGGCGACGATATCGTCCGCGATCAGTTCGGCGCCGAAGAGCTGGGCCTGGGCGCGCATGTTGTCCATGAGGTCCGGGCCGACGATGCCTGCGGGGAACCCGGGGAAGTTCTCGACCTCGGTGGTGTTCATGAGGGCGCCGCCGGCGGTGACGGAGCCTTCGAAGACCAGCGGTTTGAGGTCGGCGCGGGCGGTGTAGAGGGCAGCGGTGTAGCCGACGGGGCCGGAGCCTATGACGATGACGTTGCGGATGTCCGTCGTGGTGCTCACTTGGAGGTCTCCGGGAGGATTTCCTTGATCAGGCCCTCGACAAGGAACTTGATGTCGTCCCGGATCCTGCGCACCGCGGCCACGTCCTGGCCGGAGGGGTCGTCGAGCTGCCAGTCGAGGTAGCGCTTACCGGGGAAGACGGGGCAGGTGTCGCCGCAGCCCATGGTGATGCAGACGTCGGACTCCTTCACGGCGTCGACGGTGAGGATCTTCGGAGTTTCGGCGGAGATGTCGATTCCGGCCTCGGCCATCGCCTCAACGGCGGCGGGGTTGATGGTGTCGCTGGGGTTGGAGCCGGCGGAGCGGACCTCGATGCGGTCTCCAGCCAGGTGGGCCAGCCAGGCGGCGGCCATCTGGGAGCGGCCGGCGTTGTGGACACAGACGAACAGCACGGAGGGCTTGTCGGACATCAGAGGGTCTCTCTCGTTGTACGTGGATGCGGGTGCCTGGGACATCAGCACCCAGTGGCATCAGCATTTACTGATGTGAGAGTATCAGTCCATGATGACGTCAGTCGACGCTGAACTGATGCGGGTGCTGGGTGATCCGCTCCGCCTCCGGATCGTGACCCTGCTCGCCCGCGAGACCCTGTGCACCACCCATCTCGTCGAGGAGACCGGTGCACGGCAGACCAATCTCTCCAACCACCTGAGGGTCCTGCGCGAGGCCGGGGTCGTGGAGACCGAACCGTGCGGGCGCTTCACGTACTACAGGCTCCGCCCGGACGTCATCGCCCAGCTCGCCGGCCAGTTCGCCGACCTGGCCGAGTCCGCCCGTACCACTGCCGAGAACAAGAGGGCCTGTCCGTGACCTCCACGCAAGCACCCGCGATGACCGGGGAACCCTCAGTCGTGAAGAAGCTGTCCACCCTCGACCGCTTCCTCGCCGTCTGGATCCTCCTCGCCATGGCTCTCGGCCTCGGCCTCGGCCGGCTGATCCCGGGCCTCAACGACGCACTGGCCAAGGTGGAGGTCGGCGGTATCTCGCTGCCGATCGCCGTCGGTCTGCTGATCATGATGTACCCGGTCCTGGCCAAGGTCCGCTACGACAAGCTCGACGCCGTCACCGGCGACCGCAAGCTGATGGTCTCCTCGCTGGTCATCAACTGGATCATCGGTCCGGCCGTCATGTTCGCTCTGGCGTGGATCTTCCTGCCGGACCTGCCCGAGTACCGTACCGGCCTGATCATCGTCGGCCTGGCCCGCTGCATCGCCATGGTCATCATCTGGAACGACCTCGCCTGCGGCGACCGGGAGGCCGCCGCCGTCCTGGTCGCACTGAACTCCGTCTTCCAGGTCATTGCGTTCGGCCTGCTCGGCTGGCTCTACCTCGACCTGCTGCCCGGCTGGCTCGGACTCGGTGACGGCGAGGCGCTCGACATCTCCATGTGGGAGATCGCGCTGAACGTCGTCATCTTCCTCGGCGTGCCCCTGCTCGCCGGCTTCCTCACCCGGCGCCTGGGCGAGAAGAGGATGGGCCGTGAGTTCTACGAGGCGAAGTTCCTGCCGAAGATCGGCCCCTGGGCCCTGTACGGCCTGCTCTTCACCATCGTCATCCTCTTCGCCCTCCAGGGGAAGACCATCACCTCGCAGCCGCTGGACGTCGCCCGCATCGCTCTGCCGCTGCTCGTATACTTCGCGATCATGTTCTTCGGCAGCTTCCTGATCGGTAAGGCCATCGGCCTGGCCTACGACCGCACCACCACGCTCGCCTTCACGGCAGCCGGGAACAACTTCGAACTCGCTATTGCTGTTGCTATCGCCACCTTCGGTGTCACCTCCGGCCAGGCCCTCTCCGGCGTCGTCGGCCCGCTCATCGAGGTCCCGGTCCTGATCGCCCTGGTCTACGTGGCCCTGGCCTGGCGCAAGAAGTTCGCCCCGTCCGCGATCACCACGCAGCACTGATGCACCGCCCCGGCCCACACCCGCCTCCCGCCGTCCGCGCCCCGGCCCCCTCTACCGCCCGGCCGACGGTGCAAGCTGTGCCGCGCAGAAGCTGGGCGGTAGCCGGGACGTCCGATGCTGCTCCAGGGGTGCCCTGGTGACCCGCGCCGTGGACGTGGTGGTGATCGGTGGCGGCCAGGCGGGCCTCGCCACCGGCTACCACCTGCGCCGCCAGAACCTCGACTTCGTCATCCTCGACGCCCAGCCCGCACCGGGCGGCGCGTGGCAGCACACGTGGGACTCGCTCCGCCTGTTCTCGCCCGCCGCGTACTCCTCCCTGCCGGGCTGGCTCATGCCCGCCCAGGACGGGGCGGAGTACCCGGACGCACACCACGTCGTCAAGTACCTGGCCGCGTACGAGGAGCGCTACACGCTGCCCGTCGTGCGGCCGGTCCGCGCCGAGGCCGTACGCCCTGACGGCGATCTGCTGCGGGTGGAGACGGACGCAGGCGTCTGGTCCGCCCGCGCTGTGGTCTCGGCCACCGGAACCTGGTGGCGGCCCTTCCTTCCCGCCGTACCCGGCCGGGAGACGTTCACCGGCCGTCAGCTTCACACCGTGAACTACCGCAACCCGGACGAGTTCGCGGGACGGCGGGTCATCGTGGTCGGAGGAGGCAACTCCGGAGCTCAGATCGCCGCCGACCTTGCACCGCATACCGACCTGACCTGGGTCACCCAACGGCCCACACGTTTCCTGCCCGACGACATCGACGGCCGTGCCCTCTTCGACGCCGCCACCGCCCGCCGCAGAGCGCTGGACGCCGGGAGCACCGACACGGGAGGCGTCGCCTCCCTCGGCGACATCGTCGCCGTCGCACCGGTCCGCGCCGCACGGGATGCCGGCCTCCTCAATGCCCAGTCGATGTTCGCCCGCCTCACCGAGAACGGTGCGCAGTGGGCGGACGGAACCAGAGCGGAAGCCGTAGCAGTCATCTGGTGCACCGGCTTCCGCCCCGCGCTGTCCCACCTCGCCCCGCTGGGACTGCGTGGCGAACACGGCCACATTCCCACCCACGGCACCCGGGCCGTCGACGAACCTCGGCTGCATCTCCTGGGCTACGGTGACTGGACCGGGCCCGCCTCGGCCACCCTGATCGGCGTCGGCCGCCCCGCCCGCGATGCCGTCCGCGAGATCGCCGCCCTGCTGCGCTGACAGCTTCCGGGCCGGGACCAGTGTGCGTCGAGGGCTGCGCTGTCCACCCAGCGCGTCAGGAGGCTGAAGGACGCGAGCTCTTCCAGGGCCTCGTGCTCCGGCTGGCCCCGCCCCACACCCACCGGTGCATGGCCGCGGCACTGAGCTGCGAGGCATCATCCCCGGGCCGCCCACGAACCTCCGCGTCCCGCACGGTATCGCCGCGCTGAGCCGCTTCGCGGTGCTGGCACCAGCGGTTCACGGACATGTTGTGGTCCTCAGACAGCTAGGATCGGGAGCCGATATCGGTTTCGTCACTGCCGGAGGTGGGCCAAGTTGCGGGAGTTCCAACGGGGCGCGGTGCGGCTGCACATCCTGCATCACGCGGCCGAGGAAGAGGTCCACGGCGCGTGGATGACCGAGGAGCTGGCTTCCCACGGCTACCAGATCAGCCCCGGCACGCTGTATCCGACGCTGCACCGCCTGGAGGCCGACGGGCTGCTGAGCTCGGAGCAGAAGGTGGTCGACGGTCGAACGCGCCGCGTCTACACGGCGACCGAGGCCGGGAAGCAGGCCCTAGCGGAGGACCGCAGGGCTCTGGCAGAGCTGGCCCGCGAGATCCTGGGCGACGACGCGCCCTGATCAGTCGCGTACCGTCGCCTTGGCCGGGGTGACGGAGTTGGCATGGGCGAGGCGGGCGTCGAGGGCGTCGGCGCCGGCGATGAGCAGGAAGAGGCTGCCGCACAGCTGCGCGAGGTCGGTGCGTGATTCGCGGGCCAGATCCCGCCAGCCGGACTTCCTGGTGAACGAGGGGCGTTGCCCCACAGGGTCGGCAGCTTGTGATCAGCAGTGCGCCGAGCATGTTTACGATCATCGGCACGGCGGCGAGCCGGGTCAGCAGACCGGCGAGAATCGGCATTCGCAACTCGCCTCGCTCGGGGCCGGGGACAGCAGACAGCCCGGTCGTTCCCGCGGTCGGGGAACGACCGGGCCGGGAAGGGTCAGCTCCTCGAGGTGAGAGCGCGGCGTATGGCGTAGAAGGCGGCGCCCAGCGCGATCACCGCAGCCCCGGAGATGACCGAGGAGACGGGCAGGGCGAAGGCCAGGACGAGGCAGCCAGCCAGCCCGACGGCGGGGACCAGGCGATGGGGTCGGCCCTCGTAGGGGGTGAGGGTCCAGGCGGAGGCGTTGGCGACGCCGTAGTAGACCAGAACGCCGAAGGAGGAGAACCCGATCGCCCCGCGCAGGTCCCCAGTCGCCGCGGCCACAGCCACGACGGCCCCGACGAGGAGTTCGGCGCGGTGCGGAACCTGGAACTTGGGATGGACGGCAGCCAGGACGTGGGGCAGGTGCCGGTCACGGGCCATGGCCAGGGTGGTGCGGGAGACCCCGAGGACCAGCGCGAGCAGGGAGCCCAGCGCGGCCACGGCCGCACCGACGCGGACGATGGGGACGAGCCAGTCGGCGCCCGCGGCCCGCGCGGCGTCCGACAGCGGCGCCACTGCCCCGGCCAGCCCGTCCGGGCCCAGCACCATCAGGACGGAGACCGCGACAAGGGCGTACACGACGAGGGTGATGCCCAGCGCGATCGGGATCGCCCGCGGGATCGTGCGGGCCGGATCACGGACCTCCTCGCCCAGCGTGGCGATGCGCGCGTACCCGGCGAAGGCGAAGAACAGCAGCCCCGCCGCCTGGAGCACACCGCCCACCGTGGCATCCGAGCCGACGTCCAGCCGTGCTGCGTCTGTCGCACCTGAGGTGAGTGCGGCGACCACCACGGAGGCGAGGACCGCCAAGACCACGGCCACGATGACCCGGGTCAGCAGCGCGGACTTCTGCACCCCCGCGTAGTTCACCGCGGTCAGCGCCACCACAGCGGCGACCGCGACCGCGTGCTCCTGGCCCGGCCACACGTACGAGCCGACGGTGAGCGCCATCGCCGCACAGGAGGCCGTCTTGCCGACCACGAACGCCCAGCCCGCCAGGTAGCCCCAGAACTCGCCCAGGCGCTCACGGCCATAGACGTACGTGCCGCCCGACGCCGGGTACCGGGCCGCGAGCCGCGCGGAGGAGGTGGCGTTGCAGTACGCGACTACGGCCGTCAGGGCCAGGCTGATCAGCAGTCCGGAGCCAGCGGCGCGCGCGGCCGGGGCGAGCGCGGCGAAGATGCCGGCTCCGATCATCGACCCCAGCCCGATCATGACGGCGTCGGGTACGCCGAACGTCCGCCGCAACTCCTCCGGGACGCTGCCGACGGTCGATGGCTTGCTCATGGGCATCTCCTCAGCGGCACGAGGTCGTACATCTTACGGAATCCGATATCGGCAGACGATATATGAGCCGCTGGTGGCCCCCCATGGCCACGGCCCTGCCCAGCGAGACTTGTGCAAAGGATCGTTGGTGAGGGTCCGGACATCGCGCCGGTGCCGTGGGCTCTTCGGGTGCGAGGCCTGACTGCCTACGATGATCGGTACATCGCCTGATGCCTCCCCGTCCTCGGTCTGGCCGTTCCTGCACTACGACGACACGAAGGCGGCGCTGTGCTTCCTAGTGGACGTGCTGGGGTTCGAGCAGGTGGTTGCCTGCGCCGGGTGAGCACGGCGGAATCGGGAACGCGGAGCTGAGCTGGCCTGGCGGTGTGCGCTGGTGTTCGGCTCGACGCGGCACACGGACAGCGTGCACGCGCGGATCCGGGCAGGCACCAGCGCGGTCTACGTGGTGAGCGACGAGGTGGACGCGGTGCACCGGCCCATGGTCGGCAGCCTACATGCGCACGGTGCAGGACCAGAGTGACACCTGTGGGCTCGGCACCTACCGGGGCCCTTCGCCTGAGGAGGGGGCTGGGGAGAGGCGAGTAGACCCCGGCCGGTGGGGCCGGGGTCCGGTGCTGTTGGTGTGTGGCGCCGGGGGTCAGTGGCTGCCGGTGAGTTCGCCGGTGAGCTTGCCGTGGAGGTCGGCGCTCAGGTCGTTCAGCCCGGTGATGTCCACGGTCTTGCCGCGCTGGGCGTACTTGGTCTCGATCGCGTCCAGGGCGGCGACGGAGGAGGCGTCCCAGACGTGGGCCTCGGAGAGGTCGATGACGATCTTGTCGGGGTCGCCGGCGTAGTCGAACTGGCCGACGAGGTCGTTGGAGGAGGCGAAGAACAGCTCGCCGGTGACCCGGTAGACGACCCTGGTGCCGTCCGGGTCGAGGATGCTGCGTACGCGGGCGAGGTGGGCGACCCGCTTGGCGAAGATGACCATCGCGGTGACGGAGCCGACGACGACGCCGATGGCGAGGTTGTCGGTGGCGACCACCACGATCACCGTGATGGCCATGACGGCGATCTCACCGGCCGGCATCCGCTTGAGGGTGTTGGGCGCGATGGAGTGCCAGTCGAATGTCGCGAACGACACCATCACCATCACCGCGACGAGGGCGGCCATGGGGATGTCGGAGACGACCGGGCCGAACACGATGCACAGCACCATCAGGAACGCGCCCGCCAGGAACGTGGAGAGACGGGTGCGGGCGCCGGAGACCTTCACGTTGATCATTGTCTGGCCGATCATGGCGCAGCCGCCCATGCCGCCGAAGAAGCCGGTGACGATGTTGGCGATGCCCTGGCCGATGGACTCGCGGGTCTTGGAGGAGTGGCTGTCGGTGATGTCGTCGACCAGCTTCGCTGTCATCAGCGACTCCATCAGGCCGACCAATGCCATCGCGAAGGCGTACGGGGTGATCGTGGTCAGGGTGTCCATGGTGAAGGGCACGTCGGGCAGGCCCGGCACCGGCAGCGAGGAGGGCAGTTCGCCCTTGTCACCGACGGTGGGCACCGCGAGGCCGGCCGCAACCGTGATGACGGTCAGGATGACGATCGCCACCAGCGGGGCCGGGATCACCTTGGTGACCTTCGGGAAGAACGCCATGAGCGCGAGCCCGCCGATGATCAGTGGGTACACCGCCCAGGGCACGTCGTGCATCTCGGGCACCTGGGCCATGAAGATCAGGATGGCGAGGGCGTTGACGAAGCCGACCATCACCGAGCGCGGCACGAACCGCATCAGCTTCGCCACCCCGAGCGCGCCCAGGGCAACCTGGATGACACCGGCCAGGATGACGGCGGCGATCAGGTAGCCCAGACCATGCTCACGGTTGAGCGGGGCGATGACCAGGGCGACGGCTCCGGTGGCGGCGGAGATCATCGCGCGGCGGCCGCCGACGATCGAGATGACCACGGCCATGGTGAAAGAGGCGAACAGGCCGACCGCCGGATCGACCCCGGCGATGATCGAGAACGAGATCGCCTCGGGGACCAGGGCCAGGGCGACGACCAGGCCGGCCAGAACCTCGGTGCGCCAGACCTTGGGGCTGTGCAGCCAGTCGGGCTTGAGGCTGCGCAGCCGCGCGGCGGGAGTCACAGCAGCAGAAGACAAGGAGATGCGTACCTGTCGTGCTCGGACACACGGCCGGATGGGCCGGGGTGTGCGGGAAGGGGCGCGGGAGACCGGCCGGCATCCCGCGGGCGGCCCGAGAAGGGGCCGGGAAGTCGTGGAGGACGCGAGCCGGGGCCTGGGCGGTGCCCGGCCGGGTGGGTCACGTCCGAGGGCGAACGATCACGGCGGGCAGGCGGCGGCAGTCGGCGTGATGGGCTCGCGCACGCTCTCTCCTGCAAGAATCGGATCTTCGCCGGGGCCACCATCGGCCCCGGAACGGCAGAAGCGGGGCAGCCTGGCCGCCCTCGCCATCATCTACTCTACCCTAACGTTAGAGTAGAGGGCGGTGGGGTCGCACGGGACGCGGCCCGCCACGACGGGAAGGGCCAGGGACACAGGTTGTGGACGACCAGCACATGCAGATCGGCGAAGTCGCCGCACGGACGGAGCTGTCCCTGCGCACCATCCGTCACTACGAGGAGACCGGCCTGGTCACCCCCTCCGCCCGCTCCCAGGGCGGCTTCCGCCTCTACACCGAGACCGACGTCGCCCGGCTCATGGTCATCCGCCGCATGAAGCCGCTCGGCTTCACCCTGGACCAGATGCGCGACCTCCTGAACGCCACCGACCGCCTCGACGGCGACGACGCTCTCGACGACGGCGAGCGCGAGGCGCTGCTGGAGCGCGTGCGGACCTACCGGCAGGCCGCCGCCGAGCAAGTGGAGAAGCTGCGCATCCAGCTGGAACGTGCCGAGGAGTTCGCCGACACGCTGGGCGCCCGCCTGGAGCAGAACGCTCCTGCCGCCCGCCTTTAGATTTGCTCCGCGGCGTCTCCTCCGGCCGGCACCGCCTCGCTCTGCGGGCTGCGAGGGCCGGGCACGTCCGGGGCCTGGGCGGTCAGGTCCAGCTGAAGGCGGAACGGCGGGGATGCGGCCCGGCCGGTCGGCGTCGGTGAGCCGCTTCTGCCACTTCTCCTCGCAAGGGCCAGAACATGAGACCTTCTGCGATGAGTCGTTATTTCGGGAAGTGGCGAAATATTGGATGCGAGTGAAGCAGTGGCGAAGGGCAGTGGTGAGGCGCCCCGGCTCGATCAGCCGACTTCCTCAAGGCGCTCGCGAGCGAGACCTGCCAGCGGGTGATGGTGCAGTTCGCTGGTGGTGTCGAGCTGGCGGTCGGTGAGGTCGCGGAGCGGTGCGGGCTGAAATCGTCGACCGTTTCCGAGCACCTGGGCCTGCTGCGCCGCGGGGGCCTGGTCGTCTCCCGCAAGGAGGGCAGGGAGGTGTTCTACCGGGCGGACGGAGAGACGACGGCCGGGCGGCGGCATTCAGCGCTCCAGACGTACCTGGCGGTCTGCTGCCCACCCGGTGCCGCTTGCTGACATCGGCCGGTGCGGCTGCGGTTCAGGTGCTGCTGGTGGCTGCCCGGGGGGCGCAGGCGGCCGGTCCGGCGGCGCCGAAAGAGGGGTTGACCCGGTAGAAGACCCACGTCCCCCGGCGTTCGGAGACGAGGAGTCCGGCGTCCCGGAGTTTCTTCAGGTGGTAGGAGACGGTCGCCCCGGTGACACCGACGTCCTGGATGTCGCACACGCATGCTTCACCGGCCGGGTGCGAGGCGACCTTGGCAAGCAGCCGCAGGCGCACCGGGTTGGCGAGGACTTCGAACGTCGCGGCCATCCGTTCCGCTTCGTGTGCCGACAGTTCTCCGCCGGTGATGGGCGGGCAGCACGGCACGACCGCGGTCAGGGGCGACTGTTCCTCAGGATACTTCGACATTTGTCTACTTTGACAGTCGCAAAAGTAAGTGGCAAGCTCCAAATATAGACATTGATCGAATCAGCAGTCGGCTCTGTCACCTCGGGAGGACTTCACCGCCATGAACACTGCCCCTGCGGATCTGCCGGTCGTCGTGATCGGAGCGGGCCCGGCCGGCCTCGCCGCTGCCGCCCACCTCACCCAGCGCGGGCTCGTTCCGCTTGTCCTGGAGGCCGGGCCCGCCGCCGCCCACGCCGTACGAGGATGGGCGCACGTGCGGCTCTTCTCCACCTGGGGTGAGGTCGTCGACCCCGCCGCGGAGAAGCTGCTGGCCCCGACCGGGTGGACGCACCCCGACCCCGGCACCTACCCATCGGGCGGGGACTGGGCCGAGCAGTACCTCCAGCCGCTCGCCGGCGTGCTCGGCGACCGCGTCCGCTTCGGGACCCGGGTCACCGGCATCTCCCGTACCGGTCGCGACCGGATCGTGGACGCGGACCGCGACCAGCAGCCGTTCGTCGCGCACATCACCCATGCCGACGGCCGCGAGGAACGGGTCTTCGCCCGTGCCGTCATCGACGCCTCCGGCACCTGGACCAGCCCCGGCCCGGCCGGCGCCTCCGGCCTGCCCGCCCTCGGAGAGAAGGCCGCCGCCGACCGGATCACCTACCGCGTCCCCGACTTCAAGGACCCAGCAGTCCGCGCCCGGTACGCAGGCCGTCGCACCGCTGTCATCGGCTCCGGCGCCTCCGCGTTCACCGCCCTCGCCTACCTCGCCGGCCTCGCCAAGTCCGACGACGGCACCGGCACGAAGGGAGTATGGGTGCTGCGCCGGGGCATCTCCGGCTCGACCTTCGGCGGCGGCAGCGCCGACCAGCTCCCGGCACGCGGCGCTCTGGGCCTGGCGGCGAAGGCCGCCGTCGACGAGGGACACGCCGACGCGGTCACCGGCTTCCGAACCGAAGCGATCGACCGCGCCCTCGACGGACGCCTGGTCCTGGTCGGAGAGGACGGGCGCCGCCTGGACCCGGTCGACGAGGTCATCGTGCTGACCGGCTTCCGCCCCGACCTCGGCTTCCTCGACGAGCTCCGCCTCGGCCTGGACGAACGCCTGCAGGCCCCGACCGAGCTGGCACCGCTGATCGACCCCAACCAGCACTCCTGCGGCACCGTCTACCCTCACGGCCACCGCGAACTCTCCCACCCGGAGACCGGTGTGTACCTGGTCGGCATGAAGTCCTACGGCCGCGCGCCGACGTTCCTCGCCATGACCGGCTACGAACAGGTCCGCTCCGTGGCCGCCGCCCTCGCCGGCGACCTCGAAGCAGCCGACCGTGTCGAACTCACCCTGCCCGAAACCGGAGTCTGCGGCGGCGCCGGGCTCTTCGACGACCCGGCTGCAGCCCCGAGCGAGGCCGCAGGCTCCTGCGCCACGCCGCAACCCGCGCTGGTGCAGCTCGGCGACGCACCGGTCGCCGCCACGGCCGGTGGCTGCTGCGGCACGTGACCGGCCTCGCCACCCCTGGGCGCGGGGTCGTGACCGGACTCGGAATCCGGTCACGACCCCGCGCCGTGCTCCCCGCCCTGTGTGCCACGCAGATCATCAGCTGGGGCATCGTCTACTACGCCTTCCCCGTCCTGAACCCGCAGATCACCACCGCGACCGGCTGGCCCCCAGGCGCGACCACCGCGGTGTTCTCACTCGGTCTCGTCGTCTCTGCCCTCGCCGGGATACGCGTCGGCCGGATCCTCGACCGACGCGGCCCCCGCGCCGTCATGACCGCCGGATCCGTCCTCGGCGTCGTGAGCCTCCTGATCGTCGCCACGGCCCCCAGCCTGCCCCTGTTCACCGCTGGCTGGGCGCTCGCCGGACTCGCGATGGCGGCCACCTTCTACCAGCCCGCGTTCGCCGCCCTCACCCGCTGGTGGGCACCCGACCACATCCGCGCCCTCACTATCGTCACCCTCGCCGGCGGTCTCGCCTCCACCGTCTTCGCACCCCTGACCGCAGCCCTGGCCGAGCACCTGACCTGGCGCCACACCTACCTGGCCCTCGCAGGCATCCTCGCCCTCACTATCCCCACCCACGCTCTGGCCCTGCGCGCACCCTGGCCCGACGCCCCCACCACCCCCGCCACCGGATCCGCCCCAGGAACGGGACCCGCCAACGTGCGCGACGTCGCGCGCAGCCGGCCCTTCCTGCTCCTCGCCACCGCCTTCACCCTGTCCGGCTTCGCGATGTACGCCGTCCTCGTCGCCCTGGTCCCCCTCCTCCTGGAACGCGGCTACACCACCACCCAGGCTGCCTGGGCCCTCGGCATCGGCGGAGCCGGACAGACCCTCGGCCGCACCCTCTACGCCACCCTCGCCCGCCGCACCACACCCACAGCCCGCACCACGACCCTCATCGCGCTGGGCGCGATCACCACCGCAGCCTTCGCCGCCATTCCCGGCCCCTACGCCCTGATCATCGCCGTATCCATCACAGCCGGCATGGTCCGCGGCAACCTCACCCTCCTCCAGGCCACCGCCATCACCGACCGCTGGGGCACCACCCACTACGGCCGCCTCTCCGGACTCCTCACTGCACCCGCCCACACAGCAACAGCCCTCGCACCCTTCGCCGGCGCAGCCCTGGCCGTACCCCTCGGCGGCTACGAACCGCTCTTCCTCCTCCTGACCACCATCTCCCTGACCGCCGCACTCATCGCACCCTGGACAAGCACCCACGCTGTACGCCCTCGCGAGAGTCGGAGCTGAGCGCCCCGGCGGTGCCAGCGTCCGTGGGGTGGGCTGGGTCGATGATCACTACGCCGTCGCACTTGTCGATCCGGGTGGGCAGCGGGTTGCCCAGATGAGGATCAGCGACGGTGTGCGGGCCCTCCTGCCCCGGCTTGAACTGCATTTGACATACCAGTGGAGCTAGATCAACTTCGCACGCTGTGGAGTTGCGAAACAGAAGGCGAGGGCGAGGTTGTGTAGGCGGGTGATGCCGAGCCCGCAGCGCGGATGACCGCCCGCCGGGGGTTAGACCGTGCAACGATGCGTGTATGAATCGACTGACTAGCTCGCAGTCGCCTTACCTACTCCAGCACGCCTCCAATCCAGTGGACTGGTGGCCATGGGGAGAGGGGGCGATGGAAGAAGCTAAGCGGCGGGACGTGCCCATCCTCTTGAGTGTGGGCTATGCGTCCTGCCACTTATGCTTCTGCTAATTTACTGGTGCCACGTCATGGCGCACGAATCCTTCGAGGACGAGGCGACCGCCGCGTATCTGAACGAGCACTTCGTCTCCGTCAAGGTGGACCGGGAGGAGCGGCCCGACGTCGACGCCGTCTACATGGAGGCCGTGCAGGCGGCCACCGGGCAGGGCGGGTGGCCGATGACCGTGTTTCTCACGCCGGATGCCGAACCCTTCTACTTCGGGACCTACTTCCCGCCCGAGCCGCGGCACGGCTCGCCCTCCTTCCGGCAGGTGCTCGAAGGGGTGAGTGCCGCGTGGACCGACCGGCGGGAGGAGGTGGCCGAGGTGGCCGGGCGGATCGTGGCGGATCTGGCCGGGCGGTCGCTGGCCCACGGCGGGGACGGGGTGCCGGGGGAGTCGGAGGTGGCGCAGGCGCTGCTCGGGCTGACGCGGGAGTACGACGAGCAGCGCGGGGGGTTCGGGGGCGCGCCCAAGTTCCCGCCGTCCATGGTGGTGGAGTTCCTGCTGCGGCACTACTCCCGTACGGGGGCGGAGGGGGCCCTTCAGATGGCCGCCGACACCTGTTCGGCGATGGCGCGGGGCGGGATCTACGACCAGCTCGGCGGTGGGTTCGCGCGGTACTCCGTGGACCGGGAGTGGGTGGTCCCGCACTTCGAGAAGATGCTGTACGACAACGCGCTGCTCTGCCGGGTGTACGCCCATCTCTGGCGTACCACCGGGTCCGAGGAGGCCCGCCGCGTCGCCCTGGAGACCGCCGACTTCATGGTCCGTGAGCTGCGCACCGCCGAGGGCGGCTTCGCCTCCGCGCTCGATGCCGACAGCGAGGACCAGGAGGGAAAGCACGTCGAGGGCGCCTTCTACGTGTGGACCCCCGCGCAGCTGCGTGCGGTGCTCGGCGAGGAGGACGGGGCCTTCGCCGCCGCGTACTTCGGGGTGACCGAGGAGGGCACCTTCGAGGAGGGCGCTTCCGTGCTCCAACTGGCGGGGGACGCCGGACCCGTGGACGCGGAGCGCGTCGCGAGCGTACGGGCACGGCTTCTGGCAGCCCGTGAGGAGCGGCCGCGGCCGGGGCGGGACGACAAGGTGGTCGCCGCCTGGAACGGGCTCGCCATCGCCGCGCTCGCCGAGACCGGCGCCTATTTCGACCGGCCCGATCTGGTCGAGCGCGCCACCGAGGCCGCCGATCTGCTGGTCCGGGTCCACCTGGGCGAGGTCGCCCGGCTGACCCGTACCTCCCGGGACGGGCGCGCGGGCGCCAACGCGGGCGTGCTGGAGGACTACGGCGATGTGGCCGAGGGGTTCCTCGCGCTGGCCGCCGTGACGGGGGAGGGCGCCTGGCTGGAGTTCGCCGGGTTCCTGCTCGACGTCGTACTGGAGCAGTTCACCGGCGAGGGCGGGCAGCTCTACGACACCGCCCATGAGGCGGAGCAGCTGATCCGGCGGCCGCAGGATCCGACCGACAGCGCCACTCCGGCCGGGTGGACGGCGGCGGCGGGTGCGCTGCTCTCGTACGCCGCCCACACCGGGTCCGAGGCCCATCGCGCTGCCGCGGAAGGTGCGCTCGGTGTCGTCAAGGCGCTCGCGCCGCGTGCGCCCCGGTTCATCGGGTGGGGGCTCGCCGTGGCCGAGGCGCTGCTGGACGGGCCCCGTGAGGTGGCCGTCGCCGGGCCCGTCGGTGGCGAGCTGCACCGTACGGCGCTGCTCGGCCGGGCCCCGGGTGCGGTCGTCGCCGCAGGGGAGGGGCCCGGTGCGGGGGGCGAGTTCCCGCTGCTGGTGGACCGGCCGCTGAAGGACGGGAAGCCGACCGCCTATGTGTGCCGGCACTTCGCCTGTGACGCGCCGACCACCGATGCGGGGGAGCTGGCGGTGAAGCTGGGCGGCTGAGCGCCCGGGGCGGGGAGAAGGGGCCCGGTCACGGGAAAGGGGCCGGTCACGTGAAGCGACCGGCCCCTTTCCCGTATCTCTACGGGCCTCCTTTGCCCGTACGGCCTATCCGTGCTGGTACGCCACCAGCGAGATGCCCACGTAGTGCGCCACGAACGCCGCCAGCGTCAGCGAGTGGAAGACCTCGTGGAAACCGAACCAGCGCGGCGACGGGTTCGGCCGCTTGATCCCGTAGATCACCCCGCCCGCGCTGTAGAGCAGCCCGCCGACGACGACCAGCACCAGCACCGCGATGCCGCCCGTCCGCATGAAGTCCGGCAGGAAGAACACCGCCGCCCAGCCCATCGCGATGTAGCACGGGGTGTAGAGCCAGCGCGGGGCGCCGACCCAGAAGACCCGGAACGCGATGCCCGCCGCCGCGGCCGCCCAGACCGCCCAGAGGAGCGGCCGTCCGGTGGATTCGGGCAGAAGGAGCAGGGTCAGCGGGGTATAGGTCCCCGCGATGATCAGAAAGATGTTGGCGTGGTCCAGCCGGCGCAGCACCGCCTCGCCGCGCGGGCCCCAGGTGCCGCGGTGGTAGACCGCACTGACGCCGAAGAGCAGGCAGGCCGTCGCCACGTAGATCGCGCAGGCTATCCGGCCCTCGACGCTGTCGGTCAGGGCGATCAGGGTGATACCGGCGATCAGCACGGCGGGAAACATTCCGGCGTGCAGCCAGCCGCGCAGGCGGGGTTTGACGGGGACGGGGTCGAGGACGACAGGTCCTTCCGTCGTCCCGATCGGGCCGGTGGTCGCGGCGGCAGCAGCGGCGTCAGTCATATCCGCATGCTACCTACGCAACCGTAGGTAACGAATATGAGTGGCGATGCTCACGTGTGAGGCCCCCTGGACAGATGGGCGAAACGGTCGGATGATCAAATGAGTGCGGTCGGCACCGGATGAGCGCCAGGGGATCGAAGGGTACGAAGCATCCGGGTCGCAGCCCCCACGGGGCACCTGACAACACCCACCCTCTTCAAGGAGCGATCGTGGCGCGCGACATCGCGGCTCCCCTCACTGTCCCCACCCACCACCAGGAGCTGGTCTCCTGGGTCGACGAGATCGCAGCCATCACCCAGCCGGACCAGGTGGTCTGGTGCGACGGCTCCGAGGCCGAGTACGAGCGCCTGTGCGGGGAGCTCGTCGCCAAGGGCACGTTCACCAAGCTGGACGAGATCAAGCGGCCGAACTCGTACTACGCCGCGTCCGACCCGAGCGACGTCGCCCGCGTCGAGGACCGTACGTTCATCTGCTCCAAGGAGGAGAAGGACGCGGGCCCGACCAACCACTGGAAGGACCCCGCCGAGATGCGGGAGATCTTCACGGGGGAGAACGGCATCTTCCGCGGCTCCATGCGCGGCCGCACCATGTACGTCGTGCCCTTCTGCATGGGCCCCGTCGGCTCCCCGCTCTCCGCCATCGGCGTCGAGATCACCGACTCCGCGTACGTCGCCGTCGCCATGCGCACCATGACCCGCATGGGCCAGGCGGTCCTGGACGAGCTGGGCACCGACGGCTTCTTCGTGAAGGCCGTCCACACGCTGGGAGCGCCGCTGGCCGAGGGCCAGGAGGACGTGCCGTGGCCCTGCAACACCACCAAGTACATCTCGCACTTCCCCGAGGACCGCGAGATCTGGTCGTACGGCTCCGGCTACGGCGGCAACGCCCTGCTCGGCAAGAAGTGCTACGCCCTGCGCATCGCCTCCGTCATGGCCCGCGACGAGGGCTGGCTCGCCGAGCACATGCTCATCCTGAAGCTCACCCCGCCGCGCGGTGAGTCGAAGTACGTGGCCGCCGCCTTCCCGTCCGCCTGCGGCAAGACCAACCTGGCCATGCTGGAGCCGACCATCCCCGGCTGGACCGTGGAGACCATCGGGGACGACATCGCCTGGATGCGGTTCGGTGAGGACGGCCGCCTCTACGCGATCAACCCCGAGGCCGGCTTCTTCGGCGTCGCGCCCGGCACCGGCGAGCACACCAACGCCAACGCCATGAAGACCATGTGGGGCAACTCCGTCTTCACCAACGTCGCGCTCACGGACGACGGCGACGTCTGGTGGGAGGGCATGACCGAGGAGACGCCCGACCACCTCACGGACTGGAAGGGCAACGCCTGGACCCCCGGTTCCGGCACGCCCGCCGCCCACCCCAACGCCCGCTTCACCGTCCCCGCCGGGCAGTGCCCGATCATCGCCCCCGAGTGGGAGGACCCCAAGGGCGTCCCGATCTCGGCCATCCTCTTCGGCGGCCGCCGTGCCTCCGCCGTACCGCTGGTCACCGAGTCCTTCGACTGGCAGCACGGCGTCTTCCTCGGAGCCAACGTCGCCTCCGAGAAGACGGCGGCCGCCGAGGGCAAGGTCGGCGAGCTGCGCCGCGACCCGTTCGCCATGCTGCCGTTCTGCGGCTACAACATGGGCGACTACATGAACCACTGGGTCAAGGTCGGCGCCGACAAGGACCAGGCCAAGCTGCCGAAGATCTACTACGTGAACTGGTTCCGCAAGAACGACGCGGGCCAGTTCGTGTGGCCCGGCTTCGGTGAGAACAGCCGCGTCCTGAAGTGGATCGTGGAGCGCCTGGAGGGCAAGGGCGAAGGCGTCGAGACCCCGATCGGCATCCTGCCGGCCAAGGGCGCGCTGGACACCGAGGGTCTGGACCTCTCCGAGTCCGACCTCGACTTCCTGCTCACGGTCGACAAGGAGGTCTGGCGCGAGGAGGCCGCCCTGGTCCCCGAGCACCTCAACACCTTCGGCGACCACACGCCCAAGGAGCTGTGGGACGAGCACCGCAAGCTCGTGGAGCGCCTGGGCTGAGCCCTGCCCTCTGAGCCCCGCGGCCGGGTCCATCGGACATCCGCCCTGACCTGTGGGTACGACGACCCGCCGCGGAACGGGGGCTGCCGGAGACGACAGCCCCTCAGGGAGTCCCCGACCAAGGACGCCCTGCCGGCCCCCGGAACCCCCTCAGGTTCCGGGGGCCGTCCCTGTTCCGTACGTGCTCCCCGTGCCCCGGTCCTCCAGATAGCGGGTGTGCGTCTGCTGGCGGATCTCCTCGGCCTCCCGCAGCCCCGCCACCAGCTCCTCGACCTCCCCGTGCAGCAGGGCGAGTTGGCGCACGAGCTGCTCCTCGGGGTCCTGCCGGCCCGGGGCCATCCGGGTCCACCACCGAGTCCGTACGTAGGTGTCCACGGACTCCGGGAGGTCCCGGTGCACCGCCCGGGCCAGTACGTGGATGCCTTCCGGGTTCTGCGCCAGCGCCTCGGAGACCCAGCCCGGGGTCAGGAGTCCGTCCAGCAACTCCCCGAGCGGGCCGAGCCGTTCGATGGCGGCCGGTGGCAGTTCCACCTGCGCCAGATACGCCCGGAGGGTGGTGACGTCCTTGCGTAGCCCGTCCAAGGGGGATGCGGGGTCGGGGAATCGCGGTGCCGGTGGGCGGGTCGGCGGTGCGACCAGCGCGCCCGCCCCGTACAGCCCGGCGACCACCACCGGCCAGTACGCGCCCGCCAACCCCGTGAAGGTGAGGGCGAGTCCGGCGAGGGCGCAGGCGCTGCCGGTGAGGTTCTTCGCGGATTCGAGGTAGGCGAGCGCCCGGCCCGCCGCGGCCGCCGTCGGCCTACTGGTAGCCACGGATCTCCTCGAACGCCCCTTCCAGCGAACCGGGTCCGTCCTCCTTCGTGCCGTCGAAGAGCCGACCACCGGTCACGGCGGCGATCCGGTCCAGCTCCGAGCGGTCGGAGTCCCCGAAGACGATCGGGAAGACCGGGGTGATCTGCCGGGCGGGCGGCAGGGACCGGTAGAACGCGGTGAACTCGGCCGCCGACCGGCCCGCCGTGTTCTCGCCGTCCGTCATCAGCACGATGGAGGTGAACGCCGCGTCGGTGTCCGGGCCGAGATGGTCGTACGCAGCCGTCAGCGACGAGTAGATCGCCGTGTTCCCCTCCGCCGTCAGCGCGGCCGTGTCCGCCCGGATCGCGGCGGGCCCGGCCGCCGGGTCCGCCGGGTCGACCGTGTGGGTGCGGACCCGCTTCACCGCCGACCCGAACGACAGCAGGGTGACCTCCTCGCGCTGCCGGAAGTCGCCGGTCAGCCCGGTCAGGGCGGACTTCAGCTGCTCCAGCCGCTTCCCCTTCATCGACCCCGAGGTGTCCAGGACGTACACCGTGCGCGAGGGGCGCCGGAGCTGGTGCTCGTAGGTGGAGAGCAGCCCGTCCGCGACCGGTCGCGAGCCGGGGAAGGGCAGTTCGCGGCGAGGCTCCGGGGAGAGCGGCTCGGCGGGGCGCGCGGAGGCCACCACCGGGCGGCGCAGGGTCCGCTCGGTGATCTCGCGCTGGACGGCGGCGGAGCGGAAGTGCTCGGTCAGGGCCCGTACCGCGTCCTTGGCCTCGGGGGCGGCGCCGGTGAGCGTGGAGAGCGGGTAGTCGGCGGTGACGACGCCGTCGCGGGGGCGGATGACGGTCAGGTCGGTGTTGGTGCCGGTATCCCTGCCCGTGCGGCTTTCGGCGTCGGTCTCGGTGCCGGCCGGGGGGTCGGCGGGTTCTGTGCCGGTGCCGGCATCGGTACCGGCACCGGTGTCCCGGGCGAGGGAGAGCAGCACCGATTCGTAGTTGATCAGCGCGTCCACGGTGGAGCGCCGGGTGTACGCGGTGGCCAGCCAGCCCGAGGAGCCGGAGGTCAGCCGCTGTCCCGCGAAGAACTCCTTCAGCTTGGGGGTCGCCGCGCGGACGTCCGCGTCGGTCAGTGCCGCCTGTGCGCCCGACAGTCCGGAGGCCACCGAAATGAGCGCGGAGAAGCCGGAGTTGGAGCGCTTGGGGTCGGTCATCCCGTACGTGAGCTTCCCGTCCGCCACCGCCCGGTGGACCTGGGCCCAGCTGACCCGCTCCGGGTCCCAGCCGAGCCGCCGTACCGTCGCGGGCCGTACTCCCAGGGCGACCGGCGAGGTCATCAGCGGGGTCTCGGAGGTGACGCGGCGGGCGGCCTCCGGGTTCAGCCGCAGATAGTCGTTGGACGACAGCCACACCGCGTCGAACGCCCCGTCCGCCTTCCCCGAGGCCAGCCGCTCGACGGCGTCCAGGGTGCCGGTCCAGGTGGGCCGCACGGTGATCCCGGTCGCCTTGCGCGCCTCCTCCAACAGCGGCTCCATGTCCGCGAGTTCGCTGGAGGCGAGGACCCGGACGGTGCCGGAGCGCGGCCGGCCGTCATCGGCGGGCTCCGGGGCCGGGCCGGCCGGGTTCGGCGTACAGGCGGCGAGCGGGAGGAGTACGGCGAGGGCGGCGGTGGCGGCGAGCAGGGGTGCGAAGGCGCGGCGCGGGGGCCTGAGGGGGGCGTCGGCGCGGGCGGTCCGGCCGTCGCGGACCTGTGGGGACCGGTCCGTGAGCGGCTGCGGAAGTCCGTCGGCGCGCATCTGCGGGGGCCGGCCCGTGCGAGCCTGCGGGAAGTCGTGCGTGCGCGGTCGGGAGGGCCGGCCCTCGCGTGCCTGCGGGAGACCGTCCGTGCGTGCCCGCTGAAGTCCGTCCGTGCGGGTTCGCTGGAGTCCGTCCGTGTGTGCCTGCGGGAACGGGTCCGTGTGTGTCTGCGGGAGTCCGTCCGTGCGTGCCTGCGGGAACAGGTCCGTGCGTGCTTGGGCGGACCGGTTCGCGCGGGTCCGCGAGGGGCGGCTCATGCGGGTCCATGAGGGGAGGCGCATGCGTCCCTGGGGGAGGTGGCTCATGCGAGGTCTCCGTCCGGCGTGCCGGAGGAGCGTGCCCGTTCCAACCGGGTGCCCGCCTCCTGGAGTTCGGCGGTGAGCGCCTCTACGGTGGCGGCCATCGACTCCGTCGCCCGCACCTTGTACGTGTCGATGGCGTCCAGCGTCCGGTAGATCTGGTGGAACGCGGTACGCAGCGTCTCCGCGCCCACTGCCGGGTCGGCCGCTATGCGCTGGATCTCACCGCTCTGGGTGGCCAGCATCTCCGCGTTGCCCCGGATCAGCTCCTCCGTGGTGGAGCGCAGCGCCTGCACCTGCTCGGTGACCCGCCGCTGGTTGTCCAGCGCCGAGGAGAGCATCACCGCGATGCGCAGCGCCGAGACCGTGGTGGTCGCGGCCCGGTCGGCGCCCTTGATCAGCTCGTCGTTGTTGCGCCGTACGACGTCCATCGCCAGGTATCCCTGTGCGCAGACGGCGATTTGGGTCAGCAGGTCCTGGTGCTTCTGCCGGACCGGAAAGAGGACGTCGGCGCGGAGCGCGTCCGCCTGTACGGGGTCGGTGTGCTCGGTCTCCGCGATGCGGCGGGCCACGACCTCGTCGAGGGCCTCGGTGAGGACCGCGTACTCCTGGAGGCTGCCCATCGACTCCCAGAGCCGGGTGCGTTCGGTGTGCAACGCGGCGTTGTCGCGGCGCAGTTCGTCCTGGCCGCTGCGGAGGGAGCCGACGATCCGGTTCAAGGTGCCCTGCGCGGAGGCGTACGCGGCGACGTGGTCGCGGAACCGGTTCGCGCCGGGCAGCCGGGACAGCAGCCTGCGGGCGCCGCGGGCCGGGGTGTCGCCCGGGTCGAGATCCCGGACCGTGCGCCGCAGTTCGACCAGCGAGGCCCCGACGCGGGCGGGTGCGTCGCCCTCGCCCGAGGCCAGCGAGCGGACGGTGCGGTCCAGCATCCGGTTGGACTGCTGCGCGGCGCTGCGGATGTCGCCCTGCCCGAGCGCGGCGATCTCGCCGATCCGGGAGGTGAACTCCGGTGACCGGGCGTCGAGTCCGGCGAGCGAGCCCACGTACTCCTCCGCCCGGCGCACCATCTCCTCCCGCACCCCGTCCTCCACCGGGACGAGCCCGGCGGCCTGTTCGGCCCGGACGGGGGCGACGGGCTCGGGCGGGGTGAGCACGAGCGGCGCGGCCGGCGGCTCCAGGGGCCCGACGCCGTGGGGCCTCGCCTCCTGCGGCTCGCCTGCCTCCCGCGGTCTCGTGTAGGGGGTTCTGGGGTCCTGGGGCATGGGTCACGTCTCCTGGGCTGCGGGTGCCTCGGGGCACGCGGGGGAGGGGGAAGCCGGGTGTGATGGGGCGGTGGCGGGTGGGGCCTGCGCGGGCGTTGCTCCGGGCCCCGGCCCCCGTACGGCATCGGCGCGGCGCATCAGCCGCGGGCCCGTTCGGCCATCGCGCGCAGTACCTCGGCGGTGGGCACGGGTGCCTGGCGTACGCCGGTCAGCTGCTGGTCGATGTAGTCGGCGTGGGCCGCGGTGGCGGCGGTGAACTCGGCCGCCGCGCCCTGCGGGCGGAAGCCATGGCGTACCGCCAGCTGCCGCAACTGCCGGTCGGTGGACAGCAGTTCGCCCAGGCGTCGGCCCGCCGCCGTCAGGGGTACCAGGGTGTGGTCGCTGGAGACCGTGGTGTCCGGATAGAGCACGACGAGGTCCCCGATCTCCTGCCGGTCGCTGTGGGCCAGGAGGGAGGCCACCTGCGACTCGTAGACCAGCACCAACGGGTTGCCGACCCCGCTGATGAAGTCCCGGAACGGGGCGTCGCTGCTGGTCTGCTGGGCCCCCTGGACCTGGACCAGCTTCCGCATGAGCGCCGCCGTCCGGTCCACGGCCACGCGGTCCGCCGCGACCCGGCCGCCGTCGGCGACGTACGAGGCGGCGGCGAGGTAGAGGGCACCGGAGTTGGACGAGACGGGGTCGGTGCTCGTGATGAAGAGCGTGCCGCTCAACTCGGCGTGACCGGAGGCCCCTTCGAGCTGCTGCCAGGTCCGGTCCGCCTCGGCCGCCGCGAGGTAGGGGACCATGAGCAGCGTGCCCCGGGTGGCGAAGCTGGTGGTGCCGTCGGTCTTCAGCCGGGCCAGGCCGTTGGCGGCGAGGACCTCGGCCGCGTTGCGGTGGGCCACGACGACGAGCGGCGAGTAGAAGGGCCGCAGCGGACCGCCCTCGACGGCGGACCCGCGGCGCAGCTCGTCGGCCGGCGCCTTGGAGCTGGGGAACGCGAAGTCCTTTTCCTTCAAAGAGAGTTGGTCCATTGCCCAGGATCCGGATGTCTCGGCCTTGACGGTGAGTCCCCGGGCGGCCAGGGCCTTCACCGTGTCGGGGTCGGCGAAGAACTCGGCCTTCTCCGACCCGATCACGCCCCGCACGGTCGTCGCTGCCGTGCCACTGCTGCCGTTGCCGCCTCTGTCACGGCCTGCCACGACGGCCGCCGCCACGCCGCCGATCAGGAGGACCGCCAGGACGATTCCCACGATGCGTCTCACGTGCGCAGAGTGCGCCCGGAAGCCGACATTCCTGGCCGAGTTGGGTGTACGGGAGATGAAGCGGCTATCCCAGTACGCAACGGAGGGGCGGCCGGGACGCTCGGGAGAGGGTGGCGGCAGAGGCGATGACATCTCCATCATGACAGGTCAGAGGCGGTCTTCGTAGGACGGACGGCACAGGTTCCACGCCTTGTTCGGCGGCCTCGGCGGCGCCCAGAATCTCCGCCATGGACATCTCGGGGACAGTCGATCAGGACGACATCATGCGGGCGCGGACCATCCTGCTCGGATCGGGCCGCCGCACGCCGTACGAGGAAGTCGACGCCTACCGGGTGCTCGCCCGGGTCGGCCCCGCCGCCTATCTGCCCCGCCTGGTCCGGGCACTGCACGACCTGAGCTACGAACGGGTCCACGGTTCCGGCAGGTCCGGCGGCCCCGGGGCCGGATTCCACGAACCACCCATGGCGCGACTCGCGTTGCTGGAGGAAGCGGTGGCCGCGGCGCGGGTTGTCGACCCGGCCGAACCCGGGCGTGCGCAACTCCTGTACCAGGCACTCGACTTCTGCCAGAGGGATCTGTACGCCATGGGCAGGCGCGCCGAAGGGCTGGCCCTGCGGGCCGAGATGCTGGCCATCGGCCGTGCGCAGGCCGCAGCGGTCGGTGGTCCGGTGAGCCGGGGGGTGAGGGAGTGGGCGGCCGGGATCTCCGAGGAGGGCCGTTGTGCCGAAGCTGCGGACCTGCTCGGTGAGTTGGTCACCGCGACGCTGCCGGACGGGCCCGGTGAGGGCACGCTCGCCTGGCTGCTCCTGGAGTGGATCGGCGCTCTCCATGACGCGGGCCGGGCGGATGAGGCGCTGGCCGCGTTCGAGGGGCTCGTCACCATGGAAGCGGCCGAGGCCGCGGCCGACCGGGGGCCGGTGGCCTGCCACGCCCACGCGCTGATCGGATATGCGCGGATGCTCGGCGCCCGGGGCAGGGGGGAGCGGGCGGCCGCCGTACGCAGGGAGGCCCGGGCCGTGCTGACGGAGCTGGCCACCACCGGTGAGCGCCGGTCGCGGAGCGGCTACCAGGCAACCTTCTGGGCCGTGCTGCTGTCCCTCTCGGGCGCGGACAGCGAGCGGCCCGCCGCGTCCGACGAGCGGCCCGCGTCTGGGGAGGGGCCCGCGTCCGACGAGCGGCCCGCGTTCGGGGAGGCGCCCGCGTCCGACGAGCGGCCCGCGTCCCGCGAGAGCTCGGGGCCCGCCGTGCCGCGTCCGCCGCTGGGCGTGGTACCTCGGGACTGGTCCCCGGACGTCCGGCAACGCTATTTCGACAGCCGTACAGCCCTGCGGGAAGAGGCCGACGCCCTCGCCGCGCAGGCGGCCGAGGACCCGGACGTCCCGTGTGCCGAGCGGGTCCGGCTGCATCGGGTTCTCGCCGTGCGCTCAGCTGTCCACGCGGAGTTCCACACCCACCTGTTCGCGGAGCGGACGCGGCACCTGTTCGACGAGGGGGTGAAGCTGGCCCGCGGCCTGGCCCGTCAGGGCTCGGTCGAGGGACCGGCGGTTCTCGCCGACACCCTGATGGACCGGTCGGCCTTTCGCCTGGCGGCCGGGGAATTCGGCCCGGCGCTGGACGACTTCCGCGAGGCCTCGGGGCTGCTGGGGGACGCGGGCTGATCCCGCGGAGAACGGCGAAGGGTGAAGGGCGAGCGGAGAACCGGGACCGGGCAGCGGGGAGGAGACCGGGCAACGGAGGCCCGGAAACCGAGACCGGGGAACTGATGTCAGGGACCTGAAACCTGGGGAACTGGGGTCAGGGCACTGAGACCAGGGGGCCGGGCCAGGGAACCCAGGTCCGGGAACCGGAAACGTGGCACCCGGTCCGCGCGCCCTGCCGGCACGCGGACCGGGGCCGTCAGTGGGCGCCGACCAGCTGCCCGGAGGCGGCGGTGTCGGCGGAGGCCGAGGCGAGGGCCTCGGTGTGGGCGTCCATCCGCTGCGCGGAGAGGATGGCCGCGGTCGTGTCGGCGCGGGACGCCGCCACCACCAGTGCGCGGCCCGCCAGGGCGTGGGCGCGGCGGTGCAGGGCCGCCGGGGCGGCGTCGGTCAGGGCGGCGTGCCGGGCGGGCGGGGCGCCGCGCAGCCGCGCCACCTGCTCGGCGATGCGGTCGCCCGCCGCGCCGAGGCCCAGTTCGTCGGTGACCGCGAGGAGGGCGGCGAGGTGCCCGGCCAGCTGGATGTCCAGCTCTTCCTCGCGGCTGCGGTGCGGAAAGTCCGCGTCGTCGGCCGGGCTGTGGACCGAGGGGGTGCGGATCGGCTCGTACATGGATGGCCTCCCGGTGATGCTGGATATCCATCCTACATTGGATCGAGTCTAAACTTACGCTCGATCTGAAATCCGGTCGCAACCGTTCGGGCATCCGGTCCGGCGCCCGGGCGGGCGCCCCGGCCGCCGACCGACCGGGCAACCGTCCGGCGGCCTCCCTGCCTCCAGCCCGACCTCCGGCCCCGCCTCAGCCCCCGCCCCGCACCGTGGGCGCCCGGCCTACGGCTGCCCGTAACCGTCCAGGAACGAGCCGATCCGCGTCACCGCGTCCCGCAGCTCCTCCGTCGCGGGCAGCGTCACGATGCGGAAGTGATCGGGCTCCGGCCAGTTGAACCCGGTCCCCTGCACGACCATGATCCTCTCGGCGCGCAGCAGGTCCAGCACCATCTGCCGGTCGTCCTTGATCTTGTAGACCTTCGGGTCGAGCCGGGGGAAGAGGTAGAGCGCCCCCTTCGGCTTCACGCAGGTCACCCCGGGGATCGAGGTCAGCAGGTCGTACGCCACGTCCCGCTGCTCCAGGATCCGGCCGCCCGGCAGCACCAGGTCCTCGATCGACTGCCGACCGCCGAGGGCGGTGGCCACCGCGTGCTGGGAGGGCATGTTGGCGCAGAGCCGCATGTTGGCCAGGATCGTCAGCCCCTCGATGTACGAGGTGGCGTGCGCCTTCGGGCCGCAGACCGCCAGCCAGCCGGAACGGTATCCGGCCACCCGGTAGTTCTTCGAGAGCCCGTTGAACGTCAGCACCATCAGATCGGGGGCCAGCGCCGCCGTCGGGGTGTGGGTGGCACCGTCGTACAGGATCCGGTCGTAGATCTCGTCGGAGCAGACGATCAGGTTGTGGCGGCGGGCGATCTCGGTGAGACCGCGCAGCATCTCGTCGTCGTACACCGCGCCGGTCGGGTTGTTCGGGTTGATGATCACCAGGGCCTTGGTGCGGTCGGTGATCTTCCGCTCGATGTCCGCCAGGTCCGGCATCCAGTCGGCCTGCTCGTCGCACCGGTAGTGCACGGCCGTTCCGCCCGCCAGCGCGACCGAGGCCGTCCACAGGGGGTAGTCCGGGGCCGGTACGAGGACCTCGTCACCGTCGTCGAGCAGGGCCTGCATCGACATCTGGATCAGCTCGGAGACGCCGTTGCCCAGGTAGACGTCCTCGACGTCGAGGTCGATCGCCTTGGTCTGGTAGTGCTGCACCACCGCGCGCCGCGCCGACAGCAGCCCCTTCGCGTCGCCGTAACCGTGCGCGCCCGAGAGGTTCCGGAGGATGTCCTCGAGGATCTCCGGCGGGCACTCGAACCCGAACGCGGCCGGGTTGCCCGTGTTGAGCTTGAGGATGCGCTGACCGGCCGCTTCGAGCCGCATCGCCTCCTCCAGCACGGGGCCCCGGATCTCGTAGCAGACGTTGGCGAGCTTGGTGGACTGGATGACCTGCATGTCCGTGAGCTTACGGCCGCGTTTCGCGGGGTGCGCGGAGATTGCGCCGTTCTCGGGACCCCGGCCCCGCCCGCCGCCGCGCTCCGGCTTCCAACGCCAAGGCCGCCCCGGCCCCGGACCGTGGGAAGGGCCGGTGGCGGCGGCGTCGCGGCTTGGAATGGGGCGTCAGCGGCCCGCGCGGGTGAGATGCGCCACGCGGGCGGTGACACGGCGCCCCGCCGGCGGGTGAAGGCGGGTGAAGACGGGCGAGGGGCGTCGTGTCCGCACGTCCGGTCCGTCGCCGTGCGCCTACGCCGGCAGCACGGCACCTTCCGGTACACGGATGTCGAAGTCGTCCCGGAGCACCCGCACCACCTCGTCGCGGCCCGACAGCAGCCGCTCCTTGACCGTGCCGTCCTCGGTCCGCTCGACCAGGTCCAGCCCGGCGAGCGCCAGGTGCGAGGCGTCGGGCAGGGTGCGCCGCACGTACACCGCCTGCTGGAACGGCGAGCGCGGGCTCGTCGCCACGTACCAGTTGATCATCTCGAAGTCCGGGGACTCGAAGGGCTCCAGCGTGAACGTGTACTGCGGTTCCCAGCTCCCGCCCTGCTCCGCCAGCAGCTCCCACATCTCCAGCGGACCGTCGTGCGCCATGGTGACCAGCCGGTGGCGGCGCGGGGCGTCGTGCAGCTCCGCACCCGGTACCAGCTCGATCGGCTCCAGGAGCGCGCCGACGTCCCCGAACCCGACATCGGCGATGTACGGGGTCGCCACACCCGGCACGTCCACCCGCAGCAGTATGTGGCTGCGCGGGCGGACGGCGCCGGGCGCGGCGCCCAGGACCACCCGGGCGGCCAGGAACGTCACCGTGAAGCCGAGCTGGCGCAGGGCGGTGGCGAGGACGGTGTTGTGCTCGTAGCAGTAGCCGCCCCGCCCGCCGCGGACGAGCTTGGCCTCCAGGTCGGCCAGGTCCAGGGAGGGCGCCGATCCGAGCACCGCGTCCAGGTTCTCGAACGGGATGCCCAGGGCGTGCGCGCGGTGCAGGGACCGCAGCACCTCCACCGTGGGCCGGGGCTCCCCGGACCAGCCGATCCTGGCGAAATAGGCGTCGAGGTCGAGTGTCATACCCCGACCGTACGCAGCCGGGGCCGGGCCGTGTCTCAGGCACACCGGGCCCGTGCCACGTGCTGCCGACGGCCCACCGGGCGCGCGCTGTCGGCGCCGGTCGTAGCCCGGCCGCGCGCGCTGTCGGCACCGGTCGGAGGCCGGCCGACGCTCCCGTACGGCCGACCCGCCGGCGTCGGCCGGGCGCCCGTGCCGCCGACGGCCCACCGGACAACTGCTGTCGGCGCCGGTCAGATGCCGGTCACCGAACCCGCCGCCGCTTCCAGCAGGGCCGTGTCCACGCCCTGCTCCCGGGCCGTACGGAGCAGGGCCGCGTCCCCGGCCGCCACCACGGCCGGGCTCGTCGTGTCCCCGGGCGGTGACGGGTCGCCGTACGCCGCCGTCGCCGGGGCCATCGCCGTGAGCCAGTCCGCCACCAGCCCGCCGAACTCCTCCCGGTCGATCCCCGCCCCTTCCACCAGCGCGAACGCGTGCCGGGCCCCCGCGAACATGGCGGTCATCGCGCTCAGCAGCGCCACGTCGTAGAGCGCGGCCAGCCCGAAGTCCTCGCCCACGTAACGGATTTCCGCCGGAACGCCGAGCACGTCGCGGTGCTGGTCGAAGAGGGCGCGCGACCCGCTGCAGAGGATGTGGCCGCCCGCCCCGGGCGCACCGATCATCGGCGGTACGGCCATGATCCCGCCGTCCAGGAAACGGGCCCCGCGCTCCGCCGCCCAGGCCGCCCGGGCGCGGGACTCGGCCGGGGTGGAGGTGGTGAGGTCGACCAGGTCCTTGCCGGTCAGGTCGGCGTCGGCAAGCGCCTCCCGGACCGAGGCGTCGTCGAGCAGGCAGGTGACGACGAGCGGCCTCGCGGCCACCGCCTCCGCCGCGCTGTCCGCCACCCGCGCGCCCCGGAGGGCGAGTTCGGCGGTGCGGCCGGGGCCGCGGTTCCAGATGGTGAGGGGGTGCCCGGCGGCGAGCCAGGTGCGGGCCAGTGCGGTGCCCATGGCGCCGAGGCCGAGCAGGGCGAGCGGGGCGGGGGAGGCCGGTGCGGTCGGTGAGGTCGGTGCTGATGCGTTGTCGGACATGCGGTTTAGGCTGGTCGAAGGGTCCGGGAGTGCTCAAGTACGCACTTTCGAGTGGGTGGTTACCCGGTGGTGAGTGATCAGGTGGGGGAGGGTGTCGCGATGAGGGCGGTACGGAGGCCGGGGGCGTACGTCTGCGGGATCGACGCCGCGATGGACGTGGTCGGCGGCAAGTGGAAGGTGCTCATCCTGTGGGCCCTGGCCGAAAGGACCTACCGCTTCGGGGAGTTGCGCCGGGCCGTCCCCGGCGTGACCGAGAAGGTGCTCACGGCGCACCTGAAGGAGCTGGAGGACGACGGCATCGTGCACCGCGAGGAGTACGCCGAAGTGCCGCCGAGAGTGGAGTACTCGCTCACCCCGCGAGGCGTGGCGCTGAACACGGCGCTGGGGCCGCTGGGGGACTGGGGGCGTGAGCACGTGTATCCGGGGAGTGGGGGCGAGGAGGGCCCCGCGGGCGGAGAGGTGGCCGGAAACTGACCCTTGTGATGGCCGGACATCTGGGGAACCATGCGCATGTCAAAAGCCGGAAGATTTCCGGTCCTGGCATCACTGGAGGGGACCCCCCACATGAACAAGCCTCTCATCGGTGCGTTTCTTGCTGCCCTGCTCCTGGGAGCGGGCGTCGCGCCCGCCGTCGCGGCCGAATCCGCGCAGGCGCGGGAATCCGCCACCGAGGCCGCACCCGCGCCCGCCGCGAAGGCCGTGACCTTCGCTGGAACCGTCGCGCTCAGCAACTGCTCTGGCTCCGTGGTCCGTTCGCCCGACTCCGCGCCCACCGACCCCGCCCTCGTGCTCTCCAACGGGCACTGTCTGGAGACCGGCTTCCCGGGCCCCGGCGAAGTGCTCGTCGACCGTCCGTCCACGCGGACGTTCACCCTGCTCGACGCCTCGGGCAGCGGCGTCGGCACGCTGAGGGCGAGCAAGATCGCGTACGGCACCATGACCGACACCGACCTCTCGCTCTACGAACTCACCTCCACCTACGAGGAGATCGAGAGCGCCTACGGCATCGAGGCGCTGGAGCTGGAGACCGCCCACCCCGTCGCGGGTACCGCCATCACCGTCGCCTCCGGCTACTGGAAGCGCACCTACAGCTGCGACATCGACGGCTTCGTCCACCAGTTGAAGGAGGGCCGGTGGACCTGGAAGGACTCGGTGCGCTACACCCCGGAGTGCCGGACCATCGGCGGTACGTCGGGTTCGCCGGTGATCGACGACGCCACCGGCAAGGTGGTCGCCGTCAACAACACCGGTAACGAGAGCGGCCAGGAGTGCACGGACAACAACCCGTGCGAGGTCGACGAGAACGGTGACGTGACCGTGCGCGAGGGCATCAACTACGCCCAGCAGACGTACAACATGGTCCCGTGCATCGGTCTCGGCAACAAGATCGACCTGGACCGGGAGGGCTGCGGGCTGCCCAAGCCGTAGCCCCGCGCCCTGCCGGGTGCCGTAGGTGTGAGTGATGTGCGGCGCGTGTCCGACGGTCCTGGTCTCTCTCAGGGCCGCCGGGCGCGCGCCGCCTCGATGCCGTCGAGCAGCACCCCGAGCCCCACCCGGAACGTCTCGCGCGCCTCCCGCTCCAGGTACGGCATACCGGCGTCCGGGGCCACGCCCTGGACCGCGTCCCGGGGGGGCGTCCGGGTCCGGGGCCTGCTCCGAGGCCGGGGCCCGGCTGCTGCCCGGGGAGCCCTCGCCCGGAGCCCTCAGGAAGCCCCCGCCCCGGCCCCCGCGCCCCGCACCGCCCGGCCCGCCAGCACCGGCGTGCGGCGGCTGTCCTCGATCACGAACCTGCCGTCGATCAGCACATGCGGGATGCCCACCGGCAGGGTGCGCGGCTCCTCGAAGGTGGAGCCCGCCGCCACCGTCTCCGGGTCGAAGAGCACCAGGTCCGCTCGGTACCCCTCGCGCACCAGGCCCCGGTCCGCCAGCCGCAGCCGGGCGGCCGGGCGGGAGGTCAGGTGGGCCACGCACTCCTCCAGCGAGAGGATCCCCAACTCCCTCACGTACCGCCCCAGATACTGGGGGAACGTGCCGTACGCCCTCGGGTGCGGCTTGTCGCCCTGGAGGATGCCGTCGCTGCCGCCCGTGTGCACGCGGTGGCGCATGATCTGGCGGACGTTCTCCTCGTGGCCCACGTGCTGGAGGATCGTCGTGCCGAGCCGGTCCTCGGTGAGCAGCCGCCGTGCGGTCACCCAGGGCTCCTCGCCCCGCAGCGCCGCCGAATCCGCCACCGTACGGCCCACGTACTCGACCAGCCGCGGGGCGCTGACGCCGGAGATCTCGATGGTGTCCCACTCGATCGGCACCCCGTGGCAGCCGTCCGAGCCGAGCACTTCCAGGTGGTGCCGTATCTTCTCGGCGGTCGACGGGTCCGCGAGCCGGGTGAGGACCGACTCGGGTCCGCCCTCGCTCGCCCAACTCGGCAGCATCGCCACGAGTGTTGTGCAGCCGGGGGTGTACGGGTAGGTGTCGAGCGAGATGTCGGCGCCGGTGGCCAGCGCACCGTCCAGCAGGGCCAGCAGGTCCGGCGCCCGGCCCTTGTTCACGCCGAAGTTCATGGTGGCGTGGGCGAGGTGGAGGGCGCAGCCGGCGTGCTGCGCCAGCTGCACCATCTCCTCGTACGCCTCCAGCGCCCCCGCCCCGTAACTGCGGTGGTGCGGGCAGTAGTAGCCGCCGTGGCGGGCCACCACCCGGCACAGCTCGGTGAGTTCGGCGCCGTCCGCGTACATCCCCGGGGTGTAGGTCAGGCCGGACGACATGCCGACCGCGCCCTCCCGCATCCCCTGGTCCACCAGCTCCTTCATCCGGGCCAGTTCGGCGTCGGTGGCCGGGCGGTCCTCCCAGCCGACCGCGGCCATCCGGACCGTGCCCTGCGGGACGAGATAGGCGGCGTTGACCGCGATGCCCTGGCCGCCGAAGTTCCGGTCCAGGCGGTCCAGATAGCCGCCGACCGTGCGCCAGTCGAAGTCGATGTCGGAGCCGTCACCGTTCCAGCCGGTGATGGAGCGGCGGACCTCCGCGAGCGTACGGTCGTCGACCGGGGCGTACGACAGGCCGTCCTGGCCCAGGACTTCGAGCGTGACCCCCTGCGCCGCCTTCGCGCTGTGGTCCGGGTCGCGCAGCAGCGCCAGATCGCTGTGGGCGTGCATGTCGATGAAGCCGGGGGAGAGCGCGAGCCCGTCGGCGTCGACCGTCCGGGCGGCGGTGGGGCGGGGGCCGGGGGAGCCCTCGCGGTGGATCTCGGAGATCCGGCCGCCGTCCACCGCCACATCGGCGCGGTAGGACGGCCCGCCGGTGCCGTCGACGACGAGCGCGTCGCGCAGGACCAGGTCCATGGGGAGCCTTTCGGGGAGCGGAGGCGGAGATGGGGGCGGAGGCGGAGGCGGGGCGGGAGGAAGGGCAGGGGCAGGGGGGGAGGGGCTGCTCAGAAGAACGTGCGGATGTAGTCCGTGACCGTGCCGTCCGCCTCCACCAGCGGGATCAGCTGCCACTTGTCGAAGCTGGTGCAGGGGTGCGAGAGACCCATCCCGACCCAGTCGCCCACCTCCAGTCCGGCCCCCGCCTCCGTACGCACCCACGTGTGCTGGTCGGAGAGGCCGGTGACCGTGATGCCGGTGGCCGGGCGCACCGAACCGTCCCGGGCCGAGCGGACCACCTGCGCCTCGGGGAGGTCCAGGTCGTACGCCGCGTCCCGCTTCCCCGCGTTCAGGAAGGCCTGTTCACCGGTCGGGCGGGAGACCACCTGGGCCCAGAGCCGGAACGCGGGCTCCAACGCCCCTTCCTCGGGGACCCGGTTGAAGGGGGTGAGGTGCTTGTAGTGGCCGTCGTCGTGCGAGACGTACGCGCCGGAGCGCAGCAACTTACAAACGGGCAGGCTCAGTTCGGGGATCCCCGCGAAGACGTCCGCCACCGCGTCGAACCAGGCGCTGCCGCCCGCGCTGATCACGATCTCCCCGGCCCCGGCGAACCGCTTCTCGCCGTCGAACACGGCCGCCAGCGCCACGAGCCGCCGCAGCCACGCCCGTACGCGCTCCGGATCGGCGTCCGGCACCTCGCCCTCGTACCCGGCCACGCCCACCAGGCGCAGCGACCCGGCCCCGGCCACCGCGTCGGCCACCGCCGCGCAGTCGGTCTCCGTCCGGGCCCCGGTCCGCGCGCCCTCGCCCGCGCCCAGCTCCACGACGACGTCGACGGGGCGGGTGGCGCCCGCCGCGCCCAGGGCCTCCTCCATCAGCTCGACCCCGCGCACGGAGTCCACGTAACAGACGAAGCGGAACTCCGGGTCGGCGCTCAGCTCACCGGCCAGCCAGCGCAGCGCGACCGGGTCGACCAGCTCGTTGGCGAGGAAGATCCGCCCGATCCCGTACGCCCGGTAGACCCGTGCCTGGTGCGGCACGGCGGCCGTGATGCCCCAGGCGCCGCGCCGGAGCTGGTCCGCGAAGAGCTGCGGGGCCATCGACGTCTTGCCGTGCGGGGCGAAGGCGAGGCCGTGCCGCTCGGCGTACGTCTCCAGCAGGGCGAGGTTGTGCTCGACCGACTCGGCGGAGAGCGCGAGGACGGGGGTGGTGAACCCGCCGGTGAAGAGGTTGCGGCGCTCGGCGGCGAGGGCGGAGACGGTGAGGCCCTCGGCGTCCGGCGGCAGGGCCTTGAAGCGGTGGTCGACGCGCTCGTCGGCGAGACCGGCGGCCAGGGACGTGGCGCGGGCGGTCGACGGCGAGGCGGCGCGGGCGGAGGCCGGGGGCGCGGTGCGGTCGGCCGTGGACGACGCGGGGCGGTCGGTGGGGCGGTCGGCTGCCAAGGTGAGCTCCTCGAAGTTCGTTGCAACATATGCAACATCCATTGCGTATATCGCTCAACGCTGTCTAACATCCGAGCCGACGCCCGGTCAATGGTGACCACCGGCCCGCACACCGACCAGCGAGGAGCCCTCAGTGTCCGGACCCGCAGCAGGGACGGCCCACGCCGCCACGACCACCGATGTCGTCTGCCTCGGTGAGTCCATGGTGACGTTCCTGCCCTCGCAGCCCGGCCGCCTCGCCGACGTGCCGTCCTTCGGGCGCGGGATCGGGGGCGCCGAGTCCAACGTGGCCTGCGCCCTCGCCGCCGCCGGGCACCGCGCGGCCTGGGTGGGACGGGTCGGGGCCGACGGCTTCGGCGACCACCTGGTCGAGACGATCGCGGGGTACGGGGTCGACACCTCTGCCGTCCGCCGCGACCCCGACCGGCCGACCGGCATCTACTTCCGTACGGCGACGGATCGCGGGACCGGGGCCCACGAGGTGGCGTACTACCGGGCGGGGTCGGCCGCGTCCGCGATGTCACCGGCGAACGTCCCGTACGGGGAACTGTTCGCGGGGCGGATCCTGCATCTGTCCGGGATCACGGCCGCGCTCTCCGCCGACTGCCTGGCCCTCCTGCGGGAGCTGACGGCTCCGCGCCCGGGGCGCCCGCTGGTGTCGTTCGACGTGAACCACCGGCCGCGGCTGTGGCGGGACGGGGATGCCGGTGTGCTGCTGGAGCTGGCCCGCCGGTGCGACCTGGTCTTCGTCGGTGAGGACGAGGCGGAGGAGGCGTGGGGGATCGTCGGCGCGGAGGCGATCCGGGCGGCGCTGCCGGAGCCTTCGGTGGTCGTCGTGAAGCGGGGGAGCGCGGGCGCGACGGTGTTCGCCTCGGGGCTCGGCCCAGCGCCCCGCTCCCCGAACGCCGGAGGGCCGGATCCTGCCGCAGGAGGGGCCGAGGACGGCTCGGGCCCGCGTTCCACGGAGGTCGGAGCGGCCGAGGCAGGGCAGGGCGCTCCCCGGTCTGCCGGCGGCGACACCGTCACCGTCGTCCCCGCCCTCCGTGTCGACGTCGTCGCCGCCGTCGGGGCCGGGGACGCGTTCGCCGCCGGGTTCCTCTCCGCGACCCTGCGCGGCCTGCCCGTACGGGACCGGGTCCGGCACGGGCATCTGATGGCCGCCGCCGTCCTCACCGTCCCCGGCGACCTCACCGAACCGCCCGCCCGCGACCACGCCGACCGCCTCGCCGCCCTCGACGACGGCGCCTGGGGGAGACTTCGTCTCGGCCCCGGCTGGACCGCAGCCGACCGGGCCCACGAGGAGGTACGTACGCCATGAGCCAGACCGTCGACCGGGCACTCAGCATCCTGCCGCTGCTCGCCCAGGGCCCCGCCGACCTCGGCCAGGTCGCCGAGCGGCTCGGCGTCCACAAGTCCACGGCGCTGCGCCTGCTGCGTACGCTCCACGAGCACGGGCTCGTCTACCGCCAGCAGGACCAGCGCTACCGCCTGGGCGCCCGGCTCTTCGCGCTCGCCCAGGAGGCCGTCGAGAACCTCGACGTGCGCGAGATCGCCCACCCGCACCTGGTCGAGCTGAACGACCGCTGCGGGCACACCGTGCACCTCGCCGTCTACGAGGAGCAGGAAGTCCTCTACATCGACAAGGTCGAGAGCCGCTACCCGGTCCGGATGTACTCGCGGATCGGCAAGCCCGTCGCGATCACCGTCGCGGCCGTGGCCAAGCTGCTGCTGGCCGACCTCACCGAGCCCGAGCGGCGCGCGATCGCCGAGAAGCTCGACTACCTCATGTACACGCCCCGTTCGACGCCGAACGCGGCCGCCTTCCTCAAGGAGCTGGCCGTCGTCCGCGAACAGGGCTGGGCCACCGACCTCGGTGGTCACGAGGAGTCCATCAACTGCATCGGCGCCCCCATCCGGGGCGCGGACGGCCGGGTCGTCGCGGCCATGTCGGTCTCCGCACCGAACGTGGTCGTCACGGCCGAGGAACTCCTCACCCTCCTCCCGCTGGTCCGGCGCACCGCCGAGACCATCAGCCGGGAGTACTCCGGCTCCGGCACCAACCGACCCAAGAAAGTCTGATCAGCCATGACCGAGAAGACCGCGCTCACCCCCTCCACCCACACCGCGCCGCCGGCGAAGTTCTCGCACGGCGTGAAGAAGGGGAACATCCTCCAGGTCGCCGGCCAGGTCGGCTTCCTGCCGGCCGTCGAGGGCCAGGCCCCGACCCCGGCCGGCCCCACCCTGCGCGAGCAGACCCTCCAGACCTTCGCCAACGTCAAGGCGATCCTGGAGGAGGGCGGCGCGAGCTGGGACGACGTGATGATGATGCGCGTCTACCTCACCGACGTGGACCACTTCGCGGAGATGAACGAGATCTACAACACCTACTTCGCCGAGCAGAACCTCAAGGAGGCCCCCTCGGCGCGGACGACGGTCTACGTGGGCCTGCCCAAGGGCCTGCTGATCGAGATCGACGCGCTCGCGGTGCTCAGCTGACGGTCCGGACGTCTCGCAGCCCGATCGCCTTGCTCCACCCGCAGCACCTCCCCACCCCGCCGTACGGTACGGCGCCCCGATCCCCGGGGGCGCCGTACCGCGCTCCGCCCTGCCCTCCCTCCAGCACCATCGGAGTTGCCCCATGCCGCTCGCCGCCACCCCACCGCCGGTCGAGACCCCACCGCACACCGGTGGCCTGCTCCTCCTGATCGACGGCACCGCCGGTCTGCTGACCGTCGCCGCCCTCGGTATCGCGCTCCTCCTCTTCCTGATCATCAAGGTCAGACTCCAGCCCTTCGTCGCCCTGCTGGCCGTCTCCATAGCCGTCGGCCTCGGCGCCGGGCTCTCGGTCACCGAACTCTTCGGCACCGTGCAGAAATCCGCAGCCGTCTCGGTCATCGAATCCGGCATGGGCGGCATCCTCGGCCATGTGGCGATCATCATCGGGCTCGGTACGATGCTCGGCGCGATCCTCGAAGTCTCGGGCGGGGCAGAGGTGTTGAGCGCCCGCCTGCTGAACCTCTTCGGGGAGAAGCGCGCCCCGCTCGCGATGGGCCTCACCGGACTCATCTTCGGCATCCCGGTCTTCTTCGACGTCGGCATCTTCGTCCTCGCGCCGATCGTGTACGCGGCCGCCAAGCGGTCCGGAAAATCGATCCTGCTCTATGCGATGCCGCTCCTGGCCGGGCTCTCGATGACCCACGCGTTCCTGCCGCCGCACCCGGGCCCGGTGGCCGCCGCCGGACTCTTCAACGTCTCGCTGGGCTGGGTCATCCTGATGGGCGCGGTCGTCGGCATCCCGGCGGTCCTGGCCGCCTGGGCGTACGCCGCCTGGATCGGGAAGCGGATCTTCGTCGACGTACCGCAGGACATGGTCGAGGCGGCCGCGGAGGCCAAGGCGGCCGTCGCCGCCGAGCAGCGGGCGGCGGGCGTCACCCCGCACGAGAAGCCGGTACCGCTCGCCACCGTCCTCGCGATCATCGGCACCCCGCTGGTCCTGATCCTCGCGGCGACCTTCTCCTCCATCGCGCTGGACCCTTCGACCCTCCGCTCGGTCGTGGAGTTCTTCGGCAACCCGTTCGTGGCCCTGACGATCGCCCTGTTCCTCGCGTACTACCTGCTCGGCATCCGCCGCGGCTGGTCCCGCAAGTCCCTGGAGTCGGTCTCCACCTCCTCGCTGAAGCCGGTCGGCAACATCCTGCTGGTGGTCGGCGCGGGCGGGGTCTTCGGCGCGGTCCTCAAGGGCAGCGGCATCGCGGACGCGCTGGCCGACACGTTCAACGACGTGGGCCTGCCCGTCATCCTGCTCGCCTGGCTGATCTCGGTGGTCCTGCGGGTCGCCCAGGGCTCGGCCACCGTCGCGATCGTCACCACGGCCGGGATCGTGGTCCCGCTGGTCGAGGGCCAGGACCTCTCCCAGGCGCACCTCGCGCTGATCATCATGGCGATCTCGGCGGGCTCCATCTTCGCCTCGCACGTCAACGACGGCGGCTTCTGGATGGTGTCGAAGTACTTCGGCATCTCGGAACGCGACACGTTGAAGTCCTGGACGGTGCTGGAGACGGTGCTGTCGGTGGCGGGCTTCGTGGTGGCGGCGCTGCTGAGCCTGGTGCTGTAGGGCCTGCCCCGTCGCCGTCGTCGCCGTCGTCGCCCGGAGGGGCGGGCCAGGTGCTGGACCACGGCTTTTGAGGCCCCTTGTGGCGATCCCGGCCCCGCCCCGCCCCTGCCCGATCCCCGCACGCCCTCTTGTGCGGCCCCGCCGATTGCGCTTCCTTGATCGGCATGGCTGAGACAAGAGCAACCACAGGGACGGGTGAGCCGGACTCCCGGCCGCGCAAGTCCAGCTGGAAGTACATCGGTCCCGGGATCGTCGTCGCGGCGACGGGGGTGGGGGCCGGGGATCTGGTCGCGACGCTGATCGCGGGCAGCAAGTTCGGCTACACGCTGCTGTGGGCGGCGGTGATCGGGTGCCTCGTCAAGATCTCGCTGGCCGAGGCGGCGGGGCGCTGGCACCTGGCGACCGGGCGCACTCTCTTCGACGGCTGGCGCAGCCTCGGCGCGTGGACGACCGTCTACTTCGCGGTGTACGTCGTCATCTGGGGCTTCATCTACGGCGCGACGGCGATGTCCTCCAGCGCCCTGCCCATCGTGGCCCTCTTCCCGGACGGTCCGGGGCTGAAGTTCTGGGCGATCGTGACCGGGCTGATCGGGCTGGCCTTCGTCTGGTTCAACCGGTACGCCGTCTTCGAGAAGGTCATGACGGTGCTGGTCGGCATCATGTTCGTGGTGGTCGTGTACGTGGCCGCCCGGGCGGTGCCGGACGTCGGGGCCTCGTTCGCCGGGCTCGCCCCCGTACTGCCGGACGGTTCGCTGCTCTACACCCTCGGGCTGATCGGCGGCGTCGGCGGCACGATCACGATGGCCGCCTACGGCTATTGGGTGAACGCGAAAGGGTGGAGCAACTCCTCCTGGATGAAGGTGATGCGGCTCGACAACCGGGTCGCCTACGTCACCACCGGCATCTTCGTCGTCGCCATGCTCGTCGTCGGCGCCGAGCTGCTGCACGCCTCGCAGATCGCCCTCACCTCGGGCGACCGGGGTCTGATCGACCTGGGCGAGGTGCTGGAGGACCGGTTCGGCGGGGCCACCGCCACGCTCTTCCTGATCGGCTTCTTCGCCACCTCGTTCTCGTCGCTGATCGGCGTCTGGCACGGGGTGAGCCTGATGTTCGCCGACTTCGTGGAGCGGTTCCGGGCCCCGGCGGGCGGGGAGAAGGAGCACGCGGGCCCGGAGACCGTCGACCGGCAGCAGCGGTCGGTGCCGTTCCGCGCCTATCTCCTCTGGCTGACCTTCCCGCCGATGGCCCTGCTCTGGCTGGACGAGCCCTTCGGCCTGGTCATCGCGTACGGCGTGCTCGGCGCGTTCTTCATGCCGTTCCTCGCCCTGACCCTGCTCTGGCTGCTCAACTCCTCCCGCACGCCCAGGGAGTGGCGCAACGGCTGGGTCAGCAACGGAATGCTGGCGCTGGCGGGGCTGCTGTTCGTCGTGCTGTGCGTGCAGCAGGTACGCGAACTCCCCTGGTGAGCCTCTCCAGTTGAAACGCCGCAGCGCCGCCGGGGGAGCGGCGGCGCTGCAGGTCTCTGGAGGGTGCTGCCGGTTACGGCAGGCTGCGGACGTGCGGTCCGACCGCCTTCGACCAGGCGAACCCGGCCGTCGCGTCCCAGTTCGTCGACCAGGTCATCGCGCCGCGGAGCGACGGGTAGGTCTTCGAGGGCTTGAACGAACCGCAGTTGGTGCCCTTGGTCAGGCAGTCCAGGGCCGCGTTCACGACCGACGGGGCGACGTAGCCGCTGCCCGCGCCCCGGGTGGAGGCGGGGACGCCGATGCCGACCTGGGACGGGTCGAGACCGTTCTCCAGCTGGATGCAGGCGAGCGCGGTGAGGAAGTCCACCGAACCCTGGTGGTAGACCTTGCCGTCGCAGCCGAGCATGGAACCGCTGTTGTAGTACTGCATGTTGACGACGGTCAGGATGTCCTTGATGTTCAGCGCCGTCTTGAAGTACTCACCCGACGTCGACTGCATGTCGATCGTCTGCGGGGCCATCGTGATGACCAGGCCGGGACCCGCCTTCGCCGACAGCTGGCGCAGCGCCTTCGTCATGTAGGTGGCGTTGAGGCCGTTCTCCAGGTCGATGTCGACGCCGTTGAACCCGTAGTCCTGCATGAGCGCGTACACCGAGTTGGCGAACGCGGTGGCCGAGGCGTCGTTCTCCACCCGGACCGTGCCCAGTTCCCCGCCGATGGAGATGATGACGTTCTTGCCCTGCGCCTGCTTGGTCTTGATGTCCGCCCGGAACTGGGCGTCGGTGTAACCGTTCAGCCCGGCGGTGTCCAGGTTGAAGGTGACCGCGCCCTGCGTGGGCGTGGCGTCCGCGAAGGAGACCGCGATGATGTCGTAGTCGGCGGGGACGTCGGTGAGCTTCTGGACGGCCGCGCCGTTGTTGAAGTTCTGCCAGTAGCCGGTCACCGCGTGCTTGGGCACGGCCGGGCCGGGGCCGGGGCCCGTGCCGGGCTTGGCCGTACGGGCGCTGATCGCGGCGGACTTGACCGACTCCCCGGCCGCGTTGGTCGCGCTCACGGAGAACTGGTACGCCGTGTCGGCGGCCAGCCCGGTGATCGTCGCGGAGGTCCCGGTGGAGGTGGTGGCCTCCACACCGTCCCGGTACACCTTGTAGCCCGTGGCGCCGGAGACCGCGTTCCAGGACAGGGCGACCGAGGAGGTGGTCGTGGCGCCCGCGGTGAGACCGGCGGGGGCACCCGGGATGACCGGGCCGGGGCCGTCGCCGCCGCCACCGCCGTCGGGACCCGTCACCTCGACGTCGTCGGCGTAGTAGGCGGACTGCCCGTACCAGCCGTGGGTGTAGACGGTCACCGAGGTGGTGTTCGGGCCGGTCCTGAAGCTCGTGGACAGCTTGGTCCAGGTGGTGGAGCCGGGCGTCCAGGTGGAGACGTCGGTCGTGCCGCTGCCGGTCACCCCGAGGTAGGCGTAACCACCCTGCACCCAGGAGCTGAGCGCGTAGGTCGAGTTGGGCTTCACGGCCACGGTCTGCGAGCACCGGGCGTTGTCCTGGCCGGCCGGGGTGGCCTTCAGCGCGGACGTGCCGCTGCGCACGGGGGAGGAGACCGTGGTGCCGCTGCCGCCGGAACAGGCCCAGTTGGCGAGCCCCGACTCGAAGCCCGCGTTCTTCGCGTTGTTGACGTCGGCGGCCTGGGCGGTGGAGACGAGCCCGGTGACGGTGAGGGCGCCGGCCGCGATCACGGCCATGGCGCCGCCGAGGAACGGCCGGGAGGAGTTCCCTCTGCGGCGTCTTCTGCTGCCTGCGGAGCGTTGCACGTGGGCCTCCGTGGGGAGTTGGTGGTACGTGGCGGGGTGGTACGGCGGGGAAGGGGTCGTACCGTGCGGGGTGGAGCAGAGGCGGTGGCGACCGCTGCGCATAAGCTGGTCCAGACCAATCGAGTTGTCAAGACCTCTGGCAGCGAACGGGGCTTCGGCGGCGGCCCCCGGGACGGCTCCGCCGGGTGGACGGTGGACGCCCGCGACCGCGCCCGGGTGGGGCTCCGCCGGAGTCGCTTCCGGGGAATCTTTGCCGGACGGTGATCCCGCACCGCCACCCCCGACCCGCACGGGTGATCTTGCCCAGGGTCTCCGTACCGTGACGGAGAGGCCCTGCCGGGAGAGTCCGGAACGCGCCCCGCTCCGCCCTGACGTGCGCAAACGAGAAGATGCCCGGATTCCGGATGGATTCTTCGGTGACGCTCCGCAAGGGCGGCCGGGTCGACCGGAATCGATTTCATCCCCTTTGGCGCCCGAATCCCGTACGAACGGTGTTCGCCTGATGACGCACTGGTCTCCGATAACTGTTCTCTGCCTGGTGAGACGTGGCTAAAGTGCTGAGGCAGGAGCACGGAGCAGGAGCGATTGCGGCCGACGTCTTGGCGGCGGCCGGAGCCGAACGGGGAAGAGCGTGCCGACCGCGATAGCAGTGACGAGTGCAGACCTGGTGCTGCCGCCCACCGATCAGCAGACCCCGACCGCGGCCCTGCTCCAGGCCCCCGAGGCCCAGACCCTGGAACGGGCGGTCGGCGACATGCACCTGCTGCTCGAACAGCACGGCTACGTCATCGCCCTCTACCCCAGCGGCATCCGGCCCGAGCACGAACGGCGCCTCCACTCCATCCGCTCCGTCCTGGAGAGCGACCGGATCGCCCTGGTCAAGGTGGAACTGCCGCCCCTCGGCGTGGCCGTACTGGTCCGGCAGTTACGGCAGTTGTCCATCTGCGACTTCAGCCCCGGGGTCGTCGCCTCCGCCGCCCGGCTGCTGGCGCACTACATCTACGCGGGTGCCCTGCTCCACTCCGTGGCCAAGCTCGACCGGGTCCCGGTCAGCCTCAAGAGCCACGCCAAGTCCTGGGTCCCCGGCTCCCAGTTCGCCGTGCTCGCCGGACCCGAACCGCAGCTCGTCAAATTGGGCCCGGCGGCCGAACCCCTGACCGGACCCGAGTTCCGTACGCATCTCCTCGTCGCGCAGGGGCAGTCGCCGTCCGCCTGGGTACAGGAGTCCCTCGCCCCCGCCTGGAAGGTCCAGGCCGTCCACGAGACGGCCGTCCCCGCCGACTCGCCGCGCTGGTGGGGCACGGCGAAACTCGTGGAGTTCGCCGCCCACCTCCCGGACATCTCCGTGCTGTACCAACTGGTCGCCTCCGTCCGCAGGGAGAGATGCCACTGGTGCGCCATGGAGCTCATCGGGGACCGCTGCGCCTTCTGCTCCGCACCGCTCGCCGCTCCCGAGCACCGCGACCGCAGACCGTCCACCGGGGTCCTCCAGCTGGAGTCCGGCGGCCGCTCCGGCCCCTAGGCCTCCCGCACCCCGCGGCCGGCCTCACCCGCCCCGCCCTTCGGCTGGGCCCGAGGCGGCCGGTGCGCCCGGCCCGGGCCCGTACCCCTCCGCCTCCGAACCCGCGCCCCCGAACCGCACACATCCCGCACTGCCCGTACTCCGATCCGCCCGTACACCGAACCGCAAGCATCCCGAACCGCCCGCACTCCGAACCGCACACATCCCGATCCGAACGAGGTTGACCGGCCATGAACTCCCGCCAGCGCCGCGGCGTGATACTCCTGCTCCTGTCGGTCCTGTGTGCCTTCGGTGCCTTCGCCGGTGTGCTCTCGGTGATCAGCGATGTGAACTCCAAGGTCGGCCCCGAGGTGACCGCCTACCGGGTGAAGAGCGACGTGGCCCCCTACACGGCCCTGACCAGCGGCCAGTTCGAGAAGATCACGATGCCGAAGCGGTGGCTCTCGGAGAACGCCGTGACCGACCTGCGGGAGGTCGAGTCGAAGATCGCCGTCACCCAGCTCCGCGAAGGCTCGCTCCTCCAGTCGGACATGATGGTCCGCAAACCCGAACTCCGCGCCGGTGAGCAGGAGATCGCCATCATGATCGACGCGGCGACCGGCGTCGCGGGCAAGATCACCCCGGGTGCCACGGTCAACATCTACGCCACCTTCGCCGGTGAGCAGGGCGAGAAGGGCGACCCCGCCCAGTCCAAGGTCATCGTCTCCAACGCCAAGGTCCTGGAGGTGGGCGAGCTGACCCCCCTCGACCCGAGCAGCGACGGCCGGCGCAACCAGACCACCGAGGCCGTGCCGATCACCTTCGCCCTGAACACCCTGGACGCCCAGCGCGTCGCCTACGCCGAGTCCTTCGCGGAGCACGTCCGCCTCGCCCTCGTCGCCCCGGGCAGCGACGGCACGATCCGCCCGGGCGACCGCACCTACACGCTCGACAAGGACAAGTGAGGATCGGATGACCACCAGAATCCTCCCGGCCGTCGGCGACCCCGACGCGGCCCGCTCCCTCACCACCCTGCTCAGCCAGCTGCCGGAGGCCGAACCGGCCGGCCCGGTGACCGACTCGACCCAGCTGATCGACACCCTGGCCCGGCTCGCGGGCGAGACCCTCGACGAACTGCCCGAAGTGGTGCTGGTGCACGAGCGGATCGGCCCGGTCCCGGCCCTGGAGCTGATCCGGGAGGTCTCCCTGCGGTTCCCCTCCGTCGGCGTCGTCATGATCACCACGGACGCGAGCCCCAGCCTCTTCGCCGCCGCCATGGACTCCGGCGCCCGCGGCCTGGTCACCCTGCCCGTGAGCTACGAGGAGCTGGCCAACCGGGTCCAGGCCGCGGCCCAGTGGTCCACCGGCGTACGCCGCCACCTCTCCTCCGCCCATGACGTCTTCACCGGACCCGGCGGCACGGTCGTCACCGTCACCGGCGCCAAGGGTGGTGTCGGGGCCACCGTCGCCGCCATCCAACTCGCCCTGGCCGCACAGGCGTCGGGCCACACGGTCGCCCTGGTCGACATGGACCTCCAGACCGGCGACATCGCCTCCTACCTCGACGTGCAGTTCCGCCGCTCCCTCGTCGACCTCGCCCTGATCGCCGACATCTCGCCCCGGGTCCTGGCCGACGCGGTCTTCTCCCACTCCACCGGCCTCGCCCTGCTGCTCGCCCCCGGCGAGGGGGAACGCGGCGAGGAGGTCAGCGACCGCTCCTCCCGCCAGATCGTCAGCGCCCTGCGCTCGCGGTACGAGATCGTCGTCATCGACTGCGGCGGCCAGATGAACGGGGCCAACGCGGCGGCCATCGAGATGGCGGACACGGCCCTGCTGGTGACGACCCCGGACGTGATCGCGGTGCGCGGCGCGAAACGGATCGTACGGATGTGGGAACGGCTCCAGATCCGCAAGGCCGAGGAGACCGTCACCCTCGTCAACCGCTACACCCGCAACACCGAGATCCAGCCGCCGCTGATCCAGAAGATCACCGGCACCCGGGTCGCGAGCGCCGCGGTCCCCGCCAACTTCAAGGAGCTCCAGGCGTCGATCGACTCCGGCCGGCTGCACGAACTGGACGCCAGGAGCACGGTCAAGCAGGCCCTGTGGGGTCTGGCCGGGGAACTGGGCATCGTCAAGCCGGGCGCGGCCGCCAGGAAGGGCGGCGGTGTGCTCGCCAAGCGGAATGGCGGCTCCCCGAAGAACGACCGGGGCCCGATCGGCCGCCCGCGCCGCCGGCGCGGCGGGCCCGCAGAGGCCGAGGGGACACGTTGAGCCATGACGACGACCACGAGGACGGCGCGCGGCTCCATACGGGGGCCCGGGGGAGCGGGAGGCGCCCGCGGAGGGCGACGGGCCCGGACGGTACGGGGGCCGGGCGCGCCCGGGCGCGGGCTCAGGGCGCTCCGGAGGGATGACCGGGGGCAGACCGCCGTCGAGTTCCTGGGGATGACCCCCTTCATCATCCTGATCATGCTCGTCCTCTGGGAGTGCGCCCTGATCGGCTACACGTTCAGCCTCGCGGGCAACGCGGCGGACGTGGCCGCACGCCGGGGGAGCGGGGCGGAGTACGCGCCGGCGGCCGCCTGCCGGGCCGGGGCGCTGGAGGATCTGCCCGCCGCCTGGGCGAGCGGTGCCACGGTGAGCTGCGGCCGGGGCGCCGACCTGTACGAGGCGACGGTGACGCTCAAGGTTCCGGTGCTGGTGCCGGGCCTGTTCGACCTGGACATCGGCATCGACGGGGAAGCCGGATCGGCGCTGGAGGACTGGCGATGACGACGATGAGGACCCTCCCGTACGGGGAACGCCTCGGGATCCTCCGCAGGGGGAGGCCCCGGGGTCGCACCGACGGACGGGCTCCGGTCCCGGTCCTGGCTCCGGCCCCGGTCCGCAAGGCGAGCCGGGAGGGCGCCCGCGTACGGGAGGGAGCCTGCGTATCCGCCCGGGCCGAGGGCACGCGCCGGGATCGTGCGGGCGGAAGGGCACCAGCCCCGGGGGCGCGCCGGGATCGTGCGGTCGGGTGCGCACCAACCCCGGGCGCGCGCCGGGACCGCGGCCAGGTGGCCCTGGAGTACCTCGGCTTCCTCCCGCTGCTGCTCCTCGTCGCCCTGCTGGCCATCCAGCTCGGCATCGCCGCGTACGCCGCCAACCAGGCGGGCACGGCCGCCCGCGCCGGGGCCCGTACGGCGGCCAGCTACGACGCCCACGGGGACCCGGAGGCGGCGGCCCGGGGCGCGGTGAGCGGCTGGGTGGCGGGCAACGGGTTCTCGTACAGCCAGAGCGGATTCGAGGACATCACCGCCACCGTCGCGGTCGAGGTCCCCTCGCTCGTCCCCGGTATCGGCCCCTGGACGGCGACCCGGAGCGCCACGATGCCGCGCGAGTGACCCCCGGTACGGGCCATCCGCCGTACCCGCGTCGAGCGCCACACCCGCCACACCCCGCCACACCGAGGAGAGTTGGGCAGAAATGAGCCTGCGGGCACGCATGACCGCCCCCGACGAGCAGGGCGGTGCACGGGAGGACGGCCACCTGGTGGCCACCTACCGGGCCAAGCTGCTGGAGGAGATCGACCTCGCGGAGATGTCCTCGCTGGCCGCCGCCGACCGGCGGGCCCGGCTGGAGCGCGTCCTCGGCCACATCATCAGCCGCGAGGGCCCGGTCCTCTCCACCGTCGAGCGCTCGCAGCTCATCCGGCGCGTGGTGGACGAGGCGCTCGGCCTCGGCATCCTGGAACCGCTCCTGGAGGACGCCTCCATCACCGAGATCATGGTGAACGGACCGGACCACATCTACGTCGAGCGCAGCGGCAAGGTGGAACGGCTCCCCCTGCGCTTCGGCTCGCACGAGCAGCTGATGCAGACCATCGAACGCATCGTGTCGACCGTCAACCGCCGGGTGGACGAGTCGAATCCGATGGTCGACGCCCGCCTGCCCAGCGGCGAGCGCGTCAACGTGATCATCCCGCCGCTCTCCCTGACCGGCGCCACGCTCACCATCCGCCGCTTCCCGCGCTCCTTCACCCTCCAGGAGATGATCGGCTTCGGTTCGCTGGACGAGCAGATGCTGATCCTGCTCGCCGGTCTCGTCCAGGCCAAGTTCAACATCATCGTCTCGGGCGCCACCGGTACCGGGAAGACGACGCTCCTCAACGCGCTCTCCGGACTGATCCCCAACGCCGAACGCATCGTCACCATCGAGGACTCCGCCGAACTCCAGCTCCAGCAGAGCCATGTCGTCCGGCTGGAGTCCCGCCCGGCCAACGTCGAGGGCAAGGGCCAGATCACCATCCGCGACCTGGTCCGCAACTCCCTCCGTATGCGCCCCGACCGGATCGTGGTCGGTGAGGTCCGCGGCGGCGAGTCGCTCGACATGCTCCAGGCGATGTCGACGGGCCACGACGGCTCGCTCGCCACCGTCCACGCCAACAGCGCCGAGGACGCGCTGATGCGGCTCCAGACCCTGGCCTCGATGTCCGAGGTGGAGATCCCCTTCGAGGCGCTGCACGACCAGATCAACAGTGCGGTCGACGTGATCGTGCAGCTCACCCGGCACGCCGACGGCACCAGGAAGATCACTGAGATCGCGGTGCTGGACTCGCACGGCCGCGACCCGTACCGCATCGTGACCGTCGCCCGGTTCGCGGCGCAGCCGATGGCCGCCGACGGCCGCGTCCACGGCCGCTTCCAGTACCTGCCGCTGCCCCGCCGGGTCGCCGACCGGCTCTATCTGGCGAGCCAGCCCGTCCCGCAGGCGTTCGGCGTCGCCGAGCACGCCGAACAGCTCGCCACCCGAGAGGCCAACTAGGTACCGCGCCATGGACAACGTCAACCTCCCCCTGGTCACCGTCGGCGTCACCCTGCTGGCCTGTGTGCTCGGCGTGATGGGCCTGCACGCCTACTCCGGCGGCAAGGCCGACCGCGACGCGCTCGTCGAGCGGCTCTCCCACGTCGGCCAGCTCCCCGAGACGGGCCGCCACCGCCGCTTCAAGGGCCTGGACCGCAGACTGCGGGCCACCGCGCTCGGCCGGAAGCTGGAGCGGAAACTCGCCGCGACAGGCATGGAGTTGACCCCGGGGGAGTTCTTCGTCTACGCCCTGGTCGCGATGGCCGGACTGTGGATGATCGCCTCCTCCGTGCTCGCGGCGTTCTTCGGCCCGGTCGCCGCGCTGATCGGCCTCTGGGGCACCAACGCGTTCCTCAACTGGCAGCGTACGAAGCGCACCGAGCGGTTCATCAACCAACTCCCCGAACTCTCCCGCATCCTGGCCAACGCCACCCAGGCCGGGCTGGCCCTGCGCACCGCGCTCTCCATGGCGGCGGAGGAGATGGAGAACCCGGCGGGCGAGGAACTGGCCCGGGTGGCACGGAGACTGGCGGTGGGCGAATCCCTGGAGGAGGCCCTGAGCGAGCTGACCGACCGCCTCCCCTCCCGCGAACTGGTCGTCCTCGTCACGACCTTGGTGCTCTCCAACCGGGCGGGCGGTACGGTCGTCAGCTCCCTGCGCAACCTCACCGAGACGCTGGAGGAGCGCAAGGAGACCCGCCGCGAGGTCAAGACCCAGCTCTCGCAGGTCACCGTCACCGCCTACGCCGTACCGGCGTTCGGCATCGGCGCGATGCTCCTGATGAACGCGGTCATGCCGGGCGCGCTGGACCGGATGACGGGCGCCTTCATCGGCCAGGCGGCGGTGGTCGTGGCCATCGCCCTGTACGCCATCGGCTTCGTGGTCATCCGCCGCCTGTCCCGTATCGACGTCTGAGGCCGGGAAGAGCCGGGAAGAGAGAGGGGACGTACGCACCATGGACCTGCTGCTCGCCCTGGTGGTCGGCATCGCCGTCTACGGGGCCATCCACGGCATCCGGATGTACCGCGCCGACGCCAAGCTCCCCGGCGACCTCGCCGTCGCCCTGGAGTCCGGCGCCACCCGCACGAGCGCCGTGGGCTCCGGCATCGACCGGCTCGGCATCCGCTGGGCCCCGCTGGTGCTGCGGATGATGGGCCCGAAGGCGGTCAACAAGAAGCGCCGCCAGATCGACCTGGCCGGAAACCCGGGCGGCCTCACCATCGACCGCTACGCGGCCCGCCGCGCGGTCTACGGCGCGCTCGGCCTCCTCGGCGCCTTCTCCATGCTCCTCCAGGGCCAGGTCTTCCTCGCGCTCCTCATGATCGCGTTCGGCCTGTTCTGGGTGGAGGTGGGACTCTGGTCGGCGGTCCGGGTCCGCCGCGAGCACATCGAGCGCACCCTGCCGGACTTCCTCGACGTCCTCGCCGTCGTCGTCTCCGCCGGACTCGGCTTCCGGCAGGCGCTGGACCGGGTGTCGGAGAAGTACGAGGGCCCGTGGTCCGACGAACTGCGCATCACCCTGCGCCAGATGGACATGGGCGTCAGCCGCCGCCAGGCCTTCGAGGAGCTGCGCCGGCGCAACGACTCGGAGCAGGTCGCGATGTTCGTCACCACGCTCCAGCAGGGCGAGGAACTGGGGGCCCCGATCGTCGAGACGCTCATCCAGATCGCCAACGACATGCGCCGCACCGACGCCCAGAACGCCCGCCGCAAGGCGGCCAGGGCGGTCCCGAAGGCGACGTTCGCGGTGACGTCGTTCCTGCTGCCGGGCACACTCGTTCTCCTCACGGTGGGTTTCGTGTACGGAGCCGACGTCGACTTCTCGTTTCTCACCGGCGGCTGACATGAACGGCGGGAGGGGTGGGGACGACGGGTACGACGGGGCCTGCGGGCCCGCCGGGGCCTCACGGGGCCGTACGGGCAGCGCACCGGAGGTGACAGGCGCATGGCATACCAACTGAGCGGCGGGCGCCCCGGCCTGAGGACGAACCCCGGGGCGGGCCGGACGAAGGACCGCGCGCCAGCGGACACCACGGCGACGGGCTCCGCACCGTCCGGCTCCGCACCGTCCGGTTCCGCGCCTCCCGGTTCCGCGCCTCCCGGTTCCGCACCGTCCGGTTCCGCGCCTCCCGGTTCCGCGCCTCCCGGTTCCGCGCCTCCCGGTTCCGCGCCTCCCGGTTCCGCGCCTCCCGGTTCCGCGCCTCCCGGTTCCGCGCCTCCCGGTTCCGCGCCTCCCGGTTCCGCGCCTCCCGGTTCCGCGCCCCCCGCCCCCACGCCCCCCGCCCCCACGCCCCCCGCTCCCATGCCCCCCGACCCGAAGACGCTCCTCGCCTCCACCACCGATCTGGCGACGGACCTGGCGCGGGCGCACACGGACACCCCGGCGACCCCCGCCTTCGCCATCCAGGTCAACGCGCTGCAGGCCATGTGCCGCCAGGTGTTCGGCTTCCGGCTGGCGATGATCGCGATAGCCACCCCGTACGCCATCGCCCACACCGCCCCCGGCCTGCCCACCTGGTTCATCGGCGCGGCGATCCTGGTCACCTTCATGGGCTCGTACGTCCTGTTCCGCGACTGGGAACGGTTCGGCCCGGTCCTCCTGCGCCACCCCTGGCTGCTGGCCGTCGACGCGCTCTTCGGATCGCTGCTGCTGATCACGGCGACGCCCGAGTCGACCCTCGCCTACGTCACCGTCTGCACCCCGCTCCTGGCGGGCCTGGTCCAGGGCTGGCGCGGGGCGGCGGTCTTCGCGGCGCTCCAGGTGGTGATCGTCTTCGGGGTGTACGCGACCGTGCCGACGCTGGAGGCGGGCGGGGCGACGGGCCTGCTCCTGCCCGGCTTCTGTGTGATCGCCGGGGCGGTGGGGGTGGCCCTGCGCAACCTCCTCCTGCGCTTCGGGACGGCCACGCAGGCGCTCACCGAGACCCGGGCGCGGCTGGCGGTGAACGAGGCGGTGGAGGGCGAACGCACTCGCCTGGCACGGGAGATGCACGACTCGGTGGCGAAGACCCTGCACGGCCTGGCGCTGGCCGCCGACGGCCTGGCCTGCTCGGCCGACCGGATGGACCCGCCGACCGTCCGGCACCACGCGGAGCTGGTGGCGCGGGCCGCGCGCCGGGCGGCGGCGGAGTCGAGGGAGCTGCTCACGGACCTGCGGCGGGAACAGGGCCTGGAGGGCGGCGTGGACCTGGTGGCCGAACTGGAGGCGCAGGCGGCGGACTTCACGGCCCACCACCCTGTCCGGGCGACGTTCCGCCGGCTCGCTGAGGACACCCCCGTCCCGCTGGTACCGCAGGCGGTGGCGCGCCACCTTCTGACGGTCGCCTCGGAGGCGCTGGAGAACGCGCACCGGCACGCGGCCCCCACGTACCTGGTCGTCCTCGCCGGGGTGCGGGACGATGTGCTCCGGGTGAGCGTGTACGACGACGGCTGCGGCCTCCCCGCCGGCACGACGCTGGAGAGCCTGCGCCGGGCGGGGCACTTCGGCCTGGTCGGCATGGTGGAGCGGGCGGCGTCGATCGGGGCCCGGATCAGGATCGGCAGGGGGAGGGCGAAGCGGGGGACGGAGGTACGGGTGGAACTCCCGCTGGCGGCCCTGACGGGCGTGCCCCCACCGGCCCGGACGCCCGCCGACCCCGTCGCCGACTGAACGCCCCAGACCCCAGATCCCAGCCTCCGCCCCCCCACCACAGATCCCAGCCCCTCCCACAGATCCCCGCCCCCACACCCCCGCCCCTACGCATCCCCACCCCGGAGAGGAGGTCGCAACATGCCGGACGACCCCTTCGAACCAGCCCGCCGCCCGCACCCCGCGGCCGGTCCCCCCGCCCTGCCCGCCGCACCCCCCGCGGCCAGGCTCAGGGTGGTGGTGGCGGACGACAACCCGGTGGTCCGGGCGGGCCTGGGCGTCCTGCTCTCGGGCCGGGCGGACATCCAGGTCGTCGCGGAGGCGGCGGACGGCCGCGAGGCGTACGAGAAGACGCTGCACCACCGCCCGGACGTGGTGCTGCTGGACGTACGGATGCCCGGGGTGGACGGCATCTCGGCGCTGCCGCACCTGGTGGGCCTCGCCCCCGTACTGATGCTGACGTACAGCAGGGAGAGCGAGATCGTGCACGAGGCCCTGCGGCTGGGCGCGGGGGGCTACCTGGTGCACGGCGAGTTCACGGCGGACCAGCTGGTCCAGGCGGTGCGGGACACGAGGAACGGCCGCGCCAACTTCACGGCCACGGCCGCGGACGCCCTGCTGGCCCACATGCGCCACGGCACGGCCCCGGACCGCGTCCCTCTGCCCGACGGCCTGGGCGCGGCCCTCTCGACGGCCCCGCCGCCGCCCGTCCACCGCCTCCCCCGACCGGGCGAACCTTCGGAAAGCCTTTCGCAACTGCAACCTCCTGTGGGACAGTCTTCTGTGACCGGGGGGTCGGTCTCTCCCCCCAACAGGCAGCAGTACGGGCTGAGTTCGCGGGAGGTGGAGGTCATGGACCTGATTGCGTCCGGAATGAGCAACCAGCAGATCGCCGCCACCTGCTTCATCAGCGAGAAGACCGTCAAGAACCACATCAACCGCATCTTCACCAAGCTCCACAGCACCACCCGGAGCGAGGCGATAGCCCGCTGGCTGGGCACGGCCCCCCGCGACCCCGGACGCCACCCATGACGCCCCGCACGCCGGACGAGTGGATCCGGAGCCCCCTTTGGGCCCGGGAATGGGCCCACGGACCCTCTGACCGCACGCCGCCCCCCTCCTATGTTTCTCCCGTCGCCCCCGGCCCCGGCCAGGAGGAAGCCGGACCCGAGGCCGACACCGCGGAAACGCCCGAGTCGGCCGGCAGGCGGTCGGCCCAACCAGGAGGGGACCACCATGTCGAACTTCACCCTGAAGGCCGCCGTCCACGTCAACGGCTGGGCGAACACGGCCGTCAGCGCCCTTCGCAGGCGTTACGCGGCGAAGGACCGGGGTCAGACGGCGTTCGAGTACCTGGGGATCATTCTGGTGGTGGTGGCGATCATCGGGGCGATCGTGGCAACGGGGATCGGCGGGGCGATCTCCGCACGTATCCAGGGTCTGGTGAATGCCATCACGGCGCAGTGACCTGCGTTCGCTCGCGGAGGGACTCAGGGCAGGCTTTCCCCATCTACGTGATGATGGTGGCGGGCCTGCTCTTCCTTGCGTTCGCGTTCTTCGCCGTCGGCAAGGCTGCCGCTCTGCGCAACGGGTCCCAGGGGGGTGCGGACGCGGCTGCCCTGGCCGCCGCGCAGGCCGCTCGCGAGGACATCGAGACCGGGTTCCTCGCCGCCCTCCCGCTGGAGACGCTGGACCTGTTCCTGCAGCGGCCCTTCACGCTTTACCGCCCCTGCGCCGAGGCGAGACGACTGGCAGATGCCAACGGGAACGACCAGCGGTCCTGTGCAGCGGAGTACGGGTACCCCCGTTACAAGGTCACCGTGCAGGTCGAGGGACGTAAGCCCGTCGACTCTCCGGTTCTCCCCGGGTCCGGGAGCACGCTCGCGAAGGCCTCGGCGACCGCCCTCATCGAGTTCCGATGCACGTGGGAAGCCGTCGATCTCACGAACGACGGCATCAAGGACCTCTACACCTTCACGTGCAGAAATGGCGCGGTATTCGAGATCTCCACGAGCAGCCAGCCCGATTGGTCCCGTGTGAGCAAAGATCTCTTCGATGTGCGGTTGGTCGACCAGTGACAGCGAACGACGAGTAGGGGAATCGGACCATGAGTTTTCGGCGTGCCACAACAAAGAGAAGGTTCGCGCCGGCCGTCGCCGCCGTGGCTGCCTTGGCTCTCGCCCTGGCCGGATGCGGTGACGGTGGCGACGGGGCGGCGGAGCCCCGGAGCGAGGGTTCGGCGGAGCCGTCCGCCCCGGCCAGTTCACCGGCGTCCGAGGACAAGGGCGAGCAGCAGATGGACACCGCGGCGGCGGCGAACGTGGATCCGAATGTCACCTTGGCCGAGGCACGTGGTCTGGACGGACTCACGCTGGTGGTCAATCAGGTAAAGCGCGATTCCGGTGGCTTCGTGACCGTGCAAGGTGTGATCAAGAACGAGGGAACCCAGTCGGCGAATACGACGGCGTGGGCAGGGTCCGAGACGGCGCTGCTTGCGGCGAATCCCAACTCCGTCGCCGGAGCCACGCTCGTCGACAAGGTCGGGAAGAAGCGTTACTACATTCTGCGCGACACCGAGAACCGCTGCCTGTGCACAACAGGTATCCCGCCGCTCATGGCAGGCAAGAGTACATCGGTCTTCATGCAGTTCCCCGCCCCGCCGGCCGGTGCCACCGAGGTCGACTTCACCCTCCCGACCTTCGCGACGACATCCCTCAAGATCTCCGGGTGACGGCCGACATGAGACACACACGCACCCGATTGAGGCCGGCGGCCATGTCGGCGGCCTCGTTCCTGGTCGTCGCGAGCCTCACCCTGTTCGGGGGGACGCCGGCCCTGGCCGACGACGGCCCCAGCGTGCCACCGGGCACCGAGGCCCAGTCGGTGCCCCCGGTGGAGGTCGACGCCAACGACCCGGACCTCAAGATGCCCGACGGCGGCACGCTGGGTCCCGCCAAGGTCCTCGACATCGTCCAGGTCGTCGAAGACCTCGGCGGCGAGGAGCGCCGCGAGGACAGCAACGCCGACATCAAGTTCGCGCTCCAGGCGGAGGTCCTCTTCGGCAAGGACAGCGCGAAGCTGGGTTCGGCGGCCAACGCCCGCATCGCGGCCATCGCCGAGGAGATCAAGAAGCAGAACGCCACCAGGGTCCGCGTCTTCGGCTTCACCGACAACCTCGGCTCCTCCGCCCACGGCGACGTCCTCTCCAAGCAGCGCGCCGACGCCGTGCACGGGGTCCTGTCGCAGCAGCTCGGCCCCACAGTCACGTACGAGATCCGGGGCTACGGCGAGCAGTACCCGATCGCCAGCAACGCCGACGAGGAGGGCCGCAAGAAGAACCGCCGCGTGGAGGTCTCCTTCCAGCGGGGCGAGGGCTCCTGACCCTGTCGGTGCCTGTCGGTGCCTGTCGGCCTCTGCCGGTTCCTGCCGGCTTCCGAGGGGGCCGCAGCAGAGCCACTGAGGGAAACCCAGCAGAGCCACTGAGGGAAACCCAGCAGAGCCACCGAGGCGAACGCAGCACAGCAGCCGAGAGGAACGCAGCACAGCAGCCGAGGGTCCTGCAGCAGCCGAGGGGCCGGCGCCGCGGTCACACCGCCGCGCCGGCCCCTCGGCTGCTCCCGGACGCGCCGGACCCTCGGCAGCTCCCGGACGCGCCAGCCCTTCGGCTGCTCCCGGACACCCCGGCCCTACTTCACCGTGATCGACCCCACGAACGCGTCCAGCTCCCCCTCACCCACCGCCCCCTTCACCGCGTTCAGGCGGACCACGAACGGGACGCCGGACGAGTCCACGCCCGCGACCAGGACGCCCGTCATCGGGGTGCCCCGGTTCGGGGTGTTCTCCCTGCCGTCCGCCGTGAAGTCGTAGTCGATGCGGCGGGCTTCGCGGGCGGGGGAGGGGCCTGCGAGGCGGACGTCCTCCGTGGACCGGCGGGTGGTGCCCAGGCCGATGCCGGCGCCCGCCGCGGCCGCCGCTCCGGCCGCGTCGCTCACACCGGTGGCGAAGTCCAGCTGGACCGAGACCATGCCCGTGCGGATGCCGTCCTCCACCTTCAGCGCCACCGCCGCGTTGTTCCCGCTCCGCTCGGCCGCCGGCTGCTCCGCGTACCCCTCGTCCTCCGGGTAGCCGACGCTCAAGCTGTCGGTGTCCAGCGTGGACCAGCCCTCCGGGACCCGCGCCGTCCCCCCGGTGCCGCTCCCGCTGCCGCAACCGGTCAGCGGGAGGGTGACCGCGAGGGCCAGGCCCAGGGCGGCCGTCACCCGCACCCGGCGCACCCCGGCGAGCCGCCGTCCCCCGAAAGGCCCTCTCGTCATCCTCGATCGCCCTTTCATCGGGGTCAGTTCGCGCAGTAGCTGTACGGAAGATACGTCCGGCCGTCCCCGCGCGGCGCCCCCAGGAACCGTGCGTCCGTCAGCGACTGGCTCTTCTCCTCGGTGGAGACCGAGAAGCCCAGGCTCATGCCGAGCGAGATCTCGAAGCCGAAGTCCTGCGCGTCCGTCTCCCCGAGGTAGCGCATCGTGCTGGACAGGCCTTCCTCGAACATCAGGTGCTCGAAGGGGTCGTTGCCCGTCGGGCGGGTCTCCATGCCCCGGTCCCCGAAGAGGTACTCGAACGGCGCCGTGTTGTTGCCGGAGCCGCCCAACCACTCCTCCGCCACCGCCCGTTGGGCCTCCGTCGCCGCGTCCGTCTCCTTGCCGAGGACGAGCGAGTTCGTCACCACCCGGACGCCGGTCCCGCCCGATCCGTCCGACACACTGCCCTTGCCGCCGCGCTTGTCCGCGCCCGACTCCCCGTTGTCGCCGCCGACTTCGACCTTTCCGGAGGCCGAGACGTCCTCCACCGTCTGCGTCATGTCGATGCGGACGAGCTTCCCGGTCTTCTGGTCGCGGGTGACGGTGATGGCCCCGGTGCGGCTCTGGTCGGCACCCACCGTCCCCTTGAGCGGGCCCGCGTTTCCGCCGAGCCTGCCCTCCAGTTCGAGCCTGGCGGTGTACGTGTACGACTCGTTGCCGTTCACGTCGTCCCTGGCGATCGTCACCTCGGGCGAGAACCTGGCCTTGCCGCCCAACTTCGCACCGAGTTCGTCCTCGTCGCCGCCCTTGACCGAAAGTCCGCCGTCCGCATAGGCGTTGAGGCCGACCGTCGAGTACGAGATCTTCTTGTCGCCGATCCGCCGCTCGATGTCCTGCTTCTTCTCCGCCCACTTCATGCCCGAGTACCAGTTGCCCCCGTACCCGCCCCCGTGCCGGGTCGCGGTCTCCCACATCTTCATCTCCGCGATGTCGTCCCGCATCTTCCGCGCCTCCTCCTCGCTCGCGAAGATCCAGGTGTCACCGTTCGTGATCTTGATGCCGCCGCCGATGTCGACGTCCGCCTTGCCGAGGCTTCCGAGCTTCACGCCCGGGGTGCTCGCCGTGCCCCCGGCGGAGGCCGCGTCGGTGAACGTCATGGAGACGACCCGGTCGTTCCCGTCGACCTTCCCGTCCCCGTTCACGTCGGTATTGGCCTGGGAGACCTTCTGCTGGAACCCGTACTCCTCGCCCCACTCGAACCAGCCGATCTTCACCTTCCCGCCCGCCGTGTCCGAGACGGACGAGATCTGGCACATCTTCGGCTCGTAGTCGGCGTCCGTCCTCGGCCGCGCCTCCGGGCCCCCGCCGCCCCCCGCACACGCACTGCCGCCCCCGCCCAGGGAGGTGATCGCGCAGCGGATGCGTTCCCCGATCTGCCCGCCGACCCCGGCCATCGCCATCGCGCCGATCAGGGTCACGACGAGGACCACCACGCCCAGGTACTCCGTCGCGGTGGCGCCACCGTCCCGCCAGTTGTACGCATACGTCGGCGGGGGTGCCGGCCGGGTGGCGCGCTCCTCCAGCAGCCGGTCGACGGCCACCCCCGAAGCCGCGCCCGTCGCCAGTGACACCACCGGCATCAGGACGCCCTCGATCCCCACCGCCTCCCACGACACCGCGAAGCCGTACGCCAGACCGGCCGAAGGGACCGTGAGCGCGGCGAGCAGATAGAGGGTGCGGGACTCCCGGTACTCGTCGGGGAGCAACCGGGCGGCGGCCAGCACGGTGAGCACGGTGACGACGAGCGCGGGGATGTGCAGCAGGGCCAGCCGCCAGCCGAACGTCTCCAACCGCGCCCCGGAGCCCAGCAGTTCGAGCAGGACCCGGCCCGTCAGGAATCCGGCGGCGACATAGACCAGCGTGCCCGCGGCCCAGCTCCGGGTCAACGCGAGGAAACGGCCGCCCGGTTGGCCGTATGCCGGTGCGCCGGAGCCCCCCGCGCCCCGGCGTCCCGACGGTATGCGGCCCGTGTGCCTGCCGCCCTCCCAGCCGCCGACCCCGCCACCGCCCACGGTCTGTCCTCCCGTTGTGAAGTGTGCGTGTGCCTGCGTCTGTTGTGGCCGTGAGCGTACGGCGCGAGTACGGCCCCGGCGCGGGTCCCCGGCCCCAAAACCGGTCCCAAACCGGTCCCAGGGCCGGCCCTCGCGTCGGGCCCAAGTGCCGTGGGCCCGACGGGTCCTGTGCCATTGTCATGTGTCCGCTCGGTCCGGATTCGCCAGGGGTGCGGCCCCGGTCCGGCGGGGTGTCACCGGCGCGCCGCTTTGACTTCGGGGCTCGCTCCGCCCGCTCTTTGGGCCGTCGGTGGGTCCGTGGGCCCACGCCGCTGCCCGGTGCCGCTCGCTACGCTCGGCCAAGACGGTGACCGCCCGCCCTTGTGTTTGCGTGAGCGAATCAATGGGCTCGGGCTGCGATGGGGGTGGGGGCGTTGATGGGTGCCGGGTTCTTCTACTCGTACCACCTGGGCTGGACCCGGCTGGACGCCGCGACGCTCCTGGGTGACCTGGAGGCGGAGGGGCTCCGCCCGGTGCATCCGGTGACCGGGCGCACCGTACTCGTCAGTCTGGACCTGCCCTCGTGCGGGGCCCGCTCGCCGGTGACGCGCGAGCAGCTTCTCTCCCTTTCCGGTCTGCAAAGACTCCAGGAGGTCGGGTTCCGGTTGTGGATGGACGGGGGCCCCGATCTGCTGGTGCGCATACGGCGGGCGCGCGGCGGTGTCGTCGCCGTCGAGTTCTCCGTGGGGGAGCTGCCGCCGGTGGAGCGGGAGCGGGCCGTGAGCGCCATCCGGCGGACCGTCGGCCGGGCGTCCGTGCTCTGTATCGGCTTCGTCGTCGACCGGAGCGGCATGACCGCCGGCACCGACTGGGACGGCGTCGTCATCGAGGGCTCCGCCTACCTCGACTCCTGGCCGGACGCCGTCGCCGTACGGGAGGAGATCGCCGCCGGGCATCCGCAGCTGACGGTGATGGACGCCGTCACGATCTCGCCCTGGAAGGTGTTCGGGAGCGCCGTCCCCAGCATGTGAGCGGCGGGAAGCCGTGGCGGGGCGAGAACGAGAGCGAGGGCGGGGCAGGCCGGTCGGGAATGTCCGGGACGGGCGACATAATCGGCCGTATGTCCGATCAACACCTCCGTACCCGGATGCCCGGCGAGCCCGCCCTCGCCCCGGCCGCGGACCAGGCCCTCCCCGGCCGCGGCCCCCGCACGGCCGCCGCGCTCCGGGCCGCCGCGCCCGCGCTCGCGGTCTACGCCGCGGTCCGGGCCCTGGGCCTCCTGGTCCTCTGGACGGCGGCCGGGGCCTCCGGCAAGGACCCCGTGGCGCGGCTCAGCGGACGCTGGGACTCCGTCTGGTACCAGCGCATCGCCGAGAACGGGTACGGCCACACCGCCACCCTCCCCGACGGCGCCCTCCACTCCGACCTGGCCTTCTTCCCCCTCCTCCCCGCCCTGGAGCGCGGGATCTCCGAGGTGACCCCGCTCACCCTCGGCGGCGCCGGACTCCTGGTCGCCTGGACGGCCGGGCTCTTCGCCGCGTGGGGCATCTTCGCCGTGGGGGCGCAGCTGCACGGACGGCGTACGGGGGTGGTGCTGGCCGGACTCTGGGGTGTGTACCCGACGGCGTTCGTCCAGTCGATGGCGTACACGGAGACGCTCTTCACCGCCCTGGCCGCCTGGGCGCTGTACGCGGTCCTCAAGGGGCGCTGGCTCGTGGCCGGCGCCCTCTGCGTCCTGGCGGGGCTCACCCGGCCCTCCGCCGCCGCCCTCATCGCGGCCCTGGCGATCACCGCGGCGGTCACCCTCGTACGGGAGTTCCGTGCCGAGAGCCGCCCGGGCCCGCTGCTCCGCCGCAACGCCCGGATGCTCGCGGGGGTGGCGCTCGCACCGCTGGGCTGGCTGGCGTACGTGGTGTTCGTCGCCGTGCGCGAGGGCAGCCCGTTCGCGTACTTCGAGGTCCAGGCGCAGTGGGGCAACAACATCGACGGCGGACGCGCGCTGGCCGCCTTCATCGCCGGGCTGCCGCTGCCCGCCGCCCTGGGGCTCTGCGCGGCGCTCGGGCTGCTCGGGTGGCTGGTGGTGCTCTGCGTACGGCAGCGGCAGCCGCTGCCCGTCCTCGTCTACGCCGTCGCGATCGTCGTCGTCTCACTGATCGGTGCCGGCTACTTCGGCTCCCGGCCCCGCCTGATGATGCCCGCCTTCCCGCTCCTCCTGCCCCCGGCCGTCGCCCTGGCCGGGCTGGGGCGCGGGCGGCGTGCGCGGGACGGGGCGCGCGCGAAGGCCCCCGGCCCCACGCCGGGCGAGGAGCGGGCCGCCGTGACCGTGGCGGGCGCGGACCGCGGGGCGCCTCTGCTGCCCGACGCCCCCGAGCGGCCCACGGCACCGACGGGGTCCGCACGCCCCGCGGTCCTCACCGCCCCCGCAACCCTCGTCCTCGCCGTGCTCGCCTGCGCGTCGGCCGCCTTCGGTGCCTGGACCCTGCTCGGCGCGGGCCCGCCCTAGCGCCCGTCGTCACACTGCCGCCGCGCGTCCGGAACACCGTCAGACCGGCCGCCGTCAGACCGGTGGCCGGTGGTTTGCCCGCCGACGGTGTGGCGCCGCCGGCCAGGATGTCCGATGCCTGTCCTAGACCGCCCCGGACCCGTCCCGCCCCCAACTCGCCCCGGACTCCTCCCGCCCCCAGGACGTCCCCGCCGCCCGCAGCCGCACCCGGGCCCCCGGCCGTACCCCCCACCGCTCCATCGCCCCGGCCTCCGCCTCCACCACATGGCGGGCCCGCAGCCGGGGGAGGCCCAGGCGGCCGGGCTTCATCGTCCGGACCGCCAGCACGGTGAACTGCCGGTCCAGGTAGGCCACATCGATCGTGAACCGCATCCGGAAGGTGTGCACGCTCGCGCACGGGGTGATCAGCAGCGCCCCGTCGATCCCGTCCCGCCCGAGCAGCCCCCGGGCCCTGGTCCGGTACGAGGCCGCTATCCGCAGCGGCACCCGCCGGGCCTCCGGGCCCCCGTCGACCGTCAGCGTCCCGTCGCCGTCCCGCCATTTCCGCGTTCTCATGGCCCCAGACCGTAGCGCCCGGCACCCGCGCCCGGGCCAGGAACAGACAGGAACGGACAAGAGCGACCGGAAGCGATCAAGGTCGGTCCGGAGTGGGTCCCAGGGCCCAAGCCCCGTGCCCAAGCCCCCGATTAGGGTCGTCCCGTGTACCTCGCGCTGCTCGCCGTCGCCGCCGTCTGGGGCGGAGCCACCGGATGGCTGATCCCGCGCGCCGCGTACCGGTTCGCCGTCGAGCCCGAGGAACCCTGGCGTACCGCCTGTCCCGCCGGGCACCCGTTCACCGGACCGTTCGGCGGCTGGCTCGGCCCGGCGCGCTGCGCCCCCTGCGGCTCGCGTGCGCGGACACCCGTACGGTACGGAGACGAGCACGCCGCCCCCGTACGGCAGCCTCCCGGCCCCGGCGTCCCGGCCCCAGCCGAGCCCTCGGGGCCCCCGCCTCCCGGTCCCGCCGTACCGCGGCCTCCCGAGCGCCCCGCGCCGCAAACCCCCGAACCTCCCGCCCCGCAGGCTCCAGCACCCCCGGAACCTTCCGGACCCCCCGGGCCCTCCGCACCGAAGCCGCCTCCCGGGCCTCCCGGCCCTCTCGCACCGAAGCCGCCGCCCGGCCCCCGCGTCTCGTACGCCTCCGTCCCTTACGCCCCCAACGCCCTCGCCCCCCTCACCACCGTCCTGGCCTGCCTCGCGCTCGCCGCCGCCACGGGGGCCCGGCCCGAGCTGGCCGGCTGGTTGCTGCTGGCGCCCGTCGCGGTCCTCCTGGCCACCGTCGACCGCCGGGTCCACCGGCTGCCCGACCCCCTCACCCTGCCGCTCGCCGCCGCCGCCGTCCTGGTGCTCGGCGGGGCCGCCCTGCTCCCCGGACACGCCGGGTCCTGGACCTCCGGGCTGCTCGGCGGGGCGGCGCTCGGCGGCTTCTACCTCCTGCTCTTCCTCATCAACCCGAACGGCATGGGCTTCGGCGATGTGAAGCTGGCCCTCGCCCTGGGCGTCGCCCTCGGCTGGTACGGCTGGGCGGTGCTGTTCCTGGGCGGGTTCGCCGGGTTCCTGTTCGGCGCGGCGTACGGGCTCGGGCTCGTCCTGCTGCGCCGGGCGGGGCGCAGGACCGGCATCCCGTTCGGCCCGTTCATGATCGCGGGAGCGCTGACCGGCGTGCTCCTGGGTGCCCTGGCGGCCTGAACCACCGACCCTTCCGTACGGCCGCCACGGAGCCCCGCCTCATCCCGCCCCGCCCGGCGGCCGACGCCCGTGCTGCCCCTCGACCCCCTCGACTCCCTCGGCCCCCTCAGCCTCCTCGGCCCCCGGGAGCCCGCCCCCCCTGGAACCGGGCCCCGGGCCGCTGTGCCCCCTCCGGGACCCGCCCGGCCTCCGCCAGCCCCCCCCCCGCCCACGAACCCGCAAGCCCCCCCGGAATCCAGTCGCGCCCCCCGCCCCGCCTGACACGATCCCCGTATGTCCGAACAGCCCCCTCCGTCCCCCACCCCGCATGCCTCGCCCCTCTCCTTCTCCTCCCCGGCCTCCCGCGGCCGCTTCGAGGCTCTCGTCGCCGAGGCCGACGCCGTCTCCGTGGACGGCTGGGACTTCTCCTGGCTGGACGGGCGGGCCACCGAACAGCGCCCCTCCTGGGGGTACGCCCGCGCCATGGCCGACCGGCTCGCCGGTGCCCGCGCCGCGCTCGACATCCAGACCGGGGGCGGCGAGGTGCTGGCCGCCGCGCCGGTCCTCCCGCCCCTCACCGTGGCCACCGAGTCCTGGCCGCCGAACATCGCCCGGGCCACCGCCCGGCTGCACCCCCTGGGCGCCGTCGTCGTCGCGGACGCGGACGAGCCGCCGCTGCCCTTCGGGGACGCGGCCTTCGACCTGGTGGTGAGCCGGCATCCGGTGACCACCTGGTGGGAGGAGATCGCCCGGGTGCTCGCCCCCGGCGGTACGTACTTCTCCCAGCAGGTCGGACCGGCCAGCGTCTTCGAACTCGTCGAGTACTTCCTCGGCCCGCAACCGCCCCGGGTGCGCCGCGCCCGCGACCCCGAGGACGCCCGTGCCGCCGCCCAGGCCGCCGGGCTGGACGTCGTCGCCCTGCGGGCCGAGCGGTTGCGCACCGAGTTCCACGACATCGGGGCGGTCGTCTACTTCCTCCGCAAGGTGATCTGGATGGTGCCCGGCTTCACCGTCGAGCAGTACCGCCCCCGACTGGCCGCCCTCCACCGGAGGATCGAGGAGGACGGACCGTTCGTCGCCCATACCGCGCGCTTCCTGATCGAGGCCCGCAAGCCGCTGTGACGTAGGGAGCGGGTTCGGCGGGAGACCGGCCGAAAGAGTCAACGCGCTTACATCTCAGGCCAGTTCGGTCTCGACCGGCAGGCAACGCGATCGCACGGGCCGCCGTCCTACTCGGCAGGGGGAGCGCGGGCGGCGGGAACAGCCCGGTGGGGGTGGCGGTAGGGGCGGCAGTGGCAGGCACGGCGGGACGGAGAGGGAGCGGGCCATGACGGTGGAGAGCGGCGAGTGCGGCGGCGGACCGGCCGGGCGCACCCGGGGCGGCAACGCCGACTGGCTCACGGGCTCCCGGATCACCGCGGTGCACGGGATCTTCTACCGGCCCGAGGGGCCCACGGGCGAGCCGGAGGCCGTGGAGTTCGTGATCGCGGGGGACCAGTCCGTCCTGCTGACCTGCACCTCCGACTGGACGTTACGCGTCACCCCCGGCACCTGGCCGCTGCTGCCCGACTGGTGCGTACCGGCGAGCCAGTGGCAGCACGCCCCGCTGACCCAGCTGCCGCCCGTGCCGTACGAGGGCGCCTGGACGGTCGTCGGCACGCTGGAGCGCAGGGACGGCAACGGCGAGGTCCATGAGGCCGTCATCCGGTGCGAGGAGGGTGACTTCGTGGTCACCGCGGGAGACACGGTGGCGGTCCGCTTCCACCACCGTCACTGAGCCGGTCCCAAGGGGCCGGCCCCGTCCCTCCGGCGGCCCCACCGCCACCCCGATCGGCCACCTCGATCGGCCACCCCGATCGGCCTCCCTGATCCGCCGTCCCGATCCGCCGTCCCGATCCGTCGTCCTGAACGGCGCCGCCGCCGGACGCCCGCGGCCTCCCCGTCCACCATCCGACCGCGACGACGAGCGGCGGCGAACAGGGGAGGGCCCCGGCGTCAAGGCCGCGCCCCGGAACACCCCCTCGATACGGGGGACGAATCCGGGCCCCTCGGCGCCGGTCGCAAGGGCGCCGTCCCAGGCCGTAGCGGAGTCCCGCGAACCCGGAGCGTAGTTGTGGCGCGGCGCGGGACCCCGGGGGACTTACGAAGGGTTATGGTGGAAACCCCCCCTCGGGCCGGTCCGTATCCCCCCCACGGACCGGCCCGTTTTCTTTCGGCCGGTACGGGCCCGCACCGCCGGGGCCTCCCGGACCGCAGCGCCTCGGTCTCCCGGACCGCAGCGCCTCGGCCTCCCGGGCCACCCCACCGGGGCCTCCCGGACCGCCGCGCGAATCCCCGACCCGCCGTCGGCCTCCTGCCGGGGCGGGCGCCCCGTCAGCCGCGCTTCGCCCAGATGTTGGTGCCCTCGGTGTCCACGGCGAAGGCGTCGATCTCCCGCAGCTCCTCGGCCGTCAGCGGGGGCCCCGCCAGCGCCGCTACGTTCTCCTCCAGCTGCTTCACGCTCGACGCGCCGATCAGCGCCGACGTCATCCGGCTGTCGCGCAGCACCCACGCGATGGCCAGCTGGGCGAGCGACTGGCCGCGGCCCTGGGCGATGTCGTTCAGGCCGCGCAGTCGGCGCAGGACCTCGTCCGAGAGCAGGCCCGGGTCCAGCGACTTGCCCTGGGTGGCGCGCGAGCCCTCCGGGATGCCCTTCAGGTACTTGTTCGTGAGCAGGCCCTGGGCGAGCGGCACGAAGGAGATGCAGCCCATGCCGGCCGCCTCCAGGGCGTCGAGCAGGCCGTCGTCCTCGATCCAGCGGTTGATCATGGAGTAGGACGGCTGGTGGATCAGGGCCGGGACGCCCATCTCCTTCAGCAGCCCGGCCGCCTCGGCGGTCTGCTCCGCGTTGTACGAGGAGACGCCCACGTACAGCGCCTTGCCCTGCCGCACGGCGGACGCCAGGGCGCCCATCGTCTCCTCCAGCGGGGTGTGCGGGTCGAAGCGGTGCGAGTAGAAGATGTCGACGTACTCCACGCCCATCCGCTTCAGGGAGGCGTCGAGCGAGGAGAGCAGATACTTGCGGGAGCCCCACTCGCCGTACGGCCCGGGGTGCATCAGATAGCCGGCCTTGGTCGAGATGACCAGCTCGTCCCGGTGGCGGGCGAAGTCCTGGGCGAACAGCTTGCCGAAGTTCAGCTCGGCCGAGCCGGGCGGCGGCCCGTAGTTGTTCGCCAGGTCGAAGTGCGTCACCCCGAGATCGAAGGCGCGGCGCAGGATCGCCCGCTGGGAGTCCAGCGTCCGGTCGTCGCCGAAGTTGTGCCACAGGCCCAGGGAGAGGGCGGGCAGTCTGAGGCCGCTGCGTCCGCTGCGGCGGTACTCCATCGCGTCGTAGCGCGTGTCGGCGGCGCGGTAGAAGAGGTCGGGGGAGAGGTATTCAGTCACTTTCCCTCCTTATCACGGAGTTGTGACAGACCGGGTTGGGCCCCCGTGACCCGATCGCAGTAATGTGGCGGCTTCGGGGAACGCAGATGTGCGGCGCGGCTCACGCCCGCGCGGGTCCGTGCGGACCGTGCGGCGCTCCCCCGCGGGGGTGGACCCCCGACCCCCGGCGACGGGGAGGGCGGGCCCCGGGCCCGTACGGAACCGAGAGGGTGAACTCAGTGAACTTCCGCGACCTGGTGTACAGGCTCTACGCGCGCCGGGTGGAAGGCCGCCTGGACCACGACCAGGTGCCGAAGCACATCGGGGTCATCCTCGATGGCAACCGGCGGTGGGCCAAGGCCTCCGGGGGCTCGGCCGTCCAGGGCCACCAGGCGGGCGCGGACAAGATCTCCGAGCTGCTCGGCTGGTGCAGCGAGACCGATGTCGAGGTCGTCACCCTCTGGATGCTCTCCACGGACAACTTCGACCGGCCCGAGCACGAGCTGAAACCGCTCCTGCGCATCATCGAGAACACCGTACGCAACCTCGCCGCCGACGGCCGCTGGCGCGTCCATCACGTCGGCACGCTCGACCTGCTCCCCGCCGAGACGCAGCTCGTGCTCAAGGAGGCCGAGCAGTCGACCTCCCACGTCGACGGGATAATCGTCAATGTCGCCGTCGGCTACGGCGGCCGCCAGGAGATCGCGGACGCCGTACGCTCGCTGCTCCTGGAGCACGCGGAGCGGGGCACCACCTTCGAGGAACTGGCGGAGGTCGTCTCCACCGACCTGATCTCCGAGCACCTCTACACCCGCGGCCAGCCCGACCCCGACCTGGTGATCCGGACCAGCGGCGAGCAGCGGCTGTCGGGCTTCATGCTCTGGCAGAGCGCCCATTCGGAGTACTACTTCTGCGAGGTCTTCTGGCCGGCCTTCCGCAAGGTCGACTTCCTCCGGGCGCTGCGCGACTACTCCGCGCGCCACCGCCGCTACGGCGCCTGAATCCGGCCCTCCCCTTCTCCTCCGCGCGTCGGCCCCCCCGTACAGGCTCCACCAGGCCTCCACAGGGGGGCCGACTCGTCTGTACGGGGGTCATCGCACGTCCACCGGGACTTCTCCACACCGTGTCATATGCAGCGGCATGGCTCCGGGCCGAACAGGGAATACCCCTGACAGGTCGACATCCGGTCATCAGCCGGGCGGATGTCGCATCCAAGTGAGCGGCACCCAGTCCGCTCGCCCGGGAGGCCCTTTGCACACGAAGGACCGTAGACGCAGTCAGCCTGCGGCCGACGCGGAGGCCGTGGTCCGGCCCGCGCACAGGGCCCGATCCCGGTCCGTCCTCTCCTTTCGGGGAGTCCCGCGACCGTCCGTCGCGCTCCCCGACCTCGTCCGAGGGGGTACGTCCTTCCGTGGTGACCAGTAGCAAGCGCCGCATGCCCGACAGGCGCACATACGTTCTCGACACCAGCGTCCTGCTGGCCGATCCCGGAGCCATGGCCCGCTTCGACGAGCACGAAGTCGTGCTGCCGATCGTGGTGGTCACGGAGCTGGAGGCCAAACGGCACCATCCGGAGCTGGGGTACTTCGCCCGCCAGGCCCTGCGTCTGCTGGACGACTTCCGCATCCGGTACGGCCGGCTGGACGCCCCCATCCCCCTCGGGGACCTGGGCGGGACGCTCCGCGTCGAACTCAACCACTCCGACCCGGGCATACTGCCCGCCGGCTACCGGCTGGGGGACAACGACTCGCGGATCCTCGCGGTCGCCCGCAACCTCCAGGCGGAGGGGTACGACGTCACGGTCGTCTCCAAGGACCTGCCCCTGCGGATCAAGGCCTCCTCGGTCGGCCTCCTCGCCGAGGAGTACCGGGCCGAGCTGGCCATCACCGACTCCGGCTGGACCGGGATGGCCGACCTGCCCCTCTCCGGGGAACAGGTCGACCTGCTCTTCACCGAGGAGACGCTCTACGTCCCCGAGGCCGCCGAGCTGCCCGTCCACACCGGGCTGGTCCTCCAGTCCGAGCGGGGCAAGGCGCTCGGCCGGGTGACGGCCGAGGGCAATGTGCGGCTGGTGCGCGGCGACCGGGAGGCCTTCGGGATCCACGGCCGCAGCGCCGAGCAGCGGATCGCCCTCGACCTGCTGCTCGACCCGGACGTCGGCATCGTCTCGCTGGGCGGCCGGGCCGGCACCGGCAAGTCGGCGCTCGCCCTCTGCGCCGGACTCGAAGCGGTCCTGGAGCGCCAGCAGCACAAGAAGGTCATGGTCTTCCGGCCGCTGTACGCGGTGGGCGGCCAGGAACTGGGCTACCTCCCCGGCAGCGAGGCCGAGAAGATGAGCCCCTGGGCGCAGGCCGTCTTCGACACGCTCTCGGCGGTCGCCGGGCGCGAGGTCATCGAGGAGGTGCTCGGGCGCGGGATGCTGGAGGTCCTGCCGCTCACCCACATCCGGGGCCGCTCGCTCCACGACGCCTTCGTGATCGTCGACGAGGCGCAGTCGCTCGAACGGAACGTGCTGCTGACCGTGTTGTCCCGGATCGGGGCGAATTCACGCGTGGTGCTCACCCATGACGTGGCCCAGCGGGACAACCTCCGGGTCGGCCGGTACGACGGAGTCGTCGCCGTGGTCGAGAAGCTGAAGGGGCATCCGCTCTTCGCCCATGTGACGCTCACGCGTTCGGAGCGTTCCCAGATCGCCGCACTGGTGACCGAAATGCTGGAGGAAGGACACATCTGACCTGCATGTCCTTGTTCGTGCCGCCCGGCGAGCCAAAGAGCTTAGCCGGGCGGCACCGTGTTGCGCCGTCATTTCCGCCAAACCGATGACCCAAACGAGGTGTGACCTTTCCCACGCAACACAGAATTGCCCCCCGGTATCCCCGTCCGGCAGAGTCTTGCTTCCGTCAGGCCCCGCATACGGCACTCGGGCACCTCCAGAGGCGCCACGCACCACACAACTCCACACCAGATCAGTCCGTATGCCGCCCGCGAGCACCACGGAGCAGCCCCCTCACCGGGGTTGCCCAGCGGGCCCGTGCCTCCCGTGACCCACGCAGTACGGAGGCCAGCGCCAGGGGCACGAACGCGCTCGCGAGGTCACCTAAGCGGGCGATGCTGGAAGGACACCATGTGAGCCGGATCTCGGTCCGGGGGTTCGCCGTGGCATCTGCCACTGCGGTCACCACCGTAGGCGCCGTCGTAGGCGTTGCTGCGGGCGGCGCACCTGCCGCCGACGACAACAACAACTTCGAGGCTGCCGCAGCCGACACCACGCTGCTCGCAGACATCCCCGCGGGCCAGCAGGCCCAGGTCCAGACCGCTTCGCTGACGCAGCAGGCCGATGCCCAGGCATCCGCCGCCGACGCCGCCGCGAAGAAGTCGGCCGAGGAGTCCGCCCGCCTCCAGGCCGCCAAGGACGCCAAGTCCAAGAAGGCCGCCGCCGAGGCGAAGGCCGAGGCCGACCGCAAGGCCGCCGAGCAGAAGAAGAAGGAAGAGGCCGAGCGCGCCAGCCGGTCCGCCGTCCGCGACGCCTCCTCCTTCACCGCGCAGGGCTCCTACACGGTGGCCCAGGTCAAGGCGATGGCCCGCCAGATGGTCCCCGCCGACCAGTTCCAGTGCTTCAGCAACATCGTGAACCACGAGTCGACCTGGAACTACCGCGCGACCAACCCGTCCTCCGGCGCGTACGGACTGATGCAGGCCCTCCCGGGCCACAAGATGTCCTCCGCCGGCGCCGACTGGCAGTCCAACCCGGCCACCCAGATCAAGTGGGGCCTCAGCTACATGGACAGCCGCTACGGCTCGCCGTGCGGCGCCTGGTCCTTCTGGCAGGCGAACAACTGGTACTGAGGGCCCGACGGTCCTGAGAAGCCCCCCACCGTGATCCGCGGTGGGGGGCTTCTCGCGTGTACGGTCGCATCCGGCGAACCTGGCAGCGCTGGGGAGCGAAGTTGGGGGAAGGGAAAGAGACATGTCAAAACTGCCAGGCTGGCTGGGCCGCTTCGGGTCCGAACTGACGGAACTGGGCTCACGCCTGGAAGAGCGCCGGGCGCGCGCCGTGGACGACGACGACCCCCGCGGGGGCAACGGGGCGCCCTCGGACGCCCAGGATCCCGGCCGGGTGCCCGCGCCGCCCTCGTACGCCCCCTCCGTGGCCGCCAAGCCCGATCCGGTCGCGGCGATTCCGTGGGGGATGCGGGTCGCGGCCGAGGCGGGGTGGCGGCTGCTCGTGCTGGCCGGGACCCTCTGGGTGCTGATGCAGGTCATCACCGCCGTGCAGCTGGTGGTCCTCGCCTTCGCCGCCGCCCTGCTCATCACCGCGATGCTCCAGCCGACCGTGGTCCGGCTCAAGCGGATAGGGCTGCCGCACGGGCTCGCCACCGCCGTGACCGCCGTCCTCGGGTTCGTGATCATCGGGCTGGTCGGCTGGTTCGTCGTGTGGCAGGTGATGGAGAACCTCGACACGCTCTCCGACCGGGTCCGCGACGGTATCGACGAGTTGAAGCGCTGGCTGCTGGACAGCCCCTTCCACGTCACCGAGTCGCAGATCAACGACATCGCCAAGAACCTCAGCGACACCATCGGCACCAACACCGAGGAGATCACCTCCGCCGGGCTCCAGGGCGTCACCGTGATGGTGGAGTTCCTCACCGGGCTGCTGCTGGCGATGTTCTCCACGCTCTTCCTGCTCTACGACGGCCGGCGCATCTGGGAGTGGTCGCTGAAGCTGGTGCCCGCCGCCGCCCGCCCCGGGGTCGCGGGGGCCGGGCCGCGCGCCTGGCGGACCCTGACCGCCTATGTCCGCGGGACGGTGCTCGTCGCCCTGATCGACGCCATCTTCATCGGACTCGGCCTCTACTTCCTCAACGTGCCGCTCGCGGTGCCGCTGGCCGTCTTCATCTTCCTGTTCGCCTTCATCCCGCTGCTCGGTGCCGTGGTCTCCGGGGCGCTGGCGGTCGTCGTCGCGCTGGTCACCGAGGGCGTGTTCACCGCGCTGATGGTGCTGGTCGTGGTGCTGGCGGTGCAGCAGATCGAGGGCCACATCCTCCAGCCCTTCATCCTCGGCCGGGCGGTCCGCGTCCACCCGCTGGCCGTGGTCCTCTCCGTGGCCACGGGCGGCCTGGTCGCGGGCATCGGCGGCGCGGTCGTCGCCGTACCGCTGGTCGCGGTCGTCAACACGGTGGTCGGCTACCTCCGCTCGTACGCCACGCCCGCCCCGGTCGGCGGACAGCACGGGGCCACCGCGCTGGGGGCCGCCCCGGCGGCGGGCCCGGCGGAGCCGCCGCCCTCACCGCCCGCCGCACCCCGGGCCGCTCAGGGGCCGGACGAGCCGGGCGCAGAGCCCGCACCCCCGGGGCCGTCCGAGGGCGAGCCGCCGCAGAAGTAGGCGTCTGTACGGACGCGGAAGAGCCCCGGGACGGTCGGTCGTCCCGGGGCTCTTCCGTACGTCAGGGGTGGTGCGGGGTGACTACTCGGCGAGTACGGCCTCGGCGTCGAGGGTCACACCGACGGCCTGGATCACCGAGGCGATCTTGACGGCCTCCTGGACGGTCTCCCGGTCCACACCGGCCTTGCGGAGCACCTGCTCGTGCGAGTCCAGGCACTGGCCGCAGCCGTTGATCGCGGAGACGGCGAGCGACCACAGCTCGAAGTCGACCTTCTCCACGCCCGGGTTGCCGATGACGTTCATCCGCAGGCCCGCGCGGAGCGTGCCGTACTCCGGGTCCGACAGCAGGTGCCGGGTCCGGTAGAAGACGTTGTTCATCGCCATGACGGCGGCCGCCGACTTCGCCGCGGTGTACGCCTCCGGCGAGAGGTTGGCCTTCGCCTCGGGCTCCAGCTCGCGCAGCACCTTCGGCGAGCGCGAGGCGATCGCGCAGGCCAGCACGGTGCCCCACAGCTGCTGCTGGGGGAGGTCGCTGTTGCCGATGACCGAACCGAGGTTCAGCTTCAGGTCCTTGGCGAAGTCCGGTATGGCGGACTTCAGTTCGTCGAGAGCCATGTCGGTATCAGCTCACTCGCCCGAGAGGAGCGCGACCGGGTCGAGGGTGTTCTCGCCCTTGGTCCAGTTGCACGGGCACAGCTCGTCGGTCTGCAGGGCGTCGAGGACCCGCAGGACCTCCTTGGGGTTACGGCCCACGGAACCGGCGGTCACCATCGTGAACTGGATCTCGTTGTTCTGGTCGACGATGAAGACGGCGCGCTGGGCGAAGCCGTCCTCGCCCTCGATGCCGAGGTCACGCATGAGCTCGTGCTTCGAGTCGGCCAGCATCGGGAAGGGCAGGTCGGTCAGGTCCGGGTGGTCCTTGCGCCAGGCGTGGTGCACGAACTCGGAGTCACCGGAGAAGCCGAGGACCTGGGCGTCGCGGTCGGCGAACTCCTCGTTCAGCTTGCCGAAGGCGGCGATCTCCGTGGGGCAGACGAACGTGAAGTCCTTCGGCCACGCGAAGACGATCTTCCACTTGCCCTCGTAGGTCTTGTGGTTGATCTGCTCGAACTCCTTGCCGCTCTCCAGCGAGACACAAGCGGTCAGGTCGAACTGGGGGAACTTGTCACCGACAGTGAGCACGCGCACTCCTTGCAACGTCGAAACTCCCCTTTTGGGCGAGTTCCTGAGGGTTGGACGAGATCCACCTTGGCACAGAGTGCATTGATCAGGGAAATAGCTACACTCGGTCGCGATGATCGGAGGTGCCTATCAGTGGGCCAGGGTAAACAGGGCATACGCCCCAAGCAGTCCGGCAGGCCGGCCACCAGGCAGCCCAGCCTCGCCCAGCTGCGCGCCTTCGCCGCCGTCGCGGAACATCTGCACTTCCGGGACGCGGCGGCCGCAATCGGGATGAGTCAGCCGGCACTCTCCGGAGCCGTCTCCACCCTGGAGGAGGCACTGGGTGTCCAGCTCATCGAGCGTACGACCCGCAAGGTGCTGCTCTCGCCCGCCGGGGAGCGGCTCGCGGGGCGGACCGCCGTCGTGCTGGAGGCCGTCGCCGCGCTGATGGAGGAGGCCGAGGCGGCCCGGGCGCCGTTCACCGGGGTGCTCCGGCTCGGCGTCATCCCGACCGTCGCCCCCTACCTCCTGCCCACCGTCCTCCGGCTGGTCCAGGACCACTACCCGGACCTCGACCTCCAGGTCCACGAGGAGCAGACCTCCTCCCTGCTGGAGGGGCTCGCCGCGGGACGGCTGGACCTGCTCCTCCTCGCCGTGCCGCTCGGGGTCCCCGGGGTCAGCGAGATCCCGCTCTTCGACGAGGACTTCGTGCTGGTCATGGAGCAGGACCACTGGCTCGGCGGCCGCGCCGACATCCCGCGCGAGGCGCTGCGGGAGCTGCCGCTGCTCCTCCTCGACGAAGGCCACTGCCTGCGCGACCAGGCCCTGGACATCTGCCGGGAGGCGGGCCGTACGGAGGGGGCTCCGGTCACCACGACCGCCGCCGGGCTCTCCACGCTCGTCCAGCTGGTGGCGGGCGGGCTCGGGGTGACGCTGCTGCCGCGCACCGCCCTCACGGTGGAGACCGCCCGCAACGACGCCCTGGCCACCGGGTACTTCGCCCACCCGGCCCCGACCCGGCGGGTGGCCCTCGCGATGCGGGCGGGTTCCGCGCGGGGCGGCGAGTTCGAGGAGTTCGGGGCGGCGCTGCGCGGGGCGATGAAGCCGCTCCCGGTGCGGGTGGTGGACGCGCCTCCCGCATGAGCGCGTGAGCGCATCAGCGCGTGAATGCGTGAATGCGTGAATGCGTGGACACGTGAACGCGTGGACACGTGCGGGTGCGGTCGGGTGGCCGACGCCCCTGCCGTACGAACGCGTGAACGCGCGCGGGTGCGGCCGGACTTCCGCCCGGCCGCACCCACGTGATCCCCGCTCCCGGCTACTCCGTCCGCAGCCCGTCCGGCCGCATCAGCCGCCACAGCGACGGCATCGACGCCGCCGTCACCAGCAGGATCAGCCCCGCGCCGACCCCCGTCAGCGGCAGGAACAGCCACCAGTCGGAGACGGACTTCGCGATCATCCAGGCCAGCATGGCGCCCAGCCCCAGCCCGCCCGCGACCGCGATCACCAGGCCGAGGAAGACCGGGACGGCGGTCTGCCACAGCACCGACCAGCCCATCGTCGTACGCCGGGTGCCGAAGGCGACCAGCACCGACAGCAGCCGCTTGCGCTCGCGCAACTGCTCCACCTGGGAGACCAGCATCGAGGCGGCGATCAGCAGCAGCACCACGCTCGCCCCGACCTTGAGCCCGGTCTGGATGCTGTCGTACTGCCGGTCGCGCTCCACCGAGTCCAGGGTGACGAAGCGCATCCCGGGATCGATGCGGGCCGCCGTGTTCCGTACGTGCTCGGCGACGTCCGGCACGCTCCGGTCGACCCGGATCTGGGCGGTGATCTGCGCGCCGGGCAGCGTACTCGCGTCGACCGCGCCGGTGGTCGCCATGATCCCGTAGTGCGTGTCGCCCATCGGGTCCTTGCGGCCCTGCACGGTGGGGGAGTCGGCGGGCAGGGTCCACCGCAGCGGCTTGCCCGTCCCGGAGCCGATCTCGACCACCTGGCCCTTGCGGGCGGCCTGGTCGATCCAGAAGGACATGTCCTTGTCGCCCGGCGGGTGGACGACGAAGGTGTCGCCGTCCTCGCAGGAGGTGATCCGGGCCAGCTCGCGCAGGGTGTCGCAGGTGCCGACGGTCACCGAGGTGGTGGGCGGGATGTCGTCGTCGGCGTAGACGCCGGGCTTGGTGGCGTACGCCTGCACCGAGCCGATCACCACCTCCACGCCCTTGGTGGCGCGGAACTGCTCGATGGCCGAGGTGGCCGCCTCGCCGGTGACGTTCTCCGAGTAGCCGGCGAACTGGGCCCGGGCGGGGTCCTGGCCGGTCATCCGGTTGAAGTCGGCGTTCATCGCCGCGAACAGCATCTGCAGGGCGATCGCCCCGGCCACCGCCACCGTCACCCCGCTGACCGCGCGGGACGCGGCCCCGCTGCTCAGCTGGAGCCTGCGCACGGCCAGTTGCCAGGGCACCGGACCGCCGCGCAGCCGCTTCACGCACGCCTCGACCAGCCACGGCAGCAGCAGGGCGAGACCGACCAGCACCAGCACGGCCCCGGCCGCGATCGGGAACGGCTTCACGGGCTCGTACGCGTACTCGTCGACCGGGCCGGTGATCCCGAGCACCGCCAGACCCGCGACGGGCATGAGCAGCCGCCACCAGAGCCGGCGGCCCCGGTCCTTGCCCCGGCGTACGACCCCGAGCGGCTCGATCACCACCGAGCGCATCGCCACCAGCGTGACGAGCACGGCGGTCAGCGGCACCGCGACCGTGATCATCAGGCCGAGCAGCGGGTCGGGCACCACGTCGGCCGGGAACGCGCTGACGTCCCAGATCTCCACCGAGCCGATGAACTCCCGCCCCACCAGGAAGAAGACCAGCCCGAACAGCAGCCCGAGCACCGCCCCGAACAGCGCCTCCCCGGCGGCCACCCGCCGGGTGGTGCGGATGTCCGCGCCGACCAGGCGCAGCGCGGCGAGCCTCCGGTCGCGCCGGTCGCCGCCGAAGCGCACGGCGGTGGCGATGAAGATGGCGACCGGCACCAGCAGCACGACACAGACCATGACGGTCAGCACGACCAGCAGCGGCGGGAGCGGGTCGGTGGCGCGGTGGGTCCCGTAGCCGGAGATCCGCTCGGCGCCGGCGGCAAGCGTCAGGGTGTCGCTGCCCGCGTAGTAGAACAGCTCGCCCGGCGAGCGCAGCCCGGCGTCACCGATCGTGCCGGTGATGTCGTACGGCAGCCGCTCGCGCAGCAGTTCGCCGCCGGGCGCTTCGAGCAGCTCCTTCAGCGCGGGGGAGACCAGCATGTCGCCCGGCGCGGGGAAGCGGTCCAACCCCGGCGGGCGGACGGGCGCCGGACCCTCGGCGTGCAGCAGCCGGCCGATGACCGTCCGGTCGCGGTACTCCGTACCCGTGTCGAGCCGCAGCACCGAGGTGTCCGACTTCGCCGAGTCGGCGGCGGAGGCCTTCACCTCGCTGCGGGCCTGGTCGCGGCCGGAGCGGGCATCGAGCATGTGCGGCACGGCGGAGGCGAGCAGCAGCAGCGCCACCCCGAGGCCGACGCCGACCGCCGTCAGCAGCGTACGTATCCAGCCCTCGCGGCCCCCGGCGGCGGCGAACCGGATGCCGAGGCCGAGGTCCCGGAGGGCGGACGCGCCGCGCGGGGGCGGCTTCGGGCCCTCCGGTGCGGCGGGCGGTGTCGTACGGGAGTCGAGCAGCGTCATACGGCGTGCTCCAGATCGAGCGCCCGGCCGTCCCGCACGGTCACGTCACGGTCGGAGTAGGCGGCGACCCGGGCCTCGTGGGTGACCAGGACGACCGCCACGTTGGAGGAGCGGGCGGCCTCGGTGAGCAGCTCCATCACCCGCTCGCCGTTGAGGGAGTCCAGGGCGCCGGTCGGCTCGTCCGCGAAGATCACCTTCGGGGAGCCGGCCAGCGCGCGGGCCACGGCGACCCGCTGGCCCTGGCCGCCGGAGACCTCGCCGGGGCGCTTGGCACCGAGGTCCTCGACCTCCAGGCGCTCCATCCACTCCCGGGCGGTGCGCTCGGCCGCCTTGCGCTTCACCCCGTTGAGCCGCAGCGGCAGCGCGACGTTCTCCACGCAGGTCAGCTCGGGAACCAGCTGGCCGAACTGGAAGACGAAGCCGAAGTCGCTGCGGCGCAGGGCGCTGCGCTCGGCGTCCGACATCGCGGACAGCTCGCGCCCCGCGTAGCTGATGGTGCCGGAGTCCGGGGTGATGATCCCGGCCAGACAGTGCAGCAGGGTCGACTTGCCGGAGCCGGAGGGGCCCATCACGGCGACGACCTCACCGGAGTGGACGGAGAACGAGGCGCCGTCCAGGGCGGGCGTCGAGCCGTAGGTCTTGCGCAGGTCGTGGGCGGCGAGGAGGGCGCCGTCGGGGATCACGCGGTCACCACCTTGGAGAGCTGGCCGAGCCGGGCGGCGGTCAGTTCCAGCCAGCGCAGATCGGCTTCCAGGTGGAACAGGGCGTGGTCGCAGATCAGCTGGTCCGCGAGGTCGCCCTTCCGCTTGCGGTCGGTGAGGATGCGCATCATCCGCAGGTGCTCCGAGCGCTGGGTGTCCAGCACGTCGGCCGCGCTGCGGTCGGTGAGGAGCGCCAGGACGACCTTGGTGTAGAGCGTCGACTGGAGGTACGGCTCCGGTTTCTCGGGCTGGGCGAGCCAGCGCGAGACGTCGGTGATCCCGGCGTCGGTGATGGCGTACCGCTTGCGCTCGGGCCCTCCTTCGCTCTCTATGCCGTCGACCTCGACGAGCCCGTTCTTCAGGAGGCGGGACATCGTCGAGTAGACCTGGCCGTAGTGGAGGGGGCGGTCCTGGCCGAACTTCTCGTCGAAGGTCCGCTTCAGGTCGTAGCCGTGGCGTGGCCCGGCTTCCAGGAGCCCCAGGAGGGTGTGACCGATAGACATGAGGAGCACTCTACACGGTGTGTATACCTGCCGTGTATACGCGGCCGGAATACCTCCACCGGCCCAGGAGGCGCGTCCCCCGCCCCGGTCCGCGGGGGTCTACGTGCCGTCCGTCCTGTCCGTCCCGTCCGCCCCCGGCTCCTCCGGCGGCTGCTTCGGCGGGCGGCCCCGGCGGGCGATGGGCGCCGCCGACCCCGGCAGCCGCCCCGCCTCCTTCAGCGCCCGGCGCAGCAGGAACTCGATCTGCGCGTTGGCGCTGCGCAGCTCGTCGGAGGCCCAGCGGGCCAGCGCGTCGTGCACCGCGGGGTCCAGCCGCAGCAGCATCTGCTTGCGCTGCCGCGGCCGGGCGGCCGGCGTCCGCCGGGGCGGTGTCTCGTCGGTCACTGGTAGAGGCTGCCCGTATTGAGGACCGGCTGGGCCGCTCGGTCGCCGCACAGCACGACCATCAGATTGCTGACCATGGCGGCCTTCCGCTCGGCGTCCAGTTCCACGATGTCCTGTTCGGCGATCCGGCTCAGGGCCATCTCCACCATGCCCACCGCGCCCTCGACGATCTGCTGGCGGGCCGCGACGACCGCGCCGGCCTGCTGGCGCTGGAGCATGGCGGAGGCGATCTCGGGGGCGTACGCGAGGTGGCTGAAGCGCGACTCGATGATGCGGACGCCCGCGGCCTTCACCCGGGCGGTCAGCTCGACAGCCAGCTTCTCGGTGATCTCCTCGGCGTTGCCGCGCAGCGAGAGGCCGTCCTCCTCGTGGGCGTCGTACGGGTACTCGATGGCGATGTGCCGGACGGCCGACTCGGTCTGGGTGGCGACGAACTCCAGGAAGTCGTCGACCTCGAAGAGGGCCTGCGCGGTGTCCTCGACCTTCCAGACGACGATCGCGGCCAGCTCGATCGGGTTGCCGTAGGCGTCGTTGACCTTGAGGACGGCGGTCTCGTGGTTGCGGACGCGGGTGGAGATCTTGCGGCTGGAGGTCAGCGGGTTGACCCAGCGCAGCCCGTCGGCGCGGATGGTGCCGACGTACCGGCCGAAGAGCTGGATCACCCGGGCCTCGCCCGGAGCGACCATCTTCACACCGCTCATGCAGAAGAAGGAGGCGAAGGCGAGCAGGATGCCGAAGACGCAGAGCGGGACGCCGACGGCGTTGTTCCCGCCCGCCCCGATCACGCCGCCGGTGATCGCGAGGCCGACGCCCGCCAGCACCCCGAGCACCGTCAGCAGCAGCCCCAGGCCGCCCGGGATCGAGTGCGCGGTGACCTCCGTGACCTGCGGCTCGGGCATGTCGGGGGCGTCGATGTCGAGCTCGGCCGCGGCCGTCTCCGATCGGTGGCCGTCGTGCTGTGAGGTCATGGGGTCCCCCGTTCCGTGCGGCTCGCACCGCGCTAGCAATGTGATCTCACATTAACGGTTCTCGCAACCTTGCGCACCCCTGAGGAGTCGGTTCCCTTGGGAACGCGTGCTGATTGTCACGCCCGGAAAAGACTGGATCGCTTGCCTTTTGTCCCCGCCGACGGTGTTAGCTGGCAGGTCTGGACGGACTGGGTGGGCCGAGCGAGCCGGTCGAGCAGAGAAGCGGGAGCAACACAGTCATGGGTCGAGCGGATGCGCGACGAGCCCAGGCGCGGGCATCGCGCCGGGCCGCGAAGAGCGGCGGCATACGCAGACTCTTCACCTGGAAGAAGCTGCTGGGGACGTTCTTCGGGATCGTCCTGCTGGGCATGGGCGCGTTCCTCGCGCTCTACCTGTACGTCCCCGTCCCCGCCCCCAACGCCCTGGCGGAGCGGCAGAGCAACGTCTACCAGTACAGCGACGGCACGGTCCTCGCCCGCTCCAACAACGGCGTCAACCGGCAGATCGTCGACCTGGCCCAGGTGCCCACGGAGGTGCAGCGCACCTTCGTCGCCGCCGAGAACAAGACCTTCTACAAGGACCAGGGCGTCGACCTCAAGGGCACGACCCGCGGTCTGATCAACACGCTCAGCGGCAAGGGCAAGCAGGGTGGCTCGACCATCACCCAGCAGTACGTGAAGAACTACTACCTCACGCAGGACCCCACCATCAGCCGCAAGCTCCGCGAGCTGGTGATCTCGCTCAAGGTCGACCAGAAGCAGTCCAAGGAGCAGATCCTCGCCGGGTACATCAACACCGCCTACTACGGACGCGGCGCCAGCGGCATCCAGGCGGCCTCCCAGGCGTACTACGGCGTCGACGCCAAGGACCTGAACGTCTCCCAGGGCGCCTACCTCGCCTCCCTCCTCCAGGCCCCCAGCCAGTACGACTGGGCCACCGCCACCGACACCGGCAAGCGCCTGGTCAAGGAGCGCTGGGCCTACACCCTGCGGAACATGGTGGAGATGGGCTGGCTGACCGAGGCCGAGCGGGCGAAGCAGGAGTTCCCGGTCCCGGACAAGCCCAAGCCCGCCCAGGGCATGGAGGGCCAGACCGGCTACCTCGTCGAGGCGGTCAACAAGGAGCTGGACAAGCAGGGCATCTCCGCCGAGGACCGTGAGGCGGGCGGCTGGACCTTCACCCTCACCATCGACAAGAAGCGCCAGCAGCAGCTGGAGAAGTCGGTGAAGAAGGAGCTGGAGTCCCAGCTCGACCGCCAGGGCAACAAGATCGACGCCACCGTCCAGGCCGGCGCGACCTCCGTCGACCCGAAGACGGGCAAGGTGCTGGCGATGTACGGCGGCGAGGACTACGTCAAGCACTACGTCAACAACGCCACCCGCCAGGACTACCAGCCCGCCTCCACCTTCAAGCCGCTGGTGCTCGCCGCCGCCCTGGAGAACGAGGCGAAGACGCAGGACGGCAGCCTGATCGGGCTCAACACGATCTACGACGGCACCAGCAAGCGGCCCGTCGTCGGCAGCGACACCCCGTTCAACCCGCAGAACGAGGACGACCGGAGCTACGGCCCGATCTCCGTCCAGAAGGCGATGAACAGCTCGGTCAACTCCGTCTTCGCGCAGATGATCGTGGACGTGACACCGGCCGCCACCAAGAAGACCGCGCTCGCCCTCGGCGTGCCGGACAAGAACTTCCCCGAGCGCCCCGCCGTCACCCTCGGCACCATGAACGCCTCCACCTGGGACATGGCGGGCGTCTACGCGACCCTGGACAACCACGGCCGCAAGGTCACCCCGCACATCCTCCAGTCCGCCGAGCACCGCGCCCGTACGGTGAAGCCGGAGGCGCCCAAGAAGCAGCAGGCCATCAGCCGCGCCTCGGCCGACACCGTCACCTCCGCGCTCAAGGGCGTCGTCGAGTCCGGCTCCGGCCGCGCCGCCAACACCTCCGCCTACCAGGCGGCGGGCAAGACGGGCACGTCGGAAGAGAACAAGTCGGCCTGGTTCGCCGGGTACACCCCCGAACTGACCACGGTCGTCGCCCTGTTCGGCGAGTCCCCCCAGGGCGGCCGGCAGGTCTCCCTCACCGGTACGGCCAACTCCGGCCGGGCCAACGGCGGTGGCTTCCCGGCCCGGATCTGGGCGGACTACACCCTCGGTGCCCTCGGCGGCGGCTCGAACGCCACCTTCGACCTCCAGGACGTGGAGCGCGGCGAGGTCCCGCCGCCGCCCCCGACCCCCTCGAAGACGCCGTCGGAGGAGCCGACCCCGTCGGAGAAGCCCACCCCGTCCGAGACGCCGTCAAAGACTCCGCCGAGCCAGACGCCCAGCGAGACCCCGACCACGCCCTCGGCCCCGCCGACGATCACCCCGCCGACCGTCCCGCCCACCAGCCCCGAGATCCCGCCCCAGCCGGGGGAGAGCGACGGGCAGCCGGGCGAGCGGCCCGGAGGCGGCGGCGCGGGGGACTGACCCCGTACGCGCGAGTGGACATGGGTGAGGGGCGGTACCGGCCGGTACCGCCCCTCACCCGTGTCCGGCTACTGGCTCCGCGTCGCCATCTCGAACCAGACGACCTTGCCCGTCGACAGTCGGGTCGCACCCCACCGCCGCGCCAGCCGGTTCACCAGGAACAGCCCGCGCCCGCCCTCGTCCGTCTCGCGCGCCCGGCGCTGCCGGGGCAGCTGGGGTGAGTCGTCGCCCACCTCGCAGCGCAGGATGTCCGTCCGCAGCAGCCGCAGCGTCACCGGCCGCTCCGCGTAGCGCACCGCGTTGGTGACGACCTCGCTGACCAGCAGCTCCACCTCGTCGGACAGCTCCTCCAGGCCCCACCGGCTCAGCGCCCGCCGGGCCAGCCTGCGGGCCCGGCCCGGAGCCGCGTCCTCCGGCTCCAGGTACCAGTACGCCACATCGCTCGGCGCGATCCCGTCGAAGCGGGCGGCGAGCAGGGCGATGTCGTCGTCCCGGTCGCCCGGGCCCAGCATGTCCAGCACGTCGTCGCAGAGGGCCTCCAGCGGCGGGGAGTGGTCGTCCCCGGTGAGCTGCGCGGTCGCCGCGAGGCGCTCCCGCAGCTGCTCGATGCCCGTCCACACGTCCCGCAGCCGCGACTCGACCAGCCCGTCCGTGTAGAGCAGGAGCGTGGCCCCGGCCGGGGCGTCCAGCTCGACGGCCTCGAAGTCGACCCCGCCCACCCCGATCGGGGCGCCCGGCGGCACCCGCAGCACCTCGGCCCGGCCGCCCAGATGCAGCAGCACGGGCGGCGGGTGACCGGCGTTGGCGATGGTGATCCGGTGCGCGACCGGGTCGTACACCGCGTAGAGGCAGGTGGCCATGCGGTCGCTGCCGAGCCGCTGCGCCTGCTCGTCCAGGTGGTGCAGCACCTCCTGCGGCGGCAGGTCCAGCTGGGCCAGGGTCTGGGCGGTGGTCCGCAGCTGGCCCATGATCGCGGCGGAGGTCATGGAGTGGCCCATCACATCCCCGACGACCAGGGCGACCCGGCTGCCTGGCAGCGGGATCGCGTCGTACCAGTCGCCGCCGACCCGGGCCGTCTCGGCCGCCGGGAGGTAGCGGGACGCCAGGCGTACGCCGGTGGGCTGGGGGAGCGAGTCCGGGAGCATCGTGCGCTGCAACTCGTCCGCGATGTAGGCCTCGCGCCCGTACAGCACGGCCTTGTCGATGCCGAGCGCGGTGTGCGTCGCCAGCTGTGCGGCCACCAGCAGGTCACTGGCCTCGAACGGGGGCCGTTCGGTGGACCGTACGAAGACGGCCGCGCCGATCACCCGGCGTCTGCCGCGCAGCGGGGCGAGGATCGCCCGGTGGCCGGTGGGGACCGGGCGCCCGGCGCCCAGCAGCTCGGGCAGGGCGGCGCGGGCCGCCGCCGAGTCGCCGAAGACCGGCCGCACCCCGCGCAGCACCTCCGCCAGCGCGCCGCCCGCCCGCACCTCGCACAGCTCGGCGGCGGGCATCAGATCGGCCGTCGGGTCGGTGAGCAGCGGCCGCAGCCGCTCGGTCTCGGAAGCCGCCTCGCCGTCCTCCTCGGTGTGGCGGAGCCGGTCGCTCCGGCGCAGCCGCAGCACGAACGGGCTGACCGGCCGCTCGTCCCCGACCGGGAGCGGGTCGCGCAGATAGACCAGGATCGCGTCGGAGAACGTCGGCACGCTCGCCCGGCAGAGCCCGAGCACGATCTCGTCCAGATCTATGCCCCGGGCGATCCGCCGGGTGGCCGCGCCGACGAAGCGCAGCCGGTCGCCCTCGCGCCGGGTGGCTGACTGGGCGTCGGCGAGGGCGGCGGCTCCGGTCCCGGGGGCCGGCGCGGCGGCCGGCGACGGGATCGCGGCCGCGGCGGCCGCGGCCGTGGCGTCCTGCTGCCGGGGCCGGGTGCGCTCCTGCTGCCGGGCGGCGAGAGGCTGCCGGCCTTCGTGGGAGGTGGGGTGCTCCGTCACGCGTGGGATTCCGTCCGTCCGGGCCGGTTGTATGAGGCAGTCGCCCCGTGGGGCGCCACTGTGCCCCGGCGACCGCGATGAGGACAACGGCTGTCTGCGGATGCCCCGGCGGACGGGGCTGAAACCGAACGTCCGCACGATGGCCGGACGACGACGTTCCGCGCGGCGGCCGGAGCGCTCGCGGCGGGGCGGCAGCGGGCGGCGAACACGGCTCCACCCCCTCGTGGTGGCCTGCGACCGGGCGGTCCGGCCGGGTCCGTGGCCCGCCGTTCCGCACGACCGGTGCGATGACTTGTGGTCAGATCCGGTGTGGCGCGCGCCGGACCGGCCGGCGCCCCCCTCGGGGATCCGGGCCTGCCGACCGGGCCCCCACGGGGTGGGTCCAGGGTCTCACGACGGCATGTGGGCAGGGGTACGGTCCCAGTCATCCGGCAGTGGCGGAACCGGCCATCCCGGATCGGGCCGCCAGTGCTCCCAGCCGTCCCGGAACGGCGAGCCCCACGCCGCGATCACCTCGACCGCCGCGAGCCCCGCCTCCCGGACCCGGGCCGCGGTCGCCCGGTCCATCAGACCGACGTGCTGCGCCTGGGCGAACTCGTCCTCGTCGAGCCACTTCCAGCTCCGGTCCGGGTGCACGGAGATGTCGAGAAAGTGATCCTCGGAATCCACCCCTCCGGACCACCGGGTGTGCGGTTCCTCCAGGTTCACGTACCAGTTCCGGAAGGTCCACCCCCGGTCCCAGAAGAGCCAGACCGACCACGGGTCCCCGGGCCGGGCCAGCTTCAGCACCCCGGCGCCGAACCAGGTGGAGCGGGCCGTGGTGCGCGGGGCGGTGTAGCGGGTGGCGAGCGGTTCGGCGTGCACCTGGGTGCCGTCGGCGAGGACCGGCCGGACGCACTCGGTGCCGGGCGCCATCCAGACGGCGAGCAGCTCGGCGGTGTCCTGGACGACGGTCACCGGGCGGCAGATGTGCACGGGCGGCCCGCCGGGCGGCCGGTGGGCCCGGCCGTTGTCGCGGTAGCGCCAGAGGATCTGGTCCCCCGGCGCCCAGCGTGCGCACTCTCCCGTACCTGTCATGGATGGATCTTACGGAGCGTCCGCTCCCGCCCGCTGCGACTCAGGTCACCCGGTGTGCCCGGACGGTGCCGGGCGGGTCACCCGGGAGCCCCCACGGGCCCCGGGCGACCCTCGTGTCACGGCCGTGTCATCCGCAACACGTCGAGCGCCTCGTCCAGTTGCTCCAGGGTCAGCTCGCCGCGCTCCACGTACCCGGCGGCGAGCACGGTCTCGCGGATCGTCGTGCCGTCCTTCAGCGACTGCTTGGCGACCTTCGCCGCCGCCTCGTAGCCGATGTACCGGTTGAGCGGGGTGACCACCGAGGGGGAGGACTCGGCGTAGGCGCGGGCCCGCTCGGCGTTGGCGGTGATGCCGTCCACCGTGCGGTCTGCCAGCAGCCGGGAAGCGTTGGCCAGCAGCCGTACGGACTCCAGCAGGTTCTTCGCGATGACCGGGAGCATCACGTTCAGCTCGAAGTTGCCCGCCGCGCCCGCCGCGGCGACCGTGGCGTCGTTCCCGGTGACCTGGGCGGCGACCATCAGGACCGCCTCCGGGATCACCGGGTTGACCTTGCCGGGCATGATCGAGGAGCCCGGCTGGAGGTCGGGCAGGTTGATCTCCGCGAGGCCGGTGCGCGGTCCGGAGGCCATCCACCGCAGGTCGTTGGAGATCTTGGTGAGCGAGACCGCGATCGTACGGAGCTGGCCCGAGGTCTCCACCAGCCCGTCCCGGGCCCCCTGCGCCTCGAAGTGGTCGCGCGCCTCGGTCAGCGGCAGCCCGGTGACCGCCGCCACCTCCGCGATCACGGCGGCGGAGAAGCCGGGCGGGGTGTTGATGCCGGTGCCCACCGCCGTACCGCCCAGGGGGAGTTCGGCCAGCCGGGGCAGGGAGGCGCGCAGCCGCTCCACGCCGTAGCGGATCTGCGCCGCGTAGCCGCCGAACTCCTGGCCGAGGGTGACCGGGGTGGCGTCCATCAGATGCGTACGGCCGGACTTGACGACCTCCGCGAACTCGGCTGATTTCCGCCCCAGGGATTCCGCCAGATGGTCCAGCGCGGGGATCAGATCGGCGGTGACGGCGGCGGTCGCCGCGACGTGGATGGAGGAGGGGAAGACGTCGTTGGACGACTGCGAGGCGTTGACATGGTCGTTGGGGTGGACCTCGCGGCCGAGCCGCTCGGTGGCGAGGGTGGCGATGACCTCGTTGGTGTTCATGTTCGACGAGGTGCCGGAGCCCGTCTGGAAGACGTCCACCGGGAAGTGCGCGTCCCAGCGGCCCGACGCGACCTCGGCCGCCGCCTTCTGGATCGCGTCCGCGATCTCCGGGTCCAGCACCTTCAGCTCGGCGTTGACCTTGGCGGCCGCGCCCTTGATCCGGGCCAGCGCCTCGATGTGCGCCCGCTCCAGCCGCTGTCCGGAGAGCGGGAAGTTCTCCACCGCCCGCTGTGTCTGCGCCCGCCACTTGGCGTGGAGGGGGACCTTCACCTCGCCCATCGAGTCGTGCTCGATCCGGAACTCCGCACTGTCCCGCGGATCTGTCGTCGCGTCGGCCATCGTGTTTAAACCTCCTGCAAAAGATGAGCACATGTCTTGTTCCAGCTATTCCCAAGTCGCCTACCGGCCAGTAAATACCCGGGGTAACTACACACCCGGGAGGCGCAATGAGGCGCACCAGGCTCAGAATCCGAGGGCTCCGCGGCCTTCACCGGCTCCGCCGCACGGCCGCCGTCACCGCCGTGTTCGCGGTGGCCGCCACCACTCTGGCGGTCGCCGGACCGGCCGGCGCGGCCGATTCGGGTACCGGCACCGGCACACTCGCATCCACCCCTCTCCCGCCCGCGCTCGAGACGATCCGGGCGGCCGAGGCCACCCAGCTGTACGGCAGTCCGGCCGAACGGCCGCTGGCCGAACGGAAGACCGGGCTGATCTCGCTGGGCGACAGTGAGATCTCCGGCGAGGGCGTCGGCACCTACGACCCCGGCACCAACGGGCCGGACAACTGGTGCCACCGTTCGCCGGAGGCCGCCATCCACCGCACGGGCATCGCGGCGGACGTCACGTACAACGTCTCGTGCTCCGGCGCCTATACCGGGAACATCAAGATCGGCGGAAACAAGCAGTACGCCGACGAGCTGGTCCAGAGCGACAGCCTCGCCGTGAAGGCCCGCAACACCCGGATCAAGATGGTCGTGCTGGTCGCCGGAGCCAACGACGACCTCCAGTTCGGCCCGGTCATGACCGACTGCGTGGTCCGCTACATCACCCTCCAGGGCCCGTGCGAGCCCAAGTACGCGGGCGGCTGGCAGGCCCGCGTGGACGGGCTGGTCCCCAAGGTCGAGGCGACCGTCCGCGACCTGCGGACGGTGATGACGGACGCCGGCTACGCGAACGACGACTACAAGCTCGTCCTGATGGGCTACCCGAGCCCGATCGGCCCGGACTTCCGGGACAACCCGAACTTCCCCGGCAAGCTCATCTGCGGCGGCATGGGGTACGACTCCGACACCGCCTGGGGCCGCAACACCGCCGTCCCCGCCTTCCAGGCCGGCATGCGCGAGGCGGCCACCGCCACGGGCGCCACCTACCTCGACAACTCCCGCCTCTTCCACGGCCACGAGGTGTGCAGCGAGGCCCCCTGGGCGCGCGGGCTCTACATCGACCTGAGCAAGCCCGGACTGCCCGACGAGAACTCCGTACGCCAGTCCTTCCACCCCAACGCCGCGGGCCACCGCGCCTTCGCCTCCTGCCTCACCCAGCTGTACGCCTCCGGCCTCCGCGAGGCGAGCTGCGCGGACCCGGCCAGCACCGGCACCCCGGTCCTCCAGCCCGGGGCCTGGGACGACCGGTTCACCCCCGTACGGAACGAGGCCACCGGCACCTGCGTGGACGTCCCCGCCTCGGTGACCCGCAACGGCACCGCGATCGGCGGCTGGGACTGCCACGGCGGGCGCAACCAGGACTGGTGGTACGACTCCGGTACGCAGACCCTGCGCACCGCGCTCAGCCACGACCGGTGCCTGGACGTCTCCGGCGCCAGGTACAACCCGGGCGCCGCGCTCATCGTGTGGAACTGCGCGGGCGCGGCCAACCAGAAGTTCGTCCGCCAGGCGGGCACCATCCGCCCGGCCGCCGCGACCGGCCTCTGCCTGACGCTGGCCGGGGCCAAGGACCCGCTCAGGCTCCAGACGTGCGACGGCAGCGCGAAGCAGCGGTTCGCGTAGCCGCGTGACGGCGGGAGGCGGGTGGCGGGCCGTGCCCCCGCCCCCCTCCCGCCGTCACCGCCCTGCCGTGTCCCGCCGGGGCACGGCAGGGCACGGCCGTCACCGCGCCGCCGTCACCGGCCCGCCATCACCGCGCCCAGGATCGCCGCCAGATACGCCGGGTCGTCCACGCCGCACAGTTCGCGCGCCGAGTGCATCGAGAGGCCCGGCACGCCCACGTCCACCGTGGTGACGCCGAGACGGGCGGCGGTGAGGGGGCCGATCGACGTGCCGCAGGGCATCGCGTTGTTGGAGACGAAGGGCTGCCAGGGGGCGCCCGCCCGCTCACAGGCGGCCGTGAAGACCGCGATGCCGGTGGAGTCGGTGGCGTACCGCTGGTTGACGTTCACCTTGATGGTGGGGCCGCCGTTGGGGAGCGGGCGGTGGTCGGGGTCGTGGCGCTCCGCGTAGTTGGGGTGCACCGCGTGGGCCATGTCCGCGGAGACGCAGAACGCGCCCGCCAGCGCCCGTGACCAGTCCTCGTCGCTGCCGCCCCGGGCCGCCACCGAGCGGGAGAGGACCCGCTCCAGCAGCGGGCTCTGGGCGCCGGTCTCGGAGCCGCTGCCCACCTCCTCGTGGTCGAAGGCGGCCAGCACGGGGACGAAGGACGGCTCGGTGACCCCGGTCGCCGCGTCCACCAGGGCGGTCACCCCGGCATGCACCGAGACCTGGTTGTCCAGCCGGGAGGCCACGACGAACTCCCGCTCGGCGCCCAGGTATCCGGGCGGCTGGATGTCGTGCAGCATCAGGTCCCAGCCCAGCACGTCGCCCGGGTCCTCCCCGGCCGCCGCCGCCACCCGCCGCAGCAGCTCGCCCTCGCGCGGGTCGCCCAGCGCCCAGATCGGGGCGATGTGGCGCTGCCGGTCCAGCGCCACCCCGTCGTTCACCGTGCGGTCCAGGTGGATCGCCAATTGCGGTACGCGCAGCAGCGGTTCGTCGATCTGGACCAGCCGGGTGCGCGGAGCGCCGTCCGGGCCGCAGCGCAGGGCCAGCCGGCCGGAGATGCCGAGGTCCCGGTCGAGCCAGGTGTTCAGCGGGACCCCGCCGTAGATCTCCACCCCGATCTGCCGCCAGCCCGAACTGCCGGTGTCGGGTGCCGGTTTGATCCGCAGGTTCGGTGAGTCGGTGTGGGTGCCGACGATCCGGAAGGGGGTGTGCGCGGGCGCGCCCTCGGGGACGTACCACGCGATCAGCGCTCCGGCCCGGGCGACGAAGCAGCCGCCGGTCGCCCCGGTCCAGTCGTCCGTGCCGAGCAGCTCGCGGAATCCGGCCTTCTCCAGCCGCTGCGCGGCGCTCGCGACCACGTGGTACGGGGAGGGGCTGGCGGCGATGAAGGCGAGCAGGTCGTCGGTGTGGCTGCGGTGGGGGGCCGGGGTCATGCGGCGTCCGCCTTTCCGGGTTCGGCAGTGGCCGCGCGGGTGAAGGGTCCGCGAGGCGTCGAGGCGTGCCCGGCGGGTCAGGCCGGTGCGGAGTTTCCAGGAACGTCCGACCAGCCTTCGCGGCGCTCCCGCCCCGGCGCAAGCCCGTCCGGCGGCGGGCTGCGGGAAAGCGGCGGTGCGGGGGCCACCATCCACCGGGTGCGGGGACTGCGGCGCGCGGCGGGCGGGTCCGGGGGGTTGCCTAACGCCTGTTGGCGCGGGGTCCGTTCGGTCGAGCTGACAGCGCCCTGCCCGTGAGGGGCGCGCGGCCCGCGCGAGGACCGGCGGGGGAGCGCTCGCGCGGGGCGCACCGGTTGCGGGCCCGGTGGCCGGGCGGGTGTCCGCTCTCACGAGATTGGCTTGAACTCGACGTATGGAGGGGGGTGGTGCGCGGGGCGGTGGTGCGGAGGTGGCTTCGGAGCCCGGACACGGAGAGGGGAGCCCCGGGGCCCGGACACGGGAGAGGCGCCCCGGGCCCCGGACACAGGAGAGGGGCGCCCCCCCGGGGGGCGCCCCTCTCGCCGCTGCCGCTGCCGGCGGCCGGTGTCAGCCCAGGCCGGGGCCCCGGACCGGAATGCTCGTGAACGTCGGCGCGGGAGCGGGCTCGGTGAAGAAGTCGTTGCCCTTGTCGTCGACGACGATGAACGCGGGGAAGTCCTCGACCTCGATCCGCCAGACCGCCTCCATGCCCAGCTCCTCGTACTCGACGACCTCGACCTTCTTGATGCAGTCCTGCGCGAGGCGGGCCGCCGGGCCGCCGATCGAGCCGAGGTAGAAGCCGCCGTGCGTGCCGCAGGCGTCGGTGACCTGTTTGCTGCGGTTGCCCTTGGCGAGCATCACCTTCGAGCCGCCCGCCGCCTGGAACTGCTCCACGTACGAGTCCATCCGGCCGGCCGTGGTCGGGCCGAAGGAGCCGGAGGCGTACCCCTCGGGCGTCTTCGCCGGGCCCGCGTAGTAGACGGGGTGGTCCTTCAGGTACTGCGGCATCTCCTCGCCCGCGTCCAGCCGCTCCTTGATCTTGGCGTGCGCGATGTCGCGGGCCACGACCAGCGGGCCGGTCAGCGAGAGCCGGGTCTTCACCGGGTACTTGGTCAGCTCGGCCAGCACCTCGTCCATCGGCCGGTTGAGGTCGATCTGCACGACGTCCCCGGCCTCGTCCAGGTGCTCGTCGGTGGTGTCCGGGAGGAAGCGCGCCGGGTCCTTCTCCAGCTGCTCCAGGAAGACGCCCTCGGCGGTGATCTTCGCGGTGGCCTGGCGGTCGGCCGAGCAGGAGACGGCGATGGCGACGGGGAGCGAGGCGCCGTGCCGGGGCAGGCGCACCACGCGCACGTCGTGGCAGAAGTACTTGCCGCCGAACTGGGCGCCGATCCCGATCCGCTGCGTCAGCTCGAAGACCTTCTCCTCCAGCTCCTTGTCCCGGAAGCCGTGCCCGGTGGCGGAGCCCTCGGCGGGCAGCTCGTCCAGGTAGTGCGCGGAGGCGTACTTGGCGGTCTTCAGCGCGAACTCCGCCGAGGTGCCGCCGACCACGATCGCCAGGTGGTACGGCGGGCAGGCCGCGGTGCCCAGCGAACGGATCTTCTCCTCCAGGAACTTCATCATGGAGGCCTCGTTGAGGACGGCCTTCGTCTCCTGGTAGAGGAACGACTTGTTGGCCGAGCCGCCGCCCTTCGCCATGAAGAGGAACTTGTACGCGCCGCCGTCGGTGGCGTACAGCTCGATCTGGGCCGGGAGGTTGGAGCCGGTGTTCTTCTCGTCCCACATGGTCAGCGGGGCCATCTGCGAGTAGCGCAGGTTGAGCTTGGTGTAGGCGTCGAAGATCCCGTGCGACAGGGCCTCCTCGTCACCGCCCTCGGTGAGCACGTTCTGCCCGCGCTTGCCCATGACGATCGCCGTCCCGGTGTCCTGGCACATCGGCAGGACGCCCGCGGCGGCGATGTTGGCGTTCTTCAGGAGGTCCAGCGCCACGAACTTGTCGTTGGAGGAGGCCTCCGGGTCGTCCACGATCCGGCGCAGCTGCGCCAGGTGGGCCGGGCGAAGGTAGTGCGAGATGTCGTGCATGGCCTCGGCGGCGAGCGTGCGCAGCGCCTCCGGCTCGACCTTGAGGAACGTACGGCCGTCGGCCTCGAAGGTGGAGACGCCCTCGGCGGTCACCAGACGGTACGGCGTGGTGTCCTCCCCTAGGGGGAGCAGATCGGAGTACGCAAACTCTGCCATGACGGCCATTCCTCACTCGGCGACAGCGGCTGACCTCCCTCGGGCAGCGCGTCAACCAGGGTAGAACGCCCCCGCCGGGCCGGTCCTGTGAGGTAAGGCTCACCTGGAGGCGACCCCGCCGTCTCATGGGCGCGGGCGTCCCCGGAAGGGGTGTTCCGGTGGTGGGCACGCCGTCCGGAGGGGTAGTCGCGATGGTGGGAGCGCCGCCCGGAGGGGGTGTTCCGGTGGTGGGTGCGCCGTCCGGAGGGGTAGTCGCGATCTATCGCGTCTGGGTACGCTGGGGCGGTGGACCTAGAGAAGCAGCCCCAGCCGCCCGCCGCACCGGCCGCCCCGCCGGCCGCCCGGGTCTCGCCCGCCGAGTTCGCGCCCGCTGACTCCCTCCGCGCCTCCGACGCCGACCGCGACCGGACCGCGGACATCCTGCGGGAGGCGCTGGCCGAGGGGCGCCTGACGGCGGACGAGCACGCGGAGCGGGTCGACCTGGTCTACCGGGCCAAGACCGTCGGTGAACTCCAGCCCCTGGTCCGCGATCTGCCCGCCGCCGACGGGGCCGTCGGCGCGCGCCCGGCCCCGCAGCCGTACGCGTACGGCCCCGAGGTCCCCGACGGCCCCACCGACAACCTCGTGGCGGTCTTCAGCAGCGCCGTCCGCAAGGGCCGTTGGCGCGTCGGCGCCCGGACGAACGCCTTCTCGCTCTTCGGCAGCGTGGAGATCGATCTGACGGAGGCGCTTTTCGGCCAACGACTCACCGTCATCAACGCGACGTCGATCTTCGGCAGCGTCGAGATCCGGGTGCCGCAGAACGTCACGCTGCGCGGCACCGGCTCCGGCGTCCTCGGCAGCTTCGAGATCAAGGCGGCGGAGTCGGACGACCCGGAGGCCCCGGTCGTCGTCGTGAACGGCTACGCGGTGCTCGGCAGCGTGGAGGCGAAGCCCAAGAAGGGCAAGTTCGTCGCGGACCTCCAGCGGCGGCTGCGCAAGCACCTCGGACACTGACGGCGGCCCGGCGGGCGCAGGTTCGGGAATCAGCCAGAACGGCGCACGGAGCCCTTGTCGCGCCCCGTGCGCCGGTGCCGCTGCGTGCATAGCCGTACACGCAACGGGTATGGACTGCTGCATCGTCTCTCGCTCGCGAAGCCGTAGCCGTCGTCAGGAGTAGACCGTGCTGCAACCGCCGCATCAGCCTCTGCAGGTCGCCGCCGTTCCTGCCCAGCGGACCCCCGCCCGGGAGGACGAGGCGGGCCCCTGGCACTCGGAGGCGGTGTGCCGCCGGGACGAGGCCGGGCTGTTCTTCGCCCCGTCGAAGGAGCCGACCGCCGCCCGCCTGGCCCGTGAGGAGGCCGCCAAGCGGGTCTGCGCCCGCTGTCCGGTGATGGTGGCGTGCCGGGAGCACGCGCTGATGCAGCCCGAGCCGTACGGGGTGTGGGGCGGGCTCACCGCCGCCGAGCGCCGGGTCGCGCTGGCCCGCCGCCGCCGGCGCGACATCGAGCTGACCGCCGCCGCACCGGCGGAGCGCATAGCCGCGGCGGGCTGAGGCGGAACGGACGGGGGAGGGGGCGCGGGCCCGTGGCCCCGCGCCCCCTCCCCCGTACGCCGCCTTCGTCCTCGGCCGCCTCGCGCGCTGGTCTACTGCGCGCGGTCGAAGTCGATGGCGCTGTAGGCGCGCAGCTTCGACAGCCGGTGGGTCGAGGAGATCGTCCGGATCGTGCCGGACTTGGAGCGCATCACGATCGACTCGGTGGTCGCCGTCTCCGCGCGGTACCGCACACCGCGCATCAGCTCACCGTCGGTGATCCCCGTCGCCACGAAGAACACGTTGTCGCCGCTGACCAGGTCGTCGGTGGAGAGCACCCGGTCCAGGTCGTGGCCCGCGTCCAGCGCCTTCTGCCGCTCCGCCTCGTCCTTGGGCCAGAGCTTGCCCTGGATGACACCGCCCAGGCACTTTATGGCGCACGCCGAGATGATGCCCTCGGGGGTGCCGCCGATGCCCATCAGCAGGTCGACGCCGGTGCCCTCGCGGGCGGCCATGATCGAGCCCGCGACGTCGCCGTCGGAGATGAACTTGATCCGGGCGCCGGTCTCGCGGATCTCCTTGACGATGCCCTCGTGGCGCGGGCGGTCCAGGACGACGACGGTGACGTCCTCGGGCGTGGAGTTCTTCGCCCGGGCGACGCGCCGGATGTTCACCGACACCGGGGCGTTGATGTCCACGAAGTCCGCCGCCTCGGGCCCCGTGACCAGCTTGTCCATGTAGAAGACCGCGGACGGGTCGAACATCGCCCCGCGGTCGGCGGCCGCCAGTACGGCGATCGCGTTCGGCATGCCCTTGGCGTTGAGCGTGGTCCCGTCGATCGGGTCGACGGCGATGTCGACCTCGGCGCCGGTGCCGTCACCGACCCGCTCGCCGTTGAACAGCATGGGGGCCTCGTCCTTCTCGCCCTCGCCGATGACGACGACGCCGTTCATCGAGACGGTCGAGACGAGGGTGCGCATGGCCTTCACGGCGGCGCCGTCGGCGCCGATCTTGTCGCCGCGGCCCACCCAGCGCCCGGCGGCCATCGCGGCGGCCTCGGTGACCCGGACCAACTCCAGGGCCAGGTTGCGGTCGGGGGCCTCCGGGGAGACCTCCAAGGGGGACGGCAGATGATGCTCGGACATCGGAGCGCACCTTTCTGTACGGCGACGACCGGATATGAGGGTGCTGTGACTCTATCGGTAGGTCGATAAAATGAGCAGTGCGGGTCACGCATGAGCGCCCCGTTCCGTGTCACCGCCGCCACGCACCGTCAACGCCCGCGGCCGGCCCGACCCTGCGGCCGGGCGCGCCGGGCCCCGTGCCACCATGGATGCCGTGGCAAGCAAGCGAGGCAAGCAGACGGTCCGGAACATGTTCCTGTCGACCCTGGTGACCGCCGCCTGTGCGGGTGTCATCTACATGTTCGTTCCGCACGACGAGAACCTCGACCCCGTCAAGCGGGTCGACTTCACCGTGGAACTGGCGACGGTGCGCGTCACGGCCCCCTATCCGGTCGCCGCGCCGGAGGGCCTGCCGGAGAAGTGGAAGCCGACCTCCGTGTCGTACGACGGGGCCGCGGGCCAGGCCTGGCACCTCGGCTTCCTCGACCCGGACGGCAAGTACGTCGCCGTCGAGCAGTCCACCACCACTCCGCGCGAGTACGTCCCCCAGGTGAGCCAGAAGGCGAGGAACACGGGTGGGACGGAGACGATCGCGGGCCGTGAGTGGCAGTACTGGGAGGGCGAGAAGTACGACGCCCTGGTCCTGCCGGAGAAGGGGCACACCACCGTGGTGACGGGCTCGGCGCCCAAGGAACGGCTGGTGGAGATGGTCGAGGCGCTGCGGACGGAGCCGGCCGGCGGCCCTGAGGCGTCCCCGTCGGCCTCGGCTTCCGCCCCGGCTTCCTGACGCGCGGTCCGGCTCTTCTCCGTACGCACGCGCGGTCCGGCTCTTCTCCGTACGTACGCGAAGGGGCCCGGGAACACAGGGTGTTCCGGGGCCCCTTTCGCATGGTGCCTGGCGGGTGGCCGCTCAGACGGTGGTGATGACCTCGTCGTACGACAGGCGCGGGCTGCGCGGGAACCAGGCGTCCTCGCCCGGCTTGCCGATGTTGACGACCATCAGCGGGGTGTGGTCGTCGTCCAGGAACTCCTTCTGGATGCCGGCGGCGTCGTAACCGGTCATCGGCCCGGCGGCCAGACCGGCGGCCCGGATGCCGATGATGAAGTAGGCGGCCTGGAGCGCGGCGTTGAGGCCGGCGGCCGACTCGCGGACCGGGCGCTCCGCGAAGAACATGTCCTTGGCCTGCGGGAAGTGCGGCAGCAGCGCCGGAAGCTCCTCGTGGAACTCGTTGTCGGCGGCCAGGATCGCGACCAGCGGGGCGGTGGCGGTCTTGGGGCGGTTGCCCTCGGCCATGTGCTGGACCAGCCGCTCGCGGCCCTCGGCGGAGCGGACCAGGACGACGCGCAGCGGCGACTGGTTGAAGGCGGTGGGGCCGAACTTCACCAGGTCGTAGATCGCCTGGACCTGCTCGTCGGTCACGGGCTCGTCGGTGAAGGTGTTGGCGGTACGGGCCTCGCGGAAGAGGAGGTCCTGAGCGGCGGGGTCGAGGGCGAGGGACATCGGGAGAGACCTTCCGGACGGGGATGTGTGCATGAGTGAGCAACGCACAGAACCGTAACGGAGAGGTAGGTTAACTTTCAACTAAAACCGGAGGGGAGTGGTCCACTCCACACGCGGACCGGCGCTCAGGAGCCCGCGGACTCGTCCTCCTGGGGGCGGGCCAGCGCCGCGTCCAGCCGGGCCCGGGCGCCCTCCAGCCAGTGGCGGCAGATCTTCGCCAGCTCCTCGCCCCGCTCCCACAGGGCCAGGGACTCCTCCAGCGTCGTGCCGCCCGCCTCCAGCCGGCGCACGACCTCGATCAGCTCGTCCCGCGCCTGCTCGTACCCGAGCGTGCTCGTCGCGGCAGCCGCCGCCGTACCGTCGTCCGTCATGTGATCCACCCTAGATCTGCCGATATCCGATGCGACGGGCCCACCACCGTGACCCGTACGCGTGCTGGCGCGCTCCGTCGCCGGGACCGCACCCCCCTGTGCCCGCCGTCCTTCGCGGTCCTGCTCCTACGGCTCCCGCGCGTCCACGTCCACCCGCACGGTGAACTCGCCCTCCGACACCCGCGCCCGCAGCGGCTCACCGGGCCCCCCGGCCTCGGCGGGGGAGCGGACCACATGGCCGTCGGGGCGCTGGAGCACCGCGTACCCCCGCTCCAGCGTGGCGGCGGGCGAGAGCGAGACGACCCGGGCCCGGGTGTGCGCCAGCTCCGAATCGGCCCGGTCCAGCAGATGGCCCAGCACCCGGCGGCTGCGCCCGACGAGCGCGTCGACCTCCGCCTCCCGCTCGTCCACCAGCCGCTGGGGGTGCTCCATCGAGGGGCGCCCCAGGGCGTGCGCGAGCCCCCGCTCCTCGCGGTCCAGGATCCCCCGGACGGTCCGCAGGGCCCGGTCCCGGAGCTGCCGCACCCGCTCCAGCTCCTCGCCCACGTCCGGCACGACCTTCTTGGCCGCGTCGGTGGGGGTGGAGGCGCGCAGGTCGGCCACCAGGTCCAACAGCGGGGAGTCCGGTTCGTGGCCGATCGCGGAGACCACCGGCGTACGACAGCCGGCCACGGCCCGGATCAGCTGCTCGTCGGAGAACGGCAGCAGATCCTCCACGCTGCCGCCGCCCCGGGCCACCACGATCACGTCCACCTCGGGCAGCGCGTCCAGCTCCTCGACCGCCTGGACCACCTGGGCGACCGCGTTCACCCCCTGCACGGCGGTGTTGCGGACCTCGAAGCGCACGGCGGGCCAGCGCCGCCGGGCGTTCTCCAGGACATCGCGCTCGGCGGCGGAGGCCCGCCCGCAGACCAGCCCGACGAGCTGCGGCAGGAAGGGGAGCGGCTTCTTCCGGTCCAGTGCGAAGAGCCCCTCGGCGGCCAGCGACTTCTTCAGCTGCTCCAGCCGCACCAGCAACTCACCGATGCCGACCGGCCGTATGTCGGTGGCCCGGAGCGACAGCTGCCCCCGGGGCGCGTACCACTCGGGCTTGGCGAGGACGACGACCCGCGCACCCTCGCTCACCACGTCGGCGATCCGGTCGAACACCTGCCGGAAGCAGGTCACGCTCACCGAGATGTCATGGGACGGGTCGCGCAGGGTCAGGAAGACGACCCCGGCCCCCGGCCGCCGCGAGAGCTGGGTGATCTGCCCCTCCACCCAGATGGCACCGAGCCGGTCGATCCACCCCCCGATCAGGCGCGACACCTCACCGACGGGCAGCGGCGCTTCCGCGGACGTGTTGAGAGCCATGCGCCCGAGCGTATAGGGCCCCACTGACAGCGGAGGCGGCCTGCGGAGGCGACCGGGCGACCGCCGCACGGGAACGGCGCCCCCTGCGCAGAGCGGGAACAGCGCCCGCCCGGACGGGGAACGGGCACCCCGCCGCTGTACGGGAACGGTGCACTCCGCTGCCGTACGGGAAAGGGGCACCCGGCCGCCGCTGTGCGGGAAAGGGGCACTCGGCCACTTCCCTACGGGAACGGGGCACTCGGCCACTTCCCTACGGGAACGGGGCACTCGGCCACTTCCCTACGGGAACGGGACACCCGGTCACTTCCCTACGGGAACGGGACACCCGGCCACGTCCATACGGAACAGGACACCCGACCACCGCTGTACGGGCAAGGGGGCCCGGGCTGCCGCCGTCCAGGGAAGGGGCGTCCCTCACCGGCCGGGAGCAGGTCTCCTCACGGCCCGGTCCGCGCCCCCCGCGCCCCCGTCCCCTGGACCGCCAGGACCACGAGCCCGACGCCCAGCCAGCACAGCCCCACCACCTGCGCGCTCGTCGTGGCCTCCACGATGACGGCGACGAGGATCCCCGCCCCCACCACCGGTACCAGCACGTGTTTCCACCAGACGGGCTCCCCGGCCATCCGCCGTACGGCGAACCAGCCGACCACCGACGCGTGCAGCAGCACGAAGGCGGTCAGCGCCCCGATGTCGACGACCGACACCAGATGGTCCAGCCCGTCGTCGCGCCGGGCGGCCCACACCGCCGCCACCAGCGTCACGACGGCCGCGCCCAGGATCGCGAGCCGCGGCACGCCCGACTTCGGATCGACCTTGGCGAGGAGGCCCGGCAGCCGCCGCTCCCGGGCCATCGCGAAGACGAGGCGCCCGGCCGCGGCCTGCCCCGCCAGCGCCGCGAACGCCGCCCCGATCGCCTTGCTGACCGCCACCAGATCGTGCAGCCAGGTCCCCACGGAGGCGTCGACCGCGTCGTAGAAGGCCGACCCCTGCGCCGCCGGGTCCGCCGCCAGCTCCGCGGAGCTCATCGGCTCCAGGAGCGCCGCCAGATAGGTCTGCACGATGAACAGGGAACCCGCGAGCACCAGGCAGAACAGCACGGCCCTGGCCACCTTCTGCGACCCGCCCGTCACCTCCTCCGCGAACGAGGCGATGGCGTCGAACCCCAGGTACGACAGCACGGCCACCGAGACCGCCCCCAGCACCGCCGCCAGGGAGAACGCCGTGTCCCCGGTGAACGGCGTCAGCCACCCGCGCTGCGCCCCGTCCCGTACGAGAACGACCACGGCCGACACCACGAAGACCAGCAGCACCACGATCTCCATGGCCAGCACGGCGAACCCGACCCGCGCCGCCGCCCGTACGCCCCAGAGATTGAGCAGCGTGGTCACGAGCACGGCGATCGCGGTCCACACCCACCGCGACACCTCCGGGACCAGGGCGTTCATCGCGATCCCGGAGAAGAGGTAGGCGACGGCCGGGATCAGCAGATAGTCGAGCATTGCCATCCATCCCGCGATGAACCCGGGCCCTTCCCCGAGCCCCTTGCGGGCATATGTGAAGACCGAGCCCGCGAAGGGCGCGACCCGCACCATCTGGGCGTAGCTGAAGGCGGTGAACCCCATGACGACGGTGGCCACCACATAGACGAGGGCGACCGAACCGCCGGACTTGGCGTCCAGGGTGCCGAAGATGCCGACGGGGGCCATGGGGGCGATGAAGAGGAGCCCGTAGACGACGAGATCCCGGAACCCGAGAGTCCGCCGCAACCGCCCTTCCTGAACGCCGCTTCCGCTTCCGCTCTCGCTCCTGCTCTCGCTTCCGCTGCTGCTCCCGCTGTCGCTCCCCGGGACCGACGACGCCATGAACCCTCCACCCTCACCGACCGTGACCGCACGTCACCACCAGTCTGTCCACCCGGCCGTCATGGCGCCTGTTCGGTACGGCCTTACGATGGGAGGCATGACTGCAACGCCCAGCCCGTCACCCGCCGCCGCCCCGAGTGGAGGCGCTTCGCGCCGCAGTAACACCCGCCGTGTCCTGCTCGCCGCTCCGCGTGGCTACTGCGCGGGCGTGGACCGCGCCGTGATCGCCGTCGAGAAGGCCCTGGAGCAGTACGGGGCCCCGATCTACGTCCGTCACGAGATCGTGCACAACAAGTACGTCGTGCAGACCCTGGAGAAGAAGGGCGCGATCTTCGTGGACGTCACCGCGGAGGTGCCCGAGGGCTCCATCGTGATGTTCTCCGCGCACGGAGTCGCGCCCACCGTCCACGCGGAGGCCGCCGAGCGCAAGCTCGCCACCATCGACGCGACCTGCCCGCTGGTCACCAAGGTCCACAAGGAAGCCGTCCGGTTCGCCAAGGAGGACTACGACATCCTCCTGATCGGCCACGAGGGCCACGAGGAGGTCATCGGCACCTCCGGCGAGGCCCCCGACCACATCCAGCTGGTCGACGGCCCCGAGGACGTGGCGAACGTCGAGGTCCGCGACGAGTCGAAGGTCGTCTGGCTCTCCCAGACCACCCTCTCCGTCGACGAGACGATGGAGACGGTGGACGCGCTCAAGTCGAAGTTCCCGAACCTCCTCTCGCCGCCCAGCGACGACATCTGCTACGCCACGCAGAACCGCCAGATCGCGGTCAAGAAGCTGGCCGAGGACGCCGAGCTGGTCATCGTGGTCGGCTCGAAGAACTCCTCGAACTCCATCCGCATGGTCGAGGTCGCCCTCGACGCCGGTGCCCCCGCCGCCCACCTGGTCGACTTCGCGAGCGAGATCGACGAGGCGTGGCTGGAAGGCGTGACCACGGTCGGCCTGACCTCCGGGGCCTCGGTGCCGGACGTCCTCGTCGACGGCGTCCTGGAGTGGCTCGCGGAGCGGGGTTACGCGGACGTGGAGACGGTCAAGACGGCCGACGAGTCGATCACGTTCTCGCTCCCCAAGGAGCTCCGCCGCGACCTGCGGGCCGAGGCCGCCGCCCTTTCCGCCGAGTAGCCGCGCACGGCGCCCGGCCTGCCCGTACGGTGTTGCCATGGAGATCTTCGGCGTGGACATCGGCGGATCCGGGATCAAGGGCGCTCCCGTGGATCTGGACCGAGGAGACCTGGCGCGCGAGCGCCACAAGGTGCTGACACCGCAGCCGGCCACGCCCGACCGCGTGGCCGACTGCGTGGCCGAGGTCGTCGGCCACTTCGACTGGTCGGGCCCGATCGGGATCACGTTCCCGGGCGTCGTCACGGACGGCACCACGCGCACCGCGGCCAATGTCGACAAGGGCTGGATCGACACCGACGCCCGCGCCCTGCTGGGCGACCGGGTCGGCCAGCCCGTCACGATCCTGAACGACGCGGACGCCGCCGGGGTCGCGGAGATGACGTTCGGCGCGGGCCGGGGCCGGAAGGGCACGGTCATCATGCTGACGCTCGGTACGGGCATCGGCAGCGCGATCTTCGTCGACGGCCGCCTGGTCCCCAACACCGAGCTGGGCCACCTGGAGCTGCACGGCCACGAGGCGGAGAAGCGCGCCTCCACCAAGGCCCGGGAGGACGAGGACCTGAGCTGGCAGCACTGGGCGCACCGGGTGCAGAAGTACCTGCTGCACGTGGAGATGCTGTTCTCGCCGGAGCTGTTCATCATCGGGGGCGGTGTGAGCCGCAAGGCGGAGAAGTTCCTGCCGCTGATCGAGAAGGTCCGTGCGGAGATCGTCCCGGCGGAGCTGCAGAACAACGCGGGGATCGTGGGCGCGGCGATGGCGGCGGCGGGAAGGTAGCCCCGGACGGCCCGCGGGCCGGGCCGGTCGGACCGGAGGGTCTTCCGGCCCGCGGGGCTACGGGCCCGCCGGCCCCTCCCACCGGCCCGCTCGACGGCGGCCACCGCGCTGCCGGACCCTCCGACTGACCGACTGACCGACTGACCGACTGACCGACCGACCGGCCCGCCCGCCCGCCCGCTCGACCGACCGGCCCGCCCGCTCGACGGCGGCTACCGACCTGCCCGACCCTCCGCCCGACCGGCCGACGGACGGTCCCGCCTGCTCGACGGCTGCTACCGGCTGGCCCGGGGCCGCTCGGCCGGTCCGTCGGCCCGTGGACGTTCGGCGGGCCCAGCGGCGCGGGCGGCCGCCCCGGCGACCTTCTGCGGCCCCCGGGCCACCGGCCGCCGCGCCTTCCCCGCAGCTCCGGCTCCTTCCCCCGTACGGCCCTGGAGGGCGAGGTGCCGCCGCCGGGCCCGCATGTGCCGGACCTTGCGTACGGAGGCGATGAGCCCGGCGATCAGCGTCCCGCCGTACAGCCAGCCGGCGTGCACGGCGAGGGCGGTGACCAGGGCCATCGTCTGCCCGCCGAAACCGCTGGATCCGCCCGAGATCGGGAAGACGCCGACGGCGAAGGCGATGGGCACGCTGATCGGCGCGGTGACCAGGTCGGCGGGGCGCACCCAGAGCGCGGTGAGCGCGCTGACGGGCAGGAACAGCAGTCCGTAGACCAGTTCGGAGCTGTCGAACAGCAGCCGGTCCAGACAGGCGAGCACGAACATGGTGAGCGAGGCGAAGAGACCGGCCCCGATCCCGGTGAGCCGGGGGTTGGGAAAGCGCCGCAGAGCCGTCACCACGGGCGGCACGGGGCGTCCCGCCGCCCGGTAGACGGTAGCGGACTCACCGAAGGTCCCCGGCGCGACCGCACCGGGCGGGGCCGCCGCCGGCCGGGGGGAGGGCGACGGCCTGCGCTGCGGGGGACGTGTCCTGGGCTGCTCCACGGGGACAACGTAGGTCGCGGGGCGGGCGGAATCAGGCGTTGGACACGCCCTTTGGCCGACCTTGGCGTTGCGTTCGACGCCGCACGGCCGAAACCGGCCCCTGTTCGGAGCCGTACGCCACCCCGCTCCGGAGCCGTACCCCGCACCGCTCCGGGGCCGTCCCTCACCCCGCTCCGGGGCCGTCTGCACGAACGCGCAGCGCGCACCGCGCCCTGCCCCGCCGCAGGCCCTGCACCCCACCCCGCCCCCACCGGGGCGGACCCGTGCGGGGCCGCGCGCCCCCGCCCGTAAACTGGAGAACCGGTCCACTCCGTGACCAGGCCCGGACAGCCGGGCCGGCCCCGGACGCCCCTGACCCCCTCCTCACTCCAGGAAGTCGCCAAAGTGTCGCTCACGATCGGAATCGTCGGTCTGCCGAATGTCGGCAAGTCGACCCTGTTCAACGCCCTGACCAAGAACGACGTGCTGGCGGCCAACTACCCGTTCGCCACGATCGAGCCGAACGTCGGCGTGGTCGGCGTCCCGGACCCGCGCCTGAACAAGCTCGCGGAGATCTTCAACTCCCAGAAGCTCCTGCCGGCCACGGTGGACTTCGTCGACATCGCCGGCATCGTGCGCGGCGCGTCGGAGGGTGAGGGCCTGGGCAACAAGTTCCTGGCGAACATCCGGGAGTCCGACGCGATCTGCCAGGTCATCCGTGCCTTCAAGGACGAGAACGTCGTCCACGTCGACGGCAAGGTCTCGCCCAAGGACGACATCGAGACGATCAACACCGAGCTGATCCTCGCCGACCTCCAGTCCGTCGAGAAGGCGATCCCGCGCCTGACGAAGGAGTCCCGCCTCCAGAAGGAGAAGGTCGCGGTGCTCGCCGCCGTCGAGGACGCGCGGAAGATCCTGGAGTCCGGCCAGACGCTCTTCGCCGAGGGCATCACCGCCGCCACCGAGAAGGGCAAGCTCCTCCACGAGCTGCACCTGCTCACCACCAAGCCGTTCCTCTACGTCTTCAACGTCGACGAGGACGAACTGGTCGACGAGGACTTCAAGAACGAGCAGCGCGCCCTGGTCGCCCCCGCCGAGGCCATCTTCCTCAACGCCAAGATCGAGTCCGAGCTGATCGAGCTGGACGACGACGAGGCCCTGGAGCTCCTCCAGTCCATGGGCCAGGAGGAGCCCGGCCTCGCCACCCTCGGCCGCGTCGGCTTCGACACCCTGGGCCTGCAGACCTACCTCACGGCCGGCCCGAAGGAAGCCCGCGCCTGGACCATCAAGAAGGGCGCCACGGCCCCCGAGGCGGCCGGTGTGATCCACACCGACTTCCAGAAGGGCTTCATCAAGGCGGAGATCATCTCCTTCGACGACCTGGTCGAGACCGGCTCGGTCGCCGAGGCCCGCGCCAAGGGCAAGGCGCGCATGGAGGGCAAGGAGTACGTCATGCAGGACGGGGACGTGGTGGAGTTCCGCTTCAACGTCTGAGCGGATGGAATAACACCACGTCGCTGACGTGGCAAACATGCAGGTCAGAAGGGGTCGACTCCTCCCGGGTCGGCCCCTCGGCGTTTGCCCGGGCTGGGGTGGCGCCGGGAAAACTGGCTGCCCGTCAGTCGTATGGCCCGCCCGATATGGGCCGAGAGTGGTACGTTATTAGGTACCACTTGAGGAGAGAGGTCAGGTCATGTCCATAACTGCGAGTGAAGCCCGCAAGGAACTCTTTCCGCTGATCAAAAAGGTCAACGAGAATCACGAGGCGATCGAGATCGTCTCCAAGCACGGCAATGCCGTACTTGTCTCGGCCGAGGACTATGCCGCGTTGCGTGAGGGCTCGTACCTGCTGCGCTCCCCGGCGAATGCCCGTCGCCTGCTCAAGGCGTACGAGAACGCCCTGGCGAACATCAACGTGTCGGAGCGGGATCTGATCGACCCCGACTCGCCGGATGCGGCACGTGAGGGTGCCGCGTGAGGCTCGTCTTCGAGGATCAGGGCTGGGAGGACTACACGTCCTGGCTCAAGAACGACCGGAAGATACTCGCTCGGATCAACAAGCTCATCGAGGACGTCAAGCGTGACCCCTTCACGGGGATCGGCAAGCCCGAGCCGCTGAAATACCACTTGCCCGGGGCATGGTCGAGGCGGATCGATGATGAGCACCGCCTCGTCTACCTGGTCACGGACAAGGAAATCGTCATTCTCGCGGCTCGTTATCACTACTGACGTCCGGGACGTTTTCTTGTGGGACGCGGCCCGTGCGCGGCGCGGGCGGCGACGGAATGCGCTGTTAAGGCGTGTCCGCAAAGTGGGTTGGTCGCTGGTCCGTTAGTGGTGCGTCGTCATGAGCTGACTGATGAGTCGTGGGCGGCGATCGCCCCGTTGCTGGTCCCGTCGCGGATGGGTCGGCCGGTGCGGGACCGCAGGCAGGTGGTCAACGGGATCCTGTGGAAGCTGTCCACCGGTGCCGCTTGGCGTGACCTGCTTGAGCGCTACGTGCCGTGCAAGACGGTCTGAACGCTTCCGCCGCTGGTCGGCCGACGGGACCTGGGACCGTCTGCTGGCGCACGTCCAGCAGCACTCCGATGCCGTGGGCGGCGTCGACTTGACCACGGTGCGGGCCCATCAGCATGCGGCCGGGGCCCGAGAAGGGGGCCCTGGCCGGGTGAGGCGATCGGCTGGTCCCACGGCGGGCTGACCACGAAGATCCACCTGCCTGCGATGGCCGTGGCCTGCCCCTGGCGTTCCCGGTCACCGGCGGGAACATCAACGACTGCCCCCAGCTCGAGGCGATCATGGCCCGCAGTCGCATCCCGTGGTGCGGCCGGCCCGGGCCCGCCCGGCCCGCGTCGCCGCCACGATCCCGTAACGGATCGACCAGATCAACGGACGACTTCGCAGAGGCGAGAGCCGCTGTTGGCTCGACCGTGCCGCCTGCCGGCGCCGCAACGTCGTCGAACGCTGCTTCAACCGCCTCAATCAGAACAAGGCCCTCGCCACCCGTCACGGCAAACGAGCCCGCCACCACCAGACCCTGGTCCCCATCGCCTGCCTACGGCTATGGCTCCCATGACTTTGCGGACACGCCTCTGGGCCACAGCCAGAGAGTTATGTAGCCCGTGGCTTGATGCTGTCGGGCGTAGAACCTTGAACTGCTCGCCCGCCAAGCCGCGCAAAAGGTTCTGATCTCGTTCGAAAGGCTTCGAACGGCTTCGAACGGTTCCTTTAGGGGTGTGGAGGGTACGTTTGGGTGTAAGAGGGTCCCCTTGGGGAGGCTGATTCGATGCCGTGGTTCGCGTGGCTGCTGGCCGCCGCGGCCCTGGGTGCCGCGGAGTTCTTCACCCTGACGCTGGTCTTCGGGCTGCTGGCCGGTGCCGCGCTCGTGGCCGCCGTCGTGGCCGGTCTGGGGGTCGGTCTGCTCGGGCAGCTCGTGGCGCTCGGGCTGGTGGGTGTGGCCGGGCTCGCTCTCGTGCGGCCCGTCGCCCTGCGGGCCATGGAAGGGTCGCCCCTCACCCATGAGGGCAGTGACGCCCTGATCGGCAAGCGGGCCGAGGTCGTGCGGGAGGTGACCGCGACCCATGGTCTGGTCAAGCTCGCCGGTGAGGAGTGGTCCGCGCGGGCTCTCGACGAGAGCCATGTGATCCCGGTGGGAGCCCTGGTCGACGTCATGGAGATCGACGGCGCCACCGCCGTCGTCTATCCGCGCGAGCTGCTTCCGTGAACGGCTGGACGGGCTGGACGGCTGGACCCGTAGGGGCCGGCAGTGGGAGTACGCAGAGGAGGACGCATGGATCCGGTAGTCATCCCGATACTCGTGGCGGCGATCGTGGTCGTCTTCCTCGCCGCCTCCAGCGTGCGCATCGTTCCGCAGGCGCGCCGCTACAACATCGAGCGGTTCGGCCGGTACCGGCGCACCCTGCAGCCGGGGCTGAACTTCGTGCTGCCGGTGGCGGACCGGGTCAACACCAAGCTCGACGTGCGTGAGCAGGTGTACTCCTCCGACCCCAAGCCGGTGATCACCGAGGACAACCTCGTGGTGAACATCGACACCGTGCTCTACTACCAGATCACCGATCCCCGGGCCGCCGCCTACGAGGTCGCCGACTATCTGCAGGCCATCGACCAGCTCACCGTGACCACCCTGCGCAACGTCATCGGTTCGATGGACCTGGAGGGGACCCTGACCTCCCGCGAGGAGATCAACGCCCGCCTCCGTACCGTCCTCGACGAGGCCACCGGCAAGTGGGGCATCCGGGTCAACCGCGTCGAGATCAAGGCCATCGACCCGCCCAACACCATCAAGGAGGCGATGGAGAAGCAGATGCGCGCCGAGCGGGACAAGCGCGCCGCCATCCTGCACGCCGAAGGTGAGCGGCAGGCCAAGATCCTCACCGCGGAGGGCACCAAGCAGAAGGACATCCTGGAGGCCCAGGGCACCCAGCAGGCCATGATCCTGCGCGCCGACGGTGAGTCCAAGGCCGTGGAACTCGTCTTCCAGGCCGTCCACCGCAACAACGCCGACGCCAAGGTTCTCGCCTACAAGTACCTGGAGACGCTCCCGCACCTGGCGAACAGCGACAACAACACCTTCTGGGTGATCCCCGGTGAGCTGACGGAGGCCGTCCGGACGGTGACCACCGCTTTCGGTGACCGCTCGACGACGGGGCAGCCGCCCGGCCCGCAGCGCGAGGAGGCCTCCCGCGACGACACTGCGGCGGAGAAGGGCGCCACCGCCCCGGCTCTGGAGGAGGCGGACTCCACCCTCGCCCTGGACGCCGTGGCCGCCGCCGACGAGGCCGCGAAGCAGGCGGCGGAAGCCGTGAGCGACGCGAAGGCCGAGGCCGAGGCGGTGGGCGAGGTACGGCTTCCGGGCCGCTTGCGACAGCCGGAGGAGTGAGCTCCGGCTTTCGGGCCGCTCGCGACAGCCGGAGGAGTGAGCCGCGAGGGCGATGAGGCGCGAGGGCGGGAGGCGCCCGGTTCCGCCCCGGCGCCTCCCGCCCTCGCCACCTGCGCCCGGGGCGGACCGCCCGCCTACCGCTCCGCCGCCACCCTCAGCTCACTCACCCCCGCCGGCTTCTCCGGGTCCTCGGAGCGGACCGTCACCCGGACCTTGCGGGCCGTGTCGCCCGGCAGGTACGGGCGCCAGAAGCGGCCGTCGACGGAGGTCTCCAGGGTGTGGGAGGCGGGCGGTACGCCGTTCCAGCGCGGGGTCACCGTGGTGACGCGCAGCGGTTGCGGGCCCAGGTCCACCGTCAGGGACCCCTCCGCGCCGGCCGGGGACCAGGAGGTCGTCGGGGAGCCGTCCACCGCCGCCTCCGCGTAGAGGCCGGGGGTCTCCGAGGTGGCCTCCACCGGGCGGCAGCGGGCCGTGTCCGTCGTCGGGGCCAGGTCCGGGCGGCGGGTGGGCAGCGTCAGGTCGGAGGTCAGGTGGCGCGGGCCCTGCGCCGTGTGGACCGTGAACGGGGTACCCGACGTCAGGCGGACCGTGCTCGTCCGGGGGCCGATCCCGACCTCGTACGTCGCATCCCGGTAGCGCAGGCCCGTCAGCTTCACGCCCTCGCCCAGCTGGGGCGGCAGCAGCGGGTCCAGGCGGACGCCGTCCTCGCGCAGGCGCAGGCCCGTCAGGCCGTGGGTGAAGACCTGGAGGAAGCCGCCCTTCCCGGTCAGGAAGTCCTCGGCCGGGAAGCCGGAGAGCGGGTCCTCGGCGCCGGACTTGTCGCCGCGCGCCTCGGAGAACAGGTCGTACGGGCCCCGCAGGAACGGCCGGACCGCGCGCTGGAGGTACGTGTACGTCGAGCAGCCCGGCTCCCCGGTCGCCGCCGCGTCGATCGCGTGCACCGAGTCCGTCATCGCCGGGCCGTCCGGGTCGGTGCGGGCCGCGTAGTAGTCCAGGGTGGCCGCGGCCGCGCCGGGCTCCATCGGCCACTCCAGCGGGTACATCAGCAGGACCGTGTCCGCCTGCTTGATGGTCGAGCCGTTGTACCCCGCGTACTGGAGGAAGACCTTCCGGTCGGCGTCGTACGGGATGCGGAGGCCGTCCGCCACCCGGTTCCAGGCCGTCGGCGGGCGGTGGCCGAGGAGTCGGGCGGCCCGGGTCGCGTGACGGAGGGCCGTGGCGGCGACGGCGTTGGTGAAGACGGCGTCGTCCACGCCGTTGCTGTACTCGTCGGGCCCGGCCACGTTCTTGACGGAGTACGTGCCGTCCGTGTTCGCCGTGGCGCGGGACTCCCAGAACTCCGCGATGCCGCGCAGCAGCGGCCAGCCCCGCGCCGCCAGCCAGTCGCGGTCACCGGTCGCGAGGTAGTACTGCCAGACGGCCAGCGAGACATCGCCCTGGAGGTGGTTCTGCGTCAGACAGTGCGGCGGGTCCCAGCTCTGGCACTCGGAGTCCATACGGCCCCGGCTCGCGCTGGTCCAGGGGTAGAACAGGCCCCGGTGGCCGTACTTCTCGGCGTTCGCGCGGGCCGCGTCCCGGGTGCGGTAGCGGTATTCGACGACCGAGCGGGCCAGCTCCGGGCGGGTCGCCAGCAGCCCCGGGAACATCCATGTCTCCGCGTCCCAGAAGATCATGCCCGCGTAGTTGTCGCTGGTCAGGCCCGCTGGGGCGATGCTGTCGGAGGAGCCGCGGCGGGTGCTGGCGAGCAGCCCGTACTGGGCCGAGCGCAGCCGGCGCTGCAGCTCCGGACGGCCGTCGACCACCACGTCGGCGGACCACGCCCCGCGCCAGGCCCTCTCGTTCGCCGCGAAGATCCGGTCCCAGCCGCGCCGGGCCGCGCGGTGGGCCGCCTCGCGGGCGTCCTCGGCGGGGGCGGGCGAGGTGAGGGCGGTGTCGACGCCGACGTACTTCTCGAAGGTGTACGTCCGCCCCTCGCGGACCGGCGTCGGCTTCGGTGCCGTACGCGACTCGGGGTGCAGGGTCTCCACCACCCCCGAGCCGCGGCGCATCGTCTGCGCCACCGCGCCCTCCACGCCGGTGCCGAGCGTCCTGAACGTGCCGTCCTTCCGCAGGATGATCCGGCGCGCGCCCCGCTCGTCCAGGCGGCCGGTGACCGTCGCCGTACCGCTCCAGCGCGGGGTCATCCGCAGCCGTACGGCTCCGGTGTGGACGTCGGAGCGGTCGGCCAGGACGTCGTACGTCAGGTCCGTGGCGCGGCCGTCCGCCGTCGTCCACCGCAGCGAGGTGCGGACGAGGCCGCAGCTGAGGAAGACCGTCTGCCGGTAGTGCGAGATCCGGCCGGCCGGGGTGTCCGTGCCGAACCTCTCGTCGCCGACGCCCACCTCGACCGTCGTCCAGCTCGGCAGCGCGGCGATCACCTCGCGGCCTTCGGAGACCGCCTTGTCCCGTGCGTAGAGCCCCGACACGAACGCGCCGCCGTAGCGCGGGGTGTAGAGCGGCCAGCCGGTCTTCTCCCCGGTCGCCGCGTAACCGGTGCCGGTCGCGGGGATCCGGTGGCCCAGGTAGCCGTTGCCGACGTACGGGTCGTAGCCCCCCGCCTCCCCGAAGCGGGTGGAGGTGGGGGACCAGGAGGTGCCGGGGGCGCCCTCGCCTTCCGTCCGGCCGCAGGCGGGAACGGCGGACGGCGTCGGGGACGGGGGCGTGGAGGCGGCGACGGCGTCGGGGAGGGGCGGCAGCGGTGCGATCAGGGCGGCCGCGACCAGCGGGGCGAGGACGGAGATGCGCGAGAGGCTCACCGTACGAAGGTAGGGAGACGGCCGCGGCGGCAGGCGCCACGGCACGCCCGCCCGTACGACAGTGGCGTGAACGCGCCCGCCGGATGGCCCTGGCGGGTGCTCCCAGGGCGGCCGTGCCCCGTCCTCGACGCGGCTCTCAGCTCCGTACGTCCCTGATGAAGACCAGCCCGTCCGCCTTCCTCAGGTGCGCCGGGTCCAGGCCGAAGTAGCCGAACCAGGGCGAGACGCGGGGCACGGGCAGCGGGTCGCCCAGGGCGGCGGCCAGGCCGGGCGCGTCCACGAGGAAACGGTCCTCCGGGAGCGTGTACAGCAGGCCCTCCACCGTCTCCGGAGGCGGGGCGTCCACCCCCTGGTGCCGGATCGTGCCGAGGGCCGTGGCGAGGAACCCGTACGCCGGGCCCAGCCGCGCGCTCACGATCGAACCGGCGCCCCACCACTCCAGCCGCTCATCGCCCATCCGCATCGAACTCCGCTCCCGCTGGAGATGGGCGTTGTGGGCGAAGGCCAGGACCGGGCCCCGTTCGGCGAGGGCGAGCAGGTTCTCGGCCATCATCCGGTCCCGGACGGAGACCAGCCGGGTCATCCGGGCGGGCGTGGTGTCGGCCAGCCAGGAGTGGTAACTCAGCAGGCCGGTGGCGGTGCGGCCGTGGAGGCGGGCGCGGTCCCAGGCCTCCCGTCCGGCCGCCGCGATCAGCTGCGGGGTCCGTTCGTCGAGGAGGGATACCAAGTCGTGCGCGATGAGAGCGAGTTGTGCGGCCTCGGGGGAGCGGCCGCAGGAACGTGACGGGTCCGTCAGCGCGGCCGGGTCGGTCCACCGGCCGTCGGGGCCGAGCAGGGCGTCGAGCGTGTCGGCGGTGCGGCGGAGGAGGCCGTCGGCGGGGCCGTCGGCGCTGAGCCAGGAGGTGAGGAAGGCGTGCAGCGCGGTGAGCGGCCGGCGGGGGCTCGCGGCGCCGGTCATCTCCAGCGGGGCGTCGAAACCGGCGAGGCGGAGTCGGTCGGCGGCGGGGCGGCCGGTGTTGTACTCCCGTGCCCAGCGCACGAGTTCGCGGTTGGCGGCCGAGGCGCCGAACCCATGGCTGAACCCGTGCTCCATGACCTCGTCCAGGGTCCCGGCGCCCGTGGTGACGTACGCGTCCACGCGCAGGCCCGCCAGGCAGTCGCTCTCGACGGCGATCGTCCGGTACCCCTCCCGCTCGACGAGTTGCCGGAAGAGTGTGTTGCGCACGTCGAGCAGGGCGTCCTCGCCGTGGGTGGGCTCGCCCAGGGCGAGCAGCCGGGGGCGGCCCGGGAGCAGCTCCATGACGGCGGAGGCGTCGAGGGCATGGGTGAGGTGCGCGATACGCGCGGTTCCAGGGACCATGCCTTCAACGGTATCGTTGAACTTCCGGTGGAGACTTCGGTCGAGTGAATGCCTGACGGTGGGGTGGATATGGAGGAGAACCCTCAAAGCCGGGTACGGCTCCGGCCGGTCGATCTGGCCCGTCGGCACGGCCTCTCCACCCAGGCCGTGCGGAACTACGAGGAGGCCGGCATCCTGCCCGCCGCCGCACGCACGGAGAGCGGCTACCGCACCTACTCCCCGCTGCACGCCCAGGCCCTGGACACCTTCCTCGCCCTCCTCCCCGGCCACGGCCACCCGACGGCGACGGGCATCATGCGGGCGGTGAACCGTGGCACGGCGGACGAGGCGTTCCGGCTCATCGACGAGAGCCACGCCCAGCTCCTGGAGGACCGGCGCACCCTCTCGGCGGTGGAGAACGCGCTACGGGACCTGGGCTCCGGCACACCTGCGCCCGCCGCCCCGGAGCCCCCCGAAGGCCCCGCCCCCGCCTCCAGCTCCTCCTCCTCCACCTCCAGCTCCACCTCCACCTCCACCTTCATCGGTCCCCTGGCCGACCGCCTCTCCGTCCGGCCCGCCACCCTGCGCAAGTGGGAGGCCGCCGGGCTGGTCCGGCCCCGGCGCGATCCGCTGACCGGCTACCGCGTGTACGGCGAGGCCGATGTGCGGGACGCCCTGCTGGTCCATCAACTCCGGCGCGGTGGCTACCTCCTGGAGCAGATCGCCCCGCTCGTCGACCGGGTCCGGGCGGCCGGCGGGCTCGAACCCCTGGAGGGGGCCCTCGGCGACTGGCGCTCGCGCCTCGCCGGCCGTGGCCGGGCGCTGCTGACCGGGTCCGCGAAGCTCGACGCCTACCTCGGCCAGTGGGAGCGGGAGCGGCAAAGCAGAGGAGTTCTCAGGATCTCTTCGTAACACCCAGGTGAATTGGTCCGCCCGGAGAGCGCGTCCGCCGGCGGGCTCCGGGCCCGGTGCGCGGCCCGGGTGCCGACGGCCTCGGCGGACCGGTCAGTGCCAGGTCAGGGCGGAAGTGGGAGAGTGGGTTCCGCCGCCGGGGTGTTACCGGACGGTCACCGTCCGCCGGATGCCGGGCATATGGCAGGTGAATGGCGCGCGTATGGCGTGGCCCAAGGCGCCCTTGTGGGTTTGCCATGGATCGGTCAATCTTTCGCTGGCAGCAGGGCATGCCGGTCACGGACGACGCAGAAACCGGGGCGTTCGGACGGCTGATTTGTCATGCCCCTGTCTGGAGTTCGCGCAACTCCGGCACCACCCCCCACCAGCGCACCGCCTATGAGGAGGACCCCTCACATGTCAGTGATGCGTCACACCCCCCACGCACGTCGAAGACTCGCCGCGGCGACCGTCATAGCCACCGCAGCAGCCGTCGCCCTCGCCACCGCGGGCACCCTCCCGGCCACCGCGGCCGACCGCGCCCCCGAAGGCGTGATCCTGAACGCGGGCGCCCCCGACACCGTCAGCGGCAGCTACATCGTCACGCTGAAGGACTCGGCCGCGAAGTCCGACTCCGCCAAGGGCAAGGCCCTGGCGAAGAAGTACGGCGCGAGCATCGAGCGCACCTACCGCGCGGCGCTCAACGGTTACGAGGTCGAGGCCACCGCCGAGGAGGCGAAGAGGTTCGCCGCCGACCCGGCCGTCGCGTCCGTCTCGCAGAACCGCGTCTTCACCATCGACGCCACCCAGACCAACCCGCCGTCCTGGGGTCTGGACCGCATCGACCAGCGGAACCTCCCGCTGGACCAGCGCTACACCTACCCCGACAAGGCCGGTGAGGGCGTCACCGCCTACGTCATCGACACCGGGGTGCGGATCAGCCACAGCGACTTCGGCGGCCGGGCCTTCAACGGCTACGACGCCATCGACAACGACAACGTCGCCCAGGACGGCCACGGCCACGGCACCCACGTCGCCGGCACCGTCGCGGGCACCGCCTACGGTGTCGCCAAGAAGGCGAAGATCGTCGGCGTCCGGGTGCTCAACAACCAGGGCTCCGGCACCACCGCTCAGGTCGTCGCCGGTATCGACTGGGTGACGGCCAACGCCGTGAAGCCCGCCGTCGCCAACATGAGTCTCGGCGGTGGCGCGGACTCGGTCCTCGACGCGGCCGTGCAGCGGTCCATCAACTCGGGCATCACCTACGCCGTCGCGGCGGGCAACGAGTCGACCAACGCGAACACGAAGTCCCCCGCGCGCGTCGCCGACGCCATCACGGTCGGCTCGACGACCAACACCGACGCCCGCTCCAGCTTCTCCAACTTCGGTGCGGTCGTGGACATCTTCGCGCCCGGTTCCTCCATCGCCTCGGCGTGGAACACCAGCGACACCGCCACGAACACCATCTCCGGTACGTCGATGGCCAGCCCGCACGTCGCCGGCGCGGCCGCGATCTACCTCGCCGACAACCCGGGCTCGACCCCCGCCCAGGTCTCCGCCGGTCTTGTGGCCGCCGCCACCACGGGCGTCGTCGGCAACCCCGGCACCGGCTCGCCGAACCGCCTGCTGTACGTCGGCACCGGCAGCACCAACCCGCCGGACCCGGACCCGGGCAAGAAGTTCGAGAACACCACCAGCTACCCGATCAACGACAACTCGACGGTCGAGTCGCCGGTGACGGTCACCGGGATCACCGGCAACGCCCCGGCCGCGCTGAAGGTCCCCGTCAACATCTCGCACACCTACATCGGTGACCTGAAGATCGACCTGGTCGCGCCCAACGGCACGGTCTTCAACCTGAAGGCGTTCGGCTCGGGCGGCAGCGCCGACGACATCGTCACCACGTACACGGTCAACGCCTCCTCGGTCGCCGCCAACGGCACCTGGAAGCTCCGGGTCACGGACAACTGGACGTACGACACCGGCCGGATCAACAGCTGGGGCCTGCACTTCTGAGCCTGGCACAGCGGTTGGACCGAACCACTGGAACGCAAAGCCGGGGCAGCCACGATCCGTGGCTGCCCCGGCCCCGTTCGCGCTAGCGGCGGTTGAGCCCGCGGTGGACCGCGGTCACCAGCTCACCGTCCTCGGTGTCCCCGTCCAGCGACCAGAACATCGCGCCCGCGAGGCCCTTGTCCCGGATGTACGAGGTCTTGGCGCGCAGCACCTGCGGGTCGTCGTACGTCCACAGCGTGGTCCCGTCGAAGAGCCAGGCGTGGCCGTTCTTCGTGTCCCGGTGGACCGTGAACGTGCCGGAGGCGGCCAGCTTCTTGAGGACCTTGTAGTCCTCGTAGCCGTTGGCCCAGGTGGCCGGGGCGGGGCCGGTGGCCGGCTGGCCCAGCCCCTTGCCGCCGCCGGTCACCCCGGTCCAGCCCTGGCCGTACGTCGGCATGCCGACCACGAGCTTGTTCTTCGGCGCCCCGCGCTTCACCCAGTCCCGTACGGTCTGGTCGACGCTGAAGTCGTTCTTCGCGTAGAGCGCCGACTGCTGGGCCGTCCTCTTCTCGCCCGACACGTGGTAGTCGTAGCCCTGGAGGTTGACGAAGTCGAAGTCCTTCATCAGGCGCTTCACGTCGAAGCCCGCGTCGATCGCCTTGGGGTTGGCGGGGACGTACGCCGACAGGTCGTAGTGCTTGGGCTTCGGCTTGTGGTGGCCGTGGCCCTTGCCCTTCGAGGACCCCGCCTCCGCCCTGGCCCGGCTCTTGGCGTGCGCGTCGAGCTGGACGCGGAACTCGCGGATCAGGGCGGTGAAGTTCTTCTTGTCCTCCGGACGGAAGACCGTGCCCTCGTTGGCCGGTGAGCCGGGCCACTCCCAGTCGACGTCGATGCCGTCGAAGACGCCCGCCGCCGCGCCCTGGCCGCCGCGCACCCCGTCCTGGGGCAGGTTGCCCTTGATGTACAGGTCGATGCAGGAGGCGACGAGCGCCTTGCGGGAGGCGTCGGTGCGCACCGCGTCGGAGAAGTGGGTGGACCAGCTCCAGCCGCCGAGCGAGATCATGACCTTGAGGCCGGGGTTCTTTGCCTTCAGCTTGCGCAGCTGGTTGAAGTTGCCCGCGAGCGGCTGGGTGTCGGTGTCGGCGACGCCGTCGACCGAGTTCGCCGCGTCGAGCGGGCGGGCGTAGTCCGCCCAGGCGTCGGCCTGGCCGGGGATGTTGCCGGTGAAGCACTTGCCCTCGGCGCTGACGTTGCCGAAGGCGTAGTTGATGTGGGTCAGCTTGGCCGCGGTCCCGCTGGTCTGCAGGTCGTTGACCTGGAAGTCGCGTCCGTAGACGCCCCACTGGGTGAAGTAGCCGATGTTCTTGTACGCGGGGCGGTGGTGGCCCTTGGAGCGGTCGTCGCCGCCCTTGCCGTGGCCGCTGCCGGCCGTCGCGGCCGGGGCCGCGGTCGCAACCAGCGCGAGGGTGACGCCGGCGATGGTCAGTCGGGACAGATCTCTTCGACGCATGGGGCTCGTTCCTGTGCGTGATCCGGTACGGGATCCGGTGCGGAAAAGGACGTGGAGAGCTGTGCAGGGGTGTGGGGGTGTGCTGATCGTGCCGGTCCTGCTGTGCACAGGAAGGTATTGGTCTGGACCAAAAACGGTCAAGAGGTGGGGAGTTGGGGACCGTCACGGCCGCCTCGGCGCACCGGTGTCGGGTGCCGGGATCCGGGGCAGGGAATGTCCGGGAAGCGCCCTGGCGCCCGGGGCCGGTTCATGCGTGATCCACCGCAGTGTCATCACATTGGGTGAAACTCTGGCCCATGCTTGCGGTGCACAACCCACGGTTGTCAGGCTGTTGCAGACTGTCAACCTGTTGGGAGTGGCCTGTGACTTTCGGTGAGCAGCCCGCCTATCTGCGCGTGGCGAGCGATCTGCGGGAGAAGATCGTCAACGGCGCGCTGCCGCCCCATACCCGCCTGCCGTCGCAGGCCCGCATCCGGGAGGAGTACGGGGTCTCGGACACCGTCGCCCTGGAGGCGCGCAAGGTCCTGATGGCCGAGGGGCTGGTCGAGGGCCGCTCCGGCTCCGGCACGTACGTCCGCGAGCGCCCCGTCCCCCGCATGATCGCCCGCTCCGGTTACCGCCCCGAGAAGGGGGCCAGCCCGTTCCGCCAGGAGCAGACCGCCGACGGGGCGCGCGGGACCTGGGAGTCCCGCAGTGAGCAGGAGGGGGCCAGTGCCGAGGTCGCCGAGCGGCTCGGCATCGAGCCGGGCGACCGGGTCATGCGGACGCATTACGTGTTCCGTGAGGCGGGTGAGCCCATCATGCTCTCCACCTCCTGGGAGCCCCTCGCCGTCACCGGGCGTACGCCGGTGATGCTCCCCGAGGAGGGTCCGCTGGGCGGCTGCGGGGTGGTCGACCGGATGGCGGCGATCGACGTCGTCGTGGACAACGTGGCCGAGGAGGTCGGCGCCCGCCCGGGGCTCGCGGAGGAGCTGCTGGCGCTCGGCGGGGTGCCGGGCCATGTGGTCATCGTGATCGGGCGTACGTACTACGCCTCGGGGCGAGCGGTGGAGACGGCCGATGTCGTGGTGCCCGCCGATCGCTATCGGGTCGCTTACCACTTGCCGGTCAGATGAGTTGACGCCCCGTCGGATCCGGCGGGACCGCGGTGAGCAGCGGCGACACGGCTCCCAAGGGGGCGCATCCAGCGGATGCGCCCCCTTCGTGATGGCCGGATGTGTATCTCTTTGTGTAAAGGCGCCTGCGCTGAGTGAAGGTCAGGCGTACGCTCGGGCATATGCGTACTGCGGTTTCCTGGGGATCCTTAGCGACGTGCACGCCGGTGGAGAGAGGGGCCATATGCGGGGGAGCGACACGATGAGCGACAGCGGTGCCGTGCTCCCTTGGCTGGTGATACGGCAGGACGACAGCGGCAACCGCTACCGCGTCGGCAGATACGCCACACAGGCCGAGGCGCAGAAGGTCGCCGACGGCCTCGACGACCGCAGGCACCGCCAGGTGTACCGGGTGGAGCGCATGGGCCAGGGCGGCGGCGCCCGCTCCTGAGCCCGCGCACGGCCCGCTCACGAGCCCCTGGGGCGCCTGGAGCGCCCTCCGGGGGTCCGCCGCGTTCCGGGACCCTGCCGCGCAGGCGGTAGGGTCCCGCCCGTCCGGGGTGCGATCTCCCGGACGTGGTGTCCCGGCCGGGCGGTGCCCCGGGCGCGGCGGGCGAGGGCGGAGTGATGGGCGGGTGGCGTCGGTGCTGATCGACACGGTGGCGTGGGTACGGATCGAGGACGGCAGGATTCTCTGCGCCCGGCCCCAGGGCAAGGACGTCTTCTACATCCCGGGCGGCAAGCGCGAGGGTGCCGAGAGCGATCTGCAGACCCTGCTGCGCGAGATCGAGGAGGAGTTGACGGTCGGCCTGATCCCGGAGACGGTCGTCCACGCCGGTACGTACGAGGCACACGCCCATGACGGTCCCGGCGCCCCCCTCGTCCGGATGAGCTGCTACTACGCCGACTACCGCGGCGATCTGGCCGCCAGCAGCGAGATCGAGGAGGTCGCCTGGTTCTCCTACGCCGACCGTCCGCTCGTACCCCCGGTGGACCAACTCCTCTTCGACGACCTCGAAGCCGCCGGCGAACTGCGCTGAGCCGCGCCCTTCCGGGCTGGGGCCGCACCCTCGCGACAGGCGCGATCTCTTACGCCCGTATGCACCAAACGCCCGCACGCACGGTAGTAACCGTTGAATGGTGGGTATGGGCTGTTTAGTCCCCATTTATCCATGGGGTGAGCCCCTGGCCGGCCCTGGGAAGTGATCGGCGTGATCGATACCGAAGGCGACTGCGCCGAGTGGACCTTCCCGGCCGAACCGGGTTCCGTGCGCAGCGCCCGGCACGCCGTCCGCGACGCCCTGGACTGCTGGGGCCTGCCCCCGGCCGTCGGCGACACGACGGTGCTGCTGGTCAGCGAGCTGGTCACCAACTCCCTCCAGTACGCCTCCGGGCCCATCGGCGTACGGCTGGAACGCCTGCGCCCGAGGGCGGAGAGCAACGGGTCCGGTGAACTGACCGGAGACTTCACCACGGACCTGAGGCTCGCCGCCGCCCGCCCGCCCGTCGCCCCCGGACTGCTCGTGGAAGTCTCCGATCCGCTTCCGGATCCACCCACCGAACGCAGTGCGGGCCCCGACGACGAGGGTGGCCGGGGACTGCAGCTCGTGGCCTGTTCCGCACGCCGCTGGGGGACTCGTCGCGGAAAGAGCGGCAAGACGGTGTGGTTCGAGCTGGCTCTCCCTGGTTAGGAGTGGGGAGGGACGCACAGCGATCACCAGAGGTCGGGCAGAACCTGGCTGAAAGGGACTGAGACCTTGCTGTGATCGTGAACGCCGTGTCGGTCGGGGCCGTAGTGCTGAATACTGCGGGCAGGACCGGTCCGGTGTGTGAGCTGGAGGGGACGGTCGCGTGAGCGAAATACCTGGGACAACGGGCGACGTCGTGTGGCAGAGCAGTCCGCCCGGCTCGATCTACGACTACATCAGGGTCGCCTCCTTCTCGATCGGGGCCGACGGTCTGATCGAGCAGTGGAGCCGCCGGGCCGCCGGCCTCTTCGGCATGACCTCCGACGAGGCCATCGGGCGGGACCCGGTCGAGGCCTTCATGCCCGTCGAGCTGCGCTCGGACGGCCACCGGCGGGTCGGCGAGATCCTGGACGGCAGGGAGTGGACCGGCCTCGTCCCGTTCCGGATGCCGGGTGAGGGCGGGGCGCACGGGCTCGCCGAGGTCTATGTGATGCCCAGTGAGACGGCGCGGGGCGAGCGGGGCGCGCTCTGTATCGTCGTGGACGTCCGCGCGTTGCGCAGGATCGAGACCGACCTCGCCGCCTCGCAGGCCATATTCGGCCAATCTCCCTTCGGCTTCGTGCTGTTCGGTACGGACTTCACCGTCGTCCGGGCCAACCAGCGGTTCGCGACCGTCTTCGGCGGCGCGGCCGACGACCACCGGGGCCGTACGGTCGACGACTACCTCCCCGCCCCCGAGGCCGAACGGCTGGGCGCCACCCTGAAGCGCGTCCTGGAGACCGGCGAGTCCGTCACCGACCTCCAGCTCGTCGGCCCCACCCCCGGCGGCACCGGCCGCCGCCACTGGTCCATGAACCTCTACCGGGTGCACAGCGGCGCCGGCCGCCCCGTCGGGGTCGCGGGCCTCGCCACCGATGTCACCCGCCGCCACATCGCCGCCCGCGAGGCCGCCAGCGCCCGCCGCAACCTCGCCCTGCTCAACGAGGCCAGCGCCCGCATCGGCAACTCCCTCGACCTGGAGACCACCGCCCGCGAACTGCTCGACGTGGCCGTCCCCGGCTTCTGCGACCTGGCCGCCGTCGACCTCTACCAAGGGCTGCTCACCGGCGAGGAGGCCGCCCCCGGCTCCTGGGCGCCCCCGCACCGCGAGTCCGGCGGCGGCTCGGCCGAGCTGCGCCGGGTCGCCCACGCCAGCGCCGTCGCCGACGCCCTGCCCACCGCCGTCGCGGGCAGCGGCGCCCCCGGCCCCGACGACCTGCCGCCCGCGCTCGGCTCCGTCCACCGCTTCCCTTTCGGTTCGCCCTGCGCGGTGGCCCTGCGCTCGGGCCGGGTGGAGGACGTCCCCGGCGACGACATGGGGTTCGTGCAGTCCACGCTCGCCGTCCCGATGGTCGCCCACGACACCGTCGTCGGCCTCGTCCAGTTCTCCCGTACGAAGGGGAGCGAGCCGTTCGGGGAGCGGGACCGGGGACTCGCCACCGAGCTGGCCGCCCGCGCCGCCGTCTGCATCGACAACGCCCGCCTCTACCGCCGCGAGCACGAACGCGCCCTGATCCTCCAGCGCAGCCTGCTGCCCCCGGGCGACCCCGAGGCCGCCGGGCTCGACATCGCCTGCCGCTACCTCCCCGGCAACGCCGCCACCGAGGTCGGCGGCGACTGGTTCGACGTCATCGAACTGCCCGGACACCGCACCGCCCTGGTCGTCGGGGACGTCATGGGCCGGGGGCTGCGGGCCGCCGTCGCCATGGGCGAACTCCGCACCGCCGTGCGCACGCTGGCCCTGCTCGACCTGGAACCCGCCGAAGTGCTCTCCGCCCTGGACGAGGTCGCGCGCGGCCTCGGCTCCCCGGGCGGCGGCGAGCGCAGCGAAGGGCTCGGCGGCCGCGGCGGCGCCCAGTGGCCCTCCCGCGCCGCGCAGCGCTCCCGCGAGGCGGACCTCTCCGAGGTGTACCTCGCGACCTGCGTGTACGCGGTCTACGACCCGGTCACCCGGCGCTGCACGTTCGCCAACGCCGGGCACATGCCCCCGGCCGTGGTCGAGCCCGGCAGGCCCGCCCGGCTCATCGACGTACCGCCGGGGATGCCGCTGGGCGTGGGCGGCGAGCCGTTCGAGGAGGTGGAGGTGGAGCTGGCCGAGAACGCCCTGCTCACCCTCTACACCGACGGTCTCGTGGAATCCCGTGACCAGACCCTCGACGAGGGCCTGGACGCCCTGCGCACGGTGCTGACGGGCCCCCAGATGGCCCTGGAGGACGCCTGCGACTTCGTTCTCTCCACGCTCGACACCCGCCACGGCGAGGACGACATCGCCCTCCTCATGGCCCGGATCCAGGGGCTGCCCGGGGAGGCGGTGGGGGACTGGACGCTGCCGCGCGAACCCCGCTCGGTGGGGCGCGCCCGCGAGCTGGCCCGCTCCCAGCTCCTGGCCTGGGACCTGGACGACCTGGTCGACACCACCGAACTGCTCGTCAGCGAGCTGGTCACCAACGCCCTGCGGTACGGGGAGGGCGAGATCCGGCTCCGGCTGCTGCGCGACCGCACCCTGGTCTGCGAGGTGTGGGACGCCGGACTCGTCCAGCCGCGCCGCCGCCGGGCCCGCGACACCGATGAGGGCGGGCGCGGACTTCAGCTGGTCGGCCTGCTCAGCGCCGCCTGGGGCTCGCGCCGCACCCCGCGCGGCAAGACCGTCTGGTTCGAACTGGCCCTGCCGGACGGGGAACCGGCCGCGGAGCTGTCGGTGGAGCAGCTGCTGAGCATGTACTGAGTGGAGCGGCTGCCGAGCATGTGCCGAACCGCCGGGTCCGTCACGCGGTGCCCGCCTTCAGGGCCGCCAGCCGGGCCTCCACCTCCGCGCTGGCGCCCAGGCTGTCCAACTGCTCGAACTGCGCGTCCAGCGAGGAGGCGGCCAGCTCCTGCTTGCCCAGCGCCCGGGCCTCCTCGCGCCGGACCTTGTCCTCGAAGCGGCTCAGCTCGCTCGTCGGGTCGAGCACGTCGATGCTCTTCACCGCGTCCATCATCCGGTTCTGCGCCTGCGCGGACGTGGCGCGCGCCACCAGCTCGTCCCGCTTGGCCTTCAGCTCCGAGAGCTTGGCCTTCATCTGGTCCAGCCCCGACGTGAGCTTGTCGACCACCTCGGTCTGCGAGGCGATCGTCGGCATGGCCGTCCTCGCCTCCTGCTCGGACTGGAGCTGCCGGCCCAGCGCCACCTTGGCCAGGTTGTCGAACTTGTCCGCCTCCGCCGCCGACCCGGCCCCGCGCAGCTCGTCCGCCTTCCGGCTGGCCGCGAGCGCCTTGGCGCCCCACTCGGCCGCCGCCTCCACGTCCTCCTTGTGGTCCTGCTCCATCAGCCGGAGGTTGCCGATGGTGGCGGCCACCGCCTGCTCGGCCTCCGCGATGTTGCCCGTGTAGTCGCGGATCAGCTGGTCCAGCATCTTCTGCGGGTCCTCCGCCTGGTCCAGCAGGGCGTTGATGTTGGCCTTGGCGAGCTGGGTGACGCGGCCGAGGACGGTCTGCTTGGTCATGGCACGGCTCCTTGGGAATCGAGAACGCTGGTACGGGTGTGCTGATGCGGGGGAGCTGGTACGGGTGTGCTGGTGGGGGAGCTCTTACGGGTGCGCTCGTACGGGGGCTGTGTACGGGTGCGGGGGATGCCCGGGGCGTTCAGAAGCGGCCGCCTCCGCCCCGCCGCCCCCGCGTACCGCCCCCGCCGAAGCTGCCGGGCCCGGCGCCCAACCCCCCGGACCGGCCGCCGCCGTAGCCGCCGCCGAGCCCTCCGCCTCCGTAACCGCCCCGCCCGCCCCCGAACAGCCCGCCGAGGATGATCCCGCCGAGCACCGCCCCGCCCATGCCGCCCCCGCCCCGCGTGCCGCCGGAGCCGCCCGGACCCCCCGGCCCCTGCGGTCCCCGGAAGCCCCGGACGTCCTGCGTTGCCAGATCCAGCGCCTGCCGGGCCAGGGCGTCCGCCTGCCGCGCCTCGGCCAGCGCACCCTGCGGGTCGTCACCGGCGGCCAGCTGTCCGGCCCGCTCCCAGCGGCGCTGGGCCTCCGCGAGCCGGGTGCGGGCCGGGGCGCCGACCGCGCCCCGGTGGGTGGTGACGTAGTCGGCCGCCGCCCCGATCGCGGAGCGCGCGGTCAGCATCGCCTGGTCGAGGAGCGAGCGGGCCCGCAGGCCGCCCTCCTCCCGCGCCCCCGCGAGCGCCTCGTCCAGCGCCGCGTCGGCCTCCTCCACCCGGCGCAGGGCGTCGACCGGGTCGTACGGGCCCGAGGCCATCGCCTCCCGTACGGCGGTGAGGACGGCCTCCGCGCGGGCGATCCGGCCCCGGAGGCCGGCGGTGGAGGTGGCGGCGGTGGTGCCGTCGAGGAGGCCCCGGGCGTCGGCGAGGTCGGTCTCCGTCTCGGTGAGGGCTCCCGGCAGCTTCCCGGCCGCCTCGGCCAGCTCCGCCGAGCGCCGGTCCACAGCGTCGATGAGGGTGCCCGCCTGCCCCACCGCACCCTCGGCCGCCCGGATGTAGACGGCGGCCCGGGAGCGGTCGGCGGCCTCCACCGCCGGGCGGGCCCGGTCCAGGGCGGAGGCGGCGAAGGCCAGCCGGTCCTCCGCCTGCTCCACATCGCCCGCGACGGGCGCGGCGGCCCCCTCCCCGTACCGCTCCCGGATCCCCGCGACCTCCGCCTCCGCACCCGACACGCGTCCGGTGAGCGTACGGAAGGCCGTCTCGACGGAGGCCAGCGCCTCGGGGGCGTTGCGTTCCAGGGCGCGCAGCCGGTCGAAGTCCGCCGCGACCGTGTCCAGCCCCTCGTCGGCGGCCGTGCACCGGCTGATGATCTCCTCCAGCATCCGGCGGCGGGTCGCGTCGTCCTCGGGGAAGGCGTCGTCGAGCTGCTGGCGCAGCCGGAAGGAGCGCGTCAGCTCGTCCTTGGCGCGGGCCACCGCCTCGGTGAAGGGCTCGGCCGCCTCCTCCCCGAACTGGGCGGTGGCGAAGCCGAGTTCCTCCTCGCTGGTGCGGACCGCGTCATCGGTGTCCACCAGCACCTGCTTGGCCCGCGCGTCCAGCTCCTCCAAGGGGACCGGCGCGCCGTCCGCCTCCGGGGGCCGCCCCCAGCCGGTCGCGGCCGGGGTGGTGCGGGTCGTGGCGCGCCGCTTGCGCCGGGTGTACGCGAACACGGCGAGCGCCCCGGCGCCCACGACGACGACCACCGGCATGACGAAGTCGCCCGCGCCCGAGGGGCCGGAGGCGCCGGAGCCGGGGTCGGCGGGGCCGGGGGTGATGGCGGGGGCGGTCACGGGCCGCCCGGCCAGCACGGAGGCGTACCCGTCCGCCGCCCCGATCGCCGCCCCCGCCCAGTCGTTCTCCCGCAGCGCCGGCTCGATCGCGGTGGAGGCCACCTCGCGCAGCTGCTCGTCGGTGAGCCGGGAGTCCGTCTCCACGGAGTAGGCGTACTGCCGGGCGTGGGTGGCGACGGAGAGCAGCACGTCGTCCTGGCCCAGCCCGTTGCGGTCGGCGGTCTCGTCGCTCCAGGTCTGTCCGGACCGCCCGGAGAAGTCGCGTACGTACACCACGAAGAGCTGGACGCGCCGCTCGGCGTAGAGCCGGTCGAGGGCGCCCTCCACCGCGTCCGTCCGGTCCCGGAGCGCGCCCACCCGGTCGGTGATCTGGCCGTCCCGGGACAGCTCCACCGGGTCCTCCGCACGCGCCTCCACGGCGGCGGGCAGAGCCAGCCAGCACCCGGCGGCGAGCGTGGCGAGCAGGCCGGTGAGCAGGGCCCTGCCGGGTCCGGCGCCCTGGATGCGGTCCACGAATGGCGTCACGTCCGTGAGGCTATGTCCGGGTTCGGGCCCCCGCGACCGGAGCTTCGGCGGCCCTCCCGCACGGGTCTGCGCTGTTCGGATGAAAGGGCGCGGCGGCCCGCGCGTCCGGGCTCGGAAGCCCCGGCCTGCCACGCGGGATGGGCAAATGTAGAGAAACCGCAACAAGACAGGCCCCACGTGGGTGACCCGGCCGAAGCCTGGAGATGTCACATGACCGGCCTTCAGCTCTCCGTCGTCGTGCCGTGCTTCAACGAGGCGGAGGTGCTCGGCACCTTCCACAACGCCCTGCTCACCGTCCTCGAAGAGCTCGCCACGCCGTTCGAGATCTGCTACGTGGACGACGGCAGCGGCGACGCCACCCGGGAACTCCTCGCGGGCCTCGCCCTGCGCGACGAGCGCGTCCACTACACCGCCTTCAGCCGCAACTTCGGCAAGGAGGCCGCGATGCTCGCGGGTCTGCGCATGTCGCGCGCGGCGGCCGTGGTGATCATGGACGCCGACCTCCAGCACCCGCCCGAGCTGATCCCCCGCATGCTCGAACTCCACCGCCACGGCTACGACCAGGTCATCCCGCGCCGCGACCGGGCGGGCGAGGGCGTGGTGCGCTCCACGCTGAGCCACACCTACTACGCGCTGGTGCGGCGCTGCATGGACGTCGAGCTGATCGACGGCTCGGGCGACTTCCGGCTGCTGTCCCGGCGGGCCGTCGAGAGCGTCCTCTCGCTCCCCGAGAGCAACCGGTTCTCGAAGGGGATCTTCTCCTGGATCGGCTTCGACACGGTCACCTTCCGCTACCGCAACAGCGAACGGGCGGCCGGCCGGTCGAAGTGGGGGAGCAGACGGCTGCTGAACTACGGCATCGACGGGCTCCTCTCCTTCAACAACCGCCCCCTCCGCCTCGCCATCTACACCGGCTTCTGGGTCCTCTTCTCGGCCCTGGCGTACGCGCTGTGGACGGTGATCACCGTCGTCCTGCGCGGCGCCGACACCCCCGGGTACGCGACCCTCCTCACCGCCGTCGTCGCGCTGAGCGGCATCCAGCTGGTCACCCTCGGGGTCATCGGGGAGTACGTGGGCCGGATCTACCACGAGGCGAAACACCGCCCGCCGTACGTGGTGCGGGAGACCGACGCGACCCGCCGGACCCTGCGGGAGCGCCGGCTGCCGACCGGGTCGCTGGTCATCGGGGAGCCGGCCGGGTCCGCCGCCGGGCCGTCCTCCCTCTCCGGGGCATCCTCCCTCTCCGGGGCGCCGCCCGTCCCCGGGTTGTCCTCCGCCCGGTCCCGTACGGCCCGCCAGTTCGGCAGCTTCGTCCTCATCGGCTGTCTGAACACCGCCGTCTACCTGGGCGTCTACGCCGGGCTGAACCGCTGGATCCCCTATCTCGTGGCCCATGCCATCGGCTACGCGGTCAGCATCGTCTGCTCGTTCCTCCTCAACTCCCATGTGACCTGCCGGACGAAGCCCACCTGGCGCGCGTTCGTCCGGTATCCGCTCTCCGGCCTGGTCAATCTGGTGGCGTCGGGAGCACTGCTCTACGGCGCGGTCACTGTTCTCGGGATGGACGAGAACCTCGCCGCGCTGGCGGCCGGGGTCATGGTCACGCCCCTCTCGTTCCTGCTGGCCCGGTGGGCGATCATGTCGGGCCGCCGGCCCCGGACCTCCGGGGCGTCGGAGGTCCCCGTACCGGAAGAGGCCCCCCAGCCGCAGCCGGCCCGCGCGGTGGTGGACAGCCCCGCCGCGGACCGCCCGATGGCGGGCCACCTGCTCGCGCCGAGGTCCGGTGGGAAGGGATGAGCGAGCAGACCCCGAGGACGACGGCGCTGGTGAACGCGGAGCGGGAGGGCACACACCCCGGCCGGGATCCGCGGCCGGACGGGGACCCGCAGCCGGGGCCGCTGCCGGACCCGGCAGCGGACCGAGCCGGCGAGGAGCGCCCCGGCCCCCGTACCGCGCTCTGGGCCACCGCCCTCGCCCTCCCGCCCCTCGCCCTGCTCGCCGCCGCCTCCTGGTTCGGCCGGTGGGTCCGGCCCAGCGCCGACGACTGGTGTTTCCTCCCCGCCGTACGGGACGACGGCATCACCGGCCTGGTCGGCACGTTCTACTTCGACGACAACGGACGGGTCGCCAACGCGCTCCTGGTCGGCGCCTACGCGAAGTTCCAGGTCGCCGGACACCAGTGGTACCCGGCCGTGAGCGGGGTCCTCATCCTCGCCGTCCTCTGGGCGGTGACCGTCCTCGCGCTGCGCCGGGGCGGGATCACCGTCCCGCGCGGGCTGCCGCTGCTCCTGGCGGCGATGGTGACCGCGCTCTTCCTGTTCGTCACGCCGAACACGTACAAGACGTTCTACTGGCCCGCCGCCTCCGTCTCCCACACCCTGCCCCCGGTCCTGGCCTGCGCCGCCCTGATCCCGCTGCTCCTCGCCCGCACCCGCCGGGGCCGGGGGTCCGCCCTGGCGGTCGCGCTGCTCGGGGGCGCCTTCGTCGCCACGCTCTCCGAGGAGACGGCGATCGTGGTGGTGATGGTGCTGCTGGCCGCGCTCCTCCTGAGCGGCCGGGTCGTCCCCGCCGCCGGACGCCGGTTCGTCCGCCTCTGGTGCGCCACGGGCATCGCCGGGACGGTCGCGGGCGCCCTCGTCCTCATCACGTCCCCCGGCTCGATCCGCCGCCGCGAGCGGTTCGGCGCGGAGACCACCACCTCCCTCCTCGCCCCCGACTCCCTCGCCGCCTCGCTGCGCGGTTTCGCGGAGATCACCGTCACGGTCGTCACGTCGTGGCAGTACGTGGGCGCGGTCGCGGCCGGCGTGCTGTTCGGCCTGCTCGCCACCGGCCGCGACGGCCGCCCCCTCCGCCCCTCGCCCCACTGGCCGCTGCTCGCCCGGACCGGCCTGCTCACGCTGCTCGTCTCCGGCTACCTGTGCACGGTGATCGCGTACCCCGTCTTCCGGGACCGGGTGAGCGACCCCAGCGCCAACCGCCTCTGGAACGACTACCTCCTGCTGTACGTGCTCCTCCTCGTCGCGGCCGGGACGCTGCTCGGCCTGGCGGTACGGCAGCACGTCCGCCGTACCGCCCGGGTGAAGGCCGGGTGCGCCGTGCTCTGCGTGCTGGTCTGCCTCGGCCCGGCGGTCACGCTGCTCGACCTGGACACCACCCTGCGGGCCAGGGCGGAGAAGTGGGACGCGCAGGACCGGCGGCTGCGGGCGGGGGCGGCGGACGGCGAGCGCGTGCTGCCGTACGAACGGCTCGTCATCAGCAGCATGCTGGAGCCGTTCAGCCGGGGCGGCGCCAACTACTGGCCGGGCGGCTGCGTGGCGGACCTCTACGGCCTGGAGCGCGTCACGGACGCGACACGCGTGCCGCCGGGCGGGGGCTGAGCCGGACTTCCCGCCGGCCGGCGCCCGTCGGGCGGTGGCGGAGCCGGTGCAAGCGCCTATCGGGTGTCCGCGGCGGTTGTGCCGGTTCTCCCGCCTATCGGGCGTCCGTGGAAGGCAGTTGAGTCGGCCCTCCCGCCCATCGGCTGTCCGTGGGCGGCAGTTGAGCTGGTCCTCCCGCCTATCGGGTCTCCGTGGGCGGCAGTTGCGCCGGTCGCTCCGCCTGCCGGGCGGCTACCGCCGGGAGTTGAGGCGGGCCGCCTGGCGGGTCAGATGGTCGCGCTCGGCGGCGTTCTGCGCCGTGCGGGCGGCCTCCGCGTAGAGCCGTGCCGCCGTCTCCGGGTCGCCGTCCCGCTCATGGAGATACGCCGACACCGCCGCGTACCGGGGCAGCGAGGCGTCCACCTCCGCCAGGGCCGCGAGTCCGGCGCGCGGCCCGTCGGCCTCGCCCACCGCCACCGCGCGGTTGAGCCGGACGACCGGGCTCCGGGTCAGCCGGGCCAGCTCGTCGTACCACTCGACGATCTGCACCCAGTCGGTCTCGGCGGCGGTGGGCGCGTCGGCGTGGAGCGCGGCGACGGCGGCCTGGGCCTGGTACTCGCCGAGCCGGTCCCGGGCCAGGGCCGCCTGGAGGATCCGGACCCCCTCGGCGATCGCCGCCGTGTCCCACCGCCCCCGGTCCTGCTCCGCGAGCGGCACCAGGCTGCCGTCGGGCGCGGTACGGGCGGCCCGCCGGGCGTGGTGGAGCAGCATCAGGGCGAGCAGCCCCGCCACCTCGGGGTGGTCGATCGCGGCGGCGAGCTGCCGGGTCAGCCGGATGGCCTCGGCGGCGAGGTCGACGTCCCCCGCGTATCCCTCGTTGAAGACCAGATAGAGGACGCGGAGCACGGTGGAGACATCGCCGGGCCGCTCGAACCGAACCCCGGACACCGTCCGCTTCGCCCGGCTGATCCGCTGGGCCATGGTCGCCTCGGGCACCAGATAGGCCCGGGCGATCTGCCGGGTGGTGAGCCCGCCGACGGCCCGCAGGGTGAGCGCGACGGCGGACGAGGGCGTCAGGGACGGGTGGGCGCAGAGGAAGTAGAGGCGCAGGGTGTCATCGCCGCCGGGGACGGGACCGGGCGCGGGCTCCTCCTCCACGGCCTCCTCCCGCCGGCGCCGGGAGGCCTCCGCCCGGGTCGCGTCGAGGAACCGCCGCCAGGCCACGGTGACCAGCCACCCCTTGGGGTCGCGCGGCGGGTCGTCCGGCCAGACCCGTACGGCCTCGACCAGCGCGTCCTGCACGGCGTCCTCGGCCGCCGCGAAGTCGGCCCCGCGGCGGACGAGGATCCCGATCACGCCCGGAATCAGACTCCGGAGCAGTACTTCGTCCACCTGCGTCACCGGCCCCGCCTCGACTCCGCCCACCCGATCACTCCGCGATGGTGGGCGGCGCGGTCAGGAACGGACGCAGCTCCAGCCACTCGTGGATCGGCTTCCCGCCCGCGCCCGGGGCCGCCGACAGCTCACCGGCCAGCTCGACCGCCCGTTCGTACGAGTCCACGTCGATGATCATCCACCCGGCGATCAGGTCCTTGGTCTCCGCGAACGGCCCGTCGGTGACCGGCGGCCGCCCCTCCCCGTCGTACCGGACCCAGGCCCCCTCGGGTGCGAGCGCCTGCCCGTCGACGTACTCCCCGGACTCCTCCAGCCGGGCGGCGAAGTCGTTCATGTACTGGATGTGCGCCGAGACCTCCTCGGGCGTCCAGCGGTCCATGGGCACGTCGTTGACGGCCTCCGGAGCGCCGCGGTAGTGCTTGAGCATCAGGTACTTGGCCATGGGACTCTCCTCGGTGCGGGGGCGGCCGGTCGTGGTCGCCCCGTGGCTGCTTCCACCACGGGGACGGAGCCGGGCGCGGGTTCTCGACATGGCTTCCCGGATTTTCTCCGACTTTCCCGCTCGCCCCGTCCGGCCACCCCCGCGAGGCTCAGTACCCGAAGATCATCTTGTAGGCCACCTCCGGCAGGAACTGCCCGGCCGCCGACCCGCCGCCGACCCCGCAGTCGCCGTCCGACTCCCCGGGCGTCTTCAGCCAGAGCAGCATCTCGGCGCCGCCCCCCTGCTGGGCGGCGGCACCGATCCGCCGCCCGCCGGGGTTGCACCACTGGCCGTTGGAGCCGTTGCCGTTGCGGCTGGTGTCGACGACGAACGGCCTCGTGTAGCCGTAGGAGGAGGCCAGCGCGCCGTTGACGGCGTTGCCGTACGCGGTGTTCTCGCCGGTGGTGAAGTAGTTCGAGATGTTCAGCGAGAAGCCGTGCGCCTCGCGCACTCCGGCGCCGTCGAGGTGCTGGGCCATGGTGGAGGCGCCGATCCAGGCGGGGTTCCCGGCGTCCAGGTAGGTCCAGGTGTTGGGGGCGCGGTTGCGGAACTCGGTCAGGGCGCCCCGGAGCATCCCGTTCCTTTCGTTGATCTGGGCCTGGCTGAGGCAGCTGAAGTCGCCCAGGGAGTCGGGTTCGATCACCACGAGCGCGGGGCGGGTGCCGATGGCGGAGGCGAAGGCGGATATCCAGGAGCGGTACGCGGCCGGGGTGCCCGCGCCACCGCCGGAGTGGCCGCCGCAGGCGTCCCGGCCGGGGATGTTGTACGCGATGAGCACCGGCAGCTTGTCGGCGGCGTCGGCGGCGCCCACGTACGAGCCGACGGCCGCCCCGATGTCCCCGCTCCAGGCGCCGAACCAGCGGGCCATGGGGCGCGAGGCGATGTTGTCCCGGATGGCGGCGGCGCGCCCGTCACCGGGGTTGGCGGCGGCCCAGACGGCCGGGCCGGAGTGGGGGTCGGTGTAGAAGCCGCTGGTCATGCCGATGGGGTCGGCGAGCGGGGCGGCGGCGGAGGAGGGGGTGGCGGCGGTGGCGCTGCTCTGCGCGGCGGCGAGGGGGAGCAGCAGGCAGGCGGACGCGGTGGCGGCGGCGAGCGTACGGAGAACTCTTCTCACGAGTGCGGCCCTTCTCTGGGAGCGCTCCCACGTGACGGCGGCCGGTGGGGGAGGGAGGCGCGCGGGTGGGGAGGCGCACGGCCGGGGAGCCGTGTGCGGTGGGCCCGTGGTGCGGGGGAGGGCCCGGCGGGGTGCCGCCGTCGGACGAGACGGTGGCAGCGGGACGGGCGGCTGTCAATGGGGCGGGGGCGGACCGGACCCGGGGGCGGTCTCGGGGTAGGTGCGACCGGAGAGGTATCCGTGTCCGCCCCCGAGTCTGACGTTTTCCGGTCATAGGCTCACGAAGATGGAGGGAAGGAACAAGACCTCCCGGACGGTGATGCCGGACGGGGACGGACGAGGACAGGAGACGACATGCGTGGCGTTCTGGTGGGCGTGGTGGGCACCGTGGTGGTGCTGGGGGTGGCCGGCGCGGTGGCCGTACCGCAGGCCAAGGAGTGGTACGAGGGCCGCCACGAGCAGACCGCTTCGTACGCCACCGGCAAGGCGGCCAAGGCCGAGCGCCCGTCCGTCCCCCGCTGGCTCCCCGACGACGCCGCGTCCGTCGAGTACGCCATGCGCACGACCGGCGGCGAGCGCATCCTCAAGGCCACGCTCAGCGGCGACGCTCTCCCCGCCTCCTGCACACCGCTCGACGCGGGGGCCGGGAAGGCGCCGGACCCCGAGATCAGCGCATCCTGGTTCCCCTCGGGCGCGGCGAGCGGTGCGCAGGGCCGCTGCGGCGCCTACTACGTCTCGCTGAAGGACCACACGCTGTACGCCTGGCAGACGAACGACGACTGGGTGGAGGAGAACCGCAGGTCCGCGCAGTAACGTTCCCGCCGCACCGCATCCCCGTACGGTTCGCGTACTCCCCCCACCGCCCCCGGGCCCGACGCATCCGAGGTCACCAGTGATCGCCTTCGTACCGACAGCAGTCTTCTTCCTCTGGTTCTGCTGGGGCGTGCGGCAGGACCGCCGCCAGTTCCGCAACGCGGTGCTGCTCGGCCTGACCGTGCTGAGCCTGTCGTTCGCGCTGCTGACGCAGGTGGACCGGCTGCCGGGCAGCCTGGCCGTCCTGGTGTACTCGCTGGTCTTCCTCGTGCCCGCGCTGGCGGTCGTGGTGCTCGGCGGCTTCCTGGTGGGCAACGGGCTGACGATGCTCCGCAAGGAGGGCCGCAGTCCGGGCAACCTGCTGTCGGGCCTGGCGGGTCTGGCCATCTTCGCCGTCCTGGCGCTGGTGGTCTCCGCCGACTACGTGGGCAGCTCGCGCGCGTACCAGTCCTTCATCGTGGCCGTCGTGCTCGTCACCGGTTACGTGGCCTTCCTCTTCCTCTGCTTCCTGGCCTACGCCTTCCTGTACGGACGCATCCGGGTGCGGGGTGACGTGGACTTCGTGGTGGTCCTGGGCTCGGGCCTGATCGGCGGGGAACGCGTGCCTCCGCTGCTCGCCTCGCGGCTGCGCGCCGGACTCCGCATCCAGCGGCAGCAGACCGAGCGGGGCGCGGACGCCCCCGTGCTGCTGGTCTCCGGCGGACAGGGCCCGGACGAGAAGCTGCCGGAGGCGGAGGCCATGGAGCGCTGGCTGGTCGCGGAGGGCGCCGACCCCGCGCTCGTACGCCAGGAGTCGCGGTCCCGTACGACCACCGAGAACCTGCGCTTCAGCCGGCGGCTGATGGAGGAGGCCGACGCGCGGTACGTCTGCGTCGTCGTGACCAACAACTTCCACGCCTTCCGCGCCGCGATGACGGCCCGCCGGGAGGGCGTGCGCGGCCAGGTGATCGGCTCCCCGACCGCCGCGTACTTCTGGCCGAGCGCCACCATCCGGGAGTTCGTCGCCGTCTTCTGGGAGAACCGCCTGGTCAACGCCGTCCTGTGCGCGCTGCTCGTGGCGCTGGCGGTGGTCGTGGGGATGCGGTGGTAGGGACCCGCCGACCGGTGCGCGGCACCGCCTAGGCTGGCCCCTGCCGCCCGGTTCGAAGCGGCACGCCCGGGAACGGGCCCGGGGACGGACAGGGGCGGGGGCAGTACATGCGCGTGCGGACGACGACGGCCGGGGCGGGGGCGACCGGGGCGGGCCGAACCGTCCGCAGAGTCCTCGTGGTGGGTCTGGGCCTGGCGCTGGTGGCGCTGACGCCCCTTCCCGCGCAGGCGACCGCGACCACCGCGGCGATGGCTGCCCCGGTGGGTGTCTCCGGGACGGTCGCGGGGCCGGGGAGCATCACCGGGGCGGCGGGGGTTCCGGTCGCCGCCACCGGGGCCTGGGCGGAGCCGCCGGGCGCCACCGGAGCGGCCGCGGCGCCGGTGAGCGCCACCGGGGCGGCGTCTGGGCCGGTGGGCGTCACCCGCACCACGCTGGCCGCGGACACCGTCATCCCCCGGGGCGTGACGGTGGATCTGGTGCGCCGGACGATGACGCTCGCGGCAGGGGAGAAGCGGCATCTGCGGGGACGGCTGGAGGCGACCAGCACGACGACCGGCATCGTCGGCCTGACCGAGCGCGTCCGCTGCCTGGACGCCTCGGGGAGGACGGTGCCCGTGGTCGCGGCCTCGGCCCGCAACCACGAAGGCAGCGACACCGTCACCTACGCCACCCCGGGCCATCTGCCGCTCTTCGCCGACCTGCTCTTCACCGCCCCGGCCGACGGCACCTACACCTGCGTCCTCCAGGGCACGGCGTACTCCTCACTGACCGGCAGCTACCACCTGACCGCCGTCGCCGGGAAGACCTGGCTGGAGGCGGACGACGGCGACCGGGTCGGTGCCGGCTGGTGGCAGAACCCCGGCTGCGAGAGCGCCGACTCCGGGGCTGCCTGCACGTACGTCGGTACGGGACCGGCCCGCCGGGACGCCTGGGTGTTCTACGACGACGGAACCCCGTCCCGTAAGTGGCAGGCGCATCCGGACGCGGTCGGCGTCTCCGCCCAGGCCAACCTGGAACTGACCACCTGCTACCACGGCACCGCCTCCTGCGCCTCTGCCATGCAGGCCCACCCGCGCGGGAGGAACGCGGTCGTGGACGCCCGCTTCGAGTTCATCCAGCTCGGCACGACCGGCCACGCCTGCCGCACCCACAGCACCACCGCACGCCGGACCGTCACCGACGACGCGCACCACGCGGTCGGCTACTCCTTCCTCACCGGCCTCCCGGTCGATCCGGCCTGCGGTACCCGGGACTTCCTGATGCGGATCTACGTGAAGCACGTCTCCGGCCAGACCGTGAAGGTCGACGGCGTCCAGAGCGGTGTCACGTCCCTGACCAACGGCATCGCGTTCAACGACTTCGCCTGAGCGGACGGCGGGCTCCCGGCCCGTGCGGACCCGAAGACGTGCGGGCTCCCACCGGCCGGTGGGAGCCCGCACGTGTGTGGGGTGGCGAGGAGCGGGCGTCAGATGCCGCAGCTCGGGGCGGACCAGAAGCGGCCGCTGCCGCCGGCGACGTGGGTGTGGTCGTTGTGGCCCGGGTAGCCGGGGCCGAGGATCTCGGTGAAGCCGTGGTTGCGGGCGGCCTGCGCGAGGGCGCAGAAGCCCTGGGACCCGGCGCCGAGGTCGGCCGCGTGCCCGTACATGTGGCGGCTGTTGGCGGCGCCGCCGACCGCGCTGTTGCAGGAGACGCTGCGGAAGCCGCCGTTGACGGTGACCGGCCGGTCGCCCAGGGCGTGGCGCAGGGCCTGGAGCTTCCACATGGTGACCAGGGCGTTGGCGCGGGCGGTGGCGGCGCTGACCTTGCCGCCGGACCAGTCGGAGTTGCAGCGGTTCAGCTCGGCGTAGGTGAAGTTGGCCGGGGTGCAGTCGTTCTTCTGGAGCTGGTAGATCTTGTTGAACGTCTGCGGCCCGGCGATGCCGTCGGCCCCGAGCCCGTACGCGGCCTGAAAGCGCTGGACGGCCGCCTTCGTGGCCGGACCGTACGCACCGTCGATGGCGAGCTGGTTGCCGGTGCCCGGGTAGCCCGAGACACGGATCTGGAGCTGGCGCACGGCCTCCCCGCTGGAGCCCTCGCGGAGCGTGCCGCCCCAGGTGTAACAGGCGTCGGCCGTGCCGAAGTCCCCGGAGGCGGAGGCCTTCACGGCGGGGGCGGTGGCGGCGTCCCCGGAGCCGGGGGCGGCGGAGGCGGAGGTGCCGCCGAGGGCGAGCACCGCGCCCGCGAAGGTCGCGAGCAGGAATCCGGTGGGGCGTGAGCGCATGGGACAGCACCTCTTCGTCGTCGAGCGGGGCGGCCGGTGAGCGTTCGCTGAGCGGTACCGAGCCTGTGACGCGAGCACGGAAGCGTCAAGGTCATGACAACTAGCTGCAAGCGGGTCGGTGCCTGATGGGGCAATTGGGCGCGGTTGACGCGCGGCGGGCTGTCCGGAAGCTGCCACTGCCCGGACGTTCGCCGTCGGCGGTGCTTCACTTGCCGCTCATCCACCCCCTGCCGGCCCGGGCCCGGGCGCGTGCCTGCGCCTGTGCCCGTGCCCGTGACTGCGCTTGGTCTTGGTCTTGGTCTTGGCCTTGGCCTTGCGCCCCAGCCCGCGTACCCCTCACCCCCGGGAGTCCCCATGAAGCTGTTCACCGCCGTCCGTTGCGCCCTCGCGTCCGCGCTGGTCGCCTCCGCCGCCCTGCTGGCCGCCCCCGTGGCCCATGCCCAGGAGGCCCTTCCGGAGAGTGGCCGGCAGGAGGTGCGACCGCTGGCCGCCGCCACCATCGCGGTGTATCCGCCGATCCAGGGGCCGTCCCTGTGGAACCGGTTCGGGCAGACCCCGCCCTCCTCCCACCACCGGGTCTTCTCCAACTGGGGCTATCTCAACGACTGGTCGGTGGACATCTACCAGAACCCCGGCGCCACGGTCGTCTCCCCGTTCGGCAGCAAGACCTCGGCCGGCAGCCCGGTGACGGTGCGTGTCGTGACGGTCCGCCCCGGCTGCGCCACCGGGAACCTGGCGGACGGCGGCTGGCGCATCGGGCTGGAGGCGAGCGACAACGCGACCGGGACCGTCGTGGGCCGCGCCGACGTCATGCACGTCGACCAGAAACCCGCCTCGATCACGGTCGGCGCCACCGTCGGCCCCTGGACCCGGCTCGGCCAGACCGGCAGGTTCCGCTACTCCTCCTGCTACCAGGTCAACGGCGACACCGGCGCCCACATCCACCTCGAAGTGATCAACCGGACCAAGTACTCCTGCTACGTCGCCCGGGGGGCGGGCGCGGGCCTGGGTGACGAGACGGTCATCGGCCGGGTCGGCACCCTCAACTCAGGCCCCCAGCAGGCCTGCTGAGGACCCGATCCGCAACCGGCCTAGGAGCCGGTGGAGTTGGGCCACGGGGGTTGGCGCGATCGAGCCGGGGAGAGGCTGCGGCCGGTGGCGCGGCCGAGCCGGTGGAGAAGGGCTACGGGCGGTGGCGCGGCCGAGCCCGCGGAGAGGCTATGGGCGGCGGCGCGGCGGGTGCAGCGCCGCCGTCCCCGCGTACCGGGCGCTGTCGCCCAACTGCTCCTCGATCCGCATCAGTCGGTTGTACTTGGCGGTGCGGTCCGAGCGGGAGAGCGACCCGGTCTTGATCTGGCCGCACCCCGTGGCCACCGCCAGATCCGCGATGGTCGTGTCCTCCGTCTCGCCGGACCGGTGGGACATGACGACGGTGTAGCCGGCGTGGTGGGCGGTGTCGACGGTGGCCAGGGCCTCGGTCAGGGTGCCGATCTGATTGACCTTGACCAGGACGGAGTTGGCGACACCGGCCGCGATCCCCTCGCGCAGGATCGCCGCGTCGGTGCAGAAGACGTCGTCCCCGGTGAGCTGGCAGCGCGCGCCGACCCGTGCGGTCAGCTCCTGCCACCCGGCCCGGTCGTCCTCGGCCATCGGGTCCTCGACCGAGACGACGGGGTAGGAGTCGATCAGCGTGACCAGGTGGTCGACCTGTTCGGCGGGGGTGCGCCGGACGCCCTCCCCGGTGTAGTCGTAGACGCCGTCGCGGAAGAACTCCGACGACGCCGGGTCCATGACCAGTCCGATGTCGGTCCCCGGCCGGTACCCCGTGCGCTCGACGGCGGCGACGACGAAGTCCAGGGCCTCCTCGGCGGTACGGAGCGAGGGCGCGAACCCGCCCTCGTCGCCGACGCCCGTGGAGTGCCCGGCGGCGAGGAGGTCGCGGCGCAGGGTGTGGAAGACCTCGGAGCCCATCCGTACGGCCTCGGCGAAGGTGCCTGCGCCGATCGGGGCGATCATGAACTCCTGGAAGTCCAGCGGATTGTCGGCGTGGGCACCGCCGTTGACGATGTTCATCATCGGTACGGGGAGCAGGCGGGAGCCAGAGCCGCCGACGTACCGGTAGAGCGGCAGGCGGTGGGCGGCCGCGGCGGCCTTCGCGGCGGCCAGGGAGACGCCGAGGATCGCGTTCGCGCCGAGCCGGGACTTGTCGGGCGTGCCGTCCGTGGCGACGAGGGCGGCGTCGAGCCCGGCCTGGTCCTCGGCCTCGCGGCCGATGACGGCGGCGGCCAGCTCCGTGTTGACGTGGTGCACCGCCCGGTCGACGCCCTTGCCGTGCCAGCGGCCCGGGTCGCCGTCGCGGAGCTCGACGGCCTCGCGGGCCCCGGTCGAGGCGCCGGAGGGGACGGCGGCCCGTCCGGCCGACCCGTCGGCCAGCTCCACATCCACTTCGACGGTGGGGTTGCCCCTGCTGTCGAGGATGCTGCGGCCGGTGACGGAGGTGATGGCGGTCATGGGAGTGAGTCCTTCCCGTTGTCGCGCGGGTGTGCCGTGGCACACGTGCCGGGGCCCGGCTGCGGCGACGGTGGCGCTGGTCCCGGCGGAAGGAAACTCTACAGCAATGCTGCACAGTCTGGCTGAACAGTTAACCTGCGCACTGCGACCCCCGGCTACGCTGCGTTAATATTCGGTATGCCCCTTCCGGAATCCGCCGCCGTCGCCGCAGAACTCCGTGCCGCGACGGGACAGCTCACGCGCCGCGTGAAGCGTGAGGACCGGATGCCGGTCGGCCAGGTGGCCGTCCTCGGTGCGCTGGACCGCAGCGGCGCGATGACGACCAGCGAACTGGCGGCCGACCAGCGGGTCCGCCCGCAGTCCATGGCCCGGGCCGTCGGCCTGCTCATGGACCAGGGCCTGATCACCCGCCGTGCCCACCCGACCGACGGCCGTAAGAGCCTGGTCGAACTCTCGCCCGCGGGCCGGGCGCTGCTGGAGGAGGAGCGGGGGCGCAGGACGGACTGGCTCGCGCACGCGATCGAGTCGGAACTGACGCCCGAGGAGCGGGAGTTGCTGGCACGGGCGATCGGCCTGGTGGAGCGGCTCGCGGCACACTGACCCGCCCCCGGGCGTCGTCCCCTGTGTCTCCTCTGCCTCCTCTGCCTCCTGTGACCCTTGCGCTCGCTGTGCGCCCTCAGCCGGAGAGCGCGGAGCGCGCGGCCCGGCCGATGAGGTCGCGGGCGGGTTCCCCGTGGACGGCGATGCGCGACAGCTCCGCGAACGCCCGCAGATAGGTGCGGACTTCACCGGGCGCCGTGATGTTCACCTCGGCGGTCAGCGTCTCCACGGCCACCTGGCCGTCGTCGAACGCGTAGAAGGCCTCCAGCGGCCAGACCGTACGCCGGCGGGCCCCGAGCGGGATGACGCCCAGGGACACGTTGGGGCGGGACATGACCTTGTGCAGATACCGGAGTTGTGCGGCCAGTTCGGGCCCGTCGCAGACCCGGTGGTGGAGGACGGCCTCCTCGATCAGCAGGGCGAAGCGGTGGTTGCCCTCGTGGACGACCCGGGACCGCGCCAGGCGCGCCCGGACGGCTTCTGCCACGTCGTCCGGGGTGCCCTGGAAGTCCGTGACGGACCTCAGGAGCCCGGTCGCGTACCCGGCCGTCTGGACCATGCCGGGCAGGACGTTGGAGGCGTACACCCTGAAGTGTGCGGTCCGCTCGTACAGGGGGACGGTGCTCTCGTGGACCCGCCGCATCCCGTCCTTGTGGAGATGCTGCCACGGGACGTACATGGACTCGGCGGTCCGGGAGGCGGCGATCAGGTCGGCGGCCCGGCCTCCGGCCCCGCAGGCTTCGCACCAGGCCCGGATGTCGGCGTCGGAGGGCGCCGTCAGGGCGCGTGCGATACGGGAGGCCTTCGACTTGTGCCAGCCGCACCGCACGGCCAGTTCATGCCCCGTCAGCCCGGCGTCCAGCCGTATCCCGTCCAGGCGGGCGGCCAGGGCCTTACGGGCGGCGCGGGCGGTGGACAGAGGGGAATCGGGCATGAACGTGATTCTCAGACGCTGTACTTGTCGTGCGGAACAGCACGCTCCCAGACGGCCTCGAAGGCGTCGGAGCAGAAGCCGGCCGTTGTCTTGTCGTCGGTCCCGTCCGTGTGGACCCACCGTCCTTCGCCGTCGAACACGTTGAACTGGACGAGCCTGCCGTCGAACAGCCAGAAGTCGTTTCCCGGCAGTGCGATGCCCGAGGCCGACCGGCGCGGAAGCCAGCGGATCTCTTCACCCGCCGCGATGTTGGTGAAGGTGAAGGAGTGCTCGTACCTGATGTACTCGCTGGGCGGCTCGCTCACGATACGGGCGCGGCGCAGGCGGACGCCTCTGGAGGTGACCTCCTGAACGACATCGAGCCAGGGGCGCCACCAGGACGCGCGGTCGTCCGGGTCGAGCCGGTGGCCCTGACGCCAGGCGGCGAAGCGTGCGTCCTCGTCAGGAACGGCGTACACGTCCCGCGTCTCCAGGTGGACGGCTGACCGCTTCACCGACCGGATGAGGTCGGTGAAATCACTCAGGCTCTGCGCCATCAAGCGCCTCCCTCAGGAGCGGAATCATGCGCTGCGGCAGCCGCACGACACTCTCGTGCGCGGGCAGCGGGCTGTCCCGGACGGTGCGGGAGACCGTGTCGGAGTCGGCGGTCACCCCTTGGATGGCGAGTTCCTTCGTATCCTCGCCCACCCACACGGCCGGGCAGCCGTGATCTCCGGATTCGGGGTCCTTCCCGACGGACCGTGAACGCATGGTCTCTCCTCGAGTCGAGCCGGGTCGGCGGTTGGCCGGGCGCCAGCCTCATGGAGCACCGGACGGACGTCAAGGCTGCTCATAGGCGCGTGCAACCACGTGCAACTTCTTGGACAGGTGGATCCCCGCCAGGCCTATGGTCGACGGGCCATTGCCTTGATTCCGAGGAGAGATGATGCACCAGTCGGTCGGCTGGAAGCGGATGGAACAGGACGGACTCGCACGACCGCAGAGGGAACGGCTGCCGCTGTACGAGCGAACGCGCCGATTCCGCTCGTACTCCTCCGCGCTCGTGCCCGGACTGATCCAGACCCGTGGGTACACCGAAGCGGTTCTGAGAGCGGTGCAGCGCCGCCGCGTCGACGTGGATGACGTGGCCGAGGCCGTGAGGGCCCGGATGGAGAGGCAGCGCCTGCTGCGCGAGGGAGGCCGTCGATTCTCCTTCCTCGTCGAGGAGTCGGTGCTGCGCAACGGCATCGGAGGGGCTGACGTACTGGCCGGGCAACTCCGCCACCTGCTGACCCTCGGTTCGCTTCCCGAGGTCGGCCTGGGGGTGGTTCCGGCGAGGGCCGATCGTTCCAGGATGCCGGTGGAGGGATTCTGGATCTTCGACACGGCCCAGGTGAACGTCGAGCTGGTCTCCGGATACCTCACGATGACGCAGCCCGGTGAAGTGGCCCTGTACGAGGAGGCATTCGCGGAGTTGGAGGAGTCGGCCGTCCACGGGGAGAGGGCCCACGCGCTGATCAGGGGCGCGCTGGCGTCCCTCGGGTGAGAATCTGCAACTGCGTGCAACAACGTGGATTCCCCGCTTTCCGCCTCCTTAAGGTCTCTACTCCGCAGGACAACTCGAAGGAGAAGGCCATGGGTTGGGGAACAGGAAAAGGCGGCGGCGGAGGCGACGGGAAGCACGCCGGAGGCAAGGACCCGGGGACCGCGAAGCCGTCTTCGGACACCGCGAAGCCCGCGCCGGAGCCGAAGCACAAAGGGAAGTAGGCGCACGGCGGATGGAGATGACCGGAGTGGAGGGGCGGGCCGTCGTCGGGGCCGCCATGGAGCGGCTGCTCGGGCTGGTGAACGAGAGTCTCGGGGCGCCCATGGCCCCGGTCTGGGAGGCCGCCTTCCGAGGGGTGCCCCGGCATGCGTTTCTGCCGGGGACCGTGTGGGTGGGGGAGGAACTGGAGGAGTTGTCGAGGGAGTTGAACCCTGACGCGTGGTGGCGGCACGCCTGTGCCGACACCGCCGTCGTCACCCAGGTCAACGACGGAGAGGACCCCGGGGCGGCGGGGGAGCGGTGGGCGTCGTGTTCCGCCTCCGCGCCCTCCGTCGTCTTCCGCATGCTCGACATGCTGGAGCTGCGCGCCGGGCACCGGGTCCTGGAGATCGGTACGGGCACGGGGTGGAACGCCGCGCTCCTCGCCCACCGGCTCGGGGCGGACCGGGTGACCGGCGTCGAGGTGGACCCCGTACTCGCGGCGCGTGCGGAGCGGGGCCTTCGGGGGGTGGGGCTCGATCCCCGGGTGGTGTGTGGTGACGGGGCGGAGGGGTACGCGGACGGCGGCCCCTACGACCGGGTGATCGCCACCTGTTCCGTACGGGCCGTGCCTCCCGCCTGGATCGCGCAGACCCGGCCTGGCGGGGTGATCCTCGTCCCCTGGGAGTCGCCGTGGCTCTGCTACGGGCTGCTGCGGCTCACCGTGGACGGGTACGGGGGCGCCTCGGGGTTCTTCTTCCCGTACTCAGCGTTCATGCTCATGCGGGGGCAGCGTACGGATCTTCGCATCTACCGCGATGTGGTGAGGGACCGTCATGTGCCGGTGGAGTCGGCCGCGTCGGTGCCGCCGTGGGCGGTCGCGGGTGAGGACCGGTCCGCGCAGTTCGCCGTGGGGCTCCAACTGCCCGACGTGTGGCGGGCCTGGCACGACGAGCCCGGTGTCGAGGGTGTCGACCGCCGGCAGTGGGTGGCCACCACCGACGCCGGCTCCTGGGCCGCCGTGGACGGGGACGGGCGCGACCCCGACCGCTTCACCGTATGGGAGCGCGGGCCGCGTCGGCTGTGGAAGGAGGTCGAGAGCGCCCATGCGTGGTGGCGTGGTGCAGGGTGTCCGGGGCCCGGACGGTTCGGGATGACCATTGCTCCCGACGGTACGCACAGGCCGTGGCTGGACACCCCGGACCGCCCCGTGCCCGCGCCCGTTGCCGCGGGGTGAGCGGATGGGCGGGGGCATGCGTCAGGCGGCCGTCGACGGTTGCCACTCCCGCCTGAGCAGCCCGAACACCCAGGTGTCCGACACCTCGCCGTTCACGACGCACTCCTCCCGCAGCGTGCCCTCACGGACGAAGCCCACCTTCTCCAGCACCCGGGCGGACGCGAGGTTACGGGTGTCGGTCTCGGCCTGGACCCGGTTCAGGCCCAGCGTGTCGAACGCCCACCGCAGCACGGCGTGTGCGGCCTCCGTCGCGTAGCCGTGGCCCCACGCGGTCGCGTCGATGCAGTAGCCCAGGGACGCGCTGCGGTACTCCGGGTTCCACCGGGTCAGCGCGCACCAGCCGACGAAGGCCCCGTCGGAGGTCCGTTCGAGGGCCAGCCGCACACCGGAGCCCTCGTCCTCGATGGTCCGGCACACCGTCAGGAAGCGCTGGGCTCGGGCCCGTTCGGTCCAGGCCGGGGAGTCCCAGTAGCGCATCACCTCGGCGCTGCTGTGCAGGGCGAAGAGCGCGTCCGCGTCGGTGGCCGTGAAGGGGCGCAGCCGCAGCCGGGCCGTGCGCAGGGTGGGGGTGGTCGGAGGCATGCGCACCATCCTGCTTCCCGTGTGGTGGGCGGGGAAGCGAATATCCCTGGCGGGAGGCGGAGGTGACGTGTCGTCACATCGTCCGCGTGTGCACGCTCACCGCGTAGCCGCCGCCCGGGTGGAAGGTGTCGCCGCTCCACGTCGCGTACCGCTGGAGGAGGGACAGCCCGGCCTCCGTGCACCAGGTGTCGAACTCCGTCAGGGTGACCGTGGGTTCGGGCAGCGGGAGGTGGGCCGCGTCCAGGCCCATGCCGGTGACCAGCAGGCCGCCGGGGCGCAGGGTGGCGGCCAGCTGGCGGACCACGGCCGGCTCGGTGCCGGGGGCCAGGAGCGGGATGACGTTTCCGGCGGCCAGGGCCAGATCGAAGCCCGGCTCCAGGGCGAGGGTCTCCAGGTGGGCCAGGTCGCCCAGCAGCCATTCCTGCGCGGGGGCCTGGCGGCGGGCGACCGCGAGCATCGAGGCGTCGACGTCCACGCCGGTGCACCGGTGGCCCAGCTCGGTGAGCCGGATCGCGATGCGGCCGGTCCCGCACCCCGCGTCGAGCACCCGCGCGCCGGTCCGCAGCAGGGCGGCGCAGAACGTGGCCTCGCCGTGGATGTCGTGGCCCGACTCCGCCAGCCGGGCGAAGCGGAGCGCGTACTCCTCACCGCCCTGTCCACCGGTCAGCTCCGCCCAGCGGTCGGGTTGCCCAGTCATGTGCTGTGTGCCTTCCGGTCGGCCGTCCTCGAAAGGACGAGCGTTCCTTCTCGGCGCCCCCGTGTCCAGCGGAACCCGGTCTCCGGGTGGCGGGGTGTCGGCCCGTCGAGGAGGGGGCGGTGGCCGAGGAGGAAGCGGCCGGAGAACGCGGTGGTGTACGCGCGGGTGACCGTGGCCGCCCGGGACGGGGCGAGGGTGCCGAGGAACTTTGCGTACAGCGGTTCGGGCCACCGCTTCCGGAGCCCGGCCGCATGCGCCAGGGGCGGTACGTCGGTCGCCGTGAGGTGGCCGCCCGCCAGGGCGGCCGTGAACGCCGCGCGTCGGGTGAGCACCGGTGCCTCCCCGGAAGACGGGGCCGAGGGGGCGGCGAGGCCCGATCCGCACCGTGATTGGGCTGGATCAATGACGGGGGGTCTCGTGCGGAAACCGGCGTGAGGTCTCGCGCGGCACCCGGGGCGGCGGGACGTTCCTCCGGGCGGGTGAGCTTCCCGTACGCCCCCGCCGTGTCGGCGCCCCCTCCCGCGCGGAGGCGCTTTCAGTGGGGGCAGGAATCAGTGTGATCAACTGCAAATGCCACCAAACAAGCACTATCCGGTCCATCCGGTACGGGGTGGTCCGGGCCGGCCCCGGAGGTATCAGCCATGTCCCACGTCGGCGTCCCGCGCGGGACGGTCCGAAAGCGCCGCTCGCTCGCGCTCCTCACGGCGGGGGTGCTCACGATCCCCGCGCTCGCGGGGTGCAGCTCCGACAGCGAGCAGACCTCCCGGGGGGTCCCGCAGGACATCGCTCCCGCCGCCCGCGACCGCGTAGCCGACGGATCGACGGTGAACTGGGCCGTCGACGCGATGCCCACCACCCTCAACGCCTTCCAGGCGGACGCCGACAGCGCCACCACCAGGATCACCGGGGCCCTGCTGCCCACGCTCTTCCCGATGGACGCCACCGGTCAGCCGAAGCTCAACCCGGACTACCTGGAGTCCGCGAAGATCATCGAGCGCGAGCCCAAGCAGGTCGTGCTCTACAAGCTCAACCAGCAGGCGGTCTGGAGCGACGGCCGCGAGATCGGCGCCCCCGACTTCGTCGCGCAGTGGCGCGCGCTCAGCGGCAAGGACTCCGCCTTCTGGACGGCGCGCAACTCCGGCTACGAGCGCATCCAGAAGATCGAGCGCGGCGCCGACGACCTCCAGGTCCGGGTCACCTTCGCCAAGCCCTACGCGGACTGGCGCTCCCTCTTCTCACCGCTCTACCCGAAGGAGGTCACCGGCTCGCCGGACACCTTCAACGACGGAGCGCGCACCACCCTGAAGAACACCGCGGGCCCCTTCCAGCTCAAGAGCGTGAGCAAGGCCAAGGGGACCGTCACCCTCACCCGCAACCCCCGCTGGTGGGGCGACAAGGCCAAGCTGGACACCCTCGTCTTCCGGGCCGTCGCCCCCAAGGACCGCACCAAGGCCCTCGCGGACGGCACCGTCCACATCACCGACGTCGACTCCACCACCGCCAACCGCATCGCCCTCGCCCTCCGCGACGGCAACAACGGCGGGCAGCCCCTCACCCACGGCCCCGGCGCCGACCTCACCCCCGCCGACGCCCTGCGCTCCTGGGCCCTGGCCAACGGCTCCGACGAGGAACAGGCGGAGATCGCCCGGGCCGCCCGGGAGAAGACCCGCAAGGCCGTGGCCGCGTACGGGACGGAGCAGAAGGCCCTGCGCGGCTACGCCGTACGCAAGTCCCTGGAGCCCGCCTACACCCAGCTCGCGCTGAACGGCGAGTCCGGCCCCCTCGCGGACGACCGGGTCCGCCGGGCGGTGGCCCGCGCCCTGGACCGCCAGGAGCTCGCGGAGACCGTGCTCAAGCCGCTCGGGCTCCCGGCGAAGCCGCTCGGCAGCCACCTGGCCCTGGCCGGACAGCCCGGCTACAAGGACGGCAGCGGGGCGCTCGGCGACCAGAACACCGAGGAGGCCCAGGCCCTGCTGGCCGACGCGGGGTGGACCCGGGGCGGCGGCGCGGCCGAGAAGCCGAAGGACACCAAGGCGGGCAGCGAGGCGGAGAAGAAGGACGAGAAGGAGGACGGCGGGAAGAAGGACACCGACAAGGCCGAGGACAAGGACGAGAAGAAGACCGACGGGACCGGCGCCGACGCGGACAAGAAGACCGAGGACAAGGAGGAGAAGGAGGAGAAGGCCGGGGGCGAGGAGGAGAAGAGCGACCGGGCCGCCGGCGGCTCCGACGACAGCGCCGCCTCCCGCGCCGAGGGCCTCTACATCGTCGGCCAGGACAACAAGCCCGGCGCCCGTCCCGCCCAGGGCCTCGACGCCTCCTCCGCCGTCCTCTCGCCCTCCCGCACCGCCGCCGTCCACAGCCTCGCCCTCCTCCGCCAGGCGCAGGCCGTGAGCGGGGACACCGCCGCGGCCGACACCGTCGCCAAGGTCTCCGCCCAGGACAAGCAGTCCGGCGGCGCCCCCGGCGCGTACGCCCCCATGGGCACCGCCGCACCCGCCCCCGCCTCGGTCAACGGGCCGCTCGGCAAGGACGGCAAGACGCTGACCCTGCGCTTCGTGCTCCCCTCCGGACCCGGCTCGCAGTCGCTGCGCGGGGTCGGCGAGCGGATCGCGACGATGCTGGAGAAGATCGGCATCGGCACGGAGATCACCAAGGTCCCCGACGAGAGCTACTTCAAGGACCACATCGCCTCCGGCGACTACGACCTGGCGCTCTACTCCTGGCCCGCCACCGCCTACCCGGCCACCGACGGCCGCCCGATCTACGCCAAGCCGGAGCCGGCCACCGACGGGTCGCTCCTCGTCGAGCAGAACTACACCCGGGTCGGCACCGACCACATCGACCAGCTCTTCGACCAGGCGGTCGCCGAACTCGACGAGAAGACGGCGCGGGAGCTGATGAAGCAGGCCGACGCCCGGATCTGGGCGGCCGCCGGGTCGATCCCGCTCTTCCAGCGCCCGCAGCTCGTCGCGGTGGACAAGAAGCTCGCGAACGTCGGCGCCTTCGGCTTCGCCGCCCCCCGCTACCAGGACATCGGGTTCACGGACCGGCAGGCGGCGGGTTCCCCCGCGGACCCGAAGAAGTAGCGGCCGCCGGGAGAGGCAGCGGCCTCCGGGGAGCGGGGCGTCCGCCCGAGGAGCCGCGGGCCGCCGGAGGAAGCACCGGACCGGCGGAGGAAGCAGCCGGTCGCCGGAGGAAACGACAGCTCACCGGCGAAACCCGCAGCTCGCCGGAAGAATCCGCAGGTCACCGGAGGAATCCGTCGGTCACCGGAGAAAACAGCAGGTCAACGGTTTGCACAAGCTCAGATGCTGCTCAAAACCCTTGCCCGCCGTCACGCACGGCGGGCAAGGTGGTATCCGCCCTGACCCGGGCCGTTCGACCCTCCTCACACACCCTCCTCGCGGCGCCCTCGCAGCCGCCCCCGCTCCTTGACACCGGCTGAATATCGGCTGAATCACACGGGAAGACCGCGTCCGCGGATCGGCCCGGGAAGCCCGGCGTGCGCAGGGCCCGTACCATGGGACGAGCCGTGGCGTGCCGCCCGGCGGGCGTACGAGGACTCGAAGACCGACTGAGACGCCTGATCCCACGATCCGAGAGAAGCGCAAGCCACCCATGCCCACGCGCCACGACATCCGTAACGTAGCCATCGTCGCCCACGTCGACCACGGCAAGACCACGCTGGTCGACGCCATGCTCAAGCAGGCCGGCTCCTTCGCCGCGCACGCTGCCGAGTCGCTCGACGACCGCATGATGGACTCGAACGACCTGGAGCGTGAGAAGGGCATCACGATCCTCGCCAAGAACACGGCGGTGAAGTACCACCCCAAGGACGGCGGGGACCCGATCACGATCAACATCATCGACACCCCCGGCCACGCCGACTTCGGTGGCGAGGTCGAGCGCGGTCTCTCGATGGTGGACGCGGTCGTCCTGCTCGTCGACGCCTCCGAGGGCCCACTGCCCCAGACCCGCTTCGTGCTGCGCAAGGCGCTGGCCGCGAAGATGCCGGTCATCCTCTGCATCAACAAGACGGACCGGCCCGACTCCCGGATCGCCGAGGTCGTCGACGAGACGTACGACCTGTTCCTGGACCTGGACGCCGACGAGGACCAGATCGAGTTCCCGATCGTCTACGCCTGCGCCCGTGACGGCGTCGCCTCGCTGACCAAGCCCGAGGACGGCACCGTCCCGCAGGACAGCGAGAACCTGGAGCCGTTCTTCTCCACGATCCTCTCCCACGTCCCGGCCCCCGAGTTCGACGAGCAGGCGCCGCTCCAGGCCCACGTCACCAACCTGGACGCCGACAACTTCCTCGGCCGTATCGCGCTCTGCCGCGTCGAGCAGGGCGAGCTGCGCAAGGGCCAGACCGTCACCTGGATCAAGCGCGACGGCACCATGTCCAACGTCCGCATCACCGAGCTGATGATGACCGAGGCGCTCACCCGCAAGCCGGCCGAGGTGGCCGGCCCGGGTGACATCTGCGCCATCGCCGGTATCCCGGACATCATGATCGGCGAGACGCTGGCCGACCCCGAGAACCCGATCGCGCTGCCGCTGATCACGGTCGACGAGCCGGCCATCTCCATGACCATCGGCACCAACACCTCGCCGCTCGTCGGCAAGGGCGGCAAGGGCCACAAGGTCACCGCCCGCCAGGTGAAGGACCGCCTGGACCGCGAGCTGATCGGCAACGTCTCGCTCCGCGTCCTGGACACCGAGCGCCCCGACGCCTGGGAGGTCCAGGGCCGTGGCGAGCTGGCGCTCGCCATCCTGGTCGAGCAGATGCGCCGCGAGGGCTTCGAGCTGACCGTCGGCAAGCCCGAGGTCGTCACCAAGCAGATCGACGGCAAGACGTACGAGCCGATCGAGCGCATGACCATCGACTCGCCCGAGGAGCACCTCGGCGCCATCACCCAGCTCATGGCGACCCGCAAGGGCCGCATGGAGACCATGACGAACCACGGCTCCGGCTGGGTCCGCATGGAGTGGATCGTTCCGTCCCGCGGCCTCATCGGCTTCCGTACGGAGTTCCTGACCCAGACCCGCGGCACCGGCATCGCGCACTCCATCTTCGAGGGCCACGAGCCGTGGTTCGGCGAGCTGCGCACCCGCCACAACGGTTCGCTGGTCGCGGACCGCGCCGGTTCGGTCACGCCGTTCGCGATGGTCAACCTCCAGGAGCGCGGTGTCATCTTCACCGAGGCCGGCACCGAGGTGTACGAGGGCATGATCATCGGCGAGAACTCGCGCGCCGACGACATGGACGTGAACATCACCAAGGAGAAGAAGCTCACCAACATGCGTGCGGCCTCCGCGGACACCACGGAGAACGTGGTCCCGGCCCGCAAGCTCTCGCTGGAGCAGTCCCTGGAGTTCTGCCGCGAGGACGAGTGCATCGAGGTGACCCCGGAGACCGTGCGTATCCGCAAGGTCGTCCTGGACCAGCGGGACCGTGCCCGCACGGCGTCCCGCGCCAAGCGCTGACGCGGCCGACGCGGTCGCGTGACGGAGAGCCCGCACCCCCAGGGGTGCGGGCTCTGCGCGTCCCCTGGAAGGGGCTGCACCCCTTCCATATGGGGAGTTCCGGTCGAGACCGTGGCTCCGCACCCCGAAAGTGAACTTCTGTGCGATTGACTGATGTCCGGCCTCGGGAGAACCACTTCCGACTATCGGAGACCTCTCCGACCGCCGGGGACCCGGGGCCCTGCGCATGGGCAGCTCGCCCATGTTCACTCAACGGGTAGGGGCATGAAATGACCGTCAAGTCCTTCGACCGCGTCAAGACCATCGGATTCCGGACCGTGGCGGCCTCCGCGCTGGCCGCCGCCGTGCTGGGGGGCACCGCGGCCGCGCAGGCGACCGCGCCGGCCGAGGCGGCCGCGGTGGCTCCGGCCACCGTCAAGGCCCCGGTGGCGGCCGAGAAGTACTGCCAGTACAAGGTGACCACCCAGGCCGGCGTCAACATCCGCAGCGGCCCGAGCACCAACCACACGATCGTCGGCACGTACGCCTACAACCAGAAGTTCTGGGCCAAGGCCACGCCCGTCAACCGCTGGCGTCAGATCTCGGCCGCCCGGTACGTGACGACGGACTACACCACCCAGGTCACCAGCACGCCCTGCCAGTACAGCTGACAGACCTCCGCCGGAGCGGATGGCCGAAAGCTGTCGGTCCGTCAACGTGTGTACGGCCCGGTCGTCGTGGATTCCCCGCGACGGCCGGGCCGTTCGTCGTTTATCGCCCCTGTTTCGTGAGAAGTGTCACCCGCATGAGGAGGGTCTCGAAGCAACTCTTTTTGGGCGTCGAGCCGCTGTTTCGATGTCCGGATAGCGACCGCCGTGCTCCGGAAGTTGCGTTAACAGTCCGTTTCGCGGGCGTCTGTCTAGGATCACTTTGTCCGGATTTCGGGCTTCCGGGAGCCGCTGATGTTGTCAAACCGAGACCCTTTAAGTGTGGTTTACGGCCCGGCCGTACTCAATAGTTGGCTCCATTGAGCTCGGGTCAATGGGTCACGCGCTGTGGGGAGCGCCGACTCACGAGCACACTTCGGGGTCACTGTTCATCGCCGTCAGGGGTGTCGGCGACGTATCAGTGCCCCTCTTGCAGTGATCAAAAGTGGACTCTTGAGGAGGAGAACCCATGCGTGGTTCCAAGATGGTCGGGTGCGCGATAGTCGTCGCCCTGGCTGCGACCGCCTGTGGCGGTGGCGGTAGCGATGACGAGAGCAAGGGCAGCTCCGGCGGCGGCGGGTTCAGCATGAACATCGCCGAGCCCAAGCGCCTCGTGCCGCAGTCGACCACCGAGTCCGGTGGCTCGCAGGTCCTGTCGGGCCTGTTCACCCCGCTGGTCGACTTCGACGCGAAGAACCAGCCGGTTCTGGCCGCCGCGGAGTCCATCGAGAGCCCGGACAACAAGGTCTGGACGGTCAAGCTCAAGGACGCCACCTGGCACGACGGCAAGCCCGTCACCGCCAAGGACTACGTCGGCGCCTGGAACTGGGGTGCCTACGGCCCCAACGCCGCCGACGGCAACTACTTCTTCGGCACCATCCAGGGCTACGACGAGATGAACCCCGTCGACCCGGACGGCGAGGAGGGCCCGAAGAAGGCCGAGGAGCCGAAGGCCAAGGAGCTGTCCGGCCTCAAGGTCATCGACGAGAAGACCTTCGAGATCACCCTCAAGGCCCCGTTCGCCGGCTACAAGTCCGTCCTGGGCTACACGGTCTTCTACCCGATGCCCGAGTCGGCGCTCTCCGACCTCAAGGCGTACGAGGAAGCCCCGATCGGCCAGGGTCCGTTCCAGATGGACGGCAAGTGGAACCACGACAAGTTCGTGAAGGTCAAGGCCTACGCGGACTACAAGCTCGGTGACAAGCCGAAGGTCGACTCGGTCGAGTTCCGGATCTTCCAGGACCAGAACACCGCGTACAACGACCTGCTCGCCAACAACCTCGACATCGTGGACCAGATCCCGACCGAGGTCATGGGCACCGCCCCGGGCGAGCTGGGCGACCGCTTCAAGACGTCGCAGGCCTCCACCTTCCAGTTCGTCGCCTTCCCGACGTACGACAAGAAGTACAGCGACGCGCGCGTCCGCAAGGCCATCTCGATGGCCATCGACCGTGACGAGATCATCAAGGTCGTCTTCCAGGACTCGCAGTCCTCCGCGCGTTCCTTCGTCTCCCCGGTCGTGGGTGGCTACCGCGAGGACACCTGTGGCGAGGCGTGCAAGTTCGACCCCGCCGCCGCCAAGAAACTGCTCGCCGAGGCCGGTGGCATCGAGGGCAACAAGATCAACATCGGTCACAACGCCGACGGTGGCCACGAGCAGTGGATCAACGCCACGTGTGACCAGCTCAAGAAGAACCTGGGTCTCGACTGCGTGAGCCAGGCCGTGCCGAAGTTCGCCGAGCTGCTGACGCAGGTCGAGAACAAGAAGTTCTCCGGCATGTTCCGCATGGGCTGGATCATGGACTACCCGTCCATGGAGAACTACCTCGGCCCGCTGTACAGCACCGGTGGTTCCTCGAACTACTACGGCTACAGCAACAAGGACTTCGACCGTCTCCTGCAGGAGGGCCGCGAGGCCAAGACCGAGGCCGAGGCCATCCAGAAGTGGCAGGCCGCCGAGGACATCCTCGCCAAGGACATGCCGGTGATCCCGCTGCGCTTCGGCAAGAACGTCTTCGGTCACTCGACCAACGTCAAGAACGTCGAGATGAACCTGTTCAACCAGGTTGAACTCACCAAGGTCGAGAAGTCCTGACCTGCGTCCCGCGTGACGCAGTAGTCAAAAATTAGGGCCTGACGACGGGGGGCGGACCCACATCCGCCCCCCGTCGTTCCCACGAGGAGGAACCATGGGCCGCTACGTCGCAAGACGGCTGCTCCAGATGCTCCCGGTCATCATCGGGACCACCTTTCTGGTCTTCGCTCTCGTCACCGCCATGGGCGGTGACCCGGTACAGAACCTGTACGGAGAGCGTCCTGTTCCGGAAAGCATCAGAGTTGCGCTGACCGCGCAGTACCACTTGGACGACCCCCTGCCGATCCGCTACGGCTACTACCTCGCGGGTCTGGTCCAGGGTGATTTCGGGACGAGCCTCAGTGGCTCCCGTCCCATCAGCGAGATGATCGCCGACGCGTGGCCGGAGACCCTCCGCATCGCCGGTATCGCCTTCGTCTTCGAAACGATCATCGGTGTCGCCGCCGGTGTGATGGCGGGCATGCGGCGCGGAAAGTTCCTGGACAACCTCGTCCTGCTCTCCACGCTGACGGTCATCGCCATCCCGATCTTCGTCCTCGGGCAGGTCAGCCAGATCTTCCTGGGCGTCAAGGCAGGCATCTTCCCCGTCTCGGGGACCAACGAAGGTTTCGTCAGCTACCTTCTGCCCGGCCTTGTCCTCGGTTCCGTCTCGCTCGCCTACATCGCACGCCTCGCGAGAGCCTCCGTTGCGGAGAACCTGCGGATGGACTACGTGCGTACGGCCAAGGCGAAGGGCCTCTCCCCGTCCCGGATCACCGGGATCCACGTCCTGAGGAACTCGCTGATCCCCGTGGTCACCTACCTCGGCGCGGACCTCGGAACGCTCATGGGCGGGGCCATCGTCACCGAGCGGATCTTCAACATCCCCGGTGTCGGCTACAACCTCTTCAAGGCGATCCAGATCGAGGACGGACCGGCGCTCGTCGGTTTCGTGACCCTCCTCGTCATCGTCTACGTGGTGATGGCGCTCGTCGTGGACCTGCTCTATGCCGTGCTTGACCCGAGGATTCGCTATGCCTGACGCAACCAAGACTTCCGCAGCCCCGGAGTCCGCCGAGGAGGCCAAGGCCGCATCGGCGGCGGGCACCAAGGCCCCTGCGAAGGAGCTGGCCAAGCCGCGCAGCCTTCTCCAGGACGCCATCCGCGACCTGGTGCGCCGGCCGCTCTTCCTGATCCCCTCGGGCATCATCCTGGTGCTCGTCGCGATGGCCGCCTTCCCGTCGCTGTTCGCCAGCGCCGACCCGCAACTGTGCGAACTGGGCCGCTCGTTGCAGAAGCCCAGCGCCGACGCCTGGTTCGGTTACGACGCCCGTGGCTGCGACGTCTACGCCCGTACGATCTACGGCACCCGGACCTCGATCACCGTCGGTGTCCTCGCCACCGTGGGCTCGGCCCTCATCGCCCTGGTCTTCGGCCTCGTCGCCGGGTTCTACGGCAAGTGGATCGACGCGATCATCTCGCGCGGCATCGACATCGTGATGGGCATTCCCTTCCTCGTCGGCGCCATCGTCATCCTCAACAGCTTCCGTGACGACGACGGGTTCCGCATCGGCGGCATCTGGGGCGTGCTCACCGCGCTCACCGTGCTCGGCTGGATGAGCATGGCCCGTATCATGCGCTCCACCGCCATGCAGACCAAGCAGTCCGACTACGTCACCGCTGCCCGGTCGCTCGGCGCCTCCACCGGCCGGCTGATGTTCCGCCACGTGCTGCCGAACGCCCTGACCCCGCTGATCGTGCTGGCGACCATCTCGCTCGGTGTGATCATCTCGGCCGAGGCGACGCTGAGCTTCCTCGGTGTCGGTATCCAGGAGCCGACCATCTCCTGGGGCGTCATGATCAACCAGTCGCTGGGGCGCATCCGCGAGTCGCTCCACCCGCTGCTCTTCCCGGCCGGCTTCGTCAGCATCACCGTGCTGGCGTTCATCATGCTCGGCGACGCGGTGCGCGACGCCCTCGACCCCAAGCTGCGCTGAGGGAGGCGTACGTGACTACGATCGAAAAAACCGCGAACGTCCCCGCTCCCCGCAGCGACGACGGACACCAGGGCCCGCTGCTCGAAGTGCGGGACCTGCACGTCGAGTTCCACACCCGCGAGGGTGTCGCCAAGGCGGTCAACGGGGTCAACTACACCGTCGACGCCGGCGAGACGCTGGCCGTGCTCGGTGAGTCCGGCTCCGGCAAGTCCGTGACCGCCCAGGCGATCATGGGCATCCTGGACATGCCTCCGGGCCGTATCCCGCAGGGAGAGATCCTCTTCCGCGGCCAGGACATGCTCACCATGTCCGAGGAGGAGCGCCGCAAGATCCGTGGCCGCCGTGTCGCGATGATCTTCCAGGACGCGCTCTCCTCGCTGAACCCGGTCCTGACCGTCGGCTACCAGCTCGGCGAGATGTTCCGGGTCCACCTGGGCATGTCCAAGAAGGAAGCCAGGGTCAAGGCCATCGAGCTGATGGACCGGGTCCGCATCCCGGCGGCGAAGGAGCGGGTCGACGACTACCCGCACCAGTTCTCCGGCGGTATGCGCCAGCGCATCATGATCGCCATGGCGCTGGCCCTGGAGCCCGACCTGATCATCGCGGACGAGCCGACCACCGCGCTCGACGTGACCGTCCAGGCCCAGGTCATGGACCTGCTCGCGGAGCTGCAGCGCGAGTTCAACATGGGGCTCATCCTGATCACCCACGACCTCGGCGTGGTCGCCGACGTCGCGGACAAGATCGCCGTGATGTACGCGGGCCGGATCGTCGAGACCGCCCCGGTGCACGAGCTCTACAGCCGCCCGTCGCACCCCTACACGCGCGGTCTGCTCGACTCGATCCCGCGGCTGGACCAGAAGGGCCAGGAGCTCTACGCGATCAAGGGCCTGCCGCCCAACCTGACGCGTATCCCGTCGGGTTGCGCGTTCAACCCCCGCTGCCCCAAGGCGCAGGACATCTGCCGTACGGAGATCCCGGCGCTGCACCCGGTCACCGAGCGGGACGGCACCGACCTGCCGGGCCGCGGAAGCGCGTGCCACTTCTGGAAGGAGACGATCCATGGCTGAGCTCGACAAGGAGTCCGTGGACGCCACCCCTAACGTCACCGAGGTGGAGACGGTCGCCGTCACCACCGAAGAGGAGGCCGTCGCCGCCATCGAGGCGCCGGTCGAGCGGGGCGAGCCGATCCTCCAGGTGCGCAACCTGGTCAAGCACTTCCCGCTGACCCAGGGCATCCTCTTCAAGAAGCAGATCGGCGCGGTCAAGGCCGTGGACGGGATCTCCTTCGACCTCTACCAGGGCGAGACGCTCGGCATCGTGGGCGAGTCCGGCTGTGGCAAGTCCACCGTCGCCAAGCTGCTCATGATGCTGGAGAAGGCGACCGCGGGCGAGGTCTTCTACAAGGGCCAGGACATCACCAAGCTGTCCGGCCGCGCCCTCAAGGCCGTGCGCCGGAACATCCAGATGGTGTTCCAGGACCCGTACACCTCGCTGAACCCGCGCATGACGGTCGGCGACATCATCGGGGAGCCCTTCGAGATCCACCCCGAGGTGGCTCCCAAGGGCGACCGCCGGCGCAAGGTCCAGGAGCTGCTGGACGTCGTCGGCCTCAACCCGGAGTACATCAACCGCTATCCGCACCAGTTCTCCGGCGGTCAGCGCCAGCGCATCGGCATCGCCCGCGGCCTCGCGCTCAACCCGGAGATCATCATCTGCGACGAGCCGGTCTCCGCGCTCGACGTGTCGGTGCAGGCGCAGGTCATCAACCTGATGGAGAAGCTCCAGGACGAGTTCAACCTCTCCTACCTCTTCATCGCGCACGACCTGTCCATCGTCCGGCACATCTCGGACCGGGTCGGCGTCATGTACCTCGGCAAGATGGCCGAGATCGGTACGGACGCGGAGATCTACGACCACCCGACGCACCCGTACACCCAGGCGCTGCTCTCCGCGGTGCCGGTGCCGGACCCCTCCGCCCGTGAGGGCCGCGAGCGGATCATCCTCACCGGTGACGTTCCGTCACCGGCGAACCCGCCCTCGGGCTGCCGCTTCCGCACCCGGTGCTGGAAGGCGGAGGAGCGCTGCGCCACGGAGATGCCGCTGCTGGCGATCCCCGAGCGGTTCGTCGCGGCGGGCGGCCCGGCCGCGCACGAGTCGGCGTGCCACTTCGCGGAGGAGAAGGACGTCGTCCACGCGGCGTGACCGAACCCGGTAGCAGTACGCCGGATGCCCGGCCCCCTCCGAGGGGGCCGGGCATCCGTGCGTCGGGGGCCGGGAGGGCGGTGCGTCCGGCCGGGCCCGTGCCCGTACGGGGTAAGCCCGCATGCGATACGTGGCGGTATGGGGTGATATGAGGCATTGAGCTACTCGATGACTCTAGGAGGCACTTCATGCGCGGAGCCACACGGACCCGGTGGGCCGCCTGTGCGGTGGCGGTCGCCCTGGCAGCGACGGCCTGCGGCGGCGGGGGCGACGACAGCGGCGGCAGCGGCGCCGACGGCATCGTCAGCTCCTCCTGGGGCGACCCGCAGAACCCGCTGGAGCCCGCCAACACCAACGAGGTGCAGGGCGGCAAGGTCCTCGACATGGTCTTCCGGGGACTCGTCCGGTACGACCCCAAGACCGGCGAGGCACAGAACATGCTCGCCGAGTCCATCGACTCCGACGACGCCCAGAACTTCACGATCAAGCTCAAGGACGGCTGGACCTTCTCCAACGGCGAGAAGGTGACCGCCAAGTCCTTCGTGGACGCCTGGAACTACGGCGCGGCACTGAAGAACAACCAGAAGAACGCCTACTTCTTCCAGTACATCGAGGGCTACGACCAGGTCCACCCCGAGTCCGGCACCGCCTCCGCCGAGACCCTCTCCGGCCTCAAGGTGGTCGACGACCTGACGTTCACCGCCAAGCTCAGCCAGAAGTTCTCCCTCTGGCCCGACACCCTCGGCTACTCGGCCTTCGTGCCGCTGCCCAAGGCGTTCTACGACGACCACGACGCCTGGCTCTCCAAGCCGATCGGCAACGGCCCGTACACCGTCGAGTCGTACGCCAAGGGCTCCTCGATGAACCTGCGCCGCTGGGACGACTACCCGGGCGACGACAAGGCGAAGAACGGTGGCGTCGACCTCAAGGTCTTCACCGACAACAACACCGCCTACACCTCGCTGACCTCGGGCAACCTCGACCTGGTCGACGACGTGCCCGCCTCCCAGCTCCGCAACGTCGAGCAGGACCTCGGCGACCGGTACATCAACACCCCCGCCGGCATCATCCAGACGCTCGCCTTCCCGTTCTACGACAAGGAATGGGACACCGACGGCGCCCGCAAGGTCCGGCAGGGCCTCTCCATGGCGATCAACCGGAAGCAGATCACCGACCAGATCTTCCAGAAGACCCGCACCCCCGCCACCGACTGGACCTCCCCGGTCCTCGGCGAGGACGGCGGCTTCAAGGAAGGGCTGTGCGGCAAGGAGTGCGAGTACAACAAGGCCGAGGCCAAGAAGCTGATCGACGAGGGCGGCGGCATCCCCGGCGGCCAGCTGAAGATCTCGTACAACGCCGACACCGGCTCCCACAAGGAGTGGGTCGACGCCGTCTGCAACAGCATCAACAACGTCATGGGCAACAACCAGGCCTGTGTCGGCGGCGCGATCGGCACCTTCGCGGACTTCCGCAGCCAGGTCTCCACCCAGAAGCTGACGGGCCCCTGGCGCGCGGGCTGGCAGATGGACTACCCGCTGATCCAGAACTTCCTGCAGCCGCTCTACTACACCAACGCCTCGTCCAACGACGGCAAGTGGACCAACAAGGAGTTCGACGACCTGGTCGACCAGGCGAACGCCGAGACGGACAAGGCGAAGGCGATCACCACCTTCCAGGACGCCGAGAAGGTGCTCGTCGAGCAGATGCCGGCCATCCCGCTCTGGTACCAGAACGGCAGCGCGGGCTACTCGGACCGGGTCGACAACGTCGAGCTGAACCCGTTCAGCGTGCCGGTCTACACGGAGATCACCGTCAAGTGACCCGCACCGGCGTCAGCTGACACCCGGTGGCCGGGGCGCCCGACGCGCGCCCCGGCCACCCGCCCATCCGGCCTGTCCGCCCCGACCCCCGGAGCCCCTCATGGGACGTTATGTGATCCGGCGGCTGCTGCAGATGATCCCCGTCTTCTTCGGCACCACGCTGCTGATCTTCCTCATGGTGAACGTGATGGGCGACCCCATCGCGGGCCTCTGCGGCGACCGCCAGTGCGATCCGGCCACCGCCGCCCAGCTGCGCTCCGAGTTCGGCCTCGACAAGCCGGTCTGGCAGCAATACCTCACCTACATGGGGAACCTCTTCACCGGCGACTTCGGCACCGCGTTCAACGGGCAGAAGGTCACCGAGCTGATGGCCACCGCCTTCCCCATCACCATCCGGCTCACCATCGTCGCGATCGTCTTCGAGATCGTCATCGGCATCAGCCTCGGCGTGGTCACGGGGCTGCGCCGCGGCCGCCCCGTCGACACCACGGTCCTCATCCTCACCCTGATCGTCATCGCCGTCCCCACCTTCGTCACCGGCCTGCTGCTCCAGCTCCTCCTGGGCGTCAAGTGGGGCATCATCAAGCCCTCGGTCTCCCCGGACCCCACCTTCGACGAGCTGCTCGTCCCCGGTCTCGTCCTCGCCTCGGTCTCGCTCGCCTACGTCACCCGGCTCACCCGGACCTCGATCGCCGAGAACGCCCGCGCCGACTACGTACGCACCGCCGTCGCCAAGGGGCTGCCCCGGCGCCGGGTCGTCGTACGGCACCTGCTGCGCAACTCGCTGATCCCCGTCGTCACCTTCATCGGCACGGACGTGGGCGCCCTGATGGGCGGGGCCATCGTCACCGAGCGGATCTTCAACATCCACGGCGTCGGCTACCAGCTCTACCAGGGCATCCTGCGGCAGAACTCGCAGACCGTCGTCGGGTTCGTCACCATCCTGGTGCTCGTCTTCCTGGCCGCCAACCTCATCGTCGACCTCCTGTACGCCGTACTCGACCCGAGGATCCGCTATGCCTGAGCCGCAGACCCCGGACGAAGCGATCTCCCAGGCGGGCGCCGGCGGCGCGACGGACCTCGCCATGGCCGAGGGCACCACCCTGGAGAAGACCCCGGGCGGCCCCGACGGCACCGGTCCCGCCGGGAAGCCGCGCAGCCTCTGGTCGGACGCCTGGCGCGACCTGCGGCGCAACCCGGTCTTCATCATCTCCTCGCTGGTCATCCTCTTCCTGGTGGTCATCTCGATCTGGCCCTCGCTCATCGCGAGCGGCGACCCTCTCCAGGCCAACCTGGACGACGCCCAGAAGGGCTCCGAACCCGGCCACCCCTTCGGCTTCGACCCCCAGGGCCGCGACGTCTACACCCGGGTCGTCTACGGCACCCGCACCTCGGTCACCGTCGGCGTCTGCGCCACCCTCGGCGTCGCCCTCCTCGGCTCCCTGCTCGGCGGACTCGCGGGCTTCTTCGGCGGCTGGTGGGACTCGATCCTCTCCCGCCTCACCGACGTCTTCTTCGGCATCCCCGTCGTCCTCGGCGGCCTGGTCTTCCTCTCCGTCGTCACCAGCTCCACCGTCTGGCCCGTCGTCGGCTTCATCATCCTGCTCGGCTGGCCGCAGATCGCCCGTATCGCCCGCGGCTCGGTGATCACCGCCAAACAGAACGACTACGTCCAGGCGGCCCGCGCGCTCGGCGCCTCCAACTCCCGGATGCTGCTGCGCCACATCACCCCGAACGCCATCGCGCCCGTCATCGTCGTGGCGACCATCGCGCTCGGCACGTACATCTCGCTGGAGGCGACCCTGTCCTTCCTCGGCGTCGGCCTGAAGGACCCGGCCGTCTCCTGGGGCATCGACATCTCCGCCGCCGCCAACTACATCCGCAACGCCCCGCACATGCTGCTCTGGCCCGCCGGGGCGCTGGCGATCACCGTGCTCGCCTTCATCATGCTCGGCGACGCGGTGCGCGACGCCCTCGACCCCAAGCTGCGCTGAGGAGCCGGTTGCCATGTTGCTCGAAGTGCGCGATCTGCACGTGGAGTTCCACACCCGCGAAGGCGTCGCCAAGGCCGTCAACGGGGTCAACTATTCGGTGGCCGAGGGCGAGACGCTCGCCGTCCTCGGGGAGTCCGGCTCCGGCAAGTCCGTCACCGCCCAGGCGGTCATGGGCATCCTCGACATGCCCCCCGGGAAGATCGCCGGCGGCGAGATCCTCTTCAAGGGCCAGGACCTGCTGAAGCTCAAGCCCGAGGAGCGGCGCAAGATCCGCGGCCAGGAGATGGCCATGATCTTCCAGGACGCGCTCTCCTCCCTGAACCCGGTCCTCACCGTGGGCGAACAGCTCGGCGAGATGTACGTCGTCCACCGCGGGATGTCCCGCAAGGACGCCAGGGCCAAGGCCGTGGAGCTGATGGACCGGGTGCGCATCCCGGCGGCGAAGGAGCGGGTCGGCCAGTACCCGCACCAGTTCTCCGGCGGTATGCGCCAGCGCATCATGATCGCCATGGCGCTGGCCCTGGAACCGTCCCTGATCATCGCGGACGAGCCCACCACCGCGCTCGACGTGACCGTCCAGGCCCAGGTCATGGACCTGCTCGCGGAGCTGCAGCGCGAGCTGAACATGGGGCTCATCCTCATCACCCACGACCTGGGCGTCGTCGCGGACGTGGCCGACAAGATCGCCGTGATGTACGCGGGCCGGATCGTCGAGACCGCCCCCGTCCACGAGATCTACAAGGCGCCCGCCCACCCGTACACCAAGGGCCTCCTCCAGTCGATCCCGCGCCTGGACCAGAAGGGCCGCGAGCTGTACGCGATCAAGGGCCTGCCGCCCAACCTGCTGCACATCCCGCCCGGCTGCGCGTTCAACCCCCGCTGCCCGATGGCGAGGGACGTGTGCCGCACCGATGTGCCGCCGCTCTACGAGGTGGACGAGCAGCGCCGGAGCGCCTGCCACTTCTGGAAGGAGACGCTCGATGGACGCTGACCGCGAGGCACGCGAAGGGGGTTCGACGCTGCTCTCCAAGGCGGGGGAGAGCCGCAGACCGTACGTCGAGGGCGAGCCGATCCTCGAAGTGCGGGACCTCGCCAAGCACTACCCGCTGACGCAGGGCGTCCTCTTCAAGAAGCAGGTCGGCGCGGTCCGGGCCGTCGACGGCGTCGACTTCGACCTCCACGCGGGCGAGACCCTCGGCATCGTCGGGGAGTCCGGCTGCGGCAAGTCCACGGTCGCGCGGATGCTGGTCCACCTGGAGAAGCCCACCGCCGGGGCCATCCGCTACAAGGGCGAGGACATCTCCAAGCTCTCCGGCCGCGCCCTCAAGGCCGTACGCCGCAACATCCAGATGGTGTTCCAGGACCCGTACACCTCGCTGAACCCGCGCATGACGGTCGGTGACATCATCGGGGAGCCGTACGAGATCCACCCCGAGGTCGCCCCCAAGGGCAGCCGGCGCCGGAAGGTGCAGGACCTGCTGGACGTGGTCGGGCTCAACCCGGAGTACATCAACCGCTATCCGCACCAGTTCTCCGGCGGTCAGCGCCAGCGCATCGGCATCGCCCGCGGCCTCGCGCTCAACCCGGAGATCATCGTCGCCGACGAACCGGTCTCCGCGCTCGACGTCTCCGTCCAGGCCCAGGTCGTCAACCTGCTGGACCGGCTCCAGGCGGAGTTCAGCCTCAGCTTCGTCTTCATCGCCCACGACCTCTCCATCGTCCGGCACATCTCCGACCGGGTCGGGGTCATGTACCTCGGCCGGATCGTCGAGATCGGCTCCGACGCGGAGATCTACGACCACCCCACCCACCCGTACACCCAGGCGCTGCTCTCCGCCGTCCCCGTACCGGACCCGGAGGCGCGCGCCCACCGGGAGCGGATCATCCTCCACGGCGATGTGCCCTCGCCCGCCAACGTGCCCTCGGGGTGCCGCTTCCGCACCCGCTGCTGGAAGGCGCAGGAGCGGTGCGAGCTGGAGGTGCCGCTGCTGGCGGTCCCGGCGGAGTTCCGGCTGGTGGACAGCCCGGCCCGGCACGACTCGGCGTGCCACTTCGCGGAGGAGAAGCGGGTGGTGCCGCCGGAGGGGGAGCTGGGGACGGCGGGACGTCCGGCGGAGGAACTGCGCGAGCCGGACGCCGGGGAAGGGCCCCCGGAGCCCTGAGGCGGCGGCGGGGCTGAGGCCGGGGGTGACCGTTGAGTAGGGTGCCCAGTGACTCAGGCGTCCCGCGTCGAGGGCGTCCAGACCCAGGACGGCACCTCCACGGCGGCCGTCGCTGGAGGGGACGGGCACCCTGCGGGCGCTGCGCCACACGGACGGCGGCTGGCCGGCCTACACGCAGGACGCGGTGTCGCCGGTGGACCGGACGACCGGCAAGGAACGGACGTTCGGCCTACCGGGGGCGTACGTCGCCGGCTGACGGCCCCGCGCGGACGAACGGGCCCGCCCCCTGTCGCAGGGGGCGGGCCCGTTCATGTGTCCCGCGGTGGCAGGTGGTCAGCTCCCGGTGCCGCAGTGCCGGCCGGCCTCGATGTCCTGCACGGCCGGGCCGAGCGCGGCGAGGACGGCCTACACGCGGTCAGGGCGGCGGCGAGGCGCAGCGGCCCACGGATGTTCCTGGTCATGGGATTCCCCCGTACGGGTGGTCTTTCGGTCGGTACGGAAACCTAGCTCCCACCTGCGCGCCGACAGCGGAGGCACCGCCTCCACGGGCTGTGAGCTGTCTGACACCGGAGACCGGCGGACGCCGGGAGAACCGGTCGGGCGGCCGGGGAACCCGTGGGGGATTCGTTAACAGGCAGGCAACTCCGCCGACGTCACACCGATATACGGACGTTCCAAGCTGAACGGCGTACGGCCGTGCGGGTGCCGTGGGCCGGCCGGGGCGTCGTCGTGTCGCTCCGGCCGGTCGGCCCCGCCCCCGACGGCCTTCCGCCGCGAGGCCGCCACGACGGTCCTCAGCCGCGGGACAGCCCCAACGACCGCTTGAGGAAGTCCACCTGGAGCAGCAGCAGGTTCTCCGCCACCTGCTCCTGGGGCGTCATATGGGTCACCCCGCTCAGCGGCAGCACCTCGTGCGGCCGTCCGGCCGCCAGCAGCGCCGAGGAGAGCCGCAGCGCGTGCGCGACCACCACGTTGTCGTCCGCGAGCCCGTGGACGATCATCATGGGCCGCACCTGCTCGGCCGCGTGCGCGAGCCCGTCGTCGGTCATCAGGGCGTTGTACGCGTACACCTCGGGCTGCGCGCCCGGGTCCCCGAGATAGCGCTCGGTGTAATGGGTGTCGTAGAGCCGCCAGTCGGTCACCGGGGCGCCCACCACGGCCGCGTGGAAGACGTCGGGGCGGCGCAGCACCGCCAGACCGGAGAGGTAACCCCCGTACGACCAGCCGCGGATGGCGACCCGGTCCAGATCCAGTGGGAACCGCCCGGCCAGGGCGTGCAGGGCCTCGACCTGGTCGTCCAGGGTGAGGACGAAGTCGTCCCGAACGGCCTTCTCCCAGGCGGGCGAGCGGCCCGGGGCGCCGCGCCCGTCCGCCACGATCACCGCGAAACCCTGGTCCGCGAACCACTGCGAGGTGAGGTGCGCGTTGTGGGCGGCGACCACGCGGCGGCCGTGCGGCCCACCGTACGGATCCATCAGGACCGGAAGGGGACCGTCCGACTCCTGGTACCCCGACGGAAGCAGCACGGCGCACGGAATCCGCCGTGCGCCCCCCTCGGTCAGCGTCACGTGTGCCGAGAGCACCGGCTCCTGCGCGAAGCTCGCGATCCGGACCAGCCGCTTGCCGTCCCGGACGACCCAGGCGGCCGATCCGGGCGTGTCCGGGGTGGCCGAAACCAGTACGGTCAGCTCGCCCGAGCGGACGGCCGAGTGCACACCCACCCCCTCGGAAATCCGCTCGATTCCCAGCTCGTTGACCCGGTACACATGGCTCTCCCCGGTCTCCGGAGCCACCGCCTCCTCGCCCGCCACGGCGGAGACCAGGATGTCCGACTCCCCGATGTCCAGCACCGCCTGGATGTGCAACTGGGCCCCGGTCAGCGGCCGGTCACCGACCGCCAGCACCCGCGCCCCGCCCTCGTCCGCGATCCGTACGAGCCGCCCGTCCGGCGCCCACGCGGGCACCCCGCCGAACAGATCCAGCCAGACCGGGTCCTCGTCCACATGGACGATCCGCGTCTCACCGGACTCCGGGTCCACCGCCAGATACCGCTGACTGCGCTGGTCGCGGGCCTGCACCAGGAGGAGCGGGGCGCCCGCGGCGGACCAGTGCACCTGGGCCAGGTACGGGAACGCCGCCCGGTCCCAGACCACCTCCGTACGGGCCCCCTCCAGGTCCATCACGAAGAGCCGCACCTCGGCGTTGGGCGTCCCCGCCGCCGGATAGGCCACCTCGGCCGGCTGCCGCTCCGGGTGCGCGGGATCCGCGATGAACCACCGCTGTACGGCGCTGTCGTCGGCCCGCGCGACCAGCAGCCGGTCCGACTCCGGCGACCACCAGAAGCCCCGGAAGCGGTGCATCTCCTCGGCCGCCACGAACTCGGCCAGACCGTAGGTGACATGGGCCTCCTCGGGCTCGGCCAGCGCCCTGTCGCCCTCGCCCCCCGCGTCCACGACCCGCAGCGCGCCCTTGGAGACGTACGCGATCCGGCGGCCGTCGGGGGAGGGGCGCGGGTCCAGCACCGGTCCCGGCACCGGCAGTGCCCGCGCGGTCCCGGCCCGCAACTCGGCCACGTACACCTTCCCGGAGAGCGCGAAGGCGGCCAACTCGGCCGCCGCGTCCACCGCGTAGGAGACGATCCCGGCCGACCCCTCCCGGGTCCGTTCGCGCCGGGCCCGCTCCTGGGCCGACAGCCGCTCCGCCGAACCGCCCAGCAGCGCCTCGGGATCCGCGACCAGCCGCTCCTGCCCGGAGGCCGGGTCCAGCACCCAGAGGCGGTTGGTGCGGTCGGTGCCCGAGGTGGAGCGCAGGAAGATCACCCGCGTCTCATCCGGTGAGACGGTGAAGGCTCTCGGTGCGCCGAGAGTGAACCGCTGGGTCCGTGCGTGCTGGCGGGGAAAGGACGGCTTCGGTGAGGTCATGGCCTCGAACCTAGCTCCGCGCAGCGGTTCGTGCGCCCCTCGTGCTGCTGTGCCCCGATCAATGCGTTGGCACGGATAGTTATGATCCGTAGCGCTCGGTGGGTAAGAACCCGTCGACCCGTGTATCCCCGTCCCGACCGTACTGATGGAGGTGAACCGCCGTGGCGCTCTCGATTTCGGCGGTGGTGCTGCTGGCGATCATCGTCTTCCTGCTGATCCGGAAATCCGGACTGAAGGGCGGACACGCGGTGATCTGCATGCTGCTGGGGTTCTACATCGCCAGTTCGTCCGTCGCGCCGACCATCTCGGACCTGACGTCGAACGTGGCGGGGATGATCGGGAGTATCAAGTTCTGACCGTCCGCATCCGTCCGTATCCGCCTTCCGACCGCGTGTACCCGCATTCCGCCCGGGTACGCCCGCGCTGACGCCGTCGGCGGGGAGCGGGGGGCACCGGGGCCCGCCGGGCTCGTAGGGTGGTCCCCATGAAGGACCTCCCCGCCCGCCGTCTGCTGCTGGTGCACGCGCATCCGGACGACGAGTCGATCAACAACGGCGCCACCATGGCCAGGTACGCGGCCGAGGGCGCCCACGTCACGCTGGTGACGTGCACGCTGGGCGAGGAGGGCGAGGTCATCCCGCCCGCCCTCGCCCATCTCGCCGCCGACCGCGACGACACCCTCGGTCCGTACCGGGTGGGTGAGCTGGCCGCGGCGATGAAGGAACTGGGCGTCACCGACCACCGGTTCCTCGGCGGGCCGGGCCGGTTCCGGGACTCCGGGATGATGGGCACCGAGCAGAACGAGCGCCCCGGCGCCTTCTGGGCCACCCCCGTGGACGAGGCCGCCGCCCCGCTCGTGGAGATCATCCGGGAGGTGCGCCCCCAGGTCCTGGTCACCTACGACCCCGACGGCGGCTACGGCCACCCCGACCACATCCAGGCCCACCGGGTCGCCATGCGCGCCACCGGGCTGGCCGCCGACCCGGCGTACGGCACCGGCGCCCCGCACACCGTCGCCAAGGTCTACTGGAACCGTGCGGAGCGGCCGGTGGTGGAGGCTGCCTTCGCGCACCTCCGCGCGACGGCCCCCGACGCCTTCCCGGGCATCGCGGCGGTCGACGACGTCCCCGGGGTGGTCGACGGCGACGGGATCACGGCCGAGATCGACGGATCGGCGTACGCCGGGGCGAAGGCGGCGGCGATGCGCGCCCATGCGACCCAGATCGCGCTGGCCGACGAGGGCCCCTTCTTCGCCCTCTCCAACGACCTGGGCCAGCCGCTCCTGACGACCGAGTACTACCAACTGGTCCGGGGCGTCCCGGCGGCCGGGACCGGGGCGCGCGAGGACGACCTGTTCGCGGGGGTGACGGAGGCGGAGACCGCGACCGCGCCGGAGCCCGGGACGGGTGCCGATGCCGTACGGGGTGTGGCGCCGGGGGCGGAGGCCGGGGCCGATGCCGTACGGGGCCCGGCGTCGGGTTCCGCTTCGGGCGGCGGGCCGGATTCCGTATCGGGTCCGGCCTCCGGATCGGGGGCGGGCGCATGAGCGGGCGGAACGGCAAGGGCGGGCGGAGCGGCGGGGGACCGGGCCGCGACCGTGATCGCGCCCGTGCGGCGGGCGGCGACGCACCGGCCTCCGGCGCGACCCGCTCCGAAGCGGCGCGCTCCGGAGCGACGGACAGCGGCAACGCCCCGCGCTCCGGAGTGCCCGGCAGCGGCGAGGCGGCCTCGCGCACCGGCACCCCGCGTACGGGCACGCCGTCCCAGGTCCCCGCGGGCGTCGGCTTCACCGGCCGCCCGAACCCGGCCCGGATCGCTGCCTACTTCGGGCTCGCGGTGCTCGGCGCACTCGTGGCGCTGGCCGGGACGCTGCTCCAAGCCGCCTGGTTCCCGGGCGGGTTGATCATCGCCCTGGCGGGTTCGGCGGGCCTCTTCTACGGCGGCCGCATCCTGACCGGCACCCAGATCGGCGCGCTCGCGCCCGCCGTCGGCTGGTTCGTCACGGTGTTCCTGCTGCTGTCGGGCCGGCCGGAAGGCGACTACGTCTTCGGCGACGAACTCGGCCTGGCGCTCTTCATGCTCGGCGGAACGGCCGTGGCTGTGATGTGTGCCACGACCTCCAAGGTGCCGCAATCAGCCACTCCTCGTGGCCGGTCCGGTATCTGAAGTGCTAAGTCCGCGCCCGGAATGCCCCCCACAGGTGTGATGCCGACGTGGAGGTTTCCCCCGGTCGCGGAGTGTCCTGCGGCGGCGGCCAGTATGGTGGTGCGCGCGCCGAGCCGTCCCCTGGCCTGCGGCATGGGGGAAGTACGGGCGGCGGAGCCAATCGGGAGAACCTGCTTTGAGTCGTGAAACTGACAGTTCGTCCTCCGGGCCCCAGGGGCGCGGTGGAGCCGCGTACCCGTCGGGTACGCCGCCGTACGGATCCCGCCAGTATTCGTCGGCGGCCGGCTCGGACGAGTCCCCGGAATCCGTCGATCCGCCCCGGCCCGAAGAGCCGAAGACCGAGACGACGCTGACGACGCGCATCCGGATCAACATCCCCGGGTCGCGCCCCATCCCGCCGGTCGTGATGCGGACGCCGATGGCCGAGAGCGACCTCGCCACCGGCCGCCCCGACGCGGAGCGCACGGGCTCGACCCCGCGCCCCGGCACACCGCCGGCCGCGCCGTCGGGTCTGACGGGCGGTGCCGCGGCGGCCTCGTCCGCGGCCCAGGCACGGGACGCCCGTGGCGCCGGGGACGGCGGCGGTTCCGCCGATCCCTCCGCCTCGCCGGCCTCCGGCCCCGCCGCCGCGGAGGAAGGGGCCAAGGCGAAGACCGGGAGCGACTGGTTCGCCCCGCGCAAGAGCCCGGCCCCGGCGCCCGCACCGGCCTCCGGTTCAGCGGGCATGCCCGGTTCCGGTTCCACCGGCGCGGGCCCGCTCGGCTCCGGCGGCCCGGGCGCCCCCGGCGCGTCCGGCCCCGACGGTGGCACCCGGCCGCGTCCCGACCTGCCGTACTTCTCCGACGCCGACCCGCGCCCCGGCGGCGGACCCGGCTCGCCCGGTTCCGGCATCCCCGGCCCGGACACACCCGGCTCGGGCATCCCGGGCCTGGGCGCGTCCGGCCCGGGCGTCCCCGCCAGCGCCCTGGACGGCTACAGCGCCGAGGCCCCCGGCGGCGGTCCCCGCTCCACGACCGACCCCGGTGTCCACGCGCACGGCCCGGGCCGGCCCGGTGGGCCCGGACCGGCCGGCCCCACGACGGGCCCGGTCACCGGCACCTCGTCCCTCACGCCCGACCTGGACGGCATCCCGGGACTCGGCGGCCCGGGCCCGATGGTCCCGGGCGCCCCCGGCGGCGTACCGCCCCGGCTCTCCGACGACACCGCGATCCTGACGCCGCAGTCCCCGGCGCCCGACACGGGCCCCGGCGGCCATGTCTCGGGCGACACGCTGACGAGCGGCATCCCCGTGGTGCCCAGCGAGCCGCGCTCGACGTTCCCGGGCGGGCCGGACGGCCCCGGCGGCGCGTTCCCGGGCGGGCCGGGGTCGGGCGGAGGCCCCTTCCCCGGGGGTCCGGGCGGCTCCGGCAGCCCCTTCCCGGGCGGCAACGACCCGTTCGCGGACGGTCCCGACGGCCCGGGCGCGCCCAAGACGCCCCGCCCCGCCGCCGCGCGCCCGGCGCCGACGCCCGCACCCCCCGCCAGGAAGGGCCGCTCCAAGCTGGTCCTCCTCGGGGTGGCCGCGGTCGTGCTGCTCGGTATCGCCTACGGCGCCGGACTCCTCCTGAACCACTCCGAGGTCCCCAAGGGCACCACGGTGCTCGGGGTCGACATCGGCGGCGGCACGAAGGAGGAGGCGGTCGTCAAGCTGGACGCCGCTCTCGGCGAGCGCTCCCGGGCCCCGCTGTCGCTCTCCGTGGACGGCAAGGAGGAGAAGCTGGACCCGGAGAAGGCCGGTCTCACCCTGGACAGCCAGGAGACCGTGCGCGGAGCCGCGGGCAGCGACTACAACCCGGTCTCGGTGATCGGCTCGCTCTTCGGCGGGGCGCGCACCGCGGACCCGGTGATCCCGGTCGACGAGGAGAAGCTCGGCGTCGCCCTGAACGACCTGGCGGGCACCGCCGGTTCGTCCCAGGACGGCACGATCCGGTTCGAGCCGAACAAGGCGATCGCGGTCCCGGGCAAGCCCGGCAAGACCCTGGACGTCGGCCAGTCGCTGATCTCCGTCCGTGACGCCTACCGCGCGCAGGTCCAGACCGGCCGCCCCAAGGTGGTCGAACTCCCCGTCGCCACCCGGGAACCCACCATCACCCAGGCCGAACTGACCCGGGCGATGAAGGAGTTCGCGGAGCCCGCGATGTCCGACCTGATCACCATCAAGGCGGGCCCGAAGCAGATCCAGTTCGGCCCGGCGAGGTCGCTGCCGCAGATCCTCTCCATGAAGGCCGTCGACGGCCGCCTGGTCGACGTCTACGACAAGAAGGCGATCACCACCCTGCTGGACGGCGTCTTCGACGGCATCACCGCCGTCAAGGCCGACGGCAAGCAGCACCCGGTCGGCGCGGACGACGTGGCCCAGGCGATGAAGACCGCCCTCACCGGCAAGACCCCGGCGGAGCGCACGGTCACCATCGACCTCACCGGCGAGGGCTGACCCCCGCCCGTACGAGCCCACCAGACGGCCCCCACCCGGACCCCCGGGGCGGGGGCCGTCCCCGTTCCTTCCGCCCCGACAGGCCGACCGGTCCCCGCCCGTCGTGTCGGGGAAGGGAGGGCGGAGCGGGCGTACGTGAGGGCCCGGACGCGGTGGAGCGGGGACCGGCGCCCCTCGGCAAGCCGGTCCCCGCTCCCGTACGACTCCCCTCGGCGGTCGGCGCTAGGGGAAGTTCACCACCTGGGACGGGACGGTCTCCGTGCCCGAGGTCGGGGCGCCGATGTCGTTGATCACGTGCTCGAACTGGCCGTTGCCGCCCAGGGACACCACGATCAGGTGGTGGAACTTCACCCCGGGCTTCACCGGGGCCTTGAAGCCGTGCTCCTGGACGATGGTCGGGTCGACGTTGTAGTAGCAGTAGCTGCCCATGCCCCAGCCCTCGTGCTGCTCGACGGAGTCGTCGACCCGGTAGGCGGCGTACCCCTTGGTGTCGCCGTTCTGGATCGCCTCCTGGTTCGGGGCGTCGTAGGCCTTCTCGTTCTGGAAGAAGATGGTGCGGCCGCGTTCGCCGTACCACTCGACGTCGTACTTGTTGAAGTGCTCGACGAAGAGTCCGGTGGCCAGGACGTCGTCGCCGTTGACGCGGACGCCGTAGTCGGCCCGGTTGGTCTCCCAGCCCCAGCCCTCGCCGTGGTCCGCCCGCCACACCCAGGTGTGGTCGATGATCACGTCGTCGCTGTTGACGACGATGCTGGTGGTCGCCTTGCCGGGGCCCGCGCCGCCGATCCGTACGAACACGTCCTGGAGCGAGGTCGGGTTGGCCGCGTGGTCGGCCGAGGCACCCTGCGGGCCGACCTCGATCAGCGTCTCCGAGTTCACCGGACCCGCGTCGACCAGCAGCCCCGCGAGCTTCACACCGTCCACGTCACCGACCTTGATCGCGGTCACCCCGTTGTCCGGGATGATCGTCGCGAGGCCGATGCCGAGGGCCACCGTGTCCGGGCGGTCGATGGTGATCGTCTCGTCCACGTGGTAGACGCCGGGAGTGAAGAGCAGGTGCAGGCCCTGCTCCACGGCCGCGTTGATGGTGGCCGCGTCCGCCCCCTCCTTCACGACGTAGAACTGATCCAGCGGGATCGACTCGCCGGGCGGGGTGCCGTCGGCCCAGGAGACACCGCGTGCGTTCTCGCGCTTCTGCGGGACGAAGACCTTGTAGTCGTCACCGTCGAGGTAGAGGAACGGTTTCTCCCGGGAGATCGGCGTCGTGTCGAGCGTGGTGTACGGCGGCTCGGGGAAGCTGTTGGCCGGGGCGCCCTCGACGCCCGAGAAGGTCATGTTCCAGACGCCGTTGGTCCAGCCGCCGACGGAGCTGTCGCGGGTGTACCACTGCTGCTGCGAGTACGGTCCCACCTCGCCGTCGATCTTGCTGTCCGCGATGTAGCCGCCGCTGGCCCAGCCGTAGCCGTCGGGCGCCAGGTTCAGCCCGCCCTTGACGTGCATCCGGCGGAAGGGCGCGGCCTGGGAGACCGCCCACCGGTTGGTGCCGTTCACCGGGTTGAGGGTGAGGTTCTCGGCCGAACGCCAGAAGTTCTGGGTGGCGTTGCCGTCGAACCAGCCCGCGTCGACCGTGACATCGCCGTTGAACGTGGTGTCGTTCGGGTGCAGTCCGAGCCCGGCGATCGAGGTGTAGAACCCGATCTGCGCGTTGATGTCGTCGTACGTGCCCGGCTTGAACAGCAGCGCGTGGCGGTCCAGGCCGAACTGCGCCGACTCCTGCTTCCTGAAGATCTCGTCGACCTTGCCCTGGATGCCGGGCGTCGACGGGTCGAAGACATGGACGTTCGGGCCGAGGTCACCGCCGCCCGGCACGGCCTGGATCTCCTGGCCGTCCCTGGCCTCCTCGCCGAACGCCGTCTGGGCGGTGGGGACGGCCATGAGGAGCGACACGGCGAGCGCGGCGAAGCCGAGGGCCCTGGACCGGCGGCGCCTGCGGGGAGTGGCGCCGGAGTGGGGTGCTGTGGGGGGAACAGGCATGAAGGTACGTCTCCTGGGTCGTGGTTGCGTGTGCACGACGGACGGGCGGGAGAGCGCCCGTGGGGAGAGGTGAGAGAGCGCTCTCTCGTTACGGTGATGTTTCCCCGATGGGCCTGTACGCGTCAAGAGTTGTGCGCCGGGTTCATGGGCGGCCGGGGTGTTCGTCGACTTCGTGAAGCGACGGCCCGTCCGCGGGCGGTGATCGTCGCTGCCCGCCCGGGGCCCGGACGCGCGGGGGTGCGGCGTACGGGGGACCATGGGGCCATGAGTTCGCCCGACGCCGGTGCGCCGCGCCCGGCCCGTGCTGAGCCCCCGCCCCCGGGCGTCGGCCGACGGATCAAGGTCTGGTTCCGCTTCGTCCCGCGTGAGGACTGGCTGCCGTACGACACCGAGGGGTTGTGGGCGACCCGGCTGAGCGCCGACACCGCCCGCGTCGACAACGTGCCGTTCCTCCAGGACGGGGTGGCCGAGGGCGAGACCGTACGGTTCACGACCGACGCGGACGGGGTGCACTGGGCCACCGGGCGGGTGGCCGACTCCGGCAACTGCACCGTCCGCGTGCTGCCCGTGCCGGACGGCCCCCTCGGGCGGGACGCCCGCGCCGTGCACGAGCGGTTCTCCCCGTTCGGGCTGGGCGGCGAGGTGTTCAGCGCGGACTTTCCGCTGGTGGCGCTCACGGTGCCGGGCGGTGCGGACTTCCGGGCGATCAAGGCGCTGCTCGTCCGGGGGCAGGACGAGGGGTGGTGGCACTTCGAGGTCGGGTGCGCCACGGAGGCCTGGCGGAGGGCGTAGGGGTACGGGGGCGGCTTCAGGGGGACGTGAGCGGCGGGGCGGGCCGGGTGGCGTGGGGGTAGGCGGCGCGGCGGGTCCGGTGCGTGGGTCGGGGGCACGGGGTGCGCCGACGCCGGGACGGCCGCCGAGGGGCGGTGGTGCCCGGGGCGGCCGTCGAGGCGCGGTGGTTGCGCGGGGCGGCCGGGCGCCGGCCCCGGGGCGCGCCGGGCCGGGCCCGGTCCCGGCCCGGCGGGGCCGCGCCCGGAAGGTCAGGCCGTAGGGGCCGGAGCCTTCCCGTCCCCCTCCTCCCCGATCTTCCGGATCACCCGGGCCGGGTTGCCCACCGCCACCACGTTCGCCGGCAGGTCCTTCGTGACCACCGCCCCCGCGCCGACCACCGTGTTCTCCCCGATGCTCACCCCCGGGCAGACGATCACCCCGCCGCCCAGCCACACGTTGTCCCCGATCGTGATCGGTTCCGCCGCCTCCCACTTGGCCCGGCGCGGCTCCGGGTCGATCGGGTGGGTCGGGGTGAGGAGCTGGACGTTCGGGCCGATCTGGACGTCGGCGCCGATCGTGATGCGGGCGACGTCCAGGAACACCGCCCCGAAGTTCACGAACGTACGCGGGCCGACCGTGATCTGGTGGCCGTAGTCCACCCGCAGCGGCGGGCGGATCTCGGCGCCCTCGCCCAGCTCGCCCAGCAGCTCGGCCAGCGCCGCGCGGCGGGCCTCGGGGTCGGCGGCCGAGGTGGCGTTGAAGCGCTCGGTCAGAAGCGCCGAGCGCAGCGCGTCCGCCGCGATCTCCGGGTCGTCGGCGAGGTAGAGCTCGCCCGCGAGCATGGCCTCCCGCTGGCTGCGCGGCGCGCTCCGCGCGGCACCCTCGGCCCCGGGGCTCCCGGTCGCGGCGTGCTCGGCGGAGTCGGGGGTGTTCTGGCTGGTCACGAGGTCGTCGTCTCCTTCGTCTCCTGCTCATCCCGCGTACGGGATGATCCGTCCCCGTGCAGTCTGCCCGCCGGGTCCGTCCCCTGTCCCGGGGGATTCGGCCCCGGGGGATTCGGCCCCGAGGGATTCGGCTCGGAGGGATCCGGCCCCGAGTGTTCCCGTCCGGAGCGTCCCCGTCCCGAAGTCCGCTGTCCCGAAGTCCGCTGTTCCGAAGTCCGTTGTTCCGAGGGTCCTCCCGCCCGCAGCCCCGGTGCCAGGGCCAAGGTCGGGGTCCGCCGGACGCGGGGCTGGTGCGCCGCCGCCGGGACGGACGGTCCGTGCTCTGTTTCCGGACGGCGGCGGGGGACGGGCTGGTGCGCGCGGCGGGCTGAATGCGCCCGGCGCGCGCCCCGGGCCGTAGCTGGGAAGTCACCGGTGGGCGATGCGCTCCGCATGGATCGCGCGCATGTATGAGTCGTGACATCGGTGACTATTGGTGACGCTCATCGTTATGACAATTTCTCTCTCGCCACGCAACGCCGAGCGAAGGGAATGTCGTGAATCCGGAGTACGCCGCGTACTGCCAGGCGGACCGCCGCTTCTACGACGCACCCCACCGTTCCCTCGAAGCGGGCGCCGAGGAGCGGGCGTTCTACGCTCCCGTCCGCGGCGGGGCCCCCGAGGGGTGGACCCGCTCCCGGCGCGGTGACTGGCTCTCCTTCAGCCCGGACGGGCTGCGGCTGCCGGCCCAGGGGTGGAAGCTCCACATAGCGGCCGCCGCCGACAACGCGGAATCGGTGCTGGAGCGGGTCGCGGCCCACTGTCTGGCCCGCCGGCTGCCCTTCAAGTGCATACCGTCCCCCGCCCTGCTGGCCCTGCGGAACTCCAAGTACGCGGACCGGGCGGGCAGCGGCAAGTTCATCACCGTGTACCCGCACTCCGAGGAGACGTTCCCCGAGGTGTGCGCCGCGCTGATGGAGCTGCTGGAGGGCGAGCACGGCCCGTACATCCTGAGCGACCTGCGGTGCGGCGACGGGCCCGTGCACACGCGGTACGGGGCGTTCGCCGCCCGCTTCTGCACGGGCCCCGACGGGCGGCCCGTCCCCGCCGTGGCCGATCCGCAGGGGCGGCTGGTCCCCGACGACCGGGGCCCGGCCTTCCGGGTGCCCGCCTGGGTGACCCCGCCCGACTTCCTGCGCCCGCACCTGGAGGCCCGCGCCGCCGTCGGCCTCGGCGATCTTCCGTACACCGTCGAGAAGGCGCTGCACTTCTCCAACGGTGGCGGGGTCTACCTCGGCCGCGACAGCCGCACCGGCGAGCAGGTCGTCCTCAAGGAGGCCCGCCCGTACGCCGGGCTCGCCGCCGACGGGGCCGACGCCGTCGCCCGGCTGGAGCGGGAGCGCACCGCGCTGGAGCGGCTGGCGGGGCTGGAGTGCGTACCGGCCGTGCGCGACGCGTTCGAGGTCGGCGGCCACCACTTCCTCGTCCTCCAGTATCTGCCGGGCACCACCCTCAACACCGTCTTCGCCCGCCGCTTCCCGCTCGCCCGGCAGAACCCGGCCCCCGAGCTGCTCGCCGGACATGTGGCGTGGGCGGAGGAGGTGTACGGGAAGGTCGAGCGCGCCGTCGAGGCCGTCCACGCCCGGGGCATCGTCATCAGCGATCTGCACATGAGCAACGTCATGGTCGACGAGGAGTCCGGGCGGATCGCCCTGCTCGACTTCGAGGCCGCCTCCCCGGCCGCCGACCGCCGCCGCCAGATCGTCGCCAACCCGGCCTTCGTGGCCCCGCCCGACCGGCGCGGCACCGACATCGACCGGTACGCGCTCGCCTGCCTCCGGCTCGCGCTCTATCTGCCGCTCACCACGCTCTTCGGCATCGACCGCATGAAGGCGGCGGGCCTCGCCCGGGAGATCGCCCGCGTCTTCCCGGTGGGGGAGGAGCGGCTGCGGCCGGCGGTCGAGGAGATCCAGCGCGGGGCGGAGGCAGCCGGGACGGACACGGGCGCCTCCTCCCGTAGGGACCCCGCCTCCCCTGCCGATCTCGCCTCCCGTACGGACGCGAGCACCGGTACGGGCACAGGCACAGGCGCAGGTACGGCGCCGGGGGCCGACGCCTCCCGGACGCTCCCGCCCGACCCCGGCGACTGGCCGGAGAGCCGTGCCGCGATGGCCCGGGCCATCGCCGCCTCCTGTACGCCCGACCGCGACGACCGATGTTTCCCGGGCGACATCGCCCAGTTCGCCACCGCGACCGGCGGCCAGTCCTTCGCGTACGGCGCCGCGGGCGTGCTCTACGCCCTGCACGAGACCGGCGCCCCGCGCTGCGAGCCGGCCGAGGAGTGGCTGGTGCGGCAGGCCAAGGACCCGGCCTCCGGCTCCCCGCTCGGCTTCTACGACGGGCTCACCGGCATCGCCTGGACGCTGAACCGGATCGGCCGCACCGCCGAGGCCGCCGACCTCGTCCGGATCGTCCTGGACCAGCCGCTGGAGGGCCTGGCACCCGGACTCCACAGCGGGTACGCCGGTATCGGCCTCGCCCTCGACGACCTGGCCCGCACCGCCCCCGCCACCGAGGCCCCGGCGCTCGCCGCGGCCGCCGGGCGCTGCACCGCCCTCGCCGTACGCGCCCTGGTGGACGGCCCGCCGTCCCCGCGCACCGGCCTCCTGCACGGCGCGACCGGAGTCGCCCTGCTGCTGATCCGCCGGTACGCCACCACCGGGGACCCCGCCCTGCTCGACGTGGCCGCCGCCGCCCTCCGGCGCGACCTCGACCGGTGCCGGGCCGGCGACGACGGCGAACTCCTCGTCGTCGAGGGCAAGCGGCTGATGCCCTACCTCGGAGCGGGCAGCGCCGGGATAGCGGCCGTCATCGACGCCTACCTCGCCCACCGCCCCGGCGACGCGGAGCTGGAGGCGGCGGGCCGGGCCCTGCTCCCGGCCGCGCTCTCCGCCTTCTACGTCCAGCCCGGACTGCTGCGCGGCTCGGCCGGACTCCTCATGCACCTGGCGGCCACACCTCTGTGCGGCGCGGAGACCCGGGAGCGGGCCGTCCGGCTCCACACCCGCCTGCTCGCCGGTCACGCCCTCGCCTACGGAGGCGGACTCGCCTTCCCCGGTGAGCAGTTGATGCGGCTGTCGATGGACCTGGCCACCGGGACCGCCGGCTGCCTGCTCGCCCTGGGCGCCGCCCTCGGGACCGCCCCGGGCGCCCCACCGGGCCCGGCCACCACGCTTCCCTTCCTCGCCGCCACCGCTCCACCGGTGGCGCGACCCGGCCGCGCGAGCGGCCCCACCGACCGGCTCCTTCAGGGGCCGTAGCACCACCACCGCTCAACACACAGCCGGAGCAACGGGTTCCGGTTACCGTCCCAGAAAGGAAACACCATCATGGCGCTTCTGGACCTTCAGGCGATGGAGACCCCGGCCGAGGAGTCCTTCGGTGAGCTCGCCACGGGCAGCCAGGTCTCGCTGCTGGTCTGCGAGTACAGCTCGCTGAGCGTGGTCCTCTGCACCCCGTGACGCCTCGCCGCCCGGGCCGCCGGTGATCCCACCGGCGGGCCGGGCGGCCCGTCCGCCGGTCCCGAGCGGTTCGTCCGCCCGGGACCGGCGGCGTACGTCTGTCCGCGCGCGCCCACCGATCGACACGGGTCCGGAAAGGGAGACCACGTGCGGCCGAAACCCCGCCCCCGCCTCCGTCCTCCGGCGCCCTCCGGCGCACGCCGGCTCGCCCGGCGCCACCCGGGCGCCCTCCTCGCGCTCTTCCTCTGCTCCACCGGCGGGGCGCTCGCCGCCCTCGCCCTCCCCGCCGCCCTCGGACACACCGTCGACCGGCTCGTCGACGGCGGAGCCGTGCCCTGGGCGGGGCTGCTGCTCTGCGCCGTACTGACCCTCGCCGAGACCGGGTTCGACGCGGGCGCCGCCGTGCTCACCACCAGCACCGGAGCCCGGCTCACCGCCCACCTCCGCACTCGCACCACCGCCCGGGTCCTGGCCGCCGAACCCCGCCGCGCCCTCGCCGTGCCGACCGGGGACCTCACCGCCCGGCTCACCGCCCGCACCGCCGACGCGGCGACCGCGCCCGTCACCGCCGCCGGGGCCGTCGCGGGCGTCCTGCTCCCGCTCGGCGCGATCGTCGGCCTCTTCGTCATCGACCCCTGGACGGCCGCCGCCTTCCTGCTCGGCGCGCCCCTCCTCGTCGCTCTCCTGCACACCTTCACCCGCCGTACCGCCGACGCCGGGGCCGACTACCAGCGCGCCCAGTCCGTCATCGCCCACCGCCTCACCGAGGCCCTCGACGGCGCCGACACCATCCGCGCCGCCCGCACCGGAGCCCGCGAGTACCGCCGTATCCTCGAACCGCTCACCACCCTGGCGGCCCACGGCCGACGCACCTGGACCGTGTACGGGCGGGCCGCCGGGCAGAGCGCCCTGCTGCTGCCCCTCCTCATGCTGCTGGTCCTCGCGGTCGGCGGACTCCGGCTCCAGGCGGGCGCGATCGGCGTCGGGGACCTCGTCGCCGCCTCCCGGTACGCGGCCCTCGCCGTCGGCATCGGCTCCCTCACCGGAGCGCTCGGCGCCCTCGCCCGCAGCCGCGCCGCCGCCCGCACCCTGGACCCGCTGCTCACCCTGGACCCGCTGCCGCACGAGGGGCTGGGCCCGCCCCACGGCGGCCCGGGCCACCTCGAACTCCGGGACGTCGGGGTCGTACAGGACGGAAAGCGGCAAGACGAACAGGGCGGAAAGCAGGACGGAAAGCAGGCAGACGAACAGGGGGGGGAAACACTGCCCGACGGCGAACCGGACCGAAAGCCGCTGCTCACCGGCGTGCACCTCACCGTCCCCGGCGGAACGTCCCTCGCCGTCGTCGGCCGCTCGGGCTCCGGCAAGTCGGTCTTCGCGGCGGTCGTCGGACGGCTGCTCGACCCGGACACCGGGACCGTGCTCCTCGACGGGATCCCCCTGACCGCCATGGAACCCGCCCGTCTGCGCCCCGAGATCGCCTACGCCTTCGCCCGCCCGGCCCTGCCCGGCACCACGGTCGAGGACACGATCGCCTTCGGGCCGTGGACCGCCGGGCCCGCCGCGGTACGGGAGGGGGCGCGCGCCGCCCGCGCGGACGGGTTCGTGGGACTCCTCCCGTACGGCTACGCCACCCCGCTCACCGACGCCCCGCTCTCCGGCGGCGAACGCCAACGGCTGGGCCTGGCACGCGCGTTCGCCCATCCCGGACGGCTGCTGATCCTGGACGACGCCCTCTCCGGCCTCGACACCGTCACCGAGCACCACGTCCGCCGCGCCCTCGACGAGCGGGCCGGGCGCTGCACCCGGGTGATCGTGGCCCACCGCCTCTCCTCGGCCGCCCGCGCCGACCAGGTCCTCTGGCTGGAGGACGGCCGCGTCCGGGCGACGGGCACGCACGAGGAACTGTGGGCCGATCCGGAGTACCGGGCGGTCTTCCGTACGGAGACGGGTGAGGCGGAGGAGATGGCGGAGGCGGACGAAGGGCCAGGAGCGGAAGGGGCGCTTCCACGGGCCCGTACGGAAGTGGAGGCCCGGTGAAAGCACCCCGAACGGCCCGTCGCCCCGGCCCCCTCACCCGGGTCACCCGCGACGCCCGCCCCTTCCTCCGCGCCCGCACCGGAACCGTCCTGCGGCTGGGCGGCTGGTCCCTGCTGGAGTTCGTCCAGACCTTCCTGGGCGGCTACGGCGTCGCCCGGGCACTGGACCACGGCTTCCTCGCCGGGCGCCCGCTCACCGGCCTGCTCTGGCTGGCCGTCGCCGCCGTGGCCGTCCTCCCCGCCCAGCTCGCCACCCGCGGGGTCTTCGGACGGCTCGCGGACCTGGTGGAACCGCTGCGCGACGGGCTCGTGCGGCGCGCGGTCTCCCGCGCGCTCGTCGGTGCCCTCGAACACCCCACCGGCACCACCGCCCGCTCCCTCTCCCAGGTCACCCACCAGAGCGAGATCGCCCGGGACGGCTGGGCCGGACTCGTCCTGACGCTCCGGTCGTTCGTGTTCACGGTGGCCGGAGCGGTGGCGGGGCTGCTGGCCCTGGAGCCGCGGCTCCTGCTCCTCGTGCTGCCCCCGCTCGTCCTGGGCGCCGGTCTCTTCCTGGCCACCCTGGTGCCGATGGCCGCCCGCCAGCGCGACTACCTCACCGCCGACGAGGCGTACGCCGCCCACGCGGGCCGGACCGCCGCCGACCTGCGGGACATCGCCGCCGCCGGAGCCGCCGCCCGCACCGTGACGGAGTCCGGGGAACTGGCCGACGCGCAGGTCCGCGCGGCCCGTTCACTGGCCCGGTGGTCCGGCGTACGGGTGGTGGCCCTGGCGGTCTGCGGGCGCTTCCCGCCCCTGCTCCTGCTGCTCGGCGCCCCGTGGCTGCTCCGCGACGGCCTCACGCCGGGCGCGCTCGTCGGCGCGCTCACCTACCTCACCCAGGCCCTGGCCCCGGCGGTCCAGGCGCTGATGACCATGCTCTCCACGGTCGGCGGCCGGCTGCTGGTGGTCCTGGACCGGTTCACGGACGCGCCGCCGCCCCCGGCCGAGGACGGAGACGACGCTCGGGCGCACGGTCACGGACAGGGTCACAGCCGGGGGCTCGACGGTCACGACCGGGGCGCGTCCCCGCCGCGCCACGCCCCCGTCGCCGAACTGGACACCGTCACCTTCGCCTACGGGCCCGCCGCGCGCCCCGTCCTGGACCGGCTCTCGCTCACCGTCGCCCCCGGCGAGCACCTGGCCGTCGTCGGGCCGAGCGGCAGCGGCAAGTCGACGCTCGCCGCCGTCCTGGCGGGGGTGGAGACGCCCGGTGCGGGCTCCGTGCGGTGGCTCGGGCGGCCGGTGCGGGCGGCCGACGCCACCTCCGTACGGGTTCTGCTGCCCCAGCACGCGTACGTGTTCACCGGTTCACTGCGGGACAACCTCCGGTACCTGTGCCCCGACGCGACCGACCGGGAACTGGCCGCCACCGTCGACGCGCTCGGCCTGGACCCCCTGCTCACCCGGCTCGGCTCCCTGGACGCCCCCGTCGAACCGGACCGGCTCTCCCAGGGGGAACGCCAGCTCGTCGCCCTCGGCCGGGCCCATCTGGCGGCCCCGCCGCTCATCGTGCTGGACGAGGCCACCAGCCGGCTCGACCCGGCGGCCGAGACCCGCGCCGAAGAGGCCTTCGCAGCGCTGCCCAGCGCCCTGGTGGTCGTCGCCCACCGCCTCAGCTCCGCCCACCGCGCCGACCGGATCCTGGTGATGGACGGCCCCCGCACCCGCTGCGGCACCTCGGCGGAGCTGCTGCGCACCTCGGCGCTCTACCGGGACCTGGCCGGCCTCTGGGAACCGGACCAGCCGCTCCGTGACGACGGCGGGCCGAACGATCCGCTCCGTGACGACGGCGGGCCGAACGATCCGCTCCGTGACGACGGCGGGCCGAACGATCCGCTCCGTGACGACGGCGGGCCGAACGGGTCGCCCGGTGACGACGGCGGGTCGAACGATCCGCTCCGCGACGACGGCGCGTCGAACGGGATGCTCGGTAACGACGACGGGTCGAACGGGTTTCTGCGTGACGACGCCCGGTCGAAGGGGTTGGCCGGGCCGGTCCGTGAGAACGGCCGCTCGAACGGGTCGTCGAACGCCGCGTCCCGTGGCGGCGGGGTCAAATCCACCCCGCCTCCTTCGCCCGTCTGATCGCGTCCACCCGATTGCGCGCGCCGGACTTCCGAATGGCGGCGGCGAGGTAATTGCGGACCGTCCCCTGGGTGAGATGCAGCCGCCCCGCGATACCCGTGACGGTTTCCCCGCCCTCGGCCAGGGAGAGCACGCTCAATTCCCGGGGGGATAAGGGCATGTCGGCCACTTGTAACAGGCTGAAGGCAAGTGACTCGTCGATATGCCGCCCGCCGTCGGCCAGTTTGTGCATGACCTCGGCGAGATCGTCCACCGGCCGGTACTTGTCGATATAGCCGCGGGCGCCCGCCTCGTAGGCCCGGCGCAGCCCGCGCGGCCGGTCGCTGCGGGTGAGGACCGCCAACGGGCAGCCCCGGCCGTGCGGTTCGGCCAGCGACCGCACCTCCTTCAGCAGGTCCAGGGAGTCCGGACAGTCCAGGTCGGTGAGGATCACATCCGGTACTGGTCCCGAGCCCGCGAGTGCCGGGCGTATCGCCTCCCGGTCGGCGGTCGTCACCTCTATTCCCTGCCCCGCGCCGAGCAGGGAGGCCAGCGAAGCGCGCCACAGAGGCACGGTGTGGACCAGCAGAACGGTTGTCATCAAGCTGCCCTCGGCATTTCTCTCCTGGCGCGCGCACTACAGACGTATCGCAGAATGCGATGGCGTGTGCGCGTCGGGTGACGGGTCTCCAGTGGAGCGCATGAACATTCGGCCGCGCCGACGAATTGGCGGATTCCCGTGCCTGATGGGCGCGGATGGGGGCGTTCGGATGTACAGCGGGAGCGCACGGGGTGGTGGAACGGCTGAATCCGACTGATGAGGGCAGGCAGGGGTATACGTTTCCGGCCGTGATCCGCGCCGAAATCCGGCCGGGCCGCGCTCAGTTCAGCAGTGCCCGGGCCGCCTGGGCCTTGTGCCGGACCGTCTCGGCCGTCGTCGGCTCGATGGTGTCGAGCACCTCCGCGTACTCCTCCATCTCCGCCGCCCCGCGCTGGAACTCCCCGCGCTGGACCAGGAGCTGGGCCCGTTCGTACCGCAGCCGGGCCGGGTGCGAGGGGAGCAGCAGCGAGAGGTCCACCGCCCAGAGGGAGACGTCCGTGCGCTCGGGGCGGGCGGCGGCCCAGGCCCGGATGTTGTTCAGGATGCGCAGCACGATCTCCAGCGGCCGGGCCGGTGCCAGCATGGACGGCTCCAGCCGGGCCCCCGTCGCCCCGGCCACGAACAGCCCGGCCTCCTCACCGGTCAGCGGCGCGCCTCCGGTGAACGGGTCGACCAGCACCGGATGTTCCGGGTCCCCGAAGCCCACGACGAAGTGACCGGGCAGCGCCACCCCGTACACCGGGGCGCCGGCCCGCCGGGCGACCTCGATCCAGACCACCGAGAGCAGGATCGGCAGCCCCCGGCGGCGCCGCAGCACCTGCTGGAGGAGCGAGGACTCCAGCCGCTGGTAGTCCGCCGGCGAGCCGCCGAACTCGTGCCGCTCACCGAGCAGTCCGGCCAGGGCGCCGGCCCAGCCGACGGGGGTGCGGATGCCATGGGGCAGCAGCCCGGCGAGCCGGTCCAGTTCGATCTGGGCCGCGTCGATCCCGTACGGGTCCGGGGAGGCGTCCCCCGGCCGGACCGGACGCGGCTCCTCCGGGCCGACCGGGCCCGCCTCCGCGCCCAGCAGCAGACAGAGCAGGGCGAGATCCGGCCGCTCGGACCGGGCCTCCTCGGCGAACTGCCGCCGCCGGTCGGCCGTAACGGAATCCTGCGCGCTCATATGCGACCCATGCCCCTGCTCGTCCTTGCTGCCCTACCGCTGCGGGCTGTCCCACCCGCTGAGCGCTGCCCCGCCTCCGCGGGCCGCCCGGCCTCCGCCGCCAACCCGCGATTCCGCCCCCTGCCGTTGCGGGCCGCCCCGCCGGACCCGCTGCCCCCGCTCTCCGCTACGCGGGCCGGAAGTGGTGGTACCGGTGGTGCGGGGCGAAGCCCATGCCGTCGTACAGCGCCCCTGCCCCCTCATTGTCCTCCTCCACCTGGAGCCAGGCCGCCGATGCGCCCTCGTCCAGGGCCCGGCGGGCCAGGGCCGCCATCACCGCCGTGGCCAGTCCGCGCCGCCGGTGCTCGGGGGCGACCTCGACGGCCATGAACCCGGCCCACCGCCCGTCCACGACACACCGCCCGATCGCGGCGGGCGGCTCACCGTCACCGGAGCCCGCCCCCGCACCCTCGCCCCGGGCCCCGCCGGCCACCGTGGCGAACCAGACCGAAGGGCCGCTGCCCAGCACCCGCAGCACATGGGGGCCGGGGGTGGAGAAGCGCTGGTAGCGGGAGAGCCAGGCCGCGTCCGGCTCGCGGGCCAGCCGCACCGCGGACACGTCCGCGTCCAGGTCACCGACCGGTGCCAGCGCGGCGATCCGCACCTCCGCCGTCACCTCGCGCCGCCAGCCCCGCCGCTCCAGCTCCGCGCAGAGCGTCTCCTGCGCGCCCTCGGCCCCGGTCGCCGTCTGGACGTACGGGGGCAGGCCCCGCTCCCCGTACCACTGCTCGATCCGATCGAACGCCTCGCCGAGCGGCAGCCCCGGATCCCCGAGCGGCAGCACGGAGTTGGCGCGGCGGGTGAAGCCGCCCGCGGCGCGCAGCCGCCACTCGCCCAGCGGCTCGCTCTCCACCGGCTGCCAGGCGCGCGCGGTGACGGCGGCCAGCTCCGCGAAGGAGGCGGCCGGGCCCCGCCTGCGGGCCGGGGCGGCGGGCACGACCTTGCCCGCGACCAGGGTCGATTCCAGGATGCGGACCGACTCGCCACTCTTCCGTGTGATCGCGACCACACCGTCGTTCCATGATGTGAGAACGCCGACCGTGTCGGTGAACTCCGCGCCGGAGCCGCCCCCCGCGGAACGCCGCCTGACCGAGACGCGTTTGCCCACGTCAGCCGGTGTGATGCGGACTTCCAGCCGTCCGCCCATGGTGAATTCCACAGCTCTGTCCGCCCCTCCTGTTCGGATCGTGCCCGAGAACGGAGATACTAGGGGCGGGCATCGACGACGCCGCGCTCCCGCGCGAGAGCCAACGCCCTACCGAGGAGGAACGACAGCGTGACCTACGTCATCGCGCAGCCTTGTGTCGACGTGAAGGACAAGGCCTGCATCGAGGAGTGCCCCGTCGACTGCATCTACGAGGGCCAGCGGTCCTTGTACATCCACCCGGACGAATGCGTCGACTGCGGAGCCTGTGAGCCGGTCTGCCCGGTCGAGGCCATCTTCTACGAGGACGACACCCCGGAGGAGTGGAAGGACTACTACAAGGCGAACGTCGAGTTCTTCGACGACCTCGGCTCGCCGGGCGGTGCCTCCAAGCTGGGCCTCATCGAGCGCGACCACTCCTTCATCGCCGGGCTGCCGCCGCAGAACCAGTAAGCGGCCGCACCACGAGCGCAAGCCCGGTCCCGTACGGCCCGTCACCGTACGGGACCGAGGCGTACCCCCGTACGACGGCGAGGCCCGTCCCCGGACGACCGCGGGATGCGTCCCCGTACGGTCGCGCGGTCCGTTCCGCCTACGGCCGCCGGTCCCCGAACAGCCCCAGAAAGCAGAGCCGCCCCGTGTCCGCAGTCTCCTCCCGCCTCCCGGCCTTCCCCTGGGACAGGCTCACGCCGTACAAGACCACGGCCCAGGCCCACCCGGACGGCATCGTGGACCTCTCCGTCGGCACGCCGGTCGACCCGGTGCCCGAGGTGATCCGGCGGGCGCTCGTCGCCGCCGCCGACAGCCCCGGCTATCCGACGGTGTGGGGGACCGAGGCCCTGCGCGACGCGCTCACCGGCTGGGTGGAGCGGCGGCTCGGCGCGACCGGCGTGACGCACGCCAACGTGCTGCCGGTCGTCGGCTCCAAGGAACTGGTGGCCTGGCTGCCGACGCAGCTCGGGCTCGGCCCGGGCGACCAGGTCGCCTACCCGCGCCTCGCCTACCCGACGTACGAGGTCGGCGCCCGGCTCTGCGGCGCCGAGCCCGTCGTCTACGACGACCCGACCGAGCTGGACCCGGCCGGGCTGAAGCTGCTCTGGCTCAACTCGCCCTCCAACCCCACCGGCCGGGTGCTGGCCAAGGACGAGCTGGTCCGGATCGTCGCCTGGGCGCGTGAGCACGGGGTGCTCGTCTTCAGCGACGAGTGCTACCTGGAGCTGGGCTGGGACGCCGAACCGGTCTCGGTCCTCCACCCGGACGTCTGCGGCGGCCACTACGAGGGGATCGTCGCCGTCCACTCGCTCTCCAAGCGCTCCAACCTGGCCGGATACCGGGCCGCGTTCATCGCGGGCGACGCGGCGGTCCTCGGGGAGCTGCTGCTGATCCGCAAGCACGGCGGGATGATGACGCCCGCCCCCGTCCAGGCGGCGACCGTCGCCGCCCTCGGGGACGACACGCACGTGGCCGAGCAGCGCGCCCGGTACGCCGACCGGCGCCTGGCCCTGCGCGCCGCCCTGGAGGCGCACGGCTTCCGGATCGAGCACAGCGAGGCGAGCCTCTACCTCTGGGCGACCCGTGACGAGCCGTGCTGGGAGACCGTGGCGTACCTCGCCCAGCTGGGCATCCTGGTGGCGCCCGGCGACTTCTACGGACCGGCGGGCGAGTCCTTCGTCCGGGTGGCGTTCACCGCGACCGACGAGCGGGTGGCGGCGGCGGTCAAGCGGCTGTCCTGACCACGGCGCGCGGAAGGGCCCGGGGAGTGCGCACTCCCCGGGCCCTTCCGCGTACTCGCGTACGAGACCTGCGTACGTGAGGTGGGTACGAGACCCGCGTACGTGAGGTGGGTACGAGACCCGCGTACGTGACGTGTGGACGCGGCCGTGGCCGTGGCCGTGGATCAGCCGATCGGCAGCCCGTCCAGCGGCAGACCGCCCTTGGTGAGGCCGTCGGTGGGCAGGCCGCCCTGGGTGAGCGAGTCGGTCGGCAGGCCGCCGGCCGCGGCGTCGGCCACGCCGCCGAGGGCCTCGCCCGCGCTGCCCGCGGTCTGGCCGGCGGTCTCCTGGACGGCCGGGGCGGCCACCCGGGCGGTCTTGCCGACGGTGGCGCCGGCGGCCGGCAGGGCGGTGCCCACGAGGCGGCCGCCCGTCTCGCCGGCGGCCTGGGTGCCCTGGCGGGCGGCGCTGTCCACGGTGTTGCCGAGGCCGGCACCGTCGAGGGCGGTCAGGCCGCCGAGGTCCGGGGTCTGGGGGAGCTCTGCGGCGCTCGCGGCGCCGGCCGCACCGACCACGGGGGCCGCACCCGCGGCGATCAGCAGCGCGGTACGAGCGATCCGACGGGTCAGGGGGAGGGACATGGTGCTCCTTCGACGGGAAGTCAATGATTCGTGCGCTTCACGCAGTTCGCGTGGTCCATGTGGTTCACGCGGTTCATGCGACGCGTTCCGGTGAGCCGGACGCACTGACAACCGGTCGTGGGGGAGGGAAGGTTGCGGAGACCGAAGGTAAAGAGTGGGTAATGCGTCCGATAATCCGCAGCGGAGGAACCCGGGCAAACGATCCATTCCGAAGTCGTTCGACGAACCGTCACTTCCCTTGGGCGGCAAGGGAATCGAGAGGGTGCGGGTGCACTGCCGGAGGGGCGGCCCGAGAGGGGTGGAGCGCTCGGCCCAAAGGTCCGAACGGGCGATGGTCCGAACTACCGGGCGACCCGGATGGCGACCGCCGCCGTGCCCGGTTCCTTCTCCTTCGAGCGTTCCGTCCGCCAGCCGGAACCGGCCTCCCAGATCCGGTCGGCGTAGCTCACGCGCTCGATCCGCAGCTCCTGGGAGTGCGCCACCGCCCAGTGCGCCAGCTCCCAGCCGCGCCGCGGCGCGCCGTCCGCCTCCGCCCCGGCCTGTGCTCCCGCCGTCGCCGGTACGGGCACCGAGACGGTGGCGGCGGCCGAGGGGCCGGCGGCCTTCGTCGCGGGCAGGACGTCCTTGCCGAAGGTGCGCACCAGCTCGGCCCGCACCTGCCCCGCGTCGCCCGGGTCCTGGCCGGTCTTCTTCGACGGCGTGCAGTTCAGGGCGGCGGGCTCGCGCCCGGTCAGCGCGGCGGCCAGCAGCGCGGCGTCCGGCTCGTGCTTCGCGTACGCCTGCGGGAACCCGCTGCGCTGCACGCGCTGCGCCGCCACGGTCAGCGGGAGGCGGGAGTACCCGGGGACCTTGGCGAGGTGGTCGTAGAACTCCCCGGCCGAGTAGACCGGGTCCATGATCTGCTCCACGGTGCCCCAGCCCTGCGAGGGCCGCTGCTGGAACAGGCCCACCGAGTCCCGGTCGCCGTAGTCGATGTTGCGGAGCGTGGACTCCTGGATCGCGGTGGCGATGGCGATCGTCACCGCCCGCTCCGGCATCCCGCGCGTGGTGCCCACGGCGGAGATCGTCGCCGCGTTCGCCGCCTGGTGCAGGCTCATCTCGTACGTGTGGTCCCCCTCCGGGGCCCGGACCACGCAGCGCGGCGCGGACTCGGTGGTGGAGGAGTCGTACTGGACGGCCAGATAACCACCCAGGGCGGCGAGCACGGCGAAGGCGGCCGCGTAGCGGAGAAGGCGGCTGCGGCGACGGCGGGCGGGGCTGGCTGTCGGGGACACGGGCCCACCGTACTGGAGGGTTCGGCCGGGGCCGATACCCCAGTCCCCGGCGCGGACACCCCCGGTCCTCCGGGGCGGACGCCCCCGGTCCTCCGGGGCGGACACCCCCGGTCCTCCGGGATGGACACCCCCGGGGCCCGGGGCGGACACCCCGGGCTTCCGGGGCGGACGTGCCCGGCCCTCCGGGCCCCTGGCCGGGCCCGGCGCACGGTCCTCTAGGGTCGGGGCCATGTCCGACAGCACGCTTGACCTGACCCTGGACGGCCCGGCGCTCACCGCCCGGCTCGTCGACTTCCCCTCGGTCAGCGGGGAGGAGAAGGCACTCGCCGACGCGATCGAGACAGCGCTGCGCGGCCTGCCCCATCTGACCGTCGACCGCCACGGCAACAACGTCGTCGCCCGCACGAACCTCGGCCGCGCCGAGCGTGTCGTCCTCGCCGGGCACATCGACACCGTGCCGATCGCCGACAACGTCCCCTCCCGCCTCGACGGGAACGGCGTCCTCTGGGGCTGCGGCACCACCGACATGAAGGCCGGCGTCGCGGTCCAGCTCCGGATCGCCGCGACGGTCCCCGAACCCAACCGCGACCTGACCTTCATCTTCTACGACAACGAAGAGGTCGCCGCCCACCTCAACGGCCTCGGCCACATCGCCACCGCCCACCCCGACTGGCTCGCCGGGGACTTCGCCGTCCTCCTGGAGCCCTCCAACGGCGAGGTCGAGGGCGGCTGCCAGGGCACGCTCCGCGTCCACCTCCGTACGACGGGGGAGCGGGCGCACTCGGCGCGCAGCTGGATGGGGTCCAACGCGGTCCACGCCGCCGCCCCGATCCTGGCGAAGCTGGCGGCGTACGAGCCCCGCCGCCCGGTCATCGACGGCCTGGAGTACCACGAGGGGCTGAACGCGGTCGGCATCGAGGGCGGCGTCGCCACCAACGTCATCCCGGACGCCTGCACCGTCGTCGTCAACTACCGGTACGCCCCCGACCGCACCGAGGAGGAGGCCGTCGCCCACGTCCGGGAGGTCTTCGCGGACTGCGGGGTGGCCGAGATCGTCGTCGACGACCACTCGGGCGCGGCCATGCCCGGCCTCTCCCACCCGGCCGCCCAGGCGTTCATGGCGGCGGTCGGCGGCACCGCCCGGCCCAAGTTCGGCTGGACGGACGTCTCCCGCTTCGGCGGCCTCGGCATCCCGGCGGTGAACTACGGCCCCGGCGACCCGATGTACGCCCACAAGCGCGACGAGCACGTGGTCGTAGAGAAGATCACCCACTGCGAGGACCGCCTCCGCTCCTGGCTGACCTCCTGATCCTCTGACCGCCCGACGCACGGCATTCCCCCGTACGTAACCTCCGCCGATCTACGCTGGCCGGACGCAGCACGACACAGCCCGACCCAGAACGACCCAGGTCGGTGGAGGGAGCGGAACATGGGCAACGCCGAGGACGCACGGATCCCCGGAGGCGCGGAGGTCCCCGAGGGCGCGGTGGCGCCCGAGGAACAGTGGCTGGGTCCGGTACTGCGCCGCAGGGAGCAGGTCCAGCCCGGCACGACCGATCAGCGGCTGCTGGACTCCGAGGGCGACTCCGAGTGGGTGCACACCGACCCGTGGCGGGTGATGCGCATCCAGTCGGAGTTCGTCGAGGGCTTCGGCGCGCTGGCCGAGCTGCCGAGCGCGATCAGCGTCTTCGGCTCGGCCCGCACCCCGGTCGGATCGGCGGAGTACGAGGCCGGGGTGGCGATCGGCAAGGCCCTGGTCGACGCGGGCTTCGCGGTGATCACGGGCGGCGGGCCGGGTGCCATGGAGGCCGCCAACAAGGGGGCGCGGGAGGCGAAGGGGGTCTCGGTCGGCCTCGGTATCGAGCTGCCCTTCGAGTCCGGACTGAACCCGCACGTCGACATCGGCGTCAACTTCCGGTACTTCTTCGTCCGCAAGACGATGTTCGTGAAGTACGCGCAGGGCTTCGTGGTCCTCCCCGGCGGTCTCGGCACCCTGGACGAGCTGTTCGAGGCCCTCACCCTCGTCCAGACCGGCAAGGTGACCCGCTTCCCGATCGTCCTCTTCGGCGCCGCCTACTGGGGCGGCCTGGTCGACTGGCTCCGCGACACGGTGGTCGCCGGCGGCAAGGCCTCGGAGAAGGACCTGCTGCTCTTCCACGTGACGGACGACGTGGACGAAGCGGTGGCGCTGGTGACGAAGGAGGTCGGGCGGTGACCGCCGTCCCGCCCCCGGGCTCCACCGCCGGACCGGCACCATCAAGCCCGTCCGGCACCATGTAGCCCCTCCGGCACCATCGGGCCGGTCCGCTACAACCAAGCCCGCCGGCACGACCAGGCCCGTCCGGCACCATCAAGCCCGTCCGGCGATCGAGGAGATCCTTTCCAGCCGCTCCGGCGCTTGAGGAGCGGGGCCCGGGGGCAGCGCCCCGGCCCCGCCCGCCGGGCAGGCGGCAGGGAACTACGCCAGTCCCCGCCGCGCCACCGCCGGAGGCCTGTGCCCCGCGATCGACGCCACCATGTCCAGCACCTGCCGCGTCTCCGCCACCTCGTGCACCCGGTACACCCGGGCCCCCAGCCACGCCGACACCGCGGTCGTCGCCAGGGTCCCGATCACCCGCTCCTTCACCGGCCGGTCCAGCGTCTCGCCCACGAAGTCCTTGTTGGACAGGGAGACCAGCACCGGCCACCCCGTCTCCGCCATCTCCTCCAGCCGGCGCGTGGCCTCCAGCGAGTGCCGGGTGTTCTTCCCGAAGTCGTGCCCGGGATCGATCATGATCCCGTCCGGCCGCACCCCGAGCCCGACCGCCCGCTCCGCAAGGCCCACGGTCACGCGCAGGATGTCCGCCATGACGTCCTCGTACGCGATCCGGTGCGGCCGGGTGCGCGGCTCCGCACCGCCCGCGTGCGTGCAGACCAGACCCGCCCCGTACCGCGCGGCCACCTCCGCGAGCTTGGGGTCGACCCCGCCCCATGCGTCGTTCAGCACGTCCGCCCCGGCCTCGCAGACCGCCTCGCCCACGTCGTGGCGCCAGGTGTCCACGCTGATCACCACGTCCGGGTGGCGGCGGCGGACCTCCGCCACGAACCCCACCGTGCGGCGCGCCTCCTCCGCGGCGCTCACCTCCTCGCCGGGTCCGGCCTTCACCCCGCCGATGTCGATGATCGCGGCGCCCTCGGCCACCGCCTGCTCGACCCGGGCGAGCGCCGGTTCGTCCCGGAACGTGGCGCCCTGGTCGTAGAAGGAGTCCGGGGTCCGGTTCACGATCGCCATGATCACCGGCTCGTGCGGCCCGAACTCCCGCCGCCCCAGCCTGAGTGCACCGCTCCGCATCCCGTTCTTCCTCCTCAGCTAGCCCGCGCAGCCCGCCGCTGACCCGCGGTTGGCCCGTCTGCGACCCTAAGGCCTTCCGTGGTCGCTCCGATCTGTCAGTCCCGCATGGCACCATCGGAGCCGGACGAGGTCTTTGCCCCCGGGGAGATGCGCGTGTTCTGGTTCTTGCTGCTCACGATGGTCGTGGTCGTCACGGCGGTCACCCTCGCGGTGGTCGGCGGTGGCGGGAGCGCCGTGCTCCAGGACGTGGAGCCCGAGCGGTTCACCGACCCGCTGCCCGCGAGCCGCCCGGTCGGCCGGGCGGACGTGGAGGCGCTGCGCCTGCCCATGGCCGCCCGGGGCTACCGGATGGCGGATGTGGACGAGGCGCTCTCCCGGCTCGGCGCCGAGCTGGCCGAGCGGGACGCCCGGATCGCGGAGCTGGAGTCCGCCCTGGCCGGGGCGCAGGCGTCCGCGGTGAGCACGGGCACCGATCTGTTCAAGCAGCCGGGCGAGGACCGGCCCGCCGAGCCGGGCGACCGGGGCGCGGCGCAGGCGGACCGCGGCGGGGAGGCCGGACGATGAGCGACGGCGGAGCCGCGGCCGCCCCGGACGGGCGGCTGCGCTGCCCCTGGGGTCTCGCCACCGACGACTACCTCGCCTACCACGACACCGAGTGGGGCCGCCCGGTCCACGGGGACGACGCCCTGTTCGAGCGGCTCTGTCTGGAGGCGTTCCAGTCCGGCCTGTCCTGGCTGACGATCCTGCGCCGCCGCGAGACCTTCCGTACCGCCTTCGCCGGATTCCGGATCGCCGAGGTCGCCGAGTTCACCGGCACCGACCGGGAGCGGCTCCTCGCCGACCCGGGCATCATCCGCAACAGGGCCAAGGTCGACGCCACCCTCGCCAACGCGAAGGTGCTGGCCGGCTGGCGGGCCGGGGAGCTGGACGAGCTGATCTGGTCGTACGCCCCCGACCCGGCCGGCCGCCCCGCCCCGCGCACACTGGGTGACGTGCCCGCCACCACCCCGGAGTCCACCGCGCTCGCCAAGGAGCTGAAGAAGCGCTCGATCCGCTTCGTCGGCCCCACCACCGCCTACGCCCTGATGCAGGCCTGCGGTCTGGTCGACGACCACCTCGCGGAGTGCGTGGCCCGGGGCGGTGGCGCGGCGGCCGGGTGAGGCGGCCTTCCCGGCCGGATGAGGAGCGGCCTTCCCGGCCGGGGTGACGGGCCGCTCCCGGGCCCGGAGACCGGCCGCTCCCCGGTCGGCCGAGGGGCTACTTCCCCAGGTAGACCGGCTTCTCCTTCTTGAGGAAGGCCTCCACCGCGATGGTGTGGTCCTGCGACGCGCCCGCCAGGGTCTGGAGTTCGTCCTCCTTCTCCAGCGCCTCGGCCAGCGGGTGCCCGGCGCCGTAGGCCATGGACGCCTTCAGCCCCGCGTACGCCACCGTGGGCCCGGCGGCCAGGGTGCGGGCCACCTCCGCCGCCCGGTCGGCCAGCTCGGCGGCGGGCACCACGCGGTTGACGAGGCCCAGCTCCAGCGCGTCCTGGGCGGAGACCGACCGGGGGAAGAACAGCAGGTCCGCCGCGCGGGTCTGCCCGATCAGCCGCGGCAGGGTCCAGGACACGCCCGAGTCCGCGGTCAGCGCGACCCCGGCGAACGAGGTGTTGAAGGAGGCGGTGTCCGCCACCACCCGGTAGTCGGCCGCCAGGGCGAAACCGAACCCGGCCCCGGCCGCGACCCCGTTCACGCCGGCGACGACCGGCTTCGGCATCTCCGTGATGGCCCGCACGATCGGGTTGTAGTGCTCCCGCACGGTGCTCAGCGCGTTCCCGTCGCCCGTCTCACGGGTCTCCGCCAGCGTCGCGACGTGCTCCTTGAGGTCCTGGCCGACGCAGAAGGCGCGCCCGGTGGCCGTGAGCAGCACCGCCCGTACCGCGGGGTCCGCCGACGCCTCCAGCAGCGCGTCCCGGAGCGCGACCTTCGCCGCCGTGTTCAGCGCGTTCATCGCGTCGGGTCGGTTGAGCGTGATCGTCGCGAGCCCCTCGCTCACGTCGTACAGCACGGTGTTCGCCTGCTCGTCGGCCATTGCGGTCCATCCCCTCGCTGCTCGGGCATCGTTGCCCCTGCAGGCAAGCATGGCCGACGGGGGACGGGCCGCAGATGTGACCTGCGTCTAACAATCGGCTCCCGTCCGAGGCCCCGGGGCGGCGAAGTATCGCAGCCGCATCCCCGAATTGGGTGGTTTTGAGAGAGCGCGTTGCACAAGCGATGCAGAGCGATGTTGGTCATCGGGGTCGTTGATGCGGGATAATGGTGGAGAAGCAATGTGTTCGATGCCGGTGAGGCAGCGCCTGTCATGGGGCCGCCGGTTGCGATGAGCTGGTTTCAGGAAGGGGAACGAGCATGGCGGCCATGAAGCCGCGGACGGGCGACGGCCCGCTCGAGGTGACAAAGGAGGGGCGGGGCATCGTCATGCGCGTTCCGCTCGAAGGCGGCGGTCGGCTTGTTGTCGAGCTGACTCCGGACGAGGCCGATGCCCTCGGCGACGCACTGAAGAAGGTCGTCGGCTGACGCGTAACGCCCATCACCTTCCACCGCTGCCCGGTACGGTCTCCGTACCGGGCAGCGGTGCGTTCCCCGCGGGACGCCCGCGAGGGAAGACGTACGGCGGTCAGCCGCGCCGGACCGCGCAGAGCAGCCCGTCGCCCACCGGCAGCAGCGTCGGCATCAGCTCCTGGCTGTCGCGGACCGCGCGCAGCAGCTCCCGCAGCCGCAGCACCTCGGCCGGCTGGGCGGCGGAGTCGACCGTGCGGCCGTCGGCGAAGACGCCCTCGAAGCAGACCAGGCCACCGGGGCGCAGCAGGCGCAACGATTCAGCGAGGCAGTCGAGGCTCTCCAACCGGTCGCCGTCGCAGAAGACGAGGTCGTAGCCGCCGTCCGCGAGCCGGGGCAGGACGTCCAGCGCCCGGCCGGGGATGAAACGGGCCCGGTTGGAGGCGAAGCCCGCCTCGCGGAACGCCTCCCGGGCGAACTGCTGGCGCTCGGGCTCCGGGTCCACCGTGGTCAGCACGCCGTCGGGCCGCATCCCGTGCAGCAGATAGATGCCGGACACGCCCGTGCCCGTACCGATCTCCGCCACCGCCTTGGCGTCCGCGGCACCGGCCAGCAGGCGCAGCGCGGCGCCGGTGCCGGGCGACACCGAGCGGATCCCCAGCTCACGGGCCCGCTCCCGGGCCCGGTGCAGAGCTTCGTCCTCGGCGACAAAGGAGTCGGCGAGGACGAAGCTCGTCTGCCGGTTGGCGGTAATGACCCTCTCCTGTCCCCGTAGTTGGCGCAACGGTGACTGTATCCGCTGGACCCGGGAACCCGCAGATGGGACCGGGCGTTGTGCAAGGAGTGGGGAAAGCGCGGCGTGCCGGCCCGCGGATCGGACCGGTGAGCTGCGGTGAAGTTCCGGGCGACGCCCGGCCCCAGCAGGGAAAAGGCTTATCCGGAGCTAACGGGCGAGGTGGCTATGGTAGGGGCTCCACTGGACACCACCAGAGCCGATAGGGGAGGTGCGGCTGCGCCTGTGGATCGGGGCGGGGTGCTGCGGCGCCTTCTCAGGTCGGCCGGTGAGCCGAAATCCGTGACCAACATTGCTGACCGTTCTTCCGAAGTATCCGCACCGACCGCGACCTTCGCCTCCGATGCGGATGCCCAGGCGTGGACCCCGCCCTCATGGGAAGAGATCGTCAGCACGCACAGCGGTCGCGTGTACCGCCTTGCCTACCGGCTGACGGGGAACCAGCACGACGCCGAGGACCTCACGCAGGAGGTCTTCGTCAGAGTCTTCCGCTCGCTGTCGACGTACACGCCCGGCACCTTCGAGGGCTGGCTGCACCGCATCACCACCAATCTCTTCCTCGACATGGTCCGCCGGAAGCAGCGCATCCGCTTCGACTCCCTCGGCGACGACGCGGCCGAGCGGCTGCCCAGCCGGGAGCCGTCCCCGCAGCAGGTCTTCAACGACACCCACTTCGACGCCGACGTGCAGCAGGCGCTGGACACCCTCGCGCCCGAGTTCCGGGCCGCGGTCGTCCTCTGCGACATCGAGGGCCTCAGCTACGAGGAGATCGCCGCCACCCTCGGCGTGAAGCTCGGCACCGTGCGCAGCCGTATCCACCGCGGCCGTTCGCATCTGCGCAAGGCGCTCAAGCACCGTTCGCCCGAAGCCCGCGCCGAGCAGCGCTCCCTGGCGGACGCGGTCCTGGCAGGGGAGGGCGGAACGGCGTGAGTGGCACAGGTCCGACCGGTCCCACCCCTGCGGAAGCGCATCTGGGCGACCGGCTCGCCGCGCTGGTCGACGGCGAGCTGAACCATGACGCCCGTGAGCGGGTCCTCGCCCATCTGGCCACCTGCGCCCGGTGCAAGGTCGAGGCCGACGCCCAGCGCCGCCTCAAGAGCGCCTTCGCCATGTCCGCCGCACCCTCGCCCTCCGAGGGGTTCCTGGCCCGTCTCCAGGGCCTTCCCGGCGGTCCCGGCGGCGACGACACCGGCTCCGGCAGGCCCTTCGGCTCCGGCGGCCCGTTCGCCGACGAGTTCTTCCCCCCGCTGCGGTCCTCCGGCTCCACCCGCCGCGACGCCGTGCGCCCCTCCGCGCCGGCCGACTTCGGGTATCTCCCCACCGCCCACGGCTCCACCGCGGTGCTGCCGGGCGGCTCCCGTTCCGCCTTCCGCATACACGACATGGCCCGGGACGCCGAGCGTTCGCCCTGGCGCGGCCGGCGCTTCGCCTTCGCGGCGGCCGGTGCCGTCTCCCTGGCGGCCATCGCGCTCGGCGGCACCCTGCCGCTGGACTCCGCCCAGGATCCCCTCCTGCGCGCCGAGGGCAGCGGGAGCAGCGTGACCCCGCTCGACGCGGAGACCCGTGCCGGCGGCTCGAACGAGGCCGTGAGCCGTCGCGGGGGCGGCCAGTCCGTCGGCGGCGACCGCCTCGTCGTCAACCGGTCGGCGGCCGACATCTCGTCGACCGGCTCGCACCGGCCCGCGCCCGCGCTCACCCCGCCCCCGGCGTCCGTCGCCCCGACGGCGAAGCCGCCCCTGCTCCCGCGGGCGCAGACGACGGCCCCGCCGCTCCTCTCCTCCCCCCTGGGCGGGCACCCCTTCACGTTCCCCGTGCTGAACGTGTCCGTGCCCCCGCTCATACGTCCGACCGGTGGCTCCACCCCGTTGCTCGCGGCGGTCCTGGGCGGCGGATCGACGGCGAAGGCGAGCGCCCCGCCGGCCTCCTCGCCCCCGGAGACCCGTCCGGCCCCGACCAACGACCTGGCGAGCCCGCTGGCACCCCGACGCTGACCGGGATCGGCCGTCGCCCGGCCGATCCCTGGCCGATCCGCACCCGTTCCCCGGCCGATCCCTTACGGGGCCCTGCGGGGAGATTCGCAAACCTGGTTGAATTCCGGGGAGGGACGCCTCTGTGGGGCGTGCAGAGGCCAGTTGCGGAGAGAGCATGGACGACGGGAAGCCCACCGGGCCCCAGGCGAAGTGGTGGAGCCGTCCCACGACGGGGCGGTCCGGCCGCACGGAGCCGGAGGGCCGGGCCCCGGGCGAGGACACGCCCACGGCCCCGCCCGGCGCCGGCGACCCCGCCGACCCGGGCCAGGCGGGCACCCCCGGCCACCCGACGGCTTCCGTGCCCGCCGACGCCCCCGCGCCGACCGGCACTCCCGCACCCGCCGACGCCGTCCCGTCCGGCGAGGCCGCCACGCCGACGGGTGCTCCCGCTTCGGCGGATGTTCCCGCACCGACGGGTGCTTCCGCACCGACGGGTGTTCCCGCACCGACCGCGGGCCAGGAGCCGCAGCCGGCCCATCTGCCCCGCCCGTCCGGGGCCCCGCTGCACGAGCCCGACGCCTACAGCACCCCGCCGTACGGCGACCCCGGCCCCTGGGCCCCCGCGCCGCCGGTGCAGCGGCCGACCCCGGCCCACGGCACCCCCGTACCCCCGCGGGCAGCCGTCCCCTCGCCGCAGCACCCCTCCCCGGTGCCGCCGCCCACCGGCGTACCGGGCCACTCCGCCCCCGTACCGCCGCAGCCCACCGCCGTACCGCAACAGCCCGCCCCCGTCCCCGCGCAGTGGGGGCAGTACGACCCCTGGGCGGCGCCCGGGCAGCCGTTGACGCAGGTGGGGCCGCCCGCCGGGACCGAGCCGGGGCGGCGGAAGAACCGGCGCGGCGGGGCCTTCGCCGGGGTGCTGCTGCTCACCCTGGTCGCCAGCGGCATCGGCGGCGGGGTCGGCGCCTACATCGAGCGCAACGGCGGCCTGACCACCGTCGAGCTGCCCCAGGCGAGCCGCACCACCACCGACCGGGCCCCCGAGAGCGTCGCGGGCATCGCCGCCAGCGCCCTGCCGAGCGTGGTCACCCTGCACGTCAGCGGCACCGCCGAGTCCGGCACCGGCACCGGGTTCGTCCTCGACAACCGGGGCCACATCCTCACCAACAACCACGTCGTCGCCCCGGCCGGGACCACCGGCGACATCACCGTGACGTTCAGCAGCGGCGAGACGGCCACCGCCGAGCTGGTCGGCAAGGACAGCGGCTACGACCTCGCCGTCGTCAAGGTCCGCGGGGTCTCCGGCCTCAAGCCCCTGCCGCTCGGCAACTCCGACAACGTCCAGGTGGGCGACCCGGTGGTGGCCATCGGCGCCCCCTTCGACCTCTCCAACACGGTCACCTCGGGCATCATCAGCGCCAAGCAGCGCCCCATCACCGCGGGCGGCGAGAAGGGCGACGGCAGCGACATCAGCTATGTCGACGCCCTCCAGACCGACGCCCCGATCAACCCGGGCAACTCCGGCGGCCCGCTCGTCGACACCCAGGCCCACGTCATCGGCATCAACAGCGCCATCCGCGCCGCCGACAGCGGCAAGGGCCCCGAGCGCGGCGGCCAGTCCGGCTCCATCGGCCTCGGCTTCGCGATACCGATCAACCAGGGCAAGCGCGTCGCCGAGGAGCTGATCAACACCGGCCGGGCGACCCACCCCGTGATCGGCGTCACGCTGGACATGAAGTTCACCGGCGACGGAGCCAAGGTCGGCACGAAGGGCGCCGAGGACGGCCCCGCGGTCACCAAGGACGGCCCCGCGGCCAAGGCGGGCATCAAGTCCGGCGACGTCATCACCGCCGTCCAGGGCCAGCGGGTGCACAGCGGCGAGGAGCTGATCGTCAAGATCCGCGCCCACCGCCCGGGCGACCGGCTGGAGCTGCGGCTCACCCGGGGTGGCGAGGAACTGACCATGACGTTGACGCTCGGTTCGTCGAGCGGCACGTGAGCGCCATGGCGAGGTACCGCCCGGACAGGTCGGCCAGGTACCGTTGAGCGGTCCGGGCACCCCCCAGCCTGCCGGGAATGTCGGTTTCAGGCGGAGAACACGCGGAGAACACGAGGAGCAGCTAGGTGTTCAATGACATAGGCGCACTGGAGCTGCTGACCATCGGTGTCCTGGCCGTGCTGGTCTTCGGCCCCGACAAGCTGCCCAAGCTCATCCAGGACCTGACGCGCACCATCCGCAAGATCCGTGAGTTCTCGGACAGCGCCAAGGAAGACATCCGTACGGAGCTTGGCCCGCAGTTCAAGGACTTCGAGTTCGAGGACCTCAACCCCAAGACGTTCGTCCGCAAGCAGCTCATGGACGGCAACGACGACCTGGGGCTGAAGGAGATCCGCGAGAGCTTCGACCTGCGCAAGGAGCTGTCCGACGTCACGGACGCGGTCAACGGGCGCACCCCGGCACCGGATTCCGCCAACAGTGCGGCCGACGGAGCGGCGGGCGCACCGGCCACCACCACCGCCCCCAGCCTCACCAAGACCGGTGACACCACCCCTGACCTGCTGAAGAAGGCCCCGCAGCAGGCGCAGCCCGAGCGTCCGCCGTTCGACGCGGACGCCACCTGACGCCAGGTCAATCCCGACTCGCCCGGACGGTATGGCTATTCTCCATCTGTCCGGTTGCGAGGACGCCCACGCCCGCGGGGGGCGGGCCGCTCCGGATCAGAACTGATCGAGGAGGCGGCCGCTCAGATGGAGACGACGAGTCGGGTGGATACGGACGGTGCCCCTGGCACGGTCACGGCGGAGGAGGTGCCGGCGGCCCGGCGGCGTACCGTCGACGGCTATCTGGAGGCGCCGTTCCCCTGGTACGGCCTGGACGACGCCTTCACCGGCGCCCGCTGGCTGATGCAGGTCGGCACGGCGGCGGACGGCACCGTGCAGCACGGCTCCACCGGCCACGGTGACGAGCCCTCGGTGAAGACGGACGGCTCCGCCGCCGAGAAGGAGCGCTTCGCGGCCGTCATCACGGTCGCCGCGAGCCCCGTGCGGCGCACCGGCGACGGTACGGGCGTCCTGGACGCCACCACGGTCTCCTCGGCGGCCTGGCTGGCCGGCTCGGGGCTGCTGGCCTACACCTGGCCGGCGCAGATGGACCACACCCTGCGCGACGACTGGCTGGACCAGCAGACGGAGACGGCGTTCACCCTCGCCGACGACCTCGCCTCCGCGCCCTGGACGACGCTCTCCCTGCCGGTGGACGGGGTTCCGGTGGAGTTCCACTACCGCGAGTCCGAGTTCGGCTGGGTGCTCGCCGGGTCGGCGCACGAGGGCGTGCACATCGGGGCGTACGGGCGAGGGATGAGCGCGTACGGGCTGGGGTTCTCGGTCATCAAGGACATCGAGAGCTACGCCTAGGGGCTCCGACCGGAGACACGTGAGCGCCGTACGGGCCGGGGAGACCGGGCTCGTACGGCGCTCAGGAGCGGCGGGGTTCAGAACTTGTTGCGCGGGGTGATCCCCAGCGACATGCCCGACAGACCGCGCTGCCGGCCGCCCAGCTTCCGTGCGATGGCCCGCAGCGCGCTGCCCGCCGGGGAGTCCGGGTCGGACAGGACCACGGGCTTGCCCTCGTCGCCGCCCTCGCGCAGCCGTACGTCGATCGGGATCGCGCCCAGCACCGGCACCTCCGCGCCGACCGTCCGGGTCAGCCCCTCCGCGACCCGCGCGCCGCCGCCCGAGCCGAAGACGTCGACCACCTCGTCGCAGTGCGGACACGGCATGCCCGACATGTTCTCCACGACGCCGACGATCTTCTGGTGGGTCTGCACGGCGATGGAACCGGCCCGCTCCGCCACCTCGGCCGCCGCCTGCTGCGGGGTGGTGACCACCAGGATCTCCGCGTTCGGCACGAGCTGGGCCACCGAGATCGCGATGTCACCGGTGCCCGGCGGCAGGTCCAGCAGCAGGACGTCCAGGTCGCCCCAGTACACGTCGGCCAGGAACTGCTGGAGCGCCCGGTGGAGCATCGGGCCGCGCCACACCACGGGCGCGTTGCCCGGGGTGAACATGCCGATGGAGATGACCTTCACGCCGTGCGAGGACGGCGGCATGATCATGTTCTCGACCTGGGTGGGCTTGCCGTCCGCACCGAGCATCCGGGGCACGCTGTGCCCGTAGATGTCCGCGTCCACGACACCGACCTTCAGCCCGTCGGCCGCCATCGCCGCCGCCAGGTTGACCGTCACCGAGGACTTGCCGACGCCGCCCTTGCCGGAGGCGACCGCGTACACCCGGGTCAGCGAGCCGGGCTTGGCGAAGGGCACCTCGCGCTCGGCCGTGCCGCCGCGCAGCGAGCTCGCCAGGTCCTTGCGCTGCTCGTCGCTCATCACGTCGAGGGTGACCGAGACCCGGGAGACGCCCTCCACCCGGGAGACGGCCTCTTCCACGTTCCTGGTGATCGTGTCGCGCATCGGGCAGCCGGAGACCGTGAGATACACCGTGACAGCGACTGCACCGTCAGGATCGATCTCGACCGATTTCACCATGCCCAGCTCGGTGATCGGGCGGTGGATCTCCGGGTCGTTCACTGTCGCCAGTGCCTCAAGCACCGCGTCTTCCGTAGCCATACCGACGATGTTACGGCGCCGGGCCCTACGGGCGGGTAGGACCTCTGCGGTCGCCTTCGTCACTCTCGGACGTCCGCACGATCCGGCGCTCCTCCATGTCCCGCACCATGTCCTGCAGCTCCGACCGGATCCAGTCCCGGGTGGCCACCTCGCCCAGGCCCATCCGCAGCGCCGCGATCTCCCGGCTGAGGTACTCGGTGTCGGCGATGGACCGCTCGTTCTGCTTGCGGTCCTGCTCGTGGGTGACCCGGTCGCGGTCGTCCTGCCGGTTCTGGGCCAGCAGGATCAGCGGGGCCGCGTACGAGGCCTGGAGCGAGAGCATCAGGGTCAGGAAGATGAACGGGTACTCGTCCCAGCGCAGCTCCTTCGGCGCCCAGACGTTCCACGCCACCCAGACGATGATGATCAGCGTCATCCAGACGATGAACCGCCCGGTCCCCAGGAACCGCGCGATCCGCTCCGAGAACCGGCCGAACGCCTCCGGGTCGTACTCCGGCAGCAGCTTCAGCCCCGGCGCCTTCGGCTGGTCGAGCCGGGCGCGCGGCGGCCGCGTCAGCCCCGACGAGCCCGTCGACGCGGCCTTCGACCGCTCCTCACCGGCCATGGCGGATGCCCCCCTCACCGTGGAAGTCGGTCTCGCGCCAGTCCTCCGGCAGCAGGTGGTCCAGCACGTCGTCCACCGTCACCGCGCCCAGGAGGGAGCCGCTCTCGTCCACCACGGGGGCCGAGACCAGGTTGTACGCGGCCAGATAGCTGGTCACGGTCGGCAGCGGGGTGTCCGGGGGCAGCGGCACCAGATCGCTGTCGACGATCGAGCTGACCAGGGTGAACGGCGGATCGCGCAGCAGCCGCTGGAAGTGCACGGTGCCCAGGTACTTCCCGGTCGGCGTCTCGTCGGGGGAGCGGCACACGTACACCTGGGCGGCGAGCGCCGGGGACAGGTCCTGCTGCCGGACCCGGGCGAGGGCGTCGGCCACGGTGGCGTCCGGCCGCAGCACGATCGGCTCGGTGGTCATCAGACCGCCCGCCGTCCGCTCCTCGTACGACATCAGACGGCGTACGTCGGCGGCGTCGTCCGGGCGCATCAGGGTCAGCAGCCGCTCCTTGTCCTCCTCGGGCAGCTCCGAGAGCAGGTCGGCCGCGTCGTCCGGGTCCATCGCCTCCAGGACGTCGGCGGCCCGCTCCTCCTTGAGCTTGCCCAGGATCTCCACCTGGTCGTCCTCGGGCAGCTCCTCCAGGACGTCGGCCAGCCGGTCGTCGTCCAGCGCGGCGGCCACCTCCACCCGGCGCTTGGGGGAGAGGTGGTGCAGGGCGTTGGCCACATCGGCCGGGCGCAGCCGCTCGAACGTGGCGACCAGGTTCTCCGCGCCCTGCCCGTGCTCCTCCAGCGAGAAGCCGCTCACCGCCGACCACTCCACCGTCAGCGTCTCGCCCTTGCGGCGCAGCGCCCCGCCGCGCCCCTTGCGGACGAAGTACTTGTCGATCTCCCAGTCCCGGCGGGCGGGCAGCTGCTGGATCGCCACGTCCAGGACGGTGACCTCCTCCTCGGTCTCCACCAGCCGCACCCGGCGGTCGAGGAACTCGCCGAGGACGAGCCGTTCGGTGGGCCGCTGCTCGAAGCGCCGCATGTTGACCACGCCGGTGGTGATGACCTGGCCCGACTCGACGCCCGTCACCCGGGTCATCGGCAGGAAGATCCGCCGCCGGCTGATCACCTCGACGACCAGGCCCAGGATGCGCGGCGGCCGAGGTCCGACCCGCAACATCGCCACCAGGTCACGGACCCGGCCGACCTGGTCCCCGTTCGGGTCGAACACGGGCACCCCGGCGAGGTGCGAGACGAAGACCCTGGGGGCCCCTGCCGCCATGCTCCGCCTCCTTGTCGCTCGCGTCGTGCCGGTCCGGCCGGCACGGTTGCGGACCGGTGTGTTCCGCCGTACGCGCACGCCGTACGCCATGATCAGGCTAGCCGTTGCCGTCGTGGAGCGCCCCGGCGGACCCGTCCGTACGGCTGGCTCCGGACGGTGCCCGGAGCCCGGGTACGCTGCGCTCTGCCCCCGATCGCCGTTGAGAGGCAGTACGCCCGTGACCTCTTTTGCCCCGGCCGTCCGGAATCATCGCCGGACCGCGCTCGCCGTCGTTCTCTGCGGTGGGCTCGTCGCGGCTCTCACCGCCTGCGCGGGCGAGGACCCGGACGAGGGGACCAACGGGATCGGCAGACTTCCGGCGGAGCAGATCGACACGAAGGCCAGAGCGGCGGCCGACAGCGCCGACGGTGTCCGGCTCGCGGGCACCCTGGTCACCAAGGGCGGCACCTACGTGCTGAACATGAAGCTCAGCGACAAGGGCGGCACGGGATCGGTCTCCTCCAAGCAGCGGAGCTTCGCCCTGCTGCGCGTCGAGGACGAACTCTTCATCAAGGCCGACGCCGACTTCTGGACCCACGACGACGGCGGCAAGGCCGGCGGCTCCGACCAGGAGGCCGCCGAGAAGCTGGGCGGCAAGTACGTCAAGGTCCCCGAGGGCGACCCCAGCTACGGCCAGCTGCGCGGCTTCACCGACAAGAAGGTCCTGCTGGACGGCCTGCTGACGCTGCACGGCACCCTGAACAAGGGGGCCAGGGACACCGTCACCGGCCACCGCACCATCCAGCTCCTGGGCGGCAAGGGCGAGGGCGGGGCGCTCGACGTCTCCCTGGAGGGCAAGCCGTACCCGGTACGGGTGGCGCGCGGCGGCGGCGGGGGCACCGTCACCCTGGCCGACTGGGGGCGCGCCTTCCCCCTGGAGGCCCCGAAGGACGACGACACCGTGGACTACGGCGGCCAGCTCCCCAAGTCCGCCGGCTGACGCACCACCCGGCAGCCGTCAGCCCCTCCGGCGCCGCTTCAGCAGCAGCCGGGGGAGCGCGGCCGGTACGGGCCGCCGGGTGGTGGCCCCGGTCGGCAGCGGGGCGGCGGCCAGCGAGGTGTCCGGCACCTCGGTGCTCACCGACGCGGGCGTGAGCCGCACCACCGTGCACTCCTTCGCCCAGCGCTCCGTCATCACCTCGGCGTCCGGCGCGTTCAGCCGCTTGCCCTTCAGCTCGGCCACGGCCGCCTCCCACTCCTCGGAGCGCGGCGCCAGCACCCGTACGCTCGCGGTCCAGGCGACGATCCGGCCGCCTTTGTCCTTGCTGCGCACGGTCACCTCGGCGCTCCCCCCGTCGGTGAGCCCGGCGGGCAGCGGCTGCTCGCCGGGGCCGTCCCCGACCAGGTGGGCCGCGCCCTCGTGCCAGACGTGCCAGACGGCCCGGGCGGGCCCGGTGGAGCCCACCCAGACCAGGCCGGACTTCTTGGTGGCCTCCTCGACGAGGGCCCTCTCCAGCAGGTTCTCCGCACCATCACTCATGGCCGGGACCATAGCCCCTCCGTACCGCCCCGGTGGTCACAGCCAGCCGTTGCGCTTCAGGATGCGGTGGATGGAGAAGCAGACCGCGCCGATGAGCCCGAGCACCAGCGGATAGCCGTACTTCCACTCCAGCTCCGGCATGTAGTCGAAGTTCATGCCGTAGATCCCGCAGATCGCCGTGGGGACGGCGATGATCGCCGCCCAGGAGGTGATCTTGCGCATGTCCTCGTTCTGGGCGACGGTCGCCTGCGCCAGATTGGCCTGGAGGATCGAGTTCAGCAGCTCGTCGAAGCCGATGACCTCCTCCTGGACCCGGGCGAGGTGGTCGGCCACGTCCCGGAAGTACTTCTGGATGTCCGGGTCGATCAGCCGCATCGGCCGCTCGCTCAGCAGCTGCATCGGCCGCAGCAGCGGCGACACGGCCCGCTTGAACTCCAGCACCTCCCGCTTGAGCTGGTAGATCCGCCCCGCGTCCGAACCGCGCCGGCCGCCCTTGGCCGGGGTGGAGAAGACATCGATCTCCACCTCGTCGATGTCGTCCTGCACCGCCTCCGCCACCGCGATGTACCCGTCGACGACATGGTCGGCCACGGCGTGCAGCACGGCGGAGGGGCCCTTGGCCAGCAGCTCCGGGTCCTCCTGGAGGCGGTGGCGCAGGCCGCGCAGGGAGCCCTGGCCCCCGTGCCGGACGGTGATGACGAAGTCCCGGCCGGTGAAGCACATCACCTCACCGGTCTCCACCACCTCGCTGGTCGCGGTCAGTTCGGCGTGCTCCACGTAGTGGATGGTCTTGAAGACGGTGAACAGCGTGTCGTCGTACCGCTCCAGCTTGGGCCGCTGGTGGGCGTGGACGGCGTCCTCGACGGCGAGCGGGTGGAGCCCGAACTCCCGGGCGATCCCCGCGAATTCCTCCTCCGTCGGCTCGTGCAGCCCGATCCAGGCGAAGCCGCCCTTCTCCCGCACTCCGAGCATCGCCTCGTGCGGGGTCGGGGTGGTGGGCCCCTCCAGGCGGCGGCCGTCGCGGTAGACCGCGCAGTCGACGACGGCGGTGGAGGCGGAGGGATCGCGAGTGGTGTCGTAGGCGCTGTAAGGGGCGGTGTTCTTGCGGAAGGACGGACGCAGGGACGGGCGCACGGCGGCGCGCAGGTCACGGATCATCGACATGGCTGGCTCCTTCACGGAGGGCCGTCGGCGAGGGCGTGGAACAGCCCGGAATGGGGACGTGCGCGCACGTCCGCAAAGCGGGCTCCACCGCGCGGGCGCGATGACGGCGTTCGCAACAGACAGGCAGAGAAAGAGATACGGAAGTGTCTTCCGCGCGGCGAACGGCACGACCGTTGAAAGGGGAGCCGGGAAGCCCGGCGGAGCGTCAGTTCAACGGATGGCTGAACAGGGGGTTCAGCGGGAGACGCGATGCGCGGAAGGGTGATCGGTACTGCACGGTCGACTTGGATCCATAGCAGTCCCCACCTCCTCCGGCCGGTCCCCCGTGGGGGACGACGTGTCGTCGGGACTGAGAGAGCGACGCTTCTGCGTGCTGTCCCGACCGGCGGCCAGGCTATCAGCCGTCCCGGGCGAATCCCTTACTTTGCCCACTGTGCGCGCACTCTATGCTCGCCGGATGGCAGAAATTCTCGCTCTGGTCGAAGCCCGGCTCCGCTCGGCCCTCGGGGAGCCGGACGCCCGCGCCGATGTGACGTTCCTCGGCACGGACCGCATCGAGGTGCTCCGCTTCCTCGACGGCGATGTGGTGCGGTACGCCACGCTCGGCATGTCCGGGCAGCCGATGGCCGACCCCACCTCGCCGCTGGCCGACCCGGTGAAGGGACCGCGCGCCGAGCTGGTCCTCTCCGTACGGGCCGGGCTCGCCGCCACCGACCAGGTGCTGCGCCCCCTCGCCGTGCTGGCCGCCTCCCCGCAGGTGGAGGGAGTGGTCGTGGCCCCGGGCGCCTCGCTGGACCTGGGGGACCCGCTCTGGCCCGGCGCCCCGTTCACCTCGGTGCTGGTGGCGGAGTCCGGGGGGCTGGTGGAGGACCTGGAGCTGGACGGGCCGATGGACCCGGTCCGCTTCCTGCCGCTGCTGCCGATGACTCCCAACGAGGCCGCCTGGAAGCGGGTGCGCGGCGCCCAGGAGCTCCAGGAGCGGTGGCTCACGCACGGGACGGACCTGCGTGATCCCCTCCGCACCTCCGTACCGCTGGACTGAACCGGCGTACGGAGGGGGCGGCCGCCTCCCGGCGGGGCGGCCACGCTGCGGAAGGGTGATCGTCCTTGACGCGGCGACCGGCGGGGAGGACCGTGGGGCTCTATGAGGGGCGAACCCAGTTGCCCGAAGTGCGGTGGCCGGGTCAGGGCGCCCGGCCTCTTCGCCGACGCCTGGCAGTGCACCGCGCACGGCCAGGTGCACCCGATGCAGCCGGTCGTCCCGCCGAGCGTCGAGGCGCTCGGCGTGGTGGTGCACCGCTCGCAGGTGCCCGTCTGGATGCCGTGGCCGCTCCCCGTGGGCTGGCTGTTCACGGGTGTGGCGAGCGCGGGTGACGACCGCAGCGGCGGCCGTGCGACCGTCGTCGCCTGCTCGGGCCCCGGACCGCTGGGCGGCATGGGCGAGATGCTGCTCGTCGCCGAGGAGCTGGGGGTCGGGCTCGGTGCCCGGTACGCCGGGATCGCCGGCCCCGACCCCGGCGACCGGCTGAACGTCGACGGGGCACCCGACGCCAAGGTCCACGCGGCCGGCCGCCCCACCCCGCTCTGGCACGTCCGGAGCGCCCCCGAGGACCGGGCGGTCTTCGCGGGCGAGGCGCGCGGCCTCTGGCTCTGGGCGATCCTGTGGCCCGAGCAGTCGGGGCTGCTGCTCTACGACGAGCTGGTGCTGACGGACCTGCGGGACGCCGGGGGAGAGGTCGACCTCGTCCCCTGCGGCGCGCTGACCCCCCGCCTCCTGGCCGTGCCGGAGGCCCCGCCCCGGCAGGGGCACGGGGAGCGGTAGGTCACACCGGGGCGGTCCGTACGCGGCCGGGGGCCTGACCTGCGCCGGTTATCCTTGAGCGGTCCCCCGTCCGCCCGCGAGCCCCGGAGTCAGCCGTCGTGCGCATCGACCTGCACACCCACTCCACCGCTTCGGACGGTACGGACACCCCCGCCGAGCTGGTCGCCAACGCCGCCGCCGCGGGGCTGGACGTCGTCGCGCTGACCGACCACGACACCGTCGGCGGCCACCAGCAGGCCGTCGACGCGCTGCCCGAGGGGCTCACCCTGGTCACCGGCGCCGAACTGTCCTGCCGGCTGGGCGGGGTGGGCCTGCACATGCTGGCGTACCTCTTCGACCCCGCCGACCCCGAGCTGGAGCGCGAGCGCGAGCTGGTCCGGGACGACCGGGTGCCGCGCGCCCAGGAGATGGTCCGCAAGCTCCGCGCCCTCGAAGTGCCCATCAGCTGGGAGCAGGTCGCCCGGATCGCCGGGGACGGCTCGGTCGGCCGCCCGCACGTGGCCGCCGCCCTCGTCGAGCTGGGGGTCGTGGACACGGTCTCCGACGCCTTCACACCCGACTGGCTGGGCAACGGCGGCCGGGCCTACGCCGAGAAGCACGAGCTGGACCCCTTCGAGGCGGTCCGGCTGGTCAGGGCGGCGGGCGGTGTCACCGTCCTCGCCCACCCCGCGGCCGCCAAACGCGGTGAAGTGGTCCCCGAGACCGAGCTGGCCGCGCTCGCCGCGGCGGGCCTCGACGGCATCGAGGTCGACCACATGGACCACGACGGGCCCACCCGGGCCCGGCTGCGCGGTCTCGCCCGGGAGCTGGGGCTCCTGACCACCGGCTCCAGCGACTACCACGGCAGCCGGAAGACCGTCCGGCTCGGCGAGTACACCACCGACCCGGAGATCTACGGCGAGATCACCCGGCGCGCCACGGGAGCCTTCCCGGTGCCGGGCGCGGGCGGAGCGGGCCGCCGCTAGGGCCTCACGGGCCCGCCCCTTCCCCGTACCGCACCACGTTCCACTCCCGCGCACCCCTGCCCTCCGCCGTCGTGCGCCGACGGCGGAGGGCAGGGGTGCGCACCTCCGTACCGCCCGCTCATCTCTCGCAAGGCTCACTGTGTTCGACGTCGCTGTCTTCGGATCCCTCTTTCTCACCCTTTTTGTGATTATGGATCCGCCCGGAATCACCCCGATCTTCCTGGCCCTCACCGCGGGCCGCCCCGCCAAGGTGCAGCGCAGGATGGCGCTCCAGGCGGTGGCGGTCGCCTTCGGCGTGATCGCCGTCTTCGGTCTGCTGGGCCAGCAGATCCTGGACTATCTGCATGTCTCCGTCCCCGCCCTGATGATCGCGGGCGGACTCCTCCTGCTGCTCATCGCGCTGGACCTGCTGACCGGCAAGACGGAGCAGCCGACGCAGACCAAGGACGTCAACGTGGCGCTCGTGCCCCTGGGCATGCCGCTGCTGGCCGGTCCCGGCGCGATCGTCTCGGTCATCCTGGCCGTGCAGCACGCCGACGGGTTCGGCGGCCAGCTCTCCGTGTGGTCCGCGATCGTGGCCATGCACGTGGTGCTCTGGCTGGCGATGCGCTACTCGCTGGTGATCATCCGGATCATCAAGGACGGCGGGGTGGTCCTGGTGACCCGGCTCGCCGGGATGATGCTCTCGGCTATCGCCGTACAGCAGATCATCAACGGTGTCACCCAGGTCGTCCAGACCTCCTGAGGCCGGCCCCGCACACCGCGGCGCCCCCGCACGGCCTTCCGTGCGGGGGCGCCGTCCTGCCTGCGGCGGTACGCGGGGCGTTATGAAGCCGAGCTTCCGGCCGGCCGGATGTAGACGCGCTGACCCGTGGCCGCGGCCTGCCGCACGATCCGGTCGACGGAGGCGGCGTCCACGACGGTGCTGTCCACGGCGGTACCGTCGACGTCGTCGAGTCGCATGATCTCGAAGCGCACAGGGCTTCCCTTCGTCTCGTCGGTTCCTTGCATGTGACAACGGCTTGCCTGGTACAAACATTCCCTACGCTAAGGAAATTTTTTGGATGTCTAAGTACCCGGCGGATATCGCGGAACGACTGGACCGCACCAACGAACTGCTCCAGCGCATGCTCATGGAGGTCGCCAAGACCCCCTCCACGCACGCCATCTTCGTGGACGCGGGCTATGTGTACGCCGCGGCCGGGCTGCTCGTCACCGGCACCGAGGACCGCCGCTCCTTCGACCTGGACGCGGAGGGGCTGATCGAGGCCTTCATCGACCGGGCCCGCACGATCTTCGCGGACAGCCGGCTGCTGCGCGTCTACTGGTACGACGGGGCCAGACGCCGCATCCACACCACCGAGCAGCAGGCCATCGCCGAACTGCCGGACGTCAAGGTGCGGCTGGGCAACCTCAACGCCAACAACCAGCAGAAGGGCGTCGACTCCCTCATCCGCACCGACCTCGAATCGCTCGCCCGGCACCGGGCCATCAGCGACGCGGCCCTCATCGGCGGCGACGAGGACCTGGTCTCGGCGGTCGAGGCCGCCCAGGGGTACGGGGCCCGCGTCCACCTCTGGGGCATCGAGGCCGCCGAAGGCCGCAACCAGGCCGAACCGCTGCTCTGGGAGGTCGACAGCCAGCGCACCTTCGACCTGGACTTCTGCCGCCCCTACGTCACCCGGCGCCCGGTCACCACGTACGAGGACGACACCCCGGCCCCCTCCCGCGAGGACGTCCGCCTCGTCGGCGCCCGGATCGCCACCGCCTGGCTCGCCGCCCGCGGCCGCGAATCCCTCGTCGACCTGCTCCCCGGCCACCCCTACCTCCCGGGCTCCGTCGACCAGGACCTGCTGGTCGAGGCCGAACGCCTCCTCCAGCACTCCCTCCGCGGCCACGCCCACCTGCGCCGGGCCCTGCGCGACGGCTTCTGGCAGCACCTCCAGGCGCAGTACTGACCCGCCCTCGGGCGTGCTGCCGGGACCTCAGGCCGCCGGAACCGTGTCCCAGAACGCGGTGAGTGCCGACGCCGTCTCGTCGGGGCGGGCGGTGTTGGGGGAGTGCTCGGCCCCGGCGATGGTGGTGCGGTGGGCCGCGAGCCGCCGGGCCATCGCGTCGAACTGCTCCACCGGCCATACGTCGTCGCGCTCGCCGGACAGTACGTGGACGGGCAGCCCGAGGGCGGCCAGCTCGTCCACCCGGTCCGGTTCGGTGGTGAGCTGGGCGCCGGTGGCGATGAGCTGGGCCGGGTTGTGGCGCAGCCAGCGGCGGCGCATGTCCTCGCCGTCGCCGGTGTCCGCGTCCTGCGGCGGGTCCAGGGCCCGCATCGCCTCCCACACCTCCTCCATGGTGAGCACGGCGAGCGCGTCGCCGAGCATCTTCACCTTCTCCCGCTGGGCGGGGACCACCGCGGCGGGCCCGGAGGACATCAGGGTCAGCGAGCGGAACGGGGTGGCGTCCAGCAGGACCGCCGCCCGGGAGATCTGGCCGCCGAGCGAGTGCCCGAGCAGGTGCAGCGTCCCGCCGTCCCCGGTCAGCGCCGCCGCCTGGGCGAGCACATCGCGGGCCAGCTCGCCCTGGGCGTAATCCTCCGGGCGGTCCGTCCCAACCGACTCGTACTGCCCGCGCCCGTCCACCGCGACGACCCGGTACCCGGCGGCGCACAGCGGTTCGAGCAGTGCGATGAAGTCCTCCTTGCTCCCGGTGTACCCGGGCAGCAGGAGGGCGGTGGCACGGGCGGGAGCGTCCGGTACGGCGTCCAGGACGGCGAAGTCCCCGCGCTCGGTACGCAGGACGCGGGCGGTGGCGCAGGAGGGCGGTGTGAAGGTGGGCGGGCGGCTCATGGGGCGAGGCTATCGCCGCGACCGGGCCGGGGGCACGACGGGGGAGCCGGAGGGGGGCGCGGTGTCGAGGGCGGGTGGTGGGCCGCCGTGGGGGCTGCCGAGACCCGGGCGGCCCGTGCGGCGCGCCGGGCCCCGGCCGGGACGGCGTGGGGGCCGCCGGGGCCCGGGCAGCCCGTGTGGCGCGAGGTGCCCGGGCCGGGACGCCGTGGGCACCGCCGGATCCGACGGCTGCCCGTGGTCGCCCGAGCGCCACGGGGCCTGCCCTCCGGACCCTGTTGGTGCCCGGCCGGTCCGTCGTCCGCCGCCAGGCAGCCGGAACGGCCCCGGCCCCCGCAGTGTGTGCGGGGGCCGGGGCCGTTCGTGGAGCAGGTGGGACGTCAGCTCTCGGTCGAGGCCGTCGCCTTGCCCGCGGCGCGGGTGGCGCGGCGGCGGCGCGGCTTCGACTCGGCGGCGGCCTCGCTCACCACGGCCTCTGCCTCGGAGACCACGGCGGCCTCCTGGGTCGCGGTCGAGGTGACGCTCCGGGTCGCGCGGCGGCGACGGGGCTTGGCCTCCGCTTCAGCGGCGGGAGCCTCCGGCGCGACGGCCTCGGCCGGGGCCTCGGCGTTGGTCGCGCTCCGGGTGGCCCGGCGGCGACGGGGCTTTGCCTCGGTCCCGTCGGCGGCCGGGGCCTCCGGCGTGACCGTCTCGGCCTCGGCGTTGTCCGCGGCGCGGGTGGCGCGGGTGGCGCGGCGGCGACGGGGCTTCGTCTCGGTGCCGTCGGCGGCCGGGGCCTCCGGTGCGGCCGTCTCGGCGGGGGCCGCGGCCTTCGCCCGGGACGCCCGCTTCGGCTTCGCCTCGGTCTCCGCGACCGCTTCGGCCTTCGGCTTCGACTCGGCCTTCGCGGTGGCCTCGGCCTTGGGGCGGCTCGTGGCGCGGGCCGGGCGGCGGCGGGACTTCGCCTCCGGCTCCGGCTCGGAGGGCGGGGCGATCTGGAAGTCGACCTCGTCGGCCGGCTGCACGATCCGGGCGCGGCGGCGCGGCCGGATCGCGACCGACTCGGCCACCGGCTCCGCGATGCCCGCGGCGGCCGCCACGGTCTGGAACCCGGCCTCGGCCGGGGCAGCGGCGGCGGGGATCTGCGCCACCGGCTCGGCGTCCACCGGCTTCGCGGCGCGGCTGCGGCGGCGGCGCGGCTTGGCCTCCGCCACCGGCTCGGCGGCGACCTCGGCGGCCGGGGCGGGAGCCTCCGGTGCCTCGGCGACCGCCACGGACGCCTCGGTGAGGGGCTCGGTCACGGTGTCGGCCACGCCGACCCGCGTACGACGGCGGCGGCGCGGGGTGCGTGCCGGGGCCTCGGACGGCTCGTCACCGGCCGGGGCGACCGGCGCGGCCTCCTTGGCGGGGGCCGGGACCGTCGCCGCGGACTCCGCCAGGGTGGACCCGCCACGGGTGCGGCGGCGCTGACGCGGCGTACGCGTACGGGGCTCGCGCTCCTCACGGGCCGGTGCCGGGGCGGCGGACCTGCGGCCGCGGCCACCGGTCTCGCCCAGGTCCTCGACCTCCTCGGCGCGCAGACCCGCACGGGTCCGCTCGGCGCGCGGCAGGACACCCTTGGTGCCGGCCGGGATGCCCAGCTCCTCGAAGAGGTGCGGCGAGGTGGAGTACGTCTCCGGCGGGTCCGGGAACTTCAGGTCCAGCGCCTTGTTGATCAGCTGCCAGCGGGGGATGTCGTCCCAGTCGACCAGGGTGATCGCGGTGCCCTTGGCGCCCGCCCGGCCGGTGCGGCCGATGCGGTGGAGGTAGGTCTTCTCGTCCTCCGGCGACTGGTAGTTGATGACATGGGTCACACCCTCGACGTCGATGCCGCGCGCGGCGACATCGGTGCAGACGAGGACGTCGACCTTGCCGTTGCGGAAGGCGCGCAGCGCCTGCTCGCGGGCGCCCTGGCCGAGGTCGCCGTGGACCGCGCCGGAGGCGAAGCCGCGCTTCTCCAGCTGCTCCGCGATGTCGGCCGCCGTCCGCTTGGTCCGGCAGAAGATCATCGCCAGCCCGCGGCCCTCGGCCTGGAGGATCCGCGAGACCATCTCGGGCTTGTCCATCGAGTGGGCGCGGTAGACGTGCTGGACCGTGTTCTTGACGGTCGTGCCCTCGTCGTCCGGCGAGGTGGCGTTGATGTGGGTCGGCTGCGACATGTAGCGGCGGGCGAGGCTGATGACGGCACCGGGCATGGTGGCCGAGAACAGCATCGTCTGGCGCTTGGCCGGCAGCATCGTGATGATGCGCTCGACGTCGGGCAGGAAGCCCAGGTCCAGCATCTCGTCGGCCTCGTCCAGGACGAGGCCGCGGATGTGGGAGAGGTCCAGCTTGCGCTGGCCCGCCAGGTCGAGCAGCCGGCCCGGGGTGCCGACGATCACGTCGACGCCCTTCTTGAGGGCCTCCACCTGGGGCTCGTACGCCCGGCCGCCGTAGATCGCGAGAACGCGGACGTTACGGACCTTGCCGGCGGTCAGCAGGTCGTTGGTGACCTGGGTGCACAGCTCACGGGTGGGGACGACGACGAGGGCCTGGGGGGCGTCGGTCAGCTCTTCGGGCTTCGCGCGCCCCGCCTCCACGTCGGCGGGGACGGTGACGCGCTCCAGGAGGGGGAGCCCGAAGCCGAGCGTCTTGCCGGTGCCGGTCTTGGCCTGGCCGATGACGTCGGAGCCGGAGAGCGCGACGGGGAGCGTCAGCTCCTGGATGGGGAAGGGGGACATGATGCCGACTGCCTCGAGGGCTTCGGCCGTCTCGGGAAGAATGCCGAGGTCGCGGAACGTAGTCAGGGTGCTGCCTCTTCTGTGAGACGCGGCCCGAGGCGAACGCTGGGGGTCGTACCGTGCCGGGTTGGTCATCCGGCCGTGGAAGGCCGGGTGGCGCGGGACCACTGCCGTCGCTCGAGCGCTCGTGCCGCTGAGGGGGCCCCTCATCTGCAGTCGTACGTGTCGTACGCACCGCGTGGAGGGCTGTCGGGTCGGAGCCGATCGGGCCACCGACCGGGCATCCTCATTCAAAGGACGCGCCCCTGGCACAGGAAAATGCTCAGTAAGCGCAATACCACTGTACCCCGGATTCGCGCATGTGTGTTGGACGAATTCATCGGAACGGTGTGATGTCCGCTGCTGACCGGGCCCTTCCACCCCCCGTCGGGCGGGCTATTGTGCGGTTCATGGAGACGCCTGACAACGCCACTGAACACCCCGGAGAAGCGCCCGGAGCGACCGGGATCGCCGCCCAGGACTGGGCCACCGCCGCCGCGGAGCCGCAGTACCGCGCCGCGGTCGTGGACCTGCTGGGCGCCCTCGCCTACGGCGAGCTGGCCGCCTTCGAGCGGCTCGCGGAGGACGCGAAACTCGCGCCGACCCTCGGGGACAAGGCGGAGCTGGCGAAGATGGCCGCCGCCGAGTTCCACCACTTCGAGCGGCTGACCGAGCGGCTCGGCGCCATCGACGAGGAGCCCACCACCGCGATGGAGCCCTTCGCCAGGGCGCTGGACGACTTCCACCGCCAGACGGCCCCGTCCGACTGGCTGGAGGGCCTGGTCAAGGCGTACGTCGGCGACTCGATCGCCAGTGACTTCTACCGGGAGGTCGCGGCCCGGCTCGACTCCGACACCCGCGCCCTGGTCCTCGCCGTGCTCGACGACACGGGCCACGGCAACTTCGCCGTGGAGAAGGTGCGCGCCGCGATCGAGGCCGACCCGCGCGTCGGGGGGCGGCTCGCCCTCTGGGCCCGCCGGCTGATGGGCGAGGCGCTCTCGCAGGCCCAGCGGGTGGTGGCGGACCGCGACGCGCTCTCGACGATGCTGGTGGGCGGCGTCGCGGACGGCTTCGACCTGGCGGAGGTGGGCCGGATGTTCTCCCGGATCACCGAGGCCCACACCAAGCGCATGGCCGCGCTCGGGCTGGCCGCGTAGGACCGCGCGACTCCGGGCTACTGGGCGGCCGCCGACCTCGTGAGGCGGCGGCCGCGCGGGCGGATCAGCAGCGACAGCGTCACCGCCCCGACGGAGACGGCGCCGATCAGCGTCGCCACCCCGTGGCCGGGGCCCAACGCCGAGTGTGTGAGGAACGCCCCGAACAGCGCCCCCAGCGCGCCGGTGGCATAGACGGCACGGGCGGACGGGAGACGGGCGGGCAGGGAGCGGAGAGCCGCCCAGGACAGGACGAGTCCGAGCACGGCGGCGCCGAAGGATTCCCAGAGCACGTGAGGATCACCTCGCGGGGGTGTGCGGGGCGGGCGAATCGGTCGTAGGCGGTACTACCCGTGGCCCACGCCTCACAACCCTCCGCCGAGCTGGGGAAACCCGTACGGGTAGGGCTTGGCCGGCCCGCGCTTACGGCACCCCCGACCTGGGTAGAGGGCGCCTTCGCCCCACGGGGGGAGCACACGGGAGCGGCCCGGCGGGAAGATCCCGCCGGGCCGCTCCCGTGCTCACCGGCTCACCGCGTCCAGAGGACTACAGCGCGCCGAACCCCACACGCCGGGTGGTCGGCTCACCGATCTCCACGTACGCGATGCGGTCGGCCGGTACCAGGACCTTGCGGCCCTTGTCGTCCGTGAGGCTCAGCAGCTCCGCCTTGCCGCCCAGTGCAGCGGCGACCGCGCTCTCGACGTCCTCGGCGGAAAGCCCGCTCTCCAGAACGATCTCGCGGGGCGAGTGCTGCACCCCGATCTTGACCTCCACGGCTATGTCCCTCCGACGGTCAGTCCCTGCGCGGTGAACCGCGCCGTACGCAGCCACATTAGCCCGGTGGGAGCACGCCTCACGGCCCGACCGGCATCGCCCGCAGCGAACACGCGCCGGGATCCGGCCGGACGGGGGGTCAGTGCTGCTCGACGCCGTGCAGCGGGAAGCCCGCGATGCCCCGCCAGGCCAGCGAGGTGAGCAGCTGCACCGCCGTGTCGCGCGGGATGCCGGAGCGGCTGGAGAGCCAGTAGCGCGCCACGACCTGCGACACGCCGCCGAGCCCGACCGCCAGGAGCATCGACTCGTCCTTGGAGAGCCCGGTGTCCCCGGCGATCACGTCGGAGATCGCCTCGGCGCACTGGAGGGAGACCCGGTCCACCCGCTCGCGCACGGCGGGCTCGTTGGTCAGGTCCGACTCGAAGACGAGCCGGAAGGCGCCGCCCTCGTCCTCCACGTAGGCGAAGTAGGCGTCCATCGTCGCCTCGACGCGCAGCTTGTTGTCGTTCGTCGACGCCAGTGCCGTCACCACGGCCTGGAGGAGCGACTCGCAGTGCTGGTCCAGGAGGGCCAGATACAGCTCCAGCTTCCCGGGGAAGTGCTGGTAGAGCACCGGCTTGCTCACCCCGGCGCGCTCGGCGATGTCGTCCATCGCGGCGGAGTGGTAGCCCTGTGCGACAAAGACCTCCTGCGCGGCGCCCAGCAGCTGATTGCGTCGGGCGCGGCGGGGAAGACGCGTGCCCCGCGGGCGCGCTGCCTCTGTCTGCTCGATGGCGCTCACGCCGCCTCCCAAATGTGTGTTCCAGCACAGCCGATCCGTACACGCTGCGCCGTACAGCCATCGTACTTTCGGGTAACCCCGGTGCGCGCGGCGCGGACGCAGAATTTCACGTACCGGACGGCTGCGGAAGCCGTAGTTCTCCGAGGTCACGGGCAAAGCGGGTCGTTCCGTCGGTAATCGTCCCCGCAATCGCCTCCGGCGACCGCCCCGGCCTACCGGTAGTCGTCCTCGTCGAGCGGGATCACCCTGCGCTGTTCGGCCACATCGGCCTCGTCGGCGGCGGCCAGGTCGGCGGCCTCCGGCTGCTCGTCGTCCTCGGGCCGGACGTCCGTGCGCTGCTCGACGGCGTCCGCCTCCGGGGTCTCCGGGCCGGAGGTCCCCGGCTCGGAGTCGGTGAAGGTGTCCGGGTCGCTCGGGTCGACCGTCATCTGTGGCTCCCTTTCTTCCCTGAGGTTCTTCCCCCCGTAGCTGCTCCCTTCGCAGCGTAGGAGCAACACTCCTACCCCGCGATGCGGCCTGTGACCGCGAACACATGAACTGGTACGTGATCGTCTCGTAACATTGCCGCATGTCTTCGACCGAGCTGCCGGGTGCCCAGGCCGTCGCCGCGGCGGCGGCTCCCACGGTCAGCGCCGTCCGGGTCGCCGAGGGGGAGCGGCTGCGCCCGGTGGCCCTGCCGGGGCTCACGCTGAGCGTCCGCTCCCGGCCCGCGGACCGGACGGGACTGCCTCCCGCGCTCTTCGTGCACGGGCTCGGCGGCTCCTCGCAGAACTGGTCGGCGCTGATGCCGCTGCTGACGGACGTCGTCGCCCCCGAGGCCGTCGATCTGCCCGGATTCGGTGACTCGCCGCCTCCGGACGACGGCAACTACTCGGTCACCGGGCACGCCCGCGCGGTGATCCGGCTGCTCGACTCGGGTGACCGCGGCCCCGTCCATCTGTTCGGCAACTCGCTGGGCGGCGCGGTCGCCACCCGGGTGGCCGCCGTCCGCCCCGACCTCGTGCGCACCCTCACCCTGATCTCCCCCGCGCTGCCCGAGTGGCGGGTGCAGCGATCCGCCGCGCCGACGGCCCTCCTGGCGGTGCCGGGGGTCGCTCCCCTGTTCGCCCGGCTCACGAAGGACTGGACGGCGGAGCAGCGGACCCGCGGAGTCATGGCACTCTGTTACGGCGATCCGGCACGGGTCTCCGACGAAGGCTTCCGCAACGCGGTGGCCGAGATGGAGCGCCGGCTGGAACTGCCGTACTTCTGGGACGCGATGGCGCGTTCGGCCCGGGGCGTCGTGGACGCGTACACCCTGGGCGGCCAGCACGGACTGTGGCGCCAGGCCGAGCGGGTGCTCGCACCGACCCAGCTCGTGTACGGCGGGCGGGACCGGCTCGTCTCGTACCGGATGGCACGCAGGGCGTCCGCGGCCTTCCGCGACGCCCGGCTGCTGACCCTGCCCGACGCGGGGCACGTGGCGATGATGGAGTACCCGGAGGCGGTCGCCCAGGCGTTCCGGGAGCTGCTGGACGATTGCGGCGGGAGCTGATCCGGGGCGTGGGACGACACAGCCGAAAGGGCGCCGAGGCCACCCGCCCGGACGCCGCAGCGGCGGAACAGGGCGCCCGGAGCGCCGTACCCCGGCCCGCCTCCGGCACCGGCCGGCGCAGGCGCCAGGGGCCGATGGGTCCGGCCGAAGGGCCCGCGCCCTTCGAGGACGCCCCCCAGGTGCGCGGCGGCCACCCCGAGAGCCACGAGCCGGGCGGCGGCTGGGGTGCCGGGCCGGCGTACGCCGGTCAGCAGCAGCACGCGACTCCGTACGCCCAGCCGTACGGGCCCCCCGGCCGTCGGCCCCAGGATCAGGGGCAGGATCAGGGCCGTGGCCCCGGCCAGGGGGCCGTACCCGGCCAGGGCCGTGGTCCCGGCCAGGACCAGGAGGCCCGGGAGCAGGCCGTGGCGCGTCAGGTGTCCGCCCAGCGGGCCGCCGCCCAGCGCGCCGCCGACGAACGGACCGCGCGGCAGCCGGCCGCCGGGCCCGGCGCGATGCCGGGCCCGCGCCGGGAGTTCGTCGAGGCCTTCGACGGCACCCCCGAGGACGAGGCGGCCGCCCCGGCCGTGTCCTCCGGCGCGGACGCCCCCGAGGGACCGGGCGGTGACCCGGACGGGACGGCCCCCGGCCGCCCCGGCCCGAAAGGGAGCAGGGGGCGGACCTTCACCGGGATCGCCGCCGCCGCCGTGACGACCGTCCTCGCGGTCGTGGTGGCCGGGCAGGTCGCCGACGACTCCGCCGGCCGGGAGGCCGCCGCCGCCCGTGCCGCGGGCGTCGAACGGGACGGCGGCGAGGGCGCGTCGCGCTCGGACGCCCGGCCCACCCCCGAGAACCCGGCGAGCAGGCCGCCCGAGGTCAAGCCCCTCTCGTACGCGGAGAAGCTGGCGCAGCCCTATCCGGTCGCCGCGGACCTGAAGGCGACCGGGGCGTTCGAGGCAGTGCCCGGACTGGCGAAGGCGCCCGGCAAGGGGCAGAAGTACCGCTACCGGATCGATGTCGAGAAGGGGCTCCCCCTCGATGCCGGTCTCTTCGCGGAGGCCGTGCAGAGGACGCTGAACGACAACCGGAGCTGGGCGCACAACGGTGCGATGACCTTCGAGCGGATCTCCTCGGGGAGCCCCGATTTCGTGATCACGCTCGCCAGTCCGGGAACGACCGGTGAATGGTGTGCGAAATCCGGTCTGGACACCACGGTCGACAATGTCTCGTGCGATTCCGCCTCGACCGACCGCGTGATGATCAACGCTTATCGCTGGGCGCAGGGTTCCGCCACCTTCGGCCCGAAGAATCTGCTGGCCTACCGTCAGATGCTCATCAACCACGAAGTCGGCCACCGGCTCGGACACAATCATGTGAGCTGCCGCACGCCCGGCGCCCTGGCCCCCGTGATGCAGCAGCAGACGAAGACCCTGGACATCGACGGGATCAAGTGCAAGCCCAACCCCTGGGCGTACCCGGACAGTTGACAGTCGCTGTCCGCATGGTGAGATGGCCGTCCTGGTCGGCTTTGACAGCGATCAAGGCGGCCGTTCATATTGATCGGCATGTCACGCAGCCCCGCACCCTCCGAGATCGCCGCCCTTGAGCTGGCGCTTCTCGGCGTGACCGGGCACTGCGTAGCCGACATTCTCTGTCGCTGACGCCCGTCCGAGCGCGCTGTCGGCCTTCTCCTTTTCCGTGACCCGCCCATGAGCCCCCGAACGGCTCCGGCGGGTCCGTGACCGCCGCGCCCGACGTACTCCGTCCGCAGGCGCGGCAGATGTCATTCCGACGGCCCGGGTGCGATACCGGCGCCTTCTTCCGCTGCCGCCCGTGCGGATTCCCCTCCCTTTCCCGCGTGGTCCCCCGTGCCGTTCCGCACGGGCCGCCACGCGTGTCATTTCATGTGCCATCCACCGCGGCACCAGCATTCCGAGAGGTCGTCTTCCGATGCGTCAACCGTCCCCCATAGCCCGCCGCGTGGCCGCCGCCACCGTCGCCCTCGTCCTCGCCGCGGGTGCCGCGGCCTGCGGCCCGGAGGACAGCGAGGGCGGCGACAGCGGTTCCGGGGCCGAGGGCACGCCGCGGAAGGGCGGCACCCTCACCGTCCTGAACCGCAACCCCCAGCAGGACTTCGACCCCGCCCGGCTCTACACCTCCGGCGGCGGCAACATCCCCTCCCTCGTCTTCCGCACCCTCACCACCCGCAACCGCGAGGACGGCGCCGAGGGCGCGAAGGTCGTCCCCGACCTCGCCACCGACCTGGGCAGGCCCAACGAGGACGCCACGGTGTGGACGTACACCCTGAAGGAAGGGCTCACGTACGAGGACGGCACCGCGATCACCTCCGCCGACATCAAGTACGGCATCGAGCGCTCCTTCGCCGCCGAACTCTCCGGCGGCGCCCCCTACCTGCGGGACTGGCTGATCGGCGGCGCCGACTACCAGGGCCCGTACAAGGAGAAGAAGGGGCTCGACTCCATCGAGGTGCCCGACGACCGGACCATCGTGTTCCGGCTGAACAAGCCCGAGGGCGAGTTCCCCTATCTGGCGACCCAGACCCAGACCACCCCCGTACCCAAGGCCAAGGACACCGGCACCACGTACGAGGAGCACCCGGTCTCCTCGGGCCCGTACAAGGTCGTCTCCAACGAGAACGACGGCGAGCGGCTGATCCTGGAGCGCAACCCGCACTGGTCAGCGGCGACCGACGAGGAGCGCAAGGCCTACCCCGACCGCATCGACGTCCGCTCCGGACTCGACGCCACCGTCATCAACCAGCGGCTCTCCGCCTCCCAGGGCCCCGACGCCGCCGCCGTCACCACCGACACCAACCTCGGCCCCGCCGAACTCGCCAAGGTCACCGGCGACAAGAAGCTCGCCGCCCGCGTCGGCACCGGCCACTTCGGCTACACCAACTACATCGCCTTCAACCCGGAGGTGAAGCCCTTCGACGACCCGAAGGTGCGCCGGGCGATCGCGTACGCCGTCGACCGCACCTCGGTCATCAACGCGGCGGGCGGCTCCTCGCTCGCCGAGCCCGCCACCACCTTCCTCCCCGAACGGGACTTCTTCGGCCACACGCCCTACGACCACTTCCCGGCCGGGAGGACGGGCAACGCCGAGAAGGCCAGGGAACTGCTGAAGGAGGCCGGGCACGAGAAGGGGCTGACCGTCACTCTCACCCACTCCAACGCCAAGGACTTCCAGACCAGCCCGGAGATCGCCACCGCGGTCCAGGCCGCGCTCCGGAAGGCCGGGATCACCGTGAAGCTCCGGGGGCTGGAGGACAACGACTACTCCGACACCACCCACGACGCCACGAGGACGCCCGGCTTCTTCCTCTCCCGCTGGGGCGCCGACTGGCCCTCCGGCGGCCCTTTCCTGGCCCCGATCTTCGACGGCCGGCAGATCGTCCGGAACGGCTCCAACTACAACGCCGCCTTCCTGGACGACCCCGAGGTCAACAAGGAGATCGACGAGATCAACAAGCTGACCGACCTGAAGGCCGCCGCCGCCCGCTGGGGCGCGCTCGACAAGAAGATCGGCGAGAAGGCACTGACCGTGCCGCTCTTCCACCCCGTCTACAAGCGGCTGTACGGCGAGAGCGTCAAGAACGTCGTCATCAGCGACTGGACCGGCGTGCTCGACGTCTCCCAGGTCGCGGTCAAGTAGCCATGTCCGATGCCCTGCTGGTCCAGGAGGCGGGAGCGGCGCCGGCCGTCGCCCCCGCCCCCGGGGCCCGGTCGTTCCGGCAGAGGCTGCGCGCCCAGCGCGCGGCCTCCGCCGCGGCCCTCGTCGTCCTCCTGCTCGTCCTGGTCGCACTCGCCGCGCCGCTGCTCACCGCACTGGCGGGCCAGGACCCCCACACCTACCACCCCGACCTCGTCGACTCGGCGGCCGGCGGCGTCCCCATCGGCCCCTTCGGCGGCATCAGCGCCGACCACTGGCTCGGCGTCGAACCCCAGACCGGACGCGACCTGTTCGCCCGCATCGTCCACGGCGCCCGGGTCTCGCTCGGCGTCGCCCTCGTCGCCACCGTCCTGCAGATCACCCTCGGCCTGGTCATCGGCCTCACCGCCGCGCTCGGCAGCCGCTGGGTCGACCAGCTCCTCAGCCGGATCACGGACATCAACGTCGCCCTGCCGCTCATGGTCATCGCCCTGGCGCTCCTGGCGATCGTGCCCGACACCTTCCCCCGGCCCGTCCTCATCGCCCTGGTCCTCGGCGGCATCGGCTGGTCCGGTATCTCGAAGATCGTGCGGGCCCAGGCGCTCGCGCTCACGTCCCTCGACTTCGTCGCGGCGGCCCGGCTCAGCGGGCGCGGCAGATGGGCCATCGCCCGCCGCGAGCTGCTGCCCTCGCTCGCCGCCCCCGTGATCACGTACGGCGCCCTGGCCTTCCCCTCCAACATCGTCGCGGAGGCGGCCCTCTCCTTCCTCGGCGTCGGCATCAAACCGCCCACCCCGTCCTGGGGCCAGATGCTCACGGAGGCCAACACCTGGTACCAGGCCGCCCCCACCTATCTGCTGCTCCCCGCCGGACTCCTCTTCGTCACCGTCCTCGCCCTCACCGTCCTCGGGGAGGGCATCCGCACGGCGCTCGACCCGCGCGCCGCCTCCCGGCTGCGGGTGGGCACGAAGAACAGCAAGGGGGGCGGGGCATGACCGGGTTCCTGATCCGGCGGCTCGGCGGAGCGGTCCTCGTCCTGTTCGCCCTGACCGCCATCCTCTACGGCATCTTCTACGTGGCCCCCGGCAACGTCGCCCAGCTCGTCTGCGGCCCGCGCTGCTCACCCGCCCAGCTCGCCCAGGTCACCGGCCAACTTCGGCTGGACGACCCGCTGTACGTGCAGTACGGGCACTTCCTCCAGGGCATCGTCGCGGGCCGGGACTTCTCCACCGGCACCGGTGTGGAGCACTGCTCCGCGCCCTGCCTCGGCGTCTCCTACCAGTCCGACCAGCAGGTCACCCAGCTGATCCTGGCCAAGCTCCCGGTCACCGGCTCGCTGGTCGTCGGCGCCTTCGCGGGGTGGCTGCTGCTCGGCGTGGGCACCGGCGTGCTCTCCGCCTGGCGGCGCGGCCGGCCCACCGAACGCGTCCTGACCTGGCTGACCCTCGCGGGCTCGGCCACGCCCGTCTTCGTCATCGGGCTGCTGCTCATCATCGTGTTCTGCTCCACCCTCCAGTGGCTGCCCGCCCCGGGTTACGTCCCCTTCGCGGAGGACCCCGAACAGTGGGCCTGGGGGCTGCTGCTGCCCTGGGCGTCGCTGGCGCTGATCGAGTCCGCCAAGTACGCGCGGCTGACCCGCAGCGCCATGCTGGAGACGCTCGCCGAGGACCATGTGCGCACCTTCCGCGCGTACGGGGTCGGGGAGCGGGCCCTCGTCGGCCGCCACGCGCTCCGGGGCGCGGTGGCACCCGTCATCGCGCTCAGCGCCCTGGACTTCGGCACGATGTTCGGCGGCGCGGTGCTCACCGAATCCCTCTTCGGCATCCCCGGCATCGGGCGCGAACTGGTCAGCGCGGTCAAGCTCGTCGACCTGCCCGTGGTGGTCGGCATGGTGCTGGTGACCGGGTTCTTCGTCGTCCTCGCCAATGCCGTCGCGGACCTGCTGTACGCGCTGGCCGACCGACGGGTGGTCCTGTCATGACAACGTATGAGCCTCTGGCGGAGCCCTTGGTGGAGGTCGCCGGTCTCACCGTCGACTTCGGTTCCGTACGGGCCGTGGACGGGCTCTCCTTCACCCTGGAGGCGGGCGGCGCGCTCGCCGTGGTCGGGGAGTCCGGATCCGGAAAGTCCGCCTCCGCCTACGCCCTGCTCGGCCTCCACCGGGGGACCGGCGCCCGGGTCGGCGGCACCGTCCGCGTCGCCGGTACGGACGTGAACACGGCCGACGACCGCCAACTGCGGGCCCTGCGGGGCGCGCGGGCCGCCCTGGTCTTCCAGGACCCGCTCTCCTCGCTCGACCCCTACTACCCGGTGGGCGACCAGATCGCGGAGGTCCTCCGGGTCCACCGCCGCGTCTCCCGCCGGGCCGCCCGCGCCCGGGCCGTGGAGGTGCTGGACCGGGTCGGCATCCCGGACGCGGCCCGCCGCTCCCGGCTCCGCCCGCACGAGTTCTCCGGCGGGATGCGGCAGCGGGCGCTCATCGCGATGGCCCTGGCCTGCGAGCCCCGGCTGATCGTGGCCGACGAGCCGACGACCGCGCTCGACGTCACCGTCCAGGCCCAGATCCTGGACCTGCTGCACGACCTCCGCCAGGAGACCGGCATGGGGCTGCTGCTGGTCACCCACGATGTGGGCGTGGCCGCCGAGAGCGTGGACGAGGTGCTGGTCATGCGCGCCGGCCGGGAGGTGGAGCGCGGGCCGGTGGCCCGGGTGCTCGGCTCCCCGCGCGCGGCGTACACGAAGGAGCTGCTGGCGGCGGTGCCGAGGGTGGAGACGCGGAGGGTGGTGCCTGCGGGGCCGCCGGGTGCGGTGCCCTCCCCGCGCGCCGCCGTGGGGGGTGCCGCCGACGGGGGCGCGGGCGAGGTCTCCGTACCGCTGCTCGAAGCCGCCGCGGAGGCCCCCGTACGGCTGCTCGGAAGCGGCGCGGAAGCCTCCGTACCGCCGCCCGGCAGAGTGGCGGAAGTACCGCTGCTCGAAGCCTTCGACCTGCGGCGGGAGTTCGGGCGGGGGAGCGGGCGGACGGTGGCCGTGGGCGGGGTCTCGCTCGCCGTGCACGCCGGGCGGACGCTCGGCGTCGTCGGGGAGAGCGGCAGCGGCAAGACCACGCTCGGCCGGATGCTGGTCCGGCTGCTGGACCCGACGGCGGGCCGCCTCCGTTACGGGGGTACGGAGATCGGCTCGCTGTCGGAGAAGGAGCTGCGGCCCTTCCGGCGCGAGCTGCAGATGGTGTTCCAGGACCCCGTCGCCTCCCTCAACCCGCGCCGTTCGGTGGGGGAGTCCGTGGCCGACCCGCTGCGGGCCGCCGGGGAGCGCGACGAGGAGCGCGTACGGGACCGGGTGGGCGCACTCCTGGAGCGCGTCGGGCTGGACCGGGCGCACTTCGAGCGCTACCCGCACGAGTTCAGCGGCGGGCAGCGCCAGCGCATCGGGATCGCCCGCGCCCTGGCCGCCGATCCGAAGGTCATCGTCTGCGACGAAGCGGTCTCCGCGCTCGACGTCACCACCCAGGCCCAGGTGGTCGCCCTGCTCGCCGAACTCCAGCGGGAACTCTCCGTCGGCCTGGTCTTCATCGCCCACGACCTCGCCGTGGTCCGGCAGGTCAGCGACCATGTCGCCGTCATGCGCGGCGGCCTGATCGTCGAGCAGGGCCCCGCCGACGAGGTGTACGAGAACCCCCGGGACCCGTACACGCGGCAGCTGCTGGCGGCCGTTCCCGCGCTCGATCCCGGGCTCGCGGCGGCCCGCCGGGCGGCCCGCAAGGAGCTGGCCGCAGCCTGACCCTCCGTGACAACGGACCGCCTTATCGCGACGGAACGCGACGGGGGCGGGAAAGTTACGACGGTTCACCCCTTTCGGTGGCGCGACGGACAACCGTCCGTCGCGCCACCGGCCTGTCCGCTTACGGTCGTCCCGCTGCGAGTCGCCGTTCCAACGGCGGCTGCCCACAAGGGAGATCGGGGGTGTGCTCGTGCGGATCGGACTGCTCACGGAGGGTGGCTACCCGTATGCGACCGGTGAGTCCAGGCTCTGGTGCGACCGGCTGGTGCGCGGGCTGCCGCAGCACGAGTTCGACCTCTTCGCGCTGAGCCGCTCCGCCGGGCAGGAGGACCAGGGCCTGGTCCGGCTGCCGCACCACGTCGGCCGGGTGCGGACCGCGCCGCTCTGGACACCGGAGGACGGCACCTCGCGCGGCAGCGGTGAACGCGGCCTGCTGGCCCGGCTGGTGACCGGCGGGGGCGTCTCCTACGGCCGGCGCGACCGCAGGCGCTTCGCCGCCTGTCTGACGGAGCTCGCCACCGCGGCCTGCGCCTCCGAGGACGCCGGCGCCGACCCCGCGACCGACGGGGCCCCGGGCGCCGAACTCTTCACCGAGGGCTTCTACGGCCTGGCCGAGCTGGCCCGCGAGCGCGGCGGACTCCCCCTCGCCCTGCGCTCCGAGACCACCGTACGGATCCTGGAGGCCGCCGCCCGAGCCCGGGGCGCGGGCCACATCGTGCGGAGCGCCACCGTCGTGGACCACCTCGCCTTCGCCGCCGAGCTGGAGCGCGTCCTGCGCCCGCTCTCGCTCGACTGGTACGACCCCGAGAGCCTCGGCGCGGTCGACCTCTGCCACGCCGCCTCCGGCGGGGCCGCCGCGATCCCGGGGCTGCTGGCCAAACGCTTCTTCGGGGTGCCGCTGCTCATCACCGAGCACGCCGTGCAGCTCCGGGCGCACCACCTGGCCGCGCCGGACGCGCCCTTCGGCGCTCCGGTCCGCGCCCTCCTCGCCCGCCTCCACGCCCTGCTGGCCGCCGAGGTCTACCGGCAGGCCGCGCTCGTCGTCGCGGGCAACACCCACGTACGCCGCTGGCAGCAGCGGTGCGGCGCCGGCCCGGCCAAGCAGCGCACGGTCTACCCGGGCATGGCCGCCGAGCGGTTCGCCCGGGTCGGTGAGCACGACGACCGGGGCGGCCCGGACACCCTGGTCTGGGTCGGCCGGATCGAGCCCGCCAAGGACCTGATCGCCCTGCTCCATGCCTTCGCGGAGGTCCGCCGTGCCGAACCGGACGCCCGGCTGCGGATCTTCGGCGCCCCGGCGGAGGGCGAGGAGGCCGCCACGTACCTCGCGCACTGCCGGGCGCTGGCCGCCCAGCTCTTCCCCGACGAGGCCGCCGGCGCCCACGCCGAGGGCGTCAGCCCGGTCACCTTCGAGGAGATCGGCGGCCCCGAGGTCCCCGACCTCGCGGAGGCCTACGCGGCGGGCGGTGTGGCCGTCCTCTCCAGCGTCGTCGAAGGCTTCCCGATCGGCCTCGTCGAGTCGATGCTCTGCGGCCGGGCCACGGTCTCCACGGATGTCGGAGCCGTCGTCGAGGTCATCGGCGGCACCGGCCTGGTCGTGCCCCCGCGCAACCCCCGGGCGCTCGCGGATGCCTGCATCGCGCTGTTGCGCGACCCCGAGCGCCGTGCGCGCCTGGGTGCGGCGGCGCGGGCCCGCGCGCTCGAACTCTTCACCGTCGAACAGAATCTCGCGGCATTTCGCGGCATTTACCTGGAGCTGATCTCGCAGGCTCCGGTCCGGCGGGAGCCCGACGGCGATCCCCTCCTCTTCGCCACCCCACCGGAGGCCCGCCTCCCCGGGCCCTGGACCCGGCCCCGGGCCGCGCTGACCGGACCGTACCGGGCCGCTGCCTCGGCGGCGGACGGGTCCGAGCGTGCGGTGGGGGAGGGGCAGGCGGTGGCGGCTGAGGAGCGTGCGGCGGCTGAGGTCCGTGCCGGGGCCGGGCAGCGCGCGACGGCCGGGGAGCGGGTGCGCGTCTGTGCGGCCGCCGAGCGGGGACCGGGGGACGGCGATGCGTGACCGACCGACCCGCCCCGAACAGCGAGAAGGGACCACGGTGCCTGCCGACACCACCCCGGCCGCCGCCGAGCCGGTCGAGCCCGCCGCCGGGGCTGCTGAGCCCGAGTCCGCCGCGGGGGCTACGGACGCCCCTGCCTCAACGCTTCCCGCCGCCGGGCCCGCCGTGCCTGCCGGGGCTGCTGGGGCTGCTGAGCGCGTCGAGCCCGCTGCGGGGGCTATGGAGGCTCCCGCCCCAACGCGTCCCGGCGCTGAGGCTGCCGGGCCCGCTGGGCCTGCCGTGCATACCGTGCATACCGCGCATACCGCGCATGCTGAGCCCGTCGAGCCTGCTGCAGGGGCTAGGGAAACCCTTGCCCCAACGCCTCCCGTTGCTGTGCCCGCCGTTCCCGCCGAGCCCGCCGCCGAGGCCACGGACGACCCCCGCCCCGCCCCGCCCGCCGCCGGGGCTACGGAAGCCCCCGTCCCAGTTCCCCTCCGCCCCGCCGAGATCCCGGCGCGCGCCGGGCAGCGCAGGCACTCCGTCCCCGTGCGCCGGGGGCCCGCCGACCCCGTGAAGTCGCTGATGCACCACCATCGCGCCCTCTGCGAACGGGCCGTCAGCCCGCTGGAGATCGCCGCCGGCCTGGAGGCCCACGGGCTCACCGACCGGACCGCCGCCCGCTACCGGCACCGGGACGTCTTCGCGCTGGCCGAGGAGTTGTACGCCCGCACCCCGGCCGGGCCCGCCGAGGCCCCGCCCCCGGTGGCCGCGGCCCCCCGCCCGGACGCCGGGACCCGCGCCGGGTGGACGCTGCTCGCGCTGCTGCCCGGCGCCGCCTGCCTCGCCACCGCCGGGGCGCTCCGGCTCACCGAAGGGGCGCTCGGCGGGGGAGCGCGGGCCGCCGTGACCCTCACCGGCGCACTTCTGGCCTGCCTGGCGCTCCGGCTCTGCCTCGGCCGGGGGCCCTTGCGCGCCCCCGAAGGAGCGGGCCGCGCCGGGCTGTACGCCTGCTGGCTCCTGAGCTTCGCGGTGTACGGCGAGGAGCTGATCGCCCAAGTCATCAGCGGCGGCCCGGACGGACCCTGGCAGCCGGCGCCCGCCCCGCTGCTCGGACTCGCCGCCGCCATCGCCCCGGCCGCCTGGTGCGCGCACCTCTTCACCGTGCGGGCCCGCCGCAGACTCGGCGGCAGCCGCGCACTGGACGAGTTCGGCGCGGGAGTGCGCCCCCTGCTCCTGGGGTCCGTGGCCCTCTTCCTCTGCGCCCTGCTGCCCCTGCTGCACCTGGCCGACCTCGGCCTCGGCGGCACCGGGGCGCCGGTCGCGGCCGCCGCCCTCGGGGTGCTGTTCTTCCTGGCCCGGCTGCTGGCCGCCCACGGACTGCCCGAACCGGGCACCGCCGCGCTGGCCGCCGCCTGTGCCGTGGAGGCCGCGGCCCCCGCCCTCGTCCTCGCCGCCCGGCTCCCCGGCCTCGATCCGCTGGCCCGGCCCGTCCACGCCCTCGTCGAGGCGGGCGGCACCGGAGCCGTCCCCGCCCTGGCCTGCGGCGCGGCGGCGCTCGGACTGCTCGTCCACGCCTCCGCCGCGCTCTCCCGGGCCTCCGCCCACACGAGGACCTGACCGGCCCCGCCCCCGTACCCCCGAAACCGCCACCCCCCGAACCGCACCACCGCACCACTCCCGCGGAGCCGACGCCGCGGGCGTTCCCCACCGGACCGACCCACCGATCGACCGATCCACCAAGGAGTAACCCGCCATGACCCCCCAGTCCCCCGCACCGGCAGCACGCCGTCGGCACCGAGGCGGTGCGCGATGAGGGTGCTGCTGCTCGGAGCCAACGGATTCCTCGGCCGCTTCGTCGCCGACCGGCTGCTGGCCGACCCCGCCGTCCACCTCACGGCCCTCGGGCGCGGCGACGACGCCGACGTCCGGTTCGACCTCGCGGGCGGGAGCCCGGGAGCGCTCACCCGCTTCCTGGACGCCGTCCACCCCGGCGTCGTCGTCAACTGCGCGGGCGCCACCCGCGGCGGCGCCCGGGAACTGACCCGCCACAACACCGTCGCCGTCGCCACCGTCTGCGAGGCCCTGCGCCGCAGCGGCTGCGGGGCCCGGCTCGTCCAGGTCGGCTGCGCCTCCGAGTACGGCCCCTCGCAGCCCGGCTCCTCCACCGCCGAGGACGCCATCCCGCGCCCCGGCGGCCCGTACGGCGTCAGCAAGCTCGCCGCCACCGAGCTGGTGCTCGGCTCGGGCCTGGACGCCGTCGTGCTCCGGGTCTTCTCGCCCGTCGGCCCCGGCACCCCCGCCGGTTCCCCCCTCGGCCGGCTCGCCGAGGCCATGCGCCGGGCCATGCAGGCGGGCGACGGCGAGCTGAAGCTCAGCGGCCTCGGCGTGCAGCGGGACTTCGTCGACGTACGGGACGTGGCCCGGGCCGTCCACGCCGCCTCGCTCTCCGCCGCCCAGGGCGTCGTCAACATCGGCACCGGGCGCGCCGTCCGGCTCCGGGACGCCGCCGCCGTGCTGGCGCGGGTCGCCGGGTACGCGGGCGCGCTCCACGAACTGGACTCGCCGCCTCCGCGCCTCCCCATCGGCGCCCCGCGCACCTCCGCCGAGTCGGTGATCGAGCACCTCTCCGCGACCCCGTCCCCCTACCCGGACGGCTGCGGGGCCTGGCAGCAGGCCGACGTCCGCACCGCCCGGGACCGGCTCGGCTGGCGCCCCCGGATCAATCTGGAGGAGTCGCTCGCGGACATCTGGATGGAGGCGGCATGCCGTATCTGACCGCCCCCGCCGACACCCTCAGGACCGCGGGCGGCGAGCAGCTCGGCTTCGGCGTGCCCGGCTACGCCCACCCGCTGCTCGCCCCCGCCGAGTGGGCCGAGCTGGCCCGCCCCGGCACCCCGCTCCACTGGGCCGTCCTCAACATCGCGGGCGGCCCCGGCACCCGGCCCGACCCGCACTGCCTGGCGGCGGCCGGGCGGCTCCGCAACGCCCGGGAGCGCGCCCTGCACGGCGAGGAGCCGGACGACTCCGTACGCGCCTGCGGCGGCCGGCTCCTCGGCCATCTCGATCTGGCCCACGGCGAGCGGCCGTTCGACGAGCTGATCGCGGACGCCCGCTCCTTCGTCGACTGGTACCGGGTCGGTGGCTTCTACCTGGCCCGCTGCCCCACCGAGCGGGCCGAGCTGCCCGCCGTCCGCCGGCTCACCGCCACCCTCCACGCGCTGCTGGCGGAGAGCGACAGCGCGGACGACGGCGGACGGCTCGTCCTCGGCCACGGTACCCAGCCCCACCCCGGATACGCGGAGGCGGCCGACCAACTGGTGACCTTCCAGGGCCCGTGGACCGACTACCGCTGGTCGCAGGTGGCCGAGTGGACGGCGGACTATCCGCCGAGCCGGTTCGCGCACTTCGTCCACGGGGTGCCCCGCACCCATCTCGACGAGGCGATGCGCGTCGCCCGCTGGCAGGGCGCCGGAACGATCTTCTTCACGGACCGGGGCGGGCAGAGCACCGACGGACGGAGCGGACAAACCGATCCATTCGCGGCGCTGCCCAGGTACTGGGACGAAATCGTCTCGCGGATCGGACCTGGTATCTCGGAATGAGAAGGGGCGTGGCAGTGTTACCGGAAGAACAACCGTACGTAGTCGATGTACGCGCAGTCGATGTACGTAAATCCGACCACCTGCATTGTTGAGGTTCCTGTGTCGCTGCCACCCCTGGTCGAGCCAGCCGCCGAGCTCACCGTCGACGAGGTCCGCAGGTACTCCCGCCACCTGATCATCCCGGATGTCGGGATGGACGGACAGAAGCGCCTGAAGAACGCGAAGGTGCTCTGTGTGGGCGCCGGCGGTCTCGGCTCACCGGCCCTGATGTACCTGGCCGCGGCCGGGGTCGGCACGCTGGGCATCATCGAGTTCGACGAGGTCGACGAGTCGAACCTGCAGCGCCAGATCATCCACAGCCAGGCCGACATCGGCCGGTCCAAGGCGCAGTCCGCCAGGGACTCGGTGCTGGGCATCAACCCGTACGTCGACGTGATCCTGCACGAGGAGCGGCTCGAAGCCGAGAACGTGAAGGAGATCTTCGCCCAGTACGACCTGATCGTGGACGGCACGGACAACTTCGCCACCCGCTATCTGGTCAACGACGCCGCCGTGCTGCTGAAGAAGCCGTACGTCTGGGGTTCGATCTACCGGTTCGACGGCCAGGCCTCGGTGTTCTGGGCCGAGCACGGCCCCTGCTACCGCTGCCTCTACCCGGAGCCCCCGCCGCCGGGCATGGTCCCCTCCTGCGCCGAGGGCGGCGTGCTGGGCGTGCTCTGCGCTTCGGTCGGCTCGATCCAGGTGACCGAGGCCATCAAGCTGCTCGCCGGCATCGGTGACCCGCTGGTCGGCCGTCTGATGATCTATGACGCCCTGGAGATGCAGTACCGCCAGGTCAAGGTCCGCAAGGACCCCGACTGCGCGGTCTGCGGCGAGAACCCGACCGTCACGGAACTCATCGACTACGAGGCCTTCTGCGGCGTCGTCTCCGAGGAGGCCCAGGAGGCGGCGGCCGGCTCCACGATCACTCCCAAGCAGCTCAAGGAGTGGATCGACGGGGACGAGAAGATCGAGATCATCGACGTCCGCGAGCCGAACGAGTACGAGATCGTCTCGATCCCGGGCGCCAAGCTGATCCCGAAGAACGAGTTCCTCATGGGCACCGCCCTCCAGGACCTTCCGCAGGACCGCCGTATCGTCCTGCACTGCAAGACGGGTGTCCGCAGCGCCGAGGTCCTCGCGGTCCTCAAGTCGGCGGGCTTCGCCGACTCGGTGCACGTGGGCGGCGGCGTGATCGGCTGGGTCAACCAGATCGAGCCCGAGAAGCCGGTCTACTAGAGCCTGCCCGTGCCTCTGTAGTCCCGCTCGTCCTGTTTCTTCGTACGGAAAAGGGGCCGGTCCACCTGGTGTGGACCGGCCCCTTCCCCGTACGCGTCACCCGCAGGTCAGGCCGTCGTCCGGAACCTTCCCGTCCAGGAAGTACGCGTCCACGGCCGAGGTCACACACGGGCTCTCGCCGTACGCCCCGTGCCCCTCGCCCTTGTTGGTGACCATGATGCCGACGCCCTTGCCCAACTCGTCGGCCATCCGCTGCGCCCCCTCGTAGGGCGTCGCCGGGTCGCCGGTCGTGCCGATGACCAGGATCGGCGCGGCGCCCGGCGCACTGGTCTCCGGCGTCTCGCGCTCCCCGTCGACCGGCCACCGGGCGCACCAGCCCGCGGTGTCCCAGGCCAGGAACGGCCCGAACACCGGGGAGAGCCCGCGGAATTCGGGCAGCAGCGCGCGGGCCTCGTCGACCGTGGGGCGGGCCTTGGAGTCGGCGCAGGAGATCGCCCGCTGGGAGTGCGCCTGGGTGTCGTAGCGCCCGTCCTCGTCGCGCCCGTTGTACGAGTCGGCGAGACGGAGCAGGCCGTCGCCCCTGCCCTCCTTCTCCGCCTCGTCCAGGGCGGCCGTCAGCTCTGGCCAGTTGTACCGCGAGTACAGCGGCGTGACGATGCCCGTGATGGCGAGGGACTCGGTCAGCTCACGCCCCGACGAGGTCGGCAGCGGCTTCTCGTCGAGCCGGGCCAGCAGCCGGGCGATCCGCTCCGAGCCTGTCTTCGGGTCCTGGCCGCGGTCCTTGAGGTAGTTCTCCAAAGCGCGCTGGAACCCCGTGGCCTGATTGCGGGCGTGCCCGATGCCGTCGGCCGTCGGGTCGACCACCGCGTCCAGGACGACCCGCCCCACCCGGCCGGGGAAGAGGTGCGCGTACGTCCCGCCCAGCTCCGTACCGTACGAGAAGCCGAGATACGACAGCTTGTCGTCGCCGAGGACCTGGCGGATCAGGTCCAGGTCACGGGCGGCGTTCGACGTGCCGACATGGGGGAGGACCGTGCCCGAGCGGCGCTCGCACCCCGCGCCGAAGGCCGCGCCGTCCTCGATGAACGCCGTCTCCTCGGCCGCCGTGTCCGGGGTCAGGTCCACCGTGCGGAAGGCCTGCTCCTGCTCCTCGTCGGTGCGGCAGCGCACCCCGGAGCTGGCGGCGACCCCGCGCGGATCGAACCCCACCAGGTCGTAGCGGGAGTTGAGCTTCCCGTACGAACCGGCCGCGCGCGGCAGTATGCCGACCCCCGAACCGCCGGGGCCGCCGAAGTTGAACAGCAGCGAGCCGATCCGGCGGTCCTTGTCGCGGGCCTCCTTGCGGATCAGCGCGATGGAGATGGTCTCCCCGGACGGCTTCCCGTAGTCCAGGGGCACCGTCACGCTCGTGCAGCGCCAGTCGCGGCCGGGCGCCCGGCCGTCGGGCGGGGCCGTACAGCGCTTCCAGTCCGGGCGCTGGGAGGTGAGGGAGGAGGGCAGGGCCGGGGACCCGGGCGTGTCCTTCAGCTCCGGCGAAGGGGAGGCGGAGGAGTCACGGGGGCGGCCGTCCGTGGTCGCGTCCGGCTCCCGGTCCGTACCCGGCAGACCGCACCCCGCGAGCAGCCCCGCCGCCAGCAGGGCAGCCCCCGCCCGCACGGCTCTCCCACGGGTCCTGCGACGCGCGGTCATGGTCCGGCTCCCCTCCCCGAGGCCCGCGGCCGGTGGTGACGCGACGGGCGTGTGCTCTGTCCCGCCATGCTAAGCGGCGCCTCTGACAGCGCGTCGGGGACGGATCCGGGGGAGTGGGCGGCCGGAGCGCGGGTCACCCGCAGACCGTGCCCGACTTCGGCACCGTACCGTTCAGGAGATAGCCGTCCACGGCCCGCTGCACGCACGCGTTCTTGCTGTTGTACGCGCCGTGGCCCTCGCCCTTGTACGTCAGCTCGACGCCCACGCCCGTACCGAGCTGCTCCACCATCGCCTTGGCTCCCGCGTACGGGGTGGCCGGGTCGCCGGTGTTGCCGATGACGAGGACCGGCGCGGAGCCGGGGGCGCTGACGTCCGGGGTCTCCCAGGCGCCCGCGACCGGCCAGCCGGTGCAGCTCATCAGCCCCCAGCCCAGGTACTCCCCGAACACCGGGGACGCCTTGCGGAAGGCCGGCAGGGCCGCCTTCGTCTGCTCCAGGGTGAAGCGCTGTCTGCTGTCGGCGCAGTTGATCGCGATGTTGGCGGCGTTGGAGTTGTCGTAGCGGCCGTCCTCGGAGCGGCCGTTCAGCGAGTCGGCCAGGGCGAGGAGCAGGGCGCCGTTGCCGCCCTCGGCCTCGTCCAGCCCCTGTTCCAGCAGCGGCCAGGTCTCCTTGGAGTAGAGCGCGGAGGCGATGCCGGTGGTGGCCAGCGTCTGGGTCAGCGGCCGGTCCCCCAGCCCGTCGACCGGCTCCTTCTCCAACTGCGCCAGGAGGTCGGTGATCCACTGCTGGACCTCCTGGCCGGTGGCGCCGGGCAGGGCGCACTCGTCGCCCCGGTCCGCGCAGTTCTCGGTGAAGTTGTCGAAGGCGAGCTGGAACCCCTGGGCCTGGCCGAGCGAGGACTGCTCGGCGTCCTTGGTCGGGTCGACCACCGCGTCGAAGACCGCCCGGCCCACCTTGTCCGGGTAGAGGTGGGCGTAGACGCCGCCCAGCTCGGTGCCGTAGGAGATGCCGAAGTAGTGCAGCTTGTCGTCGCCCAGGACCGTACGCATCAGGTCCATGTCGCGGGCGGCGTTCGTCGTCCCCACATAGGGGAGTTCGGCGCCCGAGTTCTCCTCGCAGGTGGCGATGAAGTCCTTCTGCCCCTGGACGAACTCCTTCTCCTCCGCCGCGTCGTCCGGCGTGCCGTCCTCCTGGTAGAGGGCGTCCAGCTGGGCGTCGTCCGCGCACTCCACGCCCTCGCTGCGCCCCACCCCGCGCGGGTCGAAGCTCACCAGGTCGTAGCGGGCGCGCAGCCGGTCGTAGTCCGCGCCGAAGGCCGGCAGGGTCGCCACGCCGGAGGCGCCGGGGCCGCCGAAGTTGAACAGGAGCGACCCGATCCGCCGCTTCTGGTCCTTGGCCTTCCCCCGGATCAGCGCCAGCTCGATGGTCCGGCCGTCCGGCTTCGCGTAGTCCAGCGGTACGTCCATGAAGGAGCACTCCCAGACCGCGCCGCCGGGCAGCGGCGAGGGCGACTCCCCGCCGCCCTGCGCCACGTTCGGCGCGGAGCAGGCCGACCATTCCAGCTTCTGCGTCGCCAGCTTCCCGGAGGTGGCGGTGGGGGAGGCGGTCGAGGCCCGGGTCGGGGTCGAGCCGCCCTCCCCGCCCCCTCCGCCGCCGTCCGAACAGCCGGCCAGCGGGAGCAGCACGGCGGTGGTGGCGAGGGCGGCGGCACGCAGAGCGGGGGAAGTCCTCATGGGCTCCATCGTGCGGCGGGGCGCCGGAGCGCGCGCGGGGCGCGGTCCATGCGGGTGGTGCGCCCCCGGGGCGTTTCCGTCCCCGGGTTCCTACAGCTCGCCCTTCCGGGTCAGCTGGTTGAAGCAGATCCACCCCGGCAGCACCGGCAGCCACAGCGTCATCACGCGGTACAGCAGCACCGCCGGCGCCGCGACCTCCATCGGCAGCCCGACCGCGATCAGGCCCAGCGTCAGGGCGCCCTCGACCGCGCCCATACCGCCGGGGGTGGGGGCCGCCGAGCCGAGGGCGTTGCCCGCGAGGAAGACCACGGCGATGCTCGCGTAACTCAGCTGGGTGACGTCGGGGCCGCTGAACGCCCGGATCGACGCGTCCAGACAGAGCACGAACACACCGGTCAGCAGCAGCATCCCGCCGATCCCGGTGACGAGCTTCTGCGGGCGCTGCACCACGTCCAGCATGCGCGGCACGACCCCGGCGAAGAGCGACCGCACCCGCGTGACCACGAACTTCCGCAGGAACGGGACGGCCGTCACCACCAGCACCAGCACCGCGACCGTCAGCAGACCGGCGATCACGGTACGGGAGGGGGTCAGCGAGTCCGGGGTCTTCTCCGTCCCCGTCAGATAGCCGAAGAGGGCCAGCAGCAGGATGTGACAGCCGAGGCCGAAGAGCTGCGAGGCCCCGACACTCGCGACGGCCAGACCGGGGCGCACTCCGGCGCGTTGCAGGAAGCGGGTGTTCAGTGCCACACCGCCCACGGCGGCCGGGGCGACGATCTTCACGAACGAACCGGCCACCTGCGCCTGCACGGTCTTCCGGAACGACACCCGCTCCGGCACGAACCCCAGCAGGCTCATCGCCGCCGCGATGTAGCTGAGCGCCGAGAAGCCGAGCGCGGCGGCCACCCAGCCCCACTCCGCCTCCTCCACCAGCACCCCGAAGTCGGCCTGGGTGACCTGGGAGATCAGGAAGTACGCGGCGATGGCCCCGGCGATGAAGCTGAAGAGCGTGCGCGGCTTGATCCGCTCCAGGCGGACCGGCTCGACCGGCGCCTGCGGCCGGATCAGCAGCACCTGCTGCCGGATCTGGGCGAGCAGATCCCCTTCCCGGGCCTCCTCCAGCGCATCGTCCACGGCCCGCTTCTCGGCCTGCTTCTCGGTCCGCAGCGACTTGCGCTCGGCCTTGTGGCCGCTTCTCTGCTCGGACTTCCGCCCGGTCGCGTCCGGCCCGCCCTCCGCGGCTGCCGCCCCTTCCCGGGCGCGCGCCTCCTTGGCCGCCCGCGAGGCCTCCAGCACCGCGTCGCGCTCCTGCTGCGACCGCTCCCGCGCGAGCCGGCGCAGGGTCGCCCGGGTGGAGCGGCTCAGCGCGATCGGCTGGAGCAGCGGCAGACAGTCCGCGACGGCGTCCGGGCCGAGGACGGCCAGCGCCCCGGAGACCGACCGCTCGGCCCCCACCCGCAGCCCCAGGGTGGTCAGCAGCTGGGCCACGTCCATCCGCAGCACCAGGTCGCCGGCGGCGATCTCACCGCCGCGCAGATCCGTCACGAACGCCCTGCCGGAACGATCCACCAGCAGCGCGTCACCCGTCAGCCTGCGGTGGGCGATCCGGCGCGACTGGAGCGCCTTCACCTGGTGCCACGCGCTGCGCACCAGGTCGTCGGTGATCTCCTCGTCCTCCATCTGGTCCAGCGACCGGCCGCCGATGTGCTCGTAGACGAGCATCACCGCGTCCGGGCCCAGCTCGGAGGTGGCGATCAGCTTCGGCGCGTTCGCCCCGGCGGCGATGGCCGCGTACGCGAGCAGCGCCTCCTGCTCCAGCGCCTGCCGCAGCGACTGGATCGAGCGGCGCTGGGTGATCCCGCGCAGCGTCAGCCGGCGCCAGGCCCGGTAGAAGAACCCCTGGGCCTGCTGCTCCCGGTCGACGACCGTCACGTCCAGCGGCGGCCCGTCCTCCAGGGTGACCAGATAGCGGCGCCCCCGGTCGTTCTGGTCGGTGCCGTCCTTGTCCGGGGCGTCCTCGGTGCGCATCGCGGCGACCGGGCGGAAGCCGACGTGCCGCAACCCCGCCATCAGGTGCTGGCCGGTGGGGCGGACGTTCGGGGAGCCGACCGCGTACAGCGTTCCGTACGCCACCGTCCAGCCGATCAGCACCGTGAGGATGATCGAGAACGGGGTGGTGTACCCGCCGACGAGCATCGCGAACGCGTCGAGCAGCAGCACCGCCCAGAGCACGACCCGCCAGCGCGGCCGCCGCGCCATCCCCACGGCGGTCATGTACGCGATCACGGGGGCGAGGTAGCCGTGCACCGGATCGGTCAGCCCGGCGCCCGGCTGCGGCTGGGTCAGGGCCTCCTGGATGGTGCCGGGCGCGGACCGCGAGACCCAGAGGTCGGTGGCGAGGGTCACGCCGTGGGCGAGCACGGCGGCCAGCACGCCGTCGGCGATGCGCAGCCCGTCCCGCTTGATCAGCCGCTCGATGGCGAAGGCCACCGGCACGAGCAGCACGGCGATGCTGGAGACCAGCCCGGCCAGCTTGATCAGCAGGTCGGGCGCCTGTTCGGTGCCCTTGGAGATGTCGTCCTCGAGGCCGGTCGTGGTGCCCTGGGCGAACGCCGCGATGGCGAACAGCACACCGATGGCGGCGATGCCGATGAGCAGCCGCATGAGGTCGGAGGGGCGGTGCACCCGGGCGGGCAGCAGCGGCTCGTCACCGGAGACCCGGTCGGTCAGGGCGGCCTCGGCGGAGGCGAGCGTGGAGCCGGTCAGACGGCCGCTGGTGGAGGCGGTGGGGCCGTCGGCGGCAGGCGCGGCGGCGTCGGCCCGGACCGTGTCGGCGGGCTCCGGCGTGCGCGGCTCGCGGTGCTGTCCCGGGGGCTCCGGCGCACGCTCTTCCCGGCGCTGTCCGGTGGGCTCCGGCGCGCTCGGCGGGCGCTCTCCGGCATCGGAGGCGTCCGCCGCCTTCGGTGGCTGCACGCCCTGCTCCTTCGTCGCCTCTGGTTCGTCTTGGTTGTCTCGTATCACCGGTCACCGCCCGGATGATGGTGGCACGGCCCGGAGACGGAGGGGGGCATCAGGGTGCGTCGCACGGGCGCGGGATGCGCAACATACGCCCCTTTGCACCTGCGCGCACGCTCGGTGCACATACCGATACGGTTCCGGCCGGGCTGTCGGTGGCGTGCGGCAGGATGGGGCGGATGAGCCAGGACGAGACGGACGCGACGGGCGGCGGGGAGCAGCCGGGCGAGCTGCCGGAGTACGCGGAGCGGGTCCTCGATGTCGCGGACCTGATCCCGCCGGGCCGGGTCATGACGTACGGCGATGTCGCGGAGTGGCTGGGCGACGGCGGCCCGCGGCAGGTCGGCCGGGTCATGGCGCTGTACGGCTCCGCCGTGCCCTGGTGGCGCGTGGTGCGGGCGGACGGGGCGCTGCTCCCGGGCCACGAGCTGCGGGCGCTGGGCCACTACCGCGCGGAGGGAACCCCGCTGCGCGACGCCTCGCGCCGGGCGGACGGACATCTGCCCCGGCTGGACATGCGCCGGGCGCGCTGGGACGGCGCCCCGGCCCCCGGGGGCGAGGAAAGTCACACCTGAGGGCATGCGCCGGGGCCGGGTGCGGAGCCCGTTCCGCAGCCCCCGCCCGGCCGGACGCGGGCGCGGGCGTGACGAGGGACGCGGGGAACCCGCCGCCTCCCGCGCCGCCCCTGGCGTAGCGTCGTCACCGCGCACCGCGCGCGCCCCTCTCCTCGTCCCCCATGACCTGTCCCGGCCCGTACGACGCACGACCCGTACGGGCCGCACGACCCCGCAGACCCACCAGGACCGGCGATCCACGTGAGCTTCTCCTCCTCCACCCGGCACAGTCCGCACCGTGAACCACGGTCGCGGACCACGGGCGCGTACCGTCTGGTGCGCACCCCGCCGGGCTCGGTGGAGCCTCCTCTCCTTGACGCAGGTCAGCGCGCCGTGGTTGACCACGCCGGGGGACCGCTCCTCGTCCTCGCGGGCCCCGGCACCGGCAAGACCACCACCCTCGTGGAGTCCGTCACGGCCCGGGTGGACCGGGGCGCCGACCCCGCCCGCATCCTCGTCCTCACCTTCAGCCGCAAGGCCGCCGTCGAACTGCGCGACCGGATGGCGGCCCGGCTCGGCGCGGCGCGCGGACCGCAGGCCACCACCTTCCATTCGTACTGCTACGCCCTGGTCCGCGCCCACCAGGACGCCGACCTCTTCGCGGATCCGCTGCGGCTGCTCTCCGGCCCCGAGCAGGACGTCACCGTCCGCGATCTGCTCGCGGGCCAGCTCGACCTGGAGAAGGAGGGGCTCGCCCATGTCCGCTGGCCCGACGAACTGCGCGCCTGCCTGACCACCCGGGGCTTCGCGGACGAGGTGCGCGCCGTGCTCGCCCGCAGCCGCGAACTGGGGCTCGCCCCGGACGCGCTCGCCGCCTTCGCCCGCCGCACCGGCCGCCCGGACTGGAGTGCGGCGGCCCAGTTCCTCGCCGAGTACCTGGACGTGCTCGACGCCCAGGGCGTCCTGGACTACGCGGAGCTGGTCCACCGCGCCGTGCTGCTCGCGGAGCGCCCGGAGGTCTCCGCGCGGCTGGCGGAGGCGTACGACGCGGTGTACGTCGACGAGTACCAGGACACCGACCCGGCGCAGGTGCGCCTGCTGCACGCCCTCGCCGGGAACCCGGTGAGCGGCGGGCGGAAGCGCGGGCGCGGGGCGTACGCCGGAGCCGCGAGCCGGACAGGCGGGGCGCACGCCGGGACGGAGGACGGAGGCCGAGGCGGCGGCCGTGGTCGCGGCCGCGACACGGGAGGCGGCCGCACGCTGGTGGCCTTCGGCGACCCGGACCAGTCGATCTACACCTTCCGGGGCGCCGACGTGAACGGCATCCTCGAATTCCCCGACACCTTCCGCCGCGCCGACGGCACCCCCGCCCCCGTCGGCGTCCTCACCGCCTCCCGGCGCTCCGGCTCCGGCCTGCTGGCGGCGACCCGGCTGCTCACCCGCCGGATGCCGCTCACCCGGCTCCCCGCCGACACCGTCCGCGCCCACCGCGAGCTGCACGCCGTCCGGGAGGGCGGCCGGGTGGAGACGTACACCTACCCGACCGCCTCCACCGAACTGGACAACATCGCGGACCTGCTGCGCCGCGCCCACCTGGAGGACGGGGTGCCGTGGCGCGAGATGGCCGTGCTCGTACGGGCCGGGGGCCGATCGCTGCCCGCCGTCCGCCGCGCCCTCACCTCCGCGGGCGTCCCCCTGGAGGTCGACGGCGACGACCTCCCCCTCCGCCACGAACCGGCCGTCGCCCCGCTGCTGACGGCCCTGCGCACGGTGGCCACGGCGGCGCTCCACCCGGACCGGGCCGATGAAAAGGAGGGCACGGCCGCGGCGCCCCCCTGGCTCGACACCGAGACTGCCCTCACCCTCCTGACCTCCCCCCTCGGCTCCATGGACACCGCCGACCTCCGCCGCCTCGGCCGGGCCCTGCGCGACGAGGAGCGTGCCGCCGGGGTCACGGTCCCCGCCCCCTCCGACGAGCTGCTGGCCCGCGCCCTGGCCGAGCCGGAGCGCCTGGTCACCCACGATCCGGCGTACGCCCACGGCGCCCAGCGCCTCGGCGCGCTCCTGCGCAAGGCCCGCGAGCACCTCGAAGGCGGCGGCACCGCCGAGGAGGCCCTGTGGGCCCTGTGGAACGGCACCCCCTGGCCCGGCCGGCTGGAGCGGGCCGCCCTGCGCGGCGGGGCGGGCGGCCGCAACGCCGACCGCGACCTGGACGCGGTGTGCGCCCTCTTCGAGACGGCGGCGCGCGCCGAGGAGCGCACCGGGGGGCGTGGCGCGCTCAACTTCCTGGAGGAGGTCGACGCCCAGGACATCGCCGCCGACACCCTCTCCCGGCGGGCGGTCCGCCCCGACGCCGTACGCCTGATGACCGCCCACCGCTCCAAGGGCCTGGAGTGGCGGCTCGTCGTCGTCGCCGGGGTCCAGGAGGGGCTCTGGCCCGACCTGCGCCGCCGGGGCTCCCTCCTGGAGGCGGACCGGATCGGCCGCGACGGGCTGGCCGAACCCCTCACGCCCGGCGCACTCCTCGCCGAGGAGCGCCGCCTCTTCTACGTAGCCGCCACCCGCGCCCGCGAGCGCCTGGTCGTCACCGCCGTGAAGGCCCCCGCCGACGACGGCGACCAGCCCTCCCGCTTCCTGGCCGAGCTGGGCGTCGAACCCCGCGATGTCACCGGCCGCCCGCGCCGCCCCCTCGCCGTCGCCGCGCTCGTCGCGGAGCTGCGGGCCACCACCGTCGACCCGGCGGCCTCCGACGCCCTGCGCGACGCCGCCGCCCACCGCCTGGCCCGGCTCGCCGCGCTCACCGACGACGAGGGCCAGCCGCTCGTGCCCGCCGCCCACCCCTCCCGCTGGTGGGGCCTGGACGAGCCCACCCGCTCCGCCGTCCCCCTGCGCGACCGCGACCAGCCCGTCACCCTGTCCGGTTCCGCGCTGGACCAGCTCGCCAACACCTGCGCCCTCCAGTGGTTCCTGGGCCGTGAGGTGAAGGCCGACGCCCCGGCCTCCGCCGCCCAGGGGTTCGGCAACGTCGTCCACGTCCTGGCCGACGAGGTCGCCTCCAGCCGTACGCCCGCCGATCTCGACGTCCTCATGGAGCGCCTGGACTCCGTCTGGAACGGCCTCGCCTTCGACGCCCCCTGGAAGTCCGACCAGGAGAAGGAGCAGGCCCGCGCCGCCCTGGAACGCTTCCTCAAGTGGCACGTCCTGGACCGTGGCGGCCGCACCCCCGCCGCGAGCGAGCACGACTTCGACGTGACCCTGGAGGCGGGCGCGTACGCCGTCCGTATCCGAGGCTCGATGGACCGGGTGGAGGAGGACGCCGAGGGAAGGGCGTACGTCGTCGACTTCAAGACCGGCAAGGGCGCGCCCACCAAGGACGAGGTGGCGACCCACCCGCAGCTCGCCGTCTACCAGCTGGCGGTCCGCGAGGGAGCGGTGGACGAGGTCTTCGACGGCCGCCGGCCCGAGCCCGGCGGCGCCGAACTGGTCCAGCTCCGCCAGCCCGCCCCCAAGAAGGAGGGCGGCGACGCCTTCCCGAAGGTCCAGGCGCAGGAACCGCTGAGTGGCGAGTGGGTGTCGGACCTGCTCGCCACAGCCGCCGGGAAGGTCCTGGACGAGCGGTTCACGCCCACCACCGGCACCCACTGCGCCCACTGCACGTTCCGCGCCTCGTGCAGTGCGCAGCCGGAGGGGCAGCAGGTGGTGGAGTAGGCACCGCGTCCGGTCGTCAGGTGGTGGAGCAGCCGCCGCGTCCCGTCCGTACGGGGTTGTCAGTGGGCCCGGTTAACGTTGTCCGGGTGTCCGCACGCATCACCGATCCCGAGCAGCTCAAGGAGCTCCTCGGGATCCCCTTCACCCCGGAGCAGACGGCCTGCATCACCGCGCCGCCCGCCCCGCAGGTGATCGTGGCCGGAGCCGGGTCGGGCAAGACCACGGTGATGGCCGCCCGCGTGGTCTGGCTGGTCGGCACCGGCCAGGTCGCCCCCGAGCAGGTCCTCGGCCTCACCTTCACCAACAAGGCGGCGGGCGAGCTGGCCGAGCGCGTCCGCAAGGCGCTGATCGCCGCCGGGGTCACCGACCCCGAGACCATCGACCCGGACCACCCGCCCGGCGAGCCCACCATCTCCACGTACCACGCCTTCGCCGGCCGCCTCCTCACCGAGCACGGCCTGCGCATCGGCCTGGAGCCCTCCACCCGCCTGCTGGCCGACGCCACCCGCTACCAGCTGGCGGCGAAGGTGCTGCGCGAGGCCCCGGGCCCGTATCCGGCGCTCACCCGCTCCTTCCCCACCCTGGTCAGCGACCTCCTGGCGCTCGACGGGGAGCTGTCCGAACATCTCGTACGACCGGAGCGGCTGGAGACGTACGACACCGAGCTGCTGCACGAGCTGGCCACTGCCAGACTCACCAACGCCGACCTGCGCAAGGTCCCCGAGACCGCCGAGGCCCGCCGCTCCCTCCTCGCCCTCACCGAGCGCTACCGCACCGCCAAGCGGAGCCGCGACCTCATCGACTTCGGCGACCAGATCGCCCTCTCCGCCGAGCTGGCCCTGACCCGCCCCGAGGTGGGGGCGATCCTGCGGGACGAGTTCCGGGTGGTGCTCCTCGACGAGTACCAGGACACCTCGGTCGCCCAGCGGCTGCTGCTCTCCGGGCTGTTCGGCAGCGGCACGGGGGCGGAGGCGACCGGCCACGCGGTGACCGCCGTCGGCGACCCCTGCCAGGCCATCTACGGGTGGCGCGGCGCCTCCGTCGCCAACCTGGACGACTTCCCCGAGCACTTCCCGCACGCCGACGGCACCCCCGCCACCCGCCACAGCCTCAGCGAGAACCGGCGCAGCGGCGGCCGCCTCCTCCAGCTCGCCAACGGCCTCGCGGAGCCCCTGCGCGCGATGCACGAGGGCGTGGAGGCGCTGCGCCCCGCCCCGGGCGCGGAGCGCGACGGCGTGGTCCGGTGCGCCCTGCTGAACACCCACACCGAGGAGATCGACTGGCTGGCGGACTCCCTCGCCCACCTCGTGCGCACCGGCACCCCGCCCGGCGGGATCGCCGTCCTGTGCCGCACCGCCGGGGACTTCCCCGCGATCCAGGCGGCCCTGGTCGCCCGGGACATCCCGGTCGAGGTGGTCGGCCTGGCCGGGCTGCTGCACCTGCCCGAGGTGGCCGACCTGGTCGCGGTCTGCGAGGTGCTCCAGGACCCGGGGGCCAACGCCTCGCTGGTCCGCCTCCTCACCGGCCCGCGCTGGCGCATCGGCCCCCGTGACCTGGCCCTCCTGGGCCGCCGCGCCCGCCTCCTCGTCCACCGGGCCGCCCAGGGGGAGGACGCCGACCCGGACCGGCGGCTCGCGGAGGCCGTCGAGGGCACGGACCCGGCCGAGGTCATATCGCTCGCGGACGCCCTGGACACCTTCCTCATCGCGGGGGACGCGGCGGACGACGGGCTGCCGTTCTCGGCGGAGGCCCGGGTGCGCTTCGCCCGGCTCGCCCGGGAGCTGCGCGACCTGCGCCGCTCGCTCGCGGACCCGCTGATGGACGTCCTGCACCGGGTCCTGGCCACCACCGGCCTGGAGGTCGAGCTGTCCGCGTCCCCGCAGGCGCTGGCCGCCCGCCGCCGGGAGACGCTCGCCAACTTCCTGGACATAGCGGCCCGGTTCGCCGCCCTGGACGGCGAGGCGTCGCTGCTCGCCTTCCTCGGCTTCCTGCGGACCGCCGCGCAGTACGAGAAGGGGCTCGACAACGCGCTGCCCGGCGGCGAGAACACCGTCAAGGTCCTCACCGCCCATAAGTCCAAGGGGCTGGAGTGGGACGTCGTCGCCGTGCCCGGACTGGTCACCGGCCAGTTCCCCAGCGGCCAGTCCAGGGACGCCTGGACCGCCCAGGCCAAGGTGCTCCCGCACGCCCTGCGCGGCGACGCGGCCACGCTCCCGGACGTGGACACGTTCGACGCCAGGGGGATCAAGGCGTTCAAGGAGGAGATGAAGGCGCACCAGCACACGGAGGAGCTGCGCCTGGGGTACGTCACCTTCACCCGCCCCCGCTCCCTCCTCCTCGGCTCCGGCCACTGGTGGGGCCCGTCCCAGAAGAGGACGCGCGGCCCGTCGGCCTTCCTGGAGGCGCTGTACGAGCACTGCGCGGCGGGCCACGGCGAGATCGAGGTCTGGGCCGACGAGCCCGCCGAGGACGAGGAGAACCCGGCCCTCGCGGCCCCCGACACCGACCGGGCCTGGCCGCTCCCGCTCGACCCCACGGCCCTGGCCCGCCGCCGCGCCGCCCGCGACACCGTCCTGGCCCACCTGGAGCGCCTGGCGGTCGAGGGGGACGAACGGCCCCCGGCTTACGCCCCCGGACCCGACGACGTACCGGCGTACGGCTCCGGGCCCGACGACGTACCGGCGTACGAGCCCTGGGACGAGCCCCCTCCCGACGAGCCGCCGGCCGACGAGGAGTGGGACTGGGACGCGCTCCCCACCGAGCGCCCCGCCGGCACGCCGGACACCGAGGACGCCCAGGCCCCCGACCCGGAGCCGGCCTCGGAGCCCGCACGGGAGCGGGCCCCGGCCCCGGAGCCCGTACGGGATTCGGCACCCGCACCGGCTCCGGAGGCACCCCCGTACGAGCGCACGCCCCCGCACATCCCCGCCGCCCGCCACCCCCAGGAGGGACCGGCGGACCGGCTCACCCCCGAGGAGGCCCGGACCCTCGCCTCCTGGGACCGGGATCTCGACGCGCTCGCCGGGGAGCTGCGCCGCGCCCGCGCCACCGTGCACGACGTCCTCGTCCCCGCCTCGCTCTCCGCCACCCAGCTGCTGCTCCTGGCCGAGGACCCCGACGCGTTCGCCAAGGAGCTGGCCCGGCCCATGCCCCGGCCGCCGCAGCCCGCCGCCCGCCGGGGCACCCGGTTCCACGCCTGGGTGGAGTCCCGGTACGAGGAGCTGCCGCTGCCCATGCTCGGCCCCGACGAGCTGCCCGGGGGCGACGAGAGCGACGCCGAGATCGCGGACGAGCGTGACCTCGCCGAGCTGAAGGAGGCGTTCGTGCGCACGGCGTACGCCCGGCGCACGCCGTACCGGGTGGAGACCCCGTTCCAGATCACCCTGGCCGGCCGGGTGATCCGGGGCCGGATCGACGCCGTCTACCGGACGGGGGACACCTACGAGATCGTCGACTGGAAGACCACCCACCACCGCACCGCCGACCCCCTTCAGCTCGCCGTCTACCGGCTGGCCTGGGCCGAGCTGCACGGTCTGCCGCTCGACGCGGTCACCGCGACCTTCCTCTACGTACGCAGCGGGGAGACCGTCCACCCGCAGGGGCTGCCCGGCCGGGCCGAGCTGGAGCGGATCCTGCTGGACGAGCCGGTCCCCGAGGACGGATAGGCTCAAGAGCATGAGCGAGACCCCGGACAGCGCCGTCCGTACGTACACCGAACAGCACCGCGCAGCCTTCCTCGACGACCTCGCCGAGTGGCTGCGCATCCCGTCCGTCTCCGCGCAGCCGGAGCACGACGGGGACGTCCGGCGCAGCGCCGAGTGGCTGACCGCCAAGCTCAAGGAGACCGGCTTCCCGGTCACCGAGATCTGGGAGACCCCCGGCGCCCCGGCCGTCTTCGCCGAATGGCCCAGCGCGGACCCGGACGCCCCGGTGGTCCTGGTCTACGGCCACCACGACGTGCAGCCCGCCGCCCGCGAGGACGGCTGGGACACCGACCCGTTCGAGCCGGTGGTCCGCGACGGCCGGATGTACGGACGCGGCGCGGCCGACGACAAGGGTCAGGTCTTCTTCCACACCCTCGGCGTCCGCGCCCACCTCGCCGCCACCGGCCGCACCACCCCGGCCGTGCACCTCAAGCTGCTGATCGAGGGCGAGGAGGAGTCCGGTTCCCCGAACTTCCGCGCCCTGGCCGAACAGCACGCGGACCGCCTCGCCGCCGACGCCGTGATCGTCTCCGACACCGGCATGTGGGACGAGGAGACGCCGACCGTCTGCACCGGCATGCGCGGCCTCGCGGAGTGCGAGATCGAGCTGTACGGGCCCGCCCAGGACATCCACTCCGGATCGTTCGGGGGAGCGGTCCCCAACCCGGCCACCGAGATCGCCCGCCTGGTCGCCGCCCTCCACGACGAGGGCGGCCGGGTCGCGATCCCCGGGTTCTACGACGGCGTCACCGACCTCACCGACACCGAGCGGGCCCTCTTCGCGGAGCTGCCCTTCGACGAGGCGACCTGGCTCCGTACGGCGAAGTCGCGGGCGGCCTCCGGCGAGACCGGGTACTCCACGCTGGAGCGGGTCTGGGCCCGCCCCACCGCCGAGGTCAACGGCATCGGCGGCGGCTACCAGGGCGCCGGCAGCAAGACGATCATCCCCTCCTCCGCCCTGGTGAAGATCAGCTTCCGGCTGGTGGACGGCCAGGACCCCGACCGCGTACAGGAGGCGGTCCGCGGCTGGGTGGAGTCCAGTGTTCCGACGGGCATCCGCCACCGGATCGCGTTCCAGCCCGCCACCCGCCCCTGTCTGACCCCGCTGGACCACCCCGCCCTCCAGGCGGTGGCCCGCGCGATGGGCCGGGCCTTCGGAAGCAAGATCCTCTTCACCCGCGAGGGAGGCTCGGGCCCGGCCGCCGACCTCAGGGACGTGCTCGGCGCCCCCGTCCTCTTCCTCGGCATCTCCGTGCCCTCCGACGGCTGGCACGCGCCCAACGAGAAGGTCGAGCTGGACCTGCTGCTCAAGGGTGTGGAGACGACCGCGTACCTGTGGGGCGAGCTGGCCACGGCACTCCGCTGAATCCTCTGCACACCCTCCACGAACCTGTGCACACCCGATCCACCCAGGGGGAGTAGGAAGCACCTGTGAGCACCTTCGACAACACCACCGCGGACCGCCCGATCGGCCTCACCGCGCCCAGCGGCATCGACCGCGCGGCGCACCACCGTCTGGACGAGGCGTGGCTGGCCGCGGCGTGGAGTCACCCGACGACCCGCGTCTTCGTCGTCTCCGGCGGGCAGGTGCTGATCGACGATACCCCCGAGGGCGGCACCGAGATCGTGATGACCCCCGCCTTCGAGGCCCCGGTCACCGAGACCCACCGCTATTTCCTCGGCACCGACAAGGACGGCGTCAGCTACTTCGCCCTCCAGAAGGACTCACTGCCCGGCCGCATGGACCAGTCGGCCCGCCCCGCCGGACTGCGCGAGGCCGGGCTCCTGCTCGGCCCCCGGGACGCGGGGCTGATGGTGCACGCGGTCGCCCTGGAGAACTGGCAGCGCCTGCACCGCTTCTGCTCCCGCTGCGGCGAGCGCACGGTCATCGCCGCCGCCGGGCACATCCGCCGCTGCCAGGCCTGCGGCGCTGAGCACTACCCGCGCACCGACCCGGCGGTCATCATGCTCGTCACCGACGACCAGGACCGGGCGCTGCTCGGCCGCCAGGTGCACTGGCCCGAGGGCCGCTTCTCCACGCTCGCCGGGTTCGTCGAGCCGGGGGAGTCGATCGAGCAGTCCGTGGTCCGCGAGGTCCACGAGGAGGCGGGCGTCACCGTCGGCGAGGTCGAGTACGTCGCCAGCCAGCCGTGGCCCTTCCCCTCCAGCCTGATGCTGGGCTTCATGGCCCGGGCCACCTCCTCCGAGATCGACGTGGACGGCGAGGAGATCGAGGAGGCCCGCTGGTTCTCCCGCGAGGAGCTGACCGCCGCCTTCGAGTCCGGCGAGGTCATGCCTCCGTACGGCATCTCGATCGCCGCCCGGCTGATCGAGCTGTGGTACGGCAAGCCGCTGCCGAGGCCGGGCAGCCTGAACCGCACGAACTGAAGCACGTGACACCGCTGCCCCGGCACCCGCTCGGAAGCGGGTGCCGGGGCAGCGGTGTCACATCGGGTGCGCCGTGCGCTCCGCGTGGGGCTCAGGCGACCAGGGCCTGCTTCACCTGGGCCAGCGACGGGTTCGTCATGACCGACTCGGTGCCCGCGGGGGAGACGATCAGCAGCGTGGGAACCGTCTGGTTCCCGCCGTTGGCCTTCTCGACGAACGCCGCCGACTCCGGGTCGTGCTCGATGTTGACCTCGTTGTACGCGATGCCCTCGCGGTCCATCTGGCTCTTCAGCCGACGGCAGTAGCCGCACCAGGTGGTGCTGTACATCGTCACAGTGCCCGCCATGTCGCTGGCGCTCCCTTGTCTCGTCCGTCCCGCTGCACGGCCGCAGCGTCGCATGCGGCCCGGAGGCCAGGCCGCCGTCCCGCACCCGGTGGAACGTACGGGGGACGGCGACCATTCCCGCCACCGTCCCGGGGCAGGGTCGGCATCCGGCCGGGCACCGCCGCCGGTATCAGTACGACGAATACCTCACGCCTGTGGACAACCGCCGCATCCGCCCCAGGCGACCTGGCAGCATGGCGGGGTGACAGCAGCAACGCACTCCACCCTCTTCCCGCAGGTTCCCGAGACCCCGGACGCCGTGCTGGACGGGCTCGACCCCGAGCAGCGCGAGGTGGCCCTCGCCCTGCACGGACCGGTATGCGTGCTGGCCGGAGCGGGTACGGGCAAGACCCGCGCGATCACCCATCGCATCGCGTACGGGGTGCGCGCGGGCATCCTCCAGCCCGCCGCGGTCCTGGCCGTCACGTTCACCAACCGGGCCGCGGGGGAGATGCGGGGCCGGCTCCGCCAGCTCGGCGCGACCGGCGTCCAGGCGCGGACCTTCCACTCGGCTGCGCTCCGGCAGCTCCAGTATTTCTGGCCGAAAGCAGTCGGTGGTGAGCTGCCCCGGCTGCTGGAGCGGAAGGTGCAGCTGGTCGCCGAGGCCGCCGCCCGCTGCGAGCTGCGGCTCGACCGCAACGAGCTGCGGGACGTCACCGGCGAGATCGAGTGGGCCAAGGTCACCCAGACCGTCCCCGCCGACTATCCGGCCGCCGTCGCCAAGACCCAGCGGGACGCCCCCCGGGACCCGGCGGTGCTCGCCCAGATCTACTCCACGTACGAGCAGCTCAAGCGCGACCGCTCGGTGATCGACTTCGAGGACGTGCTGCTGCTCACCGTCGGCATCCTCCAGGACCGGCACGACATCGCGGACCACGTGCGCGGCCAGTACCAGCACTTCGTCGTCGACGAGTACCAGGACGTGAGCCCGCTCCAGCAGCGGCTGCTCGATCTGTGGGTGGGGGACCGGGACAACCTCTGCGTGGTCGGGGACGCCAGCCAGACGATCTACTCCTTCACCGGGGCCACCCCCGACCACCTGCTGAACTTCCGCACCCGCCACCCCGGGGCGACGGTCGTCAAGCTGGTCCGGGACTACCGCTCCACCCCCCAGGTCGTCCACCTCGCCAACGGGCTGCTGAGCCAGGCCCGGGGCAGGGCCGCCGACCACCGCCTCGAGCTGGTCTCGCAGCGCGACAAGGGCCCCGAGCCGGTCTACGCGGAGTATCCCGACGAGCCCCATGAGGCCGAGGCGACCGCCCGTCGGGTCCGGGACCTGATCGCGGCGGGCGTCCGGGCCGGGGAGATCGCCATCCTCTACCGGGTCAACTCCCAGTCCGAGGTCTACGAGCAGGCCCTGGCGGACGCGGGCGTGCCCTACCAGCTGCGCGGCGCGGAGCGGTTCTTCGAGCGCGCGGAGGTACGGGAGGCGGGCACCGCCCTGCGCGGCGCGGCGCGGGCCGGGCGCAACGACTCCCTGCTGGACGGGGCGGAGGACCTGGCCGCCCAGGTGCGGGCGGTGCTCTCCACCAAGGGATGGACCACCCGCCCGCCCGCCGGGTCGGGGGCCGTGCGCGACCGCTGGGAGTCGCTGGCCGCGCTGGTGCGGCTCGCGGAGGACTTCGAGGCGGCGAAGCCCGGGGCGACCCTGACCGACCTGGTGCGGGAGCTGGACGAGCGGGCGGCCGCCCAGCACGCCCCGACGGTCCAGGGCGTCACGCTGGCCTCGCTGCACGCGGCGAAGGGGCTGGAGTGGGACGCGGTGTTCCTGGTCGGCCTCACCGAGGGCATGATGCCGATCGCCTACGCCAAGACGGAGGAGCAGATCGAGGAGGAGCGGCGCCTGCTGTACGTCGGCGTCACCCGCGCCCGCCACCACCTCTCGCTCTCCTGGTCCCTGGCGCGGTCCCCCGGCGGCCGGGCGAACCGCAGGCCCACCCGGTTCCTCAACGGGCTCCGGCCGGGCTCCACGGCACCGGGCGCCCGGGGCGGGGCGGGAGGCGGCGGCGGGATCGACCGGGGGACCGGCCGCTCCGCCGGGGCCGCCGAACGCCGGAGCGAGGCCGTCGAGCGCAGGCCCCGGCAGCCGGTGCGGTGCCGGGTCTGCGGCCGCACCCTCACCGACGCGGGCGAGATGAAGCTGATGCGGTGCGAGGAGTGCCCCTCCGACATGGACGAGGCGCTCTACGGCCGGCTGCTCGACTGGCGGGCGGGCCAGGCCGCCCGGCTGAGCCAGCCCGACTACTGCGTCTTCACCGAGAAGACCCTGATGGCCATCGCCGAGGCCGTGCCGTCCACCGAGGGGGAGCTGGTCGTCATCGCCGGCGTCGGCAACCGGAAGCTGACCCGTTTCGGAGCCGATGTCCTGGCCATCTGCGCAGGTGAGACGGTCGGTGAGGGACCCGAGGAGGGTGCCGGTGAGAGCTGAGGAAAACTCGTCCAGAAAATAGTTTGCGCCCGCACCAGTCGTCACCATAGGTTCTTAACCACGGGAACAGCGACTTCTCTGAAGCCCTGAAACCGTGCTGTACTTATCCGAATACGCGCGACCGGCTCCGGCCGGTCCCCCTAGACGCCGAGAGGAGGCGATTGAAGTGATCAGCATCATCGGAACCCAGAAAATGACCGGTCTCTCGGTCGTCTCCGCCTGCTCGCTCGGCCTCACCCGTTCCTCGGTCGTCTCGCTCAGCGCCACCGGTCTGTCCGGCGTCTCCGCCGTCAGCCCGCTGTTCTTCGCGAGCCTCCCCGTGGTCCGGGAGCGCAATGAGCGACCGATCGAGGCACCGGCGGCAGCAGTAGCGAAGGATGCACAGGCTCAGGCCTATGCCTTTGCGGCGGCCGGTGCCGGAGCCAAGAAGCAGACGCAGCAGCACCACACGATGTGGGCCTTCCGTGGGCCTGAACCCTGGAGCGATCCAGCCTGATCCAGCATCAGGCCGGCGCCTCAGGGCCGCGGAACCCCACTCGGGATCCGCGGCCCTTTTGTTTTGTCCGAACGGACGGGACATGCCAAGGCGCCTCGGACCAGCAGTACCAGCCGCCAACCGGCCAACAGGCCGGCACGACCAGACGAGGACAACACCCACCGTGCAACTCGACGCGCACGCCCCGTCAGTACCGCAGTCCGACTTGATCTCCCCGCCCGGCTCCACGGAGGACTCCACCTTGCTCCCCCTCACCGCGCTCACCGCGCTCGACGACGCCATCGAGAACCTCGGCGTACCCGTCCCCTGCCGCTCGTACGACCCCGAGGTCTTCTTCGCCGAGTCCCCGGCCGACGTCGAGTACGCCAAGTCGCTCTGCCGTACCTGCCCGCTGGTCGAGGCCTGCCTCGCCGGCGCCAAGGAGCGGCGCGAGCCGTGGGGCGTCTGGGGTGGCGAGCTCTTCGTCCAGGGTGTCGTCGTGGCCCGCAAGCGGCCGCGTGGCCGCCCGCGCAAGAACCCGGTCGCAGCGTGATCGCCGACCACTGCGCCCCCGCCCCCACGCGGTGGCCGCGCCTCGGAACCATCGACCGTCCCCAGACTCATGACCCCCGGAATCAGGCACCAATGATCACCCCCACGCAGGAGCCCGTCGGTTCCGCAACCCCGGACGTCACCATCACCGGCGCGAACGACTCGCGTCAGAACAGGACCCGCGAAATGCAACTCATCCCCGAAGCCCTGGCGCGTGCGCATATGCACGACCGCCTGCGGGAGGCCGAGAGCGACCGCCGAGCGGTGCGCCTCGCCGCAGCCCGCAGGATGCAGCGCCGGGCGGAGCGCGCCTCGCTGCGCGCCCGCCGCGCGCTGGCCATGGCCGTCATGCACTGAGAGGCCCCACCTCTCCGCTCCACAACCGGAGCACGAGCGCTCCACGACCGGAGCGGCACCGCTCCCCACCGGAGCACCGGAGCTCCCCTTCCGGGGCACCCGGCTCCTCATCCGGCACCCGCTCTGCCGGGTGAGGGGCCACCACCCCACCGCGGGGCCGTCCGAGTCAGGGCGGCCCCGCGGTGCGTTGTGGTGCCGAGGCCACGCCACGGGGATATCGTCACGACGTGGACGAGGACACGCATTCCCCCGAAGAACCGGCCACCGGACCCGTGGTCTGCGCCCGCTGCGGCACCGCCGCCGCAGGCGGTACGCCCCCGCTGACCTGGCTCTCCTCCGTGGAGGACGGGCGGCTTCTCCACTTCTGCGAGAGCTGCGCCCGCCTCCACATCAGAGCGATCGAGAGCCGCCTCGACTCCCTCTGGTGGTGACGCCCTACGCGTCGCCCCCCGGGACCGGCTCCGGATCCTTACCCTCCGACCCGGTCCCGCTCTCCCCGGCCTCGTCGCTTTCCTCGTCCTCCGCCACGAATCCCGGCAGCCACGCTTCGAGTTCGTCCCGCAGCCGGACCGTCGCGCCCAGCTGGCACAGCACCCCGATCGTGCTGAGCGTGACCCGGTGTATCAGGAGGTAGGACGGCGGGAGGTTCAGCTGCCTGCCCAGCTGGTGCGCGGGGGAGCGAGGATCGGCGATCCGGGCCGCCTGGTCCCGCAGCCAGCCCCGGGAGAAGGTGAACTCCTCCACCTGCGCGGGCTCGATGATCGGGAGCAGATAGTCGAGGACCTCGGCCGGCTCCAGGCCGATCGACTCCTTCACGAACCCCTCGTCCCGCAGCCGCCCGTAGACCCCGGCCCCGTCGCCCTCCAGCGTCATCCGCAGGGACTCCCCGATGGTCCACGGCAACCCGCCCGGCAGCCGGTCGACCGTCCCGAAGTCCAGCACCCCCAACCGCCAGTCCCCGGCAGCCCCGACGTCTCCGCCCCCCTCCGTGCCGTCCGGGTCGGCGGAACCATCCGGGTCGGCGGAGCCATCCGGGCGAGCGGAACTGTCCGGGCGAGCGGAGCCGTCCGTACCGGCTGAACCGTCCGGGTCGGCCAGGGCCTCCGGACCGTCCACTTCGTTCGGCGCGTCCTCGGCGCCCGGGGCATCCAGTGGAGGCAGCAGCCGGAAGTTGCCCGGGTGCGGGTCGGCGTGCAGGAGTCCGGTGCGGGCCGGGCCCGAGAAGAGGAAGCGTGCCAGTAGCTGTCCGGCCCGGTCCCGCTGCTCCGGCGTACCGTCCGCGATCACGTCGGCCAGCGGGATCCCGTCCATCCACTCCGTCACCAGCACCTGGTCCGACTGGTGCACCACCCCCGGGATCACCACATCGGGATCGCCCGCGAACTCCTCCGCGTGCTCCCGCTGGGACTGCGCCTCCAGCTCGTAGTCCAGCTCCTCCGACACCCGCTCGCGCATCTCCTTGATGAGCGGCTTGATGTCCATGCCCGGCACCAGCGGGCCGAGCAGCCGGGCGAAGCGGCTGAGCTGGGCGAGGTCCGAGAGCAGCGCCTCGCCCGCGCCCGGATACTGCACCTTCACGGCCACCTCACGGCCGTCGTGCCACACTCCCCGGTGGACCTGCCCGATCGAGGCGGCGGCCGACGGCTTGTCCTCGAACTCCAGGAAGTACTCCCGCCAGTCCTCACCGATCCGCTCGGCCAGCACCGCGTGGACCGTCCCGGTGGGCAGGGGCGGTGCGGCCTCCTGCAACTTGGTCAGCGCGGCCCGGTAGGGGCCCGCGATCTCCTCCGGGAGAGCCGACTCGAAGACAGAGAGGGCCTGGCCCAGCTTCATGGCCCCGCCCTTCAGCTCGCCCAGGGTCTTGAACAGCTGCTCGGCCGTGCGCTGCTGCACCTCGCGGGCGACCAGCTCGGCGGACCTGCCGCCGATCCGCTTGCCCAGGCCCCAGGTGGCACGGCCGGCGAAGCCGAGCGGCAGCGCGGCCAGCTTGGCGGTACGCGTAACCGCCTTCCGGGGAAGATCAGACATGTGCCCCTCCAGTTCCCAGACTGCCGTGCCGCCCGGTCCTCCGGCTTCACCCGTCGGCTGCGGTCACCCGGCCATTGTGTCCTGCGCCGGACGGCTACCGGAGGCCCCCGCCCCCCGGCGGCGCTCGGCCGCTCCGCAGGCGCAGTCTCCATGCGGGCCGATCCGCTCGCTCCGCCACTCCATCAGGGGCAGCGCCGCCTCCCAGCGCGCCCCGGTGCTGGCCGGCAGTTCCCCGTCCAGGAACGCCAGGGCATGAGCCGCCGCGAGACCGGCGACCGCCGTGGCCAGCCCCAGATCGCAGGCGGGCACCGCCGCACCCCGCCGCCCCGAACGCCACTGCGCCAGCATCCGGGGCCACTGCGAATCCCGGTCCGCGCGGTGCAGCTCCAGACACCCCGCGCACCCCGTGCCGCCCGGGAGCACGAGCGGCCCGACCACCCCCGTCGCCTCGATCACCCCGGCATAGAGATGAGGGGTGCCCGACGCGATCCAAGGGGAGGCGGTGTCCGGCACCGGCGCGTACACCGAGAGCCCGTCCCGGGGCGCGACGACGATCAGTGACAGTCCCGGCGGGGCGCCCGCCGCACCCCGCTCCGCCCCGCCCGACCGGGGCGCCGGTCCCGGGGCGGCCCGGCGGACCAGTCGGCGGGCCGCCACATCGCGCCGTTCCCCCACGGCCTCGGGCGGAAGCCCGGCCGGCGCCACGTCCCCCGGCTCCGCCCGGCCGCCGTCCAGCACCTCCACCTGGCCCACCCCGGAGCCGGACAGCACCGCCGCGATCGACGCCCCGACCCGCCCCGCGCCCCGCACCTGGACCCGCATCGCCTGCCGGGCCGCCATCCGGTGCAGCCCCTCGCCCGGCCCGGGGTGCACGACGGAGAGCGAGGCGACATCGGGGCGTTGACGCTCCATCACCTCGGCCCGGTGGCGCAGGACCTCCGCCTGCGGCCCGGCGGCCCGGGCGTCGTCGAGCAGCCCCGCCTCCGCCAGCCGCCGCACCAGGACGTTCACATGACGGTCCGACAGATCCAGGGCCCGGGCCTCCTCGCGGAGCAACGGCAGCCCGCGCGTCCCGTCGAGCAGCTCCAGGAAGCTGCCCGTCGCGATGTCCACCGGACCCAGCGTCACCGCGTGCGCGGGGGTCACCCCGAACTGCACGGTGTTCCGTCCACGCCATGCCCGGCGCAGTGCGGGCTTCAGCATCGGATGCAGGACTTCTCCCCCGAGACGCACGGCTCTCCCCCGATCGGTTGCGTGACCGCGTGCCCGGGAGATCCCCGGCCGCGTCGAGCCATTGCCAGGATGCGCCCCGGCGACGGAGTGTGCGCGGAGTTATCCACAGGCAGGGGCTATTAGTCATGCAAATGGTGAGGCACTGGTGGCAGACAGGGTGCGCGGCCCGGGGCGGACAGGGTGCGCGGCCCGGGAGGGAGTGGTGGGGATCGGTGGTGAACGGCCCCGGAGGCGGGACTTCCCCCACGGGCAGCGGGTAACGTCGAGGCGTGCCCGCAGACCCGTCACCCGGCGTCGTCGGGGAGACCCCCGCGCGCAGCGCCGTGAGCCAGCAGCCCGATACGGCCTCCCGCACGCCCCGCGCCTCGGAGGCCGGCGCGGTCGAGGTCCGCAGGAGCACCCGGCGCAGGAAATCGGTCTCCGCGTACCGGGAGGGCGGCCGCACGATCGTGCTCATCCCCGCCCGGATGTCGGAGGCGGAGGAGCGGCGCTGGGTGGGCGTGATGCTCGACAGGCTCGCGGCCCAGGAGAGCAGGCGGGTCCTCGGGGACGCCGAGCTGACGGAGCGGGCCGGGCGGCTGTCCGCCCAGTTCTTCGACGGCAGGGCCCGGCCCGCCTCGGTGCGCTGGGTGACCAACCAGAACACCCGCTGGGGCTCGTGCACCCCCGCCGAGGGCAGCATCCGGCTCTCGCACCGGCTCCAGGGCATGCCGGAGTACGTCGTCGACTACGTACTCCTCCATGAGCTGGCCCATCTGCTCGTCCCCGGCCACGGCCCGGACTTCTGGCGACTGCTGGAGGCGTACCCGCGGACCGAGCGGGCCCGCGGCTATCTCGAGGGAGTGGTGGCTGCCGATCAGCTGCCCCCGCCGCCGGCCGCGACCGAGGAGTGACCCCGGAGGGCCGCACCCGGTGGTTCTGTACCGGGTGTGTACCGGCTTGGCCGGATGTCGCGGATTGCGGTTAGCCTGACGCGACGCATTCACCTTCGGGATGGGGGACGGTCGTTACGTATGGCCAGGGAATTCCAACGAGGCCACAAGGCCAAGCTCAGTGATCTCACACCAGGGACAGATCTGTACGTAGGTGTGCAGATCGCCGCCCCTGGACTGACCTTCGACATCAGCTGCTTCGGTCTGGACGCCAACGAGCAGCTCTCGGACGACCGGTACTTCATCTTCTTCAATCAGCCGAAATCGCCCGAGGAGTCGATTCAGCTCCTGGGCGCGCAGTCCGGCGACACCGAGTCCTTCCGCGTCACGCTCGACCGCATCCCGGCCGCCGTCCAGAAGCTCTCCTTCACCGCGACGATCGACGGTCCCGGACAGATGTCCCAGGTCGGCCCCGGCTACATCCGGATCGTCGCCGGCGGTGAAGAGGTGGTCCGCTACGCCTTCACCGGCTCGGAGTTCACCACCGAGCGCGCGGTGATGCTCGGTGACTTCTACCTGAAGGACGTCTGGCGTTTCGCCGCCGTCGGCCAGGGCTTCGACGGCGGCCTCGAAGCGCTCCTGAAGAACTTCGGTGGCGAGGTCGCCGAGGAGGAAGAGGCTCCGGCCGCCCCGCAGGCGGCTCCCGGGTTCGCCCCGCCGGCCCAGGCCGCCGCGCCCCCGGCCTTCGGTGCCCCGCCCGCACCCCAGGCCCCGCAGCCCGCACCGTCCTTCGGCGCCCCGCCCGCACCCGCCCCCGCACCACAGCAGCCGATGCACGCGGCGCCCACCATCGCGGCCCCGCTCACCCCGCAGGCGCCCCCGGCCCCGGCACCGTACGGCCGGCCCGGCCACCAGCCTCCCCAGTCCCCGCAGCCACAGTTCGGCCAGGTGCCGGGGCAGGTCCCGGGCCAACACCCCGGCCAGCCGGCGCCCACGCCGCCCTACGGCCAGCCCGCGCCCGCGCCCTACGGTCAGCCCGCCCCGGCCCCGTACGGTCAGCCCGCTCCCTTCGGGCAGCAGCCCCCCGGCGCACCCCAAGGCGTGCCGCAGGGCCTTCCGGCAGCCGGTGCCGGGCTGCACGCGGCCCTCCAGCTCTACAAGGAGACCCCCACCGGGCAGCGCTGGACCCCGCAGAACCAGCAGCTCATGCGGGTCGACCTGACCATGGGCGGAGCCGGGGTGCTGGCCCGCCAGGGCAGCATGGTGATGTACCAGGGCAAGGTGGACTTCGGCTACAAGGGGGCCGGGTTCGTCGGCCGGGTCGTCGGCAACGCCACCGGCCAGGAGATGCAGCTGATGCGGTGCACCGGCCGCGGCCAGGTCTTCCTCGCCGAGGAAGGCTCGTATCTGCACCCGATCGAGCTGCAGGGCGACGCCATCTGCGTCTCCGCCGAGAGCGTCCTCGCCTTCGACGAGTCCCTCCAGTACGAGGTGCGCCGGGTCGAGGGGCACGGCATCCCCGGCGGCGCCCTGTTCACCATGCAGTTCCAGGGCACCGGCACCGTGGTCATCAAGACCCACGGCACCCCGGTCGTCCTGCCGGTCACCCCCACCACGTTCGCCGACTGCAACGCGGTGGTGGCCTGGTCGGCCGCCTCCCAGGTGATCGTCTCCAGCCAGGTCCGGCTGCGCCGCAACGCGTATCCGGGGCACAGCGGTGAGACCGTGAACCTCCAGTTCCGGGGAGCGCCCGGCAACTTCATCGTCGTCCAGCCCTACGAGGTCTGAGGGAGCCCGTCATGAACCAGCAACTCACGGGCTACGCCCCGACCCCCGTCACGGCCCGCATGGAGAACCACGGTTCGGCCATGCTCAAGGTCGCCATGGCCTCCGGGCAGGACCTCTACGCGCGCACCGGCTCGATGGTGGCGTACGAGGGGTTCATCCAGTACGAGCCCAACCCGCCCGCCGCCCGGCAGGTCGCCTCCCAGTGGATCACCGGCGAGGGCGCCCCCGTCATGAAGTGCTCCGGCGACGGGCTGCTCTACCTCGCCGACTACGGCGCCGACGTGGTCGTCCTCAACCTGAACAACGAGTCCATCTCGGTCAACGGCACCAACCTCCTCGCCTTCGACGCCCACCTCACCTGGGGCGTCGAGCGGGTCAAGGGGATGGCCAAGTTCGCCGGACAGGGCCTGTGGAACGTGGCCGTCCAGGGCACCGGATGGGTCGCCATCACCTCCCGGGGCACCCCGATCGTCGTCGACTGCGGACGCGGCGAGGACGAGACGTACGTCGACCCGGACGCGCTCGTCGCCTGGTCCACCAACCTCAAGGTCAAGGGGAAGCGCAGCTTCAAGGCCGGGGCCCTGATCGGCCGCGGCAGCGGCGAGGCGTACCAGATGGCCTTCTCCGGGGAGGGCATCGTCGTCGTCCAGCCGAGCGAGGACAGTACGGACCGCCTGCGGGTCCGGAACTGAGGGGAGGGAACACCATGCAGAGTCCGCTTTTCAACCACACCGAGCAGCAGTCCCAGGACCGGTACACGATCCAGAACCCGCAGCTCCTGCGGGTGGCGCTCACCGGACAGGACGACATCCTCGCCCGCAAGGGCGCGATGGTCGCCTACCAGGGGCTGATGGACTTCGACGGCGAGTACCAGTCGCAGAACCAGCGCCGGGCCCGCGCCCACACCGGCGAGGGCTTGGACCTGATGCGCGTCTCCGGCCAGGGCACCGTCTACTTCGCCAACCTCGCCCAGCACATCCACGTCGTGGACGTCGACCGCGAGGGGATGACCGTCGACAGCGCCTACGTCCTCGCGCTCGACTCCTCGCTGCACACCGAGGTCATCGCGGTGGACAGCCAGTACGGGATCTCCGGCAGCGGCAAGTACCAGCTCAACATCACCGGCACCGGCAAGGTCGCCCTCATGACCTCCGGCCAGCCCCTGATGATGCAGGTCACGCCCGACAAGTACGTCAACGTGGACGCCGACGCCATCGTGGCCTGGTCCAGCGCCCTGCGGGTGCAGATGCAGGCCCAGACGCACTCCAGCGGCGTCTTCCGGCGCCGGGGCAGCACCGGCGAGGGGTGGGAGCTGAGCTTCCTCGGACAGGGCTTCGCCCTCGTCCAGCCGAGCGAGGTCATGCCCCCGCAGAACGCCCAGATCGGGCAGGGCGCCCGCGCGCAGTTCGGCATGGGCCAGCACGGCGCCCACGGCCAGAACCAGAACAACGCCTGGAACTGACCGGCATCGGCACATGGGTGAGGGGCGGCCTCCACAGAGGCCGCCCCTCACCCACAGCTACCCGCTACAGCCGCGCGCGGGTCGCCTCCAGCAGCCGTACGACGGAGGCGTCGGCCACCGCGGCCACCTCCTCGTAGCCGAACCAGCGAAGCTCCAGGGACTCCTCGCTGATCCGCTCCGCCGCCCCGGCCGGGGCCAGTGCCGCGTACTGCACGTCCAGGTGCCAGTGGCACGGCGGCGGGATGGGATGCCGGTCCAGCCGGACCGGGCCGCCCGGCAGCAGGGTGAGCCCCGTGATGCCGGACTCCTCCGTCGCCTCCCGGAGCGCCGCCGCCTCCAGCGTCACATCCCGCTCCTCGCAGTGCCCGCCCATCTGGAGCCACATCCGCAGCTTGCGGTGCAGGGTGAGCAGCACCTTCTCCCGCGCGGGGTCGATCACCAGCGCGCTGGCCGTCAGATGCCCGGCCCCGCACGCCTTCCACAGGCCGTCGGCATGGCGCGCCAGATGCTCCAGATACGCCTGGCGCAGCTCCGCCTGGTCGGCGCCCGCCTCGCCCCCGGGGGCGTAACCCTTCAGTACGAGGGTGGCGTCGTCGTGCAGCGTCACCGGTCGCGGCCGTCCTTGCCGTCCTCCGTGCCGCCTTCGCCCTTGTCCTCGGGGCCCTTGCCGGCCTCGCCGCCCTCGTCGACGGTCCTGTCGCTCCCGGTGGACTTCTGCGGGCCCTTCGCCGCCTCGCCGAGCATCTTGTCCAGCTCGGAGAAGTCCGCCTGCTCGTGGTGGACGAAGCCGTCCGGGTCGTCCAGGTCGTGGGCGGTCGGCAGCATGTCCGGGTGCGCCCACAGCGCGTCGCGGCCCTCCAGACCCCGGGCGTCGGTGAGCGAGGCCCACAGCCGCGAGGCGTCCCGCAGCCGGCGCGGGCGCAGCTGGAGGCCGATGAGCGTGGCGAACGTCTGCTCGGCCGGACCGCCGGAGGCACGGCGCCGCCGCATGGTCTCGCGCAGTGCGTCCGAGGAGGTCAGCCGGGACTTCGCGGCCTCGTGGACCACGGCGTCCACCCAGCCCTCGACGAGCGCGAGAGCCGTCTCCAGCCGGGCCAGGGACGCCTTCTGCTCGGGCGTGTCCTCGGGCTGGAACATGCCCTGCTGAAGGGCGTCCTGCAACTGCTCGGGGTGCGAGGGGTCGAACTGGCCGACCACGTCCTCCAGCTTGCTCGTGTCGACCTTGATGCCCCGCGCGTACGACTCGACCGCGCCGAACAGGTGCGAGCGCAGCCACGGCACATGGGCGAAGAGCCGCTGGTGGGCGGCCTCGCGCAGCGCCAGATAGAGCCGCACCTCGTCCTGCGGGACGCTCAGGTCCTTGCCGAACTGCGCCACGTTCAGCGGGAGCAGCGCGGCCTTGCCCGCCGGGCCCAGCGGCAGCCCGATGTCCGTGGAGCCGACCACCTCACCGGCCAGCACCCCCACGGCCTGCCCGATCTGCTGGCCGAACATGGCGCCGCCCATCGACCGCATCATGCCGATCAGCGGGCCCGCCATGGCCTGCATCTCCTCGGGCAGCACATCGCCCATCGCCGCGCCCACCCGCTCGGCCACCGGGTCGACCAGCTGCTGCCAGGCCGGCAGCGACGCCTCGACCCACTCCGCGCGGCTCCACGCCACGGTGGAGACCGAACCGGAGGGCAGCGACGTCACGCCGTCCAGCCAGAGGTCGGCCAGCCGCAGCGCCTCGTCGACCGCCGACCGCTCGGCGGGGCCGACGCTCGCGTCCTTGGTCCCGTCCGAGGTGCCCTGCGAGACGGTCTGGCGGGCGATCTGCTTCGCCATGTCCCAGTTCACGGGACCGCCCTCGTAGCTCAGCATCTGGCCGAGCTGCTGGAAGGCCGCACCGAGATCGTTCGGATTCATCGAGCCGAACATTGCGGCGAACGGGTTGTCGCCGCCCGCTCCCGGCCCGAAACCGAACGGGTTCCCCGCCCCGCCCGCGCTCTGCCCACCTTCGGTGGGGTCCTTCTTCTTGCCCTTGTCGCCGTCGTCCGGCTCCTCCGGCGGAAGGCCGAATCCGAATGGGGTGTCACTCACGGGTTTCCTCGGCTCCTAGGGCCGTCGGCTCGAACCGACGGCGACTGCCCGACATCACCATCCAGCGTAGACACCACGCCCGCTTCGGGCCTCAGTGCTCCGCCGACTCGCGGCCTGCGGCAGGATGGACGCCACCTGGTACGTACGCGTCATTCGGGTACGTACTGAAGACAACCGCTGGAGACGCCCGGTGAGTTCCCCAGATCCACAGGTTCGCGCAGCGCGAAACCTGACCGACCCCTCGCCCGAGAGCACGCCCGAGAAGAAACGCCCCCGGAGCCGGGGCCCCGTCGTCGCGGTCACCGGTGCCGCGACCGGCGTCGGTGAGCTGCTGACCGCCCACCTCGCCGCGTCCGACGAGATCAAGCGGGTCATCGCGATCGACGAGCGGCGCGGCGAGGTCTCCGAGGCGACCTGGCACATCCTGGACGTCCGTGACCCGGCCATCGCCGAGAAGCTGCGCGGCGCGGACGTCGTCGTCCACCTGGCGCTCGACCTCGACCTGGAGACCGACTCCGCCGCCCGTACCGCGTACAACGTGCGGGGCACCCAGACCGTGCTCACCGCCGCGGCCGCCGCCGGGGTCCACCGGGTCGTGCTGTGCACCTCGGCGATGGTCTACGGGGCGCTCGCCGACAACGACGTGCCGCTCTCCGAGGACGCCGAGCTGCGAGCCACCGCCGAGGCCACCGGCGTCGGTGACCTCCTGGAGATCGAACGGCTCGGCCGCCGCGCGCCCCGCGCCCACCCCGGGCTCAACGTCACCGTCGTCCGCCCCACCGTCCTGGTCGGCGGCACCGACACCGCCCTGACCCGCTACTTCGAGTCACCGCGTCTCCTGGTGGTCGCCGGTTCCCGCCCCACCTGGCAGTTCTGCCACGTCGACGACCTGGTGACGGCCCTGGAGTACGCGGCCCTGGGGAGGATCGACGGGGAGTTCGCGGTGGGCTGCGACGGCTGGCTCGAACAGGAGGAGGTCGAGGAGCTGAGCGGGGTGCGCCGGATGGAGCTGCCCTCCGCCGTCGCCCTGGGGGCGGCCGCCCGGCTGCACCGCATCGGGCTCACCCCGTCCCCGGCCGGAGACCTCGCGTACACGATGCACCCCTGGGTGGTCAGCGTGAGCCGGCTGCACGACGCCGGGTGGCGGCCGAAGTGGACCAACGAGGAGGTGCTCGGCGCGCTCCTGGAGGAGGTCGAGGGACGCCACACGGTCGCCGGACGCCGGCTCGGCCGCAAGGACGCCACCGCCGTCTCCGCCACGGCCGCCGGGGCCACCGTCGCGCTGCTGGGCACCGCCGCCCTCGTCCGCCGCGCCCGCAAGGCCCGCCGCCGCATCTGACACACGGCCTGTGCCGAAGGCGTCCCCGGCCTCCTGTAGGAGGCTCCAACGCGGCCGGGTGTCCGCCGGTCGAACAGGCAATTCCGTGTTGTCGGTGCCGTACGGCACGATGGAGGCATGGCACGTACCCAGGACCACCCCGGCGAGCAGGCGGCCGCGGATCCCATCCGGCTGCTGGCGATCCGGGAGAGCGCGCTCTCCGTCGACGAGGTCTTCCGTGCCGTCGGGGACGACGCCGCGGGCGGCATCGCCCTCTTCGTCGGCACCGTGCGCAACCACGACGGCGGTCAGGACGTCGGCGCGCTCGGCTACTCCTGCCACCCCTCCGCCGAGGACGAGCTGCGCCGAGTGGCGGAGAAGGTCGTCGCCGACTTCCCGGTCCGCGGCCTCGCCGCCGTCCACCGGGTGGGTGAACTGGAGGTGGGCGATCTGGCGGTGGTCGTCGCCGTCGCCTGCCCGCACCGCGCGGAGGCCTTCGCCGCCTGCCGCAAGCTCATCGACGACCTCAAGCACGAGGTTCCGATCTGGAAGCACCAGCGTTTCTCCGACGGTACGGAGGAGTGGGTCGGCGCCTGCTGAGCGCAAACCGGACCGGGGCGCATCAGCCCCGATTTGCGTAACCGCACCCCTGCCGTGAGCGTTGGTCTTCCGGATCGTTAATCTGCAGATCGATCACTCGGTCGCTCATGGGGTAGGGAGGTCGTGATGGCGGCACTCGCTTGGCTGTTGATTCCACTTTTCGCTGCTGTCGGTGGTGCGATATGGGCGAGCTGGGCCGCTCGCAACCGCACGACCGGCGATGTCACCGAACTCGCCGGGTACGCCAGATTCCGCGACGCGATGGAGAAGTCGCACTCCGGTTCCGGAGCACTCTGAGGCCGTCGAAGCCGCGTGACCACCGGTCCGCCGCGCTCCGGCCACTCCACGGACGGACCGGCCCCGACGGTGGACCTACGGGCCCTTCCCGTACTGTCGTTCCATGCCACGCCGCACCGCGACGATGCTCGCCTCCACCCTCATCCTCATCGCGCTGTTCTGCGCAGGCCTGCTGATCAAAGTGCCGTACTCGGAGATGTCTCCCGGACCGACGGTGAACACGCTGGGCGAGGCACGTGGCGAACCGGTCCTGCGGATCGTCGGCCGCAAGACCTACCCGACCTCCGGGCACCTCAACATGACGACGGTCCGGGTCACCGGCGCCGACTACCGCATGAACCTGGGCCAGGCCGTCTGGGGCTGGCTGGCCCACGACAGCGTCGTCGTCCCGCACGACACGCTCTACCCGGACGGCAAGACCGAGGAGCAGTCGACCCAGGAGAACGCCGAGGAGTTCAGCCAGTCCCAGGAGAGCGCCAAGGTCGCCGCCCTGAAGGAGCTGAACATCCCGGTCGCCACCCAGGTCGTGGTCTCCACCGTGGTCAAGGACAGCCCGTCCGAGGGCAAGCTGCACGCGGGCGACGTGATCCAGGCCGTCGACGGCACCCCGGTCGAGGAGCCCGGCGACGTGGCCGAGCTGGTCACCAAGCACCAGCCCGGCGAGGACGTCACCTTCACCATCGTCCCGGCCAAGGAGGCCACCGCCGCCGAGAAGGCCGGCCGGGCCCCCGAGGGCAGCCGGAAGATCACCATCACCACGGAGAAGGCGCCCGCCGCGGAGAAGGGCGGCAAGGACCGGGCCGTCGTCGGCATCAGGGCCGGGACGGACCACACCTTCCCGTTCGAGATCGACATCAAGCTCGCGGACGTCGGCGGCCCCAGCGCCGGGCTGATGTTCTCCCTGGGCATCATCGACAAACTCACCCCGGGCGATCTGACCGGTGGCAGGTTCGTCGCCGGGACCGGAACCATCGACGACGCGGGCAAGGTCGGGCCGATCGGCGGGATCACCATGAAGCTGGTCGGGGCCCGCGACGCGGGCGCCCGCTACTTCCTCACCCCCGACGAGAACTGCGCCGCGGCCGCCGCGGACATCCCGGACGGGCTGACCCTCGTCCGGGTCAAGTCCCTCGACGACGCCCGGAAGTCGCTGGAGCGGATCAGCGCCGGGAAGACCGACGGACTGCCGAGCTGCTCCACGAGCTGACAGCTCGGTCCGGCGGGCCGCCCCGCCGGACGCGGCACGGGCCGTCCTGCCGGATCCGGCACGGACCGGCTCCCGCGCGCCCGGCATGGACGGGCTCCTGCGCGCCTGGCACGGACGGGCTCCCGCGCACCCGGCACGGACCGACTCCTGTGCGTCGGCACGGACCGACCCCGTTCGGGCCGGCACGCACCGTCCCGTCCAGGCCCCGCCCGGTCCTCGTGGCCGGGCGGGGCGGAAGCGCGACGGGCCGTCAGGACTCGAACGTCGCCGCGAGGGCCTCGGCCAGGCCCGGCACCAGCCCGGCACCGGTCAGCACCTCGGTGGGGGAGTCCTTCTCGCGCAGCCGTACGGCGGACTCGCGCGCCCCGTCCCGCAGCACGGCCACGGTCATCCGCACCTCCTGCCGGTCCGGGTGCCTGGCCACCCACTGGGTGAGCTGCTTGTCGCTGAGCCCATCCGGAACGGAGGCCTCCGCGGACGGCGGCAGCATCAGCCGCTCCACGGTCATGGCGCAGCCGGCCACGGCGTCGGGCCAGGCGATGGTGCCGAGGAACTCGTCCAGCGCCTTGCCGGCGGGCAGCTCCTCCTGCTCGATCGGAGTAAGGGAGGCGGCCGGGGCGGAGGTGTCGTCCAGCCCGAGCTGGCTGGCCAGACCGGGCTCCTGGGCCCGCAGCCGGGCGGTGTCGACCAGGGCGAACAGCCGGGCGGGCTGGTCCCAGCCGAGAGTGGAGGCATAGGCGTCGATTTCGAGGACGGCGACGGTGAGCGGGCTCGCGGCCATCGGGGGTCCTGCGGGGGAAACGTTGGGCATGGGCAATATCCTGCCTCCTTCGGCCCCGGTATCGGGAACTAGGTAAAGCTTCAGTAAGTTGCATAGGTGGGCTCTGCGACCGCCGGGCCCCGCTCCAGACGACCGCGAACTTCGAGGTGCGCACGTTGGCTTTCCAGATGCCGGACCGCGGCGGAGGCCCCACGGGGCCACGGATCAGTGTCGGCCGCCCGTCCCGGCGCGTCCGCACCCTGCTCATGACCCTGGGGGTCCTGGCGGTTCTCGCCATGGCCTTCGTGATGTTCGCCGGGTTCTGGACGGACTGGCTCTGGTACCGGTCGGTCAAGTACTCCTCCGTCTTCACCACCACCCTGTGGACCAAGATCGGGCTGTTCCTCGTCTTCGGACTGCTGATGGCCCTGGCCATCGGTGTGAACATCTGGCTCGCACACCGGCTCCGGCCGCCGCTGAGCGCGATGTCGCTGGAGCAGCAGAGCCTCGACCGCTACCGGATGAGTGTCGCCCCCTTCAAGAAGTGGGTGCTGCTCGCCGTCACCGCGCTCGTCGGACTGATCGCCGGGGCCTCCGCCTCCGGTCAGTGGCGCACCTGGCTGATGTACGTCAACGGGGTGCCGTTCGGCACGAAGGACCCACAGTTCCAGCTGGACGTCGCCTTCTACGCCTTCGACCTGCCGTTCTACCGCTTCCTGCTGGGCTTCGGCTTCGCGGCGACCGTGCTGTCGCTGATCGCCGCCGCCCTGACCCACTACCTGTACGGCGGGCTGCGCATCACCAGCCCCGGCGCCCGCGCCACCGGTGCGGCCACGGGTCATCTCTCGGTGCTGCTCGGCATCTTCGTCTCGCTGAAGGCCGTGGCCTACTGGCTCGACCGGTACGGTCTCGCGGTGAAGTCCAGTGACTTCAAGGCCGCCGAGAACTGGACGGGTCTGCGGTACGTCGACGCCAACGCCTACCTCCCGGCGAAGACCATCCTGTTCTGCATCGCCGTGATCTGCGCCGTGCTCTTCTTCGCGACGCTGTGGCGCCGCACCTGGCAGCTCCCGGTCATCGGCTTCGGCCTGATGGTGCTCTCGGCGATCCTGATCGGCGGGCTCTACCCGGCGATCGTGCAGAAGTTCCAGGTCCAGCCGAACGAGCAGGCCAAGGAAGCCCCCTTCATCCAGAAGAACATCGACGCCACCCGCGATGCGTACGACATCGACAAGGCGCAGATGGAGGACTACTCCGGCCAGGCCACCACGACCGACGACGCCAAGCTGCGTGCCGCCGCCAACACGGCCGCCAGCTACCGCGTGATGGACCCCAACGTGGTCTCCCCGGCCTTCCAGCAGCTCCAGCAGCGGAGGAACTACTACCAGTTCCCCAAGACGCTCGACGTCGACCGCTACAAGGGCGAGGACGGCAAGGAGCAGGACACGGTCATCGGTCTGCGTGAGCTGAACATCCAGGGCCTGCCCAAGCGGAACTGGATCAACGACCACTTCACGTACACCCACGGCTACGGCGCCATCGCGGCCCGGGGCACCACCACCGGCAAGAACCCCACGGGCTCCCCGGACTTCACCGAGTCCGGTCTGCCGTCCACCGGTGAGTTCGGGGAGTACGAGCAGCGGATCTACTACGGCGAGAAGACCGAGCAGTACTCCATCGTCGGCGGCCCCCAGAAGGAGCTGGACTACGAGGAGGACGGCGAGAAGACCACCAGCTACAAGGGCGACAGCGGCGTCAGCCTCTCCAACACCTTCAACCGCGCGGCGTACGCGGTCTCCTTCAGCGAGCCGCAGATCCTGTATTCGGGAGCCATCGGTGAGGGCTCGCGGATCCTGTACAACCGCACGCCCAAGGAGCGTGTCGAGGCCGTCGCCCCCTGGCTGACGATCGACGGCGACGCCTATCCGGCGGTCGTCGACGGCCGGATCCAGTGGATCGTGGACGCCTACACCACGACCAACGGCTATCCGTACGCGTCCCGGACGACGCTCGGCGACACCACGGCCGACTCGCTGACCACCAACCAGCGCGCGGTCGTCGCCCAGCAGAACCAGGTCAACTACATCCGCAACTCGGTGAAGGCCACCGTCGACGCGTACGACGGCAAGGTCAAGCTCTACGAGTGGGACACCAAGGACCCGGTCCTCAAGACCTGGCGCAAGGCGTTCCCGGGCACGGTGGAGGCCCGTTCGAAGATCCCGCAGTCGCTCATGGACCACCTGCGCTACCCGCAGGACCTCTTCAAGGTCCAGCGCGAGCTGCTGACCCGCTACCACGTCGAGGACCCCGCGCAGTTCTACAGCGGCTCCGACGCGTGGCAGGTGCCGGCCGACCCGACCACCAAGGAGTCGGGTTCCGTCCCGCCGTACTACCTGTCCATGAAGATGCCGGGCCAGGAGCAGCAGGCGTTCTCGCTGACCACCACGTTCACCCCGAGGGGGCGCCCGAACCTCGGCGCCTTCATGGCGGTGAACGCGGACGCGGCCAGCAAGGACTACGGCACGATGAGACTGCTCCGGGTCACCTCCACGGTGAAGGGCCCGGGCCAGGTACAGAGTGAGCTGAACGGTAACGACGATGTCGCCGAGTTCGTGAGGAACCTCAAGGGCACGGACTCCGACATCGACTACGGCAACCTGCTGACGGTCCCGCTCGAAGGCGGCTTCCTCTACATCGAGCCCGTCTACACGCGCGGTGGCAACCAGAACTACCCGCTGCTGCGCAAGGTGGCGGCCTCGTTCGGCTCGAAGATCGTCTTCGAGAACAACCTGGGAGACGCGCTCAACGCGGTCTTCGGGGTCGACGGCGACGCGGATCAGACCCCTGACCCGAGTGAGCCGCCGGGTGACACCACCAAGCCCCCGGCCACCGGCACCGAGGCGCTGAAGAAGGCCATCGCGGACGCCCAGAAGGCGTACGAGGACGGTGAGACGGCGCTGAAGGAGCAGGACTGGCCGGCCTACGGCAAGGCGCAGGACGCCCTCCAGGAAGCCCTGGAGCGGGCGGCCAAGGCCCAGCCCGCGGGCGGGTCCGAGGGCGAGAAGGCGGACGCCCCGGAGAAGGACGGGGCCGAAGCGGCCAAGAAGCCCGATGAGGGCGAGGCCGCCAAGAAGCCCGAGGGCGAGGCGGCGAAGCCGGAGGACAGCGGCGGCGACCAGGGCACCTGAGAAAGCCCCACCCCGCGTCGTGATACGGTTTGAACACAACGACGCGGGGTGGAGCAGCTCGGTAGCTCGCTGGGCTCATAACCCAGAGGTCGCAGGTTCAAATCCTGTCCCCGCTACTCCATGACGAAGGCCCGGATCCCTTGGGATCCGGGCCTTCGTCATGTCGTCGTGCCGTATCCGTTCCATGGGCGTGAAGTGCGGTTCGCTGGGCACCAGTTGGGTTCCGACGTGTTTGACTTGTCTCTCTGTGGGCATGTCGACAAAACGCTGAAGTGACCTCACTGGCCGCGATATACCAGGTGTACGCGGGTTACAGGTGGTGCGACGATGGTATTTATGGGGGACAGGGCAACTCTGTTGGAGACAGGGCGGTTTGTGCAGAGGCGCGGCCAGGAGACGGACGAGGTGGCAGACGCGGCCTTCGCCGCCGTCATCGCCGGGGCGGCCGGAGCGGACGAGACCACCAGGACGGTGGGACATGTGGACGCGGATGCCATGCACACCGCCGCCGTCACGGGCGTGACCAGCCCGGGCGCGACCAGCCCGGCCGTGCCCGCACCGGACGAGGACACCACGGACGCCGTCGACGCGGCGGACAGCGCCGAGGCGGAGGCCCGCCACCGCCGGGCGGCCGAGGCCGGGGACACCGCGTCCATGAGCGTGCTGGGTGCCCTGCTGCTCCGCCGCGGTGACCTGGACGGCGCCGAGACCTACCTCCGCGCCGCCACCGCCGACGGAGACCGGGCCGCCGCCAACAACCTGGGTGTCCTGCTCCACCAGCGGGGTTACCCGGACGAGGCCGCAGGCTGGTGGCGGGTGGCCGCCGTGGCCGGTTCGGCCGCCGCGGCGCACGCCCTCGGCCGCCACTTCCGCGAGCGGGGGGACGAGCCCGGCGCCGAGTACTGGCTGCGCCAGTCCGCCGAGCAGGGCCACGCGCTGGGCGCCTACGCGCTCGCCGACCTCCTGGAGCACCGGGGCGACATCGGCGCCGAGCGCTGGCTGCGCGCCGCCGCCGAGCAGGGCCACCGGGAGGCCGCCTACCGGCTGGCCCGCACCCTGGAGCGCAACGCCGTCGAGGACCCGCACGACGCCTTCGGCCTGGGCCGGGCGGCGGCCGGCACCCCCCGGGCGGCTCCGGGCCCCGCCCTGCCCGGTGGCCCCGCCACGCCCGCGGCCCCGACGACGGCCGCGGCGAGCACCGGACCGACGAGCACGACTGGCACCCGCGCGACCGTCCCGGGGGCTATCGGCACCAAGGGCGGCGACGGCCCCGTGGCCGGACCCGCGGCGGGCCGCATCGGAGAGGCCGAGCAGTGGTACCGCCGCGCCGCCGCCCGGGGCCACCGCCGCGCCGCCCTCCACCTCGGCGCGATCCTGGAGCAGCGCGGCGAGCTGAAGGAGGCGGGCCGCTGGTACCTCACCGCCGCCAAGGAGGGCGAGGCCCGTGCCGCCTGCGCGCTCGGCTTCCTGCTGCGCGACGCGGGCGACGAGGAGAGCGCCGCCGTCTGGTGGCTGCGCGCCGCCCAGGACGGCGACGGCAACGCGGCCAACGCGCTGGGCGCCCTGCACGCGGCACGCGGTGAGCAGCAGACCGCCGAGCGGTGGTACCGCGCGGCCATGGACGCCGGTGACGTGAACGGGGCGTACAACCTCGGGCTGCTCTGCGCCGCCCAGGACCGCATCCCGCAGGCCGAGCAGTGGTACCGCCGCGCCGCCTACGCGGGCCACCGCGAGGCCGCCAACGCGCTCGCCGTCCTGCTCCTCCAGGCCGGGGACCACACCGGCGCCGAGCCCTGGTTCTCCAAGGCGGCCGAGGCGGGCAGCGTGGACGCCGCCTTCAACCTCGGCATCCTGCACGCCGGACGCGACGAGGACCGGACGGCGCTGGGCTGGTACGAGCGCGCGGCGGCGGCCGGGCACACCGACGCGGCCCTCCAGGTCGGCATGGCCCTGCTGCGCGACGGCGAGGACCAGGAGGCCGAGCGCCATCTGCGCTGCGCCGCGGGCGGCGGCAGCGCCGAGGCGGCGTTCCGGCTGGCCGGGGTGCTCGACGCCCGCCAGCCGCCGCCGGGCCCGCCCGCGCTGGGCGAGCCGATGCCGGCCAAGACGGAGTGCGAGGAGTGGTACGAGCGGGCCGCCCAGCAGGGCCACCGCCGCGCCCAGGTCCGGGTCGGCATGCTCGCCGCCGCCCGCGGGGACGTGGAGAGCGCCGCCCACTGGTACCGGGAGGCCGCCGAGGCGGGCAGCCGCAACGGCGCCTTCAACCTGGGGCTGCTCCTGGCCCGCGAGGGCAGCGAGCGCGAGGCCGCCCTCTGGTGGAGCCGCGCCGCCAACGCCGGGCACGGGCGGGCCGCGCTGCGCCTGGCGCTCCTCGCCGCCCGCCGGGGCGAGCTGACCGAGGGGCAGCGCTGGTGCGCGCGGGCCGTGGAGCTGGGCCCGGCCGAGGTGGCCGAGCGCGCGGCCCGGCTGCGCGACGCCCTGCACCAGGAGCTGACCGCGTAACGCCCGGGGGAGCCCCCGGGCCCGCGGCTCAGCCCTCAGCCCACGGCCCTCCACCCCCCCGGCCTCGGGGTCGGCGTGAAGGAATTTGCGCAGCCCGACTCGCTGACGTAATGTTGCATTCACCGACGCGGGGTGGAGCAGCTCGGTAGCTCGCTGGGCTCATAACCCAGAGGTCGCAGGTTCAAATCCTGTCCCCGCTACTGAAGACGAAGGCCCGGATCTCGACCAGAGATCCGGGCCTTCGTCGTGCTGCGGGCCTCCGTCATGCGGGGGAGCGCCCGAGGAGCGGGCCGGAGAGAGGCGCGCAGCAGAACGGGCCCGCCTGTCGAACAGGCGGGCCCGGCGCGCGTCACGTCATCAAGGGGTCTCGGCGCAGCTCGGACAGAGCCCCCGGTAGGTCACCTCGACGCCGGAGACCGTGAAGCCGTACCGCTCCTCGGCGGACAGGTCGGCCAGCGGGTCGCCCGCCGGGTGCACATCACGGATGGCACCGCACTGTCCGCAGATCAGGTGGTGGTGCGGGCGGTGCGCGTTCGGGTCGTACCGCTTCGCCCGGCGGTCGGTGGAGACCTCCAGCACCTCGCCGAGGGAGACCATCTCGCCCAGGGTGTTGTAGACGGTGGCGCGCGAGATCTCGGGCAGCTTGCCGACGGCCCTCGCGTGGACCTCGTCGGCAGTCAGGTGCACATGGTCCCCGTCGAGGACCTCGGCCACGACACGCCGCTGCGCCGTCATGCGCCAGCCGCGTCCACGGAGTCGTTCCAGCAGGTCGCTCATGGAGCCCAGCCTAACAGTGGGGGGACCGAGTCCCGATCGGGTGCGACTTTGGATGTTCACTTGACTTAGACAATGTCCATTGTAGGATCGAGATCGGCATTAGCCAAGGGACAGGGCTGTACAGAGAACAGAACGCTGTGCAGGAACGCGACGCAGGAGGCGCACGTGACGCAGGGACCGCTCACCACCGAGGCCGGGGCGCCGGTCGCCGACAACCAGAACAGCGAGACCGCGGGCGTCGGCGGTCCGGTCCTCGTCCAGGACCAGGCGCTGCTGGAGAAGCTCGCCCACTTCAACCGGGAGCGCATCCCGGAGCGCGTCGTGCACGCCCGCGGCGCCGGCGCGTACGGCACCTTCACCGTGACCCGCGACCTGACGCGGTGGACCCGGGCGAAGTTCCTCTCCGAGGTCGGCAAGGAGACCGAGACGTTCCTGCGCTTCTCCACCGTCGCGGGCAACCTCGGCGCCGCCGACGCCGTTCGCGACCCGCGCGGCTTCGCGCTGAAGTTCTACACCGAGGAGGGCAACTACGACCTCGTCGGCAACAACACCCCGGTCTTCTTCATCAGGGACGCCATCAAGTTCCCCGACTTCATCCACACCCAGAAGCGCGACCCGTACACCGGCTCGCAGGAGGCGGACAACGTCTGGGACTTCTGGGGCCTCTCGCCCGAGTCGACGCACCAGGTGACCTGGCTCTTCGGCGACCGCGGCATCCCGGCGACCCTGCGCCACATGAACGGGTACGGCTCGCACACCTTCCAGTGGAACAACGAGGCCGGCGAGGTCTTCTGGGTCAAGTACCACTTCAAGACCGACCAGGGCGTCGAGAACCTCACCCAGACGGAGGCCAACAAGCTCGCCGGCGAGGACCCCGACAGCCACCAGCGCGATCTGCGCGAGGCGATCGAGCGCGGCGACTTCCCGTCCTGGACGGTGCAGGTCCAGATCATGCCCGCGGCGGACGCGGCGACCTACCGCTTCAACCCGTTCGACCTCACCAAGGTGTGGCCGCACGCGGACTACCCGCCGATCGAGATCGGCAAGCTGGAGCTGAACCGCAACCCGGAGAACATCTTCGCCGAGGTCGAGCAGTCGATCTTCAGCCCCGCGCACTTCGTGCCGGGCATCGGCCCGTCCCCGGACAAGATGCTCCAGGGCCGCCTTTTCGCGTACGGCGACGCCCACCGCTACCGGGTCGGCATCAACGCCGACCACCTGCCGGTGAACCGCCCGCACGCGACCGAGGCGCGCACCAACAGCCGGGACGGCTTCCTCTATGACGGCCGGCACAAGGGCGCCAAGAACTACGAGCCGAACAGCTTCGGCGGACCCTTCCAGACCGACCGCCCGCTCTGGCAGCCGCTCCCGGTCACCGGCACCACCGGCACCACCGAGACCCCCGGCCACGCCGAGGACGACGACTTCGTGCAGGCGGGCGACCTCTACCGGCTGATGTCGGAGGACGAGAAGGCCCGGCTGATCGAGAACCTCTCCGGGTTCATCGCCAAGGTCTCGCGCGACGAGATCGCCGAGCGCGCGATCAACAACTTCCGCCAGGCGGACGGTGACTTCGGCAAGCGGCTGGAAGCCGCGGTCCAGGCCCTTCGCGGCTGACCCGACGCTTGCCGTCGACGGTGGGCCGGCTCCCCTCACGGGGGTCCGGCCCACCGGGCTCTCCTACGCCGGACCGGCCGCCGCCACCGTACGGCGACGGGTGGGCGCCCAGCAGCGGATGATGTCGCGGACCGACACGATGCCCACCGGGCCGGCGCCGTCCAGCACGATCAGATGCCGGAACCCGCCGTGTGCCATGGCTTCCGCGGCCTCCTCCAGGGTCCAGGCCGGGGCGGCGAACACCACGTCGGTGGTGGTGTGGGCGGAGGCGGTCTCCAGGTCGGGGTCCTGGCCGGAGCCGACCGCGTCGAGGATGTCGCGCTCGGTGATGATCCCGAGCCCGCAGGTGTCCGGGTCGTGGACGACGGCGGCCCCGATATGGCGGGCCGACATCAGCCGGGCGGCCTGGCGGAGCGTGTGATCGGGGCCGATGGTGAGGACCACCGTGCTCATGGCGTCACGGACGAGCATGGAACGAGCCACCTCCTCGGAGCGCCGACTCTGTGAGTCGATTCACAAGTTCACAAGTGGGGGGACTCTCAGAGTGGCACCCTTGGGGCGGGCCGACAAGGGGAGACCCGGCGCGCGCCGGGGGAGTGCGCAAGCGCGCACGGCGTCCCCGGGGCGCCCGGTGACCGGCGGAAGTGTCAGTAGCGCTGGTTGAGATAGCCCAGCAGCTCGTCGTGGAGCAGACCGTTCGACGCGGCCCCGTTGGCGCCGCCGGGCCCGTCGGTGCCTTCCAGGTCGGTGAACCGGCCGCCCGCCTCCTGGACGATGATCGCGTTCGCCGCCATGTCCCAGAGCGACAGCTCCGGCTCCGCGCAGATGTCCACGGACCCCTCCGCGACCATCATGTAGGGCCAGAAGTCGCCGTACCCCCGGGTCCGCCAGCAGGCCCGCGTCAGGTCCAGGAAGCCGTCCAGGCGGCCCTGCTCCTCCCAGCCGCTCAGCGAGGAGAACGCGAACGAGGAGTCCGCGACGGTCTCCACCTTCGACACCGCCAGCCGGGTCGCGGAGGTGAGGCTGCGCCCGGTGTACGCGCCGGCCCCCTTCGCCGCCCACCAGCGCCGGTTCAGCGCGGGCGCGGAGACCACCCCGACCACCGGCTGGAAGCCCTGCTCGCCGGCCTCCATCAGCGCGATCAGCGTGGCCCAGACCGGCACGCCGCGGACGTAGTTCTTGGTGCCGTCGATCGGGTCGATCACCCAGCGCCGGGGCCCGGTGCCCTCGACCCCGTACTCCTCGCCCAGGATCGCGTCGCGCGGGCGGGCCCGGTGCAGATGGCCGCGGATCAGCTCCTCGGCGGCCTTGTCGGCCTCGCTCACCGGGGTCATGTCCGGCTTGGTCTCCACCTTCAGGTCGAGAGCCTTGAACCGGTCCATGGTCGCCGCGTCGGCGGCGTCCGCGAGTACATGGGCGAGGCGCAGATCATCGTGGTAGTCGGGCATGCCGTCACAGTATCCAGCCGTACGGGGGCCGGGCCACCGGCCCCCGTACGGTGATCACCGGCCCCGGTTCCACGGCGGGCCACCGCGCCCCGGCCCCGTACGCGGACCCTTGACAGCCGCCACCACCGCCTCAACGCTGAAGCGCGGGCCCCCGGCGCGGCCCGGCCCGGGAGGCGGCGATGCCGACAGCGCGAGAAGCCCTGCTGGACGCCGCCCTCAGGGCGCTCGGCGACCGGCCCTGGCACACGGTGCGGATGGTCGACGTGGCCGCGCTGGCCGGGGTCTCCCGGCAGACCCTCTACAACGAGTTCGGCGCCAAGGGAGGCCTCGCCACCGCCCTGCTGCGGCAGGCCGCCGACCGCTATCTGACCGGCGTGGACCGCGCACTGGCGGCGCCCGCGCCGGAGCGCCCGGCCGCCGTGGCGCGCTGGACCGTCCGGGCCGCCCGCGCCGACCCCCTCGTCAAGGGACTGCTCACCGGGGTCTGGGGTGAGGGGCTCCCCCGTCCCGGCCCCGGGGTCCCCGTGCCGGGGCACCTGCTCGCCGTGGCCAGGGACAGGATGGCGGCCGCCGCGCACCCGCTCACGCCCGCGCGCTGCGAGCGTGTGCTCCGGCTCGCGCTCTCGTACGTGATCGTGCCCGGCGACCGCGCCGGACCGGGGCGTCAGTGCGCCGAGCCGGAGAGCTGGAGCCCGATCACGCCGATGATCACCAGCGAGATCGACACCAGCTTCAGGGTCGAGACGACGTCACCGAGGAAGACCATGCCGTAGATCGCCGTACCGGCGGCTCCGATGCCGGTCCACACCGCGTACGCCGGTCCCACGTCCAGCTTCTTCAGGGCCATCGTCAGCAGGCCGAAACTGCTCAGGGCGAAGGCGGCGAACGCGAGGGTCGGCCAGAGCCGGGTGAAGCCGTGCGAGAGCTTCAGACATACGGCGAAACCGGTCTCCAGCAGTCCGGCGACCACGACCAGCAGCCATGCCATCGTCCGTTGCCTCCTGCGTAGGTGTTGCGTAGGTGACCGGTTCGCCCCGCTCGGTGCGATTATGCCTTTACCAGTCGTTGAAACTCGCAAACATGCCCACAGGACACCGACCGAAAACAGCCGACCCGTAGCCGCGCCTGGATTCAGTCGCCCTCGCGCCGCTCACGGGTGGCGAGAAGGCGCCGCAGCGAGTCGAGCCGCGCCGGATCGGCGTGCCCCTCGGCCACCCAGGCGTCCAGCGCGCACTCCGGCTGGTTCTCGTCGTGGGTGCAGCCGCGCGGGCACTCCTCGGTGCCCGGCTCCAGGTCGGGGAAGGCGTGGATGACGCGCGACGGGTCGACGTGGTGCAGCCCGAACGACCGGACGCCGGGGGTGTCGACGACCCAGCCGCGCCCGTCGGGCAGCGGCAGCGCCAGCGCGGAGGTGGTGGTGTGCCGGCCGCGGCCGGTGACCGCGTTGACATTGCCGGTGGTACGCCGCCGGTCCGCCGGCACCAGGGCGTTGACCAGCGTCGTCTTGCCGACCCCGGAGTGTCCGACGAAGGCGGTGATCCTGCCCTCCAGCTGCTCGCGCACCCGGTCCGCCGCGCCGCCGCTCTCCAGCTCCTCGCGGCTGGTCACCACGTACGGCACACCGAGCGGGGTGTAGGCCTCCAGCAGCTTGTCCGGTGAGGCCAGGTCGGACTTGGTGAGCACCAGCAGCGGGGTCAGACCGCCGTCGTACGCCGCCACCAGACAGCGGTCGATCATGCGCGGGCGCGGCTCCGGATCGGCCAGCGCGGTGACGATCGCCAGCTGGTCGGCGTTGGCGACGACGACCCTCTCGTACGGATCGTCGTCGTCGGCCGTGCGCCGCAGCACCGTACGGCGCGAGGCGATCCGCACGATCCGGGCCAGGGTGTCCTTCTCGCCGGACAGGTCCCCGACGAGGGAGACGGTATCGCCCACCACCGCGGCCTTGCGCCCCAGCTCGCGGGCCTTCATCGCCACCACGGTCCGCCCGTCGACGAGACAGGTCAGCCGGCCCCGGTCGACGGTGAGGACCATGCCGTCCTCGGCGTCCTCGTGCTTGGGCCGGATGTGCGTACGCGGCCGGTTGCCCTTGCGGTTGGGGCGGACGCGGATGTCGTCCTCGTCGGGGTTCTTCCCGTAGCGGCGCATGATCTAGATCCCGAGCATCCCGGTCCACAACTGGGGGAAGTCCGGCAGGGTCTTGGCGGTGGTCCCCACGTTCTCGATCTCGACACCCTCGACCGCGAGGCCGATGATCGCCCCGGCGGTGGCCATCCGGTGGTCGTCGTAGGTGTGGAAGACGCCGCCGTGCAGCGGGCGCGGGCGGATGTGGAGCCCGTCGGCCGTCTCCGTGACGTCACCGCCCAGCTCGTTGATCTCCTTGGTGAGCGCGGCCAGCCGGTCCGTCTCGTGGAGCCGGAGGTGCGCGACGCCGCTCAGCGTGGAGGGGGAGTCGGCCAGGGCGGCGACGGCCGCGATGCCCGGGGTCAGCTCGCCGACCTCGCCGAGGTCCACGTCGATGCCGTGGATCCGGCCGGTGCCGGTGAAGGTCAGACCGCGCTCGGTCAGCTCGCAGCTGCCACCCATCGCGGTGAAGATCTCGCGCAGCGCGTCACCCGGCTGGGTGGTCCGCTCGGGCCAGTCCGGGATGGTGACCTTGCCGCCGGTCACCAGCGCCGCGGCCAGGAACGGCTGGGCGTTGGAGAGGTCCGGCTCGATCGTCAGGTCCCGGCCGAGCAGGGCGGAGGGGGAGACCCGCCACACGTTCGGCTCGCCGCCCGTCTCCGGCTCGTCCACCTGCGCGCCCACGGCCCGCAGCATGTCGACGGTCATCCGGATGTGCGGCATCGAGGGCAGGACGGAGCCGGTGTGCCGGACCTCCACGCCCTGGTTGAACCGTGGCCCCGACAGCAGCAGCGCCGAGACGAACTGCGAGGACGACGACGCGTCGATCGAGACCGGGCCGCCCTCCAGCGCCCCGCCGCCGTGCACGGTCAGCGGCAGCGCGCCGCGCCCGTCGTCGTCGATCCGCGCGCCCAGCGCCCGCAGCCCATCGATGACGCCGGTCAGCGGACGTTCGTACGAGCGGGGGTCGCCGTCGAACCGGATCGGGCCGTCGGCGAGGGTGGCGACGGGCGGCAGGAAGCGCATGACGGTGCCGGCGTTGCCGACGTCGACGGTGACCGGGCCGTGCAGCCCCGCCGGGATGACCCGCCAGGCCTCGCCGGTGCTGTCCGGGGAGGCGGCGGCGGACGGGCTGGTCGCGGACGAGGAGGAGACGGTCTCCTCGATGCCCACGCCCATCGCGCGCAGCGCCTCGGCCATCAGCAGGGTGTCGCGGGAGCGCAGCGGGCGGCGGAGCCAGCCCGGCTCGGAGGCCAGCGAAGCCAGGACCAGCGCCCGATTGGTGACCGATTTCGATCCGGGCACGGTGACGGTCGCGTCGACGGCTCCACTCGCGTGAGGTGCGGGCCAGAGGGCGGGGTGCACGGGACTCTCGGTCATGGCCAACACTTTAGTGGTTCCGCGCACAACCGGGAGCAGCGGCAAAGGGCCGGAAAACGACGCGTAACCCAACAACGGTGACGTGCGGAGAGACAGTGGTCCGGACCGGAACGGATCCCTCCGGGGCTACCAGCCCAGCAGCCAGCGCCCGCCGCCGATCAGTGAGCAGAGCGACACCGCGTGGAAGAGGAAGAGCCACAGCGCCGCCGGGGCGTGGGTCAGCCGGGCCAGCTGGTCCGCGTCCGAGTCCGGGGCACCGCCGTAGCGCCGCTTGGACTGCAGCTCGAAGGGCGGCCGCACCCCGCCCAGCAGCAGGAACCAGACCACCGCGTACGCGAACGCCGACTGCACGTCCGACGAGGTCAGCCAGGACACCAGCAGGAAGGCGGTGCCCGTCAGGATGACGGTGAGCGCCCCGTACACATTGCGGATCATCACCAGCATCGCGGCCAGCAGCGCCGTCGCGATCCACAGCAGCAGCGTGATCCGGCCGTTGGTGAGCAGCCAGGCGCCGCCCAGGCCCAGCAGCGAGGGGGCCGTGTAGCCGGCCGCCGCCGTGAGGATCATGCCGATCCCGGTCGGCCTGCCCCGGCTCACCGTCAGCCCGCTGGTGTCCGAGTGCAGCCGGATGCCGGAGAGCCGGCGCCCGGTGAGCAGGGCCACCAGGCCGTGGCCGCCCTCGTGCGCGATGGTGATGGTGTTGCGCGCGAGGCGCCATATCGGGTTCGGTACGACGGCGATGAGCGCCAGCGCAGCCGTCACCACCACCAGCCACTGTTCGGGTGCGGACTGGGTGCCGGTGAGGCGATCCCACAGGTCGCCCAGATCGGTGCTGTTCATCGGCCGGGCGACTCCTTGCGGTGGGTGCGGGCGGTCGTGGCAGTCTGGCACTTATGTGCGGAAGGTTTGCAGCCAGTCGGAAACCCGAGGACCTGAACCGGCTCTTCAGGGTCGAGAAGTGGGAGACCACCGAGACCCTGGAGCAGGACTGGAACGTGGCGCCGACCAAAGAGGTCTACGCGGTACTGGAACGTCCTGTTAAGGACGCGGACGACCGGCGTCCGGTTCGCCAGCTGCGGACCCTGAAATGGGGACTCGTCCCCTCCTGGTCGAAGACCCCCGAGGGCGCCGCCCGGATGATCAACGCCCGTTCGGAGACCGTCCACGAGAAACCCTCCTTCCGCAACGCCTTCGCCCAGCGCCGCTGCATCCTGCCCGCCGACGGCTACTACGAGTGGGTCACCGGGGCCGAGGAGCGGCAGCTGGAGGAGAAGAAGGGCAAGAAGCGGGCGCGCAAGCAGCCCTACTTCGTCACCCCCGCCGACGGCTCGGTCTTCGCGATGGCCGGACTGTACGAGTTCTGGCGCGACCCGACCCTCCCCGGCGACCACGAGAACGCCTGGTGGGTGACGTGCTCGGTGATCACCACCGAGGCCGAGACCACCCCTCTGGCCGTCGCCCCCGCCGAGGGCCCGTCGGCACTCGCGGACATCCACCCCCGGATGCCGCTGATGCTCACCCCGGACCGCTGGGACGCCTGGCTGGACCCCACGCACACCGGCCTGGACGAACTGCGCGCGCTCCTGGAGCCGCCGCCCGGCGGGATGATGCGCGCCTACCCGGTCGCCACCGCCGTCAGCAACGTCCGCAACAACGGCCCCGAACTGCTGGAGGAACTGGCCGCTCCGGAGGAGGCCACGCTGTTCTGAGGCGTGTGCTGGGCCTCGCTGCGGAGAGGGGGCGCGCGGGGCTTGCCGCGCCGAGGGGAGCATGCGGGGTCTTGCCGCGCCGAGGGGGGCACGCGGGGCCACGCCGCGCCGAGGAGGCCTGGCTGTGCCGAGGGGCGCGCCGGGACCACGCTGCCGCGAGGGCGGCGCCGGGCTTCTCCGGCGGTTCTCCTGAGGGGTCGTGAGCGGCGCCCGGGAGAGGATGGCCCCGTGAGCCGTCGACCACGTACGCAGACCGTCCCCACCGACGCCGGAGAGGCCCGGATCACCTGGTTCCGTGCCACGGCCGCCCCTGCCCGCCTCGTGCTGGCCGTGAGCCACGGGGCGGGCGGCGGCATCGAGGCCCGCGACCTCCAGGCCCTGGCCGCCGCCCTGCCCGGACACGGGGTCACCGTCGCCCTGGTGGAGCAGCCCTGGCGGGTGGCCGGGAAGAAGGTGGCGCCCGCCCCGAAGACCCTGGACACCGGCTGGCGCGGGCTGTGGCCCGCCCTGGCCGGACCGGGCCTCCCGGTCGTCGCCGGAGGCCGCAGCGCCGGAGCCCGGGTCGCCTGCCGCACGGCCACGGAGCTGGGGGCGGCGGCGGTGCTCGCCCTCAGCTTCCCGCTCCACCCGCCGGGCAGGCCGGAGAAGTCGCGGGCCGGCGAACTGCTCGGTACGGGGGTGCCCACCCTGGTCGTCCAGGGCGGCAACGACCCGTTCGGGCGGCCCGCGGAGTTCCCGCCCGGCCCGTACCGGCTGACAGAAGTCCCCTACGGGGACCATGGCTTCGCCGTACCGAAGAAGTCCGGCCTGAGCGAGGCTCAGGCGATGGCGGTCATCACCGGGGCGGTCACCGGATGGCTGACGTCACTCGGGTGACCCGGGCCACGGCCGGGCCCGCCGCCCCCGCGGCCCGCGCCCCGCGACGCGGCCCACGGGAATGCCCTGTGGAAGGGCGCTGTTGTTCGGGACGTCGGTACAACAACGTCGTACGTGGAGAGGGAGTCCGTCGCATGGGTTCGACCATCTGCCCGAGCCGCTCGAACGCCGCTGACCTGGAGTGGACGGTGCTGCCCGCGGCGAGGACCACCTCCGGGCGGACGCCGGGCGAAGCCGGTCGACAGCCCGTCCCGAAGCAAGGTCGACTATTCTCCGAGACGAGCGGGTCCGGCTTCGGCTCCGCCACATCGTTGGAGGAGGTGGGTCCGGTCACTGGGACCGACACAGGGACCGACGACGGCCGTGCACCCGAGACGCCCGCGGAGCGCAACGCGCGCTTCGAGCGGGACGCCCTCGGCTTTCTCGACCAGATGTACTCGGCCGCGCTGCGCATGACGCGCAACCCCGCCGACGCCGAGGACCTGGTCCAGGAGACCTACGCCAAGGCGTACGGCTCCTTCCACCAGTTCCGTGAGGGCACCAACCTCAAGGCGTGGATGTACCGCATCCTCACCAACACCTTCATCAACTCGTACCGCAAGAAGCAGCGCGAGCCCCAGCGCAGCGCCGCCGAGGAGATCGAGGACTGGCAGCTGGCGCGCGCCGAGTCGCACATGTCGACCGGTCTGCGCTCCGCCGAGTCCCAGGCGCTCGACCACCTCCCGGACTCCGATGTGAAGGCCGCGCTCCAGGCGATCCCCGAAGAGTTCCGCATCGCCGTCTATCTCGCCGACGTCGAGGGCTTTGCCTACAAGGAGATCGCGGACATCATGGGGACACCCATCGGTACGGTGATGTCCCGGCTGCACCGTGGCCGCCGCCAGCTGCGCGGCATGCTGGAGGACTACGCCCGTGAGCGCGGGCTCGTCGCGGCCGGCACCGGTGGTTCGGACGATCGGAAGGGCTCTGCCTCATGAACTGCGGAGAGCCGCACGAGACCGACTGCTCGGAGGTCCTCGACCATCTCTACGAGTTCCTCGACCGGGAGATGCCCGAGGGCGACTGCACCAAGTTCGAGGTGCACTTCGAGGAGTGCTCCCCGTGCCTGGAGAAGTACGGCCTGGAGCAGGCCGTGAAGAAGCTGGTCAAGCGCTGCTGCGGCCAGGACGAGGTCCCGAGTGACCTGCGCTCGAAGGTGATGGGCCGGATCGACCTGATCCGGGCCGGCGAGGCCGTGCCCGAGCAGGACATCACCCTCGGCGGCCAGGACACCGCCACAGCGCGCGAGTAGTCCTCCGCGCACCGCTTCCTGCCGTCCGCCGCCCGCCGGGTGGGCCTCACACACCCGGCCGCGGCCCCCGCGCACGCCCGCGCATCCCCGCCCTCCCCAGGATTCACGGCCCGGCCGACGCATACGGCGGCCGGTGCGGGGAAGGCATCGACGGGCCCCCGGGGCCGCTGGAGCGGCTCGGCACCGCCGCCGGACCCGACCACCGGACACCGGCCGCGAGCGCCCTCGCGAGAGCTCGGCCCGGGGCGGTCTGACCCTGGCCGGGGGTGGGTAACCCATGGGTAATGAGCGGGCGTCCGGCCGGGCATGGTTGGATGCGAAAGCAGAGCGAATACGAGGGTGTCCAGTCGGGACAGGCGGGAATCGTGAGGATCTTCGGGAAGGTACGGCATCGGCCGTCCGCCTCTTGGCGGCAGGCCACGGACCGCGCGTTCACGCTGATCGGCGACGGCCGGTACGAGGACGCGGGGGCGCTGCTGACGCGCGCGGCGGATCTGGAGCCCTGGCTCTCGGAGTCCTGGTTCAATCTGGCGCTGCTCCACAAGTTCCGGCACGACTGGGAGCAGGCGCGCGCGGCGGGCCTGCGGGCGGTCGCGCTGCTGGACCGCGAGTCCGGCGCCCCGGACTGGTGGAACGTCGGCATCGCCGCCACCGCGCTCCAGGACTGGCCGCTGGCGCGCCGGGCCTGGCAGGCGTACGGACTCAAGGTGCCCGGCGCGGGGCTGAACAGCGCGGCCACCACCGAGCCCACCGGTATGGAGCTGGGCAGCGCCGCGGTGCGGCTCTCGCCGGAGGGCGAGGCCGAGGTGGTCTGGGGCCGTCGGCTCGACCCGGCCCGGATCGAGGTGCTCTCCATCCCGCTGCCGTCCTCCGGGCGGCGCTGGGGCGAGGTCGTGCTGCACGACGGGGTGCCCAACGGGGAGCGGGTCACCGCCGCCGGGCCGACGTATCCGGTCTTCGACGAGATCGAGCTGTGGGCGCCCTCCCCGGTGCCGACCTGGGTGGTGCTGCTGGAGGCGGCCACCGAGGAGGACCGGGACGCGCTGGAGAAGCTCGCCTCGGACGCCGGGTTCGCCGCCGAGGACTGGTCCTCCTCCGTCCGGCTGCTCTGCCGGGCCTGTTCGGAGAGCCGGATGGAGAGCGACGAGGGGGACGGCGAGCACCTGGACCCGCACGACCACAGCGAGCCGGGCCACCCCGGGCCGCTCGGCCACCGTACGGCGGGCGGCGGTGACCTCTGGGTCCCCGAGCGAGAGTGCGGTCTCGCGGCCCCGGCCGGGCTGGTGCGCGGGCTGCTGGACGGCTGGGTCGCCGACAGTCCGGACAGCCGCGAGTGGCGGGATCTCGAAGAAGTCTGCTGACCGCTGCCCGTAGGCTGTACGCGCACCGATCGCGGTGCTGTTCCTCCCGCGCATCCCGGCATCCGGCCGGGTCGGGCGGGGTCACCGAGTTCAGGTTTTGCAGGAAGGCGTACGGCGGACATGTCGCAGCAGGAGACGGACGGGCGGATCGGCGTGGACGACGAGGGGTTCGTCGTCGACACCGAGGACTGCGAGGCGCGCGAGGCGGCGTACCGGGAGCGCGGCACGTCGCGCCCGATCACGGTCGTGGGCAACCCGGTGCTGCACAAGGAGTGCAAGGACGTCACCGAGTTCGACGACGAGCTGGCGAAGCTCATCGACGACATGTTCGCCAGCCAGAAGACGGCCGAGGGCGTGGGCCTGGCGGCCAACCAGATCGGCGTGGACCTCAAGGTCTTCGTCTACGACTGCCCGGACGACGACGGCAAGCGGCACACCGGCGTGGTCTGCAACCCGGTCCTGGAGGAACTGGCCCCCGAGGCGCGGGTGCTGGACGACTCCAACGAGGGCTGCCTCTCGGTCCCGACCGCGTACGCCTCGCTGGCCCGCCCCGACTACGCGGTGGTGCGCGGCCAGGACGCCGAGGGCAACCCGATCCGGGTCCGGGGCACCGGCTACTTCGCGCGCTGCCTCCAGCACGAGACGGACCACCTGTACGGCTACCTGTACATCGACCGGCTCTCCAAGCGCGACCGCAAGGACGCGCTGCGGCAGATGGAAGAGGGCACGCCGCGCTACGAGACGGTCCCCAACGCCTGAGGGCGCGCGCCTGCGGAACGAGGCGGTCCGGCACCGGCCGGGCCGCCTTTCCGCTGCCCGCCCGGCCCTGGCCGCACGCCACGCCTGGCAGCTAACTGCCGTTTACCTGTGGATAGTTGACGCGCGTCGACCCGCTCCGCCAGGCTCGCCCCACAGCGACCGTGATCGAGAGGGAGCCCCATGCCGAAACGCGCCGCACGCGTTCTGCTCGGACTTGTCATGACCATTACCTTCGCGTTGGGCGGGGTGGTGTTGACCGCGGGCCCCGCGCAGGCCGACGGCTGTTACACCTGGACCCGCACGCTGAAGGCCGGGGCCACCGGCAACGACGTCACACAGCTCCAGATCCGGGTCGCCGGCTGGCCCGGCTACAACTCCGTGCTGGCGATCGACGGTTCCTACGGCCCGGCCACCACCGCCGCCGTCAAGCGGTTCCAGGCGGCCTACGGCCTGGCCGCCGACGGGGTCGCGGGCCCGGCCACGCAGGCCAAGATCTACGCGCTCCAGGACAACGACTGCACCCCGGTCCACTTCACGTACCCCGAGCTGAACAAGTGCAACAGCACCTGGGCGGGCGGCAAGGTCGCGGCGGGTACGGCGAAGGCCAACGCGCTGAGCAGCATGTGGAAGCTGGAGGCGCTGCGCCACGCGCTCGGCGACAAGTCCATCCGGGTCACCAGCGGTTTCCGCTCCGCCTCCTGCAACGCGGCGGTCGGCGGGGCCTCCAACAGCCGCCACATGTACGGTGACGCGGTCGACCTCGGCGCCTCGCCGCACTCCCTGTGCACACTGGCCAAGCAGGCCCGCTACCACGGCTTCCGCGGGATCCTCGGCCCGGGCTACAGCGGCCACAACGACCACGTGCACGTCAACCAGGGCCCCAACCGCCACTGGTCGGCCCCCAGCTGCGGCGTCTGACCTCCAGCGCTCCGCCGCGCCCGGCGTCCGCCCCCTCAGGCGACGCCGGGCATCGCGCGTTCCGGGTCCGCTCCCGGCCCTGCTCCCGGCCCCGGCCCCCGGAAGGTCCGGCGGTACGCGTTCGGGGTCGTCCCGAGCGTCCGCACGAACTGGTGGCGCAGGGTCGCGGCCGTGCCGAACCCGGTCTGCGAGGCGATCGTGTCGATCGTCCGGTCCGAGGTCTCCAGCAGATGCTGGGCCAGCAGCACCCGCTGCCGCAGCAGCCAGCGGTACGGCGTCGTCCCGGTCTCCTGCTGGAAGCGGCGGGCGAAGGTGCGCGGCGACATGTGCGCCAGCGCCGCGAGCTGCTCCACCGACATCTCCCGGTCGAGGTGGCTCTCCATCCACGCCAGTGTGGAGCCGACGGTGTCGCACGCGTTCCGGGGCAGCGGCCGGTTGATGTACTGCGCCTGCCCGCCGTCCCGGTGCGGCGGCACCACCATCCGCCGGGCGATGGTGTTGGCCGCGTCCTGCCCGTACGCCTGGCGCACGAGGTGGAGGCAGGCGTCGATGCCCGACGCGGTCCCGGCCGAGGTGATCACGGACCCCTCGTCCACGTACAGCACGTCCGGCTCCACGATCGCCTTCGGGTAGCGGCGCGCCAGCTCCGCCGCATGGCGCCAGTGCGTGGTGCAGCGGCGCCCGTCCAGCAGCCCCGCCGCCCCGAGGACGTACGCCCCCGAGCAGACGCTCAGCACGCGCGCCCCGCGCTCCACGGCCCGCCGCAGCGCCTCCAGGACCTCGTCGGGGTACTCCCGCTCCATGAAGCGACTGCCCGCCGGTACGGCGACGAGGTCGGCCTCCTCCAGCCGCTCCAGCCCGTGGGGCGTACTGATGGTGAACCCCGCATGGGTGCTGAGCACCGGGCCCTCGGCGGAGACGACGGCGAAGTCGTGGACGGGCAGGCCCTCTTCGCTCCGGTCCAGCCCGAAGACCTCGCTCAGCACGCCGAGTTCGAAGGGGTGGACCTCGTCGAGCAGCAGGACGGCGACGTTGTGCAGCATGGAGGCAGTGTGGCAGTAATTCGATGCTGTGTGGCAGTGCTGCCACTGACGAAAAGTCCTCGGGCGGACGAGGGTGGAGCCATGAACCTCTTCCTGGACTACCTCACCGTGACCGCCCTCTTCGCTTTCGTCGCCCTCCCGGCCGTTGTCGGCCTCCTGCGGGAGCACCGCATCACCCGCCAACTGCGCGATGCGGAGCGGAGGGAGGCGGCACCCACGGGAACGGCGGGTGCCGCGCGACCCGGCGGGGTCACGCGGCACCTGAGCGGGCGGAGCTGGGCGAAGGCCTAGCGCCCCGCTCAGTGCCCGCTGCTCTCGTAGTGGCGGGACTGCCGTTCCCAGAAGCGGTACGCCGCGTACATGAGCACGACGCCGATGGCGGGGGCGCCCCAGGCGAGCCATTCGGGCACGGCGAGTTCCTCTCCCCGGTCCATCAGCACGGTCGCCGGGAGGTAGGCGACGAAGGCCAGGGGGAAGACGAAGGTCAGCCCGAAGCCGGCCACCGGGCCGAAGATCTTCAGCGGGTAGTTGCCGAAGTCGCTGAAGATCATGTCGATGGCGAACTTGATGGGGGAGACCCGCTTCATCCGGAAGACCAGCGCGGAGGCGGCCAGTTGCAGGGAACCCTCCACCAGCGCACCGCCTACCACCGCGAGCGCGAGGAAGCCGACGGCCCCCGGCGACCAGTCGACCGGGGCGGAGGCCGAGGCGATGGAGAGGAGGACCGCTCCGCCCGCCAGGTCGCCGAGGGAGCTGAGCCGCACCCTGCGGGTGAGGAGCTGGACCAGCGGCGGCACCGGGCGGACGAGATAGCGGTCGTACTCGCCCTCGACGACGACCTCGTCGACGTGGATCAGCTGGTGACCGGGGAGCAGCCACAGACCGTGGGCGGTCAGCCTGATCCCGTACAGGAAGGCGATCTCGCCCAGCCCCCAGCCGCCGACCTGCCCGAAGCGGTCCAGCACCGCCCAGATGAAGGCCAGCCCGACGCCCTGGTAGAACAGGCCGCCGATGATGTTGACGAACAGGTTCCCCCGGTACTGGAACTCGGCCCGGAACGCCGCACCGGCCAGCAGCAGATAGACCCGTGGACCTCGCATCGTCCCTCAGCCCCCCTGCGACATGACGCGGCGCCGGGCGCGTGACCAGACGTACGCGGCCAGGGCGCCGAGCGCGCCGATCCACGCGAGCTGGACCCCGAGGGCGGCCAGGATGCCCGTGCCCTCGACCTGGCCCAGGTACACGGCCGCCGGGGTGTAGGCGGTGGCCTGGAAGGGCAGCCACTCCGCCGCCGCCCGGACCGGTCCCGGCATGAACCACAGCGGGACCAGGGCCCCGGAGAAGAACTGGGCCACGAAGCGGTAGGCCATGTGGGCGCCGCTCACCTCCAGGGTCCAGAAGGAGACCAGGCCGAGCAGCAGCCCGAGCAACTGGTTCACCAGCAGCGCGCCGATGAGCGCCACGGGGTAGGCGAACCCCGCCGCCGCGGAGGCGGGCGCCTGGCCCGCGCCGATCAGCAGCGCGAACGGCAGGGCCACCAGCAGGACCGGGACCGCGGCCGACGCCCACCCGAGCTGGCCGGCGAGCATCTGCCCGGGGAAGCCGACGGGCCGCAGCAGGTCCACGGCGACCTTGCCCTCCCGGACCCGCTGGTCGATGGGGGAGGACCGCCACGGGCTGACCAGCTGGTACTGGAGCGCCGTCAGGGTCGCGTACGCCGTCATGGTGGCGAGGCTGCGTCCGTCCACCTCCGCACGGCCGTCGTAGAGGGCCTTCCAGACCACGGTCAGCAGCCAGATCTGGAGGAGCATCATCACGAAGGACGACAGATAGGCCGTGCGGTAGGTGAGGGCGGCCCGGAACTCCATCCGGGCGCAGGCGAGATGGGCCCGCAGCAGCGTTCCGAGCGGCTGTCCCGCGGAGGCGGGGGGCGTCCTCGCCGCGGTGGGGGCCGGTGCGGCGGTCATCCGCGGTCCGCGTAGATCCGGTGGATGACGCTCTCCAGCTCGGGTTCCACGATCGAGAGGTCGGTCACCCGGTGCTGCGCCAGGACCGCCGCCACCAGTTCGGCGGGCGGGGTGCGTACGGGGTCGAAGCGCAGCCACACCCTGCCGTCCTCCCGGCGGACGACCTCCGCGCCCTCGACGCTCTCCAGCCGGTCGGTCTGCACGACGAGTTCGCGGTGCGGGGCGTAGCGGGTCTTCAGCTCGTCCACCGCGCCGTCGTAGGCGACCTTGCCGTGGTCGATGAGGACGATCCGGTCGCAGAGCTCCTCGACGTCGTCCAGGTCGTGGGTGGTGAGGACGACCGTCGTGCCCGACTCCCGGTTCAGCTCCCCGACGAAGGTGCGTATCCGCTCCTTGGCGATGACGTCCAGCCCGACCGTCGGCTCGTCCAGGTAGAGGATGTCCGGGTCGTAGAGCATCGCGGCGGCGAGGTCGCCGCGCATCCGCTGGCCCAGGGAGAGCTGGCGGACGGGGGTGTCGAGGAACGGGCCCAGGTCCAGCACCTCGCTGAACTCCCGCTGCCTCTCGCGGAACCGGGCCTCCGGCACGTCGTAGAGACGGCCGATCAGCCAGAGCGAGTCGCGCAGGGGCAGGTCCCACCAGAGCTGGCTGCGCTGGCCGAAGACCACGCCTATCCGGCGGGCGTTGCGGGACCGGTCCCGCCAGGGCGTGGCACCGGCGACCGTGACCGTGCCGGAGGTGGGGACGAGGATGCCGGTGAGCATCTTGATGGTGGTGGACTTCCCCGCGCCGTTGGGGCCGAGATAGCCGACCATCTCGCCCCGCTCGACCGTGAAGTCGACGCCGTCGACCGCGCGCTTCACGGTCCGCTCACGGGTCAGGAGCGTGCGGATGCCGGCGAAGGCGCCCTCCTGCCGTTTGGGCCGACTGAACTCCTTGACGAGGTCTGCCACTTCGATGACGGGCATGTACGCCTCTCTGAGCGAGCTGGGCCCGGTCGGGCGTGATCGATCTGAGAGTGTGCACGCCAAGGCTTGGTCCAGTCCAAGTGTTTTCTCCGTTCGGCCGGTTCTCGTCATGCCGTCAGGGGACGCGGAAGGCCCCACCGTGCTCCGCGGCACGGTGGGGCCTTTCAGGTTCTGGAACGGGCCTAGAAGTCGTCGTCGAACCCGACCGAGCCCTCCACCGCCACCTGGTAGGCGGACGGGCGGCGCTCGAAGAAGTTCGTCAGCTCCTGGACGCCCTGCAGCTCCATGAAGGAGAACGGGTTCTCCGAGCCGTACACCGTCGGGAAGCCCAGGCGGGCCAGCCGCTGGTCGGCGACGCACTCCAGGTACTGGCGCATCGACTCGGTGTTCATGCCCGGCAGACCCTCGCCGCACAGGTCGCGGCCGAACTGCAGCTCCGCCTCGACGGCCTCCTTCAGCATGTCGGTGACCTGCTGCTGGAGCGCGTCGTCGAAGAGCTCGGGCTCCTCCTTGCGGACGGTGTCCACGACCTCGAAGGCGAAGTTCATGTGCATCGTCTCGTCACGGAAGACCCAGTTGGTGCCCGTGGCGAGGCCGTGCAGCAGGCCGCGCGAGCGGAACCAGTAGACGTACGCGAAGGCGCCGTAGAAGAACAGCCCCTCGATGCACGCCGCGAAGCAGATCAGGTTCAGCAGGAAGCGACGGCGGTCGGCCTTCGTCTCCAGGCGGTCGATCGTCTCGACCGAGTCCATCCACTTGAAGCAGAACTGCGCCTTCTCGCGGATGGAGGGGATCTCCTCGACCGCGTCGAACGCCGCCGCCCGGTCGTCCGGGTCGGGCAGGTAGGTGTCCAGCAGCGTCAGATAGAACTGGACGTGCACGGCCTCCTCGAAGAGCTGCCGCGACAGGTACAGCCGCGCCTCGGGGGAGTTGATGTGCTTGTACAGCGTCAGCACGAGGTTGTTGGAGACGATCGAGTCGCCGGTCGCGAAGAACGCCACCAGCCGGCCGATCATGTGCTGCTCACCCGGCGACAGCTTGGCGAGGTCGGCCACGTCCGAGTGGAGGTCGACCTCCTCCACGGTCCAGGTGTTCTTGATCGCGTCCCGGTAGCGCTCGTAGAAGTCCGGGTACCGCATGGGACGCAGGGTCAGCTCGAATCCCGGGTCGAGCAGGTTCTTCTCGTTGTTCGTGGTGCTCATTACTGGCAGGCCTCGCAGGACTCGGGGTTTTCGAGGGAGCAGGCGATGGCGTCCGCGTCGGGAGCCGTCGCCTGCTGTACGGGAATGGGGGCGGCGGCCGCCGCCTGGCCGGACGCGGCACGGGCGATCCGGGTCGCCGGGCGCGAGCGGAGGTAGTACGTCGTCTTCAGCCCCTGCTTCCAGGCGTACGCGTACATCGAGGAGAGCTTGCCGATCGTCGGCGTCTCCAGGAACAGGTTGAGCGACTGGCTCTGGTCGAGGAACGGCGTACGGGCCGCCGCCATGTCGATCAGACCGCGCTGCGGGATCTCCCACGCCGTGCGGTACAGCGCCCGCACGTCCTCGGGGATCCAGGCGAAGCCCTGGACCGAGCCGCTGGCCTCGCGCAGCGCCTCACGGGTGCGGGCGTCCCACACGCCGAGCTTCTTCAGCTCGTCCACCAGGTAGGCGTTCACCTGGAGGAACTCGCCGCTGAGCGTCTCGCGCTTGAACAGGTTGGAGACCTGCGGCTCGATGCACTCGTACACACCGGCGATCGAGGCGATCGTCGCGGTCGGCGCGATGGCGAGCAGCAGCGAGTTGCGCATGCCGGTCTTCGCGACCCGGGCGCGCAGGGCGTCCCAGCGCTCCGGCCAGTTCAGCTCGGTGTCGTAGTGGTCGGGGTGGAGCACACCGCGCGCGGCACGCGTCTCCGACCACGCGGGCAGCGGGCCCGAGCGCTCGGCCAGGTCGCAGGAGGCCTCGTACGCCGCGAGCATGATGCGCTCGGCGATCTGCGTGGAGAGGGCGCGGGCCCGCGGGGAGTCGAACGGCAGGCGCAGCTGGAAGAAGACGTCCTGGAGGCCCATGGCGCCCAGGCCGACCGGCCGCCAGCGGGAGTTGGAGTTCCCGGCCTGCTCGGTCGGGTAGAAGTTGATGTCGACGACCCGGTCGAGGAAGGTCACGGCCGTACGGACGGTGGCGTCCAGGCGCTCCCAGTCGATCGAGCCGTTGGCCACGAACGCGCCCAGGTTGACCGAGCCCAGGTTGCAGACGGCCGTCTCGCCGTCGTTGGTGACCTCCAGGATCTCCGTGCACAGGTTCGAGGAGTGCACGACCCGGCCCGGCTCGGCGGTCTGGTTCGCGGTCCGGTTGGAGGCGTCCTTGAACGTCATCCACCCCTGGCCGGTCTGGGCGAGGGTCCGCATCATCCGGCCGTACAGCTCACGCGCCGGCATCGTCTTGCGGGCCAGGCCCTTGGCCTCGGCCGCGCGGTAGGCCGCGTCGAACTCGTCGCCCCACAGGTCGACCAGCTCGGGCACGTCGGCGGGGGAGAACAGCGACCACTCGGTGTCCGCGTCGACGCGGCGCATGAACTCGTCCGGGATCCAGTGCGCCAGGTTGAGGTTGTGCGTACGCCGCTGGTCCTCACCCGTGTTGTCGCGCAGCTCCAGGAACTCCTCGATGTCCGCGTGCCAGGTCTCCAGGTAGACCGCCGCCGCGCCCTTGCGCCGGCCGCCCTGGTTCACCGCCGCCACGGAGGCGTCCAGCGTCTTGAGGAACGGCACGATGCCGTTGGAGTGCCCGTTGGTGCCCCGGATCAGCGAACCCCGGGCGCGGATACGGGAGTAGGAGAGGCCGATGCCGCCCGCGTGCTTCGACAGACGCGCCACCTGGTGGTAGCGGTCGTAGATCGAGTCCAGCTCGTCCTTGGGGGAGTCCAGCAGATAGCAGGAGGACATCTGCGGGTGCCGGGTGCCGGAGTTGAAGAGCGTGGGGGAGGAGGGGAGGTAGTCCAGTTTGCTCATCAGCCCGTAGAGCGCGGCGACCTCGTCCAGCGCGCGCACCGACTCGTCCTCGGCGAGGCCCGCGGCCACGCGCAGCATGAAGTGCTGCGGGGTCTCGATGACCTGACGGGTGAGCGGGTGGCGCAGCAGGTAACGGCTGTGCAGCGTACGGAGGCCGAAGTAGCCGAAGCGGTCGTCCGCGCCCTCGGCCAGCGTCCGCTCCACCAGCGCGTCCAGCGCCTCGGCGTGCAGCTCCACGAAGGCGGCGGTGCGGTCCGCGATCAGGCCCTCGCGGTGGCCGACGGCGACCGAGGCGGAGAAGGACGTGGCGCCCTGGCTCGCGGCCTCCTCGGCGATCGTCCGGGTCAGCAGCCGGGCGGCGAGCCTGGAGTACGCCGGGTCCTCGGAGATCAGGCCCGCCGCCGCCTCGGTGGCCAGCGTGCGCAACTCGGCCTCGTCGGAGCGGGCGTTGCGCCCGCGGAGCGCGGAGGCGGCGACCCGTCCGGGGTCGGTGTCGGGCAGATCGACGGTGAGGTCGGTCAGGGTCCGCAGCAGGGCGGTCCCGGGTCCGTCGGTCGTGCCTTCTCCGGACGCGGTGGAGGCAGCGGATTCGGTGGCTGAAACCGGATCGGCGGGCGCGATGGTCACTGGGCTTTCCCTCGCTCGGCTGGGGGCCGGCGGCGAGCGGGGAAACCGGGCAGCACGATGCCTGACAAGGCAGCACTGCTACGGCGTCCACCGGCCCATCCGCGAGGCCCGGACGTCTACCGTCCGGTTCGGGCGAGCCGGACGTACTGTCGACAGGTCTTCGGACTTCGGGTGTGCAAAAGCACACTGATCACACCGTTGCGGGACAGTTCCGGATTCGCACCGGATTCCCCTGCGGCGACAGCGAGGTCGAGCATACATGTGGGGGCCGCCAGATGATGCGGCCCCCACATGTTGTGTCGCGTTGATTGCTTGCGCCCTTCAGGAGGCCGTCTCCAGCTCCAGCCGGAAGGTCATGAGGCGCAGGCCAGGAACCGGCTCCCAGTCCCGCTCAGGGGTCCGCAGAAAGCCGAGCCGACGGTAGATCCTATGGGCCGGGAGCATGGCCGGCTGCGTCGACAGCACCAGCCCCCGGACGCCCTCGGCGGACCGGGCCCGCTCGACGCACGCCCGGACGAGCGCCTCTCCCACGCCCCGTCCCCGCCCGGCGCGGGCCACGGCGAGCATCCGGAACTCGGCCTCGTCCGGACCGGAGATATCGCGCCACGGAGTGCCGGGAGCGGCATACGTCACACCCCCGACCACCACCCCGTCCGCGTCGAGCGCCACGAGCACCTCGGCCTCGGCCGCCCGCTGTGCCACCGCCCGCAGTTTGAGGAGGTAGGGGTCCGCCGGGCCGTCCAGCAGACCGTCGCCGAGGTAGGCCTCGGCGATGATCTCGCCGAGTACGGCGTACTCGGCGGGCTCCGCCACCCTGATCGTCAGATCCATCAGCCGCTCGCTCCCACCTCGTTGTCCGGGGCACCGTCGCCCACCGGCGGCAGGTCGCCGCGCTCGACGGGCCGTTGTCCAAAGCCGCCCCCGGCGGGCGGCAGCACCCGGTCCAGCTCGTGGTCGTCGGCGCGGTGGGCGGCCCGCGCCGCCGACCGCAGCGTCGCCCGGTCCACCCTCTCGCGCGCCCCGCTCACCGTGATCACGAGCCCGCCCCGCTCCCGGGCGTACGCGTGGTCCGACTCCGTGGCCCGGTACCAGTGTTCGCCGTCCCGCTCGCACGTCTCCGGGGGCTCCGTGCCGCCGGCGGGCGCGGCGGCACCCGTGCACTCCGCCACGGCGTGCGGGCGGCGTTCCACCGACAGCTGGAACAGACCGCCGTCCGGCGCGGTGTAGGAGCTGCCGAACCCGTCGTCACCGAGCACCCCGACCGACTGGCGCGCCAGGGCGTAGCCCGCGGCCCCGGTCACCCAGACATGGTCCGTGACGAGCTGCGCCGCGCCCGCCCGCGCCTCCAGCTCCGCCCGGTCGGGCACCGGTCCGGCCGAAGGGCTCCGCTCCGCCGCCGGCTCCGAACCGGGCGCCGGCGCGGTGCCGCAGCCCGTGACCGCCGCCAGTGCCAGGGCCGCGGCCAGGAGGAGGGGGCGGAGCCGGGGCCGCCGGATGTGCGATGCCATGGGCACATCCTTTCGTACGGTCGGGGCTCCGCGCACCGGGGGACCGAACGGCGGACGGGCTCGCCCGGGGCGCGAAAAGGGGCCGCCGCGCCCCGGAAGGGGTGCGGCGGCCCCGATCGGCCGACAGGGGTCAGCAGCAGCGGAAGCCCTCGCGGGGGTCCGCCTCGCGGGCGTCCGTACGGCTGCGCTCGAAGGCGCGGCGGCTCATCACCGGCGCGTCCGGATCGTGTGACCTGGCGTGCGCCACATAGCGGTCGTACGCGGCCTCGCCGGTCAGCTCGCGGACGTAGAAACGGATCCGCCCCGCCACCCGCCGGACGTCTGCGACGGTCATGTCCGGCTCCCCGTCCCGGCCGGCTCCTTGCGCAGGCCGCCCTCGGGGCCGACTCCGGCCTCCGCCAGTTCGGCCTTCTCCTCCTTGGTGGCGAAGAGCGAGGCCGGGGCGACGAACTTCGACTGCACGAACGGCGTTTCGTGGAGCTTGACGGTCTCCGGGTCGCGGATGGCCTTGTAGCAGACCCGGCCGGCGTCCACGAGGACGACGATGATGAGGAGGGCGAAGAGCGCGCAGAGCACCCCGTCGACGGTGGAGTTGGTGACGATGGTCCGCATGTCGTCCATGGACTTGGCGGGGGCCAGCACCTCGCCCGCGTCGATGCCCGCCTGGTACTTGTCGCGCTGGGCGAAGAAGCCGACCTTCACGTCCGGGGAGAAGATCTTCTGCCAGCTCGCGGTGAGGGTGACCGCCACGTCCCAGGCGAGCGGTACGGCGGTGACCCAGGCCCACTTCAGGCGGCCGGACTTCACCAGCAGGGTGGTGCAGACGGCGAGCGCGACGGCGGCCAGCAACTGGTTGGCGATGCCGAAGAGCGGGAAGAGCTGGTTGATGCCGCCCAGCGGGTCGTGTACGCCGACCCAGAGGAAGTAGCCCCAGCCGCCGACCACGACGGCGCTGGCGAACCAGACGCCCGGCTTCCAGCTGACCTCGCGGAACGGCTTGTAGGCGTTGCCCAGCATGTCCTGGAGCATGAAGCGCCCGACCCGGGTTCCGGCGTCGACGGTGGTGAGGATGAAGAGCGCCTCGAACATGATCGCGAAGTGGTACCAGAACGCCTTCATCGCCGTTCCGCCGATCACCGCGGAGAAGATCTCCGCCATGCCGAGCGCGAAGGTGGGGGCGCCACCGGTCCGGGAGAGCAGGCTGGCTTCCTCGACGTCCTTGGCGGCCTGGGCCAGGGCGTCCGGGGTGATGGTGAAGCCGAAGTTGGCGACGGCCTCGGAGGCGGACTGGACGCTGTCACCGATCACACCGACGGGTGCGTTGATGGCGAAGTACAGCCCCGGGTCGATGATGCAGGCCGCGATCATCGCCATGATCGCCACGAACGACTCGACCAGCATGGCGCCGTAGCCGATCACCCGGATCTGCGTCTCCTTCTGGACCATCTTCGGCGTGGTGCCGGAGGAGACCAGGGAGTGGAAGCCGGAGAGGGCGCCGCAGGCGATGGTGATGAAGACGAACGGGAACATCGAACCGGCGAAGACCGGGCCCGAGCCGCTGGAGGCGAAGTCGGTGACCGCGGGCATCTTCAGGGTCGGCAGCGCGACCACCACACCCAGGGCGAGCAGCGCGATCGTGCCGACCTTCATGAAGGTGGAGAGGTAGTCGCGCGGGGCGAGCAGCAGCCAGACGGGGAGCACGGAGGCGAGGAACCCGTACACGATCATCCAGATGACCAGCGTGCCCGGCTCCAGGGTGAAGAAGTCCGCCCACGAGGACTCGGCCACCCAGCCGCCCGCGACGATCGCGAGGAGCAGCAGCGCGACGCCGATGAGGGAGACCTCACTGACCTTGCCGGGCCGCAGGATGCGCAGGTAGACGCCCATGAAGAGGGCGATCGGGATCGTCATGCCGATGGAGAAGACGCCCCACGGGGAGTGGGCGAGCGCGTTCACGATGACCAGCGCGAGGACCGCGAGCAGGATGATCATGATGATGAAGACGGCGATCAGGGCGGCGATCCCGCCGACCGGACCTATCTCGTCACGCGCCATCTGGCCGAGCGAACGGCCGTTGCGGCGGGTGGAGAAGAACAGCGTCACCATGTCCTGGACGGCACCGGCGAAGATGACGCCGACGACGAGCCAGATCGTGCCCGGCAGATACCCCATCTGGGCCGCGAGCACCGGGCCGACCAGCGGACCGGCCCCGGCGATGGCGGCGAAGTGGTGGCCGAAGAGGACGCGGCGGTCGGTGGGGTGGAAGTCGACACCGTTGTCCTGCAGTTCGGCCGGGGTCGCGCGGTTCTTGTCCGCCTTCAGCACCCGGTTGGCGATGAACCGGGAGTAGAAGCGGTACGCGATGGCGTACGAGCCGAGCGCCGCCGCCAGCATCCAGGCGGCGGAGACCTCCTCACCCCGCGAGAGCGCCAGGGTGGCCCAGCCGATGGCCCCGACTAGGGCGACCAGGCTCCAGACGACGATGGACCTGGGGGTCAGCGACCGCCGTCCCGGCGCCTGTGGAACCGGTGGTGCTGGTGTGGGCGATTCCGGCATATCGATCCGTCCCCTCGCGTGATCACTGTCGTAACGTGCGCGAAATCTAGGTGGTACGGCCGCTCTCCGGAACCCCTGTCCGCATACCGGTCGCGTATCGCCGATGTTTCCACCGAAGTTCCGCGGTAGGGACACGGATGTGAGGGGGGATCGGTTCACCCGGGGCCGCCGGAACCGGGTCTGACCGAAAACAGGTGGTGGCCCCGGGGATCGTCCTCCCCGGGGCCACCACCTGCCGCCTTGTTCCGTCCGTGCTGTGCGCGCCGTGTGCGGTCAGTCCGTCGGCCGCTTCAGGCGGGCCACGAACTTGTACCGGTCACCCCGGTAGACCGAGCGCACCCACTCCACGGGTTCGCCCTGGCCATCGATGGAATGGCGGGAGAGCATCAGCATCGGCAGCCCCACGTCCGTGCCCAGCAGCCCGGCCTCGCGCGGGGTGGCGAGCGAGGTCTCGATGGTCTCCTCGGCCTCGGCCAGGCGGACGTCGTACACCTCGGCGAGCGCGGTGTAGAGAGAGGTGTACTTCACCAGCGAACGGCGCAGCGCCGGGAAGCGTTTGGCCGAAAGGTGGGTGGTCTCGATCGCCATCGGCTCCCCGCTGGCGAGCCGGAGCCGCTCGATGCGCAGCACCCGGCCGCCCGTCGAGATGTCCAGCAGTCCGGCGAGCGTGTCGTCCGCCGTGACGTAGCCGATGTCGAGCAGCTGGGACGTCGGTTCCAGGCCCTGGGCCCGCATGTCCTCCGTGTACGAGGTCAGCTGGAGCGCCTGGGAGACCTTCGGCTTGGCGACGAAGGTCCCCTTGCCCTGGATGCGCTCCAGCCGGCCCTCGACGACCAGCTCCTGCAGGGCCTGGCGCACGGTGGTGCGCGAGGTGTCGAACTCGGCCGCCAGGGTGCGTTCGGGCGGCACCGGGGTGCCGGGCGGCAAGGTGTCGGTCATGTCGAGGAGATGCCGCTTGAGCCGGTAGTACTTCGGTACGCGTGCGGTGCGCGTACCGTTACCGGTCTCGCTCCCCGAACTGCCGCCGTCGGCACCCATGGCCCGCCTTCCCGACGCTTGCGTTGCTGCCGTCACCGGCTCCTCCGTCTGTCGCGGCTCACATGGTGGCACGGTCCGGTCACGGGTCGTCGCCCTCCCTTAGGTGTCGGTCCTATAACGGACGCGAGTGCACTTCTTATACACCCTTGACACCCCTAAAGGTCTAGGCCAAGCTCCCGGTACTGGTCTAAACCATTAAAGACCAGGTCCAGCCCCAGCAGAACTCGTCGAATGTCTTCGCGGTGGGTGGGGTTGCAGCATCCCTGAGGAGGGTTTGACGTGAAGCGCAAGCTCATCGCGGCGATCGGTGTCGCGGGCATGTTGGTTTCGGTCGCGGCGTGTGGCTCCGACGACTCGGCGTCGTCGCAGGACCCGAAGGACCGCAAGGAAACTCTGACCGTCTGGCTCATGGGCGAGGCCCAGTCCACCTGGCCCGAGCTGGTCAAGGACACCAACGCCGAGTTCAACAAGAAGTACCCGAACGTCAACGTCAAGGTTCAGTACCAGCAGTGGGCCGACAAGGTCAAGAAGCTGGACACCTCCCTCGGTGGCGACAAATTCCCGGACGTTGTCGAACTCGGCAACACCGAGACCATGCAGTACATCCTGAATGGTGCGCTCGGGGAAATCGACCCCAGCAAGTACGAGAACTCGGACACCTGGATCAAGGGTCTGAAGGACACCTGCACCTTCGAAGGCAAGACGTACTGCGTTCCTTACTACGCGAGTGCTCGCCTCGCCGTCTACAACAAGGACATGCTGAAGGCCGGCACCGGCAGCGACGCCCTTCCGCAGACCGAGGACGAGTTCCTCGCGGCGATGGACAAGGTCTCCGCCGAGCTGGGCAAGAAGGACAAGCGCGCCTCCTCGCTGTACTTCCCCGGCCGCTACTGGTACGCCGCGATGTCCTACGTCGCCGCCTACGGTGGCCAGATAGCCACCTACGACGAGGGCGCCAAGGAGTGGAAGTCCGCTCTGTCGACGCCCGAGGCGCAGAAGGGCCTGGAGCACTACGTCAACCTGGTCAAGAAGTACAACAAGGCCGACCAGACGAAGGACGAGCAGGACCACGCCAACGTCATGGCCAACGAGAAGGCCGCGGTCATCTACGGTCAGGCCTGGGAGGCCGGCAGCGTCACGGGCGGCGAGAACGGCAACCCGAAGCTCGAGGGCAAGATCGCCACGGCCGGTATGCCCGGCCCCGAGGGCAAGGCCCTCCCGTCCTTCATCGGCGGCTCGGACCTCGCGACGATCTCCAAGTCCAAGATCCAGGACCTCGGTGAGGAGTGGATCGCGCTCTACACCAACGCCAAGGGCGGCGAGGTCCTCGCCTCGAAGAACGTCCTGCCGAACAACGAGAAGCAGCTCGAGCCGCTGAAGTCGAAGCCGGAGACGGCCGCCATCGCCAACGCGGTGCCGGACGCCTGGTTCACGCCGATCGCGCCCGGCTGGGCCTCCGTCGAGAAGGAGGAGATCCTGGAGAACCTGCTCCTGGAGATCCTCAAGGGCTCCTCCGTCGCCGACGCCTCCAAGAAGGCCGACGACAAGGTCAACGCTCTGATCAACAAGAAGGCCTGACCTTCCGGTCGCCAGGCGGGGGCCCGGCAGAGATGCCGGGCCCCCGCCCTCTTCTCGTAAGTGCACGCCGTGAATTCCGGGGTCCGCCCCGGACCCGCGATGGAAGGTCAGCCACGTGTCTGCCGCTGATACCAAGGCCGTCGGGCCGCCGGTCCCCATACCGCCCGGCCCGCAGCCGACCGGGAACTCGTCCCCCGACGAGGCGCCCCGGGTACAGAAGAGAAAGCGGAAGAAGGGGGAACTCCTCCCTTACTTCCTGATTCTCCCGGCGATCGTGGCGATCGCCGCCGTCTACCTCTACCCGCTGAGCAAGACGGTCATCATGTCCTTCCAGGACATGGGCCGCCGTGAACTGTGGTCCGGAGAGCCCGCCCCCTGGGTGGGCTTCGAACAGTTCACCAACATCCTCGGGGACCCCGAGTTCTGGTGGGTCACGTTCCGCACGATCGTCTTCATGGCGATCTGTGTGACGCTGACGATGGGCATCGGCCTGCTGGTCGCCCTGCTCATGCGCAAGCTCTCCACCTGGGTCAGGCTCGTCCTGACCGTGGCGCTGATCGCCGCCTGGTCGATGCCGCTGATGGTCGCCGCCTCGATCTTCCGGTTCATGGCCGACTCCGACTACGGCTTGATCAACACGCTGATCGCCAAGGTCGTCGGCGAGGACTGGCTCGGCCACAACTGGTACCTCAACCCGGTCCAGGGCTTCGGCATCATCACCCTGCTGGTCGTCTGGGGCGCCATCCCGTTCGTCGTCGTCACCCTGTACGCCGCCCTCACCCAGGTCCCCCAGGAACTGGAGGAGGCCGCCGCGCTCGACGGTGCCACCGCCTACGGGATCTACAAGTTCGTCACCTGGCCGGTCATCAAGCCGGTCTTCACCATGGTCGCCACCCTCTCGGTGATCTGGGACTTCAACGTCTTCGGCCAGATCTGGCTGCTGCGCGGCAACAAGCCCGAGCCGGAGTACGAGACCCTCGGCCTCTACTCCTACTCCAAGGCGTTCGAGTCCACCTCCTTCAGCCAGGGCTCCGCGATCGCCCTGATCACGGTGCTGCTGCTGTCCGGTGTGGCCGTGTACTACCTGCGCCAGCTCATGAAGACAGGAGAGGTCGAATGAGCAGCACGACCGAGACACCGGCGCTGCGCCCGGACCGGAAGAAGAGCCGGCTCCACCTGGACATCATCGGCCTCGGCATCGCCGTCGTCATGATCTTCCCGGTCTACTGGCTGGTCATCAGCTCCCTGCGGCCCAACCAGGAGATCCGCAGCTACGACCAGAAGCTGTGGCCCACGTCGATCACCTTCGACAACTTCACCCGCGCGATCGACCAGCCGAACTTCACCACCGCCATCCAGTCCAGCCTGATCGTCGCGGTGACCGCGGTGGTCGGCGGCATGATCATCGCGACCCTGGCGGCGCTGGCGATCGGCCGGTTCCGCTTCTTCGGCCGCAAGCCTCTGCTCCTGATCATGATCCTGGTGCAGATGCTGCCGCCGACGGCGATGCTCATCCCGATCTACGCCCAGCTCAACGCCATGGGCGGGATCGACGAGTACTGGGGCCTGATCGTCGTCTACCTGGTCTCCACGCTGCCCTTCGCCACCATCATGATCCGCGGCTTCGTCGTGAACATCCCGGTGGAGCTGGAGGAGTCCGCGATGGTCGACGGGCTCACCCGCTTCGGCGCCTTCCGGAAGGTGGTCTTCCCGCTGCTCGCCCCCGGGCTCGCCGCCGCGTCGATCTTCGCCCTGGTGAACGCGTGGAACGAGTACCTCTTCGCGTACATCCTGATCAACGACAACTCCAAGTACACGCTCAACGTGTGGCTGATGACCTTCACCACCGAGCGCGGAACGGACTACGGCGCACTCATGGCCGCCTCCACCATGATCGCCCTGCCCGTCGTCATCTTCTTCATGATCATCCAGAAGAAGATGGCCGCTGGCCTCACCTCCGGCGCTGTGAAGGGATAGTGCGGGCCCATGACCACCCTCGTTTCCACCACGGACACCCTGACGCGTGACGCGCTCGCGGTGCTCCAGCCGGGATTCACCGGAACCACCGCACCGGACTGGCTGCTGCGCCGCGTCGGTGAGGGGCTCACCTCCGTCGGGCTGTTCGGCCGCAACATCGAGTCGCCCGAGCAACTCGCCGCCCTCACCGCGCGCCTGCGCTCCGAGCGGGACGACGTCCTCGTCGCCATCGACGAGGAGGGCGGCGACGTGACCCGCCTGGAGGTCAACGAAGGCTCCTCGTTCCCGGGCAACTTCGCCCTCGGCTCCATCGACGACACCGACCTCACCCGGGCCGTCGCCCACGAACTGGGCCGCCGGCTCGCGGCGTGCGGGGTCAACCTCAACTGGGCCCCGTCCGCGGACGTCAACTCCAACCCGGGCAACCCGGTCATCGGCGTGCGCTCCTTCGGCGCCGACACCGCCCTGGTGGCCCGGCACACCGCCGCGTACGTGGAGGGGCTCCAGGCCGCAGGCGTCGCCGCCTGCACCAAGCACTTCCCCGGCCACGGCGACACCGCGGTCGACTCGCACCTGGCGACGCCCCGCATCGATGTGGATCTCGACACCCTGCACGCCCGTGAGCTGCTGCCTTTCCGGGCGGCCATCGCGGCGGGTTCCAAATCCGTGATGAGCGCGCATATCCTGCTTCCCGCACTCGACCCGGACCGCCCCGCCACCCTGAGCCCGCAGATCCTCACCGGTCTGCTCCGCCAGGAGCTGGGCTACGACGGCCTGATCGTCACCGACGGCCTGGAGATGGACGCCATCTCCAAGACCTACGGCATCGAGCGCGGCGCGGTCCTCTCGATCGCCGCGGGCGCCGACGCGATCTGCGTCGGCGGCGGGCTGGCCGACGAGGAGACGGTGGTCGCCCTGCGCGACGCCCTCGTGGGGGCGGTACGGAGCGGGGAACTGCCCGAGGAGCGGCTCGCGGACGCGGCCGCCCGTGTACGAGCCCTCGCGTCCTGGACGCAGGGGGCCCGGGGGGATGTCCCGGAGCCGGGCGCGGAAGTGCAGGAGGGGACCGCGCCCGGCACCGGAGTCCGCTCCGACGTCGGCCTGGTGGCCGCCCGCCGCGCGGTACGGGTCACCGGCACCGGCGACCCGCTCACCGGTCCGGCCCACGTCGCGGAGTTCGCCACGGAGGCGAACATCGCGGTCGGCGACGAGACCCCCTGGGGCATCGCCGACGGGATCGCCCGCCTCCGGCCGGGCACCGAGGGCGGCCGGTACACCGGCGAGACCGCCGACCCGGCGGCCGAGGTGCTGGCCGCGGCCGGTGACCGCCGCATCGTCGCCGTCGTCCGTGACGAACACCGCCACGCCTGGATGGCCCAGGCCCTGGACGCCCTGCTGGCGGCCCGCCCGGACACGGTCGTGGTCGAGATGGGCCTCCCGGAGGCCACTCCCCGCGGCTCCCTGCACGTGGTCACGCACGGCGCCTCCCGCGTCTGCGGCCAGGCGGCGGTGGAAGCGGTGACGGGCACGACCCCGTAGCGGGGTCGGCCGGGAGGACACTTCCAGCCCGTCCGGCGTTCGAGGACGAGGCCGCAAGGCCGAAAATCAAGCCCGTCCGGCGATCGAGGACAGAGCCTCTCGCCGGACGGGCGGCACAACGGGAAGGGCCAGGACACCTCATGGTGTCCTGGCCCTTCCCGCGCGTACAGGCGTACGGCCTACAACCCCTGCCAAGCCGGCTTCGCCGCATACGTGGCGCGGAAGTAGTCCGCCAGCTTCAGCTTCGACGCCGCGGCCTCGTCCACCACCACCGTCGCGTGCGGGTGCAGCTGGAGCGCCGAGGCCGGGACGACCGAGGCGACCGGCCCCTCCACCGTCTGCGCGACGGCCTCCGCCTTGCCCTCGCCGGTGGCGAGCAGGATCGGGTGCCGGGAGTCCAGGATCGTCCCGATGCCCTGGGTGATCACGTGGTGCGGCACCTGGTCGATGTCGTCGTCGAAGAAGCGCGCGTTGTCCACCCGGGTCTGCTCGGTGAGCGTCTTGATCCGGGTGCGCGAGGCGAGTGAGGAGCACGGCTCGTTGAAGCCGATGTGCCCGTCGGTGCCGATGCCGAGCAGCTGGATGTCGACCCCGCCGGCCTCCGCCAGCGCCCGGTCGTACGCCTCGCACGCGGCCTGGACGTCCTCGGCGGCGCCGTCGGGGCCCATGAAGGACGCCTCGGAGAGCCCGAGCGGCTCGACGACCTCACGGAGCACCACGGAGCGGTACGACTCCGGGTGGCCGACCGGCAGCCCGACGTACTCGTCGAGCTGGCAGATACGGGCGCGCGACGCGTCGACGGCCCCGGACGCGACCTTGGCCGCCAGCGCGCGGTAGATGGGCAGCGGGGTAGAGCCGGTGGCAACGCCGAGCAGGGCGTCGGGCTTGCGGCTGAGCAGGGAGGCGATGGCCTCCGCGATCAGCTCGCCGCCTGCCGTGGCGTCCGGGACGATGACAACTTCCACGCTTTGCCTGCCGATCTGATGAGAGAAACCGTGTGGTATAGACCAATCAAAGGCCCAATCTAGCAGAATCGGCCAGCTGTGCGGCCGGTGTCCCACGCATCGGTCCGCCCGCCCACGGCCCCCGCGCCCTCCCACTGGCGGACCCGGCGTTTGCCTGGTCGACTTTGTCCCGTACGGTGCCGGCGGCGCAGCCCGCGGCGGTTCCGTACCCGTGCGTGCGTACGGGCGCGGCGACTCCCGGACGCACGGACGAACCCCACACCACCGCAGGACACCGCACGGGAGGCCTCCTATGCCCGCCACCCCTCCGCCCGCCCCGGACACCCCCGAGGACCAGGGCGACGCGCCCGGCCGCCTCATGTCCGGCGAGATGGCCGAGCAGCCCGCGATGCTGCGGCGCATCCTCGAACGGGGCGCGCCCCGCATCCGCGAGGTGGCCGCCGAGATCGCCGCCAGGAAGCCCCGCTTCGTCCTGCTCACCGCGCGCGGCACCTCCGACAACGCGGCGCTCTACGCCAAGTACCTGCTGGAGATCCGGCTCGGCCTGCCCTGCGGCCTCGCCTCCATGTCCACCACGACGGCGTACGGGGCCAAGCCCGATCTGCGGGACGTCCTGGTGGTCACCGTCAGCCAGTCGGGCGGATCGCCGGACCTGGTGGCCTCGACACAGGCGGCGCGGGACGCCGGGGCCGTCACCCTCGCCGTCACCAACAACCCGGACTCCGCCCTGGCGGCGGTCTCCGAGTACCACATCGACATCCTGGCGGGCCCGGAGAAGGCGCTCCCGGCCACCAAGACGTACACGGCCTCCCTGCTCTCCCTCTACCTCTTCGTCGAGGGCCTGGCGGGCGCCGACGGCACGGCGGCGGCGTCGGTCCTGCCCGACCTGGCGGGCGCGGTCCTGGGCCGCCGGGCCGAGGTCAGGGCGCTCGCCGCCCGCTACCGCTTCGCCGAGCGCATGGTGATCACCTCGCGCGGCTACGGCTACCCCACGGCCAAGGAAGCGGCCCTGAAGCTCATGGAGACCAGCTACATCCCCGCCCTCTCCTACTCGGGCGCCGACCTGCTGCACGGCCCGCTGGCGATGGTCGACAACATCTCCCCGGTGATCGCCGTGGTCACCGACGGCCGGGGCGGCGAGGCGCTCCAGCCGGTGCTGGACCGGCTGCGCGGGCGCGGCGCGGACCTCTTCGTGGTCGGCCCCCAGGCCCAGGTGGAGGCGGCGTCGGCGGGCTTCGCGCTGCCGACCCCGGGGGTGCCGGAGGAACTGCAGCCGATCCTGGAGATCCTGCCGCTGCAGATGCTCGCGTACGAGGTCACCATCGCGCGCGGCCAGGACCCGGACTCGCCACGGGCCCTGGCGAAGGTGACGGAGACCCGCTAGGGCCGGGCGTCGCACGGCAGGCGGCAGTCTGCCGACAGGCCCTGGGGCCCGCACGGCCGGAGCGCGGCCCCGGGAACGGCCCCGGAAACACCCGCGGGCCGCGGCGCCAGGACGGGACCCTCAGCCCGCCCGGCACCGCAGCCCGGAGCTACCTGGCCGGCGGTGTGCGGTGCCTCCGGCCACATGAGGCACCTTGCGCGGTCAGGGCAGAGAGCGCCGGGTGCCTCGGTCCACTCTCCTGTGCGGGGAGAGTGGAGGTCTTGGTGAACTCATTGTGGACTAGACCAATTGCCTGTGTCCATCCATGTGCGCGACATTCTCTGGCCGCGCACCGCACGGTGTCCATCGCCTTCCGCCCGCCCCACCCCACCGCACGGCCCGCCGGGCCGATCGGTTCGAACACGTCCGTTCACCCCGGGTACGCTCCACGGGTGCCCTCCATGAACGATCTCGTCCGCCAGCACACCGCTCTGAGCGACTCCGACCTGGAGTGGCTCCATCTGCTGGTCTCGGAGTGGCAGCTGCTCTCCGACCTCTCCTTCGCCGACCTGGTGCTGTGGGTGCCCACCCGCGACGGCACGCGGTACGTCTCCGTCGCCCAGATGCGGCCCAACACCGGCCCCACCTCCTACCAGGACGACATGGTCGGCCACCTGGTCCCGCGCGGCCGCCGCCCGCTGCTGGACGCGGCCCTGGACGAGGGCCGGATCGTGCGCGAGGGCGACCCGGAGTGGCGCGAGGAGGTCCCCGTACGGGTCGAGTCCATCCCCGTACGCCGTGAGGGCCGGGTCCTCGGTGTCATCGCCCGCAACACCAACCTGCTCACCGTGCGCACCCCCTCCCGGCTGGAGCTGACCTACCTCCAGTCCGCCTCCGACCTGGCCCAGATGATCGCCGCCGGGGCCTTCCCCTTCCCCGGCCAGCAGGTCGACATGGACGCCTCGCCGCGCGTCGGTGACGGCCTGATCCGGCTCGACGCCGACGGGATCGTCCAGTACGCCAGCCCCAACGGGCTCTCCGCCTACCACCGCCTCGGCCTCGCGTCCGACCTGGTCGGCCACCACCTCGGCACCACCACCGCCGAACTGGCGCCCTCCCGGGGCCCGGTGGACGAGGCCCTGGTCAAGGTGGCCAGCGGCTACGCGCCCCGCGAGTTCGAGGTGGAGGGCGCGGGCGGGGTGATCCAGCTGCGCGCCATCCCGCTGAAGCCCAAGGGCGTCCGCATCGGCTCGCTCGTCCTGCTCCGGGACGTCACCGAACTCCGCCGCCGCGAACGCGAATTGATCACCAAGGACGCCACCATCCGGGAGATCCACCACCGGGTGAAGAACAACCTCCAGACGGTGGCGGCCCTGTTGCGGCTCCAGGCCCGCCGGATGGATTCCGCACAGGGGCGCGAAGCGCTCAACGAGGCGGTACGGCGCGTCGGTTCGATCGCGATCGTCCACGAGACGCTCTCCCAGAACCTGGACGAGCGCGTCGAGTTCGACGAGATCGCCGACCGGGTCATCGCCATGGTCTCGGAGATCTCTCCCGGCAAGGTGACCTGCCGGCGCATCGGCCGCTTCGGCATCCTGGACGCCGAGGTCGCCACCCCGCTCTCCATGGTGCTCACCGAAGTCCTCCAGAACGCCCTGGAACACGCGTTCACGGTGGCCGACCACGGCACGGTGGAGGTCTCCGCCGTACGCGGCGGCTCGCCGTCCGACGCCCGGCTGCTGATCACCGTCACCGACGACGGGCGCGGGCTCCCCGAGGGGTTCGACCCGCAGCAGGCGGGCAACCTCGGCCTCCAGATCGTACGGACGCTGGTGGAAGGGGAGTTGGGCGGCACGTTCGGCATGGTCCCGGCGCCGGAGCGCGGCACCCAGGTGGTGCTGGACCTGCCGGTGCGCGGCGCCAAGTAGCGGCGGCACACAGCAGAGCGGGCCCGGACCGTGGTGACGGTCCGGGCCCGCTCCGTGCTGCTCACGTTGCGATGCGCTCCGGGGTACTGCGCGCTGCGACTCGAAGGCGGGGCCGTGCGTACGCTCTGTACGCGCCGCCTGGCTGAGGCGTGTTCGTGGGGGGCGTCGGTCAGGCGCTGGCGTTGCGCGCCCGGTTGCGAGCGGCGCGGCGCTTCATCGCGCGGCGCTCGTCCTCGCTGAGGCCACCCCAGACGCCGGAGTCCTGGCCGGACTCGAGCGCCCACTGCAGGCACTGCTCCATGACGGGGCAGCGACGGCAGACGGCCTTGGCTTCCTCGATCTGCAGCAGCGCAGGACCGGTGTTGCCGATGGGGAAGAACAGCTCGGGGTCTTCCTCACGACAAACGGCGTTGTGACGCCAGTCCATGGCTGCTACCTCTCCTTGGTATTACACGCTTGTTGCTTGTGAATGTGAACGCTTTCACGAATCCCCCCGCAGATGACGGGCCGACTCCCAGGAGCACTGGGTGTGGTCTGTGATGGTGAGGAGGGGTTCTGGCTCTCAGGGAGGCCGGTGTTGCGGGCCGTCCCGATCGCCATGTAGAGATTCGCAAACCTCGGCTGCGGATACAACCCCTTCTGGAAAGTTTTTTTTGATTCCTCGGTGTCGACTAGGTCACAGGCGCACTTCTTAGGGGTGGGACCCAGGCCAAACGTTCGAGTTAAAGGACTTTCGGCCCTTCCACTCACACAATCACACGCAGTGCACGGCGTACGCCTGTGAACGTCACGCTCGTACGCAGTCCCAGGTGGTCGCCGTCCATCTGGAAGGGCAGTGGGACCTTTGAATGCAAGGTGAAGTCCGTGAGGTCGTGACGTGAAACGGCGTGCTTCCCGCGGGGCCCTCTTTCAGGGCTCGAAGTAAGCAGCTGGGTGCCGTACAGCGCCACCGCCGCGGTCGACAGACGCTTCAGTCCGAGGACGTCCAGAGCGGTGTCGAAGGAGGCCTTCGGAGAGGCGTACACCGGACGATTCCCCAGGTAGGTCCAGGGGGCGGTGTTGCAGATTATGGAGAGCGCGAGGTCGGTGACGGGCTCCTGGCCGGGCACCTCCAGGGTGATCGTCCCGTGTCTGCGGTGGGCCTCGTTCACGAACTGCCGCACCACCTGGCGTACGTACAGCGCATGGGTCGAGCGCTTGCCGCCCTCGCGTTTCTGTTCGACCCGGCCGACCACTCCGGCGTCGAAACCGAGACCCGCGCAGAAAGTGAACCAGCGTTCGGGCGCGGCCTCGTCCTCGGTCCCCGGGGTGCCGGCCGCGAGCCCCAGCCCGACCGTACGTTCGCTCCGGTTCTCCAGGGCGTCCAGAATTGCGCCGGTCGCCTCGACGGCGTCGTTGGGCAGTCCCAGCGCGCGGGCGAAGACATTGGTGGAGCCGCCCGGCACCACGGCGAGTTTCGGCACCCCGTCCACGTCCGGGCCGCGGTGCAGCAGGCCGTTCACGACCTCGTTCACCGTGCCGTCGCCGCCCAGCGCGACCACCAGGTCGATGTCGTCGCTGTCGGCCGCCCGCCGCCCCAGGTCCCGGGCGTGCCCCCGGTACTCCGTGGTCACCGCCTCCAGCTTCATCTCGCTGGCCAGGGCGTGGATGAGGACATCGCGGGTGCGCGCACTGGTGGTGGTAGCTGCCGGGTTGACCACGAGGAGAGCGCGCATGTCCGTCAGAGTACCTACCGGGCGGTTCGGCCCTGAAGTCGCCGTTCGCCGGGCTCCCGGACGGTCACGCTCCGTCACATACGGGGGGTGGCTCGGGCGGGCGCCGGGGGAGGGGCCTCGTCGTGGGCGCGGCGCGGCGTCGCGTACGCATGGCACGGCGTCGCGTGCGTACGTATGTGCGGCAAGGAGTCTCGTGCGTACGGCGAGGAGTCTCGTGCGGGTGTGCGGCAAGGCGTCGCGTGCGTACCTCATGGGGGACGCGACGCTCGTACGGGACGGGAGCCGCGCTCGTACGGGGTGGGAGCCGAGCTTGTACGGGGTGGGAGCCGAGCTTGTACGGGGTGGGAGCCGAGCTTGTACGGGGTGGGAGCCGAGCTTGTACGGGCCTGGGGCGTCGCGTCCGTGCGGGACAGCAGTCGTAGGGGACGGGAGCCGCGTCCGTGCGTGATGTGCGCCGCGCCCGCGCCCCCCGGCTTCACTTCCGGGCCCCCGGGATGCCAACCTGAAAGGCGTGAGCACTCAAGCGACCTCGTCCACCCCCTCGCCCGCCGCGGCCGAGCGCCCGCGCAGGATCACGGCGCTCGCCGGGATCAATGCCCTCGAAGGCGCCGCGCTCGCGATCGGCGGGCTCTACCTGGTGGTCATGGGGGTGCTCGGCCGCCCCGAGAGCCCGCAGCAGGCGGAGACGGTCGGCATCACGCTGATCGCGCTGGGCGCCATCCCGCTCATCGCCGCCCGCGGCCTGATGCTGCTGCGCAGCTGGAGCCGTGGCCCGGCGATGATCACCCAGATCATGGCGCTCCCGGTCGCCTGGACGCTGCTGCGTTCCCAGGGGGCGCTGATCCCGCTCGGGATCGCCGTGGCGGCGGTGGCCGTGACCGGGCTGGTGCTCGTGGTGAACCCGGCGACCACCCAGATCCTGGGGCTGCGCAGGGGCGCCGGACCGGACCCGAAGGCCGCGGACCCGAAGGGCTGACCCTCACGGCCCCTGGGAGACGTCCAGGGAAGAGGGACGCGGGGCCGCCGCCCCGCTCCTGCCTCCGCCCCCGCTCCTGGGCGCCGCCTACTCCTCGACGAGCAGGCGCTCGCGCAGCTGGGCCAGGGTGCGGGCCAGCAGCCGGGAGACGTGCATCTGCGAGATGCCGACCTCCTGGGCGATCTGCGACTGGGTCATGTTGCCGAAGAAGCGCAGCAGCAGGATCCGCTTCTCGCGCGGCGGCAGATCCTCCAGGAGCGGCTTGAGCGACTCCCGGTACTCCACGCCCTCCAGCGCCTCGTCCTCCGAGCCCAGCGTGTCCGCGACGGCCGGGGACTCGTCGTCCGTGTCCGGCACGTCCAGCGAGAGCGTGCTGTACGCGTTGGCCGACTCCAGGCCCTCCAGCACCTCCTCCTCGGAGATGCCCAGCCGCTCGGCCAGCTCGTGCACGGTCGGCGAACGGCCGTGCTGCTGGGACAGCTCGGCGGTGGCCGTGGTCAGCGAGAGCCGCAGCTCCTGGAGCCGGCGCGGCACCCGCACCGCCCAGCCCTTGTCCCGGAAGTGGCGCTTGATCTCGCCGACGACCGTGGGGGTCGCGTACGTCGAGAACTCCACGCCCCGGTCCGGGTCGAACCGGTCCACCGACTTGATCAGCCCGATCGTGGCGACCTGCGTCAGGTCGTCCAGCGGCTCCCCGCGGTTGCGGAACCGCCGGGCCAGGTGCTCGACCAGCGGCAGGTGCATCCGCACCAGCCGGTTGCGCAGCTCCGCCTTCTCCGGCGAACCGTCGGGAAGCGCCCGCAGCTCGACGAAGAGGGCGCGGGCCCCGCTGCGGTCATGTGGATCGTGGTGCCCGTGCTCGCTCATCTGGCCCGCCCGCTCCTGGGACTGCTCCACCGCGACGTTGAGGCTCTCAGGCCCGTCCGCTCCGTCCACCGGATGCGGCCGGGCCTGCTGCTCCGGGATGCCGGTCGGCCGCACCACCCCGGTTCGGATCGTCTCGTCCCGCACAGGACCGTCCCCGTTCCCGTCGCTCACGCCGGCCCGGGGCCCGCGCCGCGCTGTTTGTAGAGGCTGATGCTGACCGTACGGTCGTCGGCGACCGTCGAGTCGACCTTGCCGGCCAGCGCGGAGAGCACCGTCCAGGCGAAGGTGTCGCGCTCGGGTGCGCGGCCGTCCGTCGTGGGGGCCGACACCGTCACCTCGAGGGAGTCGTCGATGAGCCGGAACACGCAGCTGAGGACGGAGCCGGGCACGGCCTGCTGGAGCAGGATCGCGCAGGCCTCGTCGACCGCGATGCGGAGATCCTCGATCTCGTCGAGCGTGAAGTCCAAGCGCGCTGCGAGACCGGCCGTGGCCGTTCGCAGCACCGACAGGTAGGCACCCGCAGCGGGCAGCCGGACCTCTACGAAGTCCTGATTCCCGGGCTCGCCTGCGATCTGGGACACCCTCACCTCCAAGGTGGCACAAACTCTTTCGAGGATCCGGGAAGGGTGGCCCGGAGCCATACGGTCGGTCGACGGTTCTCAGCTCGGCGACGCTATCGGATCCATGATGCAGTGTCGCCCGCACCCCACCCCCCGGCCGTCACTCATGGTAAACACATGAGTACGCACAGTGGCTAGGGGGTTGCGGGGTCCAATTACGAAGAACCGGCGCCGGATTGACGTACCCAGACGTCAGACGATCGAACCGTCCTCGAAGCACCAGCGCCAGCTCTCGCCCGGCTCGAAGCTCCGCATCACCGGGTGACCGGTCGCCCGGAAGTGGCCGGTGGCGTGCCGCAGCGGCGAGGAGTCGCAGCAGCCGACGTGCCCGCAGGTCAGACAGAGCCGCAGCTGCACCGGGTGGGTCCCGGCGGCCAGGCACTCGGGGCAGGTCTCCCCGAGCGGCTCGGGCTCGGGGCGTGGCAGATCCGCTACGTGCGCGCACTCGCTCATGATGGGCAGGTTACGACGGATCCGAGGACGGTGGGATGGACGCGCTGCCCCTGGTGGTGCTGGTCGCGGCCAGTGCGGCGGTCGCCGGCGCCGCCCGCCGCACCCCGGTCCCCGCCCCGCTGGTCCTGGTCGCGGTCGGCCTCGTCGCGGGCCTGGTGCCGGGCGTTCCCACGTACCACCTGGACGCCCACGTCGTCCTCCCGCTGCTCCTGCCCCCGCTGCTCCACACGGCGGCCCTGGACAGCTCCTACCTGGATCTGCGGGCCAACATCCGGCCGGTCGCGCTGCTCTCCGTGGGGTACACCCTCTTCGCCACCGTCGCCGTGGGATGGCTGGCCTACCTCGCGATCCCGGAGCTGCCGCTCACGGCCGCGCTCGTCCTGGGGGCCGTCATCGCCCCGCCGGACGCCGTGACGGCCGCCGCCATCGCCCGCCGGGTGGGGCTGCCCGCCCGGGTGACGACCATCCTTCAGGGTGAGTCGCTGGTGAACGACGCCACCGCGATCACCGCCTTCCGGGTGGCGCTGGCCGCCGCGGTGGGGGAGGGGATGACCTGGGCCGCCGGGATCGCGGAGTTCCTGCTCGCGGCGGTCGGCGGGGTCGGCGTCGGCCTGCTGCTGATGGTGCCGCTGCACTGGCTCCGTACGCATCTGAAGGAGGCCCTCCTCCAGAACACGCTCTCCCTCCTGATCCCGTTCGTGGCGTACGCGGCGGCCGAACGGGTGCACGCCTCCGGCGTCCTCGCGGTCGTCGTCGTCGCCCTCTACCTGGGACACCGCTCCTGGCAGGTCGACTTCGCCACCCGCCTCCAGGAGGCCGCGGTCTGGAAGATGGCCGCGTTCATCCTGGAGTCCACCGTCTTCGCGCTGATCGGACTGCAGCTCCCCTTCGTCCTGAAAGGACTGGAGGCACCCGGTACGGCGAAGGCGCTGGGCTACGCGGCGATCGTCTTCGTCACCGTCGTCGTGATCCGCTTCGTCTGGGTCTACCCGGCCACCTATCTGCCGCGACGGCTCTCCCGACGGGTCCGGGAGCGGGAACCGGACACCGACCGGACCGCGCCCCTGATCGTCGGCTGGGCGGGCATGCGCGGCGTCGTCTCGCTCGCCGTCGCCTTCTCCATCCCGCTGGTCACGCACGACGGTGACCCCTTCCCGGCCCGCAACCTGGTGCTGTTCCTGACCTTCACCACGGTGATCGCCACCCTGGTGATCCAGGGGCTGACCCTGCCCGTGCTCGTCCGCGTACTGAAGGTGCCGGACCGCGACCGGCAGGCCGAGACGCTGGTCGAGGCGCAGGCCCAGAGCGAGGCGTCCCAGGCCGCCGAGGCCCGCCTCGACGCACTGCTCGCCGCCCCGGACAACACCCTGCCGCCGCCCCTGGCCGAGCGGCTGCGAGCCGTCCTGGACCGCCGCCGCAACGCCGTCTGGGAGCGGCTCGGCCCGGCCGACCCGGTCACGGGGGAGTCGGCGGACGACACCTACCGCAGGCTCTCCCGCGAGATGATCGAGGCCGAGCGGGAGGTCTTCGTCCGGCTCCGGGACGAGCGGCGGATCGACGACGAGATGATGCGTACGCTGCTGCGCCGCCTGGACCTGGAGGAGGCGGCGGCCTACCGGGAGACGGACGGCCCCTGAGGGGGCCTGCCACGCGGACGGGCCGGGGCGGTGGTCACGCGGACGGGCCGGCCGGCGCGCCGGGGGTGCCGGTGATCACGGCGGCCACCCGGGTGCCCGGCGCGAAGGCGCCCTCCTCGGCCAGGGCCACCAGCGCGAAGAGCAGCTTGGCGACGTAGACCCGCTCCACGGGCAGCCCGTGCCGGTCCTCGAAGCCGGCGGCGAAGGATTCCAGTTCCGGAGTCGTACGGGCGTAGCCGCCGAAGGTGAAACGCTCCTCCAGCGACCAGTGCCCGGCTTCCCGGCCGAACGCGTCCCGCTGGAGGGCGGCCACGGCCTCGCCCAGGAAGCCCCCGCGCAGCACCGGCACGCCCAGCGCCCGCTGCCCGCCTTCCAGCCCGGCCGCGAGCCCCGCCAGGGTGCCACCGGTCCCACAGGCCACGGCCGCCACATCGGTGACCCCGCGCAACTCGCGCCCCAGCGCCGTACAGCCCTGTGCGGCCAGGGCGTTGCTGCCGCCCTCCGGGATCACCTCCACGTCCCCGAACCGCTCCAGCAGTCCCGCCAGGACCTCGGGCGACCCCTTCGCCCGGTACGTCGCCCGGTCCACGAAGTGCAGCCGCATCCCGTCGGCCGCGCACCGGGCCAGGGACGGGTTCAGCGGCCGGTGCGCCAGCTCGTCACCCCGTACGACCCCGATGGTGGGGAACCCCAGCAGCCGCCCGGCCGCTGCGGTGGCCCGGAGATGGTTGGAGTAGGCGCCGCCGAACGTCAGCACGGCCCGTCCGGCGGCCGCCTCCAGATTGAGCACGAGCTTGCGCCACTTGTTGCCCGGCAGCTCGGGGTGGATCAGGTCGTCCCGCTTGAGCAGCAGCGTGGCCCCGCACCGCCCGAAACGGTCGTCCCGGACCTCCTGCAGGGGGGAGGGCACCCGGGGTCGAAGCACACGGGCGAGGTCTACGGGCGGGCTCACCCTCCCATTGTGGCCGTGCGCTCTCCTCGCGCCGTCACGGCGTCTGCGGTACGCCCCGGTCCCACAGCTCCTCGGCATGCTCCGCGAACCGGTCGAACATTCCGCTGTCACCCTGGCGACGCAGGTGCAGCAGGGGCGTCCTCCGGGCTGCTGAAGCACGTCTCCAGGCCGTCCAAGAGGCACCCTCCTCGGACGATCTGCCGAGGCGCTGCCCCGCAGACCATGGCGCAGCAGCACGTGAGAGCCGCCTCGGAAGCCGCTGGTGTGAGCTGCGATGATCCTTGCCCCAGAGAGAGGAAGTGTCGTGTCGGTGGATGCACGGCCTGATCCGGTGCAGATCGTGGCCAAGGTGGGGTCAAGCTTCCGAGCTGCCGATCCGGAGCGGGCGTTTGAGGTGTGGATGCATCTCGCCACCAAGGCTGGGTGGCAGGTCGGCGTTGTCGAGGGCGTTGCCGTGGACCTTGATGCCGGGGATTGCGGGGTCGTCGACGTCGAGGGGCTGCGCTACCTGGTCCGTCAGACCGGGAGAGTCCGGCGCACGCTTGTCGACGACGTCACCGGCAGACCTGAGGAGCGCCCGGTCTTCGGCTTCGCGGCGTGGGCGGAGCCGGTTCTTTCACCGGAGAGCGCGGTTTCCTGATCAAGCTGGTCCAGCCTGGGCACCGGTCATGATCTCGCTCCACGTGCCTCCGTCAGGCTGATGGCGGTTCTGTTCGTGATGTCGAAGTCGGCGGACCGCATCATCGACTGCCGTTGACATCTCCGTGAGCCGCAGTAGGGCGTTCTCCGCCGGCTCTCCACCGTTCGAGGTCAGCCGCGGGGCGCAGCAGGGTCGCCGGGCGGGGCGCGTGGGACGGACCGTGCGACGGGAGGCGGGGCGGGCGGGGTGTCTGTTCAGGGCCGCCCGCCCCGGTCCCGGTGGGGTCAGGCGCTCGCCAGCCAGAGGTCGGGGCCGAAGACCTCGTAGTGGATGTCGGCAGGGCGGACCCCGGCGTCCAGCAGCTGGGTGCGGATCGTGCGCATGAAGGGGAGCGGGCCGCAGAGGTAGGCGTGGGTGCCGGGGAGGACGGTGATGCCGTCCAGGTCGACGAGGCCGGTGCGGTGGGCGGGGTGGCCGGCTTCCGGGGACTCGTACCAGAAGTGCGGTTCGGCCGCCGGGAGCTTCTCCGTCAGCCGGGTGTGGTGGGCGCGCAGGGCGTGGTCCGCGGGGGAGCGGTCGCCGTGGACGACGGTGACGGGACGGGCGTGGCCCTCCTCGGCCAGGTACTCCAGCATCGACAGCATGGGCGTGCAGCCGATTCCGGCCGAGGCCAGCAGGAGGGGCGCGTCCAGGTGGTCGAGGACCAGGTCCCCGTAGGGGACGGAGACGCGCAGCCGGTCGCCCGAGCGGGTGTGCTCGTGGAGGTGGCGGGAGACCTCGCCCTCGGGTGCCTCCTCGCCGCGGACCCGCTTGACCGTGATGGAGCGCAGCCGGGAACCGGGGGAGGAGGAGAGGCTGTACTGGCGTATCTGCCGCGCCCCGTCGGCCAGTTCGACCTGTACGGAGACGTACTGGCCGGGCCGGAAGGCAGGCGTGTCACCGCCGTCCGCCGGGCGGAGGTGGAAGGTGGTGACGTCCTCGGTCTCCTCGATCCGGGCGGCGACCTCCCACTCCCGCCACACATCGCCCGCGGCCACCCCCTGCCGGGCGTACAGCCGTGCCTCCAGGGAGATGAGGGCGTTCGCCATCAGCCAGTAGACCTCGTCCCAGGCCGCGGCGACCTCGGGGGTGACCGCGTCGCCCAGGACGTCGACGATCGCGGCGAAGAGATGGGTGTGGACGACCTCGTACTGCTCGGGGGTCACCCCCAGGGAGGCGTGCTTGTGCGCGATCCGGCTCAGCATCACGTCGGGCCGGGTGCCCGGGTGCTCGACCAGCGCGGTCGCGAACGCCGCGATCGAGCCCGCCAGGGCTTTGCGCTGGTCGCCGGAGGCCTGGTTGCCCCGGTTGAACACGTCGCGCAGCAGCTCGGGGTGGGCGGTGAACAGCTTCTCGTAGAAGAGGTCGGCGATGTCGCCGATGGCCGCGCCGACGGCGGGGAGGGTGGCACGGACGGTGGCGGTGGACCGGTCGGAGAGCATGCGGGGCGGGCTCCTTCTTAATTGGTATGTGATGTTCGCATTTTCTTGTGGAGCGGAACCCGCCCGTGGTGCGAGCGGGTGGTCCGGGGGAGCGGAGGTCAGTCCTGCGGTGGGCCGCTGCCGATGCCGAGCAGCAACGGGCCCGTCGGGGCGGCGACGAGATCGGTGACGGTGATCGGGTCGAGCGTGGCGTAGAACGCCTCCTGCGCCTGGCGCAGGGCGCCCCGCAGCCGGCAGGCGGAGCGCAGCGGGCAGGGCGTGGCCCCCTCGCACTCCACGACGTCGTCCGTGCCCTCCAGTTCCCGTACGAGAGCGCCGATCGAGGCCGAGTGGCCGGCCGTGGTGAGGGAGAGTCCGCCGCCCCGGCCGCGGCGGGCGTCGAGCAGGCCCAGGTGCTGGAGGCGGGCGACGACCTTGGCCGTGTGGGTGTACGGCACCCGCATGGTGTCCGCCACCTCGCGGGTGGTCGGCGGGTCCGTGCCCTCCGCGACCGCCAGCCGCATGAGCACGCGGAGCGCCACATCGGTGAATCTGGTCAGCCGCATGGCTCGATCATAGATAAGTGGTATGTGGCATGCAAATTTTGGGGACTGTCGGGCGACGAGGGGCAACGTGCCCCGACAGAAGGCCGATTAGTCACACTCTTTTGTGTAATGGCGGGCCGGGTCCTCCGCTGAAAGGCTTCTCCAGCAGGTCATCCCAAGATCGAGAGGACGTCAGATGTCCGTTGGTGAAGAGGTTCGCGACACGCAGGCGCCGCCGCAGCAGAGTCTGGGGACGGCGGCTGCGCGGAACCTCGCGACGACCACCAAGTCCGCGCCGCAGATGCAGGAGATCACCTCGCGGTGGCTGCTGAAGATGCTGCCGTGGGTGCAGGTACAGGGCGGTACGTACCGGGTGAACCGTCGGCTCAGCTATTCGGTCGGTGACGGCCGGGTGACCTTCGTCCAGACCGGGGACCGGGTGGCCGTGATCCCCGCCGAGCTGGGGGAGCTGCCCGCTCTGCGCAATTTCGGGGACGAGGAGGTCCTCGCCGAGCTCGCCCGCAGGTGCGAGCAGCGGGATGTGGCCGCGGGGGAGGTGCTCGCCGCGCGGGGGGACGCGGCGGACCGGGTCTTCCTGCTGGCCCACGGCAAGGTCGAGAAGATCGGCACCGGTCTCTACGGGGACGAGGCGGAGCTCGAAGTCCTCGCCGACGGCGCGTACTTCGGTGACCAGAGCCTCGTCGACGGCGACGCCGTCTGGGAGTACACGGCCCGGGCCGTGACCGCGTGCACGCTGCTGACGCTCACCCGTGCGGACGTGTTCAACCTGGCGGAGCGTGCGGAGCCGCTCCGCGCCCATCTCGCCGGTCTGCTCACGATCCCGCACCAGCGGACCAACAAGTACGGCGAGGCGGAGATCGACCTCTCCGCGGGCCATGTGGGTGAGGCCGTCGTCCCGCACACCTTCGTCGACTACGACGCCGCCCCCCGCGAGTACGAGCTGAGCGTCGCGCAGACCGTGCTCAAGGTGCACAGCAGGGTCGCCGACCTCTACAACCAGCCGATGAACCAGACCGAGCAGCAGTTGCGGCTCACGGTCGAGGCGCTCCGCGAGCGCCAGGAGCACGAGCTGATCAACAACCGGGAGTTCGGCCTCCTCAACAACTGCGACTACGGCCAGCGGCTCCAGCCGCACGACGGGGTGCCCAGCCCGGACGACATGGACGAACTGCTCTCCCGCCGGCGCGGATCGAAGCTCTTCCTCGCCCACCCGCGCGCCATTGCCGCCTTCGGCCGTGAGTGCAACCGGCGCGGACTGGTCCCGGAGAGCGTGGACATCGGCGGCCACCACGTCCCGGCCTGGCGCGGGGTGCCGATCTTCCCGTCCAACAAGATCCCGGTCACCGAGGCCCGTACCACCTCCATCATCTGCATGAGGACCGGCGAGGCCGAGCAGGGCGTCATCGGCCTCCAGCAGACCGGCATCCCGGACGAGATCGAGCCGAGCCTCTCGGTCCGCTTCATGGGCATCGACGAGCAGGCGATCATCTCCTACCTGGTGACGGCGTACTACTCCGCCGCCATCCTGGTACCTGACGCCCTCGGCGTACTGGAGAACGTCGAGGTGAGCCGCTGGCGCTGACCTCGTGTCACCACCCCCGGGGGTCCGGTCGGCCGACACCGGCCGGGCCCCCGGGGCCCGTCCCATCGCACCGCCCCCAGGGAGTGACCGTGACCATGACCAGTACGGACGCAGCGACGGAAGGGCACGAGGCCGCGGCGCTGCTGGAGCGCACCCGCGCGATCGTCGACCCGCATCTGCGATCGGCCGTGGAATCGCTGCCCGGTGGCATACGCCGGATCGCGATGTACCACTTCGGCTGGGAGAACGCCGACGGCACCCCCGCCGCAGGACAGGCGGGCAAGGCCATCCGGCCGGCGCTCGTGCTGGCCGCCGCCCGTGCCCTGGGCGGCGATCCGGAGCGCGCCGTGCGCGCCGCCGTCGCCGTCGAGCTGGCGCACAACTTCACCCTCCTCCACGACGACGTCATCGACGAGGACACCACCCGCAGACACCGGCCCACCGCCTGGGCCGTCTTCGGTGTGCCGGACGCCATCATCACCGGCGACGCCCTGCTGGCCCTCGCCCAGCGGCTGCTGGCCGAGGACAGCCACCCGGCGGCGGCACGCGCCGCCGCCCGCCTCTCCTCCTGCGTCATCGAACTCTGCGCGGGTCAGCAGGCCGACTGCGCCTTCGAGGAGCGCGGACCGGACGAGGTCACGCTCGACGAGTGCCTGACCATGGCGACCGCCAAAACCGGCGCCCTGCTCGGTTGCGCCTGCGCCCTCGGCGCCCTCTACGCCGGGGCGGAGGACCGGGCCGTCCGCGCCATGGACGGCTTCGGGCGGGAGGCCGGCCTCTCCTTCCAGCTCATCGACGACCTGATCGGCATCTGGGGCGACCCGGCCCGCACCGGCAAGCCCGTCGGCGCCGACCTCGCCGCCCACAAGAAGTCGCTGCCCGTCGTCGCCGCGCTCACCTCCGGCACCCCGGCCGCCGCCGAACTGGCCGCGCTCTACCGGGGGCCCATGTCCACCACCGGGGAGGTGGACCGCGCCGCCGACGCGGTGGACCGGGCCGGTGGCCGGGACTGGGCCCAGGTGGCCGCCGCCGACCGGATGGCCCGGGCGATGCACCACCTCTCCCGCGCGGTCCCGGAGCCGGGCGCGGCCGGAGACCTGCTGGCGCTGGCCGAATTCGTCACCCGCCGCAGCAGCTGACCCACCCGGCCGACCGGCTCGCACCCCTCAACCAGCTCTAGTATTCCGTGGGTTGATCTGACGGACGAGGGCAGCGCGCGAAGGGTGGGAGCCGGTCATGGGCGTACGGATACGGCAGGCGGACAAGGATGACAGGGACCTGGTCGTGGCGGTCCTGGAGGAGGCCTTCCACCACGACCCGGTCAGTTGCTGGGTCTTCCCCGACGAGGCCCACCGGCGGGCGGTGCACGGCAGGTTCCTCGGCGTCTTCGCGGACATCACCCTCGCCGAAGGCCGTATCGACGTGGCCGAGGACGGCGCGGCCGTGGCCCTGTGGCTGCCGGTGCCCGCCGGGGCGCCCGAGGCGGAAGACCCCACGCCCGCCCTGATGAGGCGGACCGCCGACCCCGACAACGAACGGTGCGAACTGGTCGGACGGCTGACCGGGAAGGTGCACCCGCACGACCGCGCGCACTCCTACCTGCTCATGGTCGGCGTCTCCCCGCGGCGCCAGGGCGAGGGCATCGGGGCCGGGCTCATCGGCGCGGAGCTGGACCGCTGCGACCGCGACGGCGTACCCGCGTACCTGGAGGCGAGCAGCGCCCGCAGCCGTACGCTCTACGAACGGCTCGGCTTCCACTTCCTCGGCACCGCCGTCGACCTGCCGGACGGGCCGCGGATGTGGCCCATGTGGCGTGACCCGCAAGCGAATTGAGACTTCGCGGAGGGGTGGCGCAGGGGCGCTCCGGAGCGGGGTACAGTCCCTGCTCATGACAGATGAGTCGTGGGCCGGCTGGTACCGGGACCGGGACGGTTCCGAGGCCGTCGTCCTCACCACGGACGGACGGCAGCTCCGGATCCGGATCCGAGGGGTCGACTTCGAGGGCGAGAGCTTCGGCCGCCTGGTCCCGGTCGCGGGTACGGCCCCGGAGGGCGGGGTGCCCGCAACGGCGGGCGGGACCTCCTCCCCGGCGGACGGAGGCCTCTCCTCGCCCGACGGAACCCTCCCCTCGGCCGGCGGCGTCTTCTCCCTGGCGGAGGGGGCGCTCACCGACTGCGTACTGGAGTGGGACCTCCCGCTGCCCGTCCGCGTCGACGGCACCCTGCGGCAGGCCACCCTCAGCTGTCTGCTCTCCCTGCGCCGGGTCGACCCGGACCTCCACCTCGCCCTCCACCTGGACGGCGCGGTCTACGAATCCGCCCGCGCCGAGAGCGACTTCGCCGCCGCGCTGACGGCGATCCAGCGGATCCTCCCGGACGGCGTCCGCCTTCAGACCTGCGTCGCCTGCGCCTTCTCCGCCCCCTTCCCCGCCCAGGTCCCGGCCCCGGCTTCCTCGGCCTCCGTCTCTGTGCCGGGCGCCCGCCGCGGCCTCTCCGGTTCCCTCGTCTGCTTCGCCGAGGCCAAGGGCGCCTGCCCGAGCCCGGAGGACGACGGCAGGGGAGGGGGCGCGGCGCCGGCCCCGGGGGACCGGCGTACCGGACTCGTCCAGGAGATCTGGAGCTGCCGGGAGTTCGAGGGGCACCCGTCCTGGGCTGCCGACACCGACCGTCTGGGCGCTTTCCCCCTCGAATCCGTCTGACCCGTGGCGCCCTGACCCGACGGCCCGGTGCTTGGACGGCCCGGTGGTCCGACGACCTGGTGGCCCGACGGCCCAAGGCCCGAAGGTTGCATGGCGCCACGGGCCACCACAACGCCATTGTCACTCTCTGATTGTTCTACTAACATGCGAACAACGGAGGTTTTCATGACACGCAAGCACCTTGGCCGCGCCACACTCGCGGCCCTGCCCTTTGTCCTCGCCCTTCTCGTCGACCTGATCCTCTTCATCGCCCTCAAGGACCGTCTCCCCACCCGCCTGGCCGCCCACTTCGACGTCTCGGGAGACGTGAACGGCCATGTGGACCGCACCACTTACGTCCTGGTCACCGCGCCCGTGCTGCCCATGCTCGGCGCCCTGTGGGTCCTCATGGTGGTCAGCGGCAAGTTCTACGGCCGCGCCCACCGGCTGCTCATCGGCGGTGGCTGGGCCTCCGCCGCCTTCCTCCAGTACGTGCTGGGCGCCGCCCTGATCGTCAACCTGGACGTCCCGGAGGGGGGCGCGCCAGCCCGGTTCCCGCTCTGGCACTTGGCCGCGGCCCTCGGCGCGGCCGTCCTGGCCGGAGCGCTCGGGCTGCTGCTGGCCCGGCTGGTCCCGGCACCGGAGAACCCCTACGCCGGGCAGGACCCCGCCGACCGCGCGCGGATCGCGCTCGCCGACGGCGAGGTGGCCGGCTGGGCACGTACCACCGGCTCCTGGTGGCTGCCGGTGGGCGCCCTGCTCATCGCGGCGGCCGGTGCGGGGGTCGGTGTCCTGGTCACCTGGTTCGCCGGCGCGCCCCTGTTGGTCCTCGCCCTGCTGGTGCTCACCTTCTGCCGCGCCCATGTCACCGTGGACCGGCGCGGTCTCACCGTCTCCGGGCTGCTGCCCTGGCCCCGGGTCCAACTCCCGCTGGAGCGCATCGAGACGGCGGACAGCCGGCCGGTCGACGCGGTGGCGGAGTTCGGCGGCTACGGCTATCGCGTCCGCCCCGGCCGCACCGGCTTCGTCGTCCGCTCGGGCGAGGCCATCGTCGCCCGGCAGAAGGGAGGCCGTGAATTCGCGGTCACCGTCGCGGACTCCGCGACCGGCGCCGCCCTGCTCAACACCCTCGTCGACCGGAACCGGGCGGGACGCTGACCATGCTCTTCCGGGTCGATCCCACCTCCACCGTGCCGCTCGGCGACCAGATCGCGGCCTCGGTGCGCCGCGCGGTCGCCGACGGGGCGGTGGCCCCGGGCGAGCGGCTCCCCGCTGCCCGGGTGCTCGCCGACTCCCTCGGGGTGAACGTCCACACGGTGCTGCGCGGCTACCAACGGCTGCGTGAGGAAGGGCTGATCGAACTGCGGCGCGGCCGTGGCGCGCAGGTCACCGAGGGCGCGTCCCCGCGCCGGGCCCAACTGCTGCAGCGCGTGCGCGAAGTGGTCGCGGACTCCCGGGAACTGGGCCTGACGGAGGAGGAGTTGCTGACGCTGATCCGTGCCGAACTGGGTGCCTGAGGCCGGTTCCGTACGGCAGGGGCAGTACGGCGAGGAGGGCCGTTCCGCGTCCGGAACGGCCCTCCGCCCTTGGGGCCGGGGCGACCGGCCGGTTCTCCCGGCCGTGGTCATCGGCCGGCCCGTACCGGCCGGGTGCGATCAGCCGGTGCGGGCGGGCCGTACCCGGGTCAGGAGGTGCTGTCGGCCAGAGCGGCGGCGAAGCCGTTCTGCCAGAGGTAGTTCACCCGGGCCCGCTCGTTGGCGTCCGGCTGCGCGTTGGTGCACGACGGGCCGGGGCCGCCACCGGACATCAGCTGGCTGCACGGACCGGAGTAGGTGTCCGGCAGGCCGAGCACGTGCCCGGTCTCGTGCGTGGTGACGCGGGTGGAGTTGTACTGCTGGTTCTGCCGGTAGTCCAGGAAGATGAAGCCCCGGCCGTGCCCGTTGGTGGAGGCGTACGAGCCGCGCGGGTCGTTGCCCTCGCGGTACGTGAAGTCGGCGTTGGAGCCTTCCTGGAGCCGCACGTTGGAGACCGAGCTGTTCCAGATCCGGGTGCTGTTGGCTATCTGGGTGCGGAAGCTCGGCGCCGAGGCCGTGCTGTAGGTGACCGTGACGGCCAGGGCGCCCGGGTTGGCGGCCCGCTTCTCGGCGACGGACTTCATCACCGCGTCGAAGAACGCCTTGTTGGCGGCGGCGTTCTCGGCCGAGCCGTTGTACGCGGCGACGGTGGCGGGGGTGGAGGCGGCAGGTGCAGGAGCGGCGGAGACCGCGGGGGCCGTGCCCAGCGCGGCGACCAGGCCGAGACCGGCGGCGGCGGTGGCGATGGCGGTCCTGAGGTGTCTCATGGGGGATTTCTCCTACTGTCCGGTGAACCCGCGCCGTGGGGGTTGTCCGCAGAGCGGACGGGGCGCGGGGCGGTACGGGGAGAGTGTGGGGGAGCGGACGGGCCTCGGGGATGATGCCAACCGGGGATAGCGCGGCCCTATCCCCCTGCCCCCGCTGCTGTCCGCATCCCGTATGAAGGGCCGCCCAACACCCGCTGAATTAACGCCCTTTGATGGGGTTGAGGCCGCTGGTGCCGGGGCGGTGGCGGTCGTACGCTCCGAACCATGGAGCTTGAGGTGAGGCACCTCAGGGCGCTGTGCGCCATCGCCGACACGGGCAGTCTGCACCAGGCGGCCCGTCGTCTCGGCGTGAGCCAGCCCGCCCTGACCACCCAGCTGCGGCGGATCGAGAACTCGCTCGGCGCCGAGCTGTTCCGCCGCGAACGCACCGGCTGCCGCCCCACGCTCCTCGGGCGGGCCGTCCTCAGCCGGGCCAGGCCGCTCGTCGACGGGATGAGCGCCCTGGTCAGCGACGCCCTGGCGGAGGCCGACGCCGCCCGTTCCCGGGGGCCCCGGCTCCGTATCGGCTCCACCGCCAGCCGGGTCATCGGGGGCTGGCTGAGCCGGCTGCGGGTCGCCCTGCCCGGCACCGACATCTCGCTCCGGGTCGACGTCTCGGCCCATGCCCTCCTGCGCTCGGTCGAGGCGGGCCTGCTGGACGTCGCCTTCGTGCACGAGGTGGAGGGCTCCCCGCTGGCCGTCCCGGACGGCCTGGAGCAGCGCGTACTCCTGGACCGAGAACCGCAGTTCATCTCCCTCTCCCGGGACCACCCGGCCGCCCGCCGCCGGGTGGTGGAGCTGGGGGACCTGGCCGGGGACCGGTGGATGGTCGATCCGACGGTGGACGGGGAGTGGGACGGCGTACGCCGGGTGCTCGGCGCCGCCGGCCTGAACCCGCCGGTCCTGCACGGGGATTACCTCACCGCCGCCTCGCTCGTCGTGCTCGGTGAGGCCGTCGCGCCCTGCCAGCCCACCTCGGGCCCGCGCGACGACATGGCCATCCGCCCGCTCCGCGGCGACCCGCTCGCCGTCCGGCTGCTGCTGGTCTCCCGGCCGGGGGCGGACCTCTCGGTGGTGTACGGGGAGCTGGAGGCGGCCTATGTGGAGGCGGCGCGGCGGTCCAGCGGCTACTACGCCTGGCTGCTGCGCCACCGGAGCCCGCTCACGCGCACGCCGTGAGGCCGGGGCGGGGGGATCCGCGCCCCGGGGCCCGAGGCGGAAGACGCGCACCGTGCAGCGCCGGGCCGCTGAGCGGCCGCTGACGGGCCGCACGCGCGGGTTCCCTGGTCTGCTGACGGGGGGCGTACGCGCGGGTTCCCCGGTCTGCTGACGGGGGGCGTACGCGCGGGTTCCCCGGTCTGCTGACGGGCCGCACGCGCGAGTTCCCTGGTCCGCTGACGAGCCGTACGCGAGAGTTCCCCGATCTGCTGACAGCGTGCGGGTGTTCCCCCGGGCCGTCCGGGCGGGCAGGCTCGGAGCATGAAGCTGCTGATGCTGGGCGGTACGGAGTTCGTCGGGCGGGCCGTCAGCGAGGCCGCGCTGGAGCGGGGCTGGGAGGTCACCGTCTTCCACCGGAGCCACCACGCCCCGCCACCGGGCGTGCGGGTGCTGACGGGCGACCGGACGGGAGGGGAGCGGGGCCTCGCGGCGCTGGCGGACCACGCGGGCGACTGGGACCTGGTCGTCGACACCTGGAGCGGGGTGCCCACGGCCGTCCGGGACACGGCCCGGCTCCTGACGGACCGCGCGGGCCACTACACGTACGTCTCCAGCCGCTCGGTCTACGCCTTCCCGGCGCCGGCCGGGCTGGACGAGGACGGACCGACGGTGGCGGGTGCCTCGCCGGACGAGGGCGGGGACGTCCCGTACGACCGGGCCAAGCGCGGCGGCGAGCTGGCGGCCCTCGACGCCTTCGATGACCGGGCCCTGCTGGCCCGGGCCGGTCTGATCATCGGCCCCGGCGAGAACATCGGGCGGCTGCCCTGGTGGCTCACCCGGATCGCGCGCGGCGGCCCGGTGATCGCCTCCGGCCCCCGTACGGCCGGGCTGCAGTACGTCGATGCCCGCGACCTGGCGCAGTGGCTGCTGGACGCGTCGGCGGCCGGGCTGCACGGCCCGTACAACACGGTCAGCCGCCCCGGCCACGCCACCATGGGCGAGCTGCTCGACGCCTGCGTGCGGGCCACCGGCTCCGGCGCCGAGCTGCGCTGGACGGACCCGGACATCCTGCTGGCCGCCGGGGTCGAGCCCTGGACCGGGCTGCCGATCTGGCTGCCGGAGGGGGAGCTGTACGACGCGCTGCACCAGGGCGGCCATGCCAGGGCCGAGGCCGCGGGGCTGCGCTGCCGGCCGGTCGCCGAGACCGTGGCCGACACATGGGCCTGGCTGTGCGGGCTGGGCGGCGCCGCACCCCAGCGTCCGGACCGGCCGGCCGTCGGCCTCGATCCCCGGCTGGAGGCGAAGCTCCTGACCACCTGACCTCCCGACTTCCGCTCCGTTCCTCCGCTCCGATCCTCCTCCGATCCCCCCTATAGGTCGACGCACAGGGGTAAATCCGGCGTGTCATAACAAATGACTTGCATTAAAGATGCATATTGCGCGGCATGGAACAACAGGCGCGCAGGCGCGGCAACGCAATCCGGGCAGCAGTGACAGTGGCCACGGCCGCGGCGATGGTGGGCATGCTGGCCCCGGCCGCTGCCGCCGATCCGCTGCCGGGCGGACTCGGCCCCTGCCTCGGCAGCGGGTGCCCGTCGAGCTGGAACGACCCGAACAACGGTCCGATCGTCGGCTATGACGAGAACATCAACATCTACGTCGGCGGGGACTTCCTGGTCCGGGAGGCCGCCGCCGAGGCCGAGGGGAAGATCGTCACCCTCGGGCGGTTCGACATGGACAAGCGGGACGGCGTGTCGCAGGTCTACAACGTCGGCATCGTGGGTGTCGGTTCGCGGGTTCCGCCGCCGGACGGTTCCGACTACCTGTCCGTGGGCGGGACCGTCACCATCGCCGACGGTGAGCGGCTGCTCGCCGAGGAGGGGACCCACTCCGGCCAGGTCGCGCACGCGGGGGCCCTGACCGGCGTGGTGAACCCGACCACCGCACCGCGCCTCGACCCCGATGCCGTCACCCCGTTCACCGGCCTGCGCCCGCAGCTCACCGAGGCCAGCCGGTGCTACGCGTACGAGGGCGACGAGCACCGGGCGACGACCGGCGACTGGGAGCGGGTCGGCGACACGTTCACCTTCACCGGGGACGGCACCTCCGCGATCCAGATCTTCGACGTGGACATGGACCTGGTCTCCTCCTCGGGCGGCAACGCCGGGTTCGTCTTCAACGGCATCCCCGCCGGGGCGACGGTCCTGGTCAACGTCTACGGAGACGACCGTACGGTCGCCACGTTCATGGGGGCCCTCCCCAACGACGGGCTCCGTGAGCGCCTGCTGTGGAACTTCCCGGACGCGACGGACCTGACGCTGAGCGGCCCGGCCCAGTTCCAGGGCAGCGTGCTCGTCGGACAGCAGGCCAGCATGACCACGCTCTCCATGAGCGGTACCAACGGCCGCTTCTACTCTGCGGGTTCGCTGACCCACACCTCGGGTGCCTCGGGCGGCCAGGAGATCCACGCGTACCCGTTCGACGGCGACCTCCCGACCTGCGGCCCGGACCCGACGCCGACTCCCACGGACCCGACGCCGACTCCGACGCCGACGGACCCCACCCCTACGCCGACGCCGACGGATCCCACGCCGACCCCGACGCCGACGGACCCGACGCCCACGCCGACGCCGACGGATCCCACGCCGACGCCGACCCCGACGGACCCGACGCCGACCCCCACACCGACGGACCCCACGCCCACGCCGACGCCGACCGACCCCACGCCGACGCCCACCGACCCGACGCCGACCCCGACCGACCCGACGCCCACGCCGACGGACCCGACTCCGACTCCCACGGACCCGACTCCGACTCCCACGGACCCGACGCCGACCCCGACCGAGCCGACTCCGGGTCCCACCGACTCGCCCACGCCGGGTCCCACCGACACACCGACATGGAAGCCGACCCCGTCCCCGTCCCACCCGGGCCAGCTGCCCGACACCGGGTCGCAGGGCGGTGAATGGATCCTCGGGTCCATCGCGGCGGTGCTGGTGGCCGCCGGTGGAACGGTGCTCGTGGCCACGCGCAGGGCGCGCCGCCGCACCTACTAGCAGCACCCGCTAGCGTGGTTCGATGACCGAACCACTGCTGCACCTCGCCGAAGCACCTCTCTGGGAGGCGGCCCGCGGGACCGGGACGTACGAGATGTCCACCCGCGGCCGCACTCTCCAGGAGGAGGGCTTCATCCATCTCTCGCTGCCCCACCAACTTCCGGGCGTGGCAAGGATGCTGTACGGGGACGGAGACGGAAGCGGGGACGGTGGCCACGACCTGGTGGTCCTGGTCGTCGACCCCGCCCGGCTCACCGACCCCGTCCGGTACGAGGCGATGAAGCCGGGTGGCGAGGAGTTCCCGCACCTGTACGGACCGCTTCCGGTGGAGGCGGTCGTGGAGGTGCGGCCCTGGCATGGAGGATCCTGACCCCCACCGACGAGAGAGGACACGAACCCCAGTGACCGGCCCCCTCACCGCCGTGACCGGAGCGAGCGGAGCCGTCGGCGGCCGGGTCGCCGAGCGGCTCGTCCGGACCGGAGTCCCCGTACGCCTCCTCGGCCGCGACCCGGCCCGTCTCCCCGGACTGCCCGGCGCCGACCGCGCCCCCGCCGCCCCCTACGGCGACGGGGAGGCCATGCGCCGTGCCCTGGACGGGGCGCACACCCTCTTCCTGGTCTCCGCCCACGAGAGCCCGGACCGGGTGCGCGAGCACACCACGGCGGTGGACGCGGCCGTGGCGGTGGGCGTGGAGCGGATCGTGTACGTCTCCTTCCAGGGCGCGGCCCCCGACGCCACGTTCACCTTCGCCCGCGACCACTGGCAGACCGAGGCCCACCTCCGCACGGCCGACGTGCGCCACACGTTCCTGCGGGACAACTGGTACCTGGCGGGGCTGCCCGCGATGACCGGCGCCGACGGGGTGCTGCGCGGCCCGGCCGGTGACGGCCGCGTCGCCGCCGTCGCCCACGCGGACATCGCGGACGCGGCGGCCGCCGTCCTGCTGGACGGTTCCACCGCCCACGACGGCCGGGCCTACGACCTCACCGGCCCCGAGGCGTTCACCCTCGCCGAGGCGGCCGAGGAGCTGAGCCGGGCCACCGGGCGCTCGATCCGCTACGTCCCCGAGACCGTCGAGGAGGCCTACGCCTCCCGGGCCGGATACGGGGCCGAGGCGTGGGAGGTGGTCGGCTGGGTCACCTCGTACGAGGCCATCGCGGCGGGCGAACTGGCCGCCGTCTCCGACGCGGTGCCCACCCTGACCGGCCACCCGGCCATGGACTTCGCCACGTTTCTCGCGGAGCACCCGGAGAGCTACCGCCACCTGCTGCCCGGCGTCTGACGGGGAGCTCCGCTCCCCGCCGCCGACCGCCACGCAGCGCCCCCCGGGCTCACCACCACGCGGCCGCCCCTCCCCGGGCTCACCGCCAGGCAGCCGCCCCGCCGGGGGTTCACCGCCACGGGATGTGGCGCCAAGGGCTGCCCCCGCTCTCCGTCAGCAGCCGGTGGGCGATGGCGCTCTCCTCGTAGAACGGCCCGCACTCCTCCTCGTCGAACCTCTGTTGAGACGGATGCCCACGTCTGTCGGCGGGCCCGGCTGTTCCTCGGCCTCGCGGAAACGCCGCACCCGGCCCCCGAGCCGCCGAGTGCGGCGGCCGGTGGACCGGGTGCGGTCGGAATCGGAGGGTGACGTCACCGGCTCGAAGAGGCCGGTTCGGTCGAATCCTTCCGGATCAGGCCTTCTTGGTTTCCCAGAAGATCCGGTCGACCTCGGCGATCAGGTCCAGCGCCTTCTGGCCCGTCTTCGGGTCGTTCGAGCCCTTGGCCGCGGAGAGCGCCTTCAGGGTGTCGTTGATGAGCTGGTGCAGCTCCGGGTACTTCTCGAAGTGCGGGGGCTTGAAGTAGTCGCTCCAGAGCACCGACACGTGGTGCTTCGCGAGCTCGGCGCGCTGTTCCTTGATCAGGACGGCGCGGGTGCGGAAGTCCGCGTCCTCGTTGGCCTGGTACTTCTCCTGGACGGCCTTGACCGACTCGGCCTCGATGCGGGCCTGGGCCGGGTCGTAGACGCCGCAGGGCAGGTCGCAGTGGGCGCTGACCTTCACCTTGGGGGCAAACAGGCGGGAAAGCATGGAGCTGTCCTCCTCGTGATCGTCTTCTCAGGTGGGACATTACTCCGTGGAGCGCGGCTTTCCGTGGCTGCCCCTGGGGCTTAGGTCAAAAGTCCGGGGTTGGATTCGGGCCGTCGGCCGAATGTACGGAGCGGAACGCGGTACGCGGGACGGTGTGCCGGAGGAGGAGCGGGAGGTGGCCGAGATGCCGCAGTGGGGACGGGTGTCCGGAGGAGGGCGAGGCGGGCGGCGGCCGTTGCGGGTGGTGGAGGTGACGGGGCCTTCGATGGTGCCCACGCTCTACCACGGGGACCTGCTCCTGGTGCAGTACGGGGCGCTGGTGCGCGCCGGTGACGTGGTGATCCTGCGTCACCCCTTCCAGCAGGACCTGCTGGTGGTGAAGCGGGCGGTCGAACGGCGGCCGGGCGGCTGGTGGGTGCGGGGCGACAACACCTTCGCGGGCGGGGACAGCACGGACTACGGGGTCGTGCCCGAGGAGCTGGTGCTCGCCCGGGTCCGGGCCCGCTACCGGCCCCGGGCGAAGGCGCCCGGGGGTCAGCGGTCGGTGACCGAGGCGCTCGGCTGGGCGTTCTCCGCGTTCAGGCCCGTCCGGTCCGCCTCCGCGCGTTTGCGGGCCCGGTAGGCGGCCACGTTGGCCCGGGTGGCGCACCGGTCCGAGCAGTAGCGCCGGGAGCGGTTGGTGGAGGTGTCCAGGTAGGCGTTGCGGCAGGGGGACGCCTCGCAGAGGCCGAGCCGGTCCACGCCGTGCGAGGTCAGATGGAAGGCCAGGCCCATCGCCGCGATGGCCGCGTAGCCGGCGGTGACGTTCGACGGGTGGTCGGCCAGGTGCATGTGCCAGTCCGGCCTGCCGTCGTCGTCGCGTACGTCGTGGCCGGAGATCTGCGGGCTCACCGGGAACTCCAGCAGCAGCGAGTTGAGCAGGTCCACCGCGAGCGTCTCGTCCCCGCCGTCCGCCGCCTCGAAGACCGCGCGGAGCCGCCCCCGTACGGAACGGAAGCGGGTCACGTCCGCCTCCGTCGTCCGCCGCGCCGCCTGCTGGTTGGCGCCGAACAGCTCCCGTACCGCGTCGACCGAGGTGAGGGCGTCCTTGTTGCGGGCCGGCTCCTCGGTGTTGACCAGGCGCACGGCATAGTCCGAGTAATAGGCCAGTTCCACTTGTAGTCCTTACGGGCGCGGTCTAGGGTCGGGGTGTCGGCCAGTGTAATGGGTGGTTGGCTTTGAGAGGCTTACTTAGGAGGTTGGCGTGACGGAGACGGGGACGAGCACCGACTGGCGGTCCTGGCAGGAGAGCTGGGACCGGCAGCAGGAGTGGTACATGCCCGACCGCGAGGAGCGGTTCCGGGTGATGCTGGACATGGTCGAGGCCGTCGTCGGCCCCGCGCCCCGGGTCCTGGACCTCGCGTGCGGTACGGGAAGTATTACGGACCGGCTCCTCCGACGGTTCCCGGAGGCCACCAGCACCGGCGTCGACCTCGACCCCGCGCTCCTGGCCATAGCCCGCGGCACCTTCGAGGGCGACGACCGGGTCACCTTCGTCACGGCCGACCTCAAGGACCCGGAGTGGACCGCCCGGCTGCCCCACACCTCGTACGACGCCGTCCTCACCGCCACCGCCCTGCACTGGCTCCACAGCGAGCCGCTGACCGCGCTGTACGGGCAGCTCGGCACGCTCGTCCGGGACGGCGGGGTCTTCATGAACGCCGACCGCACCATCGACCCCGACACCCCCCGGATCAACGCCGCCGAACGCGCCCACCGGCACGCCGGCATGGACCGCGCCAAGGCCGCCGGCGCCCTGGACTGGGCCGACTGGTGGGCGCTCGCCGCCGCGGACCCCGTACTCGCCGGTCCCACCGCCGAGCGGTTCGCGCTCTACGGCGAGCACGCCGACGGCGACATGCCCTCCGCCGCCTGGCACGCCCGCACCCTGCTCGCCTCCGGCTTCGCCGAGGCCCGCACGGTCTGGGCCTCGCCCTCGGACAGCCTCGTCCTCGCCGTGAAGTAGGCAGTGGAGTAGGCGGGCCTGAGGGAGGGGGCGGGAAGCGGGGGAGGCAGGGCGGTGCGGGGGTGATTCCGTACCGCCCTTCCGGCTTTAGTCCTCCGCTGCAACCCCGTCCGCTCCCCAGCGCACTGGAAGGGTGAGACGGTCCGCACCCGCGGGCCGGGGGAAGAGGGGGCGGTCCATGCGGATCCCGGAAGAGGGCCGGAATGCGGGTAGGTGAGGGCGGAGCGCGTCAGGATGCCGCGCACCACGAATCCGCCCTCCACGACTTCGTGGAGGGCCGCCGCACCGCGCTGTTCCGCAGCGCCTATCTGCTCTGCGGCGACCGGCACGAGGCCGAGGACCTGGTCCAGAGCGCGCTGGTCAAGGTCGTGCTGGGCGGCCGGCGGCACGGGCGGCTCGACAACATCGAGGCCTACGCCCGCAAGACGCTGGTCAACACCTTCATCGCGAGCCGCCGGAGGTTCTGGCGGCGTGAACAGGCGTACGGCGAACTCCCCGACCGCCAGGCGGTCGCGTCCGACACGGACACCGGTCTGGTCGTCCGGGCGGCACTCGCCCGGCTCACCCCCAGGCAGCGGGCCGTGCTGGTGCTCCGCTACTGGGAGGACCTGAGCGTCGAGGCCACGGCCGAGGCGCTCGGGATGCGGACGAACACCGTCAAGAGCCATGCCGCTCGGGGCCTGGCGGCACTGCGCGCCGGAATGGCGGAGGAACGGGTATGAACGACATCCACGAACTGCTCGGCCGCGCGGCCGACGGCGCGGGCAGCCCCGGGTTCTCCGCCGAGGCCGTGTACGCCAGGGCCGACCGGGTCCGCCGGCGCCGCCGGGCCGTCGTCTCCGCGGTGGCTGTGGTGGTGATCGCGGCCGGGGCGATCACCGTGCCCCGGCTGGGCGGCGGGGGCGGGCCCCGTACGTCGGTGGCGACGGAGCCCCGGGTGTCCGGCTCCCCGACCACCCCCGCACCGGTCCTCACGGGAACCAGGGCCGAGCGGCTGGCGGCTCTCCTGCCCCCGGAGGTGGGGGAGATCGAACAGGTCACGCTGCTCGCGCTCATCAAGCAGCTCGACCCCGACGAGGTGAAGGAGACCTATCTCGGGCCGCTCGACGGGCAGTACGCGATCCGCAAGGACGGGGGCGTGGGCTATCTCGTCCTCACCTACGAGGACCGGGCCACCGTGGAGAGCAAGCTCGGCCGTCCCGCCGACCCGGACGAGGACGTCTGCCCCGCGATGAGCGGCGACACGTACCGCACGAACTGCGTGCGCGAGGTGCTCCCCGACGGGCGGGTGCTGACCCTGTGGAACGACGCGAAGCGGTTCCGGGGCGGTGACGAGGTCCGCTGGGGGCCCGAGCTGACCGGCGAGCTGGTCCAGCGGGACGGCTCCCAGATCCTCGTACGCTCCAGCACCGGGTTCGAGAGCACCGGCACGCAGGGCCCCCTCCTCCCGGCGCCCCCGGTCTCCCGGGAGCACCTGAGGGCGCTGCTGACCAGTCCGCAGGTGCTGCCGAAGACGCCCTGACGGGGGCGCCGGGCACCCACGGGGGTGGTGCCCGGAGGCCCGCGGGAGGGGCGGACAGGGAAGAGGGCGGTACGGACATCGTGTCCGTACCGCCCTCTTCCGTGGGACGGGCTACAGCACCTTCGACAGGAACGACTTCGTCCGGTCGTGCTGCGGGTTGGTCAGGACGTCGCGCGGGTGGCCCGACTCGACCACCACGCCGTCGTCCATGAAGACCAGCGCGTCGCCCACCTCGCGGGCGAAGCCCATCTCGTGGGTGACGACCACCATCGTCATCCCGTCCTCGGCCAGGCCGCGCATGACGTCCAGGACGTCACCCACCAGCTCCGGGTCGAGCGCGGAGGTCGGCTCGTCGAAGAGCATCAGCTTCGGCTCCATCGCCAGCGCGCGGGCGATGGCGACGCGCTGCTGCTGGCCGCCGGAGAGCTGCGTGGGGTAGTTCTTCGCCTTGTCGCCGAGGCCCACCCGGTCCAGCAGCTTCTCGGCGCGGGCCCGGGCCACGGCCTTGGCCTCGCCCTTGACCTGGATCGGCGCCTCCATGACGTTCTCCAGGGCCGTCATGTGCGGGAACAGGTTGAAGCGCTGGAAGACCATGCCGATGTCCCGGCGCTGGAGGGCGACCTCGCTGTCCTTCATCTCGTAGAGCTTGTCGCCCTTCTGCCGGTAGCCGACCAGCTCGCCGTCGACCGAGAGCCGGCCGGCGTTGATCTTCTCCAGGTGGTTGATGCACCGCAGGAAGGTCGACTTGCCGGAGCCGGACGGGCCGATCAGGCAGAACACCTCACGCGGGGCGACCTCCAGGTCGATCCCCTTGAGGATGTGGGCTGCGCCGAAGGACTTGTGGACGCCCTCGGCCTTCACCATGGGGGTGGTCATGCGGAGACACCTCCGGAGGGCCGGTTGCTGAACCCGGCGAGGTTGGCCTTGACGCGCTGCCACGGGGTGAGCGGCAGCGAGCGCAGCGAGCCGCGGGCGTAGCGGCGCTCCAGGTAGTACTGGCCGACGCTGAACACGCTGGTCATCACGATGTACCAGATGGACGCGACGAACAGCATCTCCATGACGGCGTACGACGTGGAGCCGATCTGCGAGGTGGAGCGGAGCAGCTCGTTGTACGTGACCGCGTAGACCAGCGAGGAGGTCTTCAGCATGTTGATGAACTCGTTGCCGGTCGGCGGGATGATCACTCGCAGCGCCTGCGGCAGGACCACGCGGCGCATGGTCTTCGCCTGGGTCATGCCGAGCGCGTGCGACGCCTCGGTCTGGCCCTCGTCGACCGACTGGATGCCGGCGCGGCAGATCTCCGCCATGTAGGCGGCCTCATTCAGCGCGAGACCCAGCAGGGCGCACATGAACGGGGTCATGACGTCCGTCATCTCGTCCTTGTAGATGAACGGGATGTTCAGGATCGGGAAGATCAGCGCCAGGTTGAACCAGAGCAGCAGCTGTACGTAGACCGGGGTGCCCCGGAAGAACCAGATGTACAGCCAGGCGACCCAGCTGGTGACCGGGTTCTTCGAGAGCCGCATCACGGCCAGGACCACACCGAGGATCACACCCAGCACCATCGCGAGGATGCTGATCAGCAGGGTGCGGCCCGCTCCGGCGATGACGGTGCTGTCGAAGAGCTTGTCGCCCACCGCCTGCCACTGGATGTTGCCCTGCGAGAAGGCGTATCCGAGGGCGACGAGGAGGCCGATCACCACGACGCCGCTGATCCAACGGCCGACATGGCGGACGGGAATGGCCTTGATGTTCTCCGGGGCCGTGGTGGCGGCCTTGGAGACGGACACCTGGCCGGCCGGTGATGCGGCGGGTGCCTTGTCGAACTTGTCAGTCATCGTGACTGCCCTTCAGTGGAGCGTCCGGTCACTTGCCGCCGTTGATGGCGGCCTTGTCGATCGCTCCCGTGCCGGCGCCCCACTTGTCGAGCACCTTCTGGTACGAACCGTCGGCGATGATCGCGTCGACGGCTTCCTTCAGGGCGTCCCGCAGCCCGGTGTTGTCCTTCTTGACGGCGATGCCGAACGGGCCGGCGTCGATCTGCTCGCCGACGACCTCGAAGGCGTTGCCGCCGTCGGCCTTGCGGGCCAGGTCGACCGCGACCGGGTAGTCGTTGACCCCGGCGACCGCGCCGCCGGACTTGACCCGGGTCTGGGCCTCGGTGTCGTTCTCGAACGACTCGATCTTGATGGCCTTCTCGCCGCCGTCCGTACAGGTCTTGGACTGCTTCTTGAGGGCCTCCTCGTAGGTGGTGCCGCGCTGCACGGAGGCGGTCTTCCCGCAGAGGTCCTCGATGGACTTGATGTTCTGCGGGTTGCCCTTCTTCGTGTACACGGCGGTACCGGCGAGGAAGTAGTCGACGAAGTCGACGCCCGGGCCCAGCTTCTTGCCGGCGTCGTCCAGGCCCTCCTGGCGCTGCTTGTTGTCCGTGATGGACGACATGGCGATGTCGTGGCGGCCGGAGTTGAGGGCGGTGATCAGCCCGTCGAAGTTGCCCGAGGTGAACTCGAACTTCACGCCCAGCTTCTTGCCCAGCTCCGCGGCGATGTCGGGGTCGACACCCACGATCTTGCCGTTCTCGACGGACTCCATCGGGGCGTACTCGGCGTTCGTGCCGACCTTGATGACACCCGACTTCCGGTACTTCTCCGGCAGCTTCGAGAAGAGCGGGGCGCCGGCCTTGGTGGCGGTGCCGTCGCCGCTGCCCGTGGACGCGCTGTCGGTCTGGTCGCCACAGGCGGTGAGCAGCAGGGAGCCGGCGACCGCTATGGCGCCGACCGCCGCAATCCGGGACTTGGCGGTCTTGCGGCGCATGATGCTTGCGGTCATGTCGGGATCCTCCGGCAGGTGAGGGATGAAAGAGAGGGTGGGGGGCTTTCGGAGGCTTGGCACGCACCTTCGAGTGTCGGAACCTCGTTTGATGACGGCATCCTGCCATTCGGACAGGTCTGTTCAGGGGCCCAGCCATGTCAAAATCGGATAACGGGCAACACCCGAACTCGCGTGACCGATAGGTCTGGACCGGACCTTCTGTGGTGAACCGTCCGTGATGCCGAAGAATCTTCGGCACACCTCACCCTTCGGGCGGCATTTGTGCCGGTTTGCCGACTTGTCCAGATATTCGACTATGAGTCACGTCACCGCATCGGAATGGACTCGTGCGTAACAGGGTTGGTCCGGTAAGAAAGACGTTTACACCCCTCATCCGGGGCTCAGGGCGCGTGTGCGGCGCGCCCGCGCGTACGTACCTCACCCCGCCGGGGCGGGCCAACCGCCCGGTGCGGGGCGCGTACGCGGTGCCCGCCCACCCCTCCTCAACCAGGAGTGGCCACCCTCAAACGATGAAGACTTAAGGGGTCAACACCATGGCAGCGGAGATCGTCAATCCTCGCAGCGACAGCACGACCGACAGCGACATCCGGCGCGCGAGCGCCGCGGATGCGGAGACCGGGGCCGACGAGCCCTTCGATCCGGCCTTCGCCCTCCACCGGGGAGGGAAGATGGCCGTGCAGTCCACCGTCCCGATCCGCGACAAGGACGACCTTTCCCTGGCCTACACGCCCGGCGTGGCCAAGGTCTGCAGCGCCATCGCGGACAACCCCGAGCTCGTCCACGACTACACCTGGAAGTCCCAGGTCGTGGCCGTCGTGACGGACGGCACCGCCGTGCTCGGCCTCGGCGACATCGGGCCCGAGGCGTCCCTCCCCGTGATGGAGGGCAAGGCCATCCTCTTCAAGCAGTTCGGCGGCGTGGACGCGGTGCCGATCGCGCTCGCGACCACCGACGCCGACGAGATCGTCGACACCGTCGTCCGGCTCGCCCCCTCCTTCGGCGGGGTCAACCTGGAGGACATCTCGGCGCCCCGGTGCTTCGAGATCGAGCGCAAGCTCCAGGAGCGGCTGGACATCCCGGTCTTCCACGACGACCAGCACGGCACGGCCGTCGTCACCCTCGCCGCCCTGCGCAACGCCGCCAAGCTCTCCGGGCGCACGCTCGGCGATCTGCGCGGTGTGATCTCCGGCGCGGGCGCGGCGGGCGTGGCCATCGCCAAGTTCCTGCTGGAGGCGGGCATCGGCGATGTCGCCGTGGCCGACCGCAAGGGCATCGTGAGCCGGGACCGGGACGACCTGACCGACGTCAAGCGCGAGCTGGCCGAGCTGACCAACCGGGCCGGGATCTCCGGCTCGCTGGAGCAGGCGCTCGCCGGTGCGGACGTCTTCATCGGCGTCTCCGGCGGTACGGTGCCGGAGGCGGCGGTGGCGTCGATGGCGCCCGGCGCGTACGTCTTCGCTATGGCCAACCCGAACCCGGAGGTCCACCCCGAGGTCGCGCACAAGTACGCGGCCGTGGTGGCGACCGGGCGCTCGGACTTCCCGAACCAGATCAACAACGTGCTGGCGTTCCCCGGCATCTTCGCCGGTGCGCTCCAGGTCCGGGCCTCCCGGATCACGGAGGGCATGAAGATCGCCGCGGCGAACGCGCTGGCGGATGTCGTGGGCGACGAGCTGGCGGCGGACTACGTGATCCCCTCCCCGTTCGACGAGCGGGTCGCGCCCGCCGTGACGGCCGCGGTGGCCGCCGCCGCGCGGGCGGAGGGTGTGGCCCGGCGCTGACGTTGCGCGTGCCTGTACGTGTGAGGGGGCGGGGTCCGGTGGGTACGGGCCCCGCCCCTTCCGCGTTCAGCCTCGCGGGCCCTCTCTCAACCCTTCCGGCGTTCGAGGAGCGGGGCCCGAACCACCAGCCCCTGTGGCGATCGAGCAGCGAGGTCCGGGGCAGCGCCCCGGGAGCTCCGCTCCTCAATCGCCTCAGGGGCTGGAATGTTGGTGTGCGTCACACGCGGATGCGGTTACGCCGTCGCCCCGCCCCGCCTATCGTCGAGCCATGTTCGCCGCCTACGCAGCCCGTATCGACCCCGACCGGCCCCTCGACGGACTGGAGCTGGGTGAGCGCCCCGCACCGCAGACGCGTGCCGGGTGGAGCACCGTCACCGTCCGGGCCGCCTCCCTCAACCACCACGACCTCTGGTCGCTGCGGGGCGTGGGGCTCTCGCAGGACCGGCTGCCGATGATCCTCGGCTGTGACGCCGCGGGCGTCGACGAGGACGGCAACGAGGTCGTCCTGCACTCCGTCATCGGCCAGTCGGGCCACGGAGTCGGGCCGAAGGAGCCGCGCTCCATCCTCACCGAGCGCTATCAGGGCACCTTCGCCGAGCAGGTCTCCGTCCCCACCTGGAACGTGCTGCCCAAGCCGGAGGGGCTCTCCTTCGAGGAGGCCGCCTGTCTGCCGACCGCCTGGCTCACCGCGTACCGGATGCTCTTCACCAACGCCGGTGTCCGGCCCGGCGACTCGGTGCTCGTCCAGGGCGCGGGCGGCGGGGTCGCCACCGCCGCGATCGTGCTCGGGAAGGCCGCCGGACTCCGGGTCTTCGCCACCAGCCGCGACGAGACCCGGCGCAAGCGGGCGGTGGAACTGGGCGCCCTGGAGGCGTACGAGCCCGGGGCGCGGCTCCCGCAGCGGGTGGACGCCGTCATCGAGACCGTCGGGGCCGCCACCTGGTCCCACTCGGTGAAGTCGCTCCGCCCCGGCGGCACCCTCGTCATCTCCGGGGCCACCAGCGGCGACCGGCCCTCGCACGCCGAGCTGACCCGGATCTTCTTCCTGGAGCTGAAGGTCGTCGGCTCCACCATGGGGACCAAGGACGAGCTGGAGGACCTGCTCGCGTTCTGCGCCACCACCGGCGTGCGGCCGGTCATCGACGAGGTGCTGCCGCTGGACCGGGCCCGTGAGGGGTTCCAGCGGCTGGCCGACGGCGAGCAGTTCGGGAAGATCGTGCTCCGGCCGACGGAGTAGCCCCCCGAATTCACCGCCGCACCATACTTGAACAAGTGTCAGCTCTGCTGATGGGATGCCGCCCATGCGTATGGGCAGAGCACTCATAGCACTTGTCGTCGCGTCCGTCCTGGCGGCGGGGGCCCTCGCCCCCGCCGCCTCGGCGCACCCCGCACCCACCCGGGCCGCCGGCCCGTCGACGTACGAACGCGCCGTCCCGCCCCTCACCGACAGCCGGGGCCGCACCCTCACCCTGCGCGGCTGGAACGTCGAGGACAAGGCGAACCGGGGCGAGGCCGCGCTCAGCGCCATCACCGAGCGCCACTTCCGCGACCTGCGGGCGGGCGGGTTCAACTTCGCCCGGCTGCTGGTCTTCTGGGACGACCTGGAGCCCCGGCGCGGGCAGTACAGCGAGCGCTACCTCCGGAAGATCGAACGCATCCTGGACTGGGCGCACCGGCACCGCATCCACGTCCTCATCGACGCCCACCAGGACGTCTTCGGGCCCGCGTTCGGCCACCGGGGCATCCCGGAGTGGGCCACCAGGACCGACGGGCTGCCGTTCACCCCCGACCCCGACGACTGGTTCTCGGAGTACTTCCAGCCCGCCGTCCAGCGGGCCTTCACCCACCTCTACGAGGACCCCGACCTGCAACGCGCCCAGGCCGCCATGTGGCAGGTCCTCGCCGAACGCTTCCGCCACCACCCGGCCGTCATCGGCTACGACCTGATCAACGAGCCGATGGGGGAGCTGCGCGAGGGCGAGGACCTGGCGACCGCCGCCCGCCGCATCGAGGCCCAGCACCTCACCCCGATGTACAACCGGCTCGCCCGCGCCGTCCGCGCGAAGGACCGCACCACCTGGCTCTTCGTCGAGCCGACCCCGATCGTCGGGGAGGGCGTGCCCACCGGCCTCGGCCGGATCCACGACAGCCGGACCGTGTACGCCCCGCACTTCTACAACACGGCCATGGAGGCGGGCGCCGACTACGACCCGGACGCGGGGTGGATCGAGGCGTACGAGGCCGCCGTCACCGCCTATCCGGCCCAGTACGGGATGCCCGTGGTCGTGGGGGAGTGGGGCCCGCTCAACAACTCCCTCCCGAACATGGGCCGTTTCTACCGCGAGGCCGTCGCCTCCCTGAACCGCTACAGCTCCGGCTGGGCCGGGTACGTCTGGTGCTACGGCGGCGGCTACTGCGCGGTGGACGAGCGGGGCCGCTTCCGTACGAACAAGGAGCGGACGGCCACCCCGTACGCCCCCGCCGTCGCGGGCACGGTCCGCTCCGACACCTACGACCCGGACCGCCGCTCCTACCGCCTCGCCTACCGGGCGGCCGCCCGCCCCGGCCTCACGGAGCTGTCGCTGCCGCCCTCCGCCAAGGGCTGGCGGGTCTCCGTCACCGGGCGGGCCGCCCAGGTCGTCGGCAGGGCCCCGTACGGTGGCCGGGTGGCCGTCCTGGCGTGGCCCGGAGCGGAGGTGGTGGTCACCGTGCGGGAGGCTGGGCCGCATGGATGAACTCACCGCACCTGAAGGGTTTCTGCTCCGGCCCTGGCTCCCCGCCGACGCCCCCGCCGTCCTGCGTGCCTTCGAGCCGGACGAGATGGGCCGCCAGACGGACCGGCCCGTCTTCGACCTCGCCGGCGCGCTGGTCTGGATCGCGGAGCGCACGCGCGAGCGCGGGGCCCGGACCGACTACTCCTGGGCCGTCGTGGGGGAGAAGGGCGAGGCGCTCGGCTGCGTGGCCCTCCAGGACATCAACCGGATCCACGACACGGCCTGGGTCTCCTACTGGACCGCGGAGAGCGCCCGCGGCCGGGGCGTCGCCTCCGCGGGCGTACGGGCGGTGGCGCGCTGGGCGTTCCGCCGGCAGGGGCTGTACCGGCTGGAGCTGGGCCACCGTACCGACAACCACGCCTCCTGCCGGGTCGCCCGGCGGGCCGGGTTCGCGACCGAGGGCATCGAGCGGAGCAGGCTGCGCTACGGCCGCACCCGGTACGACGTCGAGCGGCACGCCCGGCTGGCCGACGATGCCGCCGACGGTGACTGACGGGGGCACGCGAAGGCGGGGTGGGGCGGTTGGGCGGTGAGGCGGGCGTCGGGCCTCGTGCGGCTCCGGTGGGGCCGTCGGGCCCCGTGCGGCTCCGGTGGGGCCCCGCGCCGACGGCCGGACACGACCGGGGGCGGGGCCCGTACGCAACGGGCCACGCCCCCGGTCGTGTCCTTGCTCCTTGGCTCAGCCGTCCTTCTTCCCGTCCGTCTCCGGCGGGGTCAGCAGCGCCTCGATGCGGGTCGCCGCCGCGCCCAGGTGGTGGCGGGCCTCGGCCAGCTGGGCGTCCGTCACGCCGTGGTCGCGGGCCGCGTCCCGGACCGTGTCGCGGAACCGGTCCAGCAGACGGTCCAGGTCGCGGGCCGGGTCGTCCGTGGCCGGGACGTCCTCAGCCCAGTCGGGGGCGTGGCCGGTCTCCGGGGCCCCGGCCTCGCCGGCCGCCTCCGCGTCGGCGGACCAGGGCCTGCCGAACGTGGACCAGCCGCCGGAGCGGGCGAAGCCGCCGAGCTGACCGGTGATCTCGGCCAGGCCCTCCCGTACACCGGAGGGCCAGTCGCCCCGGGTGAAGTGCTCCTGCACCTGACGGGCGGCATCCCGCACCTGCTCGCGCGCCCGGTCCTGGGCCTCCTTGGCCTGGCGGCGGGCCTGCTGGGCCTCCTCGCGGGCCCGGCGGGACTCGTCCTTCGCCCGGCGCGCCTGCTCCTGCCACTCCTCCTTGGCCCGGCGCACCTCCTCCTTGGCCGCGCGCCACGCCTTGCTGTCCGCGAGGTCGCCCAGATTCCCGAAGTCCCCGAAGTCGCCCAGGTCCCCGAAGGGGGAGGACTGCTTGTCCCGGTCCGTAGGGGACTCCGAGGCGGCCGCCCGCATGTCGCTGCGGAGCCGGCCCGCCGCCCCGCGCACGTCGTCGCGGATCTCGGCGGCCAGTTCGGCGAGGGAGTCGCGGATCTCCAGCTCCAGATCGGCCAGTTCACCGCTGCGGCCCGCCAACTCCTCGCGTCCCGCGTCGGTGATCGAGTAGACCTTGCGGCCGCCCTCGGTGGCGTGCGTGACCAGCCCCTCGGCCTCCAGCTTGGCCAGCCGGGGGTAGACCGTGCCGGCGGAGGGGGCGTACAGGCCCTGGAAGCGCTCCTCCAGCAGCCGGATCACCTCGTAGCCGTGGCGCGGGGCCTCGTCCAGGAGCTTGAGCAGATACAGGCGCAGTCGGCCGTGCGCGAATACGGGGGCCATGTCAGAGAACCTTTCCGGTCGGCTCGGCACCGTGGACGGCGTCCTCGGCCGGGGGCCTGCGCAGCAGGGCGATCGAACCGGAGACGGTCGTCGCCTTCAGGGTCCCCGTCCCGGCGCCCAGCGTGCCGGTGATCTTCTTCGCGCCCCACTGCCCGCCGACCCGCAGGTCCTCGAAGGCGTTGGAGACGGCCCCGCTCGCGGTGTTCGCCTCGACCCGGGCGTCCGCCGGATGCGGCAGCCGGATCGCGATCTCGCCGGAGACCGTGGTCAGCCGGATGTCGGTGGGCCGGTCCGCGGCGACGGCCGAGGGCTCGACGTCGAGCACCATGTCCCCGCTGATCGACTCGGCCCGGACCGAGGCGCCCGCCCCGTCCACCACCGTCAGATCCCCGGCCACCGAGTGGAAGCGCAGGTCCCCGGTGACGCCCTGGGCCTCCAGGCTGCCCGACACGGAGTCCCCGCGGACCGCCCCGCTCAGCCCGACCAGGGTGATGTCCCCCGTGATGCCCCGGACGTCGGTGCGGCCCTCGATCCCGGAGACGACGGCCCCCGCCCCGACCACGCCGACCTCCACCGAGGCGGCGGCGGGCACGGTGAGCGAGACGACCGTGCTGCGGCGGCGCCCGCCGGGGTCGAGCCAGCGCAGGAGGTCCTGCCAGGGGAGGTCCTCGTACGCCACGGTCAGCCGGCCGTCCTCGTACGTCACCAGGAGCGGCGGGCCCTCGACGGCGGAGACCTCCAGCCGGGCGCCCGGCTCGTCGGTGCCGACCACGTTGACCGTGCCGCCGACCACACGTACCTGCAGGGCGGTCACCGGGTCGTCGAAGGCGAGCTTCTGCGGCTCGGCGACGGTCCGCTTCGACACAGCCATGGATGGGACCTCCCGGAGAGGATCATGACGCAACATATCGCGTCTCGTGAAGAACACGATATATCGCGGATGAGGGAAGTCAAGGGCCATCGACGAGCGCCTCAGGTGACCAAAAGGCATCGAACATGGGCAAATTGCCCTAGCGTGTGGCCTATGAACGCGACATCCACCGGGGCGCTCCTGCTCTGCCGTGCCGACCCCGGGACCGTACGGCCGCTCGCCCACCTGCTGCGCGAGCAGATGCTGCTGACGCGCGCGGGCGAGGAGTGGAGCGTTCTCGTACCGGAGGGCAAGCCCTGGCGGGACACCGGACCCTCCGGCGGCGATCCCGAACCGGTCGACCGGGTCCTCGGCGGCTGGGCCACCGCCCTGGCCGTCGGTTCCCCCTGGCCGGTGCTCGCCCTGTGGTGGGACGCCGACCGGGCCGGCTACACCCTCGCCGCCGGATTCCGCCGCACCGTCGGCTACGTCTGGCTCGCCGACGGCACCCCGGTGGGCGAGGACGAGGCGATGCGCACCTTCGCGGCCCGCCTCGGACTCGACCCCGTACTGGACCTCCAGGCGCTGGAGGAGCTGACCCGGCCCGACCCGGACGCGGACGCCGGGGCGCGGCTGCGCGGGCTGCTCGCGGTGCTGACCCGGACGGGGCTCGTCCTGCCCACCGGACTCGGTCCGGGGGAGAGCGCCGACCGGCTGCGCAGCGTCGCGGCGGTGCAGCGCGGGGCGGAGCGCGTCGAGTGGGCGGGGTGGCGCGACGCCGTACGGGCCGAACTCGACGCGGTCGAGAGCAGCAGCCTCGGCCCCTGGGTGCGCGGCCCCCGGGCCCGGGCCGTCGCCGCCGCCCAGCTCGCGGCCGGGCTCCCGTTGCTCCTCTGGGGCGCCCGACGGCGCAGCGGGGGCTGGGCGACCGCCGGAGCCCTGCTGTTGGCTCAGGGCGCGCTCGGGCTCGCGTACCACCGGGCCAGGGCGGCTACGGAGACGCGCTGACCGGACGTGTGCCCGGCCCCCTCGGGCTCACGCGTCCTCGTCGTCCTCGTCGTCCAGCCGGGCCAGCCAGGTCGCCAGGCGCTCGACCGGCACCTCGAAGTCGGGGTTGAGATCGACGAACGTACGCAGCTGCTCGGCCAGCCACTCGAAGGTGACCTCCTCCTCGCCGCGCCGCTTCTCCAGTTCCTCGATGCCACGGTCCGTGAAGTACATGGGAGAAGGATATCCAGCGGGGAAACGCCGGGGACCCGGCCCCGCGACAAGCGCGGAACCGGGCCCCGGGTGTTTCGGTCGTGCGGTCCTCAGGCCTCGAAGACCTCGTTGACCAGCTGCGTCTGCTCCGCCTGGTGACGCTTGGCCGAGCCGACCGCCGGGGACGAGCCGTGCGGCCGCGAGATGCGGCGCAGGCGCTCGCCGTGCGGCACGTCCGCGCCGACGGCCAGGTCCAGGTGGTCGATCAGGTTGAGCGCGATGAACGGCCACGCACCCTGGTTGGCCGGCTCCTCCTGGGCCCACAGGTACTTCTCGGCGTTCGGGTACTTGGCGATCTCGGCCTGGATCTCCGCACCCGGCAGCGGGTACAGCCGCTCCAGCCGGATGAGCGCGGTCTCCGTGTCGCCGCGCTTCTCCCGCTCGGCGTCCAGGTCGTAGAAGAGCTTGCCCGAGACGAAGACGACCTTGCGCACGTCCTCCGCCTTGACGGTGTCGTCGCCGATCACCGGACGGAAACCGCCGCTGGTGAACTCCTCGATCTTCGACGCCGCCGCCTTCAGACGCAGCATCGACTTCGGGGTGAAGACGATGAGCGGCTTGTGGTGCGGGTTGTGCACCTGCCAGCGCAGCAGGTGGAAGTAGTTCGAGGGGAGGGTCGGCATCGCGACCGTCATGTTGTCCTGCGCGCACATCTGGAGGAAGCGCTCGGGGCGGGCGGAGCTGTGGTCCGGGCCCTGGCCCTCGTAGCCGTGCGGCAGCAGCAGCGTGACGCCGGAGGTCTGGCCCCACTTCTGCTCGGCCGAGGAGATGAACTCGTCCACGACGGTCTGCGCGCCGTTGACGAAGTCACCGAACTGGGCCTCCCAGATGACCAGCGACTCCGGGCGGGCCAGCGAGTAGCCGTACTCGAAGCCCATCGCCGCGTACTCGCTGAGCAGCGAGTCGTAGACGTTGTACCGGGCCTGCTCCTCGGTGAGGTACAGCAGCGGGGTGTAGTCCTCGCCGGTGACCTGGTCCACCAGGACCGCGTGGCGCTGGCCGAAGGTGCCGCGGCGGCTGTCCTGGCCGGCGAGCCGGACCGGGGTGCCCTCCATCAGCAGCGAACCGATGGCCAGGGTCTCGCCCATGCCCCAGTCGATCGTGCCGTTCTCCACCGAGGCCGCGCGACGCTGCATCTGCGGCATCAGACGGGGGTGGACGGTGATCGTCTCGGGGATGTTGACCTGGGACTCGGCGATCCGCTTGATGACCTCGGCGGAGACCGCGGTGTCCACGGCCACCGGGAAGGCGGCCTGCGGCTCCGGGACGTGCGGGGAGGCGGGCTGCGCGGTGGCCTCGCGGACCTCGGCGAAGACCTTCTCCAGCTGGCCCTGGAAGTCCTGGAGCGCCTGCTCGGCCTCTTCCAGGGTGATGTCGCCGCGACCGATGAGGGACTCGGTGTAGAGCTTGCGCACCGAGCGCTTCTTGTCGATCAGGGTGTACATCTGCGGGTTGGTGAACTCCGGGTTGTCGCCCTCGTTGTGACCGCGGCGGCGGTAGCAGATGAGGTCGATGACGACGTCCTTGTTGAACGCCTGCCGGAACTCGAAGGCGAGCCGCGCGACACGGACCACGGCCTCCGGGTCGTCACCGTTGACGTGGATGATCGGCGCCTCGATCATGCGCGCCACGTCGGTGGCGTACATCGAGGAGCGCGAGGACTCCGGGGCGGCGGTGAAGCCGACCTGGTTGTTGATCACCACGTGCACGGTGCCGCCGGTGCGGTAGCCGCGCAGCTGCGACATGTTGAGCGTCTCGGCGACGACGCCCTGGCCCGCGAAGGCCGCGTCGCCGTGGAGCGCGACGGGCAGGACGGTGAAGTCCGTGCCGCCCTTGTTGATGATGTCCTGCTTGGCGCGGGCGATGCCCTCCAGGACCGGGTCGACCGCCTCCAGGTGCGAGGGGTTGGCGGCCAGCGAGACCTTGATCTGCTCGCCGTCCAGACCGGTGAAGGTGCCCTCGGCGCCCAGGTGGTACTTGACGTCGCCGGAGCCGTGCATCGAGCGCGGGTCGAGATTGCCCTCGAACTCGCGGAAGATCTGCGCGTACGACTTGCCGACGATGTTCGCCAGCACGTTGAGGCGGCCGCGGTGGGCCATGCCGATGACGACCTCGTCGAGGCGGGCCTCGGCTGCGGAGTCGATGACCGCGTCGAGCAGCGGGATGACGGACTCGCCGCCCTCCAGCGAGAACCGCTTCTGACCGACGTACTTGGTCTGGAGGAAGGTCTCGAACGCCTCGGCCGCGTTCAGCCGGCGCAGGATGCGCAGCTGCTCCTCGCGCTCGGGCTGCTGGGCGCGGGGCCGCTCCACCCGGTCCTGGAGCCACTTGCGCTGCTTCGGGTCCTGGATGTGCATGAACTCGATGCCGGTGGTGCGGCAGTACGACTCGCGCAGCACGCCGAGGATGTCGCGGAGCTTCATCATCGACTTGCCGGCGAACCCGCCGACCGCGAAGTCCCGCTCCAGGTCCCACAGGGTGAGGCCGTGCTCGGTGATGTCGAGGTCGGGGTGCTTGCGCTGGCGGTACTCCAGCGGGTCGGTGTCGGCCATGACGTGGCCGCGGACCCGGTAGGAGTGGATCAGCTCGAAGACCCGCGCGGCCTTCGTCACGTCGTTGTCGTGCGACGCGTCGATGTCCGTGAGCCAGCGGACCGGCTCGTACGGGATGCGCAGGGCCTTGAAGATCTCGTCGTAGAAGTCGTTCTGGCCGAGCAGCAGCTGCGAGACGATCCGCAGGAACTCGCCGGAGGCGGCGCCCTGGATGACCCGGTGGTCGTAGGTCGACGTGAGCGTCATGACCTTCGAGATGCCGAGCTTGTTCAGGGTGTCCTGGGAGGTGCCCTGGAACTCCGCCGGGTAGTCCATCGCGCCGACGCCCATGATGAGGCCCTGTCCGGGCATCAGGCGGGGCACCGAGTGGACGGTGCCGATGCCGCCGGGGTTGGTCAGCGAGGCGGTGACGCCGGTGAAGTCGTCCATGCCGAGCTTGCCGATGCGGGCGCGCCGGACGATGTCCTCGTACGCCTGCCAGAACTCGAAGAAGTTGAGCGTCTCGGCCTTCTTGATGGCCGCGACGACCAGCTGGCGGTCGCCGTTCGGCTTCACCAGGTCGATGGCCAGACCCAGGTTCACGTGGTCCGGCTTCACCAGGGTCGGCTTGCCGTCCTTCTCCGCGAAGGAGTGGTTCATCGACGGCATGGCCTTGAGGGCCTGCACCATCGCGTACCCGATGAGGTGGGTGAAGGAGATCTTCCCGCCACGGGCCCGCTTGAGGTGGTTGTTGATGACGATGCGGTTGTCGAAGAGCAGCTTCACCGGGACCGCGCGGACGGACGTGGCCGTCGGCAGCTCCAGCGAGGCGTTCATGTTCTTCGCGACGGCGGCGGAGGGGCCGCGCAGCGTCACGTACTCCGGTCCGGCCGGGGCCTCGGTGGCCTCGTCCGCCTTCGCCTTCGGCTTGGCGGGCGCGGCGGCGGGCTTGGCCGCCGCGGGCTTCGCCGGAGCCGCGGCCGGGGCGGCCTTGGCCGGTGCCGGGGCTGCCGGGGCAGCGGCGGCGGGCTTCGCCGGGGCCGGAGCGGCGGCGGCCGGGGCCGCGGGCTGCGCCGGGGTGGTGGCGGCCGGGGCCTGGGTTGCCGCAGCCCCCGAGGCTGCGGCGCCGGGAGCGGGCTTGTCCGCCGTGCCGGAGGAACCCGGCTTGTAGTCGGCGAAGAAGTCCCACCAGGCGCGATCGACCGAACTGGGATCCTGGAGGTACTGCTGGTAGATCTCGTCGACGAGCCACTCATTGGCGCCGAAAGCGGCGGCCGGGTCGGTACCCGGGCTGGCTTGGTCGGTCGAGATGCTCGAGTTACTGGGGGACTGAGACGACACGGCGGCAACCGCCCTCTTCCGCTTCACAAGGTGATGGACAGCGGAAATCAAGGCTACGCCCCCCAAACCGTTCCTTGCAGGCCGGGCCGGTGCTTCGTCGTGCACATCACATCGCAACGCGGGTTTCGGCGCAGGAAATGGCGGGAAACAAGCGAGGTTCCACTGCACTTCGGGTACGCAGGACCGTGGATACGGTCCTGAGACCGTATCCCGCCGGGGCTCCCCTCGGGGATCCCCTTCCAGGAGGACACGGGGAACGCGCCCTCCCGGTTCGAACCCTATGTCAACCGCATCGTCAATCGCGTCGCTCGGACAGCCCCGGCAGGGTGACCTGGATGCGGCAGCCCCGAGCGGATTCGGCCACGCCGATCCGGCCGCCGTGGAGATCCACCGCCCAGCGCGCGATCGCCAGCCCCAGCCCCGTACCGCCGTCGCTGCCCGGACCGTGCGGCGAGGGGGCCTGGCCCCGGTTGAACCGCTCGAAGACCCGGTGCCGTTCCGCCTCCGGGATGCCGGGGCCCTCGTCGATGACCTCCAGGACCAGCGACTCCGGATAGGGGCCGCGCCGGGCCAGCACCGTCACCCGGCCGTGCGGCGGGCTGTGCTTGACCGCGTTGTCGATCAGGTTGGCCACCACCTGGTGCAGCCGCTCGGCGTCCGCGTGCGCGGTCAGCTCCGGCGGTGAGACGTCCAGATGGAGGTGGACGTCCGTACGGGAGTGGTTGCCCGACCCCGACGACAGCCGGCGCTGGGTCGCGGCGAGATTGGCTTCTTTCAGTACGCCCGAAAGATACGGCCACACCTCGAAACGGCGGGCCTTGAGCGTCACCACCCCGTTGTCCAGCCGGGACAGGTCCAGCAGCGTCTCCACCAGCCGGCCGAGCCGCTCGGTCTGCTTCAGGGCCGTCCGCATCGTCTCCGGATCGGCGGCGGACACCCCGTCCACCACGTTCTCCAGCACGGCCCGCAGGGCGGCGATGGGCGTGCGCAGCTCGTGGCTGACATTGGCGACCAGCTCCTTCCGGTGCCGGTCCTCCGCCTCCAGGTCGTCCGCCATGCGGTTGATCGTCTGGGCCAGGTCGCCCAGCTCGTCCCGCCGCCCTGCCCCGCTCACCCGGCGCGTGTAGTCGCCGTGCGAGATGGACCGGGCCACCGCCCGCATCTCGTCCAGCGGCGCGGTCAGCCCGTGCGCCACGAACTGGGTGATCAGCAGCGTCGCGATCACCGAGAAGACGGTGATGAACTGGAACTCGGTCCGGGTCCGCAGGGCCACGATCAGCAGCCCCGTCGTGATGAACACCGAGACCACGACGAGCGTGCCCAGCTTGGCCTTGATGGAGAAGGGCCGCATCCCCGACCCTGGCCGGGTCATGGAGCCGGGGTCTCCAGGGCGTACCCCACGCCGTGCACCGTACGGATCCGCTCGGCGCCGATCTTCCGGCGCAGCGCCTTGATGTGGCTGTCGACCGTACGGGTCCCGGAGGCGTCCGCCCAGTCCCAGACCTCGGCCAGCAGCTGCTCGCGGGAGAGCACCGCGCGCGGGGTGTTGGCCAGGCAGACCAGCAGGTCGAACTCGGTCGGAGTGAGGTGGACGTCCTCGGCCCGCACCCGGACCCGGCGCTGCGCGTGGTCGATCTCCAGCTCGCCGAGGCGCAGTATCCCGCTCCTCGGGGTCACGGCGGCCAGCGCGGCGCGCTCGACCCGGCGGAGCAGGACGTGCACCCGGGCGGCCAGCTCCCGCATGGAGAACGGCTTGGTCATGTAGTCGTCGGCGCCGACCCCGAGCCCGACCAGCATGTCGGTCTCGTCGTCGCGCGCGGTCAGCATCAGCACCGGCACCGGGCGCTGCGCCTGGACCCGGCGGCAGACCTCCAGGCCGTCGAAGCCCGGGAGCATGATGTCGAGCACCATCAGATCGGGCTGCCAGGCCTCGGCGGCGTCCACGGCCGCGGGCCCGTCCAGTGCGGTCTGCACCAGAAAGCCCTCCGCCCGCAGCCGGGCGGCAATGGCGTCGACGATCGTGGCGTCGTCCTCGACCACCAGCACCCGGCGCTGGGCCCCCGGGGTGGCCGCGACGCCGTTGTGGGTGGTGTGTGTCTGTTCCATCGCCCCGCCCCTGCCCGTTCTCGTGGGGGCGAACCCCCGCGAGGCACGGTCTTCGCTCGTGGATTTCGTGGGTGATCCCTGTGTGCCGGTCAGCAGCGTAAAGGCAGCGGAGGGCTTCCGGCTACGCAGGGTGTTGTCCCGAGGGCATGTGTTCGGCCCCGGCGGGGCGGCGGATCGTCGGCCTTGTGGTGCGATGCCCGCCTCACCGCCGGACCACGCATACCGCCAGGGGGTTCCGCAGCCTCTTCAGGAACCCTTCGATGCGAGATGGACCACGTCCGGAACACCTCGGGCAACCGCCACTTCTTCGGTCCTAACCCTGGTGAACCCGGCATTCCGCAACGCCTGTTCGAACTCCGCCGACGGTTGCGCGGACCAGACCGCGAGCACTCCGCCCGAGGTCAGCCGGTCGAGACAGCGGGCCAGCCCGGTCGGGGAGTAGAGGCTCCCGTTGTCCTCCGTGACGGTCCAGTCCGGCCCGTTGTCGATGTCCAGGCAGAGCGCGTCGTAACGCTCCGTGGTGGTACGGAGGTGGTCGAGCAGATCCGTGTGCAGCACCTCGGTCCGGGGGTCGGCCAGCGCCGCCCCCGAGATCCGGTCCAGCGGCCCCCGCCGGTGCCAGTCCACGATCGCCCGCTCCCGCTCCACGACCGCGATCCGCCCCCACCGCTCCTCCTCGGCCGCCCGCACCAGCGAGAAGCCCACCCCGAGCCCGCCGATCAGTACGGAGGGGCCGGTCCGCCCGGCGGGCAGGGCGCCCAGGGCGGCGTCGATCAGCAGCCGCTCGGAGCGCCCGTCGGAGGTGTCCATCAGGAAGCAGCCGTTGGCGATGATCTCGAAGTGCTCCCCGCGCTCCCGCAGGACCACCTCGCCGAAGGGCCCTTCGCGGCGGTCCAGGGTGACGTGGGCGGGCGGAATCATGGCGCAGACGAAGGTGTCGGTGGTGTCGGTACGCGGCTCCATGGGGCCGATCTTAGGAGCGGGACAGCCGGGGCCGCGGGGCTGTTGCCCGAAGAGAGGGGCCGGAGCCTGCAGGGGGCCCGGCCGCGTTCGGGAGGGGTCGGGTCTTCGGGAGGACCCGGCGCCTTCGGGGCCCGGGGGAATAGCCGTTCCCCGGTACGCGCTCCCGAGGACAGAGGCCCCTGGCGACGGCGCGATCCACTGATCGCTGACAGCGAACACCGCGAGGGGAACATTCGGCGGCTCACAAGCATTGAGTCCACATAGCTCAACTTGCCTGCCGAAGGGGAGATCATGACTAACGAGTCCAAGGCGTTCACACCGATCGACCTGCCCGTGCTGCCGCTCGACGACGAGGTCGTCCTGCCCGGCATGGTGGTGCCGCTGGACCTGTCCGACGCCGAGGTGCGCGCCGCCGTCGAGGCCGCGCAGGCCGCCGCCCGTCCCGGTGGCGGCAAGCCCGAGGTGCTGCTCGTCCCGCGGATCGACGGGACGTACACGGGGACCGGTGTCCTCGGCACCGTCGAGCAGGTCGGACGCCTGAGCGACGGGGACCCCGGCGCGCTCATCAGGGCTCGTGACCGGGTCCGGATCGGGGCCGGGACCAGCGGTCCGGGGCGGGCGCTCTGGGTCGAGGGGACCGTGATCGACGTCGTCGTGCCCGATCCGCTGCCCGGATCCGTCGCCGAGCTGGCCAAGGAGTACAAGGCGCTCGCCACCAGCTGGCTGAAGAAGCGCGGTGCCTGGCAGGTCGTGGACCGGGTCCAGCAGATCGACGGCATCTCCGCCCTCGCCGACAACTCCGGATACTCCCCGTTCCTCTCCACCGCGCAGAAGGTCCAGCTCCTGGAGACCGTGGACCCGGTCGCGCGGCTGAAGCTCGCCATCCAGTGGCTGGGCGAGCACCTCGCCGAGCAGGATGTGGCCGAGTCCATCGCCAAGGACGTCCAGGAGGGCGTCGACAAGCAGCAGCGTGAATTCCTGCTCCGCCGCCAGCTCGACGCCGTACGCAAGGAGCTCTCCGAACTCAACGGCGACCCGGAGGACGAGTCCGACGACTACCGGGCCCGCGTCGAGGCCGCCGACCTGCCCGAGCACGTCCGCACGGCCGCGCTCAAGGAGGTCGACAAGCTGGAGCGGTCCAGCGACCAGTCGCCCGAAGGGTCCTGGATCCGCACCTGGCTGGACACCGTCCTCGAACTGCCCTGGACCGAGCGGACCGAGGACGCCTACGACATCCGCGGCGCCCAGGAGATCCTGGACGCCGAGCACGCCGGCCTGGCTGACGTGAAGGAACGCATCACCGAGTACCTCGCGGTGCGCAAGCGGCGCGCCGACCGGGGGCTGGGCGTCGTCGGCGGCCGCCGCGGCGGTGCCGTGCTCGCCCTCGTCGGGCCGCCCGGCGTCGGCAAGACCTCGCTCGGCGAGTCCGTCGCGCACGCCATGGGCCGCAAGTTCGTCCGCGTCGCGCTCGGCGGTGTCCGGGACGAGGCGGAGATCCGCGGCCACCGCCGTACGTACGTGGGCGCGCTCCCCGGCCGGATCGTGCGGGCGATCAAGGAGGCCGGTTCGATGAACCCGGTCGTCCTGCTCGACGAGATCGACAAGGTCGGCTCCGACTTCCGGGGCGACCCCGCCGCCGCCCTCCTGGAAGTCCTCGACCCGGCCCAGAACCACACCTTCCGCGACCACTACCTGGAGGTCGAACTCGACCTCAGCGACGTCGTCTTCCTGGCCACCGCCAACGTCCTCGAAGCCATCCCCGAGGCCCTGCTCGACCGCATGGAACTGGTCCGCCTCGACGGCTACACCGAGGACGAGAAGGTCGTCATCGCCCGGGACCACCTCCTCCCGCGCCAGCTGGAGCGGTCCGGCCTGGCGAAGGACGAGGTCACCCTGGAGGAGTCCGCGCTGCGCAAGCTGGCCGGGGAGTACACCCGCGAGGCGGGCGTACGGAACCTGGAGCGGGCTGTGGCCCGGCTGCTGCGCAAAGTCGCGGCCCAGCACGAACTGGGCGACCGCGAGCTGCCGTTCACGGTGACCGACGCGGATCTGCGCGGTCTGATCGGGCGCCCGCACCACGTGCCCGAGTCCGCCCAGGACCCGGCCGAGCGCCGCACCGCCGTGCCGGGCGTGGCCACCGGGCTCGCGGTGACCGGGGCGGGCGGTGACGTCCTCTTCGTCGAGGCCTCCCTCGCCGACCCGGAGACCGGGGCCTCCGGACTGACCCTGACCGGTCAGCTCGGGGACGTCATGAAGGAGTCCGCCCAGATCGCGCTGAGCTTCCTCCGCTCGCACGGCGCGGAGCTGGAGCTTCCGGTCGGTGACCTCAAGGACCGGGGCGTGCACGTCCACTTCCCGGCGGGCGCGGTCCCCAAGGACGGCCCGAGCGCGGGCATCACGCTCACGACCGCGCTGGCCTCGCTGCTCTCCGGACGGCTCGTCCGGACGGATGTGGCGATGACCGGTGAGGTCTCGCTGACCGGGCGGGTGCTGCCGATCGGCGGCGTCAAGCAGAAGCTGCTGGCCGCCCACCGCGCGGGCATCACCACCGTGGTGATCCCGCAGCGCAACGAGGCCGACCTGGACGACGTCCCGGCCGAGGTGCTGGAGAAGCTGGACGTCCGTCCGGTCACCGACGTCCGCCAGGTGCTGGAGATCGCCCTCGCCCCGGCCTCGGCCCCGGCGGAGGAGAGGATCCCGGCCGCGGCCTGACCGCCACGCAGTGACGGGCGCGGCATCAGGTACGCGGCCGGTACGGACGGCCCGCCCCCGAGTCGAGGGGGCGGGCCGTTCCGCGTGCGCCCCGGGTGCGTGCGTGCGTGTGTGTGCGGGCGGTGCGAACACGTCCGTACGTACGTGGTCCGGCGGGTGCCCGTCTCCGTACGTGGCCCGGGTGCCCGCCCCGCGCCCGTACGGGGCGGGCCGTTCCGTGTCCGTACGGGGGCGGGCTGTTCCGCGTGGACGGGCGGCGGCCCGTGCTCAGGGGCGGTAGATCGTGCCCGGCTGCGGCACCGCCGGGGCCATCAGCTCCGGGACGGTCACGAAGGTGTAGCCGTCCTTCTGGAGCGCGTCGATGATCCCCGGCACGGCGGGCACGGTGCCCTTGTAGATGTCGTGGAGCAGGATGATGCCGTCCTTGCCCGCCTGGTCCAGGATCCGCCGGGTGATCAGCGCGGAGTCGTTCGTCGAGTAGTCCTTGGCGGTCGCGCTCCACAGCACCTGCGAGAGCCCCAGCTCCTTGCTGATCCCGGAGACCCGGTCGTCGGTGCGGCCCTGCGGCGGGCGCATCAGCCGGGGCCGCTTCCCGGTGATCTCCTCGATCGCTTCCTGGGTCTTCTCCAGCTCGGCCCGGATCTCCTCCGGCTCCTCGTCGGTGAGGATCTTGTGCGTCCAGGTGTGGTTGGCCACCTCGTGGCCCTCGTCGTGGATGCGCCGCACGGTGTCCGGGTGCTTGAGGACGTGGTGTTCACCCAGCAGGAAGAAGGTCGCGGAGACCTTCTTCTCCTTCAGGATGTCCAGCAGCTCCGGTGTGTCCTTGCCCGGCCCCGCGTCGAAGGTCAGGGCTATGCACTTCGCCTTGCGGCAGTCCGCCCGCCCGAAGGAACCCTTGGCGTCGGCCGCCGCGTCCTGCCGGGCCGAGCCGGGAGCCGTCGTCTCCATCGAGCAGCCGGCGAGCGCCAGTGTGAGCGTCGCCACCAGGGCGGCGGCCAACCCGCCACCGAGTACGGACATCTTCCTGGGCATGGCGGACACCACTCCTCTGCACTCCTCCGCGCCGAAGTCTCCGCACAGGCGTGCGGTACGCGGTGACTATACATAGCGCGTATACATCGAGTGCATAGTGGGGGTGCGGGGTGCCGCGCACCCCGGTGACCTGCGCAGGGGCGCCGGGGTCGGGGTGGCGGCCCTTCGGTGTCAGCCGTTCGCCAGGGCCTGGACGCGGTCCGGCGCGCCGTTGAAGCGGTTGTGGTCGCCGACGATCGGGCCGGTCGCGGTGTACTGCCACATCGTGTGGACGGGCCAGCCGGTCGGCGGCTCGCCGACCGTCGTGTCGTAGCGGGCCGCCCGGAGCGGGTTGGTGGCGCCGGATCTGTGGCGGTGCAGGGGTTTGGGTGTGCCTCCGGGGGTGGCGGTGCCGGGAGTGGGGGCGGGGGCCCGCACAGCCGTGCGGGTGAGGTGCGGTCGTACGATGTGGCGTGCTCATGTCATCTGTACGTTCCGGTCGTGACGCTACGCACGGAGACCCGGCGGGCGGAAGGGGGCCTGGCGGCCGCCGTTGGTCTACGCCTGCGAAATACTGGCCCGGCTGCGGCGTTGACCGGCCGTGGAAGAGACTTTCATCGGCAGGGAACCGTACGAGGGGTGCTGACGTGCACGGGAGCGAGAGCGCGCGGGAGCCGGACGCGACCGCCGGAGCTGGTGTGGATCACGAGTTCCTGGCGCTGGAGCGCGAGTTGGCGGTCTTCCTGCGCCGGGCGCGGGCCAGCTCGGGGGAGATGGCCCGGGAGGTCCACCCCGAACTGGAGCCCGCCGCCTACGGGCTCCTCGTCCGCCTGGAGTCGGCCGGCCGGCAGCGGGCCACCGGACTGGCGGCCTACTTCGGCGTCGGCAAGGCCACCATGAGCCGTCAGCTGCGGGCCCTGGAGGACCTGGGGCTGGTCGCCCGCGAACCCGATCCGGCGGACGGCCGCGCCTGGCTCGTCCGGCTGACCGACGAGGGCCTGGCCCGCTTCCGCAGCGTCCGCGACGCCCGGCGCGGGCGGTACGTCCGCAAGCTGGCCGACTGGGACCGGGCGGAGGTGGCCGAGCTGGCCCGGCTGCTGCACCAGCTGAACACCCGCGCGGAGGAGTGACCTTGCTCCCGGACCGGCCGGTGACCTTCCCCTCCCCGGACCGGGCGGCGGCCTTGCCACCGGGGTCGGGTGGAGGGGTGGGGTCCGCCCTTGCGGTGACCCTGCTCCCGGGGCGCGCGGAGAGGTGACTCCCGGCCCGTATGCGGAGGTGGCGTCCGGCCGTGCGGTCTTGCGGCCCCGAGCGCGCGCACCCCGCCCCCGCCCCTACAGCTCCATGAACACCGCCGTCGCGTCGTCGTGCGTCTTGCTCCGCCGCAGCCGTACGCGCCCGGCGTCCGCGTCGGCCGCCTCCAGCTCCCGTACCCGGCGGATCAGCCCCCGGGGCCCCTCCTCGCGCAGCAGTTCCACCGTGGCTGCCCAGTCGCCCTCCCGGAACAGCTCCGTCCACCGGCCCGCCCCGTCCGTCAGCGCGGCCAGCGAGCGGACCTCGGCGGCCGGGACGCTGCCGGTCACCGCGCGTGAGGAGACCGAGGGGTCGGCGGCGGCCGTGAAGAAGCCGCCCTCCTTGTTCCGCAGCCGGGCGTCCACGTCCGCCACGGAGGAGAGCGAGCCCGGCGGCAGCCGGTCGAGGCGGTCGTCCACCACCGCCCGCACCGTGCCGTCCGGGGCCTCCAGCAGAAGTGCCGCATCGGAGAGGACCAGATACTCGATCGTGTGTTCGCCCCAACGCGCCAGGGCCACGGTCGCCTGAGGCGTGCGTGCGTGAGAAAGGTCACAGGTCGCCCGGTGGGCGTCGGCGGTGCGGCGGATGGACGACGACAGAATCTCGGCCAGATCCATATCTCGCCGTGAACCCGACAGTTCCACCAGCGCGCCGCCCAGCCGGGCGGTGAACCAGGGGACGGAGTGCACACAACCGTCGTCCCCCCGGGGTGGCGTCACCCCGTCGAGCGCCACCATCACTCCCCCCTGGCCGGACGCGGGGAGGGCAGCGGATGCCCAGTCCTCGTTGGGGCGTTCGGGGTCGCCGGGGACGGTGGCGAGTTCGAGGCGCATGGGGCCAGTCTGCACGAGGCCTTCACCAGCCCCGCACGGGAGCGGTTTTCGGCCGTACCAGCAGGTCAACGCGGGCCCGGTGGACGGAGCGCGGGCTCCCGGCCGGGTGCGGGCGGGCATCCTGCCAAAGGCGGCGCCGAAGTTCCACCCCGCCCCCTATGCATGGTCAGGGGCGCGTCTGGGGAGACTTGTTCGCCAACTCAGGAGTGATGTTCACTCGTTCGAGTGGCGGAGCGGTTGATGCGCGCCCCCCTCTCAAAACCACTGGAATGGTCGGAAGCCGTACCAGGAGCGGGGGCCTTCTACGTGACCGAGCGTCACCTCTGCTTCAAGGGTGGACGAGTCAAGATTGCGAGCACCGGTGCAGAAGAAGCGGCCGCGGAGCCAGGGCAGCACGCGCGACGGTTCCGGGGCGACGCCTCCGGCTCAGGGCGCGGACCAGGGAGCCGACCGGCGGACCGGTAAGCGGACGGGGAAGCGGACCGTACGGGTACGGAGCCGGCTGGTCGCCGGGGTCGCCGTCGTCGGGATCACCGTCATCGCGGCGGGCGCCCCCGCCGCGCTCGGTGCCTCCTCGGACCTGGCCGAGTCCCAGCGGCTGGTGACCCTCTCCCAGCTGAACCGGCAGGCCGTCACCCTGGCGCACTCCCTGGCCGACGAGCGCGACGCCGTCACCGCGTACATCGCGGGCGGCCGGGCCGACGACGGCAAGGACGGCGAGGAGAGCCGCCTCACCCGCACCACCCGTGTCGACCAGCAGATCGACGAGATCCACGGACCGGCCCCCGCCGCCCTGCGCCGCGACCTCTCCACCGTGCCCTCCCTGCGCCGGGACGCCCTCACCGGCAAGGGCTCGGCCCTGGAGGCCCACCAGGCGTACTCCGAGGTCATCGCCAAGCTGCACGGCATCGCCGCCGAACTGGCCGAGAAGACCCCGCCGCGCGCCGCCGAGGCCACCCGCGCCCCGCTCGCGCTCGGCGGCGCCGCCGAGCAGGCCTCCGCCACCCGCGGGCTCCTCCTCGCCGCCCTCGCCGTGCCGAGCCCCGAGCCCGCCGCCCCGCAGATCGACCCCTTCACCGGGCTGCCGGTCGAGACCGAGGACGACGAGAGCAAACGAGCCGACCGCGACCGGGACGAGCTGAGCGCCGCCGCCCAGCAGGCCCGGGTCCGGGAGCTGGCCTCGCTCGCCGCGTTCGACCAGGCCGCGAACCCCGTCGCCCGCGACAAGCTCGCCGCCACCGTCACCGGCCCCGAGGTCAACAGCGCGGAGAAGTACCTCACCCGCCTCACCGACCGCCCCGAACTCTCCGAGAGCGAGCGCAAGACCGACGCCGCCCAGCTGGAGGCCGCGCTCTCCGCCCGCATCGACCGGATGCGCGGCGTAGAGTCCGCCCTCGCCACCACCCAGGTCCAGCGGCTCGAAGGCATCCGCGACGACGACGTCACCGCCCTCGAACTGAGCATCGCCCTGCTCGGCGGCTGCTTCCTCGTCGCCGTCGGCGTCTCCACCGCCGTCGCCCGCACCCTCACCCAGCCGCTCGCCGTCCTGCGTATCGGAGCCGCCCGCCTCGCGGAGGAGCCCGAGACGGCCGACCCGGTCCGCTACACCGGCCGCAACGACGAGTTCGCCCAGGTCGTCCGGTCCATGAACACCCTGCACGCCAAGCTGACCGGGCTGCACCAGGAGTTCACCGGCCGCTTCGAGAGCCTCGGCACCGAGCGCGCCGAACTCATCGCCGGCCGCGAGGCGCTCACCCTCCAGCGCGCCGAACTCCAGGTCCAGACCGCCGAGCTGGCATCCCAGCTGGAGCGGCTGAAGAACACCGTCCACCACACCTTCGTCAACCTCTCGCTGCGCAACCTCGGCCTCGTCGAGCGCCAGCTCGCCGTCATCGAGAGCCTGGAGGAGCGCGAGCAGGACCCGGAGCGGCTCGCCACCCTGTTCAAGCTGGACCACATGGCCACGGTCATGCGCCGCCACAGCGAGAACATGCTCGTCCTCGCGGGCGCCGAGCACGGCCACGGCCACGCGGGCCCGATCCCGCTGGTCGACGTGGCCCGCGCGGCCGTCAGCGAGATCGAGCGGTACGAGCGGGTCACCATCCAGTCCCTGCCCCCGCACGCCCAGATCGCCGGGTTCGCCGCCGACGACCTCAGCCACCTCCTGGCCGAACTCCTGGAGAACGCCACCTCCTTCTCCCCGCCGGACTCGCACGTCGAGCTCTCCGGCTGGCTGCTGGAGAGCGGCGAGGTGATGCTCTCCGTGCAGGACGCGGGCATCGGCATGTCGAGCGTCCGGATGGGCGAGCTGAATGCGAGGCTGGCCGACCCGGCCTCCTTCGAGGCGGGGGAGCAGAGCGCCGACGGGGCCGGACTCGGCCTCCAGGTCACCTCGTTGCTGGCCGCCCGGCACGGTGTACGGGTCCAGCTGCGCGAGCAGAAGGGGAGTGGAGTGACGGCCGTCGTCGTCCTGCCGCAGGCCCTGCTGCCCAACTCGCTGCCCGCCTCCTCGCCGCCCGCCGTCCAACTGCCCGGCGAGGCGCCCACGCTCAACCTGCCGGGCTCGGTGGCCGAGGCCAACTCCAACGCCCTGCCGAGCCGTACGCCGATCCCGCCGCCGGCCGCGCACCCCACCCCGGTCGCACCGGAGGCCGAGGGCGCCGCGGCGCCCGAGCGGACCGCCGGGCCGACCGCGGCCCCGGACCGGGACGCGGACCCGGACCGGGACGCGGCCGAGGCCATCCCGGGGGACGCCGAGACCACGGCCTCCCTGCCCGTCGTCGACCCGATGATCGCCGCCGCCGAGCGCGCGATCCGCGAGGCCGGAGCACGGGAACCCGCACCCGCCGAGGGGCCCGAAGCCACCGCCGTACCGCGGCAGGAGTCCGGCACGGACGCGGGCGCCGGTACGGAACCGGCATTCCCCGCCGCCGACCCGGCGGCAGCCGGTCCGGCCGCCGAGCCCGCCACCGGGGCCCCCGCGGAGTCGGACGCCGAAATCACGATGCAGGTCCGCCTGCCGAAGCCCCCGGCGGACTCGGACTCGGACTCGGACCCGGACCCGGCGGACCAGACCCCGGCGGCCCCGGATCCGGCCCCGGCCGCGGAGGCCCCCGCCCCCGACCCGTACGCCATCGGCCCCGACCGGCACGAGCGTCCCGCCGAGAGCGGTCCGGGAGGTCAGGAGCCGGACGGTTCCGCTTTCCGCCCCGAGCCCCGTGCCCAGGCCGCCGCCGAGACCGTCCCCGGCCCCCGGAGGCCGGAGGAGCGGCGGATCACCGACAAGGGGCTCCCCAAGCGCACCCCCAACGTGGTCCGGCCCGAGGGCGCCCCCACCACCGGGCGTACCGGCGGCCTCGACAAGGAGGACCTGCGCCGTCGGCTGGGCAGCTTCCACCAGGCGGCGAAGGAGGGCCGGCGCGATGTCGAGGCGGAGATCGCCGGGTCCACCGGCTCCATCGCCCTGGCCGACCGCGAGGGCGACCGCACCGCCGGGCGCGCGGCCGACCGCGAAGGCGTGACCACCGCGGGTACGGGGCACGAGACCCCCCGCACCACGGACGGCGCCACCGGCACCGCACACGGCACACGTACCGAGCAGAGCGGCGGCCGCGCGGCGGACCACCGAAACGGAGAGACGGGGGACACAGTCGAGGAGGCACGCAGTTGACTGCGCCCAGCACGTTCGGGCTGAGTACCGAGGCCCGGAACCTTCACTGGTTGCTGAGCAATCTCGTGGAGGAGGTGCCAGGGGTCCACTCGGTCACCGTCGTCTCGTCCGACGGGCTGATGCTGCTCTCCTCCGACCCCGGCCACCACGAGGTGAAGGAGGCCGGGCCCTCGGACGGGCCGAAGGGCTCCAGCGCCGATCTGGCCACCATCGTCTCCGGCATCGGCTCGCTCACCGTCGGCGCCGCCAAGCTGATGGACGGCGGCGGGGTCAAACAGACCATGGTCGCCATGGACGAGGGCAGCGTCTTCGTCATGTCGATCAGCGACGGCTCCCTTCTCGGCGTCCACGCCACCCCTGACTGCGACATGAGCGTCGTCGCCTACCACATGGCCCTCTTCGTCGGCCGGGCCGGACACGTCCTCACCCCCGAACTCCGCAGCGAGCTGCGCAAATCGATGGAGAGTACCCAGTGACGAGTGCCGCAGCCGAGCCGGCTCCGCGCCTCCCCGTCCGCGGGGCCGACAAGCGCTCCGCCCGGGTCCGCCCGTACTCCCTCACCGGCGGCCGCACCCGGTTCGGGCACGTACTGCTCGTCGAGACGTTCGTCGCCGCCCTCGAAGCACCCGAGGAGCGCCGCGAGCTGACCAACGGCAACCTCGCTTCGCGCGTCATGCCGGAGCTCCAGGCCATCGTCGAGATCTGCCGCCGGATGCGTACGGTCGCGGAGATCTCGGCTCTGCTGAAGATGCCGCTCGGAGTCGTCCGGGTGCTGCTCAGCGACCTGGCCGACCAGGGAAAGATCCGCGTGTACGGGACCGGTCACGGCACCGGCCAGCCCGACCGCGCACTGCTCGAAAGGGTGCTCAATGGACTCCGCCGTCTCTGAGGCGCCGCTCTTCGCCCCGCGCCGGCCGTCGCTCTCCCCGGACCAGCCGTCCCGCTCCCGGGACCGGCCGGAGGAGGCCCTCCAGCCCTGGCAGCTCGACCACACCCGCGCGCCCACCGCGACCAAGATCGTGGTGGCGGGCGGATTCGGCGTCGGCAAGACGACGTTCGTCGGCGCGGTCTCCGAGATCACCCCGCTGCAGACCGAAGCGCTGATGACGCAGGCCAGCGAGGAGACCGACGACCTCTCCGCGACGCCCGAGAAGACCACCACGACGGTGGCGATGGACTTCGGCCGGCTCACCCTGGACGACGACCTCGTGCTGTACGTCTTCGGCACCCCGGGCCAGCAGCGCTTCTGGTTCATGTGGGACGACCTGGTGCGCGGTGCGATCGGTGCGATCGTCCTGGCCGACACCCGGCGCCTGGAGGACTGCTTCCCCGCGCTCGACTACTTCGAGAGCTGCGGGCTGCCGTACATCGTGGCGGTCAACCACTTCGAGGGCACACCCGGTTACGCGGCGGAGGACGTCAGGGAGGCCCTGACCGTACCGCCGCAGGTGCCGATAGTGATCATGGACGCGCGTAACAGGATCACGGTCGTCGAGTCGCTGCTGGCCCTGGTGGGCCATGCTCTCGACGTCACCCCCGCCTGAGAACGCGTACACCGCACCGATCACACACAACGGAGAGCCGCGATGCGGAAGATACTGATAGTCGGAGCCGGGCAGTCGGGGCTCCAGCTGGCCCTGGGGCTGCAGTCCAAGGGGTACGAAGTCACCCTGATGTCCAACCGCACGGCCGACGAGATCCGCACCGGCCGGGTCATGTCGACGCAGTGCATGTTCCACACCGCGCTCCAGCACGAGCGGGACTACCAGCTGAACTTCTGGGAGTCCCAGGCCCCGCGGATCGAGGGCCTCGGTGTCTCCGTCGCCGCCCCCGACTCCTCGCGCGCCATCGACTGGGTCGGCAGGCTCGACGGGTACGCCCAGTCGGTCGACCAGCGGGTGAAGATGGCCGGCTGGATGGAGACCTTCGCCCAGCGCGGCGGGCAGCTCGTCATCCACGGGGCGGCCGTCTCCGACCTGGACTACTTCTCCCGCACCTACGACCTGGTGATGGTCTCGGCGGGCAAGGGCGAGCTGGTCTCCATGTTCGGCCGGGACGCGGCCCGTTCGCCGTTCGACGCCCCGCAGCGGGCGCTGGCCGTCGCCTACGTCCACGGGATGGGCCCGCGCCCGGAGCACCCGGAGTTCGACGCGGTCCGCTGCAACCTGGTGCCGGGCGTCGGCGAGCTGTTCGTGATGCCGACGCTCACCACCTCCGGCCGCGCCGACATCCTCTTCTGGGAGGGCGTACCGGGCGGCCCGCTCGACGCCTTCCAGGGCATCAAGGACCCCTCCGAGCACCTGGCGAAGACGCTGGAGCTGATGGAGAGGTTCACGCCGTGGGAGTACGCCCGCGCCACCAAGGTCGAGCTGACCGACGCCAACGGCACCCTCGCGGGCCGGTACGCCCCCACCGTCCGCAAGCCGATCGGCCGGCTCCCCGGCGGCGGCCTGGTCCTCGGGGTCGCGGACGTCGTCGTCGCCAACGACCCGATCACCGGCCAGGGCTCCAACTCGGCCTCCAAGTGCGCCAACTCCTACCTGGACTCGATCCTGGAGCACGGTGACAAGGAGTTCGACGCGGCCTGGATGCAGTCCACCTTCGACCGCTACTGGGAGACCGCCCAGCACGTCGTGAAGTGGACCAACGCCATGCTGGGCGTCCCGCCGGAGCACGTACTGAACCTGATCGGCGCGGCCGGTCAGCTCCAGCCGGTCGCGGACCGCTTCGCCAACGGCTTCAACGACCCGGCGGACTTCGAGAACTTCTTCTACGACCCCGAGAAGACGAACGCCTACCTGGCCTCGGTCCCCGCCGGACGGTAGAGAGCCGGTCCCCGCCGGGCGGTGGAGAGCCGGGCGCCCCGCCGTCCTGGTGGCCGGACCCGCACCGCCGGTCCGGCCACCAGGTCTATTCCGGTGCCTGTTCCGGCGCCCCGTCCGCGCTGTAGCCGGTGTCCGCGCCGTCGCGGGCGCCCTCGGGGAGCGCGGGGCGGGTGTACGAGGACAGCGGTACGCCGCCGGGGTCGGGGCGGACCGCGCCCAGCAGCGGGTTGGAGGCGATCGGGGAAACCTTCACCCTGGCGCCGGGGCGGGGTGCCTGGACGACCAGGCCGTCACCGATGTAGAGCGCCACATGGGTCGCCTTCGGGAAGTAGACCACCAGGTCGCCGGGGCGCAGCGAGGAGACGGGCACCTTCGGGAGCTGCCTCCACTGCTCCTGGGAGGTCCGGGGGACCGGCCGTCCGGCCGCCGCCCAGGCCTGGGAGGTCAGTCCGGAGCAGTCGAAGGAGCCGGGGCCCTCGGCGCCCCACACGTACGGCTTGCCGATCTGCCCGATCGCGTACGCGATGGCGTCACCGCCCTGCCGGGTCGGCGGCCGGACCGTGCTGAGCGCCCCGGAGGCGACCAGTTCGCGCTGGGCCGCGGCCACACCCTGCTGCTCCAGCCCGGCCAGTTGGGCCAGCTGCTCGGCGGAGAGCGCCGCCAGCAGCCCTTCCACCCTCCTCAGCTTGCCCTGGACCGCGTCGCGCTGCTTCTGCTGCTCGGCCACCAGCCGCTTCTGCTGGTCGACCGCCCTGCGCGAGGCGGCGGCCAGGGCGTCGGCGCGGCGGGCGTCGGCGGTGAGGCGCTCCACGGTCGCCGCGCGGCCCGCCGCCACCCGCTCGACGACATGGCTCTGGTCCAGGGCGCGCAACGGGTCGCGGGCCAGCAGGAGCTGGAGGTAGGCGGAGAACTCGGTGCGCCCCTGGTACTGCTCCCGGGCCAGCCGCCCGGCGTCCCCCCGGCTCAGCTCCAGCGCGGCCCGCGCCGTCGCCAGCTCGCCGCCGACCCTCTTCGCCTCGGCCGTCCGCTGCTTCAGCTTCTCGGCGGTGGCGTTGTACGTCTCGGTCGCCTCCTCCGCCTCCTGGTAGAGCGTCTGCAGCTCCCGCAGCAGGGTGGCCACGCCCTTGGGGGCCCCGAGGGCCTCCGGGGCCTCCGGGGCCGCGAGGGCGGTCTCGGCGTCGACCTCCGCCGCGTCCTCGGGCTGCGGGGAATCCCCGGTGGGCGGCGGTACGGGGTTCGGCTCGGCCGGTGCGGCGGTGGCGGGGGAGACCACGAGGGCCGTGGCGAGGGCGGCGGTGCAGACCGCCCGCAGGAGCCTGCGTGACACGACAGCATCACCTCCGTGACGGGGACGGCCCCGGAGAAGCCGGACCCGTCCCTGGGCAAGGGATCTCATCCGATTAATCCGGTCATCCGGTGTCAGGTGATGCAAGCACCGCACGGCGTGCCGCCCGGGGGATGCCCCGGACGGCCGTACGCGGGGAACGGTCGTATAGGGGAACGGCCGCACGCGGCCAACGGCCGTATGCGGGAACGCCCGTACGCGGGGAACGGCCGTCCCGGCTCAGGCCACCGGGAAGGCGTAGAAGGACCTCGCCCGCTGGACGATGACGTGCGTTCCGGAGGCCAGCGCGCGGTAGGGGGCGCTCACCGTCTCCCCCTTCGGGCCGGGCACCCCGATGTCCTGGAACTTCCACAGGCGCTCCCCGTCGGCCGCCGAGAACGCGGTGACCTGGGCGGCGTCGGCGGCGAACAGCGTCTCCCCGGTGGTGCTCACGGTCAGGGCGGGGGCACCCCCGGCGGCCGGCACCTCCGTGGAGCGGCGCCAGACGAAGCGCCCGGTCTCCCGCTCCACCGCGCCGATCTGCTGGCTGCGCTCGGAGGTGTGGACGAAGGGCCCGGCCACGAGCGGGGTGCCGAAGTACGAACCCTCCGTGCCCGTCACCCGCCAGAGCGGCTTGGCGGTGTCCGCCTCGAACGACTGGAGATCGGCGCCGACCGACGCGTACAGGACCCCGCCCTCGTCGCCCGTGATACCGGCGTTGGGACCGGCCGTGCCGTACTGCTTGGTCCACCGCAGCTTGCCGGTCTCCCGGTCGAAGCAGCGGAGGGAGCCCTTCCCCTTGGCCGCTTTGACGTCGGCCGGGGTCAGGGTGGACGGCTCCTGCCGTACGAGGATGTCGGCCGGGCTCTCCGCAACGACCCGGTACAGAGGGGTGCCGGGGGCGCGGCCCGCGGGTACGGGCGTCCGCCACAGCTCGGCGCGCCGGACGATGTCGTACGCGAAGAGGTGCGCCTGCACGACCTTCTTGTCCGGCTCCTGCTTCTTGCCCTTCTTCGGCTTGGGGGCCTTCACGGTGACCGTGTGGGAGCCGGTGAACCAGACGACGGTCCCGGAGTGGCCCGCCAGTCGTCCGACCTGGAGGCCGGGCAGGTCGGTGAAGCCGTCCGCGTACCGCAGGCGGTGCACGACCGCCCCGTCCTTCGGCGCCAGCCAGAGGAACTCCGTCGGCCCCGCCACGAGACAGAGGTCCCCGGCGGGCAGCGCCGCCTGGCCGTCGGCGGCGTCCGCGCGCTGCCAGACCCGCTCGCCGGTCCGCAGGTCGACGGCGCTCGCCTGGCTCTCGCTCGTCACCACCAGCAGCCGGTCCTGCCAGAGCGCGGCGGTCAGCGGGGCGGATTCGGAGGAGGGGTGGGCGTAGATCCAGCGCGGTTCCGGGGGCTGCCCCGGGAGCGTCCGCCGGGGCTTCGGCGGCACGGGCCTGGCGTCCGTGGCCACCGCGCTCTCCCCGCCGCCGATCACCGCGACGGCCCCGCCGCCCACGACGAGCCCGCCGACCGCGGCGGCCGCGACGGTCAGCAGCGCGCGCCGGCCGACGGCGGGGCCGCCGGGCGGCGGAGCGGGCGGGAGCGGCAGCGTGACCATGGGGCTGCCGCCGCCGCTGCCTCCCTGGCCGTTGGCGCCCTGACCGTTGGAGGCCTGGCCGCTCCCCGGTCCGGCGGAGCCCGGAAGCACGGCGGCCGGGTAGGGGGCGGGGCTGCCGTGGGTGTGCCGGCGAGCGGGGACGGCGGGGGGAACGGGCGGCTGGTGGGGGAGGGCGAGCTGGGCCGTCGCGCGGTCGGAGCGGGGCGGCTCGGGGCCGGTGTTGAGGAAGCGGGTGGTGCCCCGGTCCTCACGGGTGCCGCCGGTGTCGTGGGCGGCATCGGTGCGGGTTCCGGGGGCGAGGAGGGCCGGCGCGTCGGCCGGAGCCGGTGCCGCCGCAGCACCGCCCTCCCGAGACACGGCCTTCCCGGGCACGGTCTCCCCGGGCATGGTCTCCCTGGGCACCGCATCCTGAGGCACGGCCTCCCCGGGCACGGCCTCCCCGGGCACGGCCTCCCGGGGCACGGCACTCCCGGACGCCGCCTTCCGAGGCGTGGCCTCCCCGGGCGCCGCCTCCCGAGGCATGGCCTCCCCGCGCACCGCCTCTCCGCGCACAGCCTCCCGAGGCGTGGCCTTCCCGGGCACGGCTTCCCCGGGTACGGCATTCCCTGGCACCGCATCCCCCGGCACCGCATCGGCCACCCCCGGCACCGCGTCCGCCACCTCAGGCGCTTCCCACGCTCCCTCCAGCGCCCGCACGTGCGCCTCCTGGTCCGCGACCGCCGCCGCCACCCGCTCGGGGAGCCAGCCGCCCCGGGCGAGGCCCGCCGCGCCCTCCAGGGCCAGTTCGGCGGCGACCGTACCGGCGGTGGGACGCTCGGCCGGGTCCTTCGCCAGGCAGCCGGCGACCAGGGCACGCAACTCCTCCGGTAGGGCACCCAGTTCGGGATCGGCCTCCGCGATCCGGCGGGCGGCGTCCTCCGGCGGGCCCTCCGTGAACGGGGTCGCCCCCGTGGCCGCGTACGCCAGCAGCAGCCCCAGCACGAACAGGTCCGACGGAGCACCGGCCGCCTTCCCCGCGACCTGCTCCGGCGTGAGGTAGCCCAGCCGCACCGAGAGCTGCCCGCCCGGCCGCGCCTCGGCCGTCGCCGCCGCGCCCAGCGCGCCGAACGCGGTGAGCCGGGGCCCGTCCTCGGCCAGCAGCACCGTGTCGGGGGCGAGCCCCTGGAGCACCGCGCCGCCCGCGTGCACCCGGGAGAGGGTCTCGGCGATGCCCGCACCCAGTATCCGCAGGGCGCGCTCCGGCAGCGGACCGGCGATCCCGATGGCCTCGGCCAGCGGCAGAGCGGGGACGTAACCGGCCGCCGTCCATAGGAGTCCGGCCCCCTCGCCCTCACCGCCCCCGGTCTCCAGGGGCGGGACCACCCAGCCGCCCGCGAGGCGTTCGGCGGTACGGGCCTCGGCCTCGAAGCGGCGCCGGAAGGCCGGTACGGCGGCGAGCGCGGGGCGCGCGGCTGTGAGCACGGCGGTCTCCCCGGTGCCGGTGTCCCGCGCCACGTACCGCACGGCGCTCGCGGTCTCCTGGAAGCGGGCCAGCACGGTGAAGCGCCCGAAACGCCGTGGATCCTCGCTGCGCAGCGCCTCCATGGCGCACCCCCCTAGGGTCTTGCGGCACACCCGGGCGACCCGCCCCGCCGCACCTGACCGACGATCTTAGGGCCTGTGCGCATGTGCGTACGCGAAACCCTAGTCGCGGCTCTCCGGCTTGGACCAGGGCCAGTTGAGGGTGCGGCGGGTGCGGCCGCCGGGGGCGTACTCGTAGACCCAGCCGCGCTGGAGGCCGAGGCGCTTGGTGTAGCCCGCCGGGACGCGTTCGTACGCGTACACCGTGGGCGGGGAGCCGTCGGGGGAGGGCACGGGGACCTCGTACCACTTCGGCGGGTGGCCGGTCGGGCCGACCAGGACCGGCAGGACCCGGCCGTCCAGGGGGCCGCCCCGGAAAGGGGTGTTCTCGCTCTTCACCCGGTCAGTCTGCCGCAGGGGCGGGCGCCAGCAGGTGTGCGGCGTCGGCGACGACCGGGATCACCAGCTCCGCCAGCCGTCCGGCCGGTCCGCCGGGGGCCTCCAGGGCGAGCAGGTCGCGGACCACCGCCGCGGTCTCCTCGTCGGTGGCGGCCGTCGCCGCGAGGAGGGCGATGAGGTGGTCGACCAGCCAGCCGCGCAGCTCGGCCGCCGGAGGCCGCTTGCCCTCGTCCAGCCAGATCAGGGAGGCCGCCTCGACGGCCGCGATCCAGCTGCGGACCATCATCCGCAGCCGCGGTCCGGCGCTCCGCTCCCCGGCGTCGGCGCCGCCGATCCGGCCGAGGTGGCTGATGATCTCCTCGGCCGCCGCCCGCCGGACGCCGTCCACGATGCTCGTCGTCCGGGAGGTCTCCACGACGCTGCCGCCGCGCAGCAGGGCGCTGAACCCGGTGTCGTGCTCGTCGACGAAGCGGAGGTAGCGGTCCAGGACCCGGGCGACCCGCTCGGTGGGCGGCCCCACCGGCGGCTCGGTGAAGCAGAGCTTCAGCTCGTCGGCGGCCGAGCCGAGCGCGGCCTCGTACAACTGCTGCCGCCCGCCCGGGAAGTAGCGGTAGACCAGCGGCCGGGAGACCCCGGCCGCCACCGCCACCTCGTCGAGCGAGACCTCGTCGGGGGCCCGGTGGGCGAAGAGGCCCAGCGCCGCGACCAGGAGCTGGGCGCGGCGCTCCTCGACGCTGAGCCTGCGGTACGCGCGGGGCGGCGGCGGGGCTGCGGCGGTGGACGTCATGCCCCCGAGGGTAAAGGGTCTCCGGCCGGGGCCGTCGAGCCGTGGGGCTGCGGACCGCATGCGATCAGGCCAGCAGTCCCGAGCGGCGCCACAGCCTGCGGCCGACGCCGTTCAGCAGCCCGATGTCGTCGAAGAAGTCCGTCAGCCGCCTGGCGCCGGTCTGCATCACATCCGTGCGGTGGCCGCTCGCCCTCACCTGGGCGACGGCCTCCCGGCGGTCCAGGCCGACGTTCTCGTACACCCGCGGGTTCACGAAGCAGACGGAGAAGACCCGGGCCGCCTCGCCGCAGCTGACCTTGGTGAGTTCGCGCTCCCAGCGCGGGGCGGTCACCATCTGGCGGCGCAGCTCCTCGCGGGCGTACCGGACGTGCCGGGCCTCCTCGATGACATGGATACGGGTCACCCCGCGCACCAGGGTCTGCACCCGGTCGTCCGGGAACGTCAGCCGCTGCATCCAGTCGAGGATCTCCTCGCCGAGCAGGGTCGCGGCGAACGAACCGGGCGTGGTGGAGACGGTCTTCAGGACCCGCGCCAGGTTGTGGTAGACGCGCGGCACCTCGTACGTCGGTGCGCCGCCCCAGTCGATCATGCGGCCGAACATCATCGAGTGGCGGCACTCGTCGGCTATCTCGGTGAGGGCGTAGCGGACGTGGTTGCTGGTGACGGGCTTGTCGTAGACGTGCCGCACCAGCAGCTGCATCAGGATGATCTCGAACCAGATGCCGAGCGAGGCGAGGGCGGCGCCCTCGTGCCGGGAGAGGTCCAGGCGCTGTTCCTCCGACATCCGGTGCCACATCGGGGTGTCGTAGAGCGAGAGCAGCTCCGGCGGCCAGAACCACCTGCCCTCCTCGACCGCCGCGTCCCAGTCGAGTTCGGTGTCGGGGTCGAAGGAGTGCTTGGCCGAGGATTCCAGCAGGCGGGCGGCGACCTGTTCGCGGTCCCGGAGCGGGCCGAGGGCGTCGCGGAGCAGCGTCAGGTCGCGGTCGGTCGCGGTCGTCATGGTGAGCACCTCACACGGGGGAGCCAGGGGGAGTTACCGGCGGTCACGTCTTATGAGACGCCTCGTCAGCAAGGGCGTCAATCCCTCGCGCGCGACTCGGTCCGGCTCTGTGCAACTTGTTGACTCGCTGTCTACCAACGTGTGAACCTGCCGGTAGGCGGTGGCCGTCCGTGCCCAACCGCCTTCGGTGTCACGGAACTTGTCACGCGGCTTGCTCACGGAACCCGTCAAGCCGTTCGAGTCGGTCGAGGCGAAGGAGCCGTCCGTGTCCACTCATGACCTCTACACCACCCCGCCCGCCGAACCCCTCTGGCAGGTCCCCGCCACCGGGGCCGCCCGGTTCAGCTGGGACTACGACGACGGCCGCGAACGCCTCCTCGCCCTCTACCAGAAGGGCAAGGACAAGCAGTGGGACGGCAACAAGCGCATCGACTGGTCCCAGGAGGTCGACCCCACCGACCCCCTCGGCACCCCCGACGAGGCGCTCACGCTCCACGGCACCCCGCACTGGGCGAAGATGACCGAGAAGGACCGGGGCGAGCTGCGCAAGCACTACACCTCCTGGCAGTTCAGCCAGTTCCTCCACGGCGAGCAGGGCGCGATGGTCTGCGCGGCCAGGATCGTGGAGTCCGTCCCGGACCTGGACGCCAAGTTCTACTCCGCCACCCAGACCATGGACGAGGCCCGGCACGCGGAGATCTACGGCCGGTTCCTGCACGAGAAGATCGGCATGCTCTACCCGGTCAACGACAACCTCCAGGGACTGCTGGGCGACACCCTGCGCGACTCCCGCTGGGACATGCCCTACCTCGGGATGCAGGTCCTGATCGAGGGACTGGCCCTCGCCGCCTTCGGCATGATCCGCGACACCACCACCAAGCCGCTGCCCAAGCAGATCCTCGCGTACGTCATGCAGGACGAGGCCCGCCACGTCGCCTTCGGGCGGATGGCGCTGCGCGACTACTACCGGCAGCTCGGCGACGCCGAACTGCGCGAGCGCGAGGAGTTCGTCATCGAGGGCTGCTACCTGATGCGCGACCGGCTCAGCGGCGTCGAGGTCCTGGAGAACTTCGGCATCGGCAAGCAGGAGGCGAAGGACCTCTCGGAGCACTCCGAGTTCCTCCAGCTCTTCCGCAAGCTCCTGTTCAGCCGGATCGTCCCGTGCGTCAAGGACATCGGCCTCTGGGGCCCGCGCCTCCAGAAGGCCTACGTCGACATGGGCGTCCTGGAACTGGGCGACTCCAACCTGGACCTGCTGATGTCCCAGGACGAGGAGATAGCCGAGCAACTGGACCGCGAACGCTTCGCGGCCGAGGAGCGGGCCCGGGTGGCGGAGGTCGCGGAGGCGATCGGGGAGGGGGCCGGCGAGGGGGCCGGAGGGGCAGGGGAGGCGGCGGCCTGAGGAGCCGCTTCCGGCGGGAGGCGGCTGAGGGGCGCAGGGGCCGGCGCCCGGCCCCCGGCACCTGGTGGGGTTCGTCCCGGCTCTGTACCGATATCGTCCGCGTCGAAATTCCGTTCGCAAACGTGTCGTACGGTGAGCGCATGACCACCCCGCCTCAGCCGCCGCAGGGCCCGTACGGCCCGCCGCCCGCGCATCCGCCGCAGAGCCCCTACGGTGGGCCCGCCGCCCCCGGGGTGCCGCCGCAGCACCACTCCCAGCAGCCGTACGGCTACCCGCCCCAGCAGCAGCCCGGCGGCTGGGGGCAGCCGCCGGTCGCACCCGGCGCGGGCGCCTGGCCGCCGCAGGGGCCGGGTCCGCAGCCGCCGCGGAAGAAGCGGACCGGGCTGATCGTCGGGATCGTGGCCGGTGCGGTCGTGCTGGCGGGCGGCATCGCCTTCGGCGTCTCCCAGCTGGTCGGCAAGACCGCCGACGCGGCGTTCCCGGACGCCGAGTACAAGCTGGTCCTGGAACAGAAGCTGCTGGACGGCGAGTTCACCCTCGCCCAGGACCTCTCGTCCACCGAGGGCAGCAAGATCGAGAAGATGTACGACCCCACCGTCCGGGACGCGAAGGCGGTGGTCGGGCAGTACAGCTCGGCCAAGGGCGGGGCGCTGGTGATCTCCGGGATGTACGGGCGGTTCGCGGACCCGGAGGTGATGACCGGCAAGATGATGGAGGGCGGGGCCGCCGGGGACGGGGCGACCGTCGTCGTACCGCCGAAGAAGTTCACCCCCGCCGGGTACGACATCACGCTGGAGTGCCAGGTGCTCCAGTCGGCCAAGGGCGGCGTCAAGGCCAATGTGCCGATGTGCGCCTGGGGCGACGACAACACGGGCGTCTCCGTCGGGATCATCCGCGCCGAGACCGCCCTCAAGGACGCCCGGTCGATCGACCTGGAGGCGGCCGCGGCCGAGACTGCGAAGATCCGCGAGGAGATCCGGCAGCCGATCGGCTGAGCCGCACGGTCGACCGGTCGGCTGAGCGGCCGGGGGCGGGGGCGGGGGCGGGGGTGTCGGTGTGGCGGGGTGTTGTGCCGCGCCCCCCGCCCCCGGCCCCTCGGCGTGCCCTCGCCCGCCCCGCCTCTCAGCGCCCCCCGCTCCCGCCGTCGGCGTGCCCTCGCCGGCCCGCGTCCCGGTCCGCGCTTCTCGACTCGCCCCGGCCCTCGCCTCTCAGCGCGCCCCCGCCGGGGCCGGGAAGCGGGTGCGCAGGGTGAACGCCCGCTCGGTCGGGCCGTGTTCGCGCAGATGCAGCAGGCGCTCCTCCGCGTCCGCCACCGTCGGGCGTTCACCCGAGGGCACCCACCACAGGGCGGACATCGCCTCCCGCGTGTGCGCGAACCACTCCCGGCGCCGCTTCAGCAACTCCCGGTGCTGCCCCGCGTACATGAAGTCGGTGAGGGCGTCGGCGTCCCGCCACACCGACATGTTGACGATCAGCCAGTCGTCCCCGAAGACCGGGACGTCGGTCGCGTTGCCGGAGTCCGAGCGCAGCCGCCAGACGAACCCCTCCGCCGCGTCGGCGACCGCGTTCACCGGGTCCAGCCCGTCGACGAAGTCCTTCAACTGCGGTGAGTCCAGCGGGAATCGGAGGCGGGCAATGTTCACCTGGGCCAACTCGTGTTTCGGTCCGGTGGCCTCTGTCTCGATAGTCGTCGTCATGGCCGCACGGTAGGCAGGGCGTTCTCCGCCGCGCGGGCCATTCCGAGCAGCGAGACGTCCGCCCCGCGCGCCGCCACCAACTGGAGCCCCACCGGGCAGCCGTCCCCGGTGAATCCGGCGGGTACGCTCGCCGCCGGATGGCCGCTCAGATTGAACGCCCAGGTCAGAGCCGTGGAGTAGCGGTCGCCCGGCCCCTCGTGCCCGTGCGGCCGGTTCGGGGTGACCGGGGTGAGCAGCAGGGGCGCGGCGGTGAGGACCGCCTCCAGCCGTTCGTCGTTCGCCCGCCGGACCGCCACCGCCTCCGGGTCCCCGGCCGCCCCGCCCCGTACCGCCTGCCAGGCCCGACCCGGGTCGAGCAGCGCGCACGGGGCGTCCACCAGGCGTACGGTCCCCGCCGCGACCAGCCGGTCCACCGCCGCCCGCACCAGGCCCGCCACCTCCGGGTCCACCTCCGCGAACCCCAGGTCCTCGCTGTACACGGCGGCCAGGGGCAGGGAGGGGGCGGCGGGCTCCCCGTACCCGGGCAGCACATGACGTACGTACTCCTCCGCGACCGCCGCCGAGCGGGCCAGCACCCCCGCCGACGCCAGGCCCGAGGCGTCCGGGGACGGCAGCAGCCCGTTCGTCGTCTTCAGCCCGAACACCCCGCACCAGGCGGCCGGGATGCGCACCGACCCGGCCCCGTCGCTCCCCGTCGCCAGCTCCACCATCCCCGCCGCCACCGCGACCGCCGAGCCCGCCGACGAACCGCCGGGCGTACGGTCGCTCCGCCACGGGTTGACCGTACGGCCGTGGGCCCCCTGCCCCCAGGTCTGCCAGACCGTACCGGGTCCGGGCACCGAGGTCGCGCCGACCGGTACACCGCCCGCCGCGATCAGCCGACGGGCCGCGTACGAGCGGATGCCCGTGCGGCCCTTCACCGCGAACGGCAGCCCGCGCAGCGGGAGTTCCCGGGCGCCGGGCTCACGGGCGAGGGCCTCCTCCGGCCACACCTCGATGAACGCGCCCAGCGCGGGGTCCCGTTGGGCGATCCGCTCCAGCGCCCGCGCCACGGCGGACGGTCTCGACGTCATGCCCGCCAGTCTCCCCGTACGGTCTCCCCGACCCGACCCGACCCGACCCGACCCGACCCGACCCGACCGACCCGACCCGACCCGACCGACCCGACCCGACCCGACCCGACCCGCCCCCTGCCCGCCAGTCTCCCCGTACGGTCTCCCCGGTCCGTCCCCTGCCCCGGCCCGCCCTCCGCTCGCCGCGTCCGCAAGCCCCCGGCCCGGCGCTCCTCACCCCTCCAGCGCCGCCTCCATCACCGCCCGGGCGATCGGGGCCGCGCTGCCGCCGCCGCTGATGTCGGCCCGCTCCGCCGCCGCGTCCTCCACCACCACCGCGACCGCGACGGCCGGGCGGCCGGAGTCCCGGGGCTGGGCCCAGGAGATGAACCAGGCGTACGGGAGGCCGGAGTTGTCGACGCCGTGCTGGGCGGTGCCGGTCTTGCCGCCGACCGTCACCCCGTCGATCGCCGCGTTGGACCCAGTGCCGTTCTCCACCACGTCGACCATCATCCGCTGGAGCTGCACGGCGGTGGAGGGGCTCATCGCCCGGGCGTAGGAGCGCGGGCCCTGCTGCCGGACCGTGTCCCCGCCGCCGGTGGTCACCCGGTCGACGAGATACGGGTAGCGCAGATCGCCGCCGTTGGCCACTGCGGCGGCGACCATCGCCATCTGGAGCGGGGTCGCGGTGGTGTTGAACTGCCCGATGGAGGAGAGCGCGAGCTGGTCCTCGCTCATGTCGGTGTCGAAGTTGCTCCGCGCCACCCCGGACGGGATCCGCAGCCCGCTGTCGTTGAAGCCGAAGTGGCCCGCCGTCTCCACCATCCCCGCCAGCCCGACCTCCACCCCCAGACGGGCCATGACCGTGTTGCAGGAGACCCGGATCGCATCCGCCAGCGAGGCCTTCTCGCAGCCGCGCGCCTCGTCGGGGAGGACCGTCCGGGTGTTCGGCAGGATGTACGGGGACGGGGTGTCCGTCGCGGCGTCCGGATCCGTCACCACCCGGGCGTCCAGAGCCGCCGCCGCCGTCACGATCTTGAAGGCGGAGCCCGGCGGATAGGTCTGCCGGATGGCCCGGTTGAGCATCGGCAGGCTCTTGGACGCGTTCAGCCGGGTCCACGCCTCGGTGACGGCCGGGCCGGTTCCGGACAGCCGCTCGGGGTCGTAGGACGGGGTCGAGACCAGCGCCAGGATCCTGCCCGTCGACGGTTCCAGGGCGGCGACCGCGCCCCGCCGCCCGCTCAGTCCGGCGTACGCGGCGCGCTGCATGGACTCCTTGACCGTCGTGACGACGTTGCCGCCGGGCTGCCGGCCCCGGGTGAACTCGTTCCAGAAGGGCAGCGGGGCCAGCAGTGAAGCCGTACCGGAGAGGATGCCGTCCTCGGCGTGCTCGATGAGCGTGGTGCCGTACGTCTGCGAGGCGTAGCCGGTCACGGGGGCGTACAACGGGCCGTGCAGATAGGTGCGTTCGAAGCTGAGCTGCTCGCCGGTCTCCTTGTTGCCGGTCACCGCCCGTTCGCCCACCAGGATGTTGCCGCGCGGCTGGTCGTAACGGGCGATGGTGGTACGGCGGTTGGCCGGGTTGGCGTCCAGCTCGTCGGCCTCGAAGAGCTGGACGCGGGCCGCGTTGGCGAGCAGCGCCACGAGCAGCAGCAGACAGAGGGCGGCGGCCCGCCGGATGCAACGGATCACCGGTCCTCCTCGACGCGGTCCAGGGCGCTCGCGATGACCCCGGTCTCCACCTGCTCCGGGTGCGGCCGGCGGGCGACATCGCTGAGCCGGATCAGCAGCGCCACGATGATCCAGTTGGTGACGACGGACGAGCCGCCCTGCGCGAGGAACGGCATCGCCATCCCGGTCAGCGGGATCAGCCCCATCACCCCGCCCGCGATCACGAACACCTGGAGCGCCAGGATCGAGGCGAGCCCGATGGCCAGCAGCCGCCCGAACGGGTCGCGCAGGGCGAGCCCGGTCCGGAAGCCGCGCGCCACCAGGAGCGCGTACAGCAGGAAGATCGCGGTCAGCCCGCTCAGCCCCAGCTCCTCGCCCGCCGTCGCCAGGATGAAGTCGGACTTGGCGGCGAAGCCGATGAGGACCGAGTGGCCCGCCCCGAGCCCGGTCCCGAGCATCCCGCCCGCCGCGAACGCGAAGAGCGACTGGGCGAGCTGGCCCGGCCCCCGCCCCGCGTCGATCGAGGCGAACGGGTCCAGCCAGTCCTGCACCCGCCCGTGCACATGCGGTTCGAACGAGCCGACGACGAACGCCCCGACGGCCGCCAGCAGCAGCCCGACCGCGATCCAGCCCGTCCGCCCGGTCGCCACGTACAGCATGATGACGAAGAGGCCGAAGAAGAGCAGCGAGGTCCCGAGGTCCCGCTCCAGCACCAGCACACCCACGCTGAGCAGCCAGATCGCCACGATCGGGCCGAGCACCCGGCCGGTGGGCAGCTGCAGCTTCCAGAACGTGCGCCCGGTGTACGCGAGCGCGTTGCGGTTGGCCGCGAGATAGGCGGCGAAGAAGACCGCGAGCAGGATCTTGGCGAACTCGCCCGGCTGGAACGAGAGTCCGCCGATGCGGATCCAGATCTTCGCCCCGTTCACCGCCGGGAAGAAGATCGGCACGATCATCAGGACGAGCGCGGTGGCGACCGAGAGATAGGCGTAGCGCGCGAGCACCCGGTGGTCGCGGAGCAGCACCACGACGACGGCGAAGAGCGCCACCCCGAGCGTGGACCAGATCAGCTGGGTGGGGGCGGCCTGGTCGCGCGGGGTCTCCAGGTCGAGCCGGTAGATCAGCACCAGGCCCAGCCCGTTGAGCAGGACGGCGATCGGCAGCAGCAGCGGATCGGCGTACGGGGCGCGGAAGCGGACCGCGACATGGGCCAGCAGGGCGAGCGTGCCGAGCCCGGCACCGTAACCGGCCACGTCGGGGGGCACGGCCCCGTCGTGGGCGAGGCCGACGGCGGCGTAACCGTAGACGGAGATCAGGACGGCGCCGATGAGGAGCGACAGCTCGACCCCGCGCCGTCTGGGCAGGCGGAGCTCGGGCGGGGGAGTGTCCGCCGTCGTTGCGGTCATGCGTCGCAACGTAGCAAGAGGCGTGCCGTATTTCCCTTATGTCATAGTGTCCGCCGCCCATGTCATTGCACCTCCGCCGGTGTCGACAGACCTCCGCCCGGAAGCGGGTGGCTTCCGGGCGGAGGGGGCGAGCAGGGGCGGGACGCGTCAGCAGGGGCGCGGTGCGGCGCCGATGTTCTCGATGTAGCGGGCCGAACCCCAGGCCCAGGTGCCGTCGGTCAGCAGGTACCAGCGGTTGTTGCCGTCGACGTTGTCACCGGTCGTCTTGCAGAAGATGTTGACGACGGTGCCGTACTTCACCGAACCCACGACCTTGCTGCTCCGGGTCGGCCGGTCGCGCAGCAGCAGGTACGGCTTGGCGATGACGCGGCCCTTGTAGGTCCGCTTGGGGGCCTGGGGCCTGGCCTGGTTCTGCGCCTGGTTCTGTGCCTGGGCGTCCTGCCGGGCCTCGTGCTCGCGCTGGAGGGCGGAGGCGGAAAGCTCGTCGGAGGCCGGGGCCGCGGTGGCGGCCTGGTCCCGGTGGTCGGTGGGGCTCGGGTCCGCCGCCAGAGCGGGGGCGGCGGCCGTGACCGCCGCGAGGGCGCCGGTGGCGACGCAGAGACCGATCCGGCGGAACCGCGAGGGGCGGGACAGGGGGGACATGCTGCCTCCAGAGAGAGGAGAGGGGGGCGTGGGGGACGCGAGCCGGGCTCGCCTTCGTCACGCTAAATTGGCCACGGAGAGTCCGCAACGCGCACTGTGCGTGACGGAGGGTGGCTACTCGGCGGTCCCGGTGCCCTGTTCGCCCGTGTTCCCGGCGGAATCCCCCTCGTCGAGGCGGACGTACTCGGGCAGCGTCAGCCGGGCCAGCGCCCCGCCGTCCGGGGGATTCACGAACTCCAGCCGCGCTCCGATCACCGCGGCCTGGCCCACCGCGATGGTCAGCCCGAGTCCGTGGCCCTTGCCTGCGCCGTCCGTGCGGAACCGCTGCGGGCCGCCCTCCAGGAGGTACGCCGGAAAGCCCGCCCCGTGGTCGCGTACGGAGACCACCGCACCCGAAACCTCCACCACCACCGGCGGGGAGCCGTGCCGGTGGGCGTTGGCCACCAGGTTGCCGATCACCCGCTCCAGCCGCCGCCGGTCCGTCTCCACCCGCGCCGGACCGCCGACCCGCACCCCGGTCTCCGTCCCCGAGGCGCGGACGACCCGCTCCACCACCGGGGCGAGGTCGTGCACGGCCAGGTCGACCTGTTCGGTGCGGGCGTCCAGGCGCGAGATCTCCAGCAGGTCCTCGGTCAGCGCGCGCATCGCCCGCACCCGGTCCCGGACCAGCTCCGCCGGACGCCCCGGCGGCAGCAGCTCCGCGGCGGCCGAGAGACCGGTGAGCGGGGTGCGCAGCTCGTGCGCCACATCGGCGGTGAACCGCTGCTCCGTCTGGAGCTTGCGCTGCAGGCTGGAGGCCATGGTGTCCAGGGCGCCCGAGACGATCGCCACCTCGTCCTGGCCGCGCACGGGACGGGCCGTACGGGGGTCGTCGACCCGGGCGTCCAGGTCGCCCGCGCTGATCCGGCGGGCCACCCGGGCCGTCTGGTGGAGCCTGCGGGTCACCCGGCCGACGGCGAAGAGGCCGACGACGAGTGTGGCGGCGATGGCCAGCAGCGAGGAGCCGATGATCGCCCGGTCCAGCCCCGCGATGGTGCGGGCGCTGTGGCTGTAGTCCGTCCAGGTGGCCAGCGCCCGCCCGTCCGCCGGCCCCGCGGCCCACATCGCGGGGCCGCCCCGCCCGTCCGGGTCGCCCGGCCGGTGCGGGCCGTCCGCGACCATGGTGCCGCGCTCGCCGTCCGCCGCCAGGGCGCGCAGCGCGGCGGGCAGCCCCGGCGGATCGATGCCGGAGCCCCGGGGCAGCGGCTCCCCGGCCTCGTACGCGTCGGTGACGACCTCCAGCCGGGCCAGCGCCTTCTCCCGGGCGTGGGAGACCGTCTGCCGGGTCACCGCCGTGTGCACGAGGACGCCGAGCAGGGCCGCCAGGGTGCAGCACATGGCGGTGAGGAAGACCGCGGCCTTCCAGGTGAGGGTCGAGGCCCAGGCGGGGGCACGGAACCGGCGCCGCCTCATCGCCCGCCCGCCGCCGAGGACGCCGCCGTCGAGGCCGCCGCCGTCGGGGTCTCCGAGGGGGCGGGCCGGGAGCCCTCCGGTGCGGGGGCCGTGGGCGTGGGGGCCGTCCGCTCCCCGCGCCGCTCGGGCACCCGCAGGATCTCGTCCCGGGTGGCCAGCATCGCCTGCTGCCGGTCGTCCCAGGACCACGCGGTGCGGTACTCGTACCCGGAGATCACCGACGGGGCCCGCAGGACCAGGTCCCGCCCGGCCAGCTCCACGCTGATCACGGCGTCGACCGTGGACATGATCCGGGTCAGCACGCCCTCGTCGGCCCGGTAGGCGCGCACGGCGAGCTGTCGCTCGGGCAATCGGACACCGATCACCAGTTCGTCCCTGCCGTCGCCGGTCAGGTCGAAGTAGTACGGGGTCAGCACCGGGCAGTCACCGGGTGCCGTCCGGCAGTCCCGGATCTGCCGGACCGTCGCGTCGGGCAGCTCGTCCAGCCCGCTGTCCCGCTTCGTCCTGGCCTTCAGCCCGGCCTGCGCCACCGTGACCGGGTCCAGCCGGTGCACATCGTCGCCGGGCACCGTGATCCCGGGGATCCTGGCCGTCTCGCCCTCGCCGTAGTCGTACGGGGCGGCCGAGGCGGGCGGCAGATCCGGCCAGAGCCGGGCGGGCCCGACCGCCGAAGGCGCCTCACCGGTGCTCTCCAGCCCGCCGGCCGAACCGCAGCCGGAGAGCAGGGCGAGCCCGGCCACGGCGGCGGCGACGGTACGGACGCGGACCGGGCGCACGGCTGGCCCTTCTCGTGGGGGACGGGGGGCCTACACCCTAGGACGTGACCGTACGCAATGCCCACTTCGTACCTGTACGTGACCGTCCGCGTCCCGCCCCGGACCGGCCGGGAGCCCCGGCCGGAATCCGCTCAGCGCTGGAAAGGGCTCTGTCCCGGCTGACCGGGCTGTCCCGGCTGGGTGAACCCCGGCTGCTGCGCCGCCGGACCGGACCGGCCGTCGGGACCGGCCCCGTGCTGGGCGAGGAGCTGATCGGCCTGCTCCTGGGATATCTGCTGCTCACCGCCGCAGAACGTGCACTGCGTGGCGTACTTCGTCGAGAACGGGAACAGCGGGATGAAGAACAGCGTGAACTTCGTGACCCGCTTGCGCAGGGTGTGCGCTGCCGGGTTGCCGCACCAGCCGCAGACCATCGTCAGGATGGCCAGTTGGTACAGATAGCCCTTGGTGCCGAAAATGATCATGCCGTGCTCCCTCTCCCCGTCTTCCCCGTCCCCCGGAGTGCCTGCCGGCACAGCGCCAGGAGCTTCTCGTCCTCGTAGGTGTCATGGCTGCCGTACCCGCCGTCCAGCGCGTTGTGACGGCGCACGGAGGAGAGTTCGGCGCGCAGCACCTGTGCCGTCGTCGACGCCGGGTCGACCGGTCCCGTCCGCGCCAGGCATTCTGCCACCCGGACGCGGACATGGCGGTTCTTCTCCCAGGCGTCCAGCAGCACCTCGGTGCTCTCCTCCGTCCGCCCCGACACCTTGCGGAGCGCTATCGCCGCGTCCACCCGCAGCCACAGCTCGTCATGGCCCAGCAGCCCGCGCAGCCGCGGCGCCACCGCCGCCGCCTGCGGACCGAGCGCCCCCAGCGCCGCCGCGGCCGCCCGCCGGTCGTGCACCTGGTCCGAGCCGAGCTCCTCGACCAGCACCGGCAGCACCGCGTCCCGGTCCCCGGCGACCGCCCACAGCGCCTCGGCCGCCTCCGTGGCCGTCCCCGGGCGCCCGAGCATCGCCCGCAGCTCCGGCACCGCCTCCCGGGCGGCGGGCCCGAACGAGCCGAGCGCCCGCAGGGCCGCCGTACGCAGCCACTCGCCCCGGTACGCCGGCGCCCCGCGCAGCACCCGCAGCACCTCCGGGGTCGCCTCGCCCGCCCGCAGCCCGGTCAGCCCGGCCAGTAACGGGCTCGCCCGGTCGTACGCCCCCTCGTCCAACGGCACCCCGGCCAGCCTGCGCCGCAGCGCCCCGGCCAGCGGAAGGGCGGCCTCCCCGAGATGGGCGACGGCGAACCCCACGTCGTGCGGCACCTCCGGCAACTCCAGGGCCGCCGCCAGGGCGGGCACCGCGCGGGCGTCCCCGAGCCGGGCCAGCGCCTTCACGGTGGAGCCGAGCCCCGGCGGACCGCTGGCCCACTCCTTCACCCAGCCCGCCGGATCGGCCGCCAGCCGGGCCGCCAGGGCGTCGGCGGTGGGGGCCGCCAGCGAGAACAGCTCCTCCAGCACGTGGGAGGCGGCCTCGGCCAGCCGGGGTTCGGGGTCGGAGAGCTGGTCCCCGACGAGCCCCACCAACTCCTCGTACGAGCCGCGCCAGGCCCGTATCAGCCCGCCGCTCATCCGTACGGCGTCGATCCGCTGCCAGCGGTCGGGGCTGCGGAGCTGGTCCACGAGCAGGGCCGTGCGGTCGCCCACCCGGTCGTCGAGGCCGACGTGCAGGGTGCGCAGCAGATCGGCGGCCCAGGGGGCGCCGCGCCCGGCGTTCTCCTGGGCGGAGAGCGCCCGCAACTGGCCCACCAGCGTGGGCGCCGCGGCCTGCTCGGCCCCGGAGGCGTCCGCGGAGGCGACCGGGTCGGCCTCCGGCTCGGCCTCGGCGTCGGGGTCCGGCTCGCCGTCCGGGTCGAGCGGCTCGTGCGGTTCGTAGCCGTGCTGGGGTTCGTACGGTCCGTGCTGCGGTTCGTAGGGCTCGTACGGCCCCTGGCCCGGGTACGGCGCGTGCTCCGGGGCGGTGGCACCGGCCCCGGGGGCCGTACGCAGCTCGCGCAGCAGCCCCGACACGACGGGCACCACATCGCGGGGCAGCGCGTCGGGCGAACAGCGCGCCAGCTGGGCCAGCGCCGCGAGCCGCAGCCCCGGTGCCCGCTCCCGGCCCACCAGCAGGGTCAGCCACTGGGCCACCTGCCCCGCCAGCGGACGGTGGCGCAGGGCGATCCGCCCGGCCGCCTCCACGAGTGCGAGCCGCACCTCCTCGTCGGGCTCCACCGGCAGCCGCTCCCGCAGCAGCGCCAGGACCCGCACGGGGTGCCGGTGCAGGGTGGCGAGCGCCAGCGGGGCCGCCAGCCGCACCCCGGGGTCCTCGTCGGCGATCAGCTCGAAGAAGACCCCCGCCCCGGCGGTGACCGCGGCCGCCGCCATCGCGTAGTTCGCGGCGCCCTCGAACTCGTCCTCGTCGATCTCCTCGTCGTCCTCGTCGAGGTCGAAGCCGCCGATGCTGGTGAGCAGTTCGACCACGCTGCCCCGGTCCTGCACGCCCGGGTCGACGGCGAGTTCGAAGAGGAAGGGGATGCACGCGAGGGTGCAGGCGTAGACGTCCCCCTGGTGGTGCACGGCCCCGTACATCCCGTCGAGCGCGCTCTCCCGCTCCGCCGGATCGTCGGAGGCGAGCCCCCGCAGGAGCGCCGGTACGTCGTCGGCGGGCCCGTAGGCATGCTCCATCGAAGCCCAGTCGACCTCATCGATCCCCGAGAACACGCCATCCCCTCCCCACGTCACGGCGGTGTCCGGAGGCTCCTCCCGCCCCCGCACGCCTGTTCCCCGCACCCCTGTCGGCGTATCCCGAAGAAAGCGCCTGCGCAGAGTGTGCACCACGGCTCCGACAATCCACCCGTCACATGTGGCCTTTCCTCGTGCCGTGACCAGGTCATGACCCTGCCATGACGCAATGGCATCCCCACGGCCTGTGAGCAGCCTGTGAAACAGCGGAAACGAGCCCCGGCGCGGCCGACGCCGTACGCCTGGATCAGGCCGGACCGCCGGTCGGGATCAGGCCGGGGAGGTTCGGCGAGCCGGGCCGGGATCAGGCCGGGAGGTTCGGGGGTCGGGCCGGGATCAGGCCGTGACCGTCGGGGGAGTCCGGCCGGGATCAGGCCGTGCCGGGCCGGACGCGGCCCGGGGAGTCCCGTCGGCCCGGGGAGTCCCGTCGGGGTGGGGGAGTCCTGGTGGGGACAGGGGACTCCTGCCGGGACGGAAAGCCCCAGGGGTCAGCCCGATCCCGTCGGCAGGGGCCGGGCCCGGTCCGGGTCGAGGACGGGCGCGAGCAGGTCCCCGTACCGCTCCAGCCGCCCGGCCATGTCGTCCGCCCGGAAGACCAGCGCCTCCGGGGTCCGGCACCCCTCGATCTCGTCCCAGGTGACCGGCGCGGAGACGGTGGGCTCGGTCCTGGCCCGCAGGGTGTAGGGCGTGGCGGTGGTCTTGGAGGCGGAGTTCTGGCTGAAGTCGACGAAGACCTTGCCCGGCCGCAGGGCGCGCTTCATCCGGTGCAGGGCCAGGTCCGGCAGGGCGTCCTCCGCCTCCACCGCGAGCCGCCGGGCGTACGCGGACACCTCGGCGGCCGGGGCCGGCTCCAGCGGGACCAGCAGGTGCAGCCCCTTGGCGCCGGAGGTCTTCCCGTACGCGAACAGCCCGTCGGCGGCGAGCCGCTCCCGCAGCCAGCGGGCCACCGCACAGCACTCCACGACGGTCGCGGGGGAGCCCGGGTCCAGGTCGAGGACCATCCGGTCCGCGATCCCCGGGGCGTCCGCCCGCCACTGCGGGGTGTGGAACTCCACCACCAGGTTGGCCGCCCACATCAGCGAGGCCAGGTCCTGGACCATCACCTGCCGGGCGCCCGGGTCCTCGCTCCGCGGCACGGGGGTGGTGCGCACCCAGTCGGGTGTACCGGGCGGCGGATTCTTGGTGAAGAAGACCTGGCCCCCGGGCCCGTCCGGATAACGCAGGAAGGAGACCGGGCGGTCGCGCAGATGGGGCAGGATCGCGCCCGCCGCCGTGGCCGCGTAGTAGTGCAGGACCTCGCCCTTGGTGGTGCCCGTGGCCGGATGGAGCACCTTGTCGAGATTGCTCAGCGAGAGGCGCCGCCCCTCCACCTCCGTGATCGGCGTCATACGATAAGAGTCACACGAACCGTACGAAAACCTGCCTGAAACCCCCTTCACGGATATACGGGTACAGGGCGCGGGCGTAAAGGGGTGAACGGTGAGGTCCATATGGAACGGCGCGATCTCCTTCGGGCTGGTCAGCATCCCGATCAAGCTGGTCAACGCCACCGAGAACCACTCGGTCCACTTCCGGCAGATCCACCTCGCCGACGGTGGCCGGATCCGGTACCGGAAGGTCTGCGAGCTGGACGAGGAGGAGGTGTCCGGCGGCGAGATCGGCAAGGCGTACGAGGACGCCGACGGCACGATGATCCCGATCACCGACGAGGACCTGGCCCAGCTCCCGCTGCCCACGGCCAAGACCATCGAGATCGTCGCCTTCGTGCCCGCCGACGAGATCGACCCGCTCCAGCTGGACACGGCGTACTACCTCTCCGCCAACGGGGTCCCGGCCGCGAAGCCGTACACCCTGCTGCGCGAGGCCCTCAAACGCAGCAACAAGGTGGCCGTCGCCAAGTTCGCCCTGCGCGGTCGCGAACGGCTCGGCATGCTCCGGGTCGTGGACGACGTGATCGCCATGCACGGGCTCCTCTGGCCCGACGAGATCCGGGCCCCCGAGGGGGTCGCCCCGGAGAGCGACGTCACGGTCCGCGACGCCGAACTCGACCTGGCGGACGCCCTGATGGACACCCTCGGCGAGGTCGACATGGACAGCCTCCACGACGACTACCGGGAGGCGGTGGAGGAGCTGATCGCGGCGAAGGCGTCGGGGGAGGCCGTGGAGCCCTCGGAGTCGGAGGAGCCGGGCGGCGGCAAGGTCATCGACCTGATCGCGGCCCTGGAGAGCAGTGTGCGGGCGGCGAAGAAGTCGCGCGGGGAGGGGGAGGGGGCGGCCGAAGAGACCGGGGCCGAGGGGGACATGGCGGAGGTCCACCCCATCAAGAAGAAGGCGGCGAGGAAGCCGACGGCGGCACGGCCGAAGCCGACGCCCAAGGAGACGGGCGCGAAGAAGTCGACGGCGTCCGGCTCGTCCTCGGCGGGGAAGACGGCGCAGACGCAGCGGAAGACGGCGTCGGCCTCCGCGAAGAAGCAGAGCGGCCGGAGCGCCACGAAGAGCACGGCGAGAAGCACGGCGAAGAGCACCGCCGGGACCGCCACCCGGAGCACGGCCAAGGGCACGGCCAAGAGCGGCGGGAAGACCTCCGCGAAGAGCACCAAGAAGACGGCGTCCGCGCCCCGCAAACGCGCCTCGGCCTGACCTGCCGCGACCGCTGCGGAGCGACTTGCCTCGCCCCCTCGCGGAGCAACCTGCCGCGCCCCTCCCGTGGAGCAGCCTGCCGCCCCCCGCAGCGACCTGCCGAGAACTCCGCCGCGAACCCTGTCACGCACCCGTCCGCGCATCCCGTCGCGCGGCGGGATGCGCGTCCGATCCCCGGCCCCGCGTCCCCCTTGTCGTACCTCCCCCGTACGCTACGGCGCATGAGCGAAGAGGCCCCCTCGGGACGGGTGATCGACGGCCGCTTCACCCTGGTGGAGCGGCTCGGCAGCGGCGGCATGGGCATGGTCTGGCGCGCCCGCGACGAGGCGCTCCACCGCGACGTCGCCCTCAAGGAGGTCCGGCCCCCGGACCCGGCCCTCGCCGAGTACGACCCGGAGGGCGCCCGCACCCTGCGCGCCCGGGTCCTGCGCGAGGCCCGCGCCCTGGCCCGCCTGGACCACCCGAACGTGGTCACCGTCCACCACATCGTCGACCCGGGCGAGGACGGCTACCCCTGGATCGTGATGGAGCTGGTGGCCGGCTCCTCCCTCCAGGACCGGCTGGCCGAAGGGCCCATGGACCCGGCCGAGGCCGCCGAACTGGGGCGCGGCATCCTCTCCGCCCTGGTCGCCGCCCACGCCTCCGGCATCCAGCACCGCGACGTCAAGCCCGCCAACGTCCTGCTGCGCCCCGACGGCCGCCCGGTCCTCACGGACTTCGGCATCGCCGCGATCCGTGAGTCGACCAGCCTCACCATGACGGGCGCGCTCATCGGCTCGCCCGACTACATAGCCCCCGAGCGCATCCGGGGCACCGAGGGAGACCCGTCCTCGGACCTCTGGTCGCTCGGCATGATGCTGTACGTCGCGGTCGAGGGCCACCACCCGCTGCGCAAGGCCACCACGCTCGCCACCCTGGCCGCCGTGCTCGACGAGGAGGTCCCCCCGCCGGCACGGGCCGGGGCGCTCACCCCCGTACTGAAGGCGCTGCTGACCCGGGACATCCCGGCCCGCCCGGACGCCGCCACCCTGGACCGGATGCTTGCGGAGGCGGCGACGAGCCCGGCGGCCACCCCCGCACAGCCCGCTCCCGTACCGCCCACGCCCGACCCCAGAAGCGCCTACGGATCACCGCCGCCGTCCCCCGCGCACCCGACGCGGCCGCCGACCGGGTTCGGCCACCCGCAGGCGTTCGCGACCCCGGTGGACGCCCCGCGCAACCCGTACGCGAACAACCCGTACGTGGCCCCGACCCCGCCCCCGGCAGGGGCCCCGTCCTCGGCGACGGTCCCGACGGTCACCGATGAGGAGCGCCGGCACCGCCTCCAGCGCCGGACGAGGGTCATCAGCACGGTCGCGACCATCGTCTCGGCGGCGGTGCTGGTGGGCGTCTTCTGGATGATCGACCCCTCGTTCTTCCGGGGCGGCGGTGACGACCGTGCGAAGGGCGGCGGCGGCCGTCCGGAGAACACGACGAGCGCCCCGGCGAACGACGGCGGCGCCACACCGCCCGGCGCGGCGGGCCAACCGGTGGCGGACGGCGACGATTCGGGGGCGGACGACGGCGACGACGAGGCCGAGGCCGTCACCGACCTGCTCACCCCGCAGGGGGTACGGCAGGCCATCGCGGGGCTGAAGCCGCTGATGGGCGGCACGAAGGTCACCGACTTCACCCTCTACGACAAGCACGCCTCCGCCAAGGCGCCGCTGAAGTCCAACTCCCGCCTCTACGACCGCTTCACCTACCGGGACGGCCAGGCGAAGAACGACGACATGGGCGGCACCCTCATGTCCGGCGACAAGCCGGTCGACCTGGACTCGGTGAACTGGGACGCCCTGCCCGCCCTGCTGCGGACGGCCAGGACGACACTCAACATCCCGGAGCCGGAGAACAGTTACGTGATCGTGGACCCGTCGTCGCCCTTCCACGGCGACCGCCCGGTGCTGCGCGTCTACGTCTCCGACAAGTACGGCGGCGCCTACCTCACCGCCGAACTGAACGGCAAGGTCATCGAGAAGAACCCGCGCGAGGAAGGCTGAGCGAGGCGGGTCCGCGATGCCTGCCCACACACCTCGAACGCGGCAGTCCGCGACGGGTGGATGACAGCCGGTAGCCTTCTTCCAGGTTGCGGCGCCCCCCCGGACCCGGACACACGGTTCCACCCAACAGGCCGTTCGGTTCGGCAGCGCCGACCCGGGCAGAGGGCCGACAGCCTGGCACTGTCGGTTGGTCACGGACCTACACGGGGGGTTTGTCCCGCCCGAATGCCGGATCTGCCTCCCAGGCAATCCGCGCCATGCCGACGCGCGTCCTCTCGCTGAACTTTCGGCTGATATTGCGCAGGTGGTCCTTGACCGTGTGAACGCTGAGCGAGAGGTCCTTGGCGACATCGGGGTTGGTCCGCCCGAGAGCCACCCGCCGCAGCACGTCCAGCTCCCGAGGGCTCAGCAGGGCCAGCCGGTCCCGTGCCGCGTTCTTCCTCATGCAGGCATGGACGGGCTTCAAATAGGTGTCCAGGAAGCGGGAACTGAATTCCGGTGGAAGGACCAGAGCTCCGCGTGACGCGGCCGGAACGGCCCAGTGGAGACAGTCTGCGGCCTGCGAGAGTTTCAGGACGCCGGTGGCCCCCCTGGCCAGCAGTTGACCGGCCTGCTCAAGTTCCACTTCATGGAGAAGTACCAGGACCGAGCCGCCGCTTTTTATCGCTTGTTCAAGCAGAGCGGAAGTGTCATTCCAGTCGCTCACAGAAAGGATCACGACATCGGGTGGGAGCACCCGCGCTAACGCCATGCGCCGGATACCGCGTCTCGGCTCCACCACATGGAGAGCGGTTCCTGCTCCGATGATGCTGCGCAGCCCTTCACCTATGAGTTCGTGGTCAGCCACCACATGTGCGCGAATCGTCATGATGATCCCTCCGCAGGGGGAACGAGCCTGGCCCCGCCCATCGCCCTCCCCCGAAAGGGCGGGGGCTCGGATCGAGTTCCCCCGATGAGGGGGCTCCCCCTGTCTGCTCCGGGGGGCAGGATCTCTCGTAGGCCCAGGTGGGTCAGAACGTATCAACTGTCGGCCGCATACATGGAGCACTTTCCGTGCCGTGTGTGGCGTAGGAGTGCTACGGGGGCGTTCTGTTCCTGAAGCCAACAGAGGGGGAAACATGGCCAGTTTGCGTGCCCGTCGTTTCATGGCGGGAATCATTGGGGCTACGCTCCTTGCCACGGCCTCACCGGCCTTCGCGCTCTCGGTGGAGATCGACGGAGCCAAGGCCAGCACGAAGAAGAAAGAGGGCTACAAGCTCATCCGTGTCTATGACACCAAGGGGGACAGCAACTCGGTCTACGGCAACTACCACCGGCAGGCCAGTCCGTCGACCGAGCGCACCCTGCACAACCGAGGCGGTTCCGGGACCCACGCGGTGAGCGGCTCGGGAAGCAAGATTCTCGACCAGAAGGCATGCGTCTCCATCGACCTGTGGCCGGACCGTTGCTCCAGCTGGGTTCGTAACCCCTGACAGTGTCCTGACGGGGCGTGCCGCCGCTCGACCGAGCAGCGGCACGCCCCGTCGAAGAGCGCGTGATGAGCAGAGGGAAGGCTTGCCGAGCATGGCGGAGCCGGTAGTGCGATCAGGGGGAGAGACAGCCGTGGACCAGCATGTGCTCACCGTGTCCGGCGTACGGTATGAAGTCGCCGGAAGGCTTCTGCTCGACGGGCTGGACCTGTCAGTGGCGGCCGGGGAGTCGGTGGCGATCACCGGGCCCAGCGGTAGCGGCAAGAGCACCTTGCTGATGTGTCTGATGGGACTGGTGAAGCCCCAGTCCGGCTCGGTCTCGGTGGCGGGTACCGACCTCGTACCCCTGCGTGAGCGGGCACTCAACCGCCATCGGCGCGACCATCTCGGGATGGTCTTCCAATTCGGTGAGTTGCTTCCCGAGCTGACTCCGCTGGAGAACACCGCGCTTGCTGCCCTGCTCGCCGGTACGGCGCGCGAAGAGGCGTACACGCGGGCCCAGAGCCTGCTCGCCGACCTCGGGGTGCCGGACGAGGGCACGCCCACCGCGGAACTCTCCGGCGGTGAGCGGCAGCGGACCGCCGTCGCCCGGGCGCTGATCAACCGGCCGGCTCTCGTGCTGGCCGACGAGCCGACGGGCGCATTGGACGAGGCCACCCGCGACGACGTGGCCGCACTGCTCTTCTCGGTGCCGAGCCGCTGGAACTGCGGCCTGCTCGTGGTGACTCATGACGCGACGATCGCGGCACGCGCCGACCGGCATCTGGCCCTGAGCGGGGGACGTCTGCGAACGGCCGGAACCGGCAACCCTGTCGGCCTTTCCGTCGCTCAGGGCGGGAAGGCATGACGTCCACACGTACCTGGCTGCAACTTCTGCGTGTAGGACGCGCCGCCGGCCGGGGGGCGACGGGCGGCGGCATCCGCTTCGTCAGTCTGCTCTGCGCCGCCTTCTCCCTGGGGCTGGCTGCGGCCGTCCTCGTCGCGGGTTTCGCCGTCTACGACGGCCGTGAGACGCGGGGGGCGGGCCGCGCCCCGCAATATGTGTCCGGACCTGACTCCAAGGACGCAGCTGTCCTCTTGCGGGACGCGGGCGACGACGTCGATGACGGGCAGCGCTCGATCGTCTACATGGAACCTCTGGACAGTACGGTCGAGCCCCCTCCCGGTGTGGCTGCCTGGCCTGCTCCGGGCGAGGTGCTGCTCTCGCCGGCCCTTCGCGAGGAGCTGCTGGCCGAGGGAGCACTCGACCGTTACGGCCCGGTCACCGGCGCCATCGGCCCTCAGGGCCTGGAAGTGCCCGGAGAGAGGCTGGCCTACATCAGGCCCCCGGCCGGTTTCATGGACCGTTCGAGCATGACGGCCGCCAAGGGGTTCGGGTCGGCCGAACGCTCGGTCTACGGTGACCGGGCCACGGTGCCGCCGCTTTCGGCCTTCGTGGGACTCGCCGCCACGATGGTGCTCTTTCCGGCGCTGGTCCTGGTCGTCATCGCCGCCCGTTCGGGCGCGGCGAACCGGGATCGCCGAATGGCTCTGCTGCGCGCTCTCGGAGCCGGAGCGCGCGCCCGCGCCCTGGTGAACGCCGGCGAGGCGGCGCTGCCGGTCGCTATCGGGGCAGCACTCGCCTGCGCCGTGGTCGCCTGCGCTCTGCCCACCGACCTCACCGTTCCCGTGGTGGACTTCACTCTTCCGTCCGCCGACCTGCGTCGCTGGGCTCCTGCGCTTCTCGCGGCTGCGGTCGTAGCTTCGGTGGTGGCGCTGGCCGTCGTGCTGCTGCTCCACCGGACCAGCCGCAGCACCGGACCACGTCCCGCGCCCCGGTCGCGTTTCACGGCGCGCCCACTGGTCTGGCTCTGCCTGGTATTTCTCCTTGTTGCCACGCGTGGCGCCGACTTGGTCGGGGGCAGCGCCACCGGCCCGATGTGGCGTCTGGTCTATACGGTCGGCGTGGTGGGCACCCTGGCCACCCTGCCCGCACTCGTCTCCGTGCTCGTCTCCGCGGTGGGTCGTGGGCTTGTCGGATGGGCCAATCGCCGTGGCCGACCGGGAGCTCTGGTCGCCGGCCGCTGGGCGGTCACCCATCCCGGCGTCACGGCGAGGCTCGTGGCGGCGGTGGTGATTGCCATCGGCCTGATCACCCAGATCCAGCTCAACGCCAGTCTCCTCTCCGACCCTATGATCGTGGCCCGTGCGGCACACGAGCGCGTGGGGGACTCCGTGCTCACCGTCACGTCCAGCGCGCGCCAGGAGCAGAACCGCGCGTTCGTCGAGACCTTGCCCTCAGGGACGCACGCGTTGGCCATGGGAGCGACCGACGAAGGCGGCCTCCTCCTGGAGGGCGACTGCGCGGCCCTGGGAGCTTTGGGCGCGCCCTGCGGACCGGGGAAGGCCGATCCCTCCGATGCCCGCATCGGAGAGTTGGCGGCGTGGTTCGGCGGTGGGCAATCGGTGATGCTGAGGGAAGGCAATCCCGTCACCGCCATGGAGAAGGAAGCGGAGCAGCTGATTCTGGTCGGCACCGCCCCTGGTGACCTTCCCGTCGCCGAGGTCAAGCGCACCGCGTATCGAGAGCTTCCGGCGCCGCAGATCATGTCGATCGGCGGGGAATGGCTGGGGGGAGCCGCCCAGTTGGCGAAGCCCGCCGCTTGGACCCTGCTTCTGGGGTTCGTCGGCGTCGCGCTTCTCGCGTTCGCGGCGGCGGTCAACAACCTCGGCGAATTCCTCCGCTTCGGCCGGTCGCTGGCGCCTTTGAACGTTCTGGTCGGAAAGCCCGGCATCTTCTACGTGAGCGCCGGCTGGACGATCCTGCTTCCCCTCACGGTCGCCGGGGCACTCGGTGTAGTGGTCTCGGCCTGGCTCTCCGCGCCCATGACCACCAAAGGCGCGGTGCTCACCGATTCCTTCCTGGCCGCGCTGCTGATCCTGGCCGGGACCCTGGCTGTGATCAGCTGGGCGTGGGGTGCCCGCACGGCACACAGCCTGGCCGACCGGTGGCGGCCGGCAGCGGACTGAAGAAAATCCCTCGTCGAGGCGGCCACCGACCGAGTGGCAGGCCAGGAGGCGCGAAAGCGAGGCCCCTGAGCGGTTGACCGAGACGGCCGACGTCTCCGTCACCATGCTCGGGGGCCTGGTGGTCGGCCACCCTGCCGCATTCGATCTGCTGCGCACAGTGCCTCGTCGGAAAGCTGACACCGCGTCGCGCACGGACCTTCGGAGTACTGCTGTTCTGGCATACACAAAGGCGCTGACCTGCATTTCTGCTGGTCAGCGCCTTGATCCGGAGTGCCCCCGGCAGGATTCGAACCTGCGCACCCGGCTCCGGAGGCCGATGCTCTATCCCCTGAGCTACGGGGGCGTATCGCGGTGTTGCTCTGCGACGGGTGAAACACTACCAGCTTCTGACGGGTGTCCGTGAACAGGTATTCCGTCGTGGCAGCACGTCCCCCGTCCGGGGCGGAAGTGGGCAAACGCCGGACGCGGTCACCGGGGCCGACCTACTCTCGAAGGGTGTCAGGGGCGTACGGCCGCGTGCTTGTTGTCGACGACAACAAGGTCATCCGGCAGCTGATCAGGGTCAATCTCGAGCTGGAGGGCTTCGAGGTCGTGACCGCGGCCGATGGTGTCGAGTGCCTGGACCTGGTCCACCGGATCCGTCCCGATGTGGTCACCCTCGACGTCGTGATGCCCCGCCTCGGCGGGCTGGAGACCGCGACCGGGCTGCGCTCCGATCCCCGGACCCGTCATCTGCCCATCGCCGTCATCAGCGCCTGCACACCGTACGAGGTGGACGCGGGTGTGTCGGCCGGGGTCGACGCCTTCCTGGCCAAGCCGTTCGAGCCGAGCGAGCTGGTGCGGATGGTGCACCGGCTGGCGACCGGGGAGGAGCGGCCGTCGGTCGACGGGCGGAGCGGGGCCGGGTGCGCGGGGACCACCACCGGCTGAGCGGCGGGCGGACCATGCGCCGGGCCGACCCCGAGCCGACCGGCAGCGGCCCCACGGGCCGGGCAGCCGGGTCCACCACGGCCTGCCCAGCCGGGCCGCACTGCTTGCCCCACGTCGGCCGCACCCGCTGACCTGCGCAGGCGCCCCCCCCCGCTGACCGGATGGCGAAACCGGGTCGCGGAAGGGCCCTCCTCCTCCCCTACGCTTGTCCCGTGACCCCCGCCGATCTCTCCCGGACCGTGCTGCACGCCGTGCGCCGCGCGGTCGACGAGGACGTGCTGCGCGCGCCGGTGCCCGCGCGTGTGCGGGTGGAGAGGACCCGGCCCGGCGGCAGCGGGGACTACGCCTGTGCGGTCGCCCTCCAGCTCGCCGGAGAGGCCGGGCTGCCGGCCCTGGAAGTCGCCCGGATCCTCCGCGAGCGGGTCGCCGCCGAGCCGGGCATCGGGCGGGTCGAGGTCACCGGGCCCGGGTTCCTGAGCTTCACGCTGGACGCGCCCGCCGACCGTGACCGGGCCGTTCTCGACGCCGTACGGGGACGGGGCCTCGCGTACGGGCACGGGGACGCGCTCCGGGTCGAGGCTCTTCAGCTGCACCACGCGCGGGAGGTCCGTGCCGCCGTCACCGCCGATGCCGTACGCCGCCTCCTCACCGCCCAGGGCGCCCGCGTCCGGGTCGGGTGCGAGGAGGCGGTCGCGACGGAGGAAGAGGAGTGGGGGCGGCTCGGGGTCGGCTCGGACGTGTACGGGCCGGGTGCGTATGGGCCGGATGCGGACGGGCCCGATGCGCACGGGCCGGATGTGGACGGGGCGGGTGCGCCGGAGCGCATCGTGATCCGGCCCGTGCCTGCCGGAGCCACCGGCGCGGAGTTGCTGGCGCGCCTCGGGCGCGATGCCGCCCGCTGGGGGCTGCTGCGGCCCGCCGCGCACGACCGGGCCCCGCTCGGCCCCGACCTGCTCGTCCAGGGGGAGGCCAACCCGCTCTTCCGGGTCCGGTACGCCTACGCCAGGACCCGGGCCCTCACCCGTAACGCCGCCGCTCTGGGGTTCGCGGCCGCGCCGGAGGGTGCCCCTCCGGCCGGACCTTCCGCGGGCCGGGATCCCGGCCCGCGCGTGGGCCCCACCCCGTACGCACGCCCCACCGCAGCAGGCCTGGAGCCCGCCGCCCACGGAAGCCCCGTGCCCGCCACCCCGGACGCCGAACCCGGCCCGTACGTCGAGCCCATCCCGTACGCCGAGCCCACCACCCCGTACGCCGGACCCACCGTCCCGTACAGCGAGCTCGGCCCGTACGCCGAGCCCACCCCGTACACCGGGCCCCCCGTCCCGTACCGCGAGCCCGGCCCGTACGCCCAGCCCGCCACCGCGTACGCCGAGCCCCCCGCCCGGCCCCTCCTCGATCTCCTCGCCGATCACCCCGGTGTCCTCCTCGCCGCAGCCCGTCACCGCGCGCCCGACCGGGTCGCCCGGCAGCTGGAAGCCGTCGCGCACGCCTTCTTCGACTTCCACGACGCCTGTCCGCCGCTGCCCCTGGGTGACGAGAAACCCTCGGCCGCCCACCGATCCCGGCTGGCCCTCGCCGAAGCCGCCGGGACGGTGCTGGCAGGCGGCCTGTCCCTGCTCGGTATCAGCGCGCCCGCACACCTCTGACGAATCCGAAGAATCCGAGAGACCTCACCATGAGCCGCTCCGCACACCCCGCCGGTCCCCGTCACGCCGACGTCCTGACCGAGGGGCACTACTCCGCCCCCGCCGCCGACCTCAACGTCCTGGACGAGAAGGTCTGGGCCCGTACCGTCACCCGTGACGAGGACGGCGCCCTCACCGTCGGCGGGATCGCCGTCGCCCGGCTCGCCGAGGAGTTCGGGACCCCCGCCTACTTCCTCGACGAGAGCGACTTCCGGGCCCGCTGCCGGGCCTGGGCCGACGCCTTCGGGCCGGACGCCGACGTCTTCTACGCCGGGAAGGCCTTCCTCTCCCGCGCCGTCGTGCGCTGGCTGAAGGAGGAGGGGCTGAACCTCGATGTGTGCTCCGGCGGCGAGCTGACCACCGCGCTCGACGCCGGCATGCCCGCCGGGCGCATCGCCTTCCACGGCAACAACAAGACCGTCGCCGAGATCGAGCGCGCCGTCGAGGCCGGGGTCGGGCGGATCGTGCTCGACTCCTTCCAGGAGATCGTCCGGGTCGCGCACATCGCCCAGCGCCACGGCGTCCGCCAGCGCGTCCAGATCCGGGTGACCGTCGGCGTCGAGGCGCACACCCACGAGTTCATCGCCACCGCGCACGAGGACCAGAAGTTCGGCATCGCGCTGGCCGACGGGCAGGCCGCCGAGGCCGTGCGCCGGGCCCTCTCGCTCGACGGGCTCGACCTCGTCGGCATCCACTCGCACATCGGCTCGCAGATCTTCGACATGGCCGGCTTCGAGGTCTCCGCCCGGCGCGTGGTGCAGCTGCTCGCCGAAGTACGGGACGAGCACGGCGTCGAGCTGCCCGAGATCGACCTCGGCGGCGGCCTCGGGATCGCGTACACCTCCGAGGACGACCCCCGTGAGCCGCACGAGATCGCCAAGGCGCTCAGCGACATCGTCACCCGCGAGTGCGAGGCGGCGAAGCTCCGTACGCCCCGCATCTCCGTCGAGCCGGGGCGGGCCATCGTCGGACCCACCGCGTTCACGCTGTACGAGGTCGGCACGATCAAGCCCCTCGAAGGGCTGCGGACGTATGTCAGCGTCGACGGCGGAATGTCGGACAATATTCGTACCGCGCTGTACGACGCCGAGTACAGCGTGGCGCTCGTCTCGCGCACCTCGGACGCCGAGCCGATGCTCGTCCGGGTCGTCGGCAAGCACTGCGAGAGCGGGGACATCGTGGTCAAGGACGCGTTCCTCCCCGCCGACCTGGCACCCGGGGACCTGATCGCGGTCCCCGCCACCGGCGCGTACTGCCGCTCGATGGCGAGCAACTACAACCACGCCCTGCGCCCCCCGGTCGTCGCCGTCCGGGACGGTGAGGCGCGCGTGATCGTCCGGCGCGAGACGGAGGAAGATCTCCTGCGTCTCGATGTCGGCTGATGAAATAGTCGTCTCAGGATCCGGACGAGGGTCAGAAACGCCCGTCCGGTGAGTGAGACTGGTCCACACATGAGCATGGCCCCGGGGCGATCGGGGGACGCCGCCCCGATCGCCCCGGGGTCCGGGTATGAGAAACGAGGTCGGATGATGCGTACGCGTCCGCTGAAGGTGGCGCTGCTGGGCTGCGGAGTGGTCGGCTCAGAGGTGGCGCGCATCATGACGACGCACGCCGACGACCTCGCGGCGCGTATCGGCGCACCCGTCGAGCTGGTCGGCGTGGCCGTCCGCCGCCCCTCCAAGGTCCGTGAGGGCATCGACCCCGCACTGATCACCACCGACGCCACCGCGCTCGTGCGGCGCGGCGACATCGACGTGGTCGTCGAGGTCATCGGGGGCATCGAGCCGGCCCGTACGCTCATCACCACCGCCTTCGAGAACGGCGCGAGCGTCGTCTCCGCCAACAAGGCGCTCCTCGCCGAGGACGGCGCGGCCCTGCACGCCGCCGCCGAGAAGTACGGCCGTGATCTGTACTACGAGGCCGCCGTCGCGGGGGCCATCCCGCTGGTACGGCCGCTGCGCGAGTCGCTCGCCGGTGACAAGGTCAACCGGGTGCTCGGCATCGTCAACGGCACCACCAACTTCATCCTCGACAAGATGGACACCAGCGGCGCCGGCTACTCCGAGGCGCTCGACGAGGCCACCGCCCTCGGGTACGCGGAGGCCGACCCGACCGCCGACGTCGAGGGCTTCGACGCCGCCGCGAAGGCCGCGATCCTCGCCGGGATCGCCTTCCACACCCGCGTGAAGATCGGTGACGTCCACCGCGAGGGCATCACCGAGGTCACCGCCGCCGACATCGCCTCCGCCCGCCGCATGGGGTGCACGGTCAAGCTCCTCGCCATCTGCGAGCGCGCCGCCGACGGCCGGTCCGTCACCGCCCGCGTCCACCCCGCGATGATCCCGCTCAGCCACCCGCTGGCCTCCGTGCGCGAGGCCTACAACGCGGTGTTCGTCGAGGCCGAGGCCGCCGGGCAGCTGATGTTCTACGGCCCCGGCGCCGGCGGCTCCCCGACCGCCTCCGCGGTCCTCGGGGACCTGGTCGCGGTCTGCCGCAACAAGCTGGGCGGGGCCACCGGTCCCGGTGAGTCCGCCTACACGCGCCTGCCGGTCAGCCCCATGGGCGAGGTCGTCACGCGCTACCACATCAGCCTCGACGTGGCCGACAAGCCGGGTGTACTCGCCCAGGTGGCAACGGTCTTCGCCGAGCAGGGCGTGTCCATCGATACCGTCCGCCAGCAAGGACGCCCGGACGGAGGCGGCGAGGCCTCCCTCGTCGTCGTCACCCACCGCGCGCCCGACGCCGCCCTCTCCGGGACCGTCGAAGCGCTGCGCAAGCTCGACACCGTGCGCGGTGTCGCCAGCATCATGCGTGTTGAAGGGGAGTAAGAGACCCATGACCAGCAAGGGCACCCACCAGTGGCGCGGCATCATCGAGGAGTACCGGGACCGGCTCCCGGTCACGGCGACGACGCCGGTCGTCACGCTTCGTGAGGGCGGTACGCCGCTCGTTCCGGCGCAGGTCCTCTCCGAGCGCACGGGCTGCGAGGTGCACCTCAAGGTCGAGGGCGCCAACCCCACCGGTTCGTTCAAGGACCGCGGCATGACCATGGCCATCACCCGGGCCAAGGAGGAGGGCGCCAAGGCCGTTATCTGCGCCTCCACCGGCAACACCTCGGCCTCCGCCGCCGCCTACGCGGTCCGCGCGGGCATGGTCTGCGCCGTCCTCGTGCCGCAGGGCAAGATCGCCCTGGGCAAGATGGGCCAGGCGCTCGTGCACGGCGCCAAGATCCTCCAGGTCGACGGAAACTTCGACGACTGCCTGACCCTGGCCCGCTCGCTCTCGGACAACTACCCGGTGGCGCTGGTCAATTCGGTCAACCCGGTCCGTATCGAGGGCCAGAAGACCGCCGCGTTCGAGATCGTCGACGCGCTCGGCGACGCCCCCGACATCCATGTCCTGCCGGTCGGCAACGCGGGCAACATCACCGCGTACTGGAAGGGGTACGGCGAGTACGCCGGCGACGGCATCGCCACGCACACCCCGCGTATGTGGGGCTTCCAGGCCTCCGGCTCGGCGCCCCTCGTGCGCGGCGAGGTCGTCAAGGACCCGTCCACCATCGCCACCGCGATCCGCATCGGCAACCCGGCCTCCTGGGACTTCGCCCTGGCCGCCCGGGACGAGTCGGGCGGCTTCATCGACGAGGTGACGGACCGCCAGATCCTGTCCGCCTACCGGCTGTTGGCCTCCCAGGAGGGCGTCTTCGTTGAGCCCGCGTCGGCCGCGTCCGTCGCCGGCCTGCTCAAGGCCGCCGAGGAGGGCAAGGTCGACCCAGGCCAGCGCATCGTCTGCACGGTCACCGGCAACGGCCTCAAGGACCCGGACTGGGCCGTCGCGGGTGCCCCGCAGCCGGTCACGGTCCCGGTCGACGCGGCCACGGCGGCGCAGAAGCTCGGCCTCGTCTGACGCGGTGCGCCGGTCGGTGCTCCGCAGAGTGAGGGAGAGGCGGGTCGTCGAGCCGGCGGCCCGCCCCGGCCCTGGTCCCGCCGCCATCCGGCCCTGACCGTCCGGTGAACCCGGCTCCGGGTGGTGAGGACGGAGAGCCCGGCTTACGGGGCCGGGCGGGTCCGGGTGCGCACCGGTCGGCCCGCGATCCGGAGCGCACGGTCCGGGGCCGCCCGGCCGCGCGACCCGAAGCCGCGCGGTGCGCCGGGGCCCGGCCCGCGTCCACGGTCCGGAGACGGCCCGCGTCCACGGTCCGGAGACGGCCCGCGTCCACGGTCCGGAGACGGCCCGCGTCCACGGTCCGGAGACGGCCCGCGTCCACGGTCCGGGCGCCCGCGCACCGCACCGCCGACGCCACGTTCCCGTCAACCCGCCCGGTACCGGCCGTCAACCGCGACAACCCAGCTCAACCACCCTCTTTTCGGGGCGGAGAGCGCATAGGAGGCGGGCGACACGCACCGTGCGCCTCCTGTGCGCCCTATGTCGCGACGGAACCTTCCTTCGATAAGCTGTACTCCATCCGCCCGACATCCGCCCGTAGGGTCTGCCGCGGCGCGAGCGCCGTCGTGACGGCGCGTACGGGCCGGGCCACCGGCCCATCCCCGTACCCCTGCCACCGCCCAGCCCCCACACGCACAGCCCCCCACGCCGCAGAGCCACCGCACCGCAATCCCCGCCGCCTTACAAGGAGTCGTCCAACCGATGGCCGGTCCCGCGTTCCGAGCCGCCGCCGTCAGGGTGCGCGTCCCCGCAACCAGCGCCAATCTGGGTCCGGGTTTCGACGCCCTCGGCCTCTCGCTGGGGTTGTACGACGACGTCGTCGTCCGGGTCGCCGACTCCGGGCTGCACATCGACATCGCAGGTGAGGGCAGTGAGACGCTGCCCCGCGACGAGAGCCACCTGCTCGTGCGCTCCCTGCGCACCGCCTTCGATCTGCTCGGCGGCCAGCCCCGCGGCCTGGAGATCGTCTGCGCCAACCGCATCCCGCACGGCCGCGGCCTCGGCTCCTCCTCCGCCGCCATCTGCGCCGGAATCGTCGCCGCCCGCGCCGTGACGACCGGCGGCGACGCCCGGCTCGACGACGCCGCCCTGCTGGAGCTGGCCACCGAGATCGAGGGCCACCCCGACAACGTCGCGGCCTGTCTGCTCGGCGGGTTCACCCTCGCGTGGATGGACGGCGGATCGGCCCGCGCGATCCGGATGGACCCTGCGGAATCCGTCGTTCCGGTGGTCTTCGTGCCCGGTCGGCCCGTGCTCACCGAGACGGCGCGCGGACTGCTCCCGCGCACCGTCCCGCACGTCGACGCCGCCCTCAACGCGGGCCGGGCCGCCCTGCTCGTCGAGGCGCTGACCAGGCGCCCCGAGCTGCTGCTCGCCGCCACCGAGGACCGCCTCCACCAGGAGTACCGGGGCCCCGCGATGCCCGACAGCGTCGAGCTGGTGCACCGCCTGCGCGCCGACGGCGTGCCCGCGGTCATCTCCGGCGCGGGCCCCACGGTGCTCGCGCTGGCCGAGGAGGGTTCCGCCGACAAGGTCGCCCGGCTGGCGGGGGAGGGCTGGGCCGCGAACCGGCTGGCCCTCGACGCCTCGGGCGCCACCGTGCTGCCGCTGGCCGCGTAACCGCATGTGATTACCGGTGGCCGAGAGGGGGAATGTTTGTTGGAGCCGGTAGTGTTAACCTCAAGTCTGCAACAGACGTCTTCGAGGCGCGTTGCTTCGTGTCCCTTTCCGGGACCACCATTCTTCCGGGAGCCTCCCCAACTGCCTGAGCAGCCTGCCTGAGCAGATTCGAGCACGCTCCGGAACCGGCACGACACCCCTCGCTCGTCCAGGAGTGGGCCGAGCAGGGGGATCTCGCGCCGGACCCCGCACGTTCATCTCTCCGCCGTACCCGGCGGACCACCGCCCCGGCAAGGTCCGCGATCCAGCAAGATCGACAGACCGCAGTCGGACAGCACAACCGGTCGCCGAGCCAGAAGGCCGACGTCCGCTCCAGGGAAGGACCCTTCGTGAGCGACACCACCGATCTGATGGGCGTCACTGCCGACAAGAACGTCGACAGCGCCGCGCCCGCCGAAGGTGCTGCCTCTGGCACCACCGCACGGCGCCGCCGCTCCGGCACCGGCCTCGAGGGCATGGTCCTGGCCGAGCTGCAGCAGGTCGCGTCCGGCCTCGGCATCAGGGGTACCGCGCGGATGCGCAAGAGCCAGCTGATCGAGGTCATCAAGGAGGCGCAGGCCGGCGGCGGAGCCGCCGCCCCCAAGGCCTCCGCCAAGGCCGCCGAGGCCCCCGCCGCCGAGGCGGAGAGCAAGCCCAAGCGGCGCGCCACCTCCAAGGCCCGCACCGGGGACGAGGCCGCCGCCGAGAAGCCCGCGGCCCAGCAGCAGATCGACATCCCCGGCCAGCCGGCCAGCGACGACCAGCCCGCGGGCGAGCGCCGTCGCCGCCGCGCCACCGCGCAGGCGGGCAGCCCCGACACCAAGACCGAGGCGAAGACCGAGGTCAAGGCGGAGCAGCAGACCGAGCTGAAGACCGAGGAGCGCGCCGAGCCCAAGGGCGACGCCAAGGCCGAGGCCGCCACCGACACCGCCGAGGGCCGCCGCGGCGACCGCCAGGGCCGGGACCGGGGCGAGCGCGGTGACCGCGAGGGCCGCCGTGAGCGCCAGCGCGACCGCCGGGGCAAGGGCGACGACCAGGGCCAGCAGGGCGGCGGCGGACAGCGCCAGCAGCGCCAGGGCGGTCAGGGCGGTCAGGGCCAGCAGAACCGGGACAACGGCCCGCAGGACGACTTCGACGACGAGGCGGGCGGCCGCCGCGGCCGCCGTGGCCGCTACCGCGACCGCCGCGGCCGCCGCGGCCGCGACGACTTCGCCGGCGATGTGCAGGTGGCCGACGACGACGTCCTGATCCCCGTCGCGGGCATCCTGGACATCCTCGACAACTACGCGTTCATCCGGACCTCCGGCTACCTCCCGGGCCCGAACGACGTGTACGTCTCGCTCGCCCAGGTCCGCAAGAACGGCCTGCGCAAGGGCGACCACGTCACCGGCGCGGTCCGCCAGCCCAAGGACGGCGAGCGGCGCGAGAAGTTCAACGCGCTGGTCCGCCTCGACTCGGTCAACGGCATGGCGCCGGAGTCCGGCCGCGGCCGCCCCGAGTTCCAGAAGCTGACCCCGCTCTACCCGCAGGACCGGCTCCGGCTGGAGACCGACTCCAACGTCCTGACCACGCGGATCATCGACCTGGTCGCCCCGATCGGCAAGGGCCAGCGCGGACTCATCGTCGCCCCGCCGAAGACCGGCAAGACGATGATCCTGCAGGCCATCGCCAACGCGATCACGGTCAACAGCCCCGAGTGCCACCTGATGGTCGTCCTGGTCGACGAGCGTCCGGAAGAGGTCACCGACATGCAGCGGTCGGTGAAGGGCGAGGTCATCTCCTCGACCTTCGACCGCCCCGCCGAGGACCACACCACCGTCGCGGAGCTGGCCATCGAGCGCGCCAAGCGCCTGGTGGAGCTGGGCCACGACGTGGTCGTCCTGCTCGACTCGATCACCCGTCTGGGCCGTGCGTACAACCTCGCGGCGCCCGCCTCCGGCCGCATCCTCTCCGGTGGTGTCGACTCGACCGCGCTCTACCCGCCGAAGCGCTTCTTCGGTGCCGCGCGCAACATCGAGGACGGCGGCTCGCTGACCATCCTGGCCACCGCGCTCGTCGAGACCGGCTCGCGCATGGACGAGGTGATCTTCGAGGAGTTCAAGGGCACCGGCAACATGGAGCTCAAGCTCGACCGGAAGCTCTCGGACAAGCGCATCTTCCCGGCGGTGGACGTCGACGCGTCCTCCACCCGCAAGGAAGAGATCCTGCTCGGCACCGACGAGCTGGCCGTCGTCTGGAAGCTGCGCCGGGTGCTCCACGCCCTCGACCAGCAGCAGGCCATCGAGCTGCTCCTGGACCGGATGAAGAAGACCCAGTCCAACGCGGAGTTCCTGCTCCAGATCCAGAAGACCACGCCGGGCGCCGGAAACGGCAACGACTGACCCCGGTACGGCAGTTGAGCGCGAGGCCCCGTCACTCCGGTGACGGGGCCTCGCGCGTTCCGGGGGCGGCGTCCTCGCGGGCCCCCGGCCGGGCCCGGCCCGCGCGCAGCCGTACGGCCACGGCCGAGCCCTTCCCGTACGCGTACGGAACCGGCGCCCCGGCCCCGTACGCCGCCCGAGACCTTTGCCACACGCCGGGCCGTCGCGCCGCGCTCCCCGTCCCCCCGCCCCGGCGAGGGAAACCGCAGGTGGGCGCCGGAACGCGGGCCGTACGCCGCCGCTCGCGCACCCCTCCCCGCCCACCGGGATCCCACAGAGCGCTGTGCAACCCTTCTTGCTGCTTCGCCGTCTGATCAAGAGATGACAAACCCTCCCGGAACCGTCGAACCGTCACGGCCGGGGGCGAGGAGCAGTGGACGCCGGACGAGGGAGACGCGTGAGCGAGCAGAGGAAGACCCCGGGGCGGATACGCGGCACCGGCACCCGCCGGAAGAGGCCCACCGGGCGTCACCGGGCCAAGGTCGTCGCGGCCTGGACGGTGGCGGGGGTGGTCGGCGTCGGCGGGGCCGGGCTCGGATACGCGTACGTCACGCTCGACGGGAACCTCTCCAGCGTCGACATCGATGCCAAACTCGGCACCGACCGCCCCGACGACGTGGACGACGGCTCGCAGGACATCCTGGTGCTGGGCTCCGACTCGCGCTCCGGCGACAACGGTGAGTACGGCACCGACGAGGGCGGCGCCCGCTCCGACACCGCGATGGTGGTCCACGTCGACAAGGGCCACCGGTCCGCGAGCGTCGTCTCGATACCGCGCGACACCCTGGTCGAACGCCCCTCCTGCGAGAGCGACACCACGGGCGAGGCGGTCCCGGCCGCCCACCGGGCCATGTTCAACACGGCGTACGAGGTCGGCGGACCGGCCTGCGCGGTGAAGACCGTCGAGTCGCTGTCCGGCATCCGCATGGACCACTACGTCGAGGTCGACTTCACCGGCTTCAAGAAGCTCATCGACGAACTCGGCGGCGTCGAGATCACGACGAACACCGCGATCAACGACTCCAAGAGCCACCTCGACCTGGAGCCGGGCACCCACACCCTGGACGGCGAGGAGTCCCTCGGCCTCGTCCGTACCCGCAAGAGCGTCGGGGACGGCAGCGACCTCGGCCGCATCCAGCTCCAGCAGGCGTTCATCAAGGCGCTCATCAAGCAGGCGAAGAGCGTCGGGATCTTCTCCAGCCCGCAGAAGCTCTTCGGCCTCGCGGACGCCGCCACCAAGGCGCTCACCACCGACTCCGGCCTCGGCTCGGTCAAGAAGCTCACCGGCTTCGCGAACGGCCTCAAGGGGCTCGGCGCGGAGAACGTGCACATGGTGACCCTGCCGGTGGAGTACGACCCGGCCGACCCGAACCGGGTCCTCCCGCAGGAGGAGGCCGGCAAGCAGGTGTGGGCCGCGCTGAAGCAGGACCGGCCGATCCCGGCCTCCGCCACCGAGAAGTCCGCCGGGGACAAGGGCGAGGCCGGACAGGTGGTGCGCTGAGGCGCACCGGGCGGAGGGCCCCGGGAATACCTGCGGTCCGCCCCCGGTTTTGGGAGATACGGCCGGTCCTGGCAGACTGGTACGTCGGCCCCGGTTCACGGCCGCGCAAATCCGCGCGGACGACCCGGAGCCCTCCCGAAACTAGGAGACACCTTGAAGCGCGACATCCACCCCGAGTACGTCGAGACGCAGGTCAGCTGCACCTGCGGTGCGTCGTTCACCACCCGGAGCACCATCGACAACGGCACCATCCGTGCCGACGTCTGCTCCGAGTGCCACCCGTTCTACACGGGCAAGCAGAAGATCCTCGACACCGGCGGCCGCGTGGCCCGCTTCGAGGCCCGCTTCGGCAAGGCTGCCGGCTCCGCCAGCAAGTAGCGAGCCACTGCGCCGGTTCCTGGCGCCCTCTTCCCGGGGGCGTCGGAACCGGCGTTTTTTCCGGTCGGGTGTCCGGGGGAGACCCGCCGGACACCCCACCGGGCAGTACGCCCTCCAGCAGGCCCGCAGATTTTCAGACCAACCAGGAGCCCCCGCATGTTCGAGGCGGTCGAGGAACTGATCGGTGAGCACGCCGATCTCGAGAAGAAGCTCGCCGATCCGTCGGTCCACGCCGACCAGGCGGGCGCGCGCAAGCTGAACAAGCGCTATGCGGAGCTGACCCCGATCGTCTCCACGTACCGGGCCTGGAAGCAGACCGGCGAGGACATCGAGACCGCCCGCGAGTTCGCCGCGGACGACCCCGACTTCGCCGCCGAGGTCAAGGAGCTGGAGAAGCAGCGCGAGGAGATCACGGAGAAGCTCCGCCTCCTCCTCGTCCCGCGCGACCCCAGCGACGACAAGGACGTGCTCCTGGAGATCAAGGCGGGCGCGGGCGGCGACGAGTCGGCCCTCTTCGCCGGCGACCTGCTGCGCATGTATCTGCGGTACGCCGAGCGGGCCGGCTGGAAGACCGAGATCATCGACTCCACCGAGTCCGAGCTGGGCGGCTACAAGGACGTCCAGGTCGCGGTCAAGACCAAGGGCGGCAACGGCGCCACCGAGCCCGGCCAGGGCGTCTGGGCCCGGATGAAGTACGAGGGCGGCGTGCACCGCGTGCAGCGCGTGCCCTCCACCGAGTCCCAGGGCCGCATCCACACCTCCGCCGCGGGCGTTCTCGTCACCCCCGAGGCCGAGGAGGTCGACGTCGAGATCCACGCCAACGACCTCCGCATCGACGTCTACCGCTCCTCCGGTCCCGGCGGCCAGTCCGTCAACACGACCGACTCCGCCGTCCGCATCACGCACCTGCCGACCGGCGTCGTCGCCTCCTGCCAGAACGAGAAGAGCCAGCTCCAGAACAAGGAGCAGGCCATGCGCATCCTGCGCTCCCGGCTGCTGGCCGCCGCCCAGGAGGCCGCCGAGCAGGAGGCCTCCGACGTGCGCCGCAGCCAGGTCCGCACGGTCGACCGCTCCGAGAAGATCCGTACGTACAACTTCCCGGAGAACCGCATCTCGGACCACCGTGTCGGCTTCAAGGCCTACAACCTGGACCAGGTCCTCGACGGCGACCTGGACGCAGTGATCCAGGCGTGCGTCGACGCCGACTCCGCCGCCAAGCTCGCCAACGCGTGAGCGCCTGAGCGCTCGCGGGCCCCAGGGCCCGGGAGCGCACCGCCCGCCCCGCACACCCCGTAACCCGTACGGAGAACCGCGATGAACCTGCTGCTCGCCGAGGTGGCCCAGGCCACCCAGCGGCTGGCCGACGCCGGTGTCCCCTCACCGCGATTCGACGCCGAGGAACTCGCGGCCTTCGTCCACGGGGTGAAGCGGGGCGAGCTGCACGCCGTCCCCGACGGCGACTTCGACGCCCGGTACTGGGAGACGATCGCCCGCCGCGAGGCCCGCGAACCGCTCCAGCACATCACCGGCCGCGCCTTCTTCCGCTATCTGGAACTCCAGGTCGGACCCGGTGTCTTCGTGCCCCGCCCGGAGACCGAGTCGGTCGTCGGCTGGGCCATAGACGCCGTGCGCGCGATGGACGTCGTCGAGCCCGTCGTCGTCGACCTGTGCACCGGATCGGGCGCCATCGCGCTCGCCATGGCCCAGGAGGTCCCGCGCTCCCGCGTCCACGCCGTGGAGCTGTCCGAGGACGCCCTCAGGTGGACGCGGAAGAACGCCGAGGGGTCCAGGGTCACCGTCCACCAGGGAGACGCCCTGAGCGCCCTCCCGGAGCTGGACGGCCAGGTCGACCTGGTGATCTCCAACCCGCCGTACATCCCGCTCACCGAGTGGGAGTACGTCGCCCCCGAGGCCCGCGACCACGACCCGGAGATGGCCCTCTTCTCCGGCGAGGACGGCCTCGACACCATCCGCGGCATCGAACGCACCGCCCACCGGCTGCTCCGCCCCGGCGGCCTCGTCGTCATCGAGCACGCCGACACCCAGGGCGGCCAGGTGCCGTGGATCTTCACCGAGGAGCGGGGCTGGGCCGACGCGGCCGACCACCCCGACCTCAACAACCGCCCCCGGTTCGCCACCGCCCGCAAGGCCACCCCGTGACCGGCCCCCGGCACCGCACCCCGTACCCGTACCCGCTTGAGGAGGCCGGCTGATGGCACGGCGATACGACTGCAACGACGCCACCGACCGGACCAGCGGGCTGCGCGAGGCCGCCTCCGCGATCCGCCGCGGCGAACTGGTCGTGCTGCCCACCGACACGGTGTACGGGATCGGGGCGGACGCCTTCAGCGCCGAGGGCGTCGCGGACCTGCTGGACGCCAAGGGGCGCGGCCGCAACATGCCCACCCCCGTCCTCATCGGCTCCCCGAACACCCTGCACGGCCTGGTCACCGACTTCTCCGAGCAGGCCTGGGAACTGGTCGACGCCTTCTGGCCCGGCGCGCTCACCCTGGTCGCCCGGCACCAGCCCTCCCTCCAGTGGGACCTGGGGGACACCCGGGGCACGGTCGCCATCCGGATGCCGCTGCACCCGGTCGCCATCGAGCTGCTGACCGAGGTCGGCCCGATGGCCGTCTCCAGCGCCAACCTCACCGGCCACCCCGCGCCGGAGGACTGCGACGCGGCCCAGGGCATGCTCGGTGACTCCGTCTCCGTCTACCTCGACGGCGGCCCGACGCCCGGCATCGTGCCCTCCTCGATCGTCGACGTCACCGGCGCCACCCCGGTCCTCCTGCGGGCCGGAGCGCTCTCCGTCGAAGAGCTGCGCAAGGTGGTCCCCGACCTCGAGGTGGCCAATTGACCGCCCCCGAGGGGCGTGGCATAGCGGGGCGGACCGACACCTTCCGCATCCTCCACGTCAGCACCGGCAACGTCTGCCGCTCGCCCATCACCGAGCGGCTGACCCGCCACGCCCTGATGGACCGCCTCGGCGACCCGCTCAGCGGCGGCCTCATCGTGGAGAGCGCGGGCACCTGGGGCCACGAGGGCGCACCCATGGAGGCCAACGCCGAGATCGTCCTCGCGGACTTCGGCGCGGACGCCAGCGGCTTCGTCGGCCGCGAACTGCTCGACGAGCACGTCATCCGCGCCGACCTGGTCCTCACCGCCACCCGCGACCACCGTGCCCAGGTCATCTCCATGGGCCACTCCGCGGGCCTGCGCACCTTCACGCTCAAGGAGTTCACCCGGCTGGTGCGGGCGATAGACCCGGCCACCCTGCCCGACCCGCGCGACGAGGGCGTCGTCGAGCGCGCCCGCGCCCTGGTCCGCGCCGCCGCCGCCCTGCGCGGCTGGCTGCTGGCCCCCACCGCCGAGGCGGACGAGGTCTACGACCCCTACGGCGCCCCCATCACCTTCTTCCGCTCCATCGGCGACGAGATCAACCAGGCCCTCGACCCGGTGGTCACGGCACTGACGGGCGTACGGGCCCCGAGCAGCTGACGGTCCCCGCCCGTGCGACGGCGCACGCGCCCGGAGCCACCGGTTCAACGCTCCGCGCCCCCGCGCTCCGCGCCGCGAGCCGTACTGCCGTGCACGCGTCCCGCCAGGCCTCCGATCTCCGCGCCGGCATCCGTACGCGGTCCCACCGCCGTACCCGCTCCGCGCCGGGCCCTGCGCCTGCGCCGCCGCACGCCTCGCGCCCCACCGGTGGCCGGTGCGCCGGTAGCCGTACGCCCGCCCCGCCGTACGCGCCCCGCATCCCCGCCCCCGCCGGTGCGCCGACCGGCGTACGGGAGGGCCGACAGCGGGCACGCCGACCCGGCCCGGCCTACATTGGAGCTGACACCGGCACCCCTCGCCGGCGTACCCACCTCCAGGCCCGGAGCCGTCCCATGCCGGTCACCTCTCCCGCCGCCTCCGTCCCCGCGCCGACCGCGCCCGAGTCCCTGCCCCAGGACTTCGGCGCCCTGCTCAGCCAGGACCCGGAGATCGCCGGGGTCCTGCTCGCCGAGCGGGACCGGCAGACCACCACGCTCCAGCTGATCGCCGCGGAGAACTTCACCTCGCCCGCCGTGCTGGCCGCCCTCGGCTCCCCGCTCGCCAACAAGTACGCCGAGGGGTATCCGGGCGCCCGCCACCACGGCGGCTGCGCGCACGCGGACGCCGCCGAACGCATCGCCGTCCGCCGGGCCACCGCCCTCTTCGGGGCCGAACACGCCAACGTCCAGCCGCACTCGGGCTCCTCGGCCGTCCTCGCCGCCTACGCCGCGCTGCTGCGCCCGGGCGACACGGTGCTCGCGATGGGACTCCCGTACGGGGGACACCTCACCCACGGGGCGCCGGGCAACTTCTCCGGCCGCTGGTTCGACTTCGTCGGGTACGGGGTGGACCCGGTGACCGGGCTCATCGACCACACCCGGCTGCGCGCCCTGGCCCGCGCCCGCCGCCCCAAGGCGATCGTCTGCGGTTCGATCTCCTACCCCCGTCACCCGGACTACGAGGCGTTCCGGGAGATCGCGGACGAGGTCGGGGCCTATCTGATCGTCGACGCGGCGCACCCGATGGGGCTGATCGCCGGGGGAGCGGCGCCGAACCCGGTGCGTTACGCGGATGTCGTCTGCGCCACCACGCACAAGGTGCTGCGCGGTCCGCGCGGCGGGCTGATCCTGTGCGGCGCGGAGCTGGCCGAGCGGATCGACCGGGCGGTCTTCCCGTTCACCCAGGGCGGGGCGCAGATGCACACGGTGGCGGCGAAGGCGGTCGCGTTCGGGGAGGCCGGGACACCGGCGTACACGCTCTACGCGCACCAGGTCGTCGCCCATGCCCGGGTGCTCGCCGCGGGTCTGGAGGCCGAGGGGTTCGAGGTGACCACGGGCGGCACGGACACCCACATCATCGTCGCGGACCCGGCCCCGCTGGGCGTCGACGGCCGCACCGCCCGTGAGCGGCTGGCCGCCGCCGGGATGGTGCTGGACACCTGCGCGCTGCCGTACGGGGAGGCCCGGGGCATCCGGCTGGGGACGGCCGCCGTCACCACCCAGGGGATGGACGAGGGGGACATGGCACGGATCGCGGCCCTGTTCGGGGCGGCGGTGCGCGAGCCGGGGGAGGCGGACAGGGTCGCGGCGGAGGTCCGGGAGCTGGCCCTGCGGAATCCGCCGTACCCGGGGTAGACGAGGGCTGTGCAACCATCACCCGTACCGTGGAGTCCTTGTTCAGAGACTAGGGTGTGGTGCTTGGATGGCCGGCGAAACCTGTGGGGCAGCCCGTGCGTGATTACCTGCTGACGCTCTGTGTCACGGCTGCGGTGACCTATCTGCTGACGGGGCCGGTGCGCAAGTTCGCCATCGCGGTCGGCGCGATGCCGGCGATCCGGGCGCGCGACGTCCACCGGGAGCCCACCCCCCGGCTCGGCGGGATCGCGATGTTCGGCGGGCTCTGTGCGGGACTGATCGTCGCCGACCACCTGTTCAACCTCAAGGGTGTCTTCGAACTCTCCAACGAACCACGGGCGTTGCTCTCCGGTGCGGCCCTGATCTGGCTGATCGGCGTGCTCGACGACAAGTTCGAGATCGACGCCCTGATCAAGCTCGGCGGCCAGATGATCGCCGCCGCCGTCATGGTCATCCAGGGGCTCACGATCCTGTGGCTGCCGATCCCCGGCATCGGCACGGTCGCCCTCACCCAGTGGCAGGGCACGCTCCTCACGGTCGCGCTGGTCGTCATCACGATCAACGCGGTCAACTTCGTCGACGGCCTGGACGGGCTCGCGGCGGGCATGGTGTGCATCGCCTCGGCGGCGTTCTTCCTGTACGCCTACCGCCTCTGGTACGGGTACGGCATCGAGGCGGCCGCCCCCGCGACGCTCTTCGCGGCCATCCTGATGGGCATGTGCCTGGGGTTCCTGCCGCACAACATGCACCCGGCGCGGATCTTCATGGGGGACTCGGGCTCGATGCTGATCGGGCTGGTGCTGGCGGCGGGCGCGATCTCGGTCACCGGCCAGGTCGACCCGGACAACATGAAGATCTTCTTCGAGGGCAGCGAGCGCGGGGCCACCCACGCGATGCTCCCGGTCTTCATCCCGCTGGTGCTGCCGCTGACGATCATCGCGATCCCGGCAGCCGACCTGATCCTCGCCATCGTCCGCCGCACCTGGAACGGCCAGTCCCCGTTCGCCGCCGACCGCGGCCACCTGCACCACCGCCTGCTGGAGATCGGCCACTCGCACAGCCGTGCCGTCCTGATCATGTACTTCTGGTCGGCCCTGATCGCCTTCGGCGCCGTCGGCTACTCGGTCCACTCGGCCTCGATGTGGATCGTCTTCGTCATCATCGCCGCGAGCGCGGTGGGCCTGGTCCTCCTCCTGATGCCCCGCTTCACCCCCCGGACCCCGCACTGGGCCAACCGCTTCGTCCCGCCGCGCTACCGGCGCCGCGCGCCCGAGCGGGCCTCCGCGTCCGGGTCCCCGTCCACGTCCTCGTACGGGGAGAAGCCGGAGCCCGCGCCCCCGGAGTCCCAACCGGCCCTGGCGGAGGCTCAGATGGGCCAGGAGAGCCCCGAACGGGCCCCTGTGGCGGTCGGGGTGTCCGGCGTCAACGGAGCGACCGCGATCGGCCCCCGTTCGCGTCTTCCTGAACGCAGGTCCATCGACTCCTCGCGCTGACGTTTCGGATTCCGCTGTCCATTACCAGACATAGCGCTGCCTTGTCGTGCACACACGCGCGGGGTAGCCCTCATGTGTGACAGTTGGCACACTTTCCAGGTAAAGACCTCATCAAATAGTTTGTGATACCGTTCACGAGACCCGGCGACGGAGCCGAAGGACCCTAGTGAGACGGTTCCTCGGCCTGGGAATCCGCCTCGCGGACCGGGCCTACGCTCGTCCATGACGACGCCCCATTCCTCCCAAGACCAGTGGAGCTGCCGCCATGCAGTCCGACATGCGCGAACTACTGCGCATCGCCGTCCCCACCGCCGCAGTCGGCGCCATCGCCACGCTCGTGGGCGGTCTGCTCGCCGGCGGCGAAGGGGCGATCGGTGCCGCGGTGGGCTGCGTGGTCGTGATCGTCTTCATGGCGCTCGGGCTGCTCGCGCTCAACTGGGTCGGCAAGAACATGCCTCACCTGTTCCAGGGCATGGGGCTGATGATTTACTCGGCCCAACTCGTGCTCCTGCTCATCTTCATCCTGAGCATCCGGAACACCACCCTCTTCGATCTTCAGGTTTTCGCCCTCTCGCTGGTCGCAGCCGTGATCACGTGGATCACCACGCAGGCCGTGCTGCATTCGCGGAGCAAGACCCTCTACGTCGACCCCGACGCGGACACCCGGAACCGACCGGGTGGAGCTGGGGGAGATCGTGACGAGTAGGGCCGGGATAAAGCCGTGTTCGACGTGCTGCTATCGTCCGGTCTCGGTTGCGGTAGTGCGAGCGCGGGCAACAGGGCGGTCGCTTGATTCATCGCGAGGCTTCGGGCCCGGCCGCCGCCTCCTCACCGTAAGAACCAGTCCGGTGCCGACCTGCGGCCACCCGCCGCTCCGACACAACGAGGTAGCCGCATCCATGCGCCATGCAGAAGGAGCTCTTGGTGACTGACGCCCAGACGCTCGCTTTCGAGACTGACTGCCACTTGTTCCAGGGATGCGGATTCCAGGCTCCCAGCGTGTGGTCGTTCATCTTCGAGCCGCTCTTCACCATCGGGCCTGTCGAGTTCAACAAGCCCATGCTGCTCGCGATCATCGGGACCTTCGCGATCCTGGCCTTCTTCTGGGCGGGCTTCTCGAAGGCGAAGGTTGTCCCCGGCAAGCTGCAGATGGTCGCCGAGGCGCTGTACGACTTCGTGCACCGCGGCATCGCCAAGGAGGTCATCGGCAAGAAGGGCGAGCCCTTCGTCCCGCTGCTGGTCTCGCTGTTCTTCTTCGTCTGGATCCTGAACCTCTGGGCCCTCATCCCGATCGCCCAGTTCCCGGTCAGCTCCGTCATCGCCTACCCGGTCGGCCTGGCCCTCGTGGTCTGGGTGACGTACATGACGGTGACGTTCCGGTCGAACGGATTCGTCGGAGGTATCCGGAACCTCTGCGTCCCGAGCGGTCTGCCGAAGCCCATCTACGTGCTGCTGACGCCGCTGGAGTTCATCTCCAACGTCTTCGTCCGGCCGTTCACGCTGGCGGTGCGACTCTTCGCGAACATGTTCGCGGGCCACATCCTGATCCTGATCTTCACGATCGCCACCTGGTACATGCTCGGCACCGTCCTGGGCACGGTCTACGCCTCCGCGTCGTTCGTCATGACGCTGGTCATCACCGTGTTCGAGATGTTCATCCAGGCCCTCCAGGCCTACGTGTTCACCGTGCTGACCGCCACGTACCTCTCCCAGGCGCTCGAAGAAGCCCACTGAGGACCCAGCCAAGCCCCCGGCTTGAGCCCTCACCCACCCCAGACGCCCGGTGCGAAGACACTTTCCACCGGTCCCACCAAGAGAAGGAACCACGGACATGTCTGCTGCTTTCGAGACCCTCGCGGCCGTGAACGGCAACGTCGGCACCATCGGCTACGGCCTCGCCGCGATCGGCCCCGGTATCGGCATCGGCATCATCTTCGGTAACGGTGTGCAGGCCATCGCCCGCCAGCCCGAGGCTGCCGGCCTCATCCGCCAGAACATGCTGCTCGGCTTCGCCGTCGTCGAGGCCCTGGCCCTGATCGGCTTCGTCGTCCCGTTCATCGTCAAGTGACGTTGTGCCTGTAGCTCCATTCGACGAAAGGTCCACCATGATGTACCTGGCAGCTGAGGAAGCGCAGAGCCCTCTGCTCCCGGTGTGGCCCGAGATCGTCATCGGCTTGATCTGCTTCGGCATCGTCTTCTTCGTCTTCTCGAAGAAGCTCCTTCCGGTGATCAACAAGGCCCTGGAAGAGCGCCGTGAGGCGATCGAGGGTGGCATCGAGAAGGCCGAAGCGGCTCAGACCGAGGCCCAGAGCGTTCTTGAGCAGTACAAGGCTCAGCTCGCCGAGGCCCGTCACGAGGCCGCCCGTCTGCGCCAGGAGGCGCAGGAGCAGGGCGCCGTCATCATCCAGGAGATGAAGGCGGAAGGTCAGCGGCAGCGCGAGGAGATCATCGCCGCCGGCCACGCCCAGATCGAGGCCGACCGCAAGGCCGCGGCCTCCGCGCTGCGCCAGGACGTGGGCAAGCTCGCCACCGACCTGGCCGGCAAGCTCGTCGGTGAGTCCCTCCAGGACCACGCCCGGCAGAGCGGCACCGTCGACCGTTTCCTCGACGAGCTCGAGGCGAAGGCCGAGGCTGCCCGATGAACGGTGCGAGCCGCGAGGCACTGGCCGCCGCACGCGAGCGGCTCGACGCGCTGACCGACAACACGTCGGTCGACGCGGCGGCCCTCGCCGACGACCTGGCATCGGTCACCGCGCTGCTCGACCGCGAAGTTTCCCTGCGCCGGGTCCTCACGGACCCGGCCCAGAGCGGCGAGAGCAAGGCCGAGCTGGCCGCGCGCCTGCTCAGCGGTCAGGTCAGCGGCGAAGCCGTCGACCTGGTCTCCGGGCTGGTCCGCTCCCGCTGGTCGCAGTCGCGTGACCTGGTGGACTCGGTCGAGGAACTGGCGAACACCGCGGACCTCACCGCGGCCCAGCGCGCCGGTGCCCTCGACGACGTCGAGGACGAGCTGTTCCGGTTCGGCCGGATCGTCGGCTCCGACCAGGAGCTGCGTTCGGCGCTCACCAGCCGTACGGCCACCGCCACCGCCAAGGGCGAGCTGCTCCGCAGCCTGCTCGGCGGCAAGGCGCAGCCGGTCACCGAGCGGATCATCGTCCGCCTGGTGACCCAGCCGCGGGGACGTAGCCTGGAGGCAGGGATCGAGTCCCTGTCCAAGCTCGCCGCGGAGCGCCGCGACCGCGCGGTCGCCGTCGTCACCTCGGCGGTGCCGCTCAGCGACCGGCAGAAGCAGCGCCTCGGCGCCGCCCTGGCGAAGCTGTACGGCCGCGAGATGCACCTGAACCTGGACGTGGACCCCGCGGTCCTCGGCGGGATCTCGGTGCGCGTCGGTGACGAGGTCATCAACGGCACCGTCGCGGAGCGTCTCGAAGAGGCGACCCGCCGCATCGCCGGCTGACAAGCGCAGCGCAAGAGAACAAGCAAGACCAGCGGCCCGGTTGGGCCGTGCAGAAACTGCAGAAGATTCCTGGGGGTCGGCCCCCAGACCCCCTTAAGAAACTTCGGGCCCAACAAGGAGAGCAGGGAACCCAGATGGCGGAGCTCACGATCCGGCCGGAGGAGATCCGGGACGCACTGGAGAACTTTGTCCAGTCGTACCAGCCGGACGCGGCCTCGCGCGAGGAGGTCGGTACGGTCAGCGTTGCCGGCGACGGCATCGCGAAGGTGGAGGGCCTGCCCTCCGCCATGGCGAACGAGCTGCTGAAGTTCGAGGACGGAACCCTCGGTCTCGCCCTCAACCTCGAGGAGCGCGAGATCGGTGCGATCGTCCTCGGCGAGTTCAGCGGCATCGAGGAGGGCCAGCCGGTGCAGCGCACCGGTGAGGTGCTCTCCGTCGGCGTCGGCGAGGGTTACCTCGGCCGCGTCGTCGACCCGCTCGGCAACCCGATCGACGGTCTCGGCGAGATCGCGACCGACAGCCGCCGCGCCCTCGAGCTGCAGGCCCCTGGCGTCATGGTCCGCAAGTCGGTGCACGAGCCGATGCAGACCGGCTACAAGGCCGTCGACGCCATGGTGCCGATCGGCCGCGGCCAGCGTCAGCTGATCATCGGCGACCGTCAGACGGGTAAGACCGCTCTGGCCGTCGACACGATCATCAACCAGCGCGACAACTGGCGCTCGGGCGACGTGAACAAGCAGGTGCGCTGCATCTACGTCGCCATCGGTCAGAAGGGCTCCACCATCGCCTCCGTGCGTGGTGCGCTCGAAGAGGCCGGTGCGCTGGAGTACACGACCATCGTCGCCGCCCCGGCGTCCGACCCGGCCGGCTTCAAGTACCTGGCGCCGTACACCGGTTCGGCCATCGGCCAGCACTGGATGTACCAGGGCAAGCACGTCCTGATCATCTTCGACGACCTCTCGAAGCAGGCCGACGCCTACCGCGCCGTGTCCCTGCTGCTGCGCCGCCCGCCGGGCCGTGAGGCCTACCCGGGTGACGTCTTCTACCTGCACTCGCGTCTGCTGGAGCGCTGCGCCAAGCTCTCCGACGAGATGGGTGCCGGTTCGATGACGGGCCTCCCGATCGTCGAGACCAAGGCGAACGACGTGTCGGCGTTCATCCCGACCAACGTCATCTCCATCACCGACGGCCAGTGCTTCCTGGAGTCCGACCTGTTCAACGCGGGTCAGCGTCCGGCGCTCAACGTCGGTATCTCGGTCTCCCGAGTCGGTGGCTCCGCCCAGCACAAGGCCATGAAGCAGGTCTCCGGCCGGCTCCGCGTGGACCTCGCCCAGTACCGCGAGCTGGAGGCGTTCGCCGCCTTCGGTTCCGACCTGGACGCGGCCTCGAAGGCCTCGCTGGAGCGCGGCAAGCGCATGGTCGAGCTGCTCAAGCAGCCGCAGTACGCCCCGTTCCCGATGGAGGAGCAGGTCGTCTCGGTCTGGGCCGGCACCACGGGCAAGATGGACGACGTCCCGGTCGAGGACATCCGCCGCTTCGAGTCCGAGCTGCTGGAGTTCCTGCGCCGCGAGCGCAAGGACCTGCTGACCAGCATCGCCGAGGGCGGCAAGATGTCCGACGACACGCTGCAGTCGATCGCCGACGCGATCGCCGCCTTCAAGCAGCAGTTCGAGACCTCGGACGGCAAGCTCCTGGGCGAGGGCTGATCGATGGGCGCTCAGCTTCGCGTTTACAAGCGCCGCATCCAAGCCGTCACCGCGACCAAGAAGATCACCAAGGCGATGGAGATGATCGCCGCCTCGCGCATCGTCAAGGCGCAGCGCAAGGTGGCGGCATCGCAGCCGTACGCGACCGAGCTCACCCGCGCGGTGACCGCGGTGGCGACCGGCTCCAACGCCGACCACCCGCTCACCACCGAGGTCGAGACGCCGACCCGTGCCGCGGTCCTGCTCGTCACGAGCGACCGCGGTCTGGCCGGCGGCTACTCCTCCAACGCCATCAAGGCGGCGGAGCGGCTGCGGGAGCGCCTTGCCTCCGAGGGCAAGGAGGTCGACACGTACATCGTCGGCCGCAAGGGTGTCGCGTACTACGGCTTCCGCGAGCGCAAGGTCGAGGAATCCTGGACCGGCTTCACCGACAACCCGGGCTACGGCGATGCCAAGCGCGTCGCGGCCCCGTTGATCGCGGCCATCCAGAAGGACACGGCCGAGGGCGGCGTCGACGAGCTGCACATCGTCTTCACGGAATTCGTGTCGATGATGACGCAGAACGCGGTCGACAACCGGATGCTGCCGCTTTCGCTCGACGAGGTCGCGCAGGAGACCACCCGCAAGGGCGAGATCCTGCCGCTGTTCGAGTTCGAGCCGTCGGCCGAGGACGTCCTCGACGCCCTTCTGCCGCGCTACGTCGAGAGCCGTATCTACAACGCACTGCTGCAGGCCGCCGCTTCCGAGCACGCCGCCCGCCGCCGCGCGATGAAGTCGGCGACCGACAACGCCGGGGATCTCATCAAGAGCCTCTCCCGGCTTGCCAACGCGGCCCGCCAGGCCGAAATCACCCAGGAAATCAGCGAGATCGTCGGCGGTGCCAGTGCCCTGGCCGACGCGACCGCGGGGAGTGACAAGTAATGACGACCACTGTTGAGACGGCCGCTGCCACGGGCCGCGTCGCCCGGGTCATCGGCCCGGTCGTCGACGTGGAGTTCCCCGTCGACGCGATGCCGGACATCTACAACGCCCTTCACGTCGAGGTGGACGACCCGGCCGAGGCCGGCGCCCGCAAGACGCTGACCCTCGAGGTCGCCCAGCACCTGGGCGACGGCGTGGTCCGGGCGATCTCCATGCAGCCCACCGACGGCCTGGTCCGCCAGGCCCCGGTGACCGACACGGGCACGGGCATCACCGTCCCCGTCGGTGACATCACCAAGGGCAAGGTGTTCAACACCCTCGGTCAGATCCTGAACCAGCCCGAGGCCGAGGCGCAGATCACCGAGCGCTGGCCGATCCACCGCAAGGCCCCGGCCTTCGACCAGCTCGAGTCCAAGACCGAGATGTTCGAGACCGGCCTGAAGGTCGTCGACCTCCTCACCCCGTACGTCAAGGGTGGGAAGATCGGTCTCTTCGGTGGTGCGGGCGTCGGCAAGACGGTCCTCATCCAGGAAATGATCATGCGTGTGGCGAAGCTGCACGACGGTGTGTCGGTGTTCGCCGGTGTCGGTGAGCGCACCCGTGAGGGCAACGACCTCATCGACGAGATGACCGACTCGGGCGTTCTGGACAAGACCGCGCTCGTCTTCGGCCAGATGGACGAGCCGCCGGGGACGCGTCTGCGCGTGGCCCTGTCCGCCCTGACCATGGCGGAGTACTTCCGCGATGTGCAGAAGCAGGACGTGCTGCTCTTCATCGACAACATCTTCCGCTTCACGCAGGCCGGTTCCGAGGTCTCCACGCTCCTCGGCCGGATGCCCTCCGCGGTGGGTTACCAGCCGACCCTGGCCGACGAGATGGGTGTGCTCCAGGAGCGCATCACCTCGACGCGTGGTCACTCGATCACCTCGATGCAGGCGATCTACGTCCCCGCGGACGACCTGACCGACCCGGCCCCGGCCACCACGTTCGCCCACCTCGACGCGACGACGGTGCTCTCCCGTCCGATCTCGGAGAAGGGCATCTACCCGGCCGTGGACCCGCTGGACTCCACGTCCCGCATCCTGGACCCGCGCTACATCTCCCAGGACCACTACAACGCGGCCAGCCGCGTCAAGGGGATCCTGCAGAAGTACAAGGACCTCCAGGACATCATCGCGATCCTCGGTATCGACGAGCTGGGCGAGGAGGACAAGCTCGTCGTCCACCGTGCCCGTCGTGTCGAGCGCTTCCTGTCGCAGAACACCCACGCCGCCAAGCAGTTCACCGGCCTGGACGGTTCGGACGTTCCGCTCGACGAGTCGATCGCCGCGTTCAACGCGATCTGCGACGGTGAGTACGACCACTTCCCCGAGCAGGCGTTCTTCATGTGCGGTGGCCTGGACGACCTCAAGGCGAAGGCCAAGGAGCTGGGCGTCTCCTGACCCCCGGCTCACCGAGGGGGGCGGGTGTGTCCCGCCCCCCTCACCACGCCCCGTAGAATTGACCCAACACCCGGCCGGTCGGCCGGGTGGTGACCCGAGGAGTCTCCTTGGCTGCTGAGCTGCATGTCGAGCTGGTCGCCGCGGACCGCAGTGTCTGGTCCGGCGAGGCCACGCTGGTCGTGGCGCGCACCACGTCCGGCGACATCGGCATCATGCCCGGTCACCAGCCGCTTCTCGGTGTGCTGGAATCGGGCCCGGTGACGATCCGCACGAGCGAGGGCGGTACCGTCATCGCCGCTGTGCACGGTGGTTTCATCTCGTTCGCCGACAACAAGCTGTCGCTGCTGGCCGAGATCGTCGAGCTGGCGGACGAGATCGATGTCCAGCGCGCCGAGCGTGCGCTGGAGCGCGCGAAGTCCGACGCGGACGCCGCCGCCGAGCGGCGCGCGGAGATCCGTCTGCGCGCGGTGGCGGTGCGCTAGCACCCCACGGACAGATGTTTTTACTCAGCCGCGGCCCGCGCTGGAGAAATCCAGCCGTGTCGCGGCTGAGGCGATGCAGGTGCAATTCAGTTCGAATCGGTTCGTTTCCCGTTACTCGACGATGCGAGGAGGTCGGTGGAGATGGTCCTCGCGTTGTGGGTGGGCGTATCCGTCATCGTGCTGGTCCTGGTGGGTCTGTTCGTCTTCGGTCTGCGCCGGCGGCTGATCCAGCGCTCCGGAGGCACCTTCGACTGCAGCCTCCGCTGGGACCTCTCCGAGGAGCCGGACCCCTCCGGCAAAGGCTGGGTCTACGGGGTCGCCCGCTACAGCGGTGACCGTGTCGACTGGTTCCGTGTCTTCTCCTACGCTCCTCGCCCCCGCCGGGGCCTGGAGCGTTCTGCGATCGAGGTGATCGCCCGCCGCCTCCCGGAGGGCGAGGAGGAGCTGGCGCTCCTCTCCGACTCCGTCGTGCTCGGCTGTCTCCACCGGGGGACCCGCCTGGAGCTGGCGATGAGCGAGGACGCCCTGACCGGCTTCCTCGCCTGGCTGGAGGCGGCACCGCCCGGCCAGCGGGTCAACGTGGCGTAGGAGCAGCGCAGGAGAGCGCCCCGCTGGAAGCGGCCACCCCGGCCGGAGCCGGGGGCGGGTGAGCTCCGCGTAGGGGAGTGCGGCGAGCGGACGACGTACGTCGGCGGCCCCGGTTCTCGGACCGGGGCCGCCGACGTGTGCGGGGGTGCCGGGGCTTCCGGCCGCACACCCCCCGTACCCCGCACCCGCACCCCGCCCCCTACCTCTACGCCTGGCCGTGCCCGGGACCCGTACCCCTCCGGCACGCGCACGCCTGCCCGAGCCCGTACCCCTCCCGCACCCGTACACAGCGAAAAGCCGGGGAGACGGGGGGCGGACCCGTCTCCCCGGCGGTTTTCCGGGGGTGGTGCTTGCCGTTACGGCGTGGGGATTACTGGAGACCGCTCTTGATCGCGCTCACCAGTTCACCGTTGGTGGTGTCGCCGGAGAACTCCCAGAAGAACGCGCCACCCAGGCCCTGGCTCTTCGCCCAGGTCATCTTGGTGCCGATGGTGGCCGGGGTGTCGTAGCTCCACCAGTTGGTGCCGCAGTGGGCGTAGGCCGTGCCGGCGATGGTGCCGGTGGCCGGGCAGGTGTTCTTGAGGACCTTGTAGTCCTCGATGCCCGCCTCGTACGTGCCCGGCGCCGCACCGGTCGCCGTGCCGCCGGGGGCGGCCTGGGTGACGCCGGTCCAGCCGCGGCCGTAGAAGCCGATGCCGAGGAGGAGCTTCTTGGCCGGGACGCCCTTGGCCTTCAGCTTGGCGATGGCCTCGGCGGAGTTGAAGCCCGCCTGCGGGATGCCGGTGTACGCGTTCAGCGGGGAGTGCGGGGCCGTCGGGCCCTTGTTCGCCCAGGCGCCGAAGAAGTCGTACGTCATCACGTTGTACCAGTCGAAGGACTGGGCGGCGCCGCCGTAGTCGGCGGCGTCGATCTTGCCGCCGGAGGAGGCGTCCGCGGTGATGGCGGCGGTGACCAGGTTGTTCGGGCCGAACTTGGCCCGCATGGCGTCCGCCATCACCTTGATGGCGGCCGGGCCGCTGTTGTCACAGCTCAGACCGCAGGCGTTGGGGTACTCCCAGTCCAGGTCGATGCCGTCGAAGACATCGGCCCAGCGCGGGTCCTCGACCAGGTCGTAGCAGGACTGGGCGAACGCGGCGGGGTTCTGGACGGCCTGGCCGAAGCCGCCGGACCAGGTCCAGCCGCCGAAGGACCAGAGGACCTTGATGTGCGGGTACTTGGCCTTCAGCTTGCGGAGCTGGTTGAAGTTGCCGCGCAGGGGCTGGTCCCAGGTGTCGGCGACGCCGTCGACGGACTGGTCGGCGGTGTACGCCTTGTCGTAGTCGGCGTAGGAGTCACCGATGGTGCAGCGGCCGTTCTGCACGTTGCCGAAGGCGTAGTTGATGTGCGTGATCTTCGCCGCGGACCCGGACGTCACCAGGTTCTTGACGTGGTAGTTGCGCCCGTAGACGCCCCAGTTGGTGAAGTAGCCCAGGTTGATCTTGTCGCCGGGCGGGGGCTCCTCGCCGCCGCCACCGCCGGTGGTGCGGACCGAGACGGAGCCGGAGACCGGGCCGAGCTGGTCGATGGTGTCGCGGGCCTGGACGGCGTACGTGTAGTCCGTGCCGGCGGTCAGGCCGGTGTTGGTGTACGTGGTGCCGGTGACCGTGGCGATCTTGGCGCCGTTGCGCAGGACGTCGTAGTTCTTGACGCCCTTGTCGTCGGTGGCCGCGCTCCAGCTGAGCTTCACCGACGTGTTGGTGACATCGCTGGTGGTGGGGGTGCCGGGGGCCGAGGGCGGGTTGTCGCCGGGGACGGTGGAGCCGTCACAGGCCCCGCCGTTCAGCGTACAGCCGCTGGGGGCGCCGGAGCCGGAGCCGTTGAAGCCGAAGGAGACGCTGGCACCGGGGGCGATGGACCCGTTCCAGCCCAGGTTCTTGGCGGTCCAGCGGGTGCCGGAGTTGGTGACGGTGGCGTCCCAGGCGGAGTTGACCCGGGTGCCGGTCGGGTAGTCCCACTCGATCGTCCAGGAGGAGAGCGCCGTGGTACCGGTGTTCTTCACCGTCCACTGGCCCTCGAAGCCGCTGCCCCAGTCCGACTTCTTGGTGTACGTGGCCGTGGCCGAGGTGGCGGCCGACGCGGGGGAGGCCAGGCCGACCATGGCGGCGAACGGGACGGCGAGAGCGGTGAGGCCGGCGATGACCTTCGACCGGCCACTGCGGGTGGGTATCCATCTGAATCTGGATCGGCGTTGGGGGGTCTCAGTACTCAACGGTGCTCCTGGGGTGAGGTCCAGTAACGGGGGTAGTTCGTGGACTGCAAACCCTGCGCCGCCCTGAGTACGGGTGCTCTCGTACTCACCGCAGTGTGTGTTCGGTGACATTAGGAAGGTCTGGACCAATCGTCAAGAGGTCTGGACCAAAGATCGAAGACCGGAACCGGTCCGGAATTGGCCCGGAATCGGCCCGTAATCGGCACGGAATCCGGCCATCGGCCCCTCTGCGCCGGGCCCCGGGCCCGACCGGTGTCAGACCCCCAACTCCTGTGCCAGTACGGCCGCCTGGACCCGGCTCCGGAGCCCCAGCTTGGCCAGCAGCCGACTGACGTGGGTCTTCACCGTCGCCTCCGCCATCGCCAGCCGCGTCGCGATCTCCGCGTTCGACAGCCCCTCGCCGAGACACCCCAGCACCTCGCGCTCCCGCCGCGTCAGGGAGTCCAGCACCGCCGGATCGGCCGTACCCGACGCGCGTCGGGGCGTGGCACCCGCGAACTCCGCGATCAGCCGCCGTGTCACGGCCGGGGCGATCAGCCCCTCGCCGCGCGCCACCGTCCGGACCGCCTCCAGCAGTTCGCGGGCTTCGGTGTTCTTCAGCAGGAACCCCGACGCCCCCGCCCGCAGCGCCCCGAAGACGTAGCTGTCCAGGTCGAACGTGGTCAGCACCAGGACGTCCGCCAGCCCCTCCGCCACCACCTGCCGGGTCGCCGACACCCCGTCCAGCCGGGGCATCTGCACGTCCATCAGGACCAGATCCGGCCGGAGTCCGCGCGCCAGCCGCACCGCCGCCTCGCCGTCGCCCGCCTCCCCGACGACCTCGATGTCCGGGGCGCTGGAGAGGATCAGCACCAGCCCCGCCCGCACCGCCGCCTGGTCCTCCGCGACCAGCACCCGGATCGTCATTCCCGCGACTCCCTCTCCCGTACCGGCAGTTCCGCCCGGACCCGCCACAACTTCGTCCCCTCGGCCCCCGGTTCGGTGCCCGCCGAGAAGGTCCCGCCCAGCAGCGCCACCCGCTCCCGCATCCCGACCAGACCGGCCCCCGAACCCGGCGCCGTCGGTCCCGGACGGCTGCCGGACACACTGGTCACCTCGACCGTCAGCACCTCGTCGGCGAGGCCGAGCCGCACGGTCACCGGGCCCGGCGCCGCGTGCTTGAGCGCGTTGGTGAGGGACTCCTGCACGATCCGGTACGCGGCCAGCTCGACCGGCGTGGGCAGCGCACCGGCCTCCACCGGCCGGGCGTCCTCCCGTACGCAGACCAGCCCGCCCGCCGCCCCGTTGACGTTCGCCTGCTCGACCAGCGCGTCCAGCGACGCCAGCGTCGGTGCCGCCGCCGGGGCCCCGTCCTCCCCGCCCTCGCGCAGCAGCCCGATCAGCCGCCGCATCTCCGCCAGTCCCTCCACGCTGTTCTCCCGGATCACCTTCAGGGCGTTCCGCGAGGTCTCCGGGTCGTCGATGGAGAGGGCCGCCGTGGAGTGGATCGCCACGGCGGAAAGGTGGTTGGCCACCATGTCGTGCAGCTCCCGGGCCATCCGGGCCCGCTCCGCCACCACCGCCTGGATCCGGTCCATCTCGGCCAGCCGCGCGGTCTGGGCGGCGGCCAGCCGGGCGGTGTCGGCGGCGGTGCGGTGGCTGCGCACGCTCACCCCGGTGAGGGCGGGGACGAAGGAGACCAGCCCGATGACCAGGCCGATCAGCAGCGCCTCGGGCCGCCGGAACCAGGCCAGGAACCCGATGGTGGAGGCGACGGTGACCAGGAGCGTGGCCACCGGGAGACGGCGGGCGGCGGCCGGGGTCCCGTACAGCGCGGCCGCGTACATGACGTCCGTGAACATCAGCACGGTGGCGAGGCTGCCCCGGGTGAGCTGGTCCGCGACCAGCGCGAGCACCCCGATCGTCAGCGCGGTGCGCGGGGCGTTGCGGCGCAGCAGCTCGGCCGCGGCCATGGCGGTCACCGGTACGAGGGTGACCCAGGGCGCCGAGAAGGGGCGGCCGCCCTGGGTGTGGAGGCCCAGGCGCCACAGGAGCAGCCCCCCGAGCAGCCCGGAGACGGCGAGGGCCACGGCGTCGCGGTCGGGGCGGAGGGAGGAGGACACCCCTCCATCCAACACGCCGGACCGGCCCCGGACCCCCTTCGCGGGGTGAAGCGCTGCGGCGGCGCGGTACATCGAAGGATGCAGTCACGTTTCGTCACTGCCGACGACGTCACCCCGCCCGGCCGACGGGAGGCTTGGGGGAAACGGGAGGAGAGACGCTGTGATCGCCCTACTGGTCGTGGCCTGCGAGGTCGCGTTCTGGGTCCTGCTGGCCGCCGGGCTCGCCCTGCGGTACGTCGCGAGGAAGCCGAAGCTCGGCGCCGCCGTGCTGCTCTGCGAGCCGCTGCTGGAGGTCGTGCTGCTGGTGGTGACGGCGATCGACCTGAAGAGCGGCGCCGAGCCCGACTGGAAGCACGGACTGGCCGCCGTCTACATCGGCTTCACGGTCGGCCTCGGCCACCACACCATCAAGAAGGTGGACGCCTGGGTCGCCCACCGCTGGTTCGGCGGCCCGCCGCCGGTGAAGCCGCCGAAGTACGGCATGGCCCGGGCCGTCCACGAGTGGCGCAGCGCCGCCCGCTGGATCCTCGCCGCGGCGGTCGCGCTGGGGCTCCTCCAGGCGGCGGTCTGGTACGTCGGCCCCGGCGGCGACATCAGCACGCTCCAGAGCTGGCAGCAGAAGATGGGCCTGGTGATCGGCATCAACCTGATCATCGCCGGCGGCTACACGCTCTTCCCGAAGCAGCCGCCCGGGGACACCGGCGCGGACGCGGTGGGACGCGAGCCGGCCGACCGGCTCTGACGAGCTCGTCAGCGCTCACCGCCCGGCACCCACAGCACGTCCCCGACCTCCTTGTTCGCACTCCGCGCCAGGATGAACAGGAGGTCGGAGAGGCGGTTGAGGTACGTGGCGGTCAGCGCGTTCATCGACTCCCCGTGCACCTCCAGCGCCGCCCAGGTCGACCGCTCGGCGCGCCGGACCACCGTGCACGCCTGGTGGAGCAGGGCGGCCCCGGGCGTCCCCCCGGGAAGGATGAAGCTGCGCAGCTTCTCCAGCTCCTCCAGGAAGCGGTCGCAGTCCGCCTCCAGCTTGTCCACGTAGCTCTGCTCCACCCGCAGCGGCGGGTACTTGGGGTCCTCGACCACCGGGGTGGACAGGTCGGCGCCCACGTCGAAGAGGTCGTTCTGGACCCGTACGAGGACCTTCACCACGTCCTCGGAGAGCTGCCCCAGCGCGATGGCGGTCCCGATCACCGCGTTGGCCTCGTTGGCGTCCGCGTACGCCGCGATCCGCAGATCGGTCTTGGCGGTGCGGCTCATGTCGCCGAGGGCCGTCGTGCCCTGGTCGCCGGTCCGGGTGTAGATGCGCGTCAGATTGACCATGGGGCCAGCGTAGTGAGGCCGCGGCCCCCAACTACGCGTGGCGCGGAGCCGAATGACGCGTCCCGGTGTGATGTCCGTCATTCGAGACGTGACGCGCATCTCTTCACGGCCCCAGGGCCCCCGGCGGGTACTAATCTCCGCCGGAGAGCATAGGAAGAGCCGTTGCGAAAAGCCGTGCACGCGGACGTGGCACGGACAGAGGACAAGGGGTGCGAACGTGGCCAGGAAGCTCGCCGTCATCGGGGCCGGACTCATGGGATCCGGGATCGCGCAGGTCTCCGCCCAGGCGGGCTGGGACGTCGTGCTGCGCGATGTCACCGACGCGGCGCTGACCCGCGGCCTGGACGGCATCAAGGCCTCGTACGACAAGTTCGTCGCCAAGGGGAAGCTGGAGGCGTCCGACGCCGAGGCCGCCCTCGCCCGCATCACCACGACCACCGACCTGGACGCCGTGGCGGACGTGGACGTGGTGGTGGAGGCGGTCTTCGAGAAGCTGGAGGTCAAGCACGAGATCTTCCGCACCCTCGACAAGATCGTCGGGGAGCACACCGTGCTCGCCTCCAACACCTCGGCCATCCCGATCACCAAGATCGCGGCCGTGACGGAGCGTCCGGAGCGCGTCGTCGGCGTGCACTTCTTCTCCCCGGTCCCGATGATGCAGCTCTGCGAGCTGGTCCGCGGCTACAAGACCAGCGACGAAACCCTGGCCACCGCACGGGAGTTCGCGGAGTCGGTCGGCAAGACCTGCATCGTCGTCAACCGCGATGTGGCGGGCTTCGTCACCACCCGGCTCATCTCGGCGCTCGTCGTCGAGGCCGCCAAGCTGTACGAGTCGGGCGTCGCCACGGCCGAGGACATCGACACCGCCTGCAAGCTCGGCTTCGGCCACGCCATGGGCCCGCTCGCCACGGCCGACCTGACGGGCGTCGACATCCTGCTCCACGCCACCGGCAACATCTACACCGAGTCCCAGGACGAGAAGTTCGCCGCCCCCGAGCTGATGCGCCGGATGGTCGACGCAGGTGACATCGGCCGCAAGAGCGGGCAGGGCTTCTACACGTACTGACCGAGGCCGCACCCCACCGGCCCTCCCCGCCCCGCAGGCCCACCGCCGCCGGGGCCGGGGGAGCCGGTGAGTGTACCCGGCCGGGCCCGGTCTCCGGCGAACCGACGTCACTCCACCGAGTGAATTCGGTATCGGTTCGCTTACAGACGGCAACTTCCCCGTCGCCGCGGCAGTCAGTTGTGGAAAAGAAGAAGCAGACAGACGGACCTCGCTACGGAGCAACCGCAGGGGAGCGCATATGCATATCAGGGGCGACCACGCCGAGCTGGTCGTCGGGGGCCGCCTCGACGTCCGAAGCGCGGCGGACGCCCGTACGGTCCTCCACTCGGCCGTCGACGACGGAGCCGGCGATCTGGTGCTGGACCTGACCGAGCTGAATTCCTGGGACGCCACCGGACTCGGCGTCATCATGGGGGCCCACCGCAGGGCCGGCCGGGCCGGACGCCGGCTCGTGCTGCGCGGAGTCCCGCCGCAGATGCAGCGGCTCCTGGTGGCCACCCGGCTGCACCGCATCCTGGCGATCGAGGGCGGCATCGCCGCCGATTCCCTGCCGCGCGTCTGAGCCGCGACCGAGCGGTCCCGCGTCCGCGCCGCGTGAGCCGTACGGGCCGTGTGCGCTGTACGAGCCGTATGAGCCGTGAGCCGTATCCCAGCTGTACGAGCCACACCCGGGCAGCCGTGTCCGGGCAGCCGTGTCCGGGTTGTCTCCGCGTCGAAACCGGGCCACGTTCGCCGCGCATCGGAGTACGGACGGGCCGAGAGGGCAGAAGACGCGCAATCCTCACCGGAATGTGACGTCCCGGACGGCCCGGCACCCCGCCCGTGCGTGGATACTGTGCGAAGGTCTAGGGTTCGGCCGTCTGCCCCATGACACCCACCCGTGGCAGACACCGGACCGGAAGCGACAGCGGGGCGTGCGAGGCCGGAGGGGCAGAACCGAGCGCGACGCGTCTGGGGGACTTGTTGATGGACCCGACACACCAGGGGCCGGAAGAGTACGGGCAGAACGCCGACGACCCCGGCCGCTCCGACGGCCGTCGCAGGGCGTCCCGCGAGTCCAGCGCCGCCGACTTCGGCCAGCACGCACCGCAGCAGACCCGTGTGGTCCGGCTGACGGCCGGTGACCTCCTGCTGACGGTCAACCCCGTCGACGGCAGCGAGGTGGAGGCCGTCCCGCCCGGTGCGGAGGCCGAGCCGCCCGTCCGCCGCACCCCCGCCGAGCGGGCCGACCACGAGCGGGCCGGCGCGCCTCCCGTCCCTGCGGGCCCGCCCGCGCCGCAGCTCCCGCTGCTGGAGCGCCAGGCGGAGCGCGAGCGCCTCGTCGGCCTGCTCGCGCGCGGCCGCAGCGTCCGCCTCACCGGCCAGGCCGGATCCGGCCGCACCGCGCTGCTCGACGCCGTCGCCGCCGACTGCGCCGGACTGGCCCCCGACGGCGTCGTCCGCCTCAACGGCCACCGGCGCACCGCCACCGACCTGCTGTACGGCCTCTTCGACGCGGTCCACCACGCCCCGCTCCACCGCCCGGCCCCCGAGGAGCTGCTCGCCCTCGTCCGCTCCATCGGTGCCGTCGTCGTCATCGACGACCTGGAGATCGGCGGGGCCGCCCTCGACGAACTCCTGGAGGCCACCCCCGAGTGCGCCTTCCTCCTCGGCACCGCGCCCGACCTCCCCGCCCCCGGCATCGACGCCCACCTGGAGGAGGTCCTTCTCGCCGGACTCGGCCGCGCCGCCTCGCTGGAGCTGCTGGCCAAGGTCGTCGAGCGCCCCCTCACCGAGGAGGAGAAGAACTGGGCGGGCGACCTCTGGTTCGAGTCCGAGGGGCTGCCCCTCCGCTTCGTCCAGGCCGGGTCGCTGCTGCGCCAGCGGGACCGGCTGAACACCGACCCCACCGCCTTCGACGAGTACGACTATTTCGAGCCACGTCCGGACGACGTGCCTCCGGTTTCCGAAGCGCCCACCCCCGAGACCCTGGACGTGCCGCTGCCGAGCCTCGGTGAAGGGGCCGCGCCCGCCGTGCTGCTCGCCTCCCGGCTCAGCGAGGCGGCCCGCGAGACCCTGCGCTTCACCGTCGCGCTCGGCGGCGAGGTGCCCCACCAGGCCCATCTGCCGGCCCTCGTGGGCGACACCCACGCGGACGCCGCCCTCGGGGAGCTGGCCCACTGCGGACTGCTCTCCCCGGCCGGCCCCCGCTACCGGCTCGCCGCCGGTGTCCTCGCCCAGCTGGAGGCGGGCGGATACGCGGACGAGGCCGCCGCCCACGCCCTCACGGCCGCCCAGCACTACGCCTGGTGGGTCTCGCACCCCTCGGTCACCCCGCAGCGGGCCGTCGCCGAGGCCGACGCCATCGTCGCCGCGATGGGCCGCCTGGTCCCCGACGGCGAGGCGGGCCGGGCCAGCGCGGCCGTCCTGCTGGCCCGCAGCGCCGCTCCGGCCCTCGCCGCCGGGCTGAGCTGGGGCGCCTGGGAGAAGGCTCTCCGGGTCGGCCAGGAGGCTGCCCGGATCGCTGGCGAGGTGGCCGAAGAAGCCTACTTCCACCATGAGTTGGGCGTCCTCGCGCTCTGTACGGGCAACCTCGACCGGGCCCGCACGGAGCTGGAGACCTCGATCTCCATGCGCGGCGCGCTCGCCGACAAGTCCGGTGCGGTGGCCGGGCGCCGCGCCCTCGCCCTGGTCGCGGACCGCTCCGGCGGGCTCGTGCCCCCGGTCCGGTCCCAGCCGGGCGACGAGGTGCCCGTCGTACGCCAGGAGCTTCCGTCCGGTACGCCGCCGGCCGCGTACCCGGCGCCCCAGTTCCTCGCCCGGCAGCCGGGGGAGGAGGCCCCGACCGTGGTGGCCCCGGTCCCCGGGGCCGCACCGGGGAAGCACGGCGGGCGGGCGATCCTGGGCGGCGCCCGGCGCAACCTGGCCGCCGCGGGCGCGGGCGCGCTGCTGGTCGCCGTGCTCGGCACCGTCGTCACCCTCGGCCTCACCGCGGGCGACCCCGAGGAGCCGGGCAGCCGCAACGTCACCACCGAGCAGTCGTCCCCGGAATCCACCCCCGACGACGGGTTCCCCGACGACGAGCCGGGCGACGTCCCCGTACCGACCGGCGGGACCCCGGGCGGCGGGACCTCCGCCACCCCGAGCGCCTCGGAACCGGCCACCCCCAGCACCTCCGGCTCGCCCTCCCCGGGCCCGTCGTCGCCGGACGCCTCGTCGCCGGGTACGGGCGATCCGTCGAGCGGGCCGAGCAGCACATCGGGAACGCCCAGCCCGACCAGGACCTCGCCCGGGCCGTCGCCGTCCGAGACCGAACCGAGCCCGACGCCCAGTGAGTCCGAGCCGGAGCCGACCCCGTCGGAGACGACCCCCACCGAGACGCCGAGCACCTCCACCTCCGCCAGCGGCCCCGCCGAATCCGCCAGTGCCAGTGCCAGCGCCAGCGCGAGTCCCACGGCCGGCAGCGAGCCCCCGGCCGAGGACGGCGATCCCACCGAAGCGGCGGCCTGACACACGGAAGCCGGGTGCCCCTGATCAGAGCACCCGGCTTCCGTACGTACGTCCAGAGGGTCAGAACAGGCGCAGCTTGTCGTCCTCGATGCCGCGCATCGCGTCGTAGTCGAGCACCAGACAGCCGATGCCCCGGTCGGTCGCCAGTACGCGCGCCTGGGGCTTGATCTCCTGGGCCGCGAAGACGCCCCTCACCGGCGCGAGGTGCGGGTCGCGGTTGAGCAGTTCCAGATAGCGGGTCAGCTGCTCCACCCCGTCGATGTCCCCGCGCCGCTTCAGCTCCACGGCCACCGTGCCGCCGTTCGCGTCGCGGCAGAGGATGTCCACCGGGCCGATGGCGGTGGGGTACTCACGGCGGATCAGGGTGTGGCCCTCGCCGAGGATCTCGATCCGGTCGGCGAGCAGCTCCTGGAGGTGGGCCTCCACACCGTCCTTGATGAGCCCCGGGTCCACGCCCAGCTCGTACGAGGAGTCGTGGAGGATCTCCTCCATCGTGATGATCAGTTTTTCGCCCGCCTTGTTCACCACGGTCCAGACACCGGCCTCGTCACCGGTGCCCTCTTTCAGGGTGCACGGCGGGGACATCCAGTTGAGCGGTTTGTACGCCCGGTCGTCGGCGTGGATCGAGACGCTGCCGTCCGCCTTCACCAGGATCAGACGGGGGGCGGAGGGCAGGTGGGCTGTGAGCCGGCCCGCGTAGTCGACGGAGCAACGGGCGATGACGAGACGCATGGTCGGCAACGCTACTCGACGACGGGGCCCCGACGCGATTTCCCCACCCGTCGTCCCCCGTCACTCGTTCCTCACCACCGGGGGCGCAGTGGGCTTGCCCCTCTTTGCGCACCTTCGTTGGTGGCCGGTTGTGTTCCCAATCTTCTGGTGCGGCCCCGACTGCGCGCTTACCGTGGATGCAGGAGGTCGCCGCCCGTGCACGCTGCGTCGTCGCCCTTCTTCCCTGCCCGTAAGACCCCGGTCACCGTCCGGGGTCGCGAGAGGAGAACCCATGTCGCTCGACGTCTCACCGGCCCTGTTGGAACAGGCCGAGCGAGGCGAGGTCGACGAAGCCGACTTCGTCGACTGCGTCCGGACCTCCCTGCCTTTCGCGTGGGAGATGATCAGCTCGCTGGTGGCTCAGCTGAAGGTCGACGGCGGTCAGTTCGCCGACAACCAGACGCCGCCGCCGGACGAGCAGGCACGTGGTCAGCTGCTGCGCGCGCTCGCGAGTGATGCGATACGCGGCGCGCTCCAGCGGCACTTCGGAGTGCGTATCGCCTTCCAGAACTGCCACCGCGTCGCGGTGTTCCCGCTGGACCCCTCGGTCGACGACCGGCTGGCCAAGTTCACTTCGGTGAGGGGCCAGTTGCTCAACCAGTCGCCCGAACTACGGGACTGCTGAACGCTTCTGCTGCCGCTTCGGGCCGCGGGAGGTGCAACTGGCTCCGGGGCGGCAGCTCCCGTACCACCGCACCACGTTCCACGTTCCGCACGTTCCGCGCGAGGTCGTTCCGCATGCACGGGTGTCCCGGGTCAGGTGAGCAGCGGCAGCACGTCCGCGCCCAGGCGCCGTACGTTCTCCTCGGTCGCGGCGAGATCGCCCGACCCCTCCACGAGGAGCGCGAAGCGGCTGATGCCCGTCCGCTCGGCGGTGGCGGCGAGCCGGTCGGCGGCCACCTGCGGCGGGCCCACCGGATGCAGCCCGCAGAGCAGCTCCGTGTACGCGACGGGGTCCCGCATCACCCGGTGCCGCCCGTCCACCGTGACATGGGCGTCCAGCCCCTGGCGCAGCCAGCCGGGCATCGTCTTGACCAGCGTCTCCGTCGCCGCCCCCGGCCCGTCCTCGATCTGGGCCACCCCGGCGGAGACATGGGCGGCCCCCTCGACGACCTCCGGCGGCTGACCGGCCTCCCGGGCCGCCGTCCGCCACAGGGCGACCATCTCCGCCTTCTCCTCGTCCCCGCAGTGCATGCCCAGCAGCATCGGCAGCCCCCGGCCCGCCGCCAGCCGCACCGTCTTCGGCGAGGTGCACGCCACGATCACCTCGGGCCCCTGCGCCGCACCGTCGGCCAGCATCTCGTCCGCCCGCGGCACCACCGCCACCTCGCGGAAGCCGAACCGCTCCCCGCGCCCGGCGACGCGCGGCTTCCGCAGCCAGTCGAGCAGCAGCCCCAGCGACTCGGGGAAGCCGTTCTCGTACGCGTCGAGACCGCCCCCGAAGACCTCCAGGTCCACCCAGGGACCGCCCCGGCCCACGCCGAGCGAGAACCGTCCGCCGCTGGTCAGATGGAGCAGGGCGGCCTGCTCGGCGAGGGCGACCGGGTGGTGGTTGGGCAGCACGCTGACCGCCGTGCCGACCCGGATCCGGCGCGTCCGGCCGAGCAGCAGCGCGGCCAGCGTGGTGGCGGACGGGCAGACCCCGTACGGCACGAAGTGGTGCTCGGCCAGCCAGACCGAGTCGAGCCCGGACTCCTCCGCCGCCTCGGCGGACCGGACGGCCCGGTGCAGGGCCTCGCCCGGCCCCTGGCCCGGGAACTGAGCTGCCAGAACGAACGTTCCGATGCGCATCGCGTGTTGCCTCCTCGCGGCCGACGCGTGTCTCCCCCACTGGCAACAACGTCTGACACGTGCCAAAGGCACGGTCCGGCCCGAAGTTCTTGCGATTTTCCGCTAACTCACTCCCGTGCGCCGATCGTGCCCACCCGTGCCCGATCGTGCCCCCCGCCACGCCCACCCCACGGCCCCGGCGGCAGCCTCTAGGCTTGGGAACACACCGTGCCCGAACCGCCCCCGTGAGGTGTCCCGTGTCCCCGCGCCGCAACCGCCCCCGTGGCGGCGACCGTCCCGACGAACATCCCGGTACGGCACCGGGGCGGTACGGCGGGGGTGGGGCGACCGAGAGCTGGCAGGGCGAGGAGTGGTCGGTGCGCCCGGTGAGCGGTGCGAGCGCCCAGGGCAAGCGGTACCGCTGCCCCGGCTGCGACCAGGAGATCCCCTCCGGCGTCCCGCATCTGGTGGCCTGGTCCGAGTACGGCGGCGTCGACGACCGCAGGCACTGGCACAAGGCCTGCTGGAACGCGAAGGACCGCCGCACCACCCGGGTGCAGCGGTCCAGGAACGCCCCCCGTCACTGAGCGACGGACGGCGCGGCACGGCGGATCGGCCGGCGCACTGCCGGGCTGGACGTACCGCCGGGCCGGACATGGCGGCGACCGCGTCGGGCACCGCGCCAGGGCAGGCGTCGCCCCGGGTCAGACGTCGCGCTGCTCCAGCGCCAGGAAGGCCGCGCCCATGGCCACCGCCGCGGTCCCCACCATCACCAGCAGCGGTTCCCAGCCCGTCGGGCCGGTCTCGGTGACGCCCGTTCCGTACAGCCCGGCGAGCTGGTTGGGGATCGAGTACTCGAAGAGGAACCGCTGCACTCCGCGCAGGCTGTCGGCGAACATGAAGAGCGCGAGGACCAGCGGCAGCAGCACCACGGCGATCATGATCGTGATCGCGCCCGCCGAGTGCCGGACGATCGCGCCGATCGCCAGCGACACCAGCCCCAGGCCCGCCATGTAGAGCCCGACCCCCACCGTGGCGCGCAGCCACACCTCGCCGGGGTCGACGCCGCCGCCCAGGATCACCGTCTGGCACGCGGCGACGACGGTGGCCGTCACGGTCGTGATGACGAAGGTGACCAGGGAGAAGACGATCGCCTTCGCCGTCAGCACCCGGGCCCGGCTGGGGCAGGCCGTCAGCGTCGTACGGATCATGCCGGTGCTGTACTCGGAGCCGATGGTCAGCACGCCGAGGGTGATCACGCAGATCGAGCCCAGCAGCACCCCGAAGAAGCCGAGGCTCACGACCGGAACGCCGCCCATGTTGCCGTCGGCGGCGGTGACCAGCAGCGCCGACATCAGCCCGACCGCCGCCATCAGCACGATCATCACGCCCAGGGTCCACATCGTGGAGCGGACGGAACGGATCTTCGTCCACTCCGACGCGACCGCGTCACCGAGCGTGGCGCGGCGGATCGGGATGGGCGACTCGTAGTACCCCGGGACTCCGGGCGCCGGCTCCGGCTGCGGGTGCGCGTGGGCCTGCGGCGTCATCGGGGGTCCTCGCTGGTCTTCTGCTCCCCGGCCGGGGTGGCGGGGGAGGGCTCGGGGGCGGTCACGGGCCTGGCGTACGGGTTCTCGCCGGGCGGCGGCGGTGCGTACCAGTTCTGCTGGGGCGCCTGCGCCGGCTCGGGCGGCCGGTGGCCGGGACCGTCCCCGTGACGGCCCGCCAGGGGGTCTGCGTAGGGCCCGTACGGCGCCTCCGGCAGCTCCACCAGCCCGGCCTTGGCGTCGTCCGTCGAGCGGTAGTCCACCACGCCCTGCGTCATCCGCATGTACGCCTCCTCCAGCGAGGCCCGGTGCGGTGAGAGCTCCCAGAGCCGTACGTCGGCGGCGTGCGCCAGATCGCTGATCCGGGGCAGCGGGAGGCCGGTGACGCGCAGGGCCCCGTCCGGCTCGGAGAGCACGCTGCCGCCCGCCTCGATCAGCGAGGAGGTGAGCTTCTCGCGTCCCTCGGGGGCGTCCCCGGGGACCCGGACCCGGGCGAAGTCGGCGGAGTTGGCCGAGATGAACTCGGTGACGCTCATGTCGGAGAGCAGCCGGCCGCGCCCGATCACGATCAGATGGTCGGCGGTGAGGGCCATCTCGCTCATGAGGTGGGAGGAGACGAAGACCGTACGCCCCTCGGCGGCCAGCGTCTTCATCAGGTTGCGGACCCAGTGGATGCCCTCGGGGTCGAGGCCGTTGACCGGCTCGTCGAAGAGCAGCACCTGGGGGTCGCCGAGGAGCGCGGCGGCGATGCCGAGCCGCTGCCCCATGCCGAGCGAGAAGCCGCTGGAGCGGCGCTTGGCCACGTTCTGGAGGCCGACGACTCCGAGGACCTCGTCGACCCGCCGGGCCGGGATGCCGGCCAGCTGGGCCAGCGAGAGCAGATGGGTACGGGCGGTCCGGCCGCCGTGCACGGCCTTGGCGTCGAGCAGGGCGCCCACCTGGCGGGGGGCGTTCGGCAGGCTGCGGTAGGGGTGGCCGCCGATCGTGACGTGGCCGGCCGTCGGGCGGTCCAGGCCGAGGATCATACGCATGGTGGTGGATTTGCCCGACCCGTTGGGGCCGAGGAAGCCGGTGACCAACCCCGGTCGTACCTGGAAGGAAAGGTCGTCCACGGCCGTCTTCGCGCCGTAGCGCTTGGTCAGGCCGACTGCCTCGATCATGCTCCAGCCCCATCGACTCACTCTGTGGTCGGGGCTGGGGCCGCCTGGCCGCACACCCCCCGTAAGAGTTAGGAGGATAACCAGGCCTTGACGGTTCCGGCCAAGTTCCGTACACGCTGCGAGCGACCGGTCACGCCTTGAGCGGGGCCCGCCGGTCACACCTCGCCCGGCCCGTTCACGCGGAACGGCCCGCCACGCGTCGTGCGTGACGGGCCGATCGGGCCGCTCGTGTGCCTGCCGGAGAGCCGCGCGGTGGTGCTACGCGTCCCGGTTCTTCAGGACCAGGTAGCCGCCGAGCACCGAGGCCGCCACCCAGGCGACCATGATCCCGAGCCCGGCCCAGGGCCCGTACGGAGCGGAGCCACTGCCCATCGCGTCCGGGACGACCTGCATGATCTTCGACCCGGCCTGGTCCGGGAAGTACCGGGCGACGTCCTTCGCGTAAGGCACCGCGATCAGGATCTGCGAGACCAGGAAGAAGAACGGCATCAGGATGCCGAGCGAGAGCATCGAGCTGCGCAGCATCGCCGCGACGCCCATGGAGAAGATCGCGATCAGCCCCATGTAGAGCCCGGCGCCGACCACCGCGCGCAGGACGTTCTCCTCGCCGAGGGTGGTGCCCCGGTCGCCCAGCAGCGCCTGGCCGAGGAAGAACGAGACGAAGCTGGTGAGCAGGCCGACCACGAGGGCCAGGCCACCGGCCACGGCGATCTTGCTGAAGAGGAGCGTGCCGCGCTGCGGCACGGCCGCCAGCGAGGTGCGGATCATGCCGGAGCTGTACTCCGTACCGACCACGAGCACCCCGAACACGACCATGGCGAGCTGGCCGAGAACCGTCCCGGAGAAGCTGACCAGCGTCGGGTCGAAGGTGACCTGCTCGGCCTCCGAGAGGTCGTCGAACGTCGCGTTCAGCAGGGCGCAGAGGGCCGCGCTCATGGCGACCGTGACGGCGAACGCGCAGATGAGCGTCCAGGTGGTGGAGGAGACCGTGCGGATCTTGGTCCACTCGGAGTTGAGGACTGCGGGTACCGAAGCCATGGTCGTCAGGCCCCCTCGTTCGTGGTGCCGGTGGTACCTTCGGTGCCCGCGGCGGACCCGGGAGCGTCGGAGTCCGGCTTGTTCCAGCCCTCGCCCCACCCCGCTCCCACCGCTCCGGCGGCTCCGGCCGCCGCGGCCCCCGGCGGAGGCAGCGCCCCGCCGGGACCGGAGTGCGCGTGGTACTCCACGGAGCCGGCGGTCATCTGCATGAACGCCTCCTCCAGCGAGGCCCGCTGGGCGCTCAGCTCGTGCAGCACCACCTGGTGGCGGGCGGCCAGCTCGCCGAGCGCCTCGGTGGTGGCGCCGTCGATCTCCAGCGCACCGCCCTGTGCCTCGACGGCTGTGAAGCCCTCCTGGTGGAGCACGTCCCGCAGCCGCTCCTGCTGCGGCGAGCGCAGCCGTACGTAACTGCGGGAGTTCTCCTGGATGAAGTCGGCCATCGAGGTGTCCGCGAGCAGCCTGCCCTGGCCGATCACGATCAAGTGGTCGGCGGTCAGCGCCATTTCGCTCATCAGGTGCGAGGAGACGAAGATGGTCCGGCCCTCGGCGGCGAGCGCCTTCATCAGGTTGCGGATCCAGTGGATGCCCTCGGGGTCGAGACCGTTGACCGGCTCGTCGAACATCAGGATCTCGGGGTCGCCCAGCAGGGCCGAGGCGATCCCGAGGCGCTGGCCCATGCCGAGGGAGAAGCCCTTGGACTTCTTCTTCGCGACCGCGCTCAGACCGACGGTGTCGAGCACCTCGTCCACCCGGCTGCGCGGGATGCGGTTGCTCTGCGCCAGACAGAGGAGGTTGTTGTAGGCGCTGCGGCCGCCGTGCATCGACTTGGCGTCCAGCAACGCCCCGATGTACTTCAGCGGTTCCTGCAACTCGTTGTAGTGCTTGCCGTCGATGCGGACCGTACCGCTGGTCGGGTTGTCCAGATCGAGCATCATCCGCATCGTGGTGGACTTGCCGGCCCCGTTCGGCCCCAGAAACCCTGTCACCACGCCTGGTCTGACCTGGAATGTCAGCTGGTCGACGGCGACTTTACTGCCGAATCGTTTGGTCAGTCCCTCAAGCTCGATCATGCGCACACGCTAGAACGCCCGCGCGCCCGGCGCCACCCACAAACGGGGGAGCCGGGCGCACGGAAGAAACCGCGGCGGGGGAGGTCAGCGGGTCTGCTGGGCCGGAACACCGCGCTGGGCGGGCTCGTCGTCCACCGGCGAGCCGGCGGCGGCCACCGCGGCACCGGTCAGCGTGGCCAGCATCTCGCGGACGTTGGTCAGCTGCGCGTTGATCGAGTCGCGGCGGTTGGTGAGCGCCGCCAGCTCGCGCTCCGATTCGCTGCGGATCCGGTCGGCCTTGGCGTTGGCGTCGGCCACGATGTCCTCGGCCTGGCGCTGCGCGGTCTCCACCGTCTGGCGGGCCCGGCGCTCGGCGTCCGTGCGGAGCTTCTCGGCCTCCAGGCGGAGCTGCTCGGCGCGGTGCTCGATCTCCGCGAGCCGCTTCTCGGCCTTGGCCTGACGGGACGCGAGGTCGCGCTCCGACTGCTCGCGCCGCTTGGCGAGGTTCGTCTCGAAGTCGGCGGCGGCCTGCGCGGCCTTGGCGCGGGTCTCCTCGAAGAGGGCGTCGGCCTCCTCGCGCTTCTGCTGGGCGTCCTTCTGGGCGTCGGCGCGGAGCGTGTTCGCCTCGCCCTGGGCCTTCTCGACGATCCGGACGCCCTCGTCCTCGGCCTTCGCCTTGCGCTCGGCGGCGAACGACTCGGCGTCGTTGCGTACCTGCTGCGCGGCCGACTCGGCCAGCTCGCGGTGCTGCTCGGCGGCCCGACGGGCCTCCTCACGCAGGTCCTTGGCCTCCTCCTCGGCGAGGCGGAGGATCTTCTCGACACGGGCACCGAGCCCGGCGTACGACGGCTCCGCGTCGTTCACCTGGGCCTGGGCGTTCTGCGTCTCGAGGTGCAGCTCCTCGATGCGCTTTTCCAGAGACGTGATGCGGGCGAGCGCGCTATCACGGTCGGCGACGAGCTTGGTAATGCGGTCGTCCACCTGACCGCGGTCGTAACCACGTCGCACGAGCTCGAAGCCGAAGGGGGAGGAAGGGTCACTCATGGGGTTCCTGTCGAATGAGACCGGTTGAGGTGATAGGGGAATCCTAGGGGCCATAGCGGCGTGTCAGCGTGCAGATGCCGGTTTGATCTGGAGAATGACACCCCTTTTGAGTGGCTGACCCCCGGAGTGCTTGCCACTCGAAGGGTTGAATGTCCATGACGAAGCACGCGCCCCCGAACGCCTGCTCCCTCCCGGACATCCTCTGTCTCTCCCCCGTAAGTCTTCTGTGTGCCGGGCGCTCCCCCGTACATCTCCACCGCGTTCCCCCCGTGCGTCCGCCGGACCTCCCCGTACGGGCGCCGCTCACCTCTCCGAGGACTTGCCCCCCGACCGGGTGCCCGCCGCCGCAGGGGCCTTGCCGCCCGCCGATCCGCCCGCGGGCTTGCCGCCCCCGCCGGGAGTCTCGAAAGACTCCAACGCCTCCAGCACGTCCTGGACACGGGAGATCTCCGTATTGATGTCCTCGCGCCTGCGCACCAGGACATCCAGCTCGCGTTTGCCCTCGGCGACCGTCTTCTCGGCCTCGGCCGCCGCGTCGGCCCGCAGCTTCTCCGCCTCGCGGACCAGCTCGGCCTTCTTGGTCTCGGCCTCCTTGAGCAGCGACTCGGCCCGCTTCACCGCGGCGATCCGGACCTTGCTCGCCTCCGAATTGGCCTCCGCCAGCAGCTCCTTGGCCTTCGCCTCGGCCTCGTCGCGCTGCTCGGTCGCCGCCTTCATCAGATGGTCGACCCGCTCGCCGGCGGTCTTCATCTGCTCGGACGTCTCCCGGCGGGCCCGCTCGTGCAGCTCCTCGATCTCGCTCTCCAGCCGGGCCCGCTGCGCCTCGGCCCGCTCCCGGATCTGGGTCGCGTCGCGCCGGGCGCCCACCAGCAGTTCGTCGGCGTCCGTACGGGCCCGCTCCACCAGGGAGTTGCCCTCGACGGTCGCCTCGGAGGTGATCCGCTGGGCCTCCTTGCGGGCCGCGCCGACCATGGTGTCGGCCTGCGTCTCCGCCTCGGTGGCCGTACGCAGCGCCTCCTCCCGGGCCTTGTTGATGAGCTGGTCCGCCTGCTCGGCTGCGTCCGCCCGGCGCTTGGCCGCCGCCTCGCGCGCCTCGTCCAGCACCCGGTCCGCCTCCTGGCGGGCCTGCGACCCCAGCTCCTCGGCCGCCGACTCCGCCTCGGCGCGCAGCTGTTCGGCCTCCTCGCGGGTGCGGGCGGCGTGCTCCTGCGCGGAGCCGAGGTGCTCGGCCGCCTCCGTACGCAGCCGCTCGGACTCCTCGGTCGCCTCGGCCAGCAGCCGGTCGGCCTGCTCGTTCGCGTCCTTGCGGCGCCGGTTGGCCTCGGTCGTGGCCTCCACGACGAGCTGCTCGGACGACTGGGCGGCCTCCGTGCGGATGCGCTCGCTCTCGCTCGTCGCCTCGCCGACGAGCCGGTCCGACTGGGCCGCCGCCTCCGAACGGATCCGGTTGGCGTCCTGCCGGGCCTCGGCCCGCGCCTTCGACGCGTCCTGCTCCGCCGACGCCAGGGCGTCGGAGGCCTCCGTACGCACCCGCTGGCTGTACTCGGAGGTGTCCGCGCGCAGCCGCTCGGACTCCGTGATCGCCTCGGAGACCGTACGCTCGGCCAGCGCCTTCGCCGCCTCGGCCTCCTCGTGCGCCTCCCGGCGCAGCCGGTCCGCCTCGGTGTCGGCCTCCCGGCGGATGCGGCTCGCGTCCTCGGAGGCCCGGTCCCGCTCGGCGTGCGCGTCGGAACGGACCCGGTCCGCCTCCTCCTGCGCCTCCGTACGGGTGCGCTCCGCGACATGCTCGGCGGTCGAGCGCAGCCCGGCGATCTCCTCCTCGGCCTGCTCCTGGAGCCCGGCCACGGAGTCCCGCACCTGCTGGGCGGTCTGCTCGGCCGCCGCCACCAGCTCGGTGGCCCGCGCGTCCGCCTCCTCGACCAGCCGCTGCGCCTCGGCCTGCGCCTCCTCCACCCGCTTCCGGGCGGAGGCCAGCAGCTCCTCGCTCTGCTCGCGGGCCCGCTCGCGCTCCTGCCCCGCCTCCGTACGGGCCGCGCCGAGGATCTCCTCGGCCTCCCGGCGGCGGCGCGTGGCCTCCTCCTGGGCGGCCTCCAGCGCCTCGGCCGCCTCGGCGCCGACCCGCTCGGCGGCGGCCGCGGCCTCCGCGCGCACCCGGTCGGCGGTCTCCTGCGCCTCGGTCTTCAGCCGCTCCGCCTCGGCGGCGGCCTCACCGCGCAGCCGTACGGCGATGTTCTCGCCCTCGGCCCGCGACTGGGAGGCGTCCGCCGCGGCCTCGTCCCGCAGCCGCTCGGCCTCCGCCTCGGCCTGCTCGGTCAGCGTACGGACGCGCTCGGCGGTCTCGGTGCGCTGCCGCTCGCTCTCCTCGGCCGTCTCCCGGCGGATCCGCTCCGCCTCCGTACGGGCCTCGCCGAGCGCCTCCTCGGCTGCGGCGAGCCGGGCCTCGGCCTCGGTGTGCAGCCGCTCCAGCTCATCGGCGGCCTCGGCCTGCCGGGCTTCGACCGCGCGCTCGGTCTCCTCGCGCAGGGCGGCAGCGGCCCGCTCGGCCTCGGCGGTGGTGGCCTCCGCCTGCTCCTCGGCGTCGGCCCGCAGCTTCTCGGCCTCGGCGCGGGTGCGCTCCAGCGTCTCGTCGGCCTGCTTGCGCAGGGCGGCCGCCCGCTCGGCGGCCTCGGCGCGGATGCGCTCGCTCTCGCCGTTGGCCTTGGTGCGCAGCTCGTCGGCGTCCGAGCGCGCCTCGGTCAGCAGCTCCTCCGCCTTGCGGGCGCCCTCCTCCAGCAGCTGGACCGCCTCGCGGCGGGCCTCGCCCCGGATCCGCTCGCCTTCCGCCACTGCCTCGGAGCGCAGCTGCTCGGCCTCGCCGCGCAGCCGACGGGCCTCCTCCTGGAGCTCGACCGTCTTGGCCCGGTACTCCTTGGTGTCGTCCTTGGCCGCGCCCTTGAGCTCGTCGGCCTGCTCGGCCGCCTCGCCGCGCAGCCGGTCCGCCTCGGCCTCCGCCTCGCGGCGGATCCGCTCGGCCTCCTCGCGCGCCGCCTTCGTGGTGGACTCCGCGTCCTCGGAGGCCTTGGTGAGGACCTCCTCGGCGCCCCGGGCGGCCTTGGCGAGCTGGGCCGCCGCGTCCTCGGCCGCTGCCGTACGGGCCTTCTCGGCGGCCTCCGCGACCAGCCGCTCGGCCTCGGCGCGGGCGTCGGCGAGGGCCTGCTCGGCCTCCTCCTTGAGCGTCTCGGCGCTCTTGGTGGCCTCCCCGACCAGCCGGGCGATCTCCGACTTGGCCGTACGGGTGCGCTGTTCGTTCTGCGACTCGGCGGAGGACAGCTTCTTGGCGGCCGCGTCCTTCGCCTCGGCGAGGACCTTCTCGGCCTCCAGCCGGGATTCGCGCAGCCGGGTCTCGGCCTCCTGGAGCCGCTGCTCGGCGGCCCGGTTCAGCTCGGCCGTCTGCCGGCGGGCCTGCGAGGTCTCCGCCGTGGTGCTGGAGCGCAGCTGCTCCGCGTGGCTGGTGGCCTCCTGGGCCTGCGCGGAGGCGGCGCCCAGCATCCGTTCGGCGTCCTTGCGGGCGCGCAGCAGGATCGCTTCCGCCTCGGCCCGGGCCGCCTCGGCGTCCGAGCCGACGCGCTGCCGGGTCTCCTCGGCCAGCCGGGCCGCCTCGGCCCGGGCGGCGGCGAGCGCCTGCTCGGCCTCGGCGCGGGACTCGTCCAGCAGCCGGCGGGCCTGCGACTCGGTGCGGGCGCGCAGCTGCTCGGCCCAGGCGACGTTCTCGTTGACGTGGGACTCGACGGTCTGCCGGCGCTCGGCCAGCTCCTGGTCGAGCTGCTGCCTGCGCTGGACGGCCTCGTTGTGCAACTCCGCCTGCAGGCGCGCCTGGTGCTCGGCGTGCTCCTGGAGGATGCGCTGCGTCTGGGCGCGCGCCTCGCGCAGCTCGCGCTCGGCGTCGCTGCGCAACTGCTCGGCCTGGATCTGCGCGTTCCGCAGCAGCTGTTCGGCCTGGTAGCCCATGTCCGCGCTGTCGTAGGCGGGACGGGTGGCCAGGCTGCGGCGCGCCTCGTGCAGCTTGGCGCGCAGGACCTCGACCTGGTAGCCGAGGTCCTCGGCGTGCTGGACGGCCTTCTCCCGGTCGGTCTTCAGCCGGTCCATCTCGGCTTCGAACCGCGAGAGATGGTCGACTTCAGCCCGGTGGCTCTCCTGGCTTTCGTAGCCCCGCACTGCGCGGTCCCATCCTTCCCCGAGCTCTCAACTCTGTTCGAGCGGGGGAGACCCCAACCCTGGTCGCAACTCTGCACACGAGGACCGCCCGCCGACGGACTGTCCTCGGGGAATGGTGACAGACAAACGACGAGGACGCGGTACGGCCCCGACCCGGCCCCGGCCCGGAACCGCCCACTCTACCGGGCCGGGTCTGCGCCGGGTCAGTGCTCCGGGTTGCTCGTGACCAGTTCGGTGAGGACGCCGTGGCAGTCCTTGGGGTGCAGGAACGTGATCCGGGACCCCATCGAACCCGTCCTGGGCTCGTCGTACAGCACCCGGACGCCCTTGCCGCGGATGTCGGCGGCGTCCCCGTCCACATCCGCCGTGCCGAAGGCGATGTGGTGCACGCCTTCCCCGTTCTTTGCCAGCCACTTGCCCACGGCGGAGTCCTCGCGGGTGGGCTCCAGGAGCTGGAGGTAGGAGGCCCCGCCGTCCGAGGTCCCGTTGATCCTGAGCATGGCCTCCCGGACGCCCTGCTCCTCGTTGATCTCGCTGTGGAACACCTCGAACCCGTACGTGGCACGGTAGAACTCCACCGTCCTGTCCAGGTCGAAGCAGGCGATTCCGATGTGGTCGATGCGCGTCAGCATGGTTTCAGCATGGCTCCGCGCCCCGGCCCCCGCCATGGTTACGCAACGTGCGCGCCGTCACACCGGTAGCCGGATGACGGGCGCGGGAGCGCTCAGTACATTCAGGTAAACCCTCGTTCACATCCGATCCCAAGGGGCCGTGCCCATGCCAGCAACGACCGGTACCACCACCTCAGTGATCGTCGCGGGCGCCCGGACGCCCATGGGCCGTCTCCTCGGCTCGCTCAAGAGCTTCTCCGCGGCCGACCTCGGCGGGGTCGCGATCAAGGCCGCGCTGGACCGGGCCGGGATCGGCGGCGACCAGGTCCAGTACGTGATCATGGGCCAGGTGCTCCAGGCGGGCGCGGGCCAGATCCCCGCCCGGCAGGCCGCCGTCAAGGCCGGCATCCCGATGAACGTGCCCGCCCTCACGGTCAACAAGGTCTGTCTCTCCGGGCTCGACGCCATCGCCCTGGCCGACCAGCTCATCCGCGCCGGCGAGTTCGACGTCGTGGTCGCGGGCGGCCAGGAGTCCATGACCAACGCCCCGCACCTGCTCCCCAAGTCCCGCGAGGGGTACAAGTACGGCGCGATCGAGATGCTCGACTCGATGGCGTACGACGGTCTCACCGACGCGTACGAGAACATCCCCATGGGCGAGTCCACCGAGAAGCACAACGGCCGTCTGGGCCTGGAGCGCGCCGCCCAGGACGAGATCGGCGCCCTCTCCCACCAGCGGGCCGCCGCCGCCCGGAAGAACGGGCTCTTCGAGGCCGAGATCACCCCCGTCGAGATCCCGCAGCGCAAGGGCGACCCGGTCCTCTTCTCGCAGGACGAGGGCATCCGCCCGGAGACGACGACCGAGTCCCTCGGCAAGCTGCGCCCGGCCTTCACCAAGGACGGCACGATCACCGCGGGCACCTCCTCGCAGATCTCCGACGGGGCCGCCGCGGTCGTCGTCATGAGCAAGGCCAAGGCGCAGGAGCTGGGCCTGGAGTGGATCGCCGAGATCGGCGCCCACGGCAACGTCGCGGGCCCCGACAACTCCCTCCAGTCGCAGCCCTCCAACGCGATCCGGCACGCCCTGAAGAAGGACGGCCTGACCGTGGACGACCTGGACCTGATCGAGATCAACGAGGCGTTCGCGGCCGTCGCCGTCCAGTCCATGAAGGACCTGGGCGTCACCCCGGACAAGGTCAACGTCAACGGCGGCGCCATCGCGCTCGGCCACCCGATCGGCATGTCCGGCGCCCGTCTGGTGCTGCACCTGGCCCTGGAGCTGAAGCGGCGCGGCGGCGGCACGGGCGCGGCGGCGCTCTGCGGAGGCGGCGGCCAGGGCGACGCGTTGATCATCCGCGTCCCGGGCAAGTAACACCGTAACGACACGAGGCAAGGCGAGAACGGAGCGGTGAACGTGGACGTGGACGTCCCCACGCTGGTCGAGCAGGCGCGAGCAGGCAGGCCGCGTGCGGTGGCCCGGCTGATCTCGCTGGTGGAGGGGGCGTCCCCGCAGCTGCGCGAGGTGATGGCCGCACTGGCCCCGCTGGCGGGTCATGCGTACGTCGTCGGGCTGACGGGCTCGCCGGGCGTCGGCAAGTCCACCTCCACCTCCGCCCTGGTCTCCGCCTACCGCCGGGCGGGCAAGCGGGTCGGCGTCCTGGCCGTCGACCCGTCCTCCCCGTTCTCCGGCGGCGCCCTGCTGGGCGACCGGGTCCGGATGTCGGACCACGCCTCCGACCCCGGCGTCTACATCCGCTCCATGGCCACCCGCGGCCACCTGGGCGGCCTCGCCTGGTCCGCCCCGCAGGCCATCCGTGTCCTGGACGCGGCGGGCTGCGACGTGGTCCTGGTCGAGACGGTGGGCGTCGGCCAGTCCGAGGTGGAGATCGCCTCCCAGGCCGACACCTCCGTCGTCCTCCTCGCCCCCGGCATGGGCGACGGCATCCAGGCGGCCAAGGCCGGAATCCTGGAGATCGGCGACGTCTACGTGGTCAACAAGGCCGACCGCGACGGCGCCGACGCCACCGCCCGCGAGCTGAACCACATGCTCGGCCTGGGCGAGTCCCGCGCCCCCGGCGACTGGCGCCCCCCGATCGTCAAGACGGTCGCGGCCCGGAACGAGGGCATCGACGAGGTGGTCGAGGCCCTGGAGAAGCACCGCGCCTGGATGGAGGAGCACGGCGTCCTCGCCGCCCGCCGCACGGCCCGAGCGGCCCACGAGGTGGAAACCATCGCGGTGACGACCCTCCGCGAGAAGATCGCCGACCTGCGGGGCGACCGCCGCCTCCAGTCCCTGGCCGAGCGCATCGTGGCGGGGAACCTGGACCCGTACGCGGCGGCGGACGAGCTGGTGGCGGGGGTCACGGGGGACGTCTGACCGTATGAGGAAAGCGTGCTGGGGCGTCGTACGGGTGTTCTGGCGTGAGGCGGGGCCCCTGGAAGCGGAGTACGCGCTGTTTCCAGGGGCCCCGTCGTACGGGCTCCGCGGCGTCGTGGCGGGTTCTGATGGAGTCTGCAGGACCCGCCGGCACGCCGACGGCGCGGTTGCTCAGAGCAGACCGCGGTCCGAGAAGACCTCCACCTCGTCCCAGTCGATGAATCGGCACGCCCCGGTGGTCAGGTCAACTGCTACCGGCAGGTTTCCCCCGAGTTGCATGTCCTCACGACCGTGGTCGAGGTAATCGACGTGGTCGTAGGGAGCGATGTACTGGTCACCGTCGATGAAGCAGTACTCGGCAATGATCCGGACATGCCCGGAAGCTCCCCAGGACTTGCTTTCGGAGGAGAGGAACTCTGCAGCCGCGCGTTCGGCGCTTCCCTTGTCGAGCATGTCAGTTCGTCCTCATGAGGTAATAGTGCCGGTACCGCTCTGCGGCCGGAGCGGCTTTGCCTTGCTGGAAGTCGAGGAAGACTACCTTCCCGTCAATGTTGACGACGTTGAAGTAGTGTCCGACCCCCTTTTCCGGCCAGGCGCCCACGATGCCTCGAGCCCCGGGCCCCCAACGCAATATGTCGCTCACGATGACGTTCAGGCCTCCGACCTTGCGGAACGGGTGCCCCGTGATGGCGGACAGCTCCGCCCTGGTCAGGGGTTGAATGGCGCCGGAGACCGCATTCGGGTTGCGCCCTGCCATGAGGTCGTCACCCGCACTGTGGCGACCATCGAACAGGCGGGGTACGAGACCGACCGGAACTGTGGACGGGCCCCGCCAGGTCCCTGGTGTCCGTGGCGGCGCGGTGCAACCACACGCCGTGCGGCCCGATCCGGCCGGGCAACTGTGCCACCCACGGTGGAGGCGATGACTAGGCTCCCCGCAGACGACGGAAGGTGACCCCATGGACGCGGAACAGGCCCGACAGGTCGACAGCGTGTTGCGGCGGCTCGGCATTCCGGGCGTCGTCGCGCCGGAGGACCCGGAGAACCTGACGGGGCCGTGGCGTGTGTACGACACGGCCGACCCGGCGAACCGCAAGGACATCACCGCCGACGCGTTGGCAGCCCTGGCGGCGACACTTCAGCCGTCCGCCGCCAACTCCTCCGAACCCGTCGACCGCCGGCGGAGCGGGCCGACGCGGGGCTTCGTCCTGCCGCCCGAGAACGACGAGTAGGGCACCGGGAGCGGCCGGGCCCCGTACCGCCGCAGCGGTACGGGGCCCGGCCCGGGGGTGGGGCGGTGCGTCAGTCGTCGTCGCGGTCGTCGTTCCGGTCGTCCGCGTCGTCGCGGTCGTCCCGGTCGTCGTCCCGGTCCACCGTCACCTTGCCGGTCTTGGCGTCGACCTTCAGTTCGTGCTGCCTGCCGTCCTTGCCGGTGATGTCGACGTCCCAGCGCAGGACGTTGCCCCGGCGGCCGTCGTCGTCATCGTCATCGTCGTCCAGGTCGATCGAGGTGATGCGGCCCGGGGCGGTCTTCAGGGCCGCGTCGGCCGCCGCGTTCAGGGTGACGGGGGCCGAGCGGGGGGCGTGGCGGTCGCGGTCGTCGTTGTCGTCGTCCTGGCGGGTCTTCAGGACCTTGCCGGTGGTGGCGTCCACCGTGACGTCGTGCCACTTCTTGTCGGAGCCGTGGACGTCCAGCTCCCAGACCGTGCGGCCGCCGTGGTCGTCATCGTCGTCGTCCAGCTCGGCCTCGGTGACCGTGCCCGGGACGCTCTTCAGGGCCGCCGCCACCGCCTGGTCCAGCGTGATGGCGGTGGTGCCGGTACCGGTCCCGGTGGCGGGGGAGCGGTCGTCGTTCCGGTCGTCGCGGTCGTCGTCGCGGTCGTCCGTGTCCCGGCCGGTCGTCGTCGGCTGCTGGGTTGTCGTGGCCGGGCGGCGGTCGCCGTCGTCGTCCGCGAAGGCCACGGTGGCGGCGGCCGTGCCGCCGATCAGGACGGCCGCGGTGATCGCTGCGATGGTGGCGTTGCGCTTCATGAGGTTCCTCCCCGAGAACTGCGTGCTGTTCGACGGGTTCCACACTGCCGACCGCTTGCTGAACGCAGCCTGAAGCCACCTGAAGGCGTCTTCAGGTGGAGTTTGCGAGGCTGTGCGCATGCGCCTGTTGATCGTGGAGGACGAGAAGCGTCTCGCGGTGTCCCTCGCCCGGGGACTCACCGCCGAAGGTTTCGCCGTGGACGTCGTGCACGACGGGCTCGAAGGGCTGCACCGCGCGAGCGAGGGCGGCTACGACCTGGTCGTCCTCGACATCATGCTGCCCGGCATGAACGGCTACCGGGTCTGCGGGGCCCTGCGCGCCGCCGGGCACGAAGTGCCGATCCTCATGCTGACGGCCAAGGACGGCGAGTACGACGAGGCCGAGGGGCTCGACACGGGCGCGGACGACTATCTGACCAAGCCCTTCAGCTATGTCGTTCTCGTCGCCCGGGTGCGGGCCCTGCTGCGGCGGCGGGGCGCCGGGACCGCCGCGCCCGTGCTGACCGTCGGCACCCTCCGTATCGACACCGCCGCTCGCCGGGTCCACCGGGGCGAGGACGAATGCGCCCTCACCGCCAAGGAGTTCGCGGTCCTGGAGCAACTCGCCCTGCGCGCCGGACAGGTGGTCAGCAAGGCGGAGATCCTGGAGCACGTCTGGGACTTCGCCTACGACGGCGACCCGAACATCGTGGAGGTCTACATCTCCACCCTCCGCCGCAAGTTGGGCGCCGCCTCCATCCGTACGGTGCGTGGCGCCGGCTACCGGCTGGAGGCGGGATGAGGTCCGTACGGGCCAGGGCCGCCATCGGCGCCACCCTGGTCGTCGCCGTCGCCCTGGTCGCCGCCGGGCTGGCCGTGCTGCTCGTGCTGCGGGACAACCTGATCGGGCAGGCGGACCTCCAGGCGGAGGTGGCCGCCCGCGAGGTGGCCGGGCAGCTCGCCCTGGACACCCGGTTCGAGGATCTCGACCTGGACGACGCGGAGGACCACCCGGTCCAGGTGACCGACGAGGAGGGGCGGGTGGTCTTCGTCTCCCAGGGGCTCCAGGCCGTCTCCGGGACCCGTTCGCCGGGCGTCAGCCCCGTACCCTCCGCCTCGGTGGGCGCCACCGCCTCGCCCGACGACGACGATGACGATGACGACGACGGGGACGACGGCCGGCGGCCCGCGCGCGGCGAGGTCTCCTCCGACGACCCGGACCTCTCCGACGGCACCGCCACCGTCGACGGCAAGCACGCCGACTACCGGTTCGCCGCCGTCGAGGCCACCACCTCCGCCGGTATCACCCTGACCGTCCACGCGGGCGCCCCGCTCGCCCCCGAGCAGGAGGCCGTCGACACCGTCCGCGGGGCCATGCTCACCGGGCTGCCGGTCCTGCTGGCCGTCGTCGCCGGGGTGACCTGGCTGGTGACCCGGCGCGCGCTGCGGCCCGTCGAGGGCATCCGCCGCGAGATGGCCGCGATCACCGCCTCCGAGGACCTGGCCCGCCGGGTCCCGGAGCCCGACTCGCGCGACGAGATCGCGGCGCTGGCCCGCACCACCAACGAGACGCTCACCGTCCTGGAGGCGTCCGTGGAGCGGCAGCGGCGGTTCGTCGCGGACGCTTCCCACGAGCTGCGCTCCCCGATCGCCTCGCTCCGGACCCAACTGGAGGTGGCCGAGGCCCACCCGGAGCTGCTGGACCTCCCGGGCGCGGTCGCCGACACCGTACGCCTCCAGGTCCTGGCGGCCGACCTGCTGCTCCTCGCCCGGCTGGACGCGGGGGAGAGGCCGGGGACCGCCCGGCTGGAGGTGGGGGCGCTCGTCCGCGAGGAGGTGTCCCAGCGGGCGGCGGACCGGATCCCGGTGACGGTGGAGGTCACGGAGGAGGCGGCGTACGAGGTGAACGGGTCGCGCGGGCAGGTGGCCCGGGTGGTCGGCAATCTGCTGGACAACGCCCAGCGCCATGCCGAGGGGCTCGTCGCGGTGTCGGTGGCGGCCGACGGGCGCGGCGTGCGCGTGGAGGTCCGCGACGACGGGGCGGGCGTTCCGGAGGACGAGCGGGAGCGGATCTTCGAGCGGTTCGTCCGGCTGGACGACGCCCGCAGCCGCGACGACGGCGGCGCAGGTCTCGGCCTCGCCATCGCCCGCGACGTGGCCGCCCGCCACGGCGGGACCCTCACGGTCCACCGCGCCCCGGAGGGCGGCGCCGCGTTCCGCCTGTGGCTGCCCCGGGCGGCGTGAGCGGTGCCGTCACGCGGGGGCGCCGGTGACTGGTGCCGTACGGAGTCGCCCGGCCGCCGGTAGGCAGAGGCCCGCACGGGAGCACGGAGTCCTCGCGCGGGGGCCCGCGCCGGGTCCGCCGGCGCCGTACGGAGTCGCCTGAACGCCGTCAGGCAAGGGGCCGGCGCGCAGTCGACCGGAGCCGTCACGCGGGGCCCGCGCCGGGTGACCTGAGCCGTACGAACCGCCCGTCCGCCCCGCCCCGTACGGACCGGTCGGCGCCGACGCCCCTACGGCTTGCCCCGCCGCCCCCTCAGGTGCTCCGCGATCGGGGTCAGCGCCGCGTGCAGCTGGTCCAGGGCCTCCGGGGAGAGCAGGTCCATGAAGTGGTTGCGCACCGACTCGACGTGGTGCGGGGCGACCTTGCGCATGGTCTCGGCGCCGTGCTCGGTCAGGACCGCGTACAGGCCCCGCCGGTCGGACTCGCAGTGGGTGCGGCGGACCAGGCCCGCCGTCTCCATGCGGGTGATCTGGTGCGAGAGCCGGCTCTTGGACTGCAGGGTGGCGGCGGCGAGGTCGCTCATCCGCATCCGCTGGTCCTCGGACTCGGAGAGATTGACCAGGATCTCGTAGTCGTTCATGGTCAGGCCGAACGGCTGGAGGTCCTTCTCCAGCTGGTGCGTCAGCAGCCTGCTGACGTCCAGGTGGGTGCGCCAGGCGCACTGCTCCGTGTCGCTCAGCCAGCGGGTGGCCGTCTCGGTCTCCATATATGGATTCTACCTAAGAAGTTGAAAGCCGGACGAAATTAACGGGTGTGACGGCGGGCACCCCGGGGGGACCGGAGTGCCGACGGGCGGGGCCGGGGAGGCGGCGGGCCTGTTGGCAAGGACCGACAGCTGGGCGCAGACGTTCGACGTCACACTCCGCAGCCTACCGCTCACAAGCCGAAGCGACGCTGGAGGTCCCCCAGCTGGCCGGGCATGCGCGGTGTGGATCCGCCGCCCGGAACGCCCGGTTCGCTCGGTACGGCACCCGTCGCCTGCTCCGCCATCAGTGCCTCGCTGGACTGCATGAGCACCGTGCCCGCGCCCACGAACTCGAACTGGTGCTCTTCGCCCGAGGTGCCGCCGATGCCCGTCAGTGACCGGATTCCGCCCATCACTCCCGTCAGGTAGCCGTGGTCGTAGTGGTGGCACGGCGAGGGGCAGTCGGCCCACCCCACCAGCGCCTGCGGGTCGACCCGCAGCGGCGGCTCCATGAAGACCACCGGCCCGTTCGACGCGGCCACGAACTTCCCCGTACCGATCAGCGTCACGAACCCGGGCACGATCGACTGCTTCAGCGAGAGCGCCGGGTCGAACGCCAGCAGGTTCCCCGACCGGATCGTCAGGTTCCCGTCGTCCAGGTCGAAGGAGTTGACGTCGAAGGCCCGGTCCGCCAGCAGCATCTTCCCGCTGCCCTCGGCCACCACCCAGTCGCTCGCGTGCAGCGGCGAATGGAAGCTGGTGCGCACCAGCCGCTCGAAGCGGCCGTGCCCGATGCCGTCGAAGGCGATCTGCCCGTAGTAGGCGATCATCTTCCCCTTCTGCAGGAACCACCGGCTCCCCTTCAGCTCCACGCAGAAGGTGTAGGAGTTGACGTTGTCGTCCGACGGCAGCGTCATCGGATCGAAGATCACAGGGGTGCTCACGACTTCTCCTCGATCGGCTTCTCCCCGACGGTCACGGGCGCGCTCACAGCTTCTCCTCCGAGGCCTGGACGTACACCGCGCCGCTCCCGCTCAGCTCCAGCTGGAACGCCTCGCCGGAGCCGCGCCCCACCATGTCCCGCCAGCCGAGCGCGGTGGAGAGCTTGTTGCGGACGTCCCCGTGGTGGGCGACGTAGGCCTGCGGGTCGACGTGGATGTCCCGGCCCGGGGTGATCGGCAGCTCGATCACCCCGCCGTGCGCCATCACCGCGACCGCGCCGTGGCCCGTCAGCGTCGTCGTGAACAGGCCCTGGCCGGTCACCTGGCCCCGGACCATGCCCATCACCCCGCCCTGCGAGCCCATGAACATCGTGCCCTGCTGGAGGGAGCCGTCGAAGGCGAGGAGCCGGTCGGCCTCCACGTACAGGGTGTCGCCGGCCAGGTTGATCACCTGGATGTGGTGGCCGCCGTGGCCGAACAGCACCGTGCCCGACCCCTCCACCGTCATCAGCGGGGTCGCCTCGCCCGCCACCCGGCGGCCGATCATCGAGGCGAAGCCGCCCTGGCCGCCCTGGATGTTCGGGGTGAAGGACACCTCGCCCCGGTAGGCCAGCATCGCGCCGCGCTGGCTGAAGAGCCGCTGGCCCGGGGACACCAGGGCCTCGACCATCTTGGAGTTGATCTCCCGGAACGGCATCAGATATCGCCCCCGACGGTGTTGCGCTCGCTCGGCTGCACGTAGACCAGGCCGTCGCCCTCGAACCGCATCTGGAACGCCTCGCCCGAGCCCTCGCCGATCAGCGTCCGGAAGTTCACCCCGCTCTGGAGCTGCTGGCGCAGATTGCCCTGGTGGGCGATGTACGCGCCGGGGTCGACCATCAGCGGATACTGCGGGGTCACCCGCAGCAGCACCGCCTCGCCCTCCGACATGATCGCCGCCTGGCCGGTGCCCTCCACCGTGGTGGTGAAGAGGCCGTTGCCGCTCGCCCCGCCGCGCAGGCCGGTGAACGTGGTGCCCGTGCGCAGCCCGGAGTCGGTGGCCAGCAGGTTGCTCGCCTCCACGTACAGCTTGTCGCCGTGCAGCGCGACCAGGTTGATCTCGCTCGCCCGGTCGGCGAAGTAGCAGGTGCCCTGCCCGGACACCTCCATCACGGCCATCTGCTCGCCGGTCAGCCGGCGGGTCACCATCCCGCGGAGCCCCTCACCGCCGCCGGTCATCTTCTTGAAGGTCATCCGGCCGTCGTACGCGACCATCGAGCCGTTCTTCGCCTTGACGGCATCGCCCGTCAGATCGACGGCGAGCGTCTTGCTGCCTTGGAGTCGGAACATCGCCACGCGACGAAGGTAGCCGCCCGGCCGCCGCCCGGACCAGGTCCTACGGAACCGTTACGTCCCTGATGCCCCCCTGATGCGCACCTGGACCGGTCCTGGTGATGCGTACCCGGACCGGCCCTGATACGCGGCGGTCCGCGCGACCGGTTGTGCGGCGGTACGTGCCCGCGGGGGAGGAGCGGCCCCCGGCGCCGGGGGCCGCCCGGCGCGATGCCACAATGGAGGCGGCTTGTGCCCGCGTTCACAAGCCCGTGCGGCCCTTTCCCGCCCACACGACCCCCTCCACCGAAGGTGCCCCTGTGGACATCAAGACCGCTTCCGCCCTGCACCGGCTGCGCCTCATCTCGCTCCCCGAGGCGCTCTCCTTCCCGGCCCTGCTGATCTTCGGCTCGCTGCTCATGCGGGTCTCGGACATCGACTTCCTGATGCCGCCCCTCGGCATGATCCACGGCATCCTCTTCACGATCTACGTGGTGTTCCTGCTGGACGTGTGGATCAAGGCCAAGTGGCCGCTCAAGCGCGTCGCCTTCTTCTTCCTCCTCGCCGTGATCCCCTTCGGCGGTCTCTACGGCGACAAGCTGCTCAAGAAGTACGAGGCCGACGGCGTCATCGCCGCCCGCGCCCGCCGCGAGGGCACGGTCAGCGCATGATCGTCGCGTTCTCGGTCTCCCCGCTCGGTGTCGGTGAGGACGTCGGGGAGTACGTGGCCGACGCCGTGCGGGTCGTACGGGAGTCGGGTCTGCCCAACCGGACCGACGCGATGTTCACCTCCGTCGAGGGGGAGTGGGACGAGGTCATGGACGTCGTCAAGCGCGCCGTGGCCGCCGTCGAGGCCCGCGCGGGACGCGTCTCCCTGGTACTGAAGGCCGACATCCGGCCCGGTGTCACCGACGGTCTGACCTCGAAGGTCGAGACGGTGGAGCGCTATCTTGCCCCCTGACGGCCCGTCCGCCGCCCACCGCCCCGCGTTCACCCGATAAGCCCCCGGCGCCACACGGCCGGGGGCTCTTCCGTTCCCGGGTCGAAAACCGCTCACTCGGACCTGCCGGGTCGACACGGTGAAACATGTCCCCTTCTGTAGGGGTATCCACCTGTTCGACAGTAGGAGGGCACCGGTGCGGTCGGAGGGCTACGACTACGACACCTACAGCCGGCTCGCGGGACCGCTCACCGAGCCGGACCCCGAGGGATACCGGGTGCGGTACCGATCCCTGCTCTCTACGGAGAAGCACCGAATAAGGGCCGTCCTCCTGATGACGCTGGCCCCGGTCCTCACCGCCACCCTGATGCTCTACCTGGTCTGGCCCACCCACTGGACCGACCGGGAGAACGGGGAGCGCTGGCTCGTCGTCGCCGACACCGCGATGCTGGTCTCGATCGGCCTGATCGGGCTCTTCATGCTGGTCAACGTGGTCTCCATCGCCCACGCGACGCTGGTCGCCCGGGACCCCGTACCCGTCACGCCCGAGCCGGGCACCCGGGTCGCCTTCCTCACCACGTACGTCCCCGGCAAGGAACCGCTCTCCATGGTGCGCGCCACCCTGAAGGGCGCGGTGCGCCTCACGCACTCCGGACCGCTGGACATCTGGCTCCTGGACGAGGGCGACGACCCCGCCGCCCGGATGCTCTGCGCGGAGCTGGGGGTGCACCACTTCACCCGGCGCGGGGTGCCCGAGTGGAACCGCAGGAAGGGCGCCCACAAGGCCAGGACGAAGCACGGCAACTACAACGCCTGGATCGCCCTGCACGGAGACGACTACGACTTCTTCGCCTCCGTCGACACCGACCACGTGCCGATGTCCAACTTCCTGGAACGGATGCTGGGCTACTTCCGCGATCCCGACGTCGCCTTCGTCGTCGGACCGCAGGTGTACGGGAACTACGACTCGGCCGTCACCAAGGCCGCCGAGTCGCAGCAGTTCCTCTTCCACGCCCTGATCCAGCGCGCGGGCAACCGCTACGGCGCCCCGATGTTCGTCGGCACCAACAACGTCGTCCGCGTCGCCGCGCTGCGGCAGGTCGGCGGCCTCTACGACTCGATCACCGAGGACATGGCGACCGGCTTCGAGATCCACCGCCGCCGCAACCCCGCCACGGGGCGCTACTGGCGTTCCGTCTACACCCCCGACGTGCTGGCCGTCGGTGAGGGGCCCGCCTCCTGGACGGACTTCTTCACCCAGCAGCTGCGCTGGTCGAGGGGGACGTACGAGACGCTGTTCAAGCAGTACGCCAAAATGCTCTTCCGGGTGCCGCCCGGCCGGCTCCTCAGCTACACGCTGATGCTCGTCTACTACCCCATGACGGCCGTCAACTGGCTGCTCGGCGTGGGCAGCTGTGTGCTCTTCCTCTGGTTCGGGGCCTCCGGCACCCAGGTCGCCGCCTCCATCTGGCTGATGCTCTACAGCGACGCGGCGGCCCTCCAGATCGGCCTCTACCTCTGGAACCGGCGGCACAACGTCTCCCCGCACGAACCCGAGGGCTCCGGCGGTCTCGCCGGGATGGCCATGTCCGCGCTCTCCGCGCCGATCTACCTCAAGTCCCTCGGCTCGGCGCTGCTGCGCACCGACGGGCGGTTCGTCGTCACCCCCAAGGGGGGCCAGGTCTCCCCGGACCGGCTGCTCACCTTCCGTATCCACCTCTTCTGGGCCGCGGTCCTGCTCTCCTCGCTCATCGCCTCCGTCTATCTGGACCACACGCATGTGGCGATGCGGACCTGGGCCACGCTCGGGCTCGCGATCGCCCTCTCCCCGGTCGTGGTGTGGGTCTGGACGGAGTGGAAGGACCGGCGTGAGCGTGCCCGCAGCACCGTCCCCGCGTCCGCGCCCGCGGCCGCGCTCGCACCCACCCCCGTACAGCCGCTGCCGGAGGCCGCGTTCGTCACCACGACGACCGCCGCCGCTCCCACCGCCCCGGCACCCGGCACCGCGACGGCCGGGACCACCGCCACCACCACCGCAGGAGGGAACTGACCCATGGCCTACCGGCCTTCGAAGAAGATGAGGAAGACGCTCCTGGGCGGCGGCGCGGTCGTCGTGCTCGCGGGGCTCAACGCGCCGGCGGCGCTCTCCTTCGCGGAGGACCAGTACCACGCGTACAAGATCGCCCAGCCGAAGTACAAGGCGCGGTACGGCTCCTGGGAGCAGGTCGAGATCCCGAAGGAGTACCGCACCAACGCCATCCACGCGGCGCTCCTGCACACCGGCAAGGTGCTGATCGTCGCGGGGTCGGGCAACGACCAGAAGCACTTCGACGAGGGCACCTTCGACACCGTGCTCTGGGACCCGGCGAAGAACACCTTCCAGAAGGTCCCCACCCCGGAGGACTTCTTCTGCAGCGGCCACGCCCAGCTCCCGGACGGGCGGCTGCTGATCGCCGGCGGCACCGCCCGCTACGAGGTGCTGGACGACAAGGTGCAGCGGGCCGGTGGCGGGATGCGGGTGAAGAACGAGAACCCGGACAAGCCGCTGAAGCTGAAGAAGGGCACGGTCTTCCGCTCGCCCTCCGGGGCCGAGTACGTGGCCAAGTTCGACGTCACCGTGCCCAAGGCGAAGCGCGAGTTCGAGGTCACGTACTTCAAGAGCGGCCAGATGAAGCCGTGGAAGACGAAGGTGACGGCGGCCGAGCAGCGGGTCTTCGTGGAGGCGGTGAAGGACGGCCCGGAGGCGGTGGCGACGAAGGCCGCCCAGTACGAGATCGTCGGGCTGAAGGGCAAGGAGGCCGACAACTCGTACGGGCTCGCCGAGAAGATCACCATGGACAAGCAGGACTTCCAGGGGATCAAGGCCGCCTACGAGTTCGACCCGACGGCGGAGAAGTACATCAAGGTCGACCCGATGAAGGAGGCCCGCTGGTATCCGACGCTCGTCGGCCTGGAGGACGGCCGGGTGCTCTCGGTCTCCGGCCTCGACGACGTGGGCGCGATCCTCCCCGGCGACAACGAGATCTACGACCCGAAGACCAAGAAGTGGACCAAGGGCCCCTTCCAGTACTTCCCCACCTACCCGGCGCTCTTCCTCACCAAGGGCGGCAAGCTCTTCTACCCGGGCGCCAACGCCGGTTACGGACCGGCCGACAAGGGGCGCGACCCGGGGATGTGGGACATCGAGAAGAACACCTTCACCAAGATCCCCGGGCTGACCGACACCGACCAGCTGGAGACGGCGGCCTCGCTGCTGCTGCCGCCCGTGCAGGACCAGAAGGTGATGGTGCTGGGCGGCGGCGGGGTCGGTGAGTCGAAGAAGTCGACCGCCCGCACGGCCGTCATCGACCTCAAGGAGGCCAGCCCGGCCTTCAGGGCGGGACCCGATCTGCCGCAGGGCACGCGCTACCTGAACAGCGTGATCATGCCGGACGACACCGTCTTCACCAGCGGCGGTTCCGAGGACTACCGGGGCCGCGGGGACAGCAACATCCTCAAGGCGCAGTCCTACGACCCCAGGACCAACACCTTCGAGGAGGCGGCCGAGCCGACGATCGGCCGGAACTACCACTCCGAGGCGCTGCTACTGCCCGACGGCCGGGTCGCCACCTTCGGCTCCGACTCGCTCTACGGGGACAAGGACAACACCAAGCTCGGCAAGTTCGAGCAGCGCATGGAGGTCTACACCCCGCCCGCCCTGCACCGGGCCAAGGGCGAGCGGCCGGTGATCGGGGCCGGTCCGCAGGCGGTGGAGCTGGGGAAGACGGTCACCTTCGAGACCGGTGACGCGGACCGGATCGCGACGGCCCGGCTGATGCGGCCGAGCGCGGTCACGCACACCACGGACGTGGAGCAGCGCTCCATCGAGCTGACGCTGAAGAAGGGGAAGGGCGAGGTGAGCGTGACCGTGCCGGACGACGCCACGCTGGTGCCGCCCGGCTGGTACATGCTCTTCGTGACGGACACCGACGGCGTCCCGTCGGTGGCGAAGTGGGTCAAGGCGTCCTGAGCCCGCGCTCCTGCGGGCCAGACGTTCCCGCGCCGCCCGGCGAGCGGTACGTCAGGGACTGGCCGGGTCGACCCCGTAGCGCAGGGGTTCGCTCGCCACGCGCGGATCGCGCCGGTAGACGTAGAGCGCGTCCGCCCGGGCGCCGCCCGCCGGTCCGTCCAGCTCGCAGGGGTAGGTGATCTGCACGACGGAGGGGCGGCCGGCGACCCGTATCCGGGTGCCGTCCGCGGGGCCGCCGACGAGTACGGCGGCCTCCTGGGTGGGTTCCGCGGCGGCGGACGCCTCTTGTGCCCGCCGCCGTTCCTGGGGTGTGGTGGTGTGTGCCCTGGCTTCGTATCCCATGGCAACACTTTAGAGCTTGCGCAATCTTTGAACTACGGTGCCACGGGTCCCGGGCCGCTCAGGACGTGGCGCGGGAGGCCAGCCCCAGCGCGTACTCCGGCCACCAGGTGCCCGCCTCCGGGCCGCCCCGGCAGGTGCCGTCCGACTCGCCGGGCCGCTTGATCCACAGGTAGGCGTCGAGGCGGTCGTCGCGGGTGTCGGTGGTCGGGGGCGTGCCGAGCGCCCGGCCCGGCGGGTTGCACCAGGCCTCGGCGCGGTCGCCGGTGAGGGGGCCGCCGCCGTTGCGGCTGGTGTCGATCACGTAGTGCGCGTCGCCGAGGGAGCCGGAGAGGAGGGCGCCGTACTCCTTCACGCTCGCGTTGGACTGGAAGTTGGAGACGTTGAGCGAGAAGCCGTCGGCCCGGTCGATCCCGGCCCGGCGCAGCGGCTCCGCGATCTTCTCCGGCTCCACGATCCAGTCCGGGTTGCCCGCGTCCAGGTAGACGGTGGTCCGGGCCCCGGCCTTGAGCGTGTCCACGGCCTCGGAGAGCAGCTGGTAGCGCTCGGCGTGGTGCTCGGGCGGGGTGCAGCCGTCCGCGATGTGGGGGAGCGCGTCGGGCTCCAGGACCACGGTGGCCGGGGCGTCCCCGATGGCGTCCGCGAACTCCCGGATCCAGGACCGGTAGGTGTCCGCGTCCTTGGCGCCGCCCGCGGAGTAGAGGCCGCAGTCGCGGTGCGGGATGTTGTACGCGACGAGCACGACGGTCTTCTTCGTGCGGGCCGCGTCCTTGGTGGCCGCCACGATCTCCGGCCCGGGCGCGTCCCAGGCGGGCCAGAGCGCCACTGGCCGGTCCGCGATCCGCCGCAGCGCCTTCGCGTCGTCCTTCCGTCCCTCCCGGTCCCAGGCGCGCACCTGGCGGGCGGCGTCGCTGTCCGGGTCGACCCAGTACGGGGAGGCCGCGCTCGGCGCCGGTTCACCGCGTACGGGGTCGGCGTCGGCGGCCGTCGGGCTCGGGGAACCGGGCGTCGAGCACCCGGCGGTGAGAGCGGCCGCGAGCGTGGCGGCGGCAAGGGCGGAGAACAGGCCGAAGCCTCTGGACATGGTTCTACGGCCGGACATCCAGCCCCCTCGGACGGCGGTGGCTCACGGATACGGGACGCCGCACGGCGGGCAGGCGTCGGGGTCGCCTGAACACGCATACGGAAACGTGAATAATCGTGGCATACCGGTCACCGGGAGTGGCGCCGCCACACCATCCGCCACCGGGCGCCGCTCAGGTGGCGGCGGCCAGCGCGATCCCCAGCGGCGTCCGCTCGTACAGCACCTGGTGTCCGTACCGCCGCGAGGTCAGCAGCCCCGCCCCGCGCAGCACCGACAGATGTGCCGACACGGAGGAGGGGGCGAGGCCGAGCCGGTGGGCCAGGACACTCGTGCCGGCCGGTTCGTCCAGCGCGCAGAGCACATCGGCCCGCACCCGGCCCAGCAGCCGGGCCAGAGTCTCCGGCGTCCGCTCCCCGGCCCCGCTCCACAGCCCGCCGATCCCGCGCGCCGGGTAGATCAGCCCCGGCTGCCACGGCTCCCGATGGCCGCCCACCACCTCGGGCCAGACGAAGACGCTCGGCATCAGCACCAGCCCCTGCCCGCCCAGCACCTGTTCGTGGTCGCCCCGGGTCCCCTGCACGGTGAGCGTCGCGCCGTTCCAGCTCAGCTGCGTACTCACCTCGCCCAGCAGCCCCGCCAGCCCGCCGTCCGCGAGCTTGCGCGAGTGGTAGGCGATGTCCGCCTCCAGCAGCGCCCGCAGCCGGGGCCAGTACGGCTCGATGAGCACCTGCCAGGCCCGCTCCAGCAGGTCGGCGATCTCCCGCACGGCCCGCGCCGGGTCCGCCAGCAGCCGACGGCCCGTCACGGACTCCCGGGCGCCGGGCCGCTCCGCCAGCGCCGCCTCCATGTCAGCCCGCGCCACCTCCGGATCGACCGCCCGCACGCCCGCGATCTCCTCCTCGAAGGTGGCGAGCGGTCCGATCGGCGGCGGGCAGATGAAGTCCGGGTTGTGGCCCCCGTCCGGCATCAGCAGCCAGAGCGGCTCCAGGGCGAGCGTCGCGGCCGCCGCACTGATCCGCCGCAGCCAGGGCAGGTGGTAGCCGTGCCGGTGGCGGCGGGCCAGGGTGCGGACCGCCTCCTGGGTCTCGACCAGCGGCGAGAGCGCGAACCGGCAGCGCAGCAGGTCGCTCTCGTCGAAGTGCAGCTGGAACGGCATACCGGCCCCCGCGTCGAAGATTCGTCCCCGGCCGAAAGTCTAGGGCGATCCACGCCCCGGCCCCAGGCTGCGGGTCATGTCCCAGGCGTCCTCCTCCGTCCTTCCCACCGGCTACCGCGCCGTCCTCGCCGTCCGCGAGTTCCGGGCCGTCTTCGCCGCGCACCTGCTCTCGCTCCTCGGCGTCGTCGTCAGCGAACTCGCCCTCACCGTCCTCGTCTACGACCTCACCGGCTCCCCGCTGCTCAGCGCGCTGACGTTCGCGCTGGGGCTCCTCCCGTACGCGGTCGGCGGGACCCTCCTCGCGGGCGTGGCCGACCGCTACCCGGCCCGCCGGGTCCTGGTCGTCTGCGATCTCGTCTGCGCGGTCTGCGTCGCCGCGATGCTGCTGCCCGCCACCCCGGTCGCCGGACTCCTCGCCCTGCGCTGTCTGGTCGCCGCGATCGCGCCGGTCTTCACCGGGACCCGGATGGCCGCGCTCACCGACATCCTGGGCGAGGGCGACCTCTACGTCCTGGGCCGCTCGCTCCTGCGGATCGTCTCGCAGAGCGCGATGCTCCTCGGCTTCGGCGCGGGCGGGGTGCTGCTCACCGTCCTCTCCCCGCGCGGGGCGATCACCGTCACCGTGGTCACGTTCCTCTGCTCGGCGGCCCTGCTCCGCCTCGGCACCCGTGACCGCCCGGCCCGTACGGCGTCCTCCGGGGGCGGCGCCACCCTGCTGGGGGAGTCGCTCTCCGGGGCCCGCCTGGTGCTCGGCAACCGCCGCGTCCGGGCGCTGCTCCTGCTCTTCTGGCTGCCCGCGATGTTCGTGGTCGCCCCGGAGGCGCTGGCCGCTCCGTACGCCGACGCGATCGGGGCCCCGCCCGCCGCCCTCGGGCTGCTGCTCTGCGCGATGGCGGTGGGGCACGTGGGGGCCGAGCTGTTCGTGGGGGCCGGGCTCCGGCCCCGTACCCGATCGAGGATCGTGCTGCCGGTCGCCGCCGCAGGGCTGCTGCCGCTGGTGGTGTACGCGGTCCGGCCGGGGCTGCCGCTCGCCCTCGCCGCACTCGCGCTGGCCGGGATGGGCGCCTCGTACGTCATCGGGCTGGACCAGTGGTTCGTGGACGCCGTACCGCCGGAGCTGCGCGGCCGGGCCATGACGCTGCTCACCGCCGGGCTGATGACGATCCAGGGCGCGGGCATGGCGCTGGCGGGGCTCGCGGCCGAGTTCTTCCCCGTGCACCAGGTGGTCGCCGGATCCGGAATCATCGGTACCGTCACCACGCTGCTCGTCGTCGCGGAGGTCCGCCGGACGGCCCCCGGACGGATGTCCGATACCGAAAGGCGAGACGGGGCTGACCGGCATATGACCAGTCGGTAAGGTCATTGCCGTGCCGAAGCCGCTCAGCCTTCCTTTCGATCCCATCGCCCGTGCCGAGGAACTCTGGCGGCAGCGCTGGGGGCCCGTGCCCGCCATGGGGGCGATCACCTCGATCATGCGGGCGCAGCAGATCCTGCTGGCCGAGGTGGACGCCGTCGTCAAGCCGTACGGACTCACCTTCGCCCGGTACGAGGCGCTGGTGCTGCTCACCTTCTCCAAGGCGGGCGAGCTGCCGATGTCGAAGATCGGGGAGCGGCTGATGGTGCACCCCACCTCGGTCACCAACACCGTGGACCGGCTGGTCAGGTCCGGCCTGGTCAGCAAGCGCCCCAACCCCAACGACGGCCGCGGGACGCTCGCCTCCATCACGGACAAGGGGCGCGAGGTCGTCGAGTCGGCCACCGAGGAGCTGATGGCGATGGAGTTCGGGCTCGGGGCGTACGACGCCGAGGAGTGCGCGGAGATCTTCGCCATGCTCCGGCCGCTGCGGGTGGCGGCCCAGGACTTCGACGAGGGGTGAGGGCGGCGTCCTCGTAACGGCGGGCCCGCGCGAAGATCGCCCCGGGCGCACGGTTACGCTCGTTCCATGAAACAGAACGTGCTCACCCGCTACCGGGTGATGGCTTACGTCACCGCCATCTGGCTGCTCGTCTTCACGGTGGCGATCATCGCGAAGTACGGGTTCGACACCGGCGACACCATGGTGATCTCCCAGATCCACGGCGTGCTGTTCATCGTCTACGTCATCTTCGCCTTCGACCTCGGCTCCAAGGCGAAGTGGCCGTTCGGCAAGCTCCTGTGGGTGCTGGCGGCCGGCTGCATCCCCTTCGCCTCCTTCTTCGTCGAGCCGAAGGTGAGCCGCGAGGCCCAGGCGCTGGTCGACGGGACCGCCCCGGCGCCCGCGAAGGCCTGACCGGTACGGCACCCCCAACCGCCCCGCGCGCAAGCGCCGGGCGGTTTGCCATCGACATTTACTAGGACGTCCTAGTAAATTCGAAGCATGGACGCTGACGCGATCGAGGAGGGCCGCCTCCGCTGGCAGGCCCGTTACGACAAGGCCCGCAAGCGTGACGCGGACTTCACCACGCTCTCCGGGGACCCGGTGGAGCCCGTCTACGGGCCCCGCCCCGGCGACACGTACGAGGGGTTCGAGCGGATCGGCTGGCCGGGGGAGTACCCCTTCACCCGGGGGCTGCACCCCACCGGCTACCGGGGCCGTACGTGGACCATCCGCCAGTTCGCCGGGTTCGGCAACGCCGAGCAGACCAACGAGCGCTACAAGATGATCCTCGCGGCGGGCGGCGGCGGCCTCAGCGTCGCCTTCGACATGCCGACCCTGATGGGCCGCGACTCCGACGAATCACGCTCGCTGGGCGAGGTCGGCCACTGCGGGGTCGCCATCGACTCCGCCGCCGACATGGAGATCCTCTTCAAGGACATCCCCCTCGGCGACGTCACCACCTCGATGACGATCAGCGGACCCGCCGTCCCGGTCTTCTGCATGTACCTGGTCGCCGCCGAGCGCCAGGGCGTCGACCCGGGCGTGCTCAACGGCACGCTCCAGACCGACATCTTCAAGGAGTACATCGCGCAGAAGGAGTGGCTCTTCCAGCCCGAGCCCCATCTGCGCCTCATCGGCGACCTGATGGAGCACTGCGCCGCCTCCATCCCCGCCTACAAGCCGCTCTCCGTCTCCGGCTACCACATCCGCGAGGCCGGGGCGACGGCCGCGCAGGAGCTGGCGTACACCCTGGCCGACGGCTTCGGCTACGTGGAGCTGGGCCTCTCCCGGGGCCTGGACGTCGACACCTTCGCCCCCGGGCTCTCCTTCTTCTTCGACGCGCACCTGGACTTCTTCGAGGAGATCGCCAAGTTCCGGGCCGCCCGCCGCATCTGGGCCCGCTGGATGAAGGAGACGTACGGAGCCAAGACCGACAAGGCGCAGTGGCTCCGCTTCCACACCCAGACCGCCGGGGTCTCCCTCACCGCGCAGCAGCCGTACAACAACGTCGTACGGACGGCCGTCGAGGCGCTCTCGGCCGTGCTCGGCGGCACCAACTCGCTCCACACCAACGCCCTGGACGAGACGCTCGCCCTCCCCTCCGAGCAGGCCGCCGAGATCGCGCTGCGCACCCAGCAGGTGCTGATGGAGGAGACCGGGGTGGCCAACGTGGCCGACCCGCTGGGCGGTTCCTGGTACGTGGAGCAGCTCACCGACCGGATCGAGGCCGAGGCCGAGAAGATCTTCGACCAGATCAGGGAGCGCGGCACCCGGGCCCACCCCGACGGGCGGCACCCGATCGGGCCGATCACCTCCGGCATCCTGCGCGGCATCGAGGACGGCTGGTTCACCGGCGAGATCGCGGAGTCCGCCTTCCGCTACCAGCAGGCCCTGGAGAAGGGCGACAAGCGGGTCGTCGGCGTCAACGTCCACCACGGCTCGGTCACCGGCGACCTGGAGATCCTCCGCGTCAGCCACGAGGTCGAGCGCGACCAGGTGAGCCAGCTCACCGCCCGCAAGGCCGCCCGGGACGACGCGAAGGTGAGCGCCGCGCTGGACGCGATGCTCGTCGCCGCCCGCGACGGCTCGAACATGATCGCGCCGATGCTGGACGCGGTCCGGGCCGAGGCCACGCTCGGCGAGATCTGCGAGGCGCTGCGCGAGGAGTGGGGCACGTACACGGAGCCGCCGGGCTTCTGAGCCGCGGCGCTCCCCGGCCTGCGGCACGTCCCCGCCCTGCGGCACGCTCCCCGGCCCGCGGCACGTCCCCGCCCTGCGGCACGCTCCCCGGCCCGCGCCGTGCTCGCGGGCCGGGGAGCGCCGCCGTCGTCCGGGCAGCCCCCGGCCCGCGCGGGCCGGGGAGCGGGCCGTCAGCCCGGCAGCCCCCGGCAGTACAGCGCGTCCGGCGTGCCCGCGCGGCCGATCGCCGTGGAGAAGGCGATCCCCGCCGCGTACTCGTCCGCCCGGCACTGCGCCTTGTAGAAGCCCGTCGCGTAGTCCCCGCCCTCGCCCGAGGACGGCCGGCTGTCGCCCCGGTCGTCCCACAGCGTGCGGCCGGGACCCGCGAGCGCGATCCGGGCCGGGGAGCACAGGACCGCCGACACCCGGTTGCCGCGCACGCTGTAGCCGGTCATGAACTGGCCTTCGGCGCACTGGTACTTGGTGAAGCCGCGCGCCCAGTCCGTGGTGACGCCCGCCTCCGACGTCACCGTGCGCAGCGCCCCCGGAGCCCCGAGGCCCGGGGCCCCGGCGTCGGTGCACAGCCCGCCCTGGCCGCGCTGGCTGATGCCGATGAGGCGCTGGTCGTCCGGGCAGGTCAGCTTGCGGGCGCCGCTGTCCCAGTCGGCCGCCGCCCGCAGCGAGCGGTTGGCGTCGGCGTGCGTGCCCTTCAGCATCGACCAGGTCCGCACCGGCTCCACCACGCCCTGACGGCCGGCGGCGGAGGTCAGCGCGCGCCAGGCGGCCGAGCGCCAGTCGTCCGGGTCCAGAACGCTGCGCCGGGCGCCGTCCGCGTCGTAGCGCAACAGCCCCCACTGGTTGCCCCGGTCGTTCTCGTGGAAGCCCACGACGGGCCAGTAGGCGAAGTCCAGGTCGTTCGCGACGAGGAAGTCCACGGTGTCGGTGAACCACGCCCGGTCCACGGCGCCGGCGTCCTTCGCCACGCCGAACTCGCTGATCCACACCGGTGCGGTGAAGTGCCGGTCGGGGGTGTTGGCCACATAGGCGGAGCTGCGCTGCATCTCGGCGAACAGCTCCGTCCGGCCCAGGTCGCGGTAGCGCGGATCGCTCGTCTCACCGATCCCGGTCGCGCCGCTGTGCCGGGGGCCGGTGTAACCGTAGTAGTGGGCCGCGTAGACCAGCTTGTGGGAGCGCACCAGGGTGTGCGAGAGGGTGGCGACGGGCTTGAGGTGGGGGCGGTCGCGCCAGAAGCCGTCCACCGGGATACCGGCCCAGTTGATGCCCTCGATCATGATGAGCAGCTCCGGATCGGCCTCCGTGAGGATGCGGTCGCCCGCCTCCTGTGCGGCGGCCGCCCAGTCGTGCGCGTCGCCGAGCCCCCAGTTGGGGTCGTCCCACACGTCGCGGCGCACCTCGTTGCGCAGATCGGCTCCGACCACACGGGGGTTGGAGCGGTAGCGCTTGGCCAGCAGCACCCAGTCGTCCACCCACTCCCGGGTGGTCTGGCCGCTGTTCCAGCGCTCGCTGCCGTCCACCCCGCAGCACCAGCGGGACGCCGTGCTGTGGTTGTTGAGGATCACCGCGAACCCGGCGTCGGTCAGCGCGCGCACCGCCCGGTCGAACACCTCCAGCGGGCGGAGGCCGTTGAGCTCCGGGTTGGCGGCCAGACCGGTGACCGGCCGGGTGTCGTCGATCATCTGGTTGGAGAAGGGCAGCCGTACGCTGTTGAGCCCCAGCTCCCGGAAATCGGCGATGATCTCGCCCATCGGTTTCCGGTCGAGCCCGAGCGGTGCCCGGCGTCCGACCTCGCCCGCGTGGTTGTTGGCCGGATCGTCCTCCGGTCCCGAGCCGTTCCAGGTGCCGCTGGAGCCGTGCCAGTTGCCGGACCTCAGTTTGAAGCGGCGGCCCTCCGCGTCCACGATCCACCGGCCCCGGGTGCTCAGCGGGGGAGTCCAGCCGGGAGCGGCGGCCGGTTCCGCCGCGGTGGCGACCGGCTCCGGCCGTTCCGGGCCGGCCGTGGCGGTGGTGGGGGAGAGCAGGGCGCCGGTCAGCAGAAGGACGAGCGGGGCCAGTAAGCGCGTACGCACGGGGCGACTCCTCTGGTCGGAAGGATCGCCCCGACCCTAGAGTCCGCACCGCCATTCTTGTAGTGCCCCTGCCAACACCGTCGAACGCCGCACGGCCGCCCTCCGGGCGACGACGGCAGTTCGACGACAGGCCCTAGCCCGGCCGCGCCCCCGAAAGCCCCAGCAGCAACAGCGTGGTGAACCCGCTCGCCCACGCGGCGTCCACCGGCTCGGCGCTCACCAGCATCCGGTGCACCACCGCACCCGCGATCACGTCGAAGATCAGATCGGCGGTGCGGTCCGCCACCCCCGCGTCCGGCTCGACGGGCAGTTCGCCCCGCCGCTGCGCGCGCTCCCGGCCTTCCAGCACCAGCCGCTTCTGCCGCTCCACGATCGAGTCCCGGATCCGCATCCGCAGCGAGTCGTCCCGGGTGGACTCGGCGACCACCGCCATCAGCGCCGTCCGGGTCTCCGGCCGCTCCAGCAGGGCGGCGAACTGGAGCACCACGCCCTGCACGTCGGCGGCCAGGCTGCCCCGGTCGGGGAGCTCCAGCTCGTCGAAGAGGACGGCCACCGCGTCCACCACCAGCTCGTTCTTCCCCGCCCACCGCCGGTAGAGGGTCGTCTTGGCGACACCGGCCCGGGCCGCCACGTCGCCCATGGTCAGCTTCGACCAGCCGAGGTCGACCAGGGAGGCGCGCGTCGCCTCCAGGATCGCGGCGTCGGCGGCGGTGGAGCGAGGACGCCCTGTCCGGGCGGCTCGGGGGTCGGTGCTGCTCATGATGCGGTGACCATACCGGCCGGTAGGCACGTCCGCTCCGGCCCGGGTTCCGTGAGACAGATCACCGGGAGGGCCTGTTCCGGCGGGCTGATCGGCAGTTACGCTACGGGTCGTAGCGTAAGGAAGGCGGCAGGCCCGCCCCCGTACGCCACGGAACGAACGAGCGACAGCCACCGGGGCCTTCGACAAGGCCCCAGGCGCCGGGTGGGGACCCGGAGCCGCACGGACCGGCCGGATGGGGATCCGGAAGGTCCACCGGGCCTCATCGGGGCCCGTCTCTGATCCACCGGGGTCTTTTCGGAGCCCCGCCGGGGTTCTTCAGGGCCCTGGGGACCGCCTTCGTCCGCCCGCCCGGCACACCGGCCGGTGCCGCGGACCGGCCCGGTTCCCGTATCGCTTTCCGGAACGGCGTGCTCAGGGGGGAGGATGTACGTATGCAGCCTAGGAACATGTCCATGAGCGGCGTCGTCGACCTCGCCGCTGTCAAGGCGGCCGGCGAGGCCAAGGCCAAGGCGGAGCAGGCCCGTGCACAGGCCGCCCGCACGGGGGGCGCCGGTGCCGTGACGCCCGCCGCCCTGGTGATCGACGTCGATGAAGCAGGCTTCGAGCGCGATGTCCTCCAGCGCTCGGCCGAGGTCCCGGTCGTCATCGACTTCTGGGCCGAGTGGTGCGAGCCGTGCAAGCAGCTGGGCCCCCTGCTGGAGCGCCTGGCCGTCGAGTACAACGGCCGCTTCCTGCTGGCCAAGGTCGATGTCGACGCCAACCAGATGCTGATGCAGCAGTTCGGCATCCAGGGCATCCCGGCCGTTTTCGCCGTGGTCGCCGGGCAGGCCCTCCCGCTCTTCCAGGGCGCGGCCCCCGAGGCCCAGATCCGCGAGACGCTGGACCAGCTGATCCAGGTCGGTGAGCAGCGCTTCGGCCTCACCGGGATCGCCGTCGACCCGAACGCCTCGGCGGACGCCGCCCCGGCCGAGGTGCCGGCCGGTCCGTACGACGCCCTGCTGGAGGCCGCCGCCTCCGCGCTCGACGCCAATGACTTCGGCGGCGCCGTGCAGGCGTACAAGAACGTGCTCACCGACGACCCGGGCAACCCGGAGGCCAAGCTCGGGCTGGCCCAGGCGGAGCTGCTCGGCCGGGTGCAGAGCATGGATCCGGCCGCGGTCCGCAAGGACGCGGCGGAGAAGCCGGACGACGTGAACGCCCAGATCGCCGCCGCAGACCTGGATCTGGTGGGCGGTCATGTCGAGGACGCCTTCGGCCGGCTCGTCGAGGCGGTCCGCCGCACCACGGGCGACGAGCGGAACACCGCCCGGCTGCGGCTGCTGGAGCTGTTCGAGGTGATCGGCCCGGAGGACCCCCGGGTCACCGCGGCCCGCACCGCGCTGGCGCGCGTCCTCTTCTGACCGGAAGCCGACCGGAAGCCGATCAGGGGCGGCCGGGAGGTGACCGGGGGCGCCGACCGGGCGCTGATGTTCCCGATTGTTCCGATATGACAAGACGGCCGTGATGCCCTTCGGGCAGCGCGGCCGTTTTGCCGTCCGGACGCCAAGAGTCGCCTCCGCTTTGCCAAATCTTAACAAAGCAACATGCTGTTACTCGGAGTAAGTCAAGGTGGTGGCTCTGTCCCGGTTCCAGGGATTTTCCCGCCATTTGGATGTCCCTTTCGTTCCACCCTGTGTGGCCGGTATGTGTCGTCCGGTCGCGGCTCGGTTATCGCGCCGTTACTGACAAGTAACGACCCCCCTTGTGCGGCGGCCCCGAATGCACCACGATCGGCCACGCTCGGTCCCATACCTCCGGTCCGGTCCCCAGCCGGTGCGGGAGGGTCTGATGGGTCCCCACCGAGTGGGCCGGCGGCAGTGGCGCCGGTCGTGGACAGGGGGGTTCCCGCCGACAGGCGGGGCCTGTCCGACCGGCCGCGCACACCGTGCGGCCGGTGGTTGTCGCTCGGGGGTGAACGCCGGTGGGGCGGATGCGGTACGCGTCTCCGTCCGCGGGCGCTCTCCTTCCCGAGGACGTAGAACTTCTCCCATCCCAGGACGGGTCCCGCACCCGACCGGAGATGTACGTCCGAGAAGAAGGAGCAAGTTATGAGTTCCCAGGTTCGCGGTGGGACGAGATGGAAGCGTTTCGCTCTGGTCATGGTGCCGAGCGTCGTCGCGACGGCGGCGGTCGGTGTCGGTCTTGCCCAGGGCGCCCTGGCCGCGTCGTTCAGCGTGTCCGGCCAGGAGTTCAAGGTCAGGACCGACCGGCTGGAGGGCAAGAACTTCGTCCAGTACGGCAGCGTCGCGACCGGCAAGGACCTCGAGGGCAAGGACGCGGTGCACGCGGTCGCGGTGTCGGGCTTCAGCAGCGCCACGATCACCAACATGTGCCAGTCGGTGGTCACGCCGAAGGTGCCCGTCCTCGGCAACGTCAGCCTTGAGCTGAGGGCCGGGACGAACCCCGACAATCCGGTTAGGGCCACCAACCTCTACCTGGACGTCTCCCAGCTCGACGCGGATGCCGAGTTCAAGAACATCGACATCGGTGTCGCGGCCGGCTCGCTGAAGAAGGACGGCGACCCGGAGGGCATAGGCATCCAGCCCGGAACGCAGGCGAAGAAGGAGGGCTTCGCGCAGCGCGCCGACGAGGCCGTCCTGACGAAGGTGAAGCAGACGGCGTGGGCGACCACGGCCGGCACCTTCAAGCTCAGCGACCTGAAGCTGAGGCTGCACACGGGCGACAAGAAGGAGTGCTTCTAGCACCCGCCCGGGTGGCCGGACCCGCGTCGGCGGGTCCGGCCGCTCCCCTCCTCTTCTCACCGCAGTACCGGTTCCAGGGAGCTGTTTTCCATGAGCCCCGAGTCCACAGGGCAGAACAAGCACAACTTCACCGCCTACCGGCGGGAATTCCGCACCTGGCGGGGTAACCGGCCGTTCTGGGCGGGTCTGTTCACCATGCTGGGCGGTGCGCCCATCGCCTACTTCCCGTACGCCGACCTCCGGCTCGGCAATATGACGCTGGCCATGTCCACCACCGCCGGCGCCGGATCCCTCATCATCGGCATCCTGCTGATCACGCTGGGCCTGACCATGTGGTTCCACAGCATCGTCCGGGTCTTCGCCGGTGTGGCGGCCATCCTCCTCGCGCTGATCTCCCTGCCCGTCGCCAACATCGGCGGCTTCCTGGTCGGATTCCTTTTCGCGCTCGTCGGCGGAGCCCTGTCCATTTCCTGGGCGCCGGGCGCACCGGAGGCGGACGAGGAGGCCCCGTACGCGGACCCCTCGCCCCTGGACGAGCGCCGGCCGGAGAGCGGCGAGCACGCCGGGTCCGTCCTGCACGGTGCGACCGTTCCGCAGCAGCAGGTGGGTGACCACGACGCGGCCTCCGGCCATGACGGAGGGACACACCGTGCGGGGTGACGAGCAACAGCAGCCGAAGGCGTACGCGGACGACGGCATCCCGGTCCGCCGAGGGCCCCGTCACGCGGCTCCCAAGAAGTCGCTGCTGGCCAAGTTGCACATGCCGAACGGCAAGAAGGCGCTCGCGCTCGCCGCGATGCCGACCGCCGTCTTCGTGGGCATGGGCCTCACGCCCAAGCTCGCCATGGCCGACGGCAACCCCGACATCCCCTTCGCCCCGGGCCCCTGCGTCACCCGGTCCGACGAGCCGGAGGCCTCCGAGTCCCCGAGCCCCTCCGCCTCCCCGACCCCGTCGGCGACGCCCACGGACGGGCCGGACGGGGGCGGGAGGCCGGGCGAGGACGACGGCGCCACCCCGAAGCCCACGGAGACCGCCCCGGCCGCCGAGGACCCGGCGGACACCGGGAAGCCGGACGAGCGGAAGCCCGACGCCGCACAGCTGCCGGACGCGCAGAAGCCCGCCGGGGAGCCGAGCCCCACCCCCACCCCCACGCCCACCAAGTCGAAGAACCCGCTCGACCCGCTGGGCCTGGGCGACGCCCTCAGGGACCTGTTCAACCCGGACAAGGACAAGGACAAGGCGGAGGAGGAGCCCGAGGAGAAGCCCGCTCCGCCGGCGAGCCCCTCCCCGAGCCCCACGGCGGAGTCCCCGAAGCCGGCGGACCGGCCGAAGACCGACGGGAAGAGCCCGGAGAAGCCGCCGGAGAAGTCCCCGGCGGAGGACGCGGCCGGAAAGACCGCCGACGCCATCCGCGAGGCGGCCGAGAAGGCTGGCCGGAGCGTCGAGGAGCTGCCCGAGGACGCCAAGGGCCTCGACCCCAAGAAGGACGAGGACATACCGGACGGCGCCAAGCCCCGCTTCCCCTGCCCCGTGCCCGACCCGGAGGCGCTCGCCGCCGCGTCCATGGAGCCCGGTATCCCGCTGCTCCCGGCCGAGCCGTGGGTCCTGGAGTCCACGCTGCTCACCCTGAACGGCCTGGACTACAAGGGCATCGTCGAGGTGAAGAAGGCGGACGGCTCCGTCAAGAAGGTGCTGAAGTTCACCGCCAGCTCCATCGACATCAAGGACCTCCACCAGCTCACCGTCGGCCCGGCGGGGACCACGGGCCATGTGAAGTCGCGCCCCGGCTCCACGTCGACCATCCGCAACGGCACGGTGACGATGTACACGGAGGAGCTGAAGGGCAACCTCTTCGGCCTCATCCCGATCACCTTCAACCCGCAGACCCCGCCGCCGCTGAACGTCCCCTTCGCCTTCTTCACCAAGGTCAGGGTGGTCCAGGCCGGCCAGTTCGGCGGCTCGCTCACGGTCCCGGGTCTGAACAACTACCTGGAGCCCGGCCGAAGCTAGCGACACCACCCCCGATCCCGTCCGGGAGCCGCACAGAACCGTGGGCCGTACCCCTCACCAGGGGTACGGCCCACGGTCGTACGGAACAGGGGCTGGGGGACCAGGGGGTGTCCGGTCCTGATCCGCCGGACGCTCCCTAGCCCTCGCCGCCGCCCAGGTGGTGGACCCGGACCATGTTGGTGGTGCCGGGGATGCCGGGGGGCGAGCCGGCGGTGATGACCATCGTGTCACCGGTGTTGTAGCGGTTCAGCTTCAGCAGCTCCGCGTCGACCAGGTCGACCATCGCGTCGGTGTTGTCCGCGTGCGGGACGATGTACGACTCGACGCCCCAGCTCAGGGCGAGCTGGTTGCGGGTGTTCTCGTCCGTGGTGAAGGCCAGGATCGGCTGGGCCACGCGGTAGCGGGAGAGGCGGCGGGCGGTGTCGCCGGACTGGGTGAAGGCGACCAGGGCCTTGCCGTTGAGGAAGTCCGCGATCTCGCAGGCGGCGCGGGCCACCGAACCGCCCTGCGTACGGGGCTTCTTGCCCTGCACCAGCGGCTGGAGGCCCTTGGAGAGCAGCTCCTCCTCGGCGGCGACGACGATCTTCGACATCGTCTTGACCGTCTCGATCGGGTACGCGCCCACCGACGACTCGGCCGAGAGCATGACCGCGTCCGCGCCGTCCAGGATCGCGTTGGCGACGTCGGACGCCTCGGCGCGGGTGGGCCGCGAGTTGGTGATCATCGACTCCATCATCTGGGTCGCCACGATCACCGGCTTGGCGTTGCGGCGGCACAGTTCGATGAGGCGCTTCTGCACCATCGGGACCTTCTCCAGCGGGTACTCCACCGCCAGGTCGCCACGGGCCACCATCACACCGTCGAACGCCATGACGACGCCCTCCATGTGCTCGACCGCCTGCGGCTTCTCCACCTTGGCGATGACGGGGACCCGGCGGCCCTCCTCGTCCATCACCTTGTGCACGTCCTTGACGTCGTTCGCGTCCCGGACGAAGGAGAGGGCGACCAGGTCGCAGCCCATCCGCAGGGCGAAGCGCAGGTCCTCGACGTCCTTCTCGGAGAGGGCCGGGACGTTGACCGCCGCGCCGGGCAGGTTGATGCCCTTGTGGTCGGAGATGACACCGCCCTCGATGACGATGGTCTTCACCCGGGGGCCCTCGACCGCGACGACCTTCAGCTCGACGTTGCCGTCGTTGATCAGGATCGGGTCGCCCTTGACGACATCGCCGGGCAGCCCCTTGTAGGTGGTGCCGCAGATCGACTTGTCGCCGGGGACGTCCTCGGAGGTGATGGTGAACTCGTCCCCGCGGACCAGCTCGACCGGGCCCTCGGCGAACTTCGCCAGCCGGATCTTGGGGCCCTGGAGGTCGGCGAGCACGCCCACGGCGCGGCCGGTCTCGGCGGCCGCCTTGCGGACACGGTCGTAACGGCCCTGGTGTTCCTCGTGGGAGCCGTGGCTGAAGTTGAAACGGGCCACGCTCATGCCGGCCTCGATCAGAGCGACGAGCTGCTCATGGGAGTCGACGGCGGGACCGAGGGTACAGACGATTTTGGAACGGCGCATGAGGCGGATCCTATCGGTTTGTTTCGCTGCGGAATATTCCGTCTGGTGGAAGATACAAAGGGGCGCGGGGGTGCTCAGTTGTCGAGCTGTCCGGCGTCCGGGGCGACGAGCGCGAACGTCTGGTCGGCGATCTCCAGCTCCTCGTCCGTCGGCACCACGGCGACCGCCACCCGTGCGTGCTCCGGCGAGATCAGCCGCGGCTCAACGGACCGTCGGGCGTTGAGCCCGGCGTCCACCGCGAGGCCGAATCCCTCCAGACCCGCGATGGCAGCCTCCCGCACCGGGGCCGAGTTCTCCCCGACCCCCGCCGTGAACGCCACCGCGTCCACCCGGCCGAGCACCGCCGCGTACGCGCCGATGTACTTCTTCAGCCGGTGGATGTAGATGTCGAAGGCGAGCGCGGCCCGCTCGTCGCCCTCGTCGATCCGGCGGCGGATCTCCCGCATGTCGTTGTCGCCGCAGAGCCCGACCAGCCCGCTCCGCTTGTTGAGCAGGACGTCGATCTCGTCCGCCGACATCCCCGCCACCCGCTTGAGGTGGAAGGTGACCGCCGGGTCGATGTCCCCGGAGCGCGTACCCATCACGAGCCCTTCCAAGGGCGTCAGCCCCATGGAGGTCTCCACGCACCGCCCGCCCGCGACCGCCGAGGCGGAGGCCCCGTTGCCCAGGTGCAGCACGATGACGTTGACGTCCTCCGGTGCCTTGCCCAGCAGCTCGGCCGTCCTCCGGGAGACGTACGCGTGGGAGGTGCCGTGGAAGCCGTAGCGGCGGATGCGGTGCGCGTCGGCGGTCTCCACGTCGATCGCGTACCGGGCGGCCGCCTCCGGCATCGTCGTGTGGAACGCCGTGTCGAAGACCGCCACCTGCGGCAGGTCCGGGCGCAGCGCCCGCGCCGTACGGATACCGGTGATGTTGGCCGGGTTGTGCAGCGGGGCCACCGGGACCAGCCGCTCGATCTCCTTCAGCACCTCGTCGGTGACCACGGTCGGCGCGGTGAACCGCAGCCCGCCGTGGACCACCCGGTGGCCGATCGCGGCGAGTTCGGGGGAGTCCAGGCCGAGCCCGTCGGCCGTCAGCTCCTCGGCCGCCGCCCGGAGCGCCGCGCCGTGGTCGGCCATCCGGCCCGTACGCTCCCGGGGCCCGTCGCCGCCGCCGGCCAGCGGGGTGTGCACCAGCCGGGAGGTCTCCTCGCCGATCCGCTCCACCAGCCCGGAGGCGAGGCGCGAGCGGTCGCGCATGTCGAGCAGCTGGTACTTCACCGACGAGGAGCCGGAGTTGAGGACGAGGACGCGGTGCGGTTCCACAGGGGCTGCCGTGCTTTCGTGGTCGGGTGCGGGGGTCGTCATGCGGGGCGCTCCTCGCCCTGCGCCTGGATCGCCGTGATGGCCACCGTGTTGACGATGTCCTGGACGAGCGCCCCCCGGGAGAGGTCGTTGACGGGCTTGCGCAGACCCTGGAGCACCGGGCCGACCGCCACCGCGCCCGCCGAGCGCTGCACGGCCTTGTAGGTGTTGTTGCCGGTGTTGAGGTCCGGGAAGATCAGGACCGTCGCCTGCCCGGCCACCTCGGAGTCCGGGAGCTTGGTCGCCGCGACGGTCGGCTCGACGGCCGCGTCGTACTGGATCGGCCCCTCCACCCGCAGTTCCGGCCGCGAGGCCCGTACCCGCTCGGTGGCCTCGCGCACCTTGTCGACGTCCGCGCCGGAGCCGGAGGTGCCGGTGGAGTACGAGAGCATCGCGATCCGGGGCTCGACGCCGAAGCGGGCCGCCGTCACCGCCGACTGCACCGCGATGTCCGCGAGCTGCTCGGCGTCCGGGTCCGGGTTGACCGCGCAGTCGCCGTACACGAGGACCTTGTCGGCCAGGCACATGAAGAAGACGGACGAGACGATCGAGGCGTCCGGCTTGGTCTTGATGATCTCGAAGGCCGGGCGGATCGTGGCGGCGGTGGAGTGGACCGAGCCGGACACCATTCCGTCGGCCAGCCCCTCCTGCACCATCAGCGTGCCGAAGTAGTTGACGTCCGCCACGGCGTCGTACGCGAGTTCCACCGTCACTCCGCGGTGCGCCCGGAGCTGTGCGTACCGCTCGGCGAACACCTGGCGCAGCTCGGAGGTCTGCGGGTCGATGATCTGGGTCTCGGCGAGGTCGATGCCGAGGTCGGCGGCCTTCTTGCGGATGGTGTCCACATCGCCGAGGAGGGTGAGGTCGCAGACGTCCCGGCGCAGCAGCACGTCCGCCGCGCGCAGCACCCGCTCCTCGGTGCCCTCGGGCAGCACCACGCGCTTGCGGTCGGAGCGGGCCTGCTCCAGCAGCTCGTGCTCGAACATCATCGGCGTGACCCGGCCGCTGCGGGCCACCGAGATCCGCTCCAGCAGGGCACCGGTGTCCACGTGGCGCTCGAAGAGGCCGAGCGCGGTCTCCGCCTTGCGGGGCGTCGCCGCGTTCAACTTGCCTTCCAGGGTGAAGAGTTCGGCCGCGGTGGGGAAGGAGCCACCGGCCACCGAGACGACCGGGGTCCCCGGTGCGAGCCGGGCGGCCAGGGTGAGTATCTCCTCGCCGGGGCGCTCGTTCAGGGTCAGCAGGACGCCCGCGATGGGCGGGGTCCCCGCGCTGTGCGCGGCCAGCGACCCCACCACCAGGTCGGCCCGGTCCCCGGGCGTCACCACCATGCAGCCGGGCGTCAGCGCGTTCAGCAGGTTCGGCAGCATCGCCCCGCCGAAGACGAAGTCCAGCGCGTCGCGCGCCAGCCCCGAGTCGTCCCCGAGCAGCACCGTGCCGTTCAGCGCCGCGGTGACCTGGGCGACGGTCGGGGCGGAGAGCGCCGGGTCGTCCGGCAGCACGGAGACGGGCACCGGCAGCCGGGCCGCCAGCCGCTCGGCTATCGCCGCCCGGTCCTCCGGGGCGACCCGGTTCACCACCATCGCCAGCACGTCGCAGCCCAGGCCCGCGTAGGCGCGGTAGGCGTTGCGGGTCTCGGCGCGCACGGACTCCGCGGTCTGGCCCTTGCCCCCGACGACCGCGATCACCGAGGCGCCGAACTCGTTGGCCAGACGCGCGTTCAGCGCCAGCTCGTCCGGGAGCTGGGTGGCGGCGAAGTCACTGCCGAGGACGAGCACCACCTCGTACTCCCGGGCCACCTGGTGGAACCTCTCGACCAGCAGCGAGACCAGCTCGTCGGTGCCCTTCTCGGCCTGCACGGTGGAGGCCTCGTGGTAGTCCAGGCCGTAGACCGACGCCGGGCTCTGGGAGAGCCGGTAGCGCGCCCGCAGCAGCTCGTAGAGCCGGTCGGGGCCGTCGTGGACCAGCGGACGGAAGACCCCGACCCGGTCCACCTGACGCGTCAGAAGCTCCATGACTCCCAGCTCGACGACCTGCCGGCCGTCCCCCCGGTCGATCCCGGTCACGTACACGCTCCGCGCCACGCGTGCTCTCCCGTCGTTGTGCGCTGCCGCACCCGGGGTCCGGGACGCGGGGGGTCTCCCCGCGCTGTCCCCGGCGTCCCGAGGAATGCGGCATTGGCCTGCATTGACTCTTGACGATACCTGCGCGGGCCGCTATGCCGCCCGCCGGAGTTTCCGCCTCCGGGACCCCCCTACCCGCTCCCGGCCCATCCGCCCCGCCCGGCCGAAAGCGCGGGGTCCGTGCCGGGCGTGAAACAATCGAGCTGGTTCAGGGCACGGAGGCCGCCCCGGTCGGCCTCCCGGAAAAGCGCGACTAGCGAGCAGGAGACACACCTCGATGCGCATCGGAATTCTCACCGCGGGCGGCGACTGCCCCGGCCTGAACGCAGTGATCCGGTCGGTCGTCCACCGCGCCGTCGTGGGCCACGGCGACGAGGTCATCGGCTTCGAGGACGGCTTCAAGGGGCTGCTCGACGGCCACTTCCGTCCCCTCGACCTCAACGCGGTCAGCGGCATCCTGGCCCGCGGCGGCACCATCCTCGGCTCCGCCCGCCTGGAGCGCGACCGGCTGCGCGAGGCCGCCGAGAACTGCGAGGAGCTGGCCCGCCGTTACGACATCGACGCGCTCATCCCGATCGGCGGCGAGGGCACGCTGACGGCGGCCCGGATGCTCTCCGACGCGGGCATGCCGGTCGTCGGCGTCCCGAAGACCATCGACAACGACATCTCCGCCACCGACCGGACCTTCGGCTTCGACACCGCCGTGGGCGTCGCGACCGAGGCCATAGACCGTCTCAAGACGACCGCCGAGTCCCACCAGCGGGTGATGGTCGTCGAGGTCATGGGCCGCCACGCGGGCTGGATCGCGCTGGAGTCCGGGATGGCCGGCGGCGCCCACGGCATCTGCCTGCCCGAGCGCCCCTTCGCGGTCGACGACCTGGTCAAGATGGTCGAGGAGCGGTTCGCCCGGGGCAAGAAGTTCGCCGTCATCTGCGTCGCCGAGGGCGCGCACCCGGCCGAGGGCTCCATGCCGTACGCCAAGGGCGCCATCGACCAGTACGGCCACGAGCGCTTCCAGGGCATCGGCAACCGCCTCGCCGTCGAGCTGGAGACCCGGCTCGGCAAGGAGGCCCGGCCGGTCATCCTCGGCCATGTCCAGCGCGGCGGCACCCCCACCGCGTACGACCGGGTCCTCGCCACCCGCTTCGGCTGGCACGCCGTGGAGGCCGTGCACCGCGGCGACTTCGGCCGGATGACCGCCCTGCGCGGCACCGACATCGCCATGGTCCCGCTCGCGGACGCGGTCACCCAGCTCAAGCGCGTCCCGGTGGCCCGGATGGACGAGGCGGAGTCGGTCTTCTAGCCGCGTGCGCCCGGCCCTCCAGGGGCGTACGTCCGGTTCCGTAGGGGGCTCACACCCCGGCCGTCCGCCAGAACTGGTCCACCACCCGGGCCAGGAACGCCCGTCCCGCGTCGCCCGTCGACCCGGACCGTTCCTGGCCCGTGCTGCTCCAGCTCAGGGTCGAGACCATCAGCGCCTGGTAGTCGGCGTGCAGCTGCTCCAGGACCTCCTGGATCCGGGCCCGCTCCAGCGGGACGATCTTCGCCACCGGGCGGACGTACGCCTGCCAGCGGGTGGTCACCGCACTCGTCAGCAGCTCGGACAGCTCCTCGTCGCGGCCGGTGGCCGTGAGGAACTGGGCCGGTGACAGGCCGAGCGCCCGGCAGAGAGCGGCGGACTGGCGCTCGTTGCCCTTCCAGCGCCCGGTCTCCTCCATGCGCAGGTACGAGGCCCCGGTCATCCCGAGCTGCCGCGCCAGGTCGTCCACCGACAGCTCCCGGCTGAGCCGGTGCTCGCGCAGGGTGGAGGCGGCGGCCAGCAGTTCGCCCGGGGCGCACCAGAGGACGCCGGCCAGGGCGGTCAGCTCGCGTTCGCCGGGGGTCGCGAGGCCGCGCTCCCAGGCGACGACGGTCTCGGCGGGGATGCGGAGTCCGTACTGGGCGGCGAGACCGTAGGCGACATGGCCGGGCGCCATCCCCAGTGCCTCACGGAGTCGGCGCGCGGCGGGGGCGTTGAAGGGCGGGGTGGGGTGCACGGGCCCACCGTAGGAGTCCGCCGACGCCCTGGCTACGGTCTGTCCCGTCCGGAACACGCTTCGTACGAACCTCCTAGCGCGAACCGGGCGGGCGGTACGCAAACAAGCGCCCTACCAGCGCTTTCCTTACTCCGGGTAGCTCCGCCCCGGCGCTACCGTGCGCCCTTGCGGCAAGCGCTTGCCCTGTGGGCGGCGGATGCGGATTCAGCGGCCCCCGGCCAGCCAGCGGTAATGGAGTTCAGGTCGGCCGACCTGCCCATAATGCGGACGGCGCGCCGCGCTCCCCACGGTCACCAGATGCTCCAGATAGCGGCGCGCGGTGATCCGCGAGATCCCGAGCCGCTCCCCGGCGGCCGCCGCCGTCACCCCCTCCGCCGACTCCCGCAGCACCCGGGTCACCGCCTCCAGGGTCGGCCCGCTGAGCCCCTTCGGCAGGGCGGCCGGCTCGGCGACCCGCAGCGCGCCCAGCGCCCGGTCCACCTCCTCCTGCCCGCTCGCCTCTCCGGCGGCGCCCCGGAACTCCGCGTACCGCACCAGGCGGTCCCGCAGCGTGGGGTACGTGAACGGCTTCAGCACGTACTGCACGACCCCCAGCGACACCCCCTCCCGCACCACCGCGAGGTCCCGCGCCGAGGTCACCGCGATCACGTCCGCCCCGTGCCCGGCGGCCCGCAGCGACCGCAGCAGCCCGAGCCCGTGCCCGTCGGGCAGATACAGATCGAGCAGCAGCAGATCGACCGGGGTGCGCTCCAGGACCCGTACGGCCTCCGCCCGGGTGTGGGCGACGGCGGCCACGGTGAAACCGGCCACCCGCTCCACGTACAGCTGGTGCGCGTCGGCGGCCACCGGATCGTCCTCCACCACCAGCACCCGGATCATGCCGTGACCTCCTTCGGACGGACCGGAGCCGTACGGTCCCCGAGCGGCAGCCGTACGGTGAACCGCGCCCCGCCCTCCGGCGCCCGGTCCAGCTCCACCGACCCGCCGTTGCGGTGGGCCGCCTGCCGCACCAGCGCCAGGCCCAGCCCGCGCCCCGCCCCGTGGGTCGACCAGCCGCGCCGGAACACCTCCTCCGCCTCCTCGGGCCCGATGCCCGCCCCGGTGTCCGAGACCCGCAGTAGCAGCTCCCGCCCGTCGGCGAGCGCGGTCACGGTGACCCGGGCCCGCCCGGCTCCCCCCTGCGAGCCCGTACGCTGCCCCGGCACGGCGGCCTCCGGGGCGCCGGGGGCGCCTTCCGCCTCCTCCGCCCCCTCCGAGGCCGCCTCCACCGCGTTGTCGATGAGATTGCCGAGGATCGTCACCAGGTCCCGCTGGGCCAGCGACGGCGGCAGCGCCCCGTCGTCGATCAGGCTGTCCTCCGCCAGTTCCAGCTCGACGCCCCGCTCATGGGCCTGGGCCGCCTTGCCCAGCAGCAGCGCGGCCAGCACCGGCTCCTCCACCGCCCCCACCACCCGGTCGGTCAGCACCTGGGCCAGCTCCAGCTCCGCCGTGGCGAACTCCACGGCCTCCTCCACCCGCCCCAGCTCGATCAGCGACACCACCGTGTGCAGCCGGTTCGCCGCCTCGTGGGCCTGCGAGCGCAGCGCCTGCGTGAAGCCGCGCTCGGAGTCCAGCTCACCGGTGAGCGCCTGGAGCTCCGTGTGGTCCCGCAGGGTCACCACCGTGCCCCGGCGCTCCCCGCCCACCACCGGACGGGTGTTGACCACGACCACCCGCTCCGCCGTCAGATGCAGCTCGTCCACGCGCGCCTCCGACGCCAGCAGCGCCCCGGTGAGCGGTGCGGGCAGATTCAGCTCCGCCACGGTGCGGCCGACCGCCTCCGTCTCCGGGCCGAGCCCCAGCAGCTCCCGCCCCGCGTCGTTGATGAGCGCGATCCGGCGCTGTCCGTCCAGCATCAGCAGCCCCTCGCGCACCGCGTGCAGGGTGGCCTGGTGGTAGTCGTGCAGCCGGCTCAGCTCGGCCGCGTTCATCCCGTGGGTGTGCCGCCGCAGCCGGGCGTTGATCACGTAGGTGCCGATCCCGCCGAGCGCCAGCGCCCCGCCCGCCGCCAGCGCGAGGGCGCCGAGCTGTTCGCGCACCTGCGAGGAGACCCGGTCGACGGTGATGCCCGCGCTGACCAGGCCGATGATCTCCTTGCCGTCGCGGACCGGGGTGACCACCCGTATCGAGGGGCCGAGCGTGCCGGTGTAGGTCTCGGTGAAGGTCGCCCCGGCGAGCGCCTCCTCGGTGTGGCCGAGGAAGGTCTCCCCGATCTGCGCGGTGTCCGGGTGCGTCCACCGCTTCCGGTCGGTGTCCATGATCGTGATGAAGGCGATCCCGGTGTCCCGGCGCACCTGCTCCGCGTACGGCTGGAGCGCGGCGGAGGGGTCCGGGGTGCGGATGGCCTCCCGTACGGAGGGGGAATCGGCCACCGCCAGCGCCGCGGCCCGCACCTGCCGGGCCGCCGTCTGCTCCGCCTGCGAGGAGCCGGAGACGTACGCGAAGACCGCGCACCCGGCCACCACGGCGGCGATCAGCACGACCTGCATGGCGAAGAGCTGCCCGGCCAGGCTGCGGGGGCGGGTACGGGGGAGGCGCATGCCCACAGTCTGCCTCGCCGGACCGCCTGCTCCCCAGTGGCTCGAAAGCGCCCGTGAACGATATGAACGCAAGGGTGACCGGGGTCACAGGGCGGTGGATAGTCACCGGAGCCCCCAGGGACGGGGGCGCACCCCCTGACCGAGCCGAGGAGCCCCACCATGGCTGTGGCAGCCAAACAACGGGACCGCACCCACTACCTGTACATCGCCGTGATCGCCGCCGTGGCGCTCGGCATCCTGGTGGGCTTCGTGGCCCCCGGGGTGGCCGTCGAGCTGAAGCCCATCGGCGCCGGCTTCGTGAACCTGATCAAGATGATGATCTCCCCGATCATCTTCTGCACGATCGTGCTGGGCGTCGGCTCGGTGCGCAAGGCGGCCAAGGTCGGCGCCGTCGGCGGGCTGGCGCTCGGCTACTTCCTCGCCATGTCGACCGTCGCCCTCGCCATCGGCCTGCTGGTCGGCAACTTCCTGGAGCCCGGCTCCACCCTCCACATCACCGAGGCGGCCCGCGCGGCCGGGGAGAAGCAGGCGTCCGGCGCCAGCGAGTCCACGGTGGACTTCCTGCTCGGCATCATCCCGACCACGATCGTCTCGGCCTTCACGGCGGGCGAGGTGCTCCAGACCCTGCTGGTCGCGCTCCTCGCGGGCTTCGCGCTCCAGGCGATGGGCTCGGCGGGCGAGCCGATCATCCGGGGCATCACCCACATCCAGCGGCTCGTCTTCCGCATCCTCGCCATGATCATGTGGGCCGCCCCGGTCGGCGCGTTCGGCGCGATCGCGGCGGTGGTCGGGGAGACCGGGCTCGACGCCCTGAAGTCCCTGGCGATCATCATGATCGGCTTCTACGTCACCTGTGCGCTCTTCGTCTTCGTGGTGCTCGGCGCGATCCTGCGCCTGGTGGCCGGGGTCAACCTGCTCTCGCTGCTGAAGTACCTGGGCCGCGAGTTCCTGCTCATCCTCTCCACCTCCTCCTCGGAGTCGGCCCTGCCGCGGCTCATCGCGAAGATGGAGCACCTGGGGGTCAGCAAGCCGGTCGTCGGCATCACCGTGCCGACCGGCTACTCCTTCAACCTCGACGGCACCGCGATCTACCTCACGATGTCCTCGCTCTTCATCGCCAACGCGATGGGCGACCCGCTGAGCGCGAGCGAGCAGATCTCGCTCCTCATCTTCATGATCATCGCCTCGAAGGGAGCGGCGGGCGTGACCGGCGCCGGCCTCGCCACCCTCGCGGGCGGGCTCCAGTCGCACCGCCCCGAACTGGTCGACGGCGTCGGCCTGATCGTCGGCATCGACCGCTTCATGAGCGAGGCCCGCGCCCTGACCAACTTCGCGGGCAACGCGGTCGCCACGGTCCTGGTCGGCCACTGGACCAAGGAGATCGACAAGGAGCGGGTGGGCCAGGTCCTCGCCGGCCAGATCCCGTTCGACGAGAAGACGCTGGTGGACGACGGTCACGGCGCCCCCGCCGACGTACCCGAGCCGCGCGAGAAGGCGGCCGAGCCCGCCAAGGTCTGACGGGCCCTCCAAGCCACTGCGACACCCCCCACCCAAGGACACCCGTATCCCCCGGTACGGGTGTCCTTGCCGTCCGCGCCCCGGAGGACCGTCCGGGTCGGGCCTCGGGCCGTCCGGCTCAGGCGGGCCGGAACCAGACCGTGGCCAGCGGCGGCAGCGTCAGCGAGATGCTGGCCGGGCGGCCGTGTGCGGGCACCGCCTCCGCCTTCAGCGGCTCCTCGTTGGTCACGCCGCTGCCGCCGTACCGCTCCGCGTCGGTGTTGAGGACCTCCACCCACCCCTCCATCCCGGTCTCCGGCACCCCGAGGCGGTAGTCGTGGCGGACCACCGGGGAGAAGTGCGAGATCGCGAGGAGCGGGGAGCCGTCGGCGTCGTAGCGCAGGAAGGCGAAGACGTTGTCCTCGGCCGCCCCGCCGTCGACCCAGCTGAACCCCTCCGGCACGGTGTCGCGCTGCCAGAGCGCGGGCACCGCCCCGTACACCGCGTTCAGATCACCCACGAGCGTGCGCACGCCCCGGTGGTCGCCGGAGGCGTCGTACGCCGGGTCCAGCAGCCACCAGTCCGGTCCGTGGCTCTCGGACCACTCGGCGCCCTGGGCGAACTCCTGTCCCATGAAGAGGAGTTGCTTGCCCGGGTGGGCCCACATGAAGCCGAGATAGGCGCGGTGGTCAGCGCGCTGCTGCCACCAGTCGCCGGGCATCTTCGCCACCAGCGCCCGCTTGCCGTGCACCACCTCGTCGTGCGAGATCGGCAGGACGTAGTTCTCGCTGTAGGCGTACACCATCGAGAACGTCATCTCGTTGTGGTGGTACTTGCGGTGCACCGGCTCCTTGGACACGTAGACCAGCGAGTCGTGCATCCAGCCCATGTTCCACTTCAGCCCGAAGCCCAGGCCGCCGCTGTCGGTGGGCCGGGTGACCCCGTCCCAGGCGGTGGACTCCTCCGCGATGGTGACGACGCCCGGGTTGCGGCGGTAGACCGTGGCGTTCATCTCCTGGAGGAAGGCGACCGCGTCCAGGTTCTCCCGCCCGCCGAACTCGTTGGGCGACCACTGGCCGTCCTCGCGGGAGTAGTCGAGGTAGAGCATCGAGGCGACTGCGTCGACCCGCAGTCCGTCGATGTGGAACTCCTCGCACCAGTATGTCGCGTTGGCGACCAGGAAGTTGCGCACCTCCGTGCGGCCGTAGTCGAACTCCAGCGTCCCCCAGTCCGGGTGCGCGGCCCGCTGCGGGTCGGCGTGCTCGTACAGCGGACGCCCGTCGAACTCCGCCAACGCCCACTCGTCGCGCGGGAAATGGGCCGGGACCCAGTCCATGATGACGCCGATGCCCGCCCGGTGCAGGGCGTCCACCAGGAACCGGAAGTCGTCCGGGGTCCCCATCCGTGAGGTCGGGGCGTAGAACCCGGTGACCTGGTAGCCCCAGGAGCCGCCGAAGGGGTGCTCCGCGACCGGCATCAGCTCCACATGCGTGAAGCCCAGGTCCTTGACGTACGAGGGGAGCTGCTCGGCGAGCTGGCGATAGGTCAGGCCGGGTCGCCAGGAGGCGAGGTGGATCTCGTACACCGAGAACGGGGCCTCGTGGACCGGGCGGTCGCCCCGGTGCGCCATCCAGTCCGCGTCCTGCCACTCGTGGTGCTCGGCGGTGACGATCGACGCCGTCGCGGGCGGGACCTCGGTGCGGCGGGCCATCGGGTCGGCCCGGACCGTGTGCGAGCCGTCCGGGCGGCAGATGTCGAACTTGTAGAGCGCGCCCTCCCCGATCCCGGGCAGGAACAGCTCCCACACCCCGGACGAACCGAGCGACCGCATCGGCGTGCCCGTGCCGTCCCAGTAGGTGAAGTCGCCGGTCACCCGCACCCCGCGCGCGTTCGGCGCCCACACGGTGAACCGGGTCCCGGCCACCCCCTGGTGGACCATCGGCTCCGAGCCAAGCGCCCGCCACAGCTCCTCGTGCCGGCCCTCCCCGATCAGATGGAGATCCAGCTCGCCGAGGGCGGGCAGGAAGCGGTACGGGTCGTCGACCTCGATGGTGTTGTCGTCGTACGCGACCCGGAGCCGGTAGACGGGCACCTCCTTCACCGGCAGCACCCCGGAGAAGAACCCGTCGCCGTCGTCGTGGAGTTCGGTCCGCGCCCCCTCGGCCAGCACCGTGACCGACCGGGCGTACGGGCGCAGCGCCCGGACCAGCACCCCGCCCGGGACCGCCCGGGCGCCGAGCACGCCGTGCGGGTCGTGGTGGTCACCGGCCAGCAGCCGGCCGCGGTCGGCGGGGTCCAGAGCCGGGGCGGGCCGGGCGCTCCCGTCGCCGGCCTGCCGGGGGAGCGGGGGGACGGCGTCCGTACGCCGGGGGCGGGAGCGCTTGGCGGGGGCGGCGGTCTCGGCGGCTGCCGGAGCGGCGGCCCGCGCCTTCGCCTTCGCCTTCACGGAAGCGGAAGCGGACACGGAAGCGGGAGCAGGAGCGGCGGCCGGCGCCGACGTGGCTGCCGGAGCCGGAGCCGGAGCCGGAGCCGGTGCCGATGCCGGAGTCGGTCCGGTCGGCTGTGCGGCCTCCACGCCCACGGCCTCGGCAGGCGCATCGGCGGTGGTGGCTTCGGCGGCTGCGGACTTGGCGCGGGGTGCCTTGCGGGACGGCTTGCGGGCGGTCACAGGGACAGCCTCCTCGGGAGCTCGGGGGAGGAAGGGGAGAGGGTGCGGGCGGGCGTGGCCCGGGATCAGGCCGCGGCGGACTGGGCCAGGCGCTGGATGGCGGCCATCGGGACCGGCAGCCAGTCGGGGCGGTGCCGGGCCTCGTACACCACCTCGTACACCGCCTTGTCGGTCTCATGGGCGCGCAGCAGCTCCGGCTCACCGCGCGGATCGGTGCCGGACGCCAGCGCGTACCCCTCGCAGTAGGCGGCACGGCAGCGGGCGGCCCACTCCGGGTTCCACGGGCGGTGCGAGCGGGCCGCGTAGTCGAAGGAGCGCAGCATCCCCGCCACATCGCGGACCGGGGGTGCCGGGCGGCGGCGCTCGTCCAGCGGGCGGGCCGGTTCGCCCTCGAAGTCGATCAGCGACCAGAACCCGTCGGGGGAGCGGAGCGCCTGGCCGAGGTGGAGGTCGCCGTGGACCCGCTGCTGCGCCCAGCCGCCGCCCCGGTGGCCGAGCGCGGTGACGGCGTCGAACGCGGTGCGCAGGGCGGGGACGTACGGGACGAGGGCGGGCACCGCGTCGGCGGCGGCCTCCAGGCGCTGGACCATCCGGGCGACCAGCTGCCGGGTCTGGGTGCCGTGCAGCGCCGGGGTGGGCAGCGCCTTGGCGAGGGCGGTGTGCACCTCGGCGGTGGCCCGGCCCAGCGCCCGCGCCTCGGGGACGAAGTCGCGGCCCGCCGTGAGCGCGGTCAGAGCGAGCTGCCAGCCGTCCCGGGCGCCGTGCAGGAAGGGCTGGAGCACACCGAGGGTGAGCGGTTCGGGGCCGGGGGCCTCGAACCAGGCGATCGGGGCGGGGACGCGTTCGCACCCCTCGCGGGCCAGGGCGAGCGGCAGCTCCAGATCCGGGTTGGCTCCGGGGAAGACCCGGCGGAAGATCTTGAGGATGAACGCATCGCCGTAGACCAGCGAGGAGTTGGACTGTTCGGCGTCCAGCACCCGGGGCGCCAGCCCGGCCGGGATCGCGGCGGTCCGTTCGAAGCGGAGGGCGCCGAGCGTGCCGGGGCGGCGGAACCGTTCCAGCAGAAGGCCCGCCAGCCGCGGGTCGTGCAGCGCGTCGTACGCCGTCAGTCCGGCCAGCGGCCCGTGTTCGACCCGGCCGATCAGGGCCGCGGCGAGCGTGGTCGGCAGCGATGTCCGTACGCCGATGAGGAGTTGGTAGCAGTCGTCCGCCGGGCGGGCGGACCGCTCGGGCTGCTCGGCCCGGACCAGGAGGTGGAGGAGGCCCGGCCCCGCGGTGCCGTCCAGCGGCAGCATCTCGGTGGCCGAGACCAGTGAGAAGCCGGTGACCGGCCGCCCCTTGCCGGCGAACCACCGCTGCCGGGGCAGCCAGGCGTGCAGCAGAGGGGCGAGGGACGGCAGCAGGGTGCCGTCCACGGTACTGCTCTGGGTCGCGCTGTTCCTTGTGCTCGTCGTGGTCTTCGCCAGGGCGACGTGACTGGATGCAGCCTCCGACATGGCATCGCGTCCTTTCCCCGGGCACACAGGATGCGAAGAGTGTCCCGGATTGCGGCAATGGCTGTCCGGCTGTGCGGGACGTGTCGGGAGAGGAAGGTCCGTACGGACTCGAACGGCGGAACCGGGAAAGGCCGAAGGCGGGGGAACCGTGAAGGCCCAAGGCCTTTCGTTTCGGTCAGAGTGCCCCGTGCGGGACGGGGGAAACCGCCCCGCACGAGCTGTCGGCCACCCTCGGGCCGACGCGGCCGTCCATCAGGCCGGCGGCGCGTCCTTGCGCAGCCGGAACCAGTAGAAGCCGTGTCCCGCCAGGGTCAGCAGGTAGGGCCACTGGCCGATGGCCGGGAAGCGCACCCCGCCGATCAGCTCCACCGGATGGCGTCCGTTGAACGACCGCAGATCCAGCTCGGTGGGCTGGGCGAACCGCGAGAAGTTGTGCACGCACAGGACCAGGTCGTCCTTGTACTCACGGGTGAACGCCAGCACCGCCGGGTTGGACGAGGGCAGTTCGGTGTACTCGCCCAGCCCGAAGGCCGGGTTCTGCTTGCGGATCTCGATCATCCGCCGGGTCCAGTGCAGCAGCGAGGACGGCGACGCCATCGACGCCTCCACGTTGGTGACCTGGTAGCCGTAGACCGGGTCCATGATCGTGGGGAGGTAGAGCCGCCCCGGATCGCTGGAGGAGAACCCGGCGTTGCGGTCGGGCGTCCACTGCATCGGGGTGCGGACCGCGTCCCGGTCGCCCAGCCAGATGTTGTCGCCCATCCCGATCTCGTCCCCGTAGTAGAGGATCGGGGAGCCGGGCAGCGACAGCAGCAGGGCGGTGAACAGCTCGATCTGGTTGCGGTCGTTGTCCAGCAGCGGGGCCAGCCGCCGGCGGATGCCGATGTTGGCGCGCATCCGCGGGTCCTTGGCGTACTCCGCGTACATGTAGTCGCGCTCTTCGTCCGTGACCATTTCGAGGGTCAGCTCGTCGTGGTTGCGGAGGAAGATGCCCCACTGGCAGTTCTTCGGGATCGCCGGGGTCTTGGCGAGGATCTCGGAGACCGGGTAGCGGCTCTCGCGGCGCACCGCCATGAAGATGCGCGGCATGACGGGGAAGTGGAACGCCATGTGGCACTCGTCGCCGCCCGCCTCGTAGTCGCCGAAGTAGTCGACGACGTCCTCGGGCCACTGGTTGGCCTCGGCGAGGAGCACGGTGTCCGGGTAGTTGGCGTCGATCTCCTTGCGGACCCGCTTGAGGAAGTGGTGGGTCTCGGGGAGGTTCTCGCAGTTGGTGCCCTCGCGCTGGTAGAGGTAGGGCACCGCGTCGACCCGGAAGCCGTCGATACCCAGGTCCAGCCAGAAGCGGAGCGCCGCCAGGATCTCCTCCTGGACCGCCGGGTTCTCGTAGTTGAGGTCCGGCTGGTGGGAGAAGAAGCGGTGCCAGTAGTACTGCTTGCGCACCGGGTCGAAGGTCCAGTTCGACGTCTCGGTGTCGACGAAGATGATCCGGGCGTCCTGGAACTGTTTGTCGTCGTCCGCCCAGACGTAGTAGTCGCCGTACGGCCCGTCCGGGTCCGTGCGGGACTGCTGGAACCACTCGTGCTGGTCGCTCGTGTGGTTCATGACGAAGTCGATGATGACGCGCATGCCGCGCTGGTGGGCGGCGTCCACGAACTCGACGAAGTCGGCGAGGTCACCGAACTCCGGCAGGACCGCGGTGTAGTCGGAGACGTCGTAACCGCCGTCGCGCAGCGGGGACTTGAAGAACGGTGGCAGCCAGAGGCAGTCGACACCGAGCCACTGGAGATAGTCCAGTTTGGCGGTGATGCCCTTGAGGTCGCCGATTCCGTCGCCGTTGGAGTCCTGGAAGGACCGGACGAGCACCTCGTAGAAGACGGCTCGCTTGAACCAGTCGGGATCGCGGTCCTTGGCGGGAGTGTCCTCGAACGTGTCGTGGACAGGCTCATTGACGATCATGGTGTGGGTGACCCTCCGGTCGGCGGGGACGGTCGCAGGACGGCGATGTGCGCGGGCGTGATGCCCGGCTCTAGGCGCACATAGAAGGTCCTGCCCCAGTGATAGGTGTCGCCGGTGAGCTGATCGCGCACCGGTACGCGCTCGTGCCCTTCGAGGCCGAGCCGCTCCATGTCCAACGAGACCGTGGCCTCCTGGGTGTGGTGAGGGTCGAGGTTCACGACCACCAGAACGGTGTTCGACCCCGAGCGCTTGCTGTAGACGAGCAGCGACTCGTTGTCGACGTGGTGGAAGTGGACGTCACGCAGCTGCCGGAGCGCGGGGTTGTGGCGTCGGATCCGGTTGAGCGAGGTGATCAGGGGGGTCAGCGTGCGGCCCTCGCGCTCGGCCGACTCCCAGTCCCTCGGGCGCAGTTCGTACTTCTCCGAGTGCAGGTACTCCTCACTCCCCGGCTTGGCCGGGGTGTTCTCGCACAGCTCGAACCCCGCGTACACGCCCCAGCTGGGGGAGAGGGTCGCGGCGAGCACGGCCCGCGCCTCGAAGGCCGGGCGGCCGCCGTGCTGGAGGTACCCCGGCAGGATGTCCGGGGTGTTCACGAAGAAGTTGGGCCGCATGTACGAGGCGGCCTCGCCCGCCAGCTCCGTGACGTACTCCGTCAGCTCCCGCTTGGTGTTCCGCCAGGTGAAGTACGTGTACGACTGCTGGAACCCGACCGCGCCCAGGGTGTGCATCATCGCCGGGCGGGTGAACGCCTCCGCCAGGAAGACGACATCGGGGTCGGAGCCGTTGATCTCCGCGATGACCTTCTCCCAGAACACCACCGGCTTGGTGTGCGGGTTGTCGACGCGGAAGATACGGACGCCGTGGTCCATCCAGAAGCGCAGGACCCGTACGGTCTCCGCCACCAGACCGCGCATGTCCTGGTCGAAGGCGATCGGATAGATGTCCTGGTACTTCTTCGGCGGGTTCTCGGCGTACGCGATCGAGCCGTCGGGGCGGTGGTGGAACCAGTCCGGGTGGTCTTTCACCCACGGGTGGTCCGGCGAGCACTGGAGCGCGAAGTCGAGCGCGATCTCCATCCGCAGATTGCGGGCCACCTCCACGAAGTGGTCGAAGTCCGCCAGCGTCCCCAGCTCCGGGTGGACCGCGTCGTGCCCGCCGTCCGGCGAACCGATCGCCCACGGCACGCCCGGATCGTGCTCACCGGCCGTGAGGGTGTTGTCCGGGCCCTTGCGGTGGGTGGTCCCGATCGGGTGGATCGGGGGCAGGTACACGACATCGAACCCCATGGCGGCGACCGCCGGCAGCCGCTCGGCCGCCGTACGGAAGGTGCCGCTCACCAGGCGGGTCGGTGCGTCCGGCGAGGTGTCGGAGGGGTCCACCGGCACCCGCTTCGCGCCCTCCGAGCGAGGGAACAGCTCGTACCACGATCCGTACAGCGCCCGCTCGCGCTCCACGCGCACCGCCAGCGGCTTGGACCGGGTGACCAGTTCGCGCAGCGGATGGCGGGCGAGCACGGCCTCGGCGGCCGGGGTCCAGGCGGCGGCCAGCCGGGCGGCCGGGGCGTGCGCGGTGTCGCGCAGCGCGTCCACGGCGGCGAGGACCGCCTCCCGGCCGCTCTTCTTCGGCACCCCGGCGGCGGCCCGCTCCAGCAGGGCCGCGCCCTCCGCCAGCACCAGATCGGTGTCGATCCCCGCCGGGATCTTGATCGCCGCGTGGTGGCGCCAGGTGGTGACCGGATCGCTCCAGGCCTCCACCGTGTACGTCCACCGCCCCTCGGCGGTCGGCGTCACCTCGGCGCCCCACCGGTCCGTGCCCGGGGCCAGTTCGCGCATCGGGGTCCACGGTCCCACCCGTCCGCTCGGATCGCGCAGCACGACGTTGGCCGCCACCGCGTCATGGCCTTCGCGGAAGACGGTGGCGGTGACCTCGAAGGTCTCACCGACGACGGCCTTCGCCGCCCGTCTGCCGCAGTCGACGAGGGGACGGACGTCGAGGACGGGAATTCGACCGATCATGGAATCACCTGGGGGCTGGAGGAGCTCGGTGTGCACGGGTGACGGCACGGAAGCGGAGGACCGACCGCGCGTGCCGCGATGATGGGGATCTGTCCTTTGTAGCTGCTCGGCTCTGTGCTGACGGGCTGTGGGCATGGCCGCTCCTGTCCGCGTTCACTCGAATGGCACTCGAATGGGTGGGTCGCGGGGGTTTCGCGCATGTTTCGACTGCATCGGGAGGGCGTGCGGGCCGGGTCCGACTGCGTACCGGACGTACGCGGAAAGCCTTCCCCGCACGTGTTCACGGGAAATCCGGCGCTGTGTTAACTACTCGGTCGTAACCGCCGGTCGTAACCGCCGGTCGTGCCCCGGTCGCGCCCCGGTCCGGTCCGGTCGCGCCCGGCGCGTGCGCCCCGGTGGGCGTACGGAGCCCGCGGCGCCCTCACAGGTTCCGGATACCCGCTCTGCGGCGCCACACGGCAGCCTTCCCTGTGACACGAAGGTCCACAAGGCTGCGTACGGGCAGGAAATCGGCCAAACCCGCAGGTGAAGGGTGGGGTGGGAGAGGGTGGGCGGTGCGGGTGTGGCTCGTGGTGGGCGGCGCGCGCGGGCCGTGCCCGACCCCGGTGAGCCGTCCGCGCGCCGTGGCCCCGGGCCGCGGACGGCCGCTACCGTCGAGGGTGACGGAAGGGCGCACACCGTCGTGCGTCCCCTCGGATGCGCAAGTCCCCTGTAAAGGTGGAGTACGTGAAGGCCATTCGTCGATTCACCGTGCGTCCTGTCCTCCCCGAACCCCTCCGACCCCTCCACGACCTCGCGCGCAACCTGCGCTGGTCGTGGCATACCGAGACCCGCGAGCTCTTCCGGTCCGCCGACCCCGAGGGGTGGCGGCCCGCGGACGCCGACCCCGTACGGCTGCTCGGCTCCCTGACCGCGGGGCGCCTGGCCGAACTGGGCCGGGACGAGGCGTACCTGGGCCGCCTGGCCGAGGCCTCCGCCGACCTGAAGGACTACCTGGACGGTCCCCGCTGGTACCAGGAACAGCAGGCGGCCGGAGCCGAACTCCCCTCCGCCATCGCCTACTTCTCACCCGAATTCGGCGTCACCGCAGCCCTGCCGCAGTACAGCGGCGGCCTCGGCATCCTGGCCGGCGACCACCTCAAGGCCGCCAGCGACCTGGGCGTCCCGCTCATCGGCGTCGGCCTGCTCTACCGGCACGGCTACTTCCGCCAGAGCCTCTCCCGCGAGGGCTGGCAGCAGGAGCACTATCCGGTCCTCGACCCCAACGAACTCCCGCTCGACCTGGTCCGCGAGGCCGACGGCACCCCCGCCCGGGTGGTGCTCGCCCTGCCCGGCGGCCGCTCGCTGCACGCCTGCATCTGGCTGGCCCGGGTCGGCCGCGTCCCGCTCCTCCTGCTCGACTCCGACGTCGAGGAGAACGCACCGGGCGAACGCGACGTCACCGACCGGCTCTACGGCGGCGGCAGCGACCACCGCCTCCTCCAGGAGATGCTGCTCGGCATCGGCGGCGTGCGCGCCGTGCGCACCTGGTGCCGGCTCACCCGCACCCCCGAGCCGGAGGTCTTCCACACCAACGAGGGGCACGCCGGCTTCCTCGGCCTGGAGCGCATCCGCGAACTGGCCGCCGACGGGCTCGACTTCGACGCCGCCCTCGAAGTGGTCCGGGCCGGGACCGTCTTCACCACCCACACCCCGGTGCCCGCCGGGATAGACCGTTTCGACCGGCAGCTGATCGCCCGCCACTTCGGAGACGACGGCGAGCTGCAGGGCGTCCCCGTGGAGAAGATCCTGCCGCTGGGCCGCGAGACCTACCCCGGCGGGGCGCCCGAGCTGTTCAACATGGCGGTCATGGGGCTGCGCCTCGCCCAGCGCGCCAACGGGGTCTCCACCCTCCACGGGTCGGTCAGCCGGGAGATGTTCTCCGGGCTCTGGCCGGGGTTCGACCCGGCGGACGTGCCGATCACCTCCGTCACCAACGGGGTCCACGCCCCCACCTGGGTCGCCCCCGAGGTCTTCCGCCTCGGCGCCGGGCAGATCGGCACCGACCGCGCCCACCAGGTGCTGGCCGGCGGACCGGTGGCGGACGGCGGTCCCGAGCGGCAGCCCGGCACCCCGCGCCGCTGGGACGCGGTGGGCGGCATCGGGGACCGGGAGATCTGGGAACTCCGCCGCGAGCTGCGCGGACAGCTGGTCACCGAGGTCCGCCGCCGCCTCTATGCCTCCTGGCGCAGGCGCGGCGCGGGCACCGCCGAGCTGGGGTGGATCGACGACGTCCTCGACCCGGAGATCCTGACCATCGGCTTCGCCCGCCGCGTCCCCTCGTACAAGCGGCTGACGCTGATGCTCCGCGACCGCGACCGGCTGCGGGAGCTGCTGCTCCACCCGACGCACCCGATCCAGATCGTCGTCGCCGGCAAGGCCCACCCCGCCGACGACGGCGGCAAGCGGCTGGTCCAGGAGCTGGTGCGGTTCGCGGACGACCCGCGCGTACGCCACCGGATCGTCTTCCTGCCGGACTACGGCATGGGCATGGCGCAGAAGCTCTACCCGGGCTGCGACGTCTGGCTCAACAACCCGCTGCGCCCCCTGGAGGCGTGCGGCACCAGCGGGATGAAGGCCGCGCTCAACGGCTGCCTCAACCTCTCGGTGCGCGACGGCTGGTGGGACGAGTGGTTCGACCCCGACTTCGGCTGGGAGATCCCCACCGCCGACGGCTCCGCGGTCGACGAGGACCGGCGCGACGAGCTGGAGTCCAACGCCCTGTACGCCCTGATCGAGGACCGGGTCGCCCCGCGCTTCTACGACCGGGGTGCGGAGGGGCTGCCGGACCGGTGGATCGAGATGGTCCGCTCGACCCTGGTCAACCTGGGGCCGAAGGTGCTCGCGGGGCGGATGGTGCGTGAGTACGTGGAGCGGCTCTACGCCCCCGCCGCGCTCTCCCGGCGGGCGCTCGGCCCGGCGGTGGCGCGGGATCTCGCGGAGTGGAAGGCGAGGATCCGGGCGGCCTGGCCGGACGTCTCCGTCGACCACGTGGAGTCGGTCACCGACACGGTGGCGGGCGGTTCGGCCGAGCTGGGGGCGACCTTGTCCCTCCGGGTGCGGATCGCGCTCGGCGGGCTGGCGCCGGACGACGTGGAGGTGCAGGTCGTCGCGGGCCGGGTGGACTCCGCCGACGCCATCGCGGACGCCCAGGTCTTCCCGCTGAAGCCGGCGGGCGGCCACGACCTGGAGGACCGCTGGCTGTACGAGGGCCCGCTCGCCCTGGACCGGACGGGACCGTACGGCTACACCGTCCGCGTCCTGCCCTCGCACGAACTGCTGGCATCGGGCGCCGAGTTGGGGCTGGTGGCCGTGCCGGACGAGGCCACGGGGGAGGGCGCCGGCGTGCTGATGCGCTGAGCCTGGCCCGTACGGCGGAGACGGCGAACGGCCCGGCAGGGGAGCAGAACCCCTGCCGGGCCGTTCGGTCATGTGGTGGTGCGGTGGCGCTGTGGTGCCCGGGGTCGGGCGTGGTGGATCAGAAGGTGAGCTTGAAGCTGTTGATCCGGCCGGTGTCCGAGCGGTACACGTCCTGGACCTTCAGCTTCCACTCGCCGTTGGCCACCTTGGACGAGGCGTTGACCGTGTAGGTCGCCACCACGTTGTCCGCGGAGTCCGAGGAGGAGGAGTTCTTCAGGCGGAAGGTGCCGCCGTCCGGGGCCACCAGGTCGATGACCAGGTCACCGCGGTAGGTGTGGCTGATGTTGACGTCCACCTTGAGGGCGCTGGGGGCGTTGCCCGCGACACCGGTGACGTTGACCGAGCTGGTGACGGCCGCGCCCGCGTCCGGGATGTTCACCACGGTGTTGTTCTCGAAGACCTTGCCGCCCGGGTCGGGGTTGCCGCCGCCGGGGCGGGTGCCCACGTTGACACCGGCCCAGGCGTGCGCCACGGCCGCGTACTCGGGGCTGTTGGCGCCGTACAGCTCACTGGCGACCGCGAGGGTGCCGGTGCGGGCGCCCGCGTAGTTGGTCGACGAGGTGAACTTGGTGGTGAGCGCCTTGAACCAGATCAGCGACGCCTTGTCCCGGCCGATGCCGGTGACCGGCAGTCCGTCGGAGGTCGGGGAGTCGTAGCTGACGCCGTTGATGGTCTTGGCACCGCTGCCCTCGGAGAGCAGGTAGTACCAGTGGTTGGCCGGGCCCGAGGAGTAGTGGACGTCGACGCTGCCGATGCCGGAGTACCAGTAGTCCTTGGAGCTGCCGTCGCGGCTCGGCTTGTCCATGTAGCGCAGCGGGGTGCCGTTGCCGCGGATGTCGATCTTCTCGCCGACCAGGTAGTCGCCCTGGTCCTGCGCGTTGTTGGCGTGGAACTCGACGGCGGCGGCGAAGATGTCGGACGTCGCCTCGTTGAGGCCGCCGGACTCACCGCTGTAGACGAGGCGCGCGGTGACCGAGGTCAGGCCGTGGGTCATCTCGTGGGCGGCCACGTCGATGGAGGTGAGCGGCTTGGCATTGCCCGCCCCGTCGCCGTACGTCATGCAGAAGCAGCTGTCCTGCCAGAACGCGTTGACGTAGTTGTTGCCGTAGTGGACCCGGGAGTACGCGCCGACGCCGTCACCGCGGATGCCGTTGCGGCCGTGCACGTTCTTGTAGTAGTCCCAGGTGAGCGCGGCGCCGTAGTGGGCGTCGGCGCCGGCCGTCTCCAGGTTCTGCGGGGTGCCGTTGCCCCACACGTCCGTGGAGTTGGTGAAGAGCGTGCCGGTGCCGGAGGTGCCCCGGTTGAGGTTGTACGTCTTGTGGTTGCCGCGCGTGGTGTCGGTCAGGGTGTACGAGGGCGCCGTGCCCAGCGTCACCTGGCCGCTGTACTGGGTGTTGCCGGTCCCGTTGTGGACGGCCTGCCACTCGTACAGCTTCTCGCCCGTGGCCGCGTCGGTGACGACGTGCAGCTCGTTGGGGGTGCCGTCGTGCTGGAGTCCGCCGACGACCGTCTCGTAGGCGAGCTTCGGGGAACCGCTGCCCAGCCAGACCACCTTGCGCGGGGCCTCGCTCGGCTTCGTCGCCTTCGAGCCCTCGGCCTTCGCCGCGCCGAGCGCCTGCTTCTCGGCGGTGGCCGGGGCCACGTCGGCGGCCAGGTCGACGGCCTTCAGCTGCGCGCTGGTGGCCTTCGACGCCTTGGAGACGCCGAGGGTCTTGCCCGCAGAGGTCTCCTGGACCACCAGGTCGCCGCCGAGGACGGGGAGCCCGTTCAGGGTGCGCTCGTAGCGGGTGTGCGTGGTGCCGTCCCGGTCCTGGACGACATCACGGACGACGAGCTTCTCCGTGGTGCCGAGCCCCAGCGCCTTGGCGGTGGCCGCCTTGGTGGCGTCGGCCTCGCTGAGGAGCGCGGCGCGCTGGGCGGGGGAGAGCTCGGCGGGGAGCGAGCCGGTGTCCACCTTGCTGCCGGCGGTGATCCCGCCGGCCGGGGTGGGAGCGGCGGCGGGGGTGGCGGTGGCGGCGCCGGACTGCAGTCCGACGGCGATCATGGCTGCTGCGGCTATCAGAGCGCCGGTCGCGGTGGCGCGACGGCTGGGCGTGGATCTCACGCGGACTCCTTCTGCGAGGGGGGTTGCCGGGCGGCGCTGGATGGGCCGTCCGGGAGGTTGCAGGCGGTGCGCAGAACGGGGTGAAGAGTGTCAGCAGATCCGTATCCCTGTCAGGAGCGCGTCAAGAACTTGGCCGGAACTCGTTCGTTGCCGGAAAGGTCATGTTCGTTAAGCGGACGTTTCGCCGATCATTGCCGGGATGTTGCGGGGGTATGCACGGCCCTGTGTTCACAGGCTGGTCACAGGTTCGGTGCGACGGGGGCACAGCTGTGCGGCGGCTGTGGACGCGGTTACCGCCCAGCTGATGAGACAGGGTCGGGTTCTGGCCAGTTCCCGTCGACGGAAGTGGGGCCCGGGGGTGGGCCGGTCCCGTGTCAGTCGGTGGTGCCCGTCGGGTAGACCGCGTCGAGGAGGTCCCGTACGAACCGGTCGAGATCGTCCAGCCCCGCCGCCGCCAGCGTCTCGGGCCCGTCCGCCAGCAGGTGCGGGATCGCCGCGTGCAGGGCGAGGGTCACGGCGGCGGCCCGCTGCCGGGTGACGGGCAGTCCGGCGGACCGCTGCGCCGCCTCGAACCCCGCGAAGTCCCCGCTCGCCATCGGGTCGAGGAGGGCGGAGAGCCAGGGGCGCCGGGCGGCCTCCGCCTGGAGCTCCAGATAGGCGAGCAGGCGCGGGCGGCCGGGGCCGGCGACGTTCGCCAGGAGCGTGCGGAAGAGGGCGGCCAGCTCCGCGCGGTCGGCCGGTCCGGGGCCCGCGGCGGCCCGGGCGGTGAGTGCCGCGTACTGCTCCAGGCAGCGTTCGGCCACGGCCCGCAGCACGGCGTCGCGGGTCGGGAAGTAGTTCTTCGTGGTGCCGTCCGGGACCTCGGCCGCCCGGTCCACGGCCCGGTGGGTCAGGCCGCGCCCGCCCTCCGCCGCCAGGACGGCGATGGCCGCGTCGCGCAGGCGGTCGCGCCGCTCGGGGTTCACGGGGGCTCCTGGGGGTGTCGCGTACGAGGGGGGCCTGCCGGTGTTCTGCCGGGCTGCCTCCGGGCCTGCCCTTGCTGATGCTACCCCAGACGTGGTACCACGGATGTGGTGGTGCGGGTGCGTGCCCGTGGTGGACGAGTCGTGGGGAGTGCGGCATGACCGAGTGCGAGAGAACGGGAACGGCGACCGTCGTCGGCGCGGGCGTCGCGGGCCTGGCGACCGCGATCGGGCTGCGCCGGGCGGGGTGGACGGTGACCGTGCTGGAGCGCCGCCCCGAACCGGAGCGGTACGGTGCCGCGTTCGGCATCCACCCCACCGCGCAGTCGGCGCTCGACCGCCTCGGCGTCGGGGAGGCCCTGCGCGCCCACGCGGTCCCCTACCGCGACGCGCACATCCGCACCCCCGGCGGCCGAACGCTCGCCCGCCTCCCGCTGGAGCGCATCGAGAAGAAGGCCGGACGCCCCGAACTCCTCATCTCCCGGCCCTACTTGATCGACGCCCTGCTCGCGGCCCTGGACGCCTTCGGGGACGTAGCGGTGAAGCCGGGGGAGACCGTCACCGACGTGAACGCGCTCGCCGCCGCGCAGGACCTGGTGGTCGGCGCCGACGGCATCCGCAGCGCCGTGCGGACCGCCCGCTTCGGCGCCCGGAGCGGGCCGCGCCCGGTCGCCACCGTCGCCTGGATCGGCATCGCGGACTTCGAGAGCCCGGTCCACGGCGAGACCTGGGGGCGCGGCCGGTTCTTCGGGCTGACGCCGGTGGAGCCGGGGCGGACGAACTGGTATGCGACGGTTCCGGTGAGGGGCGCGGAGGGCTCCTCGGGTCCCGCGGCCTCCCCGGATTCCTTGGGTCCTACGGCCTCCTCGGGTCCTACGGCCTCCTCGGGTCCCACGGCCTTCTCGGGTTCCTCGGCTTCCTCGGCGGCCGTCGCCGCCGGGGAGTTGCGCGCCGCCTTCGCGGGCTGGCACGACCCGATCCCGCGCATCCTGGAGGCCACCGACCCGGCCGACTGGATCCGCTACGAGATGCGCCACCTCCATCCGGCCCTGCCCTCCTTCGTCTCCGCCCCGGTCACCCCGGATGCCCCGGCGGCCCCCGTCGCACTGGTCGGTGACGCGGCCCACGCCATGACGCCCAACCTGGGCCAGGGCGCCTGCACCGCGATCCTGGACGCCGACGCCCTGGCCCGGGCGGTGGCCGCCGCGCCCCCGGGGCCCGCCGCCCTCGCGGCGGCGCTGCGCGCCTACGACCGGGAGCGCCGCCGCAGCGCCCAGCGGACCGCCTTCGCCTCGCGCACCCTGCACCGCTTCATGAGCACGGAACGGACCTGGCTGCGGGATGCGGCGGTGCGGCTGCTGCCGGGGTGAGGGGGACGGTGCGCGGCGGCGGCCTGTGCGCTTCACGCGTGTGCTGTGTGCCGTCTCACCCGGTCCGGGCGTCGGTGCGTACAACCGTCCATCTCTGACACGAGTCACACCCGGTGGCCCGACCGGTGTATCCCTCCACCTTCGAACCCGGAAGACGGCCCTCACCCTCGCCCAGACCGGTTCGGACTCCGGCCTGCCGGTCATCGCGGCCGTCGGCGGCGTGGCGATCCTCGCCGGTGCCGGTGTCGTCTTCGCCCTGGGCCGCCGCCGCAAGGCGGACGCGGCCGTCTGAGGCTTTTCCCGTACGCCCTGACGGCTGTGGCCCCCGCCCGGAAGAGTCCGGACGGGGGCCACACCCCGGTGCGCGTACGCCGGTCAGACCAGGCTGTCCTTCCACGTCCGGTGGAGCCCCGCGAACCGGCCCGTGCCGCCGATGAGTTCGGCGGGGGCCCCGTCCTCCACGACGCGGCCGGACTCCATCACCAGCACCCGGTCCGCGATCTCCACCGTGGAGAGGCGGTGGGCGATCACGACGGCCGTGCGGCCGTGCAGCACCGTGTCCATGGCGTGCTGCACCGCCCGCTCGCCCGGGATGTCCAGAGAGCTGGTCGCCTCGTCCAGGATCAGGACCGCCGGGTCGGCCAGGAGCGCGCGGGCGAAGGCCACCAGCTGGCGCTGGCCCGCCGAGATCCGGCCGCCCCGCTTCCGTACGTCCGTGTCGTACCCCTCCGGCAGCGACGCGATGAAGTCGTGCGCGCCGATCGCCTTCGCGGCCCGCTCGATCTCGTCGCGGGTGGCGTCCGGGCGGCCGATGGCGATGTTCTCCGCCACCGTCCCGGAGAACAGGAACGCCTCCTGCGTCACCATCACCACGCCCCTGCGCAGCTCGGCCGTGGACAGGTCCCGCAGGTCCACCCCGTCCAGCAGCACCCGGCCCTCGGTCGGGTCGTAGAACCGGGCGAGCAGCTTGGCCAGCGTCGACTTGCCCGCGCCCGTGGAGCCGACGACCGCCACCGTGGTGCCCGCCGGGATGCGCAGGTCGAACGTGGGCAGCACCTCACCGCCCGTACGGTAGGCGAACCGCACCCCGTCGAAGACGACCTCCCGGCCCGGGTGTCCGCCGGTCCGGGCGGGCAGCTCCTTCGGCTCGGCCGCGTCCGGGACGGTCGGGTTCTGGGCCAGCAGGCCCGCGATCTTCTCCAGCGAGGCGGCCGCCGACTGGTAGGAGTTGAGGAACATCGCCAGCCGGTCGATCGGGTCGTACAGCCGGCGCAGATACAGCACCGCCGCCGCCAGCACCCCGAGCGCCAGCGTCCCGTCCGCCACCCGGTAGGCGCCCCACAGCACCATCCCGGCCACCGCCGTGTTCGCCACCAGCCGGGAGCCGACCACATAGCGCGCCATCTCCAGCAGCGCGTCGCCGTTGCGCCGCTCGTGCGCCCCGTTGAGCACGGCGAACGCCGCGTCGTTGGCCCGCTCCCGGCGGAACGCCCGTACCGGACGGATGCCGTTCATCGTCTCCGCGAACTTCACGATCACCGACGCGATGGCCGTGGACCTCGCCCCGTACACCACGGCCGCGCGCCGCCGGTAGAGCCGCACCAGCAGATACAGCGGTACGAAGGAGAGCACCGCGACCCCGCCGATGGCGAAGTCCAGCCAGAGCAGGATCAGCCCGATCGACACGAAGGAGAGGACGACCGCGATCAGCTCCTGGAGCCCCTCGCTCAGCAGCTCCTGGAGCGACTCGACGTCCGTGGTGGAGCGGGAGATCAGCCGGCCCGAGGTGTAGCGCTCGTGGAAGTCCACGCTCAGCGCCTGGGCGTGCCGGAAGATCCGTCCGCGCAGGTCCAGCAGCGCGTTCTGGTTGATCCGGGCCGAGCCCCTGATGAAGGCGTACTGGAACACCCCGGCCCCCACGGAGCAGAGCAGATAGCCGACCGCCACCGCGATCAGCGGCCCGTAGTCGTGGTCCCGGAACGCCGGGACGCCGCTGTCGATCGCGTACGCCACCAGCAGCGGGCCCGCCTGGACGGCCGCCTGCTGGAGCACCAGCAGCAGCGCCACCGCGGCGACCCTGCCGCGCATGGGGCGGAGCAGCGAGAACAGGAGCGCCCGGGTCGCCCCGGGCGGGGCCGGCAGATCGTCCTGGTCGAAGGGGTCGGGGCCCTCCGGGGACTTCCTTCCCGGGGCCGGACCGGCGCCGCTCCCGGTGGCGGCCCCGGCGAGCGCGGTGCCGCCGCCACCGGTGCGGCCCCCGGCAGCGGTGCTTGTTCCGGTGGCTTCGCCGTCGTCGGTCTGCGGGGTGCGCCCGGCGTCGTCGGTGGTCGTGGTCATCGGGTGCCCTCCTCGGCGGGAACCTTGGTGGTCGTCACGGGGCCGGGGGCAGGGGCGCCGGGCTCCTCCCCGGCCGGGACGGGACCGCCGCCCGGTCCGGCTCCGTGGGCCAGGGACCCGTCATCCGGGCTCGCCCCGGCGTCGGCGTGGGCGTCATCGGGCGGGTTTCCGCCGCCCGGTCCGGCTCCGGGCGCAACGGGCCCGTCACCCGGGCCCGCCCCGGCATCGGCGTGGGCGTCGTCGGGCGGGTTTCCGCCGCCCGGTCCGGCTCCGTGGGCCAGGGACCCGTCGCCCCGGTCCGCGCCGGAGTCACCGCCGCCCGGCTCCGCACCCGACATCAGCCACGCGTACTCCGCGTTCGACCGCAGCAGCTCCTGGTGCGTGCCCACCGCCGCGATCCGGCCCTCCGACAGCAGCGCCACCCGGTCCGCCAGCATCACCGTCGAGGGGCGGTGCGCCACCACCACCGCCGTGGTCTCCTCCAGCACCCGGCGCAGCGCCGCCTCCACCAGGGTCTCCGTGTGCACGTCGAGCGCCGAGAGCGGGTCGTCCAGCACCAGGAAGCGCGGCTCGCCCACCACCGCACGGGCCAGGGCGAGGCGTTGGCGCTGGCCGCCGGAGAGGCTCAGGCCCTGCTCGCCGACCTCCGTGTCCAGCCCCCGGGGCAGCCGGTGCACGAAGTCGGCCTGGGCCACCGCGAGCGCCCGCCGCACCTGCTCCTCGTCCGCGCCCTCGGCGCCCATCCGCACGTTCTCGCCGACCGTCGCGGAGAACAGCGTCGGCTCCTCGAACGCCACCGACACCAGCTCCCGCAGCCGCGCCCGCTCCATCGTGGCGATGTCCTCGCCGTCCAGGGTGATCCGCCCGCCGGTCACCTCGTGCAGCCGGGGGACCAGGGCGGTCAGCGTCGTCTTCCCGGAGCCGGTACCGCCCACCAGGGCCATCGTCTCGCCGGGCCGCACCGCCAGGTCGATCCGGGCCAGGACCGGCGGGGAACCCGGCTCCGCGTCCGGGTAGCGGAACTCCACCCCCTCGAAGACCAGTCCGGCGGGGGCCGCGGGTGCCCCGGCGCGGGCGGCACCCGCCGTGTCCCGCTCCTCCGTCGCGTCCATCACCTCGAAGTAACGGTCGGTCGCGGTCGCCGCCTCCTGGCTCATCGCCAGCAGGAAGCCGATCGACTCCACCGGCCACCGCAGCGCGAGCGCCGTCGAGAGGAAGGCCACCAGCGTGCCCGCCGACAGCGAACCGTCCGCCACCTGGATCGTGCCCAGCACCAGCGCCGCCCCGATCGCCAGCTCCGGGATGGTCGTGATGAGCGCCCAGATCCCGGCGAGCAGCCGGGCCTTGCCCAGCTCGGTGGAGCGCAGCCGCTGGGACAGCGCCCTGAACGCCTGGGCCTGGCTGCGGTGGCGGCCGAACCCCTTGACGATCCGGATGCCGAGGACGCTCTCCTCGACCACCGTGGTCAGATCGCCGGTCTGGTCCTGGGCCTTCCGCGCCACCAGCGAGTACTTCGTCTCGAAGACCGAGCACAGGATCACCAGCGGCACCACGGGCGCCAGCAGCACCAGGCCGAGCGACCAGTCCTGGGCGAAGAGGATCACGAAACCGACCAGGATCGTCGCGGAGTTGACGACCAGGAAGGTCAGCGGGAACGCCAGGAACATCCGCAGCAGCATCAGATCCGTCGTGCCGCGCGACAGCAGCTGGCCCGAGGGCCACCGGTCGTGGAAGGCCACCGGCAGCCGTTGCAGCCGGCGGTAGAGGTCCGCCCGCATGGACGCCTCGACCCCGGCCAGCGGACGCGCCACCAGCCACCGCCGGAACCCGAACAGCACGGCCTCCGCGATGCCGAGCAGCAGCAGGAACAGCGCCCCGAGCCAGACCCCGCCCGGGTCGCGGTCGGCCACCGGACCGTCCACCATCCACTTCAGGATCAGCGGGATCACCAGCGACAGACAGGACGCCAGGATCGCCACGAAAGCGGCGGTGAGGAGGCGGAGCCGTACCGGGCGGACATAGGGCCACAGACGCAGGAGGGAGCGCACGGCGGACCGGTCCGTGTGCTCTGCAGGCTTTTCGGGCATCAGAACCGACTGTACGTTTCACCACTGACATCGGTCCTCCCAATTTCGGCCGGAGCGGTGCGGGCCGGACCCGTCGGCCGCCCGGTCGTACCCCCGGGTCAACCGGTCGCGCGCCCGCATCGGCCGATCGGTTGATGCGGTGTCGGGCGTGATGACGGATACCGCCGGTCACCGCCCGCCGGAACCCTGGGGGCATGGCAATCATCGAAGTCAACGGGGTGCGCAAGACCTACGTGGGCCGCAACGTGGTCGACGGCGTCACCTTCTCCGTCGACGAGGGCGAGATCTTCGGCATCCTCGGCCCGAACGGGGCGGGCAAGACCACCACCGTCGAGTGCGTGGAGGGGCTGCGCATCCCCGACGCGGGCACCGTCAAGGTCGCCGGGCTCGACCCCGTCGCCGACCACGACCGGGTGACCCAGCTGCTCGGCGCCCAGCTCCAGGAGAGCGAACTCCAGGCCAAGCTGACCGTCCGCGAGGCCCTGGAGCTGTACCGCTCCTTCTACCGGGCCCCCGCCGACTGGCGGCCCCTCGTCGAGCGGCTCGGCCTGGCCGACCGGCTCACCACCCGCTTCGCCAAGCTCTCCGGTGGCCAGAAGCAGCGGCTGTTCGTCGCGCTCGCCCTGATCGGCAACCCGAAGGTCGTCGTCCTCGACGAGCTGACCACCGGCCTGGACCCCCGGGCCCGCCGCGACACCTGGAAGCTCATCGAGGAGGTCCGCGACGGCGGGGTGACCGTCCTGCTCGTCACCCACTTCATGGAGGAGGCCCAGCGCCTCTGCGACCGGATCGCCGTCATCGACCGGGGCCGGGTCGTCGCGCTGGACACCCCGGCCGGGCTGATCCGGCAGGCCACCGGCTCCACCGTCATCTCCTTCGTCCCCTCCCGCCCCCCGGCCGGCCCCGAGCTGACCCGGCTCGCCGCGCTGCCGGGCGTCGCCTCCGTGACCCCGCCCGACGCCGCCGGGCTCCTCGTCCTGCACGCCACCGACGACACCGTCACCCCGCTCATCGCCCTGCTCGCCGAACTCGGCATCACCGCCCAGCGGCTGCGGATCACCGAGACCAGCCTCGACGAAGCCTTCCTCGACCTCACCGGACAGGACGCCTGACATGAGTTCCCACACCGCCCACGGACCGGCCGCCACCGCCCACGAGACCACTGCCCCGGACGCCGACCTGGCGGGCGGCACCGCCCCGGCCGGTGGCACCGCCCCGGCGCCCGGCCGGCGCCGCGGCCCGATGGCCGCCGTCCTCGCCGCCGAGACCCGGCTCTTCCTGCGCGAACCCAGCAGCCTCTTCTGGATCCTCGCCTTCCCCGCCGTCCTCCTGGTGATCCTCGGCTTCGTCCCGGCGTTCAACGAACCCGAGGAGGGCCTCGGCAACCGGCGGGTCATCGACCTCTACGTGCCCGTCTCCATCCTGCTCGCCATGATCATGTCGGGGCTCCAGGCGATGCCCCCGGTCCTGGCCGGCTACCGGGAACGCGGCATCCTGCGCCGTATGTCCGCCACCCCGGTCCGCCCCTCGGCCCTCCTCACCGCCCAGATCGCCCTGCACGGGGTGGCCGCCCTCGCCTCGGCGGTCCTGGTCGTCGCGGTCGGCCGGATCGCCTACGACGTGCCGCTGCCCGGACACCTGCCCGGCTACGCCCTGGCGCTGCTGCTCGCCCTCGCCGCCGCCCTGGCCCTCGGCGCCACGATCACCGGCCTGTTCCGCACGGCGAAGGCGGCCACCGCCGTCGGCTCGGTCTCCTACATCGTCATGATGTTCACCGCCGGGGTCTGGGTCCCCGTCCAGGCCATGCCCGGCACCCTGCGCCGCGTCGTGGAGTTCAGCCCCTTCGGCTCCGCCGCCCAGGCCCTCGGCGAGGCGGCCGCCGGCCAGTGGCCGAGCTGGTCGCACCTGGCCGTCGCCGCGCTGTGGACCCTGGTGGCGGGCTACGCCGCCGGCCGCGTCTTCCGGTGGCAGTGACGGCGCGGGACCGGACCACCGGGCCGCACATGACGGGCACCTGCCGGGCGGGGGAGACTGCGGACATGAGCCAGCCGTCCCCTCCGGCCTACCCGGCCGGCCCCACCGGCCCCCGTACGGTCGAGCACCGCTGGGAGCAGTTCTACCGGTACGGGCCCTACGCCGTCCTGACCCTGGCCTCCGTCCTCGGGGTGGTCGTCGCCGGTGAGCTGATGACGGTCCCGGAGATGTACGCGGCCGGGGCCCTGGTCGCCGCGGCGTACGGGCTCCAGGTCTGGTGGGGCCGCAGGCGCGCGCACACCCCGCCGGGCGCACCGGCCGGAGCGGTCTACTACACCGTCCGGTTCGTCCTCGCCTTCACCCTCTCCTGGCTCAACCCGTTCTTCGCGATCTACGCGTGCCTCGGCTACTTCGACGTCGAGCCGCTGCTGCCCAGGCGGGCCGTCCGCGCCGGACTGCTGGCCACCGCGGTGGTCCTCGCAGGTTCGCAGAGCGGCGGACTGCCGCCCGGATCGCTGACGGGCTGGGCCGCCTTCGCCGCGCTGTACATCCTCAACGCCTGCCTGACCCTCTTCTTCTGGCACATGGGGATGCGGGAGGAGGAGCGGGCCCGGATCCAGGTGGAGACCATCGCCGAGCTGGAGCGCACCAACATCCGGCTGGAGCAGGCGATGACGGAGAACGCGGCGCTCCACGCCCAGCTCCTCGTCCAGGCCCGTGAGGCCGGAGTGGACGACGAGCGGCGCCGGCTCGCCGCAGAGATCCACGACACGCTCGCGCAGGGCCTCACCGGGATCATCGCCCAGCTCCAGGTCGTCACCTCCGTCACGGACCGCGATCCGGAGACCGCCCGCGTCCACCTGGAGCGCGCCGCCGCCCTCGCCCGCCACAGCCTCGGCGAGGCCCGGCGCTCCGTCCACAACCTGGCCCCCGCCGCCCTGGAGCACGACGAGCTGACCGGCGCCCTGGAGAAGACGGTCGCCACCTGGGCCGAACAGCACCGGGTCCGGGCCGACTTCACCGTCACCGGCACCGCCGAACCCGTCCACGACGAGGTCGCCGCCACCCTCCTGCGCATCGCGGGCGAGGCCCTGGCCAACGCGGGCCGCCACGCCGGGGCCTCACGGGTCGGCGTCACGCTCTCCTTCATGGACGACGAACTGACCCTGGACGTACGGGACGACGGCCGCGGCTTCGACCCGGGCGCCGCCGCACCGGCGAGCCGCACCGGCGGCTTCGGCCTCGGCGGCATGCGGGCCCGCGCGGAGCGCATCGCGGGCACGGTGGAGGTGGAGTCGGAACCGGGCGGGGGCACGGCCGTCTCCGCCCGGGTCCCCCTGGTCCGGCACGGCTGACCGGCGGGGCGGCGGCGCTGGCCAGGCGGCCTTGAGCGGCCGTACGGTGATCCTCGCCATGACCGAGAACCCCGAGCACACCCCCGAGCGCACCGTCACCGTCGTCCTCGTCGACGACCACCCCGTCGTCCGCGACGGGCTGCGCGGCATGTTCACCGCCGAACCCGGCTTCGAGGTCCTGGGCGAGGCGGCGAACGGCGTCGACGCCCTCGACGTGGTCGGACGCCACGACCCGGACGTGGTCCTGATGGACCTGCGGATGCCCGGCGGCGGGGGAGTGGCCGCCATCGCCGAGCTGGCCCGGCGCGGCGCCCGGGCGAAGGTCCTGGTGCTGACCACGTACGACACCGACTCCGACACGCTCCCCGCGATCGAGGCGGGCGCCACCGGCTATCTGCTCAAGGACGCCCCGCGCGAGGAGCTGTTCGCCGCCGTCCGGGCCGCCGCCGACGGGCGCAGCGTCCTGTCGCCCGCCGTGGCCTCCCGGCTGATGACCCGGGTCCGTACCCCCGCCGCCGCCCCCGCCGACACGCCCCTCTCCGCCCGGGAGCGCGAGGTGCTGGTGCTGGTGGCGCGCGGGACCACGAACCGGGAGATCGCCGCCGAGCTCTTCATCAGCGAGGCGACCGTGAAGACCCACCTCACCCACATCTTCGCCAAGCTCGGCACCAAGGACCGGGCCGCGGCCGTCGCCGTCGGCTACGACCGGGGCATCCTCGGCTGACCTCCCGGGGCCCTACGCGGCCACCCGCAGCAGCAGCACCGAGCGGGCCGGGACGGTCAGCTCCGTACCGCCCGCCAGGACCGTGCCGGGCGGTTCCGCCTGGTCCTCCCGGGAGGTGTCCAGGACCAGTTCGTACCGCTTCGCCCAGGGGGCTCCCGGCAGCTCGAAGGCGACCGGCTCCGCGCCCGCGTGCAGCACCGCCAGGAAGCTGTCGTCGGCGACCGGTTCGCCGCGCGCGTCCCGCCCGGGGATGTCCCGGCCCGAGAGGTAGAGCCCGAGCGTGGCGGCGGGCGCGTACCAGTCGCCCTCCGTCATCTCCCGGCCGTCCCGCGCGAACCAGGCCAGGTCCCGCAGCCCGTCCGGCGCCTGGGCCCGGCCGGAGAAGAACGCCCGGCGGCGCAGCACCGGATGGGTCTGGCGCAGCCGCAGCACCCGGGCCGTCAGCGCGGTCAGCTCCCGCCACTCGGGCTGCTCCAGCAGCGACCAGTCCAGCCAGCCGGTCTCGTTGTCCTGGCAGTAGGCGTTGTTGTTGCCGCCCTGCGTCCGGCCCATCTCGTCGCCCGCCACCAGCATCGGCACCCCGGTGGAGAGCAGCAGCGTGGTGAGCAGGTTGCGGAGCTGGCGGCGGCGCAGCGCGTTGATCTCCGGATCGTCGCTCTCGCCCTCGGCCCCGCAGTTCCACGCCCGGTTGTCGTTCGTCCCGTCCCGGTTGCCCTCGCCGTTGGCCTCGTTGTGCTTGTGCTCGTAGGAGACCAGGTCGCGCAGGGTGAAGCCGTCGTGCGCGGTGACGAAGTTGACCGAGGCGTACGGGCGGCGGCCGCCCCAGGCGTAGAGGTCGCTGGAGCCGGTCAGCCGGTAGCCGAGATCCCGTACGTCGGGGAGGGCGCCGCGCCAGAAGTCCCGTACGGCGTCCCGGTAGCGGTCGTTCCACTCGGTCCACAGGGGAGGGAACGCGCCGACCTGGTAGCCGCCGTTGCCGACGTCCCACGGCTCCGCGATCAGCTTGACCCGGCGCAGCACCGGGTCCTGGGCGATGACCGCGAGGAACGGGGAGAGCATGTCGACGTCGTGCATCGAGCGGGCGAGCGCCGCCGCCAGGTCGAAGCGGAAGCCGTCGACGCCCATCTCGGTGACCCAGTAGCGCAGCGAGTCGGTGATGAGCCGCAGCACCTGGGGCTGGACGACGTGCAGGGTGTTGCCGCAGCCGGTGTAGTCGGCGTAGCGGCGGGGGTCGTGCTGGAGGCGGTAGTAGCCGCGGTTGTCGATGCCGCGCAGCGAGAGCATCGGGCCCAGTTCGCCCGCCTCGGCGGTGTGGTTGTAGACGACGTCGAGGATGACCTCGATCCCGGCGTCGTGCAGCGCGCGCACCATCCGCTTGAACTCCCCGACCTGCTGGCCGGCGGTGCCGGAGGCGGAGTAGCCGGCGTGCGGGGCGAAGTAGCCGATGGAGTTGTAGCCCCAGTAGTTGTGCAGCCCGCGCCGCAGCAGGTGGTCCTCGTGGGCGAACTGGTGGACCGGCAGCAGTTCCACCGCCGTCACCCCGAGCCGGGTCAGATGGCCGATCGCGGCCGGGTGCGCGAGCCCGGCGTACGTGCCGCGCAGCTCGGGCGGGATGTCCGGGTGGAGTCTGGTGAAGCCGCGTACGTGGAGTTCGTAGATGACCGAGTCGGCCCACGGGGTCTTCGGGCGCCGGTCCTCCACCCAGTCGTCGTCATCGTGGACGACGACGCCCTTGGGGACGTGCGGGGCAGAGTCCCGCTCGTCGCGCACGGTGTCGGCCACATGCTGGTCCGGCCAGTCCCTCATATGGCCGTACACCTCGGGCGGCAGCGTGAACGTGCCGTCGACCGCGCGGGCGTACGGGTCCAGGAGCAGCTTGGCCGCGTTCCAGCGGGCGCCGGTCCACGGGTCCCAGCGGCCGTGCACCCGGTAGCCGTACCGCTGACCGGGCCGGACGCCCGGCAGGAAGCCGTGCCAGATCTCGTGGGTCAGCTCGGTCAGCGGGCAGCGGGTCTCGGTTCCGTCCGCCTCGAAGAGGCACACCTCGACCGCCTCGGCCCCGCCCGCCCAGAGCGCGAAGTTGGTGCCCGCCACCCCGTCCGGGCCGACCCGGAAGCGGGCCCCGAGCGGCATGGGCGCCCCGGGCCAGACGACGGGGGCGCGGGGCGCGGCCCGGACGGTCCCGGGGGCCGCCGTGAGCCCCGTGCCCGCCGTGATCCCGGTGCTCTCCGGGATCTCCGGCCGTACGGTGACGGGCGCGGCCCGCCCCGGTGGGCGGCCGGGTTCCACCGCCCTTCCGGCCGGGTCCTGTACTGCCTCCTGCTCGGCTGCGCTCGACACGTGTCGCCTCCCGCGGCTCATGAGGACGGGCACCGGAAAAGGGGGCGCGCGACGTCCCGGCCGCGGCCCTCCCCTGGCAGTCCTTCCCTCTGTTCTGCCCACCGCGGGGCCCGGACTCACGTTTCCCCCGACCGGCCCTGGTCGTTGGGGGAGCGTGAACCACGTAGCGAAGAGCGCACGGGCGGGCTCGGCCACCGTGCTGACATGGGCAGGACTGCTCACCGTGCTGGCCGTGCTGGTCCTGCTGACCGGATGCACCGATACGAGAGAGGCTCCGCTCAACGGCAAGGAGGGCTCTCCCGGCGATGTGATCAGCATCTTTCCCGAGGACGGGGCCACGGAGGTCGGCGCGGAGACCCGGATCCGGGTCCAGATCCCCGACGGCCGGCTGGAGAGCGTCAAGGTGATGCGGATCGAGGATGCCCAGCAGCAGACCGTGGCGGGGCGCATCGCCGCCGACGGTCTCTCCTGGCAACCGGAGCCCGGCGCGGCCCGGCTCGCCCTCGCCGCGAAGTACAGCGTCGACGCCGTGGCGGTGGACGCGTCAGGACAGCGCTCGGCCCGCCACGCCACGTTCACCACGCTCGTTCCGGAGCGCCGCTTCATCGGCTACTTCAAGCCGGAGAACCGGTCCACCGTCGGGACCGGCATGATCGTCTCCTTCTCCTTCAACCGGGCCATCACCGACCGCGCGGCCGTGCAGCGCGCGATCCGGGTGACCGCGGAACCGGAGGTGGAGGTGGCCGGCCACTGGTTCGGCAAGGACCGGCTCGACTTCCGTCCCGAGGAGTACTGGAAGCCGGGCACGGAGGTCACCGTGGACATCGGGCTGCGGGACGTCGAGGGGGCGCCGGAGGTCTACGGCAGCCAGGACAAGAAGGTCACCTTCACCGTCGGCCGCTCGCAGGTCTCGCTGGTGGACGCGGAGGCCATGACCATGGAGGTGCGCCGGGACGGGAAGCCGGTCAGCACCGTCCCGATCACCGCGGGGGCGCCGAAGACGACCACGTACAACGGGAAGATGGTCGTCACCGAGATGCACGAGGTGACCCGGATGGACGGGGCCACCGTCGGCTTCACGGACAAGGAGGGCAAGGGCGAGTACGACATCAAGGACGTCCCGCACGCCATCCGGCTCACCACCTCCGGCACCTTCCTGCACGGCAACTACTGGGCCGACGAGTCCGTCTTCGGCAAGGAGAACGTCAGCCACGGCTGCATCGGCCTGCGCGACGCGAAGGGCGGCAGCGCCACCACCCCGGGCGGCTGGTTCTTCGACCGGACGCTGATCGGGGACGTGGTGGAGGTCGTCAACTCCAAGGACAGGACGGTCGCGCCGGACAACGGGCTCAGCGGCTGGAACATGGACTGGAAGCAGTGGAAGGCGGGCTCCGCCGTGCGCTGAGGGCCGTCCTCCCCGGCCCCGGGGCCCGCCCCCGCCCCCGCCCGAGGCCTCTCCCAGTCCCGCCCCGAGGCCTCTTTCCGCCCCGCGCCGGGGGCTCCCCGTACCGCCCTGTCCCGCCCGTCCCGCACCCCGGCCCACCTGCACGGCTCTCCCCGCCACTTGGGACGGAACGGTGACATTCCGGAGGGGATCCACCGCACCGACGGTGTGATTATCTTGCGTGGAGCGAGCGCGGATGTGCAGCGCGCGGGGGATGCGGGCCATGGCAGTGCCAGGCCCAGCGAGGGGAGACACAGTGAACGGGCAGCCGATATCGGGGGCATCGGCCGGGGCGGGCAGAAGGCGGCGCGGCGCATCGGGGCCCCTGGCCCTGGCGCTGGGAGCGATGCTGCTGCTGGTGACGGCATGCGGCGGGGACGCGGACGCGGGCGGCAAGGGCGGCGGCCAGAGCAGCCCGAAGGCGGAGGACACCACCGCCTCGCAGGCGGTGGTGACCATCGCGCCGGACGACGGGGCGGACTCGGTGGCGACCAGCGGCGCGCTGAAGATCACCGCCGCGCAGGGGAAGCTGACCACGGTCAAGGTCGCCGACCCCAAGGGCAACGAGGTCGCGGGCGAGATCGCGGCCGACGGCGCGAGCTGGACGCCGGAGCGCCATCTCGCCGCCGCCACCAAGTACACGGTCCACGCGGTCGCCAAGGACGCGAAGGGCCGGGAGTCGGCCAAGGACACCACCTTCACCACGCTGGTGCCGGCCAACACCTTCATCGGCCACTACACGCCGGAGGACGGCTCCACCGTCGGGGTCGGCATGCCGGTCTCCATCAACTTCACCCGGGGCATCACCGAGCCCGCCGCGGTGGAGAAGGCCGTCAAGGTGACGGCCGACCCGCCGGTCGAGATCGAGGGCCACTGGTTCGGCAACGACCGCCTCGACTTCCGCCCGGAGCACTACTGGAAGCCCGGTACGAAGGTCACCGTCGAACTGCACCTGGACGGCGTCGAGGGACGACCGGGGGTCTACGGCAAGCAGGCCAAGACGGTGACGTTCACCATCGGCCGCTCCCAGGTCTCCACCGTGGACGCGAGCACCAAGCGGATGAAGGTCGTCCGTGACGGCGAGGAGATCAAGGACATCCCGATCTCCGCGGGCGCCCCGGCGACCACCACGTACAACGGTCAGATGGTCATCAGCGAGAAGCTCAAGGTGACCCGGATGAACGGCGACACCGTCGGCTTCGGCGGCGAGTACGACATCAAGGACGTCCCGCACGCCATGCGGCTCTCCACCTCGGGCACCTTCCTGCACGGCAACTACTGGGGCGCCCCGTCCATCTTCGGCACGACCAACACCAGCCACGGCTGCGTCGGTCTGCGCGACGTGCGCGGCGGCTACGACAGCCAGACCCCGGCGGCCTGGTTCTACAACAAGTCGATGATCGGTGACGTCGTCATCGTGAAGAACTCCAAGGACAAGCAGATCCAGCCGGACAACGGCCTCAACGGCTGGAACATGGACTGGGCGGAGTGGAAGAAGTAGGGCTCAGCGCCCGCGACTTCCGGCTGTACCCCGGGTGGGCCCGGTGCTGTGACCGACGGCACCGGGCCCACCCGCGTTAGCAGTGGTTAACCTGCCTGCATGACTGTGACCCTCGAAGTACGCGACAACGTCGGGACGATCCTGCTGGACCGGCCGCCGATGAACGCCCTGGACGTGGCGGTCCAGGACCGGCTGCGGGAACTGGCCGAGGAGGCCACCCGGCGCGAGGACGTCCGCGCGGTGGTCCTCTACGGCGGTGAGAAGGTGTTCGCGGCCGGTGCGGACATCAAGGAGATGCAGGAGATGGACCACACCGCGATGGTCCTGCGCTCCAAGGCGCTCCAGGACTCCTTCACCGCCGTCGCCCGCATCCCCAAGCCCGTCGTCGCCGCCGTCACCGGCTACGCGCTCGGCGGCGGCTGCGAACTGGCCCTCTGCGCCGACTACCGCATCGCGGCGGAGAACGCCAAGCTCGGCCAGCCGGAGATCCTGCTCGGCCTGATCCCGGGCGCCGGCGGCACCCAGCGCCTGGCCCGGCTGATCGGCCCGTCCCGCGCCAAGGACCTCATCTTCACCGGCCGGATGGTCAAGGCGGAGGAGGCCCTGACACTCGGTCTGGTGGACCGGGTGGTCCCGGCCGCCGAGGTCTACGAGCAGGCGCACGCCTGGGCCGCCCGGCTGGCGAAGGGCCCCGCGCTGGCGCTGCGCGCCGCCAAGGAGTCGGTGGACGCCGGTCTGGAGACGGACATCGACACCGGGCTCACCGTCGAGCGGAACTGGTTCGCCGGACTGTTCGCCACCGAGGACCGCGAGCGAGGGATGCGCAGCTTCGTGGAGGAGGGCCCGGGGAAGGCGACGTTCCGCTGAGCTGCCGCCGCGGGGCCGTCGGCGCTCCCTCTTTTCCGCCCGCTCGCCCTCCCCGGATGCGCTTCTGACGGGGGTTCATCCCTCCGGGCGGATTATCCGGGCCTTAAGAGAACCTTAAGGCCCGGCGCCGTACGGCCGGGGGTGAACCCGCCCATCCGGTGCTTCACCGCAGCTCAGCAGGGGTGTGGAGACTCTTGCTGTGCCTCTGGCATATGCCGAGAGCCTGGTTCGGAATGGTGCGTTCCGGGGGGCGGATTCCGCCGGAACGGCCCCGGGGGCCGGAGTGTGCGTCCATGATGGTGGGCATGGCGGGCCTGGAGGATGTGGATCAGCCGCGACCACGCAGCAGTGCGACCGCGGCACGGTGGACGTCGGGCATGGATGACGAACAGGCGTTCAAGGCGCTGGAGTTGTTCGGAAATCCGGCCGAGGCGGAAGTCCGGCTGCCGTCGCGGCCGGAGTCCGCGGCGACCGCCCGCCGGCTCACCTCCTGCGTGGTCCTCCGGCAGTGGGGGTTCTCCCCGCAGACCGCCGAGTACGCGGTGCTGCTCGTCTCCGAACTCGTCGGCAACGCGGTCCGCCACACGGGCGCCCGCGTCTTCGGGTTACGGATGGTGCGCCGCCGGGGCTGGATCCGGATCGAGGTGCGCGACCCCTCGCGCGGACTGCCGTGTCTGATGCCGGTGCGCGAGCTGGACGTCAGCGGCCGCGGCCTCTTCCTCGTCGACAAGCTCTCCGACCGGTGGGGGGTGGACCTGCTGCCGCGCGGCAAGACCACCTGGTTCGAGATGCGGATCTCCGACCGCTGACGCCGATGCCCCCCGGAGCGCGCAGAAGCCCCCGGTCGGCCGTGGTGCGGCGCTGCGGGGGCTTCTGTGGGAGGCCGTGAAAGGTGGGGTGTGTTCACGGCCGCTGATGGCGACCTCGCCCGGGTCAGTGGGGGTCGTGGCTCCGACTATGGCAGACGGGGGACCTCGGTGCCAAAGGAGTATTTCGCCCTATTCAGGCATCAAGCGGGCATCTCATGGCTGAATCATAGGTGTGCTCGATCACTCGCCTGGCTTTCCATGCATTTTTATGAGGCTGCTTGAATGATTCCTAGATCATTCGAGGAATCGCTCAATCGTTATATTTCGCCCGTTCCGCCTCTACTGTGTCCCCGGGATCCCGTGGACCGTGGGGAAGGCGAGGTGGTCGGGCATGGGCGGGCGCGAGCGGCCGGTGCACCGCAGGGACGCGCTGGGCGCCGGGGCCGCGCTCCTCGCGTCGGCTCTCGCGGCGGGCTGTGCGCGGGGCGGCGGGGAGGCGGACGTACGGGGAGGGGACGGGGTCGTACGGGGAGGGGACGGGACCGGGGGCGGGGCGCCCGGCTCCTCGCCCCCGGCCTCCTCGGCGCCCGGCTCCCGGGCTCCGTCCTCGTCCGCGCCCGGCTCCCAGGCTCCGCCCCCGTCCGCGTACGGGTCGACCGCCACCGCCGGGCCGCGCCGTCTCCCCGGGTGGCCCGGGGAGATCACCCACGGCCCCCGTGACCGGCCCCGGATCGCCCTCACCTTCGAGGGGCGGGGCGACCCCGGTCTCGCCCGGGCCGCGCTCGCCCGGATCGAGCGGGCCGGGGCGCGGGTCACCGTCCTCGCCGTCGGCAGCTGGCTGGAGGCGCACCCGGAGCTGGCCCGCCGGATCCTGGACGGCGGCCACGAGATCGGCAACCACACCCAGCGCCACCGGGACCTGGCGGCCCTCGCCGAGCGCGACGAGCACGCCGCGTACGAGGAGATCGACGCCTGCGCCCGGCGGCTGCGCCGGCTCACCGGCTCCATCGGCACCTGGTTCCGCCCCTCGCCCGGCCCCGGCGCCACCGCACCCGTCCGGCGCCTCGCCGCGCGGGCCGGCTATCCGCACGTGCTCGGCTACGACGTCGAGTCGCGCGACCATGCCGCGACCGGGGTGCCGGCCGTCCTGCGCAAGGTGACGGGCGAGCTGCGGCACGGTTCCGTCGTGGGGCTGAGCCTCGCACGGCCGGTCACCGTGGCGGCGCTGCCCCTGCTCCTCACCGAGATCGACCGGCGCGGACTGCGCGCGGTGACCGCCACCGAACTGCTGAGCTGAGGGCGCCGGGGCCACGCCGGGTTCCGGCGCCCGGGGTGTCCGGCCCGTCACCCGTACGGCCGGATAATCTGACTTCGACATTCGGCAGCACGGAGGGGCGGAACAGTGGCGGACATCGAGTCGGCGCGGACGGTATTCGAGAAGTTCGACGCGAACGGCGACGGTCTCATCACGGCCAACGAGTACAAGAGCGCGATGGCGCAGCTGGGCGACCCGTTCGTCACCGAGACGGTGGCCCAGGCGATCATCAACGCCCACGACGCCAACGGTGACGGCCTGCTCACCTTCGACGAGTTCTGGGCCGCGCAGAACAAGGCCTGACGCGCGGACAGGGCCCCGGCCGGACTGCTCCGGCCGGGGCTTTCTGTCGTTTGCCGCCCTTCTGTCCACCGGCGAGGATCGGTCCGTGATGTTCTCCGGACCTCCCGCCGATCCGGCCGCACCGACCCCGCCGACCGGATCCGGTACGCCTCCCACCGGCGCCCGCGCCGACGCACCGGCCGTCTTACCGGCCGCCGCGCTGTCCATCGGCGCACCGACGTCCGCCCCGGCCGCCGCGCTCACGGCCGACGTGGTGCCGCTCTCCGGTGAGGGCAGGAGCGGGTACGGGAGCGGGCCCGCGGGCGGCGGCCCCGGCCGGCCGTCCCGGCTCCCCGTCGCCCTCTCCCTGTCCGCCGCCGCCCTTCTGGCGCTCCTCGTGGCCGTCTCCGGCCCCGGGCTCGCCGCGCGCGGCACCGGGGAGCTGCGGATACCCGGCGCGGGGCTCACCACCCTGCTCCGTACCGTCCTCTTCGCGGGCCTCGCCGTCCACCTCGGCGAACTGCTCGCCCCGCAGTTCGTCCGGACCGTCCGCGACCGCCCCCGTACCGCCGTGCGGAGCTGGTCCGTCTGCGCCGCGCTCGCCGGGGCCGGGGCCGCGGCCGGGCAGATCGCCCAGCTCGCCGCCGCGAGCGGACTCGGGATCACCGGGACGTACGCGACCCGGAACGGCGGGCTCCTCCTCCTCATCACCAACGGGTTCGTCGCCGCCGCCCTCTGCGCCGCGAGCAGGCGGCCCGCCCTGGCGCTCGCCCCGCTCGCCGTGGTCGTCGGCGCCGAGGCCGTCCGCGCCCACCCGGAGGCGTACAGCCCGGAGATCGGCGCCGCCCTCACCGTCGTCCACCTGACCGCCGCCTCCCTGTGGGCCGGAGGTCTGCTGCACGTCCTGCGGACCATGTGGCTCTGGCGCGGCTCACCCACCGCCGCCCGGACGCTGCTCGCCCGGTACGCCCGCCTGGCGATCTGGCTGTACGCCGCCCTCGCCGCCACCGGCACCGTCTCCACCCTGCGGCGGCTCCCCGTGGACGTGGTGTTCACCTCCGCCTACGGGCGCACCCTGCTGGTCAAGCTGGCGCTGATGGCCGTGGTCAGCGTGCTCGCGCTGGCCGCCCGGCGGCGGATGCTCCGGGACGACGACCCGGGGGTGGCCCACCGCCTCGCCCGCCGCGAACAGGTGGTGCTGGGCGCGGTCGTGGTCGTCTCCGCGATCCTCACCGTGGTCCCCGACCCGCACTGGATCTCGCTGAGACCCTAGGGCTGCCCCCAGCTCCGCAACTCGTCGTCGCGCGGAGCCAGGACGACGGCCGGACCGCTGGTGCCGCCCGGACCGCCGGTGCCGCCCGGACCGCCGGTGCCGCCCGGACCGTCCGCGCCGAAGAACCCCACCGGCCGACGCGCGTCCCAGGACGGCCAGCCCGGGTCGCCCGTCGTCGCGAAGTCCACCCATGCCCGGTGCATCGCGTCCGCCAGCTCCTGCGGGGCGTCCGGGCCGGTCAGGGCCATCGTGTCGGGGTGGGCCAGGGTGTCGAAGACGAAGCCCAGCTCCAGCGCGTGACAGGCCCCGAGCCGCTGTACGGGGGTGGGCCAGCCGAACTCGTAGACGTACGTGGCCCCCTCGGCGCCCGTCCGCGCGTCGGCCAGCCGGTTGAGCGGGACCCGCAGCAGCAGGTCCGTGGCGAGGGCGCCGAGGAGTTCGCCGGGGGTGGCGCCGGGGCGGTTGGCCCGGTAGGTGCGGGCGGTGGCGTTCGGGACCCCGAACTTCAGCAGCGCGAGCCGGAGCTTGAGGCGGCCGATCCGGTCGGCGAGGCCGCTGGGGACGAACCAGAGCCGGTACTCCTCGGTGTTCGTCCCCATCAGCAGATCGACCCCGGACGCCGCACCCGTACGCAGCGCCTCGGCCGGGTCCCGGTCCAGCAGCTCGCCGTCCACCACGAGCTGGAAGGAGTTGCGGCCGGTCAGCGGGTTGCCGCCGCTCGTCACCTGGGTCTGCGCGGCCAGCAGCGCCTCCGGGTCCACGGCGGCCAGCGCGGCGGCAGTGGCGGGGACCCCGAGCCGCCGGGCGATCAGCCCGGTCGTCCCGCGCGCGGCCTCCGGGGCCAGGGCGGCGGGCGCCCCGCTCTGGAGCACCGCCCGCCGGAACAGCCCCGCCGCCCGGTCCGTGGCGAGCAGGGCGGCCACGCTCACCGCCCCCGCCGACTCCCCGGCCACCGTCACCCGGTCCGGGTCGCCGCCGAACGCCGCGATGTTCTCCCGCACCCACTCCAGGGCGGCCAGCTGATCCAGCAGCCCCCGGTTGGCGGGCGCGTCCGGGAAGAGGCCGAAGCCCTCGATGCCCAGGCGGTAGTTGACCGAGACCAGCACCACCCCGTCCCGGGCGAAGGCCCACCCGTCGTAGACCGGCACCGCCGAGGAGCCGTGCAGCAGCGAACCGCCGTGGATCCAGACGAGGACGGGGAGCCCCGCGGCCCCGGTGGACGGCGTCCACACATTGAGGTTCAGCCACGCGTCGCCCGGCACCTCCGGGTCCGGCAGCAGCCGGTCCAGCGGCGGGGCGTAGGGGCGCTTGGGGGCGGTCGGCCCGAACGCGCGGGCTTCCCGTACGCCCTCCCACGGCTCCGGCGGCTCCGGCGCGCGGAACCTCCGCGCGCCCACCGGCGCAGCCGCGTACGGAATGCCGCGGAAGACCGCGACACCCCGCTCCACCGCACCGCGTACCGTCCCCTGCGCGGTCCCGGCCGTGGCCTCCACGATGTCGGACATGGTGTGTGCCAACCCCTCTCGCGGTGCGGTGGTGGAGCCGCCTACTTCAGATAGACCAGCCCGTCCGTGGTGACGGCCGGGCGGCCCTTCGTGCCGACCAGCACGATCTTGACGGTGCGCTTGGCGCTGGTGGACCAGGACTGGGTCCAGATCGCGTCCCGGTACTTGGTGGATGCGGACTTCAGGTCCACCGTGGCGACCTTCTTGCCGTCGACGTAGACGTATGCCTGCCCCGAAGTGGCGGCCCGCGACACCACCCAGGCGGCTGACCGCCCGGTGAACGTCCAGGTGAGGCCGGCGTCCTTGGCGCTGCTGGTCAGGGACTTGCCGCCCAGATAGCTGGAGGAGGACTTCGCCGTCCACTTCCCGGTCTTCGTGGCGGCCGTCTCCTGGAGGATCACCGGGGTGCCGGAGACCGAGGCGGCGGCCGTGTTGCCCGCGTGGTCGTACGCCGTCATCGTCCAGGCGGTCGCCGCGCCGGACTTCGCGGTGTGCGCGGCGCTGCCCGTCGTCGGCCCGTACGTCTTCGCGACGGGCGCGGTGAGCCGGACCTCCTTCAGCGCGTTGGTGTCCGTCGCCTTCCATGTCAGGGTGACCGGGACCGCCGCCGTGTTCACCGTGCCGGTGCGCAGGGTGAGGGCCGGCTTCGTGGTGAAGGCGGGGGCCGTCCGCTCGACGACGACCGTGGCCGCCGCCGAGGTGGTGACCTTGCCCGACTGGTGGGTGGCCCGTACCTGGACGGAGTGCCTGCCGAGCGCCAGGGTGGCCGGGGCCGAGGTGGCGTTGCCCTTGACGGAGGCCACCGGCTTGCCGCCGACGAGGAGTTCGTACCCCTTGACGAAGGCGGCGGGGGTGGTGGTCCGCCAGCCGACGGTGACGGCCGACTTCGTGTAGTACGTGGCGCCGGAGGCGCTCGCTCCGCTCATCGAGGCGATGGCGAGGCCGGTGACCGTGCCGCCGGCCGTCGAGCGGATGCCGGGGAGCTGGTTGTAGAGGCCGAGGCCGGGGCACTCGGTGGCGAACCCGTCCCGGTGGCCGGAGATCTGCTGGAAGGGGTACTGCTGCCCGGCGGTGAACTTCTTGTGCGCCAGGTTGCCGCCGTCGGCCCCGGCGGTCAGCTGGACCGTGCCGGTCGGGTCGCCCTTGTACTGGCCGAGCTTCCAGGCGGCGACCCGGGCGACCGCGGTGGTCGCGGCGCTGCTCGCCGGGGTCTGGGTGTGCAGGCCCATCACGGCGATCCCGGTGGTGTCCCGGTTGAAGCCGTAGGTGTGGGCGCCCATCACGGGCCGGTCCACCCCGCCCTTGCGGCCCTCGAAGACGGTGCCGCACTTGTCGACCACGAAGTTGTAGCCGATGTCCTTCCACTTGTTCGCGTTCACGTGGTACGTGTGCAGCGCGCGGACCATGGCCGGGGAGTCGGCGCAGGAGTAGTCGTTGGTCTGCGTGGTGTGGTGGACGAAGACCGCCTTGACGGAGGCCGTGTACTCCGGCGACTCGTTGTTGAGCGACTCGTCGGCCTTCCAGCCGGCCCGCGGGACGATCGGCGGCTGCGGGACCGTGGACGGCGGGCCGGGCGGCAGCGGCGGGGTCGTGGAGGGGCTGGGGGTCGGCGGGGCGGAGGGCGTCGGGGACGCGGTGGTCGCGCTCGCGCTCGGGGTGGGGCTCGGGGGCGTCGGTTCGGGAGACGCGGTGGTTGGGGAGGGCTCCGGCTCCTGGGACGGGGCCGGTGTCGGCTCCCCGGGGGTCGGCTCGTCGGAGGGCTCCGGCTCGGCGGAGGGGGACCCGTCGGCGCTGAACGCGGCGGGCTCGGCGGCGAAGGCGGCCGGTCCGGCGGCGAGCGGGGTGGTGCGGCCGCCCGGGTCGACGGTGTCCAGCCGCAGCCCCTCGGGCAGCCCGGCCTTCACCCCGCCGGCGGCGCCGACCCGCACCTCGACGCCGTCGGACGGACCGACCCAGCGGGGCTCGGTGGTGCCCCGGACGCCGGACCGGCCGGCCTCGGTGCGGCCGTCGATCTCGGTGTCCAGCGGCAGCCAGCCCGTCCACTCGCCCGTGGCGGCGGAGCGGGTACGGGCCTCCACCCGGCCGGTCACTTCGGCGGCGGGGTCGGTCCAGGTCACGCCGAGCAGGCTGAACCGGTCGGTGGAGCGCCGGCCGAGGGATGCTGTGGTGCCGTCCTCGGAGGTCTTGAGCGGGGTGTGGTGGACCTCGGGCTCCGCCGCCCCCGGAGCGGACATGGCGTCCGCGTCACGGTCGGGGGAGGAGCCTCCCGTCACCCCCTGGAAGACCAGAGTGCCCGCCACGGCCGCCGTGGCGACGGCAGCCGTGGTCCATATTCTTCGCTGTGATCTCACGTGTGGTCATCCCCGGGGACTGTGGTGGAAGACATGGCATTCCGACCGGTCAGTCGTCGACCGGGGGCAGGACGCGGTGCGTCCGCCCGGCCGGTGGGGCGACCCGGGACATGCTTGCGCGTCACAGTCTTCCACGTGATCGCTACTGACCGGTCCTGTTTCTTTCCGATCTGGCGCGATGTGATGCGGTCGACCGCCGCCGATGGGGCGGTTGGGGATGGTATGGGGCTTTCATCGCTTCTGCTCGCGGAGGTCCGGAACGCTCCCGCCGTCCGGACCTCCGCGAGCCGAGGCACCGTCAGGCGGCGAAGTACCCGGACATCGAGTCGCGTGCCTCCCGCTCCACCAGGTCCGGCCGGGTGTAGCGCTCGGCGCGCGCGTGGTAGTCGAAGTCGCCCCGCACGAGCCCCCGGTAGTCCTGGACGCAGCGCTCCAGGGCGGTCCGGGTGGAGGCGCTGATTCCCGCCGCCTCGATTTCCTCGATCAGTTCCTTTTCCGCGCGCACCACCCGCTCGGCGATACGTGCCAGCTGAATTCCGGCCTCGTCGACGGCTTCCTGGAGCGTGGAGCCCCGGTCGCGCTGGATGAGCCGTACCGCATTGTGCTCGTAACCGAGCGCGGCCTCCTTCTCGAACGAGCAGATGTCGTTGCAGAGGCCCGAGTGATCGGTCACCGCGTTCCGCAGGGCGATGTACGCGGGCAGGCTGCGGGCGGAATCCGGCAGGTCGATCCCTGCGGTGATCTCGTGCAGGTCCAGGAACGGCTGCATGGCCACCGAGTCCCGGCGGTGCTTGACGAACTCCACCCGGCTCGGCACCTGCCCGGCCGCCCGCTCGACCGCCTCGGCGTAGTACGTCCAGAGCCAGGCCGCGGTGTCCCGCCGGAACTGCCTGTTCCACTGGGGGGACCGGTCGCGGCAGGTCCGCTCGCGCAACCCGGCGAGGGCCCGCTCCATCGGCCCGTGCGGCTCGGCCCCGTCGAACACGTCCACCAGCCGGGTGATCGCCGCCTCGCACATCAGGGGGTCGCGCCCGGCCGGTCCGTCGTCGAACTCGTCGTCCACCAGAAAGGCCCAGAAAAGCCATTGGCAGAAGAGATCCAGATGATCCTGCGACGCTTTCGGGAAGATGAGAGAAATCCAGAGTTCGGGCCGGGTGCGGATCATCTTCCGGCGAGCCGGGACCGAAAGGATCAGCCCTTCCGACTCCGCCCATTCCCAGGCCGCCTCCCTGGTTTTGTCCAGGCCCGGATTGCATCCGGTACTGGCGAACGGCATGTGAAACTCCGGTAACGTTATCTGGCTCATTGCAGCCCCCTCGTCGATGAGTACGGACGGGCGATGCGCACAGCGCATTCCCGGTGATCGCGAGGATGTGCGGCCGCCGGAGCTGGGTCGGCGAGCCGCGGAAGGCGATCACGTCACCATGTGTGATGCCCAGTCAACCGCTTGTGGAGTCATGAAGGGAAGCCATATGTGACCGGAATTGCTTCATCGAACCGAACAGCTGAGCAGATATGAGCAGTTGCGGGGCTTCTGGGGTTGAACGTGACGGTGAGGTGTCTGTGCCCCTGGAATATGCGCCCTTTTCACGGCCCTCAGGTGCGCTGGAAGAATTCGATCTCGCCTAGTGCTATCGGACGCTTTTTCGATTCACCTGCGGCCTCCCGGAGGACGAGCCGGACGGTGACGACATCGCTGATCCCGGTCCGTACCGTCTGCTCGCCGGGCTTGTCGTTGAGCGTCAGCTCCTTCTCATGGACCGTGCCGTCCACCGTGGTGACGATCAGATCCGCCCGGACGGGCCGGGGCTCCCGCCGGAACTCCTCGGGCTCGGTCGACGCCCCGGTGTGCAGGACCACCCCGACGAGCCGGAACGGCGTCCCGAAGGTGGCCGTCAGCGACGCGCCGAGGGCGGGCGCGCCCCAGTACTTGTTGGTCAGGCCGTCCACGGCCGCGCCCGCCGGATGGCCGGGCGCCTCGGCGCTCGCGGTCACCGCGGAGGGGCTGATCTCCGCCGTGCCGCCCAGCTTGTCCCGGACGTCCTCGAAGATCACGCGCCCGGCGGGCAGGAACAGGAAGCCCACGAAGAGCAGTCCGACGACCGCCAGCACCAGCAGGATCCGCCGCAGCGCCCGACCCGACCGGACCCGCACCCGGCGGCGGAACGGCCACACCGTCCGCCACCACGGCAGCGGCGCGGCCTCCGCCTTCGCCCGGAGGGGCGCCGCGCACCGGCGGCAGAACCGGCGCCCGGGCGCGTTCGGCGTACCGCAGGCCGGACACGGCTCCCCCTCCACCGCCTCGTCCGCCTCCACCGGCCGTACGACGGGCCGCCGGGCGACGGGCCTGGCCGGCCGGACCGCCCCGACGGGCGCCTCCTCCGGGGGCCGGGGAACTCCCGGCCGTACGGGGGCGGGAGCCGGAGCGTGCTGCCGGGGCTGCTGCGGTGGTACGGCGGTGGGTCGCGGTGGTACGGGGGTGGTGCGGGCGGCCGTCGGCGCGGTGCTCGGTGGGGTGCCCGGCGGGGGCGGAGACGGGGGTGTCGGTGTGGGCGTTGCGGGAGGCGCCGGGGCTGTCGCCGGGCGTGGGGGCGCGGCGGGCGGGGCGGTCGGCCTCGCGGGCTGGGCCGCCGGGGGCGCCGGAGTGTCCGGTGCCTCCGGTTCCTGTTCCGGTTCCGTTCGCGGGGCAGGTTGCGGTGCTTCCGGTGCCGGTGCCGGTGCCGGTGCCGCTTCCGGGCGCGGCGCAGGTGGGGGCATGGTCGCGGGCTCCGGGGGCGTACGCCCCTCGCGTACGGGCTCCGGTGCCGGTCGCCGCTCCGGCTCCTGCTGCGGGACCGGCTCAGGGGCCGGTTCGGGTGCGGGCGCAGGCGCGGGCGCGGGCTCCGGTCCGCGCGCTGCCGGAGTGCGCCGGGGCTCGGTCGACCACCCCAGGTACGCACCGCAGTTGCCGCAGAAGTCGTCGTCCTCGCGGTTGGCCGTTCCGCACGCCGGACACGAGCGCATCGCGTCAGCCTCCCGTCGTCTCTGTGGTCGTCCCGGGCGCCGTCTCGGGCGGGCCCGGCAGGATCTCCACCCGGCAGGTGAGGTGGACCGGGCAGGAGGCCGTCACCACCTCCAGGACGCGGGCCGCCTCCACCGTGGCGCCGGGGGCCACGGGCCAGACCCGTACGAGCAGTTCACCGGTCGGGGCCGGGGGCAGCTCCGTACCCGGCTCGGCCGACCAGGCCACGCCCCCGCCGTCCCGGACGTCGGCGTGGACGCCGAAGCAGAGCCGGAGGTGGTCGACCAGGCCGCGCCGGGTGCCGCGCCACCGGTGCAGCTCCACCGCTCGCGCCACCACCGCCCGTTGCAGCTCCGGCGGCCAGGCCGGGTCGATGCCCGCCCCCACCCAGGCCGCCAGCCAGGGCAGGAAATCGGCCGGGGCCAGGGCCGGGTCGAAGTAGGCGGGCAGGTTGTCCAGGGTGGAGAGCACCGGGGCCAGGACCGTGTCGAGCCCGGCCGTGAACCGCTGGGCCAGGTCGTCGTCGGCGTACAGGGCGGGCAGCAGCTCACCGATCGGGTAGCGGCTCGGCAGCCCCGGCACGGCGGCCCGGCTCACGCGCCCTCACCCGGCCCGCTCGGCGTGACGATCACCTGGTGCTGGTGGGAGAAGACCAGCGCGCCCGGGGCCACGTCGATCCGGTCCACCGCACCGCCGCGCCGCCCGGTGATCGGGTCCGCCGGGAAGAGCCGGACCTCCTCGACCAGACCGGCGCCCCGCACCCGCTGGAGCACGGCGAACACCTCCCCGTACTGCACCGGCCGCCCGAACGGCCACCCCGTACCGTCGGCGCCGCCCCGCAGCGGGTCGATCAGCCCGAACAGGGCTTCCAGCGCCTCCGCGCGCACCCGGTCCACCTCGCCCGCGGCCGCGACCAGCCGGGCCACCACCGTGACGCCCTGGTAGGCGGGCGGCTCCACGGCCAGCCGGGTCCCCACCAGACGGCGTTCGTCCAGCCGCCGGGCCACGGCCGCGAGCACCTGGTCCGACGGGATCAACTGCTCGAACCGGAGCTGGCCGCCCGCGTCGGGCACCGCGTCCGGCACCACCAGCACCCGCACCGCACCGCCCTCGCCCGCCACCGCCGGCAGGCACCGCACCCGGCGCAGCGAGGGCGCGGCCTCGTGGGCGATGACCTCGTAGTCCCGGGCGGTGACCGCGCGTTCCTGCACCCGCAGGATGTTGGGGGCGCGCACCTTGGCGTTCTCGACGGTCTCCCCGTCCACGCCCCCGGTCGCCGCCTCCCGGTTGTCGACCCGCGCGATGTAGGGGACCGAGCTGCGCAGCACGGAGACCGCGCCGCGGGCCACGTTCCCGGCCGACCCGCCGCCCGTGCGGTAGCGGGGGACGCGGAGCTGGGCGCCCTTCGCCGGGACGGCCCCGTACGCACGCATCGTGCCGTCCGGCTCGCGCACCTCCGGGGGGAACGCGAACTCCCCGGAGACCGCGTCGATCCGCACGTGCCGGTCCCCGGGAGCGGAGGCGCCGAAGTGCTCGACGGGTGTCCAGATCTGCCAGCCCTCGGCGGTCGACACCTGGACCACCGGCGGGTCGCCGTCCATCAGCAGCGGCACCCGGCTCACCGAGAACCGCTGCCCGGCCACCCCTTCCGCGACCCCGAGGGGCACGTCGTACACGGTCTCCGCGTGCTCGACGGCGGCCGTACCGCCGACCGTGAACACCTCGGCCTCGCGGATCGTCGGCGACTCGGAGTAGAACGGCTGGCCCGGTTCGGCCGGTGTCACCCGGCAGCGCACCCACCCCGCCCGGGTCCCGGCGACGACGGACGCGGTGTGCCCGGCCGGGACGAACACGATGACCTCGCCCGGCCGGTTGAGCCCGCCGGTGGTGTCGTCACCGGTCGCGCACTCCACCCAACGGGCCCCGTCCCACGCCTCCCACACCAGCGGCGGCTGACGCGGGTCGACGCCCACGCCCTCCACCCGGCTGTCCAGGCGCACGGCGACGATGCAGCGCGGTACGGCGGTGGGCAGCCCGAACAGCAGCGCGTCACCCGGCTCCGGGCGCGGCGAGAAGCACGGGATGTCCTTGCCCGCCCCGAGCGGCCCGGTCCGGTCGGTCTGGTCACCGGTCTTCGGCGCGGTCACCAGCCGGACCAGCTCGCTCGGCACGATCGGCAGGTCGTCGGAGGTGGTGAACACCACCGGCTCCTCCGTCTCCCCGCGCGCGGTCGCCACCTCGGTCCCGGCGACCAGGTGCACGGTCTCCGGCTGCGGGGCGGAGAGCCAGAAGTCGACCTCGGCACGGGCGACGGTCGGCGGGAACAGCGTCACGCCCAACAGGTCCAGGAAGGCCGCGTAGTTCTTGTCCGGCACCCGGTTCAGCCGGTACAGCAGCTGGTCGACCATGTACGCGAACGTCTCGATCAGCGTGACCCCTGGGTCCGACACGTTGTGGTCGGTCCACTCCGGCGAGCGCTGCTGGACGTACCGCTTGGCCTCGTCGACGAGCTGCTGGAAGCGCCGGTCGTCCAGGTTGGGGGAGGGCAGGGCCATCAGCGCACACCCGCTTCGGACGAGCCCTCTTCCGACGGGATCGTGTAGAAGGGGAAGACCAGGTTGCGCAGGTCGTTGGTGGCCCGCACGGTGTAGCGCACGTCGATGTAGAGCGTGCCCTCCTCGATCGCGTCGAACGCGATCACCACGTCCGTCACCTCGATCCTCGGCTCCCACCGCTCCAGCGAGGTGCGGACCTCCTGGGCGATCCGCCCGGCGGTCGCGCCGTCGCCGGGCGCGAAGACGTAGTCGTGGATGCCGCAGCCGAACTCCGGCCGCATCGGCCGCTCGCCCGGAGCCGTACCGAGGATCAGCCCGATGGCCTCCTCGATCTCCCGGTCCCGCTCGACCAGGGCGATCCCGCCGGTCGGGCCGGTGCGCAGCGGGAAGCCCCAGCCGCGGCCGATGAATCCGTCGCCGCTCACACCGGGCCCCCGATCAGGACGTTGAGCGCGCCGCTGATGACGGGCGCGCCGCAGGTGGTCCTGTCGCCCATCCGGGCGGCGGGCAGTCCGCCGATCAGCACCGGGCCGGAGACGGCCGCCGCGGGGTTGGGCATGATCACGTTGCCCGGCCCGAGGGCCGCGTGCGGGGGGACCACGCACACGTGCAGGCTCCCGGTGACGGCCGCGGGCCGGCCGCCGATCAGCACGGTGGCGACGGTCACCGCGCCCGGGGGCGGGGTGCCGATGAGGCCGCCGTGGGCGGTGCTGTCGCCCGTACGGGCTGCGGGGGGCATGGCCGGGGTTCTCCTAGCTACGAGAGTGATACAAGGTCAATTGACTTGTTCGGTGCGTCAGTTGATGCGGATCAGCTTGGCCTTCAGCACGGCGAGCAGGCCGCCGTCCACGGTGACCCCCGTCTTGCCGTTGATGGTCACCGACCGCCCCTTGACCTCGACGTTCCCCGTACCGGCGTCGAGCGTGATGCCCGACGAGGAGAGCGTCACGGAACTCTGCGGCCGCTTGGAGCCGGGGGCGAGGACGGTCAGGGCGATCTCGTTCCTCCGCTCGTCCAGCACCACTTCGAGCCGCTTGTTCCCGCTCGCCAGCCGGATCCCCGACGGGCCGCGCGGGGTGTCCAGCAGCTCCAGCCGGTTGCCCGAACGGGACACCAGAGAGCGGCGGTTGACCTTGCCGCTGGTCTTGTCGACGAGCGGGACGTCATGCTCGGAGGGCCGGTCGACGCCGTTGTAGAGGCCGCCCAGGACGTACGGGCTGTCCAGCAGCCCCTGTTCGAAGCCGACCAGCACCTCGTCGTTGACCTCGGGGCTGAAGACCCCGCCGCCCCCGTTGCCGCCCCACTGCACCGTACGGACCCAGTCGGTGACGTAGGTGTCGTCGAGCCAGGGGAACTTCAGCCGCACCCAGCCCCGTTGGCCCTTGCCCTCGCGGATGTCGGTGACCACGCCGATCGCCAGCCCGGGGATGCGCGGACCCCGCGCGGGGGCGCCCCCGCCGGTCAGCCCGGCCAGCGAGCGGTCGGGGGAGGCGCTGACGATCACGGTGGTGCGGTACCCGCCGTCCGGCTCCAGGACGTGGTGGGCGGCGGTGGCGGTGTAGCGGCCGGAGAAGGCGGGGCCCACGTTGCCGAGGGCCACCGGCTCGCCCGCCCGCAGCTGCGGATTGCCGAAGGCCACCGCCTCGATCTCCCCGAACCCCGAGCTGACCTGGGCCGACACCGCCCCGGCCACGGCCGTGGTCTCCGCCTGGGTGCGGTACGGGGTGTCGGCGACGGTCATCCGGGCGCTCGCGCCGAACGCCCCGGCCGCCACCGACGGGCTCATCCCGGGCGTCACGGTCCTGCTGCGCACGGACTGCTCCCGCGCCACCAGCCGGGTCTTGGTGTCGACGTTCCAGCCCCGCACCTCCACGTCCCCGGCCCCGTCCGACCCGGTCACCACCGCCCGCAGCGCGAGCAGGTTGTCCCCGTACTCCAGCACCATCGGGTGCTTGGCGGCCCGGGTGTCGGGCGAGGGAGCCGAGGACGCGGGCTTGGGCCTGGTGAACTGGAGCACGCCCTGGTCGTCCACCCGCACCTGCGCCCCGCTCTCGGCCGCCAGATGCTGGAGGAACTCCCAGTCGGAGACGTTCGGTTGGGTCAGCTGCTTGTACGTGATCGGCGCCGCCTCGACCTTTCCGCAGGTCAGACCGGCGCCCGCGGCGACCTTCCGCACGATGTCCGCCGTCTTCATGTTCCGGTACGCCACCACCTTCCGGCCGCGCTGCAGCCGGTGCGCCCGGGAGAACGCCCGGATCACGGTGAACGTGCCGGTGGTGTCGTGGTCCAGCTCGATCGCCGTCACCTCACCGGTGAACAGCCGCTCACGGGCCCGGTCCTGGACCGTGACGACGGAGATCCTGAGCGGGGTGCCGAGCGTGATCCCGCTCTCGCTCAGCAGGTCGTGGTCCGGGTCCCGGTAGGTCAGCACGGCCGTGTCCGGCAGGCCGATGTTCTCGTCGACCACACAGCTCACCAACTGGGCGGCCCAGCCCAGCGGAAGCTCGGCGGGGATCTCCACGACGGGGTCGGCGGCGAAGGAACGCCCCGGGGAGGACGCGGTCATCGGCGGCCCTCCGCGAGATGGTCTTCCAGGCCCGGCACGAGGAGTTCGCTCCCCGGGGTCAACTGCATGGGGTTGTCGATGTCGTTGGCCTCCGCGATCGTCCGCCAGGCGGTGGCATCGCCGTACTCCCGCCAGGCCAGCAGCGGCAGGCTGTCCCCGGCCACGACCCGGTGCGTCCGCCGTGCCTCCTTCGACCCCGAGGTGGGGTTCTGGCCCGCCGGGTCGACGCTCGCCTCCTCGATGGAGAGAGAACAGGTGGCGCGGAGCGGCTTCCCGTCCACGTCGAACAGGGTGTAGGAGACGGAGAGGTTGGAGAGCACACCGTCGAACGACGTCGTCCGTGACGTCCCCCAGTCGAACCGCACCCAGGGGCTCGCGGGCGTCTTGCGCGCGAGGCTGGTCGGCGTGGGCACACAGGCGGTCATCAGCTGTTCCACCGCCTTCTCGACGGAGTTGTCGTGGGTCGCCGTCGCGTCGAGGAAGACCTCCAGCGAGAGCGAGCGCGGCCCGCTCCCCACGAACTCGGGCAGCGCCGACTGCCCGGCCATCCGGGACGGGGTGCGCCGCCACTCGGTGCTCTTGCTCAGCGACAGCTTGTTCGGGTTGAACTGGAGCGTCAGCTGGGCGAGTCTGCCGCCCGGCTTGGCGCCGACCGTCGACGGCGGTTCCATGATGGTCAGTTGGGCGCGCGCACGGCTCGCACGCAGAGCGGGTGACATGGCGTTCCTCCTTCCGGGCCGGGGGCTGGGGCGGCGATGCGCGGGTGACAGGTCATCAGGAGGCTTCCAGCCCCTCGTGCGCGATCTCCAACGTCTCGATCGCCGCCTGGGAGTTGGCCGGGTCGAACGAGGGGCCCTGCCAGCGCACCGGGACGATGCCCTGCACCTGCCAGCTGATGATCCGGCTGAGGTCCGGGCGCAGGGCGACGATCTCGCCGTCCTTCGGCTCGACCCGCTGGATCGTCTCGTTCAGCCAGCGCGCGATCTTCATCGTGTCGGCGGTGACCGGCCGGGTCAGCGTGATGTTGGTCCAGGTGATGCGCCCCGGCAGGTGCCAGGTGAAGCCGTTGTTGCCGCCCTCGGCGTACGTCTCCATCTCCACCTCCGCGCCCAGCCCCGCGCAGGTGTGGAAGGCACCCAGGTCGCTGCCGCCGATCACGAGCCTGAAGAACACGCTCGTCGCGAAGATGTTGTCCGTCATGCCGTTTCTCTTCTTCTCTGCTCTGCGGTGCTGAAGCTGTCCCTGCGGGGGTGTCGTGTGTGCGGGCCGTGGATCCTCAGCGGCGGCCGTCGTGGGGCCGCCCGGCGCGTTCCCGTCCGCGCCGCATGTCGGCCCGGATCAGCCGGCTGACGGGATCGATCAACCGCCGTGCCAGCGCGTCCAGTTCGGCGCCGGTGATCCGGTTCGCCGGGGTGGTGGTCTCCGTGGGGGCGGTGTCCGGGGTGCCGGCGTTCCCGGGGATGCCGGGGGTTCCGGCTGTCGCGGTGCCGCCGACGCCTCCGGTGCCGTTCGTCCGCTGGACGGTCTTCGGCGGAGTGGTGCCCGGCCGGGCGTTCCCCGGCGGGACCGCCTTCACCGGGACACCGGTGAGGCCCGCTCGGGCGGCGGCGCGCTGGAGAGCCTGGGCCCGGGCCGGTGGCTGCCGGTGCGTCGTGCCGGAACCGCTCGCGCCGGGGGCCGGGGAGGGCGTGCGCGCCGGAACCCGTACGGAGAGGGGCTGCGGCCCGTACGCGGGGGCGTCGCCGCCGGGGGCCGGACCGGCGGGCGGCGGACCGGCCGGGTCGGGCACGACCGGCAGGGCCATCCGCTGGACGGGCACGACGACGGCCCCGTGCCCGGCCGGTGCGGGGGGATGGGGGCGGACGACCGGGACGGGGTGGGGGCGGCCGGCGGGCATGCGGGGGACACCGGTCGGCGCGAGTCCCGGTGCGGGCGCGGCTGATGGGGAGGACGCGGTGGGCATCGGCGACAGGGCTGGCGAGAGCGGTGCGGCGGAGGCCGAGGGCGCGAGCCGGACGGCAGGCGGCGGCGGGCCGTGGTGGCCGGAGCCCTTCGCGGGAGGCACCGGCGCCTGCACTGCGGCCGGACCGCCTGGGCCCGCGGGCGTGGCAGCAGCCGGAGGTACGGAGTTGGGTGCGGATCGCCGCCGTGCGAGCCGTTGGAGCACGCCACCGGGGGTGGGGGCGGGTGAGGTGCCCTGGGCGGGCTTCGCGGTGGCCCGGTCCGCCCCACGGGTGCGGTCCGCTATGCGCCCGGGCGTCTTGCGGGCCGGTGCGGCCTGGGGTGCGGGGGCGGCCTGTCGCGGGCCGGTTCCGCCGCCGGGGACCTGCCGGTTCGCGGGGGCGGAGGCGGGGTGCACGGCGCGCTGGACGGTGGCGCCGGGCGTCGGCGTCGCTGCCGGGGACACGGGTGCGGCGGCCGGGCCGGAGGCGCGGGCGGCCAGGTGGGGCGGGGCGGTGGACGCCGTGCTGGGCCGGAGGGCGGCGGAGGGCTGCGTGCCTGCGGCGGGCGGAGGTGCGAAGCCCTGTCCACCCGGGGGCGGGCCGGGGGCCTCGTGGGCCCGCTGCTGGACATCGCGGCGCCAGGTGGCCGCGACGACCGGACGGGCCGTGGTGCCGTCGGCCGGGGTGGCCGGGACCGCCGAGAACCCTTCGGCGGACCCGGTGTTCACCTCCAGGGTCCGGCCAGGGAGCAGGGTGCGCGCCCGCTGGACGGTGGGGACGAGCGGCGCTGCGGTGCTCTGCCCCGGGCGCGGCCGGGGGCCGATGTTCCGGATGCGGACCGGCGCCGGAGGAGCGGCCGGGGAAGCGGTGGCACCGGGTGCGGGCGCACTCGGGGCCGTACCGACACCCGTAGGCGTACGGGAGGGAGCGCCCCCGCCGTCCGCCGCGCGCTGTACGGCCGCGGGCCGAGCGGGCGTGGCCGGGGCGGGCGCGGCGGGTGAGCGCACCGGCATCGAGGGCGGCGTGCCCGGGGTGGTCGGTGCGCTCGGGGGCGTGGCGGAGGTCTGCGGGGGCGTGCCGCTCGGCGTGGCCGGGGTGCCCGGTGCGGCCGAGGGGCCCGGCCCTGTACGGCGGTGGTCGCCGAGGAGGGGGGCGTCGGGCCGGAGCCGGGCGGTCGACGGGAGCGAGGGGAGCGGCGTACCGATCCCCCCGCGCGTACGGGCACGGGCACCGGGGGCCGAACCGGAAGCGTCGGCACGGCGTTGGACTTCACGCGGTGCGGCGGCGGCCGGCGTCGGCCCCTGCGCCTGTCCCCGTGCCTGAGCCGAGCCCGTGGCCGGAGTCTTCGGTGCAGGCGCAGGCTCCGGTGCGGCGGGCGAGACGCCGGGCGTCCTCGTCACGACCCGCTGCCCCGGTGTCGGCGTGGGGGACGCGGTCGGCCCGGTTGCCGCCGTCGTCTCCGCCGCCCGGCGCTGGAGTACCGGCATGGCCGCCGAGTCCTGCCCTGCCGGGGCAGCCGGCGCGGTCCGTTCTTGCCCTGCGGGTGCGGCGGGGATGGCCCCGGAGGGCAGCTCGCGCAGAGGCTTGCCCAGGGCGGGGCGTACGGCCTCGGGGGCGGCACCGGCGGGTACGGAGGGAGCGGCAGGAGTGGCGGGATCGGCGGGCGATGCGGAGGCGGCGGGCACGGCGGGTGCGGCAGGCGTGGAAGAGGCGGCCGGGGCGGTCGGCGCCACCCCTGTGATCTGCCGCAGCCGCATCGCCGGACGCCGGGCCACGATCAGCGGTGGTGCGGTGCGCCGAGGACGTACGGCGGCAGGCCGCGCACGCTGCACCGAAGCCGAAGCCGAAGGCGGTGCGGGCTCCGCAGTCGGGGAGCCACCCTTGTCCGGGCCCGCACCCTCCGCACCTTCCCGGGCAGCAGCAGGAGCAGCAGGCGCGGGAGCAGCCGGAGCCGCGGTACCCCCGGTCCGCGCCGCCTGCGCCGCGCGCTGCACGGCCGGCGCGGCCTTCTGCCGTACCGTCCGTACGGTCTTCGCCGCGGGCAGCTCGCCCGCAGCGGCCCCCGCCGCCCCGCCGGGCTCGCCCTCCGCCTCCGGACGGGCCGCCCGCAGCAGCAGCGGCCCCCCGGGGGAGGCGGCACGCGGGACGCCCGGGCGGGCGACGCCGTGGATGAGGCCCACGGGAGCCGACGGCATGACGGCGTGCCCCAACTCTCCGCCGAGGGTGGGGTTCTGCCAGGAGGCGAGCCGGGACCGGAACCGCAGGCCGTCGCTCACCCCGATCGAGGACCGGGCGACGGTCACCGCGGGCGGGGCGACCCGACGCCACCCGCCGTCCCACTCGGAACCGGAAGAGGAACCGCCGGAACCGCCGGAACCGCCGGAACCGCCGGAACCGCCGGAACCGCCGGATCCCTCAGAACCGGAACCACGGGGACCACGGGGACCAGAACCGCCGGAACCGGAGCCGCCGGAACCGGAGACCCCGCCCCCAGGAACCCCCGTACCGGCAGCCTCGCCCCCGGCGCCGGCCGCGGCATCGGCCGGGGAACCGGTATCCGCAGGAGCGACACCGGCCCCCGGTCCGTCCGTCCGGCGGCGCAGCCAGTCCCCGAACCCCATACGATCACCCGCCTTCGTTGACGCGGGTGTTGATCCGCGCTATCTCCCGCACCCACTGCTGACGCTCCGCGTGGGTGAGGTCGAGAATGTCCTCACGCTGCCAATGGAAGTGGTAGGCGACGTACGCGATCTCCTCCCGCAACCGGGGAAGCGCGTACGTCACGATTCCCCCAGGCGCCCACCCGAGAGGTCCACCTCGAACGAGCCGTGGCAGAGCGGGCAGGTCACCGCGGCGTGCGTGTGGCCCTCGCTGTTGATCCGTCGGTAGAAGTCCTGGAGGAACGCCACGTCGGTGGCGTACATCCGCTCCACGATCCCGGCGTGCACATCGGTGACCGTGCCGAGCTGGGTGATCACCTGGCTCAGCAGCACCACCGACAGGTACGCCGGGTTCTCCTTCACCCGCAGGTCGATCTGCGGGCGCAGCTCGTCCCGGGCGGTGGCGAGCCGCATGGTGCCGTGCCGGTGCACCTGGCCCTCGTCGTCCACGTACCCGCGCGGCAGCTCGAAGGCGAACTCCGTCTGCAGGGAGTCACGTTCGCGCTGGGGCGCGCGGGCGGGGGCCGCCGCCGCGGGTGCCGCGGCGGCCGGAGCCTCCTGGCGTGCGGCGGTCGCGGCGGCCAGGTTGTCGAGGGTCTCTTCGAGGCCGCTGCCCGGCGAGACGGTCCGGCGCCTCATTCGACCACGATCTCCTCGAAGGTGATGGTCACCGTCTCCGTCGCGGCGCTGGACTCGCCCGCCTTGAGCGAGGGCCCCTCCCACTTGGAGGCCCAGCCCTGCATCAGCTGGATGCGCCGGACGGTCTCACCGGTCGAGTCCTTGATCTCGATCGTGAGGTTCTGGCGCGCGGTGTCGACGGCCCCGTTGTTGAGCGTCTCCTTGATCCAGGTGGTGAACTCGCTGCTCTGGTCGAGCCCCCGGGTGATCGTCACCTCGCCCGCCTGGCGCGCGCCCGGCTGCTTGCGGATGATCTGCTTGCCGTCGGAGGTCACCTGACGGACCTCGACGACCTCCTCCTCGACGGTCAGCCCGCTGATCTCCTGGATGGACTCCACGAGATAGCCGCCGAGCTGCACGCCGAAGACGTGGGTGGAAAGAGCGTCGCCCTCTGCCATGGCTGTGTGTCACCTGTTCCGGTTGCGGTGGTGCGGTGGGTGGAGGAAAGGGGCCGCGAGGGTCACTCGTCGACGAGGCTGGTGCTGTCGGAGAACTGCGAGAGCCGGAAGACCACGAACTCCGCCGGCTTCACCGGGGCGACCCCGATCTCGCAGACGACCTGGCCGAGGTCGATCGACTCCTGCGGGTTGTTGCTCCGGTCGCACCGGACGTAGAACGCCTCCTCGGCCGTGCGGCCGAACAGCGCCCCACGGCGCCACTCCTCGGTGAGGAACGCGGTGACGTTGCGCCGGATGCTCGACCAGAGACGGTCGTCGTTCGGCTCGAACACCACCCACTGGGTGCCCAGGAGGATGGACTCCTCCAGGTAGTTGAAGAGCCGGCGCACGTTCAGATAGCGCCAGGCCGGGTCGGAGGAGAGGGTGCGGGCGCCCCAGATGCGGATGCCCCGGCCCGGGAAGGCCCGGACGCAGTTGACGCCGATCGGGTTCAGCAGGTCCTGCTCGCCCTTGCTGAGCCGGATCTCCAGATCCACCGCACCGCGGATGACCTCGTTGGCGGGGGCCTTGTGGACTCCGCGCTCACCGTCGCTGCGCGCCCACACACCGGCCACGTGACCGCTCGGCGGGACCAGGGAGTTGCGCCCGCTCGCCGGGTCGAAGACCTTGACCCAGGGGTAGTAGAGGGTGGCGTAGCGCGAGTCGTAGCCGGCCTCGTCGTTGCGCCAGGTGCGGACCTGCTGGGCGTTGAGGCCGGGCGGGGTGTCCAGGACGGCGACCCGGTCGCCCATCTGCTCGCAGTGCGAGATGACGGCCAGCTGCACGGTCTTGACGCCCTCGGCGTCGATCTCGCCGCGCTGGAAGGCGCTCATCAGGTCCGGGACGGCGACCATGGTGATCTCGTCGATCGCCTCCAGACCGGCGAACCCGGTGCGGGCGGCGGCGTCACCGACGTACTCCGAGGCGTCGAGCCGCGCCACGCCGGAACCCGGGGCGGGTGCGGCCGGGGCGAGGGCGACCGTCTGCTTCTCGGGGCGGCTCTGGGCCGTGCCGGGCTGCTCGGCGACCTGGATCAGCTTGGAGTCGCGGGCCTGGGTGACCAGGTAGCCCTTGACGTTCTTGCGGGTGGAGACGTCGTACGTCTCCACGACCTTGCCCGCCTGACGGACCAGCAGCCTGAAGCGGTCCTCCGGGGGGTTCTCGCCCTCGGCGTCGGCGATCTCGACCGAGAGGCCGTCGCCCGTACCGGACTTGGCGGAGACCAGGAAGCCGCCGAGCGCGACGGCCGCCGGGGCCGGGGCGGCGGCGCCCTGGCCCGTGGAGCCGGAGGAGCCCTGGGAGGGGCCGCCGATGCGCACGATGTAGGCCGCGCCGCCGCCGTTGGCGAAGAAGCCGTAGACGGCGTGGGTGAGGTAGGTGTCGGCGGTGAAGGTGCCGAACGCCTGAACGTACTGGTCCCAGTTGGTCACCAGCGTCGGCTGGTGGAAGGGGCCCGTCTCGGCGAAGCCGACGAAGGCTGCGACCGCGGTGCCGACTCCCTCGATGGGGCGTGCTCCGGACTGCACCTCCTCCACGTATACACCGGGGGTGAGGTACGACGGCATGCTCGCTCCTTCGGGGTGGTCACTCGTTCACCGGCCAGTCTTGCCCGGCGGCGGTGAGGGGGAGTAGGTCCGGAAGTCCTGGGCGCGGGGCAAGGGCGCTGCCTTCCCGGGCACCTTCGCGGCGGCGAAAGCTGCCCTCGGCGGGCCGCCCGCGCCACTGGCCGGATGCGCGCCCGCCACCATCGGGAGGGGCATATTCCGACCGGGCCGGGACGAACGGGAGGCGAACTGCGGATCACGGAACAGTTCCGGTCGGGCCGGTGCCGGCGGATATGGCCGGGGGATTCCTCGGAGGGAATGATTCCGGTTCGCCGGGGGAGGGTGTTCGGCATCTCTTTTCGTAGATGAACGCGGAGTGGCCCAATTGCGTACGGGGGTGGCCCGGCAATCTCCGAGGCCTGGCGGTATTCGGCCAGAATGCGCCCAGAAGGTGCGGTCGTCCGGCCGATTTCCGGGGAGGGAAGCGGGCGTCCGAAGGTTCCGATCGGGCGCCCGCCGTCTCTCCTCGAACCGTCAGGAACCCCTCTGAGCAGGCTCGTTCGTGAACCGCTCGGCCGGAACCGGATATTCTTCTCGGGATGCCGGGCGTCCCAGATGACCGAACTGGTGTAGACCTTTGACGTATTCGGGAGGATGAATCCGCCACCGCCCGGCACGCCGGGTTTCCCCCGGCGGCCGGTTTCTGCTCTTGTCGTCACTGAAAGGCGTTGCCGCCACCGAAGGTGGCGGCGCGAGGCCCGGCGCTGTTTTCCCGCTGTGTTCTACCGTGCGAGATCGCTGAGTACACCGCTGACGTTAACCACCTGATGACAGCCCGAAGCCTGCGTTCCGGTCGCCGGAGTGCCGGGCTTGGTGCAGGTGACGGCGGCGGTGACCGTGGCGTTCTCCGGAATCTGGATGGGGGTGACCCAGTGATAGTCCTGGTTGCGGAAGGTCTCCAGCGCGATGGTGGTGATCTTCCGCTCTCCGAAGGAGATGGTCAGCACCCCCTCGTCGCCCTGGAAGTTCGCCACCACGAGGTCCGTGATCCCGAACACCTTGCCCGGCGGAACCTGGTACGTCTGAGCCACCTCGGGGCCGCCGGCCTGGCTCTCCACGTCGATCGTCGCGGAGCTCTGCTGGGCGCCCCCGGTGCCCGTACCGCCCGGACCGGTCCCTGTCCCCGGTCCCGTACCGGAACCGCCGCTGCCCCCGGGCGTGCCCTGGCCGTCCGGACCGGTGCCCTGCCCCTGGCCTCCCGCCGGGTCGTCCGGGCCGCCCGGCGTGGCCGAACCCTGCTGCTGTTCGCCGCGGGCGGCCTCCTCCTGCGCGGCTTCGGTCGCGGCCTGCTTCGCGGTGCTCTTCACCGCGGGCCGGACCAGGGCGAACCAGGCCAGCAGCAGCGCGAGCAGTGCGGCCAGCACGATCAGCAGCCACTTGGGCAGGACCGGCAGCTGGAGGAACTCGCCGGGGACCGGCTCGGGCCGCAGCAGGTCGGGAGTGCCCGGCTCCTGCCGTACGGGCTCCGGCCGGGCGGGCTCCTCGGCCCCGGCGGCCCCCGGGGGGCCCGGGGCCCCCGCGGCTCCCACCACGGCGGGCTCGGCGGCCTCGACGGGCGCGTCGGCCTCGGCGGCCCGCACCTCGAACGGCCAGGTGGCCGGCTCACCGAACCAGATCAGCTCGGCCGCGCGGACCTTCAGCTTCATCTCGGCCGACTCGCCCGGCTCCAGCCGCTTCTGAGCAGGCGTGAAGCCGAGCCGCAGCTCCTCTCCGTCCTGCCGGCCCGTCAGGGCCACGTCGACCGGGGTGTTCCCGTTGTTCTGCACGGCGGTACGGAAGCGGGCGCCCAGCCAGCCCCGGCGGCGGAGCGGCTCCAGCTCGGTGCGCAGCTCGTGGAAGGGCTCCACGGTGACCGTGCCCTCCGGGACCACCACCGACTCCGGGTGCTCCGCGGGCAGGACGCGCACGGCGAGCGGGGTCCCGCCCGCCCGGACCTCGTGCGAGCGGGGCGGGGCGAAGGTGAGGGTCACCGTCTCGGAGGTGCCCGGGTAGAGCGAGACGCGGGCCGGCTCGACGGTGCTCCACGCGGCGCAGTCGCCGACGACTTCGAGCGTGTAGGCCTCGACGATGTCACCGTCGTTGCGCACGGTCAGCGTCGTCGTCGCGGTACCGCCGGGCGACACCGTCACCGTGGGCATTTCGAGTTCGGCAGATGTGGTCACCCTGCGACCGTAGGCCGCCCGGCCGGCCGCGCAGCAGGGTCGCGAGGGCAACGGGCGGGCAGGGCCGGTGCCCCGAGCGCACACCGGTCCGGGGGCCCGCAGGCCCCGCCCCGGGCCCGTGCCCCCTGCCGAAGACGGGCGACCGCGGGAGTGGACCAGGCATATCGGGCGGAAGTACCTGAGGAAGAAGACGGCGCGGAACGATGACAACGGCAGAGACGAAGAGCAGGAACACCGAACGCGGGCAGCACCGCAGGCCCGACGCGGCCCAGCGGGCCGCCCGGTACACCACCGGCGCGGACACCGGCACCGGTACGGGCGCGCCGACCGCCCCCGCCACCGGCACAGGAACCGGCACGGGCATGGGGGCACGCACCGGCATGGGAGCACGCACGGGAACGGCCACCGGTACGGGAACGGCGGCCGGCGTCGGAACCGGCACCGGCGGCCGGGTCACCGTCGCGGTCTACGCGGAGGACCTGATCCTCCAGACCGGGATGATCCACCAGCTCCGCACGCGCCCGGAGATCGAGCTGATACCGGAGGCCGAGGCCGACCGGGCCCAGGTCTCCCTGGTGGTGGTGGACATGGTGGACGACCAGACCGTCCAGCTCCTCCACCGCCTCCAGCGCAACACCTCCACCCGCACCGGACTCGTCGTCGGCTTCTTCGAGTCGGGCGCGCTCCAGACCATGATCGAGTGCGGGGTCGCCGCCGTGCTGCGGCGCGGCGAGGCCGACCAGGACCGGCTGATCCACCTGGTCAAGGCGATGGCCAACGGCGAGGGCGTCCTCCCCGGCGATCTGCTCGGCAAGCTCCTGGACCATGTCAGCAGCCTCCAGCGGACCGTCCTGGACCCGCGCGGACTCACCCTCTCCACCCTCACCGCCCGCGAGGCGGAGATGATCCGGCTGGTGTCGGAGGGCTACGACACGGCGGAGATCGCGCGGAAGACCTCGTACTCCGAACGCACCGTCAAGAACGTGCTGCACGAGGTCGCGACCCGGCTCGACCTGCGCAACCGCGCCCACGCGGTGGGGTACGCGATGCGGCACGGCCTGATCTGAGCACCCCGGAACCGGAGTCGGGGGCAGGGGAGCGCCGCAAAGGGCAGCGGTCCCTTCCCCCGCTCCGGGTACTCGGGGCCTGTTCTGCTGCCCGCCGGGGCGCGATGCTCCACAGGAAGTGTGGAGCGTGGAGCGTCATCGACAGACTGTGAGGTGGGCCGTGACCGGCACTGCTGGCCCGGCGAAGCAACCCCGGTGGAAGCATTCCCGGTGGGGCCGACTGGCGGGCGCGGTGGTGCTGCTGGCGCCGCTGCTGGTGGTCGGCTCGGCCGCCGCTCCGCAGGGGGCGCGCCAGGCGGTCGCCGCCGAGGCCTCCGACGACCCGGCGCAGGCCGGGCGGATCGCCTTCGCCGGTACGGAGCACCGCAGCCTGGGCCGGGTCACGGACCCGGAGGCCACCACGCCGCTCTTCGGCGACGGCCCCGCCCACTACGACCAGGACCCCTCCGCCCGCGGTGACGTCCTCGTCTTCACCAGCCTCCGCGACAGCGTCCGCCCCCAGGTGTACGTGCGGGACGCGGACGGCACCGTACGCAGGCTCACCACCGACCGGGACGCGGGCAACCCCGAACTCTCCCCGGACGGGCGGACGGTGGTCTTCGACTCCGCCGAACCCGGCGGCCCCGGCGGCTCCACCCAGCGCGACCTGTGGGCGGTCGGCATCGACGGCTCGGACCTGCGGCGGCTCACCACGACCCCCGACAACGAGGAGTCCCCGACCTTCTCGCCGGACGGCAGCCGCATCGCGTACGCCTGCGACGGGGACATCGCACGCGGCTGGCAGATATACGAGCGGGCCTTCGAGGGCGGCCCGCAGACCCGGATCAGCGACGGCCCGCCCGGCGACGCCAAGGACCCGTCCTGGAACCCGGTCGACGACGCCACCCACCGCGCCCGGGTCGCGTACACCCACATCACCGACCCCGACCCGGAGAAGGGCAACCGGCTCCGCGTCACCGAGGGCATCGGCACCGACCGGCCGCTGCTGGCGGGCGGCCACGCCGAGTGGGGCAGCCACGGGGTCTCCTGGCTCCCCGACGGCGACCGGCTCCTCTTCCTCAGCCCCTTCCACGTCTGCGGCTGCGACGACTTCGACCACGTCTACCGGGTGACCGCCTTCACCGACGAGCCCCCGGAGCAACTCCTCACCGAGGACCGCGAGGTCGGCCCGCCCACCTGGCTGGGTCCGCCGGACTCCGGCTCCGTCGTCGTCACCCGGATCACCGCCGACGCGGCCACCACCGTGACGCTCCAGGACGTACGGCAGGACGGCTCCGACCCCCGCGACCTCGGCCTCACCATCCTCCGCGAGGACCCGGCCGCCCGCACCAACACCGACCCGGCGAACGACCCGCTGTTCGACCCGGCGGACGGCTTCGACCCGTGGACCGAGCGGCAGAACTACACGCCCGACGGCCGCCGTATCGTCGTGACCCGCTTCGAGGGCCCCGCCGACGCGCGCATCCAGCGCATCTGGATGGTCGACGCCGACGGCACCGACGCCGCCGCCCTGCCGCTCGCCGGACGCGGTGAGCGCGACTGGGACACCGACCCCACCTTCTCGCCCGACGGGACGAAACTGGCGTTCACCCGGACCTCGCCCGGCGGCGTCGGCGGGGCGGCCGGCCCCGGCCGCATCCTCGTCGCCGACGTGGCCACCGGCGCGATCCTCGACGAGATCCGCCCGCCCGAGGGGCAGCAGCAGGGCGGCGACGCCCAGCCGACCTGGTCCTCCGACGGCCTCAACCTCGCCTTCACCCGCACCCAGGTGATCAACGGCAACGGCGGCAACAAGCACATCTGGACCGTCCCGGTGGACCGGCTCGACCAGCAGCGCGACCTCAGCTCCACCAACTGCTACGGCGACTGCGAAGTCATCGACGACAGCCCGGCGTTCTCCCCGGACGGTACGCGGGTGGCCTTCAACCGCAAGGACGGCGGCGGCCGGATCAACGAGCGGGCGGGCGTCCTGATCAAGCCGCTGAGCGGCGGCGGCTGCCGGGTCGTGCTCCCCTCCTCCCAGCGGGACGACCCCGACGGCTGCGACCAGGAGATCCCCGACACCACGGCCACCGGCCCCTTCCAGCCCCGTGACGTGGCCTGGTCCCCGGACGGCAGCCAGCTCGTGCTCACCTCCCGCCGGGAGCAGCCGGTCAACTCGATGGAGCAGCTCTCCGTCCTCGACCTCGCCTCCGGTCAGCTGACCCCCCTGGAGAACGACCACGCCGGACGCCAGAAGGAGCCCAGCTACCAGCAGTCCGTCGACCTCGCCGTCACCGCCCCGCCCACCGGGCCCGCCGTGGAGGTCGGCTCCTCGGTCGAGGTGACCGTCACGGTGGTCAACCGGGGCCCCTCGCCCTCGCCCCGCACCACGTTCACGGCCGACGCCCCGCCCGGCGTACGGCTGGAGGAGCTCACCACCGCATCCGGCGGCTGCGGGGCCGGGTCGCCCCAGTGCGACCTGGGCACCGTCCCGCCCGGCGCGAGCGTGGAGGTCACCGCCCGGCTGACCGGTGTGACCCGGGGCGACCAGCCGGTCGGCTGGTCCGTGACCGGCGCCGTGCTCGACCCGAACCCGACGGACAACGCCACCGGCACCCTCGTACCGGTCCAGGACGTCCCCCCGCCGACCCCGACGCCCACCCCGCCGACCCCGACACCTCCCACGCCCACCCCGACCACCCCGGCCCCCACGCCCACCACCACCGCGCCCGCCCCGCCCCCGCCGCCGGCACCGCGCCCGCCCGCCCCGCGGCCCCCGGCCCCGCTGCCGCCCGCGCCCCCGGCCGGTCCCGGCGTCGTGGTGCGGGCCCAGCCCAGCCCCGGCTACGTCGGCGGCAAGGTCGTCGTGACGTACACCGTGCGCAACGGCGCGAACGCCTCCGCCACCGGCCTCCGGCTCCGCCTCGGCCTCCCCGGGAACATCCCGGCGGGCCCGCTCCCCGCAGGCTGCGCGGCCGGGCAGTGCGCGCTGGGCGACCTGGCGCCCGGCGCCTCCACCGTCGTACGCGTCGTCCTCTCCCCGGACCGCGCCCTGCGCACCAGCATCACGGCCACCCTCACCACCACCGGCACGGACGCGGACCGGGGCGACAACGTCTCCCGCATCCCGCTGCGCATCCTCCAGCCCCGGATCGTCTCGGTGCCCGCCGTCGGCAAGCCCGGCTTCGTCACCTCGGTGCGCGGCAAGGACTTCCCGCCCGGGGCGCCCGTACGGTTCAGCTGGAACCCGGGCCTCACGGCGCCCGCCGCGCCGACCTTCCCCGATCCGGACGGCACGTTCATCGCCCAGCTGCTGATCCTGCCCAAGGACCGGACCGGCCCGCGCACGATCACGGCGAAGGGCCCCGGCTTCTCCCCGGTCACCACCGACTTCCTCGTGGTGCTCGGCACCATCACCCCGCCGGACGAGGTGATCCGCCGATGATCCACGAAGTCGACGAAGGGCTCAGGCTGCTGCTGGTCGACGCCGGACTCCAGGAGAGCGGGGTCGACCTGGTCTTCGACGCTCCCACCAAGGAGTGGTCGGCCCGCCGCAACGCGCCCACGATCAGCATCTTCCTGCACGGCATCCGGGAGAACGCGGGCCGGCGGCGGACCGGCACGGCCGAGGAGCACGACGAACACGGGATGGTCATCGGCTGGCGCACCCCGCCCCGCTGGTTCGAACTGACCTATCTGGTCACCGCCTGGACCAACCGGCCCCAGGACGAACACCGCCTGCTCTCCGAGGTGCTGCGCTGTCTGATGCGCCACGACGTGCTGCCCGCGGGCATGCTGACCGGCAGCCTCGCCGAACTCGGCCTCACCGTCGAACTGGAGGCGGCGGGCCCGCGCACCGACGGCCCGTCCGCCTCCGACGTCTGGTCCGCGCTCGGCGGCGAGCTGAAGGCCGCGATCGACCTGCGCGTCCTCGCCCCGCTCGCCGGGGAACGCGCCCCCGCCGGACCGCCGGTCACCGAGGGCCTGGTGATGAAGGCCGCGCCCGCCGTGGACGGCACGGCGGGCGACGACCCGGGCCGCCGGCTCCGGTACGAGGGTGCGGACGGCGACCTGCCGGCGGACGGCTTCGCCGCCGAGCGGGAGAGGCAACTGCCGCCGGGGCGGCGGAAGCGGGGGAGTGCGGCACGATGACGGTGACCGAGAGCGCACCACCCGTCCCGGAGGCCGGGGACGTGGAAGTGCTGTGGGAGCGGCTGGCCCGTGTCGAGCAGCGGGTCCGCCACGCGGTGGCGGCCCGCCGCGCCACCGACCCGGAGCCGGACGACCCGTACCGGGGGCAGTACCTCACGCCCGAGGCGGTGGAACGCGTCCTGGAGTCACGGGACGCGTTCGCGCCGGTACCGCCGTACGGCCGGGAGGAGACGGCGTACGGAGCCGATCAACTGCCCCGCACCACAGGGCAGTCGGCTGACTCGTCGACCCCTGCCCCGCACCCCGGCTCCCGGCTCGACCGGCTGGCCCGGAGCTTCGGTCTCCTCCCGCTCGACGTCGAACTCCTGCTGGTCGCCGTAGCACCGGACATCGACCCCCGCTTCGAGCGCCTCTACGGCTACCTCAACGACGACCTGACCCGCCGCAGGCCCGCCATCGGCCTGGCGCTGGAGCTCTGCGGGCTGCCCGCCGCAGGCTCCGGCCGCTTCCGCTTCCAGCCCTCCGCCCCGCTCGTCGCGGGCGGCCTGCTGGAGATCACGGACCTCGAACGGCCGCTGCTCTCCCGCGCGTTGAGGGTCCCCGACCGGGTCACCGCCCATCTTCTCGGCGACGACGAACCGGACAGCAGGCTGCGCGGCCTGGTCCAGGTGCCCGCCCCCGCCGACTCCGTGGGCGACCGCCCCGAAGCCCGCCGTATCGCCGCCGCCCTCGCCACCGGCAGCGGTCTGGTGCATCTGCTCGACCGGGGCGGCGACCCCGCAGGGCTGGCCGTCGAGGCGCTCGGGGCCGTCGGCCGCCGCCCGCTCGTCGTCGACATCGCGGCCCTCGCGGCGGCCGGGGAACGCACGGCCGAACTGGCGGGGGCGCTGGCCACCGAGGCGCGCCTCGCCCACGGCGGTGTCGTGCTCGGCCCGCTCGAAGCGCTGGACCCCGAACGCCCGGAGGGCGCCCGCCTGCTGGCCTCCCTCTGTACGGCGGTGAGCGGCACGCCCCTGATCGCGTACGGGAAGAGGAACTGGGACCCGCTCTGGACCCGGGACAGCCCCGTCCCGGTCGCCGTGCCGCCCCCGGGCCCGACCGGCGCGGCCCGCCGGTGGCGGCAGGCGCTCGCGGAAGCGGCCCGGACCGTCGGGCTGCCGGAAACGGAGGCGACCGCCGACGACCGCCTGATCGAGGCCACCGCCTCCTACCGGCTCGACTCCGACCAGCTGCGCAAGGCCGCCACCGTCGCCTCCCGGCTGGCGCTGGCGGAGCGGCGGCCGGTCCACCCGGACGACCTGCGCGCGGCGGTCCGGGCCCAGAACGGTGCCGGTCTGGAGCGGCTCGCCCGCCGCATCGAACCCGCCGTCGGCTGGGACGACCTGGTGCTGCCCCCGGCCACCCGCACCCAGCTCACCGAACTCGCCCTCCGCGCCCGCCACCGCGAACAGGTGCTCGGGCAGTGGGGGATGCGGCCGGGCGGGGGCCGGGGGCGCGGGGTCATCGCGATGTTCGCGGGCGGGTCCGGCACCGGCAAGACCATGTCGGCCGAGGTCGTCGCCCGGGACCTGGGCATGGAGCTGTACGTCGTCGACCTCTCCACGGTGGTGGACAAGTACATCGGGGAGACCGAGAAGAACCTGGAGCGGATCTTCGTCGAGGCCTCCGACGTCAACGGTATCCTGCTCTTCGACGAGGCCGACGCGATCTTCGGCAAGCGGTCGCAGGTCAAGGACGCCCATGACAAGCACGCCAACATGGAGTCCGCGTACCTCCTCCAGCGCATGGAGTCCTTCGACGGGATCGCCGTGCTCACCACCAACCTCCGGGCCAACCTGGACGAGGCGTTCACCCGCCGCCTGGACGTGATCGCGGAGTTCCCCATGCCCGACGCCGAACAGCGCCTGGCCCTCTGGGACCGCTGCCTGGGCACCGCGATCCCCCGCGACCCCGCGCTCGACCTGGAGTTCTGCGCGGGCCGCTTCGAGCTGGCGGGCGGCTCGATCCGGGCCTGCGCGGTGACCGCCGCCTACCTCGCCGCCGAGTCCCGGTCCCCGCTGACCATGGACCAGCTCGTCACGGCGGTGCTCCAGGAGTACCGGAAGCTGGGACGGCTGGTGCTGGAGAGCGAGTTCGGCCCCTGGCTGGCGAAGGAACGGGCGCGCGCGGGGCGGTAGGAGCCGGCGGCCGTACGGGGCGTGGACCACGGGCCGGACCCCGCTGCGGCCACCACCCGGACCGGCGGCGCTGTGTGGCCGGACGCTATCGCCGTACCCCGTCGCCCGTTCCTAGTCTCGTGCGCAGTCGATGCGGCGGGAGGGCCGATGGATGAGTAGGGACAAGGTGGTCGCCGACCCGGCGGAAGCGGTCGCGGACGTGGGGCCGGGGGCGTCCCTGGCGGTCGGCGGCTTCGGGCTCTGCGGCATCCCCGGCGTGCTGGTGCACGCCCTGCTGGAGCGGGGCGCGGGCGGGCTGCGGGTGGTGTCCAACAACTGCGGGGTGGACGACTGGGGCCTCGGGCTGCTGCTGCGGGCGGGGCTGATCGCCCGGATGACCAGCTCGTACGTGGGGGAGAACAAGGAGTTCGCCCGGCAGTACCTGCACGGGGAGCTGGAGGTGGAGCTGGTCCCCCAGGGCACCCTGGCCGAGCGGCTGCGGGCCGGTGGCTCGGGCATCCCGGCGTTCTACACCCCGGCCGGGGCGGGCACCTGGATCGAGGAGGGCGGACTGCCCTGGCGGTACGGGGCCGACGGCTCGGTCGCCGTCGCCTCGCCGCCCCGGGAGCGGCGGGTCTTCGACGGCCGGGAACACCTCCTGGAGGAGGGCATCACCACCGACTTCGCCCTGGTCCGGGCGGCCGTGGGGGACCGGCACGGCAACCTCCGCTTCCACTCCTCCGCCCGCAACTTCAACCCCCTGGCCGCGATGGCCGGACGCGTCACGGTCGCGGAGGTGGAGGAGCTGGTCGAGCCCGGCGAACTCGCCCCCGACGACATCCACCTCCCCGGGATCTTCGTCCAGCGGGTCGTCCCCGTCGAACCGGGCGACCCCTGGGCCGAGAAGCGCGTCGAGCGCCGGACCGTACGCGTGGAGGCCTGAGATGGCGCTGACCCGTGAGCAGTTGGCGGCCCGGGCCGCCCGCGAACTGGCCGACGGCAGTTACGTCAACCTCGGCATCGGCCTGCCGACCCTGATCCCCAGCTTCCTGCCCGGGGGCGTGGAGGTGGTGATCCACTCGGAGAACGGCCTGCTGGGCGTGGGCCCCTACCCCGAGGAGAGCGAGGTCCTGCCCGATCTCATCAACGCGGGCAAGGAGACCGTGAGCCTGCTCCCCGGCGCCTCCTGCGTCGACTCCGCGCTCTCCTTCGCGATGATCCGGGGCGGCCACATCGACGTGGCGGTCCTGGGGGCTATGCAGGTCTCCGCCACCGGGGACCTGGCGAACTGGGTCATCCCGGGCAAGGTGGTCAAGGGGATGGGCGGGGCCATGGATCTCGTCCACGGCGCCCGGCACGTCATCGTGGTGACCGAACACACCGCGCGCGACGGCTCACCGAAACTGGTGGGGGAGTGCACCCTCCCCCTCACCGGCCGGGGCGTCGTCCACCGGATCGTCACGGACCTCGCGGTCCTGGACGTCACCCCCGACGGCTTCGTGCTGCGGGAGGTCGCGCCCGGGGTGACCGTCGACGAGGTCCGGGCGGCCACGGGCGCGGAGCTGACCGTACGGCTGCGGCCGGAGCCCGCATGCTCGGCCCCGGAACCCGTAGGGCTGCCCCCGGAGCCCGCATGCTCGGCGCCGGAATCCGTAGGGCTGCCCCCGGAGCCCGTACGCCCGGCCCCGGAACCCGTACGTCCGGCGTCGGACATCGCACGTCCGTAGCAGCGGGCGCGCGCTCCCACAACGGGTGGCGGCGCCGCCTTCCGGGCCGGGTTGTGGGGCGCACCGCCATTACCCGGCCCGCCGCGCGCTTCCTACGGTGACGGACCTCGGCGGCACTGTCCTGCGGTGCCGCCGCCGGACCACGGGAGGTCACGTTGCCGTACGTCACGCCATCGCACCCCGCACCACCGGCACCAGCAGCACGGACCGGACGGCCGCGCGGCGGGCGCCCGCTGGGCCGCCTCGCCGCCGCGCTCGCCGCCGCCGTCACCCTCGCCACGGGAGCCGCGCCCGTCGCCCCGGCCACCGAGGCCCGGGCGGCGGTCCCCCGGGCGGCCGCGGCCCTCGAACGGGTCACGGACTTCGGCGCCAACCCCGGCGCCCTGACCATGTACGTCCACCGCCCCGCGGCGCTCCCCGCGAACGCCCCCGTCGTCGTCGCCCTGCACGGCTGCACCCAGAACGCGCAGCTCTACGCCGACAACTCCGGGCTCGACACCTTCGCCGACCGGCACGGCTTCCTGGTCGTCTACGCCGAGACCACCACCGCCAACAACGCCAACAAGTGCTTCAACTGGTTCCAGACCGGCGACAACCGGCGCGGCCGGGGCGAGGCCGCCTCGATCCGGCAGATGGTCGCCCACGCCACCTCCGCGTACGGCACCGACCCGGCCCGCGTCCAGGTCACCGGGCTCTCGGCGGGCGGGGCGATGACCTCGGTGATGCTCGCCGCCTACCCGGAGGTGTTCACGGCGGGGGCGGTCGTCGCCGGGATCCCGTACGGCTGCGGGGTCGACGTCATCTCCGCGTTCGGCTGCATGAGCCCCGGCGCCGACCGCACCCCCGCCGCCTGGGCGCAGGCCGTCCGCGACGCCCACCCCGGGTACGCCGGACCCTGGCCCCGGGTCGCGATCTGGCACGGCGACAACGACCCCACCGTCGTCCCCCGCAACGCCGACGAACTGCGCGACCAGTGGACGGCCGTCCACGGCCTCGGCCAGACCCCGGACCGCACCTCCGCGCTCGCGCCGGACAACACCCGCAGGAGCGAGTACGTCACGGCCGACGGGCGGACGGCGGTCGAGGTGAACCGGGTGCCCGGCATCGGCCACGGCACCCCGGTCGCCCCGGGCACCGGCCCCCAGCAGTGCGGCGCCACCGGCACCCAGCACTTCATCGCGTCGATCTGCTCCAGCTACTGGATCACCCGGTTCTTCGGCCTGGACGGCACGGTGACCGAGCCGCCCACCGAGCCGCCGGTGGACCCGCCCACCGAGCCCGCCGCCTGCTGGACCGCCAGCAACTACGAGCACGTCCGCGCGGGCCGGGCCACCACCACCGGCGGCTACGCCTACGCGAAGGGCTCCGGCCAGAACCTCGGCCTCTACAACACCTTCGTGACCCGCACCCTCAAGGAGACCCCGCCGGGCCACTACACCATCGCCACCGGCTCCTGCCCGTAACCGATCACCCAACGGAGGTCTGACTCATGCCAGTTCACCCACCGCACCACCCCCGCCCCCGCCGGTGGCTCCGCCCCGCCGCCCTCGCCGCGGCCGCGCTGACCGCCTGGACGGCCGCCCCGGCCACCGCCGCGCCCCCGCCCCAGGACACCGCCCGCCCCGGCCACTGCACCCGCGCCGGCACGCTGAGAGTCCCGGGCGCCGAACACCAGCAAGCCTCCTGTCTGCGTGAGCTGACCACCGCCGGGACCGTCGCCTCCGGCCACACCGACCCCGCCGACTGGGCCGGGCTCACCCCGGAGGGGCTGGCCACCCCGCGAGGCGTCCCCGGCATCCAGATCGACGGCTACTTCCCCGACTCCTCCACCACCAACACCAACCACGGCTGGAACCACGACTCCCAGTTCGTCATCCGCCTCCCCGACCGCTGGAACGGCGGCCTGGTCGTCTCCGGCGCTCCCGGCGTCCGCGAGCAGTACGCCAACGACCGGGCCTTCGGAGACTGGGCGGTCGCCAACGGCTACGCGTTCGCCGCCACCGACAAGGGCGCGACCGGCGCCGCCTTCCACCGCGACGGCGAGACCCCCGGCGACGCGCTGGCCGAGGGCAACCACCGGGTCACCCAGCTCACCCGCGCCGCCCGCCAGGTGGTCGCCCGCCGCTACCAGCGCGCGCCCGCCCGCACCCTGGCCATGGGCATGTCCAACGGCGGCTATCTGGTGCGCTGGCAGCTGGAGAACCACCCCGAGCTGTACGACGGCGGCATCGACTGGGAAGGCACCCTCTGGCGCACCGAGGGGCCGAACCTCCTCACCTTCCTGCCGCCCGCCCTCCGGCACTACCCGGCGTACGCGGCCGGGGGCGCGGGCGCCGGGGAAGCCCACCGGGCGATGACGGCGGCGGGATACCCGGCCGGTTCGGAGTTCCTCTGGCCCTTCCACCACCAGTACTACTGGGACCTCACCCAGCGGATCTACCGGGAGGAGCTGGACCCGGAGTTCGACGGGGCGACCGAGGCCGGGACGCCGTTCTGCGCCCCGGGGACCCCGGCCTGCGACGCCGACTACGTCTACGCCGAGCGGCCGGAGCAGGTCCGCAGGGCCGTCGCCAAGATCGCCCTCACCGGCCGGATCGGCAAGCCGCTCATCACCTTCCACGGCACCTACGACGTGCTCCTGCCGATCTCCCGCAGCTCGGACGTCTACGCGCAGCTGGTGCGGCGGGAGGGCCGGGGCCATCTCCACCGGTACTACCGCGTCGAGGCGGGCACGCACGTGGACTCGCTGGCCGACGCCTTCCCCGGCCGGGTCCGCCCCCTGGTGCCGTGCCACCGCTCGGCCTCCGCCGCCCTGGAACGCTGGCTGGACCACGGCGTACGGCCGCCGTCCAGCCGCACGCTGGAGCTGCCCGCCGGGGCGGACCCGGCGAAGCTGCTCACGTACTGCCCGCTGACCGGTTAGGCAGTGGTGGCGGCCCCCACACCGGCCGCCGCCACTATGGCGACCGGTGCCATGGGATGTCCGGCCGGGTGTCTCTACCGTTTCCGGCCATGACGAGCCAATTTCACGCAGCGCCCGGTCCTACGGCGCGGGCCGCCCGCGCCGTGGACCTCAGCGGGCGCACCGCCCTGGTCACTGGTGGCGGCAGCGGCATCGGGCGGGCCACCGCCGAAGCGCTCGCCGGGGCCGGGGCCCTCGTGCACATCGCGGACCGGGACGCCGACGCCGCCAAGGCCGTCGCCGCCGCGACCGGCGGGGTGGCCCATGTCGTGGACCTCGCGGACGCCGAGGCGATCGGGGCGCTGCCGAGGGCGGTGGACATCCTGGTCAACAACGCGGGGCTGCAGCACGTGGCGCCCATCGAGGACTTCCCGCCGGACCGGTTCGCGCTGATCCAGCAGGTGATGCTGACCGCCCCGTTCCTCCTGATGCGGCACTGCCTCCCGCACATGTACGCCGGGGGGTGGGGCCGGCTGGTCAACGTCTCCAGCATGCACGGCCTGCGGGCCAGCCCCTTCAAGTCCGCCTACGTCGCCGCCAAGCACGGCCTGGAGGGGCTGAGCAAGGTCGCCGCCCTGGAGGGCGCCCCGCACGGGGTGACCAGCAACTGCGTCGACCCCGGTTACGTACGCACTCCGCTGGTCGAGGGGCAGATCGCCGCCCAGGCCGCCGCCCACGGCATCGCGCCGGAGGAGGTCGTGGCCGACGTGCTGCTGGACCGGTCCGCGATCAAGCGGCTGATCGAGCCCGAGGAGGTCGCCGCCGTCTGCCTTTGGCTCTGCGGCCCCCACACCTCGTACATCACCGGAGCCTCCCTCCCCGTCGACGGAGGCTGGGGCGCCCGCTGACCCCCACCCGTCTCCGGCCCCCACCGGAGCCGGGAGCACACCGAGCACGGCCCGCACCACCCGCACCCCCGTCCCTGATCCGCCCGCCAACGAAACACGGTGACTCACCATGGGTTCCCCAGCCTCCGCCCAGCCCTCCGCCCCGCCCGGCACCAGCCGCATCGGCCGGATCGTCGCGGCCAGCCTCGTCGGCACCACCATCGAGTGGTACGACTTCTTCCTCTACGGCTCGGCCGCCGCGCTCGTCTTCAACACGCTGTTCTTCCCCAGCAGCGACCCGCTCGTCGGCACCCTCCTGGCCTTCCTGACCTACGCGGTCGGCTTCGCCGCCCGGCCGCTCGGCGGGGTCGTCTTCGGCCACTACGGCGACAAGATCGGCCGCAAGAAGCTCCTGGTGATCAGCCTGCTCATGATGGGCGGCGCCACCTTCGCCATGGGGCTGCTGCCCACCCACGCCAGCATCGGCGTCTGGGCCCCGATCCTGCTGACCGTCCTCCGCCTGGTCCAGGGCTTCGCGCTCGGCGGCGAGTGGGGCGGGGCCGTCCTCCTCGTCTCCGAGCACGGCGGCGACCAGCGGCGCGGCTTCTGGGCCTCCTGGCCGCAGGCCGGCGCCCCCGGCGGCAACCTCCTCGCCACCGGTGTCCTCGCGCTGCTCGCCGCGGTCCAGTCCGACGAGGCCTTCCTCGCCTGGGGCTGGCGCATCCCGTTCCTGCTCTCCGGCGTCCTCGTGATGCTCGGCCTGTGGATCCGGATCTCCGTCGAGGAGTCCCCGGTCTTCCTGGAGGCGCAGAAGCGGACCCAGGAGGAGGCCGCGGCGGGCATCAAGGAGAAGCCCCCGGTCGTCGAGGTGTTCCGCAGGAGCTGGCGCGAGGTGCTCCTCGCCATCGGCACCCGGTTCGGGGAGAACATCTCGTACTACATCCTCACCGCGTTCCTCCTCGTCTACGTGACCGTGCACCTGGAGCTGTCCAAGAGCGCCGCCCTCAACGCCGTACTGATCGGCTCGGCCATCCACTTCGTCACCATCCCGCTCTGGGGCGCCCTCTCCGACCGGCTCGGGCGCCGGCCCGTCACCCAGATCGGCGCGATCGGCATGGCGCTCTGGGCGTTCGGCTTCTTCGCCCTGCTGGACACCAGGTCGTTCCCGGTGATCGTCCTCGCCGTCACCGTCGGGCTGCTGCTGCACGGCGCGATGTACGGGCCGCAGGCGGCGTTCATCTCCGAGATGTTCGACACGAAGGTCCGCTACTCCGGCGCCTCCATGGGCTCCCAGCTCGCCTCGATCATCGGCGGCGCGCTGGCCCCGATCATCGCGGTCGAACTGCTCAAGGACTACGGTTCCTCCGTCCCGATCTCCCTCTACCTCTGCTTCGCCTCCGTGGTCACCGCGGTGACCGTGTGGATCGCGAAGGAGACCCGGGGCCGCGACCTGGCCAAGGACGGCCTGGACGGTTCGGTCCCGGTCGCGCCGGCCGCCGCCACCCGCAAGGACTCGGTCCCGCTCGGCCGTTGATCCCGCGCCCTCCCCCGTACCGCTCCGGCGGCGCGGGGGAGCGGCCGTCCCGTCCGCTCCGTCCGTTCCGTCCGCCGACTCCCGGGAGGCGACCACCGTATGCTCACCGGCGTGACAGCCCCCGGACCCCGGCATTCCGCCACCGCCCTGCGCGGGCTGCTCGACCTGCTGGCCCACGGCGCGGCGGCCGAGGAGTTCGAGCGGCCCGCCGCCACCGCCCGGGAGGCGGGCGCCCCCGCCGCCGAACTGGCCGAGATCACCGAGGCCACCGCCGTGGCGCTGCGCATCCGGCGCACCCTCGGCCAGCACCGGGTCCGCGAGGCCCAGCTCACCGCCCTCTTCGACACCGCCAGCGACCTCGCCGCCCTCCGCGACCTGGACGCCGTGCTGCGGGCCATCGTCCACCGGGCCAAACTCCTGCTCGGCACCGACGTCACCTACCTCTCCCTCAACGACGACGCGGCGGGCGACACCTACATGCGGGTCACCGACGGATCGGTGGCCGAGGCCTTCCAGCGGGTCCGGCTCGGCATGGGCGAGGGGCTCGGCGGGCTCGTCGCCCAGACCGCCCGCCCGTACGCCACCGGCGACTACGCGGCCGACACCCGCTTCCACCACACCACCACCATCGACAGCGCCGTCCTGGACGAGGGGCTGCGCGCGATCCTCGGCGTACCGCTGCGGCTCGGCAGCCGCATCATCGGCGTCCTGTACGCCGCCGACCGGGCGCCCCGAGAGTTCACCGCCGGGGAGGTGGCGCTGCTCTCCTCACTGGCCGACCACGCGGCCATCGCCATCGACGGGGCCCGGCTGCTGGAGGAGACCCGGGCCGCGCTCGTCGACCTCAACGCCGCCTCCGAGACCATCCGCACCCACAGCGAGGCGATGCGCCGGGCCGAGGAGGCCCACGACCAGCTCACCGACCTCGTCCTGCGCGGCGGCGGGGCCGACGACGTGGCCGCCGCCCTCGCGGACATCCTGGACGGCGGCATCCTCATCCACGACGCGGACGGCGCCGAACTCGCCCGCGCCCGCACCGGACCCCAGCCGCCGCCCACCCCGGCCGTCGCCGCCTCCCGGGCCCGGGGCCGGGCCGTTCCCCTCGACGGCACCTGGGTCTGCGCGGTCCTCGCCGGGCCCGAACTCCTCGGCTCCATCGCGCTCACCGGCCGGGCGGACCTCGCGGACGCCGACCGGCTGCTCTTCGAGCGGGCCAGCGTGGTCACCGCGCTCCTGATGCTGCTGCGCCGCTCGGTGGCCGAGACGGAGGACCGGGTCCGGGGAGAGCTGCTGGGCGACCTGCTCTCGCGCACCGGCGACCCGGGCACCCTCACCGCCCGGGCCCGCCGCCTCGGCGTCGACCTGGGCCGCCGGCACAGCGTGTTCGCGGCCCACGGCGAGGTCGCCCCGCGCCACCGCCTGCTGGCCGCCGCCGCCCGCAGCGCCCAGGCCCGCGACGGCCTGGCCGGTCTCCACCACGACCACGTCGTCCTGGTCGTCCCCTCCGACACCCCGGGGTCCGACGCCCGGGCGCTCGCCGCCGAACTGGGCCAGGCGGCCGGCTGCCCGGTCACCGTCGGCGCGGCGGGACCCGCCACCGGCCCGGCCGAGCTCCCCGGCGCCCACGACGAGGCGGCCCGCTGCCTCTCCGCCCTGCGCGCGCTCGGCCACACCGGGAGCGGCGGGGCCACGGCGGACCTGGGCTTCATCGGCGTACTCCTGGGCGACCAGGCCGATCTCGGCGGATACGTACGCCGGACGCTCGGCCCGGTCCTGGACTACGACGCGGCACGCTCCACGGACCTGGTCACCACCCTGGACGCGTACTTCGCCCAGGGCGCGAGCCTCACCCGCACCAAGACGCTGCTCCACGTCCACGTGAACACGGTGGTGCAGCGGCTGGAGCGCATCGGCCGCCTCCTGGGCCCGGACTGGAACGAGCCGCCGCGCACGCTGGAGATCCAACTGGCGCTGAGACTGCACCGCCTGACGCAGGGCCCGTAGCCCCGGCGGCGGTCGGCGCCTCACCGCGTCCGGGCCCGAAACGGTCCGGCACCCCGAGCGGACCGGACCGTCGGAGCACCACCGCGTCCCGGATCAGGGCAGGCCGATCTCCAGCCAGGGGCTCATCATGATCCCGGACGCGCCGCGCCCCCACCTCGGCGCGCCCGGACCACCGGCGGCCCGGCGGCCGCCTGCCGGCCCGCCGCCCGGTCCTTGTCGGCTCCGGTCGTCCTCGCCCTGTCGCGGTCGCGCATGTGTCCCTCGTCCGACGGTGGAGTACGGCACCCTCCTGCCGACCGTCCGGAGCCCCCCGCACCAGAGGCGCCGGGGCAGCGGGCGGGGCCGGGCGGCCATGCCGGTCTGCCCCGGGAGGCCGGGCCCTCGTACGGGTGATCCACCGGACGGTGACATCGCCAGGTGTAGCGGTCCGGATACTCTTCGTGAATGGTCTTGAGGTGGCGGTGTCGGCTCCAGCGGTTCCGGCCGTTCCGGTCCGTGCTGCTGCCGTTGCTGGCCATCCTCGTCACCGCTCACCTCGCCGGAGCGGCACACGCCTCACCGGGGGCCGTTCCGCACGAGGTGTGGCCGGCAGCGGCGGCTTCCGGCGGGCACGCTCCGCACTCCCCGGCCGAACGGGTCGTCCCGTTCCACGAGCACGACCACCACGGTCACATGGACCACTCCGTCGACCGCCCACGGGCGGCGGACGACGCTCCGACCGGCCCGTCGGCCGACGGGGTCCGGGTGGCGGAACCCGTCACGGGCCCGTCGCGGACGCCGTGCGGGGCCGGACCGCGTCCTTCCGTACCGGCCCGTCCCTTCGACTCCTCCCTGCTCTGCGTCTGGCGGCTGTAGGAGCGGTGCCCCCGCACGCCCGCGCCCGCCCCGGAGGGCGGGCGCGCCGCAGGCGTGCCCGCCACCGCCCGCACACCGCCATCTGCCTGCGCCGCGCCTCAGCGGCGCGGAGGAGCCACCTCATGCACCACGTCTCCCTGCTCGACGACTCCGGGGCCCTGGCCCCGGTCGCGTTCGCCCCGCCCCCGCTCGTGGCACGGCGTCCCGCCCAACTCGTCGGCAACACCCCTCTGCTCTGGATCGACCAGCCGTTCGCGCAGCCCGGCAAGGGGTTCTTCGCCAAGCTGGAGGGCCGCAACCCCGGCGGGATCAAGGACCGTCCCGCCCTGCACATGATCCGCCGGGCACGCGGTCGCGGGGAGCTCCGCCGCGGTGCTCCGATCGTGGAGTCCTCCAGCGGAACGCTCGGGCTCGGTCTGGCTCTGGCGGGACTCACCTACGGTCACCCCGTGACGGTCGTGACCGACCCGGGGATGGAGCCCGCCGTCGTGCGCCTGCTGGGCTCCCTCGGCGCGCAGGTCGACCGGGTCGACGCCCCGCACCCGCGCGGTGGATGGCAGGAGGCCCGGCGGGAGCGGGTCGCGGAGCTGCTGGCCGCCCGGCCGGGGGCGTACTGCCCCGACCAGTACGCCAATCCGGACAACGTGGCGGCCTACCGGCCGCTGGCCGGTGAGTTGACCGCCCAGGTGGGCCGGGTCGACGTGCTCGTCGCGGCCGTGGGGACCGGGGGGCACTCCGCCGGGATCGCGGCCGGGCTCCGCGAGTCGTCCCCCGGCCTGCGGGTGATCGGTGTGGACTCGGTCGGCTCGGCGATCTTCGGCCAGCCGCCCGGCACCCGGCTGATGCGCGGACTGGGGTCGAGCATCCATCCGGCGAACGTGGACTACGCGGCCTTCGACGAGGTGCACTGGGTCGCCCCCGCCGAGGCGGTGTGGGCGTGCCGTCAGCTCGCCCGCCGGCACCATGCGTCGGGCGGGTGGAGCGTGGGCGCCGTGGCGCTGGTCGCGGGCTGGGCGGCGCGCACGATGTCCCCGGGCACGCGCATCGTCGCCGTGTTCCCCGACGGGCCCTACCGGTACCTGGGCACGGTCTACGACGACGCCTGGTGCGAGCAGCACGGTCTGCTGGGGGACCGGCCCCCGCAGGAACCCCGTACGGTCGCGTCGTACGGCGAGTGCCTGGCGACCAGTTGGACGCGGTGCACGGAGGTCGTCGACCCGCTGCGGCGGTCACCTGACGCGGTGGTGGCCCGGTGAAGCGGCTGTACGCCCGATGGGCCACGTTCGACACCCCCGCACGGCTGCTGATGGTCAACCAGTTCGCCATCAACCTCGCCTTCTACATGCTCATGCCCTACCTGGCGGATCATCTCGCCGACGGGCTCGGCCTGGCCGCGTGGGCGGTCGGCCTGGTCCTGGGGGTACGGAACCTGTCCCAGCAGGGCATGTTCCTCATCGGCGGGACGCTGGCCGACCGCTACGGGTGCAAGCCGATGATCCTGGCCGGCTGCGCGCTGCGGACCGTGGCGTTCGTCCTGCTGGCCGTGGGACAGACCCTGCCGAGCCTGGTGGTGGCCTCCGCGCTGACCGGGCTGGCGGGTGCTCTGTTCAACCCCGCCGTACGCGCCTACCTCGCCGCCGACGCGGGGGAGGAGCAGCGGGTGGAGGCGTTCGCCGTCTTCAACGTGTTCTACCAGGCGGGCATCCTCGTGGGGCCGCTCGCCGGACTCGCCCTGCTGGCCTTCGACTTCACGCTGGTCTGCTTCGTCTCGGCGGCGATCTTCGGGGTCCTGGCGGTGCTCCAGGGCCGGGCGCTGCCGGCGCGGCCACCGGCCGAACGGCCGGAGGGGGCAGCACCGCGGTCGGTGCTGGCGGACTGGCGGTCCATCGCGGCCGACCGGCCGTTCCTGCTCTTCGCCCTGGCCATGTCCGGTTCCTACGTGCTGGCCTTCCAGGTGTACCTCGCCCTGCCGCTCAGGGCCCGGGAGGTGTTCGGTGAACAGGCCGGCGCGGTCACGGCCCTGGTGTTCTCGGTCTCGGCCCTGGCCGCGCTGTCGGGACAGCTGCGGCTGACGGCCTGGGCGAAGCGGACCCTGTCGGGGCCGCGGGCCATCGCCGGCGGTCTGGCCCTCATGGGCATGGCCTTCGTCCCCCTGGTCCCGGCCCCCACGGCCGGACCGACGGGCCGGGTGGCGGGCGCCGTGGCGCTCGCCGGGTGCGCGGCGCTGCTCGCGTGGGGCGGGGCCCTGCTGTATCCGTTCGAGATGGACACCGTGGTACGCCTGTCCGGCGACGGGCTGGTGGCCACCTACTACGGCGCCTACAACACCGTGTCGGGCCTGGTGATCTCCTGCGGAAACCTGCTGGTGGGCAAGGTGTTCGACACCGGTGTCGGGTGGCTTCCCTGGGCCTGCCTGGCCGTGACCGGACTGCTGTGCGCCGCATCGGTCCTCGGTCTGGAACGGAGCGGACACCTGCGGCCCGCCCCGGTGCCCGCCCCCGCCTGACGGGCGGAACCGGCGGGCGCGGTGCGGCGTGCCTCGGGCGAACGCCCGGGCGGGAGGGCCCCGCCGGCGCTGAACGATACGAACGCGCTGGTCAGGGCCCTTCCGCCTAGCACTCGATGATGTTCACCGCCAGCCCGCCCCGGGCCGTCTCCTTGTATTTGACGGACATGTCCGCGCCCGTCTCCTTCATCGTCTTGATGACCTTGTCCAGCGAGACCTTGTGGCTGCCGTCGCCCCGCAGCGCCATCTTCGCCGCCGTCACGGCCTTCACCGCCGCCATGCCGTTGCGCTCGATGCACGGGATCTGGACGAGGCCGCCGACCGGGTCGCAGGTCAGGCCGAGGTTGTGCTCCATGCCGATCTCGGCGGCGTTCTCCACCTGCTCGGGGGAGCCGCCCAGGACCTCGGCGAGGGCGCCGGCGGCCATGGAGCAGGCCGAGCCGACCTCGCCCTGGCAGCCGACCTCGGCGCCGGAGATGGAGGCGTTCTCCTTGAAGAGGAGGCCGATCGCGCCGGCGGCGAGGAGGAAGCGGACGACGCTGTCCTCCTTCTCCGCCTCGGTGCAGCCGTGGGAGGCGAAGTTCATGTAGTAGTGCAGGACGGCCGGGATGATGCCCGCCGCGCCGTTGGTGGGGGCGGTGACCACGCGGCCGCCCGCCGCGTTCTCCTCGTTGACCGCCATCGCGTAGAGCGTGATCCACTCCATCGCGTGGGCCTGCGGGTCGCCCTCGGCGCGCAGCTGGCGGGCCGAGTTGGCGGCGCGGCGGCGGACCTTGAGGCCGCCGGGGAGGATCCCCTCGCGGGTCATGCCGCGCGAGACGCAGGCCTGCATGACCCGCCAGATGTCCAGCAGGCCCGCGCGGATCTCCGCCTCGGTGCGCCAGGCCAGCTCGTTCTCCAGCATCATCTGCGAGATGGAGAGGCCGGTCTCGCGGGCCAGGCGGAGCAGCTCGTCGCCCGTGCGGAACGGGTGGCGCAGGGCCGTGTCGTCCGGGACGATCGGGTTCTCGCCCGCCACCGCGTCCTCGTCCACCACGAAGCCGCCGCCGACCGAGTAGTACGTCTTCTCCAGGACCGGGGCGCCCTCGGTGTCGTACGCGAAGATCGTCATCCCGTTGGCGTGGTACGGGAGCGCCTTGCGGCGGTGCAGGATCAGGTCCTCGTCGAAGTCGAAGGCGATCTCGTGCATGCCGAGCAGGTTGATCCGGCCCGAGGAACGGATCTCGTCGACCCGGGCGTCGGCGGACTCGACGTCGACCGTCTGCGGGGACTCGCCCTCCAGGCCGAGCAGGACCGCCTTCGGCGTGCCGTGGCCGTGGCCGGTCGCGCCGAGCGAGCCGTACAGCTCGGCGCGTATCGAGGTCGTGTGCGCGAGCAGTCCCTCGTTCTTCAGGCGGCGCGCGAACATCCGGGCGGCCCGCATCGGGCCCACCGTGTGGGAGCTGGACGGGCCGATGCCGACCGAGAAGAGGTCGAAGACCGAGATGGCCACGGGAGGACTCCTTGGGGGGTTGGAAGACGCCGTTGTCTGCCTGGGCGGTGCGGGGACAAGCGGGGCAAGCGGGGTGAAAACTTCGAACCGGGGGCGTGGAACGGGGCACCGCGCTCACTCTCCTCAGTGTGCGCGGTGCCCCGTCTCGGTGCGCGGAACCGCAGGCCAGGTGCTACTTCAGGCCGGGGTACAGCGGGAACTTCTCGGCCAGCGCCACCACGCGGGCCTTGAGGTCGTCCGCGTCGTACGACGGCTTGAGGGCGGCGGCGATGATCTCCGCGACCTCCGCGAAGTCCTCGGCGCCGAAGCCGCGGGTGGCGAGCGCGGGGGTGCCGATCCGCAGGCCCGAGGTGACCATCGGGGGGCGCGGGTCGTTCGGGATGGCGTTCCGGTTGACCGTGATGCCCAGCTCGTGGAGCCGGTCCTCGGCCTGCTGGCCGTCCAGCTCGGAGTTGCGCAGGTCGACCAGGACCAGGTGCACGTCGGTGCCGCCGGAGAGGACGGAGACGCCCACCTCGGTGACGTCCGGCTGGACCAGGCGCTCGGCCAGGATGCGGGCGCCGTCCAGGGTGCGCTGCTGGCGCTCCTTGAACTCCTCGCCCGCCGCGATCTTGAACGAGACCGCCTTGGCCGCGATCACGTGCTCCAGCGGGCCGCCCTGCTGACCCGGGAAGACCGCCGAGTTGATCTTCTTGGCCAGCTCCTGCGTGGAGAGGATCACGCCGCCGCGCGGACCGCCGAGGGTCTTGTGCGTGGTGGTGGTGACGACGTGGGCGTGCGGCACCGGGTTGGGGTGCAGCCCGGCCGCGACCAGGCCCGCGAAGTGGGCCATGTCGACCATGAGGTACGCGCCGACCTCGTCCGCGATCCGGCGGAAGGCGGCGAAGTCCAGCTGGCGCGGGTAGGCGGACCAGCCGGCGACGATCAGCTTCGGCTGGGACTCCTTGGCGAGCCGCTCGACCTCCTCCATGTCCACCAGGCCGCTCTCGTCGACGTGGTACGGGACCACGTTGTAGAGCTTGCCGGAGAAGTTGATCTTCATGCCGTGGGTCAGGTGACCGCCGTGGGCCAGGTTCAGGCCCATGATCGTGTCGCCCGGCTTCAGCAGCGCGAACATCGCGGCGGCGTTCGCCTGCGCACCGGAGTGCGGCTGGACGTTGGCGGCCTCGGCGCCGAACAGGGCCTTGATCCGGTCGATCGCGATCTGCTCGACCACGTCGACGTGCTCACAGCCACCGTAGTAGCGGCGGCCCGGGTAGCCCTCGGCGTACTTGTTGGTGAGGACGGAGCCCTGCGCCTCCATGACCGCGACCGGAGCGAAGTTCTCCGAGGCGATCATTTCGAGGGTGGACTGCTGACGGTGGAGCTCGGCGTCGACGGCGGCGGCGACGTCCGGGTCCAGCTCGTGGAGGGAGGAGTTCAGAAGCGACATCAGGGGGTCCCTTAAGGTCTCAGTTGCCGGAGAACGCGGTGTACTCGTCGGCGGAGAGCAGGTCGGCCGGCTCCTCCGTGACGCGCACCTTGAACAGCCAGCCGCCCTCGAAGGGAGCGGAGTTCACCAGCGAGGGGTCGTCCACGACGTCCTGGTTGAACGCCGTCACCTCACCGGTCACCGGCGAGTACAGGTCGCTGACGGACTTGGTCGACTCCAGCTCACCGCAGGTCTCGCCCGCGGTCACCGTGTCACCGACCTCCGGGAGCTGGGCGTAGACGACGTCACCGAGCGCGTTGGCCGCGTACTCCGTGATGCCGATCGTGGCCACGCCGTCCTCGACGGCCGACAGCCACTCGTGCTCCTTGCTGTACCGCAGCTGCTGGGGGTTGCTCATGACCTGAATTCTCCTGTACGCGGGGGAGTGCTGATGAACGGTGGTCTTACGGTGTGAGACGGAGGTACGTCACTTCCGTGACGCCTGCGCGCCGGTGCGGAGGGATCGGAATGCCCCGTTCCCTCCGGGATATCACTTCTGGCGCTTGTAGAACGGCAGCGCGACGACCTCGTACGGCTCGTGCGTGCCCCGGATGTCCACGCCCACGCCCTCGGTGCCCGGGGCGGCGAAGGCCGCGTCCACGTACGCCATGGCGATCGGCTTGCCCAGGGTGGGGGAGGGGGCGCCGGAGGTGACCTCGCCGATCACCTTGCCGTCCGCCACCACCGAGAAGCCCGCGCGCGGGACCCGGCGGCCCTCGGCGACCAGGCCGACCAGCTTGCGCGGCGGGGCGGTCTCGGCGCGCTCGGCGGCGGCCGTCAGCGCCTCGCGCCCGACGAAGTCGCCCTCCTTCTCGAACTTCACCACCCGGCCCAGACCCGCGTCGAACGGGGTGAGCGCCGTCGTCAGCTCGTGCCCGTACAGCGGCATGCCCGCCTCCAGGCGCAGCGTGTCCCGGCAGGAGAGGCCGCAGGGGATCAGGCCGTGCGGGGCACCGGCCTCCGTCAGCGCCTGCCACAGGGCCTCGGCGTGCTCGGGCGCGACGAACAGCTCGAAGCCGTCCTCGCCGGTGTAGCCGGTACGGGCGATGAGCGCCGGGACCCCGGCGACCGTGCCCGGCAGGCCCGCGTAGTACTTCAGCCCGTCCAGGTCCGCGTCGGTGACGGCCTTCATGATGGCGGGGGACTCGGGGCCCTGGACCGCGAGCAGCGCGTACGCGTCCCGGTCGTCGCGCACCTCGGCGTCGAAGCCGCCGACGCGCCCGGTCAGCGCGTCCAGCACGATCTGGGCGTTGCCCGCGTTGGCGACCACCATGTACTCGGTCTCGCCCAGCCGGTAGACGATCAGGTCGTCGACGATCCCGCCGTCCTCCTGGACGATCATCGTGTAGCGGGCCCGGCCGTTGCCGACGGTGGCGATGTTGCCCACCAGCGCGTAGCTCAGGAAGGCCGCGGCCTCGGGGCCGGTGACGGTGATCTCGCCCATGTGCGAGAGGTCGAAGAGCCCGGCCCGGGTCCGTACGGCGTTGTGCTCGTCGCGCTCGCTCGCGTACCGCAGGGGCATGTCCCAGCCCGCGAAGTCGGTCATGGTGGCGCCGAGCGAGCGGTGAGTCGCGTCGAGGGCGGTGAGACGGGGGGCAGTGCTCATGGGCATGGCTCCAGGGCATGACGACGTCGGGACGGAGATCCTCCCCATCTGTCATCGGAACCTGAGAGGTTCGCCGATAGCCCCGCAGGGGGGTATGCCCCCGGTCGCGGGGGTCGGCTTGCACCTTGGGTGGAGCCGCCGGGGCGGCCCGCTTTTCAGATCTGCCTCATCCACGCGGTACGGGGCCTGAGAGATTCAAGGGAGGATCTTGCTCCTTCGGCGCCCGGCTCACACTGTGGCCGGAACTCTCCCGCGCGGATTCGAACGGCCGGTATGCAGTTGGCGCGGTCATCATCGCACGCATTGCGCCGGAGTGGGGAGGCCGGTCCACAACGGGTCGGTGAACGCCGGGAACGGTTGTGGAGCCTTGCCGTTTCTTTACACTTCAGGAGCAGGCGTGGGCGGCCCGACAGCAGGGGGATGGGCGATGGCGTTGCAGCGGTCGGTACCGGCCGGGGTCGCGCACGGCGCGATGCCCGCACAGCCCGGCGCAGCCGTACCGGAAGGGGCCGCACCGCACGGTGCCTCCCCGGGCGAGGTGATCACCTCGCCCGCGCCGGTGGTACGGGATCTGCGCGGGCGCACCGGCCACGCTCCGTACAGCCTCGATTTCGCCGCCGGGGACATCGTCGTCGTCTCCGGGCTCCCCGGCGGCGGCAAGTCCACCCTGATCCGGCAGGCCGTCACCGGCCGGGCGATCGACTCCCAGGACGCCCGCGACCGCTGGGCCGCCGCCCTGCCCCCCTTACTCCCCTACGCCCTCTACCGCCCCCTGGTCCGCGCCGCCCACTACCTCGGGCTCCGGGCCGCCCTGCGCTCCGGCGAGTCCGTCGTCGTCCACGACTGCGGTACGCAGACCTGGGTACGGAGCTGGCTCGCCCGGCACGCCGCCCGCCGGGGCCGCCTCCTCCATCTGATCCTCCTCGACGTGGACCCCGCCACCGCCCGGCAGGGCCAGCGGCAGCGCGGCCGGGGCGTCTCCGGATACGCCTTCGCCCGCCACCGGCACGCGGTGGCCCGGCTGCTCCACGCGACCGAACAGGGCGTGCTCTTCGCCGGCTGCGGTTCGGCGGTCCTGCTGGACCGCGCGGCGGCGAGCGCGCTGAGCCGGATCTCCTTCACCGACGGCGAGGTCCCGGCCGCGCGCGCCGGTTAAGGTTCTGGCCGGGCGACGACAGCGCCGAGCGACGACAGGCGACAGCGCCGAGCGACGACAGCGGAGAGAGGCACCGAGGACGTGGACATTCCGGCACCGGCCCAGGCGAACCCCCAGCACATATGGCCCGCCAACGAGCTGGAAGAGGTGCTGGCCGCCTCCCTCGGCGTCCCCGACGCGGGCGCCCGCCTCGTCGAGGTGCTCGGCCGCAGCTCGGTCTGGGTGCCGCTGCCCAACGGGGGCTCGCCCGCCAGCGCCGACCTGGACCTGCCGATGATGGACATCGAGGGCGCCGCGTACGTCCCGGTCTTCAGCTCCGAGGGCCAGTTCCTCAGCTGCGTCGGCGGCCACATGTCCTTCGCCGTGGCCCCCGCCCGTGACTTCGCCCGGGGGCTGCCCCCGCAGGTCGGCATCGCGGTGAACCCGGGCGGCGCGGTCGGCATACCGGTCCCCCCGCCCGCCGTCGCCGACCTCTGCCGGGCCGGGCGCACCGCCCTGGACGGACCCGCCACCGGCGGCCGCGTACGGCTGTTCGAGCCGGACTGGCAGCACGACCCGGTCGACCTCCTCACCGCCGTCTCCGCCGAGTTCGAGGCCACCGGCGTGGTCTCCACCGCCCGCCGCGCCCTCGCCAGCATCGAGGGCGGCGACCCCGTCCTCTTCGTCGGCGTCGAGTGCGCCTCCTGGGACGGTACGGGCAACGCCCCGATGGACGCCCTGGGGCGGGCGCTCGGCCGCGTCGAGGTGCCGTGGCCGGTGAACCTGGTCCTGCTGGACGTGGCCGACGACCTGGTCGGCGACTGGATGCGGGAGAAGGTGCGGCCCTTCTACCGCCGCGAGGGCCACTGAACGGACCGGCGGCACGGGCCGCCGGCGGGCGCGTACGGAGCGGCGGCCCGGCGGGCACCGGCCGCGTTCGCAGGGCTCCCGGGGCGGGCACCCGCGGACCGTGGCGTCAAGCCGGTGTCAGAACTGGCGCATAAGCTGGTTTGATGGCGGGGTCGCTCCCGTGTGCCCGGGAGCGTCGGCGCGAGTCGGACGGAACGATGAGGGGCGGGACCAGGGTGAGTGCGTCAGGCACCGCGGCGGCCGGCAAGGTCGAGCACATGCTGCGCCAGGTCGGTCCCGGGCGTTACGACGCCTACGAGGAACTGCTCGCGGCCCTCGCCGACGGCCGGATCTGGATGCTGCTCTGGCACGGCACGGCCGGCTCCCCGGACGCGCAGTACGGCTCCATGGAGGTCGACGGCCTGGGGTACGCCCCCTGTGTCACCTCGGCCCAGGAGCTGTCCGCCAGCGGCTGGACCCGCGCCCACGAGCTGGTCTCCGGCCGGGACATCGCCCGCACCCTCTTCCCCGACCGCTGGGGCATCTGGCTCAATCCGCACGCCCCCGGCGGCGGTGTCGGCATCCCCTGGCTCGACCTGCGCCGGATCTCCACCGGTCTGGACCGGCTCCCCGCCGGACCGCTCCGGCTCACCGAACCCGCCGTGGAGCTGCCGCAGTTCTACGCCCAGCTCACCCAGAACGCCCACCGCACCCCCGCCGTCCGCTCGCTGCGCCGCGCCTGGGTGCACCCCGCGGTGGGTGTCCCGTACCTCGCGATCGGGCTCGATCTCTACGATTCCGGGCGCGCCTCCGTCGACGCGGTGCGCACGATGATGCGGCAGTCGATCGGCGCGGTCCCCGACGGGCTGCCCGTCTCGACCGTCGCCCTGTCCGACGAGTACGACCCGGTCGCGATGTGGCTGCGGGCCAACGCCCGGCCGTTCTACGACCGCGAGCCGCACGCCCCGGCGGGCCCGCCGCCGGCCCCCGCCCCGGGATACGGCTACCCGCCCCAGCACCACCGCTGACCCGCTCGGCCGGGCCCCGCCGCGTCGCCCGCAGGCCCCGCCGGACCGCGGGTCCCCGCGGAGCCCCTGACCTGCCCGGCAGCCCCGCGCCGCCGAACATCCCCAGATGTCCGGCCTGTTAACTGCCCTCGCGGGGATGTCCCGGAACTGGATGTTTTGTCAACTGTCCGGGTCTCGACTAGGTCTCACCGCTATCCGGACTGTTCTCTTGCGGCATACCCCGTCTGTAGTGTGCGGCCATCAACCTCACCACATGGCGAACCAGGGGTGGACCCATGCGCATATTCAAGTCCCGGGCTGTCCGGGCGATCACGACAGCGGTCGCTGTCGGTCTGATCGCCACGGGCTGTTCCAGCGAGCGGGACGAGGGCGGCTCCAAGGGGGGCGACAAGGACACCTTCGTCTTCGCCGGCTCCGGTGACCCCGGCTCCCTCGACCCGGCCCTCGCGACCGACGGCGAGACGTTCCGCGTCACCCGTCAGGCGTTCGAGGCCCTGCTGGAGCACGAGTCCGGCGGCAGCGAGCTGGTCGGCGGCCTCGCGGAGAAGTGGTCGAGCGACCCGTCGGGCAAGGTCTGGACGTTCAACCTGCGCCAGGGCGTGAAGTTCCACGACGGCGAGGTGCTCAACGCCGCCGCGGTCTGCGCGAACTACGACCACTGGTTCAACTGGAAGGGCACGTACCAGTCCAGCGCGGTCTCCTACTACTGGCAGACCATCATGGGCGGGTTCGCGAAGAACGAGGACGCCGAGGCGCCCAAGCCGAACTACAAGTCCTGCACCGCCAAGGACGAGAACACCGCGGTGATCGAGGTCAACGAGACCTCGGCCAACCTGCCGGGCGGCTTCTCCCTCCAGGCGCTCGCGATCCACTCGCCGAAGGCGATCAAGGAGTACGAGAAGCAGGAGGCGACGGCCAAGGGCGACGCCATCACGTACCCCAAGTACAGCCAGGAGGCCGGCACGGTCGCCGGTACCGGCCCGTACAAGATCGTCAAGTGGAACAAGGGCAACAAGGAAGTCTCCCTGGAGCGCTTCGACGACTACTGGGGCGACAAGGCCAAGGTGAAGAACCTGGTCTTCCGCACCATCTCCACCGAGGAGACCCGCCGCCAGGCGCTCCAGGCCGGTGACATCGACGGCTACGACCTGGTCTCGCCCGCCGATGTGACGACGCTGGAGAAGCAGGGCTTCGAGGTCCCGACCCGCGACGTCTTCAACATCTTCTACGTCGGCATGACCCAGTCGGCCAACCCGGCGCTGAAGAAGCCCGAGGTCCGGCAGGCCATCACGCACGCCATCGACCGCGAGAACCTGGTCAAGACCCAGCTGCCCGAGGGCGGCAAGGTGGCGACCCAGTTCATGCCCGACACGGTCGCCGGCTTCTCCGACAAGGTGAAGACGTACCCCTTCGACACCGCCAAGGCGAAGGACCTCCTCAAGCAGGCCGGCGAGGAGAAGCTCAGCGTCGAGTTCTGCTACCCGACCGAGGTCACCCGCCCGTACATGCCCGCCCCGCAGGACCTCTTCGAGCTGATGAAGGCCGACCTGGAGAAGGCCGGCATCACCGTCAAGCCGAAGGCCATGAAGTGGGCCCCGGACTACCTGGACGCCACCGAGTCCGGCTCCTGCGCCCTGCACCTGCTGGGCTGGACCGGTGACTTCAACGACGGCTTCAACTTCATCGGCACCTGGTTCGCCAAGCCCGACAAGCAGTGGGGCTTCAAGGACGAGAAGATCTTCGACGCCGTGAACGCGGCCTCCAAGGTCGCCGACGCCGCGGGCCGCACCGAGGCGTACAAGAAGGCCAACGAGGCGATCATGGAGTACGTCCCGGGCGTGCCGATCTCGTCGTCCCCGCCGGCGATCGCGTTCGCCAAGAACGTCAACCCGCCGAAGGTCTCCCCGCTGACGCAGGAGAACTTCGCCGAGGTCTCCTTCAAGTAATCGCACACCAGCGGGTCCGCCCGGCCACAGCTACCAGGTGGCCGGGCGGACCCGCATCAACGCACGTGAGAAAGGGGCATGCGGGGTGCTGCGACTCGTCGTCAGAAGACTTCTCCAGCTCATTCCCACCCTGCTCGGCCTGTCGGTCCTGCTGTTCCTCTGGCTGAACCGACTGCCCGGCGGACCCGCATCGGCGATCCTGGGCGAGCGGGCCACCGAAGCCGAAGTGGCGAGGATCAACCGTGCACTCGGGCTCGACGAGCCGGTGCACGTCCAGTACTGGCGCTTCCTGAAGCGCATCTTCGAGCTCGATCTCGGAACCTCCACCCAGACCGGGCAGCCGGTGTGGGACGAATTCGCCCTGCGCTTCCCGGCCACCGTGGAGCTGTCCATCGCCGCGATCCTCATCGCCGTGGCCGTCGGCATCCCGATGGGCTACCTGGCGGCGAAGCGGCGCGGCGGCTGGCTGGACGTCGCGTCCGTCTCCGGATCGCTGCTCGGCATCTGCATCCCGGTCTTCTTCCTCGCCATGCTGCTGCGCGGGATCTTCTCCGTCCAGCTGGGCTGGTTCCCGAGCCAGGGGCGGCTCACCACCGGCCTCAACGCCACCGACATCACCGGATTCGCCGTCCTGGACGGGCTGCTGACCGGTGAGTTCGACGCGAGCTGGGACGCGATCATGCATCTGGTGCTGCCCGCCCTCGCGCTCGCCTCGATCCCGCTCGCCGTCATCGTCCGGATGACCCGCGCCAGCGTCCTGGAGGTGCTCGGCGAGGACTACATCCGCACCGCCGAGTCCAAGGGCCTGGACAAGCGCGTCGTGCGCGGCCGGCACGTGCTGCGCAACGCGCTGCTGCCGGTGATCACCGCGGTCGGCCTGCTGACCGGCAGCCTGCTCTCCGGCGCGGTGCTCACCGAGTCCGTCTTCGACTTCGGCGGCATCGGCTCGTTCATCCGTACCGCGATCGACGGCCGCGACTACCCGGTCCTCGTCGGGTTCATTCTCTTCATCGCGATGGTGTACGTGCTGATCAACCTGCTGGTCGACCTCGCGTACAGCATCATCGACCCGAGAGTGCGGGTGCACTGACGTGACGATTCTGACCAACAAGGCAGACAAGATCGACCGTCTCGCCGAGCTGACCCAGAGCTCCGAGTCCGTCTCGGGCAGCAGCCTGTGGCGCGAGGCGTTCCGCCGGATGCGCTCCAGCAAGATGGCCATCATCGGCGCGGCCATCATCGCCGCGTTCGTGGTCGTCGCCGTCGTCGGGCCGATGCTCGCCCCGCACGGCCCCACCGCCCAGAACTGGCGCGCCGAAGTCTTCCCCAACCAGGGCAAGTTCGTCGGCATGCGCGGTGAGAACTGGTTCGGCCTGGACCACCTGGGCCGCGACATGTTCTCCCGCTGGCTCGTCGGCGCCCGGCAGACCCTCCTGGTCGGTGTGGTCTCCATGCTCATCGGCCTGATCGTCGGCGCCACGGTCGGCGTCCTCTCCGGTGCCGCCGCCACCCTCGGCGGCAAGATCGGCAAGCGCGTCGACACCGTCATCATGCGCATCACCGACATCATGCTGTCGCTGCCGTCCCTGCTGCTGGCCGTCTCCATCGCCGCCGTGCTCGGACAGTCGCTGACCACCGTGATGATCGCCGTCGGTGTCGTCCAGATCCCCATCTTCGCCCGCCTGCTGCGCGGTTCCATGCTCGTGCAGGGCGGCGCGGACTACGTGCTCGCCGCGAAGGCGGTCGGCATCCGGCGCAAGCGGATCGTGCTGACCCAGATCCTGCCGAACTCGCTCAGCCCGGTGATCGTCCAGGCCACGCTGAGCCTCGCCACCGCGATCATCGAGGCGGCGGCCCTCTCCTACCTGGGGCTCGGCAACCCCGACCCGGCCGTTCCCGAGTGGGGCGTGATGCTCTCCCAGGCACAGCGCTTCTTCGACAACGAGCCGATGATGGCCGCCTATCCGGCCATCGGGATCATCATCACCGCACTCGGCTTCACCCTGCTCGGCGAGGCCATGCGCGAAGCCCTCGACCCGAAGCTGCGAGGCTGACATCCCATGCCACTGCTCTCAGTTGAAGAACTCAGCGTCACCTTCACCGCGCGCGGCCGCAAGGACGCCACGGCCGTGGACGGCGTCTCCTTCGACGTCGACCAGGGCCAGGTCGTGGGCCTGGTGGGCGAGTCCGGGTGCGGCAAGTCCGTCACCTCGCTCGCCCTGATGGGGCTGCTGCCCCGCAAGGGCGTACGGATCGGGGGGCGGGCCGAGTTCGACGGACGGAACCTGCTGACCCTCGGCGAGCGCAAGCTCCGCGACATGCGCGGCAGCCAGCTCGCGATGATCTTCCAGGACCCGCTCTCCTCGCTGAACCCGGTCGTCCCCATCGGCATCCAGGTCACCGAGATCCTCCAGCGCCACCGCGGCCTCAAGGGCGAGAAGGCCCGCAAGGAAGCGGCCCACCTGCTCGACCGGGTCGGCATCCCCGACCCGGACCGGCGGCTCAAGGAGTACCCGCACCAGCTCTCCGGCGGGATGCGCCAGCGTGCGCTGATCGCCATGGCGGTGGCCTGCGCGCCCCGCCTGCTGATCGCGGACGAGCCGACCACGGCGCTCGACGTGACCATCCAGGCCCAGATCCTGGAGCTGCTCAAGGAACTGGTCGACCAGGAGGGCACCGCCCTGCTGATGATCACCCACGACCTGGGCGTCGTCGCCGGCCTCTGCGACGAGGTCAACGTCCTCTACGCGGGCCGGGCCGTGGAGTCGGCGGACCGCCGCGAGCTGTTCGCCCACCCCACCCACCCGTACGCGCACGGGCTGCTCGGCTCCATCCCGCGGCTCGACGCGCCCCGCGGCGAGCCGCTCAACCCGATCCGCGGCTCCATCAACGACAAGATCGCCTGGGCCGACGGCTGCGCCTTCGCACCCCGGTGCGACCACTACACGATGGAGTGCCTCACCGGCACCCCCGAACTGACCGAACCACGCGCGGCCGGACACCAGGTCCGCTGCGTCAACCCGGTCCTGCCCACCGCGGAGGTCCCGGCATGAGTCTGCTCGAACTGGACGGCGTCAAAGTCCACTTCCCGGTGAAGAAGGGCCTCTTCTTCGACCGTACGGTGGGCCACGTCTACGCCGTCGACGGTGTCTCGCTCAGCGTGGAGGCGGGCCAGACCTACGGCCTGGTCGGTGAGTCCGGGTGCGGCAAGACGACGCTCGGCCGTGCGGTGCTGCGGCTGAACGACATCACCGAGGGCGCGGTCGTCTTCGACGGCACCGACCTCGCGCAACTGCCCGCCGAGGAGATGCGGACCTTCCGCCGCCGCCTCCAGATGGTCTTCCAGGACCCGCTGGGCAGCCTCAACCCCCGGCAGAACATCGAGTCGATCCTGTCCGAGGGCATGGCCGCCCACAACATCGGCAAGGACCAGACCGAGCGCCGGGAGAAGATCAAGGAGATCCTCGCCAGGGTCGGGCTGCCGGCCAACGCGCTCTCCCGCTACCCGCACGAGTTCTCCGGCGGCCAGCGCCAGCGCATCGGCATCGCCCGCGCGCTGGTCCTGGAACCGGACGTCATCATCTGCGACGAGCCCGTCTCGGCGCTCGACGTCTCGGTCCAGGCGCAGGTCATCAACCTGCTGGAGGAGCTCCAGGAGTCGCTGGGCCTCACCTATCTGGTGATCGCCCACGACCTCGCGGTGGTCCGGCACATCTCGGACGTCATCGGGGTGATGTACCTGGGGGGCCTGGTCGAGGAGGCGCCGAGCGACGCGCTGTACGCGGGGCCCCGGCACCCGTACACCAAGGCGCTGATGTCGGCCGTCCCGGTGCCCGACCCGGAGGTGGAGGACCGCCGCGAGCGCATCCTGCTCCACGGCGACCTGCCCTCCCCGGCCAACCCGCCGGCCGGCTGCCGCTTCCACACCCGCTGCCCGTGGGTGCAGGAGACCAAGTGCGCCACCGAGCGCCCGCCGCTGCTCGACACCGGCGACGGCCACCGGGTCGCCTGCCACTTCACGGCCGAGATCGAGGCCGGGACGGTCAAGCAGACCCTGGCCACCGGCATCGAGGCGGTCGTCGCCACGGAGGCGGTCGCGGCCGAGGCGGTCGAGGTCTCCGAGGGCGACGCACCGGAGGGGGCCGCCCAGGTGCCGGGCCAGGCCGACGCACCCGTCGCCGTGCCCGCGAAGGACGGAGCCGCCGAGTAGGACCGGCACAATTGTCCGGTGCTCACCGAACTGTTCACGCCCTCCGTCCAGCATGCGCTCGACCTCGTCGGGATCTTCGTCTTCGCGATCTCGGGCGCGCTGCTCGCCGTACGCAAGAACTTCGATGTCTTCGGCATCGCCGTTCTCGCCGAGGTGACGGCGCTGGGCGGAGGGCTGTTCCGCGACGTGATGATCGGCGCGATCCCGCCCGCCGCCTTCACCGACCTCGGGTACTTCATCACCCCGCTCTTCGCCGCCGGTCTCGTCTTCTTCCTCCACCCGCACGTGGAGCGCATCCAGGTCGGCGTCAACGTGTTCGACGCGGCGGGGCTCGGCCTGTTCTGCGTGACCGGCACGGTCAAGGCGTACGAGTACGGCCTCGGGCTCACCGCCTCGGCGGCGCTCGGGCTGGCGACCGCGGTGGGCGGCGGTGTGCTGCGGGACGTGCTGGCCAACGAGGTCCCGTCGCTGCTGCGCTGGGACCGCGACCTGTACGCGGTGCCCGCGATCGTCGGCGCGACCATGGTCGTCCTCTGCATCCGCTTCGACACCCTCAACGCCCTGACCAGCGGCCTGGCGGTGATCGCGGCCTTCACCCTGCGGCTGCTGGCCCTGCGCTTCCACTGGCGGGCCCCGCGTGCCTACAACCGGTCCTCGGCACGGGCGGAGGAGGCGTAGGGGAGAGGCGACGTAGGGGAGAAGCGCGGGAGCCTCCCCGAGGAAGGGGCCATCAAAAGCTACCGCTTAGTAACGCCATCCGTGTACGGTGCATGCCATGGCACAGGCAGCGACAGAGGCGGCGGCGCAGACCGCCCCGGCAACCCCGGCATCCATCGGCGACAGCGAGTTCGACCGGGACACCGCGGTCACCCGTCGCGAGGGGGGCGTCTACGACGCGACCCTCTCCGCGGGCTGGACCATCATCCACGCCGTCAACGGCGGCTATCTGCTGGCCCTCGTCGGCCGTGCGCTGGGCGAGGCGCTGCCGCACCCCGACCCGTTCTCGGTCTCCGCCCACTACCTCACCGCCTCGGTCCCCGGCCCCGCCGTGATCCGGACCCAGACCGTCCGCACCGGCCGCACCCTCTCCACCGGACAGGCCTCCCTCTTCCAGTACGCCGAGGACGGCAGCGAGATCGAGCGCATCCGCGTCCTCGCCACCTACGGCGACCTGGACACCCTCCCCGACGACGTACGCACCACCGCCCTGCCGCCGGCCATGCCCGCCCGCGAGCACTGCCTCGGTCCGAGCGACGGCGCGCCGAAGATCCCCGGCAGCTCGGCCATCACCGACCGCCTCGACATCAAGCTCGACCCGGCGACCGTCGGCTGGGCGGTCGGCGCCCCGTCCGGCAAGGGCGAGATGCGCGGCTGGTTCGGCCTCGCGGACGGCCGCGACCCCGACCCGCTCTCCCTGCTGCTCACCGTGGACGCCCTGCCGCCGACCTCGTTCGAGCTGGGCCTCACCGGCTGGACCCCCACCGTCGAGCTGACCACCCACGTCCGCTGCCGCCCCGCCCCGGGCCCGCTCCGCGTCGCCATCACCACCCGCAACCTCGCGGGCGGCTTCCTGGAGGAGGACGCGGAGGTCTGGGACAGCGCCGACCGCCTCGTCGCCCAGTCCCGCCAGCTGGCGAAGGCGCCGCGCGTGAAGTAGGGCGTACGGGTACGAGTGCGGCTTCCGCGCCCGTCCGGGGGCGCCCCGGGCGGGCGCGTCGCCGTGGGCGGCCGGGCGGGTCCGGCCGTCGGCGGTCCCGGGCGTTCGCGCGCCGCCGCGGAGGCCCGGGGAGGCTCGGGGCGGCCGCCCCCGGTGCCGCGCCGTCCCCGGTGCCGCGCCGTCTCCCGGCCCCGGGAAGGGGGTGTCCCGCCCCCCCCGGCCGGGGCGCGGGTGTCCCGCCCCTGGTCCGGGGCGGACGCTTCGTCGGGCCTCAGTCCAGGGCGGGCGCCTCGTCGAGCCAGTGGGCGCGGCCGATCGTCACCAGCCGCAGCCGCCGCCTGGTCCGCCGGACCACCTCCCGCTCGCGCTCCGGGCCGGCCTCCAGCAGGGCCGAGGCGGTCATGACCATGTGGTCCACGTAGAACCCGCCGAGCATCAGCAGATCCTCCCCGCTCCACCCCGCCGCCCCCGGCTCCTCGCCGAGCGCCGCCGCCACCTCCTCCGCGAACCGGAGCAGCTGCGCCGCGATGGCCTCGCGCACCGGGCCCACCCCGCCGTGCTGCTCCCGGGCGATGAACCGGAAGTGGGCGGGCTGCGCCGCGACATGACGCGCTATCACCTCCACGCTGCGGTCCACCCGCTCCTCGCTGTCGCCCGTCTCCATGAGCACCGCGGCGATCAGCCCGTGCAGGCTGCCCAGCGTCTCCTCCACCAGGGCCACCCCGAGGGCGGCGGTGTCCTCGAAGTGCCGGTAGAAGGCGGTGGGCGTGACCCCGGCGGCCCGGGTGACCTCGCGGAGCCCCAGGCTGCTCAGGCTCTGGTGCTCCAGCAGTCCGAGCGCGGCGTCGAGCAGGGCCTGGCGCGTCCTGAGCTTCTGGGTCTGGCGGATTCCGACGGTGTGACTCATGCCATTCAGTAAACAACCGTTCTCCGAGTCGAGGAAGGGGTCGGAGGTTTAGGCTGGGCAGTCAGTGAACACTCGTACTCCGAACGGCATTCGTCTTCGCGCCCCCCGCGCGGACTTCGCAGAGAGAGGTTCCGCCGTGCTCGTCCTCGTCGCCGCGCTGTTGCTCCTGGGCATCGTCCTCGGGGCGGTCGCCCAGCTTCCGGTTCCGGTCTCCCTGGCCGCCGCGAGCGTGATCGGCTGCTGGCTGCTGATCTTCGCCGTACGGGAACGCCGGACCCGCTGAGCCGGACGGCTGACCCGTGTCCGTGCCCGCACGCGCAGCCGTACCGGCCGATCCGCACCCGCACCCGCCGAGCCCGTCCTGCCCGGACCGACCCGAAGGAGCTCGCACCATGACCCTCACCCTCATCGACCGCGCCCGCCGTACGGGCCATGTCACCGACAGGGACGTCGAGGACGCCCCCGACAGGGGCCCTGCCGACACCGGCGCAGCGCCGGAGCGGACCCCCGACGCCGCCCCCTGCTCCGCTCCGCGCCGGGCCGCCGGACGGGAGGCGGACGGGCTCGCCGTCGCCTCCTTCGTCCTCGGCCTCGTCGGGCTGCTGGTCTTCAACCTGCTGCTCGGCCCCGCCGCGATCGTGATGGCGCTGCTGGCCCTGGCCCGCCGCACCCGCTGCCCCGGCCGCGCCCGGCTCGGCCTCGCGCTGGGCGTCGCGGACCTCGTGGTCCTGGCCGTCCTGGTCACCGTCAACGGCACGGTCGCCTGGGACCTGGCGGGCTGACAGGGGCGCCCCCGAACCGCTCACCCCGCTCCGGATCGGGCTCCGGACCGGGCTCCGGGCGGGTCCACCGCACCCCCGTGCGCCCGTGCGCGGCCGCCGCACCGTGAGACGCCCCGCCATGCGCCCCGCCCCGGGCTCGTAGAATCGGCCCCACCATGGCCTACCTCGACCACGCCGCGACCACGCCGATGCTTCCCGAAGCGATCGAGGCGATGACCGCCCAGCTCTCCGTCACCGGCAACGCGTCCTCGCTGCACGCGGCCGGCCGCAGAGCCCGCCGTACCGTCGAGGAGTCCAGAGAGACCCTGGCCGACGCCCTCGGCGCACGCCCCAGCGAGGTGGTCTTCACCTCCGGCGGCACCGAGGCCGACAACCTCGCGGTCAAGGGCCTCTACTGGTCCCGCCGCGACGCCGACCCCCGCCGCACCCGGGTCCTCGCGGGCCCCGTCGAGCACCACGCCGTCCTGGACGCCGTCGACTGGCTCGCCGAGCACGAGGGCGCCACCGTCGACTACCTCCCGGTCGACCGCCACGGCCGGGTCCACCCCGAGGACCTGCGCGCGGCGATCCTCCGCAACCCCGACGACATCGCGATGATCACCGTGATGTGGGCCAACAACGAGATCGGCACGATCATGCCGGTACGGGAACTGGCTTCGGTGGCCGCCGAGTTCGGGATCCCGATGCACGCCGACGCCGTGCAGGCCTTCGGCCAGCTGGAGGTCGGCTTCGCCGCCTCCGGACTGGCCGCGATGACGGTCAGCGGCCACAAGATCGGCGGCCCGTTCGGCATCGGCGCGCTGCTGCTGGGCCGCGACCACACCCCCGTACCCGTGCTGCACGGCGGCGGCCAGGAGCGGCACGTGCGCTCCGGGACCCTCGATGTGCCCGCCATCGCCTCCTTCGCGGTGGCCGGGCGGCTGGCCGCCGAGGGGCGCGAGCACTTCGCCCGGCGCGTCGGCGCGCTCCGCGACGACCTGGTGGCCGCCGTGCGCCACGCCGTCCCCGACGCCGTCCTCGGCGGTGACCCGGACCCGGCCGGGCGGCTCCCGGCCAACGCGCACTTCAGCTTCCCCGGCTGCGAGGGTGACTCCCTGCTGCTCCTGCTGGACGCCCAGGGCATCGAGTGCTCCACCGGCTCCGCCTGCACCGCCGGGATCGCCCAGCCCAGCCACGTACTCCTGGCCACCGGCACCGATCCGGACCTGGCCCGGGGCACCCTGCGCTTCTCGCTCGGCCACACCTCCACCGAGGACGACGTGAAGGCGCTGGCCCAGGCGATCGGCCCGGCGGTGGAGCGGGCACGGACGGCCGGCCTCAGCTGAGGGGCGCCGCCGGGCGCGAACCGGGCGCGGTCCGCTCCGTTCTCGCCGACGCCGACGCCGACGCCGACGCCGACGCCTACTCCGCCTTCGCGGACGCGGAAGCCGAGGGTGCCGGCGCCGGCGGGGCCGTCGCCGCCCGCCGCACCAGCTTCAGATACCGGTCCCAGTCCCAGTGCGGACCGGGGTCCGTGTGGTCGGTGCCGGGCACCTCCACATGGCCGATGATGTGCTCCCGGTCGATGGGGATGTCGTACCGCGCGCAGACCGACGCCGTGAGCCGCGCCGACGCCTCGTACATCTCCTTCGTGAGGTCCTTGGGCCGGTCCACGAACCCCTCGTGCTCGATGCCGACCGCCCGCTCGTTGAACGACCGGTTGCCCGCCTGGTACGCCACGTCCAGCTCACGGATCATCTGCACCACCCGGCCGTCCTGGCCCACGATGTAGTGCGTCGCGGCCCGGTGGGAGGGGTCCTGGAAGACGCGCACCGCGCTGTCGAAGCTGCCCTGGGTGACATGGATGATCACGCGGTCGATCCGGAAGTCGTCCGGCCGGTCCGCCCGCCGCCAGTTCGCCTCGGAGGCGGCGACCCAGGTGGCGCCCGCGTAGTCCAGCTCACCGGGCTTGCGGGGCTTCTCCACGCCCGGTATCCGCCACCACGCCCGCTTCATCTCCTCGCGCGCGAGGACGGCGGCGGTCCCGGCCGCCACCACCGCACCGCCGCCGATGAGCAGCGCACGCCGGCTGACGCCGCCGCCGGACTTCTTCCGCGACGCACGGGTGCTCCCGTTGTTCCCCATGTGATCGTCAACGCATATCCGCGAGCATTCGGTTCCCGGCGCCCCGTACCCTGGAGGGGCTATGACTCAGACTCCCCAGCGCCCCCTGCGTGTCCTCGCCGCGATGTCGGGCGGCGTGGACTCCGCCGTCGCCGCCGCCCGCGCCGTCGAGGCGGGCCACGACGTGACCGGTGTCCACCTCGCCCTCTCGGCCAACCCCCAGTCCTTCCGGACCGGCGCGCGCGGCTGTTGCACCATCGAGGACTCCCGGGACGCCCGCCGCGCGGCCGACGTCATCGGTATCCCGTTCTACGTCTGGGACCTGGCGGAACGCTTCCGCGAGGATGTGGTGGAGGACTTCGTCGCGGAGTACGAGGCCGGGCGCACGCCCAACCCCTGCCTGCGCTGCAACGAGAAGATCAAGTTCGCCGCGCTGCTCGACAAGGCGCTCGCCCTCGGCTTCGACGCCGTCTGCACGGGCCACTACGCCACGGTCCAGCTCACCGAGGACGGCGGCCGCGAGCTGCACCGCGCCTCCGACATGGCCAAGGACCAGAGCTATGTGCTCGGCGTCCTGGACGAGCGGCAGCTCGCCCACGCCATGTTCCCGCTCGGCGACACCCTCACCACCAAGGACGAGATCCGCGCCGAGGCCGAGCGCCGGGGCCTGGCCGTCGCCAAGAAGCCCGACAGCCATGACATCTGCTTCATCGCCGACGGCGACACCCAGGGCTTCCTGGCGAACCGGCTCGGCGGCCCGGCCGAGGGCGACATCCTGGACGAGTCCGGTACGAAGCTGGGCACCCACGACGGCGCGTTCGGCTTCACCATCGGCCAGCGCAAGGGCCTGAAGATCGGCCACCCCGCCCCCGACGGCAAGCCGCGCTATGTGCTCGACATCTCCCCGGTGAACAACACGGTCACCGTCGGCCCGGCCGAGGCGCTGGACGTGACCGCGCTGACCGCCATCAAGCCCCGCTGGTGCGGAACGCCCCCGTCCGGTCCGGGAACGTACACCGCCCAGCTCCGCGCCCACGGCGGCGAGTGCGAGGTGACGGCCGAGCTGGTGGACGGCTCCGAGCTGCACGTCACCTTCACCGAGCCGGTCCGGGGCGTGGCCCCCGGCCAGGCGGTCGTCCTCTACGACGGCACCCGCGTGGTCGGCTCGGCCACCATCGCCACGACGGTCCGCCGCGAGCGGGTGGCCTCAGGGGCCTGACCCCCGGCTCACGACGCCCGGCGCACGTAGACGTCCCGGGCGAAGAACTCCGTCAGCACCGGGGCGAGCACCTGCGGGGCCACCTCGTGCGTCTGGCCGGTGAGCGTACGGTGCCGGGCGCGGGGGAGGGCCTCGGCGAGGGTCCGGGTGGCGGCCCGGGACCGGGCCGAGCTGAAGCCGCCGCAGACCACCAGCGTGCGGGCGGTCACGGCGGCGAACCGCTCGGCCGGGACCGCCCCGTCGCCCAGCACCGCGTCGTCGTACGCCAGCGTGGGCGCCATCGCCTCCAGCCCCGGCCACAGGGGCGCGCGCCGCATCCGGTCCACCGTCGCCGGGTCCACGCCCTTCGCGGTCAGGAACAGCTCCACCGCCCCGGCCCGGTCCCCGGCGGCCAGCAGCCGGTGCAGCCGGTCGGAGGCGCGGGCCTTGAGGAGGAGGCCGGAGGCGCCGGGAGTGTAGGGCGGTTCGTAGACGGCGAGCAGCTCCACGGGGAGCCCGGCGGCGGCCGCCTCCAGGGCCAGCGCCCCGCCGGAGGACATCCCGAAGACCGAGGCGCCGGGGCCCGCCGCGGTGACGACGGCCGCCAGGTCCTCGATCTCCCGGCGCACGCCCGCCACCCCGCCCCCGTCCCCGTCCCCGGCGGCACTGCTGGCACCCCGGCCCCGGCGGTCGTAGGTGACCACGGTGAAGCGCGCCGCCAGCAGGGCGGCCAGGGGCGCGTCGGCCGCCGCCGTGCCCAGCGCCCCGCCGACCAGAACGAGGGGCGGGCCCTCGCCCCGGCGGTGGCAGGCGATCGGCGTGGAGTCGGCGGAGAGAATCCTGTCCATGGGAGGGCAGACCGGGGCGGGCCCGGAAACTCATCGCCCGGCGGCGGAGAACTTCCGGAAAGGTGTTCCGCCGCAGGTCAGTCGGGGACGACCGCTGTCCCGTAGAAGCAGAAGTGGTCCTGGATCGCGGCGACTCCGGGCTTCGGGTCCGGGTAGGCCCAGACGAGATCGGCGGCGCCGGGCACCGACCAGTAGGAGGCGTCGCCCTTGAACGGACAGTGGGTGGTGGTCTCCGACGGGGTGAGCAGCTCCGTACGGACGTCCTCGGGCGGCAGGTAGTAGCGGTCCGGGCAGCCGGTCTCGCGCAGGACGAGGGGGCGGCGGCTGTCGGCCAGGACCTGCCCGTCGTGCACCGCCCGTACGTGCACGGTGCCCGGCTCGACGGTGATGTGGTGTCCTCGGGTGACTCGGGTGGAAGTCATGCCTCTCTCAGCGGCGTACGGCTCCGGAATCTTCCCTCCTCCGGGGAGCGTGACGCGGACGGGGGAGTGCCGGAGGCGGGCCGTACGGTGGCTCCATGAACATCTGCGTCTTCCTCTCCGCCGCCGACCTCGACGACCGCTACACCGTGCCCGCCCGCGAGTTCGCCGAGCTGCTCGGCAGAGGCGGGCACACCCTGGTCTGGGGCGGTTCGGAGAGCGGCCTGATGAAGGTCGTCGCGGACGGGGTGCAGGAGGCGGGCGGGCGGCTCGTGGGGGTCTCGGTCGACTTCCTGGCCGCGAAGGCCCGCGAGAACGCCGACGAGATGGTCATCGCCCGCGATCTGGCCGAGCGCAAGGCCCTCCTCCTGGAGAAGGCCGACGCCGTGGTGATCATGGTCGGTGGCACGGGCACGCTGGACGAGGCCACCGAGATCCTGGAGCTGAAGAAGCACGGCAAGCACACCAAGCCGGTCGTCCTGCTCAACACGGCGGGCTTCTACGACGGGCTGCGCCTGCAGTTCCAGCGGATGGAGGACGAGGGGTTCCTCCCGGTGCCCCTGACCGACCTGGTCTTCTTCGCCAAGGACGGGGTGGGCGCGCTGGCGTATCTGGAGGAGTCCGCCGGTCTCCAGTAGCCCGCCCGTCTCCAGCGGTCCGCCCGTCCCCCGTGGGGAGCCCGGACCTAGGATCGGCCCATGCCTACTCACCTCATCACCGGCGCCGGTTCCGGCATCGGGGCCGCCGTCGCCCGCCGTCTCCTGGAGCGCGGCGACGACCTCGTCCTGCTCGCCCGGGACGCCGGACGCGCCAAGGAGTTCGCCGACCGCTACCCGGGCGCGCGGACGCTCGTCGGTGACCTCGGGAACCCCGACCGGCTCTCCTGGGCGTTCGGCCAGCAGGCCGTGCCCGAACGGATCGACACCCTGCTGCACATCGCGGGCGTCGTCGAACTGGGCACGGTCGGTGAGCTGACCCCGAAGGCCTGGCACTTCCAGCTCAACGCCAACCTGATCGCCCCCGCCGAGATCACCCGCCTCCTGGTCCCGCAGCTCCGCGCCGCCCAGGGCCACGTCCTCTTCGTGAACTCCGGCGCCGGGCTCAACGCCCACGCGGGCTGGAGCGCGTACGCCGCCAGCAAGCACGGCCTCAAGGCGCTCGCGGACTCGCTGCGCCAGGAGGAGCACGGCAACGGGGTGCGGGTCACCTCCGTCTACCCCGGGCGCACCGCCAGCCCCATGCAGGCCAAGGTGCACCAGCAGGAGGGCAGGGAGTACGACGCGGAGCGCTGGATCGACCCCGAGTCGGTCGCCACCACGATCCTGATGGCGATCGACCTGCCGCGCGACGCCGAGGTCAACGACCTCACGGTCCGCCCGGGCCGCTGAGACCCTCGGCCCGGTCGGCGGAGCCCGGAGCCCGGACCCCGAGACCGTCCGGTCCCCCGAGACCGTCCGGTCCCCCGAGACCGTCCGGTCCCCCGAGACCGTCCGGTCCCCCGAGACCGTCCGGTCCCCCGGGACCGTCCGGTCCTCCGAGTCCAGCCGGGGCCGCCGGCCCCGGCGCCCCGCGTACGCCGAGCGCACGCGGGGGACCGTAGGCTTCCCGCGTGAGCGAGAAGAACAAGTTCAGCGGGTGTCCGGCGACCGGCATCGGGTCCATGCCCGGGGGAGACGCGAGGGAGGCGGCGAAGACCGTCACCGGCTCCTTCGCCGACGGCCAGGGCATGCCGCACCTGGCGGAGCTGCCGGCGCGCGGCCCGGGCGCGGACATGATCGGCCGGACGATCGGCATGCTCGTCGAGCTGTACGGGCACGTCGAGCCGAGCGGCTGGCGGGTCAGCGACCGGCCCGGCCGCGACACCCGGCGCGCCCGCTCCTGGCTGGGCGAGGACCTGGACGCCCTGGAGGAGTTCACCCAGGGGTACGAGGGACTGCTCAAGGTCCAGGCCGTCGGGCCCTGGACCCTGGCCGCCGCCCTCGAACTGCGCGGCGGCGAAGCCATGCTGGCCGACGCCGGGGCCTGCCGCGACCTGGCCGGTTCGCTGGCCGAGGGGCTCCGCGCCCACCTCGCGGAGGTACGCCGCCGGATGCCCGGGGCCGAGGTGGTCCTCCAGTTGGACGAGCCCTCCCTGACGGCCGTCCTGCGCGGCCGGATCCGCTCCGCCAGCGGCTACCGCACCTACCGGGCCGTCGACCGCCAGGTCGTCGAGTCGGCCCTGCGCGACACCCTCGCCGTCGTGGGCGGGGAAGGGACGGCGATCGTCCACTCCTGCGCCCCCGAGGTGCCGTTCGCGCTGCTGCGCCGGGCCGGGGCCGCCGGAATCTCGTTCGACTTCTCCTTGCTCACGGAGCGTGAGGAGGAGGCGATCGGGGAAGCCGTCGAAGGCGGAACCCAGCTGTTCCTGGGCGTGGTGCCGTCCACCGACGCGGCAACGACGGCATTGTCGGACCCGGGCGGTAGCGTCATGGGGGTCAGGACGCTGTGGAGCAGGCTGGGGCTGAATCCGGGGACTCTCGCCGAGTCCGTCACCATCACCCCGTCGTGCGGTCTCGCGGGTGCGTCGCCCGCCTACGCCCGCACCGCGCTCGCCCACAGCGCCCGGGCGGCGAGGTCGCTCGCGGACAACCCTGAGTGACGGGGACGACGGGTACACAGGAGGACAGGACGATGGCGGGCGAAGAGCGGGTGGAGCAGGAGAGCACGGTTCCGGCGGACGTGCGGGAGACCCACGCGCTCCTGGCCGAGCAGGTCGAGGAGCACCGCTTCCGGTATTACGTGAAGGACCAGCCGGTCGTCAGCGACGCCGAGTTCGACCGGCTGATGCGCTCCCTGGAGGCCCTGGAGGAGGAGTACCCCCAGCTCCGCACCCCGGACTCCCCGACCCAGAAGGTCGCGGGGCCCTATGTCACGGAGTTCACCTCCGTCGAGCACCGCGAGCGCATGCTCTCCCTGGACAACGCGTTCGACGCCGACGACCTGGCCTCCTGGGCCGAGCGCGTCGCCAAGGAGGTCGGCACGCCCGACCACCACTTCCTGTGCGAGCTGAAGGTGGACGGGCTCGCCGTCAACCTCACCTACGAGCACGGCCGGCTGACCCGGGCGGCGACCCGCGGTGACGGCCGCACCGGCGAGGACATCACGCCCAACGTCCGGACGATCGCGGAGATCCCGCACCGCCTGCAGGGGGAGGACATCCCCGCACTGGTCGAGATCCGGGGCGAGGTCTTCTTCCCGATGGAGGCCTTCGAGGAGCTGAACGCCCGGCTGGTGGCCGCCGACGACAAGCCCTTCGCCAACCCGCGCAACGCGGCGGCCGGTTCGCTGCGCCAGAAGGACCCGAAGGTCACCGCCTCCCGCCCGCTCCACATGGTGGTCCACGGCATCGGCGCCCACGAGGGCCTCACCCTCGACCGCCTCTCCCAGGCGTACGACCTCCTGCACTCCTGGGGCCTGCCCACCGCCCGGTACAACAAGGTCGTCGACTCCCTCGACGGCGTACGGGAGTTCATCGCGTACTACGGCGACCACCGGCACTCCGTGGAGCACGAGATCGACGGGGTCGTCGTCAAGCTCGACGAGATCCCGCTCCAGGGGCGGCTGGGCTCCACCTCGCGCGCCCCGCGCTGGGCCATCGCCTGGAAGTACGCCCCCGAGGAGGTCAACACCAAGCTGGTCAACATCCGCGTCGGTGTCGGCCGCACCGGTCGCGTCACCCCGTACGCCCAGGTCGAGCCGGTCGAAGTGGCCGGTTCCGAGGTCGAGTTCGCCACCCTCCACAACCAGGAGGTGGTCAGGGCCAAGGGCGTCCTGATCGGTGACACCGTGGTGCTGCGCAAGGCGGGCGACGTCATCCCGGAGATCCTCGGCCCCGTCGTCGATCTGCGCGACGGCACCGAGAAGCCGTTCGAGATGCCGACGCACTGCCCCGAGTGCGGCACGGAGCTGCGCCCGATGAAGGAGGCCGACATCGACCTCCGCTGCCCCAACGCCCGTACGTGTCCCGCACAGTTGCGCGAGCGCATCTTCTACCTCGCCGGGCGCAAGAGCCTGGACATCGACCACTTCGGCTATGTGGCCGCCGCCGCCCTGACCTGCCCCCTGGAGCCCGCCGAGCCGGTCCTGAAGGACGAGAGCGGCCTGTTCGACCTCACCATCGAGCAGCTGCTGCCGATCCGGGCGTACGTCCTGGACCAGGACAGCGGGCTGCCCAAGCGGGACCCGAAGACCGGGGAGGAGAAGATCGCGACGGTCTTCGCCAACAAGCAGGGCGAGCCGAAGAAGAACGCGGTCGCCATGCTGGAGGGCATCGCCGCCGCGAAGGAGGCCCCGCTGGCCCGGGTCCTCACCGGCCTCTCCATCCGCCACGTCGGACCCGTCGCCGCCCAGGAGCTGGCCCGCCAGTTCCGCTCCATCGACCGGATCGAGGAGGCCACCGAGGAGGAGCTGGCCGACGCCGACGGCGTCGGCCCCACCATCGCCGCCTCCGTCAAGCAGTGGTTCGCCGAGGAGTGGCACCGCGAGATCGTGCGGAAGTGGCGCGAGGCCGGGGTCAGGATGGCCGACGAGGGCGCCGACGAGGAACAGGGCCCCCGCCCCCTCGAAGGGCTCACCGTCGTCGTCACCGGCACCCTCACCGGCTACACCAGGGACGGCGCCAAGGAGGCGCTCCAGGCTCTGGGCGCGAAGGTCACCGGCTCGGTGTCGAAGAAGACCGCGTTCGTGGTCGTCGGGGACAACCCCGGCTCCAAGTACGACAAGGCCATGCAGCTGAAGGTCCCCGTCCTCGACGAGGACGGCTTCGCCGTCCTGCTGGAACAGGGCCCGGACGCCGCCCGGGAGGCGGCCCTGCCGCTGCCGGAGCCGGTGGCGGAAGCGGGGCCGGGGGCGGCACCCGGAGCGGAGGCCGGGCCGGAGGCCGCTGCGGAGTAAGCCGGGGCGGCCCGGCCCGGCCCCGGCGCCCTGCGCCCGCTTCGGGCTCCGACCCGGCGTCCCGCCCGCCCCCGGCGTCCCCCCCCCCGGCGTCCCGCCCCCCCCCGGAGCCCTGCCCGTACGGGCGTCCCGCCCCGGTGTCCCGCGCCCGCTTCCGGGCTCCGCCCAGGCGTCCCGCCCTCCCACCGGTGCCCCGTGCCGCCCCACGGTGCGCGCCACTCCCGGGCATCCACTGTTCGCCGTATCGAGACGACTTCGAGACGCGGCCCCGGCGTGGCGTGCCACCGGTGGGGAAGAAACGGGGCAGAGGGGCGAAGAAAGGTCGGCCCGGTTCCGTACAGCCCGCCCGGTTCACTCGTTCGGCGCATAGCAGATGGTGACGGGTCGTCGGTTCGCCTTCGGTAAGAGCTGTAGAGCGCTGCCCCTGGAAGCCTTTCGCGGCCTACTGTTGAGGAGTAGCGCCTGCCGTGCACGGTCACCCGCCCGGGGCTGTGCGCACCGGAGAGCGGGGGCCACCGAGGGAGTACGGCACCGCCGGCTGTGAGAGGGACGGAATGAAACCGACCGAGAGCGCCGCCCCGGTGTCGCGGCTGCAAGGTTTCGTCGGCCTCACGTCCCCCGTGGGTGCCGCCGCCATCGGGATCGCGACGCTCCTGCTGGCAGCCGGTTTCTACCACGCGGTGCGCGACGGCCACGCCCTCTTCCCGGACGGGGCCGTGGGCTGGTCGCTCGCCGTGCTCACCGGGATCATCGTCGGCCACCTCGTCGCGCTCGGCCGGGACCGCTGGTGGGGCGGGACCGGCTCCGGGGCCGCGCTCACCCTCGCCGTGCTGCTCCTCTACGGCTGGCTGCCCGCCGGTCTGGTCAGCATGGTCGTCGTGGTGCTCGTCGGGAGCGCCCGCAGACACCGCTGGTGGCAGGGGCTCCTGCACGGCGCGGTGGACATCCTCGGGATCGCCGCCGCCGCGCTCGTGCTGGCCGCGTTCGGGGTGGTGCCGAGCGTCGAGCGACCCTGGGTGCCACTCGACTGGGGCATCGCCGCCGTGCCGGAACTGCTCCTGGCGGCGTCCACGTATCTGCTCGTCACCCGGGTCCTGCTGTGGTACGCGGGCGCCCCGTACAACGGCGGGCTGCCCACCATCGCCCGCACCGCCCTGCTCCGCCAGGGGCTCGTCGCCGTCGCGCTGCTCGGCCTCGCCCCGCTGATCTGCGTCGTCGCGATGTCCATGCCCGTCGTGCTGCCGCTCTTCGCGGTCCCGCTGATCGCGCTGGACTCCACGCTCTGGATCGCCCGCGCCCGGGCCGAGGAGCAGCTCCGCGACCCGCTGACCGGGCTGCCCAACCGCCAGTGGCTGCTGGAGCGGACCTGGTCGGCGCTGGAGGACGCCGAGAGCGTCGGCACCCGGTCGGCGCTGGTCCTGATAGACCTGGACCGCTTCCGGGCCGTCAACGACACCCTCGGCCATCTCGCCGGGGACCGGCTGCTGCTCCAGATAGCGGAACGGCTGCGCCTCGCCCTGCCGTACGGGGCGGAGGCGGCCCGGCTCGGCGGCGACGAGTTCGCCGTCCTGCTGCCGCAGGCCGACTCCACCACCAGCGCCCAGCGGGTCGCCCGCCACCTGGTGGCGGAGCTGTCCTCACCGCTCGACCTGGACGGGCTGGTCCTGGTGCTGGAGGCCAGCGCCGGGGTCGCCGTCTACCCGGACCACGCGCTGGACGCCGAAGGACTGCTGCGCCGCGCCGACGTGGCGATGTACCAGGCCAAGCGCGACCGCACGGGCGTGGAGGTCTACGAGTCCAAGCGGGACAGCAACACCCCCGACCGGCTGGGGCTGCTCGGCGATCTGCGCCGGGCGCTGGACGCGGGCGACGTCGAGCTGCACTACCAGCCCAAGGTCCGCTTCGACGGGCAGGTCGCGGGCCTGGAGGCGCTGGTGCGCTGGGTGCACCCGGAGCGCGGGAGGGTCCCTCCGGACGAGTTCATCGCCATCGCGGAGTCGTCCGGCCTGATGCCGCACCTCACGGAGTACGTCCTGGAGACGGCGCTCGCCCAGGTCGCCCGGTGGCGTGCGCAGGGCCTGTTCGTCCCGGTCGCGGTCAACGTCTCGCCGCGCGACGTCCACACCCCCGGCTTCGCGGGCGGGGTCGCCGCCCGGCTCGCCCGGCACGGCGTCCCGGCCTCGGCGCTCCAGTTGGAGATCACGGAGCACGTCCTCCTGGAGGACCCGCAGCGCGCCGCCGACACCCTCGCCGGGCTGACCGCGCACGGCGTGAAGATGTCCCTGGACGACTTCGGCACGGGGTACTCCTCCCTCGTCCATCTGCGCCGGCTCCCCGTGAGCGAGCTGAAGATCGACCGCTCCTTCGTGGCCCGCCTCGCCCTGGACCACGAGGACGGCGAGATCGTCCGCTGCACGATCGACCTGGCCCACTCCCTGGGCCTGGTCGTCGTCGCGGAGGGCGTCGAGGACGACGAGACCTGGGAGCGGCTGCGGGACCTGCGGTGCGACGCGGTCCAGGGGTGGCTGGTGGCGGCCGCGATGCCGCCCCAGGAGACGACGGCCTGGCTGCGGGCGCGCGACGAGCACGGCTGGCGGCGCCCCGCCGAGCTGGAGGCCCAGGCGGCCGCCGCGGCGGCGAACGGCACGGCGGACCCCGAGCAGCGCCAGCACCCGCACCCGACCCAGGGCCGTGCGGTCTCGGGCCCGGCGACGACCTGAGCCCGGGGCCGTCCGCTCCCGTACGGAAGGCGGCGCGCCCGTACGGATGACGCCCCCGTCCCCGTACGGGAGCGGCGCCCGCCCCCTCCCGTACGGGAGGGGGGCTCCGTCCCCGTACGGAGTCGGCACCCCCTCCCGTACGGAATGGGCGCCCCCGTCCCCCTGCGAAACGCCTCCGTAACCACCGAAACGGGTGGGCCCATCGGGGTGGGGTACCCGGCACGGGCGGACCCCATAGGATTGGGGCCAAAACCACACACCAACCCCTGAGGATCGCTGCATGCCTGGCATCACGCGCGAGGAGGTCGCCCACCTCGCCCGGCTGGCGCGTCTGGAGCTGAAGGGCGAAGAGCTCGATCACTTCGCCGGTCAGCTCGACGACATCATCGGCGCGGTCGCCCGCGTCTCCGAGGTCGCCGACCAAGACGTACCGCCGACCTCCCACCCGCTGCCGCTGACCAACGTCATGCGCGCGGACGAGGTCCGTCCGTCGCTCACCCCCGAGCAGGCGCTCTCCGGCGCCCCGGCCCAGGAGCAGCAGCGTTTCAAGGTGCCGCAGATCCTGGGGGAGGACTAACCGCCATGACGGACATCATCAAGCTCACCGCGGCCGAGATCGCCGCGAAGATCGCCTCCGGCGAACTCACCGCCGTCGAGGTCACCGAGGCGCACCTCGCCCGGATCGAGGCCGTCGACGAGAAGGTCCACGCCTTCCTGCACGTCGACCGCGAGGGCGCGCTCGCCCAGGCCCGTGCCGTGGACGCCAAGCGCGAGGCGGGCGAGAAGCTCGGCCCGCTGGCCGGTGTCCCGCTCGCGCTGAAGGACATCTTCACCACCAAGGACATGCCGACCACCGTCGGTTCCAAGATCCTCGAAGGCTGGGTCCCGCCGTACGACGCCACGCTGACGCAGAAGCTGCGCGCCGCCGACGTCGTCATCCTCGGCAAGACCAACATGGACGAGTTCGCCATGGGGTCCTCCACCGAGAACAGCGCCTACGGCCCCACGGGCAACCCGTGGGACCTCACCCGCATCCCCGGCGGCTCCGGCGGCGGCTCCTCCGCCGCCCTCGCCTCCTACGAGGCCCCGCTCGCCATCGGCACGGACACCGGCGGCTCGATCCGCCAGCCCGCCGCCGTCACCGGCACGGTCGGCGTCAAGCCCACCTACGGCGGCGTCTCCCGCTACGGCATGGTCGCCTTCTCCTCCTCCCTGGACCAGGGCGGGCCCTGCGCCCGTACCGTCCTGGACGCGGCGCTGCTCCACGAGGCGATCGCCGGGCACGACCCGCTGGACTCCACCTCCATCGACGCCCCGGTCCCGCCGGTCGTCGAGGCCGCCCGCAACGGCTCCGTGCAGGGCATGCGCGTCGGCGTCGTCAAGCAGTTCCGCGGCGAGGGCTACCAGGCGGGCGTCCTCCAGCGCTTCGACGAGTCGGTCGAGCTGCTGAAGTCGCTCGGCGCCGACGTCGTCGAGCTGGACTGCCCCTCCTTCGACCTGGCGCTCTCCGCGTACTACCTGATCGCGCCCTCCGAGTGCTCCTCCAACCTGGCCCGCTTCGACGCCATGCGCTACGGCCTGCGGGTCGGCGACGACGGCACGAAGTCGGCCGAGGAGGTCACCGCCCTGACCCGCGAGGCGGGCTTCGGCGACGAGGTCAAGCGCCGCATCATCCTGGGGACGTACGCGCTCAGCTCCGGCTACTACGACGCGTACTACGGCTCGGCCCAGAAGGTCCGCACCCTCATCACCCAGGACTTCGAGAAGGCCTTCGAGCGGGTCGACGTGATCGTCTCCCCGACGACCCCGACCACCGCCTTCCCGATCGGTGAGCGCGCCGACGACCCGATGGCGATGTACCTCGCCGACCTGTGCACCATCCCGACCAACCTGGCCGGCAACTCCGCCATGTCGCTCCCCTGCGGCCTGGCCCCGGAGGACGGTCTGCCGGTCGGGCTGCAGATCATCGCCCCCGCCATGAAGGACGACCGGCTCTACAAGGTCGGCGCCGCCGTCGAGGCCGCCTTCGTGGAAAAGTGGGGGCACCCGCTTCTCGAGGAGGCTCCGTCGCTGTGAGTGCCATGGCAAAGAAGGCCAGTAACTTCAAGAAGTCCAAGACCGGGCTGTACGTCTCGCTCGGCAGTACCGCGTTCGGCGCGATCAGCATCGCCAAGCAGGCGAAGCTCGCCCGCCAGGACAACGACGTGCTGCGCCTCGTCGACGCGGCGGTCTCCGCGGCCGCCATCGTCACCGGACTCGCGATCCTCTATCGCGAACTGAAGCGTCTCGGCGACGACGACGTCCTGCTGGGCTGAGAGGGAAAGTTTCACCGTGACTGTCACTGACCTGGTGTCGTACGAGGACGCCCTCGCGTCCTACGACCCCGTCATGGGCCTGGAGGTCCATGTCGAGCTCGGCACCAAGACCAAGATGTTCTGCGGCTGCTCCACGGAGCTGAAGCAGGACGCCAACTCCCAGACCTGCCCGGTCTGTCTCGGACTGCCCGGCGCGCTGCCGGTCGTCAACGAGATCGGCGTCGAGTCCGCCATCAAGATCGGCCTCGCGCTGAACTGCGAGATCGCCGAGTGGTGCCGCTTCGCCCGGAAGAACTACTTCTATCCGGACATGCCGAAGAACTTCCAGACCTCCCAGTACGACGAGCCGATCGCCTTCGACGGCTATCTGGACGTCCAGCTGGAGGACGGCGAGATCTTCCGGGTGCAGATCGAACGCGCCCACATGGAGGAGGACACCGGCAAGTCGACCCACGTCGGCGGTGCCACGGGCCGTATCCACGGCGCGTCCCACTCCCTGCTCGACTACAACCGGGCCGGTATCCCGCTCATCGAGATCGTCACCAAGCCGATCGAGGGAGCGGGCGCGCGTGCCCCCGAGGTCGCCAAGGCGTACGTCGCGGAGCTGCGCGAGCTGATCAAGGCCCTCGGGGTCTCCGAGGCGCGCATGGAGATGGGCCAGATGCGCTGCGACGTCAACCTGTCGCTGCGCCCGCACGGCACCGAGACGTTCGGCACCCGCTCCGAGACGAAGAACGTGAACTCGCTGCGTTCCGTCGAGCGGGCCGCCCGTTTCGAGATCCAGCGCCACGCGGCGGTGCTCTCCTCCGGCGGCACGATTGTCCAGGAGACCCGGCACTTCCACGAGGAGGACGGCTCCACCACGGCCGGCCGCATCAAGGACAACGCCGAGGACTACCGCTACTTCCCCGAGCCCGACCTGGTCCCCGTCGCGCCCGCGCGCGAGTGGGTCGAGGAGCTGCGCAAGGGCCTCCCCGAGCTGCCCCGGGTCCGCCGGGCGCGGCTCAAGGAGGAGTGGGGCGTCTCCGAGCACGACATGCAGTCCATCCTCAACGCGGGCGCGGTCGACCTGATCGTCGCCACGACCGAGGCGGGCGCCCCCTCGGACCAGGCCCGCAAGTGGTGGATGGGCGAGCTGGCCCGCAACGCCAACGAGACCGGCCGCGGTCTGGACGAGCTGCCGATCACCCCGGCGCAGGTCGCCCGGGTGGCCGCGCTCGTCGCGGCGGGCGACCTCAACGACAAGCTGGCCCGCCAGGTCATCGAGGGCGTCCTCGCGGGCGAGGGCGACCCGGACACCGTCGTCGAGAAGCGCGGCCTGAAGGTCGTCTCGGACGAGGGCGCGCTCTCCACGGCCGTGGACGAGGCCATCGCGGGCAACGCGGCCATCGCGGACAAGATCCGCGGCGGCAAGGTCGCGGCGGCGGGCGCGCTCGTCGGCGCGGTCATGAAGGCCACCCGCGGCCAGGCGGACGCGGCGCGCGTGCGCGAGCTGATCCTGGAGAAGCTGGGCGTCGAGGGCTGACGGCCTGATCGTCCCCGAAGGGGCGGTGCACCACCCGTACGCGGGGGCGCACCGCCCCTTCGACCGTACCGGCGACGCTCCTCGTCCCCACTCTCGCTCCTCGTCCCCCTTGCTCCTCGTCCTCCCTTGCTCCTCGTCCCCCCCTCGCGCTGTGGTCGTCGCCGCACCTCATCGGGGTGGCAGGCGCCCGGACCCGGCCGGTTGGACTTCCCGTCCGACCTCTTGGACGTTCACCACCGGTCCGTACGCAGTCCTTCCCGACGCCACCTGACCTCACTAGCTTCCCGGCTGTAACCACCGCGACCACCGCGATACGGGAGGCTCTTTTGACCACGGACATGTCACGGCGGCGGCTCTTCGCCCTCGGCGGGGGCGCGCTCGGCGCCGCTGCGGCCGGATCGTTTATGCCGCCGTCGCTCCAGGCAGCCATCGCCGCGCAGCCCGCCCACGCGGCGGGGTCCGGAGGGCTCGGGGCCATCAAGCACGTGGTGATCCTCATGCAGGAGAACCGATCCTTCGACCACTACTTCGGCACCCTGCGCGGCGTACGCGGCTTCGGCGACCGCAACGCCGTCGAACTGCCCACCGGGGGCACGGTCTTCGAGCAGCCCGGCGCGTCCGGCACCACCGTGCTGCCCTTCCCGGTGCGCGGCGCGGCCGAGGAGCAGCAGAAGGACCTCCAGTACATCGGCGCCCTCGACCACTCCTGGAACGGCGGCGCGAAGGCCTGGGGCGGCGGCTGGATGAACGGCTGGATCAGTGCCAAGACCGCGGCCACCATGGCGTACTACGACCGCCGTGACATCCCGCTCCACTACGAGCTGGCCGACACCTTCACCGTCTGCGACGCCTACCACTCCTCGATCCACACCTCCACCAGCCCCAACCGCAACCACCTCTGGAGCGGGAAGACCGGCTTCGAGGCGAACGGGAAACGGGCGGTCGGCAACGACGCGTACAACGAGGGCAGCCACCCCGGCTACGACTGGTCCACCTACGCCGAGCGGCTGGAGGAGGCGGGCCGCAGCTGGCGGACGTACACGGAGTGGGAGAACTTCACCGACAACCAGATCGAGTTCTACGCCACCTTCAAGGCCATCGCCCGCAAGGCCCTGGCCCGCACCGGCGGCCACACCTACATGGAGGCGTTCTACGCCAAGGTGCGCGGCGCGTCCGAGGCCGAGCGGACCCGGCTGCTCGGGCTGCTGGAGGAGGGCGTCGCCACCCTCACCGCGCGGGAGCGCAGCCTCTTCGAGCGGGGGCTGCGCCGGGTGCCGACGGGCACGCTGGCGGAGGAGTTCGCCAGGGACGTGGTGGCCGGGACGCTGCCGGAGGTCTCCTACCTGGTGCCCTCGGCCATCGACTCCGAGCACCCGAGCACCTCCTCGCCCGTGCACAGCGCCACCATCGTCTACAAGATCCTGGACGCGCTGGGGAAGCATCCGGACGTCTGGCGCCACACCGCCGTACTGATCAACTACGACGAGAACGACGGCTTCTTCGACCACGTCCCGCCGCCCGTCGCCCCGCCCGAGGTGACCGAGGAGCAGTGGGAGGGCCGCCCGACCGGCCTCGGCATCCGGGTGCCGCTGCTCGTCGTCTCGCCGTGGACCGTCGGCGGGTTCGTCTGCTCCGAGGTCTTCGACCACACCTCCGTGATCCGCTTCCTGGAGCGGTGGACGGGGGTGAAGGAGCCCAACATCAGCGACTGGCGGCGCCGTGTCACCGGCGATCTGACCTCCGCCTTCGACTTCACCCGGGCCCGGCGGCAGCCCGCCGTCCAGGTGCCCGGCCCGATCCCGCCGCTCAGCGGCCGCTGGCAGCCCAAGCCGCCCGCCGACCAGCGCCACCCCGTCCAGGAGCCCGGCGTACGCCCGGCGCGCCCGCTGCCTTACCAGCCGGACGCTCAGGTCAGGCGGGGGAGCGGTGGTGCGCTGCGCGTGGAGCTGGGGAACGGCGGACGGTCCTCGGCGCACTTCACGCTCTACCCGTACGCCGGTGAGTCCGCGGCCCCGCTCCACAAGGACGTCCGGGGTGCCGGGCGCTGGACCGTACCGCTGACCGCAGACGCGTACCGTTTCACGGTCACCGGGCCGAACGGCTTCCGGCGCGAGTTCGCCGGGCCGGCCGAGGGCGGCGCCGAGGTCACCACCCGCATCGACCCCCGCGAGCGCGACCTCCACCTCACGCTGCGCAACACCGGCCGCCGGAACCTGACCTTCCTGGTCCGGCCCCTCGGCTATGTCGACGAGGACGACCTGCACGACTGGGTCCGCCGCGTCACCGTCAAGCCGGGCCGCCACCGTACGGTCGTGCACTCCGCGGCCGACGCCCACGGCTGGTACGACCTCGCCGTGACGGCCGACGGGGAGGACGGCTTCCGGCGGCGGCTCATGGGGCACATCGAGAACGGCCGGGCGAGCGTCTCCGGCTGACCCCACCGAGGATGGCCTGATCTGCACCATGTAGGGAGCAGATCAGGCCCTGTGAGCATGACCACGAAACGGACAAAGGATCACTTTCTGCTGAGAGAGTGGCGGTCTCAGGTCATGCGACGTTTGCGAGCAGATCACGTTATCTGCGGGTAAAGGTCCACGAACCCGCAGGGAGCTCACCCGTTGGCTGCCATCGCCCGCTGGTGCATCAAGCACCGCCTTCTCGCCATCCTCATCTGGCTCGCCGCCCTCGGCGGCACAGCCACCGCGGCGGGGTTCGCGGGCTCCGCGTACTCCAACGACTACGAGGTGCCCGGCACCGAGTCCGGCCGGGCCACCGAGCTGCTCTCGCGCGGCTTCACCGACCTCGGCGGCGACACGGACACCGTGGTCTGGCACACCACCGGCTCCACGGTCCGGGCCGCCGACGTCGAACAGACGATGACCCGCACCCTCCACGCGATCGACGACCTCCCCGGGGTCGGCGCGGTCACCGGCCCGTACGGCGCCGAAGGAGCCGCGCAGATCAGCGAGGACGGGCGCACCGCCTACGCCACGGTCACCTTCGACCGGCCCGCCGACGAGATCCCCGTCTCCCAGGCGCAGGCCCTCGTGGACACCGCGAAGGCGGCCGAGAGCGACGGGCTCCAGGTCGAGCTGGGCGGCACCGCCATCGCCCTCACCGAGGCCCCCTCCGCCCACATCGCCGAAGCGGTCGGCGTCGCCGTCGCGGCCGTGGTCCTCTTCCTGGCCTTCGGGTCGCTCGCCGCCAGCCTGCTCCCCATCGCCACCGCCCTGGTCTCCGTCGGCACCGCCTACGCGGGCATCGTCCTGCTCGGCCATGTGATGACCGTGGCCGACTTCGCCCCCATGCTCGGCATGCTCATCGGGCTCGGCGTCGGCATCGACTACGCCCTCTTCATCGTCACCCGGCACCGCAGAGGGCTCCGGCAGGGCCTGTCGGTCGCCGACGCGGCCCGCAACGCCGTCACCACCACCGGGCGCGCGGTCGTCTTCGCCGGGGCCACCGTCTGCATCGCCCTGCTCGGCATGCTGATCCTGCGGCTGAGCTTCCTCAACGGTGTCGCCATCGCCGCCTCGCTCACTGTCGTGCTGACCGTGGCCGCCTCCGTCACCCTGCTGCCCGCCCTCCTCTCCCTCATCGGGATGCGGGCCCTCAGCCGCCGTGAACGCCGGCAGCTCGCGGAACACGGGCCCCGCCCCGACCTGCCCACCGGCTTCGCCGCCCGCTGGTCGGCCTTCGTCGAACGCCACCCCAAGCTGCTCGGCGGGATCGCGACCGTCGTCATGGTCGTCCTCGCCCTGCCCGCCCTCGGCCTCCACCTCGGCACCTCCGACCAGGGCAACAACCCGGCCACCGCCACCACCCGGCAGGCGTACGACCTGATCGCGGACGGCTTCGGCCCCGGCGTCAACGGCCCCCTGACCATCGCCGCCCAGCTCGACGGCGCGGACGACCGGCTCGCCCTGGACGCGCTGCCCGAGAAGCTCCGTACGACCGAGGGCGTCGCCTCGGTCAGCCCCGTCACGTACAACGGCGGCGGCGACACCGCGTTCCTCACCGTCGTCCCCGACTCCGCGCCCCAGTCGCAGGAGACAAGCGAGCTGGTCGACCGCATCCGCGCGGACGTGCTCCCGCAGGCCCAGGAGACGACCTCGCTGGAGGCGTACGTCGGCGGGGTGACGGCGAGCTACGACGACTTCGCCGAGATCATCGTCGGCAAGCTGCCCCTCTTCGTCGGGGTCGTCATCGGCCTCGGCTGCCTGCTCCTGCTGCTGGCCTTCCGCTCCATCGGCATCCCCGTCAAGGCCGCCCTGATGAACGTGGCCGCCGTCGCCTCCTCCTTCGGCGTCGTCGTGGCCGTCTTCCAGTGGGGCTGGGGGAGCGAGCTGCTCGGCCTCGGCAGCGCCGGGCCCATCGAACCCTTCCTCCCCGTGATCATGGTCTCGGTCCTCTTCGGCCTCTCCATGGACTACCAGGTCTTCCTGGTCGGCCGGATGTACGAGGAGTGGCTGGAGACCGGCGACAACCGGCGGGCGGTCCGGGTCGGCCTCGCCGAGACCAGCCGGGTGATCAACTCCGCCGCCGTGATCATGATCTCCGTCTTCCTCGCCTTCGTGCTCAGCGGGGACCGGGTGATCGCCATGTTCGGCATCGCGCTGGCCACGGCCGTCGCCCTGGACGCCTTCGTCCTGCGGACCCTCCTGGTCCCCGCCCTGATGCACATGCTCGGCGGTGCCAACTGGTGGCTGCCCGGCTGGCTGGACCGCCGGCTGCCCCGGATCAGCATCGAGCCGCCGGACTGCGCGGTGGAGCGTGCGACGATCCCGGGGGCGCGCGTCGCGGAGGAGGACGTCGCGCCGACGGAGAAGCCGAAGGAGACGTCGGCGGAGATGTCGACGGAGAAGGAGCACGATGTTCGCGGTATCCCTGGGTGACGACAGCGCGGAGCTGCGCCCGCTGGAGATCTGGCAGGCGGAGGAGTTCCTCGCCCACATGGACCGGGCCCGGGAGCTGGTCGACCCCTGGATCCCCTTCGCCTCCTTCGCCACCGACCTGGACTCGGCACGGGACCTGCTCCGGCGGTACGCGGAGAAGCAGGCTGCGGACACCGGACGGCTGTACGGGATCTGGCTGGAGGACACCCTCGTCGGCGGGGTCCTCTTCCGGATCTTCGACACCGCGTCCGGCAACTGCGAGATAGGCGTCTGGCTGGAGCCCGCCGCACAGGGCCGCGGCCTGATCACCCGGGCCGCGGAGCGGCTGATCGACTGGGCGGTGTACGAACGCGGGATGCACCGCGTGGAGTGGGACGCCTCCGCCGCCAACACCCGCTCGATCGCGGTGGCCGAGCGGCTCGGGATGACCCGGGACGGGGTGATCCGGCAGAACTACCTCTACCGGGGCGTGCGCCACGACTCGGAGATCTGGTCGGTGCTGGCCCCGGAGTGGCGGGCGCGGGCGGGGCGCTGAACCAGGTGCGGAGCGGCAGCCCGGGACCGGCTGCCGCGTGGTGGCCCGACCGGCCGCCGGCTCCCGGCCCCGACCGGGCGAGCCGGGGCCGGTCCGTCCGGCGTGCTCAGGGTCCGGGTGGCGGCCCGTCGCCGTCTCCGCCGTCCCCGCCACCCTCGCCGCCCGTCACTCGGCCTTCCGCCGGCTCCGTGACCAGGCGGGGGCGGGGGGTGAGCACGGCGTCCTGCTCCAGGGGCGCCTCGCGCATGCGGCCGGGCGCCGGGCCGTCCCCGTCCTCCGGTGCGCGGACCGTCACCCTGCCGGAGGTGAGGTCTATCGGGCCGCGGGCCGGGTCCCCGGACGCCACGTCCACCCGGCTCAGCTCCAGCCGCTTCTGCTCCTCGGCCACATGCTTGCGGCCCGGGGCGAAGAGTTCCTCGAAGAAATTGAACACGGTCGTGCTCCCTCCGGCATGGTGCGCGGGTGGTGCCCGGCGGACGGGGCCAGGGGTTCCGCCTACCCCACTTCGACCAGCAGGATCCTGTCGTCTCCCGGCTTCGGCTCTCCGCGGCCGTCCGTGTTGCTGGTGACCAGCCAGAGCCGGTCGCCGCCCGCGCTCACCACAGTGCGCAGCCGGCCGTGCTTCTCCTCCAGGAACGCCTGGGGGTCCGCCAAAGGTTCCTTCGCCCGGTCACCGGAGAGCGGGATCCGCCAGAGCCGCTCGCCGCGCAGCCCCGCCATCCAGATCGAGCCCTCCGCGTACGCGATGCCGCTGGGGGAGGCCTCGGAGGTCTTCCACTGGGCCACCGGGTCGATGAACCCGTCCTTGCCCTCCTTGCCCTCAGCACCGGGCCAGCCGTAGTTGCCGCCGGGCTCGATCAGGTTCAGCTCGTCCCAGGTGTTCTGGCCGAACTCGGCCGCCCACAGCCGCTTCTGCGCGTCCCAGGCGAGCCCCTGCACATTGCGGTGCCCGTACGAATACACCACCGAGTCCGCCTCGGGGTTGCCGTGCACCGGCTCCCCGTCCGGGGTCATCCGCAGGATCTTGCCCGCCAGCGACTCCTTGTCCTGGGACAGCTCCGTCTCCCCGGCCTCGCCGGTGCCCGCGTACAGCATCTTGTCCGGGCCGAACGCGATCCGGCCGCCGTTGTGGATGTTCCCCTTGGGGATGCCGCGCAGGATGGTGTCCGGGGCGCCCAGCTGCTGCCCCTCGGGGCGCTTCTCGTCGTAGTTCATCCGGACGATCCGGTTGTCCGACGTGGTGGTCAGATAGGCGTACACCCGCCCGTCCGCCGCGAACGTCGAGGGGACCGCCAGCCCCAGGAGCCCGCCCTCACCGGCGGGGGAGACCCCGGGCACCGAACCCAGCAGCGTCTGCTTCCCGCTCTCGCCGTCGATGCGGTGGACCGTGCCCTCGTCGCGGGAGCCGACCAGCAGATCACCGCCGGGCAGCGCGGCCAGCCCCCAGGGCGACTTCAGCCCCTCGGTCAGCGTCGAGACGACCTTCGCCGAGCCCTTGGCGGGCGGCAGCTCGGCCGATGTGCCCGGGGAGGGGGAGCCGGAGCCCTGCGGGGCGGTCGGCGATGCGGTGCCCGTACCGGAGGGGGCGCCCTCCGCCCCGCCCGAGGAGCACGCGGCCGACAGCAGCAGGGAGGCCGACGCCAGCGCGGCCACCACCCCCCTGCGCACCGCGGCGGACCGGACGGCTCCGCGCCCCCCGGGAGACTGAACAGCTCCGAACACAGCACCGCGCACTGGACCGATCCTTTCGACGGCTGCCTGAACTCTGCCCGTACCACCTGCTACCCGTTCCTACCTCGCGGCGGCGCCCGGAGTTCCCGGTCCGGCCATTCTCCCGCCCGCTCCCGCCGGGCGCGCGGCCTCAGTCCCAGGAACCCCGGGCGGGCGGCAGCGCGGCGATCTCCGCCAGGTCCCGGTCGTCCAGGACCACATCGGCCGCCCCCGCGTTCTCCACCGCCCACCGCTCCCGCTTCGCCCCCGGCACCGGCACCACGTGCGGGCCCTGCCGCAGCACCCACGCCAGCGCCACCTGGGCCACGCTCGCCCCGCGCCGCTCCGCGATCCGCCGCAGACCGGCCACCACCGGCTGGTTCGCCGCCATCATCTCGGCCGTGAACCGGGGGTGCCGGGCCCGCGGATCGTCCGGCTCGAACCCCTGCCCCGGCTTCAGCGTCCCGGTCAGATAGCCGTTGCCCAGCGGCATCGCGGCGAGCACCCCGACCCCGCGCGCCGTGCACCAGGGCAGCAGCTCCGCCAGTGCCTCGGGCGCCCAGACCGACAGCTCCGCCTGCACGGCGCTGACCGGAAAGACCTGCTGGATCCGCTCCAACTGCCGGATCGTTCCCGCAAACGGACCGGCCCCCGACCTGCGCGGGGCGTGCGCCCCCACGGCGCAGAGCCCCAGCGAACGGACCTTGCCCGCCGTCACCAGCTCCGCCATCGCCCCCCAGGTCTCCTCCACCGGCACCTCGGGGTCGGCCCGGTGGAGCTGGTAGAGGTCGATCACATCGGTCTGGAGCCGCCGCAGCGAGGCATCGCAGGCCCGCCGCACGTAGCCGGGGCGGCCGTTGGCGACGATGTGCTGATCACCCACCAGGAGGCCGCACTTGGTGGAGAGGAACGCCTCGGACCGCCGCCCCTTGAGCGCCCGGCCCACCAGCAGCTCGTTGGTGAACGGGCCGTACATGTCGGCGGTGTCGAGCAGCCGGACACCCGCGTCGAGCGCCGCGTGCACCGTACGCACCGAACGGTCGCCGTGCCGCTGCGAGGCGCTGTACCCCCAGCTCATCGGCATACAGCCCAGACCGACCGCGCCCACGGCGAGCCCCGCCGCCCCGATAGTCCTGCGCTCCAACTCCCCTGGCCTTTCTTCGTTCCCGCAGTCACGGGGCCCGTACCGCACCCAAACTAACCTCTGGCCGGACCACCTCCCCCATCCGCCGTCCTGGAGCACGCGCACACCTGTCGCATAGCCTCCTGACCATGACTGCGACGACTTCCGGCGCGACGCGTGCCGCTGTGTGGCTGCCCTTTCCGCCCGACGAGATCGACGGGCTGCCCGACGGGTTCGACTACCTCTTCTGGGACGGCGGTCCGCAGTACCCGGGCGATCCCGCGCACTGCGTGTATTACGTCGTCCCGTACATGAAGGGTTCCGAGATCGCCGTACGGCCCATGGGCGCGATGAGTGCCGTCCAGGTCGTGCAGACGCTCTCGGCGGGCATCGACCACGTGGAGCCCGGCCTCGGCCTGCTGCGCCCCGGCGTACGCCTCTGCAACGCCAAGGGCGTCCACGAGGCCTCCACCGCCGAGCTGACGCTCGCCCTGATCCTGGCCTCCCTGCGGGGCATCCCCGGCTTCGTCCACGGCCAGGAGAACGAGGAGTGGCGGTCCGGCTTCTATCCGGCGCTCGCCGACAAGTCCGTCCTCATCGTCGGGTACGGCTCCATCGGTTCGGCCATCGAGGACCGGCTCACGCCCTTCGAGTGCGCGCGGGTCGCACGCGTCGCGCGCTCCGCCCGGACCACCGAGCGCGGTCCCGTACACACGCTCGACGACCTCCCGGCCCTGCTGCCCGAGGCGGACGTCGTCGTCCTCTCCACCCCTCTGAACCCCTCCACACAGGGCCTGGTGGGCGCCGGGTTCCTCGCCGCGATGCGGGACGGCGCCCTCCTCGTCAACGTCGCCCGGGGCGGAGTCGTGGACACCGGGGCGCTGTTGGCCGAACTGGAATCCGGACGGCTTAGGGCGGCGCTCGATGTCACCGACCCGGAACCCCTGCCGTCCGGCCATCCTCTCTGGCATGCTCCGAATGTCTTGATCACGCCTCATGTGGGCGGCAGCACCTCGGCGTTCGAACCACGCGCCAAGCGGCTGCTGGCCGAGCAGCTCACCCGCTTCGCGGCCGGCGAGCCGGTGGTGAACGTCGTCAGCACCACGGGCTGAGGCGCCCCGGGCGGCCCCGCCGACGTGTGATTCGCAGGCGGAGGGGGCCGCCCACCTCGCATTTCGTCACGGAGCGTAGAGAAGCTATGGCCCTGAGTGACGAACCTGGTGTATCGTCCGCACCGGAGGGCTGCGCCGGGGCAGGGGCGGCGCGGGGGGAGCAGCGGAACGCGAGGGGGCGACGGGCGATGTGCTGGTCATGGAGAGACGATCCGAGGCCGCCGAACGGCGTGCGGCGGACATCGGCGCTGCCCGGCGGCGCCACCCGCGGATGGCTGGAAACGGACCTGGGGCGGCGGCGTCCGGGGCGGGTGCCCGCCCGGTCGTCCGCACGGCCGACCGCGCCAACCGCGGCGTGGGTGAGGCCGGTTGTCCGGGCTCCGAAGTCCGTCGCACGGGCCCGGAGCGCCGTGGCGCGGCCTCCGAAAGCCGTACGGGCCCCGAGGCCGGTGACCGTGCGGGCGGTGCCGCCCGTGCGGGAGGCCCCGGCGCGTCCGGGGCGGTCCGCACGGCAGACCCCCGCGCGCCCCGCACTGCCCGGGCCGGGACGGGGAGCGCTCCGGTGAGCGTCCTGGGGACCTGGCTCTCGCCGCGGACCGCCGCCGGCTCCACCGGGCTCCGCGCCCGGATCCTGCTCGCCCTGGTCTGCGCCGGATACTCCGTCGGTGCCGCCGTCGGCTGGGGATCGCCGGAACTGGCCCGCTTCATGGGCGACTTCGGCCTCGCCGCCGCCGCGCTGGTGGCCGCCGTCTCCTGCTTCCTCTACGCCCGGGTGAGCGCCGGCCGGTACCGCCCCGCCTGGCTGCTCTTCTCGCTCTCCTCCCTCATGGCGGCGTGCGGGAACGCGGTCTGGGGGTGGTACGAGGTGGTGCTCGGCGTCCCCGTGCCCACCCCGTCCCTGGCCGACGCCTTCTTCCTCTGCTTCGCGCCGCCCGCCATCGTCGGCCTGCTCGTCCTCGCCAAACGCCCGGTCACCCGGGCCGGCTGGGTCTGTCTCGCCCTGGACGCCTGGCTGATCGGCGGCTCCCTGCTCACCCTCGCCTGGAGCCTGGCCCTCGCGCACGCCGCGCACATGGCGGGCGCCGAGGAGGCCAGCGTGGGCCCGGCGGCGCTCTCGCTCGCCTATCCGCTGCTGGACATCGTCCTCGTCTCCATGGTGCTCGCGCTGCACTTCCGCCGCTCCGGCGCCAACCGCTCCGCCGTCAACACCGCGATCGCCGCCCTGGCGCTGACCGTCCTGTGCGACGCCGTCTTCACCTCGCCGCTGCTGCGCTCCACGTACCACTCGGGCCAGTTGCTGGACGCCGGGTGGTTCGCCGGCTCGCTCCTCCTGGCCTACGCGCCCTGGGGCGTACGCCGCCGGCCCGGCAGCGACCGCCCGGGACCCCCGCGCACCGTCAGCCGCCCCATCGCCGGGTCGCTGGCCGCGCTGACCCCGTATCTCGCCGCCGCCGTCTGCACCTTGGGCATCCTGTACAACGTGGTCGACGGCCGCCGGGTCGACCGGGTCGTCATCTTCACCGGCTGCACGGTCGTCCTCGCCCTCGTCGTCCGCCAGGGCATCATGCTGCTGGACAACATCTCCCTCACCCAGGAACTGGCCCAGAAGGAGAACCACTTCCGCTCCCTGGTCCAGGGCTCCAGCGACGTCATCATGATCGCCGCCCCCAGCGGCACCCTCCGCTACGTCAGCCCCGCCGCCGCCGGGGTCTACGGGCGCGACGCGGAGGACCTCGTCGGCGCCGAGCTGTCCTCGATCATCCACCCCGACGACCTCGGCCGGGTCGTCCACGAGGTGCGCCGCTTCCTCGCCGCACCGCCCCACGAGGAGCCCACCACCCGCATCGAGTGCCGCTTCCGCTCCGGCACCGGCGACTGGCTCAACGTCGAGTCCACCGTCAACCGCCACCAGGGCGGCCTGCTCCTCAACAGCCGCGACGTCACCGAACGGGTCAGGCTCCAGGCCCAGTTGCAGCACAACGCCGAGCACGACCCGCTCACCGACCTGCCCAACCGGGCCCTGTTCACCGCCCGGGTCCGCAAGGCCCTCACCGGCCGCCGCGCGAGCGACTCCGGCACCGCCGTGCTCTTCATCGACCTCGACGGCTTCAAGGCCGTCAACGACACCATCGGCCACCAGGCCGGCGACGAGCTGCTCGTCCAGGCCGCCCGCCGCCTCCAGGAGTCCGTCCGGGCCGGGGACACCGCCGCCCGCCTCGGCGGCGACGAGTTCGCCGCCCTCATCATGGGCGACGGCACCCGCGACCAGGCCGCCCGCGAGTACCAGGTCCACGAGATCGCCGACCGGCTCCGCCTCACCCTCTCCCAGCCCTACCGGATCGGCCCCAGCGAGGTCCGGGTGGCCGCCTCCATCGGCGTCGCCTTCGCCGAGCCCGCGATCACCCCCACCGACCTCATGCGCAACGCGGACCTCGCGATGTACCGCGCCAAGGCCGGCGGCAAGGACCGGGTCGAGCTGTACGCCCCCCAGATGCAGGCCGACGTCGTACGCCGCTCCGAGCTGGCCACCCGGCTGCGCACCGCCCTGCGCGAGGGCGAGTTCGCCCTGCTGCACCAGCCGGTCGTCCACCTCGCCAGCGGCTCCGTCGCCGCCGTCGCCGCCCAGGCCCGCTGGCGCTCCGCCCAGGGCATCCTGTTCACCCCCGCCGAGTTCCTCCGGGTCACCGGCGACGACGACCGCACCGCCGAACTGGGCCGCTGGCTCCTGGAGGAGGCCGTCAAACAGGCCGCCGACCGGGCCAGGGCCGGTCACCCCGCCGCCGTCTCCGTGCGGCTCTCCGCCACCCGGCTGCTCGACAAGGCCCCGCCCTTCGGCTCCATCGAGGCGCTGCTGACCCGGCACGGGCTGCCCTCGGGCGCCCTGATGATCGAAGTGGCCGACAGCGACCCCCGGGTCTCCTTCGACGAGCTGGAGCAGCGCCTCGTGGCCCTGCGCCGCCTCGGTGTCCGGATCGCCCTCGACGGCTTCGGCAGCGGGTTCGCCGCGATCAACGCCCTGCGCCGCCTCCCCATCGACGTGCTGAAGCTCGACCGCACCCTGGTCGAGGGGGTGGTGGAATCGGCCAGGCTGCACAAGATCACCAGCGGGCTGCTGCGGATCGCCTGCGACCTCGGCCTCCAGTCCGTCGCCGACGGCGTCGACGTCCCCGAGCAGGTCCTCGCCCTCCGCGCCATGGGCTGCACCCACGGCCAGGGGATGGCCTTCTCCGGCCCGCTCGACGAGTACCGGCTGCGCCGCGCCCTGGTGCGCGGACAGTTCCCCGTGCCGGGCGTCCCCGGCCCCCGTACGGTGATGGCGGGCGGCTCGATCCCCCTGCTCACCGGATCACATGCTGAGACGCCCGTCCCACCCACTTGACACGTCATGCGTGCCGGAGAGAGGGTCAATGCCATGCGCACCCGAATTCTCGTACTTGGAAAGCGCGTCGGCTGAAGCAGAGTCACTCCACGACACTCTGCGGACCGCACCCGGCGCGCTCCCCTCGCTTGCCTCACGGCACGAGGGGTTTTTTGTTGCACTGAACCTCTCAAAACGCTGCAAACCACCCCCGACACACCACCCGCGAAAACCCTCAGCTTCGAGAAGAGAATGCCGATGACCGAGCAGGCCACCGGGGCCCACCACCCGCAGCCGCGCGCCCGTACCGGCGGACAGCCGTCCGTCACCGTCGAACACGTCACGGGCGCGCAGTCCCTCATCCGCTCTCTCGAGGAAGTCGGCGCCGACACGGTATTCGGCATTCCCGGCGGCGCGATCCTCCCCGCCTACGACCCGATGATGGACTCCACCCGGGTCCGCCACGTCCTGGTCCGCCACGAGCAGGGCGCCGGCCACGCCGCCACCGGGTACGCGCAGGCCACCGGCAAGGTCGGCGTCTGCATGGCCACCTCGGGCCCCGGCGCCACCAACCTGGTCACCCCGATCGCCGACGCGCACATGGACTCCGTGCCCCTCGTCGCGATCACCGGCCAGGTCGCCTCCAAGGCGATCGGCACCGACGCCTTCCAGGAAGCCGACATCTGCGGCATCACGATGCCGATCACCAAGCACAACTTCCTGGTCACCAAGGCCGAGGACATCCCGCACACCATCGCCGAGGCCTTCCACATCGCCTCGACCGGCCGCCCGGGCCCCGTCCTCGTCGACATCGCCAAGGACGCCCTCCAGGCGCAGACCACCTTCAGCTGGCCGCCCACCCAGGACCTGCCCGGCTACCGCCCGGTCACCAAGCCGCACGCCAAGCAGATCCGCGAAGCCGCCAAGCTGATCACCCAGTCCAGGCGCCCCGTGCTCTACGTCGGCGGCGGCGTCATCAAGGCCGGGGCCACCGCCGAGCTGAAGGTCCTCGCGGAGCTGACCGGAGCGCCCGTCACCACCACCCTGATGGCGCTCGGCGCCTTCCCCGACAGCCACCCGCTGCACGTGGGAATGCCCGGCATGCACGGCGCGGTCACCGCCGTCACCGCGCTGCAGAAGGCCGACCTGATCGTCGCCCTCGGCGCCCGCTTCGACGACCGCGTCACCGGCAAGCTGGACAGCTTCGCCCCGTACGCCAAGGTCGTCCACGCCGACATCGACCCCGCCGAGATCGGCAAGAACCGCACCGCGGACGTCCCCATCGTGGGTGACGCCCGCGAGGTCCTGGCCGATCTGGTCCAGGCCGTCCAGGCCGAGCACACCGAGGGCCACACCGGCGACTACACCGCGTGGTGGAAGGACCTCAACCGCTGGCGCGACACCTATCCTCTGGGCTACGACCTCCCCGAGGACGGCAGCCTCTCCCCGCAGCAGGTCATCCAGCGCATCGGCAAGCTCGCCCCCGAAGGCACGATCTTCGCGGCGGGCGTCGGCCAGCACCAGATGTGGGCCTCCCACTTCATCGACTACGAGCAGCCCGCCACCTGGCTCAACAGCGGCGGCGCCGGAACGATGGGGTACGCGGTCCCGGCCGCCATGGGCGCCAAGGCCGGCATGCCCGACCGCACGGTCTGGGCCATCGACGGCGACGGCTGCTTCCAGATGACCAACCAGGAACTGACCACCTGCGCGCTCAACAACATCCCGATCAAGGTCGCCATCATCAACAACGGCGCCCTCGGGATGGTCCGCCAGTGGCAGACCCTCTTCTACAACCAGCGCTACTCCAACACCGTCCTGCACGCCGGCCCCGACTCCGATGGCGTCCCCAACAAGGGCACCCGCGTCCCGGACTTCGTCAAGCTCTCCGAGGCCATGGGCTGCCACGCCATCCGCTGCGAGGACCCGGCCGACCTGGACAAGGTCATCGAAGAGGCCAACTCCATCAACGACCGCCCCGTCGTGATCGACTTCATCGTCCACGAGGACGCCATGGTCTGGCCGATGGTCGCCGCCGGCACCTCCAACGACGAGGTCCAGGCCGCCCGCGGCGTCCGCCCCGACTTCGGCGACAACGAAGACGACTGAGAGACAGAGAGAGACCGACTCCCATGTCCGAAAAGCACACGCTCTCCGTCCTGGTCGAGAACAAGCCCGGTGTCCTCGCCCGGATCACCGCCCTGTTCTCCCGACGCGGCTTCAACATCGACTCGCTCGCCGTCGGTACCACCGAACACCCCGACATCTCCCGCATCACCATCGTCGTGAATGTCGAGGACCTGCCCCTGGAGCAGGTGACCAAACAGCTCAACAAGCTGGTCAACGTCCTGAAGATCGTCGAACTCGAGCCCGCCGCCGCGATCCAGCGGGAGCTCGTCCTGGTGAAGGTCCGCGCCGACAGCGAGACCCGCTCCCAGATCGTCGAGATCGTCCAGCTGTTCCGCGCCAAGACCGTCGACGTCTCCCCGGACGCCGTCACGATCGAGGCGACCGGAGGGGCCGACAAGCTGGAGGCGATGCTCAAGATGCTGGAGCAGTACGGCATCAAGGAGCTGGTCCAGTCCGGCACCATCGCCATAGGGCGTGGCGCGCGCTCGATCACCGACCGCTCCCTGCGCGCCCTCGACCGTTCCGCCTGACCCGCGACGGGACCGGCGCCGCCGCGCGCCGCTCGCATGGCGAGACCCGAACACGAACCCGACGCCCCCGCCGTACGGTGGGACGCAACACCTGCACACCAAGGAGAAGACCCAGTGGCCGAGCTGTTCTACGACGACGATGCCGACCTGTCCATCATCCAGGGCCGCAAGGTCGCGGTTCTCGGTTACGGCAGCCAGGGCCACGCCCACGCGCTGTCGCTCCGTGACTCCGGCGTCGACGTCCGCGTCGGTCTGCACGAGGGCTCGAAGTCCAAGGCCAAGGCCGAGGAGCAGGGTCTGCGCGTGGTGACCCCCTCCGAGGCGGCCGCCGAGGCCGACGTCATCATGATCCTCGTCCCGGACCCGATCCAGGCCCAGGTCTACGAGGAGTCCGTCAAGGACAACCTGAAGGCCGGCGACGCGCTGTTCTTCGGCCACGGCCTGAACATCCGCTTCGGCTTCATCAAGCCCCCGGCCGACGTCGACGTCTGCATGGTCGCCCCCAAGGGCCCCGGCCACCTGGTCCGCCGCCAGTACGAGGAGGGGCGCGGCGTCCCCTGCATCGTGGCCGTCGAGCAGGACTCCACGGGCAAGGGCCTGGAGCTGGCCCTGTCGTACGCCAAGGGCATCGGCGGCACCCGGGCCGGCGTCATCAAGACCACCTTCACCGAGGAGACCGAGACCGACCTCTTCGGTGAGCAGGCCGTCCTCTGCGGTGGCACCGCCGCCCTGGTGAAGGCCGGTTTCGAGACGCTGACCGAGGCGGGCTACCAGCCGGAGATCGCCTACTTCGAGTGCCTCCACGAGCTGAAGCTCATCGTCGACCTCATGTACGAGGGCGGCCTGGAGAAGATGCGCTGGTCCATCTCGGAGACCGCCGAGTGGGGCGACTACGTCACCGGCCCGCGGATCATCACCGACGCCACCAAGGCCGAGATGAAGAAGGTCCTCGCCGAGATCCAGGACGGCACCTTCGCCAAGAACTGGATGGCCGAGTACCACAACGGTCTGCCCAAGTACAACGAGTACAAGAAGGCCGACGGCGACCACCTGCTGGAGACCACCGGCCGTGAGCTGCGCAAGCTCATGAGCTGGGTGAACGACGAGGAGGCCTAGGCCCCGGGGGGCGGGGCGGGTCCGGTAGGGGCCCGCCCCGCTCCGCAGCGTCCGGAGGCCCGGGGCCCGGAAGCCGAACGGCCGGAGGCCAGGTGTCCGGCAGCCGAACGGCCGGGAGCCGGGTGTCCGGAAGTCAGCGGAGGGAGTTGTTCCGTACGGGTGTGCACCACGTCCACCCTCGTGCGGGTGATCCTTCCACGGGGGCGCGGTAGACGGCCTTCCGCATGACTACACTGCTCAACACATACGCGTCAGGGCCCACAGTGTCGTGCGTCTACCACGCGGCTAGCCCCTCCACCGCCTGCGGCCGTCGGGACGGCCGTCCGGCACTGGACTTGTGAGGACTCACGTGAGCTCGAAGCCTGTCGTACTCATCGCTGAAGAGCTGTCGCCCGCCACGGTCGACGCTCTGGGTCCGGATTTCGAGATCCGGCACTGCAACGGCGCGGACCGCGCCGAACTCCTCCCCGCGATCGCCGACGTCGACGCCATCCTGGTGCGGTCCGCCACGAAGGTCGACGCCGAGGCGATCGCCGCCGCGAAGAAGCTCCGCGTGGTGGCCCGCGCGGGTGTCGGTCTCGACAACGTCGATGTCTCCGCCGCCACCAAGGCCGGTGTGATGGTCGTCAACGCCCCGACCTCCAACATCGTCACCGCCGCCGAGCTGGCCTGCGGTCTGCTGGTCGCCACCGCGCGCAACATCCCGCAGGCCAACACCGCCCTCAAGAACGGCGAGTGGAAGCGCTCCAAGTACACCGGCGTCGAGCTGAGCGAGAAGGTCCTCGGTGTCGTCGGCCTCGGCCGCATCGGCGTCCTGGTCGCCCAGCGCATGTCGGCCTTCGGCATGAAGATCGTCGCGTACGACCCCTACGTCCAGCCCGCCCGTGCCGCGCAGATGGGCGTCAAGCTCCTCAGCCTGGACGAGCTGCTGGAGGTCGCGGACTTCATCACCGTGCACCTGCCCAAGACGCCCGAGACCCTCGGCCTCATCGGGGACGAGGCGCTGCACAAGGTGAAGCCCTCGGTCCGCATCGTCAACGCCGCGCGCGGCGGGATCGTCGACGAGGAGGCGCTGTACTCCGCCCTCAAGGAGGGCCGCGTCGCCGGTGCCGGGCTCGACGTGTACGCCAAGGAGCCCTGCACGGACTCCCCGCTCTTCCAGTTCGACCAGGTCGTCTGCACCCCGCACCTCGGCGCCTCCACCGACGAGGCCCAGGAGAAGGCGGGCATCGCCGTCGCCAAGTCCGTCCGCCTCGCCCTCGCCGGTGAGCTGGTCCCGGACGCGGTCAACGTCCAGGGCGGTGTCATCGCCGAGGACGTACGCCCCGGCCTGCCGCTCGCCGAGAAGCTCGGCCGGATCTTCACCGCGCTCGCGGGCGAGGTCGCGGCCCGCCTCGACGTCGAGGTGTACGGCGAGATCACCCAGCACGACGTCAAGGTGCTGGAGCTGTCGGCGCTGAAGGGCGTCTTCGAGGACGTCGTCGACGAGACCGTGTCGTACGTCAACGCCCCGCTCTTCGCCCAGGAGCGCGGGGTCGAGGTCCGCCTCACCACCAGCTCCGAGTCGCCCGACCACCGCAACGTGGTCACCGTGCGCGGCACCCTCGGCAGTGGCGAGGAGGTCGCGGTCTCCGGCACGCTGGCGGGCCCGAAGCACCTCCAGAAGATCGTGGCGATCGGTGAGCACGACGTGGACCTGGCCCTCGCGGACCACATGGTCGTCCTGCGCTACCAGGACCGTCCCGGTGTCGTCGGCGCGGTCGGCAAGATCCTGGGTGAGGCCGGACTGAACATCGCGGGCATGCAGGTCTCCCGCGCCGCGGAGGGCGGCGAGGCGCTGGTCGTCCTCACCGTCGACGAGACCGTCCCGCAGACGGTGCTCGGTGAGATCGCGGACGAGATCGGCGCCTCCTCGGCCCGCTCGGTGAACCTCACGGACTGATCCGTCCCGCACCGCATCCGGCTGCCGGGCGTCCCCTCACGGGGGATGCCCGGCAGCCGTTCGCGTTCGAGGCGCCGGGGGCCCGGGCACCCTGGCGACGGTTCACCGGGCGGGTCCACGCGGCTGGTGCCGGCCGTGCAGGTCCTGGTGCCGCTGAGCCGGACGTGGTTCCGGCCGCCGCCCGGCTCGGCGGGGAGCCACCGGGCGGCGCCCGGCGCAGGCGGGGCCCGGCCGGGGGAGCGTCGAACGGCGGTGCCTCGGACGGGGGTTCCTCCGGCGGTACGGGGTGCCTGCGGCCGGCCGGCCGGGCGTTCCGGGACGAGGGGCCGCCGGGCCGGGTGGTGCGCCCGCCGACGAAACCCGGCGACAGCACCGGGAAGGCCGGGGCCTTCGACGAGCAGCCGCGTTAGCCTGCACGCGAGGGCGGTCAGGCGCGGTCCGGCGACGCGGAGGAGAGTGCGGCATGCGACGTGTGGTGCGGGGTTTCTGGGGCCCGAGGCCGGAGTCGGCCGAGGCTCTGGCCGACCGGTGGCAGCGGACTCTGGACGGCCTCGCCGAGCTGGTCCCGCAGGCGGCCGAGGCCTGGAGCCAGGTGCACGGGAACGGGCCCGCCACCGCTTTCACCCCCGAGGGGAAGGCCCTGCTCGACGCCCTGCGGGCGGCCCGGAGTGCGGCCGACCGATCCGATCTGACGGGCACCGGGCTGCGGCTGGTCGGCACGGGCACGCCCGGCTGGGAGGCGGAGGTCAGCGGACTGGCGGGCGGGGCACCGGAGTTCCTGCTGCAGTCCCTGGCGATCGTCCTGCACGCCCCGGACGCGGCCGTGGTCCCCGAGGAGGACGTCCTCGCGCTCCTCGCCCGGGTCTGGGAGCCGGACTTCGGCGACGTGAGCGACGACGACGTGCTGGACGCGCTGGAGGGCGAGGCCGGTTACGCGGCGGGGGACCCGGTCGTCGGCCGCACCGGCTACCTCTCCCCGGCCCGTGCCGCCCTGGTCCCCGACAGCCTGGAGGCGGTCCGCCAGGAACTCCCCTGCGGCGGCGAGCTGTTGAGCATCGCGGCCCTCGGAGACAGCACGGCGGTGGTGCGCGCGTACGAGCGGCTGCGCGCGGCGGGGGCCCTGGCCCCGCTGCCCCGCCCGATGGACCGGCCGGTCCTGTGACGGCGGCCCGCGCCCTGCCGGCGGCCCGGCCCGGGGCGGACGGCTCGCCGCCACCGTCGGCCACGGCGACGCGCCCCCGGCCCCGGCGGGCGCCGCCCCTCGGCCGTGCCCTGTCCTGAAGACCGTCCCGGGCTCAGGGAGCCCTCGGAGCACGTGAGCGTCTCGGAACCGGATCCTCGAAGACCACGGGAGCACTCATGGACCTCGTCTGGGCGATCGTCGCGGCCATCGCCGTCCTCAACATCGTCGGCTTCCTCGGCGCGCTCGCCTTCGTCAAGCTGAACCGGCTGTACCACCGGCGGCGCGGATAGCGGACGGCCCGCACGGCACGGACAGCGGACATGTCAGGGGGACGGACGCCCGGTCAGGTCCGCTGTCCGCCGGCCCGCCGCCCGCGGCTCACCCGCCGCCCCGGGAACCGCCGCCCGGCAGGTCCTGCTCCGCCCAGACGACCTTTCCCCCGGGCGTCCGGCAGGAGCCCCACCGGCGGCAGAGCATGTTGATCAGCTGGAGGCCGCGGCCGCCCTCGGCGCTGAGGGGGGCGTGCTGGATCCGGGGCAGATCCGGCCCGATGTCCGAGACCTCGACGCACAGCCGGTCGTGGCGCAGCAGACGCAGCCCGGTCGGTCCGCCGCCGTAGCGGAGGGCGTTGCCGACGAGTTCGCTCACGACCAGTTCGGTGACGTCCATCAGGTCGGAGAGCGCCCAGCGTTCCAGCTGGGCGCGGACCAGACGGCGTGCCGTTCCGGCGGCCGACCCGTTGGCCGGGAGCGACCAGACCACCACGTCCGCGTCGGGCCGCGGGAGGGCCTCCGCCATGAGCATGACGGCGTCGTCGAACCGCCCCTCACCACAGCTGTCGGTCCTGGTCCACGCCGCCTCGCAGCTGTCGGACAGCGGGACCGGCGGGCCGTCGACCGCCGCACGCAGGCGTTCCAGCAGGACGTCGATGTCCTCGTACCGGTTCTTGATCAGCCCGTCGGTGTACATCACGAGGCGGCTGCCCTCCTGCACCTCCGTCGTCACCTCGTCGTAGGGGATGACCCCCGCGCCCAGGGGTGCGCCCGGGGGCACGTCCAGGAAGGCGGCGCGGCCGGCGGCGTCGATCATCAAGGGGGGCAGGTGACCCGCGCTGGCCATCCGGTACGTCCGCTCGGCGTGGTCGTAGACGGCGCAGAGGCAGGTGGCGACCTGGTCCTCCTCCAGGTCGCGGGCCGCCAGGTCGAGCCGGGCCAGTACGCGTTCCGGTGAGATGTCCAGCCCCAGCAGCGTGCGGGCGACGGAGCGCAGCCGGCCCATGGTCGCCGCGGCCGCCAGCCCGTGGCCCATCACGTCCCCCACGACGAGGGCGCTGCGCCCGCTCGGCAGGGCCACCACGTCGAACCAGTCGCCGCCCACACCGCCGGGGTCGACGGCGGGCCGGTAGCCAGACCTGACCTGGAGCCCGGGTGTGGAGGGGGCCGCCCGAGGGAGCAGGGCACGTTGCAGCGTGACGACGGCCGTGCGCTCCCGCCCGTACAGGCGGGCGTTGTCCACGAAGACCGCGGCCTTCGCCGCCAGCTCGCACGCCAGGGCCACATCGGCGTGCGAGAACGGCGGCCGGTCTCCGGACCGGAGGAAATCGACGAGGCCCAGGAGGACACCCCGTGAGACGAGGGGCAGCGCCAGATAGCTGTGCACTCCCGCGCGGCGCAGGACCAGGGCGGCGTGCGAGGTGGGGGCGATGTACTCGTACTGGTCCGGTGCGATGCGCCTCACCAGCGCCGGCCGGCGCGTGATCAGGCACTGATGGGCCACTTTGGAGGGGTGGGCGGTGGTCAGCTCCCCCACCGGGTCCGGTTCGAGATTCCGCAGCCGGTCGATGTGCGCCACCGCCATGGCCCGGGTCCGGGGCGCCTCGGCCGATCCGGTGCGTTCCCCCTCGCCGCCGCGCAGCAGGGATTCCAGCAGGTCGACCGCGACGGCGTCGGCCAGCGCCGGTACGGCGTAGTCCGCCAGCTCCTGGGCGGTCCGGTCCAGGTCCAGCGTGGTGCCGATGTGGTCGCCCGCCGCGTTGAGCCATTCCAGGCGGCGGGTGCCCCTCATCGCCGTGGCCGCGTCCACGGCCCGCCGGAGGATCCGTGGGACAGGCAGGGGGCCGAGCGCAGCACCGCGTGCGGTGCCGGGCCGGCCCGGATCGTCGTGCACGTAGTACCCCTTCTCCCGCGGGGGCATTCGGCGAGGCACTTCGATTGTGCCCGCACCGCACCGGTCCGGCCTCCGGAAGTCCCGGCCGGGCCGCTTACAGCCGCGCCCCCTTCAGCGCCATGTGCAGCAGCAGCCGGTCCTCGCCGTCGTTCAGGTCCAGGCCGGTGATCTGCTCGATCCGGGAGAGGCGGTAGTAGAGCGTCTGGCGGTGGATGCCCAGCTCGGCCGCCGTCCGGCTGGCCTGGCCCGCGCGGTCCAGGAAGACCTCCGCCGTGTGCGCCAGCTCCTTGTGCAGCGGGGTGAGCAGCGCGGCGACCGCCGGGTCGGCCGGGTCCGTGCCGGTGCCGGGGAGGGCGGTGAGCAGGCGGTACGGGCCGATGGCCGACCAGCGGGCGACCGGGCCGAGGCGGGCCTCCGCGCGGGCCGCCCGCGCCGCCGAAGTGGCCTCGCGCCAGGAGGCCGGCAGCGCGTCCAGGCCCCGGCGCGGAGCCGCGACCCCGCCCGTGGCGCCCGGACCCGCCGACGTACGCAGCCGGTCCGCGGCACCGGTCGCCGGGTCCAGCCGGTCCGCCGAGCGCAGCCGGATCAGCGCCGCCAGCGAGACGGCACCGGGACCGCCGCCCGCGCCCCCGGCTCCCGCACCCGCCGCCCCGGTGATCGTGGCCAGTGCGGCGGCCGAGGCCACCCCCCGTACCGACGGGGTGTCGTCGGCCGCCCACGGCGTCACGCACACCACCGTGTGCAGCCCCTCCGCGTCCTGGCCCAGCGCCTCCCGCAGCGCCGCGACCGCCGTGTCGTGCTGCCGTCCGGGCCCGGCCGTGAGCACCGCGCCGAACTCCCGGGAGAGGTCCGCGCCCGCCCGCGCCTCGTCGGCGAGGAGCGCCCCGATCCGGGCGGTCACCTCCATCGCCGCGGTCAGCTGCTCGTCGGCGGGGCCGGGGTCGGTGTCGAGGAGCCAGACGTATCCGAGGACCACACCCCGATGGCGTACCGGAAGGCAGAGGCGGTCCCGGAAGACCCCGGCCTCCGGGGCGGCGGGGATGCGGACCGGGCCGGTCGCCCGGGTGATGCCGAACGCCTCGAACCAGGCGCGGACGGCGGGGGTGGAGCGGCGGGTCAGGATCGAGCGGGTGCGGACCGGGTCCATCGCGGTGTCGTCGTCGCTGTCGTGGGCCCCGAAGGCGACCAGGCCGAAATCGCGGTTCTCCAGGGTGGCGGGGGCGCCGAGCAGGGCGGAGATCTCGTCGACCAGTTCCTGGTAATCGCCTGTCACCCGGCCATTCTCGCACCCCGCCCCGCCCCTCTTCAGACAGATGTCTGAGATGGCGGCCACGGATGCGTGACAGGTGTCGATGGCACAGGATCGGACCGGTACCTAGATTTCACGGTGGTTATCCGTGCCGTACCGGTGTGTTCATGTGCGTACACCTACGTTCATGTACGTGCCGTTACGGCCCTTCGTCCGAATATTCGTGGAGGTCCCCGTGCTGGGTCCCGTGATCCTCGCCGCATCGCGCAGCGACAAGATGCGCCGGTTCGTCTCGGCCGCGCCCGGCACCAAGCAGGTCGTGGACCGCTTCATCGCCGGGGAGACCGTCGACCAGGTCGTCCCGATCGTCGTGGATGCCGCCGGCAAGGGCCTGGAGGTCACGCTCGACGTCGTCGGCGAGGACATCACCACCCCCGCCCAGGCCGAGGCCGCCCGCGACGCCTACCTGGAGCTGATCGGGCGCCTGAAGGCCCTGGAACTGGGCCCGCGCGCCGAGATGTCCGTCAAGCTGTCGATGTTCGGCCAGGCGCTGGAGAACGGCCACGAGCTGGCCCTCGCCAACGTCCGCCCGGTCGTCGAGGCGGCGGACGCCATCGGCACCACGGTCACCCTGGACGCCGAGGACCACACCACCCTCGACTCGATGTTCGCCATCCACGAGGAGCTGCGGAAGGACTTCCCGCAGACCGGCTGCGTCATCCAGTCCTACCTGTTCCGTACCGAGGCCGACGCCCGCCGCCTGGCCGCCGCCGGCAGCCGCGTCCGGATCGTGAAGGGCGCCTACAAGGAGCCCGCCTCCGTCGCGTACCAGGACAAGGCCGAGATCGACAAGGCGTACGTCCGCATCACCCGCATCCTGATGGAGGGCGAGGGCTACCCGATGATCGGGTCCCACGATCCCCGTCTGATCGCCATCGCGCAGGAGCTGGGCCGCCAGGCCGGGCGCAAACTGGACGAGTACGAGTTCCAGATGCTGTACGGCATCCGCAGCGACGAGCACGTCCGGCTCGCGGCCGAGGGCCACCGGATGCGCGTCTACACGGCGTACGGCACCGACTGGTACGGCTACTTCATGCGCCGCCTCGCGGAGAAGCCGGCCAACCTGCTGTTCTTCGGCCGCTCGGTCCTCACCAAGGGCTGAGCGGTCCCCGGGCCGACCCACATCCCCGCCGACACCAAGGAGACAAGGCAACCATGGACGCCGTCACCCAGGTCCCCGCGCCGGTCAACGAGCCGGTTCACTCCTACGCCCCGGGCTCCCCGGAGCGTGCCCGCCTGGAGGTCAAGCTCAAGGAGCTGAGCGAGAACCCGATCGACCTGCCGATGACCATCGGCGGCGAGAAGCGGATGGGCGGCGGCGAGCGGGTGAACGTCGTGCAGCCGCACAACCACAAGGCCGTCATCGGCACCTTCGCGGGCGCCACCGAGCAGGACGCGAAGGACGCCGTCGACGCGGCCCTCGCCGCCGCTCCGGCCTGGCGCGCGATGTCCTTCGACGACCGCGCGGCGATCATCCTGCGCGCCGCCGAGCTGCTGGCGGGCCCCTGGCGCGAGACGCTGGCCGCCTCCACCATGCTCGGCCAGTCCAAGACCGCCCAGCAGGCCGAGATCGACACCCCCTGCGAGCTGATCGACTTCTGGCGCTTCAACGTGCACTACGCGCGCCAGATCCTCGCCGAGCAGCCCCCGGCCAACTCCCCGGGCGTGTGGAACCGCATGGACCACCGCCCGCTGGAGGGCTTCGTCTACGCGATCACGCCGTTCAACTTCACGGCCATCGCGGGCAACCTCCCCACCGCCCCGGCCCTCATGGGCAACGTCGTGGTGTGGAAGCCGTCCCCGACCCAGACCCACGCCGCCGTGCTGCTGATGCAGCTCCTGGAGGAGGCCGGTCTGCCCAAGGGCGTCATCAACCTCGTCACCGGTGACGGCATCGCCGTCTCCGAGGTGGCGCTGAACCACCGCGACCTGGCCGGTATCCACTTCACCGGCTCGACCCCCACCTTCCAGCACCTGTGGAAGACGGTCGGCAACAACATCGCCACCTACCGCACCTACCCGCGGCTCGTCGGCGAGACCGGCGGCAAGGACTTCGTCGTCGCGCACCCCAGCGCCGACCGCGCCGTGCTGAAGACCGCGCTGACCCGCGGCTCCTTCGAGTACCAGGGCCAGAAGTGCTCCGCGTCCTCGCGTGCGTACGTCCCCGCCTCCATCTGGAACTCCGGCTTCAAGGAGGAGTTCGCGGCCGAGGTCGACTCCATCACGATGGGTGACGTCACCGACCTGGGCAACTTCATCGGCGCCGTGATCGACGACCGCTCGTTCGCCAAGAACAAGGCCGCGATCGACCGCGCGAAGTCCGACCCGGCGTGCGAGATCGTCGCGGGCGGCACGTACGACGACTCGGTGGGCTACTTCGTCCGCCCGACCGTCATCGTCTGCACCGACCCGGAGAACGAGGTCTTCACGACCGAGTACTTCGGCCCGATCCTCGCGGTCCACGTCTACGAGGACGAGAACTACGACGCCATGCTGGAGCAGATGGAGTCGGTCTCCGACTACGCGCTGACCGGCTCGGTCATCGCGGGTGACCGCGCGGCCGCCGCGTACACGATGGAAAAGCTCCGCTACGCCGCGGGCAACTTCTACATCAACGACAAGTCGACCGGTGCCGTCGTCGGCCAGCAGCCCTTCGGCGGCGGCCGAGCCTCCGGCACCAACGACAAGGCGGGCGCCCCGCAGAACCTCCAGCGCTGGACCCTGACCCGGGCCATCAAGGAGACGCTGGTCCCGCCGACCGACTACACCTACCCGCACCAGGGCTGACCCTCCTCCCCGGGACGTCGCAGCACGGCGCCCCGGGTCCCGGGGCACCGTCTCGCCGCCACCGCGCGGGGGAGACCTCCGATCACCGCCTCCTGTCCGGTCCCCCAACCGGCCAGGGGGCGGTTTTTTCCTGTCCGTACGCGGGGGGTGTCACCCGCCGCCGCGGCAGGCGGTCTTGTGATGAAGGTAATGTTCATGTCAAATTCCTTCTCGGTACGTCCCCACACGTCACCCCAGAAGGAGTTCCCCCGTGAGACGAAACTCCCGCGCCCGCCTGAGCCTTTCCCTCCTCCTCGTCGCCGGCGCCCTCGGCCTCGGCGCGACCCCCGCCGCCGCGGCCGACGTCCACTCCGCCGCTCCCACCACCGCGGCGATCCCCTCCGCCTCCGCGTACGCCCTCGACGCCGCCGTCGAGCGCACGCTCGGCGCCGACACCGCGGGCACCTACCTCGACTCCCGGACCGGGAAGCTGGTCGTCACGGTCACCACCGACCGGGCCGAGGAGCAGGCCCGCGCCACCGGTGCCACCGTCCGCCGGGTGGCCCGCAGCGCCGCCCAGCTCGACGCCGCGATGAAGGCCCTGGAGGCCGAGGCGAAGATCACCGGCACCTCCTGGGGCATCGACCCGCGCACCAACCAGGTCGCCGTTGAGGCCGACTCCTCGGTCTCCGCGCGGGACATGGCCCGCCTCGAAGCCGTCGCGAAGCGGCTCGGGGGCGCGGTGGGCATCAGCCGCGTACCCGGCGTCTTCGACCGCGAGGTGCTGGGCGGCGGGGCCATCTACGGCGGCGGCAGCCGCTGCTCGGCCGCCTTCAACGTCACCAAGGGCGGGGCCCGTTACTTCGTGACCGCCGGACACTGCACCAACATCTCCGCCAACTGGTCGGCCACCTCGGGCGGTCCGGTCATCGGCGTCCGGGAGGGCACCAGCTTCCCGACCAACGACTACGGCATCGTCCGCTACACCGACGGTTCCTCGCCCGCCGGAAGCGTCGACCTCTACAACGGTTCCACCCAGGACATCAGCTCCGCCGCCAACGCCGTCGTCGGCCAGGCGATCCGCAAGAGCGGCTCCACCACCAAGGTGACCTCCGGCACGGTCACCGCCGTCAACGTCACCGTCAACTACAGCGACGGGCCCGTCTACGGCATGGTCCGCACCACCGCCTGCTCGGCCGGCGGCGACAGCGGCGGCGCCCACTTCGCCGGGACCGTCGCCCTCGGCATCCACTCCGGCAGCTCCGGCTGCTCCGGCACCAGCGGCTCGGCCATCCACCAGCCGGTGGTGGAGGCGCTCTCCGCGTACGGCGTCTCGGTGTACTAGAGCCGGGAGTCCGGGTACGGAGCCGGGAGTTCGGGGGTACGGAACCGGCGCGACCGGTTCCGTACCCCGCATCGCCCCTGCGTGCCTGGTGGGAGGGGGTGCCTGGGAAACTGGGATCATGACCGAACTGCCCGCGGTGCACGCCGCCCACACCTATGAGCTGACCGCGGCCGTACGGGACGAGATCCGCGCCCTCCTGGACACCGCCTTCGAGGGCGAGTTCGGCGACCACGACTGGGAGCACTCCCTCGGCGGCGTGCACGCCCTGGTGCGGGACACGGGCGGGCTCCTCGTCGCCCACGGTTCCGTCGTCCAGCGCCGGGTGCTCCACGAGGGCCGTTCGCTGCGCGTGGGGTACGTCGAGGCCGTCGCCGTCCGCCCCGGCCGCCGCCGCCAGGGGCTCGGCCACCGGGTGATGGGCGCGCTGGAACGGGTCGTCGACGGGGCCTACGCGTTCGGCGCCCTCTCCGCCTCCGACGCGGGCGCGGCCCTGTACGCGGCGCGCGGCTGGCAGGTGTGGCCGGGGGGCCTCGCCGCCCTGGGGCCGCAGGGGACGGTGGCGCTGCCGGAGGAGGAGGGCAGCACCTACGTCCGCCCGGCCGCCGGTCACGTCCTGCCCGGGGCCGGCCACCCGCTCGTCTTCGACTGGCGCGAGGGCGACCTGCTGTAGCGGCGGACCCGCGGGAGGCCGCGCGGGCCGACTCCCTTCCGTACGGCTTCCTCCCGGTGCCCACGGCCCCCTGCCGTCGGGCTTCCTCGCGTACGGCTTCCTTGCGCGCGGCCTCAGTCGGCGAGCCGGATCAGCATCTTCCCGGTGTTCTCGCCCCGCAGCATGCCGAGGAACCCGTCCACCGTCCGCTCGAAGCCCTCCACCACCGTGACCTCGGGGACCACCGCCCCGGTCCGCAGCAGCGGCACCAGGAAGTCCTCCAACTCCTGCTGGACGTGCGGGTAGTTGCGGACCATCACGCCCTCCAGGCGCAGGCTCTTCTCCACGATGTCGAACAGGTTGCGCGGGGCGGCGGGCGGCTCGTGGGCGGAGTGGTACTGGGAGACGGCGCCGACCCAGGCGATCCGCCCGTGCTCGCGGAGAGCCGAGATCGCGCCCGCCAGATGGTCGCCGCCGACGTTGTCCACGTACGCGTCGATGCCGTCCGGGGCCGCCTGCGCCAGCAGCTCCCCGACCGGGCCGTCGTGGTAGTCGAACGCCGCGTCGAAGCCCAGCCCGCCGGTGAGCCGGGCCACCTTCGCGGGCGTACCCGCGCTGCCGACGATCCGCCCGGCGCCGAGCAGCCGGGCCATCCGCCCCGCCGCCGTACCGACCCCGCCGGCCGCCGCCGAGATGAACAGGTCCTGGCCGGGCCGCAGTTCCAGCGTCCGGGTGAGCGCCACATAGGCGGTGAGCCCGGTACCGCCGAGGAGCGACATGTACGCGGTCAGCGGGACCCCGTCGTACGAGGGCACCTTCCGCACCCCGCTTTCGCCCGGCGCCACCACGGCATGCGTCCGCCACCCCTCGCGGTGCAGCACGAGGTCGCCCTCCGCGAACTCCGGGGCGCGGGAGGCGATCACCCGGCCCAGCGCGCGCCCCTCGCGCGGGGCGCCCACGTCCCACCCGCTGTCCATCTCCTCGCGGTGGTACGGGTCCACGGAGAGGTAGAGGTTCTCCACGACGGCCGCGCCGGGGGAGGGGTCGGGGACGGGGGCCTCGTGGACGCTGAAGAGGTCGGGTGTCGGGAAGCCGCGGGGGCGGGCGGCGAGGTGGAAGGTGCGGGCGACGACACCGGCGGCGCGGGTGGCGCCTGTGGTGTGGGAGGTGCCGGTGGTGCGTGCGCCTGTGGTGTCTGTGCCCCTGGTGTCTGTGGTGCCCGTGGTGCTGATGGTGTCCCCGGTGCTCGCAGGGGCGGTGGTGCGGGCAGGCACGGTGGTTCCGGCGCCGCTGGTAGCCCCGGTGGTTCCGGCGGAGCCGGTGGGGTGCTGGGTCGTCATGCCGACGACGGTAGGCGGGGAAGTCTGTCGCCGCGCACGCCCGGTCCGTCCTGCGGCTGCCCGATGTGATGGGCGCCGATGTGCGGGAGGACCCCGCGGCCGGTACCCGGCGGGGCGGACACGGTCGGCGGGGCGTCTGCGGATCGTCGCGTTCCGCGGCGCGGCCTGATCTCCCGGGCGCCCGGTGAGGCCGAGGGCGACGGAGCGGTGCTCTCGATGGTGTCCCGTGGTCCCGGCGTGGCGATCATGCCCGGTCTGTCCCTGTACGGAGCACCCGACGGAATCGAGATCACCGCTCTCGGACCGGATCGCCCGGCCCGTTCGATCGGCTGTCTCACCACCCCTGAGCAGGCACGATTCCTCGCCATGAGAGTGCTGGACCGGGAAGTGCGAACGGCGAGCGGAATCGCGGCCGTCTCAGATAGTAGGAAGTCCGACTAACTGTAGAGACAGAGCGGCCCGGCTGTCCTAGCGTTGTAGGAGCCGAACGAATCGCTCGATCGAGCGTCTGCGGCGGTTGCGGGCGCGCGCCCCGAAGCAGGTAACCCCTGCGGCGTACGCTCCCCGCCCCTTCCGGCACCTCGAAATCCGATCCCGGCCCGGTCCGGCCCCGGCGGCGTACCTCTCGGTGCCCGCCCGCCGTCCACCCGGCATCCATGCGATCTCAAGGAGTCGATCCATCATGGCCAACACCACCACCCGCCGCGTCCGCCACAGCTCCCGCTCCGCCGAGGCCGAGCGCAAGAACGCCGCCGCCGCCCTCCAGCGCGCCCTGGACCGCCGCGACAACGGCGGCTCCACCGGCCACTGAGTCCGCGCGGCCGCCGGAGCCCGCGCGCTCCCTGCTGTCCGCGTGCCGCCTCGGCCCGAGTGCCGCCTCGGCCGACGTTCTCCGTCCGAGTGCCAACATGGCCCGCGTCCTCGGACTGAGTGCCGACGCTGCCTGCGTCCTCGGACTGAGTGCCGACTCGGCCCGCGCCCGCCGGGCGCCCCGCCCGTCCGCCGAGCCCGCGCTCTCCGGACCCGCGCACCACCGGCGCCCGAGCCCGCCCCACCCGTACCGTGCCCCCGCGCTCCCGTGCGGCGGCGGCCCGTGCACCAGCGGCCCCACGCCGCCCGCTCGCCGGCGGCCCTCACCCACCGGCCCGGAAAGAGTGGCCCAGCACCCCGCCCGCCCCACCGTCACCGCGCGGCGCACCGTACCCCGCCCCCCACCGTCCGAACACCCTTGCACCCCCATCCACCGTCCATATGGTGGACGTCGGATGTCATGGGGTGGGACGCACCGTTAGGCTTCCCGCATGTCTCGCAGCATCGATCTCGCAGTGATCCCCGGTGACGGAATCGGCCAGGAAGTCGTGGCCCAGGGCCTCAAGGTCCTCAACGCTGTCCTCCCGCAGGATGTGAAGCTGGAGACCAAGGAGTACGACCTTGGCGCCCAGCGCTGGCACCGCACCGGTGAGACCCTCCCGGACGCGGAGCTGGAGGCGCTCAAGGGCCACGACGCCATCCTCCTCGGCGCGATCGGTGACCCGTCCGTGCCGTCCGGCGTCCTGGAGCGCGGGCTGCTGCTGAAGCTGCGTTTCGCCTTCGACCACTTCATCAACCTGCGCCCCTCCAAGCTCTTCCCGAACACCGCGACCCCGCTCGCCGGCCGCCCCGACATCGACTTCGTCGTCGTCCGCGAGGGCACCGAGGGCCCGTACACCGGCAACGGCGGCTCGCTGCGCACCGGCACCCCCGCCGAGGTCGCCACCGAGGTCAGCGTCAACACGGCGTACGGCGTCGAGCGCGTGGTCCGGGACGCCTTCGAGCGCGCGGCCGCCCGGCCCCGCAAGAAGCTGACGCTGGTCCACAAGAACAACGTCCTCGTCTACGCCGGCCACCTCTGGAAGAACACCTTCGACCGGGTCGCCGCCGAGTACCCGCAGGTCTCCACCGACTACCTGCACGTCGACGCCGCGACGATCTTCTTCGTCACCCAGCCGGAGCGCTTCGACGTCATCGTCACCGACAACCTCTTCGGTGACATCCTCACGGACCTCGCCGCCGCCGTCACCGGTGGTATCGGCCTGGCCGCCTCCGGCAACATCAACCCGACGGGCGCGTTCCCGTCGATGTTCGAGCCGGTCCACGGCTCCGCCCCCGACATCGCGGGGCAGGGCAAGGCCGACCCGACCGCCACGGTCCTCTCCGTCGCGCTCCTGCTGCGCCACCTCGGCTACGAGGCCGAGGCCGCGCGCATCGAGGACGCCGTCTCCGCCGACCTGGCGGAGCGCGACGGGGCCACCACGCGCACGACCGACGAGATCGGTGACGCGCTCGCGGTACGCGTAGCGAGCTGACCCGACGACTCCACTTCGAAGCCGCCGGGTCGCATCAGCGCCCGGCGGCTTCACCTGTGCGGCCCCCGGGTGCCACCATCGACCCCTGGACCGCAATCCCACCATTTCGTCCCAGGCCCTCCGCAAGAGATAATCGAACGCGGGGCCGTGGCTCGAGGTGAAGCTCGGACGTCCTAGGACCTGACCGGAAAGCGTCGGGAGGAGGACGGGCGTGGGCGCGGTCCATCACACACAAGACCGGTGAAGGACACGCACTCATGACGACGCCCACGATCGAGCTCAAGCCCTCCTCGAACCCGCTGTCCGACGCGGAGCGCGAAGCGATCCTGGCCAGCCCCGGATTCGGCCGCCACTTCACCGACCACATGGTGACGATCCGCTGGACCGAGGGGCGCGGCTGGCACGACGCCGAGCTGGTCCCCTACGGCCCGCTGTCGCTGGACCCGGCCAACATGACCCTGCACTACGCGCAGGAGATCTTCGAGGGGCTCAAGGCCTACCGCCAGCCCGACGGCTCGGTCGCCTCGTTCCGTCCCGACGCCAACGCCCGCCGCTTCCAGCGCTCCGCCGCCCGCCTCGCCATGCCCGAGCTGCCCGTCGAGACCTTCATCGCGGCCTGCGACGCGCTGGTCCAGCAGGACAAGGCGTGGGTCCCGGCGCACGGCGGCGAGGAGTCGCTCTACCTGCGCCCGTTCATGATCGCGACCGAGGTCGGCCTCGGGGTGAAGCCGGCCAACGAGTACCTCTTCCTGGTCATCGCCTCGCCCGCCGGCGCCTACTTCCCCGGCGGCGTGAAGCCCGTCTCCATCTGGCTCTCCGAGAACCGCGTCCGCGCCGTCCCCGGCGGCATGGGCGACGCCAAGACCGGCGGCAACTACGCTGCCTCCCTCCTCGCCCAGGCCGAGGCCGCCGAGCACGGCTGCGCCCAGGTCGCCTACCTCGACGCCGTCGAGCACAAGTGGGTCGAGGAGCTGGGCGGGATGAACCTCTACTTCGTGTACGAGCAGGAGGACGGCTCCAAGAAGATCGTCACGCCCGCCCTCACCGGCTCCCTCCTCGCCGGGGTCACCCGCGACTCCCTCCTCACGGTCGCCCGCGACCTCGGTTACGGCTCCGAGGAGGGCCGGATCTCCATCGACCAGTGGCGCGACGACACCGCAGGCGGCACCCTCACCGAGGTCTTCGCCTGCGGCACCGCCGCCGTCATCACCCCCGTCGGCACCGTGAAGACCGCGAGCGGCGAGTGGACCCAGGGCGACGGCACCCCCGGTGAGGTCACGATGAAGCTGCGTGAGCGCCTGCTCGACGTCCAGCGCGGTATCGCCGAGGACACCCACGGCTGGATGCACCCGCTCGGCTAGTCCCCACCGGCCCCGGCCCTCGGCCCTCGGCCCTCCGGTCCCTGGAAAGGCCGCACCGGCTCCGCAGCCGGTGCGGCCTTTTCCCTGCCACGCGAATAGAGCGGCACTCTAAATGGGGGCGGAGAAACTTCCGTACGGTCCATCGATCACGTTAGAGTGGCACTCTAACTACGTCACCGAGGAGCCCAGGAGCCCCCATGCCGGCCACCCCCGCCCGCTTCCGCATGCCCCCCGAGTGGGCGCCCCACGAGCGCACCTGGATGGCCTGGCCCGGCCCCAACCCCACCTTCGCCTCCGACGCCGAGCTGGCCGGGGCCCGCCGCGCCTGGGCCGCCGTCGCCCGCGCCGTCCGCCGGTTCGAGCCGGTCACCATGGTGGTCGGGCCGGGGCAGGAGGAAGGCGCCGCCGCCCTCCTCGGCCCCGACGTGGAGCTGGCCGTCCGCCCCCTGGACGACGCCTGGATGCGGGACATCGGCCCCACCTTCGTCACCGACGGCCGCACCCTCGCCGCCGTCGACTGGACGTTCAACGGCTGGGGCGCCCAGGGCTGGGCCCGCTGGGAGCACGACCAGCACATCGCCCGGGCCGTCGCGGAGCTGACCGGCACCCCCGCCCACAGCTCCCCGCTCGTCAACGAGGGCGGCGCGATCCACGTGGACGGCGAGGGGACCGTCCTGCTCACCGAGACCGTCCAGCTCGGCGAGGAGCGCAACCCCGGCTGGAGCCGCGAGCGGGTGGAGGCGGAGATCCACGCCCGCCTGGGCACCGAGAAGGCGATCTGGCTGCCGCGCGGGCTGACCGGCGACTACGGGACGTACGGCACGCTCGGCCACGTCGACATCGTCGCCGCCTTCGTCCGCCCGGGCACCGTCGTCGCCCACGTCCAGCCCGACCCGGCCCACCCCGACCACGAGGTCACCCGGGAGCTGCTGGCCGTCCTGCGGGCCGCCACCGACGCCAGGGGCCGCCCGCTGGAGGTCGTCGAGGTGCCCGCGCCCACCGTGCTGCGCGACGAGGACGGGGAGTGGGTCGACTACTCCTACATCAACCACTACCTCTGCAACGACGGCGTGGTCCTCTGCGCCTTCGACGACCCGCGCGACGAGGAGGCCGCGGCGGTCTTCCGGGACCTGTTCCCGGACCGTACGGTGACGCTCGTCGACGCCCGTACGATCTTTGCCGGCGGTGGAGGCATCCACTGCATCACCCAGCAGCAGCCGAAGATCTGAACCACCGGGAGCCCGGTCACCCCATGCCCCCCGCCCCCCGCCGCACCCACCACCCCGCCCCGCCCCGGGAGGACGTCCTCGCCGCCGCCATGGCCACCATCGCCGCGCGCGGGCTCGACGGGCTGACCATGGCCGGGCTCGGGCGCGAGGTGGGGATGAGCAGCGGCCACCTGCTCTACTACTTCCGCACCAAGGACGAACTGCTGCTGCGGACCCTGGAGTGGAGCGAGGCGCGCCTCGGGGCCGAGCGGCGCGCCCTGCTGGCCCGGCCGGGGGCGGTCCGGGAGCGGCTGGACGCGTACATCTCCCTCTACGTCCCCGCCGGCCACCGCGACCCCCACTGGACGCTCTGGCTGGAGGTCTGGGGCCGCTCGCGGAACGCGGACGACGAGGCCAGGGCCCGGCAGGCCGCCATCGAGGGGGCCTGGCACCGGGACCTGGTGGCGCTGCTGGCCGAAGGGGTCTCGCGCGGGGAGTTCCGGCCGGTGGACGCCGACCGGTTCGCGACCCGGCTGCGGGCGCTGCTGGACGGGTTCAGCGTCCATGTGACGGTCGGCATCCCGGGGACGGGCCGCGAACAGGTGCTCGTACAGGCGGGGGAGTTCCTGGACGAGACGCTGTCGCCGGGACCGCGGCCGGGCGATGCGACCAGTGTCACGACCGCATCCTGAGACACCGCCGTCACGGGCGCGTCACTGTGCGAGACTGCTGCCGTGTCCTCGTTCGTCATGATTATTGGCAGCAGGCGCGCCGGTCCGCAGTGACCGTCCCGTACCACCCCGTACGGCACGGCCATCGTGCCCCAGACCCGCGCGCAGACCTCTCGCACCCGCGAGGGGTTTTTTGTTTTCCGGCCCGCACCCGGGCCGGGGCGGCGCGCGCGGGATGATGGGGGCAAGTGGAGCCCGATCGTCCGGATCCACTCATCCGACAGGAGTCAGATCAGCATGACCACCAAGGCCAACGCCACCGACGACAGTTTTCATGTCTTCGACACCACACTGCGCGACGGTGCTCAGCGTGAGGGCATCAACCTGACGGTCGCCGACAAGCTGACCATCGCCCGTCATCTGGACACCTTCGGTGTCGGCTACATCGAGGGCGGCTGGCCGGGGGCCAACCCCCGTGACACCGAGTTCTTCGCCCGTGCACAGCAGGAGATCACGTTCGAGAACGCCCAGCTGGTGGCGTTCGGCGCGACCCGCCGGGCCGGTGGCAGCGCGGCCGAGGACCCCCAGGTGAAGGCGCTCCTCAACTCGGGCGCCCCGGTGATCACGCTGGTCGCCAAGTCCCATGACCGCCATGTCGAGCTGGCCCTGCGCACCACCCTGGACGAGAACCTGGAGATGGTCCGCGACACCGTCTCCCACCTGCGCGAACAGGGTCGCAGGGTCTTCGTGGACTGCGAGCACTTCTTCGACGGCTACCGGGCCAACCCGGCGTACGCGAAGGCCGTGGTCCGTACGGCGTACGAGGCGGGCGCCGAGGTCGTCATCCTCTGCGACACCAACGGCGGCATGCTCCCCGCCCAGGTCCAGGCCGTCGTCTCCACGGTCATCGCGGACACCGGCGCCCGGCTCGGCATCCACGCCCAGGACGACACCGGCTGTGCGGTCGCCAACACCCTGGCCGCCGTGGACGCCGGGGCCACCCACGTCCAGTGCACGGCCAACGGGTACGGCGAGCGGGTCGGCAACGCCAACCTCTTCCCCGTGGTCGCCGCCCTGGAGCTGAAGTACGGCATGAAGGTGCTGCCCGAGGGCGCCCTCGCCGAGATGACCCGGATCTCGCACGCCATCGCCGAGGTCGTCAACCTCACCCCCTCCACCCACCAGCCGTACGTCGGTGTCTCCGCCTTCGCCCACAAGGCCGGGCTGCACGCCTCCGCGATCAAGGTCGACCCGGACCTCTACCAGCACATCGACCCGGAACTGGTCGGCAACACCATGCGGATGCTGGTCTCCGACATGGCCGGCCGCGCCTCCATCGAGCTGAAGGGCAAGGAGCTGGGAATCGACCTGGGCGACGACCGCGCCCTGGTCGGCCGGGTGGTGGAGCGGGTCAAGGAGCGCGAACTCCAGGGCTACACCTACGAGGCCGCCGACGCCTCCTTCGAACTCCTGCTGCGCGGCGAGGTGGAGGGCCGCGCCCGCCGCTACTTCCGTACGGAGTCGTGGCGCGCGATCGTCGAGGACCGCCCCGACGGCACCCACGCCAACGAGGCCACGGTGAAGCTCTGGGCCAAGGGCGAGCGGATCGTCGCCACCGCCGAGGGCAACGGCCCGGTCAACGCCCTGGACCGGGCGCTGCGCGTCGCCCTGGAGCGGATCTACCCCCAGCTCGCCAAGCTGGAGCTGGTCGACTACAAGGTCCGCATCCTGGAAGGCCGTACGGGCACCGAGTCCACCACCCGCGTCCTGATCACCACGGGCGACGGCGACGCCGACTGGGCGACGGTGGGGGTCGCCGAGAACGTCATCGCCGCGTCCTGGCAGGCGCTGGAGGACGCGTACACCTACGGCCTGCTCCGCGCGGGTGTGGAGCCCACGGAGTAGCCCGCCGAGCAGAAGTCCCACCGGCCCGTTCAGGAGAGCCGCCACCCCGCCCCGGGGTGGCGGCTCTCCTGCGTTCAAGAGGTGAACGCTCAACCCGCCCTCTCCGCCCGGCAGATGAGACCCGACCAATGTCGACGTGAAGTATTGACGGCCCTGTATCGGCGCGGTTAACTCCAGCCGCAACGCCGGTACCGGTTCCGGAACCGGTACCGGAAACCTCTCCAGCATGTCTCCCGGCCCCCTGGAGGCCCCGATGCGCGTCACCATCGCCGATGTCGCCCGCGAGGCCGGCGTCAGCAAGACGACCGTGTCGCGGGTCATCAACACCAAGGGCGAGGTGGACGGGGCGACCGCCGCCCGCGTTCGTGAAGTGATCGCACAGCTCGGCTATGTCCCCAGCTCCGGAGCCGTGGGTCTGGCCCGGGGCTCCAGCCGTACGGTCGGGATGCTCGTGCCCTCGCTGACCTGGCCGTGGATGGGCGAGCTGCTCCAGGGGGTCGTCGACACCGTCGAGGCCGCCGACTACGGGCTGCTCCTCTTCACCTGCAACCGGGGCGCCGAGTCCGTCCAGCGCTTCACCAGCCAGGTGTCGGCGCGCGCCTTCGACGGGCTCGTCGTCGTGGAGCCCGAGAACACCCTCGGCCACCTGACCGACCTGCACCGCGACGGCCTCCCGATCGTCCTCATCGACGACCGGGGCCACCACCCCGCGTTCCCCTCCGTCGTGACCACCAACCACGAAGGAGGAGCGTCGGCGGCCCGCCACCTGCTCGCCGCCGGACGCTCCCGCCCCGTCGTCCTCACCGGCCCCCAGCACTTCGGCTGCGTACGGGACCGGCTGGGCGGGTTCCGCTCGGTCCTGCCCGACGTCCACGTCGTCGAGGGGGACTTCACCGAACTCGGCGGCCGCCTCGCCATGGAGCGACTCCTCTCCCGGGGCGTCACGTTCGACTCGGTCTTCGCGCACAACGACATCAGCGCCACCGGGGTGCTGCGCGCCCTGCGGGTCGCCGGGCGCCGGGTCCCCGACGATGTCGCGGTCGTCGGCTTCGACGACATCCCGATGGCCGAACACACCGAACCACCCCTCACCACCGTGCGCCAGCCCACCCGCCGCATGGGTGAGACGGCCGCCCGGATGCTGCTCTCCCACCTCGGCGGCACGCCCGTACCCGACGGCCCGGCCGTGCTGCCCACCGAACTGGTCGTGCGCCGCTCGGCGCCGTGACGGACCGGCCGACCGGCCGCACCCCGCCCACCCCCTTCCACCCTCCGCCGGACCGCCCGGTCCGGCAGCCCCTCCCTGGAGTCGCCATGTCCGTACGCCGTCGCACCACGCTCAGAGCGGTCGCCGCAGCCACCGTCGCGATCGCCCTCGCCGCCGGTTGCTCGAACGCCAACTCCGGTGCCAACAAGGGCGGTGGCGGGGGAGCCACCGGCGTACTGACCATCGGCAAGCCGGACGGGCCGCAGACCAACAACAGCAACCCGTTCCTCAGCACCTCGGCGGGCGCCACCCTCGGCTACCGGTTCATGATCTACGAGCCGCTGGCCATGACGAACATGATCAAGCCCGCCGACAAGGCCGATCCCTGGCTGGCCACCGACTGGGAGTGGGAGGACAACTTCACCAAGGTCACCTTCACCCTGGACGAGCGGGCGAAGTGGGCCGACGGCAAGGATCTGACCGCCGCCGACGTCGAGTTCACCTTCAACCTCCTGAAGAAGCACCCCGCCCTCAACGGCAACGGCATCCCCTTCGACGGGATCGCGGTCGAGGACGGCAAGGTCGTGCTGACCTTCAAGGAGTCCCAGTTCGTCAACCAGAACAAGATCATCCAGACCTTCGTCGTGCCCAAGCACATCTGGGAGAAGGTCGACAACCCCGAGACCTGGCCCAACCGCACGCCCGTCGGCTCCGGCCCGTACAAGCTCAAGACGTTCACCCCGCAGACCACCACCCTGGTCGCCACGCCGACCTACTGGAACGGCAGAACCAAGGTCAAGGAGCTGCGCTACACCGCGTACAACGACAACAGCGCCGCCACCACCGCGCTCGCCACCGGCAAGGTCGAGTGGTCCTTCGTCTTCATGCCCAACCACAAGCAGCTCTTCATCGACAAGGACCCCAAGAACCACAAGCTCTGGTTCCCCTCCGGCCTCGGCATCCACGGCCTCTGGTTCAACACCGCCCGCAAGCCGCTCGACAACCCGGCGCTGCGCAAGGCGATGGCGATGGTCGTCGACCGCAAGGCCATCCACATCCAGGCCCAGGCCACGCTCTACCCGGAGATCACCAACCCCACCGGCATCCCGCTCCCCGCCGGTGAGCCCTTCCTCGCCCCCGAGTACCAGGGCGCCAACACCAAGCCCGACGTCCCCGGGGCGAAGAAGCTGCTGGCCGACGCCGGGTTCACGCTGGAGGGCGGGGTGCTGAAGGACCCGTCCGGCAAGCCCGTCACGCTCACCTTCACCGACCCGGCCGGCTGGAACGACTACATCACCGGTCTCGCGATCATCAAGGACAACGTCAAGCAGCTCGGCATCGAGGCCAAGGTCAAGACGCAGACCGCCGAGGCCTGGGGCGTGGACGTCGCCAACGGCAACTTCGACGCCACCCTGCACTGGACCAACAGCGGCGCCACGCCCTACGACATGTACCAGAACGTCATGGACGGGGCGATCCTCCAGCCCGTCGGCAAGAGCTCCCAGGCGGGCAACTTCGGCCGCTTCAAGAACGACGAGGCCACCGCCGCCCTGAAGGAGTACGCCAACGCCAAGGACGAGCCGACCCGCACCAAGGCGATGCACCTCCTCCAGAAGATCTTCGTCGAGCAGGCGCCCATGATCCCGACGGCCGCCGCCCCGATCGGCGCCGAGTACTCGACGAAGAACTGGATCGGCTGGCCCACCGAGGCCAACCCGTACGCCCCGCCGCAGCACACCCAGCCCAGCGCGCTGGAGATCGTGCTGAACCTCACGCCCGCCAAGTAGCACGGGGAAGAACCGGCCATGACCACCGATCAGTCCGAGACCGCGCGCACCGGCACCGATGTGGTGCTGGAGGCGCGCGGGGTCACCAAACACTTTCCCCTGCGCCGCACCGCCCGCGACCTCCTGGCCCGCGAGCGCCGCAGCGTCCACGCCGTCGACGACGTCTCGCTCCGGCTCCGGCGCGGGACCGTCACGGCCCTGGTGGGGGAGTCCGGCTCGGGCAAGTCCACCGTCGCCCGCCTCCTCGCCCAGCTCTACCCGCTCACCTCGGGGGAGATCAGGCTCGGCGGCACCCCGACCGTGGCCGGGCGCGGCCGGTCCTTCCGCCGCTACGTACGCCGGGTCCAGCTGATCTTCCAGGACCCGTTCGCCTCGCTGAACCCGGTGCACACCGTGCGCTACCACCTCACCCGCGCCCTGAAGATCCACGGCCGGGCGGGGAACGGGGACAAGGAGCTGGAGCAGGCGCTCACCGACCTGCTGAACCGGGTCCAGCTCACCCCGGCCCACCAGTACCTGGACAAGTTCCCGCACGAGCTGTCCGGCGGCCAGCGCCAGCGCGTGGCCATCGCCCGCGCGCTCGGCGCCGACCCGCAGGTCCTCCTGGCCGACGAGCCCGTCTCCATGCTCGACGTGTCGATCCGGCTCGGTGTCCTCAACCTGCTCCGCGACCTCAAGGAGCGCCTGCACCTGGCGATCCTCTACATCACCCACGACATCGCCTCCGCCCGCTACTTCGCGGACACCACGCTCGTCATGTACGCCGGGCGGATCGTCGAGGGCGGCGACAGCGAGCGGGTCACCCAGCACCCCGCCCACCCCTACACCCAGCTCCTCATCGCCTCCGCGCCCGACCCCGACCGGGTCGTCGCCGAGGAGGAGCAGGAGGAGACCGGCACCGGCGAACCGCCCTCCCTCATCGCCCCGCCCGCCGGCTGCCGCTTCCACCCCCGCTGCCCCCAGGCCATGGAGCGCTGCCGCACCGAACTCCCGCCCCGCTTCGACCTGGCGGACGGCCAGTGGGCCGCGTGCTGGCTGTACGAGGGCAAGGGCGCGCGGTCGTACGGGAACGGGGACGCGGGCGCCAAGCCGGACGGAACCGAGGGCACCGCGGCCAAGGAGGCCTCCCGGTGAAATACCTCCTCCAACGGCTCGCCTTCTACGCCGTCACCGCCTGGGCCGCCATCACCATCAACTTCCTCATCCCGCGCCTGATGCCCGGCGACCCGGTCCAGGCCCTGCTCAGCCGCTACCAGGGCCAGCTGGACACCAAGGCCATCGACTCCCTCAAGGCCCTCTTCGGCCTCGACGAGCAGCGGTCGCTCTGGCAGCAGTACACCGACTACTGGGGCCACCTCCTCGACGGCGACCTCGGTCTCTCCTTCACCTTCTTCCCGACCCCGGTCAGCGAGGTCATCACCCAGTCCCTGCCCTGGACGCTCGCCCTGGTCGGCGTCACCACGCTCCTCAGCTTCATCCTGGGCACCGGCATCGGCGTCTACAGCGGCTGGAAGCGCGGCTCCTGGCTGGACGGACTGCTCCCCGTCACCACCTTCATCTCCTCCATCCCCTACTTCTGGCTCGGCCTCATCGCCATCGCCCTCTTCGCCGAGAAGTGGTCCCTCTTCCCGAACTCCGGCGGCTACGACAGCGCCCTCGTCCCGGCCTTCGACTGGCCCTTCATCTCCAGCGCGCTCTACCACGCCTTCCTGCCCGGCGTGACGATCGTGCTCAGCGCCGTGGCCGGCTGGATCCTCGGCATGCGGAACATGATGGTCACCGTCTCCTCCGAGGACTACGTGATGGTGGCGCAGGCCAAGGGGCTCTCCGAGCGGCGCGTGATGTTCGGCTACGCGGCCCGCAACGCGGTCCTCCCCAACATCTCCGGCTTCGCCCTCTCCCTCGGCTTCATCGTCGGCGGCACACTGCTCGTGGAGATGGTCTTCACCTACCCGGGCATCGGCTTCCAGCTGCTCCAGGCGGTCGGCGCCAAGGACTACCCGCTGATGCAGGGCGTCTTCCTGATCATCACGCTCTCCGTCCTCGCCGCCAACCTGCTGGCCGACCTCGTCTACGCGGCCCTCGACCCCCGCACCCGGAAGGAGGCGTAGGCACCCCCATGTCCGTCACCGCCACCGACACCGCCGTCCTGGACGGCACCCCCGCGCCCGAGGCGCCCACCCGCCGCGCCCGGCTCCGGTTCCTGCGCGGCGGCAAGACCCGGACCGGGCTGCTCATGCTCGCGTTCTTCGTCCTGCTGGCCGTCATCGGCCCGTGGATCGCCCCGTACGACCCCGACGCCATGAGCGACCAGCTCCTCCAGCCCCCGTCCGGGGAGCACTGGTTCGGCACCACCCACACCGGGCAGGACGTCCTCTCCCAGATCCTCGTCGGCACCCGGGGCGTCCTGATCGTCGGGTTCGTCGCGGCCCTCATCGCCACCGTGCTCTCGGTCCTGATCGGGGTCACCGCCGGCTTCCTCGGCGGGGCGATCGACGAGATCCTCTCCGCGCTCGCCAACATCTTCCTGGTGCTGCCCGGCCTCCCGCTGATCATCATCGTGGCGAGCTTCGTCCCCGACACCGGCGATCTGCTCATCGCCTTCGCCATCGCCCTGACCTCCTGGGCCTGGGGCTCGCGCATCCTGCGCGCCCAGACCCTGTCGCTGCGCCGCCGCGACTACGTGGAAGCGGCCCGCGCCACGGGGGAGTCGACCTGGCGGATCATCCTCTTCGAGATCATGCCGAACCTCACCGCCGTGATCGCCTCCGGCTTCGTCGGCACGGTCATCTTCGCCGTCCTCACCGAGATCACCCTCGCCTTCATCGGGGTCGCGGACATCTCGCACTGGAACTGGGGCACGGTCCTCTTCTGGGCCCAGTCCAACCAGGCCCTCGCCCAGGGCGCCTGGTGGTGGTTCGTCCCGGCCGGACTCTGCATCGCCCTGCTGGGCACCGCGCTCGCCCTCATCAACTTCGGCATCGACGAGTTCGTCAACCCGCGCCTGCGCACCGCCACCGGCTCCTCCCGGAAGGTGAAGATGCGCGTCGGCTTCACCCCCGTGGCCCGCAAGCCCCTGGGCAGTGCCCCACCCGAGCCCAGCACCAGCAAGGAGCCCCGCACATGAGCGCCGAGCCGGTCCTCACCATCAGCGGACTGAACGTCGACTACGGCACCGACGAGCGGGCCGTACACGCCCTGCGGGACATCGACCTCACCCTCCACCGGGGCGAAGTCCTGGGCCTGGCAGGGGAGTCGGGGTCCGGCAAGTCCACCCTGGCGTACGCCGTGACCCGGCTGCTCGCCCCGCCCGGGGTGATCACCGGGGGAGAGGTCCACTACCACCGGCCCGGCGGCGACCGGCTGGACATCCTCGCGCTCTCCCCGGAGCAGCTGCGCGCCTTCCGCTGGCAGGAGCTGTCCCTCGTCTTCCAGGGGGCGATGAACTCCCTCAACCCCGTGCACACGGTCCACAGCCAGCTCACCGACGTGCTCAAGGCCCACCGCCCCGACCTGAGGAAGGCCCAACGCACCGACCGCGCGAAGGAGTTGCTGAGTCTCGTCGGGATCTCCGCCGACCGGCTCGCCGCCTATCCGCACCAGCTCTCCGGCGGGATGCGGCAGCGCGTGATGATCGCGATGGCGCTCGCCCTGGAGCCCGAGATCGTCATCATGGACGAGCCGACGACCGCGCTCGACGTGGTGATGCAGCGCCAGATCCTGCGCCGGCTGGTCCAGTTGAGGGAACAGCTCAGCTTCTCGGTCGTGTTCATCACCCATGACATCTCGCTCCTGATCGAATTCTCGGACCGGATCGCGATCATGTACGGGGGCCGCATCGTGGAGGAGGCGGGCGCGGCGGAGATCTACCGCGACCCCCGCCACCCCTACAGCGACGGGCTGCTCCACTCCTTCCCCGCGCTCCACGGCCCGCGCCGCGAGCTGACCGGCATCCCCGGATCGCCCCCGCACCTCTCCGCGATGCCCACCGGCTGCGCGTTCCACCCGCGCTGTGCCAAGGCCTTCGAGCCGTGCGCCGTACGGGTCCCGCGGCTGGCGGCCCCGGCGGCGGTCGCGGTCCCGGCCGGCGCCCCGGCCCCCGCGACGGTCCCGGCCGCCACCCCGGCCGCGGCCGCCGCCCCGGCGCCCGCAGCGCCCGGCGACCCCGGCCGTCGTACGGTCGCCTGCCATCTGCACGCACCCTGACCAGGCCCTTCCCCTCCTACGTACGGAGACCGGATGAACCTCGCCACCACCCCGCAGCGACTCCTCCGTCCCACCGCGGTCCGCGGACTCCCGGCCGGCTTCCGCTGGGGCGTCGCCACCTCCTCGTACCAGATCGAGGGGGCCGCCGCCGAGGACGGCCGCACGCCCTCCATCTGGGACACCTTCTGCCGGGTGCCCGGTGCCGTCGAGGGTGGTGAGAACGGGGACACGGCCTGCGACCACTACCACCGGATGCCCGAGGACGTGGAGCTGATCGCGGGCCTCGGCGTCGACACCTACCGCTTCTCGCTCGCCTGGCCCCGCATCCAGCCCGGCGGCCGGGGCCCGGCGAACACGAAGGGGCTGGACTTCTACAAGCGGCTGGTCGACGAGCTCCACGGGCGGGGCGTCACCCCGTGGATCACCCTCTACCACTGGGACCTGCCGCAGGAGTTGGAGGACGCGGGCGGCTGGCCCGCACGGGACACGGCCCTGCGCTTCGCGGAGTACGCCTCCCTCGCCTACGAGGCGCTCGGCGACCGGGTCGAGCACTGGACCACGCTCAACGAGCCCTGGTGCTCGGCGATGCTCGGATACGCGCACGGCGTCCACGCCCCCGGCCGCCAGGACTTCGGCGCCTCGATGCACGCCGTCCACCATCTGCTGCTCGGCCACGGACTGGCGGCCCGGGCGCTGCGGGAGGCGGCGGGGAGCAACCCGCTGGAGCTGGGCATCACCCTCAACCTGGGCACCGCCACCCCCGAGACGCCGAGCGAGGCGGACCGGGAGGCGTGCCGCCGCGCCGACGGCATGGGCACCCGCCTCTACCTTGACCCGATCGCGCACGGCCGCTACCCGGCGGACGTCGTCGCGGACCTGGCCGCCCAGGGCGTGGAACTCCCGGTGCGGGACGGCGACCTGGCCGCCATCGCCGCCCCGCTCGATGTCCTCGGCGTCAACTTCTACCGGGGCATGCAGTTCTCCGGGGTCACCGAGGACGGCTCACCGGCCGACGCCGACGGACTGCCCGTCGTCCGGGTGGTGGAGCGGGAGCTGCCCCGTACGGCCATGGACTGGGAGATCACCCCCACCGAACTCACCGATCTGCTCGTACGGTTGGAGCGTGACTACGGAATCCCGACCGTCATCACGGAGAACGGCGCCGCCTTCGACGACACCGTCGCCGAGGACGGCTCCGTCCCCGACGCCGACCGCACCGCCTATCTCGCGGACCACATCGACGCCGTCGTCGCCGCCCGCGCCCAAGGGGCCGACGTCCGGGGGTACTTCGCCTGGTCGCTGATGGACAACTTCGAGTGGGCGTACGGCTACGACAAGCGGTTCGGCATCGTCCGGGTCGACTACGCCACGCAGGCCCGCACGCTCAAGGACAGCGCCAAGTGGTACCGCGACACGATCCGGCTCACCCGGGACGAACAGCGGTAACCCCGCGGCCCCTTCCCGGAAACGGACCCGCCCCCGGGAGACGGACCCGCCCGGGGGAGGGAACCTGCCCGGGACACGGCCCCCTTCCCGCGACACACCTTCCGTCCGACGACCCATCCGACCCCAAAAAGAGAGCGCTCCCAAAAATCATGTATCGCACCCCGCGCCTCCGCCCCCGCAAGGGCCGGAGCAGACCCGCGACCGCCGTCCTGGCCGCCGCCGCGGTCCTGGCCACCCTGCTCGCCGGAGCCGCGCCCAGCCAGGCGGCCCCCGACGACGAACCGGCCCCCGTCCTCATCGACCGCTTCGAGGGCGAGGTGCCGCTCGGCAACACCCCGCCCGCCGACGCCATCTTCACCTGGGGCGGCAACGCCACCGACCACCCGCAGCTGAAGCTGGCCGAGCGCGCCGACGCCCCCGAGGGCGCCCAGGTCCTCGAAGGCTCCTACGACATCAGCGCGTACGGCGGGTTCAGCCACGAGTTCGCCGTGGACACCCCGCCCCAGGACTGGACCGCCCACAAGGGCGTCCGCTTCTGGTGGTACGGCCAGAACACCGCGCCCCTGCCGCCCGGTTCGGGCAAGCGCATCCACTTCGAGATCAAGGACGGCGGGGCCAACGGCGGCGCCTCCGAGCTGTGGACCACCTCCTTCACCGACGACTGGGAGGGCTGGCAGCTCGTCGAGATCCCGTTCGCGGACTTCGTCTACCGGGCCGACTACCAGCCCGTCGGAGGGATCGACCAGATCCTGGGCCTCGACGAGATGTGGGGCTACGCCTTCACCATGCCGCCCGGCGCCCCCGGGGCCTTCGCCCTGGACGCCGTCGAGCTCTACGGCAAGGCCGACCCGGCGCTGACCGCGAGCGTGGTGACGGACGCGGCCGTGCGCCCCGTGAAGAACGGCGCCGGCGCGGACCTGACCCTCTCCGTCGTCACCACCGGCTCCGTCCCCACCGAGGAGCCGATCACCGTCACGTACGCCACCCAGGGCGGCACGGCGGTCGCGGGCAAGGACTACACCCCGGTCAGCGGCACCCACACCTTCCCCGCCGGCACCGCCTCCGGGACCAGCCACAAGGTGACCGTCCGCACGGCGAAGGCGTCCAAGCCCTCCGAGGCGAAGACGATCCCGCTGCAGCTGACCGTCACCGGCGCCAAGGCCCCGGCGGAGCACCCGCAGGTCGTCATCGACGCCCACGGACTCCCGTACCAGAACGCCAAGCTGCCCGTGAAACAGCGGGTGGCCGACCTGCTGGGCCGGATGTCCCTCGCGGAGAAGGCCGGTCAGATGACCCAGGCCGAACGCAACGCGCTGCGCACCCCGGGCGACATCGCCGCGTACGACCTCGGCTCGCTGCTCTCCGGCGGCGGCTCGGTCCCCACCCCCAACACGGCCGCCGCCTGGGCCAAGATGGTCGACGCCTACCAGCTGCGCGCCCAGGCCACCCGCTTCCAGATCCCGCTCATCTACGGCGTGGACGCGGTGCACGGCCACAACAACGTGGTCGGCGCGACGATCATGCCGCACAACATCGGCATCGGCGCGGGCCGCGACCCGAAGAGCGCCGAGAAGACGGGTGCGATCACCGCGAAGGAGGTCCGGGCCACCGGCATCCCGTGGGACTTCGCCCCCTGCGTCTGCGTCACGCGCGACGAGCGCTGGGGCCGCTCCTACGAGGCGTTCGGTGAGGACCCGGCGCTCGTCGAGGCCATGGAGACGGTCATCCAGGGCATGCAGGGCCACCCGTCCGGCCGGGACCTGCACCGCAACGACAAGGTCCTCGGCAGCGCCAAGCACTTCGTCGGGGACGGCGGCACCGAGTACGGCTCCTCCACCACCGGCTCGTACACGACCGACCAGGGCATCACCAAGGTCACCCGCGAGGAGCTGGAGGCGGTGCACCTGTCGCCGTTCGCGGAGTCGGTCAAGCGCGGCGTGGGCACGATCATGCCCTCGTACTCCTCGCTCGACATCATCGGTGACGGCGAGGGCCCGGTGAAGATGCACGCCCACGGCGAGATGATCAACGGCGTCCTCAAGGACCGCATGGGCTTCGAGGGCTTCGTCATCAGCGACTGGCAGGCCATCGACCAGATCCCCGGCGACTACCCGAGCGACGTCCGCACGTCGGTCAACGCCGGACTCGACATGATCATGGTCCCGACCGCGTACCAGGAGTTCACCAAGACCCTGAAGGAGGAGGTCACGGCGGGCCGGATCGGCCAGGCCCGGATCGACGACGCGGTCTCCCGCATCCTCACCCAGAAGTTCCGCCTCGGCCTCTTCGAGAAGCCGTACGCGGACACCACCCACCTCGACAAGGTCGGCTCGGCCGAGCACCGCGCGGTGGCGCGCGAGGCGGTGGCGAAGTCGCAGGTGCTCCTGAAGAACGATGGAGCGGTCCTGCCCCTCAAGCCGAACCAGAAGGTCTACGTCGCCGGGTCCAACGCCGACGACATCGGCAACCAGGCCGGCGGCTGGACGATCAGCTGGCAGGGCTCCTCCGGCAGGACCACTCCCGGCACCACGATCCTGGAGGGGATGAACAAGGCGGCGAAGAACCCCGGCTCCGTCACCTACTCGAAGGACGCCTCGGCCGCCACGGACGGTCACGACGTGGGTGTGGTGGTCGTCGGCGAGACCCCGTACGCCGAGGGCATCGGGGACGTCGGCAACGGCCACGACCTGGAGCTGACCGCCGCCGACAAGGCCGCCGTCGACAAGGTCTGCGCGGCCATGAAGTGCGCGGTCCTCATCGTCTCGGGCCGCCCGCAGCTCATCGGGGACCAGCTCGGCAGGATCGACGCGCTGGTGGCCTCCTGGCTGCCGGGCTCCGAGGGCGACGGCGTGGCCGACGTGCTCTACGGCAAGCGCGCCTTCACCGGCCAGCTCCCGGTGACCTGGCCGAAGTCGGAGGCCCAGCTTCCGATCAACGTCGGGGACACGGTGTACGACCCGCAGTTCCCGTACGGCTGGGGCCTGACGACCCTGAACAAGCCCCCGGCCGGAGGCGAGCTGACCCTCGCTGCCCTCGCCGTGGCCGCCCAGGTCGCCCAGAAGGCGAAGCTGGGCAAGACCCCGGCGGGCAAGGCGATCGTGGACCAGGCCCGGCTGCTGGTCCAGCAGAAGATCAACGGGAAGTTCACCCAGAGCGTCTCCCGGCCCTTCGCGGAGGCGGACCACCTGCTGCTCAAGGGTGATCTGACGGGCGCGGTGGCCAAGCTGCGCACGGCCTACCGGGCCGCGTAGGCACCCGCTCTCCAGGCGGGCGACGTCATTCGCCGCCCGCCTGGAGTAGCGTTAAGTATGAGGAAAAGGCTCTTCCCCACGCTGTTGGCGGGCCTGCTGCTCACCCTCGCAGCGGCTGCACTCGCCCTCACCTCCCCTGCGTCGGCGGCCCCGGCCGCGACGATCAACGACGCCGCCCAGGCCCTGCGCGAGGATCCGGTCTATGTGGACCCGGGCGCCCGCGATCAGCTCTCCGCCGCTGACGAGAAGGCCCTGGAAGCCAAGATCCTGGACGCCGACAAGCCGGTCTTCGTCGCCGTCCTGCCCGCCACCGACGCCTTTCCCGCGGAAGGCCTCCTCCAGACCCTGCGCAGCGACACCGGCATCACCGGCGTCTACGCCGTGCGTCTCGGCGACGGCTTCAACGCGGGCGCGGACCCGCAGGTCATGCCCACGCGGGCGGTCGAGAACCTGACCGCCTCGGTCAAGAACCCGGCCACCGCCACGGACACCGCCTCCCAGCTCAACGCCTTCGTCGACCGTGCCGTCGAACAGGCCCGGGGCACCGCCCCCGCCTCCTGGTCCGGCACCGGCGGCGGTACGGCCGACGACTCCGGAGCCCCGGTCGGCGGCCTGATCACGCTCGGCGCCCTGGTGGCGGCGGGCGGCGCCGGCGTGTACGCGGTCTCGCGCCGCAACAAGCGCCGCAAGGCGGAGGAGGAGCGCGCCGCCCTCGACAAGCTCCGGGTCGTGGTGGACGAGGACATCACCGCGTACGGCGAGACGCTGGAGCGCCTGGACTTCCACCCCGCCGAACCGGGCGCCGACGACACCATGCGCGGCGACTACGAACGCGCCCTGGACTCCTACGAGACCGCCAAGACGAAGATGGCCAGGGCCGAGCACCCTTCCGACGTGCGCGGGGTGACCCAGGCCCTGGAGGACGGCCGCTTCTCCCTCGCCGTCCTGGAGGCCCGCCGCACCGGCAAGGAGATCCCGGCCCGCCGCCCGCCCTGCTTCTTCGACCCGCGCCACGGCCCCTCGGTGGCCGACGTCCACTGGACCCCCTCCGGCGGCGCGCCCCGCGAGGTCCCGGTCTGCGCGGCGGACGAGGTGCGCCTGAGCCAGGGCGAGGACCCCATGAGCCGCATGGTCGACGTGGGCGACGGCAACCGCCGCCCGTACTGGGAGGCCGGCCCGGCCTACGGCCCCTGGGCCGGCGGCTACTTCGCCGGAGGCCTCCTCCCCGCCCTCCTCATGGGCACCATGCTCGGCTCCCTGCTCGCCACCCCGGCGTACGCCTCCGAGTACGGCGGCGGTGACTTCGGCGCGGGCGGCGAATGGGGCGGCGGCGACTTCTCCGGCTCCGACTTCGACTCCTCCGGCTTCGGCGGCGGCTTCGGTGACGGCGGCGGGTTCGGCGACGGCGGTGGCTTCGGCGGCGGCGGATTCGACGGCGGCGGCTTCTGACCCCCTGCCCGCTGGAGCCCGCCCTCCGGCGCCCCGGCCTCGGTGACGGCCGGGGGAGGGGCGTGTGCGAGGCTGCGGTCCGGTGACCCGCAGTCGCCCCCTCGGAAATTCAGGGCGTGCCCTTTCCGGGTGCTGAGGCGTTGGACACGGCATGAAGAAGCGAAGCGTTCTCGCCGTCGTCACTCTCGCCACCGGAGCGGTCATCGCCGCGATCTCCCCGCCCCCCGGAGGCGGGGACACCGCCCACGCCGCCGAGCCGCCGGTCAGCCTGGGTGCGCTGGACCAGGTCGGGGACCTCGGCAAGGTGGTCGACGGTGCGGCGGACACGGCCTCCTCCACCGCCGGCACGGTGACCACGACCCTCTCCGAGGCCCGTTTCAGCTGAGCCGACGACCACCGGCACACGAAAGGGCGGCCCACCGGGAAGACCGGGCGGGCCGCCTTTTCGTATGCTCCCGCCCGGCTGCGTACGGGAGCCGGGGGCCACGACCCCGACCGATCCGGGCGCGGAACGGTCGGGTCCGGCAGCCCGGCCGCTTCCTACGGTGGACGGACGGAGGAAGGCAGGAGAAACAGGAGGCAAGGTTGCTGGATCGACTGAACGAGGCCATGGAGTACATCGAGTCGCACCTCGGTGAGCGCATCGAGGTCGCGGACCTCGCGCGGACCGCGACGACCTCGGAGTACCACTTCCGCCGGATGTTCTCCGCACTGGCGGGCGTCCCGCTCGCGGAGTACATCCGCCGGCGCCGGATGACCGTCGCGGGCGCCGAGGTCCTCGGGCACCCCGACCGCACGCTCCTGGAGGTGGCCGTCCGCTACGGCTACGACACGGGCGAGGGCTTCGCCCGCGCGTTCCGGGCCGTGCACGGCATCGGCCCCGGCGAGGCCCGGCGGACCGGCGCGGTTCTGCGGTCCCAGCAACGCCTGACCTTCCGGCTCGTCGTCGAAGGGAGCAGTGCCATGAACTACAGGCTGGTGAAGAAGGGGGAGTTCCGGGTGGTGGGGAGGAGGGCCCGCGTACCCCTGATCCATGAGGGGCCGAATCAGGCCATCGCGGAGTTCATCCGCTCCATCGGGCGGGAGGAGCTGGAGCGCATCGAGGCCCTCTCCGGTCAGGAGCCGGCCGGACTCGTCGGCGTGAGCGACCAGCTCGACCCGAGCCGGGCGGAGGGCACCGAACTCGACTACTACCACGGCGTGGTGACGGGCCCCGAGCCCTCGGGCGAGGGTGCGGAGGAGGGCCTGGACTCCCTGCCCGTGCCTGCCGGTACCTGGGCGGTCTTCACGAACGACGGGGAGTTCCCGCAGGCCCTCCAGTACCTCTGGCGGGACGTCTTCACCCAGTGGTTCCCCTCGAACCCGTACGCCTCCCGGCCCGGCCCGGAGATCCTGAGCGTGCGGTTGTACGAGGAGGGGCGGCGGGCGGCGGCCGAGCTGTGGATCCCGGTGGAGCGGGCGGAGCGGCTGGAGCGCGAGGCGGGCCGATAGCCGGCGATGCGCATGTTTACGGCCAAGAGGCATATGCGTCGACTTATTGGTCCAGACCTATTGTGCGCGGGCTCGCCGCTCGCTAGCTTTCTCTCGGCGGCGCGCGCCGATCGGATCGGCTCTACCCCTTCATTGATGCACAGTCATGTGTGTTGACTGGAAACGGAGTTACCGACATGCGCAGACGTATCACCACCATCGCGGTCACTGCTGTGGCGGCGGCCGCCATGACTCTCGGCACGGCCTCCACCGCGTCGGCAGTGCCCGGCGGCTACACCATCCGCGGCCACTACGCGTCCCAGGCGGAATGTCAGGCCGCCGGGGCGGCCGGCGCCGCCGCCCACATCTGGAGCCCGCTCTTCATCTGTCAGCCGTTCGCGGCGCAGCCGAGCGTGTACGAGCTGTGGGTGCGCTACTAGGCCGTCCCGCACCCATGAGAACCGCCCCGCCTCCGGCCGGGATGCCGGGGGCGGGGCGGGGGGTCCGGTGCCGTTGAGGGCGGGCCGCTCTGTCCTGCGCTACACCCCGCCATGCCAATCATCCACAATGGCTTGAAACGCCCCTGTCGGTGCGTTTTCGACAGATGCTGTTAGGGAATGGTCCCGCAGCGGAAGCGAAATCGCTGGCTCGTGAATCGAGTGGCGAGCCTGTCTCGGGGGTGGGCATGGGGGCGTTCTTGGTGCTTCTCGCAGGACTGGGCGGCTTAGTCGGATGGTGCGCCTACGTCCTGGGGCGGCGGAACCGTACAGAGAATTTCGATGGGCTGCTCATCGAGCAGGAAGCCACGCAGCGGGCGCGGCGGGCGCGGATGGATGCGCGGTAGACGCGGACGCGGGCGTACGAATCAGAGAGCGGCGCCGCTCCGCACGAAGGCCCCCCAGGTGGCGGGCTCGACGGTGAGGACGGGCCCGTCGGTCACCTTGGAGTCCCGGATGTGGACGGCGGCGGGGTGGGCGGCGACTTCGACGCAGTCTCCGCCGTCGCCGTTGCTGTAGCTGGACTTGTGCCAGTCGTAGGCGACTTCGATGCAGTTGCCGCCGTCGCCGTTGCTGTAGCTGGACTTGAACCAGCGGAGGGCGGTGCGGCAGGGGGTCGGGTGTGCTGCGCGGGACATGATTCTCCAAGCAGAGCGGCGAGCAGTGCGTCGAGTAACCGGGCGCTCTCCTCGACGGTGAGCGCCTGGGAACGCAGCATCCCATACCTCTGCGTCAGAGCGCTGACGTCGGATGGCTCGTCGTACAGCTCTCCGCGCAGCTGGCCGTCGATGTAGGCGAGCTGGTCGTGGTCGGGGGTCTCCAGGAGAACCAGCGGGCCCGCGAGTCCGGCGTGCTGGGGGGTGTTCCGAGGCATGATCTGGATGGTGACGAACGGTAGATCCATGCAGCGTCGCAGGTGGAGGAGCTGTTCGAGCATGACTTGGGGATCGCCCAACTTGGCGTGCAGGATGCTCTCCTCCAGGATGAAGTGGAGGATGGGGCGGGGCTTGCGCTCCAGGATCCTCTGGCGGTCGAGGCGATCCGCCACCCGTTTCTCGATCTCCTCCTCTTCGAGCGGCGGGTAGTTGCAGGCGAAGATGAAGCGTGCGTACGCCTCGGTCTGGAGCAGCCCCGGAATGAGCTGGGATTGGTACGAAAAGAGGCTCACCGCGTTCTGCTCGTACTGCACGAAGTCCTTGACGAGCGCCTGGTAGCGCTCCTTCCTCGGAATCTTCGCCACGGCGACCTGTAACGCGCCCTTGGTTTCGAGTAGTTCGTCGAGCTGAACGGCCAAGTCCATCTGGAGCGCCCGTCGTCCCTGCTCGATGGAGGCGATGGAGTCCTCGCCCAAACCGACCTCCTCGGCCAGGGCGGCCTGGGTCAGGCCGGCGAGTTTGCGGAAGTGGGCCAACTGCGCGCCGACCAACTGCCACGAAGTAACCCGCCTGATGTGGAGCTGCTTTCCCGATTGCATGAGATGGCTCTCCCCCGTTTGGTGCCGCTGTCTACCCGTCAGGACCCGTACAAAAAGTTTTGTACGGCCTTCCGCCCTGCTCCAGCGTAGTGACGGTGTGTGAGCGTGAAGGCATGAACGAGGCAACCCAACCCCCCTACCTCCGCACGAACTTCTACTGCCGTGACCGCAGCTCGGTCCCGGTCGTACGTAAGTTCACCCGCAAGGCGCTCATCGAGTGGGGGTGCGAAGAACGCGCCTACGACATGCTGCTCTGCGTGACCGAGCTGGCGACCAACGCCCTCCGGCACGGCGTCCCTCCGGGGCGGGGGTTCCGGGTCAGGATCTCTCTGGAGCGGAGGGAGGCGTCGCTCCGGATCGAGCTGCACGACAGCGGTGACGGCGAGGTGCGGATGGCGGACGAGCTGCCCGGTGTGGAGGAGGAGGGCGGCCGGGGGCTGCTCCTGGTCTCCGCGCTGGCGGACAAGTGGGGCGTGGCGGAGCGGAACCCCGGCAAGATCGTGTGGTGCGAGTTCACGCTCGGGTGAGGTTGCCGTTCCGGCAATGATGTTTGTCGTTCCGGCCGGGCCGCGCGCACCATCGGCACCACATGGAGGTGATCCGTATGGAGGGCAGGAACGGCATGGAACAGCGGCAGGCGCAGCGGCGGCGGTACGACGTGGTGGTCGTGGGCGGCGGGGCGGCCGGGCTCAGCGGGGCGCTCACCCTGGCGCGGGCCCGGCGCTCGGTGCTGGTGATCGACGCGGGGGAGCCCCGCAACGCGCCCGCGTCGCATGTCCACAACTACCTGGGCCGGGAGTCGACCCCGCCCGGGGAGCTGCTGGCGATCGGCCGGGGCGAGGTGACCGGGTACGGCGGCGAGGTCGTCGGGGGCCGGGTGGCCTCGGCCGAGCGGCTGCCGGAGGACGGCGGCTTCCGCGTCGCGCTGGAGGACGGCTCCTCGGTGGAGGCGCGCAGGCTCCTGGTGACGACGGGGCTGGTGGACGAGCTGCCGCCCGTACCGGGGCTGGCGGAGCGCTGGGGGCGTGAGGTGCTGCACTGCCCGTACTGCCACGGGCGCGAGGTGGCGGACCGCCCGGTCGGGGTGCTGTCCGTCGGCCCCCTCGCCGTCCACCAGGCGCTGATGTGGCGGCAGTGGAGCGACGACGTCACCCTCTTCCGGCACACGGGCCCGGAGCCCACGGACGAGGAGTACGAGCAGCTCGCCGCGCGCGGGGTGGCCGTGGTGGACGGCGAGGTGGAGGGGCTGGAGGTCACGGACGACCGGCTCACCGGCGTACGTCTGGCGGGCGGCCGGGTGATCCCGCGCGAGGCCGTCGTGGTGCAGGCCCGTTTCACCGCCCGCTCGGCCGTGCTGGAGTCGCTCGGCCTGGCGGCGGTCCCGCAGGAGATGGGCGGCGAGGTGATCGGTACGTACGTCCCCACCGACCCGGTCGGCGCGACGGAGGTCCCCGGGGTCTGGGCGGCGGGCAACGTCACCCGCCTGACCGAACAGGTCATCGGCGCCGCCGCGGCCGGTCTGATGGCGGGCGCCGCGATCAACGGCGACCTGATCACGGAGGACACCCGCATCGCGGTGGAGGAGCGGCGGCGCGGCTGACCCCGGGTGGCGCGGGGGCCTCTCAGGAGAACAGGGCGGAGAGGAGGTCCCCGGCCCAGCCGAAGACCGCGTGGATCAGCACCGCCAGCAGCACCATGATCCCCAGGACCACCAAGGTGACCCAGGAGCAGCCTTTCCCGTCGCCCGCCTCGGGCTCGTCCTGACCGCCCAGCTCCACGTCGAACAGATTCATGGTCTGTCCCGTCCCCCCGCTCGTCGCGCACGGGTCCCCTCGGGACCCGGTCCTGAGGGGAACTCTGCACGGCGGGCGGGGGTTCGCGGAGGGGGCCGGGTACTCAGGGAGGGGGAGGGGAGGTACTCAGACGCGCGAGGTCGCGGGGTGGCTCGCGGCCCATCGGCGGGCTCTGCGGTCCCAGGGCGGCTGCTTTGCGCCGCATCACGATCCATTTCCGGCAAGTTCCTTACGGGCAGGGCGAGTTGAGGGAATCTATGAAGGCCCCGACAGGCCCGCCGACAGTAAGGACGCCTCCTCATGGCCCGCGTGTTCCCCCGACTCCTCGCTCCCGCCCTGCTCGCGGTGACGACCCTCGCCCTGCCGTCCTCGCCGGCCGCCGCGGTGGCCGCGCCCGCGCCCGCGCAGCTGGCCCCGGCCGCCGGTGTCATGTGCCTGAACAGCAACTATCCGAGCACCCGCATCGTGAACGTGGACTCCTGCAACGGGGGGTCCGGTCAGCGCTGGACGGTCAGCGGTGAGGCGGTCTTCCAGTCCGCGCACCCCGGAATGTGTCTGACCAGCGACTATCCGAGGACCCGCATCGTCAACGTCGAGCCGTGCAACTCCAGTACGCGCCAGCGCTGGACGGTCAGTGGCGAGGCGGTCTTCCAGTCCGCGCACCCCGGGATGTGCCTGTCCAGCGACTATCCGAGGACCCGCATCGTCAACGTCGAGCCGTGCAACCCCTCCGGCATCCGCCAGCACTGGACGGTCGCCGGTGAGCAGATCAGCATGACGCTGGTCTGACGTCCCGACGCACCGTCAGGATTCCGCGTGGTGGGGCGCCTTCGGGGCGGAGGCGTCCGACCGCAGGGCGATGGCCGCCCAGATGCCCGCCAGCACCAGCGCGCCCGCCGCCATGGCCGTGACCTCCAGGGCCTCCGGGCGCCAGCCCAGGGAGAGGCGGGTGCCGATGACGAGGAGGATCACGGAGATGGTGCCGGGGGAGGGGATCGGCACCCGCGCCGCCGTCGCCCGCAGCACACCGGCCACCGCCAGGCCGGTGACGGCCCAGACGGCGAGGTAGGCCCAGGGGGAACCCGAGGCGGCGGCGAGCAGCCCGTAGTCGTCGGGGCCGAGGCGGAACAGCGAACCGGCCCAGCCCATGCCCACACCGAGCGCGGTGACGGCCACCACCCACAGGAGGTGGCGCCACCAGGGGCCGGGGCGCACGGTCACTTCGTCGTCGTCCGCGAATCCGCCGGCGGACGGTTCCAGGAAATCCATCACGCCCGTGGAGACGCGCGCGGAGGGCAGGCAGTTGCCTCCGACGCCCCGTCACATGATCGAATCACCGCACCGGCCGGCGGCCCCGGTCCATGTGGTCCTCAGCCCGGGAAGCGGTCCCGGGCCTCCTCGATGTGGCCCAGATACCGCTGCGTCCAGTCGCACATGCGGTGGACCGTCCCCCGCAGGCCCTGGCCCGGCTCGGTGAGGGTGTACTCGACCTTCGGCGGCACGGTGGGGTACACGGTCCGCTCGACCAGACCGTTGCGCTCCAGCATGCGCAGGTTCTGGGTGAGCATCTTGTGGCTGATGCCGTCGACCTCCTTGAGCACCTCGCTGAAGCGCAGGGTGCGGTCCCCGAGCGCCTCGATGATCAGAAGCGCCCATTTGTTGGCGACGTCCGAGAAGATCTCCCGCGCCAGGGAGTCCGCGCGGCGCAGGTCCGCCTCGTCGGGCGAGCCGCTGAACTGCTGGGTCACCATGAGGTTCCTCCGTCACCGGAAAGTGCGTTCTTCCACGTCAGAGCTGACTCTCCTACGGTTCCTGAGTAACCACAAGTGACCACGGAACGCTGCGCGAGGAGACATCGGACATGGCCATCACTCTCTTGGACCCCGAAGGACTGCCGAAGACCGGTGCCTACCGGCAGGTCTCGGTCGCGACCGGCACCCGGCTCGTCTTCGTCGCCGGGCAGGTCGCCTGGGACGCCGACGGCACCACGGTCGGTGCGGGCGACCTCGTCGCCCAGGTCGAGCGGTGCTACCTGAACATCGGGACGGCGCTGGCCGCGGCCGGCGGCTCGTTCGACGACGTGGCGAAGGTGACCGTGTACGTCGTCGACTGGACGCCCGACAAGCTCCCGCTGTTCCTGGAGGGCGCGGCCCGGGCGGCGGCCCGGCTGGGCGTCACCCCGGTCCCGCCCGGCACGCTGGTGGGCGTGGCGGCCCTCGACGTACCGGAGCACCTGGTGGAGATCGAGGCGACGGCGGTCCTGGCCTGAGGAGGGGCGGCCCCCGGCGGCTCCCCCCTCCCGCCCCGGCACCGGAGACGGGAGGCGGCCCCGGCGCGGCTCCCCCTCCCGCCCCGGCACCGGAGGCGCGGGCGGGGCCCGTCCGGCGTAACGCGTCCCGGCGAATGACGGGGCAGGGGGGTGACGGTCGGGGCCGGGCCCAGGTGTGAGGTGCCGATACGGGGATACGCGGAGGGTGCCGGGCACCACAGGGGTGCCGGTACGCCGGCAACGGAGAAGGAGACTCTTGTGAGCATCATCGCCTGGATCCTCATCGGCCTGTTCGCGGGTGCCATCGCCAAGGCGCTGATGCCGGGCAAGGACCCGGGCGGCTGTCTCCTGACGATGGTCATCGGCATCGTGGGCGGCCTGCTCGGCGGCTGGCTGGGCAAGGTGATCTTCGGCGTCGACTCGATCGACGGATTCTTCAGCCTGTCGACGTGGATCGCGGCCATCGTCGGTTCGGTGATCGTCCTGGTGCTCTACCGCCTGGTCTCGGGGCAGCGGACCCGCTGACCCGGACGGGCCGGATCGTTCCCTCGACGGGTCGATTCGTTCCGGTCTGCCTACATTGGCAGAGGGCTGACAGGGCAGCCGCGGCAGGCGCCGACGCCCTCGCCGAAGCGCCCGCGAAGACCGACAAGAGGGAACGACGACATGACCGACACCTCGCGCAAGCCGACCACCTCCGACTCCGGCGCCCCGGTGGAGAGCGACGAGCATTCGCTCACCGTGGGGCCCGGCGGGCCGATCCTGCTCCAGGACTCGTACCTGATCGAGCAGATGGCCCAGTTCAACCGCGAACGCATCCCCGAACGCCAGCCGCACGCCAAGGGCAGCGGCGCGTTCGGGACGTTCGAGGTGACCGCGGACGTCTCCGCGTACACCAAGGCGGCGCTCTTCCAGCCGGGCACCACGACCGATCTGGTCGCCCGGTTCTCCACCGTGGCGGGGGAGCGGGGCAGCCCGGACACCTGGCGGGACCCGCGCGGCTTCGCGGTGAAGTTCTACACCAGCGAGGGCAACTACGACATGGTGGGCAACAACACCCCCGTGTTCTTCGTGAAGGACCCGATGAAGTTCCAGCACTTCATCCGGTCCCAGAAACGCCGGGCCGACAACAACCTCCGCGACCACGACATGCAGTGGGACTTCTGGACCCTCTCGCCTGAGTCGGCCCACCAGGTCACCTGGCTGATGGGGGACCGGGGCATCCCGCGCACCTGGCGCCACATGAACGGCTACACCTCGCACACGTACATGTGGATCAACGCCGAGGGCCAGCGGTTCTGGGTGAAGTACCACTTCAAGACCGACCAGGGCGTCGAGACGTTCACGCAGGACGAGGCCGACCAGATGGCGGCGGCGGACACGGACTACCACACGCGTGATCTCTTCGAGCACATCCGCGACGGCGACTTCCCGAGCTGGACGCTGAAGGTCCAGATCATGCCGTACGAGGAGGCCGCGGAGTACCGGTTCAACCCGTTCGACCTGACCAAGGTGTGGCCGCACGGCGACTACCCGCTGATCGAGGTCGGCCGGATGACGCTGGACCGCAACCCCACGGACAACCACGCCGAGATCGAGCAGGCCGCCTTCCAGCCGAACAACTTCGTCCCCGGCATCGGCCCGAGCCCCGACCGGATGCTCCTGGCGCGCCTGTTCTCCTACGCCGACGCGCACCGCCACCGCATCGGCGGCAACTACCAGCAACTGCCCGTCAACGCCCCGGTCGCCCCGGTGCACACGTACTCCAAGGACGGGGCGATGGCGTACCGGAAGACCTCCGACCCGGTCTACGCCCCCAACTCCAAGGGCGGCCCGGCTGCGGACACCGAGCGCTACGGCACCCCGCCGAGCTGGTACGCCGACGGGGACATCACCCGGGCGGCCTACGTCGACCACGCCGAGGACGACGACTGGGGCCAGGCGGGCACGATGGTCCGCGAGGTCCTGGACGACGCGGCCCGGGACCGGCTGGTGGACAACGTGGTCGGCCACCTCCTCAACGGAGTGACCGAGCCGGTCCTCCGGCGGGCCTTCACCTACTGGTCGAACATCGACGCCACCCTCGGCAAGCGCATCGAGCAGGGCGTCCGCGCGAAGGCCGGCGAGAAGGACCCGAAGGCGGCGGAGCAGGGCAACCCGGCCCGCACCTCCATGCAGGGCAAGGCCTGAACCGGAGGCAGCGCGCGGCCCCCACCCCGTCGGCACGGGGCGGGGGCCTTTCGCCGTGCCGGGGGCGGGTCCGCCCTCAGACGGAAGAAGGGCCGTCCCCCGCCCCCTCCCACGTCTCCGGCGCCCACACCCCCGACCGGCGCAGGGCGTTCGGGCAGTGGCGGAAGATCTCGTCGATCTCCACGACCAGGGCGAGCTGGGGGCGGCGGCCCTTCAGGGTCATCGCGTCGAAGAACGGGGCGTCGGTGAGGACGCGGGCGCGGCCGTTGACGCGGAGGACGTCCAGCGCGCCGGGTATCAGGTAGAGCAGGCCCACGTGCGGGTTGGACAGGATGTTGTGGAAGCTGTCCGCGCGGCGGTTGCCCAGGCGGTCGGGGAGGGCCAGGGTGCCGCTGTCCAGGACGTGGGTGAAGCCGGGGCCGTCGCCGCGCGGGGTGGCGTCGCAGTTGCCCGCGGCGTCGGAGGTGGAGAGGACGCAGAACGGGGAGCGGGCCAGCAGCGCCACGTCGTCGTCGGTGAGCCGGTCGTGGACCTTGTCGATGACGATCGGGTGCGGGGTGCCCAGGATCTCGCGCAGTTCCTCCGCCGAGCCCAGCGGTACGGCACCGGCCAGCGGGCCGGAGGCGGGGACGGCGGTCTCGGCGGCGTACGACAAGGCAGGGCTCCGGGATCGTGGGGGTGCGGCGGTGTGGGGTCGGCACCGGCGCTGTTAGGGTGACCTTACTTTGGGTCCCCTCATGCTCTCCGTCCGGGGTGGAGCGGAGGCCGGAGTGCCGCGTTCCGTCGCTGCCGTCCCGAGCCCTGACCGTACGCGCCGATGAACAAGGGTGAGACACCGTGCACCACCGCATTCCGGCGGCCGCCGCCCCGGTGACCGGGCCGTGAGCGGCTCGACCCTCACGGCCGCGCAGCGCAGGCCGCAGAAGAAGGAGGCGCGGCCCCGGCGCAGCCGGCCCGTCCTCGCCCTCGGACTCCTCGCCTCCCTCGGCGTGCTGCTGCTCGCCGTGGTGGCCAGCCTCGCCATCGGCTCCGGGGACGTGCCGTTCCGCGATGTGCTGCCCGGCGTCTTCGACCCCGACCTCACCGTCAAGGGCCAGCTGGTCATCCAGGAGGTCCGCATCCCGCGCACCGTCGCCGGGCTGCTCGCCGGTGCCGCCCTCGGGCTCGCCGGGACCGTCATGCAGGGCGTCGCCCGCAACCCGCTCGCCGACCCCCAGCTCCTCGGCATCAACGCGGGCGCCTCCGTCGCCGTGGTCTGCTCCATCACGCTGCTCGGCTTCACCGTCGCCACCCAGTTCATCTGGTTCGGCTTCCTCGGCGCGCTGCTCGCCGCCCTGCTCGTCTACGGGGTCGGCTCGCTGGGGCGGGAGGGGGCGACGCCGGTGAAGCTCGCCCTGGCCGGAGCCGCGACCGCCGCCGTCCTCACCTCGATCACCAGCGCGATCCTGCTCCAGGACCGGGGGAGCTACGACCAGTTCCGGTTCTGGCAGCTCGGGGCGCTGACCGCCCGCTCCTCCGAGGTGCTCTGGCAGGTCTCCCCGTTCATCCTCGCCGGGACCGTCCTCGCCTTCTCGCTCGGGCCGCAGCTCAACGCCCTCTCGCTCGGCGACGACCTCGCGCGCGGCCTCGGCCAGCGGGTCGGGCGGGCCCGGATGGTCTCCGCCCTCGCCGTGGTCATCCTCTGCGGCGCCGCCACCGTCGTCGCCGGGCCCATCGGCTTCGTCGGCCTCGCCGTACCGCACGCCGCCCGTCTGATCACCGGGCCGGACTACCGCTGGGTGCTCCCGTACAGCATGGTCCTCGCCCCGATCATGCTGCTCGTCGCCGACATCATCGGCCGGGTGATCGCCCCGCCCGGCGAGGTGCAGGTTGGCGTGATCACCGCCGCTGTCGGCTGCATCCCCTTCATCTGGCTGGTCCGGCGCAGGAAGCTGGTGGAACTGTGAGCGGGCCCACCGCCGTGTCCGCGGAGAAGGACCGGCTCGCCGCCGCCGTACGCGAGGTCGCCGCCGTACGCGGCCGGGGGCGCCGGCGGTCCGTCACCGTCGCCACCGCCCTGCTCGTCGCCGCGGTCGCCGTCCTCGGCCTCTCCCTCAGCGTCGGGGACATGGTCATGCCGATCGGGAAGGTCGTCGACACCCTCCTCGGGGGCGGCGACGGCGGCTCGCAGTTCGTCGTCCTGGAACTGCGGCTGCCCCGCGCCCTCCTCGCCGTATGCGTCGGTGCCGCCTTCGGGCTCTCCGGCGGCGTCTTCCAGAGCGTGCTGCGCAACCCGCTCGCCAGCCCCGACCTCATCGGCATCAGCGCCGGGGCCAGCGCCGTCGCCGTCACCGCCGCACTCCTCTTCCAGGTCAGCGGGCTCGCCCTCTCCGCGGGCGCCCTGGCCGGTTCGATCGCCGCCGGGGCCGCCATCTACCTGCTCGCCTGGCGGCAGGGCGTCGCCGGACAGCGCCTCGTCCTCGTCGGGATCGGCGTCGGCATGGGGCTCTCCAGCGTGGTCTGGTACGTGATGGCCCGCTCCGACGTCACCGACGCGCAGGAGGCCTTCCGCTGGCTGGCGGGCAGCCTCAACGGGCGCTCCTGGAACCAGTTCTGGCCGATGGCCGGGGCGCTTGCCCTGCTCGTCCCGCTCACCGCCCTCGCCGCGCACGCCCTGCGCCCCCTCCAGCTGGGGGACGACGCCGCCGCCGGACTCGGTACGAAGGTGGAGAGGGGCCGCCTCGCCCTGCTCGGGTGCGCCACGGCCCTGGCGGGGGTCGCCACGGCGGCGGCCGGGCCCGTCGGGTTCGTGGCCTTCGTCGCCGCGCCGATCGCCCGCCGGCTGGTCCCGGGCCGGGGCGCCGCCCTGCCCCACGCGGCCCTGACCGGTGCGCTGCTGGTCCTCGTCGCGGACTTCGCGGCCCAGCACCTGCTGCCCTCCGTCCAGCTGCCGGTGGGCGTGGTCACCAGCATCATCGGCGCCCCGTACCTGCTCCTCCTCCTGGCCCGCGCCAACCGCGTGGGGAGCGGGGGCTGAGATGACGGCGTACGGGAAGAACGCACCCCTCGGGAAGAGCGCGGCGCACGAGAAGAACGACGAGACGCAGGACGACAACGAAAGGCGTGGCCCGGACGTGGCTGAGCACACCTTGGAAGCCCGGGACGTCCGGCTCGGCTACGGCGAGCGCGAGATCGTCCGCGACCTCAGCGTGACCGTCCCGCCCGGGCGGATCACCGTCATCGTCGGCCCCAACGCCTGCGGCAAGTCCACCCTGCTGCGGTCGATGGCCCGGCTGCTCGCCCCCTCCGCCGGAGCGGTGCTCCTGAACGGCCGGTCCATCCAGGAGATGCCCACCAAGGAGGTCGCCGCCGTCCTCGGCATCCTGCCGCAGAGCCCCACCGCCCCCGAGGGCATCACCGTCTCCGACCTGGTCGGCCGCGGCCGCTACCCGCACCAGGGCTGGTTCCGCCGCTGGAGCGCCGAGGACGACGAGGCGGTCGCGCAGGCGCTGCTCTCCACCGACGTCCTGGAGCTGGCCGACCGGCCGGTGGACGAACTCTCCGGCGGTCAGCGCCAGCGGGTGTGGATCGCGATGGCCCTGGCGCAGCGCACGGACATCCTGCTGCTCGACGAGCCGACCACGTATCTGGACGCCAGCCACCAGCTCGACGTCCTCGACCTGCTCACCGACCTCAACCGGGAGCGCGGCGTCACCATGGTCGCGGTGCTCCACGACCTGAACCTCGCCTGCCGGTACGCGGACCACATGATCGCCATGAAGGACGGCCGGATCCTGGCGGAGGGGGCACCGGTCGGCATCGTGACCGAGGAGCTGGTCGGCGAGGTCTTCGGGATGCGCTGCTCGGTGATCGAGGACCCGGCGTCCGCCACCCCGATGGTGGTGCCGCTGGGCCGCCACCATGTGAAGAACGCGGCCGCGTAGACCGTACGGACGGTGGAGCGGAGCCGGTGGGGAACTCCGGAGCGACGGAGGGGCCGACCCGATGGCACCGTTGTCATTAGGTGAGGCTAACCTAAAGCCTATGAACGCTTCCGCTTCCCGCCGCTCCCGCCGCACCCCCGCCCTGATGGCCGGGGCCGTCGCAGCCCTCCTCGTCGGCGTCTCCGCCTGTGGTTCCTCGGACGACTCCTCCTCCGACACCTCCGGCTCGGCCTCTCCCGCCGCCTCCCAGGGCGCCTTCCCCGCCAAGGTGGCGACCAAGTTCGGCGAGGTCACCATCGACAAGCAGCCCCAGCGCATCGTCGCGCTCGGCTGGGGCGACGCGGAGACCGTGCTCGCGCTCGGCGGCCAGCCGGTCGGGGCGAGCGACTGGCTGCCGTTCGGCGGCGAGGGTGTCGGACCCTGGGCCAAGGGCATGTACGACAAGGCCCCCGAGCTGATCGGCACGATGGAGCCGGAGTTCGAGAAGATCGCCTCCCTCCAGCCCGATCTCATCGTGGACACCAAGTCCAGCGGCGACCAGACCCGTTACGACACTCTGAAGAAGATCGCCCCGACCGTGGGCGTGCCCAAGGGCGGCGACCAGTACACGATCTCGTGGGAGCAGCAGACCACGATGATCGCCGCCGCCATGGGCGTGCCCGAGAAGGGCAAGGAGCTGATCGCGGAGACCACGAAGAAGTTCGAGGCCGCCGCAGAGGCGCACCCCGAGTTCAAGGACGCCACGATCGTCCTCGGCTCGCGCACCTCCGAGGGGTACGGCGCCTACGTCGGCGGCACGGGCCGCGTCAACTTCGTGGAGCGCCTCGGCTTCAAGAACAGCCCGGCCGTCGAGGCCAAGGCCGACGGAGGCTTCTCCATCCCCATCTCCAAGGAGAACCTCGAACTCCTCGACGCCGACCTCACGGTGATGACCCCGATCGGCATCCCCGCCACGGACATCAGCAACGACCCGCTGTACAAGGCGGTCCCCTCGGTCAAGGCGGGCCACGCCCTGATCTTCGACGACAAGGACATCTCCCAGGCCTTCGCCACGGACTCGATCCTCTCCGTCTCGTACGCCCTGGAGAAGGTCGTCCCGCTCTTCGCGGAGAAGGTCGAGAAGTAGCCCGTACGCGCCCCGATCCGTACGCGTAGGTACGCGAACGCGCCCCGCACCCGGATGTCCCGGGGGCGGGGCGCGCCGTCGTGCGGGGCCCGGATCGGCAGGCCGTGGCGGGGCCGCGGGTCAGGCCTGCGGGGCGGCGGCCTTGATCGCGGAGATGTCGAAGTTCAGCTTGACCTTGTCGCTGACCATGACCCCGCCGGTCTCCAGCGCCGCGTTCCAGGTCAGGCCCCAGTCGGAGCGCAGGATGTCGGTGCTGCCCTCGAAGCCGACGCGCTCGTTGCCGTAGACGTCGGTGGCGGAGCCGTTGAACTCCAGGTCGATGGAGAGCGGGCGCGTGACGTCCTTGATGGTCAGGTCGCCGGTGACGCGGTACGCGTCACCGCCCAGCTGCTCGGCGCGCGTCGAGCGGAACGTCATCAGGGGGAACTTCTCGGCGTCGAAGAAGTCGCCGCTCACCAGGTGGCCGTCGCGGTCCGCGATGCCGGTGTCGATGCTGGCGATCTTCACGTCGATGGCGGCGGAGGAGTTCGCCGGGTCGGTGCCGTCCAGGGTGAGGGTGCCCTCGTGCTCGCCGAAGGAGCCGCGCACGTTGGTGACCATCGCGTGGCGCACGGTGAAGCCGATGCTGCTGTGGGCCGGGTCGATGGTGTACGTGCCGGTCAGCGCGGCCAGGGCCGGGTCCACCGCGGGGGCCTCGGCGGTGGCGGTCGGGGTGGCGGCGGTCGACTTGCGGGTGAACAGAGCCATGGCTCCTCCTCGGGGGACGTGCACGGCGATGTCGTGCGTCGATGTCGTTTAACGTTCAACGAGAACGACTCTAACCCCATCTTGTTCAAGTTTCAACATTTCGCCGACGGGTCGGCGTGCCGGCCGGCGGCCGATGTCGCATCCGGGGTCGCCCGCCCTCTGGCGGACGCGCGTAGAACTCGGGCACCATCACCCTGTCCGGCGTGCGTGGCCCCGCGTCCGTGCGCCCTCGTTGTTGTCATGTACAGGAGGAGAATTCATGGTGAACCGTCCACGGCTCCGCTCCGCCCTCACCGCCCTGGCCCTGGTCCTCGGCGCGCTCTTCGTCCCCGGCGTCGGTGTCCTCGGCGGCGGCGCCACCGAGGCGCACGCCGTGACCAAGCTGACCCACGCACAGGCCACCTCCCGGTTCAGCTCCTCCGGGATCACCTGGTCGTCCTCGGGCGGCTGCTCCAACCGGAACGTCCCCACCTGCACCTCCTTCGACCAGCTCAACCTGGCGACCGCCCAGGGAGCCCAGACGCTCAGGAGCGCCACCGGCTGCGCGCTGAGGATCACCGGCGGCACGGAGACCGGGCACGCCTCCGGCACGTACTCCCACTGGAACGGCTACAAGCTCGACTTCGCCAAGAGCACCTGCCTCAACAACTACGTGACCGGCGTCTTCACCTACATCGGGCAGCGCGGCGACGGCGCCCGTCAGTACCGGTCCGGCTCCGGCAACATCTACGCCGACGAGGGCAACCACTGGGACGTGACCTACTACAACTGCGGCGGCTGCTGACCGGCCACCGGCCGTCCCGCCCCCTGGACGCACGAGTGCCCCCGCCGGTCCGGCCGGCGGGGGCACTCACGGTGCTGACGTCAGGAGCCGACGCTCACCGTGAAGCGGCGCGGGTTCCCGTCGTGGGCCGCGCCCGAGACGTCCGGCTCGCCGTCCGGGCGGACGTCGTCGTACGGGAAGGCGTAGCCGATCGGGCTGTTGGCGTGGACCACGCGGGACCAGTGGTTGGTCACCTCGGTCCTGTAGTAGTCCGCCACCGTCGTGCCGTTCGGCTGGCTCGGGTGGCTCAGCATGATCGAGCGGTTGAAGCCCGCCGCCAGCCGGGCCAGGATCGCCTTCTTCTCGTCCGAGTCGCTCGGGTTGTTGGTGAACGGCCCGTGGTTGCAGGTGAAGATGTCCTTCGTCTCCGGCTTGGTGAACGTGTGGCCGCCCTCGAAGGTCAGCGTGTCCCCGCTCACCCGGCCCGCCAGCGTGCCCCGGCCGCCCTGGAGGTCGATCCGCAGGTCCTCGGAGCGGTACTTCTCCCACACCTCGTCGATCTGCGCCTCGAACAGGCCCCGGAACGGCATCTCGGCCGGCCGGTCGAAGTACGGGGCCATGATGTTCTGCGGCGAGACCACCCGCAGCACCTTGCCGTCGTCGCCCCGGGTGATCAGCTGGTCCCAGGGCTGCCCGTCGGCCGCCGCCTGGGCGGTGAGGTCCGCCGCGATCCGCTCCACCGCGTCCTCGGGGTGCGCGGGCACGACGTGGGTGCCGTCCCCCTCCAGCGTGATGCCGATCGGGAGGGCGGTGATCAGGTCCACGTAGCTGATGTTGGAGTACAGCTGCTGGGTGTTGAAGGTGAACTCGGCGAACGCCCAGGTCCGCCCGTAGTTCGGGTCGGTCGGCGTGGCGAAGGCGGGCTCCACCAGGGACGGGCCCGGGTTGAGGTAGAAGTCCAGCTTGTCGTCGCGGACGAAGTAGACCCGCGCCCCGTACATCTGCGGCAGGGTCAGCACCACCGGCGCCGCGCCCGCCGCGTTGAGCGGGATCGCGCAGTCCACCGGGAGCGGGGTCTCCGGCGCGCCCGGGGACTCGGGGCGGTAGACCTCGCCGTTGGCCCGGAGCAGGACCCAGCCGTCGGTGGCCAGCTCGCGGCCGGTGACGTACGCGTGCACCGTGCCCGGCAGCGACTTGTTCTCCAGGGCCAGTTCGCAGGTGGCGGGGGCCGCCGAGGCGCGCGGGGAGAGGGCGGTGCCCCAGGCGGGGTACGTCAGGGCGGTGGCCGTGGCGGCGGCACCGGTCAGGAACATTCGGCGTGAAATCACGAGGGAACTCCCGAGAGTGTGGGGGTCGCAGACAGGTCGTGGGGGCGGGGTGGGGGAGGGACCGGACAGTGGGGGTGTCTGCGGAGTGCGCACCACTCTCGCCAGGGGTCGGGCGGGCGTCAATACTTGTGACTGAGAGCGCTCTCAAAAATTCCAGGTCTTCACAACTCGATACCTGGAACCGGCACTTGGTGGAGCCGGGCGGGTGCGAACCGTGACCGCACGGGGACTGGTCCGGCTCTGCGGAGGCGGCACCGGCCACCCGGTGCCAAGAGGTGAACGAGGGGGCGCTCCGACGGCCCCGTACGCCCACTTGGACTTACGGAGCGCGGTTGTTGGACGGAGAAGGCCCCCGGTCCCGTCCTTCGTTGACGGTGTCCCGACACGGGGGCTACTCAGGGGCCATGTCGCCAAGATTCCCCTCCGTCGGCCCGGTCTCCGTGGCCTCGGCCGTCGCCTCAGCCGCCGTCCTGGCGCTGGTGGGGACCGCCGCCCTCCCGGCGGCGGCCGCCCCGTCCCCCGCACCGGCCGGAGCGGACCGGTCCGCCGCCTCCGCCACCATCGGCTCCGACCGCCTCACCGTCGCCGTGGCCGAGGACTTCCCGCGCGTCCTCTCGTACACCGACCGGGCCAGTGGCCAACGGCTCCTCGGCAGTACGCGGCCGGTCACCGCCGTCACCCTCAACGGCACCGCCCACCCGGTGAAGCCCAAGGGCGCGCCGAAGGTGAACGGCTCCTCCGCCCGCTACACCCTCGCCTTCGACGGCCTCCCCGGGGTCGAGATCGACGCCTCGCTCACCGTCTCCGGCCGGACCACCACCTTCAAGGTGACCGCCGTCCGCGACACCGCCGCCTTCCGGGTCGGGACCATCGGCATCCCCGGCCACGACCTGATCTCCGTCGGCTCCGGCGAACCGGGCGCCGCCACCGCCTTCACCACCCTGGATCCGGACTCCACCGGTACCGCCGACGTCTTCGCGGAGGTCACCGGAGAGACCGAGCCGGACCCCGCGCCCCTCGGCGCCACCTACGCCCTCCTCAACACCGGCTCCCTCGCCGCCGCCGTCGAGTCCAACTCCTCCTACGACAAGCCCTCAGGGCCCACCGACGGCGACGACGCCCGCTTCTGGCACCAGGCCCGCGCCGAGGCCGACGGCGGCGTCCGGGTCGGCGTCAGCTCCGGCCAGTGGACCTACCGGGGCGAGGGCGCACCGAAGCCCGAGAGCGGGGAGAACCTGCCCTGGGCCAAGGTCGTCATCACCCCCGACGCCAACGGGGACCGGGCCGTCGACTGGCAGGACGCGGCCATCGCCTTCCGCTCCATCGGCATCACCGCGCCCGGCAGCGGGCAGACCGCCGACCGGGTCGTCACCCATATCCCGTTCAACTTCGCCAGCCAGGCCACCCACCCCTTCCTGCGCACCCTGGACGACGTCAAGCGGATCTCCCAGGCCACCGACGGCCTCGGCCAGCTCGCCGTCCTCAAGGGGTACGGCTCCGAGGGCCACGACTCCGCCCACCCCGACTACGGCGGCAACTACAACAAGCGCGCCGGCGGGCTCAAGGATCTCAACACCCTGCTGAAACAGGGCAGGAAGTGGGGCGCCACCTTCGGCGTCCACGTCAACGCCACCGAGTCCTACCCGGAGGCCAGGGCCTTCGGCGAGCAGCTCGTCGACAAGACCAGGCCCGGCTGGAACTGGCTCAACCAGAGCTACTACATCGACCAGCGCCGCGACCTCAACAGCGGCGACCTGGCGAAGCGCTTCCAGCAGCTGCGGAACGAGACCGACCGCAACCTCGCCTTCCTCTACATCGACGTCTACTACACCCACGGCTGGATCGCCGACAAGACGATCCAGGCCGTGCAGCGGCAGGGGTGGACGGTCGGCACCGAGTGGTCCGACAAGTTCGAACGGGCCTCGCTCTGGTCCCACTGGGCCAACGACCTCAACTACGGCGGGGCCACCAACAAGGGGCTCAACTCGCAGATCATCCGCTTCATCCGCAACAGCGAGAAGGACATCTGGAACAACCACCCGGTCCTCGGCCAGAGCGCCCTGGAGGAGTTCGAGGGGTGGACCGGCGAGACCGACTGGAACGCCTTCACCGCCACGATCTGGCAGAAGAACCTCCCCGCCAAGTACCTCCAGCAGCAGGAGATCACCCGCTGGGACGGCAACGACATCACCTTCACCGGCGGGGTGCGCGGCACGGTCGAGGACGGGAAGCGGACCTTCTACCAGCAGGGCCGCAAGGTGCTCAGCGGCACCGATTACCTGCTGCCCTGGGACGGCGGCAGGAAGCTCTACCACTACAGTCAGGCCGGGGGCACCAGCACCTGGGAGGTGCCGGGGACGGGCCCGTACACCGTCTACCGGCTGACCGACAACGGGCGGGAGAAGGCCGCCACCGTGCGCCCGGTGGACGGGAGGATCACGCTCACCGCCACGGCCGGACAGCCGTACGTCCTCCACCCCGGCCAGGCCCCGCGCGCGGCCGCCGCCGACTGGGGCCAGGGCACACCGCTCAAGGACCCCGGCTTCAACGACCGTACGCTGAACGGCTGGACGAAGACCGGCACGGTCGTACGGGACACCGACGACCAGGGCCGCAACAGCGCCGCCCTCTCCGGCACCGCCACGGCCGCGCTCTCCCAGCCCGTCACCGGACTCCGGCCCGGCAAGCGCTACACCGCCTCCGCCCTCATCGAGGTCGAACCCGGCCAGTCCCGTCGTACGGTGCTGAGCGCGGGCGGGCGGTCGGTCGCCGTCGAGCGGTCCACGGCCGAGGACTTCGTCGCCGCGTCCGACTGGCACGGCACCCGCTTCCAGCGCGCCAAGGTGAACTTCACCGCACCGGCGAACGGCCGCACCACCCTGCGCATCGAGGCGGCGGCGGGCTCCGGGGCGAGAGTCCGGGCCGATGATGTACGGATCGTGGAGAACGCCCCCGCCACCCGGCCCGGGACGGTGGTGTACGAGGACTTCGAGGCGGTCGACCAGGGGTGGGGGCCCTTCCTCAAGGGCGACGCGGGCGGATCCACCGACCCCCGCACCCACATCTCCCAGCTGAACGCCCCGTACACCCGGTCCGGCTGGAACGGGAAGCTGATCGACGACGTGCTCGGGGGGAAGGAGTCCCTCAAGTCCCACGAGGAGAACACCGGGCTCGTCTACCGCACCGCCCCCTGGACCGTGCCCATGAAGGACGGCCACCGGTACCGGGTGGAGTTCGCCTACCAGTCCAGCCATGCCGGCGCCTACGCCTGGGTCGACGGCTACGACCGGAACGCGGGCGGCAGGGCCGTCTCCACCGAGACCCGCACCACCCCCATCGGGCAGCAGCGCACCACCGGCCGGTTCAGCCAGATCCTCACCGCCGGGTGCGGCGACACCTGGACCGGGCTGCGGAAGCGGGCCGGGGCGCCCCAGGGCGCGGACTTCGTGCTCGACGACTTCACCGTGACCGACCTCGGGCCCGCCCCCGCCGGTCAGGAGGCCGCCTGCGGCACGCTCACGGTGGCCGCCGGCGCCGCGGCCCTGGAGCCGGGGGCCCCGAACACCGTGGAGGCGGTCTTCGGCAACGACGAGGCGACGGCCGCCACCGGGGTGGAGCTGGCGCTGACGGTCCCGGAGGGGTGGCGGGCCGAGCCCGCGGGGGCCGTCGCCTTCGACTTCGTCGCCCCGGGCGCCGAGGTGAGGGGCAGCTGGCGGGTCACCCCGCCGGCCGACGCCCCGTACGACACCTACCGGCTCGCCGCCCGGGCCACGTACGCCGTCCAGGACGCCCCGCGCACGCTCGGCGCGCAGGCCTCCGTACAGACCCTTCCGCCGCCGCCCACCGAGGACCGCTGGGCCAGTGACCTGGACTGGACGGAGGCCCGGAACGGCTGGGGGCCCGTCGAGCGGGACCAGTCCAACGGGGAGACCGGGAGCGGTGACGGCAGCCCGCTGCGGATCGGCGGGGTCGCCTACGCCAAGGGGCTCGGCACCCACGCCCCGGCGACGATCCGCTACTACCTGGGCGGGCGGTGCACCTCCTTCACCGCCGAGGTCGGCGTCGACGACGTCCAGACCGGCCGCGGCAGCGTACGGTTCTCCGTCACCGCCGACGGCACGGAGAAGGTGACGTCCCCGGTGCTGGGCGCCGCCGACCCGGCCTGGAGGCTCACCGCCGACGTCACCGGAGCGCAGTACGTCGAACTCGTCGTCGACGACGGCGGTGACGGCAACGGCAACGACCACGCCGACTGGGGCAACGCCCGGTTCCGCTGCGGAGGTTGAACCTCCGTCGAACAGCGGCCGCGGCGCGGTGGCGCCGGGCTGAACATTGCTGGGCCATACTGAGGGGGCCTCCGGGCCCCCTCAGGGGTATGTGGCCCACGGCACACCCTGCGCTTTGTGGGGTTCACACAACACAGGGCGGCGTTTCGCTGGTGGATCGCCTGCACGGCGGGATGGTTCTGTTGACTCCCACCACGAAACCGGGCAGGAGACTGTACGGAGTCGACGGCACGATTTCTGGGTCGGGGTTCGTAGGGTCGATGCATGACCGTTGTGGACGAAACCCAGGGTGAGCAGCCGAGCGACACGCGTGGCCGGGTGGCCGAACTGCTGGCCCTGCGCGAGCAGGCCCGGCGCGGCCCCAGCGAGCGCGCGACCCAGGCGCAGCACGCCAAGGGCAAGCTGACCGCCCGCGAGCGCATCGAGCTGCTGCTCGACCCGGGCTCGTTCAAGGAGGTCGAGCAGCTCCGCCGCCACCGCGCGACCGGGTTCGGCCTGGAGGCCAAGAAGCCGTACACCGACGGTGTCATCACCGGCTGGGGCACGGTCGAGGGCCGCACGGTCTTCGTCTACGCGCACGACTTCCGGATCTTCGGCGGGGCGCTGGGCGAGGCGCACGCCACGAAGATCCACAAGATCATGGACATGGCCATCTCGGCCGGTGCCCCGCTGGTCTCCCTGAACGACGGCGCGGGCGCCCGTATCCAGGAGGGCGTCTCCGCGCTCGCCGGCTACGGGGGGATCTTCCAGCGCAACACGCGGGCCTCGGGTGTCATCCCGCAGATCAGCGTGATGCTCGGCCCGTGCGCGGGTGGCGCCGCCTACAGCCCGGCGCTCACCGACTTCGTGTTCATGGTCCGTGAGACCTCGCAGATGTTCATCACCGGTCCGGACGTCGTCAAGGCGGTCACCGGCGAGGAGATCACCCAGAACGGCCTCGGCGGCGCGGACGTGCACGCCGAGACCTCGGGCGTCGCGCACTTCGCGTACGACGACGAGGAGACCTGCATCGCCGAGGTCCGCTACCTCATCGGGATGCTCCCCTCCAACAACCGCGAGAACCCGCCGACCGCCCCGAGTGACGACCCGGCCGACCGCCGCAGCGACGTCCTGCTCGACCTGGTCCCGGCCGACGGCAACCGCCCGTACGACATGCACCAGGTGATCGAGGAGCTCGTCGACGACGGCGACTACCTGGAGATCCACGAGCGCTGGGCCCGCAACATCATCTGCGCGCTGGCCCGCCTCGACGGCCAGGTCGTCGGCATCGTCGCCAACCAGCCGCAGGCCCTGGCCGGGGTGCTGGACATCGAGGCGTCCGAGAAGGCCGCCAGGTTCGTCCAGATGTGTGACGCCTTCAACATCCCGATCATCACCCTTCTGGACGTCCCCGGCTTCCTGCCCGGCGTCGACCAGGAGCACGGTGGGATCATCCGGCACGGCGCGAAGCTCCTGTACGCGTACTGCAACGCCACCGTCCCCCGGATCTCCCTGATCCTGCGGAAGGCCTACGGAGGCGCGTACATCGTCATGGACTCCCAGTCCATCGGGGCCGACCTCACCTACGCCTGGCCCACCAACGAGATCGCGGTCATGGGCGCCGAGGGCGCCGCCAACGTGATCTTCCGCCGCCAGATCGCCGAGGCCGAGGACCCCGAGGCCATGCGCACCCGCATGGTCAAGGAGTACAAGGCCGAGCTGATGCACCCCTACTACGCGGCCGAGCGCGGCCTGGTCGACGACGTCATCGACCCCGCCGAGACCCGCGAGGTGCTCATCGCCTCGCTCGCCATGCTCCGCACCAAGCACGCCGACCTGCCGTCCCGCAAGCACGGCAACCCGCCGCAGTAGCCGCCCGCCGCGACGGCGCGATCCGCCGCACGGTCCACGACATCTGCCGAGAAGACGGAGACACCCCACCATGAGCCTGACTTCCGCCGAGTCCGTCCTGCGCGTCGAGAAGGGGCACGCCGACCCCGAGGAGCTGGCGGCCGTCACCGCCGTCCTGCTGGCCCGTGCCGCCGCCCAGCCCGCCGCCCCCGCCCGCCGGGGCCGCGACACGGCCGGCTGGCGCCGCCTGGAGCGCACCCCGGGCTTCCGCGCCCCGCACAGCTGGCAGGGCTGACCACCCGGGCACCACGGGAAAGGGCCCCGCACTCCTTCAGGAGTGCGGGGCCCTTTCCCGTCGTACGTACCGCGAGGCGCCCAGGGCCCCGCGTCCGGATCGGGCCGGGACTCGCGCGGCCCGGCCCGATCCGAACGGAAGCCCCTAGCGCAGGCGTGCCATCAGGGCGTGCTCGACCAGCGTGATGAGCGCGCTCTTGGCGTCGGCGCGGTGGCGGGCATCCGTCGTCAGGATCGGGGTGTCCGGTCCGATCTGGAGCGCTTCCCGCACCTCGTCGGGGGTGTAGGGCTGGTGTCCGTCGAAGCCGTTGAGGGCGATGACGAAGGGGAGGCCGCTGTTCTCGAAGTAGTCGACGGCGGGGAAGCAGTCGGCGAGGCGGCGGGTGTCGACGAGGACGACGGCGCCGATGGCGCCGCGGACCAGGTCGTCCCACATGAACCAGAAGCGGTCCTGGCCGGGTGTACCGAAGAGGTACAGGATCAGGTCCTGGTCGAGTGTGATGCGGCCGAAGTCCATGGCCACGGTGGTGGTGGTCTTGTCCCCGGTGTGGGTGAGGTCGTCGATGCCCGCGGAGGCGGACGTCATCACGGCTTCGGTGCGCAGCGGATTGATCTCCGAAACGGCACCGACAAACGTGGTCTTACCCACGCCGAAGCCCCCTGCCACCACGATCTTCGCCGAGGTAGTGGAGCGGGCCGCTCCGCCGCTAGAGCTTGCGAAGTCCACTGAGCACCCTTTCGAGCAGTGTCACATCTGGCTGGCCGCCGGCGGTCTCGTCGCCGCCGGGCTGATGGATAGCGACGAGTCCGGCCTCGGCCAGGTCGGCCACGAGGATCCGGGCAACGCCGAGGGGGATCGAGAGCAGCGCCGAAACCTCGGCGACCGACTTGATCTCGATGCAGAGCCGGCAGATCCGCTGGTGCTCGGGCAACTGCCCTTGCAGCCGGGACGGATCGGCCGTGGTGCTGACCAGTGCCTCGATGGCGAGCTGGTAACGCGGCCGGGTCCGGCCGCCGGTCATGGCGTACGGACGGACCAGCGGATTGTGCGCGGCGGGCTCGGGAGCCTGCCGCTGCTGCCCCGGCTGCGGACGGGACTGCCGGGGCGCATCGTATCGCTGTTGCTGCTGCGGCCACGGCGAACTCGGCTGCTGCTGGGGCCACTCGGAACCCTGCGCACCCTGGTGCTGCTGCGGCTGCTGATATGGCTGATACGAGCCCCCTGGCGCCTGGCCGCCGGATGCGGCGGGGAAGCCGAAACGGTCGTCTCCGTGCTCACCCGAAACCCTCTGCTCACCCTCGTAGGGGTGTCCGCCTGTGGGTGTTGCCACGTTTCCTCCTCCGACTGCCGGTCGCCGATCCCAGTGGGGCCGCGCCACCGCACCTTATGGTGCGGTGGCGAGAAACGCACTGTCTGTCTACTAGTTAAGAAGACTTCCCTGAAGCTCGGCGCGGAGGTCCGGGGTCAGGACACTGCCCGCGCGGTCGACCAGAAGCGCCATCTCGTACCCGACCAGACCGATGTCGGCGTCCGGGTGGGCGAGGACGGCCAGCGACGAACCGTCCGAGATGGACATGATGAAGAGGAAGCCCCGCTCCATCTCCACGACGGTCTGGTTCACCGCCCCGCCCTCGAAGATCCGGGAGGCGCCCGCGGTCAGCGACGTCAGACCGGAGGCGACGGCCGCCAGCTGGTCGGCGCGGTCGCGCGGGAATCCCTCGGACATGGCCAGCAGGAGTCCGTCGGCGGAGACCACCACCGTGTGCGACACCCCGGGGGTGTTGTCCACGAAGTTGGTGATCAACCAGTTCAGATTCTGCGCCGCCTGGCTCATCGGGCTCACACTAACGCTCCTGGTTGTAGGTGTTACTGGTGTCCGACCCCGCGTTGCGTCCCCGCTGGATGCCCCGCCGCAGGTTGCTCAACCTGCCGCGGACGTCCTCGGGGGCGCGGGAGACCTGTGGGCCGCCCTGCTGGGTCTGCTCCGCCGTGCCCTCGACCAGGTTGGCCTTGGGCACGCGCCGGGGGAGGCCGGAGGGGGTGATTCCGCCCGCCTTCGGCTCACGGAGCTTCTCGGCCCGCTCCCAGCGCTCGTCGTTCGTCGAGCGCCAGTCGTCCGAACCGTCCCCGTCCGTCTGCGGGGCCTGCCGCTCTTCCTGCTGCGGCTGCCGCTGCGGAAGGGGAGCGGGCTTCTCGCTGCCGCGGCTGCCCGGCTGCCAGTGCTGCGCACCGCCGCGGCGGGGCAGACCGGCTTCGGTCAGCTCGTGGCCGGCGTTCGGGTCGGATCCCGGACGTTCGAAGCCTACGCGTTCCTGCGACGGTGCGGGAACGCTCGGGACAGAATCCGCCTCAGCCTGCCGAACCGGCTCAAAAGTGTTCTGGAAACCGCTCTGAACAGGCCAGTCGTCCTGGTGGGACTGGTCGGTCGGGGCAGCGTACCGGTCGGTGGCGTACGGGTCCTGCGGGTTCTCCGGAGCGGCATATGCCGCTTCCGCGTACCCCTCCTGGGGCTGCGCCGCGGACCCGTTCTGCTCCTGCTGCCGCGGGTAGCCGTCCTCGGTGCCGTACCCCTGCTGCTCGTAGGAGCCGCTGTACGAGGCCTGCTCCTCCTGCTGCTGCGCGGCGTCGCGGCCGTACTGCTCCTGGCCGAACTGGTCCTGGCCGTAGGGCTCCTGGGCGTACCCCTGCGAGCCGTCGGCGTACGCGTCCTGCCCGGCGTACGGGTCCCGGGCGTACCCCTCCTGGCCGTACCCCTGCTGCTCCTGGGCGGAGCCGTCCGAGAACGGGGATCCGGTGCCGGACTGGGCCTCCAGCGCCGCCCGGCGCTCCTCGCGCATCAGCGAGCGGTTGACCGGGTCCAGCTGGTTCGGGTCCGCCGGGGCCTCGTAGCGCGAGTCGTCGAAGCCCAGCTCCGCCGCGGTGCGCATGCGGCCGTGCTGCGGGGCCGGCTCGAAGGAGTTCTGCTGCTCGGGAATGATCGAGGAGACGGTGAAGTCGTCGTGCCCGGCCGGGGAGTCGCCGCTGCCACCGTGGGTGATCGGGTCCGGGAGCATGACCAGCGACGTCGTCCCGGCCTGCTCGCCCGAGGGGCGCAGCTGGACCCGGATGCCGTGCCGGTCGGCGAGCCGGCCGACCACGAACAGGCCCATGCGCTGGGAGACCGCCGCGTCCACGGTCGGCGGGTTGGCCAGCTTGTGGTTGATGTCGGCGAAGTCCTCGGCGGTGAGGCCGATGCCCTTGTCGTGGATCTCGACCATCACCCGGCCGTCGGGCAGCCGGGTCGCGGTGACCCTGACCTTGGTCTGCGGGGAGGAGAAGGTGGTGGCGTTCTCCAGCAGCTCGGCCAGCAGGTGCACGAGGTCGGTGACGGCCCGGCCGTGGATCTCGGCCTCCGGGACCCCGGAGAGCTCGATGCGCTCGTACGACTCCACCTCGGAGGCGGCGGCGCGCAGCACGTCCACCAGCGGCACCGGCTGGTCCCAGCGGCGGCCGGGCTCCTCGCCCGCGAGGATGAGGAGGTTCTCGCCGTTGCGCCGCATACGGGTGGCCAGGTGGTCCAGCTTGAAGAGGCTCTCCAGCTGGTCCGGGTCGGCCTCGTTGTTCTCCAGGTCGGTGATCAGGGTCAGCTGGCCCTCGATGAGCGACTGGTTGCGGCGCGAGAGGTTGGTGAAGATCGCGTTGACGTTGCCCCGCAGCAGGGCCTGCTCGGCGGCGAGCCGGACGGCCTCGCGGTGCACCTGGTCGAAGGCGCGGGCGACCTCGCCGATCTCGTCCTGCGTGTTGATCGGGATCGGCTGCACCCGGGTGTCGACCCGGCCCGGATCCGTACGGGAGAGCTGGTCGACCAGCGTGGGCAGCCGCTGCTCCGCGATGGAGAACGCGGCGGTGCGCAGTCGGCGCATCGAGTGGCTCATCTGGCGGGCCATGAGCCCGGCCAGCAGGAAGGCGGCCAGCAGGGCGATGACGACGATCAGGCCGTTGACGATGGCGTCGGACTTGGCGTCGGAGGAGATCTCGGCGGCCTCCTTCACCGCCTTGTCGACGAGGTCCTTCTCGACCGTCGCGTACCCCTCGAACTTGGCGGTCGCGGCGGCCATCCAGGTCTCGGGCGTGATGCCCTTCTCCGCCAGCTCCTCGGGGGACTGGCCCCGCCCGATCTGCTGGACCATGCCGTCGTAGACCGAGCCGTCGATGCTCGGCGGGGTCACGAAGTCCTGGCCCGCGGCCTCGGCCTGCTCCCGGGCCGCCTTGAGCTGCTTGGCGCCCTCCTCGGCCTTCCCCGCCATGACCTGCTTGAGCCGGTCCACGTCGGCCTGGGTGCCGCCGGCGTTGAACTCGGCGAGGGCGATCTGCTCCAGGTAGTTGTACGAGCCGAAGGCCTTGACCTGCTCGTCGTAGGTGCCGGGCTTCTTGCTCGGGCGCACCAGCAGGTGCATGCCGATCGAGCGCTGAAGCGATTCTGCAGCCTTGGACAGTTCCAGCGCGTAGACGGTGCGACCGTAGCTGGTGATGTTGCCGGTGCCGAGGCCGAGTTCGTTGGCGAACTGCATCAGCTGGTGCTGGACCTGGGTGTAGCCCTCTTCGGTCTTCACCGGGTCGAGCGCCTGCGAGTAGGCGGCCTTGCGCAGCTCGGGGAGCTTGGGCTCCTCGTTCTTGAAGAGCTTGAGGCGGCGTTCGAGGCCCGGCTTGGCGGGCATCTCCTTCACCGCGGCGTCGAAGGCGGCCCGCGCCTCGTCGGTGGTGGCCCGGGACTGCTCGACGATGTCGGCGTCCCGGTCGCCGGAGAGCAGCGGCTGGGCGGTGAGGTCACGCTCGTTGAGCAGCGCCTGACCGTAGTCCGAGGCGGCGCGGACGACGCGCGCGATCTTCTCGGCCTCCTGCGCCTCGCTCCAGGTGTCGATGGACCCCTTCACCTGGAAGCCGCCCATGATCAGGCCGACGACGACCGGGATCAGGAGAATCGCGTTCAGCCGGGTGGCCACCCGCCAGTTGCGCGGCGAGAACGGGCTGGTGCTGCCACCGGCCGACTCCGGCTCGGGCGCCTGTGCAGGCGATGCCGCAGCATGCGACGGCGGGGTGAAGTTGCCCCGCTCGGGCTGCACCGCGGAGCCCTCGTTGCTTCGCCTCACTCGACCAACAACCTCTCGGCGTCGGCACCTACGTTGTGCCGGATTATTCGTTCAGGGCCGTAACTACTCGGGAGTTCGACGAATTGCAGCACGGGGACGGGCCCCCCTCCAAACACTCGGAATCGGTCATTCCGAGTGGCCCACGCCTCAGATAAAACGGGCATAAAGAGCGAGCCCCGTCAAAAGGCGGGGCTCATGTGAGCGCAGCGGCACCGTGTGGATGCGTCGGGTGGTGGCGCGGGGGCAATTCTCTGTCGAAATGTTATGAACACGGGGGCGGATCGTGTCAAACGACACAGGCCGCCCCCGCGTGACTACAACAACTTCCGTATGGCAAAAACGACTTACGCCTACGTGTCGGGACTACTTGAGGCGTGCCATCAGAGCGTGCTCGACCAGGGTGATCAGGCCGCTCTTGGCGTCCGCGCGGTGCCGTGCGTCCGTCGTGATGATGGGCGCGTCCGGACCGATCTGCAGGGCCTCGCGTACTTCGTCGGGGGTGTAGGGCTGGTGTCCGTCGAAGCCGTTGAGGGCGATGACGAAGGGGAGGCCGCTGTTCTCGAAGTAGTCGACGGCGGGGAAGCAGTCGGCGAGGCGGCGGGTGTCGACGAGGACGACGGCGCCGATGGCGCCGCGGACCAGGTCGTCCCACATGAACCAGAAGCGGTCCTGGCCGGGTGTACCGAAGAGGTACAGGATCAGGTCCTGGTCGAGTGTGATGCGGCCGAAGTCCATGGCCACGGTGGTGGTGGTCTTGTCCCCGGTGTGGGTGAGGTCGTCGATGCCCGCGGAGGCGGACGTCATCACGGCTTCGGTGCGCAGCGGATTGATCTCCGAAACGGCACCGACAAACGTGGTCTTACCCACGCCGAAGCCGCCCGCCACCACGATCTTCGCCGAGGTAGTGGCGCGAGCCGTCCCGCCGCTAGAGCTTGCGAAGTCCACTGAGCACCCTTTCGAGCAGTGTCACATCCGGCGCGCCGCCGGCCTCTCCGTTGCCCGGCTGGTGGATGGCCACCATGCCGGCTTCCGCCAGGTCCGCCACGAGGATGCGGGCGACACCGAGCGGCATCGACAGCAGCGCGGAGACCTCGGCCACCGACTTGACCTCGCGGCAGAGGTGGCAGATCCGCTGGTGCTCGGGGAGCAGCGTCCCCAGATGCGCCGGGTCCGCGGTGGTGCTGACCAGTGCCTCTATCGCGAGCTGGTAGCGCGGCCGGGTCCGGCCGCCGGTCATGGCATAGGGGCGAACCAGCGGCTGGTCGCCTTCACCGTCGTACGACGCGTGGTGCAGTGCGCCGTACGGATCGGGTGAGGCGGGTGGCGGGGTCATGAATCCTCCGGGCGTGACAGCAGGTTCTCGGCTTGCCGTCTGAAGGGGCCGGTGAGGGGTTTCTGGCGGCCGGACGGGTGAGGGTTGTGAGCGGTACCTGAGGGGATTGTGTCGTGAATCCGCCGCAGGGCCGCCTAGTGGAGCAGACTGCCTTGGAGTTCGGCGCGGAGGTCGGGCGTGAGGACGGTGCCCGCACGGTCGACCAGGAGGGCCATCTCGTAGCCGACGAGACCGATGTCGGCGTCCGGGTGGGCGAGGACGGCGAGTGACGAGCCGTCGGAGATGGACATCAGGAAGAGGAACCCGCGCTCCATCTCCACGACGGTCTGGCTGACGGCGCCGCCCTCGAAGATCCGTGAGGCGCCCGCGGTCAGCGACGTCAGGCCGGAGGCGACGGCCGCCAGCTGGTCGGCGCGGTCGCGCGGGAATCCTTCGGACATCGCCAGCAGCAGGCCATCCGCGGAGACCACCACCGTGTGGGACACCCCTGGGGTGTTGTCCACGAAGTTGGTGATCAGCCAGTTCAGATTCTGCGCGGCCTGACTCATGGGGCTCAACTAACGCTCCTGCTGGTGAGTGGGGCCGAGATGGATACTGCCGGTCGACGGGCCGTTTCCGGCCTGCCGTCCCTGCTGGATGCCCCGGCGGAGATTGGTCAGACGACCGCGTACGTCATCGGGCGCACGCGAAACCTGAGGTCCGGACTGGTGATTCTGCTGCTGAGCGGTCCCGGGAACCAAATTGGCCCGGGGGACGCGGCGGGGCAGCCCGGAAGTGGTGACCCCGCCTGCGGCCGGCTTCTTGACCCGCTCGGCCTGGCGTACGAGTTCGTCGTTGGGCGACTCGCGCCAGGAGCTGGTGACCGGGGCCTCGGCCGCACCACGCCGGGGCATGGGCGGAACGGGCACACCGGCGGGCTCGGGAGCGGCCGGGGCCTGCGGCTCGGCGGCCTGCCGGCCGCCCTGGCCCGGACCGTGGAACCAGTTGGTCTCCAGGGTGTCGTACAGCGGCGTGCGGCCGTCCCCGGGACCGGCCGGCGGCAGGGCCTCCGGCTGCTGGGGCAGGGCGGGACGGTACGGCGCCTCGGCCGCCGGGGAGGCGGCCGGACGCGGGGCGCCGAAGTCGTTGCCGTCCAGGCCGCGCTGGCGCGGGGCGGGGAGCCCCTGGCCCTGGTGCTGGCCCTGCTGCTGGAGCGGCGCGTTGAAGTCGGGCCGCGCGAACTGGGCGGTGCTCGCCGGGTCCTGGGCCTGCCGGCCGTACTGCTGGTTCTGCGGGGTGCCGAAGTCCGGACGGGCGAACTCGGCGGTCGCGCCCGGGTCCTGGAGGCCGTTCGCCGGGGCGTTGAACGCCGGGTCCTGGCCGGGCGCCGAGGGCTGGGCGAACTGCCCGGTGCTCTCGTGCTCCTCGTGGCCGCGCGGGGTGTCGATGCCCCAGTTGGCGGCCTGGGGGCGCTGCTGCGGGTTGCCGCCGGGCAGCTCGGCGCGCGGACCGCCGGTCGGCGGCAGCTGACGGCCGGGGCCGCCGGGCTGCTGGAAACCGCCCTGGCCGCCGGGGCCGTTCTGCTCGTGGCGGGCCTGCTGCGGCTGCGGCTGCGGGGCACCGGGGCCCTGCTGGTGCTGCTGCTGGCCGAACTGGTTCTGCCGGCCGCCCTGCTGGCTGTTCTGCGGGGCGAACGGGTTCTGGCGGCCGCCCTGGCCGGGGGAGACGGGGGCGCCGTGGCCGAACAGGTTGGGCTGACCCGACTCCGTACGGCCGGGGGCCTCGCCCTGGCCGCCGCGGGCGCCGAGCCGGGCGCCGTTGCCGAAGGCGCCGGAGAGGCCGCCGCCCTGGCGCTGCGGCTCCTGGCCGGGGAAGCCCTGGCTCTGGTTGCCGTTCTGCTGGCCGTTCTCCCGCGAGGGGAGGGCGGCGCGCGGGCCGGAGCCCGCGCCGACCTGGCCGCGCTGGCCGCCGGGGCCGGAGCCGAGGCTCTTGCCGCCAGGGCCGCCGGGACCGCCGCCGGGGCGCTGACCGCCCGCGGAGCCGTTGCCGGCGAGTAGACCGCCCGGAGCGCCGCCCGGCTGCTGGCCGGGACCCTGCTTGGACGGGGGCTGCTTGCCGCCGTGGGCGACGTCGACGGGGAGCATGACCAGCGCCGTCGTGCCGCCGGAGTCGGAGGGGCGCAGCTGGATGCGGATGCCGTGGCGCAGCGAGAGCCGGCCGACCACGAACAGACCCATGCGGCGGGAGACCGAGACGTCCACGGTCGGCGGCTGCGCGAGCCGCTCGTTGATCGCCGCGAGGTCCTCGGGGGAGAGGCCGATACCCGTGTCGTGGATCTCGACCAGCACCCGGCCGTCGGGCAGCGCGTGACCGGTGACCCGGACCTTCGTCTGCGGCGAGGAGAACGATGTCGCGTTCTCCAGCAGCTCGGCGAGGAGGTGCACGAGGTCGTTGACGACCCGGCCGGCGACCTCGGTGGCGGGCACCGCGGAGAGTTCGATGCGCTCGTACTGCTCCACCTCGGAGGCGGCGGCACGGAGCACGTCGACCAGCGGGACGGGGCGGGTCCACCGGCGGCCCGGCTCCTCGCCAGCGAGGACGAGGAGGTTCTCGCCGTTACGGCGCATACGGGTCGCGAGGTGGTCGAGCTTGAAGAGCGAGGAGAGCTGGTCCGGGTCGGCCTCGCGCGACTCCAGCTCGGAGATGAGCGAGAGCTGGCGCTGGATGAGACCCTGCGAACGGCGCGAGAGGTTGGTGAACATCGCGTTGACGTTGCCCCGGAGGAGGGCCTGCTCGGCGGCGAGGCGGACGGCCTCGCGGTGCACGTCGTCGAAGGCCGCGGCCACCTGGCCGATCTCGTCCCGGGAGTGCACACCGACCGACTCGACGGAGGTGTCGACGTCCTGCGGGTCGGTCTCCGAGAGCTGCTTGACCAGCTCGGGCAGGCGGTCCTGGGCGACCCGGGTGGCGGTGTCCTGGAGGCGGCGCAGCGAGCGGATCATGGAGCGGGCCACCACGAAGGCGCCGACGAGCGAGACACCGAGCACGATGAGGATGACCGCACCGTTGATGATCGCCTCACGCTGGGAGGCCTCGCGCAGCTCGCGCGCCTTGGCCTCCATGTCGCTGAGGAGGGTGGTCTCGATCGTCTTCATCGCGTCGATCTTGGTGGAGGACTGGTCGTACCAGTCCATGTACGAGCGCACCCTCGCCCCGTCGATCCCGTTCGGGGTGTCGAGGATGTGCTTGGCGTACATGTTCGCCGCGTTGATCTCGGGGTTGTTCCCGTTGTCCAGCGGGGCCATCAGGTCCACCGCGCTCTCGCCGGTCGACCCGTAGATCGCCTTGAACGAGCTGATCGCGCGGGTTTCCTTGTCGAGCGCGTTGGAGCCGAACTGCTTGTCGTTCTCGTTGAGGTGCGGTTCCTTGACCGAGCCGCCGGGCAGCGCGGCCGCGATGATCGCGCGCTGGATCGAGGCGTACTCCTTGGCGGAGGAGAACGCCGCCAGGGCACGGGTCCGCTTGATCATGTCCGGGTTGCTGGTCGCCTGGGCCATGTCCTGGGACAGGCTGAGCAGCGAGGTGATCAGCTGGCTGTACTGGTCGATGGTGTTGAGGGACGGCGCGTCCTTCTCGTACGCCGACTTGCGGATCGACCGGATGTCACCGAGCTGCGAGGCGATCTGGGCGACGCTCGCGTGGATGCTCTCCAGCGCGTCGTCGCCCTCGAAGTCGCCGATCTCGTTGGTCGCGTCGAGGAACGCGTCCTTGGCCCGGTCCGTCTTCTCACGCGGCTGGGAGACCTTGTAGTCGGTCGCCTTGGAGCCGTTGGAGAGCGGACCGGCGGACTGGTCGCGCTCCACCTGGAGGGCCTGGGCGAGCGAGGTCGCCTGCTTGGTCATCTGGGTCAGCAGCTGCATGTGCTCCAACTGCTGCATGTCGGTCATGGACTCGTTGATCCGCAGACCGCCCAGGCTGGTCGCCGCCACCACCGGGAGGGCGAGGAGCGAGACCAGTCGCGTACTGATGCGCCAGTTACGGAGCGCTATTCGCGAGCCCGTGTCGGACGGGCCGCGGGAGGGTGCGGGCGTGCCCGGCTCCTCCCCGCCGCCCGGCGTCGGGCCCGGGCGCTGCGCACGGTCGCCGTTGTCGCCGGCGGCGGCCGGCCCGGGGTTCTGGGCGTGCTGGGGCGAGGAACCGCGGTCGGTCCCGCCGCGCGGCTCCTGTTCCGCCGGAGCGCTGCCATCCCTCTTGAAACGTCCCTGCACTAGCGTCGCAACCTCTGGACCAGGCGCTCCGTCCGGATACGGACAGAACGGTGTCGGCGTTGTAGGGCACTGGAAGCGCCCCATGGTGGTCGTGGAGTGACCGGCGTACTCTCCCCCTCCCGCCGCCGCTCGGCGCTGCGTTGCGCCCCGGTGCGCCGGTCTGAAACCCGCGGCGGTGCGTGGAATTCCAGCACAGTGCAGGATCTCCAACAAGGCCCATGTACCGGGCTGTGACCTGCGTGACACGTTGTGATGAGCGAGTAACAAGCAGTGGAGAGTGATCGTGGGTAAAACGGACTATCGGGGAGGAGTCGCTTAGGGGTGACGGGTGTCCCAGTCGCGATGATCAGGAGCGGAATGGTGGATTCAGTGGAGGAATGTCCGTTTCTCACGCTGTGGTCCACCGCCCGGAATGGCCCAATTGTCGATTACTTCGTGAGCAAACTCACATGATGATCGTCGCCTCAACCCGGCTTCGGCAGGGAATCGGATGTTTAGCCTGACGCTTTACAGGGATGGCCAATCCGACAAGTCCGCGCCACCTGGGTGGCGCCCGAACCGACAGGGTCCTGACGGCAGATGAAGACGACGACGATCCGCAACACCGCCAACCCCCGGCGCACCACGCTGGCGCACCTCAAGGACGCCGAGGCGCTGCAGACGCCGTTCCTGCCGGAACACGCCGCCGCCCTGCCCAACGTGACGGCCAACCCGCGCCGCACCATCCTCATGGAAGCCCCCGTCGCGGTCACGGCCGCCCAGTAGCCCCCGGGCGATGCGCGAGGCTGTGCCCCCTCACGGAGTTAGCCTGGAGCGTCAGTCTTCAGCCAGCCAGCAAGCAAGTGAGGGGCGACAGCATCCCGTGCGCATCGCCAGGTTCTCCATCGACGGCAATGTCGCCTTCGGCGCCGTCGAGGGACAGGGCACCGTGGAATCCGGTGACCTCGTCCTCGACATCATCAAGGGCATCCCGTACGCCGACTTCGAGCTCTCGGGCACCAAGGTCCCGCTGAACAAGGTCCGGCTGCTGCCTCCTGTGCTCCCCAACAAGGTCGTGGCCATCGGCCGCAACTACGCGGAGCACGCCGCCGAGCTGGGCCACGAGGTCCCCGAAGCGCCGATCACCTTCTTCAAGCCCACCACCTCGGTGATCGGCTCCGGCGACGCGATCGAGTACCCCTCCTTCTCCAGCGAGCTGCACCACGAGGCCGAGCTGGCCGTGGTCATCGGCCGCATGTGCCGCGAGGTCCCCCGCGAGCGCGTCAAGGACGTCATCCTCGGCTACACCTGCGCCAACGACGTCACCGCCCGCGATGTGCAGCGGCGCGAGAAGCAGTGGGCCCGCGCCAAGGGCTTCGACACCTCCTGCCCGCTGGGCCCCTGGGTGGAGACCGACGTGGACCCCCACGACCTCACCATCCAGGCGACGGTCAACGGCGAGCAGCGGCAGCTCGGCCGCACGAGCGACATGGTCCGCTCCGTCGAGGACCTGGTCGTCCACATCACGGAGGCCATGACCCTCCTCCCGGGCGACGTCATCCTCACCGGCACCCCCGCAGGGGTCGGACCCCTGCACGTCGGCGACGAGGTCGCCGTCACCATCGAAGGCATCGGCACTCTCACCAACAAGGTGATCAAGCGTGGCTAACGCACCAGTCCGTGTACGTTTCTGTCCCTCCCCGACCGGCAACCCGCATGTGGGCCTGGTCCGGACGGCGCTGTTCAACTGGGCCTTCGCCCGGCACCACCAGGGCACCCTGGTCTTCCGGATCGAGGACACCGACGCCGCGCGCGACTCCGAGGAGTCCTACCAGCAGCTGCTCGACTCGATGCGCTGGCTCGGCCTGGACTGGGACGAGGGCCCAGAGGTCGGCGGCCCGCACGCGCCCTACCGCCAGTCGCAGCGGATGGACCTGTACAAGGACGTCGCCGAGAAGCTGCTCGCCGGCGGGTACGCGTACGCCTGCTACTGCACCACCGAGGAGCTGGACACCCGCCGCGACGCCGCCCGCGCCGCCGGGAAGCCGTCCGGCTACGACGGCCACTGCCGCGACCTCACCGCCGAGCAGAAGGCCGCGTACGAGGCAGAGGGCCGTACCTCGATCGTCCGCTTCCGGATGCCCGACGAGGCCATCACCTTCACCGACCTGGTCCGCGGCGAGATCACCGTCCAGCCGGAGAACGTCCCCGACTACGGCATCGTCCGCGCCAACGGGGCCCCGCTCTACACCCTGGTCAACCCGGTCGACGACGCCCTGATGGAGATCACCCACGTCCTGCGCGGCGAGGACCTGCTCTCCTCCACCCCGCGCCAGATCGCCCTGTACCGGGCGCTCATCGAGCTGGGCATCGCCAAGGAGACCCCCGCCTTCGGCCACCTGCCGTACGTCATGGGCGAGGGCAACAAGAAGCTCTCCAAGCGCGACCCGCAGGCCTCCCTCAACCTCTACCGCGAGCGCGGCTTCCTCCCCGAGGGGCTGCTGAACTACCTCTCGCTGCTCGGCTGGTCGATCGCCGAGGACCGCGACATCTTCTCGGTGGACGAGCTGGTCGCCGCGTTCGACATCGAGGACGTCAACGCCAACCCGGCCCGCTTCGACCTCAAGAAGGCCGAGCACATCAACGCCGAGCACATCCGGATGCTGGACGTGAAGACCTTCACCGAGGCCTGCGGCCCCTGGCTGAAGGCCCCCTTCGCCCCCTGGGCCCCGGAGGCCTTCGACGCGGAGAAGTGGACGCGGATCGCCCCGTACGCCCAGACCCGCGTGACCGTCCTCTCCGACATCACCGACAACGTCGACTTCCTCTTCCTCGACGAGCCGGTGGAGGACGAGGCGTCCTGGACCAAGGCGATGAAGGGCGACCCGGCGGCCCTGCTCACCACCGCCCGCGCCCACCTGGACCAGGCCGACTGGAGCGACGCGGAGTCGCTGAAGAACGCCGTCCTGACCGCCGGTGAGGCCCACGGCCTCAAGCTCGGCAAGGCCCAGGCCCCGGTCCGGGTCGCCGTGACCGGCCGCACCGTCGGGCTGCCGCTCTTCGAGTCCCTGGAGATCCTGGGCCGCGAGAAGAGCCTGGCCCGCATCGACGCGGCGCTGGCCAAGCTGACCGCGTAGCGACGCACGCCCCTCGGGAGGGCCGTGGCCGACCGGCCGCGGCCCTCCCGCCTTTTCCCGGCCGGGACCCCGCACGGGCGGCTACGGTGGCGTACATGCCGATCCGCGCCGTGCTCTGGGACATCGACGACACGATCTTCGACTACGCGGGCGCCGACCACACCGGTATGCGGCTCCACCTGGAGGGCGTGGGGCTGCCCGGGGCGTACGCGACGGTCGACGAGGCCCTTGCCGCCTGGAAGGCGATCACCGCCGTGCACTGGGCCCGCGTCGCCGCGGGCGAGACGGACTTCCTCGGCCAGCGCCGGGACCGGGTACGGGAGTTCCTCTCGCGGCCCCTGACGGACGACGAGGCCGACGACTGGTTCGCCGGCCATCTGACCCACTACGAGGCCGCCTGGCGGCTCTTCCCGGACGTGCTGCCGGTCCTGGACCGGCTGGCCTCCGGCTACCGCCACGCGATCCTCTCCAACTCCAGCAGCGAGAACCAGCACCGCAAGCTGACCGCGCTCGGCGTCCGGGACCGGTTCGAGGCCATGGTCTGCGCCGTGGAACTGGGCGTCTCCAAGCCCGAGCCCGGCGCCTTCCACGCGGCCTGCGCGGCGCTCGCGCTGGAGCCGCACGAGGTGGCGTACGTGGGGGACGAGCCCGACATCGACGCGAGCGGGGCCGTCGCCGCCGGACTGACGGGTATCTGGCTCGACCGGCGGGGGAGGGGCGGGCGCCCGGACCTCGTGACGATCACCGGGCTGGACCAGCTCCCCGGGCTGCTGGCGGGCGATACCCGTTTTGGAGCGCCGGACACCTTCGGGTAATGTTCTTCCTGCGCCGCCCGAGCGGGACGGAAGATCCGACCGGGAAGCGCAGACAGAAGTGAAGCCCCCTCCAGGGGTTGCATTTCAGTGGGCTATGGTGTAATTGGCAACACTACGGTTTCTGGTACCGTCATTCTAGGTTCGAGTCCTGGTAGCCCAGCGCAGTACCAGCAAGACCAGCAGTATCCAGCAGGACAAGCCCCCGTTGTGTAGCGGCCTAGCACGCTGCCCTCTCACGGCAGTAGCGCCGGTTCGAATCCGGTCGGGGGTACAGATCCTTCCCGCGAGAACACCTGGGTCGCACCCACGTTTTCGATGCAGGATCGCTAGGGCCCCCGTTGTGTAGCGGCCTAGCACGCTGCCCTCTCACGGCAGTAGCGCCGGTTCGAATCCGGTCGGGGGTACTTGTCACACCATGGGCTATGGTGTAATTGGCAACACTACGGTTTCTGGTACCGTCATTCTAGGTTCGAGTCCTGGTAGCCCAGCGCAAGTCAGCAGTAACCACGCCCCCGTTGTGTAGCGGCCTAGCACGCTGCCCTCTCACGGCAGTAGCGCCGGTTCGAATCCGGTCGGGGGTACAACAGAGCGGTACGGGAAGGCCCTTCACTTCGGTGGAGGGTCTTCTTGCTTCTCCGGGCCGGAGTGCGCCGGGCCGATTCGCCTCCGCCGTACGGGCGTTGGCCGCGGGAGGGGGCGGCGACGGGGAGAAAAAGGGGCCGCCACGGCGCTGGGGCGGCCTTCCGACGAGGAGCAGGGGAGCGGACGGGGGTGCGGGGGGCGGTGTCAGCCCGAGCGGCGCAGGGCTTCGCTCAGCCGGGCCGCCGAGTCGATGACCGCCTGGGCGTGCATCCGGCCCGGGTGACGGGTCAGCCGCTCGATGGGTCCGGAGACCGAGACGGCGGCGACCACCCGGTTCGACGGGCCGCGCACCGGCGCCGAGACCGAGGCGACGCCCGGCTCCCGCTCACCGATCGACTGGGCCCAGCCCCGCCGCCGTACGCCGGAGAGCGCCGTCGCGGTGAACCGGGCGCCCTGGAGGCCCCGGTGCAGCCGCTCCGGCTCCTCCCAGGCCATCAGGATCTGGGCCGAGGAGCCCGCCTTCATGGTGAGCGTGGAGCCGACCGGCACCGTGTCCCGGAGTCCGGACAGCCGCTCCGCCGCTGCCACGCAGATGCGCATGTCGCCCTGCCGGCGGTAGAGCTGGGCGCTCTCGCCGGTGATGTCGCGCAGGTGGGTGAGTACCGGTCCGGCCGTGGCCAGCAGGCGGTCCTCGCCCGCCGCGGCTGCCAGTTCCGACAGCCGGGGGCCGAGAATGAACCGGCCCTGCATGTCCCTCGCCACCATCCGGTGGTGTTCCAGTGCCACGGCCAGACGGTGGGCCGTGGGCCGTGCGAGCCCGGTCGCCGCGACCAGCCCGGCGAGGGTGGCCGGACCGGACTCCAGGGCGCTCAATACCAGAGCTGCCTTGTCGAGAACGCCGACGCCGCTAGAGTTGTCCATACGACGATACTCCCGTCTCACTCTGTGAAACGCAAGTTCAATTTTCTCCGGAAGTTGCGAACCTGTACGGGCGGCCCCACAACGGCCCGTGGCCACCGCCCCGCAGGGGATCCGGACGGCGGCGTACCGAATCTCTAGTTGGGCCGGCGAAGACGCCGGCCGGAGGGAAAGCGATGGGTAGGACACTCGCGGAGAAGGTCTGGGACGACCATGTCGTCCGGCGCGCGGAGGGCGAGCCCGACCTCCTCTTCATCGATCTGCACCTGCTGCACGAGGTGACCAGCCCGCAGGCCTTCGACGGTCTGCGCCAGGCCGGACGCCCGGTGCGGCGCCTCGACCTCACCATCGCCACCGAGGACCACAACACTCCGACGCTCGACATCGACAAGCCGATCGCGGACCCGGTCTCCCGCGCCCAGCTGGAGACCCTGCGCAAGAACTGCGCGGAGTTCGGCGTACGGCTGCACCCGCTGGGCGACGTCGAGCAGGGCGTCGTGCACGTGGTCGGTCCCCAGCTGGGCCTGACCCAGCCCGGCACCACCGTGGTCTGCGGCGACTCCCACACCTCCACGCACGGGGCGTTCGGCGCGCTGGCGTTCGGCATCGGCACCAGCCAGGTGGAGCACGTCCTGGCCACCCAGACGCTGCCGCTGGCCCGCCCGAAGACCATGGCCATCACCGTCGAGGGCGAGCTGCCCGAGGACGTCACCGCCAAGGACCTGATCCTCGCGATCATCGCCCGGATCGGCACCGGCGGCGGCCAGGGCTACATCCTCGAATACCGCGGCTCCGCCATCGAGAAGCTCTCGATGGAGGCCCGGATGACCATCTGCAACATGTCGATCGAGGCCGGTGCCCGCGCGGGCATGATCGCCCCGGACGAGACCACCTTCGCCTATCTGGAGGGCCGCGACGCCGCCCCCAGGGGCGCGGAGTGGGACGCCGCCGTGGCGTACTGGAAGACCCTGCGCACGGACGACGATGCGGTGTTCGACGCCGAGGTCGTCATCGACGCCGCCGCGCTGGCCCCGTTCGTCACCTGGGGCACCAACCCGGGCCAGGGCGCCCCGCTCTCCGCGAACGTCCCCGACCCGGCTTCGTACGAGGACGCGTCGGAGCGCAACGCCGCGGAAAAGGCCCTGGAGTACATGGGGTTGACCGCCGGCCAGCCGCTGCGCGACATCAGCGTCGACACCGTCTTCGTAGGTTCGTGCACCAACGGCCGCATCGAGGACCTGCGCAACGCCGCCTCGATCCTGGACGGCCGCAAAGTGGCCGACGGCGTACGGATGCTGGTCGTCCCCGGCTCGGTCCGGGTCGCGCTGCAGGCCGTCTCCGAGGGGCTGGACAAGGTCTTCACCGCCGCCGGCGCCGAATGGCGGCACGCGGGTTGCTCGATGTGCCTCGGTATGAACCCCGACCAGCTGGCCCCCGGCGAGCGCTCCGCCTCCACCTCGAACCGCAACTTCGAGGGCAGGCAGGGCAAGGGCGGCCGCACCCACCTGGTCTCGCCCCAGGTCGCCGCCGCCACCGCCGTACTGGGCCATCTGGCCTCGCCCGCCGACCTGTCCGACACCCGTACCCCCGCCGGAGTCGCATAGCCATGGAAGCCTTCACCACCCACACCGGCCGGGCCGTCCCGCTGCGCCGCAGCAACGTCGACACCGACCAGATCATCCCCGCCCACTGGCTCAAGAAGGTCACCCGCGACGGGTTCGAGGACGGCCTCTTCGAAGCCTGGCGCAAGGACGCCGACTTCGTCCTCAACCGCCCCGAGCGGCAGGGCGCCACGGTCCTGGTGGCCGGTCCCGACTTCGGTACGGGCTCCTCCCGCGAGCACGCCGTCTGGGCCCTGCAGAACTACGGCTTCAAGGCCGTCATCTCCTCCCGCTTCGCCGACATCTTCCGGGGCAACTCGCTGAAGAACGGCCTGCTGACCGTCGTTCTGGACCAGAAGGTCGTCGACGCCCTGTGGGAGCTGAGCGAGGCCGACCCGAGCGCCGAGATCACCGTCGACCTGGAGGCCCGCCAGGTCCGCGCCGAGGGCGTCACGGCCGACTTCGAGCTGGACGAGAACGCCCGCTGGCGGCTGCTGAACGGTCTCGACGACATCAGCCTCACCCTTCAGAACGAAGCGGACATCGCCGCTTACGAGGCCGCCAGGCCGGCCCACAAGCCGCGTACAATTGACGCCTGAGCAGCGCTTTTCCACGACTGCGCCCCCTGCCTCCCGGCAGGGGGCGCAGTCGCTTGTTGAGCCCCCCTCGGGCGACAACTCGCCCCAGATGGCACAATCGGTGCATGGAACGCGACAGCCAACTCAAGCTCTATGGCCAAGTCGCCGACCAACTGAAGGAAGCGCACGCGAAGGTGCGTGCACTGCAAGTCCCGGAGGGCGTACGGATGGCGCTCTCCCGGAAGCTGCTGGTCGTCACGGCCGCGGCGAAGCACGATCTCCCGGACGCGGCAAGGCGTCTGGACCGGTTGATGAAGGACCTCGATGAGGGCCGATTCCCCGAAGGTGACTGACACGTGGAACTGCGCATCGGTCGACTTCGTTGCGGCACTAGGGTGATTAGCCCGTTTCGTGTTTGATTTGCGGTATATATCTGCCTAACGTGCGAAAAAGCCTGAACACTTTCGTTCCGGCAATGTCTCCGAAGGGGAAGACGTGAACAAGGCGCAGCTCGTAGAAGCGATTGCCGACAAGGTCGGCGGCCGCCAGCAGGCCGCAGACGCCGTCGACGCGGTACTCGACGCGATCGTCCGTGCCGTGGTCGCCGGGGACCGTGTCTCGGTCACCGGCTTCGGCTCGTTCGAGAAGGTCGACCGCCCCGCCCGGTACGCCCGCAACCCGCAGACGGGTGAGCGCGTCCGGGTCAAGAAGACCTCGGTGCCCCGCTTCCGCGCGGGCCAGGGGTTCAAGGACCTGGTGAGCGGCTCCAAGAAGCTCCCCAAGAACGACGTGGCCGTGAAGAAGGCGCCCAAGGGCAGCCTGTCGGGCGGATCCTCCGCCGCCCGTACGACGGTCAAGGCCGCCGCCGCCAAGAAGTCGGCCGCCAAGAAGGCCACGGCGAAGAAGACCACCGCCAAGAAGACGGCTCCGGCGAAGACCGCGGCGAAGAAGACGACCGCCAAGAAGGCGACCGCCACCGCGAAGAAGGCCACGCCGGCCGCGAAGAAGGCGGCCACGGCGAAGAAGGCCACCGCCACGGCCAAGAAGACCGCGCCCGCCAAGAAGGCCACGGCGAAGAAGGCGCCCGCGAAGAAGACCACCGCGCGCACCACCACGGCCAAGAAGGCCACCGCACGCAAGAAGTGAGACCGGGCGACCGCTCGCTTCGAGGAAACGCGCCGGGCCGGGCTCCCCTCCGGGGGAGCCCGGCCCGCGGGCTGTCCGGGCCCGTTCGGCCCACCGGAGACGCGCGGGAGCGGCCGGACGCGCCTGAGAACGACCGGACGTGCGTGAGAACGACCGGACGTGCGTGGGGAACGACCGGACGTGCGTGGGGAACGGCCGGTACGCGTACGGAGAACGACCGGGCGTGCGTGACGGAGGGGCCGGGCGTGCGTGGCGGACGGAGAGGAACGACCGGACGGACGTGCGTCAGAACGTCTGCAGCGTCACCAGCGTGATCCGCAGGCCGGAGCCCCGCGCCTCGCCCTCGATCCGCACCCGCTGCCCCGGCCGGAGCAGCAGCAGGCCGCCCGCGTCGAAGGCCGCGGCGTCGAATTCCACCGGGGTGCCGTCGTCCAGCAGCACACTGCCGGTGCGGGTCTCGGGGTCGTACGTGTACGAGGTCGCCTGCATGGGCCGCAGCCTAGCGGTCCACCGGTCCGGCGAAGAGCGGCAGCGCGAGGCCGAGCCGCCGGGTGTACGCCCCCACGCCGAGGCCCAGGGCCACCCGCAGGTCCTCGCCCGTATCCACGTCCCGGCGCACCGAGTCGACGCCCGGCAGCGCAATTTCCACGGCGCCCGAAGCCAGGTGCCGGGCGGCGGAGGGGCCGCCGAAAGCCGGACGCAATTCCGTGGGCCCGGCACAGGACAGAAATGTCGTCCCGATTCCCGCCGCGTCCCGGAGAAATGCGCGAGGAAAAGCGGAGGCAAAATCGAGCACCCGCGCCAATTCGGCGGGGCGCAGCGCCGGCAGATCCGCGTTGAGCGCGGCGACCGGGAGGGCGGGGGCGAGGGCCCGCACCGAGCGCGCCCCGTGGGCCAGCGCCGGGTTGAGCCCGGCCGCCGGGGAGTCCGGCACGATCCGCGCGCCGAGCGCCGAAAGGGCCGCCCCGGCCGCCGTGTCGTCCGTGACGACCACCACATCCCGCACCCGGGCGCAGGAGAGCGCCGCGGCCACTGTGTCCTGCGCGAAGGCGAGGGCCAGCCGCGGCCGGAGGGACTCGCCCGCCGCCCGGCCCAGGCGGCTCTTGGCCCGCGCGAGCGGCTTCAGCGGAACGACCAGGGACCACGGCCCGGCCGGATCGGTGTTCGTGGCGATCTCCCCCTCCGTACCCATGAGGACTTATTCTCGCCTGCCGGTACGACAACCCGGAGGCCCCCTCCCGAAGGTGAGGCGTACGGTGTTCTCGACAGAGGAGGGGCCTGGGGCGAGACTTGACCGTCGGTAGCCGGCAACAGGTCGCCGTTCCCGTGAGGTCCTTAGAGGAAGGTGTCCGAGTGTCCCGCCGCAGAATCGGCTTCTGGTACCGCCTGGCGGCGGTTATCGCCAAGCCGCCACTGGTGGTTCTGTTCAAGCGCGACTGGCGGGGGATGGAACACATTCCGGCCGACGGCGGATTCATCAGCGCCGTCAACCACAACTCCTACCTGGACCCGCTCTCCTACGGCCACTTCCAGTACAACGCCGGACGCGTGCCCCGGTTCCTGGCGAAGGCGGGCCTCTTCCGCACCCCCTTCGTCGGGATGATGCTGCGCGGCACCGGCCAGATCCCCGTCTACCGCGAGACGACCAACGCGCTGGACGCCTTCCGGGCCGCCGTCGACGCCATCGGGCGCGGCGAGTGCGTCGCCTTCTACCCCGAGGGCACGCTCACCCGCGACCCGCAGATGTGGCCGATGGCCGGGAAGACCGGCGCCGCCCGCGTCGCGCTGATGACCAGGGCCCCGGTCATCCCCGTCGCCCAGTGGGGTGCCAACCACGTGATGCCGCCGTACGCCAAGGAGAACAAGCTCCGGCTGTTCCCCCGCAAGACGCTCACCGTGCAGGCGGGTCCGCCCGTGGACCTCAGCCGCTTCTACGATGTCGAGCCGACGCCCGAGGTGCTGCGCCAGGCGACCGAGGTCATCATGGCCGCGATCACCCGCCAGCTGGAGGACGTCCGCGGGGAGAAGGCCCCCGCCGAGCTCTACGATCACCGCAAGGCCCGGGCCGAACAACGGCGCAGGGCGCAGGGAAAGGGATCCACGTGACGCACCCCGTCAAAGCGGCCGTCTTCGGAACCGGCTCATGGGGTACGGCGTTCGCCGTGATCCTCGCCGACGCGGGCTGCGACGTCACCCTCTGGGGGCGCCGCGCCGAGGTCGCCGAGGCCGTCAACACCACGCACACCAACCCGGACTACCTGCCGGGCATCGAGCTGCCCGCCTCGATCCGGGCCACCACCGACCCCGCCGAGGCGCTGCGCGGCGCCGAGTTCGCCTTCCTCGTCGTGCCCTCCCAGACCCTGCGCGCCAACCTCGCCGACTGGGCCCCGCACCTGGAGCCCGACACCGTCCTGGTCTCCCTGATGAAGGGCGTCGAGCTGGGCACCGCCAAGCTGATGAGCGAGGTGATCGCGGACGTCGCCAAGGTCTCCGCCGACCGCGTCGCCGTCGTCTCGGGCCCCAACCTCGCCAAGGAGATCGCCGAGCGCCGCCCCGCCGCGGCCGTCGTCGCCTGCGCCGACGAGTCCGTCGCCCAGCGCCTCCAGGCCGCCTGCCACACCCCGTACTTCCGGCCCTACACCAACACCGACGTGGTCGGCTGCGAGCTGGGCGGCGCCGTGAAGAACGTCATCGGCCTCGCCGTCGGCATCGCGGACGGCATGGGCCTCGGGGACAACACCAAGGGCTCCCTCATCACCCGGGGCCTGGCCGAGACCACCCGGCTGGGCGTGGCCATGGGCGCCGACCCGCTGACCTTCTCCGGACTCGCGGGCCTGGGCGACCTGGTGGCCACCTGCTCCTCGCCGCTCTCGCGCAACCACACCTTCGGCACCAACCTCGGCCGGGGCATGACGCTCCAGGAGACGATCGCCGTCACCAGGCAGACCGCCGAGGGCGTCAAGTCCTGCGAGTCGGTCCTCGACCTGGCCCGACGCCACGGCGTCGACATGCCCATCACCGAGACCGTCGTCTCGATCGTCCACGAGGGCAAGTCCCCGGTCGTCGCGGTGAAGGAGCTGATGTCGCGGAGCGCCAAGGCCGAGCGACGCTGACTCCTCCTCTACCAGCAGGTACGCTCGTCGCGATATGAGCAGCGAGAACCTCCCCCAGAGCCCCGAGCGCCCCGAGAGCCCCGAGCGGCAGCGCCGTAAGCCGCGTGTGGCTGTCGTGTTCGGCGGCCGCAGCTCCGAACACGGCATCTCGGTCGTCACGGCCGGTGCCGTCATGAAGGCCATCGACCGGACGAAGTACGACGTCCTGCCGATCGGCATCACGACGGACGGCCGCTGGGCGCTCACCGCTGATGAGCCCGAACGCATGGCCATCACCGACCGCAAGGTCCCCGACGTGGCCCAGCTGGCGGAGTCCACCGAGGGCAGCGTCGTCCTCTCGGTCGACCCGGGCAGCCGCGAGGTCGTCTACAGCGAACCCGGCTCGGTGCCCAAGGCGCTCGGTGAGGTCGACGTCGTCTTCCCCGTCCTGCACGGTCCGTACGGGGAGGACGGCACGCTCCAGGGGCTGCTGGAACTCTCCGGTGTGCCCTACGTCGGCGCGGGCGTCCTCGCCTCGGCCGTCGGCCAGGACAAGGAGTACATGAAGCGCGTCTTCCTCTCCTTCGGGCTGCCGGTCGGACCGTACGAGGTGGTCCGCCCGCGCGAGTGGGACCGCGACCCCTCCGCCGTACGCAAGCGGATCGTGGACTTCGCCGGGGAGCACGGCTGGCCGCTGTTCATCAAGCCCGCCCGGGGCGGCTCCTCCATGGGCATCACCAAGGTCGACGGCCTCGAAGGGCTCGACGCGGCGATCGAGGAGGCCCGCCGCCACGACCCCAAGTTCCTCGTGGAGTCGCTGCTGCGCGGCCGTGAGATCGAGTGCGGGGTGCTGGAGTTCGAGGACGGGCCGCGCGCCAGCGTGCCCGCCGAGATCCCGCCGGTCACCGCGCACGACTTCTACGACTTCGAGGCCAAGTACATCGACTCGGCCACGGGCCTGGTGCCCGCCCCGCTCACCGAGGAGCAGACCGCCGAGGTCCAGCGGCTCGCCGTCGCCGCCTTCGACGCCACCTCCTGCGAGGGGCTGGTGCGCGCCGACTTCTTCCTCACCGAGGACGGCACCTTCGTCATCAACGAGATCAACACCCTGCCGGGGTTCACCCCGATCTCCATGTACCCGCGCATGTGGCAGGAGAGCGGCGTCAGCTACCCGGAGCTGGTCGACCGGCTGATCCAGGCCGCGTTGACCCGCTCCACCGGACTGCGCTGAGAGACCCGGAAGGCCGGGACGGCGGTGGCCGTCCCGGCCTTCCGGCGTGGGGCGGGGCTTCCCCGCGGGGCAGGGGGTGCCACGGACGTGGACAGGGGGGAGCCGCGGGGCAGTACGATCGCCCCGTCGGCGAGCGGAGGATCACGGTGCCGGGGCGGGGAACCACGGGCGAGGGCCGCGCGTCCCGCGCGGCACCGGACGGGGGTCAGAGGTGGACGACCGGACAGGTCAGGGTGCGCGTGATGCCGTCCACCTGCTGCACCTTGGCGACCACCATGCGGCCGAGCGCGTCGACCGTGTCGGACTGGGCGCGCACGATCACGTCGTACGGACCGGTGACGTCCTCTGCCTGGATGACTCCCGGAATCTTGGAGATGGTCTCGGCGACGATCGACGCCTTGCCCACCTCGGTCTGGATGAGGATGTACGCCTGTACCACGGAACCTCCAGGGCGGCCACGAGGATCATGTGGGGGAAAGGGACGCCACGTTATCGCGTCGCGGAGGGTGACGGGGAGACCTACGGGACGTATGACGTCCACAGCGTGGCGTGCGGCGTGCGGAAGTTGACGTATCCCTTGACGGTGCCGGCAGCTCTCCTGACGGTACCGACAGCAGTGACGGCTCGCGACCGGGGGCCCGGACGGGTGTCCGGGGCGATAGATGAGAGGTGAGACTCGGTGAAGGGAACCGTGGGCGAGTTGGGGGAGTTCGGCCTCATCAGAGAGCTGACGTCCCGGCTCACCACCACTCCGGCGGTACGGCTGGGGCCCGGCGACGACGCCGCGGTCGTGGCCGCCCCCGACCGCAGGGTCGTGGCCAGTACGGACATCCTGCTGGAAGGGCGGCACTTCCGCCGCGACTGGTCGACGGCGTACGACGTCGGCCGCAAGGCGGCGGCCCAGAACCTCGCCGACATCGCCGCCATGGGCGCCGTGCCCACCGCGCTGCTCCTCGGCCTCGTGGTCCCCGCCGACCTCCCGGTCACCTGGGCCGCCGAGCTGATGGACGGGCTGCGGGACGAGTGCCAGGTGGCGGGGGCGGCCGTCGTCGGCGGCGATGTGGTCGGCGGTGACACCATCACCGTCTCCATCACGGCCCTCGGTGACCTGCGCAACCACGAGCCGGTCACCCGCGCCGGCGCACGCCCCGGCGATGTCGTCGCCGTCACCGGCTGGCTCGGCTGGTCCGCCGCCGGGTACGCCGTGCTCTCCCGGGGCTTCCGCTCGCCCCGCGCCTTCGTCGAGGCCCACCGCCGCCCCGAACCGCCGTACCACGCGGGCCCCGCCGCCGCCGGGCTGGGCGCCACCGCGATGACCGACGTCAGCGACGGGCTCGTCGCGGACCTCGGGCACATCGCAGTGGCCAGCAAGGTCCGCATCGACCTGCGCTCCGGCCTCATCGACATCCCCTCGCAGATGTCCGACATCGGCCAGGCCGTCGGCGTCGACCCGCTCCAGTGGGTGCTGACCGGGGGAGAGGACCACGCGATCGTGGCCACCTTCCCGCCCGACGCCAAGCTCCCCGCCCGCTGGAAGGTGATCGGAGAGGTCCTCAACCCCTCCGCGCTGCCCCAGGTCACCGTCGACGGAGCGCCCTGGACCAGCAAGGGCGGCTGGGACCACTTCGGCGCGATCGAGGACACCTACTGACCGGGTCGCGCGAGGGCTCCCGTTAGATTGCTGCGCATGCCCATACGTACCGCTGTACCGCCCCGCGTGCTCACCGTCGCCGGTTCCGACTCCGGCGGCGGTGCGGGAATCCAGGCCGACCTGAAGACCATGCTGGCCCACGGCGTGCACGGCATGAGCGTGCTCACCGCCGTCACCGCACAGAACTCCCTGGGTGTCCAGGGCGCGTGGGAGCTTCCGGTGGAGGCCGTACGCGCCCAGTACCGCAGCGTCGTCGACGACATCGGCGTCCAGGCGGTGAAGACCGGGATGCTCGCGTCGGCCGCCCTCGTGGAGACCGTCGCGGAACTCCTCGCCGCCACCGACGCCCCCGTCGTCGTCGACCCGGTCGGGGTCTCCAAGCACGGGGACGCGCTGCTGGCCGCCGAGGCGCTCGACTCCGTACGGACGAAGCTGCTGCCCGTCGCCACCGTCGCCACCCCGAACCTCGACGAGGTGGCGCAGCTCACCGGGGTCACGGTCACCGACGAGAGCGGGATGCGCCGGGCCGCCGAGGAGATCCTCGCCTTCGGGCCCCGCTGGGCGCTGATCAAGGGCGGCCATCTGACCGGCGACGCGGTGGACCTGCTCACCGACGGGAGCGCGGAACACTGGCTGCGCGCCCCCCGCTACGACAACCGGCACACCCACGGCACCGGCTGCACCCTCGCCTCCGCCGTCGCCTCCGGGCTCGCGCTCGGCCAGGACGTCCCCACGGCGGTGGAGAGCGCGAAGGCGTACGTCACCGGCGCGATCCGGGCCGGATTCCCGCTCGGCGGCGGCATCGGCCCGGTCGACCACGGCTGGCGCACCCGCCCCGCCGAGTGACCACCGCCCGATGAGCACAGCAAAAAGCCGGTCCACCGAGGTGGACCGGCTTTTCGGGCAACCGGAAGGCTGCGCTACGACGGAAACGTCAGCGCGCGACCTTGCCGGCCTTGATGCACGAGGTGCAGACGTTGAGCCGCTTCGGCGTTCGACCGACCACGGCACGCACGCGCTGGATGTTGGGGTTCCAGCGACGGGACGTACGGCGGTGCGAGTGCGAAATGCTGTTGCCGAAGCCCGGCCCCTTGCCGCAGACGTCGCAGTTGGCAGCCACGGGTCACTCCAAAGACTTCAGATGCACTTACAGTGAATTCCGGCGCGCCGGAATCATTGAATGAAGTGGCGGTACCGGAGGAATGGCCCGACTCTCATCGGGCAACCGAAGCAGCATACAACGCCTGCTTCGGAGATACGAAACTACCACGGGTGGGACCCTCCCCCTCCCGCCCCCTGTCCCTGCCGGGGCTCGGGAAGGCGGGCTAACCTGCGGTGCAGCCCGTTGCCACGGCCGCTTCAAGGAGGACCATCGGTGCCGCAGCTCCCCGACGACCTGGACGCCGTCGCGGTGCGCACCTGGTGCTCACTGGCCCTGGAGGCCCTGGGCCGGGAGCGTACGGAGATCGACGCGATCAACGTCTATCCCATCGCCGACGGGGACACCGGGACCAACCTCTACCTGACCGTCGAATCCGCCGCCGCGGCCGTCGAAGCGGTCTTCGCCGCCCATGAGACCGGCACCACCACCCCCGCCACCGCCGACGCCGTACACGCCATGGCGCACGGCGCCCTGATCGGCGCGCGCGGGAACTCCGGCACGATCCTGGCCCAGCTGCTGCGCGGGATGGCCGGGGTGCTGGCCGAGGGCAGCGACGCGGACCACCTCGCCCTCGCCCTGACCCGCGCCGCCGACGCCGCCCGGCAGGCCGTCGCCCACCCCGTGGAGGGCACGGTGCTCACCGTCGCCACGGCCGCCGCCGAAGCCGCGCGCGGGGACGCCGGAGACCTGCACGCCGTGGTGCGCGCCGCGTACGAGGGGGCGCGCGCCGCGCTGGAGCGGACCCCGGAGCAGCTCGCCGTGCTCGGCCGCGCCGGGGTCGTGGACGCCGGGGGGCGGGGGCTGGTGACGGTCCTGGGAGCGCTGCTGGAGGCGGTCACCGGACAGGCGCCGGTACGGGAGCCGCGCACCGGACCCGGGAAGGCGGCCGCGCCCGTGGACGGCGGGTCCGTCGTGGGGCTGCCGGTGGGCGGGGTGCCGGTTCCGGCGGGGGCGGCCGACGGCCCGCTCGACTGCCCCGAGGAGGCCGGGGGCGGCGGGCCCGCCTTCGAGGTGATCTACCTCCTGGAGGCCCGCGACGAGCAGGTGGACCGGCTGCGCGCCCGCCTCGACGCGCTCGGCGACTCCCTGGTCGTGGTGGGCGGCGACGGGCTCTGGCACGTGCACGTCCACGTCGACGACGCGGGGGCCGCCGTGGAGGCGGGCGTCGAGGCCGGGCGGCCGTACCGGATCCGCATCACCCACTTCGCCACCGAGAGCGGCCACGACGTGCGCGTCCAGGCCGAACCCGCCCGGCGCGCGGTCGTCGTGGTGGTCCCCGGCGACGGACTGGCCGGGCTCTGCGCCGAGGCGGGCGCCACCACCGTGATCGCCCGCCCGGGCGAACCCCCCGCCAGCGGCGAACTGGTCGACGCCATCCGCCGCGCCCACGCCCGCGAGGTGGTGCTGCTGCCCAACGACGCGGCCCTGCGCCACACCGCGGCCGCCGCCGCCGAACAGGCCAGGACCGAGGGGGTCCGGGTCGCCCTCGTCCCCACCCGCGCCGCCGTCCAGGGCATCGCCGCCCTCGCCGTGCACGAACCGGACCGGGGCTTCGACGAGGACGTGGTCGCCATGACCGCCGCCGCCGGGGCCACCCGCTACGCCGAACTGGCCGTGGCCGAGCACCGGTCCTGGACCATGGCGGGCATCTGCCAGGCCGGGGACGTCCTCGGCCTGATCGACGGGGACGTGGCCGTGATCGGCGCCGACGTCCGGACCACCGCCCGCACGGTGCTGGACCGGATGCTGGCGGCCGGCGGCGAACTGGTCACCCTGGTCCTGGGCGAGGACGTCCCGGACACGCTCGCGGACGCGCTGGAGGAGTACGTACGCGAGGGCCATCTCGCCGTGGACACCGTCGTCTACCGGGGCGGCCACCAGCGCGCGCCCCTGCTGATCGGCGTCGAGTGACCCCGGCCGGGTGTGCGTGCCCGGCGGACGGTTGTCAGTGGCGTGGTGTGCAATGGACCGCGTGTCCTCGTTCGATGAACCTCTCAAGAAGCTGCTCGGCGGAGCCACCGCGAAGGTGATGGCCGAACACCTCGGCCTGCACACGGTCGGGGACCTGCTGCACCACTACCCGCGGCGGTACGAGGAGCGCGGCAGGCTGACCGCGCTGGCCGACCTCCCGCTGGACGAGCACGTCACGGTCGTCGCCCAGGTCGCCGACGCCCGGATCCTGATGTTCAACAACGGCCGGGGCAAGCGCCTGGAGGTCACCCTCACCGACGGCAGCGGCCGCCTCCAGCTGGTCTTCTTCGGCCACGGCGTCCACAAGCCGCACAAGGAGCTGCTCCCGGGCCGCCAGGCGATGTTCGCGGGCAAGGTCTCCGTCTTCAACCGGAAGATGCAGCTCGCCCACCCCACGTACCAACTGCTCGACGTCTCCGACGCCGACGAGGCGACCGAGGCCGTGGACGCCTTCGCCGGACGGCTGCTGCCGATCTACCCCGCCTGCAAGCAGCTCGACTCCTGGCGGATCGCCAAGGCCGTGGACGCCGTGCTGCCCAGCGCGCAGGACGCGGTGGACCCGCTGCCCGCCGCCCTGCGCGAGGGGCGCGGCTTCACCCCGCTGCCCGAGGCCCTGCTCAAGGTCCACCGCCCGCAGACCAAGGCGGACATCGAGGACGCCAGGGCCCGGCTCAAGTGGGACGAGGCATTCGTCCTCCAGGTCGCCCTGGCCCGCCGCCGGTACGCCGACACCCAGCTCCCCGCCGTCGCCCGCCGCCCCGTCGAGGGCGGGCTGCTGGACGCCTTCGACGCCAAGCTCCCGTTCACCCTCACCGAGGGCCAGCAGAAGGTCAGCGGGGAGATCTTCGACGACCTGGCCACCGAGCATCCGATGCACCGCCTCCTCCAGGGCGAGGTCGGTTCGGGCAAGACCATGGTGGCCCTGCGCGCCATGCTCACCGTCGTCGACGCGGGCGGCCAGGCCGCGATGCTCGCCCCCACCGAGGTCCTGGCCCAGCAGCACCACCGCTCGATCACCGAGATGATGGGCGAGCTGGCCGAGGGCGGCATGTTGGGCGGCTCCGACCACGGCACCAAGGTCGTCCTGCTCACCGGCTCCATGGGCATGGCGGCCCGTCGGCAGGCGCTGCTGGACCTGGTCACCGGCGAGGCCGGGATCGTCATCGGCACCCACGCCCTCATCGAGGACAAGGTCCAGTTCCACGACCTGGGCCTGGTCGTCGTCGACGAGCAGCACCGCTTCGGAGTGGAGCAGCGCGACGCCCTCCGCTCCAAGGGCAAGCAGCCGCCCCACCTGCTCGTCATGACCGCCACCCCCATTCCGCGCACGGTCGCCATGACGGTCTTCGGAGACCTGGAGACCTCCGTCCTGGACCAGCTCCCGGCCGGCCGCTCCCCGATCGCCAGCCATGTCGTCCCCGCCCAGGACAAGCCGCACTTCCTCGCCCGCGCCTGGGAGCGCGTCCGGGAGGAGGTGGAGAACGGCCACCAGGCGTACGTGGTCTGCCCCCGCATCGGGGACGAGGCCGAGGAGGACGGGAAGGGCGCGAAGAAGGCCGGGGCCAAGAAGGCGGCCGCCGACGAGGACCCCGAGAAGCGGCCCCCGCTCGCCGTCCTGGAGGTCGCGGACGGGCTGCGCAAGGGCGCGCTGGCCGGGCTGAGCGTCGAAGTGCTCCACGGCCGGATGCACCCCGACGAGAAGGACGACGTGATGCGCCGGTTCGCCGCCGGTGACGTCGACGTCCTGGTCGCCACCACCGTCATCGAGGTCGGGGTCAACGTCCCCAACGCCACCGCCATGGTGATCATGGACGCCGACCGGTTCGGCGTCTCCCAGCTCCACCAGCTCCGCGGCCGTGTCGGCCGCGGCTCCGCCCCCGGGCTCTGCCTGCTGGTCAGCGAGGCCCACGAGGCGAGCCCCGCCCGGGCCCGCCTCTCCGCCGTCGCCGCCACCCTCGACGGCTTCGAACTCTCCCGGATCGACCTGGAGCAGCGCCGCGAGGGCGATGTGCTCGGCCAGGCCCAGTCCGGGGTGCGCTCCTCGCTCCGGATGCTTACCGTCATCGACGACGAGGAGGTGATCGCCGCCGCCCGCGAGGAGGCCGTGGCGATCGTCGCCGCCGACCCGGAGCTGGAACACCTGCCGGAGCTGCGCACGGTGCTGGCCGCCCTGCTGGACAAGGAGCGCGAGGAGTATCTCGACAAGGGGTGAGCGCCCGGCGCGATCCGGGCGGGCCGGTCCGTGAGCCACGGGGCCGCCCTGCCGGTCCGGCCCGCACGCCATATCGTGGACGCACAGCGGCACGCGGCCACCCGTGCCCGCAGGCCCGCAGAGATCCCGACCCCGAGGACCCGACACCCATGACCCGCGTGATCGCCGGAACGGCCGGCGGACGCCGCCTCGCCGTACCGCCCGGCACCGGCACCCGCCCCACCTCCGACCGTGCGCGGGAGGGCCTCTTCTCCACCTGGGAAGCGCTGCTCGGCACCCTCGACGGCATCCGCGTCGCCGATCTGTACGCCGGATCGGGCGCCGTCGGCCTCGAAGCGCTCTCCCGGGGCGCGGTCCACGCCCTGCTCGTCGAGGCGGACCAGAAGGCGGTGCGCACCGTCCGGGAGAACGTCCGCACCCTCGGCCTGCCCGGCGCCGAGGTCCGTACGGGCAGAGCCGAACAGATCGTGACAGGACCGGCGCCCGCCCACCCGTACGACGTCGTCTTCCTGGACCCGCCGTACGCCGTCACCGACGACGATCTTCGCGAGATCCTGCTCACACTCCGTGCCCAGGGGTGGCTCACGGGCGATGCGCTCGTCACCGTGGAACGCAGCACCCGGGGCGGAGAATTCGGCTGGCCCGCCGGATTCGAGCCACTGCGGGCCCGTCGCTACGGCGAGGGAACGCTTTGGTACGGTCGCGCCGCCGCTACGTGCGAAGACGCACGATGACCGGACCGGAGAGCGAGGGAATCACAGTGCGCCGCGCCGTCTGTCCGGGGTCTTTCGACCCCATCACCAACGGACATCTCGACATCATCGGACGAGCCTCCAAGCTGTACGACGTGGTGCACGTGGCGGTGATGATCAACCAGTCCAAGAAGGGGCTGTTCACCGTCGACGAGCGGATCGAGCTGATCCGCGAGGTGACCGCCGACTTCGGCAACGTGGAGGTGGAGTCCTTCCACGGCCTGCTGGTCGACTTCTGCAAGCAGCGGGAGATCCCGGCGATCGTGAAGGGCCTGCGGGCCGTCAGCGACTTCGACTACGAACTCCAGATGGCCCAGATGAACAACGGCCTCTCGGGCGTCGAGACCCTCTTCGTGCCCACCAACCCGACGTACAGCTTCCTGTCGTCCTCGCTGGTCAAGGAGGTCGCGACCTGGGGCGGCGACGTCTCCCACCTGCTGCCCCCCACGGTCCACGAGGCGCTCACGAAGCGGCTGGGCGAGCGCTGAGCGGCTGACGGTCCGTCACCAGGTGTCGGGTGGCCGCCGACTGGCCTTACAGTCGTCCCGTCCGTCTCCAACAGAGCAGCAGCTCCGAAGAGCAGCAGAGAGTGGCGAGCACACGGTGGACGTGCAGAAGAAGCTCGACGAGATCGTCGAAACGGTCGGGAACGCCCGCGCCATGCCCATGTCGGCCTCCTGCGTGGTCAACCGCGCCGAGCTGCTCGCCATGCTCGAAGAGGTACGCGAGGCCCTGCCCGGCTCGCTCGCCCAGGCCCAGGAGCTGATCGGCGGCCAGGAGCAGTTCGCGGAGCAGGCCCGCCAGGAGGCGGAGCGGATCATCCGGTCCGCGCACGCCGAGCGCGCCTCCCTGATCGCGGAGACCGAGATCGCCCGCCAGTCGCAGAGCGAGGCCGACCGGATCCTCACCGAGGCCCGCCGCGAGGCCGAGGAGGTCCGGGCCGAGGCCGACGACTACGTCGACAGCAAGCTCGCCAACTTCGAGGTCGTCCTCACCAAGACCATCGGCTCCGTCGACCGCGGCCGCGAGAAGCTGCTCGGCCGGGGCCAGGGCCTGGACGACCAGGGCTACCAGGACCCCGACTTCGCGGAGGCCCCCGAGCGCAGCACCGACCCGGAGACGCTGCGGCAGCGGGCCGACGCCTATGTGGACGCCAAGTTCGGCGCCTTCGAGGCCGTCCTCGCCAAGACCCTGGAGGCGGTCGGCCGCGGCCGGCAGAAGCTGCACGGCCGGGTGGCCTCCGACGACCTCGGCGCGCACATCGCCGCCCAGGACGCGGCGGGCGCCCAGGGCCACACCAGCGACGCCGACTATCTGGCCGGCCTGGCGGAGCTCGCCACCCCGGAACCCCAGCAGACCCCCCAGCAGCCGCTCTACCAGGAGCAGCCCCCGCGGCAGCCGCAGGCCGAGCCGGGATACGGACAGGGGGAGTACGCCCGGCCCGAGTACGCGCAGGCGTCGTACGGCTACCCGGAGCAGCAGACCCAGGACCCGTACGGCTACCAGCAGGTGCCGGACCCGTACGCGACCTACCAGCAGCCCGCCCCCGGCTACGACCCGAACGCCACCGCGTACCCGCCCCAGCCGCAGTCCCAGCCCGGCTACGGCTGGCAGCAGCAGCCCCAGGTGCCCGCCCAGCAGGGGCCGGGTGCGCTGGACGAGACCAGCCTCTTCGACACCAGCATGATCGACCTGGAGCAGCTGCGCCGGTACGAAGAGGGCCGCTGACCGACCCCGGGCCCGGTCCCGGCCGGGGCCGCCCTGGGCCGATTGGGTGCTGAGCGGTCCGTCCAGTATCCTGAATCCTCGGTCGCGCATAGGTTCGTGATCCCGGCTGCCCGTTTCGGCTACGGAACAGGTCAGGCCGCCTACGGACCGCAGACGGCCCCTCCCCTCCGCAGCAAGCACGACCTCCATGATTTCGAAAGCAGGAAACGCCCTGAACGGCCACCTCGACCACCGCAACCCTCTCGTGTTCGATACGCGCGAGCTGGGTCGGCGTCCCGGTGCCCTGAAGCGGCTCTCCCGCTCGGTGGAAGCTCCCGGTTCACCGGTCCTCGGTATCGACGGCGTCATCGGTGTGCCGGAAGGCGCGCCCCTGGAGCTGGACCTCCGACTCGAATCGGTCATGGAAGGGGTGCTCGTCACAGGCACCGCCCGTGCAACCGCCGAAGGGGAGTGCGTAAGGTGTCTGGAGCCGCTGACCGTCGAGGTCGACGCGGATTTCCAGGAGATGTTCTCGTACCCTGACGCCGATGACCGGGGCCGCCCTGCGGACCCGGCCGACGACGCCGAGGACGACGAGGACAGGTTCTTCCTCGAGGACGGCCTGTTCGACCTCGAGTCAGTGCTGCGTGACGCGGTAGTGCTCGCACTGCCCATGCAGCCGGTGTGCAAGGAGACCTGCGCCGGTCTGTGTTCCGAATGCGGAATCAGGCTGGACGAGAACCCGGGCCACCACCACGACGCCGTCGACATCCGTTGGGCGGCACTGCAAGGACTCGCCGAGACCGTTCAGGACGGCGAGAAGGACAACATGGGCGGCGCCGAACCGGGCGTCGACGAGAAGCAGGAGAAGTAGCCGTGGCTGTTCCGAAGCGGAAGATGTCGCGCAGCAACACGCGCCACCGCCGGTCGCAGTGGAAGGCTGCGGTCCCCACCCTGGTTTCGTGCGAGCGTTGCCAGGAGCCGAAGCTCCAGCACATTGCGTGCCCGAGCTGCGGCACCTACAACAAGCGCCAGGTCCTCGAGGTCTGAGCGGCTGGTGAGAGGCCCGATGTCTGAGTTGTCCAGCGCCAAGAAGCAGGCAGACAACGTCAACACAGCCTCGTCCCACACGCTTCTGGAAGGGCGGCTCGGGTATCACCTCGAGTCCGCCCTTCTGGTGCGTGCGCTGACCCACCGTTCGTACGCGTACGAGAACGGCGGCCTGCCCACCAACGAGCGGCTCGAATTCCTCGGGGATTCGGTGCTCGGCCTGGTGGTCACGGACACGCTGTACCGCACCCACCCCGACCTGCCCGAAGGCCAGCTGGCCAAGTTGCGGGCCGCGGTGGTCAACTCGCGGGCGCTTGCGGAAGTGGGCCGCGGCCTCGAACTCGGCTCCTTCATCCGGCTCGGCCGCGGTGAAGAGGGCACGGGGGGCCGGGACAAGGCTTCCATCCTCGCCGACACCCTCGAAGCGGTGATCGGCGCGGTCTATCTCGACCAGGGCCTCGGCGCGGCCTCGGAGCTGGTCCACCGGCTCTTCGACCCGCTGATCGACAGGTCCTCGAACCTCGGCGCCGGCCTGGACTGGAAGACCAGCCTCCAGGAGCTCACCGCGAGCGAGAGCCTCGGCGTGCCCGAGTACCTCGTCACGGAGACCGGCCCGGACCACGAGAAGACCTTCACTGCTGCCGCTCGCGTCGGTGGTGTCTCGTACGGCACCGGCACCGGCCGTAGCAAGAAGGAAGCGGAGCAGCAGGCGGCCGAGTCCGCCTGGCGCGAGATCAGCGCCGCCGCTGAGGCACGGCAGGCAGCGGAGAAGTCCGCCGCCGACGGAGGGGCCGCCGACACCCCTGCCGACCCGTCGCCCGACCCGGACGCCGCTCCCGCCTGACGCAGTACTCCGAACCCCTCGGTGCCCCGCGCACCGGGGGGTTCGCCCTGTCCCGGGGAGCCGGTCCCGTGCTCCCGTACTACGCTCACCGTGTCTGGAGTGGTCCACCGTGCCCGAGCTGCCCGAGGTCGAAGTCGTCCGCCGGGGCCTGGAGCGCTGGGTCAGCGGCCGGACCGTCACCGAGGTGGAGGTCCTGCACCCGCGCTCGGTCCGCCGCCACCTCGCGGGCGGGGTCGACTTCGCGGCCCGGCTGCGCGGGGTCCGGTTCGGTACGGCGATGCGGCGCGGCAAGTACCTCTGGGTGCCGATCGACGAAGCCGCCTCCTCGCTGCTCGGCCACCTCGGCATGAGCGGCCAGCTGCTGGTGCAGCCCACGGACGCGCCCGACGAGAAGCACCTGCGGATCCGGATGCGGTTCGACGACGCGCTCGGGACCGAGCTGCGCTTCGTCGACCAGCGCACGTTCGGCGGGCTCTCGCTGCACGACACCACCCCCGACGGCCTGCCCGACACCATCGCGCACATCGCCCGGGACCCGCTCGACCCGCTCTTCGACGACGCCGCCTTCCACACGGCCCTGCGCCTGCGCCGTACGACGGTCAAGCGCGCGCTCCTGGACCAGTCGCTGATCAGCGGCGTCGGCAACATCTACGCGGACGAGGCGCTCTGGCGCGCGAAGCTGCACTACGACCGGCCGACCGCCACCCTCACCCGTCCCAAGTCCGCCGAACTCCTCGGCCACGCCCGGGACGTGATGAACGCGGCCCTCGCCCAGGGCGGCACCAGCTTCGACAGCCTCTACGTCAACGTGAACGGCGAGTCCGGCTACTTCGACCGGTCACTCGACGCGTACGGCAGGGAGGGCGAGCCGTGCCGCCGCTGCGGGACGCCGATGCGCCGCCGTGCCTGGATGAACCGCTCCAGCTATTTCTGCCCGCGCTGTCAGCGCCCGCCGCGCGCCTCGTCGTAACGGCTCCGGGCGGCCAGGACCTCGTCCATCCGCCCCTCCACGAGCTGGATCAGCCCGAGGAGCCGCCCGGCGACCTCGCGCCCGAACGGGGTCAGTTCGTAATCCACCCGCGGCGGATTGACCGGCTGGGCCTCCCGCAGGACGAGCCCGTCCCGCTCCAGGGCGTGCAGCGTCTGGGAGAGCATCTTCTCGCTGACCCCGTCGACCCGCCGCCGCAGCTCGTTGAACCGGAGGCTCTCCTCGTACAGCGCGCCCAGCGTCAGAGCGCCCCAGCGCCCGGTGGCGTGCTCCAGCGTGGAGCGCGAGGGGCACCGGCGGGAGAAGACGTCGAAGGCGAGATCGTCCGTATCGCTGGCCATATCACCAGCTTACGCCCGTACAGCGCTCACCCCGAGGGAGCGCTGTACGGGCGAAAGCGGTCGGGCGTCCGGGACACGCGCTCCCGGTCAGAAGCCGAAGTTCTGGACCCACCACGGGCCGCCGGAGGCCTCGTGGACGCCTATGCCGATGGTCTTGTAGTCGCAGTTGAGAATGTTCGCGCGGTGGCCCTCGCTGTTCATCCAGGCGTCCATCACGGCCTGGGCGTCGGCCTGGCCACGGGCGATGTTCTCCGCGCCGAGCCCCTGGACACCGGCCTGCGCGGCCCGGTCCCAGGGGGTGTCGCCGTCGGGGTCGGTGTGGTCGAAGAAGCCCCGGGCCGCCATGTCCTCGCTGAAGTTCTGGGCGAGAGAGGTGAGGCCGCCGCTGGTGGTCAGCGGGGAGCAGCCGACCTTCGCGCGCTCCTGGTTCACCAGGGCCAGCACCTCGCTGCGGGCGGAGGCGGCGGAGGGCGAGGGAGCGGGCTTCTGGGCCGGCGGCGGGGCGGCCGTGGTCTTCGTGGGTGCCGGGGCCCTGCTCGCCGGGGCGGTGCTCTTCTTCGGGGCGGTGGTGGGCGCCTTCGACTTCTCGGACGGCTCCGCCGCCGCCTTCTTCGAGGGGGCCGCGGAAGAGGGCGCGGCCGACTTCGACGGGGCCTTCGACGCGGTGGAGGGGGACTCCGACGGCGTCTTCGACGGTGTCGTGGACGGCGACTTCGACGGGGCCTCGGGGCGCTCGCTACCCCGGCTGGCGGGGGAGGAGGAGCGGTCGGCCGGGGTGGTGGTGGAGCCGCCCTGCTGCGTCAGCAGGTCGGGGACGCCGCCACCGGAGCGGACCTGGTCGGCGGCGGTGGGGCCGCCCGAGGTGTAGGTGGAGCCGCCGGGCAGCAGGCCGGAGGCGACGGCGACCGCGCCGACCGCCATCGCGGCCGAGGCTCCGAGGAGTCCGGTGCGCACGGGTACGGCGGACTTCTTCTTCCGGCGCGTGCCCCGGTGTCCGGAAGCGGCCCTGACCGCGGGTTCTTCAGCGGCGGGGCCTGCGGCGGATCGTCGGTGGCGTCCCATGCGCTGTGCCTTCCTCATGCTCCGGATGTCGCGGCGATGTCACCATCACCGGTCGATCTTCATCCCTATACTCACCCGATCGAGTGAGGCTATTGCGACGGGACTGTACGCCATGGGCCAAAGGGGCCGCCGTGTTCTCGGAGCAATTGGCCGGTTAGCGTTCGGGCATGAACGAAGAGGCACGGCTGGTGGTCTGGGTACGCGGCCGAGTACAGCAAGTAGGGTTCCGCTGGTTCACCAGGGCAAATGCTTTGGAGATCGGTGGACTCGTGGGCTTTGCACTCAATCTCGACGACGGTCGCGTCCAGGTCGTCGCCGAAGGATCACGTGACAATTGCCACCGTCTGCTGGATTGGCTGCGCTCCGACGACACACCCGGGCGCGTGGAGGGAGTCACTGAGATCTGGGACACGCCGCGCGGCGGTTACGACGGATTCGCCATCCGCTGATACGGGCCCCGAAGCGGCGCCCCAGTCCGCCCGGTGAGCGTGCCGGAGCCGCCCGTGAGCGAACCGTCACGGACCGGCCCCCGGAGCCCCGCACCCGAAATGACCTGCGAAGGGACCGCCCGGCGGCCGATGGTTGCCAGATGCGGGATGTCGTGCAAGGCTGCGGCATTGGCGAAGATCCCCACACCCGTCGGGGTCCCGCAGGTGAGTCGCGCCGCATGATCGTCCAGCCGCGCGCCCCCGGGACACCTGGCTCCACGGGGTGTGATCGTGTTGACCGTCAAACTTTTTGGTGAGACGCTGAAAACCCCGCGCACCTTAGCTGTTCGGCAGAGCTGATATGCAGCAGAACCGCAGTGGTGACAGAGCCCTGCCGAGCACCGCGGGTGCGATTCCCAGACGACCCACACCGCATCGGTCGGTCACTCATTGTGGAGGACCATCCATCATGGCAAAGGCGCTTCTCGGTTACGTCGGCGGTTCCGACCCGCGACTCCTCGCCGAGATGCGACGGCTCCAGCAGCGCGTCCAGGACCTGGAATCCGAGCTGAACCGGATCCAGCACGAGAACGACGCGCTCAACGCCGCCGCTCAGCACCAGGAGTCACTGCTCGACAGCATCGACATCGACGTACCCCAGGGCGAGCCTGCGCTGACCTGACCGTCGGCCCCTCGGGGGCCGGTCGGGCCGGGCAGGCTCAGCAGCCTCGGCACTCTCTCCTCATAACCGCTCCATCCGATCCGTCCTGCGTCACGGATCGCCGCCTCCCGGCAGGCCGGGCCCCTGACCGACAGGGTCACCGGCCGACGTATGCCCGGGTGACGGCCCACCGGCAACGACACGGCCCGCCGGCCGTGGCGATGCCCCGTGCAGGACCGCACCACGATCCACCGCGCGACACCGCACGACGGTCTCGCGCGGGATCGCATCAAGATCCACAGGGACGCTTCGGCGTCCCTTTTTCTTTGCCCGGGCCCCCGGCCCCCGCCCCGCCCCTCTCGCTTACCGTCTGATGTGCCCTGCACCTTCATCACCGAAACCGAGAGCGAAAGGTAGAGTCCGGCGGCGTGCACCTCAAGGCCCTGACCCTGCGTGGTTTCAAATCGTTCGCGTCCGCCACCACCCTGCGGTTCGAACCGGGGATCACCTGTGTCGTCGGCCCCAACGGATCGGGAAAGTCCAATGTGGTGGACGCCCTCTCCTGGGTCATGGGAGAACAGGGCGCGAAATCCCTGCGCGGCGGCAAGATGGAAGACGTGATCTTCGCCGGGACCACCGGTCGGCCCCCACTCGGCCGCGCCGAAGTCTCGCTGACCATCGACAATTCCGACGGCGCACTGCCCATCGAGTACGCCGAAGTGACGATCACCAGGATCATGTTCCGCAATGGCGGCAGCGAATACCAGATCAACGGCGACACCTGCCGGCTGCTCGACATCCAGGAACTCCTTTCCGACTCCGGTATCGGCCGCGAGATGCACGTCATCGTCGGCCAGGGCCAGTTGGACTCCGTCCTGCACGCCGACCCGATGGGCCGCCGGGCCTTCATCGAGGAGGCCGCGGGGGTGCTCAAGCACCGCAAGCGCAAGGAGAAGGCGCTGCGGAAGCTGGACGCGATGGGCGCCAACCTCGCCCGCGTCCAGGACCTCACCGACGAACTCCGCCGCCAGCTCAAGCCACTCGGCCGGCAGGCCGCCGTCGCCCGCCGCGCCGCCGTCATCCAGGCCGATCTGCGCGACGCCCGTCTCCGCCTCCTCGCCGACGACCTGGTGACCCTGCGGGACGCCCTGCGCGACGAGATCGCCGACGAGGCCGAGCTGAAGAAGCGGAAGGAGGCGGCCGAGGCCGACCTGAAGGCGGCGCTCGCCCGGGAGGCCGAGCTGGAGGGCGAGGTGCGCCGCCTCGCGCCCCGGCTCCAGCGCGCCCAGCAGACCTGGTACGAGCTGTCGCAGCTGGCCGAGCGGGTGCGCGGCACGATCTCGCTGGCCGACGCCCGGGTCAGGAGCGCCACCCAGCCCCCCACAGAGGAGCGCCGGGGCCGCGACCCCGAGGACCTGGAGCGCGAGGCCGCCCGTATCCGCGAGCAGGAGGCGGAGCTGACGGCGGCCCTGGAGGCGGCCGAACACGCGCTGGAGGACACCGTCGCCCACCGCGCCGACCTGGAGCGCGAGCTGGCCGCCGAGGAGCGCCGGCTCAAGGACGCCGCCCGCGCCATCGCGGACCGCCGCGAGGGGCTGGCCCGGCTGACCGGCCAGGTCAACGCGGCCCGCAGCCGGGCCGGTTCGGCCCAGGCCGAGATCGACCGGCTGGCCGCCTCCCGCGACGAGGCCCAGGAGCGCGCGGTCACCGCGCAGGAGGAGTACGAGCAGCTCAAGGCCGAGGTCGAGGGCCTGGACGCGGACGACGAGGAGCTGACCGTCCGCCACGAGCGGGCCAAGCAGTCCCTGGCCGACGCCCAGGCCGCCCACAGCACCGCCCGCGACGAGGCCACCGCCGCCGAGCGCCGCCGGGCGGCGGTCGCGGCCCGCCACGAGGCGCTGGCCCTGGGACTCCGCCGCAAGGACGGCACGGGCGCCCTGCTCGGCGCCCGCGACCACCTGACGGGCCTGCTGGGCCCGGCCGCCGGCCTGCTCACCGTCCGGCCCGGCTACGAGATCCCGGTCGCCGCCGCCCTCGGCGCCGCGGCGGACGCGGTGGCGGTACGGGACCCGGCCGCGGCCGCCGCCGCGATCCGCCTCCTCCGCGCCCGGGACGCGGGCCGCGCGGCGATGCTGCTGGCGGACGGGGTGGTGGAGGGCGTGGGGGCCGGCCACGTACCGGGGCAGGGCGGTGAACAGGTGCCGGGTGCCGCCGCGCACCTGCCGGTGCAGAGCGGAGCGCCGGGCGGCGATACGGAAGGCGGAGCGCCGGGCGGTACGGAGGATGGCGCCCACCGCCGTACGGAGACCGGCGCCGGTGCCCACGGCCGTACCGAGAGCATCACCACCCTCTCCGCCCCCGCCGTCACCGACCTCCTCACCGGCCCCGCCCCCCTCCTGGACGCCGTCCGCCGTCTCGTGCGGGACACCGTGGTGGTCGCCACCCTGGAGGAGGCCGAGGCGCTCGTCGCCGCGCACCCCGGGCTCACCGCCGTGACCGGTGAAGGAGACGTGCTCTCCGCGCACTTCGCGCACGGCGGGTCCGCCGGGGCGCCCAGTCTGCTGGAGGTTCAGGCCTCCGTGGACGAGGCCGCCGCCGAGCTGGCCGAACTCGCCGTGCGGTGCGAGGAGCTGGCGGAGGCCCAGCGGCTGGCGGGGGAGCGGCGCAAGGAGTCGGCCGCGCTGGTCGAGGAGCTGGGGGAGCGGCGGCGGGCGGCCGAACGGGAGAAGTCGGGCGTCGCCCAGCAGCTCGGGCGGCTCTCCGGGCAGGCCCGGGCGGCGGCGGGTGAGGCCGAGCGGATGACGGCCTCCGCCGCCCGCGCCCAGGAGGCCCTGGAGCGGGCGGTCGAGGAGGCCGAGGAGCTGGCCGAGCGGCTGCTGGTGGCCCAGGAGGCGCCGGTGGAGGAGGAGCCCGACACCTCCGTACGGGACCGGCTCGCCGCCGACGGGGCCAACGCCCGCCAGACCGAGATGGAGGCCCGGCTCCAGGCCCGTACGCACGAGGAGCGGGTCAAGGGGCTGGCCGGGCGGGCCGACGGGCTGGACCGGGCCGCCCGGGCCGAGCGCGAGGCGCGGGCCCGGGCCGAGCAGCGGCGGGCCCGGCTGAGCCATGAGGCGGCCGTGGCCTCCGCCGTCGCCTCGGGCGCCCGTCAGCTCCTGGCCCACGTCGAGGTCTCCCTCGTACGGGCCGATCAGGAGCGCACGTCGGCCGAGGCCGCCAAGGGCGAGCGGGAGCGCGGGCTGGCCGCCGAGCGGGGCCGGGGCCGCGACCTCAAGGGCGAGCTGGACAAGCTCACCGACTCCGTCCACCGGGGCGAGGTGCTCGGCGCCGAGAAGCGGCTGCGCATCGAGCAGCTGGAGACCAAGGCCCTGGAGGAGCTGGGGGTGGAGCCGGCGGGGCTGGTCGCGGAGTACGGACCGGACCAGCCCGTTCCGCCCTCGCCCGCGGCGGAGGGCGAGGAGCTGCCGGAGGACCCGGAGCACCCCCGCAACCTGCCGAAGGCCTTCGTCCGGGCCGAACAGGAGAAGCGGCTGCGGTCGGCCGAACGGGCGTACCAGCAACTCGGGAAGGTGAATCCGCTCGCCCTGGAGGAGTTCTCGGCGCTGGAGGAACGGCACAAGTTCCTCTCCGAGCAGCTCGAAGACCTGAAGAAGACCCGGGCCGACCTGCTCCAGGTGATCAAGGAGGTGGACGAGCGGGTCGAGCAGGTGTTCACCGAGGCGTACCGGGACACAGCCCGCGAGTTCGAGGGCGTCTTCGCCCGGCTCTTCCCCGGCGGCGAGGGGCGGCTGATCCTCACCGACCCGGACAACATGCTGGCCACCGGAGTCGACGTCGAGGCCCGTCCGCCGGGCAAGAAGGTGAAGCGGCTCTCGCTGCTCTCGGGCGGTGAGCGGTCCCTGACGGCCGTGGCGTTGCTGGTCTCCATCTTCAAGGCCCGCCCCAGTCCGTTCTACGTGATGGACGAGGTCGAGGCGGCGCTCGACGACACCAACCTGCAGCGGCTGATCCGGATCATGGAGGAGCTGCAGGAGAGCTCCCAGCTGATCGTCATCACCCACCAGAAGCGGACGATGGAGGTCGCCGACGCGCTGTACGGCGTCTCCATGCAGGGTGACGGCGTGTCGAAGGTGATCAGCCAGCGGCTCCGCTGACCCCTTCACGGACCCATTCGACTCTTCACGCAGACATCGGAACGTGGAGGCACGTTCTTGTCCGAGCTGGGTACACGTCGGTCCGACCCCGCTGGTTTGCTTCATTTCTTGAACGCATAACCTCTGCGGAGTCGTTTTCGCCTTCAAGTGGTGGCGTGCTGCATGGTGTGCGCCACTAGGAAGGCTCACCCCAACGTCTGACGTGCGGCCAGGCATCAGGAGTTCATGTGACCACTGCAGCGAACGGACCGGAGTCCGGGGCCCGGACGGCCCATCCGGACCACCTCGGCCATGTCATCTTCATCACGGCGGCCGCGGCGATGGGCGGCTTCCTCTTCGGCTACGACAGCTCCGTCATCAACGGGGCCGTCGAAGCCATCCGCGACCGGTACGACATCGGCTCCGGGACGCTCGCCCAGGTCATCGCCATCGCGCTGATCGGCTGTGCGATCGGCGCCGCCACGGCCGGCCGGATCGCGGACCGGATCGGCCGCATCCGCTGTATGCAGATCGCCTCGGTCCTCTTCACCGCCAGCGCCATCGGCTCGGCGCTGCCGTTCGCGCTCTGGGACCTGGCGATGTGGCGCATCATCGGCGGGTTCGCCATCGGCATGGCCTCCGTGATCGGCCCGGCCTACATCGCCGAGGTCTCCCCGCCCGCCTACCGCGGCCGCCTCGGCTCCTTCCAGCAGGCCGCGATCGTCATCGGCATCGCCGTCTCCCAGCTGGTCAACTACGCCGTCCTGCAGATCGCGGACGGCGACCAGCGCGGCAAGATCCTGGGCCTGGAGGCCTGGCAGTGGATGCTCGGCGTGATGGTCGTCCCGGCCATCCTGTACGGGCTCCTCTCCTTCGCCATCCCCGAGTCCCCGCGCTTCCTCATCTCGGTCGGCAAGAAGGCCCAGGCCCGCAGGATCCTCGAAGAGGTCGAGGGCAAGAACATCGATCTCGACGCCCGCGTGGCCGAGATCGAGACCGCCATGCACCGCGAGCACAAGTCGTCCTTCAAGGACCTGCTGGGCAACCGCTTCTTCTTCCTCCCCATCGTCTGGGTCGGCATCGGCCTGTCGATGTTCCAGCAGCTCGTCGGCATCAACGTGGCCTTCTACTACTCGGCCACGCTGTGGCAGTCCGTCGGCATCGACCCGACCGACTCGTTCTTCTACTCGTTCACCACCTCGATCATCAACATCATCGGCACGGTGATCGCGATGGTGCTGGTGGACCGGGTGGGCCGCAGGCCGCTCGCCCTGGTCGGCTCGGTCGGCATGGCCATCGCGCTCGCCTTCGAGGCCTGGGCCTTCTCCGCCGACCTGGTCGACGGCAAGCTGCCCACCACTCAGGGCGTCGTGGCCCTGGTCGCCGCCCACACGTTCGTGCTCTTCTTCGCCCTGTCGTGGGGTGTCGTCGTCTGGGTCTTCCTGGGCGAGATGTTCCCGAACCGGCTGCGGGCCGCCGCCCTCGGCGTCGCGGTCTTCGCGCAGTGGATGGCCAACTGGGCGATCACCGCCAGCTTCCCGAGCCTGGCCGACTGGAACCTCTCGGGGACGTACATCATCTACGCCTGCTTCGCCGTCCTCTCCATCCCCTTCGTGCTCAAGTTCGTGAAGGAGACCAAGGGCAAGACGCTGGAGGAGATGGGCTGACCCCCTCCTCCCCTGTTCACGCGCTGCCCCGGTTCACGGCCGAGCCGGGGCGGCCGGCGTTCCCAGCGCCTCGCAGAACAGCCGCAGGCTCCGCCATCCCTCCTCCACCGGCATCCCGCCGCAGAGCGGGTGCAGCACCACCGAGTCCGCCTCCAGCGCCGCCAGCTCCCCGGGCGTGACGATCCGGTAGACGCCCTCCTCGCGCAGCTCCGCCACCGTCGTGGCCGCCGACCGCACCGCCGAGCGGATGTCCTTCGACTGCCAGGAGGAGTACGTCCGCGCCTCGTGCAGCAGGTGCTCCCCGTACAGCGCCCACGTACGCTCCGGGTCCTCGGAGACGTGCAGCAGCGGGGTGCGCTCCGCGGGCATCATGCAGAAGCCCTCCGTCACGTGGGCCGCGCACTGCTCCCGGTAGTACGCCTCCAGCTCCGGCAGATGTGCGCTCGGGAAGAGCGGCAGCCCCAGCCGGGCCGCCCGCCGCGCCGCCGCCCGCGAGCTGCCGCCGACCAGCAGCATCGGATGCGGTCGCGTGTACGGGCGCGGGGTGACGCGCACCGTACGGCCCCGGTACGGGAAGGGCTCCCCGGTCCACGCCGCGAGCAGGGTCTCCAGCAGCTCGTCCTGGAGCCGGCCGCGCCGCCCCCACTCCACGCCCGCCCGCTCGTACTCCTCCGGCCGGTAGCCGATCCCCGCGACCGTCACCAGCCGCCCCGCGCTCAGCAGGTCCAGCACCGCGATGTCCTCCGCCAGCCGCAGCGGATCGTGCAGCGGCCCGATCACGGCCGAGACGGTCACCGCGATCCGCCGGGTGGCTCCGAAGACCGCCCCGGCGAAGGTGAACGGGGAGGGCAGCCAGGAGTTCGCCGCCCCGTGGTGCTCCTCGGTCTGGACCGTGTCGAGCCCGTGCCCGTCCGCGTACGCCGCCATCTCCAGGGCGGCGCGGTAGCGGGCCGAGAGGGAGTCGGGGGTGGCTGCGGGATCGACGAGATTGAACCGGACCACGGTGAAGGCCATGACGGGTGTCCCTTTCGCCGGACGGGCAGGGCTCGCCTGAGGGGCGCGGCGGGGCGCACAGTAGCTGACGTTCCGTCAGAAGTGGAGGGGCCGGGACCGGCCTTTACCGCCAAAAGGTGCATCCGGGTCCGGGGGATCGCCGGGCGGCGTGCGGGGCCGTGCCCGCGCGGCGGCCGTGGCCGATACTGGACGGGTTATGGAACTCGTCGAAATCGTCATCCTCGCTGTAGTCATCGCCCTGGCCGCCGTCGGCCTGGTCGGCGGGCTCGTGGTCGGCAGCCGCAGGAAGAAGCAGCTGCCGCCCCCGCCGCCGTCCACGCCGACCATCACTCCTCCCGCCGAGCCGAAGGTCGGCGAGGAGGCCGAGACGCCGCGCGACGAAGCGCGGCGCACCATCGACGAAGTCAGCCTCCCGGACGCCGTCGCGCCCGCCGAGGAGGCCCCGGCCGTCGAGACCCCGGCGCCCCCGGCGCTGGAGGTCCCCGAGCCCACCGAGGGCCGGCTCGTCCGGCTGCGGGCCCGGCTCGCCCGCTCCCAGAACTCGCTGGGCAAGGGGCTGCTCACCCTGCTGTCCCGGGACAACCTGGACGAGGACACCTGGGAGGAGATCGAGGACACCCTCCTCACCGCCGACGTCGGCGTCGCCCCCACCCAGGAACTGGTCGAGCGGCTCCGCGAGCGCGTCCGCGTGCTCGGCACCCGCACCCCGGAAGAGCTGCGCGCCCTGCTCCGCGAAGAGCTGATCACCCTGCTCGGCCCGGACCTCGACCGCGAGGTCAGGACCGAGGGCGGCGCCGAGACCCCGGGCGTCGTCATGGTCGTCGGCGTCAACGGCACCGGCAAGACCACCACCACCGGCAAGCTGGCCCGGGTGCTCGTCGCGGACGGCCGCAGCGTGGTCCTCGGCGCGGCCGACACCTTCCGCGCCGCCGCCGCCGACCAGCTCCAGACCTGGGGCGAGCGCGTCGGAGCCCGTACGGTCCGCGGACCCGAGGGCGGCGACCCGGCCTCCATCGCGTACGACGCGGTCAAGGAGGGCATCGCGGAGGGGGCCGACGTGGTCCTCGTCGACACCGCCGGCCGGCTGCACACCAAGACCGGGCTCATGGACGAGCTGGGCAAGGTCAAGCGGGTCGTGGAGAAGCACGGACCGCTGGACGAGGTGCTGCTCGTCCTGGACGCCACCACCGGGCAGAACGGCCTGGTGCAGGCCCGGGTCTTCGCGGAGGTGGTGGACATCACCGGCATCGTCCTGACCAAGCTCGACGGCACCGCCAAGGGCGGCATCGTCATCGCGGTCCAGCGCGAGCTGGGCGTCCCGGTGAAGCTGATCGGGCTGGGCGAGGGGCCGGACGACCTGGCCCCGTTCGAGCCGGGCGCCTTCGTGGACGCCCTGATCGGCGACTGACGCGTACCACCCCGTACGGCGGACGGGCGGCGGCTCCCACGAGGAGCCCGCCGCCCGTCCGCCGTTGTGGTTCCCGGCCTGGACCGGTGGTCCGGCCTGGACCGGTGGCCCGGTCAGGACCGGTGGCAGATGTACGCCAGCGTCCCCAGCAGCAGCCGTGCCTGCGGGGGAGCGGCGGCCGTGTCCAGCACCGGCGGCCGCAGCCAGCGGACCGGGCCGAGGCCGCCGAGGTCGGAGGGCGGGGCGGTGATGTGCGTGCCCGGCCCCAGCGCCCGCAGATCCAGGTCCGCGTCGTCCCAGCCCATGCGGTAGAGCAGGCCGGGCAGTTCGGCGGCGGCCCCGGGGGCGACGAAGAACTGCGCCCGGCCGGTCGGCGTCACCGCCACCGGGCCCAGCGGCAGCCCCATCCGCTCCAGCCGCACCAGCGCCCGGCGTCCGGCCTGCTCGGCGACGTCCAGGACGTCGAAGGTGCGGCCCACCGGCAGCAGCATCGAGGCGCCCGGGGTCTCGCCCCAGGCGTCCGCCGCCGCGTCGACGCCGGTGCCCGCCGGGACCTCCCGGGCGAAGCCCAGCGGATGGGCGCCGGGGGCGGGGCAGTCCGGCTGCCCGCAGGAGCAGGCGCCGTCCCGGGCGCGGGTGCCGGGCACCACGGTCCAGCCCCAGAGCCCGGTGTACTCGGCCACCGCGGTGGCCTCGGCGCCGCGGCCGCGCCGCCGTACGCCGGAACGTTTCTCACGGATGCCGCCGATCGTGAAGCCCATGCCCCCTCCAACGGGTCCGACTCATCGGTGGTTACGATCCGGAGTGCTCGGGTAGCCCTCCGTCGCTGCAACTCGATCGAGTGGTGTGCGCCGTGGTGCGCGAGGTGGTGCGGCGCGGTGCATGCGCCCCTGAATGCTTCCGTACGCTCGCCATCGGTCGTAGTGGCTCAAGTCAAGCGTGCCGAGCGGCAGTCGGGTTCATTCGAAGGGGTGGCGAATGGTGGCGTTTCCGCAATCCCCCTCGCAGGAGGGGTGATCGTAGGATTACCGTCGGTACACGAACCCTGGAAGAATGTGCGTCCATGGGTATGCCCCGGGCAACCCGGTTTCCAGTTCGACCCCGTGCAACTCCCGTACGAGCGGCGGCGATGCACGGCATTCTGATGGGGGCACAGATTTCTGACGGCGGTTCGCGCGATGAGATTCGACGGGGAGGATTCAGCGTGATGGGGGCGTTCCAGTGAGTGGCAGCGGCGCAGGCGAAGCGGAGGCCGGGACCGGTAAGCGCCCCAACGCGCAGTTGGGATCGTGGTTCCTGCGCAGCGGCTGGTCCAAGGGCGAGCTGGCGCGCCAGGTCAACCGGCGGGCCCGGCAGATGGGCGCCCACCACATCAGCACCGACACCTCCCGGGTGCGGCGCTGGCTCGACGGCGAACAGCCGCGCGAGCCGATCCCGCGCATCCTCTCCGAACTGTTCTCCGAGCGGTTCGGCGCGGTCGTCGCCGTCGAGGACCTCGGCCTGCGCACCGCCCACCAGTCACCCTCGGTCGCCGGGGTCGACCTGCCCTGGGCGGGCCCGCAGACCGTCGCCCTGCTCAGCGAGTTCTCCCGCAGCGACCTGATGCTCGCCCGGCGGGGCTTCCTCGGCAGCTCGCTCGCGCTGGCCGCCGGCCCCTCCCTCATCGAGCCGATGCAGCGCTGGCTGGTGCCCGTCCCGGCCAAGGGCCCGGGCGAACCGGAGTCGGAGGCCGCCGCCCGCAGGCCCTCCCGCCTCTCCGCACCCGAGCTGGACCTGCTGGAGTCGACCACCACGATGTTCCGGCAGTGGGACGCCCAGTGCGGCGGCGGGCTGCGCCGCAAGGCCGTCGTCGGCCAGCTGCACGAGGTCACCGACCTGCTCCAGGAGCCCCAGCCCGGCCCCACCTCCAAGCGCCTGTTCCGCTGCGCCGCCGAACTGGCCGAGCTGGCGGGCTGGATGAGTTACGACGTCGGCCTCCAGCCCACCGCCCAGAAGTACTTCGTGCTCGCCCTGCACGCGGCCAAGGAGGCCGGGGACAAGCCGCTCGGCAGCTACATCCTCTCCAGCATGAGCCGCCAGATGATCCACCTGGGCCGCCCCGACGACGCCCTGGAGCTGATCCACCTGGCCCAGTACGGCAGCCGCGACTGCGCCACCTCCCGTACGCAGGCCATGCTGTATGCGATGGAGGCCCGCGCGTACGCCAACATGGGCCAGCCCAGCAAGTGCAAGCGGGCGGTCCGGATGGCCGAGGACACCTTCCTGGACGCCGGACTGGACGGCGAGCCCGAGCCCGACTGGATCCGCTTCTTCTCCGAGGCCGAGCTCAACGGGGAGAACGCCCACTCCTACCGTGACCTGGCCTATGTCGCCGGCCGCAGCCCCACCTACGCCTCGCTCGCCGAGCCCGTCATGGCGAAGGCCGTCGAGCTGTTCGGGGAGGACGACGAACACCAGCGCTCCTACGCGCTGAACCTCATCGGCATGGCCACCGTCCATCTCCTCCAGCGCGAGCCCGAGCAGTCCACCGTGCTCGCCGGGCAGGCCCTGAAGATCGCCAAGAAGGTCCGCTCCGAGCGGGTCAACACCCGGCTGCGCAAGACCGTCGACACCGCTGCCAGGGACTTCGGGGACGTCGCCGATGTCGCCCGGCTCACCGATCTGCTCAGCGAACAGCTGCCGGAGACCGCCGAAGCGGTCTGACCCGGCACCACGGCCCCGGCCGCGGCCCCTCTCCGTACTGCCCGACTCGGCTCCCCCATCGCCTGGTCACCCGGAGAGGAGCCGCGGCCGGTTCGCGTACGAAGGGGCCCTGTCCGCCCACCCGGCGGCGTTTCGCCCACACCGTGTACGGCATGGGCTGCATGGTAGGCAGCGCACCGGACCCGCCACCCGGGATTCATTCCCTCGTAACACGCACCACCTCTTCGTCACGCTCGCGAAACATCGAGCGGCCTCCCCGGAAACGGCGCTCCGCCAATCTCATGGCGCACAGGCGGTCTCCGGCCATGATCCACCGGACGCCCCTGACCGGCCCGCACCCTTCCCAGTGGTCCCGCAGCCTTCCCCCGCACGCCGCGGCCGCTCCGACGACGAGGAGACGCCGATGCCCCCAGGCATCACGACGCTTGCCGCAGACGCCCCCGAGCTGTCTGCCGCCAACACCGGGTTCATGCTCATCTGCTCGGCCCTGGTGATGCTCATGACCCCCGGCCTGGCCTTCTTCTACGGAGGCATGGTCCGCGTCAAGAGCACCCTCAACATGCTGATGATGAGCTTCATCAGCCTCGGGATCGTCACGATCCTGTGGGTGCTCTACGGATTCAGCCTCGCCTTCGGCTCCGACATCGGCTCGGTGATCGGCTGGAGCGGTGACTACGTCGGCCTCAGCGGGATCGGCCTCACCGAACTCTGGGACGGCACCACCATCCCGGTGTACGTCTTCGCGGCCTTCCAGCTGATGTTCGCCGTCCTCACCCCGGCCCTGATCAGCGGTGCGCTCGCCGACCGCGTGAAGTTCACCGCGTGGGCGCTCTTCATCGTCCTGTGGGTCACGATCGTCTACTTCCCCGTCGCCCACTGGGTCTGGGGTTCGGGCGGCTGGCTCTTCGAGATGGGCGTCATCGACTTCGCCGGCGGTACGGCCGTCCACATCAACGCGGGTGCCGCGGCCCTCGGCGTGATCTTCGTCATCGGCAAGCGCATCGGCTTCAAGAAGGACCCGATGCGGCCGCACAGCCTGCCGCTCGTCATGCTCGGCGCGGCCCTCCTGTGGTTCGGCTGGTTCGGCTTCAACGCCGGATCCTGGCTTGGCAACGACGACGGCGTCGGCGCGGTCATGTTCCTCAACACCCAGGTCGCCACCGCCGCCGCCGTTCTCGGCTGGCTGATCTACGAGAAGCTGCGCCACGGCTCCTTCACCACCCTCGGCGCCGCCTCCGGCGCGGTCTCCGGGCTGGTCGCCATCACCCCCGCGGGTGGCTCCGTCTCCCCGCTCGGCGCCATCGCGGTCGGCGCCATCGCCGGTGTCCTGTGCGCCATGGCGGTCGGCCTGAAGTACAAGTTCGGTTACGACGACTCCCTGGACGTCGTCGGCGTCCACCTCGTCGGCGGCATCATCGGCTCGATCCTGGTGGGCTTCTTCGCCACCGGCGGGGTCCAGTCCGACGCCAAGGGCCTCTTCTACGGCGGCGGTGTCGAACAGCTCGGCAAGCAGATCGTCGGCGTCGTCGCGGTCCTCGCGTACTCTCTGGTCGTCTCCGGCCTCATCGCCCTGGTGCTCCACAAGACCATCGGGATGCGGGTCTCCGAGGACGACGAGATCTCCGGCATCGACCAGGTCGAGCACGCCGAGACCGCGTACGACTTCAGCGGCACCGGCGGCGGCTCGGTCGCCCGCACCACCGCCCCCGCGACGGACCCGACGGCAGCACCGAAGGCAAAGAAGGTGGACGCATGAAGCTCATCACCGCGGTCGTGAAGCCCCACCGGCTGGACGAGATCAAGGAGGCCCTCCAGGCCTTCGGCGTCCAGGGGCTGACCGTCACCGAGGCCAGCGGCTACGGCCGCCAGCGCGGCCACACCGAGGTCTACCGGGGCGCCGAGTACACCGTGGACCTGGTCCCCAAGATCCGCATCGAGGTCCTGGTCGAGGACGAGGACGCCGAACAGCTCATCGAGGTCGTCGTCAAGGCCGCCCGTACCGGCAAGATCGGTGACGGGAAGGTGTGGAGCGTCCCGGTCGAGACCGCCGTCCGCGTCCGCACCGGCGAACGCGGCCCGGACGCCCTCTGACGGAGGCGCCGGCCGGAGCCGGGCGCCGGGGCCCGCGGGCCGGACCCGGTCCGGCCGGGCCCCGGCGCCCGGCGCCCGGCCGGGGTGTACTGGGGCTGGAGGCTCCGGCACCCGGCCGGGGCTTTCCGGCCGGTGTCCGGCACTCGGCCGGCCGATCCGGCCGAAGGCTCCGGCCCGACAGCCCCCTGCCGAGGGGCCGGGCACCCGGCCGGACGTCCCGGCCGAAGGCCCCCGGCCCGACGGCCCCGCACACCGGACGGGCGCCCCTGACCGAGGCCCCGCCAAACGGAAGGCATCTGGGTGACGAGCACCGAAGCGATCACCGACAGCGAAGACTCGGGACCCAGCGGCTACGCGGCGGCCCGGCTGCGCCTCCTCCAGCAGGAGGCGCGGTCCGGGCCGCCGCGCCGTGCGGCCCTCGCCCGGCTCACCGATGACTGGCTCACCGGCCTGTTCACGGCGGCCGCGACCCGCGCCGGGGTGCGCGGGGCCGCCCTCGTCGCCGTCGGCGGCTACGGCCGCGGCGAACTCTCCCCGCGCAGCGACCTCGACCTGCTCCTGCTCCACGACGGCAGCGCCGACGCGGCCGCCGTCGCCGCCCTCGCGGACGCCGTCTGGTACCCGGTCTGGGACCTGGGCCTCGCCCTCGACCACTCCGTACGCACCCCCGGCGAGGCCCGGAAGACGGCCGGCGAGGACCTCAAGGTGCAGCTCGGGCTGCTGGACGCCCGGCCCGTCGCCGGGGACCTCGGGCTCGTCGCCTCCCTGCGCACCGCGATCTTCGCCGACTGGCGCAACCAGGCACCCAAACGGCTCCCCGCCCTCCATGAGCTGTGCCAGGAACGCGCGGAGCGCGCGGGCGAGCTCCAGTTCCTCCTGGAACCCGACCTCAAGGAGGCCCGCGGCGGTCTCCGCGACGCCACCGCCCTGCGCGCCGTCGCCGCCTCCTGGGTCGCGGACGCCCCGCGCGAAGGACTCGACCGGGCCCGCCGCACCCTCCTCGACGCCCGCGACGCCCTCCACCTCACCACCGGCCGCGCCACCGACCGCCTCGCCCTCCAGGAACAGGACCAGGTGGCCGGGGCGCTCGGCCTGCTCGACGCCGACGCGCTGCTGCGCCAGGTGTACGAGGCCGCGCGCACGGTCTCGTACGCCACCGACGTCACCTGGCGCGAGGTCAACCGGGTGCTGCGCGCCCGCTCGGTCCGGCCCCGGCTCCGCGCCATGCTCAGCGGCTCCCTCGGCGGCACCAAACCCGCGCCGGAGCGCGCCCCGCTCGCCGACGGCGTGGTGGAGGCCGACGGAGAGGTGGTCCTCGCCCGGGCCGCCCGCCCCGACCGCGACCCCGTCCTCACCCTGCGCGCCGCCGCGGCCGCCGCCGAGGCCGGGCTGCCGCTCTCCCGCCACCTCGTACGCCATCTCGCCACCACCGTCCGGCCGCTGCCGGTGCCCTGGCCGCCGGAGGCCCGCGAGGAGCTGGTCACCCTGCTCGGCGCGGGGGAGGCCACCGTCGGCGTCTGGGAGGCGCTCGAAGCGGAAGGGATCATCACCCGGCTGCTGCCCGACTGGGAACGCGTCCACTGCCGCCCCCAGCGCAACCCCGTCCACACCTGGACCGTCGACCGGCACCTGGTGGAGACCGCCGTCCGCGCCGCCTCCCTCACCCGCCGCGTCCACCGCCCCGACCTCCTCCTGGTCGCCGCCCTCCTCCACGACATCGGCAAGGGCTGGCCCGGCGACCACTCGGTGGCCGGTGAGGTCATCGCCCGGGACATGGCCACCCGGATCGGCTTCGACCAGCACGACGTGGGCGTCATCGCCACCCTCGTACGCCACCATCTCCTGCTCGTCGAGACCGCCACCCGCCGCGACCTGGACGACCCCGCCACCGTGCGGTCGGTGGCCGAGGCCGTCTCCAGCACGTCCACCCTGGAGCTGCTGCACGCCCTCACCGAGGCCGACGCGCTCGCCACCGGGCCCGCCGCCTGGTCCGCCTGGCGGGCCTCCCTCGTGGCCGACCTGGTCAAGCGCGTCGCCGCCGTCCTCGCGGGGGAGGAGCCCGAGGAGACGGAGGAGGGAGCGCCCGGCGCCGAGCACGAACGCCTCGCCATCGAGGCCCTGCGCACCGGCGAACCCGTCCTCACCCTGCACACCCGGCCCGAGGAGCCCGCCGGGGACGGCGAGGTGGAGCCCGTCGGCGTGGAGCTGCTCATCGCCCTGCCCGACCGGCCCGGCGTGCTGCCCGCCGCCGCCGGGGTCCTCGCCCTGCACCGGCTCACCGTGCGCGCCGCCGACCTGCGGGCGGTGGAGCTGCCCAACGAGGTGGGGGAGAGCGCGGACCTGCTGCTGCTCAGCTGGCGGGTGGCGGCCGAGTACGGGTCCCTCCCGCAGGCCGCCCGGCTCCGCGCCGACCTCGTACGCGCCCTGGAGGGCTCGCTGGACATCCGTGCCCGGCTCGCGGAGCGGGAGGCCGCCTACCCGCGCAGGCGCGGGGTGAAGGCCCCGCCGCCCCGGGTGACCGTCGCGGCGGCGGGCTCCCGCCGGGCCACCGTCATCGAGGTCCGCGCCCAGGACGCCCCGGGGCTGCTGCACCGGATCGGCAACGCGCTGGAATCCAGCGCCGTACGGGTGCGCAGCGCCCATGTCTCCACCCTCGGCGCCAACGCCGTCGACGCCTTCTACGTCACCGGCACCGACGGCGAACCCCTGCCGGAACTCCGGGCCGCCGAGGTCGCCCGGGAGGTCGAGAAGGCCCTCGGCTGACCTGTACGGCACCCCCTCGCCCGGCCGGTTCCGGGCGAGGGCTTGGTGTTCTCCGGGGGCCGGATACCCTGGAGGGCGACTGACCTGCCCCGCCCCCGACCCTGAGGACCGACGAGCGCCGTGTTCGATACTCTCTCCGACCGCCTTAGCGCGACTTTCAAGAACCTCAGGGGCAAGGGCCGCTTGTCCGAGGCCGACATCGACGCCACGGCACGCGAGATCCGTATCGCCCTGCTCGAGGCCGACGTCGCCCTCCCCGTCGTCCGGGCCTTCATCGCCAACGTGAAGGAGCGGGCGCGCGGCGCCGAGGTCTCCCAGGCGCTGAACCCGGCCCAGCAGGTCGTCAAGATCGTCAACGAGGAACTGGTCGCCATCCTCGGTGGCGAGACCCGGCGCCTCCGGTTCGCCAAGACCGCGCCCACCGTGATCATGCTCGCCGGTCTCCAGGGTGCCGGTAAGACGACACTCGCCGGAAAGCTCGGCCTCTGGCTCAAGGGCCAGGGCCACTCCCCGCTGCTCGTCGCCTGCGACCTCCAGCGCCCCAACGCCGTCAACCAGTTGAGCGTCGTCGCCGAGCGCGCCGGGGTCGCGGTCTACGCCCCCGAGCCGGGCAACGGCGTCGGCGACCCGGTCCAGGTCGCCAAGGACTCCATCGAGTTCGCCCGCGCCAAGGTCCACGACATCGTCATCGTCGACACGGCCGGCCGCCTCGGCATCGACCAGGAGCTGATGCGGCAGGCCGCGGACATCCGCGACGCCGTCAGCCCCGACGAGATCCTCTTCGTCGTCGACGCGATGATCGGCCAGGACGCGGTCAACACCGCCGAGGCCTTCCGCGACGGCGTCGGCTTCGACGGCGTGGTCCTCTCCAAGCTCGACGGTGACGCCCGCGGTGGTGCGGCGCTGTCGATCGCCCATGTCACGGGCAAGCAGATCATGTTCGCGTCGAACGGCGAGAAGCTGGAGGACTTCGACGCGTTCCACCCGGACCGGATGGCCTCCCGCATCCTCGACATGGGTGACCTGCTCACCCTGATCGAGCAGGCGGAGAAGACGTTCAGCCAGGAAGAGGCCGCCAAGATGGCCTCGAAGCTCCAGTCGAGCAAGGGTGGGAAGGACTTCACCCTCGACGACTTCCTGGCCCAGATGGAGCAGGTCCGCAAGATGGGCTCCATCTCCAAGCTGCTCGGGATGCTGCCCGGCATGGGGCAGATCAAGGACCAGATCAACAACATCGACGAGCGCGACATCGACCGCACCGCCGCGATCATCAAGTCGATGACCCCCAAGGAGCGCGCCGAGCCGACGATCATCAACGGCTCGCGCCGGGCCCGTATCGCCAAGGGGTCGGGCGTCGAGGTCTCCGCCGTCAAGAGCCTGGTGGAGCGCTTCTTCGAGGCCCGCAAGATGATGTCGAAGATGGCCCAGGGCGGCGGCATGCCCGGGATGCCGGGGATGCCCGGCATGGGGGGCGGCCCCGGCCGGCAGAAGAAGCAGGTCAAGCAGGCCAAGGGCAAGCGCAAGAGCGGCAACCCGATGAAGCGCAAGGCCGAGGAGGCCGCCGCGGCGGAGCGCCGCGAGCAGGCGGCCGCCCAGGGCGGCGCGTTCGGGCTGCCGGCCCAGGGCGACAAGAACTTCGAGCTGCCGGACGAGTTCAAGAAGTTCATGGGCTGAACGACGACAGCAGGCATGTGTAAGGGGCGCCCTTGAGAGAGGGCGCCCCTTACGCGCGTACGGCGGCCCTCAGGTCACCGCGTACGGCTTCCCCATGCGTGCGGGCTTCCTTCGGGGGAGGCCGTGCAGGCCGTGCAGGCCGTGCAGGCCGGTCACTCCGCGCGGACCAGGGCCGGTCATGCCCTGCAGACCAGGTAGCGGAAGACGTTCGGCATCCACACCGTGCCGTCCGGGCGCCGGTACGGATGCAGCGCCTCCGCCACCTCCTTCTCCACCTGGGAGCGGTCGGTGGCCCGTACGGCGTCATCGAAGAGCCCGGTCGACAGCAGTCCGCGCACCGCGCTCTCCTGGTCCGCGTATCCGAACGGGCAGGAGACCCGCCCCGAACCGTCCGGCTTCAGCCCGGCCCGCGCGGCCACGTCCTCCAGATCGTCCCGGAGCGTCGGCCGCCACCCGCCCGGCCGGGGCGGACGGGCGGACTCCGTCAGCCGGGCAGCGACCCGCAGCACCGGCGCCGTGGCGCACCGCTCCGGCGGGCCCCAGCCGGTCAGCACCACGGTCGCGCCCCGGGCCGCCAGCGGCAGCGCCGCCTCCAGCGCGGGCACCAGCCCCTCGGAGTCGCCGGCCGCGCAGCCGATCGGCTCGAACACGGTGATCAGGCCGTACGGTGCCCCGTCCGCTCCGGCGCCCGCCGGGAGCCCGCTCTCGTGCAGCCGGGCCCGGTGCGCGGGCGCGCCTTCCGCGCCCTCCTCGGGCAGCAGCCGCGCGCGTGCCAGCGCCAGCCGCTCCCGGTCGGAGTCCACACCCGTGACCTGCGCCCCCCGGGCCGCCGCGATCAGCAGGGCGAGCCCGGAGCCACAGCCGAGCGACAGCATCCGGGTGGCGGCCCCGACTTCGAGCCGGTCGTACACCGCCTCGTAGAGCGGTGCCAGCATGCGTTCCTGGATCTCGGCCCAGTCGCGGGCACGGGTTCCGGCGTCCGCCGGCGCGGAGGGATCCGCGTCCCGGAGGTTCCGGACGAGCGTTGGTGTCATGGAAAGCGCCCCAATCCGCCAAGAGGTCGATCTTGTCCGAGTGGACGGCCCCCGTGTGCGTGTGTCCGCACCCCCCGTATGCCAGAGAACTGCGCATCCGCCGTTCCGTCCAGGGGGTGTGGGGCACCGATTGCGTACCCCGGTCATGCGCCCTCTCCGCATCAGTCTGACCCGACACCGGGCACCGGGCACGTCGAACGGGCCGCCGGGTACCCTCGCAGGCGGCCCGGTGAGCGGCGACGGGCGCCGGCGCGCCGCAAACCCCGTACGCCGGGCGCACCGCGTGCTGTGCACCACCTTGGTGCGAGCTGTGCGGCTTCTCCGCAGTTCGGCGCACCCGCCCGCCTCCGGCCGCATCCAGGGCACATCACGAGCAACTGACTGGTACGTGCAAATTATTTGGGATGCCCCGGAATAGGAACACCACGGCACTCGGGCTCGTTGTCACGACGTGAGCACGACACCACCTGTACTTGCCGCAGAGCTGGCACAGGCGTGGGCCGACATTCAGCGGTACCACCCCGAGCTGCCCGATCTAGCCGCGCCAGAGTCCCTGATCGGAGAGTCCTCGTCCGCCTGTGGCGCCGAGCTCTCCTTCGAACGGCTGCTCCACGAGGCAGTCCACGGCATCGCCGCCGCGAGAGGGGTCCGTGACACCTCCCGCGCCGGCCGCTACCACAACAGACGCTTCCTCGCGATCGCCGAGGAGCTGGGCCTCGACCATGCCGAGGAGCCCCACCCCAGCAGCGGATTCTCGCTGGTCACGCTGAATCCCGAGGCCAAGCGCCGGTACCGCCCGACCACCGAGCGGCTGCAGCGCGCCCTCAAGGCGCACACGGTCGCCACCGCCGCCGACACCAAGCGCTCCTTCCGGGGCCCTGCCGCCCGGCACGGTTCCTCCGGGGGCGGGGTCCGGGTCAAGGCCGTCTGCGACTGCGGACGCAACGTCCGCGTCGTCCCCTCGGTCCTGGCCCAGGCGCCGATCGTCTGCGGCGGCTGCGGCAAGCCGTTCCGGATCCCGGAAGCGGCGGTCGCGGTGGGGTGAGGTGAAGTGGTGTGGCACAATGGCTAGCTGTACTCGACAGCCGCATAGGACCCCTCTCTCCTCCGGCTGACGCGTCCGTCGGGCACTCCGAGTACCGCAACCCCACGTGGCATCTTCGTTGTGCCCAACCACGTCAGAGACCAGGAGACACCACTTCCGTGGCAGTCAAGATCAAGCTGAAGCGTCTGGGCAAGATCCGTTCGCCTCACTACCGCATCGTCGTCGCCGACTCCCGTACCCGCCGTGACGGCCGGGCCATCGAGGAGATCGGCCTGTACCACCCGGTGCAGAACCCCTCCCGCATCGAGGTCAACTCGGAGCGCGCGCAGTACTGGCTGTCCGTCGGCGCGCAGCCGACCGAGCCGGTCCTCGCGATCCTGAAGCTCACCGGTGACTGGCAGGCCCACAAGGGCCTCCCGGCCCCCGCGCCGCTGCTGCAGCCGGAGCCCAAGGCTGACAAGCGTGCCCTGTTCGAGGCGCTGTCCGCGGACGGCGACGAGGCCAAGGGTGAGGCCATCACCCCCAAGGCCAAGAAGCCCGACAAGAAGGCGGACGAGGCTGCTGACGCTGCCGCGTCCACCGAGTCGACCGAGGCCTGAGCATGCTCGAGGAGGCTCTCGAGCACCTCGTGAAGGGCATCGTCGACAACCCCGACGACGTGCAGGTGGCCTCGCGCACCCTGCGCCGCGGGCGCGTGCTGGAGGTCCGGGTCCACCCCGACGACCTCGGCAAGGTGATCGGCCGTAACGGCCGTACCGCCCGCGCCCTGCGGACCGTCGTGGGCGCCATCGGCGGCCGTGGCATCCGCGTCGACCTCGTCGATGTGGACCAGGTCCGCTGACCGCAGTTGAACACCGGCCAGGGCCGGGGAGGGCTTTCGAGCCTTCCCCGGCCTTTGTCGGTCCCCGGCCCCTTCTCGCCGGCCACACCGGGGCGCCACCGCGTCCGGACCCCATCCATGCGTCCGCACCCCCATCAATTCGGAGAACAGCGTGCAGTTGGTAGTCGCGCGGATCGGCCGCGCCCACGGCATCAAGGGCGAGGTCACCGTCGAGGTACGAACGGACGAGCCGGAGCTGCGGCTCGGTCCCGGCGCCGTCCTGGCCACCGAACCGGCGGCCACGGGTCCGCTGACGGTCGCGTCGGGCCGGGTCCACAGCGGCAGGCTCCTGCTGCGCTTCGAGGGCGTGCACGACCGTACGGGCGCCGAGGCGCTCCGTAACACCCTGCTGATCGCCGAGGTGGACCCGGCGGAGCTGCCCGAGGACGAGGACGAGTTCTACGACCACCAGCTGATCGACCTGGACGTCGTCCTCGCCGACGGCACGGAGATCGGCCGGATCACCGAGATCTCCCACCTGCCCTCGCAGGACCTGTTCATCGTGGAGCGCCCCGACGGCAGCGAGGTGATGATCCCCTTCGTCGAGGAGATCGTCACCGAGATCGACCTGGAGGAGCAGCGCGCGGTCATCACCCCGCCGCCCGGCCTGATCGACGAGAGCGAGGCCGTGGTGGCCTCCTCGCGCGACGCGGAGGCGGCCGACGGCGACGGGGGCGCGGACGGGGCCGACGGCGGCGCGGCGGCCGAGGAGGCCGGGGAGACCGGCGGGACGCCGAAGGGCGATGGCTCCTGATGCGGCTCGACGTCGTCACGATCTTCCCCGAGTACCTGGACCCGCTGAACGTCTCCCTGGTCGGCAAGGCCCGCGCCCGCGGGGTCCTCGACGTCCATGTCCACGATCTGCGGGAGTGGACGTACGACCGGCACAACACGGTCGACGACACCCCGTACGGCGGCGGCCCCGGCATGGTCATGAAGACCGGGCCCTGGGGGGACGCCCTGGACGAGGCGCTGGCCGACGGGTACGAGTCCGGCGCGCACTCCCCGGTCCTCGTGGTGCCCACCCCCAGCGGCCGACCGTTCACCCAGGAGCTGGCCGTGGAGCTGTCCGCGCAGCCCTGGCTGGTCTTCACCCCGGCCCGGTACGAGGGCATCGACCGCCGGGTGATCGACGAGTACGCCACCCGCGTCCCGGTCGTCGAGGTCTCCATCGGTGACTATGTGCTGGCCGGCGGGGAAGCGGCCGTCCTGGTGATCACGGAAGCCGTGGCGCGGCTGCTGCCCGGGGTCCTCGGCAACGCCGAGTCCCACCGCGACGACTCCTTCGCCCCCGGTGCCATGGCCAACCTCTTGGAGGGCCCCGTCTACACCAAGCCGCCGGAGTGGCGCGGCCGGGGCATCCCGGACGTCCTGCTCAGCGGCCACCACGGGAAGATCGCCCGCTGGCGGCGCGACCAGGCCTTCGCCCGGACCGCTCTCAACCGGCCCGATCTGATCGAGCGGTGCGAGGCCAGCGCCTTCGACAAGAAGGACCGCGAGATCCTCTCCATCCTGGGCTTCGCGCCGGAGCCCGGCGGCCGATTTTGGCGCAGGCCACCGGCCGTGGAAGAATAGGCCGCTGCTGTACGTCCGGCGTGCGCCCCTGCCACAGGGGGAAAGACGCCCGCCCGACGCGATCAGCACTCCGAACTCCTCTCGATATCCCGTCGATGACCTGTGGCATCGGCGAAGAAAGCAGAATTCATGTCTTCCCTGCTCGATGGCGTCAACGCCGCCACCCTCCGTTCGGACCTCCCGGCGTTCCGCCCGGGTGACACCGTCAACGTCCACGTGCGAGTGATCGAGGGCAGCCGCTCCCGTATCCAGCAGTTCAAGGGCATCGTCATCCGCCGCCAGGGCTCGGGCGTCAGCGAGACCTTCACGGTCCGCAAGGTCTCCTTCAGCGTCGGCGTCGAGCGCACCTTCCCGGTGCACAGCCCGATCTTCGAGAAGATCGAGCTGGTCAGCCGCGGTGACGTCCGCCGCGCCAAGCTGTACTTCCTCCGTGAGCTGCGCGGCAAGGCCGCGAAGATCAAGGAGAAGCGCGACAACTGAGGCACCGCTGGTGTCCACAGCGCGGCCGGATAGGATTCGGCCGCGATGGACACCCAAGCAGAGCACTCGGAGCGCGATCGCTCCTCGGAACCCCCCACCGGGTCCGAGGAGGGGTCGCGCTTCTCGCGTCTCGGGAGGGCGACCGCCCGCGTACGGCCCTGGCGGCGGCGCGCCCTCGTCGTGGGGGCGGCGGGCGTGGCCGGGCTGCTGCTGTTCAGCGCCTTCGTGGTCCAGCCCTTCCTGATCCCCAGCGGCTCGATGGAGCCCACCCTCCGGGTCGGGGACCGGGTGCTCGTCAACAAGCTCGCGTACCGGTTCGGCGCCGAGCCCGAGCGCGGGGACGTCGTGGTCTTCGACGGTACGGGCTCCTTCGTACGGGAGGACCCGGACGCCCACCCGCTGGCCGCCCTGGTCCACGGGGCGGCGGCCTCGCTCGGTCTGGCCGAACCCCCCGACACCGACTTCGTGAAGCGCGTCGTGGGCGTGGGCGGCGACCGGGTCGTCTGCTGCGATGCGCGGGGGAGGCTCACGGTGAACGGAGCGCCGGTGGACGAGACGTACCTCCACCCCGGGGACACCGCCTCCAAGGCGCCGTTCGACATCGTCGTCCCCCGGTCCACGCTCTGGATGCTGGGCGACCACCGCAGCCGCTCCAGTGACTCCCGCGACCACCTGGGCTCGCCCGGCGGCGGGATGGTCCCCGTCGAGCGGGTGATCGGCCGGGTGGACTGGCTGGGCTGGCCGCCGGCCCGGATCGGCGGCCTCGAAGGGACCGGCGCCTTCGACGGCGTACGGGAGCCCGGCGGAGCGCATGGGTAACCGCGGGCGCCCCCGCGGTGCCCCGGACCCCGACGCGTCCCTGCCGACCGGGACCCGGCCCACCGCGCCCCGCTCGCTGCCGACCCGGGCCGAGCGCCGCAAGCTCGCCAAGAAGGTCCGGCGCAAGCGCCGCAGGTCCGCGGTGAAGGAGATACCGGTCCTCATCGTGATGGCGCTGCTGATCGCGCTGGTCCTGAAGACCTTCCTGGTCCAGGCGTTCGTGATCCCGTCCGGGTCGATGGAGCAGACCATCAAGATCGGTGACCGGGTCCTGGTGGACAAGCTGACCCCGCTGTTCGGATCGAAGCCGCAGCGCGGGGACGTCGTCGTCTTCAAGGATCCCGGAGGCTGGCTCCAGCAGGAGAACACCGGGGAGAAGGAGGACCCGCCGGTCGGCGTCAAGCAGGTCACCGAGGCGCTGAAGTTCATCGGCCTGCTGCCATCCGACGACGAGCAGGACCTGATCAAACGCGTGGTGGCGGTCGGCGGCGACACCGTGAAGTGCTGCGGCGAGGACGGCCGGGTCACCGTCAACGGCGTACCGCTCACCGAGCCCTATCTGCACCCGGACGACCGGCCCTCGACCGTGCAGTTCGAGGTGGAGGTCCCGCCCGGACGCCTCTTCATGCTGGGCGACCACCGCTCCAACTCCGCCGACTCCCGCTTCCACCTCGACGAACCGGACCGGGGCACGGTCTCCGAGGACGAGGTGGTGGGGCGGGCCGTCGTGATCGCCTGGCCGCTCGCCAACTGGACCACCCTGGAGGAGCGCGAGGCCTTCGCCGCGGTGGCGCGGGCGAGCGGATCGCGGGCCGCGGCGCCGGTGTCCGGGCAGGTACCGGAGGCCGCGGCGCCGGGTTCCGGGCGGGGATCGGAGGCTGCTGTTCCGGAGCCGTCGCATAGGGTTGCCCCTCCGGATCGGGACGGAATGGTCCGGCTCCCGACCCCTGCGGAACTCCCGCTCGTTATGGGAGTGGTGGGCCTGCGCCGGATGGGGCGTGGGCAGTGGCACGTACTGAGGAGTGGATGTGGGGGATTTGGCGGTCGGCGCACGATCCGGACGCGACGAGCCCGAGGACCGGCCGGGGCACGACGACTCTCCCGCAGGCGGCCAGGCGGTCCCGCCGGGCGGTGAGAGCGGTACGCCCGGCGACGACGGCGGGACGCCGGGGGGTGATGACAGGCCTCCCAAGAAGCACCGTTCCTTCTGGGTGGAGCTGCCGCTGCTCATCGGTATCGCGCTGGTCCTGGCGCTCTTGATCAAGACCTTCCTGATCCAGGCGTTCTCGATCCCCTCGGACTCGATGCAGAACACGCTGCAGCGGGGCGACCGGGTGCTGGTCGACAAGCTGACCCCGTGGTTCGGCGCGGAGCCGGAGCGCGGCGAGGTCGTGGTCTTCCACGACCCGGGCGGCTGGCTGGAGGACACCGCCACCCCCGAGCCCAACGTGGCGCAGAAGTTCCTCAGTTTCATCGGTCTGATGCCCTCCTCGGAGGAGAAGGACCTGATCAAGCGGGTGATCGCGGTCGGCGGTGACACCGTGGAGTGCAAGGAGAACGGGCCGGTCACGGTCAACGGCAAGGTGCTCGACGAGAAGTCGTTCATCTTCCCGGGGAACACCCCGTGCAACGACAAGCCCTTCGGCCCGATCAAGGTCGGGGAGGGCCGGATCTTCGTCATGGGCGACCACCGGCAGAACTCCCTGGACTCCCGCTACCACCAGGAGCTTCCCGGCCAGGGCACCGTCTCCAACGACGAGGTCGTCGGCCGTGCGATCGTCGTCGCCTGGCCCATCGGCCGCTGGGCGACCCTGCCGGTGCCCGACACCTTCGACCAGCCCGGCCTGAACGCGGCCGCCTCGATGGCTCCGGCCGCACTGGGCCTGGCCGGAGCCGTGCCCCTGGTGCTCTGGCGGCGCAGGAGGCTGACCGTCCGGCGTACCGCCGGGTAGGGTGCCGACTCGGATCAGCGATTGTCGATCTCCGATGGGGGAGCGCTGGGATGAGCGGTACGAAACGTGACGGGGGCGGCCGCGGCCGGACCGGCGCCATGGTGTCCGGTCTGGCCGTGGCCGTCGGCTGCGTGCTCTTTCTCGGCGGCTTCCTCTGGGCGGCGGTGGTCTACAAGCCGTACGCCGTCCCGACCGACTCCATGTCCCCCACGGTGAACGCCGGCGACCGGGTGCTCGCGGAGCGGATATCGGGCGCCGACGTCCGCCGCGGTGACGTGGTGGTCTTCACCGACCGGGTCTGGGGCGACACCCCGATGGTGAAGCGTGTGGTCGGCGTCGGCGGGGACACGGTGGCGTGCTGCGACGAGAAGGGGCGGCTCACCGTCGGCGGGACCTCCGTCGAGGAGCCGTATCTGGACCGGGGCCGCAGCGCCGACGGCAAGCCCGCGCCCGCCTCGCCGCAGGAGTTCTCCGCCGAGGTGCCCGAGGGCCAGATCTTCCTGCTCGGCGACGAGCGGTCCACCTCCCTGGACTCCCGGGTCCACCTGGACGACCCCGGACAGGGCTCCGTACCGCTGAGCGCCGTCCAGGCCCGGGTCGACGCGGTGGCCTGGCCGGTGAACGGCATGATCGGCCGCCCCGACTCCTTCGCCGCGCTGCCCGGCGGCATCTCCGCCGACGGCCCGCTCCCGCTCCAGCTGGGGGCCGTGGTGGTGGGCATGGTGCTCATCCTCGGCGGAGCCGCGTACGGGCCCGTGGCCGCCCGCTCGGCCCGCCGACGGGCCCCCGGGGCAGCCCGGTGACCGCCGGGGCGCGCAGAGTGGCCCGGGTGGTGCTCCTGGACCCCGACGACCGCATCCTGCTGCTCCACGGCCATGAGCCGGCCGACCCGGACGACGACTGGTGGTTCACGCCCGGCGGCGGTCTGGAGGGCGACGAGACCCATGAGGAGGCCGCCCGCCGGGAGCTGGCCGAGGAGACCGGGATCACCGCCATCGAGCTGGGCCCGGTGCTCTGGAAGCGGACCTGCTCGTTCCCGTTCGACGGGCGCCGCTGGGACCAGGACGAGTGGTACTTCCTGGCCCGTACGGCACAGACCGCCACCGCCCCGCAGGGCCTCACCGAGCTGGAATTGCGCAGCGTCGCCGGGCTGAGGTGGTGGACTTCCGCCGAACTTCTCTCGGCGCGTGAGACGGTGTACCCGACCAGACTCGCCGAGCTGCTGCGAACGCTCCTCGACGAGGGTCCCCCGCGTGTTCCGTTGGTCCTCGCCGCCGAGATCGTCTGATCGTCCAGGGGCGTCGGAGGCTGACGCACAATGGGGGGACGCACGGCTGAAGGGGAAACATGCCATGAGCGCCGAGGACCTCGAGAAGTACGAGACCGAGATGGAGCTGAAGCTCTACCGGGAGTACCGCGATGTCGTCGGTCTGTTCAAATATGTGATCGAGACCGAACGGCGCTTCTACCTCACCAACGACTACGAGATGCAGGTGCACTCCGTCCAGGGTGAGGTCTTCTTCGAGGTGTCCATGGCGGACGCCTGGGTCTGGGACATGTACCGGCCCGCGAGGTTCGTCAAGCAGGTCCGCGTGCTGACCTTCAAGGACGTCAACATCGAAGAGCTGAACAAGAGCGATCTGGAACTCCCGGGAGGCTGACCCGCGCGGCCCGGACCACGCGCGGCCCGGACGGAGCGCGGTCCTGACCATGGGCGTCGCGTACACGACGTGGAGACCCGGTCACCCCTGTGGGTGACCGGGTTTTCCACATCGGGGGAGTTGTCCACCAAGATCCACAACTTTCCGGCGGCCGGGTCAGAGTCGGTCCCGGAGGTGGTGGAGAGATGAACGCACGGGGGGCACTCGGGCGGTACGGCGAGGATCTGGCGGCACGGCTGCTGTCCGACGCCGGGATGACCGTGATCGAGCGCAACTGGCGCTGTCGCGCCGGAGAGGTCGACATCGTCGCCGCGGACGGCGACGCACTGGTCCTCTGCGAGGTGAAGACCCGCAGATCGGGCCGGTTCGAACACCCCATGGCCGCGGTCACCCCGGTCAAGGCGGACCGGCTGCGACGGCTCGCGGGGATCTGGCTGGAGCGGCACGGCGGGCCGCCGCCCGGCGGGGTCCGGATCGATCTGGTCGGGGTGATCGTGCCCCGGCGCGGCGCCCCGGTGACCGAGCACGCACGGGGGGTGGCCTGATGGGGTACGCACGGGCGTGTTCCGTGGCGCTGGTGGGCGTCGAGGGCGTGGTGGTGGAGGTCCAGGCGGACCTGGAGCCCGGGGTGGCGGCCTTCACGCTGGTCGGGCTGCCGGACAAGAGCCTGATCGAGAGCCGGGACCGGGTGCGGGCGGCGGTGACGAACTCCGGAGCCGAGTGGCCGCAGAAGAAGCTCACGGTGGGGCTCTCCCCGGCCTCGGTCCCCAAGGGCGGTTCGGGGTTCGACCTCGCCGTCGCGTGCGCGATCCTCGGGGCGGCGGAGCGGCTGGATGCCGCCGTCATCGCGGACGTGGTGATGATCGGCGAGCTGGGGCTCGACGGCCGGGTCCGTCCGGTCCGGGGGGTGCTCCCCGCCGTCCTCGCGGCGGCCGAGGCCGGATACCGGCAGGTCGTCGTCCCCGAGCAGACGGCCGGGGAGGCCGCCCTGGTGCCGGGTGTCTCGGTCCTCGGCGTACGGAGCCTGCGCCAGCTCATCGCCGTCCTCTGCGACGAGCCGGTCCCCGACGAGCCCACCGACGACCGGGGGCGCCCCGACGCCATGCTCGCCGGACTCATGGTCCCGGGCACCGGCCTGGGCGCCGGTCTCGCGCCCGCCTCGGCGCGCGGCGGGGGACACACCCCGGACCTGGCGGACGTGGCGGGCCAGCCGCGCCCCCGCAAGGCCCTGGAGGTGGCGGCGGCCGGGGGCCACCATCTGCTCCTCTCCGGCCCGCCGGGCGCGGGGAAGACCATGCTGGCCGAGCGGCTCCCGGCGGTCCTGCCGCCGCTGACCCGGCAGGAGTCCCTCGAAGTGACGGCCGTCCATTCAGTGGCGGGCATCCTTCCCCCGGGTGAACCGCTCGTCTCCCGGGCGCCCTACTGCGCCCCGCACCACTCCGCGACGATGCAGTCCCTCGTGGGCGGCGGCAACGGGATGCCGAGGCCGGGCGCGGTCTCGCTCGCTCACCGAGGGGTCCTCTTCCTGGACGAGGCGCCCGAATTCTCCGGCAAGGCCCTGGACGCACTGCGCCAGCCGCTGGAGTCGGGCCATGTGGTGGTGGCGCGGGCGGCGGGGGTGGTGCGGCTGCCGGCCAGGTTCCTGATGGTGCTGGCCGCCAACCCCTGCCCCTGCGGTCGGCACACCCTCGCGGGCGCGGGATGCGAGTGCCCGCCCTCGGCGGTCCGCCGCTACCAGGCCCGTCTCTCCGGGCCCCTGCTCGACCGGGTGGACCTGCGGGTCGAGGTGGAGCCGGTAGACCGCGCGGACCTGCTGGAGCAGGGCGGCCGGGGCGAGCCGACCGCCGCGGTGGCGGCACGGGTGCGGGAGGCCAGGGACCGGGCGGCCGAGCGCCTGGCGGGGACGCCCTGGACCACCAACAGCGAGGTGCCCGGCCATGAGCTGCGCACCCGCCTGCTGACCGCCCCCGGCGCCCTGGCCGCCGCCGAACGCGACCTGGAACGCGGCCTCCTCACGGCCCGGGGCCTGGACCGGGTGCTGAGGGTGGCCTGGACGGTCGCCGACCTCCGGGGCGCCCCCAGGCCGGAGGCCCGGGACGTGGCGGTGGCCCTGGAGCTGCGCACGGGCGTCCAGCGCGGGGCGCCGATGGGGGCGGGGGCGCTGTGAGGCGGGTGGAGTCGGAGCGGCCGGAGTCCGAGCGGCCGGTGCCCGCGCGGGTGGAGGCTGAACGGTCGGAGCCTGCGTGGCCGGAGACCGGTCCGTCGGTGCCTGCGTGGCCGTCGGAGTCCGAGCGGTCGGTGCCCGCGCGGGTGGAGGCTGAGTTGTCGGAGCTGCCGGGGCTGGAACGGGGGCCGGTGCCGGGGGACGGGCCGGAGTCGGGCGTCGAGGCCGAGCGGTTGGCGCGGGCCGCGTTGACGCGGGTGGTGGAGCCGGGGGACGAGCGGGCCGGGGCATGGTTGCGGCAGGTGGGGGCCGTCGAGCTGCTACGGGTGCTCCGCACCGAGGACGGCGCCGCCGAGAGGCTGCCGGGGATGACCGCCGTACGGCTGGAGGGCTACCGGCTCCGCGCGGCGGCCACCGACCCCGCGCGGGACCTGGCGGCGGTGGCCGCTCTCGGCGGACGCCTCGTCTGCCCGGGGGACCGGGAGTGGCCCACCCAGCTCGACGACCTGGGGGACGCCCGGCCCGTCGCGCTCTGGGTGCGGGGGCGGCCGGATCTGCGGCTGTGGGCCCTGCGTTCGGTCGCGGTGGTCGGGGCGCGGGCCTGCACGCCGTACGGGGCGCACATGGCGGCCACCCTCGGAGCCGGGCTCGCGGAGCGCGGCTGGGTGGTGGTGTCGGGCGCGGCCTTCGGTGTGGACGGGGCGGCCCACCGCGGGGTCCTGGCCGTGGGCGGCGCGACGGCGGCGGTGCTGGCCTGCGGGGTCGACGTCCCCTATCCGCGGGGCCACGCCGAGTTGATCGGGCGGGTGGCCCGACAAGGCCTGGTGGTCGCGGAGTTGCCGCCGGGCGGCCATCCCACCCGGGCCAGGTTCGTCCTGCGCAACCGGGTCATCGCCGCACTGACCAGGGGGACGGTCGTGGTGGAGGCGGAGTACCGCAGCGGTTCCCTCGTCACCGCCCGGCAGGCGCAGCGGCTCGGCCGGTTCGTGATGGGCGTGCCGGGCCCCGCCACCAGCGGACTGTCGGCCGGTGTCCACGAACTGCTGCGCGGGGAAGGGGTGCTGGTCACCGAGGCGTCCGAAGTGGCCGAGCTGATCGGGGAGATCGGTGACCTCGCACCCGACCGGCGCGGTCCGGTGCTGCCCCGGGACCGGTTGGACCCGATCGCGGCGAGGGTCCTCGACGCCCTTCCGTACGACGGTCTGACGCGCATCCGTGAACTCGCCCGTGGAGCGGGCGCCTCGGCCGACGAAACGCTCGGGCGACTGTACGAACTGCACTCACTGGGGTTCGTCGAACGCGAGGGCGACGGCTGGCGGTTGACGCGCTCGTCGCCCCGCGACCGCGCTGTACGGCGAGGCGGTTCTTGACCTGGAGCATTCGGGTGAAAAGGTAAGGCCGATGACCGCGCACGATCGATCGGTGACCTGTCGGGGGCCGTCGCCCACCGCGAGGGCCCCGGCTCCCGGCAGGTGCGGGCGGCGCGGCAGGCGGAACGCAATCACGCGGCACGGATCTCCGCTCCTGTGCGGACTGCGACGCCACAGTCACGCTACGCTCACAAGGATTCCGCCCCAGACAGAAGTCCCCAGCACTTCACGGCAGAACGGCTCAAGGCACCACATGCCCCAGCACACCTCCGGGTCTGACCGCGCGGCAGTACCACCGGTTGCGCGTGGCACTGTGCGCCCTCCCGCCCCCTCCTCGCTCGACGAACTGTGGCGTTCGTACAAGACCACCGGCGACGAGCGGCTGCGGGAGCAGCTGATCCTGCACTACTCGCCGCTCGTCAAGTACGTCGCGGGCCGGGTCAGTGTGGGGCTGCCGTCCAGCATCGAGCAGGCCGACTTCGTCTCCTCCGGGGTCTTCGGACTGATCGACGCCATCGAGAAGTTCGATGTCGAGCGGGCCATCAAGTTCGAGACATACGCGATCACCAGGATCCGCGGCGCGATGATCGACGAACTGCGGGCGCTCGACTGGATCCCCCGCTCGGTGCGGCAGAAGGCGCGCAACGTGGAACGCGCCTACGCCACGCTGGAGGCCCAGCTGCGGCGTACCCCGTCCGAGGCCGAGGTCGCCGCGGAGATGGGGGTCACGCTGGAGGAACTGCACGCGGTTTTCAGCCAGTTGTCGCTGGCCAACGTCGTCGCCCTGGAGGAGATGCTCCAGGTCGGCGGCGACGGCGGCGAGCGGCTCACCCTGATGGACACCCTGGAGGACACCGCCGCCGACAACCCGGTGGAGGTGGCCGAGGACCGGGAGCTGAGACGGCTGCTCGCGCGGGCCATCAACACGCTGCCCGACCGCGAGAAGACGGTGGTGACCCTCTACTACTACGAGGGCCTGACCCTCGCCGAGATCGGCAACGTCCTCGGCGTCACGGAGAGCCGGGTGAGTCAGATCCACACCAAATCCGTGCTCCAGCTCCGGGCGAAACTGGCCGATGCCGGACGCTGAGACTCCACCCACCGGCCACCCCGTCCGAGGCTGAGCCCTTCCCTCCGGCAGTCGCCGCCGTAGAGTGGATACGTGCCCAGGATTCGAGCGGCCTCCGTGGCCGAGCACCGGACCATGCAGCGCGGCGCCCTCCTGGACGCCGCGCGCTCCCTGCTGTCCGAGGGCGGTACGGAGGCGCTGACCTTCCCCGCACTCGCCGAGCGCACGGGCCTCGCCCGGTCCTCCGTGTACGAGTACTTCCGCTCCCGCGCCGCCGTCGTCGAGGAGCTGTGCGCCGTCGACTTCCCCGTCTGGGCGGCCGAGGTCGAGAACGCGATGGAGCGCGCCGAGACGCCCGAGGCGAAGATCGAGGCGTATGTGCGCCGACAGCTCGACCTCGTCGGGGACCGTCGCCACCGGGCGGTCGTCGCGATCTCCGCGAGCGAGCTGGACGCCGGTGCCCGGGAGAAGATCCGGGCCGCGCACGGCGGCCTGATCGCCATGATCGTCGAAGCGCTCGGGGACCTCGGCCACACGCAGCCCAGGCTCGCCGCGATGCTCCTCCAGGGCTCGGTCGACGCCGCCGTGCGCCGTATCGAGCTGAGCGTGGCCGAGGAGCCCGGCGTCATCGCGGACACCGCCGTCGCGATGATCCTGCGCGGCGTACGGGGCTGACCCCGCCGCCGTGAGCGGTCGGGGCCCGGTCGCCGCCCGTGACAGGGGGCGGACGGCGCACGCGGCCGAGGCCCGACGGCGTAGGCGACCGAGCCCGTCGTCGTGAGCGAGCCGGGCCCGCCGCCGTGCGCGACCGAGGTGCCACCGTCGTACGCGACAGGCCTCCGGTGCCCCTCACAGCTCGGGCACCCCGGACACCGGCAGCAGCCGGGACGGGCCGCGCCGCAGCAGCGAGAGCGGGTTGAGGTAGGCCTCGCCCCGCCGCAGCCCCCAGTGCAGACAGCCCCGGGCGCAGTGGAACGGCCCCGCCTCCAGCAGGCCGACCGGCCGCCCCGCGACGACCTCGTCCCCCTGCGCCACCAGCGCCCGCACCGGCTCGTACGTCGTGCGCAGCGGCGGCGCCCCGCTGCCGGTCAGCTCGATGACGAGGACCCCGCGCCCCGCCACCCGCCCCGCGAACGCGACCCGGCCGGTGGCGGCGGCCACCACGGTGTCGCCCGCCCGGGCCGCCAGGTCGACGCCGCGGTGCCCGGGCCCGTACGGACCGGCGGGCGGCTCCCACCCCCGGACCACCGCGGGTCTCCCGGCCAGCGGCCAGACCGGCCCGCCGGCCCTCTCACCCGGAGCGCCGGGGGCCCTGCCGGGCGCCCCGGTACGGAGAGCCACGGGGAGCGGGGACTCCCCGGCCCGTACGGCCGGAAGGAGCCGCAGGGCGGCCGAGGGCGGCGGGAGCGCGGCCATCAGCACCGCCACCACCAGCCCCAGCAGCACGGCGCAGACGGGAGACGGACGGGCGCGGCGGCCCAGGGCACGACGGCCCGGAACCCGGAAGCCCAGAGCATGGAAGCCCAGAGCGCGGAAGCCCCGGGCGCGGCGGCTCTGAGCACGGAAGCCCAGGGCGCGGCGGCCCGGGGAACGGAGGCCCAGGGCACGGAGGTCCGGTGAACGGACGCCCCGGGCACGGCGGCTCGGAGTGCGGTGGTCCAGGGCGCAGCGGTCCGGGGGCCGCGAGGTCGGGAAGCGCATGCGCCCACGTTCTCCCGGAGGCCGGGATTCCGGGGATCATGGGCCGCGCCTGTGGACTACTCGCCGGTTGTGGACATCTCCACCACCCGACCGTGGACATCGGACGCGCCTCACCATGGACATCGGACGCGCCTGACCGTGGACACCGCGCGCACTCGCCGTGAACACCGAGCGCGCCCCCGGCCTCCGGCCCCGTCCGCTCCCGGGCATCTCCGTCACCCGGCGCCCGGCGGGTCCCGTACACTTCTTACGGCGATCCGGGTGACCGGGTCGACTTCGCACGCCCCGCCACCTCCCCCTCAGCGGACGGTGGCCGCGCTCCTCGGTCCCTCGTGGCACGGCGCGTCGGGGCGTCAGGCGCGAGCGCAAACCTGCGGTCGCGATAACCGAGTACCTCAAGGAGTACGGCCATGGCCGTCGTCACGATGCGGGAGCTGCTGGAAAGCGGCGTCCACTTCGGTCACCAGACCCGTCGCTGGAACCCGAAGATGAAGCGCTTCATCTTCACCGAGCGCAACGGCATCTACATCATCGACCTGCTCCAGTCGCTGTCGTACATCGACCGCGCCTACGAGTTCGTCAAGGAGACCGTCGCCCACGGCGGCTCCATCATGTTCGTGGGTACGAAGAAGCAGGCCCAGGAGGCCATCGCCGAGCAGGCGACGCGCGTCGGCATGCCGTACGTCAACCAGCGTTGGCTCGGTGGCATGCTCACCAACTTCTCCACCGTCTACAAGCGCCTCCAGCGCCTGAAGGAGCTGGAGCTCATCGACTTCGAGGACGTGGCCGCCTCCGGCCTCACCAAGAAGGAGCTCCTGGTCCTCTCGCGCGAGAAGGCCAAGCTGGAGAAGACCCTCGGTGGTATCCGCGAGATGCAGAAGGTGCCCAGCGCCGTCTGGATCGTCGACACCAAGAAGGAGCACATCGCCGTCGGTGAGGCGCGCAAGCTCCACATCCCGGTCGTCGCGATCCTCGACACCAACTGCGACCCCGACGAGGTCGACTACAAGATCCCGGGCAACGACGACGCGATCCGCTCCGTCACCCTGCTCACCCGCGTGATCGCCGACGCCGTCGCCGAGGGCCTCATCGCCCGCTCCGGTGCCGCCACCGGTGACTCGAAGCCGGGCGAGAAGGCCGCCGGCGAGCCCCTCGCCGAGTGGGAGCGCGACCTGCTCGAGGGCGACAAGAAGGACGAGACCGCGGCCGCCGCCGAGGTCCAGTCCTCCGCCGAGACCGAGAAGGTCGCCGACGCCGAGAAGCCGGCCGAGGCCGTCGCCGAGGCCGAGGCTCCGGCCGCGGACGCCGAGCAGGCCTGACACCCGTCACGCGTGCTGACGGCGGGGGCCGGTGCCACGAGCGCCGCCCCCGCCGTTCACCCGTAGATCTTTCAGACTTCGAGAGAGACATACAGACTCATGGCGAACTACACCGCCGCTGACGTCAAGAAGCTCCGCGAGCTCACCGGCGCCGGCATGATGGACTGCAAGAAGGCGCTCGACGAGGCCGACGGCAACGTCGACAAGGCCGTCGAGGCGCTCCGTATCAAGGGCCAGAAGGGCGTCGCCAAGCGCGAGGGCCGCTCGGCCGAGAACGGTGCCGTCGTCTCCCTCATCTCCGAGGACAAGACCTCCGGCGTCCTCCTGGAGCTGAAGTGCGAGACGGACTTCGTCGCCAAGGGTGACAAGTTCCAGGCCGTCGCCAACGCGCTGGCCGCGCACGTCGCCGCCACCTCCCCGGCCGACATCGCCGCGCTCCTCGCCTCCGAGATCGAGCCCGGCAAGACCGTCCAGGCGTACGTGGACGAGGCCAATGCCAACCTCGGCGAGAAGATCGTCCTGGACCGCTTCGCGCAGTTCACCGGCGCCTTCGTCTCCGTCTACATGCACCGCACCATGCCCGACCTGCCCCCGCAGATCGGTGTCCTGGTCGAGCTGGACAAGGCCGACGCCGAGCTGGCCAAGGGCATCGCCCAGCACATCGCCGCCTTCGCGCCGAAGTACCTCTCCCGCGAGGACGTCCCGGCCGAGGTCGTCGAGGCCGAGCGCCGCGTCGCCGAGGAGACCACCCGCGCCGAGGGCAAGCCCGAGGCCGCCCTCCCCAAGATCGTCGAGGGTCGCGTCAACGGCTTCTTCAAGGAGGCCACCCTCCTCGGCCAGCCGTACGCGCTGGACGCCAAGAAGTCCGTCCAGAAGGTCCTGGACGAGGCCGGTGTCACCCTGAAGCGCTTCTCGCGCATCAAGGTCGGCATCTGAGTCCGTCCGGGCGAACGGCGCCGGACCCGATAGGGTCTGGTGCAGTCGACGGCCGCACTCACGCCGGACGACCGCAGATCTGACGAGGAGGCCATTGCCGCTGTAGGGACACCAGACCCACCGGCAATGGCCTTCTTCGTATGTGCACGAGGAGAATTTCCATGGACAAGGGCGCGGACGCCACTCAGGCCGACGACAGGCGCGACGACGACAAGGGCTCCGGGCGCTTCATGCTGAAGCTCTCCGGTGAGGCATTCGCCGGCGGCGGCGGCCTCGGCGTCGACCCCGACGTCGTGCACACCATCGCCCGCGAGATCGCCGCCGTCGTCCGCGACGGCGCCCAGATCGCGGTGGTCATCGGAGGAGGCAACTTCTTCCGCGGTGCCGAGCTCCAGCAGCGCGGCATGGACCGGGCCCGGTCCGACTACATGGGCATGCTCGGCACGGTCATGAACTGCCTGGCGCTCCAGGACTTCCTGGAGAAGGAGGGCATCGACTCGCGCGTCCAGACCGCCATCACCATGGGCCAGGTCGCGGAGCCGTACATCCCGCTCCGTGCGGTGCGGCACCTGGAGAAGGGCCGCGTCGTCATCTTCGGCGCCGGTATGGGCATGCCGTACTTCTCCACCGACACCACCGCCGCCCAGCGCGCCCTGGAGATCGACGCCGAGGCGCTGCTCATGGGGAAGAACGGTGTGGACGGGGTCTACGACTCCGACCCGAAGGCCAACCCCGACGCGGTGAAGTTCGACGCGCTGGAGTACGGCGAGGTGATCACGCGCGACCTGAAGGTCGCCGACGCCACCGCCATCACGCTCTGCCGTGACAACAGGCTTCCGATCCTCGTCTTCGAGCTGACCGCGGAGGGCAATATCGCCCGCGCGGTCAAGGGTGAGAAGATCGGCACGCTCGTGAGCGACGAGAGCACCCGGGCCTGACGGCCCCCCAGGATGGACAACGGCCTGCCGGTCGGACACCGTGCAGGTGAGGACGCGACGCAGGACCCGCAGGACCCGTCGATGACGGGCCCGCTCAAGACACGCAGGAGCACGTGGTGATCGAAGAAATCCTCCTCGAGGCCGAGGAGAAGATGGAGAAGGCCGTCGTCGTCGCGAAAGAGGACTTCGCCGCGATCCGGACCGGCCGTGCGCACCCGGCGATGTTCAACAAGATCGTCGCGGACTACTACGGCGCGCTGACCCCGATCAACCAGCTGGCCTCGTTCTCGGTGCCCGAGCCGCGGATGGCCGTCGTGACGCCGTTCGACAAGACCGCGCTGCGCAACATCGAGCAGGCGATCCGCGACTCCGACCTCGGCGTCAACCCGAGCAACGACGGCAACATCATCCGGGTGACGTTCCCCGAGCTGACCCAGGACCGCCGCAAGGAGTACATCAAGGTCGCCAAGGGCAAGGCCGAGGACTCCAAGATCTCGATCCGCTCCATCCGCCGCAAGGCCAAGGAAGCGCTCGACAAGCTCGTCAAGGACAAGGAGTCCGGCGAGGACGAGGTCCGCCGCGCCGAGAAGGAGCTGGACGACACCACCGCGAAGTACGTCGCGCAGGTGGACGAGCTGCTCAAGCACAAGGAAGCCGAGCTGCTCGAAGTCTGATGAACGACTCTTCCTGGGGCGCACCGCAGGGAGCCGGTTACCGGGCCGCCCCCGAGATGGGGGTCGCTCCGGCGGGTCCCGCCTACGATGTGCATGAAGCCCAGCAGACTCGGCCCATGCCCAACGTGCCGGACGTTCCCGACGCAGGTAGAGACGTAGAAGCAGACGCGGTCGGCCGCGACCGTCGGAACGGGGATGCCGCGCACGTCGGCGGCCCCCTGTTCCGTGACGAGATGCCGCAGGAGCCCATGTCCACCCCGCTGCCGTCCCCGCCGCAGAAGAAGCGCGCGGGGCGTGATCTGCGCGCCGCCATAGGGGTCGGCGTGGGGCTCGGCGCCGTCATCGTCGCCTCGCTGTTCTTCGTGAAGGCCATCTTCGTCGGCGTGATCGCCGTCGCCGTCGTCGTCGGCCTCTGGGAGCTGACCTCCCGGCTGCGGGAGCAGAAGGGCATCAACGCGCCCCTGATCCCGCTGGCCGTCGGCGGTGCCGCGATGGTCGTCGCCGGGTACGCGCGCGGCGCGGAGGGGGCCTGGGTCGCCATGGCCCTGACCGCCCTCGCGGTGCTGGTCTGGCGGATGACCGAGCCACCGGAGGGCTACCTCAAGGACGTCACCGCCGGGGTCTTCGCCGCGTTCTACGTCCCGTTCCTGGCCACCTTCGTCGCCATGATGCTGACGTCGGACGACGGGCCGTGGCGGGTCCTCACCTTCCTCGTCCTCACCGTCGTCAGCGACACCGGGGCGTACGCGGTCGGCTGGCGCTTCGGCACCCACAAGCTGGCCCCCCGCATCAGCCCCGGCAAGACCCGCGAGGGCCTGCTCGGCGCGGTCTCCTTCGCCATGGTCGCGGGCGCGCTCTGCATGGAGTTCCTGATCGACGGCGGCTCCTGGTGGCAGGGTCTGCTGCTCGGCCTCGCGGTCGCCGTCAGCGCCACCCTCGGCGACCTGGGCGAGTCCATGATCAAGCGGGACCTGGGGATCAAGGACATGGGAACCCTGCTCCCCGGTCACGGCGGCATCATGGACCGGCTGGACTCGCTGCTGCCGACCGCGCCGGTGGTCTGGCTGCTGCTGGTGCTGTTCGTCGGCTCGGGCTGAGCGTCCCCGCACGGGCGCGCACCCCGTCCCACCTGCACGTTCCACGAGTGAGGGTCCGTCGTCCACAGGGCGGCGGGCCCTCACCCGTATGTCTGCGACACTGGATGAACCATGCCTAAGCCCGGAGAACTCACTTTCGTCGCGCCCCGCGGAGCCAAGAAGCCCCCGCGGCACCTCGCCGACCTCACGCCCGCCGAGCGCAAGGAAGCGGTCGCCGCGACCGGCGAGAAGCCGTTCCGCGCCCAGCAGCTCTCGCAGCACTACTTCGCGCGGTACGCGCACGACCCGGCCGAGTGGACCAACATCCCCGCCGGGTCCCGGGAGAAGCTCGCCGAGGCGCTGTTCCCCGAGCTGATGTCCGTGGTGCGGCACATCAGCTGCGACGACGACACCACCCGTAAGACGCTGTGGAAGCTGCACGACGGCACGCTCGTCGAGTCCGTCCTGATGCGCTACCCCGAGCGCGTCACGATGTGCATCTCCTCCCAGGCCGGCTGCGGGATGAACTGCCCGTTCTGCGCCACCGGGCAGGCCGGGCTCGACCGCAATCTGTCGACCGCCGAGATCGTGCACCAGATCGTCGACGGCATGCGCGCCCTCCGCGACGGCGAGGTGCCCGGAGGCCCGGCCCGGCTCTCCAACATCGTCTTCATGGGCATGGGCGAGCCGCTCGCCAACTACAAGCGGGTCGTCGGCGCCATCCGCCGGCTCACCGACCCCGAGCCGGACGGCCTCGGCCTCTCCCAGCGCGGGATCACCGTCTCCACGGTCGGGCTCGTCCCGGCGATGCTGCGCTTCGCGGACGAGGGGTTCAAGTGCCGCCTCGCCGTCTCGCTGCACGCCCCGGACGACGAACTGCGCGACACCCTCGTCCCGGTCAACACCCGGTGGAAGGTCCGCGAGGTGCTGGACGCGGCCTGGGAGTACGCGGAGAAGTCCGGCCGTCGCATCTCCATCGAGTACGCCCTGATCCGGGACATCAACGACCAGGCCTGGCGCGGCGACCTGCTGGGCCGGCTGCTCAAGGGCAAGCGGGTCCACGTCAACCTGATCCCGCTCAACCCCACCCCCGGCTCCAAGTGGACCGCCTCGCGCCCCGAGGACGAGAAGGCGTTCGTCGAGGCCATCGCGGCCCACGGCGTGCCCGTCACCGTCCGGGACACCCGCGGCCAGGAGATCGACGGGGCCTGCGGGCAGCTGGCGGCCTCGGAGCGCTGAGAGCGGCCGGGGCTCCGGGGGCCGGTCACCTCAGCCGTACCGGCCGAAATCCGCCCGTGTAGCCTGGGCCCGAAATCAACTTCATATTCCGACAGGGGAGCGCCACAGCGCTGAGAGTGCGGCACCAAGGACAGGTTGGCCGCAGACCCTCTGAACCTCGCCCGGGTCATTCCGGGTAGGAAGTTCGGACCTTACTCAAGCTGTTGCGCCCTGCCCGCTTCCGGTCGCGTCCGTGACGTCTCCGGAGACGGGTGGGGCCGCGTCTCTTCCTGGTCACCTCCAGGAGGAATCACATGAACACCACCAAGAAGTACGCCGCCACCGCGCTCGCCGCGGCGCTCGGCGTCACCGTCCTCGCGGGCTGCGGCGGCTCCGACGACGACACCCCGGCCGGGTCCGGTGCGTCCAAGGGCAGCGGATCCAAGACCGTCACCCTGGTCACCCACGACTCCTTCAACGCCTCGGAAGACGTGCTGAAGCAGTTCACCGAGGAGAGCGGCTACACCGTCGAGCTGCTCAAGAGCGGTGACGCCGGTGCCGCCCTCAACCAGGAGATCCTGACCAAGGGCTCCCCGCGCGGCGACGTCTTCTTCGGCGTGGACAACACCCTGCTCTCCCGCGCCCTCGACAACGGCCTCTTCACCGCGTACGAGGCCAAGGGCCTGGACCGGGTCGCGGAAGGCACCGAGCAGGACGAGGAGCACCGGGTCACGCCCGTCGACACCGGTGACATCTGCGTCAACTACGACAAGAAGTACTTCGCGGAGAAGAAGCTCGACCCGCCGCGGACCTTCGAGGACCTGGTCAAGCCGGAGTACAAGAACCTCCTGGTCACCGAGAACGCGGCGAACTCCTCGCCCGGCCTCGGCTTCCTCCTCGGCACCATCGCCTCCCAGGGCGAGGACGGCTACCAGGACTACTGGAAGAAGCTGAAGGCCAACGGCGTCAAGGTGGTCGACGGCTGGGAGCAGGCCTACAACGAGGAGTTCTCCGGCTCCGCGGGCGGCAGGAAGGCCAAGGCGGACCGGCCGCTGGTCGTCAGCTACGCCTCCAGCCCGCCCGTCGAGGTCCTCTACGCCGACCCGCGGCCCGAGGAGGCCCCCACCGGTGTGTCCACCGGCACCTGCTTCCGGCAGACCGAGTACGCCGGTCTGCTGAAGGGCGCCAAGAACGAGGCGGGCGGCAAGGCGCTGCTGGACTTCCTGATCAGCAGGACGTTCCAGGAGGACGTGCCGCTGAACATGTTCGTCAACCCGGTCGTGACGGACGCGAAGCTGCCGGAGATCTTCACCGAGTTCGGTGAGACCGTCGAGAAGCCGGCCACGGTGGCTCCGGAGAAGATCGCCGCCAACCGTGAGCAGTGGGTCCAGGCGTGGCACTCGATCGCCGTGAAGTAGACGGCCTCACCAAGGCCGCCGGGGCCGGCCCCGCCGCCGGACCCCGGTCCGGCGGCGCGCGGGCCGGGGGCGGCGGAGGGTGGCGCGGAGCGGCGGTGCGGCTCGGGCTGATGGCCGTGCCCGTCGCGTTCTTCGCCGTCTTCTTCGCCTACCCCGTCTCCGCGATCGTCGGCCGCGGCCTGCGGACGGACGGCGTCTGGCAGTTCGGGCGGATCGGCGAGGTGCTGACCCGCCCGGACATCCTCGACGTCCTCTGGTTCACCACCTGGCAGGCCCTCGCCTCCACCGCGCTCACCCTGCTGATCGCCCTGCCCGGCGCGTACGTCTTCGCGCGCTTCGACTTCCCGGGCAAGCAGGTGCTGCGCGCGGTCGTCACCGTGCCGTTCGTGCTGCCCACCGTCGTCGTCGGCACCGCGTTCCTGGCGCTGCTCGGGCGCGGCGGGCTCCTGGACGAGGTGTGGGGGCTGCGGCTCGACACCACCGTGTGGGCGATCCTGCTGGCGCACGTCTTCTTCAACTACGCGGTGGTCGTACGGACCGTCGGCGGCCTCTGGTCCCAGCTCGACCCGCGCCAGGAGGAGGCCGCCCGGGTGCTCGGTGCCGGACGGTTCGCCGCCTGGCGGCGGGTGACGCTGCCCGCGCTCGCCCCGGCCGTGGCCGCCGCCGCGCTCATGGTCTTCCTCTTCACGTTCACCTCGTTCGGTGTCGTGCAGATCCTCGGCGGCCCCGCCTACTCCACCCTGGAGGTGGAGGTCTACCGCCAGACCGCCCAGCTCCTCGACCTGCCGACGGCGGCCGTGCTGACCATGGTCCAGTTCGTGGCCGTCGGCGCGATCCTCGCCGTGCACGCCGTGACCGTACGCCGCCGGGAGCGGGCGCTGAAGCTCGTCGACCCGGCGCAGACCTCCCGCAGGCCGCACGGCGCCGGACAGTGGGCGCTGCTCGGCGGGGTGCTGCTCACCGCGCTGCTGCTGATCCTGCTGCCGCTCGGGGTGCTGGTGGAGCGGTCGTTCGACGGTCCCGGCGGTTACGGCTTCGGCTACTACGAGGCCCTCCAGAGCGCCGGGGGCAGCGGCTCGACCTTCCTCGTACCGCCGCTGGAGGCCGTCGGCAACTCCCTGCGGTACGCGTTCGTCGCCACCCTCATCGCCCTGGTCGTCGGCGGTCTCGCGGCGGCCGCCCTGACCCGCCGGGCGGGACGGCTCGTACGGGGCTTCGACGCGCTGCTGATGCTGCCGCTCGGGGTCTCCGCCGTCACCGTCGGCTTCGGCTTCCTCATCACCCTCGACAAGCCGCCGCTCGACCTGCGCACCTCCTGGATCCTGGTCCCGCTGGCCCAGGCCCTGGTGGGCGTCCCCTTCGTCGTACGGACCATGCTCCCGGTGCTCCGCGCGGTGGACGAGCGGCTGCGCGAGGCCGCCGCCGTGCTGGGGGCCTCGCCGCTGCGGGCCTGGCGGGAGGTCGATCTGCCGCTGGTGCGGCGGGCGGTGCTGGTCGCGGCCGGGTTCGCGTTCGCCGTCTCGCTCGGGGAGTTCGGCGCCACCGTCTTCATCGCCCGGCCCGACAACCCGACCCTCCCGGTCGCGGTCGCCCGGCTGCTGGGCCGCTCCGGGGAGCTGAACTACGGGCAGGCGATGGCCCTCAGCACGATTCTCATGCTGGTGTGCGCGGTCTCGCTGCTGCTTCTCGAACGTATCCGTACCGACCGATCCGGGGAGTTCTGACCACCATGCTGAGCCTGGAAGCGGCCACCGTGCGGTTCGGGAAGCGGGCCGCGCTCGACGCCGTCGACCTGGAGGTGGCCGACCACCGCATCTTCTGCGTCCTCGGCCCCAGCGGCAGCGGCAAGTCCACCCTGCTGCGGGCCGTCGCCGGACTCCAGCCCATGGACGGCGGCCGGGTGCTGCTGGACGGTCAGGACCAGGCGGGCGTCCCGGTCCACCGGCGGGGCCTCGGCCTGATGTTCCAGGACCACCAGCTGTTCCCGCACCGCGATGCCGGCGCCAACGTCGCCTTCGGGCTGCGGATGCACGGCGTCGGCCGGGCGGAGACCGAGCGCCGGGTCCGCGAACTCCTGGAGCTGGTCGGCCTCCCCGGCGCCGAACGCCGGGCGGTCGCCGCCCTCTCCGGTGGGGAGCAGCAGCGCGTCGCCCTGGCCCGGGCGCTGGCCCCGCGCCCGAAACTCCTCATGCTGGACGAGCCGTTGGGCCAGCTCGACCGCAGCCTGCGCGAACGGCTCGTCATCGAACTGCGCACGCTGTTCCAGGAGTTGGGTACGACGGTGCTCGCCGTCACCCATGACCAGGGCGAGGCGTTCGCGCTCGCCGACCGGGTCGTCGTGATGCGGGACGGGCGGATCGCCCAGGAGGGCAGCCCGCTGGACGTCTGGCAGCGCCCGGCCTCCGCGTTCGTCGCCCGCTTCCTCGGGTTCGACAACGTGACCCCGGCGACCGTGACCGGCCGGGCCGCCGCCACCGCCTGGGGCAAGGTCCCGGTCCCGGAAGGCTCCCCCCAGGGCGAGGCCGACCTCCTGGTCCGCCCGGGCGGGGTGCTGATCGGCGCCCCGGAGGACGGGCTGCGCTGCGTGGTGGGCGTCCGCACCTTCCGGGGCAACCATGTCTCCGTACGGCTGACCCCCGAGAACGCGCCGGTCCTGGAGGCCGAGTGCGCGCTGCGGGACACCCCGGACGAGGGGGCCGTGGTGGGCGTGCGGTTCGACGCGGCGGAGACGGTGGTGCTGGCGGGGGAGTGACCGGGGCCCGACCGCTGTCACAGGGCAGGACAGGACAGGACCGGGCGGGGCGGGCAAGCTGGAAGACGACCCCGGACCCCCGGATTCCGGCCAGGGGCCCCACCACGAGACGAGGACCGCGACCATGAACGGCGGCACCCGCCAGGGCATCGACCTCACCCGTGTGCTCCATGCCCCGCAGCGGCGGGTCTTCGCGGCCTGGACGTCACCGGAGGACTTCGCGGCCTGGTACGGCGGCGAGGCCGAGGTCCCGCTGGACCGGGTGGCGATGGACGTCCGGCCCGGCGGGGCGTGGAGCCTGGTCATCGTGATGCCGGGCGTCGAGATGCCCTTCCACGGGGTGTACCGCGAGGTGAGCGAGCCCGACGGGCTGGTCCTCACGCTCAAGGACGGATCAGCGCCGAAGGAGGCGGAGGGCGAGATCGTCACCGTGACCTTCACCGATCTGGGCGACGGCACCACCGAGCTGGCCTTCCAGCAGCGCGGCGGCAACCTCACCCCCGCCCAGTACGCGGCGGCGGAGGACGGCTGGGAGGCCTTCTTCGACGCCCTCGCCGCCCGTCTCGTCACCCACCCCTGAACCGGCTTCCCCGAGTCGGCCGGCCCTGGGCCGGGAGTCCCGGGCCCACCGCCCCTCAGCCGGGGTGCCAGGGCCACCGCTCCTGAGCCGGGGGTGCCCGGGCCCACCGCCCCTCAGCCGGGGTGCCAGGGCCCACCGCTCCTGAGCCGGGGGTGCCCGGCCGGGCACCCCCGGGACCGTGCGGCCTACTTCGCCAGCGGCAGTGCCGCCAGCTCCGCGATCGCCCAGGTCAGCGGGGCGAACAGCGCGACCAGGGCGGCGGCCCGGAGCGCTGCCGCCTTGCGCGGTACGGAGGCGGGCGCGCCCATCCGCAGCAGCGCCTCCGCCGTGTGGGCGCGGGCCTGCTTCGCCTCCAGGGCCGAGGTCAGCAGCGTCGCCGCCGTACAGCCGAGGACCAGCACCGCGCCCAGCGCGGTGAGCGGGCCCCAGGGGCGCTCGTCGCCCGCGTACAGCGCCGAAGCGGCCACCACCGCGGCCATCACCGCGCAGACCACCCCGAGCGGGCGCCCCAGCCGACGCGCCTCGTCCATCAGGACCCGGCCCGCCAGCAGCCGCACCGCCCCCGGGCGCACCGCCTGGAGCGCCCGCCCGCACAGATGGGTCAGCGCCGGTCCGGCCATGGCCAGGCCGGTCGCGGTCAGCGTCCACCCCGCCAGCACCGCCACCGGGGTCGCGTCGAACCGGCCCGGCAGCGGGAACGCGTGCCCGGCCGCACCACGGGACGCGTACGCCTCCACGGCGAGCCCGGCGGCCGTCAGCGCCACGCCCCAGGGCAGCCCGGTCGGCGCGGGCGCGGGCTCCGGCAGCTCCTCGGAGCCGAAGGTGTCCCGCGCCGGGTCCGGCCGGGACCGCAGGGCCAGCGCGCTCGCGGTCGCCGCCGTCACCGGTACGAGGGCGAGCAGCATCAGCGCGGCGGCCAGCGGCAGCGGGGTGCCCGCGCCGAGGAACTCCGCCGCGCCGCCGTCGAACGGCATCCCGGTCAGATCGCCCCGCAGATGGAGGAAGAACAGCAGCGCCACCATCGAGCCGAGGGTGGTGGAGATCGCGGTCGAGACGGCGGCCAGCACCGAGAGCCGCACCGGGCCGAGGCCCAGCGACGAGAGGCCGGGCCGGGGCCGGGTGCTCGGGTCCGTACGGGCGACGGCCACCGCGAACTGCACGGTGGCGGCCAGCGGGATGAAGCACCACAGCAGCCGCAGCACCGAACCGGCGGAGGCCGGGTGCGCGGAGGCGTAGCCGAGGGCGGCGAGGAGGAGGAAGCCCACTCCGGCGGAGGCGGCGGCGACCAGCAGCCGCCGGACCAGGACGAGGGGATGCGTACCGCGGGTCAGACGGAGAGCGAGCACGCCGCGCTGCCCTCCGCATCCGGTTCGGCGGGGAGGTCGACGGAGGAGACCCGGCGGCCGTCCAGCAGGGCGACGGTCCGGTCGGCGAGGGCGGCGACCTCGGCGTCATGGGTGGCGAGGACCACCGTGATGTCGTGCGAGCGGGCCGCGGCGGTCAGCGTGCGCAGGAGCTGGGAGCGCTCGGCGCGGTGCAGGGTCGCGGTGGGCTCGTCCGCGAAGATCACCGTCGGCCGGGCGCAGAGGGCCCGGGCGACGGAGACCCGCTGGCGCTCCACCTGGAGCAGGGCGTGCGGGCGCTTCCGGGCGAGCGCGGCGATGTCCAGGCGCTCCAGCCACTCCGTCGCGGCCTTCTTCGCGGCGCGGTGCGCGACGCCGCGGAGCAGCAGCGGCAGCGCGGCGTTCTCCCAGGCGGTCAGCTCGGGGACGAGCTGCGGGTCGGCGGAGATCCAGCCGAACCGTTCCCGCCGCAGCTGTTCGCGCACGCGCGGGGCCATGGTGTGGACGGGGAGGCTGTTGAACCAGACCTCGCCCTGCTCGGGCACCAGCCGGCCCGACAGGCAGTGCAGCAGGGTCGTCTTGCCGCTGCCGCGCGGTCCTGCCACGGCCAGGATCTCGGCGTCGCGCACGGAGACGGAGACCCCGGCGAGACCGGGCGATCCGTTGTGGGAGTGGTGCAGGGAGCGCGCCCAGATCACGTCGTTGTCCGGCGGGGCCACCATGGCGTACACCTCGGTTCGGATGAGTTTTCCCGTTCCCCCGTATGGGGGAACGAGGACGCGGCCGATCGGTCATGGGCACCGTAGATAGTCGGACCGGGGTGTCCGGACAGCACGCGGCCCGGACGCATCCCTTCTCACTCGAAAGGGCGCATCCGGGCCGGGTGGACCGTATGAAAGGTGCGCTGGATGATGATCGTTCCGGGGCTCCGTTGCGGATCATCCGGCGTACGTGGTGACGGTCAGAGCTTCGTCCACGCCTCCGTCAGCACGTTCCGCAGGATGCCCTCGATCTCGTCGAACGTGGACTGGTCCGAGATCAGCGGCGGGGCGAGCTGGACGACCGGGTCGCCGCGGTCGTCGGCCCGGCAGTAGAGGCCGTTCTCGTACAGCGCCTTGGAGAGGAAGCCGTACAGGACGCGCTCGGTCTCCTCGTCGGTGAAGGTCTCCTTGGTTGCCTTGTCCTTCACCAGCTCGATGCCGTAGAAGTACCCGTTGCCGCGGACGTCGCCGACGATCGGCAGGTCGTGCAGCTTCTGCAGCGTGGTGAGGAAGGCGTTCTCGTTGTCCAGGACGTGCTGCGTGAGGTTCTCGCGCTCGAAGATGTCCAGGTTGGCGAGGCCGACCGCCGCGGAGACCGGGTGGCCGCCGAAGGTGTAGCCGTGCAGGAAGGTGTTGTCGCCCTTGTAGAACGGCTCGGCGATGCGGTCCGAGACGATGCAGGCGCCGATCGGGGAGTAGCCCGAGGTCATGCCCTTCGCGCAGGTGATCATGTCCGGCACGTAGCCGAACTTGTCGCAGGCGAAGATCGTGCCGAGCCGGCCGAAGGCGCAGATGACCTCGTCGGAGACGAGCAGCACGTCGTACTGGTCGCAGATCTCGCGGACCCGCTGGAAGTAGCCGGGCGGCGGCGGGAAGCAGCCGCCCGCGTTCTGCACGGGCTCCAGGAAGACGGCCGCGACGGTCTCGGGGCCCTCGAAGAGGATCTGCTGCTCGATCTGGTCGGCGGCCCAGCGGCCGAAGGCCTCCGGGTCGTCGCCGAAGAGCGGGGCGCGGTAGATGTTGGTGTTCGGCACCTTGTGCGCACCGGGCACCAGCGGCTCGAAGGGGGCCTTCAGGGCCGGGAGGCCGGTGATGGAGAGGGCGCCCTGCGGGGTGCCGTGGTAGGCGACCGCACGCGAGATGACCTTGTACTTGGTCGGCTGGCCCTTGAGCTTGAAGTACTGCTTGGCCAGCTTCCAGGCGGTCTCGACGGCCTCGCCGCCACCGGTGGTGAAGAAGACCTTGTTGAGGTCGCCCGGGGCGTAGTCGGCGAGACGCTCGGCCAGCTCGACGGCCTTCGGGTGGGCGTAGGACCACACCGGGAAGAAGCCGAGCTCCTGGCCCTGCTTGTACGCCGTCTCGGCCAGCTCGTGGCGACCGTGGCCGGCGTTGACCACGAACAGGCCGGAGAGGCCGTCCAGGTAGCGCTTGCCCTGGTCGTCGAAGATGTACGTTCCCTCGCCACGCACGATGGTGGGAACGGGCGCGTTCTCGTAGTCCGACATGCGGGTGAAGTGCATCCACAGGTGGTCGTACGCGGTTCGGCTGAGGTCCTTGCTCACGGCTATCGGGTTCCCCACATATAGGTCTGCTTCTTGAGCTTGAGGTAAACAAAGCTCTCGGTGGAGCGCACCCCGGGCAGCGCCCGGATGCGTTTGTTGATCGTCTCCAGCAGGTGGTCGTCGTCCTCGCAGACGATCTCCACCATCAGGTCGAAGGAGCCCGCGGTCATCACCACGTACTCGCACTCGGCCATGGCCGACAGGGCCTCGGCCACCGGGTCGAGGTCGCCCTCGACATTGATGCCGACCATCGCCTGGCGCCGGAATCCCACGGTGAGCGGGTCGGTGACGGCGACGATCTGCATCACGCCCTGGTCGAGCAGCTTCTGGACCCGCTGGCGCACGGCCGCCTCGGAGAGGCCGACGGCCTTGCCGATCGCGGCGTACGGACGGCGTCCGTCCTCCTGGAGCTGCTCGATGATCGCGAGGGAGACGGCATCGACCGCTGGCGGTGATCCGTTCCCGTTCCTGGAGTCTGCGCTGCGACTGGCCACGCCTCCACTCTGCACCGCACTCGTCTGTCTCGCAACCCCAGATCGATGAAATTCGTTGACTGAGCACTCTAAGGCGACTGAATCCGAAGCTGGTGATGGTTGCCTATGTCGAAAGCGTCACCGAAACGATTAGGGTGGGTGTCTCACCCATCGGACAGCCGACAGGAGGGGTGGTCATGACCACCGAGGTGCGCCGTCTGCGCAACTACATCAACGGGGAGTTCCGGGACGCCGCGGACGGGCGGACCATCGATGTGGTCAGCCCGGTGACGGAAGAGGTCTACGCGACCTCGCCGCTCTCCGGCCAGGCCGATGTCGATGCCGCCATGGAGGCCGCCGCGGCCGCGTTCCCGGCCTGGCGCGACACCACGCCCGCCGAGCGCCAGAAGGCCCTGCTCAAGATCGCGGACGCCTTCGAGGAGCGGGCCGAGGACCTGGTCGCCGCCGAGTCGGAGAACACCGGCAAGCCCATCGGGCTCACCCGCAGCGAAGAGGTCCCGCCGATGGTGGACCAGATCCGCTTCTTCGCGGGCGCCGCCCGGCTGCTGGAGGGCCGCTCCGCCGGTGAGTACATGGAGGGCCTGACCTCCATCGTGCGCCGCGAGCCCGTCGGCGTATGCGCGCAGGTCGCGCCGTGGAACTACCCGATGATGATGGCCGTCTGGAAGTTCGCCCCGGCGCTCGCCGCGGGCAACACCGTCGTGCTCAAGCCGTCCGACACCACCCCGGCGTCGACCGTGCTGATGGCCGAGATCATGGGCCAGTTCCTGCCGAAGGGCGTCTTCAACGTGCTGTGCGGCGACCGGGACACCGGCCGCGCGATGGTCGAGCACCCGACCCCGGCGATGGCCTCCATCACCGGCTCGGTCCGGGCCGGCATCCAGGTCGCGGAGTCCGCGGCCAAGGACGTCAAGCGCGTCCACCTGGAGCTGGGCGGCAAGGCGCCCGTCGTCGTCTTCGAGGACGCCGACATCGCCAGGACGGTCTCGGGCGTCTCCGAGGCGGGCTTCTTCAACGCGGGCCAGGACTGTACGGCCGCCACCCGCGTCCTGGTCCACGAGTCGATCCACGACGAGTTCGTCACCGCGCTCGCCAAGGCCGCCGCCGACACGAAGACCGGGCAGCCGGACGATGAGGACGTGGCGTACGGCCCGCTCAACAACGCCAACCAGCTGAAGCAGGTCAGCGGCTTCATCGAGCGGCTCCCCGCCCACGCCAAGGTCGAGGCGGGCGGCCACCGGGTCGGCGACAAGGGCTACTTCTACGCCCCGACCGTTGTCTCCGGCCTGAAGCAGGACGACGAGATCATCCAGAACGAGGTCTTCGGCCCCGTCATCACCGTCCAGTCCTTCACCGACGAGCAGCAGGCCGTGGAGTACGCCAACGGCGTGGAGTACGCGCTCGCCTCATCGGTCTGGACGCAGAACCACTCCCGCGCCATGCGCATGTCCAAGAGCCTCGACTTCGGCTGCGTGTGGATCAACACCCACATCCCGCTGGTCGCGGAGATGCCGCACGGCGGGTTCAAGAAGTCCGGCTACGGCAAGGACCTCTCGGCGTACGGCTTCGAGGACTACACCCGCATCAAGCACGTCATGACGTCCATCGAGGACTGACGCCGGCGCCGGTCGGCGCGTACGTCGTACGAGGACCCGACCGCCGCGCCGGCGAGGTGTACGGCCCCGGGCTTTCCGCCCGGGGCCGTACCCGTTCCCGTGCCCTGCCGCCGTCCGGCGGGGTGGACAACGTGTGCGGGGCGCGCCCGTCCCGCTGGACGGTTGGTCCATTGTCCGCCGCGGTGGCCACCCGGCATCCTGCGCGGGTGCGAGCGATCCCGAAGAACCACCCCGTGTCCCGCCGTTCCCTGCTGCGCGCCCTCGGGGCGGGGGCCGCCGGGACCGTCCTGGCCGGCTGCGGGGTGCCCGCCGCCTACGTCGAGCCGGGGGACCGGGCCGGCCGCGACAGCTCCGGCACCGACCGCACCCTGCACTTCGCCAACTGGCCGCTCTACATCGACACCGACGACGAGGACACCGCGAAGCGGCCCACCCTGGACGCCTTCACCGAGCGGACCGGGATCTCCGTCACGTACACCGAGGAGATCAACGACAACGACGAGTTCTTCGGGAAGATCAGCCCCGCCCTGATGAACCGCCGGCAGACCGGACGCGACCTGATCGTCATCAGCGACTGGATGGCCGCCCGCTTCGTCCGCCTCGGCTGGGTCCAGGAGATGGACCGGGCGAAGCAGCCCAACGTCACCAAGTACCTGGACCCGCAGCTGCGTTCACCCGCCTTCGACACGGGACGGCTGCACAGCGTCCCCTGGCAGTCCGGGATCACCGGCATCGCGTACAACCGCAAGCGCCTGGGCCGCGAGATCCGCTCCACCGGCGACCTGTGGGCGGACGACCTGCGGGGCAGGGTGACCCTGCTCTCCGGGCTCGACGAGGCGTTCGCGCTGCTGATGCAGGGTGACGGCGTCGACATCACCCGCTGGACCGCCGACGACTTCCACACCATGTGCGAGCACGTCGAGAAGCGCGTCCGCTCGAAGCACATCCGCCGCTTCACCGGCAACGACTACATCAAGGACCTCTCCACCGGCGATGTGCTGGCCTGCCAGGCGTACTCCGGCGATGTCATCCAGCTCCAGGCGGACAACCCGGACATCGAGTTCGTCGTCCCCGAGGAGGGGGCGGAGCTGTGGGCCGAGTCCTTGATGATCCCCAACCTCGCCCGCCACAAGCGGAACGCGGAACGGCTGATCGACCACTACTACGACCCCGAGATCGCCGCCGAACTCGCCACCTGGGTCAACTACGTCTGCCCGGTGCCCGCCGCCCGGGACGTCCTCGCCTCATCGAAGGACGAGGAGACCGCCGCACTCGCCGAGGACCCGCTGATCTTCCCCGACGACGCGATGCGCGAGCGGCTGGCCATCGCCCGGGACATCACCGCCGAGGAGCGGACGGGGCTCACCAAGAAGTGGAACACCATCGTCGGGTTGTGAACCCGTACCAGGGGCACCGTGGAGGGGGGCGTCGAGGCGGGCGTACGCCGCGGATGCGCGGGGGCGGGACACCCTCGCGCGGGGTCGCCCCTCACGGCTTCCGGCCCACCGCGCCGAACTGGGCCACCTCCGGCTCCCGCGGGTTCGTACGCCAGCGGGAGCAGGGGACGATCCCCGGCTCCAGCAGCTCCAGACCGTCCAGGAACGAGGCGAACTCCTCCCGGCCGCGGGCGGTGATCGGCGGGGTGGCGTTCTCGTTCCAGAAGCGCATCGCCGCCTCGTTGCCCTCGCCGCCCAGCTCCAGCGTCGGGTGGGTGAGCACCAGATGGCTGCCGGCGGGGACCGCCGCCATCAGCGTACGGACGATGGACCGCGCCTCGTCGGTGTCCAGCACGAAGTTGAGGATGCCGAGCATCATCACCGCGACCGGCCGCCGCAGGTCCAGGGTGTGCCGGGCCGCCTCCAGGATCCGCTCCGGATCGTGCGCGTCCGCGTCCACGTACTCGGTGGCGCCCTCCAGCGAACCGCTGAGCAGCACCCGCGCGTGGGCCAGCACGATCGGGTCGTTGTCGACGTAGACCACCCGGGCGTGCGGGGCGGTGTGCTGGGCGATCTCATGGGTGTTGTCGGCCGTCGGCAGCCCGGTGCCGATGTCCAGGAACTGGTCGGTGCCCACGTCCCCGGCCAGATGCCGCACCACCCGGCCGAGGAACGCGCGGTCGGCGCGGGCCACTTCGCCGATGCCGGGATACATCCCGGTGACCCGGTCGCCCACCGCCCGGTCCACCGGGTAGTGGTCCTCGCCGCCCAGCCAGTAGTTCCAGACCCGGGCGTTGTGCGCCACATCGATACGGATCCGGGCGGCGGCCGCCTCCTGCGGTCGGCGGTCACTCACGTCTGCTGCTCCTTCGCACACCCATGCGGTGCCATGGCGTCGACCATGATGCCGCATCAATCAAGTGCGCCTGAAATCAGGGGAGTTGGAGCGCAGCTTGTGCAGGGTGTCGATCCGGTTGGTGGTGATCGAGTCGACGCCCCGCTCGATCAGCCGCCGCATCGTGCGCTTGGTGTCGGCGGTCCAGACGGAGACCAGCAGCCCGTCGCGGTGCACCCGGTCGGTCAGCTCCCGGCTGACCAGCCCGAAGCGGTAGTTCAGCCAGCGCGGCTTCACCGCCTCCAGCAGCACCGGGCGCGGCGGGGCGAGCGTCGTCCAGGTCAGGGCGATCTCGGCGGCCGGATCCGCTCCCCGGACCCGCAGCATCGCGTCCGTGTTCGCGCAGTAGTACGCCCGCTCGCCCGCCCCGCACTCCAGGACCGTGGCGACGATCTTCTTCACCGAGGCGTCCGTGGAGCCGGGCAGGTCCACCATCACCCGGTGGTCCCGGGTCGCCTCCAGCGCCTCGCGCAGGGTCGGCACCCCGCCGCCGGTCAGCTCCCGCACCTCGTCGAAGTCCAGCCGGTCCAGCCGCAGTTCATGGCCCCACAGCCGCTCCAGCGTGGCGTCGTGGAGCAGGACGGGCACCCCGTCGCGGGTCACCCGTACGTCGATCTCGACCGCGTCCGCCCCCCGGTCGAGGGCGGAGCGGATCGAGGGCAGGGTGTTCTCGCGGACCCGGTACGGATCGCCGCGGTGGGCCACGGCGGTCAGGCGGGGAGTGGTGTCGGCCATGGGGCCATTGTGACGACCGGGGTCAGCGGGCGGGGCCCCGGAGCCAGTTCGCCGTGTACGTGTCGATCTCCTCGGCCAGCCGCCGCTTGCCGGCCGGGTCCATGAACGAGGCCTCCACCGCGTTCTTCGCGAGCTCCGCGATGCCCTGTTCGTCCAGGCCCAGCAGCCGGGCGGCGATCCCGTACTCGTTGTTGAGGTCGGTGCCGAACATGTGCGGGTCGTCGCTGTTGACCGTGACCAGGACCCCGGCCGCGACCATCTCGCGGATCGGGTGGAGCTCGATGTCGGCGACCGCGCGGGTGGCGATGTTCGACGTCGGGCAGACCTCCAGGGCGATCCGGTGCTCGGCCAGGTGCTCCAGCAGCTTCGGGTCCTGGACGGCGCTGGTGCCGTGGCCGATGCGCTCGGCACGCAGCACGGTGAGCGCGTCCCAGACGGTCTGCGGCCCGGTGGTCTCCCCGGCGTGCGGCACCGAGTGGAGGCCCTCCGCGATGGCCCGGTCGAAGTACGGCTTGAACTGCGGGCGCTCCACATCGAGCTCCGGCCCGCCGAGGCCGAACGAGACCAGCCCCTCGGGCCGCCGCTCCACCGCCAGCCGGGCGGTCTCCTCGGCGGCCCGGAGCCCGGCCTCGCCCGGGATGTCGAAGCACCAGCGCAGGATGACGCCCAGCTCGGACTCGGCGGCCTTGCGGGCGTCCTCGATGGCCTCCATGAAGGCCACCTCCGGGATACCGCGGGTGGTCGAGCTGAACGGGGTCACGGTCAGCTCCGCGTACCGGATGTTCTGCCGGGCCATGTCCCGGGCCACCTCGAAGGTGAGCAGCCGGACGTCCTCGGGGGTGCGGACCAGGTCCACCACCGAGAGGTAGACGTCGATGAAGTGCGCGAAGTCGGTGAAGGTGAAGTAGTCGGCCAGCGCCTCGGGGTCGGTCGGCACCTTGGAGTCCGGGTGGCGGGCGGCCAGCTCGGCGACGATCCGCGGTGAGGCGGACCCCACGTGGTGGACATGCAGCTCGGCCTTGGGCAGCCCGGCGATGAAGGGGTGCGGATCGGTCATGTGTCTCTCTCCCGGTTCGGCGTGTACGGCGGCGGGGCCCAGGGCCCGGCCGGCCGCACCGATCATCGTAGGCGGGGTGAGGCCGCGCGGGACCGGGTCGTAGCATGACGGGATCACGATGGGGGAGGCCCATGTCAGACAACACAGAGCAGCCCGGGGGCGGGGCCGCGCCGCGCGATCCGTGGGCACCGCCGGACAGCGGGGTGGAGCTGGGCAAGAAGGACGCCCCCACTCCGCCGCCGCCCGCCGTCCACGACCAGCAGACCGTGACGTCGATGCCGAGTGCGGGCCCGGCCCCGGACGGCACCGGACCGATACCGGCCGGCGGTGGCTTCGGCCCGCCGCCCTCGGCCGTACCGCCGCCGCCGATCGGCCCCGGCGGCCCCGGCCCGGCGGCACCGCAGCCGCCGGCCGCCGGGCACTACGGCTACCCCGCGCCCCCGGCGCAGCCGTACGGCGGCTACCCCGGGTACGACGCCTACGGCGGCCCGCAGCCCTGGGGGCCGCAGCCCTCCAACGGGCTCGGCACGGCCGCGCTGGTGCTCGGCATCATCTCGGTGGTCGGCTTCTGCATGTACGGGGTGAACATCGTCCTCGGCATCCTCGCGCTGATCTTCGGCATCATCGGCCTCGGCCGGGCCAAGCGCGGCGAGGCCACCAACCGGGGCATGGCGATCGCCGGGATCATCACGGGTTCGGTCGGCATCGTCGTCGGATCCGTGCTCCTCGGCTTCATCATCTGGGCCATCGCCAACGGCGACTCCAGCTTCGACGACACCTACGACGACGACCCGTTCGCCACGTCGCTGGTCATCGAGGGCCGCGGCTAGCCACCGGCGCGTACCGCGTCCGCCGCCCGGTCCGGCAGGGAACCACTCCCCGCCGGACCGGGCGGCGCTGTCGTACCCGGGGGGCTAGGGCCGGGCGTCGCACGGCAGGCGACAGTTTGACGACAGGCCCTAGACCGCAGTACCCGGGGGCTGAACCGCCCGCAGCCGCTCCCGCGCCTCCATCAGCGCGAACCCCAGCAGATTCAGCCCCTCCCACTCGCGCGGCCGCTCCACCCGCTCGTCGTCCGCCGCCAGCCCGATGCCCCAGACGCGGTCCAGCGGGGAGGCCTCGACCAGCACCCGGTCGCCCGTGGACAGCAGATAGCCGGCCAGCTCCGGGTCCTGCCCGAACTTGTGGAGGCTGCCCTCCACGACCAGGGCGAACCGCTCCCGTATCCACACGTCCTCGTCGAACCCGCGCACCAGCCGCCCGGCCTTCTTCGCCGCCGCCGGGCTCGTCGCGGACACCGCCGCCCTCTCGGCCTCCGCGTCCCCGAAGAGGCGGGCCTTCCCGGCCATCATCCAGTGCTCGGCACTGGCGTACGCGACCCCGTCCACCGTGAACGGCGAGGGCCACCACTGGCTCAGGCAGCCGGCCCCCAGCCGGCCGTCGGGGCGCGGGCGGTGGCCCCAGAACGGCAGATACTTCACCCGCTTGCCCTGCGCCACGTCGGCCAGAAGCTCATCGATCGGTCCCATGACATGTGAGTGTGGCATCCGCCACTGACACTCCGTACGGGGATTTCCGCACCGACACGACACATGGTCGACAGATTCCGTCGCGTAACCAAAAGGCAACAACGGAATCACTTGTTGGGGTCGGGCCCCTCTGTCAGGATCGGCACTCAATTCACGAAGAGGCTACGCCGACCCCGCCCAGCGGGTACAGCGGCGGAGGAGAGCGTCATGAGCAACGGCTTCGCAGTTCAGGACCGCTTCGCGGAAGGTGCGCAGTACATCGGCGGCAAGCTGCTCCCGGGCACGTCCGGCCGCCACCACGACATCGTGAACCCCGCGACCGGCGCGAGCGTGCTCCGCTACGAGCTGGCGGGCACCGACGACGTGGACGCGGCGGTCGCCGCCGCCCGCGCCGCCTTCCCCGGCTGGTCCGGCGCCACCCCCGGCGAGCGCTCCGACGCCCTGCACCGGTTCGCCGCCGTCCTCGCGGAGCAGGCCGACGACTTCGCGTACGCCGAGTCCCTCCAGTGCGGCAAGCCGCTCAAGCTCTCCACCGAGTTCGACGTCCCCGGCACCGTCGACAACGTCGCCTTCTTCGCGGGCGCCGCCCGCCACCTGGAGGGCAAGGCCGCCGCCGAGTACGACGGCGACCACACCTCGTACGTACGGCGTGAGGCGATCGGTGTCGTCGGATCGATCGCCCCCTGGAACTACCCGCTCCAGATGGCCGCCTGGAAGATCCTCCCGGCCGTCGCCGCGGGCAACACCATCGTCCTCAAGCCCGCCGAGCTGACCCCGCTCACCTCGCTGATGTTCGCCCAGGCCGCCACCGAGGCAGGCATTCCCGACGGGGTCATCAACATCGTCACCGGCGCGGGCAAGGAGGCGGGCGAGCACCTGGTGGGCCACCCGGACGTCGTGATGACCTCCTTCACCGGCTCCACCGCCGTCGGCAAGCGGGTCGCGGAGATCGCCACCGCCACCGTCAAACGCCTCCACCTGGAGCTGGGCGGCAAGGCCCCCTTCGTGGTCTTCGACGACGCCGACCTGGAGGCCGCCGTCCACGGCGCGGTCGCCGGATCGCTCATCAACACCGGCCAGGACTGCACCGCCGCCACCCGCGCCTACGTCCAGCGCCCGCTGTACGACGCCTTCGTCCGCGACGTCGCCGCGCTCATGGAGACCGTCCGGCTCGGCGACCCCTTCGCCCCCACCACCGACCTCGGCCCCCTCATCAGCCACGCCCAGCGCGACCGGGTCGCCGCCTTCGTCGAGCGCGCCCGCGGCTACGCCCGGGTCGTCACCGGCGGCGAGGCCCCGGGCGGGGAGCTGGCGGACGGCGCGTACTACCGGCCGACCCTCATCGCGGACGCCGCCCAGGACAGCGAGGTCGTCCAGTCGGAGATCTTCGGCCCGGTCCTGGTCGTCCTCCCCTTCGACACCGACGACGAGGGCATCGCGCTCGCCAACGACACCCCGTACGGACTGGCCGCCTCCGCCTGGACCCGCGACCTGTACCGCGCGAACCGCGCCACCCGCGAGATCCAGGCGGGCTGTGTGTGGGTGAACGACCACATCCCGATCCTCTCCGAGATGCCGCACGGCGGGTACAAGGCCAGCGGCTTCGGCAAGGACATGTCGGCGTACTCCTTCGAGGAGTACACGCAGGTCAAGCACGTCATGTACGACAACACCGCGGTCGTCCGCAAGGACTGGCACCGCACGATCTTCGGGGACCGATAGCAGCTGCCGCGCGACCGGGGGCCGAAAGCCCCCAGCGGCCTCCCACCCGAAAGGGCAAACGCGTATGGAGAGTTACGAGCCCGAGCGCCTCACGCCGGTCCAGCTGGCGGCCATGAGGCGGTCCCTGACCAACGGCAGGGGCGCCCTCACCCGCCGCTCCCTGCTGCGCGCCTCCGGCATGGGCGCCCTCGCGCTGGGCGGCATAGCCACCCTCGGCGCCTGCGGCATCCCGCCCGCCGGACGCGCCGAGGGAGCAGCCGCCGCCGACGACCACTCGGAGCGGGAGAAGGTGGTGAACTTCTCCAACTGGACCGAGTACATGGACGTCAGCGAGGACGAGAAGAGCCGCCCCACCCTCGCGGCCTTCACCGAGCGGACCGGCATCAAGGTCAAGTACACCGAGGACATCAACGACAACGTCGAGTTCTTCGGGAAGATCAAACCGCAGCTCGCGGCCGGGCAGGACACCGGACGCGACCTCATCTGCGTCACCGACTGGCTGGCCGCCCGGATCATCCGGCTCGGCTGGGCCCAGAAGCTCGACGCCTCCAACCTCCCGCACGCCTTCGCCAACGTCTCCGCCCAGTTCCGCAGCCCCGACTGGGACCCCGGCCGCGCCTACTCCTACCCCTGGACCGGCATCCCCACGGTCATCGCGTACAACGCCAAGGCCACCGGCGGCCGCAAGGTCGACTCGGTCACCCAGCTCCTCGACGACCCGAAGCTCAAGGGCCGCGTCTCCTTCCTCTCCGAGATGCGCGACACCGTCGGCATGACCCTCCTCGACCAGGGCAAGGACCCGGGGAAGTTCACCGACGCCGACTTCGACGGGGCGATCGGACGGCTCCAGAAGGCCGTCGACAAGAAGCAGATCCGCCGCTTCACCGGCAACGACTACACCGCCGACCTCAGCAAGGGCGACATCGCCGCCTGCGTCGCCTGGGCCGGGGACATCATCCAGCTCCAGGCCGACAACCCGGACATCGAGTTCACCATCCCGGCCGCCGGCTACATCATCTCCAGCGACAGCCTCCTGGTCCCCGCCCAGGCCCGGCACAAGACCAACGCCGAGAAGCTCATCGACTACTACTACGAGCCCCCGGTCGCCGCCCAGCTCGCCGCGTACATCAACTACGTCTGCCCGGTCGACGGCGTACGCGAGGAACTCGCCAGGATCGACGAGTCGATGGCCTCCAACACCCTGATCCTCCCCGACAGGGAGATGGCGTCGAAGTCCCGCGCCTTCCGCTCCCTGAGCACGGAGGAAGAGACGGCGTACGAGGAGAAGTTCGCCAAACTCATCGGCGCCTGACCCGGCGCCCCGGCCACCGGCCCCGCCGCGGGCCGGGCCCCTTCCGCCCGGTCACCCCCTTCCTCACCTCACCGAACACACTGGGACCGCGACCCATGACACAGCAGCAGACCGCCGGCGGCGATGTCCGCCTCGCCGGTATCAGCAAGACCTACGGCTCCTTCACCGCCGTGCACCCGCTCGACCTGACCGTCCCCCAGGGCTCCTTCTTCGCCCTGCTCGGCGCCTCCGGCTGCGGCAAGACCACCACCCTGCGGATGATCGCGGGGCTGGAGGAGGCCACCACCGGCACGGTGCTCCTCGGCGAGAAGGACATCACCGACCTGCCCCCGTACAAGCGGCCGGTCAACACCGTCTTCCAGAGCTACGCCCTCTTCCCGCACCTGGACATCACCGAGAACGTGGCCTTCGGACTCCGCAGGCGCGGCATCAAGTCGGTGAAGAAGCAGGTCGACGAGATGCTCGACCTCGTCCAGCTCGGGGACTTCGCCCGCCGCAAACCGCACCAGCTCTCCGGCGGCCAGCAGCAGCGCGTCGCCGTCGCCCGCGCGCTCATCAACCACCCGCAGGTCCTGCTGCTCGACGAACCGCTCGGCGCCCTCGACCTCAAGCTCCGCCGCCAGATGCAGCTGGAGCTGAAGCGGATCCAGACCGAGGTCGGCATCACCTTCGTGCACGTCACCCACGACCAGGAGGAGGCCATGACCATGGCCGACACCGTCGCGGTGATGAACGGCGGCCGCGTCGAACAGCTCGGCGCCCCCGCCGACCTCTACGAGAACCCCCGCACCACCTTCGTCGCCAACTTCCTCGGCACCTCCAACCTCATCGAGGGCGAGATCGTCTCCACCGGGAGCGACCTGGTCGTGGCGGCCGGCGGCGGCAGGCTCACCCTGCCCCGCGAGCGATGTTCGGCCCCCACCAGCAGCGGCGGCCGGCTCCTCCTCGGCATCCGGCCCGAGAAGATATCCCTCGCCCACGCGGACGACGCCGACACCGTCGCCGCGGGCCGCAACCGGGTCACCGGCCGCATCACCGACTCCAGCTTCATCGGCGTCTCCACCCAGTACGTCGTCGAGAGCCCGGCCGGAACCGCCCTCCAGGTGTACGAGCAGAACATCGAGCGCGACACGCGCCTGGTCCCCGGCGCCGAGGTCGTCCTCCACTGGAACCCCGCCCACACCTTCGGCCTCGACGCCGCCCAGGACATCGACGCGGGCGCCACCAGCGTGGAGGACGCGGAATGAGCGCCACCGAGGCGCCGCCCGCGCCGACCCCCGAGGGACCCCGGGAGCTGACGCTCCGCAAGCCCTCCACCCGCAAGCGGCTCGTCCCCTACTGGCTGCTGCTCCCCGGCATCCTCTGGCTGCTGGTCTTCTTCGCCCTGCCGCTGGTCTACCAGGCCTCCACCTCCGTACAGACCGGCTCCCTGGAACAGGGCTTCGAGGTGACCTGGCACTTCCAGACGTACGTGGACGCGCTGCGCGAGTACTACCCGCAGTTCATCCGGTCCCTGCTGTACGCGGGCACCGCCACGATCCTCTGCCTGCTGCTGGGCTACCCGCTCGCCTATCTCATCGCCTTCAAGGCGGGCCGCTGGCGCAACCTGGTGCTGGTGCTGGTCATCGCCCCGTTCTTCACCAGCTTCCTCATCCGTACGCTGGCCTGGAAGACGATCCTCGCCGACGGCGGCGCGGTCGTGGACGTGCTCAACACCCTGCACGTCCTGGACGTCACCAGCTGGCTCGGCTGGACCGAGTCCAACCGGGTGCTCGCCACGCCCATGGCGGTCGTCTGCGGTCTGACGTACAACTTCCTGCCGTTCATGATCCTGCCGCTCTACACCTCGCTGGAGCGGATCGACGGCCGGCTCCACGAGGCGGCGGGCGACCTCTACGCGACCCCCGCCACCACCTTCCGGAAGGTGACGTTCCCGCTCTCCATGCCCGGCGTGGTCTCCGGCACCCTGCTGACCTTCATCCCGGCCAGCGGTGACTACGTCAACGCCGAACTGCTGGGCTCCACCGACACCAAGATGGTCGGCAGCGTCATCCAGAGCCAGTTCCTGCGGGTCCTGGACTATCCGACGGCCGCCGCGCTCTCGTTCATCCTCATGGCGATCGTCCTGCTGATGGTCACCTTCTACATCCGCCGCTCCGGGACGGAGGACCTGGTCTGATGCCCGTACTGCGCTGGATACGCCGGAACCTGGTCGTCATCGCGGGTCTGCTGACCCTCGCGTACATGATCCTGCCGAACATCGTCGTGATGGTGTTCTCGTTCAACAAGCCCAACGGGCGGTTCAACTACGAGTGGCAGCGGTTCTCGCTGGACGCCTGGAAGGACCCCTGCGGGGTCGCGGACCTCTGCGGCTCGCTCTCGCTCTCCCTCCAGATCGCCTTCTGGGCCACCCTGGGCGCCACCGCGCTCGGCACGGCGGTCGCCTTCGCGCTGGTCCGCTACCGCTTCCGGGCGCGCGGCGCGATCAGCTCGCTGATCTTCCTGCCGATGGCGATGCCCGAGGTCGTCATGGCCGCCTCGCTGCTCACCCTCTTCCTGAACATGGGCGCCCAGCTCGGCTTCTGGACCGTGCTGATCGCGCACATCATGTTCTGCCTCAGCTTCGTGGTGACCGCCGTCAAGGCGCGCGTGATGTCGATGGACCCGCGGCTCGAGGAAGCCGCCCGCGACCTCTACGCGGGACCCGTACAGACTTTCGTGCGGGTGACCCTCCCGATCGCCGCGCCCGGAATCGCGGCGGGTGCGCTGCTCGCCTTCGCGCTCTCGTTCGACGATTTCATCATCACGAATTTCAACGCGGGCTCCACCGTCACCTTCCCCATGTTCGTCTGGGGTTCGGCGCAGCGCGGCACGCCCGTCCAGATCAACGTCATCGGCACCGCGATGTTCATCATTGCGGTGATGGTGGTGCTCGTCGGCCAGCTCATCGCGAGCCGCCGGAAGAGCAGTGCACGGAACTGAACATCCCTGAAGGAGTTGGAAACCATGGCCCCAGCTGCCATGCGTATCGCCGCACGATCCCTCTCCGGCGCCAAGCCGGTCTCCTACTGGCTCGACGACCCGGAAAAGCCCGCCGCCCTCCCCGCCCTCACCGGCGACGAGCACACCGACCTCCTGGTCGTCGGCGGCGGCTACAGCGGACTGTGGACCGCGCTCATCGCCAAGGAGCGCGATCCGGAGCGGGACGTCGTCCTCATCGAGGGGCACGAGGTGGGCTGGGCCGCCTCGGGCCGCAACGGCGGCTTCTGCGCCGCCTCCCTCACCCACGGCCTGGCCAACGGCGTCGAGCGGTGGCCGGACGAGATCGCGGAGCTGGAGGAGCTGGGCGCGCGGAACCTCGACGCCATCGAGGAAGCCGTCGCCCGCTACGGCATCGACTGCGAGTTCGAGCGGACCGGCGAGATCGATGTCGCCACCGAGCCGTACCAGCTCGACGAGCTGCGGGAATGGCACCAGGAGATCGTGGCGCTCGGCATCACGGGGGTCGACTTCCTGGACCGCGACGCCGTGCGCGCCGAGGTCGACTCGCCCACCTTCCTCGGCGGCCTCTGGGACCGCCGCGGGGTCGCGATGCTGCACCCGGCCAAGCTCGCCTGGGGGCTGAAGCGGGCCTGCCGGGAGCTGGGCGTACGGATCTACGAGGGCACCCGGGGCCTGGACCTGGTCCGCTCCGGCGAGGGGATGGCGGTGCGGACACCGTACGGGCGGATCTTCGCCCGCCGGGTCGCGCTCGGCACCAACATCTTCCCCTCGCTCGTCAAGCGGGTCCGCCCGTACACCGTGCCGGTCTACGACTACGCGCTGATGACCGAGCCGCTCACCTCCGAGCAGCTGGAATCCATCGGCTGGAAGGGCCGTCAGGGACTCGGTGACAGCGCCAATCAGTTCCATTACTTCCGGCTCTCCGCGGACAACCGGATTTTGTGGGGCGGCTACGACGCGATCTATCCGTACGGCGGAAAGCTCAGCGCCGATCTGGACCAGCGGCCGGAGACGTTCCTGAAGCTCGCCGGGCAGTTCTTCGACTGTTTTCCGCAGCTTTCCGGGGTGAATTTCTCGCACGCCTGGGGCGGTGCGATCGACACCTGTTCGCGTTTCACCGCGTTCTTCGGCACGGCCCATCAGGGGCGGGTCGCGTACGCCGCCGGATATACCGGTCTCGGCGTCGGCTCGACGCGTTTCGGGGCCGATGTGATGCTCGATCTCCTCGCCGGTGAGGAGACCGGGCGGACCCGGCTGGAGATGGTCCGCTCCAAGCCGATGCCGTTCCCGCCGGAGCCGTTCGCCTGGGCCGGGATCGAGATCACCCGGCGGTCGCTCGCCCGCGCCGACGGCAACGGGGGCCGCCGCAATCTGTGGCTGAGGACCATGGACAAGCTGGGGCTCGGCTTCGACAGCTGACACCCCGTCCAACAGTGTGACCCAGTTCACTACCAACAAGTAGCCTGAACCCGCGTCATAGTTGGCGCCCGCCGCTCTCTCGCACGTGAACGCACCGGCGGGACCCTGCCGGTGCCCACGTCAACGGGAGGCAGGCCATGACTGGCTCGGAGACCAGGGCCGCGGTCGAGTGGCTCACATCGGTGGCACCGGAACCGCGTGCCTGTCGGCGGGAGTGGGAGCGCAATCCGCAGGGGGTCGCGCTCCTCCCCGCCGGCAAGCGCTGGGACGTGCTGATCCTGCCGGGTGAGCTGGGATATCCGACGCTCGACGTGCTCACCCGTCTCATCGACCGGCCGGGCCCGGTCCTCGCCGACTTCGGCGAGTCCCGCATGGGGTTCTTCGTCCCGCCCGGCACCGTGTCCCGCTGGCTCGGGACCGGCATCAGGGGGGCGGGCCCCGGCACCTGGATCGTCGTGCCGCACCCGGGCCGGGCGGCCGGGGGAGTGCGCTGGCTGATCCCGCCGGACGGCTCGGGGACCCTCACGGACGCCGGGCTGCTGGAGCTGGCGATGCACGAGGCGGCCGGGGCCGCGGCGTCCCGGCACGACCGCGGGGGCGGGTGGCCGCCGGAGGCCCGGGGCGGTGACGAGGAGGAGTGACCGGCTGCCAGAGGTCTTGACAACCTGATTGGTCTGGACCATGTTGTGCGCACGCCACACCCGATTCCCCCCTGCTCGGAGGCTGTTGTGGGACGCACCGGACCAACCGTCAGATTTTCCGGACTTCTGGCCACCTGTACGGCGGCGGTGCTCGCCGCCGGTGCCCTGGTCGCCACGGCACCGGCGGCGAGCGCGGCCGACGTGGACGTGGCACGCAACGGCGGCTTCGAGGCGGGCCTCGACGGCTGGAGCTGCAGCGCCGCCAGCGGGGCGGCCGTCTCCACCCCCGTACGCAGCGGCACGGCGGCCCTCAAAGCGACCCCGGCGGGCAACGACAACGCCCGGTGCTCCCAGAGCGTCACGGTGAAGCCCAACTCCCGCTACACGCTGAGCGCCTGGGTGCAGGGCAGCCACGTCTACCTCGGCGCCACCGGCACCGGCACCACCGACGTCTCCACCTGGACCCAGTCCCCGGGCGCCTGGAAGCAGCTCACCACGAGCTTCACCACCGGCCCGAACACCACCTCCGTCAGCGTCTACACCCACGGCTGGTACGGCACGCCCGCCCACTACGTCGACGACCTCACCCTGGTCGGCCCCGGCGGCGACCCCGTGGTCGTCCCGGCCGTCCCCGCGGGCCTGCGGACCACCGCGCTCACCTCCTCCTCGGTCGCCCTCTCCTGGAACGCCGTCTCCGGCGCGACCGGCTACAACGTCTACCGGGGCGGTACGAAGGTGGCCTCGGCCACCGGCCCCGCCGCCACGGTGACCGGGCTGACCCCCTCCACCGCGTACACCTTCCAGGTCACCGCCACCAACGCGGCCGGTGAGTCCGCGAAGTCGGCCGGCCTCGTCGCGACCACCACCGCGGGCGGCGGGGGCGGCGGGGGCAAGCTGCCCGCGCGGGCGCTCGTCGGCTACCTCCACTCCAGCTTCGCCAACGGCTCCGGCTACACCCGCATGGCGGACGTGCCCGACTCCTGGGACGTCATCAACCTCGCCTTCGGTGAGCCCACCACCGTCACCTCCGGCGACATCCGCTTCTCGCTCTGCCCGGTCACCGAGTGCCCGAACGTCGAGTCCGAGGCGGACTTCAAGGCCGCGATCAAGGCCAAGCAGGCCGCGGGCAAGAAGGTCCTGATCTCCATCGGCGGCCAGAACGGCCAGGTGCAGCTCGCCTCCACCGCCGCCCGGGACGCCTTCGTCACCTCGGTCTCGAAGATCATCGACACCTACGGCCTGGACGGCCTGGACATCGACTTCGAGGGCCACTCCCTCTCGCTGAACACCGGCGACACCGACTTCCGCGCCCCGACCTCACCGGTGATCGTCAACCTGATCTCGGCGGTGAAGACCCTCAAGGCGAAGTACGGCTCCGACTTCATCCTGACCATGGCGCCCGAGACCTTCTTCGTCCAGCTGGGCTACCAGTTCTACGGCTCCGGCCCCTGGGGCGGCCAGGACCCGCGCGCCGGCGCGTACCTCCCGGTCATCCACGCCCTCCGCGACGACCTGACCCTGCTGCACGTCCAGGACTACAACTCGGGCCCGATCATGGGACTGGACAACCAGTACCACTCGATGGGCGGCGCGGACTTCCACATCGCGATGACCGACATGCTGCTCGCCGGCTTCCCGGTCGCGGGCAACACCAGCCGCGTCTTCCCGGGCTTGCGCCCCGACCAGGTCGCCATCGGCCTCCCGGCCTCGACCAACGCGGGCAACGGCCACACCTCACCGGCCGAGGTCAACAAGGCGCTCAACTGCCTGATCAAGAAGACCGACTGCGGTTCCTACCAGACGCACGGCACCTGGACGGACCTGCGCGGCCTGATGACCTGGTCGATCAACTGGGACCGGTTCAACAACTGGGAGTTCAGCCGCAACTTCAACAGCTACTTCGGCCGCTGACCGACCGGCGTACGGCCGGCCGCACCCGGCCGTACGCCCACCAGACCGATGCCCGTCGCCGGGGTGAAGAGGACCGCGGCGCCGGGCATCACCCATGCCCGGCCCCGGGTCGCCGCGCCCCGGCCGCCCGGGACCCGCGACCCGGCCGTCCCGCTCGGGAAGCACCGACGGACGCAGAGGCGCCGACGGACGCAGAGGCGCCGGCCGGGCCCAGAGGCGTCGGCCGGGCGCCGAAGTGCCGACGCGGGCCCGCCGCCGGACCGCTCAGCGCCCGCCTCCGGCCCGCTCAGCGCCCGCGGCCGGCCCGGCGGCGGCCCGCCCACCACAGCGGCGCCAGCAGTACCGGCCCCAGGCACCAGCTCGCCAGCACGTCCAGGGGCCAGTGGTAGCCGTGCAGCACCAGCCCGACGCCCGTCGCCGCGGTCAGCAGCACCGCGGCGGCGGGCGGCAGCCACGCGCGCAGCCACGCCGGCCGGTCCACCGCGAGGAGGAGCAGGGCGGACGCCCCGTACGCCACCGCCGCCGTCGCCGTATGGCCCGACGGGTAGTAGTTGACGGCCTCGGTCAGCGGGCCCTGCCGGGCGGTGGCCACCTTCAGGGGGATCACCAGCGCGGGCACGGCCGCCATGGTGAGGGCCGCGTACACCGGCAGCCGCCTGGCCCCGCGCCACAGCGCGTACGCGATCGCGCAGACCAGCACCGGGAGCGCCACCGGCACCCCGCCGAGGTCGGAGAAGAGCTGGGTCAGGGCGGCGGGGCCGCGCCGGAACAGGCTCTCGCCGAGGCGTTCGTCCAGCCGGACCAGCGGGCCGTCGGCCGCCACCTGCCAGGTGATCAGCCCGAACAGGGCCACCAGCGGGGCGAGAACGAGAGAGGCCGGCCACCCGGGAACAGGGGGGGTTGTTCCGGGATGGCCGGCGGGACCGGGTTGCCGCGCGCCCCGGGGGGTGTGGGGCGGGCGGCCGTCCGATCGGTGAGGAGTCCCGGAGCCGGAGGCTCCGGTGCCGTGCGCAGAGGCACGCCCGGGACGGCGCCGGGGAAGCTCCGGCCCGGAATCCCCCGCGGTCTCCCGCGGGCGATGTGTTTCTCTCATCTGCAGAAACCGTACGGCAGTGAGGGGGCGGCCGACAGCCGCAGCCGCCACCCGCCATCGCCCCCGCACACCTTCTTCACAGGCCCTCACCCGGACGCCGTACGGCAGCGGCGCGGAGCCGCCTCCGTACGCGCCCGGGGCCGGAGGATCAGAGCGTGCCGAACGCCTGCTCGATGACGTCCAGACCCTCGTTGAGCAGGTCCTCGCCGATCACCAGCGGCGGCAGGAAGCGCAGCACGTTGCCGTAGGTGCCACAGGTCAGGACCATGACGCCCTCGGCGTGGCAGGCCTTGGCGAGCGCCCCGGCCGCCTCCGGGTCCGGGTCCTTCGTGCCGGACTTCACCAGCTCGATCGCGATCATCGCGCCACGGCCCCGGATGTCCCCGATGATGTCGCCGTTCGGGAGCTTCGCCCGCATCTCGGCGAGGCGGCCCTTCATGACCTCCTCGATCCGCTTGGCCTTCCCGTTCAGGTCCAGCTCGCGCATCGTCTCGATGGCGCCGAGCGCACCGGCGCAGGCGACCGGGTTGCCGCCGTACGTGCCACCCAGGCCGCCCGCGTGCGCGGCGTCCATGATCTCGGCGCGGCCGGTCACGGCGGAGAGCGGCAGACCGCCCGCGATGCCCTTGGCGGTGGTGATCAGGTCCGGGACGATGCCCTCGTCCTCGCAGGCGAACCACTGGCCGGTGCGGCAGAAGCCGGACTGGATCTCGTCCGCGACGAAGACGATGCCGTTCTCCTCGGCGAACCGCGCGATCGCCGGGAGGAAGCCCTTGGCCGGCTCGATGAAGCCGCCCTCGCCGAGCACCGGCTCGATGATGATCGCGGCGACGTTCTCCGCGCCGATCTGCTTGGTGATCTCGTCGATGGCCTGGGCGGACGCCTCGGCACCGGCGTTCTCGGGGCCGGTCGGCCAGCGGTAGCCGTAGGCGACCGGGACGCGGTAGACCTCGGGCGCGAACGGGCCGAAGCCCTGCTTGTACGGCATGTTCTTCGCCGTCATGCCCATGGTGAGGTTCGTCCGGCCGTGGTAGCCGTGGTCGAAGACGACGACGGCGGTGCGCTTGGTGTAGGCGCGGGCGATCTTCACCGCGTTCTCGACGGCCTCGGCGCCCGAGTTGAACAGCGCCGACTTCTTCGCGTGGTCGCCCGGCGTCAGCTCGGCCAGCTGCTCGCAGACCTCGACGTACCCCTCGTACGGCGTGACCATGAAACAGGTGTGGGTGAAGTCCGCGAGCTGCGCGGTGGCGCGGCGCACGACGGCCTCGGCGGAGGCGCCGACCGAGGTCACGGCGATCCCGGAGCCGAAGTCGATCAGCCGGTTGCCGTCCACGTCCTCGATGATCCCGCCGCCCGCGCGGGCGGTGAACACCGGCAGGGTGGAGCCCACACCTGCGGCGACGGCGGCGACACGGCGAGCCTGAAGCTCGGCCGACTTCGGGCCGGGGATGGCAGTGACGACGCGGCGCTCCTGCGGAATGGCGGTCATGCGGGGCTCCTGGGGGTGTTGCGGACGCTCTTCTTTTCTGCAGGCTAGGGGCGGGGGAGGGACCCGGGCATGCTCCGATCGGGAGTGGTGGGTGCGTGTCGTTGTCCGCGGCGGACAGGACGGCGGCCGACGCCCCGCCGACCTGGCGCGATGCGGGTGCGGGGACGGGCCGGGACGGCCCGGGACGGTCACTCTTCGGGCGGGTTGCTGAACTCCCCGTGCGCGCGCACTAGATTGACCGGGGCAGCGGACGGACCGGCAGGTCAAGGGGGCAGTGGTTCATGGACGACGAGGGCGCGCGGGGCGTACGGGGCACGGGCGCGGACAGGGTGCCGGGCCCGGCGGTGCCACCGCCTCCGGCGGGACCGCCGAAGGTGCCGGGAGCGGGGACCCCCGCGTCGGGACAGCCCTGGGGCCCGCGCGGTGGCGAGCCGGAGGCACCACGGGTGCCCGCGATCCCGCCCCCGGCCGGGCCGTCCGCCGCCCGCCCCGCCGCGCCGCCGCCCCCCACGGAGCAGCCGCCCGCCGCCCTGGACGTCTGGCTGCGGACGCCCCGCCCGCCCGCGGCCCCGGGCGTCTGGCGGTTCGGGTTCACCCCGCGCCCGCCCGAGCAGGGCGAGGAGGTCTCCGACCGCTCGCTCGTCGTGGGCGCCGTCATCACCCTCCTCTCCGCCCTCCTCCTCTGGTCGCTCTGGCGGAACGGCTACCTCCCGTACCGGCTCGTCCCGCTCAAGCTCTTCACCCCGGGCGAGTGGTGGAACCCGGGCACCTCCGGCGGCCCCCGCACCATCGAGGGCTCCGACGCCCTCACCGTGTACGAGGCCCTCCTCTTCGGGCTCCTCGTCTACGGCTGCGGCCGGATCGGCAACTTCTCCGAGCTGTTCCGCCGCCATGCCGTCGACCGGGGGCAGCCCTTCCTCGCCCTCGCGGCGGCCGCGGCGGCGGGCCTCACCCAACTGCTCGTCTGGAACGAGGCCCTGCCGGTCGTCCGCCCGGTGCTGGTCCTCGTGGCCGCCGTGGCGGGCGGCGAGATCTACCAGAGCCAGACCGTCGTCAACATCGTCTACGGACTGATCGCCGCCGCCGTCCTCTGGCCCTTCGCCCGCCTCGGCCGCTGGCGCGAGCTGATCGCCGCCCGCAGGGGGACCGCCACCCCGCCCCCCGCCGACGACCCGGCCCCCGCCACCGAGACCTCCGCCGACCGCTGGCCCGAACTCCGGGCGGCCGGCTGGACCGACGCGGCCGACACCCTCACCGCCGAGGTCCGCACCGGCCGGATGAACGACGTGGACGCGGCCCGCCTCCGCCACGCCTGGGCGGAGGCCACCCGCAGCCCCGACCGGCTCGCCCCCCTGGCCGAGGCCGTCCTCCGCACCGGGGGAGCCGCCGCCCTGCACCCCTCGGGCCGGCGCGACCTGCCCCACCGAACCGCCCGCCACGACGTGCTCACCGGCCAGGTCCGCATCGGGCGCTGCGCCGAGGACCCGCACAACCCCTACGCCCGCCGCTCCACCGGCCTCGCCCTGGACCCCGCCCTGCTCGGCACCTCGCTGCTGGCCGTCGGGCCGCCCGGCTCCGGCAAGTCCGACCGGCTGGTGCGGCCCGTCGTCGAGGCCCTGGGCCTGCGTGCCCTGGCCGGACAGGCGGCCGTCCTCGCCGTCGGCGGCGCGGGGGCACCGCTGGGCCCGGACGAGGCCTTCGACGTCGTCGTCCGCGTCGGCAACCCCGCCTCCGCCCACGACCTGGACCTCTACGGCGGCACCAGCGACCCCGACGAGGCCGCCGCCGTCCTCGCGGAGGGGCTCGTCGGCGACGTCGGCAGCCTGGACAGCCGCCGCGCCGCCACCGTCCTCGCCCAGCTGCTCGGCCCCTACCGGGCGGCCCACGGCCACTTCCCCTCCGTACCGGAGCTGCGCGAACTCCTCGACGGAGCCCCGGCCGCGCTCGCCGCCCTCCGCGCCGCCCTCGAAGCCGCCGGGCACCACGCGATGCTCCGCGAGCTGGAGGCCCGGGCCCGGCAGGCGGGCGGCCCCGGCGACCCCGCGCCCGTCCTCGCGGACCGGGTCGCCCTGCTCGACCGGCCCGCCTTCGCCGGGTTCTTCGCCACCGGACCCGACGCCCGCCCCTTCGAGCTGCGCTCGCTCGGCCAGTATCCGCTGCGGGTCCGCGTCGACCTGCCCGAGCGCGGCCACGCCGAGGCCTCCCGCCTCCTCACCCGCCTCCTGCTCGCCCAGTTCACCGCGATCACGGCGGCCCGCACGGACACCGCGCTCTTCGCGGGCCTGGTGCTGGACGACGCGACCCACGCGGTGACCGCCGAGACCGTACGCGGCATCCGCCGGCTGCGCTCGGTCAACGCGGGGGCCGTCCTCACCCTCCGTACGGTCGATGACGTCCCTGAGGCCCTGCACACCCCGCTGCTCGGCGCGGTCGGCTGCACGGCCGCCTTCTCCGGCATCACCACCTGGGACGGCAAGCGGTTCGCGGAGGCCTGGGGCAAGGAGTGGGTCGAGACCCGCGAGGTCGCCCAGCACACCGTCTTCGCCGACCAGCCCTTCACCCGCGCCCTGCACGCGCTGCGCAAGCTGGTCACCGGGAAGGCGGTGACCACGGACGCGGTGACCGTGCGGCAGGTGGAGAAGGAGCGCTGGTCGGCCTCCGAGCTGGCGTACGCGGTCCCGGCCGGGCACGCGGTGATCCGGCTGACGACGGTGGACGGCGAGTACGCGCCGCCGCTGCTGGTGGAGCTGGGTGGCCGATAAGGGCGTCCCGCGGGACGGGGAGCGCTGAGAGCGGTTACAGGAACTCTGCCGCCCTGGCAGAATCGATGGCAGCCGTTCATACGGGACGGCGAAATACCCACTGCCCATCCGGCTGGCGAACCCCCTCGTCGGCCCGGCGCCACCGACACCGAGGGTCCCGGTCCCATGCCCCCCACGCTCGCCTCGCTCGTCCAGCACTCGGCGCTCAAGCTCACGGTGCGGGCCGGGGCGGACCGGCTCGGCACCCCGGTGCGCTGGGCCCACGCCAGCGAGCTGGCCGACCCCGTCCCCTACATGGACGGCGGCGAACTGCTCCTGGTGACCGCCACCAACCTGGACGCCGAGAACGCCGAGTCCATGCGCCGGTACGTACGACGGCTGGCCGGAGCGGGGGTCGCGGGGGTCGGCTTCGGGGTCGGCGTGAACTACGAGGACATCCCGGACGCGCTCGTCGAGGCCGCCGAGGAAGCGGGCCTGCCCCTCCTCGAAGTGCCCCGCCGCACCCCGTTCCTCGCCATCAGCAAGGCCGTCTCCGCCGCCATCGCCGCCGACCAGTACCGCGCGGTGACCGCCGGTTTCGAGGCCCAGCGCGAGCTGACGAAGGCCGCGCTCGCCGGGGACGGTCCCGCCGACCTCCTCGCCCGTCTCGCCGCCCACGTCGACGGGTGGGCCGCGCTGTACGACACCTCCGGCGCGGTCCTCGCCGCCGCCCCCGACTGGGCCGCCCGCCGTGCGGCCCGCCTCACCCCGGACGTCCAGCGGCTGCGGGACCGCCCGGCCCCGGCCAGCATCGTCGTCGCGGACAGCGAGGACCGGGTCGAGCTCCAGTCGCTGGGCACCGGCCGCCGGGCGCGCGGGGCCCTGGCCGTCGGCACGGGCGCCGCCCCGGGCACCGCCGAGCGGTACGCCGTGCACTCCGCCGTCGCCCTCCTCACCCTCACCACCGCCCGCTCCCGCTCCCTCCAGGGCGCCGAACAGCGCCTGGGCGCCGCCGTCCTGCGGATGCTGCTGGCCGGCCAGCCCGACCACGCCCGCGCGGTCGCCGGGGACCTCTACGGCGGGCTGCTCGACGCCCCCTTCCGGCTGCTGATCGCGGAGGCCGCCGCGCCGGCCGCGTACGAACTGCTCACCGAGACCATGGAGGCCGCCGCCGCGCGGGCCGGCGAGGCGCTGCTGATGGTGCCCGAGGGTGAGCGCGTGGTGGTCCTGGCGGCCGACGGCGGCACGGCGGTCGCCGCCTGCGCGGCCTACGCCGAGGCCCAGGACGACCGTGCCCCGCGCGAAGGGGGCCCGGACGACAGCGACGTGGTCGTCGGCCTCTCCGCCCCCTGCGGCCCGATCGCCGTCTCCTCCGCGTACAAACAGGCCGAACAGGCACTCTCGGTCGCCCGCCGCCGGGGCAGGGCCCTGGTCGAGCACGAGGAGCTGGCCGCCGGTTCGGTCCTGCCGCTCCTCGCGGACGACGCCGTACGGGCCTTCGCCGACGGCATGCTCCGCGCCCTGCACGAGCACGACGCCAAGGGCCGCGGCGACCTCGTGGCCTCCCTGCGCGCCTGGCTCTCCCGCCACGGCCAGTGGGACGCGGCCGCCGCCGACCTGGGCGTCCACCGCCACACCCTGCGCTACCGGATGCGCCGGGTGGAGGAGATCCTGGGCCGCTCGCTGGACGACCCGGACGCGCGGATGGAGCTGTGGCTGGCGCTGAAGGCGACGGAGGCGGCGACCCCACCGGAGGCGTAGCCCCCTCCTGCGCGCCCCCTGCCAATCCGTAGCAGGGGAGGCCGAACCCACTCCACCCCGGCTAAACGCGATCGGGGCTGCCCCGTCCTACCGTGGGACCACAGAGGGAGCCTCCCGGGCGCCCACGACGCAGTACATCCCGACCTCCGTACGACCTCCTCACGACCTCCGAAGGGCCGGAACCTCCATGACTTCGCCCCACGCCTTCTGGGTGGCCGGCCGCCGGGCCACCGGTGCCGACAGCTTCGACGTCACCAACCCGTACGACGGACGCCTCGTCGGCACCGTCAGTGTGCCGACCGACGCCCAGGTCGAGGAGGCCGTCGCCGCCGCCCACGCCGTACGCGACGAGTTCGCCGCGACCCCGGCACACGTCCGGGCGGCCGCGCTGGACCACGTCGTACGGCGGCTGGGGGAGCGCACCGAGGAGATCGCGCAGCTGATCTCGGCGGAGAACGGCAAGCCGATCAAGTGGGCGCGCGGCGAGGTCGGCCGGGCGGTCTCGGTGTTCCGGTTCGCGGCCGAGGAGGCCCGCCGCTTCAACGGCGGCGAGGCGCAGCGCCTGGACACCGACCTCGGCGGCACCGGCCGCCTGGGCCTGGTCCGCCGCTTCCCGCGCGGGGCGGTCCTGGGCATCGCCCCCTTCAACTTCCCCCTCAACCTCAGCGCCCACAAGGTGGCCCCGGCCATCGCCGTCGGCGCCCCGATCATCCTGAAGCCGGCCCCGGCCACCCCGATCTCCTCGCTGATCCTGGGCGAGCTGCTGGCCGAGACCGACCTCCCGGCGGGCTCCTGGTCCGTCCTGACGGTCCCGAACGACAAGATGCCCGCCCTGGTCCAGGACGAGCGCCTCCCGGTCATCTCCTTCACCGGCTCGGGCCCGGTCGGTTACGCGATCATGGACTCGGTGCCGCGCAAGCACTGCACCCTGGAGCTGGGCGGCAACGGCGCGGCGGTCGTCCTGTCCGACTACGCCTCCGACGAGGACCTGGACTGGGCGGCGACCCGGATCGCCACCTTCTCCAACTACCAGGGCGGCCAGTCCTGCATCTCGGTCCAGCGCGTCATCGCGGACGCCTCGGTCTACGACCGCCTCGTCCCGAAGATCGTCGCCGCCGTCGAGGCCCTGGTCACCGGCGACCCCGCCGACGCCACCACGGATGTCGGCCCCCTGGTCAGCGAGGACGCCGCGAAGCGCGTCGAGTCCTGGGTCGCGGAGGCGGTCGACGCCGGCGCCGAACTCCTCACCGGCGGCAAGCGCGACGGCGCCACCTACGCCCCCACGGTCCTGGCGGGCCTCCCCGACGACGTGCAGCTCGCCTGCGAAGAGGTCTTCGGCCCGGTCATGTCCCTCCAGCGGGTCGACGGCGAGGCCGAGGCGTTCGCCGCCGTCAACTCCTCCAAGTACGGCCTCCAGGCAGGCGTCTTCACCCACGACCTCCAGACCGCCTTCCGCGCCCACCGCGCCCTGGAGGTCGGCGGCGTGATCATCGGCGACGTCCCCTCGTACCGCGCCGACCAGATGCCGTACGGCGGCGCCAAGCAGTCCGGCGTCGGCCGCGAGGGCGTCCGCTACGCGATGGACGACTACACCTACGAGCGCGTCCTGGTCCTCACCGGCCTCGCCCTGTAACACCCCGCCGACGCCCCTCCGCCCGCCCTTCCGCCCGGACAGCGAGGTCGGGCGAGGAGGCGGCGAATCGAACGGCCGGAGCCCACTGTGCGGGGGCTCCGGCCGTTTCCGGCTGTGCGGAGTCCGGCTCCCCGAGCGGAGCCCGGTGCGACACGGACCGGAACGCGGCCCGCCGGCCGGGTCCGTTCCGGTCCGGTCGGGCCACGTACGCTGGGAGGGCGTCCTCCGTGGGGTGGCGCGGCAGACCGGCGGTGAAGCGAGAGCGGGGGTGGTGCTGCGATGAGCAGTGAGCCTCCCAGTCGGTGCGCCGCGTAGCACCCGCCCTCCGCTCCCGCGGGAGCGGTCCGCCGGCCCGTGCTCGCGGCGTCCGTCCGCGCCCACCGTGATCCCACTCCTGTGTTGAGGACCTGCCATGCCGCAACCACGTCCGCCCCACGAGCCGGGCCCCGAGCTCGCCACGTCGCTGCGGGAGGCCGTCGGAGCCCGCCGCCTGACCGCTGTCCAGGAGTGGCTGGGGGCGCATCCGCCGCACGTGATCGCCGACGAGTTGGCGCGTATGGACGCGGTCGACGCCGGAGTCGCCTTCCGGGTCCTGGACAAGGACCGGGCGCTGGCGGTGTTCGAGGAACTGGAGCCGGTCGACCAGCAGCAGATCCTGGAAGGCCTGCGGGACCGGACGTTCCGGGAGATCGTCGAGGGCATGGACCCGGACGACCGGGCCCGGATGCTGCGCGAGGCCCCGGCGAAGGTCGCCCAGCGGGTGCTGGCCGGTCTGAGCGCCAACGAGCAGCAGATGACCTCCGCGCTGCTGGGCTACCCGGAGGGGTCGGTCGGCCGCTGGATGAGCCCCGAGGTGGTGGCGCTCTCGCAGAACCTGACGGTCGGACAGGCGCTGCGGACGGTGCGGGCGAAGGGGACGGACGCGGAGACGGTGTACACGCTCCCCGTGGTGGACGCCGGGCGCCGGCTGACCGGCGTGGTGGAGCTGCGTGAGCTGGTGCTCAACAGCCCGGAGACCATGGTGTCGCACCTGGTGGTCAGCGAGCCCGCGTCCGCGTACGCCACCGAGTCCGCCGAGCAGGCCGCCCGGTTGATGCGGGAGACCAACGTTCTGAACCTGCCGGTCGTCGACAGCGAGGAACGGCTCGTCGGCCTGTTCACGAGCGATGACGCCCTGGAGGCCATCGAGGCCGCCGACACCGAGGACGTGGCCCGGCAGTCCGGCGCGGCTCCCTGGGCCGGCCACTACATGGCCGCCTCGGTCTGGCAACTGGCCCGGTACCGGGCGCTGTGGCTGACGCTGCTGCTGGTCGCGGCGACCCTGACGGTCGGGGTGACGCAGGCCTTCGAAGCCACGCTGGAGCAGGTCGCCCAGCTCGCCCTGTTCATTCCCATGCTGATCGGGGCCGGCGGCAACGCGGGTGCCCAGGCCGCGACCGCCTGTGTCCGCGCTCTGGCGGTCGGCGAGGTCCGGGGCTCGGACCTGCTGAAGGTGATCTGGCGCGAGTGCCGGGTCGGTCTGGTGCTCGGCTCCCTGCTGGCCGCGCTCGGGCTGGTGCTGGGCACACTCTTCGTCAGTGTGAAGATCGCCCTCGTGGTCGGCATCACCCTGGTGCTGATCTGCGGCTGGGCGGCCACCATCGGCGGCGCCATGCCCCTGCTCGCGAGGCGGCTGCGCATCGACCCGGCGGTCGTCTCCGCCCCGATGGTCACCACCCTGGTGGACGCCACCGGCCTGGTCATCTACTTCCTCACCGCCAAAGCGGTCCTGGGCGTCTGACCAGGGCACGCCGACCCGGTCGCGCGGGCCCCGGAGACCGGCCGCGCACCGGACGGGCCTTGGCCCGGGAGCCCCGGGCGCCTCCTCGTACGCCAGGGCTGGTGCGGGTGCCGAACTCCGGGTACACGGGTTACATACGGACCAGTGAGCAGCTCGGCTCCTGCGCAGTCCGCGCGTCCGAGGGTCCGTCCTGGTGACGCCCAGCGAGGTGAGGCCCCATGTCCGCACCACACAACACCCCCCAGGTCCCGAAGGCACCCAAGGTCACCGAGCGTGAGGCGCGCCGGGTCGCGGAGGCCGCCCGGGAGCAGGACTGGCGTAAGCCCAGCTTCGCCAAGGAGCTGTTCCTGGGGCGGTTCCGGCTCGATCTGGTCCACCCGCACCCCCTGCCGCCGCCCGACGACATCCGGCGCGGCGAGGAGTTCCTGGCGCGGCTGCGAGTCTTCTGCGAGGAGCACGTCGACAGTGCCCGGATCGAGCGCGAGGCGAGGATCCCGGACGAGGTGGTCGACGGGCTCAAGCGCCTCGGGGCCCTGGGGATGAAGATCGAGACCAAGTACGGCGGTCTCGGGCTCACCCAGGTGTACTACAACAAGGCGCTCGCCCTGGTCGGCTCCGCGAGCCCCGCCATCGGGGCGCTGCTCTCGGCGCATCAGTCGATCGGCGTACCGCAGCCGCTGAAGATCTTCGGCACCCAGGAGCAGAAGGACGCCTTCCTGCCCCGGCTCGCCACCACCGACATCTCCGCGTTCCTGCTCACCGAGCCCGACGTCGGCTCCGACCCCGCCCGGCTCGCCACCACCGCCGTCCCCGACGGGAACGACTATCTGCTGGACGGTGTGAAGCTCTGGACGACCAATGGGGTCGTCGCCGATCTGCTGGTGGTCATGGCCCGGGTGCCCGTATCCGAGGGGCATCCCGGCGGCATCACCGCCTTCGTCGTCGACGCCGACGCCCCCGGCGTCACCGTGGAGCACCGCAACGCCTTCATGGGGCTCCGCGGCATCGAGAACGGCGTCACCCGCTTCCACCAGGTCCGGGTCCCGGCCGTGAACCGGATCGGGCCGGAAGGCGCCGGGCTGAAGATCGCGCTGACCACCCTCAACACCGGGCGCCTGTCGCTGCCCGCCATGTGCGTCGGCGCGGGCAAGTGGTGCCTGAAGATCGCCCGTGAGTGGTCCGCCGTACGGGAGCAGTGGGGGCGGCCCGTCGCGAAGCACGAGGCGGTCGGCGCGAAGATCTCCTTCATCGCGGCCACCACCTTCGCCCTGGAGGCGATCGTCGACCTCTCCTCGCAGATGGCCGACGAGGACCGCAACGACATCCGTATCGAGGCCGCCCTCGCCAAGCTGTACGGCTCCGAGATGGGCTGGCTCATCGCCGACGAACTGGTCCAGATCCGCGGCGGGCGCGGCTTCGAGACCGCCGAGTCGCTCGCCGCCCGGGGGGAGCGCGCCGTTCCGGCCGAGCAGATGCTCCGGGACATGCGCATCAACCGGATCTTCGAGGGTTCCACCGAGATCATGCACCTGCTGATCGCCCGGGAGGCCGTCGACGCCCACCTCAAGGTCGCCGGCGACATCATCGATCCGGAGAAGGCGCTCGCGGACAAGGCCAGGGCCGGTGCCAACGCCGCCGTCTTCTACGCCCGTTGGCTGCCGCAGCTCGTCACCGGGGCCGGGCAGCTGCCGCGTACGTACGGGGAGTTCCATCCGCCCGGCCACCGCGACCTCTCCGGGCACCTCCGGTACGTCGAGCGCTCCTCGCGCAAGCTCGCCCGGTCCACCTTCTACGCCATGTCCCGCTGGCAGGGGCGGATGGAGACCAAACAGGGCTTCCTCGGCCGGATCGTCGACATCGGCGCCGAACTCTTCGCCATGAGCGCTGCCTGCGTCCGCGCCGAGCATCTGCGCGGGGCGGGGGAGCACGGCCGGGAGGCGTACCAGCTCGCGGACGCCTTCTGCGAACAGGCCCGCATCCGGGTGGAGGAACTGTTCGGGCGGCTCTGGTCGAACACCGACGACCTGGACCGGCGGGTGGTGGACGGGGTCCTCTCCGGTACGTACGCCTGGCTGGAGGAGGGCGTCGTCGACCCCAGCGGCGAAGGCCCCTGGATCGCGGACGCCACCCCCGGCCCCTCCGCCCGCGACAACCGGCACCGGCCCGTGCGCTGAGTCCCACCCCTCACGGGGGCGTGTGCGTGCGCCGCGCGCGCCCCCTCCGTACCCGATCCGCGCCCCACCGGGACGCGCTGTCCACGCACACAGCCGGAGCGGCAACAATGGGGGCATGAGCGACAGCCCCGCCCCCCTCGCCGATCCGCATCTCCTCTTCGACACCGCGGACGGCCGCCGGGATCTGGTGATCCTCGGCTCCACCGGGTCCATCGGCACCCAGGCCGTCGACCTGGTCCTGCGCAACCCCGACCGCTTCCGGGTCACCGCGCTCTCCGCCGCCGGCGGCCGGACCGCCCTCCTCGCCGAGCAGGCGCACCTCCTGCGGGTGAATACGGTCGCCGTCGCCGACCCGGGCGCGGTCCCCGCCCTCCGCGAGGCGCTGCGCGAGCGGTACGGGGCCGGGGAGCCGCTCCCCGAGATCCTCGCCGGACCCGACGCGGCGGCCACGCTCGCCGCGAGCGAGTGCCACACCGTGCTGAACGGCATCACCGGCTCCATCGGGCTCGCCCCGACGCTGGCCGCCCTGGAGGCGGGCCGCACGCTCGCCCTCGCCAACAAGGAGTCGCTGATCGTCGGCGGCCCCCTGGTGAAGGCGCTCGCCGCCCCCGGCCAGATCATCCCGGTCGACTCCGAGCACGCCGCGCTCTTCCAGGCGCTGGCGGCCGGCAAGCGGGCCGACGTCCGCAAGCTCGTCGTCACCGCCTCCGGCGGGCCCTTCCGGGGCCGTACGCGCGAGGAACTGGCCGACGTCACCCGCGAGCAGGCCCTGACCCACCCCACCTGGGCGATGGGACCGGTCATCACGATCAACTCCGCGACGCTGGTCAACAAGGGTCTCGAGGTCATCGAGGCACACCTCCTCTACGACATCCCCTTCGACCGCATCGAGGTCGTGGTCCACCCGCAGTCGTACGTGCACTCCATGGTCGAGTTCACCGACGGCTCCACCCTCGCCCAGGCCACCCCGCCCGACATGGGCGGACCCATCGCCATCGGCCTCGGCTGGCCCGAGCGCGTCCCGGACGCCGCCCCCGCCTTCGACTGGACGAAGGCCTCCACCTGGGAGTTCTTCCCGCTGGACACCGAGGCCTTCCCCTCCGTCGGCCTGGCCCGCCACGTCGGCACGCTCGGCTCCACCGCCCCCGCCGTCTTCAACGCGGCCAACGAGGAGTGCGTCGACGCCTTCCTCGCCGGACAGCTGCCCTTCAACGGAATCATGGATACGGTCACCGCTGTGGTGACCGAACACGGCACCCCCGCCCCGGGAACCCCGCTCAGCCTCGCGGACGTCCTCGAAGCGGAAACCTGGGCCCGCGCACGGGCCCGGGAACTCTCGGCGAAAGCGACAGCGGAGGCGCGCGCATGAGTCTGACCTCGATCCTGCTGACGGTCCTGGGGATCGCCGTCTTCGTCGTGGGCCTGCTGTTCTCCATCGCCTGGCACGAGCTGGGCCACCTCTCCACGGCCAAGATGTTCGGCATCCGGGTCCCGCAGTACATGGTCGGATTCGGGCCCACCCTCTGGTCGAAGCAGAAGGGCGACACCGAGTACGGCATCAAGGCCATCCCGGCCGGCGGCTACATCCGCATGATCGGGATGTTCCCGCCCGGCGCCGACGGCCGCCTCGAAGCCCGCTCCACCTCACCGTGGCGCGGCATGATCGAGGACGCCCGCTCCGCCGCGTACGAGGAGCTGGAGCCCGGCGACGAGAAGCGGCTCTTCTACACGCGCAAGCCGTGGAAGCGCGTCATCGTGATGTTCGCCGGCCCCTTCATGAACCTGATCCTCGCCGTCGCGATCTTCATGGGCGTCGCGATGACCTTCGGCTTCCAGACGCAGACCACCGAGGTCGCCGGGGTCCAGCAGTGCGTGATCTCGCAGAGCGAGAAGCGCGACACCTGCAAGGGCACCGACCCGGTCTCCCCGGCCAAGGCCGCGGGGCTCAAGGAGGGCGACAGGATCGTCGCCTTCGACGGGCAGAGGGTCGACGACTGGGCCACCCTCTCGGACCGCATCCGCAAGACCATCGGCCCCGCCACCATCACCGTCGAGCGCGGCGGCCAGGAGCTGACCCTCAACGCCGTCCTGCGCGAGAACGCCGTCGCGAAGAAGGACGGCAGGGGCGAGATCATCCCCGACCAGTACATCAAGGCCGGCTACCTCGGCTTCGCCGCCCAGACCGAGATCGTGCCGCTCTCCTTCGGCGACTCGGTCGTCCGCATGGGCGACATGATCGAGAACGGCGTCGACGCGATCATCGCGCTGCCCTCCAAGATCCCCGACCTGTGGAACGCGGCCTTCAGCGACGGCCAGCGCGCCGACGACTCGCCGGTCGGCGTGGTCGGCGCGGCCCGGATCGGCGGCGAGGTGATGAACCTCGACATCCCGGCCCAGAACCAGGTCGCGATGATGCTGTTCCTGCTCGCGGGGTTCAACCTGTCCCTGTTCCTCTTCAACATGCTGCCGCTGCTGCCGCTGGACGGCGGGCACATCGCGGGCGCGCTCTGGGAGTCGCTGCGGCGCAATGTGGCCAAGGTCTTCCGGCGCCCGGACCCGGGGCCGTTCGACGTGGCCAAGCTGATGCCGGTCGCCTATGTGGTCGCCGGGCTCTTCATCTGCTTCACGCTGCTGGTCCTGGTGGCCGATATCGTGAATCCGGTCAAGATCAGCTGATGATCCGCCACGTGGGAGCGCGGAGGGGGCGACCCCTTCCGGCCCGGACGAGGTCGCTTCCGGCCCCGGACAGGATCGTCCTCGGCCCGCCGGAACCGCCTTCGGCCCGGACGGCGTCGTCCCTTCCGCCCCACACATGGCCACCGGGCACACGCGTCGTGTCCGGTCGGTCACCATCTGGTTGACTTGTCCAGACGGTGCGTGCGTCCTGGCTCCGGTGCCGTAACCTCGAAGCCTGGAGCCCGCCGACATCGGGACCTTGATCCACACCTTGGGGATGCACAGCGCATGACTGCGATTTCTCTCGGAATGCCGGCCGTTCCGACCAAGCTCGCCGACCGAAGGGTCAGCCGACAGATCCAGGTCGGCTCGGTCGCGGTCGGCGGTGACGCGCCCGTTTCCGTGCAGTCGATGACGACGACGCGTACGTCGGACATCGGTGCCACGCTCCAGCAGATCGCCGAGCTGACGGCCTCCGGCTGCCAGATCGTCCGCGTCGCCTGCCCGACCCAGGACGACGCCGACGCGCTCGCCACCATCGCGAAGAAGTCGCAGATCCCGGTGATCGCGGACATCCACTTCCAGCCGAAGTACGTCTTCGCCGCCATCGACGCCGGCTGCGCCGCGGTCCGTGTCAACCCCGGCAACATCAAGCAGTTCGACGACAAGGTCAAGGAGATCGCCAAGGCGGCCTCCGAGACCCGCACCCCGATCCGGATCGGCGTCAACGCCGGCTCCCTGGACGCGCGGCTCCTGAAGAAGTACGGCAAGGCCACCCCCGAGGCCCTCGTCGAGTCGGCCCTCTGGGAGGCGTCCCTCTTCGAGGAGCACGGCTTCGGCGACATCAAGATCTCGGTCAAGCACAACGACCCGGTCGTCATGGTCAACGCCTACCGCCAGCTCGCCGCCCGGAGCGACTACCCGCTCCACCTCGGCGTCACCGAGGCCGGACCGGCGTTCCAGGGCACCATCAAGTCGGCCGTGGCCTTCGGCGCCCTGCTCTCCGAGGGCATCGGCGACACCATCCGCGTCTCCCTCTCGGCCCCGCCCGCCGAGGAGGTCAAGGTCGGCCTGCAGATCCTGGAGGCGCTCAACCTCAAGCAGCGCCGCCTGGAGATCGTCTCCTGCCCCTCCTGCGGCCGCGCCCAGGTCGACGTCTACAAGCTCGCGGACCAGGTCAGCGCCGGTCTGGAGGGCATGGAGGTCCCGCTGCGCGTCGCCGTCATGGGCTGCGTCGTCAACGGCCCCGGCGAGGCCCGCGAGGCCGACCTCGGCGTCGCCTCCGGCAACGGCAAGGGCCAGATCTTCGTCAAGGGCGAGGTCATCAAGACCGTGCCCGAGTCGAAGATCGTCGAGACGCTCATCGAGGAAGCCCTCAAGATCGCGGAGCAGATGGAGAAGGACGGCATCCCGTCCGGCGAGCCCCAGGTCTCCATCGGCGCCTGACCTGCCGCTGCACAGCCCCTCACCGCCCCGCCGGGCCCAGCGCCCGGCGGGGCGGCGGCGTGTGCGGGACGTCCGCGGGATCCCCGGACACGGACCCGGGCAGCGTTCAAGAGGCTTGTTGGGTACAGTGCGGAAATCAGCAGACCGCATGGTGAGGCCCCCTCGTGTTGACGCAGACCACCACCCGGGTCCTCGAACCCAGCGACCTCGGCGCAGCGCTCGCCATCCTGGAGAGCGAACCCGTGGCCAACGCCTTCGTCACGTCCCGGGTCCAGGTCGCGGGGCTCGACCCCTGGCGCCTGGGCGGCGAGATGTGGGGCTGGTACGCGGACGGCAGGCTCCGCTCCCTCTGCTACGCCGGTGCCAACCTGGTCCCCATCTGCGCCGGGCCCGAGGCCGTACGCGCCTTCGCCGACCGGGCCCGCCGGGCCGGCCGCCGCTGCTCCTCCATCGTCGGCCCCGCCGAGCCCACCGCCCTCCTCTGGCGGCTCCTGGAGCCGGGCTGGGGACCCGCCCGCGAGGTCCGCGCCAACCAGCCCCTCATGGTCACCGAGAGCCCGTCCGTCGACATCACCCCCGACCCGCTCGTCCGCCGCATCCGCAAGGACGAGATGGAGGTCCTGATGCCGGCCTGCGTCGCGATGTTCACCGAGGAGGTCGGGATCTCCCCGCTGGCCGGTGACGGCGGGCTCCTCTACCAGGCCCGGGTCGCCGAACTCATCGGCGCCGGACGCTCCTTCGCCCGGATCGACGACGGCAAGGTCGTCTTCAAGGCGGAGATCGGCGCCGCCACCCCCCAGGCCTGCCAGATCCAGGGCGTCTGGGTCGCCCCCGAACACCGCGGCAAGGGCCTCTCCGAGACCGGCATGGCCGCCGTCCTGCGCTACGCCCTGGCCGACGTCGCCCCCGTCGTCAGCCTGTACGTGAACGACTACAACACCCCCGCCCGCAAGGCCTACCACCGCGTCGGCTTCCGCGAGACCGGCACCTTCATGAGCGTGCTGTTCTGAGCCCGTACGCGTACGCGCTTCTGCCCCGTACGTGCTTCTGCCCCGGACGCGTACGCGGCTCCTGACCCCCGAACGCGTACGCGCCGTCGGGCGTACCGTTCCGGCCGCCGCGCGTACCGGCCCGCCCGCCCCGGCCAGTATGGTTCGCGCATGGCACCAGTCACCGCGCACGGCCCCGCGGACCCCGGCATCGAGGTCGGCCCGATCGACCTGGCCGCACGCGTCGACGAAGCCCTCCACGTCCAGGCGGTCGCCTTCGGGCTGAGCCAGGACGAGGTCGACGTACGCCGCCACATCGTCCTGCGCCACCTCGACCACCCCCAGGCCCGCGCACTCGGCGCCCTCACCCCCGACGGGCGGCTCGTCGGCTTCGTCTACGGGCTCCCCAACGACCGCGCCCACTGGTGGTCCACCGTCGTCGAGCCCCACCTCCGCGCCACCGGCACCGACGGCTGGCTCGACGACTCCTTCGTCATCACGGAGCTGCACGTCCACCCCGACCACCAGCAGCGCGGCATCGGCCGCACCCTGATCACCACCATCACCGACGCCGTCCCGCAGCCCCGCTCGATCCTCTCCGCGATCGACCGCGACTCCCCGGCCCGCGCGCTCTACCACGCCCTCGGCTACCGCGACCTGGCCCGCCGGGTGGTCTTCCCCAGCGCCCCGCTCCCGTACGCGGTCATGGGCGCGCCCCTGCCGCTGCTGCGCCCCCGGGGCTGAATGGATTTCCGCCCGCCCGCACCGCCCGGTTAACCTCGGGCTCACCACTTTCGCGAGCAGGAGTTCATCATGGCCCAGGTCCAGCGCATGTCCCGATTGATGATCAAGACACTGCGCGACGACCCGGCGGACGCCGAGACGCTCAGCCACAAGCTGCTGGTCCGCGCGGGATACGTCCGCCGCAACGCGGCCGGCATCTGGACCTGGCTGCCGCTGGGCAAGAAGGTCCTGGACAACATCTCCAACGTGGTCCGCGAGGAGATGGACGCCATCGGCGCCCAGGAGGTCCTGCTCCCCGCCCTGCTGCCCAAGGAGCCCTACGAGGCGTCCGGCCGCTGGGAGGAGTACGGCGACCTCCTCTTCCGCCTCCAGGACCGCAAGGGCGGCGACTACCTCCTCGGCCCCACCCACGAGGAGATCTTCACCCAGACCGTCAAGGACCAGTGCACGTCCTACAAGGACCTGCCGGTGATGCTCTACCAGATCCAGACCAAGTACCGCGACGAGGCCCGCCCCCGCTCCGGTGTGCTCCGCGGCCGCGAGTTCCAGATGAAGGACTCGTACAGCTTCGACACCACCGACGAGGGCCTGGCGCACTCCTACGCCCTGCACCGGGCCGCGTACATCAAGATCTTCGAGCGCCTGGGCCTGGACCACCGCATCGTCTCCGCCGTCTCCGGCGCCATGGGCGGCTCGGCCTCCGAGGAGTTCCTCGCGCCCGCCGCCGCCGGTGAGGACACCTTCGCCGACTGCCCGAACTGCGACTACGCCGCCAACACCGAGGCCGTGACCTTCGCGCTCGCCCCGGTCGACGGCTCGGCGCACGGCGCGGTCGAGGAGCTGGACACCCCCGACACCCCGACCATCGAGACCCTCGCCGAGCACCTGGGCGTCCCCGCCTCCGCCACCCTGAAGAACCTGCTGGTCAAGGTGGACGGCGAGATCGTGGCCGTCGGCGTCCCCGGCCATCGCGAGGTCGACCTCGGCAAGCTGGGCGAGCACCTGGCGCCCGCCGTCGTCGAGCTGGTCACCGCCGAGGACTTCGTCGGCCGTGAAGACCTCGTACGCGGCTACGTCGGCCCCCAGGGCCTGGAGAAGGTCCGCTACCTCGCCGACCCCCGCGTCGCCCCCGGCACCGCCTGGATCACCGGCGCCAACCAGGACGGCAAGCACGCCAGGAACGTCGTCGCGGGCCGTGACTTCGAGGTCGACGAGTACCTCGACGTCGTCGTGGTCGAGGAGGGCGACCCCTGCCCCGAGTGCGGCACCGGGCTCACCCTGGACCGCGCCATCGAGATCGGCCACATCTTCCAGCTCGGCCGCAAGTACGCCGACACCTTCCAGCTCGACGTCCTCGGCCAGCAGGGCAAGCCCGTCCGCGTCACGATGGGTTCGTACGGCATCGGCGTCTCCCGCGCCGTGGCCGCGCTCACCGAGCAGACCGCCGACGACAAGGGCCTCTGCTGGCCCCGCGAGGTCGCCCCGGCCGACGTCCACGTCGTCGCCGCGGGCAAGGCCCTCCAGACCGAGCTGGCCCTGGAGGTCTCGGAGAAGCTCAACGCGGCGGGCCTGCGCGTCCTGGTCGACGACCGCCCCGGCGTCTCGCCCGGCGTGAAGTTCACCGACTCCGAGCTGATCGGTGTCCCGAAGATCCTGGTCGCCGGCCGCCGCTCCGCCGACGGCGTCCTGGAGCTGAAGGACCGCCGCACCGGCGAGCGCGAGGAGCTGACGGTGGACGAGGCGATCGCCCGCCTCACGGCCGACCTGGCCTGATCCGCTCCCGTACGGACACGGCGGAGGCCCCCACGCCGCACGGCGTGGGGGCCTCCGCCGTACCGGAACGTACGAGGCCGGCTCCCGCTCAGGAGGCGTCCGTCGTACGGCGAAGGCCCCCGGCACACCACCCGCCAGGGGCCTCCCCGCACGTCCTCACCTGCTACAGCCAGCCCGCGAACTCCAGGTTGACCTCGCCCATCTGCCGCCGCCCCTCCGTCAGCGCGCGGGTCCCCGACTCGACCGCCCGGAACAGCGTCCAGCCGAGCAGCCGGGCCTGGTCCACCTCCAGGGACTCCGCCAGCTTCTTCACCCGGCGCCGGGCCGTCGCCCCGCCGCCCGAGGAGGCGACCAGGTCCTCCGCCCGGTCGCGCACCAGCCGCGCCAGGTCGTAGGCGCGCTCGCCCACCAGCGGCTCGGGGCCCACCGTCAGCCAGGGGGCGCGCTCGCCCGCGAGGACCTTGCTCTGGCGGAAGTTGCCGTGCAGCAGCAGGAGTTCGGGGGAGGCCGCCACCAGGTCCGTACGGGCCGCGAGGGCCGCCTCCACCAGGGGCGCGAGCGCCGGGTCCGCCTCGGCCGCGGCCCGCATCGCCCCGGCCTGCCGCCCGGTCCGCTCGGCCACCGTCTCGAAGGGGTGGCCGGCGGGCGGCTCCACCCAGAGCCGCCGGAGCGTGCCCGCCGCCTCCAGGAGCGCCTTGGCCTCGGGCAGCGAGCGCAGCGACACCTCGTGGTGCAGCCGCTCCAGCAGCAGCGCCCCGGAGCCCGATAGCTCCGCGTCCGGCTCCAGCGGCTTCACCGCGCCCCAGCCGTTCCAGTGCGCCAGCGCCGCCCGCTCCCGCTCCGGCTCGGCGGGCGGCGGGGCGATCTTCAGCGCCGCCGGGGTCCCGTCGGCCCGCCGCACCAGCAGCACCAGGGCGCTGCGCCCGCCGGGGGCGGCCACCCGCTCCACGGCGAGGTCCGGCCCGGCGGCGCCGACGGCCCGTTCGGTGAGCGCGGGGAGCCGGTCCAGCCAGTCGGCCGCCGTGCCGTCCCCGTACATCTCGCCGAGCGCGCGCACCAGGCGCTGCGGCGGTTCGCAACCCATACGTCCTTTGTTCCCTTTCCGGTCCTTCGGTCGGCCCCGGGGCTCAGGGGGTCGGTGCCCCCGCGGCCCCCACCGGGCCCGTCTCCGCCGGATCGGTGTCCGGGGCCCGCTCGGCGAGCCCCGGAAAGGCTACGTTGCCGCCCCGCCAGCGGGCCGCCCGGACGGCGGCCTCCCGGAGGGCGCCCGCCGCCTCGGCGCGCGCGGGCCCTTCGGTGGCCCGTACGAGATCGGCGTAGACGCCCGCCACCCGGTCCTCCAGGACGGCGGCGAGCCGCAGCGCCGACGCGGTGTCGGCAACCGCGAAGGGCAGAGCGTACGCGGCGTCGGCGGCGACCGGCGCACCGCCCAGGTCACGCACGGTGCGCATGAGCGTGTCCCGGCGTGCGCGGTGCCCGTCGTACGCCGCGCGCGCCTCGGTGCGCCGCCCCGCCTCCACCCGGCCGCCGAGCACCCCGTACCCGTAGACCGCCGCGTGTTCGGCGGCCAGCGCGGCCTGGGCGGCGGTGAGGGCGGGGGAGGGGGCCTCGTCCTCGGAGCGAAGGGTCATGACGGGGTCTCCTTGGCCAGCTCGGTCAGCAGATACGCGTGGGCCGCCGCGCCCGCCGCCACGGAGGCCAGCAGCCGGGCCAGCTCCGGTTCCGCGGTGAGCAGCGCCTCGGCGTGGGCGTCGGCGCGGCGGCGCTCGGCCGCGGCCAGCTCCTTGAGGGCCGTGGGCCGGTCGGCGGAGACGGGGCCCGGTGCGGCGGGCGACGGCTGCGGGCCCCCCGCCGACACGGCCCCGATGTGCTGCCGCACGGCCGCCCGCAGGGGCGCCAGGCCCGCCGCGGCGTCCGGGTGGGCCTCGGTGACCAGGTCGTAGTGGGCGAGCGCCAGGGCGCCGGTGCGGGCCGCGGCCCGGCGCAGCGCCTTGTCGGCCCGGACCGCCCCGGCCTCGGCGAGCACGGGTCTGCCCGCACGCGTGCCCTCGTCGTCCTCCCCGCAGCCGGTCAGCACCGCACCCAGTGCGAGAGCCCCCGTCGCGGTGAGCGCCCCCCTGCGGGTCGTCCCCGTGCGCCGCACGTTTCTCCTTCGGGCCGGGACCGATCCTGACAGGATCTGTCCTGAACTGATCACCGCAGGCGAGCGTACCCGCGGCAACGGGGCAGGCGGACGGCAACACCCCTGGCGACCGGATACCCTTTGACCTGACACACCACGATCCCCACAACAGCACACGCGGCCGAGGAGTCACCCGGATGAGCACCACCCAGAGCGAGAGGCTGCGCGGGCTGCTGGAACCGCTCGTCAGCGCGCAGCAGCTGGACCTCGAGGAGATCGAGGTGTCCCGGGCCGGCCGACGCGGAGTGCTGCGGATCATCGTCGACTCGGACGAGGGCGTGGAGCTGGACACCTGCGCGGAGCTGAGCCGCGCGATCTCCCAGAAGCTGGACGAGACCGATGTGATGGGCGAGGGCGAGTACGTCCTCGAGGTCAGCTCCCCGGGCGCCGAGCGCCCGCTCTCCGAGCCCCGCCACTACGTCCGCGCCACCGGCCGGCTGGCCCGCTTCCACCTCGCCGCCGACGGCTCCGGTGAACTGGTCGCCCGTATCCTCGCCGTCGACGAGGACGGGCTCGACCTCGAAGTGCCCGGCGTCAAGGGCCGCAAGCCCACCGCCCGCCGCCTCGCCTTCGACGAGATCGCCAAGGCGCGCGTGGAGATCGAATTCAACCGCAAGGACAAGAAGGAAGAGGAGGCGTAGCCGTGGACATCGATGTGAAGCTTCTGAAGGGCTTGGCGCAGGACAAGGAGATCCCGTTCGACGTGCTCGTCGGGGCGATCGAGTCGGCCCTCCTCATCGCGTACCACCGCACCGACGGCAGCTACCGCCGGGCGCGCGTGAAGATCGACGAGCGCGGCCATGTGACCGTCTGGGCCACCGAGGACCCGGCCGACCTCGAAGAGGGCCAGGAGCCCAAGGAGTTCGACGACACCCCCTCCGGTTTCGGCCGGATCGCCGCGTCCACCGCCAAGCAGGTCATCCTGCAGCGGCTGCGCGACGCCGAGGACGACAAGACCTTCGGGGAGTACGCGGGCCACGAGGGCGATGTCGTCACCGGCGTCGTCCAGCAGGGCAAGGACCCCAAGAACGTCCTGGTCGACATCGGCAAGCTGGAGGCCATCCTCCCGGTCCAGGAGCAGGTGCCGGGCGAGGAGTACACCCACGGCCTGCGCCTGCGCACCTATGTCGTCCGGGTCGCCAAGGGCGTCCGCGGCCCCTCCGTGACGCTCTCGCGCACCCACCCCAACCTGGTGAAGAAGCTCTTCGCGCTGGAGGTCCCGGAGATCGCCGACGGTTCCGTCGAGATCTCCGCGATCGCCCGCGAGGCCGGGCACCGCACCAAGATCGCGGTCCGCTCCACCCGTTCGGGCCTCAACGCCAAGGGCGCCTGCATCGGCCCGATGGGCGGCCGGGTCCGCAACGTCATGGCCGAGCTGCACGGCGAGAAGATCGACATCGTGGACTGGTCGGACGACCCGGCCGAGATGGTCGCCAACGCGCTCTCGCCCGCCCGGGTGAGCAAGGTCGAGGTCGTCGACCTCGGCGCCCGCTCCGCGCGGGTCACCGTGCCGGACTACCAGCTCTCGCTGGCGATCGGCAAGGAGGGCCAGAACGCCCGCCTCGCCGCCCGCCTCACCGGCTGGCGCATCGACATCCGGCCCGACACCGAGACCGACGAGGAGCGGGAGAGCGCCGACCGCGAGCGGGCCGAGCGGGCCCGGGAGCGCTCGGAAAGGCGTTGACCCGGAGCCGCTCCAGGGAATAGATCTTGGCCGTACGCAGCTGAGATCACGACAACATCCGTTCGATTTTTGCCCCAAAGGGGTGAGGTCGGTACGGGGAGGTAGACTTAATCGTGTCTGGCCGGACGCAAGCCGGCGCTTGTCCTGAGCGGACCTGTGTGGGATGCCGGGAGCGAGTGGCCAAGAGCGAGCTGCTGCGCATCGTGGTGGACGAGGGCGCCTGCGCCCCTGATCCACGCGGTACGCTGCCCGGCCGGGGTGCTTACGTGCACCCCACCTCTGTCTGTCTGGACCTGGCGGTTCGCCGCCGGGCATTCCCCCGGGCCTTCAAGGCCAAGGGGCCGCTCGACACCGCGGCACTCACGCGGTTCATCGAGCGGGTGACACCGTAAGAAAGTGAACGGCACGGGACCCCGTGCGGTCAGGTACCTCGCGAGTTGGAAGTAGGTCGAGATTGCGATGAGCACTCGATGAGTACGCGATGAGTACGCCCATGAAGTAGCGACGGTCCGGCGGTAACCCGGACCTAAAAGGAGCGAAGTGGCTAAGGTCCGGGTATACGAACTCGCCAAGGAGTTCGGCGTCGAGAGCAAGGTCGTCATGGCCAAGCTCCAAGAACTCGGTGAATTCGTCCGTTCGGCGTCCTCGACGATCGAGGCGCCGGTTGTACGCAAGTTGACCGACGCACTGCAGGGGCCCGGCGGCAACGCCGGCAAGTCCGCTGCGAAGCCGGGCGCGCCCCGCAAGGCGACGCCCGCGAAGCCCGCAGCGCCCTCCCCGGCCGCTGCGGCACGTCCCGCTGCCCCCAAGCCCGGCGCACCGGCCCCCAAGCCGGCCGCCGCCGAGGCCCCGAGCAGCTCCCCGGCGGCGCCCGCAGCGCCGTCCCCCGCCCCGCGTCCGGGCCCGAAGCCCGCGCCGAAGGCGGCCCCGGTGACCCCGGTCCCGGCCGCCGAGTTCTCGGCTCCGGCTCCGGCCCCCGAGCGTCCGGCCGCCCCGCGGCCCACGGGCGCCACCCCGGGCCCGCGTCCCACCCCCGCCCGTCCGGCCCCGGCCGGCGGTCAGCGCGACGGTGGCCAGCGTGACGGCGGCCGTGGTGGCGAGCGTGGCGGCGACCGCCCCGCGCGTCCCGCCGGCCAGGGTGCCCCGCGCCCCGGCGGCGCCCGTCCGGCCGGTCCCCGTCCGGGCAACAACCCCTTCACCTCCGGCGGCTCCACCGGCATGGCGCGCCCCTCGGCGCCCCGTCCCGGCGGTGCCCCGCGCCCCGGCGGCGGCCAGGAGCGCCCCGGCGCCCCGCGTCCGCAGGGCGGCCCCGGTGGCGCCCCGCGTCCCCAGGGCGGTCAGGCCCAGGGCGGTGCCCGTCCCTCTCCGGGCGGCATGCCCCGTCCGCAGGCCCCGCGTCCCGGTGCCGGTCCCGCCGGTAACCGCCCCAACCCGGGCATGATGCCGCAGCGTCCCGCTGCCGGCCCGCGCCCCGGTCCTGGTGGCGGCGGCCGTGGTCCCGGCGGTGGCGGTCGTCCCGGCGGTGCCGGTGGCGGTCGTCCCGGCGGCGGCGGCTTCGCCGGTCGTCCCGGTGGCGGTGGCGGCGGGTTCGCCGGCCGCCCGGCCGGTCCCGGCGGTGGCGGCGGCGGTGCCGGTCGTCCCGGTGGTGGCGGCGGCTTCGGCGGCCGTCCCGGCTTCGGCGGTCGTCCGGGTGGTCCCGGTGGCCGCGGTGGCACGCAGGGTGCGTTCGGCCGTCCCGGCGGTCCCGCGCGTCGTGGCCGCAAGTCGAAGCGGCAGAGGCGCCAGGAGTACGAGGCCATGCAGGCCCCGTCGGTCGGCGGCGTCATGCTGCCCCGCGGCAACGGACAGGCCGTCCGGCTGTCGCGCGGTGCCTCCCTCACCGACTTCGCGGAGAAGATCAACGCCAACCCGGCGTCGCTCGTCGCCGTGATGATGAACCTCGGTGAGATGGTCACGGCGACGCAGTCCGTCTCCGACGAGACGCTGAAGCTCCTCGCCGAGGAGATGAACTACGTCCTGGAGATCGTCAGCCCCGAGGAGGAGGACCGCGAGCTGCTCGAGTCCTTCGACATCGAGTTCGGCGAGGACGAGGGCGGCGAAGAGGCCCTGGTCTCCCGTCCGCCGGTCGTGACCGTCATGGGTCACGTCGACCACGGTAAGACCCGACTCCTCGACGCGATCCGCAAGACCAACGTGGTCGCGGGCGAGGCCGGTGGCATCACCCAGCACATCGGTGCCTACCAGGTCACGACCGACGTCAACGACGAAGAGCGCAAGATCACCTTCATCGACACCCCGGGTCACGAGGCGTTCACCGCCATGCGTGCCCGTGGTGCGAAGTCGACCGACATCGCGATCCTCGTGGTGGCGGCCAACGACGGTGTGATGCCCCAGACGATCGAGGCGCTGAACCACGCCAAGGCGGCCGAGGTGCCGATCGTGGTCGCGGTCAACAAGATCGACGTCGAGGGCGCCGACCCGACCAAGGTGCGCGGTCAGCTCACCGAGTTCGGTCTGGTGGCCGAGGAGTACGGCGGCGACACCATGTTCGTCGACATCTCCGCCAAGCAGGGCCTCAACATCGAGGCGCTCCTGGAGGCCGTCGTCCTCACCGCCGACGCCTCGCTCGACCTGCGGGCCAACCCGGACCAGGACGCGCAGGGTATTGCGATCGAGTCCCACCTCGACCGCGGTCGCGGTGCCGTCTCGACCGTCCTGGTCCAGCGCGGAACGCTGCGCATCGGCGACACGATGGTCGTGGGCGACGCCTACGGTCGCGTCCGCGCCATGCTCGACGACAACGGTCAGAACGTGCAGGAAGCGGGTCCCTCGACCCCCGTCCTGGTCCTCGGTCTCACCAACGTCCCGGGCGCCGGAGACAACTTCCTGGTCGTCGACGAGGACCGTACGGCCCGTCAGATCGCCGAGAAGCGTGCCGCCCGCGAGCGCAACGCCAACTTCGCCCGCAAGGGTGTCCGGTTCTCCCTGGAGAACCTGGACGAGGCGCTCAAGGCCGGTCTGGTCCAGGAGCTCAACCTCATCATCAAGGGCGACGCGTCCGGTTCGGTGGAGGCCCTCGAGTCCTCGCTGCTCCAGCTCGACGTCGGTGAAGAGGTCGACATCCGGGTCCTGCACCGCGGTGTGGGTGCGGTCACCGAGTCGGACATCAACCTGGCGACGGGTTCCGACGCCATCGTGATCGGCTTCAACGTGCGCGCCGCCGGGCGTGCCGAGCAGATGGCCGAGCGCGAAGGCGTGGACGTCCGGTACTACTCGGTCATCTACCAGGCGATCGAAGAGATCGAAGCGGCCCTCAAGGGCATGCTCAAGCCGGAGTACGAAGAGGTCGAGCTCGGTACGGCGGAGATCCGCGAGATCTTCCGCTCGTCCAAGCTGGGCAACATCGCCGGTGTGCTGGTCCGCTCCGGCGAGGTCAAGCGCAACACCAAGGCGCGCCTGCTGCGCGATGGCAAGGTCATCGCGGAGAACCTCAACATCTCCGGTCTGCGCCGCTTCAAGGACGACGTCACCGAGATCCGCGAAGGCTTCGAGGGCGGTATCAACCTCGGGAACTTCAACGACATCAAGATCGACGACGTCATCGCGACGTACGAGATGCGCGAGAAGCCGCGAGGCTGATCCACCTCGGGTCCGCAAGGATCCGCTGGGATTCGGCGGGGTTCCGGGGGTTCGCCCCCGGAACCCGGCCACCACGGTCGGGGCCGGTCGACGGGTCGTATTTCCGTCGATCGGCCCCGGCCGTTCCGGTACGGTTCTGCTGTCCCCGCCAAGCTCTGGCGGGGCACGAACCCGAACCGGCGGGACATCCGGACACACATGTATGTGGGGACCCTGTCCTTCGATCTGCTCCTGGGCGACGTACGGTCGTTGAAGGAGAAACGCTCCGTCGTCCGTCCGATCGTCGCCGAACTCCAGCGCAAGTACGCGGTGAGTGCGGCGGAGACCGGCGGGCAGGATCTCCACCGCAGGGCCGAGATCGGCCTCGCCGTGGTCTCCGGTGACACCGGACACCTGACGGACGTGCTGGACCGGTGCGAGCGGCTGGTGGCCGCCCGCCCCGAGGTGGAGCTGCTGTCGGTGAGGCGGCGGCTGCACAGTGACGAAGACTGACACGCAAGCGAACACCAGAAGGAAGAGTGACGGACCGGTGACCGACAACGCGCGGGCCCGCAAGCTGGCCGATCGCATCCAGGTCGTGGTCGCGGAGACCCTGGACCGGCGGATCAAGGATCCGCGGCTCGGCTTCGTGACGATCACGGACGCCCGGGTCACCGGCGACCTGCGGGAGGCCACGGTCTTCTACACGGTCTACGGCGACGACGAGGAGCGCGCGGCCTCCGCCGCGGCGCTGGAGAGCGCCAAGGGCGTCCTCCGCTCCGAGGTCGGACGGCAGACCGGGGTCCGGTTCACCCCGACCCTGGCCTTCGTCCCGGACGCCCTCCCGGACAACGCCCGCACCATCGAGGACCTCCTCGACAAGGCGCGCGCCAAGGACGCGGAGGTGCGCCAGGTGTCCACCGGCGCGACGTACGCCGGTGACGCGGACCCGTACCGCAAGCCCGAGGACGACGAGGACGAGACCGACGGCCCCTCCGAGAAGAACGAGGGCCCGGCCTCCGCATGACCGACCAGAACCCGACGCCGGACGGCCTTGTCATCGTCGACAAGCCGTCCGGCTTCACTTCGCACGACGTGGTGGCCAAGATGCGCGGCATCGCCCGCACCCGCCGCGTCGGCCACGCCGGAACGCTGGACCCGATGGCGACCGGAGTCCTCGTGCTCGGCGTCCAGCGGGCCACCAAACTCCTCGGCCACCTCGCGCTGACCGAGAAGGAGTACCTGGGCACGATCCGGCTCGGCCAGGACACCGTCACCGACGACGCCGAGGGCGAGATCACCTCCTCCACCGACGCCTCCGGGGTGACCCGCGAGGGGATCGACGCCGGGGTGGCGGCCCTGACCGGCGCGATCATGCAGGTCCCGTCCAAGGTCAGCGCCATCAAGATCGACGGCAAGCGGTCCTACGCGCGGGTGCGCGGCGGCGAGGAGTTCGAGATCCCGGCCCGCCCGGTGACCGTCTCCTCCTTCCGCGTCTACGACGTCCGCGAGGCCGTCGCCGAGGACGGCACCCCCGTCCTGGACCTGGTCGTCTCCGTCGTCTGCTCCTCGGGGACGTACATCCGCGCCCTCGCCCGGGACCTCGGCGCCGGACTCGGCGTCGGCGGCCACCTCACCGCGCTGCGCCGCACCCGCGTCGGCCCGTACGGACTGGACACGGCCCGCACGCTCGACCAGCACCAGGAGGAGCTGACGGTCATGCCGGTCGCCGAGGCCGCCGCGTCCGCCTTCCCGCGCTGGGACGTCGACGAGAAGCGCGCCCGGCTGCTCCTCAACGGCGTACGGCTGGACATGCCCGCCCACCCGCCGGGGCCGGTCGCGGTCTTCGGGCCGGACGGGGCGTTCCTGGTGCTCGTGGAGGAGGAGAAGGGCAAGGCCAAGAGCCTCGCCGTCTTCGCCTGACCCCGGGACCGGGTGGAGACCTGCTCCAGGGACCGGGTGGAGATCTGGCCCCGGACCGGGTGGAGATCTGATCCCTGAATGGACCGGGGAGCACTGATCCCCACCTGGACCAGGAGAGGACTGATCGCCACCCGGTCCCGGAATCAGGAGAGGCCTCTTCCTCGCCCGGACCACGCGGAGACCTGATCCCCGGATCATGTGGAGCGGGCACCCACCCCCCACCGGTGCCCGCTCCACCTTCCCCCACCCCGGCACCATCCCTGCTCCGTCCAGGTCACGGCTATTCACCCCATTGGACGGGCGCTCGGAGTGAACACCGGGGGCGCGGGGGGCGCTTTCGCCCTCCGCGCTACGCCGCACGATCACCGGCGGCCTACGGTCGGACCATGGGCAGTGGGGACCGGTCGACGCTGGTGAGAATCTGTGATCAGGCCGGCCGGCCGCGGGGGACGGGCTTCGTCGCGGACGACCGCGGCACGGTCGTCACCGCCCACCAGGCCACCACCGCCCCCGGCCCGTACCTCCTGCACGGCACCGACGGCCGCACCTGCTCCATCGGCGCCGACGACATCACCCCGCTCCCCGCCCTCGGCCTCGCCCTCCTGCGTACGGGCGGCTCCGGGACGCTCGACGTGGAGCCGCTGCCCATCGCCGTACGGGAACGGATCGAGCCCGGGAGCTACGTCGGGATCGCCGCCCACGGCCGCCGCGAGGCCCGGGTCCTCGGCACCGCCCCCGCCACCTACACCGCCCCGGACGGCACCCATCCGGTCCCGGCAGCCCTGGAGCTGGCCCTCGGCACCGACGGGCGCGACGCCCTGCGCTCGGGCGGAGCGGCCGTCGGGGGACCGGTCACGGACCCGGCCACGGGCGCGGTGCTCGGCCTGCTGTGCACCGCCCTCACCACCCCGTACGAGTCCGCCGGGCTCGCCCTGCCCCTCCCGCGCGGCGCCGACGCCACCCTCGACGCCCTCCTCGCCCGCAACGCCACCGCCGCCCCCGCCTACGGCCCCGACCTCAACCTCGCCGGGGTCCTCCAGCTCACCGCCACCTCCGTCGGCTCGGCGGACGGGCCCGAGCCGCGCACCGTCCCCGTCGAACGCGAGGACATCCACGCCGAGTTCACCGCCTTCGAAGCCGGTACGGCCACGGTCCTGGGCCTCGTCGGCGGACCCGGCACCGGCCGCACCACCGAGCTGGCCGCCCTCGCCGCCCGCCGCGCCGACCGGGGAGCGCCCGCCCCCACGCTCTGGCTGCGCGGCGCCGACCTGCTCGCCGACGACACCTCCGTGGCGGAAGCGGCCGACCGTACGCTGACCCGCTCGGCCCGGATCGTCGCCGCCACCGGGGCCCCCGGCGACATGGCGACGGCGACCGCCGAGCGCGTCGCCCGCCTCGCGGCCGACGCGGGCCACCCCCTCCTCGTGGTCCTGGACGGCCCCGAGGAGATGCCGCCGCTGCTGGCCCACCGGCTGGCCGAGTGGACGGCGGGCACCGCCCGCTGGCTGCGCGAGCACCGCGTCCGGCTCGTCGTCGCCTGCCGGCCCGAGCACTGGGAGACCGCCGGGGCCCTCCACCCGCCGGACGCCCTGCACCGCCCCCGGCGGCCCGCCCGCGGCCTCCCGTCCTCGCTGCGCCTGGCCGACCTCACCCGGGCCCAGGCCGAACAGGCGCGGGAGCGGTTCGACATCCCGCCGCACGCCCTCGCCCCGGGCCACGACCGGCACCCGCTCACCCTGCGGCTGCTCGCGGAGGTCCGCGAGGCCCTGCCGCCCGGCGTCCAGGGCCGCCCCGACACGGAGGACGTCTTCGGCGCCCACCTGGACCTGATGTGCGTGCGCATCGCCGTCCGGATCGCGGCCGCCGCCGGTGAGCAGCCCCGGGGCGCCGCCGTCCGCCGGCTGGCCGCCCGGGTCGCGGGCCAGGTCCACGAGGCGGCCCGGCGCTGTCTGGGCCCGGGCCAGGGGGAGCTGGACCGGGAGGCGTTCGAGGAGATCTTCCCCTGGCGCACCGGGTGGGCCTCGGCCGTGCTCACGGAGGGGCTGCTCGTCCCGGCGGGGGCCGGTTACCGCTTCGCCCACGAGGAGCTGGGCGACTGGGTCCAGGGCGCGCACCTGGACCTGGACGCGGCCCTGCGCTCCCTGGTGCACCGCTGGCACCGGGGGAGCGGGGGGCGGCGCGCCGCCGGTGGGCGGACCGGTGGGGCCGGTGCCGGTGTTGGTGTCGGTGTCGCCGTCCGTCCTGGTGTCGCGGGCATGCCCGGTGCCGCGGGTGGGCCCGGTGCCGGTGGGGCGCTCGGCCCGGACCGGACGGCGTACCGGAGGAGGAGGGGCGCGCCGGACCCGGTGGCGGGTTCCCCCGGGGCCGGGGAGCCGCGCCTCGGTGACGCGCCGCCCGAGGGCGACGGCGAGCCCCGCTCCCTTCCCGTGCCCCGGCACCGGATCGGGCCGGTGATCCAGGCGATGGTGCTGCTCGGCCGCCGCCAGGGCACCGCCGCCCTCGCGCACCGGATGGCCGACCTGATCGAGGCGCTGGACCGGCTGTGGACGTACGAGGGGCAGCAGGGCGAACGCCCCCGCCGCGGCCCCCGGGACGAGGACGCCGCTTGGTGGGCGGCGCACCTGCTCGCCGGAAGCCTGCTCCGGGTGGCCGACGCCCGCCCGTATCTGGGCGTCCTGCGGGTCCTCGCCGGCCGTATCACCCGGTGCGCGGCGGCCACCGCGGGAGCCGCCGGGGGACCGGCGGGGCCGGGGGCGTACGGGGAGTTCGGCCCCTGGTTCTGGCGGCGGCTCCGGCTGCCCGAGGAGGACCGGATCGACCTCCTCCGCCGTCTGGTCCCCGCCGACGGGGTGCCTCGCACCGACGGCGACGAGCGCTATCTCGACGCGGTGGCCCGCCGTCTGGGCTACGACCCCTCCACCGTGCAGCCGCTGCTCTGCCGCTGGTTCACCGACGAGCGCCCGCTGCTGTTCGCCGCCGGCGCCCCCGGCGCCGCTGGCGCCCCCGAAGTCCCCGGAGCACCGGAGGAGGGCAGCCTGCGCCCCACCGTGGCCGACGCCGCGCAGGCCCTGCTCTACGCCCGCCGGGACCTGGCCGTCGACGAGCTGGCCGACGCCCTGATCGCCACCCCGCACACCCGGGCCGGTGAGCTGCTCGCCGCCCTCGCGGAGGACGAGCCCACCGCGCTCTGCCGGGCCGTCGAACGGTGGGCCCGTGACGAGGACCGCCCGGCCCGCCGCTCCGCCGCCGCCCGGTACGCCGGACTGCTCCAGCCCCGGATCACCGCCGAGGGCGACCGGGCGCTGCTCCGGTCCGCCGCCGGGATCCTGGTGGCGCGCCCGGAGGACCGGGAGCTGCACCCGGCCGCCCTCACCCTCCTCGTCCGGGACCCGAAGTCGCGCGGCCGCCACCTCCCGCAGGCCCTCCGCCTCTTCGCCCACGGGGAGCCCGGCCTCACCGTGGAGCTGCTCGCGGAGGTCTTCCCGGCCCACCCCGAGCCGGTCCTCGCCGCCCTCCGCGCCCGGCTGGCCCACCCGGGCGAGGCCGCGGCGGCGGTGCTGCGGGCCCTCGCCGGGCTCGACACCCCCGCCCTCGCGCTGCACGTCGCCGGGCTCGTACGGGAGTACATCGACGCCCACCCCGACGACGGCACCCACGCCGCCGAGTACGTGGACCTCCGGCTGGAACACGGGCCCGCCGCCCGCGCCCTGCTGCTGCCCCTGGTCACCGGCCTGCTCCGGGACCGCCCCGCCCCGCCCCCCGTACGCGCCGCCCTCGCCCGGGTCCTCGCCGGGGCCGGGTCCACCGCCTCCCGGCCGCTGCGGGCCGAGCTGCTGGAGGTGCTGCTGGAGTTCGAGGGGACCACCGGACGCGACCCGGACGTGCTGGACGCCCTCCTCCGGGCCGCCGCCGACGGAGCCCACGGCCGCCCCGAGATCCGCACGCGCGCGCTCGTCCACCGCACCGGCATGCTCCTCGTGCGCACCCCCGAAGGCGCCGCCCGCTTCGACCGCAGCCTGGTCGAACTCGCCCGTGACGTGCCCGGATTCGCCGCCCTCGTCCTCCGCTGGCTCAGCGACGCCCCGCAGGAGTGGGCCGCGGTGGTCGGCCCCAGCGCCCGGCACACCGTGGAGGCGTCGGAGACATCACGTCGGGCGATGCCGATGCCGATGCAGGCGGCGGGGCGTGAGCATGGCAGTCTTAGACCTGCGTAACGGCACACCTACACACGTACACGGGTTCGGGCGAGGAGCGGTCACAGTGCAGCGCTGGCGTGGCTTGGAGGACATCCCCCAGGACTGGGGACGCAGCGTCGTCACCATCGGCTCCTACGACGGCGTGCACCGCGGCCACCAGCTGATCATCGGCCGGGCCGTCGAGCGCGCCCGTGAGCTGGGAGTCCCGTCCGTCGTGGTCACCTTCGACCCGCACCCCAGCGAGGTCGTCCGCCCCGGCAGCCACCCGCCGCTGCTGGCCCCGCACCACCGCCGAGCCGAACTGATGGCGGCACTGGGCGTGGACGCGGTGCTGATCCTGCCGTTCACCGCGGAGTTCTCCAAGCTGTCGCCGGCCGACTTCATCGTGAAGGTCCTCGTCGACAAGCTCCACGCGAAGGCCGTCATCGAGGGCCCCAACTTCCGCTTCGGCCACAAGGCCGCCGGGAACGTGGCCCTGCTCACCGAGCTGGGCGCCACCTACGACTACGGCGTCGAGGTCATCGACCTGTTCGTGACCGGTGCGGCCGGCGGCGGCCAGCCGTTCTCCTCCACCCTCACCCGCCGGCTGGTTGCCGAGGGCGATGTCACCGGCGCCGCCGAGATCCTCGGCCGTCCGCACCGGGTGGAGGGCATCGTGGTGCGCGGCGCCCAGCGCGGCCGCGAGCTGGGCTTCCCCACGGCCAACGTGGAGACCCTCCCGCACACCGCGATCCCGGCCGACGGCGTCTACGCGGGGTGGCTGGAGGTGGCGGGCGAGTCGATGCCCGCCGCCATCTCGGTCGGCACCAACCCGCAGTTCGACGGCACCGAGCGCACGGTGGAGGCCTACGCGATCGACCGCGTCGGCCTCGACCTGTACGGGCTGCACGTGGCCGTCGACTTCCTCGCGTACGTCCGCGGGATGCTGAAGTTCGACACGATCGACGACCTCCTGGTGGCGATGGCCGCCGACGTGAAGCGGTGCAGCGAGCTGGTCGCCGCCTACGACCGCACCCACTGACGCACCCCTTCCCCGTGCACCCGGCCCGGGGACGGCGGATGCTGGCAGGGTGCGCGACATCCTGCCCGGCCTCCGCTCCCGCTGCGCCGCCGGTACGCCCCTCGCCCTGGCGACCGTCGTCGCCGTGCACGGCAGCGCGCCCCGCGAACCGGGCGCGGTCATGGCCGTCGACGCGGAGGGCACCGTGCTCGGCAGCGTCTCCGGGGGCTGTGTCGAGGCCGATGTGTACGAGGTCGCCCGCGAGGTGCTCGCCGGAGCGGCACCCCGCGTGGTGTCGTACGGGATCAGCGACGACGAGGCGTTCGGCGTCGGGCTGACGTGCGGCGGCACCATCGAGGTGCTGGTCCGCGCGTACGCCACCGGGTCCGAGCCGGCCGGTCTCACGGCCCTCCTCGACCTGATCGCCGCCGATGTGCCGGTCGCGGAGGCCACGGTCCTCTCCGGTGCGGCGGAGACCGGCGCCCGCATGGTGGTCCGCGCCACCGGCGTCACCGGCACTCTCGGTACGGAAGGGCTCGATGCGGCCGTCACGGACGACGCCCGGGGCCTGCTGGAACAGGGCCTCACCGGCATCCAGTGGTACGGGGCGCGCGGCCAGCGACGGATGGCGGAGGTCGCGGTCTTCGTCCGGTCCCACACCCCGCCGCCCCGGATGCTCGTCTTCGGCGCCATCGACCACGCGGCGGCCACCGCCCGCATCGGCTCCTTCCTCGGCTACCGGGTCACCGTCTGCGACGCCCGCCCCGCCTTCGCCACCCGGGAACGCTTCCCGACGGCCGACGAGGTGGTGTGCGCCTGGCCGCACGACTGTCTGGAGGCGACCGAGGTCGACGCCCGCACGGTGATCTGCGTCCTCACCCACGACCCCAAGTTCGACGTGCCCCTGCTGGTCGCCGCCCTGCGCACCCCCGCCGCGTACATCGGCGTCATGGGCAGCCGCCGCACCCACGACGACCGCCTCGCCCGGCTCCGCGAGGCCGGGGTGGACGAGGCGCACCTGTCCCGCCTCGCCTCACCCGTGGGCCTCGACCTCGGAGCCCGTACGCCGGAGGAGACGGCGGTCTCCATCGCCGCCGAGATCATCCAGCACCGCTGGGGCGGCACGGGGCGCCCGCTGGCCGAGCTGTCGGGGGCGATCCACCACAGGGGGTCTCGTCCCTAACGAGCTCGTGCACGGTAGGCGGTGAGGCGTCCGGCGCCTGATCGTCGATCATGGTCGTGTGGTGGGGAACGCGTCTCGTGTAGCGATCATCAGCGATCGGAGGATTACCGGCCTGTCGGCTGACGTGATCGCCGAACTCGTCGCTGAGGTGGGGCCGCTGTGGCACGACCGGCATCAGGCCAAGCTCGCGTCCAGGCCGCGGAAGCGGGCTGTGGGCGCGGGTGCGAAGCACCGGCTGGTGTTCGTCGACCGGCTCCTGGCGACGCTCGTGCATCTGCGCCATGCCGTCACTCATGACGTGCTGGCCTGCTGGTTCGGTGTGGACCGCTCCACCATCACCCGGGCCATCGGCGAGGTGCGGCCCCTGCTCGCCGAGCGGGGGTGCACCATCGGCCCGGGTGTGCGGCTGCGGACACTGGCCGAGGTCCTCGACCACCTCGGAGCCAGCGGGAAGACCGGCATCATCGACGGAACCGAGATCCGCGTCAGGCGCCCGGCCGCCGGGCGCAAGGACCGGGACAAGTTCATCTCCGGCAAGAGCAAGCAGAACGCGGTCAAGACCATGGTCGTCACGGACGGCGACAGCCGCGTCCTCTTCTGCAGCCCGGCTCAGCACGGCAGCTGCGCAGACATCACCCACGCCCGCCAATTAGGGCTGGTCAAGCTCCTGGACGGCGGACCAGCATTGGAGATCCTCGCGGATGCCGGCTACCAGGGTCTGGGCGCCCAGACTGGCGGGCGCGTGGTGACGCCACCGCACCGCAAGTTCAAGAAGAACGCCCCGGACTGGTACGAAGAGATGCACGAGCGCCAGCGCAAGGCGCACTCCTCACGACGCATCCGCGTCGAGCACGGCATCGCCCATCTGAAGAACTGGCGGGCACTGGCCCGCCACCTCGGCCGCCGCGAGCACATCAGTGACACCATGCAAGCCGTCGCCGCCCTACTTTCCCACCAACAGACCGCTGACCAGACTCCGGCATGCACCATGTGAAACATCAGGCCCCGCCGAGGGCCCACGACGCCTCACCGCCTACCGCGCACGAGCTCGTAAAGGTTGTTGCAGAACGTCTGGGATAGGGCATTCCTCTTGTATGGGCGGGGTGTTGCGGGCTGAGCCGTTGTGGGTGGAGACATTCACCGGCTTACGGATGGGCCGGTTCGAGAAGTTGGTGAAGGCGGTACGGGAGCGGGGAGGTAATGGTCCCGGTGGCGGCCGGCCGTGGTGCCTGCCGCTGGCGGACCGGGTCCTGCTGGTGGCCGTCTACTACCGCACCAACCTCACGATGCGGCAGCTCGCCCCGCTCTTCGGGATCTCCCCGGCCACCGTCTGCCGGGTCATCCAGCGCCTGCGGCCGCTTCTTGCGCTGGAGCCGGCGCCGCGGCCCGTCGCGGACGTCGAACGGTTGTGGATCGTGGACGGAACCCTCGTCCCGGTCCGTGACCGTACGGTCGCCGCGTCCTCCCGCAACTACCGGTTCTCGGCGAATGTGCAGGTCATCATTGATGCGGACAGCCGCCTGGTGATCGCCTCAGCCCGCCCCGTCCCCGGCAACAAGGCCGACGCCCACGCCTGGCGGGAATCGGACCTTCCCGCCATCGCGGCCGGGACAACGGTCATCGCCGACGGCGCCTACCTGGGCACCGGACTGATCGTCCCGCACCGCAAGAGATCCGGACGCCCACTCCTGCGCGGCCAGGAGGAGGACAACGCCGAACACCGGCGCGTCCGCGCCCGCGTCGAGCACACCTTCGCCCGCATGAAGAACTGGAAAATCCTCCGCGACTGCCGCCAGAAAGGAGACGGACTCCACCACGCCGTCCAAGCCATCGCCACCATGCACAACCTCGCCATGACCGGCTGAACCAGCAGGTCAAACACCACTTTGGCCTGCCCACACCCACCCTTCTGCAACAACCTTTAAAGGTTGTTGCACAAGGCCCGAACGATCTTCAGATTCAGCCTCCGGGCGTCGGCCAGGCCGGTGGAAAACGGTGCACAAACGGGCAGTTGATCATGCCCGGGGTGGCCGGATCCGGGCGTGATCGCCGTTGTGCAACAACCTTTACGAGCTCGTGCGCGGTAGGCGGTGAGGCGTCGTGGGCCCTCGGCGGGGCCTGATGTTTCACATGGTGCATGCCGGAGTCTGGTCAGCGGTCTGTTGGTGGGAAAGTAGGGCGGCGACGGCTTGCATGGTGTCACTGATGTGCTCGCGGCGGCCGAGGTGGCGGGCCAGTGCCCGCCAGTTCTTCAGATGGGCGATGCCGTGCTCGACGCGGATGCGTCGTGAGGAGTGCGCCTTGCGCTGGCGCTCGTGCATCTCTTCGTACCAGTCCGGGGCGTTCTTCTTGAACTTGCGGTGCGGTGGCGTCACCACGCGCCCGCCAGTCTGGGCGCCCAGACCCTGGTAGCCGGCATCCGCGAGGATCTCCAATGCTGGTCCGCCGTCCAGGAGCTTGACCAGCCCTAATTGGCGGGCGTGGGTGATGTCTGCGCAGCTGCCGTGCTGAGCCGGGCTGCAGAAGAGGACGCGGCTGTCGCCGTCCGTGACGACCATGGTCTTGACCGCGTTCTGCTTGCTCTTGCCGGAGATGAACTTGTCCCGGTCCTTGCGCCCGGCGGCCGGGCGCCTGACGCGGATCTCGGTTCCGTCGATGATGCCGGTCTTCCCGCTGGCTCCGAGGTGGTCGAGGACCTCGGCCAGTGTCCGCAGCCGCACACCCGGGCCGATGGTGCACCCCCGCTCGGCGAGCAGGGGCCGCACCTCGCCGATGGCCCGGGTGATGGTGGAGCGGTCCACACCGAACCAGCAGGCCAGCACGTCATGAGTGACGGCATGGCGCAGATGCACGAGCGTCGCCAGGAGCCGGTCGACGAACACCAGCCGGTGCTTCGCACCCGCGCCCACAGCCCGCTTCCGCGGCCTGGACGCGAGCTTGGCCTGATGCCGGTCGTGCCACAGCGGCCCCACCTCAGCGACGAGTTCGGCGATCACGTCAGCCGACAGGCCGGTAATCCTCCGATCGCTGATGATCGCTACACGAGACGCGTTCCCCACCACACGACCATGATCGACGATCAGGCGCCGGACGCCTCACCGCCTACCGTGCACGAGCTCGTTAGGGACTGTCGTCAAACTGCCGCCTGTCTGCCGGGTGCGCAGCGCGTAGGGGGAGGCGACGGACTGCTGGTAGGAGAGGGCGGCCTCCGGTTCCCGCTCGGCCGGCTCCGGGGCGTCGAACCACGTCGGCCGGTGCACCGAACGCCACCAGCGCTCGCGGGCGTTGCCGCCTTCCGTGTCCTCCTCGACGAAGCCCGCCGCGCCGAGCTGACGCAGGTGGTAGCTGGCCGTCCCGGAGTTCACCCCCAGCCGTTCCGCGAGCCGGGTGGCCGTGGACTGGCCGTGCTTCCGCAGCAGCCCGACCAACTGCACACGGACCGGACGGGCCATGGCGCGCAGCCTTCGGCATCGAGGACGACCGACCGCTCGTCCGGTGACGGGGCGTCGGAGGGCGGCCTCGGCACCGGGGCGAACCTCGCGGCCCGGACCACCGGCCTCAGACCACCGGTACGTCGGCGGACCCGCCCCCGTTCCCTCCGCCGCACGCCGCCGCCCAGTGGCACGCCACCTGGGCCTCCCCGCCGCCGTTCAGCACCGGCAGGTCCACCGTGCGGCACGCCTCCGCCACCCCGGCCCGCTCCGCCTCGCCCGAGGCGAGGACCTGGCAGCGGACGTGGAAGCGGCAGCCGGACGGGACCTTCGAGGGGTCCGGGGGCTCGCCGGTCAGGACGACCGGTTCGCCCTCCGCCTCCGGGAGGACGGACAGCAGGGCCTGGGTGTACGGGTGCCGAGGGGCCGTGAGCAACTGCTCGACCGGGCCCGTCTCGACGATCCGGCCGAGGTACATCACCGCCACCCGGTCCGCGATGTTCCACGCGAGCCCCAGGTCATGGGTGACGACGAGCGCCGAGAGGCCCAGTTCGTCGCGGAGGCGCAGGAGGAGGGCCAGGATCTCGCCCCGTACCGACGCGTCCAGCGACGCCACCGGTTCGTCCGCCACGATCAGCTCCGGCTCCAGGACCAGGGCTCCGGCGATCACCACACGCTGGCGCTGGCCGCCCGACAGCTCGTGCGGATAGCGCAGGAAGAACCGTTCCGGCGGACGCAGGCCCGCCCGCGAGAGGGCCTGGGAGACGGCCGCCCGCTCGTCACCCGCGTACCCGTGGATGCGCAGCCCCTCGGCCACCGCGTCGTACACCGTGTGGCGCGGGTTGAGCGAGCCGCTGGGGTCCTGGAGCACCAGCTGCACGCGCTTCCGGTACGCCTTCAGAGCCCGGCCCGCGTAGTCCAGCGGGGCTCCGGCGAAGGCGACCCGGCCGGCGGTGGGCGGGACCAGGCCGAGCAGCGAGCGGGCGAGCGTCGTCTTGCCGCACCCCGACTCACCGACCAGCGCCACGATCTCGCCGGGGCGGATGTCGAGATCGACGCCGTCTACCGCGCGGGCGGTGGCGGCCCCGCGCCGGCCGGGGAAGGAGACCTTCAGGGCCTCGGCGCTGAGGAGGGGGGTGGTGCGGAGGGGAGGGGCCGTGCTCATGACGTGCTCCTTGAATCGTCGGCGGCCGGGGCGTTCACCAGCACGCACGCCGCCCGCCGCTCGCCCCCGGCCTCCCGCAGCTCCTGGTCCTCCGTGGCGCAGGAGTCCAGGGCCACCGGGCAGCGCGGATGGAACGTACAGCCGCCCGGCAGCGCCGCCGGGTCCGGCGGGTCGCCCGGCAGGCCGCGCGGGGCGCGCCGGGAGGCCGGGTCCCCGATCCGCGGGAAGGCGGCGGAGAGCGCCCGGCCGTACGGGTGGCGGGCCTCCGCGTACACCTGCCGGGCCGGGCCCTCCTCGACGACCCTGCCCGCGTACATCACCGAGAGCCGGTCGCAGGTGTCCGCCAGCACCGCCAGGTCATGGCTGATCATGATGAGCCCCACGTCCTGGTCGGCCACCAGCTGCTCGATCAGCCGCAGGATCTGGGCCTGGATCATCACGTCCAGGGCCGTCGTCGGCTCGTCCGCGATGATCAGGCGCGGGTCGCAGGCGAGCGCCATCGCGATCATCACGCGCTGCCGCTGACCGCCCGACAGCTCGTGCGGATACGCCTGGGCACGGGCGGCGGGCAGGCCGACCTGCTCCAGCAGCTCCCCGGCGCGCTTGCGGGCGGCGGCCGGGGTGGTCTTGGTGCTGTGCAGCAGGATCGGTTCCGCGATCTGGTCCCCGACCCGGTGGACCGCGTTGAGCGAGTGCATCGCGCCCTGGAAGACGATCGACGCGCCCGCCCAGCGGACCGCCCGCAGCCGCCCCCACTTCATGGTGAGGACGTCCTCGCCGTCGAGCAGGATCTCCCCGGTGAGCTTCGCCGTCGCGGGCAGCAGCCGCAGCAGCGCGAGGGCCAGCGTGGACTTGCCGCAGCCGGACTCCCCGGCGATCCCGAGCTTCTGCCCGGCCTCGACCCGGAGATCGACGCCCCGTACGGCCGGGACGGTTCCTCCGTACGTGACGGTCAGGTTCCGCACCTCCAGCAGCGGCGGGTCACCGACCGGTTCCGGGAGGCCGGGCGACGCGGACGGCTCCGGGCCGGTCGTGGTGGTCGTGGCCGTCAACGGGACACCCCCAGCTTCGGGTTGAGCACGGACTCGACGGCCCGGCCGCAGAGCGTGAAGGCGAGCGCGACCACCGCGATGGCGAGGCCGGGCGGTGCGAGGTACCACCAGTTGCCGGAGCTGACCGCCCCCGCCTCCCGGGCGTCCTGGAGCAGCCCGCCCCAGGAGACGATCGTCGGATCGCCCAGCCCGAGGAAGGCGAGGGTGGCCTCGGTGAGGATGGCGGTGGAGATCACCAGCGTGGTCTGGGCGAGCACCAGCGGCATCACGTTCGGCAGGACGTGGCGGGACATGATGTGCCCGTGCCCGCCGCCGAGCGCCCGCGAGCGTTCGATGTACGGGCGGGACTCGACCGAGAGCGTCTGGGCCCGGACCAGCCGGGCGGTCGTCGGCCAGGTCGTCACGCCGATCGCGAGGATCGTCGTCCAGACCGACCGGGAGAGCACCGTGGCCAGGGCGATGGCCAGGACGAGCGTCGGCATCACCAGGAACCAGTCGGTGATCCGCATGACGACCGTCGCGTACCAGCCCTTGAAGTGGCCCGCCGTGATCCCGATCAGGGTCCCGATCGCCACGGAGAGGAAGGCGGCGAGCAGGCCGACGGTGAGCGAGACCCGGGTGCCCCAGAGCAACAGGGCCAGCAGGCTGCGCCCGAACTGGTCGGTGCCGAGCGGGAACCGGCCGCTGGGGGCCTCCATCGGACCGCCCGGCGCGTCGGTCACGCTCTTCGAGTCGGCCCCCACCAGCAGCGGGGCGGCCAGTGCCAGCAGGGCGATCACCACGAGCACGGCGAGGCCGACGAGACCGGCGCGGTGGGTGCGGTACTGCTGCCAGAAGCGGAGGGCGGCCTGCCGGCGCCGGGCCCGGGTGAGGGCGCGCGGGCTCTGCGCCCGGACGGCCTCGGGCGGGCCGGACGGCCTCTCCGCGGGCTCCGGGGGCTCCTGGTGCTTCTCCATGGACGTCGTCATCGGCCCACCCGGGGATCGAGCAGCGGATAGATCACATCGGCCAGCGTGTTCATCAGGATCACCGCGGAGGCGAAGACGAAGAACAGCGCCTGCACCAACGGCAGGTCCGGCACGCTCAGCGCCTGGTAGAAGAGGCCGCCGAGCCCCGGCCACGAGAAGACCGTCTCCACCAGGATCGCCCCGGCCACCGTCGTACCGAGGTTCACGAAGAGCAGCGTCACCGTCGGCAGCATCGCGTTGGGCACGGCGTGCTTCCGGCGTACGAGGTCGTCCCGCAGCCCCTTGGCGCGGGCCGTGGTGAGGTAGTCGCTGCCCATCTCGTCCAGCAGCGATGAGCGCATCACCAGCAGGGTGCGCGCGTACTCCACCGCGACCAGCGTGATGACCGGCAGCACCATGTGGTGGGCGATGTCGAGGACGCGGTCGAAGCCGGTGGTGGAGCCGGACTCCATGCCCCCGGTCGGGAAGAGCCCCGGGAGCGGGCCGATGCCGACCGACAGGGTGACGATGAGGAGGAGGCCCAGCCAGAACGACGGCACGGAGTAGAGCGTCAGCGCGAACGCCGTGCCGGCCCGGTCCCCGGCGGAGCCGTTGCGCCAGGCCGAGCGGGCACCCAGCCAGATGCCGAGCAGCGTGTAGATCACGAACGCGGTGCCGGTGAGCAGGAGGGTCGCGGGCAGCGCCTCGGTGATCTTGTCCATGACGGGGGCCCGGAACTGGTACGACGTACCGAAATCGCCGGTCAGGGCCTTGCCGCAGTACTGCGTGAACTGCTGCCAGAGCGGCAGGTCGAGCCCGAACTCGCGGCGCATCGCCGCGATCTGCTCGGTCGACACCTGACGGCCGCCGGTCATCTGCTTGACCGGGTCGCCCGGGATCAGCCGGAAGAGGAAGAAGCTGGTGACGAGGACGGCGAAGAGGGAGACGGCCGCCCCGGCCAGCTTCCCCGCCGCGTAGCGGAGGTAGGCGGCCGTGGTGCGGGAGCGCGGGGAGCGGTCCGGCGGCCCGGCCGGAGCCGGGCCGCCGGATGCGGTGCTCTCCACACCCGCCGCGCCTTTGACCAGCGCGGGAGTGGATTCTGAGCTCATGGACTATTCACGGTCTTCCGCGGTCGAGCGGCGGCGCATGGCGAACAGCAGTCCGCCACCGACGAGGACGACGACGGCGATCCCGACCCCGACGAGCACCCCGGTGGAGGAGCCACCGGAGTCGGAGGAGGCCGACGAGGAGGCGCCCGCGGCCGGAACCGCCGACCACCAGCTCCAGTAGCCGTCCTGGCCGTAGATGTTGCCCCCGTCCGACGGCATGGTGGTGATGGACGCGATGTGGTCGGTGCGGTAGGCCTCGACGGCATTCGGGTACGCCATGACGTTCATGTACCCGGTGTCGTACAGCCGCGACTCCAGTTGCCGGACAAGTTCCGCCCGCTTGGCGGGGTCGTACTCGGCCAGTTGCTTCTTGTACAGCTCGTCGTACTGCTTGTCGCAGATGAAGTTGTCGGTCGCCGCCGACTCCTTCGCCTTGGCGGGCAGCGCGGCGCAGGTGTGGATGGAGAGGACGAAGTCGGGGTCCGGGTTGACCGACCAGCCGTCGAAGGCGAGGTCGTACTCGCCCGCGTACCAGGGGTCCGAGACGTTGTCGAGGCAGTCGACCTTCAGCCCGACGCCCAGATCGCCCCACCACTCCTGGAGGTACTTGCCGATCGCCTTGTCGTTGGGGTCGGTGGCGTGGCAGAGGATACGGAAGTCCAGCGGCCTGCCGTCCTTTCCGACGCGCTTGCCCGCACTGTTCTTCCGGTACCCGGCCTCGTCCAGCAGCGCGGCGGCCGCCGCCGGGTCGTAGGAGAGCTTCTGCTCGGCCGACGGCTTCCAGAAGTAGTCCGCGAAGCGCGGCGGGATGTACCCCTCGCCCTCCACGGCATGGCCCTGGAAGACCTTGTCGATGATCGTCTTCCGGTCGACCGAACGGAACAGCGCGTGCCGCACCTTCTGGTCCAGCAGCGCCGGGTGCCCGTCACCGAACTTCTCGCCGTCCTTGGTACGGGCTCCGGGGTTGACGGCCAGCGCGAAGAAGCGGCGGCCCGGGGCGTCGTTCACCTTGATGTCCGGGGCGTTCTCCAGCGAGGCGGACTGGGCCGGGGTCAGGCTGGGGCTGCCCGCGACGAAGGAGACCTCACCCTTGCGCAGGGCGGCGACGGCCGCGTCCTGGTCCTTGTAGTAGCGGAAGACCAGCTCGTCGAACTTGGGCGAGCCGCGCCAGAAGTCCTTGTTGGCCTTGAGCTTCACATAGCTGTCGACCTTGTAGTCCGTCAGGATGAACGGACCGTTCCCCACGATGGGGAAGTCCTTGTCGTTGTTGAACTTGGAGAAGTCGTCGACCTTCTCCCAGACGTGCTTCGGGACGATCGGCACGTCCAGCGCGGCCATCGTGGCCTGCGGCTCCTTCAGCCTGATGACCAGCTTGTCCTTGCCGGTCGCGGTCACCTCCTCGAAGTTGCCGACGAAGCTGCCGTTGGAGGTGGCCGCCCCCTCGTCGGTCATCATCTTGTTGAAGGTCCAGGCCGCGTCCTCGGCGGTGGCCTGCTGCCCGTCGGACCACTTGGAGTCCGACCGGATCGTGTACGTCCACGTCAGCTTGTCCTCGGACGGCTCCCAGGCGGTGGCGAGCCCCGGGATCGCCCGGCTGTCCTTGGCGTCGTAGTTGGTCAGGTAGTCGTACATGAGCCGGTGGATGCTCGTGCTCAGCAGCCGCTGGGCGAGGAACGGGCTCAGCGAGTCGACGCTCTGCGCGACGGCGACCGTGAGCGTCGTCTTCCCGCCGTCGGCACGCGCCTCGGAGGGCGCGGGTGCGAGCGGGTTTCCCGGGACGACGGCCCCGGCGGTGAGCGCCAGGGCGGCCGCGCCCGAGGCCAGCAGCGTACGCAGGCGCCTGCCGGGCCGGGGGGTGCGGGAGGAGACTCTTGTGACCATGGACGGTGACCTCGCGTCATCACTCGCTTGAGAAGGCGGGTTGATCTCTGGTTCGCCAGTTGGTGAAGCGAAGGTCTATCAGCGGTCGGGAGGCTCGTCAACGGTCCGTCAAACCGCGTGTGGGCTGCGGAAACAGGCCAAAGGGCCCGCACCGCGCGAGCGGTACGGGCCCTCATTGGTCTACACCTCTAACGCCTCACTGGTGAGGAGCCTGCGGTGGCTGCGGAGGCGTCTGCGGCCGGCCCCCGGGCGGCACCGGACCCTCCAGGCCGGCCCGGCCCTCCGGGTCGTCCGGGCCACCCGGCCGCCCCTGCGGCGGGGCCGCGGGCGCCGGTCCACCCGATTGGGCCCGCGGGTCACCTGTTCGGTCCCCGGGGTGGTTCGGCGCGCCGGGGTGGGGGTGGTTCGGCGCTGCGGGCTGGGCGTGCGGGGGCGCTCCGGGCTGGGAGTGCTGGGGTGTTCCCGGCTGGGCCTGCGGGGGGAGCGGCTGCCAGCCGTTCTGCGGCCCGGCCGCCGGGCCGGGCTGCGGGGGGTAGGGCTGCTGCGGGGGCTGCGGTGCGCCCGGCTGTCCGGCCGCCTGGTATCCCCCGTACGGCGGCTGCGGCTGCGGCTGGCCGGGGTAGGGGGGCTGCCCCGGGTGTCCCGGCATCGGCTGACCGGGGTGGCCCTGCTGAGCGGGCCGGCCGGGGTGCGGCTGCTGGTAGGGCTGGCCGGGGCCGGGCTGCTGGGGAGCGTACGGCTGCTGCCCGCCGGGGCCCGGCTGCTGCTGTGACGGGTAGGGCTGCTGCCCGCCGGGGTGCGGCTGCTGCTGTGACGGGTAGGGCTGCTGCCCGCCGGGGTGCGGCTGCTGGGACGGGTAGGGCTGCTGCGGTACGCCGGGGTGCTGTGGGGGATACCCCTGCTGACCGGGGGCCGGCGGGCCCGCGACCTGGCCGGGCACGGGCGCACCGGGCGCCTGGCTGGGCGCCTGACCCGGCATGGGCTGCCCCGGCACCTGACCCGGCATCTGCTGACCCGGCGTCTGCTGGCCCGGCATCGGCTGGCCCGGGGCCGGGTATCCCTGCTGGCCGGGCAGCGGCGGGGCGTACTGAGGGGGCGGGTTCTGACCGTCCGAGGTCCACAGCCCCTGCTGCTGCTGGGCGCGGGCGAAGTCCTCCGCTACGAGGGCCGAGAGGTTGAAGTACGCCTCCCGGGTCTTCGGCCGCATCATGTCGAGGTCGACCTCGGCGCCCGCCGCCAGGTGCTCGTCGAACGGGACGACCACGACACCCCGGCAGCGCGTCTCGAAGTGCTGCACGATGTCGTCGACCTTGATCATCTTGCCGGTCTCGCGGACCCCCGAGATGACGGTGATCGACCGCTGCACCAGCTCCGCGTACCCGTGTGCCGAGAGCCAGTCCAGCGTGGTGGAGGCGCTGGAGGCGCCGTCGACGGAGGGCGTCGAGATGATGATCAGCTGGTCGGCCAGGTCCAGCACCCCGCGCATCGCGCTGTAGAGGAGGCCGGTGCCCGAGTCGGTGAGGATGATCGGGTACTGCTTGCCGAGCACGTCGATGGCGCGCCGGTAGTCCTCGTCGTTGAACGTCGTGGAGACGGCCGGGTCCACGTCGTTGGCGATGATCTCCAGACCGGAGGGCGCCTGCGAGGTGAACCGCCGGATGTCCATGTACGAGTTGAGGTACGGGATCGCCTGGACCAGGTCGCGGATGGTCGCCCCGGTCTCGCGGCGCACCCGGCGGCCCAGCGTGCCCGCGTCCGGGTTGGCGTCGATGGCGAGGATCTTGTCCTGCCGCTCGGTGGCCAGGGTCGAGCCCAGCGCGGTCGTGGTGGTGGTCTTGCCGACGCCGCCCTTGAGGCTGATGACGGCGATGCGGTAGCAGGAGAGCACCGGCGTACGGATCAGCTCCAGCTTGCGCAGCCGCTCGGCCTCCTCCTTCTTGCCGCCCAGCCTGAACCGGGAGGCGGCGGAGGGGTTCCGGCTGCTCTTCGCCTTCTGCTTGCCGCGCACGAGCCGGTCGGAGGACAGTTCGACGGCCGCCGTGTAGCCCAGCGGCGCACCCGGCACCGAACGCTCGCGCTGGTCGTGCGTGACCGGGGTGGGCCAGGCGCCACCGGCACGCGGGTCGACGGGCGGCTGCCCCGGCTGTCCCGGCTGCTGGCCGTGCTGAGGGCCGTGCTGTTGGTACGGCTCCGGCTGCTGCGGGGTGGCGGGGGCGGCGGGCGCGGGCAGGTTGGGCGTTGCCTGGGCGGGGAGGGGGGCCGACTGCTGGTGCTGCTGGTGCTGCTGGTGCTGCTGGTGCTGCTGGGGTGCGTCGTGGGTCGGGGCCTGGGGCGGCTGGGGCTGCGGGAAGCCGTAACCTCCCGGCCCCGGGGTGCCGTGCGGGAAGCCGTAGCCGCCGGGCCCCGGAGCACCTTGCGGGGAGCCGTAACCACCCGCGCCCTGGGGAGCCTGGGGGTGGGCCTGGGGTGGCAGGGGGGCGCCGCCCGGAGCGGCCGGTGCGCCGTGCGGCCCCTGGCCGGGGAACGAGTGGGGCGGCTGGGGCTCCTGATGCTGGGGCGCCTGCGGGAAGCCGTAGCCCCCGGGGGCCTCCGCGGGCGGCACGGGCGCGGGCCACTGGGCCGCGGGCTGCGGTGCGAGGGGCTGGGGCGTGGCCGGCTGGAAGGCGGGCGGCAGCGGCGGCAGCGCGTTCCCGTCGGCGGGCGCGGACCACGGCACCGGTGCGGCCGATGTCTGCGGTGCGGGCAGGGCGGCGGGCGGGGCGGTGGGAAGCTCCGGGGGCGGGGCATCCTCGGGGACTGCGGTTTCGGGAGCCATGTCTCCGGGGGCCGCGTCTCCGGTCGCCGCGTCCTGCGGCACGGCCTCGGCGGGGGTGTCGTCGTCGGCCGCCGAGGCGTTCGTCTCGCCGTCGGGCGCGGCCACGTCGGTGGCGTCCGCCTGCTTCGGCTCGTCCGCTTCGGCCGGCACCTTGGTCCCGGCGTCCGAGTCCGCGTCCGCGTCGGAGTCCCCGGTCGCGGCGTGGTCGGCGGGGGCCGGATCGGAGCCCGTACCGCCGGTGGCCGGGGAACTCGCCTCCGTACGGGAGGAGTCCGCAGCACCCTCCGTACGGGAAGCCTCCGCCGCCGCCTCGCGCTCCGCGATCTCCCGCTTCAGGGCGGCCGGGGAGAAGCGCATCGTGGCACCGCTCTCCACATCGCCGCCCCCGAACGTGCCCGGGTCGTCACCGGCCCCTTCGGCGGAGGCGGCGGGAGCAGCGGGAGCGATGGGAGCGGCCGGGGTGGCAGGAGGCGTGGGCGCACCGGGAACGAGAGGCCCGACCGGATCGGCGGGCGCGTCCGCCACCGGCGCGGCCGGAGCCGCAGGAGGGGTGGACGGAGCATCCGGAGCCGACGAGGCCGGCGGGGCCGGGGGAGCAGGCGTCCAGTTGGGGTCGAAGCCGCCCGGGGACGGCTGTGCCGGTACGGACAGGGGAGCACCGTGCGGCGGCGGAGGCGGGGCCAGAGGGGAGCCCGAGCCGCCCGACGAATCCCCCGCCGCGTTCTGCGTGTACCAGGCGGGAGGGGTGTAGTCGATGGTGAACTCACCCGTCATCTCGGCGGGTTCCGCGTCGGACGACTCGTCGACGGGCGTGTTCCATCCGCCGCGGATCTCGTCCCGATCGCTGTTCACTGTGCCTCCTGGTGTGGTCGAGCACCCTTGTGCCGTGGTGGGTGGGGGCGACCGGTCTCACAGGCCCGGTACGCCCGGCTCTCCCCCTTGCGACGCGCACTACCCGCTCGCAGGTTTCTTCTGCCGCGCCCCACCCACCCTAATCGCCATCGGGGGCACTCCGGCAGGCCGTACCGCCCGGCAAAGAACGGCGGGGAACGACAAGCGACGGCAAGGGACGACAAGGGGCAACAGGGAACGACAGGGGACGGCAAGGAGTGGAAAGGAACGGCAAGGAGCTGAAAGGAACGGGAAGGGACGGGAAGGGACGGAGAAAGGAGGGGAAGGAACGGCGAAGGGTGGCGACCGGGTCCGGCCACCACCCCGTACCGCCGGCGGCGCCTACTTGAGGTCGAACTCACCGTCGCGCGCACCCAGGACGAACGCCCGCCACTCCGCCTCCGTGTACCGCAGGACGGTGTCGGGGTCCAGGGAGGAGCGCATGGCGACCGCGCCACCGGGCAGATGGGCGATCTCGACCCGCTCCTCCTCCTGCTCGGTGCCGGGTGCGCACAGCCACTCCACGCCCGAGATGTCCAGAGCGTAGAGCTCGTCCTTTTCCTGCTGGGTGCCCATGCCGGCGTCCCTTCCGATCGAACTGTCGAACTGCCTGTGGTGCTGCGTGATCCATGCTCCCTGGCGGGAGGGGGCCATGAGGTGCGAACGGAGAGGAATCAGTCCATCCGGCGAGCGGTGCCCAGCAGACCCGTCTCCGCGTCCGTCGCGCTCGTCATCACCCAGTGGTGCTCGCGCCCCGCCACCCAGAGCGTCACCCCGTCCGCCAGCGTCGGCAGCGCCTCGCTCTCGGCCGGGGCGAGCCCCAGGATGCGGCCGATCTGCTGTGCTTCGTCGGGCGAGACCCGCTGGATGCCCACGAGCGCCGACGAGCGCATCAACCGGGGCGCCACCGGGCTGAGATAGGGGAGCAGCGTCAGCACGGACTGCCAGGGGGAGGAGACGACCCGGCCGCGGGGCGGCCGCATACCGCAGTCCCGGATCACCACCACGGGGCTGCCGACCGTGGCGCCCGTCGGCGGAACCCGCCCCACGTCGTACAGGGAGACGCACTCCAGACCGGCGCCCGCCGCCCGGGCCAGCGTGGTCCAGGCCTGCATCCGGCCGGTCTCGACCGCCACCCGGGCTCCGGTGCCCGCGGCCCGCAGCGCCAGCACCTGCGCCGTCCACAGGCCGCCGATGAGCGTGACGTCGTACGGGACAGGGCGGTGGAACCCGATCAACTGCGGGCGCCCCTCCGCGTCGTCGCCGATGATCACGCCGTCGTCACCGACCGGGAGCGAGAGGGCGCCCAGATGGCCGGTGGGCACGGTGTGGCCCGCGTGGCGGGGGCCGAGCAGCCCGCGCCTGGCCCCGATCCGCTCCGTGACCCCGCGTCCGCGCCCCACTGCCCTGCCCCTCCCCGAACCGTCCCTGCCCGAACCGTCCCTGCCCGAACCGTCCCTCTCCGAACCGTCCCTCCTCGACGTGCCCCTCACCGGGCGCCTCCCAGCGGAAGCGTCGCCAGCACGCCCGGCAGCTGTTCGCGGTCCAGCCGCGCCAGACCCACCTTGGCGTGCCGGGCGGCCTGCTCCAACGTCCTGCGTACGCCGACGAGTTCGGTGTCCGACCCGCCGGTCACCCGGACATGGCCGCTGACGCCCGTCTCGCCCTGCCGGGCGCCGCGCCGTACGGTCAGACTGAAGGTCGTGGCGTACGCGGGGACCGACGTCAGCAGCGCGACCAGCTGCGGGAGCGGCGTCGCTCCCCGGCCCAACTGGGGCCAGCGGTCCACGGCGTACGTGGTGTGCCACCGGTCGTCGCACCGCCAGACCCGCGGGGTCTCCATCGTGCGCCGCTGCGGCGCTGCGTCCGGGCGTCCGGCGCGGCCCGAGAGCAGGGGGTTGGCACAGGCGGACGTGGCGACGGCCGAGTTCAGCTCGTCCTGGTCCAGCACCACCGCCCGGAACCCGGCCCCCGTGATCCGGCTCGCCACATGGTCCGCGGCCCGCACCAGGGCGCGCTGGGCCCCCTCGATCCCGCCGCCGCGCGCCTCGATGGCCTCCCGGCACAGCTCCGGGTCCAGCTTGAGCGCCACCCAGGTCATCCGGAGCGCGGGCGCCCCGGTCCTGTCCTGAAGGGGCCCGTAGGAGAGGCGGGCCACCGACTGCTGCGGCAGATGGGGCGCGGGAGCGGCCCGTACCTGCTGCACCAACTGCGCCGACTCCAGCACGATGTCGTCGACCTGGAGGGCGTCGCCCAGCAGCGACAGCGGGAGCGAGCGGGCGCCGAACGCGGGGCGCAACGCCTCACCGCTCGCCTCCACCCGGACCGCGGCGGTCAGGAAGGTGCCGTCACCGAGCATGCCCACCGTGCGGTGGTCCCGGTCGACATAGATATAAGGAGCGAAACCGGGGACGTTCTCCGCGACCGGGGCGAGCATCGGCTCGGCGTCCGTGCCCGCCGCCGAGGCCGCCCGCCGCCGGGCCTTCAGCGTGAGGGCGCCCGACAGCCAGTCCTGGAGCGCGCGGCCCCGGCGGCGTACCACCGCGAGCAGCACCAGGGCCACCGTCAGCACCCCGGCGGGCACCAGCCACGCACCGCCCAGCACCGCACCCACGACGGCCACCGCGAGCGCCGCCTCGATGATCACCAACTGCCGCCGCAGGGGCCGCACCCGGTCGGTGCGCGCGATGGCGCGCAGGGTGGTGGCCGCGGGGGTGCCCGACGCGGAGTCCGGCGTGGTGGCGGGGGGTGTGCCGGCAGCACCGCCGCCACCGTTGCTGCGTTGCCGCCGGGAAGAACCGGAGGCCCGGCGACCGGACCGCCCAGTACGCTCGCGCGTGGCTGCACCCATTGCCGCATTGCCCCCTCGTGTCCCGTATTCGCCGTTTTCCGTACGGGTGTTGATCGGTTGGTCACCCTACCTGAGCAGTGGAGGCCGGACCCCTGGAGGCATAGTAGGGGCCCGGTGCGACAGCGGGGGCCGACGGTGCGTGTGGCACCCTGGTCGACCATCGGGGAGAAGGGGCAGCGGAACATGGCATCACGGCGGGACGAGCTCAACGCCTACACCTTTGCGAAGCGAAGGCTGATCGCACAGTTCCTGCAACCCAACCCGACCGGCTCCGAGGAGGGCGCGCCGCGCCCGCTGCGCGCGGTCCTGCCGGGAGCGATCATCGGCGTCGTCGTCCTCGCCGGCTTCGGCGCCTGGGGCATGTTCAAGCCGGTGGCCCCCAAGGGCTGGGACACCCCGCACGAGAACGTCATCATCGCCAGCAAGTCCACCACCCGTTACGTGGTGTTGACGACCGACGGCAAGAAGCAGCTCCACCCCGTCCTGAACATGTCCTCCGCCAAGCTCCTGCTCGCCCAGGACAAGGGGACGGTCGTCAACGTCGACGAATCGGTGCTGGACAACGGCACGATCCCGCACGGCGCTACCCTCGGCATCCCGTACGCCCCCGACCGGCTGCCCGACCCCAAGGACGCCGGGGCCGCCAAGCGCTGGGCGGTCTGCGAGCGCCCCGGGGAGGGCGGCCAGGCCATCCAGAAGGCGGCCTTCGTCCTCGCCGAGCGCGAGAAGAACAAGACCGAGGGCGCCTCACGGCTGCGCGGCGGCGAGGTCATGTACGTCGAGGGGCCCGCCCCCGACCGGACCCGCTATCTCGTCGACGCCGCGGGCAAGGCCTACCCCCTCCCCGACGACGAACTGCTGCTGCGCACCCTGGTCGGCCAGAACGCCAAGCCCCAGCGGGTCTCCGCCGCCTGGCTGGCCACGCTGCACCGCGGCGACCGGATCACCTTCCCCACCCTGGACGGCAAGCCGGGCGACCCGGCGAACGCCCCCGGCACCCTGGACGCCGCCACCGACAAGGTCGGCATGGTCCTGGCCGCCACCGCCGGAACCAGGACCCAGAGCTATGTCGTCCTGCCCGGCAGGGTCGCCCCGGTCTCGGACTTCATCGCCAAACTCCTGCTCAGCAGCCGGGACCTGTCGACGCTCGGCCAGGCCGGCCGGGAGAAGCCGGTGAGCGCCGCCGACTTCTCACCGGGCCAGGCCTTCGGCGCGGAGCTGGACTGGCCCGCCCACGAGCCGAAGCCCGTCAACTCACCGGACGTCGGGAAGGGAAGCCGGAACACCGTGTGCAACGTCCTGCGCGACGTCGACGCCGACAATGGCGCCACCACCCTCTCGACCTGGGTCGGTACGGGATTCCCGGCCACGCTTCCCACCGGTTCCTCCAGCGCCTACGTCACCCCCGGATCCGGCGAGTTCTTCCGCCAGTTCAAGGGCTCGAAGACCGACGTGGGCTTCCTCTTCCTGGTCACCGACACCGGCCTGCGCTACGCGATGCAGTCCAACAGCGACAGCGGCCAGGATGACTCCGGCATCGGCGCCTCCGGCTCGGCGAAGGAGCAGCAGGCACGCCGCCAGGAGGCGCAGCAGGCACAGAACCTGCTCGGCTACAAGGACGTCGACCCCACCCCGGTCCCGGCCGTCTGGTCCACGTTCCTGCCGACGGGCCCCAGGCTCTCGACGGGCGCGGCTAGCCAGCCGCAGGGCTCATGAGGGCGGCGGGTACGGGCCGCCTCCTCAAGGTGGCGACGGCGACAGGCCTCCTCCTGGTGGCCCTGCCGCTCCCCACGGCAGCGGCGGACGACGCGACGCAGTGCACGTTCCCCTCGAAGATGTACGCGGGCCGCCCCTGGTCGCTGCAGCGCGTGCTGATGGACGAGCTGTGGAAGCAGTCCACCGGCAAGGGCGTACGGGTGGCGGTCGTCGACACCGGCGTCGACGTGAAGAACCCCCAGCTGACCCCGGCCGTGGACGTCAAGGCGGGCCGCAACATGATGCGGAAGGACCTCAAGACGAAGGACGGCCGAAAGCTGGAGCGCGGCAAGGAGGACGGCACCACGGACACGGTGGGCCACGGCACCAAGGTCGCTGGCATCATCGCCGCCCGCGAGGCGAAGGGCACGGGCTTCACCGGCCTCGCCCCCGACGCCACGATCATCCCCGTCCAGCAGAACGACGCCGAGGGCAACGGCACGGCCGAGACCCTGGCCGAGGCAATCCGCTACGCCGCCGACAAGGCGGAGGCCGACATCATCAACATCTCCCAGGACACCGCCGACGCCGTGGCGCCGACACCGCTCCTGAAGCAGGCGGTCGAACACGCCCTGTCCAAGGACATCGTGGTCATCGCCTCGGCGGGCAACGACGGGGTGGACGGCAAGGTGAAGCCGACCTACCCGGCCTCGTACGAAGGCGTCCTGGCCGTCGCCTCCTCGGACCGCAACAACGAACGCGCCTACTTCTCCCAGGGCGGCGGATTCGTCGGCATCGCCGCCCCCGGCGTGGACATGATCTCCACCGTCCCCGGCGGCGGCCACTGCGCCGACAACGGCACCAGCTTCTCCGCGCCGTACGTCGCCGGGGTCGCCGCCCTCATCAAGGCCAAGCACCCCAAGTGGACGCAGCGTCAGATCGTCGCCCAGATCCAGCAGACGGCGGAACGCTCGGTCGCGGGCCACGACCGCCACGTCGGCTGGGGCGTCGTCGACCCGGTACGCGCCCTGACCGAGGACGACAAGCCCATCGACCGCCCGGTCGCCCGCGAAGGCATGAGCAAAGGCGAAGCCCCTACCCCGGCCGAGTTCCACCTCGGCGAGACGGCCGACGAACGCAACGCCCGCCTGGCGACGTACGTCGTCGTGGGCGGCGGCGTCCTGGTGGCAGCCATCGCCGGTGCGTCAGTGGCCGTACGGGACAGGAACCGCCGCATGAGACGGCCGGTCGGCGGCAGTTGACGCATGAGACAAGTCACGCGGCAGCCAACCCGATTGGCCCGGCGCCACGCAGTGACTAGAGTTGCCGGGTGAGATGGGCTCAGACCGTATCGATGCGATAGCAACGCCGAACGGTCCGAGCAAACGGGGATGCATAACGGGGAGGACGGCACTGTGACCGGTCCAGGCGGTGATCTCAGGCGTGGCGTAGGCGCGCTGGAGACCTTCAAGAAGCGAGTGGACGCCGTACTCGCGGACCTCGAGGGCTCGGCGGCCGGCAAGTCGAAGGCGGGGGCACAGACGGTGTCCCGTGCCTCCTTCAGCGGCCCCAACGCGCGCTTCGCCGAGGCGGACGGCCTCTACACCCAGTACAACCGCGTCCAGGAGTCCCTGACCTCGCTCTCCAAGTCGCTCGGTGACCAGATCGAGTACCTGAGCCTGGGCGTGCACGCGGCGGCGGTCGGGTTCGACAACGTGGACGACGAGACGCGGCGGCGGTTCCACGAGATCCAGACGCGGATCGACACGGAACGCAAGAACGCGGCCAAGCCCGAAACAGAGAACGATCGAGGGCAGTCCGATCTCGGCTGGGAGTCCAAGTGAGCGACGAGAAGCAGCCCGAGCTGACCCCTACCGAACAGCAGAAGCAGGACGAGGGCCGGGTCAAGACCCAACTGGTCGTCACCGACGCCACAGAGCTGGGCAAGAGGGTCCTGAACCTCTTCGCCCCCGGCGGCGTCAGCACCGGAGGCCGTACCTCGTTCGAGGGACACGACCTCAACGCCATCATCGACCTGGTGGAGAAATCCAACCCGGCGGACCTGGAGAACGCGGGCGAGGCGCTCTGGAGGGCCAGGGACGCGATCCGGAGCGCGGCGAAGGACCTGGGCGACTACATCGACAAGGTCGACTGGCAGGGCGAGTCCGGCGAGGCCTTCCGTAAGTGGGGCAAGGGCCTGGCCAGCCACGCCACGAAGCTCAGCGACTTCGCGGACGTGGCGGGCACGCAGATCACGGTGGCGGGCACGGGCCTGGCGTCGGTACGCAACTCCATGCCGCCGCGCGACCGCCGGATGATCCAGACGGACGTGGACGACATCCTCTTCCCGGCCCGGACACAGACCAACCCGGTGTACGCGGAGGCCATGGCGGTGGAGAAGAACCGCCAGGAGGCCATCAACCAGATCAACCGGCTGGCGTCGTACTACGCGGTGTCGGAAGAGGTGCTGGCTGGGCAGGAGCCACCGCGGTTTGATCAGCGGCTTGGCATTGACATGCCGAGGCCCGAGGGCGCTACGAGGAGTCCTGCCCCATCCACGTTGTCAGCGACAGGGACTGAGGAACTTTCGCGTAGCGGCGCTGTGCCCAGTGGTCCAGCGCGAGCAAGTACGGCAGAGGCCGGAGCTGTACCCTCTGCCGACCGACCTGTTCCGGATCATGTTCTTGGTTCAACACCCGTGCTGGACAAGAGCACGTCGACGGAGATCAACAGCGTCATGACGCCCACCGCACCGCAGGCGTTGACCAGCACGTCGCCCTCGCCGCCGGTCACCAACACGCCAGGGTCGGTCCCTGGGCCGACGCCTCCTGTGCCGACCAGTTTCGGGAACCCCGTGCAGCCGAGCCCCTCACGGGTTACGGGCCCCGTGGGTGGCACGCCCCGGGCTGTGGGTCAGGTCGGAGCGAACCCGGGCAAGCCCTCCCCCACGGGCGCGGGCCCCGCAACCAGTGGGGGCACGGGCATGCCTGTTGGCCGACCGAGCCCGATGGCCAGTGGACCGTCAGCAACGGGCCGCTTCGGCGGGGGCGCGCAGTCACCCATGGCCGGCCAGTCCGGGGTAGTGGGTGGTCGTCCTACTGCCGCCCACAGCGGTACGGCCGCACCGGGGAGTTCTCGTGCGGGGTACGGCAATGGGATCGTGGGCGGCACCCCGCAGCGGCCTGTTTCCGGTACGTCCGGGACGGGCGGAACTCGTGGAGTGCCGCGGGGGACAGTGATTGGAGCCCCCGGCGCCAATGGCAGTACGCCCCGAGGGGCGTCAGGCGCAGGGGCCAAGGGCTTCACCGCCGGCGGAACTGGTCTTGTCCGTGGTAGTGCCGGCAAGCGGAAATCTGACCAGAAGGACGAGGGGAACACCGGGTCGACGCGTCCGGACTACCTGACGGAAGAGGAAGAGACATGGGCAGTCGGACGGCGCGGAGCCGTGCCGCCGGTGGTCGAGCAGTAGCCCCAGGGAAGGTTCGGAAGTCGGGATGACAGCAGGAATGAGCTGGCCCCAGAGGCGTGCGCTCAGTGCACTGGCGGTGGCAGCCTCGTGGAGCGTGGTCTTCGTCGGTGCAGCTCAGCCTGCCGCAGCTGTGGACGTCCAGTCCAAGCAGTGGTACCTCAAGGCGATGCAGGCCGAGGAAATGTGGAAGATCGCGACAGGGGAAGGTATCCAGCTCGCCGTCATCGATACAGGGGTCAACCCGGAGACGCCTTCGTTGAGGGGGCAAGTGCTTAAGGGCCTCGACGCCACAGGGACTGAGGGCGACGAAAACGACGACTACAGCGGCCACGGCACAACGATGGCCGAACTGATTGCTGGCACCGGCAAGGGTGGTGGAATCAAGGGTCTCGCCCCAGGCGCGAAGATTATCCCGATGCGTATTGGAACCAGCGAGTTCCAGAAGGAGCACTCTTCTAACGTCCATGACTGGGCGGACGCTATCCGGGCTGCTGCTGACAGTGACGCAAAAATCATCAGTATTTCATTCGGCAGTCCGTACTCGACGCCGCAAGAGCGTGAGGCAGTCAAGTACGTCCAGGACAAGGGTAAGTTGCTTTTCGCTGCGGTGGGGAACGATGCCCAAGGGCGTAACAGGGATGAATATCCGGCATCGTACCCCCAAGCGGTAGGGGTTTCTTCGGCGGACAAGAATGGGAAGGTTTCGGAGTATTCACAGAACGGGAACTCGGTAGACGTCGCCGCTCCCGGGAGTGAAATCCCGCGATGGTGTGACAACTCCTTTCAGCGCTATTGCGACGGAGAAGGCGGAACCAGCGCCGCCACCGCCATCGCCTCCGCCTCCGCAGCCCTCGTCTGGTCCGCCAATCCCGACTGGACTGCGAATCAAGTCCTCAATGTGCTCTTCGATACCGCCAGTCGCGACTGGAAGAAGGGCGACCGCAGCTCCTACCTCGGCCACGGCCTCATCCGCCCCGCGATGAACATCCTCAAGGGCAAGGGCGACCCCGGAGACCCGAACATCAGCCCGCTCACCGAAGAACGTACCGGCGGCTCCCCGGCCCCCTCCGAGCAACCCTCCACCCCCGCCTCCGACCAGCCCGCCCAGAGCGGCAACGGCGGTAACGGCGGCAACGGCAGCGAGGCCGACGAAACCGTCGCCGCAGGCGACGGCAGCACATCCGCGTCCGGTGATGACGGCGGCACCCCCCTCAGCCTCATCCTCGGCGGTATCGCAGGCGTGGCCGTCCTCGGGGGAGTGGTCTTCGCCCTCGTCCGCAGACGCGGCGCGGCCTGACCGCAGGTCCCTCACATGTACCGGCCGGTGAGCCATGCCGGCCCCGCACCATCAACTGGCAGGAAAGGAAAGCCATGTCCGCAGACCAGAAGGTCTCAGCCGAAGCCCTTCTCAGGCTCGAGAACGCTCTCACCGAGAGGTTCGACTCCGTGAAGGGCCAGCTCCGGCAGCTGCACGCGACGATCGACAGCCTGGAGGGTGCCTGGAAGGGCATCGGGGCCGGTCACTTCAACCAGAAGCAGACCCAGATCAACAACGCGATGGTCGGCATCGGCAACGAGCTGCTCCGCTTCCAGGAGGCCATCAAGGCCGCCCGTACGATCTCGGGCAACACCGAGGACGAGATCAAGGCGGCCCTCATGGGCGTCGACGTCGTCGACGGCTACTCGGGCGACGCCGCGGCCACGGCCCGGACCTCGAATCTGAACAACCTCTGACCGGTATTCCCCGACTCGACTGAAGGAGGACCACATGGCCGCCAACGACGGTACGACGGTCGTCACTTATGCCAGCCTCGACCTCGCGGCCGCGTCCATCGACCGCCAGGCCAAGCAGCTCGACCAGGACCTCAAGGCGATCAAGGCGATGATCGCCTCGGTCTCCGAGCTGTGGGAGGGCGAGGCCAAGACGGCCTACCGCTCCGCGCAGACGCGGTGGGACACGCAGGCGACCGGCATCCGGGAGAACCTCTCGCAGATCTCCCGCGCCGTGCGCGAGGCGGAGGCCGCCTACCGCGGCGGTGACAAGCGGGCCGCGGCGAACTTCCAGTAGCCGATCGGAGCTGACCGGCAGTCGGTGCAGTAGCCCACCGGGGAGCTGACCGGTAGTCGGTGCAGCAAGCCCATCAGGGAGCCGACCGGCAACCGGTGCGGCAGCCCATCAGGGAGCCGACCGACCGGCCGACCGAGTGGCCGATCAGGCAGCGGCCGGCAATCAGGCCGGAAGCGACCGCAAACAAACAGCGCATCAGGGTGGACACGCGCGGGAGGTGTCCACCCTGATGTGCTGTACGGGCCCGCCTACTGCCCCTCCACCAACCCCGTCTGCACCAGCGGGTTCCCCCGCCGCCGCGTGATGAAGACGCCCCGCCCGGCCGGCATCGGCCGCGGCCGCACGCCGCCCAGGATGTCCCCCTCCATCGGGTCGCCCGACAGCAGCACGCCCTGCGCGCCCAGCTCCGTCATGCGCTGGAGGAACGGGTCGTACAGCGCCCGGCTCGCCCCCGCCGTGTTGCGGGCGATGATGAAGCGGACGCCCACGTCACGGGCGAACGGGAGCAGTTCCGTGAGGGACGCCAGCGGGTTGCCGCTCGACGTGGAGACCAGGTCGAAGTCGTCGATGACCACGTAGACCGCCGGGCCCTGCCACCAACTGCGGTCCCGCAGTTCCTGGGCCGTGACGTCGGCGGACGGGGTGCGCCGCTTCATCAGGTCGTGGAGCGCGACCATGTGGTGGTCCATGTTGTTCGACATGGGGATGTACTCCGCCAGATGCGACGCCGGTGTCACGTCCAGCAGCGAGCGCCGGTTGTCCACGACGAAGAGCTTGCAGGCGTCGCCCTCGTACCGCTCCGTCAGCTGTTTGATCAGCAGCCGCAGCAGGTTGGACTTGCCGGACTCGCTCTCACCGAAGATCAGGAAGAACGGGTCGTGGTCGAAGTCCAGGAAGACCGGTTCGAGGTTGTTCTCGTCGATGCCGAAGGCGACACCGCGCTCCGGAACCGCGTGGCCCGCCGGGAGTTCCGCGGCCGGGAGACGGCGCGGGAGGAGACGCACCTGCGGGGCCGGGGCCGCCGTCCAGTGGCGGGAGACCTCCGCGTTCATGGCCGCCGTCGCCTCGGACAGATCGCTGTCGGAGTTGATGCCGTCGATCCGCGGCACCGCCGCCATGAAGTGCAGCTTCTCCGGGATGAGCCCGCGCCCCGGGACCCCCGCCGGCACATTGGCCGCGACCTTGCGGTCCAGCTCGGAGTCCATCACGTCACCGAGCCGCAGCTCCAGGCGGTTCATCAGGTGGTCCTTGAGGCTGGCCCGGACCTCCAGGGAGCGGGACGCCGTGACGATCAGGTGGATGCCGTAGCCCAGGCCGCGCGCCGCGATGTCCACGGCGGCGTTCTCCAGCGCCTCGTAATCCGTACGGAAGTTGCCCCACCCGTCGATGACCAGGAAGACATCCCCCCACGGCTGGTCCGCCACCGAGATCTCGCCGCGCGCCCGCATCCGCCGGAAGGTGGCGATGGAGTCGATACCGGCGCTGCGGAAGTACTCCTCGCGCCGCGCCATGATCCCGTACACCTCCGCCACCGTACGGCGCACCCGCTCGGGGTCCAGACGCGAGGCGACCCCGCCCACGTGCGGGAGGCCCGCGACGGCCGAGAGACCGCCGCCGCCGAAGTCCAGCCCGTAGAACTGGACCTCCTCCGGGGTGTGCGTCAGCGCGAAGCCCGCGATGAGCGTCCGCAGCAGGGTCGACTTGCCCGACTGCGGGCCCCCGGTGATCTGCATATGGCCCGCAGCCCCGGAGAAGTCCCGGTACAACGTGTCCCGCCGCTGCTCGAACGGCTTGTCGATCACACCCAGCGGCACGACCAGCCGCCCCGCCCCCTCGAACCCGGGCTGCGTCAGCCCGCGCCCCGGTACGGCCGAGAGCCCCGGCAGGATCTCGTCCAGCGTCGGCGGGTTGTCCAGCGGCGGCAGCCACACCTGGTGGGCCGACGCGCCGCGCCCCTCCAGCCGCCGCACGATCACGTCCAGCACCGTGTCCGCCAGCGCGTCGTCGTCCCCCCGACGCTGCTCCGGCACCCCGCCCCCGGCCGACGGGTCCGGCTGCACGTACCGCACCGGCACCGGCGCCGCCGTGAACGCGACCGGCCGCCGGTCCACCGGCAGCGGCCCCCCGGCCACGGCCGCCTGCCGGTCACCCGCCCGGTACACCCCGGAGACGTACGCGGCCTTGAACCGCACCATCTCCTCCGTACCGAACTTGAGCAGCCCGGAACCCGGCACGTTCGGCAGGTGGTACGCGTCCGGTACGCCGATGGCCGCCCGGGACTCCGCCGCCGAGAAGGTCCGCAGACCGACGCGGTACGAGAGGTACGTCTCCAGCCCGCGCAGCCGCCCCTCCTCCAGCCGCTGCGACGCCAGCAGCAGATGCACGCCCAGCGACCGGCCGATGCGCCCGATCTGCACGAACATGTCGATGAAGTCGGGCTTCGCCGTCAGCAGCTCGCTGAACTCGTCGATGACCAGGACCAGCGACGGGATCGGCTGGAGCGGCGCACCGGCCGAACGCGCCTTCTCGTAGTCGTGGATGTTGGCGTAGTTGCCCGCGTCGCGCAGCATCTCCTGGCGCCGGTTCAGCTCACCCCGGATGGAGTCGCCCATGCGGTCCACCAGCGTCAGGTCGTCCGCCAGGTTGGTGATCACCGCCGCCACGTGCGGCATCTGCGCCATCCCGGCGAAGGTCGCACCGCCCTTGAAGTCCGCGAGGACGAAGTTCAGCGTCTCGGAGGTGTGCGTCACCGCCAGGCCGAGCACCAGCGTCCGCAGCAGCTCCGACTTGCCGGAACCCGTCGCCCCCACGCAGAGACCGTGCGGCCCCATGCCCTCCTGCGCCGCCTCCTTGAGGTCCAGCATCACCGGAGCGCCGCCCTCGCCGACCCCGATCGGCACCCGCAGCCGCTCCGCCTGGGAACGCGGCCGCCAGGTCCGGCCCACATCGACGGAGGCCGCGTCCCCCAGGTTCAGCAGGTCCGTGAACTCCAGGTTGGCCAGCAGCGGTTCGTCGTCGTCCCCGCCCGTCGCCATGTGCAGCGGCGCCAGCTGCCGGGCCAGCGCCTCCGCCGCCTCGTGACTCAGCAGGTCGGGCACCCCGTCGTAGACGAGCCCGTGCCCCGACTCCAGCCGGAGCGACTTCGGCTGCACCACGACGGAGAGGCCGCCGCGCGCCCCCTGCACCTCGCCCGGCACCACCTCGATGACCGTCACGCCCTGCAGCCCCTCCGCCGAGGCCAGCACCGACATCGGGGGCACCGAGTCGCCGTCCAGGACGACCACGATGTGCGGCTGCTCCAGGAGCGGCGGCCCGCCGGGCTGGAAACGGGGACGCCCGTCGAGCCGGGCCGCCAGCTGCTGCTCCAGCTCCAGGACGCTGCCGGTGATCAGCCGGCGGCTGCCGGCCCCGTCGGCCGACGACCTGTCCTGTACGTGGGGGAGCCACTTGGCCCACTCCCAGTGCGGGGCCGCGTCGGCGCCCGCCGCGACCCCGATCACCAGGTCCTCGGGGGAGTGCAGCGAGGCCAGCGCGCCGACCATCGCCCGCGCCGAGGCGCGCGCGGAGTCCGCGTGGCCGCTGACCGTCAGGTGGTAGAACGCCCGCAGCGACACCGCCATCGGCAGCCCGTCCAGCGTGGAGTGCGTCGTCAGGAACTGCTGCATCGCCCCGGCCGTCAGCGGCTCCAGCTCGTCGACCGGCGCCGTCTCGGGGGCGACCAGGGGCGTCGCCAGCTCCTGGCTGCCGAGCCCGATCCGTACCTGTGCGAAATCCCCGTCACCGACCCGCCGCTCCCACACCCGGCTGCCCTCGGCGACCAGCGCCCACAGCTGCTCGGGGGAGGGGTGCAGATAGAACTGCGCGTCCCGCTGCTTGCGCGCGGTCTTCAGCACCGTCCGCCGGGTCTGCGTCAGGTACTTCAGATAGTCCCGCCGCATGTCCGCGAGCTGGCCCTGCGTACCCCGCCGGAAACGCACCAGCATCGCGATGGCCATGGCGACCGTCGAGGCGATCATGATCACGCCCATGATCCGCATGATCGGGTTCGGCGTCATGAAGAAGAAGACGACCGAACCGCCCATCCCCAGCATCGGCAGGAGCTGCATCAGCGCGCCCTCCTGCTGACCGCGGGGCAACTCCGGCGGAGGTTGCAACTGCACCTGCTCGACCGGCACTTCGGAGGGCAGGGCCCGCGGTGGGCGCTTGACGACGATCTGGCTCACAGCTCACCAATTCCCTTGCCGGACGGAACTGTTCCTATCGGCGCCCCCGTGGCGACGGGCTCCGTCCGCGCGTTGGATCCTACTGGCGGAGCGGGGACCCGGTGGCGGTAGGGTGTCGCGATGCGTATACGCATCCGCTAACTACCGCAAGAACGCTAACTACCGCAGGAAGACGGTCATTCGGGACGCGGGGCGAAATGCGCGGCTCTGAAGGGTGTTTCCGGCACAAGCCCCGGAAACCGGGTCATGAGCAACCGGGCAATGAGCATCAGCGCACCGAAGCACCGAAGAACACAGGGGGAGCAGCAAGGTGACAGTGACGGACCGGACGGCAGCCACCACGAGCGGCCGCCCCAGCCACGGCGCCGCGCCCGCCGGCGGCACCGGCTTCTGCCGGGTCACCGTCGTCGCCCCCGACAGCCGGGTCGACGTGGCCCTCCCCGAGGACGTGCCCGTCGCCGACCTCTACCCCGAGATCCTCCGCCTCTCCGGCCAGAGCCCCGCCCCCGGCGCCCCCGTCGGCTACCACCTCGTACGCCGCGACGGCACCGTCCTGGACAGCTCCCGTACGCTGGCCGGCCACCGCATCCTCGACGGCGAGCTGCTCTCCCTGCGGCCCTTCTCCGAATCGCTGCCGCCCGCCGTCTTCGACGACGTCTCCGACGCGGTCGCCACCGCCGTCGCCAAGGACCGCACCCTCTGGGGCGACTCCCTGATGCGCGGCGCCGGCCTCTTCGGCGGCTCCGTCCTGCTCTGCCTGCTCGGCTTCGTCCTCTGGACCGCCGACCCCCGCCACGACATGCACGGGCTCCCCGGCGTCCTGGCCGCCGTCGTCGCCGTCCTCCTGCTCGCCCTCGCCTGCGTCCGCGCCCGCGTCTACGACGACCGGGGCTCGGCCATCGCGCTCGGCACCGGGGCCATGGTGAACGCGGCGGTGGCCGGTTCCGGGCTGCTCACCCTCTCGGCGGGCCAGGGCGTGGGACGGCTGCAGTTCCTGCTCGCCTGCGCCGCCGTCCTGGTGGTCTCGGTCATCCTCATGATCACCGCACCCGGCGGCGACGGCCCGTTCGTCGCGTTCGTCTTCGCGAGCGCCACCGGCCTCGTCGTCACCTTCATCGCGATCAGCGCCGAGCTGAAGCCCACCGAGGCGGCCGCCGTCTGCGCCCCCTTCGCCGTCGGCGCCCTGGCCTTCCTGCCCGGCCTCTCCACCCGCTTCGCCCGCCTCCCCATCGGCTTCGAACCGCCCCGCTCCGCCGTCGGCGACTACGGCACCGGCGACCAGGAGCCCCAGGGCCCGGTGGACGCCGCCCGGATCGCCGCCCAGGCCCGCCGCGGCCACGAGCTGCTCCTCGGCCTGGTCGGCGGCTGCGCCCTGGTGGCCGTGGCGGCGGCCGCGGTGCTGGGCTTCTCCGACAACGTCTGGGGCCAGCTCCTCGCCCTGGCCACCGGCGTCGCCATGCTGATGCGCGCCCACCTCTTCCGCTACACCGCCCAGGTCGGCTGCGCCCTCGCCGCCGGTCTCGGCTCCCTCGTCCTCCTCGGCCTCGGCCTCTCCCTGAACCCGCCGCTCACCCTGGTGCGCGACGCGCTGCGCGGGGACGGCGCCGGACTCGACCTCCGTACGGTGTGGCTCGCCGCCGCCGTCGCGGGCGTCGCCGCCCTGATCACCGCCATCGGGCTGATCGTGCCGCGCAAGGGGGTCACCCCGTTCTGGGGCCGTTTCCTGGAGATCGCGGAGACGGTCGTCCTGCTCACCCTCCTCCCGCTCTGCCTCGCGGTCTTCGACGTCTACCGCTCGATCCGCGCCCTGACCAGCTGACGCCGTACCCGCCCGGCCCCTGCGCCGCCCGCTCAGGGCCCGCACCAGCCGACTGCCGGTGCGGCCCGCCGGGGCGGGCCGGGGCCGACCGCCGGAGTGGGCCGTCCGGGGGTGACCCGAATGGCTGGTACTCTGACCAGTGGCCGTTTGTGTACGCCTCTCCGGATCATCCTGGGGACTGCGCTCATCGGACCTTCGCCTCCGAGTCACGGAAGCTCCCCTGAGAACAAGACCAGGGGCACTCGTGGGCGCTTCGAACACCAAGAGGAGTACGCGTGCCGCTCGACGCCGCTACGAAGAAGCAGATCATGGCCGAGTTCGCCCAGAAGGAGGGTGACACCGGATCCCCCGAGGTCCAGGTCGCCATGCTCTCCCGCCGGATCTCGGACCTGACCGAGCACCTCAAGACGCACAAGCACGACCACCACTCCCGTCGTGGTCTGCTGATCCTGGTCGGCCAGCGTCGCCGCCTCCTGCAGTACCTCGCCAAGAAGGACATCCAGCGCTTCCGTGCGCTGGTCGACCGCCTCGGCATCCGCCGTGGTGCGGCCGGCGGCGCCAAGTAAGTACGCCGTGGAGAGGGAGCGGTTCCCGAGTCTGAGGGGACCGCTCCCTTTGCCGTACGTGCGCGACCGGTGTCAAGCTCAGTAACCTGGACACCGGAACACCTGTAACACCACGCAACACCCACGCAATACCAGGGAGAGGCGCAGCGACGCCGCCGCCGGTCCTCGGTAGTGGCCCCCGGGAACATGCCCGGGAGCTTCGATCGAAGACCGGCCCGCACACACGGTGCGCTTCTCCCGCACCGTCCTCCGCCACACGGGCGGGAGGACGAAAGACGACGAGTATGGAGAAATCACTAGTGGAGAACGAGACCCACTACGCCGAGGCCGTCATCGACAACGGCACCTTCGGCACCCGCACCATCCGCTTCGAGACGGGCCGCCTGGCCAAGCAGGCCGCCGGCTCCGCCGTCGCGTACCTGGACGACGACACCATGGTGCTGTCGGCCACCACCGCCTCCAAGCGGCCCAAGGACAACCTGGACTTCTTCCCCCTCACGGTGGACGTCGAGGAGCGGCAGTACGCCGCCGGCAAGATCCCCGGCTCCTTCTTCCGCCGGGAGGGCCGCCCCTCCGAGGACGCGATCCTCACCTGCCGTCTGATCGACCGCCCGCTGCGCCCCTCCTTCAAGAAGGGCCTGCGCAACGAGATCCAGATCGTCGAGACGATCATGGCGCTCAACCCCGACCACCTGTACGACGTGGTCGCGATCAACGCCGCCTCCTGCTCCACCCAGCTCGCGGGCCTGCCCTTCTCCGGCCCGATCGGCGCCACCCGCGTCGCCCTGATCAAGGGCCAGTGGGTCGCCTTCCCGACCCACACCGAGCTCGAGGACGCCGTCTTCGACATGGTCGTGGCCGGTCGCGTCCTGGAGGACGGCGACGTCGCGATCATGATGGTCGAGGCCGAGGCCACCGAGAAGACCATCCAGCTGGTCAAGGACGGCGCCGAGGCTCCCACCGAGGAGATCGTCGCCGCCGGTCTGGAAGCCGCGAAGCCCTTCATCAAGGCGCTCTGCAAGGCCCAGTCGGACCTGGCGTCCAAGGCCGCCAAGCCCGTCGGTGACTTCCCGGTCTTCCTGGACTACCAGGACGACGTCCTGGACGCGCTGGCCAAGGCCGTCACGCCCGAGCTGAAGCAGGCGCTCACCATCGCCGGCAAGCAGGAGCGCGAGACCGAGCTGGACCGCGTCAAGGAGATCGCCGCCGAGAAGCTCCTCCCGGAGTTCGAGGGCCGCGAGAAGGAGATCTCCGCCGCCTACCGCGCGCTGACCAAGAAGCTGGTCCGCGAGCGCGTCATCAAGGACAAGGTCCGCATCGACGGCCGCGGGGTCACGGACATCCGTACGCTCGCCGCCGAGGTCGAGGCCATCCCGCGCGTGCACGGCTCGGCGCTCTTCGAGCGTGGCGAGACCCAGATCCTGGGCGTCACCACCCTCAACATGCTCCGCATGGAGCAGCAGCTGGACACCCTCTCCCCGGTGACCCGCAAGCGCTACATGCACAACTACAACTTCCCGCCGTACTCCGTCGGTGAGACCGGCCGCGTGGGCTCGCCCAAGCGCCGCGAGATCGGCCACGGCGCGCTCGCCGAGCGCGCCATCGTGCCGGTCCTCCCGACCCGCGAGGAGTTCCCGTACGCGATCCGCCAGGTCTCCGAGGCGCTGGGCTCCAACGGCTCGACGTCCATGGGCTCGGTCTGCGCCTCCACCATGTCGCTGCTGAACGCCGGTGTGCCCCTCAAGGCCGCCGTCGCCGGTATCGCCATGGGTCTGATCTCGCAGGAGATCGACGGCAAGACCCACTACGTCGCCCTCACCGACATCCTCGGTGCGGAGGACGCCTTCGGCGACATGGACTTCAAGGTCGCCGGTACGAAGCAGTTCGTGACCGCGCTCCAGCTCGACACCAAGCTCGACGGCATCCCCGCCTCGGTCCTGGCCGCCGCGCTGAAGCAGGCCCGTGACGCGCGTCTGCACATCCTGGACGTCATGAACGAGGCCATCGACGTCCCGGACGAGATGTCCCCGAACGCCCCGCGGATCATCACCGTCAAGATCCCGGTGGACAAGATCGGTGAGGTCATCGGCCCCAAGGGCAAGATGATCAACCAGATCCAGGAGGACACCGGCGCCGACATCACGATCGAGGACGACGGCACGATCTACATCGGTGCGCAGCAGGGCTCGCAGGCCGAGGCCGCCCGCGCCACGATCAACGCCATCGCCAACCCGACCATGCCGGAGGTCGGCGAGCGCTACCTGGGTACGGTCGTCAAGACGACCACCTTCGGCGCGTTCGTCTCGCTCATGCCGGGCAAGGACGGCCTGCTGCACATCTCGCAGATCCGCAAGCTCGCCGGTGGCAAGCGCGTGGAGAACGTCGAGGACGTGCTCGGCGTCGGCGCCAAGGTCCAAGTCGAGATCGCCGAGATCGACTCCCGCGGCAAGCTCTCCCTCATCCCGGTCATCGAGGGTGAAGAGGACGAGAAGAAGGACGACACCGACAAGTGACGTCCCGTAGTTCCGCGACGACGGCCCGCCCCTCCTCCGGGGGGCGGGCCGTCGCCCGTACCCAAACGCTTCTCCCGGGCAGCAACGGCATCGGAACCGTCCGCAGGACCGTCCTCCCCGGCGGCCTGCGGATCGTCACCGAGACCCTGCCCTCCGTCCGGTCCGCCACCTTCGGCATCTGGGCCAACGTCGGCTCCCGCGACGAGACGCCCGCGCTGAACGGCGCGACCCACTACCTCGAACACCTCCTCTTCAAGGGCACCGCCAAGCGCACCGCCCTCGACATCTCCTCCGCCATCGACGCGGTCGGCGGCGAGATGAACGCCTTCACGGCGAAGGAGTACACCTGCTACTACGCGCGGGTCCTCGACACCGACCTGCCGCTCGCCATCGACGTCGTCTGCGACATGCTGACCGGCTCGCTGATCGCCCCCGAGGACGTCGACGCCGAGCGCGGCGTGATCCTCGAAGAGATCGCGATGACGGAGGACGACCCGGGCGACTGCGTGCACGACCTGTTCGCGCACACGATGCTCGGTGACACCCCCCTCGGCCGCCCGGTCCTCGGCACCGTCGACACGATCAACGCCCTGAACCGGGGCCAGGTCGCCCGCTTCTACAAGAAGCACTACGACCCCACGCACCTGGTCGTCGCCGCCGCGGGCAACGTCGACCACGCCACGGTCGTACGGCAGGTCCGCCGCGCCTTCGAGAAGGCCGGCGCCCTCACCCGTACGGACGCGGTCCCCCTGGCCCCCCGCCAGGGCTCCCGCACCCTGCGCACCGCCGGCAAGGTCGAGCTGCTCAACCGCAGGACCGAGCAGGCCCACGTGGTCCTCGGTATGCCCGGCCTCGCCCGCACCGACGACCGCCGCTGGGCCCTCGGGGTCCTCAACGCGGCCCTCGGCGGCGGCATGAGCTCCCGCCTCTTCCAGGAGGTCCGGGAGAAGCGCGGCCTGGCCTACAGCGTGTACTCGTACACCTCGGGCTTCGCGGACTGCGGCCTCTTCGGCGTCTACGCGGGCTGCCGGCCCAGCCAGGTCCACGACGTCCTCAAGCTCTGCCGGGACGAGCTGGACCGGGTCGCCGCCCACGGCCTGGCCGACGACGAGATCGCCCGCGCCATCGGCCAGCTCTCCGGCTCCACGGTCCTCGGCCTGGAGGACACCGGCGCGCTGATGAACCGTATCGGCAAGAGCGAACTGTGCTGGGGCGAGCAGATGTCGGTGGACGACATGCTGGCCCGCATCGCGGAGGTCACCCCCGACGACGTACGGGAGGTGGCGGGCGAACTCCTCACCCACCGCCCCTCGCTCTCGGTCATCGGCCCGCTCAAGGACAAGCAGGCGGACCGCCTCCACGAAGCGGTCTCCTAATCCCTTAATCCCTTAAGGAACCACAATGAGCAAGCTGCGCGTAGCCGTTCTCGGCGCTCAGGGCCGGATCGGCTCCGAGGCCGTACGGGCCGTCGAGGCCGCCGAGGACCTTGAGCTGGTGGCGGCCCTGAGCCGGGGCGACAAGCTGGAGGCCCTCGCCGAGGCGGGCGCCCAGGTCGCCGTCGAGCTGACCACTCCCGCATCGGTGATGGGCAACCTCGACTTCTGCGTCCGGCACGGCATCCACGCCGTCGTCGGCACCACGGGCTGGACCGACGAACGGCTCGCGCAGCTGAACGGCTGGCTGGACAACTCCCCGGAGACCGGCGTCCTCATCGCCCCGAACTTCTCCATCGGCGCGGTCCTGACCATGAAGTTCGCGGAGCAGGCCGCCCGCTACTTCGAGTCCGTCGAGGTCGTCGAGCTCCACCATCCCAACAAGGTCGACGCCCCCTCCGGCACCGCCACCCGCACCGCCCAGCTCATCGCGGCGGCCCGCGCCCGGGCGGGCAGCGCCCCCCAGCCGGACGCCACCACCGCCGCCCTGGACGGCGCCCGCGGCGCGGACGTCGACGGCGTGCCGGTCCACGCGATCCGGCTGCGCGGCCTGCTGGCCCACCAGGAAGTGCTGCTCGGCGGCGAGGGCGAGACCCTCACCATCCGCCACGACTCCCTCCACCACAGCAGCTTCATGCCGGGCATCCTGCTCGGCGTCCGCCGCGTGGTGACCACTCCCGGCCTCACGTTCGGCCTGGAACACTTCCTCGACCTGAACTGACTGGCCCCCCATGCGTGCAAAGATCACCTACTTCGTCACGGCCGCCGTCCTGGTCTTCTACTTCGTCCTGGTCGGCAGCCGGGGCGTGATGCTCATCCGGCACGGCACCCTGCTCACGGTCACGTTCGGCGTCGCCGTGCTGATCCTGCCGGTGATCGGCGTCTGGTTCCTCTGGAAGAACACCCAGTTCGTCCGACGCGCCAACGCGCTCGCCGCCGAACTGGACGCGGAGGGCGGCCTCCCGGTCGACGACCTGCCCCGCACCCCGTCCGGCCGTATCGAGCGCGAAGCCGCCGACGCGGCCTTCGCCAAGCGCCGGGAGGAGACGGAGGACGCCCCGGACGACTGGCGCGCCTGGTTCCGCCTGGCGGTCGCGTACCAGGACGCCAGGGACACCCCGAGGGCCCGCAAGGCGATGCAGAGGGCGATCGCCCTGCACAGATCGGCCCCGAGTCCGGCTGATCCGGCGCCTGAGAACACCAGGTCCAGCCCGTCCTCCACACCCTCCAGCCCGTCCGGCGCCTGAGGACGAAACCCAGCCGGTCCGGCGCCTGAGGACGAGATCAAGCCCGTCCGGCGCTTGAGGACATCTTTCAGGCTGTACGCAAGTGAGCCCGGGACCCCCACAAGGGCCCCGGGCTCACTCACGTACGGCACGTACAGCGGACGGAAGCCGCCTCACCCGAGCCGATACTCATCCGCCCAGGCCTCAACGGCATCCGTGGCCCGCTCGAACGCCTCCTCGCGCCCGAGGAAGTCCGCGTTGTGGTCGGAGACCAGCGGCGGCAGGATCTCACCGCCCTGCCGGGTCACGACCAGCGCCTGGCCCTGCACCGTACGGGGCAGACCCAGCCACTTCACCGGCTGCTGGACCGTACGGACCGAGGCGGTCGAGGCCCACGGCACCGTGACGGTCCGGAAGAACCCCACCCGCCGCACCCCGTGCCGGCTGACCCACGCACCGACCCGGAGCAGCCGCAGTGCCGCACCGATCAGCGCGCCGGCCAGCAGCAGACAGACCGTGGCCCCGGAAGGCGCTCCGGCGAACCCGATGATCATCGCCGCGAGGAGCACGAACGAGGCCAGCAACAACAGGGTGGCCGCGGCCGCGACCCGCCACGGGCCGGGGCGGTAGGGCCGCCGCCAGCTGTCGTGGTCGTCGAACGGCAGCGCGACGTCGTCCGCGCTCGCGTCGAATGCGCGGTCGGCCGTCAGAAAGGGCAGGGGCACGACTCATCCTCACTCACAAGCACGCTCGATTGCTGTGCCCGGTGAGGCTACCGAGGCCGCCCCCGGCCCGACCACCCCAGGGGGTCCGTACGAGTGTGCGTCAGCGGCCCTGGGAGGCCTCGGACTGCCTGCCGTGCGAGGCGGGCTGCTCGGAATCGAGCGCCGGAAGCCCCAGCAGCAGCGAGCCGACGAGCCCGGCGACCACGGTCAGTCCGACGAGCGAGCGTCCCAGCAACTCGGGAACGCTGGCGCGGGGTGCGGGAGGGGGAGCGACATTACTGCGGAACCGGTCGGCCTCGGCGACGAACGAGAACGGGACGGATTCACGCCGGCGGAACATGAGGAAACTCTCCTTGATCTCTGTGGCGGGTGCTGCTAATGAGTCAGACGTACGAACGGCCGGATCGGTGCCCGAATCGCCGTACTTGTTCGGGGAACTCCACGAACGGCTGCCCGACACCGCCGCGCGCATGCGCCATCCGCCCGGCCCGTAGAGTGGTCGCCGCCCGAGCCACGCGCCGGGTCTCCCGCGCCGCCCCTGGAAGGACCCCTGCCGGTGACCGACACTCCCGAACCCGCAAAGCCCCATTTCCGCAGTGATGTCACCGTCGAGCTGGTGAAGAGCGACGCGGGCGACGCGGACGTGCTGTTTGCCGCCCGGGTCTCCACCGCGGGCGAGCAGTCGCTCGAAGAGGTCACCAAGGACCCCGAGCGCTCCAAGGGGCTCATCAACTTCCTCATGCGGGACCGGCACGGCAGCCCGTTCGAGCACAACTCGATGACCTTCTTCATCAGCGCCCCGATCTTCGTGTTCCGCGAGTTCATGCGGCACCGAGTGGGCTGGTCGTACAACGAGGAGTCGGGCCGCTACCGGGAGCTGGAGCCGGTCTTCTACGTCCCCGGGACCTCCCGCAAGCTGGTCCAGCAGGGCCGCCCCGGCAAGTACGAGTTCGTCGAGGGCACCGAGGAGCAGTACGACGTCACCACCAGCGCCATGGAGGAGTCCTACCGGGCCTCCTACGAGGCCTACCAGGAGATGCTGGCCAAGGGCGTGGCCCGGGAGGTCGCCCGCGCGGTGCTGCCCGTCGGCCTCTACTCCTCGATGTACGCCACCTGCAACGCGCGCTCCCTGATGCACTTCCTCGGCCTGCGCACCCAGCACGAGCTGGCGAAGGTCCCGTCCTTCCCGCAGCGCGAGATCGAGATGGTCGGTGAGCAGATGGAGGCCCACTGGGCGGGGCTCATGCCGCTCACTCATGCGGCCTTCAACAAAAATGGACGAGTCGCCCCATAGGCGGTGTCCGTATTGCGGCGTTTCGAGAAGTTCATCTAGGCTGATCAAACGGACCCGGCACTGCTTGAACCCCCGAGCAGGCAGTGCCGGGCTCCTCTTTCCCGGTCCCCCTAGAGGGGACCACGCGCTGAGCAGCGAGTAGCGTGTTACCCATGGCTCCGATCTCCACTCCGCAGACCCCCTTCGGGCGGGTCCTCACCGCTATGGTCACGCCCTTCACGGCGGACGGCGCTCTCGACCTCGACGGCGCCCAGCGGCTCGCCGCCCATCTGGTGGACGCAGGCAACGACGGGCTGATCGTCAACGGCACCACCGGCGAGTCCCCGACCACCAGTGACGCGGAGAAGGACCAGCTCGTACGGGCGGTGCTCGAAGCGGTAGGAGACCGGGCGCACGTCGTCGCCGGCATCGGCACCAACGACACCCGGCACAGCGTCGACCTCGCCCGCACCGCCGAGCGCACCGGCGCCCACGGCCTCCTCGCCGTCACGCCGTACTACAACAAGCCACCGCAGGAAGGCCTCCTGCGGCACTTCACGGCCATCGCCGACTCCACCGGCCTGCCGGTCATGCTGTACGACATCCCCGGCCGCAGCGGCGTCCCGATCGACACCGAGACCCTGGTCCGCCTCGCGGACCACCCGCGGATCGTCGCCAACAAGGACGCCAAGGGAGACCTGGGCCGCGCCAGCTGGGCCATCGCCCAGTCCGGCCTCGCCTGGTACTCGGGCGACGACATGCTCAACCTCCCGCTCCTCTCCGTCGGCGCGGTCGGCTTCGTCTCCGTCGTCGGCCACGTGGTCACCCCGGACCTGCGGGCCCTGGTCGAGGCCCACCTGGACGGTGACGTGCAGAAGGCCACCGAGATCCACCAGAAGCTGCTGCCGGTCTTCACCGGAATGTTCCGCACGCAGGGTGTGATCACCACCAAGGCCGCCCTGACCCTCCAGGGCCTCCCGGCCGGTCCGCTGCGCCTCCCCCTGGTGGAACTCACCGCCCAGGAGACGGCCCAGCTCAAGATCGACCTGGCCGCCGGTGGGGTACAGCTGTAACCACGGACTTCACAACTGAATGAGAAGAACGAGCGAGGCACCTCGCAGGAGCACGACCCCAAGACAACAGCAAGTGCACGAATGACATGCGCGCCACGTGCCTCAGCGGTACGTGGCGCGTGTGGTTAAGGAGAGTCTTTTGAGCCATCCGCACCCTGAACTCGGTACCCCGCCGAAGCTCCCGAAGGGCGCCCTGAGGGTCACCCCCCTCGGCGGTCTCGGCGAGATCGGCCGCAACATGACGGTCTTCGAGTACGGCGGCCGCCTGCTCATCGTCGACTGCGGTGTCCTCTTCCCCGAGGACGAGCAGCCCGGCATCGACCTGATCCTGCCGGACTTCACCACGATCCGGGACCGCCTGGACGACATCGAGGGCATCGTCCTCACGCACGGCCACGAGGACCACATCGGTGGCGTCCCGTACCTGCTGCGACTGAAGCCGGACATCCCCCTCATCGGCTCCAAGCTGACGCTGGCCCTCATCGAGGCGAAGCTCCAGGAGCACCGCATCCGCCCCTACACCCTTGAGGTGCAGGAAGGGCAGCGTGAGCGGATCGGCGTCTTCGACTGCGAGTTCATCGCGGTCAACCACTCCATCCCGGACGCGCTGGCCGTCGCCATCCGCACCCCCGCGGGCATGGCCGTGGCCACCGGTGACTTCAAGATGGACCAGCTCCCGCTGGACGGCCGGCTCACCGACCTGCACGCGTTCGCGCGCCTCAGCGAGGAGGGCATCGACCTCCTCCTCTCCGACTCCACGAACGCCGAGGTCCCCGGCTTCGTGCCGCCGGAGCGGGACATCTCCAACGTCCTGCGCACGGTCTTCGCCAACGCCCAGAAGCGCATCATCGTGGCGAGCTTCGCCAGCCATGTGCACCGCATCCAGCAGATCCTGGACGCCGCCCACGAGTACGGCCGCCGGGTCGCCTTCGTCGGCCGCTCGATGGTCCGGAACATGGGCATCGCCCGCGACCTCGGCTATCTGAAGGTCCCGGCCGGCCTGGTGGTGGACGTCAAGACCCTCGACGACCTCCCGGACGACGAGGTCGTGCTGGTCTGCACGGGATCGCAGGGCGAGCCGATGGCGGCCCTCTCCCGCATGGCCAACCGCGACCACCAGATCCGGATCGTCCCCGGTGACACGGTGATCCTGGCGTCGTCCCTCATCCCCGGCAACGAGAACGCGGTCTACCGCGTGATCAACGGCCTGACCCGCTGGGGCGCCAACGTCGTCCACAAGGGCAACGCCAAGGTCCACGTCTCGGGCCACGCCTCGGCCGGCGAGCTGCTGTACTTCTACAACATCTGCAAGCCGAAGAACCTGATGCCGGTCCACGGCGAATGGCGCCACTTGCGGGCCAACGCCGAACTGGGAGCCCTCACCGGCGTGCCCAAGGACCACATCGTCATCGCGGAGGACGGCGTGGTCGTCGACCTCATCGACGGCAAGGCCAAGATCGTCGGAAAGGTCCAGGCCGGTTACGTCTACGTCGACGGCCTCTCCGTCGGTGATGTCACCGAGACCTCGCTCAAGGACCGCCGCATCCTCGGTGACGAGGGCATCATCTCGGTCTTCATCGTGGTCGACAGCACCACCGGCAAGATCGTGGGCGGCCCCCACATCCAGGCCCGGGGCTCCGGCATCGACGACAGCGCCTTCACCGGCGTCACCCCGAAGATCCAGGAAGCCCTGGACAAGTCGGCCCAGGACGGTGTGCTGGAGCCCCACCAGCTCCAGCAGATGGTCCGCCGGGTCGTCGGCAAGTGGGTGTCCGACACCTACCGCCGGCGCCCGATGATCCTTCCGGTCGTCGTCGAGGTCTGACCCTCACGACCGCCTGACCTGGAGCGGGGCCCTCGATTTGCATCGGGGAGCCCCGCTCCAGTACGTTGACGTCTCCGCCTGAACGGGAAGCACCGCGCGCACTTGTGTGCCCGGACCACCCTGCACGGGGCGGGAATTCCGACTCAGAATCTCTGATAAAGTCGGATCCGCCGAAAGGCAAGGCCACTCCACTGGCCACCGGAAATCGAATTCGGACCGGAAACGGAACGAAAAAGAGTCTGGTAAAGTTGGAACCGCCGGAAAGGGAAAACGCGAAAGCGAAGAACCTCGAAAGCACCCCGCTTCGACCGGGTTCGGACACTGGAAAGCGTCTGATAGAGTCGGAAACGCAAGACAGCAGGACAGAGAAGTGAATGAAGGGAAGCGCCCGGAGGGGCCCGGTGATACGGGACCGAAGGAAGCGTCCGTTCCTTGAGAACTCAACAGCGTGCCAAAAGTCAACGCCAGATATGTTGATACCCCGGCCTGTTTCGGCAGGTTGGTGGTTCCTTTGAAAAGTCCTACGGTCACCATGTGGTGGTGGTAGGCGATACACAGCGAGGACGCTGTGAACGACGGGTCTTATTCCGACCTTGTTGTTCCGCTCTCGTGATGTGTGCACCCGATTACGGGTAAACATTCACGGAGAGTTTGATCCTGGCTCAGGACGAACGCTGGCGGCGTGCTTAACACATGCAAGTCGAACGATGAAGCCTTTCGGGGTGGATTAGTGGCGAACGGGTGAGTAACACGTGGGCAATCTGCCCTTCACTCTGGGACAAGCCCTGGAAACGGGGTCTAATACCGGATAATACTTCTGCCTGCATGGGTGGGGGTTGAAAGCTCCGGCGGTGAAGGATGAGCCCGCGGCCTATCAGCTTGTTGGTGGGGTAATGGCCTACCAAGGCGACGACGGGTAGCCGGCCTGAGAGGGCGACCGGCCACACTGGGACTGAGACACGGCCCAGACTCCTACGGGAGGCAGCAGTGGGGAATATTGCACAATGGGCGAAAGCCTGATGCAGCGACGCCGCGTGAGGGATGACGGCCTTCGGGTTGTAAACCTCTTTCAGCAGGGAAGAAGCGCAAGTGACGGTACCTGCAGAAGAAGCGCCGGCTAACTACGTGCCAGCAGCCGCGGTAATACGTAGGGCGCAAGCGTTGTCCGGAATTATTGGGCGTAAAGAGCTCGTAGGCGGCTTGTCACGTCGGATGTGAAAGCCCGGGGCTTAACCCCGGGTCTGCATTCGATACGGGCTAGCTAGAGTGTGGTAGGGGAGATCGGAATTCCTGGTGTAGCGGTGAAATGCGCAGATATCAGGAGGAACACCGGTGGCGAAGGCGGATCTCTGGGCCATTACTGACGCTGAGGAGCGAAAGCGTGGGGAGCGAACAGGATTAGATACCCTGGTAGTCCACGCCGTAAACGTTGGGAACTAGGTGTTGGCGACATTCCACGTCGTCGGTGCCGCAGCTAACGCATTAAGTTCCCCGCCTGGGGAGTACGGCCGCAAGGCTAAAACTCAAAGGAATTGACGGGGGCCCGCACAAGCAGCGGAGCATGTGGCTTAATTCGACGCAACGCGAAGAACCTTACCAAGGCTTGACATATACCGGAAAGCATCAGAGATGGTGCCCCCCTTGTGGTCGGTATACAGGTGGTGCATGGCTGTCGTCAGCTCGTGTCGTGAGATGTTGGGTTAAGTCCCGCAACGAGCGCAACCCTTGTTCTGTGTTGCCAGCATGCCTTTCGGGGTGATGGGGACTCACAGGAGACTGCCGGGGTCAACTCGGAGGAAGGTGGGGACGACGTCAAGTCATCATGCCCCTTATGTCTTGGGCTGCACACGTGCTACAATGGCCGGTACAATGAGCTGCGATGCCGTGAGGCGGAGCGAATCTCAAAAAGCCGGTCTCAGTTCGGATTGGGGTCTGCAACTCGACCCCATGAAGTCGGAGTTGCTAGTAATCGCAGATCAGCATTGCTGCGGTGAATACGTTCCCGGGCCTTGTACACACCGCCCGTCACGTCACGAAAGTCGGTAACACCCGAAGCCGGTGGCCCAACCCCTTGTGGGAGGGAGCTGTCGAAGGTGGGACTGGCGATTGGGACGAAGTCGTAACAAGGTAGCCGTACCGGAAGGTGCGGCTGGATCACCTCCTTTCTAAGGAGCACTTCTTACCAGGCTTTGCCTGGTCAGGGGCCAGTACACCGGCGAGTGTCCGGTGCTGGTTGCTCATGGGTGGAACGTTGACTATTCGGCACGGTCTATCGGTTTCTGTCAGTACTGCTTCGGCGTGGAACACAGGAGGTGAGGGATCGTGTCGGGCACGTTGTTGGGTGTCTGAGGGTGCGGCCGTTTGGTCTGCCTTCTGATCCGGTCCCAGTGAACTTGCCCCTGTTGGGGTGGGGTGGTGGGTGGCTGGTCGTTGTTTGAGAACTGCACAGTGGACGCGAGCATCTGTGGCCAAGTTTTTAAGGGCGCACGGTGGATGCCTTGGCACCAGGAACCGATGAAGGACGTGGGAGGCCACGATAGTCCCCGGGGAGCTGTCAACCAAGCTTTGATCCGGGGGTTTCCGAATGGGGAAACCCGGCAGTCGTCATGGGCTGTCACCCGCTGCTGAACACATAGGCAGTGTGGAGGGAACGAGGGGAAGTGAAACATCTCAGTACCCTCAGGAAGAGAAAACAACCGTGATTCCGGGAGTAGTGGCGAGCGAAACTGGATGAGGCCAAACCGTTTACGTGTGATACCCGGCAGGGGTTGCGTATGCGGGGTTGTGGGAGTTCTCTTTCACAGTCTGCCGGCTGTGAGGCGAGTCAGAAACCGTTGGTGTAGGCGAAGGACATGCGAAAGGTCCGGCGTAGAGGGTAAGACCCCCGTAGCTGAAACATCAACGGCTCGTTTGAGAACCACCCAAGTAGCACGGGGCCCGAGAAATCCCGTGTGAATCTGGCGGGACCACCCGCTAAGCCTAAATATTCCCTGGTGACCGATAGCGGATAGTACCGTGAGGGAATGGTGAAAAGTACCGCGGGAGCGGAGTGAAATAGTACCTGAAACCGTGTGCCTACAAGCCGTGGGAGCGTCGCTGGCAGCACTTGTGCTGTCAGTCGTGACTGCGTGCCTTTTGAAGAATGAGCCTGCGAGTTAGCGGTGTGTAGCGAGGTTAACCCGTGTGGGGAAGCCGTAGCGAAAGCGAGTCCGAACAGGGCGTTTGAGTTGCACGCTCTAGACCCGAAGCGGAGTGATCTAGCCATGGGCAGGTTGAAGCGGAGGTAAGACTTCGTGGAGGACCGAACCCACCAGGGTTGAAAACCTGGGGGATGACCTGTGGTTAGGGGTGAAAGGCCAATCAAACTCCGTGATAGCTGGTTCTCCCCGAAATGCATTTAGGTGCAGCGTCGTGTGTTTCTTGCCGGAGGTAGAGCACTGGATAGGCGATGGGCCCTACCGGGTTACTGACCTTAGCCAAACTCCGAATGCCGGTAAGTGAGAGCGCGGCAGTGAGACTGTGGGGGATAAGCTCCATGGTCGAGAGGGAAACAGCCCAGAGCATCGACTAAGGCCCCTAAGCGTACGCTAAGTGGGAAAGGATGTGGAGTCGCAGAGACAACCAGGAGGTTGGCTTAGAAGCAGCCACCCTTGAAAGAGTGCGTAATAGCTCACTGGTCAAGTGATTCCGCGCCGACAATGTAGCGGGGCTCAAGCGTACCGCCGAAGTCGTGTCATTCCAGCATGTACCCCCAACGGGGGCTGGGATGGGTAGGGGAGCGTCGTGTGCCGGGTGAAGCCGCGCCGGAAGGCAGTGGTGGACGGTTCACGAGTGAGAATGCAGGCATGAGTAGCGATACACACGTGAGAAACGTGTGCGCCGATTGACTAAGGGTTCCTGGGTCAAGCTGATCTGCCCAGGGTAAGTCGGGACCTAAGGCGAGGCCGACAGGCGTAGTCGATGGACAACCGGTTGATATTCCGGTACCCGCTTTGAAACGCCCAGTACTGAATCAGGCGATGCTAAGTCCGTGAAGCCGGCCCGATCTCTTCGGAGTTGAGGGTAGTGGTGGAGCCGATGAACCAGACTTGTAGTAGGTAAGCGATGGGGTGACGCAGGAAGGTAGTCCAGCCCGGGCGGTGGTTGTCCCGGGGTAAGGGTGTAGGACGCACGGTAGGCAAATCCGTCGTGCATATAGTCTGAGACCTGATGCCGAGCCGATTGTGGTGAAGTGGATGATCCTATGCTGTCGAGAAAAGCCTCTAGCGAGTTTCATGGCGGCCCGTACCCTAAACCGACTCAGGTGGTCAGGTAGAGAATACCGAGGCGTTCGGGTGAACTATGGTTAAGGAACTCGGCAAAATGCCCCCGTAACTTCGGGAGAAGGGGGGCCACGCCTGGTGATCGGACTTGCTCCGTGAGCTGGGGGTGGCCGCAGAGACCAGCGAGAAGCGACTGTTTACTAAAAACACAGGTCCGTGCGAAGCCGTAAGGCGATGTATACGGACTGACGCCTGCCCGGTGCTGGAACGTTAAGGGGACCGGTTAGCTGCTCTTCGGGGTGGCGAAGCTGAGAACTTAAGCGCCAGTAAACGGCGGTGGTAACTATAACCATCCTAAGGTAGCGAAATTCCTTGTCGGGTAAGTTCCGACCTGCACGAATGGCGTAACGACTTCTCGACTGTCTCAACCATAGGCCCGGTGAAATTGCACTACGAGTAAAGATGCTCGTTTCGCGCAGCAGGACGGAAAGACCCCGGGACCTTTACTATAGTTTGATATTGGTGTTCGGTTCGGCTTGTGTAGGATAGGTGGGAGACTGTGAAGCGGCCACGCCAGTGGTTGTGGAGTCGTCGTTGAAATACCACTCTGGTCGTGCTGGATGTCTAACCTGGGTCCGTGATCCGGATCAGGGACAGTGTCTGATGGGTAGTTTAACTGGGGCGGTTGCCTCCTAAAGGGTAACGGAGGCGCCCAAAGGTTCCCTCAGCCTGGTTGGTAATCAGGTGTTGAGTGTAAGTGCACAAGGGAGCTTGACTGTGAGACCGACGGGTCGAGCAGGGACGAAAGTCGGGACTAGTGATCCGGCAGTGGCTTGTGGAAGCGCTGTCGCTCAACGGATAAAAGGTACCCCGGGGATAACAGGCTGATCTTCCCCAAGAGTCCATATCGACGGGATGGTTTGGCACCTCGATGTCGGCTCGTCGCATCCTGGGGCTGGAGTCGGTCCCAAGGGTTGGGCTGTTCGCCCATTAAAGCGGTACGCGAGCTGGGTTTAGAACGTCGTGAGACAGTTCGGTCCCTATCCGCTGTGCGCGTAGGAATATTGAGAAGGGCTGTCCCTAGTACGAGAGGACCGGGACGGACGAACCTCTGGTGTGCCAGTTGTTCTGCCAAGGGCATGGCTGGTTGGCTACGTTCGGAAAGGATAACCGCTGAAAGCATCTAAGCGGGAAGCCTGCTTCGAGATGAGTATTCCCACCTCCTTTGAGGGGTTAAGGCTCCCAGTAGACGACTGGGTTGATAGGCCAGATGTGGAAGCCCTGTGAGGGGTGGAGCTGACTGGTACTAATAGGCCGAGGGCTTGTCCTCAGTTGCTCGCGTCCACTGTGTTAGTTCTGAAATAACGAACAGCCGTGATATTGCCCGGTGTTCATAGTTTCATAGTGTTTCGGTGGTCATTGCGTTAGGGAAACGCCCGGTTACATTCCGAACCCGGAAGCTAAGCCTTTCAGCGCCGATGGTACTGCAGGGGGGACCCTGTGGGAGAGTAGGACGCCGCCGAACAATTTTTGTGGGAAAGCCCCGCACCCTTGTGGTGCGGGGCTTTTCTGCGTTTCCGGACCCGATACGGGATGAACAGGCCCCTCGCTTGCCGGTCAGGTGAGGGAGAGAGAAGGAAGGGGAAGCGGGTGGGCGAGCTGCTGGAGAGGTGCCTCGGAGCCGGCCGGGAGCGATTATGCACATCCCCTGATCCCGTGTATGGTTTACCTCGTTGCCACAGCGCAGCAAGGCCCCAATAGCTCAGTCGGTAGAGCGTCTCCATGGTAAGGAGAAGGTCTGCGGTTCGATTCCGCATTGGGGCTCAGAGAAAAGGAAAGGCCCCCACCATTCGGTGGGGGCCTTTCTTGTCGTTGGGTGGTTCCGGCCTCAGGCGAGGGGCGGTTCCGGGACGCGCATCGCCAGGATGGCCATGTCGTCCGAGGCGGGCTCCGCCGCGAAGCGCTCCACCGCCCGCAGGATGCGTGCGGCGACCGCTCCGGCCGTCAGGCCCGTACAGGTCGACAGGACGTCCGCGAGGCCGTCGTCGCCGAGCATGCGGGTGCCCTCGCGGCGTTCGGTGACGCCGTCCGTGACGCAGAGGAGGACGTCGCCCGGGTCGAGGGTGACCTCCTGCTCGTACAGCTCCAGGTCGTCCAGGACGCCGAGCAGGGGCTGCGGTTCGGCGGCGGGTTCCACGGTGCCGTCCTGGCGCAGGCGCAGCGGCAGCGGGTGTCCGGCGCAGACCACCTTCAGGAGGGCGCTGCCGTCCTCCTGGGGCCACAGCTCGCCGTACAGGAGGGTGAGGAAGCGGCTGCGGGCGCCCTCGTCGAGGATCGCCGCGTTGAGACGCTCCAGGACCGCCGGGCCGGGGAAGCCCTCGCGGGCCAGCAGGCGCAGGGCGTGGCGGGCCAGGCCGGTGACGGCGGCCGCCTCGGGGCCCGTACCGCAGACGTCGCCGATGGCGAAGCCGTACGCGCCGTCGCGGATCGGGAAGACGTCGTAGAAGTCGCCGCCGACCTCGTTGCCCTCGCCCGCGGCGCGGTAGATGACCTCGATCTCGACGTTCGGCACGTCGGGGAGGCCCGGAGGCAGCAGGCTGCGCTGGAGGGACTGGCTGATGGCCATGCGCTCCGAGTACAGCCGGGCGTTGTCCAGGGCCAGGGCGGCCCGGCGGGAGAGGTCCTCGGCCAGCTCCAGGATCTCCTGGCGGAAGTGGTCGTCCGAGGGCTTGCCGAGCGTCAGCATGCCGATCACGCGGTTCCGGGCGACCAGCGGCAGGACCACCGTCTCGCCGCCGACCGCCTGGGCCGTGGCCAGGATCGTGCGGGTGGCCGTGGACATGCTCAGCGGCGCGTCGTGGTCCAGGCTGCGGGTGGAGGTGGAGAGAGCCGCGCGGTGGCCGGCCTCGGACGGGGCGGCCCAGATACGGGCGCCCGGCGTCGGGACCGGGTCGGGCGGGGAGATCTTGGAGAGCAGGGCCTTGAGGCCGTCGATCAGGTCCTCGTCCTCGTGGAGCACGTACGAGAGGTACGGGTCGGAGGACTGGTCCGCGATCGTGTAGACCGCGCACCAGGTGGCCAGGGTCGGGACCGTCATCTGGGCCATCAGCGCTAGCGTCTGGTCGCGGTCCAGGGTTCCGGCCAGCAGGTCGGAGGCCTCGACCAGGAAGGAGAGGGAGCCGCGGCGGAGCCGTTCCAGCTCACCGAGGCGGGCGGACTCGACGGCCAGGGCGATGCGGTCGGCGGCGAACTGGAGGCGCAGGGCCTCCTCGTTCGAGTAGCGCCCCGGGGCCTCGGCCGCGACGCCGAGGGAGCCGGTCAGCCGGCCCTCGACCTTGAGCGGGACCGTGACGACCGAGCGCATCCCCGTGTCGGTGAGGAGCGGGACGGCGCCGGGGACGGCCGTGAGGTCCTCGTGGACGGCCGGCATGCGGGCGGAACCGTAGCGGCCCGTACCGGCTTCCACGGGCACCCTGGCGAAGCGCTGGCGGGCGGAGGGCAGGCCGGTCGTGGCCCGGACCTCCAGCTCGGTCTCGTCGTCCGTGGCCAGCAGGAGGAACGCGGCGTCCGCGTCGAGCATGTCGCGGGCCCGCTCGACCGTCCGCTGGAGCAGGCCGTCCAGGTCGTCGGGGGCGGGGGAGCCGATGAAGACCTCGAACGGGTCCGTGGTGCGGTTCTCGGCGGAGGAGTCGGAGACCGGGGCGCGGACCGGGGACTGCAGGACGGCCCGCTCGTGGTCGCGGACGAGGAGACAGACCGTGGACGGTTCGCCGTCGGTGTCGCGGACCCGCAGGTGCGAGGCGTAGACGGGGATGGTCCGGCCGTCGGCGCAGCGGATGCCGTAGCTGCCCTCCCAGCGGGAGAGCCGGAGCGCGTCCGCGATGCCGGTGTTGGTGCCCGGGGTGTGCGGCCACGCCACGAAGTCGGTGAGCTGCTTGCCGGCGACCTGGTCCGGGGCGTGGCCGAAGAGGAAGGCCGCGTCGTCGTTCCACGCGGCGATCGAGCCGGAGTGGTCGATCTGGACGACGGCTACCCGTACCCGCTGGTCCGCCACCGGCAGCAGCGCGGTCGGCAGCAGGGGTCCGGCGGACCGGATGCCGACCGGGCGCTCGGGGAGGTCCAGCTGAAACCAGACATGTTTGCGCGTGGGGGTGTACTCGACGCCCCAGCGGGCGGCCAGGGCCGCGCAGAGCAGCAGACCCCGGCCGTTCTCACGGTCCGGGGAGCCGAAGTCGAGCCCGGTGCTCTGGAGCGGGACCTCGCGCTCCGGATAGTGGTCGGCGACCTCGACACGTACGCCGTCCTCGGAGCGGAGGCAGAGGACGTCGGCCGCCGTGCCCGCGTGGATCACGGCGTTGGTCACCAACTCGCTGGTGAGGACGACGGCGTCGTCGACGACATCGTTGTACCCCCACCCCTGGAGGGTGTCCCGGACGAAGGCGCGGGCGGTCGCGACAGAGCGCCCGACCGGTTCGAAGGTGGCGGCCGCGCGCGCGGTGATCACAGCACTCCCCATATGGTGTCTCGTCGCTTCCCCGAGTCCTGTGCCCGTTTCTCGCCGCTTCGATTCGCTTGCCAGGCTAGACGTTCGTCAAGGGTGCCGGGTACACGAGGGCCGAGATCGGGACAGGACGGTACGGGTCGTGCGCGGGCGCACGAGTATGCACCCCGGTGGCAGGGACGGGGTGCGAGTGGGGGAGGTTGCCCGCCGACCTGTTCCGGCCTGGTACGTTGCAACGATTTGACGTCCGCCCGGTCACCCGTTGACGGTGTGCTGTGGCGGTGAGCCAAAGTGGAACTGGGCAAGCTTCCGGATAGGCCCGAGCGAAACGGTCAACCCCTGCGGGAGGGACACGGTGGAGTCTGGCGTGGCGGCGCGGGGTTCTCATACGCGTACAAAAGGCGGACAGTCCGTGAAAAAGCAGCGCAATGGCACCGTCGAGGTCGACGCGGCAGCTCTGAACAGACTGCTGGCTGGTCTCGTGGCGATGCGCGACGGCAATTTCCGCAGGCGGCTGACCGTCTCCGGCGACGGCGTGATGACGGAGATCGCGGCGGTCTTCAACGAGGTCGCGGACCGCAATCTGCATCTCACCGGCGAGCTGGCGCGGGTGCGGCGGGTGGTCGGGCGTGAGGGCAAGCTGACCGAGCGGCTGGAGACGGGGGCCCTGGAGGGCTCCTGGGCGGCCGCGATCGACGCGTCCAACGAGCTGGTCGACGATCTCGCGCGGCCGGTCTCCGAGGTGGGCCGGGTGCTGTCGGCGGTGGCCGACGGTGACCTGGAGCAGCGGATGGAGCTGCGGTCGCACACGACGGACGAGACGGTACGGCCCCTGCGCGGCGAGTTCCTGAAGGTCGCCCGTACGGTCAACAACCTCGTCGACCAGCTGTCGGTCTTCACCGAGCAGGTGACGCGCGTCGCCGTGGAGGTCGGTACCGAGGGCAAGCTCGGGGGCCAGGCCCAGGTGCGCGGGATGTCCGGCTCCTGGAAGGACCTCACGGACTCCGTCAACACGATGGCGTACCGGCTCACCGCCCAGGTGCGGGACATCGCGCTGGTGACGACGGCGGTCGCCAAGGGGGACCTGTCGCGGAAGGTCACCGTCCATGTGGCCGGTGAGATGCTCCAGCTGAAGAACACCGTCAACACGATGGTCGACCAGCTCTCGTCGTTCTCCTCCGAGGTGACGCGCGTCGCCCGTGAGGTGGGTACCGAAGGCGAGCTGGGCGGTCAGGCGACCGTGCCGGGTGTGGCCGGGGTGTGGAAGGACCTCACGGACTCCGTCAACACGATGGCGGGCAACCTCACCTCCCAGGTGCGCGGGATCGCCGAGGTGACGACGGCGGTCGCCAGTGGTGACCTGACGCAGAAGGTCACGGTGAGCGCGCGCGGCGAGGTCGCCCAGCTCGCCGAGACGATCAACCAGATGACCGAGACGCTGCGCACCTTCGCGGACGAAGTGACACGTGTGGCGAGCGAGGTCGGTGGTGAGGGTCTCCTCGGCGGTCAGGCGCAGGTGCCGGGGGCCGCGGGGACGTGGAAGGACCTCACCGACTCGGTGAACACGGTCTTCCGGAACCTGACCACGCAGGTGCGGGACATCGCGCAGGTGACCACGGCGGTGGCCAGTGGTGACATGTCGCAGAAGGTCACGGTCGACGTGGCCGGGGAGATGCTGGAGCTGAAGAACACCGTCAACACGATGGTGGACCAGCTCCAGTCGTTCGGTTCCGAGGTGACCCGCGTGGCCCGGGAGGTCGGCGTCGAGGGCCGGCTCGGCGGTCAGGCCGAGGTGCCGGGGGCCGCGGGGACGTGGAAGGACCTCACCGACTCGGTGAACACCGCCTTCCGCAACCTCACCGGACAGGTGCGGGACATCGCGCAGGTCACCACGGCCGTGGCCAACGGTGACCTGTCCCAGAAGGTCACCGTGGACGTGGCCGGGGAGATGCTGGAGCTGAAGAACACCGTCAACACGATGGTGGCGCAGCTCTCCAGCTTCGCGGACCAGGTGACGCGGATGGCCCGGGACGTGGGCACCGAGGGCCGTCTCGGCGGTCAGGCCCGGGTGGACGGTGTCTCCGGTACGTGGAAGGAGCTGACGGACTCCGTCAACTTCATGGCCGGCAACCTCACCTCCCAGGTGCGGCAGATCGTCCAGGTGACGACGGCGGTGGCGCGGGGCGACCTGTCGCAGAAGATCGACGTGGACGCCCGGGGCGAGATCCTGGAGCTGAAGAACACGATCAACACCATGGTCGACCAGCTCTCCGCCTTCGCCGACCAGGTGACCAGGGTCGCCCGTGAGGTGGGTACGGACGGGCGGCTGGGCGGCCAGGCGCAGGTGCCCGGTGTGGCCGGAGTGTGGCGCGATCTCACCGATTCGGTGAACGGGATGGCGGGGAACCTGACCGCTCAGGTCCGTAACATCGCGCAGGTCGCCACGGCAGTGGCGCGGGGTGACCTGTCGCAGAAGATCGACGTGGACGCCCGGGGCGAGATCCTGGAGCTGAAGAACACCCTCAACACGATGGTGGACCAGCTCTCGAACTTCGCGGAGCAGGTGACGCGGGTCGCCCGCGAGGTGGGCACGGAGGGGATCCTCGGCGGCCAGGCCGAGGTGCAGGGCGTCTCCGGTACGTGGAAGGACCTCACCCAGTCCGTCAACGGCATGGCCAACAACCTGACCCTCCAGGTCCGGAACATCGCGGAGGTCACGACCGCGGTCGCCAAGGGCGATCTCTCCAAGAAGATCACCGTCGACGCCAAGGGCGAGATCCTCGAACTGGTGACGACCGTCAACACGATGGTCGACCAGCTGCTGAACTTCGCGGACGAGGTCACGCGGGTGGCCCGTGAGGTGGGCACCGAGGGGATTCTCGGCGGTCAGGCGCGGGTGCGCGGGGCGACCGGCATCTGGAAGGACCTCAGCGACAACGTCAACCTGATGGCCAACAACCTGACCAGCCAGGTGCGGAACATCTCCCGGGTCTCCTCCGCGGTCGCCAACGGCGATCTGACGAAGAAGGTCACCGTGGAGGCGCGCGGCGAGGTCGCGGAGCTGGCCGACACCGTCAACACCATGGTGACGACGCTCTCCTCGTTCGCGGACGAGGTCACGCGCGTGGCCCGCGAGGTGGGTACGGAGGGTGAGCTGGGCGGCCAGGCCCGGGTGCCCGGCGTCTCGGGGACCTGGAAGGACCTCACGGAGTCCGTGAACTCGATGGCCTCCAACCTGACCGGGCAGGTGCGGCAGATCGCCACGGTCACCACGGCCATCGCCAAGGGCGACCTGACGAAGAAGATCGACATCGACGCGCGCGGCGAGATCCTGGAGCTGAAGAACACCATCAACACGATGGTCGACCAGCTCTCGTCCTTCGCCGACCAGGTGACCAGGGTCGCCCGTGAGGTGGGTACGGAAGGGCAGCTGGGCGGTCAGGCGCGGGTGCGGGACGTGGACGGGACCTGGCGCGACCTCACCGAGTCGGTGAACGAGATGGCCGGGAACCTGACCCGCCAGGTGCGCGCCATCGCGGCCGTCGCCACGGCGGTGACGCGCGGCGATCTCAACCTGAAGATCGACGTGGACGCGGCCGGGGAGATCCAGGTCCTCCAGGACAACATCAACACCATGATCGCCAACCTGCGCGACACCACGCTCGCCAACAAGGAGCAGGACTGGCTCAAGGGCAACCTGGCCCGTATCTCCGGTCTGATGCAGGGCCGCCGCGATCTGGACGACGTGGCCTCCCTGATCATGAGCGAGCTGACGCCGGTGGTCTCCGCCCAGCACGGCGCGTTTTTCCTGGCCATGTCTCCGGGCGACTCGGACGAGGTGGGTCCGGACAACGGCGACGACGGTGCGTACGAGCTGCGGATGCGGGGGAGTTACGGCTACTCCGCCGGGTCGATGCCGACCTCGTTCCGCCCCGGCGAGACGCTCATCGGGACGGCGGCCGAGGAGAAGCGGACGATCCAGGTCGACAACGTGCCGCCGGGCTATCTGAAGATCTCCTCCGGTCTCGGGGAGGCGCCGCCCGCCCATGTGATCGTGCTGCCGGTGCTGTTCGAGGGCAAGGTGCTCGGGGTGATCGAGCTGGCCTCCTTCCAGCCGTTCACGCATATCCAGCGGGACTTCCTCAACCAGCTCGCCGAGATGATCGCGACGAGCGTGAACACCATCAGCGTCAACACCAAGACGGAGAAGCTCCTTGAGCAGTCGCAGGAGCTGACCGAGCAACTGCGCGACCGATCGCAGGAGTTGGAGAACCGGCAGAAGGCCCTCCAGGCGTCCAACGCCGAACTGGAGGAGAAGGCCGAGCTGCTGGCCCAGCAGAACCGCGACATCGAGGTGAAGAACACCGAGATCGAGGAGGCGCGGCAGGTGCTGGAGGAGCGCGCCGAGCAGCTCGCGGTCTCGATGCGCTACAAGTCCGAGTTCCTGGCGAACATGTCGCACGAGCTGCGCACCCCGCTCAACTCGCTGCTGATCCTGGCCAAGCTGCTGGCGGACAACGCCGAGGGCAATCTCTCGCCGAAGCAGGTGGAGTTCGCCGAGACGATCCACGGGGCCGGTTCCGACCTGCTCCAGCTGATCAACGACATCCTCGACCTGTCGAAGGTCGAGGCGGGCAAGATGGACGTCAGCCCGACCCGTATCGCGCTGGTGCAGCTGGTCGACTACGTGGAGGCGACCTTCCGCCCGCTCACCGCGGAGAAGGGGCTCGACTTCTCCGTACGGGTCTCGCCGGAGCTTCCGGCCACCCTGCACACCGACGAACAGCGCCTCCTCCAGGTGCTGCGCAACCTGCTGTCCAACGCGGTGAAGTTCACCGACAGCGGGGCGGTGGAGCTGGTGATCCGGCCGGCCGGGGCCGATGTGCCGAACGCGATCCGGGAGCATCTGCTGGAGGCGGGTTCGCTGCGGGACGCGGACGCCGATCTGATCGCGTTCTCGGTGACCGACACCGGGATCGGGATCGCCTCCAGCAAGATGCTGGTGATCTTCGAGGCGTTCAAGCAGGCGGACGGCACGACGAGCCGCAAGTACGGCGGTACGGGGCTCGGCCTCTCCATCAGCCGGGAAATCGCGCGGCTGCTCGGCGGCGAGATCCACGCGGCGAGCGAGCCGGGCCGGGGGTCGACCTTCACCCTGTACCTGCCGCTGCACCGCGCCGAACTGCCCCCGCAGGGCTTCCCGCAGGTGGGTTCCGGTTCCGGCGAGGCAGTGGGCGCCGGCACCGAGAACGGGCAGGCGCCCCAGGGCGGCGAGTCCGCCCCGCTCGGTGACCCGGCCAATTCCGCGGGGGTCTTCCGGCGCCGCCGCAAGGCCCTCGGGGACGCGGCCAGGCGGCCGGCGCTGCCCGCCGGCCGGGCGCAGGGCGAGACCGTTCCGCAGGAGGAGTGGGTGCAGGGCGGTGCGGGTGCGTCGGAGGAGGCTGCGGAGCCCAGGCGGACGTTCCGGTTCCGCGGTGAGAAGGTGCTCATCGTCGACGACGACATCCGCAACGTCTTCGCGCTCACCAGCGTGCTGGAGCAACACGGACTCTCCGTGCTGTACGCCGAGAACGGCCGTGAGGGGATCGAAGTCCTGGAGCAGCACGACGATGTGACGGTCGTCCTGATGGACATCATGATGCCCGAGATGGACGGGTACGCGACCACGACCGCGATCCGGCGGATGCCGCAGTTCGCCGGGCTGCCGATCGTCGCGCTCACGGCGAAGGCGATGAAGGGCGACCGGGAGAAGGCGATCGACTGCGGCGCTTCCGACTATGTGACGAAGCCGGTCGACCCTGATCATCTGCTTGCGGTGATGGAGCGGTGGATGCACGGAGAGTGATCGGATCCATCGTGAATTGGCGTGAGTTGCTGACCGACTGTGCGCGAACGGGTGTGAAACCGCTGCATCCGGGGAACCTTCTGGTCTCCCACCGCGTTTGCGGTATGTGCACAGTGACATCGCGGTGACAGGGTGTGGTGACGGGCGGGGTGCGGCTACCATGACCGGCACAAGGACGGACGGCGTAAGGGAGTCGTCCCCTGGGGCGGCACCCGGTGCATTTCCGGGGCGAGGAGGGCGGGCCATGGTGCAGAAGGCCAAGATCCTCCTGGTCGATGACCGGCCGGAGAATCTGCTGGCGCTGGAGGCCATCCTCTCTGCGCTCGATCAGACACTGGTCCGGGCATCGTCAGGGGAGGAGGCGCTCAAAGCGCTGCTCACGGATGACTTCGCGGTCATCCTGCTGGATGTCCAGATGCCGGGCATGGACGGTTTCGAGACCGCCGCCCACATCAAGCGGCGTGAGCGGACCCGGGACATCCCGATCATCTTCCTCACCGCGATCAACCACGGCCCGCACCACACCTTCCGGGGATACGCGGCCGGTGCCGTGGACTACATCTCCAAGCCGTTCGACCCGTGGGTGCTGCGCGCCAAGGTCTCCGTCTTCGTCGAGCTGTACATGAAGAACTGCAAGCTCCGCGAGCAGGCCGCGCTCCTGCGGCTTCAGCTGGAGGGCGACGGCCACGCGGGCGGGGCGCACGAGAAGGAGCCCGCCGGTCTGCTGGCCGAACTCTCCGCGCGGCTCGCGGCGGTCGAGGAGCAGGCGGAAGCCCTCTCCAAGCAGCTCGACGACGAGTCCGCCGACGCGGCGGCCGTCGCCACCGCGGCCCATCTCGAACGCAAGCTGACCGGCCTGCGCCGTGCGCTCGACGCACTGGAGCCGGGCACGGGCAGCGGTGCCGGCATCCTGCCCGCGCAGAACCAGCCGTAGATCTCCGGCAACGGGCGCGCACACCCCCGGGCCTTCGGCCGCGGACCTCGGCATGAGGGCTTGTCAGTTCCCGGGCAGCGGGCGGCGACACGGTCGGGTGAACCAGTAGGCGAACGTGTTCACGGGCGTGGACAGCGGTAACCTCGGCACCATGGCCTCACGTACGTCCGGCAAGGGTTCCCAGTCCACAGCGGGCACCGCGAAGCGCGTCGGCCGTACACCAGGGCCGGCGAAGAAAGCCGCGCCCGGCGGGAAGACCGCCCCGAAGAAGTCGGCCGCGCCCGCGAAGAAGGCGCCCGCCAAGAAGGCGGCGGCCAGGCGGCCCGCGCCCAAACCCGCACCGTCCCCCACCAACGGCGTCTACCGGCTGGTGCGCGCCGTCTGGCTCGGCACCGCCCACGGCGTCGGAGCGGTGTTCCGCTCCATAGGGCGCGGTGCGAAGGGACTTGACCCCGCCCACCGCAAGGACGGCCTCGCGCTCCTGCTCCTGGGCCTCGCGCTGATCGTCGCCGCCGGCACCTGGTCCAACCTCCAGGGGCCCGTCGGCGACCTGGTCGAGATGCTGGTGACTGGGGCGTTCGGCCGGCTCGACCTGCTCGCGCCGATACTGCTCGGCGCCATGGCCGTACGGCTCATCCTGTATCCGGAGCGGCCCGAGGCCAACGGCCGGATCGTCATCGGGCTCTCCGCCCTGGTCCTCGGCGTGCTCGGCCAGGTCCACATCGCCTGCGGTTCGCCGGGCCGCGAGGACGGCACGGAGGCGATGCAGGACGCGGGCGGGCTGGTCGGCTGGGCCGTCTCCAAACCGCTGATCTTCATGATGGGCGAGGTCCTCGCCGTACCGCTGCTCGTGCTGCTCACCGTCTTCGGGCTCCTCGTCGTCACCGCGACCCCCGTCAACGCCATCCCGCGCCGGCTGCGCCAGCTCGGCGTCCGGCTCGGCATCGTGGAACCGGCGTACGAGCCCGGTGAGGGCGACGAGCACGACGACGAGCGGTACGAGGAGCAGTGGCGCGAGGCGCTGCCCGCCGGGACGCGGCGCGGCTCCGCCCGCCGTCAGGACCCCGATGCCGTGTACGACCACGACAGCGCCGAGGAGGAGGCCCTCTCCAAGCGCAGGAGGCCCCGCAGGCCCGCCGCCCAGCCCGCGATGAACCGGCCTCTGGACGCGGTGGACGTCGCCGCCGCCGCGGCCGCCGCGCTGGACGGGGCCGTACTCAACGGCATGCCGCCCTCGCCGGTCGTCGCGGACCTGACCCAGGGCGTCTCGGTGGACCGGGACCGGGAGCGTGCCGGCACGCCCGTGCCCGGAGCCCGGGAGGCCGAGCGGCCCAGGCCGGGCGTCCGGAAGACCGCACCGGAGCCGGACGAGGCGGCCGAGCGCTCCGGGGGAGTGCCCGACCTCACCAAGCCGGCCCCCGAGGCCTCGCCCGGACTGCCCGCCCGCGCCGAACAGCTCCAGCTCTCCGGCGACATCACCTACTCCCTCCCCTCGCTCGACCTGCTGGAGCGCGGCGGGCCGGGCAAGACCCGCAGCGCCGCCAACGACCTGGTGGTCGAGTCGCTCACCACCGTCTTCACCGAGTTCAAGGTGGACGCGGCGGTCACCGGCTTCACCCGGGGGCCGACGGTCACCCGCTACGAGGTGGAGCTGGGCCCGGCCGTGAAGGTCGAGAAGATCACCGCGCTGACCAAGAACATCGCCTACGCGGTGGCCAGTCCGGACGTACGGATCATCTCGCCGATCCCGGGGAAGTCGGCGGTCGGTATCGAGATCCCCAACAGCGACCGCGAGATGGTCAACCTGGGGGACGTGCTGCGGCTCTCCGAGGACGACGACCCGATGATGGTCGCCTTCGGCAAGGACGTCGAGGGCGGCTACGTCATGCACAGCCTGGCGAAGATGCCGCACATGCTGGTGGCCGGAGCCACCGGGTCCGGAAAGTCGTCCTGCATCAACTGCCTGATCACCTCGATCATGGTGCGGGCGACCCCGGAGGACGTCCGGATGGTCCTCGTCGACCCCAAGCGCGTCGAGCTGACCGCGTACGAGGGCATCCCGCACCTGATCACGCCGATCATCACCAACCCCAAGAAGGCCGCCGAGGCACTCCAGTGGGTCGTACGGGAGATGGATCTGCGCTACGACGACCTGGCCGCCTTCGGCTACCGGCACATCGACGACTTCAACAAGGCCGTACGGGAAGGGAAGGTCAAGCTCCCCGAGGGCAGCGAGCGGGAGCTGTCGCCGTACCCGTACCTGCTGGTGATCGTCGACGAGCTGGCCGACCTGATGATGGTCGCCCCGCGTGACGTCGAGGACTCCATCGTCCGCATCACCCAGCTCGCCCGCGCCGCCGGCATCCACCTGGTGCTCGCCACCCAGCGCCCCTCGGTCGACGTGGTCACCGGGCTCATCAAGGCCAACGTCCCCTCCCGGCTCGCCTTCGCCACCTCCTCCCTCGCCGACAGCCGGGTCATCCTCGACCAGCCCGGTGCCGAGAAGCTCATCGGCAAGGGCGACGGGCTGTTCCTCCCGATGGGAGCCAACAAACCCACCCGTATGCAGGGTGCCTTCGTCACCGAGGACGAGGTCGCGGCCGTCGTCCAGCACTGCAAGGACCAGATGGCCCCGGTCTTCCGGGACGACGTCGTGGTCGGCTCGAAGCAGAAGAAGGAGATCGACGAGGACATCGGCGACGACCTGGACCTGCTCTGCCAGGCCGCCGAGCTGGTCGTCTCCACCCAGTTCGGGTCCACCTCGATGCTCCAGCGCAAGCTGCGGGTCGGGTTCGCGAAGGCGGGCCGGCTGATGGACCTGATGGAGTCGCGCTCCATCGTCGGCCCCAGCGAGGGATCCAAGGCGCGCGACGTCCTGGTGAAACCCGACGAGCTGGACGGGGTGTTGGCCGTCATCCGCGGGGAATCCGCTCCCTGAGGGTGGCCGGTTCTACAGGGGTGGCCCGCCGCCGGCAGCGGCGGGCCGACTCCGTACAGGTGAATCCATCCGTAAAGGTTCTGTGGGCAACCGTTTCGCGCGGTCATACGTCCAGTTGGAGGGAGGGGTGGAACGATGCTCCACCGCCCTCCTGCCCAGCCCGTAACCCGCTACCCTGTTCGGCCCACTCCAGGTTGCCCAGTCCTCGACAGGGGCACGGTCCCGGTCCCGCTCCGCCCGCGGAGAGGTCCACCGGACCGCCCGGCGAACCCGATGGCGTACAAAGTCGTCCCTCCCGGTTGCCCCTCCCTTTCGTACCCCCCCTAGACTGAACATCCAGCAGGTGGCTCACGCTCGAAAGGCGCCCCCGTGTCCATCGGCAACTCCCCCGAAGACGACCGGCCTTCGATCGGTCGTGCCCTTCAGCAGGCTCGTATCGCCGCAGGTCTGACGGTCGAGGAAGTCAGCAGCTCCACCCGGGTGCGCATCCCCATCGTGCACGCGATCGAGGAGGACGACTTCTCGCGCTGTGGCGGCGACGTCTACGCACGCGGCCACATCCGCAACATCGCCCGTGCCGTCGGTATCGACCCGGAACCCCTGGTCGAGCGTTTCGACGGAGACCACGGCGGCCGTCCCGCACCGACCCCGGCGGCTCCGCTGTTCGAAGCGGAGCGCATCCGTTCCGAACCGCGGCGGCCCAACTGGACCGCGGCCATGGTCGCGGCCATCGTCGCGGTGGTCGGCTTCGTCGGCTTCACCCTCTTCAACGGTGCGGACGACAAGCCCTCGAACACCGCCCAGGTCGCGGAGGGCTCCAAGCCCGACAAGACCGCCGCCAAACCCACCACCACCAAGCCGGCCGAACCCCGGCCCGTGCCCTCCGAGAGTGCCATCGCCGCCGCCCCCCGGGACAAGGTGACGGTCAAGCTCGGTGCCAACCAGGGCAAGAGCTGGATCTCCGTCAAGGACCACAACGGCCGGCTGCTCTTCGACGGGCTGCTCCTCGAAGGCGAGTCCAAGACCTTCCAGGACAAGGAGCGCATCGACCTCGTCCTCGGCAACGCCGGGGCGATCGAACTCTTCGTCAACGGCAAGAAGCTCCAGGACCGCTTCGAGCCGGGCCAGGTCGAACGGCTCACCTACACCAAGGGTGACCCCGAGGCCGGCTGAGCCCGCACCTCCGCACCGCGCCGACGGGCGCCCGGCCCCGTGCCGGGCGCCCGTCGGCGTTCCCGGTCCCCTCCCCGCCTGCTACGCGGAGTAACAGCGGCGAGGGCGGGCAACCCTGCTCGGCGGGAGGGCCGCCGGGACGAAGTAGTCTTGAGTCCATGCCCGAACGCCGTACCGTCGCCCTTGTCACTCTTGGCTGCGCCCGTAACGAGGTGGACTCGGAGGAGCTTGCAGGCCGCTTGGCAGCGGACGGCTGGGACCTCGTCGAGGATGCCTCCGACGCGGATGTCGCAGTCGTCAACACCTGTGGGTTCGTCGAAGCCGCCAAGAAGGACTCCGTCGACGCCCTGCTCGAAGCCAACGATCTCAAGGACCACGGCCGCACCCAGGCCGTCGTCGCCGTCGGCTGCATGGCCGAGCGCTACGGCAAGGACCTCGCCGAGGCCCTGCCGGAAGCGGACGGCGTCCTCGGGTTCGACGACTACGCCGACATCTCCGACCGGCTCCAGACCATCCTCAACGGCGGCATCCACGCCTCGCACACCCCGCGCGACCGCCGCAAGCTGCTGCCGATCAGCCCCGCCGAGCGCCAGTCCGCCGCCGTCTCCCTGCCGGGCCACGCCCAGGAGGCGCCCGCCCCGGCCCCCGCGGACCTCCCGGAAGGCGTCGCCCCGGTCTCCGGGCCGCGCGCCCCGCTGCGCCGCCGGCTCGGCACCAGCCCCGTCGCCTCGGTGAAGCTCGCCTCCGGCTGCGACCGCCGCTGCTCCTTCTGCGCGATCCCCTCCTTCCGCGGCTCCTTCATCTCCCGCCGCCCCTCGGACGTGCTCCAGGAGACCCGCTGGCTGGCCGAGCAGGGCGTCAAGGAGGTCATGCTCGTCTCCGAGAACAACACCTCGTACGGCAAGGACCTCGGGGACATCCGCCTGCTGGAGACCCTGCTCCCCGAGCTGGCCGACGTGGACGGCATCGAGCGCATCCGGGTCAGCTACCTCCAGCCCGCCGAGATGCGCCCCGGCCTCATCGACGTCCTCACCTCGACGCCGAAGGTCGCCCCGTACTTCGACCTCTCCTTCCAGCACTCCGCCCCCGGCGTGCTGCGCGCGATGCGCCGCTTCGGTGACACCGACCGCTTCCTGGAACTGCTGGACACCATTCGGAGCAAGGCCCCCGAGGCCGGTGCGCGCTCCAACTTCATCGTCGGTTTCCCCGGCGAGACCGAGGCCGACCTCGCGGAGCTGGAACGCTTCCTCACCGGCGCCCGCCTCGACGCCATCGGCGTCTTCGGCTACTCCGACGAGGAGGGCACCGAGGCCCTCGGCTACGAGAACAAGCTCGACGCCGACACCATCGCGGAGCGGCTCGCCCACATCTCCCAGCTGGCCGAGGAGCTGACCTCGCAGCGCGCCGAGGAGCGCGTCGGGGAGACCCTCCAGGTGCTCGTGGAGTCCATCGAGTCGGACGAGGACGGCGAGGTCGCGATCGGCCGCGCCGCCCACCAGGCCCCCGAAACGGACGGCCAGGTGGTCTTCACCACACGCGAGGGTCTCGTGCCGGGCCGTATGGTCGAGGCGAAGGCAGTGGGCACCGAGGGCGTCGACCTGGTGGCCGAACACCACGAGCTTGCGGAGGCAGCCAGATGACGGGAGTCCCGGCATCCGCGGCAGGCGGCTCCGGCGCGAAGCCGGTCCGCGGCGGCAAGCTGGGCGCTGCGGCCGTCAACCAGGCCAGCCTGTGGAACATCGCCAACATCCTGACCATGGTGCGGCTGCTGCTCGTGCCCGGGTTCGTCCTGCTGCTGTTCCACAACGGCGGCTACGACCCGGCCTGGCGCTCGTTCGCCTGGGCGGCCTTCGCCGTCGCCATGATCACCGACCTCTTCGACGGTCACCTCGCCCGCACGTACAACCTGGTCACGGACTTCGGGAAGATCGCCGACCCGATCGCGGACAAAGCGATCATGGGGGCCGCGCTGATCTCCCTGTCGGTCCTGGGCGATCTGCCGTGGTGGATCACCGGAGTGATCCTCGCCCGTGAGCTGGGCATCACGCTGATGCGGTTCTGGGTGATCCGGCACGCGGTGATCCCGGCCAGCCGGGGCGGCAAGCTCAAGACCCTGGCCCAGGGGACGGCGGCCGGGATGTACGTCCTCGTGCTCACCGGCCCCCTGGCCACCCTGCGGTTCTGGGTGATGATGGTGGCCGTCGTGCTGACGGTCGTCACCGGTCTCGACTACGTACGCCAGGCAGTCGTCCTGCGCCGCCGGAGCCTGGCCGCCGAGCGCGCGGCCGTGGGGCGCACGGCGGAGGCGCTGCAGGAGGCCGCTGGGTCGCCGGGGGCCGGTATGGTCTCCGGCGCTGCGGCTGCCGGTGCCGCCGGGGCTGCCGCGGACGGTGCCGGTGGTTCCGGTACGACGGTGGGCGTGGCCGGGGGCGCGAACGGCTCCGGTTCCGCGGTTGCCGGAGGACCGGCCGGTTCCGGTTCGGTCGCGGCCGGTGACGCGGTGCCCGTGGAGCCCGTCGTGGGGGCGCGGGACGGCGCGGAGGCCGAGCGGTGACAGCCGCTGCCCGGGTGCTGGAGCGGCTCGTGGAGCGCGGGGAGACCCTCGCCGTCGCCGAATCACTGACGGGCGGCCTGGTGGCCGCGGACCTCACCTCCGTCCCCGGCGCCTCCCGGTCCTTCCGGGGCTCGCTCACGGCGTACGCCACCGCCCTCAAGGGGGAGGTCCTCGGAGTGGACGGGACCCTGCTGGCGGAGCGCGGGGCGGTCGATCCCGAGGTCGCGCGGCAGATGGCGGCCGGGGTGCGGCGTGTGCTCGGTGCGGACTGGGGGATCGCCACGACCGGTGTCGCGGGCCCCGAGCCGCAGGACGGGCAGCCCGTCGGAACGGTCTACGTGGCCGTCGCGGGACCTTCCGGCGTCGAGAAAGTGTCGGCTCTGCGGTTGAATGGTTCCAGGGCGGACATCCGTAAAGAGAGTGTGGGAAGCGTCCTCGAACTGCTCGCGAGCGAACTCGACGGAAATGTGCGGGCACAGGATACGGAACAGACCGGGGAGAATTGATGTTTGCAGCCCTGAGTGAACACGACATCGCTCCCCGCACGGCCGCAGCGCAAGGCGGTACGGTAGGGCGTGAAGGATGCGGCTACGCGGTCCGAGGAGGGAGCCACCGATGATTCTGCTCCGTCGCCTGCTGGGTGACGTGCTGCGTCGGCAGCGCCAGCGCCAAGGCCGTACTCTGCGCGAAGTCTCCTCGTCCGCCCGGGTCTCGCTCGGTTATCTGTCCGAGGTGGAGCGGGGGCAGAAGGAGGCGTCCTCCGAGCTGCTCTCCGCGATTTGCGACGCGCTTGACGTACGGATGTCCGAGCTCATGCGTGAGGTGAGCGACGAGCTGTCGCTCGCGGAGCTGGCCGAGTCGGCAGCTGCCAGTGATCCGGTCCCAGTACCGGTTCGTCCGATGCTCAATTCCGTCTCCGTCTCGTCGGTCGCAGGAGTGCCGTCGGGACGCGTGACCATCAAGGCGCCCGCGGAAGCGGTGGACGTCGTCGCCGCCTGACCCGCGCGCGGCACAGTGCTCGACCGGAGTCCCGGTCGGTCCCCACAGGGGCCGGCCGGGACTTTCGTTTTCCCCGCGGGCGAGGTGTGTGAGGTGCCGGAGAGCGGGCAGACGGAGGTGGAGGCCAACATGACTGTTTTGCTTGATTTGTGCCATCGTGGGTGGTGCGCCGAAACGGTCGGCGGACCGTCCGACGACGGCCCGCGGTACGCCTGACGGATGGGAGTGTGTGCATGTCTGTGGTGAAGAGTCCACTGTCCGAGAGCGACCTCAAGCTCGTCGGGGAAGCGCTTCAGGGCGCGCTGGTCGACCTGGTCGACCTCTCCCTCGTGGCGAAGCAGGTCCACTGGAACGTGGTCGGCCCGCGCTTCAGGTCCGTCCACCTCCAGCTCGACGACGTGGTCGCGACGGCCCGGCAGCACTCCGACACGGTTGCCGAGCGCGCCTCCGCGATCGGGGTCAACCCCGACGGCCGTTCCACGACCGTCGCCAAGGAGACCGCCATCCGGTCCGTCCCTGAGGGCTGGATCAAGGACACCGACGCGGTGAAGGCGCTCGTGGACGCCCTGGGCGTGGTCATCGGCCGGATGCGCGAGCGCATCGAGGTGACCGACGCGCCGGATCCCGTCACCCAGGACATCCTGATCGCACTGACAGCAGACCTCGAGAAGCACGCCTGGATGTTCCAGGCCGAAAGTGCCTGAGCGGAAGGAACGAAACATCGTGACTGGTGAGAACGCCATGGACAAGCTCAAGGGCAAGGGCAAGGAGGCCGTCGGCAAGCTGACCGGCGACCGCCGCAAGGAGTCCGAGGGCAAGGCCGACCAGGCCAAGGCATCGGCCAAGGACAAGGTCGACGAGGTCGGCGACCGCGCGAAGGGCGTCACGGACTCCCTGCGCAACGACGACAAGTAGTCCCCGGGCGCTGCCGCCCGGCTGGCTGTTCCCGAGTGCCCCCACCGTTCCGGTGGGGGCACTCGGGCGTGTCCGGGGGGCGTGGGGTGCGTGTGGGGGAGCTGTCGGGCGTGCGTTCTGGATGCACGGGGGCCGCTGCCGGGGGAAACTGCCCGAAAGGATGTCGGCCGCAGGAGGGCAGCGATGGTACGGCGATGGGTGCCGGCGCTGGCCCTCGGCGGGCTGTGGTGGTGGGCGGTGCTGCGCCTGGCCCTCCAGCCGGAGCAGGCCGGTCTGGTGGAGGGTGCGGTGGCCGCGGGCGGGTGGGGGCTGAGCCTGCTGCCGGTCCATGTGGCGGCTGTGGCGGGTGGGGGGAGCGCTGGGGGTTCGGGGACGGATTCCGGTTCGGGTCCGGCCGAGGGCTCCGGTTCGGGGGTGGATCGGGGTTCGGGTTCCGGTTCGGGGGTGGGCTCCGGTCCCGCTTCCGCTTGGCGGGCGAGCTCGGGGGCGGTGGAGGCGGTTACGGGGTGGCTCCGGGCGATATCCGGGCCGGGGCGGGAGCGGCAGCAGGGGTGTGGGCGGTGGGGGGCGGGGGTTACCAGGGCATGGCGACGCCGCCGTTCGGGCGGAGGATCTGGCCGGTCGTGAAGGCCGACGCGTCGGACGCCAGATACAGCACCGCGTGGGCCACGTCCGCGGGCTCCCCGACCCGTCCCAGGGGCGAGATCCGGGCCATCGTGGCCTCCGCCCGCCGCTGCTGCTCGGCATCGTGCCGTTCGGTCATCGGCGTACGGATCCACCCCGGGGCCACCGCGTTCACCCGGATGGCGTGCGGGCCCAGCTCGGTGGCGAGCGTCCTGGTCAGCTGGACCACGGCCGCCTTCGCGGCGCCGTAGCAGAGCAGGCCCGCCTGCGCGGAGTCCACGGCGCCGGACGCCAGCGTGATCAGCGAACCGGGGGCGGAGCGGTCGACCAGGGAGCGGGCCACCTCCTGGCAGGCGTACAGCACCCCCTTGAAATTGACCGCCAGCACCCGGTCCAGGTCGTCGTCCGCCGTCTCCAGGACGCTGCTCGTGTGCATGATCCCGGCCGCGGCGACCAGGATGTCGACCTCGTCCGCCGCCCGGACGGCCGCCCGCACCGCGTCCCGGTCGGTGACGTCGAGCGCGTGGGTGCGGGCCGTGCCGCCCGCCCGCGTGATCGTCTCGTACGTCCGGCGCAGCCCCGTCTCGTCACGGTCGGCGCAGTGGACCACGGCTCCGGCCCCGGCCAGCAGCGCGGCGCTCGCCCGGCCGATCCCGCTCGCCGCGCCCGTGACGAGCGCGGAGCGGCCCGTGAGGTCGTAGGCGGCGGACGCGGTGTACACGTCGTCCGTGGAGAGGGGCATGAGGGGACCGTACGGCTGAATCCGACGGACCGTCAATCGTTGTGCCGGTCCCTCTTCCACTGTGCCCTCAGGGCGTCGGGCCCGCTTGGCAGGACGGGCACCAGTAGGTGGGCCGGTCGGCCTCGTCGGCCTTGCGGATCGGGGTGCCGCAGCGCAGGCAGGGGCGGCGGTGCCGCCCGTAGACGTACAGGGGTTCCTGGACCCGGAGGGGCGGCAGGGGCCTCTTCGGGCGGGCGGGGGCCGGGGTGTCGGGGCGGGGGCGGCGTTCGGCGCGGACGGTGGTGGTGCGGGTGGGGCGGTACCGGTTGGCGTCGAGGAGCCGGTGGGCCAGGGCGACCAGCCTCGGGAGGGCGCCGTCGGGCAGGGCGCCCACGGGGAGCCAGGGAGTGACGCGGGCCAGGAAGCACAGCTCGCACTTGTAGACATTGCCGATGCCCGCCAGGTTGCGCTGGTCCAGGAGGGCTTCGCCGAGAGGGCGGTCCGGGGTGGCGGCGAGCCGCGCCACGGCCGCGCCGGGGTCCCAGTCCGGGCCGAGCAGATCGGGGCCGAGATGGCCGACGGCCCTGCTCTCCTCGCTGGTGCGGAGCAGTTCGAGGACGGGGAGCCGGTAGCCGACGGCCGTGTGCTCGGTGTTGGCGAGCACCGCGCGGATCTGGTGCCCGGGGCCGCCGCGCCAGCGCTCGCCCGGTGCGTACACCCGCCAGGCACCGTCCATCCTGAGGTGGCTGTGCAGGGTGAGCCCGCCCTCGACGCGGGTCAGCAGGTGCTTGCCGCGCGCGGTGACGTCGAGGACCGTACGGCCGCTGAGGTCGGAGGTGGCGAACCGGGGGACCCGCAGGTCGGCCTCGGTCAGGACCCGGCCCGCCAGCGCTGCGTGCAGCCGGGCGGCGGTCTGCAGGACGGTGTCTCCTTCAGGCATACCTCCATGATGGGCGCGCGGGTGCCTCGGTGGGGTGAGGCGTGGTGCGGCGATGGACGGTGGGGACGAGGAGGGCCGGTTGCGCCGTGGTGGGTGCCGGGTGGCCGGGGTGGAGGGGCGGTTACGGAGCGGCGGCGGTGGGTGCGGCCTGGCCCGCCCGGGGCGGTCCCTCCCTCTGGGCCGGGGCACGCCCGGGTCAGGCTCGCAGGCGCAGGCCTTTCGGGGTGGCGAGGAAGCCTGCCGCCTCCAGCGTCCGCCCCAGGGGCGAGGTGAGGGCGGAGACCCCGTTCGTCCGCTCCACCGTCACCGTGCCCAGGGTCCCGGCGCGGGCGGCGGCGGCCAGGGCCTCGGCCGCTGCCAGGAGTGCGGGGGACTCGGGGTCGGAGGGCCAGGCGAGCAGGGACTTGCCGCCGCGCTCCATGTAGAGCGTCAGCTCGCCGTCGACGAGGACCACCAGGGCCCCCGCCTTGCGGCCGGGCTTGTGTCCGGCGCCGTCCGGGGACTCCGGCCAGGGCAGCGCGGCGCCGTACGCGTTGGCCGGGTCTGCGGCGGCGAGCACCAGGGCCTGCGGCGCGGTGCCCGGGGCCCGGCGGTCGCGGGCCGTGGCGGCCGCCCGCAGCCGGTCCACCGCCCCGTCCATCGCGAACTGGGCGGCCCCGAGCCCCTCCACCACGTAGCCCCGCCGGGCCTGGCCGCTGTCCTCGAAGGCGGCCAGGATGCGGTACGTCGCGGAGAAGCCGCCCTCCACCCCTTCGGCCTGGACCGCGCCCCGGGTCACCACGCCGTGCCGGTCGAGCAGGGTGCGGGCCAGGGCGTGGGCGCGGTGGGTCGGCTCGGGCTCGCGTGGGGGCAGCAGCGACCAGCGGCCCGAGACCGTCGGCGGGCCGGTGCGGGAGGCGGGCCGGGCGGCCGCGGTGAGGGAGCCGTACCGCCCGCGCGGCACACTGCGCCGGGCGCGGTGGGCGGTGGAGCCCGCCGTCCTCCCCGAGCCGAGGAGCGAGCGGAGCGGGGCGAGGGTGTCGTTGGTCAGCCTGCCCGACCAGGCCAGCTCCCAGAGCGCGTCGGCGAGCTGCTGGTCGGAGCAGTCCGGGTGGGTGGTGGCCCGGACCTGGTCGGCGATCTGCCGGAAGAAGAGGCCGTACCCCCCGGCCAGGGTGGTGAGCAGGGACTCGTGGAGCGCCGACAGCTCCAGTGGGTGCGGTGCCGGCAGCAGCAGGGGCGCGCCGTCGGCGGGGTAGAGGGAGAGCCAGCCGTCCTTGCCGGGCAGCGCCCCGGCCCCGGCCCAGATCACCTCGCCGGTGGTCGTCAGCTCGTCCAGCATCGCGGGGGTGTACCCCCTGACCCGGCTCGGCAGGATGAGCTTCTCCAGGGCCGAGGCGGGAACGGGCGCCCCCTGGAGCTGCTCCACGGCGCGGGCCAGTCCGTCGATGCCCCGGAGACTGCTGGAGCCGAAGTGCTGCCACTGCGGGAGGAAGGAGGCGAGCGCCGCGGGCTCCACCGGCTCCAGTTCCTGGCGGAGCGCGGCCAGCGAACGGCGGCGGAGCCGGCGCAGGACCGTGGCGTCGCACCACTCCTGGCCGATGCCCGCCGGGTGGAACTCGCCCTGCACGGTCCGGCCCGCGGCGGCCAGCCGGTGCAGCGCACCGTCCGTGACGGCGGTGCCCAGGCCGAACCGCTCGGCGGCCCGGGCGGCGGTGAACGGGCCGTGCGTCCGGGCGAAGCGGGCGAGGAGATCGCCCAGGGGATCCTTCACCGGCTCGGTGAACGCCTCGGGCACCCCGACCGGGAGCGCCGTGCCGAGCGCGTCCCGCAGCCGCCCCGCGTCCTCGATCGCCGCCCAGTGGTCCGTCCCGGCGATCCGGACCCGGATCGCCCGGCGGGCGGTCGCCAGCTCCGGAGCCCAGGAGGGCTCGGCGCCCCGCTCGGCCAGCTCGGCTTCGGTGAGGGGGCCCAGCACGCGCAGCAGATCCGCGACCCCTTCGACGTCCTTGACCCGGCGGTCCTCGGTGAGCCACTGGAGCTCCCGCTCCAGCTCGGTGAGGACCTCGGGGTCGAGCAGCTCGCGCAGCTCGGCCTGGCCCAGCAGCTCCGCCAGGAGACGGGAGTCCAGCGAGAGGGCGGCGGCCCGCCGCTCGGCCAGCGGTGAGTCGCCCTCGTACAGGAACTGCGCGACGTAACCGAAGAGCAGGGAGCGGGCGAACGGGGAGGGCTCCTGGGTGGTGACCTCGACCAGCCGGACCCGGCGCGCCTCCAGGTCCCCCATCAGCTCGGTGAGCCCGGGGACGTCGAAGACGTCCTGGAGACACTCGCGGACGGCTTCCAGGACGATCGGGAACGAACCGAACTCTGACGCCACCTGGAGCAGCTGCGAGGCGCGCTGGCGCTGCTGCCAGAGCGGGGTGCGCTTGCCGGGCGAGCGCCTCGGCAGCAGCAGGGCCCGGGCGGCGCACTCGCGGAAGCGGGCGGCGAACAGCGCCGAGCCACCGACCTGGTCGGTGACGATCTGCTGCACCTCACCCTGGTCGAAGAGGACGTCGGTGGCGCCGACCGGCGGCTGCTCGTTGTCGTACGAGAAGGGCTGCGGAGCCGCCTTCCCGCTTCCCGTGTCCGGGGTGGCGGCCGGGGCGTCGAAGTCGAGCAGATCCAGGCCCATCATGTCCGCGTCGGGGAGCCGCAGCACGATCCCGTCGTCGGCGTGCATGACCTGGGCGTCCATCCCGTACCGCTCACCGAGGCGGGCGGAGAGGGCGAGCGCCCAGGGGGCGTGCACCTGGGCGCCGAAGGGGGAGTGCACGACGACCCGCCAGTCGCCCAGCTCGTCGCGGAACCGCTCCACCAGGATCGTCCGGTCGTCCGGGACATGGCCGCAGGCCCGGCGCTGCTCGTCCAGATAGGCCAGGATGTTGTCCGCCGCCCAGGCGTCCAGCCCGGCGGCCAGCAGCCGGAGCCGGGCGTCCTCCTCGGAGAGCCCGCCGATCTCGCGGAGGAAGGCCCCCAGGGCGCGGCCCAGCTCCAGCGGGCGGCCCAGCTGGTCGCCCTTCCAGAACGGCAGCCGTCCCGGAACACCCGGGGCGGGGGAGACGAGCACCCGGTCGCGGGTGATGTCCTCGATCCGCCAGGACGTGGTGCCCAGTGTGAAGACGTCGCCGACGCGGGATTCGTAGACCATCTCCTCGTCCAGCTCGCCGACCCGGCCGCCGCCCTTCTTCGGGTCGGCCCCGGCCAGGAAGACCCCGAAGAGGCCCCGGTCGGGGATGGTGCCCCCGGAGGTGACGGCGAGCCGCTGCGCGCCGGGGCGGCCCGTGACCGTACCGCCGACGCGGTCCCAGACGACCCGGGGGCGCAGCTCCGCGAAGGCGTCGGAGGGATAGCGTCCGGCGAGCATGTCGAGAACGGCGGTGAACGCCGACTCGGGGAGCGAGGCGAAGGGGGCGGCCCGGCGGACCAGGGCCAGCAGGTCGTCGGCCTGCCAGCTGTCAAGGGCCACCATGGCGACCAGCTGCTGGGCCAGCACGTCCAGCGGATTGGACGGGATGCGCAGCGCCTCGATGGCCCCTTCGCGCATCCGCTCGGTGACGACGGCGGCCTGCACCAGATCGCCCCGGTACTTCGGGAAGACCACGCCGGTGGAGACCGCGCCCACCTGGTGTCCGGCACGGCCGACCCGCTGGAGGCCGGAGGCGACGGAGGGCGGGGACTCGACCTGGACCACCAGGTCGACCGCGCCCATGTCGATGCCCAGCTCCAGGCTGGAGGTGGCCACCACGGCGGGCAGCCGCCCGGCCTTGAGGTCCTCCTCGACCTGGGCCCGCTGCTCCTTGGAGACCGATCCGTGGTGGGCACGGGCCAGCAGCGGGGGAGCGCCCTTGCCCGCACCGGACTGGGCCATGATCTCGGCGGGGGCGTGGGCCTCCGGGAGCGCGGGGACGGGGTTGTCCGGGTCGAAGGCGGTGCCGGTGGCTCGCTCGTACGCGATCTCGTTCAGCCGGTTGCACAGCCGCTCGGCCAGTCGCCGGGAGTTGGCGAAGACGATGGTGGAGCGGTGCGCCTGGACGAGATCCGCGATGCGCTCCTCGACATGCGGCCAGATCGAGGGCTTCTCGGCCTGGGCGGCGTCCCCGTCGGTGGCCGGGGAACCTCCCAGCTCGCCCAGGTCCTCGACCGGGACGACCACCGACAGGTCGAACTCCTTGGTGGAGGGCGGCTGGACGACCTCCACCTTGCGCTGCGGCGACAGGAAGCGGGCCACCTCCCCGACCGGGCGGACCGTCGCGGAGAGTCCGATCCGCCGGGCGGGCCGGGGCAGCAGCTCGTCGAGCCGCTCCAGGGAGAGCGCGAGATGGGCGCCGCGCTTCGTACCGGCGACGGCGTGCACCTCGTCCAGGATCACCGTCTCGACGCCCGCCAGCGCGTCCCGGGCGGAGGACGTGAGCATCAGGAACAGCGATTCGGGCGTGGTGATCAGGATGTCCGGCGGCCGGGTCACCAGGGAGCGCCGCTCGGCGGGCGGGGTGTCACCGGACCGGATGCCCACCCGCACCTCCGGCTCGGGCAGGCCGAGGCGCACCGACTCCTGGCGGATGCCGGTCAGCGGGGAGCGCAGGTTCCGCTCCACGTCGACCGCCAGCGCCTTGAGCGGGGACACGTACAGCACGCGGCAGCGCTTCTTCGCCTCGGCGGGCGGCGGGCCGGCGGCCAGCCGGTCCAGCGAGGCGAGGAACGCGGCCAGCGTCTTCCCGGAACCGGTCGGCGCGACCACCAGCACGTCGCTGCCCTCGCCGATGGCCCGCCAGGCGCCTTCCTGCGCGGCGGTGGGCGCGCTGAAGGCACCGGCGAACCAGCTGCGGGTCGCGGGCGAGAAGGCGTCGAGAGCGGAGCCGGTCATGTCCCCCATCGTGCACCCCGCCACTGACAACGGGCCGCCCGACACCACCCGGCCCCCCTCGCCCGCTCTGCGTCGCACGGCCGGGACCTGCGAGAATGTGGCCATGGCGGGAGCGGATCGGGCGACGGAGTGGGCGCGGCACTGGACGTACGCGGAGCTGCCCGACCTCGATCTGCTGCGCGCCCGGTACGTCCGCCACACCTTCCCCCGGCACAGCCACGAGGGGTACGTGCTCGGTGCGGTCACCGGCGGGGTGGAGGACGTGGGGCTGCCCGGCGGCACGGTCCACGCGATCCCCGGCACCGTGGTGATGATCAACCCGGAGGTGCCGCACACCGCCCGCCCCGGGCAGCCCGGAGGCTGGACGTACGACACGCTCTACCCCTCCGCCCAGGTGGTCGACGACATCGCGGCCGAGGTGACATCGCTGCGCGGAACCGTGTGGTTCGGGGAGAGCCGCACCACCGACCCGTACGCCGCCCGGCTGATCACCCAGGTGCACCGAGCGGCCGAGGAGGGCAACGCGCTGGCCGCCGACAGCCTGCTGCGCGTCCTGGTCGTCCGTCTCCTCGACCGGCACGGCGGCGTGCTCCCGCGCACCACGCCGCGGGCCGGGAGCGCACGCGACGCCGAACGCGCCCGGCTCGCGCTGGAGGGGAGGATGGCCGCCCCGCCCACGCTGGAGGCGCTCGCCGCCGAGCTGGGCACCAGCCCGTTCGCGCTGCTGCGGGCGTTCAAGAAGGAGTACGGGATGCCTCCGCACGCCTGGCTCACCGACGCCCGGGTGCGCAGGGCCCGCCGGCTGCTCGACGCGGGCACCGCTCCCGCCGAGGCCGCCGCCGTCGTCGGCTTCACCGATCAGCCGCACCTCAACCGTCACTTCACCCGGATCGTGGGGGTGCCGCCCGGCGCGTACCAGCGCGAGCGGGGCGTGTACCGGCGCGCGCGACCCGCCTCCTAGGGCACCTCCCCGAGGAGGACGGGGAGCGCAAGAACGTACAAGACCGGATCCCGGCCCTCCCCGTAACGTGCGGCGGGTGGCAGAACAGACAGCACTCCCAGAGAGCACCGGCGCGACCGGTGCCATATCCGCCGGGCCGCCGTCCCCGGCGGCCCCGGCCCCGTCCCCCGCGCCGGGCAAGCCCGACGCCGCCGTCGTACGGGACGCGCTCGCCGTCGGTGTCGCCGTCGGTCTCTCCGGCTTCGCCTTCGGCGTCACCGCCGCCGGCTCCGGGCTCAGCCTGCTCCAGATCTGCGCCCTGAGCCTCTTCGTCTTCACCGGCGCTTCGCAGTTCGCCCTGGTCGGGGCGTTGGCGGCGGGCGGCAACCCGTACACGGCGGCGGCCGGGGCGTTCTTCCTGGGTGTCCGCAACGCCTTCTACGGGCTGCGCCTCTCGCAGCTCCTGGTGCTTCCCCGGGCGGTGCGGCCCCTCGCCGCCCACTGGGTGATCGACGAGACGACCGCGGTCACCGTGGCCCAGCCCACCCGGCGGGCCGCGCGCATCGGCTTCACGGTCACCGGGCTCACCCTCTACGTGCTGTGGAACCTCACCACCCTGGTGGGTGCGATGGGGGCCGAGGCGCTGGGCGACACCGAGGCCTGGGGCCTGGACGCGGCCAGCCCCGCCGTCTTCCTCGCGCTGCTCGCGCCGATGCTCAGGAGCACCGTCGAACGCGTCACCGCCGGGGTCGCGGTGCTGCTGGCGCTGACGCTGCTGCCCGTCCTGCCTGCCGGTGTACCGGTGCTGCTGTCCGCGCTCGCCGCGCCCGTCGTCCTCTTCCTGATGGGCCGGCGCGGGCGGGGAACGGTGACGGCCTCACCGGAGAAGACGACGGGGACGAAGGGCGGGCGTGACTCATGAACGTCTGGATAGCGATCGGGCTGACGGCGGCGGGCTGCTACCTCGCCAAGTACGCGGGTCTGCTGGTCCCCGCCGGAGTGCTGGAGCGGCCGCTCGTCCGGCGGATGGCGACCCTGCTGCCGGTGGCGCTGCTGGCGGCCCTCACCGCACAGCAGACCTTCGGCGACGGACAGCACCTCGTCCTCGACGCCCGGGCCGCCGGACTCGCGGCCGCCGCGGTCGCGCTGATCCTGCGCGCCCCCTTCCTGGTGGTCGTCGGCGCCGCCGTGGTGGTCACGGCGGGCGTCCGCGCACTGGCGGGGTGAAGCGGTGCCCCGGGGGCGGCGGAGGCTTCGGGAGGCACCCGAAGGTACGGCCCCGAGGAGCCCGGTCAGCCCGGGGCACGGCCGTAGGCCCGTAGCGTCTCCAGGGCTCTGAGCGTCACCAGGGGCCTGCCCTCCAGCGCGGTGCCGGGGGCCCACCGGCGCCAGTTGACTGGCCAGCCGCCGTCCTCCTGCTGCTCGGCCGTCAGGTGGTCCAGGGAGCGTTCCAGCTCCTCGTCGGTGAACCAGCGGCGGGCCAGTGACTCCGGCGTACGGGCGAAGTCGTACGGGAAGTGGTGCTCGCCCGGTGCGTACCCCGGTGCCACCGGGTACTCCGCCCGCCGGGCCGGGTCCAGCACCGCGAGCCGCCGGGCGCGCACCAGCCGGCCGAGCCGGTCCGCCGCCCGCTCGGCACGGGTCCGGTCCGGCACCCCGTCCAGGAACGCGACCGCGGCCTCGATCTCGTACGGGTGCGACTGCTCCAGGGCGTCCACGGCGCTCCAGCAGAAGTCCGTCGCCCGGAACAGCCAGGCGTGCCACACCTCGTTGCGGTGCAGCAGTCCGACGATCGGACCGGTCGCGAGCAGTTCGGCCGGCGGGTCGTCGACGACGGGTACGAACGGGGCGGCGGGATAGCCGCGCTGCGTGGGGAGCAGAGCCGGAAGCGCGCCCTCCTTCGTCGACACCTTGCTCAGATAGCGGCAGATCCGCTCCACACGCGGCCCGGCGCAGCGGCCGATCGAGTCGAGGACGCTCAGCGCGTGGGCGGTGTGCAGCGGCTGGCTGACCGGCCCCCGCAGATCGGGTTCCAGCGCGTGGGCGTAGCCGCCGTCCTCGTTCCCGTAGGCGGCCAGCGCCGTCTCGACGGGGTCCGGTGAGCCGTCGAGGAAGCGGTGGGCGAACCTGCGCTGTTCGAGGACGCGGGCGGTGAGCCAGATGAAGTGCTCGGCACGGGCGAGAGGAGGTGCTCCGGTTCCAGCCATGGGACCGACCGTAGAGGGGTAAGCGGCCCAGGCACAGGTCCGGCGGACCGGCTGCACTCTCAGGAGCGCGATACTGAAGGCATGCGGTTGACGATTTTCTGGGAGCGGATGGCGGACCACTTCGGTGCCGCGTACGCGGACTCCTTCGCACGTGACCATGTGATGGCCGAACTCGGTGGCCGTACGGTCCACCAGGCGCTGGACGCGGGCTGGGAGGCGAAGGACGTCTGGCGTGCGGTCTGCGCGTCCATGGACGTCCCCGCAGACAAGCGCTGACCCGCCCGTCCCGGCCGGCACCCGTCCCGAGCGGTACGCGCGCCGACCGGCCGGGGGCCGTGCTGTCAGTGGCGTAGGCGAGACTTGTCCCGTGTCATCGACAGACGAGACCGTCCCGGCCCAGCCGCCCGCCACCCCGCCCGCCGAGCCCCCCGCGCCGCCGTCCGGTCCGGGGCCCGCCCGGATGCCGGGCTGGCTGCCGCGTGCGATGGTGCTGGCCCTGGCGCTCTACGCCTGCTTCCGGCTCGGCAGCTGGGCGTTCGACCAGCTCATCGGGTTGCTGACCAACGTGCTGATCGCGTTCTTCCTCGCGCTCGCGATCGAGCCCGCGGTGGGCCGGATGTCGGCGCGCGGCATGCGCCGGGGACTGGCCACGTTCCTCGTCTTCATCGGCCTGATGATCTTCAGTGCGGGGTTCGTCGTCCTGCTGGGGTCGATGCTCGCGGGCCAGATCGTCGACATGGTCGACGACTTCCCCAAGTACATCGACTCGGTGATCAACTGGGTCAACCACACCTTCCACACCGAGCTGTCGCGGGTCGAGGTCCAGGACAGCCTGCTGCACTCCGACTGGCTGCAGAAGTACGTCCAGAACAGCGCCTCCGGGGTGCTCGACATCTCCACCACGGTCCTGGGCGGACTGTTCCGGCTGCTGACGATCTTCCTGTTCTCGTTCTACTTCGCGGCCGACGGCCCCCGGCTGCGCCGCGCCCTCTGCTCCGTGCTGCCGCCCGCCCGGCAGACCGAGGTGCTGCGCGCCTGGGAGATCGCGGTAGACAAGACCGGCGGCTACCTCTACTCACGCGGTCTGATGGCCCTGATCTCCGGCGCCGCGCACTACATCCTGCTGCTCGCCCTCGGCGTGCCCTACGCTCCGGCGCTCGCGGTCTGGGTGGGGCTCGTCTCCCAGTTCATCCCGACCATCGGTACGTATCTGGCGGGCGCCCTGCCGATGCTGATCGCCTTCACGGTCGACCCCTGGTACGCGCTGTGGGTGCTCGGCTTCGTGGTCGTCTACCAGCAGTTCGAGAACTACGTCCTCCAGCCCAAGCTGACCGCCAGGACCGTCGACATCCACCCGGCGGTCGCCTTCGGTTCGGTGATCGCGGGGACGGCCCTGCTGGGGGCCGTCGGCGCCCTGATCGCCATCCCCGCCGTCGCCACCCTCCAGGCGTTCCTGGCCGCCTATGTGAAGCGGTACGACGTCACCGACGACCCCCGGGTGCACGGCGGCCCCCGGCCCAGGCGCGGGGAGTCGGCCCTCTCCCGGATACGCCGGGCGCTCGGCGGCCCGGGGCGTACGGACCCCTGAGCCGGCCCCGCCACCACCCGGCCCGACGCCCGGCCCCCCGAAGAGTCGGCCGCTGATCATCGCGAGACGTCGAAGAGGGTTCCCTGCCGCCTCGACGCAGGGCACCTGGCCGGTCACGGGCCGAGCTGCGAGCCGATCTCCGTACGGGACGACACCCCCAGCTTCCGCAGGGCGCGGGCCACGTGGTGCTCGACCGTCCGGTGCGAGAGGACCAGCTCACGGGCGATCTCGCGGTTCGAGAGGCCGAGCGAGGCGAGCCGGGCCACCGCACGCTCCCGGGGGGACAGATGGTCCCCGTACCCCAGCGCGCCGGGCCTGCGGACGGTGACCTGGCCGTGGTCCCGCAGCCCCCGCTGACAGCGCAGCACATCCCATACGGCGTCGATGTCCTGGTAGGCCGCGATCGCCTCGTGCAGCACGGTGCGCCCGCCCGCCGTGCCCGCGGCCAGCAGCCGGAGTCCCCAGGCCTCCCTGACGTACGCGGCCTCGTAGGGGCGCTCCAGCTCCGTCCAGGCGTCCACGGCGGTCAGATACGGGGCGTCGGCCCCGCCGGTCCCCGGCTGCGGTCCGGCCGCGTCGGTGAGCAGCGCCCGGCAGGTCAGCAGGGCGGCCCGGGCGGCCGGCGCGTCCCGGCGGGCGATGCCGTCGGCCAGCTCCGTGACGAGGAGGCGGGCCTCCCCGGCGTGGCCGGCCCGCAGCAGCGCCTGGACGGCCGTCGGCGCGAGGGTGCTCGCCCAGACCCACGCACCGGTCCGGCGGACGTGGTGCAGCGCCCCTTCCATCGCCTGCACGGCCGGGGCGGGGCGGCCGGCCGCCAGATGGACCCGGACCTGGGCGGCCGCGGCGGAGGTCAGCACGATGCCGGTGTCCAGCGCGGTGGTGCGGACGGCCCGCTCCAGGAGGCGGCGCGCCACATCGGTCTGCCCCTTGGTGTGCAGGCGCAGCAGCCCGCAGACGAGGAGGGCCTCCGCATGGAAGTCGGGCACGTCCCGGTACTGCTCCTCGGCGCGCTCCGCCCGCTCCAGCAGCCCGGTCCACCGGCCGCGGGTGAAGGCGGTGAGCATGTCCGTGGTCTCGACGAACGCTTCGAGGTACGGGGCGTGGTGGGTCCGGACCGCCTGCCAGGCGCGGGTCTGGCAGGCCCGGGCGCGTTCCGGATGGCCGAGGGCGGTCGCGGCCCCCGCCAGATTGGCGTGCACCCGGGCAGCCGCCTCGCCACTGAGGGTGTCGGGCAGCTCGGCCACCGCGTCCCATGCCGAGGGATCGCCCATGAGGGCCAGGGCGGTGGCCCGGTTGGCCAGGACGGCCGCCCGCAGGTCGTCCCCGTCCACCTGCGGCAGCAGCCGTTCCGCTTCGGCCAGCAGCCGCCGGTGCTCACCGAGCGGCCACCCCTTGAGGGAGGGGATGGCGATGATCGCCAGGGCGCGTGCGGCCTGCCCCGGCGAGACGGTGAGGAGATCCGGGACGGCACGCGCTATCTCCTCCAGCGCCTCCAGGCCGGAACCCGACTGGTTGCGCAGCAGCAGCCCCAGGAGGAGCCGGATCTCGCCGCTCGGCCCCGGGCCCAGGGAGCAGCCGTCGAGCACCTGCCGCAGGGCGGCGGGCACCTGGGGTCCGGGGCGGGCGTTGAGGGCGACGCGGGCCAGCTTCAGCGCGACCCGGTCGCGGACGACGGCCGGGGGCCCGCCGCGCAGGGCGGCCAGATAGCGGTCGGTGGCCGCACCGGCGTCCCCGTTCCCGGCGGCCCGGTCCGCGGCCGCCTCCAGCCACCGCACCGCCTCCGCGGGGCGGCCGGCCAGCCGGTGGTGCCCGGCGATGCGCACGAGGGGCAGGGGCGAGGCGTGCCGGGCGAGGGCGCGGGCCGCGCGCAGATGCAGGACGGGCCGTTCCGGCCCCGGGACCGCCTCGTACGCCGCTCTGCGCGCCAGCGCGTAGGGAAAGGCGTAAGCGCCGCCCCCCACGTCCCCCGCCGCTCGCAGGACACCTTCCTCCAGCGCCGCGGTGAGCGCACGGCGGGTCTCCTCCTCGCCCAGCCCCGCGACCGCTCCCAGCAGGTGTACGGGGGCGGGGCCGTCGAGCACCGCGGCCGCCGAGGCCACCTTCCGCGCGTCCGGGGGAAGGCGGCGCAGCCCCTCCACCACGAGTCGGCGTACGGAGGCGGGCAGCGGCGGCTCCGGAGCTCCGTCCCCGTCCGCTCCGGTGAGTTGCGCCAGGGGATCGGGCCGGTGGCGCAGCATCTCCTCGATCACGTACGGAAGGCCGCCCGTCCACCGGTGCAGCTCCTCCGCCAACTCCCCGGGCACCGCCCGCCCGCCGAGCAGACCGCCGGCCAGCGCACCCGTCCCGGCCACCGACAGCGGTTCGAGGTGCCGCTCGGCCGCCACCACATGGGACGGCGGGCGCAGCGGGAGGGGGAACGCGTCACCGTCCCGGCCGCGCGCGGTGAGCACCAGTCCCAGGTGCGGCGGCGGGTCGGAGACGAGCGTACGGAGGAAGGCGGCGGTGCCGTCGTCGGCCCACTGGACGTCCTCCACGACGAGAACCGCCCTCCCCAGGGATGTGGTCAGCCCGCACAGTGCCCGGACGAGGCGGTGCTGTTCGGCGCGCGGATCGCCCACCGGGGGCGGTGCGGGCGGCAGGAGGCCGGCCAGCTCGGGCAGCAGCCCCCGGAGCGCACCGGTCACCGGAGGCAGGCCCTCCGCCGGGGGCCGGCACCGGGCCAGCGCCTCGACGAGCGGTGCGAACGGGGCGGGGGCGTCCGACGCCCGGCAGCGGGCGACCAGGGCGGGGGTGTCCGACAGCGGTGTCCGTGTGAGGAGTTCGCGGACCAGGCGGCTCTTTCCCACCCCGGCCGCGCCGGTGACCACCACCAGGGCGGGCCGACGGTCCAGCTCCGCGTACAGGTCGTCGCGGAGGCCGTCCAGGAGCGCGGTGTGCCCGGTCGGGGCTCCGGCGGGGACGGAGGTCGGCGGGTCGGCGTCCATGGCTTCCTTCCGCGCCCGTGGGCGGCAGGGGCATCACGGCCGGGGGCCGGTGGGCCGCCCGGCGGGCTCATGATGGCCTTTCACGACGGTGGCTGGAAAGGGGAGTGACGCCTGCGGCGCATGTGCGGGCGCCGCAGGCGTCCCCCCGACCGGCCGGTGAGGTTCGCGGAGAGGTCTCACCGGCCGGGTGTGCCGGGATCCATCAGGGTTCGGGACCTGGATCACCGGCGGTCCGGTGGGGTGTTCCCGGAGGAGGCGGAGCCCCGGAAGGTTCCCGGGGCTCCGCCGGGACTTCGGCCGACCAGGACCTCGGCGGTGGGCCAGCACCTCAGCGGTCGGCCAGCCCTTCAGCGGCCGGTCAGAACTTCAGCGACCAGGAGTTCAGCGTCCCGGTGTCGTTGACCCAGTTGTCGCTCACCCGCAGCTTCCAGGTGCCGTTGGCGGGTTTCGCGGAGGCGTTCACGGTGAAGGTGCCGCGTACGTCGTCGGCGCTGTCGTTGGCGTTGTAGTCCTTGAGCCGGAAGACGCCGCCGTCCGGGGCGACGAGGTCGACCCGCAGGTCACCGCGGAAGGTGTGCCGGATGTCGACCGTGACGGAGAGCGCCGAGGGCGCGTTGCCCGCGATGCCGCTCACGGTGACGGGGGACTCGACGGTCGCGTTGTCGCGGATCGGGAAGGCGTTGGTGTTCTCGAAGGTGCTGCCGGTGGGCGGCGGGGTGGTGTCGCCGTCGTTCGGGACGTAAAGCAGGCGGTTGGGCGAACCGGTCCGCGCGTCGGTGACCTTGTTCGGGGTGGCGTCGGCGATCAGCCGGTCGTGGACCTGCTTGGGCGTCCAGGAGGGGTTGGCCGAGAGCAGCAGGGCCGCCGCGCCCGCCACGTGCGGGGAGGCCATCGAGGTGCCGCCGTCGGAGCGGGAGCCGGTGTCGTTGAGGTGGGAGGCGGAGACGATGTCGGAGCCGGGGGCGAACAGGTCCAGGCAGGTGCCGTGGTTGGAGGACTTGCCGCTCGGCCAGACCGACCGGGCGTCGCGGCTGTCCGTGGCGCCCACCGTCACCGCGCCCGGCACGGCGGCCGGGGAGGTGTTGCAGGCGTTGGCGCCGTCGTTGCCCGCCGCGACGACGTAGGTGACGCCGGAGGCGATCGACCGGGCCAGCGCGTCGTCGACCGAGGAGTTCCGGCCGCCGCCGATGCTCATGTTGGCGACGGCGGGCTTGACCGCGTTCTTGGTCACCCAGTCGATGCCGGCCAGCACCGGGGCCCAGGTGGAGCCGGAGTTGCCCTGGCAGTTGAGGACCCGTACGCCCACGAGCTTCACGCCCTTGGCGGCGCCGTAGGCCGTACCGCCGACGGTGCCCGCCACATGGGTGCCGTGCCCGTTGCAGTCCTGGGCGACGGAGTCGTTGTCGATGAAGTCGTAGCCGCTGACCGCCCGGCCGCCGAAGTCCCGGTGCGAGGTGCGTATCCCGGTGTCGAGCACATAGGCCGTCACGTTGGACGCGGTGTTGGGGTACGTGAACTTGCGGTCTCCGGGCAGATCGCGCTGGTCGATGCGGTCCAGGCCCCAGGTCGGGTCGTTCTGGGTGCCCAGGGCGTACGCGACTCCGTCGGCCTCCACGCGGGCGACGGAGGGATCGGCCGCGAGCCGCCCGGCCTGCTCCTCGCCCATCTTCACGGAGAAGCCGCGGAGCGCGGCGGTGTAGGTGTGGCCGACCTTTCCGCCGTGCCGTCCGGCGAGGGATCTCGCCACCTTGTCGATGTCCGCCCGCGGCACCGAGTCCTTGAAGGTGACGATGTACGAGCCCGCCACCGCGCCCGCGCGGTCGGCGCCCAGGACGCGTCCTTCGGTGGGCGTGGGCGTGGGTGCCGCACCGGCCGCACCGGCACCGGCTATCAGTGCGCCGACCGCACACGCGGCAGCGGCGACACGCCGCACCGCAGCTTGAGACACCATGCGATTCCTCCTGAGGGGTGGGCCGGGACCGGCTCCGGTCCCGGCTGGGCCCGCGCACGGCGAACACCGGGCACGGGCGAAGGAAGGGGCGCGGCGGGGGCTCCGGACGAGGGGACGTCCGACCTCGTACGGCGGATGCCGGTCTTGGGGGCCGACGGATGCACGAGGGGCGGAGCCACCGCCGCCTCAGGAAGAATCGAGCCCTGGGAGCGGGTCGAACAATGCGTAGGTGTACCCAACCGTTCCGACGGGTCCGGCACCGACCGTTCCCACCTGGGCGGGGACCGGGCGCTCCGGCGGGGGCCGGGGCCGTCGGTGCCCCTCGTCCCGGTCGGCCGGACCCCGCGTGGTGCGCTTGACACCAAAATCGAACATCCATTCTCATGGATTTCGGCCGGGTTTTTCCGGGCCCGGCCGTGGAGTTGTCCACAGGCCGGGAGGACGTCGAGGCCCATTGTCAGTGGCAGGGGTTAGCGTCTTTGACGTGAAGCGATCGACTCAAGCAAATCGGGTGGAACCCATGGCAGGAACCGACCGCGAGAAGGCGCTGGACGCCGCGCTCGCGCAGATTGAACGACAGTTCGGCAAGGGCGCGGTGATGCGCCTGGGCGAGCGGCCCAACGAGCCCGTCGAGGTCATCCCCACGGGATCGACCGCCCTCGACGTCGCCCTCGGCGTCGGCGGCCTGCCGCGCGGCCGCGTGGTGGAGGTGTACGGACCGGAGTCCTCCGGTAAGACGACGCTGACGCTGCACGCCGTGGCCAACGCGCAGAAGGCCGGCGGCTCGGTGGCGTTCATCGACGCCGAGCACGCCCTCGACCCCGAGTACGCCAAGAAGCTCGGCGTCGACATCGAGAACCTCATCCTGTCCCAGCCGGACAACGGTGAGCAGGCCCTCGAGATCACCGACATGCTGGTCCGCTCCGGCGCCCTGGACCTGATCGTCATCGACTCCGTCGCGGCCCTGGTGCCCCGTGCGGAGATCGAGGGCGAGATGGGTGACTCGCACGTGGGTCTCCAGGCCCGTCTGATGAGCCAGGCCCTCCGCAAGATCACCAGCGCGCTCAACCAGTCCAAGACCACGGCGATCTTCATCAACCAGCTCCGCGAGAAGATCGGCGTGATGTTCGGCTCCCCGGAGACCACGACCGGTGGCCGGGCGCTGAAGTTCTACGCCTCGGTGCGCCTCGACATCCGCCGGATCGAGACGCTCAAGGACGGCACGGACGCCGTCGGCAACCGCACCCGCGTCAAGGTCGTCAAGAACAAGGTCGCCCCGCCCTTCAAGCAGGCCGAGTTCGACATCCTCTACGGCCAGGGCATCAGCCGCGAGGGCGGGCTGATCGACATGGGCGTCGAGCACGGCTTCGTCCGCAAGGCCGGCGCCTGGTACACGTACGAGGGCGACCAGCTCGGCCAGGGCAAGGAGAACGCCCGCAACTTCCTCAAGGACAACCCCGACCTCGCCAACGAGATCGAGAAGAAGATCCTGGAGAAGCTGGGCGTCGGCGTCCGCCCGGACGACGGGTCCGCCGAGCCGGCCGCGGAAGGTGCGGCAGCCGCGGGAGCGACGGAGGCGGCGGCGAAGCCCGCGGCGACCACGGCCGCCAAGGCGAAGACGGCCAAGACCGCGGCGGCCAAGAGCTAGGGCCCAGCCGTGACACGTCGTACGGAGTGGCCGGGAGAGCCCGCCGAGCCCGGCACCGGGTTCGGCGAAGGGGCGGGCCGCCGTGCCCGCTCCGCCACCATGAGCAGCGGTTCCCCCTCCTCGTCGAGGGCCGAGCAGGGGGAGCCGCGCGACCGGCGGGACCGTGGGCAGCGGCATACGGGGGAGCCGCAGGACCCGGTCGAGCAGGCGCGCAACATCTGTCTGCGCCTGCTCACCGGGACGCCCAGGACGCGCAAGCAGCTCGCGGACGCCCTGCGCAAGCGGGAGATCCCGGACGAGGCGGCCGAGGAGGTCCTCGCCCGTTTCGAGGACGTCGGGCTGATCGACGACGCCGCCTTCGCTGGGGCGTGGGTGGAGTCCCGGCACCACGGCCGGGGGCTCGCGCGCCGCGCCCTCGTCCGTGAGCTGCGGACGAAGGGGGTGGACTCCGCCGTGATCGACGAGGCGGTCGGCCGGCTCGACACCGACCAGGAGGAGGAGCGGGCCCGGGAGCTGGTGGCCCGCAAGCTCCGCTCCACCCGGGGCCTGGACCGCGACAAGCGACTGCGCCGCCTGGCGGGGATGCTCGCCCGCAAGGGATACGGGGAGGGCATGGCCCTGCGGGTGGTGCGCCAGGCGCTGGAGGAGGAGGGCGAGGACACGGAGGGCCTGGACGAGCCGTTCTGAAGCGGAAGCGGAAGCGGAAGCGGGGGAGGGGACCTGTGCCGCCCGGTTCTCAGTGTCCGGCCAGGGCCGCACGGCGGGCGGCCGCGTCGACGAGGGCCAGCGCATCGGCGGCGGTGCGGCCGGGGGCTCGGTTCCAGGGGCCGATCAGTCCGGTCCACCCCTGGGAGCGCAGTTCGGTGATCAGCCAGGCACCGGCCCGGTCCACGGTGGCGGCGGAGCCGTAGCCGAGTCGGTGCGCGGTGAGCAGGGCGCCGCAGACACAGCGGGCGCCCCGGGCGTCGCGCAGACGGTACGGGGTGTTCTGCCAGCCCCACTCGGTCAGGATCTGCCGCGCGTAGCCGAGCTGGACGGAGGGCCGCACATCGGCCTGGCCCACCCGCCGCCAGGCATGGACACGGTCGGGCAGGACCGCTCCCAGCCGGCCGGGGAGCGGACGCTGGGGCGGCGGCGCGGCGGGCAGCGCCCCTAGCGCGTCGTCGATGAGCTGCTCCACGGGGACGGACAGCAGGCTCCGCCAGTCGGCCGCCCGGTCCTGCCCCGGGGAGGGCCGGACCTGCCCCGAGAGGGGCCGCTCCTCCTCCGGAAGGGGCGGAGCCACGGGCTCGGGGGCGGTGCGCTCCCACCCCGAGACGATCTCCCGCCATGCCCCGGTGTCGTACAGCCGGGAGGCTTGGGCGTCGAGTTGGTCCGGGGTGAGAACAGGGATCGCCATAGCGTGTCATCTCCGTACATTTCGCCTCTGTATGAGGCGAATGTCGGTCGCGCACGGCGATGGCTCCACCGGAATGCGGCGTTCGGGTGTGTCCCGAGAGGGAGGCACCGGGCAGGAGAGAGCCCGGACCCCGCCGGGAACGGAGTCGGGCAGGAGGGAGCCCGCCGGGAGGGGGCCGAGCAGGACGCTGTCAGGGGCGTGTCACCGGGAGGCGGCCGAGGAGGGCGCCGTCAGGGGCGTGTCACCGGGAGGCTGGCCGCGCGCCAGGCCTGGAATCCGCCGATCAGGTCGGTGGACCGGTGCAGCCCCAGCTGTCGCAGTGACGCCACCGCGAGGCTGGAGGCGTACCCCTCGTTGCAGATGACGACGACCCGGAGGTCATGGCTCACCGCTTCGGCGGCGCGGTGGCTGCCCAGGGGGTCGAGCCGCCACTCCAGTTCGTTGCGCTCCACCACGAGCGCGCCGGGGATGAGCCCGTCGCGCTCCCGGAGCGCCGCGTACCGGATGTCCACCAGCAGCGCCCCGTCCGTCGCCGCCGCTGCCGCCTCCTGCGGGCCGATCCGCTCGTAACCGGCCCGGACCCGCTCCAGCAGCTCGTCGATCCCGACCCGTTCCGGGGTCCCCGCCCGTTCCGTCCCGCCCGCGCTCCCGGCACCGGCACCGACGCCGTCCCCGCTCACTGCCAGTCCTCCGGGACCTCGGTCTGCTCCAGCCGGAGCACCGCACCGGTACGGCTGAACCGCCGGATGCGCGGCAGCGGCGGGTAGTAGGCGTGGACGGAGACGGCGTGCGCGCTCCCGGACTCGTTGAGCACCTCGTGCACATGGTTCTGCCCGAAGGCCCGGCCCTGACCGGCCGCCAGCTCCCGCTCCCGGTCCACCCCGTCGTTCAGCTCCAGGGTCTTCCAGCCGTCGGTGGGCAGCCGTACGGCCAGTGAGTGCTCCTTGAGCGTGCCGGAGGCGGTGGTGAACGCGCCGACCGAGTCGGCGTGGTCGTGCCAGCCCGTCCCGGTCCCCGGCGGCCAGCCGATCAGCCAGGCCTCACTGCCCCGGGGCCCTTCGAGCCGGACCCAGGTGCGGCCCTCCGGATCGAGCGGGAGCGAGGCGATGAGCGCGGTGTCCTCGGCGGTGCGGCGGACGAAGTCGAGCAGCTCGGCGACCGTCGGACCGGCGGAGACGCCACGGGCCGAGCCCACCCGCGCGGAGACGGCGGGAGCCGGGCCGGCCGGGGCGGAGACCGCTCGGGCCGGGGTTGCCGGAGCGGTGGCGGGAGAAGGTACGGAGGCAGCCGTGGGCAGGGCCGGAGACACGGCGGAAGAGGGGGAAGACACAGGGACCGTCCTGGGAGTTCGCGCGAGGACCGGCCGTGCGGAGAGGGGCACGGGCCGGTGGAGGAAGGCGATTCAGCAGGACGGGCGACACACGCAGCCCGCGTAACGGACGAGGTCCATATGGACCCTCCGCCACAGGCGCACATCGGTGTCGGTCATGATCTGGAGTACACCATGTGCGCCCGTGACGGTCAATTGATCCCGGCGGTCCGGTCGGCGTGCACCCGGTCGCGCGGCCCCGGCGTGCGCGCCGCGCCCTCACGCCCGCCCTCGCCGTCCTCGGCGGACCCGGAGCCCGATCCGGACCCCGGTCCCGACCCCGTGTCCTCCGCTTCCGGTCCCGCCCCGGCGCCCGCCGATCCGCCCAGCGCCGCCCGGGCCGCCGTGAGCAGCTCCGCGGGACGTACGCCCGCGAAGGCGGCCACCAGATGCCCGTCCGGCCGCACCAGCAGCACGGTGTGGGCCGACGCTCCCGGGTAGCTCTCCGTGACCAGCAGCTCCGCCGGTGACGGCAGCGCCTCCACCGCCTCCACCAGCCGCGGCATGACCCCGGCGGTCAGCCAGTGGCGCCGGTCCCAGACCCCGGTGCCGGGCGCGACCAGGATCACCAGCGGGCGGCCCTGCCCGAGCCGCTCCCGGAGCCGTACCGCCGTTCCGTCCGGTGCCGTCACCCGTACATCGGCGACCGGCGCACCGGGGGGCGTACCCACGGCGGTGTGCGCCTCCGCGTGCGGCGGTGCGAGGGGGGAATGGGAGTACGAAGGGGGCGCGCCGAGGGCTCCACAGCCCAGGTGGCCGTCGGCGAGCAGGGTGTCGTGGCTCCGGGCCGCCCCCGGGACCAGCGCCCGCAGCCCGCCACCGCCCCGCAGTATCGGCAGGGACTGGTCGGCGGCGCGCAGCCGGGAGGCGACGGCGGCCCGGCGCTCGGCCTGGTAGCTGTCGAGCAGCGGGTCGGCGCCGCCGTGGTGCCAGGCGTGGGCGAGCTTCCAGGCCAGGTTCTCGGCGTCCCGGATCCCCTCGTCGAGCCCCTGGGTGCCGAGCGCCCCCAGCAGGTGCGCCGCGTCCCCCGCGAGGAAGGCCCGCCGCACCCGCCAGCGCCGGGCGAGCCGGTGGTGCAGCGTGTGGACGCCGGTGTCGAGCAGTTCGTACGGAGGGGTCTCGCCGCACCAGCCGGCCAGGGTGTCCCGGATCCGGGCGACCAGGGCGTCCGGGGTGACCAGGTCACCGCGCGGCGGAAGCAGCCAGTCCAGCCGCCAGATCCCGTCCGGCAGCGGCCGCGCGTTGATCTCGGCGCCCCCGCCGCGCCACGGCGGCTGACGGTGCAGCACCGCCTGGCCGGGCCAGGGCAGTTCGGCGCGGAGCGCGGCGACGGCGTGCCGCTCCACCGCCGTACGGCCGGGGAACCGGATGTCCAGGAGCTTGCGCACGGTCGACCGGGCGCCGTCGCAGCCGACCAGGTAACTCCCGCGCCACCAGGTCGGATCTGCCCCCTTGGTGTGGACCGTGACGCCGTCGCCGTCCTGTTCCAGGGTGTCGACGCGGCTCAGCTGGGCCGTCTTCACCAGCGGCTGGGCCGCGACCGCCGCCCGCAGGGCCGAGGCGAGCGCGTGCTGCGGGATGTGCAGGGGGGCGGGGAGCGGGGACGCGTCCGGCTCTCCGCTCCCGGTGTCCCCGGCGTCCGCGCCCAGCGGCACATCGCGGACCAGCTGCTTCCGGCGCATCGACCGCCAGCCGCTCCAGCGCAGCCCGTCCTTCTCCAGGCCGGTGGCGCCCAGTCTTTCCACCAGGTCGGCGGTGTCCTCACGCAGCACGACCGTGCGGGCGAGGCGGACCTCCTCCGTGCCCGGCCCCTCGTCGAGGAGCACGCTCGGGACGCCCCGGGCGGCCAGGGCCAGCGACAGCGTCAGACCGACGGGTCCGGCGCCGACGACGATCACCGGGTCCACGGCGCGTCTCCTCCGGCCCGTACGGTCAAGCGGAACGTGGCAGTCGAAGCCGGGTGCGTGATCACAGAACGTATGCAACCCATTGGGGGTGCTTGCGTCAAGTGACCGAGGCAGCGACGCGTGCGCCGCTGCCTCGAATGCTTCCGCCGGGAGAGACCGGCGGGGGTCAGTCCTTCGTCACTCCGGCCCCACCGGCACCCTCGGTGCCGGTGTCTGCGCCCCCTGCGCCCCCCGCACCGTCGGCGTTCGTGCCGAACGTGCCGGCCGTCGCGTCGATGGTTCCGGGCGCCTGGACGGCCGGCGCCACCGCGATGCCGGTCTTGGCGCGGCGGCCGCGCTTCTCGATCCAGGTGGCGAGCGACGAGAGCAGCAGACAGAGCACGATGTAGATCGTGCCGACGACGGTGATCGTCGAGACGTACGGGTACTGGCCGTTCACCAGCGTGTTGGAGGCGATCAGACGCGCGGTCTGGAGCAGCTCCGGGTACAGGATGATGAAGCCGAGCGAGGTGTCCTTGAGGGTCACCACGAGCTGGCTGATGATCGTCGGCAGCATCGACCGGATGGCCTGCGGCATCAGCACGGTGACCATGACCTGCGTCTTGCGCATGCCGAGCGCGTACGCGGCCTCGCTCTGGCCCCGGGGGACGGCGTTGACACCGGCGCGCAGCACCTCGGCCTGGACACAGCCGTTGTAGACGGAGAGGCCCGCGGCCAGCGCCCACATCGAGTGGTCGGTGAGGAAGCCGACCCAGATCGCGTAGATCGTGATGAGCAGCGGGAGCGAGCGGAACAGCTCGATGAAGGTGGTCGCCGCCCAGCGGACCGGCTTGTGGTCGGAGAGGCGGCCCACGGCCAGCAGCACCCCGAGGACCAGCGAGCCGATCGCGGCCAGACCGAACGCCTTGAGGGTGGCGAGGAGGGCGTCGGCGATGTTCTGCCGGATGCCCGCGTAGTTGAAGATGTCCCACATCTCGGGGGCGAGGTGCCCCTTGTCGGCGAGGCGCAGCACGCTGACCACGAGCAGCGCCGCGATGACGACGGTGCCGACGACCGCGTAGATCCGGTTGCGGACGAGAGCCTTGGGGCCCGGTGCGTCGTAGAGAACGCTGGCGCTCATCGGGCGACCTCCATGCGACGCTCCAGCAGCCGGAAGAGGCCGCTGATGGTAAACGTGACCACCAGGTAGCCGAGGGCCACCCAGATGAAGACGGGGACGATGTCGTAACCCTTGTCGCTCATCAGCTTCTGCCAGCCGAACAGTTCGGCGACGCTGAAGGCACCGGCGATCGCGGAGTTCTTGGTGAGCGCGATGAAGATGCTGCTCAGCGGCGGGATGACGGTCCGCGTCGCCTGGGGGAGCACCACGATGCGCAGGGTCTGGGAGAACGTCATGCCGATCGAGCGGGCGGCCTCGGCCTGGCCCAGCGGCACGGTGTTGATGCCGGAGCGGACCGCCTCGCAGACGAACGAGGAGGTGTAGAAGCCGAGCGCCAGCGAGCCGAGCACGAAGGGGCTCATCCCCGGGAAGAGGATCTCCGGGACGACGAAGAAGAAGATCAGGAAGAGCAGGGTCAGCGGGGTGTTGCGCATCAGCGTCACCCACGCGGTGCCGAAGTACCGCAGCGGCGGCACCGGCGAGACCCGGAACCCGGCGACGACCACACCGAGGACCAGGGCGATAACCGAGCTGACGGCGGTGATCGACACGGTTCCTATGAAGCCGTCGCGGAACTCTGGGAAATTGTCGAGCAGTACGTTCATGAGGTCTCCGCGTCGGCGGGCAGCGGCATCAGGGCAGGGGAAGCGGCGCCCCGTACGTCCGCCGGGCCCCTGGAGGGGCGGCGGGGCGGCGTACGGGACGCCTGGGTCATACGCGGTACGTCGGTGACGGGGCCGGCCGCGCGGGGCGGCCGGCGGGCGTCAGGTCAGTAGCGCTCGAGCGCCGGCGGCTCGACGAAGGCCGAACCGGACAGGCCCAGCGTCGCCTCGTAGATCTTCTTGTACGTGCCGTCCTTGACGCGGTTCTCCAGCGAGTCGTTGATCGCGTCGCGCAGGACCTTGTCGTCCTTGTTCAGGCCGACGCCGTAGGGCTCGCTGGTGAAGGGCTTGCCGACGACCTTGAGCTTGCCGGAGTTGGCGGCCGCGTACCCCTTGAGGATCGAGTCGTCCGTGGTGAGGGCGTCGACCTGCTTGGTCAGCACCTGCTGCACGCAGTCGGAGTACTTGGCCAGCTCGACGACGTTGGCGCCGTACTCGGGCTTCTTGATCTCCTGGAGCGGGGTGGAGCCGACGATCGAGCAGACGCGCTTGCCCTTCACCGAGTCCTTGCCGGTGATCGAGTCGTCGTCCTTGCGGACCAGGAGGTCGGCGCCCGCCTTGTAGTACGGACCGGCGAAGCCGACCTGCTTCTTGCGCTCGTCGTTGATCGTGTACGTGCCGACGTAGTAGTCGACCTGGCCCTTGGAGATGGCCGTCTCGCGGACGCCGGAGTCGACGGTCTTCCACTCGATCTGCTGCTCGGAGAAGCCGAGGTCCGCCGCGATCATCTTGGCCAGCTCGATGTCGAAGCCCGAGCGCTCCTTGGTCGACTGGTCCTCGAAGCCGAGGTAGGGCTGGTCGGCCTTGGCACCGATGATCAGCTTGCCGCGCTCCTTGGCCTTCTTGAAGACCGGCGAGTCCAGGGCGACGTCCTTGGCGACCTCGTACGTGGGCAGCGCGGGGGCCTCGGAGGCACCGGGCTTCGTGCCGCTCGGTTTGTCACCGGCGGAGCCCTCCTTGCCGCCGCACGCGGTCGCGGTCAGGGCGAGTACGGCGATGGCCGCGACGGCGGCCGACTTGCGGAGCTTCATGTCTGATTTCCTTAAGCCGTATGGTCGTTGTCGTCTGTCGTCGATCGTTCGGACGTGGTTCGTCAGTGGTGAAGGATCTTCGACAGGAAGTCCTTGGCCCGGTCGCTGCGCGGGTTGCTGAAGAACTGCTCGGGCGCGGCCTCTTCGACGATCTTTCCGTCGGCCATGAAGACCACGCGGTTGGCGGCCGAGCGGGCGAAGCCCATCTCGTGGGTGACGACGATCATCGTCATCCCGTCCCTGGCCAGCTGCTGCATGACCTCGAGGACCTCGTTGATCATCTCCGGGTCGAGAGCCGACGTGGGCTCGTCGAAGAGCATGACCTTCGGGTCCATCGCCAACGCCCGCGCGATGGCGACGCGTTGCTGCTGGCCACCGGAGAGCTGCGCCGGGTACTTGTCGGCCTGGACCCCGACGCCCACCCGGTCGAGCAGGGTCCGGGCCTTCTCCTCCGCCGCCTTCTTGTCGGCCTTGCGGACCTTGGTCTGGCCCAGCACGACGTTCTCCAGCACCGTCTTGTGCGCGAAGAGATTGAACGACTGGAAGACCATGCCCACGTCGGCGCGCAGTCGCGCCAGCTCCTTGCCCTCCTGGGGCAGGGGCTTGCCGTCGATCGAGATCGCACCCGAATCGATCGTCTCCAAGCGGTTGATCGTGCGGCACAGCGTGGACTTCCCGGACCCGGAGGGCCCGATGACGACCACGACCTCGCCACGGGCGATGGTCAGGTCGATGTCCTGGAGCACATGCAGCGCGCCGAAGTGCTTGTTGACGTTGCTCAGTACGACAAGGTCGTCGCCCGCAGGCGCGGCATCCTCGGCGGCCTTGGTCACTGAAACTCCGCTCATCGGCTTTTTGCTCCGTCCTCCTCGGGTTCCAAGGACACTAATGACGCGGTGCGACCAGCGTCATTACATCTGAGCGGAAATTGAGCATAACGATCCGGCGGCAACCGGACACTCCGTGTGAAGGGGACGCCACGTGCGGTGCGGGGGCGTACCGGCTACATAACGGAAACCGCCCCGCAACCGGCAACCCCTTGACTGGCGTACCCGTCATCGGAGTGGATGCCCTGTGCGGCGGATCGAGCGAGGCGCCGCCGGCGACGGCGGTACGCCACCGGAGACGGTGCGAGGCCGACGGAGGCGCTGAAGCGCCTGCGGGTCCGGTCGAACACCGTCGAACGGAGCGTGAAGCCGGTTTACGCGAACGAGTCCGGGAAAGCCCGAAGGCCCGGGGAGAGCGAGAGGAGGGCCATGAGACTGCTGCTCGTCGAGGACGACGACCACGTGGCGGCGGCCCTGTCCGCCGTGCTCGCCCGGCACGGCTTCCAGGTCGTGCACGCCCGCAGCGGCGAGGAGGCGCTGCGCGCGCTGCTGCCTGCCGAGAAGGAGCCCTTCGGGGTCATCCTGCTCGACCTCGGCCTGCCCGACCAGGACGGCTACGAGGTCTGCGGCAAGATCCGCAAGCGCACCGCGACCCCGGTGATCATGGTGACCGCCCGCGCCGACGTCCGCTCCCGTATCCACGGGCTCAACCTCGGCGCCGACGACTACGTCACCAAGCCCTACGACACCGGCGAGCTGCTCGCCCGTATCCACGCGGTCGCCCGGCGCACCACCGGCACCGAGGACACCGCCCCGACCCCGGTCGCGGCCCTGCGGCTGGGATCCGTCGCGATAGAGCTGCCCACCCGGCGCGTCAGCGTTGACGGCACCGAAGTGCAGCTCACCCGCAAGGAGTTCGACCTCCTGGCCCTCCTCGCGCAGCGGCCCGGCGTGGTCTTCCGCCGCGAGCAGATCATCAGCGAGGTCTGGCGCACCAGCTGGGAGGGGACCGGGCGCACCCTGGAGGTGCACGTGGCCTCGCTCCGCTCCAAGCTGCGGCTGCCCGCCCTCATCGAGACCGTGCGGGGCGTCGGCTACCGGCTCGTCGCGCCGTCCGCGTAACGGGCGGGTACGTCCCCGGTGCGCACCCGTCTCCTTCCGCTGCTCATCACCCTCATGGCGGCCGTCCTGCTCACCCTGGGCTTCCCGCTCGCGGTCAGCGTGGCCGCCGCCGAGCAGCAGCGGCTGGTCATCGACCGGATCGACGACACCGCCCGGTTCGCCGCCCTGGCCCAGCCCATCACCGACACCGTCCCCGCCTACGACGAGCGCCGGCTCACCCTCGCCACCGACCTGGAGGTCTACGCCTCCGTGTACGGGATCCGGGCCGGCGTCTTCTACCGGAACGACCTGGCCCTGGCGAAGGCCCCGGGCAACTGGATGCTGCCGCCCGAGGGGGAGGGGCGGACCGCCTTCAACGAGGCGCTGCTCGGACGCCGTTCGCACGATCCCCCGCAGGTGTGGCCCTGGCAGGACGGCCGGGTCGTCGTCGCCTCGCCCGTCGTGCGCGACGGTGACGTGGTCGCCGTCGTCGTCATCGACTCGCCCACCGACGAGATGCGCGCCCGGATCCTGCGGACCTGGCTGCTGATCGCCGTCGGGGAGGCCCTGGCGATGCTGGTCGCCGTCGGCGCGGCCGTCCGGCTCACCGGCTGGGTGCTGCTGCCGGTACGGGTCCTGGACGCGGCCACCCACGACATCGCCGTCGGCCGGATGCGCTCACGGGTCGCCGCCGCGGGCGGACCGCCGGAGCTGCGGCGGCTGGCCCGCTCCTTCAACGAGATGGCCGACAACGTCGAGGACGTCCTGGAGCAGCAGCGCGCGTTCGTCGCCGACGCCTCCCACCAGCTGCGCAACCCGCTCGCCGCGCTCCTGCTGCGCATCGAGCTGCTGGCCCTGGAGCTGCCCGAGGGCAACGAGGAGATCGCCGCCGTACGGACCGAGGGCAAGCGGCTGGCCCGGGTCCTGGACGATCTGCTCGACCTGGCGCTGGCCGAGCACGCCGAGGCCGACCTCCAGCTCACCGACATCGTCCCGCTCACCGCCGACCGCGTCGCCTCCTGGCGGCCGATGGCGGACGAGAAGGGGGTCCACCTCGTCCAGGACGGGGCGCCCGCCGCCACCGCCTGGGCGGACCCGGTGGCGCTCTCCAGCGCGCTCGACGCGGTCATCGACAACGCCCTGAAGTTCACCCCGGCCGGGGAGGACGTACGGGTCACGGTCACGCCGGGCACCACCGCGGTGACCGTCGTGGTGGCCGACCGGGGGCCCGGCCTCACCGACCAGGAGCTGGAGCGCGTCGGGGACCGCTTCTGGCGCTCCACCCGCCACCAGAACGTGAGCGGGTCGGGGCTCGGCCTCTCCATCTCCCGCGTGCTGCTCGCGGCGGGCGGCGGCTCGATCGCGTACGGACGCCACGAGCCGCACGGCCTGCGGGTGACGCTCTCCGTGCCGCGCGAGCAGCCGCCCACGGCCGTCGGCTCCCGGGACCCGGCCGGGGGATGACCGCCGGGTGGCGGGTTCTCCAGGGCCCGACCGAGCGGTAGCCACCGGGCAGTGGGGGTCCCAGGGCCCGACCGGGCGCCGACGCCGCGGGGGCGAGCGCGCGCCGGTGCCGCAGGGGCCGATCACGTGCTGTGCTTCAGCGCTTGATCACCTGCTGTGCCTCAGGGCTTGACCGAGCGGTAGTAGCGCCTGGCCCCCTCGTGCACGGCCAGCGGGTCGGTGTAGATCGCCGTCCGCAGATCCACCAGCTGGGCCGCGTGCACCTCGCGGCCGATCCGGTCCCGGCTGTTGATCACGGTCCGGGTGAAGGCCTCGGCCATGGCCGGATCGATGCGGTCCGTGGTGACGAGCAGATTGGCCACCGCCACCGTGGGGACCGACGTGCCCCGCTGGGCGTAGCGGTAGGCGTCGGCGGGCATCGTGGCCGACCGGTAGTAGCGGGCGGAGCCGCCGTTCGACTGCAGCTCCTTGATCAGCTCCTCGTCCAGCGGGACCAGCTTGATCGCGAACCGCTGCGACAACTCGTGCACCGCCCCCGTCGGCAGCCCGCCGGACCAGAAGAAGGCGTCCAGATCCCCGGAGACCAGCCGGTCCGGCATCGTGTCGATCCCCGCCGAGACGGCGGTCAGGTCCCGCTGCGGATGGATCCCCGCCGCGCTCAGCAGCCGGTCCGCGACCAGCCGGACCCCCGAGCCCTCCTGGCCCACACCGACCCGCCTGCCCCGCAGATCGGCCACGCTCGCGATGTCGGAGTCGCGCGCGACCACCAGCTGCACGTAGTCGTCGTAGAGCCGCACACAGCCCCGCAGGCGGTGGGCGCCGGGCCTGCCGTCGCGGACGTAGGTGGCCACGGCGTCGGCGGTGGCGATGGTGAAGTCCGCCTTCCCCGTCGCCACCCGCGCGAGGTTCTGCTGGGACCCCTCACTGGTGAGGAGCTTTATGGAGACCTCGGGCATGTCCTTGGCAAGAGCGCCTTCCAGCCGTTGTCCGTACCGCTGGTAGACCCCGCTCGGCACCCCCGTGGAGAAGGTCAGCGTCCCGCTCGGGGTGCGTTCGCCCAGCGGGAGGAGCCACCACGCGAGCAGCCCGAGCACCACCGCGAGCACGGCGCCCGTCCGAAGGGCGCGCCGTCGGCCGAACCGGGACAGAGCGTGGAACATGCGCGCGATCCTGCCAGCTCACCGCCTCGGTGACCAGGCCCGGCCGGGCAGGGACCGGGGCGCACCCGGCCACCGCCTACCCTGGTCACATGAGCAGCGGCAACCGGAGCGAAGAAGCAGTGGACGTCCAGAAGAGCTACGAGGTGCGCACCTACGGGTGCCAGATGAACGTCCACGACTCCGAACGGCTGTCGGGTCTCCTGGAGGACGCCGGCTACGTCCGGGCCCCCGAGGGCGCCGACGGCGACGCCGACGTCGTCGTCTTCAACACCTGCGCGGTACGGGAGAACGCCGACAACAAGCTCTACGGCAACCTCGGCCGCCTCGCCCCGATGAAGACCAGGCGCCCCGGGATGCAGATCGCCGTCGGCGGCTGCCTGGCGCAGAAGGACCGCGACACCATCGTCAAGCGCGCCCCCTGGGTGGACGTCGTCTTCGGCACGCACAACATCGGCAAGCTGCCCGTGCTGCTGGAGCGCGCCCGCGTCCAGGAGGAGGCGCAGATCGAGATCGCGGAGTCCCTGGAGGCGTTCCCCTCCACGCTCCCCACGCGCCGCGAGTCCGCCTACGCCGCGTGGGTCTCCATCTCCGTCGGCTGCAACAACACCTGCACCTTCTGCATCGTCCCGGCCCTGCGCGGCAAGGAGAAGGACCGCCGCACCGGCGACATCCTGGCCGAGATCGAGGCCCTGGTCGCCGAGGGCGTCTCCGAGATCACCCTGCTCGGCCAGAACGTCAACGCGTACGGCTCCGACATCGGTGACCGCGAGGCCTTCTCCAAGCTGCTGCGCGCCTGCGGGAGGATCGAGGGCCTGGAGCGCGTCCGCTTCACCTCGCCGCACCCCCGCGACTTCACCGACGACGTCATCGCCGCCATGGCCGAGACGCCCAACGTGATGCCGCAGCTCCACATGCCGATGCAGTCCGGCTCCGACCGCGTCCTGAAGGCGATGCGCCGCTCCTACCGCCAGGAGCGCTTCCTCGGGATCATCGAGAAGGTGCGCGCCGCGATGCCGGACGCCGCCATCTCCACCGACATCATCGTGGGCTTCCCCGGCGAGACCGAGGAGGACTTCGAGCAGACGATGCACGCGGTCCGCGAGGCCCGGTTCGCCAACGCGTTCACCTTCCAGTACTCCAAGCGCCCCGGGACCCCGGCCGCCGACATGGACGGCCAGATCCCCAAGGAGGTCGTGCAGGAGCGGTACATGCGCCTGTCCGCCCTCCAGGAGGAGATCTCCTGGGGCGAGAACAAGAAGCAGGTCGGCCGCACCCTGGAGGTCATGGTCGCGGAGGGCGAGGGCCGCAAGGACGGCGCCACGCGGCGGCTCTCCGGCCGCGCCCCCGACAACCGCCTGGTCCACTTCACCCAGCCCGAGCAGCCCGTGCGCCCCGGTGACGTGGTGACCGTCGAGATCACCTACGCCGCCCCGCACCACCTCCTCGCGGAGGGCACCCCGCTCGCCGTACGGTCCACCCGCGCGGGCGACGCCTGGGAGAAGCGCACCACGGCCGCCGCCGCCAAGCCGGCCGGTGTGATGCTCGGCCTCCCCACCGTCGGCGCCCCGGCCCCGCTCCCGGCGGCCTCGGCCCCTGCCTGCGGGATCGGCTGACGGTACGGGGCGGCGGAGCCCCGGAGGGGCGCCCGGCGACGAGCACCGCGCGCCCCTCCGGGGGCGACGGGGCGGGGAGCGACCGCCGTCGCCCCGGTGCGGGGGCACGGCGGGCCGTTCCCCCTGCCCAGTACGCTGACCGGCATGCTTGTCGCCGCTGCCGTCTGCCCCTGTCCGCCGCTCCTGGTGCCCGAGGTCGCCGCCGGGGCCGCGCCCGAGCTCGACCCCGCGCGGGCCGCGTGCCTCGACGCCGTGGGGGTGCTCGCCGCCTCCCGCCCCGACCTGCTCGTGGTCGTGGGGCCGGGGGACGGCTCGGCCGCCGGTGCGTATCCGGCAGGCGCGCGCGGCTCCTTCCGCGGCTTCGGCGTCCCCCTCGACGTGACCCTGGGCGCGCCGGACCCGGCCGTTCCGGGGCCCCGGCTGCCGGACTCGCTCGCCGTCGGCGCCTGGCTGCTGGAGCGCGCCCGCTGGACGGGCGCACCGGTCGAGGCGCTCGCGGTCGACAGGCGCGCCCCCGCTGAGAAGTGTGCCCGGGCCGGGCGGGAACTGGCCGCCCGCGCCGGCCGCGTCGCGCTCCTGGTGATGGGTGACGGCAGCGCCTGCCGCACGGTCAAGGCGCCCGGCTATCTGGACGAGCGGGCCGAGGCCTTCGACGCCCGGGTCACCGAGGCGCTGGGCGCGGCGGACCTCGCCGCGCTCGACGCGGTGGACGAGACCCTCGCATACGACCTCAAGGCGGCCGGCCGGGCCCCCTGGCAGCTCCTCAGCGGCGCCGCACGGGGCGCGGGCCTCGGCGGGCGGCTGCTGTACGAGGACGCGCCCTACGGGGTCGGCTACACCGTCGCCGCCTGGTCCTGAACGCGCCGATGGCGGCACCGGAGCGCTCCGGTGCCGCCATCGGGATGCCGTACGGCCGATCGGGTCAGGAAGCGGGCGGGGGCGGGGTGGCACCAGGGGTGCCGCCGGGCGTGCCGCCGTCCTTGTTGCCCAGCTTGTCCACGGCCTCCTTGGCCTTGCGCGTACCCGAGTCGATCTTGTCGCTGTACTTGCCCTTGGTCTTCTCGTCGACCGTGCGCGCGGCCTTGTCGAGGCCCTGCCCGATCTTGCCCCCGTGCTGCTGCGCGAGGTCGCCGACCTTGTCCTTGGCCGGTCCCAGCTTGGCCTTGAGGTTGTCCAGGAGCCCCATTGGGTCACCTTCCGTGCAGTGAGGACGGTCTGACGGGAGCGTTCTCCCGCCCCCATTGTCCGTCACCTGCCCTTTCCTGCCGACTTTACTCGCCCTTTAGCGTTTCCCTGACGGCTCCCCGGGACCCCGGAGCGTGCGCCGGCACCCCCGGGGTTTGGGAGACTGTTCCGGTGAACCGTCCCGCTTCAGCCCCTCGCGTCATCACCGTCGTCGGCCCCACCGCGGCCGGAAAGTCCGATCTGGGGGTCTTCCTCGCCCGGGAGCTCGGCGGCGAGGTGATCAACGCCGACTCCATGCAGCTCTACCGCGGGATGGACATCGGCACGGCGAAGATGACCCCCGCCGAGCGCGCGGGCGTCCCGCACCGTCTGCTGGACATCTGGGACATCACCGAGGCCGCCAGCGTCGCCGAGTACCAGCGCCTGGCCCGGCTGGAGATCGACCGGCTGCTCGCCGAAGGCCGTACGCCGATCCTGGTCGGCGGCTCCGGGCTGTACGTGAAGGGCGCCATCGACGCCCTGGAGTTCCCCGGTACGGACCCCGGGGTGCGCGCCCGGCTGGAGGGGGAGCTGGCCGAGCGCGGCTCCGGCTTCCTGCACCAGCGGCTCGCCGCGGCCGACCCCGACGCCGCCCGGTCCATCCTCGCGAGCAACGGCCGCCGGATCGTCCGCGCCCTGGAGGTCATCGAGATCACCGGCAAGCCCTTCACCGCCAACCTCCCCGGCGAGAAGCCCGTCTACGAGGCCGTCCAGCTCGGTGTCGACGTGGAGCGCCCCGAACTGGACGAGCGCATCGCCCTGCGCGTCGACCGCATGTGGGAGGCGGGCCTCGTCGACGAGGTACGCGCCCTGGAGGCGGCCGGACTCCGCGAGGGCCTCACCGCCTCACGCGCCCTGGGCTACCAGCAGATCCTGGCGGCGCTCGCGGGGGAGTGCACCGAGCAGGAGGCGCGGGCCGAGACCGTACGCGCCACCAAGCGCTTCGCGCGCCGGCAGGACTCCTGGTTCCGCCGCGACCCGCGGGTGCGGTGGCTCGGCGCCGGACACCGTGACCGGGAAGAACTCCCGCACCGGGCGCTGACGTTGATCGAACGAGCGGTCACAGCCTGATCACGTGATGGCATCGGGACGCTCCGGCCGTCAATTCGGCACCCGTGATCGTGCCATCATCGAGCATCGATCCACCAGTGCAGTCCGAGTTGGGAGGGCGCGTGGCGATGGAGGCCGGCCCTCGCGACACGGAGCAGCACGACGTACCGCCGCCGCGGCTGCTCGCGGGGCGGCTGAGCCCTGACGGTCCCGACGGGCCCGATGGCCCGGACGAGCAGGATGTGGTCCCCGAGGTCGAGGTCGAGCTGCGGCCCGCCCGCAGACTGCGCATCTGGCAGCTCGCGCCCATCGTCATGCTGGCCGCCGTCGGCTCCCTGATGTTCGCCTTCCCGCTCGCCTTCGAGTTCGGTGACGGCGGTGCGGTGGTCGCCATGCTGGGACTGCTGATCAGCTGCTGCGCGGCCGGCTGGGGCATGATGGCGGCCCGCCGCGTCGGCCACACCTGGCCCGGCCTGCCCGCCCGGAACTCCGGTGAGCGTCCCGACTGGCGGGTGATCGCGCTGTACGTGGCCGTGGGCGCCGGGCTGGTCGCCCTCGCCATCTGGCGCGTGGCCCGGCTGCGCTGACGGCCCTCGGGCCACCGTCCCGGAGCCCTCGCCCGCCCTCGGCCGGGACGCTCGCACGGTGCTGCTCCGGGGTGTCCACCCGGCTTCGCCCGGGGGTCCTGCTCGGAGGGCGTCGGCCCGGCCCGTACCGGGGCCCCGGCGGCCCTGGAGACCGCCCGGGACGTCCCCGGGGCGCACGCCCGGATCCCTGCCCGGATCCCTGCCCGGCGGGTCCGGCCTCGCGGAGTGCCGGGGGCGGCTCGTACAGTTGCCCTGTGAGCACTTCGAGCACTTCGCGGATCAGTTTCCTCAAGGGTCACGGCACCGAGAACGACTTCGTGATCGTCCCCGACCCGGACAACGCCCTCGCGCTGCCCGCCCCCGTCGTCGCGCGGATCTGCGACCGCCGGGCCGGCATCGGCGCCGACGGGGTGCTGCACGTGGTCCGCTCCGCCGCCCACCCCGAGGCCCGGGACATGGCCGCCGAGGCCGAGTGGTTCATGGACTACCGCAACGCGGACGGCTCCATCGCCGAGATGTGCGGCAACGGCGTGCGCGTCTTCGCCCACTACCTCCAGCGTGAGGGCCTCGTCGAGCAGGGCGGCCTGGCCGTCGCCACCCGGGGCGGCATCAAGCAGGTGCACATCGCCAAGGACGGCGACATCACCGTCTCCATGGGGCGCGCCCTGCTCCCCGAGGAGAGCGCCACGGTCGCCGTCGGGGAGCGCAGCTGGCCCTCCCGCAACGTCAACATGGGCAACCCGCACGCGGTCGCCTTCGTCGACGACCTGGCCCACGCGGGCGACCTGCTCGCCGCGCCCCCGGTCAGCCCCGCCGCGGTCTACCCGGAGGGCGTCAACGTCGAGTTCGTCGTCGACCGGGGCCCGCGCCACGTCGCCATGCGCGTCCACGAGCGCGGCTCCGGCGAGACCCGCTCCTGCGGCACCGGCGCCTGCGCGGTCGCCGTCGCCACCGCCCGCCGGGACGGCACGGACCCCGCGGTGACCGGTCTCCCCGCGACGTACCGGGTGGACCTCCCCGGCGGCACCCTGACCATCACCGAGCACCCGGACGGTTCGGTCGACATGACCGGCGCCGCCGTGATCGTCGCCGAGGGCACCATCGACCCGGCCTGGCTGGAAACGGCCACCGGCTGACCGGAGGGCACACCCCGGGGCTCCCGGATCGAAACGGTGATCGGTCCGGGCTTCGCTCGAATGGGTGATCCGTTTCACGCTGGGCGAGAGCCGGACTGCGCCACGTGGTGGGGTCGATAGCATCAAGCACCGGCCCGGAGCGGCATCCGCCCCTCCCCACCGCCGGTCGACGTTGCCGGAGGTGCCCCCCATGAGTGCAGAGGCCGCCGACCCCGCCGCTGTGCCCCGCAGGCGGAGCCGGCCCAGGATCGATCTGCGCAGACTGGGCCGGGTGGCGCTGCTCGGCCCGGTCGGCCGCGACCGGCTGCCCGCCGCCATCAGCCATGTCGCGGAGGCGCACCGGGCCCACCACCCCGACGCCGACCTCGCCATCCTGCACCGCGCCTACGTCCTCGCGGAGTCCTCGCACCGGGGCCAGATGCGCAAGAGCGGCGAGCCCTACATCACGCACCCGCTGGCCGTCACCCTGATCCTCGCGGAGCTGGGCGCCGAAACCACCACCCTGACCGCCTCCCTCCTCCACGACACCGTCGAGGACACCGAGGTGACGCTCGATCAGGTGGGGGAGCAGTTCGGCGAGGAGGTCCGCTACCTCGTCGACGGCGTCACCAAGCTGGAGAAGGTCGACTACGGAGCCGCCGCCGAGCCCGAGACCTTCCGCAAGATGCTCGTCGCCACCGGCAACGACGTTCGGGTCATGTCCATCAAACTGGCCGACCGGCTGCACAACATGCGCACCCTCACCGTGATGCGCCCCGAGAAGCAGGCCCGGATCGCCAAGGTCACCCGGGACGTCCTCATCCCGCTGGCGGAACGTCTCGGCGTCCAGGCGCTCAAGACCGAGCTGGAGGACCTGGTCTTCGCCATCCTGGACCCCGAGGGGTACGAGGAGACCCGCGCCCTCATGGCCGGTGCGACGGGCGGCGAGGACCCCCTGTCCGCCATCGCCGGCAACGTACGGACGACCCTGCGGGAAGCGGGCATCACCGCCGAAGTCCTCATCAGGCCGCGCCACTTCGTCTCCGTCCACCGGGTCCGCCGCAAGCGCGGTGAGCTGCGCCCCACCGACTTCGGGCGGCTGCTCGTCCTGGTCGGGGAGGACGCCGACTGCTACGCCGTCCTCGGTGAGCTGCACACCTGCTTCACCCCGGTGATCTCCGAGTTCAAGGACTTCATCGCCGCGCCCAAGTTCAACCTGTACCAGTCACTGCACACCGCAGTCGTCGGCCCCGGGGGCGCGGTGGCCGAAGTCCTCATCCGTACGCACCGGATGCACAAGGTCGCGGAGGCGGGCGTCGTCGCCCTGGGCAACCCGTACGCCCAGGGACTCGCCGCCCCGCAGACCGAGCCGTCCGACGAGCGCGCCGACCCGACCCGGCCCGGCTGGCTCTCCCGGCTGCTGGACTGGCAGGAGTCCGCCACCGACCCGGACACCTTCTGGACCACGCTCCGCGCCGACCTCGCCCAGGACCGCGAGATCACCGTCTTCCGCACCGACGGCCGCACCCTGGGCCTGCCCGCCGGGGCCAGCTGCGTCGACGCCGCCTACGCGCAGCACGGGGAGCGGGCCCACGCCTGTATCGGGGCCCGGGTCAACGGCCGCCTGGCCACCCTGAGCACCGTCCTCAGCGACGGCGACACCGTGCAGCTGCTGCTCGCCCAGGACACCGCCTCCGGCCCGTCCCCCGAGTGGCTCGACCACGCCCGCACCCCCGCCGCCCGCATCGCGATCACCGGCTGGCTCACCGCCCACCCGGAAGCGGCCGTAACGGAGACCGGGGACGCCGGGGCCTCCGGACCCGAAGGCGTGGACTCCGGCCGCCCGGTCCCGGTTGCGGCAGCCGGTGCAGCGGGCGGCCCCGAGGACCGTACGGCCCCGGATTCCGGCGGCCCGCAGCCCGCCGCGCCTGCCCGTACCCGGTCCGGCGGGAGCGCCGCGGGTGTCGTCGTCGACGGCACCGACAGCCCCACCCGCCTGGCGGGCTGCTGTACGCCGGTGCCCCCGGACGAGGTGGTCGGCATCGTGATCCGGGGCGGCGCCGTCACCGTGCACCGCCAGGAGTGCCCCGCCGTGGCCCGGATGCGGGAGATCGGCCGCGCCCCCGTCGCGGCCCGGTGGCGCGACGAGGACGGCGGGAACGACCCGGCGGGCTGCCGGGTCACCCTCGTCGCGGAGTCCTTCGGGCGGCCCCGGCTGCTCGCCGACCTCACCGAGGCGATCGCCACGGCCGAAGCCGCCATCGTCGCCGCCACCGTCGAACCGCCCAGCGAGCAGCGGGTCCGGCACACCTACACCCTCCAGCTCCCCGACGCCGCCGGGCTGCCCGCGCTGATGCGGGCCATGCGCGAGGTCGCCGGGGTCTACGACGTCAGCCGCGCCCACCACCCGGCCGCCACCGGCTGACCCACCCCCCCCGGGCCCCGGCGGGCCGGGGCGGACCACCGGCGCCCGGGCCACCCGCGGTCCGTCCGTCGGGCCACCGCCGACCACGGCGGCCCGGCTGCCGTACGCACCGCCCACCAGCCGGGATCCGTCGCCGCAGCGGTCCCGGGCCCGCCCCGTTCGGGTGGTGCGGCGCGCGGCGCCGCCGGGAGCGCGCCCCGCGCTGATAGCGGTAGTCCATGCCGCACCTCTCCCGCCGCCTGCGCGCCGCCCTGCTGGCCACCGCGTCGCTCACCCTCGTCGCCGCTGCCGCCCTGCCCGACCCCGAGCCGCTGGGCATCGGTGACCGGCTCTTCCCCGAACTGGGCAACCCCGGCTACGACGTCCTCGCCTACGACATCGCCCTCACCTACCACGGCAGCAACACCAAGCCCCTGGACGCCGTCACCAAGATCGCGGCCCGCACCACCGCGCCGCTGGACCGGATCAACCTCGACTTCGCCCGCGGCACCGTCCAGGGCGTCGAGGTCAACGGGCGGGCCGCAGACTTCGGGAGCAAGAACGAGGACCTGGTCATCCAGGCCCCCCGCCGCCTCCCCGCGGGCGTCCCGCTCGACATCACCGTCCGGCACACCAGCGACCCGGCCGGGACGGCGGGCAACGGCGGCTGGATCCGTACCGCCGACGGCCTCGCCATGGCCAACCAGGCCGACGCGGCCCACCGGGTCTTCCCCGGCAACGACCACCCCTCGGACAAGGCGCACTTCACCTTCCGCATCACCGCCCCCGAGGACCTCACGGCCGTCGCCAACGGGCTGCCCGCCGGCCACACCCGCAACGGCCCGACCACCACCTGGACGTACCGCACCGAGCACCCCATGGCCACCGAACTGGCCCAGGTCTCCATCGGCCGCTCCCACGTCCACCACCACACCGGCCCCCACGGGCTGCCGCTGCGCGACGTCGTCCCGGCCGCCGACCGCGCGACGATGGAGCCCTGGCTGAAGAAGACCCCGGCCCAGCTGGAGTGGATGGAGCGGCGGGTCGGCCGCTATCCCTTCGAGTCGTACGGAGTCCTCGTCGCGGACAGCCGCATCGGCTTCGCCCTGGAGACCCAGACGCTCTCGCTCTTCGGTAAGTCCTTCTTCACGGAGCCCGCCTACCCCGAGTGGTACGTCGACTCCGTGATGGTCCACGAGCTGGCCCACCAGTGGTTCGGCAACAGCGTCTCGCCCGCCACCTGGTCCGACCTCTGGCTCAACGAGGGACACGCCACCTGGTACGAGGCCCTGCACGCCGAGGAGAGCGGTGGCGTCACCCTGGAGCGGCGGATGCGCGAGGCGTACAAGCTGTCCGACGGCTGGCGGGCGGACGGCGGCCCTCCGGCGCGCCCGGACGCCCCGGCCGAGGGCGAGAAGCTGAGCCTCTTCCGCCCGGTCGTCTACGACGGCAGCGCCCTGATCCTCTACGCCCTGCGCCAGGAGATCGGCGCGGCCGCCTTCGACCGGCTCCAGCGTGCGTGGGTCCGCGTCCACCGGGACTCCACGGCGACCACCGAGGACTTCACCCGGCTCGCCTCCGGCATCGCCGGCCGGGACCTCACGGCCTTCTTCGAGGGATGGCTGTACGGGGCGAAGACCCCGCCCATGCCCGGTCACCCGGACTGGCGGGCGGCCCAGCCCGCCGCCACCCCGTGACGGCGGGGGAGACCCGGGCCGTGACCGTGGGGGAAAACCCCGGTGACGGGCCCCGTGGGGCCGTGCCACTATCGACAGGTCGGTACGGCGGACCGCTCGGGAGCGCCCGGCGGTGGTGATCGGGAATCATCCGGAAAGATCACACGTTGTGACTGGCGTAAAGACTTCTATCGACGTAAGGATCCAATGACCTCCTCTTCTTCCCTTCCCCAGGACGCGCAGAACGCGCGGAGCGCCACGGACAGCACCCCCGGGAGCCTCACCGAGGGCCTTCGGGCCGACGCCCTGATGGAAGAGGACGTCGCCTGGAGCCAGGAGATCGACGGAGCGCGCGACGGCGAGCAGCTGGACCGCTCCGAGCGGGCCGCGCTGCGGCGCGTCGCCGGTCTCTCCACGGAGCTCGAGGACGTCACCGAGGTCGAGTACCGACAGCTGCGCCTGGAGCGCGTCGTGCTGGTCGGTGTCTGGACCTCGGGGACGGTGCGGGACGCGGAGATCTCCCTCGCGGAGCTGGCCGCGCTCGCCGAGACGGCCGGCGCCCAGGTGCTGGACGCGGTGTACCAGCGGCGCGACAAGCCCGACCCGGCGACCTACATCGGTTCCGGAAAGGCGCTGGAGCTGCGGGACATCGTCCTCGAATCCGGTGCCGACACCGTCGTCTGCGACGGTGAGCTGAGCCCCGGCCAGCTGATCCACCTGGAAGACGTCGTCAAGGTGAAGGTGGTCGACCGCACCGCCCTCATCCTCGACATCTTCGCCCAGCACGCCAAGTCCCGGGAGGGCAAGGCGCAGGTCTCCCTGGCGCAGATGCAGTACATGCTGCCGCGGCTGCGCGGCTGGGGTCAGTCGCTCTCCCGTCAGATGGGCGGCGGCGGTTCCAGCGGCGGTGGCGGCATGGCCACCCGTGGTCCCGGTGAGACCAAGATCGAGACGGACCGGCGGCGGATCCGCGAGAAGATGGCGAAGATGCGCCGGGAGATCGCGGAGATGAAGACCGGCCGCGAGATCAAGCGGCAGGAGCGCAAGCGCAACAAGGTGCCCTCTGTCGCCATCGCGGGCTACACCAACGCGGGCAAGTCCTCACTGCTCAACCGCCTCACCGGCGCCGGTGTCCTGGTGGAGAACGCCCTGTTCGCCACCCTGGACCCGACCGTGCGCCGGGCCGAGACCCCGAGCGGCCGCATCTACACCCTGGCCGACACCGTCGGGTTCGTCCGGCATCTGCCGCACCACCTGGTCGAGGCGTTCCGCTCCACCATGGAGGAGGTCGGGGAGTCCGATCTCATCCTGCACGTGGTGGACGGCTCGCACCCGGTGCCGGAGGAGCAGCTCGCCGCGGTCCGCGAGGTGATCCGGGACGTCGGCGCGGTGAACGTGCGCGAGATCGTCGTGATCAACAAGGCGGACGCGGCGGACCCGCTGGTCCTCCAGCGGCTCCTGCGCAACGAGAAGTACGCGATCGCGGTCTCGGCCCGGACCGGCGAGGGCATCGACGAGCTGCTCGCGCTCATCGACGCCGAGCTGCCGCGCCCGTCCGTCGAGATCGAGGTGCTCGTGCCGTACATCCAGGGGGCCCTGGTCTCCCGGGTGCACGCCGAGGGCGAGGTCCTCTCCGAGGAGCACACCCCCGAGGGCACCCTGCTCAAGGCCCAGGTCCACGAGGAACTGGCGGCGGAGCTGGGGACGTTCGTCCCCACCGCACACTGATCACCCGCGCCCTGATCGCCGTACGGCGGCCAGGCCGCGACGAGGACGCCCGACCGGGAAGCCCCCTGGCCGGGCGTTCTCGCGTTCCCGCCCGCTCCGGTGCCGCCGAGCCCGCTCCGGGACCGGTCCCGGACTCGCCCTCGTACCGTCGGCTTCCCCCACCGCCGTCCCGCCGTCCGACCGTCGCTCACTCCCGCCCCCGCCGTACCGCCGCACGACCGTTGTTCACTCCGGCCCCCGCCCCCGCCGTCCCGCCGCCGCGTTCACACCCGCTCCGCCGCACCGGAACCGTCGGCCGCGTCATCCTCCCCGTACCCCGGGGGGACGAAGCACGCGGTCACGGTCTTGCCCTCGCGCTGCGGATGGTGGTGCCAGCTGTCGGCCAGCGCGTCGACGATGGCCATGCCCCGGCCGCCGAGCGCCCCGGGGTCGGCGTCCCGTGGTGTGGGCGGCTGCGGACTGGAGTCGTGGACGCTGACGTGCAGGCATGCGCTGTCCCAGGTCAGCACGAGCTGGGCGTCGCTGCGGGCGTGCCGGTGCGCGTTGGTGATCAGCTCGGAGACGGCGATGAGCACCGAGTCCACCGTGTCGGGCGAGCGCTCGGCCCACTCCAGGGATGCGAGGTGCTCGCGCGCCCAGTGCCGTCCCGCCCGTACCCCTTGGGAAATGGGGAAGGACTGCGCCCAGCCCACCGCCCTCATCGTGGAATCGGTCATCACCCTGCCTCTCCGTCGTGACCGCACGGAACGCGTGCCCGGTCGCCTTCCGTCTACCCGCCGGAACGCCGAACACCGTCCCGCCGGGCGGCGGAACGGTGTTCGGTCGGACGGTGTCCGGTGGGACGGCCGGGCGGGAGAGCCCTACTGGCCGGCGTACTTCTCGCTGACCGCGCGGTAGACGCCCTCGGCCTCCTTGCCCAGCCGGGGACCGGCCAGCCAGCCCGCCGAGACCGGGCCGATCGAGGTGTTCGAGACCAGGGCGGGCTTGCCGTCCGACCCGGCCGCGACCCAGCCGCCGCCGGAGGAACCACCGGTCATCGTGCAGCCGATGCGGTACATCGTCGGCTCGTCCCGGCGGACCGACAGCCGGCCCGGCTTGTCCTTGCACTGGAGCAGCTGCTGCCCGTCGAACGGCGGCGCGGCCGGGTAGCCGGTGGCCGTCATGTCCGGGATCTGCGCGACGGCCGGAGCGTTGAACTCGACCGGCAGCGCCGAGCCGACCGTCTCCTCCAGCGACTTGCCCGTCGAGCCCTTCTCCGGCGTCACGTGCAGCACCGCGAAGTCGTACGGGGCGCCCTGCCCGCCGGTCGCCGCGCCCTCGGTGATCCACTGCTCGGAGGTCTGGGCCCACCGGCCCCACCACACGCCGTAGGGGGCGATCTTCTCCTTGGGCGCGGTCTCCAGCTCCGCCAGCGAGAGGCCGTCGTTGTTGTACGACGGGACGAAGGCGATGTTGCGGTACCAGCCGCCCTTCTTGCCCGCGTGCACACAGTGCCCGGCGGTCCACACCATGTTGGACTTGCCCGGGTTGGCCGGGTCCTTCACCACGGTCGCGGAGCAGACCATCGAGCCCTGGGGACCGTCGAAGAGCAGCTTCCCGGACTCCGGCGCGTCGTTGTGGTACGGCGTCGCGACCCCGGCCGCCCGCACCGGGGCGGGCGTCGGGTCCGTCACGCCGTCGTCACCGGAGATGTCGTTGTCGACCGGGGCCTCCGGGGGCGTCTCGGCCTCCCGCATCCGGTCCGGGTCCCAGAGGTCCTCGATGATCGGGTTGACGAAGTCCTTGGCCTCACGCAGCCACTTGTCCTTGTCCCAGTTCTTCCACTCGCCGTCCCGCCACTTGTCCGGGTCGATCCCGTGCTCCTTGAGCCGGTTCTTCAGGTCGTCCGGGATGGCGATCTTGCCGTCGGACGACGGATCGGCCGAGGCGCTGGGCGTCGTACCGCCCGCGTTGTCCTCCTCCGGACCGCAGGCGGTGGCGGTGAGCGCCAGGACGGCGGCGACCGCCGTGGCGGCGAGCACACCGGAGGGCATCCGGCGCACACGCCTGCCGCGGCGCGCGGTATCGGTCGGGCGAACGGTTCGCATGTCGTGATCCCCCTGGGACTTCGTCACTCGGTACTCCGTGCTGCTTTTCGGACACTCCGGGCCGCGGAGCAGGTGCTTCCGGCGCCCGGTGCGGCCCCCCACTATGCCGGTGCCGATGGGGACGGTCCGCGGCAGGTCCGCGGTTCCGCTCGCCAAGGACGTTCCGGTGTACCCGTGATCCCTTGAGGTCGGCGTCGTTGGTACGTACGGGGGACACCAGGACAGCGTTCACCCCCGCACTCCGTCCGCACGCATCCGTACCGACGTGCAACGCAACTGTTACCGCAGGAGGATCAAGAGCCGTGTCCGTGACCGAACCCGCTCCGGTGGCCCCGCCCCCCGTGCACGAGGGCATCCTCCGCCGCCAGTCGCTGCGCGAGTCGGCCGCCCGCACCTATGCGCGGTCCCTGCCGATCGTCCCGGTCCGGGCGCGCGGGCTCACCATCGAGGGCGCGGACGGACGGCGGTATCTGGACTGTCTCTCGGGCGCGGGCACCCTGGCGCTCGGCCACAACCACCCGGTCGTCCTCGAAGCCATCCGGAAGGTCATCGACTCCGGCGCCCCCCTGCATGTGCTCGACCTCGCCACCCCGGTCAAGGACGCCTTCACCACCGAGCTGTTCGCCACCCTGCCGCCCGAGTTCGCGGAGAACGCCCGGATCCAGTTCTGCGGCCCCGCCGGTACGGACGCGGTCGAGGCCGCGTTCAAACTGGTCCGCGCCGCGACCGGGCGCGAGGGCCTGCTGACCTTCACCGGCGCGTACCACGGCATGACGGCCGGGGCGCTGGAGGCCTCCGGCGGCGCCCGGGACGTGAAGGTGACCCGGCTGCCCTTCCCGCAGGACTACCGCTGCCCGTTCGGCGTCGGCGGCGAGCGCGGTGCCGCCCTCGCCGCCCGGTGGACGGAGCATCTGCTCGACGACGGGAAGGGCGGCGTCCCCGCCCCGGCGGGGATGATCGTGGAGCCGGTCCAGGGCGAGGGCGGCGTCAACCCCGCCCCGGACGCCTGGCTCCGCAGGATGCGGGAGATCACCCGCGCCCGGTCCATCCCGCTCATCGCCGACGAGGTCCAGACCGGCGTCGGCCGGACCGGCGCCTTCTGGGCCGTCGAGCACAGCGGGATCGTCCCGGACGTCATGGTCCTCTCCAAGGCGATCGGCGGCTCCCTCCCGCTCGCGGTCATCGTCTACCGCTCTGAGCTGGACCTCTGGCAGCCGGGCGCCCACGCGGGTACGTTTCGTGGCAACCAGCTCGCCATGGCGGCGGGCGCGGCCACCCTCGCGTACGTCCGGGAGAACGGGCTGGCGGACCGGGCGGCGGCCTTGGGGGCCCGGATGCTCGACAGCCTGCGGACGTTGCGGGCGGACCACCCGGGGATCGGCGACGTACGGGGGCGCGGACTGATGATCGGCCTGGAGCTGGTGGACCCCGAAGCCGCGCCCCTGCGGGCCGAGGCCGACGACCCCGCACCGGCCCCGCCGCCGGACCCGGTCCTCGCCCGCGCCGTCCAGCAGGAGTGCCTGGACCGCGGTCTCATCGTCGAACTGGGCGGCCGGCACAGCGCCGTGGTCCGCCTGCTGCCCCCGCTCATCCTCACCGACGAGCAGGCGAGCGCCGTCGTCGACCGGCTGGCCGACGCGCTGGCGGCCGCGGAGCGTTCACCGCACCGCCGGGCCACCGCCGCGCTGACCTCCTGATTCCCGCGAACCACAAGGAAGACCGCCGTGAACCCCACCCCCGCGCCCGAGGCCGACGGCCCCGGGACCCCCCAGCACCGAGGGCAGGACGGACCGGCCGCCCCCGGCACGGTCGAGGCGACGACGACCGTGCCCCGTCAGAAAGCGTTGTGCGAAGGCGACTTGACCGCCCCGGTGCTCCCCGGCGGTGAACTCCCGTACGGCGACGACCCCCTGGACCACCCCAATCCGCTGCGGGCCGCCGACGCCGCCGGGACCGAGAGCCTGCTGCGGTGCTGGACCAGGGAGAACGACCTGCCCCGCCCCGAGGGCGACACCCTGCGCGTCGCCTTCCCCGCCACCGGCACCGCGCTCCTCGTCCCCGTCGCCTACTGGTCGGCCACCGGAGCCCACCGCTTCGGCCCCCCGGTCCTGGAGGGCGCCCCCGAGAAGGCCCCGCCGGCCGACGCCGTCACCGTCGCCGTCCTCATCGGCCGGGAGGCCGACCGCAACGGCTCCGCCGACCTGGTCGCCCGGGTCGCCGACTCCGTACGCCACACCGCCGGGTTCGTCGAGGAGCGGCGCCGCCACCCCGCGGAACCGGCCGACACCGACCTCTTCCTCACCGCCGAGCAGTCCCTCCTCCTCGGCCACCCCCTCCACCCCACCCCCAAGAGCCGCGAAGGGCTCTCCGAGGCGGAGGCCCGGCGCTACTCACCCGAGCTGCACGGCTCCTTCCCGCTCCACTGGTTCGCCGTCGACCGCTCCCTCACCGCCACCGATTCCGCCTGGACCGACGGCGGTCCGGCATCCGCCGAGGAACTGCTCGCCCCGCACCGCGAGGGACTGCGCCTGCCGCCCGGCACCGCCGCCGTACCGCTCCACCCCTGGCAGGCCGCCGACCTGCTGGGCCGCCCCCAGGTCGCCGCCCTCCGGGAGTCCGGCCTGCTGCACGACCTCGGTCCGTACGGCGAGCCCTGGCACCCCACCTCGTCCATCCGCACCGTGCACCGCCCCGGCGCCCGCGTCATGCTCAAGCTCTCCCTCGGCGTCCGCATCACCAACTCCCGCCGGGAGAACCTCCGCAAGGAGCTGCACCGGGGCGTCGAGGTCCACCGCCTCCTCTCCACCGGCCTCGCCGACAGCTGGCAACGGGAGCATCCCGGATTCGACATCGTCCGCGACCCCGCCTGGCTCGCCGTCGACGACCCCGGGGGCGACCCCGTCACCGGCCTCGACGTGATGCTCCGGCAGAACCCCTTCGGGCCCGGCGACGACGCGGTCTGCATCGCCGGGCTCACCGCCCAGCGCCCCCGCCCCGGCAGGCCGGAGATGCGCTCCCGCCTGGCCGAGGCGGTCACCGCGCTGGCCGCCCGCACCGGGCTCGCGGCAGCCGAGGTCTCTGCCGAATGGTTCCGCCGCTATCTGGACAAGGTCGTGCGCCCCGTCCTCTGGCTCGACGCCCACGCGGGGGTCGCCCTCGAAGCCCACCAGCAGAACACCCTGGTCCTGCTCGACCCGGACGGCTGGCCGGTCGGCGGCCGCTATCGCGACAACCAGGGCTACTACTTCCGCGACTCCCGCCGCGAGGAGCTGGAACGGCGGCTTCCGGGCATCGGCGCCGTCAGCGACACCTTCGTCTCCGACCCGGTCACCGACGAGCGGTTCGCCTACTACCTGGGCATCAACAACGTCCTCGGCCTGATCGGAGCGTTCGGCGCCCAGCGGCTCGCGGACGAGGCGGAACTCCTCGCCGTACTGCGCCGGTTCCTCACCGAGGCGGCGGAACTGGGCTCGCCACTGCCCGCGTATCTTCTGGACCACGGCCAACTGCGCTGCAAGGCCAACCTGCTGACCAGGCTGCACGGACTCGACGAGCTGGTCGGACCGGTCGACACCCAGTCCGTCTACGTCTCCATCGCGAACCCGCTGCACGCCTAGAGGGGCCGGCCGCTACCGCGTCGGCCGCCCGCTCGAGAGAGGAGAGTGCCCCTGTGCCCTTCGCCGACGCGCCCGCCGAATCCGACACGGAGCCTCCGGAAGCGGCCGACGCACCTCCGGAGCCCGCCGCCGCGTCTCCGGAACCGGCCGGTCCGCCTCCGGAGCCCCGCCCCGGAGCCGCGGGGCCGGGCACAGGGCCGGACACCGGCACCGAGTACACCGGCACAGCGCCGGACACCGGCGCCGAGGACACCCTCGACCTGAAGCTCACCGAGGAGCTGCTCGCCCCCGTCGGCCGGGAGCGGCGCCGGGTGGCGGCGGCCACCGGAAGCGCGTCCTGCGGCGAGCTGCTCACGGACCCCGGCACCTGGCCCGGAGCGACCACCCCGGCCGGGACGTTCCACCTGGTCCCGGTGGTCCTGGAGCGCGACCTCGCCCTGATCAGCGGCTGGATGAACGACCCCGCCGTCGCCGCCTTCTGGGAGCTGGCCGGGCCCGACTCCGTCACCGCCGACCACATCCGGACCCAGCTCGAAGGGGACGGCCGCTCCATCCCCTGCCTCGGCCTGCTCGACGGAACGCCCATGAGCTACTGGGAGATCTACCGGGCCGACCTGGACCCGCTGGCCCGCCACTACCCCGCCCGCCTCCACGACACCGGCATCCACCTCCTCATCGGGGGCGTGGACCACCGGGGGAAGGGCCTGGGCACCAGCCTGATCCGCGCCGTCGCCGACCTCGCCCTGGACAACCTGCCCCGGAGCGGGAGGGTCGTGGCCGAGCCCGACCTGCGGAACACGCCGTCCGTAGCGGCCTTCCTGAGCGCCGGATTCCGGTTCTCCGCCGAGACGGACCTCCCCGACAAACGTGCCGCCCTGATGATCCGCGACCGAACGTACCGTGATCACCTGTGAACATCGCACCGCACCGTCCACACCGCTCGAACCCCATCGGTTCCACCCGGAGGAGTCCCCGTGCCGACCTATTCCGCGAGCCATGACCCAGCCGAGCCCAGCCCGCTGCTCAGCCCCCCGGAGCTGAACCGGCGGGTCTGGGACCGGGCCGCGGCGCGGCTGCTCGCCAAGATGCTCGGTGAATTCGCGTACGAGGAGATCATCGAGCCCGAACGGCGCCCCGGCGACGGCCGTCCGTACTCCCTCACCCTCGACGACGGTACGGAGCTGCGCTTCACCGCCCTGCGGGGCGTGTACGGGAGCTGGCGCGTCGACCCCGGCTCCATCGGCACGGCCCACCCGCCCGCCACCCCCCTCTCCAACGGCGCCTCCTCACAGCACGGGTCCGCCGAGCGCGCTCCGGAGGGGACGCTGCGCCCGTTCCGCGACCCGCTCCGGTTCCTCACCCGCGCCCGCTCGCTGCTCGGCCTCGACGGCGCCACCCTCGGCCACCTCATCCGCGAACTGACCCTCACGCTCACCGCCGACGCCCGGCTCGACCACACCGCCCTCACCGCCGCGGAGCTGGCGGACCTCGGCTACGCCGAGCTGGAGGGCCACCAGACCGGCCACCCCTGGCTGGTGGCGAGCAAGGGGCGGCTCGGCTTCTCCGCCGCCGACGCGGCCCGCTTCACCCCCGAGACCCGCACCCCCCTCCGGCTGCCCTGGATCGCCGTGAGCACCCGGATCGCGCAGTACCGGGGCGTGGGCCGCCTCACCACCCCCGAGCACCTGTACGCCGGGGAGCTGGACGCCACCGTCCGCGCCGCGTTCGCCGCCGAGCTGGAGACCCGGGGGCTCGACCCGGAGAGCTACCTCTACCTCCCCGTACACCCCTGGCAGTGGGACGAATGGATCGTTCCGCTCTTCGCCCCCGCCATAGCCGACGGGGACATCGTGGCGCTGCGCACCGACGGCGACGCCCGTCTCGCCCAGCAGTCCGTGCGCACCTTCGCCAATGTCTCCCGCCCCGACCGGCACACGGTGAAGCTGCCGCTCTCCATCCTCAACACCCTGGTCTGGCGCGGCCTGCCCACCGAGCGGACCCTCGCCGCCCCCGCCGTCACCGCCTGGGTCCAGGGGCTGTGTGCCGACGACCCGTTCCTGCGCGACACCTGCCGGGTCGTTCTGCTCGGCGAGGTGGCCTCCGTCACCGTGGAGCACCCGCTCTACGACCACCTCCCCGAAGCCCCGTACCAGTACAAGGAACTCCTGGGCGCGATCTGGCGGGAGCCCCTGCCGCCCCGCCTCGCCCCGGGCGAACGGGCCCGTACGCTCGCCTCCCTCCTCCATACGGACCCGGCGGGCCGCGCGTTCACCGCGGAGCTGGTCGAGCGCTCCGGCCTCACCCCGGAGGCCTGGCTCACCCGCCTCTTCGCCGCCCTGCTCCCGCCCCTCCTGCACTTCCTCTACCGCTACGGCACGGTCTTCTCCCCCCACGGTGAGAATGCCATCGTCGTCTTCGACGGGAACGACGTCCCCGTCCGCCTCGCGATCAAGGACTTCGTCGACGACGTCAACATCAGCGCCCACCCGCTGCCCGAGCACGACACGATGCCCGACGAGGTGCGCGAGGTCCTGCTCACCGAGGAGCCGTCCTTCCTCACCCAGTTCATCCACTCCGGCCTCTTCGTCGGCGTCTTCCGCTACCTCTCCCCGCTCTGCGAGGAGCAGTTGGGCGTGAGCGAGGACGAGTTCTGGTCACTCGTCCGGGCGGAGATCGTCCGCCACCACGCCCGCTTCCCCGAGCTGAAGGAGCGGTTCGAGCTGTTCGACATGCTCACCCCCGAGATCGAACGGCTCTGTCTCAACCGCAACCGGCTCCACGTGGACGGCTACCGCGACCGCTCCAGCCGCCCGCACGCGGCGATCCACGGAACGGTCCCCAACCCGCTGCATCCCGCCGCCCGGATCCGGGAGTGACCGCCGTTGTCAGTGGTGCGCCGTAGGGTGGTCGGGCTATGACGAAGCCATCCCTCCCCGAGCTCCTGCACGCCGCCGTCACCGCCGTCGGCGGTACGGAGCGCCCCGGCCAGGCCGCCATGGCCGAGGCCGTCGCCGAGGCGGTCGACGACCAATCCCACCTGCTGGTCCAGGCCGGCACCGGCACGGGCAAGTCCCTCGGCTATCTGGTGCCGGCGCTGGCGCACGGGGAGCGGGTCGTCGTGGCCACGGCCACCCTCGCCCTCCAGCGCCAGCTGGTGGAGCGTGACCTGCCGCGCACGGTGGAGGCACTGCACCCGCTGCTGCGCCGCCGCCCGCAGTACGCGATGCTCAAGGGCCGCTCCAACTACCTCTGCCTGCACCGGCTCCACGAGGGGGCGCCGCAGGACGAGGAGGAGGGGCTCTTCGACCAGTTCGAGGCGGCGGCGCCCTCCAGCAAGCTCGGCCAGGACCTGCTGCGGCTGCGGGACTGGTCGGACGACACGGAGACGGGGGACCGGGACGACCTGACGCCGGGCGTCTCCGACCGGGCCTGGGCGCAGGTCTCGGTCTCCTCGCGCGAGTGCCTCGGTGCCACGAAGTGCGCGTACGGCCCCGAGTGCTTCGCGGAGGCGGCCCGGGAGCGCGCCAAGCTGGCGGACGTGGTCGTCACCAACCACGCCCTGCTCGCGATCGACGCCATCGAGGGCGCCCCGGTGCTGCCCTCGCACGAGGTGCTGATCGTGGACGAGGCCCATGAGCTGGTCTCCCGGGTCACCGGGGTCGCCACCGGCGAGCTGACCCCCTCCCAGGTCAACCGGGCGGTCCGGCGGGCGGCGAAGCTGGTCAACGAGAAGGCCGCCGACGCCCTCCAGAGCGCCGCCGAGGGGTTCGAGCGGGTGATGGAACTGGCGCTCCCCGGACGCCTGGAGGAGCTGCCCGAGGACCTGGCGTACGCGCTGATGGCGCTGCGCGACGCGGCCCGTACGGTGATCTCCGCGATGGGCGCGACCCGCGACAAGTCCGTCCAGGACGAGGACGCGGTGCGGAAGCAGGCGCTGGCCTCGGTCGAGTCGATCCACGGGGTGGCCGAGCGGATCACCCAGGGCTCGGAGTACGACGTCGTCTGGTACGAGCAGCACGACCGGTTCGGCGCCTCCGTGCGGGTGGCCCCGCTCTCGGTCTCCGGACTGCTGCGCGAGAAGCTCTTCACCGAGCGCTCCGTGGTCCTGACCTCGGCCACGCTGAAGCTCGGCGGGGACTTCAACGGGGTGGGTGCCTCCCTCGGGCTCGCCCCCGAGGGCACGGCGGGCGACGACGTCCCGCAGTGGAAGGGGCTGGACGTCGGCTCCCCGTTCGACTATCCGAAGCAGGGCATCCTCTACGTCGCCCGCCATCTGAACACCCCGGGGCGCGAAGGCTCCCGTGCGGACATGCTCGACGAACTGGCCGAGCTGGTGGAGGCTGCGGGCGGTCGCACGCTGGGGCTGTTCTCGTCCATGCGGGGGGCCAAGGCGGCCGCCGAGGAGCTGCGGGGGCGGCTGGACAAGTCGATCCTGCTCCAGGGCGAGGAGACCCTCGGTGAGCTGATCAAGAACTTCGCCGCCGATCCGGAGACCTGTCTCTTCGGCACGCTCTCGCTCTGGCAGGGCGTCGATGTGCCGGGGCCGAGCTGTCAGCTGGTGGTGATGGACCGGATCCCGTTCCCCCGGCCCGACGACCCGCTGATGAGCGCCCGCCAGAAGGCGGTGGAGGAGGCGGGGGGCAACGGCTTCATGGCGGTGGCGGCCACGCACTCCGCGCTGCTGATGGCCCAGGGCGCGGGCCGTCTCGTCCGGGCCACGGGGGACAAGGGCGTCGTGGCCGTGCTGGACCCCCGGCTGGCCACCGCGCGGTACGGCAGCTATCTGCGCGCCTCGCTGCCGGACTTCTGGTACACCACGGACCGCAACCAGGCCCGCCGCTCCCTGGCCGCGATCGACGCCCTGGCCAAGGCGGAGGGCAAGTAGCGCACGACGGAGCCCCAGGACGGCCGAGAGGCGTCCTGGGGCTCCGTCGTGTCCAGGTCGACGATCCGGCGGGCTTCACACCCGTCGCAGCACCGCCACCACCTTGCCGAGGATCGTCGCCTCGTCACCGGGGATCGGCTGGTACGCGGCGTTGTGGGGCAGCAGCCAGACGTGCCCGTCCTCGCGCCGGAAGCGCTTCACGGTCGCCTCGCCGTCCAGCATCGCGGCGACGATGTCCCCGTTCTCCGCGACGGGCTGGCGGCGCACGGTGACCCAGTCGCCGTCGCAGATCGCCGCTTCGATCATCGAGTCACCGACGACCTTCAGCACGAACAGCTCACCGTCACCGACGAGCTGGCGCGGCAGCGGGAAGACGTCCTCGACCGACTCCTCGGCGAGGATCGGGCCACCGGCGGCGATCCGGCCCACCAGGGGGACGTAGGAGGCGGCGGGCTTCCCGGTCGTGTCGGTCGGCTGGGTGCTGGGCTGGTCCGAGCCGCGAACCTCGTAGGCGCGGGGCCGGTGCGGATCGCGCCGGAGGAAGCCCTTGCGCTCCAGGGCCATCAGCTGGTGGGCGACGGACGACGTGCTGGACAGGCCCACCGCCTGACCGATCTCCCGCATGGACGGCGGGTATCCCCGGCGCTGCACCGAGTCGCGGATGACCTCGATGACCCGCCGCTGCCGGTCCGTGAGACCCGAGCTGTCCGCCCTGATCCCTGGAGGCCTGCCGGGCAAGGCACGGCCGGGGCGGCCGGGCTCGGGCCCGTCCGTGTTCGTCAGTGAGTCATTCATGGCATGCACCGGCTCAAGTCGGCTCTGGGAGCGGTGGTCCCGGGCGGTGATGGTGGCACTGTCTGCGGTCGTGGTCACGTCGGCCCCTCTCGAATGGTCTCCCTGGCTGGACAACGGTAGTAGCTTTCGAAAGGTTGCGCCAAACACACGTTCGAGTGAAAAACGAATAAAGGGCTGCCGGGATGATGCCCGCAGGTGTATGAGCATCGGGCGGGGGGTGCGGACGGCGTGGGCCCGGGGTTCCGCGGGCTCCCCGGCGGCTCCGTGTCCAGTCTTTCATCCGGTTCCCCGCCCGGGTGCCCCCGGAGGATCGCGGAGTGCGCGATTCCCGTACCCTCTTCCCTGGCCCGCGCTCCCCCCCGGCATCGCGGTCGGGGCGCGACACGCGGTAGGGCCGAAAACCCCGCCGAACCCTAGATCTAGTGGTTGGATCGTCCCGGCCGCCCAGAGGTAGTGGTCCCGGGTTCAAGTGGCCCAGGCCATCGCCTATGCTGGGGACTGCCTCCGAGGGGCCCGCCAGGGTCGGCCGGACGAGGCTATTCAGTCGTGCTGTGAAGGAGGGTTGGGAGCCATGCACTGCCCCTTCTGCAGGCACCCCGACAGCCGGGTCGTCGACAGTCGCACCACCGACGACGGCACGTCGATCCGCCGCCGCCGGCAGTGCCCCGACTGCTCCCGCCGTTTCACCACGGTGGAGACCTGCTCGCTGATGGTCGTCAAACGCAGCGGCGTGACCGAACCCTTCAGCCGTACCAAGGTCATCTCCGGCGTCCGCAAGGCATGCCAGGGCCGGCCCGTCACGGAGGACGCCCTCGCCAAACTCGGCCAGCAGGTCGAGGAGGCGGTGCGCGCCACCGGCAGCGCCGAGCTGACCACCCACGACGTGGGTCTGGCCATACTCGGCCCCCTGCAGGAACTCGACCTCGTCGCGTACCTGCGCTTCGCGTCCGTGTACCGGGCGTTCGACTCCCTGGAAGACTTCGAGGCCGCCATCGTGGAACTGCGCGCGCAGCGGTCCACCGCGGAAGACCCCGGGAGCGGCGAGACCCTGGAGGTCCCCGCCCCCGCCATCGCCGCCGACTGAGCGGTACACGCCTGTCACGGTCCGGAGCAGACTCCGCCGACCGGTGACCGGGCGACTGCAGGACCTGTTCCCGTGGCCGAGCGCGGCCCCGGGGCAACGGACACACATTGTGCCTGGGAAGAACTGGGCACTTCAGGGCGTTTTTGCCCACATATGGGAGGCGGCATGACAGAGACGGCGAGCGGCCCGCGAGGTTCCCGCACCAAGGGCGCCAAGGCGAGCAAGGGTCTGCGTATCGAGCGCATCCACACCACCCCCGGCGTGCATCCGTACGACGAGGTGGCGTGGGAGCCCCGTGACGTCGTCATGACCAACTGGCGCGACGGCTCGATCAACTTCGAGCAGCGTGGCGTCGAGTTCCCCGACTTCTGGTCGGTGAACGCGGTCAACATCGTCACCAGCAAGTACTTCCGCGGCGCCGTCGGCACGCCGCAGCGCGAGACCGGCCTCAAGCAGCTGATCGACCGGATCGTGAAGACGTACCGGAAGGCCGGCGAGGACCACGGCTACTTCGCCTCTCCCGCGGACGCCGAGATCTTCGAGCACGAGCTGGCCTACGCCCTCCTGCACCAGATCTTCAGCTTCAACTCCCCGGTCTGGTTCAACGTCGGCACGCCCCAGCCGCAGCAGGTCTCCGCCTGCTTCATCCTGGCCGTCGACGACTCCATGGAGTCGATCCTCGACTGGTACAAGGAAGAGGGCATGATCTTCAAGGGCGGCTCCGGCGCCGGCCTGAACCTCTCCCGTATCCGCTCCTCCAAGGAACTGCTCTCCTCCGGCGGCAACGCCTCCGGCCCGGTCTCCTTCATGCGCGGTGCCGACGCCTCCGCCGGAACCATCAAGTCCGGTGGCGCCACCCGCCGCGCGGCCAAGATGGTCATCCTGGACGTCGACCACCCCGACATCGAGGCCTTCATCGAGACCAAGGTGAAGGAGGAGGAGAAGATCCGCGCCCTGCGTGACGCGGGCTTCGACATGGACCTGGGCGGCGACGACATCACGTCCGTCCAGTACCAGAACGCCAACAACTCGGTCCGTGTCAACGACGAGTTCATGAAGGCCGTCGAGTCCGGCTCCACCTTCGGGCTGCGCTCCCGGATGACCGGCGACGTCATCGAGGAGGTCGAGGCCAAGGCCCTCTTCCGCAAGATGGCCGAGGCCGCTTGGGCCTGCGCCGACCCCGGCATCCAGTACGACGACACCATCAACGCCTGGCACACCTGCCCCGAGTCCGGCCGGATCAACGGCTCGAACCCGTGCAGCGAGTACATGCACCTGGACAACACCTCGTGCAACCTCGCCTCGCTCAACCTGATGAAGTTCCTCAAGGACGACGGCCTGGGCAACCAGTCCTTCGAGTCCGAGCGCTTCGCCAAGGTCGTCGAGCTGGTCATCACCGCGATGGACATCTCGATCTGCTTCGCGGACTTCCCGACACAGAAGATCGGTGAGAACACCCGCGCCTTCCGCCAGCTCGGCATCGGCTACGCTAACCTCGGCGCCCTGCTGATGGCGACCGGCCACGCGTACGACAGTGACGGCGGCCGCGCGCTCGCCGGGGCCATCACCTCGCTGATGACCGGCACCTCCTACAAGCGCTCCGCCGAACTGGCCGCGGTCGTCGGCCCGTACGACGGCTACGCCCGCAACGCCGAGCCGCACCAGCGCGTCATGAAGCAGCACTCCGACGCCAACGCCAAGGCGATCCACGTCGACGACCTGGACTCCCCGGTCTGGGCCGCCGCCACGGAGGCCTGGCAGGACGTGATCCGGCTCGGCGCGAAGAACGGTTTCCGTAACGCGCAGGCCTCGGTCATCGCCCCCACCGGCACCATCGGTCTCGCGATGTCCTGCGACACCACCGGCCTGGAGCCCGACCTCGCCCTGGTCAAGTTCAAGAAGCTGGTCGGCGGCGGCTCGATGCAGATCGTCAACGGCACGGTGCCGCAGGCGCTGCGCCGCCTCGGCTACCAGCCGGAGCAGATCGAGGCGATCGTCGCCCACATCGCCGAGAACGGCAACGTGATCGACGCCCCGGGCCTGAAGTCCGAGCACTACGAGGTCTTCGACTGCGCGATGGGCGAGCGCTCCATCTCCGCGATGGGCCACGTCCGGATGATGGCGGCGATCCAGCCGTGGATCTCCGGCGCGCTCTCCAAGACGGTCAACCTCCCCGAGACGGCCACCGTCGAGGACGTCGAAGAGGTCTACTTCGAGGCGTGGAAGATGGGCGTCAAGGCGCTCGCGATCTACCGCGACAACTGCAAGGTCGGCCAGCCGCTCTCCGCCAAGACCAAGGAGAAGGAGAAGGAAGAGGTCACCGCGAAGGCCGAGGAGACCATCCGCGAGGCGGTCGAGAAGGTCGTCGAGTACCGCCCGGTCCGCAAGCGCCTCCCCAAGGGCCGCCCCGGTATCACCACCTCCTTCACGGTGGGCGGCGCCGAGGGGTACATGACCGCCAACTCCTACCCGGACGACGGTCTCGGCGAGGTCTTCCTCAAGATGTCCAAGCAGGGCTCGACCCTCGCGGGCATGATGGACGCCTTCTCCATCGCCGTCTCGGTCGGCCTGCAGTACGGCGTCCCGCTGGAGACCTACGTCTCGAAGTTCACCAACATGCGCTTCGAGCCTGCCGGTATGACGGACGACCCGGACGTGCGGATGGCGCAGTCGATCGTCGACTACATCTTCCGCCGCCTGGCGCTCGACTTCCTGCCCTTCGAGACCCGCTCCGCCCTCGGCATCCACTCCGCCGAGGAGCGCCAGCGCCACCTGGACACCGGTTCGTACGAGCCCGCCTACGACGCGGACGCGGACACCGAGGGCCTCGCGCAGTCGGCCCCGGTCGCACCGGAGCCCCTGAAGGCGGTGGCGGCCCCGGCGGAGTCGGCCCCGAAGCCCGCACCGGTGACGGCCCACACCTCGGCCGAACTGGTCGAGATGCAGCTCGGCATCAGCGCGGACGCCCCGCTCTGCTTCTCCTGCGGGACGAAGATGCAGCGCGCCGGCTCCTGCTACATCTGCGAGGGCTGCGGCTCGACCAGTGGCTGCAGCTGAGCCCGAGCACTGACGACGGGAGGGGCACCGGCCACACGGCCGGTGCCCCTCCCGCTCACGTGCGCGGAACCCTCGGCGGCGACAGCACCCGCAGCGTCCGGCGCAGGCCGCCCCGGCGGACGACCCATGCGCGGTTGGCCGGAATCCGTCGTTGCCGTTCAGGCTCCGGAGGCGCGGTTCCCCATCACGGCGGCGAACGCGTCGGGGTCGGCGTCGAAGCCGCGTACGTCCGCACGGAAGACCCACGGTCCCGATCCCGTACGGGAGAACTCCCCGACGACCGCCGCCGTCGACGGGCCGACACCCGAGAAGTCGTCCTCGAGCAGGTTGGTGTACCCCTCCCGGATCTGTACGGCGGTGGAGCCGACCTCACCGAAGGTCTTCCGGCCACCGCGCTGCTGGATCGCCACCCCGACCACGACCCGGCCGTACCGCTCCGCCAGCCGCTCCAGTTCGATCGTCATGACCTCGTCGAAGCCGAACCCCTGGCCCGTCCTGCTGTCCCGGTTCAGGATGATCGTCCCGTCCGGCGAGCGGCTGTCGAAGTGGACCAGGTACGCGGGGCTGCCGTACGGCTCCTCCGCCCGGTAGGTCGCCGCGATGATGTCCAGGTCGATGTCGGGTTCACCGTGCGGGCTGGGATCCCATTTGATCCGTACTTCGACTTTCTCGATGTCCTTGTTCGGAGTGCTCACCGGACTTCCCCTCCTGGCCGACGGTCCGCGGACCGTTCTCCTCACCCGATTCCCCGATCATGTACGGAACGGGCCGCGCAGCCAACTGTCCCGGTCCCGGACGGCGGATTCGGGCCATGCGCCGCATGTGACCCCTGTGCCGGAGGTGCCGGACGGGCCCGGTGTGTCCGGTGTGCCCGGCGGTCCGGCGGACGGTCGTGATCCGGGCCACGTTCCGCGCCGTACGATGGCGCGGTGCTGGTGAAGTGGATTCGCTGTTCCGTGGTGGACCGTCATGGGTTCGAGGAGGGGCAGCGGAAGTGGGCGGGGCTCCGCGGCGAGCCGGGGTTCAGGGGGCAGAGCGGCGGGTGGAGCCGAACGCGCCCCGATGTCGCCCACGTCTTCGCGTTCTGGGAGAACCGCGTCTTCTACGACTCCTTCATGGCCCGCGAGCAGGACCACCCGGCGACCGGCCAGGCGGGCACCTTCCGCGATATGCAGGTCATGCTTTTCGAGCGCCGGTTCGACGTGAAGACCGGCTTCGAGCCGGAGTTCACGGAGGCGGACGTCGTCCGGGTCGCCCACAGCAGCGTCCACGAGGACCGGGCCGAGCACTTCGTACTGATGCAGAAGCAGGTGTGGAACCCGGCGATGGCCGGTTCCCCCGGGATGGTGCGCGGGGTCTTCGGGGAGGCGCCCGGCAACGAGTTCCTGGCGCTCTCCATGTGGAAGTCGAGCGCCGAACGCGGCAAGTACCGCGCCGAGGGCGCCCAGCGCCTGGCGGCCCGCGCGCAGACCGACACGGATGTGGCGGCGCTGACGGGGGACGTCGTGCGGCTGGAACCGTCCTGGACGGTCTGACGACGACCGGCCCGCGTGCGTGGCACCCGCCGGGGCACGCGGAATCGCCGTACACCGCCTAGGGTCGGTGCATGGCACGACCGCAGCGCATTGTCCTCGTCCGGCACGGCGAGTCCGACGGCAACGCCGACGACACGGTGTACGAGCGGGAGCCCGACCACGCGCTTCGGCTCACCGCGACCGGGCTGCGGCAGTCCAGGGAGACCGGGGCGCTCCTGCGCGAGCAGTTCGGCGACGAGCGGGTGAGCGTCTACATCTCGCCCTACCGCCGCACCCACGAGACGTTCCGGGCCTTCGACCTCGACCCGGCACGCGTCCGGGTCCGCGAGGAGCCCCGGCTGCGCGAGCAGGACTGGGGCAACTGGCAGGACCGGGACGACGTACGGCTCCAGAAGGCGTACCGGGACGCCTACGGGCACTTCTTCTACCGCTTCGCGCAGGGCGAGTCCGGCGCCGACGTCTACGACCGGGTCGGGGCGTTCCTGGAGAGCCTGCACCGCAGCTTCGAGGAGCCGGACCACCCCGAGAACGTCCTGCTGATCACCCACGGACTGACCATGCGGCTCTTCTGCATGCGCTGGTTCCACTGGTCGGTGGCCGAGTTCGAATCGCTCTCCAACCCCGGCAACGGGGAGACGCGGACCCTGCTCCTCGGCGCGAACGGCCGTTACACCCTCGACCGCCCCTTCCAGCGCTGGCGCACCCCTGAGCCGTACGGCCGCACCGGATAGAGTGGCAGGGCGATGACCGTTGATTCTGCTTCCGAGCGGCGCTTCGAACGCGCCCTGGCCAGTCTGCGTGGCCTGTCCGTGGGAGACGCCCTGGGCTCCCAGTTCTTCGTCCCGGTCAACTACCCGCTGCTCAAGCGGCGCGTCCTGCCGCCCGGCCCCTGGCAGTGGACCGACGACACCGAGATGGCCTCCTCGGTCCTGGCCGTGCTCTCCGCCCACGGCCGCGTCGACCAGGACGCGCTCGCCACCTCCTTCGCCGAGCACCACGACTTCGACCGCGGGTACGGCCCGGCCGTGAACCGGCTGCTCCGGCTCGTCCGGGAAGGCGGCGACTGGCGCGAGCTGGCCTCGGCGCTCTTCAACGGACAGGGGTCCTGGGGCAACGGTTCGGCCATGCGGATCGCACCGCTCGGCGCCTGGTACGCGGACGACCCGGAGCAGGCCACCCACCAGGCGGAGATCTCCTCGTACACCACCCACCAGCACCGTGAGGCCGTCGTCGGCGCGATGGCCGTCGCGGCGGCCGCCTCGCTCGCCGCCGCTCCGGACGGGCCGCCGACGCCCGAGGAACTGCTCGACGGCGTCATCGCGCTCGTGCCCCGCAGCGCGGTCGGCGCCGGGCTGCGCAGGGCCCGCGACATGCTCGACTACCAGGACGCCGGGACGGTCGCCGCGGTCCTCGGCAACGGCCGCCGGACCAGCGCCCACGACACCGTGCCGTTCGCCCTCTGGTCGGCGGCCAGGAGCCTCGGGAACTTCGAGGAGGCCTTCTGGCTGACCGCCCAGGCGGGCGGCGACGTCGATACGACCTGCGCCATCGTCGGGGGTGTCGTCGCCGCCGGTACGGCCGGGGCGCCGCCCGCCGCGTGGCTGGCGCAGACGGAGGAACCTCCCGGCTGGCTGGTCCCGGCGCGCCACTGACCGTACGGGCGCCGGGCCCACCGGACCGTGGGCTGCCGAGCCGACGCACTGTCACGGTCCTGCCACAGCCTCACTCTGAGTGTTCGCGAACAGCGGTTCGGGATCTTAACCTTTCGGCCACGCCGTCCCCTGGTCCGCCCGTCGACCTCCGTGGACGCGCGCCGAATGAGATGCCTGGACCACGCGCGCCCGAGGTCGTGCGTGTGTCCGGTGGGGGAGGGGTCCCATGTCCGAAGAACCGTCAGAACCGTCAGAGCCGTCAGAGCTGTCTGGGCCCGCCGAGCCGCCCGTGTCGGCCAAGGTGTCCCAGCCGGCCGAGCCAGCCGAGGTGTCCGAGCCGTCCGGAGCAGCCGAATCGGCAGGGGTGTCCAAGGCCGCGGAGCCGTCGGCCGACCGCCCGCCGGCTCCGCGCCAGCCCTCTCCTCCCGACGCCTCTCCGGGCGCCGCCCCGCAGGCGGCCACCACCACGCAGGCCGCAGCCTCCCCGGCCACCACCGCCGCGGTCGCCGCGCCGCACCTGCCGCAGGCTCCGCCTCCCCGTCAGGCCCCGACCCCGCACCCCGGCGGGCCCTGGCAGCCCCCGGTCAGGCGACCGAGTGCGACGGCCAAGCTCCGTCCGGCCGCGCCGCCCCCGGCCCCGCCCGCCGTCCTCGCCGCGGTCCTGGCCACCGCCGTGCTCAGCGCGCTCCTGCTGGGCGACGGCCTCGGGGTGAACGCCCTGATCGTCGCCGTCCCCGCCGCCCTGGCCGCCGCCTTCGCGGCGCGGGCCGCCGGCCGCCGGCTCCGGCCCTGGACCGCCGTCTGGGCCGTCGGCGGCCTCGCGCTGCTCGCCGTCCCGGCGCTCCGGGACGCGGGCTGGCCGACCTTCCTGGCCCTCGTGTCGGCCTTCGCGCTCGGTTCGCTCGCGCTGCACGGCAGCCGGAGCTGGCCCGGCGTACTGATCGGCTCCGTGGGCATCCTCGACTCGATCGGGCCGGGCGTGCGGTGGGGCTGGCTGGGGGTACGGGAGCGGGCCGACGACTCCCGGGGACGCTGGGCCACCGCCGTACGCACCACGGCCGTGGCCCTCGCGCTCCTGGTGGTGTTCGGGACGCTCTTCGCCAGCGCCGACGCGGCCTTCGCCGACCTGCTCGGCCGGCTCGTCCCCGACATGTCGATCGTGGACGGCCCGTGGCGGACGTTCCTCCTCCTCGTGGGGCTCGTCGGCGCGCTGGCCGCCGCCCGTACCGCCGCCGCACCCGTGCGCTGGGACGGGATCGCCGTCAAGCGGGGCAAGCCCCGGGCACGTATGGAGTGGGCCCTTCCGCTCGTCGTCCTCAACCTGCTCTTCGCCGCCTTCATCACGCTCCAGTTGGTCGTCCTCCTCGGCGGCTACGAGAAGGTGCGGGAGGCGACCGGGCTCGACCACGCCCAGTACGCCCGCCAGGGCTTCTGGCAACTGCTCTGGGCCACCCTGCTCACCCTCCTGGTGATCGCCCTCGCCCTGCGCTGGGCCCCGCGCGGCTCCGCCCGGGACCGCACGCTTGTCCGTGCCGTCCTCGGCACCCTCTGCGTGCTCACGCTCGTCGTCGTCGCGTCGGCGCTGCGCCGCATGGATCTGTACGTCGACGAGTACGGGCTGACCCGGCTCCGGATATCCGTGGCCGCGATGGAGCTGTGGCTCGGCGTCGTCTTCGTCCTGATCCTGGCTGCCGGGGTCTTCGGCACCCGGTTCCTGCCGCGCGCGATCGCCGTCAGCGCGGCCGGAGCCGTACTGGTCTTCGGGCTGGTCTCGCCGGACGCGCTCGTCGCCGAGCAGAACGTCCGGCGCTTCGAGGACCGGGGCTCGATCGACCTCGACTACCTCAGGGGCCTCTCCGCCGACGCCGTACCGGCCCTGGACCGCCTGCCCGAGCCCCAGCGCTCCTGCGCGCTCCGGACCGTCCAGCGCGAGCTGCGCGGCTCCGACTCGCCCTGGTACGCCACCAGCCGGGGCGAGGCGCGGGCGGTCGAGATCCTCCGCGAGCGGCCCGTGACCGTGGACCGCGGAACCTGCTACGGCCTGGGCACCGACGGCGTACGCGAAGGGGAGCGGGAGGGCGAGCAGGACGGCTACGAGCGGGACCGGGACGCGTACGACCCGTACTGATCCGTCGTGCCGATCACCCGTACCGGCCCGGCGCGTACGTCCCGTACCGATCCGCCGTACTGACCCTCGTACGACGGCGTGCGCCCCCGCCGCTCACGCGCCCCCGCCGGTCCGCGCGTGACCCGGTCGCGGACCCGCCCCGGGCCCCGGCGGCCGAATCTCGGTGTGCACGGTGCCCCGGGGTGTTGCTGCTGTCGCTCTCGGCGTACGCTGGCTGGCGCCATGCCGTACGAACCACCCACGCACACCGTCGAGCGCTCGCTTCGCGCTACCACCGGTGCCAGGACCGTTGCCGGTGTCGACGAGGTCGGACGCGGGGCGTGGGCCGGGCCCGTCACCGTGTGTGCCGCGGTCACCGGCCTGCGCCGACCCCCCGAAGGCCTCACCGATTCCAAGCTGTTGACGCCCCGGCGGCGTGCCGAGCTGGCTCCGGTGCTGGAGGGCTGGGTCACCGCCCATGCCCTGGGGCACGCCTCTCCGCAGGAGATCGACGACCTCGGGATGACGGCCGCGCTCCGGCTCGCCGCCGTACGGGCATTGGAGGGGCTGCCGGTGCGCCCCGACGCGGTGATCCTCGACGGCAAGCACGACTACCTGGGCGCCCCCTGGAAGGTCCGTACGGTCATCAAGGGCGACCAGTCCTGCATCGTGGTGGCGGCCGCCTCGGTCATCGCCAAGGTGCACCGCGACCGGATGATGGCCGAACTGGGCGGGGGGTCCGCGGAGTACACGGACTTCGCCTTCGCCGCCAACGCGGGGTACCCCTCGCCGGTGCACCGGGCCGCGCTGGAGGAGCGGGGGCCCACGCCCCACCACCGCCTCTCCTGGTCGTATCTGGACGCGCTGCCCCGGTGGCAGCACCTGAAGAAGGCCCGTATTTCCGCCGAGGCGGCCGCACTCGAAAGCGGGGGCCAGCTCGGCTTCGAATTCTGATCGCGCGCAGGCGCCCCACCGACGGTGCCGACCGACCATGTCGGCCCATGACAGACCACCTTCCTGCCTCAATCCCGAGGAGCCTCAGATTCACGAGAGTGCCCAGGGTCCCCGCGTCGCTCCGGCCGCCGGCCGTACCGCGCCGACCCCTCGTCCCGTACCCGGTCCGCGTTCCGCGGCCACGCCGCGGCCCGGCCGTCCGGTCCCCGGCCCCGCGCGCCCCGCGCCTCCGGCACAGCGCGCCCACCCTGTTCCCGCACCCGCACCCGCACCCGCACCCGGCCCCGGTTCCGCGGCGCCCGGGAGCGCTCCGGCCGGACGGTCGGAGAATCGTTCCGCACCGCAGCTCCAGTTGATCCCGGCCCCGGCCGGCGGAGCCCTCGACGCGGCCGAGGAAGCGGTCGACCTGCTGCTGGACTCCGGCCGGGTGCCGGGCGACATCCTGGTGCTGACCACCGGCGAGCAGCACCCGTGGGCCGCCCACGAGCTGTCCTTCGGCGAGGCCGCTTACTGGGCCCAGCAGGACGCGGGCGACGACGTCTTCTTCGCCGACGCCTCCGCGGTCGACCGGGCGAAGCCCCGGCCCGTGGTCGTGGTGGCGGTCAACGGGGACACCGACGGGACCGTCGCCCGTGCGCTGCCCGTGGCCCGTGACCGTGCCGCCGCGCTGCTGATCGTCTGCGGAGACCCGCAGACGATCAACTCCGCGCTCGGCGCGGGCGTCTGACCGACCCCGCATCGCCGTACGCCAGAACCGAGGAGCCCCGGCCGCCCGCACGGGCGGCCGGGGCTCCGGTCGTCGTCGTGCTTCCGGCCGTTCCGGCTCACGGCCCGTTCCGGCTCACGGCGCCTGTGTTCGCCCCGCCGGTGTGGACGGCTCGGCGTCCGGCGTGCCCGGGGCTCGGTGCCTTACCGGGCGGCCGAGCGGTGCAGCGCCTGGGCCGAGCCGCCACCGGTCCGGGTCAGCGTGGGCGGCTGTTCGGTGACGAGGTCGGCCAGCGGAGCAGGCTCGGACAGGGAGCTGGGACGCCGTCCGCCCCGCCCCTCGCCGAGCACCTGCCAGCCCCCGCCGGTCAGCGTGATGTACGCACCGCACCGCAGCCCGTGCAGGGTGCAGGCGTCCCGCAGGCCCCACATCCACGCGCCGTCCTCCTCGGTCCACCGTTCGTCGCCGTCACGGCAGTAGAGAAGTACGGCTGTACGCACCGGAGTGCGGCGGCGCAGATCGTGCGGGATCACCCGCCGCAGGTGGGCCAGCAGCGCGTTGCGGAACTCCCAGCCGTCCGCCGCGACCGTGTCCCGGCGCACGAACGAGGCGCTCGCCGTGAGCCGTTCCTCGTGGTCGAGGACCGCGATCACGGCGGTGGTGGGCGTCGGCCGGTGGCGGGAGTGCAGCCCGCTGACGACCTCGCGCGGGCTGCGCAGCAGCGGTATGCCCGCCGAGGCCCACTCGGCGGGTTCGAGCATCCGGGCAAGGCGGTTGACGGAGGCCGCGGAGCCTGGTGGCGTGGGGAACGCCGATATCGAAGTGGCGGGGGACGGGGCGAATCCGAAGGTCATGGTCCTCCCTTCGCTACGCGCCCACGGTGCGGGCAGGGTCGAGTGAGGGCGCGCCGCGGCACAGCCCTTCCGGGCCCGACGAGAACTGTGCGGGGAGCGGTCCCAATTCTTCCTGGCGTACCGGCAGGCGGCAACGAGCAATTGACGACGCTGACGGGTATGGGCCGGAATGCTACTGATATCCCTGCCCAGCCACGGCCGGATGACGCCTGCCGTTCCCCTGATCACCGCTGATCACCCCTGAACCGCGAGGACCAGGGGACACACCCCCTCGGCTCCGGCGCGCCGCAGCAGCCGAGCGGCTACGGCCAGTGTCCAGCCGGTGTCGGAGAGATCGTCGACGAGGAGCACCGGCCCACCTGCGGACTTCAGCGCCGCCGCCAGCTCCGGCTCCACGGTCAGTGCCTCGTGCAGGGCGCGTACCCGCTGGGCGCTGTTGGTCTGCGACACCGTCAGATCCTCGGTGCCCGGGGCGTACGTCACCGTCCCGAGGAGAGGCATCCGGCCGATCTCCGCGATGCGCCGGCCGAGGGACCCGACCAGCTCCGGCCGGCGGCGGGAGGCGACGGTGACGACACCGACCGGCCGGGGAGCGGCGTCGGGGGCGCCGGAGGACCAGCCGCCGGGGCCCTTGGCCCAGTCGGCGAGCACGGTGACCACGGCGTCCGTGACGTCGTCCGGAACTGATCCGTCCGGGGCCTGCGCCGCGAGCATGGGGCGCAGCCGGTTGCCCCACCCGATGTCGGAGAGGCGGCCCAGCGCCCGGCCGGAGGAGGCGAGTTCACCGGCCGGGATGCGACCCTTGAGGTCGACGCCGACGGCGGAGAGACCGGTGGGCCACATCTTGCGGGGGGCCACCTCCACGCCCGGCCTGCCCAGCTCGTTGCGGGCACCGTCCAGGGCGGCGGTGGAGACCTTGTCGTCGAAGCGGGCGCCCGCGCAGTTGTCGCAGCGGCCGCAGGCGGTGGCCTCCTCGTCGTCGAGCCGGAGCCGCAGGAACTCCATCCGGCAGGCCGTCGTGGTGGCGTAGTCCCGCATGGCCTGCTGCTCGGCGGCCCGCTGCCGGGCGACCCACGCGTAGCGCTCGGAGTCGTAGACCCAGGGCTCGCCCGTGGAGATCCAGCCGCCCTTGACGCGCTTCACCGCACCGTCGACGTCCAGCACCTTGAGCATCGTCTCCAGCCGGGTCCGCCGGAGGTCGACCAGGGGCTCCAGCGCGGGCAGGGAGAGCGGCCGCTCCGCGCGGGCCAGCACGTCCAGGGTGCGGCGCACCTGCTCCTCGGGCGGGAAGGCGACCGAGGCGAAGTACTGCCAGATCGCCTCGTCCTCCTTGCCGGGGAGCAGCAGCACCTCGGCGTGCTCGACCCCGCGCCCGGCACGTCCCACCTGCTGGTAGTAGGCGATGGGGGAGGAGGGCGAGCCCAGGTGCACGACGAAGCCGAGGTCGGGCTTGTCGAACCCCATGCCGAGCGCGGAGGTGGCGACCAGCGCCTTGACCCGGTTGGCCAGCAGGTCGTCCTCCGCCTGCTGGCGCTCCGCGTTCTCCGTCCGGCCGGTGTAGGAGGCGACCGGATGGCCGTTCTGCCGCAGATAGGCGGTGACCTCCTCGGCCGCCGCGACGGTGAGCGTGTAGATGATCCCGGAACCGGGCAGCTCCCCGAGGTGGTCGCCCAGCCAGGCCAGCCGGTGCGCCGCGTTCGGCAGCCGGAGCACCCCGAGGCTCAGGCTCTCCCGGTCCAGCGGACCGCGCAGGACCAGTGCGTCGGTGCCCGCGCCCGTGCCGAGCTGCTCCGCGACGTCGGCCGTCACGCGTGCGTTGGCGGTGGCGGTGGTGGCGAGCACGGGCACGCCGGCCGGGAGGTCGGTGAGCATGGTGCGCAGCCGCCGGTAGTCCGGCCGGAAGTCGTGTCCCCAGTCGGAGATGCAGTGCGCCTCGTCGACCACGAGCAGCCCGGTCGCGGCGGCCAGCGCGGGCAGCACCTGGTCCCGGAAGTCGGGGTTGTTCAGCCGCTCCGGGGAGACCAGCAGCACGTCGACCTCACCGGCGGCCACCTCGGCCTGGACGCTCTCCCACTCCTCCGTGTTGGACGAGTTGATCGTACGGGCGCTGATCCCCGCACGCGCGGCCGCCGCGACCTGGTTGCGCATCAGCGCCAGCAGCGGTGAGACGATCACGGTCGGACCGCTGCCGCGGGCGCGCAGCAGCGAGGTCGCCACGAAATAGACGGCGGACTTGCCCCACCCGGTGCGCTGCACGACCAGCGCCCGGCGCTTCTCCGCGACCAGCGCCTCGATCGCCAGCCACTGGTCCTCGCGCAGCCGGGCCTCACCCGTGGCGTCCCCGACGAGTCGGGCGAGGACGGAGTCGGCCGAGGCCCTGAGTGCTGCACGGTCTGCGTTGGTCATCCCCCCATGCAACCCGATGACGACCACAAACCGCGAACGGCGGGGCGAGCCTGTGGATAACGTTATCCACAGGGGTCGCGGGATCCGGCGGGGCGCGGGACCGTCGAGCCATGAACGAGCACCAGGAATCCACCGGCCCGGCCGACAGCAGGCAGATCACCCTCCGCGGTCCCGCCGAACTGGCCGACGCCCTCCCGTATCTGATGGGTTTCCATCCCGATGACAGCGTCGTGATGGTGGCGCTGCACGGCGACCGGGGCCGGTTCGGCGGCCGGCTCCGGCTCGGCATCCCACGGGCGCCCGGTGAATGGGGGCCGGTCGCCGACCAGCTGGCCGAGAGCCTGATCGCGGGGAGCGAACGCCGTGAGGGGCGGCCCGACGCGATCCTGATCTTCCTCTGCCAGGACCCGCCGGACGGCGAGAGCGGCCGGGTGACCATGGAGCGGCTGCGGCCGTTCGCCCAGAGCCTGCGCACGGCGTGCGGGGCGCTCGACGTGCCCGTGCTCGAAGCCCTCTGCATCTCGGACGGCCACTACTGGTCCTACTGCTGCCCGGACGTCCGCTGCTGCCCGCCCGAGGGAAAGCCCCTGGCCATGCCCGGTACGACGGTGATGGCCGCGGCGGCCGCGTACGCCGGGATCCAGGTGCGGGGGACGCTGCGCGACATGGAGGCCCGGCTCACCCCCTGGCAGACCCCGGACACCGCCCGCGCTCAACTGCGGGCCCTGGACCGGGCCGCGCCGTCGCTGGTCGCCCGGATCCTGAACGGGCGGGCGAAGGCCCGGGTGGCGGAGGAGACCCTCACGCTCGCCCGCACCCTCATGGGCCGCCTCGGCGGGATGCGGCCCGCCCCGGAGACGGTCCGTGACGTCGGGGACGACCGGGCCATCGGCGACGAGGAGGCCGCCGCCGTCATCCTCGGCCTCCAGGACCGGGAGACCCGTGACAAGGCGGCCGCCTGGATGGAGGGCCCCGACGGCCACCACGCCCTGCGGCTCTGGCGCGCCCTCGCCCGCCGCTGCGTCGGCCCGTACGGCGAGCACGCGGCGGCCCCGCTCACCCTGGCGGGCTGGGTCTCCTGGTCCACCGGCGACGAGCCCGGTGCCCGCGTCGCCCTGACGATGGCCCTCCGCGCGGACCCGCACTACACCTTCGCCCAGCTCCTGCACCGCGCCTGCAACGAGGGCCTCGACCCGGAGACCCTGCGCCGCTGCCTGCGCGGGGAGGCCGAGGGCTCGGCGGCGGGTCCGGGTGCGCAGAGGCCCAAGGGCGCCAAGGAGAGGATGGGGGCCGAGTGGCCTGGGAAGTCCGGGGTGCCGGCGGGGGCCGATGAGGGCTCGGCGGCCGGGGCTGCCGGGAGCGCGGAGGCGCGGGTGGCCGGAGCCGTCGGGGAAGCCCGGGCGGTGGCGGGCGCCGAGTGGGCCGGGGCCGAGGCCCCGAGGGAGTCCGATGAGCGCGCGGCCGTCGGGGTGCCGAGGGACGTCGCCCCACCTGAGGCGGTGGGTGCGTCGACGGGGTGCGAGCAGCCGGAGGAAGCGGGGCCCGGGCGGCCGCGGCAGGCCGGGAGCGCCGGTGCGGCGCCGGAAACCGTGACCGCCCGTGGGCCCGCCCTCCGGGTCCGCCGGGTCAGGCCCGCGGCGAGCGGGACACGGCGGCGCGGAAGCGGGCGCCGCACCACGGGCAGCGAGGGGAGGCCGCCGACGTCCGGCACCACCCGCCCCGGACCGGCCGCCGCCGGGCGCCGGGCGAGCGACATCCGGCGGTACGACCGACGGGGCACCGGGACGCGCCGCTGAGTCGGGGAGCCGAGCCGGAGCGGGAGGCCGCGCACCAGGTCAGCCCGCTCGCTCCGGCGGATCCTCCTGGGCGATCACTCGCCCACTTGCCGACCAGCCACCCGCCCGCCTGCTGGCCACTCGCCGGCCAGCCACCCGTCTGCCGATCACTCGCTTGTCGGCCACCCGCCCGCTGGCCACTCTCTTGTCGGCCACCCACCTGCCGATCACCCGCCTGTCGGCCACCGGTCACCCACCCGCCCACCACTCGACCACCCGCCCGCCGGCCTCGGGGCGATCGCTCGCCCCCCGGTCGTCTGCCGCCGGGGCGTCGGCTCGCCGCCCCGGCCTTCCGGGCCGCTTGCGGGCCGCCGACCGGCTCGCCCAGGGAGGGCAGGCCCTTCCTGTCGGGAACCCCCGTTACGGAGGGCCGCCCGCCCCGCCAGAGACCCACCCCTCCGGATGTCCCTGGGCCCCGGATGCCCCTTGGGCACTGCCCGGATGCTCCCGGGGTGGGGCCGGTCCGCCCGGAGGGAGCGGCCGCGGGGCCGACAGCGCCGAACTTCCCTCCGGCCAGGCCCCATCCGGCACAGCACCCCGGAATTCCTGATCACCGTCGCATCGAAGGGAGTGTTTATCGTCAGGCAGACGACTATGATCGCGGCATGCCGCCCTACGACCCGTCGAACTTCCCGCCCTTCGCCGTCACCGTGGATCTGGTCGTACTCACGGTGCGCCGCCACGCGCTCTGCGCACTGGTGGTCCGCCGTGGGGAGACGCCCTTCCAGGGCCGGTGGGCGCTGCCCGGCGGGTTCGTCCGGGCCGACGAGGATCTCGGGTCGGCGGCAGCGCGTGAACTTGTCGAGGAGACCGGGCTCTGCGCCCACGATCCGGCGAAGCCCGCCGTGGGCAACGGCGCGCACCTGGAACAGCTGGCCACTTACGGGGACCCCGCGAGGGACCCCCGGATGCGGGTCGTCAGCGTCGCCCACCTCGCCCTCGCGCCGGACCTTCCGGCGCCCCGGGCAGGAGGGGACGCCCACAGTGCGCGCTGGGCGCCCGTGGACGACCTGCTCAGGGAGGGCGAGGAGGCCACGCCGCTCGCGTTCGACCATGCGCGGATCCTGGCCGACGGGGTGGAGCGCGCCCGCTCCAAGATCGAGTACTCCTCGCTGGCCACGGCGTTCTGCCCGCCCGAGTTCACCGTCGGGGAGCTGCGCCGGGTGTACGAGGCGGTGTGGGGAGTGGTCCTCGATCCCCGCAACTTCCACCGCAAGGTCACCGGGACGCCCGGCTTCCTGGTGCCCTCTGGCGGGACCACCACCCGGCAGGGCGGCCGGCCCGCGCAGCTCTTCCGGGCCGGGGCGGCCACGGTGCTCAACCCGCCGATGCTGAGGCCGGAAGTCTGAGACCACTCCGGCGGACGCGAGGGCCCCCGGCCACCGCCGCCGGGAGAAGCGCGAGCAGCGAGCCCGTCCGTGGATGGCCGGAAGCCACCGGACCGCAGTCGGAGCGGCCGGAAGCCGCCGGACCGCAGCGGAGCCGCCGGAAGCGCCGGGCCGCGGCCGGAAGAGAGGCGAGCCGCCGCCGGAAGAAGCGGACGTCGCGAGGCCGCCGCCGGGAGGAAGTACCGGGCTCCGCCCGCCCCGCGGTGCGGAACACCCGCGGGCCCACTGCTGCACCAAAAGTCAGAAATGTCGCGTTATGTTGCTGCGGTACCCCTCTGCCGCCGAGCGATCTCACCGTCCGTGAGAGAACGCGAGAGAAGCGATGCTCCAGGCCATCGGACTCACCAGCACCCCCCGTCGCAACACCGCGCCCGCCGTGGACGATCTGACCTTCGAGGCCCCGCCCGGCCGGGTCACCGCTCTGCTGGGCGCCCCGGGGGCGGGCAAGACCGCGGCCCTGCGGCTGATGCTCGAACTCGACTCCGGCCGGGGGGTCGCCTATTTCCGGGGGCGGCCGCTGCACCGCATCGCCCACCCGGCCCGCGAGGTGGGCGTGCTGCTCGGTGATGTGCCCGGGCATCCCTCCCGTACGGTCCGCGGGCAGTTGCGGATGCTCTGCGCCGCCGCCGGGACGTCCGTGACCAGGGCCGACGAGATGCTCGAAGTCGTCGGTCTGGCCGGGCTCGGAGACCAGCGGCTCGGCACCCTCTCGGTGGGGATGGACCGCCGCCTCGGCCTCGCCTCCGCCCTGCTCGGCGACCCGCACACCCTGGTCCTGGACGACCCCGCCGAAGGCCTCTCCCCACGGGAGAACAGCTGGCTGCACGGGCTGTTGCGGGCCCACGCGGCCCAGGGCGGAACCGTCCTGTACGCCACCGCCGACCCCAAGGAGGCCGCCCGCACGGCCGATCGCGTCGTCACCCTCGACGTCGGCCGGCTCGTCGCCGACCAGGACGTCACCGACTTCGCCCGCACCCGGCTCCGTCCCCGTGTCGCCGTCCGCACCCCGCACGCCGCCCGGCTCGCCGCCGTCGTCAGCCGGGAGGCGCGCGCCGCGCGGCGGTCCGTCGAGGTGGTCCCCGAGACCAACGGCCGGGTGACCGTGTACGGCTCGACCTGCGCCGAGATCGGGGACACCGCCTTCCGCCACGGTGTCCCCGTCCACCAACTCGCGGACGAGATCGGGGACACCGGCCCCGCCGCCCCGCCTCCGGGCGACCCCGAGGCGCACCGGCCCGCCGCCGGCTTCTCCGAACTCCCGCCGCCCATCAGGGCCCGCCCCGCCCGGGGGCCGCTGCGCCCGCTCCGCTACGAGTTGCGGCGCTCCCTCGGGGTCCGTACGACGACCCTGATCATGGCCTCCGTGCTGCTGGCCTCCGCGGCCCTCTCCGTCCTGCTCGCCCGCACCGGCGGCACGCCTCTGCCGCGCGCTCTCGCCGCCTGGCCCGAGGTGCTGCCGCTGCCTCCCGCCGCCCTGGGCGCGGGCATCCTGGGCGCTCTCTCCTTCGGCGACGAGTTCCGCTACCCCGCGCTCGCCGCCGGACGCGGCACCGTGCCCCGGCGGATCGGCCTGTTGCTGGCCAAGCTCACGGTGACCGCCGGGTTCGCCCTCCTGCTGGCGACCCTCGTCGTCGTCTGCGGGGCGCAGTGCCTCCGGCTCTTCTACGGCCCCGAGTTGATCACCGTGCCCGCCAATGCCTTCGCTCTCGGAGCCAGTTGGGCGGCGCTGACCGTGGGATGCGCCTGGGCCGGGCTGCTGGCCGCGGGCGTCTTCCGGGTGACCGGCGCGGGCATCGCCGCCGTACTGGCCGTACCGGTGCTGGTGGTTCCGCTGGTGCAGAAGGTGTTCGCCGCCCCGTCCGCGCGTTCGGTGACCGGCCTTCCGGGCCGGCTGCGTGAACTCGCCTGGTGGCAACTGCCGCAGGAGGCGGACCGCTGGGTCCTGGCCGTGGCGCGCATGGTCGCGCAGCCCGTGGGCGCCGCACTCGCCCTGTCGTTGTCCGCCCTTGTCTGCGCGTATCTGTTCACCAGCCTTCGCGGAAAGGTGCGTTGGTGATCGTCGCGGTCCGGCGTCGGGAGGAGGAGCCCGTAACCCCCTAGAAAATGCCTGGTTCATGAGGATATGGCGTCAATTGCGGCGTGAGCGCCGATCACCCTTTCGTGTGCTTTTCACCAAAGACCTCAAGGGGCGGGCGAGCCACGCCGACAAAGGATGCGTGAGTACCCTTGCGCACACCATGATGACCGCCGCCCGCTCCGCCGATTCCGGCCTGGCCGGCTCGGGCGAACTCGATCGCTATCCCTACGCGGAGACGCCGGCCGGAGAACGTGCCGCGGCCCGCCCCTGGGGCGGCTCCGATTCCGAGTTGGGGCGGGCGAGCCGACGGGGAGCGGCCAGCCGCGGGCGCGGCCTGCACGGCCAACTCGTCCAGCAGCTCGGCCAGATGATCGTCTCCGGTGACCTCGGCGCGGACCGCCCGCTCGTCCCGGAGGAGATCGGCCAGCGGTTCGAGGTCTCCCGTACCGTCGTCCGCGAGTCCCTGCGGGTCCTGGAGGCCAAGGGGCTCGTCAGCGCACGCCCCAATGTAGGTACGCGCGTCCGTCCGGTCAGCGACTGGAACCTGCTGGACCCCGACATCATCGAGTGGCGCGCCTTCGGCCCGCACCGCGACGACCAGCGCCGGGAGCTGGCCGAGCTGCGCTGGACCATCGAGCCGCTGGCCGCCCGCCTCGCCGCCGGCCACGGCCGCGAGGACCTCCAGCAGCGCCTCGGCGACATGGTGGAGATCATGGGGCACGCGATGGGGCAGGGGGACACGATCACCTTCTCCCGCGCCGACGCGGAGTTCCACGCCCTGCTCATCCAGGCCGCGGGCAACCGGATGCTCGAACACCTCTCCGGCATCGTCTCGGCCGCCCTGCACGTCTCCGGCGGTCCGGTCACCGGCTGCGACCGGCCGGGTGACGCCTCGCTCGCCCACCACGCGCGCATCGTCGACGCCCTGGCGTCGGGCGACTCCGCGGGCGCCGAGACGGCCATGCGCCAGCTACTCGTCGTCCACCCCGACGTGGACCGCGTGGTGCCCGCTCCCCGTGAGCAGCACTGACCCGGCCCACGGCCGGGGTGGACAGGCCCTGTGCCGCCGGACCGCACGGGTCCGGCGGCACAATGGTGAGGGATGCCCGTCCTGGCACGGTTCGTCGCGAATGGGGTGTGACTCGGGCCACGCGGATTGGGCGTAACACTCCTCGAAGCAGCGCGATGACTTAAGAGGTGACCGCCGCGGAAGGAATACAGCAGCCCTTGGGCGCGCTGTCTCCGTTCTGAGGCCAAACCCGCGCCGTCGGCGACATCCCCAGTCGGCGGACGTCGGTTCCCGCCCTCCCCAGGGCAGGGCCGGAAGCCGTTTCCATCGTTCCGAGAGGTTGTTCGTGTCGGCCAGCACATCCCGTACGCTCCCGCCGGAGATCGCCGAGTCCGAGTCTGTGATGGCGCTCATCGAGCGGGGAAAGGCTGATGGGCAGATCGCCGGCGATGACGTGCGTCGGGCCTTCGAGGCTGACCAGATTCCGCCAACCCAGTGGAAGAATGTTCTGCGCAGCCTCAACCAGATCCTCGAGGAAGAGGGTGTGACGCTGATGGTCAGTGCCGCGGAGTCGCCGAAACGCGCCCGCAAGAGCGTCGCAGCGAAGAGCCCGGTCAAGCGCACCGCCACCAAGACTGTCGCGGCGAAGACCACCGTGACCCGGACCGTCGCGGCCACCGCCGCCCCGGCGGCCACGAGCGCGGAAGCGGCGGCCGACGACGCCGTCGCGGCCGCCCCCGCGAAGAAGGCCGCAGCCAAGAAGACGGCCGCCAAGAAGACCGCCGTGAAGAAGACGGCCGCCAAGAAGACCGCGGCGAAGAAGTCCGGCAAGCAGGACGACGAGCTGCTCGACGGTGACGAGGCCGTCGAAGAGGTCAAGGCCGGCAAGGGCGGCGAGGAGGAGGAGGCCGAGGGCGAGAACAAGGGCTTCGTCCTCTCCGACGACGACGAGGACGACGCACCTGCCCAGCAGGTCGCCGTCGCCGGCGCCACCGCCGACCCGGTCAAGGACTACCTCAAGCAGATCGGCAAGGTTCCCCTCCTCAACGCCGAGCAGGAGGTCGAGCTCGCCAAGCGCATCGAGGCCGGTCTCTTCGCCGAGGACAAGCTCGCCAACGCCGACAAGCTCGCGCCGAAGCTCAAGCGCGAGCTGGAGATCATCGCCGAGGACGGCCGCCGCGCCAAGAACCACCTCCTGGAGGCCAACCTCCGTCTGGTGGTCTCCCTGGCCAAGCGCTACACCGGCCGCGGCATGCTCTTCCTGGACCTGATCCAGGAGGGCAACCTCGGTCTGATCCGCGCGGTCGAGAAGTTCGACTACACCAAGGGCTACAAGTTCTCCACGTACGCCACCTGGTGGATCCGTCAGGCGATCACCCGCGCCATGGCCGACCAGGCCCGCACCATCCGCATCCCGGTGCACATGGTCGAGGTCATCAACAAGCTCGCGCGCGTCCAGCGCCAGATGCTCCAGGACCTGGGCCGTGAGCCCACCCCGGAGGAGCTGGCCAAGGAGCTCGACATGACCCCCGAGAAGGTCATCGAGGTCCAGAAGTACGGCCGTGAGCCGATCTCGCTGCACACCCCGCTCGGCGAGGACGGCGACAGCGAGTTCGGTGACCTCATCGAGGACTCCGAGGCCGTCGTCCCGGCGGACGCGGTCAGCTTCACGCTCCTCCAGGAGCAGCTGCACTCGGTCCTCGACACGCTCTCCGAGCGCGAGGCCGGTGTGGTCTCGATGCGCTTCGGTCTCACCGACGGCCAGCCGAAGACGCTGGACGAGATCGGCAAGGTCTACGGCGTGACGCGTGAGCGCATCCGCCAGATCGAGTCGAAGACGATGTCGAAGCTCCGCCACCCGTCGCGTTCCCAGGTCCTGCGCGACTATCTCGACTAGGAGCTGACCGCGATCAAGGCCTCGACCTGCACACATGTGCAAGTCGGGGCCTTTTTCGTAGGAGCGCAGCGTTCCCAGCCCAGATATCTCGCGCCGCAGAGGCATATGCTTGCGATATGAGCGCAAATCTGGACATAGCATCGCTTCTCGACTCTTGGCTGCTTCATCTCTCTGCCGAGCGGAAGAGCGCGCAGACGCTGAAGACCTACGGCGACGGAGTCCGCGCGTTCCTGCGATGGTGCGGGGAGGCGGATCGCCTTCCGGTCCTCGACCGGCCGACCGTGAACGCCTTCGTCTCGGCCTTGCTGGACGGGGGTGCAGAGGCGTCCACGGCGCGGTCGCGGCAGCTGGCCGTGCGCCGCTTCTCCGTATGGCTCGCCGAGGAGGGCGAGATCGCTGTCGATCAGCTCGTGAGCCTCAAGCCGCCTCAGCTTGACCACAAGGTCGTGGAGGAACTCGATGATGACCAGTGCCGGCTGTTGATCAAGGCATGCGCGGGGCGTGATTTCCGTGACCGTCGCGACGAGGCCATCGTCCGGCTGATGATCGAGACCGGTGCGCGGGCGGGTGAGATCGTGGCCATGGAGATTAGGGATGTGGATCTCAAGGCGGGCATGGCGGTCGTCAGGCGCGGCAAGGGCGGCAAGAGTCGCACTGTGCCCTTCGGCGCGCAGACCGGCCGTGCTATCGACCGTTACCAGCGGGCCCGCCGAACGCACCGGCTGGCCGAGACGCCCAACCTGTGGCTGGGGGACAGGAGCAAGGGCTTCACCTATCAGGCGTTGTACAGCGCGCTGAAGGTGCGAGCCGAGGCGGCCGGGATTCCGGACTTCCATCCGCACGTTCTCCGCCACACGGCTGCCGGGCGATGGCTTGCCCGGGGCGGTTCCGAGGGCGGACTCATGGCCGTAGCGGGATGGTCGCGCCGCGACATGATCGACCGGTACACCCGTTCGACGTCCGAGCGGCGTGCGGCTGACGAGGCTCGCCGACTCAATCTGGGGGACCTGTGAAATACCTGCGCCCGGCGCAGCGCAGCCGCGCATCGAGCGGCTCACCGTTTTCGCAACCCGAACAGATTGCGATGATGCTGCGTTGCACCGCTTGCCGGAGGAAGGTGGCCTACGTCACGTCGCGAGGTGATCTTGAATGGTGGACGGGTGATCACCACGAAGATTGTGGCGTCTTCGACTTCGACTCGGTGAAGGGGGAGGCTGCACCGCTTCTCCGTAAGTACGACAGGACGGGCGAGCAGCAGCGAGCGGTCGACATCACTCCGCGTTCCGCGTAGCGCGTGTTAGGCTCGGGGGTCCAGCGCCTCACGCGTTGAGGAACCGTCGGCGATCGATGCTGCACGCGGCAGCGACTTGAACCGGTGGCCTAGTACAGGCCGAATGGCGGACCGGGAAGATCCTGAAGGATAGGACTTCCTGCTGCCATGACCGCGCATTCCATGAGCGCTGCCGAGCGTTCCCTGCTCGCTCAGATTGCGGCCCATACGCTGTGGGCCAACTGCGAAGACCCCGCCGCACACACTGCCCCTGCTCGCAAGGCGTTCCTCGACCGCTTCGAGCGGGAGGTGGACCCTGACGGCACCCTCACTCCCGAAGAACGCGCGCGCCGAGCTGAGCACGCGCGTAGGGCCTACTTCAAGCGCCTCGCTCTGGCATCCGCACGGGCCCGTGCTGCTAAGACCACCCGCGGAGTCATCAAGGGCGGGGGTGGCCGCGATGTCGCATAGCGGAAACTTCCGTCGCACGGATGCCAGGGGCCACCAGAGCTACGACATCACTGTGACGACGTTCGATGGGGAGCAGGCCTTCGTCGTGCAGCCGGCCATCCCGGACTCAGCCCCTGCCGTTCTCAAGGATGGGCTTGCCGTCCGTCGGGCTGCCAACGTGCAGGGCTGGTGCCCTGACTGCGGGGCCCGCCCCCAGATGCCGAACCGCAAGCAGCGCCGAGCCTTGGCCCAGGCTGGGAAGGTGATCCCGGTGCTGTTCTTCCACGAGGACGGGTGCACGTGCCTCACTGACGACGAGGGCGGTGCGGTATGACCCCCGTCAACCAGCCTGCCAGCGTCCCGTCAGGCGGAGGCTCCGCAGCAGGAGTCGGCCCCGACGCCGCGGGATGCCGCCCGACGGAATGCCGGGAAACGCCGAGGGATGAGTTCAGCCAGCCTGCCCCTGTGCCTGCGCCCGATGCCGCCATCAACGAGGGCACCACTCCCGGCCAGAGGCGGGAGACGTGTTCGCTGCACAACCAGTACGTCCCCTGCCGGCACCGCTCCCACTTCGGCGGCACTGAGACCCCGAAGCAGGAACAGGGACTGGAGCCCTGGGAAGAGATCGGCTGGACCCGCGAGGCTTGGGACGCTTTCGCCTGGGGCATAGCGATGATCTCCGACACCCAGTTCTCCAACGAGCGCATGACCAAGGCCTTCGGCCCCAGTGAGGAGAGCAACCCGAAGTGGGCAGCCAAGCGGGCGTTCATCAAGCAGGTGCAGAGCTGCCGCGACGACCTGAAGGCGTCCGACGATGATGAGATCAAGGCGCAGGAGAAGGCTGATGCCGAGGCCCGCCGCCGTGACGCGGCCCGCGAGAAGGTGAAGCGGGAGAAGATGGAACGCCAGCTGTCAGGTGAGCTGGACGCAGCCGCTCAGTCCTTCCTGGACTTCTTCGAGTCCGATGGGCTCATGGGCGTCGACGCGATGCTCTCGGTGAAGCGCCCCGAGGCGCTGATCGACGGTCTCCTCTACATGGATTCCCTGGCCTGGCTGGCAGGTCCCTCGAACACCTACAAGACGTTCCTGGCCCTGGACATCGCGGCGAGGGCTGCCTTCGGGATGACGTACCACGGCGACGACCGGCCGATGGCGATGGTCGGGTCCTTGGTGATCGTCGCTGAAGGCGCCGGGGCGTATGGCGACCGCATCCGCGCGTGGGAGCGGAAGAACGGCCGGAAGATTCCCCGCGACCAGGTGACGTTCTACCCGAGGGCCGTCCAGCTCTCCGACCTGGTCGTGGAGATGCCCGCGCTGCTGGCCCACGTGAAGCGCCGGAAGGAGCAGGGCGCTGGCTACGGGCTGATCATCTTCGATACCCAGGCCATGTGCACCGTCGGCGTGAGCGAGAACGACAACACGGAGATGGGCGTGGTCATGAACGTCCTGCACCAGCTCCGTGAAGCCACCGGCGCGTGCATCCTGCTCGTCCACTATTTCGGCGCCGATGACGCGAAGGGGATGCGCGGCGCCACCGCCATCTACGCCGCCGCGACCACCGTGATCGCGGTGAAGCGGCAGGACGGACTGAAGGTGGTGCTCTCGACCAGGGCTCCGAAGGGGAAGCAGAAGGACGCCGAAGCCATGGACGCCTTCCTGCTGGACCTTGAGAAGGTGGGCGATGTGGTGGAGGGCTGGAGCTCTCTCGCACCGACCAGGGCGGCTCACAGCGGTTCCAAGGTGCGGCACACGCCCGAGGTCAACGCCCGCCAGCGCCTCATCCTGTCCATCCTGACCGCTACCGATGAGGTCGGCGGGCTGGGAGTGTCGGCCATCGCCCGGCACGTGACTGAGGAGGAGGGGCCGAACCCGAAGACCGGCAAGCCATGGTCCCCCTCGACCACCGCATCATGGATGGGCACGCTCGTCCGCAAGGAGCTGGTGAAGAAGGCCGGCACGAGCTACACCATCACCGGCATCGGCAAGGACGCCGTCACCGATGGTCCGATCGGTGAAGACGGCGACCAGTGATCCGTCTTTGCCCCTGACTCCCTTCGTGCCTTCGTGTTCGCCTTCGCTTTGCCCTCTACTACGTAGAGAGGCGGCGCTATAGCGAAGGGGCGACGCTGGATAGCGAAGGATGGTGAAGGCTATAGCGAAGGTGCAGGTCAGGAGCCTTCGCCATGGCGAAGGGCATAGCGAAAACCGTAGGGAAGGTGATAAAGAAGTCTTTGACCTCACTGCGTACACCACGGTAAGGGCGCTGGGCAGCTCCGGGTGCACCATCACGGCGCCGCCCACTAGGTTATTGACGTCGGCGCTGACGGGCCGCTCGCCCTCGCGCTATACCGCCGCGTGGGACTCTCCGTTCAAGGGTTCGCCCCTGGACAGCGCGCGACGTACCTTCGTGGCTCATCCTGCGACTGTCCGCCTGAGAGGGTCCGGCGTCGAGTCTGTTGTCAGGCCCGGCGTCGGAATCCCACAGACTGGTGCCGTGGCTACATGTCAGTGGTAGCGAGCGCGAGACCTGGTTGTGAGGCGCGCTGCTGCGCTGTGACCTGTAAACGCCCTCAATAACTGCCTGTGCGTCGCCAGGCTCTCGTGAGCCTCCCGATGCCGATCTACCTCATCGTCGGTCTGGCCTCCACGTGCTGCACACCGTAGGTACACCCCGTTGGCAGCCAAAGGTCTGGTCAACGGCTCTCGCGCTCTCTGCCTCAGTCGATGGCATCTGCAGCAGCGACGCCACGTTACTCAACGCGCACTCGTCCTGAAGATCCGGAAGCTCCTTTAGAAGCTGATCACGCGAACCAGTGCTGTAAACGCACCTGCTGTCGAACAACGCGCGATGCCAAGCGTCCACGAACTGAGCACAAGCATCGGTCTCAGCCTGTCAAAGGGCTTCGGTCCGTTGCCTCGAGAGCTGCAGTCATGCGCCCTCGACTGTGTCAGGCGCCTGAGCCCGACCGCTGAGGTACCCGCCGATCGCACCCAGCATCGCTCCCACCGGACCAGCCGCTGCGCTCCATGGCGAGTGGTTGTGCCAGTTCCACGAATGTTGAACCCGTGTCGCTACCGATTGCACAGGCGCCTGCCCACCACGGACACCCCGCCGGTCTTAGCGGTGCGGTCGTGACGATCAAGGCGACGATGAGCGGATGACGCCAGTTGTGGCTTGATCGTCTTCTGGCGATCTCCCGACGCTGTCGATGTTGATCTAGGTCACGCACGGGCGCGGGAGTCCAGCCGCGCGGTGGCCGGATGGGGCTGTCGCCCGTCGCCCGTCGCCCGTCGGTGCAAGGGGTGGGGGGGGGAGGGGCGTCGACGTATTCGTAGGTCAGTGGTCGACCCCGCCCCCGTCGACCGTTTCTCTCCCCGGTGAAAAACTCTGCGGCTGATCTTCCTCTATTTGGGGCAGCTGTCGTGGGTGAGGGCTTGCTGTGCTCACAAGAGGACTGCTCTTGCACCGGCGGCGCGCCGTGGCGATCGGCGCGGTTGTCACCCAGCTTCAGCTGACTCTCTCTTGCGCTTGCCTAATTGTGTCGTCCGTCCATCTGACGCAGCAGCTGGACAGGACCCGCCCATGACGTGGTGAGCTGTCGACGGAGCCAGTCCACTGACGAGGGAACCCCTTGCTGAAGCGCTACGGGGCCGAATCCTGGGAACAGGGCTCGCAGGCGCGTACTGTCGGCCTGCGAATGGGGGACATCGCCAACGCGACTCGGCACGTGCTTCCGTTGCACGCTGAGGCCCGTCGTCCTCTCGATCTCCTGGACCAGGTCCAGCAGCGAGGTACGGCTTCCGAAGGCGAGGTTCACCGGGCGGGGGTCTACGATCCGGCGGAGGAGGGCCTCGGTGAGGACATCGCAGACTGTGCCCACGTAGGTGAAGTCGCGGGTCTGGGTGCCGTCGCCGTGGATGGTCACCGGCCGGCCGGCGAGGGTGGCGCTGATCCACTTCGGGATGACGGCGGCGTAGGCGTGGTCGGCGCGCTGGCCGGGGCCGTAGACGTTGAAGAAGCGGAAAGGGAGGACAGGCAGGTCGAAGCTGTGGTGGTAAGCGCTCAGGTACGCCTCCGTCGCGAGCTTGGTGACCGCGTACGGGCTCATCGGGGCGGAGCCCAGGTCCTCGTGCTTCGGCAGGTGGGGGTTGGCGCCGTAGACGGAGGACGAGGACGCGGCGATCACGTGCGGGCCGCCGGCGCGGCGGGCGGCTTCGAGGACCTGGAGCGTGCCGGTCGCGTTGGCGTGGTGGCTCGCCAGGGGGTCCTGCAGAGAGCGCGGTACGGAGGGGAGCGCGGCCAAGTGGACGATGGCGTCGGCGCCGCGGAACGCCCGGTCGAGGAGGGCGGCGTCCTGGACGTCTCCCTCGAAGAACTCCACATCAAGGTCGGCGAGGTTCGCCTTGTCCCCGGTGGAGAGGTTGTCGACGACCCGGAGTCGGGAGACCCGAGGATGTTCGGTCAGGGCGCGGACAAGGTTGCTGCCGATGAATCCGGCACCGCCGGTGATCACTATCTTCACGGTGGTTCCCTTCAGAGAGAGTCGACGTGGGCGCCGGTGAGTCGGCGGCGGCAGTCGAGGATGTACGGGGAGTGCGTGCTGATCAGGGGGTAGTCGAAGGCGTCGTGGTCCGCGAGGAGGACTGTGGCGTCGACAGTCCTGAGCAGGCCGGGGGTCACCTTGACCCGCTGGAGGCCCCCCAAACCGGCGGCGCGGGGATGGGCGTCGTCCAGGACGTGGGGGTCGGCGGCCTGGACCTCGGCGCCCATGCCCGTGAGGAGTTCGGCGATGCGGGCCGCTGGCGTCTCGCGGGCGTCCCCGGTGTTGGCCTTGTACGCCAGGCCGAGCAGCAGAATCCGGGAGCCCTTGAGTGGCTTCCCGCGTTCGTTGAGGCCCGCTACGAGGCGCCGCACGACGTAATCGGGCATGTGGTTGTTGACGTCGTTCGCCAGCTCGACGAAGCGGAAGTTCTGGCCCAGGGTTCGTTCGACTCGCCACGAGAGGTACGAGGGATCGACGGGTAGGCAGTGGCCTCCGACCCCGGGGCCGGGGGTGAAGCGCATGAACCCGAAGGGTTTGGTCGACGCCGCGTCGATGGCCGCCCAGACGTCGATACCCAGGTCGTGGGCGAAGATCGCCAGCTCGTTGGCGAGCGCGATGTTCACGTGCCGGAAGGTGTTCTCGAGGAGCTTGGTCAGCTCCGCCTCCTTGCAACTGGCCACGGGCACGACCGTGTCCACGAGGGAGCCGTAGAAGTCGCGGACCGCCTCCAAGGAGGACGGGGTGATGCCCGAGACGACCTTGGGCGTGTTCTCCAGCCTCCAGGTGGGATTCCCGGGGTCGATGCGCTCCGGGCTGTACCCGAGGTGGAAGTCCCGGCCGGCGGTCAGGCCGGAGCCTCGTTCGAGGAGCGGGCGGAACACCTCCTCGGTCGTCCCGGGGTAGGTGGTTGACTCCAGGACGACGGTCGCTCCGCGGGTCAGGCGGCGGCCGAGCGTCCGCGCCGCGTCCTCGACGTGCGACAGGTCCGGCGCGCCGTCGCGCAGCGGCGTCGGGACGGTGACGACCGCCACGTCGAACCCGGCACAGTCGGCCGGGTCGACGGTCGGCTGGTAGACGCCGGCAGAGAGGAGCGGTGCGAGCCGCCTGTCCGAGACGTCCTCGACGTACGACTCGCCGACCACGAGCCGCTTGATTCGGCCTGCGTCAACGTCGAGGCCGATGACGCTGTGCCCCATCTCGGCGGCTCGCACCGCGAGCGGGAGCCCGACGTACCCCTGCCCGACGATGACGACGCGGAGTCGACGGGGCTCGTGGTTCCTGGTCATGCGGTCCACCTCGCTGTGGTTCGGGATCGGGACTGGGGTGGTGGGGGCGTACTCGCAGTGCGAGATCCGGCATGGGCGGTGGCCGTAAGATAGGGAGCGCCTCGGCCGTCCGGGACTCGCTTGGCCGCCTGTCCCGGACGGCCGAGTGCTTTTCGGGCGCGGCAGGAAGGGGCGGGAAAACCCACCGGCTGGCCCCACCCCCGGTTCGATACGATGACGGTGGCTTGCAGCCCCGTTCCGTCACCATCCGTGACACCGACGTGCGATCGGAGTGATCGCGTCGGCTGCGGCCTCCCGACCTGGGCCCGCCGTGGCAGCGTCACCGGCGCCGTACGTACGAAATGGAGCATCCAAGGATGGCTCGACACCTGGTAACCAGCGCGCTTCCCTACATCAACGGGATCAAGCACCTGGGCAACATGGTCGGGTCGATGCTTCCGGCGGACGTGTACTCCAGGTACCTCCGCCAGCGCAGTCATGACGTCCTCTACATCTGCGCCACCGACGAGCACGGCACGCCGGCCGAGCTGGCCGCCAAGGAGGCCGGGCTGACGGTCGCCGAGTTCTGCGCGCAGGCCCACGACGCGCAGAAGGCCGTGTACGACGGGTTCGAGCTGGCCTTCGACTACTTCGGGCGCAGCTCCTCGCAGCAGAACGTCGAGATCACCCAGCACTTCGCACGGAAGCTGAACGAGAACGGCTTCATCGAGGAGCGGGCGATCCGCCAGGTGTATTCGCCGGTCGACGGCCGCTTCCTGCCGGACCGGTACGTCGAGGGCACCTGCCCGCACTGCGGCTACGACAAGGCCCGTGGCGACCAGTGCGAGAACTGCACCCGCGTGCTCGACCCCACCGACCTGATCGACCCGCGCTCGGCGATCAGCGGTTCCACGGACCTGGAGGTCCGCGAGACCAAGCACCTCTTCCTGCTGCAGTCGAAGCTCCAGCACGAGGTCGAGGAGTGGATCGCCACCGTCAGTGACCAGTGGCCGCACCTGTCCACGTCCATCGCCCGCAAGTGGCTGACCGAGGGTCTGAACGACCGCGCCATCACCCGTGACCTGGACTGGGGCGTGCCCGTCCCGGCCGACACCTGGCCGGAGCTCGCGGCCGAGGGCAAGGTCTTCTACGTCTGGTTTGACGCCCCGATCGAGTACATCGGCGCGACGAAGGAGTGGGCGGACGCCGCCTCCGACGGCGAGACCCGGGACTGGAAGTCGTGGTGGTACGAGGCCGACGACACCGTCCGGTACACGCAGTTCATGGCGAAGGACAACGTCCCCTTCCACACGGTGATGTTCCCGGCCACCGAGCTCGGCGTGCGCGAGCCCTGGAAGAAGGTCGATGTCGTCAAGGGCTTCAACTGGCTGACGTTCTACGGCGGCAAGTTTTCCACCTCGCAGAAGCGCGGCGTCTTCACCGACGCGGCCCTGGAGATCCTGCCCGGCGACTACTGGCGCTACTTCCTGATCGCCAACGCCCCCGAGTCGGACGACTCCTCCTTCACGTGGGAGCACTTCACCGCCACGGTGAACAAGGACCTGGCGGACACCCTCGGCAACTTCGTCAACCGCGTGCTGTCGTTCTCCCGCAAGCGGTTCGGCGACGAGGTCCCGGCCGGGCACGCCGCCGGCGAGGCGGAGGCGAAGCTGGGCGAGGAGATCGCACGGCTGCTCGGCGAGTACGAGGAGCAGATGGAGGCCCTGCAGTTCCGCAAGGCCGCCGCGGCCCTGCGTGCGCTGTGGTCCGCGGGCAACTCCTACCTGGAGGAGAAGGCCCCCTGGCTGGAGATCAAGACCGACGCCGAAGGCGCCGCGTTGACCCTCCGTACCGCGATGAACCTGATCCACCTGTACGCGGTCGTCTCCGAGCCGTTCATCCCGACGTCGGCCGCCGCCATGCGCGGGGCCTTCGCCCTGGAGAACGACACCGCGACCTGGGTGACCGCCGACCAGGCCAAGTCCCTGGACACCGTCCCGGCCGGCACCGCGTTCACGGTCCCGCCGGTGCTCTTCGCGAAGATCACGGAGGAGGACCTGGAGTCCTACCGTGAGCGCTTCGGCGGCGCCCCGGAGGCCTGACAGGCATCCCCGCACCCGTACCGTCCCGACTCTCATCGGGCGCTACGGGAGTGGAGGAGGACAGGCAGGTCCGCGGGCGAGACGTTCATGAGCCGCACGCGCGGAGCCGGGCCACCGATCTCCACGCAGGTGACCCCGGCGGACCCGGGCACGTGCTGGAGGTACCGGTCGAAGCCGTTCCCGGTGAGCCACAGCAGCAGGCAGGCGATGCCCCCACCGTGCCCGAGGAGGACGGTGGTTCGCCGTGCCCCGGAGCGGACCTCGTCCCAGAGATCCACGTAGCGGGCCTGGACGTCCTCCGACGACTCGCCGCCCGGCGTGCGGAGCCGGTGGATCGGCACGCCGTGGCGAGCGGCCTCGGCGGCGGCGAGTTCCCTGGGCTGGCCCCCGAGATGACCGCTGTCCTTGGCGGCCAGACGCTCGTCGACGCGGACATCGGCCGGGGCGAGCGCGGCGGTGAGGAGCTCGGCCGACTCCCGGCAACGGGACATCGGGCTGACGAGCAGCTGATCCACGGTGACCCCGGCCGCCGCGAGGCAGGCACCGACCCACCGTATGTCGGCGCGCCCGCGCTCGCTGAGCCGGCCGCCGACCGCGCGGCCCTGGTGGATGCCCTGGAGGTTCTCCTCCGTCTCGCCGTGCTTGACCAGGTAGATGCGCTGGGTGTTCATGGCGTGGTGTCCCTTCACTCCGGTCAGTCCCAGTGGCGGACGTCGACGCGTGCGGAGACGGCGGCGGCTACCTCGTCGTGCTCGGCCTGGCTCATGGCGGGGAAGCGGTCGTGGTGCCACTCGACGTAGAGGACGGAGACGAGGTCGATCGTCCCGTCGGCGAGCAGCTTCCTGAGCACGGGGTACTCGGCGCCCTCGATGTCCATCTTCACGACGACGTGGTCCTCCGGCATGGCGGTCCGGCGGAGCCAGGCGCTGAAGTCCACCGCCGGTACGGTGACGGGGGAGCTGTAGTCGATCTGCTGGTCGTACATGGGTGGTACCCGCTTGCCGGGCATCACGGTGGAGCTCTCGTGGTGCCCGAGGAAGAGGTCGATCGTGCCGTCCTCGGTCCACACCGCACTGGGGGACACCTCGATCAGGCTGGCGTGCTGGGCCTGCTCCACGTTCGCCGTGATGGAGGGGAGTAGGGTCGCGTTGGGCTCGAAGGCGTAGAAGTCGTGGTCCGGGAGCTCGTGCATGAAGCGCTTCAGCACGACTCCGAGGTTGGCGCCGCAGTCGACGAAGATCTTGCGCATGAGAGTCAGTCCTCCAGGTCGGTCTTCGGAGCGCTGAGGTCGATCTCCCGTACGACACGATCGGCGAGCAGGACGAAGTCGCCGGTCTCGGGGAGGTAGCAGCGCTCCTCGTAGCGGATGGTGATGCGGCGGACGGGTTCCTCGCCGCGGTAGGCGGGCAGATCGCCCCACCGGTAGAGCTGGCCCCCGGGCGCCTTGAGGCGCCGTAGCCACAGGGGCAGGGGGCTCTTCCGAGCACCGGCGTTGAGCCGGGTGAACATGGCGGTCAGGAAGGCGACGTGCTCGGCCGAGCGTTCCTCGTCCCTGTGCGTTCGGCCGTACGTCTGCTTGAGCGTGTGCAGCCGGTCCCGGTCATGGCCGGCCTGGACGAGGAGATCGCGGATCCGCCGGTCCCAGACGATTCCGAGGTGTCCGTGGAGGACGGGCTCGTCCGTCAGGAAGTAGCCCTCCACACGACCGAACTCGCGCTCGTACGGGCACATGTAGTCGTTGTAGAGCCCCCGCGTCGCGCCGGACACGGTCTCCACCTGCCAGTGGACGCGGGCGGTGAAGGGCGTATCCCACCACCCCAGATGCCAGGGCTGCCACAGCAGGTCGGCGGTGCTGAGCAGGATCACGGTGAGCGCCACCAGTGCGGCGGGCCACCCGAAGGCCGTGTTGTACCCCGTGTCGGGAAGCAACCCAAAGGCCGTCGCGAGTCCGATGTTGGCGGCGATGTTCTCCCAGAAGAGGATGCCGGAGGCGAGGGCGACGGCGAGGTTGAAGAGTGCGGTCGTCACCAGGACCGCGATCAGCAGCCGGCGGTCGAGAAAGGCGACCAGCCCGGCGGCCTCCACGACCATCGTGAGGATGTTGACGGGGCGGTCCACGACCCTCGCCCGGTGCAGAAGCCGAGACACCTTCCCGGACGGGAGGAAGCGCGCCCAGCCCCAGGAGTACGCCGAGGCTATGAGGTAGTGCGTGCGGTTGTGCCAGGCCCAGGACCAGGGGCGCGGCCCCAGACGTGCTTTGCTCCAGGTCGGCTTGACGTAATGGGACAGCGAGACACAGCCGAGCACCAGTACCAGACCCGCCGTGGAGTCGGACGGGGGCGGGGTGAGGACCGCGGTCACGAGGAACCAGGCGAGGTACCCCTTCAGTAGCCTCACCGGCATCATCCCGTGGTGCTGCCAGCCGCGCAGCCTGCCGCAGAACACGGCGATCCACGCCAGCAGGGCGGGAGCCCAGAGGCAGGACGCGACGGCGAGGAGCAGGAGGATCAGCTTGTCCCGACGCTGGGGACCGATGGGCAGCGTGACGTCGTAGTCGCTCGTGGCGCCTCGCCAGGTGAGGAGGGCGATCACGGAGACGACGAACCAGCACAGCTGCTCGGGGAGAGGCGACGGACGGAGGGCCAAGGGGGCGATGACCGCGACGGCCGTACCCATGGCCAGTGGCGTGGGGCGCCGAGCGAGAGTCCGTACCGCGGGGGAGACCCCGAATCGGTAGCAGGCCACCGCGGCGGCTACGACCGCCGCGGTCACCACGTAGGAAGGAACTGGGGGAGTCGGCATGTCGACTCCCCCGCGATCGGCGCGGTCATCGGCCGGTCGCTGGCCGGCAGGCTCTCCAGGTACGAGGCGATCCGTTCCCGGGGATCGGCTGCGAGGTACAGGTCGCGGTGGCGTACGACGTTGTCGCGGAGCACCGGTCGCCTCGCGAGGAAGTCGAGGACGGCTCGCCGCTCGACGCGCGGGGCGGCAGTGCCCAGCCCGGCCTCGTCGACGACCTTGGCGCACCAGTGCTGGTCGTAGGTCGGCAATGGGACGAGGTGGACCGGTTTGCCGAGGACAAGGGCCTCGCTGATCAGGTTGAAGCCCGCGTTGGAGAAGACGGCCTCGGAACGGGCCATGTCCGCGATGAACGCCTCGCGGTCGAAGGCGTGTATCTCGATCCGGGTGTCTGCGTACCCACGCAGGGACCTCAGTTCCGCCGGCTGTGCGTAGATCCGCAGCGTGCGGTCCGGTACGGACCGGCGGAAGACCGAGGCCAGCTCGCGGACGGACTCCTCCGGGCCGTGGTCGAAGTAGCGGGAGAAGTAGGCCGTGACGAGGGGCTCGGTGGTGACCTGCGCCGACCTGACGAGATCCGGAACGACGGGGGAGATGAACTCCACCCTCTGGTCCTCGGCACTCAGCGGGACGTAGGAGCAGATGAAGGACCGGTCCATGCGGGGCGCGAAGTACCGCAGCCGTTGCTCGTCGGCCGTTCGGGCGTACCGGCCGACGGTGGGGAGGCCGAGGTGGCGGTACTTGCTCTGCTGGTCGATGGAGACGAGCGGTCGACCGAAGTGGTAGGCGAGCCGCGGGGTGTTGGGCTCGTAGTCGGTGACGAACACGTCCGGGACGCCGCTGTTCCTGACGGCCCTGCGCAGCCGGAGATGACGGAGGAGACCTCCGGGCGCCTGCCGGATGTTCGCGCGTACGGCGTCGCGAGCGTGGATCCGGTCGTCGCGCGCGAGCAGCGTCGGCATCCAGGCGTCCCAGGCGGGGAAGCCGAGGTCCCTGAAGTACTCGACCCTGCCCTGGCCGTTGGTGACGACCCGGACCCGATGTCCGCGGTCGCGGAGGTACTGGGCGACCACGCTCTGCCGGACGGTGTGTCCCATTCCGATGCCGTTGACACCGACGATGACGTCGAGCGGTCGTACGTTGCTGGTTCCGTTTCTAGGCACGACGATCCCATCCCTTCGGTCAGGAGAGCCGGGTGATGACGTTGCGGGTGACCGTGGCGACCTGGGGATCGGTCGCCAGGAGGCGCGCCCAGTCGGTGGTGGCGGCCGTGAAGACCGTGCCGCCGGCGGTGAAGACGCCGAGCGTGGCGGCCCGGGAGCCGGACATCGGCTCCCGGGCGGCGAAGTTCCAGTCCGGGGGGAGCTCGGCGACGCCGAGGATCTCGAAGTCCTTCGGCGTCCCGTCCTGGCCGGTGGGACGCGGGCGGCCGGCGGCGTCGTATTCGAACGCCGCGCCGTCGCACTCGTAGCCGATCAGTGCCCCGCCCTGTCCCAGGCTGTCTCCGGTCCTGAGCTCCGTGCCGGCGAAGGCCCAGTGGCCGGCGTCGGTGACGACGAAGCCCTGAGAAGCGCGGGTGCCTTCCCAGTGGCCACCGCCGTTGCGGTAGCTCACGCCCAGGAGGGTGTTCTCCGGCTCCGACTCCCACCAGTGGTCCGGGCACCCGTACGAGCTGTCCGGGTCGGTGCCGGCGGGGGCTCCGGGCGGGAACTTGTCGCAGGACAGCCCTGTCCCGTCCGGGGTGACGCCGACTCGCCACCAGCAGGTGTTGGCCCCGAAGTTGGCGATGTGGCCGCCGGCGTCCCGGAAGGCGGTCACGTAGCGCCGGAGGTCGGTGCTCCAGTACTCGTCGTGACCGGCGGCGACCAGGAGGCGGTATCCGTCGCGCAGGAACAGCCCCTCGTGGAGGTCCAGGTCGGTGCAGTAGTCGGCCTCGATCCGGTTCCGCTCCAGCCAGGCGATGAAGGGGGCGTCCCAGTGGGCGAACGTCTGCCGGGGCGATGACGGGTCGTACGCGTCCGGCAGACCCTTCACGGGTCCGCCGACACCGCCCCCGGGACGGCGCGTCGTGACGTGGGCGGCGCTGTAGAGGCTGCCGCCGCCTGCCGTGTTGTACGCCTGGTAGGTGAACGTCGGGATTTTGTACAGGATCCTGCGACCGGAGGGCGCGGAGGGGGTGACGACCAGGAGGATGCGCGCCTCCCGGGCATCCAGCGGCGGTATGCCGGAGCCGCGCTCCGTGCCCAGCACGGCGACGTAGACACCGGACCGCCACTCCGGGGGTACGAGGAACTCGTACGCGGGCCACTGCCAGTCCGCGTCGAAGTTTCCAGGAGACGCGGCATGGCCGGGCCATTCGACGTGCCCCGCGTGCTGCGGTTCGGCTCCCCAGCGGTAGAAGTCGACGTGGAAGCGGGGCGCGGTGGTGGCGATGTGCAGGCGCACCACCTCGCCGGCTCGGACGCTGGGCCGGGCCGCGTAGCCGTTGACGGTGGTCACGAGCCCTCCTTGGCACGGGCCACGCCGACGAGGTGGAACGGGTCGATCGCCTCGACGCGGGCGTCCCAACCCAGATCGCTCAGCTGGGAGGTGAGCTCGGTGGAGTCTCGGAGCACCTTCACGGCCATGTGACGGGAGCCGTCAGAGAGGGTGCGATGGACGGTCGGCACGGACGCCGCTCCCACCCGGTCCTCGATCTCCGCCTTCGCCGGCGAGTCGTCGAGGAACACCACGCGACCGCCGGGCACCAAAGCCCACCTGAGCAGGTTCCAGAACGCTTCCATCTCCACCGGTGGCACGTGGCTGAGCCAGAACGCGAAGAACACCGTGTCGTACTGGCGGTCCGGCTCCCAGCCGAAGACGTCGGCTTCGATGAAGCGGGTCTCGGTTCCTCGCATACGGTCGCGGGCCCGGCGGAGCATCTCCGGCGCCGCGTCCAGCGCGGTCAGGCTGCGGGCCCGACGAGAGAGCAGCCGGGTCCACTGGCCCGTGCCGCAGGCGATCTCCAGGACGTCACCTCCGATCGGCAGCGAGTCCAGAGCCTTCGCGAGCCGCGGCATGTCCATGCGGGTGCCGTACGTGGCGTCGTACTCGTCGGCTCGCGCCCGGTAGTAGGCGATCTGCCCTCCGGACCAGTCGCCCGGATCGCCCTGTCGTTCTTCCGTTCCGGTCACGCTGTGACCACCCCTCTCGACTGCCCACGGAGCCGTGGTGCTCCGTGCCGAGAAGACTGCCGAGCGACGCTGGTCAGCGGGCTGTCGCGGTGTCGCACTCGCGGTGCAGCCCCGCCGCTGTCCAGGGAGACGGGTGCGCATCGCGCGGACCTGGCCGGAATGGCCCGGGTGCTGCATCCGTGCTGAACTCCCGTCGCAGCGAAGGCTCTACGCCGCTGGTCAGGCCGCCCTACCCTGTTACCGTCGTCGGTGTCGGTCGAAGGAGCTCAGGTGGCCACGGTGCAGCGCTGGACCGGACGGGAGGCGCGTGCTCTGCGGCTCGCGACGCGACGGAGCGTGCGTGGCTTCGCGTCCTACCTCGGCGTCAGCGACCGGACGGTGTCCAACTGGGAGGCCCGGGGCGAGGAGATCGTCGTCGCACCGGACTCCCAGGCGTTACTCGACACGGCGTTGGAACGGAGCGACGCGGAGGTGCGGCAGCGCTTCTGGGACTCTGTCGGTGTTCCGACGCCCGAGGTCGCGCCGGCGCCGGACGAATACCGCCCCATACCCGTTCCGGAGCCCGGTTTGGTGCACAGGTCCGAAGATCTCGAAGGGCTCGTCTCCGTACTCCGTGAGGCGGCGCAGGACGACACCGTCGCCACGGTCGCCCTGTGCGGCCCGGGTGGGTTCGGAAAGACGACGCTGGCCACGCAGGTGTGTCACGACCCGCGTGTACGGGACTCCTTCTCGGAGATCCTCTGGGTGGAGACCGGCGAGGGATGCACGGCCGCCAGGGTCGTCGAGCTGATTTCCGACCTGTGCGTCCACCTCGACGGCAACCGTCCATCGCTTGCCGATCCGGAGCAGGCCGGCTTCCACCTCGCCCGTCTGCTCCAGGGACGACGTGCGCTCCTGGTCGTCGACAACGTCTGGTCCGCCACCGACCTCGGCCCCTTCCTGCTCGGCGGCGAGGACTGCGTACGGCTCGTGACCACGCGGAACGTGCGCGTGTGCCCCAGCTCCGCCCGAGTCGTGCGCCTGGGGCCCATGGCTCCGGGGGAGATTCGCGAGCTGCTCGTCCGCAACGTCGGTGCCCTCGGCGATGCCGAGGCCGGGCGCCTCGCGGGCGTATGCGGGGGCTGGCCGCTCCTTGCGTCGATCGTCGGTGCGAACGTCTCTCAGGAGGTCGGTTTCGGCGCCCCGGCCGACCGCGCCGTCGCGGAGACGAACGCGGCGATCCGCGCGTACGGCCCTCAGGCTTTCGACGTCTGGGACTCCGACCAGCGCAAGAACGCCATCGGGCAGGCGCTCGAATCCAGCCTCCGCAGTCTCGCGGAGAGCGTCTCGATCGCCGGCCGCACGGATCTGCGAGACCGGTACCTGTCCCTGGCGGTGTTCCCTCCGTCGGTGCCGATCCCCATGTCGGTCCTCACCCACTGGTGGGGCACCGCGAACGGGTGGGCCCCTCACGTGGTGCGCCAGTTCTGCCGGGTGCTGTCCGACCGGTCCCTGATCGGCGCCTACCTCGCCGACCGGAACGCCATCGTGCTGCACGACGTGTTCCGGTCCTATCTGCGCCATCTGATCGGCGACCAGTGGGCGACCCTTCACCGGTCCCTGATCGAGGCGTACCGGCAGAGCACGGACGGTGCCTGGGAAACGCTCGCTGATAGCGAGGGATACCTGTGGCGTCACCTCCCCTACCACCTGCGTGAGGCGGGCCTCGACGCCGAGCTCGTCAGCCTGCTGGCCTCGCCGACGTACGTCATGCGCAAGGTCGAACTGGTCGGGCACCAGTCTCTGACCGCGGACGCCGCCGTGCTCGACGCCATGCCCGAGCGCCATGATGCCGGCCACCCGCAGCACCAGGTGTGGGCCACCGCCCGGGCCCTGACCGGTGCCGGGTATCTGCTGAACGGGCTGGAGAGCCCGGCCGACATCGCCTCGACCCTCTCGATCGTGCTGCGGCGGGCATCCACACCCGAGGCCCCCCGAACCTTGGAAGGCGCTGCGGGGGAGGGAACGGTGCTCGCCCCGCGGTGGCTGTTGCCGCCCCCTGAGGTGAGCTCCGAGGCGGTGACGGAGCGCGGCCACATCGGTGCGGTCGTAAGCGTTTCCGCCGTCCGCGACCTCGTGGCATCAGGCGGCGAGGACGGGGTGGTCAGGCTGTGGAACCTGAACACGGGCAGGCTCCTCCGAGCCCACGAAGCCCATACCGGATGGGTGTTCGCAACTGCGCTCTCTGGGGACGGGATGGTTCTCGCCTCAGCGGGGGACGACGGAGCGATCCGCCTGTGGCGCACGGACACCGGCGAACCCGTCGGGGTGCTGCCCGGGCACAACCGCCGCATCCGCAGCCTCGCCTTCTCCTCAGCCGACCCGGTCCTCGTCTCCGGTGCCGAGGACGGAGCCGTATGCGCGTGGGACCTGGAGCGGCTGGTGCTCCTGCGTACGATGCGGGCCGCCGGCACCCCCGTCTGGTCCGTGGCGATCGGCGGGGACTCCGACTCGCTCGTGGCCGTGGCCGGAGAGGACGAGTTCGTCCGGCTCTTCGACCTGCGCACCGGCCGCCTCCTCGACGAACGTGCGGAACACCAGGATTGGGTCCGTTCCGTGTCCTTCGCCCCCGGCTCCTCCCTCTTGGCCTCGGGGTCTGGTGACCGTTCCGCAGCTTTGTGGGACACGGCCGACGGAAAACTCGCGCTCGTCCGCCGGATCACCAGCCTCAAGGCGCGCGTGCGCGCCGTCGCCTTGTCCCCGCATGACGACGTCCTCGTCGCCGCGACCGAGGAGCCGAGGATCCAGGCGTTCTCGGCGGAGACGCCCGTAGGTGAGACGCAGCTCCCGCGGGGCGTCGACTGGGTGCGCTCACTCGCCAGAACGGGTGACGGCACCGTGGTCGCCGGGTGCGAGGACGGCGCTGTCCGTGTCTGGGCCGTGGGAAAGGGCAGGCTCAGGACCCTGGTCGGTGGCTCGAACACCGTGTGGTCCACGCAGTTCGCGGCCGGCGGACGTACCGCTGTGGTCGGTGACGGGGACGGCGGCGTCGCCGTCGTCGACACAGCGACGGCGGCGGTCGGCCGGCGGCTGCCCGCCGCCCATGGACGCGTCTGGTCCCTGGCCTGCGGCGAGGAGCACGTCGCCGCGGCTTGCGGCGACGGGGCGGTCAGGGTCTGGTCACTGCCTGACCCGGCCTGGTCGCTCACCCTGAACCAGGACACTCCGCGAACGTGGGCTGTGGCGATGGCCCGTTCGACGCCTCGTATCGCTGCGAGCACGGGTGACGGACACATCCGGTGCTGGGATCTCCCCACGGGGACGCTGTTGTGGACTCAGGACGTGCACGCCGGTCGGCTGCGGTCGCTCTCGTTCGACGACAGCGGAGACGTCCTGGTTGCCTGCGGTGGTGACGGCTCGGTGCGCGTGTGGCACGCGCCTACAGGGGATTTCAGGAGCCGGTTCAGCAGCCCCAGCGGGTGGGCCCGTGCCGTCACCGTGGACGGTCCGGGCGACCGCGTGGCGGTCGGGTCGGGAACCGGAGACATCGCGGTACGACATCTGGGGACGGACCGGTTTACCTCCCACCTCTCCGGTCACACGGGCCGCATCCTCATGCTGGGCTTCATGCGCGACGAGGACCGCCTCGTGTCAGCTGCGGCGGACGGGACGGTGCGCGTGTGGTCGCTCGACGAGCAGCGGCAGATCGCCGAGGTCCGAGTGGACGCCTCACTGCACTGCGCGGCCTTCGAGCCGGCGACGGGTGAGGTGCTGGTCGGGAGCGCGGCTGGCGTCGTGGCCCTGGGGATCATGGACACGTGAGCGACATGCGAAGGGCTTTGGACACGATGACAGAGAAGACCTCCCACGACTCGGGCGATGCGGCTGGAGCGCCGGTCATCCTGAGTAACGAGCCCGGCTCGTTCGCCTGGGGCGTGCTGGCCAAGCGCCACCCCGCCCTCATCCAGCAGGTGCGAGACGCCTTCCCGTACGGCCGCCAGCAGCACGAGGCCCTAGACGCCCTGCTGGACGAGATCACCAACGGCGTCATCGAGCCGCTCGCCCCCGGGGAACACGACCGTGAGCGCTGGGCGGACTGGGGGCAGGAGCACTTCGGGCGTTCCTGGTACGACGTCCCGTTCCTGTGGGCGGAGAGCTACTTCTACCGCAGGCTCCTCGGCGCGGTCGGCTACTTCGGCACCGGGCCGTGGCGGGGAGTCGATCCGTTCGCGCCGTTCAAGCGGGCCGAGCTGCGCGGTGAGGCCGTGGAGGAGGAACTGCGGGCCCTGGACGCGCTCGCGAGTGTTCCGGCGGACGAGCGGGCTGCTGCCCTGCTCCACGCGTCGCTCTGGGGCAACCGGGCGGATCTCGGCTTCCGCGTCTCGGCGGGGGAGCCGGCGGCCGGTGACGCCGCTGTCTCCGCGCTGGTGGCCGACGACAGCGCCTTGTTGTGGCAGCTGTTGCCCGTCGGGGGCTCCTCGACCGTCGCCGTAGTGGCGGACAACGCGGGACGCGAGCTGATCCCGGACCTGATCCTCATCGACCACCTCATCGAACAGCGGCATGCCGAACAGGTCGTGCTGCACCTCAAGCCGTACCCCTACTACGTCTCCGACGCGATGACGGCTGACGTTGTCGACTGCCTCCGTCGCCTCATCGAGGCGCCCGGTGAGGCCAGCAGGATCGGCGGCCGGCTGTGGAAGGCCATGGCGGCAGGAAGCCTGGAGATCCGCACCCACCCGTTCTTCTGCGCGCCGCTGCCGTACGAGGAGATGCCCGAGGGCCTTCGTCGCGAGTTCGAGAGCGCCACGCTCACCATCCTGAAGGGCGACCTCAACTACCGTCGCCTGGTGGGCGACCAGCTGTGGGACGCCACGGCGCCCTTCGCCGATCTCACCGCGTACTTTCCGAGGGGCGTCGCGGCGCTCCGGACGCTGAAGTCCGACGTCATCGTCGGCCTGGAGCAGGGGACGCTGGACGCTCTCGAGCGGTCCGGGGCTGCTGCCTGGCGTACCAGCGGAACTCACGCGCTGATTCAGGTGCGACGGTAGATCCGGGGCGAGGTGAGCTCCCGCGCATCAGGTCACACACCTGGAGCGGTCGGGCCACGTGAACTCGGCCGTTTTGCTCTGGTACCTCCGCCGCTACCCGCGTGGTCAGACCGACAGGATTTGCCGCAGCCAGGGATGCCCTGGAGCTACCGCCTTGATCGCGTCCGTCAGCCAGACACGCGCCGACGTGTCCAGCAGCGGCAGTGCTGCCTCGAAGTCGGTCTCGTCCTTGTCCCGGGTCGCCTTCGCCTTGTAGAAGAGCTGCACCTCGGGCGCGAGATAGGGGATCCCCGCATCGCTCGTGCGTCCGAGCCGGTCGATCGGAAGCCGGATCTCCGGATCGCGCCGCGACACCCACTGGGCGCCCTCGACCTCGTCCAGCATGAGCTGCACAGACCAGGGCGCCTCCGGCGTACATCGGCACCAAATGTCGTGGAGCGGTATCCGAAGAACCTCTCCGGGTCGCCACGCTCGCAGCTTCCCCTGGCCGGGCGGGTCCGCCACGTACAGGTCCCAGTCGGCCAGGAGATCACGTACGAGGGCCTGGTCACGACGGAGGACCAGGACGTCGAGATCGCCGTGAGGGCGCAGTACACGTCCCACCAAGAGCTCGATCGCGTATCCGCCGGCGATCCACCACGGGAAGTCCGCCTTGGCGAACACCTTCGCCACATCCTCGGGACGATCCGGCACCCACCAGCCCAACGTCTCATAGCCCACCCGCCTATACTTTCAGCCACCACTCCATGAAAGATGAAGTTGAGCGGCGAGGTCGGCCCCTGCCGGCAGCCCGAGCTCACGACGCACAACGCTGCTCTTCAACGACCCTTCAGGCAATGAGACGCGAGGGGTCAGGGCGGTCACCAACAACCTGCGCCCCGTGGCCTACCGGCGCGGCATGATGGGCGCCGCTGGCGGTGCCATGCGGCTACGCCCGATACGTAGCCTTGCCACTGATGTTTTCTCAGCGATGCTCTACGCGAAGCTGAGTGAACCCGTCGTGCGTGAGCAAACCGCACAAATTATCCTCGGTCGCGGTTAGATGTGAAGCCCCTGCCAGGATGGGTCTCACCACAAGTTCATATCCGTAACCACCAGAGGCTTGTCCCGCCTGCTGGACGGGCGCTGGCGGCGTATCGATACTCCGCGCGGAAGCCGGGCGCTCGGCCCGCTCCGTTAGGCCGTGCTGATGTTGCGCTGGTTCCTGGCGGCCGGTGCAGTCGTTAGTTCGTTCAGCGGGAGCTGGCGGCGGGCCGTCTTGGAGGAAGTGCGAGATCCATGGTGTCCAGTGCCGCAACCGTCACAAGGACATCGTTTCTTATGGCGGTTCCCGGGGCCACGAGTGAAGTTTCCCCTTTCCGCCCGATGGCGGCGTGCTGGCGGGCTTGGAGGATCGTGGAGTCGATCCGGACGAGCCAGTCGATGTCGCCGCCCGCATCCGCGTGGGCCTGAATCTGCTGCAGGACCAGGGTGCCCCCGCCGATCACATAGCGGCGGAACCGTACGTAGGCCGTCTGCCGGAATGCACGTACGTGGGCGGTCAACTGCGACCGGGGCGGGCCGAGTGTTGGTGAAGGCACAGGTCAGGGGGAGAGGCTGGGGGCGGGGGTGTACGTGTATTTCGTCTCACGGCAAGCCGTCCGCGGGGCCGCCGGGAGTACCGAGGGCCGTCCCACCGGCCGAGGGAGCGGGCATGGGTGGGGGTGGCATGGCGCGGCGCGGGCGCGGGACGCGCGGGAGGCGGCGGCGGGCGCGGCCCCGGGGGCGAAGGTGCGCTTCCACTGCGGCCATGTACCGCTCGCGGACATCTGCCAGCGCCCGCAGGTCGACGACCGACGTCGGGATCACCATCGCCGTGTCGTCCGCCGCTGGGGGCGAGAGCCACGCATCCTTCATGCTCTGCCCGGCCACCGTCCTTGTACGGGCGACGAGTTCAGCGTACGCGGCGCCCACCTCCGGAGCTTCGAAGCGGACCCACGCCTCGTGCCAGGTCAGCCTGGCCTGGATCTCCCGCAGCTGCTCCGACAGGCGGACCCGCTCCTCGGCGGCGGCATCCGCACGGCGGCGCCGCACGGCGTAGGCCATTTCCGCGTACTGGATGCTCACCTCGTACGCGCTCGCCAACAGTTCCTGCTTCCGCTCCCGCAGCTGGGCGCGGCGGCTTATCCGCGCCTGGACGCCGAGGACGAGGCCGGTCACGAGTGCGGCGAGAACGGCGGCGTAGGGGCCGAAGGCCTTGATCGCGTCAGCCAATGATTTGGTCCTGTTCGTCGAGGCCCGGCGAGCCGTGGCCGTGGGGTGCTTCGAAGCCCGGCCAGATGCTGGTGGCGCGATAGGCCGACTCCCAGCGCAGATGGCGGACGATGATCGCGATGAGGAGCTGCCCGCCGTCACCGGGCGACCAGCGGCGCGAGGGCGCATCCTTCGGGTACCAGAGGCACAGGGAACCGTCGGGGTTGCGGTGAGCGGGGCAGTCAGGTCCGCGTGTGTGGACGCGGGGGAATGCCGGATCGCCGGGGGCGAAGACGATGCGGAGACTGTGTGAGGGCAGGATCCGCACGTGCGGGTAGATCTGGATGGTGAACCCGGATGCGAAGTCGGCGGGCCTGTCCACCTCGCGAACGTCGAGCCCCGTTGAGCGCATCCCGGTCAGCAGCTCGGCGCGGGCCATGGGGCGGGCGAACCAAGGACGGCGCGCGGGACGCCGGTCACCGCTCAACGGTCGTGTCCTCCCGCCACGAGCGCGTCTTGGGGAGGAGCAGGCTCGCGCCCGCGAGACCGAGGCTGGCGGTGGTGCTCAGGGGAGTGGAGGCGGCGGAGAAGGCGCGCTCGCGTTCACTCATCGTCTTGGGGAAGAGGTGCTCCAGGACCTCCGCCACCGTGTCGATGTCGTCGGGGTCGGCGATGGCCTTCGCGAGCTTGTCGGCGGCGACCCGCAGCCGCCGCTCGGCGTCCGCGTCGGGGATCAGCGGCTTGAGGTCGGGCGAGACGGAGCGCGGATCCTTGGTCGGCTCGCCGCGCTGGAGGCGCAGGGCGGCCTCCAGCAGCACCGTGTGGATCGCGTCGACGAGGCCCACTCTCGGCTCGACGAATTCGTATGCCCACACGGAGAGTTGGTGCGATGAGAAGGCTGGCTTCGCGGCCTGAGCATTCCACGCCTTGAGAATGCGGATGGCGCGGCGCCGGGTACGCCGCAGGGCGTCGGCACCGGACGTCAGCAGCTCCACGTGGCCCTGGGGGTCGCTGGCACTCCAGGCCTTCTTGGAGCCCGGGGCTCGCTCCAGGTCGGGGATCCACAGCCCGTGCCCCTCGCGGCGGCGCAGCGCCACGATGAGATCGACCGTGACATCCGTGCCGTTGACCGGAGTACCGAAGTGAATCTTGAGGCCCCGCCGGGATGTACACACCCGCGCCTTGGGGTAGGACGGGGTGCGCTCCGGGTCGCGGAGCTTCGGACCGATGAACGCGACGAGTTCGTCGGTGACGGCGTGCGGGGCCTCTCCTTCGCCGTCAGGACCGAGCTCCGGGTGCCGGACACGGTCCAGGATGATCCCGCCGTCCCCGTCGCTGACTGCTCCCGCGTGCGGCTGAATGTGGGTGCCAACGGGGATCGAACCCGAGCTGTACGACGTACGGCCCTCGGGGTGCTGCTCGGCCAACTTGCGTGCCAGCGCGAGACGTTCGCGCGTCGCCGTGAGGACGTCGGGATCTACGTTGATCAGAGTGAGCAGGTCGTCGAACTGCTTGTGTAGATGCGCCATGACCGTTCCTTGCCGGTGGAGGGAAGTGAGGTGCGTGGACAGACGGCCGGCACGGGTGTGTACCGTGTTCCGAGTCTGACGCATACCACTGACAACGCCCCCGCGCCCAGCGGGGGGCATAGCCCAGCACGGCCCGGTCGATGAGACGGTCACCGAGATCATGGACCAGCGCCGCCCGCCGGGTCTCACGACTCCCCGGAGTCATCGGGTTCTTCCTTGCCTTGGGCCAGGAACCGGCCTCCAATGAAGACCACACCCAGAGCGACCGCGGAACCGACACCGACCATGGTCTTCTTCAGTAGACCGTCCACGTGGCGCTTGTGCTCGGTGTCCTTCTGAGAAGCAAGTCTTGCCGTTTCCTGGATGAGTTCGAGGAGGTGCTTCCTCTGCTCCCAGGTCAGGTCGTCCCTGCGGAGTTCCCGCTCGAAGATCTCCCGGTTCTCCCGGAGGGCCTGGTAGACCTGATCCAGGCTGTGCCTGCCGTCCGCGAGAGTGGCCTCGTGGGCCTTCTCGATGGCGCCGAAGGCGTCCGTGGCGAACTTCCTGAACTCGGGGAACTGTTCGACGATCTTCATGGCCACTTCGGTGTCCATGTCAGGCATCATGGCCGCGAACCTGACGGTCTTCTCCTTGGAGAGGTGCCTCCAGGTGTCGATCCCGAGCGCGCGCATGATCTCGGCTTCGTTCTTGTACTTCATGCCGTGGAGCCTCCATTGCTCTCCTTCGCAGCGCGTTCTTCCGCGCTGCGGGCCCGGTAATCGATCTCCTGGATGTGCACCTTAATGTTCAGGCGCGCTGCCGATGTTCTGGAGGAGGTAGAGAGTGGTCGGCCGTGGTTCCCTGGGAGCTGCAGGACGATCCGGGGCTCAGCCGGTCGACCCGAAGGCGGCGACTGGTGCGCGGCTCGGCGCGACGGCAGCGGCACGGAGTGACAGTCGGATCTGACGTTGGTCTGGGGTCGTCGTCCCGGTCGGTGACCAGTGCCGCTGGTAGCGGCAGTCTGTACTTGTCGCACAGGAACCGGGCCCGGCAGTACCGCTGGGCGTCGGCGGCCACACTGCCGAGAACCGCGGAATTCATGCCGGCACCGACGAGGACGCCCACAAATGGCGCGACCTTGGCGACGTGCCCTTGGGCTTCTCCCCGGAGCTTCGCACTCCGCCGTTCCCAGCTACGCACGCCCGGGTGGGGACGGGTCATCGGACACGAACTCGGGACTACCCTGTCATCGGCGACACCACTACCGACCCCCTCTCCAAGAGCGTCCACTCCACGCACGCGACCTTGTGTCGCATCTTCACCGGAGAGGTGCTTTTTCCACGGCACGATCTGGACCTTCGACAGTCCTATCGTTGCAGCGCAGGAGTACTTATCGCGTTTTTGATCACGCTTCGGACGCCCCGCCTCGTGAAATCCCGAGGTTAGTTCGGCGGCAGCGCGTTCGCCGAGTGCACGGATGCTCCTGATCAAGCCGTTTGTGGTTTGTGTCCACGTGCAGGGCCTGCTCGGACTGGCTCTTGGGGCGCCGGACTGGGACGTGGACTTCGATCCCGGCGCCGATATAACCCTTCTCAGCGAGGGTGGGCAGGCATTGCCAGCGGCCTTGTACAGCGCGGGAAGAGCGTGGATACGGGCGACGGTGATCTTGGGGGCGCTGCCGGGTTCGGCGTCGGAGACCCATAGTGGGGTGTCGTCAGGGGAGGACAGGGATTGCACGTTACACCGAAGGCCTTGTGTTTCTGGCTGAACCACCAGCCGTTGCCGTTCTCGCGCACGCTGGTGACCCTGGCCCGTCAGAGACCCGACGGGTGGCTGGAAAGCCAGTCGGCATGGCGATCGCGCATCTGATCCCGTTCCCCGGGCGTAGTGAGGAAGACGTCGGCGCCGCCGTCGTAGGGATGGTGGATGCGAAGCATCTGGGTGTCGGTGACGAGGACTCCCGCCACCTTGCCGTCAGCGATGTCTCGGAGCAGCTCATCGAGGCAGCCGTGTCACCAAGGACGGCGGGCGGCGAAGAGGTGGCAGTAGGTGCGGAACTCCGGGTCAGGATCGTTCTCCACCAGCAGGCTCTGCCAGTAGCCGGCCTCGGGCTGGAACGCGGGAACCTCGGCTTCCAGATCGGTGTGATCACGTACACGTCTCCACCGGCGAACAACTCATCAAGGACCGTGTTGTACCGCCCCAGGACGACGGCGTACTCGCCCTCGTCCTCTGCGTATCGCTTCAATTTCCGCAGGTTGTGGAAGCGTACCCAGACATTCCGGTACGGGCCACGGAGTTTGTACCCAACCGGAGGGCATTCGGGCCAATGCTGCTACAGCTCGGTCAAACCGTTTGTACGCCTCCAACCACGTGCCGCACTCGTCCTCTCGCGCATGGGCCCCTGCCGGACGACCATGATGCCTGGCGCCTACCCATCAAGAGAAAAGGTCTCCAAGGCCCTTGTCAGTGCTGGCTGTTCATGTCATCCTGTAAGGCTTTGCACCGAGATCACGATCAGCGCTCTGGGGGGAAACACATGGTGACGGCGGCGGTTGGCCCGTCCGGTGGCGACGACGAGCAGGTCGCGCGGTTGGCCGAGGGCTCGTCCAACTTCGGCCACCTGATCGGCCATGAGCCTTTACTGGTGACGCTGGGCTGTGCCGCGGAGTCGTACGTCCACACCGACCCGCACGCAGCCATGGTGAAGGCTCGTCTCTTCGGTGAGATCATGGCCAAGCACCTGGTCACGCTGGTGAACGTCACCGTTCCCGGCAACAAGCAGGTCGACCGCATCAACGCCCTGACCCGGGCGGGGGTTCTTGTTCCCCAGGTACGCGCGTGGTTCGAGGGGATCCGCACGACCGGAAACCGGGCGGTCCATGAGTACTACGCCAATGTGCGTGCCGCACTCCAGGCCGTAGAGGCGTGTTTCCGCCTCGGTGACTGGTTGCACCGCTCCCTTGACCAGTCGGACACCACACATCGCGTTTTTCTGGCGCCTGCGCCTTCGTCCGCCTTGCCGGCCCCTGAGACGATCGCAGACGCTCAGGAGCTGGAGCAGCTTCGCACCGAACTCGATGCCTACCGGCGGAAGCTGGAGGAGGCCCGGCTTCGGTACGACGGCAAGCAGAGCCGGCTGGAGCGCGAGCAGGCCGCCCGAGAGGAGGCCGAGGCGGAGCTGGCTCGTGCGGAAGCCGAGCGGGCGGCACTGCACGACGTAATCGCCGAGCTGAGTGACAAGATCACCGAGTTGACCGCTCCGGCACTTGAGGCGCACACCACTGCCCAGCCGCTGGGCGGAGCCTCGCAGCGCGACGAGTTCATCGCGCACGCGCAGAAGGCCGCCCGCCCGCCCATGAGCGAGGCACAGGTCCGCGACGAACTGGACAGGATCCTGGAGCTGGCGGGCTGGGCAGTCCAGGACGACAAGGACAAGAACCTGTTCGTCGACCGCCGTGGCGTCGCCATCCGGGAGGTTTCCACTGCGGTAGGCCGCGCCGACTACCTCCTCTACGTCGACCAGCGCCTTGTCGGGGTCATAGAGGCCAAGCGGGAGGGCGCCGACCTGGAGGCCGCCATGCAGCAGGCCGCGCGCTACGCCACCGGGCTCACCCGTAGCCAGCAGCTCAGTGCCTGGCGCGCCAGCCTGCCCTTCAGGTACGTCGCCGACGGCAACACTGTCCGCTTCCACAACGCGCTGGACCCGTTCCCGCGCACCCGCGACGTCTTCGCCGTGCACCGCCCGGACACGATCGCCCGCTGGATCGACGAGGCCGAGGCCGATCCCAGCGCGCCGACTCTGCGCGCCCGGATGCGCCGTCTGCCGGAGACTTTCCTTGACCCGGAGGATCTGCGTCCGGCCCAGGTAAAGGCGATCAACGGCCTGGAGCGCTCCCTGGCCAGGGACGACCCGCGGGCCCTTATCCAGATGGCAACCGGTGCCGGCAAGACTTACACGGTAGTCAGCGAGAGCTACCGGCTGCTCAAGCATGCGGGCGCAAAGCGCATTCTGTTCCTCGTCGACCGCAACAACCTTGGCAGTCAGGCCGCCACCGAGTTCGAGAACTTCGATACCCCGGACGATGGCCGCAAGTTCACCGAGTTGTACGTCGTGCAGCGCCTTGCGGGCGATACCGTCCTCGGCTCTGCCAACGTGGTGGTGTCCACCGTGCAGCGGCTATGGCTCGCCCTCACCGGTCGTCCGGTGCCGAGCGCCGACGACAATAACGAGAGCCTTGACCGCTACGACCTGGTCGATGAGCCGGTGGAGGTCGGCTATAACCCAGCCCTGTCGCCGGAGTCCTTCGACCTCATCGTCGTCGACGAGTGCCACCGCTCCATCTACGGCAAGTGGCGCGCCGTCCTGGAGTACTTTGACGCCCACTTGGTCGGCCTGACCGCCACTCCTGTCATGCAGACCTTCGGGTTCTTCTTCCAGAACTTGGTCAGCGAGTACCCGTACGAGCAGGCCGTCGCCGACGGCGTCAACGTCGACTTCGACGTCTTCCGGATCCGCACGGAACTGGGGGAAAACGGAGGCACGATCCCCGCCGAGACAGTCGTGCCGATGCGGGAGCGGAAGACCCGGCGGGAGCGGTACCAGGAACTGGAGGAGGACCTGGAGTGGAAGGCCTCCCAGCTGGGCCGCCAGGTCATCAGCAAGGGCCAGCTGAAGCTCGTCATCGAGACGTTCCGCCGGCACCTCTTCACGAACATCTTCCCGCCAGTGGGTGAGGGCGCGGTCCAGCGGTCGCGTACGCACGTGCCCAAGACGCTGATCTTTGCCGTGGACGACAACCACGCTGACGAGATCGTCCAGATGGTGAGGCAGGTCTTCGGCGAGAGCGACGACTTCTGCATGAAGATCACGCACGCGGCGAAGCGACCCGCAGAGCTGATCAAGGCGTTCCGTAACAGCCCTGAACTGCGGATCGCGGTGACCGTGGACATGATCGCCACAGGGACGGACATCCCACCGCTGGAGTGTGTCTTCTTCCTGCGGGACGTCAAGAGCTGGGCCTACTTCGAGCAGATGAAGGGCCGGGGCTCGCGGACGGTGGACCCGGCGGAGTTCCAGGCGGTCACGCCCGATGCCGAGGTCAAGGAGCGTTTTGTGATCGTCGACGCGGTCGGCGTCACGGACTCGCCACGTGTTGATGCCCGCCCGCTCAACCGCGTCTCCGAGCGGAAAATTCCGCTGGAACGGCTGATGGCCAAGACTGCCGGTCTGGCAATGACGGAAGACGAGGTCGCCACCCTGGCGGGTCGCTTGGCACGTCTCGACCGGCAGCTCACTCCCGAGGAGCGTGAAGAGGTCGAGGAACTCGCCGGCCAGCCGCTTCGAAAGATCGTCGGCGATCTGGTCCGGTCCGTGGACCCCGATGAGCAGGAACGGGCACGGCGCATCGGCGGCCACGGGCAGGTCCGGCAGGACATGCTGGCGGCCCTGAAGCCCATCGCCTCGAACCGCGAGCTGCGAGACCGGCTCATGTCGATGCGCCGCGCCCACGACATCGTCATAGACGAGGTGAGCGTGGACGAGGTGAAGGAGGCACGGGGCATCACTGCGGACGAGCTGGCGATTCGGCGCGTGTCCTCCTGGCAGCAGTACCTGAAGGACAACCAGGACGAGATCGCCGCATTCAACATCGCGTTCAGTGAGCGGCGCGACCCGAAGGAGGTCTACCGGCGGCTGCGGGATCTGGCTCGGAAGATCGAACGTCCTCCGTTCCAGTGGACGCCGGCGCGACTGTACGACGCGTACGTACAGCTGGGCAAGGCGGCTCAGCATCCTCGGGGGGCGGCTGGCGTCGTCGACCTGATCGGCTTGCTGCGGTTCGAGCTGGGGCTGGATGAAGAGGTGCGGCCGTACCGGGTGCTGGTGGAGGAACGGTACGCGGCGTGGCGTGCCCGGCAGGAACAGGCGGGCGCGGTGTTCACAGCGGACCAGTTGTGGTGGCTTGACCGGATGGTGGACGTGATCGCGACGGATGCTGCGATCGAGCCGGACCACTTGAAGGACGTACCCTTCATCGAGCGCGGGGGCGTGGACGGGTTCCTGAGGGAATTCGGGGCTGATCGGGGGGCTGAGATTTTGGATGAGCTGGGACGGGAGTTGGGTGCGTGAACGGGGACATCCCTACGGGCTGGGCCGAGGCCACCATCGGTGATTTGATCGATGCGGCAGGAGTTTTCACTGACGGAGACTGGGTGGAAAGCAAGGACCAGGATCCAACAGGTGAAGTGCGATTGATCCAGTTGGCTGACGTGGGTGATGGACAGTTCCGCAATCGCAGCAATAGGTCGCTGACCCTGGAAAAGGCAGGGCAGCTCAACTGTACGTTGCTCGCTCCAGGCGATGTCCTTATTGCGCGGATGCCGGATCCTCTCGGTCGTGCTTGTCTTTACCCCGGGGAAAACCGTCCGGCGGCAACTGTCGTGGATGTGTGCATTGTAAGGCCAAGTTCAAACGTGCACCCTCGATGGTTGATGTATTTCATCAACTCTCCGCAGTTTCGGGAGCGTCTAAAGCCGTTCGAGAGTGGATCTACTCGGAAGAGAATTTCCCGCAAGAACTTGGCAAAGATCCGGATTTCCGTCCCGCCCGTTGCCGAGCAGCGCCGTATCGTTGCGGCGCTCGAGGAGCAACTGTCGCGCCTCGATGCGGCGGTCGAGGCAGTGGAGCTGAGTCGTACCCGGTCAAGGCAGCTCTGGGCTTCGATCTTGAATCAGATGACGGAAGGAACCCTGTCGCGAAGTGTGCGACGTCCCGTGACTTGGGAGCGCACCGGCGAGGTAGCTGTAGTTCAGGGTGGAATCCAGAAGCAGGCGAGACGTCGGCCAGTGGATAATAAATTCCCCTTCCTTCGGGTGGCCAACGTGCCTCGCGGAAGTCTTGCACTCGACGACGTTCACGAGGTTGAGCTTTTTGAGGGTGAACTGGAACGCTACCGACTTCAGAGTGGTGACTTGCTCGTAGTGGAAGGGAACGGTAGTCCCGACCAAATCGGGCGCGCGGCGACGTGGCGCGGAGAAATTAAAGACTGTGTGCACCAGAACCATCTGATCAGGGTTAGGCCGGGTGTGCGACTGCGAGCCGAATTCCTCGAACTTGCATGGAATTCGCCCAAGGTTGCGCAGCAGCTGAAGGAGGTGGCTAGCTCGACCAGCGGTTTGCACACTCTAAGTACCGCCAAGGTCAAGTCGATCCAGATCCCGGTCCCCTCTTTGGAGGAACAGGACGCGTTGCTTGATGCGGTACAACAGTGGCGCAACAAGCAGCTCACCGCAGAGGTTGCACAACGGGCTGCTCTCGCTCGCGCTGCTGTCCTACGCCGCTCACTCCTCGCTGATGCCTTCGGAGGCCGTCTCGTCCCCCAGAACCCCGCCGACGAGCCTGCCAGCGCACTTCTCGACCGTATCCGTGCCGAGCGTGAGGCGGCCGGAGTGATTAAATCCCGGCGCCGAAGTCCTCGCCAAGCACCCGCCCAGCGTGAACGCACATCGCAGACCGCACCGACACCGGCCGCGCCTCCGCCTCCCGCCGACGTTCGCGCCCTCGCTACCGCCGTTCAGCCCACCCTCGACATGGAGATCCCCTCGTGACCACGACCGAGGCCCGTCGGCTCGTCGATAAGCTCTGGAGCTACTGCCACGTCCTGCGTGACGACGGCGTCTCCACCATCGACTACGTTGAGCAGTTGACGCTTCTTGTGTTTCTCAAGATGGCGCACGAGGCGCAGTCCCGCCCGCCGATGTTCCGCGAGCAGATCATGCCCGAAGGGTCGGTCTGGGAAGGCCGCGGCTGGCCCGAGTTGCTGAACAATGATGGTGCCGCGCTTGAAGCCGCGTACACCGAACTCCTCGAAGACCTCGGTGCCCAGCGAAAGGACACCACCTTTCACCTGATCTTCAACGGGGCCCGGAACCGCATCCACGACCCCGCCAAGCTCAAGCGCCTGGTCAAGGACCTGATCGACAAGGAGAACTGGTCGGGTCAGAAGACCGACATCAAGGGCGACGCCTACGAGGAGCTGCTGTCCCGGGGCGCGGAGGACATCAAGTCGGGCGCTGGTCAGTACTTCACCCCGCGTCCGCTGATCCAGGCCATCATCGACTGCGTTCGTCCGACTCCGGACGACACGATCACCGATCCTGCCTGCGGAACCGCCGGCTTCCTTCTGGCCGCCGCTGAATACATCCTTCACGAGTACGGCAATCAGCTCACCCCCGAGCAGCGCAAGCACCTAAGCAGCGGTGGCATCTGGGGCACCGAGCTGGTCAAGAACACTGCCCGCCTTGCCGCGATGAACCTCTTCCTGCACGGTATCGGTCAGCCCACCGGACCTGCTCTGGTCCGTACCAAGGACGCCCTTGCAGCTCCGCCTGACAAGCGTGCGAGCCTGGTCCTGGCCAACCCGCCGTTCGGTAAGAAGTCGTCCATCACCGTCTACGGCGACGACGGTTCTGCCGCCCGCGAGGCGATCGCCTACGAGCGGCGCGACTTCTGGGTCACCACGACTAACAAGCAGCTCAACTTCGTTCAGCACATCGCCTCGCTCCTCGAAATTCACGGCCGGGCTGCAGTCGTGGTCCCCGACAACGTGCTCTTCGAGGGTGGTGCTGGCGAGACCATCCGCCGGCGTCTCCTGAATGAGTACGACGTGCACACGCTGCTGCGCTTGCCGAAGGGGATCTGGTATGCGCCAGGTGTGAGTGCCAACGTGCTGTTCTTCGAGCGCAAGCCGGCCCGGCCCAACCAGCCGTGGACCGAGAAGCTGTGGGTCTACGACTTCCGTACGGCCCAGCACTTCACCCTCAAGCAGAACCCGCTCACCCGGGCTCACCTTGAGGACTTCGTGCAGTGCTACCGCGCTGACGAGGACCGCTCCAAGCGCGTGGAGACTGAACGCTTTAAGGCGTACACGTACGAGGAGCTGATCGCCCGCGACAAGGCGAACCTCGACATCACCTGGCTCCGCGACCCGAGCCTCGACGACGCAGCCAACCTCCCCGCGCCCGAGGTGCTGGCTGCCGAGATCGTCGAGGACCTCCAGGCAGCCCTGGAGGAGTTCGCCGCGATCGCGGAGACGCTGCAGCAGGCCCGGAGTGAGGGGGAGAGCACAGCAGTGACGGAAGCGCACGTCGAGGTCTGAGTGCAGATGCGGCCTGTGCCCCGTATGCGAGAAGCGGGGTGCGAGGCCGCATCTGTTTGTTCCGTCAGCGCAAGGTTGCCTAGGCCACAGAGGTGAGGGGAAGGCGAAGGCCGTGAAAGTGCTTCGAGTCGCGCACGTGGATGGCTCCTGGTGTGGCTACGACCTCGACGCAGTCGGGGCCTTCGGTCATGCTGGCGCCAGCCACTGAAGTGTGCCAAGATCGGTCTTCCCTGGGCTCCACCAGCGGGAGCCGCCCCTCGGCCATGCGGTTCTGGACCTTGGCCCAGAGCTCCTTGGCGCGCTTCTGGGCATAGTGTTGCACTGAGGGCGATGGGGAGCCTGAGGTGGCGACGGTCATCTCAACCCAAGATATTTCGCCACCGACGCTCCCGGCCCACCTGCATCTATGCAGGTCGAGCACAGCGCTCGAGCGTCCATACTGCGCGACTACCTGGACTAGAACACAAGGCGGAAGATTCACCGGTGAGGGCCCGGATCCCCAGGGATCCGGGCCCTCCGGCGTGTCCACGGGGGCGGAGCGGGACGGGCTGGATCACGCTGGGTGAAACGTTTCCACCTCAGCGTCAGGAGCCTCCATGCCCCGTCCCGTCGTCCGTGCCCTGACCGGGGTCCTCGCCCTGACCGCCGCGGCCGTCGTCACGCCGCTCGCCGCGCCCCTCCCGGCGGCCGCGGACAGCGTCGTCGTCGGCGGCCAGCCCGCCCCCGTGGCGGACAGCCCCTGGGCGGTGGCGCTGTCGAGCCGGGACCGGTTCGGGGGAGCGCGCTCGGGCCAGTTCTGCGGCGGTGTCGTCGTGGCGCCGACGAAGGTCCTGACGGTCGCCCACTGTCTGGGTGAAGAGGCGCTCGGCGGGCCGGTGAGCCGGGTGAGGGACCTGCGGGTCATCGCCGGACGGGAGCGGCTGAGCGAGACGGCCGGCCAGGAGATCCCGGTCCGGGGGGTCTGGGTCAATCCGGCGTACGACCCCGACACCAACGCCGGGGACCTCGCGGTGCTCACCCTCTCCCGGGCGCTGCCGAAGGGCAGCGTGATCCCGACGGCCGGAGCCGGGGACGAGGCCTACCGGGCCGGTACGGGAGCGGCGGTCTACGGGTGGGGGGACACGACGGGCGCCGGTACGTACTCCTCGGTGCTGCGCTCCGCCCGCGTCCAGGTCCTGCCGGACGCCGACTGCGCCCGCGCCTACCCGGGGGGCCGGGAGGGGACGTACGACGCCTCAGGGATGCTCTGTGCGGGCGATCCGAGGGGCGGGCGGGACGCGTGCCAGGGCGACAGCGGCGGGCCGCTGGTGGCCCGTGGACGGCTCATCGGCCTGGTCTCCTGGGGGAGCGGCTGTGGGCGCCCGGGCAGCCCCGGGGTGTACACCCGGGTCTCCGCCGCCCTGAAGTGGGCCGAGGGGCGGATCTGAGGGGCGTATCCGAGGGGGTGGACGGCCGTCCGCAGCCTCCCGTACGGAGTGGGCCGTACGGCCTCGGCGGAACCCTGTCGCGTACGGCGAGAGCCCGTGAACGCGTGCGGGGAGGCCGCCCCGTACGGGAAAGGCCCACGCTCGCAGCGGCGGGCGTACGGCCGCCGTCCAGGGCAGGCGTCCGCCGTTCTGCGGAAGAGCGCCCCGGACGACGAGAACGGGCGGCACCCCCGGTGTGGTGGGGGTGCCGCCCGTCGGCCGGTCCTGGACCGGCCCCTGGCTCGTCGTGGATGCGAGGTGTCAGCGGTCCTCGTCGGCTGCGGTCGCCTGCACGGCGGTCAGCCGATCCGTCTCATCCTGTATTTCCGCGGCGATCTTCTTGAGTTCCGGCTCGAACTTGCGCCCGTGGTGGGCGCAGAAGAGCAGTTCACCGCCGCTGATCAGGACGACGCGCAGATAGGCCTGGGCGCCGCAACGGTCACAGCGGTCTGCTGCGGTCAGCGGGCTCGCGGGGGTCAGAACAGTAGTCACGTCGCCTCTTCTCTAGCTCGACGAGCTGTCGTACCAGGGTCAACATCCAACCAGGCCGAAAACGTTCCCGCTCGTGGCTTTTCTTCGAAACTTCTTCTCGGTGTGGCTGTCAGTTGCCGGTTGGCGGCGAATGTGCCGTATGCGGAGCGCTACGGTTTCGCATTGCTTGTCTTGGGGGTGGGTCCCTCCGGCCGGCTTGCCGGTGTGTTCATGAGGACGTGCCCGGAGCCTAAATGGTTCATGCCTCGAAGGGAACGTGATGTGCACGTCACTCCGACGAATGATCGAACATCCATGCGAGCCCGGATGAAGCTCGACTAGCATGAGGATTCCCCGAGGGTGGCGTTACAACCGCTCTACCAGGCCTCTGTAGGCTCTCAGCGGCAACCGAAGCCGACCGTGATACCCACATGGGGCCCAGATGAAATTCAGCGAGGAGCGAACCGCGTGACCGCCGAAACGTCCGTGCCGTCCACCGCGATGCTGGCCGCAGCAGGCGGCGACCGGGACAGCTCCAACTACACCGCGCGGCACCTCCTCGTCCTCGAAGGGCTCGAGGCGGTCCGCAAGCGCCCCGGGATGTACATCGGGTCCACCGACAGCCGTGGCCTCATGCACTGCCTCTGGGAGATCATCGACAACTCCGTCGACGAGGCCCTGGGCGGTCACTGCGACCTGATCGAGGTCATCCTCCACGACGACGCCTCCGTGGAGGTGCGGGACAACGGCCGCGGCATCCCCGTGGACGTGGAGCCCAAGACCGGCCTCTCCGGCGTCGAGGTCGTCATGACCAAGCTGCACGCCGGCGGAAAGTTCGGCGGCGGCTCCTACGCGGCCTCCGGCGGCCTCCACGGCGTCGGCGCCTCCGTGGTCAACGCCCTCTCCGCCCGGCTGGACGTCGAGGTCGACCGCAACAGCGCGACCCACTCCATCAGCTTCCGCCGCGGCGTCCCGGGCCTGTTCACCGAGCAGGGCCCCGACAGCCCCTTCGACCCGGCCAACGGACTCCGCAAGGGCAAGCGGGTCCCCAAGACCCGTACCGGTACCCGGGTGAGGTACTGGGCGGACCGGCAGATCTTCCTCAAGGACGCCAGGCTCAACCTGGAGACGCTCCACCAGCGGGCCCGCCAGACCGCCTTCCTCGTCCCCGGCCTGACGCTCGTCGTCCGCGACGAGCGGGGGATCGACGGCGAGGGCAAGACGGAGGAGACGTTCCGCTTCGACGGGGGCATCAGCGAGTTCTGCGAGTACCTGGCGCAGGACAAGGCCGTCTGCGACGTCCAGCGGCTGACCGGCACCGGCACCTTCAAGGAGACCGTCCCGGTCCTCGACGACCGCGGCCACATGACCGCCACCGAGGTCACCCGGGAGCTGGGCGTCGACATCGCGCTGCGCTGGGGCACCGGCTACGACACCACCATCAGGTCCTTCGTCAACATCATCGCCACCCCCAAGGGCGGCACCCACGTCACCGGCTTCGAGCGCTCGCTCACCAAGACGGTGAACGAAGCGCTCCGCTCCGCCAAGCTCCTCCGGGTCGCCGAGGACGACGTGGTCAAGGACGACGCCCTCGAAGGGCTCACCGCCGTCGTCACCGTACGGCTGGCGGAGCCGCAGTTCGAGGGACAGACCAAGGAGGTGCTCGGCACCTCGGCGGCCAACCGGATCGTCGCCGCCGTGGTCGCCCGGGAGCTGAAGGCGTTCCTGACCTCCACCAAGCGGGACGCCAAGGCCCAGGCCCGCGCGGTCCTGGAGAAGGCCGTCGCCGCGGCCCGTACGCGGATCGCGGCCCGCCAGCACAAGGACGCCCAGCGCCGCAAGACCGCGCTGGAGTCCTCCTCGCTCCCCGCCAAGCTCGCCGACTGCCGCAGTGACGACGTCGAGCGCAGCGAGCTGTTCATCGTCGAGGGCGACTCGGCGCTCGGCACCGCCAAGCTGGCCCGGAACAGCGAGTTCCAGGCGCTCCTGCCGATCCGCGGCAAGATCCTCAACGTCCAGAAGTCGTCTGTCTCGGACATGCTGAAGAACGCCGAGTGCGGCGCCATCATCCAGGTCATAGGAGCCGGGTCCGGGCGGACCTTCGACATCGACGCCGCCCGCTACGGCAAGGTCATCATGATGACCGACGCCGACGTGGACGGCTCCCACATCCGGACGCTGCTGCTCACCCTGTTCCAGCGCTACATGCGCCCGATGGTCGAGGCCGGACGGGTCTTCGCCGCCGTGCCCCCGCTGCACCGGATCGAGCTGGTCCAGCCCAAGAAGGGCCAGGACAAGTACGTGTACACGTACTCGGACAACGAGCTGCGCCAGACGCTGCTGGAGTTCCAGCGCAAGAACATCCGGATCAAGGAGTCCATCCAGCGCTACAAGGGCCTCGGCGAGATGGACGCCGACCAGCTGGCCGAGACCACGATGGACCCGCGCCACCGCACCCTGCGCCGGATCAATATCGGGGACCTGGACTCCGCCGAGCAGGTCTTCGACCTCCTGATGGGCAACGAGGTCGCGCCCCGCAAGGAGTTCATCACCAGCTCGGCGGCGACCCTGGACCGCTCGCGCATCGACGCGTAGGGAGCCGTACCGACTCCTGCGGCCCCCGCCCTCCCGGATCACCGGAAGGACGGGGGCCGCTCACGTTCGGGACTTCTGTCACCTGAAGAGGTGAATTCGGGCGAAGGGATCGCCCGTGGGCTTCCGCCACCGCCCATCGTGGGCCACGCGGCCGAAAAGGTCCGTGGACAAGGGAGTTGCCGGGTGGAGAAGGAAGCAGGGCCGACGGCCGCGGGAGTGCGGTTCGACGACCCGTGGTACGAGGCGTCGGCCGCCGGCTGGGACGAGGAGGGCGGGCGGGACGGCGCGACCGACGGCGGCGCGACCGGCCCCGGCGGGCCGCGACCCGCGCCCGGCGTGGCCGAGATCTATCTGGAGGTGCACCGGAGCGAGGCCTTCCGCGAGGTGCGCCGCCGCTACCGCCGCTTCGTGGTGCCCGCCGCCCTCGCCTTCCTCCTCTGGTACCTCGCGTACGTCGTCGCGGCGACCACCGCGCCCGGGCTGATGGCCCGCCCGGTCGCCGGAGCGGTCAACGTGGCGATGGTGGCGGGGCTCGGCCAGTTCCTCACCACCTTCCTCCTCACCTGGGCCTACGCCCGCCACGCACGGCTGCGCAGGGACCGGGCCGCGCTCGATCTGCGCTGGAGCACCCAGGAGTTGACGCGCGGGCTGACGGAGCAGCGGTCGGGAGGGTCCGAACGGTGAGAGGCGACCACCAGGCACTCGCCCTGCTGCTGTTCTGCGCGTTCATCGCGGTGACCCTCTTCATCACCACCTGGGTCAGCCGCAACCGGCAGGGATCCGCCGAGGAGTTCTACGCCGGAGGGCGTCTGTTCTCGCCCATGGAGAACGGGTTCGCCATCGCGGGCGACTACATGTCCGCCGCCTCCTTCCTCGGCATCTCCGGCCTGATCGCCCTCTACGGCTACGACGGCATGCTCTACTCGGTCGGCTTCCTGGTCGCCTGGCTGGTCGTCCTGCTGCTGGTGGCCGAACTGGTCCGCAACTGCGGCCGGTTCACCCTCGCCGACGTGGTCGCCGCCCGGATGGCGGAGCGCCCGGTCCGTACCGCGCTCGGCACCTCCTCCGTCACCGTCTCCGTGCTCTACCTGGTCGCCCAGATGGTCGGCGCGGGCTCCCTGGTGGCCCTGCTGCTCGGCGGGACGAGCGGTGCGGCCCGGTCCTGGACCGTGGTCGGCGTCGGCGCGCTGATGGTCGTCTACGTCTCCTTCGGCGGCATGCGGGCCACCACCTGGATCCAGATCGTCAAGGCCGTGCTGCTGATGGGCGGGGCCGTCGCCCTCACCGTCCTCGTCCTGCTCCATTTCCGCGGGGACGTCAACAGCCTGCTCAGCACCGCCGCCGAACGCAGCGGCCACGGTACGGACTTCCTCGCCCCCGGCCTGCGCTACGGCGGCGACTGGACCTCCCGGTTCGACTTCATCAGCCTGGGCGTCGCGCTCGTCCTCGGCACGGCGGGGCTGCCGCACATCCTGGCCCGCTTCTACACCGTCCCCACCGCCCGCGCCGCCCGCCGGTCCGTCGTCTGGTCCATCGGCCTCATCGGCAGCTTCTACCTGATGACGATCGTGCTCGGCTTCGGCGCCGCCGCCCTGGTGGGCTCCGCCGACGTCCGTGCCTCCAACGCGGCGGGGAACACCGCCGTACCGCTGCTGGCCCTGGTGCTCGGCGGCGGTGAGGGGTCCACCGGCGGAACGGTTCTCTTCGCCGTCGTCGCCGCCATCGCCTTCGCCACCATCCTCGCCGTCGTCGCGGGCATCACGCTCGCCTCCTCGGCCTCCGTCGCCCACGACCTCTACGCCTCGCTCCGCCGCCCCGGGCGCAAGCCGTACGGCGAAGTGGCCGTCGCCCGGGTCGCCGCCGCGGTCGTCGGGGCGGTCGCCATCGCGCTCGGCCTCCTCGCGCAGAACCTGAACGTGGCCTTCCTGGTCGGCCTCGCCTTCGCCGTGGCCGCCTCCGCCAACCTCCCGGCCCTGCTCTACGCCCTGTTCTGGCGGAACTTCACCACCCGGGGCGCGGTCTGGGCGGTGTACGGGGGGCTCGTCCCGGCGGTCGTCCTGGTCGTGGTCTCACCCGTCGTCTCGGGCAGCCCGGCCTCGCTCTTCCCGGGCGTGGACTTCCAGCTCTTCCCGCTGGAGAACCCGGGGCTCGTCTCGATCCCGCTCGGCTTCCTGGCGGGGTGGCTCGGCACGGTCACCTCCCGGGAGAAGCCGGACGAGGCCAAGCACGCCGAGACGGAGGTCCGGGCGCTGACGGGGGCGGGGGCGGCGTAGACACGTGACGTACGGGGGCCGGGCGACGCAGGGACGTACGCGGGCGGCGCGGGAACGGGGCGTACGGCGGTGCGGGCGGCGCGGGACAGGTTCCTAGGAGGCCCAGGTGTACCGGTGCTCCGGGCGGCCCGTCTCGCCGTACCGCAGCGTCAGCCGGACCTTCCCCGTCCGCTCCAGCAGCTTCAGATAGCGCTGGGCCGTCTGCCGGCTCATCCCCGCGCTCTCCGCGATCTCCTGCGCGGAGAGCGGGGCGTCCGCGTCGCGCAGCGCCCGCCGGACCAGCTCGGCGGTGGTGGGGGAGTGGCCCTTGGGCAGCTCCGGCTCGCCCGCCGCCCACAGCGCGCCGAAGAGCCGGTCCACCTCCCCCTGTTCGGCCTCGCCGCCGCCGTCGAGGGTCCGGCGCAGTGCCGCGTACGCGGTCAGCTTGGAGCGGAGACCGGCGTACGTGAACGGCTTGACCAGGTACTGGAGCGCGCCGTGCCGCATGGCGTCCTGCACGGTCGCCACATCGCGGGCGGCCGTCACCATGATCACGTCCACCTGACGGCCCAGCCGGCGCACCTCCCGTACGACGGCGAGGCCGTTGCGGTCCGGGAGGTAGTGGTCCAGCAGGATCAGGTCAACCGGCACCTCCTCGACCACGGCCAGTGCCTGCGCCGCAGAGTGGGCCCGGGCGGCGACCCGGAAGCCGGGGACCTTGGCGACGTACGCGGCGTTGATGCCCGCCACCCGGACGTCGTCGTCCACGATCAGGACCTGGATCACGGGCTCTCTCCCCTCGTGGTCGCGCTCGTGGGCCGGGCCGCAGCCGGGTCCGGTACGCGCTCCGAGGACGGCGGCTCCACCGGTCCGGCCAGCGCCTCCGGGAGGACGACCGTGAAGACCGCCCCGCCCCCGTCGGCCCCGGCGACGCCCACGCTGCCGCCCTGGCGCTCCGCGAGCCGGCGGACCAGGGGGAGCCCCAGGCCCCGCTTCCCGTGCGCCGGGAGGTCCTTCGTGGACCAGCCCTCGGTGAAGATCGAGGCGTACTGCTCCGGGGCGACCCCGGGCCCGGAGTCCCGTACCCGGAGCACCACCGTACGGCCCTCGGCCCGCAGCCCCACCTCGATCCGGGCGTCCACCGACCCGGCCGCCGCGTCCGTGGCGTTGTCGACCAGGTTGCCGACCACCGTGACCAGCCCGCGCGGGTCGACCACCCGGTCCGGCAGCAGCGTGCCGGGCGTCAGCCGCAGCGCCACCCCGCGCTCGGCGGCCACGGTCGCCTTGCCGACGAGCAGGGCGGCCAGCAGCGGATCCCGGACCTTCTCGGTGACCTGCTCCGCCGTCGCCCGGTGGACTCCCACCACCTCCGTGACGAACTCCATGGCGTCCTCGTGCATCTCCAGTTCCAGCAGGCCCAGCAGGGTGTGCAGCCGGTTGGCGTGCTCGTGGTCCTGGGCGCGCAGCGCGTCGATCAGTCCGGTGGTGGAGTCGAGTTCCCGGCCGAGGCGCTCCAGCTCGGTCCGGTCGCGGAGGGTCACCACGGCCCCGCCGTCGGCCGTCTCCATCCGGTTGGCCAGCAGCACCCGGCCGACTTGGACCGCCAGCAGGTCCTCGCCCACCACCCGCCCGGCCAGCACGTCCGCCGTCCGGCCCGGCTCCAGCACCTCTTCCAGCGGGCGGCCCGCCGCCTCGGGGCCGAGCCCGAGCAGCCGCTGCGCCTCGTCGTTGAGCAGCCGGACGCGGCCCGTGCCGTCGAGCGCGACGACCCCCTCGCGGATGGAGTGGAGCATCGCCTCGCGTTCGGTCAGCAGCGCGGAGATGTCCGAGAAGGCCAGGTCGTGGGTCTGCCGCTGGAGTCTGCGGGAGATCAGGTACGCGGCGAGGGCGCCGACGGCCAGGGCCGTACCGGCGTACGCCAGAAGCCCCGGGATCGCGCCCAGGAGCCGGGCGCGGACGCTGTCGTACTCGATCCCGACCGAGACCGCGCCGACCACCTCCCCCGAGGGGCCGCGCAGCGGCACCTTGCCCCGGGCCGAGCGGCCGAGGGTCCCGCTGTCGATCTCCATGACCTCCCGGCCGCGCAGCGCGTCCCCGGGGTCGGTGGAGACGACCCGGCCGATCCGGTCCGCCTCCGGGTGCGACCAGCGCACGCCCCGGCGGTCCATGACGACGACGTACTCGGCGCCGGTGGCCCGTCTGATCCGCTCGGCGGCGGACTGTACGGGGCCGAGCGCGGACGGCTCCGTGGCGCGCAGGTCCTCCGCGATGCCGGAGTCGGCGGCCGCGCTCTGCGCGACGGCCAGGGCGCGGCGCATCGCCTCGTCGTCGAGCTGGGAGCTGAGAGGGGCCAGGAACAGGCCGGTGACCAGCACGGTGACGCCCGTGATGATCGCCAGCTGCACCAGCAGGACCTGGGAGAAGACCCGCTGCGGCCAGCCGAACCGGCGGGGTCCCCGGCCGGAGGGTGGTGGGGCGTTCATCGTAGAGACGGTAGAGGGCTCGGCGGCCGACCGGAAACCCGCGGGGTTCCCCGGGCCACCCCCTTGCCCGGCGGCGCCCCTTCTGTGAGCGTTCTCGTACGGGTTCCGCGAGCGTTCTCCTGCGGACGTTCCCGGGGGCGTTGCGGTGAGTTCGTCCAGCAGCGCAATCTGCTTGCACTTCTTGCGCTAATCTTGCGTTCATGACGCGACGACTTGCTCAAGTGGCCCAGAAGGTGGGAGTCAGCGAGGCGACGGTCAGCCGGGTGCTGAACGGCAAGCCGGGCGTCTCCGACGCCACCCGGCAGGCCGTCCTCTCCGCGCTGGACGTCCTCGGCTACGAGCGCCCCACCCAGCTGCGGGGGGAGCGGGCCCGGCTGGTCGGGCTCGTCCTGCCCGAGCTGCAGAACCCGATCTTCCCGGCCTTCGCCGAGGTGGTCGGCGGCGCGCTCGCCCAGCAGGGGCTGACCCCGGTGCTCTGCACGCAGACCAAGGGGGGCGTCTCGGAGGCCGACTATGTGGAACTCCTCCTCCAGCAGCAGGTCTCCGGGGTGGTCTTCGCGGGCGGCCTCTACCACCAGGAGGACGCCCCGCACGACCACTACAAGGTGCTCGCGGACCGCAAGATCCCCGTCGTCCTGATCAACGCGGCGATCGACCGCCTCGGCTTCCCCGGGGTCTCCTGCGACGACTCGGTCGCCGTCGAGCAGGCCTGGCGCCACCTCGTCTCGCTCGGCCACGAGCGCATCGGCCTCGTCCTCGGCCCCTCCGACCACGTGCCCTCCCAGCGCAAGCTGGCCGCCGCCCGGGTGCTCGCCGGGGAGACCGGCACGTCCATCCCCGACGAGTGGGTGGCGCGGGCGATGTTCTCGCTGGAGGGCGGGCAGGCCGCCGCCATGCGCCTGCTGGAGCGGGGCGTCACCGGCATCATCTGCGCCAGCGACCCGCTGGCCCTCGGCGCGGTCCGGGCCGCCCGCCGCCGGGGGCTCTCGGTCCCCGGCGACGTCTCGGTCGTGGGCTACGACGACTCGGCGTTCATGAACTGCACCGAGCCCCCGCTGACCACCGTCCGCCAGCCCATCGAGGCCATGGGGCGCGCCGCCGTGGAGCTGCTCTCGGTGCAGATCGGCGGCCGTGCCGTGCCCTCGGACGAGCTGCTCTTCGAACCCGAACTGGTGGTGCGCGGCTCCACCGCCCAGCCGCCGCGCGGGAATTCCCTCTGATCCGTAGCTAATTTGCGTTGGTCCGGACCTGAGGGGCCTACGAGGTCCGGACCTGAGGGGCCTGCGGGGATCCGGGCCCGCGGGCTCACGGCAGGGGCTGCGGCGGCCGGGGGCCCCGGTACTGACCGCTCGGGCGGATCCGCAGCGGGCGCTCCCCGTACTCCTCCAGCGCGTGCGCGATCCACCCCGCCGTACGGGAGACGGCGAACACCGTCTCGCCTGCCTCCGCCGCCATCCCGCAGCCGACGGAGAGGACGGCGAGCGCCAGGTCGACCGTGGCGGGCAGCGGCGCCTGGCGGGCCGTCGCGGCGACCACCTCCCGGGCCGCCGCCAGCGCCCCGGCCGCCTGCGGAACGTCCTCCAGCAGGGCGAACAGGGTCCGGGCCCGGGGGTCCTCGGCCCGGTAGAGCCGGTGGCCCAGGCCCGGCACCGGACGCCCGGTCCGCAGGTGGTCGGCGACCACGGGGACCGCGCTGCCCCGCTCCACGGCCTCCTGGAGCATCCGGTGGGCCGGCCCGCTCGCGGCGCCGTGCAGCGGCCCCTCCAGGACCCCGAGCCCGGCGGAGACCACGGCGTACGGATGGGCGCGGGCCGAGGCGGCGACCCGGGCGGCCAGGGTGGAGGCCGCGAGGTCGTGGTCGATCAGCAGCGTCAGGGCCGCGTCCAGGACGGCGAGGGCCGGGGCGTCCGCGGGCCGCGCGGTCAGCCGGGGCCACAGCTGCCGGGCCAGCGCGTCCCCGTCCGCCTCCGTGCCGATCTCCCCCTCGCCCACCAACGGCAACGCCCCCACCAGCGTCGGGATCAGGGCGCGCGCACTGCCCAGCACCGCCTCCGGTGCGAGGTCGAACCGCAGCGGGTCCATGGCGGCGGCAGCCGTCACCGCCGCCCGCAGCCGGTCCGTGGAACCGCTGTGCGGGGGCAGCGCCGCCACCGTCCGGCGGGCCGCCGCCAGGGTCGCGGCGGGGGCCTCGAAGCGCGTGCCCGGCCGCAGCTCACCGGTCCACAGCCACTCCGCCACCTCCTCGTAGCGGTGGCGCCGGGCCAGCTCCGTGGCGTCGACCCCGCGGAAGTAGTACCGGTCCTCCTCGATGAGGGTGATGCCCGTACGGAACACGAGGTCGCCCCCGGCCGGTGCCGGATCGCGCCGGCCCGAGCGCCGGGCCAGGGCCCGCACCTCGTCGGCGTCGAACGTGCTGCCCCGGCCGCCGGACGCCCGCACACTGCTCAGCTGGCCCCGGCTGACGTACGCGTACACCGTCTCCGGCTTCACCCCCAGCAGCTCGGCGGCCTCCCGGGTGGTCAGCCGGGGCGCACTGCGGGAGCCGGGCTCTGGTTGATCCGTCATGAAACCACCGTATCCACTCTCCATGCACATTGATTCAATCAATATTGACGGATCGAGCGTCAAGGATGAACAGTTGAATCAATGTTGCATGCACGGAGGAGAGACCGGCCATGACCACCACCCCCGCCCCTACCGCCCCCGCCGTCCCCCGCGGCCTCGCCGGAGTCGTCGTCACGGACACCGCCCTCGGCGACGTCCGTGGCCGCGAGGGCTTCTACCACTACCGCCAGTACTCGGCGATCGAGCTGGCGCGGACCCGGAGCTTCGAGGACGTCTGGTACCTGATGTTCCACGGCGAACTGCCCGACCGGGCGGCGGCCGCCGGGTTCGCGGCCCGTACGGCGCGGCTGCGCGTGCTCCCGGCCGACGTGGCGGAGGCGCTGCCCGCCCTCGCCCGCGCGGGCGCCGTCTCCGGCCCGCTCGCCGGACTCCGTACGGCCCTGTCGCTGCTCGGCGCCTCCGCCGGATTCCGCCCGGTCTACGACCTGGACGCCGAGAGCCGCCGTACGGACGCGCTCGCCGCCTGCGCCGCCGTCCCCACCATCCTCACCGCGCTCCAGCGCCTGGGGCAGGGTCTCGAACCCGTCGAGCCCCGCGCGGATCTGCCGTACGCGGCCAACTACCTGTACATGCTCACCGGGAGCGAGCCGGAGCCCGACCGGGTGCGGGCGGTCGAGCGGTATCTGATCTCCACGGTCGACCACGGCTTCAACGCCTCCACCTTCACCGCCCGTGTGGTCGCCTCCACCGGCGCCGACCTGGCCGCCTGCCTCGTCGCCGCCGTCGGCGCGCTCTCCGGACCGCTGCACGGCGGGGCGCCCAGCCGGGCGCTGGACACCCTGGACGCCATCGGCACCCCCGACCGCATCGACGGCTGGATCCGCGAACAGGTCCTCTCCGGCCGCCGCATCATGGGGTTCGGCCACCCCGTCTACCGCACCGAGGACCCCCGCTCCCGGATGCTCAAGTCGATCGCCCAGGAATTCGGCGGGCCGCTCGTCGGCTTCGCCGTGGAGGTCGAGCGCCAGGTGGAGGCGATCCTCGCGGAGCTGAAGCCGGGGCGGGAGCTGCACACCAACGTGGAGTTCTACGCCGGGGTCGTCATGGAGCTGTGCGGGCTGCCGCGTGCCATGTTCACGCCCACCTTCGCCGCCGCGCGGGTGATCGGCTGGAGCGCCAATATCCTGGAGCAGGCGGAGGAATCGAAGATCATCCGCCCGGCGGCCCGCTACAGCGGCATCCCCGCGCCGCAGCCGGTCCCCGCTCCCTGACCGCCCCCTGGAGGAAGGCCCCCGTTGACCCCGCCCCGCACCCAGCAGATCCCGGTCGTCGTCCTGGCGGGCTTCCTCGGCTCCGGCAAGACCACGCTCCTGAACCACCTCCTCCACAACCGCGCGGGCACCCGGATCGGCGTGATCGTCAACGACTTCGGGTCCATCGAGATCGACGCCATGACCGTCGCGGGGCAGGTCGGCTCCACGGTCTCCCTCGGCAACGGCTGCCTGTGCTGCGCGGTCGACGCGAGCGAACTCGACACCTTCCTGGAGACGCTGACCCGCCCCTCGGCCCGGCTGGACGTGATCGTCATCGAGGCGAGCGGCCTGGCCGAACCGCAGGAGCTGGTACGGATGCTGCTGGCCAGCGAGAACCCGCACATCCGGTACGGGGGACTGGTCGAGGTCGTCGACGCTGCCGAGTTCGACGGAGTCCGGGAGCGCCATCCGGAGCTCGACCGCCATCTGGCCGTGGCCGACCTGGTGGTGCTGAACAAGACCGACCGGGTGGGGGAGGCCGAGCGGGAGCGGCTGAGGGCAGTGGTCGCGGAGCTGAGCCGGCCCGCCGCCGTGATCCCCGCGGTGCACGGCCGGATCGACCCCGAGCTGCTCTTCGACCCCGCGCTGCGGCCGGACGGCGAGGAGGGGATCCGCCAGCTCACCTTCGAGGACCTGCTGCGGGAGGAGGCGGGCGCGGAGGGGTGCGACGGGCACGGGGACCACGACGGCCATCTCCACGCGGCCTACGAGAGCGTCGACTTCACCTCGGACGTCCCCCTGGACCCGCGCCGCTTCATCGCGTTCCTGGACTCCCGCCCCGAAGGGCTCTACCGGATCAAGGGGTTCGCGGACTTCGGCGCGGGCGACCGGGACAACCGGTACGCGCTGCACGCGGTCGGCCGGTTCCTGCGGTTCGTGCCGCAGCCGTGGGCGCGGGGCGAACAACGGCTCACCCAGCTCGTCCTGATCGGCTCGGGGATCGACGCCGAGGCCCTGCGCGAGGGGCTGGCCGCCTGCCGCACCGAGCCCGGCCCCGACGCCCCGGACGCCGAACGCGCCATGTGGGGCGTGCTCCGCTACGTACAGCAGGAGCCGGACCCCGAGGACGCACCGGCGGAGCTCTGACACCCGCGTCCCGTACAGGGGTGGTCCGAGACCCGCGTCCCGTACAGGGGAGCCCCGACACCCGCGTTCCGTACAGGGGTGGTCCGAGACCCGCGTTCCGTACAGGGGTGGTCCGGCACCCGTGTCCCGTACAGGGGAGCCCCGACACCCGCGTTCCGTACAGGGGAGCCCCGACCCCCGCATCCCGTAGGCGCGAGGTCCGGCACCCCGCGTCCCGGTCGGCGGAGGCGGTCCGGGGTCGCGAGGGGCCTCCGGGCCTACGGGACGCGGCCCCGAGGCGCGAGAGACCCCGAGTAAACGGGGAAGCAGCCCGGAGGCATGGTGCCCCGGGCCGCTTCCCGTGGACGGAGACGGATGCGGGCGGCGCCTACTGCGGCGGTCCCGCGATCACCGCCACCGGCTGGAGCAGCGGCGTGCCCGAACCGTCGCGGCGCGGGTCCGGCTCCGGCAACTGCGCCGGGGTGCCGTTCTTCTGCGCGGCGCGGGCCGGAATGGCGCCCGCCCAGGCGAAGACCAGCACGTCCTCGCCCTTCAGGAACCGCTGGCAGCGCACCCCGCCGGTCGCCCGGCCCTTGCGCGGATACTGGTCGAACGGGGTGAGCTTCGACGTCAGCACCGAGTCGTCCAGCGTCCCGTGCGAACCGGCCACCGTGAACACGACCGCGTCCGCCGCCGGGTCCACCGCCGTGAACGACAGCACCTCGGCCCCCGCCCCCAGCTTGATGCCCGCCATACCGCCGGCGGCCCGCCCCTGCGGACGCACCGAGGCCGCCGGATAGCGCAGCAACTGGGCGTCGGAGGCGATGAAGACCAGGTCCTCCTCGCCCGTACGCAGCTCGGTCGCGCCCACGATCCGGTCACCGTCCCTGAGGGCGATGACCTCCAGCTCGTCCTTGTTGGCCGGATAGTCCGGCACGACGCGCTTCACCACGCCCTGGAGTGTGCCGATCGCCAGCCCCGGCGACGCCTCGTCGAGCCTGGTGAGGCAGACCAGCTCCTCGTCCGCCTCCAGGGTGAGGAACTCCGAAATCATCGCCCCGCCGGAGAGGTTGGGCTCGGCGTGGGTGTCGGGAAGCTGCGGCAGGTCGATCACCGAGAGCCGCAGCAGCCGCCCGGTGGAGGTCACCGCCCCCACATCGCCGCGCGCCGTCGCCGCCACGGCCGAGACGATCACGTCGTGCTTGGTCCGCCGGGCGTCCTCGGAGATCTCCACCGGCTCCGCGTTGGCCGTACGGGCCAGCAGCCCCGTCGACGACAGCAGCACCCGGCACGGGTCGTCCGCGACCTCCAGCGGCACGGAGGCGATCTGCGAACCCGCCGACTCCAGCAGCACCGTGCGCCGGTCCGTGCCGAACTTCTTCGCCACCGCCGCCAGCTCCGAGGAGACCAGCTTGCGCAGCTCCGCGTCCGACTCCAGGATCGCCGTCAGCGCGTCGATCTCGCTCTTGAGCTTGTCCCGCTCGCCCTCCAGCTCGATCCGGTCGAAGCGGGTGAGCCGGCGCAGCGGGGTGTCCAGGATGTACTGCGTCTGGACCTCGCTCAGCGAGAAGCGCTCCATCAGGCGCTCCTTGGCCTGCGCCGAGTTGTCGCTGTCCCGGATGATCCGGATGACCTCGTCGATGTCGAGGAGGGCGACGAGCAGCCCCTCCACCAGATGCAGCCGGTCCCGGCGCTTGCCCCGACGGAACTCGCTGCGCCGGCGCACCACCTCGAAGCGGTGGTCGAGATAGACCTCCAGCAGCTCCTTGAGGCCCAGGGTGAGCGGCTGGCCGTCGACCAGCGCCACGTTGTTGATGCCGAAGGACTCCTCCATCGGCGTCAGTTTGTAGAGCTGCTCCAGCACCGCTTCCGGCACGAAGCCGTTCTTCACCTCGATGACCAGCCGCAGGCCGTGCGCCCGGTCGGTGAGGTCCTTGACGTCCGCGATGCCCTGGAGCTTCTTCGCCGAGACCAGGTCCTTGATCTTGGCGATCACCTTCTCCGGGCCGACGGTGAAGGGCAGTTCGGTGACGACGAGGCCCTTGCGGCGGGGTGTCACGTTCTCCACGGTCACGGTGGCACGGATCTTGAACGTGCCGCGGCCCGATGTGTACGCGTCCTTGATCCCGCCCAGGCCGACGATCCGGCCGCCGGTCGGCAGGTCGGGGCCGGGGACGAAACGCATCAGCGTCTCGATGTCGGCGCCCGGGTGCTTGATCAGGTGGCGGGCGGCCGCGATGACCTCGCCCAGGTTGTGCGGGGGCATGTTGGTGGCCATGCCGACCGCGATGCCCGAGACGCCGTTGACCAGGAGGTTGGGGTAGGCGGCGGGCAGGACGACCGGCTCGCGCTCCTGGCCGTCGTAGTTCGACTGGAAGTCGACCGTGTCCTCGTCGATCGCCTCCGTCATCAGGGAGGTGGCGTCGGCCATCCGGCACTCGGTGTACCGCATCGCGGCCGGCGGGTCGTCGTTGCCCAGCGAGCCGAAGTTGCCGTGGCCGTCGACCAGGGGCAGCCGCATCGAGAAGGGCTGGGCCATCCGCACCAGCGCGTCGTAGATCGACGCGTCACCGTGGGGGTGCAGCTTGCCCATGACCTCGCCGACGACGCGCGCGCACTTCACATAGCCGCGGTCCGGGCGCAGCCCCATCTCGTTCATCTGGGACACGATGCGCCGGTGCACCGGCTTCATGCCGTCGCGGGCGTCGGGCAGGGCCCTGGAGTAGATCACCGAGTACGCGTACTCGAGGAAGGAGCCCTGCATTTCGTCGACGACGTCGATGTCGAGGATCTTCTCCTCGAAGTCGTCCGGCGGCGGGGTCTTCGTGCTACGGCGGGCCATCGCGGCTGCGACTCCTTCTCGGATTCACGGATTCTGATCGGACAACCTGGGGTACTGATGCGGACCATTGTGGACCTCCGCACTGACAACGCGGACCTCGACCCGTCCGAAGCCGTGCCGGGCGGCACGGCCCGGGACACCATCGACGGAAACTTCCGCGGAACGGGAACTTCGCCAGGTGCCGGTGCGCTTGCTTAGAGTGGCAGGTCTGGCAGGGAGTACCGGTCAGGAAGTCCAGTATCGCGATCGAAGGGACGTACATGCCCATGGGTCACACGGCCACCGCACAGGCCGGCTCCGGCGGCTTGACAGCGACCGAGCACCGCCTGGCCAACGGCCTGCGTGTGGTGCTCTCCGAGGACCATCTGACCCCGGTCGCCGCGGTCTGCCTCTGGTACGACGTCGGTTCGCGCCACGAGGTCAAGGGACGCACCGGTCTGGCTCACCTCTTCGAGCACCTGATGTTCCAGGGCTCGGGCCAGGTCAAGGGGAACGGTCACTTCGAGCTGGTCCAGGGGGCCGGCGGCTCGCTCAACGGGACGACCAGCTTCGAGCGGACCAACTACTTCGAGACCATGCCCACCCACCAGGTGGAGCTGGCCCTCTGGCTGGAGGCCGACCGCATGGGCTCCCTCCTCGCCGCCCTGGACGAGGAGTCCATGGAGAACCAGCGCGACGTCGTCAAGAACGAACGCCGCCAGCGCTACGACAACGTGCCCTACGGCACCGCGTTCGAGAAGCTCACCGCCCTCGCCTACCCCGAGGGCCACCCGTACCACCACACCCCGATCGGCTCCATGGCCGACCTGGACGCGGCCACCCTGGAGGACGCCCGCGCGTTCTTCCGTACGTACTACGCGCCCAACAACGCGGTGCTGTCGGTCGTCGGCGACATCGACCCCGAGCAGACCCTCGCCTGGATCGAGAAGTACTTCGGCTCCATCCCGTCCCACGACGGCAAGCAGCCCCCGCGCGACGGCACCCTGCCCGAGATCATCGGCGAGCAGCTGCGCGAAGTGGTCCACGAGGAGGTCCCGGCGCGCGCCCTGATGGCCGCCTACCGCCTCCCGCACGACGGCACCCGCGCCGCCGACGCGGCCGACCTGGCGCTCACCGTGCTCGGCGGCGGTGAGTCCTCCCGGCTGCACAACCGCCTGGTCCGCCGCGACCGTACGGCGGTGGCGGCGGGGTTCGGGCTGCTGCGGCTCGCCGGGGCGCCCTCGCTGGGCTGGCTGGACGTGAAGACCTCCGGCGGTGTCGCGGTGGAGACGATCGAGACCGCGGTCGACGAGGAGCTGGCCCGGTTCGCCGCCGAGGGGCCCACCCCGGAGGAAATGGAGCGCGCCCAGGCCCAGTTGGAGCGCGAGTGGCTGGACCGGCTGGGGACGGTCGCGGGCCGCGCCGACGAACTCTGCCGCTACGCGGTGCTGTTCGGTGACCCGCAGCTCGCCCTGACCGCCGTGGGCCGGGTGCTGGACGTCACCGCCGAGGAGGTGCGCCAGGCGGCCGCGGCGGCCCTGCGCCCCGACAACCGGGCGGTGCTCGTCTACGAGCCGGTCGAGCCTGCCGAGGACGGGGACGAGGCCACCGACGCGCCCGAGGGGACGGACAAGTGAGCGACGCCGCCGTGACTGGAGTAGCCATGGAGTACCACCCGCAGCCGACCCCGGGCACCGCCCGGCCGTGGGCCTTCCCCGCCCCCGAGCGCGGCGCCCTGCCCAACGGGCTGACCGTGCTGCGCTGCCACCGCCCCGGCCAGCAGGTCGTGGCCGTGGAGATCTTCCTGGACGCGCCGCTGGACGCCGAGCCCGAGGGCCTGGACGGCGTGGCCACGATCATGTCGCGCGCGCTCTCCGAGGGCACCGACAAGCACAGCGCCGAGGAGTTCGCCGCCGAGCTGGAGCGGTGCGGCGCCACCCTGGACGCCCACGCCGACCACCCCGGCGTCCGGGTCTCCCTGGAGGTCCCGGCCTCCCGGCTGGCCAAGGCGCTCGGCCTGGTCGCGGAGGCCCTGCGCGCCCCGGCCTTCGCCGAGAGCGAGATCGAGCGGCTCGTCGGCAACCGGCTCGACGAGATCCCGCACGAGCAGGCCAACCCGTCCCGGCGCGCCGCCAAGCAGCTCTCCAAGGAGCTGTTCCCGGCCACCGCCCGGATGTCCCGCCCCCGGCTGGGCACCGAGGAGACCGTGCGGCGGATCGACGCGGCCGCCGTGCGCGCCTTCTTCGACGCCCATGTCCGCCCGGCCACCGCGACGGCCGTGATCGTCGGTGACCTGACCGGCATCGACCTGGACGCCCTGCTCGCCGACACCCTCGGCGACTGGTCGGGCGACGCGGGCCAGGCCCGCCCGGTCGCCCCGATCACCGCCGACGACGCCGGTCGCGTCGTCATCGTGGACCGCCCCGGCGCGGTCCAGACCCAGCTGCTGATCGGCCGCATCGGCCCGGACCGCCACGAGAGCGTCTGGCCCGCCCAGGTGCTCGGCTCCTACTGCCTGGGCGGCACCCTCACCTCCCGGCTGGACCGGGTGCTGCGCGAGGAGAAGGGCTACACCTACGGCGTGCGGGCCTTCGCCCAGGTCCTGCGCTCCGCCGGGCCCGACGCGGGCGGTGCGGCGATGCTCGCCATCAGCGGTTCGGTGGACACCGAGTCCACCGGCCCGGCCCTGGACGACCTCTGGAAGGTCCTGCGCACGCTGGCCGCCGAAGGGCTTACCGACGCCGAGCGCGAGACGGCCGTGCAGAACCTGGTGGGCGTCGCCCCGCTCAAGTTCGAGACGGCCGCCTCGGTCGCGAGCACCCTGGCCGACCAGGTCGAGCAGCACCTCCCCGACGACTACCAGGCCCAGCTGTACGCCCGCCTCGCGGAGACGGGCACCGTGGAGGCGACCGCGGCCGTGGTCAACGCCTTCCCGGTGGACCGGCTGGTCACGGTCCTGGTCGGGGACGCGGCGCAGATCGCGGAGCCGGTGAAGGCGCTCGGCATCGGAGAGGTGACCGTCGTCAGCGGCTGACACCGCACCGGCGCGGCAGAAGGAACGAGGGTCCCGGTTCGCCGGGGCCCTCGCTTTTTGCGCGTTAAGTCCCAAATGTGCCTCTTCCTCCAAGAGGGTGACGATCTGCCCTGTGGGATGCGCGACAAACCCCCCTGTCCGTTTGGTGATGCGCAGCCGCCCCGCCTAGCGTCGGCCCGGCTGTCCGCCACCCGTATGCCGCACCCGCGGCGCCGGGCAGCCATCGCCGAGTCCCCGTCAGGCGCGAGCCTGGGGAGCCGGGGACCCACACGCAGTCCCTGGGGTGAATCGGATCCCCGTGCCGCGAACCGGCCCGGGAGTCCGTAGGAGACCTTCCTGCTCCGAACCCGTCAGCTAACCCGGTAGGCGAGAAGGAAGGAAAGGATCCAGCCCCTCCATGGCGTTCACCCGTGCCACCGGGAAGCACCGTGCCCCGAGCCGCCTGACCCGCCGCAGCGCCCATGTCGCCGGCGTCACGGCCCTGGCCACCACCGGCGTCCTCGGCACCCTCGCCTCGCCGGCCACCGCGGCGGACTCCGAGGCCGCCCGGACCGTCGAGACCGGACTCACCCAGGCCATCACCCTCGACGCCACGCTCGCCGAGCGGCTCGACGCCCAGGCCCGCGCCCAGCACCAGCAGGCGGCCGACGCGGCCAGGGCGAAGGCCAAGGCCGCCGCGGAAGCCAAGGCCAAGGCCGAGAAGGCCCGGGCGAAGGCGGAGGCGGAGCGCAAGGCCGAGGCCCGCGCGAAGGAGATCCGCGAGGAGAAGGCCCGGGCCGCCCGCGCCGCCGAGCGCGCCCGCCTCAACGCCTTCCACCTCCCCGTCGCCGGGTCCTACGTCACCACCGGCTACAAGTCGGGCGGCGCCCTCTGGTCCTCCGGCAGCCACTCCGGCGTGGACTTCCGCGCCGCCTCCGGCAGCTCCGTCGTCGCGGTCGGCGCCGGTACGGTCGTCGAGGCCGGCTGGGGCGGGGCGTACGGCAACAACGTGGTGCTCCGGATGGCCGACGGCACGTACACCCAGTACGGCCACCTCTCCTCGATCACCGTCTCCGTCGGCCAGAGCGTCACCTCCGGCCAGCAGGTCGGCCTCTCCGGCTCCACCGGCAACTCCACCGGCCCGCACCTGCACTTCGAGGCCCGGACCACCCCGGAGTACGGCTCGGACATGGACCCGGTCGCCTACCTGCGCTCGCACGGCGTCAACGTCTGACGCGCACGGCACCGACGCCCGGCCCGGGCAAGCGGTCCGGCGAACCGGCCCCACGGTCCGGTCGGGCCCCACGGTCCCGTCCGGCCCCACGGTCCGGTCGGGCCCCACGGTCCCGTCCGGCCCCACGGTCCGGTCGGGCCCCACGGTCCCGTCCGGCCCCACGGTCCGGTCCCGCGCCTTCCGGAATCCGCCAGAAGATATCCCTCGATTCCGACCCGCCATCGGAAATTGCGGCGGATTGCAATAGAGTCACGGAACAGGTGTCGGCCGGCCGCGTCTCGCGGGGATTATGGCGGAGGTTCGGACATGCGCATTCCCGCGCAATCGGTATGCACGGCAATCCGTGACGACATCGTCTCCGGTGTCTACGAACGCGGCAGCCGCCTCACCGAGGAACTGCTGGCGCGGCGGTACGGGGTCTCCCGCGTCCCGGTGCGCGAGGCGCTGCGCACGCTGGAGTCCGAGGGCTTCGTCGTCACCCGCAGGCACGCCGGGGCCTGCGTCGCCGAGCCCACCGAGCAGGAGGCCGCCGACCTGCTGGAGATCCGGATGCTCCTGGAGCCGCTCGGCGCGGCCCGGGCCGCCCAGCGCCGGACGGAGGCCCACCTCAAGGTGCTCCGCGGCCTGGTCCGGCTGGGCCAGGAGCGGGCCCGCCGGGGCGAGGGGGAGGACCTGCGGGCGCTGGGCGGCTGGTTCCACGAGACCCTCGCCCAGGCCTCCGGCAGCCCCGGCCTCATCGCCCTGCTCACCCAGCTCAGGCACAAGACCGCGTGGATGTACGCCGTCGAGCAGCCGGCCCGCCCCGTCGACTCCTGGGCCGAGCACGGTGCCATCGTGGACGCGGTGGCGCGCGGCGACGCGGAGCGGGCGAGGGCGCTGGCCGCCCAGCACGCGGAACGGTCGGCCGCGGCCCACCGGCTCCGCCGCCGCCCGGACCGGCCCGGCCGTCACCCGGCGCCGCGGTCCCGGGTGAGTTCTTCGCAACACGGCGTAAACATTGCGAGTGCCCGCCATTAACAAGGAAGCCGTATACAAAGAGAAGTAATTCCGGGGGCTTTTCCGTGCTGCCCTCGAATAGCCGGTCGCGGGTCGGGCCCGGGTGCGGAATAAAGAAAGAGCCGTGGTCCCCTCAGGGGATCCACGGCTCAGTCCTCCGTACCGTCAGACGGTTTCGGGCAGCTCCTCGAGACCCTCGGCGACCAGCTTCGCCAGACGGTCCAGGGCGGCCTCGGCGTCGTCCGCGTCCGAGGCGAGCACGATCTCCTCGCCGCCCTGGGCGCCCAGGCCCAGCACCGCGAGCATGGAGGCGGCATTGACCGGGTTGCCGTCGGCCTTGGCGATCGTCACGGGGACGCCGGAGGCCGTGGCGGCACGGACGAAGATGGAAGCGGGGCGGGCGTGCAGGCCCTCGGCCCAACCGACGTTTACGCGGCGCTCAGCCATGGTTCTGCCCTTCACATATCAATGGTTGTCTAGACCAGTCTCTCATGCGGTGCGTACTGCTCTGCCCGGCCTCTCCTCCGGCCGGTCCCGTCCGGATCGTCCCCAGACTGCCCCGGTACCGAACCCTCCGCGACCGGGACGCCGGTCGTAGGCTTTGCCCATGGAGCCCACGCCGGAGCAGAGTCCGCATCACGCGTACCCCGACCACTGGGAAGCGGACGTGGTGCTCCGCGACGGGGGCACCGCGCGCATCAGGCCGATCACCACGGACGACGCCGAGCGGCTGGTCAGCTTCTACGAGCAGGTCTCCGACGAGTCGAAGTACTACCGCTTCTTCGCCCCCTACCCCCGCCTTTCCGACCGGGACGTGCACCGCTTCACCCATCACGACTACGTCGACCGGGTGGGGCTGGCCGTCACGATCGGCGGCGAGTTCATCGGAACCGTCCGCTACGACCGCATCAACGAACAGGGCAGGCCCGCCTCCGCCCCCGCCGACGAGGCCGAGGTCGCCTTCCTCGTCCAGGACGCCCACCAGGGCCGCGGGGTCGCCTCCGCGCTGCTCGAACACATCGCCGCCGTCGCCCGCGAGCGCGGCATCCGGCGCTTCGCCGCCGAGGTGCTCCCCGCCAACACCAAGATGATCAAGGTGTTCCGGGACGCCGGCTACACCCAGCAGCGCAGCTTCGAGGACGGCTCCGTCCACCTCACCCTCGACCTCGAACCCACCGAGAAGTCCCTCGCCGTGCAGCGCGGCCGGGAGCAGCGCGCCGAGGCCCGCTCGGTGCAGCGCCTCCTCGCCCCCGGCTCCGTCGCGGTGATCGGCACCGGCCGTACGCCCGGGGGAGTGGGCCGCACGGTGCTGCGCAACCTCCTCGCCGCAGGCTTCACCGGCCGCAGTTACGCCGTGAACCGGGCCTTCGACGAGAGCACGACCACCCTCGACGGCGTCCCCGCCCACCGCTCGCTCGGCGAGATCGGCGAGCGGGTCGACCTGGCCGTCATCGCGGTCCCCGCCCACCGGGTCCCCGAAGCCGTCGCCGACTGCGGCGAGCACGGCGTCCAGGGGCTCGTCGTCCTCTCCGCCGGATACGCCGAGCGGGGCTCGGCCGGCCGCGAGCTCCAGCGCGAACTGGTCCGCCAGGCCCGCTCGTACGGCATGCGGATCATCGGCCCCAACGCCTTCGGCATCATCAACACCGCCGAGTCCGTCCGGCTGAACGCCTCCCTCGCCCCCGAGTCGCCCGCCCGCGGCCGGATCGGCCTCTTCACCCAGTCCGGCGCCATCGGCATCGCCCTGCTCTCCGGCCTCCACCGCCGGGGCGCGGGCCTCTCCTCGTTCATCTCGGCGGGGAACCGGGCCGACGTCTCCGGCAACGACTTCCTCCAGTACTCCTTCGAGGACCCGGACACCGACGTCGCCCTCCTCTACCTCGAATCGCTCGGCAACCCGCGCAAGTTCACCCGCCTCGCCCGCCGGACCGCCGCCACGAAGCCCGTCGTCGTGGTCAAGGGCGCCCGGCACAGCGGCACCAACCCGCCCGGCCACGCCGTCCCCGTCAGCCGCATCCCCGACGCCACCGTCTCCGCCCTGATGCGCCAGGCGGGCGTCATCCGGGTCGACACGGTGACCGAGATGGTCGACGCCGGACTGCTCCTGGCCGACCAGCCCCTCCCGGCCGGCCCCCGGGTCGCGATCCTCGGCAACTCCGAGTCCCTGGGCCTCCTCACCTACGACGCCTGCCTCGCCGAGGGGCTCCGACCGCGCCCGCCGGTCGACCTCACCACGGCCGCCTCCCCGCAGGACTTCCGGGACGCGCTGGCCGAGGCGCTGGCGGACGGGACCTGTGACGCCGTGATCGTCACCGCCATCCCGTGGGTCGGTGAGAACGGCAACGCGGAGACCGGCGACGGCGAGGTGCTGGCCGCCGCCCTGCGCGGAGCGGCCGCCGGAGGGCCGGCCAAGCCCGTCGCCGTGGTCCACGTGGAGATCGGCGGCCTCGCGGAGGCGCTCGCCGCCGCCAGCAGCACGGCCGCCCCGCGCACCCGCCCCACGACGCTCGCCGGCCGCCCCGCCGCCACCGCGTCGGGAGCATCGGCAACCACGGGCACCACATCGGCCCCCACCACCACAGCACCCACACCGACCACCACGGACACCACAGCACCCACAGGCACCACGGCACCCACCCCGGACACCCCGCAGCCCGCCGCCCCCGGCCGCATCCCCGCCTACCCCGCCGCCGAACGGGCCGTACGGGCGATGGCCGAAGCCGTGAAGTACGCGCAGTGGCGGCGGCAGGCGGCCACCCCCGGCAAGGTGCCCGAGTTCCTCGACGACACCATCGACGAGCCCGGCACCGCCGCCCTGATCGACACCCTGCTCGGCACCGCCCCCGACCCGCGCGGCCGCCCCCTCACCCACGACGAGGCCGGCGAACTGCTCGGCCGGTACGGCATCCCCGTACGCCCCACGCTCCCCGCCCCGGACCCCGAGGCCGCCGTCGCCGCCGCGGCCCGGCTCGGCTACCCGGTCGCGCTGAAGACCACCGCCCCCCATCTGCGCCACCGCGCCGACCTCGGCGGCGTACGGCTCGACCTCACGGACGAGGAGGCGCTGCGCCGCGCGTACGGAGAGCTGACCGACCTCCTCGGCAAGCCCGCCGAACTCCTCCCGGTCGTCCAGGCCATGGCCCCCCGGGGCGTGGACACGGTCGTCCGGGCCTCCATCGACGCCGCCGCCGGGGCCATCCTCTCCTTCGGCCTCGCGGGCGCCCCCTCCGAACTGCTGGGCGACACCGCGCACCGGCTGGTCCCCGCCACCGACCGGGACGCCGCCGAGCTGATCCGCTCCATCAAGGCGGCCCCGGTCCTCTTCGGCTGGCGCGGCTCGGCCCCCGTGGACACCCCGGCCCTGGAGGAGCTGCTGCTGAGGCTCTCCCGGCTGGTCGACGACCACCCCGAAGTGGTCTCCGTGGCGCTGGAGCCGGTGGTCGTCGCCCCCCAGGGCATCACCGTGCTCGGCGCGAGCGTCCGGCTGGCCCCGCCGCCCCCGCGCGGCGACCTCGGCCCCCGCCGTCTACCGAACTACTGATCCGCCCCGTCCGGGAGCCCCCAGGGCGTCCCCGGCAGTCACCGGCCCCCCGTAGGATGGTGCACATGGCAAAGACCGGTACGACGACCCAGGGGCTGCGCGCGGCGATCGAGCGCAGCGGCTACTACCCGGCCCTCGTGGCCGAGGCGGTCGAGGCCGCCGTCGGCGGGGAGCCGGTCGCTTCGTACCTGGTCCACCAGGAGACCACGTTCGACTCCAACGAGGTCCGCCGCCATGCCACCGTCCTCGTCCTGACCGAGCACCGGTTCATCGTCAGCCACACCGACGAGCAGGCCGCCGACACCAGCTCCCCGACGCCGTACGCCACCACCTCCACCGAGTCGGTCAAGCTGGAGCGGATCTCCTCCGTCGTGGTCAGCCGGGTGGTGGCCAACCCGGAGAAGTACGTCCCGGGCACCCTGCCCCGCGAGGTCGTCCTCACCATCGGCTGGGGCGCGGTCTCCCGGATCGACCTGGAGCCCGCCGCCTGCGGCGACACCAACTGCGAGGCCGACCACGGCTACACGGGCAGTTCCACCGCCGACGACCTGAGCCTGCGCGTCAGCGAGGCCGGTGACGGCCCCGACGCCGTCCGCCAGACCCTCGCCTTCGCCCAGTCCCTCTCCGAGGCCACGGCCGCCACCGCCGCGACCGGCCGGTGATGGCCCAGGCCGCCTGGCAGGACCCCGTCCCGCTCGCGCTCGACACCGCACCCGTCCCGGCCTACGGCAGCGGCTCGCTGGCCGACCTGCTGCCGACCCTCGCCGCCGGGCAGGGGGTGGACGGGCTCACCGCCGCCATCCCCGAGCTGACCCCCGCCGACCGCAACTGCGTCTTCCTGATCGACGGCCTCGGCTGGGAGCAGATCAAGGCCCACCCCGACGAGGCCCCCTTCCTGCACTCCCTGCTCCCCACCTCGCGCGGCGGCACCGGGCGCCCCATCACCGCGGGCTTCCCCTCCACCACCGCGACCTCGCTCGCCTCGGTCGGCACGGGACTCCCGCCCGGCGCCCACGGCCTGCCCGGCTACACCGTGCGCAATCCGGAGACCGGCGAGCTGATGAACCAGCTCCGCTGGCGCCCGTGGAGCGAGCCCAAGGTCTGGCAGCCGTATCCCACGGTCTTCCAGCTGGCCGACGCGGCGGGCGTGCGCACCGCGCAGGTCTCGTCCCCGGACTTCGAGCACACCCCGCTCACCAAGGTCGCGCTCAGCGGCGGTTCCTTCCTCGGCCGGCTCTCCGGCGAGGACCGGATGGACACCGCCGCCCAGCGCCTCGCCGCCGGGGACCGCTCGCTCGTCTACACGTACTACAGCGAGGTCGACGGCAAGGGCCACCGCTTCGGCATCGACTCCGACGCCTGGCGCGGACAGTTGATGTACGTCGACGGGCTCGCCCAGCGCCTCGCGGAACAGCTCCCGCCGCGCTCGGCGCTCTACATCACCGCCGACCACGGCATGATCGACATCCCCTTCGACGAGCAGTCCCGGATCGACTTCGACGAGGACTGGGAGCTGCGCGCCGGCGTCGCGCTCCTCGGCGGCGAGGGCCGCGCCCGCCATGTCTACGCGGTGCCCGGCGCCCAGGGGGACGTCCTGGCCGTCTGGCGCGAGGTGCTCGGCGAGCAGTTCTGGGTGGCGAGCCGGGACGAGGCCGTCGCGGCCGGCTGGTTCGGGCCCGCCGTCGACGAGCGGGTGTACGGCCGGATCGGCGATGTGGTCGCCGCCGCCCACGACGACGTCGTCATCACCGCCTCGGTCAACGAGCCGCACGAGTCGGCCATGGTCGGCATGCACGGCTCCCTGACCCCCGTCGAACAGCTCGTCCCGCTGCTCGAAGTACGCTCGTAACCGCGTTCTCCCCCCTCCGCTGTTCTGAAAGGTGCTCGACCCCTCATGCCCGAGCTGGTGTTCTTCTCCGGAACCATGGACTGCGGAAAGAGCACGCTGGCCCTGCAGATCGGTCACAACCGCTCCGCGCGCGGCCTCCAGGGCGTGATCTTCACCCGGGACGACCGGGCGGGCGAGGGAAAGCTCTCTTCCCGGCTCGGCCTGGTGACCGACGCGGTGGAGGCCGAGGAGGGCATGGACGTCTACGCGCACATCGTCGACCGGGTCAGCCGCGGCGGCAAGGTGGACTACGTGATCGTGGACGAGGCGCAGTTCCTCGCCCCGGCCCAGATCGACCAGTTGGCACGTGTCGTCGACGACCTGGGGCTCGACGTCTTCGCCTTCGGCATCACCACCGACTTCCGCACCAAGCTCTTCCCCGGCTCCCAGCGGCTGATGGAGCTGGCCGACCGGATAGAGGCGCTCCAGGTGGAGGCGCTCTGCTGGTGCGGCGCCCGGGCCACGCACAACGCCCGTACGGTGGGCGGCGAGATGGTCGTCGAGGGCGCCCAGGTCGTCGTCGGGGACGTCAACCGGCGGGCGGACGAGGTCGGTTACGAGGTGCTGTGCCGACGCCACCACCGCCGCCGGATGACCGCCCAGACCGCCGGTGCCGGGGCCCTCTCCCCGGACGTGCTCCCGGTCGCCGCCGACGGCTGAACGGCCCGAAGGCTCCCTGGAGCGCCCCGACGCCCCTCAACGCGAACCCGGGGCCGCCTACTGCCCGGAGGACCGGACGACGGTGAAGGCAGCGCCCTCCGGGTCGGCCACCGTCGCCAGCCGGCCGCTCGCCCCCTCGCGCGGCGGCTGCAGGACGTGCCCGCCCAGCTCCACCACCCGGGCGGCCGCCTCGTCCACGTCCGCGACCTCGAAGTACGTCATCCAGTGCGGGCCCCGGTCGCGCGGCAGGGCCTGGCCGACCCCGTGCAGAGCGGCCACCGGGCGCCCCTCCAGGTGCAGGGTCTGGTAGTCGAAGTCGGCGGATACCACCGCCTCGGTCTCGTAACCGAAGACCGTCTGGTAGAACTTCGCGACCATCGAGGTCTCCCGGGTCACCAGCTCGTTCCAGACGGGGGTGCCGGGGGCGCCCGCCGTCATGGTCCCGATGTGGTCCGCGGCCTGCCAGACACCGAAGACGGCCCCGCCCGGGTCCGAGGCGATCGCGAGGCGCCCCGCCTCGTCCGCGTCGATCGGGCCGACCGCGACCGTACCGCCGCAGGAGCGGATCACCTCGGCGGTCAGATCCGCGTCGTCCGACGCCAGATAGGTGGTCCAGGCGATCGGGAGGTGCCGGTCGGGCGGCAGCTGGCCGATGCCCGCGACCTCCTCCCCGTCGAGGAAAGCCCGGACGTAGGGGCCCAGCTGGTCGGGGCCCGGGCGGAACTCCCACCCGAACAGGGCCCCGTAGAACTCCTGGGTCGCGGTCAGGCCGTGCACGATCAGACTCACCCAGCAAGGTGTTCCGGGCGTACGCCGGGCGGCAGCCTCGGTCATCGTCTTGTCTCTCCTCGGACCGTTGTGGTGGCCGTACAGGGGAACGCGGCGGTGCGGGCCGTCCCGGGTCGGGACGCGGACCGCACACCCCGTGCAGATGCTCGCACCACCCGCCGTGCGCGGGGCCCCGGCCGCGCCGCGTGCGCCGGGTTCTCGGTGCTCGCCGGGTTCCCGGCGGAGCGGGTGGAGCCGTCGGAGCCGTCGGAATCGGTGGCTCCGGTGGAGGGAGACCGCCACGCCGCGGTGAATCCGTACCGATGCCGGTACGGGTGCCACGGCCTCTGCGCGAGGATGGCACCCATGAAGCCCATCATCACCGCAACCGAATACGCGAGCGAGTCGACGGGACCGCGGCCCCCGGTCCTCCTGGACGTCCGCTGGCAGTTGGGTGGTCCGCACGGCCGCCCCGACTACGAGGCCGGCCACCTCCCGGGCGCCGTCTTCGTCGACCTCGACGCGGAGCTGGCCGGACCGGCGGGCAGCGGCGGCCGCCACCCCCTCCCGGACCCGGAGGCCTTCGGCGCCGTGATGCGCCGGGCAGGGGTCGGCCAGGACACCCCGGTCGTGGTCTACGACGGTGGACAGGGCTGGGCCGCCGCCCGCGCCTGGTGGCTGCTCCGCTGGACGGGCCACCCGGACGTACGGGTCCTGGACGGCGGGCTGGCCGCGTGGACCGGCGACCTCACCGCCGAGGTCCCGCACCCGGCCGAGGGCGATTTCCGGCCGAAGCCGGGCGCCCTGCCCACCCTGGACGCGGACGGGGCCGCCGCCCTCGCCCGTACGGGACTGCTGCTGGACGCCCGGGCGGCCGAGCGCTACCGGGGCGACGTCGAGCCCATCGACCGGGTCGGCGGCCACATCCCCGGGGCCGTCTCCGCCCCGACCACCCAGAACGTCACCGAGGACGGCCGCTACCTTCCGGCCGAACGGCTCACCGAGCGGTTCACCGCGCTCGGTGCGGGGAAGAGCGACGGGCCCGTCGGCGTCTACTGCGGCTCGGGGGTCTCCGGCGCCCACGAGGTGCTGGCCCTGGAGATCGCCGGCATCCCCGCCGCGCTCTACCCCGGCTCCTGGTCCGAGTGGTCCGCCGACCCCGCCCGCCCGGTCGCGACCGGCCCCGACCCTCGATAAGGGCCGCCGCCCGGACGGAGAGGGGCCCGTACGCCATCGCGTACGGGCCCCTCTACCGCCGACCGGCACCTCCCGGTCAGTCCTGCTTCTTGCGGCGGGTACCGAAGACGATCTCGTCCCAGCTCGGCACGGCCGCCCGCCGCCCCGGCCGGACCCCGTCCGCCTCCGCCTGACGGTCCGTCGTCCCGGTCAGCCGGTCGCGGTGACCGGCCACCGCCCTCGGCATCAGCACGTCCGCGTACGCCGAACCGGCACCGGCGGAGGCCGCCGCCGCGGGCGGCTCGTCCGCCTCGGCCTCCTCGGCCGCGGGCTCCAGTGCGGGCGGCTCGGGCTGCGTGGGCCGCTCCGGCACCACCATGTCGCCCCGGAAGCTCGGCACCGCCTCCAGCAGGCTGGTCAGCGAGTCCCGCTCACCGGCCGACGCGCTGCTCACGTACTCCTCCGGCTCAAGAGCCGGAACGGGCCGCTCCACATGTCGCTCGATCTGCCGGTCCAGGGTGCGGTCCAGTGGCCGGTCGCGCGGCAGCCTGGCGATCCGGGGCACGAAGGGGAAGCTCGGCTCGGGGGCCGCGTCGTCCGTCTCCCCGATCAGGGAGCGTGCCTCGTCGTCGACGGCCTGGACCAGTCGGCGCGGCGGGTCGTAGCTCCAGCTCGCTGAGTGCGGTTCGCCCGCGACCCGGTAGACGAGCAGGACCTCCCAGGTGCCGTCGTCACGGCGCCAGGAGTCCCACTGGACGGTCTCCTTGTCGGCTCCGCGCAGCAGCAGCCGCTCCTGCACCGCCTCGCCGAGCTGAGGGCCGGTGTTCTCGCCGGGACGGCGCACGGGGGTCTTCCGGGCCCGCTCCGCCATGAAGGCGCGCTCCGCGAGCACGGGGCCCTCGAAGCGGCGGACACGGTCGACCGGGATGCCGGCGAACTGGGCGACCTCCTCCGCGGAGGCACCGGCCCTTATGCGGGCCTGGATGTCGCGGGGGCGGAGGTGGCTCTCCACCTCGATCTCGATCTGGCCCAGCCGGGCGCGGTCGTTGCGCACGGCGGCGCGCAGCCGCTCATCGATCGGAAGCGTGTATTCCGTGCTGTCCGCAGCCTTGAGCACCAGTCGTGTGCCGTCGTTGGAGACGGCCACGACACGCAGTTCGGGCATGGGGACCTCCCGGGTGGTGCCTGCCGACGTCACGTGCGTCGCTGCTTCCGCTAGTCGAGTGTGACCTGCCCGGGTGCAGCCTGCCACAACCTTGCCAAGTTGCCCGGCGTGTCGGGCGCTCGCCCTGGAACGCCGCCATGACACGGTTGTCTCTTGCGCCCCAAAGTGACCGATTTGGTCGCTCTGTGGAGCAAGCGCCCGCGCAATGCCTTGGTGCCGCCGGTTCGAGTGCCGCCGCCGGCCCCCTCCCTCAGCTGCGGATACCCGTATGGGAGTCCGCCCCAGGGCTCGTCACAGTACTCCATTCGGGCCACCGGGGTGGACCGGCGCGCCGCCGAACTTCTCGGGAGGCCCGGGAGTTGGGGTACCCACTTCCCAGCGATATGCCCCTGATGCGTGGCGTGCTTCACACAATCACCGGAAACGGAACTATCCACTTCGCTCATTTGTCCCTTCCTGTTGCATGGTGGGAGAGATGTCAAGCAGGGGCTGGTAATGGTTCAGAAGCCGGAAAGTGACATAGAACCCAAGGAAAGGCGCATCGATCTGAGTCTCCCGCAGGTCGCCGGGAGCGCCGTGGCCGCCGTCGCGGCAGCGGTGGCGGCCTCGCAGCTGGGCGTGTACGGGACCATCGCCGGGGCGGGCGTGATGAGCGTCGTCGCCACCTGTGGGGGCTCCGTCTTCCAGCACTTCTTCCGCCGTACGGGCGAGCAGATCCGCGAGGTGACGGTCCAGGTGACCCACCCGGAGGGCCGCCAGGTGACGGTGCGCACCAAGGAGACGACGCCGGCCGGGCGCAGATCCGCCGAGCGGAGGCCGGAGCCCGGCCCCGGTCCGGGGCAGGGCCCGGCGGAGGACGCCACCACGGTGCTGCCGACCGTCGACCCCGGCGCGGTCCCGGAGATGGCCCTGGACGCCGTCCCGGACACCGAGCGCACGCAGCTGCTGAGGCCGGTCGCGGACCCGGACCGTACGCAGGCGCTCGGCACGGTCCCCGCCGACGACGGACGCACCCGGCTGCTGGGACCGGTGGCAGACCCGGACCGTACGCGGATGCTGCCGCGGGCCGGGGAGCGCACCCGGATGCTGCCGGGGGCGGCGGTCCACTCCACCTGGACCGACGGAGCCCCGGCCGACGGCGCCCTCACCGGCGACGCGTTCACCGAGGGCACCACCCACGGCACCCGGCTGCGCGGCTGGAAGCGGCCCGCGCTGGCGGCGGCCGCCGTCTTCGCCGTGGCCATGGGCGGGATCACCGCCTTCGAGGTGATCTCGGGCAACGACCTCAGCGGGGGCAAGGGCACCACCCTCGGTTCCGTCGTCCGGAGCGGCGGCGGCCGCGACTCCGGCCCCGCCGACCCCGCGCCCTCCGGCGACACCGGCCGGGACGGGGGAGCGGACGAGCAGCGGCAGAGTCCCGGCAGCGGTGACGGCGACGGTGGGAAGGAGGGCAGCGGTACGGGCTCCACCACCGACCCCGGCACGGGCGGCGGTACGAGCCCCGACCCCGGCACGGGCACCGGCGGCGAGAGCCCGGGCACCGGGTCCACCCCCACGCCCACCCCCTCCGGGGGCACCACCACGCCCGCCCCGACGCCGACCCCGTCGGCCCCCGACGGCAACGGGACCGGCGCCCCCGACCCGACGACCGGTACGGGCCCCGGCGGCGCCCCCGGCCAGGTCGAGCAGGCCCCGCCCGCAGGCGGCGCCGGCGCCGAGTGACCGGCGTACCGGAGAACGCTTCGGCCCCTTCACCACCGTGAGGGGGCCGAACTCGTTCACCGCCGTGCCGCCTTGCCGACTTGCCGGTCCGCCGACTCGTCGGCGGAGGCTCACTCCCCGAGGACCCGCCGCAGATAGTCGTTGCCGAACATCCGGTCCGGGTCGAGCCGGTCCCGTACGGCGGTGAACTCCCCGAACCGCGGGTAGACCCCCGCGAGATACTCCGCGTCCCGGGTGTGGATCTTGCCCCAGTGCGGGCGGCCCCCGTGCGCGGTCATGATCCGTTCGACCGCCGTGAAGTACGAGCGGTGGGGCGTGCCCCTGTAGAGGTGGACGGCGATGTAGGCGCTGTCGCGTCCGGAGGCGGTCGAGAGGGCCATGTCGTCGGCGGGCGCGGTCCGCACCTCGACCGGGAAGCTGATCTTCAGCGGGGAGCGCTCGACCATCGCCTTCAGCTCCCGCAGCGCCGTCACCGCCCGCTCCCGCGGAACGGCGTACTCCATCTCCACGAACCTCACCCGGCGCGGGCTGGTGAAGACCTTGTAGGGGATGTCGGTGTAGGTGCGGGCGGAGAGGGCCCGGCTGGAGAGCTTGGCGATGGACGGGATGGTCGCGGGGACCGCCCGGCCGACCGAACAGGCCACCTGGAAGACCCCGTTGGAGAGCAGCTCGTCGTCGATCCAGCCGCTCACCCTCCCGGGCGGGGCGGCGGGGCCTGCGCTGCGGTTGTTGCGCTTGGTGTTGCAGTTGCCCGTGTGAGGGAACCAGTAGAACTCGAAGTGCTCGTTCTCCGCGACCAGCTGGTCGAACTCGCCCGTCACCCGGTCGAAGGCCATCGGCTCCTCCCGGGCGGTCAGCAGGAAGACCGGTTCCACGGCGAGGGTGACCGCGGTGATCACCCCGAGGGCGCCGAGCCCGACCCGGGCGGCGGCGAACACCTCCGGGTTCTCCCGCTCCGAGCAGACCAGGACCGTGCCGTCGGCGGTGACCAGCTCCAGGGCGCGGATCTGGGCGGCTATGGAGGCCGAGTCGCGGCCGGTGCCGTGCGTTCCGGTGGAGGTGGCCCCGGCGACCGTCTGCTCCATGATGTCGCCCATGTTGGTGAGCGAGAGCCCCTCCCGGGCCAGCGCGGTGTTGAGGCGCTTGAGCGGAGTGCCCGCCTCCACGGTGACGGTCATCGCCGTGCGGTCGATGTCCCGGATGCCGGTGAGCAGGTCCGGGCGGATCAGCACCCCGTCGGTGGCGGCGGCCGCGGTGAAGGAGTGGCCGGTGCCGACCGGCTTCACCCGCAGCCCGTCCGCGTGGGCCCGGCGCACCACGTCCACCAGCTCGTCCACGGACGCGGGGGACTCGGTCCGGGCGGGCCGGGCGGTGACGGTCCCCGCCCAGTTACGCCACGCGCTCGTCGTCTTCCGTGCGTAGGTGTCGCTCATCTTCCCCGCGCCCTCCCGTAGGAACCGGCTTCGCCAGCCGGCGATACCCCAGGAACGCCACCGCCGCCGCGAGCGCCCCCGCCGCGACGGGCACCGCGTACCCCGCCTTCGCCCCGGCGGCGTCGACCACCCAGCCGGCGGCCGAGGAGCCGAGCGCCACTCCGACCGCGAGCCCGGTACTGGTCCAGGTCATGCCCTCGGTCAGCTTGGTGCGCGGTACGTGCGCTTCGACGAGAGCCATCGTGGTGACCATCGTGGGTGCGACGGAGATGCCCGCGACGAAGAGCGCCACGGCCAGCAACGGAAGGTTCCCGGCCAGTAGGAGGGGGATCATACTCACGGCCATCGCGCAGACGCCCACCAGCCACCTGGTCGCGGGGCTCCCCTTCAGGTGCAGCAGGCCGAAAACGGCCCCCGCGAGGCAGGAGCCCAGTGCGTAGACGGCCAGCACCAGGGAGGCCGCCGCCTTCTTGCCGCTCTCCTCCGCGAACGCCACGGTGACCACGTCCACCCCGCCGAAGATGGCGCCCGTCGCCACGAAGGTGGCCACCAGCACCTGGAGCCCCGGCGAGCGCAGCGCCGAGCCGCCGGTGTGCAGCGACTTGGGGTGCGGGACGGGCTCGGTGGCGCGCTGGGCGGTCAGCCAGAAGACCCCGACCAGCAGGAAGAGGGCGGCGATCAGCGGACCCGCCTCGGGGAACCAGGCGGTGGAGAGGCCGATCGAGATGATCGGGCCGAAGATGAAGCACACCTCGTCGACGATCGACTCCCAGGAGTACGCCGTGTGCAGCTCACGGCTGGAACTCCGGTAGATCGCCGCCCAGCGGGCCCGGACCATCGACCCCACGCTCGGCACGCAGCCCGCGGCCGCCGCGAAGACGAACAGGGTCCAGTCCGGCGCCCCCCGCTGGGCGCAGATCAGCAGCCCCGCCACGGCCGCCACCGCCACCAGCGTGAAGGGGCGCAGCACCCGGCGCTGCCCGTACCGGTCGACCAGGCGCGAGACCTGCGGACCGAAGACGGCGGCCGCCATGGCGAGCGTCGCGGTGAGCGCCCCGGCCAGCCCGTAGCGGCCGGTGAGCTGCGAGATCATGGTCACGACGCCGATGCCGAGCATGGAGAGCGGCATCCGGCCGAAGAGCCCGGCGGCGGAGAACCCCCGGGAACCGGGGGCGGCGAAGATCGTGCGGTAGGGGCTGGGCAAGAGGGTGCTCCGGTCGTGCCTGTCATGCGTGTAGCTGGCCGATACAGCTTACGGCCGGGGGGAAGTGCCGGACACCGGGATTCCGGCCGCCGGGGGAGCCCGGCCGGCGACGGGTGGAGCGGCGCGGGCGGGCGCGTGACCAGGGCGCGGAAAGGGGGCCCGGACTCCCGGTTCCGGCACTTGCCGACGGGGCGTCGGATGTCGGTTGCCGCGCGGTCGGAGGCGGGTGGCAGGATCGGTGCCATGTCCGATCTGCGCGATCCTGCTCCCTACGACGCCCTGCTGCTGCTCTCCTTCGGCGGTCCTGAGGGCCCGGACGACGTGGTCCCGTTCCTGGCGAACGTGACCCGCGGCCGGGGCATCCCCGAGGAACGGCTCAAGGAGGTCGGGCAGCACTACTTCCTCTTCGGCGGGGTCAGCCCGATCAACGCCCAGAACCGGGCGCTGCTGGACGCCCTGCGCAAGGACTTCGCCGACCACGGCGTGGACCTGCCGGTCTACTGGGGCAACCGCAACTGGGCGCCGTACCTCACCGACACCCTGCGCGAGATGACCGCCGACGGCCACCGCCGCATCGCCGTCCTCGCCACCAGCGCGTACGCCTCCTACTCGGGCTGCCGCCAGTACCGCGAGAACCTGGCCGAGGCCCTGGCCGCCCTGGAGGCGGAGGGGCTGGACGTGCCGCGGGTGGACAAGCTGCGCCACTACTTCAACCACCCCGGTTTCGTCCGGCCCATGGTCGACGGCGTCCTCGCCTCGCTGGCCGACCTCCCCGAGGACGTCCGCGCTGGCGCGCACCTCGCCTTCACCACCCACTCCATCCCGACCTCCGCCGCCGACGCCTCCGGCCCCATGGAGGACCACGGGGACGGCGGCGCGTACGTCGCGGAGCACCTGGACGTGGCCCGGCTGATCGTGGACGCGGTGCGGGAGGAGACCGGCACCGAGCACCCCTGGCAGCTCGTCTACCAGTCCCGCAGCGGCGCCCCGCACATCCCGTGGCTGGAGCCCGACATCTGCGACCACCTGGAGACCCTGCACGGCGAGGGCGTCCCCGCCGTCGTGATGGCGCCCATCGGCTTCGTCTCGGACCACATGGAGGTCCTGTACGACCTCGACACCGAGGCCACCGCCAAGGCCGCCGAGCTGGGTCTTCCGGTCCGCCGGTCCGCGACCGTGGGCGACGACCCGCGCTTCGCCGCCGCCGTACGGGAGCTGCTCCTGGAGCGCGCGGCGAGCGAGCGGGGGCGCGCGGTGACCCCCTGCGCGCTGGGCTCCCTCGGCCCGTCCCACGACCTCTGCCCGGTCGGCTGCTGCCCGGCCAGGGCCCCGAAGGCGGCCGCGGCCGGCGCCGACAGCCCGTACGCGTAACGCATCCGTCCCGTCGAGCCCCCTGGGAGCCCCCGTGACCGACCCCGCCCTCACCGAACTGCTCGACCTCGCCCTGGAGGCCGCGCGCCGCGCCGGAGCCCTGCTGCGCGACGGCCGCCCCGCCGACCTGGGGGTGGCCGCCACCAAGTCCAGCCCCATCGACGTGGTCACCGAGATGGACATCGCCGCCGAGAAGCTGATCACCGGCTATCTCACCGACTTCCGCCCCGACGACGGCTTTCTCGGCGAGGAGGGCGCCAGCTCCCCGGGCTCCACCGGCATCCGCTGGGTCATCGACCCGCTCGACGGCACCGTGAACTATCTCTACGGCCTGCCCACCTGGGCCGTCTCCATCGCCGCCGAGCGCGACGGCGAGCGGGTCGTGGGCGTCGTCGAGGCCCCGATGCGCGGCGAGACGTACCAGGCGGTGCTGGGCGGCGGTGCGTACGCGAACGGCAACGCCCTGCGCTGCCGCCCCGCCCCGCCGTTCGACCAGGCCCTCGTCTCGACCGGCTTCAACTACGTCGCCCACGTCCGCGCCCACCAGGCGGACGTGGCCCGGCAGCTCATCCCGAGGCTCCGCGACATCCGGCGCGGCGGCTCGGCCGCCGTGGACCTCTGCGATGTGGCGGCGGGCCGCCTGGACGGCTACTACGAGCGCGGGCTGCACCCCTGGGACCTGGCCGCGGGCGACCTCATCGCCCGGGAGGCGGGCGCGCTGACCGGCGGCCGCCCCGGGCAGCCCGCCGACGGCGACCTCACCGTGGCGGCGACCCCCGGGGTCTTCGAGCCGCTCCAGACGGCCCTGGAGGAGCTGGGCGCCTGGCACGACTGACCCCGCAGGCGCCCTGGTGGGAGCTGTACGGGGTGCTGGGCACAGCGGAGGGCCCCGGGGGCCATGACGGCTCCCGGGGCCCTCCGCCGTACGGCTCAGACGCTCGTGGCGCCGATTTCCACGCCGTGCTCGGCCGCGAGGCGGTGCAGGTCGTCCAGCTCGCCCTGCTCGACATCCGCCAGGAAGTCGTCGCCGTCCTCGCGAGCCCGCGTGAGGTCGGACTCGGTCGTCTTGATGCGTTGCAGCAGACCTGCGGTGAAAGCGTCCATGATGCGCCCCCTCATCGTGGGTCGGTGGCACGGGGGTGTGCCCGGGATCCCTCCGGCGGGAGAGCCGGAGAGGCGGGTGATCTCGCCGCTTCTCCGGGGAAAACGGAGAGGGGCCGTGGCGGGCCACGGGCCGGACGTGATCGCGGGTGTGAACCCCTCATCCCCATGCGCAACCTCACGGAAACCTCAACTGGCCGGTGAATCCGCCCCCTTCCCGGGGTGCGGGGCGGCCCAGCGCCGTCTTACCGCCGGTTTATACGCGTTGCGGGCAGGATGGATGTACACGGTCGGCCTCCCCTGGGGGCCGTTCGCTGTGTGAACCCGTAGAAGGACCTAAGGAAGGAATGCGCTGTGCGCGTACTCGTCGTCGAGGACGAGCAGCTGCTCGCGGATGCGGTGGCCACCGGGCTGCGCCGGGAGGCCATGGCCGTCGACGTCGTCTACGACGGTGCCGCGGCCCTGGAGCGCATCGGGGTCAACGACTACGACGTCGTCGTGCTGGACCGGGACCTTCCGGTGGTGCACGGCGACGACGTCTGCCGCCGGATCGTCGAGCTGGGCATGCCCACCCGGGTCCTCATGCTCACCGCCTCCGGTGACGTCAGCGACCGGGTCGAGGGGCTGGAGCTGGGCGCCGACGACTACCTCCCCAAGCCCTTCGCCTTCAGCGAGCTGACCGCCCGGGTCCGCGCGCTCGGCCGCCGTACGACGGTCGCGCTGCCCCCCGTCCTGGAGCGGGCCGGGATCAAGCTCGACCCCAACCGCCGCGAGGTCTTCCGGGACGAGGTGGAGATCCAGCTCGCCCCCAAGGAGTTCGCGGTGCTGGAGGTCCTGATGCGCAGCGAGGGCGCCGTCGTCTCGGCGGAACAGCTCCTGGAGAAAGCCTGGGACGAGAACACCGACCCCTTCACCAACGTGGTGCGGGTCACGGTCATGACGCTCCGCCGCAAGCTCGGTGAACCGCCCGTGATCGTCACCGTACCGGGCTCCGGATACCGGATCTGAGGACCATGGCCGCCACCCCGCCGCCCCCCACGGCACCCCCGAAGCCCACCTGGGAGCCCAAGCAGCAGGAGCCCCCGTACCCCTGGCTGCGTCCGACCATCCGGATACGGCTCACGCTGCTGTACGGCGGGATGTTCCTGATCGCGGGCATCCTGCTGCTCTCGATCATCTACATGCTGGCCGCCCAGGCACTCGGGGTGGGCAGCAAGCTGCCCTTCGAGATCGTCCGCGGAGAGGTCGCCAGCAAGATCTGCGACCTGCCGACGACGCCCTCCCCGGAGGCCTTCAACGCGGCGATGAACGCCTGCGTCAACAACCAGCGCAAGGAGGCGCTGGAGACGCTGCTCAACCGCTCCCTGCTGGCCCTGGTGGGGCTCAGCATCATCGCGTTCGCCTTCGGCTACGCCATGGCGGGTCGCGTCCTGTCCCCGCTGGGCCGGATCACCCGGACCGCGCGCCGGGTGGCGGGCACGGACCTCACCCGGCGGATCGAGCTGGACGGCCCGGACGACGAGCTGAAGGAGCTGTCGGACACCTTCGACGACATGCTGGACCGGCTGGAGCGGGCGTTCACCGCGCAGCAGAGGTTCGTCGGCAACGCCTCGCACGAGCTGCGCACCCCGCTGGCGATCAACCGCACCCTGCTGGAGGTCCACCTCTCCGATCCGCAGGCCCCGCCGGAGCTCCAGCAGCTCGGGAAGACCCTGCTGGCCACCAACGAGCGCAGCGAGCAACTGGTCGAGGGGCTGCTGCTGCTGGCCCGCAGCGACAACCAGATCGTGGAGCGCAAACCGGTGGACCTCGCCGAGGTCGCCGACCGCGCCATCGACCAGGCGCGGGCGGAGGCGGTCGAGCGGAACGTGGAGATCCGCGGGGAGCGGACCGGGGCGGTGGTCCAGGGCAACGGCGTGCTGCTGGAGCGGATCGCGCTCAACCTCGTCCAGAACGCCGTGCGCTACAACGTGCCCGAGGACGGCTGGGTGGAGGTCACCACCTCCCTGCAGCCCGGCCAGGCCCTGCTGGTCGTCTCGAACACGGGACCGGTGGTGCCCGCGTACGAGATCGACAACCTCTTCGAGCCCTTCCGGCGGCTGCGTACGGAGCGCACGGGCAGCGACAAGGGGGTCGGACTCGGCCTGTCGATCGCGCGGTCCGTCGCGCGGGCCCACGGAGGCCGTATCATCGCGGAGCCCCGCGAGGGCGGCGGCCTTGTGATGCGTGTCACCCTTCCGGTCTGAGAGGCTGCGCGGTGTGACGCTCCACCGGATCTCCATGTTCGCTTTGGGCGGAATTTTCAGGACCCGTTCCCGGGCGAGCCGTGTGTGATCGATCACAGGGCCCGTTTTCGGCTCTTACACGCTCCGTGATCACATCCCGTTCGGAAAGCCGGTAATCGTCCGGGTTTTCGGAGGGCGTTATCACGGGAAGTACACGGGGTGGCGCCTGTGAACTGCAGAGACGGGACCGTGTACGGTCCCCATCGCCACCCAAGCCGAGCCTCGCCGAGGCGGCCGGTTGGGTGTCGATTGAGTAACAGACCTTGATGTGAGGCAAAATCTCCGCCTCAGGTCGGGCACAAGTCCGGCCTCTCACGCGTTACGTGCGCTGAGACACCCGCAGACACCCAAGAGGGGGAGAGCGACATGGCAACGGATTACGACACCCCACGCAAGACCGACGACGACGTCGACCAGGACAGTCTCGAGGAGCTGAAGGCCCGTCGGAGCGACAAGACGGCCTCCGCCGTCGACGTCGACGAGTTCGACGCCGCCGAAGGCCTCGAACTGCCCGGCGCGGACCTCTCCAACGAGGAGCTGGCCGTCCGGGTCCTGCCCAAGCAGGCCGACGAGTTCACCTGCATGAGCTGCTTCCTGGTGCACCACCGCAGCCAGCTGGCCCGCGAGAAGAACGGTCAGCCCATCTGCCGCGACTGCGACTGAGGCCGGGTCGGCCGTGGCAGGCGACACACCGTTCCGGAAGCGGCGCCCCTGGCGCCGGCACGGACCGGAGGAGAATCGGGGCGGCACAGGCGCGGCAGCGGGCGACAGCCCGGCTGCCGAGCGGTCGGCCGCCCTGCCGGACCCCTCCGGTGTCTCCGGCCCCGGTGGTTCCGGTGCTTCCGGTACGTCCGACGACGAGCGGGGCCGTCCGGCCTCGCTCGAGGTGGCGGGGGCGGCAGACCTGCCGGACACCGGCACAGAGAAGGACCAGGCGGAGCCCGTGACCGGGGCAGGCCGCCTGGACGGAGTGAAGCGGGGGATGCGCAGGAGCGGGGAGAGCGCCCGTGCGCTGGCCGGCCGGCTCGCCGACCTGATCATCGAGACGGCTCCCCGCGTCCCGGTGCGCGACCTCGCCACCCTGCGCAAGCAGTTCCCCGGGCTGGGGCCCGAGGAACTGGCCGACAAGCTGGTGGCCGGTGCGAGCCGGGCCAGCGCCACCGTCGGAGCCGGCGTCGGCGCGGCCGCCATGATGCCCGTACCACCGGCCATGCTCGCCGAGCTGGCGGCGGAGGTCACCGGCGTCGCCGCGATCGAGATGAAGCTCGTCGCCGAACTCCACGAGGTCTACGGCCACCGCCCGCCGGGCAATCTCGCCCAGCGCTCCACCGCGTATCTGACGTCGTGGACCGAGGAGCGCGGCATCGACGTCATGCGCCCCGCCACGCTCAACGCGGCCCTGGGCGGCCAGATGAAGCGCGAGCTGCGCCAGCAGATCACCAAGCGCATGGCGCGCAACCTGCCCAACCTGATCCCGTTCATGATCGGCGCCGCCGTCGGCGCCACGATGAACCGCCGCGACACCCGCAAGCTCGCCGACCGGGTCAGGAGCGACCTCCGCAAGAACCCGATCCCCTGGGACCGGCTCACCGAACTGCCCCCGCTGGAGCGGCCCGCCGTGCCCGTCGTGCTGCCCAAGGGGATCGAGGGCGCCTGACCTGGGCGCCGCCCCTACGCGTACGGGTGGTGGCGCCCGCTCACCCGCGAAGCGGTCAGGCCGCCGGGACGCCGCTCAGCGCCGCCGCCAGGCCCTCCGGGTCCCGGGTGGAGAGGAAGACGTACGGAGTCGGGTCGTCCGGATCCGTGACCTCCACCCGCACCGCCGTCCCCACATAGCTGCGCAGCAGCATGAAGGCCCGCGCGTCCGCCCTGTGCGTCCGCCAGGCGCGCGCCTCCTCGGCGTCCAGCGCCTCGGGCTCCCCGAGCGCGGAGAGCGGAATACGGGCGTCACCCGCCACCAGAGCCCCGCCGACCACCCGGATCCGGGCCGAGCCGTAACTGCTCACCGCCGCCGCGGCCGCCGCCGCCCCGCCGACCAGCCCGGCCAGCATCGGCAGGGTGCCCAGCGGCAGGAGCATCAGCGCACAGGCGACACCGACCCCGAAGGCGATGAACCACCAGGAACGGGGCGCGGTGAGACGTTCGTCGAAGGGCGGTGCGGAAGGCTGCATGGAACCAAGCTTGGCACGGCGCGCCCGGCGTGACGCCGCGCGGGTAAGGTCTGCGCCTGTGAGTGGAACATCAGCAGCTCTGACACCCCCGGCCGACGCCGTCGCACCGGTCCGGCACCCGGACGCCCCGCCGCCCGGGGAGCTTCTCGGCGCGCACTACGAGCACTGCTTCGGCTGCGGCGGCGGACAGCCGCACGGACTGCACCTCCAGGCGCGGGCCGGTGAGGGCGTGAGCGTCACCGCCGAGTTCACCGTCAAGCCCGCCCACCAGGGCGCCCCCGGCCTCGCCCACGGCGGCGTGCTCGCCACCGCGCTGGACGAGACCCTCGGCTCGCTGAACTGGCTGCTGCGCACGATCGCGGTGACCGGACGGCTGGAGACCGACTTCGTGCGCCCCGTCCCGGTGGACACCGTGCTGCACCTGGACGCCCGCATCACCGCCGTACACGGCCGGAAGATCTACTCCACGGCCACCGGCCGCATCGGCGGCCCCGAGGGGCCCGTCGCCGTCCGCGCCGACGCCCTCTTCATCGAGGTCAAGGTGGACCACTTCATCGAGAACGGGCGGCCCGCCGAGATCCAGGCCGCCATGGCCGACCCGGACCAGGTCAAGCGTGCCCGAGCCTTCGAGGTGAACCCCTGATGCGCAGCCCCGTCGACGTACTCATCCGCCTGCTCGACCCGGACGTGCCGATTCCGGCGTACGGACACCCGGGGGATGCCGGGGCCGACCTGGTCACCACCGAGGCCGCCGAACTCGCCCCCGGCGAGCGCGTGGTGCTCCCCACCGGGGTCTCGATCGCCCTGCCCGACGGGTACGCCGCCTTCGTCCACCCGCGCTCCGGCCTCGCCGCCCGCTGCGGAGTGGCCCTCGTGAATGCCCCGGGGACGGTTGATGCCGGGTACCGTGGGGAGATCAAGGTGATCGTGGTCAACCTCGATCCGCGCGAGAGCGTGCGGTTCGAGCGGTTCGACCGGATTGCCCAACTGGTTGTCCAGCAGGTCGAGAAGGTGCGCTTCCACGAGGTGGCGGAACTTCCCGGCTCGGCGCGGGCCGAAGGGGGCTTCGGGTCCACCGGCGGCCATGCGTCGGTGGACGTCGCCGAGGGCGGGATCACCCACGGTGGGAACAGCTACGCTTCGGTCGTATCCGACCGGGAAGGACAGTGACGTGTTCGGACGTCGCAAGAAGAGTGGTTCCGCCGAGGACGCGGCGGACGAGGTGCGCGAGACCGAGCAGGTCGCCGACGAGGGTACCGACGGAGCCGCGTCGGGCGCCCGGCGGATGAACCTGCCGCCGGCCCCCCGCCCGGACGGGCCCTGGGACAGCACCGAGGTCACCCAGCCCGGCGAGGGCCGGGTCGACCTGGGCGGCATCTTCGTCCCCGGTGTCGAGGGCATGGAGCTGCGCGTCGAGGTGGCCGGTGACGCCATCGTCGCCGCCACCGTCGTGCTGCGCGACAGCGCCATCCAACTGCAGGCCTTCGCCGCTCCCAAGCGCGAGGGCATCTGGGGCGAGGTCCGCGACGAGATCGCCTCCGGCATCACCCAGCAGGGCGGCATCATCGACGAGGTCGAGGGCCCGCTGGGCTGGGAGCTGCGCGCGCAGGTCCCCGTACAGCTCCCGGACGGCACCAACGGGGTGCAGCTGGTGCGCTTCGTCGGCGTCGACGGCCCCCGCTGGTTCCTGCGCGGGGTCATCTCCGGCCAGGGCGCCGTCCAGCCGGAGGCCGCCGGGCTGCTGGAGACGATCTTCCGGGACACCGTGGTCGTCCGCGGCGACGGCCCGATGGCCCCCCGCGACCCGATCGTCCTGAAGCTCCCCAACGACGCCCAGATGGTGCCCGAGGGAGTCCAGCAGGAGGAGCAGGAGGGCTCGAAGTTCTCCGGCGGCATGGGCCAGCTCCAGCGCGGCCCGGAGATCACCGAGGTCCGCTAGCGGTCCGTGACCGGTGCCACCGGTCCGTGACCACAGCAGAGGCCGGTGGGCCGCACCCGCGGAAGGGTGCGGCCCACCGGCCTCTGCCGTGCGCGCGCCCCTCACCTGCACGGTTCCCGCGTCAGAGTTGCGTCAATACGTCCCCGGCCCCCGCTCCCACCACCGGAGACGGGTCCCGGGCGGAGTAGCGTCGGGGGTGGCGCCCGCACCGGGCGCCACCGGCCGTCGCACCGAGGACGGCCGACGGAAGAAGACAATGGGGCCATGGGACGCGGCACACTCCGGATCTACCTGGGCGCGGCACCGGGCGTCGGCAAGACGTACGCGATGCTCTCCGAGGCCCACCGCAGGGTCGAGCGCGGCACCGACTGCGTGGTGGCCTTCGTCGACCACCACGGGCGGCCGCGCACCGAGGCGCTGCTGCACGGGCTGGAGCAGGTCCGCCGCTGCGAGATCACCCACCCCCCGGCCGGTCCCGCCGAGACCGAGATGGACGTCGACGCGGTCCTGGAGCGCGCCCCGGCCGTCGCCCTGGTCGACGAGCTGGCCCACACCAACCTCCCCGGCGCCCGCAACGCCAAGCGGTGGCAGGACGTCGAGGAGCTGCTCAAGGCCGGGATCGACGTCATATCCACGGTCAACATCCAGCACCTGGAGTCGCTCGGCGACGTCGTGGAGTCGATCACCGGCGTCCGCCAGGAGGAGACCGTCCCCGACGAGGTGGTGCGCCGGGCCGACCAGATCGAGCTGGTCGACATGTCGCCCCAGGCGCTGCGCCGCCGCCTCGCCCACGGCAACATCTGCCGTCCCGACGAGCTGGACGCGGCCCTCTCCCACTACTTCCGCCCCGGCAACCTCACGGCCCTGCGCGAGCTGGCCCTCCTGTGGACCGCCGACCGGGTCGACGAGTACCTGAGGCAGTACCGGGGCGAGCACGACATCCGCACCCCCTGGCAGGCCCGCGAACGCATCGTCGTCGGCCTCACGGGCGGGCCCGAGGGCCGCACCCTCATCCGCCGCGCCTCCCGGATGGCCGCCAAGGGCTCCGGCAGCGAGATCCTCGCCGTCTACATCGCCCGCAGCGACGGGCTGACCTCCGCGTCCCCCAAGGAGCTGGCGGTCCAGCGGACCCTGGTCGAGGACGTCGGCGGAACGTTCCACCACGTCATCGGCGACGACATCCCCGCCGCCCTCCTGGAGTTCGCCCGCGGGGTCGACGCCACCCAGATCGTGCTGGGCTCCAGCCGCCGCAAGACCTGGCAGTACGTCTACGGCCCCGGCGTCGGCGCCACCGTCGCCCGGGAGTCCGGACCCGACCTGGACGTCCACATCGTCACCCACGGCGAGGTCGCCAAGGGGCGCGGGCTCCCCATCGCCCGGGGCGCCCGGCTGGGGCGGGCCCGGATCGTCTCGGGGTGGCTCATCGGCGTCGTCGGCCCGGTCCTGCTCTCCCTGCTGCTGCGCAGCCTGGAGAACGGGCCCGGCCTCGCCAACGACGTCCTGCTCTTCCTCTTCCTGACGGTCGCCGCCGCCCTGCTCGGCGGGCTGCGCCCCGCCCTCGCCTCGGCGGCCGTCGGCGTCATGCTCCTGAACTACTGGTTCACCCCGCCCACCCACACCCTCACCGTCCAGGACCCGGAGAACTTCGTCGCCATCGTGATCTTCTTCGGGGTGGCGGTGGCCGTCTCCTCGGTGGTGGACCTGGCGGCCCGCCGTACCCACCAGGCCGCCCGGCTGCGCGCCGAGTCGGAGATCCTCTCCTTCCTGGCGGGCAGCGTGCTGCGCGGCGAGACCGCCCTGGACGCGCTGCTGGAGCGGGTGCGGGAGACCTTCGCCATGGAGTCGGTCGCCCTGCTGGAGCGGGAGAGCGACGTCGACCCGTGGACCTGCGCCGGGTTCGTGGGGCCCGCGCCGGTCGCTCGGCCCGAGGACGCGGACGTGGACATGCCGGTGGGCGACAACCTGGCGCTCGCCCTCTCGGGCCGGGTGCTGCCCGCCGAGGACCGCAGGGTGCTCGGCGCCTTCGCCGCCCAGGCCGCCGTCGTCCTGGACCGCCGGCGGCTGGTCTGGGAGGCCGAGCAGGCCCGCAGGCTGGCCGAGGGCAACCGGATCAGGACCGCGCTGCTCGCCGCCGTCAGCCACGACCTGCGCACCCCGCTCGCCGGGATCAAGGCCGCCGTCACCTCGCTCCGCTCCGACGACGTCGCCTGGTCGCCGGAGGACGAGGCCGAGCTGCTGGCGGGTATCGAGGACGGCGCCGACCGCCTCGACCACCTGGTCGGCAACCTGCTGGACATGTCCCGCCTCCAGACCGGCACGGTGACCCCGCTGATCCGCGAGATCGACCTCGACGAGGTGGTGCCGATGGCGCTCGGCGGGGTCCCCGAGGGCAGCGTCGAGCTGGACATCCCCGAGACGCTGCCGATGGTCGCGGTCGACCCCGGGCTGCTGGAGCGGGTCGTCGCCAACATCGTCGAGAACGCCGTGAAGTACGGCCCCGCCGGGGAACCCATCGCGGTGGCCGCCAGCGCGCTGGGCGAACGCGTGGAGCTGCGGGTGGTCGACCGGGGGCGCGGGGTGCCCGACGAGGCCAAGGAGCGCATCTTCGAGCCCTTCCAGCGGTACGGTGACGCCCCGCGCGGTGCCGGGGTGGGCCTCGGCCTCCCCGTCTCCCGGGGCTTCGCCGAGGCCATGGGCGGCACCCTGGACGCCGAGGACACCCCCGGCGGCGGGCTGACCATGGTCCTCACCCTCACCGCCGCGCCCGGCCGGGACCGCGACCGGGACCCGGCGACGCTCCCGGCCGAGGCCGCCTCATGACCGCGTTCTTCGCCACGGAGGCCGCCTCATGACGGCGGCCCTCCCTCACCCCCTTCTACCGTCCGCACCGCCCGTACCGCAGAAAGGCAGGTCCCCGATGACCCGGGTGCTCGTGGTCGACGACGAGCCGCAGATCGTCCGCGCCCTCGTGCTCAACCTCAAGGCCCGGCAGTACGAGGTCGACGCCGCGCCCGACGGGGCGACCGCCCTCCAGCTCGCCGCCGCCCTCCACCCCGACGTGGTCCTTCTGGACCTCGGGCTGCCCGACATGGACGGGGTCGAGGTGATCCGCAGCCTGCGCGGCTGGACCCGGGTGCCGATCCTCGTCCTCTCCGCCCGCCACACCTCCGACGAGAAGGTGGAGGCGCTCGACGCGGGCGCCGACGACTACGTCACCAAGCCGTTCGGCATGGACGAGCTGCTGGCCCGGCTGCGCGCCTCCGTACGCCGCTCGGAACCGGTCGGGCAGGACGTCACCGAGGACCTGGCGATCGTCGAGACGGCCGGCTTCACGGTCGACCTGGCGGCCAAGAAGGTGCACCGGGACGGCCGTGACGTACGGCTCACACCCACCGAGTGGCACCTGCTGGAGGTCCTCGTCCGCAACGCCGGCCGCCTGGTCGGCCAGAAACAGCTCCTCCAGGAGGTCTGGGGGCCCTCCTACGGTACGGAGACCAACTATCTGCGGGTCTACATGGCCCAGCTCCGCCGCAAGCTGGAGGCGGATCCCTCGCACCCCCGCCACTTCGTCACCGAACCGGGGATGGGCTACCGCTTCGAGCGCGGCTGACACCACGGCCGGTCGCATGCCGTCCGTCACGGGTGAGGCCGGCGCGTCACGGGTACGAGAACCCGGAGTGTCACCCTTCCGAGTGATCGCCCCGGCCCTCCTTGCCGGACCCCCGGGACCGGTACCCTTCGGGTATGAGTGCTGTTTCCCGACGAGAGAAGGCCGACAGGGCGGAGAGGCCGTCCGGCCGCTTCCGCCGCATGCTCGACCGGCTCTCCAGCTCCCAGGAGGACCTGGAGTCCCAGGAGCTGCGGGAGGACGCCCAGGCCACCGGATGCACCCGGATATCGGAATGCTCCGACCGGCAGATCGTGAAGGTGGCTGGTACGTTGCGGACCGTCACCCTGCGTCCCCGGGCCGGAGTGCCCGCCCTGGAGGCGGAGCTCTTCGACGGCACCGAGCCGCTGGACGTGGTCTGGCTGGGCCGGCGCTCCATCGTCGGCATAGAGCCCGGCCGCAGGATCATCGCCTCGGGCCGGGTCGCCATGAGCCACGGGCGCCGGGTGCTGTTCAACCCCACATACGAACTCCGACCGCTCGGCAAGGAGTAGCCGGTGACGTCTCTCGACAAGCCGACGTCCGAAACGGACGAGTCCCACCGCACCGAACAGCACGGCGCCACCGGAGAGCGGAGCGCCGGAGGCCGGCACGCCGCCCACCAGGACCCCGAGTCGAAGGCGGTCACCGAGGCCGCCCTCTTCGAGGCCTTCGGCGGGGTGCGCGGCATGGTGGAGACGGTCCTGCCCGGGCTGCTCTTCGTCACGATCTTCACCATCAACAAGGACCTGCACGTCTCGGCCATCGCGGCCCTGGCGGTCTCCCTGGCCCTCGTCGCCGTACGGCTGGTCCGCCGGGACACCGTGAAGCACGCCTTCAGCGGCGTCTTCGGGGTGGCCTTCGGTGTCGTCTTCGCGATGATGACGGGCAACGCCAAGGACTTCTACCTGCCGGGCATGCTCTACACCCTGGGGCTCTCCGTCGCCTACCTGGGCACGGCCGCCGCCGGTGTACCGCTGATCGGTCTGATCCTCGGCCCGGTCTTCAAGGAGAACCTCTCCTGGCGGACGCGCAACCCGGGCCGCAAGAAGGCGTACACCAAGGCCAGTTACGCCTGGGGCCTCATCCTGCTCGCCAAGTGCGCGATCCTCTTCCCGCTCTACTGGTGGGCCGACACCACCCAGTTCGGCTGGGTGCTGGTCGCGCTGAAGATCCCGCCGTTCCTGCTCGCGGTCTATCTGACCTGGGTCTTCCTGGCGAAGGCCCCGCCGCCCATCGACGTCTTCGCGGAGATGGAGGCCGAGGAGCAGGCCGAGAAGGAGCGCAAGGAGCAGGCGGCGGCCGCGCTGCGCAACCCGGAGGCGTAGACCCTGCGGAACATGAGGGAGGGCCCGGGACCGTCCGACGGTCCCGGGCCCTCCCTCATGTCCGAACCTCAGTCGTCGGACGGCGACGACGGGGCGCGGCGGACCGACAGCAGGTCCTCCAACTGCTCCTCGCGCGCCTGGGCCGCCACGAACAGCAGTTCGTCACCGGCCTCCAACGACTCCTCGGGGCTCGGCGTGAGCACCCGCGTACCCCGGATGATGGTGACCAGAGAGGTGTCCTGGGGCCACGCCACCTGCCCGACCCGGGTCCCGGCCAGCGCCGACTCCGGCGGCAGCGTCAGCTCCACCAGGTTGGCGTCGCCGTGGCTGAAGCGCAGCAGCCGGACCAGATCACCGACGCTCACCGCCTCCTCCACCAGGGCCGACATCAGCCGCGGCGTCGAGACCGCGACATCGATGCCCCAGGACTCGTTGAACAGCCACTCGTTCTTCGGGTGGTTGACCCGCGCGACCACCCGCGGCACCCCGTACTCGGTCTTGGCGAGCAGCGAGACGACCAGGTTCACCTTGTCGTCGCCCGTCGCCGCGATCACCACGTTGCACCGCTGCAGCGCCGCCTCGTCCAGCGAGGTGATCTCGCAGGCGTCCGCGAGCAGCCACTCGGCCGAGGGGACCCGCTCCACCGAGATGGCGGTCGGCGCCTTGTCGATGAGCAGCACCTCGTGCCCGTTCTCCAGCAGCTCGGCGGCGATGGAACGGCCCACCGCGCCCGCCCCCGCAATCGCCACACGCATCAGTGACCACCCTCCTCGGGACCCTCGGCGAAGGCCTCCTCGACCTTGGCGATCTCGTCCGTACGCATCATCACGTGGACCAGGTCGCCCTCCTGCAGGACCGTCTGCGAGGTCGGCAGGATCGCCTCGCCCAACCGGGTGAGGAAGGCGACGCGGACGCCGGTCTCCTCCTGGAGCGTGCTGATCCGGTGACCGATCCAGGACGGCGTCGTGTGCACCTCCGCGAGCTGCACACCCCCGCTCGGATCGCGCCACAGCGGCTCCGCCCCCGAGGGCAGCAGCCGCCGCAGCATCTGGTCCGACGTCCAGCGCACCGTGGCGACGGTGGGGATGCCGAGCCGCTGGTAGACCTCGGCCCGCTTCGGGTCGTAGATCCGGGCCGCGACGTTCTCGACGGAGAACATCTCCCGGGCCACCCGGGCCGCGATGATGTTGGAGTTGTCACCGCTGCTCACCGCGGCGAACGCCCCCGCGTCCTCGATGCCCGCCTCGCGGAGGGTGTCCTGATCGAAGCCCACCCCGGTCACCCGGCGGCCGCCGAATCCGGAGCCGAGACGGCGGAAGGCCGTCGGGTCCTGGTCGATCACCGCGACCGTGTGCCCCTGCTGTTCCAGGGTCTGCGCGAGAGCGGCTCCTACGCGCCCGCAGCCCATGATGACGATGTGCACTGTGCGCCTACCCCGCCGTCCTGGTCATCCGGCTGACCTGCGAAAACACGCTGCTCACACTTCTCTCTCAGCTTGCCGGGCAAACAACGGGGCAACGACTTCGGCGTTGCCCGGGAACGAGCTTATGCCGCTGCGGGCCCGGCGCTTCCTCCGAGTCTGCGTTGCCCCGGACACATGGGCAAAGGGGGAGTAAAGACGCAGGGTCCGCTCGCAAGGATTGCGTTAAGGATTACGGCCGGATTGTCTCCTACCGCAGGAGACAAGGGGGCCACGGCGAACAGGCGTCCTCGACCGGCGCGGCCTGCCCTTACGATCCTCAGCGTGTCCAAACTGACCGACCTGCCCAAAAGGATTCTGATCGGCCGGGCGCTGCGCAGCGACAAGCTGGGGGAGACGCTCCTGCCCAAGCGCATCGCGCTCCCGGTCTTCGCGTCCGACCCGCTGTCCTCGGTGGCCTACGCGCCCGGAGAAGTCCTCCTGGTGCTGTCCATCGCGGGCGTGTCGGCGTACCACTTCAGCCCCTGGATCGCGCTCGCCGTCGCCGTCCTCATGTTCACGGTGGTCGCCTCCAACCGGCAGAACGTCCGCGCCTACCCGAGCGGCGGCGGCGACTACGAGGTCACGGCGACCAACCTCGGCCCCAAGGCCGGACTGACCGTCGCGAGCGCCCTGCTCGTCGACTACGTCCTCACCGTCGCCGTGTCGATCTCCTCGGGCATCGAGAACCTCGGCTCCGCGATCCCGTTCGTCATCGAGCACAAGACCCCCATGGCCATCGGGGCCATCATCCTGCTCACCCTGATGAACCTGCGCGGGGTCAAGGAGTCCGGGAAGCTCTTCGCCGTCCCCACCTACCTGTTCGTGGTGGGCGTCTTCCTGATGATCCTGTGGGGCGCCTTCCGCGGGCTGATCCTCGGCGACACGATGCACGCCCCCACCGCCGACTTCGAGATCAAGCCCGAGCACCCGGGCCTGGCCGGTTTCGCCCTCGTCTTCCTTCTGCTGCGCGCCTTCTCCTCCGGCTGCGCCGCCCTCACCGGGGTCGAGGCGATCAGCAACGGCGTGCCGGCCTTCCGCAAGCCGAAGAGCAAGAACGCCGCGACCACCCTCGCCCTGATGGGCCTCCTCGCGGTCACCATGTTCTGCGGGATCATCGGCCTGGCCATGGCCACCAACGTCAAGATGGCCGAGAACCCGGCCGTCGACCTGATCCGCGACGGCGTACCGGTCGGCCCGGGCTACACCCAGGACCCGGTCATCGCCCAGGTCGCGGAGGCCGTCTTCGGCCACGGCTCGTTCCTCTTCATGATCCTCGCCGCGGCCACCGCGCTGGTCCTCTTCCTGGCCGCGAACACCGCGTACAACGGCTTCCCGCTGCTCGGTTCGATCCTCGCCCAGGACCGCTACCTGCCGCGCCAGCTGCACACCCGCGGCGACCGCCTCGCCTTCTCCAACGGCATCCTGCTGCTGGCCGGAGCCGCCATCGCGCTGGTCTGGATCTACGACGCCGACTCCACCCACCTGATCCAGCTCTACATCGTCGGGGTGTTCGTCGCCTTCACCTTCAGCCAGATCGGCATGGTGCGGCACTGGAACCGTCTGCTCGTCGACGAACGCGACCAGGCCAAGCGCCGCCACATGATCCGCTCCCGGGCCATCAACGCCTTCGGGGCCTTCTTCACCGGTCTGGTCCTGGTCGTGGTCCTGGCCACCAAGTTCACGCACGGTGCCTGGGTCGCCCTGCTCGGCATGGTGATCTTCTACGGCACCATGACCGCGATCCGGAAGCACTACGACCGGGTCGCCGAGGAGATCGCCGCGGACGATGCCGCGCCCGACGATGCCGTCCGCCCCTCCCGCGTCCACGCGATCGTGCTGGTCTCCAAGCTCCACCGCCCGACCCTGCGGGCCCTCGCCTACGCCAAGCTGATCCGCGCCGACCACCTGGAGGCGCTCTCCATCAGCGTCGACCCGGACGAGACGAAGGCGCTGCGCCAGGAGTGGGAACGGCGCAGCATCGACGTACCGCTCAAGATCCTCGACTCGCCCTACCGCGAGGTGACGCGCCCGGTCATCGAGTACGTGAAGGGCCTGCGCCGCCAGAGCCCGCGCGACGTGATCAGCGTGTACATCCCGGAGTACGTGGTCGGCCACTGGTACGAGCACCTGCTCCACAACCAGAGCGCGCTACGCCTCAAGGGCCGCCTGCTCTTCACCCCCGGCGTGATGGTGACCTCGGTCCCGTACCAGCTCCAGTCCTCGGAGGCCGCGAAGCACCGGGCGCGGAGGCGGGCGGAGTGGAGCGCGCCGGGTTCGGTACGGCGGGGGCCGGTGGAGCGGAGGCAGAAGGAGCCGGGCCGGAGGGGGTGAGGGAGGCGGTCGCTCCGGGCCCCGGCAGGGACGCCACGGCAGGGTCGCTACGGGAGGGACGCTACGGAAGGCATGCCGGGGGAGGGACGCTACGGGAGGGACGTCCTGGAAGGCATGCCACGGCAGGGTCGCCCCGGGAACGTCTGATGGTCGGCACCCCGACGGCAACGACGGAGATCGGAAGGCCCCGGCAGGATCGCTACGGGAGGGACGCCCCGGAAGGCATGCCACGGCAGGCTCGCCTCGGGAACGTCTCGTGGTCGGCACCCCGACAGCACGCACGTAGACTGGTGGGCTGTTGTCCGGCCGCACGCTCGCCCCGCCCTCCCTTCCTCCCTGGAGCCTCCCCTCATGCAGAACGAACCCACGTCGTCGCTGGTCGGGGAGGAGTACGAGGTCGAGGTCGGCCCCGTCGCGCACGGTGGCCACTGCATCGCCCGTACGGCCGAGAACCAGGTCCTCTTCGTCCGCCACACGCTCCCCGGCGAGAAGGTCGTCGCCAAGGTGACCGACGGCGACACGGACTCGCGCTTCCTGCGGGCCGACGCCGTACGGATCCTGGAGCCGTCCAAGGACCGGGTCGAGGCCCCGTGCCCGTACGCCGGTCCCGGCATGTGCGGCGGCTGCGACTGGCAGCACGCCAAACCCGGCGCCCAGCGCCGCCTCAAGGGCGAGGTGATCGCCGAGCAGCTCCGCCGCCTGGCGGGACTGACGCCCGAGGAGGCCGGCTGGGACGGCACGGTCATGCCCGCCGACGGCGACAAGCTCCCGCCGGGCGAGGTCCCGGCCTGGCGCACCCGGGTCCAGTACGCCGTCGACGCGGACGGCCGGGCAGGCCTGCGCAAGCACCGCTCGCACGAGGTCCAGCCGGTCGACCACTGCCTGATCGCCGCCCCCGGGGTCTCCGAACTCGGCGTGGAGAAGCGGGAATGGCCGCAGATGGCCGCGGTCGAGGCGATCACGGCCACCGGCTCGAACGACCGTCAGGTCATCCTCACCCCCCGGCCCGGCGGCCGGCTCCCCCTGGTCGAACTGGACAAGCCGGTCTCCGTGCTCCGAGTCGAGGAGAAGGACGGCGGCGTCCACCGTGTCCACGGCCGGGCCTTCGTCCGCGAACGAGCCGACGACCGTACGTACCGGGTCGGCTCCGGCGGCTTCTGGCAGGTCCACCCGCAGGCGGCCAACACCCTGGTCCGCGCGGTCATGCAGGGCCTGCTGCCCCGCAAGAACGACACGGCCCTCGACCTCTACTGCGGCGTCGGCCTCTTCGCCGGCGCCATCGGCCAGCGCATCGGTGAGAAGGGCGCGGTGCTCGGCATCGAGTCCGGCAAGCGCGCGGTCGAGGACGCCCGCCACAACCTGAAGGACTTGGACCGCGTCCGCATCGAACACGGCAAGGTCGACCAGGTCCTGCCGCGCACGGGCATCACCGAGTGCGACCTGATCGTCCTGGACCCGCCCCGCGCGGGCGCGGGCAAGCAGGTGGTCAAGCATCTGTCCGGCCTGGGCGCCCGCAAGATCGCCTACGTGGCCTGCGATCCGGCGGCCCTGGCCCGGGACCTGGCGTACTTCGCGGACGGGGGGTACCGGGTGCGGACGCTGCGGGCTTTCGACCTCTTTCCGATGACGCATCATGTGGAGTGCGTGGCGATTCTGGAGCCTGTCGCAAAGAGCGTCTGACCTGCGAGTTTGGGTAATGTGCGCTATGTGCATTGTGGGCGTTACGGGCGATATTTTGACGATGAAATGACGCCCTCCGAGGTATCTTGACGCTCATTTGACGCTCGTTCTGATGGGTCAACAGGTGCATTGCGCCGCTGGTCAGGCGGCCTCCTGGCTGTACGGGTGTGGCAAGGTGCCGGGAATTTCATGGTGCTGAGCGGTCCCACTCAGTCTTGCTCAGAGTTCTGGCAGGTTCTTCGAGTGCTGGTGGTACACGCCTCGCATGGTCGCTTGCCATCGGAAACGGCCACGATTCGGCCAAACGGCACGCGGCTGGTCCGCGTATGGCCCGGATCTTGGTCGGCACGGAGGGGACCTCTGACCGATGGCCCGCGGCGGCGGTGAGTTGGCACACAAGCGAGGGGCGGGCCGGCAGGTCGCCACGGAGCAGGCCTCGATCCAACGCGCACGAGAGCGTCGCCAGGGCTTGGACCGCGGAGCGGGCAACCAACCGGCTGCTGCGAAGCACCCGAAGGCTCTCGAGTGGACGTCATGGTCCAGCGAAGGACGAGTACACCCTCAGTACGCCGAGGACCTGGCACACACAGCAGCGGCGGCCGGAGGTAGCGATGTCCCTGCACGGGCTCGCCCGACTGAGATTCTTCAATGGAGATGTTCACGACGCCGAGCGTTTGAACTGCGTTGCTGCACTTGCGGGGTCAGTATCAGCCCGGGCGCTCGCCGACGGGCAGGTGCCGCAGTGGGTCGTCCAAGGCAGCGTGCTGAGCAAGGATCTCCCACCGGTCGCCTTCGGTGGCCGCCCTCTGACGGTGCTCGTTGCCGTGGGCCAGCGACACCCAGGCCGCGTCCCCAAGACCCCATGGCCGGTATAGCCCGGTGCGGTCAGTGGCCCACTGCTCCTTCGTCGGCCGCTGCGCGCTCGTTCGCGCGATCAGCGGCAGGAGGGAGCTGGGTGGGTGCCGGCGGGCTCGCTGCCACGTACTCACGGTCCGCGACGGGGAGCGGAAGAGCGAACGGGCCATGCCCATCACTCCCTCCCGCAGGCCGTACCGAACAGGTTATGAATTTCGGACTGCTTGAGCGCACTTTGGCTTTCAACATGTGGAGCAGCGCCGACTGCCGCAACGCCAGTCCCACCAGTAGAGGCCCTTCCCCAGCACGAAAATCGGCGCTCACCAGCGCACCCCCGGTACGGAACACCCCCGCGTCAGCGCGGAGGACACCGACCCGATCGCGGCCTTCGCCTGCGCCACCGGAACACCCCCGCGTCGGCGGGGAGGACCCGGGGATGATCATCCAGATACCCGAGTTCAACGGAACACCCCGGCGTCGGCGGGGAGGACGTGCCCGCCGAGGTCCGCAATGCCGTCGAAGACGGAATGCCCCCGCATCGGCGGGGAGAACGGCGAGTGAGGAGGGCGCGGACATGGCCGGTCGGAGCATCCCCGCGTCGGCGGGCAGTACTTATACCCCCAGGCAGGGACCAGTACCTTGTAAAGCACTCGTTCGCGCAGAAGCCACAGGACCAGGCTGCCGCCGACCTCGATTGCGACCGGCTCACGCCCGCTCGAGCACGAGGACCACGAGCATACTTTTCAAGTTTCAAGGAACGGGAGTCCGGGATAAAGCTCCAAGCTGTACGTCGCGTAGCGCCTACTTGCTCTGCTTGCGCGACCTACTCCCTGACAGAGTGGGGTAGCGCCCACTATCCAGGCGGTGGGTTGCTTCGCTCGCGCGGCGAGGATCGGTCGGCGTGTGGGAAGGCGTAGTTGTAGTGGGGATGCTTCGGCCGCCAGCGGGACTTCCTCGTCATGTAAGTGGTGACGGGCCTCTGGGGCCCGTCACCGTGGGCTCAGAAGAGCCAGCTGACGAGTTCGTTGGTCAGGACACGGACTAGCGTGCTGACCACCACGCGTGATACCTCGAGAAGGACCTCGCGTCGCAGAACGAACTTTCGCAGGAACCGAGACACTGTTTCTCCAGAGCGCAGACACGGCCGAGGTTGCGCCACATCCCTCGAGAGGGTCGTGCGTTCATCTCGACGTGCCAGCGGCTGGGGAGCCAATGGGGTTTCCGCTTACCTCCCAGAGAGGCGTTCAGCGGTAAGTACTCTACGGGACGACGGACTTGGTGTACTCGAGGTTGACCATATTCCTGGAAGCTGGCCTTCACCGAACCGGCTGCACGGCGATGAGGCAGTGAGAGCCAGCCGCTTCTGTCGTGTTCTTCGAAGGCGCACCTATACCGGACCTGGCAAGGAGCATCATGCGGCTGGACTCCCGCCTCTGGGGCAAGGCTGCCGGCCTGGGTAAGGGCGCCCGCGGTGTTGACCACACGCACTCCTTGATCTGTCACCTGCTGGACACGGCGGCGGTCGCCGAGGTCGTCTGGGACAGAATGCTGACCGTGCACCAGCGGAGCATGGTGGCGACGGCGCTGCAGGTTTCGGATGAGCAGGCGCGGACGCTCGCGGCGTTCTGGGCGGGGCTACATGACATCGGGAAGATCAGTGTTCCGTTCCAACTCCACCGGGGTGGACCGAAGTCAGCGGACAATACGTTGCTGACTCGGGAGCTGAGAAGCGAGCCGGGGTACGCATTCGCTTCCAGTGCCGAGCAGGACCAGCAGTCGCACGAAGCATCGGCGCACTGGTGGCTGGTGGGTACTTTTAAGGAGATCGGTTATCCGTCATCGAGGCGGCGTCCGCAGTCCCAGCTCGGTCACGCGGTGGCGCAGATACTCGGCGGCCATGGCGGCCATTTCCACCCGGTGGTCTACGACAAGGACTCTCGGTGCCCTGCAGCGCGTCACCCCGGTATGGGCGTGGGGAGTTGGGAGGAGCAGCGGCGGATCCATTTCGACGAGGTGCGCAGAGTGGTCGGCGGGACGGTGGTTCCGCAGGGTCGGATGACGCCAGGAGCGGCCGTCGTCCTGACGGGGTTGGTTACCTTGTCGGACTGGCTGGCCAGTATCGAGGAGGAGATTCGGACCCGGCTCCGGGACGAGGCATGGGCTGGAACTCCGGACGATCTGGACTCCTACTGGCAGATCGCCCGCTCGGCCGCTCCCCGCCTGTTGCAGCGGACGAACCTGCTCGGGACCGGGTTCGCCCGGCTGCCGGAACCTCCTGAGTGCGCGGGGGAGCCTGGTCTTGGGGCGAGTGTGGCTCGCCAGATGCCCGATCTGGTGGCCAAGCACGGGTCGGGCATGGTGGTCGTGACGGCTCTGCCGTCGGAGGAGCGTACGGAAGCGGCCCTTCGCGCAGCGGCCGTCCTCGGGCATGCGGCGGGCGCGCGGGGCCTCTTCTACGCACTGCCGACCGGCTCAGCGGCTGACAGCCACATGGCGCAGGTGCATGCGTTCGCCGAGCAGGCGCTGACCGGCCCGTGGCGGTCGTTGCTGCTCCACAGCTCTTCCCGGTTGAGGCCGGCGGAAGCCGCGGAGCAGTGGGCGCACGCCAATGCGGCCGGCGGAGTTAGTCCGGAGCCTGGCGAGGAGTGGGCCCCAACGGCGAACAGTTGGCTCAACTCCCATCACCGCGCGCTATTGGCTGCGCTCGGCACGGGGACGGTGGACGAACTTCTGCAGGCTGTCATGCCTGTGAAGTTCAACGTCATGAGGCTCTTTGCTCTTTCCGGCAAGGTCGTCGTGGTGGATGAAGCCCATGCTCGCGGCGTCTGGGGGCAGAAGCTGATGCTGCGGTTCCTGCAGTGGGCTGCAGCGTTACGGATCCCGGTTGTCCTGGCCGCGACTGCTGCGGACAAGTCGGTGGACTCGATGCTGGCGGCCTACCGCCATGGCGCAGGAGGGGGCAGGATGCCAGTGACGCAGCCCCGCCGATCGCCGGGGTGGTCGTTCGTGGATGCTCGGTCCGGAGGCGGGCACCTGCCCCAGCAGCCTGGCGATGCCGCTCGTGCCAGCACGCTCAGCATCGAAGTCGTTGCCGGTACGCCGTACGGCGCGATCCAGGCGGCTCTTGCACCGATCGTCGCAGCCGGAAACGGAAGAGCCGCCGTCTACCGAGCGACGCCTGCGGAAGCCATTCGCACGTTCCGTCAGCTCACGAAGGACTTCCCGGCTGTGAACGTGACCCTGATCCATGAACAGATGCGGAACAAGGACCGGTGGCAGCGTCTCGCAGCCTGCCGGGGTGCCTTCACCCCTGATGGTGGGGTCTCCGGCCCCTCGGTGCTGGTGACGACGTCGATGCTGGAGCATGTCCGGGGCCTGCATTTCGACCTCGTCCTATCCGGACCGGCCCCGCTCGCTGCCTTGCTGGCCCGTGCGGTGCAGAGCGTGGGTGACCGGTCGAGGCTAGTGGTGCTCCGAACGGACAACGCGTCGGAACTGGACGACGCCGCGCTGGCACGGCGCACGGACCTGCTCTTGGGGACCGGCAGGACGGTTGCCTTGCCCGAAGAGCTGCCCCTCGTGCTGGATGAGGTATATGCCGACGAGTTCGCCGACAGGCTGGAGTGGCCGGCGGCGCGTGAGCTCCAGCAGCTCGACAACCAGCGCACGGTCCGTGAACACAAGGCCAGCGGTACTGCGCGGTGGCTGGCGGTGCCTGGACCGGGAGAGCTCGATGGAGACCTTGGACTGCTGAGCCGCGACCACACCGGTATGGAGCCCGAGCTCCTCTCCTCCGTGCTCGGGGAGGACGTGGTGCAGGTGGTCTGTCTGTACGAGCACGGCCGGCCGGGGAACCGGGTGTATCTCCTGGAGGACGGCGTCCCGGAGCGGAGACTTGAGAGCGGTCCCAAGGGAAGACCGGTGCCGGGCCAACTGGTCCCCTATCTGATTCCCGTACCGAAGCGACTCGCCGAGGACGTGGAGGGCGATGCCAATAGTGCCTGGCGCGGCATGGCCGCCCTCAAGAATGTTCTCCGGCTGAATCTGAAAAAGTCGGAAGACGGTAGGTGGGTGTACATCGGCTCGAAGTATCGATTCTGTATGAGCGAACATGGCCTGATGATTGACGAGTTGCTGTAAACGGGCACTCCGTCCCGTACCTCCGTCTAGCATCTAGGGGATGCCCGACCACGGGGGGAGGGGCGTGGCTACGCCTGTATCCAATCTGATCGAACAGCCATGGATTCCTGTCGCATGGCTGGAGGGGAAGTCAGGCCCGCCGTACGTGGGTCTGCGGAGTCTGTTCCTGCGCGCCGGAGAGATTCGCACCCTGCTGGTTCCGGACGCTCCGGCTCACTCGGCACTGCTGCGCTTGCTTTACGCGTTGACCGCCCGGATCACTGCTCTTGACGAGGCCGGTCCCGGAAGCTGGGGCGATCGGCGGGAGGAGATCCTTCAGCAGGGTTTTCCTGAGCAGAGCATTGAACTCCCCGGCGGCCGCATGGCGGGCATCGCGGGCTACTTCGACCAGTGGTCCTATCGTTTTGACCTGTTCGACCGTGACCGTCCCTGGCTTCAGGACCCTCGTCTCCCCGACCAGTGCGACAGGAATCAGACTGCCGGAGTCCACAAGCTGGTCATGAGCCGGTCAGCGGGCAACAACCACTCCTGGTTCGGGCACTGGAGCCATGCCGAGCTCGTTCCTCCCCACCTTTCGCAGGCGACGCTGTCGCTGCTGACCTGGCATTACTGGGGAGCCCCCGGGGCCCTCTCGAGGCGTGCAGTCGACCATGTGAGCCACCATTACGCGAAGGCGTCACCCCTGCGGGCCGCGCTGTCGTATCACCCGGAGTGCGACAACCTATTCCTGACGCTCCTGGCGGGCCTGACCCCGCCGGACGGCGACGTCAGCCGGCAGACCGACCTGTGCCCGTGGGAGCGAGAGGATCTTCCGGATCCGCTCAAGCCGATGCCCGAACCGCAGGGCCCCTGCTCGCGGCTCACCGCCTGTTCGCAGCACGCCCTGTACTTGGTCGCCGCCGAGGACGGCGAGCACACCACCGACGCGTACATCACCTGGGCCTACGATGCCGGGCGGATCCGCCCGGAGGACGACTACCTGATCTGGGACATCGGCAAGGACGGAGAGACGTTCCCCCGGCTCGCACGCTCCTCCCGTTCCCTCTGGCGAGACATCGACGCCCTTCTGCTGAAGCAACTGGACGACGCCAGCCCCATCCAGCCGAAGGTGATGGACCACGCCTTCGACGTCAGCGAGTACTTGCGAGTACGTGCGCTCGGCTTCGAACAGGACGCCAGCCAGTCAGCCAACCACCAGTACGTCGACTCCACCACCCCGGTACTCCTCTCCCGCGTAGAGGAAGACGTGGTGAGCAGCGACCTGCCCGTACGCCAGCTCCGCGAACTCGGCGAGCTCTTCGGGCACCGGCTGGAGCAGGCCACAAAAGGAGCGTGGCTGAAGTACACGGATGACAAGAAGAACGACCCTGGGGCCTGGCTGGACGCGGTCGCGGCACGGTACTGGCCGTCGGCGGAGGACGAGTTCTGGTCGAGGTTCCGGCAGCTGACCCGATCCGACGGCGCTGTGGACTCCGGATTCGATTTCGAAGCCGCATGCCGGGCCTTCGGGCACCACGCACTTGACGCGTACGAGGTGGTGACCGATTCCGTGACACGCACACCACGGGGCGCGAAGGCCGTCACCAGCGCGAAGGCGATCATCCTCGCCGCCCTGAAAGACCCGCTCAAGGCGATGGAGCAACCGAAGACGACCAGGGCGGCCAAGAAGTCGTGACCGCCGCCCACCGACCCGAGGACAGGCAGTGACCCCCGAAGCCCCTGAAGCAGGCAAGCGCCAGAGGACTCGCGCCTCGTATGCCGCCTTCGCGCTGAGCGTTGAACGCCTGTGCCGCGCGGACCCCGGAGCACGTGCCGCGCTGCGCGCGGGGCTGCGCCGCGATCTGGACCACCCGCGCGCCCGCCCCATGCACCGGCTGCTGACGACGCGCCTGCCGGAAGAGTGTGATGACCGAACAGCACAGGCTCATTACACGGTGGCTTCACTGATCGCAGCCCAGCCACGACACGCTTTCGCACTCATCCAGGAAGACGACGATGACGCCGCCGCCGAACATGGCGAGCTGGCTCTTCCAGAGAACGGCGAACCGGACGAGGCAACCGCCCCGTCAGAAGCCACCCCGTACGGGTCCTCGTTCGGTGCGACTCTGGGACAAGCCGTCATGGCGAAGGGTTCCTCCATGCGGATGAGCGCCGCAGAGAACCGCATCAACCTCCTGACGCGCCAGAGTCTCCGCGGTATCCACCTCCACCTCCCCGCTGCGGTGAATCAGGTGCGCTCCGCCGGTGCCCCGATCGACTGGGGACAGTTGCTGGCAGACCTCGTCAACTGGCCCTACCAGTCAGGACGTATCAGTCGCCGCTGGCTGCAGGACTTCTACCGGATCACGGCCCTTGCCGACCGGGACTGACCCTCTCACCCACAGGAGCTCCCTGATGGCCCTCAAGCCACGCTTCGTCGATATCCACGTCGTTCAGCCCGTTCCGTACGCGAACCTGAATCGGGATGACACCAACTCGGTCAAGACCATGCTCTACGGCGATGCCCTGCGGACCCGCATCTCCAGCCAGTCCTGGAAGCGGGCCATCCGTGAGCACTTCCAGGAAGCGCTCGGTGACAGCGCGCTGCGTACACGCCGTATCGGTGAGCGGGTCGCCGAAGTTCTCCGCGACCGTGGGTGGGATGAGGCGCTTGCCGGACGTGCCGGTGCGCATGTTGCGGCGGGGAGCAGCATCAAGTGGGAGGTGGCCAAGGGGAAGGACAAGCAGCCCATCACGAACAAGGTTCTGACCAACGCGCTCATCTACCTCCCCGAAGACGCTGTCGAGGAACTGGCGGACATCGCCGAAGCCCACAAGGACGCGCTCACGACCGACTTCACAGGCAAGGGAAGGACGAAGCCTGAGAGCGCACTGAAAGGGAAGATCGACAAGATCCTTCTCAAGAGGAACGGCGTCATCAACCTTTTCGGCCGCATGCTCGCCGAGGTCGACCATGCCGGTGTCGACGGTGCCGTCCAGGTCGCGCACGCCTTCACCACCCACACCACCGAGGTCGAACTCGACTACTTCGCAGCCGTCGATGATGTCACCGTGACAAAAAACGATGAAACAGGCAGCGGCCACATGGGCACGGCCGAGTTCAGCACCGGCACCCTGTACCGGTTCGCAACAGTCGACCTGCAGGAACTCACCAAGAACCTGAGCGATGACAGCGACATCGCCGTCGATGCCGCCCGCGAACTCGCCGGCCAGTTCCTGCTCTCCTTCATCGAGTCGCTTCCGCAGGCCAAGAAGAACTCCACCGCCCCGCACTCGCTCCCGCACCTGGTCCACGTGGCGGTCCGCTCCGACCGGCCCCTTTCTTTCGCCGCAGCCTTCGAGGAGCCTGTACTGTCCGCCCTGCACGGAGGCTACGTCGCGCGCTCCGTGGAGGGCATTGATGCCTATTCCAAGGCCGCGAACACGCTTCTTGGCGCCAGTCGCGTTCTCCACGCGGCGCACGCCTCCCTCCAGTTCGACAACCTGGAGCACCTCGGCGAGCGTCACGCGTCCTTCGAAGCCCTCGTCACCGCCGCCGTCGACGTGGCGCTCGCCGAGGCCCCGCAGTGACCGAGCAACCCACCCGCGGGCTGTTGCTGCGCCTGGCCGGCCCACTGCAGTCCTGGGGCACCCACAGCAAGTACCTCCTGCGTGACACCGCCAGATTCCCCACACGGTCCGGTGTTGTGGGCATGCTGGCCGCGGGTCTTGGGCGTGAGCGCGGAGAACCTCTGGGCGACCTCACGCCACTGTCGATGACCGTACGGGTCGACCGCCCCGGCGTCGTCCTGTCCGACTTTCACACCGTAGGCGGTGGGCTACCCGCTGACGAAAAGGTGATCACCGTTGACGGAAAACGCAGGGCCGAGGACAAGGGCACTCTGGTCTCCAAGCGTCAATATCTGGCCGACGCGGCCTTCACCCTCGCACTCATCTCCGACGACGCAGAACTGCTCCGCGTCTGCGCCGATGCTCTCCGTGACCCGCGCTGGCCCCTGTTCCTTGGCCGCCGTTCCTGCCCGCCGGAGGGACCGATCCTGCTGGGAACCGTAGAAGATCCACTGCACCATCTCGTACGGCTGCCCCTGTCAGCCAAGAGGCCGCGCCGCGGCCCGCAGACAACCGACTTCTACAGCGACAGACCGCTCGGGGTGCTCCCCGTGGACACCGACGCCCCGGAGAGGGGCGACGGCGATCACCACAGCGGCGAAGTCACCGACGAGCCGCTGTCGTTCGCCCCGCTGGAGCGCCACTACCGGCCCCGGCTGCTGTACCGGCGAGCTGTACACCTGCCGGAAGCCGCATACGAAGGCTTCGGCGCCGGCTACCTGGAAAGGCTCCAAACGTATGTCGACGCCCATTTCGTTAAACCGGAAGGGAGCGCCCGGTGACTCTGTGGCTGACTCGCATCGTGCCCTCACCCAGCTCTCGCGAAGCCCGAAGGGACCTCGGCGGCAGCGACCAAGGCATCCGGCTGCACCAACGGATGCTGCAGATGTTTCCCGACGGAGTCGAAGGACCGGCGCGGGCCGCATTTGGAGTTTTGTTCCGAGCTGAGGAAAGCCCACGTGGTCCGCAAATCCTTCTACAGAGCCAGATGGAACCGGACTCCTCACGCCTGCCAGGCGCTTACGGCAACGTCGAAACGCGATCACTCGACGCATTGTTGTCGAACCTGCACAAAGGAATGACCGTCAACTATCGATGTGTAGCCAACCCCGTGCGGAAGCCAGGTGCCACCTCTCGGGAAACCTATAAACTCCCGCCGATCGTGGCCTTGAGCGGCAATGCCGCTGTTGAATGGTGGGAACGTCAGTCCAACGCAGGCGGGCTGGAACCGTTGCATATCACCGCCCACCGCCTCCCCGCTGTACGAGGCCAGCATGGCTACCGGGGCCCTGCTGCTAAACAGAGAATTCAGCATGCCCGCACGCAATTCGATGGAACAGCCCGAGTCCTCGACGTGGAACTGCTTCGCGAAAAGCTCGCTACCGGAATCGGGCGCGGCAAGGCATACGGATGCGGACTTCTCACTATTGCCCCCGCTCGCTGAATTCAACCGCACGCCGACCGAAGCCATGCCGGGCTCTTGGCCGCAGCGCTCCTGCTTGTCAGGCCTCTGTGCTTCTGAGGCGGCACTGGCGCAGATCAGGCTGCATATCAGAGTATTGGTCGCGAGTCTGCCGAGGTCCTGCTTGACGTGCACTGCGCGTACCGGAAGGACGTGACGAGAGACCGGCGTGAGGTCGAGCGGAGGGGTGCGTCAGCTCTCCAGGGCCGCCGATGGTGGGAGAGGGCGGTGGGTGGGGGGTGCCGTCGTGACGTCGGTCATCGGAACCCCGGGTCCTCCAGCATTCGACTGCCACGTGTGGTGGTGCGGCGGCGCCCTGATGCCCGCCCGGGTGACAGGACATCAGGGCGGCGCCGTGATTCAGCTTGTCCGGCGGCGGTTGCGGCCGAGGAGCAGGGCGACCGCCGCGAACAGGGCGGCGCCCCCGGCCCAGGTCAGGGCGTTCGTCAGCGGTGAGGTGGTGGGCTGGGAGGTGGCGGAGAGGAGTGCGGGGGGCTGTTCGTCGCCGCCGTGGCCGTGGTGGCTGACGGTGGAGTGGGCCGTGCCCGCGTCGATCTTGGTCTCGGTGGGGGCCTTGGCCTTGGCCGCGGTGGGGGCCGCCGTGCCGAAGACGACGTCCGAGCAGCCGTAGAACGCCTCGGGGCTGTCGTGGCGCTGCCAGACCTTGTAGACGATGTGGCGGCCTGTGCGGTCGGGGAGGTTGCCGGTGAAGTGGTAGTAGCCGTTGTCGCTGGTACGAGGTGTGGCGTAGGTGCCTACGGGGGTGGGGTCGAGGTCGGACCACTTGAGGGGCTGTGTGGGGTCGTAGCCCTGCTTGGTGATGTACATCGTCATGGTGCCGAGGTGGGGTGCGGTGACGCGCACGTTGAAGTCGTAGGAGCCCGCGCCCACGTTGGTGGCGGGCCAGTCGGTGCGGGCCCAGTCCAGGGCGCGGTACTTCTCGCGGTTGGCGGAGCAGAGCTTCCCGTCGGGAATGATCTCCTGATGTCTGCCGTCCGCGTTGGCGATGTTCACCTCGTTCCAGTCGTAGAGCGGCTGGGTTCCCGAATCGGCCACCAGGTCCTTGCAGACCTGGGACTTCGGCGACTCCGGGCCTTCGGCGAAGCAGGCGCTCACCCGGCTGACCGGGCCGAAGACGGAGCCGTGCGCGCTCGCGGGGGAGGGCGCCAGGGAGATGAGGGTCGCGGCGGACACGACGGAGGCCAGGGCGATGCGGCGCCGGGCAGTGGACATGGGTGCTCGCTCTCGTACAGGTGCGGCTGTGGGGGCTCTTGCGGAAACTTTCGGCAACGCCATCCCGAATGAGGTGAGTTGGGATGGTGACCCGAGTCAGCAGCAGGATGGCATTGGTCCATACCAATCCACAAGAGAAGGGAGTGGCCGAAGGGAGTGAAGAGCAGTGCGGTGCCGCTGCCCGATCGCGTATCCGTACGGCCGGAACACCGCCCGGCCAGAGGTGTACGGGTGCCGGGACCCACCGTCCGCACCCGGTCAGAGGGCGTCGGCGATCAGTGTGGCGTCGGCCGCCTCGATCCCGTACAGATGGCGCAGGTCCTCCCGGGGCTGCTGCACCCGCCAGCACACCTCGCCGATCGGCGCGTCGTTCCACGAAGCGTTCGGGTAGCGCCGCTCCATGTCGTCGAGGAAGGCGTTGGTGGCGTAGGCCGGGTTCAGCCGCTGCTCCCGGCTGCCCCACCAGTCCTGCTGCTGGAACAGCCCGATGCTGGTCCGGTCGACCGCCTGCGAGTAGTTGTTCATGCTGGACTCGACGATGATCGTGGCGATGGCGATCGCGGCGGCCCGCCGGTTGAGCCCGCGCTCCTTCACCGCCTGGGTGACCATGCGCGCGCAGGACATCCGGTACGCGTCCAGATGGCCGGCCATCTTGTTGCCGAGCTGCGGGTTGAGCCGCGTGGCCAGGGTGCCGTCCGCGGCCGAAGGGCCGGCGGGATCGCACGGCGCGGTCGGGATGGCCAGGCCTTCGGGGCCGACGAAATACCGGGAGACTCCGGACCGGTCGTCGTCGCGCGGCGGAGCGGACGCGGAACCCGGGTCGGGTACGGGCCGGGCGACCGCGACCGACGCGGTCATCGCGATCACCGCTGTCCAGATGCCGACCAGCAGCGCCGGCCTGGTGAGTGCGCGGTGCAAGCCGCTTCTTGCCATGGGGTGCCTTCCGTCAGGAGCGCCTGTCGTGGGCGGCCGACAGTAGAAGACGGCGGTGGCATGACGAGGGAATCCGGCCCTGTTCGTTTCCGTGTCCGCTGTGCCGGGATGCCATCGGCCGGAGCGCCGGCCCGTGCCGTTCGGCGGCATCCGGAACGGTCCGGTCCGGAGCGACAGCGGGCGTGAGCGCCTGTCGTCCGCGGACGCGTCGGCCGGTGGCGGGCCCGTGGCGTGGGTCGCCTTGTCTCCCCGGCCGGTCAGGGGGAGGAGGCGGACCCCAGGATGCTCCTCACCGTATTGCGGGAATGCCCCGTCAGCTTGGCGATCCGCGCTTCGCTGACTCCTTGCGCACTCGCTTCACGGATGAGTTCGTCCCTCGATTCAACAATCTGCCGGTAGGCGACGAGCTTCCCCTCGGCCTCCGATATGCCGGAGGGCTCCGTGGGGATGGCTGTTCTTTTCGACAGGACCGGGACCGAGAGTTCGGTCCGAGGGGGAATTCCCAGCGTGGGCCGAACTGATCCTCTGTCATTCATGGTGCTGTATCACCTCGTTGGAGCCTCGGGGTGTTCAGAAGTGTACATGTGCAATTCTGAACAGGTCTTCCGTGAAGATGAAATGACTAATGGGCGCTATGGGTAGGCCGGTGGAGTGAGAGTTCAGGGCGCGGTTTGCTCGTTCCGGCCGACTGCCGGGAATCTGCGTCCGGACGGGCCGCAGGGTGTGGCCTCTCCGGAGATGCCGGTCTCGTTCCGGTATTCCTAGTGAGGAGATGCTGTGTTCATTCCGCGCGTGGTCGTGGGCGTCGATTTTGGTACCCATGGTTCCGGTGCCTCATATTTCATCAAGTCGAAATCCCATGACGATGCATCCTCCAGGAACCCGACACTCATCAACTCCTGGCCGGGGCAGCCTGTGGCCTCTGCGAAGAATCTGACAGCCCTGCTGATCGGGTCGGACAGGCAGGTCGTCTCATGGGGTTACGAGGCCCGGCGTCGGGCTCAGACCCAGGTGCCGGTTCAGGACGCTCCCAGGTACTTCTCCGGCTTCAAGATGGGACTCATGGCGGAACCCGGGACACGGCGTCCGCGGAACGGGGAGCGGGGCTTTGCCGGGAGGGAGGACGGTGATCCGGAGTCGGCTGCGGTCGAGTGCCGAGAAGCCTGCGGCGATCTCCAGGACCTGCCCGAACGCGAGCGGTCCGAGGCGCTGATCCTGGCTTACCTGACCAGACTTGTGGAATCCGTCCTCGAGGAGGTCCGGGCCGCCGGCTACAGCCCCGCGGTCATCCGGTGGTGCCTCACCGTGCCTGCGATCCTGAACGACGAGCAGAAGCAGACGATGCGGGAGCTGGCCGTGAAGGCCGGTATGCCGGCCGAGGAAGGTCGCCTCATCCTCGCGCTGGAGCCCGAAGCGGCCGCCCACTATGCCCGCTCCAGCGGGGTCAACATCGGCCCCGGAGAGGCTGATGACGCCGTTGACCTGACCACCCCCGGCTGCCGCTTCGTCGTGGTCGACTGCGGTGGCGGGACTGCCGATCTGACGGCGTACGAGAACGATGCCGACGGCCGCATGGCCGAGGTCGGGCTGCCGACCGGCGGACCGTACGGCTCCGACGCGATCAACAAGGCCTTCCGCGACAGGCTCCTGCTCGACCGCTACGGCAAGGCCGAGATCCTCGCGGACCTCGCCCAGCACCTTCCGGAGGCGCTGCTGGACATCATGGAGACGTGGGAGCGGGCCAAGCTCGACTTCAGGCCCGGCGACAAGGACCCCATCTACGTCCCGGTCCCCGCGGCGATCGACCGGCGCCTCGGCGCGCCCGTGCGCAAGCGGCTCTCGCGGAAGCAGAACGGAGTGAGCAACGCCATCGTGGTCACGGCCGAGGAGACGGCCGAGCTCTTCGACACCGTGGTGCCGGACATCCTCGACCTGGTCGACGGGCAGCTCAAGGAGGTCGAGAGCGTCGGCGTGCCCGGAGCCCCTCAGCCGGTCGTCCTGCTCGTCGGAGGCTTCTCGGCCTCCCGCTACCTCCAGCACGCCGTACGTCAGCGCGTGGGCGACCGGGCCAAGGTGCTCGTTCCCCCGGACCCCGGTGCCGCGGTTCTCTTCGGTGCCGCCCACTTCGCCTACGAGCCCCAGACGCGTGCGCGTCGCAGCCGTCTGACCTACGGCGTCCACATCAACATGCCCTTCGAGAAGGGCGTCGACCCCGAGGCGACGCGCTCCTCCCACAGCGACGGGATCGACCGGTGCCGGACCCGGTTCGCGAAGCTGGTCACGCGCGGGGAACTCATCGACACGGAGACGGAGGCCAGTGAGCACTTCATGCCGGTGGAGCCCACGCACCAGAAGATCGACCTTGCCCTCTACTCCTCCCGCGACCCCGACCCGCGTTACATCACCGACGAGGGCTGCACCAAGGTCGGCGAGATCAAGGTCGACCTGGAGAAGGTCATGGCCTTCGCCCACGAGGATCGCGGTGTCATGCTCTACCTCCGCTTCGGCGAGACGCAGTTCCGCGCCCGGGCCGTGGTCGAGAAGAGCGGCGATGAGGCCTCCACCAGCGTCCGCTTCCTCCCCGCCTAGGATTCCCGTGATCATTCCGGCACCCGGCACCCCGGACTTCGGCCGTACGTCCCCAGAAGACCCCGTCAACGGCCTGGCCCGCCGCCTCACCCTCCTCGAACGCGACCACAAGGCCCTCCTGAGGGATCACGAACGACTCCGGCTCCGCGTCGACGAGCTGGAGGAGGCGCATGCCTGGGCAGGGCCGCGCTCCGACGGTGCGGGACAGGACAACAACCTTCACCATCTCATCGCCCGTGAGTTCGTGGTCCTCGTCGAGCAACGGGTGCAGAACCTGGCCCGCGCGGCTGCCAGGGGACAGCCTTCCCAGGACCCGCCCGAGGCGCTCCACCGGCGTATCGGCGCCATCTGCCGAGTCCTGTTCGGTACGGCGGAGCCCAGCCCTTCCGCCCTCCTCTCGGCGGTCCACCGCAGCAGACTCGACCCCTTGGCCTCAGCTGCGGCCCGGCTGTGCGAGAGGGCCCAGGAGATGCGTCGACAGCGCGAGGGCTCCGTGATGCCGGCTTCCTGGGACTTCGCGTTCACTGCCGGGGCACCGCTCGACGGAACCTGGCAGGAGCCCTGGCCGAGTTGCCCTGAGGAACGGCCCGGCCGGTTCGTCGTGGCACCGGCCTATCTCGTGGCCGAGCAGGTCTACGCGAAGCAGCGCGTCCACACGGGGTAGGCGGCCGGGCACCGGGTCAGGTCGACCAGACCACCCGCCCGTTGTGCACGATGACCACCTTGGCGTCGGCGCGCAGCACCATCCGGGCGCCGCCGAAGTCGTGGGTCTTCGCGGCCCAGATCGGGCGGTCGTCGCCGTTGTGGATGACCAGGTTGCCGTCCGGCTGGAAGATCGCGCGGTGGTTCTGGCCGAAGGTCATGGCGGCCCAGATGGGCTTGTTCTGCTCGTTGTAGACGACGAGGTTGCCGTCCTGCTGCATCGTCATGCGGATGCGGTTCGTGGCCCAGGACTGGCCGACGCCGATGGAGCTGGGCGCGGAGACCGTCAGGGTGCCCCAGTTCGGCTGCGCGGCCGCCTTGGGCTTGGGCTTCGGCTCCGGTTTCTGCTCGGGCTTCGCCTCCGGCTTCGGCGAGGGGGTGGGTGTGGGCTTCGGCGGGGCGCTCGTCCGGGGTGCCGGCGCGGGGGCCGCCTTCGGCGGATCGGTCTTCTTCTCTTCGGTCGGGGAGGGGGTGGGCTTCACCATCACGTAGTCGTCCAGCGCCGCCGGTGCCGAACCGGGGTTGAGGACCGTGTCGGCGCTCCCCGCGACCGGTGCCGGGTTGTTGCGGGGCTCCTCGTCGTTCGCGCTGCCCATCAGGAGCACGGGTATCGCCACCAGTGCGGCGCCGACGAACACCGCACCCGCCAGGACCGGTGCGCGGGGACGGTCCCGGTCGGTGGAGGTGAGGGTCTTCGTCCCCGGCTTCGAGGCCAGCGCCGCGGCCAGGGCGAGGCCCTCGGTACGGCCTTCGGCCGATCCGGCGGTGTTCGCCGTGGCAGGGGGCTCGCCGGGAGACACGGCGCCGGGCGCCCCGGTACCCTTTTCGGCCCCGGCCCCGGCCCCGGCCCCCTCCCCGGCCCCGGTTCCTGCTGTTGAGCGAGCCTCGCCTCCGGCCTCGGCCGTGGCGCCCGATGCGGCGTCAGTTCCCGCTGAAGGGGCCGGCTCGGAGCCGCTTCCGGCCGCAGGGCCATTCCCGCCCGCTGCCCCGGCCGCAGGGTCCGATCCGGCAGCGGGTCCCGCCGCAGGGCCTGCCTGGCCGTCCGCCCCGGCCTCGGCCGGGGCCCGGCTCTCCGTGGGCCCGGCCGTCGCTTCGGCAGGGGCCGGTGGCTTCTCCGCCGGAGATTCTCCGGGCGTCGTGGCCGACGGCCCGTTGCGTGTGCCGGGCGTCCCGGCCGCCTCGGAAGGCGCACGCGGTGAAGGTGCCGAAGGCGCGGTGCCGGGCTGCTGGGGGCCGGTCGGCGCGGGGGCGGTGCCGGACTTCTCGCCGGACGCCGCGGAGTCGGCGCCGGGGGCAGAGGGTTCGGGGGGCATGGGGACTCCTCCTCGGGGGCGTGCCCAACGTAGTCGGTCGGGGAGACGTGAGGGACCTCTCCTCCGATCCGGCCGCGTCGCTTTGTCCGCCCACGCCTCACCGATCCCGGAAAGTTCCCCGCTCGGGCGGCAAACGGGCACGTCAGGCGGAGATACGGGCACCCTGCCGGACCCCGTGAACTGGGCCGGTGTGACATCCTGTTGGCTTCCCGGTCCACTGGCTGCCGACGGTGCATCCGACCGCAGGCGGCCGATGATTCGTACGGAGCCAAGAGTTCACGTGGACATACCGCTCGGAGAGCGGCGCGAGGACGCACGGAGCGTTCCGGCGGACCTTCCGGACGCCTTCCCGGTGCCGGAAGCCGTGAGGGACGCCGCCCGCCGTGCCCCGGGCCACTGGATCGGCATCGCCGACCCGGAGTGGACCCGGACGGACACCCCGCCGGGGTGGGCCGTCGTGGGAGAGTGGCAGTCCGACGCGGACGGGGGCGTGGGCGAGTACCGCGCCAACCCCGAGTACCGCCCCTCGGCCCGCGTCCTCGGCTGGCCCGAGCCCACCGATCCGGTGGATGCGGCGGCCCAGCGCGCCGCCACCGGATACGGCACGGTGGAGGCGGCGCTCGCGGTGCTCGCCGAGACGGACGTCACCGTCGTACGCGGACCGGAGGGCGGGCCGCTCATGGCCGCCGGGCAGGACGGGAAGCCGGTCGTCCTGGCCTTCACCTCGCCCACACACGCATTCATGTCCCCGGCACTTCACCATGACACCCTGCCCGCCCGGGAACTCGCCGGATCGGTGGCGGACCTCGGCGCCCTGCTGATGGTCAACGCCGGGGCCGCGGCCCCGCTGCTCGTCCCGGCCACCGACCTGCTGCACCCCGAGAGCCCGGCCCCCGAGAGCCCGGCCCCTGCGACCCCGGCAGGCGGGCCCGACCCGGCCGAACCCCGGCCCGACACCACAGGGAGGACCCCGTGACGCGTTCGTCCCAGAAGCCCCCCGCCTCCCCGGAGGCCCAGGCGGAGGCCGAGACGCCCGCCACCCCGGCCCCGGCCTCCGGAACGGACGGTGCGCCGCAGGCGTCCGCCGGGAGCCTGAAGGAGCCCGTGACCGCCCCGGACGAGGCCCCGGTGACCGCCGGAGGCCCGTCCGTGACCGGTACGCCCCCGGAGCCCGCGAACGGGGCCGCCGGCGCCACGCCCCCGGCGGCAACAGCAACGACAACAGCGACGGCCACGAAGACGGCCATGGCGAAGACCCCACCGGCCTCCACTCCGGCCGCCGCCACCGGGAAGGTCGCCACCAAGGAACCCGGCACCGAGAAGCCCTCCGCCGCCGGGGAGGCCGAGGGCGACACCGACCCCAGCGCCTCCGCAGCCGCCCAGAGCCGGCTCCCCGCGCTCGTGAAGACCATGAGCGCCACCGCCATCGGCAAGCCGCAGCCGGAGGCCGGTCCCGTGGGGCGGCCGGGCAAGGCCGCGCTCGCCGGGGCGGCGGTCGTCGGCGCCCTGCTCGTCTCCGTACCCTTCCTCGTGCTCGCGGGCAACAAGGACGACGAGCCCCGGCGTCCCAGCGCGGCGGCGGCCGGGACCGTCCTCGACGGCAACGGCCAGGAGGCGCCCGGTGACTTCGCCGTCGTCGCCCCCGAGACCAGCGCACCGCCGACCACCGAGCCCGCCGAGGAGAAGCGGACTCCGCCGAAGGCCGCGAATCCCGTGCCCGCCGGACCCCCGGCCGCCCCCTCCGCCGACGGCAAGGAGGAGGCGAAGAAGGACGACGGCCCCAAGGACCCGCCGAAGAAGGCCGATCCGCCCAAGACGGAGTCCAAGGCCGAGCCGAAGGCCCAGCCCAAGCCGAAGAACCAGCCCGCCAAGGCCCAGCCCGCCGTCACCTTCCGGGGGCCGTTCTCCTTCCGCAGCCACCTCTCCGGCCGCTGCATCGACGTCCCCGGCCACAACTTCAACGACGGCCAGCCGCTCTTCATGTGGGACTGCAACGGCGCCGACGCCCAGAAGTGGCGCATCGGCTCCGACGGCACCATCCGGGCCCGGGACAAGTGCCTGGACGTGGCCAACGCGGTCTTCCGCAACGGCACGCCCATCCAGCTCGCCTGGTGCAACGGGTCCGCCGCCCAGAAGTTCGACCTGAACCCCGCCCACGACCTGGTCAACACGGTCGTCGGCATGTGCGTCAACATCCCGAACAACAGCAAGAGCCGGGGTCCGTCGACGTACCTCGTCCTGTGGGAGTGCACGGGGCGCGACAACCAGAAGTGGAGCGCCTGACCCGGACGCCGGACGCCGGGACTCCCTCCCGGCGTCCGTCCGCCCATGGCGAGGCATGATGGCATCGCCGGACCGCTGCAAACCGTGTCACCGGCGAAGAGGGGCGTCCGCACAGGGCGTCTCCGTAGCAAGGAGGTTGGTGCGTGTCGCGCCAGGTACTGTCGGTCGGCCCCGGGGACCGCTTCTCGACGATCGGTGAGGCGCTCGCCGTCGCCCGTACCGGTGCGCTCATCAGCGTCCGGCCCGGGACATACGCGGAGAACCTGGTGATCCACACCCGGGTCACCCTCACCGCCGCCGAGGGACGCGGCACGGTGGAGATACGGCCGCGTTCGGGCAGCGTGGTCGCGCTGCGCGCGGACGCCGTGATGCTTTCCGAACTCACCCTGCGCGGCGGGGACGCCGAACTGCCCGCCGTCGACGTGCGGCGCGGGCAGGCCGCGTTCGACGGCTGCGAGATCATCGGCGCCGCCTGGACCGCGATGTTGGCCGGGGGCACCGGCTCCCTGGCGCTGCGGAACTGCCGGGTGAGCAACCCGCAGGGCGCCGGGATCGTGGTCACCTCCACCACGCCCACCACCGTCGAGTCCTGCACCCTCGAACACCTCGGCACCAGCGGGATCGTCCTCGCCGAGCAGGGCGAGGCGCGGGTGCGCGACTGCACGGTCCGGGGCGCCCGGGGCAACGGTCTGCTCGCCAACGGCGAGACCCGGGGCACGGTCGAGGACTGCGACATCTCCTCCACCGACAAGCCCTCCATCGCCCTGGAGGAGAACTCCGCCCTCTCCGTCGTCCGGACCGTCGTGCACGACACCAGCACCGGCGTGCACCTGAGCACGGCGGGCCGTACCACGCTGGAGGACGTACGGGTCACCGGCTCCTCCGGGAACGGCGTGGTCCTCACCGCCGGCACCGACCCCGTGCTGCGCCGCTGCCGGGTCTCGCGCGCACGCGGCAACGGACTCTTCGTCACCGACCGGGCACGCGGCACCTTCGAGGACTGCTGGGTCGACGGCTCCCAGGGCGCGGCCCTGCGGGTCGCCGGGGCGTCCTCCCCGGCGCTGACCGGACTGACCGTCCGCGACTGCGAGGGCACCGGTCTGCTCCTGGAGGAGGACGCCGCCCCCGAGCTGGACCGCCTGGAGGTGATCGGCTCCTCGCCCGCCGTGGCCGTCCAGGGCGGCGCGAACCCGCTGCTGCGCCGGGCCCGGCTGGTGGAGCCCGCCGGTGACGGCATCGCGGCCACCAAGGACGCCCGGGGCCGGATCGAGGACTGCGAGATCCTCCGGCCCCAGGGCGCCGGGATCCGGGTCGCCTCCGGCTCCACCCTCTACGTGGCCGGTGGCGGGGTCTCCGACACCGCGGCGACCGGCCTGCTCGTGGAGGACGGCGGCAATGTCACCGTCCGCGACTTCCGCGTCGAGGTCTCCGGCGAGGAGGGCGTGGTCGTCGACGCGGGCGGCGAACTGACCGCCAACCGCACCACCGTCCACGCCCCCAAGGGCCACGGCTTCCTGCTCCGCGAGGGCGCCCTCGCCTCGCTCAGCGGCTGCGAGGCCAACGGCGGTGCCCAGGACGGCTTCCGGGTCGAGTCCACCGCCCCCGTCTCGCTCGTCAACTGCACCGCCCGCGAGAACGAGGGCGGCGGCCTGGTGCAGACCGCCCCCGGCGACCGGCTCGCCGTCGACGGACTGAACAGCGTCTCCAACGGCAAGCGCGACGCCTGGGGCACCGGCAGCGCCGAGAACACCGACCCGGCCGGCTCCGGCGCCGCCGACGGTCCCGCGCCGGACCGGGCGGACGGACCGCTCGGCGCGCTCAACGCGCTGATCGGCCTGGAGAACGTCAAGCAGCAGGTCCGTACGCTGGTCAACCTCACCCAGCTCGCCCAGCGCCGCGAGCAGCTCGGCATGCCCGCACCGCCGATGAGCAGACATCTGATCTTCGCCGGTCCGCCCGGCACCGGTAAGACCACCGTCGCCCGCCTCTACGGGGCGATCCTGGCCGAGCTGGGCTCGCTGCGCAGCGGCCACCTGGTGGAGGTCTCCCGCGCCGACCTGGTCGCCCAGGTCGTCGGCGGCACCGCCATCAAGACCTCCGAGACCTTCCAGCGGGCCCTCGGCGGCGTGCTGTTCATCGACGAGGCCTACACACTCACCGCCGACAGCGGCAACGGCGGCGCCGACTTCGGCCGCGAGGCCGTGGACACCCTGCTGAAGCTCATGGAGGACCACCGCGACGACGTGGTGGTCGTCGCCGCCGGATACTCCCGCGAGATGGACTCCTTCCTCAGCTCCAACCCCGGTCTCGCGTCCCGTTTCTCACGGACCGTCGAGTTCGAGAACTACTCCGTGGACGACCTGGTCGCGATCATGGAGAGCATGTGCGGCCAGCACCAGTACGAGCTGGGGGAGGGGACGGCCCAGGCGCTGGCCGCCCACTTCGGGTCGATGGACCGCGACGCGGGCTTCGGCAACGGCCGTGCCGCACGGGGGGTGTTCGAGGAGATGGTGGACCGGCAGGCGATCCGGCTCTCCACGCAGGAGCAGGTCGGTGAGCACGACCTGCGGCTGCTGCTCCCCGAGGACGTCTCCGCCACCGCCGCCGCCTCGGTCTCCGGCACCGCCGCACCGGACGACGACCCGCTCACCCGCCTCGGCGACATGATCGGCCTGGCCGAGGTGAAGCGCGAGGTCGCCGACCTGGTCAACCTCATCACCACCGCCCGGCACCGCGCCGCCGCCGGGCTCCCCGTCCCCACCCTCAGCAACCACCTGGTCTTCACCGGCCCGCCCGGCACCGGCAAGACCACCGTCGCCCGCCTCTACGGCGAGGTGCTCACCCAGCTCGGCGTGCTGGCGCGCGGCCAGCTGGTCGAGGCCGCCCGCGCCGACCTCGTCGGCCGTTACATCGGCCACACCGCCCAGTTGACCCGCGAGGTCTTCGAACGGGCCCGGGGCGGCGTGCTGTTCATCGACGAGGCGTACACCCTCACCCCGCGCGGCTCCGGCGCCGACTTCGGACAGGAGGCCGTGGACACCCTGCTGAAGCTGATGGAGGACCACCGCGACGAGGTCGTCGTCATCGTCGCCGGCTACACCGACGAGATGGAGCGCTTCCTCGCCTCCAACCCCGGTCTCTCCTCCCGCTTCCCGCGCCGGATCACCTTCGGCGACTACTCCTCCGAGGAGCTGGTCACCATCGTCCGCGCCCAGGCCACGGCCATGGGGTACGAGTGCGGGCCCGGCACCGGACCGCTGCTCAAGGAGTACTTCGACTCGATCCCCCGCGACCGCTCCTTCGGCAACGCCCGTCTCGCCCGCCAGGTGGTCGAATCCATGGTCACCCGCCAGGCGGGCAGGCTCAGTTCGCTGGCCGCGCCCACCCTGGACGACCTGCGCATCCTCCTCCCGGCCGACGTCCCGGCCGCCGCTCCGGGGGCGGTCTCCCGGTGAGGCCGCCCGCCCGGGGGACGACGGCCCGCCTGCTGTACGGGGCGGGGCTCGCCGCCGCCCTCACGCTCCCCGCAGCCGTCGCCCCGGCCCACGCGGCGCCCCACGCCCGTACCCCGGCGGTCGTCCCCGCCGCCGACGGGGCCAAGGGCCAGGAGCTGCCCGGGATGCCGACGGTGCTCGACAGCCGGCAGGGCGAGGTGAGCTGCACCCCCGCCTCCAAGGCGACCGCCGAGAAGCAGGACTGGTCCCGGCAGCGGCTCGACCTGGACCGGCTGCACCGGCACGCGACGGGACAGGGCACCACCGTGGCGCTGATCTCCACCGGGGTGGATCCGAAGGCCGCGGGGCTCGGCGGGCGGGTCACCGCCTCCGGCGACGCCGCCGACGACTGCGTCGGGCTCGGCACGTTCCTGGCCGGGATCGTCGCCGGGGACGGCGGCGGCAGCCCGCGCCTGGCCGGAGCCGCCCCGGCCGCCAGGATCCTCGGCCTGCGCGGCACCGACCGGACCGGCGTCCCGCAGCCCGGCCTGGTCACGGCGGCGGTCCGCGCGGCGACCGAGGCGAAGGCCGACGTCATCGCCGTCGCGGTGGCCCTGCCGCGCCGGGACGCCGCCCTGACCCGCGCGGTCGCGGACGCCCGCAAGGCGGGGGCGCTGGTGGTCGCGGCGGCCACCCCGGAGACCCCCGCACGCGGTTCCGCCGACGAGATCCCCGCCCGTACCTACTGGCCCGCCGGCGAGCCCGGGGTGCTGTCGGTCGCCGACATGCTGCCCGCCGGGTCCCGCCCGGACCGCGCGCTGACCACCGGCGACGTCGACCTGGCCGCCCCCGGGGCGGGCGTCGTCTCCGGCGGGCCGCGCGGCAAGGGCCACTACCTCGGCGGCGGTGTCGCGGTGGCCACGGCGTACGCCGCCGGAGCCGCCGCCGTCGTCCGCGCTGCCCACCCCGACGCGTCGGCGGAGGAGGCCGCCCGCAGGCTGACCGCGACCGCCTATCCGGCCGACATACCCCAACTCGACGCGTACGCCGCCGTCACCACCGTCCGGGCCGGCTCCGGCGCGCCCGCCGCCGGTCCGCCGCCCGCCGCCGAGCCCGTGGCCGTACGGGACACCTCCGGCACCGACCGCGCCACCGGCCGGGCCGTCCTCTTCGTGCTGCTCGGCTCGGCCGGGGTGTTCTCGCTCCTGTGGGCCGGATTCGCCCTCTCCCGGGCCCGATCCCGGGGCTGGCGGCCGGCCGGAGCGGGTACCGCGGGCGAGCACTGAGACACGGAGGAGGCCCCCTCCCGCGCGGACCGCGGGAGGGGGCCTCCTCCGTACCGTCTCAGCCCTCGTCGACCAGCGCGGTCTGCACCAGCCGCGGCTTGCGGCGCTGGATGTGCAGGGCCCGGCCCGGCGGCAGGTTCAGCGGCTTCGCGTTGCCGAAGAGGCGGCCCTCCGTGGGCGGGCAGGAGAGCAGCACGGCCGGGTTGTTGGCCTCGTCGAGGCGGCGGATCAGCCCGTCGCTCAGCCCCCGGCCCGCGCCCATGGCGCTGCGGGCGACGACCAGGTGCAGCCCCATCTCGAAGCCCAGGTTCAGATGCTCGAAGAGCGGCTCGAACGGGCTCTGGAAGGAGTTGCCGGAGACCATGTCGTAGTCGTCGACCAGGATGAACAGGCGCGGGCCCGTCCACCAGTCGCAGCCGCGCATCCGGGCGGGCGAGATGTCGGCCCCGGGCACCCGGGTCTTCATCGCGCGGGCGGCACCCTCGATGGTCTCGTTCAGGTTGTCCAGGGAGATGACGTGCCCGATGCGGTACTCCTCCGGGATGGCGTCGACCAGCGTACGGCGGTAGTCCACCACGATGATCTTCGCCTCGGAGGGGGTGTACCGGCGGGTGATGCCCTGGGTGACCAGCCGCAGCAGGTTGGTCTTGCCGCTCTCGGTGTCCCCGACCGCGATCATGTGCGGGGTCCGGCTGAAGTCGTGCCAGACCGGCTCCAGAGCCTCCTGGTCGAGACCGAGGGCCAGCCGCATGCCGCCGCCCTCCGTGGCCTCCGGCGCCGGGAGCTCCGAGACCGGCAGCCGGTGCGGGAGCATCCGGATCTGCGGCGCGGACGGGCCGTGCCAGTGCCGGGAGACCTCGGCGACCAGGTGGGCCACGCCCTCGCCCAGGTCCTCCAGCGAACCGCTGCCGTCGAGGCGCGGCAGACCGGCCAGGAAGTGCATCTTGCTGTCCGCGGTGATGCCCCGGCCGCCGGTGCGCGGCACCGAACGGGCCTTGCGGGTGTCGATCTCGGAGTCCATCGGGTCACCCATCCGCAGCTCCAGACGGGTGGCCGCCTGGTCGCGGACCTGGGCGGACAGCTCCACCCAGCGGGTGGTGGTGATGATCAGGTGGATGCCGTAGTTGAGGCCCCGGGCGGCGAGTTCGTTGAACTTCGGGATCAGGTCGTCGTAGTCCTGGCGGACCGTGGACCAGCCGTCGACCACCATGAACACATCACCGAACGGCTCGTCCGGGAACTCCCCGGCGGCCCGGCGGCGCCGGTAGGACTGCATGGAGTCCAGCGTGTGGTCCACGAAGAACTGCTCGCGCCGGGCGAGCAGCGCCATCACCTCGGCCACCGCCCGGTTGACCCGCTCCGGGTTGAGCCGGGCGGCGACCCCGCCGACATGCGGGAGACCGGCGAGCTGGGAGAGGCCGCCGCCGCCGAAGTCCAGGCAGTAGAACTGGATCTCGGCCGGGGTGTGGGTGAGGGCCAGGGCGGCGATCAGGGTGCGGGCCAGCGTGGACTTGCCGCTCTGCGAACCACCCGCGACGGCGACATGGCCGCCCGCCCCGGAGAGGTCCACCATCAGCGGGTCGCGGCGCTGCTCGAACGGCTTGTCCACCAGGCCGACCGGCACGTGCAGCTTGCCCGTGCCCGGCCAGCCCGCCGCGGTCAGCCCCCGCACCTTGTCCGGGGCGATCCCGGGCAGCAGCGCGTCCAGCGGTGACGGCTCGTCCAGCGGCGGCAGCCACACCTGGTGGGCGGCGGGCCCGGAGCCGCGCAGCCGGTCCAGCGCCACGTCGATCAGCGCCTCCTCGTCGCCCTCCTCGGCCTCCGGCTCCGGCTCGGGCGCCGCCTCCAGGGTGCGGGGCACCACCCAGCCGCTGGTCCACGGCACCACCTGGCTCGCCACCCGGGCCTGCACCACCGCGCCCGTACGACGCCGGTACGTCCCCGAGGAGTACGCGGCCCGGAAGCGGGTCAGCGCCTCCACCCCGGACTTCAGATAGCCGCCGCCCGGAGCCGCGGGCAGCTCGTAGGCGTCGGGCACCCCGAGGACACCGCGGCTCTCCATCGCGGAGAAGGTGCGCAGCCCTATCCGGTACGAGAGGTGGCTCTCCAGCTGGTGCATGCGGCCCTCGTCCAACCGCTGCGAGGCCAGCAGGAGATGGACGCCGAGCGAGCGGCCGAGCCGCCCGATCATCACGAACAGCTCCATGAACTCGCGGTGCGTGGAGAGCAGTTCGCTGAACTCGTCGACCACGACGAAGAGGCTGGGCAGCGGGGCCAGGTCCGTCCCGGCGGCGCGGGCCCGTTCGTACTCCAGCGCGGAGGTGTAGTTGCCCGCCGAACGCAACAGCTCCTGCCGGCGGATCAGTTCGCCGTGCAGCGCGTCCTGCATACGTTCCACCAGGGCGACTTCGTCGGCCAGGTTGGTGATCACCGCGGAGGTGTGCGGGAGTTCCTCCAGGCCGAGGAAGGTGGCGCCGCCCTTGAAGTCGACCAGGACGAAGTTGAGGGTCTCGGAGGAGTTGGTCAGGGCGAGGCCGAGGACCAGGGTGCGCAGCAGCTCGCTCTTGCCGGAGCCGGTGGCCCCGATCAGCATGCCGTGCGGGCCCATCCCGCCCTGCGCGGACTCCTTGATGTCCAGCTCCACCGGGCGGCCGTCCACGCCGACCGCGATCGGCACCCGCAGCCGGCCGGAGCCGGAGTGCCGGGCGAAGAGGGTCTTCGGGTCGTGCCGGTGCAGATCGGGGATGCCGAGCAGCGTGGTCAGCTCGACATCGGTCTCCAGCGGCTGCGCGATGTCGGAGCCCAGGCTCATCCGGCGCGGCGAGAGGAGCCGGGCCAGCGCCTGCGCGCCGAGCGTGCCGAGCCGGTCGGGTCGCCCGAGCGGCACCGAACGCTCCTTGCGGCTGCGGTCGGTGCGCACCAGGTTCACCTGCTCGGGCCCGACGGTCAGCCGCAGCGTGTTGCGGCCGGGCCGCCAGCGCAGCGCCCCCGACACGTCCAGGACCAGGGCGTTGCGGTAGCCGTGCCCCTCCCAGCGGTGCCCCTCGGGGATGGCGACCCCGTCCACCACCACGACCGTGTACGGCTCGTCGCGGCCCGGGGTGGCGTCCGGGTCGAAGCCGGGGCGCTCGGCGAACTCGGCGCCCAGCAGGTCGTCCAGCTCGGTGAGGTCGGCGGTGATCCGGCGGGCCTGCCCGGCGCCGTCCTCCTCGTGCGGATCCAGCACGTGCGGGAGCCACTTGACCCACTCCCAGTCGGGCCGCCGTTCGTCGCTGACGCAGAACGCGATCCACAGCTCCTCGGGGGCGTGGAAGACCGCGAGCTGTCCGAGGAGCGCCCGCACCAGCGCCCGTACGTCCTCGCCCCCGTCCTCCGCGGGCTTCCCGTCCGGCCCCTCCTCGGGGCGCAGCAGGATCCGGGCCGAGGAGCGCAGATAGAGGCCGAGCGGCTGGTCCGGGATGGTGGAGTAGGCGCGGATGAAGCGGCGCAGGGCGTGGGCGCAGAGCGGTTCCAGGTCCTCGACCGGCCGGGTGGAGACCGGGGTGAGGGTGAGCGCGAGCTGCTGCTCACCGACCGCGATCCGGACCTCGCCGAAGTCCTCGTCCGCCGGGCGCCGTTCCCACAGCCGGGTGGTGCGGGCCAGCGAACGCAGCGACGCCGGCTCCGGGTGGCGCCAGGCCAGCGCCCGCTGCTGCTCCGCGATGGTGGTCCGCACCCGCTTGCGGGTCTGGGCCAGATAGCGCAGATAGTCCCGCCGTTCCCCCTTCAGCCGCTGCTTCCGTTCGCTGGAGCGGCGCATCAGCTGCCCCAGCAGCATGGCACCGGCGGAGAGCGCCATGACGCCCATCGCCAGATACATGAAGACGCCGTTCCCGCCGCCGGGGCGCAGGAACATCAGCATCATCGACACCGACATCAGCGCCATCGGCAGGTACGTCCACACCGCCGAGGTGTCCGGCACCGACTCCGCGAGGACCGGTGGCTCCTGGAGGGTCAACTGCCCATCGGGCATCTCCGGCCCGCGTCTGCGGGCCGGACGGCGAAACAGCACGACACTCAAGGAACAGAACCTCCGGTTCACTGGCTTTCCGGCCCGCGCCGAATACCGGCGCGTCCGGGAGGAGGAAAGACCGCACCCGGGGGATTCCTCGGGCGGGGTGCACCGATGAACGCCGGGTGAAAGTTTCGAGCGGATGACGGGTGTGTCCGGACTTCCGGGCCGGACGGAGCCCGCCGGATTCCTCCACCGGCCCGCAGTACGGCCGGTGGCCGCAGGCAGTAGTCTGCATTCACGGAACGCGCCCTGTCCACGCGGGAGTGGTGGCCGACGAGTGCGCGGGCACAATTTCCCCGCCCGGCCGCCCGGTTCACAGGCCGCGGACTTATCCGTACTGTTCGCACATTCCCTCTCCCGGGGAACCTTCCTGTCAAAGCCCGCACGGAAGACGAGAGTTCTGCTGATGACCGACAGTGCGGTGGCCGAAACATGCCGCCTGACCGTACGTGCGCCGAGCGTCACCATCGATCTGGCCGTGCCCGCCGACGTGCCCGTCGCCGACCTCCTCCCCACCCTCCTGCGGTACGTCGGTGAGGAGGCCGAGGAGGCCGGGCTCGACCACGCCGGATGGGTGCTCCAGAGGCTCGGCGACGCACCGCTCGACGAGGAGACCACCCTGGCGGGCGCCGGTCTCGCCGACGGGGCCGTGCTCCATCTGCGCCCGCACACCGAGGCGCTGCCCGAGGCCCGCCTCGACGACCTGGTCGACGGGATCGCCGAGACGGTGGGCCGGCGGCTGCACACCTGGCACGCCGGGGCGGCCCGCGGCCTGCTCGTGGGGACCGCCCTGGCGACCGTGGCGGCCGCCCTGGTGCTGCTCTTCCAGCCCGGCGTGACCGGCTCCGCCGGCATCCGGGCCGCCTGCGCCACCGTGGCCGGGGTGCTGCTCCTCGCGGGGGCCGGTACCGCCAGCCGCGCGATCGGGGACCGGCTCTCCGCCACCGCGCTCGGCCTGCTGGTCGCCCCGTGCTTCGCGCTGGTCGGCTGGGTGCTGCCCGGCGGAGAGCTGACCGGGCCCGACGCGGCCCAGGTCGTGGGCGCCCGGCTGCTCGCGGCCGGTGCCGCCGCCGCGGGCGGCGCGGTCCTCGCGCTCGCGGCCACGGCCGTCGGCGCCCCGGCGCTGCTGGCCACCGCCGTGGTCGCGGTCGCCACCGCGATCTCCGGTGGGCTGATGGGCTACTCCGGCCTGGACGTGCCCGCCGCCGTCGCGCTGGTCGCCACCGTGGTCGCGCTCGCCGCCGGTGCCGTGGCCCCCTTCGCCTTCAAACTGGCCGGGATGCGGATGCCCGCCCTGCCCTCCTCCGCCGGACAGCTCCAGGAAGGCATCGACCCGTACGCGGGCGACGAGGTCGCCGAGCGCACCGAACTCGCCGGGCGCTGGGTCACCGCCCTCTTCGCCGCCACCGGAACGGTCGTCGCCGCCGCCCTGACCGTCCTCGCCCACACCCCCGACCTGCCCGAGACGCTCACCGCACTCGCCCTGTCCCTGCTGCTGCTCCTGCACGCCCGGGGCCTGATCGACATCGGCCAGCGCCTCACCCTCGTGGTCCCCGGGATCTGGGGGCTGCTGCTGCTCGCCCGGGCCTGGGCGGTGGACAGCGACGCCGACGGCCGCCTGGTGGTCTTCGCGGTCCTGCTCGCCGCCGCTGCCGGTCTCGTGACCGCCTCGTGGGTCGTGCCCGGCCGCCGGATGCTGCCCTACTGGGGCCGGGCCGCGGAGCTGGCCCACACCGGCCTCGCGGTCGCGCTGCTGCCGTTCGCCCTATGGGTCGCGGGCCTCTTCGGCTGGCTGCGCGGCCTGTTCGGCTGAGTTCCCCCCGTACGCCGCTTGATGGAAGACGAGTTGAGGAGAGGCCGTGCAGTCCAAGCGCGACCAGGTGCAGGCCCACGGATTCATGATGGGCAGGCTCAGCTCGGGCCTGCTCACGGCCGACCCGGACGCCCCGGAGAGCCCGCTGGGCCGGACCACCCGGGGCATCGTCTTCGGCATCCTGGTGACCGTCCTGATCGGGGCCGGCACCACCGTCTACGGGCTGCTGCGCCCCGGCGGCAACGAGACCTGGCGCAAGGGCGAGAACCTGGTGGTCAACCGTGAGACCGGGGCCCGCTACCTGTGGACCGGCACCGACGGGGTGCTCCACCCGGTGCGCAACTACGCCTCCGCCCGGCTGATCGGAGGCGCCCAGCTCAAGGCCGTGGACGTCTCCACCGCCTCGCTGCGGGACGTCCCCGTCGGCTCCCCGGCCGGCATCCCCGGCGCCCCCGACACCCTGCCGGGCCCCGCCCAGCTGGACCCCGGGGCCTGGCACATGTGCGTGACCGGCCCGGACGGGGCGCTGCCCAGCACCTCCGGCGGCGTCACGGGCGCCGGGGTGGAGGAGGCGGGGGCCACCACGCTGGTCGCCGGGGCCCCGCTGGAGACCCAGGACGTCGGCGCCGACCGGGGTGTCCTCGTCAGCGGCCCGGACCGCGCCGAGTACCTGGTGTGGCGGGGCAGCCGGCTGCCCCTGGACCGGGCCTCCGACGCCCGCAACGCCCTCGGTTACGGCTCCGAGCGGGCCATGCCGGTCTCGGCCGCCTTCCTCGACGCCCTGGCCCCCGGCCCGGCCCTGAAGCCCCCGGAGGTCCCCGGGCGCGGCGAGGAGGGCCCGGTCCTGGGCGGCGAACCCAGCCGCGTCGGCCAGCTCTTCGAGGTCAGCGTCCCCGGCGGCGACAGCACGTACCACCTGCTCCGCAAGGACGGCCTGGTGCCGCTCTCCCGGCTGGAGGCCGCCCTCGTGCTGGGCGACCCGGCCACCCAGAAGGACGCCTACCAGGGGAGTTCGCCCCAGGCCCGCGCGGTCGGCGCCGACGCGCTGCGCACCCACCGCGCGAAGGAGTCCGCCACGCCCCCGGCGGCCGGCGCGGAGCTGCCCCGTACGCCTCCCGCCCCGCAGTCCGCGCCGCGCGGCACCGCACTCTGCGCGCAGGTCGACGGCGGCAACGGCGGCGCCCGCATCCGGTCGGTCCTGGTCCCGCTCACCGGGCTGGCCCCCGTCGCGTTCTCGCGGGGAGCCGCCCAGCCGCTGGCCGAGGCCTGCGCCTCCACCGACGCCACGGTCGTCCGGCCGGGGCACGGCGCCCTGGTACGGGCCCTGCACGCCAGCGGTGCGGCCCACGCGTCGACGACCTACCTGGTGGCGGAGAACGGCGTGAAGTACCGCGTGCCGGGCAAGGACGCCCTGGCGGCGCTCGGGTACGGGGAGGGCGATATCGGCTCCGTTCCCGCACCGCTCCTCGCGGCGCTGCCGACCGGCGCGGACCTGGACCCGGCCGCGGCCACCGGTGCCGCCGAGCCCAGGGTCACCGCCCCCCGGTGCGCGGACGGCGCGAAGGCGGCGGCCGGATCGCCCGGTGCCGTCGGAGCCGCCGACTCCCGGCCATGATCCACGCAAACACCCCCAACAGGGCCGAGAACGGGAATCAGGGGCGGTCCAGGCGGCGCGCACGGCCCGGTGCCGCTCGGGGAGATTTGGTGGGGAATTCTCCGGAGGAACCTCAGATAAAGCTCAGAAAATGGGCCGCCCCGGTGCCCGTTCGGATTCCTCCGGTGCCCGTTTCCTGTCTGAACCCCGCCGCGTGGCCATCCGGACCCCGTCCGCGTTCATTTCGGGGAAACATCGGATCAACTTCCGTGCCGTGCAAGGAATGCAGGAACCCGGCCTATGCTCAAATCTTCCTTGCGTACGTTGCGCCGCACACGAGGTTCTCCATAACCTCAGCGGGCAACCACGTGACGAGAGTTGCCTCGACGAAGGGAGCGTGACATGGCGGACACTGGCCAGCGGAGGGCTGATTATGCCAAGGGCTTGGGAGGTGTCTCCTCACTCGAGTCGGCCCGGGCCCAGGTGGAGAAGATCCAGGACAACGTTGCCCAGATCGCGGCGCGTTCGGGCGTCGGCGGGGACGAGGGCCAGGCCCTGCTGAGGCTCTTCCGGAGCTGGACCGGCGAGTCCCAGAAGGTCGTCGTCCAGATCAGCAAGATGATCGACGCGCTTCAGGAGAACGTGACCTCGGCCAACCGGCTGGCCAGGGAGAACCAGGACCTCACCGAGGTGCTCAACAGCAAGACCAGCCAGGGCGTCTTCGAGGCGCTGCGCTGACCCGACCCCGCGTCACCGGTCACCCGTGCGGAGGCCGGACCCCCTCAGCACCACCGGGCCCCGGCCCGGCCATCCGAGAGGAGATGTCATGGCCGACGGCATCATCGATGTGCAGTACTCCACGGTTCGCCACGCGATCGAGGAGCTGAAGCAGCAGACCCAGCAGATCATCACCACCCTCAACAACCTGGAGGGCGAGCTGAAGCCGCTCGTCAGCTCCTGGGAGGGTGACGACCAGGCGATGTACCGCGGTGTGCAGGCCGAGTGGGACCAGGCGACCAAGAACATGGCCCTGCTCCTCGGCGACAGCGGCGACCTCGTCCAGATGATCCACGACAACCACTCGCGGGACGAGCGCCGGAGCGCCGACAACTGGGGCAACGTACGGGCCCGTTAGCCGACTCCGGGTTCCGCCCCACCGCCCCGTCGGCGGGCGGGACCCGGACGCGTCGCGGGCGACCGGAGACCCCCGGCGCCCGCCGCCCCGTACCCCGTCCGGCACCGAACCCGAGGAGGACGCCCCATGGCCGGTGAGAAGGCCGACGTCAAGCACTTCGACCTCAAGCAGATGGAGAACTTCCGGGACTACGAGGTCGAGCCGGTCCAGCGCGACGCGAAGAGCCACCGGGAGGACACCAAGGACGGCGTCCGGCCGCTCGGTGACCTGGTCGCCGGATACACCACCCCGGAGAACCCCAAGAAGGACCAGCAGATCCTGCGCATCGGCAAGATCGGCCGGGGCGAGGAGGGGGACCTGATCTCCGGCAAGACGCTGCTCACCTCCATCACCACGGCCGCCACCGGGATCGACAAGCTCCTCGGCGACCAGGTGACCCTCTTCAAGGAGCTGAAGGAAGCCCTCACCGACACCATCGAGGAGGCGAACAAGACCAAGGAGAAGAACCTCGACGCGATCGACGCGCAGACGCTGCTCCAGACCTTCGACGAGGTGGACGCCCTGACCGTCGGAGGCACCGGCGGCAGCGAAGGAAACTCCTGACCGGCACCA